>NZ_CM001442.1:0-4800000 GCF_000244915.1 Bradyrhizobium sp. WSM471 | reverse complement strand
CGAATGGCGCGGCCTCGTCGGGCAGTATTTTGCGTCACCCCCTGAGGTCGAGCACACCGAAACCGTGCTCACCACCTGAGGCGGCTCAGGCCGCCTCCGCCAGAGGCGGTGCTTCATACGTCTTGAAGTGGTCGATCATGACTTTGGCGATGGCGACCAGTGGTAGCGCCAGCGCCAGGCCCCAGATTCCGAACACGACGCCGAGCAGGATCTGGAACGCGAACAGCGTGGCCGGCGGAATGTCCAGTGCCTGCCGCTGGAGGATCGGCGTCAGCACATAGCTCTCCATGGCGTGCACGCCCATGAAGAGGAGAAAGGCCGACAGCGCCGGAATCCATCCCGAGGCGAGGCTCGCCAGCACGACCACGACGCCGGCGATGATGGCGCCGACGGTCGGGATGAAGGCGAGCAGGCCCGCCTGTATCCCCAGGATGAACGAGCCGGGAATGCCGATGAGGACGAGTCCGATCCAGGTCACCACGCCGACCGCAAGCATCACGACGATCTGCGCGATCAGCCAGCGCTCCAGCGTCTCGCCGATGCCGTCGATGATGACGGTGATGCGGGCCCGATGCCTGGCCGGCGCGAGAAACAACAGGCCGTCATGATAGACGGTGGGCTGCGCGGCGAAGGCAAGCCCCAGGAACAGCACGATGAAGATGTTGCCGACCGCGCTGATGGTGCCGAGCAGCAGCTTGAAGGTCTGGCTCACGATCGCCCCACCGCTCGAGGCCAGCGCGCCAGCGCCCGGCAATCCGCCGTGCGAGCCCGAGTTCGGGGCCGGCGCCGGCGTCACATCGGTGGAGGCAGCGGGTGCGGCGTTGCCGAGATCGAAGAAGCTGGTGTCGATCCCATGGTTTTCGAGGAAGGACCGGACGTTGGTGATCTGCGACTTGATCGTCTTGCTCAGCAGCGAGGCCTGCTCGGCGATGGTGGCGCCGCCGAGATAGGCAACGCCCGCAAGCATCACGGCCAGCGCGGCACAGACGATGGCGAGCCGGACCGCGTGGGGCAGGTGCACGCGGCGACCAAGCGCGTTGGTCAGCGCGTTGAGGCCGACGCCGAGCAGCATTCCGGTGAAGATCAGGAGCAGGGTCGCGGCAAAATACCAGGTAAAGACCAGCATTGCCGTGAACAGCACGATTCCGATGCCCCCGACCGAGATCGACCAGGCCAGATCGGTGCGGGTCCGGGGTCGTTCATCTGCGGGAATGGTCACATCGGGTCCTTTTCAGCGCGGTGCGCACCGCACTCTTTCGATAAACGCGATCCGGATCAAGACCGCGTCAACGCGCTGGTTTGACGCTGGTGCGTGAACGGTGCAGAGCGATGAGGAAAGAACAGGTGAGGGCGCTTGAGTTTCATCAGCAAGTGGGCCGGTCTGCTCGGCCTTCTCGCCGTGCTCGTGATAGGCGACCAGATCCGGATCAACCGGCCCGGTCACAAATATCGCCTCACGGTCGAGGTGACGACGCCTGACGGGATCAGGACCGGCTCGGGCATTCTGTCCGTCGTGCCCGATCGCGGCTATAGCCGGGGCGGCCGCACCACGATGCGCGGCGAGGCTGTGTTCGTCGACCTCGGCCGGGGAAAGAATGTGGTGGCATTGCTCGCGCATCAGCAGGGCGCGAAGCTCGATCTCGACGACATCAACTATGTCGCGCTCCGCGCTTATGGCGCCGCGCGCGGCAACCGCGTCTCGTTCAACGAGCTCAACCGGCAGACCGGCGTCGTCGCGGTGCAGGGGGATCTAATGCCCGTGCTCGTGAGCTTTGGCGATCCCCTCGACCCTGCAACCGCGCGGCTTGTCACCGGCGACCATGCGGAGGCGGTCCTGGGCGACGGCTATGCACTCCGTGGCCTTACCGCCGAAATCGTGCCCAACGGGCTTTGGCCGATTGATTTCGGTGGCGTGCTCGGGGAGTCCGTGACGCGCGGAATCGAGGCGAAACTGCCCTGGCTGGCCGCGCCGGGCGACGCGGCGGCGACCGCGCTGAAGGCCGCCGGCCTGCCCCTCGGCGGCGCGATCGAGCCCCGGGAGGCATTTGCGCGAAAATAGCATTGCCGTCCCGCGTACCCTTCTGTTGAATTTGTTCCATCCCAGGGGCATGTTTAGAGAATCTTCTTACGGGAGAGGTCTGAACGGGAGATGAGAAAGCCGGTCGTCGGCGTGATCGGGAACGCCCATCGCGTTGAAAATCGATTTCAGGTCCAGATGGTCGGCGAGCGCAATCTGCGCGCGGTGGCCGAGGTGTCCGGCGGCCTGCCGGTGATGTTCGCGGGCTCGCCCGACATCACGGATATCGGCGCGCTGCTCGACACTGTCGACGGCATCGTGCTCACCGGCGCCCGCGCCAATGTGCACCCGACCCGCTTCAACGTCGATCCGTGTGAGGCGCACGAGCCCTACGACATCCACCGCGACGAGGTGGCGCTGGCGCTCTCGGTCGCCTGTGTTGCCCGCGGTGTCCCGCTGTTCGGCATCTGCCGGGGCCTCCAGGAGATGAACGTCGCCTTCGGTGGCTCGCTGCATCCCGAGATCCGCGAAATCCCGGGCCGCATGAACCATCGCATGCCGAGGCTCGAGAACGGCGAGATCCATCCCGATCCGACAGTGGTGTTCGCCGATCGTCACGACGTCGATCTGACGCCGGGCGGCGCGTTCGCAGAATTGCTCGGCTGTAACAAGATCAGGGTCAATTCGCTGCACGGCCAGGGCATCCTCGATCCCGGCAAGCGCGTGCTGATCGAGGGCATTGCCGAGGACGGCACCATCGAGGCGATCCGCATCGCGGACGCCAAGGCCTTTGCGCTCGGGGTGCAATGGCACGCCGAATACGACCCGCAGCACAATCCGATCAACCGAAAACTGTTCGAGGCGTTCGGTCAGGCCATGGTGGCGAAGCAGCGCGCGGCGGCGTAGCTGCAGGGCGCGCCGAGGCCTATAACCATCGTCATCGTGAGCGCAGCGAAGCAAATCCAGTCGCTGTCGCGTGACGGCGTGAAGGCGGCCGCGATCTCTCGGGCGCATAAACCAGATATCAAGAATTGGTGCGCGCCGGTTTTCTCGATTCCGTTTCGTTCCTTGAGAACGAAGTGGAGTCAGACGCAGAACGAAACGCGAGGACCACAAAAAAAGGCGCCCCGAGGGGCGCCTTTCGTGCGTCGTGGTCGGGCCGCTTAGCCCGAATAGTACATTTCGAACTCGACCGGATGCGGGGTCATTTCGAAGCGGGCGACTTCGGTCATCTTCAGCTCGATGTAGGCGTCGATGAAGTCGTCGTCGAACACGCCGCCGTTCTTCAGGAAGCCGCGGTCCTTGTCGAGATTTTCGAGCGCCTCGCGCAAGCTGCCGCACACGGTCGGGATCTGCTTCAGCTCTTCCTTCGGCAGATCGTAGAGGTCCTTGTCCATCGCCGGACCCGGATCGATCTTGTTCTTGATGCCGTCGAGGCCGGCCATCAGCATCGCGGCGAAGCCGAGATAGGGATTGGCGAGCGGATCGGGGAAGCGCACCTCGACACGCTTGGCCTTCGGCGAAGCAGTGTAGGGGATGCGGCAGGAGGCCGAGCGGTTGCGCGCGGAATAGGCGAGCAGCACAGGGGCCTCGTAGCCCGGGACCAGACGCTTGTAGGAGTTGGTCGACGGGTTGGTGAAGGCGTTGATCGCCTTGGCGTGCTTGATGATGCCGCCGATGTAATGGAGGCAGGTCTCCGACAGGTCGGCGTATTTGTTGCCGGCGAACACCGGCTTGCCGTCTTTCCAGATCGATTGGTGCACGTGCATGCCCGAGCCGTTGTCGCCGAAAACCGGCTTCGGCATGAAGGTGGCGGTCTTGCCGTAGATGTGCGCGACCTGGTGGATGCAGTATTTGTAGATCTGCATGTGGTCGGCCATCAAGGTCAGCGTGTCGAACTTCATGCCGAGCTCGTGCTGGGCGGAAGCGACTTCGTGATGGTGCTTCTCGACCTTCACGCCCATCTTGGCCATGGCGCCGAGCATCTCCGAGCGCATGTCCTGAACGGAATCCTGCGGCGGCACCGGAAAGTAGCCGCCCTTGGTGCGGACACGATGGCCGAGATTGCCGCCTTCGTATTCGGTGTCGGAGTTGGTCGGCAGCTCCGAGGAGTCGAGGCGGAAGCCGGTGCTGTAGGGGTTGGCAGAGAAGCGCACGTCGTCGAACACGAAGAACTCGGCTTCGGGGCCGACGAACACGGTGTCGCCGACGCCCATCGACTTCACCATCGCCTCGGCCTTCTTGGCGATGCCGCGGGGATCGCGGTTGTAGGGCTCGCCGGTGGTCGGCTCGAGCACGTCGCAGGTGATGACCATGGTGGTCTCGGCGAAGAACGGATCGATCGTCGCGGTCACCGGATCGGGCATCAGGCACATGTCGGACTCGTTGATCGCCTTCCAGCCGGCGATCGAGGAGCCGTCGAACATCGTGCCTTCGGCGAAAATGTCTTCATCGATCATGCTGATGTCGAAGGTGACGTGCTGCCACTTGCCGCGCGGATCGGTGAAGCGCAGGTCGACGTATTTGACGTCGTTGTCCTTGATCGATTTCAGGACGTCTTTGGCGGTCTTCATGCATACCCCTTTTGGCTCTGCGGGTCGGTTTCCAAGCTTCAAGCGACCGTGTTCACGCTTCTTGAGGCGCGCGAGGCACAAACAAAATGAGGCCGCCGAAGCAGCCTATTTCTTGTCAGAATGTCGCAAAATGCGGGATAGCACCCGGCTTAGATAGCGTCCAGCCCGGATTCGCCGGTTCGGATGCGGATCGCCTCTTCGATGTTGGAGACGAAAATCTTGCCGTCGCCGATGCGCCCGGTTTGCGCGGCGCGGCGGATTGCGTCGATGGCGCGCTCGACCAGATCGTCGCCGATCACGATCTCGATCTTCACTTTGGGCAGGAAGTCGACGATGTATTCTGCGCCGCGGTACAATTCGGCGTGACCCTTCTGCCGGCCGAAGCCCTTGGCTTCGGTGACGGTGATGCCCTGAAGGCCGACTTCCTGAAGCGCTTCCTTCACCTCGTCGAGCTTGAATGGCTTGATGATGGCTTCGATTTTCTTCACTGCGCGCCTCCCGGCCTTTCGAACAAATAGCAACGTCTTCGTCAGGATGCGCTTTTCTTAACGCACGATCTTGTCTCTTCGCTATGCCGGGATCCCTGACCAGTCCGGCAACAACGGCCGGCCACACCCTGATAAATGCCAGTGAGCACGACGAACCGAAGCGACTTCCGCGAAAGCAGGGTCTATGCCAAGTTGCAAATGCCCTGATTATTGGAGCGTTATCAGCCTTTTAACGTGCAGCTCTGATAGGTGGCGCCGACCCGCACAAAATACCGCAGACTACGAAATAGGCAAACGGTTCAATATCTGTGCAGATCGTCGTTCCGTCGGATGGCCCGGCGCAGAACGTGCCTCTTGAAAAGGCTTTTGGACAGGGAAGTGGCATGGAAGTTCTGACCAACGCCGAAATGCAGCGCGCCGATCAGCTCAGCATTGCGGCAGGCACCCCCGGCTTCAAGCTGATGCTCGGTGCCGGCCAGGCCATCGCCGAGGCCGCCCACGCGCTGGTGGAGGAGGGGCCGATCCTGATCGTGGCCGGCCCGGGCAACAACGGCGGGGACGGTTTTGTCGCAGCCGCCGAGCTCGCCGCGCAAGGCCGCGAGGTCTCGGTGATCCTGATGTGCGAGCGGGACCAGCTCCAGGGCGATGCGGCCTCGGCCGCGCGGGGCTGGAAGCACCCGGTGCTCCCGTTCAACCCGCAGGCGATCGGACGACCGGCGCTGATCATCGATGCGCTGTTCGGCGCGGGCCTCAGCCGTCCGGTCGAGGGCGAGGCGCGTGAGATGATCGAGGCGATCAACGCCAACGGTGCGCCGGTGCTCGCGGTCGACCTGCCGAGCGGCATCAACGGCACCAGCGCGGCCATGCTGGGCGTGGCGGTCAACGCCACCGAGACCGTCACCTTCTTCCGCAAGAAGCCGGCGCATCTGCTGCTTCCGGGGCGCATGCATTGCGGCCACGTGCGTGTTGCCGACATCGGTATCGAGGCACAGGTGCTGGACGAGATCGCGCCGCAGATATTCGAGAACGATCCGGACTTCTGGGGCGCCGCCTTTCCGGTGCCGCGCATCGACGGCCATAAATACGCGCGCGGTCATGTGCTGGCGGTCTCGGGCGATGCGGCGGCGACCGGTGCGGCGCGGCTCGCCGCGCGCGGGGCGCTGCGCGCCGGCGCGGGCCTGGTGACTCTGGCCACACCGCGTGATGCGCTGGCAATCAATGCGGCTGCGCTCACCGCGGTGATGGTTCGCCCCGTCGATACCGCCATCGAGTTCGGCGAGCTGCTCGGCGACAAGCGTTACAACACCTGCATCATCGGCCCCGGCGCGGGTGTCGGCGAGCGCACCTGCGATCTCGTCCACACGGCGCTTAACGCCCAGCGGCGCCTGGTGCTCGATGCGGATGCGCTGACGAGCTTTGCCGCCAATCCCGAACGCCTGTTCGAATCGATCAAGACGTCGCAGGACAAGGCGGTGGTGCTGACACCGCACGAGGGCGAGTTCCCGCGGCTGTTCTCCGACCTCAGCAATAAACATCCGGGGCGCTCGAAGATCGAGCGCGTGCGCGCCGCCGCCGAGCGCTGCGGCGCCGTCGTGCTGCTCAAGGGCCCGGACACCACGATTGCCGCGCCCGACGGCCGCGCCACCATCGCCGCCAACGCACCGCCCTGGCTCGCCACCGCGGGTGCCGGCGACGTGCTCGCCGGCATCATCGCAGGCCTCCTTGCGCAAGGCGTCCCGGCGTTCGAAGCCGCCAGCATCGCCGTGTGGATGCATGGCGAAGCGGCGAGCGAGGCGGGGCCGGGCCTGATCGCGGAGGATCTCACCGAGACGCTGCCCGCCGTGCACCGGCGGATCTATGGTGCGCTCGGGGTGGAATACTAGTGCTTAGGCAGCTCGCGCTCACCGAGATGGGCGCGGCGGCGCAGGTTCACCGGGCTGCATTCGACCATGCGATGCCCTGGCTCGCTGGGCTGCATACGCCGGACGAAGACCGCTGGTTCTACCGCGTGCATGTCTTCGCGACGTGCCGCGTGTGGGGCCGCTTCGATGCCGATGTACTGAGCGGGATCATCGCTTTCCGTGACGGCTGGATCGAGCAGTTTTACGTGCTTCCTGCGGTTCAAGGGCGCGGCGTCGGCACCGAACTGCTCGATGTCGCCAAAGGCGCCTGCGAACGTTTGGAGCTCTGGACCTTCCAGCGCAACGCGTTGGCGCGGCACTTCTATGAAGCGCGCGGGTTCACGCTGATCGAGCAGACCGGAGCGCGAAACAGCACCAACGGTAATCCGACTCTGAAAACGACGATCGCGGTGATGAAGGCGCTCGGAATCGAACTCACGGCCAAGCCGCACGTCTGATCGGCGCACCTCACTCCACCCCGTACCAGCGCACCAGCCGCGGCGCGGCCCAATCGGTGACGACGGATTCGATCAGCCATCTGCCAAGGCCCCTGGCCTCGAACGCGATGCGCTGGGTCTGGCCGGGTTCGATCGCGAGCGTGTCGAGCCAATAGGGCTTCCAGCCGTCGTCGAGCTTGTCGAGCAGGCGGAAATGGTGGCCGTGGAGATGGAAGACGGTGGCGACGGGGGCGAGGTTCTTGAGGGCCAACACGATGGTGCGGCCGGCCTTGGTGCGAAAGGCGGGGGCGGAGGACGTCGAGAAATTTGCGGGCCGTACCCAGCCGGCGTCGGCTGCCCCGAGCGCGACATCGAACCGCAGGGCGCCCCTCAGATCGAGCCGGTCGGGCAGGTCATTCGGAGGAAGCGGCTGCGGCGGCAACAGTGGCGCGCGCCGCTCAAGCTTGCCGGAGACCGTCAGGCGGCCGACCTGGCGCGCCTCCTTGCCGTCGTGCAGCAGGAATGGGGCCGATGTGGCCGCATCCACGAAGGCGTCGGCGCGTGCGCCGGGAGCCAGCACTAGCGCGCCGTTGCGAGCCGGGAACGGCTCGGCCGGCTGTCCGTCCAGGGCCATCACCTGGACCTCGTGACTTTCCAATTTGATCGCCAGAACAGAACGTTGCGAGCCGTTGATAAAGCGCAGCCGCAGCCGCTCATTCGCCGAAGCTGAGAGCTCGAATGAAGTCGTTCCGTTGATTGTGTAGAGCGGGGACGTGTCCTTCGGGTCCCGGCCCGGGGCAAGCGCGGTCCCATCCGGCCGCAGCCGCCATTCCTCGATCAAAAGGACCACGTCGCGATCGGCGGCGACCGAGTTGATCTCGGTGGCGATGATCGGAAGTGGGCGCGCGGGCTGCTTCAGGCCGTCCTCGAACAGCCGGAAGTCGGCCAGCAGGGTTCCCGCGTTTGGCACTGAAACGATTGATGTTTCCGTTGCGTCCGGGGCCGTCGGAGCGCGACCCCGAAGCGGGTCGGCCGCGGCCGGGCCATTGAGGCCGTACCAGACTGGTGCAAGCGGGACAGGCAGGCCGTTGCGGAAGACCACCTCGCAGCGATCGCCACGTTTGAGACGGACATCCCCGAGGTGGCTTACGGCGGCGAGCTCCCAGATGGGTGTAGCCGGCCGCCCGGGCCTCAGAGCCAGCGTTGCCGGCCTTGCCTGAAGGGCGAGCTGGGCGGTCATGGCCGGGACTGCGCCGCCCGCCATCAGCCCGGCCGCAGAGGCTCCAAGTCCGGCGCCAAGTCCGGCTCCAAGTCCGGCCAAAACCTCGCGCCTCGTCGGGTCGAATATCCGCGTTTTCATCGCCGATCCGGACCACGCCGTGCTGGATAAGTCCAGCCGTCGTGCCTAGTTGAAGCCTGCCTCTATCGGTCCATTTTTTTGCTGCGAACAGGCGGGCACATGCTATAAGCCCGCCGCCCGCGGCATCGCGGCCGGTCTTGATGCAAATTTACGCGGGCGTGGCGGAACTGGTAGACGCGCTGGATTTAGGTTCCAGTGACGAAAGTTGTGGGGGTTCGAGTCCCTCCGCCCGCACCAAGCGCTTTCAGCGTTTGCACGGATTACGCGATCTGCTCCCGCGCGGATGTTTGTCCGCCGGAAGCCGGTCCGATGAACCACCGGCGTTGAGGCGTTCGCCTCGCGCCGGATCGATTAATGACAGCGTCCCGACGCATGCGCGCCGGGACCGAACGAGAAGAAGATTGGACACCATGCAGGTCACAGAAACCCTCTCGGAAGGTTTGAAGCGCGAGTTCAAGATCAGCGTTCCCGCGTCCGATCTCGACGCCAAGGCCGGTGCCAAACTCGTCGACCTCAAGGACAAGGTTCGCATCAACGGCTTCCGTCCCGGCAAGGTGCCGGTCACGCACCTCAAGAAGGTCTATGGCCGCTCGGTGATGGCCGAGACCATCGACCAGACGATCCGCGACACCAACACGCAGCTGTTCTCCGAGCGCGGCTTCCGCCTTGCGACCGAACCGAAGATCACCATGCCGACCGAGCAGGCCGAGGTCGAGGAGCTGCTCAACGGCAAGACCGATCTGACCTACACGGTTGCGATCGAGGTGGTGCCGTCAATCGCGCTCGCCGACTTCAAGACCTTCGAGGTCGAGAAGCCCGTCGCCGAAGTCACCGACGCGGACGTCGACGAGGCGATCAAGCGCATCGCCGATTCGAACCGCGGCTATGCCGCGAAGGACGAGGGCGCCAAGGCCGAGTCGGGCGATCGCGTCACCGTCGCCTTCAAGGGCACCATCAACGGCGAACCCTTCGAGGGCGGCACCGGCGAGGGCATCCAGGTGGTGATCGGATCCAACACCTTCATCCCCGGCTTCGAAGAGCAACTCACCGGCATCGCCGCCAACGAGACCCGCACGCTGAAGGTGGCGTTCCCCAAGAACTACATGAACGACAAGCTCGCCGGCCAGCCGGCCGAGTTCGAGACCACCGCGACGCTGATCGAGGCGCCGCAGGATCTCGCGATCGACGACGAGTTCGCCAAGACGCTCGGCCTCGAATCGCTGGACAAGCTGAAGGAAGCGGCGCGCGAGCGGCTGGTCGCCGAGTTCGCGACCGCGACGCGCCAGCGCGTCAAGCGCGCGCTGCTAGACCGCCTCGACGAGGCCCATCGCTTCGAGGCTCCGCCCTCCCTGGTCGACGAGGAGTTCAATCTGATGTGGAACTCGGTGAAGGCCGAGATGGACTCCGCCGGCAAGACCTTCGCCGACGAGGACACCACTGAAGACGCCGCCAAGGAAGAGTACCGCAAGATCGCCGACCGCCGCGTGCGGCTCGGCCTCGTGCTCTCCGAGATCGGCGAGAAGAACAAGATCTCCGTGACCGACGACGAGGTCGGCCGCGCCGTGATCGAGCGGGCGCGCTCGATGCCGGGCCGCGAGAAGGAGGTCTGGGACTATTACCGCAGCAACGCCCAAGCGTTGGCCCAGCTTCGTGCACCGATCTATGAGGACAAGGTCGTCGACTTCATCCTCGAGCTCGCCAAGGTGACCGAGAAGAAGGTCTCGCGCGACGATCTCTACAAGGACGACGAGGCGGAAAAGACCGCCGCCTGAGGGCTCCAGAAGACCCTTTAGGAGAGCCTTTGGGATAGGCTTGCATTAAGGATGATCAGCGAAGAGGTCGAGCTAGCCAGTTGGCCGGCTGGGCCTCTTTGTACGAATCAGCTTCAACTCCCTCACGGATTAAGCCTTAATTCGCTCCGCACTTGTCAGGCGCGAATTGGGCTATATCTGTCGCTACGCCTTATGCTTCTACCAAGTTCTTCTACTAAGTTCCTGCATCACGGGACGTCCATCGGCCTTCCGGCAGATCCAGCCCCGACTGGCAGCCGGGCCTGGCGATGTCCGCCTCTTCAAAACCCTAGGTGACTCATGCGCGATCCGGTTGAAACCTACATGAACCTCGTGCCCATGGTGGTCGAGCAGACCAACCGTGGCGAGCGCGCCTACGACATTTTCTCGCGCCTTCTGAAAGAGCGCATCATCTTCCTGACCGGGCCGGTCGAGGACGGCATGTCGACGCTGATCGTCGCGCAGCTGTTGTTCCTCGAGGCGGAAAATCCGAAGAAGGAAATCTCGATGTACATCAACTCGCCGGGCGGCGTGGTGACGTCGGGTCTCGCGATCTACGACACCATGCAATTCATTCGCCCGCCGGTCTCGACGCTGTGCACGGGCCAGGCCGCCTCGATGGGCTCGCTGCTGCTCTGCGCCGGCGAGAAGGACATGCGCTTCTCGCTGCCGAACGCGCGCATCATGGTGCATCAGCCGTCCGGCGGCTTCCAGGGCCAGGCCACCGACATCATGCTGCACGCCCAGGAAATCCTGAACCTGAAGAAGCGGCTCAACGAGATCTACGTGAAGCACACCGGCCAGACCTACAAGGCGATCGAGGACGCGCTGGAACGCGACAAGTTCCTCACCGCGAGCGACGCCAAGGAGTTCGGCCTGGTCGATAGGGTCATCGACAAGCGCGCCGAGGAAACCGCGTCGCCGAAGACCCCGTAGCACTACTGCCGGCGATGCCTCTGGGATCGCCGGCACCATCAGGGAGCGTTCACGTTAAGGACACGTGCGCGCGTCGCAAAACGCAGTTTTGCGCCCTGCGACAGGCAGAAAGTTCCGCTTTCGTGCTTGTTTTTCGTGGTAATCCAGCAACGCCGGGGTGATTTCGATCACTTCGCCCGTGCCAAGACCGGAAATCACGGTATTGTCACGGGTAGCCGGCGCCCCCCGATTAGCGAATTCTTGATAGTCGGGTGACAGCATGGTTCGCTACGACTGATCGGCTATGATCGCGGAGAATCGAGTGACCGTGATTCGCACGGCATGCAACGCGTAGGGTCTTTTTTGGTACGGAATTTGCTCTATTTGAAAGACTGCGCCGGCTGTCGTGCCGGAATAGGGCGATCGAGCGGACGGGATCGAACCGCGGACGGAGACATGAATGAGTAAGGTCGGCACGAGCGACTCCAAGAACACGCTGTATTGCTCGTTCTGCGGCAAGAGCCAGCACGAAGTTCGCAAACTGATCGCGGGTCCCACGGTCTTCATTTGCGACGAGTGCGTCGAGCTCTGCATGGACATCATTCGCGAGGAGAACAAATCCTCGCTGGTGAAGTCGCGCGACGGGATTCCGACGCCGAAGGAAATCTGCAAGGTGCTGGACGATTACGTGATCGGCCAGAACCATGCGAAGAAGGTCCTCTCGGTCGCGGTGCACAATCACTACAAGCGCCTTAACCACCAGACCAAGCACAACGACGTCGAGCTTGCGAAGTCGAACATCCTGCTGATCGGTCCGACCGGCTCGGGCAAGACGCTGCTCGCGCAGACGCTCGCCCGCATCCTGGACGTGCCGTTCACGATGGCGGATGCGACGACGCTGACCGAAGCCGGCTATGTCGGCGAGGACGTCGAGAACATCATCCTGAAGCTGCTCCAGGCCGCCGACTACAATGTTGAACGTGCCCAGCGCGGCATCGTCTATATCGACGAAATCGACAAGATCAGCCGCAAGTCCGACAATCCCTCGATCACGCGCGACGTGTCGGGTGAGGGCGTGCAGCAGGCGCTGCTCAAGATCATGGAGGGCACGGTGGCTTCGGTCCCGCCGCAAGGCGGCCGCAAGCATCCGCAGCAGGAATTCCTGCAGGTGGACACCACCAACATCCTGTTCATCTGCGGTGGTGCGTTCTCGGGCCTCGAAAAGATCATCTCGGCACGCGGACGTTCGACCTCGATCGGTTTCGCCGCTCAGGTGCTCGCTCCGGAAGACCGCCGCACCGGCGAAATCTTCCGTCATGTCGAGCCGGAGGATCTCTTGAAGTACGGCCTGATTCCGGAATTCGTCGGCCGTCTGCCCGTCGTGGCGACGCTGGAGGATCTGGACGAGGCTTCGCTCAAGAAGATCCTGGTCGAGCCGAAGAACGCGCTGGTGAAGCAGTACCAGCGGCTGTTCGAGATGGAGAACATTGAGCTGACCTTCGCCGACGAGGCGCTTGGCGCGGTGGCCCGCAGGGCGATCGAGCGCAAGACCGGAGCGCGCGGACTGCGCTCGATCCTCGAGGCGATCCTGCTCGAGACCATGTTCGACCTGCCGGGCCTCGAAGGTGTGGAAGAAGTCGTGATTTCCCGCGAAGTCGTGGAAGGAACGGCGCGTCCGCTCTACATCTACGCCGATCGGTCCGATCGCGCCGTCGAGAACGCCAGCGCCTGATTTCGGCGCTGGAACGCTCCAATCGTCTCCTCAAGCAAGGGCTGCGGAAAGTATCTCCGCAGCCGGTGTTGCGTCGCTTATTTGCGTGCGTAAGCGCCTGATGGCGCGCGTCTTCAATGACTTGACACCCCCCGGGTCGATAGCCACCTAATGTCGGCGGCGAGCAAAAATTCTCTTCAAGATTCGCCTCAGTTCCGATCCGGCAAGCCGGTCCAACCTCAAAAGGACCGACCGGTTTTGTGGATCACCTCGGCACCTTGTGGCGGTTGCGCATGAGCATGGCGGGCTGCGTGCAAGGGGGCAAAGCAAAAGGAAAAGGCCATGACCAATCCAAAACCCAGGCCAACCATCGTCCATGGCGAAACGCACGCCTATCCCGTGCTGCCCCTGCGCGACATCGTCGTCTTCCCGCATATGATCGTTCCGCTCTTCGTCGGCCGCGAGAAGTCGATCCGCGCGCTCGAGGAGGTGATGAAGAACGACGCGCTGATCATGCTTGCGACCCAGAAGAACGCGTCCGACGATGATCCGGCACCCGATTCCATTTACGAGACCGGTACGCTTGCCAGCGTGCTCCAGCTCTTGAAGCTTCCCGACGGCACCGTGAAGGTGCTGGTCGAAGGGCTCGAGCGGGCCCGCGTGCAGAAGTACACCGATCGCGCCGACTATTACGAAGCGACCGCGGTTGCGCTCGCCGACACCGATGCGAAGTCGGTCGAGGCCGAGGCCATGGCGCGCTCGGTCGTGTCCGACTTCGAGAGCTACGTGAAGCTCAACAAGAAGATCTCGGCCGAAGTCGTCGGCGTCGTGCAGGCGATCACCGATTTCGCCAAGCTCGCCGACACCGTCGCCTCGCATCTCGCCGTCAAGATCGCGGATCGCCAGGGCATCCTGGAGACGCTGTCGGTCACGCAGCGCCTGGAGAAGGTGCTGGGCCTGATGGAGAGCGAGATCTCGGTGCTCCAGGTCGAGAAGCGCATCCGCTCGCGCGTCAAGCGCCAGATGGAGAAGACCCAGCGCGAGTACTATCTCAACGAGCAGATGAAGGCGATCCAGAAGGAGCTCGGCGACGACGACGGTCGCGACGAGCTCGCCGATCTCGAAGAGAAGATCTCCAAGACCAAGCTCTCCAAGGAAGCGCGCGAGAAGGCGCAGCATGAATTGAAGAAGCTGCGCCAGATGTCGCCGATGTCCGCGGAAGCGACCGTCGTGCGCAACTATCTGGATTGGCTGCTGTCGATTCCGTGGAACAAGAAGTCCAAGGTGAAGAAGGATCTGGAAGCCGCGCAGGCGGTTCTGGACGCCGATCACTACGGGCTGGAAAAGGTCAAGGACCGCATCGTCGAGTATCTGGCCGTGCAGTCGCGCGCCAACAAGCTCACGGGCCCGATCCTGTGCCTCGTCGGCCCCCCCGGTGTCGGCAAGACCTCGCTCGGCAAGTCGATCGCGAAGGCGACGGGGCGCGAATTCGTGCGCGTCTCGCTCGGTGGCGTGCGTGACGAGGCCGAGATCCGCGGTCATCGCCGCACCTATATCGGCTCGATGCCCGGCAAGATCATCCAGTCAATGCGGAAGGCGAAGTCGTCCAATCCGCTGTTCCTGCTGGACGAGATCGACAAGATGGGCGCCGATTTCCGCGGCGATCCGTCCTCGGCGCTGCTCGAGGTCCTCGACCCCGAGCAGAACGCGACCTTCAACGACCACTATCTCGAAGTCGACTACGATCTCTCCAACGTGATGTTCATCACGACCGCGAATACGCTCAATATTCCCGGGCCGCTGATGGACCGCATGGAGATCATCCGGATCGCGGGCTACACCGAGAACGAGAAGGTCGAGATCGCGCGCAAGCACCTGATCCCGAACGCGGTGTCCAAGCACGGCCTGGATTCCAAGGAGTTCTCGATCGACGACGACGCGCTGCTGCTTCTGATCCGCCGCTACACCCGCGAAGCGGGCGTGCGCAATTTGGAGCGTGAGCTCTCCACACTCGCCCGCAAGGCGGTGAAGGAGCTGATGATCTCCAAGAAGAAGTCGGTCAAGGTCACCGAGAAGACTCTGGAAGAGCTGCTCGGCGTGCCGAAGTACCGCTACGGCGAGATCGAGAGTGAGCCGCAGGTCGGTATCGTCACCGGCCTTGCCTGGACCGATGTCGGCGGCGAGCTGCTGACGATCGAAGGCGTCATGATGCCCGGCAAGGGCAAGATGACGGTCACGGGCAATCTGCGTGACGTGATGAAGGAATCGATCTCGGCGGCGGCGTCCTACGTCCGCTCGCGCGCGATCGTCTACGGCATCGAGCCGCCGCTGTTCGACCGCCGCGACATCCACGTGCACGTGCCGGAAGGCGCGACGCCGAAGGACGGTCCGTCGGCGGGCGTGGCGATGGCCACCGCGATCATCTCGGTCATGACCGGCATCCCGGTCCGCCACGATGTCGCGATGACCGGCGAGATCACTCTGCGCGGCCGTGTGCTGCCGATCGGCGGCCTGAAGGAGAAGCTGCTGGCTGCTGCCCGCGGCGGTATCAAGACGGTGCTGATCCCCGAGGACAACGCCAAGGATCTCACGGAGATTTCCGATGCGATCAAGGGCGGCATGGAGATCATCCCGGTCTCGCGCCTCGACGACGTCGTCGCCAAGGCGCTGGTCAAGAAGCCGGTGCCGATCGTCTGGGAAGAGGACACCAAGGTGACGGTGAAGCCGGACGGCGACGAAGCCGCCGGCGGCCTGACCGCTCACTGAGATCGCAGCTCGAAAAGATGATAAAACGGCGCCTTCGGGCGCCGTTTTTGTTGTGGGGCAGCGGATGACGACAATGCACATCGACGGGCAATGCCATTGCGGCGCGATCACCTTTGAAGCGGAGATCGATCCCGAGACGGTGTCGGTCTGCCATTGCCGGGACTGCCAGACCCTAACGGGATCGCCGTTCCGGGTGACGGCGATCTGCACCAAGACCGACGTCAAGCTGACCGCCGGCACGCCCAGGATCTACGGCAAGCGCGGCGACAACGGTCGGATGCGCTTCCAGCATTTTTGCGGCGACTGCGGTTCCCCGTTGTTCACGAGCGGCGAGGGCGACCAGGAGGACGATTGGGGCATTCGCTGGGGCAGCATCCGCCAGCGCGACAAATTGCGGCCCGTCAGACAGATATGGTGCCAGTCGGCGGCGGTGTGGATCGACGCGGTGCCACTGCTGCCGGGCCGGCCGGGGGATTGAGGCCCAGGAATTGGCGTTCCGCGCTTGCCCGTTCGGGGCAGGTGGGGATAAAGAAGCGGCGAGGGGCGGTTAGCTCAGCTGGTTAGAGCATCTCGTTTACACCGAGAGGGTCGGGAGTTCGAATCTCTCACCGCCCACCAGCCTTTGCTCGCTTCGCGAGCTTCGGCTCGGCGAGCCAGCCTCACACGTTATTAGGGCGAAGCGAACGAAGGCTGCCGCGCCGAAGCCGATAGGCGCAGGCGGGCGATACCGAGCCACAGAGGCCCTGATGCAACAGCCAAGCGGACACGAACAAAACGCCGATCAGATCGCTTACTGGAACGGCCCCAGCGGGCAGCGCTGGGCCGATCGCCATGCGGCGCAGGAAAGTCTGCTTGGACCCATTGCCGACGTGCTGATCGACCGCGCCAGGCTGACGCCGGGAGAGCGCGTCCTCGACGTCGGCTGCGGCTCCGGCGCGACGACGTTCGCGTTCGCGAAGGCTGTCGCGCCTGATGGTTTCGCGCTCGGGCTTGACGTCTCCGAGCCGATGCTGTCGCAGGCGCGTGCGTTTGCGCCAAAAGGCCTGCCGCTCGATTTCGTGCTGGCGGATGCGACGGTCCATCCGTTCGAGCCGACGAGCTTTGACCTGCTGGCCTCGCGGTTCGGCGTGATGTTCTTCGCCGATCCCATCGCGTCCTTCACCAATCTCCGCCGCGCGCTGAAGCCGACGGGCCGACTGGCGTTTGCCTGCTGGCGCGAGCCGAAGGAAAATCCCTGGATGATGGCGCCGTTGATGGCGGTCTACAAACATGTGCCCAAGATGCCGCCGGTCGGGCCGGAGGAGCCAGGCCCGTTCGCCTTCGCCTCCGAAGAGCGCGTGACACGCATCCTGAAAGGCGCGGGCTTTGTCGATGTCGCGATGGAGCCGCACAATCTCGCGATGGATGTTGCGATCGGCGGCGGGCTCGATGCCGCGGTCGAGGGCTCGCTCCAGATCGGCCCGGCCAGCCGCGCGCTGCAGGGCCATCCTCCGGAAACATATGCCGCGGCAAAAGCCTCGATCCGCGAGATGCTGGCGCCGTTCCTGAAGGGTCAGAGCGTGGCGCTTCAGGGCGCGATCTGGATCGTGACGGCGAAGGCGGCGTAGGCACGCCTCTCTCCACCGTCATTGCGAGGAGCTCTTGCGACGAAGCAATCCAGACCGTGTCCGCGGAGGCAGTCTGGATTGCTTCGCTGCGCTCGCAATGACGAGTGTTGGACTGGCGAATCCTACACCACATCATCCGGCGCCAGCGCGCAGCCGTTGTCCGGATGGGTCTCGACCTGAAGGGTGGTGTGGCCGATGCGGTGGGAGCGCTTCAGCATCTGCGCCGTCTCTATCAGGAATGCATCGCCGGCGCCGGTGGGCATGACGAGGTGGCAGGTCAGCGCCGTCTCGGTGGTCGAGATCGGCCAGACGTGGAGATCGTGGATCGCGGACACACCGGGACGTGCCAGCAGGAACACCCTGATCGCAGCAATGTCGGTGCCCCTGGGCGCAGCCGCCATCGACATGTCGATGGAGCCGCGCAGCAGGCTGGTGGTGCTCCAGAGAATGGTGGCGCAGATGACGAGGCTGGTGACGGGATCGAGCCAGAGCCAGCCGGTCCAGATGATCAGCGCCGCCGAAACCACGACGCCGAGCGAGACCGCGGCGTCGGCCGCCATGTGCAGATAGGCCCCTTCGATGTTGATGTCGTCCTTGCGTCCGCGCGCGAACAGCATGGCGGTAAAACCGTTGACGAGGATGCCGATGCCGGCGACCACCATCACGGTGATGCCGGCGACCGGCTCCGGCTCGCGCAGGCGCAAAAACGCTTCCCAGCCGATCGCGCCGGTTGCGACCAGCAGGAACACCGCGTTCGCCAGCGCTGCCAGAATCGTGGAGGCACGCAGGCCATAGGTGAAGCGGCCGCTGGGCGCGCGCCGCGCGGCGATCGATGCGCACCAGGCCACGACCAGGCCGAGCACGTCGCTAAGATTATGGCCCGCGTCCGCGAGCAGGGCGGTGGAGTTGCCGATATAGCCGTAGACGGCCTCGGCCACGACCAGCGCGGTGTTGAGCGAGATGCCGATCGCGAACGCCTTGCCGAAACTGGCGGGCGCATGGACATGCGCGTGGCCAGGACCATGATCATGGCCGTGGCTATGATCATCGTGGTGATGGCCGTGATGTTCGTGGCTGCCCACCTCTAGCGCTCCCCGGAAGCTGCCAAATCAGGCGCCATTGTAGGCGTTTCGGCGGCCCCGTCACGGCGGAACAGCACGTAGAGCGCCGGCAGCACCAGCAGCGTCAGCACGGTCGAGGAGATGATGCCGCCGATCACCACGGTCGCAAGTGGCCGCTGCACCTCGGCCCCGGCCCCGGTGGCAAGGGCCATCGGCACGAAGCCGAGGGACGCCACCAGCGCCGTCATCAGTACCGGACGCAGGCGTGTCAGCGCGCCCTCGCGCACCGCGTCGGCAACGGGATGGCCCTCGCTGCGCAGCCGCTCGATGAAGGCGATGATGACGAGCCCGTTGAGCACGGCCACGCCCGACAGCGCGATGAAGCCGACGCCGGCGCTGATGGACAAGGGAATGCCGCGCAGCAGCAGCGCCATGACTCCGCCGGTCAGCGCCAGCGGCACGCCGGAGAACACGAGCGCCGCATCCGCCGCCGATCCCATGCCCATGAACAGCAGCAGGAACACCAGCAGCAGCGCCACCGGCACCACAAGCGTCAGCCGCTTGGTGGCGGAGACCAATTGCTCGAACTGCCCGCCCCAGCCGATCCAGTAGCCCGGCGGCAGCTTGACCTTCTCCGCCACGGCCGCCTCCGCCTCGGTGACGAAGGAGCCGAGATCGCGCGCGCGGACATTGGCGGTGACGACGATGCGCCGCTTGCCGTTCTCGCGGCTGATCTGGTTCGGGCCGGGCGTCGCATCGACGGTGGCAACCGACGACAGCGGCACATAGCGCATCTGGGCGAGAGGGGAGCCGGACAGTGCCGTCCGGATCGGCACGCCGGATGTGGCTTCCTCACCCGGTGGCAGCGGGATCGGGATCGCCCTGATGGCTTCGAGATTGCCGCGCAGATGTTCCGGCAGGCGCACGACGATGTCGAAGCGGCGATCGCCCTCGAACAGCTTGCCGGCCGACTTGCCGCCCACCGCGATCTCGACGATGCCCTGCACCTCGCTGATGCTGAGCCCGTACCGGGCGAGTGCCTGGCGGTCGAGCCGAACGGTGAGGATCGGCAGGCCCGAGACCTGCTCGATCTTGACGTCGCTGGCGCCGCGGATGCCGCGGATCGCAGCCTCGACCTGTTTTGCCGCGCCTTCCAGGATATCGAGGTCGTCGCCGAAGATCTTGACGCCGACATCGCTGCGGACGCCGGAGATCAGCTCGTTGACACGGAACTGGATCGGCTGGGAGATTTCATAGGCGCTGCCGGGGATATCGTCGGCGGCACGGTCGATGGCCTCGATCACGTCCGACTTGGACCTGCCCGGGTCGGGCCATTCGGCGCGCGGCTTCAGCATGATGTAGCCGTCGGTCTGTGCCGGCGACATCGGGTCGGTTGCGATCTCCGCGGTGCCGATGCGGGTGAAGAACTCCTTCACCTCCGGAATCTGCTTGATGCGTTTTTCCAGCGCCTTTTGCAGGTCCAGCGACTGCGTCAGGCTGGTGCCGGGAATCCGGATCGAGGCCAGCGCGACGTCGCCTTCGTCCAGGCTCGGAATGAACTCGCCGCCCATGCGCGCGGCGGCAACGCAGCTTGCGACCACGATGATGGCGGCCATGATTGCGACGCCGAGGCGATGGTCGATCGCCAACCGCAGCAGGGGCAGGTAGGCGCCCTTCGCCAGCCGCATGAACAGGTTTTCGTGTTCGGACACCTTCCCGGTGACGAAGATGGCGATCGCCGCCGGCACGAAGGTGATGGAGAACAGCACCGCCGCGCCCAGCGCCATCAGCACCGTCAGCGCCATCGGCGTGAACATCTTGCCTTCGATCCCGGTCAGCGTCAGTACCGGCAGATAGACCACCGCGATGATCAGCGTTCCGAACAGGCTCGGCTTGATCACCTCACGCGACCCGCGCCGGATCGCGCGCAGCCGTTCGGAGATCGTGAGCAGGCCACCTTTCTCGCGCTGGGCCTCGGCCAGCATGCGCAGGCAGTTCTCGACGATGATCACGGCGCCGTCGACGATGATGCCGAAATCGATCGCGCCCAGGCTCATCAGGTTTGCGCTGACCTTGGTCTCGACCATTCCGGTGACCGTCATGGCCATGGATAGCGGAATGACGCAGGCCACCACGAGCGCGGCGCGAACGTTGCCGAGGATCAGGAACAGCACCGCCACGACCAGGGCCGCGCCTTCCAGCAGGTTATTCTCGACCGTGCGGATGGTGGCTTCGACCAGATCGGTGCGGTCGTAGACGGTCCGCGTCACGACGCCGTCGGGCAGCGATTTGGCGATCTCCTCGAGGCGGGCCGCGACACGGCGCGCCACGGTGCGGCTGTTCTCGCCGATCAGCAGCATGGCGGTGCCGAGCACGGTTTCCTCGCCATCGCGCGTCGCAGCTCCCGTGCGCAGGTCGCGGCCTTCGGTGACGGTCGCGATATCCCTGATCCTGACGGGATTGCCGCCGCGCGAGCCGATGACGATGTCCCTGATTTCGCCGACATTGCCGACCTGGCCCGGCGAGCGAACCAGATATTGCTCGCCATTGCGCTCGATATAGCCGGCGCCGACATTGGCATTGTTGGCGGCGAGCGCCGTCATGACGTCGCGAAAGCCGAGCCGGTAGGCCATCAGCTTGCCGGGATCGGGGAGCACGTGGAATTGCCGCTCGAAGCCGCCGATGGTGTTGACCTCGATCACCCCCGGCACGTTGCGAAGCTGCGGCTTGATGATCCAGTCCTGCACGGTGCGCAAATCGGTCAGCGAGTAGTCGTGGCCGCCTTGGGTCTTCGCGCCCGGCTTGGCCTCGACGGTGTACATGAAGATTTCGCCGAGCCCGGTCGAGACCGGTCCCATCGCGACCTCGACACCGGCCGGAAGCTGGTCCTTCACTTGGCTGATCCGTTCGCCGACGAGCTGGCGGGCAAAATAGATGTCGGTGCCGTCCTTGAAGACGACCGTCACCTGGCTCAGGCCGTAGCGCGACAGCGAGCGGGTGTAGTCGAGCTTGGGCAGCCCGCCCATGGCGGTCTCGACGGGAAAGGTGATGCGCTGCTCGGTTTCCAGCGGCGAATAACCGGGGGCGCGGGTGTTGATCTGGACCTGGACGTTGGTGATGTCAGGCACGGCGTCGATCGGAAGGCGCTGGAAATTCCAGGCTCCGAAAGCGACGGCGCCGAGCGCGAGCAGCAGGACCAGCCAGCGCTGCTGCAGCGAGACCGCGATGAGACGCTCAATCATGCTCGGCCTCGCCCTTGCCCATCTCCGCCTTCACGACGAAGCTGTTTTCCGCGACGTAATGCTCCCCGGCGGAAAGGCCGGCCCGGATCTCGACGTGGCGGGGATCGGAATCGCCAAGCTCCACGGGGCGCGCCTCGATCTTGTCGCCATCCTCGCGGACGAACACGATGGTCCTGTTCTCCAGCGTCTGGATCGCGCTTTTGCGCACGGCGACCGCGACGTCGCGCGCGGCGAGGATCAGCCGTGCCGTGACGAACAGGCCGGGACGCAAGCGCCCGTCGGGATTTGGCAGCACCACGCGCGCCAGCGCGGTCTGGGTCTCGCTCGAGCCGATCGGGGCCATGTAGGAGATGGTGCCCTTGATCTCGCCGCGGCCGTCGTCGGGATCGATCAGCACCTCGTCGTTGAGGCGGACGCGCCGCAGATCTTGGCGATAGATCGACAGATCGACCCAGATGGTGGTGAGGTCGGCGATGACGAAGGCCGGCTTCTGCTCGGAGGCGTATTCGCCGAGCGAGATCTGCCGTTCGATGACGGTGCCGGCAAGCGGCGCCTTGAGCTCGTAGACGGTGAGGCTCTGGTTGCTCTCGATCGCGGCGAGCAGATCGTCCTTGCCGACCTTGTCGCCGATGCGCTTCTGGATCGATTTGGCGACGCCGGGAAAGCGCGGCGTCACCTGCACCACGGCTTCCTGGTTGGCGCGCAGGATGCCGTTGAAGGCGAGCGTGTCGGTCAGCGTGACGCTCGCGGCTTCCGCCAACGTCACGCCGGCGGCTGCGAGCTTGACGTCGGAGATGCGGATCCGGTCGGCGCCGTGCTCGTCCTGCTCGACATGGTCGTTCGGCTTCTCCGGCTTCTTGTCCGCGGCGTGTTCGGCATGCTCGACTCTTGTTGGAGCCAGCAGGGAATAGCCATAAGCGCCGAGCGCGGCGGCAAACAATGCGACGAGGATGGTGGAGGACGTCTTCATCGTGCGCTCTCCCGCGCCAGCGTGAAGGGATTGCCGACGAGGCCTTCGATGGTCGCCACCCCCGCGTGGAAATTCTGCAGCGCCTCCTGCTCGCGCAGCCGCGCCTGGGCGACACTGGCCTGGGCATCGAGCACTTCGAGCAGGCTGAAGCGGCCCTGGCCGTAGCCCTGAGCGATAGCGTCCGAGGCTTCGGCGGCCTTGGGAATGGCGCTCTCGCGCAGCACCGCGAGCTCGCGTAGCGAGCCCTGGAGCGAGTCGTAGGCGCGGCCGGCCACCACGATCAGCGTGTTGCGGTTGGCCTCGCGTTCGGCCTTGGTCTTGGCGAGGCTTTCCTGCGCCGAAAGGATATTGCCCTGGTTCTGGTCGAACACGGGGATCGGCACCGAGATGGTGAGGCGCGCCGCGTCGTCATTGGTCTCGTTGAAATGGCGCCAGCCGGCGGCGATCCGCACGTCGGGATAGGGCCGCAGCCGCGCCAGCAACAGCTCGGCGTTTCGCTGGGCATAGATCGCGGTCCAGCGCACCAGCTGCGGATTGGCATCGATCGCGGCGACGACCGACTGGAACGTCGGGGGCCGTCCCATGGTGTCGAGCCGTCCGGAGACCTCGCCGAATTTCGGTGCCGCGTCGCCCATCAAGACCGCAAGCTCGCGCCGGGCGCTCGCCAGCGTCGCCTTGAAGCGCTCGCGGTCGGCCTTCACCAGGGCGGATGCCACTTCCGCACGGCCGGTCTCGGCCGGCGAGGAGGCACCGGCCTCGACGCGTCGGCGCAAAAGCGGCGTCAGCCGGTCGATGGCGGTGATCTGCTCGTCGAGGATCTGGATGCGCCGCTGTGCGCCGAGCACGCTGAGGAAGGCGATCGCGGTCTCCGACAGTACCTCCAGCCTGACGGCCTTGCGCTGGATCGCAGCGACCTCGATGCCGGCGACACCCGCTGCGATCCGCGCGTCGCGCTTGCCGAACAGCTCGAAGGCCTGGCTGATCTGGAGCGTGGTCTCGGCCGATCGCGTGCCGCGATAGATGCCGGACCCGAACGAATTGTCCTGTTCGTAGCTCAATTCCGGATTGAGAAGCGCACCTGCCTGGATGCGCTGGCCCGTGGCGATACCGACATCGCGCTCTGCCGCGGTTAGCCGCGGGCTCGTGGCCAGCGCGCGCGAGAGCGCGCTCCGCATCGTCAGAGTCTGGGCGTGAGACGGCGCAAGCGCCAATCCGGCAATCAGACACACTGCCGCGCACGCCAGGCGCGCGGCCATTCCCCTGCAAAACATGAAACCGACCTGTAAATGATGACCGAATGGGCGCGCGTGGCGCCCGACCAATCCGTTCAGGCCATATGTTTGGGAGGCGGGGAGTCGGTATCGGGAACAATGCCGGCGAGCCGGGGTGCGCGTTGCGGGCGCGATGCGGAGACGAGCCCGATCGATGCGGCCGGTGGCGACGGCTGCGCCACCGTCACGGAGAAGCAGCCATGGCAATGATGCCCGCCGACGGCCTTGTGGTCGTTGTGATCTGTGGAGCCGTCAAGGACCGCGCTGATCTCCGAGCCGCCACCCGGCGTGGTGACGTCGATGTCGTGCAGGCCATGCAGCGCTCCCGCGAGCAGGTAGACAACCGCGATCAGCACGGACAGCAGCCCGCGCCAGTTGCGCGGCCGGCATGATCCTGAGGGCTGGCGGTTCGCGAGCACGGTGTCACTCTGGTTGCGGTCTGCGCCCGGCCTAGCATGGGGGCCGGAACAGTGTCGACCCGCAACATTGTTAGGTCCCTGGAACAATTGCCGCAGTGGTAGCGGAGACGCCAGCGCTTCTCATTGGCGCGTGATCAAGCTCAGTCGAGCATCGGCTGCTGCTCCGCCTGCCAGGTTCGCCTCATCGCCGGCTTCGACGGTGACGACGGCGCGACAGCCGGCTTCCATGGCCCGTTCCAGCCATTTGATGGCTTCATCGATCCACTGGTCGTGGTGCTCGGGATCGGCGATCGCCTTTTCCCGGAATGCATCTGCCTGATGAAGGCACGCGGTTCTGCGATCCACGCGGCTCTCCCAATCCGGAGGTTCCGCCCCGATCGCATCCTTGATGATCGGAGAGCAGGCGTCGTTAACATAGGACAGGAACCATCGCCCAAAAAGAAAGCCCCAGCCGGGACTGACCGGCTGGGGCTTTCGTGCTCACAAATTTCGTCCTTGGGACTTGGACAGATAATCCGCAGCGCGCCGGTTCGTTCCCGCGCCTCGGTCCAGTTTGGAACGTTCTTTCTTCGTTGTGATTAGCGACGAGGAGAAATTGAGGAGGACGGACCATGGACGGATTGATTTATCTCATCGGCTTGATCGTGGTGGTCATGGCGATCTTGTCGTTCTTCGGCCTGCGCTGAGAGAGCGGCGATGACGATGGAAACTCTCATACGGGAAGAGATCATGGAAGGCGGCGACGTCGCTGCCGACGACCGGCGCACCATCCAGTGGAGCTCGGTCATCGCAGGCGCTTTGGCTGCCGGCGCAATGTCGTTCATCCTGGTCGGCTTTGGAGTCGCCGTCGGCCTGGGCGTCAGTTCAGCCTCGCCGACATGGCGCGATGCATCGGCGGCCCTGGCTTTGCTGTCGGGGTTGTATCTGATCATCCAGGCGATTATCAGCTTCGGCTTCGGCGGCTATGTCGCCGGTCGGACAACGCGACCAGCCCCGGCGATCACAACGATCGAAGACGACGGCGAACGGCGGGACGGGCTGCATGGCCTGATGTCCTGGGCGCTCGCCGTGCTGCTTGGTGCCGCTCTGCTCGCGATGCTCGGCGCAGCTGCGATTGATCGTTCGCCGATGCGCAGTTCGGCCAGCAATACCTCCGCCGCCGAGCCTTTGTTGAGCTACGAGTTGGACAAGCTGTTTCGCGCACCGCGGCGGCCCCCTAACACGGACCTCAGGGAATCCCGCGCCGAAGCAGGACGCATCCTGATGACGTCGTCGGGCCACAGCGGCGTCAGCACCGATGACCGGACCTACCTCGTGCAGCAGGTGGCCGCGCTGACGGGCCTCGCGGCACCCGACTCGGAACGACGGGTCGATGCGGCGATTGCGGATTCAAAGACGGCGATCAACCGGGCGCGTCGTAACTCCATCATCGTCGCCTTCTCCGTTGCGGCCGCAACCCTGATCGGCGCTGCGGTGGCCTGGGCTGCGGCTGTTGCCGGTGGCCGCCATCGGGACGGCGAGCCGTTGCCGAACTGGATGGCAAGCTCGAACCGCTTCCATCGCTCTCCGCGCGCGATGCCGGTGCCTTGACATGCAGGACGATGGCCGGGAGCGATCCCGGCCATGTTGCTTTGGCGAGAGGCCTAGGCCTTCTCCTCCCAGATCATGGCGAGGTGGACGATCGTCTGCACCGCTTTCTCCATGTCCTGCCGACTCGCCCATTCGAGCCGGGAGTGAAATGCGTGCTCGCCGGCGAAGATATTGGGGCAGGGCAGGCCCATGAAGGACAGGCGGGAGCCGTCGGTGCCGCCGCGGATCGCGGTGCGCATCGGGCGCAGGCCGGCGCGGCGGATCGCTTCGATGGCGTATTCGAGGATGTGCGGGTGACGATCGATCACCTGCTTCATGTTGCGGTACTGCTCCCGCACCTCGAATGTGTAGGTCGAGCGCGGATAATCCTTCATCACGTCCTTGACGATGGTCTCGAGCAGGATCTCCTTCTCCTTCAGCCCTTCCTCGGTGAAGTCGCGCACGATGAACGAAAGCGTCGCATGCTCCAGCGCACCCTCGATGCCGATCGGATGCAGAAAGCCCTGCTTGCCTGACGTCGTCTCGGGCGAGCAGCCTTCCCTCGGCAGGCGCTCGACGATCGCGGCGGCGATCTTGATCGCGTGCTCCATCTTGCCCTTGGCATAGCCGGGGTGCGCGCTGACGCCGTTGATGGTGATGGTGGCGCCGTCGGCCGAGAAGGTCTCGTCCTCGACGCAGCCCGCGCTCTCGCCGTCCATGGTGTAGCCGAAATCGGCGCCCAGCTTCTTGATGTCGACATTGTCGACGCCGCGGCCGATCTCCTCGTCGGGCGTGAACAGGATCTTGATGGTACCGTGCTTCACTTGCGGGTTGTTGATGAAGAAATGCGCGGCATCCATGATCTCGGCGACGCCGGCCTTGTTGTCGGCGCCGAGCAACGTGGTGCCGTCGGTGGTGATGATGTCGTTGCCGATCTGGTTCTTCAGCGCCGGATGCTCGGCGAAGCGGATCACCTGGCTGGTGTCGCCTGGGAGAGTGATGTCGCCGCCGCGATAGTTCTTCACCATCTGCGGCTTGACGTCCTTGCCGGTGACGTCGGGCGAAGTGTCCATGTGCGAGCAGAAGCAGATCACCGGGACCTTCTTGGTCGTGTTCGCCGGGATCGTTCCGTAGACGTACCCGCAATCGTCGAGATGCGCGTCCGCGACGCCCATCTCCCTGAGCTCGGCGGCGAGCACGCGGCCGAGGTCCTTCTGTTTCTCCGTCGAGGGCGAGCTCGGGGATTCCGGATCGGATTGGGTGTCGATGGTGACGTAGCGCAGGAAGCGCTCGGTCACGGTATGCGAAAAGGTGAGGGAGGACATTTCTGGTCAAACCGCCGGGTCAGGGGAGAGGGGCGGTATACCAGAAAAGCAGGACGCGGTGAGGCCGGAGGACGCCGATCAGGCTTAACGAAACGTGAGGGGTCAGATCGCCTCTTTCAGTTCCTTGACCGGGCGAAAGGCGACCTTCTTGCTGGCCTTGATGTGGATGGGCTCGCCGGTGGCGGGATTACGGCCGGTGCGGGCGGCGCGCTTGCGGACCTGGAGGATTCCAAGCCCGACGATCCGGACGCGGTCGCCCTTCTTCAGGTGCTTGGTGATCAGGTCGACCATGTCGGTCAGAACGGCCTCGGCGCGCTTCTTCGACAGGTCCTGGCTCTCCGCAATGTCGGCGGCGAGGTGCTTGAGCGTGATGGTGGCGGGAGCGGCAGCCTTTTTCGCGGAATCCTTCTTAGCCATATCTCGCCTCCTCAATCACAGGGGCCCCGGAAAAAACCGCTAAAGCGTGGGGATCCCTCCAAGTCCTGGAAGGCCTAGACGATTCGGGCTTGGGCTGACTATGGCGCGAATTCTCGACGGATGCCGGCAATCGCCGTCACAGCCGCGAAAGGCGTGTAGAAGTCTGTTCTAAGGCTATGAAGGAATTGCCAAAATGGCGCGAGAGACGGGGCTCGAACCCGCGACCTCCGGCGTGACAGGCCGGCGCTCTAACCAACTGAGCTACTCCCGCGTGGTTCGCTGAAAGCGCGCGGAACGAGGGGGGACTTAAAGGCGGGGCTGGGTGAAGTCAAGGATGTTGCGCTTCACCGGCAGGTCTCGGCTAAGCATTGCTCTGGAAAACGAAAAAAGGCCGCCAGGCGGCGGCCTTTGTCAGCCCGGAGCGGGGCGGTATCAGCGGATCTCCGACGTCCCGGCGCTGGTCACGACGACGGGCTTGCCGGCCTTGATGACGTGGGCGGACTGGGCGGTCTGGCTGTAATCGGCATTGGTGCGTGCTGCGATCCCGAAGGCGGCCACCGTAATTCCGGCGACCAGCGCCACCACCACGATCTTCAGGTGGGTCGCACGATCAGCAGAGTGGATGGAGTGGTTCATGTGAGCCTCCCGACGGGCTTTGCCGCCGTCTATGGCTCTTCTTGTAAGGACGGTCTGTTTCCGGATGGTTTCGCGGGTTCCGCAAAACGGTTTCATCCGGCCGTTTGTCTGGTTTCGCCTGCGGGCGGCGGGAGCGCCTCAAGCGATCTTACCTGGCGCGTAATCGCGGAGGTGATCCCGCCTTGTCATGATCGTCTTCATCGGCCGAGACCGATGGGCCGACAGATCCGCAAGGGTATCGGCAAGGGAGAAGCGCCATGAACCGTCGAACCGTCCTCGAAGCCACGTTGTTTGGGACCGCCTTCGCGGCAGCGTCTGGTGCGAGCGCGCCAGTGGCAGCAGCGGCCCAGCGGAATGAACGGCCGTCCTTTGTGACGGCCAGGGACGGCACAAAACTCTTCGTGCAGGATTGGGGCAGCGGCCGACCGGTGCTGCTGCTTTCGGCCTGGACGTTCAACGCCAGCACGTGGGGCAGCCAGATTGCCGCCCTCAACGCAAATGGCTTCCGCTGTGTTGCACCCGATCGGCGCGGGCATGGCCGGTCCGAGATGCCGTCCGCGGGTTATGACCTGGACACGCTGACCGACGACGTCGCCGCGTTGATCGAGGCGCGTGACCTGCGCGACGTGACACTGGTCGGCTTCTCGATGGGGACGGCCGAGGCGGTGAACTATCTCGGACGATACGGATCGGACCGGATCGCAAGGGTGGTGCTGGTTGCGCCGACGACGCCATTCCTGATCAAGACCGAAGACAATCCGGATGCGGTGCCGAAGGCGATGATCGAGGCCGACAACGCGGCCATCGCGCGCGACTTCCCCAAATGGATTGCGGCGAACGAAGCGCCGTTCTTCACTGCCGAGACACCCGAGATCACGCGGACCTGGATCCGCGAGATGATGCTGAGCGTGCCGTTGCCGGTGGCGCTGGCCTGCCGCAAGGCCATCGCCTTCGCGGATCTCCGCGCGGCAGCCGCCAAGATCGATCGCCCGACGCTGATCGTTCATGGCGACAAGGATGCCAGCGCGCCGCTGCCGTTGACCGGTGCAAAGACCGCAAAACTAATCAAGGGGAGCAAGCTGACCGTCTACGAAGGCGGCCCGCATCCGCTGCCGCTGACGCACAGCGAGCGCCTGATCGCGGACATGCTGGCGTTCATGGGCGCCTAGCTCGCTCGCTTGATGTCGGTGCGGATGGTTCGCGCCGCCCAGACGAACAGGAGCGCCCCCAGCGTGGTCGTGACCGCCGCCGAGAGCAGGGAATAGCGCACGGCGTCGGCGCCGTAAGCGCCCTTCAGGGCATCGTTGACCACGCCCACGGCGAGCGGACCAACGCCCTGGCCGAAGCAGGTCGCGGTGAGCGCGATCAGGGCGGAGGCCAGCGCCCGCATGCTCGGTTTGGCGACCGTCTGCGCGATCGCGAAGATCGGTCCGAGGTGGAAGCCGACCAGGAACGAGGTCAGCGCCAGCATGGCCACCATCATCGCAAAGTCCTGCGTCAGCATGCAGAGCGCGAACACCGGCCCGGCAAGGCCCGAGGTGATCGCGGGGGCCCACAGCTTCCAGCGGTCGTCGCGGCGGCTGATCTGCGCCACGACGAAGCCGCCGAGCAGGGTGCCGGCCATGCCGGCGAGACCCTTGAAGGTGCCAGCATAGGTGCCGATCTCGGCGCTCGACAGATGGTGCACGCGCGCCAGGAACGGCGGGATCCAGGCCGCGGTCGCGTAGTTCGTGTAAGTGGTGAGACAGAAGCCGATCAACACGATGATGAAGCTCTGCTGCGAGGCCAGGAAGCGCAGCGTCGGCCCGAGCGGCTCGGGCACGAAATTCTCCTGCATGGCGCCGCGCTTCGGCTCGGAGATCGTCAGCCACAGGACAATAGCGAGCAGGATGCCGGGCAGGCCCGCGACGTAGAACGCCATCCGCCAGCCATAGTGCTGGTTGACGTAGCCGCCGACGAAATAGCCGAGGAAGACGCCGAGATAGGTACCGACGGCGTAGATCCCGAGCGCGCGCGGACGCTCATTCTTGGCGAAGAGATCAGCGACGATCGATTGCGAGGCGGGCGAGCCCGCGGACTCGCCGATGCCGACGCCGATCCTCGCCAGCGCCAGCGAAGTGACGCTCGAAGCGGCGCCGCACAACGCCGTCATCGCGCTCCAGAACGCGAACGCAGCGGCGACGATGTTGCGCCGGTTGAGCCGGTCGGCGACGCGCGCGATGGGAATGCCGAGCAGGGAGTAGAACAGCGCGAAGCCGAAGCCCGCGAGCAGGCCCATCATGGTGTCGCTGAGCTGGAACTCCTTCTTGATCGGCTCGATCAGCACGTTGAAGATCGTGCGGTCGAGGAAGTTCAGCGCGTAGATGATCGTGAGCAGGCCCAGCACATAATAGCGCCGCGGCGAGGGTTTTGCCGTGGCGGCCGTTTGCACCGACATTTGTGACGTCACATCGACCATCGCTTTCCCCCAATTAGTCTTTGTTATCGTTGTCGGTCCAGCCCTGATTGGAGCTGGCAGGTCAGCCTTCGCGGATGTAATTCCCCGCTTCGAATTCGACCGGAGGCGCGCTTGCATCGAACGAGATGCCGATCGGATCGCGGCCTGCTTCCATCGCCTCGAGCTGCTCGCTCAGCATGCGCCGGATCAAGAGGATGCCGCGGTCGCTCTGGCCGAAATGCTCCTCGGAATGGATGGTCTGCGGTCCCTGGCCGACCTGAGCCTCGTAGTCGCCGGGGAATTGCTGGTGCTCTTCCTCGGTCATGTCCCACCAGAACTTGCCGTTGAATTTCGAGCGCATGCGGCCGATGTCGCCGGCGCTCTTGACGCGGCCGGCGACGTAGATGCGGAACGAGGTGTCGTCGATCGGCAGTGTCCAGCCGATCGACTCGACGCGGGCGAATTGCGCCACGCGCGGGTTTGGAACGACGCGCAAGGTGGGGAGCGCCGCCTCGGTGACGCGGTAAAACTCACGGCCGTCATCCTGCTTGCGGATCGAACGCACCGCGATCCCGCGCGGGGTCTTGTCGAACGTCACCTCCGGCATCGAGGCCATCATGTTGGTGAACTGCGGACCCGAGAACGAGCCGTGCAGCACCGGCACGTGGTAGGGGTCGACCACGTTCTCGAAATGCTGCAGCCAGTTGCAGGGGATGATCGCGGGACCACCGCCGCCGATCGAGGAATCGTCGGCCTCGACGAACTCGCCGTCGTCCATGGTCTCCAGGCATTCATAGGCCGGCAGCACCGGGCGTTTCTCGGCTGGGCCCATATAGGCGAAGATCAGCCCGTAGCGTTCCTCGACCGGATACCAGGGCTGGCGCACCTTGTCCTTGAACTGGCCGCCATCGGGCTCGCAGGGCTGCTCCAGGCAATGACCTTCGGTGTCGAACTTCCAGCCGTGATAGCAGCAGCGGATGCCGTCCTCCTCGACCTTGCCATAATAGAGCGTGGTGCCGCGGTGGCAGCAGCGGGCGTGCAGCAGGCCGGCGCGGCCGTGCTTGTCGCGGAACAGCACCAGGTCCTCGCCCAGCGCGCGAACGTTCTTCGGGGTGTCGGTTGCGTCGCTGATGAGCCCGACCGGATGCCAGTAACGTCGCAGCAGTTCGCCCATCGGCGTGCCGCGCACGACCGAGGTGAGCTCGGTGCGGGTGTGCGCGGGCTTCATCGCATAGGCCGTGCCGAGATCGCGATCCCGCTGGGTGATGGTCATGCTGATCCTCCCGCTGTCGGCCTTGCTGGCCCGGCTTGCGACGCCTTGAACATCAGTGAAAGGCCGATTGATGACAATGTCAACGAATTTGCAAATGCCTTTTGGTCGCATCCGGATCAGGCTGGGGAGGTTGCGCTACCAAGACTTGGCACGCCGCGGCTTTCTTGGCAGAGGTGGATCATGAGCCAGACATCAGGCAGGGACGGGCGCACATCGTCCGATGCGGACGAAAGTCAGTCACCGGCGCCGATCACCGTCATGCTGTCATCGCGGCTGATGGTGCTGGCCAATTTGCTCAAGCGCGGCGCCATCCTGCGCTACAAGCGTCTCGCCGGATTGTCATCGGTCGAGTTCGGCCTCGTCGCCTCGCTCGGCCGGCGGCCGCCGATGAGCGTGGCGCGGCTTGCGGAAGCCGTCGGCCAGGACAAGGGGCAAATCAGCCGCGCCCTTGCGGAACTCGTCTCGCGCAAGCTGATCGCGAAATCGGCCAACCCGAAGGACAGCCGCGAGGTGCTGGTCTCGCTGACCGCAACGGGCCTTGCGGCGCATGATGCGATCGTCGCCGGAGCGCAGGAGCGCAATCGGCGTTTGCGCGAACATCTGAGCGAAGCCGAGTTCGAGATGCTGCTGCAGCAGGTCGATCAGCTGACGGCGATCGCCGCCGAGATGCTCGAGAGCGAGAAGATTTCGCGCTGACGTTTCTGCGATCCCGGAACATGTTGGATCGCGTCCAAGACTCTTTCTAAGACTCCTTCTAAGAGGCTTTCAATTAGGAATTTCGCGCGCGCTCCCCTAAGCGTCACCGCAAGCGCATGCCCTCATGGGACTGACGGCATGTGCAAATCAAAACACGCAGTTTTGGGGTTGCGCGTTGAACAGTCTTGGAATGCTGCGGTCGGCCGTATTGGCGACCGCATCCGCTTGGGTTTTGCTGCCGCAGGCATCGTTTGCACAATCTCCTGCGCAGGGTGGCGCGCAGAACATTCCGTCGGTGACCGTCACTGCGCCGGAAGCGCGCCGCCGGACGGCGCCCTCCGTCCAGCGCCGCGCGCCGCGATCATCCGAGCAGACCGCCAACCGAAGCAGGCCGCAGCCGCCGCGCAATGTCGGTTTCGTCGAAACCCCGCTCGGCCCGGTGCACGGCTACGTCGCCGGCCGCAGCTCGTCCGGCACCAAGACCAACACCCCGATCATGGAGACGCCGCAGGCGGTGTCGGTGATTGGCGCGGAGCAGATCCGCGACCAGAAGGCGAACAAGCTCGATGAGGTCCTGCGCTATACCGCCGGTGTCCGCGCCGGGACCTTCGGCGCTGACACGCGCAACGACTGGTGGCTGATCCGCGGCTTCAAGTCCGACGACGTCGGGCTGTTTCTCGACGGCATGCAGCTGTTCTACACATCCTATGCGAGCTGGAAGCTCCAGACGCCCAACATGGAGCGCGTCGAGGTGCTGCGCGGCCCATCGGCCGTGCTCTATGGCGGATCGAGCCCGAGCGGCATCGTCAACGTCATCAGCAAGATGCCGCCGGCGGAGCCCGTCCGTTTCATCGAGACCGGCGTCAACAATTTCGGCAACGCCTATGTCGGCTTCGATGTCGGCGGTCCGGTCGCGACGAGCCCTGAGAACGGCAAGCTGTTCTACCGCGTCGTCGGCCAGGTCCAGAACGGCCCTACGCAGGTCAATTTCACGCCTGATAACAACTACTTCATCGCGCCGTCGGTGACTTGGAAGCCGGACGCCGACACGACGTTCACGGTGCTGGCTTCAGCGTCCCGGCAGGAAACCCGTGGCATCAACTTCCTGCCCTATGAGGGCACGGTGACCAACGCTCGGTTCGGTAAGATCCCGACCAGCTTTTTCGCCGGCGATCCCAGGGTCGACAAGTTCACGCGCGAGCAGGAGATGCTGGGCTATCAGTTCGAGCGCAATCTCACCGACGATTTGACGTTCCGGCAGAATGCGCGGTTTGCCCATGTCGACGTGAGCTATCGCGGCTACGTCGGCAACAATTGGGCGGACATCAACACAGCTAATCTCGGTCGCTATAATTGGTATGCGAAGAACACCGCCAACCAGGCCAATCTCGACAACCAGCTGGAGTACCGCTTCAACACCGGCGCGGTGCGGCACACGATGCTGTTCGGGGTCGATTTGAAGGGCTACCAGATCGACGACTATCAGGCTTTCAACTTCGGCACCGTCCCTTCGATCAACGTCTTCAATCCCGCCTATGGATTTGACATTCCGTTGACCGGCGCACCGTTCCGCAACTTCCAGATCACGCAGAAGCAGGCCGGCACCTATCTTCAGGACCAGATGAAGCTCGGCAATTTCACGCTGGTGCTGAGCGGCCGCAACGATTGGGTCGAGACGACGCAGGCTGCCCGCGATACCGGCGCCACGCTCGCCAGCCGCGACGACAGCCGATTCAGCGGACGCGCCGGGCTGATCTACAATTTCGACAACGGCATCGCGCCCTATGTGTCCTACGCCACGAGCTACAATCCGATCATCGGCCTCAACGCGCAAAACCAGCTGTTCCTGCCGGAGACCGGCCAGCAGGCCGAAATCGGCGTGAAGGTCGCGCCCCGGGGATTTGACGGCTACTTCACCGCCTCGGTGTTCGATCTGAAGCGCCAGAACGTGGCAACCACTGATCCTGTCGTCACGACCTTGCAGAACCAGACCGGCGAGGTGACCTCGCGCGGCATCGAGCTCGAAGCGGTGGCGAACGCCACGCGTGAGCTGAAGCTGATCGGCTCGTTCACGGCCTACCATTTGTTCAACAGCAGGGATCTGGACCCGTCGCTGGTCGGCAAGACCCCGACCAACACGCCCGAGCTCCTGGTGTCCGGCTGGGCGGACTACACCTTCAAGGACGGGCCGCTCGCAAGGTTCGGCTTCGGCGGCGGTGCCCGCTATATCGGGTCGTCGTGGGCGGATACCGCCAATACCCTCGAGGTTCCCGCAGTCGTGCTCGGCGATCTCGCGCTCCACTATGAGTGGCAGAACTGGCGCACCGCGCTGAACGTGATCAATTTGACCGACAAGGTCTACGTCGCGAGCTGCGCGGCGGCGTCCTCCTGCTTCTACGGCGACCGCCGGCGCGTGACCGCCAGCGTCTCCTACAAATGGTGAGGCAGATGACGAGCAGGCGAGGGAAGGCCATCGTGAGAGCCTGACCGGCTCGTCACCGGCTTCCACCACGAGATCGATGAGCTCGCGGGCCATGCCCCCGGCCTGAAGCTCATGCGAGCGCGGCGCGTGACGACCAAGCCACGTCGCCGCCGCGCTCGCCACTGATTTTCCGCGGCGGCAGAAGCGGGCGCCGCCCGCCCGACGTATTCGCCAGACGGGCCCGGGGCCGATCGTGATGCATGGCTCCCGGATCGGTCGCCCGATCGTGGGCGCGCCTGTCCTCGTTGTAATCTGGACTTTGCTGCGTCGCGGCCTAGATAAAGTGAGCCTTCCCAACAACGGACGTCACGGCCCAGCGCGTGTGGACTGATCGGGGCGCCCTTGCTGGGGCGCTCGATCTGCTCCATACCAGCCGCGGGGTGATTCCGGGATTTCCACCGTTTTGAGGGCGACAAAGGGCCTAAAAAGAGCGTGTCTTGCGCCCATTGGTGCACTGCGCTAAGGCTCAGAACAATTCCAAACTGGACGAATCCGTGGCTGTCCCGAGGCTGCGGGAAAAAGGGCTCGTCAATGAGCGGCATTCTGCAGAACTATCTTCCACTCGTCGTCTTCATCGGGGTAGCGGGCCTCATTGGCCTGGTGCTGCTGATCGCGCCCTTCATCGTGGCGTTCCAGCAGCCGGACCCGGAAAAGCTGTCGGCGTATGAGTGCGGTTTCAACGCCTTCGACGACGCCCGCATGAAGTTCGACGTCCGCTTCTATCTCGTCGCCATCCTCTTCATCATCTTCGACCTCGAGGTGGCGTTCCTGTTTCCCTGGGCGGTGGCGTTCGGCAAGCTCGGCGCGACCGGCTTCTGGTCCATGGTGGTGTTCCTTGGCGTGCTGACGGTCGGGTTCGCCTATGAATGGAAGAAAGGCGCACTCGAATGGGATTGAACCCTGTGTCGTCCGCCGGTCCGGTTCTCGCGCCGGCCCCCAAGGGCATCCTGGACCCGTCGACCGGCAGGCCGGTCGGGGCCAATGATCCGTTCTTCCTCGAGGTCAATTCGGAACTGTCCGACAAGGGCTTCTTCGTGGCCGCGACCGACGACCTCATCACCTGGGCGCGTACCGGCTCGCTGATGTGGATGACCTTCGGTCTCGCCTGCTGCGCGGTCGAGATGATGCAGGTGTCGATGCCGCGCTACGACGTCGAGCGCTTCGGCTTCGCGCCGCGCGCCTCACCGCGTCAGTCGGACGTGATGATCGTCGCGGGGACCCTGACCAACAAGATGGCGCCTGCGCTGCGCAAGGTCTACGACCAGATGCCCGAGCCGCGCTACGTCATCTCGATGGGCTCCTGCGCCAATGGCGGCGGCTATTATCACTATTCCTACTCGGTCGTGCGCGGTTGCGACCGGATCGTGCCGATCGACATCTACGTGCCGGGCTGCCCGCCCACGGCGGAAGCGCTGCTCTACGGCGTGCTGCTGCTGCAGAAGAAGATCCGCCGCACCGGCACCATCGAACGCTAAGGTTTTACGTCATGGACGACGCCAAGCTCGACGCCCTGGGGCAGACGATCGTTAGCGCGCTTGCGGGCGCCGCCATCGGTCATTCGGTGGCCTTCAACCAGCTCACGGTCGATGTCGAAGCCAGCAAGATCGTCGAGGTGGTCAAGTACCTCCGCGACGACCCGAACTGCCGCTTCGTCAACTTCACAGACATCACGGCGGCGGACTATCCCTCGCGCGAGAAGCGCTTCGACGTGATCTATCACTTCCTGTCACCCACCCTGAACGCGCGGATCCGGCTCAAGGCCCAGGCCGACGAGACCACGCAGGTGCCGTCGCTGATCGAGGTGTTTCCAGGCGCCGACTGGTTCGAGCGCGAGGCCTACGACCTCTATGGCGTGATCTTCGTCGGTCATCCCGACATGCGCCGCCTCCTGACCGATTACGGCTTCGAGGGGCATCCGCTGCGCAAGGATTTCCCGACCACCGGCTTCCTCGAGGTCCGCTACGACGACCAGGAGAAGCGGGTGGTGTACGAGCCGGTCAGGCTCAACCAGGAATTCCGCAAGTTCGACTTTTTGTCCCCGTGGGAGGGCGCCGACTATCCGGTCCTTCCGGGCGATGAAAAAGCGGGACCGAAGGTCTGAACATGAACGAGCAACCCGAACAGCTTCGCAACTTTACGATCAATTTTGGGCCGCAGCATCCGGCGGCGCACGGCGTGCTGCGCCTGGTGCTGGAGCTTGACGGCGAAGTCGTCGCCCGCGTCGACCCGCATATCGGCCTGCTTCACCGCGGCACCGAAAAGCTGATCGAGCAGAAGACCTATCTGCAGGCGATCCCTTATTTCGACCGTCTCGACTACGTCGCGCCGATGAACCAGGAGCACGCCTTCTGCATGGCTGCAGAAAAGCTGCTCGGCATCGAGGTGCCGCGCCGCGCGCAGCTGATCCGCGTGCTCTATTGCGAGATCGGCCGCATCCTGTCGCATTTGCTCAACGTCACCACGCAGGCGATGGACGTCGGCGCGCTGACCCCGCCGCTGTGGGGTTTTGAAGAGCGCGAAAAGCTGATGGTGTTCTACGAGCGCGCCTCGGGCAGCCGCATGCACGCAGCCTACTTCCGCGTCGGCGGCGTGCATCAGGACCTGCCGCAGAAGCTGGTCGACGACATCGACGCCTGGTGCGATCCGTTCCTGAAAGTGGTCGAAGATCTCGACCGGCTGCTGACCGCCAACCGCATCTTCAAGCAGCGCAACGTCGACATCGGCGTGGTGTCGCTGAAGGAAGCCTGGGAGTGGGGCTTCTCCGGCGTGATGGTGCGCGGTTCGGGCGCGGCCTGGGACCTGCGCAAGTCGCAGCCCTATGAATGCTACGCCGAGATGGATTTCGACATCCCGATCGGCAAGAACGGCGATTGCTACGACCGCTATCTGATCCGCATGGAAGAGATGCGCCAGTCCGTGCGCATCATGAAGCAGTGCATCCAGAAGCTGAACGCAGCCGACGGGAAGGGCCCCGTCGTCGTCGAGGACAACAAGGTCGCGCCGCCGCGCCGCGGCGAGATGAAGCGCTCGATGGAAGCGCTGATCCACCACTTCAAGCTCTACACCGAAGGCGTCCACGTGCCGGCCGGCGAGGTCTATGCCGCGGTCGAGGCGCCCAAGGGCGAGTTCGGCGTCTTTCTGATCTCTGATGGCACCAACAAGCCGTACAAGTGCAAGATCCGCGCGCCGGGCTTTGCGCATCTGCAGGCCATGGACCACATCTGCCGCGGTCATCTGCTCGCCGACGTGTCGGCGATCCTCGGCTCGCTCGACATCGTGTTCGGTGAGGTCGATCGGTGATGGCGCAGGCGCCGATCCAGTTTGACCGTGCCTCGGGGGCCCTTGAAGGGGCCAACCTGTGGGAGCGGACGGCTGCCTTGGCGCTGGTGACGGGATCGAAGATCTCCTCGCACTTCTCGCATATGGGCTACATCGCCTGCGCCAATCTGCTGCGCAAGACGCTGCCCGAGCGCAACATCGCGATCAAGCTCAACCCCGACGCCGTGTTCGAATTTCCCTACGGCGATGGCTATTGGAGCAAGCTGCTCAACCGCTCCTACAATTACGAGGACGAGCTGGAGCTGTTGTTCGCCGACTCCATCGAGGTCGACTATACGCTGCTCGATTGCGGCGCGAATTACGGCTACTGGTCGGTGCTGGTGTCCAGCAAGCCGTTCGGTTCGCACAAGGCGATCGCGATCGAGCCGTCGGGTCAGAACTATCCGAAGCTCGCCAACAACGCCCGCATCAACGGCAGCCGCTTCGAGACCATGAAATGCGCGATCGGCGCGGCCCGTGGCACCGCGCGTCTGTCAGGCACCAAGCACGAGGCCTTCAGCATCGCCGGCGATGCCTCGGCGGGCGGCGAGGACGTGCCGGTCATTGCGCTCGATAATCTCATCGACGACGGCAAGATCGCCGCGAGCGGCAAGTACCTGATCAAGCTCGACGTCGAGGGCGTCGAGATCGAGGCGATCAAGGGCGGCGCCCGGCTGCTCCAGGCCGACAGCGTCATCATGTGCGAGGAGCACGGCAGCGACCGCTCGCATGCGGTCTCGCGCTACATCCTCGAACACACCCCGCTGAAGCTGATCGTCTACGATCCCAGCACAAGGCGTATGGAGACGGTGACCGAGCTGTCGATCCTCGACCGCATCAAGGTCTCGACTCACGTCGGCTACAATGTTTTCGGCACCGCAAGCGCATTCTGGCAGGACAGGATCAATGCCCTGAATGCGAAAACCGCGCGCCGCGTGCAGTGAGAGATTGAAGAGATGTCCGTTCGCCGATTAGCACCGAAGGAAGTCCAGCCCGCGAGCTTTGCGTTCACGGAGGAGAACCTCGCGTTCGCCAAGCAGCAGATCGCGAAATATCCGGCCGGGCGCCAGGCTTCGGCCGTGATCGCCATCCTCTGGCGCGTTCAGGAACAGCACGACGGCTGGGTGTCAGAGGCCGCAATCCGCGCTGTCGCCGACATGCTCGACATGCCCTATATTCGCGTGCTCGAGGTCGCGACCTTCTACACGATGTTCCAGCTTGCCCCGGTCGGCAAGAAGGCCCACGTCCAGGTCTGCGGCACCACGCCGTGCCGCCTGCGCGGCGCCGAGGATCTGATCCACGTCTGCGAGCATCGCATCCATCACGAGCCCTTCCATCTCTCCAAGGACGGTAATTTCAGCTGGGAAGAGGTGGAGTGCCTCGGTGCCTGCGTGAACGCGCCGATGGTGCTGATCGGCAAGGACACCTATGAGGATCTGACCAAGGAAAGCTTCGGCAAGGTGCTCGATGGCTTTGCGTCTGGCAATCCGCCCAAGCCCGGTCCGCAGAACGGCCGCCAGTTCTCGGCGCCGACCGGTGGGCCGACCACGCTGAAGGAGATCACCTGATGCGTGATCTCGCCTCGCCGCCAGTTGAAGGGAGCAGTGTTGTGAAGAAGTGGGGCTTCGTCGCAATGCATTCCGCCGTGGCGGCCACGTTCATTTTCCTGCTTCAGCGCTTCGCCCTGAACGCGACGCTGGAATCCAGTCTGCTCTGGGCGCTGACCTTCGCCGTCTGCGCCGCCGGGCTTGCCTACAAGCAAGCCAACCGTTGATCGGAAAGCACTGACATGCTCGAGGACAAGGACCGCATCTTCAAGAACCTCTACGGCCTCCACGATTGGGGGCTCGAGGGCGCGCGGCGCCGCGGCGCCTGGGATGGTACGAAGAACATCATCGACAAGGGCCGTGACTGGATCATCAACGAGATGAAGGCGTCGGGCCTGCGCGGCCGCGGTGGCGCCGGCTTCCCGACCGGCCTGAAATGGTCGTTCATGCCGAAGGAATCGACCGACGGCCGGCCGAGCTATCTCGTGGTCAACGCCGACGAGTCCGAGCCCGGGACCTGCAAGGATCGCGAGATCATGCGGCACGATCCGCATCTCCTGATCGAGGGCTGCCTGATCGCGAGCTGCGCGATGAACGCGCATGCCTGCTACATCTATGTCCGCGGCGAGTTCATCCGCGAGCGCGAGCATCTCCAGGCGGCGATCGACCAGGCCTATGAGGCCAAGCTGGTCGGCAAGGACAACGTCAACGGCTGGCCGTTCGACATCTACGTCGCCCACGGCGCCGGCGCCTATATCTGCGGCGAGGAAACCGCGCTGCTCGAGAGCCTCGAAGGCAAGAAGGGCCAGCCGCGTCTGAAGCCGCCGTTCCCCGCCAACGTCGGCCTGTACGGCTGCCCAACCACCGTCAACAATGTCGAGTCGATCGCGGTTGCACCGGACATTCTTCGCCGTGGCGCGGCATGGTTTGCCGGCATCGGCCGTCCCAACAATGTCGGCACCAAGCTGTTCTGCATCTCCGGCCATGTCGAGCGGCCCTGCAACGTCGAAGAGGCCATGGGCATTCCGTTCCGCGAGCTGATCGAGAAGCATTGCGGCGGCGTCCGCGGCGGCTGGGACAACCTCAAGGCCGTGATCCCCGGCGGCTCCTCGGTGCGCATGGTGCCGGCCGAGCAGATCATCGACACGCCGATGGATTTCGACAGCTTGAGCAAGCTGCGCTCCGGCCTCGGCACCGCGGCCGTGATCGTGATGGACAAGTCGACCGATTTGATCCGCGCCATCGCCCGCATCTCCTATTTCTACAAGCACGAGAGCTGCGGCCAGTGCACGCCGTGCCGCGAGGGTACCGGCTGGATGTGGCGCGTCCTGACCCGCATGGCCGACGGCCGCGCCCACAAGCGCGAGATCGACATGCTGCTGGAAGTCACCAAGCAGGTCGAAGGCCACACCATCTGCGCGCTGGGCGACGCCGCAGCGTGGCCGATCCAGGGCCTGATCGCGCATTTCCGTCATGAGATCGAAGCGCGCATCGACCAGTATTCGCATAAGGCCGACATCGACGATGCCGGCGTCCGCGATCCCGTGAACATGGTCGCGGCGGAGTAGAGACAATGACCAAGCTCATCATCGACGGCAAAGAGATCGATGTCCCCGCCGAATACACGCTGCTTCAGGCGTGCGAAGCGGCCGGCGCCGAGATTCCGCGCTTCTGCTATCACGAGCGGCTGTCGATCGCCGGCAACTGCCGGATGTGCCTCGTCGAGGTGAAGGGCGGCCCGAAGCCGGTCGCGAGCTGCGCCTGGGGCGTGCGCGATTGCCGTCCGGGTCCCAAGGGCGAGCCGCCGGAAATCTCCACCCGTTCGCCGATGGTGAAGAAGGCGCGCGAAGGCGTGATGGAATTCCTTCTCATCAACCATCCGCTGGATTGCCCGATCTGCGATCAGGGCGGCGAGTGCGACCTGCAGGACCAGGCGATGGGCTATGGTGTCGACACCAGCCGCTTCGCCGAGAACAAGCGCGCGGTCGAGGACAAATATCTCGGCGCGCTGGTCAAGACCTCGATGAACCGCTGCATCCAGTGCACCCGCTGCGTCCGCTTTTCGGCGGAAGTCGCCGGCGCCCCCGAAATGGGCGCGACCGGCCGCGGCGAGGACATGGAGATCACGACCTATCTCGAGCACGCGCTGACCTCGGAATTGCAGGGCAATCTCGTCGACATCTGCCCGGTCGGCGCGCTGACCTCGAAGCCCTATGCTTTCGCCGCACGCCCGTGGGAGCTCGGCAAAACCCAGTCGATCGACGTGATGGACGGATTGGGCTCTGCGATCCGCGTCGACACGCGCGGCCGTGAAGTGATGCGTATCCTGCCGCGCATCAACGAGACCGTGAACGAGGAGTGGATCTCGGACAAGACCCGTCACGTCGTCGACGGCCTGCGCACCCAGCGCCTCGACCGGCCCTATATCCGCGAAGCCGGCAAGCTGCGCGCGGCGAGCTGGCCCGAGGCCTTTGCTGCGATCGCCTCCAAGGCGGCGCGCACCGACGGCAAGCGGATCGGCGCGATCGCGGGTGACCTCGCCGGCGTCGAGGAGATGTTTGCGCTGAAGGATCTGCTGGCCAAATACGGCTCGGCCAATCTGGCAGTGCAGGGCGGCGACGCCTTCGATCCCGCACTTGGCCGCGGCTCCTACATCTTCAATCCGACGCTCGCCGGCGTCGAGCAGGCCGATGCGCTGCTCATCATCGGCGCCAATCCGCGGAAAGAGGCGGCGGTGTTCAACGCCCGCATTCGCAAACGCTGGCGCGCCGGCGGCTTCAAGGTCGGCGTGATCGGCGCCAAGGCCGATCTCACCTACGATTATGACCATCTGGGCGCAGGCACTGACACGCTAGGTGAACTCGCGGCCGGCAAGCACTCCTTCATGGACGTGCTGAAGAACGCCAAGAATCCGATCATCATGGTCGGCGCCGGCGCCGCCTCGCGCCACGACGGCGCCGCCATTCTCGCAGCCGCCGCCAAGCTCGCGCTCGATGTCGGCGCGCTCAAGGACGGCTGGAACGGCTTTGGCGTCCTGCACGAGAGCGCCTCGCGCGTCGGCGCGCTCGATATCGGCTTTGTTGCCGGTCAGGGCGGGCTGAATGCGGCGCAGATGACGACGTTCGGAACGCTCGATCTGCTGTTCCTGCTCGGCGCGGACGAGATCAAGCCGTCGGACGGCACCTTCGTCGTCTATATCGGCACCCATGGCGACCGCGGCGCCCATCGCGCCGACGTCATCCTGCCGGCAGCCGCCTATACCGAGAAGTCGGCGATCTACGTCAACACTGAGGGCCGCGTGCAGATGACCGGACGCGCCGCATTTCCGCCGGGCGAGGCCCGCGAGGACTGGGCGATTGTCCGCGCGCTCTCGGAGGCGCTCGGCAAGAAGCTCGGCTATGACTCGTTGTCGGCCCTGCGCCAGGCGATCTTCAAGGCGGTGCCGCACCTGATCCGTCTCGACCAGATCGAGGCCGGCTCGGCCGACCAGATCAAGAAGCTCGCGGGGAAGGGCGGCACGACGGAGAAGGCTCCGTTCAAGCCGCTCGTCGAGGACTTCTATTTGACCAACCCAATCGCGCGTGCGTCCGCCGTGATGGCGGAGTGTTCGCGGCTTGCCTCCGGGCAGATGCTGACCGCAGCGGAGTGACCTGATGGAATTCTTCGAAAGCGCCTTCTGGACCGGGTTCCTCTGGCCGCTGATCATCATGATCGCGGAGAGCGTCCTGGTGCTGGTCGTCCTGCTGGTGGCGATCGCCTACATCCTGCTTGCCGACCGCAAGATCTGGGCGGCGGTGCAGATCCGCCGCGGCCCGAACGTGGTCGGTCCGTGGGGCCTGCTGCAATCCTTCGCCGACCTCCTGAAGTTCGTGCTGAAGGAGCCGATCATCCCGTCCGGCGCCAACAAGGGCGTGTTCTTGCTGGCACCGCTGGTGTCATGCGTGCTCGCGCTCGCCGCCTGGGCGGTGATCCCGACCAATCTCGGCTGGGTGATCTCCGACATCAATGTCGGCATTCTCTTCATCTTTGCGATCTCGTCGCTGTCGATCTACGGCATCATCATGGCCGGCTGGTCGTCGAACTCGAAATATCCGTTCCTGGCGGCGCTGCGCTCGGCGGCGCAGATGGTGTCCTACGAGGTCTCGATCGGCTTCGTCATCATCACGGTGCTGCTCTGCGCCGGCACGTTGAACCTCTCGGCCGTGGTCGAGGCACAGCATGTCCGTGGCCTCGCCAGCCTGATCGGGTTGCCGCAGCTGACCATCCTGAACTGGTACGTCTGGCCGCTGTTCCCGATGTTCGTGATCTTCTACGTCTCGGCGCTGGCTGAAACCAACCGCCCGCCGTTCGACCTCGTCGAAGCGGAATCCGAGCTCGTCGCCGGCTTCATGGTCGAGTACGGCTCGACGCCGTATCTGCTGTTCATGCTCGGCGAGTATGTCGCGATTGCCACGATGTGCGCGATGGCGACGATCCTGTTCCTCGGAGGCTGGCTGCCGCCGGTGGACCTGCCGCCCTTCAACTGGGTGCCGGGGATCATTTGGTTCTCGCTGAAGCTGTTCTTCATGTTCTTCCTGTTCGCGATGGCCAAGGCGATCGTGCCGCGCTACCGCTACGATCAACTGATGCGCCTCGGCTGGAAAGTCTTCCTGCCGTTGTCGCTGGCGATGGTGATCGTAGTGGCCGGTGTGCTGCACTTTGCCGGCATCGCGCCGAAGTGAGGGCCGTCATGGGTATCAACATCAACGCCACTGCACGCTCGCTTCTGCTGTCGGAATTCGTCTCGGCGTTCTTCCTCGCCATGCGCTATTTCTTCCAGCCGAAGCCGACGCTGAACTATCCCTTCGAGAAGGGCCCGATCTCGCCGCGCTTCCGCGGCGAGCATGCGCTGCGCCGCTATCCGAACGGCGAAGAGCGCTGCATCGCCTGCAAGCTGTGCGAAGCGGTCTGCCCGGCGCAGGCCATCACGATCGAGGCCGGTCCGCGCCGCAACGACGGCACTCGCCGCACCGTGCGCTACGACATCGACATGGTGAAGTGCATCTATTGCGGCCTCTGCCAGGAAGCCTGTCCGGTCGACGCCATCGTCGAAGGTCCGAACTTCGAGTTCGCGACCGAGACCCGCGAGGAACTGTTCTATGACAAGGCCAAGCTGCTCGCCAATGGCGACCGCTGGGAACGCGAGATCGCGAAAGCGATCGAACTCGACGCGCCGTACCGGTGAGATGAGAGCATGATCCTTCCCGCTATCCCATCGTCATTCCGGGGCGCGCAAAGCGCGAACCCGGAATCTCGCGCCATAACCTCTGGATTCCGGGTTCGCGGGCTTTGCCCGCGCCCCGGAATGACGGGGACTGCCCAATGATCCTTCCCGCGCTGTTCTTCTATCTGTTCGCCGGCGTCTGTGTCGCCTCGGCGGTGATGGTGATTGTCTCGCGCAATCCCGTGCACTCCGTGCTGTACCTGATCCTGGCCTTCGTCAACGCCTCCGGCCTGTTCGTGCTGATGGGCGCCGAGTTCCTGGCGATGATCCTGATCGTCGTCTATGTCGGCGCCGTTGCGGTGCTGTTCCTGTTCGTGATCATGATGCTCGACGTCGATTTCCTCGAGCTGCGCGAGGGCTTCATCGAGTACCTCCCGGTCGGCCTCGTGATCGGTGGCATCTTCCTGTTCGAGCTGCTGCTCACGGTCGGCTTCTGGGTCATCAACCCCGGCGTCGCCAAGACGATCACGGCGGCGATCCCGACCAACGTCTCCAATACCGAGGCGCTGGGCCTGGTGCTCTATACCAAGTACATCCACTACTTCCAGCTCTCGGGCATGGTGCTGCTGGTCGCGATGATCGGCGCCATCGTGCTGACGCTGCGGCACAAGGCGAGCGTCAAGCGGCAGGACATCAACGTTCAGAACGCGCGCACGCCCGAAATAGCGATGGCGATCCGAAAGGTGGCGCCGGGGCAGGGGCTCCAGGATTCTGACGCGGCGGAGTGGGTGAAATGACCATCGGGCTCGGACACTATCTGGCGGTCGGCGCGATCCTGTTCACGCTCGGGATCCTCGGCATCTTCCTGAACCGCAAGAACATCATCGTCATCCTGATGTCGATCGAGCTGATCCTGCTCGCGGTCAACGTCAACCTCGTGGCGTTCTCGACCTTCCTCGGCGACATCGTCGGGCAGGTCTTTGCGCTCCTGGTGCTCACCGTCGCGGCCGCTGAAGCCGCGATCGGTCTCGCCATCCTGGTGGTCTATTTCCGCAACCGCGGCTCGATCGCGGTTGAGGACGTCAATCTGATGAAGGGCTGATCGCATGATCCGGAAAAGTGGATACCGGTTTTCCGACCAGATCATGCGGAAAGAGTAAATCATGGTCCAGGCAATCGTCTTTCTGCCTCTGCTGGGCGCCATTCTGGCTGGCTTGATCGCGCTGTTCGGCGCGCATGCCCGCAACCCCTCGGGCGACACGGTCGAGCATCACGATGATCACGGTCATGGCGCGCACGCCCATGCGTCCGACACGATCAATGAGGATGCGTCGGTCATTCACGAGACCCATCACGAGCCCGGCGACGGCCACGACGACCACCACGTCTCCGAGCCACCGGCGGCGGGCTCGCGCGGTGCCGAGCTGATCACAACGGCGTTGCTGTTCGTGTCGGCGGCGTTGTCCTGGATGACGCTGGTCGATGTCGGCTTCATGCACCACGACATGCGCATTCCGTTGCTGCCGTGGATTCTCTCCGGCGATCTCCAGGTCTACTGGACGCTGCGGGTCGACACGCTCACCGCAGTGATGCTGGTGGTCGTGACCACCGTGTCCTCGCTCGTGCACCTCTATTCCATCGGCTACATGGACGAGGACCCGAACCGGCCCCGCTTCTTCGGCTATCTCTCGCTGTTCACCTTCGCCATGCTGATGCTGGTGACCGCGGACAACCTCGTGCAGCTGTTCTTCGGCTGGGAAGGCGTGGGTCTGGCGAGCTACCTCCTGATCGGCTTCTGGTACCAGAAGCCCTCAGCCAACGCCGCCGCCATCAAGGCCTTCGTGGTCAACCGCGTCGGCGATTTCGGCTTCGCGCTCGGCATCTTCGCGATCTTCCTGCTGGCCGGCTCGACCGATTTCGAGACCATCTTCCACGCTGCGCCGGGTCTCACCGGCAAGACCATCGACTTCCTCGGCTGGCATGCCGACGCGCTGACCCTGACCTGTCTGTTGCTGTTCATGGGCGCGATGGGCAAATCGGCGCAGTTCCTGCTGCACACCTGGTTGCCGGACGCGATGGAAGGCCCGACCCCGGTCTCCGCGCTGATCCACGCCGCGACCATGGTCACCGCCGGCGTCTTCATGGTGGCGCGCCTGTCGCCGCTATTCGAGCTCGCGCCGAACGCGCAGGCCGTCGTGATGTTCTTCGGCGCCACCACGGCGTTCTTCGCGGCGACCATCGGCCTCGTCCAGAACGACATCAAGCGCATCGTCGCCTACTCGACCTGTTCGCAGCTCGGCTACATGTTCGTGGCGATGGGAGCAGGGGCCTATTCGGTCGGCATGTTCCATTTGTTCACGCACGCGTTCTTCAAGGCGTTGTTGTTCCTGGGCTCCGGCTCGGTGATCTACGCGATGCATCACGAGCAGGACATCCGCAACATGGGCGGCCTCTGGCGCAAGATCCCCTACACCTACGCGGTGATGGTGGTCGGCACGCTCGCCCTCACGGGATTCCCGCTGACCGCCGGCTATTTCTCCAAGGACGCGATCATCGAGTCCGCCTACGCCTCGCACAATCCGTTCGCGATGTACGGCTTCCTGATGACGGTCATCGCGGCCGGCCTGACCTCGTTCTACTCGTGGCGCCTGATCTTCAAGACCTTCCACGGCGAGCCGCATGACGATCACCACTACGAGGCTGCGCATGAAGCGCCGATCTGGATGCTGATCCCGATCGGTGTGCTCGCGGTCGGCTCCATCCTGGCCGGCTTCCCGTTCAAGGAGCTGTTCGCCGGTCACGGCATCGAGGAGTTCTTCCGCGAATCCGTGAAGATGAACCCGCACATCATCGAGGAGATGCACCACATCCCCGAGACCATCGCCTTCCTGCCGACGGTGATGATGGTGCTGGGCTTCCTGGTGTCGTACCTGTTCTACATCCGCCGGCCCTATCTGCCGGTCGAGCTCGCGAACACGCAGCCGATGCTGTACAAGTTCCTGCTCAACAAATGGTACTTCGACGAGCTCTACGACATCATCTTCGTCCGTCCGGCGAAGTGGATCGGCTACCAGCTCTGGAAGAAGGGCGACGGCTTCATCATCGACGGCCTCGGCCCCGACGGCGTCTCGGCCCGGGTGCTGGACGTCACCCGCAACGTCGTGAAGATCCAGACCGGCTATCTCTACCACTACGCGTTCGCCATGCTGATCGGTGCCGCCGGCCTGATCACCTGGTTCATGTTCGGCTTTGGAGGCCAGTAAATGACGACCTGGCCAATTCTATCCGTCACGACCTTCCTGCCGCTGGTGGGCGCGCTGATCGTCTATCTCAGCCGCGGCGATGACGAGGCGGCGCGGCGCAATTCGCGCTGGATCGCGCTATGGACCACGCTGATCACCTTCGCGGTGTCGGTGATCCTGGTCATGCGGTTCGATGCGTCGAGCGCCGACTTCCAGTTCGTCGAGAAGGCGAACTGGCTCGCCACCGGCATCACCTACCACATGGGCGTGGACGGCATTTCGCTGCCGCTGGTGATCCTGACCACCGCCATCATGCCGTTCTGCATCATCGCGAGCTGGAAGGCGATCACCAACCGCGTCCGCGAATACATGATGGCGTTCCTGATCCTGGAAACGCTGATGATCGGCACCTTCTCGGCGCTCGATCTCGTGCTGTTCTATCTGTTCTTCGAGGGCGGCCTGATCCCGATGTTCCTGATCATCGGCGTCTGGGGCGGTCCGCGCCGGGTCTATGCGTCCTTCAAGTTCTTCCTCTACACGCTGCTTGGCTCGGTCCTGATGCTGCTCGCCATCATGGCGCTGTACTGGAACGGCGGCACCACCGACATCCCAACCCTGATGCACACCGCCGTGCCGCGCTCGCTGCAGACCTGGGCGTGGCTTGCCTTCTTCGCCTCGTTCGCGGTGAAGATGCCGATGTGGCCGGTGCACACCTGGCTCCCCGACGCCCACGTCGAGGCGCCGACCGCAGGCTCGGTGGTCCTGGCTGCGATCATGCTGAAGATGGGCGGCTACGGCTTCCTGCGTTTCTCGCTGCCGATGTTCCCGCTGGCCTCGCATGACTTCGCGCCGCTGATGTTCACGCTCTCGGCCATCGCCATCATCTACACCTCGCTGGTGGCGCTGATGCAGGAGGACATGAAGAAGCTGATTGCGTACTCCTCGGTGGCGCATATGGGCTTCGTCACCATGGGCATCTTTGCCGGTACCATGCAGGGCGTCGCCGGCGGCGTATTCCAGATGATCTCGCACGGCATCGTCTCCGGCGCGCTGTTCCTCTGCGTCGGCATCGTCTACGACCGCATGCACACCCGCGACATCGCGGCCTATGGCGGCCTCGTCAACCGGATGCCGCTCTACGCGCTGACCTTCATGGTCTTCACCATGGCCAACGTCGGTCTGCCCGGCACCTCCGGCTTCGTCGGCGAGTTCATGACGCTGCTCGGCACCTTCAAGGTCTCGATCCCGACCGCGTTCTTCGCCACCTTCGGCGTGATCCTGTCGGCCTGCTATGCGCTGTGGCTCTACCGCAAGGTCGTGTTCGGGGCGCTGGTCAAGCCGTCGCTGGCGAGCATGAAGGATCTCACCTTCCGGGAGGGCCTGACGCTGTTCCCGCTGATCGCGCTGACGATCCTGTTCGGCATCTATCCGAAGCCGGTGCTCGACATGTCGGCGGCCTCGGTCCAGCAACTCGTCAACAATTACAACACCGCTGTGACGGCCGTGAAGGCCGCCGCACTGCTCCAGTGAGCGGGCAGGTCAGGATATCGCCATGAGCTTTGAGACTGCAGGTTATCAACTGGCGCCGGTGCTGCCCGAGCTCGTGCTCGCGGTCGGGGCGATGGCACTCCTGATGCTCGGCGCCTATCGCGGGCAGGAGACCACCAAGACGGTCACGACGCTTGCGGTGCTGCTCCTGATCGTGGTCGGTGTGCTCGAATACATGCTGCCCGCGGGCAAGCACGTGACCTTCGGTGGCAGCTTCATCGTCGATGATTTTGCCCGCTTCATGAAGATCCTGGCCCTGATCGGCTCGGCGGTGACGCTGGTGCTGTCGACCGAGTTCCTGTCGGATCCGTCGCGCCGCATCTTTGAATACGCGATCCTGGTGCTGCTCTCGACGCTCGGCATGATGGTGCTGATTTCGGCCGGCGATCTGATCTCGCTCTATCTCGGCCTCGAATTGATGTCGCTGGCGCTCTACGTCGTGGCGGCCTCCAACCGCGACAACGCCAAGTCGACCGAAGCCGGGCTGAAGTACTTCGTGCTCGGCGCGCTGTCCTCTGGCATGCTGCTCTACGGCTCCTCGCTGATCTATGGCTTCACCGGCACGGTGGCCTTCACCGGCATCGCGGCGGCCGCGACGATCTCGAATGTCGGCCTGGTGTTCGGCCTCGTGTTCCTGCTCGCCGGCCTCTGCTTCAAGGTCTCGGCCGTGCCGTTCCACATGTGGACGCCCGACGTCTACGAGGGCGCACCGACGCCCGTGACGGCCTTCTTCGCCTCGGCGCCGAAGGTGGCCGCGCTCGCGGTCTTCACTCGCGTCACGCTGACCGCATTCCCGGGCATCGTCTCGCAGTGGCAGCAGATCCTGGTGTTCGTGGCGATCGCCTCGATGGCGCTGGGCTCGTTCGCCGCGATCGGCCAGAGCAACATCAAGCGCCTGATGGCCTATTCCTCGATCGGCCATATGGGCTTTGCCCTGGTCGGTCTTGCCGCGGGCACGGTCGAGGGCGCGCAGGGCGTCCTGATGTACATCGTGATCTATGTCGCGATGACGCTGGGCTCCTTCGCCATCATCCTGGCGATGAAGCGCAATGGCCAGCCGGTCGAGCAGATCAGCGATTTCGCCGGTCTCTCGCGCACCAATCCGCTGCTCGCCTTCATGTTCGCGATGCTGCTGTTCTCGCTCGCCGGCATTCCGCCGCTCGCCGGCTTCTTCGCCAAATGGTACGTCTTCGTCGCCGCCATCAAGGCGAATTTGTTCACGCTCGCCGTGATCGGCGTGCTGACCAGCGTGGTCGGCGCCTACTACTATCTCAGCATCGTCAAGACGATGTATTTCGACGAGCCGGCCGGGCAGGTCGATCCGGTGCGCGTCGAAGTCAAGACGGTGCTGGCGGTCGCGGGGCTGTTCAATATCCTGTTCGCCCTGTTTGCGGGCCCGGTGGTGAGCGTCGCCTCCGCCGCCGCCAAGTCGCTGTTTTAGGATGGCATTCGCGCTCGGTCCTCGTGCGGCGTCGGCGGGCTACAAGCTCGCAGCTTTCGAACGGACCGGCTCGACCAACACCGAGGCGATCGAGCACGCGAGGCGCGGCGAACGCGGCCCGATGTGGTTCGTGACGTCGGAGCAGACCGCCGGCCGTGGTCGCCGCCAGCGCGCCTGGATCGCGCCAAGGGGTAATCTTGCCGCCAGCGTGCTCGAAGTCCTCGACGTCGCCCCTTCCGTCGCCGCGACGATCGGCTTTGCGGCCGGGCTGGCCGAGGAGGCCGCGCTGGAGAAGGTCAGCCTGGAGGCGGCGCTGCGCCTCGGCGAGGGCCGTCCCCGCTACGCCCTGAAATGGCCGAACGACGTCCTGGCCGACGGCAAGAAGCTGGTCGGCATCGGCCTGGAGGCCGAAGCCATGGGCGATCGTCTTGCCATCGTTGTCGGCATCGGCACCAACGTCGTCGCCGCGCCCGAGGGCACGCCGACGCCGGCGGTGTCGCTGGCCGCGCTCGGCGTCCAGATCAGCGCGGAGGAGCTGTTCTCGGCGCTCTCGGACGCCTGGGTGGAGTTCCGCGGTATCTGGGACAATGGCCGCGGCTTTTCCGAAATTCGCAGATTGTGGCTGGAGCGCGCCGCCGGCCTCGGCGAGCGGGTCGCGATCCACACGGGAGTGATGACGCTGGAAGGCATTTTTGACACGATCGACGACACCGGCTGCCTGATCGTCCGCACCGCGGAGGGCCGGCGCGTGCCGGTCGCCGCGGGCGAGGTGTTCTTCGGCACGGCCGCCTCCGTGGGAGCTGCGTGATGGCGAAGCCTGAAGAACTGGTATTTGCACCGCTCGGCGGGGTCGGCGAAATCGGCATGAATTTGTCGATCTACGGCCTCGGCAACCGCCAGCAGCGCGCCTGGCTCGCGATCGATCTCGGCGTCTCCTTCGGCGACGAAGAGCATCTGCCGGGCATCGACCTGATCATGCCCGACATCAGCTTCCTGGAGAAGGAACGCAAGAACCTGATGGGGCTGGTGCTGACCCACGCCCATGAGGACCATTTCGGCGCCATCATCGACCTGTGGCCGAAGCTGAAATGCCCGATCTACGCGACCCAGTTCAGCGCCGCGCTGTTCGAGGCCAAATGCGCCGCCGAGCGCAATGCGCCCAAGATCCCGGTGACGGTGGTGCCGTCGGGCGGGCGCGTCGATATCGGCCCGTTCAACGTCGAGTTCATTCCGGTCGCGCATTCGATTCCGGAGTCGCACGCGCTGGCGATACACACCGAGATCGGCACGGTGCTGCACACCGGCGACTGGAAGATCGATCCGACCCCGATCATCGGCCGCCCGACCGACGAAAAGCGGCTGCGGGAGCTCGGCGATGCGGGCCTGCTCGCCTTGATCGGCGATTCCACCAACGCCGTGCGCGACGGCCGCTCACCCTCGGAAGCCGAGGTTGCCAAATCCATCACCGAGCTCGTCAAGGCCGCCAAGGGCCGCGTCGCGGTCACGACCTTTGCCTCCAATGTCGCGCGCCTCAAGGCCGTCGCCATCGCCGCGAAGGCTGCCGACCGTGAGGTCGTCGTCGTCGGCCGCGCCATGGAGCGCGTGGTGCAGGTCGCGCGCGAGACCGGCTATCTCGACGGCGTGCAGAGTTTCCGCTCCGCCGAGGTCTACGGTCACCTGCCGCAGGACAAGGTGCTGGCGCTCTGCACCGGGAGCCAGGGCGAGCCGCGGGCCGCGCTGGCGCGCATCGCCAATGACGACCATCCCGAGATCACGCTCAACCGCGGCGACAGCGTGATCTTCTCCTCGCGCACCATTCCCGGCAACGAGAAGGCGGTCGGCGCCATTATCAACGGTCTGGTTCTGCAGGGCGTGGAGGTCATCACCGACCGCGACCAGCTGGTCCATGTCTCCGGCCACCCCCGACGCGACGAATTGCGCGACATGATCGCCTGGACCAGGCCGCAGCTCCTGATCCCCGTCCATGGCGAGGCCCTGCACCTCAACGAGCACGCCAAGCTCGCGCGTGCCGCCGGCGTGCCGCGCGTGCTGGTCTGCCGCAACGGCGATCTCGTCAAGCTCGGCCCGGGCGATCCCGGCATCATTGGGCAGGTGCCTGCGGGCCGTCTCTACAAGGACGGCACGATTCTGGAGGACTCCAAGTCCCGCGCGGTGGTCGAGCGGCGCCGGATGGCCTTCTCCGGCTGCGCCTTTGTCGCCATCGCCATGACGGAGCAGGGCGAGCTTGCCGACGATCCCGCAGTCGAACTCGTCGGTATCCCCGAGAAGAACAAAGCGGGCGAGCCCTTCGACGACATCGTCTTCGACGCCGTGGTTTCCACCGTCGAAGGCCTGCCGAAGGCGCGCCGTCGCGACCCGGATGCGCTGGCTGAGTCGGTGCGACGCGCTGTCCGTTCCGTGATCAACGAACATTGGGGCAAGAAGCCCCCCTGTCTGGTACACGTGCTGACAGTATAACGGGAGAAGAACGATGCTGGGCCGGCTCAACCATGTCGCGATCGCGACCAAGGACGCCGTCAAGGCCGCAAAAATCTATGGCGCCGCATTCGGGGCCCGGATCTCGGAGGCCGTCGCGCTGCCCGAGCATGGCGTCACCACCGTGTTCGCGACGCTGCCCAACACCAAGATCGAGTTCATCGAGCCGCTCGGCGAAGCCTCGCCGATCGCAAAGTTCCTCGACCGCAACGCCGACGGCGGCATCCACCACGTCTGCTACGAGGTGGTCGACATCATCGCCTCGCGCGACACGCTGGTGAAGGAGGGCGCACGAGTGCTCGGCGATGGCGTGCCGAAGATCGGCGCCCACGGCAAGCCGGTGCTGTTCCTGCACCCGAAGGACTTTTCCGGCGCGCTGGTCGAAATCGAGCAGGCATAGGCCGAAGCCATGGCCATCCAGATCTCAACCGCAATCGCGATCTACTTCGTCATCTGGTGGGTCGCGCTGTTCCTGACGCTGCCGTTCGGCGTGCGCAGCCAGCACGAGGACGGCGTCGGAGTGCCGGGCAGCGACCCCGGCGCGCCAATCCTGACGCGGATGAGGAGCAAGCTGATCTGGACCACGATCATCTCTGCGATCATCTACGCCATCGCCATGGTCGCCTATCGCGCCGGCTATTTGTCGATCGAGCGCCTGTCGAAATTGATGGGCATGCCGTTCTAGAATTCCTGGTTGGCTTTGTTGGGGGACCAATGACTTTTCAGAGGATCGTCGTCGCGCTTCTGGTGCTGATCGTCGCCGGCCTCGGTGCCATCGGCTATTTCGAGTGGAAGATGGCCGTGCAGGTGCGCACCCTGAAGGCGTTCGTCGAGGGCTACGTCTTCAACGAGGCCGTGATCGCCTGCGAGCAGGCCAAGAGCTCGACGCCGTTCAAGTGGAACGGGGGCAAGAGCACCGCGGTGATCGGCCTGAACTCGGTCAAAACCGACAAATACACCGTCAGCGCCAGCTACACGCTGGTGGCGGACAGCGTCTATTGTGATTACGATCCGATCAAAAGAAAGGCCGAGATCGGCTCGAGCTTCCTGGAGCGGGAGTAACGATCCGGCCCATACAGGAGCATGATCCGGAAAAGTGTGAAGCGGTTTTCCGACAAGATCATGCTCAAATAACAATGGGATCGGATCGTCATGGCGCAGGGGCAGGGGGACTATCGGATTCTGCATGAGGCGGCCTTGCGGGATTATCTCGCAGGCGTTGCGGATCTCACAGCAGCCCTCGGTGGCGAGCCGGCCTCCTGGTCGATCACGGAAGTCGGCGACGGCAATCTCAATCTCGTCTTCATCGTCAAGGGCGGCCGCGGCGGCGTCGCCGTGAAGCAGGCGCTGCCCTATGTCCGCCTCGTCGGCGAGAGCTGGCCGCTGCCGCTGTCCCGGGCTCATTACGAATATCTCGCTTTGTCGCGGCAGGCCGAGCTCGCGCCCGGCCTCGTGCCGGCGCTGCTGCATCACAACGAGGCCCTGGCGCTGACGGTGATGGAGCTGCTCGAGCCCCACATCATCATGCGCAAGGGGATGGTCGCGGGGACTCGATATCCGCGCTTTGTCGATGACATCACCACCTTCATGGCGCGGACATTGTTCTTCACCTCCGACCTCGCGTTGTCGGCGGCCGAGAAGAAGCAGGGCATCGCAGCCTTCGCCGGCAACCATGCGCTGTGCAAGATCACCGAGGATCTGATCTTCACCGATCCCTATCGCATCGCCGAGCAGAACCGCTGGACCGCGCCGTATCTCGATGCGCTCGCCGCAGCGCTGCGCGAGGATATGGACCTGCATGTCGCGATCTCCCGGCTGAAGCTGAAGTTCATGGCGAGCCCCGAGGCGCTGCTTCACGGCGACCTTCACACCGGCTCGATCATGGTGACGGAGAGCCAGACGCGGGTGATCGACCCCGAATTCGCATTCTACGGCCCGATGGGTTTCGATGTCGGTGCCGTGCTGGCCAACCTGCTGATGGCCTATTTTGCCTCCGCCGGCCACGAGCGCTCGCCGGGCGAACGGCGTGCGTTCGAGCATTGGATGCTGGAGACGGTCGAGCAGGTCTGGAACGCGTTCGCCCGCAAATTCCTCGACCTGTGGCGCGCTGGCGCCGCAGGGGATGCCTATCCCGCCTCGCTCTTCGCCGGCGAGACAGGCGCGGCACGCCTGGAGGCCGAGCGACAGGCCTACATGCAGCGGCTGTTCGCGGATACGGTCGGCTTCGCCGCGGCAAAAACCATCCGCCGCATCTTCGGTCTCGCCCACAATATCGACTTCGAGCTGATCGAGGATCCGCGCCGGCGCGCGATCAGCGAAGCACGGGCCGTGAGGCTGGCAAGGACGATGATGCTGGAGGCGGGCGCGTTTCCGACCATTGCGGATGTCACCGCTGCAGCGCGAAAATTGCGCGATTGGCAGCCGGAGTTCTAGCGGGCTTCCTCGCAAATCGGCGGGGCCCGCGCGCGACGCTCGCATACGTCAACCCCTTCAAGGCGCTTGCGCTCGACCTGCCGTGGATGGTCAACTCTCGGACAGGAGCACGGCTTGCGTTGTCGGAGGACCATGATGTTCAGGATAGTGGCGATCGTCGCGGGTCTGGGGCTGGCACTGGCCGCCACGGCGGAGGCCCAGACCCCGCGCAAGGGCGGAACCATCCGCATGACCGCGCCTTATGGGTCGAGCTTCACCAGCCTGGACATTCATACGACGCAGCGCGCCCAGGACGAGATCTACGCCAAGGCCCTGCACCGGTCGCTCTACATCTGGAATTCCAAGGAAGGCAAACCGGTTCTGGAGCTCGCCAAGGAGGACGTCGTCTCGGGCGGCGGTCTCGTTCACACCTTCAAGCTGCGCGACGACGCCTATTTCCACAACGGCCGCAAGATGACGGCCGACGACGTCATCTGGACCTACAACCGCATCATGGATGGCACCAAGGCTTATCCTGGCGCGCGCTATGTCCGCGTGATCGAGGGCGCGGCGGCGGTCGAGAAGGGCCAGGCCAAGGAGATCTCCGGCCTGAAGAAAATCGACGACTTTACCATCGAGATGAAGCTGACCGAGAAAGTCGATCCGGGTTTCTACTTCTGGAACGCGATCACGTCGATCTATCCCGCCGACGAGGCCGCCAAGGAGAGCTTCCTCCAGAAGCCGATCGGTCTTGGACCCTTCAAATTCGTCGAGCACGTGCCGGGATCGCGCATCGTTCTGGAACGGTGGGACCGGTTCTACAAGCCGGGCAAGCCCTACGCCGACAAAATCATCGTGTCGGTCATGGGCGAGGCCGCGGCACGCGATGTCGCCTTCCGCAACAAGGAGATCGACACCTCGGTGTTGGGACCTGCGCAATATGTCGCCTATCAGAACGACGCCGACCTCAAGGGCACCGTCGTCGAAGTCGCCGAGGTCTTCACCCGCTACATGGGGATGAATCCCGCGTTCAAGCCGTTCGCCGACAAGCGGGTCCGGCAGGCGATCAACTACGCGATCGACACCGACCTGATCATCAACAAGCTGGTCAAGGGCAAGGCCTACCGCGCCACCAGCTGGCTGCCGCTGACCTCTCCCGCCTACGACAAGGCCATGAAGCCCTATCCCTTCGATCCCGCCAAGGCCAAGCAGCTGCTCGCCGAGGCCGGTTATCCCTCAGGCTTCGAATTCGAATGGACCACCAGCCAGAACGAGAGCTGGGGCCTGCCGATCGTCTCGGCCGTGATCCCGATGCTGGACAGGGTGGGCATCAAGGCGAAGGTCAAGCAGGTCGAGACCGCGGTGCTGGCGGAGGTGGTTCGCAGCGGCGACTACCAGGCCTTCATCTACTCGCAGGCGAGCGGCCCGGATCCGCAGGCCGCTCTCAAATGCTTCCACTCGGCGACGCCGCAACCCGCCTGCAACTACATGAACTTTAAGAACGCCGAGTTCGACAAGCCGGTCGACGAGGCCGGGCAGTCCGATGACGCTGCGAAGCGCATCCAGCTGCTGCAAAAGGCCAATGCGCTCCTTTACGAAGAGGCGCCGGTCTGGTTCTTCAACTACAACAAGGCGGTCATGGCGGTGCAGCCGTGGCTCAAGGGGGTTCAGCTGAACGCGACGGAACTCACCCATCAGAACGTTGAAGACCTCTGGGTCGACGAGACCTCGCCCGCGAAGTGACACGCGCTCTCGCGCTCCCTCCGTCGCCATGAACGACGGAGGGAGAGAGGAAAAGTGCCGATGCTCTCCTTCCTGTTCCGCCGCCTCCTGCAGACCATTCCGACCGTGCTCGCCGTGGTGGCTCTGGTGTTCGTGCTGTTCAGCGTCGTTCCCGGCAGCATCGTCTCGTCCATGAGCGACGATGCCGATCCGCAGGTCGAGCTGCGCATGAAGAAGCAGCTCGGCCTCGACGATCCCGTCTATGTCCGCTTCGGCGTCTACATCGCCAAGCTTGCGACCGGTGATTTCGGAACCTCGTTCCGGACGCGCGAGCCTGTGACGTTCATGATCGCCAAGCGGATATGGCCGACGCTCCAGCTCATCTTCGCGGCCATGGCGTTTTCTGTCGTGATCGGTGTTCCCCTGGGTTTCATCGCCGCGCTGAAGCCGGGGGGCATCGTCGACACGCTGGCCATGGTCGTGGCGGTGTCTGGACTTTCGATCGCCAAATTTTGGCTCGGATTGGTGCTGATGTACTTGTTTGCGTTGAAGCTCGGCTGGCTGCCGAGTTTCGGCTATGGCGATGGCGGACTGAAATATTTGATCCTGCCTGCCGTGACGCTTGGCGTCTCGCCGATGGCGTTGTTCGCCCGGACGACACGCGCTGCTGTCCTCGAGATCATGACCGCGGATTTCGTCCGCACCGCGCGCTCCAAGGGCATGAGCGAGACGCGGGTCGTGAAGTGGCATGTGATGCGCAACGCGCTTGTCATCATTCTCACCACCGTCGGCCTGCAGTTCGGCGCGCTGATGGGGCAGGCGGTCGTGGTCGAGAAACTGTATTCCTGGCCGGGCATCGGCTCGCTGCTGGTCGACAGTGTCCTGCAGCGCGACATTCCGGCCGTCCAGGGCTCCATTCTTGTCGTGGTGCTGTCCTTTCTCGCGATCAATCTGCTGATCGACGTGCTCTACGGCGTGATCGATCCCAGGATCAGATACGCATGAAGCTCCGCGCCAATCTCATCATCGGTGGCGCGCTGTTCGCGCTTGCGATCCTGGTCGGCCTGCTCGCGCCCTGGCTGGCGCATACCGATCCTGTGCTGGACGCCAATTTGCTCAACGCGGAAGAGCCTCCGAGCTGGACCTGGTGGTTCGGCACCGACGATCAGGGCCGCGACATCTATTCCCGCGTCGTCTATGGCGCGCGCGTTTCGCTGACGGTCGGCATCGTCTCGCAGCTCATCAACAGCGTCATCGGCGTGGCGCTGGGCCTGAGCGCCGGCTATTGGGGCGGCTGGTGGGACGATGTCGTCAACGGGCTGACCAATCTCATGCTCGCGATCCCATCGCTGATCTTCGCGCTGGCCATCATGGCGGTGCTGGGACCCGGCCTGACCAGCCTGCTGATTGCACTCGGCTTGACCAACTGGTCCTTCACGTGCCGGATCGCCCGGGCCTCGGCGCTGTCGCTGAGGAGCCAGGGTTACGTGCAGGCCGCGACCGTGCTCGGCTACGGCGATCTGCGCATCATGATCACGCAGCTGCTGCCGAACATGCTGGGGCCGATCGTCGTCATCGGCACGCTCGGCATGGGCAGCGCGGTGCTGTCCGAAGCCGCGTTGTCGTTCCTCGGCCTCGGCGTGCGCCCGCCGTTTCCGAGCTGGGGCAGCATGTTGTCGGATGCCCGCGACCAGATCACGACGGCGCCGTGGCTCTCGGTGTTTCCCGGCCTTGCGATCTTCTTGACGGTGCTCGGCCTCAATCTGCTCGGCGACGGCCTGCGCGACATTCTCGATCCGCAATCGCGGAGCCGGCGCGCATGACCGGCGCGCCGCTGATCGAAGTCGAGAATCTCAGCATCGATCTCGACGATGGATCGCGGCGCGTCGCGGCGGCCGAGGGCATTTCATTCCGCATCGATCGCGGCGAAACCTTCGGCCTCGTCGGTGAATCCGGCTGCGGCAAGAGCATCACGGCGCTTGCCTTGATCGGCCTGTTGCGGCAACCATTGTCGATCGGCGGCGGCGCCATCCGGTTTGAGGGGCGGGAGATCCAGCACCTTTCGGCCGCCCGGCAACGCGATCTGCGCGGCAATCGCATCGCCATGATCTTCCAGGAGCCGATGACGGCGCTGAACCCGGTCTCGCCGGTGGGCCGGCAGATCGCCGAGATGTTCGTGCTGCACAAGGGCAAGAGCTGGCGAGAGGCCGACAGACTGGCGGTCGAGGCGCTGGCGAGCGTCCGCGTTCCCGCGCCGGAGCGGCGCGTGAAGGATTACCCGCACCAGCTGTCCGGCGGCATGCGCCAGCGCGTGATGATCGCCATCGCGCTCGCCTGCGGTCCGGATCTCCTGATCGCCGACGAGCCGACAACAGCACTCGACGTGACCGTGCAGGCCGAAATCATCGAGCTGATGCGGAATTTGTGCGCCGAGCGGGGAACCGCAATCCTGATGATCAGCCACGATCTCGGGCTGGTCGCCAATGTCTGTCGCCGCGTGGCCGTGATGTATGCCGGCCGCATCGTCGAGGAGCGCGGCTCGGCGGACATCTTCCGGGCGCCCTCCCATCCCTATACGCGAGGCCTCGTCGCCTCGCTGCCGCGGCTCGGCAGTCGTGCAGCCCTTGGCCGCAGCCGGCTGACGGAGATCGCGGGTGTGGTCCCGGCCATCACGAATTTTCCGAACGGCTGCCGGTTCAATCCGCGTTGCGCGCAGGCGACCGATATTTGCCGGACCACCCCGCCGGGAGCGGATTTGCTGGAGGCCGGCGGCCTTGTCAGGTGTCACCACCATGCATGAGCCGCAGGACAGGTTGGGTGAGACGCGGCCGGACGACGATGTCATTCTCAGCGTGAGGGATCTCGCGGTCCATTTTCCGCTCGGAGGCGGCCTGCTGGGGCGCGGCCGGCGGCTGCTCCGCGCCGTCGACGGCGTCGATCTCACCTTGAAGCGCGGCGAATGCCTCGGCCTCGTCGGCGAATCCGGCTCCGGCAAGTCGACCGTCGCATTGTCGATCCTTGGCCTCGTGACGCCGACGCGCGGCCGCATCGTGCTGGACGGACAGGACGTGACGAACCGGCCATCCGGCGATCGAAAGGCGCTGGCCCGCATCGTGCAGATCGTGTTTCAGGATCCCTACGCCTCGCTCAATCCGCGCCAGACCGTTCGCCGCACGCTGGAGGATCCCCTGCGTGTGCATGGCATCACGGCCAAGAGCGAGATCGAGGACCGCGTCGCGAAGATGCTGCGGCATGTGGGCCTGCGGCCGGAGCAGGCCGACCGCTACCCCCATGAATTCTCGGGCGGCCAGCGCCAGCGCATCGGCATTGCCCGTGCGCTGATCCTCAACCCGAAGATCGTCATCTGCGACGAACCCGTCTCGGCGCTCGATGTCTCGATCCGCGCCCAGATCATTAACCTGCTGCTGGAATTGAAGGAAACGCTCGGTCTCTCCTACATCATGATCAGCCACGATCTCGGCGTCGTCGAACACATGAGCGACAAGGTCGCCGTGATGTATCTCGGCCGCATCGTCGAGAACGGCCACTGGCGCGAGATTTTCGAGCGGCCCGCGCACCCCTACACGCAAGCCCTGATCGCCGCCATCCCCGATCCCTTGCGTCACGCACCGCTGGCGACGACAGGCGGCGACCTTCCCAACCCGCTCAATCCGCCGAACGGATGCGCCTTCAGCCCGCGATGCCGCCACGCGGAAGCTGTGTGTCGGAGCGAGCCGGGGCCGGTGCTCGAAACGCGTCCAGATGGGCACGCGGTGAGGTGTTGGCGGAGCGAGGAGATTGCGGCAGCGAGCGTCGCTCTATCACCGTCACCCTGAGTGGCCGCTTCGAAGCTCCGGATGAGGTGCAATCGCATTGCTGGCGTCGTGACTCAACGGTCACGACTTAGCGGTTGCGCCGGAATTACGGCGTTGTTCAAACTCCTTGGGACAGCGAGCGCGGCGCAGTTCGCTCCGGGGCCCGCGCCTTCGGGCTCTCGCTGGGAGTTCGCGACTGACAATGGCCAGCGGACCTATGACAACGGCACGCCTGCCGTGGCGCTTGTGCCGAACGGGGGTCAATAATGGTTGAGCTTTCAGCGTCCCGAAACACCTTGGCAGAAAAGCTTCGTCGCGCGGCGCGTAATGCACCCACGGTGCTGCCGTCTGTGATGGCGGCGCCCCCGACGATTACATTCACTGCAAACGTCACCGGAAACCCCGCGACGTCATACAACGCAACTCGCCAGATCGCGACTGGAGTTCTCACACCGTCTACCGATAGCAAGCTCCTTATCGGCGGCAAGAAACTCGTCACCAATACGGTGCTCACGACAGTGCAGCAAAGCTGGGATGGATCGAGCTTCAAGGGGTATGATAGCTGGCTCGAATTCGGGTTCTTCGGCGGTGGTGATGCAAGTTCGAGGTCTACATGACCTCGAACTCGCAGAAGTGCGACCTTCTCATCAATGGACAATATGCCTACGCGCGGGGGAGCAAGAGTGCTCCGAGTGGTGGCAACAATTGCACCATGTTGGTCGATTTCGGCGGGGCGCAACTTTCGGATATGGATGTTCGCTTCGAGCGCACGCAGATTTGCGGTATCGGAACATCCGTCGTCAACACGATCAGACCTGTCTCGTTGCTTGATCGCGTGGTCGCTTACATCGACGGCGACAGTTGGACGGGACCGGCGACCGCGGCGACGTGCCCCCAGATGGGCTGGTCGCGGTCGTTCGCGAAGCTGATGGGCTGGAAGAGCGCCGAATTCTATGGACTCGGCGGGACTGGTTACGTCACGACAGGCGGCACGCTCAATTTCGGCCAGCGCGCGCCCTTTGACATATTCCTGCGTCCGAAGCCTGACGCGCTTGTCGTGTTCGGATCGACCAACGATGGGAGCGTCACGCCAGCATCTACAGTCCAGACCGCGGTTAGCGCTTACATCGCTGCAGTCCGCACGAATTGGGGCTATAATTTCCCAATCTCCCTAATTGGCATTCAGGGTTATACGTCAGGATATCCGACCGCACAGAATGCTGCTGTCGCGGCGGCTGTGGCGGGCGCGAACGCCGCCGGCGATATTTGGTCCTCTTCATTGATCCTTCGACATGGCAGACAGGCAGCGGTCGGGTCGGCACGACCACCAGTGACGGCAACTCCGACTGGATGATTTCCAGCGCTCTCACAGGCCATCGCAGCGATGCAGGTATGGACTATTGGGCTGCAAGAGCATCGCAGGTAGTCAAGTCAATCATCGCGAATTTACCGGCTTAGGTCTACTACGCCACGATAACGCTTAGCGCGCGGCGTAGCTCCACTTCGGCGCGATTAGTCGCGACGCGTGGGATCGCATTGAACCAAAGTGGGTGATCCCACAGCGCCTGCTTCAATTCTGGTGGAATGCTCATTCTTTCGATGCGCTCGGTAAGCTTCAACCCAAGCCGCTGACTGATCTCGAGTAGATAGGTTGCTAGCTGACCGGTATCAAAATTCTCTGATCCCCCCGTAACTGGCTTCACGATCGGTGCGGCATCATCCGGATGTCGGATGTGCTGTTGTGACGTCGCAGGAATGAAAATATCAGCGGCGCGGATGGCGGGGACGTTCATGTAAGTCGAGTAGACAGCAAGCTGGAAACGCGTGAATTGCGCAGTCTGGAGTCGAAAGCCGGGCGTGAATTCGAAGGTGTGGACCGGAAGGGCAGCAAAAACAAAGTAAACCGGGCTCGACGTGTCCATGTGGGTGAAGGGGTCGGCGATGCGGATGAGCTTGTCGCGTGGTTTTGGATTGGCCGTGTATCGAGGCTGATCAAGTCGAGCGCAGCGTCGCGCATATACGTTCCAAAGAAGAAAGCCCTTCGAATTTTCGATGAAGGCGGCGGATGTTATGAGGCGACCGTCAGCAAGTTTCGTTGATCGTTTGATGGTAGTGCCGGGTGCGCTGTCGCTTGGATGGAGTGAATACCGTTCGAAGGAGATGGGTACATTCGCTCCGCCATCTTCGTGGTTCGTCTCAGAACGCGAGAAAAGCATGACGCTGCCGTCGCTGGTTTCTTGTGCAGCGAGCAATTCCCGATCAACTCCGTCGTACCGTGCGATGAACCGGGTCTTGGGACGAGGCATGGCTTGATCCGATGTAATGGAAGGCCGCCGGTCAGGGTAGGAAGAGCGCCACCGAGCCGTTCGCTCGTCTCAGGTCGGTGGTAGTTGCTTGATCCGCTTTCCGTTCCGATCGTACTGGATGGTCAGCGGGACTGACTGACCATCTTTTTCCAAGCCAAGGCGGATCGCTAAGCTACCATCTTTGAGGCGTTCGATTTTCGGGCCGCCGTCGCGATTGCCGTGAGCAGCTCCGTATACTTTCTGGCCGGACTGCTCTTCGGATTCTATCGCGTGACGCAGATCTTGCCCTATCTCTCCAAGGATTGCAGAGGCGTCGAGAATTTGAGCCAGATCACCCGAAGTCAGCTCTATGCCCAGGTTATTGCGGAATTGCCCTCCTGTCGGAATGCTCAAAGTCACGGCGTATCCGTCTGCTATCGCATCCTTGATTGCGCGTTCCAACCGTTCGAACTTCTCTGAATCCGTGCTTTTCGCTTCTGACGGCGACGCCCTTGAAACGAGGCGTTTCAGGGCGTCATAACTATCCCCAGCAATCGACTGCCCCAATTTACCCACCGCGGCAGCTCCAAAGATGCCGGCTCCCAGCGTTGCGAAAGTGCGCCAGGATTCCCAGTCCATAATGATCTGCAGCAGATCGTTAGGTCCGGCCCAGCCCTGCAGGTTCTCTACACGTGGCGGATGGCCAACAAAGTCTTCGAGCGCGTTGCTGATCGGAAGGTACCTATCGCCATGGACGCGGCCAATGCTGGCTTCGATTTTGGTCATCTGATCCTCCCAAAAGGGGGCATTTTGACCGGTGCTGCCCGAATGTCGAGTCCACTCCCCTCAGGGACGCGCGTTCCCTTAGCCTTTCGTCCATTTGATTGTGCACTCGTTTCCGCTCTACCTTGACGGCACTCCGGGCTACCGGAGATTTCATAGGGGGGATTTTATGCGCTTGTTCACTGCCACCTTTGCTGTTTTAGCCGTTTCCTGCGTTCAGGCGAGTGCCATTGACCTGAAAGACTGCAAGGCGATCAAGGAGCTGCCCGACCGGATCGCCTGTAGCGAAGGCAACGTAAGGATGTTGAGCGACGCGCTCGCCAAGACTGTTCAGCTTGGGAAGGACTACAAACTCTCCACGCGAGGCCGTTGCCTGAGCTATTACGACGAAAACAAGGGCGCTATCACCATGACTTGCGATCATCCCGATCTGCAGGGATGGAGGATGGAATAATAAGGGAGCGTGGGCGGCGCACCGCCGCTCACGCACCACCCTTTTCCGGCTTCGTCGAATTTCCCATCAGGCTCCTCAGGCACCGGCCGTCCACTCCCATCAAGGCGCTGAGGCACTCCCTCAGGGGGAGCTGCCACTGACGCCACAATCGCTGTGATGAGATCGTGCTCCTGTTTCGCCTGCCTCATCAAACGCGGCCCCGGCAAGGCTATGGATTCCTGGTCAAGCCTATCGTCTGACACCGGCCAGACGAGGGCGACTCGCTACCGAGTTCTCCGCCGGCAGCGCACGCAGCCACGCGCGAAAACTGACGACCTCCGGACAATCCGCGGTGCCTTCAGGCGCAATCAGCCAATCACCCAGACCTGATCCCTCATCGACCCGGTCGCAGCGATAGCCTGGATGGTGGCCAAGACTGCGGGCGATCAGCAGGTCGACCTTGCCCTCGACCAATTCGTGCAGGCCGGCCGGATGCAGCACCCGCAAGCCGATCTCCGCATGCGTGCTGCGAAACGCTGCCAGATCGAGGCGACGGAGGTCGAAGCTGCCATGGATGCCTAATTGCAGCAGCACCGCACCGGCCGGTTTCAACTGTGAGGTCGCCTCCGCAATGTGGCGAAAGCCTTCGGAGACGCCGGGCAGATAGGCCTGACCGGCCGCGGTGAGGATGAGCTGCTTATGCAGCCGCTCGAACAGCTGCATGCCGAGGCGCGCCTCCAGTGCCTTCACCTGCTGCCCCACGGCGGCGGGCGTGACGTGTAGCTCGTGCGCGGCCAGCTTGAAACTGAGATGCCGGGCGGCGGCCTCGAAGGCGCGGAGCGCGTTGAGTGGGGGAAGGGCGTAGGTCATCGGTCTCCATTTTGACACTGATGGGCTGTGGCCTTGCAATAGATTTTCTTGCGCTGAACCGCAGCAATGATGCTTTGCGAAGCGGTGATGGCGCCGGATACGGTCGACAAGCAATCCGGAGAAACCTCATGCCCCCAGCTCACCTCGTCAGCCACAATCCCGCATCGGTCCACGCTCCCGCCGGCGGTTACTGCATGGGACTTGAACTGACGCAGCATCGACGGCTGTTGTTCATTAGCGGCCAGGTGCCCCAGAGACCCGACGGCACCGTTCCTGACGGTTTTGAGGCGCAGTGCGAGCAGGCCTGGCGCAATTTGATCGAGGTGCTCGCCGCCGCAGGCCTTGGCGTCGCGCATCTGGTCAAGGTCAACACGTTCCTGACCGACCGCAATCAACTCGTGGCCAACCGCACCATTCGTCGCGCGATGCTGGGCGAACATCAGCCCGCGCTGACGGTCGTGATCGTCGAGACCGTCGACAGCCAATGGCTGCTGGAGATCGAGGCGATCGCCGCGGAGTGAAACCGGCCGACATTGCAATTGAACCAAATCATATCAGGTGTCCCATGGCTGAGATCATCCATCCGTTCTACGAAGCGCATCGCGGTGCAATGGAGGCCGCCATGCGCGAGCGGCTCGATCTGGCCGAACCGATGTTGCGCGAGCGCGCGCAGCTTTCCGAGATCGACGGGATCAGGCGGAAGGTGATGGACGAATTCGAAATCGTGCTCACCCAGATGCCCCATGTCGGCGGCGCGGCGAGCCGCATGAGCGATTTCTTCATGCGCCTGATGGGCTTCATGGCCATCAGCCGGGTGCTGCGGCGCCACGGTGTGCCGCTGCCTGTGATCGGCGAGATCGAGCGGGACACCTACAAGGCGCAATTGCTCACCGTATCGGAAGCGGAACGTCTCGCCTCGGGTCGTCAGTTCATGTCGGCTGAGAACCAGGCCTCGCTACGCGAGCAGGCGGCGAGAAGCGCGACTGAAAGCCATCAGACCGAGTTTCCGGAAGATTTCGTCTACGATTTCGTCGAGCCTGATGCGGGTGACAGTTTTGAATTCGGCATCAACTACAAGGCTTGCGGCTTCTGCAAACTCGCGGCGCGCCATGGAGACAAGGACATCCTGCCGAACATCTGCGGGCTCGATTTCGTCGCCTACGCAGCGCGGGGCATCCAACTGGAGAGGACACAGACGCTAGCGGGCGGTGCGAGCCATTGCAATTTCCGGTTCTCGCGGCTTGTGCCGGACTAGAACCGTCACCCTGAGGTGGCCGCTTTAGCGGCCCTCGAAGGGCGACGGCCCGGCTGCATCTTGGCCGTTCATCCTTCGAGGCTCACCACGGGACGCGTTGCGTCCCATGGCTCGCACCTCAGGATGACGGAGCGTTGTTCGTCGCGAATGTCAGAGTTCTCTGGAATAGCAGCTACGGACGCGCACACCGCCATGATGACATCCTGCTCCTGTTTTGCCCGACGAGTCAAACCGTCGCTGCGGTCGCAGCTACACAATTTCGGGTTTTTGTAAGTCGTTGAATTCCCTCAAAGTCTCTACTGTGCATGGGGTTGTTTTCGCGCTTTTTGTTTTGAGGGGCGGCTATTCCACCGCCTTTTCCCTCAGCCGCTGCGCATAGACGTTGATCACCAGCGCCGCCAGCAGGATCAGGCCGCGGATCAGGATCTTCAGGAAGCTGTCGATGTTGACGTGGTCGAGGCCGTTATTGAGAACTCCGAGAACGAAGAGCCCGACGATGGTGTTGCCGATGCCGCCGCGGCCGCCGAACAGGCTGGTGCCGCCGACCACGACGGCGGCGATGGAGTCGAGCAGATAGGTATCGAACTCGTTCTGCTGCGCGCTGCCGAAATGAGCGACACCGAGCATGCCGCCGATACCGGAGCACACCGCCGAAATGACCATCACCGCGCCGAGGATGAGCTTGACGTTGAGGCCGGAATATTCGGCCGCCTCGCGGTTGCCGCCGACCATGTAGACGTAGCGGCCGAAGCGCGTGTAGGTCAGCACCAGATGTCCCAAGAGCAGCATGATCGCGGCGACGATGACGATCCATGGGATGCCGCCGATTGAGCCCGAGCCCAGCGTGGTGATCACGCCGGGCACCTTGTAGGCGATCTGGCCGCGCACCAGCAGCGCCGAGATGCCGGCCGCGATCTGCATCATCGCCAGGGTCATGATGAAGGAGGGGATGCCGATCATTGTCAGCCCCAGCGCATTGACGAGGCCGAGAGCTGCGCAGAGCAAAATGGCCAGCAGGATCGCCGCGGCGCCGGGCAGGGGAATGTTGGGGATGTTGACGTAGGATTCCTGGAGCGTGAAGTAGGCGACCGCGATGCCCGTGACGTTGGCGATGCTGGCGATCGAGAGGTCGATCTCCGCGCAGAGGATCACGAAGGTAAGGCCGACGGCGATGATGCCTGTGACCGACACCTGCGTCAGGATGTTGCCGAGATTGTCCAGCGTCGCGAAGGAGGGGCTGGCCAGCGCAAAGAAGCCGGACAGGAAGATCAGCGTCAGGAACGGGGCGATGTTGCGCATCTGCGAGCGCAGGAACGGCGCAAGCCCTCGCGCCCGCTGCCCCGCCGCCAAAGCCGTCTCACTGCTCGCCATGTGCTTCTCCGTCACGCCGCTTCCAGCAGGCGGTCCTTGCTGACCGGCTCGTTCTTGAATTCGCGCACCAACGCGCCGCGCTTGAGCACGAGGATGCGGTCGGCCAGCGACAGCACCGTTTCCGGCTCGGTCGACAGCACGATGATCGCGAGCCCCATGGCGCGGAGATCGCGGACGATGTTGATGACGTCGTTCTTGGCGCCGACATCCATGCCGCGGGTGGGCTCGCACAGCACCAGGAGTTTTGGCGGATAGGTCAGCCATTTCGCCAGAGCAACTTTCTGCTGATTGCCGCCGGAGAGCATGCCGAGATCGAGCCCGACCACCGGCGGTCTGATCTGGAGCTGCTCGACCTGGCGCTGGGCGATGTCGCGCTCCTGCGCCGGCTTGAGCAGCAACGCCGAGATGCGATCGAGAATGCTGATCGAGATGTTCTTGTAGACCGGCTCCTGGTGAAACAGCATCGCGCGTCGGCTCTCCGGCACCAGCGCCACGCCGGCGCGCCGCGCCGCCGCCGTGCTTGCGAAGGTTTTGAGGTTGCCCTCGACCGCGAGCGTGCCGCCGTCCGGCTTCAGTTTGCCGAACAGGATGCGCGACAATTCCTGCTGGCCGCAGCCCATGAAACCGTAGATGCCGAGCACTTCGCCGGCGCGCGCATCGAAGGAGATGTCCTTCAGGCTGCGGGCCAGGGACAGCTGGTCGACCTTCAGGACCACCGACCTGTCGCTCGGTTGGGGCAGCATCAAATCGTCGCTATAGCTGTGCTCGAGCGCTTCGCCGCCGCGGCCTATCATGGCCTCGATCAGCGCGCCCTTGCTGGTCGAGGCACTTGCGGTCTCCGCGACCTTCCGCCCGTTGCGGAACACGGTCACCGTGTCGGACACGAGCAAGATGTCCTCGATGAAATGCGAGATGAAGACGATCGCCGTGCCTTCCTCTCGCAAGCGCCGCAGCGTCGCAAACAGTCGCTCGACCTCGGGCGGGGAGAGGGCGGAGGTCGGCTCGTCCAGGATGACGATGCGCGCGCCGGAGAACAGCACGCGCGCGATCTCGATCAGCTGCTGAAGCCCGATGGGTAAGTCGCCGAGCCGGCTCATCGGATCGACGTCGATGCCGAAGCGGGCGAGCTGCTCGCCGGCCTCGCGCGCCATCCGCCGCCATTGCACCAGGCCAAGCCGGTTCGTCGGCTGGTTGCCCAGAAACACGTTCTCCGCGACCGTGAGGTCGGGCGCGACGGAGAGCTCCTGGTGCACCATGGCGATGCCGGCGTTGTGCGCATCGCGGGCCGAGCGGAAATGCGTCTCCTGTCCGTCGATCAGGAAGCGGCCGGAAAATTCGGTGTGCACGCCGGCGATGATCTTCATCAGCGTGCTTTTTCCCGCGCCGTTCTCGCCGACGAGACCGTGGATTTCGCCGGGTGAGAGCGCGAAGTCGACACCACGAAGCGCCTCGACGCCGCCGAAGCTCTTCGTGATGCCCTGCAGTTCCAGGAGGGGCGAACGATCCTCTCGCATGGAGGCTCAGATCAGGAAGTGATCCTGCATCCACTGCATCCCGGCGGCGTTGGCCTTGGTCACGACCGGACCGTCGGTGACGACATTCTTGGGGATGCCCTGTCCGCTCTTTTCTCCGCCGACCACGGCGGAAACGCCTGCGATGATCGCGCCGCCATGAATCCGGCAGGACGGATTGCGCACGGTCGCGAACATGCGGCCTTCGCTGACGGCCTGGATCGCCGGCGGCATCGCGTCCACGCCGCCGATCAGGATGTTGGTGCGGCCCCGCGCCTTCATGATGTTGGCGGCGGCGAGCGCCATGTCGTCATTGTGGAAGAACGCCGCGTCGATCTGCGGATACTTGGTCAGGTAGGTTTCCCAGAGACGTGCGGTCTTCGACACATCCCAGTCGGCCGGCTGGGTGTCGAGCACCTCGATCCCGGGGAATTGCTTCACGACATTGTTGAAGCCCTTGGCGCGGCCCTGCGCGCCGGTATGGCCGAGGGCGCCCTGCGTCATGATGATCTTGCCCTTGCCGCCCATCGCGTTGCACAGCGCCTGCGTCACCGAGGCGCCCATGAACTCGTTGTCGGGGGCGAGGAAGGAGTGGACGTTGATCTGGTCCAGCGGCGCGATCAGCGTGTCCATGTCGATCACCGGCGTGCCGGCATCGATCATCTTCTGCACCGGCTGGGTGAGGGTGCCGATGCCAAAAGCCTGGATCGCGACGAAGTCCCATTTCTGCGAGGCCATGTTGTCGATCGCCGCGCGCTGCTTCACGGCATCGAGCTGGCCGTCGAACCAGGTGACCTCGACATTGAACAGCTTGCCCCAGAATTCCGCGGCCTGCTTGCCCTGCGCGCACCAGGTGGCCTGGAGGCCTGCGTTGGAGAACGCCGCCTTCAGCGGCTTCTCGCTGCGTCCGACTTCGGCTGCAAGGGCGGGGTTTATGCCCATGCTGCCGAGGATGGCAGTCGCGGCGCCGGCGGTTGCTGCCGCCTGAAGAAGATCGCGCCTCGTCGTCGAGAAATCTTTCGTCCCGGACATCGCTCGCTCCCATACAATTTTGCTTCGGCGCGTCATTGATTGCGCGACCGATGTCCGAAAGTGTCTCACAAGAGTTGGTGCCACTCAATCCGCAATCAACGGTCGCCGCGAGAGGCGTTGGTGCAGCGCAAAGCGTCAGGCCTGAACGGAGGCGAACGCGTCGATCTCGATGAGCAGTCGGTCCCAGGCCTGTGCGATGTCCGACGACCATTCATCGCGGAGGAGATCGCGCAGTGTATCCCTGATGACGGCGAAGAAGGCGGTGAACAACTCGCGCGGCGTGCCGTAGCCATCGTGCGATACGACCTCGCACGCGATCAGCCGGAATTGCCCACGGCGATCACCGGCGAAGTCGAGAATCGCCTCGATCGTGAGTGCGAGCATCGATCCCATCACGAGCTCGCTGCCTTGCGTGCGGAACATCGCCCGCGTTTCGGGATGCTGTTCGAACAGCCGCTGATAGACGTGTGGCGTGAGATCGGTGCAGCGCGAGGCTGCAAGTTCAAGGCTCTGTTCGATCGGATTGGGAGAAGGATTCATCGGCGCATCAGCCCCGCAGACAAAAAAAGAGCGGGGCCCTAGCCCCGCTCGAAAATTGTGTCGACCCTATTATCCCCGATTCTAAGATTTGATCTTGATTGGCGGGGCGACGCTGCATTTTGCGCGTCAGGGGCTCCTCCCGAGACTTGGACCACCAGACTTCGACCTCGCGGCCAGCCTGAGCAAGGGGATGCTAGATCAACTTTTCTCACTTGTCATCATTTTCGGCAACGAATGTTCAAAATTCGAGCATTTAACGAAATGATCGGGTGGCCCGCCGTGTAAGCATATGACAAATATAAGAAATCTGTGGATGGGGCAGGGGCTCGACTGCCTCAAATGCCGGAGGTTCCCTGCTGGTGGCGGCCGGACCACAGTTTTCCGGGGAATTTGCGCTGCATTAAGAAGGCGGCGGAACCGGGCTCGACTCGGCCATAGCGCGGTGTTTAGTTAGTAGACGAACGAATGGTTCGGCGGATGCGCGCACGGCTGCAAAAATTCCTACCCCTGGTCCTGCTCGCTTTGGTGATGCAGGTGCTGGCGCCGATTGCCGCCTGTTTGGCGGCTGGCCAGGCTGTGGCCGATCCGCTTTCTGCCGCCGTCATCTGCCACAGCGCGAGCGAGCAGGGCGGCCTGAACGACCGGAATGATGCACCGATCGCGCATGGTGGCGCCTGCGCCCTCTGTTGCCTGGCGCAATTGGGCGCGTCGCTCGATTCGCCGCCGCACGCCGCGCTTTCCGTTCCCTTCCGCCACGCCGAGCGCGTGGTATGGCACGCCGTGGAGGCATCCGCCGGCGCGACCCATAAAGGCACAAACGCCCAGGCGCGCGCGCCGCCTCAATTTTCCTGACGACTCTCGTGATCGTCGCGGTCCGCCGCAGGCGATTGATGCTGTCGAATGGCCGGAGAGAAAGCCCGGCGTCAGGAATGCCCCATGTTATGTTGTCATGCTCGCCGTGGCGCGAGCGTCGTTGCCATTCAGGCCGCGCTGCTTGCCTCGTCAAGCGGAGCCTTTGCCCAAAGCGGCAATACCGAGCTTCCCGCGGTGACTGTCGTGGCCCCGCAGGCTGCCCGTCCCAAACCAATAAGCCGACCGTCGAAACCGCGCGCTGCATCGGCAGGCCGTGCGGCAAGGCCCGTGACGCCAAGCGCAAGCGTCAGCGTATCCACCCAAAACAGGGCCGTGACGGCCAGCGCTGCCCGCGACGGCGTCAATCAGGCGCCGGCCGGTCAGACCGCGACGACCATCGATCGGAGCCAGTTCGACAACCGCCCGTCGTTTTCGGTCAGCGACGTCCTGCGGGATAGTCCGGGCATCTCGATCAAGCAGGGGAACGGCCCCCGCGATTTCGGCATCTCGATCCGTGGATCCAACGCCCGGAATAGCTTTGGCATCCGCAATCTCGTGATCTTCGACGACGGTTTTCCGGTGACGCAGCCGGATGGCCTGTCGCGCAGCGACCTGATCGATCCCCATGCCTATGGCGCGATCGACGTGGTCCGCGGTCCCTCGTCGGCGCTTTATGGAAACTACGCGACCGGCGGCGCGCTCAATTTCCGAACCCGGCCCGGTGGCACGATCGACGGCGTCGAGTATGGCGTCGACGGCGGCAGCTACGGCTATCTCAACAACTACCTGGCGGCCGGAAAGAAGGTCGGTAATTTCGAGGGATCGCTGTTCGCAAGCGATACGCGGGGCGACGGCTACATCGGCAATAGCTGGTTCAATACGCAGACCGTCAACTTCCTCGGTACGCTCAAGGCGACGCCGGACGACCGCTTTACGGTCAAGATCATCAATAATGACCTGAGCGCGCGGTTGCCGATCCGGCAGTCGCTGAACCAATTCCACACCAATCCCTTCCAGCAGGGGTGTACGAGCGGTACGGCGGCGGCCGCCGGATGTCCCACCGTGTCTCTCTTCAAGAACGGCTTCAACGGCGGCAAGGACATCGAGACAGCGACGCAAGCCGGTCTCGGGCGAAACGATCGACGAACCATTGTCGGAGCACGATGGGACCACGACTTCGACAATACGACCACGTGGCGAAACCAGTTCGTTTTCGACGACAGGAACATCAGCCAGCCGACCGGCGCGACCAGCGCCATCGGCGATTTCCCCTCCTACAACTACATGAGCGATATTACGAAGCGTGGCGAAATCTTCGGCATGGAGTCCACCACATTAATCGGCGCCTGGTACAATACACTCGTGGCGTCGAGCGATACGCGTAACGTCATGCCGGGCGGCAACGCCACGTTGGGGCTGCTGCAGGCCAACACCTTCAGCGATACATCCAACTATGGAATACGGGCGAGGGAGGAACTGAAGCTCACTCCTGATTTGACGGCGATAGCCGGAATTGGTTGGGAAACTACAATTCTGAGAGGCGTCAATACCCTCTATAAATACGACACCTTCAATGTTCCGGTAGCGACGATACCGGTGCCCACCACCGCCGATCGCAAGATCGAAAACACGGCTCCTGAGTTGGCGCTGCTCTACAGGCTCAATCCAGAATGGCAATTTCGCGGACGAGTAGCGACCGGATACGGGACGCCGCAGGTCTCGAATCTGTTCGTTCTTCCGAGCGGTGATTTCGGCAACAACACGCAGCTCCAGACGCAAACCAATGTCGGCTACGATCTGGGCTTCGACTGGACGCCGAGCAGTGCGGTCAAACTGAGCGCGACGGCCTTTTACGAGTTTTTTCGAAATGAATTGGTGAGTCAGGCCGTCAGTAACCCGAGCGCGAGCAACGCGACTTACATGTTCAACGCACCGCGATCCGAGCATCGGGGCATCGAACTTGCTGCCGATTGGAAGTTCCATCCGGGCTGGCGGTTCATGGCGGCGTATACCTATCTCGACGAGGTCTACACCGAGTATGTGGAGAACATCACCAATGTCGCGGTGTTCAGCTTCAACCGGGCAGGCAACAAGATCCCCGGAATCTCGCCGAACGAGCTGACGGCCAGGATCGGCTACGACGAATTCGCGGGGTCGCTGACGGGGCTCGGAGGTTTTGTCGAAGTCCAGTGGAAGGAATCCTTCTACATGGACAATGCAAATCTGCTGAAAGCGCCGGGCTATGAGCTGATCAACGTGAACGTCCACTACAAGACGGACCTGGTGTCAGACACCTTCAGATCCCTCAACCTGTTTCTCGAAGTCAGGAACGTATTTGATCGCACTTATGTTGCGTCGGCAAACAACATCACCAATGCGGTGACCACAGCCGGCCTTCCAAATCTTGCCAGCGTGCTCGCGAACACGACGGGATCGATTTACGCGGGCTCGCCGCGCACGTTCGTTGCGGGTATGAAGGTGGCGTTCAAATGATACGGGCTCTCAAAGGGAGTGCGGCTGTGATCCGAAGTGGCTTGTTGGCGATACTCGCTCTCGCCTTCTTGCAAGACGCGGCACTTGGACAGATGCACGCGCAGCATGCGTCGGAGGCCGCTTGTGACGAGCCGACGCTGCGTTGCGCGACCAAGACGACGCCTGCATTCGGTCCGGATGGAACGCTGTGGCTCGCCTGGATGGCGGGCGGGCAGGTTTCAGTTGCGAGTTCGCAGGATGCAGGGCGGAGTTTTTCGCCTCCCACCCAAGTCACGACAAAGCGGCTCAACCTTGATTGGGGGCCGGATGCCCGGCCGAAGATCGTGGTCGATCGAAATGGGGGCATCGCGCTGGCGTTCTCGATCTTCAGGGATGAAGCTTTCAACGGCCAGGTGCTCTACACCCGCTCGTCCGACGGCGGAAAGCACTTTGCGGAGCTGAAGCCCATCACCGCAAACAACGAGAGCCAGCGTTTTGAGGCGCTCGCGCTCGATCAGGATGGAACGGTGTTTGCGGCCTGGCTCGATAAGCGCAATCGTGTTCCTGCAAAGGAGGCGGGGCGAAAATACGAGGGGGCAGGGTTGTTCTTTGCTTCGTCGCGCGATGGGGGCACCACTTTCGGGGATGCTGGTCTCGCGCGTGACAACACCTGCGAATGTTGCCGATTGGGGCTGACATTCGCAACGGCGGGCCGGCCGGCCGTGATCTTCAGAAACATCTTCGAGGGCGGCGTGCGCGATCACGCAGTCATGACCTTTGCCGACATCTCGACACCCGGCGAGATCCATCGCGTCAGCAACGACGACTGGCAGATCAACGCCTGCCCGCATCATGGGCCGAGCCTCACGGTTGCGCCGAACGGGACCTATCACGTTGCCTGGTACACGAACGGAAAGGTGCGGAAAGGACTGTTCCACGCCCACTCGCGCGACGAAGGCCGCACCTTTTCCACGCCGATGGCGCTGGGGCAGCCGGGCCGCAACCCGACGCGCCCGTTCTTGCTCGCAGGCCCGGCGGGAACCCTGATGGTCTGGAAAGAGTTCGATGGTGAGAAGACCTCGGTCCAGATGACGATCTCCCGCGACGATGGCGAGACGTGGTCGCTGCCGAAGACGATATCGAGCACGACCGATACATCCGATCATCCCTTGCTCGTTTCCAATGGCCGACAGACCTACCTGTCATGGATGACGAAGGCGGACGGCTATCGTTTCACGGCAATCGAGGACCAACCATGAAACGTCGGTTTGTGGGCCTTCTGGGCCTCGGTATCTTAATCGCATCAGCGTCAGCGCTAGGAGCGGCGCCAGCCCTTAAGCCCTTCGAGCGCGGCACGTGGCAAAGCGTGCTGAGCGGGCATGCGGGTCGCCCGACGCTCGTGCATTTTTGGGGCGTAACCTGCGGGCCCTGCAAGATCGAGCTGCCGCTGCTCGGGCAATTTGCGAAGAATCATCCCGGGATCGACGTCGTCACGATCAGCGCGGATCTCGTGCCGAACCTGCCGGCGGCGACGCAATCGATGCTCGATAAAGCGGGGCTGTCGACGACCGAAAACTTCATCTTCAACGACGGTTTTGTCGAGCGTTTGAGGTTCGAGATCGACCCCGGCTGGCAGGGCGACATTCCCCGGACAATGCTCATATCGCGCGATGGAGTCATCACGACGATTGAAGGCTCGGCCGAGATAGCCGACTTCGAAAAATGGTCTGCGCAACAACTCACCAAACACTGAAAGTCAATCTGCAAACGGGAAGACCGATATGAAGACGATGTTGAAAGATGTGCTGATCGCAGCGTTCGCTCTCGCGCTCTGCACGGCACCAGCGGCGGCCGACGACGTCAAGGCGGGCGATCTCGTCATCTCGCAGGCGTGGAGCCGGGCGACACCGGGCGGAGCCAAGGTCGCCGGCGGCTATCTCACCATCGAGAACAAGGGCACAGTGGCCGACAAGCTGGTCAGCGTTTCCGCCGATATCGCGGGGAAGGCCGAGGTTCACGAGATGGCGATGGAGAACGGCGTGATGAAGATGCGCCTGCTCGATAAGGGCCTCGTGATCGATCCCGGCAAGACGGTGAAGTTCGCCCCCGGCAGCTACCACCTGATGCTCCAGGAGCTGAAGGGCCCCTTCAAGCAGGGCGACAAGGTGCCGGTGACGCTTCAGTTCGAGAAGGCCGGTAAGGTCGCCGTCACCCTCGACGTCCAGGGCGTCGGCGCGCAGGCGCCCGGCGAGGGCGGGCACATGATGAAGAAAATGCCGGATCATCCGGGAATGAAGATGTGATGAAACAGATCAAGCCTTCCATGACTATGCATCGAATCCTTGCGAGTCTGATCGCCGCGCTCGCGGCGTCCCCCGCGGCGGCGCATATCACGCTAGAGACCAAACAGGCGGCGGTCGGCTCCTACTACAAGGCCGTCTTTGCTGTGCCGCACGGCTGCAAGGGATCGCCCACGGTGAAGATCCGGGTGCAGATTCCGGAAGGGGTGATCGCGGTGAAGCCGATGCCGAAGGCGGGCTGGAGTGTTGACGTGGTCGAGGGCAAATACACCAATGAGTACGACTACCACGGCAACAAGCTTTCCTCCGGCGTCAAGGAGGTGGCCTGGTCGGGCGGCAAGCTGCCGGACCACAATTACGATGAGTTCGTCATCAGCAGCTTCCTCACCACGAGCCTGACGCCGAACACGACGCTGTATTTTCCTGTCGTCCAGGAATGCGAGACCGGCGTCAGCCGCTGGATCGAGATCCCCACGGAGGGGGCCGGGCATTCGCACGAGGGCAAGTCACCGGCGCCGGGTGTAAAACTCCTGCCAAAACCCTGATGCGCCTGCTCGCCGCGCTCGCGACGCTGCTTCTTGGTGTCGGCTTTGCGACCGGCGTCTCGGCGCACGCGGCGCTGGTCGCGGTCGAGCCGCCGAGCGGCAGCATGCTTGCGAACGCGCCGAAGGCGGTGGAGTTGCGCTTCAACGAGGCGGTGACGCCGGGTGCCATCCAATTGATCGACGGCGCGGGCATGGCGCGGGATGATGTGCGCGTCAACGCATCGGGCGAGACCATCTCGGTCGCGATGCCGGCTGACATGCCGCAGGGGACGGCGGTCGTCAGCTATCGCGTGATCTCGCAGGATGGCCATCCCGTCGCGGGATCGGTGATCTTCTCGATCGGCATGCCGACGGGGACGCAAGCTCTCGCCAACGCCGCTGTCGGATTGAACGTGCTGATCTGGCTGGCGCGGGTCGGTCTCTATCTTGGCCTGTTCGTCGGCGTCGGCGGCGTGTTCTTTGCGCGCTGGGTTGCGTGGTCGATGACCGGCATGACCGTTCCGTGCATGGCGCTCGCCATCGGCGTCCCGAGCGCGGTGGTGTCCCTTGGCGTGTTGGGGCTGGATCTCCTCGGCCTACCGCTATCCGCTCTCGCGACGATGGCTTCCTGGAGAGTCGCATTGGGGACCAGCGCGGGCCCGGCCTTGCTCGTGTCCATCACTGCAATGCTGCTCGCGTTGCTGGCGCTAGGCAACGCGTGGTGCGCGCGCGCTCTGGCGATCATTGCCTTCGTCGGCGTCGGCTTGTCGCTGGCCATGACCGGGCACGCCGCTACGGCACCGCCCGAACTGTTGACTCGGCCGGCAATCTTTCTCCATGGTCTCGGTGTCGCGTTCTGGATTGGGGCCCTCGCGCCGCTGGTCGCGCTGTTGTCGAAGCGGCCCGCCGCGGCTTTGCCTGTCGTAAACCGCTTTTCTCGCATCGCCGCGCCGGTCGTTGGCGTTCTCGCATTGACCGGCCTCGCGCTCGCCATCGTTCAGCTTGAGAAGCCGTCTGCATTGGTCGAGACCCGCTACGGATTGATCCTCTCGATCAAGCTTGCGCTGGTCCTCGTGCTGCTGGCGCTTGCCGCGCTCAACCGCTTTCGCCTGACTCCGGCTCTGGCGGGGGATCACGGGGCCGCGCAGAGCCTGAAGCGCTCGATCGTGCTCGAATGCGCCATCGCGCTAGGCATCTTGGCCGTCGTGGCGGGCTGGCGCTTCACGCCGCCGCCGCGAACGATCGTTCCGGAGACGCCGCTGGCGATCCACATCCACACCGACAGGGCGATGTTCCAGGTCCTGGTCTCGCCGGGTAAGGTGGGTATCAACGATTTCGTGCTGCAGCTCATGACCGGCGAGGGGGCGGTGCTCGGGGCCAAGGAGGTGACGCTGACGCTGAGCCTGCCCGAACGCGGCATCGAGCCAATGGAGCGGAACGCCTCGCTCGGGCCGGACAGCTACTGGCACGTGCGCAAGGTCGAACTGCCCTTTGCGGGCCGCTGGCATGTGCGGATCGACGCGCTGGTGAGCGATTTCGAGAAGATCACGCTGGAGGACGAGCTCGAGGTGGCGGCGCCCTGAACCCGGCTCTTCGGCACCTCGCGTCGAACCTGAAGTCGACGGAAAAATGACAGGAATTCCGCTGTGTTAGCGGGTTTTCCTCATTCCCGGTCTTGTGTTTTGGCTCCCAATCCGGTTTCACTGCAAGCCATCACTGATTCCTCGAGTATTGCCATGCGGTTGTCGCGGTTCTTTCTGCCCATCCTGAAGGAAAATCCGAAAGAGGCGGAGATCGTCTCGCATCGGCTGATGCTGCGTGCCGGCATGATCCGGCAGGAGGCCGCCGGCATCTATGCCTGGCTGCCGCTCGGCTTCCGCGTGCTCAAGAAGATCGAGCAGATCGTGCGCGAGGAGCAGGACCGCTCCGGCGCGCTTGAGCTGTTGATGCCGACGCTCCAGCTTGCCGACCTCTGGCGCGAGAGCGGCCGCTACGACGCCTATGGCCCCGAGATGCTGCGCATCGCCGACCGCCACAAGCGCGAGCTGCTATACGGGCCGACCAACGAGGAAATGATCACCGAGATCTTCCGCGCCTATGTGAAGTCCTACAAGAGCCTGCCGCTGAATCTCTATCATATTCAATGGAAATTCCGCGACGAGCAGCGTCCCCGCTTCGGCGTGATGCGCGGCCGCGAGTTCCTGATGAAGGACGCCTATTCGTTCGACCTCAACGAGGCCGCGGCGCGCGTCGCCTACAACAAGATGTTCGTGGCGTATTTGCGCACCTTCGCGCGGATGGGGCTGAAGGCGATCCCGATGCGCGCCGAGACCGGCCCGATCGGCGGCGATCTCAGTCATGAGTTCATTGTGCTCGCCGAGACCGGCGAATCCGGCGTTTTCATCAATCGCGACGTGCTGGACCTGCCGGTGCCGGGCGAGGACGTCGACTATGAGAGTGATTTGACGCCGATCATCAAGCAATGGACCTCGGTCTATGCGGCGACGGAAGACGTTCACGACGCCGCGCGCTTCGAGCAGGAAGTGCCCGCGGACAAACGGGTGAACACCCGCGGTATCGAGGTCGGGCAGATCTTCTATTTCGGCACGAAGTATTCCGATGCGATGAAGGCGCTGGTCGCGGGCCCCGACGGTGTCGACGTGCCGATCCACGGCGGCTCCTACGGCGTCGGCGTCTCGCGCCTGCTCGGCGCCATCATCGAAGCCTGCCATGACGATGCCGGCATCAAATGGCCGGAGGCCGTTGCCCCGTTCCGCGTGTCGATTCTCAACCTCAAGCAGGGCGATGCCGCGGTCGATGCGGCCTGCGAGAAGCTTTATGCGGAGCTGTCCGCCAAGGGCGTCGACGTGCTCTACGACGACACCGACCAGCGCGCCGGAGCCAAATTCGCCGCCGCCGACCTGATCGGCATCCCCTGGCAGATCATGATCGGGCCGAAAGGGCTTGCCGACGGCAAAGTCGAGCTCAAGCGGCGAAGTGACGGCGCCCGCGAGACCATGTCGCCTGCCGACGCCGTCGCAAGACTTGTGGGCTGATAAGGCTGGTTGGCTGAATATTGTTCATCGCCCCAGATCGCGGCCGCCAATCCGGCCACATTTGACCCCGAATCATGGGACTATCAAGCGATGGATGAACCCATGACCGAGACGATACAGACCGCGCCTTTTGCGCCATTCGAGTGGATGCTGTCGGCGCGTTACTTACGCGCGCGCCGCAAGGAGGGATTCATCTCGGTTATTGCCGGGTTCTCCTTCCTTGGTATCATGCTGGGCGTGGCGACGCTGATCATCGTCATGGCCGTCATGAACGGCTTCCGCAAGGAGCTGCTCGACAAGATCCTCGGGCTCAACGGCCACATCCTGGTCCAGCCGCTGGAATCGCCCCTGACCGACTGGAAGGACGTCGCCGACCGCCTTAGTCAGGTCCAGGGCATCCGGCTCGCAGCGCCCGTGGTGGACGGCCAGGCGCTGGCGTCGTCGCCGTGGAACGCCTCCGGCGTCCTGGTGCGCGGCATCCGCTCCGACGACCTCAACAACCTCACCTCGATCGCCAAGAACATCAAGCAGGGCTCGCTCGAGGGCTTCGACGACGGGCAGGGGGTTGCGATCGGCCGGCGCCTCGCCGACCAGCTGTCGCTGCACGCCGGCGACAGCATCACGCTGGTGGCGCCGAAGGGCGCGGTCACCCCGATGGGCACGACGCCGCGCATCAAGCCGTACAAGATCGCCGCGGTGTTCGAGATCGGCATGTCCGAGTATGATCTCGGCTTCGTGTTCATGCCGCTCGCAGAGGCGCAGGCCTATTTCAACCGCAGCAACGACGTCACCTCGATCGAGGTCTTCACCACCAACCCGGATCAGATCGTCGCGTTCCGCCAGGCCGTGACGGAGGCGGCGGGCCGGCCGGTGTTCCTGGTGGACTGGCGCCAGCGCAACTCGACCTTCTTCAACGCGCTCCAGGTCGAACGCAACGTGATGTTCCTGATCCTCACCATGATCGTGCTGGTCGCGGCGCTCAACATCGTTTCCGGCCTGATCATGCTGGTGAAGGACAAGGGCAGCGACATCGCGATCCTGCGCACGATGGGGGCCTCGCAAGGCTCGATCATGCGCATCTTCCTGATCACGGGCGCCTCGATCGGCGTGGTCGGTACGATGGTCGGCTTCATCGTCGGGCTGGTGATCTGCCTCAACATCGAGTCGATCCGGCAATTCCTGTCCTGGCTGACCAGCACCGAACTGTTTTCGCCAGAGCTGTATTTCCTGTCGAAGCTGCCCGCCGAGATCGACATCGGCGAGACCTCGGCCGTCGTCATCATGGCGCTGACGCTGTCGTTCCTGGCGACGCTATACCCGTCCTGGCGCGCCGCGCGCCTCGATCCCGTCGAAGCGCTGCGGTACGAGTGAGGGGCTGATGGAGAGCCAGGGGGCGGAAGATGTACCGGTCATTTATCTCCACGAGATAAAGCGACAGTACTTGCAGGGTGAGGTGCCGCTGACGATCCTCGACGGCGCCAAGCTCGCGCTGTGGGCGGGCCAATCCGTCGCGCTGGTGGCGCCGTCCGGCTCGGGCAAGTCGACGCTGCTGCATATCGCGGGACTGTTGGAAGCGCCCGATTCCGGCGAGGTCTATGTCAATGGCGCGCCGACCTCGCAACTGCCCGACATCGAGCGCACCCAGCTTCGCCGCACCGATATCGGCTTCGTCTACCAGTCGCACCGGCTGCTGCCGGAGTTCTCGGCGCTGGAGAACGTCATGCTGCCGCAGATGATCCGCGGCCTCAAGAAGTCCGAGAGCGTCAAGCGCGCCAAGGAAATCCTCGGCTATCTCGGCCTCGGCGAGCGCATCACGCACCGTCCGTCCGAACTATCGGGCGGCGAGCAGCAGCGCGTTGCGATCGCGCGCGCGGTGGCCAATGCTCCGCGGGTGCTGTTCGCGGACGAGCCGACCGGCAATCTCGATCCGCACACCGCGGACCACGTCTTCCAGGCCCTGATGCAGCTCGTCAAGGCGACCAAGGTCTCCATGCTGATCGCGACCCACAACATGGAGCTCGCCGGCCGGATGGACCGCCGCGTGTCGCTGTCGAACGGCCAGGTCATCGAGCTCGAATAAAAAAACGCGAAAACAACCCCATGCACAGTAGCCAAGTGCTTGGCCGGACTGACGAAAAAATGGCGCTCCCCGGGGCGTTCAAGGCCGGATCACCGTCAATTTGAACGGCCCGCCATTGGCGGCGGCATGGGCTACCGCCTCATTGGCGTGGTCGAGGTCGAAGGTGGTGGCCTCGTACTCCTCCAGCCTGAGCAGTCCCGCGCGCACCAGCGCGATCAGGCGGCCTGCCGCATCCGGCGGATACATCCAGACGCCGTGAATGCTGATGCAGTTGCGCATGATCCAGGGATAGGGCAGCTCGAGGCCCGCGCCGCCGGCCATGCCGACACCACCCATCAGCACGACGCGGCCGTAAGCGCGCACCGTCATGATCGCCGCGCGCACCACATTCGTACTCACCGAGGGTGGCATGATGTCGAGCACGCAGTCGATCGGACCGGGTGCCGCACGCTTCATGCGCTCGCGGTCGTCGTCCTCATTGCCGGAGAGCCTGACCGGCTTGACGCGATCGCCGAAGCGGCGGACGAGGTCGGCGAGAATAGTCTCGTTGCGACCGGGCGCGACCACGCAGGCTGCGCCCATCGCAAGCGCGACCGAGACGGCTGCGCTGCCGAAATTGCCGGTGGCGCCGCTCACCAGCACGGTCTCGCCGGGCTCAAGGTTGGTGGCAAGGAAGCCGCCATAGGGCACCAGCAGCGTCCCCAGCGCGCACCATCGCGTGGCTTCGTCGGACGTAATTTGGCCCAGGCGCTTTACGTTCTCCGTCGGCACCCGCATCTGCTCGGCGAAGGAGCCGTGGCGAAAATGCTGTTGCAGGCGCATGGCGCCGGCACCGGGGGCGGTGAGTCCTTGCAGGGCAATGTCGGGCGCCGCGGCGTCGTCGCGCGAACGCACCGTCGGGTCGCAGAACACCCAGTCGCCAACGCTGAGCTTCGTCGCGTCCGGGCCGATGGCGCGCACTCTGCCGATGCCGCCTGGCCCAGGGATGATCGGCAGGTCGAGCGCATAGTTGCGCGCGCCGCTGAAGACCTCGTTCATGTAGGACAGCACCCGCGTTGCGATGACGTCCACGATGACCTCGCCCGTGCCGAGCACAGGGTCCGCGGCTTCCTCGATCGCAAGGGGCGATCCAAATGACTTCAATACGGCAGCTTTCATGATCTCACCTCAAAGTGGGGTGAAGCCCATATGCGCCGGCTTTCCAGGCCAGGGAAGGCCTGGTATTATCCTAGTATTCCCGAGGCCCTCCATCGAGGCACGTCACCATGGCCGACCCACGCCGCGTCGAATTCGGCGACTTTCTCAGGTCCCGCCGCGAAAAGCTGTCGCCGAAGATGGTCGGGCTTCCCGCGGGCCGGCGGCGCCGCACGGCGGGCCTGCGCCGCGAGGAGGTCGCGCAGCTCGCCGGCATCGGCGTCGACTGGTACATCCGGCTCGAACAGGGCCGCACCGTCAGCCCCTCGGTCACCACCGTCGACGCGCTGGCGCGTGCGCTACGCCTCAGCAAGACCGAGCACGCCCATCTCAAGGCGCTCGCGCGCGACGGCGACAGGCGCGCGTTCACGCGCGAGATCGTGCCGCCGCCGGTTCGGCGGATGATCGAGAGCCTGGCGCAGCCGGCCTACATCACGGGGCGGCGCTGGGACGTGCTGGCCTGGAACGCGGCGGCCGAGGAGATCTTCGGGTTCGGACAATTGCCCGAGCAGGACCGCAACACGCTGCTGCTGGTGATGACGAACAAGCAGACGCGAAAATTCTACGGTGCCGGCTGGGCCGATGTTGCCAAGAGCATGGTCGCGATGTTTCGCGCCACTCACGACGTCTGGGCCGGCGATCCCGCCTTTACGGAATTGCTGACGCGGCTGCGTGAGGGCAGTCCGGAATTCGTCAAATGGTGGGAAGCGCACGAGATCCGCAGCACCGCCGCGGGCCTCAAGATCATGAACCATCCGACCAAGGGCGTGCTCCGGTTCGAGCACACCAGCTTTCAGGCCAATGACGATCCGGCGCTGAAGCTGGTGATCTATACGCCGGTTTAGGACGGTGACCGATGCGTACGGGCACGCGGCTTGGATCACTAGCCGACCACCTTGAGCGACCAGATGGATGTTGGGGTCGGCATGGTGCCCACTATGGGTGATGGCGGAACCTAAATGCCATCATGCGGTTATCGCGCAGACAATTTGCGCGACCCGCCTGCATCACTCGAAGTTCAGGCGGGCTACCTTTGGTGGAAGCGAACAGCAGCGGGACGAGCAAGCAGCTAGCTCATCGTGGAGCTGGGAAAGTGGCAGGGGAAGACCAATGACGACAGCGACCGGGGTCCGCTCGGCCGATCGCAATTCCGTCTTAGCCACACTCGGCGACTACATCCGAGAGATCAGCAATCCCGACGATCTCGCCTATGCTGCGGCAGAGCTGCTCGGCCGCAGCCTCAACGTCAGCCGGGCGGGCTATGGCACCGTCGACACCTCAGCCGAGACCATCACCATTGTCCGCGACTGGAACGCACCGGGCATCCTGAGCCTCGCAGGCGTGCTGCGCTTCCGCGACTATGGCAGCTACATCGAAGATCTCAAGCGGGGCGAGACCGTCATCTGTGCCGATGCGGAAAAAGACCCTCGCGTCGGCGATCGTGCCGAGGCCCTTGCGGCGATCTCTGCGCGCGCGCTCGTCAACATGCCGATCTCGGAGCCCGATGGGGTCGTGGCGCTGCTGTATTTGAACAATGCCGGGCCGCGCGAATGGAGCTCTGAAGAGCTGGAGCTTATTCGCGACGTTGCCGAGCGGACGCGCACGGCGGTAGAGCGCCGCCGTGCGGAGACGGCTGTGCGGGAGAACGAAGCCCGGCTTGTTTTCCTGGACGCACTCAACAAGGAGACGGCCAGGACGCGCGATGCCGACGGCGTGATGGCGGTCACGACCAAAATGGTCGGCGAGCATCTCGGCGTCTCGAACTGCGCCTATGCCGACATGGACCCGGATCAGGACGGCTTCACGATACGGGGCGATTGGGCCGCGCCCGGCGCAATGCATATCCTCGGTCACTACAGTCTGGCCGACTTCGGCAAGAAGGCGGTGCGAGAGTTGGGCGCGGGCAGGCCGCTCATCATCAATGACAATTTGAGGGAGATTGCGCCGGACGAAGCCGCCACTTTCCAGAACATCGGGATCGGTTCGACGATTTGCATGCCCTTGGTGAAAGAAGGGCGACTGACCGCCTTGATGGCGATTCATCACCGCGGCCCTCACCGGTGGACGCCGCGCGAGCTCGCCTTGCTCACTGAAGTGACCGAGCGATCGTGGGCCCACATCGAGCGCGTTCGATCGGAACAGGCAGCGCGGGAGGCTGCCGAACGACTGACGCTTGCGAACAAGGCGGCTGGTATCGGCACCTGGGACTACGACCCTGTGAACAACGTTCTTCGATGGGATAGCCGCTGCAGGGAGGTGTTCGGTCTACGGCCGGACGCCGAAGTCAGCTATGAAGGGTCGTTCCTGAAGGGCCTCCATCCCGAGGACAGGCAGCGCGCCCACGAGGCCGTGTCCGCAGCCCTGACGCCGCACGCGCCGACGACCTACAATATGGAATACCGAACCATCGGCATCGAGGACGGGGTCGAACGCTGGATCGTCGCGACCGGTCAAGCCATCTTTGCCAACGGCCAGGCTGTTCGGTTCATCGGAACGGTTCTGGATATCACTGCGCAAAAGAAAACCGAGCGTCATCTTAGACTACTGAATGATACCGGGGCTTCGGTCTCTCGCGAACGCGACCTCGACAAGATCGTCCAGATCGTGACGGATGCCGGCGTCGGCCTCACCGGGGCTCAATTCGGCGCCTTTTTCTACAACGTTCTGGCGCCGGATGGCGGCAGCTACATGCTGTATTCGCTGTCGGGTGCGCCGCGATCCGCGTTTGAAAACTTTCCGATGCCCCGCAACACCGCCGTCTTTGGCCCGACCTTCGAGGGCTCCGGCGTGGTGAGGTCCGACGATATCCTGCAGGACCCCCGCTACGGCAAGAACGCGCCGCGGAAAGGCATGCCCGAGGGCCATCTTCCGGTCCGATCCTACCTGGCGGTCCCTGTGATCTCGCGAACCGGCGAAGTCCTCGGCGGACTTTTCTTCGGCCACGCCGAGACGGGCAAATTCCAGGCCGAGCATGAGGCCGCCTTGCTTGGTATTGCGGGCCATGCCGCCACCGCCATCGACAACGCCCAGCTCTTGACCCGGCTCGAGGCGCTCAATGCCGGATTGGAGCAACGTGTTGCCGACGAAATTGCCGAGCGCATGAAAGCTGAAGAGCAATTGCGGCAATCCCAGAAGATGGAAGCCGTCGGGCAATTGACCGGAGGCATTGCCCACGACTTCAACAATATGCTCGCCGTAATTCTCGGCAGCCTGAATCTTGCCAAGCGGCGGCTCGGCAGGGGAGAGGTCAGCATAGACCGCTTCATCGAGGGCGCGATCGACGGTGCAAATCGCGCAGCCACGTTGACGCAGCGGCTGCTCGCGTTCTCGCGCCAACAGCCGCTCGCGCCTGAAATCGTGGACATCAACAAGATGGTCGGCGGGATGAGCGAACTGCTCGAGAGATCGCTTGGCGAGCTTATCCGCCTCGAGACGGTCCTGGCGGCTGGCCTCTGGCGGGTCAAGGCAGACCCGGCCCAGCTCGAAAGCGCCATGATCAATCTCGCGGTCAATGCGCGCGATGCCATGCCAAAGGGCGGCAGGCTGACGATAGAAACCAGCAATGCCTCGATCGATCTAATGTATGCTCGCGAGTACGCACTCGCACCCGGGCAGTACGTTCTCGTGGCCGTGACGGACAACGGCACGGGAATTCAGTCCGATGTGCTGGGCAAGGTGTTCGATCCGTTTTTCACGACCAAGGTTGTGGGCAAGGGGACCGGCCTCGGCCTCAGCCAGGTCTACGGTTTCGTGCGGCAGTCGGGCGGCCATGTCAAAATCGACTCGGAAGTCGATGTTGGCACGACCGTGAAGATCTACCTTCCACGCTTCGCTGGCGAGGAGGCGGGCTCAGATCTGTCGCAGGAAGACATAGCCGCCGGTGCAAGCCATCAGAATGAAACCATTCTCGTCGTGGAGGACGACGAGCGCGTCCGCAGCATGTCTTCGGAAAGCCTGCGCGAACTTGGCTACACCGTCATCGAGGCAGCCAGCGCCAAAGAGGCGATCAGGACGATCGAGAATGGCTTCGTTCCAGATCTGCTGTTCACGGATGTCGTCATGCCCGACATGACGGGCGCCGAACTGGCGGCCGAGCTGTCAAGACGGTACCCGGAGCTGAAAGTGCTGTTCACCACCGGCTACACGCGCAATGCAATCGTTCACAATGGCGTGCTCGATGCCGGCAAGCATCTGCTTCCGAAGCCCTTCGCTATCGATGACCTGGCTGCCAAAGTCCGCAGCTTGCTCGACGAGATATGAACGCGCTTCGCAAACGATCTCTCCCGTTTGCAAGCCGTCGTCACAAGGGCTATGTCCCGGCTTTCGGAAGAGCATGACATGACAATCTCGGATGACAACGACCTCGCGCGCCTGAAAGAGATCGGGCGAATCGTCGCCAATACCCTGGAGGCAATGGGGAAGGCGCTCGAGCCGGGCATGACCACCTCCGAGCTCGACCGGATCGGGCGAACGCTGCTGGAGGCTGCCGGCGCACGTTCGGCGCCGGAGCTGGCCTACGACTTTCCGGGCGCAACCTGCATCAGCGTGAACGAGGAGATCGCTCATGGCATCCCGGGCGATCGGCGGATCGCGCGTGGGGACCTCGTGAACATCGACGTGTCGGCCGAGAAGAACGGCTTCTTTGCGGATACGGGAGCCTCGTTCGCCGTTCCACCCGCAACGCGAGCGGTCGAACGTCTTTGCAGGGATGGCCGGCGCGCGATGTGGACGGGCCTGCAGCAGGTCGGAGCCGGCAAACCGATCGCCGGTATCGGTCAGGCCATCGGGACCTTTGCGCGGAAGAACGGTTACAGCCTGGTCAGGAATCTTGCGAGTCACGGCGTCGGCCTGTCGCTCCACGAGGAGCCGACGGAGATCGCAACATGGCCCGACCGCTCCGAACGCCGCGTCATGAGCGAAGGCCTCGTGTTCACCGTCGAGCCGTTCCTGTCCCTTGGCGCCGAATGGGCACAGGATGGCGATGATCCGTGGACGCTCTACAGCAGCCCCGAGGCGCCGACCGTTCAATACGAGCACACTGTGATCGCCACGCGAAGCGGACCGTTGATCGTGACGATGGCTGGTTAAGGAGGCGTCCTCAAGCCACCGGATCTCGCGCAGCATCCGAACGGCTTCGATCGTCCGGCGCCAGCGGCGGTGCACGTCTCGCCGGAGGAGTCTCGGGTAAGGCGGTCTTGCGTCCCGAGCTGATATCGACCGGAACAGATTTGGCGTCGCGATAGGCGACAATCCAGATCAGGAAACCCAGAACTGCCAGCGCGGCGCCGACGGGACCGGTGGAGGTCCACCCCAGCCCTCGCGAATGGCGAGACCGCCGAGGAACGGGCCGAGCGCATTGGCTGTGTTGAACGCCGAATGGTTGAGTGCGGCGGCGAGCGCCTGCGCGTCTCCCGCGACGTCCATCAGGCGCGTCTGGAGGATGGCGCCGAGCGAGACGCTGGCGCCGATCGCGAAGACGTCTGCCGCCAGCGCCCAGGGATTGCCGGCGGCGAGCGGAAACACGGAGAGCGCGACCGCCGAGAACAGCAGGATGCAACCCGCCGTCGGCATCAGCGCGCGGTCGGCAAAGCGCGGCACGACCAGATTGCCGAGCGTGGCGCCGATGCCGAACACGGCCAGAAAAAACGGAATGACCGCCGGGCTGACCTTGGTCACCTCGATCAGCGTCGTCGCGAGATAAGTGTAGACGGCGAACATGCCGCCGAAGCCGATGGCGCCGATCGCCAGCGTGATCCAGACGCGGCCGCTTCGCAACGCTCCGAGCTCTCGCAGGGGATCGGACCGGCCAGCCTGGTCGCGCGGCGCGAACAGGGCGCACAGCAGCACCGTGAGCAAGGCCAGCACCGACACGAGGCCGAAGCTCGCGCGCCAGCCGATCGCCTGCCCAATCAGATTGGCGAGCGGCACACCGACGATGGTGGCGCCGGTCAAGCCGAGCATCACCTGGCCGATCGCCTGCGAGCGACGATGTTGAGGGACCAGCGAGGCCGCGACCAGCGCGGCGATGCCGAAATAGGCGCCATGCGGCAATCCCGAGAGAAAACGCGCCGCGATCATCGAGCCAAAGCCCGGCGCCAGCGCGGTGAGGGTGTTGCCGAGCGCGAACACGGCCATCAGAACCAATAGCTGCGCGCGCCGCGCGAACCGTGCGCCGAGCACGGCGATCAGCGGTGCGCCCAGCACGACGCCGAGGGCGTAGGCGCTGATCGCGTGCCCCGCCGTCGGCTCGTCGACCCCGAGATCGGCCGCGAAGAACGGCAACAGGCTCATCGACGCGAATTCGGTGGTCCCGATCGCAAAGCCGCCCATCGCGAGCGAGAACAGGACGATGGCGAGATGAGGGGGCGCGGAGGCGGCGGTCGCGCGCGGCGAGGTCGCTTGCTTCGATGTCGTCATATGTCCTGCAATGGTGGCGTCAACGGGAACCAGCCCAGCGAACGTCGCCACCCCTGCAAGATTTCTCCGTCCTAGTTAAACCCGGATCGGTCGGCGTCAACACTGGACGCTCAACGCAAGGCAGGCCGCATATCAGCGTCCCGATTTGTGAGCACGACGCGAACACCGGGCTTCTTGGTTTGCTCGTCCGCTTCAATTGGACGAGCGCGGCGCATCTCAACGCAGCAAATAGCGCGGTGAATTGCTCAGCCCCGGCCATTCATCCCCGGTAACGCAGAAAGGATGATAGGTCCCGAACGCGCGCGCCGGCGCGCTTGCGCCGAGCGTGAGCGTAAATGTGGCGAGGGCGAGCGAAAATGTGGCGACAATGGGGAGAGCAATTCGTCTCCGCATTCGTTGTCCAATCACGCGAACGTGCGCGCGACGTTGTCACGCGCGCGTGCTGTGTATGTCGTGTAGGCGATATCGGAACTCGTGAAACCACTTGTTTCAAAGGGTTTCCAGCGCGCACGGTAAATCTTCATTAATGAAGCGCGACCCTTTGGCGCGAACTGTGGCGTCGAGGTTACAGCAATTCCGTCGAGCGCTGCTATGACGACGCCACGGCCCGGGGGCCTAACGAAACTGGAACGGGAATCAAATGAACAAGAATCTGTTGCTTGCTGCTGTGAGCCTTGTCGCGCTCGGCGCGGCTGCACCGGCGGTGGCTGCTGACCTCGCTGCGCGGCCTTACACCAAGGCGCCGGCGATGGTCGCCGCGATCTACGACTGGAGCGGCTTCTACATCGGTATCAACGGCGGCGGCGGTTCCGCACATTCGACCTGGGATCTCGTCGGCGGTGGCCGCGAGGGTTCGCACGATGCGACCGGCGGCACGGTCGGTGGCCAGATCGGCTATCGCATGCAGTCGGGCCAGTGGGTGTTCGGTATCGAAGGTCAGGGCAACTGGGCTGACTTCTCGGGCGACAACGTCAGCGCGCTGTTCGCGACCCGCAACCGTTCCAAGATCGACTCGTTCGGTCTGATCACCGGTCAGATCGGCTACGCCTGGAACAACGTCCTCATTTACGCCAAGGGCGGTGCGGCTGTCGTCGGCGGCAAGTATGAAGTCTCGACCACGGGCGGCGCACTGCTGTCCTCGAACGATCAGACCCGCTGGGGTGGCACGATCGGTGCCGGCCTCGAGTACGGTTTCGCCCCGAACTGGTCGGTTGGCGTCGAGTACAACCACTTGTTCCTGCAGGACAAGAACGTCACCTTCGCGCTGGTGCCTTCGACCGATCGCATCCGTCAGGACGTCGACATGGGCCTCGTCCGCCTGAACTACAAGTTCGGTGGCCCGAGCCTCGGCCGCTACTGAGTAAAAGACTGCTATCGATCGCTCGACTTCGAGCGGTCGGCGAAAGCCCCGGCCATCGGCCGGGGCTTTTTGTTGTTCAAGTTCAGCGGGTTAACCATTCCGCTGCGAGATGGCCGAGACGGCTTGACTCCTGAGAACGAAATGAGAACAATGTTCTTCATACGTTCTCGCCATGGAGCAAGCCATGTTCAGGATTTTCGTCGAAGAAGCCGCCGCGTTGGCGTCGATCGCGCTGTTTGTCGGGATGATCGCGATCTGGGCCCAGGTGCTCCCGCAGCTCTAGGGGCGGGACAGGTTGGGGAAAAGCAGGACGACGCGGCCGATCGGCCGTTCCGGCGTGGACTCTGGCACCATGACGCCCCACCATCGTGAGGCGAGTCGGCCAGGCGAGTGCAGGATGCCTCCGGTGCCGGTGTCCGCTCCATCTCATCTGCAAGAGGCCGTCACGCGACCATGCCGAGCGCCGGATTTGTCCACCTTCACGTTCACTCGGCCTATTCGCTGCTCAAGGGCTCGATCAAGATCGCCAAGCTCGCCGAGCTAGCCAAGAAAGACCATCAGCCGGCGCTGGCGCTGACCGACACCGACAACATGTTCGGCGCGCTGGAGTTCTCCGACAAGATGGCGGGCTCCGGCATCCAGCCGATCGTGGGCTGCGAGATCGCGATCGAGTTCGGCGACCAGGATCCCAATGCGCGCAACGTGCTGCTGCCCTCGCGCGTGGTGCTGCTGGCCGCGCAGGAGCGTGGCTACCGCAGCCTGATGCGGCTGAACTCGCGCGCGTTCCTGGAGACGCCCGACACTCATGCTCCCCACATCAAGTTCGACTGGCTCGAAGGCGAGACCGAAGGCCTGATCGCGCTGACGGGCGGTCCGGACGGGCCGATCTCGCTGGCGCTTGCCGGCGGCTATACCGAGCTCGCGGCGGCGCGCTGCGAGCGTCTCGCCAACCTGTTCGGGGACCGCCTCTACATCGAATTGCAACGCCACAACACCGACAAGGAGCGGCGGGTCGAAAGCCACCTGATCGACATCGCCTACACCAAGGGCCTGCCGCTGGTTGCGACCAACGAGCCGTATTTCGCCGCGACCGACGATTACGAAGCCCATGATGCGCTGCTCTGCATCGCCGGCGGGCGGCTGATCGCGGAGACCGAGCGCGAGCAGCTCACGCCCGATCACCGCTTCAAGACCCGCGCCGAGATGGCAGTGCTGTTCGCCGACATTCCGGAGGCGCTGGTCTCGACGGTCGAGATCGCCGAGCGCTGCTCGTTCCGGCCGATGACGCGCAAGCCGATCCTGCCGTTCTTCACGGTCGGCGCTGCCGCAAGCTCCGACGCCGCCGCGGTCGAGGCGGCCGAATTGAAGCGGCAGGCGGAGGAGGGGCTCGCCAACCGCCTACGCGTGCACGGACTGTCGCAAGGCACGACTGAAGAAGATTACAGCGCGCGGCTTGCGTTCGAGCTCGACGTCATCATGCGCATGAAATACGCGGGCTACTTTCTGATCGTCTCCGACTTCATCAAATGGGCGAAGGGCCAGGGCATTCCGGTCGGGCCGGGCCGCGGCTCCGGCGCAGGCTCGCTGGTTGCGTGGGCGCTCACCATCACCGACCTCGACCCGATCAAGTTCGGCCTGCTGTTCGAGCGCTTCCTCAATCCGGAACGCGTCTCGATGCCGGATTTCGACATCGACTTCTGCCAGGACCGCCGCGGCGAGGTGATCAAGTACGTCCAGGAGCGCTACGGTCGCGATCAGGTCGCGCAGATCATCACGTTCGGTACGCTACAGGCCCGCGGCGTGCTCCGCGACGTCGGCCGCGTGCTGCAGATGCCCTATGGCCAGGTCGACAAGCTCACAAAACTCGTGCCGCAGAATCCGGCCGCGCCGGTGACGCTTGCGGCCGCGATCGAGAGCGAGCCGAAGCTCCAGGCGTTCCGCGACGAGGACCCGGTGGTGGCGCGCGCCTTCGACATCGCCCAGCGCCTCGAAGGCCTGACCCGTCACGCCTCGACGCACGCGGCCGGCATCGTGATCGGCGATCGGCCGCTGAGCGAACTCGTGCCGATGTATCGCGACCCCAAATCCGACATGCCGGTGACCCAGTTCAACATGAAATGGGTCGAGCCGGCTGGCCTCGTGAAGTTCGACTTCCTCGGCCTGAAGACGCTGACCGTGCTCGACGTCGCGTGCAAACTGCTCAAGCCGCGCGACATCCATGTCGATCTCGCCACGCTGCCGATCGACGATGCCGAAAGCTACCAGATGCTGGCGCGCGGCGAGGTGGTCGGCGTGTTCCAGGTTGAAAGCCAGGGCATGCGGCGCGCGCTGGTCGACATGCGCCCCGACCGTTTCGAGGACATCATTGCGCTGGTCGCGCTCTATCGACCGGGCCCGATGGCGAACATCCCGACCTATTGCGCGCGCAAGCACGGCGACGAGGAGCCGGAATATCTCCACCCCGTACTGGAGCCGATTCTCAAGGAGACCTTCGGCGTCATCATCTACCAGGAACAGGTGATGCAGATCGCGCAGGTGATGTCGGGCTATTCGCTCGGCGACGCCGACCTGCTGCGCCGCGCCATGGGCAAGAAGATCCGCGCCGAGATGGAGAAGCAGCGCGAGATCTTCGTCGCCGGCGCCGTGAAGAACGGCGTCCCGAAGGGGCAGGCCGATACGATCTTCGAGCTGCTGGCGAAATTCGCCGACTACGGCTTCAACAAGAGCCACGCGGCGGCCTATGCCTTGGTGTCCTACCACACCGCCTACATGAAGGCGCATTACCCGGTGGAGTTCATCGCGGCGTCGATGACGCTCGACCTCAACAATACCGACAAGCTGTCCGAATTTCGCGCCGAGGCGCAGCGCCTCGGCATCAAGGTCGAGCCGCCCAACGTCAACCGTTCCGGCGCGACTTTCGAGGTCGGCGACAAGACCATCTACTACGCGCTCGCGGCGCTGAAGGGCGTCGGCATCGCGGCCGTCGAGCAGATCATCGCGGAGCGGACCAAGAACGGCTTGTTCACCTCGCTCGCCGACTTTGCCGCGCGGGTGTCGCCGCGCGCGATCAACAAGCGCATCATCGAAAGCCTCGCCGCCGCGGGCGCGTTCGACACGCTGGAGCCGAACAGGGCACGGGTCTTCGCCGGCGCCGACTCGATTCTCGCCGCATGCCAGCGGGCGAACGAAGCTGCGACCATCGGCCAGAACGACATGTTCGGCAGCTCGGCCGACGCGCCGACCATCATGTTGCCGCAGATCGAGCCCTGGCTGCCGGCGGAGCGGCTGCGCCGTGAATATGACGCGATCGGCTTCTTCCTGTCGGGACATCCGCTCGACGATTACGCCACCGTGCTGAAGCGGCTGCGCGTGCAGTCCTGGGCCGAGTTCTCGCGCGCGGTGAAAACCGGCGCCACCGCCGGCAAGGTCGCCGCCACCGTGGTGTCGCGCATGGAGCGGCGGACCAAGACCGGCAACAAGATGGGCATCATGGGGCTCTCTGATCCCACGGGTCACTTCGAGGCGGTGCTGTTCTCCGAAGGCCTCGCGCAATATCGCGACGTGCTGGAGCCGGGCGCCGCGGTGCTGCTCCAGCTCGGCGCCGAGCTCCAGGGCGAGGACGTCCGCGCGCGCGTGCTCCACGCCGAACCGCTGGACGAGGCCGCGGCCAAGACGCAGAAGGGCCTGCGCATCTTCGTGCGCGATACCAAGCCGCTGGAATCGATCGCCAAGCGTCTCGCCGGTCCCGACATGGCCGCTTCGAACGGCGCCGCGCCGAAGGTCGGCAGTCCGGGCATCGCGCCCCGCTCCAACGGCGACGGCGAGGTCTCGCTGGTCATGATGCTCGACCTCGAGACCGAGGTCGAGATGAAGCTGCCCGGCCGCTTCAAGGTCTCGCCGCAGATCGCCGGCGCCATCAAGGCGGTCGCCGGCGTGGTAGACGTGCAGCAGCTCTAGCAACACGCACCGTGTTGCAGGCGGCTGCATGTTTTGCGCGGGGTGATGCTGCGGCCCTGTTGCAACCTGTCGCTGATTTTGATTAGCATGCACTCGGGGAAAATCTGGGGGCGTGATGCTATTGCGTGGGCTGGTATTGCTCGTGGCTGCAGCACTGCTGTGCGGCTGTGAGACGGCGAGGAGCGGGCTCGGATATTCGGAGACGGTACGAAAGCTGGGTCCGCCGAAAGCCGGGCAGGCCCGCGTCGTCGTGTTTCGCGAGAAAGGCTTCGGCGGCATCGGCGATCCGGACTGGGAATTTTCCCTCGACGGTACGCCGATCAAGGGCCTGAAGACCGGGACCTACGTCTATGTCGATCGCCCGGCAGGCCAGCACCAGTTCGTAGCAGAGGAAGCGGCGCTCGGCGTCACGCGCGTGGACTTTTCGGCTCAGTCCGGCCAGACCCTGTTCTTCGTGGCGCGGTTCAGTGAGCGCAAGAGCGCCATGATCGCGAACGCGAGCACTGGGGTTCTGGGCTGGGGTCTCACGCTTGCGATGACGTCCGGCTATAAAAATCAGGGGCCGCTGGATTTCCTGCCCTTGGATGAACCGGCCGCCCGGACGACGATCGCAGAGCTTCGGTTGGCGCAATAGCCCCCGCGCGAATTCGGCCCCGCCCGCACCGTCATTTGTGGTGTCGTCACATTGTTGCGGCTATGATCGCAGTGAGGCCGTTCGTCCATCGCGCCGGGAGGGAACGTGACATGTGCGACAAGTGCAATGAATCCCCACATGAGATGATCGCGCCGTCGCGACGATCCGCGATGTTGTTGGGCGCCTCCGCGCTCGGCCTCGCCCTGACCGGCAGAGCGTTCGCCAAAGAGACCAAGGCGCCGCCCAAGCCGCAGAACGTGCTGTCGCCCGACGCATCATTGAAGCGCCTGACGGAAGGCAATGCGCGCTATGTCGACGGCGTGTCGCGGCGGCACGATTTCAAGCACGAGCGCGAGGCGCTGGTCGGCGGACAGAATCCGTTCGCGGCCGTGCTGAGCTGTGCCGATTCGCGCATCGCGCCGGAATATGCCTTCGACACCGGCCGAGGCGATCTGTTCGTTTGCCGCGTCGCAGGAAATTTCGCCGGCACCGAAACCATTGCCAGCATGGAATACGCGGTGGCCGTGCTGAATACGCCGCTGATCCTCGTGCTCGGCCATGACGCTTGCGGCGCGGTCGATGCGACGCTGAAGGCGATCAAGGACAACAAGCCGCCGCCGGGCCATATTCCCTCGCTGGTCGATGCGATCACGCCGGCCGCCAAGACTGCGATGCAGCAGGGTGGGGACGTTCTCGACAAGGCGATCCGGCAGAACGTCATCGACAACGTCGCGAAGCTGAAGTCGGCAACGCCGATCCTCAATGCGGCCGTGGAGCAGGGCAAGCTGAAGGTCGTCGGCGGCATCTATCGGCTCACGACAGGAACGGTGGATGTGATCGCGCAGGGCTGAACCGGTGCGTCGCCGCGTCGCTTACGCGGAGCTGACGGCGGAGCGGGGTGGCCATCCCACCGCCTCAATCCAAGCCTTCGCTATTTGGAAGTCTTTCGTTCAAGTGCCATTCAGCTGGCCGCGCGTCTGATGCGTCGCGGCACCTCAACAACAGAACGGGCAAGCAAGCCATGCGTGGGACGCTCAGAGCCTTCATTTGCCTTCTCCTGCCGATCGCGGTCCTTGCCGCGGGCGCGCCGGATGCGGCGCGTGCGCAGCAGCAGGAAAAGCGTATCGCGCTCGTGGTCGGCAACGGCGCCTATGCCAAGTCGCCGCTGGCGACGACGGCAAACGATGCCGGCCTGATCGCGCAGACGCTGCAGGCGGCGGGCTTCGACGTCGTCGGCGCCCGCGATCTCGACGGCGACACGCTGCGCAAGAGCTTTCGCGATTTCATCCAGAAGGCGCAGGCCTCAGGCCCGGGCACCGTCGCGATGGTCTATCTCGCCGGCTATGGTGTGCAGCTCGCCGGTGAGAACTACTTCATCCCGGTCGATTCCAACATCACCCGCGACACCGACATTCCGACCGAAGGCCTGCGCATCGGCGACTATCTCCGCCAGTTGGCCTCCGTTCCGCTGAAGGCCAACATCGTCGTGCTCGACGCCGCGCGCGCGCAGCCCTTCGTTGAGGGCGGCCAGCAGATCGCGAGCGGACTTGCGCTGGTCGAGCCCGAGGCCAACATGCTGATCGCGTTCAACGCCGCGCCCGGCACGGTGGCGCCCGAGGAGCCCGGACCTTACGGCATCTATGCGCAGTCGCTGGCGGAGATGATCCGCACCGGCGGCCTGCCGCTGCCTGAAGTGTTCGACCGCGTTCGCCTGCGCGTCAACGAGGCCAGCAAGGGCGCGCAGGTGCCCTGGAACGAGCAGAAGATATCGGCGCAATTCTCGTTCTTCGAGCGTGGGCCCGACGCGCCGCCGCCGCAGGCCACGCCCGACCAGGTCGCCGCGATCCGCAACAAGCCGATCCGCGATCTCGGCGTGCAGGATGCCTATGCCGCCGCGCTCACGCGCGACACGCTACCTGCCTACGAAGAGTTTCTCACCGCCTATCCCGGCGACCCGCTGTCGAAGCGCGTGATGGTGATCGTCGCGGCGCGCCGCGAGGCCATCACCTGGCGGCGGACCTATCGTACCGACACGCCGGAAGCCTATTGGTCGTATCTGCGTCGCTATCCGCGCGGTCCGCATGCGGCTGATGCGCGCCGGCGCCTCGCGATTCTCACCGCGCCGGCCGAGCCCCCGCCGAGCTTCGCGATGATCGACTACGACGTGCTGCCACCGCCGCCGGAGGAGGTGGTCTATGTCGACCGTCCCGTGCTGTATTTCAGCGATCCGGATTTTGGCTTCGCGCCGCCACCGCCGCCGCCGGTCTATTATCTGCCGCCGCCGCCACCGGATTTCGTCGTGCTGTCGCCGCCGATGCCGGTGATCGGCCTGTTCGTGCTGCCCCAGCCGATGTTCGTGCCGATTCCTGTGTTCGTCAGGCCGCCGGTCTATGTCGCACCGCCGCCCAACAACATCATCTATCAGAACATCCATAATAGGACGGTCATCAACACGGTGATCAACCAGCCGCCGGCACCGCCGGCGGGTGCGGGTGCCGGACCGGGCAATCTCACGCCGGCCATTCCCGGGCGCACCAATCCGGCTGGTCCAGCCATGCCGCAGGCGGCCGTGCAGCGCGCCGCCCTGATTCAGCAGGGCAAGGCGCCGATGCCGCCGAGCGCGACGATGCAGCCGACGACGAGGCCAGGAATGCCTCCGGCGACGCCGGCCAAGGTCGTCCCAACCGGGACGCCACCTGCTCCACCACTTGCTACACCCCCTGCCACTCCACCTGCGACGCCACCGGCCAAGCTGCCCCAAGCCAATACGCTCCCGGTTCCCGGCACCCATGGCGGTCCGCCCGTACCGCCAGCGGGAGCGGGGCCACTGCCGGGCGGCAAACCCGGATTGCCGACGGCCACTGCACCCGGCACACCGCCGCCGACCCATTCGGGAACGCCTGCGGGAAGGCCTGCGGGAGCGCCGACAACTGCTGCTCCCGGCACCACGCCGGCAGCCCATCCCGGTGCGCCGACCGCCACGGCGCCGGTGACTGCGCCCACGGCGACAAACCCGGCCGGTGTGCCCGGCCAACCGCCGAAGCCGCCGGTGGCACAGGCTCCGCCCGGGACCGGCCCCGGGGACCATGGCAAGTCCGCGACCCGCGAGCCGGCTGGTTCGCCGCCGGCTGCCCGCACGCCTCCCGGCGCAGTTGGACGACCGGTCACGCCGCCGCCTGCGGCCGCGCGGGAGCCGATCCGGCCGCAGCATCAGCCGACCGCTGCTCCCGCCCAGGCTACCCGGCCGTCGGCACCACCACCGCGGCCTCAGGCCGTGGCCCGGCCGACGCCTCCGCCTCCGCCGCGTATTGCGCCGCCGCCACCGGCACGGGTGGCTCCGCCCGTGGCGGTCGCTCGGCCGGCGCCGCCGCCAATGGCACGACCCGCGCCGCCGCCGCCGGTCGCCCGGCCGGCGCCACCTCCGCCGCCCCGGGTGGCGGTCGCGCCACCGCCGCCGCCGCGCCCGGCAGCGCCCCCACCGCGTCCTCCGGCTCCGCCGCCGGCGGCAAAGAAGTGCCCGCCGAACCAGCCCAGATGCTAAGCAGGGGCTAGGCCGCAGCGTGGTCTTTACGGAAGGGGGGCTCTCGCGGGCGAAAGCCGCCCCGAAAGGCCCTTATTTCCTTGCTTCTGGTCGAAATCGCGCTATACACCGCGCCATCTCACACGGAAGCATGGCTCACAAGGCCGTCCGGTGGCAGCCGGGGCGACAACGCTCTGTCCTGCTCACACGCTTCCGGAGGAACCAACCGGAGAACTAGAACGATGGCACTACCCGATTTCACTATGCGTCAGCTCCTCGAAGCCGGCGTGCACTTTGGTCACCAGTCTCACCGCTGGAATCCGAAAATGGCGCCGTTCATTTTCGGCGCCCGCAACAACATCCACATCGTCGACCTCGCGCAGACCGTGCCGTTGCTGCACAACGCCTTGCAGGCGGTCAGCGACACCGTCGCCAAGGGCGGCCGCATCCTCTTCGTCGGCACCAAGCGCCAGGCGCAGGACGGCGTTGCCGACGCGGCCAAGCGCTGCGCTCAGTACTTCGTCAATTCGCGCTGGCTCGGCGGCACGCTGACCAACTGGAAGACGATCTCGGGCTCGATCAAGCGCCTGCGTCATCTCGACGACGTGCTCGCCGGCGGCGATGCCTCCTCCTACACCAAGAAGGAGCGCCTGACGCTTCAGCGCGAGCGCGACAAGCTCGACCGCTCGCTCGGCGGCATCAAGGACATGGGCGGTCTGCCCGACCTGATCTTCGTGATCGACACCAACAAGGAAGACATCGCGATCCAGGAAGCCCAGCGGCTCAACATCCCGGTCGCGGCGATCGTCGACACCAATTCGGATCCGAAGGGCATCACCTATGTGGTGCCGGGAAATGACGACGCCGGCCGCGCGATCGCGCTCTATTGCGATCTGATCGCGCGCGCAGCCATTGACGGCATTTCGCGCGCCCAGGGCGATTCCGGAATCGACGTCGGCGCTTCGGTTCGGCCGGTCGCAGAAGAGCTGCCCGCCGCCACGAGCGGCTTCCAGGGCCTCGCCGGTCCGCGCGGTACCTCCGACGACCTCAAGAAGCTCCCGGGCGTGTCGGGCGCGATCGAGAAGAAGTTCAACGACCTCGGCATCTTCCACTTCTGGCAGCTGGCCGAGCTTGATCACGACACCGCGCACAAGATCGGCGAAGAAGTCGGCCTGCCGAGCCGCGCGGACGCCTGGGTGGCCAAGGCCAAGGCGCTGACCGCGGAAGCGGAATAGTCAAAAAGAGCGATGGGTTGGCCGGACAAGTTCCGGCCACCATTTCAGTTGACGCGAATTCCTGAGATGGACCGCGGCGAGGCGATCTGGCCGCGCCGCGGTAAACCGGCAGGCAAAAAGGATTTTGAACGATGGCAACGATCACAGCTGCGATGGTCAAGGACCTGCGCGAGTCGACCGGCGCAGGCATGATGGACTGCAAGGCCGCGCTGACCGAAAACGACGGCAACATGGAAGCGGCGCAGGATTGGCTGCGCAAGAAGGGCCTGTCGAAGGCCGCCAAGAAGTCGGGCCGCGTCGCCGCCGAGGGTCTGATCGGCGCGCTCACCAAGGGCAACAAGGGCGTCGTGGTCGAGGTCAATTCCGAGACCGATTTCGTCGCGCGCAACGGCCAGTTTCAGGGCCTCGTCAAGATGATCGCGCAGGTCGCATTCAACGCCGGCGCCGATGTCGAGAAGATCAAGGCCGCCAAGGTCGGCGACGTCACGATCGAAACTGCGATCAATGACGCGATCGCCACCATCGGCGAGAACATGACGCTGCGCCGCGCCGCTTCGCTTGAGGTCAGCCAGGGCGTGGTGTCGAGCTACGTCCATGGCGCGGTCGTCGAGGGCGCCGGCAAGATGGGCGTGATCGTGGCACTGGAATCGCCCGGCAAGGCCGACGAGCTCGCAACGCTTGGTCGCCAGATCGCGATGCATGTCGCGGCCGCCAACCCCCTGGCGCTGGATCCGTCCGGTCTCGATCCGGCGGTCGTCAAGCGCGAGAAGGACGTGCTCGCCGACAAATATCGCCAGCAGGGCAAGCCTGAGAACGTGATCGAGAAGATCGTCGAGTCCGGCCTGAAGACCTATTACAAGGAAGTTTGCCTGCTGGAGCAGGCCTTCATCCACGACACCGGCAAGTCGGTGGCGCAGGCGGTGAAGGAAGCCGAAGGCAAGGTCGGCGGCGCGGTGAAGATCGCGGGCTTTGTGCGCTATGCTCTCGGTGAGGGAATCGAGAAGCAGGAAAGCGACTTCGCGGCCGAGGTCGCGGCGGCCAGCGGCAAGAAGTAAGCGCCGGAACGTTCCTTCCGGCGTGCCGCCGGAAGCGGCGGCCGGACAAGGAAAGTGCTCATGACTGATCCGGTCTATCGTCGCGTCGTGATCAAGCTGTCCGGCGAATATCTCGCGGGACCGCAGGGTTTTGGCATCGATCAACCGACCATCGACCGGGTCGCCGACGATCTGATCGCAGCCCGCCATCTCGGTACCGAAGTCGCCGTCGTGATTGGCGGCGGCAACCTCTTTCGCGGCGTCGAGGTCTCCTCGCGCGGTGTGTCGCGCCCGACCGGCGACACCATGGGCATGCTCGCCACGATGATGAACTGCCTCGCGCTCGAAGCCACGATCGAGCGCAAGGGCGCGCCTGCGCGCACGCTGTCGGCCTTCGTCATGCCGGAGATTTCCGAGCTGTTCACCCGCACCGCGGCGCACAAATACCTCGCCGAGGGCCGGATCGTGTTGCTCGGCGGCGGAACCGGTAATCCGTTCTTCACCACCGACACGACCGCAGTGCTGCGCGCCGCCGAGATCGGCGCCCAGGCGGTGCTGAAGGCGACCAATGTCGACGGCGTCTACTCGGCCGACCCGAAGAAGGACCCGACGGCCACGCGATTCGACCGGCTGACGCATTCGCAGGCGATCGAGGGCGGCTACAAGGTGATGGATGCGACCGCCTTCGCCCTTGCCCGCGAGACGTCGCTGCCTATCATCGTGTTCTCGATCGCGGAGCCGGGTTCGATCGGCGCTGTACTGCGTGGCGGCGGCCACGGAACCATTGTCGCCGGCTGACGGCTTGTCGTTGCACCCTGAGAGAAGGGGTGCGGAGAGGTCGGCGGGATTTTGAAGGAGAAACGTGATGGCCACGGATAATTTCGATCTCAACGAAGTCAAGCGCCGCATGCAGGGCGCGATCCAGTCGCTCAAGCACGAACTTGGCGGCCTGCGCACTGGTCGCGCCTCCGCCTCGATGCTCGATCCGGTGCAGGTCGACGCCTATGGCAGCCACATGCCGCTGAACCAGCTTGCCACCGTCAGCGTGCCGGAGCCGCGCCTGATCTCGGTGCAGGTCTGGGACAAGTCGATGGTCAAGGCGGTGGAGAAGGCGATCGTCGATTCCAATCTCGGCCTGTCGCCGGCGACCGAAGGCCAGGTGCTGCGCCTGCGCATCCCCGAGCTCAACGAGGAGCGTCGCAAGGAGCTCGTCAAGGTCGCGCACAAATACGCGGAAGCCGCCAAGGTCGCCGCGCGCCATGTCCGCCGCGATGGTCTCGACGTTCTCAAGAAGCTCGAGAAGAATCACGAGATGTCCGAGGACGATCAGAAGCGCCACGCCGACGAGGTGCAGAAGGCGACCGACGGCACGATCTCCGAGATCGACCAGTTGCTGGCCGCCAAGGAAAAAGAAATCCTTACCGTCTAAAGCGCGGTGGATCGCGCTTTAGGTTATTGTTCGTGCATGATCTTTTCGGAAAACCGTTTCGCACTTTGCGCTAACGCGGCCCTTCGGGTCCGGATCATGCTTTAAGGCAGCCTCATGTCCAACGCCGCCGCGCCCGCAACGGAAGGACCAGATCGGTCCGATGCGCCTGCGCATGTCGCCATCATCATGGATGGCAACGGACGTTGGGCGGCCGCGCGCGGCTTGCCACGGGCGGAAGGCCATCGCCGCGGCGTGGAGGCCCTGCGCCGCGTGGTTCGCGCGTCGCATGAACTTGGCATCCGCTATCTCACCATCTTCTCCTTCAGCTCGGAAAACTGGTCGCGTCCGGCGAGCGAGATCGGCGATCTGTTCGGCCTGTTGCGCCGCTTCATCCGCAACGATCTGGCGAGCCTGCATCGCGACGGCGTCAAGGTACGCATCATCGGCGAGCGGGACGGGCTGGAGGGCGACATCTGCGCACTTCTCAACGAGGCGGAGGAACTGACGCGCGATAACACGCGCCTCACGCTCGTCGTCGCCTTCAATTACGGCTCCCGGCAGGAGATCGCGAAGGCGGCGCAGAAGCTCGCGCGCGAAGTCGCCGAGGGCCGGCGCAGTCCTGACACGATCGATGCCGAGACATTGGGGGCGCATCTCGACGCGCCCGACATTCCCGATCCCGATCTCATCATCCGCACCAGTGGCGAGCAGCGCCTGTCCAACTTCCTGATGTGGCAGGCCGCCTATAGCGAGCTCGTCTTCGTGCCGATTCACTGGCCCGATTTCGACAAGGCGGCCCTGGAAGGCGCAATCGCCGAATTCGCCAGGCGCGAGCGCCGTTTCGGCGGCCTGGTCGCGAAAACCGCCTCGTGAGCGAGCCCGACTCCGCACCGGCCGGTTCTCAGCCTGCCCCCAGCAATCTCGTGATGCGAATCCTCGCGGCGCTGGTGCTGGCGCCGCTCGCCATTGCGCTGGCTTATGCCGGCGGCTGGCTGTGGGCGCTGCTCGTCACCCTGGTGTCGATCGGACTGTTCGCGGAATGGCTGATGGTGGTGGGCGCAGGCTCGACCGCGCTGACCGGGACGGGGACGATCGTCATCGCCACGATGGGCTTGTGCGTTGCCTTCGGCGCGCTGAAGACCGCAATCATCACCGGCGTGATTGGCGGCGCGGTCGTGACGGTGATCGCGCGGGGCAAGTTCGTCTGGGCGGCCTCCGGATTCGCCTATGCGTCGGCGGCGCTACTCGCCTCGATCCTGCTGCGGAAGGATCTCGTGAACGGCTTCGCCGCGCTGATGTTCGTGCTGCTCGTGGTGTGGGCGACCGATATCGGCGGCTATTTCGCCGGCCGCGGCATCGGCGGACCGAAACTGTGGCCACGCGTGAGCCCGAAGAAGACCTGGTCGGGGGCGCTCGGCGGCTTTGCCGCGAGCCTTTTGGTCGCGGCCGGCTTTGCCGCTTGCGGGATCGGAAAGATGGCTCCATTGATGCTCGTCGCCGCGGTCCTCTCGGTCGTGTCGGCCTGCGGCGATCTGTTCGAATCCGCGGTCAAGCGGCGCTTCGGTGTCAAGGATTCCAGTCACTTAATTCCCGGCCACGGCGGGCTATTGGACCGTCTGGACGGTTTTGTCGCCGCCATCCTGGTGGCATGGATTATCGGCTTCCTCCGCCATGGTGTGCATAGCGCCGGAAGCGGTCTTATGGTTTGGTGAATATATGAGCGCGGTTCCATTGCGTAACAACAAGGCTGCGGCGTCGACCATCCGCAGCGTCACGGTTCTCGGCGCCACCGGCTCAATCGGCGACAGCACGATGGATCTGCTGCGCGCCTCTCCCGAGCGCTACCGTGTCGAGGCGCTGACGGCGAACAGCAATGTCGAGGCGCTGGCAAAGCTCGCGAAGGAGTTTTCAGCGCGCTTCGTCGCGATCGCCGACACCTCAAAATTTGCCGAGCTCAAGGCTGCGCTCGCGGGCACCGGCACCGAATGCGGCGCCGGCGAAAGCGCGGTGATCGAGGCCGGCGCGCGTCCGGCCGATTGGGTGATGGCCGCCGTGAGTGGCGCGGCCGGACTGAAGCCGGCACTGGCGGCGGTCGATCGCGGCGCGCATGTCGCGCTCGCCAACAAGGAATGTCTCGTCTGCGCCGGCGATTTCTTCATGCAGCGCGCGGCGAAAGCCGGCGCCTGCATCCTGCCTGCGGATTCGGAGCACAATGCGCTGTTCCAGGCGCTCGCCTCGGGCAACCGCGACGAGCTCGTCCGTGTCATCATCACGGCCTCCGGCGGCCCGTTCCGCACCTGGAAGCCCGCCGACATCGAGCAGGCGACACTCGAGCAAGCCCTGAAGCATCCGAACTGGAGCATGGGCCAGAAGATCACGATCGATTCCGCCTCGATGATGAACAAGGGGCTCGAGGTGATCGAGGCTTCCTATTTGTTCGCGCTCTCGCCCGACGAGATCGACGTCCTCGTTCATCCGCAATCGATCATCCACGGCATGGTCGAGTTCTCCGATCGCTCGGTCGTCGCTCAGCTCGGCGCACCCGACATGCGCACGCCGATCGCGCATTGCCTCGGCTGGCCCGACCGCATCAAGGGGCCGGCGGCCAAGCTCGATCTGGCCAAGATCGGCCAGCTGACATTCGAGGCGCCGGATTTCGAGCGCTTCCCCGGGCTGCGCCTGGCCTTCGATTCGCTCCGGACCGGGAAGGGGGCGACCACCGTCTACAACGCCGCCAACGAGGTCGCGGTCGCCGCCTTCATCGCCGGCAAGATCCGGTTCGGCGCGATTGCACGGCTGGTGGAAGCGACGCTGGACGACTGGATCCGCAGCGGGAACCAGGCCCCGCTGACGTCGGCGGACGATGCAATCGCTGTTGACCATGTTGCGCGAAATAGGGCTGCCGCCCTATTGCCTCAAATTGCCTTAAAGGCATCCTAGATGGTTCGGGGCCAGGGCCTTGCGGCGCTGGATGAGGGAATTCGATGATCGACTTTTTCGTCCATAGTTTCAATACGTTGAGCCATGGGCTCCTCGGCTACGCGGTTCCCTTCCTGTTCGTCCTGACCATCGTCGTGTTCTTCCATGAGCTCGGCCATTTCCTGGTCGCGCGCTGGGCGGGCGTTCGCGTATTAACTTTTTCGCTCGGTTTCGGACCTGAGCTGGTCGGTTTCAACGACCGCCATGGCACTCGCTGGAAGATCTCGGCGATCCCGCTCGGCGGCTATGTCAAGTTCTTCGGCGACGAGAGCGAGGCTTCGACACCATCGTCCGAGAAGCTCGCGGCCATGACGGCCGAGGAGCGCGCCGGCAGCTTCCATCACAAGAAGGTCGGCCCGCGCGCCGCCATCGTTGCCGCCGGACCGATCGCCAATTTCATCCTGGGCGCGCTGATCTTCGCCGGCATGGCGCTGTATTACGGCAAGCCGAGCACGATCGCGCGCGTCGACGGTGTCGTCGCCGACGGCGCTGCGGCGGCAGCCGGCTTCAAGATCGGTGACGTCGTCGTCCAGATCGACGGCAAGCCGATCGAAAGCTTTGCCGACATGCAGCGTATGGTTGCGATGAATGCTGGTTCGCCGCTTGCCTTCCAGGTCAAGCGCGACGGTGCCATCGTGTCGCTGACAGCGACGCCGGCACTGCTCGAGCGCAAGGATCCCTTCGGCAACAGCCACCGTCTCGGCGTGCTCGGCGTCGAACACAAGTCTCAGGCCGGGGAGACCTCCACGTCGCCTGTCGGCGTCGGCGAAGCGCTCAAGATCGGGGTGGAGCAGGTCTGGTTCATCATCACCAGCACCTTCAAGTTCCTGGGCTCGTTGTTCGTCGGGAACGGCAATCCGAATGAGGTCAGCGGCGTGCTTGGCATTGCCAAGATGTCGGGGCAGGCGGCCAGCGCCGGGTTCCAGTTCGTGATCAACCTCTGCGCGGTGCTCTCGGTGTCGATCGGCCTGCTGAATCTGTTCCCGATCCCGCTGCTCGATGGCGGTCACCTTATGTTCTATGCGGCGGAGGTTGCCCGTGGTCGGCCGCTATCCGAGCGGACTCAGGAGATGGGGTTCCGAATCGGGCTTGGCTTGGTGCTGATGTTGATGGTGTTTGCGACCTACAACGACATCCTGCGAATGGCCGCATCTTGATAGGGGCTTTTTTGTGGCGTTGCCCGGGCGTTGCTCTTGGGCAACGTCTTGGAATGAAAATGAAATTACGGCGCGCTCGACCGTTTGCGGCGTCGGTGAAATTGTCTACAAGCGGCTTGAACTTGGGGAATCTCCAGACCGGCGTTGGGGTTGGGTCTGGTACGGAATGATAAGGGCGCGTTGCGCAATGAAGTTTGGACTGCGACTCCGGGGGGGCTTGCTCGCAACCCTGATCATGTTCGGCGCGCCGGTGCTTGCCCCGGTTGGGGCTGCCTTTGTGTCTTCGTCTGCGCTTGCTCAGACCGTGCAGTCGATTTCCGTCGAGGGAAATCGCCGGGTCGAGTTGGAGACGATCCGCTCCTACTTCAAGCCGGGTCCCGGCGGTCGTCTGGATCAAGGCGCCATCGCCGACGGCCTCAAGGCGTTGATCGAGACCGGCCTGTTCCAGGACGTCAGGATCAACCGCGGTGCCGGTGGCCAGATCGTCGTCTCCGTGGTGGAAAACCCGGTGATCGGCCGCATTGCCTTCGAGGGTAACAAGAAGATCAAGGACGAGCAGCTCACCCTTGAAATCCAGTCCAAGGCGCGCGGCACCTTCTCCCGCGCCATGGTGCAGTCCGACACGCTGCGAATCGCTGAAATCTATCGCCGTTCCGGCCGCTACGACGTTCGCGTCACGCCTGAAGTCATCGAGCAGCCGAACAACCGCGTCGATCTCGTCTTCACGGTCGAGGAGGGCGCCAAGACCGGCGTCAAGTCGATCGAGTTCGTCGGCAACAGCGCATTCTCGTCCTACCGCCTTCGCGACGTCATCAAGACGCACGAAACGAACCTGCTGAGCTTCCTCGGCAGCGGCGACGTCTACGATCCCGATCGGGTCGAGGCCGACCGCGACCTGATCCGCCGCTTCTATCTCAAGAACGGTTTCGCCGACGTCCAGGTCGTGGCCGCGCTCACCGAATACGATCCGGAGAAGAAGGGCTTCAACGTTACCTTCAAGATCGAGGAAGGCTCGCAATACCGGGTCGGCTCAATCGACTTCCGCTCCAGCATTCCGAACTTCGATCCCAGCTCGATGCGCAACTATTCGCGCGTCAATGTCGGCTCGCTCTACAACGTCGAATCGGTCGAGAAGTCGGTCGAGGAGATGCAGATCGAAGCCTCGCGGCGCGGTTATGCCTTCGCCGTAGTCCGTCCCGGCGGCGACCGCAACTTCGAGGCGCATACCGTATCGGTCGTGTTCAACATCGATGAGGGTCCGCGCACCTATATCGAGCGCATCAACTTGCGCGGCAACACCCGCACGCGCGACTACGTGATTCGTCGCGAGTTCGACGTCTCCGAGGGCGATGCCTACAATCGCGCGCTGGTCGACCGTGCCGAGCGCCGCTTGAAGAACCTCGACTATTTCAAGAGCGTGAAGATCACGACCGAGCCCGGCTCGTCGAGCGACCGCGTGATCCTGCTCGTGGACATGGAAGAGAAATCGACCGGCGATTTCTCGGTTTCGGGTGGTTACTCCACCACCGACGGCGCGCTGGCCGAAGTCTCGGTCTCCGAACGCAATTTGCTCGGCCGCGGCCTGTTCGCCAAGGCCTCGGTGACCTATGGTCAGTACGCCCGCGGCTATTCGCTGTCGTTCGTCGAACCCTATTTGCTCGACTACCGTGTCGCGCTGGGTCTCGACCTCTATCAGCGTGAGCAGAAGTCCAACAGTTACATCTCCTACGGCACCAAGACGCTCGGCTTCTCGCCACGCCTCGGTTTCTCCCTGCGTGAAGATCTGTCGCTGCAGGTGCGCTACTCGATCTATCGGCAGGAAATCACGCTGCCGTCCTACCTGTCGAACTGTAACAACAATCCCGCTTCCGCGGCGTTCAACCCGAGCCCGGCCTATGCCAATGCAAACGGCATCGACCTGAGCTCGACCAACGGCCTCGGCTGCTACAGCGACGGCGAAGCTTCGCTGCCGGTGCGCAAGGAGCTTGCCAACGGCAAGACCCTGACCTCGGCGCTCGGCTACACGCTGACCTACAACACGCTCGACAACAACAAGAACCCCACCGACGGTCTGCTGGTCGATTTCCGGCAGGACTTCGCCGGCGTCGGCGGCGACGTCTCCTACCTGAAGACTGTGGTCGACGCGAAGTATTACACTCCGCTGGTGTCCGATATCGTCGGCCTCGCTCGCATCCAGGGCGGCATGCTGAACAAGATGGGCAGCGATTTGCGCATGCTCGATCATTTCCAGATGGGCCCGAACCTCGTCCGCGGCTTTGCCCCGAACGGCATCGGACCGCGCGATCTGAATCCCTTCGGTACTCAGGACGCGCTTGGCGGCACCAAATATTGGGGTGCTTCGCTCGAATTGCAGATGCCGTTCTGGTTCCTGCCGAAGGAAGTCGGTCTGAAGGGCGCCGTCTACGCCGACGCCGGCGGACTGTTCGACTATCAGGGCCCGACGACGTGGTCGGTGACCAACGAAATGACCACGACCAGGAATTCGACCTGCACGCCGTCAACCGTCAATCCAAACTCGGCCGGAACCTGCACCGGCTTGGTGTATGACAACGGCAATGTCGTCCGCTCGTCGGTCGGTGTCGGCTTGATCTGGGCCTCGCCGTTCGGTCCGCTGCGCTTCGACTACGCCGTGCCGCTGACCAAGGGCAAGAGCGACCGTACCCAGGAGTTCCGGTTCGGCGGCGGCACCTCGTTCTAATTCGAACAGCACGGCACGATCCGGACCACCGGAGCCGGTTTCCGAAAGGGATCGTGCCAATCCAGGAGATGAGGCATGATGCGGCTTGGCCGCTTCATGCCGAAGCCGGACCGCGACGGGGTGGAATGGCGCAGCCGACCTTCTTCACACAACCGCCCGCCTCAGCGCTGGCTGACATAGCCACGCTGACCAAGGCGGAGTTGGTCGATCCCGCCAGGGGCGGCCAAATCATCAGGGGCCTTGCTTCGCTCGGCGAAGCCGGCCCGATGCACCTGTCGTTCTTCGACAATCTCAAATATGCCGATGAGCTCAAGGCGACCAAGGCCGGTGCTTGCCTGGTGAGCCCACGCTTCGAGGCTCGGGTGCCCGCGCACGTCGCCGTGCTGCGGGCGCCACAGCCGTTCCGCGCGTTCGTCAGGATCGCGCGGGAGTGGCATGGCGACGCGCTCCGGCCGCAATCCTGGACCGGCAATGAGGGCATCGCGCCGTCGGCCATCATCGATCCCACGGCCAGGCTCGAGGACGGCGTGATCGTAGATCCCCTGGCCGTGATCGGCCCTGACGTGGAGATCGGCAGCGGCACGGTGATCGGTGTGGGGGCCGTGATCGGCCCCGGCGTCAAGATCGGCCGGGACTGCAATGTCGGCGCACGCACCGCCATCCAGTGCGCGCTGATCGGCAACGACGTCCTGATCCACCCCGGCTGCTCGATCGGCCAGGATGGCTACGGCTTCATCTTCTTCGGCCCCGAGGGGCATCTGAAGGTGCCCCAGACCGGCCGCGTGCTGATCCAGAACAATGTGGAGGTCGGCGCCGGCACCACCATTGATCGGGGCTCCTTGCGCGACACGGTGATCGGCGAGGGGACCAAAATCGACAATCAGGTCCAGATCGGCCACAATGTGACCATTGGCCGGCACTGCCTGCTGGCCGCCCAGATCGGCCTTGCCGGTAGCCTCACCCTCGGCGACAACGTGGCGCTGGGAGCGAAGGTGGGCATCAACAATCACGTCAAGATCGGGGATGGAGCTCAGGTGACTGCCATGAGTGGCGTCAAGGACGACGTTCCTCCCAACGGACGCTGGGGTGGTTTTTTTGCCAAGCCGACCAGGCAGTGGTTCAAGGAAATTTTGGCGGTGGAGCGCCTGGCGCGCGACAGCAAGGCCGATCCGAAGCAGGAGGAACGGGAGTGACGGACGAAGCACCGGTCAGGTTCGAGCTTGTGGACATCAACATGATCCTGCAAACGCTCCCGCACCGCTTTCCGATGCTGCTGATCGATCGCGTGATCAACATCCGCACCGATTACAGCGGCATCGGCATCAAGAACGTCACCTTCAACGAGCCGCCGTTCCAGGGCCACTTTCCCGATCGCCCGGTCTATCCCGGCGTCATGATGATCGAAGCGATGGCGCAGACCGCGGGTGTGATCGGCATCAAGTCGGTCGAGGGCACCGAGAAGCCGCGCGCGGTGTATTTCCTGACCATCGACAAGTGCAAGTTCCGTAAGCCGGTGCTGCCCGGCGATACCATCGAATATCACATGCGCTCAATCGGCCGCCGCAAGGCCATGTGGTGGTTTCACGGCGACGCCAAGGTCAACGGCCAGGTGGTTGCGGAGGCCGACGTCGGCGCCATGCTGACCGACTGAGCGGGATCAACTTCTCTGGATACGCTCGCGCGCAGGACACGCGTAGCGTCCGCCGCTGACCTCGCGCTTGATGTTCTGGTTGAAGAACTGTCCCATGGACGGCGCGCCCAGCAGGCGCTCGACGGTGTCGACCGGCACGCCGCAATAGCGATCGTAAGCGCCGTTCACTGCTACGACGAGGCCCTGCTGCGCACGGTCGTAGCAGACCCGTTGGAGCACCGTGCTGCGGCTGATGTCGCGGCATTCGAATGTCGCGAGGTCGATGGGGCGGTGTTCGGCGGTCTCGATCGTCTCGGACACGATCGGCGCGGTCACGAGCTGTGCGAGGAGAAGTGCCAGGGCCCTGACCACGATACCTGAAGCTCCGCATGAACTTGTTGATGAGCCGGGAAGACTGCTTCACCCGGCCCTTGAAACACGGAGAGATCATACGTCACTGGACAGATCGGGCATAGTCGCGCTAACCAGCGGAAAACCGAGCGACTTCAACACCTAATCAGACCTTCTTGATGAGTCAGATTGCTTGATGAGTAAGATTGATCCCACCGCACGGATCGCGGACGGCGCCGTGATCGGCGAGGGCACCGAGATCGGCCCCTTCTGCATCATCGGCCCGCATGTCGTGATCGGCAGTAACTGCAAGCTGATCGGACATGTGCATATCACCGCGCAGACCACGATCGGTGACGATTGTACCATCTATCCGTTCGCCTCGCTCGGCACGCCGCCGCAATCGCTCAGCTATCGTGGCGAATTGACGAAGCTCAAGATCGGTTCGGGCTGCACGATCCGCGAGTCCGTGACCATGAACGCCGGCACGGTCGCAGGCGGTGGCATCACAGAGGTCGGCGACCGCAACTATTTCATGAATTGCAGCCATGTCGGCCATGACTGCCATGTCGGCAACGACGTGATCTTCGCGACCTCGGCCACGCTCGGCGGTCACTGCGAGATCGGTGATTTCGTCTTCATCGGCGGTCTGTCCGCGGTGCACCAGTTCACCCGCATCGGCCCGCAAGTTATGGTCGGCGGCGTGTGCGGCGTGCGCGACGACGTCATTCCGTTCGGCCTCGTCAACGGCCAATATGCCGTGCTCGAAGGCCTCAACCTGATCGGCATGAAGCGGCGCAAGTTCACCAAGCAGCGGCTTGCGACCGTGCGCGCGTTCTATCAGAAGCTCTTCCATGGCCCCGCGACCTTTGCCGAACGCCTGGAGGCGGCGCGGCCGCTCGCCGGTGAAGATCCGGCGATCGGCGAAATTCTCGACTTCATCGGCAAGGGCAAGCGCCCGCTCTGTCTTCCCGCCATCGCGAAGTGATGATGGGATGGCCGCAGGCATGACATCGGCGGCTTCGGAGATTTCATCGCCGGTCGGCGTGGTCGCTGGCGGCGGTGCGATGCCGTTCGCTGTCGCCGACTCGCTCGCCGCCCGCGGCATCACGCCGGTGTTGTTTCCGCTTCGGGGAGCCTGCGATCCGGCACGGGTGGAGAAATTCCGTCATCGCTGGATCTCGGTCGGCCAGCTCGGCCGCGCCATGCGGCTGTTTCGCGAGGAGGGCTGCCGCGACCTGATCTTCATCGGCACGCTGGTGAGGCCTTCGCTCTCGGAGGTCCGGGTCGACTTCACGACGCTTCGGCTGCTCGGCCATGTCATCCGCGCCTTCCGCGGCGGCGACGACCATTTGTTGTCCGGCGTCGGGCGCATTCTCGAGCAGGGCGGCTTTCGCATGGTCGGCATCAAGGATGTCGCGCCCGACCTCTTAATGCCCGAGGGCTGCATCAGCCGCGCCTGGCCGAGCGACACCGGCAAGACCGACATCGAGCGCGGACGCGCGGTGCTGACCGCGCTCGGTCCGTTCGACATCGGCCAGGCTGCGGTCGTGATCGACGGCCATGTGGTGGCGGTCGAGGACATCGAGGGCACCGATGCGCTGCTCGCGCGCGTGGCACGGCTGCGCGAAGAGGGTCGCATCCGCGCGGCCACCGGGCGGGGCGTGCTGGTGAAGGTCCCAAAGAGCGGGCAGGATCTGCGCTTCGACCTGCCGACGATCGGCCCGCGCACCCTCGAGGGCGTCGCCGCCGCAGGGCTGGCTGGGATCGCCGTCGTTGCCGGCAACACCATCGCCGCCGAGCCGGAGGCGATGATCGCGCTCGCCGACGCCAAATATCTCTTCGTCATCGGCCTGCCGGCGTGATGCAAGGCCGCGATCCCAAGCGCAAGATCTTCCTGATCGCCACGGAGGAATCCGGCGACCGGCTTGGCAGCGCCTTGATGAAGGTGCTGCGCCAGCGCCTCGGCGACGGCGTGCAGTTCGTGGGCGTCGGCGGCCACACCATGGCGCGCCAGGGCCTCGAGACGCTGTTTCCGATCGAGCAGCTTTCGATCGTGGGCTTCGCCGCGGTCGTGCAGCAATTGCCGAAGATCCTGCGGCTGATCCGCGAGACCGCGGAGGCCGTGACCGAAGCCGCGCCGGACGCGCTCGTCATCATCGACAGCCCCGACTTCACCCACCGTGTCGCCCGCCGCGTGCGGACGCGCAATCCGGCGATCCCGATCGTCGACTACGTCTCGCCGCAGCTCTGGGCCTGGCGGCCGGGGCGAGCGCGGACCATGCTCGGCTATGTCGACCATGTGCTCGGCCTGTTGCCGTTCGAGCCGGAGGAATATCGCAAGCTCGGCGGCCCGCCATGCAGCTATGTCGGCCATCCCCTGATCGAGCAATTGCCCTCGCTGCGGCCGAACGCGGAGGAGCAGGCGCGCCGCGACGGCGAGGCGCCGGTCTTGCTGGTGTTGCCCGGCAGCCGCCGCAGCGAGATCAGGCACCATCTCGATGTGTTCGGCGCCACGCTCGGCCGATTGCAGACGGAGGGCCGCACGTTCGAGCTGATGCTGCCGACCATGCCGCATCTCGAAGCCACCATCTGCGAAGGCATCGCGAGCTGGCCGGTCAAGCCTCAAATCGTGGTCGGCGAGAACGAGAAGCGCGCCGCCTTCCGCATCGCGCGCGCGGCACTGGCAAAATCCGGCACGGTGACGCTGGAGCTCGCGCTATCGGGCATCCCGATGGTGACGGCCTATCGCGTCGGCGCGATCGAAGCCTTCATCCTGCGCCGCGCGATCCGCGTCTCCTCGGTGATCCTCGCCAATCTCGTGATCGGCAAGGATGTCATCCCGGAGTTCCTGCAGGAAGACTGCACGCCGGAGAAGCTGGCGCCTGTGCTGTCGGAGCTGCTGACCGATTCACCGCTGCGCCGGCAGCAGGTGGAAGCGTTCGCCCAGCTCGATGCGATCATGTCGACCGGCAACACGTCGCCGAGCGTGCTCGCAGCGGATATCGTGCTGGCGACCATGCGCAAGGGCAGGCGGGTTAGCTAGGACGTGTACTCCCAAGCGTCGGCTTGCCAGCGCAAAGCGGAAGCCTCCTGAAGCGGGATCGGCGGCTTGTGGACCCAAAGCGGTCCTCCAGCGGTTCACCGGCTGAATTTTTGAGTGGCACCTTCAGGTGCTTGCAGCGTTTGGTTTGCTGGCCAGTCCGCACCGGCAACCGAGGTATTGAGGAGTGGGTCAATGAGGCCCCAGAGCGCAGATGATATTATCAGCAAAGTACCTGCCGTCACGTTCGGCTTCTGGATAATCAAAATCTTAGCCACCACGCTGGGCGAAACGGGCGGCGACGCGGTGACCATGAGCTGGCTGCACGCAGATCAGAACGCCCAAAACGGCGGATATCTGATCGGAACGGCTATCTTTCTGGCCATTTTCGTTGCCGCAGTCATTGCTCAGATTTCGACGCCGAAGTTCAATCCTTGGGTCTACTGGCTGGCCATCGTTGCTTCCACCACCGTGGGTACCGCGTTGGCGGATTTTTTTGATCGTTCATTGGGGATTGGTTATGTGGGAGGCTCATCCATCTTGCTGGCCTGTGTGCTTTGTTCCCTTGCTGCATGGTACACGACCTTGGGCTCGGTGAATGTCGACACGGTAACGTCCCCAAAGACCGAACTATTCTATTGGATCACCATTACGTTTTCGCAAACCTTGGGTACCGCTCTCGGAGATTGGGTCGCTGACGACTCCGGGCTGGGATACGATGGAGGCGCTCTACTGTTTGGTGCGGGACTTTTGGTGCTTGCGGCGCTGTACTACTGGACCAGGGTATCGCGGGTTTTTCTATTCTGGGCGGCCTTCATTCTCACGCGTCCTCTGGGGGCCACCGTTGGAGATTTTCTGGACAAGCCAGTCAGCCATGGCGGGCTCGCCCTGAGTCGTCCTTTAGCTTCCGTGGTCCTTCTCGCTGCAATCGTCTTGCTCGTCGCTATCCTGCCGCAGCGGCCAGGGCGGCATTCGGTCGATTGGGCTTCGCAGCCAAGGACCGAGTAGTCCAGTTCATCGGGGAGGTCGCCTTCTGGCCCCAACTCGGACCCAGGGTGAGGTACGCCAACGCGACTGCTCTCGGATGCGGAGTGGACCTCTACGAGGCAACTCGGGTTTGTGAGTACAGGCTCTAGCCGAGACCCGCGTCGACCTGAAAACACTGCCGCGTGACGCGCTGGCTCTCATCGGAAGCGAGGAACAGCGCCATGTTGGCGATGTCATCGGGCGTCACCGCGTCGGGAATAGCCTGACGCGTGCGCAGCTCGGCGATCGCATGGTCGTCCGGATACCACAGCTGGCGCTGGCGCTCCGTGATCACCATCCCCGGCGCGATCGCGTTGACGCGGATGCGGTCGGGCCCGAGCGACCGGGCCAGGGAGTTGGTGAAGCCGACGATGGCGGCCTTCGCAGCGGCGTAGACCGGCAGCCCCGGCGCGCCGCGCATCCAGGCAATCGATGACATGTTGATGATCGAACCGCCGCCGCGCGCCTGCATCTGCGGCACCACCGCTTGCGCGGCAAAGAAGACGTGCTTGAGGTTGACGCCGATCATCCAGTCGAACTCGGCCGGGGTCACCTCGGCCAGCACCTGACGCTGATCATTGGCGGCGTTGTTGACGAGAACCGCGGCATCGCCAAGCGATCTGTGCACCTGCGCCATGGCGCCGCGCAAGGCGTCGATGTCGAGGAGGTCGCAGGGCACGTACAGGGGTACAGTTCCGGTCGCCGCCTTCACTTCCGCGACGAGCGCCTGGCCGGCTGCTTCATCGAGATCCAGGAACGCGACGCGCGCCCCTTGCGCCGCGAACGCCCGCACGAAGGCGGCACCGATGCCGCTGGCGCCACCGGTGATCAACACCACGCGATCCCTAAGACCGGCATAGCTCGTTCTTGTCATGCGATCAGTCGCTCCGTCTCGGGGTCGAACAGGCAGATGCGGCGCGTGTCGAGCGCAAACGGGGCGGCGGCGCCCGGTGTGGGGCGGATGTCCGGCGTGATGCGCGCCAGCGCAGGCTCGCCCCCAAGCCGCAGCAGCACGATCGTTTCGGCCCCCGTCGGCTCGACCATCTCCACCGGCGCGTTGACGACGACGGGCGGATCGGCGGAGAACACCCGGCTGCCCTCGGCGATGCATTCCGGCCTGATCCCGATCACCACGTCACGGCCGACGAAGGGGGCCGCCGCGTCGTATTGGCCAAGGCGGAGGTGGACCTCGTCCGGCCGTCCCGCGCCGATCACGACCACCGGCCCGCCGGCATCGGCCTCTAGCCGTGCCGGCATCGTGTTCATCGGCGGCGAGCCCATGAAACGGGCCACGAACAGATTGGCGGGATAGCGATACACGGTGTCAGGGTCGGCAAACTGCTGCACCACGCCCCGGTGCATCACAGCAATGCGCGTCGCCATCGTCATCGCCTCGATCTGGTCGTGGGTGACATAGACGATGGTGGCGCCGATGCGCTGATGCAGGCGCTTGATCTCCATCCGCATCTCGACGCGCAGCTTGGCGTCGAGATTGGAGAGCGGCTCGTCGAACAGGAAGAGCAGGGGATCGCGCACCAGCGCCCGGCCCATCGCCACACGCTGACGCTGGCCGCCGGAGAGCTGCGACGGCTTGCGGCCGAGCAGCGGCTCGATCTGGAGCAGCCTGGCCACATTCGCCAGGGCTTTCTCCTGCTCCGCCTTTGGTACGTGGCGGCATTCCATGCCGAAGGTGATGTTCTGGCGCACCGTCATCGACGGATAGAGCGCGTAGGACTGGAACACCATGGCGATGTCGCGGTCCTTCGGCGGAACGTCGTTGACGATACGCCCGCCGATTTCCACGGTGCCTGCACTCGGGAGGTCGAGCCCGGCGATGATGTTGAGCAGCGTGGACTTGCCGCAGCCGGATGGTCCGACGAGCACAGTGAATTCACCGCTCTCGATGTCGAGATCGATGCCCTTCAGCACCTCCAGATTGGCGTAGCGCTTGGACAGGGAGCGAATGCTTAGTGCTGCCATGACAATCCGATCATTTCACGGCGCCGGCGGTGAGGCCGCGCACGAAATATTTGCCGCCGATCAGATAGATCAGCAGGGTCGGCAAGGCGGCGATCATCACCGCCGCGCTTTGCACGCCATGCTGCGGGATGTCGGCGACCGCGGCGGATAGCGCGATCAGCGCGGCGGTGACCGGCTGCTGCTGACCTGTCGTGAATGTCACGCCGTAGAGAAATTCGTTCCAGATATGCGTGAACTGCCAGATCACGGTGACGACCAGAATCGGCGGCGAGAGCGGCAGGATGATGCGCCAGAAAATACGAAAGAAGCCTGCGCCATCGATGCGCGCAGCTCTTATCAAATCCTGCGGGATGGCAGTGTAGTAGTTTCGGCAGAACAAGACGGTAAAGGAGAGCCCCTGGATCGTGTGGATCACGACCAGCCCCGTCAGCGTGTTCATGAGGCCCGTATCGCGCAACACGATGGTCCAGGGAAGCAAGCGCATCTGCTGGGGAAGGAAGAGCCCAAGAGTCACGATGCCGTAGATCCAGCTATCGCCGCGAAAACGCCAGAGCGACACGGCGTAACCGGCGACAGCACCGAGCAGGGTCGAGAAAATCGTCGCAGGGATCGTGACCAGCGCGGAGTTCAGCATGTACGGCCGGATGCCGGCGCAGGTCTCGGCGACGCAGAAACCGCTCCAGGCGGCGGCGTAGTTGCTCCATGCCCATTGCTTCGGCCAGCCGATCATCGAGGCCTGCGCGATCTCCTCGTTGGTGCGGAGCGAGTTCAGCACGACAACAGCCAATGGCGCGAGCCATGCTGCAGCGATCAGCGAGACGACGAGATAGATCAGAATCCGGCCTGGCGCGAGGGTTCGCTCACGCATGGATCGCACGCCGCCGCTGGACATAACGCCACGCTGCATAGGGCAGCAAAACCGCGAGAAGAATGAGCAACATCAGCACTGCCGCCGCCGCTCCGCGTCCGAGCAGGCTGCGCTGGAACATCAGGTCGTAGACGACGAGGGCTGGCAGCTGGGTGGCGATCCCAGGCCCACCATTGGTGAGCGCGCGGACGAGGTCGAAGGTCGAAATCGCGAACTGCAGCTGGATGACGATGACGGTGATGGTGATCGGCCAAAGGGTCGGCAGGATGACGCGCCGGTACATTCGGATCGGTCCGGCGCCGTCGATCTGCGCCGCCTTGATCAGGTCGGCGTCGACGGAGCGGAGGCCGGCGAGGAACAGCGCCATGGCGAAACCGGAGGATTGCCAGATCGCAGCGATGACAATGGTCCAAATGGCCATGTCGCGGTCGATCAGCCAGTCGAACCGGAAGGAGCTCCAGCCGAGGTCGCGGACCAGCTTCTGGATCCCGAGGCCAGGATTGAGCAGCCAACTCCAGACCGTGCCGGTGACCACGAATGACACCGCCAGAGGATAGAGGAAGATGGACCGCAGCAGGTTCTCGCCGCGAATGCGCTGATCGAGCAGGATCGCAAGGATGAGACCGGCCGCCAGACTCAGCAACACGAAGCCGCTGCCAAACAGCAACAGATTGTCCAAGGCAATCTGCCAGTTCCGCGATGCTGCAACCGAAGAATAGTTGCGTAAACCGACCCAGCCCGAGATCGGGACCAGAGTGGACGGCGTGAATGATATCCAGATCGTCCAGAGCGAGAACGCAATGAGGTGCGCGGCGGAAAACAGCAGCGGCACCCAGATCGTCAAATATTCGGGCAGCCGGCGTACCCAGTCAGGGGCTGCCGGCCGGCCCGGTGTTGTCGGGATAGCGATGGTCAACGTGCGCCCTCGACGGCCTCGGCAAGGCGAGTGACCGCTTGCTCGGGCTTGATCGTCTTGTTTTTCACGTACTCCGTGATCACGTCGATGATCGCTGCGGTCATCCCGTTTTCCTGCGCCATGTTGTGCGCGAGACTGAGGACGGCCTGATTGCTGGCGATCGCGTCTTTCAGGGCTGCTGCGGTCCGCCGTTGCCCGTCCGACCAGCCTTCGCCGGACAGATCGACATCGGTGCGCACGGGGATCGATCCCGTGATCTGCGAATACATGGTCTGGATCGCTGGATCCATGACGAGCTGGGCCATCAGCTTCTGACCGGCTTGCAGGTCGGGCTCCTTGCGCTGCCAGAATATGAAGGCATCGGCATTCAGCAGGAAGACAGGCTTGCTATTGTCGCTCGGGCCCGGGGCGATGATGAAGTCCTCGAACTTGAAACCCGCGTTGCGCAACACGCCCTGCGCCCACCCGCCCATGATCATCATGCCCATGTCGCCGTCGACGAAACGCTTCAGGTTGGTCGAAAAGTGCTGGGCGCCGACGTTGGGGTCCATCCAGTCGGCAATCTTGCGCACCTGGACGAAGGCAGCCTTTATTTCGGGACCCTCCAGGGCCTTCTTGTCCAGATTCATGAGGGCTGCGCGGTATGCAGTGGGACTGATGCCTGCCAAAGCGGCTTCGAATTTTTGGCCGTCGTCCGGGCGGGTGCCACCGTTGGCGATGGGATAGGGGACGCCGCCTGCTTTCATCTTCTCGGCGAGGTCGTTGAACTCGGCCCATGTGACGGGGATCTTGTCGGCCTTGGCCTTGTCCATCGCGCGTTTGGAGAGAAACAGCATGTTGGTGCTGTAGATCTGCAAAGGCAGCGCAATCCACTTGCCCCCCGGCTTGTGCAATTTTGCAAGGTCCGGAGCGATAACCTTTTCGTAGCCGGCGGCAGCGACGACGGCATCGAGATCGACGGTCGGGGCAATCTTGGACCAAGCCGCGATCTCGGGACCTTTGAGCTGCGAACAGGCCGGTGGATCGCCAGCCATGATCTGGGCACGCAGCTTGTTCATCATCTCGGTGGTGAAGCCGGGGACGGGCGAGTGCTGCCAAACCCCGCCTTTCTCCTCGAATTTCTTGCCGAGCGCCGTGATGGCAGCCCCATCGCTGCCCGCGGACCATTGCGAGATCGCAGTAAGACGCGGCTTGATCGCGCCTTGCGCTCGCGCAAAGGCCGGCAGTGCGAGCGCAGCCGCGGATCCGGCGAGCAGTTGGCGCCTTGTTGTCGTGATCGGCATGGCAGTTTCCTCCCGGTGTGAACTCTTTCGCGCGAGAGCCGCGCGGCATCAGGTATCTCAGGCGGCCTCGATTGATGCGGCCGGCATGCCGCCGCGGCAAGCGAGGCAGAAAGCCGCGAATGCCAGCGCCGCCCGCGGATCGTTGCCATTCGACGGCGGCACGAAAGCGAGCGACACTTGCGCGTGCTTGCGCCCGCCCAACAGACAGGCGTCGATCCCCTCGACGAGCGCGCTGCGATCGTCGTCGGCGAGAAGCGATGGCCAGCCGCTGATCGCGACGCCCTTGCATGGCTTCACGTTCAGCGTGTTGCCGATCGCAAGGCCAAGCCGGAACAGCCGCCGGCGCAATTCCTGCCGCACACGCGACGAGAGCGGTATCGCGGTCACCCATTCGCTGCCGGGTTGAAGCAGCTCGGCTTCCGCGACGCCAAGAAGCTCGGCCAGGGCCGGAAGCGACGTATAGGCCTCGACGCAGCCATGATGACCACAGCGGCAAATTGGACCGTCGGCTCCGAACACCATGTGGCCGAGCTCGACCGGCTGGAGGGCATCGTCCTCCATCGGATCATCCATCCAGGTGCCTGCGACGCCCTGACCGACGAAGACGAAGAGATGCGCGCCGCTGAATGGATAATGCTCCGTGCGGCAACGGTGAAAAATGGCGTGCGCGACGACCGAATTGGTGAACTCGACCGGCACGCCGGCAAAATTCGCGCCGAACATCTCGCTGATACGCCCGATGTCGCAAGGAATGATCGGATTGCTTGATGCGCTCGAGCGGCCGAGGCCCGGAATTGAGACGCCGATCTGCGCGAGGGGGATGTGCCGGCGCCGCGTCCAGTCGCGCAGCAATGTCATCGCCTCGCGAAACGCCTGGCCGACCGTTGCGACCGTCGGCGTCTTCGGCAGCGGCACATCCCCGGTGTCGTGCAGTTCGCCCGACAGGCCCCCGACGCCGACGCTGAGCCGCTGGGTGGTCAGCTCGAAAGCCGCAAGCGCCACCGTCCCATCAAGCGACACGAGGCCAGTCGGGCCGCCGACATAAGGGGCAGGGCGCCGCACTTCCTCGATCAGGCCTTCGGCCTTCAGGTCGAACAGGATGCGCGACAGGCTCGCTTCCGACAGGCGCACGGCCTTGGCCAGCGGCGGACGAAACGACCCGCCCGACTGAAGCAGATGAGTCAAAATGGCAGCACGCGTCTGCCGCCGACTTCTCGGCTGCTCCGGCATTTCCATCCCTGTCGTCATTCTTACTTAGAGTAAGAATTTGCGCGCGAAGCGTTTCGACGTCAAGCGCCGGCCGACGCATTGCGCCGACTTGTTGTTGTGCGCGGCAGCAAGATTGTGTCGGCGCAAAACAAAAACGGCGCCATCGGGAGATGGCGCCGCTTCGAAAGCCGTGATGGCTCGACCTTACTTCCGGTTGTTGATCGCGACGTAGTCGCGCTTGGTAACGCCGGTGTAGAGCTGGCGCGGACGGCCGATCTTCTGCTGCGGATCCTCGATCATCTCGCTCCACTGGCTGATCCAGCCGACGGTGCGGGCGACCGCGAACAGCACGGTGAACATCGAGACCGGGAAGCCCATCGCCTTCAGCGTGATGCCCGAATAGAAGTCGACGTTCGGGTAGAGCTTGCGGTCGATGAAGTACTGGTCGCTGAGCGCGATCTTCTCGAGCTCGAGCGCCACCTTCAGCATCGGATCGTCGCCATGGCCGGTCTCCTTGAGCACGGCGTGACACATCTTCTGCATGATCTTGGCGCGCGGATCGTAGTTCTTGTAGACGCGGTGACCGAAGCCCATCAGGCGGACTTCGGAGTTCTTGTCTTTCACCTTGGCGATGAACTCGGGGATCTTGTCGACCGAGCCGATCTCGGCGAGCATCGCGAGCGCGGCTTCGTTGGCGCCGCCATGCGCCGGGCCCCACAGGCAGGCGATGCCGGCGGCGATGCAGGCGAACGGGTTGGCGCCGGAGGAGCCGGCGATACGCACGGTCGAGGTCGAGGCGTTCTGCTCGTGGTCGGCGTGCAGGATGAAGATCTTGTCCAGTGCATCCGCAAGCACCGGGTTGATCTTGTAGTCCTCGCACGGCACGGCGAAGCACATGTGCAGGAAGTTCTCGGCGAACTTCAGCGAGTTTTTCGGATACACGAAGGGCTGGCCGACCGTGTATTTGTAGGCCATCGCGGCCAAGGTCGGGATCTTGGCGATCATGCGCATGGAGGCGATCATGCGCTGCTTCGGATCGTTGATGTCGGTCGAGTCGTGATAGAACGCGGCGAGCGCGCCGACAGCCGCCACCATGATCGCCATCGGATGGGCGTCGCGGCGGAAGCCCTGGAAGAAGCGGGCCATCTGCTCGTGCACCATCGTGTGATGGATCACGCGGTCGTCGAAATCCTTCTTCTGCGCGGCGGTGGGAAGCTCCCCGAACAGCAGCAGATAGCAGGTCTCCAGGAAGTCGCCGTTCTCGGCGAGCTGCTCGATCGGATAGCCGCGGTATTCCAGCACGCCCGCGTCACCGTCGATATAGGTGATCTTGGACTGGCAGCTCGCGGTCGAGGTGAAGCCCGGGTCGTAGGTGAACAGGCCGGACTGGCCGTAGAGCTTGCCGATATCGATGACGTCGGGCCCGACGCTGCCGCTGTGGATCGGAAGATCGAAATTCTTGTTTCCGACCGTCAGTGTGGCGGTCTTATTGCTTGGTTTTGCGTCCATCAGAGGTCCCCGATGTATGGTGAAACGGGCCGGACCCGGAGGCCCCGATGAGATATCGCGGGGCAGGCCGGATGTTCCAGAAGGTACGGCTGAGATGGGTATATTATTGCTGTGTGCGCTGCAAGATGGCGCCGCGCATGGTCGACTTACGTCGTAGCCTAGTCCTTGGCCGGTCCTCGGCTCGGTCCTCGGCCTACTCCTTGGCCTGATCTTTGAGCCGGCCCAGGCTTTCCTGGCGTCCGAGGACGTCCAAGACCTCGAATATGCCGGGCGAGGTCGTCCGCCCGGTCAGCGCCGCCCGCAGCGGCTGGGCGACCGCACCGAGCTTGAGACTATTTTCCTCGGCAAAGGCGCGCAGCGCGGCTTCCGCATTGGCCGCGCTCCAAGTCTCGACTTTCTCCAGCGCGGAATGAAGTTGGCCAATCAGCTTGCGGTTCTCAGGCGTCAGCAGCGCTGCCGCCTTCGGATCAAGCTCCAGCGGCCGATCGGCGAAGATGAAATAGGCGCCGTCGATCAGCTCGATCAGCGTCTTGGCGCGCTCCTTCAGGGCCGGCATGGCCTTCAGGAGCTGCGCGCGCGTGGTGTCGTTTAACTTGGCCTTAAGCTCGTCGCGGCTGGGCACGACGTGGTCCAGCACGTCCTCGAACATCTTCACGAGTGATTGATCGTCGGCATTGCGGATGTAGTGGCCGTTGAGGTTTTCCAGCTTGGCGAAGTCGAAGCGCGCTGCTGCGCGGCCGACGCTGGCGAGGTCGAAGGCGGCGATCATCTCCTCGGTGGAGAAGATCTCCTGGTCGCCGTGGCTCCAGCCGAGCCGGACGAGATAATTGCGGAGCGCGGCCGGGAGGTATCCCATGGCGCGGTAGGCATCGACGCCAAGCGCGCCGTGCCTCTTGGAGAGCTTCGAACCGTCCGGGCCGTGGATCAGGGGGATGTGGGACATGCTCGGCAGCGTCCAGCCCATCGCGTCGTAGATCTGCTTTTGGCGGGCCGCGTTGATCAGATGGTCGTCGCCGCGGATGACATGGGTGACACCCATGTCGTGGTCGTCGACCACCACGGCGAGCATGTAGGTCGGGTTGCCATCGCCGCGCAGCAGGACGAGGTCGTCGAGATTCTCGTTCTGCCAGACCACGCGGCCCTGGACCTGATCGTCGATCACGGTCTCGCCGGTCTGCGGCGCGCGGAGCCGGATGGTGGGCTTCACGTCGGTTGGGGCCGTCGCCGGATCGCGGTCGCGCCACAGACCGTCATAGAGGCGGGTACGCCCCTCTGCGCGCGCCTTCTCGCGCATCGCGGTCAGCTCCTCGGCGGTGGCGTAGCAGCGATAGGCCTTACCGTCGGCGAGCAGCTGCTCGGCGACCTCGCGGTGGCGGGCGGCGCGGCTGAACTGGTAGATGACATCGCCATCCCAGCCGAGCTCCAGCCATTTCAGGCCGTCGAGGATGGCGCCGATCGCGGCCTCGGTGGAGCGCTCCCGGTCGGTGTCCTCGATCCGGAGCAGCATCTTGCCGCCGTGCTTCTTCGCATAGAGCCAGTTGAACAGGGCCGTGCGCGCGCCCCCGATATGGAGGAAGCCGGTCGGCGAGGGAGCGAAGCGGGTGACGACGGGAGAGGTCATTCTTGGCAAGGCCTATGCATTGGAGGCGGTGGTATATAACAGGACCGGTGCATAACTAAAGCCCGGCAGCGGACGGCTTAAGGCCTTGCTTAAGCCCTTGGCTCAGCGTCCCGAATTTGGCAGAAGGGCCGCTGATTTCCCTACAGGATTTTCGTAATGACAGAACCGGTGGCGAACGAGGTTGGGCGCGATTTCATTCGTGACATCATCCAGGCCGACCTCGAGCAGGCCAAATACAAGGAGATCGTGACCCGGTTCCCGCCGGAGCCGAACGGTTACCTGCATATCGGCCACGCCAAGTCGATCGCGCTCAATTTCGGCATCGCCCAGGAGTTTCCGGGCCGCTGCCATCTGCGCTTCGACGACACCAACCCGGTCAAGGAAGAGCAGGAATATATCGATTCCATCCAGGCCGACGTGCGCTGGCTCGGCTTCGACTGGGGCAAGAACCTGTTCTTCGCCTCGGACTATTTCGACCGCCTCTACGAATGGGCGGAGCAGCTGATCCGCGACGGGCTCGCCTATGTGGACGACCAGACCCAGGAGGAGATTCGTCTTGCGCGCGGCACGCTGACCGAGCCCGGCAAGAACTCGCCGTTCCGCGATCGCAGCGTGGATGAAAATCTCGATCTCTTCCGACGCATGAAGGCGGGCGAATTCCCGAACGGCGCGCGCGTGCTGCGGGCCAAGATCGACATGGGTGCGGGCAACATCAATCTGCGCGACCCCGTGCTGTACCGCATCCTGCATGCGCACCATCCGCGCACCGGGACCAAGTGGAGCATCTATCCGAGCTACGACTATGCCCACGGCCAGTCGGATGCGATCGAGGGCATCACGCACTCGATCTGCACGCTGGAGTTCGAGGATCACCGGCCGCTCTATGAGTGGTTCATCGAGAAGCTGCCGGTGCCGTCGAAACCGCATCAGTACGAATTCGCGCGGCTGAACCTGACCTACACGCTGCTGTCCAAGCGCGTGCTGACCCAGCTCGTCCGCGAGGGCCATGTCGCGGGCTGGGACGATCCGCGCATGCCGACCATGGCGGGGATGCGCCGCCGCGGCGTGCCGCCGGCCGCCCTTCGCGAATTCGTCAAGCGCATCGGCGTGGCGAAGGCCAACAGCGTCGTCGACGTCGGCATGCTCGAGTTCTGCATTCGCGAGGAGCTGAACCGGACATCGCAGCGGCGCATGGCGGTGCTGAAGCCGCTCAAGGTCGTGATCGAGAATTATCCGGAAGGGCAGACCGAGGAGCTCGAGGCGATCAATCATCCGGACGATCCCTCCGCCGGAACCCGGAAGATCACGTTCGGCCGTGAGCTCTATATCGAGCAGGACGATTTCATGGAGAACCCGCCGAAAAAGTTCTTTCGTCTGTCGCCGGGCAACGAGGTGCGGCTGCGCTACGCCTATTTCGTCAAGTGCACCGGCGTGATCAAGAACGATGCCGGCGAAGTGGTGGAATTGCGTTGCACCTACGATCCCGCGACCAAGGGCGGTAACGCGCCCGACGGCCGCAAGGTCAAGGCCACAATGCACTGGCTGTCGGCGGCAACATCCGTGCCCGCGGAAATCCGCGTCTACAACCAGCTGTTTGCCAGTCCGAGCCCGGACGCCTCGAACTTCGCCGCCGACCTCAATCCGCAGTCGCTGGAAATTCTCGCTGATGCCTGCGTCGAGGCGTCGGTTGCGAAAAGCAATTCGACCGAGCCGATGCAGTTCGAGCGCCAGGGCTATTTCGTGCGCGACAAGGACTCGACCCCCGGCAGACCGGTATTTTCCAGGACCATCGGCCTGCGCGACACGTTCGCGAAGGAAGTGGCTAAAGGCTGAAATGAGCTGCGAGACCACAATGAGCGACGAAGCCGACGCCATCGTTTCCGCCATCATCGCGAAATGGCGCGCCGGCTTCGCCATGCTCGACGCCGCTGCCCTCTCGTCTCTGTATTCGAAGAATGCCTTCTTCTTCGGCTCCAACCCGAAGCTCTACCAGGGCAGGGACGGCGTCGCAGACTATTTCAATGGCCTGCCACGCTGGCGCAAACCGAGCGCGGTGTTCTCCGAAGTGAATGCGGCGAGGGCAGGTCCTGATCTGATCAACATGGCTGCAACCATCTCGTTCGATCTCGCCGGCGAACGTCCCAATTTCTCGGTCAAGATGAGCTGGGTCATCATTCGCGAGGACGGCGACTGGAAGATCGTCAATCACCATGCTTCGTCGCAGGCGCCGCTGATCTGACCAGTCGGGCACACGGCTTCGTCATTCTCGTGAGAGAACGAACTTGCATCCCGCGCGTTGGGGTGGGTCCAACAAGGAACCCACCATGCAGAACATCGCAGAGCATATGGAAGTCATCGGCGCCGATGGCGTCCACATCGGCACCGTCGACAAGGTCGAAGGCAATCGCATCAAGCTGACCAAGAAGGACAGCGGCGAGGGCAGCCACAAGGGACATCATCACTTCATCGACAAGGGCCTCGTCGCCGACATCGAGGGCAACAAGGTCCGGCTGTCGGCCAAGGCGGATGTCGCGGTGACGATGGAAGAGGAAAAGTAGCGGTCGCGCCCTTTCGTTCCTGATCCGTACCGCTATCCGCCCGCCTGCACGTTCCGGTAGCTTCTCGCTTCGTTGCGTATTATCGAGTGCAGGGAATGGCGGAGCCGGGCCGGACGGTACGGTCGCAGGGGATCGCGGGGACGTGGCCCGGGGGCCGCACCGCGTCTGCCAGCGGCCTTGCGCCTGCAGGCCTCGACCTCTGGACATCGCTGGCCGAGACCCTCCGCGTGTGGCTACGCGCCGAGGCTGGCGCCGGGCGGTTGTTGCCGTGGGTGCCCGTGGCGTTTGGCTGCGGCATCGCGCTTTATTTCTCCGCAGATCATGAGCCGGTGCTGTGGGTCGTTGCCACGACCGCCATCGCGCTCCTGCTCGGCGCGGCTCTGTTGCGGCGGAGCCGGCTGTTCGCCCCGGCCATCATGATCGCGGCGGTCGCGGCCGGCTTTGCCGTCGCGACCTGGAAGACGGCGCGCATCGCTCACCCGGTGCTGGCAAAGGCGCTCTATTCGGTGTCGTTGTCGGGCTTCGTCGAGGCCCGCGACATCCGCGAGCGCACAGATCGTTTCGTGCTGCGCGTCACCGCGATGGAGGCGCAGCGTAGCGACGTCAGGCTCGAGCGCGTGCGCCTGTCGGTCCGCAAGGGCACCGCGCCGGAGGTCGGCAGCTTCGTTCAGCTCAAGGCGCGGCTGATGCCGCCGCTCGCGCCGGTGCGGCCCGGCAGTTACGACTTTTCGCGCGACATGTTCTTCCAGGGCATCGGCGCCTCCGGCTTCGCAATGGGCGCCATCACGGTGGCGGCGCCCCCTGAGACCGCCGGTTGGCGGCTGCGTTATGCGGCCTTCATGCAAGGCTTGCGCGATGCGATCGATGCCCGCATCCGGGCGACGCTCGACGGCGACAACCGGGCGATCGCGACTGCGCTGCTCACCGGGCGACGCGATGCGATCACCACGCCCGTCAACGATGCGATGTTCATCTCCGGCCTCGGCCACGTGCTCTCGATCTCCGGTTATCACATGGCCGTCGTGGCCGGTGTCGTGTTCTTCGCGGTGCGCGCGCTGCTCGCTTTGGTTCCGGGACTGGCGGCCGGCTTCGCCATCAAGAAATGGTCGGCCGCCGCCGCGCTGGTCGCCGCCGCGTTCTACCTGCTGCTGTCGGGCGCGGAGGTCGCAACGCAAAGGTCGTTCTTCATGACGGCGGTGGTGCTGATCGCGGTGATGGTCGATCGCCGTGCCATCACCTTCCGCACGTTGGCTGTCGCCGCGCTGATCGTGCTGGCGGTCGCGCCGGAAGCGCTGGTGCATCCGAGTTTTCAGATGTCGTTTGCGGCAACGCTGGGGCTGGTGGCGCTGGTGCAGATCGGCATGCCCAATTTGTTTGCCTCGCCGGACCATTCGGCGACCGCGCGCATTGCGATGTGGGGTGGGCGCGAGATCGCGATGCTGTTCATGGCCTCGCTGATTGCGGGACTTGCGACTACGCCCTATGCCGCGTTCCATTTCCACCGTGTCACGCCGTTCGGCGTGCTCGCCAATCTCGGCGCGATGCCGGTGGTCTCGGCGCTGGTGATGCCGGCGGGACTGTTGGGGCTGCTTGCTGCGCCGTTCGGGCTGGACAGCGTGTTCTGGTGGCTGATGGGGATCGGCATCGAGTGGATGGTCGCGGTCTCCCGCTGGGTCGCGGCCTTGCCGGGCGCGGTCGGCCGCATCCCGGCGTTCGGGATCGCGCCGCTGATCGCGGCGAGCCTGGGAATCATCGTGCTGGGCTTGTTGCGCACGCCGCTGCGCTGGTCCGGCGCCCTGGTGCTGCTGGCAGCGATCCTCTGGGGACTGTCGGCGCGGCAGCCCGACATCCTGATTGCCGGGGATGGCGCGAGCGTCGCGGTGCGGGGCAGGGACGGATATCTGCACCTGATCAGGACCAACAAGGACAGCTTTCTGCTCAAGGAATGGCTCGCTGCCGACGCCGATCCGCGCGATGCCGGCAGAGCCTCGCTGGCCGATGGCGTGTCCTGTGACGAATCCGGCTGCGTGACGCCACTGGCCGACGGGAGGCTGGTCGCGCTGGCACTGCGCGTCGACGCTCTCGCGGACGATTGCAGTCGGGCCGCGCTGGTGGTGACGACACGTCCCACGCCGCCCGATTGCGCGGCGATGGTGGTCGATCGGCAGCGACTCGCCAGCCAGAGCGCGCTGGCGCTGACGCGGCGTGGTGACGGTTTTGTGGTTCAGACGGTAAGGGCGAGAGGCACGAGCCGCCCCTGGTTGCCGGCCGGCGCCGGTGAGGGTGATTTCGACGGCAGCCTTGCGCCGAAGGCGACCGCGCCCCGCATCAAGGACGCAACGCCGGCGGAGACCGACTTGCAGGCCGACGATTGATCTGATGGTGCGGAGCAATGCAGTGGGTTGGCGCATCCGCTCGGATTCGCCGGGCGCAAACCACACCTTCTCGCCGGCCACGGCCGGCGATGGCGATTCAATCCTGACCTCCGACCTCGTAGCCGGAGGGCGGCTGTGTCAGCCGATCGGCAGGTGCGTGACGGTCGGCTGCCTGTCGGCGATGATTTGCGCCTTGTTCTCGCGCTCGGTGACCGACTGAGTCACCGGCAGTTGCAGCACGGTCGCTCGCTGGCCTTCGACGAGCTGCGTCACCAGCACGTATTTGCCGTCGGGGAATTCGATCGCGTCATGATGGCGGTCGGGAACGTGCGGATCGATCTTGCCGAACTTGCCCACGCGGGAATTGATGGTGCGCGTCCAGATCCAGCGATTGTCGTAGCGGACGTCGTCGGCGAAGGCGAGCTCCGTTCCCGGCAGCAGGCAGACGGCAACAGACGGATCGGCTGCGGAGGCGAAGCCGCGCGTCGAGGTGCCGCGGAAGCTTGTCGTGACGATCGTCTCGCCGACTTCGGCGGGGCGCGACGCGACGGCATGCAGGCTGTAGTCACACATCGGGTGCTCCTCATGCTGGGATAGCAACCCGCGTCTCTCAATCGAGGCGCAGGCCTCTATCAGAGTTGAAGCACGAACGCTCTGCTTGGTTGTGGGCAAATCTGCGGCTGGTTTCTGCAGGCCGCGATCACATTATCTTTCCCGAATTCAATAGGAACAAAGCCCCTTGCGATGCATTCGGGAGGCGCATGCGCGAATATTGCCGGCTTGGCTGCAACGGTCGAACTTGACCGCTGGTCGCTGTTTCCTCGAACGCTCGAGCCGCGAAGCGGTGCTGTTTGAAGCGGTACCGCTTCGTCGGCGTCGCGAGGAGCCAGCGCCGGAGGAGGGGCCGGATAGTCTGTGCAGAACCAGAACGACTATCCAGCCGGAGCGGACGATCATCCGATCCAATCTCTGACCGGCGCTGCAGATCGGAAGCGCGCGAGGCGCCAAGCACTTCCGGTATGAAGCATTTCCGGTATCAGTACTTCCGGTAAAGCCCGATCAGCTTGCCCTGAATCTTCACCCGGTTGGGCGGCAGGATGCGGACCTCATAGGCTGCGTTGGCGGGCTCGAGCGCGATCGAGGCGCCGCGACGGCGGAAGCGCTTCAGCGTCGCTTCCTCGTCGTCGATCAGCGCCACCACGATGTCGCCGGTATCAGCGCTCTCGTTGCGCTGGATCAGCGCCATGTCGCCGTCGAGGATGCCGGCCTCGACCATGGAATCACCGCGTACTTCGAGCGCGTAATGCTCACCCGAGCCGAGCATGTCAGGCGGTACGCTGATGGTATGGCTGCGGGTCTGCAATGCCTCGATCGGCGTGCCGGCCGCGATGCGGCCCATCACCGGCACCGCGACGGGGCGTTCGCCCTCGTCCGCGGGCAGGCTGGAGCCCGCACGCACCTTGCCGAGATTGCCCTCGATGACGCTCGGGGTGAAGCCGCGGCGGCTGCCGGCGGCCGCCTGGAGCTCCGGCAGCTTGATGACTTCAATCGCACGGGCGCGGTTGGGCAGGCGTCGGATGAAGCCACGTTCCTCGAGCGCCGTGATCAGGCGATGGATGCCCGACTTCGAGCGCAGGTCGAGCGCATCCTTCATCTCGTCGAAGGAGGGCGGCACGCCGCTTTCCTTCAGACGTTCACTGATGAACCGCAGAAGCTCGTATTGTTTGCGCGTTAACATCTCGACCAAAGTCCCCCGGTTGATGTCGTCCGATTCCGAGACGCAGAATTCGGCCATAAGCCGCTACATGCTCGAAACAAATCATGAACGGACACTATATGTTCGATACATGTTCCGCAACTGCTTAATTTACCGTGAACAGGGCGAACTTCGCGGAACGCGCGTTGCGGGGGCGCTCAGACGGGGAGCCGCAACACTTCGCAAGCCGTGCCGGCTTCGGCCTTCGGCGCGAATGGTGCGCGCACGAGAAGTACCTGCGCTGCAGCGAGATTCGCAAGCAGCGAAGAGTCCTGATGATTGACGGGAAGAACGACGCGTGTGCCATCGTCACGCTCCTCCAGATGCGCCCGCAGATAGTCCTCGCGCTGGTCGTTGGCGCCGACGTCGCGGCCGAGCACGGCGCGTTCACGGCGATGGTGAATCACCGAACGGCCCGACAGGGCGCGAATCAGCGGCACCATGAACAGGAAAGCGCACACGTAGGACGACACGGGATTGCCCGGCAGGCCGATCACACCCATTGCGCCGAGTCGTCCGTGCATCATCGGCTTGCCTGGCCGCATCGCGATCTTCCAGAACGCCATCGCGATGCCTTCGTCCCGCAGCGCCTGCTGGACCAGATCGTGGTCGCCGACCGATGCGCCGCCGGTCGTGATCAGGATGTCGGCGCCGCTCTCGCGGGCGCGGCGGATGCCGGCGGTGGTCGCCTCCAGCGTGTCGGCGGCAATCCCGAGGTCGATGGTCTCGGCGCCCTCGCTGCGGGCGAGCGCGTGCAGGGCGTAGCCGTTGGAATAGACGATCTGGCCGTGGCCGGGCGTGGTGCCCGGCATCACCAGCTCGTCGCCAGTGGCGAGAATCGCGACCTTCGGTCGCCTGAAAACGGCAAGGTGCGGATGGTTCATCCCGGCGGCGAGCGCGAGGTCGCGCTCGGTGAGACGGCTTCCCTTGCGCAGGAGCACGTCGCCTTCGCGGAAATCGACGCCGGCGCGGCGGATGTGCCGTCCGGCGACCGCGGCTTCCTTGATCGTGATACGCTCGCTGGCGGCGACCGTGTCCTCCTGGATCACGACGGCGTCCGCGCCAGCGGGAACGACGCCGCCGGTGAAGATCCGCACGGCCTCGCCGGCGCCGACCGTCCCCGCGAACGGCCGGCCCGCCGCGACTTCGCCGATGACGGTGAGCTCCGAATCGATCGTCGCGGCATCGGCCGCGCGCACCGCGTAGCCGTCCATCGCGGACATCGCCTGCGGCGGCTGCGTGCGTCGCGCGGCGACGTCACGCGCGAGCACGCGATGGTAGGCCTCGTCGAGGGAAATCATGTCTTCCGGCAGCGGCTCTGCACCCGCCAGCACCGCGGCAAGCGCGTCGGAAACCGGCATCAAGGCCACGGCGAAAACTCCTGCTCGGCACGTTCGGGCGAATGTTCCGCAAGTCTTCTAGCCGAGCGCGGGCGCGGAGGCAAAAACGGGGCAGTCATCCCGCCGCTTCGCATTGTTCCGGAAGGCGGATCAAACGTGTCGCGGCATGATCCGAGGGAAGTGAGAGATCGGCAGGAGAGTGGTCATGGAAGCGACGAAAATCATGACAAGACGAGAGCGACGAGCGCCCCGGCCTGCATCGATCAGCTCCCTGCCTGCCCGGGAGTTACGTCGGGCGCCTTCGGCCCCTGGTCTTTGTCTGGCAGCGGATCGGCCTGGGATTTCAGGTCGGCGGCCTTGCTCACGAGCTTGGCGGAAAGGTCCGAGTCTGAAGTTGTCCTGGCGAATTCAAGGAGAAGAGAGGCCTGCCTAGTGAGGTAGTTTTTGCCCAACACGGTGATGCACCCGTTCGTAGAAGTCCCAACGGGCTGTAGACTCCTGAAGACGGTATTCTGTTCCGGGAACTCTGTATAAAAATGCACAAAGTGATTGGTTCCAAAATCTTTCGAATTAGTTCCGTCGGGCGCACCTTCCATGGGCTTCGCGCCGACGGATCGTCGTCAGATGCCCAATGCCTTCAACGCGTTCCCGACGTCACGCGGCGAGGTCACATGCACCGCCGTCAAGCCGCGCGCCCGCGCTCCCTCGATGTTTTCAGCAAGATCGTCGAAGAACACGATGCGCCCGGCGGGCACGCCGATCGCCGCAACGACGTGGTCGAAGGCTTCCGCATCCGGTTTGCGCAGGCCGATGCTGGACGACAAATAAAGCTCTCGGAAATGGCCGAGGAGGTCGGCATACTCCCTCGAGAAATGGTCCACGTGCGGCCGGTTGGTGTTGGAGAAAGCGTAAAGCGGCATCTGCTTCGCTGCCCGCGGCAGCAGCTCGGAGATCTCAGGCATTTCGCCGGCGAAGATCGCGTTCCAGCCTTCCAGGAACTGCGCGTCCGAAATGCCGATTCCGAGCGAGGCTCGCAATGAGGCGAAATAATCCTCATCGCTGATTTTCCCCATCTCGTGCAACCGATAGGCTTCGCTGTCCCGCACATAACGCGCGACGATGGCGTCGGGCTTGCAGCCGGCATGTCCCGCCCAGCAGGCGATCGCCTTGGAAAAATCGATATCGAGCACCACGCGGCCGAGATCGAACAGGAGCGCATCCGCAGCTCCGGGAGAGAGCGATTTCACCTGCATCCTTTCACTCAGTATCGATACGGCTCGTGGTCGAACAGCGGAAACGCGCTGAACACACTCGGCGCATTGGTTGCGGTCGCCTGGTGCAGGCAGGATTTGTTGACCTCGGCGAACGAGGTCGCACCCAGGAGGCCGAGGCAGCGCAGCACTTCATCTTCGAGCAGCTCCAGCATGCGCGCCACGCCGGCTTCGCCGGCCGCCGCCAGCGCCCAGCATTGCAGCCGGCCGATGCCGACGACGTCGGCGCCCGCCGCGATCGCCTTGACGATGTCGGTGCCGCGACAGATGCCGCCATCGACCATGATCTTGGCGCGGCCGTTCACGGCGTCAACGATCTCCGGCAGTACGTGCATGGCGCCGCGACCGTGATCGAGTTGACGGCCGCCATGGTTGGAGACGTAGATCCATTCGACGCCGTGATCGATCGCGATCAGCGCGTCCTCTGGCGTCGCGATGCCCTTGAGGATCAGCGGGATCTTGAACTTGTCCTTGATCATCTTCACCGTCCGCCACTCCAGACCCTTCTGGTAATCGCCGCCGGTGGCGCGCAGCCGGCTCTCGCGAACGTAGCGCTTGGCGATGTCACGTTCACGACGGCTGTAATGGGCGGTGTCGACGGTCAGGCAGAAGGCGGCGTAGGCGTTCTTCTCGGCCCGGCTGACGACGTCGGCGACGAAGGCGTCGTCGCCCCGCACATAGAGCTGGTAGAGGCGCAGCGCGTCGGGCGCAGCTTCGGCGGTCTTCTCGAGGCCGGGCTCGGACACGGAACTGAGCATGTGCGCCGCACCGAAAGTGCCGCAGGCGCGTGCCACGCTCGCTGCACCATCCGGATCGAAGATCTCGAGCGCGCCGACGGGGGCGAGCACCACCGGCAGCCGCATCTTGCGGCCGAACTGCTCGACCGAGCCGGTGACCTTGCGGACATCGCGCAGCACGCGCGGGCGGAAGGCGATCTCGTCCAGCGCCATGCGGTTGCGACGCATCGTGGTCTCGGTCTCGGCCGCGCCGACGATATAATCCCAGGCATTCTGGTTGAGGTTGGCGCGGGCTTTCCGGATGAATTCATGCAGATTCTGGAACGGCTCGGTGCTTGCGCCGAGCTCGACGTTCCTGTCCGGTTGGATGCGGGGTGCTTCGTTCATTTTTATCCTCCCGAGAATTTGAAGCCTTCCCTCATCGCCTAACCCGTCCGGGGCGCCAAAACCATCCTAAAATGGCATGGCTGCGAGGCGTGGGCCGGCCGGCCGACCCCCGCTGTGCACGAACCGGGTCCTGCAACGTTGCCGAAAGTTTAGGTCCGGACGAAGCGATTTTTACGGTGTACCCGCCGGCGTGGCATCCCGGCCTTGAAGAAACCAGAATGGTATTGTGAGAAGCAGGCTGGATCGCCATTTGCATGGCGGCTCCCAGCCCCACCGAACCGCGAAGCAAGAAGGCCAGCCTATCCATGCGGAAAACCCTGCTGTTTCCACTGGGCGCGCTCACCGGAGCGTGTCTGACCCTTTTGGCAGCCAGTCCGCACGGCGGCGTATGGGCGGCACGGGCGGCAGCGAGCGCGGATGACGCCTATTCCAAGCTCAATTTGTTCGGCGAAGTGTTCGAGCGGGTGAAGGCGAGCTATGTCGAGAAGCCCGACAATGCCAAGCTGATCGAAGGCGCGATCACCGGCATGGTGACCTCGCTCGATCCGCACTCGCGCTACATGAACGACAAGGCCTGGACCGAGATGCAGGAGACCACCTCCGGCGAGTTCGGCGGGCTCGGCATCGAGGTCACGATGGAGGAGGGGCTGGTCAAGGTCGTCTCGCCGATCGACGACACGCCGGCGTCCAAGGCCGGCATCATGTCGGGCGACCTTATCAGCAAGATCGACGGCGATGCCGTGCAGGGCATGACGCTCGAGCAGGCCGTCAACAAGATGAAGGGGCCGGTCGACACCCAGACCAAGCTCACGATCATGCGCAAGGGCGCCGACGCCCCGCTCGACGTCGCGATCAAGCGCGAGATCATCCATGTGCGCCCCGTGCGTTTCCATGTCGAGAACGGGGATATCGGCTATATCCGCGTCACCTCGTTCAACGAGCAGACCACCGATGGCCTGAAGAAGGCGATCGCATCGATCTCCAAGGACGTTCCGCCGGAGAAGCTGGTGGGCTACGTGATGGACCTGCGCAACAATCCGGGCGGATTGCTCGACCAGGCCGTGTCGGTGTCGAGCGCGTTCCTGCAGCGTGGCGAGGTCGTCTCGACCCGCGGCCGCAATCCGGAAGAGACCCAGCGCTTCACCGCGCATGGTGGCGACCTCACCAAGGGCAAGCCGCTGGTGGTTCTCGTCAACGGCGGCTCCGCCTCAGCCTCGGAGATCGTGGCCGGCGCGCTGCATGACCACAAGCGCGCCACGCTGATCGGCACGCGCTCGTTCGGCAAGGGCTCGGTGCAGACCATCATTCCGCTCGGCACCGGCAACGGCGCGCTCGCGCTGACCACGGCGCGCTACTACACGCCCTCGGGCCGCTCGATCCAGGCCCAGGGCATCGCGCCCGACATCGAGATCCTCCAGGACGTGCCGAGCGAGCTGAAGGGCCGGATGGACACCATGGCGGAGTCCCAGATGCGCGGTCATCTCCAGGCAGCCGATGGCACCGAGCAGACCGGATCGCAATCCTATGTCCCGCCGGAAGCGAAAGACGACAAGGCCCTGCATACGGCCTACGACTTCCTGCACGGCCAAACCGCGAATGCGGTCGCCGCCAAGCCGGCGCCGAAGGCTGCGGTGCCGAACTAGGCGCTCGCGACGGTAAGGTGTTGATCGCCCGGGAGCGGATAGCCGTTCCCGGGCGAACTTGTTTCGGGGCGCTGTGTCAACTCGGGTTCATGGCCGCGAAGGTGGCCTCATAGCAGCCGTCGCGCTCGGCCCAGCGGCGGGCGCGGTCGCGCTCGACCAGCACCTCGCCGCCGGGATGGACACTTTGGCCTGATCTCGCCGTCAAGCTGGACGGGCGGATCCTGGCCCTAGCTTGCCTCGCGGCGGCGGCTTTCGTTGCCGCCGCGCTGGGCGAGACGGCTGCGATGGAGCGCGAACAGCTCCAGCACCTTGTCGGCGGGTTTTGCGGCGCTGAACAGATAGCCCTGCATCTCGGAGCAGCCGAGTGCGCGCAGCAGACGCTGCTGCTCCTCGGTCTCGACACCCTCGGCCGTGGTGGTCATGCGGCGGGCGGCCGCGAGATTGACGACGGCCTGCACGATGCTGGCGGAGCCGTCGGGGCCGGCGATGTCGTTGACGAAGCAGCGGTCAATCTTGATCTTGTCGAACGGGAAGCGGTGCAGATAACTCAGCGAGGAGTAGCCGGTACCGAAATCGTCGAGCGCGATGCGAACGCCGATGGCGCGGAGTTGGTGCAGGATTGCAAGCGCGGTGTCGTCGTCGCGGATCAGTACCGCCTCGGTGATCTCGAGTTCGAGCCGGCTCGCCGGCAAATTGGAGGCGGCAAGCGCCGCCATGATCTTCAGCGCCAGCGTGCCGCTCTTGAACTGCACCGGCGAGACGTTGACAGCGAGTCGGATGTCGTCGGGCCACTTCGCCGCATCCCGGCAGGCGGTCGCCAGCACCCATTCGCCGATCTCGTTGATCAGGCCGGTGTCCTCGGCGATCGGGATGAACTCGGCCGGCGAGACCGTGCCGCGCTCGGGATGGCGCCAGCGCACCAGCGCCTCGCAGCCGGTGATGCGGTCGTCCTTCAGGCTGAGGCAGGGCTGGTAATACACCTCGAGGCCGCCTTCGAGCCCGCCTTGGGCGATGGCGTGGCGCAGGTCGATCTCGAGCTGCCGCCGCTCGTGGATCTTGGCGTCCATCTCCGGCTCGAAAAAGCGATAGGTGCGGCGCCCTGCGGCTTTGGCGGCGTACATCGCCATATCCGCGTTCTTCAGGATCTGGTCCAGCGCCGTTCCATGTTGCGGCGCCAGCGCGATGCCGATACTGGCGTCGGTGGCAAGATGATGTCCCATGCAGTCGAACGGCGCCCGGATGGCCTCAAACACCCGCGCGACGAGCTCGTTGACCTGATCCAGCGATGTCACCGCGCTCTGGACGATGGCAAATTCGTCGCCGCCGAGGCGCGCCACGAAGTCCGTCGGACCCGCACACCGGTGGAGGCTCTGCGCGACCGACTTCAGGAGCTCGTCGCCGACGAGATGCCCGAGCGCGTCGTTGACGCCCTTGAACTCGTCGATGTCGATGTAGTGCACCGCGAGTTGTTCGCCGCCGGCGACCAGATCGAGTTCCTGACGCAGATGCTCATGGAACAGGGTGCGGTTGGGCAGGTCGGTCAGCGCGTCGTAATGAGCAAGATGGGTGATGCGCTCCTCGATACGCCGGCGCTCCGTGATGTCCTCATGCGTCGCCACCCAGCCGCCGTCCGTGAGCGGTTCGTTGACGATCTGGATCGAGCGACCGTCGGAGGTCTCGACCACCATGGAATTGCGCACATGGATGTCGCGCAGGACCCGTGCGACATATTGGTCCGCATCGCCGGTGAACGAGCCGGTGGCTCTGCGGTGCGCAATGATGTCGCGGAAGCTGCAGCCGGGCCTCACGATTTCGGACGACAGCCCGTACATCTCGATGTAGCGCTGGTTGCAGATCACGAGCTGCTGCGAGGCGTCGAACAGCAGCAGGCCCTGGGTCATGTTGTTGACGGCGCGGTCGAGACGCTGCTTTTCCAGCGTCAGCCGTTCCCGCGAAAGACGATGCTGCTCCAGCAGCTTGCGTACGATCGCGATCAGCACGCCCGCGATGGCGAGCGCGGAAGAGGCGGCGACCGAGATCAGGATGCCGATCTGCTCGCGCCAGTCCGTCAGGGCCGTCGCGCGTGTCGTGGTGGCCATCATCAGGATCGGGAAGTGAGGCAGGGCGTGCGAGGAAATCAGCCGGTCCTCGCCGTCGACGGGGCTCATGAAGCGGCCAGTAAAATGGTCGAGCCCGAAAATCCTTTGATGCGCGAACGGACCGTTCTTGAAATTCCGTCCCATCAATTCGCTGGAATGGGGATAACGGGCGAGCATCGTGCCGTCCCGGTGCAGCATCGAGATCGTGGTGCCTTCGCCGAGCACGGCGGACTCGAAGAATTTTTCGAAGTTTGCCGGCTCGATGCCGCGTCCGACCACACCCATGAATTCGCCGTTCGGTCCGACGATCTTGCGCACGATCAGGATGGTCCATGCGCCGGAGATGCGGCTGTAGAGTGGCTCGATCAGGACGTCTGGAGCGTCGGGATCGTACCGGAACGTCCGAAAATAGGCGCGATCGGCAACGTTCACGTTCGGGGCCGGCCATGCCGTCGATGAATTGATCAAATTGCCTTCGGCATCGATGATATTGACGCCGCCTATGTAGGGCAGTGCCTCGATCTTCGAGCGCAGCATCCGGTGGAGGTCCTGGCCGGCGAGGCGCTTGCGATAGTCCGCCGCACTGATGATGCCGCTCGCACGGACGTAGTCGACGAAATCCTTCTGGATGACCGCGAAATCCTGCAATTGCTGGTCGAAATGATGGGCCAGCATCAGCACGGTGTTTTCCAGCTCGCGGCCGGAACTGCGCAGCGCGCGTTCGCGGAAATTCTGCGCCATCAGCGTCGCGCCGACGGCGATCGCAGCGATCAGCAGCGTGCCGCCCACCACCAGCCAGCGGATCGGTCCGCTGCGCACGAAGGCCTGGTCAAAAAGGCGACTGCCGAATCCCGTCATCATGATCGATCGTTGTGGTGCACACGTCAGGGTCAATTCCTGGCCCCGTAAACATCCGTTGGTTTACGGGAACGGAGTGGAGGCGAAGTTAGCAAGCTGGGTTAACGCGCCGTGAACGGACGGTCGCAAAAGCAATCAATATGCGAGCGAGTATGGCCTGATCGCCGCCGGCATCGCGCTTGCGATCATTGCCGTGGTGAACGCCTGGGCAAGTTCAATGCAAAAATTCGGCTCGCTCAGCGCGTCCCTGAAGTAGCGGCGGCAATCAGACGCGGTAATGGCCCGACTTGCCGCCGAGCTTCTCGACCAGATGGATGCCTTCGATGCGCACGCCGCGTTCCACCGCCTTGATCATGTCGTAGATGGTGAGGCAGGCGACCGAGACGGCGGTGAGCGCTTCCATCTCGACGCCGGTCGGGCCGGTGACCTTCACGCTGGCGCGGACGAGGCAGCCCGGCAGCGTCGCGTCGGGCTCGATCTCGACCGTCACTTTCGACAGCGCGAGCGGATGGCAGAGCGGGATCAGCTCCGCGGTGCGCTTGGCGGCCATGATGCCGGCGATGCGGGCGGTGCCGAGCACGTCGCCCTTTTTGGCGTTGCCGGACACGATCAGGTCAAGCGTCGCCCTGGTCATGACGACGCGTCCTTCCGCGACCGCGAGCCGCTCGCTCGCGGGCTTGTCCGACACGTCAACCATCCGCGCCTCGCCGGAGGCGCCGATATGGGTGAGGGCAGGGCCGGACTTGGTCGGTTTGGCCTTTGCGGGCTTACGCGCCATCAGTTCGTGCCTGTGGCGCGCGCGGTCTCGCGCGCCAGCAGCGTGCGGGTCGCAGCGGTAACGTCGGCTTGCCGCATCAGGCTCTCGCCGACCAGGAAGGTCGACATGCCGACGCGCTCGAGGAGGGCGAGATCGGCGGGCGTGAAGATGCCGCTCTCGCCGACCATCAGTCGATCCCGGGGGATCAGCGGCGCCAACGTTTCGCTGGTCGCAAGCGTGGTTTCGAAGGTGCGCAGATTGCGATTGTTGACGCCGATCATCGGCGAACGCAGCTTCAGCGCGCGGTCAAGCTCGGCGCGGTCGTGGATCTCGATCAGCACGTCCATGCCATGGGCGATGGCGGCGTCCTCGAGCTCGTTGGCCGTGGCATCATCGAGCGCCGCCATGATGATCAGGATGCAGTCGGCGCCGTGCGCGCGGGCCTCCGCCACCTGATAAGTATCGAACATGAAATCCTTGCGCAGCACCGGCAGTGACGTTGCCGCGCGGGCCGCCACCATAAAGTCGAGATGGCCCTGGAACGAGGGCGTGTCCGTCAGCACCGACAGGCAGGCAGCGCCGCCGGCCTCATAGGCCCTGGCCAGCAGCGGCGGATCGAAATCGGCGCGGATCAGGCCCTTTGACGGCGAGGCCTTCTTGACCTCCGCGATCAGCGCGAAGTCGCCATTGGCGTGCTTGGCCTTGATCGCACGCACGAAGCCGCGCGGTGCCGCTTGCGCCTTGGCCTTCGCCTCCACCGCCGATAGCGGCTGCGCGCGCTTGGCCGCCGCGATTTCCTCGCGCTTGTAGGCTTCGATCTTGGTCAAGATGTCCGACATGTCAGGCTCAGCCGTTCGAGACCGCGATCAAATGTTTCAGCCGCGCGCTCGCCGCGCCGCTGTCGAGCGATTTTGCGCCGATCACGACTCCTTCCTTGAGATCCCTGGCACGCCCCGCCACGACCAATGCGGCAGCGGCGTTGATCAACGCGACGTCACGATAGGGGCTCGGCTTGCCGTCGAGCACGCCCTGCAAGGCGATCGCGTTGGCGTCGGCGTCGCCGCCTTTGAGTGCACCGGCCTCGCAGCGCGGCAGGCCCGCGTCCTCCGGCGTCACCTCGAAATTCCGGATCTCGCCATTGTGGAGCGCGGAGACGAAGGTCGGGCCTGTGAGGGTGATCTCGTCGAGGCCGTCGGAACCGTGCACGACCCAGGCGGATTCGGAGCCGAGGTTCTTGAGCACTTGCGCCAGCGGCTGCACCCATTGCCGGGAGAACACGCCGACCATCTGCCGCTTCACGCCGGCGGGATTGGACAATGGGCCGAGCAGGTTGAAGATCGTGCGTGTCGCAAGCTCCACCCGGGTCGGGCCGACGTTCTTCATGGCGGGATGATGGGCGGGGGCGAACATGAAGCCGATGCCGCATTCGCGTATGCAGCGGCCGACCTGCTCCGGCCTCAGATCGATCTTCACCCCGAGCGAAGCCAGCACGTCGGCGGCGCCCGAGCGCGACGACAGCGCGCGGTTGCCGTGCTTGGCCACCGGCAGACCGGCGCCCGCAACGATGAAGGAGGCACAGGTCGAGACATTGACCGAGCCGGAGCCGTCGCCGCCGGTGCCGACGATGTCGACGGCGTCCGCGGGCGCATCGACCGTGAGCATCTTGGAGCGCATGGCCGAGACCGCGCCGGTGATCTCGTCCACGGTCTCGCCGCGCACCCGCAACGCCATCAGCAGGCCGCCCATTTGCGAGGGCGTAGCCTCGCCGGACATCATGGCGTCGAAGGCGGAAGCCGCTTCGTCACGCGACAGGCTGGCGCCGGTCGCCACTTTTCCAATGATCGATTTCAGGTCGTCCATCGCGTGCTTTCAACTCACTGGTTCGCGCCGGTCACCTGCGCGAAGGCGGCCTGATTGATGCTGGTTCCGATGTCTGTTTCAAGCTTGTTGACGTAGGACGCGACCTGCTCCTCGGTCTGCGCGCGGTCGAGAGTGTCCTTCAGCTTCTTGACCGCCTCGGAAGCGGCATCGACCGTGGGATCGACGATCTCGGTGACGCGGAACACGATCACCTCGGTGCCGCCGGTCACCGGCGACTGCCCGACGCCGTCCTTGGCGACGCGGAAGGCGGCCGAGACGACGGTTGCGGGCACGCTGGCGGGCGAGTCGTCGCGCTTGAAGCCAGTGGCGGTCTCGACCTTGGCGCCGATCGCGGCTGCTTCGTCGGCTAGCTTGCCGCCGGATTCGAGCTTCTGCACCATCTCGGTCGCCTTGGCCTTCAGCTTGGTCGCGATCTGGTCCTGGCGCCAGCGCGCCTCGACCTGGTCGCGGACCTCGTCGAGATTGCGGTCGCGCGACGGCGTGATGGCAAGCACGTCGTACCAGACATAGCCGCCCTTGAACGAGATCGAGTCATTGTCGACGCCGACATCGGTGTTGAAGGCCTGCGACACCACGTCGAGGCCCTGCGGAATGCCGGAGACCGGCTGGCCGCTCGGGGCGCGGCCGGAACGGTCGACGGCGTCGATGGTCACGGCGGTGAGCCCGAGCTTCTGCGCCGCATCGATCACGCTGGCACCCCCGCCGCGCTCGTCTTCCATCTTGTCGCGGAGATCGGCGACCTTGACGCGCGCGCGCTCGGTGGCGATCTCGCGCTTGATGTCGGCGGCAACGCTCGCGTAGTTCGCCTCAACGCCCGGCTCGATCTTTTCGACCTTGACGATCGACGTGCCGAGCCGGCCCTGGATCGGCTGGCTGATTTCACCGGCGGGAAGCGCGAAGACGGCGTCTCCAACTGCGGGATCGAGCGAGGATTTGGTCACGAGCCCGAGATCGACGTCGGACGCGCTCAGTCCGCGCTCCTTGCCGAGGTCCTCGAACGACGTCCCGCTGGTGAGCCGCTCGCGTGCGGCCTGCGCCTCGGCGGCGTTGGGAAATACGATCTGCTGGATCTGGCGCTTCTCCGGCGTGCCGAGCCGGTCCTTGCGCTGGTCGAACACCTTCTTGGCGTCCTCGTCCGACACCTCGCTCCACTTGCCGATCTCCTCCGGCGAGACCACGACGAACGCGATCTTGCGATATTCGGGCGCGCGGAACTGAACCTTGTGATCCTCGAAATAGGCGGCGAGCGCCTCGGGCGACGGCGCGTCGATGGTGCCTGCCTGGGCTGCGTCGAGCCTGACGAATTCAATGGCGCGCTGCTCGTTCTGGAAGCGCGTCAGCACGTCGAGCATCGCCTTCGGCGGCTCGAGGCCGGCACCGATCGTGCCGGTGATCTGCCGGCGCAGCGAGACCTTGCGCTGCTCCGAGACGTAGCGCTGCTCGGTATAGCCGAAATTGCGGATCACGGACTGGAAGCGGTTCGGATCGAAGTTGCCGCCGACGCCCTTGAAGTTCGGATCGTTCATGATGAGCTGGCGGATCTGGTCGTCGGACTGGCCGAGCCCGAGCCGGCGCGCCTCTTCGTCGAGGGCGGCTTCCGCGATCGTCTGCTGCAGCACCTGACGGTCGAGGCCGAAGGCGCGCGCCTGTTCAGGCGACAGCGGGCGGCCGAACTGGCGGCTGATCTGCTGGAGGCGATCGGTGTAAATCTGGCGGAACTCGTTCAACGAAATCTCGGTGCCGCCGACCTTGGCCACGGTGGATTGCCCAAAGCCCTTGAAGATGTCGGCAATGCCCCAAACGCCGAAACTGATGATCAGCACGCCCATCACAACGGCCATAATGGTCTTGCCGAGCCAGTTTGATGAGGCCTTGCGCATTCCTCGAAGCATTTGGTCCAACTTGTTTGGCAGGAGGGGAACGGGAGCGCGTCTTAATGCAGATTCCGCAAAAGCGCGTCACCAAATTGATCAATCATCATAAAGTGGTGGCTTTCCCCCCGCAACCTCGGGTGCGGCAGGCTTTCGATCCTTGCGGTTAAAAGCCCCTGGTCTCTGGAACTGCCACGGGACCTCTGCTAGCGCATGAACAAACGAATTTTGCTGGAATTTGACATGACCGATGCCATCCGCCCCCTGATCGCCGGCAACTGGAAAATGAACGGCCTGAAGGCCTCGACCGCCGAATTCGACGCCATGCTCAATGGCGCGGCAGAGGTGGCCGGCAAAGCCGACCTGCTGGTTTGCCCACCGGCGACCCTGATCGCAGCTTTCGCCGAGAAGGCCCGCGGCAGGAAGGTCGCGGTGGGGGCCCAGGATTGCCACCCCAAGGCCTCCGGCGCCCATACCGGCGATATCGCCGCCGAAATGCTGGCGGATTCGGGTGCGACCGCGATCATCGTCGGCCATTCCGAGCGCCGCGCCGACCATGGCGAGGGCGATGCCCTGATCCGGCAGAAGGCCGAGGCCGCCTGGCGCGCCGGGGTGATGGCGATCGTCTGCATCGGAGAGACGCAAGCGCAGCGCGATGCCGGCCAGACCCTGGATATCCTGCGCGGCCAGCTCAACGGTTCGCTGCCGGATGGCGCGACGGCCGCCAATCTGGTCGTGGCCTATGAGCCGGTCTGGGCAATCGGCACCGGCCTGACCCCGACGTCCGGGGATGTCGAGCAGATTCATGGCTTTATACGTGAATTCCTGACCTCCAGGTTCAAGGCCGACGGCGCCGGGATGCGCATCCTCTATGGCGGCTCGGTCAAGCCCTCGAACGCGGCCGAGCTGATGGCCGTGAAGAACGTCAATGGCGCGCTGGTCGGCGGGGCCAGCCTGAAGGCGGCCGATTTCCTTGCGATTGCGCAGGGCTGTCCCTAGCTAACTCCAAACCTTAGGACCCGGCTGATCGGGGGTGGCAATGCCCCGTCTGATCGTGTAACACCGCGCAACTTCAGGAAAACCCCGCGAAGCACGATTGGCCGCCGTCTCGGCGCTGTCGGCTTGTGACGGAAGGACACTATGCAGACTGTTGTCATCGTCATTCACCTCATGATCGTCACCGTCATGATCGGCGCCGTCCTGCTCCAGAAATCGGAAGGCGGGGGCCTGGGCATGGGAGGTGGCGCAGGCTTCATGTCGAGCCGCGGCACCGCGAACCTTCTGACGCGGACCACCGCGATCCTGGCCGTTGGCTTCTTCCTCACCAGCCTGTTCCTGTCCTGGTATGCCGGCTACGACCGCAAGCCATCGTCGATAATCGGCGCACCGGCGTCGCAGACCCAGCCGGCCGGTGGTGGACCGATCGCGCCGCCGACCTCCGGCGGCATCCTGGATTCGCTGAAGAAGGCCGACGAGCAGCAGCAGGCTCCGGCACCGAGCGGCCCGCAGGTACCGCGTTCGCAATAAAGCAGGGGGGCCATGCAGGGCGGCTTCTACCGTCCTGCATCAACAATCCCCATCAAGGCTCTGTCACCACTCTCAGTTCTGGCTCACCCACAGCCCCGCAAAATGTTTGGGGCGGAATACGAATCGCTTTGGCGAATCGAATTCGAGGGATTAGAGGTTAAGCCCCATGGCGCGGTACATATTCATCACCGGCGGCGTGGTTTCTTCGCTCGGCAAGGGTCTGGCTTCAGCGGCACTCGGTGCCCTGTTGCAAGCCCGGGGCTACAAGGTCCGCCTCCGCAAGCTCGATCCCTATCTCAATCTCGATCCCGGAACGATGTCGCCCTATCAGCACGGCGAAGTGTTCGTGACCGATGACGGCGCGGAGACCGACCTCGATCTCGGACACTACGAGCGCTTCACCGGGCGGCCGGCGACCAAGGCCGACAACATCACGACCGGGCGCATCTACCAGGACATCATCTCCAAGGAGCGGCGCGGCGATTATCTCGGCGCCACCATCCAGGTGGTTCCGCATGTCACCAACGCCATCAAGGATTTCGTCCTCGACGGCAACGACGATTACGACTTCGTGCTGGTCGAGATCGGCGGCACCGTCGGCGACATCGAGGGCCTGCCGTTCTTCGAGGCGATCCGCCAGCTCAAGAACGAGCTGCCGCGCGATCACGCCATCTACATTCATCTGACGCTGCTGCCTTACATCCCGAGCGCCGGTGAGCTGAAGACCAAGCCGACGCAGCACTCCGTCAAGGAGCTGCGCTCGATCGGCATCCAGCCGGACATCCTGCTCTGCCGTACCGATCGCGAGATCCCGAAGGAGGAACGGCGCAAGCTCGGGCTGTTCTGTAACGTGCGCGAGAGCGCCGTCATCGAGGCGCGCGACGCCGACAGCATCTACGCGGTCCCTCAGGCTTACCACGCCGCAGGCCTCGACGACGAAGTGCTTGCGGCCTTCGGCATCGGCTCGCGGATTCCGCCGGAGCTGCGGAGCTGGCAGCAGATCAACGAGCGCATCCGCAATCCCGAGGGCAACGTCACCATCGCCATTGTCGGTAAGTATACCGGCATGAAGGATGCGTATAAGTCGCTGATCGAGGCGCTCTCGCATGGCGGCATCGCCAACAAGGTGAAGGTCAATCTCGACTGGATCGAAAGCGAGATCTTCGAGAAGGAAGATCCCGCGCCGTTCCTCGAGCATGTCAACGGCATTCTGGTGCCTGGTGGCTTCGGCCAGCGCGGCGCCGAAGGCAAGATCCGCGCGGCGCAGTTCGCGCGCGAGCGCAACGTGCCGTATTTCGGCATCTGTTTCGGCATGCAGATGGCGGTGATCGAGGCCGCGCGAAACCTTGTCGGGATCGAGGAGGCCAACTCCACCGAGTTCGGCCCGACCAAGGAGCCCTTGGTCGGCCTGATGACGGAATGGCTGCGCGGCAACGAGCTCGAGAAGCGCACCAATGCCGGCGATCTCGGCGGCACGATGCGCCTGGGTGCCTATCCGGCGGCGCTCAATCGCGGCAGCCGCGTCTCGGAGGTGTACGGCGGCGCGACCGAGATTTCCGAGCGCCACCGCCATCGCTACGAGGTCAACACCGCCTACAAGGATCGCCTCGAGCAGCACGGGCTGAAATTCTCGGGCCTGTCGCCCGACGGCGTGCTGCCGGAGATCGTCGAGTACGAGGATCACCCCTGGTTCATCGGCGTCCAGTTCCACCCCGAGCTGAAGTCGCGGCCGTTCGAGCCGCATCCGCTGTTCGCCTCGTTCATTCAGGCGGCGATGGTGCAGTCGCGGCTCGTGTAATTAAGACTTAGGCGGAACGATTGAACGTTCACGCCGGAAAATCAGCGGCTAGTCTCAGATTCAGCGGAGCAGGGCGCTCATACCTCGCCTGACGTCTGGTGGGTCGATCTGAATATCTAGCTTGTCCAAGCCAAAGATGTCGCGAAGGCCGGTCTGGCCAGCAGTTGTCAATTGCACGGCCCGTGTATCAGTCACGCGAATCAGCCAATTCAGCTCCATGCAGCATCGTTGGATCTCGGCTCCGACATGGCCGGCGATGTGATATCGGCGCTCGCTCCAGTCGAGGCACGGCTTGCAAAAGATGCGTTTGTTTTGGCGCTTTCGATTCAGGTCGACGCCAAATTCTGTCAGTAATTTTGCGCCGGCATCGGTCACGTCCCCACCATCCTCACCCAGAATGATGTAGCCGCCGGCGACCAAAGAGTCTGCAATCGCAACGCCCAGTCGACCCGCCAAATGATCGTAGCAAGTCCGGCCGAACCGCAACGCCGAGTCACGCGCCGATCGAGGTTGATATCGCTGAGGAACCTCGAGAGCAGCCACTAGCTTGATGCTCTCAAGCATGCTGGCAACCAGCGGTGAGGAAATTCGGTAGTACCGAAAGCTGCGCTTCCTGGTCACTGAGATAAGCCGGGCGTCGACCAGCTTGGACAAGTGCTCGCTGGCCGTCGGTCGCGAAATTCGCGCGAGAAACGCCAGCTCACTTCCGGTCAGGGATTGTCCACCCATGAGGGCTGCCAACATGGTCGCGCGCGCGGTATCGCCAACGAGCGCTGCAACCTCGACCATGTTCGCCGCTGCGACCATTGCCCCCTCTACCATCGTCGGCATCGGGTCAACAAGCGACATGAGTTCGGTATGCACCAAACTCATAAATGGAGACAATGAACGCCTCGGATGCGACAGCACGGGCCGTGTTGAGTCCACTTCGTCGATAGTGACCTGCAGGAGCCGGCCGTGAAGCGCGAACCAGTCAGAGTTGAACCCATTTCCACCTATTTGGAGCAACGGCGGAAGGGGCCGATCTGCCCAATCATTGTCGCCGGTGAGACGGTTTATGTGTCAGGCCTTCCGCCATTTGATCCGGTCACCGGTGAGGTTAAGCGATTGCCGTTCGTGCGGCAGAGCGAGATCGTGCTCGACCAACTGAAACTTTGCCTGGAGGCTGCCGGCTCGTCGTTGCGGGATGTCGTGAAATGTAATGTCTACTGTACGCCTGTTCAAATTTCGATGCGTTCAATGATGTCTACCAACGCTATTTCCCGGTTTCGCCTCCTGCGCGGATCTATTTAACGGTCCCTTCCTGGCCGGGTGAGTTTGATGTTGAGGTCGATTGTGTTGCGATCAAATCCGATCTGGAAGATCGGCCGGCGACCGCAAGGGACATGAACCAACTAAAGCATCTCAATGCCGGCTATATGCGCTCGGTCGCCTTGAAGGATGTCGATTGGTTTCGCGAACATCTGAGCGATGATTTCGTCAACAGCAACCCTGACGGATCGATGGTTGATCGTGCCGGGTTCATTGAACAAATTGCCAAGCCTGCAGCCATATCGAATTTGGGATACGAGGACGAGCGGATCCGGATCATGGGTGATATGGCGATTATCCATGCGAGGACCACCTATACCAAAGCCGATGGCTCGGCCGGACTCGGACGATATACCGACAGTTGGGCCCGTCGCGAGGGCGTCTGGGTTTGTGTTGCCGCCCACGTGACCCGGGGGTGAGCAAAGGCAGGATTTGCGGCAAGCTGAGTTCGTGGTTGTCGTGCTGCCGGAGATCGTCGCGTCGGAGGATCACCCGTGGTCCACCGGCGCACAGAGCCGGCTGGTCTGACTTCCCACCTTTACGATCGCGTCATTTGTTGCGACAACTCCCTGCCGCAAGAACAACAATGCAGGGATTGAACTCCGATGATCTACGAAATGCGCATCTATCGCTGCGTGCCCGGCCGCCTGCCGGCACTGCTCAAGCGGTTCGAGACCGTCACGCTGAAGGTGTGGGAAAAGCACGGCATCAAGCAGGCCGGGTTCTTCACGACGCTGATCGGTGAATCCAACCAAGAGCTGACCTATTTCCTGGCCTGGGAGTCGCTCGCCGAGCGCGAGAAGAAGTGGGCCGCCTTCATGACCGATCCGGACTGGATGAAAGGGCGCGCCGAGAGCGAGGCGGACGGCCAGATCGTCGGCAACATCGTCAGCCAGATCCTGGCGCCGACCGCCTTCTCGGCAGTGAAGTAGAGGCGGCCGGCGCGAGGGCGTCGCGGGGAGCCTGGGCGCAACCCTGATATTCTGGGAGCCCAGGCCGAATGGGGTTGATCCGCCCTTCATCGCGGCTATGGTCGCGTCGAAACGAGGGATTTGCCTTGAGCTCTTCGACGTCAGCGGCGCCGGTCGTTACCATTGGCAAGGTCAAATTCGGCAATGATCTGCCGATCTCGATCATTGCCGGGCCGTGTCAGCTCGAAAGCCGCCAGCATGCGCTGGAGGTGGCCTCCGCGCTGAAGGAGATCGCCGCGCGGCTGCAGATCGGCCTCGTCTACAAGACCTCGTTCGATAAGGCCAATCGCACCAGCGCGTCGGCTGCGCGTGGCCTCGGGCTTGCCCAGTCGCTGCCGATCTTCGCCGAAATCCGATCGTCGCTCGGCCTGCCGGTCCTGACCGACGTGCACGACGCCGCGCAGTGCGCCGAAGTGGCGCAGGCGGTGGACATCCTGCAGATCCCGGCGTTCCTGTGCCGGCAGACCGATCTGCTGCTGGCGGCGGCCGCGACCGGCAAGGTCGTCAACGTCAAGAAGGGGCAATTTCTCGCGCCCTGGGACATGGCGAACGTCGTGTCCAAGATCACGAGCGCGAACAATCCCAACGTGCTCGTCACCGAGCGCGGTGCGTCCTTCGGCTACAACACGCTGGTCTCCGACATGCGCGCCTTGCCGATCCTGGCGCGCACCACCGGCGCACCCGTTATCTTTGACGCCACTCATTCGGTGCAGCAGCCGGGCGGGAAGGGGACGTCTTCCGGAGGCGAGCGCGAATTCGTGCCGGTGCTCGCACGCGCAGCCGTCGCCGTCGGTGTTGCCGGTGTCTTCATCGAGACCCATCCCGACCCTGACAGCGCGCCGTCCGACGGGCCGAACATGGTGCCGCTGCGCGAGTTCGAGGCGCTGATCCGAAGGCTGATGGCGTTCGACGCGCTCGCCAAAGATTCGACCAAAGCCGACCCGCGCTGATGCAGCAAGGCGCAGCGCGGCCGCACGATCACGGCCTGCCGGCCGCGCTCTACGTCATCTCCGGTGCAAGCTTTGCCGCGGCGCTCTCCGCGCGCGCGCTCGATCCGGTGCTGCCGCACGTCGCGGAAGACTTTGGCGTCAGCATCGCGACCGCGGCCGGTTTCGCCGCGGTGTTTGCCTTCACCTTCTCGATCATCCAGCCGATCGTCGGCGCCGCCGCCGATCTGTTCGGCAAGACGCGGCTGATGATCGGCTGCCTCGCGCTGCTCGGCCTTGCCAACATCCTGGGGGCGCTCTCGAGCTCGTTCTCGGTTCTGTTCGCGACCCGTATCCTCGCCGGCATCGGCTCCGGCGGCGTATTTCCGGTGGCGTTGAGCCTGACCAGCGATCTCGTCGGCCCGGAGAAGCGCCAGGTCGCGATCAGCCGCACGCTCGCCGGCGCGATGACGGGCAATCTCCTCGGCGCCTCGGCCTCCGGCCTGATCGGCGATTTCCTCGGCTGGCGTGGCGTGCTGGCGGTGCTCGGCGCGCTCGTGATCGTTGCGTCGATCGCGGTCGCCGCCGGTTTTCGTGGCGCCAAGGTCAAGCATCCGCCGAAGACGAGCCTGTCGGCGCTGAAGGCCGGCTATCGCACCATCTTCACCAACCCGAACGCCTATGTCTGTTATTCGGCGGTGTTCATCGAAGGCTGCTGCGTGCTCGGCCTGTTTCCCTACATCGCTTCGTTCCTGTTCGAGCTCGGCCAGACCTCGCTCTCGATCGCGGGCATCGTCATCGCGGGTTTTGCGGTCGGCGGTCTGTTCTACACGCTGACAGTGTCGCGCCTGCTGCCATGGCTGGGCATGAAGCGAATGATGATCGCGGGCATGACGCTGGTGGCCTCGCAGCTCGTTGTCGTCGCCTTCGGCCTGCGCTGGGAAGTGCAGGCCCTCAATCTCATCGTGATGGGATGGGGCTTCTACATCGCCCATGGCTGCCTCCAGATGTTTGCCAGTGAGCTCTCGGTCGAAGCACGCGCGACCGCACTGTCGCTGCACTCGTTCTTCTTCTTCATGGGGCAGACGGTCGGGCCGCTCGCCTATGGTCTTGGCCTCCAGCATGGCGGCAAGATGCCGACCCTGTTCGCGAGCGCCGCGATCATGGTGGTATTGGGCCTTGTCTGCGCGCGCCTGCTGAAACAGCGCGCGCCGTCCGACGCGCGCTGAGGCTATTCGGTCCCTTAAGGGGGATCGGCCCCACCAAGACACCGTCGGCCCCGTATACATGGCACACGAATTGCTTCGATTTTGGGCAAATCGAGGTGTGAGATCGTGGACGCCCAGACCAGCCGTTCGCCCAGCGCAGCCAGCGTGCCCCGATCGACGGGATATCCCACCAAACCCCCGCTCCGGCGCTTCCTGACCGCTTGTTACGAAGAATTCCGGGCCGACAATTCGGGCGAACTTGCCGACTACATCCCCGAGTTGAAGCGCGCCAACCCCGACCATTTCGGCATCGCGCTCGTCACGATCGATGGCCACGTCTACGAGGTCGGCGACAGCGCGGTGCCATTCACGATCCAGTCGGTCTCGAAGGCCTTCGTGTTCGCCCTGGCGCTGGAGACGGTGGGCGAGGAGCGCGTCGCGGCCACCATCGGAGTCGAGCCGAGCGGCGAGGCCTTCAATTCGATCCGGCTCACCAACGACAACCGCCCCTTCAATCCCATGGTCAACGCCGGTGCGATCGCCTGCTCGGGCCTGATCTACGAGGTGGATGGGAAGGGCGCCTTCGAGCGCGTCCGCTCAAAGCTTAGCCAGTTCGCCGGCCGCGAGCTTGGCGTCGACGAGGCCGTGCACGCCTCGGAGACCGCGACCGGCAATCGCAATCGTGCGATCGCGTGGCTGTTGCGCAATTACGCGGTGCTACCTGACGACGTCGATGCGGTGCTTGACGTGTATTTCCGTCAATGCGCGATCCTGGTGACTGCGCGCGATCTGGCGGTGATGGCGGCAACGCTCGCCAATCGCGGCATCAACCCGGTGACGGGTGCGCAGGTGATCACGCCGCACATCGTCGCCCGCACGTTGTCGGTGATGACGAGCTCGGGCATGTACGACTATGCCGGCGAGTGGACTTATCGCGTCGGCATCCCCGCCAAGAGCGGCGTCGGCGGTGGCATCGTCGCGGCGCTGCCTTCGCAACTTGGGCTCGGCACCTTTTCGCCGCTGTTGGACAATCATTTCAACAGCGTGCGCGGCCTCAAGGTCTGCGAGGCGCTGTCGGCGCGGTTCGACCTGCACATGCTCAACCGCAACGCCGACGTACGCAGCAGCGTCATGGCCGACTATGATATCTACGGCATCTCGTCGCGTCGCAGCCGCCAGCCGCACGAGCAGCAGATTCTCGACGATCGCCACAGCGATATCCGCACCCTCGAGCTCGTCGGCGCGCTCAATTTCGGCACCATTGACTACGTCACACGAAGACTCACCAGTGAGCCGCCGAACGCGCCGCTCCTGATCATCGATTTCCGCCGCGTCCCCGACATCACCGCAGCCGGCGCAGAGCTTCTGGGTGAGACGCTGACGGCGCTCAACAATGCAGGCATCACCACGGTTCTATCAGGCATCGAGGAGACGTCCGCGGTATGGGCCGCGATTTCCGCGCGCACGGCGGATCCGCGAAGGCTGCGGCGCTTTGCGCTGCTCGACGATGCGATCGAATGGGCCGAGGACCAGGTGATCTATCGCTTCGGCGGCTTTACCGACATGAAGGAGAGCGTGCATCTCGGCGATCAAGCGCTGCTGGCCGAGCTCGACGCCGACGAGATCGCCGCCATCGTCAAGCTCTCGACCACGCGCCACTACTATGCCGGCCAGCGCATCGTCGCGGCCGGCACGCTCGCCAATTCGCTGTTCTTCCTCCAGAGCGGCATGGTCAGCGTCAAATTGCGAAGCGGCGTGCGGCTGGCCTCGCTCGGCCCCGGCATGGAGTTCGGCGAGATGGCAATCCTCGAGAGAAGCCGCAGCGCCGATGTCTTCGCCGATACGCTCGTGACCTGCCTCGAACTGCCGCTCGACAGTTTTGCCGACTACCGCCGGCTGCATCCCGAGACCGCACTGAAGATCATGCGCAACCTCGCCGCGATCCTGGCGCGGCGGCTGGTGGCGGCCAACGCCAAGGTCGACCTGCTCAGCGCTTATTAGCCAGAACGCACCGCTTCCTGGACACTGGAAACGTTCAGCCCCGTCCGCGATAGGGCGCGACGCCTTGCTCCGGCACCCACAATCCCTTCGGCGCGCGGCCGGTCTGCCAGAACACGTCGATCGGGATGCCGCCGCGCGGATACCAGTAGCCGCCGATGCGCAGGAACTTCGGCTTGATCTCGCTCGCGATGCGCTTGCCGATCATCACGGTGCAGTCCTCGTGGAAGGCGCCGTGATTGCGGAAGCTCGCGATGTAGAGCTTGAGCGACTTCGACTCCAGCAGCCATTGGCCGGGCGCGTAGTCGATCATCAGATGCGCGAAATCCGGCTGTCCCGTGACCGGACAGAGCGAGGTGAACTCGGGCACGGTGAAACGGACCAGATAGTCGGTGCCTCCTTGCGGATTGGGCACGCGATCGAGTTTCGCCTTCTCGGGCGCATCCGGCCATTCCACGGCGCGGCCAAGCTGCAGGGCAGCTGAATCCGAGCTTGAGTTCTTCGATTTGCTGGGCTTTTTCGACATCAGTCCGCCTCCGTGGCGCCCTCTTAGCCAATCATCGTGCGGCCGTCACCCGGCCTTTTCCGCTTCGATGCATTGCGGTAGAAGCACCCCAACTGACCGCTTAGTCCCCCGAAAAGAGGCCCTCATGACCGCCATCATCGACATCATCGGACGCGAAATCCTGGATAGCCGGGGCAATCCCACCGTCGAGGTCGACGTCGTGCTGGAAGATGGTGCGCTCGGCCGTGCTGCCGTGCCGTCCGGCGCCTCCACCGGCGCCCATGAGGCGGTGGAACTGCGCGACGGTGACAAAGCCCGTTATCTCGGCAAAGGCGTCACCAAGGCGGTCGGCGCCGTCAACGGCGAGATCTTCGAGGCCCTGAGCGGCCTCGATGTCGAGCAGCAGGCCCAGCTCGACCAGATCATGATCGACCTCGACGGCACGCCGAACAAGAGCCGGCTGGGCGCCAACGCCATCCTCGGCGTGTCGCTCGCCTGCGCCAAGGCGGCCGCGAACTCGCTCGACATGCCGCTCTACCGTTATGTCGGCGGCACCTCGGCGCGTCTCTTGCCGGTGCCGATGATGAACATCATCAATGGCGGCATGCACGCCGACAACCCGATCGATTTCCAGGAGTTCATGATCCTGCCGGTTGGCGCGTCCTCCTTTGCCGAGGGCCTGCGCTACGGCGCGGAGGTCTTCCACACCCTGAAGTCCGAATTGAAGAAGGCGGGCCACAACACCAATGTCGGCGACGAGGGCGGCTTTGCCCCGAACCTGCCATCGGCGGACGCCGCGCTCGAATTCGTCATGAACGCGATCGGCAAGGCCGGCTACAAGGCGGGCTCCGACATCGTCATCGGCCTCGACTGCGCCTCGACCGAGTTCTTCAAGGACGGCAAGTACGTCTACGAAGGCGAGGGCAAGACCCGCTCGATCTCCGAACAGGCCAAGTACCTTGCTGACCTCGTCTCGCGCTATCCGATCGTGACCATCGAGGACGGCATGTCGGAAGACGACATGGACGGCTGGAAAGAGCTGACCGACCTCATCGGCAAGAAGTGCCAGCTCGTCGGCGACGATCTCTTCGTCACCAACGTCAAGCGGCTCGCCGAAGGCATCAAGGCCGGACGGGCCAATTCGATCCTGATCAAGGTCAACCAGATCGGCACGCTGACCGAGACGCTCGCCGCCGTCGAGATGGCGCACAAGGCCGGCTACACCTCGGTGATGTCGCATCGCTCCGGCGAAACCGAGGATTCCACCATCGCCGACCTCGCGGTCGCCACCAATTGCGGACAGATCAAGACCGGCTCCCTTGCGCGCTCCGATCGCACCGCCAAATACAACCAGCTCCTGCGCATCGAGCAGCAGCTCGGCAAGCAGGCGCTCTACGGCGGCAAGGCGGCACTGAAGGCGCTGGCATAAGCCAGCGCTCGGACAAAAACAGGGGAGGATCGACATGAGTGACGGCAAGACCGGCCTGCAACTGCGTTCGCTGATCAAGACGAGCGGTGAGCTCGAAATCTCGCTGCTCGACGTGCCGACCCCCGAGCCCGCCGCGGACGAGGTTGTCGTCCGCGTCGAGGCGGCGCCGATCAATCCGTCTGATCTCGGGCTCCTCATCGGCGCGGCCGACATGAGCACGGCAAAGGCTTCCGGCGACAAGGGCGCTCCCGTCATCACCGCGAAGGTGCCGGAAGGCGCGATGCGGGCGATGGCAGGCCGGCTCGACGAGTCCATGCCGGTCGGTAACGAAGGCGCGGGCGTCGTAATCAGGACCGGCTCGTCGGATGCCGCGAAGGCGCTGATGGGCAAGACCGTCGCCATGATCGGCGGCGCGATGTATACGCAGTATCGCACGTTGAAAGTGCGCGAGTGCCTGCCGCTGCCGGAAGGCACCACGCCGGCCGAAGGTGCCTCCTGCTTCGTCAATCCGCTCACCGCGCTCGGTATGACCGAGACCATGCGGCGCGAGGGTCACAAGGCGCTGGTGCACACTGCGGCCGCCTCCAATCTCGGGCAGATGCTGAACAAGATCTGCATCAAGGACGGCATCCCGCTGGTCAACATCGTGCGCAGCAAGGAGCAGGCCGACATCCTGCACAAGATCGGCGCCAAATATGTCATCGATTCCACCGCGCCGAGCTTCCTCGGTGATCTCACCAACGCGCTGGTCGAGACCGGCGCCACCATCGCCTTCGACGCCATCGGTGGCGGCAAGCTCGCCGGCGACATCCTCAACTGCATGGAAGTCGCGATCAACAAGACCGCGAAGGAATACAGCCGCTACGGCTCCAACGTGCACAAGCAGGTCTACGTCTATGGCGCGCTCGATGTCCGCCCGATCGAGCTGCCGCGCGGCTTCGGCATGGCCTGGGGCGTCGGCGGCTGGCTGCTGTTTCCGTTCCTGATGAAGATCGGGCAGGCGGACGGGGCCAGGCTGCGCCAGCGCGTGGTCGACGAACTGAAGACCACGTTTGCCAGCCACTACACCAAGGTGGTGTCGCTTTCCGAGGCGCTCGATCCCGCCAACATCGCGGTCTACGCCAAACGCGCCACCGGCGAAAAATTCCTCATCAACCCAAATAAATAATCGCCACGTGCGACGGCACGTCACCCAAAGAAGGTCTTGCCTTCTGAGCGAGGCGGGAGATTATTCCGCCGCCATTGAAAGCGGAAAAACCGCAAGGCGCGCTCAGAAGGGGACTTCTCCATGACCGATCTCAACCGCCGCCATTTGCTCGCAGGCGCCGCCGCCCTCAGTGCGGCTGCGATGACCAAGCTTGGATCGACCACCGCCAATGCCGCGGTGCCGCAAGCCGGCACCCAGGCGCCTGGCTTCTACCGCTACAAGGTCGGCAGCTACGAGTGCACGTCGATCAATGACGGTGCGCGCACGTTCCCGATGCCGGACAAGTTCGTCGTCAACGCGCCGAAGGAGGAAGCGCTGGCCGCGGGCGAGGCGGCCTACATGCCGAAGGGCATGGTCACAGTGCCGTTCAACCCGCAGCTCATCAACACCGGCTCCAAGCTCGTGCTGATCGATACCGGCAACGGTGTGGCCAATCTCGAGCCCAGCAAGGGCGCGGTGGGCCGCACGCTGCAGAACCTCCAGGCCGCCGGCGTCGACCCCAAGAGCATCGATATCGTGCTGCTCTCGCATCTGCATCCCGACCACACCAACGGCATTCGTCTCGCCGACGGCGCGCTTGCCTTCCCCAATGCGGAGATCATGGTGCCGGGCAAGGACTGGGAGTTCTGGACCAGCGAGGACAACGCCGCCAAGGCCGAGTCCAACGCGATGATGAAGAACTACTTCGCCAACGTGAAGAAGACCTTTGCCGGCCTCGAGTCCAAGGTCACGAAGTACGAGTGGGGCAAGGAGGTCGCGCCGGGCATCACCTCGATCGCGACGCCCGGCCACACCCCGGGGCACACCTCGTTCGCGGTCGCCTCGGGCGATGCCAAGGTGCTGATCCAGTCCGACGTCACCAACATCCCCGAGTTCTTCCTGCGCAATCCGGACTGGCATGTGGTGTTCGACACCGATGCTGCGCTGGCGCAGGAGACCCGCCACAAATTCTACGACATGGCGGCGGCCGAGAAGGCGACCGTGATCGGCTTCCACTTCACCTTCCCCTCGGTCGGCCATGTCGAGAAGGACGGCGCCAAATATCGCCTGATCCCGTCGGCGTGGAATCCGACGATCTGAGCCGATTTGCGGATTTGTACCAAGGAGTCAGGCCGCCACTTGGCGGCCTGATTGTTTGGGCAACCGTTAAGAAACCCAGCGTTTCCAAATCCGACCGGTCCATGCACTTGCATCCATCACTCGGGATCGCTTAAGTGCCGCCCCGGCACTCCCGCTGAAGATTTCGAGGACACTCCATGGCCTATAACATCGTCACGATCGCCGGCAGCCTGCGCAAGGACAGCTTTTCGCTGAAGATCGCCAATGCGCTCGCCAAGCTCGCGCCGGCCTCGCTCAAGCTCGAGGTCGTCACGCCGGCCGGCATCTCGTTCTTCAACCAGGACCTCGAGGGCGCGCCGCCGGCCGACTGGCTGTCCTTCCGCGAAAAACTTCAGAAGTCAGACGGCGTCATCTTCGTCACGCCGGAATACAATCGCGCGATCCCGGGCGTGCTGAAGAACGCCATCGACGTCGCCTCGCGGCCCTATGGCAAGAGCTCGTTCAACGGCAAGCCGGTCGGCATCATCGCGAACTCGCCGGGCCCCCTCGGCGGCGTCAGCGCCGCCAAGACGCTCCAGAACATCCTGCCGGGCATTTCCGGCCCGATCATGCAGCAGCCGGAGGCCTATCTGAACGGGGTGGGCGACGCCTTCGATGCCGACGGCAATTTGATCAAGGAGTCCCTGAAGCCCGTGCTCCAGGCCTATATCGACGCGTTTGCGGTGCACGTCGCGAAGCATCACGGCTGAGGCTAAATCGTCCGCAGCCACAGCGTGGGCCCTCATCCTGAGGAGAACGCGAGGCGTTCGTCTCGAAGGATGGCTCCGGGAAATTGCCGGGCCTTCATGGTTCTCGCTGCGATGCGAAGCATCGTCCACTAGACGGCGCTTTGCGCCTCCTCACCATGAGGGTCCGCTAGCGTCGCGCGCGGGGCCCAGCCGCCCGAAATTAGCACGCCCTTAACCAACCTGTCCCATCTTCCCAGGATGGTCTCCCGCGCGCGCCTGAAATCGATCCTGACCGGTCTTGCCCTCTATGCGATGGCGGCCGCCATCGTCGGCTATTTCGGCGTCAACGCATATACCGGCAAGTACGGCCTCAACGCCCGCCAGGAGCTCGACCAAGAGATCGTGGCGCTGACCAGCGAGTTGGCCCAGCTCAAGCGCGAGCGCGCCAGGAGCGAGCAGCGCGTTTCGCTGCTGCGCTCCGCGAAGATCGACCCCGACATGCTGGACGAGCGGGCGCGCTTCCAGCTCGACTACGTCAATCCGCGTGATCTCGTCCGGACGATCCCGGCGAACTGACAACTCTTCCTCAAGCTGAAGGACTGGAACCGGATTGCCGCCTTGACGGGATCGTGGCAACCGGCTCATGGCTTCCAGCGCCATGGCCAGGGTTGACGCAGATCAACCGGGCCGTGCCGGCACGCTCTAAATTGCCACCCGGAGGAAACAGTGATGAATGGGCAATCCCCCCGGCATCACGCGGCCCGTGTCGAGGCCGCCATTACGTCAGGCCAGGCGGCACGCTCGTCGCTCGTGGCTTCGTGGCGCCGTTCATCCAGATTGCATCGTCTCGATCCCTCCGGCCGTAGCTCGCCGAACCGGCTGAGCGAAGCCGAGCTGCACCGCGCGCGGGAGCGCATCGCGCCGCTGCTCGCCGCTGCGCGAGGTGCGATGGACCGGCTCTACCAGGCGGTCGGCGCCAGCGGCTGCTGCGTGCTGCTCGCCGACGGCGAGGGCGTGCCGGTCGATCGCCGCGGCACCCCGGCGGACGACGCGACTTTTCAGTCCTGGGGCCTCTGGACCGGCGCGCTCTGGAGCGAGGAGCATGAGGGCACCAACGGCATCGGTACTTGCCTTGTCGAGCAGCGTCCGCTGACGATCGACCGCGACCAGCATTTCTTCACCCGCAACACGCTTCTGAGCTGCACCGCCGTTCCGATCTACGACCATGAGGCTGCGTTCGCGGGCGTGCTCGACGTCTCCTCCTGCCGCGCCGACCGCACCGACGTGTTTTCCAGTCTGATCGCGCTCGCGGCCGGCGAGGCGGCCAGGCGTATCGAGGCCGATCTGTTTCGCAGGGCCTTCGCCCATGCCCGCATCGTGCTGACGCAAGCTGCGGACGGCCAGTGCGGCGGCCTCGTTGCGGTCGATGCGGACGATCTCGTAATCGGTGCGAACCGGTCCGCCCGAGCGGGACTCGGGATTGCGCCCGGCCGGGCGTTGCAGCCGATGCCCGCCGCCGATCTTCTCGGCGGCGACACCGCGCGCGACCATCTTGCCAGCGGTCAGCGCGCAGTGTTGCAGCGGGCGCTCTTGCGCGCGGGCGGCAATGTCTCGGCGGCCGCCAAGGCCCTCGGCGTCAGCCGCGCCACGCTGCACAGGAAGCTCAAGCGGTTCGAGCTGAACGCGCATTGAGCTGCTGATAGACCCTCATGGTGAGGATCGCGAAGCGGTCATCTCGAACCACAAGATGCCCTGCCGTCATCCCCAGCCATCCTTCGAGACGCGCGCAAGAGCGCGCTCCTCAGGATGAAGTCAGTATGTGCGGCGGCACGACGTGCGGCCTCGTCACCTGTCGCAGAACTGCGACAGGTCGGTGCCGTCATCGCGCCTATCAGGGCTGACAGAAGCCGCCTCCCGCGACATCGTCGGCGCAAGTCGCGACCACGCGACGAATTGCGCAAACAGCAAACATCGGGAGTGATCAATGAACAAGGTAGAATTCCTCAGCGTCACCAAAATTCCCTTCGCCGAACGCTACGACAATTTCATCGGCGGCAAATTCGTCGCGCCGATCTCCGGCAAGTATTTCGACAACGCCTCGCCGGTGACGGGCCAGATCGTCTGCAAGATCGCGCGCTCCGACGCGCAGGACGTCGAGGCAGCTCTCGACGCAGCGCATGCCGCGAAGGCCGCCTGGGGCCGCACCAGCGTCGCCGAGCGCGCCGCGATGCTGAACCGGATCGCCGACCGCATGGAAGACAATCTCGAGCGCCTCGCCATCGCCGAGACCTGGGACAACGGCAAGCCGATCCGCGAGACCCGCGCCGCCGACCTCCCGCTCGCCATCGATCATTTCCGCTATTTCGCCGGCGCCATCCGCGCCCAGGAAGGCTCGATCGGCGAGATCGATCGCGACACCGTTGCCTACCATTTCCACGAACCGCTCGGCGTAGTCGGCCAGATCATTCCCTGGAACTTCCCGCTGCTGATGGCCTGCTGGAAGCTCGCGCCCGCGCTCGCCGCCGGCAATTGCGTCGTGCTCAAGCCGGCCGAGCAGACCCCGGCCTCGATCATGGTCTGGGCCGAGATCATCGGCGACATTCTGCCGCCCGGCGTCCTCAACATTGTCAACGGTTTTGGTCTCGAAGCCGGCAAGCCGCTGGCCTCGAGCCCGCGGATTGCAAAAATCGCATTCACCGGCGAGACCACGACGGGCCGGCTGATCATGCAATACGCCAGCCAGAACCTGATCCCTGTCACGCTGGAGCTCGGCGGCAAATCGCCGAACATCTTCTTCAAGGACGTCACGGCCGAGGACGACGACTTCTTCGACAAGGCGATCGAAGGATTCGTCATGTTCGCGCTGAACCAGGGCGAGGTCTGCACCTGTCCGAGCCGGGCGCTGGTCCATGAGGACATCTACGACCGCTTCATGGAGCGGGCGCTGAAGCGCGTCGCCGCCATCAAGCAGGGCGATCCGCGCGAGGCCGACACCATGATCGGCGCGCAGGCCTCGGGCGAGCAGCTGGAGAAGATCCTCGCCTATATCGACATCGGCAGGCAGGAAGGCGCGAAGGTGCTGGCCGGCGGCGGTCGCGCCGAGCTCGGCGGCGATCTCGCCGGCGGCTTCTACGTCCAGCCGACGGTGTTCGAAGGTCACAACAAGATGCGAATTTTCCAGGAGGAGATTTTCGGGCCCGTCGTCTCCGTCACGACCTTCAAGACCGACGACGAGGCGCTCGCGATCGCCAACGACACGCTCTATGGCCTGGGGGCCGGCGTCTGGAGCCGCGACGCCAACCGCTGCTATCGTTTCGGCCGGGCGATCCAGGCCGGCCGGGTCTGGACCAACTGCTACCATGCCTATCCCGCGCATGCGGCCTTCGGCGGCTACAAGCAGTCGGGCGTCGGGCGCGAGACCCACAAGATGATGCTCGATCACTACCAGCAGACCAAGAACCTGCTGGTCAGCTACAGCCCCAAGAAGCTCGGCTTCTTCTGATCGGGCGGGCAGAGAGGGCTGCGCTGTTCTGCGCCGCCCGTTCCAAATGTCGGGACCGCGTTGGCAACGTTGCTTGACGCGGTCACGAATCTGCGCGTGCGGCGACCGTGTCGATTTGTTGCCCGATCCGCGTCAAAGATTTTGCAATATTACGATCACGTTGCAGTGCGGCATAATGAAAGTCGTGCCATGCCGCCGCGGTGCTTTCCAAGGGCGTTTGACTTGGGTTAGAGAGGGCTGAAGTTTTCTCTGACCCGGAATTCCCATGGCCGCACCCAAGAAAGCCGCCGCAAGCACTGCACAGGACAAGACCGACGGCGGTTCGCCCCCGGAATTCACCAGAGAGCAGGAGCTCAAGGCGCTCCGCGACATGCTCCTGATCCGGCGGTTCGAGGAAAAGGCCGGCCAGCTCTACGGCATGGGCGCGATCGGCGGCTTCTGCCACCTTTATATCGGCCAGGAGGCCGTGGTGGTCGGGATGCAGATGGCCCTGAAGCCGGGCGATCAGGTCATCACCGGCTATCGCGATCACGGCCATATGCTCGCCACCGGCATGGAGGCCAACGGCGTCATGGCCGAGCTCACTGGCCGTCGCGGCGGCTATTCCAAGGGCAAGGGCGGCTCCATGCACATGTTCAGCAAGGAGAAGCACTTTTACGGCGGTCACGGCATCGTCGGCGCCCAGGTCTCGCTCGGCACCGGGCTCGCTTTCGCCAATCACTATCGCGACAACGACAATGTCAGCGTCACCTATTTCGGCGACGGTGCGGCCAACCAGGGCCAGGTCTATGAGAGCTTCAACATGGCGGAGCTCTGGAAGCTGCCGGTGATCTACGTCATCGAGAACAACCGCTACGCCATGGGCACCTCGGTTTCGCGCGCCTCGGCGCAGCAGGATTTCTCCAAGCGCGGCGCCTCCTTCAACATTCCCGGCCAGCAGGTCGACGGCATGGACGTCCGTGCCGTCAAGGCCGCCGGCGACGAGGCGGCGGCCTGGTGCCGCGCCGGCAAGGGACCCTTCATCCTGGAGATGCAGACCTACCGTTATCGCGGCCACTCGATGTCCGATCCCGCAAAGTACAGAACGCGCGAGGAGGTCGAAAAAGTGCGCCACGACCAGGATCCGATCGAGCAGGTGCGCAACCGCCTGTTGGCCGCCAAGGTCAGCGAGCAGGATCTGAAGGCGATCGACGCCGAGGTGCGCGACATCGTCAACGCGTCCGCCGATTTCGCCCAGCATGATCCCGAGCCGGATGCCGCCGAGCTCTGGACCGATATTTATCGCTGAACGCGCGCAAGCTTTCTTTTGGAGTCGATATGCCAATTCAAGTGCTGATGCCCGCGTTGTCGCCCACGATGGAGAAGGGCAACCTCTCCAAATGGCTGAAAAAAGAGGGTGAGACGATCAAGTCCGGCGACGTCATCGCCGAGATCGAGACCGACAAGGCGACCATGGAAGTCGAGGCGACCGATGAAGGTACGCTCGGCAAGATCCTGATCCCCGAGGGCACCGCCGACGTGGCCGTGAACACGCCGATCGCGACGATTCTGGCAGATGGCGAGAGTGCCGCCGATCTCGCCAAGGCGCCCGCGCCTGCCCAGCAGCAGAAGGCGGCCGAGTCCGCAGCTCCTGCCGCCGCGAAGGCCGAGGCTCCAGCTCCCAAGGCTGCGCCGGCACCGCAGGCCGTCGCAGAGCCCGACCCGGAAGTGCCTGCCGGCACCGAAATGGTGACGCAGACCATCCGCGAAGCCCTCCGCGATGCCATGGCCGAAGAGATGCGCCGCGACGCCGACGTCTTCGTGATGGGCGAAGAGGTCGCCGAATACCAAGGCGCCTACAAGGTGACGCAAGGCCTGCTTCAGGAATTCGGCGCCAAGCGCGTCATCGACACGCCGATCACCGAGCACGGCTTTGCCGGCATCGGCGTCGGCGCCGCGATGAGCGGGTTGAAGCCGATCGTCGAGTTCATGACCTTCAACTTCGCCATGCAGGCGATCGACCAGATCATCAACTCCGCGGCCAAGACGCTCTACATGTCCGGCGGCCAGATGGGCTGCTCGATCGTGTTCCGCGGGCCCAACGGCGCCGCTTCCCGCGTGGCCGCTCAGCACAGCCAGGATTATTCGTCCTGGTATTCGAACGTCCCGGGCCTCAAGGTCGTCGCGCCGTTCTCGGCCGCTGATTACAAGGGCCTGCTCAAGGCTGCGATCCGAGATCCCAACCCGGTGATCTTCCTCGAGAACGAAATGCTCTACGGCCACACCGGCGAGGTGCCGAAGCTCGACGACTTCGTGATTCCGATCGGCAAGGCGCGCATTGTGCGCTCGGGCAGCCATGTCACCATCATCTCGTGGTCGAATGGCATGAGCTACGCGCTGAAGGCCGCCGACGAACTCGCCAAGGACGGCATCGAGGCCGAAGTGATCGACCTGCGCACGCTGCGTCCGATGGACACCGAGACGATCGTCAATTCGGTCAAGAAGACGGGACGCGCCGTCACCGTGGAAGAGGGCTGGGCCCAGAGCGGCGTCGGCGCCGAGATCGCCGCGCGGATCATGGAGCATGCCTTCGACTATCTGGATGCGCCTGTAACCCGCGTCTCCGGCAAGGACGTGCCGATGCCCTATGCCGCGAACCTGGAAAAGCTCGCGCTGCCCTCGGCGGCAGAGGTGGTCGAGGCCGCCAAAGCCGTCTGCTACAGGTAGACCATGGCGGGCCCGAAGGAGCAGCCACTGCCACCCGACGTACTCGTCCGCGATGATGCGGTCGAGATCCTGCGCGTCTTCGTGCTGGACGGCGGGCTGTCGATGGCATTCCAGCGGGCCTTCGACGAGCCCGACATGTGGGGCCTGCTGCTCGTCGATCTCGCCCGTCATGCCGCGCGCGCCTATGCGCGCGAGAGCGAATACACCGAGGAGGACGCGCTGAACCGGATCATCGAGATGTTCCAGGCCGAGATCGAGCGTCCCACCGACACCGGCACCACGACGCCGCGCGGGAAGGGGCACTGACCGTGGCGATCGAATCCTATCATTTCGATTTCATGCTGGAGGCGATCCGCGAGGCGGAAGCCTCGATCGCGCAAGGCGGCCTGCCGATCGGCGCCGTGCTGACCCGCGACAACAAGGTCATCGCCCGCGGCCACAACAACCGCGTGCAGGAGAACAATCCGATCCTGCACGGCGAGATGAGTTGCCTGCGCGAGGCGGGTGCGATTTCGTTCCACGATACCGTCATGTACACCACGCTGTCGCCATGCGCGATGTGTGCCGGTGCGCTCGCGCTGTTCAAGGTCAAGCTCGTGGTGATCGGAGAGTCCGTCACCTTCCCGGGCTCCAAGGACATCCTCGATAAGTTCGGCATCCCCTGGATCGACCTTGCCGACGACCGCTCCATCACCATGATGAAGAATTGGCGTTCCATCCCTGCCAATGAGCGCCTGTGGCAGGGCGACATCGGCAACTAACCTGGTCTGTCCGTCTTCGGTCCGGAGACGGATTTTTGCAAAGTTCTTCTTGAGGTCAGCATGCCCATCAACATCCTGATGCCCGCTCTTTCGCCGACGATGGAGAAGGGCAACCTCGCCAAGTGGCTGAAGAAGGAAGGCGACAAGGTCAAATCCGGCGACGTCATCGCCGAGATCGAGACCGACAAGGCGACCATGGAGGTCGAGGCCATCGACGAGGGCACGATCGCCAGGATCCTCGTGCCCGAGGGTACGCAGGACGTCCCGGTCAACGACGTGATCGCGGTGCTGGCCGGCGAGGGCGAGGACGTGAAAGCGGCAGGTGCGGCCAAACCCAGCGCTTCGGCCGCGCCTCCGAAAGCTGCTGAAGCTCCCACTGCCGCACCGGCGCCCGCGCCTGCAGCCCCCAAGGCCGCGCCGCCGCCCGCTGCCGCACCTGCACCGCAGGCTGCAGCACCGGCTGCGCAGAGCAACGGCCATGCCGGCCGCGTGTTCTCCTCGCCGCTGGCGCGCCGGCTCGCCAAGGAAGCTGGCGTCGATGTTGCGATGGTGACCGGCACCGGCCCGCATGGCCGCGTAGTGGCCCGCGACGTCGAGCAGGCCAAGTCCGGCAAGGGCCTCAAGGCGCCCGCCGCGGCGCCGTCAGGCGCGCCCGCGAGCGCGCCGACCATGTCGGACAAGCAGATCCTGTCGCTGTTCGAGCCGGGTTCTTACGAGGTCGTCCCCCATGACGGCATGCGCCGCACGATTGCGCAGCGCCTGACCGCGTCGATCCAGAACGTCCCGCACTTCTACCTCACCATCGACTGCGACATCGGCAAGCTGCTCGCCGCGCGCGAGGAGATCAATGCGGCTGCTCCCAAGGACAAGGAGAAGAAGCCGCTCTACAAGATCTCGGTCAACGACTTCGTCATCAAGGCGATGGCGGTCGCGCTGCAGAAGATCCCGAACTGCAATGTGAGCTGGACCGAATCCGGCATGGTCAAGCACCACCATTCGGACGTCGGCGTCGCGGTGGCGATGCCCGGTGGCCTGATCACGCCGATCATCCGCAAGGCGGAGACCAAGACGCTGTCGACCATCTCCAACGAGATGAAGGATTTTGCGACACGCGCCCGCTCGCGCAAGCTGAAGCCCGAAGAGTACCAGGGCGGCACGACGGCCGTCTCGAACCTCGGCATGTTCGGCATCAGCCACTTCACCGCCGTGATCAACCCGCCGCATGCCACGATCCTCGCGGTCGGCACCAGCGAGGAGCGGCCTGTGGTCCGCGGCGGCAAGATCGAGATCGCGAACATGATGAGCGTGACCCTGTCCTGCGATCACCGCGCCATCGACGGCGCGCTCGGCGCCGAACTGATCGGTGCCTTCAAGCAGTTGATCGAAAACCCTGTGATGATGATGGTGTAGCCCGGGGAGGCGCGGGGTGAATGCGAACGCGCTGGCCCTGGATCTCCTTGTTGCTCTCGGCTGTGGTTGCACTCAATCCGGTCGGGCTCGATATTCTGCATTCCGCGTTCTTTGCCGGCGAGCAGCTGGCACGGAGCATCGGCCAGGCGGTCATTATGATCGCGCTGGCTATCATGGCCGGCGCGATCCTGCTCGAATGGCTGGTCAGGGTTTTGATTTCCAGGCGCCGCGCCCGCGGCGCCACTTGAGTTGAACGGGAGCCGCCATGGCCGATACATCCTTCGACATCATCATCATCGGCTCCGGTCCGGGCGGCTATGTCACCGCGATCCGCGCCGCCCAACTCGGCTTCAAGGTCGCGATCGTCGAGAAATCCTATCTCGGCGGCATCTGCCTGAACTGGGGCTGTATCCCGACCAAGGCGCTGCTGCGCTCGGCCGAGATTTACCACTACATGCAGCACGCCAAGGATTACGGCCTGTCGGCCGATAACATCTCGTTCGATCCCAAGGCCGTGGTGCAGCGCTCGCGCGGCGTCTCGAAGCGGCTGAATGACGGCGTCGGCTTCCTGATGAAGAAGAACAAGGTCAGCGTGATCTGGGGCGCGGCTTCGATCGACGCGCCCGGTAAGGTGACGGTGAAGAAGTCCGACGTCGAGGGACCCAAGGGCACGCTCGGCGAGGGGGCTTATCAGGCCAAGCACATCATCGTCGCGACCGGCGCGCGGCCGCGGGTGCTGCCGGGCCTCGAGCCCGACAAGAAGCTGATCTGGACCTATTTCGAGGCGATGGTGCCGGAGCGGATGCCGAAATCGCTGCTGGTGATGGGCTCGGGCGCGATCGGGATCGAGTTCGCATCGTTCTTCAAGACGATGGGCTCCGACGTCACGGTGGTCGAGGTGCTGCCGCAGATCCTGCCGGTCGAGGACGCCGAGATTGCCGCTCTTGCCCGCAAGCGCCTCGAGAAGCAGGGCATCAAGATCCTCACCAACACGGGCGTGACGAATCTGGAGAAGAAGAGCGACAGCGTGGTCGCGACGCTCGATGACGGCAAGGCGAAGCAGACCGCCGAGTTCGAGCGCGTGATCTCGGCCGTCGGCGTGGTCGGCAATATCGAGAATCTCGGTCTCGAAAAGCTCGGGGTCAAAACCGAGCGCGGCTGCATCGTGATCGACGGCTACGGCAAGACCAACGTTCCCGGCATCTATGCCATCGGTGACGTCGCGGGTCCCCCGATGCTGGCTCACAAGGCCGAGCATGAGGGCGTGATCTGCGTCGAGGCGATCAAGGGCCTGCATCCGCACCCCATGGACAAGCTGATGATCCCCGGCTGCACCTATTGCAACCCCCAGGTCGCCTCCGTCGGCCTCACCGAAGCCAAGGCCAAGGAGAACGGCCGCGAGATCCGCGTCGGCCGCTTCCCCTTCGTCGGCAACGGCAAGGCCATCGCGCTCGGCGAGGACCAGGGCCTGGTCAAGGTCATCTTCGACAAGAAGACCGGTCAGCTGCTCGGCGCGCACATGGTCGGCGCGGAGGTCACCGAGCTGATCCAGGGCTACGTCGTCGCCATGAACCTTGAGACGACGGAAGAGGAGCTGATGCACACGGTCTTCCCGCATCCGACGCTGTCGGAGATGATGAAGGAAGCCGTGCTGGATGCTTATGGAAGGGTGCTGAATATTTGACATCAGACCCGTCATCCTGAGGTGCGAGCGCAGCGAGCCTCGAAGGATGCACGGCCGAGATACAGCAGCCGGGCTCGTCGCCCTTCGAGGCCTCCGCTTCGCTCCGGCACCTCAGGGTGACGGGATAGACATTGAGAACACCAGAACAAGAAGGAAACCACCCCATGCAGGACAACGACAACCTCACCATCGAACGCCCGAGCTTCGTCACCCATCTCGAATGCGCGATGGAGGGCGACCATTATCCCGCCGACCAGGTCCACAACCTCTCCAAAGCCGGCAAGCCCCTTTTGGTGCGCTACGACCTCGCCGGAGTGAAGAAGGCGCTGACCAAGGAGGCGCTTAGCCACCGCCCTGCCGACATGTGGCGCTACCGCGAGCTGCTGCCGGTGCGCAAATGCAAGGACATTGTCTCGCTCGGCGAGGTCACCACGCCGCTGATCCGGCTGCCCAAGCTCGGCGCCAAGCTCGGCGGCGGCGAGATCATCGTCAAGGACGAGGGGCGGCTGCCGACCGGCTCCTTCAAGGCGCGCGGTCTCGTCATGGCGGTGTCGATGGGCAAGGCGCTGGGCATCAAGCACATGGCGATGCCGACCAACGGCAATGCCGGCGCGGCGCTCGCGGCCTATGCGACCTCCTGCGGCATCAAGACCACGATCTTCTGCCCGGCCGATACGCCCGAGGTGAATGTCAGCGAGATCGAGCTGCAGGGCGCCACCGTCTACCGCGTCAACGGTTATATCGATGATTGCGGCAAGATCGTCGGCGAGGGCAAGGCAAAAGTCGGCTGGTTCGACACCTCGACCTTGAAGGAGCCGTACCGGATCGAAGGCAAGAAGACGATGGGGCTCGAGCTCGCCGAGCAGCTCGGCTGGGACGTGCCCGACGTGATCTTCTATCCGACCGGCGGCGGCACCGGCCTGATCGGCATGTGGAAGGCCTTCGACGAGCTCGAGAAGATCGGCTTCATCGGCAGCAAGCGCCCGCGCATGGTTGCGGTGCAGGCCTCGGGCTGCGCGCCGATGGTGCGCGCGTACGAAGCCGGCACCGAGCATGCGACGCGCTGGGAGGACGCTCACACCATCGCGTCAGGCATTCGCGTGCCGCAGGCGATCGGCGACTTTCTCATTTTGCGCGCGGTGCGGCAGAGCAACGGTTTTGCCATTGCAGTCGACGACGACAAGATCTCGTCGGCGCTGAACGAGGTCGCGCGCGAGGAGGGGCTGTTGCTGTGCCCCGAAGGTGCCGCAACCTACGCCGCCTACAAGGACAGCCTCGCCGACGGCCGCGTCTCGAAGGGTGACCGCGTGATGCTGTTCAACTGCGCCACGGGCCTGAAATACCCGCTGCCGCCGGTCACCCGGACGCTCGATCGCCACAAGCCGATCGACTATTCGCAGTTCTAGCGCGTCATTTCGCCTCTTCACGAACGATCCCTCTTCCCGTACGCGGGAAGAGACAAAAGCAACAATGACACCGTTGGGAGAAGACAATGAAGGCCGCCTGGGCTGCGCTGATTGCTATTCTCGCTGTTGCAGGCGCCGCGCGCGCCGACGACTATCCCTCGCGTCCGATCACCATCATCGTGCCCTTCGCCGCCGGCGGTCCGTCGGATGCGATGGCACGGGTGCTTGCCGAGCGGATGCGCACGGCGCTCGGCCAGCCGCTGGTGATCGAGAACGTCACTGGCGCGGGCGGCTCGATTGGCGTCGGCCGTGCCCTGCATTCGGCCCCCGACGGCTACACGATCTCGTTCGGCCATCTCGGCACCCACGTCGCCAACGGCGCCGTCTACAAGCTCAATTACGACCTGGTCGCGGACCTGGAGCCGGTGGTGCTGCTGCCGAGCAATCCCATGATCGTCGTCAGCAAGAACGCGGTGCCCGCGACCTCGCTGAAGGAGCTGCTGGACTGGCTGAAGTCGCGGCCATCGCCGCCGACCGCCGGCACCGCCGGCGCGGGCTCGGGCAGCCACATCGCCGGGGTCTATTTCGAGAGCATCAGCGGCATCAAGCTGCAATACGTTCCGTATCGCGGCACCGCGCCCGCCCTGAACGATCTGATCGCCGGCCAGATCGACGTCATCGTCGACCAGACCTCGAACTCCATCAACCAGGTCCGCGCCGGCACCATTCGCGCTTACGCCATCACCGACGACAAGCGCCTGTCCTCGGCGCCCGACATCCCGACGGCGGCGGAGGCCGGCCTGAAGGGTTTCAACATGACGCTCTGGTCCGGCATGTGGGTGCCGAAAGGCACGCCGAAGGCGATCGTCGTCAAACTCAATGCCGCAGCCGTGGAAGCGCTGAACGATCCCGGCGTGAAGAAGCAGCTCGAGAGCCAGGGGCTGGAGATGACACCCCAGGATCAGCTCACGCCCGAAGCGCTTGGCGCGCGCCAGAAGGCGGAGATCGCGAAGTGGTGGCCGATGATCAAGGCGGCGAACATCAAGGTGGATTGAGGCAGCGCGGCGCTTGTGCGCCACACCCTCCGACCTCGTCCTGAGGAGGCCGCAAAGCGGCCGTCTCGAAGGATGGCCGCGGGGCAGCTGGGCCTTCATCCTTCGAGACGCCTGCTTCGCAGGCTCCTCAGAGCTTGAGAATGTTTTGCTCCCGCCGGGAGAGTTTTGCATTGCCTGGAGAGCGGTGACCCCAAGGTTTTCAGCTGAACCGGCCCGCTGATGGGGGCTTTGTAGGCGCCTGTTGGTGCGGGCTCGCCTATTTATGCCGCTTGCGCCTTGGCGTGTAAGGCGAAGAAGCGCATCATGTTGTGAGCGACCGCGAACCACAACAGGTGGATGCGGGCCTTGATCTTGCCGCGCAGGGATAACTGGCGCAGGCCCATGCGTCGGGCATGGGCGTTGATGCATTCGTGTTCGCAACGCAGCCGGTAGAACGCCTTGCCATCGTCGCTCTTCATGCGTTCACGCCAGTCCGCGACGCCAACACCGTCACCTTTCTTCGGGGCATAAGGGTCGGTGCCGTGTTTTGTCTGCGCTGGCGGACACCACACTTTTATACCGTTGGCATGGGCCCACTCAATGGCTTCGTTTTTGGTGAAGCCGCCATCGACCAGATAGTTGGAGGGTTGGTAGCCTTCGGCATGCACCATCTCGATCCCCGGCTGGGCCAAGCCCCGATCCGAGCCGCTGGTATCGATATCGACCGCAACGATCACCTGGTGTTCCGGAGCCGATACGATCTGTGTGTTGTAGGCCGGGCGCCATCCGCCATCGGCCATCTTCATCACCCGTGCGTCGGCATCGGTGGTGGAAGCGCGCGGCGACTTCTGCTTGGCCACCTCTTTCTTGTTGGTTTTCTCTCGCCGCTCCCGCTCGGCTTCCAGCTCCTTCATGCGTTCCTGCGCCGCCGCGATCCGCTCCGCACGCTCGCGGGCGCCACGCTCCTTTGCCGCACGCCGACGCCGATCATCGGCCGCAGGATCGGTCTCGACTTCAAAGCGCAGGCGCTCCACCCGCGTCTGCGCTGCCGTCTTCAACTCATCAAGCCGTGGCCGCCGGCGGAACGAGCCCGCTCCGGCCGCCGCGCGCACCCGCAAACCATCCTGCGCCAAGGTGTCGAGCGACACCAATCCAGCGTCCACCATCGACGCGACGCCCTGTGTCAGCAGCCGTTCCAGAACCGCCATATGGGCGATCCGGAAGTTCGACAGGCTGTGATAGTTCATCGACACTCCGCCGCACAACCAACGATAGATCAGATGATCCCGGCACAGCCGGTCCAGTTGGCGAGCGCTGCCCACTCCATCGATCGTGGCCCAGAGCCAAAGCGCCAGCATCAGCTTCGGCGAGGCCGGCGGATGTCCGGGCTCGCCCTCCCGCGCCTTGATGACGTCGTACAGCGCCGACAGATCCAGCCCCTCGACAAACGACCAAACCGCGCGGACCGGATGATCATCCCCTACCAGATCGTCCAATGCCGCGACCTGCATGCTCATCTGGCTGCGTTCCGGTTCTCGCAACCGCACCGCGCCACGTCCCTTGGGTAGTGGCTTATCCTGCTCGGGCAAGTCTTCGAACAATTGATCGTCAGCCATCATCTGCCCTGCTTCGCCCCGTCATCGAATCATAGCAAAGCGGCTACGGCAAATGCCCGTTTAGACGAAAGATTCTCACCCTCTCAGGATGAGGGGATAGAGCGGATGTAAGCGGCTACTCCGTTCCCATAAATCCTACCGGCGTCGCCACGGCCGCCGCGTCCTTGGTCACCACACGCTGATCGCTCTTGCCGGCGATCATGCCGCTGCCCTCGAACCGGGCGCGGTAGACCAGCACGTTCTCGATCACGCGCTGGACGTAGTTGCGCGTTTCCGACAGCGGGATGCGCTCGACCCAGTCGACCGGATCGACCTTGGGATCCCTCGGGTCGCCGCGCGCCTGCACCCATTCGCGCACGCGGCCACGGCCGGCATTGTAGCCGGCGAAGGTCATGATCTGGTTGCCGCGGTATTCCGACATCAGTGCGCTGAGCTCGGCCGCGCCCATCTGCGTGTTGTAGACGGGATCGGAGACCATCTTGTCCCAGTCATAGGTCAGGCCGAAGCGCTTTGCGGTGTCGCGGCCCGCTTCCGGCGTCACCTGCATCAACCCGACTGCGTTGGCGGCCGATTTGTCGCGCTGGTCGAACGAGCTTTCGGTGCGTGCCACCGAATAGATCACGCTGGGGTCGATCGCGGGCGCGACCTGCTTGTGCTCGGGAATACCGATGGTCGGGAACGCGTAGTGATCGAGCGCGAGCCCGCGCGCCAGTGCCGACTTGCCGACCTCCAGCATCACCCGCGCATCGTTGCGCCGGCCGGCGAGCTCGCCGAGCGCTTCGAGTGCCGCGACGTCGGTGCTCTCCTTGGCGAAATCCTCGGCGAAGTAAAACACCATGTCGCGCTCACCGACGCCGTAGAGCATGTCGGCGGCGCGCACGCGCTCGTCCGCGGGCGGCGTGTCGACTGCTGCGAGCACGGGCGAGGGCGCGCGCAGCTCGATGCGGTCGAGACCGAGCCTGGCGCGGGCGAGTTGGCCGTAATAGGCAGTCGGATAGCGCGCCGCAGCCTGATAGCTCAGGCGCGCATCCGCGGTTGCGTTCATCGCCTCGGCCGCGCGGCCGCGCCAATAATGCGCGCGCGACAGCGCGATCGGGTTGGCCGAACCTTCGTCGATCGCGGCGAAGTGCCTCATCGCCGCCTTGGGATCGTCGAGATAGCGCAACGCGATCCAGCCGCACATGAAGTGATAGTCGACGCGATAGACCTCCATCGCGGGCAAGGCCGCCGAGCGCACCAAATCGTAGGCGGTTTTGGACTTGCCCTGGTCGAGCAGCTTTCGCGCCAGCAGGCGGCGCTCGCGCCACCAGGCGTCGGTGTCTTGCGCCGCCATCGTATCGGGCGCGGCGGCCAGGATCACCTCGGCCGCGTCGTCAATGCGGTCATTCTGGAGATGCCATTGCGCGCGGCACAGCACATAGCCGAGGTCGCGCCGCGCCTCGGCTGAGACGTCCTCGAGATAATCCTTGGCCTTGCTGGCCTTGCCGGTGACCGCGGCGCAGGCCTTGACGATCGCCAGCGCATCCTCGCCGAGCCGCTTGGCTGCGCGCCGCGCGCCTGCGTAGTCCTTGGCGCCGAGGCGCTTGTCCAAGCGGGCGCGATGATCCTCGGCGGTCAGGAGATCGCGAAACGCTTCGTAGGAATCTTCCTCGCTGCGCTCGGACAATTCGTCGGTGCGCCAGGCATCGCGCACCAGACGCGCGGCCCTGTCGCTGTCGCCCTCGGTCATCAGCACGCGGGCGAGCGCGAACTTGCCCTTGGCGCTGGTCGGCCGGTCCATCGTGAATTTGTGCACGGTCGCCGCGTCGGCCTTCTCCTGCCACAGCCGCGCCTCGGCACGGCGGCGGAGCAGCGCGCTGCTCGGCCAGTCCGGATTGGCGGCGAGGAAGGCGGCGTAGCGCCTGAAGTTCGCCGTGCTCTCGGAATGGCGCAGCATGAACCAGTCGGCGAGTTTCTGTCCGGCTGGGTCGGCAATGCGGTCGCGTGCCGCGCTCGCATCCTCGGTCTTGCCCTTCCGCGCGAGATCGATGGCATCCTTCAGCGCGGCGAGATCGCCGGTCAGCGGCGGGGCTGCCGGCTTGTCCGAGGGCGCGTCGTCCTGCTTCTTCGACTTGCGCTTGGCCTCGGCATGCTTGCCGTGCCGCGCTTTGCCGGTGGAGGCGTGGCGCTGCTTGCCGGCTTTCGCCTCATGCGTCTTCTTCGGCGCGGACGATTTGTGACCGCTCTTCGCTGCCAGTTCGGTAGGGATGAAGGCCAAAGCGGCCACGGCAACGACACACGCGAGCGAGCGTAGGCACTGGTTCATTCCGTGGTCCCCCTGCGAAACCAGTACAAACCAAAGTCCGCGACGATATGCGGCTCGAGAATCAAAACGGCGTCAAAAACGGTGACACGACGTCGTTTCGCATCCTCAAGCTGTTCCAACAATGCGGCGAAATACGGATGGAGCGAGGGAACCTGTGCAACGGCGGGTCGAGCGGGTCTCTTAACCTTCATTAACGAACAAGGCTCGCGCGACGGTTGTGGGCGGCTCTCGGCGTCACACGGGGCGGATTGTGCGTATTCCCTCGGCCAAATAGCGTGTATTGGGTTCCATAGTAGTTCCTTCAGCCCCTTTTGCCGCACATCCCATGCCGCTCTTCAACCAGTCGATCCGGCGCAAGATCGTCGGCATCGCCCTCGGATTGATCGTCCTGATGCTGGTCACCTCGATCCTGTCGATGGTGATGTCGAGCCAGGTCGGCGTCCTGCTGGACGAGCTGACCAACCGTTACATCCCGGCGTACAGCCATCTCGCCCGCGCCAATATCCGCTCGCTGGAGCGGGCGCTGGCGCTGCGGCGCATGGTCATGACGAAGATGCAGTTGCCGTCGGACGAGGAGGGCTACGCGGCGCGGCTTCGCGATTTCGAGGCATTGGACCACAAGTTCGAGGAGGAGGCCGAGACCGCGCGCAAGCTCATCAACGCCATCATCGACGACCCCAGGACCTATTCCGACAACGCCGCACTGGCACGGCTCGACGTTCGTATCGAAAGCGCTGTCGCCGAGCTGCGGCGCAATCTGGACGAGGGCAATATGAAGCTGCTCAAGCAGATCGAGGCCAAGGACATGGCCGAGGCCCGCGGGACGCTCGAACAGCTCGATTCGCTGCGCGATGCGTTCAACCGGAAGGTCGACGCGATCCGCGGCGACATGCTGACGCAGGTCTTCTTCTCGACGTCGCAGGTGATCAGCCGACAATACCAGGCGATTATCGTGTCGGGAGTCGTGACCTTGCTGGCGGCGGTGCTCGGATTTGCCTTTGCGCTCCTGGTATCCAGCGGCATTACGCGCCCAGTGCGGCTGCTGCTCGCCGGCACGCGCGAGGTCGAGGCCGGCCGCTTCGACAAGACCATCACCGTCTCCACCCAGGACGAGATCGGCGAGCTGGCCGCAGCCTTCAACCGCATGACCGAGCAGCTCAGGCACAATGAGCGCGTCCGCGAGACATTCGGTCGCTACATCGATCCCAAGGTGGTGCAGGGGCTGATCGACCGGCCGGAGGTCGCGATCGATGGCGAACGCCGGGTGATGACCATCATGTTCTGCGACATGAGCGGCTTCACCGCGATGAGCGAGGGTATGACTCCGCGCGGGCTGGTCAGGGTGATGAACCACTATTTCACCGTCATGTCCGGTCCGATCAGGAGCAACCGCGGCATCATCGACAAATATATCGGCGATGCCATCATGTCCTACTGGGGCCCGCCCTTCATCGAGGAGGAGGAGCAGGCTCAGCTTGCCTGCTTCGCCGCGCTCGACATGGCCGAGCAGTTGCCGGCACTGCAGAAGCAGTTGCCTGACCTGCTCGGCATCCGCGCCATGCCCGCGCCCTGCGACCTGCGCATCGGGATCGCCACCGGCGAGGTCCTGACCGGCAGCATCGGCTCCGAGCTGATGATGAGCTTCACCGTGATGGGCGATGCCGTGAACCTCGCCTCGCGGCTGGAGGCCGTCAACAAGGCCTATGGCACCCGTATCCTGATCTCGCAGGCGACGGCGGATGCGACCGGCTCGCACTTCGAATTGCGCGAGGTCGATCGTCTTGCAGTCGCCGGCCAGAGCGCGGCGCAAACAATCTTCGAGGTGATGGGCCGGGCAGGCGCGCTCACGGCCGCGCAGGAGAGCCTGCGTTCGCACTACGCTGGAGGCCTCGCCGCCTATCGCGCCCGCCGTTTCGACGAGGCCCGCGCCGGCTTCAACGCGGCACTTGAAGCCGTCCCGGGCGACGGCCCCTCGCGGGCAATGCTTGCCCGTCTCACGCGGTTCGAGGCCAATCCGCCGGACGAGGGCTGGGACGGCGCCTGGCGGTTGGAGCAGAAATAGTCGGCCGCGCGGGAAAAATTGATTCTACTCGATAACGATGTTCGCCGTGACCTATTTCCCGGGCTTAGGTTTGGTGTCCTTGAGGCGTTTGACGGGGACACGCCGATGACAGAACTTGAGAACAGGCTCGAACGGTTCGAGACGCTCACCGCCGAATGCGAGCTGATCGCCAGGCTCGCCACCGACAGCACCAAGCGCGAGTTTTATCTGAAGCTTTCGGAGCAGTACCGCCAGCTGGCGGTGGACATGCGGCAGGCGATCGCGAGCAAGGCTGCGGCCTGACGCCGGCAATCCGTTCTTAACACTTGGCGCGCATCCTCAATGCAGATGCGGGGACGCTTGCTGCTTCTCCGCTGTGGGAATGCCGGGGCACGTTGCGGTGCAACGCGCCTCGCGAGATTGTTTCGTCGTGCCTTACAGGGCGATCCCATGCGCCTCGTTGCGGTCATCATGTTTGGACTCATGACGGCAGCCTGCAACCAGGAGCAGGACATCACCGGCACGACCCCGGTCTGCGCGATACGGAACTACACCTCCTTCAATCCCCGCGACATGACCCAGTGCGTTGCCGCCTGCAAGGCGTGCGACCATGGCAACACGGTCACCTGCACCACGTCGTGCACGCTCAAGGGCGCCCATTGATCCGTTCCGCCTCCTGGTGACGGCCCAGGGCGCCTTGACGGTGTCGCAACGGTGTTTTGGCACCGGAACGATTCACATGGATTAATCATTGGAGGGATGGCAGGACGCGGAGTCCTTTGGAATGGGTATGCTCGATCCCGGTCGGTTCCTGGTGTCATGCTCGCATTGCGCGGCCTGGCCGATGGCGGCCAATGTGAAACGTTCGAGCTGGTCGGCTTCGCCAAACGAGGTCCGCTTCGTGTGCCCGCGCTGCCGTCGCGAGGAGACTGCGATCATCTCCGCCTCCGGCGAGTTGACGCCGATCCGGCGCGTCGACGTCCCGCCGCGCGACGTCACCGCGGCCTGGGCTCAGGCTCAGCGTCCGAGGGGGCGGGCGTAGCCCGCCCGTTTAAGGAGAAGAGGGCGAGGCGCCTAGGTTAAGTCGCTGAGGTCCAGTGATGGCTATGACCGGACCCAGCGCCGCAAGGCGACCGCTGTCCAAACCGTCTCGACAAACCCGACGGCCAGGCGCCACGAAGCCGTCGCGTTTGCCCGTCGGGCAAAACATCTTGACCATTTCTCGATACGCCCGTGTCAATCCACTCGGGCAAAATATTCCGCTTTACCGAAATTCGGTTTTGACGTATGTGTCGGTCATCCCGGCTCATCCTTGAGGGGCGATCTCGTTGTCGTCTTGATTGCGAGCCGGGCTTGCGGTGGACGCGGCAGCGTTCGGGTGCGAGAGGCCAAGGGCAGGGCGGATTGCTCTCCGTGAGCCCATGGCTTCGTTCCGACGAGCGGCGCTGTTAGGTTCGTCTCGTCTGTAAGTTTCCGGCTCCGTCGACAGGGCTGGAAAAACTGCGGCGAAATGGCGGGCCGTGCGTACGGCAAAACCGTGTGGTCCTGGCCGTCGTTGCTACGGTCAAGCTCTTGCGGATGCGGCATGCGCGTCAACCGGCGCGGTGTCGGCGACTTTCGCTGGGGTGAGGGAGGCCAAAGAGAACTCGGCTCCCGGGAGAGCACGGCATAAGCCGTCCAACCATCGCGCAGGGAAGGCCGAGTGATTGGCACCACCTGTATGCTGCTGTGCGGTTTTCCTGCGTGTGCTTTTCGCGCAGCGGACCGCGGGTGCGAGGTCAGCACCCGGCCTTCTCTGCGCCCTCTTGGATCAAGAGGGTGGAATGACGAAGCAAAACTCGGGCGATTTGCGCCGCGAGGATGCGAAGCTGTGTCTGCATTCAAGATGCGAGCTGGAAAAGTGGCGCTGCCGCCTCATACTCATTGCGAGCGCAGCGAAGCAATCCAGTCTGCCGCCGCGGAGGGATTCTAGATTGCTTCCGCCTTCGCTAAAGCTTCGGCGGACAACTCGCTGCGCTCGCAATGACGATGTGGAGAGAACGTGCCTCACGCTCCGCTCTCGTGCCCCGGACGCAGCGCAGCGTCCCTTCGACGGTGCGCTGCAGAGCCGGGGCCCATCTCTCTGCATTGCGCCGTGTCGCCCTGGGTCCCGGCTCTGCGCAGCAGCGCAAGAGCGCTGCAGCGCGTCCGGGACACGAGAGCTTCGCTGCCCCCGCGATGAGGAGGCGAAAACACCGACTCACCTCAGTTCGCGCGGTCGCGAGTCGAATGGGCGCGCACGGTGCCTGCCACAAAATCTGAAGTTGCAAATGTCCACGCCCGCGATGGTATTTTGGTAGGGAAAATTCGTGTCCTCCGGGCCACGATTGTGCCGCCCATGCAACACTCATCACGGATTTATCCATCATCGCTGTCCGTTCGCATCAACGCCGCTTTTTGGCCACACCCGAACATGAATAAATTCACTCGAATGTTTTAGCGGCAGCGGTGGTCCTGAAGGCGACGGAAATCCCCAAGGTCGATTCAAAAGGTCGATTCAAATCTTGGCTCTGATTTTTCGGGTCTGAAAGGGTTGGCCGGGGAAACTGGTTTGCGATGGACGCGAAGAGCAACATCAAGCAGAGGCTGCCGAGCCGTCACGTGACGGAAGGCCCTGCGCGCGCGCCTCATCGGTCCTACCTCTACGCCATGGGTCTGACCACCGACCAGATCCACCAGCCCTTCGTCGGCGTCGCCTCGTGCTGGAACGAGGCCGCGCCCTGCAACATCTCCCTGATGCGCCAGGCGCAGGCGGTGAAGAAGGGCGTCGCATCCGCCGGCGGCACGCCGCGCGAATTCTGCACCATCACAGTGACCGACGGCATCGCCATGGGCCATGACGGCATGCGCTCCTCGCTGCCGTCGCGCGAATGCATCGCCGATTCCGTCGAATTGACGATCCGCGGTCACGCCTATGACGCCCTCGTTGGCCTGGCCGGCTGCGACAAGTCGCTGCCGGGCATGATGATGGCGATGGTCCGCCTCAACGTGCCCTCGATCTTCATCTATGGCGGCTCGATCCTGCCCGGCAATTTCCGGGGCCAGCAGGTGACCGTGCAAGACATGTTCGAAGCCGTCGGCAAGCACTCCGTCGGCGCGATGTCCGACGAGGACCTCGACGAGATCGAGCGCGTGGCGTGCCCCTCGGCGGGTGCCTGCGGCGCGCAGTTCACCGCCAACACGATGGCGACCGTCTCCGAGGCGATCGGGCTGGCGCTGCCGTACTCGGCTGGTGCTCCGGCCCCCTATGAAATTCGTGACGCCTTCTGCATGACCGCGGGCGAGCAGGTCATGGAGCTGATCGCCCAAAACATCCGGCCGCGCGACATCGTCACCCGCAAGGCGCTGGAGAATGCCGCCGCGGTGGTCGCCGCGTCCGGTGGCTCGACCAATGCTGCACTGCACCTACCGGCAATCGCGCACGAGTGCGGCATCAAGTTCGACCTGTTCGACGTCGCCGAAATCTTCAAAAAGACACCGTACGTCGCGGATTTGAAGCCGGGCGGCCGTTATGTCGCCAAAGACATGTTTGAAGTAGGTGGCATACCGCTTCTGATGAAGACGCTGCTCGACAACGGATTTCTCCACGGTGACTGCATGACCGTCACCGGTCGAACGATCGCCGAAAACCTCAAAAGCGTGAAGTGGAATCCGCACCAGGACGTGGTGCACCCGGCAGACAAACCCATCACCGTCACCGGCGGTGTGGTCGGTCTGAAGGGCAATCTGGCGCCAGAAGGTGCGATCGTGAAAGTCGCGGGAATGTCCAACCTCAGGTTCACCGGTCCGGCCAGGTGCTTCGACCGTGAGGAGGATGCTTTCGAGGCCGTCCAGAAGCGCACCTACCGCGAAGGCGAAGTCATCGTGATCCGCTACGAGGGGCCGAAGGGCGGTCCCGGCATGCGGGAAATGCTCCAGACCACCGCGGCGCTGACCGGCCAGGGCATGGGCGGCAAGATCGCGCTCATCACCGACGGCCGCTTCTCCGGCGCAACCCGCGGCTTCTGCATCGGCCATGTCGGGCCGGAAGCCGCCATCGGCGGCCCGATCGGGCTGCTCGAGGACGGCGATATCATCGAGATCGACGCGGTCGCCGGTACCCTTAACGTAAAATTGAGCGACCAGGAGCTTGCCCAGCGCAAGACCAAATGGACCGCTCGCGCGACTAACCACACGACGGGCGCGCTCTGGAAATATGCTCAGCAGGTTGGACCAGCGGTCGGTGGGGCAGTGACCCATCCGGGCGGCGCGCACGAGAAACAGTGCTATGCGGACATCTAGGCGTACCATCGTTGCGTTTGTGTTGGGGGCTACCGCGCTGGCCGCGCCGGCGCTCGCCTTTGACGGCGCACCCGTCAGCCAGAAGGATGCGACCATCCCGGTGGTCACGACGTTGCCGGGCGCAGCAGGCAAGGTGCGCAATGTACCGCCAGTCGTGCCCCAGGAAACCTCGCTCAGCGCCCTGCAATATGCCGCGGAGGGGGGCCACCCCATCGCGCAGTGGAAGCTCGGCCGCATGTACGCCAATGGCGACGGCGTCGCCCAGGACGATGTGCGTGCGTTCGAGTATTTCACCCGCATCGCCAACGCGCACGCCGAGGACAGCCCGTCGGCGCCGCAGGCGCAGATCGTCGCCAACGCCTTTGTGGCGCTCGGCCGCTATTATCTCAGTGGCATCCCGAATTCGAAGGTCAAGCCGGACCAGGAGCGGGCGCGGGAGATGTTCTCGTATGCCGCGTCCTATTTCGGCAACGCGGATGCGCAATACGATCTCGCCCGCCTGTACCTGAAGACGCCGGACGCTTCGCGCGAGGATTTCCGCTACGGCGCACGCTGGCTTGGGCTCGCCGCGCAGAAGGGCCAGCACGAGGCCCAGGCGCTGCTCGGCCAGATGCTATTCAACGGCGACCGCCTGCCGCGGCAGGCCGCGCGCGGCCTGATGTGGTTGACGCTGGCGCGCGACAGCGCAGGCAGCGACGAGACCTGGATCAAGGAAAACTACAACCGCGCCTTCGCAAAGGCCTCCGACGACGATCGCGCCATGTGCCTGCAGATGCTGGAGCAATGGGTGCAGGGCCGCCGGGAGTGATGGGTTGAGGCGGCCTCACGCCGCCTCGAGATCGAGATCCGCCCACACCGGCACGTGGTCCGACGGTTTCTCCCAGCTGCGCACATAGCTGTCGATGCCGACATTGGCGAGCCGGTCGCTGGCCTGTGGCGACAGCAGCAGATGGTCGATCCGCAGGCCGTGGTTCTTCTGCCAGGCGCCGGCCTGGTAGTCCCAGAACGTGTAGAGCCCGGGCTCGTCGGTGACGGCCCGAAGCGCATCGGTCAGGCCGAGGCCGAGCAAGGACTGAAAACTCTCCCGCGTCTCGGCCTTGAACAGGGCGTCCTCGGTCCAGGCGGCGGGATTATGGACGTCCCGGGCATGCGGGATGACGTTGAAGTCGCCTGCGAGGATCAGCGGCTCCTCGGTCTTGAGGCGCTCCTTCGAATACTCAAGAAGCCGCGACATCCATTTGAGCTTGTAAGGATATTTCTCGGTGCCGACCGGATTGCCGTTGGGCAGATAGAGGCAGGCGATGCGCAGCACGCCGGACTTGAGCGTCACCACGCCTTCGAGGAAGCGGGCATGCGCATCCTCGTCGTCGCCGGCCAGCCCCGACTTGGTCTCATCGAACCGGAGCTTCGAGAGCAGGGCGACACCGTTGAACGTCTTCTGTCCGTGGGTGACCACGTTGTAGCCGAGCGCCTCGATCTCCAGCCGCGGGAAGGCCTCGTCGACGCATTTGATCTCCTGGAGGCAGACGATGTCCGGCTGGCACTCCTTCAGCCAGGTCAGCAACAGGTCGATCCGCTGCCGGACCGAGTTCACGTTCCAGGTGGCTATTCTGATGGGCATCTTGGCGGCTCCGGGCAGGGGCCATCGTTAGAACAAAATGCAAACGCGCCCGTCAAGGAGGCAGCGAAATCTCCCACAAAATTAACCCGGCTTAAGTCGGGCCCGGGCCATTGATCGTGAAAAGGTTTTTCGAATGGGACGGCCGGATAAATCCATGAAGCGAACCGAGCCCCGCGACGGGTTGATCGGCGCGTTCCTGTACTGGCTCGGCGGCTATGAGATCGAGGACGGCCTGACCGCCGGTCTCAGCGAGCGGGAGCTGAGCCGCATCCGCGCCAAGCAGATCGACGCGGTGATACGGCTGATTCCCGTGACGATGGCCGTCACCATGCTCAACGTCGCTGTCGTGTTGATTTTGTTCTGGGGCAGGGGTTGGAACGACTTTCTCGCGATCTGGGGCATGACCCTCGCCACCGCGGCCTCGCTCGCGGTGCGCGCGTGGCGGCGCTCTCACCAGAGCCCGCCGCAGGAAGCCTCGCCCCGCGCCGCGCGGCAGATGTTGCGGCAGGCGTTTTTCCTCGCCGCAATCTGGGGCACGCTGCCGGTCGCGCTGTTCAGCCACATCGAGCCAACCAGCCAGCTCATTCTGGCCTGCCTGATGGTCGGCATGATGTCTGGCGGCGCCTTCACGCTGTCGACCTTCCCGCGCGCGGGCCTCGTCTATCTCGCGACGACGACGATCGCCTGCGCCGGTGCGTTGCTGTTGTGCGGCACCGGGCCTTACCTCGTGACCGCGGTGTTCCTGCTGCTGTTCGCGTTCTTCATGGCGCGGAACATCGTCTCGCAAGGCAATCTGTTCCTCGGCAATCTCAAGGCCCAGCTCGAGCTCGAGCGCAAGACCGAGATCATTTCGCTGTTGCTGAAGGATTTTCAGGAGAATGCCAGCGACTGGCTGTGGCAGACCGACGCCGAAGGGCATCTGGTCGACGTGCCCGAGCGCTTCGCCGCGGTCGCACAGCTGCCACTGCCGTTGCTGAAGGGCTCGCATTTCGCCGACGTGCTCGACATGCTGTGCCCCGAAGACAAGAGCGCGGCCTACAACGTCGTCGGCCTGATGGAGCACGCCGAACCGCTGCACGAGATGAACCTCAAAGTGGTCGCCGGCGGCGAGGCGCGGCTGTGGTCGCTCACTGCGAAGCCGGCCTACGACCGCGACGGTCAATTCCTCGGCTATCGCGGCTTCGGCCGCGACGTGACCGAGCGCTGGCGCGCGGAAAAGGCCGAGGCCGAGAGCCGTGCCAAATCCGATTTCCTCGCGGTGATGAGCCACGAGATCCGCACGCCGATGAACGGCGTGCTCGGGCTTGCCAGCATGCTGCTGGAGACAAAGCTCGATCCGGAGCAGCACGAAGCCGTCACCACGATCCGCGAGTCCGGCGACAATCTCCAGCGCATCCTCAACGACATTCTGGACCTCTCCAAGCTCGAGGCCGGACGTTTCGCGTTCGAGGTGATCGACTTCGCGCCGCAGGCGATGGTCGAAGCCGTGGCGACCGTCGTGCGCGCGAGCGCCAAGAGCAAGGGGCTTGCGGTCAAGGTCGAACTCGATCCCAACCTGCCGCCGACGCTGCGCGGCGATGTCGCGCGTATCCGCCAGGTCCTGCTCAATCTCGCCGCCAACGCGGTGAAGTTCACCGACGCAGGCGAAGTCACGATCGCAGCTGTCTGTCAGGCCCGCCGCGATCTGCTCGCCACCGTCGAATGGAGCGTGACCGACAGCGGCATCGGCATCGCCCCCGAGAAGCTCGGCCAGCTCTTCTCCGAGTTCGCTCAGGCCGACGCCTCGATCAGCCGCCGCTTCGGCGGCACCGGGCTGGGCCTAGCGATCTCCCGGCGCATCATCGAGCAGATGGGCGGCACCATCGGCGTCACCTCCACGCCGGGCGAAGGCTCGACCTTCCGCTTCACGCTGGTGCTGCCCTGGAGCCAGGCGCAGGTATCCGACCACAATGCAGACCGCGACGAAGCCGACGATCTCAAGGCGCGCATCGCGGGCCTCGACCGGCCGCTGAAGGTGCTGGTCGCCGAGGACGACGCCGTCAACCGCATGGTCGTGAGCAAGATGCTCGGCGCTTTCGATGTCGAGTTGCGCGTCGTGACCGACGGTGTCGAGGCCGTCGCGGCCGTGTCCGAAGGCGATTACGATATCGTGCTGATGGACGTGCGCATGCCCGAGATGGACGGCCTTGCCGCGACCCGCGCGATCCGCGCCGAGGGCGGACGCTTCGCGGCCTTGCCGATCATCGCGCTGACCGCCAATGCCTTCCCCGAGGACGTCAAGATCTGCCGCGAGGCCGGGATGTCCGACTTCCTCGCCAAACCGCTGCGCAAGCCTGCGCTGGTCACGGCGCTGCTGCGTGCGCTGGACGGCCAATGGGTATCGGAGGACGCCCCGCTTCAGCCAGAGCAGATGCCGGTCGAGGCGGACTGGACGGACGAGGAAAGGCAGATCACCGGCGCCTAGCCGGCGACGTCAGATCGAGAGGTGATCCCGCAACCGCAGGACGCCGTGGCGTTCGGATTGTTGACGCGGAACGAGGCGCCGATCAGATCGTCGACGAAATCGACCTGGTACTCCATCCGGCTGAGCCACGGCCGACGATGTAAGACGTTAGAGCTTTCCATAGACTCGCGTGGCGACCGCCTTGAGACGCTCGACAGACCCGGACGCCGGATGCGGCTTGACCGGCGCGAACAGGATCGAAGCCTGCCTGCCGTTCTTCCAGACGAAGATGTTGACCGCGTTGCCGTTGCCCTTGGTGCAAGAATGCTCGCCGAACGCTTCGCTGCCGAGCTCGGGGACCGTGATGTGCTGGCACGGGCCCGGGCGTTTCATCATGCTGATGACCGTGTCGCGCGAGATCGCGATGACCGCTACTATCATAGTGTTGGCCTCGCGATCGAACATCATGCAGCTTCCTGCGCCGGTCCGCTGGACCTGCAGCGTGCTCTTCTCGAGAAAGCCGTCGGCGTCCGCGGCAGTGAGCCATTCGCAAGTGCCGAACCGCTCGCTGGTCTTGCTAACATTGCCAACGGCGACGCGCGCGGCTTGGGTGATCGGTCCGAGCAGCGCGTCGTCGGCGCGCCGGCCGATCGGATAGACGCTGATCTGCAGAATGCAATCGCCGGACAAGGCAACAACCGAAGCCTCCTGGCGCTCCGCGCCGGTCGCGCTCGTTCCGCCCTGGCCTTCGTCGCCGATCCCTGACACCGCGTTAAGCGGCATGCGCTCGGCGAGCGTTTTGACGAAGGTCGCGTACAATTCCCTGGCGCGGTTCTTCTCGGGATTGCGGAACACGGTCAGCATCATCGTGTCGCCGCGCCCGCCCTGGTAGATGCAGCCGCGGCCGTCCTGATTTGAAATCAGTGACCATTTGAGAGCCGGCATCGCGCCGGCGAGCTCCCGGGCGCTGATGAACGGGCAGGTCTCAGCCGCGAGCGCGGGAGGCGGGACGGCTGCAACGGCGAGGAAGAGAGCGAGGCAGCAGAACAGGCGATCGGTCATGCGCATTGGTAATTGTTCTCCGCTATTGGCGCCACGGCGTGCCGCAGTCTGGCTTACGGTCCAAGCGGCTGCGATGGAATGCTCGATCTTGTCGCTGCCGAAGGTGCCTCGTAATATTGTAGGGGGGCGAGATGAATGAGGGGCTGTCAGCGGACAATGGCGGGGTCTCAGCGGAAGCTATTGATCGAAGGCTCAGGTCAGAAGTGATCCTTCGAGCCGAGGGCGTACCTGTCCTTGCCACATTACCCGTTATTGAGACTGCGGCTGAGGCGCTGAAACGATCAAAAGAAGAAGTCGCGCTACGCACTCTTTGCGTCCTTTTCGTTGCTGCAAAGGGCGAAGGTCTTGGGGAAGAGCTAGTTGAACAACTTCTGGAATGATACGAACTCCGGCCACATCTCACTCGCTTTCGTGCTCGACAAGTCCCCCTCGCAGCACGACCGGATTCAATTCACTTGGCGGCACGAAGCCGCTTGGACGCTGCTTTGGGCAATGGGCTTCGTGGCGCAATTAGGAAAGCCAGCTCAGATTTGCGACGTGGGATTCGCCGCTGGGACAATGGCCGAAAGGACAACCTCTCAGTTCATCGAAGACTCCGAACTTCGTCCGATCGCCGACATTCTTGATCAGGCCGATCTGGTCTACAGGTACCACTGGACTGTTAGAAATGCCCGTATAGGGACAGGAGGTACCGGCGGGTCTCGATCCTGGCGTGACGCAAGAAAGGCACTACGCTTTGAACTGGCTTATCGGATACCATGAACAAGCGTGGGATAATGTCACGACTGACACATAATACTCTACCGAGTACATGACCCCTGTTTTGCCCGACACGTCAAGTTATTTTCGTAAAATACGAAGTTGATCGTGCCGGCTTCCCGGCTACTTTGCATGGGGTTGTTTTTCAGATTTTGAGTTGCGCTAGATCGAGAAGCTGGTCCCGCAGCCACAGGACGCCGTGGCGTTGGGATTGTTGACCCGGAACGAGGCGCCGATCAGATCGTCGACGAAATCCACCTGCGAGCCCGCCAGGAATGGCTGCGAGGCGGAATCGACCAGCACCACCGCATTGTCCTGCTCGATCACGAGATCGTCGTCGGTGCGGGCACGGTCAATGTCGAACTTGTACTGGAAGCCGGAGCAGCCGCCGCCCTCGACCGAGATCCGCAGCATCGCGCCAGACCCTTCGCCCTTGAGGATCTCCCCAATCCGGCGTGCGGCCTTGTCACTGATGGTCACGTCAGTCGTCATCGTTCGTCTCCGATAGCCCCCGCGGCGATACCAAGGTCACCTGAAGGTCGCTTGCCCAATTCAGTTGGTATCCCGCGTCGGGCATAGTTAAGTGCCACCATACGCAGAATCAAATGGATAGGGACTAAATTCGCCGTGTCCGTCGGAATGGCTGCCCCCCACGCGCCCTATGCCTGCGACCCCGAGCGCAGTCGCGGCCGGTTGGCCGCGGAACCGCCGAGCCGGACCCGCAGCCCGTTCCGGCGGGATTGCGACCGGGTGATCCACTCCACCGCGTTCCGCCGGCTGAAGTACAAGACCCAGGTATTCGTGTTCCACGAGGGCGACCACTACCGCACCCGGCTGACCCATTCGCTGGAGGTGGCCCAGATCGCCCGGGCGCTGGCGCGGCAGCTCGGGCTGGACGAGGACCTCACGGAAACCCTCGCGCTCGCCCACGACCTCGGCCATCCCCCGTTCGGGCACGCCGGCGAGCGGGCGCTGGACGCCTGCCTGACGGATTTTGGCGGCTTCGACCACAACGCCCAGACGCTCCGCGTCGTTGCGGCGCTGGAACACCGTTATCCCGAATTCGACGGACTCAACCTGACCTGGGAATCGCTGGAGGGCATCGTCAAGCACAACGGCCCGCTGACCGATCGCAGCGGTGCGCCGGTCGGGCGTTATCGCGAGCACGGCATTCCCGTCGGCATCGCCGACTACGTCAAGACCTACGATCTCGAATTGTGGAGTTTCGCCTCACTGGAGGCACAGGTCGCCGCGATCGCCGACGACATCGCCTATGATGCCCATGACATCGACGACGGCCTGCGCGCCGGCCTGTTCCACCTCGACGACCTTAAGGTGATGCCGCTGACCGCGGAGATCATCGCCGAGACTGCTGCGCATTACCCCGATCTCGAAGACGTCAGGCGCGGCGCCGAGCTGGTGCGCGAGCTGATCTCGCACCTGATCGGTGCCGTGTTCGCCGAGGCGCAGACAAACCTTGCCGCCGTGAAACCGCAATCCGCCCAGGACGTGCGCCAGCAGAGCCGGGCACTGATCGCGTTCCCCGCCGAGGTCGCCGAGGAGGAGGCCGCCATCAAGCGCTTTCTCTATCAGCACATGTACCGCCACAAACGGGTCATGCGGGTGATGGGCGAGGCGGAACAGATCCTGTTCGACCTGTTCGCGAAATACCTCAAATCGCCCGGCGAACTGCCGCCGGAATGGCTGGTCGGGGCGGAGGCGGACAATGAGGGCGACCGGGCTCGCCGGATCGGGAATTTCATTGCCGGAATGACCGACCGTTTCGCCCTGACCGAGCACCAGCGGCTCTTTGACTCGACCCCGGATTTGCGTTAGGCGGCGCCCATGCCCGACACATCCTCAGCACTGCACCTGTTCGCCGACGTGCTCGCACGCGTGCACGCGGTCTGCCGCGCGCTCGCGGCGGAAGCCAACTGGCCAGAGGGCATCGATTTCTCGCGCGTGGTGGTCGAGCCGCCGCGCGATGCTTCCCATGGCGACATGGCGACCAACGCGGCCATGGTGCTTGCGAAAGAGGCAAAGGCAAAGCCGCGCGACCTCGCCGAGCAGATCGCCGAACGGCTGCGCGCGGATGCGCTGATCGCCAAGGTCGACGTCGCCGGTCAGGGCTTCATCAACCTGACGCTGAAGCCGGCCGCATGGGCCGAGGCGCTACGGACCGTGCTGCGCGAGGGCGCCGATTACGGCCGCGTCCGCGGCGGCTCCAAGGTCAACGTCGAATATGTCTCCGCCAACCCGACCGGACCGATGCATGTCGGCCATTGCCGCGGCGCCGTGTTCGGCGACGCGCTGGCGAGCCTGCTTGAATTCGCAGGCCGTGACGTCACGCGGGAATATTACATCAACGACGCCGGCGCGCAGGTCGACGTGCTCGCACGTTCCGCCTTCCTCAGGTATCGCGAGGCGCTCGGCGAGGACATCGGCGCGATCCCGGAAGGCCTTTATCCCGGCGACTATCTGAAGCCGGTCGGGCAGGCCCTGGCGCAGGAGCATGGCGACAAGCTGCTCGCCATGAGCGAGGCGCAATGGCTGCCGACGGTTCGCGCCAAGGCGATCGCAATGATGATGGACGAGATCAAGGACGATCTTGCCGCGCTCAACATCCGTCACGACGTGTTCTTCTCCGAGCGGTCGCTGCAGGACGCTGGCAACAACAAGGTCGCCGAGACCATCGATTTCCTGCGCGCCAAGGGCGACGTCTACCAGGGCCGTCTGCCGCCGCCAAAGGGCGCCCCGGCCGAGGATTGGGAAGATCGCGAGCAGCTGCTGTTCAAGGCGACCGCCTATGGCGACGACGTCGATCGCCCGCTGGTCAAGTCGGATAATTCCTACACCTACTTCGCCGCCGACATCGCCTACCACAAGAACAAGTTCGACCGCGATTTCGCGGAGATGATCGACGTTTGGGGCGCCGACCATGGCGGCTACATCAAGCGTATGCAGGCGGCGGTGAAGGCGACCACCTCCGGCAAGGGGGCGCTCGACGTCAAGATCGTCCAGCTCGTGAAATTGCTGCGCAACGGCGAGCCGGTGAAAATGTCCAAGCGGAGCGGGGACTTCGTCACCTTGCGTGAGGTGGTGGATGAAGTCGGCCAGGACGCCGTCCGCTTCATGATGCTCTACCGCAAGAACGACGCGGTGCTCGACTTCGATCTCGCCAAGGTCATGGAACAGTCGCGCGACAACCCGGTGTTCTACGTGCAGTATGGCCACGCCCGCGGCCATTCGATCTTCCGCAACGCCCGGACCGAGCTGTTCCCGGAACTCCCGGAGGACACGGAAACGCGCATCGCCTGGCTCGGTGAGTCGGCGGTGGAACGGCTGTCGGACCCGGCTGAACTCGACCTTCTTAAGCGGCTCGCAATTTTTCCGCGCATGCTGGAGGCGGCAGCAAGCGCCCACGAGCCGCACCGAATTGCCTTCTATCTCTATGATTTAGCCAGCGAATTTCATGCACTTTGGACGAAGGGGCGCGATTTGCCCTATTTACGCTTCATTATCAATAATGATGCAGATCTAACGAAGGCGCGGCTGGCCATGGTCCAGGGCGTCGTCTCTGTCCTGGCATCGGGCCTCGCCATCCTCGGCGTCCATGCTCCGGACGAGATGCGGTAGTTTGGGGCGAACTACTTAAGGGATTTCGGGGGTAACCGGCAGAAGCCGGATCGCTTAGACTTGGTTGAAAGCCTTGTGGGTCGAAAACCGTGCCTTGGTCGAGGGGCGCGCGGTTTTCCCGAAGGGACGCATCATCACGATGGCCGAACGATATCAGGACAGACCGTTTCCTTCCGATGACTATGGTCGCGGTGGCGATCAGCATGGGGGCGGCGATCCCTTGGCCGAACTTGCACGTCTGATCGGGCAGACCGATCCGTTCGCAGCGCAGGGGCGACCGGGCGCGCACCCGCCAGCAGCGCCCGCGCCCGTCCAGAGCTATCAGGACGACTATCGCCAGGACGATGACCAGCAGGACTATGCCGAGCAGGCCCCACCGCCGCCGCCCGGGCCGCCCTCATGGATGCGGCGCGCCAATGTGCAGCCGCAGACGGCGCCAGCCGAGCCCTATCCCGCTTCCGTAAACCCGGTTCATCCACTGCATCGTTATTCAGCCCAGCCGACCGCGCCCGAGCCCGAACCTGATTTTCGTCAGCCGCAGGCCTATCCGGATCAGGGCTATCAAGCTCCTGCTTATCAAGCTCCTGCCTATCAGGATCAGGCCTACCAGCAGCACGATCAGGCTTACCAGGAGCAAGCCTATCAGCAGCCCGATCCGGCGCGCTACGACGATGCGCTCTACGGACGGCTGGAGGCGGGCGAGCAGGACTATCAGCGCGATCCCGCCTATCCCGACGATCCCTACGCGTTCCAGAGCGACTACCCCGAGGCCGATCTCGACGAGCCGAAGAAGCAGCGCGGCGGCATGATGACGGTCGCGGCGATCCTGGCGCTTGCCGTGGTCGGGACCGGTGCCGCGTTCGCCTACAAGACCTATGTGGGCTCGCCCCGTAGCGGCGAGCCGCCGATCATCAAGGCCGACAACACGCCGACCAAAATCGTGCCGGCGCCGTCGGACTCCTCGGCCAAGGTGCCGGACCGCATGGTCACCGGAGATGGCACCGAGAAGATCGTGCCGCGCGAGGAGGCGCCTGTCGACGTCAACGCCAAGGCGGGAGGTCCCCGCGTGGTGTTCCCGCCGCTGAACCAGAACGCGAACCCGCCGCCGGTCGCGAGCGTGTCGCCGTCCAGCATCCCGCTGTCGAGCGCGGGCCCGAATTCGAGCAACGGCACGCTGCCGAACAATTCGCCGCGTGCGATCAGGACCGTGGCCGTGAAGGGCGATCAGACCGACGCCACGGCCTCACAAGCCGCCACGGCCGCGAAGCCGGCACCTCTCCCGAAGCCCGTTGCTGCACCGCGCACGCCGCCAACCTCGGCCAATGCAAGTGCCAATCAGCCGCTATCGCTGGCGCCGCAATCGGCGCCGGCTGCGGAGCCGCCGCAGCGGATGGCTGCGACCAATCCGACGCAAATTGCGCCCCCTAGCAGCAGTGGTGGCGGCTACGTCGTGCAGGTCTCCTCGCAGCAGACCGAGGATAGCGCCCACGCCTCCTACCGGGTGCTTCAGAGCAAGTACGGCAGCGTGCTGGGCTCCCGCGCACCGGTGGTCAAGCGGGTCGACCTCACCGACAAGGGCAAGGGAATCGTCTATCGCGCCTTCGCTGGTCCCTACGGCTCGCTCGAAGAGGCGAACCAGGCCTGCAACAGTTTGAAATCCGCTGGCCTGTCTGCCTGCTTCGTCCAGAGGAATTAACGGCCGTTTCCTTGACCCTCCCGCGGGTCAGGGTTAATCGGCCGTATGAGCACGCGGGCTTTCATTACCGGCGTTTCCGGAACGGAACTAACCGCCGCCGAGCGGGAGTTTATCCGCAGCGAACGCCCGTGGGGCTTCATCCTCTTCAAGCGCAATGTCGAGACGCCGGCTCAAGTTGCTGCGCTCGTTGCGGAATTACGGGCGGTCGCGGGTTTCGCTGATGCCCCTGTTCTGATCGACCAGGAGGGTGGACGGGTGCAGCGCCTGGGGCCGCCGCATTGGCCGGTCTATCCGCCGGGCGCTATTTTCGCCGGGCTCTACGATACTGATTCGGCGCTCGGGCTGACTGCGGCGCGCCTCAGCGCCCGGCTGATCGCGGCCGATCTCGCCGATCTCGGCATTACCGTGGATTGCTTGCCGCTGGCTGATGTGCCCGTGGCTGGCGCCAACGCCGTCATCGGGAACAGGGCTTACGGCACCGAACCGGGAAAGGTCGCCGCGATCGCCCGCGCGGTCACCGAGGGCCTGGAAGAGGGCGGCGTGTTGCCGGTCCTCAAGCACATCCCCGGCCATGGCCGAGCTACGGCCGATACCCATTTCAATCTGCCGACGGTCGACACGTCGCGAGACGAACTGGATCGCACCGACTTCGCGGCATTCAAGCCGCTGGCAGATTTGCCGATGGCCATGACTGCACATGTTGTGTTTAGCGCAGTCGACCCCGCCCATCCGGCGACGACATCTGCGACAATGATCGCTGAGGTGATTCGCGGCACAATCGGGTTCCAGGGTTTGTTGATGAGTGATGACGTGTCGATGAATGCACTGTCGGGCAATATCGCCGAGCGGACCCGCGCGATATTTGCGGCCGGCTGCGACATGGCCCTGCATTGCAACGGCAACATCGAGGAGATGCGTGAGGTCGCCGGCCAGACACCCGAACTGGCGGGCAGGGCGCTGGAGCGGGCGAACGCCGCGCTCGCGGCGCGTAAAGGACCGCAACCGTTCGATCGCGCGGCCGCGCGCGTCGAACTGGACGCATTGATCGCACGGGCAAACACGGCATCGGCATGACCGCAGAAATCCTATCGTTTGAAACCGGGCGGCCCGCAGAGCTCGCCGAGGGTGAGCCGGCGTTGGTGGTGGACGTCGAGGGTTATGAGGGTCCGCTCGACCTGCTGCTCGCCCTGGCGCGGCAGCAGAAGGTCGATCTCGCCAAGATCTCGATCCTGGCGCTCGCCGACCAGTATCTCCACTTCATCGAAGCCGCGCGAAAGATCCGCCTCGAGCTTGCCGCCGACTATCTCGTGATGGCGGCCTGGCTCGCCTTTCTGAAATCTCGCCTGCTGCTGCCGGAGCCGCCGAGTGCGGAAGGCCCGAGCGCCGAGCAGATGGCGACGGCGCTCGCCAACCGCCTGCGCCGGCTGGAGGCCATTCGTGAAGCCGCCAACCGGCTGATGAACAGACAGCAATTGCTGCGCGACATCTTCCCGCGCGGCGAGCCCGAGCAGATCGCCGAGATCAAGCATCCGAAATACACCGCAACGCTCTATGACCTGCTCACCGCTTATGCCGCGCAGCGCCAGTCGCGCGTGCTGGCGAGCGTGCATCTGGCCAAGCGCACGGTGTGGTCGCTCGCCGAGGCGCGCGCCACGCTGGAGCGGCTGGTCGGCAGCATCAGCGAGCAAGACGATTGGGGCGTTCTCGACGATTTTCTGCTGCAGCATGTCGCCGATCCGACGCAGCGCGCGACGGTGCTCGCCTCGAGCTTCGCGGCTGCGCTTGAGCTGGTGCGCGAAGGTCAGCTCGAGCTGAATCAGAAAGAGGCGTTTGCGCCCATCTATTTCCGGAAGGGGCGCCCCAAGCCGGTCATGGACGCAGCTCCTGCGCCCGATGCGCCGGTCGCTTAAGTGCAACAAGGAGAATCTGCCATGGCAAGCCTGGCTGAAGTGCGGGTAGAAGAGGCCGAGCCGATGGAGAACGAGTCCCAGGCACGTCCTGAAGAATTGCGGCTGCTGGAAGCGCTGCTGTTCGCTTCGAATGAACCGCTGGACACCGCGACGCTGGCCAAGCGCATGCCAGAGGGCGTGGACGTGAAGGCCGCGCTCGAGCAGTTGCAGGCCGACTATTCCCTGCGCGGCGTGAATCTTGTGCGGGTTGCCAACAAATGGACCTTCCGCACGGCGGGCGATCTCGCTTGGCTGATGACCCGCGAGAGCACCGAGACCCGCCGCCTGTCGCGCGCCGCGATCGAGGTGCTGGCGATCATCGCCTATCACCAGCCGGTGACGCGCGCCGAGATCGAGGAGATCCGCGGCGTCGTCACCTCGAAGGGCACGCTGGACGTGCTGCTGGAAACCGGCTGGATCAAGCCGCGCGGCCGTCGCAAGACGCCGGGCCGTCCCTTGACCTTCGGAACCACCGAGGACTTCCTGTCGCAGTTCACTCTGGAACAGCTTGGCGATCTGCCGGGCCTGGAGGAGCTGAAGGGCACCGGCCTCCTGGATTCGCGTCTGCCGACCGGATTCAGCGTTCCGACGCCGTCGGATGACCCGACTTTGCGGGAGGACGAGGATCCGCTGGAACCGGGCGAGGACCTTGATCTCGCGCTGGCGCCCGCGGTTGAGCCCGAGACGCCGCCGGAAGGCGGCAATGAGGGTGGCGAGGGCGGTAGCGAGGACTGACGTCCCGGCCTTTTACCTGACACCTGCGACCAGTTAACACTAGCAAAATTACGTAGCGCCAACAGCGAATTGGCGCTGCCTTGGTCCTTGTTTTTGACACCTGCCAAGCCTAGGTTTCGGTGAAGATCGGCCGGTCCCCGGCCATGCGCGTTTGGAGGGTTGCAGGATGGGTTCACTCAGCATTTGGCACTGGGTCCTGGTGATCGCAGTGGTCCTGCTGCTGTTCGGTCGCGGCAAGATCTCGGATCTGATGGGCGACGTGGCGCAGGGCATCAAGGCGTTCAAGAAGGGCATGCAGGACGACGACAAGGTTGCCGACAAGCCCGAGCCGGCCAAGTCCATCGAGCACAACAATGCCGCGCCGACCGCGGCACGGTCCGACGTCGGCAGCAAGGCCGTCTAAGCCAGAGAGCACGCGAGACGCGGGTAGCGGACCCGATCCTGCGCGCGAGGGATTGGGCCGGCTTGCTGCTGGCGTGAACGGAAGACCTCATGTTCGACATCGGGTGGAGTGAACTGGTCCTGATCGGGGTCGTGGCCCTGATCGCCATCGGCCCGAAAGAGCTGCCGGGCGTGCTGCGCATGGTCGGGCAATGGATGGGCAAGGCGCGCAAGATGGCCGCCGAATTCCAGGGGCAATTCCAGGAAGCGATGCGCGAGGCCGAAATGGCCGACCTCAAGAAGAGCTTTGACGAGGTCAAGGAAGCAGCTTCCGGATTCGCCGGCAACAATTTGATGACTTCGCTTCAGAAAGACGTCAGCGACGCGCTCCGCGTCGATGCGCTGGACAAGCCAGCCGAGACCTCGACCACCACCGCTGTCGAACCGCTGGCGACTTCAATCGAGGCGCTGGCGACTTCAAGCGAAGCGCTGGCGACGCCCACCACGCCCGAAGCGCCGACGCCCGAGACCTTCGTGGAAGCCGAGGCACATGCGGCCGTGAATGAGCCGCTCGCCATCACCCGTGAGGTCGAGCAGGCGCAGGTGGCGCAAGGTTCGGCCACGCAAGATTCGGTGATCCAGGACACCGCGCCGGCCGAGGCGATCAAGGACGCCAGAGCGTCATGAGCGCCGCGGATATCGAGGCCAGCAAAGCTCCCCTGATGGACCATTTGATCGAGCTGCGTTCGCGGCTGATCAAAGCACTGCTCGGCTTCGGCATTGCCTTCATCTTCTGCTTCTTCTTCGCCAAGCAGATCTACAACGTGCTGGTCTGGCCGTTCGTGTGGGTCGCGGGTCCCGAGAACTCGAAATTCATCTACACGGCGCTGCTGGAATATTTCATCACCCAGCTCAAGCTCGCGCTGTTCGGCGCCGGCTTCATCTCGTTCCCGATCGTCGCGACGCAGATCTACAAGTTCGTCGCTCCGGGCCTCTACAAGCACGAGAAGCAGGCCTTTCTGCCGTATCTGGTCGCGACCCCGTTCTTCTTCGTGATGGGCGCAGCACTGGTCTATTTCGTCGTGCTGCCGATGCTGGTCCGCTTCTCGCTCGGCATGCAGCAGGCCGGCAGCGACGACACCGCGCAGATCCAGCTGCTGCCCAAGGTCGGCGAATATCTGTCGCTGATGATGTCGCTGATCTTCGCCTTCGGCATCGCCTTCCAGCTTCCGGTGATCCTGACGCTGCTCGGCCGCATCGGCATCGTCACGTCAAAAATGCTGCGCGAGAAGCGCCGCTATTTCATCGTCGTCGCCTTCGTCATCGCGGCCGTTCTGACGCCGCCCGACGTGCTCAGCCAGTGCTCGCTCGCGATACCCTTGCTCGCGCTCTACGAGGGCTCGATCATCGCGGTGGGAATTGTGGAGAAGAAGGCGGCAGCTTCGCAAGCCTCTAGCGGCACGGACGTATCGACGCCGGCCAATCCGGCGGAATAGGGCGCCCCATACTCCGGTGTCATTCCCCGCGAAAGCGGGGAATCCAGTACGCCGCGGCCCCTCGGAGAATCAGTGCCGTCTCTGGAATACTGGATCGCCCGCTTTCGCGGGCGATGACAGCCGTGCTAGGGGAAGCAGCCATTTGCATAAATGCAAATCCAGGATTTGCAGGGTTGCAACAAGCCCCAGGACCTCGGCCATGCACGACATCAAATCGATCCGCGACAACCCGCAAGCCTTCGACGCCGGCCTCGTACGACGCGGCCTGAAGCCGATGTCGCCGTCGCTGCTAGCGATCGACGAGACCCGGCGTGCGGCGATCCTGGCTTCCGAGCAGGCGCAGGCGCGGCGCAATGCGGCCTCCAAGGAAATCGGCGATGCCAAGAAGGCGAAGGACGAGGCGCGCGCGGCGAAGCTGATGGCGGAGGTCGCCGAGCTCAAGACCACGATGCCGGAGCTCGAGGCGACAGCGAAGGCTGCCGACGAGGAGCTGACGAAAGAGCTGTCCGCGATTCCGAACATCCCGTTAGACGAAGTGCCCGATGGCGTCGACGAGCACGGCAACGTTCAGCACCATGTGTTCGGCAACAAGCGCAATTACGGCTTCGCGCCGAAGCTGCACGACGATCTCGGGACCGCCCTCGGCTACATGGATTTCGAGACAGCGGCAAAACTATCGGGTGCGCGCTTCGTCGTGCTCAAGAAGGGGTTGGCGAGACTGGAGCGCGCGCTCGGCCAGTTCATGCTCGACCTGCATACCAACGAGCACGGCTACACCGAGGTCAATCCGCCGCTGCTGGTGCGCAACGAGGTGATGTTCGGCACCGGGCAGTTGCCGAAATTCGAGGACGATCAGTTCTGGGCGATCAGGGGTGAGCTCCTGGCCGCGCCGGACCCGGAGCGGCTGATGACCGAGCGCCTCGGCCTCATCCCGACCGCCGAGGTTGCCCTCACCAACCTCGTCCGCGAATCCATCCTGGACGAGAAACAATTGCCGATGCGGCTGACTGCGCTGACGCCGTGTTTTCGCGCGGAGGCTGGCGCGGCCGGGCGCGACACCCGAGGCATGATCCGGCAGCACCAGTTCACCAAGGTCGAACTGGTCTCGATCACGACGCCCGAGACGAGCAAGGACGAGCACGAGCGCATGCTCGCTTGTGCCGAGGAAGTGCTGCGACGGCTCGACCTGCATTACCGAGTGATGACGCTGTGCACCGGAGATATGGGTTTCTCGTCGCAAAAAACCTACGACATCGAGGTCTGGATGCCAGGCCAGGGCGACGGCGGGGCATTCCGCGAGATCTCAAGCTGCTCGGTGTGCGGCGATTTCCAGGCCCGCCGGATGGATGCGCGCTCGCGCGGGCCCGACGGCAAGCCGCGCTTTGTGCACACGCTGAACGGCTCCGGCACCGCGGTTGGCCGCGCGCTGATCGCCGTGATGGAGACCTATCAGCAGGAGGACGGCTCGATTGCGGTCCCCAGCGTGCTCCAGCCCTATATGGGCGGGCTGAAGGTGCTCGCACGCGACTAGGCGTGCCGCCAATCTGAAGCGGTCGAAACGTTTGGTTGCGTAGAGCGGGCGGCCGGTTATCCTGCCGGCCACCCGACAACGCGAACCGATCGTTCATGGCCTTGCACCGCGACATCTTCTGGGTCGGCAGACAATGGGCGGTGACGGGTGCCGGCATCCAGGCTGTCGATCAGCGGCTGCGTGGCGTGCTCGACATCGAGATCACGCGGCTCTGGGACGATCATCTCGTCCAGAGCCGGCGGGCCAAGCCCGGTGTGAATGCCGCGGATTTCGACCAGGCACTGACGCTGGCACGCGAACGCTTTCCGCAGGCGCCGTTGGCGGATCCGTTCGTTGCACAGCTGGAGGCGCTCGGCGTCATCGAGGTTCCCATCGTGAGCCCGGTCGTGCCGGCGATGAAATTGCACGCGGAGGGCCGGCTGGCGCGCTTCCTGCCGCAATGGCGCGTTCGCCGATAGCCGGCCAGGCCGGCAACCGGGTGCCGGCGCCAGTCGGCCGGTTTGCCTGATCGGCCCCGGCCGGATAAGACGGCTCAGACCCGCTTCAGGAATCGACCTTTCCCATGCGCATTCTCTGTACCAATGACGACGGCATCCACGCCCCCGGCCTCAAGGTCCTGGAGGAGATCGCGCGCGCATTGTCCGATGACGTCTGGGTGGTCGCGCCTGAGCTCGACCAGTCCGGCGTGTCGCATTCGCTGTCGCTGAACGATCCGCTGCGGCTGCGCGAGGTCGGCCCGCGGCACTTTGCGGTGCGCGGCACGCCGACCGACTGCGTCATCATGGGCGCGCGCCACATCCTCGGTGCCAAGCTGCCCGATGTCGTGCTGTCCGGCGTCAACAAGGGCCGCAATGTTGCCGAGGACGTGGTCTATTCCGGCACCATCGCCGGTGCACTGGAAGGCACCATCCTGGGGCTGCCGTCCTTCGCGTTGTCGCAGGAGTTCAGCGTCGAGACCCGCGACCGGCCGCTGTGGGACACTGCGCGCAAATTCGGGCCCGACATCCTGCGCAAGGTGATCGCCGCCGGCATCCCGAAGGACACCGTCATCAACGTCAACTTCCCCGCCTGCGCGCCGGAGGATGTGCTGGGCATTCGCGTGACGCGGCAGGGCAAGCGCAACCTCGGCTTCCTCAAAATCGACGAGCGCAAGGACGGCCGTGGCAATCCCTATTTCTGGATCGGCTTCGAGCGCACTGCGATGATGGATACGCCCGCTGAAGGCACCGATCTCGCGGCGCTGCGCGAACGCTACGTCTCCGTCACGCCGCTCAGGCTCGACCGGACCAACGAGGCGTTTTCCGAGGCGCTGAGTGCAACGCTGAAGTAAGTCCGACTGGAACGGGGCCTAGCCGCCGCGAAGCGCGGCTTCGATGGTCTTGCCGAGCGCGTCGAGCTGAAACGGCTTCTGAAGCGCCGGCCGATCGCGGTACTGCTCGGGCAGGCCGGAGGAGCCGTATCCGGTCGCGAAGATGAACGGGCAGCCCTTCGCCTTGATGACGTCGGCGACCGGCGAGATGACCTTGCCGTTGACGTTGACGTCGAGAATGGCGATGTCGAACTCGGTTGCCTGGGCGAGCCGCATGGCTTCGCTGATGTCGCCAGCCTCGGCTGCGACCTTGTAGCCAAGCTCTTCGAGCATGTCCGCGACCATCATCCTGATCATCACCTCGTCTTCGACGAGGAATACAGAGCGGCCGGTAAGCCCCGTCGCGGTCATAGTGGAGTCCTTGCCCATTGCCAAAAACGTTCGCAGATAACATGAATCGACGCAATGCGCGTTTCGACGAACGGATGCCTGAAAATGGCCATCGCGGCTCGCCCGTTGCAAGCCAATTTGTGGTCAACTACGCCATCCCAAGCGTATCATGGGTTCCTGAGCCGGAACAAGAATCTAGCGCCCCCCGGGTTGGCGCCCCGGACTCCAAAAGACAGCACAGCAGGCAATGACCCCCCATCAGCACCCGCCGGAAAAGATGATGTTTCAGCTCACGCTGAGGCGTCGGGGCATCAGCGACCAGGCGGTCCTGCGGGCCATGGAGGAGGTGCCGCGCGATCAATTCGTCGACGACGCCGATCGCGACGGCGCCTATCGCGACAGCGCGCTACCGATCGCCTGCGGGCAGACCATCAGCCAGCCCTTCGTCGTCGCCTACATGACCGAGCAGCTCCAGCTTCAGAAGAAGCACCGCGTGCTCGAGATCGGCGCCGGCTCGGGCTACCAGGCGGCGGTGCTGTCGCGGCTCGCCGGCCAGGTGTTGACGGTCGAGCGCTACCGCAAGCTGGCGGATGCCGCACGTATCAGGCTTGAAAAGCTCAACTATCACAACGTCGAGGTGATGCTGGGCGACGGACTCAATCTGCCCCCCAATATCGGCCCGTTCGACCGCATCATCGTCACTGCCGCGATGGAGCAGCTCCCGGAGAATCTGGTCGAGCGGCTGGAGGTGGGCGGCATCCTGATCGCGCCCGTCGGCCCCCATCAGGGCGTCCAGACGCTGATCCGGCTGAGCCGGACCGAAGCCGGGATCGAGCGCAGGGAACTCGTCGAGGTCCGCTTCGTGCCGGCGCTGCCCGGGGTGGCGCGGGAGCTGTAGAATTCCGGATTGGCTGTGCTGCCAACGTCTTATTGGGAGGGTTAAGCCGTTATTTACTCGGCGCGTGTTTACTTAAAACACCAGTTCTGTTGCGTACGAGTGAGTAACCATGTCCGTTGCCGCCGAGTTGCTTTACTCGCGCCGTGTGCCGCAGGTCGCGGTGCTGGCGCTGATCTCCTTCAGCTTCGCAGGGTGCAGCGCCGACATGTCGTCGCGCATGTCCCAGTCGAACTTCTCCAATCCCTTCGCGCAGGAATCGACCGGTTCGGTGCAGCAGGCACCGCCGCCGCAGCGTGAGCTGCCGCAATATTCGCGGCCGCAGACGCAGCCCGGTTCCTATCAGTCGCAGCCTTTGCCGCCGGCGGTGTCCGCGCCGCAATCCTACTCCGTTGCAACAGGCGGTGTGTCCGGAGGTGGTCGCGGTGTCGGCTCCTACGCCCCCCCGGCGCAGCCGCATCTCGAGACCACGGCCACCGTGCCGCCGCGCTCGGTTGCAGCCGCCCAGCCGGTCGGTGGAACCAAGATCATCGTCGGCACCAGCGATACGCTCGACCTGCTTGCCAAACGCTATCGCGTCACGCCGCAGGCGATTCTCGCCGCCAACGGCTATAAGGGGCCGCGCGCGCTCTCGCCCGGCCAGCAACTGATCATTCCGCACCAGGCGACGGCCGCTGCGCCCGCGCCGCTCATGGTTCCCGTTGCGGCGGCCCCCGCGCTGGCGCCTGCTGCGAGGCCAGTTGCGGCCGTTGCCGCGCCGTCGAGCACGCACTTCGTGAACCACGGCGACACGCTCGCCAGCATTGCCCGCAAGAACCATATCTCGGCGGCCGAACTGGCCCGCGCCAACCGCCTCGATCCCTCTGCAAAGCTCAAGCTTGGCGCCAGGCTGACCGTGCCCGGCGCCAAGACCGCCGCTGTCGCGGCACCACTTGCTGCGGCTCCGATCGGAGCCGCTCCCGTCGCGGGGACGCTGCAGCCCGTTGCGGCCGCACCTGCGCCCGCTACCAAAATGGCGGCCGTCGCCGCGCCCGTGCAGAGCGCGCGCCTGGCCCAGGCCACGGCCAATGTCGAAGACAAGGCCGCGGAAGCTCCGGCGAAAGCCGCGGAGACCACCAGCGCGCTGCCGACTTTCCGCTGGCCGGTGCGCGGCAAGGTGGTCACGAGCTACGGCGCCAAGACCAATGGCAAGTCCAACGACGGCATCAATCTCGCGGTGCCCGAGGGTACGCCGGTCAAGGCAGCTGAAGACGGTGTCGTTGCCTATTCCGGCAACGAGCTGAAAGGTTACGGCAATCTCGTCCTGGTTCGGCACTCCAACGGCTACGTCACCGCATATGCCCATGCGAGTGAGCTGATGGTGAAGCGCGGCGATACCATCAAGCGCGGCCAGGTCATTGCCAAGTCGGGTCAATCCGGGGAGGTGGCGTCGCCGCAGCTCCACTTCGAGATCCGTAAGGGATCGAGCCCGGTTGACCCGCTTCAATTCCTGAACGGGGCGTGAGCCTGAAGTAGGGCGCGCCATCGCCACAAAGCGGTGTCGTCGCCCGGCTCGACCGGGCGACCCAGTACGCCGCAGCGTCTCGATCGATCAAAACCGTCTCTGGAATACTGGATCGCCTGCTTTCGCGGGCGATGACAGTTTTGGGTTGGGCTATGACTGTGGCTACGTCGCCGTCAGCTTCACGCCGAGCCGTCCCGCAAGCTCCTGCACGAACTGCCAGGCGACGCGGCCCGAGCGCGAGCCGCGCGTCGTCGACCATTCAAGTGCCTCGCGCTCCAGCGCATCGTCGTCGAGCTTGACGCGGAAATGGCTGCAATAGCCCCGCACCATGGCGAGATATTCGTCCTGGCTGCAGCGGTGGAAGCCGAGCCAGAGGCCGAAGCGATCCGACAGCGAGACCTTCTCCTCGACGGCTTCGCCGGGATTGATCGCGGTCGAGCGCTCGTTCTCGATCATCTCGCGCGCCAGCAGATGGCGGCGGTTGGAGGTGGCGTAGAGGATGACGTTCTCCGGCCGACCTTCGATGCCACCTTCCAGCACTGCCTTGAGCGATTTGTAGGAAGCATCATTGCCGTCGAAGGAGAGATCGTCGCAGAACACGATGAAGCGGAAGGACGAGGCGCGTAGCTGCTCCATGAGGGTCGGCAGGCTCTCGATGTCCTCGCGATGAATCTCGATCAGCTTCAGTCTGTCGGCCGGTTTGCGCTCCGCGTTGATGCTGGCATGCGCCGCTTTCACCAGCGACGACTTGCCCATGCCGCGCGCGCCCCAGAGCAGTGCGTTGTTGGCGGGCAATCCGTTGGCGAAGCGCTCGGTGTTCTCCATCAGGATGTCGCGCATCCGATCGACGCCCTTGAGCAGGAACAGTTCGACGCGGCTGACCCGCGGCACCGCCGCAAGGCGGCCGTCCGGGTGCCAGACGAATGCATCTGCCTGCTTGAACGACTCGCGTTCGGCGGGGGGCTTGCCTCGAGCGGAGAGATGCGCCGCGATCGTCTCCAGCGCGCGAACGATGCGCTCCTGGGAGACGCTTTGGCTGGCCTTCGAAGTCGTCTTGGAAGTCGCCTTGGAAATCGTCTTGAAAGCCGCTTTGACGGCCGCCTTGGGACGTTTTGCCGCGACGCCGGCTGGCTTCGCGGCAGGGGTGCGGGGGCCTTTGCCGGCCGGGCTTTTGCTTGGTTTTTGGGGCATGTCCGAAGTTCCTGAGAATGCAGCCTTATCGGGCCTGAGCGCGCGCCGCAAGGTGGCTAAAAGGGCGGTCTGGCAGCGTTGCAATTGGGGCAATGGCCGCTATAGTCCGCGCGAATTTGACCGAACCGGTCGCCATCTGGGCCTGACCGGTTTTCCCCCGTTCTCACGAGGATCGTCCGAATGCTGATTACCCCTGCGTATGCCCAGGCTGCGGGCGCCGGCGACACCAGCGGCATGTTGATGTCGCTGCTGCCGTTCGCCCTGATCTTCGTGATCATGTACTTCCTGATTCTGCGTCCGCAGCAGAAGAAGGTCCGTGACCACGCCGACCTCGTGAAAAACATCCGCCGCGGCGACACCGTGGTGACCTCGGGCGGTCTCGTCGGCAAGGTCACCAAGGTCGTCGACGACGACCAGATCGAGTTCGAGATCGCCGATGGCGTGCGGGTGCGGCAGATGCGCTCGATGGTCTCCGGCGTGCGCGCCAAGGGGGAGCCGGCCAAGGAATCCAAGGAAAGCGCCAAGGAAGACGCCGCGTCGAAGTAAGTGCTTCCGCGAGTCTCTCAAGTTTTCCTGCAAATCTCCTGATCTGACAGGTCCAGTCGATGTTGTATTTCACGCGGTGGAAGGCGCTCGGGATTATCCTGACGGCGCTGATCGTGTGCCTCTGCGCGGTCCCGAACTTCTTCTCCGAAGCGCAGGTCAAGACCTGGCCCGCCTGGGCGCAGCGGAAGCTCGTGCTCGGCCTCGATCTCCAGGGCGGCTCCTCTTTGCTGCTCGAGGTCGATTCCAACTATGTGAAGAAGGAAAAGCTCGATCAGATCCGCGACGACGTCCGTCGCGTGCTGCGCGAGGCCAAGATCGGCTTTACCGGCGGCGTCACCGTGCGCAACGACGCGGCCGAGGTTCGCATCACCAAGGAATCCGACCAGCAGCCGGCGCTGGCCAAGCTGCGTGATTTGGCCCAGCCGCTCGGCGGCCTGATGGGATCTAGCGGTCAGCGCGACCTCGAAGTGACTGACGCCGGGGGCGGATTGATCCGCCTGAGCATCCCGCAGGGCGCGATGCTCGACCGTTTGCGCAAGACCATCGAGCAGTCGATCCAAATCGTCGAGAAGCGCGTCAACGAGCTTGGCACCGTCGAGCCTATCATCCAGCGTCAGGGTAACGACCGCATCCTGGTGCAGGTCCCCGGCCTTCAGGATCCGACCCGCCTGAAGGAGCTGCTGGGCAAGACTGCGAAGCTGGAATTCCGCATGGTCGATCCCTCGGTGCCGCCAGACCAGGCGCAGCAGGGCACGTTGCCGCCGGACACCGAGTACCTGCCGAGCGCCTCGCCGCCGCCGCCCGGCGAGGTGGTCAAGAAGCAGGTGCTGGTTGCGGGCGGCGATCTAACCGACGCCCAGGCGACCTTCGACCAGCGTAGCAATGAGCCGGTCGTCAGCTTCAAGTTCAATAGCTCGGGTGCGCGCAAGTTTGCGCAGGCCACGCAGGAGAATGTCGGGCTGCGCTTCGCAATCATTCTCGACAACAAGGTGATCTCCGCCCCGGTCATTCGCGAGCCGATCACCGGCGGCCAGGGCCAGATCTCCGGCAGTTTCACCGTGCAGTCGGCCAACGACCTCGCGATCCTCTTGCGCGCCGGCGCGCTGCCGGCGCCACTGACTGTCGTGGAGGAACGCACTGTCGGGCCGGGCCTCGGCCAGGACTCGATCGAGAAGGGCGAACTTGCTGCTTATGTCGGTTCGATCATGGTCGTCGTGTTCATGCTGTTGACGTATCGGCTGTTCGGCGTGTTCGCCAACATCGCCGTCTGTATCAACGTCGCCATGATCTTCGGCCTGCTGTCGCTGCTCAGCGCCACGCTGACCCTGCCGGGCATCGCCGGCATCGTGCTCACGGTCGGTATCGCGGTCGACTCCAACGTGCTGATCTATGAGCGCATCCGCGAGGAATTGCGCGGCGGGAGAAGCCCGATATCGGCGATCGACGCAGGCTTCAAGCGGGCGCTTGCCACCATTCTCGACTCCAATATCACCACCTTCATCGCCGCTGCAGTGCTGTTCATGATCGGCACCGGTCCGGTGCGCGGCTTCGCAGTGACGCTCGGCATTGGCATCATAACCACCGTCTTCACCGCCTTCACAATGACCCGCCTGATCGTCGCATGGTGGGTGCAGTGGAAGCGGCCGAAGACCGTGCCGATTTGATCATCGAGGCCGGCTGTGACCACTACTCAAATCGTTCTCATCTCCCTCGGCGTCGTCATTGCCGTGCTGACCGTGGTCAGCGTGCTCGGGCTGCTGCCGTCGCTGCGCATCGTGCCGGATGACACGCATTTCGACTTCACCCAGTTCCGCCGCATCTCGTTCCCGATCTCGGCGACGCTCTCGATCCTCGCCATCGTGCTGTTCTTCACGCACGGCCTGAATTTCGGCATCGACTTCAAGGGTGGCACCCTGATGGAGGTGCGTGCCAAGTCGGGCACGGCGGACATTGCGCAGATGCGGTCCACCCTCGGCAGTCTGGGCCTCGGAGAAGTCCAGCTGCAGCAATTCGGCGGCCCCGCCGACGTGCTGCTTCGCGTTGCCGAGCAGCCGGGCGGCGACAAGGCGCAGCAGGCAGCTGTCGACAAGGTCCGCGCTGCCCTCGGCGACTCCGTGGACTATCGCCGCGTCGAGGTGGTGGGGCCGCGTGTCTCCGGCGAACTGCTGAGCTACGGCATGCTCGGCCTGATGCTGGCGATCGTCTCGATCCTGGTCTATCTCTGGTTCCGCTTCGAGTGGCAGTTTGCGCTCGGCGCCATGATCGCCAACGTGCACGACATCGTGCTGACGATCGGCTTCATGTCGATCAGTCAGGTCGATTTCGACCTGACCAGCATCGCGGCGCTTCTGACCATTTTGGGCTATTCACTCAACGACACCGTCGTCATCTACGACCGCATCCGTGAAATGCTGCGGCGCTACAAGAAGATGCCGATGCCGCAGCTCCTCAACGAGTCCATCAACTCGACCCTGTCGCGCTCGATCATCACCCATTTCACCGTGACGCTGGCGCTGCTGGCCCTGCTGCTGTTCGGTGGCCATGCCATCCACAGCTTCACCGCGGTGATGATGTTCGGCGTGGTGCTGGTCGGCACCTATACCTCGATCTTCATTGCGGCCCCGATCCTGATCTATCTCGGCGTCGGCGAGCATCGCGAAGATGCGGTCGATAAGGCTACGCCGACGAAGAAAAGCAAGGCATGATCCGAACCGCATGCCCTCGCAGGAGTTTGCGAGGGCAGTAAGCTCATTCGGACGAAGCTCATGGCCGGCGATCCCAACGCACCGCATTTCCCCCGCTCGGCGCCGATCGAAGCTTATGGCAAGGGCGGCTTTGCCTTTGCCGGCATGTCGCATCGGGGATCGCTGCTTTGCTTGCCCGACGCGATCTGGGCCTGGGACATAACGGACCCCGCGAAGATCGACCGCTATTCGCTGGATCGAGTCTTCAAGTCCGCCAACAGCATCGACACGCTCCTGATCGGCACCGGAACCGGGGTCTGGCTGCCGCCGGCGGAACTGCGCCAGGCGCTCAAAGCGGCGAGGGTGGTTCTGGATACGATGCAGACCGGTCCGGCCGTGCGTACCTACAACATCATGATCGGCGAACGGCGGCGCGTCGCAGCCGCGCTGATCGCCGTGCCATGAGTGGCTCCGTGCCGCCGCCGGATTCTGCCGCGTTCTGTGCTGACCTCGTGCGCAGCCACGACTTTGCGCGCTATGCCGCGACCCTGTTCGCGCCTGCTGCCGAGCGCCGTGCGCTGCTGGCGCTCTACGCCTTCAATGTCGAGATCGTCCGCGTCCGCGACCAGGTGAGCCAGCCCTTGCCCGGTGAAATCCGCCTGCAATGGTGGACCGACATGCTGTCGGGCCAGGTCCATGGCAGCGCCGAGGGCAATCCGGTGGCGGCGGAGCTGCTCCGCGCAATTCGTGATTTCGACCTGCCGGTCGAACCGCTGTCGCTACTCGCCGACGAGCATCAATTCGATCTCTACAACGACCCAATGCCGACAATGGCGGCGCTGGAGGGCTACCTCGCGGCGACCTCATCGGCGCTGTTCGATCTCGCCGCCCGGATCATGGGACCATCGTCGGAGGCGGCCGAGCATCTCGCCCGCCATGCCGGGCTGGCGCAGGGCATCGTAGAGGTCATCGCCAATCTGCCGCGCGATGCGGCGCGCCGGCAATTGTTCCTGCCGCAGCAGGTGCTGGCGAGCCACGATTGCGACGTGGAAGACGTCTTCGCCGGCAAGGAGACGCCAAACTTGCGCGCCGCGCTGGACCAGCTCTTGGCCGAGGCGCGGCAACATTTGACGACGGCCTTGTCGCTGCTCGTGGACGTGCCGGTATCAGTGCGTCCAGCGTTCCTTCCGCTCGGACAAGCGCGGGCCGACCTCAAGCGCCTGTCGCAGCCCGGGCGCAATCTATTTACGCCGCAGCCGTCATCGCGGCTGCATACGCTGTGGACGCTTTGGCGGGCTTCACGTTCGCGGGAATTTACCAAATAGCGGTTGGCTTATCGCCGGAGCCGGGCAAATGCTCTATGCTGTCCTATGGCTGAGTTGTCCCAAAGCATCTCCTCTGATCTCAGCGGCCTTCCGGTCGCACCTGATGACATCCATGCCGCCGCCGAGACGATCCGCGGCGCCGTCGTCGAGACGCCCTGTAGCTACAGCCGAACGCTGAGCCATATCTGCGGCTCCGACATCTGGCTGAAATTCGAGAACCTCCAGTTCACGTCCTCGTTCAAGGAGCGCGGTGCGCTCAACCGCCTCACGGCGTTGACGCCGGAGGAGTGCGCGCGGGGCGTCGTCGCGATGTCGGCGGGTAACCACGCGCAGGGCGTCGCCTATCACGCCAAGCGGCTCGGCATTCCCGCCACCATCGTCATGCCGGTCGGCACGCCCATGGTGAAGGTCGAAAACACCAGGCATCACGGTGCCGAGGTGGTGGTGACGGGCGCCACGCTGGAGGAGGCGGCCACGTATGCGCGCAGCCACGGCGAAGCCCGCGGCATGATCTTCGTCCATCCCTATGACGATCCGCTCGTCATCGCGGGGCAGGGCACGGTCGGGCTCGAAATACTCAAGGCCGTGCCGGAGCTCGATACGCTGGTCGTCCCGATCGGCGGCGGTGGCCTGATCAGCGGGATCGCCATTGCCGCGAAATCGATCAAGCCGTCGCTGCGGATCCTCGGCGTCGAGGCCTGGCTCTACCCCTCGATGTACAACGCCATCCACGGCGGCAATCTGCCGGCACGTGGCGACACGCTCGCCGAAGGCATCGCGGTGAAATCGCCTGGCAGGATCACGACCGAAATCGTCCGCCGCCTGGTCGACGATATCGCGCTTGTGAACGAAGCCGAGCTCGAGCGCGCAGTCGCGACCTTGATCTCGATCGAGAAGACAGTCGTCGAGGGCGCCGGCGCCGCCGGTCTCGCCGCACTGATGTCCGACCCGTCCCGTTTCGCCGGCCAGAAGGTCGGGCTGGTGCTGAGCGGCGGCAATATCGACACGCGGCTGATCGCATCGGTCCTGACCCGCGAGTTGGCGCGCGAGGGGCGGCTCACCCAGCTGTCGCTCGACATTCCCGACAGGCCCGGCCAACTGGCTGCGGTCGCGGCACTGCTGGCCGAGGCCGGCGCCAACATCATCGAGGTCTCGCACCAGCGCACGTTCTCGGATCTTCCGGCCAAGGCGACGCTGCTGCAACTGGTGATCGAGACTCGCGACAGCGCCCATCTCGACGAGGTCATGGCGAAGCTTGGCGCATCCGGATTGAGTGCGCGCTGTACCTGATTGGCGCGACCGTTATTCCGGCAGGCCGGCGGCACGAAGCGCCTCGCCAAGGGACGACGCAAGCGACGGGGAACAGTTAACGCCTGAGAACTGCCGGCTGTAGCGAAACGTCGGGTGCAACTCGAGCACCCGGGCGGCCGCCGCCCTCGCTTCTTCCAGACGTCCGAGCTTTGCGAGCGCCGCAGCCAGTTGCACATAGGTAATGCTGTGTCGAGGATTGGCCTGAACCGACCGGTAGGCCGCACGACATGCTTCTTCATATCGACCGCGGTGGAAGTGACCCATGGCTTGCGCGTCGAACGCAGCAAAGGCCCAGGGATCGAACGGACTGAGCCGCACGCCCCTTTCGCTCCACTCGATGGCGCGGTCGGCTTCGCCGCTCCAACCGAGCATGACGCTGCCGAGGATGTAGGTCAGCGCCGATGATGGGCTGATGGCGAGTGCGGCGTCGAGTGCAGTGAATGCTGCGGAACGATCGTGCCCATCCATGCCGATCGAAAAAGCCGCAAGGGTGAGAGCAAGCGCGTCATCCTGTCCGTGGATCAGAGCCGACCGTGCATGATGGATCGACGCGGCCCGATTGACCGCCTGCAAACCGGCTCGAAGGAACAGGCAATGGTGGCACATTGCGGCATTGCCGTGCGCTAGCGCATAAGTGGGCTCAAGCGCGATCGAACGTGCGAGCAGCACAAGGGCTTGCGTGACCTGCTCTGGCATTCCGGAATCGACATCCGGCTGGGCCGGCAGGACAAGATCATAGGCATCGAGGCTGTCGGGCCGTTGGCGCTTGACCCTGTTGAATTCGGCGCGCCGCAGGCTCGGCGCAATGGCGCCGACGACCGATAGGGCGATGTCATCCTGGAGGGCGAAAACGTCCTCGGACCCGCGGTCGTAGCGCTCGGCCCACACATGCCCGCCGGTCGACGTATCGATCAACTGACCAGTGATGCGGACCGTTGTGCCGGTCTTCCGGACGCTGCCTTCCAGCACATACCGGACGCCAAGCTCGCGGCCGACCTGTTTCAAGTCTACCGCACGGCCCTTGTATATGAACGTCGAATTCCGCGCGATTACGAACAGCCAGTTGATGCGCGACAGTCCGGTGATGATGTCGTCGACCATCCCTTCGGCAAAGTAGTCTTGCTCTGCATCACCGCTCAGGTTCGCGAAGGGCAAGACCGCGATTGACGGCCTGTCAGGCAACATCAGCGATGGCGCTGCGGAGGCGGCGGATGCGTGATCCCGATGGGACGTCGTAACGGAGGGACCCACATAGCGATAGCCACGCCGTGGCAGGGTCTCGATCCAGCGGGCCTCTCCAGAGATATCTGCCAAAATGCGCCGCACAGCAGCGATTTGGACGGTCAAATTACTGTCCTCGATTGCCTGGGCAGGCCACGCCGCCTCGATCAAGGCTTCCTTGGACACCGGCGCGCCGGCCCGTTGCACGAGCAGGGCCAAGAGCAGGACGGCTCGCTGGCCGAGGGGGATCGGCTCGGCACCGTGGAAAAGGATTCCTGCATCGGCGTCGAGACGGAATGGACCAAATTCAAGGATCATGGCCATTGCCAAAGAAGGGCACATTTCGGAGGTTTTTTGCAATGTTTTCCGAACGGCTTCACCACTTTCAGGAGCCGCTGGATCACCATGGCGTGGTTTTCAGCAGAGCCGCACCGAGCCATGGAGGGTCACATGAACGCCAAACCGCTCATCCGCAGGTCCGGCGAGACCAAGGGAATCATGCTGCGCGGTCAACCGATGGCCTTCCTGGTAACCGGCGAAGATACAAAGCACACCAGCATGTTCGACTGGACGATACCGGCAGGGTTCGCCACAGGCCGGCACGTTCATCGCGTGCAGGAAGAGACCTTCTACATGCTGGAGGGCGAGTGCGAATGGCATGTCGGTGACGAAGTCGTCCGAGCGGCACCGGGGACCTATCTCTTCATTCCCCCCGGCGTCCCGCACAACATCACCAACGTCAGCGAGAAGCCAGCGCGCGTGCTCATGACGGTCTCTCCACCGGGACACGAACGCTACTTCGAGGAATTGGCCAAGCTGACCGCAAGCGGAGCCCCGGACGCGAAAGCCATCAGTGAATTGCGCGCCCGTTTCGACACCGACCAGCTGTCGGCGCTGACAACGAAAGGTTGAAGGCCATGTGCTGGGGCGACGGCGGATCGGCTTCGAACTCGATTCGGTCGAGCAGGTTCTTGCGCCTTGCTATCGGGGCGTCAAAGCTTCCAGGTGGGCGATCAGCCGATCGATCTCGGCTTCCGTATTGTAGTAATGCGGGGAGGCGCGCACCACCGGGGGCAGCGCGCGAATTTCGGCATCGATGCGCGTGCTCGATGGATCTGACGCACCGATCGTGATGCCGGCGGCGGCCGCGTCGCTGACGATCGTGTCCGCCTCGTACCCTTCCACCGTGAAGCTGACGATGGCTCCCGGCGCGCGTCCGAGGTCGCGAACTCTGATGCCGCGAATGGTCGCAAGGCCGCCCCTTAGGCGGTCCGCCAACATGCGGCAACGCTGCTCGATGGGGCCGATCCCGATATCGAGGGCATAATCGACAGCCGTGCCCAGCCCAAGCCGGGCTGCGTAGTTGTTCTCCCAAGTCTCGAAACGACGCGCATCGTCACGCAGCCGATAAGCGTCCCGGGAGACCCAGGGTGCGGCGAAGTGGTCGATCATTGGCGGTTCGAGCTGCTGCAGCATCGCGCGGCGGACGTAGAGGAAGCCGGTGCCGCGCGGGCCGCGGAGGAATTTACGTCCAGTCGCCGACAACATGTCACAGCCGATGGCCTCGACGTCGACCGACATCTGTCCGACCGCCTGGCAGGCGTCGAGCAGATAAGGAATGCCTCGCGCTCGTGCGATCTTGCCGACGGCCGCAGCCGGATTGACCAGCCCGCCATTGGTCGGAACCCATGTGATCGCAATCAGCTTCACGCGCCCATCGATCATGCGTTCGAGCGCGTCAACGTCGAGCTCGCCGCTAGCATCGCTCGGCACGATGTCGATCGAGACGCCTGTTCGCTTGCCGACCTGGAGAAAGGCGACATAGTTGGCAGCGTACTCCGCCTCGGCGGTCAGGATCCGGTCGCCCTGACGAAATGGAAGCGCGTAGAACGCCATCTGCCAGGCAACCGTCGCGTTCTCCATGAGGGCGATCTCATCAGGCGCGGCATTCAGCAGGCGGGCCACTGAGCCGTAGACGGATTCAAGCCGGGGCGCCTCACGGTCGGCGGCGGCATAGCCTCCGATCTCGCTCTCCAGATCGATGTGTTCCTTCATCGCCGCAACAACCGGCGCCGACATCAGCGCCGCGCCCGCGTTGTGGAGATAGGCGAGCCGAGAGGCAGCCGGGGTGTCGCAACGAATTCGGTCGATATCCATCATCCATACCTCCGCGTCTCGCGATCCTCGTGCATGGATTAAACGCGTCGAGGGATGCGGGCAAGATGGCCGGGCTTGGTCTCAGATCGGGCTTGGTCTTAAATGCAGAGGCCGAGCAGCTTGATGTGGCAGCCGCCGGATTTGGGCTTGCTTGCAGGAGCGGCTTCGCGTTTCACGGCAACCAGGGGCTCCTTGTCCTTCTTGCCTTTGCCCTTCGGTTCGTAGTCGCCGGCGATCACCATCGCCCAATAGGTACGTTTGCCGCTGGCGTTTTTCGCGCTCGCGATCCCCACGCGGGAAGCGTTGTGCAGCAGCAAATTCTTGCGGTGTCCCGACGAGTCGATCCACTGTCCGAGGGTCTTCTCGAAATTGTCGTAGCCGTAGGCGATGTTCTCGGCGGCGCGGCCTGCGCCGGCCGGTGCGACGCGGCGGTTGAACGGGCCGAGGGCGTCGTGACTGAGGTCGTCCTTCGTCGCCATCGCGCGCGCCTGGTCCATGGCGATGCGGTCGAGGGTCGAATCGCGGACGACGCGGACCTCACCATGCTTGAGGCGGAAGCTGGAGATCAGCTCGGCCGGAGCCTCGGCCATTGCGGGCGTGGTGGCGTGCAGCAGAAGGCCGGCGATCAGGCTGCCAACCACACGATGCACCATTGTCCCCCGAATGCCCATGACCCCGCCAAGTCCTCCCGCCAAGCCCCGAATTATCCGATCGCTTCTCTATCGCCAATGTGGACGCTTCAAGGCGTGATCCACGCTAGCCAGCAGGCAGGTCGGCCTCGAAATTGAAACGGTCGCGCAGGTTCTTGCGCTGCTCCAGGATGTCCTTGAGGAAGGCGCGGTCCTGATCGTTCTTCATCATCGGCTCGATCAGGTCGAGCTGGTTCATGGCGACCAGTTGCAGGATCTCTGTGCGCGGCTTGCCGTCGGCGTTGCGTGGCAGTGCGTGCACGACCTGGATGTGTTCCGGGGGCTTCGGCCCGTTGGCGGCGGTGAGCTCGTTGCGCAATTGGCCTTCGAGCGCGGCCTGATCGGCTTCGACGAAGGCATAGAGGCCGACACCGGAGCGGCGGTCGGCAAAGGCGACGATGGCGGTGTCGCGCACGGCGGGGTTCTTGCGGATCAATTCCGTCAGCACCGGCGCGTCGTTGACGAGCCTTCGGCCGCCGCCTTCACGGTCGGTGAAGTTGAACAGGCCGCGCGTGATTGCCCGATAGACCTTCTTTCCGGTGGCGAGCCAGAGGCTGGCGGCGAACGACTTCTTCGCCAGGATCTTTCGCTCGCGCGGCGTCAGCGCCTCGGGTGCGTAGGAGCGCTTGTGCTTGAGCAGATGCCGGAGATCTTCATAGGCGAGGATGCGATAAAGCCGGCTGCGACGGTCGAAGCAGGCCGCGAGCTGGAAGTCCGTCACATAGGCACGACCGTCGCGGCCGACCAGCCAGTTCTGTTCCTTGGCAAGATCGTTGTGGCAGATGCCGGCGCGGCGCAGCCGTCGCAGCGCGGCCTTCGCCGAGCGAAAATAGGCGAGGTCGCCATGCGGTTTCGCCAGATGCAGCGCGACACCATCGACGAAGCTGCGCACCAGCGCGCGGCGTCCGGCCCACAGCAGCTCCGGGCCGACATCGAGTCCCTTGGCGAGTGCCAGCGCATGCTTCTCGCGGGCGAACAGATGGCGCGCCAAAAGGAATGACCACCACGGCACCTCGTCGAGGCGGCGCAGCACCGCGTCGACCTCGCCGTCATCGTCGCGGAATCGGCCGCGCTCGACGGTCGAGAATACGTCGCGCTTGAGCAGCACGCCCTCGGTCCAGCGCGCCGAGAGTGTTGCGGCATCGTCTTTGGGAAGGTTCATCGAAAACTCACGCCGCAGCGGCAATGCGCAGGTGATCGGCGATCCAGCGATCGAGATCGGCGAGCGCCAGCGCGCTCATCGCCTGCTTTTTGGCCACCGTCTTCTCGTTCCCGCGCAGCCGGCTTCCGTCGGGCTTCTTCGTCGGTGCGCTGGCGAGCGGCGGGAACAGGCCGAAATTGATGTTCATCGGCTGGAACGAGCGCGTGCCGGGCTCGATGGTCTCGATATGGCCGCCGGTGATGTGGCCAAGCAGGGATCCGAGCGCCGTCGTGACCGGCGGACTCGCAAGCGTCTCGCCGCGCACCTCCGCTGCCGCATAGAGACCGGCAATCAGGCCGACGCTGGCGGATTCCACATAGCCCTCGCAGCCCGTCATCTGGCCGGCAAAGCGCAGCCGCGGCTGCGCCCGCAGGCGCAACTGGCCGTCGAGCAGCTTTGGCGAGTTGAGAAAGGTGTTGCGATGCAGGCCGCCAAGGCGAGCAAATTCGGCCTTCTCCAGCCCCGGAATGGTGCGGAAGATGCGTTGCTGCTCGCCGTATTTCAGTTTCGTCTGGAAGCCGACGATGTTGTAGAGCGTGCCGAGCTTGTTGTCCTGGCGCAGCTGCACGATCGCGTAGGCCTTGGTGCTGGGATCGTGCGGATTGGTGAGGCCGACCGGCTTCATCGGCCCGTGGCGAAGAGTCTCGGGGCCGCGTTCCGCCATGACCTCGATCGGCAGGCAGCCGTCGAAATAGGGCGTGTTGGTCTCCCATTCCTTGAACTCGGTCTTCTCGCCGGCCACCAGCGCGGCGACGAAGCCGTTATACTGCTCCTTTGTCATCGGGCAGTTGATGTAGTCGGCGCCGGTGCCGCCGGGACCGACCTTATCGTAGCGCGACTGGAACCAGGCCACTGACATGTCGATGGATTCGCGGTGCACGATCGGCGCGATCGCGTCGAAGAAGGCGAGGGCGTTCTCGTCGGTCAACTCGCGGATCGCGTCGGCCAGCGGCGCCGAAGTGAGGGGGCCGGTCGCAACGATGACGTTGCTCCACTCGGCCGGCGGCAGGCCTGCGACCTCGCTGCGGGCGATCTCGATCAGGGGATGATCGTTCAGCGCCTTGGTGACGGCCGCCGAGAAGCCGTCGCGGTCCACCGCCAGCGCGCCGCCGGCGGGCACCTGGTTGGCGTCGGCTGCGCGCATGATCAGCGAATCGAGGCGGCGCATCTCGGCATGCAGCAGGCCGACGGCGTTGTTGGCGGCATCGTCCGAGCGGAACGAATTGGAGCAGACGAGCTCGGCAAGCCCGTCGGTGCGGTGCGCCTCGGTCATGCGGGTCGGCCGCATCTCGTGCAGCACCACGGGCACGCCGGATTTGGCCACCTGCCAGGCGGCTTCGGAGCCGGCAAGGCCTGCGCCGATCACGTGCACGGTATTTGATTGGGGTCCTGTCATGGGCGGACAGGTAGCGCTTTTCGGCGATCAGTGGAATCGCCGAGATCGAGTTTTCTGCCTCCGGATGCGACAACGCCCGCACGAGGCGGGCGCTATCGGTTCGTCCGGTTAAGGGCTGAACGATATCAGCCCTGATACTGACCGGCGGCAACGCGCGGGATGTCCGAGCGATCGAGGCCGATATCGGCCAGCTCGCGATCGCTGAGCTGGGACAGCTCGGCAACATTGCGCTGATAGTCCCGGAAAGCCTGGATCATGCGGATGAGCGAGAGCAGCATTGGTAGTCTCCTGTAGTTCGATTCAGCTCTTGCCCGAGCCTCATCGTTGAAATGAATATAGGTGAGAGTGGTGCAGTGCGAAAGTTCCGATGTTGCGATGCAGCTAAGCGCTGGGTGCATGGCATTGGTAACGGACGATTAACCCAGGAGCACTCGCGCCCAAAGGGTGGGCGGAAGGGGAAAAGGGGTGCTGAAAATGCCCGTTAATTCACGGATTTATCGCAGTTCAGTCGGTTCCATTTAAGTGCAAATAGGTTGCTTTTAGGTTGTCTGCAAGCTGATTGCCTAGCTCCTATACCCAAGTCTTGCATGCGCGAATCGCATGCTCGTTGAGTACCAAAAATGAATCATAATTCATTTACCGGCACGTGCGGTACACTTCGCCAGCCGTGGGCAGCGGTGCGACTGGACCGGCGGATCGACATGACGAGGGTGCTGGTTGCAGTGCACGCGCGCCGAACTATGGGGCTGCTAGGGGGCGCGCGCGAGCTGGGTAGCAAAATACGCGATGGTCTTCGAGTAAACCTCGCTCTTGTTCCACTGCTGCAGCACGGCGAAATTCGGACTGCCCGGCTGCCAATCCTTACCCTTCTGCCAGCCGTACCCGGCGAGATAGTTCGCGGTGGAGGCGAGCACGTCGGGGGCGTTGTGCAGGAGATCGCGCTTGCCATTGCCGTCGAAATCGACGGCGTATTTCATCCATGACGACGGCATGAACTGGGTCTGTCCGAGCTCGCCGGCCCAGGCGCCCTTCATCTCGGCCGGTGCGAGGTCGCCGCGCTGGACGATGCGGAGCGCATCCAACAGCTCGGCGCGAAACTGCTCGGAGCGCCGGCAGTCATACGCCAGCGTCGCCAGCGAGCGGATGGTCGCGAACTTGCCGGTATTGACGCCGAAATCGGTCTCGAGACCCCAGATCGCGACTAGCACCTCGCCAGGCACGCCGTAGGTCTGCTCGATACGCGACAGCACCGAGCCGTATTGCTTCATCATGTTGGAGCCGCGCGTCATGCGCGGCGGCACCATGCGGCCAGAAAATTCCTCGAAGGTTTGGCTGAAGACCTTCTGCGAGCGGTCGCGGTTGAGCACGTTCTGATCGAGCGTCACACCAGCGAGCCCGGCGGAAATGGCCTGTGGCGAGACGCCTTTGGCCGCGGCGTCGGTTTTGAAGTCTGCAAGCCACGCGTCGAAATTGCCCGAACCGCAGGCAACAGCGGCGAGCGCTGGCTGAGCGGATAGGATGGACGCGGTGATGGCTAAAGCTGCGAGGGCGAGACGAGAAATCGTCGGGGTCATTCGAGCAAATAAATTCCGTGAAGTGATCTGACCGGCGGGCGCAATCTCGATGGTAACCGCGGCCAAAGCAAGGCGTATGACAGTGCGCGATCCTGCCCGCACCGGGGCAGGATCGCATGTCACGATATCGTCAGGCGTCGGACCGATTGCGCCAAGGGAAGAGGTTGGCGGGGAAATCGGCGGCCGGCTTGCGTGGACGATGCGGGGGAGGCGGCACCGGACGCGCGCCCGGATCGGCCGCGATCACCTTGCGGTAGAGATGCCAGGTGGCATGGCCGAGCACGGGGACCACCACGGCAAGGCCGAGGAAGGCGGGAATCGTGCCCAGCGCCAGCAGGACGGCTACGATCAGGCCCCAGGCCGCCATCGGCACCGGGTTCTTCGCGACGACGCGCAACGACGTCACCATGGCCTCGAACGCGCCGGCATGGCGGTCGAGCATCAGCGGGAACGACACAGCACTGATGCAGAGAGCGGCAAGGGCGAACAGGAAGCCGGTGCCGCAGCCGACCACGATCAGCCACCAGCCTTGCCGGCTCGTGAGAACGCGCGTCAGAAAATCCGATATCCCGGATGCGCCTTCATAGCCGAAAGCGGCGACGTAGATCGCCTGCGCGGTCGCAACCCAGGTCACGAACAGGGCTAGCAGCAGCGCGCCGAGACCGAGCATGGCGCCGAAGGAGGGCGAACGCAGCACCTCCATGGCATCCCAGGCGCTGGCCTCTTCATAGCGCTCGCGCCGGCTGGAGAGCTCGTAGAGACCGAGAGCGGCGAACGGGCCGATCAGCGCGAAGCCCGCGGCCAGCGGAAACAACAACGGCAGCACTGAATAGCCCATCACCACGCGGGCGAGCACGAGGCCCAGCACAGGATAGATCACGCAGAGGATGATGGCGTGGCTCGGCACCGCCTTGAAATCTTCCCAGCCGCGCTTGAGCGCATCGTGCAGATCGGAGAGTTGGATGGTTCGGATCACCGGTCCAGCCGCTTCGGCGGTCTGGCCCATAGTTGGGACATTGCCCTGGTAGAGTGTGGCCATGGTCGCTAGCTCCCTTGCCATGCGGCCGCATCTGGCGCCAGCAAACGGCGCAAGCGGCCGCTATTCTGAGTTTCGCGATCCCGACCAGACGCGAATTCCGGATGGCATCGCGAACTGAACGTCAAGCGTACGCCCATTTGCGAGTCCTGTCCCTCACGCTTGGGTGAGATTCGATGCCGCAGCGCAACCTCGACGATGTCATTCGGCCGTCATTTCGCCGCAGATAAGCTGATGCTGCGTATGGGTTCGCGGAACTTCGCGGGCGCAATGACGCAACTTGGTCTATAAGGGCCGCTCAAGGCCCTTCCACGGGTCCTTTTCGGGGAGCAGACATGAGCATTTTCGGGAAAATTATGGGCGCGATCTTCGGTAGCCATCCAGCTTCTGCCGCGCCCGCAGGCAGCGCACCATCGGGCAGCGCGCCCGCGGGGGAAGCGCCGGGCGGATCGGCGCCAGCGGTGGACGTTGCATCGATCGTCGACGCGGCGGTCGCCGCGCACAAGGGCGAGAAGCTGGAATGGCGCACCTCGATCGTCGACCTCATGAAGGCGCTCGACATCGATTCCAGCCTCGCGGCGCGCAAGGACCTCGCCAAGGAGCTCGGCTACAGCGGCGACACCAACGATTCCGCGACCATGAACGTCTGGCTGCACAAGCAGGTGATGTCCAAGCTCGCCGCGAATGGCGGCAAGCTGCCGCCGGAGATCAAGCACTGACCGATCGCCCGGTCATAACCCAAGGGCCCGCGATCGCGCGGGCCCTTTTGCATTCAGGCGACGAGATCCGCATCTTCCGGATGCCTGTCGAGATAGTCGACGACGAAGCCGCAACCGGCGATCACCTTCCTGCCGTCGCTGCGGATCAATTCCAGCGCGCCCTTGACCAGCTCGGAGCCGATGCCGCGGCCGCGCAGCGCGCGCGGCGTCTCGGTGTGGGTGATGATCACCGCCGACGGCGTCAGCCGGTAATTGGCGAAAGCGATCTCGCTGCCGACATCGAGCTCGAAGCGGCTTCTGTCCTTGTTGTCCCGTACCGATGGCGCCATGCAAAACCTTTCCGACATGCTGCTTGCGCCTGATCTAGGCGCCTGAACCGGTCCTTGCCAAGGTGCGACCAAGAGCGGTTGCCGCAGGGGAGATATCCGGAAACTGCGTGTCCCCCTCAGCCTCATCGTGCCATCGCCGAATACGACCATGCCATCAAGCTCGATCCGCGCCGACTAAGGCGAGGCGATCCGTGTTGCGCCGACCGACGCGCGCGGCTCGGCGACAAACAGGGTACGATTGCCGATTTCAGGAAGGCGCTGGAATTGAAACCGGGCCTGCAGACCGCACAGGAGTGATTGCGGAAGCTCGGGGCGTTGTAGCTCTCGGTCGCTTCTCGGGACGACGGGCTGGACTTCCACCAGGTCCTGATCGTCCGGATGCTTCAATCGGTCGCCTTGGCGAGCCTGGAATCTTCCGGCTGCGCCTGCGGGCGCAGGCATCCCTGGCAGATGACGAGGGAACGGTTGACCCTGGCGTCCTGTTCCGCCTCGATGCCGTCCTGCGCCTGCCACCATTCCTTCGAATAGGGCTGAAGCCCGGCTTGCGACCTGTTGCGCTCGGATCGGGCGGTGCGTGCGGGTTCTGAGGCAGCGCGCGGGTGATTGGGATTTACGCCTGCGCCGTCCCAGGCATAGCGCGCAGGCTTGAAGGCGGGATCGGAGGCGAGGTGCGCTTGTGGGCCCACGGCACATCCGGCAAGCGCCAGCGATAACAGGAGCAGGGCGGGCGCTTTGACCATGATGCGGCACTCTTTACGCGAGAAACTGAGCGAGGTTGCGCCGATCATGTTTAAAATTTCCTGAACGGTTGGATGGGCTGCGCTGCGCCCGGCAGCCTTGCAGGGGTACCGGCGATGGCGATAAATGGGCTGCAATGAGCGGGCGGCTCGCGTGCCGTCCGCCGCCGAAGAGGAAGCCCGATGCAGCCCCTGCGCATGTCCCGCCGCGTCATGAATCTCGCTCACATGTTGACCCAGAATGCGCGGCGGCATGGGGCGCGTCCCGGTTTCGTCTGGGGCGACAGGTCCTGGACCTGGCGGGAGATCGACGCGCAGGTCTCGGCGCTGGCGGCTGCCCTCGCGGCGCGCGGCATCGCGAAGGGCGACCGCATCCTCGTCCATTCCAAGAACGGCGATGAGATGTTCTTCTCGATGTTCGCCGCGTTCCGGCTCGGCGCGGTCTGGGTACCCACCAATTTCCGCCTGATGCCGGACGAGGTGACTTATCTTGCGCAGGCCTCCGGGGCGAGGGCGTTTCTGTGCCATATCGATTTTCCCGAGCACGCGACGGCCGTGAGCGGTGGCGCGCTGGAATTCACCTGGAGCGTCGGTGGCAAGGCCTCGTTCGGCGAGCGCTCGGTGGCCGATGCCGTTGGTTCGCAGGCCGGCGCCGTGGTCGAGAACGTCGCGGTCGAGTACGACGATCCCTGCTGGTTCTTCTTCACGTCGGGCACCACCGGCCGCTCCAAGGCTGCGGTGCTCACCCACGGTCAGATGGGTTTTGTGGTCACCAACCATCTCGCCGATCTCACGCCCGGCGTCACCGAAGCGGATGCCTCGCTGGTGGTGGCGCCGCTGTCGCATGGGGCCGGCGTGCATCAGCTGGTGCAGACCGCGCGCGGCGTGCGCACGGTGCTGCTTCCGACCGAGAAATTCGACATCGACGAGGCGTTCCGCCTGATCGAGGCGCATCGGGTCAGCAATCTCTTCGTGGTGCCGACCATTCTGAAGATGATGGTCGAGCATCCCGCTGCCGACAAATACGATCATTCCTCGCTGCGCCAGGTGATCTATGCGGGTGCGCCGATGTATCGCGAGGACCAGAAGGGTGCGCTGAGGAAGCTTGGCAAGGTCATCGTGCAGTATTTCGGCCTCGGCGAGGTGACCGGCAACATCACCGTGCTGCCGGCGGCGCTGCATGATCCCGAGGACGGGCCGCACGCGAAGATCGGCACCTGTGGCTTCGAGCGTACCGGCATGCAGGTCTCGATCCAGGACGACGAGGGCCGCGAACTCGGCGCCAACCAGAGCGGCGAGATCTGCGTGATCGGCCCCGCGGTGCTTGCCGGCTACTACGACAATCCCGAAGCCAATGCGAAGGCGTTCCGCAACGGCTGGTTCCGCACCGGCGATCTCGGTCACATGGACGAGGAGGGGTTCGTCTACATCACGGGACGAGCCTCCGACATGTACATCTCCGGCGGCTCCAATATCTATCCGCGCGAGATCGAGGAGAAGATCCTGACCCATCCTTGCGTCGGCGAGGTTGCGGTGCTCGGCGTGCCCGATGCGACCTGGGGCGAGGTCGGCGTTGCCGTCTGCGTCGTCCGCGAAGGCGCGAAGCCGGTGAGCGAAGCGGAGATGGCGGCATTCCTGTCGCCCAAGGTACCGCGCTACAAGATGCCGAAGCGGTTCTTCTTCTGGGAGGCCTTGCCGAAATCCGGCTACGGGAAGGTTCCCAAACGGATGGTTCGCGACGAGCTCGAGGCGCGCGGCCTGCTCGATCTCGACAAGACACGGACGGGCTGAGCAAACGTCATGCGCAGCATCAAGCAGCCTGGCGTGCCGGTCGCCGAACGCATCCAGTGGGTGGAGGCGAGGGGACGCGCTTTCTCTTTCACGCTTCAAGCAGGTCTGCCGCTGCTGGAGGCGGCACGCCGTGGTTTTGCCGCGGAGGGATTGGCCGGCGGTGTGCTCAACTTCGGGCGCGGCGCGCTCGGGCCGTTCGGGTATGTCATGCCGGCGCTGTCGAAGACCAGCGAGAACGCCGCGTTCTACAGCGACACATTCCGACCGGGCGGCGTGACGCGCACCAGGCTCGCCAGCATGACGCTGGGCATGCGCGATGGCGCGCCGTTCTTTCATTGCCATGGGCTGTGGACGGAGGCCGATGGCCGCGCCGGTGGCGGCCACATGCTGCCGGACGAGACTGACGTCGCCGAGCCGTTCGAGGTCGAGGCCTTCGGTCTCGATGGTGCGATGTTCAGCGCAGAGCCCGATCCCGAGACCAATTTCAAGCTGTTCGGGCCCGTGGCGGCTGCGCGCACCGGCGCACGCACGACCAGCCGCGCTTTCGCGCTGCGGCTGCGCCCCAATCAGGATTTCGCCCTCTGTCTCGAAGACTTCTGCCGCGCGCAAGGCATCGCGCGCGCCAGGATCCATGGCGGTGTTGGTTCGACCATCGGCGCCCGATTTACCCATGGCGGGGTGACCGAGCCCTTCGCGACCGAGCTTGCGGTGACAGCCGGCACGATTGCGGCCGGCTCCTCCGGCGCGCTCGAAGCCGCACTCGACGTCGCGCTGATCGACTACACCGGCGGCATGGCGGAGGGCCGTCTGATCCGTGGCGACAATCCCGTGCTGATGACCATGGAGCTGGTGCTCGAGGTGTTGGGCTAGCCCCGGCGAGCGATCATCAGTGGGCGCGTAGCTTGGCAATGGCCAAGTATGTGGAGTCACTGATCCCCGAACTCGATCCCTGAAACAGATTGAGCAGGGGGGATTGGCCCTGGCCGGTGCTCTGGCTGTTTCTGATGTCATACATGGCGGAGAAACGGTTCAGCAGCTTCGTAACCTTCGCGGGATCGGACAGATCCTTGATCTTCATGAACCTGTCCACGAACTTGGCCTGCTGATCGATCGGCATCGCCGCCATCGAGTCAGGCAGATCGAAGGTGGTCCTGAACACCTCCGAAAGAGCCTTGTCGGCCAAGATGTCGTACGCGGACGTGATGTCCCCCGCCTTTCGCTGGAAATAGAGCGCCAGGCGCACGCCGGGATTGGCATCCCCTTGCTGCTGCTCCAGACTTTGCTCGACATAGTTCGCTTGTGTCTCCCGAAACTGATCGCGCTTCTGCGGACCCATCATCGGAAGACGCGCGACGTTGCCTTTACTGTCGAAATTGAACGACGCCACGATTTCGGCAAAGCGAGGATCGCTCTCGGTGTTCGCGAAGCTCTTTGGATCGTTCAGGTCGGAGCTGAAGATCTTCCTGAGAAAATCGGTGCTGACCTTCTTGGGATCCAGACCCTTGGCCAGGAGAATGAAATCGACCATCGGCCTGTTTGCGAGAAGATCGGAAACACTGTCGATGCCGGCGATGGCCTGCTGATATTCCGACGCATCCTTCGTGGCCTGGGCCCGAACCGCGGCCTGCTGTTGGGGCGTTGCCGTGCTGGCGCTCTTCACCGCCCCAATGACGTAGTCCTTCGCGATCTGGAGGACTTCAGCCGAGTCCTGGGCCACCAAGGGGGTCGTCAGATTGCCCTTTGCGTCGAAGTTGAAGGCGCGGGCCAGTCCCAAATATCGATTGTCCTTGAGGGTATAGACGTAGCTCTTGGGGTCGTTGAGGTCGCTTTCGAGCACAGCCTTGACAGTCGCCGGCGAGACGTTTGCGGGATCGAGGCCGACGGCTCCCAGCGCAAGATTGTACACGCCCGGTGTCGATACGAACGCCTCGACTGAATCGATCTTGAGGATGGCTGTTCTGAATTGCCTGATTGCAAAGGCTTCGTTCAAGGGGCTTGCCGCCGAATAGACGTCGGACTTGCTGTCGTCGAACTTCTGTTTCGTGATCGTGACATTTGCAGCAGTCTGCGCCGACACACCTGACGGAAGCGACCCGTCGGAGGAAAACTCGAACGCACCGGCCAGGTCGACGAACCCGCCAATCGTCCCTATCTGGTCGCTGAGGCTGGAAATGCTGCTCGCATATGACTCCAAATGATGTTTTTCGACCAGGATCTGGACGTTCAACTGAGTCACGTTCGCGCCCGGTTGCGAGAGTTGGGCAGTGTAGTCGGCTATCCTTGAATTGGCGGCGGTGACATCCGATCGGGCCTGAGCAAGGTCGGCGTTGAGGCCAGTCAGCTGAGACGCAAAAGTGGTGTTGACGTAGCTGTTTGGATCGGATGGATCGCTGCGCAAGACCTGGCTTATCGTGTCACGCGACCACTTGCTTTGATCGATCCCGTACGCCGAATAAACATAGGTGCGAAGACGGTCGTTGTTCAGGAGCTGGTCTGCACTGCTGATGTTGCCGATTTCGGCGCTGTAGTAATTGGAGTCGCTGGCAAGCGCATCGACCTGGTTTTTCCTGGTCGCCGTGTACAGACCGATCATCTCGTCGGTCTGGTTCTCCGATTGCGCAACCGGCGTTGCACTGCCATTGAAGGAAAATGCCGCGGCGAACTCGCGGTAACGCTTGTCGACCAGCTTGTTGACGAAGCTGTTTGCGTCGGAGAGGTCGCTCTCCAGCACCTTTTTCATGAAGGCCTTGGCGTAGGCCATGTCTTCGAGGCCATATGCCTTCGTCGCATAATGATAAAGGCGATAGTCTTTCATGAACTCGTCGACGGACTTCACCTTGCCGATGTGGGCTTTGTAATAGGCGGCCTCTCGCGCCACGTCCTGTTGCTGTTCAACCCGCGTCAGGGACTGCTTGAGATTGCGCGTGATGTAGCTGTAACTGAAATACGTTGATACCATCGCGCACTCCTCGCGGCTCTTGCGGTCCCGGACGTCCGTCAATCATTGCGGGGTCGGGAGGTGGGGACTGGCCTCATGCCGGCAAACTGTCTCAGCTGCGTCTTCCCAGGACGATTTTGGTTCACATTCTCAGGTTACAATTTGCGTCCAAGTGACGGATACGCAGTTTTGTTGCCGTTTGTTTCTAGCTGTTTCCCAGATGCAGCTTTCGCGAGGCTTTCGTACTTGGCATGTTGCTGTCGCCAGCGCGCCAGATAGAGTTCCACGCTCGTGCCCCGGAGAAGCTGCAACGCGTAAGCGTTGCGGCGTAGAGCCGGGATCCAGAAGCCGTGCATTTGCCGCTGCGTGGGCCCCGGCTCTGCGGCGCACCGCAAGGGCGCTGCGCCGCGTCCGGGGCACGCGCGCAAAATCGATCTTCATATTTCAAGCCACGGAGTTCGCGCAGTTTCGCATTCTCGCGGCCTGCGCGGCCCGAGTTTCGCTGCAGCCATCGCCCCCAAAATGCCGAGGGCGCAGGGAAGGCCGGGTGCCGGCTGGCACCCACGGTCCACTGTGCGAAGGTTGCGCTACAAGAGGCTGCACAGCGGCATACAGGTGAAGCCCAACACACGGCCTTCCCTGCGCAGTGGTTTGACGGCTTATGTCGTGATCTCCCCGGGGAGCGATGCACTATTGCCCCCGTCGCCTTGCGGATGGCTGATGCGCGGACCCGGTCGGGCCGCCACATCACCGCAACACTTGGCGCACAGACCCCGGGCGCCAGGACCACACGATTTTGCCGTACGCAGGCTGCACCGGTCGTGTGCGCGACGCCTTCGCTCACGGTTTCCCGCCCTGCGAAGCCCTTCGCGCCGACGCCGCCTGCGCCCACCACGTCCCATCCCGCGTTCGTGACGATCGCGATCCGCCCCTCGGCCGGGTTGGGATGGCCCTTCTATATGATAATCCGAATTACGGATAAAGAGAAATATTTTTGCGTGCCGTGATTGACCCGCTTATTGGGTGTTTTGCCCGCCGGGCGGCAAGGGGTTGTGGGCCGCGCGGACGCCCGCCGCAACGCGGCCACGAACGGGTCTCCCCGCAGCCGCAAAATGCGCTACCATGATCCCAGCGCGCTTCAAGTCGCGCATGATCAATGAGACGCATGAGGAAACGAGATGAGGGTGACGATTGGACGGCGCACGGTCCTGGCCGCGGTGCTGACTGCCGCGGGCGCGGCGGCTTTGACGGCGGCGTTTGGCCCGGCTTCGACATCTGCCTGGGCCCACGGGCCGACCCGGCAGAAGGTGCGCGAATCCATCGAGATCAACGCTGCCCCGGCCAAGGTGTGGGCCGCAATCGGCAATTTCCAGGACATGAGCTGGCTGCCGCCTGTTACCAAGACCGAGGGCGAGAAGGGCAACGAGATCAGCGCGACGCGGAAGCTGACGCTGACGGGAGGGGCTACCGTTGACGAGGAGCTCTACAAGTTCGACGCCGCCGCCATGAGCTATTCCTACCGGATCACCAATGTGGACGTGAAGGTGCTGCCGGTGACCAACTACTCCTCGACCCTGACCGTGACGCCGAGTGCCGACGGCAAGGGCTCGACGCTGGAATGGGCCGGCGCGTTCTACCGCGGCTTTCCCAACAACGACCCGCCGCCGGAGCTGAGTGACGAGGCTGCCAAGACTGCGGTGAGCGGGCTCTACAAGGCCGGCCTCGAGTCTTTGAAGAAGAAGATCGAGAGCGGAAGCTGACGGTGCGGACGCTCGTCCTGGCGGCGCTCGCCGCCAGCGTTTGCCTGGTCGGCATCGCGCATACGACCGCCGAAGAGGCGTTCGTCACCAACCAGCTCAGCGACGATCTGATGATCGTGGACCTCGCCACGGCGCGCAGCATTGCGATGATCCCGATCGGCGGCAAGCCGGCCGGCATCGCCGTCAGCGCGGACGGGCGTTTTGCCTATGTGACGAGCCCGGATGCCAAGGCCGTGACGGTGGTGGACGCGGCAATGCGGCAGGTTGCGGGGCGGATCGAGGTCGGTGGCGGGCCACTCGGCATCGCGGTCGCGCCTGACAGCAAGACCGTCTATGTCGCAGACTGGTATGCAGCTGCGGTACGGGTGATCGATACGGCCTCGCGCAGCGTCACGGCCAGCATCGCGGTCGGCGCCTCGCCGTCAGGTCTGGCGGTGACGCCGGATGGCAAGCTGCTGCTCTCGGCCGACCGCGACGACGACAGCGTCTCGGTGGTCGACACCGCGACGCGCCAGCGGGGGGCGACCATCAAGGTCGGCACGCGTCCGTTCGGTGTCACCATCGATGCCGAGGGCAAGCGCGCCTACACCGCCAACGTCGGCTCCAACGACGTCTCCGTGATCGATATCGCCGCGGGTAACGAGATCGGCCGCGTGCCGGTCGGGATGCGCCCTTATGCGGTGGCGCTGACCTTGGGACGCGGCTTCGTCACCGATCAATATGGCGGCACAGTCAGCGTGTTCGATCTGGCGACCTTGAAGCCGATCAAGCGCATCAATGTCGGCGATTATCCCGAAGGCATCGCTGCGACCGCCGACGGCAAGCGCGTCATCGTCGCCTGTTGGGAAAGCAACACGCTCGACATCATCGACGCGGTCGAGATGAAGGTGATCGGTGAGGTCAAGACCGGCGACGGCCCGCGCGCGTTTGGGGCGTTCTTGCGGAAGACCGAGTAGGGGCGTGTAGCCCGCATGAGCGGAGCGACATGCGGGACAGGGCTCTCCTCATCCACCGGCGTTCCCGGATGTCGCTTCGCTCATCCGGGCTACTGCACCGGGGCACAGCGTCCACACAATCTCATCCATCCGCTCAAACATGTGATCCGGTGCCAGCGCCCGCAGCGCCGCCGGCGCCGCATAACCCCAGCCGACCGCGCCGCAGGCAATGCCGACAGCTCGCGCCGCCTCGATGTCGCGTACCTCGTCGCCGACCGAGATGACCTTGCCCGGCTCCACGCCGGCGCGCCGCATGACGCGGCGAAATTTCGACGGCTTGCCGAACAGCGATGCCGCGCAATCGAAATGCGCGAACAGCGCGGCGGCTTCGCCGAGTTTTTCGCGCGCATTGGCTTCGCTGTCCGAGGTCACCAGCGCCAGCTGCACGCCGCTCTCCGCCAGCCTCCGCAACATCACCTCGACGCCCGGAAACAGCGCAATCTCCGCTGCAGCCTCCGCCTTCAGCCGCCGCGCATGCCGCGCGATCGCCGGCAGCTTCCACAGGGGCACCTCGAGTCGGCTAAGAATCTCGCGCGACGAAGCGTGCCGCAGCCCCTCGACATCCTCATCCGCAACACGGCGAAAGCCGAAGCGATCGGCGACGTCGTTGATGGTGCGCAGGAACCACGGAAAGCTGTTGGCCAGCGTGCCGTCGAGATCGAAGATGGCGAGGGAATAGGGCATGGTGACGAAGTTACACCGCTAGGCTTTCCAAACGGTTTTTTCGGTCCATCCGAGTTGGTCGAATTCGGAGGCCCTGAGCGGCGCCTCTCCCTCGGCGAAGAACTCGTCCAGCTGGGGCGGAGGAACGTTCGTTTCGGACAGCATGGCATGCGCCTGTCCGCGATGATGAATTTGATGCTGAAACAGATGCATGAGCAGCCGGTCGCGACGTTCGATCTGCACGCGGGTGTCGCGGTTGATCCGCACGAGACCGTCGAGCAGCTCGGGCGTCAGTGCATCGCAGATGGCAATCAAGCGCTTGTCGATCACGGCCTGCGCGGGCTTCAGCGCAGCAAGGGAAGGGTGCGGCACTTGGTTCTTCCAGGCCGCCGGCCCTAGCCATCCGCCCTCCAGTGCATCGACATAGAAGAGGTCGATGACATGGATGTGGTTCAGCGTGCGCTGCAGGCTTGGAAAGAAGCCGGTTCGTGCGGCTTCGAAGTCAGCCTGAGACAGCGCGGCGCAAGCGGTGAGCAGCCGATGGTTCGCCCAAGCATTATTGTAGGCGAACGCACGATAGGTTTGCACAAGTCCGGCAGGCAAACTCAGTCTCCCTCAGACAATGTGTCGGCATGCTCTCGCTGCGTAACCTACTCCGCTGCCTCGCTCGCCGTCCTCCTCCGCTTCGGCTTCCGTGCCTTCGCCAACACCGGCGCCAGGAACTTGCCCGTATAGCTCCGCGGCGCCTTGGCGATGTCTTCCGGGGGGCCCCAGGCGACGATCTCGCCGCCGCCGTCGCCGCCTTCGGGGCCGAGGTCGATGACCCAGTCGGCGGTCTTGATGACTTCGAGATTGTGCTCGATGACGACGACCGTGTTGCCCTGCGCGACCAGCTCGTGCAGCACCTCCAGGAGCTTCTTGACGTCGTGGAAATGCAGGCCGGTGGTCGGCTCGTCCAGGATGTAGAGCGTGCGGCCGGTGGCGCGCTTTGACAGCTCCTTGGCGAGCTTGACGCGCTGGGCTTCGCCGCCGGACAGGGTCGTCGCCTGCTGGCCGACATGGATGTAGTCGAGGCCGACGCGGTGCAGCGTCTGGAAGGTCTCGCGCACGCGCGGGACCGCCTTGAAGAACTCGGCGGCTTCCTCGACGGTCATGTCGAGCACGTCGGCGATGCTCTTGCCCTTGAACAGCACCTCCAGCGTCTCGCGGTTGTAGCGCTTGCCCTTGCAGACGTCGCAGGTGACGTAGACGTCGGGTAGAAAGTGCATCTCGATCTTGATGACGCCGTCGCCCTGGCAGGCCTCGCAGCGGCCGCCCTTGACGTTGAAGGAGAAGCGGCCGGGCTCGTAGCCGCGCGCTTTGGACTCGGGCAGGCCGGCGAACCATTCGCGGATCGGCGTGAAGGCGCCGGTATAGGTTGCGGGGTTCGAACGTGGCGTGCGGCCGATCGGCGACTGGTCGATGTCGATGATCTTGTCGATGTGCTCGAGACCCTCGATGCGGTCGTGCGGCGCGGCGCCCTCGCTGGCGTTGTTCAGCTTGCGGGCGATCGCCTTGTACAGCGTGTCGATCAGCAGCGTTGACTTGCCGCCGCCGGAGACGCCGGTGACGCAGGTGAACAGGCCGAGCGGGATTTCGGCCGTGACGTTCTTGAGATTGTTGCCGCGCGCGTTGACCACCTTGATGGTGCGGCGATGGTTTGGCGGACGCCGCTCCGGCACCTCGACCTCGAGCTCGCCGGTGAGATATTTGCCGGTCAGCGAGTTGGGATTGCGCATGATCTCGGCGGGCGTGCCTTCGGCGATGATGTTGCCGCCATGCATGCCGGCGCCAGGCCCGATGTCGAGGACGTGGTCGGCGAGCAGGATCGCGTCCTCGTCATGCTCGACCACGATCACGGTGTTGCCGAGGTCGCGCAGGCGCTTCAGCGTATCGAGCAGGCGTGCGTTGTCGCGCTGGTGCAGTCCGATCGAGGGCTCGTCCAGCACGTAGAGCACGCCTGTTAGCCCCGAGCCGATCTGCGAGGCCAGGCGGATGCGCTGGCTCTCGCCGCCGGACAGCGTGCCGGAGGAGCGGGACAGCGTGAGATAGTTGAGGCCGACGTCGAGCAGGAAGGTGAGGCGCTCGCGGATCTCCTTGAGGATGCGGCCGGCGATCTCGTTCTGCTGGGTGTTCAGCGCCTCCGGCACGGTCTCGAACCACGCGCCGGCGCCCTTCACCGACATCTCGGAGATGTCGCCGATATGCTTGCCGCCGATCTTGACGCAGAGCGCCTCGGGCTTGAGCCGAAAGCCGTGGCACGCCTCGCAGGGCACGTCGTGGAAATACTTCGCCAGCTCCTCGCGCGCCCACTCGCTCTCGGTCTCGCGATAGCGGCGGTTGATGTTGGTGATGACGCCCTCGAACGGCTTCTTGGTGTCGTAGGAACGGACGCCATCCTCGTAGGAGAACTTGATCTCGTCCTCGCCGGAACCATGGAGAATCGCGTTCTGCGTCTTCTTGGGCAGATCCTTCCACTTGGTGGTCAGCGTGAACTTGTAGTGCTTGCCGAGCGCAGTCAGCGTCTGGATGTAATAGGGCGACGAGGATTTGGCCCAGGGCGCGATCGCGCCCTTGCCGATGGCGAGCTCCTTGTCGGGGATGACGAGGTCTTCGTCGACATGCTGCTCGACGCCGAGGCCGCCGCAGGCAGGGCAGGCGCCATAGGGATTGTTGAACGAGAACAGCCGGGGCTCGATCTCGGGGATGGTGAAACCGGACACCGGGCAGGCGAACTTTTCCGAGAACAGCATGCGCTCGGGTCCGCTCTTGTCGTGGATCTTTGCGGTCTTCTTTTTCTCTTCCGCGGGGGCTGCTGCAGCCGGCGCATCGGCGAATTCGATGACGGCAAGACCCTCGGCGAGCTTCAGCGCGGTCTCGAAGCTTTCGGCGAGGCGCTGACCGATGTCGGGGCGCACGACGATGCGGTCGACGACGACGTCGATGTCGTGCGGGAATTTCTTGTCTAGCGTCGGCGCTTCGGCGAGCTCGTGGAAGGCGCCGTCGATCTTGACGCGCTGAAAGCCCTTCTTGAGCCATTCGGCGAGCTCTTTGCGGTACTCGCCCTTGCGGCCGCGCACGACGGGCGCGAGCAGATAGAGCCGCGAGCCCTCGGGGAGCGCCAGCACGCGGTCGACCATCTGCGAGACGGTCTGGCTCTCGATCGGCAGGCCGGTGGCGGGCGAATAGGGCACGCCGACACGCGCCCACAGCAGGCGCATATAGTCGTAGATTTCGGTGACGGTGCCGACGGTGGAGCGCGGGTTCTTCGACGTCGTCTTCTGCTCGATCGAGATCGCCGGCGACAGGCCGTCGATCTGGTCGACGTCGGGCTTCTGCATCATCTCCAGGAACTGGCGGGCATAGGCCGACAGCGATTCGACGTAGCGGCGCTGGCCCTCGGCGTAGATGGTGTCGAACGCGAGCGAGGATTTGCCGGAGCCTGACAGCCCCGTGAACACCACCAGCTTGTCGCGGGGAATCTCGACGTCGACGTTCTTGAGGTTGTGCTCGCGCGCGCCACGGATCGTAATTGCGCGCAGGTGTGCTCCCGCGTTCTGTTGTTGGCGCTTCGCCTTGATCACTTCATCCATCCTGGTGGTCCTCAAGGAATCCAAAAGCGCGCGATCGCGCCAACGTAATAGGCGCGCTTCGCCCGGAACCGGGATCGGCGCCGATGGGTATGTGAGCGAACGTAGGAAGAACGGGGGCGGATTTCCAGTGGCGTTTGCGAATCGTCAACGGATTGTTGGCGCGCTGGCGGCATCTGGCAGGAGCGCGGCAGTCGAAACTCGAGGCGACGTGCCCGTCAAACAAAAAGGCCGGCGCAAGGCCGGCCTTTCGTAACGTGGATGCGTTGGAGCTAGGTACTGAACTCAGTACTTCGCGACCACCGGGCCCCCGAAGTGATAGTTCACGCCGACCTGCACGGTGTGGAGGTTGAGCGTTCCGGTCGGAATGGCGCCTCCGAAGTAGGTCTCGCCGCCGAGGCTGCGATAGAGGTATTCGCCCTTGACCGACCACTGCGGAGCGAAGAACGCCTCGACGCCCGCGCCGACGGTCCAGCCCGAGTGGAACTTGCTGTCGGAGACCGAGAGACCGCCCAGGGTGGCGGTGAGCTTGTTGTCGATCCAGGCGTAACCACCGGTGCCGTAGAACAGCACGTTGTTGACGGCCCAGCCGATGCGGCCGCGCACGGTGCCCATCGCGTCAGTCTTGGAGCTCAGCGAGGCGGGGATGCCACCGACGCCCGCAACGAAAACCGTACCAGCGGCCGAAGCGCTGACGTCTGCCCAGGCGCCATCGGCCTCGACGCCGAACACGACGTTGCCGGTCTGCCAGTTATAGCCGGCGGTGCCGCCGACGAAGCCGCCCTTCATCTTCGGGTCGGTCGAGGAATTTTCCCAAGCACCACCACCGACGATACCGAGGTAGAAGCCGGTCCAGTTGTAGACCGAAGCCATGGCCACCGGAGCCTTGGTGTAGGGGCGCGCCGCCAGATCAGCGGCCGAAGCCGGGGCAGCGAGAGCGAACAAACAGGCCGAAGCCAACCAAACCTTTTTCATTTTCAACTAATCCCAGTCCCAGTTTCTGATTGTGCCTTCCACGATCGGGAAGGGCATCGGACGCGGTGGTCCAACTGATGTCTCCATACACCAGTGAAGCCGCAAGTTGTGTCACTCAAAAGTCACACCATGTTTGAAACGTAATGGTTGTTGACTGACTATTCCGAGCTGGGAAGCACAGCAAAAAAGGCCGGCACAGGGCCGGCCTTTGATCTCAATGATATCAGAGGGATATCAGTACTTCGCGACGAGCGAGCCGCCCCAGTTGAAGTGATAGTTCACGCCCACCTTGATGGTGTGAACGGTGTCGGTCCATTCGGAGCGGTTGGTGACCACTGGAGAGTATTGGATCGTGCTCCTGCCGAAATCGATGTAGTTATACTCGACCTTGGCTGACCAGTTCGGAGCGAACATGTATTCAGCGCCTGCACCGACGGTCCAACCCCAGCGCCAGTCGTTCTGGACGAAGACGTTTCCGGGAACGCCGTCGTAGCGGTGCTGGATGTCACCGACCGCGGCACCGCCGCTGACGAACCAGAGCGCGGGGCCGGTCGAGTAGCCGAGACGGCCCTTGATGTCGCCGAAGCCACGAATCTTCGTGAAGTAGGTGTCGCCGAGGCCGGCGTTAATCTCGGCCGAACGGCCGCTGATGTCGGCCCAGTGATAGTCGCCTTCGATGCCGAACACGGCCGGACCGGACTGCCAATTGTAGCCGAACACCCCGCCGACGAAGCCGCCGCTCGTGTCATACCTCTGGCTGCCCGCGAAGATCGCTGTGTTCGGACCGTCGAAGAAGGTCTCGTCGCTACGACCCCAGCCGCCGCCTCCCTGCACACCGGCGTAGAAGCCGGTCCAGGTATAGATCGGTGCGGGCGCGGCCATTGGCGCCTTCGTGTAAGGACGCGCGGCCATGTCCGCCGCACTGGCCGGAGCCGACAGGCCCATCGCCACTGCACCGATTGCACCAATAAGAAGCTTATTCATTGCCAGTCTCCCCAGGTTCGTCCGCCTCTTAATGTCCCCGAAGCGGCTGATCAGGCGCGAGGCCCATATGAACTAAGTCGAAGGCAACCGTAGCTCTGCGGAGCGGCAGAGTCCGTCTCCGAAATGCAACAAGAACGGGGCAGTGCGAGTAGCCATAACTTGCTGAATGTTAAGTTCTTTCTTCCGTTTTTTGGAACCTACAAAGGTTCCAATCGACGCGTGCCTTCCCACAGGACATCGCCGATCGATCCCACACCTTCAGTGCTGTCATTCGCCAAGAACAAATCTGGAACGAGCCGGAGGTCGATGCTATATGTGGGGATAACCGGAGGGGTGACGGACTGATCGGCGTCCGCAAGCGTTCGGCGAGCGTATAGGGTCGCCTCAACAGGCACGGCGGAACGCGGGGAGCGGACCGGCCTTCTTGAATTCAATGGCATTCGGAGCGGAGAGCGGAGATGGCGGGAAGCGTCAACAAGGTCATTCTGGTTGGAAATCTCGGCAAGGATCCTGAAATCCGCCGCACCCAGGACGGGCGGCCGATTGCCAATCTGAGCGTCGCGACCTCGGAGACGTGGCGCGACAAAGCGACCGGCGAGCGCAAGGAAAAGACCGAGTGGCACCGCGTCGTGATCTTCAATGAAGGGCTCTGCAAGGTCGCCGAGCAGTATCTGAAGAAGGGCGCCAAGATTTACGTCGAGGGTGCGCTCCAGACCCGCAAATGGACCGACCAGAGCGGCGTCGAGAAGTACTCGACCGAAGTCGTGCTGCAGGGATTCAACTCCACCCTGACGATGCTGGACGGCCGTAGCGGCGGTGGGGGAGGCGGCAGCTTCGGCGACGAGCCGGGCGGCGATTTCGGCTCCTCCGGTCCAGTCAGCAGCGCGCCGCGGCGCCCCGTTGCGGCCGGCGGCGGTGGCCGCAACAGCGACATGGACGACGATATCCCGTTCTGAGCGATCACGTTCTGAGAACGCGGCGTCTCGATGCGGATGCGTCCGCCGGATCGGCGCCGCTTCTCATCTCGTGTCAGAAAATCCCACTAATCGGCAGGACGGGCTCGGGATTTCCGGGCCCGCTTCAGGTTTGGGGTGAGCTCGGATTGCGGCTTGGCAAATGCGCTGATGTGGCAAGCTCGCCGCGCGGTTTTCCCCGCGTCCCCGGCGATTTTGCAAGGCCGATGCGGGGGCCGTCCGCGACACCGCTCGCAAGGGCTTAAGTTGTTGGAAAAATAGGCGGAAAAAGCGCTTCCCAGAACGCCGCGAGGGTGGTTATCAGGGGCTCGATGCGCTATATGATTCCCAGATAAAACTTCACCGGATTTCCCCTTGGCTGACGACGACGACAAGCCCGGCGACCAGCCGGCGCAACCCTCGGATATTCGCCCCGTCTCCATCTTCGAGGAGATGAAGAAGTCCTATCTCGACTACGCCATGAGCGTGATCGTGGCGCGGGCGCTGCCTGACGCTCGCGACGGTCTGAAGCCGGTGCATCGCCGCATCCTGTACTCGATGAACGAGCAGGGGCACACGCCCGACAAGAAGTACGTCAAGTCCGCCCGCGTGGTCGGTGACGTCATCGGTAAATATCATCCGCATGGCGACCAGTCGATCTACGACGCCATGGTCCGGATGGCGCAGGACTTCTCCATGCGCGTGCCGCTGATCGACGGCCAGGGCAATTTCGGCTCGGTCGACGGCGATCCTCCGGCTGCCTATCGTTACACCGAAGCCCGATTGACGAAGGCGGCGCTGGCCCTGCTGGCCGACATCGACAAGGACACGGTCGATTTCCAGCCGAACTACGACAACAACGAGACCGAGCCGTCGGTCTTGCCGGCCAAGTTCCCGAACCTTCTCGTCAACGGCGCCGGCGGCATCGCGGTCGGCATGGCGACCAACATCCCGCCGCACAATCTCGGCGAAGTCATCGACGCCTGCGTCGCGCTGATCGACAACCCCGCGCTCACCATCGACGAGCTCATCAACATCGTGCCGGGACCGGATTTCCCGACCGGCGGCGTCATCCTCGGACGGCAGGGCATCCGCGCCGCCTATCACCTCGGCCGCGGCTCGGTCATGATGCGCGGCAAGGTCGCGATCGAGACCATCCGCAAGGAGCGCGAGGCGATCATCATCACCGAGATTCCCTACCAGGTGAACAAGGCGACGATGGTCGAGCGCATCGCCGAGCTGGTCAAGGAAAAGAAGATCGAGGGCATCGGCGACCTGCGCGATGAATCCGATCGCGACGGCTACCGCGTCGTCATCGAATTGAAACGCGACGCCGTGCCGGATGTGGTGCTCAATCAGCTCTACAGGTTCACGCCGCTGCAGACGAGCTTCGGCGTCAACATGGTGGCGCTCGACAGCGGCCGTCCGCGGATCATGCATCTGAAGGACCTGCTGGCGATCTTCGTCGACTTCCGCGAGCGCGTCGTCACGCGGCGCACCAAGTTCCTGCTCGCCAAGGCCCGCGACCGCGCCCATATCCTGGTCGGTTTGGCCATCGCGGTCGCCAATATCGATGAGATGATCCGCGTCATCCGGACCTCGCCCGACCCGACCACCGCGCGCGACACCCTGATGTCGCGCGACTGGCCCGCCCGGGACGTCGAGGACATGCTGACGCTGATCGACGATCCGCGCCACCGCATCAGCGAGGACGGCACGATCCGGCTGTCGATGGAGCAGGCGAGGGCCATTCTCGATTTGCGCCTGCAACGCCTCACCGCACTCGGCCGTGACGAAATCCGCGAGGAGCTCGACAAGCTCGCCGGCGAGATCGCCGACTATCTCGACATCCTGCGTTCGCGCGACCGCGTGCTGGGAATTATCAAGTCCGAGCTCGCCGAAGTGAAGGCCGAGTTCGCGACCCCGCGCCGCACCGTCATCATCGAGCAGGAAGGCGAGGTCGAGGACGAGGACCTGATCCAGCGCGAGGACATGGTCGTCACCGTCTCGCACGCCGGCTACGTCAAGCGCGTGCCGCTGTCGGCCTACCGGGCCCAGCGCCGCGGCGGCAAGGGCCGCGCCGGCATGCAGACCCGCGACGAGGATTTTGTCAGCCGGCTGTTCGTGGCGTCCACGCATACGCCGATGCTGTTCTTCTCTTCGCGCGGCCAGGTCTACAAGATCAAGGTCTGGCGCCTGCCGATGGCCGCGCCGAATGCGCGCGGCAAGGCGCTGATCAACATCCTGCCGCTGGAGCAGGGCGAGCGCATCACCACCATCATGCCGCTGCCGGAGGACGAGTCCACCTGGGGCAATCTCGACGTGATGTTCGCCACGACCGGCGGCAACGTCCGGCGCAACAAGCTGTCCGACTTCGTCGATGTCCGCCGCTCCGGCATCATCGCGATGAAGCTCGACGACAACGAAGCCATCGTCGACGTGCAGATCTGCACCGAGCACGACGACGTGCTTTTGACCGGCGCCGGCGGCCAGTGCATCCGCTTCCCCGTGACCGACGTGCGCGTGTTCACTGGGCGCACCTCGATGGGCGTACGCGGCATTGCGCTTGCCGAGGGCGACAAGGTGATCTCGTTGGCGATCCTGCGCCACGTCGAGACGACGTCCGACGAGCGCTCGGCGTACCTGAAGATGCGTCGCGCGGTCGCCGGCGAAGCTGCGCCCGAGGAGCCGGCGGCGGACGCGGAGGCCGAGGAGACCTCCGGCAGCTTCCAGCTCGCCCAGGAGCGCTACATCGAGATGTCGGCGCAGGAGCAGGTCGTGCTGACTGTCTCCGTCAACGGCTACGGCAAGCGGACCTCGTCCTACGAGTACCGCACCACGGGCCGCGGCGGCAAAGGCATCGTCGCCATGAGCGTCAACAACCGCAACGGCAACCTCGTAGCGTCGTTCCCGGTGGAAGATGCTGATCAAATCATGCTGGTCACCGACAAGGGCCAGCTGATCCGCTGCCCGGTCGAAGGCATCCGCGTCGCCGGCCGCTCGACCCAGGGCGTGATCGTGTTCGACACCGCCGAGGACGAACACGTCGTCTCGGTCGAGCACATCACGGAAGAGGCCGAGAGCGGGAATGGGACGAACGGGGAGTCGAACGGGGAGTGATGCGGCACCCCTCGTAGCCCGGATGGAGCGAAGCGCAATCCGGGACTCTCTGCGCGGCGCAACAAACCCGGATTGCGCTTCGCTCCATCCGGGCTACGATTTGCGCTAAATCTCCAGCTCCGTGCCGAACTCGACCACCTGCTTGGTCGGCACGCCGAAGAACGCGGCGGAGCGTTCGGCGTTGCGTTGCAGAAAGGCGAACACGGTTTCGCGCCAGACCCACATGCCCGGCACGTCCTCGCGCGGAATGATGGTTTCGCGGCCGACGTAATAGGTGATGTCGTCGAGGTCGATCCCGGGCAGCTTGCCGTGGCGGCAGGCGAGGGTCAGCCCGTCGTAGATCGTCGGGTTCTGCATGAAGCCGTAATGCAGGACGACGCGGGTAATGCCGGGAATGATCTCGATCACCTCGATGCGGTCTTCGTCGGCGATGTGAGGAAGCTCCTCGATCAGCACGGTGACCAGGATGATGCGCTCGTGCAGCACGTGGTTGTGCTTGACGAACTGGGTCAGCGCCAGCGGCACGCCGCGCGGCGCCGACGCCAGGAACACGGCGGTGCCTGGAAGCCTGGCGCTGCACTTGTTGACCGCGGTCTCGATCAGATCCTCCTCGGGCTGGCGCAGCTTTGCGCGTGCCGCTTCGACGAGCTTCACGCCGCTGCGCCAGGTCAGCATCAGGAAGGCGACGAAGCCCGCCAGCATCAGCGGAAACCAGCCGCCCTCGAACAGCTTGATCGAATTGGCCGAGAAGAAGATCAAATCGATCACAAAGAAGAAGCCGTTCACGGCCACCACGAGCCACGGCGAAAAACCCCACTGGATCGCGAGCAACGCGGCGAGCAGCGTGGTGATCGCCATCAACAGCGACACCGCGATTCCGTAGGCGCCGGCCAGCGCCTCCGAGCTGCCGAAGCTCAGCACGGCGCCGAGCGTTGCGGCGGCGAGCAACCAGTTCACCAAGGGCACGTAAATCTGGCCGATCGCGTCGCTCGTGGTGTGACGGATCTGCATGCGCGGCAGGAAGCCGAGCTGGATCGACTGCTGCGTCAACGAGAACACACCGGAGATGATGGCCTGCGAGGCGATCACGGTCGCGACCGCCGAGAACGCGACCAGCGGATAATGCAGGGCGTCAGGGCAGAGCTGGAAGAACGGATTTTCGATCATGGTGGGGTCGGTGATCAGCAGCGCGGCCTGGCCGAAATAGTTCAGCACCAGCGCGGGCAGGCAGATCGCGAACCAGGCCAGCCGGATCGGCAGGCGGCCGAAATGCCCCATGTCGGCATACATGGCTTCGCCGCCGGTCACCGCGAGGAAGGCGGCCCCCAGGATCGCGAAGGAGACATGAAAATCCTGGTGGATCAGGAAGTCGAACGCATAGAGAGGGCTGAGCGCCGCCAGCACCGCCGGCGCCTTGACGATGCCGTGGATGCCGAGCGCTGCCAGCACGAAGAACCAGGCCAGCATCACCGGTCCGAAGATGCGGCCGATGAAGCCGGTGCCCTGCTTCTGCATCATGAACAGTCCGATCAGGATGACGACGGTCACGGGTACAACCGCCGGCGCGAGCGAGGGGGCGTCGACCTTCAGGCCTTCGATGGCTGAGAGCACCGAGATCGCCGGGGTGATCGCGCCGTCGCCGTACAGCAGCGCTGCGCCGATGAGGCCGACGACCAGCAGATGCGCGCGCCAGGTGCCGGGTTGGGCGTTGCGGGCATGCAGCAGCGCCAGGAGCGCGACGATGCCGCCTTCGCCGCGGTTGTCCGCGCGCAAAATCAACAGCGCGTATTTCAGCGAGATGATCAGCAGCAACGCCCAGAGGATCAGCGAGGCAACGCCCAGAACGGCATCGTTCGTCAATGTGCCGCCGTGGGCGGCAGCCTTGGCTGCTTCCTTCAGGGCGTAGAGGGGGCTGGTGCCGATATCGCCATAGACCACCCCGAGGGCGCCCATGGTCATCGCAAGCGGCAGTGGATCAGGTTGATGGCCGGAGGCGACTGCGGGCGTACTGGACAATGGCGACCCCCCGATGGGATCGCGCCCGACGGGTCATTCCGGCGGGCGCGAGCATCAGGCAGTCTGCGACGGGACGTCGCAAATATCCATGGGTTATCTTTTGGGTTTGTCGTTGGGACTTATCGCGAGGATTCCTGACGCGAAACTGACAGGCCCCCGCTACGGAGTGCGGTTGGCGGTCACGAGGCGCGCCTCGCGGATGTTGGCTTTGGTGCCGGCCTGGCGAAGGCAGGACGCCTCGAAATTCGGCCAGGCTCGCTGCGAGCAGTCCTTGCCGATGGTGCGGATATCGAGCCGGTCGCCCTTAGCGAGCGGCTGCGGCACGCTCGCCTCGACGGTCGGGGCGAAGCCGGGCAGGAGGGTGAGGGCGGCAGCAACACACGCAGAGATGGCGATCGCCGAAAGAGCCTTGATCATGACAGTCCCCTGTGATGCGACCGCTACGCCCAGTGTGCGGCCCGTCGTTCGTTGGCCGGATTAGTAACCATGGCCAGTTTCCGGACGTCTTCGCGAACGCGGGAAATGGTTTCGTTCGCGCTCCGTTTTGTTTCGTGGCTGCCCTCAGGACGAAACAATTCGGCGCATTCCAACACGGTTTTGCGGAAAAACCGCCGGGGAACCTGACCGGCTTGCCGGGCCGGGCCGGGCGCGGTAGGACGTGGCCATGCCCCGCATTGCCTTCTATCCAGGTTCCTTCGACCCCATCACCAACGGCCATCTGGACGTGGTCCGGCACAGCGTGTCGCTGTGCGACAGGCTCGTTGTCGCGATCGGGGTGCACCCCGGCAAGAAGCCGCTGTTCTCGACCGAGGAGCGGCTCAAGATGCTCCATGACGTCTGCGGGCCGGTGGCGGCCCAGGCCGGCTGCGTCCTCGAAGCCGCGACGTTCGACGATCTATCGGTGACCTCGGCGCGCAAGCACGGTGCGACGATTATGATTCGGGGCCTGCGCGACGGCACCGATCTCGACTACGAGATGCAGCTCGCCGGCATGAACGAGGCCATGGCGCCGGAGGTGCATACGGTCTTCCTGCCGGCTTCTCCCATGGTCCGCCCGATCACCGCCACTTTGGTGCGCCAGATCGCTGCCATGGGCGGGGACGTCTCGGCCTTCGTCCCGCCGCTGGTTGCGGCCCAGCTCAAGGCAAAATTCGCCTGATAACGGCGCGTTTCCTTTCTCATCTCTGATCCGGAGTTATCATGATCCGAATTCTCGCATTTGTTGCCGCGGTTCTGTTCGCGGTGCCGGCGTTCGCGCAAACTTTGCCGGCCGGCCTCGACAAGGCCAACGCCATCGTCATCGACTCCACCAAGGGCCGCATCGTCATCAAGCTGAGGCCGGACCTTGCACCACAGCACGCCGAGCGCATCAAGCAGCTCGCGCGCGAGGGTTATTACAACAACGTGCCGTTCCATCGCGTCATGGACGGCTTCATGGCGCAGACCGGCGACGGTCAGAACTTCAACGGCACCGGCGGGTCGAAATATCCGAACCTGAAGCAGGAATTCTCGAAGGTGCATTTTGCGCGCGGCATCGTCGGGATGGCCCGGCGCGGCGACAGCGTCGACACCGCCAATTCGCAGTTCTTCATCATGTTCGCCGACGGCGGCAGCCTCGACAACCAGTACACCGTGATCGGCGAGGTCGTGCAGGGCATGGACGTCGTCGACAAGCTGAAGAAGGCGCCTCCCGGATCGAGCGGCGGCACCGTCACCGATCCCGACAAGATGGTGAAGGTGCAGGTCGCTTCCGACATCAAATAGGAGCAGCGATGGCGCGCTGCGGTGGCAAGCTCCTGCTGGTTGCCGCGGTGCTGCTGCTCGGCGTCCCCGGCGCAGTCGCCGAGGAGGCACAGGTCAACACCATCCAGGACATCTTCCGGCATCTGCGCACCTGCTGGAAGCCGCCGCCCGCCGCCAGGGCCCGCCCGATCGACATCACCGTCGTCGTGAGCTTCAACCGGGCCGGAAACATTCTGGGCCATCCGAGGATTACCTATGAATCCGTGGAGGCTTCCGACAATGACCGGCTGCAATACCGGGTCGCGGTGATGGAGGCATTGCAACGCTGCACGCCGATGCCATTTACCGATGCGATGGCCGGCGCCGCTGCGGGGCGTCCATTCGCGATCCAGTTTCGCAACGGCAAATCTTCACCTGACAGGACTTCACCCCCAACCCAAGAGAGACGAGCATGAGCGCCACCGAAAATACTTTGATCCTCGAGACCACGCAGGGCCCCGTCACCATCGAGATGCGGCCTGACCTGGCGCCCGGCCACGTCGCGCGCATCAAGGAACTCGTGCGTGAAGGCTTCTACGACGGCATCGTGTTCCATCGCGTGATCGACGGCTTCATGGCGCAGACCGGCTGTCCGCAAGGCACCGGCACCGGCGGCTCCGGCAAGAAGCTGAAGGCCGAGTTCAACAAGGAGCCGCATGTGCGCGGCACCACCTCGATGGCGCGCGCCGCCAGCCCGGATTCGGGCGACAGCCAGTTCTTTATCGTGTTCGACGACGCCCGCTTCCTCGACAACCAGTACACGGTGTGGGGCAAGGTCACCGAGGGCATGGAGAACGTCGACAAGATCAAGCGCGGCGAGCCCGTGCAGAACCCCGACAAGATCGTCAAGGCGCGGATGGCAGCTGACGCGGAGTAGGCGTTCAAACCTCATGGTGAGGAGGCGCGTAGCGCCGTCTCGAACCATGAAGGCCGAGCTGGAGCAGCGGGGCCTTCATCCTTCGAGACGCGCGTTCCGCGCTCCTCAGGATGAGGAGTGACTGTGTGGCCCCGAGCACGCGATGCGCACTGACCTCTTCGATTTCGACCTGCCCGCCGAGCGCATCGCATTGCGCCCGGCGAGCCCGCGCGATTCCGCGAAGATGCTGGTTGTCGATCAGGGCACGCTGCGCGACCAAATCATCGCCGATCTGCCGCAATGGCTGAAGCCAGGCGACCAGCTCGTCGTCAACGACACCAAGGTGATCGCGGCACAATTGAAAGGCCGTCGCATCGGCCGCGAGACCGAGCCGAAGATCGAGGCGACTCTGATCAAGCGTCTCGACGGTTCGCGCTGGCAGGCGCTGGTGAAGCCGGCCAAGAAACTCAGGGACGGCGACCGCATCCGCTTCGGCAATGAGGGCAAGGTCTGCCTGCTCGGCCATCTCGATGCCGAGCTCGAGGCCAAGGGCGCCGAAGGCGAGGTGACGCTGTCATTTTCGTTCCACGGCCCGACATTGGATCAAGCCATCGCCGATCTCGGCAGCCCGCCGCTGCCGCCCTACATCGCCTCGAAACGCACACCTGACGATCGGGATCTCGCCGACTACCAGACCATGTTCGCGGCGAATGAAGGCGCCGTTGCCGCGCCGACGGCCGGCCTGCATTTCACGCCGGCGCTGGAGCAGGCGCTGCACGCGCGCGGCGTCGGCATCAATCGCGTCACGCTGCATGTCGGGGCAGGGACGTTCCTGCCGGTGAAGGTGGACGACACCGAAGGCCATAAGATGCATGCCGAGTGGGGTACGCTCTCGGCCGAGACGGCGGAGCGGCTCAACACCGCCCGCAAGAACAGCGGCCGTATCATCGCGGTCGGCACCACGTCATTGCGGCTGCTCGAAAGCGCAGCCCGCGAGGACGGCACCCTTGAGCCGTTCGCCGCCGAGACGTCGATCTTCATCACCCCCGGCTATCGCTTCCGCGCCGTCGATGTTCTGCTGACCAACTTCCATTTGCCGAAGTCGACACTGTTCATGCTGGTGTCGGCATTCTCCGGGCTGGAGACGATGCAACAGGCCTATGCGCATGCGATCGCGCATGGCTATCGGTTCTATTCCTATGGCGATGCGTGTTTGTTGTTTCGGGCAGAGCCGTAAGCGACGCACAACTTTATCACGGTCACCCTGAGGTGCTCGCCTCTTTGGCGAGCCTCGAAGGGCGACGGCCCGGCTGATGCGCCTCGGCCGTGCATCCTTCGAGGCTCCCCGTGCAGCGCCTCGCGCTGCACAGCTCGCGCCTCAGGATGACGGATTGAGCGCGCGTTACGCCATCACGCGCTGCGGCAGGAGCTCCGCGATCTGCACCGCGTTGAGCGCAGCGCCCTTGAGCAGCTGATCCGCTGCCACGAACATCGAGATCGAATGCCCGGAGGGGTCGCTGAGGTCCTTGCGGATGCGGCCGACCAGAACGTCGTCCTGGCCCGAGGCGTCGATCGGCATCGGGAAGTAGTTCCTGGCGCGGTCGTCGACGATCTTAACGCCGGGCGCTCGCGCCATGATGGCGCGGACCTGATCCTCGCTGATCGGCTTCTCGCATTCGAAGGTGATGGCCTCGCAATGAGCCCGCAACACCGGCACGCGCACGCAGGTGACGCCGATCGCAATCTTGTCGTCCTCGAAGATCTTGCGGGTTTCGTTGATGACTTTGGTCTCTTCGTCGTTGTAGCCGGTGTCGGGGTCGATCGCCGTGTTGTGGTTGAAGAGGTTGAAGGCGTAGGGATGCGGCATCACCTTCGGCGTATAAACCTGCCCGTTGAGGTTGGCGCGGGTGGACTCGACCAGCTCGTCCATCGCGGCAGCGCCGGCGCCGGAGGCCGCCTGATAGGTCGAGATGATCACGCGCTTGATGCGGTTGCTCTGGTGGATCGGCCATAGCGGCACGAGCGCGGTAATGGCGGCGCAGTTCGGGTTGGCGATGATGCCCTTGTGGTCGCGGATGCGGCTCGCGTTGATCTCGGGGATCACCAGCGGCACGTTCGGGTCCATGCGGAAGGCGGAGGAGTTGTCGACGACGACGGCACCCGCCTTGACCGCGATCGGCGCGAACTTCTTGGAGATGCTGCCGCCGGCGGAGAACAGGGCGATGTCGACGCCTTCGAAGGCGCGTTCGGTCAGCTCCTCGATGACGACGTCTTGCCCGCGGAACGACACCGTCTTGCCGGCCGAGCGGGCACTCGCCAGCGCCTTGAGCTTGCCGACGCGAAAGCCGCGCTTGTCCATGGTGGCGATGAATTCGGCGCCCACCGCACCGGTGACGCCGACAATCGCGACGACGGGATCGTTACTCACTTTGTCCTCCATTGATTTGAGAATTCAGACAACAAAAAAGCCCCGGACCAACGAGGGCGGGGCTTCGGTAGAGTGGATTGCGTTCTAGTCGACGACTACACGCGCACGCCTCCCCGGGCCCCGAAGGCCGTGGTGGTTTTAGTCGTGCGTTTGGTGGTCGTGAACATGGCGGGAGCTTATGCGGGAGAGTTTTGCGCCCGTCAATGGCTTTTCGGCGGGATTGGGGCCGCCGCTATTTGGTCCGGGCGCCCGGCGGTTCGAGGATGACCTCCTTGAGGTTGTCGCCACTGATGACGACGATCGCGAAATTCAGCCGACCGCGTTCGCGCACCAGCCCGCCGCTGATCGCCTTGCCGGAGGCCGCGCGTTCGGCGACGTGCACGGCATCCGCAAGCCGGTGCTTGATGGCACCGAGCGCTGCGAGGTTGCTGCGGTCGTCGAGGTCGAGCTCGGCGAGAGGGAGGGCGGCTTCGCCGCCGACGAGCTCGCCGGTTGCGGCATTGATGGTGTGGCGCCAGATCCGGTCATTGTGCAGGGTCTTCACCCGGTAGACCGGCACGCCGGAGGCTCCGTCGAAACTCACATCCGCCGTGGTGGCACCCGCGTGACGGGCTTCCGCAATCGCCATGGCCTGGTTGATCGAGATTGAAGAGCTGCGGAAGCGCTCGATCTCGCGGCTGACCGCTTGGCGGTCGGCCTCAGCGTCACCATCTGTATCGCTGTGAAGGGTGGTCGGAGTGCCTGTGCTCACGATCGCCCGCGCCGGCGCCGCGAGGAGGAGTGCGGACAGGGCGATCGCGAGCAATCCCGAGATCCGTCGTTTGGCTGTCGTCATGCTCGAAACCCTCGGCCAGCGAGTGTGCCGGATGATCGTAAAGAATTTGCGGCCGACCTTGGGCATCGGTCGGCCGCTGCGTCGTGACGGGTGGTACCGCCGCGGCGATCGAAGCGATGCGGACCTCTTTGGGGCTGGTGAAAAAGCGATCCGCATCGCCCTATAATTAAACCATACCGTATCGTTTTGTTTTGGTCAACGGCGCGGGCGCCGGATTCCCTGGAAGAATCGCAACCTCACGGAATTGTCAGCGCGAGGGGCGCCGCCGCCGCGTGGTCTTGGCGGCCTCCTGGAGGCGGTCCGGAGGGCCAAGCGCACCGGCCAGGAACAGCTTGATGGCAACCCGCATGCGCTTTTCGGCGTCTTTCAGCTCGAGCGTCGTTCCGAACGTCGCCATGCGGTGGGTGTGCCCCACGACGACGTCGAGAAACACCTCGGCTGCGATCGTGGTGTCTTCGATGTCGAGCGCGCGTTGCGCCACCAGATGGTCGAAGAAGCGTGCCGTGGTGGCGACGGCCTTGAGCCAGCCTTCCTCCTTGCCGAGCTTGGCGATGTCGGGGAAGTTGATGGCCTGCGACGTCATCATGCGGCTGAAGGCGACGGCATCGGGACCGCAGGTGAATGTCAGCATCTCGCGCCCGATCTCGACCAGCCGCTGCTCGACCGAGATATCCGAGGCGCTGCCGAGCTGGGTCTCGGCAGCCGCCGATAGCGGTGCAAGCCATCGCGCGATCTCGCGCCGCAGCACGGCGGCGAACAATCCGCGCTTGTCTCCGTAACGGGCATAGACGGTGGGCTTGCTCACCCGCGCGGCTTCCGCGACCGCATCGAGCGAGGTGGCATCGAAGCCGCGATCCAGGAACAGGCGGGTGGCGACCTCGATCAGCCGCTGATCGCGCTCGATCGCGGCGCTTTTCGTCGGCCGGCCGCCGCGCGATTTCGGCACCTCGCGCCGCTGAGCTGCCGGTCTGGTCCTGGTCGCAGTCAATCCCATGCCCAATGATTCCTGCGCGGTCGTGACATCAGTGATTGCTCTATAACGCGCAGCAACGGGTGCGTCATGGCCAATCTGGCCGGACGGGCCTCATCGTCAACCGTCCCGGCACGGCCCTGTTCCTCAGCGAGCGCTTACGGAAGCGTCGAAGTCCAGGCCTGGCCAGACGCCGCCTTCTCGTATCCGTACTGATACAGCGCTCGCATATAGGCGGTATCGAATCCTTCCGAGGGGGCGGCCGGATAGTCGCGCGCGATGTAGGAGAGGTGGAAGCCCAGGCGGTTGCGCCTGGCAAAATCATAGGTCGAGAAGATGATCGAGCGGGTTTGCGACTGGGTGATCGACGATAGGCTGCGTGAGGCGACGTCGATGGTGCTGTTGGAGACCAGCTCGAAGTTTCGCTCGATCTTCTTGTTGACGAGGATGTAGATGTCCAGCTTCGCAGGTCCCGGCAGGCGACTGCCCTGGAAAAGCAGGGCTTCCGGCAGCGTCAGCACCGGGGCGGTCACGCCGCCGTCGACATGCATCTCCTGAAACCTGCGGCCCTCGCCTTCGGCGTCGATCATGATCGGCGGAAACACCAGGGGGATGCTGGCGGAGGCCGCCATCACGTCGCGAAACAGCTTGAGCGCCTCGGGCGTGCCGACCGCGGCGATCTTGCCCATGTCCCAGATCGCGGTGCGCTGGGTGTCCAGATCGGTCGTCACCACCAGCAGCCTTCGGCCCTTGGCGTTTTCACGCGCGACCTGCGCCATGATCTCCGGCCCGACATAGCGGGCGACGAGCTCGCGCAGCCGCGTGTTGCCGAACAGGCCGGATCCGAACAGCACGCGCATGATGCTGGGATCGCTCAACAGGCTCTCCGCGACACCGCTGGTGTAGACCTCCTTCAGCGTGTCGTCATACCGTGAGCCGAGAAACGCAAAGGGTGCGATCAGGCCGCCGGTGCTGACGCCCGAGACGACCGAGAACGTGGGACGCGTTCTGGCCGCGGTCCAGCCGTTCAGCACGCCGACGCCGTAGGCGCCATCCGCGCCGCCGCCTGACAGCGCCAGATAGGACTTGCTCGCGGTGCTGGTGTCCTTCTCGAAGCTGAATTTCGTGATGGGCTCGTCGGCGTAGCGCCGGAGGCCGTCGATATCGAGCACGCGCGATGTGCTGGCCTCAGCGGCCGTATAGGGCGTGCGGGGCAGGGAGGTGCAGGCGCCGAGCGCCAGGCTGCATGTCAGGACCAGCAATCCGAACAGGCGGACGCCGGTCTGCCTTGTCCGGCCATGCGAACGGGCGGACGGATCAGTCGAACTTGAAGGGAAGGGCATTGTCGGTGGCTGGCGATCACGCATCTACCGCCGCCGGCAACATCGCCGCGGCAGCTCGTCCAGCCCCAAGATAAAACTATACTGTATCGTTTTGTTTGACAAGCGCTGCAGGCACAAATTCCGTGTCCCCAATATTGGTGTCGGTTGTCCCGGTCTGATGCATAAGCCGGCCGAAGCATGGCCTGAGCGGGTTGATCGGCCTGCTCCGACACGCAATAAGCACCGTCATGAATCGTCCTGACACCGGTCTGCCCAATCATTTCGAACTGCTCGCCACCGATGGCGCCGCGCGCACCGGGCGCCTGACCACGCCGCACGGCGTGGTGCGCACGCCCGCCTTCATGCCGGTCGGCACCGCCGGCGCGATGAAGGGCATGCACTGGCGCGAGGTGCGTGAGGCCGGCGCCGACATCGTGCTCGGCAACACCTATCATCTGATGCTGCGTCCCGGCGCCGAGCGGATCGCGGCGCTTGGCGGCCTGCAGACATTCACCGGCTGGAACGGGCCGATGCTGACGGATTCCGGCGGCTTCCAGGTGATGTCGCTGGCGGATTTGCGCAAGGTCAGCGAGCAGGCCGTGACGTTCCGTTCGCATATCGACGGCGCCAAGGTCGAGCTGTCGCCGGAGCGCTCGATCGAAGTGCAGCGTTTGCTCGGCTCCGACATCGCCATGCAGATGGACGAATGCGTGCGGCTGCCCGCCGAGCGCGCCGACATCGACCGCGCGATGCAATTATCGCTGCGCTGGGCCGAGCGAAGCAAGCGCGCCTTCGAGAGCGCGCCCGACGGCTACATGCTGTTCGGCATCGTGCAGGGCGGCGACATCCCCCAGCTTCGCCATGCCAGCGCGCAAGGCCTCATCGAGATCGGTTTCCATGGTTATGCGATTGGCGGCCTCGCCGTCGGTGAGCCGCAGGCCGTGATGCTGGCGATGATCGACGAGACGGCGCCGCTGCTGCCCAGAGAGCGCCCGCGCTATCTGATGGGCGTCGGCACGCCGGACGACATCCTCGAAGCAGTCACGCGCGGCATCGACATGTTCGATTGCGTGATGCCGACGCGCAATGGCCGGCATGGCGTTGCCTTCACACGCTTCGGCCAGGTGAATTTGCGCAACGCGCGCCACGCCGACGATTCCCGTCCGCTCGACGAAGAGAGCTCCTGGCCGTCGGCGCGCACCTACGCGCGCGCCTATCTGCACCACCTCGTCAAGTCGGGCGAGACGCTGGGTGCGATGCTGCTGTCCGAGATCAATATCGCTTACTACCAGTTCCTGATGCAGGGCATCAGGGACGCTATCGCACAGGGAACGTTCGAGGAGTTCTATCGGCGTACGCGCGAAAACTGGGCGAGGGGCGACATCGCCCCGCGCTAGGTCAATTGCGCATGGTCAGTGAAGGAGCATCAGTTGCAGAGGAAACGCTGCTTGACGGCGTGCTTGGTCACGAAGCCGTAGCCGCAATTGTCGCAGGTCCAGAGATAGCTGATCAGGTGCTCCGACACATACGCAGAACCTTCGGCGGCGACCATGGAGTCGGCGCAGACGGGACAGGTGGGCAACTCACTGCACCGCGGAGCGCGGTTCGGTGCGACGGTCGACAACACTTCAGCGACTGCTGACATCGTGGTGACCTCCCAGCTTGAGACCTAAGTCTAACATAAGCAGAATCAGTTGACGAGGTCGCAACACAAATGCGTTGGTTTTCTGATAATTACCGCTCACGCGATTTTGCGATGCAAGGTATTTAACATGTGTCGCAATCTCGCTTGCGTGTCGCCGCAGGCTGTCTCTAACTGCGCAAGAGCTGCAACAGAAGCACAAATCGTCGCCACAGGGAGTTGATCATGGACGCATCGTCCCCCACGGGTGCAGCGCACCAACCCGGCCGCGGCCGGATCTATGACTCGATCGTCGATGCTTTTGGCGACACGCCGATCGTGCGCTTGCGCCGGCTCCCGGGCATGTACGGCGTGAACGCGACCATTTTGGCAAAGCTTGAATATTTCAATCCCGCCGCAAGCGTGAAAGATCGCATCGGCGCGGCGATGATCATCGCGATGGAGAAGGCCGGCATCCTCAAGCCCGACACCGTGCTGATCGAGCCGACCTCCGGCAATACCGGCATCGCGCTGGCTTTCGTCGCGGCGTCGCGCGGCTATAGGCTCAAGCTGGTCATGCCGGAGTCGATGTCGATCGAACGCCGCAAGATGCTGGCCTTTCTGGGCGCGGAGCTGGTGCTGACACCGGCCGCGCAAGGCATGAAGGGCGCGATTGCGACGGCCGAAGAGCTGTTGAAGACGACGCCGAATTCGGTGATGCCGCAGCAGTTCAAGAATCTTGCCAATCCCGAGGTGCACCGCCGCACCACCGCGGAGGAGATCTGGAACGACACCGGCGGCAACATCGACTTCTTCGTCGCGGGCGTCGGCACCGGCGGCACCATCACCGGCGTCGGCCAGGTGCTGAAGCCGCGCAAGCCCTCGCTGCGCGTGGTCGCGGTCGAGCCGGAGGAGAGCCCGGTGCTGTCGGGTGGCCAGCACACGCCGCACAAGATCCAGGGCATCGGTGCGGGCTTCGTCCCTGACATCCTCGACCGGTCGGTGATCGACGAGATCGTGAAGATCAACTCGACGATGGCGATCGAGACCTCGCGGGCGCTGGCGCGGCACGAAGGCATTTCGGGCGGCATCTCCTCGGGCGCCGCGATCGCCGCGGCCCTCGAGATCGGCAAGCGGCCGGAAGCTGCGGGAAAGACCATCCTGGCTATAGTGCCGTCCTTCTCCGAGCGGTATCTTTCGACGGCTCTGTTTGAGGGAATCTAGGACATGGCGGATCAACCACCGAGGCGACCGCGGACGTTGGGCGACGCCAGGACGGAGGCCGAGGCGGCGTTCAAGAAGGTGACGGCGAAGGTCGCTGCGGCGCCGCCAAAGCAGAACGTGGCGCCGGGGGTCAAGGAGCAGGTCACGCTGCGCATTGACCAGGACGTGCTCGAGCATTTCCAGTCCGGCGGGCCCGGCTGGCAGGACCGCATCAACGAGGCGCTGCGAAAGGCCGCGGGGAAGTAGACGCCAAAGGTTGAGGGACTCGCAACGAAAAAGCCCGGCGCGAGCCGGGCTTTGTATTTGCGATTGGCCTCGCCTCAGCGGCGGAACATGCCGCCCATCATGCCGCCGACGACACCGCCAACGAAGGCTGCGCCAGCGTCGCCGCCGCCACGATGCTGGGCCGGTGCGCTCTGCGCCTGGGCCGGGGCACGTCGGGCCGGCTTCGCGCTGTCGTCGCTCGCAGTGGCCGGCGCGGAGGCCACGATCTCCGACAGCAGGGCCTTGTGCTGGAGCTTGTTGAGATAGCCCGTCGACGGATAGCCACGTGCCGCCTGCCAGCGCTTGAGCACCGTACGGGTGTCCTCGCTGAACGCGCCGGTGACCTTGGTGTCGAATCCAAGTCCGGTCAGGCGGCGCTGCACGTCGCGGCGCTGGCCCTTGTCGAGGCCGATCTGGTCCTCGGTGAGCTGGCTGGCGTCGTCGGTGAAGGTCGCGGGATCGACGCCGGCGTTGAGGTTGCGGGTCGTCGTCGACGGGCCGCTCTTGATCGCGGCGAGCCGCGCCAGCGCCAGCGCCTTGAACTGGCCGTTCGGGTAGGTAGAGAGGTAGGCGTTGAGTTCTTCGGGCTTGTTGCTCTCCTTGACCGAGCGCCAGTATTCGAGCTCGACACCATCCGAATTGCCGCCCGTTGCCGCGGGCACGACGCCAGCAGCCGTCGGTGCCGCATTGGCGACCTGCGTCGTCGGAGCCTGGTTGAGATAGACCGCGCCGATCAAATTGGTGTGGCCCCAGGGGAGCTGCCCCTTGTGGGTCTCCTCGTTGACCTGGGCGCGGACCGACGTCATCGCCTGCTGGATCTCGACACCGGGCTTGGTGATGTTGTCGATCAGCGCACGGGTGAACGGGCTATTGTTGCCCTCCTGGCCGTCGAGCGCGGTCTGGCCGGGGCCAGTGGCGAACGCGATCAGCGTGCCTTCGCCGGATTTCATCTCGGCAAGACCGCTCTGTACGTTGACGCTGCGGGTCGCGGAGTTCGACTTGATCTTGGCGGCGAACGGATTGTCGCGGCAGGCGTCGAGGAAGACCAGCTTGACCTTGGCGTCGCCCATGGTCTGCTCGAGCGTCAGATCGATGTTGATGGCGGCGCCGAGCTTGACGTCCATCTCCGACTTGATGTCGGCGTCGACGGGCAGAAGATAGTTGGAGCCGCCGACCGCGATGCCGTGGCCGGCATAATAGAACACTGCGACATCGGAGCCCTGCGCCTTGCGGCCGAAGTCGAGCAGCTTCTCCGTCATCTGGTCGCGCGAGAGGTTCGAACCTTCGATCACCTCGAAGCCGACATTGCGCAGCGTTGCCGCCATCGCCTTGGCGTCGATCGGCGGGTTCGGCAATTGAGCGACGTTCTTGTAGGTGCCGTTGCCGACGACGAAAGCAACACGGCGGTCGGCCTTCGCGGCACTGACCGACAGTGCCATGCACATCAGCGACGCGAGGAGGGTGAGAGTGCGCATCTGGAATCCCCAACAGAATCGAATTGCAGGCAGCAACAAATTGGCAACGAACTTACACGAAGTACCCGATTTGGCGCCACCAAAACGGCAGTTCGTCGCGTTCAACCCGCTGCTGTGTGGCAGAATGTGCACGATGGAGTCCCTCTCCAGCGTGATCCAAATCACACGGCCACTTGGTTTTGTCGCGCGAGGCGGCGGGAGGTTCAGCGTGCGAGGGCAGGATCCGCCGGAGCTGGCTTTAGATTCAGGAGATTGCCGAACAGGATCAGCGCGGCGCCGACCACCGTCCAGGTGTCAAGCCGCTCCGAATAGAGCAGCCAGCCCGCGGTCGCGGTCAATGGAACCCGCAGGAAGTCCATGGGAACAACGATGGTCGCATCCGCATAGCGCATCGCGCTGGCGAGGCAGTAGTGCGAAAACGTGCCGCAGACGCCGATCACGCCGACCCATGCCCAGACATAGGCGGAGGGCCACGTCCAGACGAACAGCGTTGGAATGAAGCCTGCGACCGATTGCACCACCAGCATCCAGAACAGGATCGATAGCGCGCTTTCGGTGCGGGTCAGCGATTTGACGAGCACCATGGACACGCCAAAGCCCATCGCGGCGCCGAGCGCAATGAGTTGACCGGGATTGATTTCGCCGGTGGCGGGTCGGACGATGACGATCACACCGAAGAGGCCAAGCGCGATGGCGGCGATCTTCCACGGCGTCATGCGTTCGGAGAGGAGGCTCGCTGCGAGCAGCGCCGTCCAGATTGGCATGGTGAACTCGATTGCCACCACCTGGCCGATCGGGATCAGCGTCAGCGCGAAGAACCAGCCAAGCTGCGCAACATAGTGCACCAAATTGCGCCCGATGTGCTGCGGCAGGCGCGATGTCCTGAGCACCTTGAAGCCGCCGGCCCGATAGATTATCGGCGAGAGCAACAGGAAGCCTATCAGCGAACGCACTTCCATGATCTGAAATACATTCAGCTCGCGCGTGGTCTCGCGCCCGGCGACCGCCATGACCAGCATCAGCGACAGCCAGCCCGCCATCCACAGGGCAGCCATCGTTTTGGACGGTGTCGTGTTCATCGGCGCGGGTGTGAGAGGCGGGGGTCCTGAGGGAGGGCCGGTATCGGCGACATCGCCGCCGTTTGCAACGGCCAAATCTGCCGGTGCAGCGATGCATGCCGGCGTGCTAAGGCATCAGCGAACAACGAGAAAAATCGGGAGATATTCGCTCATGCACATCTTGCAGCCGGCCGAGTGGAAAAAACCGCGCGGCTTTTCCCATGGTGTCGTGGTCGAGGGGCCGGGTCGCTGGGTGATGCTGGCCGGGCAGACCGGCGGCGAGGAGACCGGCAATTACGCGCCTGACATGGCAGCGCAGGTCGGGACCGCGCTGAAGCGGATCGTCAAGCTCCTGGGCGAGGCCGGCGCCGGCCCCGAGCATATCGTCCGCCTGACCTGGTACCTGACCAGCCGCAGTGAATATGAGGCCGCCGGAGCCGGCATCGGCGCGGCCTGGAAGGAAACGCTGGGGCGCAATTTCCCGCCCTCGACCTTGCTCTACATCGGCGGCCTCGTGGACGACCGGGCCAAGGTCGAGATCGAGGTCACGGCGTTCGTGCCGGGCACATAAAAAAATCGACCCGGCGAGATTGCAGGGTCGATTGTCAATTTACTCGTATCGGTCTAGCGCGACAGCGAGATGTTGGCGCCGCGGAACTGGCTGTCGGCGCGCATCGTGACGTTCTGCTTGTTGCCGGACGTCTTCAGCGAGATGTTGGCGTTGAAACCGGCGGTGGAGGCGAGCAGCTCATAGTTTCCGCCGGCGCCGCGACCCGAAAGAGAGCCGCTGATATTGCGGCTGGCCTCGGACCAGCTGCCCGCGATGGCGCCGCCTTCAGCCTTGACGTTGGCGCCGAGGTTGAACTTGTAGGCGTCGCTGGCGCAGGTCAGAGACAACTCCATGGTCGGTCCGATCGGAGCGTATTTGGCCCGGCAGCGGATCCGCTCGGTCGAGCCGTCATCCAGGGTGACCGTGCCTGAGCCGCTCCAGCTGCCGGCCAGCGGGGCGAACGGGCCGGACTGGGCCTTGCTCTCGGAGTTGGCAATTCCGGCCGCAAACATAACGGCGGCCGCGATCAGCAGCCGCCGGCCCAGACCGCTGGTCACGATTTTTCTATTGGCGCGATGCTTCCCACCGCCCGCTGCACGGTATGCCTGCAGATGCTCCATTCCACTTCCCCGATCCGGCGTTGCCGCTGAGTTGACCGTTGGCATATGCACCATTGATCGAAACTTTCACAAGACCCTCCCGGCCGATGGTGCCGGAAACGTTAGCGCCGGGGGCGGTGATCTTGCCGTCGGCAACGGTCAGCAAGGAGCTTGCGGTCGGCTCGCAGGAACCGCTCTTGGTGACGATGGTGACCTGCCAGTTGCCGTCATAGGGAGTCTGGGCGAAAGCGGGCGCGGCGAGGGTGATAACTGAAGCGGCACAGAACGCCGCAATGCGAGCAAAACGCATAAAATCCGTCCTTGAATTTGTCTGATATGCTGACCCTTATTCGGGCCAAATGTGACGGAAATTTGGTGCGGTGCCAAATCGAAAATTGTTCCTGTGGGAACAATGGTTTATTTGGGTTTCCGGCTGCAATTTTCGAAGCAGAATCAACGCCCCTTCACGTTAAGGGTAAACATCAAGACAGCGACTCAGGAAGGGGCTCAGGAAAGAGGTCTCAGGAAAGGGGCTTAGGAAAGACTTGGTGCCGAGGTCGCGAACTGCTCGTCCTGGGACTTGGACGGCAGCGCCTTGTGGACCTTGGCGTAATCAATCACGTCGGCCAGCAATTTGAGCCCAAGCGGGGCGAGCGCGCGCTCCCACAGCTCCCGCGCGGTCTCGCCCTTCTTGACGAAGCACCACTCCTGGGCCGCGATGGCGCCGGCGTCCATGCGGTCGGCGAGGTGATAGATCGTGCCGCCCGCGATCGGATCGCCTTCCTTGATGGTCCATTCCACGGCCGCCTTGCCGCGGTGACGCGGCAGCAGCGAGGGATGATAGCCGATCCCACCCAGCTTCGCGGCCTCGAGCGCGTCCTTGCCGATCCGGGCGTGGCTGTGCGCGGTGACGATCAGATCGGTATCGGGGGCGATCTCGGAGGCCACCACCAGCTTGGGATTGGCCTGAACCACGACCTCGATGCCCGCCGCCTTGGCCGTCGCGGCGAGACGGTCCTCGGCGTCGGCCACCACGACCCGCACGATCGAGACACCGTGCTCCCGGAGCATGTTCAGGGTGGTCACGCCGAAATGGCGGGAGCCGACGAGGGTAATACGCATGGGTGTCCGATCCGTCTCGCAACTGCGTCATCTCCCGATAACACGTCCGGACGTCCTGTCACCACCCGCGCCGGGTTTGCGCCGGTTATCAACAATGCAACCGGGCGAGGGTGCGCGATGAATTCCGCGATTGCGGCGTCGGCCGGTCCGGTGCTTCCATGCGCGCATGGCATCGGCTCGGAGCGAACGCATGCGGAGCGCGTGGTTTGTCCTTCTCGCGGCGCTGGTCGCAACCACTCCGGCGCGCGCCGGCGGACCGCCCTATCCGGCGGTTCCGCCCGAGGTTGGGGTGGCACCGTTCATCGGCCCGACCTGGGACACCTATCGCTGCGCCGAAGGGCCGGTCATCAATTTTTATCACGGCGCCTATTACGGCCAGGAGCCGCCGGCACTCTATCGCGGCTACGCGTACCGGCCGCATTACCGCTACAGCGCCTACCGCAGGCTGCCGCGCAAATATTTCTGCGTCTCGGACTAGCGTGGCCGTGCCACCACGGTCGGGCGGCAAGTACAGGCCGGTTCCTGTGTTTCGTTTTTAACAGAGTGATCCAGGATTTGCCGGTAGAACATGGACCCACCGGGGCTGGCGACATTTCAACCCGCATCCGTTTTCGAACCCGGATTTGGCCGCTGGCGTAATTGCCAGCGGCTTTTTCATGCTCGGCCATCCCGAAATCATCTGACGGTAACATGATCTCAACCAGCTTGGCGTATCGACGAATCCGTCGCGGATTTGTATTGCGTACCGCGACACCGAGATTGTCCCGCCGGCGTGGGTGCGCCGTGCGGGCTTTTTCGCCGGGACCGATTTCATGCCGAGCGCGATTGAGCAGATCGTCGACGTCTATGTCCGGCTGAAGAACCGGCGCGGCCTCGACGAGCTGATGATGCACAGACAGCGGCTTGCGGTCGATCTGAAGAGCAGGTCCGGCTACGACTTCAGCCTGCCGATCGGCCAGATCGACGAGGAGATCGCGATCATCGAAGCCGGCCTCAGCCGGCTCAAGGCGGGCGATGTCGCCGCGACGGACGACGGCCGGCCAGTTTGACGCTCAGTCGCGCCGTCCGCCGTCGATGACGGTGAACAACGGCCGTGCCTGGGTCGGCTCGACCAGCAATTCCTCCACCAGCGCGGTCGCCGCATCGACATATTTGCGCGTCGGCTTGTCGAGGGGACGCGTGGCCTCGTCGTCGAGCGCGACCTTTGCAGCCTCGACCAGCTTGCGCATCCGCACGGCATGGTCATCGCCCGCGGTCAGCGTCGCGCGGGCCAGCGAGCGCAGCACGAACAGCTCACCTTCGAGGCGGAGCAGGCGGTCGTTGAGCCTGGTGAGGACGGCGTTGAGGTCGGCCATGGCGCGCGTTCGTTGCGGAAGAGACATCCTGCTCTAGCGGCGATCGGTGAACGGAGTCCAAACGGCATCGGCGCAATTAGGGCGATCTCCCCTCAAGTCTCGGTCCGCGCCAGATAGTCGCGCGCGAAGGCGAGATACCAGTCGAGGCAGGCGGGATTGGCCATGGCCTCCCGGTTGATCACCTTCTCGACGGGCTGGCCGAGCAGCAGCTTCTTGATCGGCAGCTCCTGCTTCTTGCCCGAGAGCGTGCGCGGGATCTCGGCGACCGCAAAAATGTCGTTGGGCAGGAAGCGGCGGGAGAGGCCGGCCTCGATCGCCTCCTTGATCCTGGCCCGCATCGCCTCGTCGAGCGCGACGCCTTCACGCAGCACCACGAACAGCGGCATGTAGCTGTCACGGCCGAGATATTCGAGATCGACGACGAGGGAATCCAGCACCTCGGGCAAGGCCTCGATCGCGGAATAGAGTTCGCTCGTGCCCATGCGCAGGCCGTGCCGGTTGATGGTGGCATCGCTGCGGCCATAGATGATGCAGGAGCCGTCCGGCTCGACCTTGAGCCAGTCGCCGTGCCGCCACACCGGCCCGCGGCCGCTGCCGTCGAAATTGTCGGGATAGGTCTCGAAATAGCTCGCCCGATAGCGCGCATCGCCCTTATCATTCCAGAAATGAAGCGGCATCGACGGCATCGGCTCGGTGCAGACGAGCTCGCCGACCTCGCCGATGACGGCGCGGCCCTGTTCGTCGAAGGCTTCCACTGCAGCACCCAGCAGACGGCACTGCATCGCGCCCGGCGTCTGCGGCAGTTCGCGATTGCCGCCAATGAAGGCGCCGGCGAAATCCGTGCCGCCGGAGATGTTGGCCCACCAGATATCGGCCTGCGCCTTGCTGCCATTGGCCTTCGCGAGCGCCGCGAAGCGGTTGTTGAACCAGGCTTGCGTGTCGGCGCTGAGCGGAGAGCCGGTCGAGCCGAGACAACGCAATCGCGAGAGATCGCCGGCGGTGAGGTCGACCTCGGCCTTGACGCAGTTGGCGAAGAACGCCGCGCCCGCACCGAAGAAGGTCGCTTTGGATTGCGCGACGAAGCGCCACAGCGTGGTCCAGTCCGGCTTGTCCCTGGCGCCGCCGGGACTGCCGTCGAAGATACAGCAGGTGGTGCCGCTGAGCAGGCCGCCGACTTGCGAGTTCCACATGATCCAGCCCGTCGAAGAGTACCAGTGATAGCGCTCGCCGAACGAGTTCTCGTGATAGGAGCAGCCGAGATCGTTATGCAATCCCAGCAGCGCCAGCACCACGGAGACGATGCCGCCATGGCCGTGCACGATCGGCTTCGGCAGGCCGGTGGTGCCGCTGGAATAGACGATCCAGAGCGGATGATCGAACGGCAGCCAGACCGGCTCGAATGCGTCGATCTCCGCGCCGGTTGTTGCGACAATGTCGGAGAGCAGCGCGTCAGCCGCTCCGGGCGCGGCGGCCTCGCCGTGCAGGATGACGTGCTCGACCGTCGGCAGCGATCGCCGCAGCTCGGCGAGGACGTCTTTGCGATCGTGTCGGCGGCCGGCATAGGTGACGGCGTCGCAGGCGATCAGCACTTTCGGTTCGATCTGCTTGAAGCGGTCGATCACGGCTGGCGCGGCCATGTCGGGCGCGCAGACGCTCCAGATCGCGCCGATGCTGGCGCTCGCCAGGAATGCGATGATGGTCTCGGGGATGTTGGGCAGATAGGCGGCGACGCGGTCGCCGGGCTTGATGCCTTTTGCTTTTAGATGCAGTGCGAGTGCAGCGGCCTTGCGCCGCAGCTCCGGCCAGCTCGTCTCGCAAAGCTTGCCGTCCTCGCCACAGCTGACGATCGCGGGCAGGCCGGCGGCGTCGGCCGCGTCCACGTGGCGGAACACCTGCCGGGCATAATTGACCTGGGCGCCGGGAAACCAAACCGCGCCGGGCATCTTGCGCTCGGTGATCACGGCTGCAAACGGCGTTGGCGATTGCAGATCGTAATAGTCCCAGATGCTGTGCCAGAAGCCGTCGAGATCGCGCACCGACCATTGCCGCATCTCCTCGTAGCTGGCGAAGGTGAGGCCGCGCTGTTCGGCGAGCCAGGTGCGATAAAGGGCAATCTGGGGAACGAAAGCTGCGGTCATTGCGTATCGGCTTCAGTTGCGGGGCGCGGAGTTTAACCGGTGCCGCAGAGGAGCAGAAGCCGCAGTTCGGGCAGGCAGCGTTGACGAGAGTGGCTGGTCTGGGTCCGCTGGAAGCAGCCTACCAACCGGCCCCGGCCCAGCGCCGTCCGAACACGGGTGGCTTGGTCTTCACCGCTTCCCAGCCGAAGAAATGGTGCTTGCCAGACCATGTGTGCACAACGCCGCTGCAGATGCTGCACTTGAAGCTGCCGGAATGCGCTTCGGCGTGCTCCTCCCGTGTCGCGGTGTAGTTCATGCTGCAACCCGCGCAGGTGAATTCTTCGATCGTCCAGATGGTATTGGCCATTGCACCGAAGTGGTTTGGGGGACCTGGATGGAAGCGTAGGTGCGCGCCTTTGCAACGGCGTAAACCGGTCGGCCGAAATCCGGTTAATCGTCGTTAATGCTCCGCATGTCCCGGTCGATGCGCATCTGTACGCGCCTGATGGCGAGCAACGGCAGCCTGCCTTGCACGCGCCCGGAGCGGGCCCTGTCGCCGACGGCATAGGCGTAGCGCCAATAGCCCGGTGCGGCGTTTGGCTTCAGCGAAAAGTGGACGCCGCGGTGAATGCCTGCGTGTGTGACGGGCTCTCTGGGACGGCGTGCCATCGTCTCGGAATGCAGAATGGCCCGATGCGTTCCTAATCGCCGGCTCGGGCCGGCCCCCGTCGTCTTGACGCCGGGGGCCCGGCTGGCAATAACGCTGGGCCGCGCAAGTGCCGGAACCCGCGTCAATGCCGCAAGGAAAGCCGTGCCCGTGAAAAGTCTGCGTCAGCTCCTGACGGGCGAGGACATCATCCAGCTCGTGATCCGCGTCGGCCTGCTCGGCCTGCTGATCATCTGGACCTTCCTGATCATCCGCCCCTTCGTGCCGATCCTTGCCTGGAGCGGCGTGCTCGCGGTCGCGTTCTACCCGGCCTTCAGCTGGGTCGCGAAGATCCTGGGCGGCCGGCCCAAGACCGCAGCGGCGATCCTGACCCTGATCACGCTCGGCATCGTCATCGGTCCTGCGACCTGGCTCGGCATCAGCGCAGTGGACGGCGTGCGCGAACTGGCGCACCAGCTCGGCACCGGCGACCTCGCGCTTCAGTCGGCGCCGGAGCAGCTCAAGTCGTGGCCGCTCGTCGGCCCCTGGCTATTCGACCTCTGGGAGCAGGCCTACAACAACATCCGCGCAGTGCTGCGCGAGGTGGCGCCTTATCTCCAGCCGCTGGCGGGACCGCTCTTGTCGCTCGCGGGCGACGCCGGCGTCGGCACGCTCCAGTTCCTGGTCTCGGTGTTCGTGGCCGGCTTCCTGTTTCCGCACGGGCCGAGGCTGGTTGCGGCCGGCCGCGGCTTCCTGTTTCGCATCGTGCCCGAACAGAGCGAGCATTTCCTGGGGCTCGCGGGCGCGACCATCCGCGCCGTGGCGCAAGGCGTGATCGGTGTCGCGATCGTGCAGGCACTGCTCGCCGGCATCGGCTTCAAGCTTGCCGCGGTGCCGAGCGCAGGCCTGCTCGCCTTCATCGTGCTGCTGCTCTCGATCGTGCAGATCGGCGCCTTCCTGGTGCTGCTGCCGGTGATCATCTGGATCTGGACCGCCAAGGACGTCACCACCGCGCTGCTGCTCACCGTGTTTCTCGTCGTCGTCGGCTTCCTCGACACCATGTTGAAGCCGCTGGTGATGGGGCGCGGCCTGACCACGCCGACCATTGTCATCTTCGTCGGCGTGATCGGTGGTACGCTGGCCCACGGCATCGTCGGCCTGTTCATCGGCCCGATCATCCTGTCGGTGGCCTGGGAAATGATGATGGCCTGGATCAGGACGGAGGACCGGGCCGAGGCGGGCTCGAGGGCGGGGACAGCGGCGGGCGACGGCTGATCTGGCGCCTCGAACGGCGGGATCGGCCTGCCGGGTTCGATCAGACCTGACGGCCTTGCCCATGTGATCAAGATCCATCCCGAACTTGTCTATCCGACTAGACAAGTTACCATGGGCTCGATTCTATTTTCGATTACGGCGGACATGGCGAAGTCTTCCAAGCTGGTTGCCGCCAAGCGCGGCAAGGTATTGTTGGTCAGACGCCGGTCGGACGGCCTGTGGATGTTCCCGGGCGGCCGCAAGCGTGCGCGCGAGTCCGACAAGGACTGCCTGCGCCGGGAAATCAAGGAAGAGCTGCCCAAGCTGAAGCTCGGCCGGATCAGCCTCTGGAAGGAAGTGACGACCAGGAACAAGCGCTCCGGCCGCAAGATGAGCGACGCGATCTTCATCGCCAAGGGCGCCAAGGGCAGGCTCGCGATCGGGGACAAGAACGAGATCGACCGCGCCGTCTGGCAGAAGCCGCGCGGCATCCGCCTGACGCCGACCTCGCGCTATATCCGCGACCGCCTGTTTCCGCGGAAGCGCGGGTGAGCTAGGCCTCCTCGTCCTCCGACGAGTGCTGTATCCGTCCGGTGTGGGCCCGCGAAGAATTGGCGCGCGTTTGCGGCGCGGACACCCTGGCCATTTCGGTTTCGCGCTGCTCCTTGCGAGCCTTGCGCGCGCGCTTCATGGCCTGCTTGACCTGAGGGTTTGGCGAATCCTCCGCGAAGAACAGCACCACCTCGCAGCTCGGACATTGCCTGGAATAGCCGTCCTGCAACCGTCCCGCGCGGTCGCGGAACACGGTCTTGCAGCGCGTGCACTGAATCTGGACGAAACTCATGCGCGGTCGATCGACGATGACTGATGGAAATGCATCGTCAGGTGATCCCAAATGTCTGAAGAAAGCTTGAACGCGTCGGCGACTTCAAGCCGCTCGATCAGCCGCTATTGCTTGGCCGCTATCGTTTCAAGGCAATGGTTGAGATAGACGGTGCGATCCCTGGGCAGCACCTTCTCGAGATCCGCCTTCAGCGCGCATTCGCGCTGCCGCATCTGCTCGGCCCGCCGCTTCTCGGCCGCCTCGCGATATTCGGGAGCAACCTTGTTGGGATCGACGAGCGCCTGCGAGCGGGCGGGAGCTGTCACGGCGAGCGCAAGGGCGGTGATGATAATGAACTGTTTCAAATGAGCCTCCGTAAAAGGCTCATCCTAGCGCTCGGGCGGCGAGAGCTCAAACGGCAAGTTCGCCGAGACACCCGGCAGCGCAGCCTGTCCGCGCAGGGGCGAAGGCACCTGGTCGAGTTGATTTCAACTACCTGAAGTTGGGACTCGTGAAATCCGTCACTTCGGGACGTGGTCGATCTTGTGGCCGAGATGCCCGGTGTCGTGATCGCGCCGCAACTGGCTCAGCGATGTCTCGTTCAACTGATGCAAGACCTCGCTGAGTTCGGTCGTATCCGGATAACCGGCGGCAAAACCCTTGCCGTAGATCTTGCGCAACGTACCGACCAGCGTGTTGCCGTGCTTCTTGCTGATCGCGCCATCCTTGTCGCGGTGGCGATGATCCAGGCCCGTTTCCTTCATGGCTTTCTCCCTGAGCGGCGTCTGCGCGCCTGGAGAGAGCGTGCTCCCAAACGAGTTGGTTGGCAACGGCACGGCGCGCGGCAGTTGAGCCTCGTCAAGGCGTGGAAAGATCGACGTCTGTGTGAACCAGTTCACAAGCGATGGTCGAGATCGCTGCTACGAAGACCTCATTGCTTGACCAATTGATATTTTGAAAACGCCCCGGCGCTCCACCAGGCGCTGGGGTTTTCACGTCGATCACCGCAACGGCGAGAGCGCGCGACGCGCGATCGGATGGGCGGGTGGTTTCCGAATAATACCGAAGGCGGGCGGCTACGCGGCTTGCTCCTCGAACGAGGTGTAGACCTGGCCCCCTGGACCGATCACCTGAACGCCCCAGCACCCGTCGGCGATGAGCTCCTTGGCCTTCTTGAGGGCGGCGGTGAGTGACAGCCGCTTGAGGCTGACGATTCCTGCCGTGTCGAAACCGCTGATTTCAAACATGCCGCTCCTCCCTGTTTTGTCGAATCCTACACTTTTTGAGCGGGTTGTCTCGCGGCTTTTGGGGCAGGGCCCGGCGCAAGAGCAGGCGGTGGCCAAAATCGCGAAAACAACCCCATACACAGTAGCTAAGTCCTGCTGGCGCAACGCTTTCTTTTTGGCACAAAGCGGTCTTGCATCCGGCGGAGACGCCGGTTGACTCGTCGGGCAAAACAGGGGTAAGTTGCCAACTTCGGAAAATCCGCTTCGGACCGAGACGGCTTCCCGGGATCGGGGGGAGCTCTCGCACCGGGCTGCGAGTCATGTCCGTCGCACGGACCCCGTAGTTGGCCGGGGTGGCGGGGTCTGCAGCAGGCCGCGGCCGCTAACGTGGAATTAAGCTGAAAAGCCCACAATTTTAGACAGTTGTAGATGGGTGCTGCGTAAGGGAGCTGTCGCGAGGACGTTCCGGCGACGGCTTCCCGTTGCTCGCTCATTTGGGGTCAATGCCATGACCGCGACTTTCGAAACGCAAGGCCTCGTCGAACAGCTCGACCCCGCAGCACTGGCTGCGGCCATCGCCGCCGACGAACCCGCAAGCTTGGACGCTCCAGAACCGGTCAAGCGGTCCAGCCGGACATCGGTCATGGCGCTGTCGGTATGTGCCCTGGCCATCAACGGCGCGGCGGCGATCTACACATGGCCGGCCGGCTTGCCATCGCTGAATCTGAGCAGCCTGGCTGATCTGCTCCCGCGGCAAGAGGCGTCAGCGCCAAAGCCGGATCCGGTTGTCGCTGCCTTGAAGGATATTCAGTCGACCCAGCAGCAACACACGGCTTCGCTGCAGGAGAGCAATCAGGCTTTGCAGCAAAACGCGGCTCTGCTGCAGGGGGATTCAATGGTGCTGCTTTCGCTGCGGCAGAGCATCACGGACGAACGGGTCGATGTGAAGAAGGTGTCCTCGCAGCTGTCGACGCTGATCGCGAAGATCGACTCGCTGCAAAATGCCATGATGTCGGACGTCACGTCCTCCGTTCGAAGAGCGCATGCGCGCTATGGACTATCCGCCGCGATCCGCAAGCGGATCGCCCGGCAGTCGAAATCGGTCGGGCCCGTTTCGGTTGGAGGAGCTCCGCTGAGCACGCCGGCTACGGTGTCAGCTCCGGAAAGCTGAAGGCAAGGCGGGCTCGCGTTGACGGGCCGCTGATATCGGCCCGTGCATCCGGGAACCAATGACGCGACGCTAGTAGCGCGGGTAATAGCCCGGCGCGTACCTGGGATCGCCATATCTGTGAGGTCGATAGTAGCCATAGCCCCGCGGCGGATCGTCGGGAATGGGTCTCGCGTAGACGCCGGGCGCCTTGTACGCGTTGGGATAGCAGCGGCCGTTGGAGTAGTTGAAGTCATATCCGTGCGGACAGCCGCCGTCCGGGCTGCCGCGAAACTGGACCTGTTGGACCGGGCCCGGCCGGGGAGCGGCCATGCCCACCTGGAGAGCGAGGGCCGCACCGGCGATAGCTGCAAGCATTTCTATGTCCTCCGCGTCACTCCCCGATCGACCATATGGCTATGACGAGTAATGGTCGCTGAATTGGGCATTCATCCACCATTCACTTCGGGTTGTTGTTTACTCCAACGGTTCGAGGATGACGAGCCATGGTGTCCGCCAGGAACTCGGCTAACGAAGCGAAGGCGCAGACCACCGAAAAGGCGACGGAGGAATAGCGGCGCATTTAGCTCGTTCTCCAGGGCGCCAGGGCTTGTGGCGTATCGGTCCGGCGCGGGAAGGTGTCTTCGGCCTCCGGTCGTCCCTGAGGCCGCTTTTTTGCCTGAATCCGCCGGTCCACGCGCGAGCCTTAACCTAGCTTTAAGAAAACGTTGGACGGCGGTGCTAGGTTGGATACAACAAAGCCTGTGTCAGCGTCAGTTGCGTCCGGAAGTCATGATTACGTACAAGCAGTACCATATCGAACGATTTGAGCACGGGCCCAAGCGCTGGGTTGCTCGCATCACGCGGACAGACGGCCAGAACATCCGCACGATTCTGCCAGCGACCGAGCTACCTTACCTCGACACGAAGCCGACAACGTCCCCCGAGGAAGCTGAGGCGCTTGCCAAGGAAGGCATCGACTTCGGCGGCGTGGTGTAGTCCGTCGTCGCGGTCTCCTGACTTTTATTCGCGAACTCGCCGGCGAGTTCATCCGCAGCGGTTGTGCGGGTGTGTGGCTTCGTCCGGTCATCGGTGGTCTGCTTCGACGTGGTCGTCGAGCGCTACGATCAGCGGCCCGCGGGGCTTCCGCGCCTGATCCACTCTGCAGGATCTTGCGAGGCATCCGGGGTTGGCGGGCCACAGGCAGAACGCCTTCGCTTCCCTCGGCACGCTTGATCGCTTCAACTTGCGCGCCGTCGGAAACCGACGGTTCTTTGCTCTTTCTGCCACATGTCATCTGGGATTGAGCCTCGCCGGCCTATAGGATCACCTGATCCTTGCTTGGATTGACGGAATCGCCTTCGTTCGAACCTGCGCGCAAGAGGCTCCGATCGTCGGTTGACGCCACATTGAGCAACAACTAGTCAGCACGCTTCGGATCGAAGAATATTGCATGCAGTCCAAGATCAATCTTACACGCACCGATGCTCGAGGGGCGCGTACAATAAATCTCGCTGCATGGACTATGGTCGTTGTTGTGTCGGCCGTGTTCATCCTGAAGCTGCTGGGACTGGCACTCTATGCGATCCCCGAATCCGATGATTTCTGTTTCTTTGATGCGAACAATCACCACGGGATGGTGGGATCGGTATCGATATTCTACAACTCGGCCATAGGGCGCATCACGCCGTTGCTGCTGATGCAGCTTCCTGCCGTCCTCCGCAGCTCGACTGGCATAGACCTTTTCATTTGCTACGTCGTGATCATGGTTGCGTTCATGATCGCGTTTGTCGCGGCAATGATATTCCTTGCGCGACGAATCCAGCCGAATACAACTCTCTTGCAGCAGACTGCGCTCGGGCTGGCCTTCGTCGCTGTGCTCGCGAGCGAGGCTCCGAGCCTGCATGACATGTTCTATTGGTTACCAGGTGTCGCCTGTTACATCGTTCCTGCGGCGATCATTGTCTCGGTGTTTGCTGAGCTCATAAACGCGACGGAAAATGGAGTGCGTTTCTCGCGCGCATCGACTGCACTGATGGCATTCGGTGGTTTAGCCGCGGCTATGTGCAATGAGTTCACGGCGGTTTGGCTAATAGGTGCCGTCTCCTGCTCGCTGTTGGCTCGCTGGGTGTTTGACCAACGCCTTCAGCTCGACGCGCATTTGTGGATTGGTCTTGCGACCGTCGCCGGTCTCGCCGTCGTGTTGTCGGCGCCTGGCAATTCCGTGCGCATGAGTCAGTTTCCGCTGGCGGGTGATTTCTTGAATTCGCTGAAGGAGGCGTTTCTTTTCGGCTTGATTGGCCTGGGGCGCCTGTTCAGAGAGCCCGCGACGGGGACGTGGCTTCTGTTCGTTGTGTTGGTCACCACCGTATTGCCACAGCCGAATTGCGTGGGTTCGAGAAACAGAAAGTTTTTAGCCGCAGGAGTCGCGCTCATTAGTCTAGGCGGCGCGTATTTTGGATATTTTGTGCACCAATATGCGACGGGGAACCGGCTTGTGGAGAGGGCGCAAAATGAGGTGCTGGTCTTTGTGCTGTTCGGCCTGACGATGAGCGCCGCGCTTTTCGCGCGAGCGTATCGCGACCGAATTTGCAAGCTCGTCACGGCGTTGCCCTTGCCTTCGTCAGTCATGGGTATTGCTGTGCCCCTGATATTCGGCGCCAGCCTGGCAGTAGCGTTGCACTACAGCAAAGTCGGCATGCAGATTCGGTCGGAGCGGGACGACTTTAGCGTGTTCTGGCTCGAGAGCATGGAACGTCATGCGCGCCTGACCCTGTCTCCAGAGCAAAGGCTGGTGGTTGCACAGCACACGGTTCACCCGACGACGTTGATGAACAGCGATGTGACCGACAACCCCGGCCGGCTCCCGAACGACTGCATCGCGCGCCTGTACCAGAAGGAGAGCATCGTAGCGGGGCCCGCGGGTACGTCTAGCGTGCAGCGCGCCGACTAGACCAGGCCAATGGCAGGAAGTCGTAACGCGACGGGCTGCGCGGTGATTGCGTAAGCCGCGGCCTCTGGACTAGTCGAGTAGTCCGCAGGACGCCACTTGCGAAGCCCGTGCCTGCGCTGGCTACCGTTCCGCACGATCGGCACCCAGAGCCTGCGGGGCACAGGCAGAGCGACTTCGCCTCGCTCGGCATGCTTGATCGCCTTTAACTTACACGGCGTTGGAAACCGACGGCTCTTTGCTATTGCTGCCGCCTTCGCAGCGGGCTTTTTATCCGAAAACTATTGTGGCTCGGTTGGCTTGTCTCGCTCATGGCTCTCGGCTTCGGCGGCCGCGCACGCATCCATGCCATGGCATTTGCTTAGATAGTACCGGGCGCCTGCGAAGATCGAGCAAGCAATCACCACGGAAACCAGCAGGAAGATCATCCACCGTCGGTTCAACATTGCCATGACCTTCTGCACCCTCCATCCGACTCGGCCCGTTCGCCCGACCGGCCCAACCAGGCGAGGCGAAGGGGCGTAAGCTCAAATCAGACCTTGCGCTTCGGATTCAGTCTAGCCTCACGCTCCAGCCGCTCGGACTTCAGGCGTTTGAGGTTTTCCTGAAACTCCGGAGTGGCTTGACTGTCCGCTATTGTCTGTCTCGATCCTATCGGATTGAGGGTCTTTCGATTGGCTTCGTCCGCGACTTGTTGCGCGGCCGAACGTTTGGGTTTGATCATTTGCTGTTGCCTTCAGGCCGAGATGGACCAAGCGGTGGCCGGTCAATTCATTTTCGATTTGGCCGGTCGCGTCGAACGTTCTGGAATTCCTCGGGCCCCTTGACGAGCCGCCGCTTGCGGCTGGCCTGGTCATCCGGGCTCGCTTTGTTGTCTTTGAGCTTGTCGATCGCGTTACCCGCCATTTCCCGAGCCCGCTGGGACGAGGCCTTGGCGGCAGACGTAACCGCGAGGGCGGGGGCGGGTTTGCCCAAGCCAATATCGACCAGCCGACGGATGGATTCAGAGCGAGCCGGAGTGTCTTCCTGCCGCGACGCCCATGCGTCGATCTGAACGACAGTCGCCTCCGGCCAGCGCGTGCCGATCTGGACGCCCTGACCAGTCGCGGGGCGGCCGCGATGTTTCTTGGCACGAATCTTTTTTGCTGGCTTCATTTTATTTGGTACCAAAAAATCAGGCAGAAGGGAAGCGCGAACTTCCGATGACTGTGCCCGTCTCGTGCACTGCCACCGCGATCCCCACGCAACATCACGATCACAGATTTGAAGTCAGGCGGCGCCCCGTAGAGGAAGCGCGAGTTGGACAGCAAATGGTCGGGAAGCATTGGCTTGGATAAAGGCCTGCAAGGCCGGCGTGATCTCGCTACTCGTGACACGCTCGCCAAGCTCATCTGCGATCTCGCTGGTGGCATCGCGAGACCGGCCCTCGATCGCGTTGAAGGCGACAATCCGGACCGGATAGGCGTACTGCCCGGAGAGCAGGTCGCGGATGACGGTCTCGACGTCGGTGTCCTGCTCGTCGGTCTCGCGCCAGGAGCAGCCGGCGCGCGCGCCGAAGTCCTCCAGCATCAGGTAAATCTCCCGGTCGAGCCGATCCAGCGGCACAATCGACGGCACATGACGCATGACGCAACTCCTACTAAAGAGGAGCAATCGTTCGACTGTGGGATCGTTCCGGGCGCCGCGCATGTGCGACTGTGACGATCGTCACAGACCAGCCGCTTGCCTTCCGACAGGGTCCGAATACTCTCATCACATTGTGATTTGGGGATTTATGGGCGCGCTTCGGCCTTTGGTATTGTTCCTTTTGACCGTCTGGCTCGGCGCCGCGCCTGCGCATGCCGAACGCCGCGTCGCGCTGGTGATCGGAAACTCCGCCTACAAGAGCGTGCCCCGTCTCGCCAACCCCGTGAACGATGCAACGCTGGTCGGGGGCATGTTCAAGAAGGCCGGCTTCGACGTTGTCGACACCAAGCTCGATCTGAGCGTCGTCGACATGCGCAAGGCGTTGCGCGAGTTCGGGGTGAAAGCGCGCGATGCCGATGTCGCGGTGATCTACTACGCAGGCCACGGGATCGAGCTGGATGGCAATAATTATCTGATCCCTACGGACGCGGCGCTGGAGACCGACACGGACGTGTTCGACGAGACCTTCCCGCTCGACCGGGTGCTTTTTGCGATCGAGCCGGCGAAGCAGCTTCGGCTCGTGATCCTGGACGCCTGCCGCGACAATCCGTTCGCCAAGAACATGAAGCGCACGGTGGCGTCGCGCGCGGTCGGGCGCGGCCTCGCCAAGATCGAACCGACGAGCCCGAACACGATGATCGCCTTTGCCGCAAAGGCAGGTTCGACGGCCTCTGACGGCGACTCCAAAAACAGCCCGTTCTCCACCGCGCTGGTCGAGCGTCTGCCGACGCCCGGTCTCGACCTGCGCAAAGCGTTCGGCTTCGTCCGCGACGACGTTCTCAAGAACACCGGCTACAAGCAGGAGCCTTACGTGTACGGCTCGCTCGGCGGCGACGACGTGCCGCTTGTCCCCGCGAAGCCGGCAGCCGCTCCTGGACCGCAGGCAAGCCCGCAGGATGCCGTTCGCAGAGACTATGAGCTGGCTTTGCAGGCAGGCGAGAAAGATGCGTGGCAGGCCTTCCTGCGCGCTTACCCAGATGGCTTTTACGCTGATCTCGCCAAGGTCCAGTTGAGGAAGATTGAAGCCGAGCAAGCGCGTGCCACCGCTGCCGAGAAGGCCCGGCAGGCAGAAGATGAAAAGGCGCGGCTCGTCGCGGACCGTGCCAAGAAGGCCGAGCAGGACAAGGCGGCGACTGCCGCCAAAATCGCCGAGGACGCCCGGCTAGCGGCCGAGAAGGCCAAGCAGATCGAGGACGCGAAGGCTGCGGCGGCGGAGCAGCGCAGGAAGGATGCAGAAGCGGCCGTGGCGAAGTCGCTGGCGGACAAGCAGGCCGCCGAGAAGGCGCTTGCCGACAGGATCGCGAGTGAGAAAGCGGTAGCTGACCAGGCCAAGCAGGCAGCAGAGAGCAAGAAGCAGGTCGGCAGCGAGCAAAAGGTGGCGGCCGTCGCGCCGACCTCATCCCCGCCCAGCCTGTCTCCTCAGGAGACCGCAAAGCTTGTCCAGTCAGAGCTGCGCCGCGTCGGCTGTCTGGCCGCCCCTACGGATGGTGACTGGAACGTATCGTCGCAGCGATCCCTCTCGATGTTCAATAAATATGCCGGCACGAAGTTCGACGCCAAGCTCGCGAGCTTCGAGGCGCTCGATGCCATCAAGGCTAAGCCGGGCCGGGTCTGCCCGCTGGTGTGCGACCACGGCTTCAATGCTGATGGCGACGCATGCGTAAAGATCGCCTGCCGCGCTGGCTATCGCGTCAATGACGACAATGAATGCGAAAAGGTGCAGGACAAGAAACCGGTTGCGATCCGCGAGGATACCAAGAAGCGAGACGCGGAGCGGAAGCAAACCGAAGCGGCACCAGCGAAGCCCTCCGCGTCCGGGCAAGTCATTTGCAACGGTGCGGGCTGTCGTCCCGTCCGACCCGGCTGTCACATTGAACAAACGTATCGGGCGGCCAGCACTCTTGCGAACAGCGAAGTCTGCAACTGACCTCTCAGGCCCTGCGTGAATGGCACCGCATGCCCTTTCGTGTCATGCCAGTTCGGCACGACGTTCATCTCACAACCCTACAGACCTTGGCCGCTTTCCAACGCGGCGGAAAGGCCGCGCCTAGCCGCGTGCGGTCACCGGGACGCCACGGCGCGAGGACCCTTGCTGGTCCAATCGGGCCGGACGGCGGCGCCTCGCGTCCCGCAGGCGGAGCAGATGCAGCGCTCCTTCGATGTCGCTTAGCCGGAGATTGTCCGGCTAGGTGTCGGCGCTGACGGCGATGTGGTGGCCGCAATGGCACCAGACCACGACGCCGCTTAGGCCCATCTCGCGCAGCTCGGCGACGCTGATTTTCTGTTCTTGCATAGGGGACATCAAACGCTGCTCGATGCGCGGCAATCGATTTGCCCACACAGTGCCCACACATGGAATTTTGGTGTAGGCGTCGCTTCGGCTTAAGTGCTTGATTTGCTTGGTGAGCGCGCTGGGGCTCGAACCCAGGACCCCGTGATTAAAAGTCACGTGCTCTACCGGCTGAGCTACGCGCTCCCATGGCCGCTGATGGCTCTGAAGAAATCGCCATCGTCTTCGGTCATTTGGAAAAGCATGTTTTGCCGCCACATCGACGCAAGCGTTGCGGAAAAACCGGCTGTTTCCGGATCATGCTTTCGGCCCGCGCTGTGTAGGGGGATGGGGCGCGGAGGTCAATAGCAGGAGTGGGTGCCGAACTTGAAGGCAACAGCGGGAATTTGCTCGCCGTTTCCAATGCTTGAGCCGGGATTTTCAACCGGAATGGCGGCCGTCATCCACGCCGAAGAAGCCGCGACATCCGCCCCTGGGCCGGATGCCGCGTTTGGAGCCCCGTCACTTCGCTTCCCGCCGCACCTCGCTGGGCACCGGCACTTGCTGCGGCGTGCCGGCGGGGGTCGGCAGCGCGACCGGGCGCAGGCCGATCAGCTCGGCGGTGCGGATCGCGCTGTCGCGCCAGAACTGGAACGAGTTGATGCGGCTGAGCTCGAGGATGGCGATCGCGACCGCAGCCAGGAACGGCAGGCTTTGGAGCACCAGCACGCCGGCGAAGATGTAGATCTCGGTGATCTGGCGATAGCTGTTGGAGGCCACCAGCACGCCGGCGCCGATCAGGAGCAGGGCGCCGATCACGGCCTCCCAGAACGCCTGGAACTCGATCGACATCCTGGACAGGCCGCCCTTGGAGGTGCGCGCAAACGCAATGTGCTCGGTGATCAGTCCCTGCGCCACCGCGCGCGACACCGTCCACTGCACGCTCATCGCCGCGATCATGGCGCCCAGCATCTGGCCGGGCTTGATCGCGACGCGCGCGCGGTACATCGACAAGAAGTGCACGAGCGAGACGATGAAGGCGCCGATGATCGGCAGCGTCAGGATCTTGTCGGGAATGGCGATGTCGGCGAAGGCGACGATCGGCACCCAGACGAGGTTGAGCAGCGCCACGACGACGCCGAGGCTTTCGGCGCCCAGCCAGTTCAGCCAGCCCAGGCCATATTCGCGCTTCTGGTCGGGTGTCAGCCGGCTCCGGCCGGGCAGGAAGTTCCGCCAGTGCTTCTTGACGATCTGGAGGCCGCCATAGGCCCAGCGGTGACGCTGCTTCTTGAAGGCCTCGTAGGTGTCGGGCAGCAGGCCCTGGCCGTAGCGGTGGTTGGTGTAGTGCGTGGTCCAGCCGAGCTGCTGAATCGAAAGGCCGAGATCAGAGTCCTCGCAGATGGTGTCGGACGACCAGCCGCCGGCCATGTCCATCGCGGCCCGGCGGATCAGGCACATCGTGCCGTGCACGATGATGGCGTTGGTCTCGTTGCGCTGGACCATGCCGATGTCGAAGAAGCCGGCATATTCGCCGTTCATGATGTAGTGCATGATCGACAGGTCGCCGTCGCGATGTTCCTGCGGCGCCTGCACCAGGCCGACGCTGGGATCGGCGAACGCCGGCACGAGGTCCTTCAGCCAGTCGGGATCGACGACGTAGTCGGCATCGAGGATGCCGATGATCTCGGCGTCGACGGCGGTGCGGTCCATCGCGATGCGCAGCGCTCCGGCCTTGAAGCCCTGCACCTTCTCGGCGTTGATGAACTTGAAGCGTTCACCTAGCGCGCGGCAATGATCCTGGATCGGCTGCCAGAAGGCAGGGTCCGGCGTGTTGTTGATGATGACGACGCATTCGTAGTTCGGATAGTTCAGCCGCGACAACGCATCGAGCGTCTGCTTGAGCATCTCGACCGGCTCGAAATAAGCGGGGATGTGGATCGAGACCTTCGGGTAATAATTCTCGGGCACGTTCTCGACCGGCTTGCCTTTCGTGAGCAGCCGCTGCGGCGGCCGGCCGAACGCGACGGCCGCGATCTCGTCGATGCGCGCCATCGCGATCAGCACGAGGGGAACAAGCAGGATCATGCCGAGCGTGAGCGCGAAGGCCGAGCCGAAGATGAAATAGTGCCCGTTCCAGAACGCGAACACGGTGGCAGCCCAGGCGCCGACGCCGTTGGCGGTGGCCGACAGCAGGAACGCCTGCTTCGCCGTCGGCTGCTGCAGCCGCAGGATCGGCAGCGACAGCAGGATACCGACCAGGAGGGCGACACCCATCAGCTTCCAATAGTCGGGATTTTGCACCGGGCCGGTCCAGGCGAATTTCGGCTCGCGGCTGGCGTTGAGGATGCCCCAGTACGGACCGACGCCGCCTTCGAAGTACTTCCAGGGCTGATCGATGGCCTCGACGATGTTGTATTCCATGCCGATGGCGTCGGCGCGGCTGACGAAGTTGCGCAAGGTCAGGGCCTGCTGGAACGGACCGGGGTCGGCGTTGCGCAAATTGTAACCCGCGCTCGGCCAGCCGAACTCGGCGATCACGATGCGCTTGCCGGGGAACAGGTTGCGCAACAGATTGTAGCGGTCGACGGCCTGGTCGACCGCCTGGTCCGACCGGAAGTTTTCCCAATAGGGCAGCACGTGGGCGGCGATGAAGTCGACGTTGGAGCCGAGGTCGGGATTGTCGCGCCAGATGTTCCAGATCTCGCCGGTCGTGACGGGCACGCGGACCGAGCCCTTGACCTTCTTGATCATCTCGATGAGGTCTTCGACCTTCTGCTCGCCGCGATAGATCACCTCGTTGCCGACGACGACGCCGTTGACGTTGCTGTTCTTGCGGGCGAGCTCGATGGCGGCCTTGATCTCGCGCTCGTTGCGATCCTTGTCCTTGTCGATCCAGGCGCCGACGGTGACCTTGAGGCCGAATTCGGCCGCGATCGGCGGCACCAGTTCCACGCCTCCTGTGGACGAATAGAGGCGGATCGCGCGCGTCATCGTCGACAGCGTCTTCAGGTCGGCGCGGATTTTCTCCACCGTCGGAATGTTGTCGATGTCGGGGTGAGCCGAGCCCTCGAACGGGGCGTAGGAGACGCTGGGCAGCAAGCCCTTGAAGTCGGGCGCGGGTTCCTTGTCGCGCAAGACTCCCCAGAGGCCGGCGTGGAGCGCGGACACAAGCAACAGAACGGCGGCGACAACCCGCATCGCGGCTAAACCAAAAGGGGCTGAGGGGGCAGGGAAGCGGATCCGACCCCGAGATCCGACCAAGTCCGCGGCAAATGGAGCATACCTCTGCCGCGCGGTTTCACAACTGTCATCGCCTCATGACCATATGAGGGCATGCACATTTCGAAATTCGCAGCAGTGCCAATTGCCTCTATCGCCGATCGTTCCTGAACGGAGGCTGAAACAATCGCGGCTATTTCGGGGGCGCCGGTGACGGGCTTGCCGCCGGCGAGGGGCTCGCGGCCGGCTGCGGCTGCGCATTGCCCGATGCCGGCGCGGCCGGCTGCGAGGCCGCGGCCGCCGCCTGCTGCGGCTGCGATGCCGGGTTGATCCAGCAAGCGTGCACACGGCTGTCCAGGGTCTCGGCGACCTTGGGATCGATCTGGCCGCCGAAGCGGGTCAGGCAGCGGAAGGCGGCCTGGATGTGGCCGCCGGGGCAGCCGAAGCGGTCGTAGAGGTCGAGATGGCGGAATGCGGTATCGAGGTCATCCCGCCACATCAGCCGCACCACGCGGCGGCCGAGCCAGACGCATTCGGGGTTGCCCGCCGGGCCGCTGATGACCTGGGCTGCTTCGGCGAATTCGTCGGTGCGGCGCTGGTTCTGGGCGGCGTCCTTGGCGGCGGCGTCGGCGGGCTGGGCGGCTGCCTTGCTCTGGTCGGGGGCGGGCGCGCCGCTCTGGGCGGAGGCCGCGCCGATACCCATCAGGATGACAAGGGAAGAAACGGCCAAGGTGGCGGCGAACTGCCGCAGGACCGCATTTCGTAACTCGAACACCCGTTGCCGCATGAATTCCCCAATGTATCACTGACCGTCCGCGTCAGGACCTTCGCGGACGCGCCTGCGTGATGGCGTCCAAATGGGTCTCCAATGCGGCGGAAAAGTCCTCCCGAGTCCATGGCCTGAATCCGGAAATTTGTCCAGCAAAGTCACGATCCTAGGCCTCGGTCGAACGGCCGGAGGTAAATTCCTCAGGGGAGGGATGGATCCATAACGGAGTCACCCCCTTGGCAGACGGCGTGCTAGCAGGTAATCGACGGCCCTCGCGGAGGACGGAACCGATTTCTCTTCGTACGCCACTGGCGCTTCTGCTCGTTTCACTGGGTGCGATCGCTGCCGTGTGGTGGTGGCTTGCCACGCCGATCTCGCTTGCGCGCGCCCCGATCGATCCCGCCGACAAGGTCCAATGCGTCTCCTACGCGCCGTTCCGCGGCGAGCAGTCGCCGCTGAACGCATGGACCCATATCGAGGCCGACCAGATCGAGCAGGACCTGCGCCAGCTCAAGGAGATCACCGACTGCGTCCGCACCTATTCGATGGAGAACGGGCTCGACCAGGTGCCGGCGATCGCAGCCCGGATCGGCGGGCTGAAGGTGCTCCAGGGCATCTGGCTCTCCAGCAACCGCACCAAGAATTTCGAGCAGGCCGCGCTCGCCATTCGCCTTTCCAAGGATTTCCCCGGAATCATCACCAGCATCATCGTCGGCAACGAAGTGCTGCTGCGTGGCGAGATGACGACCGCGGACCTCGTCTCCATCATCCGCTCGGTGAAGGCGCAGGTCAGCGTGCCCGTCACCTATGCCGATGTCTGGGAGTTCTGGCTCAGGAATCGCGAGATCTACGACGCCGTCGACTTCGTCACGATCCATATCCTGCCTTATTGGGAAGACAATCCGGTCAAGGCGAAGTTTGCCGCCTCCCATGTCGAACAGATCCGCGAGCGCATGGCGGTCGCGTTCCCCGGCAAGGAAATCCTGATCGGCGAAACCGGCTGGCCGAGCGAAGGGCGCATGCGCGAGGGCGCGCTGCCGTCGCGCACCAACCAGGCGCGCGTGGTCTCGGAGATCCTGAGTCTCGCGAAAGCGCAGAAATTCCGCGTCAATCTGATCGAGTCCTACGACCAGCCGTGGAAGCGCAAGCTGGAAGGCACCGTCGGCGGCTATTGGGGCCTCTATGACTCGGTGCGCCGTGGCCTGAAATATCCGCCGGGCCAGCCGATCAGCAATTTCCCGTACTGGAAATGGTACATGGGCGCCGGCATGGGCCTCTGCGTCCTGGTGTTCGCGGTGGCCGGCCTGACGTTGCGGCGCAGGCCCTGGACGCCGCGCTTCTCGGCCTGGCTCGGCGTGGCGATCTCGGCGACCTCGGCCGGCATCCTGCTCGGAATCGGCGCGGACAAGATGTACTATGAGAGCTACGGCATCGGCGGCTGGCTGCTGTGGGGCGCGCTGCTCGCGGCCGGCATCCTGTCGCCGATCTTCTGCGCGCAGGCGATGGTGATCGGCCGCAGCCTCCCGACCTTCCTCGATCTGCTCGGTCCGCGCGAGGGCCGGAAATGGTCGAAGCTCACCGCCGTGCTCGGCTTGACGCTGGCAGTGACGGCGGTCATCGCGGCGCAGACCGCGCTCGGCTTCGTGTTTGACCCGCGCTACAAGGATTTCCCTTACGCCGCGCTGACGATGGCGGTGGTGCCGTTTGCGCTGTTGATGCTGAACCGGCCGCAGATCGGCCAGCGTCCGATCGCGGAATCGGTCTTCGCCGGCGTGCTGGCGCTGTCGGCGACCTTTGTGCTGTTCAACGAGGGCCGCGACAATTGGCAGTCGCTGTGGACCTGCGCGATCTATCTCTTGTTCGCGCTCACGCTGTGGCGGGCGCGGGCCGAGCAAATCCAAGAATGAGCAGGCCGATCGCCAGGCCCGACAGCACGACATTGTAGAGCACGATGCCGAGGCCGGCCGCGATGATGCCGACGGTGAGCAGCACGATCGACGGCCGCATCAGGTTCAACGTCGCCACCACCAGCGCGACGATGCCGAAAACCGAATTCTTGAACAGCACGGTCGAGACCGAGCGCGCCTTGCAGATCAGGGTCTGAAGCCCGGCGTCGCAGGCGAGACCGACCTGCGAGTTTTCGATTCCGAGGTAGCGCAAATAGAGAGCATAGCCGACGCTGGCGAAGCCGACGACGATCAGGAACTGCACCTGGTAGGGCGTGAGGCGGAAGGGCTTTTTTGTCATGGCGGCAATATGGTCGGGAAGGCGCGGGCGGGCAACAGGGAAGACGAGTTTATCGCGGCCCGTTGCGGGAGGAGCAAGGCGGCCGCGCTTGGCCCGAACTTGTCCAGGAACAGGCTGGGATCACGCAGGTTTTGAAACGGTGTGACCGCGCAACGCATGCTGCATACAAGGAGCGAGCATGGAAAAGCCAACCCAGGAGCAACTGGACGAACTCAAGAGGCTGAGCAAGGAAGCTCGGGTCGAGGATTGGTCGGAACTGGTCCAGTCGAGGGATGAAGCTGAGAACCGCATTCGCGACCTGAAGGAAAAAGCGCGCATGGAGTAGGTGATTGCGTGCGCCGATGAGCCATCAAGGACGATTTTGCACCACCCGGTTCTGGTCCCTCAGCCGACGTTCGTATTTTCGGCCAAGGCCAGCAATCGCCTCTTGATATAGGGGTCGGCCTGTTCGGCCAATTCGCGGATGAGCGCGAGGTGCTCGCGCAAAAACGTCTCGTCCGCCATCTCCGCTCCGAATCATGTTCGTCGCGGATACTGCCGTTTTGTGTCGGGAGAGTTCGTATCGTTTGATACGTCGGCCCGAGACGGTCTTCCCCCGCCGCAGGGCGGATGCGGCGTCTACCTTCTGAAGAACGATGACAGCGTCGATCCCGCCGACGCCGTCTCCGGCTTTGCCGGCGCTGCGGGTTGCGCCGCAGGAGCAGGCGCCGGCTCCTCGCGCTTCGACGAGCGTTTTGAGGAAGAGCTGCGGCGATGCTTGTCAGGCTTGGCGGCGGGCGCGGGTGCCGGAGCGGTCTCGGCTTGCGGCACAGAGTCCTGATTCTTGTCGGAGTTCTTCTCTTGAACTCGATCCTGACTCTTCTCTTGTTTTTCCTGCCCGCCGCGCATTGACAGCCGCTGGCCGTCGAACACGGTGGTCTCGCAGTGGCGGTCGTTCTCGGCGAGGCCGGCGCAGAGTTTTGCTGCAGCCGCTGCGTTGATCAGCGGGCCGGCACCGAGGCGGAGCTGCATGCCGAGGCCGGCGTTGCCTTCCTTGATCATGATGATCGGCCGCAGCGCTGCGATCTCGGGATTGGATTTGGTCACCCCGCGCCACAGCGCGCGCAGGCCATCGAGCGAGTTGGCGCCACCGAGATCAATCGCAAAGCGCGTCTGCTGGACCGCGATCGCGGGAGCCTCGCTTTCAGCGGCCTCCGGCGGCTTGGCTTGTGCCGCAGCGACTTCGACCGGGGCAGGCGCCGGATCTGGCTTCTTCTCGGTCGCCTTCTCAGCGGTCTTCTCAGTGGACTCGGGCTGAACCAGTTTCGGGGCGGCGGGATCGGGCGGCGCCATGATCGATTTGGATGGGACCAGCGGAAGCATCGGCAGTGCCGAATTCGTCGCCGGCAACTGCGCGACGAGCGAGGCCGCGGCCGCGCTTTGTGGCGGCGGGCTCGGCGGCTCCTTTGTGGCCTCGGCGCGCGGCTTGTCGTTGGCCGGAGCCGGCGTCGAGGCGACCGGCGCGATGCCGGGCGCCGGCGGCCCGATCAAAGCCGGCGCGTCCTGAGGTTTCGCAACGGACGCCTGCGGCGGCGTTGTCGTCTGCTTGGCGATCGCGCCGGTGACGGAATCGAGCCCTTGCTCCAGCACGGTGACGCGCGAATAGAGCCGGTCGCGATCGGTGTTCAGCGTCTCGATGGCGGAGGCGAGGCGGCGGGCCTCGTTCTGGCTCTCCTTGCTCAGCATCTGGAGCCGGTCGGCCTGGCGCGCGAGATCGGCGGACGCAACCTGGTCGCGCCGCCAGCCGAGCTGGGCCTGATTGGCGAACACGGCAAGCACCACGGCGCCGACGGCCGCCACGCCCCATGAGCCCAGCCGCCACATCATGCCGCGATCGAACGAACTCTCCTCGGCCACAAGTCCGGAGAACAGCCCGCCGGTCTCCTTGGCGCCGAAGGCATCCGCCAGTGGGTCGGAATCCTTTGCCATGAACGTTAAGTGCCCAACCCCTGTCCGGCTTCCCCGAATCAATCAGGGAACATTAACAGGAAAAGCGTGTCGCACTTGAACTCCGGGCGTTTGCGGGGGTAGCAAGGCGATAGCTCATGAGGGCGGCCGTCGCCCGCTGGCGCCACTTGATTCGGCCGATTGACAGGATTTCGATGACCGCCCGTTCCAGCCTCACGATCGTGCTCGCCGCCGGCGAAGGCACGCGTATGCGCTCACACCTGCCGAAAGTGCTGCATCCGGTGGCGCACCAGAGCCTGCTCGCCCACGTGCTCGCCGCGGCGCCCAAGGGAACCGGCACCTCGCTCGCGGTCGTGATCGGACCCGACCATCAGGCGGTGGCGGACGAAGCAAAGCGCATCCGCCCCGACGCGCTCACCTTCGTGCAACAGGACCGGCTCGGCACCGCGCATGCGGTGCTGGCGGCGCGTGATGCCATTGCCCGGGGCGTGGACGATTTGCTGATTGCATTCGGCGACACGCCGCTGATCTCGGCCGAGACCTTTGCGCGGCTGCGCGCGCCGCTGGCCAAAGGCGCCGCGATTGCGGCGCTCGGCTTCCACGCCGCCGATCCCACCGGCTATGGCCGCTTCATCGTCGAGAGCGACCGCCTGGTCGCGATCCGCGAGCAGGCCGATGCCAGCGCCGAGGAGCGCAGGATCGACCTGTGCAATGCCGGGGTCATGGCGATCGACGGCCGCCGCGCGCTCGCGATCCTCGAGAAGATCGGCAATGCGAATTCCAAGGGCGAATATTATCTGACCGACGCCGTCGGCGTTATCAGCGAACAAGGATGGGATGCCGTGGTGATCGAAACCAGCGAGGACGAAGTGCGCGGCATCAACACCAAGGCGCAGCTCGCCGAGGCCGAAAGCGTGATGCAGGCACGGTTGAGGAAAGCGGCGATGGAGTCCGGCGTGACGCTGATCGCGCCCGAAACCGTCTATCTCGCCGCGGATACCGTGTTCGGCAAGGACGTGACGATCGAGCCCTTCGTGGTGATCGGCCCCGGCGTTTCGATCGGCGACGGCACGGTGGTGCATTCCTTCTCGCATATCGTCGAGACCAGGCTCGGCAAGAAGGTCTCCATCGGCCCCTATGCGCGGCTGCGGCCCGGCACTTCGCTCGGCGACGGCGCGCGCATCGGCAATTTCGTGGAGACCAAGGCCGCGACGCTGGAGGCCGGCGTCAAGGTCAACCATCTCTCCTACATTGGCGATGCCACAATCGGCGCCAATTCCAACATCGGCGCCGGCACCATCACCTGCAACTACGACGGCTTCAAGAAGCACAAGACGATCATCGGGCAGGGCGCCTTCGTCGGCACCAACTCCTCGCTGGTCGCGCCGGTGACCATCGGCAACGGCGCCTATATCGGCTCGGGCTCGGTGATCACGCGCGACGTGCCTGATGATGCCATGGCGCTGGAGCGTAGCCCGCAGACCATCCGCGACGGTGGCGCGGCGCGCTATCGCGAGATGAAGACAAGTGGCAAGAAGCTTGAAAAGAAGCCGGCGAAATGAGCGCCGCTATTCGTCGTCGGCGAATTCGGAGAAGATCGCGCGCGTCAGGCGCCAGCCGCGCGCCTTGGCACGCTTGGCCGGCTCGCCGGCGGCGTGCTTGATGAAGACGGGCTTGCTTTCCTTGCCGCGCTGGGGCGGCGGCCAATGCGCAAGGTGCGTGCCGGTGGTCTCGCTGGCGCTCACCGACATCGATGACAGACGTTTGCGGTTGGATGAGCCTTTCATGGCCTCTCTCCTTGGTACGCAAGGGTTGGCCAAATTCGTTGACAACAAGTTAATGCGCGCGGTTTAAGGCTCAGCCAGTTCGACGCAGGCGAGGCGCGTTGCCGTCGGTGCTGTCTCAATCAGCAATAATTATTGAGTATCTGGTTCCTTAGGAACTTCGCTAAAAACCGAGCGCGTCGTTTAGGCGATTTTTCGACGATTTGGGGGATATTGATCCGCATGTGCGGGATTGTCGGCATTCTCGGGCGCGAACCGGTTGCAGAGCAATTGGTGGATTCGCTCAAACGTCTTGAATATCGCGGCTATGATTCCGCGGGCGTCGCCACGCTTGAAGGCAAGCATCTCGAGCGCCGCCGCGCCGAGGGCAAGCTGAAGAATCTGGAGAAGCGGCTGGAAGCCGAGCCGCTCAAGGGCACGACCGGAATCGGTCACACCCGTTGGGCCACCCACGGCAAGCCGACCGTGAACAATGCGCACCCGCACGCGACCGAGCGTGTCGCCGTCGTTCACAACGGCATCATCGAGAATTTCCGCGAGCTGCGCGAGGAACTCGAGACGAAAGGCACGGTGTTCCACACCCAGACCGACACCGAGATCGTGCTGCATCTCGTCGACGATCTGCTCACGCGCGGCAACAAGCCGGTGGAAGCGGTGAAATTGACATTGGCGCGTCTGCGCGGCGCGTTCGCGCTCGGCTTCATCTTCGCCGGCGAGGACGATTTGATGATCGGCGCCCGCAATGGTCCGCCGCTCGCGATCGGCTATGGTGACGGCGAGATGTATCTCGGCTCCGACGCCATCGCGCTCGGGCCGTTCACCGACACGATCAGCTATCTCGAGGACGGCGACTGGGTCGTGCTGACCCATACGAGCGCTTCGATCTTCGACAAGGACGGGCATGCCGTCCAGCGCGAGAAGACCAAGCACGCCGCCTCGACCTCGCTGGTCGACAAGGCCAATTACCGCCACTTCATGGCCAAGGAGATCCACGAGCAGCCGGAAGTGGTCGGCCACACGCTGGCACGCTATGTCGACATGGCGACCGAGCGGGTCTCGCTGCCGGTCAAGCTGCCGTTCGACCTCAAGAATATCCAGCGCATCAACATCACGGCCTGCGGCACCGCGAGCTACGCCGGGTTCGTCGCAAAATACTGGTTCGAGCGTTTCGCGCGCGTGCCGGTCGAGGTCGATGTCGCCTCCGAATTCCGCTACCGCGAGGCGCCCTTGCGCAAGGGTGATCTCGCCATCTTCATCTCGCAGTCGGGCGAGACCGCCGACACCCTGGCCGCGCTGCGCTACGCCAAGGCCCAGGGTGTGCACACGGTGGCCGTCGTCAACGTGCCGACCTCGACGATCGCGCGCGAGAGCGAGACCGTGCTGCCAACGCTGGCCGGCCCCGAGATCGGCGTCGCCTCGACCAAGGCCTTCACCTGCCAGCTCATGGTGCTGGCAAATCTTGCGATCGCGGCCGGCAAGGCCCGTGGCGAACTGTCCGACGAGGACGAGACCAAGCTCGTCCACGGGCTCGTCGAGATCCCGCGTTTGATGTCGGATGCGCTCACCACCGAACTCCAGATCGAAAAGCTGGCGCGCGAGATCGCGAAATCGCGCGACGTGCTCTATCTCGGCCGCGGCACCAGCTTTCCGCTCGCGCTCGAAGGCGCGTTGAAGCTGAAGGAGATCTCCTACATCCACGCCGAGGGCTATGCCGCCGGCGAGCTCAAGCACGGCCCGATCGCGCTGATCGACGAGACCATGCCCGTCGTCGTCATCGCGCCCTACGACCGGGTGTTCGAAAAGACCGTCTCCAACATGCAGGAGGTTGCCGCCCGCGGCGGCAAGATCATCCTGATGACCGACGCCAAAGGCGCGGCGGAGGCAACCGTCGAGTCCCTCGTCACCATCGTCATGCCTGACATGGCGGCGGCGTTCACGCCGATGGTCTATGCCGTCCCCGTTCAGCTGCTCGCCTATCATACGGCGGTCATCATGGGGACCGACGTCGACCAGCCGCGCAATCTCGCGAAATCCGTGACGGTGGAATAGGCGGAAGGGTTGAGAGCGGAACGCTTCGTGGTCTTCCAAAACCTGCTAGAAGACCCTAGCTTGAACGAAGCGACCGACCTGGAACCCGAATGACCCCCCGTGACGATGCGCCTGCGCCTCTTGATCCCACGCCGGAGCCGCATACCGGCCTGATAGGCCGCTTCCGCAATTATTTTCTCACCGGTCTCGTGGTGACGGGACCGGTTGCGATCACCTTTTATCTGGTTTGGTGGTTCGTCACCTGGGTTGATGGCGTGGTGCGGCCGTTCGTGCCGCTGGCCTATCGGCCTGAAACCTACATGCCGTACGTCATCCCCGGCTGGGGACTGATCGTCGCATTCTTCACGCTGACTCTGGTCGGCTTCCTCGCGGCCAATTTGATCGGCCGGACGCTGGTCGATGTCGGCGAGACCTTCCTCGGCCGCATCCCGGCGGTGCGCGCCATCTACCGCGGCCTGAAGCAGGTGTTCGAGACTCTGTTCTCGGGCAAGGGCTCGAGCTTCCGCAAAGTCGGTCTGGTCGAGTTTCCCTCGCCGGGCATGTGGTCGATCGTGCTGATCTCGCAATCGCCGAACGAGGACGTCTCCCGCAGCCTGCCGGGTCAGGAGGAGCACGTCTCGGTGTTCCTGCCGTGTTCGCCGAACCCGACGACCGGCTTCTTCTTCTACGTGCCCAAGAGCAAGATCGTCGAGGTCGACATGAGCACCGAGGACGCCGCGACGCTGATCATGTCGGCCGGCGTGGTGCAGCCGGGTTCGGCGCCCGACCCGAAGAAGGCGGCGGCGCTGGCGGGCATGGCGAATGCCGCGCGTATTGCCAACGCCTCGGCTGCGCTGCAGCCCCAGCCTGCGAAGGTGGAGTAGGGCCATTCCTCTGCGGGATGGCCGCCGGTCACGCGAGCGTCCCGTCCTCTGCTAGTCTCCGGTGAACCGAGCGCGTTGCTCGGACTTCGATCTGGAGTGCACGATGTCCAAAACCATTGCGATCCTCGCGCCCGGTGCCATGGGCAGTGCCGTGGCCCGCCGTCTCGGCGAGCACGGTGCGCGCGTGCTGACGTCGTTGAAAGGACGGAGCGAGGCGACGCGCAAACGCGCGGCGGATGCCGGCATGATCGGCGCCGAGGACGACGCGATCGCGGACGCCGACATCATCCTCTCGATCGTGCCGCCGGGCGAAGCCGTGGCGCTCGCCGAGCGGCTTGCCGGGCTGATCGTCCGGCGCGAGAAGAAGCCGGTCGTGGTCGATTGCAATGCCGTCAACGTCGATACCGTGATGAGGATCGAGGAGATCATCGGCTCGGCACAGGCGCGGTTCGTCGATGCCGGCATCATCGGGTTCCCGCCCCAGCCCGGCGGCAAGAGCCCGGCCTTCTACATGTCCGGCGAGCACGCTAAGGACGTCGCCCTGCTGAAGGATTTCGGGCTCGACGTGCGGATCGTCGAAGGGCCGGTCGGTGCCGCGTCCGCGCTCAAAATGTCCTATGCCGGGATCGTCAAGGGTCTCGTCGGGATCGGCTCGGCGATGGTGGTCGCGGCAACGAAAGCGGGGGCTGCGGATGCGCTGCGCGACGAACTCGCACTCAGCCAGCCCGCGGTTCTGGCCCGGCTCGAAGTCGCGCTGCCGGACATGATTCCGAAAGCCTATCGCTGGGTTGCGGAGATGCGGGAGATTTCCGGCTTTCTCGGCCCCGATCATCCAGCCAGCCAGGTTTACGAAGGCTTTGCGCGTTGGTTCGAGCATCTCGCTGACGACGCGAAAGGCGAGGCGGCGGATACCGACCTGATGAAGGCATTCGCCGCGCGTATCGCGCAGAAGAAATCCTGATCGTCCGGTCTCACGTCGCGGCCATCGATCATGTGCCGTGCACCGACTCCAGAAAACCCTGGATGTCCCGATCGCGTCTCAAGCGCACGACCGGGACGTCAGCACCATACTGCACGCGCTCGGCCTCGATGACAGGCGCGCGCTCGGCGTCGTAGCGCCATGCTTCCCGCATCAATGTCCAGTCGAACTGTTCGGGGCACCCCTCCGGGAGGTCAGGCCGGGTCTTGTCGCGATCGAGGGCGGAGCGCAGGAGAATGCGCCACTGGCAGAGCCAGCGCGGGCGGTCGATGACGACCAGAGTATCGGCGCGCGCCAGCGTGAGATCGAAGGCAAGCCCCGAGAAGCTGCCGTCGACAACCCATGCGTCGCCCCCGATCGCATCAGCAACACGTGTCCGGAAGCTCGGTTTGTCGGACGGCTTCCAGCCCGGCTGCCAGTAGAGCACGTCGAGATGCACCACCGGCAGCCCGAGCTTTTGCCCGAGATTCCGGGAGAGGTTCGTCTTTCCGCTGCCCTGACAGCCCACGACGATGATCCGGCGCATCGCCGCAAGGTTTCACGAAACCCGCCGAGGCGAAAGATTGGATTTCAACTTGCCGTTCCAGGTGCGGAATGGCTGAATGGCCGCGTTTGACATGGGAGTTCGAATGAGAGTGCTCGTCATCGGCGCGGGAGCGCTTGGAGGCTATTACGGAGCGCGCCTGGTCCGAGCCGGCGGCGACGTGACCTTTCTGGTGCGGACCGGGCGTGCGGAGCAATTGCGGCGGAATGGATTGCAGGTCGTGAGCCCGCACGGCGATTTCGCCGTGCAGCCGAAGGTCATCCTGGCCAACCATCTCAAGGAAACCTTCGACGTCGTGCTCGTCGGGGTGAAATCCTACTCGCTCGACGAGGCGATGGCCCAGTTTGCCCCGGCGGTTGGTGCCCAAACGATGATTTTGCCGATCCTCAACGGGTTGAAACATGTCGACGCCCTGACTGCGCGGTTCGGCGCCGCTCAGGTTCTCGGCGGGCTCGCGAACGTCAGTGCCGGGCTCGATGCGGACGGCCGTGTCGTTCAGTTCATGGCCAATCAGACCATCGTCTTCGGCGAGATCCAGGGTTCGTTGAGCGAGCGCGTGCTCGCGCTGGAGACGCTGCTGCATGTGCCCGGTATCGACGTGCGCGCCAGCGAAGCGATCATGCAGGACATGTGGGAGAAATTCGTCCAGCTCTCGACGCTCGCCGGCATCACCTGCCTGATGCGTGCAAGCATCGGAGACATTCTGGCCGTGCCGAACGGCGAGCAATCCATCTTCCGCCTGTTCGCCGAATGCTGCGCCGTCGCGACGGCCTCGGGTTTCGAGCCGCGAGCGCCTTTCATCGAGTTTGACCGGAAGCTGTTCACGATCCTGGACTCCCCGCTCAAGGCCTCGATGCTGCGGGACATCGAGCGCGGCTCGATTACCGAGGCGGAGCACATCCTCGGCGATATGGCCAACCGGGCCCGTGCGCTTGATATCGACACGCCCTTGCTGGATCTCGCCCGGGCGCATCTGGCGGCTTATGAGATTGGGCGGCAGAGAGCGGCCAGCTAACCCGCCCCGATCAGCGGGATCGCCTCATCCCGCTCGTAGAGATACAGCAGGCACCGCAGCGCCTCGCCGCGCTCGCCCTTGAGCTTTGGATCGTCCTTGAGGATGCGCAGCGCCTCGTCGCGGGCCTGGGTGATGAGCTGGCCGTGCACCTCCGAGCGGGCGATGCGGTAGCCAGGCAGGCCGCTCTGGCGCACACCGAGCACATCGCCTTCGCCGCGCAGCTTCAGATCTTCCTCGGCGATGCGAAAACCGTCGGTGGTCTCGCGGATCACCTTCAGCCGCGCCTTCGACATCTCGCCGAGCGGCTCGGAGTAGAGCAGAAGACAGGTCGAGGCCTCCGAGCCGCGCCCGATGCGGCCGCGCAATTGGTGAAGTTGGGCGAGGCCAAAGCGTTCGGCGTTCTCGATCACCATGATGGTCGCCGCCGGCACGTCGACACCGACCTCGACGACGGTGGTCGCGACCAGCAGGCCGATCTCGTGGGCGGCGAACTGGCCCATCACGCGGTCCTTCTCGGTGCCCTTCATCTGGCCGTGGACGAGGCCGACGCGCTCGCCGAAACGCTTTTGCAGGCTTTCGAAGCGCTTGGTCGCATTGGTGAGGTGCTCTGTACCCTCGGCCTCCGATTCCTCGACCAGCGGGCAGATCCAGTAGACCAGCTTGCCGGATTCGAGCGCGCGGCCGATGCTGTCGGTAACCTCGCCGAGGCGGCTCATCGATATGGTGCGGGTTTCGATGGGCTGGCGGCCGGCGGGCTTCTCCCTGAGCTCGCTGATGTCCATGTCGCCGAAATAAGTCAGCACCAGCGTGCGCGGGATCGGCGTTGCGCTCAGCACCAGCACGTCGACTGCCTCGCCCTTTGACGTCAGCGCCAGCCGCTCGCGCACACCAAAACGATGCTGTTCGTCGACGACGGCGAGGGCGAGATCCTTGAAGATCACGTCGTCCTGGATCAGCGCATGGGTGCCGACGAGCAGGTCGATCTCGCCGGCTTCGAGTTGTGCCAGCAGGTCCCGCCGCTCCTTGCCCTTTTCGCGGCCGGTGAGGATCGCCACCCGCATGCCCGCGCGCTCGGCGAGCGGCGTGATGGTCTTGATGTGCTGACGGGCCAGAATTTCGGTCGGCGCCATCAGGGCGGCCTGCTTGCCGACCTCGGTGACCGCAGCGGCGGCGAGCAGCGCGACCACGGTCTTGCCGGAGCCGACGTCACCCTGGAGCAGGCGCAACATGCGCACGGGTTGTTGCAGATCATTGGCGATGGCGGCCGCGGCGTCGCGCTGGGATGACGTCAGCGCATAGGGCAGGGCATCGATGATCTTGTTGCGGAGCTGCCCGTCGCCGGCGTTGCGCACACCGGCCGGGCGCCGCAATTGCGCGCGAATCAGGGCAAGCGCAAGTTGCCCGGCGAGGAGTTCGTCGAAGGCGAGGCGCGACCAGAACGGCTGGTCGGGCAGAATGTCGGTGAGCTCGACCGGCTGATGCATGCGGGTGAGCGCCTCCGAGATCGGCGGGAAGCTGCAGCGGCGCAGCACCTCCGGGCTGATCCATTCCGGCAGCGCCGGCAGCTTCTGCAGCGCCTGCGCGACCGCGCGGCGCAGCGAGCCGAGCGCAAGGCCTTCGGTCAAGGGATAGACGGGATCGATGCCGGAGAGTTTTGAAATCGCCTCCTCGTCCAGCACCCGGTCGGGATGCACGATCTGCGGGATGCCGTCGTACATCTGCAGCGTGCCGGAGACGAAGCGCTTCTCCCCAATTGGCAGCAGCTTTTCGACATAGCCGGGCTTGGCGCGGAAGAACGTCAGCACGACGTCGCCGGTATCGTCGCTGGCGTAGACGAGGTAGGGCGCGCGCGCATTGCGCGGCGGGGGCGGGCGGTGGCGGTCGACGGTGACCTCCAGCGTCACCATGGTTCCTTGCACGGCGTCGCGGATCTTCGGCCGTGCCCGGCGGTCGATGACCTGGCTCGGCAAATGCAGCAACAGATCGACCAGCCGCGGCGTCTCATTGCGGCTCAGCAGATATTGCAGCAGCTTGTCCTGCTTCGGACCGACGCCGGGCAGGCTGGTCACGGGGGCAAACAGCGGATTGAGCAGGCTGGGGCGCATCAGGCGAACCTAGGATCGTTTTCGCTCGTCATGCCCGGCTTTATGCCCGGCATCCACGTGTTTTTTCGTGCCCCTGCGGCGGCAGCGGGCCATGATAAATCGAGGGCTGACATGGCCCGCCCGAGTGGCTATATCACCCCGGCCCGGCACGTCCGGGCTTTTGGCGTTTGACTGGAATTGAGACATGACGGGAACGACACGATCGAGCAACGGGCTGGACGACCGCCGCAAGCGGCTTCTGTTCCGCTGCTGGCACCGCGGCACGCGCGAGATGGACCTGATCCTCGGTCGCTTCGCGGATGCCGAGATCGGCAATCTGTCCGAAGACGAGCTGACGCAGCTCGAGGCCCTGCTCGAAGAGGCCGATCCCGACCTCTATGCCGCCATCACCGGCGACAAGGTGCTTGCCGCCGAAATCATCGGCCCGCTTTTTGCGCGCATCAAGGCGTTTCCGATCGCGGACCGCGACGTATGAAGCAGGGGATGAAATCGCCGGCCGAGCTGCTCACGCCCGGCCGCGCGCTGACGCTTGCCAATGTCGCCGAGGGTGCCGAGGGCCTCGTCGTCTCCGATCTCGCGCGCGCCATCGCGGCGCGGCCGAAGAAGCCGGCTGTCAGCCTCGCGGTGGTCTGCCGCGACGGGCCGCGGATGCAGCAGCTCGAACGGGCCCTGCAATTCTTCGCGCCCGATTTGCCCGTGCTGACCTTCCCGGCCTGGGACTGCCAACCCTATGACCGCGTCTCGCCCCATGGCGGCGTCCTCGCGCAGCGCCTGACGACGCTGGCGCGCCTTGCGTCACTGACCGGCAGCGACAAGCCGCTGATCGTGCTGACCACGGTGAACGCCGTCGTCCAGCGCGTGCCGGCGCGCGAGCTCGTCGCGGCGCAGGCGCTGTCGGTCGCGCCGGGCAACGTCGTGCCGATGGACACCATCATCGCCTGGCTCGAGCACAACGGCTACAACCGCTCCTCGACCGTGCGCGAGCCCGGCGAATATGCCGTGCGCGGCGGCATTCTGGACCTGTTTCCGGCCGGCCTCGACCAGCCCGTCCGTTTCGATTTCTTCGGCGACAGCCTGGAATCGATCCGCACCTTCGATGCCGAGACCCAGCGCACGCTGCTCGACATGCGCGCGCTCGATCTCGTGCCGATCTCCGAATTCCAGCTCGTCACCGACACCATCCGTCGCTTTCGCATGGGCTATGTCGCCGAGTTCGGCGCGCCCGAGCGCGACGATGCGCTCTACGAGGCCGTCAGCGAGGGGCGCCGTCATCCCGGCATGGAGCATTGGCTGCCGCTGTTCCAGGACCGCATGGATACGCTGTTCGACTATCTGCAAGGGGCAGCCGTCGCGATCGAGCCGCAGGCCGAGGACGCCATCCGCGAGCGCTTCAAGCAGATCCTCGACTATTACCAGGCCCGCCGCGATGCCATGGAGCATCCGGGCGGCGGTGCCATCTACAAGCCGCTGCCGCCTGACAGGCTCTATCTGACCGAGGAGGAGTGGGGCAAGCGCGAGAGCGGGATGCCGTTGGTGCGGCTGACGCAGTTTTCGGTGCCTGCCGATGGTACCAGCGTGGTCGATGCCGGCGCACGCAAGGGACGAGACTTCGCCCCGGAGCGCAACGACAATAAGGTCAATGTCTTCGAAGCCGTCGTCGCACATGTGCATGGGCTGCTGACAAGCCGCAAGAAGGTGGTCATCGCGCTCTGGACGGAGGGCTCGCGCGACCGCATGATTTCGATGCTGCGCGATCACAAGCTCACGCCTGTGACCAGCGTCAACAGCTGGCGCACGGTGCAGGCGACCCCGCGCAACGAGACCATGCTCGCCGTGCTCGGCCTTGAAAGCGGTTTCGAGACCGACGAGATCGCGCTCATCAGCGAGCAGGATATCCTTGGCGATCGCCTGGTCCGGCCGCGCAAGGCGAGCCGCAAGCTCGACAATTTCATCTCGGAGGTGACGAGCCTCGCCGCCGGCGACATCGTGGTTCACGTCGATCACGGCATCGGCCGCTTCATCGGCTTGCAGACGCTCGACGTCGCCGGCGCGCCACATGACTGCCTCGAGCTGCATTATGCCGCCGAGACCAAGCTGTTCCTGCCGGTCGAGAACATCGAGCTGCTGTCGCGCTATGGCTCCGACCAGACCTCGGTCGAACTCGATCGTCTCGGCGGCTCGGGCTGGCAGACGCGCAAGGCCAAGCTCAAGAACCGCATCCGCGAGATCGCGGGCGAGCTGATCAAGATCGCCGCCGAGCGCCACCTGCACGAGGCGCCAAAGCTGCCGGTGCAGCCGGGCCTCTATGACGAGTTCTGCGCGCGCTTCCCCTATGACGAGACCGAGGATCAGCTTGGCGCGATCGAGTCCACGCTGAAGGACCTCGAGCTCGGCCGTCCCATGGACCGGCTGATCTGCGGCGACGTCGGCTTCGGCAAGACCGAGGTGGCCTTGCGCGCCGCCTTCGCGGTGGCGCTCGAAGGCAAGCAGGTCGCGGTCGTGGTTCCGACCACGCTGCTCGCCCGTCAGCACTACAAGACGTTCACCGAGCGTTTCAAGGGTTTCCCGGTGCAGGTGGCGCAGGCCTCGCGGCTGGTCCCGGCCAAGCAGCTCAATCTGGTCAAGAAGGGCCTCACCGACGGCGCGGTCGATATCGTCGTCGGCACCCACGCGCTGCTCAGCAAGTCGATCAAGTTCCGCGATCTCGGGCTGCTGATCGTCGACGAGGAGCAGCATTTCGGCGTCACCCACAAGGAGCGGCTGAAGCAGCTCCGCGCCGAGGTGCACGTGCTGACGCTGTCGGCGACGCCGATCCCGCGCACGCTTCAATTGGCGCTCACCGGCGTGCGCGAGCTCTCGATCATCGCATCGCCCCCGGTCGACCGCCTCGCGGTCCGCACCTTCGTCGCCCCGCACGATCCGCTGATGATCCGCGAGGCGCTGCTGCGCGAGCGCTATCGCGGCGGCCAGGCGTTCTACGTGGTGCCGCGTATCGACGACCTCGCCGAGGTCAAGGACTTCCTCGACAAGAACGTGCCGGAGATGAAGGTCGCGGTCGCGCACGGGCAGATGCCGCCCGCCGTGATCGAGGACATCATGACCGCGTTCTACGACGGCAAGTTCGACATCCTGCTGTCGACCACGATCGTGGAATCCGGCCTCGACATCCCCAACGCCAACACGCTGATCGTGCATCGCGCCGACATGTTCGGCCTCGCCCAACTCTATCAGCTCCGTGGCCGCGTCGGCCGTTCCAAGCTGCGGGCCTATGCGCTGTTCACGCTGCCGGCGCAGCAGAAGATCACGGCGCAGGCCGAGCGCCGGCTCACGGTGCTGCAATCGCTGGAGACGCTGGGCGCAGGCTTCCAGCTCGCCTCGCACGACCTCGATATCCGCGGCGCCGGCAACATCCTGGGCGAGCAGCAGTCCGGCCATATCAAGGAGGTCGGCTTCGAGCTCTACCAGTCGATGCTGGAGGAGGCGATCGTCAACCTCAAGGCTGGCGTGTCGGAGCCCGCCGCCGATCGCTGGTCGCCGACCATCACGATCGGCATGCCCGTGCTCATACCGGAGGACTATGTCGGCGATCTCTCGGTGCGGCTGTCGCTCTACCGGCGGCTCGCCGACCTCGACAGCGAGGAGGAGATCGAGAACTTCGGCGCCGAGATGCGCGATCGTTTCGGCGTGCTGCCGGACGAGGTGCGCTATCTGTTCAAGGTCGCCGCGATCAAGGCGTTCTGCCGGCAGGCCAATGTCGGCAAGATCGACGCCGGCCCGAAGGGCGCCGTCATCGCCTTCCGCGACAATTCCTTTGCTCACCCCGATCGCCTGGTGAGCTTCATCCGCAGCCACGGCCAGGCCGCGAAGGTGCGGCCCGACATGAAGGTGGTGTTCCTGCAGGACTGGGAGACGCCGGAAGAGCGTCTCGCCGGCACCACCGAGATCATGCGCCAGCTGGCGCAGCTCGCGCAGAGCAAGAAGGCGGCGTAGAAGTTTCCGGAGGCGGCGCGGCGCGAAACGACGCGCCGCATCCGGATCCCCGAACAGCGACATATGATCACTTGCGGAATGATCGAACAGTTGCTACGTTCAGTCTATCGAGTTTCGGCCGAACGACTTGGCCTCGCCGCTGAAAAGCGCGCCTGACTGACGACCCTCCCTCCAGATCTCGACGACACACGCCGCGCTTCTGAGCGCGGCTAAACGTTTATCTATCTTAAAGGACGATCCCCATGACGACGGGAACTGTGAAGTGGTTTAACAGCCAAAAGGGCTTCGGATTCATTCAGCCGGACGAGGGCAGCCAGGATGTCTTCGTTCATATCAGCGCCGTTGAACGCGCCGGCATGAATACCCTCAACGAAGGGCAGAAGGTTTCCTTCGAAATCGTTGCAGATCGCCGGACCGGCAAGTCTGCTGCTGAAGATCTGCGCGCCGCATAGGCTGCCGCAATCTCAATGACGTTGCTTTGACCACGGATGTACTGGCAGAGCTTCGGATCTTTGGACCCGCGACCGTTTATCGGCCGCGGGTTTTTTGCGCCGGCTGTCGCCCGCCGCGAATGAGAATGCGAACGGTCACGCAACGATTCCATATATGAGCAGTCGAGCTCCGACGGCAGCGGGCGCTGGCGGATGACTACGACGCCGCGCGCGACGCGTCGGCCGACAGCCGTCCCAGCAGCGACCTTGCCGTATCCGATGGCGACAGCGAATCCACCGAGACGACGGGATCGCTGCGCATCTCGTGCTTGCCGTTCGACGTGTGCCGCATCACCGCGGAGAGACGGCGGGCGATCATGTGGGCGGTGCGGAAGTCGGTCTCGGCGAACACGACGATGACCGAGCCGTCCTTCTGCGCCACGCCAAAATCCATCTGCCGCATCAGGCGGCTGAGAATGCGGGCGGCATCGAGCTGGGCGCGGGAATTGCCGGGGTCGAAGGCGAAGCGCGCGACCGAGAGGCCGCCGCCGCGGGCCAGCGTCTGCTCGACCGTCTTGGCAAAATCGCGCGCAAAAGCTTCCGCCGTGAGCAGGCCGCTGCGCGGATCGAGCCAGCCGCCGGCATCAATCGAGCGCAGCGTGCGGCTCAGCTGGGCTTCCATGGCGTGCTGGCGGATCAGGGGCAGCGCGTTGGCGGCGACCTTCGCCGGCTCGCCCGGGATCAGCTCGAGATTGGGCAGGTCGTAGGTCTGCGTCAACTGATGCGCAGTGACGATCACGGGCAGGCTGCGGAAGCGGGTGTCCTCGGCGAGCACCGTGAGGAAGGCATCGGTCACGCGGGGGGTAAAACCTTCGGCGAGCACGACGCCGTCGAGATCGCGGGTGTTGAGATGCTTGGCCGCCGCCTCGATCGAGAGCGCCCCGATGACGCCGACGCGCTCGCCGAGCGCAACGGAAAGCGCGGGGTAAGCCGCGCCGCGACCGATCAGAAGCACCGTGGCATCGCGAACGGGATCGGCCTCCGGCAGCGCGACTTTCACCTCGGGCAGCCGGCGCAGCACCGTGGCATGGAGCGTGCGAATCCGTAGTGCGGCGCGAAGCCGCGCGATCAGGCGTTCGGAATGGCCGGCGCGCGAGGAAGAGAAGGGCAGGGCGTTGTGAGGGAGCGCGCCCGCCGCATCCAGCGCCACGAAGGGAAGGTAAGGCGATTGCTCCGCGATCTTCTTGGCGAGCGGCGCCAGATGCGGCTCGTGCCCGGTGTGCATCGCGGCGAGAACCGCGGCCGGCTGTACCTCTTCGACCGCGCGCACCGCGCCGGCCCAGCTGGTGTCGATCACGGGGAAGAATCGCGCCTCGTCCAGCGCCGCAATGAAGGCCGGCCGCTCGGCATTGGACACAAACAGGATCGGGCCGGCCTGGGACATCGAGGAGCTCTGATCACGCGACAGGTGCCGCGCAATCTAGTCCCGCCGCCTTAATGCAGCGTCAATGGAACCGTCGAAATGACCCTCAACCCGGCCCGGACCGGTCGCGAAAAGCCTCGACCATCAGGGGGTTAAGCCCGAGTTCGCTGAGCGCTTCGCGGGCGCGGGCATTGTCCTGGGCCCGGCCCGCGAGCCGGTGACCGGAGAGCCGGTCGGGCAGCGCGGTCAGCAGGGCGCCCTGGCCGAGCCGGCGCGCCCATTCCTGGAGGTCGTTGGAGAGGAAGCGGTAGCCGCCGACGGCCATGATCCCGGAGGGCGGCGCGGTAATGCAGATCGCGCCGCTGGGGCGGTCGAGCCGTGCGGCATAGCCGGTGTCGACATAGTCGCGTGGCGGCTGCGCGATCAGGCTGTCGCCGACCGGCGGCGGAGGGGCGTAGGCCGCGATCGGCACCATCGGGCCGCGCAGGCCGAGCGTGCCCTTCGGTGTCAGCAGAATCTCGCCGGCGATCGACGAACCCGACTGCTCGCGCGGCGCGCCGTGCGGTCCCGGCATCACCGGCACCGGCATGCCGTCCTCGCCACGCCGGGCGCCGAACAATCCGGCCTCGCCGAACAGATAGACGTCAGTGAACGGCGCGTGAGGCGCGATCCATGCCTCGCTCGCCGCCACCTGCTCGGGGGCACGCCACAGGCCGATGACGTTGCGCAAGGTCGGCATCCGCGCCGCCAGTTCGGAATCGCCGAGCCGCTGGGCGAACTGTGCCGGTGCGATCAGCACGTCGCATTCGTGCGCGTTGACCTGCTGCTCCAGCACGTCGTTCTCGAACGGATGATGCAGCGCCAGCGTGCCGCCGCACAGCAGCCACACCGCGAGCGAGGAGGCGAGCCCTGCGAACGACATCGGCGTGAACGCCGCCATCACGGTCGCGCCCTGCCTGATGTCGGCTTCCAGCGACATCGCGAGCCCCCCGGCGATCAGGCTGAAATGCGGCCGCGGCACCGGACGAAAGCCTTCCGCGGTGACGTCGAAGGAGATCATCGCCGCCTTGCGACCATCCTGAATCACGGCGCGCGCGGTGCCGGGCGGACGGGCCTGCACGTCGTCGAGCGAGGCCATGCCTTCGGGCAGGTTGGTGCCGAAGCCGCAGACATGGCGGATCGAGAAGGCCTCCGCGGCCGCGTGCATGGCGAGATCGGCATAGCTGACGCCGTCGACCGTGCTCATGGTGACGATGGCGCGCGCCGCGGTGCGGTTGAGAGCGGCGGTCAGTTCGGCATGGCGCCAGAGCAGCGGCAGCACGGCGACGACGAGGCCGGCGCGATGGGCGGCGAGAACGGTGAGCACGAACTCGACCGTATTCGGCAGCTGGATGGCGATGACGGAATTGGCCGGCAGGCCCGATTCGACGAAATAGGCGGACAGCGCCTCGATGGCCGTGTCAGCCTCGGCATAGCTCATCCGCCGCGGCTGGTGCCCGGTCACGCGGAACTTGTTCAGGGGGTCGAGCAGAGCGGTCGCGTGCGGCTGCCGCATCAGCGTGCGCTGAAACAGCGTGTCGAGCGTCGGCGATACGGCTGGCTGGTTCACGGCGTCACTTTGCTTGATGAGCTTCCGGCTGCCCCTTCGACCACCAGGTCTCCGGCAAATAGCCGGACAGCGAGGTGACCTCTGGCCGTTCTATCCGATTCCAGCGCGCGATCCATTGCTCGGATACGTTAAACAGGGGGATTGTATAGAAACCGGAGATCAAAGCGCGATCGAGCGCCCGTACCGCGGATACGAAATCCGTATGTTCACGGGCTTCCAGCAGTGCGGCAATCATCGCATCGACCGCGGGATCCCTGGCCCCCATGTAGTTGCGGGTGCCCGGATTGTCGGCGGCAGCGCTCCCCCAGTAGAAATATTGCTCGTTGCCGGGCGACAGCGACTGGTCCCAGCGGTTCTGGATCATGTCGAATTCGTAGGCGAGCCGGCGCTGGTCGAACTGCACAGGGTCGACCGATCGTACGCTCGGCTCGATGCCGGCGCGCCTGAGGTCGCGCTGGAAGGCAAGCGCGACGCGTTCCTGGTCGCGGGTCGTGACCAGGATCTCGAAGGTGAAGGGCGCCTTGGTCGCGCGGTTGCGCAGCACGGTTCCGTCGAGATCGTAGCCGGCCTCCGATAACAGCTTCAGCGCCGCGCGCAGCGTGGTCCGGTCGCGCCCAGAGCCGTCGGTTACCGGCAGGCGGTAGCTGCCGTCCAGGATGTCAGGCGGGATCTGCGCGGCGAACGGCTTGAGCAACTCGCGCTCGCGAGCATCCGCAGGCTTGCCATACGCTGACAGGTCCGAGCCGGCAAAATAGCCGGCGACGCGCGAGTAGAGGTTGAAGAAGTAGTTGCGGTTGACCAACTCGAAATCGAACAGCAGCGTCAGCGCCTGGCGCACGCGGATGTCGGCGAAGATGGGACGCCTCGTGTTGAACACCAGAAATTCGGAAGGTTGCGGCATGCCCGGCTTGAAGGTGTCGCGGATCACGTCGCCATTCTTCGCCGCGGGAAAGTCGTAGCCGTCGTGCCAGCGCAGCGGCTCGTGCTCGATGCGGAAATCATAGAGGCCGCGCTTGAAAGCTTCGAACTGGCCGTTGGCCTCGCGAAAATAGTCGAGCCTGATCTCGTCGAAATTGTAGAGCCCGCGATTGATGGGCAGGTCACGGCCCCAATAGTCGGGATTGCGGGTGAGCGTCACGCTGGCACCGGGCCTCACCGCGGTGACGCGGTAGGGGCCGGAGCCGACCGGGGCCGTCAGCGTCGTCTCCTCGAAAGCCGCGACGTCGACGGCGTGTTTCGGCAGGATCGGCATCAGGCCGAGGATCAGCGGCAGTTCGCGGTCATTGGCTCCCGCAAGGTCGAAGCGGACGGTGAGGGGATCCGGCGCCTCGGCGCTTGCGACCTTGCTGTAATATTGCCGGTGGTTGGGGCGGCCGTGGTCGCGCAGCAACTGCCAGGAGAACAGCACGTCCTCGGCGCGGACCGGCTTGCCGTCGGAGAAGCGGGCGCGGGGATCGACGTGAAACGTGACAAAGCTGCGCGCGTCATCGGTCTCGACCGATCTGGCGAGCAGGCCGTAGAGCGTGAACGGCTCGTCATTGCCGCGCGCGAGCAGGCTCTCGACCACGTAGTTCCGCATCTGCTGCACGGCCAGTCCCTTGACGATGAAGGGATTGAGGCTGTCGAAGGTGCCGAGAACGCCCCAGGTCAACCGGCCGCCCTTGGGGGCGTCAGAATTGACGTAAGGCATGTGGGTGAAATCGGCAGGCATCGCCGGCTTGCCGTGCATGGCGATGGCGTGGGCTTCCTCGGCCCCTGCGCCGCTGACCGGGAGCCCAAAGGCGAACGGGAGCCCCAAGGCGAAAGCCAGGATACGAAGGCGGACGCAAAGACCTTCAGGACGGCCCTCGAGAAGGCGCTGGAACATGAACATCTGCACACGTTGATTCGAGGACCGCAGGCCTGAATCCTATCACAGGGATTTTCCCCGGGGCGTACGCCGGCGCGCGGCCAAAGACGCTTGTCGGCATTGATCTTTTCGTCGGCCACGTTAAGAAGGCGGGCAATCGCGCACGAGCGCCGAGCCGTCACTTATCCGCCTCATTTGACGGGGAGAGAGCCGCGCCCAACGTGGCCAGGCTCGGTGCGTCGAAGCGGTTCGGGCGCTTCCCGTTCAGAAAGGGTTTTCCGCAATGAATTTCCGTTACTTGGCCGCGTCCGTCCGGCCGCGCGGGCGACTTCTCGCCCTGTTGACGGCGACGGCGTTGGCCGTCCCGTTTGCCGCCGAGGCCCAGGCTCCCGCTCCGGGTGCGCCCGCGCCCAAGGCGGCTCCGAAGGCCGCTCCGAAGGCCGCCCCAAAGGCGCCGGCCCCGGCCGCTCAGGCACCCGCCCAGCCGGCTCCCGCCCAAGGCGCTCCGGCGCAGCAGGGCGCGGCCCAGCCGGCGGATCAGCAGATCCAGCTGATCTATGCCCCCTGGACCAAGTTCTGCCTCAAGGGCCAGGACGCCAATGCCAAGCAGGTCTGCTTCACCGGCAAGGACGGCCGTATCGAGTCGGGCCAGCCGGTCATTGCGGCCGTCATCATCGAGCCGGAAGGCGAGCCGAAGAAGATCCTGCGCGTGACGCTGCCGCTCGGCATGCAGCTGGTGCACGGTACCCGCATCATCGTGGACAACAATCCGCCGTTGCAGAGCCCGTATGTGATCTGCTTCCAGAACGGTTGCATGTCCGACTACGAGGCCACGCCCGAGTTCATCAACAACATGAAGAAGGGCCAGAACCTCGTTGTTCAGGCGATCAATGCCAACGGCGCACCGCTGACCCTGCCGCTGCCGCTCGCCGGCGAATTCCAGAAGGCCTATGACGGTCCGCCGACGGATCCGAAGGTGTTCGAGGAAACCCAGAAGAAGCTTCAGGAAGAGCTTCAGAAGAAGGCTGACGAGCAGCGCAAGAAGCTCGAGCAGCAGGGCACGCCGCCCGCCGGCCAGAAGTAATCGGGGCCCGATCCCGGACATGAAAAAGGCGCTCGGTTTCGAGCGCCTTTTTTGCTGGCCAGTTGATGGCTGCGAAAACTCAGTTCAGCGACGGATTGCGCGGGCGATAGCCGCCGGTCTTGTCCTTGACGAAGATCTCGGCGACCTGGGAATGCCGGACGGGCTCGCCGGAATCGTCCGGCACGAGATTCTGCTCGGAGACATAGGCGACGTATTCCGATTCCGAGTTCTCCGCGAGCAGGTGATAGAACGGCTGGTCCTTGTGGGGCCGCACCTCCTCGGGGATCGACAGCCACCACTCCTCGGTGTTGTTGAATTCCGGATCGATGTCGAAGATCACGCCCCGGAACGAGAAGATCCGGTGGCGCACGACCTGTCCGATCTGGAATTTGGCGGTCCGCGCTTTAATCATTCCCCGTCGATAGACCAGGATTGTGGCCGATGCTAGTGCCCTGATCTGGAATTAACCCGCGGTTGCGGGGCAGATAACCCCCCAATCTTCAGAAAACGCTTCATCAATGGTCGATATCCTCAATCTGGCTCTACCTTATTTCGGCTTGATCTTCGTTGGATTCGCCTGTGGCAAGGTCAAATCGCTGCCGGAATCGGGCCTCGCCTGGATGAACTTCTTCCTGCTCTATGTGTCGCTGCCGGCGCTGCTGTTTGCGATCATGTCGAAGACGCCGTTCTCGGAATTGAACAACCCGCCATTCCTGGTCGCGACCACGCTGTCGACCGTTGCGGCGTTCACACTCGCGCTGGTCGTCGGCAAGGTTCTCGGCGGGCTGACGCTGCGCGAGGCGACGCTCGCCGGGCTCTCCGGCGGCTACGGCAATATCGGCTACATGGGACCGGGGCTGGCGCTTGCCGTGCTCGGGCCGAAGGCCTCGGCGCCGACTGCGCTGATCTTCTGCTGCGACAGCATCTTCCTGTTCACGATCGTGCCGCTGCTGATCGAGCTTTCCGACCGCGATCATCCCTCGATCGTGCATGCCTTCGGCGTCGTGCTGAAGCAGATCGTGCTCAACCCGCTGATCATGTCGGCCTGTTTCGGCGCGGCCTTCGCATCGCTGCATGTCGAGATGCCGGTCGCGCTCGATCGCACCATCACGTTCCTCCAGAACGCAGCCGCCCCGACCGCGCTGTTCGTGCTCGGCGTGACCGTGGCGCTCCGTCCGTTCGATCGGGTCCCGTGGGAGGTGCCGGGCGTGATCGCGATCAAGCTCCTGGTCCATCCGCTCGCAGCGTTCGGCCTGATGCTGGCGTTCGGCCCGTTCGCGCAGCCCTGGGCCGCGACCGCCGTGCTGATGGCCTCGCTGCCGCCGGCGCTGAACGTGTTCGTCATCGCCCGGCAGAACGACGCCTGGATCGAGTCTGCCTCCGTCGCGGTGTTGCTCGGGACCTTTGCGTCCGTGGTTACGCTGACCAGCGTGATGTGGGCGATCCAGACTGGCCGGTTGGCGTTTCCTTGAGCGGCGGTTACTTCCGCCAAGTCGGCGTGAGCCCCTCGCGCATTGCAAAACGCCGGAGCGGGCCGATCGCGCCGAGCAGGTGCATGCCGACCGCGCGGACCGGCTGCAGCGGGAGGAAATCGTTGAGCAGCGAGCGGTTGGCGATGTCGATCGCAAAGGTCCGGCTCAGGATGTCCGGACGCCGGGCCCGGTCGTAACGCTTGAGCACGTCTGCTGCGCCAGGATCCTGGCCTGACGCGATGGCCTCGCCTGCAAGCCTCGCAATGTCGGCGGCATCGCGCAGGCCGAGATTGAGACCCTGGGCGCCGATGGGGGGAACCACATGGGCGGCTTCGCCGACCAGCGCGATGCGGTCGCGGCCAAAGGATTTTGGACGCTCGATCGCCAGCGGGAACAGATGGCGGCCCGGCTCGACCGTCATCCGTCCGAGGATCGAATGCGACTGCTTCTCGATCGCGGCGGACAATTCCTCATCGCTCAGGCCGCGAAGCCGCTCGGCGTCCGCAGGCGCCGAGACCCAGACGACGCTGGAGCGATCGCCGGGCAGGGGCACGAACACGCAAGGGCCATGCGGCGTGTGGAACTCGGTCGAGACGTTGCGATGGGGCCGCGCGTGGCCGACATTGAAGGTCAGCGCCGTCTGGGTCAGCTCGCGCCGCGTCACCGCGATGCCGGAGGCTTCGCGGCACAGCGAATGCCGGCCGTCGGCGCCGACCACGAGGCGGGCCGAGAGGAATTGCGCAGCGGCGGTGCGGATGGCGACGTCATCGGCTTCGATGATCACAGTTTCGGCCTCGTCATCGAAACGGACGACCTGGGGCAGTTCGGCCGCGCGCGCTTCCAGCGCCAGCATCAGCGAGCGGTTGTCGATGTTGTAGCCGAAGGCATCGAGGCCGATTTCGTGGCAGGAGAACCGGACCTCCGGGCTGCGAAACAGCCGGCCGGTGTCGTCGACGAGCCGCATGATTTCGAGCGCGGCCGCCTTGTCCTTGCAGCGCGGCCAGACGTCGAGGCTCTCCAGCAGATCGACGGAGGCACCGAGTAGCGCCGTAGTGCGATTGTCGGCATAGGGCACGCGACGCGCCACCAGCGCGGTCCGTGCGCCCGCCTGCGCCAATGCGATGGCCGCGCTAAGTCCCGCCGGTCCGCCGCCGATCACGGCCGCGTCAAAGAGTGTCGATGCATCTGTCATGGAACGACATTGGACACGCCCCGCAGCAAATTCAAGCCCGCTGATATTTCCCTGATTTTATGACGAATTGTGCGACCGGACGCCGCAATGGCTTATGTGCAAACCGGTGTCATTCTGATAGCAGAAGCCATGGACAGCCAAGAGGATTCCCTGAAGCCCAGGCCCGCGATCCGCGCCGCTGCCTTCTCGGTGCATATCTTCACCGCGTTCGGTGCGGCGATCGCGCTGCTGGCGATGCTTGAGGCCGTGCGCGAGCACTGGGCGGCGATGTTTCAGTGGCTGGGCGTCGCCCTCATCATCGACGCGATCGACGGGCCGATCGCGCGCCGGCTCAACGTCAAGGACGTGCAGCCGAACTGGTCGGGCGACGTGCTCGATCTCGTGGTCGATTTCGTCACCTACGTCTTTGTGCCGGCCTATGCGATCGTGGCCAGCGGCTTGCTGCTGCCGGTCGCGGCTCCCTTGCTCGGCGTCGCCATCATCGTCACCAGCGCATTATATTTCGCCGATCTGCGCATGAAGGCGGACGATAATCATTTTCGCGGTTTTCCGGCGCTGTGGAATGCGGCGGCGTTCTACCTGTTCCTGCTGCACTGGCCGCCGCTGCTGTCGACACTGCTGGTAGCGGCCCTGGTGGTGCTGACCTTCGTGCCGTTCCACGTGCTGCATCCGGTGCGCGTCGTGCGGCTGCGCTGGCTGACGATGACGCTGATTGCCATCTGGGCTCTGCTCTCCTTCTACACGCTGCAGATGGACTTTCGCGTCGGCACCGGCGTGACTGTCGCGCTCTGCGCGATCGCGCTCTGGATCAGCTTCAGCGACGCATTGATACGGCTGACAAGATCCTTCGCATGATGCACCTGTTGACCAGCCCCGAAGCCTGGGCCGCGCTCCTCACTTTGACCGCGCTCGAGATCGTGCTCGGCATCGACAACGTCATCTTCCTGTCGGTGATCGTCTCGCGCATTCCCGAGAAGCAGGCGCACCGCGCCCGCCAGATCGGGCTCGCGCTGGCGTTGATCTTCCGCATCATCCTGCTCAGCGTCCTGGTCTGGCTGATCGGCCTGACCGCGCCGGTGTTTTCGTTTTCGGGTTACGGCTTCTCCTGGCGCGACCTCATCCTGATCGGCGGCGGCCTGTTCCTGATCGCGAAGGCGACGCACGAGATCCATGGCGAGGTCGAAGCCGACGAGGGCGCGGGCGACGCGAAGTCCCCTCGTAACGCTTTCTTCTGGGTCATCGTCCAGATCGTGATCATCGACATCGTATTCTCGCTGGACTCGATCATCACGGCGATCGGCATGGCGCAGGACATCGAGATCATGATCGCGGCCGTCGTGATCGCCTGCCTGATCATGTACATTTCGGCCGGGCCGGTGTCGCGATTCGTCGCGGAGCACCCGACAACGAAAATGCTGGCGCTGGCCTTCCTGGTGCTGATCGGCGTCGCGCTGGTTGCGGACGGATTCCAATTCCACATCCCGCGCGGCTACATCTATTTCGCGATTGCGTTCTCGGCGGCGGTCGAGTTCTTCAACGTGCTGGCGAAACGCAACCGCAGGAACACCCGCAAGCGGTCGGTCTAGGCGTTCCAGCCGGCGTCGAGTTGACAAGGCGGGCGCGATGTCTTTCGCTGGCCCGCGAGAAGAGGAGGTCAGGTGATGACCAAAGCCGTCCGTGTGCACAAGGTCGGAGGCCCCGAAGCCCTGGTCTATGAGAGCGTCGATGTTCCGGCGCCCGGGCCCGGCGAGGTGCGCATCCGCCAGCATGCCGTCGGCCTGAATTTCATCGACGTCTATTACCGCACCGGCCTCTACAAGGCGCCGGGGCTGCCCTTCATCGCCGGCAACGAGGCCTCGGGCGAGGTTCTCGCAGTCGGGCCGGGCGTGACGAATTTCCATCCGGGCGACCGCGTCGCCTACTACCACAATCTCGGCGCCTATACCGGGGAGCGCAACATCCCCTGGGAGCGGCTGGTCAAGCTGCCCGACCACATCACCTACGAGCAGGGCGCCGTGCTGATGCTGAAGGGGTTGACGGTCTGGTATCTCCTGCACAAGACCTTCAAGGTCGAGCCGCATCATCGCGTGCTGATCCATGCCGCGGCCGGCGGCATCGGCCTGCTCGCCTGCCAATGGGCGAGGGCAATGGGTGCCCACGTCATCGGCACCGTCGGCTCGCGCGAGAAGGCTGCGCTTGCCGAGGCCAATGGCTGCGACCATGTCATCCTCTACAACGAGGAAGACTTCGTCGCGCGCGTCAAACAGATCAGCCGCAACGAGGGTTGCGATGTGGTCTATGACGGCGTCGGCAAGGCGACGTTCCCGGGCTCGCTGTCCTGCCTGAAGCCGCGCGGGATGTTCGTCTCCTTCGGCAATGCCTCGGGCCCGGTGCCGCCATTCTCGATCGCCGAGCTCAACACTCACGGCTCGCTGTTTGCGACCCGGCCCAAGCTCAACGACTACATCGGCACCCGCAAGGAGTTGCTGGAAGGCGCCGACACGCTGTTCGCCGCCGTGATCAACGGCAAGCTGCACGTGCCGATCAACCATGCCTACGCGCTCAAGGACGCCGCCAAGGCGCATATCGATCTCGAAAGCCGCAAGACCACCGGCGCGTCGATCCTGAAGCCGTAACTCACCGTCATTGCGAGCGAAGCGAAGCAATCCAGACTCTTTCCGTCGAGGCAGTCTGGATTGCTTCGTCGCTTCGCTCCTCGCAATGACGAACGCGTCACGCCACGCGCCGTGCCGCGCCTGCCCTGGTCAAAATCCCGTCCAGACAATCGATCATCTCGGCGATCTCGGCCCGCGTGACGTTCAGCGCCGGCATGAAGCGCAGCGTGTCGACCTGCGGCGCGTTGAGGAGCACGCCGGCCTCGAAAGCCTGCGCGACGATGCCGGGTGCGATCGGCAGCTTGAGGTCGAGCGCCAGCAGGAGCCCGCGGCCTCGCACTTCGCCGAGCCCGTGCCGCGCCGAGACCTTCTGCAATTCGCTTTCGAGCAGCAGCCCGGTTTCGGTCGCCGTCTTCAGGAAGTCCGGCTTGCTGACTTCGTCGAGCACCGCGAGCCCCACCGCGCACATGATCGGGTTGCCGTTGAACGTGCCGCCCTGGTCACCGTGCTCGAAGCAGGCCGCGCGTTCGGTCGCGAGCAGCGCCGCGAGCGGCACGCCGCCGCCGATGCCCTTGCCGAGCGTCATGATATCGGGCGCGACGCCGGTGTGCTCGTAGTGGAAGAGCTTGCCGGTCCGGCCCATGCCGGTCTGGATCTCGTCGAAGATCAGGAGGAGGCCGTGCGCGTCGGTGAGGGCGCGCAACTCCTGCAAGAACTGATCGGTCGCCGGCCATACGCCTGATTCACCCTGGATCGGCTCGAGCATCACAGCGACGGTGTTGTCGTTGATCAGCTTTTTGACTGAAGCAATGTCGTTGAGTTTCGCCTTCTTGAAGCCGGCGACCTTCGGCTCGAACAGCGGCTCAAAGGCCTTCTTGCCCGAGGCCGACATCGTCGCCAAGGTGCGCCCGTGAAAGCCGCCTTCGAAGCTGATGATCTCGAACGCGCCGCCTCTGTGGATGCCGCCATATTTGCGCGCGAGCTTGATCGCGCCCTCGTTGGCTTCCGCACCGGAATTGGCGAAGAACACCTGGTCGAACGCGCTGTTTGCGACAAGCTGCTCAGCGAGCTTCAAGCTCGGTTCGTTGTAGAAGGCCGGGCTTGGCGTCAGCAGCCGCTTGGCCTGCGCGGCAAGCGCGTCGGCGATTGCGGGCGGGGAGTGGCCGAGGCAGTTGACGGCCCAGCCCTGCACGAAATCGAGATAGCGCTTGCGGCTGTCATCCCAGAGGTAGGAGCCGGCGCCGCGGACGAACACGGCCTTGGGCCGGGCGGTGATGTCCATCAATGCGTCATACGGATGGGTGGCGCTGGTCATGTCGAACTCCTCTGGAGGCGGGGGAAAAGGGCGCGCGAAAAGCAAAAAGGCCGCACCTTGCGGGTGCGGCCTTTTCGAAAACTGACGCTGAATTCAGTGCTTCAGCGGCGTCGTCGGACATAGCGCACCCTCTCATCGTCGGGGAAGCGACGGCGGAGCATTTCGGTGCGCTGATGGGTCCGAGCGTTGATCATGGGGCGCGGCAATACAGGCGAATGGTGCGGCTTGTCAAGCGGGCGCTTTACAGACCACCCGCCCAGCGTGCATGGGCAGGAGAGAGATGCGTGCCTGGAAACCATTACGTCTCTAGCGCGTTTGTGATCACAGGACGCGAATTGGTTCGAACCGACCGCATGACGGTTCAGACCAAGAGGGGCGGGACCAACCAGATAGTTTAAAGCCTTGTCCGAGACGCCTTATCCGATCGACCTCGACAGCATTCGCGGCGCGTTTCCGCCGGGTGTCGAGGCACCGTCGCTCCTGGTCGACTTCGCCGGGTGGCTGAACGGGCGCCCCTGGGGCAGCGTCGGCTGCTTTTCCTTGCAAGGCCAATTCTCCGATCACGCTCCGATTGTCGACGGTAGTCCATTGCGCGACAGGTTTTCGCTGTTCATGCGGCTGCCGGATGGCTCGGCTGTTGGCGGCTGGTATGGCGCGGGTCTCGACCGCGACAATCCGCCGATCGTGGGGCTTGGGTCCGAGGGCGACTACGAGCTGCTGGCGCCCAGTCTCGACGGCCTGCTCGCGAAGTTGACGTCGCAACAGTTCGACAAGGCCTGGAGCGATCTCAAGCCGCATGACGATGTCGAATGCCAGACGGTCGAGCTCGCGCAATGGCTCACCGGACGGCTGAGCGGGGAGATGGCGGCGCCCGATGACGATCCGTCGGAGCTGCCCGACTTTCGCGGCTTCGTGGAAAAATGGAGCCGTGATCGCGAAGACTATTGGGCCAATCATCGCTTGATGGCCGAACTCGGCTGGCGCCTCGCCGCGCATCTGCCGAAGGGCAAGAAGCCCTGGGACAAGACGAATTTCGAGATCGCGATCGTCGGCAAGCAGTACGAGGCGCGCGTCCTGTCGCGCGGGCCGCAGCCGTTCGAGGAAGCCGCCTCGATTGAATCCCTGCTGCGCGATCTGCGTGAGGAGATGCGCCGCGCGCAGCCCGAGCTCGGGCTGTGGTACGCGATGAAATTCGGCCTCTATGCCGACGGGCGCGTCATGCCGAACTTCGAGTACGATGTGCGCCCGAGCATCGACGGCGAGCCTGCGAAGCTGTCGGAGGCGCAAGCCGATCTTGCCCGCGCGCCGCGGCCGGAGCGCTGGGTACCGAAATGGCTGGCGGGATCCTGAAGCTCGGAATCTCGCGACCTCCGCTGTCGCGCCACCATGACCTCGCGGGAACGGCCCTTTCGATCCCCCTTGACTTAGAGCGCGCTCGAAGGGGTATCTGTATGTGCGTCAGTACGAGAACGGGCACACATGAAGATCGGCGACCTCGCAAAACGGACCGGCCTGTCGACGCACACGCTGCGTTACTATGAGCGCATCGGGCTGCTGCCCTACGCTGACCGGGATCGCTCCGGCCAGCGTGACTTTGACGCATCGATCCTCACATGGATCGCATTCCTTGGTCGGCTCAAGACCACCGGGATGCCGATCCGGGACATGTTGCGTTACGCAGCGCTTCGTGACGAAGGCGACGCTACCGGCACAAGCCGGCGGCAGATGCTGGAAGTCCACCGCGAACAGGTGCGCACGCAGATCGCCGAACTCCAGGAATGCCTGCTCGTCCTTGATACCAAGATCGCCGGCTATGCCAGCGACGAACAGAGGACGAAGGAAAATGACGCACGCCCAGACACAAGACGAAAGCCGCTTCGATCGCGGCCAGCGGGCCCTGTCACGCATTGACGGCAGTGCCGGCGAAAAGGTCGTCGCTTCACTCGCTGACATCGCTCCGGATTTCGCACGATACGTGATCGAGTTTCCGTTCGGCGACATTTACTGCCGCCCGGACCTCGGCCTGCGCGATCGTGAGATCGCCACGATCGCGGCGCTGACGGCGCTCGGAAATGCCGCGCCTCAGCTCAAGGTGCATCTCGAGGCGGGTCTGAACGTCGGGCTGTCTCGCGACGAGATCGTGGAGATCATCATGCAGATGGCCGTCTATGCGGGCTTCCCGGCGGCGCTGAACGGGCTGTTCGCAGCCAAGGAGGTGTTCGCCGCACGTGACGAACAGCAGGCGTCCGGAGAAGCGACATGACCTCGTAGTTCGGCACGCCCAGCCTGAACGCCGGCGGGTGGAATGCCTGAGGCGCGCCGGTCTTGCCGGCGTGCCGCGGCCGGAATCTCAGAAGCCTGCGACGCTGCCGTGCAGGTCATATTGGTCGGCGCGTTCGATCTTCGCGGTGACGATCTCGCCAACGCGTAAGGGGCGGCGGCTCGACAGGTAGACGGCGCCGTCGATCTCGGGCGCATCGGCCTTGGAGCGGCCCTTCGAGACGGTCGGGCCGACCTCGTCGATGATGATCTGCTGCCGCGTGCCGACCTTGCGCTTCAGCCTGCGCGCGGAAATCTTCTGCTGGCGCGCCATCAGCGCGTTGTAGCGCTCCTGCTTGATCTCTTCCGGCACGGGATTCTCGATCGCGTTCGCGGTGGCGCCGGCGACCGGCTCGTATTTGAAGCAGCCGAGCCGATCGATCTCTGCTTCGTCGAGCCAGTCGAGCAGATACGCGAAATCGGCATCGGTTTCGCCGGGGAAGCCGACGATGAAGGTCGAGCGCAAAGCGAGATCGGGACATTGCTCGCGCCAGCGCTTGATGCGCGCCAGCGTCTTGTCCTGCGCCGCCGGACGCTTCATCGCCTTCAGCACTTCGGGGCTTGCGTGCTGGAACGGGATGTCGAGATAGGGCAGCACCTTGCCCTCGTTCATCAGCGCGATGACCTCGTCGACATGCGGGTAGGGGTAGACATATTGCAGCCGCACCCAGGCCCCGAGTTCGCCGAGCTCGCGCGCGAGGTCGATGAATTTGGCCCGGACCTGGCGATCCCTCCACGGGCTCTCGGCGTATTTGAGATCGATGCCGTAGGCCGAGGTGTCCTGCGAGATGACCAGCAGCTCCTTGACGCCGGCGCCGACCAGGCGCTCGGCCTCACGCAGCACGTCGTTGGCCGGTCGCGAGACGAGGTCGCCGCGCAGTTTCGGAATGATGCAGAAGGTGCAGCGGTTGTTGCAGCCCTCGGAGATTTTCAAATAGGCGTAGTGCCGCGGCGTCAGCTTGATGCCTTGCGGCGGCACCAGATCGAGATGCGGATTGTGGGCGGGCGGCAGCGCGCGATGCACGGCGTCCAGCACGCTCTCGTATTGCTGCGGGCCGGTGATAGAGAGCACGCCGGGATAGGCCTGCTCGATCTGCTCGGGTTCCGCGCCCATGCAACCTGTTACGATCACCTTGCCGTTCTCGGCCATGGCCTCGCCGATGGCCGAGAGCGATTCCTGCTTGGCGCTGTCGAGGAAGCCGCAGGTGTTGACGATGACGATGTCAGCCCCGTCATGCTTGCGGGCGAGCTCGTAGCCCTCGGCGCGCAGACGCGTGATGATGCGCTCGGAATCCACCAATGCCTTGGGGCACCCGAGCGACACGAAGCTGACCTTGGGCGCAGCCGTCTGATCCATATCCAAATCTGCCTGATTGACAGGGTTGAGCTAGTCCCAATTGCCCATAATTACAACCCTTTGCATGGCCGGCGGGCATGCTATGGATGAATCGCTGGTGGTGAGTGAGCAATGAGCGCCGAACAGTCGCCCAAAATCGTGATCGTCGACGAAAGCCCGATCCGGGCTGCGATCCTCGAAGAAGGGTTGCGTGAGGCTGGATTCACGCAGATCGTCCATATCAGCGAGATGCAGAGCCTGCTCGCCCGTATTTATGCGGTCGACCCTGACATCATCCTGATTGATCTGGAAAACCCCAGCCGCGACGTGCTGGAAGCGATGTTCCAGGTCAGCCGCGCCGTGAAGCGGCCGATCGCGATGTTCGTCGACCAGAGCGATTCATCCTCGATCCAGGCCTCGGTCGAGGCGGGGGTCTCCGCCTATATCGTCGACGGGCTGAGGAAGGAGCGCATCAAGCCGATCCTCGACCTGTGCGTGTCGCGCTTCAATGCCTTCGCAAAGCTCCAGGAGGAACTGGAGCGTACCAAGTCGCAGCTCGAGGATCGCAAGGTCATCGAAAAGGCCAAGGGCATCCTGATGAAGGTGAAGGGCCTCACCGAGGACGAGGCCTATGTGCTGCTGCGCTCCACCGCGATGCGCGAGAAGAAGAAAATCGGCGAGATCGCCCAGTCGATCATCACCGCGTCGGAGATGCTGAAATGACCGTTCCCCTCCGCATCGGGTTCATTCCGCTGGTCGATGCCGCGGCGCTGATCGTTGCCGTCGACAAGGGATTTGCCGCGGCCGAAGGGCTCCAGGTCGAACTGGTCCGCGAGGTCTCCTGGTCCAACGTCCGCGACAAGCTCAATATCGGCTTGTTCGACGCCGCGCATCTGCTCGCGCCCGTCGCGATTGCGTCCTCGCTCGGTCTCGGCCACGTCAAGGTGCCGATCGCGGCGCCCTTCAATCTCGGCATCAACGGTAACGCGATCACAGTCTCGCCGGCGCTTCATGCCGCGCTGATGGAGGAGATCGACGGCGACCGCTTCGATCCGCTCGCCACGGCAAAAGCGTTGGCGCGCGTGGTCGCCAAGCGGCGCAAAGCGGGCGCCGATCCGTTGAACTTCGGCATGACCTTCCCCTTCTCGACCCACAATTATCAATTGCGGTTCTGGATGGCGGCGGCCGGCGTCGATCCCGACGAGGACGTGCGGCTGGTGGTGCTGCCGCCGCCCTATATGGTCGACAGTCTCGCCAATGGGCATGTCGATGCGTTCTGCGTCGGCGCGCCCTGGAATTCGATCGCGGTCGATCTCGGGATCGGCCACATCCTGCATTTCGTCTCCGACATCCTGGCCCATGCGGCGGAGAAGGTGCTGGCGCTCCGCCAGGTCTGGGCCGACAAGAATCCCGACGTGGTCGCTCGCCTGGTGCGCGCGGCCGTGAAAGCCGCGGAGTTCATCGAGCACCCGGAAAACCGGACCGAAGCGGCGCGGATCCTGGCGCAGCCGGAGCGGATCGGCGTCGATGCCGAAGTCATTCAGCGCACCCTCACGGGACGCCTCAAGGTTTCGCCGGACGGCACCTTTCGCGAGAGCGGCAGCTACCTTCTGGTGGGACGCGAGGAAGCAGGGCGCCCCGATCCGGTCCAGGCCGCCTGGCTCTATGCGCAGATGGTGCGCTGGGGGCAGACGACGCTGACGCCCGACGGCGTCAAGACGGCGATGGCCGTGTTCAGGCCCGATCTCTACGACGGCGCTCTCGGCCGCCGGCCGCCCGCCCAAGCCCCCGCGGCATTCGGCGCATTCGCCGGCCCCGCCTTTGATCCCGCCAATATTCGGGGGCATCTCGAAGCCTTCGAGGTGGGCCGCTGGAAGGTGTGATTCGGGCCTGCATCGTTTTTGAGCGCTGGAGATCCGAGTCTAAATTTTAGGCCGACTGCTCGAATTTCGGAAGAGCTCCAGAACCCTGAGTTCCCTTTGCGCTCTTAATTGCTTGATCCTACACACATTTTCATTTCATCGAAGCTGGCACGCAACTTGAATGTTGCAGTGCGGCCAGCCTGTCACAGATGCCTGCTGCGCCAGTCCCCAGCAACGAAGCTGATCGGACCGTTGGGCGCACAGCCGGCTTTCGAGCCAGCCGAGCTCCTCGCGGGTCGTGCACTTTCCGTCGATACCACCTAGGTGGCCGCAGGAGCTTCGTTACTGACCATGAAACTCGACACCGTCTCAGTCGACTTTACCGACGACCAGAAACGCTATCTCGAAGGCTTCACGACCGGTCTGCAGATCAGCCGCGTCGGTCGCGGTCTCGGCGGCGGCGCCGGCAAGGCGAACGCCGAGCCCACCGGTCCCGATGCCGTGCACATCAAGGCGCAGGACAAGGTCATCGCCGCGGGCAAGAAGCTCGCCGACCAGGAGAAGGTCAAGCGCGACGAGCATCCCTTCGATGCCTATCCGCGTCTGCGCCAGCAGGCGCTCGATAATGCGCCGCCGAGCCCGGCGGACAATTTCCGCTGGCGATATTACGGGATCTTCTATGTCGCGCCGACGCAGGACTCCTACATGTGTCGTCTGCGCATTCCGAACGGCATCATGAAGCATTGGCAGCTGGCCGGCCTTGCCGATCTTGCCGATGAAACGTGCGGGCCCTATAGCCACGTCACGACGCGCGCCAATCTTCAGCTTCGCGAGATCCCGCCGAAGAACGCCGTGAAGCTGATCGAGGGCATTCAGGACCTCGGCCTGTGTTCGCGCGGCTCCGGCGCGGACAACATCCGCAACGTGACGGGAACGCCGACGGCGGGTATCGATCCGCAGGAGCTGATCGACACACGGCCTTATGCGCGCGAGTGGCACTACCACATCCTGAACGATCGCTCGTTGTATGGCTTGCCGCGCAAGTTCAACGTCGCCTTCGACGGTGCCGGCAGGATCGCCGTGCTCGAGGAGACCAACGACATCGCTTTCACGGCGTATGAGGTGAAGGACGGTTTCGGCGTCGAGCCCGGGGTCTGGTTCCGCCTCGGCCTCGGCGGCATCACCGGTCACAAGGATTTCGCAAAGTACTCCGGCATTATCGTCAAGCCGGAGCAGGCGACCGCTGTTGCGGACGCCATCGTGCGCGTCTTCATCGAGCACGGCGACCGCACCAACCGTAACAAGGCGCGGCTGAAATACGTGCTCGACGCCATGAGCCATGACGGCTTTCTCAAGCTGGTCGAGGAACGGCTGAAGACACCATTCACGCGTGTGCCGGAAGAGGCGTTTGCGCCGCGGCCGGCCGCCGACCGTATGGCGCATATCGGCGTGCACAGGCAGAAGCAGGAGGGCTTGAACTGGATCGGCGTGTCGCTGACGCTCGGCAAGATCAGCTGTGATCAGATGCGGGGCCTCGCCAAAGTGGCGCGGGACCTCGGCGACGGCGATGTCCGTCTGACCGTCTGGCAGAACCTGCTGATATCAGGGGTGCGCGACGAGAATGTCGAGCTTGCCGTCGCGGCGATCAAGCAGATCGGGCTTGCGGTCGAGGCCTCGCACATCCGCGCCGGCCTGATCGCCTGCACCGGCAATGCCGGCTGCCGCTTTGCCGCCTCCAACACCAAGCGTCACGCCGCGGAGATCGGCGACTGGTGCGAGCCGCGCGTCGAGATGGACAAGCCGGTCAACATCCACGTCACCGGTTGCCACCATTCCTGTGCCCAGCATTACATCAGCGACATCGGCCTGATCGGGGCTCGCGTGCCTGTAAACGAGGAGGACACGGTGGAGGGCTATCATCTCTTCACCGGCGGCGGTTTCGGTCCTGAAGCCGACGTCGGGCAGGAGGTCTATCACGACCTCAAGGCCGAAGACGCGCCGAAGACGGTCGAAGGGCTGCTCAAGGCCTATATCGCCCATCGCTCGTCTCCCGAGGAAACCTTCCTGTCCTTTGCGCGCCGCCATGACGGCGAAACGCTGCGCGAGCTTGCCGATGCACAGGTGTCCGCATGAACCAGATCAGCCCTCCGCCGAAACTCGACATCATTCCCACGAGCGCCCCGTTCTCCGACGCGCAACGCTCCTGGCTGAACGGCTTCTTTGCCGGGTTGCTGTCGCCTGACGCAGCCACGCCGCTGTCGGCGGAGCAGGGCGCCGCTGTCATGCAGGCTGGTGATGGTGATGACGGTGAAGCGCCCTGGCACGACCAGACCATGCCGATCGCCGATCGGATGAAGCTCGCCGAAGGCCGTCCCGTGCGGCGCAAGATGATGGCGGCGATGGCGCAGCAGGATTGCGGGCAGTGCGGCTATAATTGCCACGACTATTCGGAGGCGATCGCGAGCCGCAGTGAAGCGCGGCTCAACCTCTGCGTCCCCGGCGGCAAGGAAACCGCGCGGATGCTGAAGTCGTTGCACGAAGAGCTGGACAAGGCGCCGGCGGCCAAGACGTCCGACAAGGTCGATGCGGTGGCGGCCCCCGCCGTGACCGTGACGATCGCCGAGCCCGGCCGGTCCCGCGACAACCCTGTTGCGGCGACCTTCCTGTCGCGCCGTCTTCTCAACAAGGGAAAGTCGGAGAAGGAAACCTATCACGTCGAGTTCGATCTTTCCGAGAGCAAGCTCGACTATGTCGTCGGTGACAGTTTTGGCGTGTTCGCGCGCAACGAGCTCGGTCTCGTCGACCAGGTAATCGCGTTGCTCGGCGCCTCCCACACCACCAAGGTCAACGGCAAAACGCTGCGCGAGGTGCTGATCGACGACGTCTCGCTCTCGCCGGCGCCCGACACGCTGTTCGAACTGCTCTCCTTCATCACCGGCGGCGCGCAGCGCGAGAGGGCACGGGCACTGGCGCAGGGCGAGGATCCCGATGGCGACGCCGCCACGCTCGACGTCATGGCGGCGCTGCAGAAGTTCTCGGGCACGCGGCCGCATCCCGAAGCGTTCGTGGAGGCGCTGGAGCCGCTGCAGCCGCGGCTCTATTCGATTTCGTCCTCGCATAATGCGACACCTGGAAGGCTGTCGCTGACGGTCGATTCCGTGCGCTACGTGATCGGCAAGCGCAAGCGCATCGGCGTCGCCTCGACCTTCCTCGGCGAGCGCATCGCCGAGGGCGAGAAACTCAAGGTCTATGTGCAGAAGGCGCACAATTTCGGCCTGCCACAGGATCCGAAGACGCCGATCATCATGGTCGGGCCCGGCACCGGCATTGCGCCGTTCCGCGCCTTCCTGTTCGACCGCAAGGCGACCGGTGCGCCCGGCAAGAACTGGCTGTTCTTCGGCCATCAGCGCAGCGATTGCGACTTCTTCTACCAGGATGAGCTCAACGCGATGAAGACCTCGGGCCTGCTCACGCGCATGTCGCTGGCCTGGTCGCGCGACGGCGAGAAGAAGTTCTATGTGCAGGACCGCATGCGCGAGGTCGGCCGCGAATTGTGGACGTGGCTCGCCGAGGGGGCGCATCTCTACATCTGCGGCGATGCCAAGCGCATGGCCAAGGATGTCGAGCGCGCACTGGTCGATATCGTCGCCCAGTTCGGGGCGCGCTCGACCGACGAAGCCGTCAGTTTTGTCGCCGAGCTCAAGAAGACGGGCCGGTTCCAGGCTGACGTCTACTAGCTGTCGTCCTGTCGTCATCCGAGCCGGTTCCAACTGGCTCGGATTTGAACGAATAAGATTCTCGGAACCTGCGGGCAGGGAGAATTTGCTCCTGCGTTGCGGGGTTTTCAGAGAACCCGCATCGCTATTTCCGCGGGTCTCTTGCTCGCCACCCCGGTCGATCCCTCATAATCCCGCAAATGGGGCGTTGGAGATCGACCATGCGCGAACTATCGGCGGAAGCCAGGCTGCACTTCTACGCGCGTTCGCTCTCGCGGCGGACCGGTGCGAGCGTGCATCATGCCGCGATGTACAGCGCCTTCGCCGTCATCGCCGCGATCGTCTTCGGCACGCTGTCGGTGCACCCGTTCTAAGTTGTCGTTCCGGGGCGGCGAAGCCGAACCCGGAACCTCGAGATTCCGGGTCTGATGCTGCGCATCATCCCGGAATGACTGAAAGCCTCACGCCCCGCGCTTGAACGGCGCGACTTCGATGCCTGCATCCTTCAAGGCCTGCCGCAGGCCGCGCGCGATGTCGACGGCGCCGGGCGTATCGCCGTGGATGCACACCGTGTCGGTGCGCATCTTGATGACCTTGCCCGTGACCGAGACCACCGCGCCGTCCTGCACCATGCGCACCACGCGGTCGGCGATCGCCTTGGCGTCATGCAGCACCGCGCCTTGCTTCTTGCGCGAGACGAGATTGCCATCGTCCTCATAGGCGCGGTCGGCGAACACCTCATGCACCATCGGCAGATTGGCGGCTTCGCCGGCCTTCACCAGTTTCGAATTGGCGAGCACGACGAAAATCAGGCTGGGATCGACCGCCTTGATGCCGGCGGCGATTGCCTTCGCCGTCATGTCGTCCTCGCAGGCGACGTTGGAGAGCGCGCCATGCGCCTTCACATGCGTCACCTTGTGGCCGGCCGCGGTCGCGATCGCCTGCAACGCGCCGATCTGGTAGGCGACGAGGTTCTCGATCTCGGAGGCTTTCAGGCCCGAGATCGGATGGCGGCCAAAACCGTGCAGGTCGCGATAGCCAGGATGCGCGCCGACCGAGACGCCGCGCGCTTTCGCCAGCTCGACCGTCCGGCGCATGATATCGGGATCGCCGGCGTGGAAGCCGCAGGCGACGTTGACCGAGCTCGCCAGGTCGATCATGGCGGCATCGTTGCCCATCTCCCACGCGCCAAAACCTTCGCCGAGATCGCAATTGAGATCGATCGTCTTCATGGGGTGCTCTCCGTCTCTGATCGTCTTGTCGTTACGGTTCCACCGCGACCTGCCAGGTCCCGGCATCAACGGCACTCACAGCATAGCCCGCGACATTGGCATCGCTGAGCGCTTCGATGTTGAGCGCGACGGTATCGGCGGAGCGCAGGCGATCGGGCAAGTTGCGGATCAGCTGCGCAAATTTCCTCGCCTCGTCCTGCGCCTCGGCCATGCTGACCGCCTCGAAGCGGAACGCCGTTCCTGCCGAGGTCTGCGCGAGACGGCCGACATCGGCCGTGATCACGGTCGCGATCTTCGGGTAGCCGCCGGAGGTGCCGCGGTCCATCATCAGCGCGATCGGCGCGCCGTTGCCGGGCACCTGGATGCTTCCGTTGACCGTTCCGTCGGAGACGATGTTGTGGCCATGCAGATGCTTGATCGCGGGACCTTCCAGTCGGTAGCCCATGCGATCTGACGTCGCCGAGATCTTCCACTCGCTGTCGAGGAACAGCGCCTTGTTGACGTCGTCGAATTCGTCGTCCTGCGGTCCGAGCAGGACGCGAATCGGACCGCTCGATGGCTTCGGCAGTTCGATGCGCAGGTCCGGTGCACCGCTTGCGGCATCGACGGTGAATTCGTCGCCGGCCTGCAACGGGCGCGGGTAGGGGCTGCCGAGACCGGCCCGCGCGTTGACCGCGAGACTGCCGAACACCGGCTCGCCCTTGATCCCGCCTTCGATCGCGAGATAAGTGAACGCACCGCCGCGAGCAAAACCCAGCGTCAGCGTCTCGCCGTCTTTCAGCGTCACCGATATGTCCATGGCGACCGGACTGCCCGCGATGTCCGCCTTGCGCGGCGCACCTGAGATCGCGACGCGCACGGCACCGTCGCGGGCGGTGAACGAGGCGCCGAACGGGCCGACCTCGACAGCGGCTGCGAACGGATCGTTGCCGACAAGCGTGTTCGCTGCGGCGAGCGAGAGGCGGTCCATCGCTCCGCTGACCGTCAGGCCATAGCGTTGCGCGCCATGGCGTCCGCCGTCCTGAACCGAGCTTGCGGGCCCGATGCTGGCGATCACGAGCCGGCTCATGCGGCCACCTGCTCGGCAATGATCTCGCCGGCCTCGGCGGCGCGGTCCTGTTCCTCGAACGTCTTGTGGTCGATGGCGAAAAACGTCACGCGATCGCCGGGTTCGGTGAGGAAGGTCGGATTGCGGTGGAGCTGATAGGTCCGCACCGGCGTGCGGCCGAGCAGGTGCCAGCCGCTCGGGGCCGCCAGGCACTGGATTCCGGCCTGGATGCCGCCGATCGAGATCGTGCCGGCCGGCGTCAGCAGCCGCGGATTCTGTCGCCGCGACATTTGCAGGGATTTGTCGAGGCCGCTGAGATAGGACCAGCCCGGCGTGAAGCCGATCATGGCGACCTTGTAGTCGCCGGCGACGTGGCGCGCGACGATGTCGTCGGGCGTGGTGTTCAGCGCCTTCGCGACGTCCTCGAGGTCGATGCCATGCTCGCCGCCATAGGCGACGGGAATACGCCAGCGGCGCGCCTTGGTGGCCGGCGGCAGCGGCTGGCTGGCGAGCGCGAGCAGCTTTTGGCCAAGGGCGTCGAAGCCGATCTTGCCGGGATCGTAATGCACCAGCAGCGAGCGATAGGTCGGCACGGACTCGGTGATGCCATCGATCGGGCTTGCTGCGAGCGCCTTGTCGAGCGCCAGCACGCGCTGGTTGGCGTCGTCGTCGATGGTACGGCTGAACTCGACCGTGACGGCGCTGTCGCCACTGGGCAGAAGGCGGGGCGGGGGAAGCGTCGCGGACATGGGCTGTCGAAATCGGGCTTCTGGAGATGCGCGGGCTCGGCCTTGAGCTCCGCTTGTTCCTGCTTCGCGTAAATGCGCCCGCAAGTCCAATAAATTAATGCAGGGGGAGCCGATAAAGCCTTGTTATCGCGACGCATAACTGCGCTGCGGCCCTGCATGATTGGTATCCTCTTGGCCCTTGACGCAAGGCCCGCACCCCGCAAGATGCGCGCGTTCTTTCCCGCCCATCCGGAGCTCGTCTGTTTCCATGTCGCTGTCCCCCGAAGCCCGCAAGACCCTCGCCGGCATCACCACTGCCACCATCACAACGGTCCTGCTGAAGAAGGGCCTGCGCAACATCTGGATGCGCGGCGCGCGTCCGCTGCGCCCGGGCCTGCCGCGCCTGGTGGGACCGGCCTTCACGCTGCGCTTCGTGCCGGCGCGCGAGGATCTGGCGACGCCGGAATCCTGGTCGTCGCCGATCTCGACCCGCACCGCGATCGAGGCGATGCCGGAGGGCTGCATCGCCGTGGTCGATGCCATGGGCATCACCGACGCCGGCATCTTCGGCGACATCCTGTGCGCGCGCATGATGAAGCGCGGCGTCACCGCACTCGTCACCGACGGTGTCGTGCGCGACGTCGAGGGCGTGCTCGGCACCAACCTGCCGGTCTGGTGCGACGGCTATGCCGCGCCGCCGTCGGTTGCCGGCCTGACCTTCGTCGGCTGGGGCGAGCCGATCGGTTGCGGCGGCGTTGCGGTCTTCCCGAACGACATCGTGGTCGCCGACCAGGACGGCTGCGTGCTGATCCCGCAGGCGATGCTCGATCACGTGCTCAACGAGGGTGTCGAGCAGGAGCGGATGGAAGCCTGGATCGTCAACGAGGTGAACAATGGTGCGGTGCTCCCGGGCCTCTATCCCATGAACGCCGAGACCAAGGCGCGCTACGCCGCAAGCAAGAAGTAATCGGGAAAGAGCGAGGTAAATCCAATGGAGATCACTGTTGCAGGCACGCGGCCGACACGCCGTGCGCCCGGGGAACACTTCACCGGCACCGTGTGGCAGGACCCCGTGATCATGGCGCCCGCGCCGGCGCGGCTGAATTGTTCGCGCGTCTCGTTCGAGCCCGGCGCGCGCACCAACTGGCATCACCATCCGCTCGGGCAGACGCTCTATGTGATTTCGGGAGTCGGCCGGGTCCAGTCCAAGGGCGGGCCTGTCATCGAAATCCGTCCCGGCGACACCGTCTGGATTCCGCCGGGCGAACTGCACTGGCACGGTGGGTCGCCGACCAACGGCATGACCCACATCGCGATGCAGGAAGCGCTCGACGGCGTGTTCTCGACCTGGCTGGAGCCCGTGACCGACGCGGAATACGGCGCGGCGGTCGGCTAACGTCTGGTGTCCCGGACAAGACGCATCGCCGCAGGGCGATGCGGCGCCGATCCGGGACCCATATGTGGACGGCCCCCGTGGCACAAGAGCTTTGTGAGGTTTGACCGGATCGCTTGCATCCATATGTCCGGCCTGTTGATGCGGCGTGTTGAACCGCGGGCCAAGATGGTTTTCGCGACGCGAGTTCCAATCAGAAAGGCGACCTTGTTCGGCCACTGGGTCCCACGGATTTGCTCGCATCTCGGAACGATCGATCGCACCATCTCCTCTGCTCTTGCAGCTCCGGTTCGGCCGGTGGGCGAACCCGCCGGTCTGCCGAATCTCTCAACTACGCGGCGGCGGCCACTTCGGCATCGCTTTTGGCATCGAACCGCGCGCTGTCATAATCCTCTCCCGTCGTCATCAGCTTCCAGGCGATGCGTGCAGTCTTGTTGGCCAGCGCCACGGCTGCCTGCTTCGGCGTCTTGCGCTGGAGCAGGTCGAGCAGCCAGCGCGATCCACGACGGTGCTTCCCGGTCGCTTGCTTGACTACCACGGTCGCCCCGACCACAAGAAGTTGACGTAATCTCTCGTCGCCGGCTCGGGTTATCTTGCCGAGCCTGGTCTTTCCAGCGGTGGAATGGTCTTTGGGCGTCAGGCCGAGCCAGGCTGCGAACAATCGTCCCGAACGGAAGGCGTGCGGATCAGGCGCCTTCATCACCAGCGCGGCCGCCGTAACTGGCCCGATCCCAGGGACCTGCGCCAAGCGCCGGCTTGTGGCGTTGGCACGGTGCCAAGCCAGCAATTTGGCCTCGATCGCCTTCAGCTCGGTCTGCACCTGGTCGTATTGCCGAGCAAGCATCACAAAAAGCTCGCGGCTCAGCACGGGCACACGTTCGTCCCGCTCGATCGCGGCCAGGAACGCAGCAAGCTTGTCCAGCCCTTGGGCTGCGGTCAGACCGAACTCCGCCGCATGACCCCGGATCGTGTTGGAGAGTTGCGTGCGACGCCCGACCAATTGCTCGCGGACGCCAAGCAGCATCAGTGCGGCCTGCTGCTCCGCCGTCTTTACAGGCACATATCGCATCCGCGGCCGGCTCGACGCCTCGCAAAGCCCCTCCGCATCGCGTCCGTCGTTCTTGTTCCGCGGCACGTAGGGCTTCACCAGTTGCGGCGCAATCAGCTTGACCGTGTGTCCCAGCTTGCCGAGCTCCCGTGCCAAGTGGTGAGCCGCCCCACAAGCCTCGATCACGACCACCGTGGGCGGCAGCTTCGCAAAAAACTCCAGCATCGCTTTGCGGCTAAGCCGCTTGCGCAGCACGACTTGCTCCGACGCATCGACGCCATGGAGCTGGAAAATATACTTCGACGTATCCATCCCAATGCGGATAATCTGGCTCACGGACGGCTCCTGTGAATGAGTTTCTGACAACCTCATTCTGGCACACTGATGCCGTAGGGGGCCGTCCACACCATCAGATTTGGGACGCACCAAGAATGCTGGGTCCCGGCTCTGCGGAGCAGCGTTGCACGCTGCACCGCGTCCGGGGCACGCGCACTTACATCCGCTCGGCCGTCCACGTGCCCGTGCACATGCTGCCGCGCCAGGTGCCGGAGCCGGAGGTGCCGCTGAGCCGGCCGAAGCCGACGGCGCGCTTGATGCCGGTGCTCAAAGTGACATTGATGCTGCCGGCATCCGCGACGCGGCCTGACGCCGTCACCATGGCGCTGCTCGAGGCGATTTGACCGTTGTTGATGCCGATTGCGACGGTCGAGCCGTTACCGCAGGTCTCGCTCGACGACGAGATACGGACATTCCATGCGCCGTCAAAAGTGCTGGCGCTGGCCTGCGCGGCCGGCAACGCGATGACAATGATTGTGGCGAAGAGAGCCTTGCGAAATCCGTTCATGACACGCCCCTTGGGTTGATCATGCGGGGATCGTGTCACGGCCTTGAAACCGGCGATGTGAGGGCTGTCACGCGCGCGACGGGCTCTGTGATGTCGCGCACGCCGCAATCGATTTGGCGGGCGAAAGCAAAAGGGCCCGCATTGCGGGCCCTTTGTCTCGGTCGGAGTGTCGCCGGAAGTCAGTTCACCCGCGTCCAGATCTGGCCGCCGCAGAACATGCCGCCGAAGGCGCAGCCCTGGACGCGCAGGCGATCGGTGCCCTTCAGCGCGATGGTTGAATCGTAGGTCGAGCCGGAGTTCGGATCGAGGATGCGGCCGGACCATTTCTGGTCCTTGTTCTGGTCCTTGCCGGGCTTCATGTTGATCAGAACCTGCTCGCCATTCTGGTTCGATTTCGAATCGACCGAGTAACCGCAGAGATTGCTGCCGCATTGCTCGATCCGGACCTTGCCTTCCTTCTCCTCGGTGAGCCAGACGCCGAGCGGCGAATTGAGATCGCGCGTGGGCGCGGTTGCGGGAGCTGGCGGCGCGACGGCCGCCGACTGAACGGGGGCAGGTGCAGGCGCCGGGACGGGAGGCGGAGACGGCGCCGGAGGCGCGGCTGCGACGGCCGGGGCTGGCGGTGGTGCGGGCGGTACTGCGGCCACCGTCGGGGCAGCACTTGGGGCCGGCTGAGGCGGCGGCACCAGCGCGTCTTCCGCCGGAGCGTTGTTAGCCGTGGTGGCCGGAGGCGCCGGCGGGGCAGGCGGCGCGACGGCCACGGGAGCTTGGACGGGAGCTTGGACAGCGGCCTGCTCGGCCGCCGGGGGTGCCGTGACAGGTGCCGGGGCCGGCGCCGGATTGGCAGGCGACTGCGGGTCAGCCTTGGCCTGTTGCGGTGCCTGCGGGTCCGCTTTGGGAGCCCCCTTGGCATCGTTCTTGGCTTTCTTCGCCTTGCCCTGGCCGGTGTTGTCGTAGACCCCGGGGATTTGCACCGTGCCGCGGTCGGGATCGATGCGGATGGTACGCCCGCCATAGTCGAAGGTGTACTGCGCCTGCGCAGCGGTGCTCGCCAAAAGGAATGCGGCCGTGGCCAACAGCTTCCTCATTTCGCATCTCCTGAAACAGGTGGTCCCCGCACCGACGCTTACGCCCCGGTTCGATCGCAAAAAGTGATCTAGATCACTGTCACCGTATGAGTCGTGCTCCGGCGGCTGCGGGTTCAATAACACCGGAGACGGTCCAAAGTTTGGCCGGGGCAAGCGACAGGAGGACGCGGTCCTAATCGAACCAGGCGGCGTAGATCTTCTTGTAGCTGCCGTCCTGCATGGAAATGTGCAGCCATTGGTCGACGAACGCCTTCAGCGCCATGTCGCGCTGGAGCCAATAGGCCTTCTCGGAGAAGTCGAACGGCTTGTCGGGATGCACCGCGCAGAGCACGCCTTGATGCTGCTTCTGCTGGTAGCGCGTCTCGGAGGCGTCGGTCATCATCAGGTCGGCATTGCCCTTGGCGATCTCGTCGAAGATCACGGTATTGTCCGGGAAGACGGTGATGTCGGCTTCCTTGATGTTGGCACGCGCGAAGCGCTCGTTGGTGCCGCCGGGATTGACGATCACGCGGGTGCCCTTCTTGTCGATGTCGGTGATGTTCTGGTATTTGCCGACGTCGGCACAGCGCGCGATCGGCGTCTTGCCCTCGCGCATGATCGGCGCGGAGAAGAAGCCCTTCTTCTGCCGGTCGAGCGTGACCGAGACGCCGCCCATGGCGATGTCGAACTGATCGGCCTCGAAATCCTTCATCAGCTTCGGCCAGGCCGTCGGCACGAATTCGACCTTGACGCCGAGCGCCTTGCCGAGCGCCTCCGCCATGTCGACATCGAAGCCGTTGAACTGCTGCGTCGTCTTGTCGAGATAGGTGAAGGGCTTGTAGTCGCCGGTCATGCCGACGCGCAACGTGCCGCGCTTGACGATCTCGTCGAGGCGGGACGGCGCCGTCTGCTGTGCGTGGGCCGACAGGCTTGCCAGCAGGACCACGGCCAAAGTCGCCAGAATTCGACTGGTCATTCGAACGATCATCTCTTTTCCACCCATGCCCAAGCTGTCATTGTGCAGCTCTCGATGCCTGTCTTGAGGCTTGGATTTAGACCAGATGCCCGTCGCTGGCGAGGCGGAAGTGAAGGGAATTTTGAAGTGACGATCTCGATGTATGACGCCTCGGTCGGACTCTTCGTGCCGTATCTGCGCAACCTGTCCGCACTGCTCGACAAGGGCGTTGCCTATGCCGAAACCCGGAAGTTCAACCCGGCCGTCCTGCTCGGCATGCGCATGGCGCCCGACATGTACGATCTGGCGCAACAGATCGGTGAGGCCTGCCGCCATGCCACGGTCGCCGCGGCCTTGCTCGCCGACCGCGAGCCGGTGACGCTGCCGGTGCTGGAGCACGACATGGCCGGACTCCAGGCCCGCATCGCGACGTCGATCGAGTTCATCGAAAGCCTGCCGCGCGCGGAGATCGACGCGGCGGCGGACCGGAATGTCTTCTTCAGGCTGAAGAACGGGACCGAGTTGCCCTTCACGGGGCGGACGCTGCTGCTGACCTTCAGCGTTCCGCAGTTCTTCTTTCACGTCACGACCGCCTACGACCTGTTGCGGCACGCAGGCGTCGAGCTCGTGAAGAAGGATTATCTCGGACGACGATGAGCCGAACCGGCATCCACGTCGTGCGAAAGCGCGCTAGGCTTCGCCCTTGCGCTCATAATCGGCGAGCGAGCTGCGGCCGGCGATCTCGCTGCGCAGCTCCTCGAAGCGCCGATGTGCCTCGTCCTCATGCGCGTCGACGAAATGCACCGCGGCTTCGCCGGTCATCGGGCCGCTGACCACGGGCACGGACTGCTCGCCGATGGTCTCGTGGACGTAGAACTGGCCGTCGTCGCCGCGATGGACCGTCCATTTCAGACGGATCGCCACCATCGGCCCGGGGCCGACCTTGCTGTAGCCGTCGGCATCGGTGTGCTCCGGCACCAGCGGCTGCTCCTCGACCACCGGATGCTCATCGACCGTCTGGTGCTCGTCGACGAACGCGTGCTCGTCCGCGACCCCATGCTCACCGGCAACCACCATTTCGGTCACGGTGACGGTCTCGGTTTCGCGCACGGTCTCGGTCTCGCGCACGACGAGGACGGGTTCAGGGTGCTCCAGGATGCTGGCAATGGTCGCCAACGCGTGGTCGGTCGGGTCGATCTCTGACAAGGGTCCATCCTCCAGCTCGACGCGGCCGGCAAGTCTGTCCCACTGCCGCCGCGGCCGGACTATTACGCGGGTTTGATTAAGGCTGAGTGAGGGCTCGATCTGCACCAAAATGGGACTCATTCTGGCGTTCCGAAGGCGGGCGGCCGCCGCCCGCCCAGAAGAACCGCCCGGGAGACCAGCCTAGCCCAAGACGTCCTGATTGATGATGTTCTGCCGGATGGGATCGCCGTCCAGCACACTCAGGATGTTGCGCGCGGTCTGCTCGCTCATCCGGCTCACCGCCTCGACCGTGACGCCGGCGACGTGGGGGGCCATGATGACGTTGGGCAGTGCGAATAGCGCGTTGCTGACCGGCGGCGGCTCGACCTCGAACACGTCGATGCCGGCGCCGGCGAGCTTGCCCGAGACCAGTGCGTCGTACAGCGCCGCCTCCTTCACGATGCCGCCGCGCGCGGTGTTAATGAGATAGGATTTCGGCTTCATCCGGCCGATCCGCGCCGCGTCGAACAGGCCGACGGTCTCCGGCGTCTTCGGGCAGTGGATGGTGACGAAATCTGCGTGCGGCAGCGCGGCATCGAGATCGGCGACCGGCTCGCAGCCGGCTGCCTTGATCTCCGCGGCTCCCTTGTAGGGATCATAGACCTGTACATTCATGTCCATCGCCAGGCAGCGCTTGGCGGTGCGGGTGCCGATACGGCCGAAGCCGATGATGAGGACGGTCTTGCCGTAGAGATCGAACGGCAGCATGCCGAGGCGGTCGGCCCATTTGCCGTCCTTGACGCAGGAATGCATCTCCTGCGCACGTTTGGCCAGCGTCAGCATCATGAACAGCGCCTGCTCGGCGACCGAGGGCGAGTTCGCGCTGCCCGCGACCATCAGCGGCACCTTGCGGCGGGAGAGGGCGGGGACGTCGACGGCGTCGTAGCCGACGCCGATCCGGGTCACCACCTTCATGTCCTTCGAGGCTTCGAGCTCGGTCTCGCCGAAAGCGGTGGCGCCGAGCGCCACGCCATGGACCGGCGCGTGGCTCTTCAGCAAGGCCTCGAAATCCCTGGCGGAGATCAGGTTCGGAAACTCGATGAGCTCGATGTCATCTCGCTGGGTGAGGAGGGCGCGCGCCCCTTGCGACAAAGTTTGCGTGACAAAGATTTTCTTCTTGTTGGTCGACATCGTCCCTACCTGCACGAGTTTCTTGCCCGGCCGTCACAATACGGCGCCGGTCGCCTCGTTTAGCAGGTGCATATTGTTGAGGTCCATCGCCAAACGCATGGGGCCGCCGTCCTTGGCGCCCGCATTGGGATCGACACGGCCGCAGATCGGCGTGCCGTCCAATGCGAAATAGACCAGCGTCTCCATTCCCATCGGCTCGGTGACGTCAAGCACGGTGTCGAAGGTCTCGACACCCGGCTCCAGATGCGCATGCGATTCCGTGAGATGTTCGGGACGGATGCCGAGCAAGAGGTTTTCAGCTCGGGGCAGTGCGCTGTAATGGGCGGCGCGGGCCGGCGGCAACGGGAATGAGATGCGGTCCGTCAGGCGGACGTTGAGCTTGCCGCCGACGTCCTCGAGCCGGCACGGAATGAAGTTCATCGCCGGCGAGCCGATGAAGCCCGCGACGAAGCGCGTCGCCGGCTTGTGGTAGAGCTCGTTCGGGGTGCCGATCTGCTCGATCCGCCCCTTGTTCATCACCACCACGCGATCGGCCAGCGTCATCGCCTCGACCTGGTCGTGGGTGACGTAGACCGTGGTGGTGCGCACCTTTTGGTGCACCTTCTTGATCTCGATCCGCATCTGCACGCGCAGCTTGGCATCGAGATTGGACAGCGGCTCGTCGAACAGGAAGACTTTCGGGTTGCGCACGATGGCCCGCCCCATGGCGACGCGCTGGCGCTGGCCGCCGGAGAGCTGCTTCGGCTTGCGGTCGATCAGGTCGGTGATGTCGAGGAGGCGGGCAGCTTCGGTCACCCGCGCCTTGATCTCGGCCTTGGGATAGTGCTTGAGCCGCAGCCCGAACGACATGTTCTCCGCGACCGTCATATGCGGGTAGAGCGCGTAGTTCTGAAACACCATCGCGATGTCGCGGTCCTTCGGCGGCACGTCGTTGACGACGTCCCCGCCGATCATGATGTCGCCGTCGGTGATGTCCTCGAGCCCCGCGATCATCCGCAACGTCGTCGACTTGCCGCAGCCGGAGGGGCCGACGAGCACGATGAACTCATGATCGGAGATGTCGAGATCGATGCCGCGCACCGCCTCGACGTCGTCGTAACGCTTGATCACCTTCCGCAACGCAACCTCAGCCATAAGACATCAACCCTTTGTCGCGCCGGCGGTCAGGCCGGCAATGTAATAGTCCATCAGGAAGGCGTAGATGACCAGCGGCGGGGCTGCGCCAAGCAGCGCGCCGGTCATGATCTGCCCCCAGTTGAAAACGTCACCCTTGATCAGCGTAGTGGTGATGCCGACCGGCAGCACGAGCTGGTCGATGGATGTCGTGAACACCAGGGGATAGAGGAACTGCGCCCAGGACACGGTGAAGGCGAAGATGGTCGCCGCGATCAGGCCGGGCAGGGCGACGGGGATGAAAATCCGCGTCAGGGTCTGGAGCCAGGAAGCGCCGTCGATGATGGCGGCCTCATCGAGCTCCTTCGGGATCGAGGCAAAATAGCCGATCATGATCCAAGTGCAGAATGGCACTGTCAGCGTCGGATAGACGAACAGCAGCACATACCAGCGATTGAGCAACGTAATGCCCGTGATGTCCTGGACCGCAGCGAGCATTTTGAATAGCGGAATGAACAAGAGACTGTCCGGAACCAGGTAGGTCAGAAACACTCCCGTGGCGAGCGTCGTCGAGCCCCAGAACTTCATGCGCGCGAGCGCGAAGGCCGAGGGGATGCTGATCAACATGGTGATGATGACGACCACGATCGAAACGATCGCCGAATTCCAGAAGAAACGGAGGAACTGGTTCGAGGTCAGAAGCTCGACATAGTTCGACAGTGTGGGGTGGAACACCCACCACGGATTTGTCGCGGCCGAGATTTCAGCACTGCTCTTGAGCGAAGTGATCAGCATGTAGAGCGGCGGTGTCAGCGAGAAGATCGCAAACAACACGAGAAAGAAGTACGACCAGCGCAGCGCCCAGGTGCGGTCGCGGCTCATGCTGCCAAGCTTGACCTTGCGTGTCGGACCGGTCTTGTCGATTGCAAGCGTGCTCATCAGGCTTCGTTCCCGCGTTTGTTGACATCGCGCAGGATGAAGATCGCTGCGACGGCGAGGATAGGCACCATGAACAGCGAGACGCTGGCGCCAAGCGGAATATCGCTGCCCTCGATGCCGACCTTGAAAGCCCACGTCGCAAAAATGTGGGTGCGATCAAGCGGGCCGCCCGACGTCAGGATCCGGACAATGTCGAAGTTGGCGAAGGTCACGATCAGCGAGAACAACGTGGTGATGGCGATGATGTTGCGCATCATCGGCAGGGTGACGAACCAGATCTTCTGCCACCAATTCGCGCCGTCGATCGCTGCGGCCTCATAGAGCTGATCCGGAACAGATTTGAGCGCCGCCAGATACATGATCATAAAGAACGGTGCGCCGTACCAGACATTGACCAGGATGACGGAAAAGCGCGCCCACGACGTGTCGCCGAGCCAGTTGATCGGACCGATGCCGAAGAACGACAGTGTGTAGTTGAAGGCGCTGTAGGAGGGGTCGAACAGCCACAGCCATGCCAGCGTGCTCATCGCCGGCGGGATTACCCACGGCACGAGCAGCATGCCGCGCCATTTGCGTTGGCCTTTGGCGGGAATGTTGTGCACGAAATGCGCGACGATGAATCCCATCAGCGCCTTGAAGAACACCGCTGTGAGCGCGAAAATGCAGGATTGCTGCACCACCATCCAGAACGTGTCGCGCTTGAACAGGAAGGTGAAATTGCCGAAGCCGACGAACTTCTGCATCGACTTGTTCAGGGAGGCGAGGTGGATCGAATAGATCGCAGGATAGAGCACGAGCAGCGCAATCAGGAGGATCAGCGGCAGCGTCAGCAGGAACGCCGCCGTCGATTTGCGCCCCATAGCTTTGCGGAGACTCGTTCGCTTGCGGGCGCTCCGTGCAGGGACCACGCGACCTTGCTCAACGACGACGTCGGCCATGACAGATATTCCTTCAAGGTGTCGAACGGGATGCCGGCCCTGTCGGTCGGCTTCCCTGTGGCGGGAGGCGGGACCAGGAGTTGCGCCGGCGGCTCACGCCTCACGCGTGAACCGCCGTAGCACATCGGGCTAACTCCGCATGAAGCCCTCGCACTCGCCCTCTGCCCAGGCAAGTGTGGTCTCCATCTTCTCGCCCTGCGCGAAACGCAGCGCCATCTTGGTCAGCGTCGCCTGGAAGTAAATCTGCTGGGCGATCTTAGGCGGCGCCGGAGACGCGGCGATCGACAGTGTCTGATGATTGTAGGGGTTCGGATAATGGAAGAGCGTGCCCTTCGGCGGTCCTTCCTCCGCCCAGGTTTTCAAGGTCGTCAGGTTGGCATAGGCGGGCAGATCGTAGCCGCCGCTTGCCGCGACGAACTTCTCGATCGATGACGGCTGCGACAGATGTGTGAGTAGGCTCTTGCCCGCTTCCTTGTTCTTGCTGAAGCTCCAGAGTCCCCAGAAGTACGGAAGGTAGGGTGCGAAACGGCCTTTTGGCCCCGCCGGGAAGCCGTGAGTCCAACACTGCTCGGCGACCTGAGGAGCGTCGCGTTTGGCGACGGCCCAGGCGCTCGGCGGATTCAGGATCATGGCGCCGCGACCGGAGATCAGCCATTTGTTGTTCGAGGCGTCATCCCAGGACGGCGCGTCGGGCGGCAGGAACGCAATCAGCTTCTTGTAGTATTCGAGCGCCTGACGAACGGCGTCGGTCTTGACCGTGACGTCGCCCTTGGCGTTGACGAGCTCTGCCCCGAACGACTGGAAGATTGCACCGGCCGTGTCGACGCTGTCGGTGGTTTCGCCAAGCCCAATACCGAAGGGGACGCCGCCCTTCTGGCAGGCTTCGGCCGCCTTCAGGAACGTGTCCAGTGTCCAGTTGTCGGCTTTTGGCGGGCCGCCGGCCGGATACATCTCCTGCACGTCGATGCCTGCATGCTTCTTCATGAGGTCGATGCGGGAGCAGGGCCCCTTGATCTGGCTTCCCGGGGTCGCGGGGATGCCGAGCCATTTGCCGCCGGCCTGGCCGAGATATTTGACCGTGCCGTTGACGTCGCCGTTCTGCTTGAGGAGCGGCTCCATGACATCATTGAGCGGCTCGAGGTTTTCAGAATAGGCGTGCGGCCACCAGGTCGGCATCTGCAAGATGTCGTGACCGGATTTGGCCTGGGCTTCCGCCGCAACGGTGAGCTGGATCTTGTTGTTGTTGCTGGTGATGTAGTCGATCGAGACTTCGACTTTCTCCTTCGCCGCCCATTCGTTGACGAGAGCTTTGGAGGCATCGTTGGCGCCGGGCACCCAGTGGTCCCAGAAGCCGATCGAGAGCTTGCCGGCGGCGTAAGCGCCTCGGACATAGGGCGCCGCGATCAGCGCCGTGGAGGACATTGCAGTGGCAGCCACAAATTGACGTCGCGTCAGGTTCTTGCGTGACATCTCGTTTCCTCGCTTGGGTGTTTTATTGTTCTGGCGTTTCCTCTGAACTCTTCCGAGTTCTACTTTTGATCTTCTTTTCTAAAGTTTCTTGTTCGACGTTTCTTGTTGATGCCGTCGGCTTCGAAGGCAAATTGGTAGCGCGATCAGATCATGATTGATTGCGTCTGTCGAGAAAACCGAACGGCTTGCGCCTAGAACTAACGTTGTGTCCGGGAACGCGGCAGCGCCCTCGACATTATGCGCGGGCCATGAACCACGGCCGGTTGTTTTGCGACGCACACTCGGCGTTGGCGCGCCAGACCGACATGTGCGCAATTACGCCGCAGTTTCCAAGGAGCCTGCATAAGCACCTCGCGGCAAAGACTTTTCGGGCGTGGATAGCAATTGCCCTTGGCTAGACCTCGAAGCGGTGAAAACGATAGAGTTGCAACTGGCAAGTGGTTCTCACCCCCAACAGCCTAATCAGATCGAGATGGAGACCAGAATGATCAACCCGGCGCCGCCCGCGCGGCTTAACCTGCGACGATGGTTCGCGCTGGGATCCGTTGTCGTGTTGCTGCTCGGCGCAGCCGCGGCGAACGCTCAAGGCCTGGTCAAAGGGGTTCAGGAAGGAGCGGCGGCCGGGAACAAGGCGGCAGGTCCGGTCGGTGGCGTGCTCGGCGGCGCCATCGGCGGTGTGGTCGGTGTCTTCACCGGCGTGCTCGGCGTTGGCAATAATGGCAATCAGGCGCCTGCAGCCAAAGATGCGAGCAAGGACGCCAGCAAGGATGCGGCCAAGGACGCCAAGCAGGGCGCCGGCAAGGACAAGGATGCCAAGAGCGCCAAGCCGGGCAAGGGCGCCAAGGCGAGCAAGGAGGCGAAGAACGCGCCGCAGGACAAGGATGTCACGGTCCTGACCCAGACCGGCGCGCCGCAATTGACCGCCGACCAGATCGTCACCAACAGCGACTCCTATATCGAGCGGATCAAGGCCGAACTGAACCTCACGCCCGAGCAGGAGAAGCACTGGTACGGCTTCTCGAGCGCCATGCACTACCTCGGGCATAACGGTGCCGAGCGGCTCAACCTGCGGGTTGCGCGCGCCAAGCGGGATCCTCCCGACGACATCGTCGAGCAGATGCGCAACGAAGCCCAATTCCTCATCGACCGCGCTGCCGATCAGCGCAATGTCGCCGACGCCGCCGAGCCCCTCTATTCGAGCCTCGATGACAAGCAGAAGCAGGTGTTCGTGCAGGAGATGGTGCGGCTCAGCCATGAACGAGGGCTGGATTGATCAAGTTGAATCCGATCGGGCGCGTCTGAATTAACGGCGCCCGCCACGAATTCGTGAATCCTCTTCGCGATTCGGTTATGATTAGCTTCGGAAGCTGATGGCGGGGTTGATATGGCGGACGGACTCTCCGTTTTCCTGGTCGAAGACGAGACGTTGATCCGGATGATGATGGCGGACATGGTGGGGGAACTCGGCCACCACGTCGCCGCGGAAGCGGATAATGTTCGGGACGCCAGCGCTTTCGCCATGACCGCGCAGTACGATCTTGCGATCCTCGACATCAATCTCAAGGGCCTCTACGTCGATCCGGTCGCCGATTTGATCGAGCGTCGCGGCAAGCCGTTTTTGTTCGCCACGGGCTACGGTCCGGAGCTGCTGCCGTCCTTGCTCAGGCGCCGGCCGATCCTGCGCAAGCCGATTTCGATCGATCAGCTCAGGGCGATGATCGATTCGATGTTTCCGGAAGCGGCAGCGAAGACGCCGCACTGAAACCAAAAACAAAATGGCCGCCCGTCAGGGGCGGCCATTTCGCGACGGAATGCGTCGCGTCTCACATCAGGCCGGCGCCGAGATCGATGCCGTGCGCCATCAGGCCGAACGAGGCGGCCAGGCCCGTGCAGCAAAACAGCAAGATGGTCTTGAACGAAGAATCGGCCAAACGGGTTTCGATGGTGGCCGGCATCGCGGCGATCGAAATCATGCTCATGTTCATTCCCCCCTTTGTTGCCCCTGAATTGGATCAGGTGAGGGAACTTCTAGAGCAAAAAGTTTGACGCGAGCTTTCGAGGGATCGTTAACGAAATGGCAATTGATGCCGCGTTTTCGGGCACAGTAGCGCAATCATTCGTTTCACGGGCGCCCGTTCTTCAGCACGGTAGCGATAGTGTGGGCTGTCATGGCGGCGCGGTCCGAAGCGCGCTGGGCGGCAAGCCGGTCACGCGCCTTTTCCTCGATCAAGAGCTCGATCAGCGCCAGCCGCTTGCCCTCGTCGTCCGCCTCGAGCAGAAGGCGGTGATAGCGGTGATAGTCGAAACCCAAATCCTGCTTACGCATGTCACGCCCCCGCAACTACGCCACACACAAGCCAGGATTGTTTCTCATCCGGGACGTGCGCGCAAGCACGATCCCGCGCCGAGCGCGCGTGCTGTGCAATCAGCTGTGCATGACTGGAACCCGCGGCCGGAGGCGCGCGCCGTTAAGGCTGGTTGTGCTCGGCGAACATCGTCAGGCCAACAAAACTCGCATCGGGTTTCGTGACCAGTCTGGTCGGGATGTCGCGGAGATAGTCCTGGAAGCGTCCCTTGGCTTCGAAGCGCGCCCGGAATGCGGAGGCTGCAAGGAAGTCGGGAAAGCGCGGCACAATTCCGCCGGCGATATAGACGCCGCCGCGTGCGCCGAAGGTCACCGCGAGGTTGCCCGCGACCGAGCCGAGAATGGCGCAAAACATCTCCAGCGTTTTGCGGCTGAGCTCGCAACTGCCTTCCAGGGCCGCCTTCGTGATGGCGGCAGCATCGCGATGCGGCACCTGAGCGCCTTCCACCTCGGACAGCGCCTCATAGAGGCTTTGCAGGCCGGAACCGGACAACGCGCCACGCTCGATGGAGACATGGCCGAGGCGTCGGCGCATGCACGCGATCACGCGTTCCTCGCGCTCGTCCTCTGCCGGCAGGGTCGCGTGGCCCGCCTCGGTGACGACGGCCAGCCGTGAGCCGTGGCGCTCGACCAGGCAGGAAACGCCAAAGCCGGTTCCGGGTCCGACGACCAGCAACGGCTCTCCGGGAAGACCCTGCTGTCCGCCGAGCGGGATCAGGTCGGCGGGCTGCAGGGCGGGCAGGGACCAGGCCACCACCTCGAAATCGTTGAGAACATGGACGCTGTCAAAGCCGAGGGCCGGCTGAAGCTCGTTGCCGTCGATGACCCAAGGGCTGTTGGTCATGACGCAGCGGTTGTTGGTCACCGGCCCCGCGACGGCCAGCACGGCCCTTGAGGGAGGTTTGCCGTCGGAGCGACGTGCGAGAACATCGGCAATGGCTTCGCGGACGGTCGGGAAGTCCGCCACTTTGACGTAGTCGATCGGTCCGGTCTGATCGCCCTGACTGAGCGCGAAGCGCGCATTGGTGCCGCCGATATCGGCGAGAAGAATCTGTCCTGTCTTGCCGATGGTCATGTCCATATGGCTGCCGCGGCCTTTCGGGCTGCGGGAACCGCTTCCTCCGCTCTATCCGATCGCAAAATGCGAACGGCTTTCAGAATCCGCCCCCGGCGGGATCTAGTCAACACGCATCAGCCCAAACCGTTGCATCCCGGGGCCGACGGGGTGCATTCGCGCAGATGGCCGCACCTGCGGGTGGTTGCGAAGCAGCGCGGGAAGATCGACACTGGAGACGTGCCTTCGGCGCCGGTCGCGCGGGATGGCCTGGAATGGACCATGCGATGAAGATTTCCGACCGCGACGTGCTGCTGGTCATCGACGTGCAGAACGATTTTTGCACGGGCGGGGCGCTCGCGGTGCCGGGCGGCGAGAAGGTCGTCCCCGCCATCAATCGGATCGCCCAAAAATTCGCCAATGTGGTGCTGACCCAGGACTGGCATCCCCGCGATCATGTCTCCTTTGCCTCGAACCATGCGGGCAAACAGCCGTTCCAGACCATCGCGCTCGACTACGGCGCCCAGGTGCTGTGGCCGAGCCATTGCGTGCAGGGCACGGCGGGCGCTGAATTTCATCGCGATCTCGACACCACCCGCGCAAGCCTGGTGGTGCGGAAAGGGTTTCGGCGCGGCATCGATTCCTATTCGGCGCTGTTCGAGAACGATAAGAAAACGCCGACCGGCCTGCTCGGATATTTGCGCGAACGCGAGTTGAACACCGTCTTCGTCGCCGGCCTCGCGTTCGACTACTGCGTCCGCTTTTCGGCGGAGGATGCTCGCAAGGCGGGGTTCGAGGTCGCCGTTATCGAGGACGCCTGCCGCGGCATCGATCTCGACGGCTCGGTGGCCGCGACCCATCAGAGTTTTCGGAAGCGCGGTATTTCGCTCGTCAGCTTCGAGGCCTTCCTGTGAGGACCGTAAAATAGCCATGGCGGAGAAGACCGGTAAACAGCTGCGCGCACCGAGCCCGGTCCCGGATGACCCGCTGCTGTGGCCGTTCGCTGCGGCTCGGCTGGCCATGGACGCCTGCTTCGGATGGCTCGAGCGCGGTCCGCCGGAGCAGGCCGACAGCAGCCTGCCGTGGACCACGCCCAACTCCGTCGCGCTGGAGCTTGCGACCATGCGCCTGCGCAATTGCGCGCGCACGGGGGCCGGTCAGCCGGCACTGGTCTGCGCGCCCTATGCGCTGCATCGGGCCCTGATCGCCGACTTCGCCCCCGGCCACAGCGTGGTGCAGTCTCTGCAAAATGGCGGCATCGACCGGGTCTATCTTACCGACTGGCGCTCGGCCGCACCCGACATGCGCGACGAGATCGGCGCGCCGGTCGATCTCGTCGGCCTGTGCCAGGGTGGCTGGCTGTCGCTGCTCTATGCGGCGCGCTTTCCCGCCAAGGTGCGGCGGCTGGTGCTGGCAGGCGCGCCTGTCGACCTCTCGATCGACTCCAGGCTGTCGCAGCTCGCCCGCAACGCGCCGGAGATGGTCTATGACCAGCTCGTCGCGCGCGGCGGCGGCAATGTCAGCGGCGAAGAGATGCTGCAGGTCTGGTCGAAGGCGCCGAGCCGCGACGACATCGTGACGGCGCTGCAAAGCGACCTCTCCGGGAAGGAAGGCGCGGCGTTGCTGGCACGCTTCGAGCGCTGGAACGCCGAGCCTCTTAATCTGCCCGGCACCTATTATCTCGAGATCGTCAATTGGATTTTCCGGGAGAACCGGATCGCGCGCGGCGAATTCATGGCCCTCGGCCGCGTGATTGATCTGAAGGACGTCAAGGCGCCGGTCTTCCTGCTGGCCGGGCTCGATGACGACGTCGTGCCGGCTGCGCAGGCGCTCGCCACCGCCGGCTTGCTCGGCACACCACCGGCCTTCATTGCGGCGGCCTCCCAGCCTAGCAACCATCTTGGCCTGTTCATGGGCGCGCGGACCCACACCCATGCCTGGCCCCGGATCGCCGAGTGGCTGCGCGACGATCTGCCCGGCATGCTGGTGCGCAGAGCCTGAGACGACCCCAAGGGCCGGGCAGCGAAGCTGCAAATCCGTTATGCATGCCGTCGAATGGCCTGCACGGGGCCATGTCGATGGGTTAAATGGAGTCCAGAACTGGCGGAGGCCGGTCGCGACGAGACAAAGGGACTGTGCTCGATGAGTTTCCACTCGATCTATGCCCACGGATTTGCGCGCGTGGCAGCCTGCGTTACCACTTCTCATGTGGCCGATCCCACGGCCAACGCGACTGCGGTTCTGGCGGCGGCGAAGGACTGCCACGCGCAGTCGGCGGCGGTTGCCGTGTTTCCCGAGCTCTGCCTGTCCGGCTATGCGATCGAAGATCTCGTGAAGCAGGACCCGCTGCTCGATGCGGTCGAGCGCGGGCTCGTGGCCATCGTCGAGGCATCCTCGGCGCTGATGACCGTCCTGATCGTCGGCGCGCCGCTGCGCTTCGGCAATCGCATCTACAACTGCGCGGTCATCATCCATCGCGGCAAAGTCCTCGGCGTCGTGCCCAAGAGCTACCTGCCGACCTATCGCGAATTCTACGAAGGACGGCATTTCGCCTCCGGCGCCGGCATCGTCGGAGAGATGGTCGCCTTTGGCGGGCTGCATGCCCCTTTCGGCGTCGACCTCCTGTTCGCGGCCGAGGACGTACCGGGCCTGACCGTCGGCGTCGAGATCTGCGAGGACATGTGGATCCCGGTCACGCCGGCCTCCGAGCTCGCGCTTGCGGGCGCGAGCGTGCTGATCAATCTCTCGGGCAGCCCGATCACGATCGGCCGAGCCCGCTCGCGCGCGCTGTTGTGCCAATCGACTTCGGCGCGCTGCCTCGCGGCCTACGTCTATTCAGCAGCCGGGGCAGGGGAATCGACCACCGATCTTGCCTGGGACGGCCAGACCTCGATCTACGAGAACGGCGTGCTATTGGCCGAGGGCGAGCGGTTCCGCCAGGGCGGCCAGATCACACTGGCTGATATAGATCTGGATCTGCTCAGGCAGGAGCGCGCCGCGATGGGCACGTTCGATGACAATCGTCGCCAGCGCGAAGCCTTCTTCCGCAAGGTGGCTTTTGCCCTGAACCCGCCGACGGCCGATATCGGCTTCCTGCGCAAGGTCGAGCGCTTTCCGTTCGTGCCGAGCGACGAGAGCCTGCTCGAGCAGGACTGTTATGAGGCCTACAACATTCAGGTCGCGGGCCTCGTCCAGCGCATGCGCGCGACCGGCACCAGGCGCGTCGTCATCGGCGTCTCGGGCGGGCTCGATTCCACCCACGCTTTGATCGTCGCCGCCAAGGCGGTCGATTTGCTCGGCCTGCCGCGTGAGAACATTCTCGCCTACACCATGCCGGGCTTCGCGACCGGCAGCGAGAGCAAGGCCAATGCGCTGGCGCTGATGAAGGCGTTGCACACGAGTTGGCAGGAGCTCGACATTCGCACCACGGCGACGCAGATGCTCAAGGACATCGGCCATCCCTTCGGCAAGGGCGAGAAGGTCTACGACGTCACCTTCGAGAACGTGCAGGCGGGCCTGCGCACCGACTATCTGTTTCGGCTCGCCAACCATCAAGGCGGCATCGTGATCGGCACCGGCGATCTCTCCGAGCTCGCGCTGGGTTGGTGCACCTATGGCGTCGGCGACCAGATGGCGCACTACAACGTCAACGCCGGGGTCCCGAAGACGCTGATCCAGCATCTGATCCGCTGGGTGATTGCCTCGAAGCAGTTCGGCGACGACGTCAACCGGACGCTTGGTCTGATCCTGGTTGCCGAAATCTCGCCGGAGCTGGTTCCGGTCGAGCCGGGCGAGAAGCCGCAGAGCACGGAAGCTTCCGTCGGTCCCTACGAGCTCCAGGATTTCAACCTGTTCTACACACTGCGGTTCGGCATGCGGCCGTCTAAGATCGCCTTCATGGCGCTGCGGGCCTGGAAGGACGTCGCCGAGGGCGAATGGCCGCCGGCATTTCCGACCGATAAGCGCAAGGCATACGATCTCAAGGAGATCCGCCGCTGGCTGGAGGTGTTCCTGCGCCGCTTCTTCGCTTTCAGCCAGTTCAAGCGCTCGGCGATGCCGAACGGACCCAAGGTTTCGGCCGGCGGCTCGTTGTCGCCGCGCGGCGACTGGCGCGCGCCGTCGGATTCGAGCGCAGCGGCGTGGCTTGAAGATCTCGAGCGGAATGTGCCGGTTTGAACGGGAGATGAGCGATGTCGGCCGGCGATGGGCCCGAGCAGGGCGGCAACCCACAGAAGGTCCTCAACGGCCTCTACATCTTTGAGATTGAGATGCGCGACGGCAAGCGTGGCCAGGCCAAAGGCGTCGTCGTGCTCTGCGACGGCCGCATCATGGGCGGCGACAGCTATTTCTACTACACCGGCAGCTACACCTTCCGGAACGGCAAATGGCGCGGCGACATGACCGTCAATCAGCACACTGAGGCCGTCGGCAAGCCACTCGCGTTCGGCGGCAGGGAAGTGACCTGCGGCTTTTCGGGCGACTACTCCGCCGACGGCGCCGAGGTTGAAGGCATGGCGCTGGTTGGCAAGACCAGCGTGACATTCACGGCGCGGCTCACGCTGAAGGACCCGATGCGAGACCCGCCCGAGATGTGAGACCCGCGTGATCGTCCCTCGTTCCTGATCAGGAACCTTCGCACCCACAGAACGTTCGCGTCTGTTGTTGCGAATTTCCGAGGAGAGGGACCATGCGCAAGCACTTGATGTTATCGACCGCAGCTATCGGACTGATGCTTGCTTCGGGCATCGCCTACGCCCAGGCGCCCGGTGAGCGGAGGGACGAGCCGAGACGGACCGAGGAGCCGGCGAAAGGCGCTGCGCCGCAGCGCGGCGGCGGCGCCCAGGAACGTGTTCAAGAGCGCGCGCAGGGCGCCCAGGAGCGATTGCAGGGCGCTGGCCGCGAGGAGAAGGGCGGCGCTGCCAAGCAGGAGGCGAGTGACGATAAGCGCCAGCCGGCCGGTTCTGCAGAGCGCAACCAGCCGAAGTCGAAGGATCAGGCCCAAGACTCCCGCGAGCCCTCCCGCGAGCCTTCGCGCGATCGCAGCCGTGAGGCGGAGAGCACGAAACCGGGACGCGACAGCAAGAGTAGCGCCGAGACGAAGCAGGACAAGTCCGCGCCGCAGAAATCAACGGCGGAGTCCGAGAAGTCCAAATCCGGTACGTCTGGCCAGCAGAACGAGCGCACGGGAGCTGCGGCCAACCAGAACGAGCGCAACCAGACCCAGCCGCCGCGCAACGCGGCTGAGCAGCAGCCGTCCGCCCAACAGCACAACCGGCCGGCCACCGCGACCGACACGAACCGGACGGCCCCGACCAACAATGCGCAGACCGCGCCTGTCAATTCGGGCACGCAGACCAATCAAGCCAACCAGACGACCCAGACCAACACGCAAACCAATCAGCAGACGCAGGTCTCGTCCGAGAAGCAGGTGCGGATCTCCGAAACGGTGAGCCGTGCTCACCTGGCGGAGCCGGAGCGCAATCTGAACATCTCGATCCGTGTCGGCGAGACCATTCCCTCGCGCGTGCGCCTCCACAGGCTTCCGCCCGAGATCGTCTCGATCGAGCCCGAATATCGAGACTATGAATACTTCACGACCGGTGACGACGTTGTCATTGTGGAGCCGCGGACGCACCGCATCGTGAGCCAGGTGCCTCGCGATCCATCGCGAGCCCGCGCCCAAATGAGCGGCGGCACTTCGTCGAGCATGGCGGCCGCCGGGGGCAGCAATGTGAACTGCCAGATTATGCGGCGTGACGCGTCGGGCAATGTGGCCCAGGCAGAACCCTCGACCGTAGGCTCGACCGCGCGAAGCGATTCCCTGAGCGTGACTGTCCAGATGCCCGGCGGCGGCTCGTCCGCGCCAATCGCCCTCGGTGCTCCCGCGGGCAACATCGTGGTCGCGACGCAAGGGCAGGGCGACTGCACGGTGACGATCGAGCCGCAGACGCGCTAGCGCCCGTGTCGGCATAACGACGCTAAAACGACTTCGCGCCGCACGGCTGATCAAGCCGGCGGCGCGAAATCACGTTCAATCTAGAAAGTCCCGAGGTCCGGAGTGCCTAGGAGTCCGGACCTCGTAACCTTGCCCCAGCCTTTGATCCCCCCGCCCCATGTGGTCCCCCAACCCCGTGGTGCGCGATCAGAGGGTGATGCCCTTGGAAGGCCGCCGATCGATGTCCCGCGATGTACGCGACATCGAAATAGGATTCCATTCCGGATCACTACGGACTCGAACGCGCTTGATCCGCGCGCGGATGCATGCGTCTGCACGCGCCGCACTCGCTGTGCCTGAATTCGATGCACGCGACCGCGGGGATGTCCACACCTCCTCATCGCTGCGGAACCTGCATTTCACCGGCCTGTCATTGAACTGGTCTAGCGCTGCTCCCGTGATCGCTGACGGTCAAAGGAGCAAGCCATGTCAAAGCCGGTACTGGGCGCCGCGTTGTCCATCAAATCGATCCCCGCGCACCGCGACTGGCTCCTGGAACGGCAGCGCGATCTCGAGATTCAGGATTTCTTTCGCGCGGATCTGCTCGACGGCGACTGGCGAAGTGCTGCTAGCGAAATCAAGCAGATGCTCTCAGGTCACACCGGCCGGCTCGGCATCCACGGACCGTTCTGGGGCTTCGCGATCGGGAGCCACGACCCGATGATCCGCCAAGTCGTGACGAAACGCCTGCTTCAGGGCCTCGAAGCCGCCGAGTTTCTCGGCGCGACGCAGATGGTGATCCATTCGCCGTTCACGACCTGGGACCACAACAACCTCGACCTCTATCCGGATAATCGCGGCAATCTCGTCGAACGCGTCAAGGCGACACTGGCCGAGGTGATCGTGCGCGCCGAAACCATCGGCTGCGAGATCGTCATCGAGAACATCGAGGACAAGGATCCGCGCGATCGCGTGCGTCTCGCCAAGGCGCTCGAAAGCAGCAAGGTGCGCGTCTCCCTCGACACTGGTCACGCCAACTACGCACACATCTCCACCGGCGCGCCGCCGGTCGATTACTACGTCGAAACCGCCGGCGACATGCTGACGCACGTCCACCTGCAGGACACCGATGGCTTTGCCGACCGGCACTGGGCCCCGGGCGAAGGCAATATCCCGTGGGTCGCAGTGTTCCGCGCGCTGGGCCGGCTGAATTCCAACCCCCGGCTGATCCTCGAACTTCGCAATCACGACGACGTCCGCGCCGGCGCAGCCCATCTCGCCGCGCTTGGTCTCGCCGAATAACCGCATCATCCAGGGCAGGGGTTCCCGTCATGAGCAAGCTTACCCGTCGCACCATCCTGAAATCCGGCGGCGCTGCCGCAAGCACGCTGCTGCTGCCGCGTTTTGCCATCGCGCAGGCCGACAACCGTCCTTCGGTGACGATTGCCGTGCAGAAGGTGACGAATTCGAACGTGCTCGACGTGCTGCGCGAGCAGTCCAATGTCGGCGAGCGCGTGTTCTTCTCCTCGATCTGGGAAGGCCTGATCTCCAAGAACTGGCGCGGCAGCCTGGAGGCCGTGCCGGGGCTTGCCACCGAGTGGCGCCGTATCGACGACCAGACTGTCGAGGTGAAGCTGCGCCAGGGCGTCAAATTCCACAATGGCGACGAACTGACGTCCGAGGACGTCGTCTTCACGTTCAGCCGCGAGCGCATGTTCGGTGAGAGCGAGGCCAAGAGCCGCAGCACCATCCAGGCTTTTGAGAAGATCCCGACGCCGCGGCCGGGCAAGGAGCTGCCGCCGGACGTGCCCGCGGTCGCGCGCCGGATCTGGCCGGACCTCGTGCGCGTCGATGCCGTCGACAAGTACACGGTGCGCTTCTACAACGCGACGCCCGACGTCACGATCGAGGGTCGGCTGTCGCGCTACGGCTCAGATATCGCGAACCGCCGCGCCTGGGCTGAATCCGCGAGCTATCTCGACTGGGCGCGCAAGCCTGTTACCACCGGTCCCTACAAGGTCGTCGAACTCAAGCCCGACGTGTCGCTGACGCTGGAAGCCCACGACGAATATTGGGGCGGCCGTCCACCGCTCAAGCGCATCCGCTTCCTCGAAGTGCCCGAGGTCGCGAGCCGCATCAACGGGCTGCTCTCGGGCGAGTATCAGTTCGCCTGCGACATCCCGCCGGACCAGATCGCGGGCATCGAGAAGAACGCGGCCTTTGAAGTGCAGGGCGGCACCATCCTCAATCATCGTCTGACCGTATTCGACAAGAACCACGCCCAACTCGCCAATCCGCTTGTAAGGCGCGCCTTCACCCACGCGATCGACCGCCAGGCGATCGTCGACAGCCTGTGGGCCGGGCGCACCCGCGTCCCGAAGGGCCTGCAGTGGGAGTTCTACGGCGACATGTTCAATGCCGACTGGAACGTGCCGGCCTACGATCCCAAGCTGGCGCAGGACCTGCTGAAGCAGGCCAACTACAAGGGCGATCCCATTCCCTATCGCCTGCTCAACAATTACTACACCAACCAGGTCGCGACCGCGCAGGTTCTGATCGAGATGTGGAAGTCGGTCGGCCTTAACGTCCAGATCGAAACCAAGGAAAACTGGTCCCAGATCATGGAACGCGCGCCGACCCGCGCGGTGCGCGACTGGTCGAACTCGGCCGCCTTCAACGATCCCGTGTCGTCGCTGGTTGCCCAGCATGGCCCCAACGGCCAGCAGCAGCAGATCGGCGAGTGGACCAATGCCGAGCTGAACACGCTGTCGGAGTTCCTGGAAACCTCGATCGACCGGGCCGCCCGCAAGACGGCGTTCCGCCGCATGCTGGAGATCGCCGAGCGCGAAGACCCGGCCTATACGGTGCTGCACCAGAACGCGACCTTCACGGCCAAGCCGAAGTCGATCAAGTGGAAGGCGTCGCCGGCCTTCGCGATGGATTTCCGCGCCGGCAATTTCGAGGCCTGATCGGTGTCGCCGCTGATCAGCATCAAGGACCTCAGCGTCGCCTTCCACGGCGTGCCAGTCCTGCGCGGTGTCGATCTCGCCTTGCACAAGGGGGAGGCCCTTGGCCTCGTCGGCGAGTCCGGATCGGGCAAGTCGGTGACGTGGCTTGCGGCCCTCGGCCTCTTGCCGCGGAATGCCCGCGTCTCGGGCTCCGTTCGTCTCGACGGTCGCGAGATCCTCGGTGCGCCCGCCGCCGAGCTCGACCGTATCAGGGGCGGGCGCGCCGCCATGATCTTCCAGGATCCCGCGAGCGCACTCAATCCCGTGCTGACCATCCGCAGGCAGCTCTGCGAGTCCCTGGCGCTGCATCGCGATCTCTCGGGCGGCGCGGTGAAAGCGGAAGCGCGGCGGCTGCTCGATCTCGTCGGAATTCCCGACGCGGCGCGCCGGCTCGAAGCCTATCCGCACGAATTTTCCGGTGGCCAGGTCCAGCGCATCATGATCGCGATGGCGCTCGCCGGAAATCCCGACCTGCTGATCGCGGATGAACCGACGACGGCGCTCGACGCCACGATTCAGGCGCAGATTCTGGAACTACTCTCGACCATCCGCCGCGAGATGGGCATGGCGATGGTCCTGATCAGCCACGATCTCGGCGTGGTCGCGGAAAACTGCGACCGCGTCGCCGTGATGTATGCTGGCCGCATTGTCGAGGAAGCGCCGGCGAACCAGCTCTTCGCCGATCCCGTCCATCCCTATGCGCAGGGCCTGATCGGCGCGTTGCCGCCGCTCGACGGGCCGAGGCGCCGCCTGACCGCCATTCCCGGAACGGTCCCCGATCCCGCGAGGATGCCTGATGGATGCGCCTTCGCGCCGCGTTGTGCGCTCGCAGAGGCGCCGTGCGGACGTGTGGCCCCAACCCTTGCGCCGATCGCGGAGGATCGCGCCGTCGCCTGCGTCCGCGCCGAGGCTTCGCGTCGCGCGCTGCTCGGGATCGCTGCCGAATGAACGGTCCCCTCGTCGACGTGTCGTCAATCTCGCGTAGTTATAGCATGCGCTCCGGGATGTTCGGCCGAAGTGCCGCCGTGCATGCGGTCGATGGCGTGTCGCTGACGATCCGCAAGGGCGAGACGCTGGGCCTCGTCGGCGAGTCCGGCTCGGGAAAATCGACCACCGGCCGCATCGTGCTCGGCCTCGAGCGACCGGACCATGGCGAGGTTCGGTTCGACGGCGAGCCGATGGCAAAGCCCGGAACGACTGCATGGCGTGCGCAACGCGCGCACATGCAGATGATCTTTCAGGATCCGCTGGGGGCGCTGGACCGGCGGTTGCCGGTCGCAGCCCAAATCCGCGAGCCTCTGGACATTCACGGCCTCGGTACGCCCACCGAGCGCGAGGAGCGTGTCCGCGAATTGCTGCGCGCCGTCGAACTGACACCCGCACATGGTGCGCGCTATCCGGGCGCGCTCTCCGGCGGACAGCGCCAGCGCATCGTGCTGGCGCGGGCGCTGGCGACTAAGCCGGATTTCCTGGTCTGTGACGAGCCGGTCAGCGCGCTCGACGTCTCGATCCAGGCGCAGGTGGTGAATCTGCTCGCCGATCTCCAGGCGCAGCTTGCGCTGACCTTGCTCTTCATCAGCCACGATTTGCGGGTCGTCCGGCAGATCAGCAATGTGGTGGCCGTGATGTATCTCGGCCGCATCGTCGAGATCGGCAGCGCCGATGATCTGTTCGCGCGGCCGGAGCACCCGTATACCCAGGCACTGGTGTCTGCATCGCCCGCGCCGGGTCGCCGCAGCGCAGGCCGCATCGTGTTGGCGGGCGACCCGCCGAACCCGGCGGCGCGTCCCCAGGGCTGCGCCTTCCATCCGCGCTGCCCGCGCGCGATCGCGCGTTGTGCCAGCGACGTGCCAGCGCTGTCGAACGTCGGTGGCAACAGGCAGGTTGCCTGCCACCTCGTGACGGGGCCGCAAGTCGAGACGCGGGACGCGGCGTGATGGGACGCTATTTCGCCCTTCGCATCGGACGCGCGGCGTTGACGATCGTGCTCGTCGTCACCTTCGCCTTCGTGGTGCTGCGTCTCTCGGGCGATCCCGCGTTGATGATTTTGGGACCGGAAGCACCGCCGGAGGTCCTCGCCGCCTTCCGCAAGGCGTGGGGTCTCGATGATCCCATCTGGTTTCAGTATCTCGACTATTTTGGCGCGATCGCCAAGGGCGAGCTCGGCCGTTCCATGCGTGACGGGCGGCCTGCGATCGAGCTTGTGATGGAGCGGATTCCGGCAACGCTGGCGCTGACGCTGCCGGCCTTCTTCTTCAAGGTCGCGCTCGGCATTCCCGCCGGCATCTACGCGGCGCTGCACCGGGGCTCCGGAATCGACCGCGCGGTGATGATGACGGCGGTCGCCGGCTTCACCGTGCCGAGTTTCGTGCTGGCGCTGCTGCTCGTGCTGGTCTTTGCCGTGCAACTCGGATGGTTGCCCTCGGGCGGGCAGGACAGCTGGCGTCACGCCATCCTGCCGATCGTGACACTCAGCCTTGGCGGCGCCGCGGTGCTGGCGCGCTTCACCCGCAGCGCCATGCTGGAGGTGCTGGGCCAGCCCTATATCCGCACCGCCTCGGCGAAGGGCGTGCCGTGGCGAAAAGTCGTGACGTCGCATGCACTGCCGAACGCGGCGATTCCGACCGTCACCATTCTGGGCTTCATGGTGGGCACGCTGATCGCGGGCGCGGTCGTGGTCGAGAGCGTGTTTTCGTGGCCGGGGGTAGGGCGCCTGCTCGTCGTCGCAGTCGCCAACCGCGACCTCGCGGTCGTGCAGTGCATCCTGTTGCTGGTGGCGATGACCATGGTCACCTCCAACCTGATCGTCGACTTCCTCTACGGCTTCCTCGACCCGCGGCTGCGTGCCAAAGGAGCGCATGCATGACGGACACCACGCTGAAGGACGCGGGCGTCCGCCGCCGCATGAGCCTCCCGGCGATCCCGGTCTCGGTCGCCATCGAGATCGGCTGGATCGTCGCGATGCTGGTGATCGCGGCCTTCGCCGAGAAGATCGCCCCCTACGGCTATACCCAACTCGACCTGCGCAACCGTCTCGCTGCACCCGGCAATGTCGCGCACTGGCTCGGCACCGACGAGCTCGGCCGCGACGTGCTGTCGCGGCTGCTCGTGTCGATCCGCATCTCACTCCTGATCGCCTTCGGCGCGACGGCCATTTCGGCCATCGTCGGCACCACGCTCGGCTTCCTCGCCGCGCATTTCCGCGGGCCCGTCGAGCAGCTCGTGCTGATGCTGTCCGACTTCCAGGCCAGCATGCCCTTCCTGATCCTGGCGCTCGCGGTGCTCGCATTTTTCGGCAATTCGCTGCCGCTCCTGATCGGCTTGATGGGGTTTTTCGGGTGGGAGCGTTACGCCCGGATCGCGCGGGGCCTTGCCATCTCGGCCAATGCGCAAGGCTATGCGGCGGCGGTCCGCCAGCTCGGCGCGACGCCGGCGCGGATTTACCTCCGTCATATCCTGCCCAACATCGCCTCGACCCTGATCGTCTCGACCACGCTGGTCTTTCCCGAGGTGATCCTGATGGAGTCGGGCCTGTCCTTCCTCGGCCTCGGCGTGCAGCCGCCGATGACAAGCCTCGGCAACATGGTCGGCTACGGCCGCGAGTACCTGACCCGGGCGCCCTGGATCATGCTGGCGCCGGCCACCACCATCGTGGTGACCACGCTGGCGGTCTCCGTCATCGGCGACTGGCTGCGCGACCGGCTCGATCCCGAGCTGCAATAGGACTTCAGCTCTCGTGTCCCGGACGCGCGAAGCGCGAGCCGGGACCTAGGAGGCCATAGCACTCGCTGCCAGATGGGCCCCGGCGCTGCAGCGCACCGTCGAAGAGACGCTGCGCCGCGTCCGGGGCAGGTGAGAGTCCCCGCGCCGGGAGCAGGGGAGCCCTGTCCGGCCCAAGTTCCCGTTGCGCGCGTTCCCCCCGTGCGCTATCCGGCCGGAAACGCCTGAGGCGGCTTCGAAAATTTGCCGCGCCCGGCCAGCCAAACCCGAGGACGGAAACCGCCATGCCAGCCTATCGCTCCCGCACCACCACCCACGGCCGCAACATGGCGGGCGCCCGCGGCCTCTGGCGCGCGACCGGCATGAAGGATGGCGATTTTGGCAAGCCGATCATCGCGGTGGTCAACTCCTTCACCCAATTCGTGCCCGGCCACGTCCATCTGAAGGACCTCGGCCAGCTCGTCGCCCGCGAGATCGAGCAGGCCGGCGGCGTGGCGAAAGAGTTCAACACCATCGCGGTCGACGACGGCATCGCCATGGGCCATGACGGCATGCTCTACAGCCTGCCCTCGCGCGAGCTGATCGCCGACAGCGTCGAGTACATGGTCAATGCCCATTGCGCCGACGGCATGGTCTGCATCTCCAATTGCGACAAGATCACCCCCGGCATGCTGATGGCGGCGCTGCGGCTCAACATCCCCGCCGTGTTCGTCTCGGGCGGACCGATGGAGGCCGGCAAGGTCACGCTGCAGGGCAAGACCAAGGCGGTCGACCTGATCGATGCCATGGTCGCGGCCGCCGACTCCAAGGTCAGTGACGAGGACGTCAAGGTGATCGAGCGCTCGGCGTGCCCGACCTGCGGCTCGTGCTCGGGCATGTTCACCGCCAATTCGATGAACTGCCTCACGGAAGCGCTTGGTCTTGCGCTCCCCGGCAACGGCACGGTGGTCGCGACCCACGCCGATCGCAAGCGCCTGTTCGTCGAGGCCGGCCACACCATCGTCGATATCGTGCGCCGCCACTACGAGCAGGACGACGCTAGCGTGCTGCCGCGCAATGTCGCGAACTTCAAGGCGTTCGAGAACGCGATGACGCTCGACATCGCGATGGGCGGTTCGACCAACACCGTGCTGCATCTTCTCGCCGCCGCCCATGAAGGCGAGGTGAAGTTCACCATGCAGGACATCGACCGGCTGTCGCGCCGCGTGCCCGTGCTCTGCAAGGTCGCGCCCTCGGTCGCCGACGTCCATGTCGAGGACGTGCACCGCGCCGGCGGCATCATGGGCATCCTGGGCGAGCTCGACCGCGCCGGCCTGATCGACACGTCGGTTTCGACCGTGCACGCGCCGACCATGAGCGACGCGCTGGAGCGCTGGGACATCAAGCGCTCCAAGAGCGAGTCCGTCCGCACCTTCTTCCGCGCTTCGCCCGGCGGCATCCCGACCCAGGTCGCGTTCAGCCAGGAGCGCCGCTACGACGAGCTCGATGCCGACCGCGAGAAGGGCGTAGTGCGCAACCTCGATCACGCCTTCAGCAAGGACGGCGGCCTCGCCGTGCTCTACGGCAATCTCGCGCAGGACGGCTGCATCGTGAAGACCGCCGGCGTCGACGCCTCGATCCTGAAATTCTCCGGCCCCGCGCGCGTGTTCGAGAGCCAGGACGCGGCGGTCGAAGGCATTCTGGGCGGCAAGGTCGTCGCCGGCGAGGTCGTGGTCATCATCTATGAAGGCCCGCGCGGCGGCCCCGGCATGCAGGAGATGCTGTATCCGACCAGCTATCTGAAATCGATGGGCCTCGGCAAAGCCTGCGCGCTCGTCACCGACGGACGCTTCTCGGGCGGCTCGTCGGGCCTGTCGATCGGCCATCTGTCGCCCGAAGCGGCCGAAGGCGGCAACATCGGTCTGGTCAGGACCGGCGATCGCATCGCCATCGACATCCCGAACCGCAGCATCACGCTGGAGGTCTCCGACGAGGAGCTGGCCAAGCGCCGCGCCGCGGAAGAGGCGAAGGGCGATGCCGCCTGGCAGGCGATCGGCCGCAAGCGCAATGTCTCGACCGCGCTTCAGGCCTACGCTGCGCTCACCACCAGCGCCGCGCGCGGCGCGGTGCGCGAGGTGAAGCGCCGCTCGCGCTAGGTCAGAACGCCCAGGAGAATTTGCCCTTGGCGGCGTGATCGGTGACCGTGTTGCCGATCTGACCCACATAGGAGAGGCCGACCGTGATGTGTCGGCCGATCGCAAGATCGAAGCCCGCCTCCGCGAGCAGCGAGTCGCGCGCAACCGGCACACCCGCGATCGTGAACGGGGCCGGGGCGACCTGGAACGCCATCACGGCAGCCGGGGTCACGTTGTTGAATGCATGCTGCCAGGCGACGGTCGTGCGGGGGATCAGCGTCATGTCGTGCGCCAGCGGCACGAAGGTCGCGGCGCGCCCGCCGAGCGTCGCATAGCCGGTTTCGAAGGTCTGCGCCGCAACGTTCAGCGCCGCCGGGCCGCCGAGTTCGGCGGTGGCATCGGTGTGCACACGCACCCAGGCAGCCCCGGCAAACGGCTCCAACGCAACCTTGCCGAATGCGACGCCGTAGCCGATCTCGCCGAAGATCTGCCCGGTGCTGCCGTCAGTCCGTGAGGTCAGGCGATCAGCGAAGCCGACGATGTTCACCAGCCGATCGGTGTCGATCGTGTGGAACGCATAGGCGCCGCCGCCGCGCAGGTTGATGCTGCCGAACCGCCATCCGCCGTAGCCGGCGATGTGGGCGGTGTCGACGTTGGAGGCGCCGCGGCCGTCAAGCGTGTTCTTGCTGCCGGTATAGCCCGCCGCCATGCCGAGGCGACCAGTACCGCCGACGCGGGTGTCGAAGCCGCTGATGTAGCCGGCAAGATCCCGCCGCACGCTGGCTGCATTGCCATCGCCATTGAAAGTGCCCCAGGCGCCCAATCCCTGGGCCCAGAACACGGTGTCGGAGATCGCTCGCGGCGGCGCCATCGGCGCCTTCGTCACAATCGGCGATTTGCCGTAGGCGAGTGCGCTCTCCATCGCGTATGCGGCGAACGCGGTCTGCGATCCGCCGAACGACAGCGCGGCCATGGAGTCGATGTCGCCTCCATACGAGGCCTGCCGCAGCCGTCCCAGGATCGCGCCGCGCATCGCCAGGCTGTCATTCGCCAGCGTGCCGACCGTCGAGGCGTGCACCTCGCCCGAAAGCTGATCCAGCGCGGCGTTGAGTTGCGGCGAGGTCAAGCCAATCAGCGCCGAGAATGCGCCGCTGCCGCCGAGGAAAGCGGCATCAACCGCTCCCGCCGTCGCGACCTGGTTGCGGGTGCCGTTGATCAGGAAGGGCGAGACGAGCGCCTGATCAAGCACGAGATAGACGTTGTTGGCGTCGTATTCGACGTGCGGCCGCGTAACGCCGAAATTGCCCGAGATCGCCAGCGCGCCGAAGCTGCCGCTGAGCGTGCCTGCTGCATTCATGACGGTGTAGTGCGTGCCCGGCGTGTAGGTTCCCCCGGTGCCGATGGCGCGGAGCGTGCCGGCGAGCGTCGCGTTGCCGGTCACGTTGGTGCGATCCGCCGTGGCCGGCGAGACCTCGACCACGTAATTGCCGCCGCCGGCGAAGGTCAGATTACCGCTCACCGTGAGCGTGCCGATCGAGTTGCCGGGCGCAAGCGAGCCGCCGGCATTGATGATGGTGGACGACACCGTGCCGATCCCGCCCAGCGTGGCGCCGGCATTCACCGTGACGCCGCCGGTCGAGCTGATGTCGCCGTTGACCGACAAGGTTCCGCCGTTGACCGTCACGAATGCGGTTGTCGTCGACGTTCCGGTCAGCGCCCAATTCGAGGAGCCTGTCTTGTCGATCAGCCCCCAGCCGGCGTCGATCTGGCTAGCATCGAATGTGTTGGAGCCGGTGCCGGAGAAACGGATCGTATCGGAGCCGCTGCCGACGACCTGGCCGGTGAGAGTGGCGTTGGGTCCTTGCATCTCCAACGTGCTGCCGGCGCTATCGAACCGGACCCCCTCGGAAAAACTCGCGATCGTGCCGGCATTGACGATCGTGGTCGCGCCGGTGGCACGGACACCGCCGAATCCGCTGATGGTGCCGAAATTGTTGATCACGTTGTTCGTGCCGCTGACCGTGATGCCCTCGAACTGAGACCCGGTGACGGTCGCGCCCGCCGCGATGTTGATGGTGGCGCCGCCGCTGCCGGATGCGGTCGCCGCGATGCCTGGGGCGAGAAAGCCGGCGGCGCTGCCGCGGACGGTGCCGGCATTCACGTTCACGGTGATGCGGCCGTCTACCGCGTTTGCGACGATGCCGCCGCCGAAGGGGCCGTTGATCGTGCTTGAGGTCATGATGTTGATGTTGCCGGCTCCCGCGGTGACGGCGTTGATGCCTGTGAATGTAGCATCGACCGTGCCGCTGCTCGTGACGGTGATGTCGCGAGAATTGGCGGCGTTGAAGATCACGGCATTGATGCCGAGGGCGCCGCCCGTGATCGCGCCAGCCTGGTGCACGGTCACGGCACCGGTGCCGTTCGTGCTGGCGTCGATGCCGCTCGCCGCCGGATCGGTGAGCGCGATCGCGCTGCCGGACGCCGTGTTGACGATGACGGAGCCCGATCCCGTGGCGCCGCTGCTCGCGTTGATGCCGAAGTTTGTCGCGAAGATCGTGCCACCGGTCTGATTGACTGTGACGTCGCCGCTGCCGGCGGTCGCTATCGCGAGGATGCCGGTGCCGAACGACGTGGCGGCGCTGGCGCCGCCGATGGTCGCATTCGACGTCACGGTCATGGTCCCGGTGCCGAAGACGTCGAGACCTCTGGCCGCGGTAGCGCCGCTCGCGTTGACGATGGCGCCGTTGCCGGTCAGTGCGACGGAGACGTCCCCGCCGCTGATCAGGGCGCCATCGCCGAAGGACGACAGCGTCGTCAGCGAGCCTCCGTTCAGGGTCATGTTGATCGAGCTGGCCGCGATGAGCTGCATGGCCGTCGATCCCTGGAAGTTCGGCGTGACGGGAGTTCCGCTCGTCCCCATCGTGATGGTGCCGGCCCCGTTGGTGTTCATGTTGAGGCCGATGCCGGAGCCGGCCGTATTGCTGGCGCTGCCGTTGCCCGAATAAACGATGTTCCCGGTGCTGGTGCTGATGTCGAGCGCGTGCACGGCCTGGGTCGTGGTCACGGCGCCGTTGTTGACGACGTTGATGCCGGCACCGTTCGCGCTGATCGCAAGTCCATAACCGCTGACCGTCTGGCCCGGATTGATCGTGGCGCTCACGGGCCCCGCGCTGAATGCCTGCGAGCGGTCGACTGACGACGCCGTTGCGGCGTCGGTATTCGTGGTGTTGGTCGTGACGGTGCTGTTGCAGGTGACTGTGTTGGGACCCACCGTGACGGCGCAGGCGGCGAGCGCGCTGCCGGGATGCCCGGCAATGACGGCAATGAATGCGCCCGTGAAGGCCGTGCTGGCGAGCAGGGCGCGCCTGTTGCCGAGGCCGAGCTTCCCGCTCAAGGCGCGCTGGTGGCGCCGTGACACTGGTCGATGATGCATCCTTCCATCCCCTGCCGGCGGGTTCGCTTAAGTAACTGGCAGTGATTCCCAACCACGAATTATGGCAAATCCGGCTACGGGCGTCAGCAGGACGCGATGCAATCAACGCGCGAGAAATGCACAAGATGCGGTCACACCCCGGGGCTGTTGGCGGATTTTCCGGCGAGTGTGATCCGGCGGCAACGCCAACCCGCGCCGAGACCGGCCGGGCGCGAGCGGCAGCGGAAGACATCTGATCGGGCGTTGCGGATGCGCCAGGGCGGCCCATGATCGTCGTCGGCGAGCCGCGACCATTGCTCGACCGATCGACAGGCGCGCCCGAATGGTCAACGAGTCCTTAGCGGCCGGCGCACGCCGGCCGTTTGCATTAAGGATGCCCCGACGAACTTCGGCAGCTCAGAATTTGGCGGCGTATACTGATGCGACCTTCGCAAATCCATTTCGGGCAATTGGGGCACCACAATAATGTCTCGCACTCTCGCTGTCGTTTTCTCGACCGTCGTCGCTGCGATTTCCATGACGAGCGCTGCTTCCGCCGGCTGCTACAATTGCTACACGCCGCCGCCGTGCACGACCTGCTACCAGCAGCAATACGTGCAGCCGCAATACCGCACCGTCGACGAGACCGTGATGGTGTCGCCCGGCGCCGTCGTGGCGCACCGCGCGCCGGCGCAGTACCGCACCGTGATGGTGCCGCAGACCGTGATGGTGGCGCCGCCGAGCGTCCAGTACGAGCGCATCCCGCCGCAATACGCCACGCGCCAGCGCGTCGAGATGGTCCAGCCGGGGTATTCGTATTACGCGCCGGTGCAGATGGGGTGTGCGTCCTGCGGCGGCTATTGAGCTGACTAGGCTACGAAGAGTTTCCAGCGGCGCTCCCTTGGGGCGCCGTTTTCGTTTGAGGACAGCAAACGAGCCCCGGGACGGAGGCGATCCAAACCGGGCCTCGCAATCAGCGACGCCCTGCGAGATGGGGTGGGCGCCAACTTCGCGTTGCCATGCGCCGTCGACTACGTTAAGCGACAGCCATTCCGGACTTGGAAGGGTGGCCGAGTGGTTTAAGGCACCGGTCTTGAAAACCGGCGTGCCCGCAAGGGTACCGTGGGTTCGAATCCCACCCCTTCCGCCAGTATATTGTTTTCCACTGTTCGCAGTCGTTCGAACTCCACAGCAAATTCAGTAACTTGCGCCGAAGATCTGTAATTCGCAGTTCGTCGGTGTTCTCCCTAATCGGGATGCTGACCGTAGCTTTAGACCGTGGGTTCGGAGGACGATTTTCTCGGAGGAACGATGGCTGGAAGACTGAAACCACTTGACGCTGAGCGCCAAGACAAGCCCGGCAAATATGCCGACGGCGGGGGTCTCTAGTTGATCGTCAACGGACCGACCTCGAAGAGCTGGTCCTATCGATATTGGAAAGACGGCAAGGAGCGTTGGCACGGCCTCGGCTCGTTCAAGGATGTGTCGTTAAGGGATGCGCGGCTGGCCCGAGATGCAGCCCGTCTGCGCGTGAGAGGCGATCGTAGCACCGCTGGCGTGGACATCGTCCAGGAGAGGCGAAAGGAACGCGAAGAAACGAAAGCCGTCGAAACAAAAGAGGCGTTATCGACTTTCGAGGAGTGCGCGGAAGCCTACATCCGGACGAACTGGTCGACCTGGAGCGAGAAGCATCGCGACCAGTGGCCGTCCTCGCTCAAGCGCTACGCTTATCCCACCATCGGCAAGCTGACCATCCCGGAGATCAAACCGAGTCACATCCACGACCTTCTGAAGCCAATCTGGGTAGAGAAGCGCGAGACTGCGAACCGCGTCCGCGGCCGAATTGAAACGATCATTGCGAAGAACGTCGATATCGACGATCCGGACTTCCGTAATCCGGCAGAGATCACAAGGCAGTTGCGCGAGAAGCTGCCAAAACGAGCCAAGCGGGTGGTTCGGCATCATCCGGCGTTGCCTTATTCCGAAGCGCCGGCCTTCATGAAGCTCCTTGCCGGCGCGCCCGGAACTGCCGCTGCCATGCTGCGCTTCTTAATCCTCGCGGGGTGTCGCACCAACGAGGCGGTCGAAGCGCATTGGTCTGAGATCGATCGGCCGGGCTCGACCTGGAAAATCCCCGGCGAACGAATGAAGGACCAGGACCACCACGTTCCCTTGACGGATCCGGCGCTGTCGGTCCTCGACGGTATGCGCGCGAACGACGATGAGCAAAGCTTCGACGTCGTTTCCGCTTAGTGGTGATTGAACGAAGATGTTCGCTAGCCCCATGGGGCGCACGGGCCGTGAACGCCATGACACCGGCGGCCTCGCTAATTTCCAGCAAGTCGGCGGTGAGATCACCATGGGAGACATCGTCCTCCAGCAGACGTACGAGTTCGGCTCGGGATGCGACGGTTGCCATTCCCTCCTGTTCGCTCGCGTCCGGCCTGCTGCTCATTCGGCGAGGTACAGGCAGACATCACGCGCGCTTAGCGGCCAGCCGTTCGAGGAGGGCTACGGTAGTTGTCAGGCTCTGGGTCGGCGGTGTCATCTGATTGCCCACCTCGCGCGCCCGAGCGGCGCATCGTGACCCGAGAACGGTCCGCAGGTCATCGTGAAGGGTCTCCCGCGTCATGGTGGAGAAACGACGCGAGGTGCCGACCCCCAGGCGTTTGATCTGTGTAGCCCACACCGGCTGGTCGGCGCCCACCCAGAGCACAAGAGTTGGGACGCCGGATCGCACGCTGGCGGCAGTGGTGCCGGCGCCGCCATGGTGAACGATGGCCCGGCAGCGCGGTAAGAACTCGGCGTGGTTGACCGAAGGCACCATCATGGCGTCCTTCGTGGGAGTTCTGCCTTCAAGGCGCAAGACTCCCGAACAGATCAGCGCGCGTTCGCCGAGCTCCCGACACGTGTTTATGATCAGCGCAATGGTCTCGGCCGGTTTGTCGACCGGCATGCTGCCGAACCCGAAGTAAATTGGCGGGCGGTCAGCTCCGATCCAGGAACGCACGGACGCGTCGGAATGCGTGGCGGATTCCAGGGTCATCGCGCCGACCAAAGGTCTCTTCCAGCCCCATTGCTCCTCAAGCCCGGGAAAGAACACCTTGTCGTAGGCTTGAATCTCCAGCGCGCCATAGGCGACGAGTCGGCGCACGGCACGAATTTTGGACTCCGGAAGTCCCAAGGTCTGACGCTGTTCATCGTAGGCCGGCTTCAATAGGCGCCAGTGCGACCACTCGGCGACTGACCACAAGGGCTCGATCAAACTCGGGGGCAATTGAACCGGCAGCATGTGATTATTCGCCCTGACGGGGAAGTAATGCAGGGCGGCAAGGGGGACCCCTTGGGCCTCGGCCACATTGCCGGCGACCTCTTGATAAGTCGTTCCGCTGAGTATCAAATCAGAGCCGACTGCCAGCCTGGTGAGAGTCTCGCTCATTTCGGCCCAGCCGTTGGTGAGGTACTCTCGAGCCTGCCGCAGGACCTTGATGGGATTGCGCAACTTGAACCAGTCGTGGAAAATCTCCGCCTCTAGTTGCTGTTGGGAATCCGGGCCGTAAGAATCCACCGAAGATAAGCCAGCCGACTCAGCGAACCCAACGAGATTGGGAGGCACGGCCATGTTGATCTCATGACCGCGGCGCTGCAACTCGCGTGCAACGGCAGCGGCGGGTTCGATGTCTCCCCGTGTCCCGTGCACTGCGACGGTGAACTTAATAATCGCGCTCCGGTTTTCGCAGTTTCAAGTCATAGCAATCGCTTTGGTGTGGGCGCCGTCGGCTTGTTTCAGAGCTTAGAGAAGAGCAGAACACGTGGATGTCAAGAGCCGCCTTTAATGCTAATTGACAGTCGTCCAGCGCATGGCTTACGGCTTTCTCAACGAGATATTTTCTTCATAGTCTGCGCGGATTGCTCGGAAATTGATGATAAAATGATGTCTCTGCCCCAAACCCTGAGCGATGGCGTACCCGCCGCCTCCGATCTATCCGCGCTAGCGATCGACCGTAGCGCCGGCTCGGGGCGCCGCAGCCGATTGCGCCGCATCCTGGTGCGGGTACTTCTCCTCGCCATGCTTGTCGGCATTGGGGTCGGAACGTGGGCGTGGCGCCGGCATGCGCAGATCGTCGTCGAGACGGCGGTCATCTACTCCGTCTATCCATCACAAGCATTGACGCTGTTGAACGCGACCGGGTACGTCGTTGCGCAACGCAAGGCATCCGTCGCCTCGAAGGCGACAGGCCGTCTCGAGTGGCTGGGCGTACTCGAAGGCAGCAAGGTGCAGGAGGGTGAGGTGATCGCCCGGCTCGAGAGCAGCGACACGCAGGCGATGCGCGACCAGGCAGCCGCTAACGTGCAGGTTGCGGAAGCCAACCTCGCCCAGGGGCGGGCGGAGCTCACCCAAGCGGAAATCGCGTTCAGGCGCTCCGAGGCCCTCGGCGAGAAGAACATCATAAGCGACTCGACGCGCGAAACCGCTGAGGCACGCCTCGCCAAGGCGCGAGCAGCGTTTGCCGGTTACGGGGCCGCCATCGCCGCTGCGCAAGCCAATCTCCGTGTGTCCGACGTTGCCGTCGGCCAGACCCTTATCCGAGCGCCCTTCGACGGCGTTGTCCTCACGCGGCACGCCAACGTAGGCGACACGATCACACCGTTCTCGCAGGCGGTCGACACCAAGGGCGCGGTCGTCACCATTGCCGACATGGACTCGCTTGAAGTGGAGGCCGACGTGGCGGAGTCGTCGTACCTGAGCATCCATGTGGGGCAACCGGTGGAGATCCAGCTGGACGCTATCCCCGCCGAGCGCTTCGAGGGCGTGGTTAGCCGGATGGTCCCAACTGTGGATCGCGCCAAGGCGTCAACCCTCGTGAAGATCCGGTTCAAGCAGCGCGACTCGCGGATGCTTCCGGAAATGAGCGCAAAGGTGGCCTTCCTCGATCGTGAACTCGCCGAGTCAGAGCGCAAGCCTATTCTTGCAGTGCCGATGGCGGCCGTCGTTGAGGAGGGTGGACGACAGCAGGTCTACGTCGTCGAGAATGGCAAAGCCCGTCTGCAGCCTGTGGATCTCGGTATGAAGGTGGGCGACCAGATCGAGGTACGTGACCTAAAGGCCGGCACACGAGTGGTGATCCGACCGCCGGAGGATCTTGTTGATGGGCGCGCAGTCAAGCAGGCCACGAAGTGAGCATAACTGGCGTCTCCGAGGCGCCGACCGGGGAAGATGTGCTCATCGCGCTGCGCGACGTCAGCAAGGGCTACCGGCGCGGTGGGCAGATCGTCCCGGTCCTTTCTAAATTCACATTCGACATCCGTTGTAACGAGTTCCTCGCTTTGATGGGCCCGTCCGGATCGGGCAAGTCGACACTGCTCAACCTGATCGCCGGCATCGACAGTCCAGATCACGGCTCGATCAAGGTGGGTGGCGAGGACATCACGCGCCTCCCGGAAGCCGATCTCGCTGACTGGCGCGCGGCGAACGTGGGCTTCATATTCCAATTCTACAATCTGATGCCTGTGCTCACAGCGCTGGAGAACGTCGAGTTGCCTCTCACGCTCACCGGCCTAAGGCGGCGCGAACGCCGAGACCGCGCGCAACTCGCGCTCAGTCTCGTTGGCCTGAGCGATCGCGTCAAACATTTGCCCTCGGAACTCTCGGGCGGACAGCAGCAACGCGTGGCGATCGCGCGGGCGATCGTCACCGACCCGACGATGCTGGTGGCCGACGAGCCGACGGGCGACCTTGACCGGCAGTCCGCGGAGGAGGTGCTTGGAATTATGCAGCGGTTGAACCGCGAGATGGGCAAGACGATCGTGATGGTGACCCATGATGGCCGCGCGGCGGCGCATGCGAAGCGCATCATGCATCTGGAGAAGGGCGAGCTTTCTTACCTGGTGGAGCAGCGCCTTGAGTGAGTGCCAGCGATGAGCCAATGGCTCAAGCTCGTGGCGCGCAACGTCTTGCGCCACCGGCTCCGCACGTCACTGACGCTCTTCGGGCTCGTTGTTGCGATTCTCGCCTTTGGTGTGCTCCAGACCGTCGTCGACACGTGGTACGCGGGGGTTAATGGCGCCGTTCCTTCGCGGCTGCTGACCCGCAACGCCATGTCTTTCGCACTGCCGCTGCCACAAGCATATCACAAGCGCATAAGCGCTGTCGACGGCGTGCGACGCATCACCTACATGAACTGGTTCGGCGGCATCTACAAGGATCCGAAGAATTTCTTCCCGCAGTTTGCGATCGACGCCGCGAGCTATCTCGATATGCACCCCGAGATCCTCGTTTCGGACGAGGTACGGCGCGCCTTCCTGCGCGACCGCCGCGGCGCGATCGTAGGACGCAAACTCGCCGACCGCTACGGCTTCAAGCCAGGCAATGTGATTCAGCTACGCGGGACGATTTTCCCCGGTAACTGGGAGTTCGTGATCGATGGCGTCTTTGACGGCCGAGACCCTAAAACCGACACCTCGCATCTTTACTTCCGCTGGGATTACCTGAACGAAACACTCCGTGTGCGTTCCAAGGCACAGGCTGACCAGGTTGGGTTCTTCGTCGTGGACGTCGTCAGCATTGACCGCGTCGCGGAAGTCAGTCAGGCAATCGACGCAGTGTTCCGGAACTCGTTTGCCGAGACGCTCACCGAGACTGAGCGCACTTTCCAGATCGGCTTCGTGAAGCAGACCGAAGCGATGCTCATTTCCATTCGGATCGTCTCATTCGTGGTTATCTTTATAATCTTGTCCGTTATGGCAAACACAATGGCGATGACGGCGCGCGAGCGACTCCGCGAGTATGCAACGCTGAAGGCCATTGGCTTCAGCCCCGGCTACGTGGCACGATTGATCCTTGGCGAATCCGTCGTGATAGCATCGATCGGTGGCGCGATCGCTATCGGGCTCACGCCCCCGGTTGCCGCGCACCTGGCCGTACTCTCCGCGACGCTCTTCCCAGCACTGATCGTGAGCGTCAGCACTGTCATGTTGCAGGCACTTTCGGCCTTGGTGGTCGGGGCCCTCGCCGCGGTATTTCCAATGCACCGGGCAGCACGTGTCAGCATCGTCAATGGTCTTCGGGCGTTGGGCTGAACATGCCGTTGCTGCTCGCCTACAGCTGGCGCAACCTGCAGATGCGCAAATTCACCAATTTTCTCACCGCGACAGGCATGGCCCTTGTGGTGTTTGTCTACGCTGCCGTGCTCATGCTTGACTCCGGACTCAAGCGAACTCTCGTCGCCACCGGCGAGGACACGAACGTCATTTTCGTACGCCGCTCCGCGGAAGTCGAGATCCAGAGCCTGATCGACCGTCTGCAGGCCAGGATCATCGAAAGCCAGCCCGAGGTGATCATCGGGGCCGAAGGCGCGCCGCTCGTATCGAAGGAAGTGGCTGTGCTGATCGCGCGGCCAAGAAGCAAGACCAAACAGGCGAGCAACATTTTGGTCCGCGGCGTTGGTCCAGCCGTTCTGGCTGTGCGTCCGCAGGTGCGGCTCGCGGAGGGACGCATGTTTCGCCCGGGATCGGACGAGATCGTAATGGGCGGAGCGCTCGCGGGGCGTTTCGAAGACCTCGAGATTGGATCAAGCCTCAGGTTCGCTCACCGCGACTGGAAGATCGTAGGCCGGTTCGACGCGGGGGGCAGCGGGTTCGACTCCGAGATCTGGTGCGATAACGAGCAGCTCATGCAGTCGTTTCGGCGAGACTTTTTCTCCTCGGTCACGGTGCGCCTCGCTGATCGCTCCAGCTTTGATGCGCTCAAGGCGCGCCTCGAATCGGATCCCCGCCTTACCATCCAAGCCAAACGCGAGCGCGTCTTCTATGAGGAGCAGTCCCGCCTGCTCTCCGGGTTCATTCGGCTGCTCGGGATCACGCTCTCGGTGATGTTCTCACTGGGCGCGGTCATTGGCGCGACGATAACGATGTACGCGGCCGTCGCCAGCCGCATGGTGGAGGTCGGGGTCCTGCGCGCGCTCGGATTTCGGCGCTCGCGGATCCTCATGGCTTTCCTTGTCGAGGCGCTGCTGCTCGCGCTCGTCGGCTGGGTGGTGGGGCTTTCGTTCGCATCGCTCATGATGCAGGTGAAGATAACGACGCTCAACTGGACGTCGCTCTCCGAGCTCGCATTTCGGTTTGTCCTGACGCCCGGGATCGTGCTGCGGTCGCTCGTCTTCGCGCTTGTGATGGGCTTTCTCGGCGGATTCCTGCCGGCTGTACGGGCCGCCCGCATGAAGATCGTTGACGCGCTACGCGTCGCTTGAGTGTTCGGCAGCCGCTTTGGCCGGCATGCGGTGCACCTTGGTGCTCGGCAACAGTTAATCGGTCAAGCCCCACCTTCCGTTGCGCCAAGTCTTGGCCAAGGATGCAACGTCCCCTCTTGTTTATCCGTTATCGTCAACTGACCGTCCCGCACAGGCCCATGTCCGCGAGCGCATCGCGCACCAATGGTGCCAATTCGGCGCGTGTCGTTGCGCCGTCTGGCACGTAGCCGGACACGGTAAAGCAAAGCCGTTCACCGAGACGGTAGCACCCGATGAATAGCACGCCGCCCAGCCTTTGGAGGTCCGGGACCGTGTAGTGCTCCAGAATGGAGAGTTGCAGAAGCAATGCCTCGCCGCAGGGGCGGTTCACGTCCAGCGGCAACTCGCCTACCAGGCTACAGCCAACGGGCAGGCCCGCGCCGAGCGCCTCCCGCTCCAGACGACGCACCAGCCACAGCGGCACATACGGAATCAGCGGAAACAGCGGCGACAGATCATCGCCGTGCCGGATCAGCGAGGCCAGCGCAGCCTTGAGATCTCGCTGTAAGCCGCGCGGATCCTTGCGGCAAGCCTCGGGGTCCGCCATCACTGTGATCGACCGCAGCGCGTTGCCGCGCCGGTCATCTGAACGGCGGTCGCTGACCGGCAGCACCAGCTTCGCCCGTCCTGAGGCGTCCACGCGGCCCACCCGGAAAGCGATCCGTGCTGCGAACGCCACGATCAGCGTGTTGCTTGCCACGCCCAGATCCGACGCGCGCTGTTGGCAAGCCGCTGCGTCCATGACCACCTCAACAAGTGGCACATCCGCTGCCGGCTCAAAGTGATCGTGGCTGGTTCGAGCGCGGGAGCTCGGACGCGACACGCCCGCGCTCCCATTGCGCGACCGCCGCACGAGAGCCACCAGAGCGCGCCAAACGCCAGGCAGGGCGCGTAAGCTCTCAACACCGTCGCGCGCCAGCATCACTGGAGACCAGCGCCAGGACGGGGCTGGGAGTCCATGGTCGGCATGTCGTCCAGCCACCGCGTCAGCGATGGCCAGATTGGTGGCTTGCATGTCAGCGATCGTGTGCGACACCAGCATGGTCAGCGCGCAGCCACCGTCCTCAAGCGCTTGGACGGCCAGGCGCCAACCTGGTCCGCGCTCGGGATCCACAGGTAAATCGAGCAGCATACGGCGCAACTCAAGCAGCCTCTCATTGGGGAGCGGGTCGCGAAACCATGTCACTGGGCCCGGCACAGGGTTGGCCACCCAACGGTGCCGCCCCCATGGCAATGGTGAACGCTGCAGGAGGCGTCCTAGCAACCCTCGTGCGAGGCGCTCGCTGAACTGTCTCACGGCGGCTTCATCGATCGGGTGGGGATATAACCAGGTGATCTGCAGCGCTGGCCCGCGTCCGAGCGCGCGCAATCCAACGAATGAGCCTTGGTCCATATAGCACAGCACGTCATCTGCGCCGGCGTCGCCGGCCCCGCCGCGGCGTTCCCGCAACTTGTTGGCAGAGGAAGGGTTCACTTCTTGAGCCCCCTGTCTCTTAGCTGCACGATGAGATTGCCGCATCAAGGCCGGTAATTCCAGGCGATGTACGAACGCTGCGCGCCGCGTGTTCCCGACAGCCCGGTCTCCGGGAGCCACCGCACGGCATCACCCTTTGCCAGCAGGCGAGAGCGTTGGCAACGATGAAAACGCAGGTCGCGCGTGCGCGTGGGCTCGGGCGGTTGTCGAGCAGATCGGTGGTGTGGCGGTCGAGCAGTCGCAATCGGTCGGGACAAGTCGGATGCGGGATCACGAACCTCAGACGCTATCAGGCTAAAAAGTTGTCGTACCTTCAGAGCGCAGGAATTGCCGCAGCACGAAAAAACGATCTCTGACTACGCTATCGGCTTGTCAGTCGCTTGTCGAAAGGCAGCCCCAAAGCGTCAGGCCTCAATGATCGCATCGAGTCCGAAGTCGGCGAGTATCAGGGAGGTCACGCGACGAAGTTCGTCGGTCGTGGTTGGCGTTGGTTCCAACTGGCAGGCCTCGATGCAGAGGGAAATGGTCTTCTCGAAACGCGAGGCCACAACAACGAGATGACCGTGGGAGCGCTCCAGGTCTTGGCGCGTGACGTTGACATCCACCGCTCGTGTCAGCACATGGCGGCACGGCGCGCCGTCTATGCGCGCGAGCCCGCCCGGCAGCATTCCCAGGTCGGAACAGCTTACTGGCAGCTCACCGCCATAATTGAACACCCGGTTCACGAGCATCTTCGCGGCCGTGCGCGGCATCCAGGCGATCGCCGGCAGGGACGAAAGCAGTGCGGCGGTCGGATTGTTCTTCGCACCGCGAAGAAGCGCCTTGAGCGGCGCATTCACGGGCCGCAGGTCGGTGGTCAGGCCTGCAGGCGCGATGTTCATCATATGGAATTCGATCGCCAGCGCTCGTTCGTCCTCCAGCCCACGCCTTCGGTTTATGGGAACAAGCAGGCTGATAGCGCCGTCGGAGAAACGGCGCCTGCCGAGAGTCGACGCGAGCGACGCTACGAAGCCCGGCAGCAGCGTATTCAAGCCGCCCCCCAGCCGCTGCTCGCACGCGAACCAGGCACGCGATTCAACAGTGACCGCGACAGCCGGAAGCTCGACGATCGTTGATGGGTCATGACCCGGTTCGGCGGCAGTAACCGCCGGCCTCTGTAGAGAGGCGGAGGGCCTGTACCAGTACGCGTGCGCGCTCTGAGCGAGTGCGGCAATCGTGCGCGGAGCGTCGGCGAGGATCTGCCAAGCGTCCGACACGCACCCGGACAGCCGCCCGCGGGCGCCTTTAGGCAAATACCGGTTCGGGACGCCGATGCCGTTTGTAGCAGCCTCGATAGCGCGCAAGGCTCCCATTCCGTCGAGGAGTACGTGGGATCCGACGATGCTCACGGCTGTGCTGCCATCGTCGAACGGCTGGATGGCCATTCGCCAACCCGGACCGATGACCGGGTCTATGGGCGCGCGCGCGTGCCGATTAGCCCACTGCAGGAGCCGCGATCGTGGCAGCAGGTCCGAACTCCGCTCGGGCAGAATGGGCGTCTCCGCCGGCTTCACCCAACGAGGCCTTCCACCAGGCAAGGCTGACGGCTCAATGAGCCGATTGAAGGACAGTGCGGAGAGCCGTTCAATTGTTCGCGCCAGCGGGGCAAGATTCACGTCACGATCATAGAGCCAGAGGCATTGCATCAACTGCCTCCGGCCGGTGACCCTGAACAATTCGTAGGCCACCTGGTCCACCCAGGCGAGGCGGTGCCGCGCGTATGCAGGGGCGTCGGGCGTGCTCGGCTCAAGCATCGAAAAACTCGCCATGGAGTTCGTAGTCAGCCAAGAGGCGTTCGACGAGGGCACGAAGATGCTGAGGGCTCGTTACCACGCCGGGCTGGTAGGCAACGAAGCTCAGGACGATAAACCCGGGAATGATGCCTGCGAAGAGGGTCGCCACACCATGGCGCTCCTCGATCGCGCGCCGCTCGACCGGACGGTCGATGCCGCGAAAGCAGAAACGATCGGCCGCGCCGCCATCGATCCGGAGCACGCCCTCGGGACAGTGACCCAAGTTGGAACAGGTGACCGGCAGGTCACCGAGCGCGGCAAACGCCAGACGGGTGGCAGCCGAAAATGCGCGTCTGGGCACAAAAGGCACCAAGGGCAGCAGTGCGGCAAGTCGATTGGGTTCGCGTCTCGTCCGCAGCAGCGTAGCCCGCAGACGCCGCTGAAACGTATGCAGGCGCCCTCGCAGTTCGCCGACACGCACCTTCAAAGTGGCAAGCGCGACCCCGTTCCCGCCGGTGTGCGGCAGACCTGCTCGTTCACTCACGGGAATCAGCAAGGTGACATTATCATCGCGAACGCGACCGAGCGCTTCGGCAAACGCCGCGGTGACCGCGGTCAGGAGCGTGAACCGGCTCCCACCGCGGCACTGTGCTCTGGCGTCCCAGAGGGATGTGGGCAGGCGTATGAAGGCCGATGGAAATACGATTCTCCGGTTGTCGGCGATCGTCACGACTGGCAACGCGGTGGGTGCGGTGTATGTGGGGCGCGAGGTGTATGCCGCACCGGCCAGTTGGGCGAGCGCCCGGAGCGTCGCCGGCGTGTCCCGCACCATGCGTTGGAGTTCGGCACCCAGTATTGTCGCGGCGCGGCGCGCCGACCAGACTGACCATGCGGGAGAGAGTGGCGGCCGTTGCACGCCTCGCACGGCTTCGCTGATGGCCGTTAAAACTGTCAGTCCGTCCGAGATGCAGTGCGAAACCACGAGCGAGACCACGGTGGAGCCGTCGGTGAAGGTTTGGAACGTGAAGGTCCATGCTGGTCCCCGCGCGGGGTCCAAGGGAAGCTCCACCTGCGCGTCGGCCCACGCCTGCATCGCCTCAGGGGCAAGCGGCGCCTCGGCAACAGCGAGAGCAGCGGATGGGGCTGGCGCGCTCACCCATTGGTGCCGCCCGAACGGAAGCAGCGCCGGCCGGATCAGCCGCGCGAGCAGCCCGAGCGCGAGATTGTCGCGGAACTGTGTCAGCGCGTCCAGGTCCACAGGCCGGAGATAGCGCCACAGCGCCTGAATGACCGCATGCTGCCCGAGTGAGGTATGCGCAAGGTAAATGCCCTGGTCCGCGAAAGACACGAAGGGCGGCGGCAGGTTCGGCACGTTCTCTGGATGAGACGTCGCGTGGGTCATCGTTAACCGCCGACATGAGAGTACGTCGGCATCAATGCGTCGGCCGCCTGGCGGCATGCGCCCGTAAGCGTCTTTACATACCGGTGCATCGAGGCACGGGCTGTCCCGTTTGCCGGATAAGCCGCCGTCAGCGAGAGCCCGCGATGCGTACGGAAGAACCAGAGCGCAACCTGCGCGGCCATGCCTTGGTTGATATAGCCTCGCCCATTCCCCTGCTGCAATTCGCGCGCAACGTGCGCACTGCGCGGAGGAAAGTTCGCGTCCATATAGGATAGCATGACGCCACCTGTGGCGACGGATCGAATCGTCGGCAGCCCGGCGGCGAGTTCAAGTACGAGCTCGATCGGCACGTGGGCAAGGCCTCGCCGTTCGTCAAAGTTACGCTGGGCTGTGAAGGCGAGTTGCGCAAACGTTCGTTCCTGGACCTCGAAATCGATGGGCACCAATCCCACGCACCAGCCGGTCGTCCTGAAACCCGGTGCCGATCTTCGCGTCGTTGTGGGAGTGACAACACTGTAGCGCAAGCGCCCAGCCAATTCCCGTTCGGTCAGGGCCGCGCAGGCCAACAGGCCGCCGATCACTCGCGCGCCGGAAGCGTGGCATGCGGACTCGAACGCGGCCATGACGGCATCATCGAGGACATCCACGTGTACATACTCGGCCTGATAGCGATCCTCCAGCACCCCGAGCGGCAACGCGAAAGACGGCGTCCGCCCATCGTTGCGATGCAGGAACGCGATCCACTCCTTCACCTCAGGATCCGCTAACGTTGTCGCGGCTGCGCGCTGGCGCTGACTGCTGCAGTAAGCTAGATAGCTCCCCGGCGGACCGAATTGAAGCGACGTCTGGCCGTCGCGCACAGCGCGATACGCTGAGCGGATCTCCGCCATCAGGAACGCGACAACGGTCGCATCGGCGTGCAAGTGGTCAATGCTTGCAAAGCAAGTGAACCCCGTTGTGTGCTGGAGAGCGCCGAAGCGAAAGCAATCCCACGCGAACGGTGCAGGGGTCGCAATGACATGCTCTTGCCAATCCTCCGCGCTCACCTCACCCAGCGTCGAACAGTCCATCTCGATCGCCGCAGGATCGGTCAGCACGTGTCGTACTATTGCTTCGCCGCGCTCCTCGAACCAGCTATGATAAGTGTCGTGCCTACGCAGATGTGCAGTCACGACATGGGTCATGGCCCTGAGGTCACACCGGCCGGCTTCGTCCCACACAACGACAAGCAGCCGCGCCATCGACTCGTGCCGCTGCTCACACGCGCGGAAGGCGCGCAGATGCTGTTCCTGTTCGTAACTGGGTAACACGGGCGACACCGGTGCGAGCTTCGCACTTTCCATTGATGCAGCAGACGGGCGCCAGAGAGTCAGCGTCGCAGGAGGTCCTGACCAGTCGTGCAGCGGACGCAGATCAGTCATGGGCAACTGCTTCGGCCAGATGCAGTTCTTGCATCACCCCAGCTTGTCGGCCAGTGCGCGTACAGTCGTCACGTCCCGGGCGGGGAGCCGAATGCCGGTGTCCGCTTCGAGTGCGATCAGCAGTTGGAGCGTCCCGAGTGAGTCGAGGTCGCAATCGCAAAATGCGCGGCCTGGATTCCCTCTGCGGCGCAAGATGACACCGAGATCCTCGATGATCAGATGCCGCAACAACGCGGGCCGCTCGACGGGCGGCGTGCGTCGGAACTCCAGGCGAAGGCGGCCCGCCGGTTCGGCCGCTGCCCCCAAATCCCGCAATGTGGCCGCTCCGGACGGACTCCGCTGCGTCTGGCGAGACGATATATCCCGGTAGTCTGCAGCCAATGCCGACAGCAATAGCACTCACAATCGAAACCTTCTTCCGGCAGATAATTACAATCCAAATGCAATGATAAACTAGAAGCCGTATGAGGCGCCATGCCATTTCTGGCACTGAGCATTTGAGCCAAGAGCCGGTGAGAAAAAAGAAAACAATGTTTGATCGGTCGAGCGCGAGGCGCTCATGCGGTCGAGTTTTCGACTTCCTCTCTGCCGTAAGGGCGGCCCAACCGCCTTCGGTATCGAGCGCAGAGATCCAACCAACGTCTTTTGTATTTGCCGGGAATTTGTCGCGAAGCGCGACGAATTCATGCTCGTCAAATAGAGGTTGAAAACTTCGTGCAAGCGATGGACTGAGGTTATTGTCCACCAACAGCTTCAAGCAGCGAGCTTTCTTTCGAACGTGACCGCGCTACGCACCTCAGCGGCGCTTACCTCGTACAGCTTGACAACCTTGGCGACCGACCCTTCTACCTCGACTGCCCGATTTAACACCTCGGTCGGAACGCCGGACGCGGCGATGGGGCGGCCAAATGAGCGTGTTGGGTCAATGACGACGGACTTATGAGGCATCCCGAGAGGGAGCCATCGCGCGACGGCAGACGCATCGAATTCCAAATCCTTGAGACTCGGTTCGACGATGGTACGAAAGACATTTTGCCGTCGGCGAAGGTCGACCAGCTTTGCTTCTTGAATGCCTTCGGTGATTTCAAGGAAGATCGTTTTGCCATCGGTGCGAAACTTTTGCGTCGAGAACGGACGCTCGTCATGCACTTCTTCGGCCGCGCGCTGATAACATTCTCGAATAATTGGCAGGGCCAACCCGATGTCGCGAAATGCCTTGACGAACCGAAGCTCGATCAGGTCGCGGAAGCTGAGTTCGATTAAATCGTCGTCCTTCGAATAGTCCGGCCGCCAGAGCGGCTCGGAGTGCCCTCCGGCTTCTTCGGTCCCGAAGTCATACCCGCGCAACCAGCGAACCACGATGCTCCGGGAAACGTGACGAACAGGCGCGGAGCCGCGGCTGAAATTCAGAAGGCGCAGGCGCTCAGAGGCGCTATAGGCCCCCCGGCTTAAGGCATCAGATTCCTTCGACTCTGGCTTACGCATTCTCAAACCTTTAGCGGATTGCCTTGGCCGATGGAAGCGCCGGCGGCAGCGCTGAGGACACAGCAGACGGGTTTTAGGCGCTCGGAGGTACGCAAGCCACCCCTACTGAAGCAGCGGGCTTTAGCCCTTGATTCGGCTCTCACCCACATCTTTCAGGATCGCCTCGCAAGTCGTAATCACTTGCCCCTTGCGTTCGATTGCCTCTTGGGTCACGTCTCTCCAGGCCTTGCTAGCCTCGCGCTCTCCAAGCTCCATTCTGCCTGAGATCGGTCACGAGGCCGGCGGAGAAGTCGAATAATTCAGCGAGATTGACAGGCCCCCCTTCCGCCAATCCATCCGACCGGACCGGAGTCTCTCGGTCAGGCTTTCCCCGGACAGGTGATCCGTGAATCAAACATCCAATCCAGCCGGGCTCGACAAGCTGAAGCTCCGCATTCAGGCGCTGCGCGCCAAGACCATCGCCAATGGCTGCACCGAGGACGAGGCGCTGTCTGCGGCCGCCAAGGTCGCCGAACTGCTGGATCGCCACGATTTGTCGCTCTCCGACGTTGAACTGCGCGCGTCCTCGTGCGAACGCAGGGTGTACGAGACTTTTCGCAAGAAGCGAATTCCACTGGACGACTGCATCGGCGCGATCGCTCATTTCTGCGATTGTCGGGTCTGGCGCGAGAAGAACGCGGCCGGCGAGAACCACTATGTGTTCTTCGGTCTCGGTGCGGATGTCGAGGTCGCGCATTATCTGGCCGAATTGATCGACGGGGCCGTGCGCGCCGAACTTGGCCGGTTCAAGACGTCGGTCGAGTACAGCAGGTTCCGGCACCAGCAACGGCATCTGGCCAATGCCTCCTTCGCGCTCGGGATGGTGGCGTCGATCGCGGACAAGCTGGTAGCCATCAAGGCCGGTCGCGATCAGGTCAACGAAAGCACCGGCCGCGGGCTGGTGGTTCTCAAGACCTCGGTGGTTGATGCGGAGTTCGACAAGCTCGACCTGAAGATGCGGACCCAGCGCAGCGCCAGCCGGATGGTGTCGATGACGGCCTATGAAGCTGGCGGCGCCGCCGGAGCGTCGCTCGCCATCAACCCCGGCCTTGGCAAGTCCCTTGGCGAGCCGCAGTCAAGGACCACTCCCAAAGGAAGCTGAACGCATTGGGGGAGGCCTACGACCTCCGGTCAGTGCAGCGTCGGTTGACCTTGGTCGCTTGGAAGTCGCAACCGAGCATGGCAGGCGTCGACTTCCGATTGATGGGGCGCGGGAAGCGCAGCGAAGTTTTCCAGCGCTTCAATCAATTCTGGCAGCCAAGCAGCGCTGGTGACGGCGGCTCTCGAACGTGCATCGCCTGGTCCCTGGGTCTTCATCCCAGGAACCGAGGCCGAAATGACGCCCCCGTAGATCGCGTCCATAAGCATATCCAACATGATCGCCGTCCCCATTGTTGATTGGCAACGAGGCTAATCGCGGATTGTTTCGGGGGTGCTTCGTGGCCCTGCGAAATGGCTTCGTGGGCTGCCCTGCACACGGCAGCGGGCAGGGCGCCTGGTCGTTCCTTGAGCCGCGCAGATTGCCCGCGCGGGAAGCGGAAAATACGAGCAGCGGTCAGGTCACCCATGCCAGTCGCGCCCGGGGGCGGCGCCTTGTCGACTTCCCGCCGGACCAGCCACTAATGCCCGCGTCGTTCCTGCAGCTTCTTTGTGGTGGGCTGGGCCTGCTGGTTGAACCTCACGCGCGGATTGATGTCACACGTCGTATTCCAGCGGCCGGATGCCGAAGCCATGCATTGCTCCCGGGTCTCGTACATGCACTCGCCGGGCCAGCTGAGATCGTCGCCAACGACACACCAGGGATAGTCGCGCTCTGCACGCGCGGCAGATAGAAATCCCAGAAGCATCAATAGGACGAGGACTGTGGTGCGCATCTGAATTCTCCGAGTATGAAGCCCTCAAGGAGAGCTTTAAGGTGGCAGAAGCTAATGGCAGGTCTGGGCCTTGGTTCCCGCAAGGCCCAAAGCTCACCCAAGCGACCGGGCACGTTAAATCACGTCCGCGCTATCGCGGCAGATAATCAGTGCATCAGACCTCCAATCCTGCCACGCTCGACAAGCTGAAGCTCCGCATCCAGGCGTTGCGCGCCAAATTGATCGACGGCGCCGTGCGCGCCGAACTTGGCCGGTTCAAGACCTCGGTCGAGTACAGCAGGTTCCGGCAGCGGCATCTGGCCAATGCCTCCTTCGCGCTCGGGATGGTGGCGTCAATCGCGCAGAGGCTGGTGGCGATCAAGGCCGGTCGCGATCAGGTCAACGAAAGCACCGGCCGCGGGCTGGTGGTTCTCAAGACCTCGGTGGTCGGTGCGGAGTTCGACAAGCTCGACCTGAAGATGCGGACCCAGCGCAGCGCCAGCCGGATGGTCGATGACGGCCTATGAAGCCGGCGGCGCCGCCGGCGCGTCGATCGCCATCAATCCAGGGCTTGGCGAGTCGCAATCAAGGACCGCTCCCAAAGAGAGCTGAACGCGTCGGGGGGCGTGCAGCGTCACCGCCATTGCAGTTCAGTCGATGGACTTTTCGAGCTTCTGGGCTGCGCGGAAGTCGTCCATATGCTGCAGGTTCGGCCCATAGGCCGCCTCCTTTGTCAGCAGGTGGTAGATCCGGGCCACGACGGTTTGCAGATGTTTCATGCGTCCGCGCGGCATCGCCCGGGCCTTGCAAAGCGCCCGGACCGCATGCGCTCGGAAATAATCAAAAGCGTCTGACATCGCGGACTCAACGTCCCGCTCAATGAATGGTTCTTGGATTGGTTCTTGGATTGGTTCTTGTTCGCGCCTCCCAAAACCCTCCAGGAACGCTGTCGAGTGGGAGAACTTAGCCCGTCACCAAGCTATGGGATGGACGAGGCATGTTCTTCTTTTTCTCGAATCGGCTGGGATGTCTCGGTTCGCTGCTGGTCTCGGGGGTGATCACGCTCGCGCTGCTTGTCGTGTTCGGGATCGTCCGGTTCTAAACGCCCGCGCGTCAGGAACCTGTCCCTCGCTGGCCTGTTGTTCGCCCTCTGGTCCAGCCACGGAGGGCGCCCTTGGAAAGCACGATCATCGGAGAATTCGACACGCGCCGCGGCGCCGAGCTTGCGGTTGAGCATGTCGTGCAGGAATGCGGCGTGCCGCGAAGCGACGTCTTCGTCCAGGCCGCCGGTGGTGCGAACACATCGGGGACACGCCCGGCCGGTCCAGACGCCAAGACCGCGCCTGCGCCGGAGGGGCATCAGAAGCTGGAAGGTCCAATCGAGGTCTCCGTGGACTTTCACGGCGATGCACCCGAGAAGATTGCAGACGCCTTGAAGGGCGCTGGTGCAAAGGCGGTCCGAACCAAGTAGCGGCGAGGGGAGACTGTGGCGCCGGAATCCTCACACGCTGAACATTGACCCATGGTTCTGAGTTGGGGAACACGTTGCGTGCTCAGCGCGTTTCAACGGCGAACGCAAATTGCGAGGTCTCCCTGCTTCAGAGCTCATCGACCCTGATCCCCGGCGACACCGTCTGGCGGCGGTGCGAGGCGCGGCGTGTGGCGGTTCTCAACGATGCCGCCGCTTATTTCGCGGCCCTGCGGGAGGCCCTGCTGCAGGCGCAGGATCTCGTTTATATCGTCGGTTGGGATATCCACAGCGAGACCAGGCTGGTCGGAGAGTCCGGGCGAGCGGATGATGGCTTGCCGGAACAGCTCGGCCCATTCCTGCGCGCGCTGGTCCAGCGACGTCCGACCTTGCGGATCAACATTCTCGTCTGGGACTTCGTCTCGTTCTACGCTTCCGAGAGGGAATGGAATTCCGCGGCCAAGTTTACCGCCGACACAGATGGCCGCGTCCGGTTTCAGCTGGATTCCACGCTTCCATTTGGTTCGGCCCAACACCAGAAGATCGTCTGTGTCGACGGTTCGCTGGCGTTCGTCGGCGGACTCGATCTGACGATCAGGCGCTGGGACACCAGTGATCACCGCGCCGATCACGCATCGCGCTGTGATCCCCAGGGCAAGCCATACCTGCCGTTTCATGATGTTCAATGCGTGGTCGACGGGGATGCGGCGGCGTGGCTGTTCGACCTCGTGGAGCAACGCTGGCGCGCGGCAGGCCAACAGATTGATGATCGGGGTCCGCTGAAAAGCTTGCGCTGGCCGGCGAATGTGCCGGTCGAGGCTGAGCATATGCCGGTGGGTATCGCCAGGACCGAGGTGGTTTGTCCGGCAGGTTCGACGCTCAGGGAGGTCGAACGCTCATTGATCGCAGCGATCCGGTCCGCGACGAGCTTCGTGTATATCGAGAACCAGTTCACCAGCGCCACCAGGATCGCGCGCGAACTGGCGGAGCAGATGCTGCGCGTGCCTTCGCTTCGGGTTCTGGTCGTCACGCCAAAACTGCATTCCTCATGGTTGGAATCCCAAGCCATGCAGAACGGCCGGGGCGCTTTCATCGATTGCTTCAGTTCGGCCGGCGTCGCCGATCGCATCCGCTTCGTCTACCCGGTGTCGCGGAATGGGGACTCGGAAGCGGCCGTGATGGTGCACAGCAAGCTCATGATCGTCGACGATCGGATCTTGAGGATCGGTTCGGCCAATCTAAACAATCGATCGATGGGCGCCGACAGCGAGTGCGACCTGATCTTTGAAGCCGCATCAGACGAGCACCGCGAGTTCATCTCCTCGGTCCGCCGTCGCCTGATCGCCCATTTCTGCGATCTCGACGAACAGACCGTCGCGCAAAACGAAGATCGTCTTTTTGCGCTCCTGGACGACGTCTCGAGAACCGGTGGGACGAAGGCGCTGCGGCAAGTGGAGTCCTCGGTGCTGACCAGCACTCTGGCCACGATGGTTCAGCCCGTGGCGGACCCCGAGCGGCCTCTGCATCTGGAGCGGGCGGCATCGCGCATGTGGAGCACGAAGACGATCATCGGGATGGTCGCGATAGCCGTCGCGCTTTTGGGACTGGCGATGGCCTGGTCTTACACCTCCTTGAGCGATTTCGCCGACGCGGGCCGGATGTCGACATTCCTGTCCGCCTACGCGCACTCCATCTGGGGACCGCCATTCGCGATTGCAGCTTTCGTCGTCGGCGGGCTGGTGGTGTTTCCGGTTCTCGTGCTCATTGCGGCGACTGCTGCCGCACTCGGACCATGGCTGGGCTTCGCCACCGCCATGACGGGCGTCTCGCTCAGCGCCTTTGTCCTGTTTGCGATCGGACGGGCACTCGGCCGCGAACGTCTCCAGCGTTTGCTGGGGCGACGTACCGCGCGCATCCAGGAGCGTGTTGTCGGCAAGGGCATTCTGGCCGTCGTCGTCATCCGGATGATTCCGATCGCGCCGTTCTCGGTGGTGAATGTCGTGGCTGGCGCGAGCACGCTGCCGCTGCGTGACTTCCTGGTCGGAACGCTGCTCGGCATGACCCCCGGCATTCTCGCCATGGCAGTTCTGGGTGCTCAGATCGCAGATCTCGCCAATAACGCGTCCTGGGTCAACATATCGCTCCTCGCACTGGCGTTCCTGGGCTGGCTCGCGATCTGCGCAGGCGCGCAATTCGTCGCGACGTGGCTCGCCGGGAGGCGCTGATGCGCTTCATGACGTGGAATGTGCATGGCACCTTCAATCTCAATCCGAAATTCGATCTCGAGGGTATCTGTTCCATCATTCGCAAATGGGCTCCCGATGTCGTCGCGCTTCAGGAGGTGGATTCGCGATCGCGATCAGACGATCCGTTTGCGAAGCTGGCGAGTGTCGTCGGCGATCACCGTGTTCACGCCAAATCGATCGTCACGGCCGATGGCGACTACGGCCAGACGCTGCTGAGCCGCTTCCCATTCTCCGGCCCGCCCGAGATCGTCGACGTGTCGTATCGTGAGCGCGAGCCGCGCCGAGCGATCGCCGCGGGACTGCTGACGCCCGTCGGCGAGGTCCGCGTGGTGGCCACGCATCTCGGCTTGAGCATCCACGAGCGCCACGCGCAGGCTCAGGCGCTGGTGAGCCTGGTGAAGCCTGGAATGACCGTCGTCCTCGGGGATTTCAACGACTGGTTCTGGATCAAATCGGTGCGGCGCGTGCTCGCGCAGGTCTGCCCAAACCGGACGCGGCTGCGAACTTTCCCGTCGCGTTTGCCCCTGCTGCGGCTTGACCGGATCTATGCGACGTCCGACAGCCCGATCGGGAAGGTTTGGACCGACCAAGAGGCGAGGGCCTATTCAGACCATTTGCCTTTGATTGCAGACATCGAGATCGCTGCGGGGTCAAACGCATCAAAAGCGCGATAAAAAAGTGCTGTCTGCAGAAGGACTTGGCTACTGTGCATGGGGTTGTTTTCGCACATTTATGCAGTCCGCCCACACTGCCGCCCGGCGGGACCAAGGGGAACCCTTCCCTGACCTCCGCGTTATCTGGCCATGACGGAAGACATTTCCTACCGGCGCAAGCCCTTGACCCCCGAACAGCGGCAGGCGCGCGATGCGACACGCCGTATCGAAGCCGAAAAAGCCATGCGCGAGCACGAAGCGGCGCAGAAGGCGTTCTATGCCAACAAGGAACGGCTGAGGGCCGAACGGTTGGCTCGTGAACAGACGGAGGCGAAGGGCTGACCGCACGCGGTCGCCCCGTCAAAGATGTCCTTGCCCGCGAGCGCCAACCTCAGTGCCGGTGCGGGATGCGCGTCACGCTCAAAGCCTGCTTCAGCGCCTGAACGGCACTTGCAAAAGGTCTGCGAGGCGATTGCGCCTCGATCGCTTCGGCCGCGACGCGACAATCGTCGGCGACCTTGAGCAACCCGCTTCGCGCGAGGTCCATGGTGGAGAGGGCTGCCTGCTCCAGGCAGACCCGTTCAAGTCGTCGAAACTCCCGCAGTTCTTTGTTCATGCGTCAGCTCTCGATGTCCCCGGGCCATGCGGCGCTGAGTCTGCTTAACGAATAGTAAATATCCCTGCCTAGCCGAGCTGGCTGGCGTAGAGCTGGTCCGTGTCCTGCACGGGCCCGGTGGGCGCAGCCGAGCGGGCTTGACGGCGTTTGGCTTCCGCCGGAGACTTCATATGATCCTGATTTGAACCACGGAGACGTTCGCTTCCAGCCAGTCCGAACCCGATCAGCGAAAATGACAATGGAGCTGACCATGACCACGTTCGACAAGCGCGAGCAGGGCTTTGAGGCCAAATTCGTCCACGACGAGGAGCTCATGTTCAAGGCCACGGCCCGGTCCAACAAGCTGCTCGGGCTCTGGGCCGCAACCGAGCTCGGCCTCAGCGGCGATGCCGCAGCCGGCTACGCGACGGCGTTGGTGACGGACCATCTGGAGAACCGGACGATGGACGAGATCCTCGACAAGGTGTCAGGTGATCTTGCCGCCAAAGGCGTCGCCCGCGAACAGGTCGCAGCCAAGCTTCAGGAATGCTTGCACCAGGCGTTGCAGCAACTCGAAGCGGACAAGTAGCAAGCCGGCGCTCGAGGCTCACTCCGCATGGTTACGCGCCCCGGAGTCGCTCAGTCGGTCGACATAGGCAATGCCGATCGCCGAGACGACGAAGGTGAGGTGGATCAGCACCTGCCACATCACGCCGGTCTCGGTAAAGCCGGCGCGGTTCGATCCCAGATTGCCGGCCTCGATGAAGGTCCGCAGCAGCGCGATCGAGGAGATGCCGATGATGGCCATGGCGAGCTTGATCTTCAGGACGCTCGCGTTGACGTGGCCGAGCCATTCCGGCTCGTCGGGGTGGCCCTGGAGCTCGAGCCGAGAGACGAACGTCTCGTAGCCGCCGACGATCACCATCACGAGCAGGTTGGAGATCATCACGACGTCGATCAGCGCCAGCACGCTCATCATGATCTGCTGCTCGGTGAGGTCGAGGGCGTGCCAGGAGAGATGCCAGAGCTCCTTGAGGAACAGCGCGATGTAGACGCATTGCGCCACGATCAGCCCGAAATAGAGCGGCAGTTGCAGCCAGCGCGAGCCGAAGATCACCATTGGGATCAAGCCCAGGCGCGGCAACGGCAGGCGCGGTTCGGTGCGGAGTTCGGGTCCGGGCTCAACCGACATTCAGCAGCATCCTCGCACCAAGATCATCCTCCATTCCTGTAACCCGACAAGGTGGCCCGCGGAAGACGTGAGGCGCGTGTCGCTTTCCGAAGACCGTGCTGTTTCGTGCTATCGTGCCCGAGCGGCCTTCGTGCGACGGCCAGGATCGGGAGGCGGGGTGTGGCTTGCGGAGTATCTTGGAGCGGCTTTGGCAAATGGCCCGGCGCGATCGCGCTCGCCGTTGCGATCCTGGTCGGCTGCAGTGGCGCTGAGGTATCGGCCACACCGCTGACGCCATTTCGCTACGAGGCGCAGGCGCAGCGTCATTGCCCGCACGACCGGGTCGTCTGGCTCGATTTCAGCAAAGGTATCTACTACGGCAAAAGCCAGAAGCGGTACGGCCAGGGTTTTACCGGCAGCTTCGTCTGCCTGAACGAAGCCCGTGACAGCCTCTATCGGCGTTCGCTGCTTGGACTGCGGTAAACGTATTTCTCGGGAATTGCTGGGGTGCTCAGGCGAAGGCCAATGCCACGAGGCTGGAGCACAGCAGGACCAAACCACCGGCGGTCAATGCCAGGAAGCCATCGGATACGAGGTCATGGTTGCGCATGGGACACCTGCCGCTCTCGTCTGCGATGCTCGATCGGATCGATTAAAAATCTCCGAACGTGCCGTCTTGAAAGGGTGATGCTTGCCGTCCGCGCGAGCGCCTCAGGCCCTCGTGCGGTAACCTTCGAACGCATGGGCCAGGAAGATCCCCGCGCTTACCAAACCCATCAGTGCCGAAACCGTCTCGATCATCGTCTCATTCCATTCCGCCCTGCACGCGAGAAAACGCGGGCGGCCTTGCACAGTCAAAAGAATTCCAGTGAGCGGCGCGACAATGGGGGTGGAGTGAGGATTTGGCGCAACAGAATGTCCGGCCGCGGCACGGAGCAGGGTGCCCGTGCCCCGTAGTTCAACGGGGCGAACGCATACGCCCCGTTTACCATCCCGGCGTGAACGCTGTGCGCTCCCCATTTCCGCCGTGTTCGGGTTGCGTTATCGTTACCACGTTCGACGCGGTGGTGGGCCGCCTCGGAGCAAAGGACCGGACAGCGCTGCCCCGTAGCCAAAGCGGGTTAGGTACGCCTCCGGCAAAGTGGTATTTGGGGCGAATGGGGATCCGACGGTCAGATTCGGTGTTGCGGGTCGCGCGCGCTGCAGCGATGGCAGCGATCTGCCTTGCGCTCGCCAATTGCGCGTCCTCCAACAAATTCGCCAGCCGGGTCGATCCGAAATACGGCGTGTCCTCGAGCCCCCGGGTCGTGGCTTTCGGTGATCCGGTCCCGAAGGGCGGCGGCGCCTACCGCGTCGGCAAGCCCTATGTGGTGGGTGGCCGGACCTATGTGCCCGAAGAGGACGTCAACTACCGCGCCGAAGGCATGGCGTCCTGGTACGGCGACGATTTCCACGGCCGCCTGACCGCCAATGGCGAAGTGTTCGACATGGGCTCGCTGACCGCGGCGCATCCGACCCTGCCGATGCCGTCCTATGCGCGGGTGACCAACGTTTCGAACGGCAAGTCGCTGATCGTCCGCGTCAATGACCGCGGGCCCTATCATGGCAACCGGCTCATCGACGTCTCGAACAAGGCCGCTGAACTGCTTGAATTCAAAGGCAATGGGGTCGCCAAGGTCCGGGTCGAATATGTCGGCCGGGCGCCGCTGGAAGGCTCCGACGACCGCCAGCTGATGGCCACCTTGCGCACCGGGACTCCGGCGCCATCACCCTCGATGGTCCGGGTCGCCTCGGCGAGGCCCTTCGTGCCGGAGCTGCCATCGTCGAACCGCGGCGCCATGCGCGGCGAAGTTCCGACGCCGGAGGGACGGCCCTACAATCTCGGCAACACCTCCGCCGACATGGCTTCACTTAATGCGACCTCGGAAATGTCGGCCTCGAGCCGCAACCGGGGCCGGGCGCTCCAGAACGCGCGCGCCGTGTCCTATGACGGGGACGGCCGCTATGCCACCGAGAGCGCGCCGTCCGGCGCCTACGCCTCGGACGGCGCTGCCGAGGCCCGCGGCATCCTGAGCGGTCGCGGCCTCTACTAGGCCGCGCTTTCCTTCAAGAACTTCACCAGCGCCGCATTCACCTCGTCGGGCCGCTCCTGCTGGACCCAATGGCCGGCGTCCTCGATGATCAGCTTTCGCTTGAGATTGGGCAGCACGCGCTCGAGCTCGTTGACACGCTTGGCTCCGATCAGGCCGGTGATGACGGCGTCTTTCGAACCGGCAATGAAGAGCGAGGGCTGGTGGATTAGCGCGTCCTGCCAGGGCGCCGTCAGCTCCCAATTGCGATCGAGGTTGCGATACCAGTTCAGCCCGCCGCGGAAGCCGGACTTACGGAAGGCTTCGGTGAAATAGGCAAGGTCAGTCTCGCCGAGCCAGACCGGCAGAGGCTCCTCCGGATTGCCGTGGCCGAGAAAGCCCTTGCCCTCCTGCACGAACATGGCCGCGGAGGGATCGGCAAGGCCCCGCCCGCCGAGCACGATGCGCATGGTGCGCGCGACGTCATGCTCGAACTCGGCTTCGGCAACGCCGGGCGCCTGGAAATACTGCCAATAGAAATTGGTGATGCCGCCCTGGCGCAGGAGGTCGAGCGGCTTGCCGCGGCCGCGGAACGGCGGCGGCACGCTCAGGCCGGCGACCGCCGTGAAGATGTCCGGCCGGAACAGCGCCGCGTGCCAGGCCACCGGTGCACCCCAGTCGTGACCGACCACCATGGCCTTGGTCTCGCCAAGCGCCTGCACGAGGCCGACGATATCGCCGACCGTGTCGAAGATCGAATAGGCCGTCGCCTCGGGCGGCGCTGAGCTCTGGCCATAGCCGCGCATGTCGGGGGCGACGACGCGAAACCCGGCCAGCGCCAGCGCCGGGATCTGGTGGCGCCAGGAGTAGGAGAGTTCCGGCCAGCCGTGGCACAGCACCACCAGCGGCCCCTGACCGGCTTCGCGGATGAACAGGTCGATCCCGTTGGCCTTGATCACGCGGGTGGAGGACATCGCTTTTCCGCCTTGTTTCAGGGGTTTGGTCAGAAAATCTGAGGTGCCACGATAGGGGCCGGACGAGAATCGTGCAATCTCGGGACAAGCGGCCACCCCGTGTTGTTCGCACCGGCTCCAACTGTTAGAACGCCGCTCTCAGGGCTTGGCCATGGAATTTCATCTTTACTCGTTGGGGCGCAGCCGGTTCACCGCCGGAGCGCTGGCGCGTGGGCTGATCGCGACGGCTCTGGTGGCGACCATTGGCTGGGGCGGGGCGCTCTACGCGGCCAACCAGAGCGTCCAGGGCGCCAAGAAAACAGATGATGCCGGCTTCGACGGCGACGCCCCGACCGCGATCCTGATCGAAGCCTCCAGCGGCAGCGTGCTGTTCGAGAAGAACGCCGACGAGCTGCGCGCGCCCTCCAGCATGATGAAGCTGATGACCGCCGAGGTCGTCTTCAACGCGATCAAGAAGGGCGACATCAAGCTGACCGACGAATACCGGATCAGCGAGAACGCCTGGCGCAGGGGCGGCGCGCCCTCCGGCGGCTCAACCATGTTCGCCGCGATCAACAGCAAGGTCACAGTCGACGACCTCCTGCACGGGGCGATCATCCAGAGCGGCAACGACGCCTGCATTGCGCTCGCCGAAGCCATGGCGGGCAACGAGCGGATTTTCGCCGCCGACTTCATGACCAAGCGCGCCCGTGAGCTTGGCCTGACGAAATCGACCTTCGGCAATTCCAACGGTCTGCCCGACCCCGCCAACAAGATGACGGTGCGCGAGCTCGGCATCCTTGCCCGGCACATCATTCTCGACTTCCCCGAATTCTACAAACTGTTCGGCGAGAAGGAATACACCTGGAACAAGATCCGCCAGCCCAACCGGAATCCGCTGCTCAATTCCATGGAAGGCGCCGACGGTCTGAAGACCGGCTACACCAAGGAAGGTGGCTACGGCATGGTCGGCTCGGCGGTCCAGAACGGCACGCGGCTGATCGTCGTCATCAACGGGCTGGAAGACCCCGAAGATCGCGCGACCGAAGCCAAGAAGATGCTGGAATGGGGTTTTCGCAATTTCGAGACCCGCACGCTGATCGCCGCCGATCAGCCCGTCGGCTACGCCAAGGTGTTCGGCGGCGAGAGCCGCTCGGTGAAACTGGTGGCCAAGACGCCCGTGAAAGTGATGGTGCACAAGAACGGCAGCGACAAGCTGATCGCGCGCGTCGTCTATAGCGGTCCGGTGCGCGCGCCGGTCGAGGCCGGGCAGAAGGTCGGGCTGGTCCGGGTCTGGCGCAGCGGCAACATCGCGGTGGAGACGCCGGTCTATGCCGCTGACGCGATCGGCACCGGCTCGACCGTGCGCCGTGCGATCGACGGCGCCAGCGAGCTCGTGATCGGCATGTTCCGTGCGGGCGCCGAGAAGCTCTGATCATGAGTGAAAGCGCGGTAAAGTGGCCGTCCGGACGCGGGCGTTTCGTCACCTTTGAAGGCGGCGAGGGCACGGGCAAGTCGACCCAGATCAAGAAGCTCGCCGACCGTCTCAAGGCGGCCAGGATGCGCATTCTCGTCACGCGCGAGCCGGGCGGCTCGCCGGGCGCCGAGATCATGCGCCATCTGGTGTTGTCGGGCATGGGCAAGCTGCTGGGACCCGAGGCGGAGACGCTGCTGTTCGCGGCCGCCCGCGACGACCATGTCCGCACCGTGATCCAGCCCGCGCTCAACCAGGGCACCTGGGTGCTGTGCGACCGCTTCGCCGATTCGACGCGGGCCTATCAGGGCAGCCTCGGCCAGGTGCCGGCGGCGCTTATCAACGCGATGCAGCGGGTCACGATCGGCGATCTCAAGCCGGACCTCACCATCATCCTCGACCTGCCGGTCGAGATCGGCTTGCAGCGCGCGGCCGCACGCCGCGGCAGCGGCACGCCAGACAGGTTCGAGGCCGAGAAGCTCGGTTTCCATCAGGGCCTGCGCGAGGCCTATCGCAAGATCGCGGCGGACGATCCCGCGCGTTGCGTGCTGATCGACGCCAATTCCGATCCCGACACGGTTGCCGGACGCATCTGGAACGCGCTGCGTGATCGCCTGCTTCCAACGCCGGCATCGGTGGTGTCCATATGAGCCCGCGTCAGACCGAGCGCGAAACCGCCATTTCTCATCCGCGCGAGACGAGCCTTCTGTTCGGCCATCGCGAGGCCGAGACCGCGCTGCTCGCTGCCTATCGCAGCGGGCGCATCCCGCATGCCTGGCTGATTGGCGGGCCGCAAGGCATCGGCAAGGCAACGCTGGCGTATCGGATGGCGCGCTTCGTGCTCGCGCACGGCAAGCCGCTGGCGCCTTCCGTGCAGCGCGCCGAAGACCTCGCCATCAATCCTGATGACGCCGTGGCGCGGCAGGTTGCGGCGAGCTCGCATGGGGGCCTGCTGACGCTGGAGCGCACCGCCAACGACCGCGGCGTCATGCGCACCGTGATCACCGTGGACGAGACGCGCGAGACGATCGGTTTCTTCGGCTCGACCGCAGCGGCCGAAGGCTGGCGCGTCTGCATCGTCGACACCGTTGACGAGCTCAATCCGAATGCCGCCAACGCGCTGCTGAAAATTCTCGAGGAACCACCGCAGCAATCGCTGTTCCTGCTGGTGAGCCACGCGCCGGCGCGCGTGCTCGCCACGATTCAGTCGCGCTGCAGCAAGCTGCGCCTGCGCGCCCTCGCAACCGACGATGTGATTGCCGCAGCCGCAACCGCTGCCGATCTCGACCCGAACGATCCGGCATTGCGCGAGGCGGCCGAGGCTTCCGAGGGCAGCGTCGCGCGGGCGCTGACGCTGCTCGGCGGTGACGCCCTGAAGCTCCAGCAGCGCACGGCCGCGCTGCTGGCGCGACTGCCGCAGGTCGATCCGCGCGAATTGCACACGCTCGGCGAATCGCTCGGCACCAGTGACCGCGTTGCGCTTGCCGCCTTCATCGACGGCATCGATCGCTGGATTGCGGAACGCCTGCACGCCGACGAGGCCAATGCCAACCAGAATCTGCCGCGCCTTGCGCGCCTAGCTGAGGTATGGGAAAAGATCGTCCGCGCCGCGCGCGACACCGAAACCTACAATCTGGAGCGAAAGCCCTTGGTTTTCTCGGTGTTCGGCTGGCTGGCGGACGCAACGCGCTAGAGCATGATCCGGAAAAGTGTGCAGCGGTTTTCCGATGGGATCATGCTCAAGACAATAAACTAACGCAGGTTCGTTTCCCAATTTCGAGAAGCCGGTAAAGGAATTCGTCGTGGCAGCGCGAGCTAAGAAAATCGCTAGAGGCAAGAGCAGCAAGAAGAAGGCTGCCACGAAGGCCGTCAAGAAAGCCGCGAAGAACGCCGTGAAGGCGCGCGCGCGCAAAGCTGGCAAGAAGGTCAAGAAAGCCACGAAGACCAAAAAGACGGCCGCCAAGAAAACCGGGAAGAAGGCTGTGAAGAAGAGCGCCGGGAAGACGGCAAAGAAGGCAGCGAAGAAGCAGGTCGTCGCCAAGAAGACGGTCAAGACAGCGACCAAAAAGCCAGCCAAGGCTTCGGCGAAAAACAAGGCTTCGGCGAAAACGATAGCCAAGACGGCGAGGGTGGCTGCGCCTGCCGTGACCACCACACTAGCTCCTGTCGCCACGCCGCCGAAAATTGCCAAGCCCAAGGCCCCGCGCGCACCGAAGTCCGACGCCGGGCCGCAGGCCACCACGCTCGTGGCCGTGCCCGCGCGCGACAACGTCTTCTACATCACGACCGCGATCGCCTATCCCAATGGCAGCCCCCATATCGGCCACGCCTATGAGGCGATCGCGACCGATACGTTGGCGCGCTTCGCGCGACTCGACGGCAAGGATGTGTTCTTCCTGACCGGCACCGACGAGCACGGCCAGAAGATGGTTCAGACCGCGGCCAGCGAAAAAATGTCCGTCTCGGAGCTCGCCGCCCGCAATGCCGGCCGTTTCAAGCAAATGGACGAGCGCCTGAACGTGTCGTTCGACCGCTTCATCCGCACCACCGAGGAGCAGCATCATCGCTCCAGCCAGGAGATCTGGCGGCGCATGGAGGCGAACGGGGACATCTATGCCGACATCTATGCCGGCTGGTATTCCGTGCGCGACGAAGCCTATTACGCCGAGGACGAGACACGCCTGAACGAAGACGGCGTGCGGCTCGGGCCACAGGGCACGCCGGTCGAATGGGTCGAGGAGAAGAGCTACTTCTTCCGCCTGTCGGCCTATCAGGACAGGCTGCTCAAGCTCTACGAGACGCAGCCCAATTTCATCGGCCCCGACTCCCGCAAGAACGAGGTGGTGAGCTTCGTCAAGGGCGGCCTGCGCGATCTCTCGATCTCGCGCACGACGTTCGACTGGGGCGTCAAGGTGCCCGGCGACGAAGAGCACGTGATGTATGTCTGGGTCGACGCGCTCACCAACTACATCACCGGCGTCGGCTTCCCCGACGAGAGCGACAACAACTGGCGTTATTGGCCTGCCGACGTGCACATCATCGGCAAGGACATCATCCGCTTCCATGCGGTGTACTGGCCGGCTTTCCTGCTGTCGGCCGGGATCCCGCTACCGAAGCGGGTCTATGCCCATGGCTTCCTGTTCAGCAGGGGCGAGAAGATGTCGAAGTCGGTCGGCAACGTGGTCGATCCCTTCAACCTCGCCGACCAGTACGGCGTCGACCAGATGCGCTATTTCTTTCTGCGCGAGGTGCCGTTCGGCCAGGACGGCAACTACAATCACGAGGCCATCGTCGCGCGCATCAATGCCGATCTCGCCAACGATCTCGGCAACCTCGCGCAGCGCTCGCTGTCGATGATCGCCAAGCAGCTCGGCGGCGTGCTTCCGGATCCCGGCGAATTCAGCGACAACGACAAGGCGATCCTGTCACAAGCCGACGGCATGCTCGCGGCGTCCCGCGAAGCGATGGCGACGCAGCAAATCCATCACTGGCTCAATGCCGTGTGGGCCGTGGTCGCGGAAGCCAACCGCTATTTCGCGGGCGAAGCGCCGTGGGCGCTCGCCAAGACCGATCCTGTCAGGCAGAGGACGGTGCTCTACGTCACCGCCGAAGTCGTGCGCCAGATCGCGATCCTGGCCCAGCCGGCGATGCCGACGGCCTCGGGATTGCTGCTGGACAGCCTCGGTATCCCCGAAGGGGAGCGCAACTTCGCCGCGCTCGGCGGCGCGACGCGCATCGCGCCCGGTACGACGCTGCCCGCGCCGACGCCGGCCTTCCCGCGCTACATCGAGCCGGCAGCCTAAGGGCGTTCGCACCATGCTGGTCGACAGCCACTGCCATTTGGATTTTCCGGACTTTGCGGAGGATCTCGACGGGATCATGTCGCGCGCGCGAGCGGCCGGCATCGGCCGCATGGTCACGATCTCGACGCGGGTGAGAAAGCTGAACCAGCTTTTGGCCATCGCCGAGCGCTACGACGACGTCTATTGCTCGGTCGGCACCCATCCGCACAACGCGGATGAGGAAGACGGCATCGCGCCGGACGAGCTGATCGCACTGACGCAGCATCCAAAGGTCGTCGCGCTCGGCGAGGCCGGGCTCGACTATTTCTACGACAACGGCTCGCCGGAGGCGCAGGCGAGGGGCTTTCGTGCCCACATCGCCGCGGCCCGCGCCACCGGCTTGCCGCTGGTGATCCACACCCGTGAGGCGGACGAGGATTGCGGCCGCATCCTTGAAGAGGAGACGGCAAAGGGATCGTTTCGCGCCGTGTTGCATTGTTACACCGGCGGGCGCGAGCTGGCGCTGAAGGCGGTCTCGCTCGGGCTCTATATCGGTTTCACGGGCATCCTGACCTTCAAGAAGTCCGAGGCCTTGCGCGCGCTTGCGGCCGAACTGCCGTCCGACCGTATTCTGGTTGAAACGGACTCGCCCTACCTTGCGCCGGGCAAGTTCCGGGGCAAGCGCAACGAACCGGCCTATGTGGTCGAGGTCGCAAAAGTGCTTGCCGAAACACGTGGCGTGTCGTTTGACGAGATCTCGCGCCAGACAAGCGACAACTTCTTTCGCCTGTTCTCGAGGGTGAAAGCTTAGAACTGGGAGCCGCATGACGCTGACGCTGACGATCCTGGGCTGCGGCTCCTCCGCCGGCGTGCCGCGCCCGGCACTCGGCTGGGGTGCCTGCGATCCCAACAATCCCAAGAACCGCCGTCGCCGCTGTTCGCTGCTGGTCGAGCAGACCTCGGGCGAGGGCACCACGCGTATCGTGATCGACACCTCGCCGGACCTGCGCGAGCAATTGCTCGCGACCAATGTCGACCACATCGATGCAGTGTTCCTGACCCACGAGCACGCCGATCAGACCCACGGTATGGACGATCTGCGTTCGGTCGTGATGCACATGCGCCGGCGGATTCCGACCTATCTCAATCAGACGACTGCGAACGACATCATGTCGCGGTTTTCCTATTGCTTCGTCTCGCCGGCGGGCAGCGACTATCCGCCGATCCTGACGGCGCAGTCGATCGAGGCCGGTGAAAGCCAGACGATCCAGGGGAAAGGCGGCGCGGTGACGATGACTGCCTTCCTGGTGCAGCACGGCAACATTCCCGCGCTGGGCTATCGCATCGGCGATGCCGCCTACACTCCCGACCTCAACGACATCCCGCGCGAGAGCTGGGGCGCCCTGGAAAATCTGGATCTCTGGATCGTCGATGGCCTCCGCTACACCAGCCATGTCAGTCATTTCAGCATCAACGACGCGTTGTCCTGGATCGAGCGCTTCAAGCCGAAGCGCGCCGTCATCACCAACATGACGGCCGATGTCGATTATGAGGTGATCCGGCAGTCGCTGCCGGCGGGCGTGGTGCCCGCGTATGACGGGCTGAGGCTGGAGACCCGCTGAACCTGCGGTGGAAATTCCGGTGAGAGCCGGCATACTCCTTGCTTGCGCTAGCCCCATCATGTTGATCTAACGTCTGAAAGACAGGCGCTGGGCAGGGGCGATATTCATGCAGGACCGGCGCGCGACGTGCGATCGCCGGGACGTCTGAATCGCCTCGTGTGAGGATGGGGATCGCGTTGGCAGGGGACGATGTCACGAGCCGGGGACCGGTGCGACGCGCGCTGGATCTCCTTTATCTCGGTGCGGGCTACGCCGCCGGGGCCTTCATGGTTGCGATCTTTGCAATCATGATGATCATGTCGATCGGGCGCCAGTTTGCGGTCAACATTCCCGCCGGCGATGATTTCGCCTCCTGGTGCATGGCCGCGATGGCTTTCCTCGGCCTCGCTCACACCTTCAAGCGCGGAGAGATGATCCGCGTCGGCCTGCTGCTGGAGCGTCTGCATGGGCGCTCCAAACAGGTTGCGGAGGTCGTGGCCCTCGGCATTGCCGCCGCTTTCATCCTCTATTTCACCCGGCATGCCGTGCAGATGACCTACGATTCCTGGCGCTTCAACGACGTGGCGCAGGGCGTCGTCGCGCTTCCGCTCTGGATTCCGCAGCTCGGGTTTTCCGGCGGACTCGTGATCCTCTCGATCGCGCTCATTGATGAAATGATCAGTGTCATCGGCGGCAACCGGCCGAGCTACGAGAAGGGCTCGCCGGACGAGACCCCGGACGAATTCATCGAGCGGATCTCACAGGGCGGCGGAGGTTGACGATGGCCAATCTCGGCATGATCGAACTGTCGTTTATTCTGCTCGGCGTCATGATCGTGCTGCTGGGAAGCGGCATCTGGATCGCGGTTTCGCTCGGGCTCGTCGGTTTCGTGGCGATGGCGCTGACCACGAGCCTGCCGCTCGGCTCGGTGCTTGCGACCACGACATGGAGCGCAAGCTCGTCATGGACGCTGGCCGCGCTGCCGCTGTTCATCTGGATGGGCGAGATCCTCTTCCGCACCAAATTGTCCGAGGAAATGTTTCGAGGCCTGTCACCCTGGGTTCAGTGGCTGCCGGGGCGCCTCACTCATGTCAACGTGATCGGCTGCGGCATCTTCGCGGCGGTGTCGGGCTCGTCGGCGGCGACCTGTGCGACCATCGGCAAGATCGCGCTGCCCGAGCTCGACAAGCGTGGTTACGACAAGGGCCTCAGCCTCGGATCGCTCGCAGGCTCCGGCACGCTCGGCCTGCTGATCCCGCCGTCGATCCCGATGGTGGTCTATGCGGTCACGGCGAATGTCTCCGTGCTTCAGGTCTTCCTCGGCGGCTTCTTGCCGGGCGTGCTCGTGATGGTGCTCTACTCCGGCTACATCATCATCTGGTCGCTGCTCAATCCAAAAAAGGTCCCGCCGCGCGACCCGCCGATGTCGTTTCGCCGGAAGCTGCAAGAGTCCGCCAAGCTCGCCCCATGCCTGCTTCTGATCCTGGCGGTCTTCCTGTCGCTCGTGTTGGGATTTGCGACCGCGACCGAATGCGCCGCCTGGGGCGTTTCGGGCGCGCTGCTGCTGGCGTGGTGGAGCCGCACGCTCACACGCAAGAACTTCCTCGAAAGCATCATGAGCGCGACGCGCCTGACCTGCATGATCATGCTGATCCTGGCAGGCGCGGCCTACACGACCGCAGCGATGGCCTATACGGGCATTCCGGCAGCGCTCGCCACCTGGGTCCAGGGCCAGCAGCTCACGCCGGGCATGCTCGCGCTGTATCTGAGCATCATGTACATCATCCTGGGATGCCTGATCGACGGCATCTCGATGATCGTTCTCACTGCCGTGATCGTGCTGCCGATGGTCAAGCAGGCCGGCCTCGACCTGGTCTGGTTCGGCGTCTATCTCATCATCCACGTCGAGATGGCGCAGATCACGCCGCCGGTCGGTTTCAATCTGTTCGTGCTCCAGAACATGAGCGGCCGCGATACCTTGACGGTCGCCCGGGCAGCATTCCCGTTCTTCGTCCTGCTGCTCGCGTCCGTATTCATCATCACGGAATATCCGCAGATCGTGATGTTCTTGCCCAAGCTCGCTTTCCCAGACTGAGCGTACCGTTTTGAAGTCGACTGTGAGGAGAAGCCCCATGATCTCTCGTTTATTCCGCGCATCCCTGATCGCCGGCGCCGTGCTGGCCGCGACGCCCGCATTGGCGCAAACCAAATGGAATCTGCCGGCAGCGTATCCGGCCGACAACCCGCACTCCGAGAACCTCGTCGCGTTCGCCAAGGACGTCGAAGCCGCGACATCCGGCAAGCTCCAGATCACGGTTCATCCCGGCGCCTCGCTGTTCAAGGCGCCCGACATCAAGCGCGCGGTGATGACCGGGCAGGCGCAGATGGGCGAAGTCTTGCTGTCGATCCACGAGAACGAGGATCCGGTGTTCGGGGTCGACGTCGTGCCATTTCTGGCGACCAGCTTCCCCGACGCCATGAAGCTGTATCAGGCGTCGAAGCCGTTGATTGCCAAGAAGCTGGACGCGCAGGGGCTCAAGCTGCTGTTCGTCGTGCCGTGGGCACCGCAGGGCGTCTATGTCAACAAGCCGCTTGCGAGCATCGAGGACATGAAGGGCCTGAAATGGCGGGCTTATAACGTTGGGACCGCGCGCATTGGCGAACTGGTCGGCGCGCAGTCCGTCACCATTCAGGCCGCCGAGCTGCCGCAGGCGCTTGCCACCGGCGTCGTGAACTCCTTCATGTCGTCGGGCGGCACGGGCTACGATGCGAAGGCATGGGAGTCGCTGAAGTACTTCTATGACGTGCAAGCCTGGATCCCGAAGGACTACACCTTCGTCAACAAGGCCGCGTTCGACGCGCTGGACAAGCCGACCCAGGAGGCTATCCTCAAAGCCGCCGCGACCGCGGAAACCCGCGGCTGGAAGGCCTGGCAGGACAAGAGCACCTGGTACATCGACCAGCTCAAGGCCAAGGGCATGACGGTCGAGCCGCCGAGCCCGGCGCTGAAGGCCGGCTTCCAGAAGATCGGCGAACAGCTCACCGCCGACTGGCTCAAGAAGGCGGGAGCCGACGGCCAGGCGCTGGTTGAAGCCTACAAGAAGATGTGAGGACGACGGGACTCGGCGAACCCGACCTCGCCGAAACTGCGCAACGACTTCGCGGCGACACGCAGCCGCCGCGGAGTCGAGACAAGCTCAGGCCGAGATCGCCTTCGCCGATCCCGCTTCGTTGCGCAGCAGGAATTTCTGGATCTTTCCCGTCGACGTTTTCGGGATCGGCCCGAACACGACAGCCTTCGGCGTCTTGAATCCGCTCATATGCGAGCGGCAGAAGGCGATGATGTCGGCTTCGCTCGCGCTCGCGCCGTCCTTCAGCTCGACGAAGGCGCAGGGCACTTCGCCCCATTTCGGATCGGGCTTTGCGACCACGGCGGCGAACAGCACGGCCGGGTGCTTGTAGAGAATGTCCTCGACCTCGACGGAGGAAATGTTCTCGCCGCCGGAGATGATGATGTCCTTGGAGCGATCCTTGATGATGACGTAACCGTGTGCGTCGAGCACGCCGAGGTCTCCAGTGTGAAACCAGCCGCCCTCGAAGGCTTCCTGCGTCGCCTTGTCGTTCTTGAGGTAGCCCTTCATCACGATGTTGCCGCGAAACATGACCTCGCCGATGGTCTCGCCGTCGCGCGGTACTTGCCTCATGGTCTGCGGATCGATGACGGTGACGGCTTCCTCGAGCGGGTAGGGCACGCCCTGCCGCCGCTTCAGGCTGGCGCGCTCGGCTGCGGGCAGATCATCCCAGCCAGGCTGCTCGGCGCAGACGGAGGCGGGGCCGTAGACCTCGGTCAGGCCATAGACGTGCGTCAGCTTGATGCCGAGGCTCTCGGCGCCTTCGAGCACCGCGACCGGCGGCGCGGCGCCGGCGATCAGGCCGACGACGCGCCGCGCGGCATTGCCCTTCGGTGCATCGGGCGCGTTGATCAGCGTGTTGTACACGATCGGCGCGCCGCACATGTGGGTGACGCCGTGCTGCTTGATCAACTCGAAGATCTTGGTCGGCTCGACCTTGCGCAGGCAGACGTTGATGCCGGCGGCCGCCGCAATGGTCCAGGGGAAGCACCAGCCGTTGCAGTGGAACATCGGCAGTGTCCAGAGATAGACCGGATGCTGGCCGAGTTGGCCCGCGAGGATATTGCTGACGGCATTCAGATAGGCGCCGCGATGATGCGTGACGACGCCCTTGGGATTTCCCGTGGTGCCCGAGGTGTAGCTCAGCGCGATCGCGTCCCATTCGTCGCCCGGCAGGATCGCGGCGAAGTCGGGATCGCCTTGCGCGAGCGCGGCCTCATACTCGATCTCGCCGATGCGCCTTCCGCCCTTGAACGCGGCGTCGTCGACGTCGATCACGAACGGTTTTGGGCCGGTCATCTGCGCGAGCGCGTCGGTGATCACGCTAGAGAATTCCGGATCGACCAGAATGATCTTTGCGCCGCCATGGTCGAGCTGAAATGCGATCGAAGGCGCATCGAGCCGGATGTTCAGCGCGTTGAGCACGGCGCCGGTCATGGGGACGGCGAAATGCACCTCGTTCATCGCCGGAATGTTCGGCAGCATCGCCGCGACGGTGTCGCCGACGCCGATGCCCTTGCCGGCAAGATACGAAGCAAAGCGCTTGCAGCGCTCATGCGTCTCGCGCCAGGTGAAGCTGCGCCCCTCGTAGACCGTGCTGACATGATCGGGATAGACTGCGGCGCTGCGTGCCAGGAAGCTCAACGGGCTCAGCGGCACGTAGTTGGCACGCGTCTTGTCGAGGCCGATATTGTACTGGCTCTGCCGCTCGCTCATCGACACCTCCCTTACGCGCCGGTTTACAGGAATCCGATGGAGATCCACGGAAAGACGGCGACGACGATCAATCCTACCAGCAGCGCCAGCAGATAGCCCCAGATCGGCCTGATGCCTTCGGCCGGATCGACGCGTCCGATGGCGCAGGCGGCATAATAGCCGACGCCGAAGGGCGGCGCGAATAGCCCGATACCCATGGCGAGAATGATCACCATGGCATAATGCACCTCGTGCACGCCGACGGCGCGCGCAATCGGAAACAACAGCGGCCCGAACAGCACGATCGCAGGGATCCCCTCCAGCACGCTGCCGAGGATGGTGAAGGCCAGGATCGAGACGGCGATGAAGGTCGCCGCGCCGCCCGGCAATCCGGTCATGGCGGACGCCAGCGAGCGCGAGAAGCCTGATTGCGTCAGGCCCCAGGCCATGCCGGTCGCCGTGCCGATGATCAGCAGGATCGCGCCCGACAGCGCCGCGGTCTCGACCAGCATCGGGAACAGCCGCCGCCAGTCGAAGCGGCGGTAGACGAGGAGGCCGACCAGTGCGCCATAGACGATGCCGATGGTGGAGACTTCGGTCGCGGTCGCGATGCCTTCGACCACGGCGTAGCGGATCACGAAGGGCAGCGCGAGCGCGGGCAGGGCGATGACGAAGGTCTTGCCGATCTCGCCCCCTGTGGCGCGGCGGACATGGCTCATGTCCTCGTGGCGGTAGCGCCACCACACCAGCATGCACAGCGTGATCGCGAGCACCACGCCGGGCAGGAGACCGCCGGTGAACAGCGCGGCGATCGAGACGCCGGTGACCGATCCGATCGTGATCAGCACGAGGCTCGGCGGAATGGTTTCGGTCTGCGCGCCCGTTGCCGCAAGAAGGGCGACGAGATCGCCAGGCTTGGCGCCGCGCTGTTTCATCTCCGGGAACAGCACGGGCGCGACCGCCGCCATGTCCGCGGCCTTGGCACCTGAGATGCCGGAGACCAGGTACATGGCGCCGACAAGGACGTAATGCAGTCCGCCGCGGACATGGCCGAGCAGGCTCGCCAGGAACGCCACCATGGCCCGTGCCATGCCGGTCATTTCGATCAGCAGCCCCAGGAATACGAACAGTGGCACCGAGAGCAAGACGAGGTGGCTCATGCCCTCGTCCATCCGGCCGACCAGCACCATGACCGGCGTGTGCGTGGTCAGCGCCAGATAGCCGAAGATGGCGAGCCCGAAGCCGAACGCGATGGGAACGCCGGCAAAGACGCAGAAGCCGGCGACGCCGACGAAGAAGATGACGAGGTTGAGGTTGCCGAGCGGCCGCAGATAAGGCTGCGCCAGCCAGAACAAGCCGACGACGACGGCAACGGCGACCACGGCCCTGAGTACCATGCGGTAATCGGCTGCGCGCAGCAGCCGCAACAGCGCGAACGCCGCCATCAGGCAGATGCCGGCCGGAAGCGCCGCGGCGCGCCACATATTGGAGATCTGCAGCGCCGGCGTGGTGATGAAGCTTTCCTCGTACGCGTAGTCCCAGGATGGCCAGACAATCAGCGCCAGGAAGGCCAGCGCCGCGCAGGTCGCCACGAGATCGAGCCAGGCCCGCGTGGCGGGCTTGGCGCTGGCGACGACCGCGGTCATGCGCATGTGCTCGGAGCGGCGGAACGCGACCGCCGCGCCCAGCATGGCGAGCCACAGGAACAGGATCGAGGCGAGCTCGTCCGACCAGATCAGCGGCCGGTGCAGGCCGTAGCGCGCGACCACGCCGGCAAACAGGATCGCGATCTCGGCGACCACCAAAATGGCCGCCGGGATTTCGACGAGGAGGCCGAGCGCGCGCTCCGTCGAGGCCAGCAACGAAGGTCGGCGAGGGGACCGAACAGTCGCCTCGCCCGCCACTCCGCTCACTTCGACCTCGATATGAGCCATGACGGCTCCAACGCGTTACGACAGCTTGCCGACGGCCTTTTCCAGCAGGTCCCAGGCCTGGTCGCCATATTTGCCCTTCCACTCGGCATAGAAGCCGGCGGACCGCAGCTTGTCGCGGAACGGCGCGACCGCGGGCTGGTTGAAGGTCAGGCCCTTGCCCGCGAGCTCCTGCTGGAGATTGGCATTGAGCTTGGCGGTATCCTCGCGCTCCTTGAGCGCTGCGGCATTGATGTTCTTGGCGACGATGGTGCGCACATCCTCGGGCAGGCTGCTCCACGCCTTGCGATTGGCCAGGAACCAAAAGCCGTCCCACATGTGGTTGGTCAGCGAGCAGTATTTCTGCACCTCGTAGAGCTTGGCGGTCGAGATGATCGCCAGCGGGTTTTCCTGGCCCTCGACGATCCTGGTCTGCAGCGCGGAATAGACCTCGGCGAAATTGATCGAGGCGGGCGCCGCATCGAACGCCTTGAACATCGAGGTCCACAGCGGCGACACCGGCACGCGGATCTTGAAGCCCTTGAGATCGTCCGGATGGGTGATCGGCTTGCTCGACGACGTGGTCTGGCGGAAGCCGTTGTCCCAGATCTTGTCCATGACCTCGAGCCCGGCCTTCTTGATCTCGCCGCGGACGAAGGCGCCGAGATCGCCGTCCATGGCCTTCCAGACCGTCCCGTAGTCCGGGAACGCGAAGCCGATCCCGTTGATGGACGCCGCCGGTACCAGGGTCGACAGGATCAGCCCCGACAGCGTGAAGAACTCGACGCCGCCGGAGCGGATCTGGCTCAGCATGTCGGTGTCGGACCCGAGCTGGTTGTTCGGGAATATCTGGAGGTCGAACTTGCCCTTGGTTTCGGCCTTGATCGCCGCCGCCATCTCCTTGGCGCGTACGTTCAGCGGATGGGTGTCCGGCAGGTTGTTGGCGTATTTGTAGGTGAACTCGGCGCTCTGGGCGCGGGCCACATGGGGCGCACTGAGGCCGCCCAGGACCGCGGTCGCGGCGGAGGCCTTGAGAAGCGTGCGGCGGGAAAAGCTCATGGGTCTGCTTCCTCGGAAAGTTTGTTGTTGTTCTGAGATGCAAACCTATACGGACGGAAGGTCAGAAGGTCATCTGCGATCTCGCGAAGCCTCGCTTATTGCAGCCGGACATCGTCACGGCAATATCGGCTTTCGGAGGCATGGGCCGGATTCAAAAAACGCGAAAACAACCCCATGCACAGTAGCCGTCAAAAGCCGGGGCGACGTGCCACGGCTGGGCCGGAAAAGAACTGGCAGCGAAGATGCGGTGAGAGGAATTCCAGTTAAATAATTGATCTGATTGTATATAAATATATTCCATAATATACCTTATGCGAATCATGGATATGGCTGTGCAGGTCAGGCCAGATCATTCCGCAGCTACCCAGAACCCCTCTTTCGGCTCACACTTGGCGCCCACAATCCCCGGGCAAACCGACGCAGCGGTTGAGGCCACGGCAGCATTGGGAGGTTCGTCATGCAGGAGAACGTCGCCCGCGCAGACCGCTCGCGCGCCATTCCATTCGACGCCGCCAAGCTCGACCGCCTGATGGAGGCTGCCGGCCTCGACGTCCTGGTCGTGACCTCCAAGCACAATGTGCAGTACCTGCTGGGTGCCGAGCGCGCGATCTTCTTCGACTACATGGATGCGCTGGGCGTCAGCCGCTATCTGCCGGTCCTGATCTATCCCAAGGGCGCACCGGAGCACGCGGTCTATGTCGGGCACCGGCTGGAGACCCATCAGCGCGCCGTCGCGCCGCCATGGGTGGCACAGGTCCGGACCGAGTCCAACGGCTCGGTCGATGCGATCACGCGGGCCGTCAGCCTGATCCGCAACGCCGGCGTGCCCCTGAAGCGGGTCGGGGTCGAGATGGCGTTCCTGCCGATGGATGCGGGCCGGGCGCTTGCCGACGCCCTGCCCGGCGCCGAGCTCAAGGACGCGCTGTTGGTGCTGGAGCGACTGCGGGCGGTCAAGTCGGCGGACGAGCTCGCAAAACTCAAGACGGCGTCCGAACTGGTGATCGCCTCGATGCTGGAGGTGATCGCCGGGCACGGCCCGGGCACGACCAAGCAGCAATTGTCGTGCCCGGGCACGACCAAGCAGCAATTGTCGGACGCCTTGCGGATCGCCGAAGCCAATCGCGGGCTGACCTTCGAATACTGCCTGCTCGCTTGCGGCAGCAGCCACAACCGGGCGCCGTCGGCGCAGCGCTGGGAGCAAGGCGAGGTGCTGTCGCTCGATTCCGGCGGCAATTATCACGGCTATATCGGCGATCTCGCGCGCATGGCCATGCTCGGTGAGCCCGATAGCGAGCTGAAGGACTGTCTGGCCGAGATCGAGGCGGTCCAGCGCGCGGCCTTCGCCGCGGTCCGGCCCGGCGCCATGGGCGGCGACATCTACGTCGCGGCCGAGCGGCAGCTCGCGAAGATCAGCCAGCGCGACTGCACGGAGTTTTTGGCCCACGGCATGGGCCTCGTCAGCCACGAGGCCCCTCGCCTGACCGCCAAGGGTCCGATCCCCTATGACGACACCGACGCCCGCCTGCCGCTTGAAACAGGCATGGTGGTATCGATCGAGACCACGATGAAGCATCCGAAGCGTGGGTTCATCAAGCTCGAGGACACGGTCGCGGTGACGGCGACGGGGTATGAGATTTTCGGCGAGGGTGGGCGTGGGTGGAATTTGGGTGGCAGTTCGCTGTAGGCTGGGACCGCGCTCACAGCAGACATCTCGCCCTCGGCCAAGCACCACCGGATCGTCAACGCCCTCACCTACACCGCCATGACCTAGACGTCCGCGGAAGCGGTCGCTCGCGGCATTCGCATGACTTGCTCAAGCGCGTGTCGGTGCTTCAGCACGGCAAGGATCTCGCGCGCGCTGAGGCTGCTGACGGCTTCCTCGAAATCGTCGCTCTGCTCAATCTTGGCACGGGCGATCGCGAGATCTATGTCGATCTGGCCCGATTTGCGCGGCGGCGCTTCGAGGGACTGCATGTGCGGTCCCAGCAACGCGGGGTTCTGTCTCAATTCGATCAGAGCCGCGCGTGACTCGATCCGATCCAGGCTGGCAAGCTCTCTCGCCCTCTGCAGCAGTGCCGGCGCGCGATTGTCCTCCGGGGTCGCAAACAGGCGCGCCATTCGCGGTGCCGTCGATGTGATGAGACCGATCGGAATGGCGCAAACCAAGCCGATGATCACCGGCGACATCCAGAGCAGCAGCGGAAGCGACACGGCATAGGCGCTTGCCGCCATGGCCAGCCCGCATAGGGTCGGCACCGTGAATTTGCGATAGACTTCATCGCGTGTGATCCTGCCATCACTTCGCCGTTGCACTTGCCAGCCCGCATCACGCCCCAGCAGGATCTCCGCCACAGCGGTGGATTGAAAGATCATCATGGATGGGGCGATCAAGGCGGCAAGGAGGCTCTCGGCGACCACCGCCAGCAGCACGCGAAATCCGCCGCCGAATGCCTGCCGTTCCGCACGCCTGGTGAGTAAAACGAGGTAGGCCAGCAGTTTGGGCACGATAAGCAGCCCCATCGTCGCGGCAAAGACCCAGGCGGCGAGCACGGGATCCTGTGCGGGCCACGTTGGAAACAACGAGAAGCCCTTGGGAAAGTACTCCGGCTTGACGAAATAGGCCTGCAAGGAGATCAGGATTCCGAGCAATAGAAACAGCAGCCACAGGGGCGCGGTGAGATAGGAGCCGATCCCGGTCAACAGGTGAAGCCTGGAGACCCAGTGCAGGCCTTGAGCCGGCAAAACGGCAAGATGCTGGAGATTGCCCTGACACCAGCGGCGATCCCGCGCCGCGAAATCGAGCAGCGACGGTGGCACCTCCTCGAAACTCCCGCCGAGATCGGGAGCCATGAAAATCCCCCACCCCGCCCGCCGCATCAGCGCGGCTTCGACAAAATCGTGGCTGAGGATGTGGCCGCCGAAAGGTTTCCTCCCGCGCAATTCGGGCAAGCCCGCCTCTTGCGCAAAAGCCTGCACCCGGATGATGGCATTGTGTCCCCAGTAATTGCCCTCTGAGGCGTGCCACCAGGCGTTCCCTGCCGCGATCAGCGGGCCGTACAAACGACCCGAGAACTGCTGAAGCCGGCTAATCAGGGTTCGCGCATTGACGACGATCGGAAGCGTTTGGATCAGCGCGGCCTGCGGGTTTGCTTCCATCGCGCCCGCCAGCCGAACGATGGTCTCTCCGCTCATGAGACTGTCCGCGTCGAGAATGATCATGTAGTCGTAGGCGCCACCGAACCGCCTCACCCATTCGGCGATGTTGCCGGACTTTCGGGCGGTGTTGTCGGATCGGTGACGATAGTACAGGTGGCCCGAACCGCAGTTGCGCTGCAGTTCCAGAAACGCAAGCTCCTCGGCAATCCAGATGTCCGGATCGGTGGTGTCACTGAGCAGAAACCAATCGAACAACGGGGCCTGTCCGGTTTCGCCGACCGACTCGTACATGGCGCGGAGTCGCGCCATGAGATGGTGCTGATCCTCGTTGTAGGTCGGCAACAGCATCGCCGTTCGGCCGGTGATCCCGGGCAGCGGACCGTGGCTGTTAATTGGCAACACATCCGGTCGGCCCCGCAGGAGCACGAAAAAACCGGCGACTGAAGACACGAACGAAAACGCGATCCAGGCGAGCAGCACGAGAAACAGCCCGAACACCATGCCTTCAAGGACCGTGACGCCACCAACCTTGAGAACATCGTACATCTCAACAGCGCCCGCAGCGGTAATCGCGGCCGTTCCGGCGAGAATGAACAGGCGCCGCGCTGCAACGGCAGGGGTGGTCCGCAGTCGCGCCGGATAGGCACGATTTGTCCCGTCCAATCGACAGGGCAGCATCGGGCGAGGCGTTTCGTCGGGAAGATACCGAATGCCAAGCTCAGGCGAAAGCGCAGGTGACGACGTCAAGGCGCCCATCGGTAAACCCAGACTTCGGAGATGGGCGGATCCCCCAGCATCAAGACCGCCCTCAACTCGATAGGCGCGTCCTTCACGGAGCATTGAAAACTCAGGCGCCAGCCGCCGGTTTCCGGGTTTGGCTGCGTGACGACGTTCTTGATCTCGGATTTGTCGGCGCTGACAGCGCCCCTCACCTTCTCAGGATCGACCTCCTTCAGCTTGTCACCAATGAGCTCGAGCACGAATAATTTGCTGTCCTCGCCCCGCGCGCCAACGCCTGTGCGGGTGAACCGGGCTAGTGAATTGGGCTTCAGCGCGTCCGGACCCCAGTGCAGACGATACGTGTAGTTGTTTTCGCTCTTGGCCTGGAGAGCTGTTTTCGGGCGCCAGAAGGCGGCGATGTTGTCGTGAACTTCCTCCTTGGTCGGGATCTCAAAGAGGACCACACTGCCCTCTCCCCAATCTCCGATCGGTTCGACCCAGAGGCTCGGGCGACGCTCAAAGCGCGATTCGAGGTCCTCGTAGGCGAAGAAATTTCTCTCCCGCTGCATCAGGCCGAAGCCGCGAGGATTCAGATCATTGAATGTGCTGGCCTGCAGATCGTGTGGATTGTTGAGAGGACGCCAGAGTTGCTCGCCCTTTCCATTGAACATTGCGAGCCCATCGGAGTCGTGCACGGCAGGGCGGAAATCGTCGACATCGTGTCGGTCGTTCGGACCGAAAAAGAACATGCTCGTCATGGGCGCCAAGCCGGCATGTTGCAGCTCGATCCGCGGATAGAGCGACATCTCCACGTCGAAGACCGTCGAAGCGCCCGGCCTGATCGTGAAGCGATAGCTTGCCGTAGCGCTCTTGCTGTCAAGCAGCGCATGGACCACGACAGATGTGGCCCCCGGCGCGGGCTTCTCCAGCCAGAAGGCCTTGAAGAACGGAAATTCCTCCCCCTTGCTCTCGCCGGTATCGATCGACAGACCGCGCGCGGACAGGCCATAGGTCTCGCCTTTGGCGACCGCACGGAAGTAGCTGGCGCCGAGAAACGCGCAAACCTCGTCGTAATAGTCGGGGCGATTGATCGGGGCGTGAATGCGAAAGCCGGCAAATCCGAGATCGGCGTCCGGTACCTGGCCGATATTGTCGCCGAACGCAAAATCGTCGCGCCGGTACCTGATCGGTACGGCTCGTCCGCCGGAGACCTCGTAGATGTCGACCCTGTTCTTATAGAAAAAGCCGCGGTGGAAAAACTGGACCTCGAAGGGCAGCTTCTCGTTGCGCCAAATTGCGTGCTCCGGCAGAAAGCGAATTGACCGGTACTGATCGTAGGTGAGATCACTAAGCGCATCCGGGACCTTTTCCTCTGGCGGCGCAAAGGGCTTACTCGCCAAATTGCGGGCAAGGTCGCGGACATAAGAGGGACCAAACGGCAACTCCGCCGCTGATCCCGCAGAGACTGCGCCAGGTAGTAATGTCGCCAATGGCGTCAATGCCGAGGCTTCCAGGAATTGGCGGCGATTCAAGATTGCTACCCGTTCGGTTCCAACCGCAGTGCAACCCCCTCGTCGCGAACGAGTTCCACGGACCTCGCCAAATCCGAGGATGATGTTGCCGACGATCTCGTCGATGCGGCTTGGGGCGATTTCGCACTGCTCGGGCCTCGGTTGCATCTGCAGGACGAGCTGCAATTTCCGATTGCGCATTCTCGAGCGATGGCGCCCCGCGCCACGCTGCAGCCCCGAAGGCAACTGGATAATCGTTCTAGCGCAGCGGCAGCAGCTCCAGCTGGCTCTGCGCCTTCTTGACGGCTGCCGCGAACCAACTCTGGCTTGGCGCTTCCTTGGCGAAGCACTTGGTGTAGGCGTCCATCGCGTTGTCTTCGCGCGTGATGTCGCCGCGGGGGTCCTTCTTATCGATGGGTTTGGCCATCATCTGCTTCCAGACCTTCTCGCAAGCCGGGATCTCACCCGTCTTCACCGCATCGCTTGCGGCGAGAAAGAAGACCTTGTCGCCCTGGATCGCGACGACGTCGATTTCATGCGGCGGTCCCTTCAGATCGCCGTTGCCGCGGACGCCCAGTACCGCAACCGCCGCGCTTGTGCCCGCGGGCTTCGTGATCGGCAGCTCGGCATATTTGGCGAAGGCGGAGTCCTGGATCGCCTGATAGTAGAAGCGGTCCGACTTGAACGCCGCACCGATCTCCTGCGGCATCCCGTCCTCGCGATGCTCGCGCAGCCAGTGCTTGAGCAAGCCGGTCGTGGTCGCCACCGCTTGCATCTTGTCGCCTTCGGACGCGAAGCCGAGGCCGTCGAGATGGCCGAAACCGGAATCGCCCTTGAAGAGCGTGTCCGCGTTCGTCTTGCCGTCGGCCGGCAGTCCCTTGATCGCGACGGGGCCCACCAGGCCGCGCAGGACGTCCGTCAACTCCTTGAGCGCCGCATCGTGCTGCTTATAGGTCTCGTCGTTCTCCTTGGCTTTCGAGAGTTTTGCGATGTAGCGATCGCGCAGGTCGAGATAGCGCTGCTCCGGGCCAGCCGCATGCGCGGACGTGGCGAAAACGAGCAGGCAGAGCAAGGCAAGGCACTTCATAGCGATCCCGGGAGGCACGAGCTGTCTTCTGCCTTTGTGCCTCCGTTGCACCGGAAGGTTCATCCATGGTCAACTGGTCTTTGAATAGACCGGTTCGCGATGAACTTCCCGACCGTTCTCGTCGATGACGACGATCCGGAGATCCGGATGTCCTCCTGGCCTTGTCGTGCGAACGTCTTCCGCCAGGTTCTTGCTGTGGGCAATGGCGGCGCCATCGCTTCCAAACTCCAGACCTGACTTGTCCCGAGCCGGAACGCCATCTCTCACATCGAAATAGTACGTGCGCATCAGCATCCTCTCACGTCCACCTGGAGTGATTGGCGATCCTGTCGAAGAGGAAGGGCAAACAGGGGCACAAAGCCCTGGGGGACGTTTACTGCAAATCGGGTTAAACACGCAGCGACGCTAGCGAAGGTTGCTCAAGGGCAGTTTGATTCCGATCAAACTCTTCTGTCATGGCTCAGCCTCTGTCATGGCCCGGCCTCGACACGAAGCGTGCCTCGCAAGGCAATTGAGCTCGGGCAAAGCCGCGCGAGCGTCCCTACTCCGCCGGCGTGAGCTGCCGGTTCAGCCGCATCGCAGCCGTTTCCCGCACCCGGACGCGGGCGCGGCGCTTGCGCCACCAGATCACGATTCCGGTGACCGAGAGTGCCGCCACCACCAGCCCCATGACCGAAATCAGGATGCGGCCGAACAGCCCGACGATGCGGCCCGAATGCAGCGGGAATTGCGCCTGCACGAAGATGTCGGCGGCGGTGCCGATCCAGGGCAGCCGTTCGCCGATCGGACGGCCGTCCTCGCTGTCGTAATAGAGCTGCGCCGGACCGACACCGCCGGCGCCGTGATCGTCGCCGGGATGGAAGAACGCGGCGGCATAGACACCATGGGCCGGGCCGTAATTGACCGAGCCGACCGGAACGGTCCACCCTCGCCCCTTGGCGTCGGCCGCCGCGCGCGCGGCGATGTCGGCGAAGTTCACCTTGGGCTCGATGGGATCGTCGAGATCGCGATATGGCCGCTGCTCATAGGGCGTCGGCGTGTAGTTCGACACCATCTTCATCAGCGGCGAGAACACCTCGAAATAGAGGTTCAGCGAGAACGCCGTGAAGGCGATGATGAACAGCACGCCCCAGGCCCACAGGCTGAAGGCGCGGTGGATGTCGAAATTGATCCGGTAGGCGCTGCCCGAGGTCTTGATGGTCCACGCCGGCGCCCAGCGCGCCCAGAAACCGCGTTCGAGCTGGCGCGCGACTTGCGGCGCCCGCGCCGCCCTGGCGCTCCGGCGCGAGGGCAGCGTCAGGTAGAAGCCGACGAAGCAGTCGATGGTCCAGATGATGGCGATCACGCCGAGCACGCGCATGCCCCAGCGGTCGCTGCCCCAGAATTCCGGGATGTGCATGGTGTAGTGCAGCTTGTAGAGGAACGAGACGAAGTTTTCGCGCGTCACCGGCCACACCGCGCCCCAATAGCGCCGGCCGAGCTCCGCGCCGGTATTGGGATCGAGGAAGATCTGATTGTAGTCGAGCGCGTAGCGCTTGCCGGTCGCGGGATCGATCCGCGGCATGACGAAGAACCACAGCGAGTGGCCCTCCTCCGGCGTCATGAACAGATAGACCACGCGCGCACGGGGGTCGCGCTCCTCGATCATCTTGGCGAGATCGATCGAGGGAATCGCCGGGCCCTTGCTGCTGACGTCGAACAGATGGCTGTTCAGGACCTCGTCGATCTCATGATCCCAGGAGATGATCGCCCCGGTGATACCGGAGAAGAACAGGAAGCCTGCCGTCAGCAGTCCCGCCCAGCGATGCAGCTTGCCGAATATCGCTCTCATCGTTCAGATCTCGCCAAGTAAGACGTGGATGGCCGGGACAAGCCCGGCCGTGACGACCTCTCGTGGGCCCTCACCGTCCTCATTCAACCTCACCACCGATACGTCAGCTTGCCGATCGCCTTGCGACCCTCCGCGTAGAAACAGCCCGACAGGCTGTAGCAGGCGGCGACGTAGCGGGTGTCGGCGAGATTGGTGACGTTCAGCGACAGCCGCCAATTGTCCCTGGTGTAGGCGAGCAGCGCGTCCAGTACGGTCGCGGATCCCACCTTGAACGTGTTGGCATCATCGCCCCAGGTCGCGCCGACATAGCGGAGGCCGCCGCCGAACTGCAGGCCCGCGAGCGGCCCGGTCTGAAGCGTGTAGTCGTTCCACAGCGACGCGCGGTTGAGCGGCACCGTGACCGGTGCCTTGCCGACATTCACCGGATCCTGCGTCACCGTTGCATCGACATAGGCATAGGCCGCCCGCAGGTTCCAGCCGTCGGCGAGCGACATGCTGCCTTCGAGCTCGATACCGCGCGATTTCACCTGACCGGTCTGTTCGGCGAGATAGCTCGGAGGCGCAAAGGTGACGACGTTGTCGCGCGTCAGGTCGAAGGCGGCGAAGGTGAACAGCGCGTTCCAGCCGATCGGCTGGTACTTGACGCCCACCTCGTACTGCACGCCGGTCTCGGGATTGAGCAGCTGTCCGCTCGGGCCGGTCGCGAGCACCGGCAGGAAGGATTCCGAATAGCTGAAATAGGGCGCGATGCCGTTGTCGAAATTGTACATCAATGCGGCGCGGCCGGTGAAGGCCGATGCATCCTTCGCGACTGACGTGTTGAAGATGCCGCTGTCCACCTGCGTCGTCACGAAGTCCTGGCGGCCGCCGAGCTGGAACGAGAGCCGGCCGAGCTTGATCTGGTCCTGCGCGTAGAGGCCGACCTGCGACTGCTTGACGCCGGTGTCGTCGCTCATGGCGCCCATGGTCCAGTCGTAGCTGTAGACCGGATTGAAGACGTTGATCTCGGGCGCGGATGTCGTGACGCCAAAGGCGGTGTCGCGGAATCTGGTGTTGCGATAGTCTATGCCCACCAGCGTGGTGTGGCTGAGGAAGCCCGTGGTGAACTTGCCCTGGAGCTGATTGTCCACCGCGAAGGAGTTGATGTAGGAGTTGCTGTAGCTGCCGAAACGCGCGAGCCGCCCTGCGGCCTCGTCGGTATAGCCTCCGCCGTAAAACACCTTCTCCTCGTTGTGCTGATAGGCGTAGCGCAGATTCTGCCGGAACGTGATGTTGTCGGTAAAATTGTGCGAGAGCTGGTAGCCGGCGGTCGCGATCTCGGTGTTGAACGCGTTGAAGCTTGGCACGCCCGCGAAGAACGAGACCGGGATGGTGCGGCCGTTGTTCGGCCACACCGTGCCCGAGGCCGGCAGGAACTGGAGGCCCCACCCTGCCCGGTCACGCTGGTAGTTGGCGAGGATCGTGATGGTGGTGTCCTCGTTCGGCTTGAACGTGATGGCGGGCGCGATGAAGACGCGGTTGTCCTTGGTGAAGTCGACCTGGGTTTCGCCGTCGCGCACCACGCCGGTCAGGCGCCACAGGACGGTGCCGTCCTTGTTGGCCGGACCGCCCATGTCGAACTGGCCCTGATAGCGGTTGAAGCTGCCGCCGGAGATCGAGACCTCGCCGAACTGCTGCGCCGTCGGCAGCTTGGTGACGTAGTTGAGGATGCCGCCGGTGCCGCTGCCGCCATACATCGCCGAGGACGGACCCTTGAGGACCTCGAGACGCTCGGCGCCGTAGGGATCGAGGCCGTTGAAATGCACGTAGTTGCTGGAGGGTACCCGCAAGCCATCGACGTAGAGGCCCGACATGGTGGTGTCGAAGCCGCGGATCTGGAGGGCGCCGAAGCGGGTGTCGGAGCCGCCGTTGACGTCGCCGCTGACACCCGCGGTGTAGCGCAGCGCCTCGCCGATCGAGACCGCACCCTGATTCCTGACCTGGTCGGTCGTGACGACGGAGACGGACTGCGGGGTTTCGATCAGAGGCGTATCCGTCTTGGTCGCGGTGCCGCTGCGCGTCGCAACGAAACCGCGCACCGGACCATTGGCGCGTTCACCCGTGACGCCGTTTGAGGATGCCGATTGGGTTGGCGCGGCTTGCTGCGGCGGAGCGCGACGATCGGCGCGTGCGGTGCGTGTCGCCCCTGAGCCTCGCCTTGAGGCGACCGCTGCAGGCCGGGCGCGCTGGGCCGGGGCTTCGACGGTGACGGCGGGGATCTGCGTCTGCGCCTCCACGGCACCGAAGGGAACGACGAGAGCAAATGTGCTGGCCGCTCCGAGGAAGAGAATCTGTATCTGTCGACGACGCGTGTCGGCGCGCGAAGAAAGTTGCAAGTCGGTCACGTCGAGGCCCCACGCACTGCCGGCTTTGCCGGTATCGTTTTTGATGCCTCGCCCTAACGCAGGCGATTTCGGAGTGCGATAGGAACTGCGTTAGAATTTCTCCAGACGCGTGCGCAACGCGTGCGACGAATGCGCTCAGTCGTATCTCGAAGTTTGGAATGCTTCCAGACCGACAAGAACCTGCTTGTTCGAAATGTGTAAAACGGCGTCAGCGATGTCGCAGCCGGCGATTGACCCGGCGCGCGAGATAATCGCCGGCGCTCTGGACCAGCTGCACCAGCGCGATCAACACCACGACGACGGCCAGCATCATCTCCGGCATGAAGCGCTGATAGCCGTAGCGGATGCCGAGGTCGCCCAGGCCTCCGCCTCCGACGGCACCGACCATGGCGGAATAGCCGAGCAGGCTGACCACCGCGAGCATCAGCGCGCCCGGCTCAGTGGACCCGCAACCAGGGCCATACGATCAGCAGGAGCCCCGCGAAATACAGCACCCCGAAGATCAGCCCAAAACCCCAGAACTGACCTTTGCCGATATAGCCGCTGCCGAAATACATCGGCGCCGGCCCCGTCGCGTAAGGCGAGATCACCCCCATCAGGCCGAGCGAGTACATGCAGAGCATGGCGAGCGTCGTGACCGGCAGGTCGGGGATGCCGGATCCAACCGCGAGCACCACGGGCAGCACGGCGGCGGCATGCGAGGTGATGCTCGAGAAGAAATAGTGGATCCAGAAGAACAGCGCGACCAGCAGGAGCATCGCGGTCGACGGCGACAGCCCGGCGAGCGGCTTTGCATATTCGGTGGCGAACCATTTGATGAAGCCGATCTCGTTGAGACCAGAGGCCAGCGTCAGCAACGAGGTGAAGTAGAAGAACACCTCCCAGGCGCTCTTCTCGGCGACGATGTCGGCAAACTCGATCACGCCCGTCACCAGCATCAGCGAGATCACGATGAACACGACGGTGGTGGCGTTGACGAAATTCGAGCCCAGGAGCGGCACGCGGATGTCCGGGCTGGAGCCCGCGATCCACAGGAACATCGCGAGCAGGATCAGCGCCAGCATGATCCACTCGTTACGCGACATCGGGCCCATCTCCGCGAGCTCCTTCGATGCCCATTCGGAAATTTCCGGGCTGCTCTTCACCTCGGGGCGGCAGACCGCGTAGCTGAGCAGCGGGACCAGCACCATCAGGAGGAGGCCGAGCGGCGCAAAGCCCATGAACCATTGCGCCCAGCTGACGTCGATTCCGACGGTCTTCTTGGCGATGGCCAGCGCCGCCGCATTGGGCGCGAGCGCGGTGAAAAACAATGAGCTGGTGACGGCGGTCGACGCGAACGCGGTCCACATCACATAGGTGCCGATTTTGCCGGCGGTCGGTCCAGGCTCGGAGCCGTAGATGCGCGGGATGTTGCTGATGATGGGATAGACGATGCCGCCGCTGCGCGCGGTGTTGGACGGCGTCGCCGGCGCCAGCAAGAAGTCCGACATCGCCACCGCATAGCCGAGGCCGAGCGTGTTGCTGCCGAGCTTTTGCACCAGCACGAGCGCAATACGCCGGCCCAACTGGCTCTTGCGATAGCCGATCGAGAACACGAAGGCGCCGACGATCAGCCAGACCGTGCTCTCGGCAAAGCCCGCCAGCATCCATCGCAGCGACTTGGTCGGGTCGGGATCGATATAACCGCCGACGCCGGCAACCGTCAGCCCGATCAGGCCGACCGCGCCGACCGGCATCGATTCCAGGATGAGACCGGTGATGACGGCCGCGAAGACGGCAAAATAGTGCCACTGATTGACGTTGAGCCCTGCCGGCACCGGCAACAGATAGATCACCAGCCACACCGCGAGCGGCGCGATCAGCTTCCAGCGAAACCCTTTCGCCTCAGGCGCCTGCGAGCTAGTGGTCATGGGCCCTCCCCCTCGATCGTCATGGTCGTCGGCCGGCCGTTGATCGGGCCTATTTTGTCCCAGCGCCGCGTATACGGATAGACCGCGGCGCAATCAATGCCTGGCCGGCTTCTACCGCCCTCTGAACTTCGGTTTGCGTCGCGTCAGGAACGCCTCAACGCCCTCCCTGTGGTCCTCGCTGAGGCTTGCCAGGGCGAACTGGTCGACGTCCATGTGGCTGGCGAGATTATCCAGCGCATGCGCCAGACGGTTGACCGTGAGTTTTGTCATGGCAACGGAGAGCGGCGGCTGCGCCGCCACCTTGCGCGCAAGCTCCATGGCGGCATCGAACGCATGGCCGGGATCGACCACCTGCTCGACCAGGCCCCACTCATAGGCTTCATCCGCGCTGATGCGCTGATCGGCCAGGATGACAGCCTGCTTGGTGCGAGCCGGGCCGATCAGGTGCAGCATGCGCGGAATGCTCTGCCAGCTCATGTTCATGCCGAGCCCGATCTCGGGCACGCGCAGATGGGCATCGCGTCCCATGACGCGGAAGTCGAGCGCGACGGCCAGCGCCACGCCGCCGCCGACGCAAAAGCCCTCGATGGCGGCGATCGTGATCTGCTCCATCTCCTGCCAGGCGTGGGTCAGGCGCGGTCCGAGCTTGAGATGCCGCCGCAGCGTGCCGAGGTCCATGTCCTTGCGCGAGCGCCCTTCGGCATCCTTGAGGTCGAAGCCGGCGCTGAACGCAGCCGCGCTGCCTGTCAGCACCACGACAGAGGTTGCGGAATCATCCTCGAAACTGCGCGCGGCCGCGGTGAGCTGGCGCAGCGCCTCCGGCGACAGCGCGTTGATGCCGTCGCCGCGGTCGAACCGCACCACCGCAATCCGCCCCTCCGGCCCGAGGCCCTTCTCGATCTTCACATAGTCAGGCAACGCAATCTCCCCTGGTCTTGGTCTTCCTGGTGCTCACAGATGCCCGGTACGCCGATGTTCGGGTTCACTTCCTTGGACCGGAAACCGGATCGTGGTCCCGATGGTGATCCAGTTGGCATTTTCGCCGGTGATGTTGCGGCCGTAGATCAGATCGACGGAGAAGATCTCGTTCGGTCGGTAACGGACACCGGTCTGGAAACGCGGCTGCACGACGCTTGCGACCTCGGAGGCGCCGGCCTGCCCGTACGCCTCGATCGTCCATTGCAGGGTCTCGGTGAATTTCCAATCGAAGCCGATGCCGTAGGTCAGGTAATGGCGATCCACCGTGCGATCCCAAAGCCAGCCGCCGTTGACGTTGATGCGCATGGTCTCCGACAGGCGGAAGGTCGCGGGGATGACGGCAAAGGCGGATAGCGCCTCGCCGGTCGCCGCGTCGAATGATCCACCGCCATAGGCCGACAATCCCCACCGGCCGATCCCGGTCGGGATCAAGTTCGTCTTGCCTTTCGGAGCAATTGTCGTGCTCCAGTCGCCGTCGCTGCGGGCCCGGATGGTCTGAAGGCTCAGCTCGATCGGCCTGAAGGGATCGACGACACAGGAGGGATTGGCGACCGCCGAAAAATCCGCGTTGGTCGCCGCCGACAGCCAGCTTTCCACCTTGCAGGAGCCGACCTCGGAAATGTCGGCGGCATCGACCGCATAGGCGCCATTCGCGGCGCGCGCATCCTGCCCCGCGAATGCGCCAAGAGCCGCGATTGCGGCGGTTATTCCGGTTGTTGCAGCCCAGCCCATGGTGCGACGTTAGCAGAGTCTTCGCCTCGACAACGCCAGGATTCTGGGACTATCTTCGCCCCCATGAGCGAGCATCATCATCACCACGATCACGACCATTCCGAGCTGTCGGAGACCGAGTTGCGCGTGCGCGCGCTCGAGACGATCCTGACCGAAAAAGGCTATGTCGAGCCGGCCGCGCTCGACGCCATCATCCAGGCCTATGAGACCCGGATCGGCCCTCATAACGGCGCACGCGTCGTCGCCAAGGCCTGGAGCGATCCGGCGTTCAGGACGGCACTGCTGGAGGACGGCTCGAAGGCGATCGGCACGCTCGGCCATGTCAGCCGCGTCGGCGACCACCTCGTCGTGGTCGAGAACACACCGCAGCGTCACAACATGGTCGTGTGCACGCTGTGCTCCTGCTATCCTTGGGAAATGCTGGGGCTCCCGCCGGTCTGGTACAAGGCCGCGCCCTATCGTTCCCGCGCGGTGAAGGACCCGCGCGGCGTGCTCGCCGATTTCGGCGTGCAGGTCGCCAAGGACGTTGAAATCCGGGTCTGGGATTCGACCGCCGAAACGCGCTTTCTTGTGCTGCCGATGCGCCCGGCGGGGACCGAAGGCTGGAACGAGGAGCAGCTCGCCGAGCTGGTCACGCGCGATTCCATGATCGGCACCGGCTTGCCCAAGGTGCCCGGAGCGCTGTCATGAACGGCGTGCACGACATGGGCGGCATGGACGGGTTCGGCAAAGTCGAGCCCGAGCCGAACGAGCCGGTGTTCCACGAGGAATGGGAGTCGCGTGTTCTCGCCATGGTGCGCGCGATGGGCGCGGCCGGCGCCTTCAACATCGACACCTCGCGCTTCTATCGCGAGACGATCCCGCCGCATGTCTATCTCTCGAGTTCCTATTACAAGAAATGGTTTCTCGGGCTCGAGGAGATGCTGATCGAGAAAGGCTATCTCACCCGGGAGGAAGTCGCCGCCGGCCACGCGATGCAGCCGGCCAAGGCGCTCAAGCACGGCAAGTTCGATCTCGGCCAGGTCGAGCGCATCATGGTGCGCGGCAAGTTCGCCCGCCCTGCCCCGGCACCGGCGAAATTCAAGATCGGTGACAAGGTCCGTGCGAAGAACATTCATCCCGCGACCCACACCCGCCTGCCGCGCTACGTGCGCGGTCATGTCGGCGTCGTCGAGCTGAACCATGGCTGCCACGTGTTTCCGGACTCGGCGGCGATGGAGCGCGGCGAGAATCCGCAATGGCTCTACACGGTCGTGTTCGAGGGCCGCGATCTCTGGGGCGCGGATGGCGATCCGACCTCGAAAGTCTCGATCGACGCGTTCGAGCCGTATCTGGACCCGGCGTGATGAGCAGCACGGCTGCGGCTGCCGCGACGGCAGCGATCCCGAGCATTCCGCGCGATGATGACGGCCCGGTGTTCCGCGCGCCCTGGGAGGCGCACGCCTTCGCGATGGCGCTGACGCTGCACGAGCACGGCGTGTTCACCTGGCCCGAATGGGCGGCGGCCTTGGCCTCCGAAATCAAGCGCGCGCAGGCCGCCGGCGATCCCGACACGGGCGAGACCTACTATCTCCATTGGCTCGCCACGCTGGAGGGGCTGGTCGCGCGCAAGGGCGTTGCGTCCGCGGAGACGCTGCATCGCTACCGCGACGCCTGGGACCACGCGGCAGATCGCACCCCGCACGGCAAACCGATCGAGCTGACGCCGGAGGATTTTGCGCCGTAGTCGCTTTGCGCGCCTGGGTACGCTCTCGCCCCAACCAACCCTGTCATTCCCCGCGGAGGCGGGGAATCCAGTACGCCGCGGCCTGTCGATTATCACGACCGTCTCGGAGTACTGGATCACCCGCTTTCGCGGGTGATGACACCGAGTCTGTGGGGTCACCGCCCCGCCACATACTCCCGCCATCCCTTCGCCCGCAGGCTGCACGCCGGGCACTCGCCGCAGCCGTAGCCCCAATCATGCTGCGCACCGCGTTCGCCGAGATAGCAGGTGTGCGATTGCTCGCGGATGAGGTCGACGAATCCGTCGCCTCCGAGGTCATGGGCGAGCTGCCACGTCGCGGCCTTGTCGATCCACATCAGCGGCGTATGCAACTCGAACTTGCGGGCCATGCCGAGCGACAGCGCGGCCTGCATGGCGCGGATCGTGTCGTCGCGGCAATCGGGATAACCGGAATAGTCGGTCTCGCACATGCCGCCGACGATATGACTGATGCCGCGCCGGTAGGCCAGCGCCGCGGCGAAAGTCAAAAACACCAGATTGCGGCCGGGCACGAACGTGTTCGGCAGGCCGTCAGCGCCCATCGCAATCGCAACGTCGCGCGTCAGCGCCGTCTCGGACACCGCCGCCAGCGTCGGGATCGACAGGGTGTGGCTCTCGCCGAGCCTGGAGGCCAAATCCGCGTGCAGATCCTTGATGCCGTCGAACAGTCGGTCGCGGCAGGCAAGCTCGATGGCATGGCGCTGGCCGTAATCGAACCCCAACGTCTCTACGCGGGCAAAGCGGTTCAGCGCCCAGGCGAGGCAGGTGGTGGAATCCTGGCCGCCGGAAAACAGCACCAGCGCGGTTTCGGATGAAGATGCGTCACTCATGGCCCGCGCTTTAGCACTGCGCACGCTGCTCGCCAATCTGGCCCGCCAAGCCGGTGGAAATCACCTTGTTCCGCCGCGCCACACTGGGAACGGGGGCTTGGTTTTGGCATAAGTCTAGAGAGCCAGGAGACTGCCCCGCAATGACCCCTTCCCGCGACATTTCCCGTCTGATCGAGATCATGGCGGCGCTGCGCACGCCGGTGACCGGCTGCCCCTGGGACCTCGAGCAGAATTTTGCGACCATCGCGCCCTATACGATCGAGGAAGCCTATGAGGTGGTCGAGGCCATCAGCCGCGGCGATCTCGACGATCTCTGCGAGGAGCTTGGCGACCTCCTGCTGCAGGTGGTGTTCCACGCTCAGATGGCCGAGGAGCAGAAGGCTTTCGCGTTTGGAGATGTCGTCGAGGCCATCACGCGAAAAATGATCCGGCGCCATCCTCACGTCTTCGCCGACAAGGACGGCAACCTCGCCTCCTCCCACGTCAAGGAAGTCTGGGATCGCATCAAGGCCGAGGAGAAAGCCGAGCGCGCCGCGCGCCGTCCGCCGCAGGAAGCGCCGTCCCACAAATCGCTGCTGTCAGGCGTGAAGGCCGGCCAGCACGCGCTGACGCGCGCCATGGAGCTGCAACGCAAGGCCTCCACTGTCGGCTTCGACTGGAACGACCCGCGCGCGGTGCTGGCTAAAATCCGCGAGGAAGCCGACGAGATCGAGGCCGCCCTCGATCGCAACGACAGCGATGGCTTGGCGGAAGAGACCGGCGACCTGATGTTCGCGCTGGTCAACCTCGCCCGCCATGTCGATGCCGATCCGGAAGCCGCGCTGCGCGCGACCAACGCGAAATTCGAGCGGCGCTTTGCGTTTATCGAGCGGGCGCTGGAAGCGCAGGGGCGCACGCTTGAGCAGGCCTCGCTCGCGGAGATGGACGCGTTGTGGAATGCGGCGAAGGGTGAGGAGAAAAGCGCCGCACCGGCCGGGAAAAGCAACCAGGCCCGGTCCTAGCTCAAGCGTCGTCCTGGCGAAAGCCAGGACCCTTGCCGCGAATGCACATTGTTGAACCACGCTGGAGCTACCAGCGTGCCAATTCCAGCCGCTTGTGGTTATGGGTCCCGGATCTGCGCTTACGCTTGTCCGGGATGACAGCGTTGCTTGAGGCGGCAGTTAGCTCAACTCACTGGCGGGGCGACGGCGTCTACGCGTTCAGCCGCGGCACCGCATCGAACCTGTTCACCACGATATCCCGCTTGGTCTCGTCCACCCGTACCGTCATGTCGAAGCGGCCGTCGTGCAACTCCTTGGCCAGCACTTCGGAATTCCGATGCAGCCAGCTGATCCCGGCGCCATCGGAGGCATCGATGGAGAGGTCGAGCGTGATGCGCTTGGCGGCCAAGCGCTCCTCGATCGCGGCGAGCAGTGCGTCGACCCCCTCGCCCGACACGGCGGACACCAGCATCGCCGGATGATCCTCCGGCCTGCGCGCGGCGATGTTCAAAAGTTCTTCGCGCTGTTCGGGACCATAACGGTCGATCTTGTTCCAGACCTCGATGATGCGGCCTGAGTCGTCGGGATTGATGCCGAGCTGGCGCAGCACGGCGTCGACGTCGCTCTGCTGCGCCTCGGCGTCGTCGTGCGAGATGTCGCGCACATGCAGGATGACGTCGGCCTCCAGCACCTCCTCCAGCGTGGCGCGGAAGGCGGCGACGAGCTGCGTCGGCAAATTGGAGATGAAACCGACGGTGTCCGACAGCATCGCCTTGCCGCCATGCGGCAGGGTGAGCGCACGCAGCGTCGGATCCAGCGTGGCGAACAGCATGTCGGCGGCCTGCACGTCGGCGCGGGTCAGGCGGTTGAACAGCGTCGACTTGCCGGCATTGGTGTAGCCGACCAGCGCCACGACGCGGTACGGCACGCGCTGGCGACCTGCGCGATGCAGTCGCCGCGTCGCCTGCACCTTCTTCAGTTCGCCCTCGAGCTTGGAGATCCGCTCCTGGATCAGACGGCGGTCGGCTTCGATCTGCGTCTCGCCGGGACCGCCCATGAATCCAAAGCCGCCGCGCTGGCGCTCGAGATGGGTCCATGAGCGCACCAGGCGCGAACGTTGATAGTTGAGATGCGCGAGCTCGACCTGGAGCGAGCCTTCCTTGGTCTTGGCGCGGCGGCCGAAAATTTCCAGGATGAGGCCGGTGCGGTCGAGCACCTTTGCCTGCAACTCCTTCTCGAGATTGCGCTGCTGGATCGGCGCCAGCGCGCAATCCATCACCACGAGCTCGACCTCGAGGCTCTTGGCGAGCGCGGCGATCTCCTCGACCTTGCCCTTGCCGATATAGGTCGCTGGGCGGATCTGGTTGATCGGCGCGATGATGGCGTCGGCAACGACGAGATCGATCGCGCGCGCCAGGCCGGCGGCTTCGTCGAGCCGGGCTTCCGCGTCACGCAGGACATGAGCTTCCGATTGCGCGTCGGCACTGCCTGCGCGCACCCGCAAATAGGGACCGATGACAAGCACCCGCCCCGTCTGCGTACCCCCTGCCGACCGCGGACGGTCGGCATCCCCGTCGAAATTCCGGGGTTCCAATCAGATCACTCTCAAGCCGGCTGGTCCTCGCCGCCTTCGAACAGCTGGATCGGAGCGCCCGGCATGATGGTCGAGATCGCATGCTTGTAGACGAGCTGCGAGTGACCGTCGCGCCGAAGCAGCAAACAGAAATTGTCGAACCAGGTCACGATGCCCTGGAGCTTCACTCCGTTGACCAGAAAGATCGTCAGTGGCGTTTTGGTTTTGCGAACGTGATTAAGGAAGGTGTCCTGCAGGTTTTGTGCGCGGTCTGCCGCCATTGTTTTTTTCTCGCTTTGAGTTTCTTTTTATTGCGCCGGTTTCGGCCCTCTTTTGAAATTCGGGGTCCTCGTCCGGTTGCCGTCCCTCATGAGATCCCCCTCGGAGGGACAGCGGTTCAATTAGAGGACAGGTAGGCTTATTAGGCAAGCCGCTTCACGCGGCAGCCCATGCCGTATTGCCCCGAAAAACTACGGAAATCGATGATTTTCCTCGCCTATTCCAACGACGTCGCAGCGTTAGCCGACGCCGAGCGCCTTCAACTTCCGGTGCAGTGCCGAGCGTTCCATGCCAACAAACTCGGCCGTGCGAGAAATATTTCCTGAAAAACGGCTGATCTGTGCAATCAAATAGTCGCGCTCGAACACTTCGCGCGCTTCGCGCAGCGGCAGGCCCATGATGTGCTCGCCATTGTTGCTGGTCGGCATCGCCGGCACCATGGAGCCGACGTCCTGCGGCAGCATGTCGGCAGTGATGATGACCTCCGGCCCGCCCGCGGCCAGAATCATGACTCTCTCAACGTTGTTGCGGAGCTGGCGCACATTGCCCGGCCAGACATGCGACTGCAGCACCGCCATCGCGTCCTGCCCGATCTGCCGCTTGGGCAGGCCGCTGCCCGCGGAGATCTGCTCCATGAAGTAGTCGATCAATTCCGGAATGTCCTCGCGCCGCTCCGACAGCGCCGGCACGCGGATCGGCACCACCGAGAGCCGGTGATAGAGGTCCTCGCGGAAATGACCCGCCGCGATCTCCTCTTCGAGGTTGCGCGCGGTGGAGGAGATGATGCGGACGTCGACCTGCACCTTGCCATTGCCGCCGACGCGCTGGAACGACTGCTCGACCAGCACGCGCAAGATCTTGTTCTGTGTCTCGCGCGGCATGTCCGCGATCTCGTCGATGAAAAGCGTGCCGCCATGGGCCTCTTCGAGCGCGCCGGGCTTGCGCGCGTGCTCGCCGTTGGACTGCTCGATGCCGAACAGCTCGTGCTCCATCCGCTCGGGTGTGATCGCAGCGGCGTTGATGACGACGAAGGGGCCGTCGGCACGGCCCGAGGCGGTGTGCAACGTGCGTGCGGTCAGTTCCTTGCCGGCACCGGCGGGACCGACGATCAGGATGCGGCTGTTGGCCTTGGCCGCACGCTCGATGGTCTGGCGCAGCTGGTTCATGCTGGGCGAGCGGCCGACTAGCGAGCTTGCGCTCGGCGCGAGCTGCTTCAGCTCCTTGACCTCGCGCTTGAGCCGCGAGTTCTCCAGTGCACGGTTCGCGACCAGGATCAGCCGGTCGGTCTTGAACGGCTTCTCGATGAAGTCGTAGGCGCCACGTTTGATCGCGGCGACCGCAGTCTCGATGTTGCCGTGGCCGGAGATCATCACGACCGGCAGATCGGGGTTGTCCTTCTTGACCTGCTCCAGCAGTTGCAAGCCGTCCAACTTGGAGCCCTGCAGCCAGATGTCGAGGAACACCAGATGCGGCCTGCGGTTGGCGATCTCGGCAAGCGCCGTATCGCTGTCGCGCGCGGTCCGGGTCACGAAGCCCTCGTCTTCGAGGATGCCCGCAACGAGATCCCGAATATCGGCCTCATCATCGACAATCAGAATTTCACTTGCCATGGGTCGCCTGTTTTCTCAGCTGCCTGTTGAGGCTTCGATGTTCGTTGAATCATTGGTCTTTTCAGCCGGCTCTTTGGTTTCGGCGGCCGCCTCTTTTGTTTCCGGATCCTTGACGGATTGCGTGGCCGTTTCGCCGATGTCCGGCTTGGCCGTTGCCGCGGCCGGCGGTTCGGCCCCCTCGCTCTTGGCGGGAGCGCCGGAGATCGCAAAACGCATCCGCATCCAGGCGCCACGCTGTCCCTCGCGGAAGTCCGAGGCATCTTTCAGTTCGATGCGCCCACCATGGTCTTCCAGCACGCGACCGACGATCGCGAGCCCGAGGCCGGTGCCCTTGGCGCGTGTCGTCACATAGGGCTCGAGCAGGCGCGAGCGCGCCACCTTGGGCAGGCCGATGCCGTTATCGACGACGTCGATCAGCACGTCCTCGCCCTCGCGCGAGACCACGACGTCGATCCGGCCCTTGCCGAGCTCCTCCAGGGGGACCTGCTCGATCGCCTCGGTGGCGTTCTTGACGATGTTGGTGACAGCCTGCGAGATCAGCCGCCGGTCGAACTGGGCGCGCAGCGGGTCTTCCCTGAACTCGGCCTCGATATCGATTTCGGGGTGGGCGACCTTCATCAGGAACACCGCCTGGCGCACTGCGTCGGCGACGTCCTCACCCTCCATCACCGGCTTCGGCATCCGCGCGAAGCGCGAGAACTCGTCGACCATGCGGCGGATGTCGTCGACCTGGCGCACGATGGTGTCGGTGCACTGTTCGAAGATCTGCTTGTCCTTGCCCTCGGTGATGTCCTTGCCGAATTTGCGGCGAATGCGCTCGGCGGAGAGCTGGATCGGGGTCAGCGGGTTCTTGATCTCATGCGCGATGCGGCGCGCGACGTCGCCCCAGGCCGAGGTGCGTTGCGCCGAGACCAGCTCGGTGATGTCGTCGAGCGTGATGATGTAGCTGTCGTGCGGTTGGCTGGTCTTCTCGGCGCTGACGCGCACCGACAGATTGCGCTCCTGCCCGTCCCGCGTGATCGTGATCTGCCCCTGCACCAGGCGCTGGGTCCCTTCCCGCGCCGTCTTCATCATCTCTTCGAGCTCGGGAAGTACGTCGGAGAGCGGATGGCCGAGCGTCTCGGCTTCCGAGTGCCCGATCAGCTTTTCGGCGGAACGGTTGAGAATGCCGACGCTGCCTGAATTATCCACGCCGATGATGCCGGCGCTCGCGGACGACAGCACCGCCTCGATGAAGCGGCGGCGGCTGTCGATGAGGTCGCTGGCGTTGACGAGCTCGTCGCGCTGGCTGCGCAACTCCTCCGTCATCTTGTTGAAGGTCTCACCCAGCTGGGCGAGGTCGCCTTCGGACTGGTGCACCGGCACTTTCACATGGAGATCGCCGGTCGAGACCGTCTGGGCCGCGTTCATCAGCCGCCGGATCGGCGAGACCAGCGAGTTGGCGAAGTTGAGGCCGATCAGCACCGAGGCCATCAGGATGGTCAGCGCGATCACCGCGAACATCAGCGCGAACGCGACCTGGATGCCGAGCCGGCGCGACTCGATCTGGGCGTATTCGGCGACGCTGACCTCGGTCTGCTTGAGCTGGTTGACGACATTCGGATCGAGCGGCCGCGCGACGTAGAGGAAAGTGTCGCTGAAGGCGCGTAAGCGGACCACTGCGGCGACGTAGCTCGCATCGGGCAGCACAGCGATCTCGGGCTCGGATTCGTTGACGTTGCTGAGGAAGTCCGGTGCCGGCGGCGAATAGGCCAGCCGCATGCCGGTGTCAGCGGATTCGAGAATGTTGGTGTTCTTGTCGATGATCATCGCGCCCGGCAGATTGCGCGAGGCGGCGCTGGACGTCAGCAATTCGCGAAACGAGCGGCGATCCTGGTCGTAGAGCGGGCGCGCGTGGGCGATGTCGTTGGCCATGCCGAGAATGTCGCCCCGGATCAGCTGCGCATGATCCTGCATGTAGGCCCGCGCGATCGTCAGCGAATTCTGGATCACCTCCTTGGTCGGGCCGGAGAACAGGCGATCGAGGCCGCGTTCGATGGTGACGTTGGCGACGACGGCAACCAGCACCGCCGGCAGCACCGCCACGATCGAGAACAGGCTGACGATCTGGACATGGAGGCGTGCCGCCGCCCTGCCCCGCCGTCGCGCCAGGATCAGCTGCCAGAGCTCGCGGATGATGATGCCGACCAGCAGCAGGATGGTGGCTGCGTTGCTCAGGTAGAACGAACGGACAACTTGCGGCGTCAGTTCGATGCTGGTGAGGCCGGTCAGGACCAGGAAGGTGAGCAAGGCCGACAGCAGCGCCAGCGCCACGGCAAAGGGCGCCAGCCAGCGTCGCGCCGACCAACGCCGGGGCTCTTCTGCTGGGGCCGTGTCAAAGGATGCGGCCGAGGTGTCTGCGCTGGTCATTCCGGCAATGGGTGCTGAAAACGGAGGTCCGCGGCGGGCGGATACTGATGTATTCGTACCACATTGTTGCCGAATTGCGACAATTCCGCGGCGCCACCGCCGCGACCGACCCGCGCATCCACAGCGACATGCCGGATGCCGGAACGGATTCCAGCCCTCACGGCTTGACCGGGATGCACAAGTTCTTTCTCGCAATGATGGTGTCGGCCGTGCTGCTGCTGATCGTGGCGGCGGATCTGCTGGTCAATGGTCTCGGGGTGCAGGAGCCCAATGCGAACGTTGCCAGCGCGATACAGGTAGCAGGCCGGTTTGTCAGATAGGTCTGGGGCCGCGTCCCGCGGCTGAAATCACCATATGAATGTTCCGGAGGAACGTTTCGGTCCCATCGGGACTTCTGCTCACCGCGTCAGCCACAACGGCCAACGCGAACCGGACAGGCTCAGCTCCGCTTGATAGGGGAGCTGAGCCACCGTCGGTTGCGGGAAGGCTAGCCCCCGCTCCGATACACCTGGATATCGAGATCCCGGATCTTCTTCCGCAGCGTGTTGCGGTTGAGGCCGAGCAGATCGGCGGCACGGATCTGGTTGCCGCGGGTCGCCGCGAGCGCGGCCGTGAGCAGCGGCACCTCGATCTCCTTCAGGATGCGGTGATAGAGGCCCGGCGGCGGCACGCCGTTTGGGAAGCCCTGGAAGTGCGAGGAGAGATACGCTTCCACGGCGCCGCCGAGATTGTCGACGCCATGTTGGACTGCGGCACCCGGGCTGACCGTGGGTGGCGCCAGCTCGCCGTCGATGACGGAGCCCGTGATCACGTCCTGCGGATAGAGTGCCGCGAGACGGCGGGCGAGGTTCTCGAGCTCGCGCACGTTGCCCGGCCAGCGGTGCTGCTTCATCCGCTCCAGCGCCAGCGTGTCGAGCTTCTTCGGCGGCAGTCCGTCCTTCTCCGCCAGCGCGAAGAAATGACGGATGAGATCGGGCAGATCCTCGATGCGCTCGCGCAAGGGCGGCAGCCGCAACGGCACGACGTTGAGGCGGAAGAACAGATCTTCGCGGAACAGGCCCTGCTGGATCAGGACGCGCAGGTCCTTATTGGAAGCCGCGACGATGCGCACGTCGGTCTTGATCGGGGTGCGGCCGCCGACCGTGGTGTATTCGCCCTGCTGAAGCACGCGCAGCAGGCGGGTCTGCGCCTCCATCGGCATGTCGCCGATCTCGTCCAGGAACAGCGTGCCGCCCTCGGCCTGCTCGAACCGGCCGGAGGCGCGGGTGTTGGCGCCGGTAAAGGCGCCGCGCTCGTGGCCGAACAGTTCCGACTCGATCAGGTCGCGCGGGATCGCCGCCATGTTGACCGCGACAAACGGGCCGTTGCGGCGCTTGCCGTAGTCGTGCAACGCCCGCGCCACCAGCTCCTTGCCGGTACCGGATTCGCCCGTGATCATCACGGTGAGGTCGGTCTGCATCAGGCGCGCCAGCACGCGATAGATTTCCTGCATCGCCGGCGAGCGGCCGACCAGCGGGATCGCCTCCATCTCGGCGTCCTCGTTCGGCGTCGAGACCCGCTCCTTCGGCTCGGCCAGCGCGCGGCCGACGATGGCGATCAGCTCCTTCAGGTCGAAGGGCTTTGGCAGATATTCGTACGCCCCGCGCTCGGAGGCGCGGATCGCCGTCATGAAGGTGTTTTGCGCGCTCATGACGATGACAGGCAAATTCGGCCGCATCTTCTTGATCCGCGGCAACAGGTCGAACGCGTTCTCGTCGGGCATCACCACGTCGGTGATGACGAGATCGCCCTCCCCCTGGCTGACCCATCGCCACAGCGTCGCGGCATTGCCGGTCAGCCGCACTTCGTAGCCGGCGCGCGAAAGTGCCTGATTGAGAACCGTGCGGATGGCGGTGTCGTCATCAGCAACGAGAATGCTACCTGCGGGCATCGTTAATCCTCATTTTGCCCCCTGTGACGCAGACGACGACTTCCCGGCAGAGCCGTCGCGACTGCTTTGATCGGCATGTTTCACCGATGTGGAATACATCGGCATCAGCACGCGGAAGGTGGTCTTCCGCGGCTGAGATTCGCATTCGATGATGCCCCCGTGATCCCCGATGATCTTTGCGACCAGCGCGAGACCCAGACCCGAGCCGGTCTGCTTGGTGGTGACGAAGGGATCGAACAGGTTGGGCAGAAGATCGTCCGGCACGCCTGGTCCATTGTCCTTCACGCAGAATTCGAGCGGCAGGGATACACGGGATTTTTGACCGGGGACTGACAGGCGCACGCCGGGGCGGAATGCTGTGGTGAGCTGGATTTCGCCGTCGGAAACGTCGATCAGCGCTTCGGCGGCGTTCTTCACGAGGTTGAGGAACACCTGGATGAGCTGGTCCTGGTTCGCCAGCACGGGCGGCAGCGAGGGATCGTAGTCCTCGATGAAGCGGATGTTGCGGGCAAAGCCGGACTGCGCCAGCCGTTTGACGTGATCGAGCACCGAATGAATGTTGACGGGGCCGCGCACCACAGGGCGCTCGTCGCCGAACACCTCCATGCGGTCGACCAGCGTCACGATGCGGTCGGCCTCGTCGCAGATCAGCCGCGTCAGCATGCGGTCTTCCGAAGAGGCCTGCTGCTCCAGGAGCTGCGCCGCGCCGCGGATGCCGGAGAGCGGGTTCTTGATTTCATGCGCCAGCATCGCGGCGAGCGCGATCACCGAGCGCGCGGCGCTGCGATGGGTGAGCTGGCGGTCCATCTTGTCGGCGATGGAGCGCTCCTGGAGCATCACCACGATATGGCCGGGCCGTTCCGTCACCGGGGCCACATGCAGATCGACCTGGCGGTCTCCGCCCATGCGCGGCGTGCCCAGATCGACCTTGTACTCGTTGACCGGCGCGTTCGACGAACGCACCTGGTCGATCAGCGCCAGCAACGGGCTGCCGAACGGCACCAGCTCTTTCAGCGACTGCCGCTTCAAGAACTGCGTCGAGATATCGAAGAAGGCTTCGGTCGCGATGTTGGCGGCGACGATCTTGCCGTCCGGCCCGATCATGAGCATGGGATTGGGCAATGCGTCCAGGATGGCATCGCTGTCGGACGCAACGGGCCGACGATGTTCAGCGGCTGAGCTCATGCAGCGGCGCTCCATGCAAAGTCGTCGAAGGCATCTTGCAGTGACCGGTGGACGAGGCGCGGATCCTCCGAGGTGAGGATTTTCTGGCGCCAGGATTTCAGCTTCCCGGCCGGGGCGCGGCTCACATCGGCCGCGACGTCGAGGGCCCAGCCCAGATGTTTCCGCGCGTGCCGCAGTCCGATGCGCAGGCCGTACAGCGCGCAGACGCCTTCATAAAGCGTGCGGACATAATGCAGCTGCGTCTCGAGCGACGGCGTGGCCTCCGCCGCCCCGCCCTTGAGGCGCCGGCCGATCTGGCCGGGCAGCCAGGGCTGGCCCTGCGCGCCTCGGCCGATCATCACAGCATCGGCACCGGAGGCCTCTAACGCCGCAAGCGCCTTCTCGAAAGTGGTGATGTCGCCATTGACGACGAGCGGAATGGAGATGGCCTCGCGTACGGCGCGGATCGCGTCCCAATCGGCCTCGCCCTTGTAGAACTGGCAGCGGGTGCGGCCGTGCACGGTGACGAGCTTGATGCCTGATGCCTGCGCGCGCCGCGCCAGTTCCGGCGCGTTGCGGGTGCGGTCGTCCCAGCCGAGCCGCATCTTCAGCGTCACCGGTACCTTCACCGCCGCGATCGTCGCTTCGATCAGGCTGACGGCGTGGTCGAGGTCGCGCATCAAGGCGGAGCCGGACTGGCCGCCGGTGACGTGGCGGGCCGGACAGCCCATGTTGATGTCGATGATGTCGGCGCCTTCGGCTTCAGCGATCCGGGCGCCCTCCGCCATCCAATGCGTCTCACAGCCGGCGAGCTGGACCACGTGCGGACCGATGCCCGTGGCTTCGCAGCGCAACCGGGACATATGATGGCCATTGGCGAGTTCGTCGCTGGCCGTCATTTCGGACACCACCAGACCGGCGCCCAACTCCGCGGCCAGCCGGCGGACGGGCGAGTCAGTCACCCCCGACATCGGCGCCAGGAAGACCGGGGTGGCGACATCAATATCGCCTATCTTCAATGGCTTAGAGCCAGATACTGCCGAGCCGGTCACAGGGGTCTCGTTGCGTTGGCAGCGCCTCATCGCGCCTGCCATGACCTATCTTGCGCACAATTCTTGTGCAGTCAAGCGTCATGCCTACAGTTTAGACAGTTCTGCCGATCTTTCAAGTGCAGTGCAGCAAAATGCTGTTTCCCACAATCCAGGGAAACCCCCTTTTTTTGCGGGCCTGCCGTGCTAGAGGCATGCGGCAATCACCCCACCCCCCGACTCTCTTCATCATCAAATGAGTATTTGAGTCCTATGGCGAAATCACAGCGCACCGCAGTCGTCCTCGTCGCGGCCGGACGCGGCCTGCGCGCAGGCGCCGGTGGCCCCAAGCAATATCGCGAGATCGGCGGCGTGCCGGTGATCTATCGCGCCATGGAGGCCTTCAGCCGTCATGCGGACGTGTTCGCGGTTCAGCCGGTCGTGAACCCCGACGACAGCGCCATGTTTACCGCGGCAGTCGCAGGGCTCAGCCACGAGGCGCCGGTCCATGGCGGCGCGACCCGGCAGGCCTCGGTCCTCGCCGGCCTCGAAGCGCTCGCCAGGCACAAGCCCGACATCGTGCTGATCCACGACGCCGCGCGCCCCTTCGTTTCGGAAGGCGTGATCACCCGCGCGATCGATGCGGCCAGCCGCACCGGCGCCGCGATCCCCGTCGTTCCCGTCACCGACACCATCAAGGTCACCGGCGAGAACGGCAATGTCGAGGACACGCCGGACCGGGCGCGGTTGCGGATCGCACAGACGCCGCAATCGTTTCGCTTCGACGTCATCCTCGAAGCGCATCGTCGCGCGGCCAAGGACGGGCGCAGCGATTTCACCGACGATGCCGCGATTGCCGAATGGGCGGGATTGACGGTTGCAACCTTTGAAGGCGATGTTGCCAATATGAAGCTCACCACTCCCGAGGATTTCGTGCGCGAGGAAGCGCGGCTGGCCAGCCTGCTCGGCGACATCAGGACCGGCACGGGCTATGACGTCCACGCCTTCGGCGAGGGCGACCATCTCATGATCTGCGGCGTCCGCGTGCCGCACACCAAGGGCTTCCTGGCCCATTCCGACGGCGATGTCGGCCTGCATGCGCTGGTCGACGCCATCCTCGGCGCGCTCGCCGACGGCGACATCGGATCGCACTTTCCGCCCAGCGACGCGAAGTGGAAGGGCGCATCCTCCGACCAGTTTTTGCAATACGCCATCGAGCGCGTCACCCAGCGCGGCGGCCGCATCGCCAATCTCGAGGTGACCATGATCTGCGAGCGGCCGAAGATCGGTCCCTTGCGCGACACCATGCGCGCGCGCATCGCCGAGATTTCCGGCGTCGACATCTCCCGCGTCGCGGTCAAGGCGACCACCAGCGAGCGGCTCGGCTTCACCGGCCGCGAGGAAGGCATCGCGGCCACCGCGAGCGCCACCATCCGCTTGCCGTTTAACGAGAAGATTTGGAGTGTCTAGGCCATGGCCGGCAGCGACGCACGCGCCCTCTCCCGCTCGCTGCTCGATCTGTGCCGGATGCGCAAGCTGACGATCGCGACCGCCGAGTCCTGCACCGGCGGCCTCGTCGCGGGCGCGCTGACCGACATCCCCGGTTCGTCAGATGTCATCGATCGCGGCTTTGTCACCTACTCCAACGATGCCAAGCGCGCGATGCTCGGGGTCGAGGCAAGCACGCTTGCGAATTTTGGCGCCGTCAGCAAGGAGACCGCGACAGCCATGGCAGTCGGTGCGCTGGAGCGTGCCGGCGTCGATCTTGCGGTTGCCATCACCGGCATAGCCGGCCCCGGCGGCGCCACGCCAGGCAAGCCGGTTGGCCTCGTCCACTTCGCAGCCGCCGCGCGTGACGGCCGCATCGTCCACCGCGAGCATCGCTTTGGCGCCATCGGCCGCACCGCCGTGCGACAGCGCTCCGTGGTCGAGGCGCTACGCATGCTGATGGATCTCGCCCGCGGCCCAGCCCAGGCCAAGCCGCGCCGTGAAGCCGCGGTAACCCGCCTGCGCCCCCGCGTGACACGCTCGCCGCGGCGGCATGCAGCGAAGCGCAGGCCGCCTCGGTCGCCGCGGGGGTGATCCCGTAGCCCGGATGGAGCGCAGCGCAATCCGGGATTCGTTCCGCGGATACGGGGCCCCGGATTGCGCTGCTCCATCCGGGCTACAATCCCTTGCGTTGCCCGTCGGGCAAAACACACAAACCTCAGGTCAATCTGACCTCGCAAAAATATTCCACTTTACCGAAATTCGGCTTTGGCGTATTCATCCCGCCACCTCATCCCGGTCAGAGGGGCGTATCGCGATCGTCACGAAACGTGGGATGGGCTGCGGTGGACGCGGGCAGCATCGGCGCGAAGGGCTTCGCAGGGCGGCAAAACCGTGAGCGAAGGCGTCGCGCACACGACCGGTGCTGACAGCGTACGGCAAAACCGTGTCGTCCTGACGCCCGGGGTCTGTGCGTCAAGTCTTGTGGTGATGTGGGCTGCCCGACCGGACATCCGCATCAGCCATCCGCAAGGCAACGGGGGCAATAGTGCATCGCTCCCCGGGGAGAGCTCGGCATAAGCCGTCAAACCACTGCGCAGGGAAGGCCGTGTGTTGGGCTTCACCTGTATGCCGCTGTGCAGCCTCTTGTAGCGCAACCTTCGCACAGTGGACCGTGGGTGCCAGCCGGCACCCGGTCTTCCCTGCGCCCTCTGACGAGGAGGGTGTACGCGACGAAGCAAAGCTCGGGCGAGATTCGTCGCGAGACTGCAATCCTGTGTCTGCTTTTCAAAATGCACGCAAACTTTGTCGAAACCGATCGGGATCGCAAATGTGCAACCGCGAGCAAACGTCATTGGCGCCTTGCCGTCTTGCACACGACTATATTGGCGCAATAATGCCGCTCTACGTTGTGACCGGGAATCAACCCGGCCAGCCCCTGGAGGGCGACGAGAGTGTTCGCTCGCTACACTGCTGCGGCAGTCGCCGTTACTGCCTTGGCCGTCATCGCCGCCCTCGACGGTGCGACCGCGCAAACCGCCAGCCAGCCGCCGGATACGATGGCGGCGCGCGTCGAGGCTTGCACGCCCTGTCACGGCAACAAGGGCGAAGGCACCAGCGACGTCTATTTCCCGCGGCTTGCCGGCAAGCCGGCCGGTTATCTCTACAACCAGCTCCTCGCTTTCCGCAGCGGCCGGCGCAAATACCCGCCGATGAATTATCTGCTGGAATTCCTGCCTGATGCCTACCTGGAGGCGATGGCCGAATATTTTGCCAGCGAGCACCCGCCGCTGCCTCAGCCCGCGCCGAGCGAAGTGAGCAAGGACGTCCTCGCGCACGGTGAGCTGCTCGCCACCAGCGGCGATGCCGGCCGCAACATTCCGGCTTGCGTGAGCTGCCATGGCCCGGGACTGACGGGCATGCAGCCGGGCATCCCCGGCCTGCTGGGCTTGCGCGCCAATTATATCAGCGCCCAGCTCGGCGGCTGGCGTTATGGCACCCGTACCGCGAAATCACCTGATTGCATGCAGCTCGTCGCCGGTCACCTGACCGAGGCGGACGTCACCGCCGTCGCAGCGTGGCTTGCGACGCGGCCTGCCCCAACCAACCCAGCCCCCGTGCCTAAAGGCACCTACGCGCTGCCATTCGGCTGCGGTAGCCAGCCCAACTGACGAGGCGGATGATGGGCTTCAAATTGTCGATCAAGCTCCTTTCCATGAAGTTGCTCGCCCTCGCCGCGTTCACCACGGCAGCAGCAGCGCAGGACAAGGACAAGACTGGTGACGTCATCTCGCGCGGCGAATATCTGGCCCGTGCCGGCGATTGCACCGCCTGCCACACCGCACCGGAAGGCCGTCTGTTTGCCGGCGGCCGTGCCATGCCGACCCCGTTCGGCACACTCTACACCTCCAACATCACGCCCGATCCGGAGACCGGCATCGGCAAATGGAGCGGCGACGACTTCTACAAGACCATGCACAGCGGCCGCTTTCCCGGTGGCGGCTTGATCTACCCGGCGATGCCGTTTGCGTCATACACCAAGGTCACGCGCGCCGACAGCGACGCGATCTTCGCCTATCTGCGCTCGATTGCGCCGGTGAACCAGAAGAACAAGCCGCACGAATTGCGTTTCCCTTACGACAACCGCCAGCTCATCCTCGGCTGGCGCACGCTGTTCTTCAGCGAGGGCGAGTTCAAGCCCGATCCGAAAAAGTCGGCGGAATGGAATCGCGGCGCCTATCTGGTCGAGGGCCTCGGCCATTGCGGCATGTGCCATTCGCCGATCAACGCGCTCGGCGGCACCTCGCAATCCGACGCCTTCAAGGGCGGCCTGATTCCGATGCAGAACTGGTACGCGCCCTCGCTGACGTCAAACCGTGAGGCCGGGCTCGGCGACTGGAGCATCAAGGACATCACGGATCTGCTCCAGACCGGCGTCTCCATGCGCGGCGTGGTCTACGGCCCGATGGCCGAGGTCGTGCACAACAGCCTGCAATATCTCAACGACGAGGACACCCGGGCGATGGCGGTGTACCTCAAGGGTATCGCGGAGCCCTCACCTCCGCCGGCCGCGAGCTCGGCGCTGCCGACCAGCGAGAGCAGCCTTCTGATCAGCCTCGGCAAGACCGTTTACGACAAGAACTGCGCGAGCTGTCATGGTGCGCAGGGCGAGGGCAAGCCACCGCACTGGCCGCCGCTCGCTAACAACCAGTCGATCGAAATGCAGTCGGCGGTCAACCCGATCCGCATGGTGCTCAATGGCGGCTATCCGCCGGGCACCAAGGGCAATCCGATGCCCTACGGCATGCCGCCCTTCGCCGGCCTCCTCTCCGACAACGAGGTCGCCGCCGTCGTCTCCTACATCCGCACCGCCTGGGGCAATCGCGGCACGCCGGTCTCGGCGCGCGAGGCCAACGAGCTGCGCTCGGCATCGCTGAACTGAGGGCCCCATGTTCAACTCCGATCCGCCGACCAGCCCAGCCGCCGCCGACCAGGCCGTCGAGGAAGTCGTGGCGCAGGGACCGTCCGGCGCGATCGTGGTCGCCGGCATCGCCACGGCCTGCGTGGTGGCAATGTGGTTCGCCTTCTATCTGTTCGTGTTCCTGCCGCGCGGCTCGCTGCAATGAGCGCCGAGGGAGCCCACAGCAACGGCAGCGCCAGCGCCGAGGTCGCAGCCCGCGTCGAGCGGCGCTGGGCCACCATCGCCGTGATCATCGTCGTGATGATGGCGCTGCTGGCGGCGTTCGCCGGCATCCATCGCGCGACCATGCCGCAACCTCGCGTCGAGACCACCGATCCCTCGCGGCTGCATTTGACCGGCGAGTTCGTCGAAAGCAATCTCGGCAGCGTGCTGGAAGCCAACGGCAATGTGACCGTGCGCGCGATCGGGCAGCAATATTCCTTCACGCCGGCCTGCATCGTGGTGCCCGTGGACACGCCGATCACGCTGCGCGCCACCAGCGCAGACGTCGTCCACGGCATCCTGATCCAGGGCACCAACGTCAACACCATGCTGGTGCCGGGCTACATCTCCGAGCAGCTCATGCGCTTTACGAAGAGCGGCGACTATCTGATGCCTTGCCAGGAGTTTTGCTCCTTCGGCCACGAGGGCATGTGGGGCAAGGTCAAGGTGATCGACAAGACTGACTTCGCGAACCGCGCGAAGGGCGGCGGGAGGCTGAGCTGTGTTGGTCAATAGAAAGCTCATCCTCGCTCATTTCTGGCTGGCCTTCGTCGTGTTCGGCATCGCGCTCACGCTCGGCGCCTGGCAGATGTTCATCCGCAGCCCGATCGGCACATGGCTGTCCAATCCCGAGCTCTATTACCGCTCGCTGACCGCGCACGGCACGGTGATGGGCTACGTCTTCCCGACCCTGGTCGCGATGGGCTTTGGCTATGCCATCAGCGAATCCGCGCTGGAGCAGCGGCTGGTCGGCGTGCGATTGGCCTGGGCGGGATTCTGGCTGATTGTGGTCGGCGCGATCATGGCGATGGTCCCGGTCGGGCTCGGCCGCGCCTCGGTGCTCTACACCTTCTATCCGCCGCTGATCGGCAACGTCTTCTACTACCTCGGCGTCGTGCTGGTCGTGGTCGGCTCCTGGATCTGGGTCGCGTTGATGTCGCTCAATCTGCGCGTCTGGCGGAAAGCCCATCCCGGCGCGCCGGTGCCGCTCGCAATGTTCGCCAATGTCGCGGGTTCGTATCTGTGGGCCTGGACCGCGGTCGGCGCCGCGCTCGAGCTGCTGCTGCAGATCATTCCGGTCGCCTCCGGACTGAAGGCCACCATCGACGCCGGCCTTGCGCGCGTGTTCTTCTCCTGGACGCTGCATGCCATCGTCTATTTCTGGCTGATGCCGACCTACATCGCCTATTACACCATCGTGCAGCGCGCGATCGGCGGCCGCATCTATTCCGACAGCATGGCGCGGATCTCCTTCATCCTCTTCCTGGTGGTCGCGATGCCGATCGGCATGCACCACACCTTTGCCGATCCGCAGGTCGGCGCCGGCTTCAAGTTCATCCATTCGGCGTTCACCGCGCTGGTCGCGCTGCCGACGCTGTTGACCGTGTTCACGATCTGCGCCTCGGTCGAGATCGCGGCCCGCCTGCGCGGCGGCCGCGGCATGTTCGGCTGGATCAGGGCCCTGCCCTGGGACAATCCGATGATGCTGGCCCTCGCTTTTTCCTTCGTCATGCTCGGCTTCGGCGGCGCTGGCGGCCTCATCAACATGAGCTATCAGCTCGATGCGTCGATCCACAACACGCAGTGGATCACCGGCCATTTCCACCTGATCTTCGGCGGCGCCATCGTGATCATGTATTTTGCGATCGCCTACGATCTGTGGCCGCATCTGACCGGGCGCGAGCTGATCGATGTCCGCCTGATCCGCACCCAGCTCTGGCTGTGGTTCATCGGCATGATCGTCACGACCTTTCCCTGGCACTGGGTCGGCATTCTCGGCATGCCGCGCCGCATGGCCTATTTCGACTTCGGCGATCCCGCCATCGCCCCGCAGGCACTTTCGGTCACCCTCTCGGCAATCGGCGGCTTCATCCTGCTGGCGTCGGGCATCATGTTCATCCTGATCCTGGCCCGCGCCATGCGTGCGCCGCAGGTCGACGCCGGCCCCTATCGCTTCGCGTTGGCCGTGCATCAGCCCACAACGGTCCCGGTCGCGCTCAACACCCATGCGCTGTGGGTGGCGTTGATGATCGCCCTCACTCTCACCAATTACGGCTATCCGATCCTGAATCTGGCCCTGACCGAGGGCACCTCTGTGCCGGCCGTTTATGTGGGAGCGCAGTGATGAGCACGCGCGAGCTCTTCACCCTCACCAATCGTCATTTCAAGACGAGTGTGGTCATCACAGCCGCGATCCTGATCGTCACGGCGATTGCAGGCTTCCTCGTGCTGCCGTTTGCGCAGCCCTGGGTTCAGTTCGCCAACGTCTGGGACGCAATCTGCAGCGCTGCCGGCCTGCCGCAGCGCGCGGCAAACGTGACCGCGCCGGAGCAGACCAAGCGCCTGTCGGGGGTCGTGCTGACGTCGAACACTCTGGCACGCCCGAGCCAGGAGGCGATCGGCCGCGGTGCCACGCTGGCGCAGCGCTGCGCGATCTGCCATGGCCCGACGGGTGTCAGCCGCGCGGACTCGCCCAATCTCGCGGGCCAGTATGCCGCCGTGATCTACAAGGAGCTGCATGATTTCCGCACCGCCGCGCGCGCCAATGCGGTGATGTCGCCATTCGCCGTCAATTTGACGGACCAGGAGATCGCGGATCTCTCGAACTATTACGCCTACCTGCCGCGGCTGCCGGCCTATCACCCGACGCCGCAACTGCCGAAGCCAAACATCGTGATCTACGGCGCACCGATGCGCGGCATCGCGCCCTGCGGCGCCTGCCACGGCAGCCTCGACAACAAGACCGGCAGCCCGTGGCTCGAAGGCCAATCCGAAGCCTACATGAAGGCGCAGCTGCAGGCCTTCGCCTCCGGCGAGCGTCGCAACGACATCAGCCAGCAGATGCGCAACATCGCGCGTGCGATGACCCCGGAGGAAATCGAGCAGGCCGCAGCGTACTATGCCTCGCAGCCGCCGGATGTCGTGAAGGCGGTGGATTGAAGCTAGGAGTTCGTGCCCCGGATGCAGCGCAGCGCCCCTTCAGCGGTGCGCTGCAGAGCCGGGGCCCATGCTTCCGAGCCGTCGGTGCGGCGTGGGTCCCGGCTCTGCGGAGCAGCGCTATGCGCTGCACCGCGTCCGGGACACGAGAGCGTGCCCGTCCGCAACCACTACGACGACGCCAGCTTCCGCCGTCCGTAGATCGCATCCGCCCGCTTCTCGAACGCGATGGAAAATCGCGCGAATGCGGCGTCGAACATCGAACCCATCAGGAGCGCCAGCATGCGGCTCTTGAACTCGTAGGCGAGGAAGAAACCGACATCGCAAACGCTCTCGCCTTTGGGCTCGAACGTCCAGCGGTTTTCCAGATTGCTGAAAGGACCTTGCAGATATTCGACCAGGATCTTCAAGTTGGCGCGGTCGAGCGTCACGCGGCTCGTGAAGGATTCCCTGACCAGCTTGAACGACACCGTCATGTCCGCGACCAGCACCTCGGTGCCGTCGGGTTTCGCCATGCGCTGTCGGACCTTCAGCGCGCTGCACAGCGGCACGAATTCCGGGTAGCGCTCGACGTCGGCGACCAGATCAAACATCTCGGACGCGCTGTGATCGACACGGCGCTTGCTCGAAAAATTGGGCATGGCGATTCAGCGGGCGCTTGCTGCCCGCGCGGCTTTCAGTTTCGCAAAATCCTCGCCGGCATGATGCGACGAACGGGTGAGCGGGCTCGCCGACACCATCAGGAAGCCCTTGGTGTAGGCGACCTTCTCGTAGGACGAAAACTCGTCCGGTGGCACGTAGCGCATCACGGCGTGATGCTTGCGGGTCGGCTGGAGGTATTGCCCGATGGTCAGGAAATCGACATCGGCCGAACGCAGATCGTCCATCACCTGCTGCACCTCGTGGCGCTCCTCGCCGAGGCCGACCATGATGCCGGACTTGGTGAAGATGGTGGGATCGAGCTCCTTGACCCGCTGCAGCAGCCGGATCGAATGGAAATAGCGCGCGCCCGGCCGCACGGTGAGATAGCACGACGGCACGGTCTCGAGATTGTGGTTGAACACGTCGGGCTTCGCCGCGACGACGACCTCCAGCGCTCCCTCCTTGCGCAGGAAATCGGGCGTGAGGATTTCGATCGTGGTCGAGGGGCATGCAGCGCGGATCGCGCGGATGGTCTGGGCGAAATGCTCGGCGCCGCCGTCAGTGAGATCGTCGCGGTCGACGGAGGTGATGACGACATGTGCAAGCCCGAGCTTGGCCACGGCCTCACCGACGTTCTGCGGCTCGGCGGCGTCAAGCGCGTTCGGCATGCCGGTCTTGACGTTGCAGAACGCGCAGGCGCGGGTGCAGGTGTCACCCATGATCATGAAGGTCGCGTGCTTCTTGTCCCAGCACTCGCCGATATTCGGGCAGCCCGCCTCCTCGCACACCGTATGCAGGCCGTTGGCGCGCACGATGTTGCGGGTGTCGGCATAGCCGCGCGTGTTGGGCGCGCGTACGCGGATCCAGTCCGGCTTCGGCGGCGAAGCGGAATCGGGCCGGTTCACCTTTTCGGGGTGACGTGGGCGCAACGGGTTCGAGATGGTATCGACAATAACGACCATGGGGTGTCCGGCCTGACCAAGTCCTACCTAATCGGTCTGGCCGGGCATCGCAACCCGGCTCGCCCCGCTTCAGGGAACATGGCAGATATGGGCAATATCCTGCTCTGTTCTCTGGCGATTCTCACCTCGAATGGCTCCAGTCTCGAAACCTTCCACACCCCGGCTCGGCAAAGCGCTGAGGCGTGCCTTTTTCGCACGCAGCGTCCACGAGGTCGCGCCCGACTTGATCGGTGCGACCATGCTGGTCGACGGCGTCGGTGGGATCATCGTCGAGGTCGAGGCCTATCATCATACCGAGCCGGCGGCGCACTCCTACAATGGCCCCACGCCGCGGAACCAGGTGATGTTCGGCCCGCCCGGCTTTGCCTATGTCTATCGCTCCTACGGCATCCACTGGTGCGTGAACTTCGTCTGCGAGGAAGAGGGCTCGGCCAGTGCCGTGCTGATCCGCGCGCTGGAGCCGACCCATGGCATCGCCGCGATGCGTCGGCGGCGCCATCTCCAGGATTTGCACGCGTTGTGCTCGGGCCCGGGCAAGCTGACCGAAGCGCTCGGCATCACCATCGCACACAATGCCTTGCCGCTGGACCGTTCGCCGATCGCGCTGCATGCGCGGTCGGAGGACGTCGAGGTGGTGGCCGGCATCCGGATCGGCATCACCAAGGCGGTCGAGCTGCCCTGGCGCTATGGCGCCAGGGGCTCGAAATTCCTCAGCAAGCCGTTTCCGAAATAAGCTTACGACGCCTGCTTCAGCCGCTCCAGCGCCTCGAGCAGCTTGGCCTTGCGGGCGAGCGCGGCCTCGCGCTTCTCGCGCTCCTCCTCGACGACTTCCTCGGCCGCGTTGGCCACGAATTTCTCGTTCGCCAGCTTGGACTCGGCGCGCTTGATGTCGGCGTCGGCCTTCCCGATCTCCTTGTCGAGACGCGTGCGCTCGGCGGCGACGTCGATCACGCCCTTCAGGGGCAGCGCAGCCACCTCACCTCGCACCAGGAGCTGAACCGCGCCGTCGGGCGCGCGGTCGGCGAAGGCGATATCCGACAGCCGCGCCATGCGCTTGATGACGTCGCTCCAGCGCGGCACGCGCTCCTTCGTCTCGGCCGAGGCGCCTGCGAGCACCAGCGCCGTAAGGGTCGCCGGCGGGATGTTCATCTCGGCGCGCACCGAACGGATCTGCGTGACAAGGTCGATGACCCAGCCGATCTCGGCCTCGGCTGCGGGATCGGTGAAGTCGGCATGGTCGAAGATCGGCAGCACCCAAACCGGCGAGACGAGCGCGTCGGTCGGCCCCGTCGTCGCCGCGAGCATCGCAAGCTGCTCCGGCGTCGGTTCGGCCGGCTTCAGCGGCCACGGTGCCAGCGCGAGCAGACCGTCGCGCTTGGCCGTCACCTCCCACAGCTCCTCGGTGATGAAGGGCATGAAGGGGTGAAGCAGTTTCAGGATCTCGTCGCGCGCCCATGCCACCATGGCACGGGTCTCGGCCTTGGCAGGGCTATCGGGACCGAGCAGCACGGGTTTTGCGAGCTCGAGATACCAGTCGCAATAGACGTTCCAGACGAAGCGGTAGATGCTGCCGGCGGCGTCATTGAAGCGATAGGCCTCGATCGCCTCGGTCACCTCGCGCGTTGTGTGCGCGCTCTCATGCGCGATCCAGCGGTTCAGCGTCTCCTTGACCTTCGCCGGCTCGAAGCCCTCGGGCACGGCGCAGTGGTTCATCTCCGCGAAGCGCGACGCATTCCAGAGCTTGGTCGCGAAATTGCGATAGCCCTCGACGCGGCTGGTGGCGAGCTTGATGTCGCGTCCCTGCGCGGCCATCGCGGCCAGCGTGAAGCGCAGCGCGTCCGCGCCATATTGGTCGATCAGGCTGAGCGGATCGATGACGTTGCCCTTCGACTTCGACATCTTGGCGCCCTTCTCGTCGCGGACGAGGGCGTGGATGTAGATCGTCGAGAACGGCACCTCCTTCATGAAGTGCAGGCCCATCATCATCATGCGGGCGACCCAGAAGAAGATGATGTCGAAGCCGGTCACCAGCGCGTTGGTCGGGTAGTAGCGCTGCACTTCCGGCGCGTCTGCGGGCCAGCCGAGGGTCGAGAACGGCCACAGCGCCGAGGAGAACCAGGTGTCGAGCACGTCTTCGTCGCGCGTGATGAAGCCGTCACGCTTGTTGCGGTCGAGCGCCATCTCGCGCCCCTGCTCGACCGTGATGACTTCCTGCTCGACGTAATAGCCGAGGGCGTGGCTGACGGCCTCCTCCTCGGTCTCGGCGACGAACACCTTGCCATCAGGACCGTACCAGGCCGGGATCTGGTGGCCCCACCAGAGTTGGCGCGAGATGCACCACGGCTGGATGTTCTCCATCCACTCGAAATAGGTTTTTTCCCAGTTCTTCGGCACGAAAGTGGTTTCGCCCGAACGCACTGCGGCCATCGCGGGCTTCGCCAGCGTCTTGGCGTCGACATACCATTGGTCGGTGAGATAGGGCTCGATCACCGTGCCGGAACGGTCGCCATGCGGCACCATGTGGGTGTGGGGCTCGATCCGCTCGACGAAGCCGAACGATTCCAGCCGCTCGACGATGCGCTTGCGCGCAGCAAAGCGATCGAGCTTGTTGAACTCCTCGGCGAACTGCGAGGCACCTTCCGGCAGGTCGCGCAGATAATCCTCGTTGTCGAGGAGATCGAGGCAACCTTCCTTGTCGATGACGCTGATCCGGGCGAGGCCGTGGCGATTGCCGACCTCGAAATCGTTGAAGTCGTGCGCCGGTGTCACCTTCACCGCGCCCGAGCCCTTCTCCGGATCGGAATATTCGTCGGCGACGATCCGGATCTTGCGGCCGACCAGCGGCAGGATCACGTTCTTGCCGACCAGCTTCTGATAACGCTCGTCGTCGGGATGCACGGCGACGCCGGTATCGCCGAGCATGGTCTCCGGGCGCGTGGTGGCAACGACGATGAAGCTCGAGGGATCGTCGGGGCTGAAAATCTTGCCCTCGATCGGATAGCGCAGGTACCAGAGGCTACCCTTGACCTCGGTCTGCTGCACTTCGAGATCGGAGATCGCGGTGAGCAGCTTGGTGTCCCAGTTCACCAGCCGCTTGTCCTTGTAGATCAGGCCATCGCGGTGCAGCTCGACGAACACCTTGACCACGGCCTTGGACAGGCCCTCGTCCATGGTGAAACGTTCGCGCGACCAGTCGCAGGAGGCGCCGAGCCGCTTGAGTTGGTTGATGATGGTGTCGCCGCTCTCGGCCTTCCACTGCCAGACCCGCTCCAGAAACTTCTCGCGGCCCATCTCGCGACGGCTGGGCTGCTGGCGCTCCATCAGCTGCCGCTCCACCACCATCTGGGTGGCGATGCCGGCATGGTCGGTGCCGGGCTGCCACAGCACGTCGCGGCCGCGCATGCGCTCGAACCGGCACAGGATGTCCTGGAGCGTGTTGTTGAGGGCGTGGCCCATGTGCAGCGAGCCCGTCACGTTCGGCGGCGGGATCACGATGGTAAAGGGCACTGCGTCGCGGCGGTCCGGGCGGCCGGCCTTGAAGGCAAGGCTGTCCTCCCACACGACGGACATGCGGGCTTCGATATCGGCGGGCTGGTAATTTTTCTCGATCATGGCGCTGTTAGAAAGCCGCGCACGGGGTCCAAGTCAACGGACAAGTCAACGGAAAGGTCAAAGGAAAGCCAGGCGGCAACAGGGCTTTCCGGTCCGGTCGGGAGACCGAATATGACGCACAAGCAGGGCTTTATGAGGGCTCTGCGGCCCGATCTACCTGCCGCCGCGCGATACCCGCTCGATTTCGGCCTTCACGATGCGTTCGACGAGGCCCGGCAAATTGTCGTCCAGCCAGGACTTCAGCATCGGACGCAGCATCTCCTTGACCAGATCCTCCAGCGTTCGCGCATTGCTGCTGAGCACCGTGTGGGCCAGGGAATTGAAGGCGGATTCGACCGCGGAGACCGTCGATTGCGCCAGCATCGGCTGTTGGGGCGGCAGTGGCGGCGCATCGAAGTCGACGGGCGCATAGGATGCCGGCGTCGGACGCGGGGGCGGCGATTCGGCGAATTCGAGATCGTCGCGCGGCTCGACCTTGCGGAAGCTCGGCGGCGGCGGAGGCGGCGTCGGCTCCATCGCCAGCGCCATATCGTCGGTCAATTCCAGCACATCGGGCTCGGGGTCGGGCTCCGGTTCGGGAGCACGGATTTCCGGCGCAGCCGTGGCTGTGTCGAGGCCCGCCAGCAAAGCGTCGATATCGTCCTGATTGTTGGATGCATCCGCCTCGGGTGCGGGGGCCGGCGGCGGCGCCGGCTTTGCTGCCGGAGGCGGTGCGGGCTTCTCGGCGGCCGGCTTGGGCGGCGCGACCTTGGATGGCGGAATATCGTTGATCGCCTGCGGCTTCGGTGGCGCGGCGGGGGCGGCAGCTTTCTCGGGCTTGGCGGCATCCGCCGGCGGCGGCTTGGCCTCATCGTCGGCAATGATGCGCCGGATCGAGGCCAGAATCTCCTCCATCGAGGGTTCTGTGACCTTTGCAGGCTGCGTCATCTCCGACTCCACATCATCAACGCCCTCGCATGCGTTGTTTTACACCAAGCACGACAGGATTGGCCGGTTCCGGATGGGTGGCCCGACATTTTCGTCACGGCAGCCCGACTTGTCCCCAGATGACCGCTCAACGTGCAGCGGTGCGGCCCCTGCCCTCGGCACCTCATGCTTTACGCACACGGCATCGGATGCAAAGCGAATCGGCCCGCATCTTCTTGGCAAGGCTATGTCAGGGATTTTGATGATTGCAAGCAAAGCACCGGTCGGCTTCGGCTATTTGCGAGGCCGACCGGGTGATTACGGGACTAGCGTCCGTCTGGCGTGCGTACGCCGGCCCAGCTGTCGCGAACCTGCTGGTAGTGAACGCTGGGATCATAGACCGTGGTGTTGAGGCCGAGGACCTGCGGCGCGAGACGGCCGACCGCGTTGAGCACCGAATAGGACGCCACCACGCGGTCATGCTGGGCAGTGACGAGCGCTACGCGCGCGTTGACCAGCGCCTGCTGCGCGTTGAGCACGTCCAGCGTGGTGCGCTGGCCGGCCTTGGCTTCCTCGCGCACGCCGTTCAGCGCGATCTCGGACGCCGTAACCTGCGCCTGCGCGGACTGCACCTGCGCCTTGCCGGCTTCCAACTGGCCCCAGGCCTGCACGACGTTGGCGCGGGTCTGATCACGTGTGGTTTCGAGATTCAGGCGCTGCTGCGCCAGGTTCTCTTTCGATTGGCGGATGAGCGCATATTCAGCGCCCCCCTGATAGATCGGCACCGAGGCGGTCGCAATGGCGGACGCGGTCGTCGTTCGGAAGACCGTCAGGGTCTGCTGGTACGACTGGGTGATGCCAGCCTGAACCGTGAGGGTCGGCAGCAGCGCGCCTTCGTTGATCTTGACCTGGAGATAATTGACGTCGATGCCGAACATCGAGGCCGTGACGTTGGGGTTCTCCACCAGGCTGAGACCGACGGCGGAGGCGAGCGTCCCGGGCAGGAAACGATCGACCGGCGACCCCGGCGCAAGGTTCGTCGGCTCGTTGCCGATGATCCGGCGGAAATTCGCGCGCGTCGTCGTGAGATTCGATTCGGCAGTCAGGGCCTGGGTCCTGCCGGCCGCGAGCTGCGCTTCGGATTGCGCCACGTCCGTGCGCGTCACCTCGCCGACATTGAAGCGATCGCGGGTTTGCTTGAGCGTCTGTTCGAGCACGCGCACGTTGCTGCGCTGAACTTCGAGGGTGGCGGAGTCACGAAGATAATCCATGTAGCTGGTGGCAGCCTGCAACAGGACCGTCTGCTCGAGCACGCGCAACGCCTCGCGGGACCCCGAGACCTGGCTCTCCGCCGCGCGCGTCCTGTTGGCGGTCTGATTGCCGTTGTAGAGCGTCTGGTTGATAGTCAGGCTGGCGCTGTTGGGCTGAAGGGGCGGATCGCTATGGATTGGCAGACCCTTCTGCTGCTGCTGAATATCTTGATATTGATAGCCAGTGCTGAGGTTGACCCCGACCTTGGGCCGATAGCCCGACAGCGCCTGCGGCACGTTCTCGTCGGTCGAGCGCACCTGGGCGCGTTGCGCGTTGAGCTGCGGATTGTTCTGATAGGCGCGCACCAGCGCAGCCTCGATCGTATCCGCCAAGCCAGGCGTCGGCGCGGCAAGCGCCAGCAGCAGGACCGAAACCGCTGCTCCGGTGAAGAGCTTCACCCCATGCATCCAAAAATTCCGTTCATTCTAACGCCCGGCTCGTGCCCGCGAGCTGGGTTACCGTCTACGAGTGGAGTCGTTGCCCCGTCGCAACATAGGACGTGGTCAAGCGCGACGGAACTACCTGAGGGTGGTTCTCGGTGGAAACTCTTCACGTGCAGCATCCCGGCCACACTTCTGATTCAGAACGGGATTTTAATGGGCTAAAGCCGCTATCGGCCGTCAGAAGACGAAGGCGGCGGCCCGTTCCAGCCCGGGAAGCACCGGGGCCGCGGCATCGAACAGCGCCCGATGGCCGAATTCGCCGTGGGTATGGGTCACGATCATGGCTCGCGGCGGCCTGGATTCGGCCGAGACCCCCACCAGGCGCCCACCCTCCTTGAGCTGCCCGAGCAGCCCTGAAGGCGTCACCTCGGTGGCGCCGTTGAGGACGATCACATCATAGGGGCCAGCAGCGGCATCACCCTCGGTGCAGGCCGCGGCCTTGCAGGCCACGTTGGCAAGCCCGAGGGCGGCGAAGGCGTCGTTGGCCTTTGCCGCCAAGGCCGAATCGCATTCCGTCGCGATGACCTGACGCGCAAGCTTGGCGGTCAGCGCGGCGAGATAGCCCGTGGCGCAGCCGACGACCAGCACGTTGTCATCCTCGCCGATCTCGGCGGCCTGGAGCAGCTTGCCGGTCAGCTGCGGCTTGATCAGGAACCGCTTGGCGCCGTCCTCGCTGACGTCGAGATCGAGGTCGAGATACGCCAATGCCTGCCGGCTAGCCGGCACGAAAGCCTCGCGCGGAACCGTGAGCATGGCGTCGAGAACACGACGGTCGGTGACGTCACTGGTGCGCACCTGGCCATCGACCATTTTTAGGCGCGCCGTCGAGAAAACGGACATTTGCGGACCCTGCAAGGCGGACGATGCCGCGGACGAAAGTTGGCGGCATCTTTGGAACAGGCCCTGCGAAAACGCAACATGGCTTTGGCCCGCGAATCGGGCCGTTCCGCAACTCGCAACATCGAGGGCGAGACCTATTCGATCGTGACCGCGAGGCGGCCGATCAATGCAGCGACTTCGTCCAGCCGTGCCGAATCGTGGGTCTCGACCGCGCGCGCCAGACAGGCGAGGCATTCGTCGTCGCTGAGTTCGAGGACGTCCCCCGGCAGAATGGAGGGAGCCAGCTGGGAACGATCGACCTGGATGTCTCGCATGGGAATCAGCTCCGTAAAGGACCGCCTCTGGAACCTCGATTTCAATTGAGTCGTTTTGGCGTCGCCCCGGTGGATGCCGGCTCGCCACGGTACACATGTAATTGAGAATTTGCCGCAACGAGATCGCACGCCAGATTAGCGTCTGGACGCAAGTCACTGAAAATGAAGCGGAATTTGGCTCCCCGGGCTGGATTCGAACCAGCGACCATCCGATTAACAGTCGGATGCTCTACCGCTGAGCTACCGAGGAAAAGGGCGAACCCGTCGTTCGCGCGCGGCTGCGTATAACAAAGCCGCTTGCGCTTGCAAAGGACGAATTCGCTATCTGGCACATTGCCGCGAGGAAGGGCACGCGGCCTCTCCTCCGCCTGGCCTCAGGTCAAGTTACTCGGCGACGAACGAAGTGGTCTTGGTGCCGGAATCGTAGCGCAGCCGAAGTGCGGTGAACTTGCAGAGGTTGACGTTCTTCCAGAGCACGGTCTCGTCATAGTTCTGCCAGTCGACGCGGACATTCCAGACGCATCCTTCGTCGTCATCGTCGAACTCGACATAGGTGCTCGCCTGGTTCTGCAAAACCTTCTCCAGCTCGTTGTCCCATTCGTCCATGCCATCGTTCGGGGCGTTGAAGCCCAGGAATTTGATGGCATAGCCGGTCTCGTTGACGACGGTGACGTTGCGGGCGTCAGCCGCGAACGACGGCGCGGCGGCAATCGATAGACCGACCGCGATCAGTGCAGACAGAAAATACTTCATATGAAATTCTCCCGATCGAAACGGGCTGTCGGTGCCTGACGTCGATCGGCGCAGGCGCCGCGGCAACCAATGGCGTTGCCTTGAAGGATTCGTCGGAGGCGCAATCGAAAGGTTCAAGACGCGATCGATGCGCCCCCGGTTCGTTGCACGACGCGAGACGCGCAACGAGCGAATTCTTACCGATTCGAATTCTCCGCAGCAATGAACCGGCATTCATAGATCGGCGGGGTTTGTTGTCTCTGGGGCGGGCACCGGCACCGCGGAATGATCCTTGTCGCAGGCACAACTTCGCGTCCTCGCGACGCATCTCGCCCGAGCTTTGCTTCGTCGCGTACACCCTCCTCGTCAGAGGGCGCAGGGAAGACCGGGTGCCGGCTGGCACCCACGGTCCACTGTGCGAAGGTTGCGCTACAAGAGGCTGCACAGCGGCATACAGGTGAAGCCCAACACACGGCCTTCCCTGCGCAGTGGTTTGACGGCTTATGCCGAGCTCTCCCCGGGGAGCGATGCACTATTGCCCCCGTCGCCTTGCGGATGGCTGATGCGGATGCCCGGTCGGGCAGCCCACATCACCACAAGACTTGACGCACAGACCCCGGGCGTCAGGACGACACGGTTTTGCCGTACGCTGTCAGCACCGGTCGTGTGCGCGACGCCTTCGCTCACGGTTTTGCCGCCCTGCGAAGCCCTTCGCGCCGATGCTGCCCGCGTCCACCGCAGCCCATCCCACGTTTCGTGACGATCGCGATACGCCCCTCTGACCGGGATGAGGTGGCGAGATGAATACGCCAAAGCCGAATTTCGGTAAAGTGGAATATTTTCGCGCGAGCGGATTGACCCGCGGTTTGGGTGTTTTGCCCGACAGGCAACGCAAGGGATTGTAGCCCGGATGAGCGAAGCGATATCCGGGACTCGTTCGAGCGGCGGTCCCGGATTTCGCTTCGCTCATCCGGGCTACAAAAAGCCGAACTCACGGCCTCCGGCACACCAGATCGATCTCGATCAGTGCGTCATAGGCAAGCCCCGTTACGCCCACGCAGGTGCGGGCCGGCAGGCGGTGGGGCGGAAAGAACCCGCGATAAGTCTCGTTCATTGCGGTGTAGTCTTCCTTGAAACGCGTGAGATAGATGCGTGTCATCACGACGTGTTCGAGAGCGAGATCGACGCCCGCCAGGACGACCTTCAAATTCTCCATCACCGCCCTCGTCTGCGCGACGATGCCGTCGGGCAACACGCCCGGTGCTTGCGGCGTGTCCGGCATCTGGCCGGTGACGAAGACAAAGCCGTCGGTCTCCACCGCGTGGCTGAAGGGCGCGACCGGCTTCGGTCCGCCGCTGATCATGTGGAATTTCACTGGGGTTCCTTGTTACGGCGCGTCTCTTAAGGGAAGGTTTGAAACAGGCGCTTGCTGATGATCGCGTGCACGCCCCAATTGCCGTCGACCACCTGCGTGACGCCGAAGTCGACGGCGGCCGACATCAGCGCGATCGCCTCGTCCTCGCTCAGCCCCTTCACGTTCATCAGGAAGCGTCGCATCTTGCGAAACGCATCTTTCATGGCGAGATCGAGCGAGGACTTTGCGTAGACCTCGCTCTGGCCCTGGGCGCCGAACTCGGCGAGGTAGTTGGGATGGCTGAATCCGGTCAGGACCCAGTCGGATTCGGTCTCGATCAGGGGATAAGAGAGATCGGCGAAGGGACGACCGGCAAGGTCGGCCTTCTTGTGCAGGATCACCTCGAAGGTTCCCGTCATCGAGCATTCGATCGCGGTGCCGCTCAATTCACCGTCGCCTTGCGTGGCATGGGGATCGCCGACGGACAACAATGCGCCGGGAACGGAGACCGGAAGATAGACGGTCGCTCCCTTCCCCAAGCGCCAATTGTCGAGATTGCCGCCAAAATAGGACGGCGGCACCGAGTCGATGAAATCGACCTCGCGCGGCGCCACCGCGATCACGCCGAAATGCGGGCGCAAGGGAATGCGGATGCCGTCGAGCACGGCGTGGCGGCGCTTCACCGTGCCGGGCAAGACCGGAACGCCGGGATAGTCGTAGGTGGCGTGCACCACGCCAAACGGGTCGGTCTGCGACTCCCAGCGGTAGGAATACAGCGCGCGGGCATACGGCGCGTCGGTGTCGTCGAAGATTTCGTAGATCGTCACGACCTCGCGCGGCTTCGGCCCTGAAAGAAATTCGTCGTAATGATAGCCCCACCAGGCCGCAACCGAGGAGCCGAACACTCGCCCTGAATGTTTCGGATGGCGACTTGTGCGCGGCACGATGTCGAGGATCCGCACCTCCAGCACGTCCCCGGGCTGGGCGTCCTTCACCGACACGGGCCCCGTGCAGATGTGCACGCCAAAGCCTTCGCCGGCGCCGCGCCCGAATATGCTGGCATCCATCGGACCCGCGCCGCGGCGATCCACGTTCTTCCTCGCCCTGGTCCAACCGAATACGCTTTCGGCGGCCGCGTCGCCCGCGATCATCAGCTCAGGATCGTCGGAGGCATGCTGCGTCAGCGTTTCGATCGTGATGGTATCACCCGAATTGATCTCGAGCTGCGGCTTTAACGTGCGACTGAAATATCCCCAATGAACACGGTTAGCTTCGATCGGAAGATGATGATGCTTGCGTTCGGCCGTTCTCGGCTCATCGATGTCGGTGCGGGCGAGATTGCCGCGCGCCTCGGCGCTCGTCGGGTGGGCGCGAAGCTGCGCCAGCGCATCCTGCGGCCAGCCGCGCTGACCGGCTATCCCCTGCTGCGTCGTCGCCCGCTCCGCCTCCTGCTGGCGAAATTCGCGCGGCGGCAGTCCGAAGCGATGGCGGAAGGCGCGGCTGAAATGTGCGGAATCGCCAAAGCCATAGGCGTAGGCGATCTCCGATATCGAGCGATGTGCCTCGGACGGATTGGACAGATGGGCCCAGGCGCGCTGCAGCCGCCGCTCGCGCACGTAGTGAGTAAAGTTGTCGCCGACCGTCTCGAACAGCTTTTGCAGATAGCGCTCGGAGATTCCTTCGGCCTGCGCGACGCGCGCCGGCACCAGTTCGGGATCGTCGAGGCGGCGTTCGATGGTCTGGCAGATCCGGTGCAGGAGTGCCGACTGCGTCGCGCTCGATCCGGCGTCCGACGTCGAAGCCGCCAATTGATGGGCGAGCGTCAGCAGGAGATCGACGAGCGACTGCGTGACCGCATTCCATTCGGCATCGCTCAGCGTGTCGAGCGTGCGCGCAGTCGCGTCCAGCAAGCGCGCAAAGATGTCGGCAAAGCCGCTGGGCGGAACGACCCTGGGTTCGCCCAGCCGCGGCCTGCCCGAGAGGCGGCCGTGCAGCGCCTCCGATGTCACCGACAGCACGACGGCGCGCATGTCGCGCTGGAATACGATGCTCCAGTCCCCGCTCCGCGGCAGCAGCACGAGATGGCCCACCGGAACGATGCGATGGCCGCCGGCGCTCTTGAGCACCATGCCGTCCTCGACCGGCATCAGCGCAATCGGCAGGTCTTCGTTGGCCTGCGAGTGCGGACCGATGGTCTGGGCGCCGGCCGCCATGCGCGTCAGCGCGACGCCCGCGGCGTGGCGATGCGACGCCGTTGCGTGCCCATCCAGGAAGAAATGGCCTGCCGCCGGCTGCAGGCCCACCGCTGCCAGCACGTCCCGCCAGGCTTCGGGGCGGTCGTCTTGCGCGTAGGACTCGCTCGTGAAGGGACGGAAGCTCATCGGATCGACCCAGATTGCAGTGGATCGAAGCAACCTCTGTGCCAGACGCACGTGCTCATCCGTCGCAGCGACGGGCCGCAGATGCGGTTCAATGGTCAGGTGCTCATCCTGGAAACGAGATGTTCTTCAGAGTGTTAGAGCGGGATATCAACGTCGAGCGCGATTCGTAACCTGGATGGAGCGAAGCGTAATCCGGGACCTTCAGAGTCCGCCGTGACAAACCCGGATTGCGCTTCGCTCCATCCGGGCTACGGCCCATCAGTCACACCGGAAGATGTTCTTGCGGATCGTGCCGTGAACGCCCCAATTGGCGTCGACCACCTGGGTGACGCCAAAATCGGCGCCGACCGATAGCAGCGAGATGGCCTCGTCCTCGCTCAAGCCGTGCACGGTCATCAGGAAACGGCGCAGTTTTCTGAATGCGTCGCGCATCGCACGGTCGAGACTCGAATGATTGGCAATCTCGGTTTGTGCGTCAGCGCCGAGCGCGGCGAGGTAGTTCGGATAGGTGAAGCCGTAGAACGACCAGGCCTGATCGGTCTCCAGCATCGGATGGTCGAGACCTTCGAGGCTGGTGCCGGCGAGATCGGCTTTCTTGTGCAGGACGAACTCGAAATCGCCGGTCAGTGAGGTCTCGATCGCGGTACCGCCAAGCTCGCTGTCGCCTTGCGCGGCGTGGGGATCGCCGACCGAGAAATAGCCGCCGGGGACCGCGACCGGATAGAACATCCGCGCGCCCTTGCTGATGCGCCAGTCGTCGATGTTGCCGCCGGTATAGCTCGGCGGGATCGAGCTGACGAAATCGGCCTCCGACGGCGCGAGCCCCATGGTGCCGAAATGCAGCCGTGCCGGCACCTTGACGCTTGCGAGGATGTTCTCGCGCTTCTTGATGGTGGCATGATCGACCCGCACGCCGGGATAATCGATGGTCGGATGCACGATGCCGTCAGGGTCGGTCTGCGGCGTCCAGACGTAGTTGTAGACCGCCTTGGCGCAGGGCTCGCCTGACGTGTCGAGCTCGAAGATGGTGACGACCTCGCGCGGCTTCGGCTCCTCGATCAGATCGTGATAGTGAAAGCCCCAGTTGGCGGCGACGTTGGAGCCGAAGCAGCGCCCGGCGTGGCAAACGCTGCAGCTCGGCCGCGGCCGGATATCGAGGATGCGCACTTCGAGGATATCGCCGGGCTCGGCGCCTTCGATCGCGACGGGACCGGTGAGGAGATGGACGCCGATCCCCTCGCCTGCGCCACGAATGAAGGGGCCTTCGACAGGACCCGAGCCGCGCCGCGCGACTGCCTTGTGCTCGCGCGTCCATTGGAACACGCTCTCGGCGCCGGGATCACCCTGGATCATGCGCTCGTAGTCATCATTGGCGTGATGGGTCAGCGTCTCGATGGTGGCGCGATCGCCCGAGCGCAACGTCAGTGCCGGCGCGACCTTCTTGGAGAAATAGCCCCAGTGAACGGTTTTCGGCGAAACCGGCAGCGTGAGATGCTTCATGAGGTGGCCTCTTCTGGAAACGCGGTCTTGAACGTTGCGGGTGCGGCTCTCATCGCACCGCCTCCGGAGTCTTGTCGGCTTCCATCACGCTGAGGAAACGCGCGGTCAGCGGATTGCGGGGGTTGGAGAGCACCTCGTGCGCAGGCCCCTCCTCGATGATCGTGCCGCCGCTCAGGAACGCAACACGGTCGGCGACCTCGTCGGCGAAGCGGATCTGGTGCGTCGAGATAATCATGGTGAGGCCGTCATCGATGGCGAGCCGCCGGATCACCTCCAGCACCTCACTGACGAGCTCGGGATCGAGCGCCGAGGTCGGCTCGTCCAGGAGCAGCACGCTGGGGTTCGGTGCCAGCGCTCGGGCGATGGCGACGCGCTGCTGCTGGCCACCGGAGAGATGCCGCGGCAGCGCGTCGGCGCGGTGCGACAGCCCGACCCGGTCGAGCAGCTCGGCAGCGCGGCGATCTGCATCGATGCGGGTCATGCCGTGCACCCAGCGCAAGGGCCCCGCGATGTTTTCCTTCGCCGAGAGATGGGCGAACAAATTGAATTGCTGGAACACCATGCCGACGCCCACGCTTGCCCGCTCATTGGCGATCGCGCGGGGCGGCAGCAGCTTGCCGTCGTCGTCGAAGCCGAGGCGGCGGCCGCCGACACGCACGGTGCCTCCGTCCCAGCTTTCGAGATGATTGATGCAGCGGAGCAACGTGCTCTTGCCGGAGCCGCTGGGCCCGAGCAGCGCGACAACCTCGCCGACGCGCACGGTGAGATCGACGCCGCCAAGCACCTTTTGCGCCCCGTAGCTCTTGGTGAGGTCCCTGGTCTCGACCGCGATGTTGTTGCGCGAGATCGTCGCGGCACGCCGGGTGCGCTCCTCACGGGTCAAGGCCAGCGGCGGCGTGTCGGTGAGCTCGGCCTGTGCGGACACCGGGACGTCGACGGTCGCTGCGGCAAGTTCGAGCTTGGTGGCGAGATCGACGCGGCGCCAGGGCAGATAATCGGCGAGCTTGCGCTGGCGTCCCTTCGCGCGGTCGAGGTCGAGCAGCCACTCGACAAAAAGCTGGATGATGCTGATGGCAAAGGTCAGCACGAGGTACAGCAAGCCCGAGGCGAAGAAGATCGAGAAGAAGTCGAAGGTCGAGGACGCAAGCTGGGTCGAGCGCAAGGTCAGCTCCTGGACCGCGACCACCGAGGCCAGCGAGGAATTCTTCAGCGCGCTCACGGCCTCGTTGCCGAAGGCCGGGATCATAGTGCGGATGGCCTGCGGCGCGATCACCCGCCACATCAGGATTCGCGGCGTCATGCCGAGCGCCTGGCCGGCCGTCACCTGCCCGCGATCGACGCCGAGCACGCCGGCACGCAGCATCTCGGCGATGAAGGGCGCCTCGTTGCAGGCCAGCGCAAGGCCGGCGGCCAGCACCGCCGGCAGCTTGATTCCGATATGCGGCAACGCATCGTAGGCGAACACCATTTGCAGGATCAGCGGGGTGCCGCGGAAGATCACGGTGTAGGCCCTGGCGATCGCCGCCAGCAGCCAGAAGCGGGAGAGCTGCATGCCGGCGAGGATCAATCCGAGGATCAATCCGCCGCCGAGCCCGAGGGCAGTCACCTCGAGGGTGAGCTCGATGCCCTCGAGCAGATACGGCATGCTCAGGTAATGGAGGAACAGCGACATCAGTCGGCCGTCAGAATGTCAGGCTCCTTGAAGTTGTTCACGTCGAGCCCATGCTTCTTCAGAAGCTCCATATGCGTGCCGGCCTTCTGCACCTCGATCAGGGCAGCGAGCACGGCGTCGCGGAATTTCGGCTTGTCCTTCGGCACGGCGATGCCGACGGAATACGGGATCGTCACCGCGGTCGCCTTCTCCAGCTTGTCCGGATAAGCCTTCACCGCGCTGTCGACGGTGTTGACGTCGTTGACATAGGTGTCGGCACGACCGGCGAGGATCGCCTGGATGCAGTTGGCGTTGTTGTCGTAGAGCTGGACGGTCGGCTCGGCCTTGCCGGCCTTCTTGCACTCGGGCATCAGCGCCTGGATCAGCGGCACCTCGACATAGCCGGTGTTTTCGGCGGCAGCGGCGCCGCACATCGACATGTTGATGCCGTTGATGCCCTTCGGATTGCCCTTGGCCACCAGCACCCCGTCGAACACTTTCGAGTAGGTGATGAAGTCGGCGGCCTTGGCGCGCTCCTTGGTAGCGTAGATGTCGGAGATGACGATGTCGGCCTGTCCCGCGGCCAGCGTGGTCAGGAGCGCCGCGAACGTCACCGGCTTGTAGGTCAGCTTGAAGCCGAGGCATTCGCCGATGGCTTCGCCCAGATCAATGTCGAAGCCGATATATTTGCTCGGATCCTTCGGATCGATGGTCTCGTAGCCCGGCGTGTGCGGGTTGATGGCGTTGACGAGGGTCTTGCCTTTCCAGTCCGGATATTTGTCCTGGAGCGCGGCGCAGGCCGCAGGCGCCGCAGCCTGCGCGCTCAGGGGCGCAGCCGCCAGCGCGCCGAAAGTGACCGCGGCGCCGAGCGCGGCCTTGCGCCAAGACAGCGATGCACGCGCGTTCCCCCGCGCCTGGGGCAATACCGGTCTCTCCATCTCCAGCTCCTTCGAATTGTCATGGCAATGGCCATGTTCCAGATCTCGGAAGCGAGCCTAGGAGGAGAGCGGACCGGAAAGCTTGTCCGCGGGCGTACAAAAAATTGGACGGAGGGAGCCCGCCATTTGGGCAGGCGGCTGCCCAAAAACTGTTCGCGCGTGAGGGATGCTCGCGGCACCCAATTCCGAATTCGGGGGAACCAAATAGTCTTGCCGCTACGCCGCGATCTGCACGATCAAGAAATCATTCGGTGAGGCCATTTGACGGAGATATGACAATCGAAGGACGCATTTGCGCCCGAGATCCGAAGCACATCACGGCCTTCCACAGCTTGTCCGCAGCATACCCACAGGTCTATCCACAAGCCGACTATGCCGGATTCGCGAGCCCGCGCGAGCCACTTGCTGCGCACAAACCCACAGGCCCGGTATGTCAGCCGCCGGCCTGATCGAACACGGCGCGGCAAGCCTCACTCAAGCTTGACCTGTTACGGCGCAGGCACGCTGTGATGGCGCGAACGTTGGGGATCTCGCCGGCGCAGAGCCGGTAGACGTCGGGGGTACAGGCCCGGCGCTGCTCGGGCGTTCCCTGCTGCGCATGGGCGGCGGAGGCAAACAGCGTCAGGAACAGCCCGACGGTCGAGGCGCGGCGCGCCCGGCTTTTCACACCCGCAAATCGCAAGAACCTCGCCTTCATGACCACTCTCCCGTTCCGCCCTGCCCGCCGGCCTGTGTTGGCCGGTGTGCGAAGGGGTAGGAGAAATAAACAGCCGACGATGTGACCTCCTTCACACTGCGGGCACCCGGCAGGAACCTAACATCCCCAAGGGGATTTTCATGACTCGCTAACCAATCGGGACCCGATTGGCCGATCGCTAAAATGCGAACGATCGGCTCAACCGGGAAACAAACCGGCTTTGCGACATTGCGCCATCCGCGGTCCGGAGGGTGTGATGAGCGAAGCCGAATTCAACTTGCTGCTGGATGCCGTCCAGGACGCCATGGTCCATGACGATCTGGCGTTCGTGCCGGGGGAGGATTTCGTGCCGCGCTCGTGGACCTATTATGCGAAGCCCAACGCCTCCGCGAAGCCCAAAGCTGCCAATGACAATGAGGGCGCCTGGCCCCTGCTGCCGTTTCCCGACGGCTGGTACGCGGCCTGCTAAGGCCAATTTCACCGTGAGCCGATGCGCCCGCGCTCCGCGGGCGTTTTGCCATGGGCGCTACGCCGCGAAATCCGGCGTGCCCGCGATCAGGTCTTGACGCGCTCCCCGCCGTCCTGCGGCGCCTGGTCGGGTGCGGCCGGCGGAAAGATGCTGTCATAGATCGCGCGGGCCTCGCGAATGAGGCGGGCCCGCTCCAGCTCGGATTTCGGGACAAATCGGACGATTTCGCTCACGTGCTCTCCAGCGCTCGATCGTTGGGATGCATCACTTCGCAGATGCGAAGACTATGCCAGCGGGCTGAATGGCGGGTTTCCGCCGGCCTCCGGGCAAACCCGGGGTGCGCGGCCAGCATGCATCGCCCGCGCGGGCCCATAGCAGCCGCGACACGATCGAATGTTGCTGAGATATCAGGAGGTTGTGATGGAGGCCACGTCGGGACTCGAACCCGAGTAAACGGTTTTGCAGACCGGCGCGTAACCACTCCGCCACGTGGCCCCAACGAGGGCGGAGCAATATAGGGGATCACGGGTTTACGCAACCCCGACCGGACCAGCTACGCCTTCCCGCCGCCGAGATATTGGCCGAGAATCTCATCGGTTGTGCCGGCCGCCACGATCCGCCCCTCCTCCAGCAGGATCGCGCGGTTGCAGGTGCTCTTGATCAGCTCGATGTCGTGCGAGGCGAGCACCAGAATGCCGGCGCGCACGACGATCTCGTCGAGCCGCTGCCGCGCCTTCTTGCGGAACTGCTGGTCGCCGGCGCCGATCCATTCGTCGAGCAGCACGATCTCGCCCTCGACGGCGGTTGCGACCGCAAAGATCAGGCGCAGCATCATGCCGCTGGAATAGGTGCGCAGCGGCAGGTCGAGCCGGTCGCCGAGCTCGGTGAATGCGGCGATCTCCGCGCGCTTGGCGTCGATCTCGGAGCGCCGCGCGCCGATCACGAGCCCGCGCCGCATGATGTTCTCGTAGCCGGTCGCTTCCTCGTCGAATCCGGCCGAGAGATCGAACAGCGGCTGGCAGCGGCCCAGCACGTCCACGCTGCCCGACGTCGGATGGTAGATGCCGGCGAGCACCCGCAGCAGCGTGGTCTTGCCGGCGCCATTGGCGCCGATGATGGCGACGCGGTCGCCGGCACGGATGTCGAGGCTGACGTCATTCAACGCGGAGACGATGTGCGGGACCGCTGTGTTCCGCCGCAGTGTCACCGCGCTGACGAACCGGCTGCGTAGCGAGCGGTCTCGGAACGACAGCACCGGAAACCTCACCGAGACGTTGCGAAGCGCGATATGAGCTGCGGGGGTCATATCTCGTGCCTCACAGCCAATACGCCACACGATGGCGATATTTCGCGTAGCAGCCGAGGCCGATGACGGCCACGACGGTCGCATAGATGACCCCGAGCAGCCATTGCTCCGCATCGGTCGGCTGCGAGAGCAGCGGCCTGCGCACCAGATCGAGCAGCGTCGCGAACGGATTGGCGCGGATCAGCCAATAAAACGCGGTGCCGCGCACGCTGTCCTCGGTCCAGATGATCGGCGTCAGGAAGAAGACGAATTGCAGGCCGCTGACGATCGCCGAGCCGATGTCACGAAACCGCGCGCAGAGCATGCCGAGCGCGACCGAGCCGCCCAGCAGCACAGTGACCAGGATCGCGAAGCCCGGTACCGCGAGCAGCATGCTCCCATGCAATGGCCACGGCATCACGACATAGAGCAGGACGACGATCACCAGATGATGCGCGAAGATGAGGACATTGCGCGCGATCATCTGAAGCACATGCACGATCAGCGGCGCCGGCACCGCCTTGATCAAATGGCCTGATGCCACGAAGATGTTGGAACCTTCCTGGAGCGTCGTCGCGATCAGCGTCCAGACGATCAGGCCGACGGCAAACGGCGGCAGAAAGCTCGCGATGTCCTGTCTGAACAGTGCCGCATAGACCGTGCCTACGCTGGCAATGGTCGCCGCGAGCGTCAGCGTGATCCAGAGCGGGCCGATCACGGTGCGCCGGTAGCGCAGCGAAATGTCCATCAGGGCAAGCGTGCCCCAACGATCGAACCGCGCCGCCTGGGCAAGGATCTCCTTGGCTGCAAGCTGAATGCGACGGCCCCTTCCGCTTCCGGCGTTCCGATGGTGCGACAGGATAGCAGACCGCGGCCTGTTGGCCGATGGTCTCTATCCGCCCGCCTCTCGCGGGACAATCGGCCGTACGGATGATCCGGACCGGACTCAGGCTCGCTTGCCCCGCCGGACACCGCGCCGGCGGTCCTTCACCGGCGGCTTCGGCGCCAATTCGGGCATCTCGGTCTGGACCTCGCGATAGCGGGTCAACATCCGTTCAAAACTGGCATTCAGCGTCTCAGCGATGTCCGGACGCTTCTCCAGAGCGGAGAGGATCGTCGCTGCGGCCTCGATGGTCGACAGTCCGTCCTTCCGAGGCTCCTTCCGCAGGCGCCCGTAGCGCGATGGGGCGGCCGGGTTGAGGATGACGCGCTGGCATTTCAGCATCCACGGGTTGCGCCACCACAGGGCCTTGGCCTGGCTCCATGTGCCGTCGAGCAGCACCACACCTTCGAGCTTGCCGAGGCGCGCGCGCTGGTTGTCCGCGACCTCGCCCTTGCGGTTGAGGGCCAGGATTTCGCCCTCGGCCTCGAGATCGGTGGCGTGCGCCGAGCCGAGATAGAGCACGGCCCAGTGCGAGGCGTTCTCGATCGGTTGCCCCAGCGCCTTGGACAGGCTCGGCCAGGACAGGCCGACCCGCAGCGTGGCACCGGCGAAATGCTTCGCAAGCAGCCGGGCGGTGCCGAGCGCCCTGTCCTGCTCCTGCGGATGCTGAAGGATCAGGAGCGAGAGCCGGTTCTTGATGGGCATGACGCTGTCGCAGATGCACAGCGGCATCGGCTTCTGGCAGTGCGGGCATTCGGGGATCGGATCGGCCGGCGCGGCGGCGGTGGGGTTCGACATGGTCGCCGCTATACGCTTTGCAGGGCGGTTCAACAACCCGCCTATTCCGCCGGCGCAGCCAGCGGGCGCGGCTCGCGGCGGCGGCGCAGACGGTCGATCAGCAGGTAGATCACGGGCGTGGTGTAGAGCGTCAGGATCTGCGAGACGAACAGCCCGCCAATGATGGTGATGCCGAGCGGGCGGCGCAGTTCCGTGCCGGGGCCGGTCGCAACAACCAGCGGAATGCCGGCGAACAATGCCGCCATGGTCGTCATCAGGATCGGGCGGAAGCGCGCCTGGCAGGCCTCGAAGATCGCCTCCGCCGACGACAGGCCGCGCTGGCGCTCGGCATCGAGCGCGAAATCCACCATCATGATGCCGTTCTTCTTGACGATGCCGATCAACAGGATAATGCCGACGAAGGCGATCACCGTCAGCGGCGTGTTGGTGAGCTGCAAGGCCAGCAGCGCGCCGAGGCCCGCCGAGGGCAGCGTCGAGATGATCGTGAGCGGATGGGCGAGGCTCTCATAGAGCACGCCGAGCACGATATACATCGCCACCAGCGCGCCGAGGATCAGGAGCGGCTGGCGGCCGCTGGTCTTGGCGAAATCGCCGGCGTTGCCGTCAAAACTGCCGCGGATGCCTTCCGGCATGTGCAATTCCTCGACCGCTCGCTGGATGTTCTGCGTTGCGGCCTGGATCTGCACGTCCGGCAACAGGTTGAACGACACCGTGGTCGATGGGAACGATTGCGAATGATAGACCGCGAGCGCGGCCAGCCCGCGCGTCGCATGCACCACGGCCGACAGCGGTACCTGCGCGTCGCCCGCGCCGGCGACATAGATGCGATCGAGGTTGGACGGGTCGACCTGGAATTTCGGGTCGATCTCCAGCACGGTCATGTACTGGTTGCGCTGGGTGTAGATGATCCCGATCTGCCGCTGCGAGAACGCGTTGTTGAGCGCGTTGTCGATGTCCTGTACTCTGACGCCGAGCGCCGAGGCCTTCTGGCGGTCGATCGACAATGTCAGTTGAAGCCCGCCGGGATCGCGGTCGCTGGAGATGTCGGTGATGCCTTCGACGCTCTCCATGCGCTTGGCCACGATCGGCGCCCACTTCTGCAGCAAACCGAGGTCGGTGCTGGTCAGCGTGTATTGATAGTCGGAATCGCTCTGCCGTCCGCCGGCGCGCACGTCCTGGGCAGCGAACATGAACAGGCGGATGCCGGGCACCGGGTATAACGCCCGCCTGAGACGGTCGATCACCACTTGGGTCGAGACGTGATCGCGCTCCTCCGGCGGCTTCAGGCTGATGAACATGGTGCCGCGATTGGAGGTCGCACCGCCCGGCCCCCCGCCGCCGCCGACGGTGGAGCCAATGCCGGCCACCGCCCGATCCTGCATCACGATATCGGCGAGCCGCTGCTGCAGGCTCAGCATGGACTGGAACGAGATGTCGGCCGAGGCGCGCGTCGCCCCGATGACGAAGCCGGAATCGTCGGTCGGGAAATAGCCCTTGGGGACCTTGATGTAGAGCACCACCGTGAGGCCGATGGTGGCAAAGAACACCAAAAGCGTCAGCAGCGGAAACTCCAGCACCGTGCGCAGGGTGCGGGTGTAGAAGGCGACGATGCGCGTCAGCGAGCCCTCGATGACACGATCGAACAGCGTGGCGGATCCCGACGTGGTCTGCCTGATATAGTGGGCGCAGATCATCGGCGTAACCGTGAGCGACACCAGGGTCGAGACCAGGATCGCGAAGGTCAGCGTCAGCGAGAATTCGCGCAGCAGGCGGCCGACGATGCCGTCCATGAAGATCAGCGGCGTGAAGGCTGCGATCAGCGACAGGCTGATCGATACGACGGTGAAGCCGATCTGCCGGGCACCGTCCAATGCCGCCTGAAGCGGCCGCATGCCGTGCTCGAGATTGCGGTACATGTTCTCGATCATGACGATGGCGTCGTCGACCACGAAGCCGACGGAGATCGCCAGCGCCATCAGCGACAGATTGTCGATCGAGAAGCCCGCGACCCACATGCCGGCGCAGGTCCCGGCCAGCGCCAGCGGCACCGAGATTCCGGCTGCGATCGTCGGCGTGATCCGCCGCAGGAATACGAACACGACGACCATGACCAGTACGGCTGTCGCCAGCAGCGTCCATTGCATGTCAATCACGCTGGCGCGGATCGTGCTGGTTCGGTCGACCAGGGTGGAAACATCCACGCCGGCCGGAATCCACTGCTTCAGCGCCGGGATCAGCGCCTTGACCCTGTCCACGGTGTCGATGACATTGGCGTCGCCCTGCTTGGTGATCTGGATCAGCACCGCCGGCTGCTTGTTGAACCAGGCGATCGAGCGGGCGTTGCGAACGGAGTCCTCGATGTCGGCGACGTCCGACAACCGGACAAAATTGCCGTTCGCGCTCTTGATGACGATATCGCGGAATTCTTTGGCCGTCCGCATCTGCCTGTTGAGCGCCAGTGTCTCGCTCTGGCGCTCGCCATTAAAAATGCCGACCGGGCCAAGCGGGTTGGCGTTGATGATTGCGGTACGGACATCGTCGGTGGCGATGCCCGCGTTCGACAGCGCCACCGGATTGAGCTGAATGCGCACCGCCGGCTGGTCCGCGCCGCTGATCGTCACGTTGCCGACGCCCGGCACCTGCGATATGCGCTGGGCCAGCACGGTGTCGGCCACGTCGTAGATCGCGCTCGCAGCAAGGGTCTTCGAGGTCAGCGCCAGCACGAAGACCGGGGCGCCTGCGGTGTTCGCCTTGCGGAAGCGGGGCAGCGTCGGCAGATCGCTGGGCAGGTCGACCAGCGCGGCGTTGATCGCGGCCTGCACGTCGCGCGCGGCCTTGTCGATGTTGCGGCCGATGTCGAAATGGAGTTGGATGTTGGAGACGCCGAGCGATGACGTCGAGGTGATCTGGTTGATACCCGAAATCTCGCCTAGCCGCCGCTCCAGCGGCGAGGCAACCGTCGCGGCCATCACGGACGGATCGGCGCCGGGACGGCTGGCGGAAACGAAGATGGCGGGGAAATCGATGTTCGGAACCGAGGCGACGGGGAGGAACTCGTAAGCTACGATGCCCAGCAGGAACAACCCGATCGACAGCAGCGTGGTCGCGACCGGGCGGCGGATGAAGGGCTCCGAGATCGATGCCATCACTGCATCCCCTCGGTCGCGCCCGCGACCGGCGGACCGCCGGGTTCGGCCGGCGGCAGCGCCTGCTCGAGGCGGCGGTTGATGCGGTCGAGCGCGAGATAGATCACCGGCGTGGTGTAGAGCGTGAGCAATTGGCTGAGCAGCAGGCCGCCGATGATGGAGATGCCGAGCGGAAAGCGCAGCTCGGCGCCGGTGCCGCTCTCGATCGCCAGCGGCAGCGCGCCGAACAGGGCGGCCAGCGTCGTCATCATGATTGGACGGAAGCGCAGCAGACAAGCCTGCACGATCGCCTCGTTGGGCGACATCCCCTGCCCGCGCTCGGCCTCGAGCGCGAAGTCGATCATCATGATCGCGTTCTTCTTGACGATGCCCATCAACAGGATGATGCCGATCAACCCGATCACCGAGAGGTCCTGCCCGCACAGCATCAGCGCCAGGATCGCGCCGACTCCGGCCGAAGGCAGCGTCGAGAGGATCGTGATCGGATGGATGTAGCTCTCGTAGAGCACGCCGAGCACGATATAGATCGTGATCACCGCGGCCAGCAGCAGCCAGGGCTGGCCGGCGAGTGCCTTGGCGAATTCGGCGGCGTCGCCGGCATAGACGCCGACGATGCTGTTGGGCATCTCGATCCGGGTCTCGATGGTCTTCACGGCCTCGACGGCATCGCCGAGCGCCGCGCCCGGCGCGAGGTTGAAGCTGAGCGAGATCGACGGGAATTGCGCCTGGTGCGAAATCGCGAGCGGCGCGGTGGTGCGCGTCAGCGTCGCCACGGCGGAGAGCGGCACCTGTGCGTTGGGCGCGCCGGCGGTCGCGCTCGCCCCGCCCGGCAGATAAAGCTTCGACAGGATCGAGGGATCGCGCTGGTACATCGGCAGCGCTTCCAGCACCACGCGGTACTGGTTGGCCTGGCCGTAGATGGTCGAGATCTGGCGCTGCGCGAAGGCGTCGTTGAGCGTGTCGGTGATGCCCTGGAGGCTGACGCCGAGCTGGCCGGCGCGGGTGCGGTCGACCGTGAGCTGCGCCCTCAGACCGCCTTCCTGCGCCTCCGAGGAGACGTCGCGGAACAGCGGATCGCGCCGCATCTCGGCAACCAGCTTGCGCGCCCATTCCGATACCAGGACGGCGTCGGTGCCGGTCAGCGTGTACTGGTATTGCGAGCGGCTCGACTGGGTCGAGATCTGCACGTCCTGCACCGGCTGGAAATAGACGGTCATGCCGGGGATGCCTGAGACCCGCTCCTTCAACCGGGTGATGACGACGCTGACATCATCGCGCCGCTCGCCGCGAGGTTTCAGCGTCATAACAAGCCGGCCGACATTGGTGGTCGGATTGACCGAGCCCGCACCGATCACCGAAACCACGCCGGTCACGTCAGGGTCGGCCTTGATGGCATCGGCTGCGTCGGCCTGCCGCTTCTGCATCTCCGCGAACGACACGTCGGGACCGGCTTCCGTCACCGCCGTGATCGAGGCAGTGTCCTGCAGCGGCAGGAAGCCCTTTGGCGCGACGACATAGAGCGCCAGGGTCGCAATCAGCGTGGCGAAGGTCACGACCAGCGTCGCGCGCTGGCGCTCCAGCACCCAGAGCAGCGTGCGGTGATAGAACCCGACGGTGCGGTCGATGAAGCGGCTGACCGCGGCAAGACCCGGCACCGCCAGTTCTTCATGGGCATGCTTCAGCAGGCGCGAGCACATCATCGGCGTCAGCGTCAGCGAGACCACGGCGGAGGTCACGACCGCGATCGTCAGCGTCAGCGCGAATTCGCGGAACATGCGGCCGACGAGGCCCGACATGAACAACAACGGGATGAACACCGCAATCAGCGACACCGTCAGGGAGATCACGGTGAAGCCGATCTCGCTGGCGCCCTTGAGCGACGCCTCCATCGCGCTGTCGCCGTTTTCCATGTGCCGGACGATGTTCTCGATCATCACGATGGCGTCGTCCACGACGAAGCCGGTGCCGATGGTGAGCGCCATCAGCGATAGATTGTCGAGGCTGAAGCCGGCGAAATACATGATGGCGAAGCTGGTGATCAGCGACAGCGGTAGCGCCACCCCGGCAATCAGCGTGGCGCGTAGCGAACGCAGGAACAACAGCACCACCAGCGTCACCAGGACGACGCTGAGGATCAGCGTGAACTGCACGTCGCGCACCGAGGCACGGATGGTGACGGTGCGGTCGGAGACGATGGTGAGGTTCACGCCGGCCGGAATAGCGCGCTGGACCTTTGGGATTTCCGCCCGGATCTGGCTGACGACGTCGATCACATTGGCGCCGGGCTGACGCTGGATGTCGATGATGACCGCGGGCGAGCCCTGGTACCAGCCGCCGGTGCGGTCGTTCTCGAGGCCATCGACGATCTGGGCGACGTCGGCGATCGTGACCGGCGAGCCGTTGCGGTAGGCGATGATGACAGGCTTGTAGGCGTCGGCGGCGGCGATCTGGTCGTTGGCGGCGATGATGTAGGATTGCTGTGCGCCGTCGAGCGAGCCCTTTGGCCCGGAGACGTTCGCACTGGCGATCGCGGTGCGCAGGTCCTCCATCGCGATGCCATAGGCGGCGAGCCGCGCCAGATCCGCCTGGATGCGGACGGCCGGCTTCAACCCGCCGAGCACAGAGACGCGCCCGACGCCGGAAATCTGGCTCAGCCGCTGCGCCAGCAGCGTGTCGGCGATGTCGCTCATCGCCCGCAGCGAGATCGTGTCGGAGCGTAGGGCCAACGTCATCACCGGCGCATCGGCCGGGTTCACCTTGGCGTAGGTCGGCGGATAAGGCAGCGTCTTCGGCAGCACGCCGGCCGCGGCGTTGATCGCGGCCTGGACGTCCTGGGTCGCGCCGTCGATGTCGCGGTTGAGATCGAACTGGAGCGAGATCTGACTGACGCCGAACGAACTCGTCGAATTCATCGCCGATAGCGACGGGATCTGTCCGAGTTGCCGCTCCAGCGGCGCGGTAATCAGCGAGGCGATCACGTCGGGGCTCGCGCCGGGCAATTGCGTCGTCACCTGCACGGTCGGGAAATCGACCTGCGGCAGCGCAGACACCGGCAGCGCGAAGTAGCCGAGCAGTCCGCCGATCAGAAGCGCGATGCCCAGCAATGAGGTCGCGATCGGCCGTCGGATGAAGGGTTCGGAGACGCCCATGGGATGCGCCTGCCGCTCAGGCGGCTGTTGTCGGGATCATGGCTGCTTGGCTCCACTTCCCGATGCTCCCGGCCCTGGTGCCGGTCCGGTCTGGCCCTTCTGGTCGCCTTCGCTGCTCTTGCGTTTGGCGCGGAACTCGCCGTCCTTGCCTTGTCCGTCCTTCTGGCCGTCTTTGGCGCCATCCTTTTTCTGACCATCCGGCCCGCGCGAGCGCTTGCGTGGCGCGAGATCGGCCGACGGCGTCTGGTCGTCGCGGCCGATGACCACCTTGGAGCCATCGGACAGATTGGCAAAGCCCGTCGTGACGACCTTGTCGGTCGCCGACAGGCCGCTGGCGATGACGGCGTCATGCTCGTTCTGCTGCGTCACGGTCACAGGCTTGGCCGCGACCACGTTATCCTCGCCGATGACATAGCTGAAGGTGCCGATCGGTCCGCGCTGCACGGCCGAGGTCGGCACCACCAGTGCCTGCGTCAAGGTCTCGACCTTGAGGCGGACATTGACGAACTGGCCGGGCCAGAGCTGGTAATTGGCGTTGGGGAATTCAGCCTTGAGCCTCAGCGTACCGGTGGTCTGGTCGACCTGGTTGTCGATGCCGGTGAGCTTGCCGGTGTCGATCACGGTGAGGCCGTCATTGCCGAACACGTCGACGGCGAGCGTGCCTTTCGACGCGGCGGCATTGACCCGCATGATCTGCTGCTGCGGCAGGCTGAACCACACCGCGATCGGCTGCAATTGCGTGATCACCACGAGGCCAGTGGTGTCGGAGGCATGAATGATGTTGCCCTGATCGACCTGGCGCAGGCCGGCGCGGCCCGAGATCGGCGCCACGATCTTGGTGTAGCTCAGCGTCGCCGCCGCATTGTCGATCGCGGCCTGGTCGGCCTTCACCAGGGCCTCGGTCTGCGCGACCAGCGCGCGCTGGGTGTCGGCCTGCTGCTTGGATCCGGCATTGGACGCCGCGAGCTGCTCGTAGCGCGTGAGATCGATACGCTGGTTGGCGAGCTGGGCCTGGTCCTGCGCCTTCTTGGCGACGGCCTGATCGTAAGTCGCCTGGTAGAGCGCCGGGTCGATCTCGCCGACCACGTCGCCTTTCTTGACGTCCTGTCCTTCGGTGAAATTGACCGCGATCAGCTTGCCGTCGACCTGCGAGCGGACGGTCACGGTATTGAGTGCGCGGATCGCGCCGACGCCGTCGAGATAAACGGGGACGTCCTGGATGCGGGGCGTCGCCGCCAGCACCGGCACCGGCAGATCGGGCCGCTGGTTGCGGCCGTTCGCCTGCTGCGGCTGCTGGTGCCAGGTGGTCCAGCCGTAGTAGCCAAGCCCGCCGAGGATCGCCAACGTGATCAGGGTCATGACGAAGCCGCGCCCGCGCGACTTCTTCGCCGTCCCCTCATCCGCGCCTTGCTTGGTATCCGGCTTAAAGAGCATTGACCGGCTTCTCCATCCTCGGCTCCCAGCCGCCGCCGAGCGCCTGATACAGGCTGACGATAGCAAGAAGGCGGCCAAGTTGCGCCTGCAACAGCGCGTCTTCCGCCTGGAACAGGGTCAGTTGCGTATTGAGCACGGTGACGATGTCGGCGGTCCCGGCGCGCAATTGCTGCTCGGAGAGATCGAATGCGCGGCGGGAGGCATTGAGAACGTCACGCTGCAATTGCAGCCTGATCGTGGTCTGCTTGATCGAGAACAGCGCATTGTCGACATCGGCAAAAGACTGGATGATGGTCTTGCGGTAGGTCTGCAGCAATTCGTCCTGTCGCGCCTTGGCGAATTCGAAATTGCCGAGGATCCTGCCGCCGTCGAAGATCGGCTGCGTTGCGCTGCCGACGAGCTGGAAGAAGGCCGCGTGCGGCTGGAACAGCGAGACCAGGGCTGAGCTCTGATAGCCGCCATTGCCGGTCAGCTGGATCGTCGGAAAGAACTGTGCGCGGGCATTGCCGACGTTCGCAGTGGCAGAAGCAAGTTGCGCCTCCTGCCGGCGAATGTCGGGCCGCTGCGTCAGGAGCTCCGACGGCAGGCCCGGCGTCACGCGGGGAATCGCGATCCGGTTCAGCGAGCCGCCGAGCACGCGCACGCTCTCCGGCGGCCGCGACACCAGGACTGCAAGCGCATTGACGTTCTGGTCGAGCGTCTGGCGCAGCGGCGGCACAAGGGCCTTCTGGTTTGCGAGCACGCTCTCCTGCTGGGCGACGTCGAGGTCGGTGCCGGTGCCGGCCTTGCGCCGTTCCCTGACGGCATCGAGGATGCGTTGCGCACTCGCGATGTTGCGCTGTGAGGTCCGGATGCGATCCTGTGAGGCCAGTACCTGGAAATACGCGTTAGCGACGCCTGCAAGCGTCGTCAGCGCAACGACGTCGCGATCGAAGCGGTTGGCATTTGCCGTCTCTTCCGCCGTTTGCAAGGCGTCGCGATTTTGGCCCCAGAAATCGAGCTGGTAGCTCGCGCTCAGCGAAGCCTGGTAGTTGACGACCTCACGGCCGCCATTGGTGAGCCCCGAGGCCGAGGAGCCGGAGGTGCGTGAATAGGCCTCCTGCCCGGTACCGGAAAGGCTCGGCAGCAGCGCCGCACCCGCCTGCCGCGCCTGGGCGTCGGCCTGGACGATGCGCGAGACGGCGGCGGCAATGTCGAGGTTGACGGTGTGCGCCTCTTCCACCAGCTGTGTCAGCTCCGCGGAGCGGAAGCTGCGCCACCAGTCCAGCGACGGCGGCGCATCCGCCTTGCCCGCGTACTTGTACTGTGTGGGAACATCGAGAGCTGGATCAGGAAGATCCTGCGTCAACACGCAAGCGCCCGAGCCGGCGGCTAGGCCAGCGACCGCAAGCCAGCGCGCCGCACGTCGCGTCCGGGTCGTGGCGCCTGGAGACCGCCGCACGGCGATCGCAGGAACATCCTGTGTCACACACACCCCCCGCCGGGCAGATCGAGCCGCCATCGTGCAGCCGGAGTAACCGATTCGCGGCGCGGCCGTCGGGAGGCTTTGGACAACTCGTTCACGGAGGTGATGCTTTCTGCGGAACCTGGCGGCCACAATAGCGGGGCGCGGAACTGCGGGACAGTCCCGCAGTTGCGAGATGCCCGCCAAAGCACGACGATCTTAGAACCGAGAAAATACAAAAGGGTGCTGTCCCACAGGCGTTTCTTGAATTTCAGGGCCATTCCAGAGTGCGTTCAAGCTTACCAAGATTTCATGTGATATTGCCGCCACACCGACGCCAGTCCCTTCGACCCGCCTGCACCGCTCGCGATGCGGCTTCAGTCCGGTCTTGAAACCGGGCCGGCCACTCTCGCGAGGTCGTCCATTGTCGGAAACGAATAGGCGGGTCGTGCCGATATGTTGACCGCCTTCCGCGTATCACCCGCACTCTTCGATGGCGACGCCTCACATGGCGAAGGGGTGTGAGCAACGACCCTTATCTTCCATGTTTTGGCGGCGGCCGGCCACATCCTCCTACCGATATCCCGCGGCGTAGCACAGCAGCAGCATCGGCGATCTCTCCTTCCAAATTTTCACTGTTTCCGGGCATTTTTTCACCGGTTTCGCCGCAGCGCAAAAGCCTTCCCCTTTGGCCGCCCAAGCACTAGGTTCTGGCCAACCTGATCAACCCCTTTGCCAGTGATTTCCCCTGACATGACCATCAAAAACGACGTTGTCGAAGCCATCGGCAACACCCCGCTGATCAAGCTCAAGCGCGCTTCCGAACTGACCGGCTGCACCATCCTGGGCAAGGCCGAGTTCATGAATCCCGGCCAGTCGGTGAAGGATCGCGCCGGCAAATGGATGATCCTGGAGGCCGAGAAGCGCGGCGAGCTCAAGCCCGGCGGTCTCGTGGTGGAATCGACCGCCGGCAATACCGGCATCGGTCTTGCTGTCGTGGCCAGCGCGCGCGGCTACCGCACGCTGATCGTCATCCCGGAGACGCAGAGCCAGGAGAAGAAGGATTTTCTGAAACTGTGCGGCGCCGAGCTGCTGGAATCACCGGCCCTGCCCTACTCCAATCCGAACAATTACCAGCATGTCGGCCGTCGTCTTGCCGACGAGCTGCGCAAGACGGAGCCGAACGGCGTGCTGTTCGCCGACCAGTGGAACAACCTCGATAATGCGAAGGCGCATTACGAATCCACAGGTCCCGAGATCTGGGAGCAGACCGGCGGCAAGATCGACGGTTTCGTCTGCTCCGTCGGCAGCGGCGGCACGCTGGCCGGCACCAGCCGCTTCCTGAAAGAGAAGCGCAAGGACATCAGGATCGCCTGCGCCGACCCGCACGGCGCCGGCATGTATGAATATTTCAGAACGGGCGATGCCAAGGCGACGCCGGGCGGCTCGATCACCGAGGGCATCGGCCTCAACCGGGCGACCGCAATCGTCGAGAGCGCGAAGGTCGATGACGCCTATCTCATTCCCGATGCCGAGGCGGTCACGGTGATCTACGAATTACTGCAGCACGAAGGCCTGTGCCTCGGCGGCTCGACCGGCATCAACGTTGCCGGCGCGATGCGTCTCGCAAAACAGCTCGGGCCCGGCAAGACAATCGTCACCGTGCTCTGCGATTCCGGCAGCCGTTACCAGTCGAAGCTGTTCAACGCCGACTTCATGCGCGCCAAGAGCCTTCCCGTGCCGGAATGGCTGGAGAAGCGCAGCAACATCAAGCTGCCGTTCGTCTAGCCCCAGGTCGGCCGCGACGTTCCCTGCGACACCCGCGCGAGGCGCTCGTTCGATAGCGAAGGCTTGTTCGCGCGCGTGCGCGGCGGGAGGGGAGCGCTGTAGGAGCCTTCGCTGTCGCCGCTCGGCCAGAACACGAGCGCGAGCATCAGCGCGAGGTTGACGAGCGCGCCGACCGCCGTTGCCTGGTGCTCCTGCCCGATCGCCCAAGCCGGAAACCGGCCCGCGACGACATGGTCGACGATCATGAGCGCGAACCAGGCAGGCACCACGCAGACCGGATCCCAGCCGATGTCGCGGATGCGCATTGATTGCAGCGTGAAGGTCGCAACTCCAAAGAAGACGATGGCGGCGATCATCGCCCAGCCCTTGGTTAGGTCTTCGGGCCGGATCGCGCCGGGCGAGGTGTTGTTCAGCACGGCCATTGCGATTGCAAAGCAGATCGCCGTCATCACGATCGCAAGCGCGACCGTGGCGAGGACAAAATGCAATCGCCCGAGCCGGGCGTTCAAGCCGAAGACGAAACCGAGCATTGGCGCACCCTTTTTGGTGCATATGCCCAGACATAGCTTTCGGAGCCATGAACCGGCACGGTCGCGCGTCGGCGCATGGTTTCCGGAGAACTAACCTGACCTTCGCAATTTGGGGCCTGCAGGCAGAGTCAGGCGCCCTCGCCGCCTTCCCGGGCCGCAGCACAATAGTCGCGCCAGAACTGGCGGTATGCCGCTTCGACCTCGCGCGTGTAGGTCTCGACATTGCCGGCGGGGGACGTTGCGATCCGGGCCGGCAACTCCGCGCGCAACTTGGCCAGATGCTCCGGCTGCGCGGCATATTTGCAGGCGATCGCGACATAGCCCTCGTCATCCTCGGCGACCCAGTCGTCGAGACCGACAGCAGCCACGATCGAACCGCCGGCACGCGATGAGGCGCCGTTGCCGAGCTTGGCCACGACCGGAACACCCGCATAGAGCGATTCCCAGGTGCTGACGCCGCCGTTTTGCGGGAACGTGTCGAGCGATATGTCGATGTTCGCAAACGCCAGCAGGTGCTCGTGGCGCGGCGTCGAGCCCAGGCAGGTGACATTCTCCTCGGCAACGCCATTTGCCACGAACCGCGCGACCAAATTGTCGCGCAGCATGGGATCGTCAAGCAGGGTATGCTTGATGATGATCTTCGAACCCGCCACCTCGCGCATCACTTTCGACCACACGCGGATGGCCTCGTCCGAGATCTTGTAGATGCGGTTGAACACGCCGAAGGTCACATGGCCGTTGCGGAGCATGGGCGGCTCCGATGCAGGTAGATCCAAAATGGGATCGATCGTGATCAGGCACGGCAGGTCGTAGACCTTTTCAGCCAGCAGATGGCGCGCCGATTGCGGAATGAAGACGGGATCCGCGAGCACGTAGTCCATGGTCTGAAGGCCCGTGCCCGTGGCGTGACCAAACCCGGAGACCTGGATCGGGGCCGGCTTGCGAGCGAAGACATGGAGCCTGTTGCCGGTCGTGTGCCCGGACACGTCGATCAGGATATCGACCTTGTCGGCCTGAATGCGATCGGCCAGCTCGTCATCCGAAAGCTGCCAGGCGTCGACCCAGACGTCCGCCATCGACTTGAACTCGTCCGTCATCTCATCTCTTACCGGCGAACACGAATAGCAGACGATCTCGAACCTGGCGTGATCATGATGGCGCAGCACCGGCAACAGGGCGAACGCTGCCGAGTGGTACCAAAACTCGGCAGCAACATAGCCAACCACGATCCGCCTGTCGGGATCGCGCTGCCGCGGGGCAAGAGTCCTTCGCGGCAGCTTCGAGCCGATCGCGTCCCACCACTGCTTTCGTGCGGCCTGCTGAACCGCGAAATCGGCGTCGGAGAGATAGTCGAGGAAGAAGATCTTCCGCCCGATCAACGCGGCATCCGGCACAATGGCCAGCGCCGCATCGAGAAGCTCGACCGCCGATGCGATCTCTCCCTGGTTTGCAAAACAAGCGCTCAGCAGCGCCATCGCAATCGCGGAGCGTGGATATTCCTCCAGCAACGTGGTGCAGGCCAGAATCGCTTGCGCCGTATTTCCCATGGCGAGCGAGACCTGTGCCTTCCCCTGCAAAGCAACCTCGAGTTTGGGCGCAAGCGCAAGGGCGGCGTCAAAATCCGCCGCCGCCTGTTCCAACCTCGACGTCTCAAGATTGAGCCGTCCACGGTTCGCCAGGATTTTCGCCGAGCCTGGCCTGATCGCGAGCGCCGCTTCCAGCGCGCCTTTGGCCTCGTCGAAGTTCTTGAGCTCGATATTGACCAAACCTTTGCCGACGAGCGCTTCCACGTTTCGCGGCTGAAACAACAGTGCGCGCTCGAAGCTCTGTTTAGCGCGATCAAGCTGGCGCAGCGCAAGCTCTGCCAGGCCGCGATTGCAGAGCGCATCGGCATGATCGGGCTTCAGCCCGATCGCGCGATCGTACATTTCGATAGCCTGCTCGACGCGCTCCAGGTGCAAAAAGGTATTGCCGAGGTTGGCCAAGGCCATCGGGAAGCTCGGCTTCAACGCGATGGCCCGCTCCAGGGACGTACGCGCGTCCTCATATTCCCCAAGTGCGAAATGCGTGGCTCCCAAATCGGAAAATGCCTGTGCCGAGCGTGGGTCGACCGTTACAGCATATTTGAGTGCCTGTTTCGCTACCTCGAACTGTCGGCTCGCGAATGCGCCCAAGCCAAGCAGGTGCAAGGCGCCGAAATGCTCCGGAAGTTCATTCAGGATCTGGCGGCAGAGCGCCTCGGTCTCCGCATACCGGCCCTGGCCATAGGCCGTATTCGCGGTCGAAATGATCGCGTCCGCCTGCTTCTTCAATTTCTTCTGCAATCGCGCGTTCTGGAACGCGCGCGCGCCGGCGCCGCTGCTCTGCAAGGATTCTCTCCGGAGGATGCCCGGGACGATTCTAGCTGATTCGCGGCCAGAGCCGCCGGTTTAGGCGGCCCGGCAATCTCCGGAAGATGCCGGTGCCCAACGCAGGCCTCGCCTACGCAACGTCGACGTCATTCGAGGCCGCGGCGCAATAGTCGCGCCAGAACTTGCGGTAACCCGCCTCGAGCTCACGCGTGTAGGTCTCGACATTGCCGGCGGGCGAAGCAGCGATCCGGGCCGGCAATTCCGCGCGCAATTTCGCCAGATATTCCGGCTGTGACGCAAACCTGCGGGCGATCTCGACATAGCCATCGTCATCCTCGGCCACCCAGTCGCCCAGGCCGACGGCAGTCACGATAGACGCGCCGGCACGCGAGGAGGCCCCGATGCCGAGCTTGGCCACGACGGGAACGCCCTTGTAGAGAGATTCCCAGGTGCTGATGCCGCCGTTTTGCGGGAACGTGTCGAAGGAGATATCGACCTGGGCGAAAGCCGCCAGATGCTCGTCGCGCGAGGTGGTGCCGAGGCAGGTGATGCTCTCTTCGACAACGCCCTGCGCCAGAAAACGCGCGATCAGGCTATCGCGTAGCAGGGGATCATCGAGCAGACCATGCTTGAGGATGATCTTCGATCCCGGCAGCTCCCGCATGATGCGCGACCACACCCGGATCGCATCATCCGATATTTTGTAGATGCGGTTGAACACGCCGAAGGTGACGTAGCCGTTGCGGAGCATCGGCAGCTCGGAAGGCTGCAGATCGGAGACGGGTTCAATCGTGATCAGGCACGGCAGATCGTGGATTTTCTCGGCAAACAGATGCCGAACCGACGGCGGAATGAAAATGGGATCCGCGAGCACGTAGTCCATAAGCGGCATGCCTGTGCCCGTCGCGTGTCCGAAGCCAGTGGCCTGGATCGGGGCCGGCTTACGCGCGAAACACTGCAGCCTGTTGCCGGTCGTGTGGCCCGAAACGTCGATCAGGATGTCGACATTGTCGGCCTGGATACGATCGGCGAGCTCGTCGTCCGAAAGCCCCCAGGCATCTACCCAGACGTCCGCCAATGATTTGAACATGGCGGTGTACTCGTCCGCGCCCGGCCAGGAGTAGTAGCAGATGATTTCAAATTTGGTGTGATCGTGATGGCGCAGCACCGGCAGCAAAGTGAGCCCCGCGGAGTGCTGTCGGAATTCGGCAGCAACGTAGCCGACCACGATCCGCTTTTCCGGATCCAGCGGCCGCTTCGGCAGCTCCCTTCGCGGCTGCTTGGAGCCGATCTGGTCCCACCAGGATTTTCGCACCGCCTGCTGGACCACGAAATCGGCCTCGGCGCGATAGTCCTCCAGGAAGATCTTTCCTCTGATCGCATCCCCATAATCCGGCCGGAGCGCCAGCGCGCGATCAAGATATTCGATCGCGGCGTCCATGTCCCCCTGGTTCGAATACGAGAAGCCCATCAGCGCCAGCCCCATCTCGGAGCGCGGATTTTGCTCGATCAGGGCCGCTGCGGCCGCCATCGCCTGCGCGGTCTTTCCCATGACGAGGCAGGTCTGGGCCTTGCCGCGCAGCGCCAGCTCGAGCTTGGGCGAGATCGCAAGCGCCGCCTCGAAATCCGCAAGCGCGGGCTCCAGGCGCTGCAACTCGAAACTGAGCCGCCCGCGTTGGGCCAGGATCCTCGGCGAGCCGGGCTTGATCGCGAGCGCCATGGCAAGTTTGGCCGCCGCCTCGTCGTGGTGCCGCAGCTCCATGCTGACCATGCCGCTGCCGACGATGGCTTCGGCGTGACGGGGCTGAAACAGCAGGGCGCGGTCGAAGCTTTCCTTGGCGCGCATGATCTGTCCAAGCACAATTTCGACCATGCCGCGATTGCAGAATGCATCGGCATAATCCGGCTTGATCTTGATGGCGCGCTCATGCAGCTCGAGCGCCTGTTCGTACTGCCCCAGATGCATCAGCGTGTTGCCGAGGTTGGTCAGCGCCACCGCAAAATTCGGCTTCAGCGCGATGGCCCTCTCCTGGCACCGCCGCGCCTCCTCGTAATGGCCGAGGTCGAAATGCACGGTCGCAAGGTTGTTATGGGCATCGTGCAGGCGCGGATCGAGCGCAATCACGCGCTCGAGCAGCTGTTGCGCCTCCTCCAGGCGCCGGCCGTCATGCGCGCACATGCCGAGCAGGTGCATCGCGTCGACATGATCCGGCAGCGCTTTCAGGATATCCCGGCAGAGTGCTTCGGTCTCGGCATATCGGCCCCGGCCATAGGCGGTAGCCGCGGCGGAGAGGACGGCGTCCGCCTGTTTCGTCAGTTTCTTCTGCAATCGCGCGTTCTGGAATGCGCGCGCGCCGCCGCCGCTGCTCTGCAAGGTGTCTCTCCGGAGGATGGCCCGGGGCAGAGTCTAACTGATTCGCCAGCCTAACCGTCCGGTCAGCTGGCGCCGTGATATCCCGGGATTTCCCGGGGTTTGGCCGCCCGGCGCTGCAGGTCCCCTACGCAACATCGCTGCCTTCGGCAGCCGCGGCGCAATAGTCTCGCCAGAACTGGCGATAACCCGCCTCCACCTCGCGCGTGTAAGTCTCGACATTGCCGGCGGGGGACGTTGCGATCCGGGCCGGCAACTCCGCGCGCAACTGCGCCAGATGCGCGGGCTGCGCGGCATATTTGCAGGCGATCGCGGCATAGCCCTCGTCGTCCGCAGCGACCCAGTCGTCGAGGCCGACCGCAGCCACGATCGACCCGCCGGCGCGCGATGAGGCGCCGTTGCCGAGCTTGGCCACGACCGGAACGCCGGCATAGAGCGATTCCCAAGTGCTGACGCCGCCGTTTTGCGGGAACGTGTCGAGCGATATGTCGATGTTCGCAAACGCCAGCAGGTGCTCGTGGCGCGGCGTCGAGCCCAGGCAGGTGACATTCTCCTCGGCAACGCCATTTGCCACGAACCGCGCGACCAAATTGTCGCGCAGCATGGGATCGTCAAGCAGGGTATGCTTGATGACGATCTTCGAACCCGTCACCTCCCGCATCACTTTCGACCAGACCCGGATGGCCTCGTCCGAGATTTTGTAGATGCGATTGAACACGCCGAAGGTGACATGGCCGTTGCGGAGCATGGGCGGCTCCGATGCAGGTAGATCCAAAATGGGATCGATCGTGATCAGGCACGGCAGGTCGTAGACCTTTTCAGCCAGCAGATGGCGCGCCGATTGCGGAATGAAGACGGGATCCGCGAGCACGTAGTCCATGGTCTGAAGGCCCGTGCCCGTGGCGTGACCAAACCCGGAGACCTGGATCGGGGCCGGCTTGCGAGCGAAGACATGGAGCCTGTTGCCGGTCGTGTGCCCGGACACGTCGATCAGGATATCGACCTTGTCGGCCTGAATGCGATCGGCCAGCTCGTCATCCGAAAGCTGCCAGGCGTCGACCCAGACGTCCGCCATCGACTTGAACTCGTCCGTCATCTCATCTCTTCCCGGCGAACACGAATAGCAGACGATCTCGAACCTGGCGTGATCATGATGGCGCAGCACCGGCAACAGGGTGAACGCTGCCGAGTGGTTCCTGAATTCGGACGCGACATATCCGATCAAAATCCGCTTGTCCGGATCAAGCTTGTTGGGCGACAACGCCCTTTGCGGCAATTTGGCGCCGATCGCGTCCCACCATTGTTTTCGCGCAGCCTGCTGAACCGCGAAATCGGCCTCCGGGAGATAGTCCAGGAAGAATATCTTGCGCCCGATCAAGTCCGCATAATCAGGCGCAATTGCCAGCCCCGCATCGAGATGTTCGAGCGCCGTCGCAATGTCTCCCTGGCTGGCATAGCAGGAAGCCAGAAGCGCAATTCCGATGTCGGACCGCGGATTTTCCTCGAGCAACGTCTTGACCGCCGCAATCGCCCCGGCCGTGTTGCCCTTGAGAATGTTGACTTGCGCCTTTCCCTGCAAGGCCACTTCGAGCCTCGGTGAAAGCGCCAGCGCCGCATCGAAATCCGCGAGCGCCTGCTCCAGCCGCGACAGATCGAGATTGAGCCGTCCGCGCTGCGCCAGAATCTTCGGCGAATCCGGCTTGATCGCGAGCCCTGCCGCGACGGCTGCGGCCGCCTCTTCGTAGTGCCGGAGCTCGATGCACACCATGCCCCTGCCGGCGATCGCTTCCGCGTGACGCGGCTGAAACGCGAGGGCGCGATCGAAACTCTCCTTGGCGCGCTGGAACTGGCCTTCGATCAGCTCCGCCATGCCACGATTGCAAAATGCATCGGCATAGTCCGGCTTCAGCCTGATAGCGCGTTCGTGCAGCTCGATAGCCTGCTCGGCGAGGCCCATGTGCAGCAGCGTATTGCCGAGATTGGTCAAGGCGATCGGAGAATTCGGCTTCAGCGCAATCGCCTTCTCCTGGCATGCGCGAGCGTCCTGAAACTTCTGGAGATTGAAATACACTGCCCCGAGATTACCATGAGCATCGGGCGAACGCGGATCGAGCGCGGTCGCGCACTCGAGCAATTGTTGCGCCTCCTCGAGCCGCCCGCCATCATACGCGCGCAAGCCGAGCAGGTGCGCGGCGTCGAAATGATCCGGAACCTCCGTCAGAATCCGGCGGCAGAGTGTCTCGACCTCCGCGTATCTGCCCTGGCCGAGTGCCTGAACCGCGGTGGACATGAGCGCGTCCGCCTGCTTCTTCAATTTCTTTTGCAATCGCGCGTTCTGGAATGCGCGCGCGCCGGCGCTGCTCTGCAAAGTCTCTCTCCGGAGTATGGCCCGAAAAGAGACTGGCCGATTCGCATGGTGCCAAGCTGGCGGGTCAATTAGACCAGCAACGCCACAGGATTGCAGGTGCTCAGCGCAGGATCTGGCTCAGGAACAGTTTTGTGCGGGCGTGCTGCGGGGCCGCGAAGAACTCGTTGGGCGTGTTGGCTTCGATGATCTGGCCCGCGTCCATGAACACCACGCGGTTGGCGACCTCGCGGGCAAAGCCCATCTCGTGGGTGACGACCAGCATGGTCATGCCCTCCTCGGCGAGGTCGACCATGGTATCCAGCACCTCCTTGACCATTTCAGGGTCGAGCGCCGAGGTCGGCTCGTCGAACAGCATCACCTTCGGGTTCATCGTCAGCGCGCGGGCGATCGCGACGCGCTGCTGTTGACCGCCGGACATCTGTCCCGGAAACTTGTTGGCCTGGTGCGGAATCTTGACCCGCTCCAGAAACTTCATCGCCGCCGCCTCGGCGTCCTTCTTGGGGATGTTGCGCACCCAGATCGGCGCCAGCGTGCAATTGTCCAGCACCGAAAGATGCGGAAACAGGTTGAAGCTCTGGAACACCATGCCGACTTCGCGCCGAACCGCATCGACCTGCTTCAGGTTCGGCCCGAGCTCGATGCCGTCAACGACGATCTCGCCTTCCTGAAACTCCTCGAGCGCATTGATACAGCGGATCAGCGTCGACTTGCCCGACCCGGAGGGGCCGCAGATCACGATACGCTCGCCCTTCTCGACCGTAAGGTCAATGTCGCGCAGCACATGAAACTCGCCGTACCATTTGTTCAGGCCGGAAATCTTGACGATGGGGTCGGACATGGTGACCTCGATCAGTTGCGGCGGTGAGCGTTGAGGCGGTGTTCGACGAAGAGCGAGTAGCGTGACATTCCAAAGCAGAAGATGAAGTAGATGATCCCGGCGAACGCGAACCCGGTGAACGCGGTCGACGGCGACGACCATTTCGGATCCGAGAACGACGCGCGCAGCGAGCCCAGCAGATCGAACAGCGCCACGATCGAGACCAGCGAAGTGTCCTTGAACAGCGAGATGAAGCTGTTGACGAGGTTCGGAATGACGTGGCGCAGGGCCTGCGGCAGCACGATCAGCGAGGTCGTCTTCCACCAGGACAACCCCAACGCCGCGGCCGCCTCGCCCTGCCCGCGCGGGATCGCAGCCAGCCCGCCGCGGACGTTCTCGGCCTGATAGGCGCCCGTGAACAACGAGATTCCAATCAGCGCACGCACCAACCCGTCGACCGTGAAATTGCCCGGCAGAAACAGCGGCAGCATGTAGGTGGCGAAGAACAGCACGGTGATCAGCGGCACGCCGCGCCAGAACTCGATGAAGGCGATCGAGAAGATCCGGATCAGCGGAATGGTCGAGCGGCGGCCAAGCGCCAGCGCAATGCCGATCGGCAACGAGGTGACGATGCCGGTAACGGAGACCACCAGCGTCACCAGAAGTCCGCCCCAAAGGTTCGTCTGCACGATCGGCAGACCGCCGTGATCGAGCCCCATCAGCTTGATCACGATTGCGATGGCGACGAAGGTGGCGATGCTGGATGTCAGGGCCCGCCCCCCGGTGCGGAGGCCGCCGCCGAGAACGAAGGCGATCAGCGAGACGACCGCGGCGGTGATGGCGAAATCGGCCCAGACCGACTGGCCCGTCCCCTGCAGCTGGTCACGCAGCCAGGTCAGCGGAAAGATCAGCCAGTAAATCGCGGTCCCCACGAGCACGATGACATTGCCGACGGCCCACAACAGCGGTGCGGCAGCGGACGTCTTGCCGAGACTTAGCAGAGCCTGCCCGGCGCCGATGATGCTGTCGTCGAACAATTGCAGCAGGTCAGCGGTCCAGCTCAGGCCAAATCCCTTGATGCCGCCGCCATGCAGCAGAAAGAATGCGACCACCGGAAACGCAAAGAAGAACAGGCCTGCGTTCAAACCTTTCGACGGCAGCCGCGGAATCAGCAACGGCACCAACAGGACCACTGACAGGACGAGCGTGAGGTTGACCCGCCAGCGTTCGGCTTCCGAGTAGAAGCCGTAGATCAGCTGCGGCAGCTTGGCCTGGATGTAAGGCCAGCAGGCGCCGACCGCAAAGCCGGCGTTCTCGGCGAGACAGGCCGTGCGATCCTTGCCGGTCCAGACTGCATCGACCATCAGGAATCTGACGGAAGGAATGATGGTGAACCACAGCAGCAAGGCGCCAACGATCGTGAGCAGGATGTTGGTCGGCGAGTTGAACAGGCGCGTCCGCACCAGGCCGATGAAGCCCGTGGTCTTCACCGGCGCGGGACGCTCATCGAGAAGATCCTGGCGGACGAAGCTGGACGAGGTGATATCGCTCATGCGCCGAGACTCCGGCTGATGCGCCAACCGTAGACGCTCATGACGGCGCTGGTGATCAGCGAGATCAGGAGATAAACGCCCATCGTCATGGCGATGATCTCGATGGCCTGCCCGGTCTGGCTCAGCGACGTGCCGGCGAACACGGATACGAGGTCAGGATAGCCGATCGCCACGGCCAGCGACGAATTCTTGGTGAGATTGAGGTACTGATTGGTCAGTGGCGGAACGATGACGCGCATCGCCTGCGGCACGACCACCAGGCGGAGCGTGGTGCCGCGGCTCAGGCCCAGTGACGCCCCCGCCTCCATCTGCCCGCTATGGACGGAGAGGATGCCCGCGCGCACGATCTCGGCGATGAAGGCAGCCGTATAGGTCGACAAGGCCAACGTGAGCGCCACGAACTCCGGGATTATCCGCGACCCACCGGCGAAATTGAAGCCCTTGAGCTGCGGCAGCTCGAAGCTGAAGGGCAGACCCGCTACCAGCATGGTGATAAGGGGCAGTCCGAACAGCAGGCCCAGCACATAGGGCCAGATCCGGATCATGTGACCCCGCTGGAACAGCGCCCGGCGCGCATGGATGCGCAATGCGACCGAAGCCACGATGCCGAACGCCAGCACCGCAAGGAACGCCTCGAAGCCGCTCTCGCCGATCGGGCGGGGAATGACGAGACCGCGATTGCTGACGAAGGCGATGCCGAGCAGCGAAATGCTCTGTCGTGGATTGGGTAAGGCCGCAAGCACCGCCAAGTACCAGAACAGGATCTGGAACAGCACCGGCAGGTTGCGGATGATCTCGACATAGATTTCGCCAATGCGCGCGAGCAGCCAGTTGGGTGACAGCCGGCACAGCGCGACAATGAAGCCGATCACCGTGGCAAAGACGATGCCCACCACCGAGACCACGAGCGTGTTGAGGAGCCCGACCAGAAACACGCGCAGGAACGTGTCCGAGCCGGTATAAGAGATCAGCGTCTGATTGACGTCAAAACCGGCGTTGTTCGCGAGGAAGCCGAAGCCGGCGGCAATGTGCTGGTTCTCGAGGTTGGCGCGGGCGTTGGAGACGATTTCATAGGCAATCCAGCCCAGGATCGCCGCGAAGGCAAACTGGACGGCGATGCCGTTCCAGCCTGTCTTGCCACCCAGAACGCGCCTGATCTTCAGCGCGATCTGGGGCGGGGGTTTGCGGGCCTCGATGCTCATCGCCGCGAGCGCGGGTCAGGCGGGGTCAGCGGATCGGCGGCGCGTATTGGAGACCGCCCTTGTTCCAGAGATTGTTGAGACCTCGACTGATGCCGAGCGGCGAGCCCGCGCCGACGTTGCGGTCGAACACTTCGCCGTAATTGCCGACGGCCTTCACGATACGCACCACCCAATCCTTGCTCAGGCCGAGCTGTTCACCGAAATTGCCGTCGGTACCCAGGACGCGCTTCAGCTCCGGATTTTCCTGTTTCGTCTTCTCGTCGACGTTCTTCGCGGTCACGCCGAGCTCTTCGGTGGTGATCAGGGCAAACAGCGTCCATTTCACGATGTCGAACCATTGGTCGTCGCCGTGGCGCACCATCGGTCCGAGCGGCTCCTTCGAGATGATTTCCGGGAGCACCATGTGATCGCCGGGATTGGCAAGCTTCAGGCGGTTGGCGTACAGACCCGACTGGTCGGTGGTGAAGACGTCGCAGCGCCCGGCCTCGTAGGCCTTGACCGTTTCGTCGTTGGTGCCGAACGCGATCACCTCGTACTTCATGTTGTTGGCCTTGAAGTAGTCGGCGAGATTCTGCTCGGTGGTGGTGCCGGTCTGGACGCAGACCGAGGCGCTGTTGAGCTCGAGCGCCGAATTCACCTTGAGCGACTTCTTCACCATGAAGCCCTGCCCGTCATAATAGGTCACCCCGGTGAAGTTGGCGCCGAGCGAGGTGTCGCGCGAGATGGTCCAGGTGGTGTTGCGCGACAGCACGTCGACTTCGCCGGATTGCAGCGCCGTGAAGCGGTCCTTGGCGGAGAGCGGCACGAACTTGACCTTGGTCGGATCGTTGAAGATCGCCCCGGCGATCGCGCGGCAGACGTCGACGTCAAGCCCGGTCCAGTTGCCCTTGTCGTCCGGCGAGGAGAAGCCGGGCAGGCCCTGACTGACACCGCAGGACAGCATGCCCCGGTCCTTGACGGTCTTGAGCGTTTGCGCATCGGCGGCTTGGGCAGTCAGGCCGGCGGCGAGAGCGAGAGTGAGAGCCAGGGTTATGCGTTTCATGGGCTTTGGGCCTTTCAAAGTCGTCTCAAGGTCAGGAACGTTGTCTTTGCGATCGTCTCTGCCGGGGCTAGCCGTATCAAGACCAGCCTTGCAAGAGTCATGCTGGAAAACCTTGCCGATCACCCGCCGATCCCGGGAGGCCCTACCTTAATCCCCGCCGAAAGCGCCCGCCGTTACGGCTGTGGCGCATGGTCCGGTCAAGCGATGGATCGAAGGTCGCGGCAGGCCCCTCAACATGCGGCGACTGAATAGCACCTGCGATAACAGAACGACTGGCGTGCCGGGTCAAGGGGTTGACGGGACTCTTCTGTGTTCTGTTATTAACGACAGCGGCCTTTCGGCCAGCCCGCGGGCGCAGCGCGCCTGATGGAAACGCGCTTTTGAAAGCAGACGCATGGATTCCTCAGACCCCTCCGAGCAGCACGCCGAGACCCGGCTGGTCACCTCCGGCCGCGACACCAAGGCGCAGAAGGGGTTCGTCAACCCGCCCGTCTTCCACGGCTCGACCGTGCTCTATCCAACCGCCGAGGCCCTGCACGCCCATCGCGGCGAGTTCACCTATGGCCGCCACGGTTCCCCCACCACCAAGGCCTTCCAGGAGACCCTGATGGCGCTCGAGGGGCCGCAATGCGCCGGCGTCGGCATCGTACCGTCGGGGCTGTCGGCGATCTCCACCACCCTGCTCTCGGTGCTGAAGGCCGGCGACCACATCCTGGTCTGCGACAACGTCTATCGGCCCTCGCGCAATTTCTGCAACGGCATGCTCACCCGCTACGGCGTCGAGACCACCTACTTCGATCCGATGATCGGCGCCGGCATCGACAAGCTGTTCAGGCCCAACACGAGCGCCGTGCTGGTCGAGGCGCCCGGCTCGCAGTCTTTCGAGATGCCCGACATCCGCGCCATCGCCGAGGTCGCGCATGCGCGCGGCGCGCTCGTCATCGACGACAACACCTGGGCGACGCCGCTCTATCACCGCTCGCTCGAACAGGGCGTCGACATCAGCATGCAGGCCGCTACCAAATATATCGGCGGCCATTCCGACATCATGTTCGGCACCATCTCGGCTAATGCCAAGGCCTGGCCGCAGATCGCCGAAGGTATCCGCCTGCTCGGCGTCTGCGCCGGTCCCGATGACGTCTTCCTCGCGCTGCGCGGCCTGCGCACGCTGTCGGTGCGCCTCGCGCAGCATCATCGTTCTGGCCTCGACATGGCGCGCTGGCTCGCCGGCCGGCCCGAGGTCGCGCGCGTGCTGCATCCGGGGCTCGAGACCGATCCGGGTCATGCGATCTGGAAGCGCGACTTCACGGGCGCGTCGGGCCTGTTCAGCATCGTCTTGAAGCCGGCGCCGCAGAAGGCGGTCGACACCATGCTCGACACGCTCAAACTGTTCGGCATGGGCTTCTCCTGGGGTGGCTTCGAGAGCCTTGCGATTCCTTTCGACTGCGACGGCTATCGCACCGCGACCAAGTGGGCGCCGGGCGGCCCGACGCTGCGTCTGCATATCGGGCTCGAAAGCGCCGACGACCTCAAGGCCGACCTCGATCGCGGCTTCGCTGCCCTCAAGGCAGCAATGTGAGCCTACTCGCAAGGCACCGCGCCTGCGGACGCGCCAACGCGCGCCGCAGGAACGCGTGGCCGCTGCAAACGTTGACGCGGCTGCGCCAACAAATGGTTTGAACCTCAAGCATTTGGCGCTAGCCTCACCAATCGACTCCAATCCGGACACGGAGCATGGGAACGTTGGTACTGCTCGATCTGATGGGCGGCGTGGCGCTGTTGCTGTGGGGCCTGCACATGGTCCACAGCGGGATTCTGCGTGCCTTTGGCCCGGACCTGCGACGGCTGCTCGGCAAGGCGCTTGGAAACCGCTTCAACGCGTTCGCCGCCGGTCTCGGGCTGACGGCGCTGCTCCAGAGCAGCACCGCGACCGCGCTGCTCACGAGCTCGTTCGCAGCCGAGGGCCTGCTCAGCCTGGTCACCGCGCTCGCCATCATGCTCGGCGCCAATGTCGGCACGACGTTGATCGTGCAGCTGCTGTCGTTCAACATCGCCGCTGTGGCGCCGGTCCTGTTCGTGCTCGGACTGGTCGCCTTCCGCGCCGGTCCGCGCTCGCGGATCAAGGATGTCGGCCGCGTCTTGATCGGCCTCGGACTGATGCTGCTGTCGCTGCACATCCTGCTCGACACGCTGGCGCCGGCCGAGAACGCACCGGGCGTCCGAGTCATGATGTCCTCCATCACGGGGGATCCCATTCTGTGCATCGTGATCGCAGCGCTCGTCACCTGGGCGGTGCATTCGAGCGTCGCCAGCGTGCTGCTGATCATGTCGCTGGCCTATTCGCAGTTCATCTCGCCTTACGCGGCGCTCGCATTGGTGCTTGGCGCCAATCTCGGCAGCGCCATCAATCCCGTATTCGAAGGCGCCAAGCGTGACGATCCCGCCAGCTATCGCCTGCCGGTGGGCAATCTCGTCAACCGCGTGATCGGGATCGCCCTGGTCCTGCCCTTCCTGGGCTCGATCGCCGAACACATGCACGCCTGGCAGCCTGATCTGGCCAGGATGACGGCGGCGTTTCATATCGCCTTCAACGTCGGCACGGCCATTATCTTCATCGGCCTGCTCGACACCATGTCGCGCCTGTTGACCCGGCTCCTGCCCGATCGTGTTCAGGAGGCCGATCCGGCCCGGCCGCGCTATCTCGACGAGACCGCGCTGGAATCGCCGTCGCTGGCGCTGGCCGATGCCGGCCGCGAAACCCTGCGCATGGGCGACCTCGTCGAAATCATGCTGCGCAAGGTGATGGCGGCGATGATGAGCGGCGACCGTGCGCTGGTCGACCAGGTCTCGAAGATGGACAACATCGTCGACGGCCTCGACGAAGCCATCAAGCTCTACGTGACCAAACTCATGCGGGGCAGCCTCGACGAGAGCGAGGGCCGGCGCGCCATGGAGATCATCTCCTTCGCCATCAATCTGGAACATATCGGCGACATCATCGACAAGAGTCTGAGCGAGCTCGCGACCAAGAAGATCAAGCGCCGCTTCCAGTTCTCGCCCGAGGGCGCCGAGGAGCTCGCCGCCTTCCACAAGCGCACGATGGATTCGCTGCGCATCGCCTTCGGCGTCTTCATGTCGGGCGACGCCAACGAGGCCCGCAAGCTGCTGGTGGAGAAGACGGCGCTACGCAACACCGAGCTTGCCGCCGTCGAGCGCCACCTCGATCGCCTGCGCGAGGGCCGCCCCGAGACCATCGAAACCACGTCGCTGCATCTGGACGTGCTGCGGGACCTGCGCCGCATCCACTCGCATATCTGCTCCGTCGCCTATCCCGTGCTCGACGCGGCCGGCGAGCCCCATCGCAGGCACGAAGCGGAGACCGCCGCCCTGCCCGCAACAGGCGCGGCGTCAGCGCTGCCGCGCTAGTCGCCTTGGATCAGCGCTCCAGCGTCTTTGACGCGCGGCCGCGGTTCTTCACGATCAGCATGATGTTGCGGATATAGATGATGGTCGCGAGCGCCTGGCCGAGGATGATGACAGGCTCGCGCTTGACGACGCCGTAGACCAGCGTCATCAGCCCGCCGCCCATCGAGCAGAACCAGAACGCCATCGGCACCACGCTGTTGCCGGCGCGCTCGCTCGCGATCCACTGCACCAGGAAGCGCGCCGTGAAGAACAGCTGCGCGACGAGGCCGAACGCGAGCCAGAAGTCGAACTTGGCCACGAATACGTCGTAGAAATAATTGCTCAGCGCCTGACCGTATTGGATGATCATGCCGTCACCTCAGTCACATCCGGCGTCGGCTTCTTGCGGCGGATCAGCCACCACACGCCGACGAGATCCATGATGCCGATCCACAGCCGGTCGAAGAAACCGTAGTTTGAGACGCCGGAGCGGCGCGGCCGGTCGATCACGTCGACATAGGCGATCTCGTAGCCCTCGCGGCGCACCAGTGCCGGCAGGAAGCGATGCAGCCCGTCGAAATAGGGCATCATCAGGAATACCTCGCGCCGGAACGCCTTCAGACCGCAGCCGGTGTCGCGCGTACCGTCCTTCAGGATCGCGTTGCGGACGCCGTTGGCCACGCGCGACTGGAATTTCTTGAAGCCGGTATCCTTGCGGCCGACGCGTTGTCCGGCCGCAAGTCCGACCTTGCTTCCGTTCTCGACGGCCGAAATCAAGTCCGGCAGGAAAGCCGGATTGTTCTGGCCGTCGCCGTCGAGCGTCGCCACGATCGCGCCGCGTGCCGCACGCACGCCGCTGCGCACGGCCGCGGATTGGCCGCCTGATTTGGCATGGCGCAGCTGGCGCAGATTGTCCCGCTGCTTCATGACCGCGCCGAGCCGTTCGCCGGTCGCGTCGGTCGAACCGTCATTGACGTAGATGATCTCATAGGCCCAGCGGCCGTCGAGCGCCGCGCCGATCTCCTCGATTAGCGGCACGATGTTGTCGGCTTCGTTGCGCACGGGAACGACGATGGAAACCGAGGGCTGGAAAACCGAAGGCTGGGACGACAAATCGAAGCTCGTGGTTGGAATGGGCTTGGCTCGGGAACCGGCGGTCCCGGCAGGCAGCCGCTTTTATGGGGCGGATGCCCCGTGGGCAACCCTTTTGAGGCGGCCCGAGACCGCCCCCGCAAGAGGCACAATGGTGCCGTCGGCACGGATGGCAAAGCCGAGCTTGCGGGCCGCGAACCAGTACCGCACCGCCATGGCTCCGACCATGCCGACCAGGGCGCCGGCCACCACGTCACTCGGGTGGTGCGCGAGCAGCACCAGGCGCGTCAGCAGGATCACGATCGCGTAAGTGAACATGAACACGCGCAGGCGCGGCCACAGCGCCGAGACCGCAAACGCCAGCGCGAACGCCGTCACCGCATGCCCCGACGGCAGGCTGGCATAGGCCCCGGTCCCCTCGAACGGGATGAAGTTAAAGGGATTGGCCTTGCCGCCGACGAACGGACGTCCGCGACCGATGAGATATTTCAGGATCTCGGCGACGAATACGGGCACGGCAACAGACAGAAACATGAACTGCAGCCGCGTGCCGAGGCCGAGCAACAATGCGCGGCTCGTGCCGTGCAATCCCGCCGCAACCAGCGCCAGCACTACCAGAGCGCCCCCGAGCACCGAGAGCACATACTCGTCCTTGCCGAAATCGGTGAGGATGCGGATCGGCCACAGACCGGGCGTGCCACGCGCCGGCATCAGCTGGATCTCGGTCAGGTCGAACGCGACCATCAGCGCGATGACCAGGGCTGCACCTGCCGCACTGAGCCACAGCGAATGCCGCGCCAGCTTTCGCGCGGCCTCGGCGCGACGCGAATGCGAGGGCGAGCGCACGAGCTGCGCCAGGGCGCGCCCCGACAACGTGAGCAATTGCGCGGGATAGCTCGCGCGCGGCGCGATGTCGGATGGTGCCGACATCCTACTCGGTGCCTTCCGAGCGGAAGATCGAGATCGAGATCGCACGCCCTTGCGAGAAATTGTAGCCGTCGATGCGCGTGCCGACCTTGTAGCGCAGCCCGATCGCCTCGGCGCGCTGCACGAAGCCACGCTCCGAACGCTGCTCGATCAGCGCGAAACGGCAGCTCCCTTGCCGCAGGAAATCCGCGGCACCCGAACCGTCGGTGAGCACTGTCTGCGTACCCGTCAGGAAGACGAGGCTCGGCTCGTGATAGCCGGCCGCGGCCGCCTTCGGGCCGACGCAGGTGACGTTGCGAAGCGCGCGTGCGATCTCGATGCTCGGAAACAGCGGCGTCAGCGACGGCAGCACGATGCCGTAGACCGTCACCGCAAGCATCAGGGCTGCGACCAGCGCGTTGAGCAGCGAGCGCTCGGCGTGATTGTTGTCGTGAAGCCACCAGGCGAACAGGCCGAAAATCAGCGAGGCCGCGATGAACGGCCAGGCCACGAAAGCAGGCTGCCGCGTCAGCATCACCGCGCCGACGACCGCGATGATCGAGCCGCCAACGGGGATCGCGAACCACCAGGCCGAGCCGCGCATCAGCCAAGACCAGGACAGCACCCGCCGCTCGAGCGCGCCCGCGGTGAGGATCGCGATCGCAGGGTACAGCGGCAGCACGTAATGCGGCAGCTTGGTCAGCACCACCTCGAAGACGATCCAGGACGGGACCAGCCAAGCCAACAGGAATTGCGCGCCGGGCTCGCGCCGCGCGCGCCAGACCGCGGGCGCCGCCATCGCCGCGAGCGGCGCGCCGGGCCAGAACGTGATCCAGAACAGCACCAGGTACAGTCCGGGCGGCGCGCCGTGAGATTCCTGAGCGCCCAACTTGCTCAGCATGTCGCCGCCGACGGAATCGGCGAAGAAGGCATCGCCCGCGCGCCAGAAGATCGCGACGAACCAGGGCAGCACCAGCACCAGCATCCACATCAGGCCCCAGAGCGGGCGCAGCTTCCATAGCCAGGAGGCATCGCGGTCCTGGATCGCGAGCGCGACGATGGTCAGGCCCGCGAACATCAGGATCAGCGGGCCCTTGATCAGGATGCCGACGGCGAGAGCCGTCCAGAAGATCGCGGGCCAGCTCCAGGGCGGATGCGTCTCGTCCTCGGCGCGCTGCCACGACAGATACGCCCGTGCCATTGCGCCCATCGCGGCGACCACGCAGAACAGCAGCATGGCGTCGGTCTTGGCAAGCCGCGCCTCGACGCCGAGCAGCACGGAGGCGCACATCAGAAGTGCCGCAAGCACCGCGGCGCGCCGCGTGACGAAGCCGAGCGCCGCCCAATAGGTCATGAGCACTGCGCCGATCGCGCCGATCAGCGACGGGAGCCGGTAGACCCAGATGCGCAGTTCGGCCCGCGGCAGACCGAGCGCCGATGCCGTCTCGACCGCGGCCGATTGCAGCCAGTAGATGCCGACCGGCTTCTTGTAGCGGACGTCTTCCTGGAAGCGGATGTCGACATAATCGCCGCTCTCGACCATCTGCTTGGTCGCCTGCGCAAAGCGCGCCTCGTCGCGATCGACAGGCGGAATTGTGAAGAAGCCCGGCAGGAATAGCAGCAGCGCGCACAGCAGCAGGAAGGCGACCGCGCGGACGTGGCTGGCCGTGGCGATGTCGAACATGGACACGAGCCGGCTGCCCGGATTCACCGGGGATTTCGGCTCGTGGGGAGCTCCAAAACGGGGTGTTGGGTAGGTCTCGGCCATCGGTTCCGCTTACGCTGAAACCGCCATCGCCACAACCGCTTGAGGCAGGGTCATTGAATTCGAATGACAACTGTGTCCGCGGCGCCCGTGGCGTCGATGACGGTCAGCCGCGCAAAGCCGGGACCGGGCGGATCGATCAGCCGCTGGCGTCGTCCGTCGATCTCACCCTGCGCCGTTCCGTTAACCATGACCGTCATGGGCAGGACGCCGCCGGCGACTTTGACCGGCATGGCTGCGCCCCCTTCGCCACCTGAGCGATCGACGTCGATCCGAGAGCCGTTCAGCGGGAACTGAATGTGCAGAGCCTGCTCGCCCCCGGTCCGCACCAGATCCCCGACCGGGCGGAACCGCCTCAAGGGCAATGGCAGCTTGGCGTTGCTGGCAACGAGAGTTCCTTTCGGCGGCTTCGGCAACGGCAGGAGCGTCTTGCCGGTGCGGGCGAAGGCGTCGAACAGGATCGGCGCGGCGGCGACACGCCCGATCAGGCCCGGAACCGGTGCGCCATCGGGCCGGCCGACCCAGACGCCGATGGTCATGCGCCCGTCGAAGCCCATCGACCAGGCGTCGCGGTAGCCATAGGAGGTGCCGGTCTTGAAGGCGATGCGGTTGTGGGCCGCGTTCTCCGGCGGCGGGGTACCGAGCAGCACGTTGCCGACCTGCCAGGCCGCGACCTGATCGAGCAGCCGCAGCGGCTCGCGGTCGTCCCTGTCGCTCATGATCTCGCGCAGCGGCTTGGTGGTGCCGAGCCGGGCGAAGCCCGCATAGAGCTGGGCGAGGTCCTGCAGCGTCACGCCGACGCCGCCAAGGCCCATGGCAAGTCCGGGCGCCTCGTCCTTGGGCAGCACCAGATTGCCACCAGCCTGGCGCAGCCGCGAGGCCAGCCGGCTCGCGCCGACGCGGTCGAGCAGGACGATCGCGGGCACGTTCAGCGACAGCTGCAGCGCCTTCTTCACCGGCACCGTGCCCTGGAACGTCATGTCGAAATTTTCCGGCGTGTAGGAGCCGAAGCGCACGGGCCGATCGTCGATCAGACTGTCGGGGTGAACGAAGCCGTCCTCGAAGGCGAGCCCGTAGATGAACGGTTTCAGCGTCGAGCCCGGCGAGCGGACCGCGCGGGTCATGTCGACCTGCCCTGCCCGGCGCTCGTCGAAATAATCCGCCGAGCCGACCCGCGCGAGCACGTCGCCGCTCTCATTGTCGACGACGATGATGCCGACCGAGATGTTCGGTCCCAGCGCAATGGCACGGTCGCGCGCCAGCGGCTCCAGCACCTTCTGCAGGTTGGCATCGAGCGTCAGCTTGATGACGGGCGCGTCCTTGACCGTCGCAAGCGCCGCATCGGAGGCGTGCGGCGCCAGGATCGGCATCGGCTTGCGCAGTTTCGGCACGGGAACGGCTTTGGCCTGCTTGGCATCATCGAGGCTGATCTGTTGCTCCTCGACCATGCGGTCGAGCACGCGATCACGCGCTTTGCGCGCCGCATCGGGATGGCGATCGAGCCTGCGGGTCTCCGGGGATTGCGGCAGCGCGACCAGCAACGCGGCTTCAGCCAGCGACAACCGCTTCGGCTCCTTGCCGAGATAGGCGATCGAGGCGGCGCGAATGCCTTCGAGGTTGCCTCCGTAAGGCGCGAGCGCCAGATAGAGATCGAGGATCTGCTCCTTGCTCAAGCTGCGCTCGATCTCGATCGCACGCACGATCTGCCGCAACTTTGCATAGAGCGAGCGCTGCCGCCGCGGCTCCATCAGCCGCGCGAGCTGCATCGAGATGGTCGAGCCGCCCGAGACAATGTGGCCGCGCGTCCCAATCTGAAACGCGGCGCGCCCCAGCGCCAGCGGGTCGATGCCGTCGTGTGCGTAAAAGCGCTGGTCCTCATAGGCGAGCAGCAGCTTCAGATAGGTCGGATCGACGTTCGTTTTTGTCTCGACCGGCAGCCGCCAGCGTCCATCCGCCATCGCATAGGCGCGCAGCAGCTTGCCGTTGCGATCGACGACGGTGGTGGAGACCTGGCGGGCTTCGTCGAAAGGCAGCGGACCGAGGGAGTAAACCCAGGCGACGAAGCCGACGATAGCGAGGATGAGCGAGAGTGCGAGCGCGCGGAGGACATGCAGGCCCCCGCCCCTTGCTCCGTCATGGCCCGGCTTGTCCCGGCCATCCACGTTCTTGCCTCTCGCACCAAAGTCCGTGGATGCCCGGGACATCTGAGCGAAGACGCGCTTCGCGCTTTTGCCCGGGCATGACGGCGGAGCATGTGGCTCCTTGTCGCTCATCCCATGACTACTCACTTCGCCGCCCGCACCTCAACCGTGCCCGTCCCGGTGCGGCCGTAGCGCGAGGGATTGTACATGTCCTCGACATAGGCCTGCGGCAGCACGTATTTGCCGGGCGAGACCACACGCACGACATAGGCCACCGTGAAGACCGCCTTGGAATCCGAGGCCCGGTCGACGGCCGCCGTGAAGCGGTCGTCGCGGAACTCGGTATCCTCAGGCTCTTCGCCATCCTCGATCCAGCCCAGCGTGCCGCTGTCGCCCGACGACACCAGTTTTGGATTGTCGATCTCCAGGCCGGCCGGCAGATAGTCGGACACCATGATGTGGCCGTATTCGGGCTTGGCCTCGGTGATCTTCAGCACCACGGCGAACCGGTCGTTCTGCTTGACCTTGCCGATATCGGCGGGCTTGCCGTCGAGCGTGAAGAAACTGCGCTCGATCTTGAAGCCGTTCGATGCCGCGGGCTCCGGCGTCACCGGCGAGCCCGACACCGAGACCACCGCCTGCACCGGCGCATCGCCGGTGTTGGTGATCTTCAACGGCTTGCCCTCCAGGGTCGCGGCCTTGTAGCTGCGGTACAGCGCGGTCTTGACCGGCTGGCCGTCGACCTCCATCGACAGGTTCTCCTTGGCGAGCGCGCGCGCCGCCAGCACCAGCCAGGCATTCTCCTGCGTGGAGGTGTAGGGCGTCAGCCCGCGCGCGGTCTCGACCCGCGACACCGCCTGCGTCAGCGTCGCCTTCGGCGCATTGCCTTCGCTGGCAAGCGACACCAGCGCTGCGGCATCTCGGAGCTGCGAACCGTAGTCGGTGCGGCCGAACTCCAGCACGGGTTTTGGCGCAAGACTGTCGAGCGCTGCGCCGTAGACCCGCTCCGCGCGGTTGCGGTCACCGACCAGCGCGAGCGCGGCCGCGAGCTGCGACTTCGCGATGGGAGTTGCGAGGTTGGAGAGCTTGGTGTCGGCGAGATAGCGGAGGTCGCCGATCGGCGCCGCGCCGTTCCGCGCGAGCACGTAGAGGCCGTAAGCAAGATCGCGGCCGCCGTCCTTCTCCGGCTCGTTGCCGTTGACGACGGAGTTGCGGATACGATCCAGCGCGGTCTTGAACAGCACATCCGGCACCACAAATCCCTTTTCGCGGGCGCGGGTCAGGAAGTCCGTCACATACGCGTCGAGCCAGGCGTCGTCACCGCCTGCCGACCACAGGCCGAACGAGCCGTTCGAGCCTTGGCGCGCCAAGAGCCGCTCGATGGCGTCGCGGATGCGCTGGTCGACCTCGGTGTCCATGGCCAGATGCGCGCCGGCCGCGAGATCGTTGACATAGAGCAGCGGCATGGCGCGGCTGGTGATCTGCTCCGAGCAGCCATAGGGATAGCGGTCGAGCGCTTTGAGGATCGTCGCCGCATCGAGCGCAGTCGACAGGCTGGCCGAGACCGAGACGCTACCGGTGCCCGGCACGAGATCGGCGAACATATCCGAGGTCAACGTCAGGCTCTCACCCTTCGCGAGCGTCCGGATCGAGCGTCGCGCCAGGACTTGCGTCGCCGCCTTGACGTCGAGCGCATAATGGCGCGCCAGCGCCAGGCCGTTCGGCCCCCTGATGTCGACGTCGAGCGTCGCCTGCCCCGCCGCCGTCGCGTCGATGGCGAGCGTGAACGAATTGCGCTGCTTGGCGGCGAGCTTGACCGTGGTCGCGGGATTGCCGGACATCTTCACCGGCCCGCCCGTCTTCACATTGATGACGTAATCGCCGGCCTGGCCCTCGACATTGTCGATCTCGAGATTGACCGTGCCGTGGTCCCCATTGAGCAGGAAGCGCGGCAGGGTTGTGGTCAGGACCACGGGATCGCGGATCACGACGTCGGTGTTGGCGCGGCCGAGCTTGGTCGCGGTCCACGCCACCGCCATGACGCGCGCGGTGCCGGCGAACTCCGGAATGTCGAAGCTCACTTCCGCTGTGCCGTCGGCGGCAACGGTGACGATGCCCGAATAGAGCGCGAGCGGCTTTTGCGCGGGCGGCGAGCCCTGGAGCTCGGCGGCACCGGCGTCGCCGCCGGACTTGATCTGCCCGCGCGTGCCCGACATGCCGTCGATCAGTTGCCCATAGAGATCGCGGATCTCCGCGCTCAGGCGGCGCTGACCGAGATAGTAGTCGTCCGGTGCCGGCGGTTTGTAATTGGTGAGGTTGAGGATGCCGACATCGACCGCGGCGATCACGATCTTGGCGTCCTCGCCCGGATTGAGCCCGTCCAGCTTGACCGGGATCTTCAACATTGCATTCGGCCGGATCAGTGCCGGCGGCGTCAGCTTCACCTGGAGCGTGCGGGTCTGCTTGTCGATACCGAACCATTTGAGTCCGATGGCCCGGCCCGGCATGCGTTGCGCGGTCGCATCGAGCGGCCGGCGCAGCGTCGCCACCACATAGGCGCCGGTGCCCCAGTCCTTGCCGACCGGGAACTTCACCTGCGCGGTGCCTTCCTTGACGTCGATGGTCTGCGTCGTCAGCAGGCGATCGCCGAGCACGTTGACGGTCAGCTTGCCGGCGCTGCGGACGTTGACCGACACGGTCATGGTGTCGCCCGAGGCGTATTGCGGCTTGTCGATCGATGTCTCCAGAAGGTCCGGCGTGTCGGCGCTGCCGTCGGAATACCAGCCGACGTCGAACTGTACCGAGGTCACGGGTCCGTCGGCGTCGTTCGACTTCACGTCCAACCGGTAGCGGCCGGGCTTTGGGGTCAACGAAATCCGCGACGGCTTGTCCGCGGCGACGGTCACGTCGCCGTCAGAGACGCGCGAGGTCGATTTGACCGGCTCGTACTCCCAGTAATTGCTCTGGCGATACCATTGGTAGCGCGACTCCATCTTCAGGAGCTCGTAGCGCAGGCCGTCGCGGCGAAGCCTCTCACCCTCGGGCGAGACGAACACGACATCGAACTCGGCCTTGTCACCCTCGGCGACGTTCTTGTCGCCGAACAGCGGCTTGATACCGATCATGGCGGCAGCAGGCGCGACCGGCAGCACGATCTTACGCTCCACGGCACGGCCGCCAGTCTCGACCATGCGGACGAAGATTTGCGCCTCCTGCGGCCGCGTCGAGGCCGGCTGCTTGTCGAGCGTGACCGGGAAGGTCGCAACGCCATTGGCGTCAGCTTCCGGCAGGTTTTCCAGCGGCGTGCGCTCGTTTGAGGTGGTCTCCTCGTCGGCGACGCCGAACTGGTAACCGGCGAAACCCGGTCGCTCGGACGCGGGCGCGACCAGCATGTCGCCTTCGAGCGCCAGCCCCGAGGCCGGCGCGCCATAGAGGAAATGGCCGTCCGCCTTAAGCTCCACTGGAGCGTTAGCTTTGATCAGCTTGTCCTTGGCGGACAAGTCGAATTCGATCCGATCAGGGACGTAGTCCTCGACCATGAAGGTGGTCTCGCCGACCGAAGAGCCCTTCGGATCGGTGAAGGCGCGCACCCGCCAGGTACCGGTCGGGACGGCCGAGTTGAGCGGCACGGACAAGGTGCGCCCGCCGGCGCCCTGGTCGGCCAGCACGGCGCGGCGGTATTCGACGCCATCGGGGCGCTCGATCACCAGCGTCATCGGCCCGCCGGTGACGGCATTGCCCTGCCCGTCGCGCAACAGCGCGGTCAGATAGACGGTCTCGCTGGAGCGGTAGACGCCGCGCTCGGCATAGACGAAGGCATCGGCGCCCGCAGGCACGGCCCTGCCCGAAACGCCACGATCCGACAGGTCGAAGGCGGAGGATTTGAGGCTGAGGAAGGCATAGTCGGCCTTCTCGCCGGTCACGGTGAGCATCGCCGGCGACAGGCCGCCCTCGCCGCGCGCAAGCCCCGCCTCGAACAGCAAATGGCCGCTCTCATCGGTCTTGCGGGTGGCCAAAATCTCGTTGTTGCGCGCGACCAGCCGCACCTCGGCCTTGCCGACCGGATCGGTCGAGGCCAGCGAATTCACGAAGACATGGATGCCGTCATTGCCGGAATAGGCCGTGACGCCGAGATCGGAGACGATGAACCATTGGGTGGCAAGCTGGTAGTCGTCGTCCGAGCCCGGTCCCTTGGCCGCGGCCGTCATGACATAGACGCCGGGCTGGAGTTCGCCCAGCGCCTGGTCGACCGGGAATGCCGTGGTGACGTCCTGGTTCAACGTCATCGCGGTCGCAAGCTCGCCGGTCCAAACTTTGACGCCGCGCTCGCCGCCGAGATCGCTGAGCTGGTATTTCGACAGCGTCTTCTGAAAATCGCTGTCGACCACCGTGTTGATCAGGTTGCGGTCGCCGATCCGGAACACGTTGATGTTGACGGCTGGCGTGTTGACGCTGACGACGGGAATGCCGCGCTGGCCCGTCCTCGGCAGCACATAGGCGCGACTGGTGAAGCGCACGAATGGCTTGCGGTCGCGCACATAGACGTTGAACTCGGCCGATTTCGGCAGGCCTTCCTTCACGGTGGACGGCAGGCCGGCGCGCAGATTGATGTTGTAGCGCTCGCCGTGCTTCAGCCCATCGACGCAGAGCTGCTTGCCCTCGGCCGACAAAGCCGGCTTGTCCTGGCCCGCCAGCGCGAGGTACGGCGCGAAATCGGTGCGTTTTGCCAGCTCCTCCGAGAACTGGAAGCAGGCGCGTGGACTGGCGGAGTCCGAGTCCACGGTGTAATCGAGCAGTCGAAAACCGTGCTCGTCGCGCATCTTCTCATATTGGCCGCGGACGTCGGCGACCTCGCGCATGTCGAGAGACAGCCGCAGCGCATCCAGCGCCGGCCGCCACAGCTTGCGTTCGGACAGCGACTTGCCGAGCACCGCGAGCGCGTCGGCCTCTTCGCCCGCATTCCCGGCGCGCTGGTAGGCGATGTAGGCGGCAGTCGAGGCGCGCTCCAGCAGGAACGTTTGCTCGCTCGAACTCTTCGGCGATATCTGGAAGATGACTTTCGCCAGCCGCAGCCAGTTGCCGGCGTCCTCCGGCGTGGTCGCCGCGATCTGGCCGAGCACCGACAGGCCGGTGCGGTAGTCGTTGCGCCGGAAGGCAGCATCGGCGTCGGTGCGCAAGCTTGCGCCGGACTTGGCGACCGGCCCCGCCTCGCCCTTGATCTGCGCCTCCAGCTTGATCGCGGAATCGGCGAGATCGTCGCGCTTGAAGGCTTTGTCGGCGGCCTGCGCTACGCTAAGGCCGAACGCCAGCGTGGCGCAGAGTGCGACGGCGCGAACAAGACCGATCATGGATGGACTCCCGGAAATCGCGGACGAACGCCGCTTGTCGCATGAAATGCGCGGAAAGGTGACGGACTCAAGGCGATGGAACCAAAGGTGCAAATCGTCGCATTCGCCATGACAAGGCAGGCCCAGAGGAGACCGATCAAGCTACCGCCGCGCACGCCGTCCTGATGGCGCAGCAATACCCGACCAGTCGTCCGGCGGCCGTGTCCCGGAAGCTTTCCAGCGTTCCCGGCGATGTGATCCATCGTCCAGTCCGCTGCCGCTCAACCCGGCACCCCGACACCCCACCGTTCCGCTTTGTCGCGGCTCCGAGGAAAACGGTTCGGTTCAGGCTTGGCGAAAGACGATATTTTTCATAATGGCATGGTAGATGAACAGCCGGCCCCCAACCAGGGCGGCTCAAGACGGTCCCGTAGCTCAACTGGATAGAGCATCAGATTTCTACTCTGAGGGTTGCAGGTTCGATTCCTGCCGGGATCGCCATTTTCAGTCTAAAGCGTTGATCGTGGGTCCAGTCTACGATGCGCGCCTGCAGAATCCACCGTCCTTCACGAACGCGTGGGTCGCCTCGGTCCGGGCTTTGATCCGGGCAAGCGAGCCCTATCTATCCGCCGAGCGACGTGCGCCCGATAAGGACTTCGATGCCACTATCCGACTTGACGAGAATGGCTATCGCGTCTGCGGTGGCGATTGTGGCAATATCGTTCCTGGCAGTTGACGCGGGAATCGTGAACTCCGGCGTCATCGCTAAGCCCATCGCGACGGCGCGGGCTTCCATCGCGGACGCGGCGGCCAGCCAGCATCAACTCGCCTTCGCCGTTCAGGCATGGACGCGTCGCGGCCACCAGAAGCCGGCCCTGGAAGAATGCCTGGCGATCGATTGAACCAGCGCAGTTTGTCGCCGCTCTCGTCTCGCGGATGTGTGCGCAACGTAGCAATCATGTTTGTTACAGGCCATTATTCCCCCGGATGAAGATCGTCCAAATCCAGCCGAACAGTGCGCTCAATGCGGCGACCGATGCGGCGATTGCCGCGGTCCGAGTCCACCAGATCTGCCGCTCGTGCCGTTCGATATCCGCCTCGGATTTTTGATTATCTTTCCAGTTCAGCCATTCCTGGGCGAACCCGATCGTCATGACGGGCGCGGTTCCGATCGCAATCGCTCCTGCGGATGCCGCGTCGGTCTGGGCTAGGCGCGCTCGGACGTTGGCTGCACCCGTCTTTTCAAGCACCGCAAGCCATTGCTGGGACTGTTCGTCTGACACATGCCACGTGCATTCCCTGTAAGGAAACGCTTTCGGTCGCTCTGTCATGGCCTTGCACCGTACTCACCCTTCAGTGTCGCCCTGATGTCGCGCCCACCACCCGGCAATCGCCGCCGCGAGATCCTTCCACGACTCGGTCGGCAGATCCGGCACCGCCACCCGGACGCTGTACCGATCAGTAGTCGCGTCGTGAAACCACTCGGTCGCCGCGAAATCGAAACCAAAACTGCCGGCGTGGCGAATGGGGAAGCCTTTGGCGTTCAGGTCGCGGCTCATGTCTTCGGCGGCCTGCCGCGCGGTCGCCTCATCGAGGGCGCGCCTGCCGCGAAGCGTGACATAGAGGCCGTGGGTGAAATGCAGCTCGGCCGAGAGCGAAGCGAGTTCGGAGGCAAAATATCGCGCCGTGTGGCGACCGTTGCGCAGGATCGCCGCGACGCGCCTTTTCGTCAGGGCCCAATAGACCTCTGAGCCCACGAATGGCGGGAAGTGCGCCGGCAACGCCGCGCCACCCAGAAGCCGGACGGCATTGCGGGTTTCCCCCGCCAGGCTTTCGGACAGCAACTGGCCTGCCTTGAGATCCTTCCGGCCCCAATGCACGAACACGGCAGAGCCGAGCCGGCCGTATTCCACCCCGAGCGAATCCAGCTTGTTGTGGCTTCGCACCAACACGACGGGAATGTCCCATTGCGCGGCCCATCTCAGGACGCGCCGGATGCGCCCCGATCTGCCGGCGAAACATGTCGTGTCGAAAATCAACAGGTCGAGCCCCGAACCGTCGCAACGCAAAGCCGCCTCGAACGCCCCGGCAGGAGCGCATGAATCCAGCAGGAGAAGCCGTCGCGAGGCTGCCTCAGCAAACGCTTCGTCCAGCGGGATTCTGGCGGTGACAAGCCGCAAATCGGGAACGAGGCTCTCGATCAGCTCCAGTGTCTCGCCGTAGGTGCCCGGCAGCACCACGACGTCTGCCTTGCCGATGATCCGTGCGGACGCGAGCAGCAGCGCGGCGATCGCGGCCATGCCGGACGCGGTATAGATCGCCTCGCTCGCGCAGCACCGCTCGAGGTCATAAAACGAGGGACCGCGCACCTTGAGGTCAGCGCGCTGATAATCGTAGCTGAACGCGAACGGACCGCTGGTGGGAGACGCCGCGTGCGACCAGGCGGTCTCCGTCGCCTTCCAGTCCTGCAGCGCATGCTCCGCGCGTAGCGCGGCGGCGAGCTGAAACTTGGAGTCCACGACCTCGTCGACCGATTGCGGCCGAGCCAAATGCAGCGGGCTCCTCAGGCAATCGTTCAGCAGCCCGATTTCCCTGTGCTTTCGTTCGAGATAGGCCTCGGAGGTCTCCATGCGAATCTTGATGAGGATGGTCTTGGCAATTGCGACTGCCCTTCAACATTCGGCGAACGCATTGGCTCCAAACAATCGGCCGCGCTCATCCTTGCAACGAAGACCGGTCCTCGCCGTTGACACTTCACAGGGAGAACATCATGAGCGAGATCAGAGAGCACATGAAGATCATCGGCAAGGACGGCGCACCTGTCGGCACTGTCGACCGCGTCGAGGGCAATCGCATCAAGCTGACGCGGAAGGACAGCCCGGAAGGTCACAAGGACCATCATCATTACATTGATACGAAATATGTGGGTGCCGTCGAAGGCGACGTCGTGAAGCTTTCGGTCAATGCCGACGCGGTGCCGAGGTCGGAAGCAGCCTGAGCCAGCAAGTCGCCTCGGGGACTTTTTGTTTGTTCACGGTCCTGCTCCGCTTCGTTCCCCGAAACGAATCGCGACCGGAAGATCGTCGTCCGAACGAGTCTTAACGTAGCATTTCGGCGGCTCGCGTCAGGCGTCGAGCGTCACGAGCACGGGCCTCAACCGGAAGGCGTCGATTGCAGCGTTGGACAGCAGCAATCGTCGCCTTTCGCCACCCCGCATCATGCGGTCGATCCTGTTCAGGATGAATCGCGCCGCGTCCCTGCGCTCGCCGGTAAGCTGGCCGGATTGGTCGAGATATTTCCAGGCAATCTCGAAGGACTCTGCGCGCAACTCGGGATCGGTCATAGCAGCTCAACGCCGGCGGGGAACCGACGTTCCATCGGCACGACGGCCCTCGCCTGACCGCCCTTCATTGAGCTTGCGCGAAAAGAATTGAGGAGTGCGGAACGAGCCTGCGATCAGCGCGTTCGCTGTCAAGTGGTGCCGATTTGCCAGCCCCGATCGGCTCTCGAGAACCTCGTGCTCGTCCCCCCGAGCACGGGGTTTTTCTGTGAATACGGGTATTGTCGTAAGACTGAGAGCTCAGTCCGTCCGCTCTTCGCGCCGGTCGCGGGCGAGTTGATGCCAGGCCAGGGCCAGCTCGATGAGACGTTGCCGATCGGGGCCATCGGCCGCCACGGCGCGCTTCATCGCCGCCTCGGCTTCATGCTGTGGATCGTACTTGGTACACATGAAGCCAATTCTAGCCGGACGATCTGGACAAGCGCGTGGCAATTTCGTCCGTATGATTGCGGGGTTAATCCCTCCCGATACGGATTTGCGACGCGATCCAGCTCACGCATGTGGCGAACGACCCGCCCCGATTGTGGGCTTCATACGTAACGATCTGTGAAGTGCGTCACAGCCGGCGCCCGGCGTCTCCGCTAAACAGTCCTCAGCGCTCCCAGAGAGCGAGAAGGCTTGGGAGATATTCCCGTCATGACGCAAGAAGCCGCAGCCGAAATTGCCGTCCCGACGCGACGCGAAAGATCCGACCCGCTCGGCATAGCTTATCTTGCGACCATCGGCATCGTGATGCTGGCCTGGATCGCAGGCCTGGTCTGGGCCGCGATCGCGTTCTTCAGCTGGCTGGTGTCCTGACGCGCGGGGCGATCGCCGTTGAATCAATTCCCGGCCAGCCGAAGGCCAACGCAAAAACGAAAAGAGGCGGACTTTTCGCCCGCCTCTTCGCTTCAGCTCTCGCCTGGAGCGCTCAGTAACACGCCCGGGGATCGGCCTGCACATACTGGCCGCTCGGATAGCGGTAGTAGCAATTGCCCTGGGCCAGATAGTAGCCGGGGCGCGAAGCAGCCGTCGCGCCGGCTATCGCCCCGGTGGCACCGCCGATCACAGCGCCTGCGGCCGCTCCCGAGGCGTTGCCCGATATCAGGCCGCCCAGCAGGCCGCCGACGATAGCGCCGCCGAGCGCGCTCGCACCGGGATCGGCCGGCGGCGGAGGCGGCGGCGGTTCGTAGGCGACGGGCGGGGCATAGGCCACGGGCACGTCGTCGTAATAATCCTCCGAGATGTAGGCCGGGGGTCCCTCCATCCGCTGCGGATAGTAATACCGCGCGCCGCCCACATCCCACCACCAGCCGGAGCGGCCGTTGTGGACTTCGTGGCGCCAGCGTCCGCCATCCCAGGCAAGATGGCCGCGATAGGCGTGTCCGCCCCAATCGCGCGCCGGCGCGGGACCCCTGGCATAATTGCGTCCGGGCGGCGGACCGCCGGCATTGCGCGGCGCAGGACCCGCGAGAGCGGGATTTGGACCTGGACCTGCATGACCAGGACCGCCGGCGTGGGGCTGGCCGCCCGGCTGTGGCGCGGGCCGGGCAGCCTGCTGCGGCGGCGGCCCCTTTCGCATGTTCTGAGGCGGCGCGCCGGCGCCTGGCCCGGCCGATGGCTGGGCGGCGTCTTTCGGTGGTCTGGCGTCCTGAGCCTGCGCCGGGACGGCGAGCAATGACATCGCCGAAACCAAGGGAATGATGATCTTGATGCGACTGGACGCACTCATGCGTGCTTGCCCCTACTTTCTCGATTGCCGTCAATGGCCGTGATGCTTGGCGCCATAGACGATTCGGCTCGCGCTGAGCTGATGCCGGCTGACATGACTGACCTGCTTTGGTCGGCCAAGTCCCGTTACAAATGATTAAGATCACGACATTTTTTCGTCGGCGCGGGCAGCGCACGAGTGCTTCTAGCGGGCCGGCTCGATCACATTGCAGTTGGTTCGCCCTGACATCAGGCAGTCCTGCATCTTGCTCGCGGAGGTGAGATCACGGGCGAGCCACCAGCCGACGCCGAGGATCACGATCGCGATGATCAAGCCGGCGATGGCGCCGCGGCGGTTGTCACCGGATTGAGGTTTTGGAGGGGATTTGGGCTCCGCGCCCGGTTCGGGCTCAGGTTCGGACTCGGCTCGGGACTCAGCTTGGGACTTGGCTTCGGACTTGGACATGGCTGACCGATCACGGGGGCGAGCGGGCTTTATCACCTCTGCGGCGTGGCGTCACATCCCGCCCAGCTTCTCCGGGTTAGCCTCGGGTCGGCCGGATCGCATCCTTGCGCGAGGTCTCGACCGCCGGGATCGCCTGCTGGACCCGCGGTGAGCAGGTCGTGAGCACAAACGCGGTCTGGGTGCATTCCCAATCTGCACCCAGGACGGCACTTTCGATCGGCTGCGGCCCGGCGAGCAGCAGCGTGGCACCGGCCAGGGCTGCCACCGCGACAGCGATTGCGAGCGCCTTCAGGCTCAGTCTTGAGATCGTCATACCCGTGCTCCGCGTCTCATACCGGGGCGGACGCTAGGCACCGCCCTGGTGCCCCCGTATGAGGGACATCACAATTCGGCAGTTTTTCGGGGCTACGAGAGATCGTCGGGGGCGGCGATTTTCGTCTACCTGATCGGCTGCGATTATAGGTGGCATCACGGCGCGCGCCGATGTACACGCATCTGCGTCGCGCGGCGCCCGCTATGCCCAGCCGACGTACCAACAGGCAGTGATGTAGGATCGAAAGCGAGGATGACAAGGTTCGCCGATGAGTGGATTTAGGGAACCAGGCTTCTCCGACCGACAAAAGGCGGCACAGGAAGCACGCAAAAACCTTTTGAACAAATTCAAGTCGCAGCCGGGGCCGGATGATCCCGCGGTTGTGGCGAAGCGTGCGGAGCGCGAGGCCCTTGCGGCCAAGCGCGCCGAGGCAAAGGCTGCGCGCGAGACGGAAAAGGCCGAGCAGAAGCGCCTTCAAGAAGAGGCTGTCGCGCTCGAGGCCGCGCGGATCGCCCGCGAAGCCGAAGAATCTGTCGCGAAGGCGGCCGAAGCCGAAGCCGAGCAAAAGGCCAAGCGAGACGCCCGTTACGCCGCCCGCAAGGCGAAGCGCAAGTAGCGTTCGCAAGTCTAACGCTCGCAAGTCACGTTCAATTGAATTTGGAATGAAACAATATTCTGGGGGCGGTCTACGTGACCGCCCCCGGATTTTTGGCGCGCGCCTGCCTGTCGCAAGCGCTGCCTCGACGATGGAAGATCAGTGCTTCTTCATCATCCCGTCGTCTTTCTTCATCCCGTCCTTCGACATCGTGTCCTTCTTCATGCCGTCGTCCTTGGACATGGTGTCCTTCTTCATGCCGTCCTTGGACATCGTGTCCTTTTTCATCATGCCGTCATCCTTGCCCATCTTGTCCTGGGCAAAGGCAGCCGGCGACAGCGCGAGGCCGAGCGAGAGAATGGCCGCTGAAACGCCGAGCGCGATGCGGGTACGAATGGTCATGACTGGTCTTCCCTTCGAGATGATGTTTGTCAGCGACGGACGCCGCTATCTGATCTCGACGGATTGCCACGGGGCGTTGTTACGCGGCCGCCGATAAATTTCTGCGCGCCGCCGCCGTCCTTTGTTCGGCGGATACAGGAAATCGGCAGTGTGCAACGCAGCATAGCCGACACTTGCCGCGGCATTCGGTCTCGAACTATCAGACTAGAGAACATTGTCTGAAAGACCGGCTAGGATAGGCCTCAGCACGGTCTCGAAGGCCCACCCAAAGTCACAGCAAACAAGAACCGTTCAAAGAAACGTCCAAAGGGATCACACCATGCTTACGCGCCGCCATCTGATTGCGACCGCCGTCGCCGCACCCGCCATTCTCCGTTTCGGTACCGGCACCGCGCATGCCGCGACCACCCTGAAGATCTCGCACCAATTCCCCGGCGGCACCGTCGACAAGGGCGATTTCCGAGACCGGCTCTGCCGCATGTTCGCCGCCGAAGTCGCCAAGCGCAGCAACGGCGACATCGCGGCCGAGATTTATCCGAACTCCTCGCTGATCAAGACCAACGCGCAGTTCTCCGCGATGCGCAAGGGCGCGCTCGACATCAGCCTCTATCCGATGCCCTACGCCGGCGGCGAGTTGCCGGAAACCAATATCGGCCTGATGCCGGGCCTCGTCACCACCTACGACCAGGGCATGCGCTGGAAGAAGGAGCCGGTCGGCAAGGCGCTGACCGACTTCCTCGCCGACAAGGGCATCATCCTGCTCAGCTGGGTGTGGCAGGCCGGCGGCGTCGCCAGCCGCTCCAAGCCGATCGTGGCCCCCGAAGATGCCAAGGGTCTCAAGGTGCGCGGCGGCTCGCGCGAGATGGACATGGTGCTGCAGACCGCCGGCGCCTCGGTGCTGTCGGTGCCCTCGAACGAAATCTATGCAGCGATGCAGACGGGCGCCTGTGATGCCGGCATCACCTCCTCGACCAGCCTGATCTCGTTCCGCCTCGAAGAGGTCGCGAAATCGCTGACCTCGGGCGCAGGCGCGTCCTACTGGTTCATGCTCGAGCCGCTGATGATGTCGAAGGCGATCTTCGACAAGCTGCCGAAGAACCAGCAGGACATCCTGCTCGCGGTCGGCACCGAGCTCGAAGCCTTCGGCCGCAAGGGAGCGCAGGACGACGACGTCGAGGTCGCCAAGGTCTACGAGAAGGCCGGCGCCAAGGTCTCGGCGCTCGATGCCGCGACGGTCGGCAAGTGGCGTGACATCGCCCGCGACACCGCGTGGAAGGACTACGGCGCCAAGACCGCGACCTCGGCCAACCTGCTCAAGCTCGCGACCGACGTCGCGGCATGAGCCACGGTCCGCTTCCGGATCGTGACGCCAAGGCCAACGCTGCCGCAAGGACCGGCCTTGCGGCGGCGATCGATCGCGGTCTCGCCATCCTCAACAACATCATCGTCGTGTTCGCCGCGATCGCGCTGATCGCCGCCTGCGCCATCCTGAGCTACAGCGTGCTCAGCCGCGCCTTGTTCAAGGCCGCCAATTACTGGCAGGACGAGGCGGCGGTGTTCCTGCTGGTCGGCGCCACCTTCATGACCGCCGCCTACGTGCAGCAGAACCGCGGTCACATCGGCATCGAGGCCTTCGTCGGCCTGCTCTCGCCGCTGGCGAACCGGATCAGACTCTGGCTGGTCGATGCCGTGACGTTTCTGTTCTGCGCTTTCTTCGCCTGGAAGTCCTGGACACTGGCGCATGAAGCCTATGTCGACGGCCAGGTCTCGAACTCGATGTGGTCGCCGCCGCTGGCCATCCCCTATTCGCTGATGGCGTTCGGCATGAGTCTGCTCTGCGTCCAGATCCTCGTGCAGCTTGCGCTGCCTTTCGCTGGAGCCAGGCGTTCATGAGCGTTTTCGGTATCGGCCTCGCGTACGGAATCGCGACGCTGGTCGTGATGTTTTCGGGCATGCCGATCGCGTTCGCGCTCGGCGCGGTCGCGGTGGTGTTCATGGGCATCTACATGCCCGCCGCCTCTCTCGATACGGTGACGCAGAACGTCTACGAGGAAATGGCCTCGATCACGCTGCTGTCGATCCCGCTCTTCATCCTGAAGGGCGCCGCGATCGGCAAGTCGCGCGCCGGCCAGGATCTCTACTCGGCCCTGCACGCCTGGCTGCACCGCGTCCCTGGCGGCCTCGGCGTCGCCAACGTATTCGCCTGCGCGCTGTTTGCGGCGATGGCGGGCTCCTCGCCCGCGACCTGCTCGGCAATCGGCTCGGCCGGCATCCCCGAGATGCGTAAACGCGGCTATTCCGGCGGCTTTGCCGCGGGGATCATCGCCGCCGGCGGCACGCTCGGCATCCTGCTGCCGCCGTCGATCACCATGATCCTGTTTGCGGTCGCTGCCGAAAAATCGCTGGGACGGCTGTTCCTCGCCGGCATCGGACCTGGCCTGCTGCTGGTCTCGCTGTTCGGAATCTACGCCGTGATCCGCTTCCGCCAGGAATATGCCGCGGCCGAAGCGATCTACAAGAACGGCGGCCCGGAAGCTGCGATCCTCGCCCGCGACGAGTACACGCTTGCGGAACGCTTCAGCGTGCTGCCGCGCGTGATCCCCTTCGTGCTGCTGCTCACCGGCGTCATGATCGCGCTCTATGGCGGCTACGCCACGCCGTCGGAGACCGCCGGCCTCGGCGGCCTCTTGGCGCTGGCATTGATCGCGGCGATCTACAGCGTGTGGCGGCCAAGGGACCTCGCCCCGATCCTGAAATCGACGATCCGGGAATCGACCATGCTGATGATGATCATCGGCATGTCACTGCTCTACTCCTACGTGATGAGCTACCTGCACATCTCGCAATCGGCTGCCGAATCCGTCGTCGCGATGCATCTGCCGCGCTGGGGCCTCTTGTTCGCGATCCTCGTCATGGTCGTCGTGCTCGGCTTCTTCCTGCCGCCGGTCTCGATTATTCTCATGACCGCGCCAATCATCCTGCCGCCGCTCCGCGCGGCGAACTTCGACATCATCTGGTTCGGCGTCGTCATGACCATCGTGATGGAAATGGGACTGATCCATCCGCCCGTCGGCCTCAACATCTTCGTCATCCGCAACGTCGCGCCCGACATTCCCCTGCGCGAGGTGATCTGGGGCACGCTGCCGTTCGTGCTGCTGATGATGGTCGCGGTGCTGCTGCTGTGCTTCGTGCCGGGGATCTCGACCGCGCTGCCGGACCTGGTGATGGGGCCGGACGGGAGCAGGTAGCGGCTGCGTCCGTCATTGCTTCGCTGCGCTCGCAATGACGGAGAATTAGGAGCCCGCGCGCCTCTTCTTCGCATTCAACGCGGAGGCCACGCGGCTCACGGGCGGCTTGCCGAGCACACCGCTCATCTCGTTGGTCGCCGCCAGCAGTCGGTCCATATCGACGCCGGTCCTGATCCCCATGCCCTCGAGCATATAGACGACGTCCTCGGTCGCGACATTGCCGGTCGCGCCCGGCGCATAGGGACAACCGCCGAGGCCGCCGGCGGCGGCGTCGATGACGCGGACGCCTTCCTCCATCCCCGCATAGAGATTGGCGAGCGCCTGACCGTAGGTGTCGTGGAAATGCATCGCGAGATTGGCGGGAGGGATATTGGCGCTGACCGCGCGCAGCATCTCCTTGGCTTTGGCCGGCGTGCCGACCCCGATGGTGTCGCCGAGCGAGATCTCGTAGCAGCCGAGCTCCCACAGCGTGGTGGCGAGATCGGCGACGGCTTTCGGCTTGATCTCGCCGTCGAAGGGGCAGCCCAGCACGCAGGAGATATAGCCGCGGACCTTGACACCATCGGCCTTGGCGCGCGTCAGCACCGGCTTGAACCGTTCGATGGACTCCGCGACCGTGCAATTGATGTTGGCCCGCGAAAAGCCCTCGGAGGCCGCGGCGAACACCGAGACGATCTTCGCTCCGGCCGCGCGCGCGGCGTCATAGCCCTTCTCGTTCGGCACCAGCACGTGGAATTCGGCACCGGTCAAATGGTTGACGCCGCGCAGCACGGCGTCCGAGCTCGCCATTTGCGGGATCGCCTTGGGCGAGACGAAGGCACCGACTTCGACTGTATTGAGGCCGGCCGCGACCAGCGCCTCGATGAAGGCGATGCGGGCCTCGACGCTGACCGCCGTCTTCTCGTTCTGGAGGCCGTCCCGCGGCCCCATTTCGATGATGCGGACCTGATCGCTCATCTTATTCTCCGGAAGGCTCGACCACGGCGAGCTCGACGCCCTCCTGGACGATGTCGCCGACCTTGCATTTGACCGACTTCAGCACGCCGGCATAGGGCGCGCGCAGCGTCTGCTCCATCTTCATCACTTCCAGGGTGAGGATCGGCGCGCCCTTCTCGAGCTTGGCGCCCTCCTCCGCCAGCACGGCGACGACCGTGCCCGGCAAAGGCGCCGCGATCTTGTCCGCGCCGGCCTGCTCCTCGGTCTCGCCGCCGAACGGATCGATCCAGTGCAGATCGAAGCGGCCGTTGCGCGTACGCAAATACAGCTCATGACCGTCGATCACGGCCGCGACCGACAATTTGACGCCGTCGAGCGTGAGATCGAACCCGCCATCTCTCGGCACAATCGCAAACGCCAGCTCGCGTTCGCCGATCATTAGCGTCGACGGGCCGCTGCCGTAGTTTAGAGCGACCTTCTGCTCGGGTCCGTGGCCAACGCGGAAAGCAAAGCCGCGCTGGCGGCGGCCGACCGGCATCCAGCCAAACGTCTGCCAGGGCGAGCTCGCCTCGCCTTGCGCGGCCTGCCGCTCATCATTGACGATCGCAGCCACCGCGGCGCAGAGCTCGAGCTCGCCCGGCGCCGGCGAGGCCTGCGTCAGAACCGCCAGCTCGCGCTCGATGAAGCCGGTGTCGATTGCATTCGCCCTCACCTTCGGATGCGTCATCAGCGCCGACAGGAACGGGATATTGCTGACGATGCCGCGGACGTCGGACTCTTCCAGCCCGCGGTTCAGCCGCTCGATCGCGACATCACGCGTCGGCGCCCAGGCGATCATCTTAGCTAGCATCGCATCGTAGTACGGCGAGACCGTATCGCCCTCCCGATAGCCGGAGTCGATGCGCAGCCCCCCGGTTTCCACCGGCAGGCGCCAGGTTGTTATCTTCCCCACCGACGGCATGAAGTTCTTGGTCGGGTTTTCCGCGTAGACGCGCGCCTCAACCGCGTGGCCGTGAAGCTTGATCTCGTCCTGCTTCAGCGGCAACGCCTCGCCGAAGGCGACGCGGAGCTGCCACTCGACGAGATCGATCCCGGTGATCAGCTCGGTCACGGGATGCTCGACCTGGAGGCGGGTGTTCATCTCGATGAAAAACACGTCCTTGCCGTCGGAGACGAACTCGATGGTGCCGGCGCCGACATAGTTGACGGCTCCGGCCGCCTTTCGCGCGGCGGCACAGACCGTCTCGCGCTGGGCCGCATTGAGCGTCGGCGACGGCGCCTCCTCGATCACCTTCTGGTGGCGGCGCTGCAGCGTGCATTCGCGCTCGAACAGCGACAGCAGATTGCCGTGGCTGTCGCCGATCACCTGCACCTCGATATGCCTAGGGTTGTCGACATATTTTTCGATCAGCATGCGGTCGTCGCCGAACGCGGCCTTGGCCTCGCGCTTCGCGCTGACGATTGCAGGCGCGAGTTCATCCGCGGAGCGAACGATGCGCATACCACGGCCGCCGCCGCCGGCGGACGCCTTCACCAGAATTGGGAAACCAACCTTCTCTGCCGCCTTCGCCAGCGTCGCATCGTCCTGGGCCTCGCCGTGATAGCCGGGCACCAGCGGTACGCCGGCCTTCTCCATCAAAGCCTTCGAGCCGGACTTCGAGCCCATCGCCGTCATCATCCCGGCCGTCGGGCCGACGAAGACCAGGCCCGCGTCGAAACACGCCTGGGCGAATTCGGCGTTCTCCGACAGGAAGCCGTAGCCGGGATGGATCGCCTCTGCGCCCGTCTTGCGCGCGGCCTCGATCAGCCGCTCGACATTGAGATAGCTGTCGCGGGCGCGAGCGGGCCCGAGCAGCACGGCCTCGTCCGCGAGCGCGACATGCATCGCGTCGCGGTCGGCCTCGGAATAGACGGCCACGGTGCGCAGGCCCATGGCGCGCGCGGTGCGGATCACGCGGCAGGCGATCTCGCCGCGGTTGGCGATCAGCAGGGTGCGAAAACGGCGGTAGAGCTTTGAGCGGTCCATCGCATCACATCCTGAACAGGCCGAATTTCGTCGGCTCGATCGGCGCATTCGACGCCGCCGAGAGGCCAAGGCCGAGCACGAGGCGCGTGTCGGCCGGGTCGATCACGCCGTCGTCCCACAGCCGCGCGGTCGCATAATATGGATGCCCCTGGCTCTCATATTGCGCGCGGATCGGCTCGCGGAATGCATCTTCGTCTTCTTTCGACCAGCTATCGCCCTTCGCCTCGATATTGTCGCGCCGGACCTGGCTCAACACCATCGAGGCCTGCTCGCCGCCCATCACCGAGATGCGGGCGTTTGGCCACATCCACAGGAAGCGCGGTGAGTAGGCGCGGCCGCACATGCCATAATTACCGGCGCCGTAGGAGCCGCCGATCACCACAGAGAATTTCGGCACGGAGGCCGTCGCGACCGCCGTTACCAGCTTGGCGCCGTCGCGGGCGATGCCGCCGGCTTCGTATTTCTTTCCGACCATGAAGCCGGTGATGTTCTGCAGGAACACCAGCGGAATGCCGCGCTGACAGCACAGCTCGATGAAATGCGCCCCCTTCAGCGAACTTTCACTGAAGAGAATGCCGTTGTTGGCGATGATGCCGACCGGAAAACCCCAGATGTGGGCGAAGCCGCACACCAGCGTCGTGCCGTAGAGCTTCTTGAACTCGTCGAACTCGGAACCATCAACGACGCGCGCAATGATGTCGCGTACGTCGAACGGCTTGCGCCCATCGACGGGCACCACGCCGTAGATCTCTTCCGCCGCAAACAAGGGATCACGCGGCGGATGCATGTTGAGGTTTGGCCGTACCGATGGCTTCAGCGTACCGACGATGCGGCGGGCGATGCCGATCGCATGCGCGTCGTTCTGGGCGTAATGATCGGTCACCCCCGATTGCCGCGAATGCACGTCGGCGCCACCGAGCTCCTCGGCGGTCACCACCTCGCCCGTCGCCGCCTTCACCAGCGGCGGCCCGCCGAGGAAGATGGTCCCTTGATTGCGCACGATGATGCTCTCGTCCGACATCGCGGGGACATAGGCGCCGCCGGCCGTGCAGGAACCCATCACGATGGCAATCTGCGGGATACCTTGCGACGACATCTGGGCCTGGTTGTAGAAGATGCGGCCGAAATGCCGCTCGTCCGGAAAGATCTCGTCCTGCAGCGGCAGGAAGGCGCCGCCGGAATCGACCATGTAGACGCAGGGAAGATTGTTCTGCCGCGCCACGTCCTGCGCACGCAGATGCTTCTTCACGGTCATGGGATAATAAGTGCCACCCTTGATGGTGGCGTCGTTGGCGACGATCACGCATTCGCGGCCCGAGATGCGCCCGACCCCGGTGACGACGCTCGCCGAATGCACGTCGCCGCCATAGAGGCCATAGGCCGCGAGCGGCGACAGCTCCATGAACGCGGTGCCGGGATCGACCAGCAGGTCGACGCGCTCGCGCGCCAGCATCTTGCCGCGCGAGGTATGGCGGTTGCGCGAGACCTCGCCGCCGCCGCCGGCGACTTGGCTCAGCTTTTCGCGCAAATCCGCGACGAGAGTGCGCATGGCCTCGGAATTGCGGGCAAAGTCCGATGAAGACGTATCGATGCTGGAATGGAGCGGCATGTTGATTCCAATTGCGTGAAGGTTTTAAGCCGTCTCGGCCATCAATTCGCGCCCGATCAGCATGCGCCGGACCTCCGAGGTGCCGGCGCCGATCTCATAGAGCTTGGCATCGCGCCACAGACGTCCGACCGGAAATTCGGATGTGTAGCCGACCCCGCCCAACGCCTGGATCGCCTCGCCCGCCATCCAGGTCGCCTTCTCCGCTGAATAGAGGATCGCAGCGGCGGCGTCCTTGCGCAAGCTGCGCGCGTGATCGGCGCGGTCGCAGGCACGCCCCACCGCATAGACATAGGCGCGCGTAGCCTGCCAGGTCGCGTACATGTCGGCGAGCTTGCCCTGCATGAGCTGGAAGTCGCCGATCGGCTGCCCAAACTGCTTGCGCTCGTGCATGTAGGGCACCACCGCGTCCATGCAGGCCGCCATGATCCCGAGTGGGCCGCCCGAGAGCACCGTGCGCTCATAGTCAAGCCCGGACATCAGCACCTTGACGCCCTCGCCCACCTTGCCAAGCACGTTCTCCTCCGGCACCTCGCATTCGTCGAAGAACAGCGGATACGTGTTGGAGCCGCGCATGCCGAGCTTGTCGAGATGCTGGCCGTGGCTGAAGCCCTTCGTCCCCTTCTCGACCAGGAAGGCGGTCATGCCGCGTGGACCCGCTTCCGGATCGGTCTTGGCATAGACCACCAGCACGTCGGCATCTCCGCCATTGGTGATCCACATCTTCGAGCCGTTGAGCACATAACGGTCGCCGCGCTTGTCGGCGCGCAGCTTCATCGAGACGACGTCTGAGCCGGCGCCGGGCTCGGACATCGCGAGCGCGCCGACATACTCGCCGGAGATCAGCTTTGGCAGATAGCGCTCGCGCTGCGCATCATTGCCGTTGCGGCGGATCTGGTTGACGCAGAGATTTGAGTGGGCGCCGTAGGAGAGCGCGACCGCGGCCGAGCCGCGCGAAATCTCCTCCATCGCGACGATATGGGCGAGATAACCCATGTTGGAGCCGCCATATTGCTCCGGCGCGGTCATGCCGAGCAGGCCGAGGTCGCCGAGGCGCTTCCACAGGTCCGCCGGGAATAGATTGGCTTTCTCGATATCGGCGGCACGCGGGGCGATCTCCGCCTCCACGAAGGCGCGCAGCGTGTCGCGCAGCATGCTGATGTCTTCGCCCAGATCGAAATCGATGCTCGGGATATTCAAGGCGATTCCTCCGTATTTTGGGGACCGAACCTAGCGGCAACGGGGCCCTTCTGCGGTCGAAAAGGTTGCATTTTCCGCCAAACTTGGCGAGGATTTTCCCAGAGGGTTTCCGATGCCTTTTCAAGTCGCAACCGCGATCCCGCGCCGTGCCGTGACCCCTGCCGCCTTCGTCCGCGGCGTCGTTGCCGCTTACGAACGCTACGGCCGCGATCCGACCGAGGCGCTGAGCCGGGGTCAGGTAACGCCAGACCTTGTCAATTCTCCGGATGGGCGGGTCACGGCCGGCCAGTTCGAGGCGCTGGCGGGCCACGCCATGCGCGAACTGGATGACGAGGCGCTCGGCTGGTTCTCGCGGCGGCTGCCCTTCGGCACCTACGGCATGCTGTGCCGCGCCTCAATCACCGCCCCGACGCTGGAGGTCGCGCTCAAGCGCTGGTGTCGGCACCATCGTCTGCTTACAGAAGACGTGCTGCTCGATCTCGAGGTCGGCAAGGAGACCGCGGTCGTGTCCATCCGCGAACTGGCCGACCTCGGACCTTTACGCGAATTCTGCCTGGTCACCCTGCTCCGCTATGTTCTCGGCTTTTCCTGCTGGGCTGTGGATTCCAGGATCGCGCTCCGCACCGCGGAATTTCCACACCCCGAGCCCGGCCACGTCTCGGTCTATCCGACCATCTTTTGCCGAAACATCCGCTTCGATGCGGACCGTGCTTCCATCACCTTCGACAAGCATTATCTGTCGCTGCCGCTCACCCGGAGCGCGGCGGACCTCGACAACATGCTCAAGGGCGCGCTGCGGCTGACAGTGCTACCCTATCGGCGCGACCGGCTGCTGGTCGAGCGCGTTCGCCGCGTGCTCCGCAATGCGCGCGGACGCAGTCTCGGAGCCGAGGATGTCGCGCGCGAGCTGGCACTCTCCACCCGCACCATGCATCGGCGCCTGCGCGATGAAGCGACCTCGCTTCGCGATCTCAAGGAAGAGGCAAAATTCGAGCTTGCCAAGCAGGAGCTGATGCGCGGTCGTAGCCCGATCAAGCGGATCGCGGAGGTCGCCGGCTTCCGCAACGAGAAGAGCTTTTCCCGCGCCTTCCGCACCTGGGCCGGCACCTCACCGCGCGAGTTTCGCGGCAGGTATCGCTGACGCGGGGGCTCTCACGCTGATTCATTTCGAAACCGGTCTCGGTCAGTTCGAGTTTGCCTGCCCACCCGGGCGAAGCTTGGTGCGCGACTGCGTCTGCTTCGGCTGGAAGGCCAGCGCTCACAGTTAGGTGAGTTACTTATCTTTTTATCCGCCTCATCCGAACTTGTATCCGGGTAAGGGAATCACTCCGGCGCCTTCGGATTTTTGGATGTCGTTGCGCGAGCCACGTTTGGGAGCCTTCGCCGCCGAACTATCCTGCCGCCGCGATCTCCTGCAACGGCAGCGGAACGTCCTTTGCCACGCCCAGCACCGGGAAGCTGCGGACGTTCTTCACGTTTGGCATCGCGGCGAAATGCAGGAGCTGCTGGCGCATGCTCTCGACGCTCGGCGCAACGCATTTGAGAAGATAGTCGGTGTCGCCCGAAATCCGCCAGCACTGCTGGATACGGGGGATCGCCGCGACCGAGCTCTCGAACGCCGCCAGCACCGGCTGGGCCTGGCTGCCGAGCTGGATCGAGACGAACGACACCACCTCGTAGCCGAGCAGCCGCTCGTCGATGACGGCGCGCACCGCCCGGATCACGCCGCGGCTGAACAGCGATTTCAGCCGCCTCACGCAGTTGGGCCCGGACACCCCGACGCGCAGCGCCAGCTCGTTGTTGCGAACCCGCCCGTCCTGCTGCAATTCGGAGAGTATTTTCAGATCGACGCCGTCGAGCTGGTCACGCCCCGCCATAGCCCACCTCGTCATGCTCGACTTATGCGAGGCAGCGAAGCACGGAGCGGAATGGCTGCCAAGGGCAGGACTATGGGAAGAATGCGCATGGTTGGCCGAGGTCGTCTCGGCCATTCGCGGGCTTTTGGGCGCAAGCTAAAACGTGGATGCCCGGGACCCGGCTCCGCCAAGGTTTCGCCGGTCATTCAGTGTTGGGACGGCGAAGCTTCAGCGGAGACGGCAAGCCCGGGCATGACGGGAGTCTTGACGCGTGGCCCGCCTTTAATGCGTCCAGGGCTCGCCGCGGCGGAACGAGAAATTGTCGGCATAGGCGACCGGACGGCGCACCGATTCCTTTGGCTCGATCACCTGGTAGGCGATGCCCTTGCGCTCGCAATAGGCGACCGCCTCTTCCTTGCTGTGGAAGTGCAGCGTGATCTGCTGCTTCATGTCGCCGGACGAGGTCCAGCCCATCAGCGGCTCGACCGCGCGCGGCTGCTCGGGCTCGTAGTCCAGCTGCCATTCCTTGGTCTTCGACCGGCCGGATTGCATCGCGTTCTTGGCGGGCTTGAAAATGCGTGCGGTCATGGATCGTCCGGGCCTCTTCTCGTCTTTTCGTTCGATTTCGATGCGTCACGGTAGCAGTTGGTGGAAACCGCGGGCATAGTATAGAGACACCTTTTGGGAACTAATCGGTGATTCCGGCCCCCGGGATGCCTCGCCGACCGGTATAATCACTATGCTGCATCGTGACAATTGCGTACCCGCCTTCCGCGCCGGGATCTCGCCCGGCGGCCCTGCTTCGTTGACGCCCACCTGTCCGTCCCCTCCGAAAGCTCCCGTCGCATGTCCTTCCTGAACATCAACGCCACGCTTCCCGAGAAGGGCCGTGACCTCAGGCTCGACCTGTTTCGCGGCATCGCGAACTGGGCGATCTTCCTCGACCATATCCCCGACAACGTGGTGAACTGGATCACCACCCGCAACTACGGCTTTTCCGACGCCGCCGATCTGTTCGTTTTCATCTCCGGCTACACCGCATCCTTCGTCTATGCCCGGATGATGCTCGAGCGCGGCTTCCTGGTCGGCGCCACGAGGCTGACCAAGCGGGTCTGGCAGCTCTACGTCGCCCACATCATCCTGTTCGTGATCTACATCGCCTCGATCAGCTATCTGGCGCTGCGCTTCGGCGATTCCGAGATGATCAACGAGTTCAACGTCGCGGGCCTGGTCGACAACGCCACCGAGACGCTGCGCCAGGGCCTGTTCCTGCGCTTCAAGCCGCTCAATCTCGACGTGCTGCCACTCTACATCGTGCTGATGGGGCTGTTTCCGCCGGTGCTCTGGTTCATGCTGCGCAAGCCGGACCTGACGATGGCATTGTCCATCGTGCTGTGGCTGACCGCGCGCCATTTCGGCTTGAACCTGAACGCCTATCCGGCCGGACAGTGGTACTTCAACCCGTATTGCTGGCAGGTGCTGTTCGTGTTCGGCGCCTGGTGCGCCATGGGCGGCGCGCGGCGCTCGATGACGTTGATCAACGCGCCGGTCACGCTGTGGCTCTGTCTCGGCTACATGCTGTTCGCGCTGGTCATGACCATGGCCGGCCGCTTCCCGACCCTCGGCGGTATGTTCCCGGAATGGCTGTTCTCGGCGTTCAATCCGAATGACAAGACCAATCTTGCGCCCTACCGCTTCATCCACTTCGTCGTGATCGTGATCCTGGTGATCCGCTTCGTGCCGAAGGACTGGCCGGGCCTGGAATGGAAAGGGTTCGACCCCATCATCGTGTGCGGCCAGCAGTCGCTCGCCGTGTTCTGCGTCGGCGTGTTCCTGTCCTTCGTCGGTCATTTCGAGCTGTCGATGAGCTCGGGCTCGCTGTTCGCGCAGATCTTCGTCAGCGTCGCCGGCATCGCGATCATGACGACGGTGGCCTATTACATCTCCTGGTCGAAGAAGCAGGACAAGCCGCTGAAGCCGCCGCCGCCCAAGCCTGCGGCCGCAAAAGCAGGCTGAGCCGGTTGCCTGGTCCTCCAGGCTCCGTTCAGTCCGCTGGACTGTTTCGGCTTGTCCGGGATCGGATTGACCTGCCTCAACCAGGGCGGCGCCCCGCCGGCCTAATGTCGCCGCGACGCACCCGCCGCAGCGATGTCGGCGCCCTCCCCTCGGACAAGGCCCAAGCACATGCCCACTCATTTTCACGCCGTGGTATGGATCGACCATTCCCAGGCCCGGATCTTCCATCTCGGTCTGAGCGGCTCGGACGAAATCACACTGCATCCGCAGTTGGCGACGCGTCATCTTCATCACAAGGCCAACGCGATTGGCAGCGGCCATGCCGCGCCGGACAAGGCGTTCCTTGCCGACGTGACCAAAGCCCTCGCCGATGCCGGCGAAATCCTGATCATCGGTCCGGCGAGTGGAAAGACGGAGCTTGCCAGCCACATTCGCGCACACGCGCCCGACATCGCCACGCGGATTGCCGCGGTGGAAGCGGCCGATCATCCCTCCGATAACGAAATCGTCGCCTACGCGAAGCGTCACTTCAAATTGCCGCTGCCGCGTGTGCAGACGCCGGGATCGGCCGCGGGCGAGAGGCATTCGGGTTAACGGGCGCGGCCTGCTAGGCCGCCACTTCGCCGTCGTACTCGGTAAACTTCTTGTAGATCCAGTCGCGACCGTCGTGGCGGCGCCAGACCTTGCCGTAAACGAGCTGTCCGTTGATCGAGCGGCGCGGCACGAACACCGTCCAGAGGTGCCAGATCTCGGTCCAGCTCGCCTGCGGACCGATGGTTCGGACGTTGCGATCGAAAGACATGATGCAGAACTCACAAGATACGAGCGCTGCGACGAACTGTGATGTCGTGTGAGCACGATTTCAGGCAGCCCATCGCAAGCCGGACCGATCTGATAACAGGCACGAAGGCCGCCGCAACAACCGCTCGCCCTTAACCTAACCGGTCAACCTTACTTCCTGTGAGCGCGTGGCAAGACCGGTTGAAAGCGGTCGCCGATTTTCCTAGACTGTGTGCGATTTGAGAATGAGCGCGTCGTTTTGAGGACGCGCGGTTATTTCCAGACTGACGCGAATTTTTGAAAACGATTGATGGGCGGGGGCCACTACGATGAATTTGCAATGTGCATGTCTGCGCTTGGCGCTACGATCGACGCCGCCTGCTCTGCCTGCGAAGGCGCCGGAGCAAGAGCCGCGGAAGGTCGCCAACGACAATCAGCTGGCCTGGCCGTTCCTGCCGTTTCCGTTCGGCTGGTACGCGACGAACTGATGGTTGGAAAAGCGTAACGCCGCGCAAGCGGAATATCATCGCTTGGCGGCGTCCGTTAGGCATTGGGCGCTGAAATCCCCCAACACCTATGTGTCTGGGGCGACGCCTAAAGGTTCGACAAAGTTTCAGGAATTCCGCGCCGCCCGATCCGCCCCAATGCCTTGAAAAATCGCGCGGAAGTCGCGTTGCGCAGGGAATGAGCGCCGAGGGTTGGGAAGCTTTGGCAGCTCCAGGCATCGGCACTGAACGCGCCTTGTCGGCTTGGCCGGGATCGCCTGGCGCCTCGTCGAACGGTTGCTGTTCTGAGGCGCGGGTCTGGCCCACCTCGGGACTGGTCGGGGCAGCTGGATTCGAACCAACGACCTGCAGTACCCAAAACTGCCGCGCTACCAGGCTGCGCTATACCCCGAATGTCCGGCGAGCCCCGTCGATACACGCTTCCCAAAGCGCCAGCAAGCCTTCCAAAGGCACCAGCAAGCTTTCCCAAAAGAGCGCCAGGACGGGGGCAATAGCTCCCCTTCCCGCCTACTTGCTGCCGAACAGCGGGTGGCCGACGCGATCGCCGGCGCGGATGCCATATTTTTGTGCCGTGCCTGCCACCACCTCCAGAACAGCCCGTGCGGGCCCCCTGGATGAGATGATCTTTGTCGACATCGGCTCGGTATTTTCGGCGATGCGCAGGATTCGGCCGTCGGCGCGAATGAAGATCATGTCGAGCGAGACGTAGGTGTTCTTCATCCACATCGACACCTCCTGCTCGGGATTGAAGTCGAACAGCATGCCTTTGCCGTCCGCCAGTTCCTTGCGGTACATCAGGCCGGTCTGCTTCTCCTCCTCGGTGGTCGCGATCTCGACCGAGAACACCTGCACGCCGTTTTTGGTGACGATCTCGAGCGGCTGGAAGCTGGCGGCGCGGACCGGCGCGCTCGCGACGGCACAGCCGGCGACGACGAGGATGGCGGCAAGCCAGCCCTTCGCAACGGCGAAGACGGCCTTTCGATCGAAATTCATGGATGGCTCTCGAGGCGTGGGACTGGACCAGTCCTTACGTGGCGGTCGCCGGAAAAGCCAGAGGCGCGCCGGCCAGCCAGCGCGCCTCTGCTCACGATTGCGGGAATTGGATCAGTGGGACGAGACCGGTGATCCCGTCTCGGGATGGATCTCGGCCGCCATCATACCCTTGGAGCCGGGCCCGAAGCGGACCAGGACATACTGACCGGGCCGCAACTCGGTCATGCCGAAGCGGCGCAGCGTCTCCATGTGCACGAAGATGTCGGGGGTGCCCTCGCCGCATGTCAGAAAGCCGAAACCGCGCAGCCGGTTGAACCACTTGACCTGAGCCCGCTCCAGCCCGCTGGTCGCTGTCACCGTGACATGGGTGCGCGGCGGCAGCATCTGCGCCGGATGGATCGCAGTCGACTCGTCCATCGAGACCACGCGGAACGCCTGGTACCCCTTGGCGCGCTGGATGCACTCGACGACGATGCGGGCGCCCTCGTAGGCGGTCTGGAAGCCGTCGCGCCTAAGCACGGTAACGTGCAGGAGCACGTCGGGCCAACCATTGTCGGGAACGATGAAGCCGTAGCCCTTTGAGGCATCGAACCATTTGATGACGCCGTGAACCTCGACGAGGTTGGCGCTGCTCTCACCGAGTCCGGTGAAGGGACTGAGTGCGCTGTCGCGGCCGCCCCCGCCGTGTTCGCCCACCGCGGGAACTCCGACCTTCTTGGACTCAAATCCGTCCGACGACCCCATAACCCCGGACCCCACACATGCCATGCAACCCGCCTGAATGGCGGCGCCGAATCACGCGTCTTTAGAGAATCTTCTCAACTCGACGCGACGCGAATCTTTCGACTCAAAAGATAACACTCCCGGTTGCGAGGCATAGACAAAAAAGAGATTCGCCGGAACCTATGAACAGCTTGCACAGCCGCGAATCAAATTGCTGCCTCAATTACCGACAAAGGGCCCGAGCGTTTCGCCGATGTCGTGGCGGATCACGAGGTCGGCGATGTCGTCCTGGTCGGTAGGCTCGCGATTGACGATCACCAGGCGCGCACCCGATTCCTTCGCCATCATCGGAAAGCCGGCGGCCGGCCATACCACCAGCGAGGAACCGATCGCGATGAAGAGGTCGCAGGCTTGCGACAGCGCGGTCGCGCGCTGCATTTCGTCCTCGGGCATCATCTGGCCGAAGGAGATCGTGGCGGTCTTCACCGGCTCGTCGCACACGGTACAGTTGGGCGCGGCGCCCTCCTCGTCGATGCGGCGCTTCACCCAGTCGAGCGGATAGGCCTGACCGCATCCGATGCAGCGCGCATACGTGGTGTTGCCGTGAAGTTCGATCACGTGATCGCTCGCGACGCCTGAGGCCTGGTGCAGATTGTCGATGTTCTGGGTGATGATCGCGGGAACCTTGCCGGCGCGGTAGAGCGAGGCGAGCGCGCGATGGCCGCGACCGGGCCTCGCCGCCGCAAAGACCTCCTCCATCGCGAAGCGCCGGCGCCAGGATTCGTCGCGCGCCTCCCGGCTGGCGACGAACTCGTCGAATGGGATCGGGCGGTTGCGCGTCCAAATTCCGCCCGGCGAGCGGAAGTCGGGGATGCCGCACTCTGTCGAGATGCCGGCGCCGGTGAACGGCACGATCCGTTTGGCTTCGGCGATCATGTCGCCGAGACGCTCGACGCCGCTGCGAAGATCCGATGCAATCAACGCGGCCTCCCGTTTTGCTTTGCCGATTGGCTTGGCTGATCGGTTTTGCTGATTTGTTTTTGCGCTAGCTGCAACATGTGCAAGCGACAAGATTATTGACGCTGTTATCCACTGCCGCGCAAGACGCGGTCGGCAATTTTTTCCGACCCTCGCTTATCACAATCCTGCAATGCCTCCTCCCCATTGACGCCCCAATCAGAAGCGCCAATGCATGTGTTGATGCGACTCAATGTGATTGCGGCGGCAGTGCTTGGGTTCAGTAGGACACATACTCACGTGCAGAGGGGATTTGAAATGACCGAGGACGAACAGCGTAAAATCCGCGAACGCGAAGAGATCGCCGCCCGTGTCGCCGCCTTCCGTGCCACCCAGGAAAAATTCAAACGCGAGCGTGACGAGTATTTCGTGTCGACGCTCGACAACGCGCGCAAGGTGGAACGGCCCTCGCTCTGGCCGTAACGACACCAGATCACCAGGCATGAAAAGAGCCCGGAGCGTTGCTCCGGGCTCTTTCGTTTGTTCAGCCGTTACCAGTGACGGTAATAATGGTGGCGGCGGTAGTACGGTCCATCGCCGTAATAGGCGTACGGACCAGGGCCGTAAGCGTAGGCCGGGCGGCCATAGTAGCCATACCCCGGGCCGTAGCCGTAGCCATAAGGATGGGATGCGGCGACAGCGCCCGCGGTGATGGCGCCGGCCGCAAGGCCGAATGCGAGGCCCGGACCGATGCCGCGGCCGCGCGCCTCAGCGGGCGCAGGCGCCGCGACCGCAGTCACGCCGACGGCCGCAACGGTAGCCAGAACTGCCAGTGTCTTCCTGATCATAAATGTCCTCCTTCGTATCTCGCACAGACAACGCCGGCGCGTTGCGATGGTTGCGCGCAAGCCTGTGGAACCGAGCTCGGAATAAATCCGGCCACGCATGGAACAGGCGCGCGTTCCGCGAATTGTTTGTTCAAGTGCGGAAGCCTCCGCCGTCGGGTTGAGGCAACAGCACGAAGACCCCGTCAGCATCGCCAATGCTGGCGGGGTTTTCAGTTTTACGACAGCAAATTGGCAACGCACCACCATTGCTGCCAGCGGGGAGCGTCTAGGAGGATGAAGTGCCGATATCCAAATTGCTGGCCCGTATCCGCAGGCTCGTTCCCAGATCCGGCGATCAGCATTACGACGAGATCGTCCGCAGTTTCGGTGTCGGCACGCTGCGCCCGCCGCCGACGCCGATGAGCGACGGCGAACTGGCGCGGGCCATTGCGGAGTTCCTCAAGGAACAGCCGTCGAGCGAGTCCGTAGGCGCCCTCGGCCGGCGGCTCGACCCCACCACCCCGCTTTGAGGTGCCGTTGTTCTTGTCCGGGAACATGCGCTTCGCGCGCACGTTGGCGTAGCCTTCAAGGAGAAAAGAGGCCGACATGCCCGTTTGGCTCGAAGTCCTGCTCAACCTGTCCGGCTATGCCGGCTTCGTGGCGCTCGCCTCACACGGCACCGCGTGCCCGGGGAATTCCGCCGACCATCAGATCTCCGGCGACGACCGCTAATTCGCGTGCGGCGCCTGGCCGGCCGTGCGCATCAGCCGGTCGGCCTTGACCGCGACACGCGTGTCCTCGAGCTGCGGCCGCAGCGAGATACTGATCATTACGAATGCCAGACAAAAGAGCGTGCCGACGATGGCGACGCGCCGGTAGGTCTGGCGGTCGCCCTGATAAAAACTCGGTTCTGAAAAAGGTGTCATGAATTCGTTCTTGGCAAAATTGCTTGTTGGTCAAAGTCGCTTGTTGGCAAAGTCGGATCGCGTCTTCGCCAGACACCTATCCCAAGCAGCGGCAAGCGCAACGCGATTGCGCTTTTAACCTAACCGAATAGGGTTATCGGCTTCGCGGCAAGCTTCCGTTAGGAGTTGGCGAAGCGTCTCCAGAACTCGGCGAGCCGCTTCAAGCTCGAAGCCGAAGCTTCTGGCGATCCGCCGTCCGGCTTTGTTCCAGCTTCACCTGCCTTTCGTTCTCGAAGAACGAATCGGAATCGCAGAAATCGGCGCGAAGCAAGTCTTAACACTTCGTTTGTGCGCAAACGATCGCATCATCGCCAACGATCGCGCGCTCACATCGCGTCTTCGGATTTCCATCGCGGTGGCACCTGCGGCACCGACGGCCTGCCTTTGCGCAAGCGCGGGTGCCGGTCGTACCAAAACACTTTTGCGATCTCGGCAAACATCTCGAGCAACCAGCACGCATCCATGTCGCGTCTCCCTCGCCTCATCTCGTAGCGAGGACACGCGGACGGGACTGTGCGAAGCATCACGCCGGCTTGGTCAGGAAGGGCGCGTCCCGCATCGACACAGAAGCCACGGCTTGTTCTGCATCCGACTCCATTTCGTTCGCAAGGAACGAATCGGAGTCGAGAAATCAGCACAAAACGATTCCTAACGATCGGTGAAGGCCGGCGCGATTGCCTGTTATCATCCACGTAGTGCGACGCTCATCACGCCGCTTGCTTCACCGTCTCCTTCCCCGACAGGTCCTTCTCCGAAAAGCATTCGAGGATCTGGATGCGGAGTTCTTCCGCGGCCGGACCTTCGAGCTTCCTGAGTTGATTCCAGAGCCTGATCACTTCGCGTTGTTTCTCGACAGTCATGGGCACCTCCAACCAAATGGTCGCCGCCAAAGAGATGCTTCACTAGAACAAATGAAGAACACAAAGTCCAGCCCCTCCTCGCGAAATTCGCCGGGCAGATCGCCTTGAGCCTTCCGCGCGCCGGCGCGGTTGCTTTTTGGGTTTTCAACCTTAAGTTCGAGAACGCGGCGGGCGGCGCGGCGCTGAAATCCCATCGCAGCCAGCTAAGAAGGCCCCGTGCGAAAGCGCGGGGTTTTTCTTTTGGGGAACGCGCCACCGCCCTCCCCGTTAGTCATTCCGGAGCGAGGGACCGTGACCAGAAAATACTACGCCGTCGAAGTGGTGCGTCAGATCGAGGAGACTGTGGAGATCATGGTCGAAGCGCCGGATCAGACCGCCGCACATGATGCAGCGCTCGCGCATCTGAAGGCGCGCGGCTCCGAATATCAGTGGCTCAATCCCAAATGCGATCTCGTCGTCTGGCGCGAGCGCCAGGTCGATACGCCGGCGATCATCGACGTGTCCGTGTCGCCGGACTAGCGGCCGGAACGAATTTTCCCGGCCTGCGTTGTCAGGTCGAATTCAGTGGTGCTGGCGGCATGTCGCGACGCGGCCGACCAGCTTGAAGAGCCCCGGTCCCCAAGCCCGGGGTTTTTCTTTGAGAGCGGTGGCCCGAACATCAAAGCAGCCACCCGGGGTGTTACGCCGGGTGGCTGCTTTGAGAACTGTCGACGCTCGCCTCTGTCCGCCTGTTAGACCAGCAAAGTCAGACCGGCAGATTGTCGGTCATCCCGGGTGGGACTTCGCCTTGCTTGGTCCGCTCGGCGAGAAGCTCCTTTTCGGCCTCGTACCAGAAGGTGTCCATCGTGCCCGCGGGCTCGCCGGCCTCCTTCCAGAGGTGATAAGCCCGATTTCGAATCTCTTCTTCGCTGAGACCAGTCATGTGATTTCTCCCTTTCGGAAGCAAAGCCTGACGACGCCCTAGAGTTCCCTAAGAGAGTTCCTTATTGGTTCAGCACAAGCAAGCAGTCATTGCAGCACTCCGCGGCAGCACTCCGCAAAAAGGAGAGTCCACAACGAAAACGCGAGTCCTTGGCGAGCCCTTAGACGGAGTCCTTGGCCACCTTCAGAGGAGAGGCCTTCACCGACTTGCTCGCCGGCTTCGCGGCGAACTGCATCGGCTCCTTGGTGAAGGGATTGACGCCCATGCGGGCTTCGGTCGCCGGCTTGTCCACCACCGACATCTTCACGAAGCCGGGAATGACGAATTCGCCGGACTCGTTGAGCTCTTTGTAGCCAACCGTCGCCATATACTCGATGACCGACTTCACGTCGTTCTTCGACAGCTGCGTGCCCTCGGCAATTGCATCGATCAACTGAGTCTTGGTCATCTTCGCCATGTCTGAATTTCCTTCTGTGCGCGCGAGCAGGCTTTGCTCAGGACGCGGTCCGACCGCGCAACGCGCTTCTGATTCATGCCAACTTTCATGAAGTGACGGGGCTTAGAACCCATCGACGGCCAAAACGCAAGCAGGGGGTTCTGCGGAGGGCCGCACGCCCCGGCAAAGATGCCGCAGCTTGCGCCGTTTTCGCGTTGAACCATTTTCTCCCGGAGGCGTCTAACTCTTTGAAGTCCCCAAACTTCACCCCATCAGAGAGCCCCGCTTCCCCCAGGCGGGGCTTTCGCGTTTGCCGGGAGCCCTGCCGCGCATTGCCGATCCGGCTGGGCCCCGAGGTCTGCGCCGGGGCCACGCGGGTGACCGTCACAAGGCAGGTTCTCTTTTCCGGCCATCTCCTGCATAATGCAGCATGGCAAAAACAAAAGTGACCTTCAAAACCGTCCGCATTGCAGACAACGACTGGAAAATCCTGGCGGATTACCCGGACAGCGAACAGCGCGAGATCAAGGGCTTCACCAGCAAGGCAGACGCCGACGACTGGATCAACGGCGACCGCAAGATCGCGTGGCTCCGCTCCCAGGGATATGCCAAGTAAAACGCGCATAAGTCACGCGCGCATTGTGTGACCGCCCAAATGGGTACGAGGCGCGCTTAGTCCTTCCCCGCTCCAGATGCTCTTCCCGTGCCGGCGTTTGTCGAGCAGGCGGCAACGCCCGCTCGTCTTATCGGCCTCGCGAGGGACGCCTGGTCGAGAAACCTGTGATCGGGCATGCGCCGTTGAGACTTCGGTAACCTAACGCCTCCAAGCTCCTGTCAGTATCGTTGCGTTGGAGTACCCCACAGTGCTGGATTTTAACGAGCTGCGTGAACTCGCAGCCGATGTTCGCGTGTTTGTCGAAATTGCCGAAGACAAGGCCGAGGCGCTTCGGGCCGTCATCACGGCCTATGACGTGGTGCTCGCGATCTTCCCGTCCGGAGAGGGCATGGGCCTCCACGTCATCAAGGGCGGCGAGATCCTGGACCAGATTGCAAAATCACGAACCCATGCGAGCTACAGCCACACGGCGATCGCGGTTCCTGACCTGGAGCATGCGGAAGTGCTCAAGCACCTAACGGGCCCGGCCGACCAGCGCATTGCGGCTTAGAGCGTTTTCAGCGAAGTCGATACCGGTTCGCGCGAAGAAAACGCGTCATAACAATCTGGAGCGGTTCTGATTCCATCAGAACCGAAAGTACCCTCGTTGCAGACGAGATTTTTTGCACTCCGGAACGCCCTGTTTTAGGAACACGGCTTCCGCGCTCCCGTTGGCCCACACAACCAACCAGGAGTTTGAGATGAAGAAGCTCGTCGTTGCGACCGCCGCCCTCGGCCTCATGTGCGGCGCTGCCTTTGCGCAGAACCAGACCGGCCCTGCCCCACAGTCCGACAACATGCAGAAGCCCGGCATGACCAACACGGACAAGGGCACGATGACCAAGGGCACGACCGGCATGAGCCATGACGGCATGAGCAAGGGCGGAATGGTGAAGCCCGACGCCTCCGGCCAGGGCGGCTCCGGCCCCGGCAGCGACCAGGGCGGCACTAGGACCCGCAGCAACATGAAGTAAGCCGGTTTCCTGTACGGCTCGCTTCCCGGCCGCGCCGCTTCCACAAGCGGCGCGGCCATTTCATGATGCGGGTCTTTTTGGAACCTGTCGCATTGCACTCCTCACAATCCCGCGCGTGCCGGAACGGTCAGGTCTCGCCGCGAGTTGCCCCATCTCCAGCAAGGAGATCGTCATGAGCGTTGAAGGTAAAGTGAAGGAAGGCGCCGGGTTCATCAAAGAAGAGATGAACGAACACGGCAAATCCCCCGAGAGCCAGAAGAAGGCTCAGGAAGGTCGCGACTTGCGCAACGAAGGCCGGATCGAAGACGGCAAGCCGCCGAAGACGACGAAGCCCGGCACCGGTCACTAATCGCGTTTCGAAAACGCCGCTTGGCGAAAGCCGCCTCTGGTCATGTCAGGGGCGGTTTTTCACGTTCATGATCGGAGGATACGTGCGCGCCTGCGTCGAGCCCTCAGGATGAGGCCAGTTTTGCGGGCGAGATATCAGACCCTCATGGTGAGGAGCCCGCTAAAGCGGGCGTCTCGAACCATGCAGCGCCGTGGCTGGTAGAACGCTGCGGCTGTTGTATGGTCGCACGTTTCTTGTGAGGGGCTGATGAAGATTGCCATTGTTATCGCCGGGTTGATCGTTGTTGCTGCTGCCGTTCTCGTGGCGGTACAGCCCGGCTTTCTGAAGCCTGCGTCTCTGGCACTCGTGCAGAAGTCCGATATCCTCGGCTTTTCGCCCGGCATGACATTCGACGAGACCAACAAGCTCATCACGCAACGGCGCTACCGCTGCCGTCAGCTTCGCGATTCTTACGTCCTTGAATGCGTAGTCGACGGCGCCAAGGTCACGATCTTTGCCGACGACGTTGACCCCAAGAATCCGGACCCCAAACATTCCATCTGGCGCGTCAATGCGGAGGTGAGCAATCCGGGTCCCCAGGACGCAGTTTCCAAAGACGCTGCAGTCAAATCGATATCCGACCAGTTCAACGCCCAGCCAACCCGGGACGCCCGGGAGGGATGGACATGGACCGTCGGCCGTGGGCTGAAGCTGAGCTACGACGGCGCCGCCTTGAAGCTCGTGGACGAAGCCGAGGAAATCAGGCGTGGCAAGCAGGAAGCAAAGCGCTAGCGAGCCCTCCTGTGGCCGTGCCTTTGATGTAGGGCACAGCAATCAATCCGCCTCAGATGCATGTCTCATCGCCGGCGCATCCAACAGTTATTCTATCGCATCCGCGCAACCGTTCCTTGATAGGTTTCCCGCCCAGACTGTACTCACTTGGAATGAACGTGGCGGGGTTTGGTGCGGATCTTAAGGCATCGATGCTGGCGAAGAGCACCGCGATCACGCAGCCAACGGCGCGTCACCGTTATTCCCGTCGGATGGGCGAACATCCGGCATCACGGTCATTGCCGGATCACTCCGGTAGGCCGCGGATTGCCAGCTTGGCGATCGTAAGAACGACGAAGGCGACTGCCCCGTAAACGATGGCATTCACGGCCCAGGTGATGGCGACGCCCAGGAAAACGGAACTGCCGACAGCTCCCCAGAAAAGGTAAGCCGCAGATATGCCCGGCATCTCCCATGCCATCACAGCGATGGAGTAGTCGGTGAGCTGCTCCATGACGAGCAGCACCGTCGAGACGAGCGCCCCGATTGCCAGTGCGATGACGAGAACGGATTTCATTGTCTTCAAAGGCCCAACAGCCCCATCAGTATCGGAATCATAAAAAAGGCTGCCAGGCCGAGGAGACCTCCTACGGCAACCTTCACCCAACGCTGTTGGATCTTCGGCTCGAGCCATGTCGCCAGTTTCACCCAGAGCGCATACGCCCATCCAGCAACAATCGAGCGGATCAGTGCAAACAGAAGCTCGCCTAGAATATTGGCCATGGCGGTTAGTCGCGTCATCTCCGCGAGGAGTTCATCCGCGAACGGCTAAACAACCCTGTCCACCCGGGGGTGAGTGGCCAATTCTGCGGTTTGCATCACCGTTCGGAGCGCCCGGTAGCGCTGTGGGGCGCTTCGCGTGGAGGGGCTCGTTGTCTAACGCTTGGTCTTCTGCGCACTCCCGCTCTTGCACATAGCAAGGCTATTCCAGCGGCGCGCAGAGGCATCGGCCCCGTCACCGTTGAAACCGCCCTTCGCTTCCTCGGCTTTGCAGCAAGCTTGCGAGAAGCTAGCCTGCAGGCAGAGCGTCATGCTGCCCGCAGCCTTTGCCGTGTCCGGAGCCGCACAGCACGGCGCGGCCAGTGAAGCAAGTGCCGTTCTGAAACGCATCAACATCTCCCCGGAGCTTGCAATGGCGTCCCCCCTTCGGTCGACCGGCATGACGCCCGAGCTCCAACGTTCTGAAGACTCTCCAATGATCGATTATCTGGAAAGTTGAGCGTCCTAACAACAGCGGCCTCGGACGAACTGGCGCGCGGCCCATGTGACTCTGCAATTGCGGTGACGGTGTGGTCCAGCCCGTCACCGAGATCATCGTGTTTCACTTGAGGCGCAGTCCAGCACGGCCATCACAATTCATGCCCTTAATTCGCGCTCGGCGCGGCATCGTGACTGCTGACATCAGGGTGGCAGCAGCGGTGTGCGACGAGCCCCGCGATGCCGCTCAAATCTGCGGCCAACAAAGGACATGCCATGAAGTTCGCCTCCACTCGCCTGATCGCCACCGACATCAAAACCATGGTTTCGTTCTACGAAATGGTCACCGGATGTTCCGCCGAATGGCTCGCGCCGGTGTTCGCCAAGATCGTGACGTCGGGCGCCAACCTGGCCATAGGCGCTGCTGAGACGGTCGCGCTCTGGAAAGAAAACAGTGCCGAGCCCGGCGCAAACCGCACCGCCGTGATCGAGTTTCAGGTTGAAGACATCGATGCGGATTATGAGCGCCTGAAGGACAAGGTCACGCTGGTGCACGAGCTGAAGACGATGCCATGGGGCAACAAGACGTTCCAGTTTCGCGACCCCGAAGGCACCGCAGTATCGCTCTTCATGCCGCCGATCGAGCAGGCCGGAAAGCGCCTCGCGGCGGGATAGGCCACGGCAGCAGACCGCCCGCCCAGATCACCAATCGCGCGTGTGCGGCACTGGATTTGCGGTGAACCTGCATTGAGTTCGCGGGCTGAATTACTCCATCAGCCGGCTTCGCCCTCACGCACACGTGCGCCCACCCTCTGCCCCTCCTCCCAATTTCCTGCTATCTCCTACCCCCGCCGTCCCGGCCCAAATCAAAACCCCATCCGTTCAAGGGAGCAACAACCATGCGATACCTCCACACGATGCTGCGCGTGCGCAATCTCGATGTCGCGCTGAAGTTTTACCAGGATGCGCTGGGGCTGAAGGAGGTGCGGCGCATCGAGAACGACAAGGGGCGTTTCACGCTGGTGTTCCTGTGCTCGTCGGACGACCTCGAGGCGCTCAAGAAGCAGCCGCAGACGCGCGGCGCGCCGCTGGTCGAGCTCACCTGGAATTGGGACGAGGAAAAATATGGCGAGGACCGCTTCTTCGGCCATCTCGCCTATGAGGTCGACGATATCTACGCCACCTGCGAGAAGCTGATGAAGGCCGGCGTCACCATCAACCGTCCGCCGCGCGACGGCAACATGGCCTTCGTTCGCTCGCCGGATCTGCACTCGATCGAGATCTTGCAGAAGGGCGAGCCGAAGCCGCCGCAGGAGCCGTGGTCGTCGATGCCCAACATCGGCCATTGGTAGAGCCTTTTTGCGGGAACCAGCCCCTGTCCCACGCGTTCTTTCTTCGACAATGCAATTGGAGGAGAACGCGATGGGACGCGGAATTTTGTTGTGGATGTTGGGTGTGCCGATCCCGGTGATCATTCTGCTGTGGCTGTTCTTCGGCCGCTGATCGCCTGACCAGCTTGACCTTGCAATGAAAGCTCCGCCTCGGGCGGGGCTTTTTGCATGCCGACCTTTTTGCATGAGAGGATCGGTGCAATCGCGCGTCGCTTGCCGCAGTGAATTCCGCTATCACCCGGGCTTGCAGCCTGCATGGAGCGCACGCGTCATCCGAGACTGACGCTGCCGAAGCACCCCGGATTGCGCTTCGCTCCATCCGGGCTACAAGTTAAAAAACGCCTGGGGAGGATGACGTGCCGGACCAAAAGCTGACGATCTGGGGCCGCGCCAATTCGGTCAACGTGCAGAAAGTGCTGTGGTGCCTTGCCGAGCTTGGCCTGGCTTACGAGCGCATCGACGCCGGGATGGCGTTTGGCAAGACCCGCGAGGCCGACTATCTCGCGATGAACCCCAATGCGCGAATCCCGACGCTGGTCGAGGGCGACTTCACGCTGTGGGAATCCAATTCAATCATGCGCTATCTCTGCCTCGCGCACGGGCGCGGCACGCAAATCTATCCCGAGGCGCCGAAGCTCCGCGCTAGCGTCGACCGCTGGCTCGACTGGACGCTGTCGATGGTGCAGCCGGTCGACCGCCCGGTGTTCTGGGGCCTCGTGCGCACGCCGCCCGCCGAGCGCGACATGATCCAGCTGCAGAAGGATGCCGATGCCGCCGCCGAGGTCTGGGCCATCGCCGACCGCCTGCTCTCCACGCGCCCGTACATGGACGGCGATGCGTTCACCCTCGCCGACATCGCGATCGGCGCCTATGCGCGGCGCTGGCTCGGCGTCGAGGGCATCGCCCGGCCCGCGCAGCCGCATTTGACGCGCTGGCTCGCCGAGCTCGGCAAACGGCCCGGTTTTGCGCAATTTGTGGCGCCGCCGATGTCGTGAGCGGTGACGCGGCTTAAAGTCCGTTGAGAGCACGATGAATCGGCATTCTCGCGCGCGCCGCCGGGAGGTGGCGGCTACTGTGCATGGGGTTGTTTTCGCGTTTTTTGTTAAGGCCAGCCGCGCTCGAACAAAAGCACGCAGACGACGAGCACGAGGGTGACGGCCGCGGTGGCGAGCCGCGCGGTCCAGCTCAGGCCGCGGCCGACCCACCACAGCAGCGCGCAATACATCACGAACGGGACAATGATCTCGGGCCGCATGATGTCCGGCGGCATCGACGTCAGCGCCCGACCGCGGTCTCGACGCTGATCGAACCGCCGATCTTGACGCAGGTGCCGGTGCTCTCGACCATATGGAAGCCGCGGCCATAGGCGGCGCAGGAGCCCGCTTTCGCGCTTCCGCCGGCCCCCTTCAGCGGCAAGGCTTTGCCAGCCTGTGGGCGCTCCGCAGGCGGCAGACGCAAGGCTTCTGCCGCGGCCGCGGACATGGTCAGTAACGAGATCAGGATAAGGAGCGGCGCACGCATGCGGGCCGTTCTAGCCCGGACAGGCGCCGCGCGCCATCGGGGGTCGCTTGGCCCCGGTTCAGATGAACTTGATGCCGGCCGATTTGCCGCGGCGCCACACCACCTGGCAGCTCCGCCCGGTCCGCGCATCGCGCGCGAACGCCATCCGGATCACGCCCGGGAGCTGGCTCGCATCCTCGTCCAGTGTGATCTTGGCGCCCGTGGCGGAGATGTCCTGGACCAGGCATTGCCGTGCCGCGAATCCGCCCTCGAGCGTGATCCAGGCATGCTGCGACAGCGACTTGCGGGCTGCGCGCTTCTTGGGCGGTGGCATCTGCTCAAATTCTCCCAGTCCAGCGCTAGCCCAGGGAACCTAAGAAACCGTTGAATTCGCCCCGACTGATCCTGGGGTGGGATGCTATCCACCGGTGTCAAAAGACCGTTCCCGAACGGCTTGCCCAGGGCGCCAAAGGCCATTATAGGTTCGCCCGCTGCAGCCGCCGGGCATGACTCGGGCGGCCAGCGGCCGTGCCGCGATAAGCGGCGGGGCCCTGGGTTTGCTCCCTTCGTCTATCGGTTAGGACGCCACCCTTTCACGGTGGAGAGAGCGGTTCGATTCCGCTAGGGAGCGCCACAACCGGCTCTCAAATCCCCCTAATTTAGCCTCATAGCTGAAATCATTGGCGCTCTCGTGATTTTTGTGCAACAAAACGTCTTACGAAACGTCCAGCGCAGGGCCGGGAAAATGATCGATCCGCAGTATCTAACCAAGCGCCATGGCGTCTGGCATTTCCTGCGCCGGGTGCCGGTCGAGTACGAGCAACTGGACCGGCGCGGCAACGTCAAACTCTCGACCAAGATCAAGGTCGCCACCGACCGCACGGGGACAAAGGCCAGCAGGGTCGTGGCCCGAATGAACGAGACCCTGGAGGCTTACTGGCGCGGTCTTGCCGATCGGGAGACTGCCGAGGCCAAGCAGACCTATCTCGACGCGGTGAAGCTCGCCCGATCCTTGGGGCTGGATTACCAGACACCATCGGTCGCCAGCTCGGCGCCCCTGGATGAGGTTCTGAGGCGCATCGAGACGCTGATCGTGGGCAACGCCATCAACGATCCCGCCCTGCGCAAGGCCGTCCTCGGCGGCATCGAGAAGCCGTCGATCATGCTCTCGCAGCTCTTCGACGAGTACGAGATCACCCAGAAGGTCGCGTTGTCGAAGATGTCGCCCGATCAGGTCCGGAAGTGGAAGGCTGCGAAAAAGCGCGCGGTCGAAATCCTGATCGAGCAGCGCGGCGACAAGGCCCTGCATCAGCTCACCCGCGACGACGCGCTGGCATTCGCCGACTGGTGGGAGGAGCGCGTCATCAGCGAGGGCATCGGCGCCGGCACCGCGAACAAGAACATCAGCCATATCGGCGGCATGATCCGCGCCGTCAGCAAGCGCCTGAAGCTCGGGCTCGAGGACGTGTTCGCGGCGACCCGCATCGAGGGCGCTCGCGACGGCCAGCGCGCGCCCTTCCCTATCGACTTCATCCGCAATGTCATCCTCGCGCCCGGCAACCTTGATGACCTGAACGATGATGCGCGCGATGTCGTCTATGCCGTGATGGAGACCGGCGCGCGGCCGAGCGAGATCGTCAACCTGACCGCCTCGCGGATCATGCTCGACGCCGAGGTCCCGTTCATCCGCATCAAGGCCGAGGGCCGCGTCCTCAAGACCGAGCACAGCGAGCGCGACATTCCGCTGGTCGGTTACGCGTTGGAGGCCATGAAGCGGCATCCTCAGGGCTTCGCGCGCTACTTCGACAAGGGGTCGTCGCTGTCGGCGACGCTGATGAAGCACTTCGACAAGCACAAGCTGCTGCCGACCGAGAAGCACAAAATCTATTCATTCCGCCACAGCTTCAAGGACCGCCTGAAAGCCGTCGAGGCGCCGGAGGAGCTGATTGACGAGATGATGGGCCACCGCACCGACAAGCCGAAATATGGCGACGGCTACGGACTCGGACTGAAGCTGAAATACCTGAACGCCATCGCCTTCAAGACGAAGACGGCTCCTGCAACAACAGTTGCCGCTGCGGCGGCTTGATCTCTTCGAGGACGCGCTTTGCGCGGGCCATGACGTCGTCGGAAGCGCGCATTGCGGCGATCTCCTTCTCCAGACGGACGAAGTACGGAGCATAGACCGGCCCGTCGAGAGTCATTGCGTAGGCGATGGCGGCTTGTGCTCGCAGCAGGCGCTCCAGGGTAATCGGGACAGGACGCATACTCCCGCAACAAGTTAGAGACGCGACCACGGCAGCCGCGACGAAAGCATACCGCTGCGGCCCATCCCGGCGCAATTGGCTGAGGCCTTGAGGCTGTCAAGACAGGGTCAAAGGTCGCGCAAAAGCGTAAAACCCCCTTACAAAATAGGGTTTCCGGAACTTGCACGCGCGACGGCTCGCTTGACGAACCAGGAAATCGGCATAGGTTGACGATCAAACGTGAGCCGGTCTCACAGATAATCATGCAATCGCGGAAGCACTGCCGATCGTCCTTCACCGGGACGATCCCGCCGCTATTGATGGAGATCGCGCGAGATGGGCCGCCCGTCAATCCCCAAAGATCAGGTTCTCGACCATCCGATCCGGCTTGCCGTTCTGGCCGAACTCATTCGCGCCGATGGCCATATGCGTGCCGAAACCATGCGGGCCAGGCTCGGCATCACCGGCCGTGAGAGCCTGCATCTGCATGCGCGGATTTTGAAGCGCGCCGGGCTGATCGAGACCCGCAACATCGGGCGCGGGCACACCCGGTACAAGTTGCTCATCATCACGCACACCGGGCGCGCCGCCCTTGCCGGCGATGTCGTCACCAATCCCGTGACCCAGATGATGGAGGCAACCCCGTGAAACGAAACGCGCCGCCGAGGGGCAACTCGGCAGCGCGGGATCATTCGTCAGCTCTCGCAAGTGTTGATGATGTAACGCCCGCAGCGGCTCCCGCGCAAGATCAATTGCAGTTGGCGGCATGGTCATGAGCACCGCGCCGCGCTATTCGCGCGATCGGCACGGCAAGCGGAACAAGGTGAAGCTCGGCGGCAAGACCAAGCCGAAGCCGAACGGCTCCAGGCAGGTGCCGCTGGCAACGATCCGATGCCTGGACCTGGATCGCTATTTCACCGATCGCTATGGCGCCGTTCTCCCCGACGATGACGCCGGGCGTGATGATGCCGAGATCATGCTCAACCACATCGCCCATCGGCAGACGGGTGATCGGAAGTGGTCGATGGAGGATTGGCTGGATCGCCGCGCACCATGGTTGGTTGGCCGGGAGCGCGCCCGGCTCATCCGCAAGGTTTTTAAGAAGCCGATGCTCTACAAGGCGGACACGCTCGCCAGGGCGCTTGGCCTGACCTTCGCGCGCCGCCAGAGGCTCGGGATCACCAGCATCGGGTCCATCGATGTCGGGGCCGACCAGCGCGAGGAACTGCAACAGGAGCGAAATACCATGCAGCACGCCAAGAGGCGTCGCGCTGCCGGCGCGGTGGCGCGCGCGCAGTACGAGGCCAATTCGATCAGCAGGGCCGAACCCTGGAAGGCGGAAGGCATCAGCAGAACGACTTGGTATCGCCGGCTTGCCGAGCGGGCTGAGCCCCAAGAAATGCATTATGCATCGGACGGACTTGTCTCACGCATCGCCCGCGTCGAGATAACCGTCAGCAGCTCTTAGCGTGAGACAGGTGTGTCCGATGCATACTTCCTTCTATTGCTTCGGACGGACTTGTCTCATGGCTTGCTCGACGCAGCGCTGTGATGTGCGCACGGCGCCCTCAAGGGCGCGCTTACGGGCGCATGTCACTGCGCGTCTGATGGAACATCGAGATCAGCCAGGCGCTGTGACATCCGCCTTGAGGGCTCCTGTCACAGCTCAGAAAGAACTCTTCTCTGCTTCACCGAGTCTGGAGCTGCGCGCGCGAGTCACAAACTGAAACTGTCACATGTCACAGAGCTGCATCATCAGCACCGAATGCCGCTTCTACTATTGGGATGCCCGCGCAACGGAAAACGTAACGGCCACGCAGGCGGCGAATGTCTGTGGGAAGGATGGAGCGAACGAGTCAGATGTTCGCTCCAAACATCAGGTTTCCCTGTGGTTTGCTCCAATAGCGCAATCATCGCGACAGGGATATGCTGTGACACATGCCCGTGCTCCGCAATCATCGTCACGAACGCTTCGCTCAGAACATCGTCACCAGCGCGAAGACGAAGTGGTCGAACGGCAGGTGCTACAGCGAGGCCGGTTTCAGAACCGACGACAGGTCGGCCGACGCCTGCGCCGCGCGGCTGCTAACCAAGGCTAACGTCATGCAACGGATCGAGGAGCTATTGGCGCCATCGGTGAAGAGAACCAGGACGACGGTCGACGTCCTCGCCGAGCAGTTCGACGCCGTCTTCAACGGCGCGATCAACGCCGAGCAGTTCGGCGCGGCCGGCAGCGCGGCTGGGCTGAAGGCCAAGCTCCTGGGCTTCATGCGCGAGAAGATCGAGATCGGCGGCCCCGGCAGCTTCATGGGCGAGACCGTCGACGAGGTGATCGACGACGCGATCGAGGAGTTTGGCAGCAGCGGCAGCCTCGCCAGTTCGCTCCGCGAGCTGGCCGATCTGGTCGAGCAGCGCGCTGGGCTCGCGGCGCGGAACGTGACGCCGAGGAACAAGACGGTGCAGGTACGGTGTCGTCTGCCGATGCCGACGAACAGCCGGTTCAGATAGGGTACGCTGCACGAAACCAGCCCAAAACATGGTTCAATAAGATGTTTTGACAATCCGAACTGAACCGTCATGGTGTGAACCATCGAAACCAGACTCAAGGATGGTTCATATGTTCGTCCGCGCATATCTCAGGGCCTCGACCGACGAACAGGACGCCAACCGCGCGCGCGATCAGCTCAAGGCTTTCGCCACCGAACGCGGCCTCACGATCGCGGCCTGGTATGTCGAGAACGAGAGCGGCGCGAAGCTCGCGCGGCCTGAGCTATTCAAGCTGCTGTCGGATGCCCTGCCCGGCGACGTCCTGCTCATCGAGCAGGTTGATCGGCTCTCACGGCTGACGGCAGACGACTGGAACAAGCTCAGGGCCGACATGAAGACGCGCGGCGTGCGCGTCGTTGCGCTCGACTTGCCGACGTCATGGATGATGGCGGCGGCCAACGCCGACGAGTTCACCCAGCGCATGTTCGAGGCCATCAACGACATGCTCCTCGACATGCTCGCCGCCGTCGCCCGGAAAGATTACGACGATCGGCGACGTCGGCAGGCCCAGGGACAGGCCAAAGCCAAGGCCGAAGGCCGCTACAAAGGTCGAAAGGAAGACACCGAGCGCAACGCCGACATTGCGGACATGCTGGTCGCCGGGAAGTCGTGGTCAACGATCCAGCGGCTCGCCCGCTGCTCTCGCGCCACCATCGCGAAGGTCAAGAAGCGCGATCTGGTGGAGGCCTGAGCTGCCGGCGCGTTCGATGGGGCATCCGCAAGGGGGGCGTACTCCCCCGGTGGGGGCCGCTAATAGTTCGACTTGCCGAGAAATCGGGTCCCGCCGATGTCACACTGGCCCCAATTTTTTTTAGAGTCAGATTTTTAAGCCGAACCCGACCCGCTCTGTTCGCCCGAGGAGTTCTTCATGAAGAAGCCGGAGCCGCAGCCGAACCCAGAGCCGGAGGCGCCGACGCCCGAGACGTGGGACCCGGTCGAGGAAGGCCGCCTGGAGCAGGAAGCGTATCGGAAGTACCGTGATCGGCAGCGTGGCTATCCGATGCCGTTGCCGACGTATCATTGAAAAGGAGGCGAAGCAGATGGTTATGAAGACGGACGCTCGGGGCGGGACCTATCACGAGCCGCCCTACACCTGGGAAGAAGAGCAAGAGTTCTACAAGGCGGTCGGCGGCGGGCCTGTTACTGTTGTTCGGGGCGCGCCTGCTGGGCACCAGCCCAAACCGCCGCCACCACCGGCAGAGAAATAGCCCCCTTCTTGAGCGCGGCCTCAAGGCGCTCGGGCCAGCCTTTGCCCTCACCAATGATGCGGCGCGCATTCTGGATGTCCTCCCGAGGCGCGCCCCATTTTTTTGCCCACTGCTGATCGAGGTGTTTATGCGGTGCCGACGATCCACTGATGATCAGGGTTGCCTGCGCGACAGGGTAAACACTCCTCATGTTCCTTGTTGCCTTTCGCGCGGATAGGATCATGATGGCACCAGGTTGATCGAGGCGGTTTCTCGCACCACCAGAGCCCATAGAGACCAGTGCCCACGGATCGGCGCCCTTCGGGGAATGCGTCCAACAGTGCCAGTGTCCAACAGTGCCAGCGAAAGCGAGCGTCAACCTCCACGCGATGCGTGGTCTGGAATGGCAAGGCAAGGCATGGGGCCGTATGGCCAGAGTGACTGTGCAGAGCTGATCGGCACAACACGTCACAACACAACAGGCGACGCCACGGGATCAGTCCCGTGGCGTTCGTCGTTTTTGGCCCTGCCATCGCTCGGCGCAGGCCGCTGATGCGCTCACGCTCTGCCGGGCTCCAACGGTTGTTCCAGATCGCCGCGCTCATAGGCGGGCTTCTCTGAGGCTCGACGACTTCGGCTGGTTCGCGGCCCCGGCTCCGTGAAGTAGCCGCGCATGTCCGGTCTGAACCCCGACAGCGGACCAACCAGGGAAGTCGCCGGTCCGCGATGGGACAAGAGCCGACGTTTGGCGATCGCGTTGCGAAGACTAATTCGGGTGCTGGCTTTCCGACCAGCTTCGCTATCGGCACCGCGAGGGGGGCGATCAGTTGGAGAGCCGGCGACGGGAAAACTTGGAGGCAGCAGATACAATCCTGTCGTAGGCTTCAAGGGCAGCGTCGGTCGATAGTACGATCATTTCTCGGAAGCGCGCATCGCTCACCTGCGTGAAGCTTTGGCGTATGGCTTCGGTGAGTTCACCATCGCTGACAGATGGTCCCTTGGGGGTCGTTCGCCCCGTAAGCTGATTGAACAAATTCAGCCGGTAGGTGTCTGCCGCGACTTGCACGGCCCGGTCGTGCAGGTCGTCCACCTTGCGCATCTTTATCGGCCGCTTGGAAGGCTAAATTTCGGTCAGAATATCCGCAAACTTCCCAATATCAAGTACGTGACGTTCTCATCGTTCCTGAGAGCCGGCTCCGCAAGGCGTGCCTCGTTAGGTCCTCTGAGGGTCATTCTCGACCAAGTCGGGCTGACCGCGACAGGTCCGGTTAAGGCCTGCTTTCGGACCTGCGGACTTCCAGGAACCAATCGCTGCTGACAGGCGATGGTGGTCTCAAGCTCGCCTGCTGTCACCCGATCCCTGCCGCCATCGAGACCAGCGTCACGCGCGCGCCCGCGCTCGATGGGGCGTTGAGGTTCAGGCGAAACCCGGCAATCGGACTGTTCACCGGCGAGGTCACCGAGCTGCCAAGGCTGAACATCGTATTCGACGAGCCGGTCAGGATCGTGAACGCTGTCGGCGCTGACGACACCGGCGAAGGATAGACGCCGAGCGGGTCTTCAAGGCAGACGTCGATCGACCAGGAGGATCCGCCCGTCGAGAGGATCGCGAAGCTCATTTGCTGCGGTGTCGCTTGCCATGGCGCGAGCTGCCAGGGCGATGATCCACTCGCCGAAAGAGTCAGATAACGCGGCTGCATCTTGAAACCCCGCTCGTGTCTGCGCTGGAGATGTGATAATGCTGATTAAGTCAGCTTAGCTCATCTCGTGAGGAAATTACATGGCCGACAGCAGAGAGCAGGACGCAGCGCAAGCAATCAAGCGAGCGCAGATCAATGTCGAGAAAGCGCAGCGCGCCTACAGCAAGGGCAGCGGAGTCGATCAGCTCAACACCGCGAACCGCAAGCTCGCCGACGCGCACGACACGCTGCACACCATTGATAGCGGGCTCTGTAATTACGACTGACGGAGTCCGCCGCCGTCCGATCTCGGCGGCGCTGGATGAGATGAGAACGGGCTCACAACATGCCGCGTCCGCAGCGTTTCCCCATTAAGCTCGAGTTCTGGAGCACTGAGGCCCAATTGTCCGGGCTCGAATTGCTCACGGCCGACGGCCTGAGCGACAAAGCCACGCATTTGCGCCAGGCGCTGGCGATGTATCTCAGGCACTTCGGCATCGCACCGCCGCAGCCGCCGCGGCCCAATGGACAGCAGCAGCATCAGGAGACCAGCCATGTCCTATGACCACAAAGCGGTTATCGAGGCGCAATACAATCGGCTCGCGGCGGAACGCGCGCAAGCGGTCTACGAGTACGAAGCCGGGCGCACCGCCGAAGACGAATACACGACGATGGATGCCGCCGGCCGCATCTTGGAGCTGGACGCGAAGGCTGCCGCGCTCGACAAGGTCGCCAGCAATCTCCTCACCCAGATGCAGCAGCCACGTGGCAACGCCTACGGCTTGTCCGATGATGAGGTCACGATCGCCAAGGGCATCAGTGGTGGCGACGATCGCCTGACGAACGAAGACCGACTCAAGATTTACGCCCAGCAGAAAGAGAAGCTGCGCTATCAGCGCGCCACCGGCCAATATCGCGACGACCAGGGCATGCGCAGATGAGCCTGACGTTCCGCTCAACCATCCCCGACCAGCGCGTTGTGGTGCAGCAGGACCCCGATGGCCGGCGCCGCGTTGCCACCGCAACTCGCAATCCCGGCGCGCGCGAGCAATGGGATTTGAAATTGACGCATCCCTCGGGGGCGATCTTCAGTGGCAGCTTCAACGGCGACGGCAACAGCGCTGTCGTCGCGCTTGCCGAACTGATGGCCAGATCGAACCAGGCCTATGTCGCAGACCGTAGTCGTGGCGATCGGCCAGCCGCCGAGCCCTTCGACCAGAACCGGCGCGTCGATGACGCAGCGGTCGCGCCGATCACCCCGAGGAGATGATCCGATGTCCAGGCAAAGCCGAGTCGAGAGCTACCAGCGGATGGACGGCCCCAAGGGCGCTGGCCGCGACGAGAAGAACCTCGACTACTGGGTGGACCGTGCCACCGAGAACAGCAAGATCGCTTCGCGTGGCTCCGATGGCCCGATGAAGTTGCCGAGCACCAAGGCCACCGTGCGCGAGACCACGATGCGGCCGATGGAAGCGCGCAAGATCGACAAGCTGATGAAGGGGGAGGAACCGGGCGATCTCAATCATACAGGCTCCGGGCCGTTCATGCGCAGCATCAGGCGCAAGGCGTAGTTCGTGGTCGTCCGGCGCAAATACCGCGTCCAGGGCTTCAAGGATGGCGGCGCCGTTCCCATTGCGGACATCGCCGCCGCCGAGCCGGTGCTGGTGCCGAGCGCGGACGTAACGCCGCCGCCAGCATCGGAGGTCTCGCCTGTCGATGAGACCGACCAGGTCTTCAAGCGCGCGATCGAGGCTCAACGCAACGCCGAGCTGATGCAGCGCGAGGCGGCCCAGCAGAGGCGCCAGCCTACCCTTGAAGAGGTTGTCGAGGCGATCCCAGGTCTCTCCAATCACAAGCGTCGCATGATCATGGAGCATCCCGAGCTGCTGGAGCCCGAGCGCGCCGACATCGCGCGGCGCGCTCATGCCGAAGCATTGCAGGCGGGCATCGAGGACGACACGCTCGAGATGGATCAGCACCTCTTGGCCAGCCTCGCCAAGGCTGACCAGCAGCGCCACCGGCTGAACCAGGGCGCCAAGGCCGTCTCGGCGCCGCCGCCCACGCCGGAGATCGAACGTGCGGTGCAGGAGTTGGACCGCGAGGTCTCAGCTCTACAGGAGACGATCCCGATTGAGCGCGCGCCAGAGCGGGCGCAGCCCGTCTATCCGCCGATCGCGCGGACCTCCAGGATGCCCATCACCGCACCGGTCAGCCGCGACGTTCCGAGCTACAGTGGCCAGCAGATCATCTCGGACCGGGGCAAGATCACCCTGACCGCCGAGGAGCGTGACATCGCGCGCCGCAGCTTCACAGATCCCCGCATGAGCAACGAGGAGAAGGAGCGCTCTTACGGGATGCAGAAACTCAAGCTCGCCAGGATGCGCGCAGATGGCACCTATCCTGAGAGGGAGCGCGGCTGATGTTCTCGGATGATCCTCGCGTCAATGAAGCCGTCGAGACGCTATGCCGCGACTTCGGCAAGCCGAACCCGTATGCGCCCGGTCAGACAGCTCCGGCCCCGACGCTCACGGAAGTGATCGCGACGGTTCGCCGCGAGTTCGGCGAGCAGGCCGCGCTCGGCATCAGGCTATCGGTGCATTGATGCCCATCCCGACCCAGCTCGATCATGCCTTCGCCGAGGTTGACGACCTCCACCAGACGGTCCTGGTCCGACTGCGAGTGTGGCAGCGTGCAGGGCCAAGCCGCGATCCTGGAGCCATCCGCGCGGCCCTGAGGGCCTATGCGGACAAGGTCGTCGGGATCGTGAACGGTGACGGGCAATGAGGCAGGACCGCTACATCCCTGGTCAGGCTCATCGGGTCGCGGACCTGAAGGAGAAGTTCGACGAGATCAACCAGTTCATCAGCGAGAGGCAGGGCTGGGTGACGTCAGTCCGAGGTGACCCCGAGGTCCGGTTCGAGTGTTTGCCGGGGTCGCTGCTGCCGGATGAGTTGCGAGAGGCAGGCCACGAGGTCAGCAAAATCGGCGTAGGTGACCGCATCCTGCCGGCGGGCATGATCGAGCGCTTCATCATCGGCGACGACGGGGAGCGCAAGCCCGTTACCGAGGGGTCAACCCGGCCGTTGCAGATCGTGTCGCATGCCGGGATCACGCAGGTAGAAACTTACTGCTTCAGAATGAATGCATGCGATCCCGGCCATTGACGCAGTGACCAGCGGAAAAACCGCTGAAGACAGCTAACCTATTGATTGGACGCCTGGTTGCCAGGCTGCATTGGTCAGATTTGACGGTCGCGGCTCGCGATTTTAAAACTGCGCACCGATCTTTCTGCAATTTCAGCGGCTTGAGGCCATAGCGTCCGAGTACCGCACTCATCAGCGGTTTTTTCCCAAGAGCGTGCATGACAACCCACGTCATCTAAACTTCTGATTTTAAATCACTTTCCGATAGGACACCGGTCGCCCTTGTCGCCGGTCGTCAAGGTAGAGCCAATGCCTGCACATCCCGCTCGGCGATCGAGTCGGGGAAAACAGGAGAACCAACTTGGCTCATCCCCAGCGACTCGAAATAAGGTTTTTCGGTACCGCCGTATCTGCGCAAGGAGTTGTCGGCATCATCGGTGCGGTTGCGCTGGTTGCCCTGATTGTAGCGATGTATATCCACAACTAGGAGCCTCGAAGCACCCAATGGGCTACACGCTAAAAAAAATCATCGCGCTGTATCGAACTGATGCGCACTCTCCCTTTCAAAGACTCGGATACCAAGCTCGCGTCAAACAGGATCGCATGATGGAGCGCATCAGCGAGAAACACGGGCACCTTCAGCTCCGTGGCGTTAAGTCGAAAACGCTGACGGCTTGGTACAAGGATTGGTCTTCCGGCGGCAGGATCGCTGCGGGGCACGCACTGATCGCCCGGCTCCGCACGCTTTTCAGGTTCGGGTTCATTGTTTTAGAGGACGACGACTGTTTACGTTTGTCGGAAATTCTGCGCGAAAGCCGGTTTCGCACCCAGGGACCCCGCCTCGTACAATTGACGTCCGATCATGTGAAGGCGATCCGAGCCGAGGCTCGGGCGCATTTTGGGTGGTACTCCATCGCTCTTGCTCAGGCGCTGCAGTTTGAGCTGAGGCTCAGCCAGAAGGATGTGATCGGGGAATGGGTGCCAATCGCGGAGCCTGACGAGTCTGACGTGATCGTGCATGGGAAGAAGTGGGTCAGAGGCCTGTGCTGGTCGCACATCGATAAGAACCTGGTCTTGCGCCACACGACTGGATCGGCAGGTAAGCGCATAGAAGCTGATCTAAGAACGGCTCCAATGATCCTCGATGAGTTGGGCGGCCAAGACGAGATAATCCGCCTGGTCAATGAACGAGTTGGGCCAATTGTTATAAATGACGTGACAGGGCTGCCGTGGTCGACAGCGGAGTATCGACGAAAGTGGCGACTGGTAGCTCGGAAGGCCGGTGTCCCTGATATGGTGAAAAATAGAGACAGCGTGCAGGCCGCAACTCTCGTCGGCGGCCCGGACCAAGCCCGCGTTTTGCGCCACATCACTCTTACCGACATCAGCCGCCATTTACGATCTCGCCGTCGATGATAGAGCATCGGCCTTCGGCCCGAGAACTCGCCGCCTATCTCTTCCGGATGAACCGGGCCAAATCCGCCAACAGGCCGAAGCTGAACCGAAAGCCCGCTGGCGGTCGCGGTCGGTCGTCTTCCGAAGAAGCATTGCAGCGGGGGCAAGGGTCGCCGGCTGCGCCGCAGCCGCAGGCGTGTGGACCATCCCAAGGGCGGTCCTGGTGGGCTTCGCATACCCAGCCAGTGTCCTCGCAGGCAGGGCAGTTCATGGATCAACCTTCGGAGCATCGGGTTTTGGCCTGGGATGCACCCGCGCGTCGACCAGGACCTCGGTGACGGCGTCGCGCAGCTCGTCCTGATCGAGGATGGCGATCAGCCGGTCGATCGTTGCCACCGCGTCTCGCTCGCGGGTCAGATAGTCCGCCAGCGCGACCATGGCCTCATCATAGCTCTGCTCGATCTGCTCGGCCGGTTTCAGGCGCGCCATTACAGGTCATCCCGCAGGCCCTTGAAGGACGGATGCCGGACCTTGCCCTCGGCAGACTTGCCCCGGTACTCCACCTCGGCAAGCAGTTTTGGCTCGACCCAGATGCCCTTGTGCGCGACCCGCTTGGCGAAAGGCTGACTCTTCCTGATCAGCGGCTTCAGCCGCTTCCGCAGCTCGGTCTCGGAGGCTTTGTCGAAGCCGTGATCGACCTTGCCGGCATAGACCAGGTCGTCGCCCTTGTGCCGGCCGAGGAAGATGCCGTCCCACTTGCTGCCGTCCAGGGCGAAGCCGGCGATGGCCAGGGTCTCGCGGTGAGCACAGGTCGTCTTGACCCAGCGCCCGCCGAGGTAAGGCGAGCCCGCCACCTTGGAGACGATGCCCTCCAGCCCAGCTTGGCAGGCGCGCCGATACAGCTCGGCGCCGTCGATCTCGAAATCCTCGCTGTACTGGACAGGCGAGCCCTCGATCAGCTCCTTGAGAACCGCCTTGCGCTTCCCCAGGGGCATCCTGCGAAGGTCTCGGCTTTGGAGGTACAGCAGGTCGAACGCGACCATGACGATGTTCTGGGCGCGGCCCCGGAGGCTGTTCTGGAGCTGGGAGAAGTCCGTCTTGCCGCCCTCGCCGGGGACGACGATCTCGCCGTCGATGATCGCGGAGCCAGCCGTGATCACGGTGGCGTCCTCGACGATCTTGCGAAACCGCCTGGTCCAGTCATGCCCGCGCCGGGTGAAGACCTTGATGTCCTCGCCGACGATGTGGAGCTGGGCGCGGTAGCCGTCGTACTTGATCTCGTGGAGCCAACGGTCGCCTCGGGGGACCCGATCGACCTGCTCGGCGAGCAGCGGCTCGATGAAGCCCGGATAAGGCGCCTTCACCCCGATCGGCACGACCTTCTTACGCTCGGACGCCACTTACACACTCCACGCAACATCAGGATCATAGTTTTGAGGTCAGGCGGCTCCCCGTAGAGGCAGCGCCAGTTGCTCAGCAAAGGGCCTGGAGGCGTTGGCCTGGATGAAGGCCTGCAAGGCCGCCGTGATCTCGGCGCGGCCTGCGACGCGCTCGGCAAGCTCATCTGCGATCTCGCTGGTAGCATCCCGAGCCCGGCCCTCGATCGCGTTGAACGCAACGATCCTGACCGGATAGGCGTATTGCCCGGAGAGCAGGTCTCGGATGATGGTCTCGACGTCGGTGTCCTGCTCGTCGGTCTCGCGCCAGGCGCAGCCGGCGCGGGCGCCGAAGTCCTCCAACACCAGGTAAATCTCCCGGTCAAGCCGATCCAGCGGCACGATCGATGGGGCATGACGCATGACGCAACTCCTACTCAAAGAGGAGCAATCGCCCTGCCAGGGGATCGTTCCGGCAGCACATGGCCAAGTAAACCGGGACCGGGGCCGATCATTGAGGTCGCCCGCTTAGGTCTTATCGTCTGTACCGGGGGGGGAGAATTGGCTGGGCAAATGCAATTCGAGCAGGAGCCTTTGCTGCATTGTCAGGGCCATTTGATCCTGCGTGTCCTCGCGGAGGGAGATTGCTACTTCGATGGCGCGCTGCGCGCGGTCCAAGAGTTCCTGAGTTTCCGGGCTGAATTGTTCTGGCACGAGACGCGCTCCGGCTTGAGGCGGGAGCGCTGTGGCGTCTCTCAGTCAACCGACGCCCTGAAATCATGGCCGGTGATAGGGCCTAACGTACCACGGGCAAGAAGGGTCCTAAAGCGGTCTTATCCTTCGCCAAGCTTGCGAGGTGCTTCCAGGCCAACGCGGCCCGTAACCACTTCAACCGCTCGGCGGGGCAAGTCGCAGCGATCGCCTTCTGCATCGCGGCGACGGCTTCTGCTTGATGGTCGAGGTCCCCAATCATCGGAGCAATCATTCGCCGGATTTATTAAGACCGGCGAAAATCCGCAGCCCGGAAAACTACCGGCTTACTCCGCCGCGCGGTCTTCCTTGTCGGCGCCTCGCGCGACGATCTTGAGCGCGTCATCCGGCAGCGGGCGCTGCAAGGCCTTCGCCTCGTCCCAAGGTGCCCTTAACCAGACGTCGCGCTCCTCGCCGGTGGTCAGGATCACCGGCATCGCCTTGGGATGGATCGTCTCGACCACCGCGTTGGGCGAGGTCGTCAGGAAGCCATAGACCTGATGCGGTCCCGGCACCGGCTTCGACTTGGTGCCCCGATCGCCATTGAAGGTCGTCCAGATGCCAGCGAAGGAGAACAGCGGCCGGTCATCCGACAGTGCGAACCAGACCACGTCCTTCTTCTTTGTCTCCGGGTTCGGCTCCGGCGCGTACTCGGCGAAGCTGTTGACCGGGACAAGGCATCGGTTCTCCGGCTTCAGCCATGCCCGCCAGTGCGGCGACGACGTGTTGCGGATGTTGGTCACGGGCGGGCCGCCCGTGCGCGGCGGCGGCGGCATGCCCCAGCGCATCATGACCAGCTCGCGATCGGTGCCTGAGTTGCGGATCACCGGGGCCGGATAGTCCGGGAAGACTCCGGGCATCGGCGGCAGGTTGCCCTCGTATCGAGTGACGACGCGGAACAGCGCGAGGATCGCGGCTTGGTTGGTGGTGATGCTGTAGAGGTTGCACATACGTCTCGATCGTCCTTACGCTTATTATCTTCTTCAGCCGCCTCGCGAGCCCCCCATGGCACGAGGGCGACCTTTGGTGCTCCAATCGGGTCGGACGTCGGCGCCGCGCCCCCCGCAGGCCGAGCAGACGAAGCGCCCCTCGATGTCGGACAGCCGGAGATGGTCGGGCCAGACGTCGGCGCTGACCGCGACGTGGCGGCGGCAGCGGAAGTTGCCGCAATGGACCAGGACGCCGCGTAGACCCATCTCCCGAAGCTCGGCGAAGGTGATCTTGACCGGGCGGCTACTGAAATTAGTGGCACCATGGCGAGCAGGACGAGGCATGCCCCATCAAAACGCGCCTCGGTGGGGACTGCAAATTGTCGATTGGTAGGGGCACCGGTCGCTGGCGAGCTACTGCCGGTCGTGGGTGTGGACAAGTGCCGACGACGGGAGCCGGCGAGGACCAGGCATTCGTCTTACGTTGCGTCCAGCCCAATGCGTGCTCAGCCGACGTAAGTCATTGAAAGTCCAACCACTCGTTCTTCATGCGACGGCGCTAGGGAGCGCCATCATCGGCGCTTAAATCCCCCGCTAATTCAGCCACATATCTGAAATGATTGAAGCTCCCGTGACGCTCGCAGGACCGCGCGGCAACGTCAAACTGAGCATCAAGATCAATTCGCCACCGACCGCACGGGTACCAAGGCCAGCAGGGTCGCGGCCCGAATGACGAGACGCTGGAGGCTTACTGGCGCGGTCTTGCCGATCGGAAGGCAGCCGAGGCGAAGCCGACCTACAATGCCTCAATCCACCGCTCGATCGTGGCGTCGGCATCGCCGACGTGCTCCACCATGTTCGACACCAATTCGTTGGCCCTGTCGCGCTCGGTACGCAGATCGGCAATGGTTCGCTCGGCAACCCTGAGCTTGTCCTCAAGCTCGAATGTGCGCTCTGCCTCCTGATCGGCGTCCACCGGCGCTTGCATCAAGCGGCAGCCTCGGCCTTCAGTGCGTCAGTCTTCCGACTGGCATGTCCGATGTCGATCCGACAGCGGCCGAACCGGAAAGATCGCCGAGGCATTTGCCGCTCTTCCGGACTATCCAACGAGGTCAGGACGCGTAAACTATCCTCCGGTGGGTACTCGGAGACGGCATGAGCCAGCGCAAGTTCATGGGACTTGTGGGCGGTGCGGCGGCATCAGGGCCGGGTATTCCGCAAGCCGTACAGCGGCGCGCCAACACGGCCGCCGGGCCAGCTCACGACGATGAGCAAGAATTCCCACTGATCATCGCCAACATGCCTGCAAGCCCTCGCCAAAAGGCCTGGGCGGTGGGGGTCGCCGTCTTGCTCATTGTCGCTGCAGCGAGTATCGCGCCGTTCGCGACAATCCAGCTGGGCCAGATCAATGGCTTTGTTCCGGTTTTACAGACCGCTCTGGGCCTGGCCGAGTTCATCACGGCAGCCCTGCTGTTTGCGCAATTTGCGATCCAGCCTCAGCGGGCACTTCTCGCACTGGCAAGTGGATATGTTTTCAGCGGATCGTTTGCATTTTTGCAAACGCTCGCCTTTCCCAACGGCTACGCTCCCGCTGGTGTCATCGGGGATGGACTGAACAGCCCCGCTTGGCTGTACGTGTTTTGGCACACAGCCTTTCCCGCGGCGATCCTGGTCTACGGGTTCACGAAGGATCATTCGACTGTCGGCAGACCAGGCAGACCTGCACGAGCGAGCATCGCATTTGCCATCAGCTGTATCGCCATCGCGATAGCAGGTCTGGCGTGGCTAGTGACCGCGAAAGCCGAGCTTCTCCCCAGCTTCTATGTGAACGACGTCAGGCATCAGACGCCGCTTGGCAATCAGGTCAACCTGATACTTTTGATATGGAATGTGACTGCTCTAACCGTTTTGTTTGCGCGCATGCGCACCATTCTTGACCTTTGGCTGATGGTGACTTTGCTCGCCTACTTGCCGAACTTTTTGGTAGCAATCATCGGCAGCTCGGTTCGGTTCACCATCGGTTGGTACGCAGCACGCGGTTTCGTTCTGGTCGGCAGTTGCATGTTGCTGACCGTATTGCTCATCGAAACGATGTTTATCTATTCCCGCCTTGCCAGCGTCATCGCCCTGCAGCGGCGCGAACGAGCGAACCGGCTTCTCAGCATCGACGCGGTCACTGGCGCGATCGCCCACGAGCTGAGATCGCCGTTGGGGGCCATCTCGCTCAATGCTGCGACGGGCCTGAGCCACTTGCGGGCTGTCTCCCCTGAACTGGAGGAACTCGAGAACATCCTCTGTGACATCGAAGCCGACGGCGGCCGGGCCGCTGATATCATTTCGAGCATTCGAGAGATGACAATCAAAACGGCACACGGCGGCGCTTCGGCAAACGTCGAGGATATCGCCGAGCTTACGCTGAGACTTTTGAAGCACGATCTCCTGGCCAATGGTGTATCAGTAGCGACGGAGCTTCAGGGCAACATACCTCCAGTCGCCCTGGACGGCACTGAGCTTCAGCAGATTGTCCTGAACCTCTGCAAGAACGCGATTGACGCAATGAGTTCTGTCCCCGCCGATCAACGGCAGCTCCGTCTGAAAACCGCCCTCGATGGTAGCACAACCGTCCATTTGTCGGTCGAGGACTCAGGCACTGGCATCACACCGCGTCATCAAGAGCGCATCTTCGACCCTTTCTTCACGACGAAGCAAGGCGGTATGGGGTTGGGACTGGCCATCTCCTCTAACCTGGTCGCAAAGTGCGGAGGAAGGCTGAGGCTAGTCAAGTCGGACGTCAGGGGCTCCGTTTTCGAGTTGGAGATGCCAATCTCCGCTCAGTCTTCTGCGCAATAGCGGTACGAGGCCGTCACCATCGTTCCGCCTTTCGCTCGCTTCATCGAGATCATGATCGTGCCGAGGTTGGCGGCAAATTCCTACCCGGCCTTTGGCCCCTGCAGCACCACCGTGACGCCCTTGTCGTTACGCAACTTGGCACCATTGATGCCGCCGATCAGGCCGGCCCCGCCGCCGACCGACACGAGGGTGTCAGACGACAAAGAAGCCGGCGCAAGATCTGCGTGCGTCGCTCAGGGTTTTGCACTATCGACCTTCTTCCAGGTCTGGTCCGGATCGAATGCAGTCATGCGGGCAGCGAGGACCTTGGTCCGAGGCCCGAGATCCTTCTGGTAGACAACGCCCCCATGATTGACCAGGAAGGTCATGACGCCCGAATTGCCGTACTCGGCGGGCCAGGCGACCAGCGCAAAACCTCCGATCATCTTGCCTTTGACGACGTAGTTGAGCGCGCCGCCTGGCGCGTTCGAGCCCTGCCCTTTCAGGATGCGGAAATAGTAGCCGTGATAGGGCTCCGGGCCATCCCCGGCCTGGTACCCTTCAGCCGAAGCCTGCGCTACCAGTGCGCCGAGTGGGCTCTGGTCGCTGTCGTCGCGCCAGAACAACCCGTCCTTCTTGCCCGCGCTGCTGACGATGCGCTGTGCGTACACGCCGGCCCCCTCGCCGCGATCCTTGTCAGCGTAGTCGTTCTCGGCATCGACAAAGGCAAGACTGGTCTGGATCGCGTCGAGCTCATTGCGGCCGATGCGGCGATACAGCACTTCGATGCGGCCTTCGGCGGCATCGAATTCCCAGCCGGTCTTGGTGTTGACGAGCGGGATCGGGAACGGGAAGTCGTCCGGACCCAACATCAGCATCGCCTTCTTGTTACCCTCTGTCTTGACCGAATGCTTGGCGTCATACATCGAGATGAAGCGTTTCCGGATGTCGACGTCGGCGACCTCATCACCGGACGAGACGATGTCCTCGGCAGCGCTGCCGAGGACCTTCAGGATGGCTCGGTCCGGCCCGCTCTTGACGGCGGCAGCGAGCGCCGCTGCCGCATCCTCCGGTGTCGGATAGGACTGCTGCGCCAGGGATGGCGAGTTCAGGAGCGCCAGCGCCATGATGGCCGGCAACGCCGCACCAAGAAGCGACTTCAAACCCATCATGGCGTCACCCCCGCAGGAATCCGCGCGCCGCTCTCGAGCCAATCGCGATAGGTACGGAATTTCAGACCGAGCTTTTCGTAATAGACCCGGAGATAGCCGTCGGCTCCGCGGGTGACGGCTACCGGCTTCACTTCCTCGACTTCCTGCGCAATGACGCCGACATAGGCCTTGTCGCTGCCGATATAGCTGAAGCGGTAGTAACCAAGGCCGCTTGCGAGATGGCCGAGCAGAACGACATCGTGCTTCAGCCCGATATCGGAACGCCGTCCGCCGCCACCACCACCACCACCGCGGCCACCGCCACCGCCACCCTGGAAGCCTCCGCCGCCGCCTCGGCCGGCGAAGCTCGCACCTCCGCCGCCGCCACCGCGCGGTCCCATGCTCGCCATGCTCGCCTGGCCACGGGCCGATGCTGCAGCCGCCGAGCGGCCCGACGACACGTTCAGGGCGCCGCCACCACCGCGGTTCGCGGCCTTGGCGCCACCGCCGCCCTTGGTACCGCCCGCTTTAGGGCTGGTACTTTTTGCGCCGGCATTCTTGGCACCACCACCCTTGGCCGCGCGATCGCCACCACCTTTAGCACGATCGCCCCCCGCCTTGGCACGATCCCCGGCGCCTTGTCGGTCACCGCCTCGATCACCTGCGCGGTCGCCGGCACGATCTCCTGCGCGATCTCCTGCGCGATCTCCAGCACCTGGCCGATCCTGTCCCGGCTTCTGCTGTCCGTCGCGGCCGCGGAAATCCATCCGGTCGGCGGCGCCGGCCTTCAGATTGCTATTGCCGAAGCGCTGCTGAACGTTGGCGTTGTTGTAGCGTACCCCTTGGCGATGCGAGGGATTGTGCTGCCAGCCATTTCCGATATTCGTGGTCCGGTGATTGATATAGACGTTGCGGTTGCCCCAGTTGCAGCCACCGCCCCAATAATTGCCCCAGCGACCGATGGCCCAGGCCGTGCCGAATGCAAGACCAGCCGCGACGACACCTGCGCCGATGTAGGAGGGATAGCCAAAGTAATACGGCGGATATTCGGTGTAGGGCCACGCTCCGTAGACTGTCGCAGGCTCGTAGTACGGCACGTACATCGTATCGGGAACCGCCGGCTCGATCACGACCACCTGCCTGCTTTCCTCGGTCTTGACGCTCACCTTCTGCTGCTTGGTGGTCACCAGCTTCTTATTGTCGAAGGCCTTGGTCCGCAGACGCTGGACCGCATCCATCACATCCGGTTGCTGCGCGAGCACGGCGTCGCCCAGCGCCTTGGTCCAGTCGAGCTTGTCGCTCATCATGGCCAGGACCTCAGCAGTCGAGGCCAGCGCCTTGATGCTGTCATCCCACGGCTGCTTCTCGACTTCAGTCTTCAGGGCATCACCCTTCAGAGTCTTGCGCTCTTTCAGCCAGCGATCGGCCTGAACGACTTCCAGAGGATAGGTGGAAGCCGCCAGCACGTTGGCAAGCAGTTCGTCGGGATAGAGCGCAATCGGCGCGACCAGAGCTTCGAGCTGCTCCGGTTTCAGAAGCTCTGCGGCTTGAGCGGGGGGATTTTCCTGCTGCGGGCTGGAGGCCGGCGCCTTATCTGCGGTCTGCGCCACCGCCGCCAGCGGAATCGCGATCACGAGCGCAAGCGCCATCAAGGTCCTGCCGCAGCAAAACATCAGATCCTCCATACACATGTTCCGGCGATCATCAGACCCGAGAGCTGGCGTTTGTTGATCGAGATCAACGAAACGCTGCCTCATCCCCCGCGACGCCCGAGCAAGCTAGTCAATCAGCTCAGCCTCCATCAGCAATCGTTCCGGGATCGCCAGCCCAAGCGCGTGGACGGCTCTCACGTTGATAACGAGATCAAACCTTGTGGCGAATTGCACCGGAAGACTGCGGACCTCGGCGCCGCGAAGGATGCGAGCGACATAGCCAGCGCCGTCGCGAAACTGTTGCGTCAGGTCGGCGCCATAAGACATCAGCCCGCCATTCACAGCATAGAAGCGGACGGCGAAGATCGCCGGTACGCGGCGCTGGGCCAGCAACGGGATTGCCATGGCGCTCTGAGTACTGAAGAAACCGCCATCCGGCAGCACGACGAGCCCGCTACCATTCCGCGCCGCCGCCTCGATGACCCCCGCGATCTCGGAGCCGCTGCGGACGGAGGCGCCGGTAACCGTCATGCGCAGGCGACTTTCCACCTGGTGTGCGGCCTGAAGATAAAGGGGCGCATATGGCGCGGTTTCGGGATTGTACAGAAGCATCGCACTGCTCATGCTGGGCACCATGTCTTTCAACAGGCTCAGCCATTTCCCGCTCATGGCATGCTCGTAAAGCGAGAATCCGGTAAGATTGCTGGTCGGCCTTGCCAGATCGACGACGAGGCCTGTCCCGACCGGATCCGAGAGCCCGACAAAGATGATCGGAATGACCTGCGTTGCAGCCCGCAGCGCCCGTGTCGTCGCCGTGCTGGTGGCAAACAGCACGTCGGGTCTCGCGGCAACAAGTTCGCGAGCTGCATGTTCCTGCCATGTCGGATTGGAGCCCGGCCAGCGCACATCTAGCCGATAGTTCTGATTGGCGATCCAGCCGAGATCGGCGAGACCCTGCTGAAAGGCATTGACACGCATCTGAGCGCCGCCATCGCCCACCAAATTGCCAGTCAGCACGCCGACCGACGGCATCGGCCGCGGTGCCCCGTCCTGGGCGCGCGCGAAGACCGGAACAGCAGCTGCAGTCCCGACCAAGGCCATGAACTCACGGCGCTTCATTGCCCGTCCGCTATCCCCGAATGTCCCGCACCCTTCGCATGACGCGATTTCTGAAGGAAACGGGGTTGGCGGCCGGAGGGTTTGATCAAGATCAAGGTAGCTGAGCTTGGGTTCGGCCGTGATTCGACTTGATCTGGAGTGATCACCGTCAGGTTCGGTCAACTGGCTGACCGAGCGCTTGCTCATGTCCGTGCGCGGACAGCAGGATCCGACGGTCGTGAATCAGGCTCTGAAGGCGATGCGCGGCGACATTCAGGGTCGTGACATCGAGCGCATTCTCGTCTCCTGCCGCGGCTTTGGCGCGCTGAGCCTGGAGAACCCGGTCGATTTCGGCCTCGATATCGGACAGTTCGGCTGCTGCCTCGGTCCTGCGTATCCGCACACCCAACGCATACAGCAGGTCCAGCCCCCGCTCGTCCTTCGAGGGATCACCTACCCGAAGGAATTTCCAGGCCGCCGCCAACACCGAGATAAGGCCGCCGAAAATCATGGGCGCGAGGAAGATGATGTTTCCCCATTCGTCCAGAAAACTCTGCTGCGTGCCGTTGTAGAACGCCGCAGCGCCGGGATGGACCGGGAGAAACGCGTCCGTATCCGTGCTCGGCGCGGTCATTTGAGAAAGTATCGGCAATTCCCCCAGCAGATCCCTGCGTGCCTTCATCAGTGCGTCGGCCAAGCTGCCGGCTACTTCAGCACCAAGCTGCTTGTGCGCGACCACATAGAAGGAGACCCGCAATGTGGTCAGATCGTCGCTCGGAACGGGAGGCGAGCCACGCAACGTTCCCTTTGGGACATCGAAACTTTCGTAGGCGCGCTGCTTTTCCGCGATGGCACCGGCCGCCTCGACGGGAAGGAGGACCGGCGCGGTCTTCGGGGACTGTAGAAAGAGACCACGCAACAGCGCCAGATATTTTTCGGCAAGGGGAATGACGATCAGAATCGCCCGGACCTCCTTGGCATCGAGTGCCCGCCGCGCGTCTGCCGGCTGGAGATTTCGAAATGTCACGTTGGCCCGAGCCAAGCCGTATTCGTCGTTGAGCACGTTGACGATGTTGCGATTTATCTCGCCGCCGATCACGCCGACACTGGCGCGTTTCAACCCGGCGATATCGGTAATTGCCGAGCCCGGCGGCGCAACCAAGAGGACAACGGCATGGGCGAGAACCACGATGGCCTGCGCCTGCGATAGGTCGCCGACGTCGCCGCGGACGACAGCAAGCTCGACCTTTTCCGCCGCAAACTGCTCGGCAGCATCAACCGCGTTGGTGGTTTCGACCAGCTTGAGCCGGACCGGGGCGTTCACGGCGGCAAGCCGGCTTGCCAACGCCGATACCAGCCGTGTGGCTTCGCCATCCAGCGATCCGACCGCGATGGTCAGCGTCGTCGGGCGAGAGTACCAGCGGTAGCCGACCAGGCCGGCCCCTAGCACGAGCACAACAGCGCTGATGACAATGAGGGAACGAAGCCAGATCGGCATTTTCGCAGGGACCATATGGCGCTCACAATGGATCGAACGTCCGGTGGCCGCACGGGCTCATTGCCGCACCGCCCGGCTCAGCTGCGGCGTATTGCTCAACCGGTGCGATTCAGGCCAAGAGCGGACCCGTTCAGTGCCCGCTGAGCACCAGCGTCTTGATCGGCAGCAAGAGCGCCTGAATTCGCAAGAGCATGGCGTGCACGAGGCCGACACCATCGACGACGTGCAAGGCAATTGCCCGGCCTGTGCCCGTCTCCTTCGCGGAGATCTCTTCGTGATTGCTGGTATAGGCATTGACGATGCAACTGCTTCCCGGCGTCACGCCGTCGAGGCCGCCCTTGTACAGCGGCTCCAGGAAGGCGAGTATTGAACCCGGCTTACGTGCATTCTGAGCTTCGATCAATTCCTGGCCAGCCTGGACCTGGCCGGCGGCGATGTAATCCTGCACATCGGTGACAAGGAGCGGAATGATCACCCATGGCTTGGAAATGCAGGTCGCTTCTGCGACCATCCCTACCTTCACTACCCCCGCTTCAATCTGTCCAAACCCGGCCTGCAGCCTACCCCTGCCGGCATCTGCCGGTATCAACACGCCGGCTGGTCGCATGATCTGGGCAACGAGATCGCCCGTCCGAACGAGGAACTGCTCGACCCGACCGTCGACGCCGGCGCGAACGAAGGTCTTGTCGAGATCGACCTGCGCTTCAGCCAACGCCGCCTGGCCGCTCGCTTTTTCAGCCGGCAACAGCGTTGAAAGCCGCAACATCGCCGACGTCTTGGACGCGGTGGCCGAGTCCACACCAGCCTGCCGCTGGTTGACCACGACCTGTAGTTTCTCGATATCGCGTTGCGGGACGATACCGGGATTGCGGCGCTGCAGCTCCGTCTTGACGTCCAGCTCGTCCTTGGCCTGCTGAAGGCTGGCCTTGGCTTCCTGGATCTGCGCTTCGGCCTTGACCACGTCGTTTTCGGCGCTTGTCATCGCGGCGTCGACCTCGGCGATCTTGCGCGTGGCCGTCTCCAAAGCGGCCTTCTGCTTCGAACTGTCCAGCCTGAACAGCACATCGCCTTTCTTCACCGCCTCGCTGTAGCCGACATTGACTTCCGCGACGCGGCCGGAGCCTTCAGGCAGGATCGGGACCGTCCGAAAATAGAGCGCCGCCGAAGTAGTGGACGGGTGAAAGTAGAAGATCATGGTGATCAGCGACACCGTGAGCATCAAGCAACCGGTGATGCCCCATCGCAACTCGTACCAAATGGAAAAGAAGGTGATTTCCTTGCCGAACCGTTTGCCTTGGGCATAACGGCGGTAGAGATAGTCCGGCAGGATGGTCAAGATGGAGCAGAACATGAGCTCAAACATGGCTGTGCTCCTTCCCCTTGACGATCGGCTTCTCGACCGACGGCAAGCTGGGCAGTTCGGGCTCGCGACCCTCGCCGGGCGCGGCGTCGGCGATCCTCTCAACCGAGCCTGCGATACTCCGCAGCGGCGTGCCGAAATCTGGCAAGTCGATCATCGCGAGCAGAAGGCCAGCCACCCAGAAAATGTGCATGTGCGTAAAGAGCGAGATGATGCCCAGCACGGCCACTATCTCGAACTGAAGCTTCTGCGACTTGTGGGCCATTCGTTCCGGCAGGCTGTGCAGCTTCCAATATAGCGTACCAACCCAGAGCACGCTGCCGACCAGGAAGATCCCCATCACCACCATCAGCACATCCGTCCCGCTTCCCGGCGCGAGATAGAACGGCAGATGATGCGGGGCCATCGGATGAAGTTGCTCGCTCAATGGTCGCCTCCACAGAAGGGATCAGGGCGCTCTGCGCGCCGCTCAGTTACCCTGGCCGCGCAGGTGAGAAAATTGCTTGATATGAATCAAAGGTCCGAACGGCGCGAAACCTAGCCTAGCCCTGACTCCGATCCCACAGCAAGCCAGGAACGCACAATCATGCCCGGCATCGATGAGCTCATTCCCAACGCACTGCAAATCCGCAAGGAAGCCGCGCTCGAGGAGGCCAAAAAGGCCGAAGAATACGTGCGCCTCGCCGCCGCGGCCGAAGCCGAGAAGCGCGCCCTGATCGAACGGCTGAGCAAACCGTCCGGCAAATCCGAGGAGGAGAAGATCAAGCTCGCCTCGACCATCATCCAGCGCGCGGTTCGCAACGGCCTGACCGAAGTGCAGGTCTATCGCTTCCCGAATACGCTGTGCACCGACAAGGGCCGCGCGATCAACCAGATGGAGGCTGGCTGGGAGAAAACGCTGACGGGAATTCCAAAGGAGATCTTCGAGCTCTGGACCGAATACCTCAAGCCGCGCGGCTATCGCATCGGCTATCAGGTCATCGACTTCCCGGACGGCGTGCCCGGCGACATCGGCGTCACCATCTCCTGGGGCGACTGATCACGGTTTGGCCGACTCGAGGCAATGGAACGCGAAGCATGGCAAAGGCCGAGGCTGCAGAGCGAATGAAGCGCAAGGATTACGAGAAGGAGCTCGAAAAGCTTCAGGTCGAGCTTTGCCACCTCCAGGACTATGTGAGGGAAAACAAGCTTCGCGTCATCGTGCTTTTCGAAGGCCGCGACGCCGCCGGCAAGGGCGGCACGATCAAGGCGATCACAGAGAAGGTCAGTCCGCGCGTGTTCCGGGTGGTGGCGCTGCCGGCGCCGTCGGATCGCGAGAAGTCGCAGCTATTCTTTCAGCGGTACATGGAGCAGTTTCCGGCCGGCGGCGAGATCGTGATCTTCGACCGCAGCTGGTACAACCGCGCCGGCGTCGAATACGTCATGGGCTTCTGCTCGCCAGCCGAGCACGATCGCTTCCTTTCGCTCTGTCCACAAGTGGAGAAGTACGCTATCGACGGCGGCATCATCCTGATCAAGATCTGGCTCGAGGTCGGGATGGATGAGCAGGAGCAACGCTTCAAAGCTCGCATCGACGATCCGGTGCGGCAATGGAAGCTCAGTCCGATGGACGTGGAATCCTTTCGGCGCTGGTATGATTATTCGCGAGCGCGCGACGAGATGCTCAAGAAGACCAGCACCAAGCATGCGCCCTGGTACATCATTCGCTCCGACGACAAGCGGCGCGCACGGCTGAACTGCATCGCGCACATCCTGAAGGCTATCCCGCACAAGCGGATCAGGAAAGACAAGGTGAAGCTGCCGAAGCGGTCCGACAAGGGACGCTACAATGACCAGGCCAGCTTGCGCGGAATGAACTTCGTCGCGGAGCGATATTGACGAAGTGGTCGGGCCGCACTGCCGGTGCGGTCCGATCGTTGAGTCCGGGGCCAATGTTGACGGTGTATGATAGAGCCCTCCAGCGGCGCATTCTCAGTATGGATACTGGTTGGGGCAGACCCAGTTTCCGTACGTGTCCTGATAGCAACCATTGTTGTAGTTGTTATTGTAGTATCCATAAGCGCCCGCGGCGGCCGCACCGACGGCAGCAGCACCGTAAGCCGCGCCTCGATAGCCGTATCGCGGATAGCCTCCAGGATAGCCGGCGACCGGACGGCCGGGACGGCCCGCAACGGGGTAACCGGGGCGACCCGGACGACCAGCGATCGGATGGCTTGGCCGCGGACCTCCTGCGTAATGGCGTCCGCCTCCGCCATGGATCCGCCCGGCGTGAACAGCGCCGCCATGAAAACCTCCGGCGCGCATGCCCCCTCCACCCCCGCGATAGCCGCCACCACCGCCGCGGCGAGCATAGGCGTCATCAGGAATGAGCGTGGCCGTGAGAAGAACGACGGCCGCAACAAGAGCTAGGAGATAACGAAGCATGGCATGTCCTCCCTCGATATGGGTGCCGTGATCCGCTTGGACGATGCCTCGCGAAACCCGGTTGGCACCCGACCTGGCGCTGATTTGCGGCCGCTTCCCCCGACTTACGTGCATGAGAAAAGCAGCCGCCATTCAGCCCGAGGGCCGCGACCGCCGAAGCGGCGCGACTGCCGCTCTACCGCTTCAAAGCTATCGTCACGCCCCCCACAGCGGCTGACAGCTCCGCACCGACCTTCGGCCCACTAAGCTGCAGAATCACGCCGTTGCCGTTTTGTAGCTGAACGGCACCTGCGCCGGCAGCGATAGCACCGCCCGCGCCGCCGACAGCATAGGAGCCTTCGATCGACTCCGGCCCCCTCAGGTTGAGGGCGCGACCGACCAGCTTGGTGGTCGAGGCGCCGATCGTGAAGCCGACGCTCATACCGGAGACGGTGAAGGGGTATTTGTGGCCGCGATACAGCAGAACGCCCTCGCCCCCACCGACGCCGATGACAAATCCGCCCTTGGTGAAGACAACGGCAACCTGACCGGTCTCTGCCCGAGATGGCGTGCTGAATCCGGCGACGCCTGCCAGCGAGGCGACCAGGGCGGCATAGATAGCGACTTTTCTCATGACTTTTCTTTCCTCTGGTTTTGACGCCGAGCTATTGAGCCAGGATCATTGCGAAGTAGCCGAACACGGTGAGCAGAATGCCCGATACGGCGTAGCCGACCGGGAACCCAATCCAGGGCACGGAGCTCTGGATCTCCACCGCGGCTTCGCGGCACGGGCCGGAGTGCGACCGCGCACCGGCAACGCCGCCCATCAGCACGGCCGGGTTGATCTTGAAGACGTGGAAGCCGATTGCCCAGACGACGAACGGCGGGATCGTACAGGCGATGAAGCCGGCGACGAAGATCTTCAAGGCAACCGCCCCCGTCAGTTGCGCCAAGAGTCCGGCGCCCGCATTGATACCGACGATGGCCACGAAGACCACGAGGCCGAGATCCTCCAGCACATTGCGCGCCGCGTTCGGTGTGTTGCCGAAGAAGCGCAGCCGGGAAACCAGCGACGAGACGATCACGCCGGACAGCAACAATCCGCCGGCATTGCCGAGGCCGATCTTGGCGCCGAAAGCCGGAAATTCGATCATCCCGATCAGGAAGCCGATGATCATGCCGGCGGCGAGCGTCAACAGATCGGTCGAAGTGTTGGTACGCGCAATGCGTCCCCACATGTCGCCGAGTTCGTTGACGGCCGATTTGAGGCCGACAACGGAGATGATATCCATCCGCTGCAGCTCGGTCTTGAGACCGGCCGGGATCTGCACGCCGCCGCGCTCGACCTTGGTGACCTGCAACTGGCCAGCCAGCGCCGTCTCTCGGAAGGATTCGAAGGTGCGTCCGACCATCTCCTTGTTGGTGACGAGGATGTCCGCCTGATCCATGGGAATGCCGAGCGCCTTGGCGTCGGCAACCTCGGGCCCAATCAGTCCCATCTTGTCGGTCAGATGCTCAGTCGCGCCACCGAGCGCGACGAGGTCTCCCTTTTGCAGCACCACGTCGGGATCGGCTCCCAACGCCTGGCCGCCTCGCACCACGTTGACGATGCGGTATTCCGGGTTGATGGTGCGGAACTTGGCAATGCTCATACCGACCTGGGCCGGATTTTCGAGACGGTAGGCCCGCAGGCCGAACTGCCGATAGCCGGTCAGGCCGCCGCCTTCGAGATCCTTGACGCCGAACTCCTGCTCGTACTGCCTGGCTGCCGCCTTGGCGTCGACACCCCACCAGCGCGGGAGATACTTGCAGATCAGGATGATGCCAACCGTGCCCCAGATGTAGGTGATGCCGTAGGATAGCGCGATCATGCCCGAAGCATCCTCAGGCTTCATGCCGTCGGGAAGCTTGACGACACCCGAGGTGATGGCCTGCTCGGCTGAACCGATCGCGGCCGACATGGTCTGCGACCCCGCCAGCATGCCGCCGGCAGCGCCGATCGGCAGCGCGAAGAGCTTCGAAAGAATGACGACAAGCGCCAAGCCTAGCACGCTCGACACCAGCGCCAGGATGCAAAACTTAATGCCATCGCCCTTCAGGCTGTTGATGAAGGACGGTCCCACGCGCAGGCCGACGCCATACATGAAGAGATAGTAGAACAGGCTCTTGGCGAACGTGTTCAGCTCAAGCTTCACGCCGTAGACCGACGCCCAGACCGACAAGCCCGCACCGACCACGATGGCGCCGGCAACCATGCCGAGACCATATCCTTTGATGCTGGCTCGCCCGATCCAGACGGCGAGCCCGACGACGAAGAACAGCAACAAATACGGATTGTGCTGGAGGAACGAGAAAAATCCCTGCATGTTAGTCCCCTTATGATGCGGCCTTCAGCTTCGGCGTCGCACCGGGCTTGGGCCGGCCGATTTTCGCCAGTGCTTCGGCGCGTACGAGCTTCAGCCCTTCCTTGGCGTCGTAGCCGTGGATTTCCTTCACATCGAGCTTTCGCATGAAGTCGATGGTCTCCTGGGTGATAACCTGTCCCGGAACCATGATCGGAAAGCCCGGCGGATAGGGGATCACGAAACTCGCCGAGACGAGGTCCGGACCGGCCTTGAGGCGGCGGTCAATCTCGGAATCGGCAAGGCGGATATATTCGCATCCCGCTGCGTCATAGGCCGAGTAGAAGCCGCTACGGATGTCGCCCTCGTTGGTCTTGGTGCCGGCATCGCCACGGAAACTGTCGTGGAAATGGGAGAAGTTCGGCAGATCGGGCACATCGGTCATCAGGCTCTTGACCCGAGCCTCGAATGTCTTCTTCGCATTGGCGCCGCCCTGAACCAGCCCGCGGTCGACCTCGCCCGCGATCTCGGCCAGCACCCTCACCAGGTGGGCGACGTCGCTGCGGGTGTTGTTGATATTCGACTGGAACAACACCGAGTTACGCGATGTCTTGTTGATCTGGATATTATAGTCATTGGCAAGGATGCCCTTGAACTGTGTGCCGTCGTAACCGGCGGTGCCGCACACCAAGGTCATGCGGGTCGGATCGAGGCAGAATTCGTCATCGTCCAGGCTCTTCAGGACGCTCGCCCAGTTCATGCCTGTTGCGAGATAGTCGGTGAAGCCGCTCTGGCGATATTGCGCCGGCACCATCGCGTCCGCGCCGAGAATCCGGAAGTATCTCGAGATCAGCGGATTGCTGTTGACCGCCTTGCGGATCGCGAACGCGATTTCGATCGCATTGGCGACCAGGCCATAGCCCTCGAGCTCCATCTGGCGCCGCGACACATCAAGGCTGGCGATAAGCTGTTGGTTCGGGCTGGTCGACGCGTGCGTGAACACGGCCTCCTTGAACTGCTGCTCGACGGTGTGGAACTCGACGTCCTTGACGGACAGCATAGAGCCCTGCCGGATCGCCGACATCGACTTGTGGGTCGAGTTGGTCTGGTAAACGCGCAAGCGGATCTGACGCGGATCAGGGATCAGACGAGTCTTGAGCAGCACCTCGTCCGAGGGGGTCTTGCCGAGCTCGGCCTGCTGCTTCTCGTAAGCCGCGACCGATTTTGGATCATGCATCCAGGCCTCGATCTCGTTGGCGGCGCCCATTGCGGTCCGTCGCCGCAAGAACGGCGAGAAGCGCGCGAAGCCGAACCAGGCTTCGTCCCACAGGAAGATCAGATCCGGCTTGATCGCGAGACATTCCTCCATCACTCGCCGGGTGTTGTAGATGTGGCCGTCGAAGGTGCAGTTCGTCAGGTCAAGCATCTTGACGCGGTCCAGCCGGCCATCGGCCCTTGCGTTCAGCAGCGCCTGCTTAATGGTGTTCAGCGGCACCGCGCCGTACATCGAATACTCGGTCATGGGGAACGCTTCGACATAGATTGGCTGGGCGCCGGCCAGCACCATGCCGTAGTGGTGCGACTTGTGACAGTTACGATCGACGATCGCGATGTCGCCCGGCCCGAGCAGCGCCTGCACCGCCATCTTGTTCGAGGTCGAGGTGCCGTTGGTTACGAAGAACACGCGATCCGCGCCGAGCGCTCGCGCCGCCTTGTCCTGTGCTTTCTTGATGGTGCCGGTCGGCTCCAACAAGCTGTCGAGGCCGCCGGTGGTCGCGCTGCTCTCGGCCAGGAACAGGTTCAAACCGTAGAATTCGCCCATGTCACGGATCCAATCCGACTTGAACACAGACTTGCCCCGAGCGATCGGCAGCGCATGGAACGTTCCGATTGGGCGTTGTGCGTATTTCTTGAGATTGTCGAAGAACGGCGTGTCGAAGCGGTCCTGGATGCCTTCGAGGATCGAGAGATGGAGTTCGAGGAGCTCTTCGATGGAGTAGAATATCCGCCGAACCACGTTGGCTTCGGGGTCTCCGGCCATTTTCTCGACGTCACGGTTCGACATCAGATAGATATCAAGCTCGGGACGTACCCGCTTGATGATGTGCGCGAGCCGGAGCGCGGATGCATCGGCCTCGTCATTGAGGCCCGCGCCGGCTGTCATGGTCCGCAGGATCGGCGCGTCGTGACGCGAACGCAGCCCGAACCCTTCGTTGATGACGACGGCCGCGATGTCGGGATTGAGCATCGTCGCGCAGAAGGCATCCTCTAGGCTGCCGACGATCACCGGCTCATAAACGAACGAATCCACCGGCCGTCGCAGCTTGCGCCATTCGGCGCCGAGCGCAGACCACTTGTCGGAGGAGAGGCCGGTGACGATCAGCGTTTCGAAATAGGGCCGGCGGGCTGCATGTGAGCCGAAAGTGGAGGACGCAAGCTCGGGTGCATCGCCACTGCCGTCGTCCTTGGGATCCCAATCGCCGGCATGCTGGCGGAAGGATCTCGTCATCAGGGCCTGCATGATGCGCGTCGCAAGGCTCAGTGAACCCGCCGCATCCCCGGCCGACGCCGCTTCCCGCAATGCTGCCATCAGTTGCAGCCCGGGATAGCCGTGAAACTCTTCAATGACGGAGAGATCGGCCAACGCCGCGTCAAACTTCGCACGGTCACCGCCGCGCACCCATGCCTTCGCTGCCTCGACCAGATCGCGCCAATCATCCGCCCGTGCGCCGGGCCCGGAGATGAACTGATCGATGCGCTTCTCTGCTGGCTTGGCGTCCTTGGACATGTCTCTCTCCGGATCTTTGTGACGTCGTGGCCGGGATCGTGATGCCCGCTCACCTCGGTCTATTGATCCAAGTCAAGGGTCGAGCACCTTGAGGAGGCCCGGACTAATTTGCGGTACGACATCGTCCAAGGCGCTGTCCAAGGCGCTGTTGCGTGACCAATTGTGGACAAGGTGAGATCGCATCAGAGCCGACCGGCCAATAAGTCGACCGGATCCTACGGTTTGGGATCAGAAGATTGGCCGATCACGCTTTCCCCAAGTACGCTGTCGAGCGAACGAAGCCACGCCGCGCTGTCGGTCTTTTCCGCCAGCCCTTCAGCCCGCAACAGATCTCGCAATTGCGCGTGCGCGCCGACGATGCAGAATGCGACGTGCCGGTCAGCAAGTTCGTCATAGAGATCGTGCAACATGCGCGCGCCAGCCAGATCGATGTAGGGCGATGCCGAGAGATCGCAGACCACCAGCCTGATATCGACTGAGGCGCGCAACGCGTCCAACACCGATTGCAGGATCGTTTCAGCATTGATGTAGAGCAGCGAGGCTTCGGGTCGAAACGCGATGATGCCGGCCAATGGCTCGACGCCTTCATGTCTCGCATTGTCGGAGTAACGGCCGGTACCTTGCAGGCGGCCAAGGAAAGCGACGTTAGGGCGAGAGGCCCTCGCCAGCAGCAGGACGATCGACGCAATGGCCGCCAGCAGGACGCCCTGCAATATCCCGAGGAGCAACACGGCCAGCAGCGCAATAGCCGCGGCATAAAGGTCGATGCGGCTGACTTGCCACATCCGCAACAGCGCGCGGATGTCCACCAGCCTGTAGACAGCGGCAAACACGATCGCCGCAAGCACTGCCTTGGGCAGGTTTGTCAACAGCCCCGTGAAGAACAGCAGGCACAGCGCAAGCGTCACCGAGCAGATCACCAGCGCCAGCGGCGTGCGTGCTCCGGCATTGTCGTTGACCGCGGATTGCGACAGCCCGCCGGCCACGGGGTAACCGTGGCCGAATGCGGTGACGAGGTTGGCCGCGCCGAGCCCCAAAAACTCCTGCCGGACATCGAGGGCATAGCCATGCTTGGCAGCAAAGCTGCGCGCGGCGGAGACGCCTTCTATGTAGGCCAGCAGCACGCACCCCGCGGCCAAGGGGAAGAGCTCGTCGGGCTCCAACAGACCAAAGCTGGGTAATCCAAACGCCGGCAATCCCTCCGGAATTTTGCCGGTGACCGGCACCCCGAATGATGGGAGCCCAAGCACTGCCGCCAGGATGATCGAGAGTACCATGATCGTGAGCCCGACCGGCTTTCCCGGCAGCCGCCGTTCTCCCACCAGCAGGAACAAGAGCGCGATGGCTCCGATCGCCAGAACCAGCCAATTAATGCCGACGAGTTGGCCGGCGAGCTTAATGGCGCGATCAAAGAAATTGTGACCGCCTCCAGCGACGCCGAACAGGCTCGGCAACTGGCTCATCATGATGGTAAGTCCCGCGCCGGCCTTGAAGCCGACTAGGATACTGTCGCTCACCAGGCGGACGAGAACGCTGAGCTTGAACAACCATGCGATCAGGCAGAGCAGCGCCACTGCGCATGCGGCCAGGCTCGCGATCTCGGCGTATTTCGCCGCGTCTCCGCCGGCCAGCGCGCCGACCGTCGCCGCAATCATCAACGAGATCGCTGAGGTCGGACCGACCGCAAGCTGGCGGGACGACCCCAGCAGCGCGTAGCCGATGCCGCCGAGCATGTAGCCGTAGATGCCGATCTGGGGCGGCAGGCCCGCCAGCGTCGCATAGGCAAGTGACACGGGGATCGCATAAGCCGCGAGGGTGATTCCGGCGATCGCGTCCGAACGCAGCCAGCCACTGTGATATTGCGCCAGCCAAGTCGCGGGCGGAAACAGGAAGGTCCAGCGCGATCTGCGGTCAGATGAGGTCATGGGCTGGCCTCGTCGCCTGGACTTTCGCAACACAACAGCACGATCAGGAGCGCGATCACGGGAACGCCGAGCGTCAGATTCGGGATCTGCTTGGTCGCGAAGGCGCCAACGGCGGCGCCGAGCCCGAACGTGATGCACAACATAGCGAAAATCCCCGGGGGTCGCAGCGAGCCATTCCGGGAGGCCACAGCGAACATGCCTTCGATCGCCTGCCGCATGTTACCCGTGATCATGACCGAGCTGTAGGGCACGCCCTCAACCCTCGTGAAAGCGGCGCTCTGTACGGCGGCGACAAACGAAATGCCAAGTGTTCCAGCGAGATCCGGCAAGCGATTGTGCAGGACGGCGATAATGACCAGCAGGAGGATTTCCATCAACGTGCTGATGGCATTGGCGCGCTCTCGCGCCGCCCGGCGCAGCCATGACGCGACGACTATACCGACCGCGAATGCAACGGTCGGCGGGACGAAGTGAAGCGCTTTCGTCCAGTCGCCGATCGAGCCATAGACCCAAAGCAGCACGAGATTTGCCGTCTGGGCATTGGCCATCACGCCGTGGATGATCCACGTATAGGCGTCGAGATAGCCGCCCGCGAAGGCCAGCAACAGCGCGACTGGCACCGTTTCGTCGCGCCGTATCGACGAAGCAACGGCGGTATCCATCGTGCTCATGTCCCCACGTCAAATCCTGCGGCTCAACAGGGAGCGGCTTAACCCCGGCAGGGGTTGATCTGAATCAAGCATCGCCGGGTTTGACGAACCAGATTTAGCGCAAATCGCTGGAGGGCACGCGCAATGAGCACGATCAGATGGACTATCTCCGCCGCTCCGGAAATCTTTCTGCTGCTGTCGGTCGCGCTCGGCACCATTCTTGGCCGCGTCCGGATTCACGGTTTTTCGATCGGTACCACCGCGTGCACGCTCATCGTTGCCGTCCTCATCGGGCAGCTCGGCACCTTCACGTTTCCGTCCTTGCTCAGGGTCGTTCTGTTCAGCCTGTTCGTGTTCACGATCGGCTACCGGTCCGGGCCCGAATTCTTTGCCTCGCTGAGCATCCGGACCCTGGCTCAGGTCGCGCTCGCGCTCGTGCTTGGTGGTACCGGCCTCGTCATCGTTCTCATATTTGCCCATGTATTCGCGCTCGGTCCCGGCACCGCTTCGGGCCTTGCTGCGGGAGCCCTGACGCAGTCGTCGGTCATCGGCACCGCATCTGGCGCTCTATCCCAGCTCGGACTGACGAAAGAGGTGCTGCAGCAGCAAGACGCCAATATTGCCGCCGGCTACGCCGTCACCTACGTGCTCGGCTACATCCTCACGCTCCTGTACGTACCGTTTGTCGCGCCGAAATTGATGGGGATCGATCTGAAAGCGGAAGCTGCAAAGCTCGAGGCGGAGCTTTCGGGTGGCAACCCGCCACAAACTGAAAATCTTCACTATCGAAAATTCCAGGCCCGCGCGTACCGGGTGTCGGCAGCGGCGGGACGGACCGTCGGCGCCGTCGAAGACCAGATCGGCAGCCGCAGCGTGATCGAGCGGATCGTGCGCCAGGGCGCTGACGTCGAACCGCATCGCGACACCGTTCTTGAAGCGAACGACGACATCGTTATCGCAGGCCGCACCGCCGCCATCGTCGCTGCAAAGCCGATTGTTGGCACTGAAATCGACGCCGACGAGATCCTGAAGGCGCTTCCCGGCAACGTGGTCGAGGTCCTCGTCGACAATCGCAAACTCCATGGCCGCTCAGTCAAGGAGGTGGCTGAACGCGTTGGCGACGCTGCGCGCGGCGTGTTCCTGCGCACCTTGACGCGGATGGGACGCGAGGTCCCCCTGAGCGCCGATACCCGCGTCTATGTCGGTGACGTCATGACGCTGGTCGGCAGCACCCGCAACATCGAGCGCGCCGCCTCGCAGGTTGGACAGATCCTGAGCTCGGAAGACCGTACCGACATCGCATTCCTTGCCGCAGGTATTGCCATAGGTCTGCTCGCCGGTCTCGCGAGCGTTAAGATCGGGTCTGTGCCCCTGACCTTGGGAGGCGGCGGAGGCGCCCTGATCGCCGGGTTATTCTGCGGCTGGCTGCGGTCGCGGCGACCGACGATGGGCGCAATGCCGCCTGCGGCGCAGCAGACGCTGAGCGACCTCGGCCTTGGCGGCTTCATCGCTGCGATCGGGCTCGGCAATGGCCACGCGGCCTGGGTCGCGATCCAGTCACACGGCATGCTGCTGGTCGGCATGGGCCTGGTCGTCACACTGGTGCCGCTGATCGTGACGACCCTGTTTGCCCATCGCGTACTCCGCATGAACCCGGTCATCATTTGCGGCGCGCTGGCCGGCGCCATGACGGTCGACGCCGCCGTGACCGGCGCCTGTGATGTCGCAGAAAGCCAGACGCCGGTGCTCGGCGTCGCGGTGCCCTACGCTGTCGGAAACGTTGTGCTCACCGTGCTGGGACCGATCATCGTGGCCAGCACTTTCGCCGGTTGAAGGAGGCGCGCGTGAATCTCCGCCATGCTTCAACCGCGACCTACCTGGCGGCGGCCTTGGGCATCCTGGCCGGCCTTCTTGCGCCTGTACGCGCCGACGACAATGTTCGGATTCAGGAAGAGGTCTGGGCTCTGCCGCTACCGCTGCCGATGCTCGCCTATGTGGTGCGGCCCGTCGGCGGCGGCCCCTTCCCGCTGGCGATCACGAACCATGGCGTCTCGCTCAAGCCCGTCGATCGCAGCTTCTTCCCGCTGGTGGAGTTCCGTGACGCCGCCAAGTGGTTTGCCAAACGCGGCTACCTCGTGGTGGCGCCCGTGGGCACCGGCTTTGGAGCAGCCGCCATCGACGTTCCCGAGCACGGTGTCTACGGGCCGTTCTTCTCCAAGGTCGGTAACAGCACCAATCCGAACTTCCACGACGCCGGCCGTGCCGTTGCGAAAGCCGATCTCTGGCCCGCCTTGTCGAAGCGCATGCACGACGCCTTCACCGCTGCCGGCGGCTCGGCCGAATATCATCTGATGCCGCCCTTTGGCAACGACGGGCGTTTCTTCATCGACTCTCCCGACACGATCCCGATGTGGTCACCGCTCCTCGAAAAATTCCTCGACGCGCAGAAATAGCCGTGGAGGCCGGCGCCCGGAGGCAGAACATGGCAGACGCAACTTCAACGCCATCGCCGGGGCGGGCGCTCGTCTGCTTGTCGATGGTGTTCGCCGCGGCTCTTGCCGAACCAGCTTCGGCGCAGAATACAGCCGCGCCAAAGCCGGCCCCAGAGGCAAACTCCGCCGAAATCGCACCTCGCGGGCACCGGGAAGCCAAAGACATCACCTATGGCGAATGGAAAAAGCTCTGCGTCAAGCCTGAAGGGAGGCCCAGGCTATGCCGGACCTCAATCGCGGGCCGGTTTGCTACCGGCCAGAGGGCAGTCCGCGTCGACCTGATCGAGCGTGACGGCGACCGCACTGCCCGGCTCCAAGTGTTTGTTCCCGTCGGCATGTATCTGCAGCGGCCTGCCAAGCTGACGGTCGATGGGGCAAACGTCCAGTCATTGCCGTACACTTGGTGCCTGACCAATGCCTGCATTGCAGCCGACGCGGCGGATCCCAAGTTCATCAACGACATGGAAGCCGGCAAGGCTCTGGTGCTTGAGGTCACCGACTCCAACCTTCTGTCTCTCACGACTTCGCTGCCGCTGGCGCAGTTCGGCTCGATTCACAACGGCGCGCCCGCACAAACCCTGGAGCAGGACATCGAGGAGTGAGCACGCGGTACAGAATCAGCCATGCTCGGTGCAGGCGCGTTCGATGGAGTCGATGAGTGCGCTTGCTGCGAAGGGCTTGGCCAGATAGGCGGCGCACCCAGACTGAATCGCGGCAACCTGATTCGCCTGGCAGTCGTTGCCGGTAATGTAGATGACGGGGACCGTGGCACCCTCGCTGGCGAGCCTGCGGCGGAGTGAGATACCCGACTCTCCGTTCAGATTGATATCCAGAACGATGCAGCACGCCTCTTCGATGCACCCATGACGAAGCAACGCACCCGCGGAATCAAAAGCAACCGCGTCAAAGCCGTGCTTTCGAAGCAGCCGCTCCAAGCTTCGGCGCATTGATAAATCATCATCCACGACGTAAATCGGCTTACGTGCAAACAATGGCCCGTCTTTCTGATTGGAAACCTGTCACTTGCGTCGCAACAACGCTACGGGGCAAAGGTTCCTGCGCTAATCCGACGGCTAACGACGCCGGTATGTAGGCGGTCCAGGCCGAATTATGTCAATAACATTTCATACTGTCCCATCGTACAGGTCTGATCACCGACCTGACGAAGCCACGAAAACCGGCCTGCATCACATCTTTGCCGAATCCAGAAGGCCGAGCCGCTCTGCAGCGGAAACCAGTTCGGCAAACGATAGTACCTGCATCTTTGTCATCACTTGGTGGCGGTGCGCCTTCACCGTGCGTTCGGTCGTTCCAAGTTCATAGGCGATCTGCTTGTTGATTTTACCGCGTACGATCAGGTCGAACACCTGTCGTTCGCGCCGCGATAGAGACCTCAAGCGAGAACGTAGCGAATCGAGCTTGCTGTGTTGACTCCGCGCCGCCTCCTGTTGCGCCATTGCCCGCTCAATCGCATCGATCAATTGTTCCGACGACACCGGCTTGGTCAGAAAATCCTCCGCGCCGGCCTTGATCGCACGGACCGTCGTCGCGGTATCCGCATGTCCGGTCAGAAAGACGATGGGCAGCTGCGAATGGCATCGGATGAGCGAGGCTTGCAACTCCGGCCCGCTCAGGCCCGGAAGCTGTACATCGAGCAAGATACATCCCGGTTCGTCGGACCCTGGCGGATCATCCAGTAGCTGCTGGGCGGACGCGTAGGTCACAACTTCATACCCGGCCAGTTTAAGCCGACGCTGGATCGCCACCCGAAAGGATGCGTCGTCGTCCACGACATAAACGAAGCCGGGCAAGTTATATCCCTCGCAGGGTACTTCAAATGCAGAATGACCGGACGCGCCGTTCAGTACCTGAGCAAAGCAGCGCAATTGGGATGCCGCAACCGTGAACGCAGCGTCCGTTTTCGGCTTATTGCCGCACCATCTGACAGACACTCTGACGGGTTCTCATCCGGCGCACCATCGCCATGCCTGTACCTTGGTACAATGCACCTACAGACAATGGTTGAAAACCCCACTTATGGCCTAAACAACCTTCGCGGGAAGCGGATTTTCGGCGGCTCCTTATTCCCAGCGATGGAAATACCGCGTCACCATCAGTTCGGGAGTTGGCCATGTTCGTTCGCACCGCTGCCGACGCCTCCTCGCGACTTCATTCGCTCCGCGAGCTAGGGTTAAACACCGATTCAAACCCAATCATCAGTTTAAACGAATTTACCTACAAGAAAGGCTCGGAAGTCTACGGCGAAAAGGAGGCTGCGGAATACGTTTATCAGGTGAAGAGGGGCGCGGTGCGAAGCTACAAGCTGCTGTCCGACGGCCGGCGCCAAATCGGCGCATTTCACCTGGCCGGCGATATTTTCGGGCTCGAGAACGGCGGCGCGCACAGATTCACGACCGAAGCGATCGTCGACACCACGGTTCGCCTGGTCAGGCGCCAAAGTCTCGAGCTGGTTGCGCAGAGCGACCCCATGGTCGCCCGCAACCTGCTGAGCATGACCACCAGCAACCTTCAGCATGCGGAAGACCATATGCTGCTACTCGGCCGCAAGACGTCGCTGGAGCGGGTCGCAGCCTTCCTGATCGAGATGGACAAGCGGCTGACGGCCGCCGGAATCATGGCGCTGCCGATGTCGCGGCGTGATATCGCCGACTATCTCGGATTAACGCTGGAAACCGTCTCCCGCGCACTATCGCGATTGCATGAGCTCGGTATCCTCGGCTTCATCGGCAACACTCAGCGCCAGATCGTGCTGCTTGACAGGCTGAAACTCGCTAGCCTCGATCTCCAGAACTAGACCTGGGTGCCGCAATCGCGGCGAGATGCTCGACCGTCTTGCGCAAAACCTCAAACAGGACCGCAGTCGACCATCCGAACATCAGGATGCCGTTCATCGCTGTCATAGGTCCCGTCAACCGCCACCCCGGCGCGGGCGTGATGTCGCCATAGCCAAGCGTGGTGTAGTTCACGAAGGTGAAATACAGCAGATCGCTGCCCGGAGGCGCCGCGCCGACTATCGCATAGGCGAGCGCCCAAATGAGAACCTCGACAGTGTGCGCGACCATCAAAATGACAGCAGTGGTGACCATCACGGCCATCAGGTGCGACCGGGGCCGCGCCGTGTGCTTCAATCCGGCAGTACGAGCGATGTCGATGGCCGCAACGGTCACCAGCGCGTGAATCATGATGTTGATCACGCTGATCAAGGTACCGAGCAGGAATTGAACTGCCATCGCGCTCCGTCCGCTCGCTTATGCTGTTGGTTGGGTTGATCAGCGCTGTCATGCAACGGTGAGAACGATGCGGCGCCTTGATGCAGATCAAGAGTGTGCGGCAGCCTAGCCCCAGCATCCTCAGCCAGGGCCTTTGTCGCCTACCCGCTGACCGGAGCTGCATCTTGCGTACCCTCTCCGTCGAAGAAGCCATTTCCATGATCCCCTCGGGCGCCAGCGTCATGGTCGGCGGATTCATGGGCGTGGGGACACCGGAGCGCCTGCTTGACGAGCTTGTGCGGCAGAAGAAGACCGACCTGTCATTGATCTGCAACGACGCAGCCATGCCTGGGAGAGGCGTCGGCAAGCTGTTCGACGGCGCGCAGGTCTCGCGGTTGACCGCAACCCACATTGGGCTCAATCCAAAAGTGCAGCAGCAGATGCTGACGAATACGATCGCCGTCGATCTCGTCCCTCAGGGAACCTTGGTCGAGCGCATCCGCGCCGGCGGTTGCGGCCTGGGCGGCGTTCTGACGCCGACCGGCGTCGGCACGCTGGTTGCGGAAGGCAAACGTGAGATCGAAATCGACGGTAAATCGTTCCTGCTGGAGACGGCGCTGCGCGCACAGTTCGCGCTGGTGCACGCCTTCCTGGCCGACTACCTCGGAAATCTCGCCTACGCACTCACCTCGCGGAACTTCAATCCCGTCATGGCAATGGCCGCCGATACGGTGATCGTCACGGCCGAGAACATCGTGCCTGTCGGCGTGATCGCGCCGGATCACGTAATAACGCCAGCACCGCTGGTCGACTACCTCATTACGAACGGGTGACGTCATGGATCCGCAGACCCTGATCGCTCGGCGCGTGGCCAAGGAGCTCCGGAGCGGCGACCTCGTCAATCTCGGCATCGGCATCCCCACGCTCGTCGCAAACTACGTTCCAGCCGACCTGAAGGTGTTCTTCCAATCAGAAAACGGCCTGATCGGCACCGGGCCGATCCCCGAGCAAGGCTTGGCACATCCGGCGCTGACGGACGCCGGCGGACGTCCGATCAGCGCACTGCCCGGCGCGTCGACCTTCGACAGCGCAATGTCATTCGGATTGATTCGCGGCGGTCATGTCGATGTGACCGTGCTTGGAGGTCTCCAGGTCGATGCACACGGCCATCTCGCTAACTGGACGATTCCGGGCAAGATGGTGCCCGGCATGGGCGGCGCAATGGACCTCGTCAGCGGCGCCAAGCGCGTCATCGTCGCCATGCAGCACGCGGCAAAGGGCAAGTCCAAGATCGTCGCGAAATGTACTTTGCCGCTGACCGCGGTGCGGCCCGTGAGCCTGGTCGTCACCGACATGGCAGTGATCGGCTTTGCCGGGGGCAAGGCAACGCTGCTCGAGACCGCGCCCGGCATTACGATCGGCGAAGTCATGGCGGTCACGGACGCCGACCTCATCGTTCCCGACCACGTCCCGGAAATGATGATCTGACCGGGTGGTGCGCATGCGGATATTCGGCGATTTCAATGAGATTAGATCCGCCGTCGGCACCGAGATCGGTGCCAGCGACTGGATCGAAGTCACGCAGGATCGGATCAACAGATTTGCGGAAGCTACCTGCGATGAGCAATGGATCCACGTCGACTAGGAGCGCGCACGCAAAGAGATGCCCGGCGGCACCACCATCGCCCACGGGCTGCTGTCGCTGGCGCTTGCGCCGATGTTCATCCGCTCGGTGATGGGGCTGAAGGGGCTGCGTAACACCCTGAACTACGGCGCGGACAGGATCAGGTACCTTTCGCCGGTCCAGGCGGGATCGAAGCTGCGCGGCCGCGTCAGCGTTGCCGAGACGGAGGACGTGCCTCCCGACGGCCTGCGTGTGAATTATCATCTCGTTATCGAGATCGAGGGCGGCAAACGACCGGCCTGCGTCGCCGAACTGATCGCCCTGCACTATCGCTGAGCAACGCGCCGGTCTCTTCTCAATCGATAATGTGATAACCACCGTCGACGTAGAGAACGCTGCCCGTGATGAGCTTGGCGCCGTCGAGCGCCAGGAACGCAGTGGCGTTCCCGACATCGTCGATGCTGACGAGGCTGCGCGATGGTGCCTTCGATTGCGCCTTGTCCATCAGCTCGTCGAACTCCGGAATGCCCGAGGCGGCGCGCGTGGCGAGCGGTCCAGGCGAGATCGCATGCACGCGGATTCCTTTGGGTCCGAGCTCGGCCGCAATGTAGCGCACCGACGCTTCGAGCGCGGCCTTCGCCACGCCCATCACGTTGTAATTTTCAACCACCATCTGACTGCCGTAATAGGTCATGGTGAACATGGTGCCGCCGTTCTTCATCAGCGGCTCGGCCAGATGAGCCATGCGCATGAAGGACCAGCAGGAGACCTCCATCGTCTTCAGAAACCCGTCGCGGCCGACGTCCACCACACGTCCGTGCAAGGCTTCCTTCGGTGAGAAGGCGATCGAATGCAGCAGGAAATCTAGCTGTCCCCACTCCTTCTCGATCCGCGCGAACACCTCTTCGGTCTGCCCCTCTACCATGACATCGAGCGGCATGAAGATGGGAGCCCCAAGCGCCTGCGCGAGCGGCTCGACGTGCTTCTTCGCACGCTCGTTGAGGTAGGTGACGGCGATATCGGCGCCGAGGGCGCGAAAGGCCTTGGCGCAGCCCCATGCAATCGACTGGTCGTTGGCGATGCCTACGACGAGGCCCTTTTTTCCCTTCAGGGCAATCTTGGTATCAGGAAACACGGGAATCATGACGCCCTCTCCTGTCTGACGTTGGTGGTCGGCCGTTTCATCAGCAGCGATAGCGTATGTTGCGCGATCATCAATTCCTCGTCCGTCGGGACGACATACACCGGAATCAGGCTGTTTGAGCCCGATATCAGTCGCGAATGACGGGAATTTTCCGCCTGATCGAGGGTAACACCAAGCCATCTCAGTTGCTCGGCTATACGTGCACGGAGGGTGGCGGAGTTCTCGCCAATGCCAGCCGTGAAGACGAACGCATCAAGACCTTGCAGTGCTGCTGCGAGCATGCCTGCGTTGAGCCCGGTTCGGTAGACGAAATAGTCGATCGCCAATTTGGCGTTGACATTGTCGCTGGCCTCGAGCTCGCGCATGTCGTTGCTGATGCCGGACAGTCCCTTCAGGCCGCAGTCGCGGTAAAGAAAATTCTGAACGTTGGATGCCGACATCCCTTTCTCCGAGATCAGGTAGAGCACGACGCCCGGATCGATCTGACCAGGGCGCGTTCCCATTGGGAGCCCGTCGAGAGCGGTGAAGCCCATCGTGCTTTCGATGCTTTGCCCGCCGCTGAGCGCGCACATCGACGCGCCGCTCCCGAGATGAGCGACGATGACCCGTCCCTTCGCAATCTTCGGCGCGATCTTCGGCAAGGTCTTCGCGATGTATTCGTACGAGAGGCCGTGAAACCCGTAGCGACGCACGCCTTCGGCATGAAGCCCATACGGGATCGCATAATGGTCGGCGACCGCGCTATGCGTGCGGTGAAAGGCGGTGTCGAAACAGGCGACTTGCAGCAGCTCCGGAAAATTGGCCAGAATCGAGCGGATCGGCGCCAGATTGTGTGGCTGATGCAGCGGCGCCAGCGCGACAAACCGTTCCAGCCGGGTCACGACACCATGGTCGATCTGGATCGGACGGTCGTAGTCCGGCCCGCCGTGAACGACGCGGTGACCAACCGCGATAGGACGGATACAAAGCTCGTCCCGCAGCCACGCGCCGGCGATGTCCATTGCGGCCGGAACGTCCGGCACGGCATCGATCGGATAGGCGCGATCGGCGAGCGGATCACCCTCAGTGCCGCTCGCCCGCAAACGGGGACGGCTGCCGATGCCGTCGATCTGCCCCTTAAGCTGCTGCCGCAGCATTCCTTCGTTCTCGATAGAATAGATCCGGAACTTGACACTGGAGGAGCCGGCATTGACCACGAGGATGGTATCCATGGCGCTCACGCCGCGATCGTGGGAGCATGCTGGCGCCGTGCATGGGCATACAGGGCTGCAACCGCACAGGAGGCCATCCGTGCGCGCGGCGAATCCGCACGCGACGTCAGAACGACCGGCACCCGGGCTCCGAGCACGACGCCCGCGCCGTCAGCCTTGGCGAAATAAGCGAGATTCTTCGCCAGCATATTGCCGGATTCGAGGTCGGGAACCACCAGGATCTGCGCCCGGCCGGCGACTTCGGACTTAATCCCCTTGATCCGCGCCGCCTCTTCGTCGATTGCATTGTCAAACGCCAGCGGCCCATCAAGTATCCCGCCGGTGATCTGGCCCCGGTCCGCCATCTTGCAGAGTGCCGCGGCCTCGATCGTCGACGGAATCTTGGAAGTGACGATTTCGACCGCCGACAGAATCGCGACGCGTGGCGATTTCCCGAAGCCGGCTTGCACGTACAGATCGATTGCATTCTGGATGATGTCGCGTTTGGCATCGAGATCCGGGAAGATGTTGATGGCCGCATCCGTGACGAAGATGGTTTCGGCATAGGCCGGCACGTCCATGACGAAGACATGGCTGATGCGCCGGTCGGTGCGCAGTCCGCCGGCCTTGGCGGTGACGGCGCGCATCAGCTCGTCCGTGTGCAGGCTGCCCTTCATCAGCAGCTCCCCCTTGCCTGCGTGGATCAGCTCGACACCCCGAGCGGCCGATGCTTCGCTATGCGCGGTATCGACGATCTCGAACGCGCCAACGTCAAGACCGTGCCTGGCGGCCGTATCCCGGATCTTCTTGTCGGGCCCGACCAGGATCGGCCGAATGATGCCGGCCTGTGCGCTCTCGACGGCGCCGCGCAGCGATGTCTCGTCGCAGGGATGCACGACGACGGTCGGGGTCGGCGGCACCGCCCTCGCCGCGGCGATCAGGCGGTCGTACTTGCTCGCGGGCTGTGTCTGCGTGGCATCGGCTGACATGTGGCCGTCCTTCCAACGAGTATTACGACGCCTTCGCCTTGGGATCGAAAGGGGCGATATTCGACGCTCTCCCCGGCTGTTCACCAGCCTCAAGGCCAAACAATGCCGCGATCTGCTGCAGGCGAATTGCGCGCTCGCCCGTGATTTCCTCGCTGGCGGACAGCACCTCGCTGATCGCGGCGAAGACCTCGCGGCGTTGATCGACGTGGTCAGGCAACAGCTTCGGGATCGCGGCCAAGGCGGCCTCGCGATCGATCAGCAGCATGAAGAACTGTTCGCGCACCAGCGTCTTGAACTCGGGCAGAGTCAATCGCGCTCCGGCGTAGTCGCGGCGAACCAGACGCAACGCCTCGATGCTCCGCTCGTCGACCATTCCTCTCGCCGAACCGACATACAGCAGGGCACGAAGCGCCGCTTCGCGCAGCCCTCCTTTTTCCATCGAGGACCTGAGTTCAGCGGCCCGCTTATCGAGCAGGGCACGATGCTCGGCGGGCATCTCGCGCGGGCGCGAGGGTTCGGCTTTCGGATCTATACCAAGCGCGGTCTGGAGCGCAGGCGAGCCGTAGATATTGAGGAAGATCGCCTCACTCATTGCTTCCTGCGAATCGCGCCAGCTGTCGAACACATGAACGATCTGCTTGGAGAGCTGCTCCTGGAACGCCAGGAACGGATTATCCTTCGAAACTGGCTTGCGGTTCTCTTCCACTCCTTCCGCGACTGACTTCACCGCGCTCATCCACGGATTTTGACTGCTGAACGCCTCATACTGCGTCCGCAACGGATGAAGATTGCGCATCAAGTCCGCCGTCTGCGGCGCAACCATGCCCCTAATCCACGGCTGCACGAATTTGCGATAAGCCGCAAGATTGAGCTCGGAGACCCGCTTGGCCGCGGCGAAGCGCCGCTCGTCCTCGGGCGAATTGCCGCCCATGGCGCGGATGTCGTCGAGCGTCCGGGCCTCGCAGCGCATCACCCATTGTCCGGCTGCGAGATCGGCATGCGTGGTGTCGGCGCCCTTGGCTTCGAAGGTCGCCTCATAGAGTCCGGGCGGCAGCACATCGATCAGATCGATATTGCTGGAGAATTCGGCATGCTCCTTCTTGGCGACGCCCCCGGAGACGAAGATGCCGAGATGACCGACGCTTTCATGAACTGTGTAAACGATCGTCTGCCCATACGCCCTGATGTCGTCGACGTCGGTGTAGCAATCGAGGATCCAGTCCAACGCCTGCTGCGGCGGCGTGACGTTATCGCCCTTCGAGCAGAACACCACGATGGGCGACCTGATGTTGCGCAAGTCGACCTGCTCGCCGTCAGACATCTTGATGTTGCCGGAGGCAAGGTTGTTGCCGACAAAGAGCTCATCGACGATGAACTGGATCTCCTCGGCGTTAAGGTTGACGTGTCCACCCCACCAGCGTTCGAAGTCGAGGTAACGCTCGGCTTCGGTGTCGATTTTCGAATAGACGTTATACTGCTTTGTCCAGAGCGTGTTCGAAGGATTCTGGCCCTCGAAGTTCTGCACCAGCCAGGCGCCGTCGAACTTGCCGGCGCCGAGATCGCTGACAAGGGCCGTCAGCCAGCTTCCACCCAGCAAGCCGCCCGAATAGCGCATTGGATACTTGCCATGCACGCCCGCCCAGTAGGCGAGCGGTGCACCGGCAATGATCAGCGGCCCGAACAGTTCAGGCCGTAGAGATGCCAGAATCATGACTGCCCAGCCGGCCTGGCAATTACCGATCACGCAGGGCTTGCCGTCGGCGTCCGGATGGCGGCTGATGACCTCCTCGACGAACCTGGCTTCGGCGCGAGCGATGCGCTCGATCGTCTGTCCCGGCATTGGCTCCGGCAGGAAACCGACGAAGTAGCAGGGGTGCCCCGCCTTCATGGCGACGCCGATCTCGCTGTCGGCCTTGAATCCGCCGATGCCCGGCCCGTGTCCGGCGCGCGGATCGATCACGATGAACGGCCGCCGCGCAGGATCAATCTCCACGCCTGCTGGCGGGATGATGCGGACAAGCGCGTAGTTGACGGGTTCGTTCAGCTGACGGCCATCGATGATCAACTCGGCCGCGTATTGCAAGACGTGAGGAGCGGTCTGAGCGACGTGCTCTCGATACTGATCACCGCGCCGGCGCATCACATCAAGGAACAGAATGCTCCGTTGTCCTGCATCCACCATGTATTCGACCGCCGAGGCGACGAACCCGGACATCGGGCCACCGGGCAATACAGACATTTCCATCCACGTTCTCCGGCCTTATCGTCGTGTCGATCCATCCAAAGCCCGCTGTATTTGGCGGTCTTGATATAGGTCAACGCTTGGCCGCCAGTTGCACCGGCGCAGCACCTTCCGTCCGGATCCAGGCCACTGTGAGCTCCCAGACAACAGATAGAATGATTGGTCCGATGAAGAGACCGAGTATGCCGTGGAAGAGAGTACCCCCGATCACTCCGATCAGAATGACGAGCGCCGGCGTGGTCAGCCCGCGCCCCATGACAAGCGGCTTCAGGACGTTGTCGAGTACGGCGACGGCCACAAGGAACAACGTCAGCAGCAGTGCGATGGAGAATTCCTTGTCGGTCCAAATCCAGATGATGACTGGCAGGATCACGATCGTACCGCCGATCTGCACGATGGACAGCAACAGCACCACAAACGCCAGAAGCCCCGCGCTGGCAATACCGGCCAGCTTGAAGCCGATGCCGGCCAGCAAGGCTTGAATGACCGCGACACCGATTACACCTTGAGCCACCGCGCGGATGGTCGCGCCCGCCAAGTCCAGAAAATGCTCGCTCTGGTCCGGCACGATGCGTGACAGAAAGCCGCGCCCCGCAGCCACGAGCTGAGGTCCATAGGGAAACAGCACCCCAGCCACCGCTACCGACAGCAGAAACTTGACCGTTCCCACGCCGGCATTGCCGGCAAAGCCAAGCAGGGTGGCCGCAAATGGCTTTAGATAGGGCAGCACTGGGCGCAAGAGCGACCGGAGATTGGTCGTCGCCTGGTCCCAGAGATCGAACAGTTGAGGCCCGACGATGGGCCAGTCCTTGAGAGACTGCGGCGGGGATGGAACATGCAGTTCACCAGCCGTCATTTGGGCTGCGAGATCGGTGATGCCGTCGACCGCTCCGAGGCCCAGCCACGTCGCGGGCCCGATCACAACCGCGAGATTGATGAGCGTGAGGATCGTCGCTGCAAGCTTCGGTCGTCCTCCGAGAATGTCACTGAGGCGCCGAAACACCGGGTTCAGCGCAGCGGCGAGCACGACACTCCAGGCCAATATCGGCACGAATGGGCGGACCAGGAGGAGCGCCCAGATGAGCAACAGCCCCAGCAATCCCAGCCGGATCAAAAGCTGGATGATCTCGTCTCCGGAGAATATCTGGCGGAGTGTTTTCACGGACTCGCCTTCAGCTCATGCTGCGCATGCTGAAGCGAGTTAGCCAGTCCCCTCGCTCAGCTGGCTTGATCCAGATCAACGAGCGCGCGCTCTTCTAGGGCTGCGGTCCGGATAGGTTCAGCTCACGCTCGGCCCGAAACACGTTGCCGTACAGACTCGCGATCCACTGCCGGCCGCGCGAGGTCACATTGAGATAACGTATCGCCTGCTGGATCTGAGGAGCGACGTTGCCCCAATAGAATTGAGGATATTTGTAGACGATATCCGCCGGCGTCGCGTAGCCCAAGGTCTTGTTGAGACCGATCTCCTCGAACTCGTAGAACAGCGCGTTCGACTTCTTCAGATAGTTGGGATCGCCGAGCTGACCGATGAGATCGGCGGCCCGCAACAGCAATCCCTCCTCTTCGATGAGGCTGTCATTCGAAGACATCGCGTAAGGAAACCGGGTATATTCGATCGCCCGGGAAACCCGGTCGGCATCCAGCAGCTCAACGGAATCCAGCCGCTCCAGCACGAACAGTTTCGACCGATCGACATGGTATGGCGCGAGAGCTGCATCGGACGATCCTCGCGGCAGACGAACCGTTCTGCCGGTGACGTCCGCGATGAACAGATCATCCTCATCGCCCTGAACGACGCCGCGGACGTATCCGATGTCGTGGGTAAGGCACGCCAGAATGAAATTCGCATAGTCGTTTGCCGTCGTGGGCCGGAGCAGCGCGCGCCCCGTTAGGATATCGTGCCCGGCAAGGGTCACGAGCAACGTATGCTCGATGTTATGATAGAGAGCATCGCTGTTGCCGATGCACTCCATCGTGAGCTTGGCTGCAAACGGAAGCAGTTCGGTCAGGCCGGCATGGGAGGCGCCGAACCGGTCCTTGGTTTCCGTCGTCAGAAACGCGCCCAGAGCTTGCGACACCAGTTCCGGAACTGTGATCATCAGGTCTCTCCGCTATGGTATTGTCGACGATGCAGATCAAGCCGTTGCGATTAATGTTCGCGATATTCGCAGGTTCTTCAAGCCCGCCGCGCTCTGCGACCTAAGGACGATCCATCGGGTGCCGCACCTCGGGCAAGCGGACCCGTGATCGGCCGGAGCCGCTCACGGCCTCCAAGCTCGCTCGTTGATTCAAATCAAGGCCAAGCCGGTAACGACCGCAAACGTTTCATGTGCACGGTCGTGCCGCCGGCGTGACGGAATTCTTCTCTCGCCGGTCAGTCGAGATTTAAACCAGTGGAGGATATGATGAAGTTCATCAAAGGAGCATTTGCAGCAATTCTTAGTGTCGCGACCACCATGATTTTTGTGGCCGGAAGCGAAGCAGCGCCCTTGCCGACCAACGTCGGCGCTATGAGAGCCACGCTCGATAATGACGTGGTGAAGGTGCGCTACGGAGGCTGGGGTTATCGCGGCGGATGGGGCGGAGGCTACCGCGGAGCGGGATTGGGCTATCGTGGTTTGGGATATCGCGGCGTCGGATATGGCTACAGAGGTTACGGATATAGAGGCTACCGCGGCTGGGGCTCCGGTGCAGTGATCGCGGGCGCTGTGGTCGGCGGCGCGATCGCAAGTTCCGGCTACTATGGTGCATATCCCTCCTACGGCGGCGGATACTCCTCTTACGGCGGAGGATACGGCTATGAGTATTGTCCGCCCAATGCCTACAGCGCCTACGGTAGCTATGGCGGTTATGGCGGTTATGGCGGTTATGGCGGCTACTACGCGAGGCGGAGCTACTATTCCGGCTGGTAGATCTGCCTCGGATTCTCCTGAGCACGCGCTCTTGGTGCCCGGGCTCGTCTTCGCGAGCCCTGAAAGCGCCAACGCCGTCGCGTATACTGCCAATACGTGAACCACCCCACGCATTGCGTCGCAAGACCGGGCGTGGTCCTGGGAGTGCGTCCCGTCGCGCGCGCTGCCGCACGAGAAGCGGTGCGGCCCGGCACTCCGGCCAACCGCGGCGGTCCGGTCGATCGCGCCGGCAGACCCTGACTGGCTTGCGCGATGAGACCACAAAAATGAGGGCCGACATGACTGCCGGCCCCCTGAAGACGTCAGACTCTGGAGAGCTCAGTACCTCGCGACGACCGGGTTGGCCCCTCCGAAGCGGTAATTGAAGCGCACGGTGAGCATATCCACGTCCTGGGTGATCCGGTCGTTCACGAAAGCAGCAAGTCGCGGATCAGCGACCGTGAACGAATTATTCCGGTGCCCCATGAACAGATGGTCGTATTCGAGACCCACCGACCAGTTCGGGGTGAAGCCATACTCGAATCCGACACCGATGACACCACCCCAGCGGGTTGCGCTTTGCGCCGCGAGCTCGGCGCCGGTCGCAGTATCAAGCACGCTGAGACGATTGTCTGTTACCGCAGCGCCGCCCTTCACGTAGAACAGTGACGCATTCCAGGCGTAGCCGATTTGGCCGGTGAAGAGGCCGATGGCGCTCGTTTTGGCGCGCGTGGAGAGCGTCGGATCGAACAGGCTGACGCGCTGGTTGCTGAGATCCGCCCAATCGCCCTGAGCCTCCAGACCAAACACCCACTGGCTGGCCTGCCAGCGATAACCGAGCTGGCCACCGATAACGCCACCGGATCGATCGCGGCAGCCGGAGGCGACGGCGACGCCAGCCGCGTCAAGGAAATCGACGCAGTTGTGGTTCTGCGCCCAGCCACCGTTGCCGCCGATGTAGAACCCCGTCCAATTGTAGATCGGAATGATCGGTGCCGGTGGCGGCGCCTTCACGGCCATATCGGCAGCCATGGCGGGTCCCATGGCCAGCGCCACCAAACCAATTGTTGTCAGCAGAAGTCTTTTCATCATGCTCTCTCCTTGCCGGCCGCTTTTTAATTGCTCGAACGGCGGCTTGTTGCACTGCAATCGTCCCCCAACTTCCAGCTGAAACTCTACGGGCGAGGGCACAAACTCCACGTGCCAAAATGGCAACACTCAAGACATTTCGAACGCAACATCGGCATGATGCACCAAGACATGCGGGTTATTTCTCCGGGTCGCGCTTGGCATCGTGGCCGGCAATCTCGTCGCGTTGGTCTTGCTCTATCCAGGACGGAATGTCGCTCGAGGGAATCAGCCGTCGCGGCAAAAAGGGATTGAGCGTGCCAGCAAACACGATCAATCCTTCATTGAACTTCTCTCGCGCGAAAGCCCGCGCCTCGGCTTCGCTCTCGAACGTGCGTGTCTCCCGTGGACTTCGCCGCTTCGGCAAGGTCCCACGCTTCTGCACCTCGAATGTTACGTACCAGGTCTGCGGCATCCGCCAGCTTCCGGATCGCGATCAAGCAGACATCTGCCGGCGAACGATGATGGGTGAGATCATGTCGGCGTCCTAGTTGCGCCGCTCTTCACGGCGCTCCGTGCGCCCGGTACGCCTTTCCTGGCGGCGTTCAGTCCGGCCCGTGCGCCGTTCCTGACGCCGCTCGTGGCGGGCTCCCCGCCTCTCCTGGCGTCGCTCCATTCCGATCGTCTGAGCCGGCACTTCTGTTGCTAACAGCACCGTGCCGGATGCGGCCAATCCGAGTACAGCGGCCCATCCGAGCAATGAAAGAGCCCCGCGACGATCGATTCGTTCAAACCTTGACGTTTCACTCATGTCAGTTACTCCCGATCTTGAAGGACGTTTGATGGGCAATGCCTCGACGTTCACTCGTTGATAGGATCAATGGCGAGCGCCCCACTCCGAAGATGCGACCATCGGAGACGCTCACCAAACCTGGTTGCCAAACCAGCCGTACTGCGGCGGCCGCGCGACGAGCCGGATCTTCTTTTCGATGTGCCTCCTCGCACTTTTGTTTTGACGCTGCGGCTTCACATCAGCCTTTGTCGGCGGACGCGCTGGCGGTCGTTCGGCATCGGGTGCTACTAGCTGAGCAAAGGCCTCGCGAACACGAATCTGTGGGAGGTCGGCGCCCGGCAGGGCACCAAGCTCGGCCTTGGCGATGTCGGTTGCGACAATCGTCGGCAGGCTAGTGTCGAGAATGACCCGCTCGGGCAATTTCCGATCGGAATGGATGCGGATGGGGGCGGAGCGCGCAGCTCCACCGTGGATGGCAGGCCGATCCGGCACCAGGGCGTCCACAACGAAGAGCATCGCGAGCAACGTACCGCCGACATAGAACACATACCGCGAGATGGGCATTGTCGGCGCCATTGCCGCCGCAGATCTTCGTCTGGCAAGCAACGGGCCACGGCGGCAAGATTGGCGAAGAAATGCAACCTGCATGGGCGTGGCTGCCTAAATCGAGCGGCCGTTGCTTCCGCCGCGGCGCGCCCCTGGTGGACCACTTGCTGATGCATGGGCGGCGCTTCACTGGTAAGCGCACGCACGGCTGCAGCAGGCTAATGTTCACCGCGTTCAAATGCTGCGGCGCTTGAGCCAGATCAACAAATTGAATTTTCGCAGCACCGCCTCGCGCAATATCGCACGGCTCGGTCAGTGGCTGTGACATGACCCTTGGTACAATGACCGGATGGGCAATTGCGGAGATGTTGCACGCAACGCAGAATTCTCACCGCGTACATCGAGCTTCTGGCAGGGAGGGCCGATGATGAGTCAATTCGAGCTGAGTTCGCGCGCAGTACTTTGTCGGAAACTTGCAAGGCAGGATCCGGCAAACCAAACGGTCTGGATGGCCGAGGCAAGAAGCTGGTCACGCTTGGCGGCCGAGAGGCTTCATGATGAACACCGATCGAAAGGTGGCATCACCGCCCGCTTGTTCTTCGCGTTCACCAAATTGATCGAGGCGCAACACGAGCCCACGAACGAAACGGCAGAGATGATGAAGAGCAGATCAAGAGGCGTCATGCCGGCTCGGAGCTTGTCGCCGACTGCATGACGCATTCCAGCGAGAAGCGTTCGCACGATCGGACGTCAGAACTTCGTCATCCAGATTCACTTAACTTGCTTCGAACTTGACCCGGCAAAGTCGAAGACGAAGCGGATGCGATTTGTTTGCCCTTGATCTAAAGCTGCCCTGGTACTGCGTTGGTGTTGTGACGCTAGAGTTCATTTTTGGAGAAGGTCCATGAAATCAACGAGCGCAAGGAAGATTGCCGTTGCCGCCCTCGTATGCGGAACGACGTTGGCCATCGGCTGGAACGACCAAGACGGAATTTCGCTGGGGCTCGACAAGGCGCAAGCGGCGACGAGGTTGTACGTCACTCCCTATTATCGTGGACACTACTACACTAACGAGAGTCTGCCCTGGTACGCCGTGCGAGCCTATTACTCCGGCGGGCCATGGAGCTACGGCTATAGCGGCTGGACCGACTATGCGGCGCGCAACGGCATCGGGTGCGTCCCAGGCTCGCTGGTGAAGGGCGGTGATGGCATCATGTATGTGTGCCAATAGACTGATAATGGCGCGATGGGCGGCGCTCGTTAAGCCGCCTCTCGCGCTAATCTGCGCTCAGGAGATCGACGGCTGAGGGGGAGAATACCATGACCTATGTTCTGGTCGTCATCAGCTGGCTCGGCGTCGCGAATGGCGCCGTCATATCGACACAAGAGTTTTCAAGCGCAGAGCGTTGCGAAGCGGCCCGGACGGCGCTGATGGAATACGCGAAAGCGCGCAGCAGCGACGAGACGCTGAGACCGCTCTGCGTGCAGAAGTAAAGAGTCGAAGAAGCTCTCGCTCCGCCCATTCTGCAGGAAGCGCCTTCGCGTGTTGCTCGCGCTTACCAGCTGCATCGTTTTCTTGCGATTCCTTGACCTTGATCAATGGTCCGAGCAGCGAACCGTGGAGCGATCGAAATTCACTCTCACAGGACGGAGACCATCATGAAGCGTGGCTTGCTCACAAAATTATCACTCGCAGGTGCCGTGATCGCCCTCGGAGTGTCCGGCTCAATCGGCTGGTCGGCCGACGAAGGGCTTTCACTCTCGCTCGGCCGGGCAGAAGCACGGGTCGGACGCCCCTTGACACCCGTGTCGGTAGCCGGCGTTGCACGCCGCACCACCAGGCGTGCGGTCGTAGGCGGCGCGGCAGTCGGTGCGGCCGCGGTCGGCACGGCATGTGTCCGCGTTCTCGTCAATGGCAGCTACGTCTGCCGCTGATAGCGGGGGGTCACCGGCTCTCAGTACCGCATCCTGCGGGATGAACCCCTTGCAGGATGCTACGACCCTCCCTTGCCAGAGCGCCGGTGAGCTTGCCAGAACTCGCTGGAATTACTGCTGGTCGTGGGTGTGTGGAAACTGCCGAAAACAGGAGCCGCCGAGGATCAACCATTCGTCTTACGTTGCGTCCGGCCCAATATGCGCTCGGTCGACGTAAGTGGTTGATTCCAGACACTCAATTTTCGTTCGACGGCGCTGGGGAGCGCCATCATCCGGCCGTTGATGACACGGCGAAATCTGCCGCTCCGCATGAACCTCCCCGCCCTCGCCGCCGACCAATGTCCTGTTGGAACCGGATGCAGGCCCATGGCGCAGCATAAATCTCCCTCGGACGACCAGGCCGGGATCGCCTCGCCGGCGCCGCCGCCATGGATCCACCGCTCGGCAGCCTACGCGCCGGAACGGCGCGCCAGAATGCTGGAACACATGGCGCGCGCCAGATCGGGGCCTCGGGCCACGGCTGTGTCGGAGCCGTTGCATAGGGCCGGCACGACCGTCGTCAGTGACGCTTTCGGCTACGCCGTCCTGTTCGGCATCATCGCGCTGCTGTTTCAGTCGCGCGTCCCTCTCTATCTCGGCGCCTTCCTCTTCTTCAGCGATGGCGAGCGCATCGAACTCGCTCTTGGAAAGATCGGCATCCGTCTCGAGCCTGGCACGGTCGGGCCCGAAATCATCAAGGGCTTCGTATCCCTGTTCGGATGGTTCGCGCTGCTGGCATCGATGAAAGCGTCCGTCCCCGCGTGGCTCGCGGCATGGATGCTGCCGGACGCATCATGGTCCTTCCTCGCCGGAATCGCTCTTCTGCTCGCCATCGTCGAAGCATTTGCGACGCGTGCGATGCGGCATGCATTGCCGTGGTTCGGACTTGAGAGCAGACCGGACAGCCTGGCCTGCGCGACGATCAAGCTCGTCCTGGCCATCGGCGTGCTCGCCCTGCTGGCGCTGCTCGGATGACGCGATCGTGAGGTCACGTGCCTCATAATTGCGGCGCTATGCCGCCCGTCCGGATCCGCGCATTTACCAAGAATTTACCCCTGCTCGTGAGTGCCGGTATCATTTGCTTAGAATTTGCTTGTTACCGTGGAATTACGGAAACACTCCGAAACACGATTGGCGCCCATGTCCGTCGCAGAGTTCCTCAGACAGCGTGCCGTGCAAGTCACCGTGAGCGGCAGCTACTCGCTGCCGCGCTGGTACGATTGCGAGGGTAAGCTCCGAACCTTCGCCTGCCGCACCAGCCGCGTGTCGCCGTTCCGGATGATGGTCGACGTTCCCGTGGTCGGAAAGGTCGGCGAGCGCGTGACCTCCTACTTCCAGGATTTCGGCGAATTCCAATGCACCATCAGCGCGACGCTGAAATTGGGCTTCCTGATGGAGCTCGAGATGACGCGGGCCCGGCGCGCCTGGATGTCGGAAAAGCTGACTTGGCTCGAGAAGAAGCAGAAGGACGCCAGCGTCCAGGAGCTGCGGCGTGACGCCCGCTTCGTTCCGCAGGTCGCGCACACCTTCCTGACGCTCGCCGACGGCAGCACCCATGCTTGCTTCATCATCGACGTCTCCACGGCCGGTGTCGCGATATCCTGCGAATACGATCCGCCAGTGGGAACTCCGCTTGCGGTCGGCGCTTGCGTCGGGCGCGTGATCCGCAAATTCGAAAACGGCTTTGCGGTCAAATTCGCGGAAAAGCAGTCGCGGGACGACGTCGTCCGGCTGATCGTCCGCTCGCCTATGCTGCAATCGGCCTGATCCGCCGGCCGCGCCGCCCTATCGCAGCCCTATTTCGAGATAAGCTTTTGAAGGTCCGCGCCTCGTGCCGGGCATCATCTGCAGACCTGCGATCGGGGGACCGAATGGCAGTCGAGAAAATTACAGTCGATAAGATCACCTGGGACAAGGTCGGCCGGGTCACCGAACCCGGACGCTACATGTACACGTTCGGCTGGCTCACCATCACCGCCGGCGACCTCGATATCTGGAGGCAATACCCGCAGGCCGCGTTCACGCTGATGGCGCAGCATTCCGAGCCGGACGCGTCCATCGGCGACGAATTCCATCTCGGCGCCTTCGACGTCGCGCCCGACGCACCGCCGCCGTTCACCACGCATTGAGACAGTCAAAAGCGGATTTGGGATCGGCAGCCGTTGCAGATGGCGCAAGCCGCGGCAGACGCGTGCGGGAACGTATGGCATGGGCGTTGCTTTATCATTGCCATGACTCACATCCCTGCCGCCGACCAGGCCTTCCTGCTGTTGCTCATCGTGCTCTGCCTCGGCACGTGCCTTATCCGCGCCTTCTGGGAGGTGGAGCAAGTCCGGGCCCGCCGGACCGCGTCGCCCTCCCGCGCGACCGGGCGTGACTAGGCCGGTCCGCGAGGCCATGCGTTGCCCGGACGGGGCAATCCCGGCTCTGGACTTGCCGCGGCGACACGTGCATCGTGAATCGAAGAAACCTGCACATTGCCTTGATCTGACTTACCAATCGCGATCCGATGACAGGCGCGCGACCGTTGTCATGGATAACGAGGTGGTTCTGTCATGCGATTGATTGCGCTCCATATTCGACACCCCGGCGACCATCCTGATGAACGCAGGCTGTCACGCTTGTTAAGAGACCCGACAGCGAGCGCATGACACAAGGTCGCATCAGGGAATGTAGATAAGCGGATCAAGGGAACCTATTTTCGGCGCCGATGTACCTGATCGAAGCGTTACCCACCGTCATCGGAACGGCCGCCATCGCCCCGGCGCTGCTGATGCTGTGGCTTGTCATTGCCGCCGAGGAACGCCCGGGACCGCCGGCCCAGGTCTGGACCGCGTTCCTGCTCGGCGCGGCCAGCATTTCGCTGCTGGGCTTGGCCCGCGCCCCTTTCGCCAAGATGGTCGCGGCCCCGGATAACCCGTGGGCGGCGCTGGCCATGCATTCGATCTTCGGCGTCGCGCTGCCGGAGGAAGCGGTCAAGGTGATCGCCATCGTGCTGGTCGCCTCGACCAAGCGGCGGACCTTCGCCAATCCGATGGACAGCGTGGTCTATGGCGCCGCGGTCGGCCTCGGCTTCGCCGCCTACGAGAACCTCGCCTATCTCGTCCAGCATGCCGAGATGTGGCGTTCGCTGGCCGCCTTGCGCAGCGTGCTGACGGTGCCGTTCCACGGCGCGCTCGGCATCATCGCCGGCGCCTATCTAACCATCGCGCGCGCTGGCACGGCGCTGGGTGCGAACCGCCATCATCGCGACTGGGCCCGTCTCTCCAGCCGCCTGCTGATCTTCGCAGGCCCGCTCGCCTTGCATTCGGCCTTCGACTTCCCCCTGCTCACACTCCAGCGCATGCCGGATCTCGATCCGACGCTGCGGATGTGGTTGGGCGGCGCGAGCCTGCTGATCGGCTTCAGCTCGATCGCCTTCGCCATCCGACTGGTACGGCGCGTCGCGCGCCATCACGCCCCCCGGACCGACGTCGCGCGGGAGCGCCTCAGCCAGCTCCGCCGGATGTGGGCGCTGCTGCTTGCCGGTGGCGGCGTCGGCTTTCTCGGTCTTGCCTTCGTGTTGACCTCGATCCATCACTGGCTCATCAATCCCGAGCGCAATCTGACGCTGGCCCTGATCCCGATCGGCCTGGTCTCGATCCTGCTCGGCCTCGCACTTCTGATCGTCACGACCGCGATCTATGTTCTCGGCCGCAACCGCATCCGCACCAGCGGCGAAGGTTTTTCGTCGGCGCACGGCGGCGGCTGAACCGCGGGATGGCAAGCGCGGTGCGCACGTACTAGACTAGATCGAGCACACACCTCTCGATCCGGAGCCTGCCCATGACATCGCCTGAGGATCTTTCCCGGCTGCAATCCGCCATGAGCCGGACGGTCAAGGCACATTGGAAGGCCTTCCTGTTCGAAGGGATCCTGCTTGCGGTGCTCGGCGTTGCCGCGCTGATCCTGCCGCCGCTCGCAAGCCTTGCGATTGCGATCTTCCTCGGCTGGATGTTCCTGATCAGCGGCATCGGCGGATTGATCGCGACGTATTGGGCGCGCAGCACGCCGGGCTTCTGGTGGTCGCTGATCTCGGCCGCGCTCGCCGTGCTCGCAGGCATGCTGCTGCTGGCCCGGCCGATGCAGGCCGTGCTGACGCTGACCATCGTGCTCGGCGCCTATTTCCTCGCCGAGGGCGTCGCCACCATCATGTACGCGCTGGAGCATCGCCGCGAGCCGGGCGGCCGCTGGTCGTGGCTCCTGATCTCGGGCCTCGTCGACATCGCGATCTCGTTCATGGTGATCACGGGATTGCCGAGCTCGGCGGAATGGGCGATCGGCATCCTCGTCGGCATCAACCTGCTGTTCGGCGGCGCCACGCTGATCGGCATGGCGCTGGCGGCACGCAAAAGCAACAGTTGAGGCGCCGCTTGGCCGTCACCCTCCATTGGGGGGTGACAAGCCGCCGATCGCGCGCTATATGACTGGCCATGATCACCCTGGTCACCAGCTATTTTTGGTACTTTAGCTACGACAGCTCGCTGGCGGCAGGAGGATCGCGCTCAATCTGAAACATTGCAGCAAACGTCCGAACAAGCCGCCAGACCTGGCGGCTTTTTTATTGGCCGGCAGGGTCTCAACATGACAGGAGCCCGCCGTGCTGAGCACGACCGACGATCTTCGTATCCGCGAACTGAAAGAGCTGAGCACGCCCGAAGAGGTGATGCGGGAAGTCCCGCGCACGCTCACCGCGACGCGCGTGGTGATGGCCGCACGCAACGCCATCCATGCGATCCTCAATGGCCAGGACGACCGGCTTCTGGTCGTCGTCGGCCCCTGCTCGGTGCATGATCCCAAGGCTGCGCTCGACTACGCCGAGCGCCTCGCGAGCTTGCGCGAAGAGCTTGACGACCAACTCGAAATCGTGATGCGGGTCTATTTCGAGAAGCCGCGCACCACGGTCGGCTGGAAGGGCCTGATCAACGATCCTGATCTGGACGGCAGCTTCGACATCAACAAGGGCCTGCGGCTGGCGCGCAACGTGCTCTCGGCGGTGAATAATCTCGGCCTGCCCGCCGGCACCGAATTTCTCGACATGACGACGCCGCAATACATTGCGGACCTCGTGTCCTGGGCTGCGATCGGCGCGCGCACGACCGAAAGCCAGATTCATCGCGAGCTGGCCTCGGGGCTGTCCTGCCCGGTCGGGTTCAAGAACGGTACCGACGGCAACGTGCGCATCGCGGCGGACGCGGTGAAGTCGGCCTCGAATCCGCATCATTTCATGGCGGTGACCAAGCTCGGCCGCTCGGCGATCGCTTCAACCGCGGGCAACGAGGATTGTCACATCATCCTGCGCGGCGGCAGCACTCCGAATTACGATGCGGCAAGCGTCGCAGCGGCCTGCAACGATCTGGCGAAAGCGAGCGTCGCACCGCTCGTGATGGTCGATGCGAGCCACGCCAATTCGTGCAAGAAGCCGGAAAACCAGCCGCTCGTGACGGCCGACATCGCCGGGCAGATTTCCGGTGGCGAGAACCGCATCATGGGGGTGATGGTCGAGAGCAATCTCGTCGCCGGACGCCAGGACGTGGTGACGGGAAAGCCGCTCATCTATGGCCAGAGCATCACGGACGGATGCATCGACTGGGCGACCACGGCAACCGTGCTCAAGCAGCTCGCTGACGCGGTCGAGATCCGGCGCAACACCAAGCGCGCAGGGCTGCACGAGCGCTCCGCCTGACCGAACGATTGCGGGCGGGGTGAGGCTGTCGCACCCTGCCCGCTGCTCCGGCGCCTAGCAGCCGCGGCAGATGCTCTTGATCTTCTTGTCGAGCGCCTGATTTTCCTTGCTGAGGGGATCGTTCGGGTCGCTCAGGTTCTTCTCGTTCGGCACGTCGCCGACGCGCGGCTGGCGATGGCCCACGGGTGCAGGCGGCAAAGAACCCGCCGATTGCCCCGAGGACGTCGATCCCTTGCTTCCCGTCTGCGCGAAGCCGGCGCTGCCGAACACCGTCAGAAGCGACAGTGCCAAAATGATGCTTCTCATTTTACCTCTCCATTCCTCAAGCCAGCATCTCCATCACGACCATTCAGGTCTCGGGCGGATAGAGGTGAACGTCGCCACAATAATCGACGATACGATAGCGCGTTTCTTGATCTGCATCACGCGCATCGGGTGCGGTATTTTGCATCGGCAACACGTAATTCGGCCCCACCGGCGACTTGCCGGCGCCGCCGGGAATGTCGATGACGTAGTCGGGCTGACACAGTCCCGACACCCGTCCGCGCAGCTGCCGCATCAAATTCTGCCCCTCGGCGAGTGTCGTTCGCAGATGCGCCGTGCCGGGCGCGAGATCGCCGTGATGCAGATAATAGGGCTTGATCCGGCATTCGACGAAAGCTCTCATCAAATCCGACAGGGCGGTCGCGTTGTCATTGACGCCGCGCAAAAGCACGGACTGGCTCACCATGGGAATCCCGGCATCGACCAGCCGCGCGCAGGCGGCACGCGCCGGCCTCGTCAGTTCGCGCGCATGGTTGGCATGCAGCGCTACCCAGGTGGTGGCGCCTTCGGCCTTCAGGGCAGCGACCATCTCGTCGCTGATGCGCGCGGGCTCGGCCACCGGCACGCGAGTGTGAAGGCGAATGATCTTCACGTGATCGATGCCGGCCAGATCGGCCATGATCTCGCTCATCCGCCGCGGCGACAGCATCAGGGGATCGCCCCCGGTCAGGATCACCTCCCAGATATCACCGTGCGAGCGGATGTAGTCAATCGCCGCGCGATAGGCGCCATCCGAGAGCGCGTTCTCCTTGCCGGGGCCGACCATCTCGCGGCGGAAGCAGAAGCGGCAATAGACCGCGCAGACGTGGACGAGCTTGAACAGCACGCGGTCGGGATAGCGATGCACGATCCCGGGAACCGGCGAGTGTGGATGATCGCCGATCGGATCTGCGTTCTCGCCCGGCTGCATCTCCAGCTCCGCGGCAGTCGGAACGAATTGCCGCGCGATGGGATCGTCGGGATCGGACCTGTCGATCAGATCGACCAGCGCCGGCGTGATCGCAACCGCATAGCGTGCCGCAACGCGATCGAGCGCCGGCAGCGCTGTGGCAGGCGCCAGCTGTTCGGCCACAAGTTCGGCCGGCTCGCGCAATGTCCGTGCAAGATTGCTCTTCGTCATGTCTCGCTCAACGTTTCATTTGCGGGCGGCGTCCAGACTACCTGATCAATTCGCGATGCGCCGCTCGCCAGCATTACCAGCCGGTCGAAGCCGAGCGCGACCCCGCTCGCCTCCGGCATCGCCGCGACCGCGGCCAGAAAGTCCTCGTCCAGCGGATAGGCTTCGCCGTAGCGGCGCTGCTTCTCCGCCATGGATTGCGTGAAGCGCTTGCGCTGCTCCTCGGCGTCGGTCAGTTCGCCAAAGCCGTTGGCGAGTTCGACACCGCAGGCATAGACCTCGAACCGCTCGGCAACGCGGGGATCGCCCGCCTTCACGCGCGCCAGTGCCGCCTCTGGAGATGGGTATTCGAACAGAATGGTCAAACGCCCCTGCCCCAGATGCGGCTCGACATGCTCGACCAGAACCTTGCTGAAGATGTCGGACCAGGTGTCGTCCTCGGCCACGCGGACCTTGCCGGCAGCCGCCCGGGCGAGCGCGGCGCGGTCGCCCTCGCCCCCGGAAATGGTCGCAAGCAGATCAATCCCCGCCAACTGCTCGAAGGCGCCGGCTACCGTCACAAGCTCAGGCTCGGCGAAGGGATCGGCGGTCCTGCCGCGGAAGGCGAAGGCGCCGATACCGGTCGCCTGGGCCGCGCGGGCGATGAGGACGACGCAGTCGGCCATGATGGCGTCATAGGGGGCGCCTGCCCGGTACCATTCCAGCATGGTGAATTCGGGCAAATGCAGGTCGCCGCGCTCGCGGTCACGGAACACCCGGGCGAACTCGAAAATCCGGGTCTCCCCGGCCGCCAACAGCTTCTTGCAGGCGAATTCCGGCGACGTCCGCAAATATCGACTCACACGGCTGCCGTCGGGTCGCATGATCTCCGTCCGGGGGGCGTGCAGGTGGGTCTCATTGCCGGGGGAGACCTGGAGAACGGAGGTTTCGACCTCGACGAAGCCCTGCTCGGCGAAAAATCCCCGTAGAGCCCCGGTGATGGCTCCCCTGGCCTGCAGGAAGGGCCGGCGGTCGAGATGCCGCGAGGGGGACCAGAACGGCGACATCGGCTTGTCCCCAGCCATTAACCGGCCGTCCCGCAGGCCAGCAAAATGCTGGCATCCAACGGCAAAACCAGTATGTTGCGGCCCGAAACGGGTGCCGCGGTCTGATTTGGGGCCCCAGGTCCCCCATCAATTTGACCACGTCCTGGCCCGAGCCGGGCCAAGCAAGCAGGAAATAAAGCTTTGAGAGTCATCGCCAGTTCTATTCGCAAGGGCAACGTGATCGAGCAAGACGGCAAGCTATATGTCGTCGTGACCGCCGAGAACATCCATCCCGGCAAGGGCACCCCGGTCAGCCAGATCGAAATGCGCCGAATCTCGGACGGGGTAAAGATCTCCGAGCGCTACAAGACCACCGACCAGGTCGAGAAAGCCACGATCGAAGAGCGCAACTACACCTTCCTGTATGAAGATGGTGACGGCTATCACTTCATGAACCCGGAGACCTATGACCAGGTCCAGGTGTCCAAGGACGTGATCGGCGATGCGGCGGCCTATCTCCAGGAGAGCATGACGGTCAAGCTGTCGCTGCACGGCTCCAATCCGGTATCGATCGCCCTGCCGCAGCGCGTGACGCTGGAAGTGGTCGAGACCGAGCCCGTGACCAAGGGCCAGACCGCCTCCTCGTCCTACAAGCCCGCTGTGCTCTCGAACGGCGTTCGCACCACGGTGCCGCCGCACATCGCCGTCGGCACCCGAATCGTCGTGATGACCGAAGACGGCTCCTACTCCGAGCGCGCCAAGGACTGACGGGACCAAAGCGAGCGCAACAGGTGCCGCCGGGGGGGGCGAGACAGTGGTTGGGAAAGGTTTCCGCTTCGTCTCGCAACTTCTGGCGTCGCTTTCGCTCCTCATTGCCTCTCCGCTCGCTGCGGATGAGTTCCGCAGCCCCTCACTCACGGCGCTGCGCGTCGATTGGCGCGCGGCGCTCGACCAGCTCCGCACCGAAATCAATGCCCATCCCCGGGCCGCGGACGATTTCATCTTCGCGCCCCGTCGTTCGGTGCCGCGCTACGATCCGCGCACGATGCCGGCGCTGGTGCAGCTCAACGCGATCTCCTCGCAATTCTTCACCGGCATCGCCAACAGCTCCGTGCCCGTGCTGCTGCCGTTCGACGCAGCCGCTTATTTCGAAGCACGGCGCAATGGCGCGCCGGCGACCGTCGCGCTGTCGCGCTACCAGGCTGACTTCAATTCCGTCGACCTGTTCGATGCCGGCCCCGCCGGCTACAGCGCGACCTTCTCGTTCGAGCCTGGCGCGGGAGACGGCATGCCGAGCCGGGTGTTCGCAAGGCCGGTCGAGGTGCAGATCACGGGTTCGGCGCTCGTCTATGACATTGCCGATCCATCCGGCGGCAAGGGCGAGCCGGTCAAATCGCTCGCGGCGCTCTACCCGGACCTGCGCAAATTCATCCGGGAAGGCTATGTGCGCTACGCTTTCACCCGTTTCGGCGTCGCCTATGTGGTGTCGATCCAATGCCTCGACAGCGTCGCCAAGCCGCGGCGGCTTGCCTGCAAGGAGGCCTATCCGGTCGCCGAACGCTTCGTGAGGGCGCTGCGCGTGGCCGGCGGGCAACGCATGCGGCCGCTGACAGACGTTGCTTCCAACATTCTCGATCGTCCCGCGGTACGTTCCCCGGACTTCAGCTACCGGCCGAGCGGCGACATCATCCCGAACACCGGCTATCGCAAGCAGGGCGGCCATCCCGACGTGATGGCCTACGCACAGATCCGGTTTCCTCTCGAGAAGGCGCCCGCGTTCATACACTCGCAATCCTATGCCAAGCGCGACAAGATGGAGAGCACGACCGCTTACCCCTGGCGCGACAATTTCTGCGAATCCCGCAGTTTCGAGGTCTGGCAATGCGGCGGCGGTTATGGCCATCAGGGCGAGGACATCCGCGCGGCCGAGTGCCCACCGCCCGGTGAAGGCCGCCAAGCCTGTGATCCCAAGCAGCGCGCCGTCGTCGCCGTGCGCGATGCCAGGGTCATACGCGCTTCCAAGGACCAGGCCGTGACGCTGCAAATCAACAGCCGGACCGAGCACATCCGTTTCCGCTACATGCATATGAACCCGCAGGCGCTAAACGCCGATGGCCTGCTCAATGGCCGCATCGTATCGGAGGGCGAGAGGATCGGCATGGTCTCGAATTATCTCGACCATCCCGCCGGCACCTCGATGCACCTGCATTTCGACGTGCAAGTGTTTACCCGCGACGGCTGGATCTGGGTCAGTCCGTACGTCACGCTGGTCTCGGCGTACGAGCGCCTCATCCGCGCCCGCGGCCGCGAGGTCGGCCCGGAGATCGCCGGCACGCCGCAGCCCGTGGCGCATGCGCTGCCGGAGGACGTGCTCAAGCCGGACTTTCGCGAGGGATCGGGCGGCGAGGAGAATTGACGCTGCTCGTCCTCATGCCGGGCGGTCGAAGGAACAGGGTTGATGAGTGCCGGACTGATTGGTCTTCTCGATGATATCGCGGCGATTGCAAAGGTGGCGGCAGCCTCGCTCGACGATGTCGCGGGCCAGACGGCCAAGGCGGGAGTAAAGGCGGCTGGCGTGGTCATCGATGATGCAGCCGTCACGCCGAACTACGTGATCGGCTTTGCTTCGAAACGCGAACTGCCGATCGTGGGTAAGATTGCGGTTGGGTCACTCCGCAACAAATTGCTGATCCTGCTGCCCATCGCCCTGTTGCTTGGTTATTTCCTTCCCGCCGCGGTTACGCCGCTGCTCATGCTGGGCGGAGCCTTCCTGTGCTATGAGGGCACCGAGAAGGTGCTCGAGGCCGTGATGCCGCATCATGCGCACGACCACGAAACTCAACGCCAGCCAGCGGCGTCGAATGCGCGGTCACTTGAGGACGAGAAGGTCGCAAGCGCCATCAAGACGGATTTCATCCTATCGGCGGAGATCATGGCGATCACGCTGGCAGCCGTCCCGGCAGGCAGCATCTGGACCCAGGCACTCGTGCTGGCGCTCGTCGCCATTTTCATCACGGTTGGTGTCTACGGCGTGGTCGCCCTGATCGTGAAGGCGGACGATGTCGGCTTGGCCCTTGCGCGATATGACGGCGCCTCGGTCATTGGCGGCGCAATCCGCTTGCTTGGACGTGCGCTCGTCCGCGGCATGCCTGCCTTCCTGGCGGTGCTGAGCACCATCGGCACCGCCGCCATGATCTGGGTCGGCGGCGGCATCATCCTGCACGGCATCGAACAATATGGCCCACCAGTAGTCGGCCATACGGTCCATGCCGCGACCGAAGCTGCCGCGCGCCTCCTTCCCTCCATCGCCGGCATCGTCGAATGGTCAGTCGAGGCAGCCATCTCAGGCGTCATGGGGCTCCTTGTCGGCGCAGTTGCGATACCCGCCGTCGCATACGGTCTTTCACCGCTATGGAAACGTGTGAAGCGATCACAGCCTACGTGAACAACGGCGACTTCGGATTGCGAGCGCCAGCTACTCCAGCAACGTCGTCAGCTGCGCGCCCTCGTCCGCCACGAACACGGCGATCAATTCAGCCGGCTCCGTGGTGCTGGCATTGGCCGAGACCAGATGCGTCGAGCCGGGCGGCTCGAAGAAGGACTGGCCGACGCCGAACGTCTCGACCGGACCGCCGCCGAGCTGGGAGCGGATCTCGCCCTTGGTGATGTAGGCGGTGACGGATCCCGCGTGACGATGCGACCGCGAGAACCCGCCGGGGCCGTAGAACACGCGCACGATGGTGACGCGCTTGCCAGGTACGTTCGGCAGCGCGTAGGAGCCGATCGGCTCGACCTTGTCGAGCGGCGAGCTTTCGGCGGCGGTGGCGCAGACCGGCGAGAGTGTGCCGGAAATGGCGTCCATCGTCACCAGCAGCGCCTTGCCGATCGCAAGCGCGCAGGCGAGCCCGCCGACGACGGCGATCGCCATCGAGCGCGATGGCACCGGGCGCGGTAGGGTGGGCAAACACATTGCTGTCATCATGTTCTCCCTTCGTTGCAATCAGGATGCCGCCGCATTCGCTGCGACCGGCCGCTTCGCCGGTGTCCAGCGAAACGCCGCACCAAAACGGTTCCAGACGTTGATCGAGGCGATCGCCGAGGTCAGGTACGTCAGCTCGCTCTCGGAGAATTCACGGCTCGCCTCGGCGTACACGTTCTCGCCGACGCCGTTGGGCAGGCAGGTCAGCGCCTCGGTCCAGGCCAGCGCGGCACGTTCGCGCGCGGAAAAGATCGGCGCCTCGCGCCAGACCACGACCAAATTGAGCTTGTCGACGGGCACGCCGATCCGCTCCGAAAGCAGGATGTGATGCTGCAGGCAGAAGGCGCAGCCGTTGATCTGCGATGCGCGCAGCTTGACCAGTTCGAGAAGCTGCTTGTCGAGGCCAGCCTTGGCCGCCACCTGGCCGAGCGCCAGCACCAGCTCATACGCATCCGGCGCGATCTTCTTGAAGTCCTCGTATTCGCTGCGGGCGTGTGACATTGCCGTTCACCTCGTGGTATTGTAAGAGCGCTGAGACATTATAAGAGCCCTTACATCATGCGCAAGCCGGCCGACATCACGAGATCGCAACCGCGGCGGAACACCCCCACGGCTGCCCCGGCGGTTCGGGTACCAGCACCAGGGAAAGGCAAGCGCGGCGAACAAGGCTATCTCGGCTATCTGCTGCGCCAGGCCCACGCCGCAGTCCGTCTGACGATGGAGCGGTCGCTGGCCGATCTCGGTGTCACCTCACCGCAATTCGCGGTGCTGACCATGCTCAACGCCTATCCGGGCCTTTCCGGCGCCGACGTCGCCCGCCTCACCTTTCTGACGCCCCAGACCGTCGGCGTCATCATCCGCAATCTCGAACGTGACGGTGCGATTGCGATGACGCCCCATCCCGTCCACGGCCGCATCCAGCAATGGACGCTGACGCCGCGCGGCGCGACGCTTTTGAAAGCGTGCCGGGAACGGGTGATTGCGTTGGAAAAGCGCCTGGCCGCCGGGCTCGATGCCAGGGCCGAAACAAGCATTCGCCGCTGGCTCGCAGGCATCGCGGCCGATTTGCAAGAGGACTAGGCGAAGCGCGTTCGCCGCTGGTGGGACCTAGTCACCTCCTCCGTCGCCGCAGCCGCCACCGTCCGAATCCGAGAAGTCACTGACTGCGCCGTCGCCTTGAATACCGCGCCCAAAGTTCTCCGCGAGGATCATCAGGATCACGACGAACAACCCGGCGCCGAACGGCCAGGGATTGGCGCAGATGATGTCGAACAGCTCCTGCATTCACGGATTGTGCGCAGACGGAAGCAAACCGACCGTAAAGTGACAGGCTCAAAATTGGGGATATCCGACCCGTTGCGGGCGCGCCCTACCCGCCCTTCAACACTTTCTTAACTTCGCCATCAGGCCAAGCCTCGCCCGCTGCGATCACCCGCACGCGGCTTTGATCGGCGTCATTGACCAGCTCATGCGAACTCACCTGGTCGCCGCTTCGCTCCAGGTGCAGATCGGTTTCGGGCTTCCAGCTCAGCGTGGTCGCGAGATCGCCGGGAAAGATCTGCCATTGCGAGCCGTCGTCGAGCTCGACGACATGGCTTTCCGCATGCGCGCGTATCTTCATTCCACCCCGAATTCTCGATGAATGGACTGCGTGCGACGGCGGGCCCCGGCGATCGGCCGGGGCCCCACTTCATCAGTCGTTGTCGTGATGAATCACGGTCTTGCTGCGATTGCCGAATTCATCTTCCTTCTTGATCACCGTGGTGCGGTCGGCGGGCTCGCGCTCCCTGATGACCGTGGTGCGGTCGCGATCGCGGTCCCGCTCACGATATTCGTGAGACTGTCCGACCGTCACGCCGGCACCGACCGGGCCGACATGAACGCCGACTTCGTCGGCAAACGCGGGCGCGGCGATGGCGGTGACCATGGCGGCGGCAAACAGATATTTCCTCATCTTCTCCTCCTCCAAATTGGTGCTGGGGGAATGCGGGAGTGCGACAGTTTGTTCCGGGGAACGCGGGGCCTTCGTCTCTTCCTCCAGTTCCAGGAACCGGGTCACAGCCGCCATGTTTCCCGCTAGAATGGGTCCATGAAACACGCTGATTCCATGGCCTCTCGCAGCCGCCGCGCTCTGCTTCGATCCACGCTGGGCGCAGCCGCACTCATCGCAATCCCAACGCGGATCCTGGCCGCGCCTCCAGGCTTCGAGGAATGGCGCGAGGGCTTTCGCGCGCGTGCAATGGCCAAGGGCATCTCGGCTGCGACCTGGCAGCGCGCGATGGCGCGGGTCGAGCCCGACATGAGCGTGTTCAAGCAGATGCGCAACCAGCCCGAATTCCATGAGCAGGTCTGGCAATACATCAACCGCCGCGTCTCTGACTGGCGCATCATCAACGGCAAGATCGCGCTGAAGAACAACGAGGCGCTGCTTGCACGCATCGAGCGCGATTTCGGCGTCGAGCGCGGTACGCTGCTGGCGCTGTGGGGCGTCGAGTCCGCCTATGGCGATCCGCTGGTGCAGCAGAACCACATGACGCCGGTGTTTCCCTCTCTCGCCGCCCTCGCCTGGAACGAGCCGCGCCGAAAAGCCTATTGGGAGACCGAGCTGATCAACGCGCTACGCATCGTCGACAAGGGCTGGAGCACGCCGGAGCAGATGCAGGGATCCTGGGCCGGCGCGATGGGGCATTCGCAATGGATGCCGGAAGTCTGGCTCAATGTCGGCATCGACTATGACGGCGACGGCAAGGTCTCGCCGTTCGGCAAGCCCGACGATGCGCTGGGCTCGACCGCAAAATATCTCGTCAACCGGGGCAAATGGCACCGCGGCGAGCATTGGGGCTACGAGGTGCGCGCGCCCGGTGAGATGAGCGGCACCCGGACCTATGCGGCTTGGCAGGCGGCCGGCGTCACCCGCGCCGACGGCCAACCGTTCCCGCAAGTCTCCGCATCCGCGCAGATGTGGACCCCGGTTGCTGGCGGACCGACGTTCCTGTTGGGACCGAATTTCAACGCGGTGAAGAGCTACAATCCCTCGATGAACTATGCGCTGGCGATCTGCCATCTCGGCGACCGCTGCCTCGGCGCCCCGCCCTTCATCCAGCCGTTCCCCGGCTCCGAGCGCGCGCTGACGCTCGCCGAGGTGCAGGAGATGCAGACACGCCTGACCAAGGCCGGTTTCGACACTGGCGGCACCGACGGCCGTGTCGGCAACGACACCATGAAGGCAATCAAGGATTTTCAGCAGCGCGCGGGCATCACGCCCGCGGACGGCTATGGCGGGTTGAAGGTGCTGGCAAAGCTGCGGCAGGGGTCGTAGGCAGGCTCAGTGCCTATATTGCGGCTCTTCCGCATCGAGCTGCCGCCGGATTGCAGCAAGATGCAGCCGCGCGGATTCGGAATCGCCCTCGCGCATCTGCCTGTAGGTCTCGGCCGCAATCGCAGGATCGACCGGCAGCACCTGTCGCCCCGTCGACATTGCCAGCACCTGCACCTCGGCGGCGCGTTCGAGATAGTAGAGATCGTCCCAGGCTTCCGCGATGGTTGGGGCCAGCACCATCACGCCGTGATGCTTCATGAAGATGATATCGGCATCCCCAACGGCGGATGCGATGCGCGCGCCTTCGCGGTTGTCGAGTGCGAGGCCGTTGTAGTTGCGGTCCACAGCCGTGCGACCGTAGAATTTCAGCGCGGTCTGGCCGGCCCAGATCAGCGGATCGCCCTCGGTCATCGACAGCGCCGTGGCGTAGGGCATGTGGGTGTGGAAGGCGACCTTGGCGCGCGGCAGGCGCTTGTGCATCTCGGCATGGATATAGAACGCGGTCGCCTCGGGCACGCCCTCGCCGTCGAGCACGTTGCCGTGGAAGTCGCAGATCAGAAGTTTTGACGCGGTCAGCTCGCGGAAGGCGTAGCCGTAGGGATTGACCAGGAAGAGGTCGTCATGGCCAGGCACCACCGCGGAGAAGTGGTTGCAGATGCCCTCCTCAAAGCCGTTGCGCGCAGCCATGCGGAAGCAGGCGGCAAGATCCTCGCGCGCGCTGCGGATCGCATCGCTCGCGAGATCCGGACGGTTCGAGCGAAATGTTGCGGGCGTGGATGACGAAGAGTGAAGGCTGTGCGCCATGGCGGGAGGACACCTCTGTCGGTCGGAGGACGCCCGCGTTGTACAGGGACGACGCTTGCACGTCAGCCCCTGCGGGCGCCACCCTGCCCTTCGCGCCCCGCGCGGCGGCTTATTGCCGCCGTGGCACGCCACCGGCGTTTATGCCGCCGTCGATGACGAGCTCGCTGCCGGTGACGTAGCGTGAGGCATCTGAGGCCAGATACAGCACGCCGGAGGCAATCTCCGCAGCCTGTCCGGCCCGACCCAGCGGTGCGACAAGCCGGGCGCGCTCTTCGGGATCGATCGGTGCGTTCTGGCCGGCGCCTGTCGCGCCGGTCGGGATCTTGCCCCAGATCGGCGTGTCGATGATGCCGGGATGGACGGAGTTGACGCGGATGCCGTCGCCGGCGGCAGCGCACTCCATCGCGATCGACTTTGCGAACAGCCGCACGCCTCCCTTGGTCGCCGAATAGGCCGACAGCCCGGGTGCGCCGCGCAAGCCCGCAAGCGAGGACATCATGACGATCGAGCCGCCGCCGGTCTTGCGCATCAAGGGCAGGCAATGCTTCACCGAGAGGAAGACGCCGTCGAGGTTGATCGCGTTCTGCCTGCGCCAGTCGCTGAGCGTCATGTCGACGATCGAGGGCACGGCGATGCCGATGCCGGCATTGGAGACGAGAATATCGAGCTGGCCAAAGCGCTTCGTGATCTCGGCTGTGATCTCGATCCAGCGCTCTTCGCTAGTGACGTCCTGCTCCAGGAAAATCGCCTTGCCGCCGGCCTTGGTGATGCGATTGGCGAGCTCGGGGCCGCGCAGCTCGTCGATGTCGGTGGCAATGACGATGGCGCCCTCGCGCGCGAACAACTCGACGACGGCCTCGCCGATGCCGGAGGCCCCGCCCGTCACCAGCGCGACCTTTCCCTCAACCTGCCCTGCCATGTTCACTCCCTTTTTTGCTATTCGTTTTTTGTTGTTTGCCGGGCCTATCTAATCATGGATGGTCCCTGGTCGGGTAGCGCGACGTCGATGACGCGGAATTGCACACGCTCGGCGCCCTGATAGCGATCGACCGACAATGATCCCGCGACATGCAATTGCTGGCCGCGATTGGCAACGAGCGCGTTGCCGAGCTTCTGTCCGATCGAACGGAACGCGATGCCGTTGACGATGGCACCGTCGCCCGACTTGAAGCGCAGCCTCAAATGTGCCTGCCCCACCTCGTCGGCATAGACGAGCTGGTGCGCCGGCAGCGCCAACACGACTTCCGGATTGCCGCTGCCGAAGGGACCAGCGCGGTTGAGCGTCGTTGCAAGCTCGGTGGTCACCGCGCGCGCGGAGACCGCGCCGTCGATGTAGAGCTCGTTGACGTGGCGCGCCTCGGCAACGTCGCGCGCCAACGCATGCTCGAGATAGGCGCGAAATTCGGCGAGCTTTTCCTTCCGCAGCGTGACGCCCGCAGCCATCGCGTGGCCGCCGCCCTTGAGCAGAATGCCGTCGGTGACCGCCTGACGCACTGCCTTGCCGAGATCGACGCCGGCAATCGAGCGGCCGGAGCCGGTGCCGATGCCGCCGGGCTCCAGCGCGATCGCGAAGGCGGGCCTCGAGAACTTCTCCTTCAACCGGGATGCAACGAGACCGACCACCCCCGGATGCCAGCCTTCGGAGGCCGTCACGATCACGCCGATCTTGTCCTCGAGTCCGATCGAGGCCAGCGCCTCGGCTTCGGCCTGCGCTTCGGCGGCCTGCTCGATGATCCGGCGCTCGCTGTTGAGGCGGTCGAGTTCGGCTGCGATCCGCGCGGCCTCGACGCTGTCACCCTCCAAAAGCAGCCGCACGCCGAGGTCGGCGCGGCCGATGCGGCCGCCGGCATTGATGCGCGGTCCCAGCATGAAGCCGAGATGCCAGGCCTCCGGCGGGCCGTTGAGCCGCGCCACATCCATCAGCGCGGTGTGGCCGACATGGTCGCGGCGCCGCATCGCGATCAGGCCCTTGGCGACGAAAGCGCGGTTGAGACCGATCAGCGGCGCGACATCGGCAACCGTGCCGAGCGCAACGTGATGCAGCATGCCGAGCAGGTCCGGCTCGGGCATCTCCGCATTCCAGAAACCGCGCTGGCGTAGTTCACGATTGACCGCGACCAGCGTCACCAGCACGAGGCCCACGGCGGCGAGATGGCCGAGACCGGAGAGATCGTCGAGCCGGTTCGGATTGACCAAGGCGTCGACCTCCGGCAATTCCGTGCCGGCCTGATGATGGTCGATCACGACGACCGACATGCCGAGACGTTTTGCTTCGGCGAGCGGCTCGATGCTGGTGGTGCCGCAATCGACGGTGACGAGCAGCGTGGCGCCCTTTTCGGCCAGCGCACGCACGGCTTCCGTGTTGGGCCCGTAGCCCTCGAAGATGCGGTCGGGAATGTGGATCAGCGGATCAAGCCCGCAATGGCGCAGATGCCAGGTCAGCAGCGCCGCCGAGGTCGCGCCGTCGACATCGTAGTCGCCGAAGATCGCGACCTTCTCGCCGTTCCCTGCGGCATCCGCGATCCGCTTCGCGGCGGCCTCCATCTCCGTCACCGTGAACGGGTCCGGCAGAAGCTTGCGTATGGTTGGATCGAGGAAATCTGCGACGGCGTCGCTGTCGACACCGCGGCCTGCCAGCACCCGCGCCAGCAGCTCGGGCAGTTGGTGGCGCTGCACGATGGCAAGCGCCTTCGCCGCCCCGCGCGCATCCAGCCGATCGCGCCAGAGCTTGTCGGTGAGCGAGCGCGCCACCCCCAGGAACGCCTGGGGCGCTTCGACAGGCAAGGCGGTGGCGGGCGGCGTCATGAACATCGGTCGGTTTGAGGAACCTGGAAGCCGGAGGTATTGCATCCTCCGGCCGATGGCACGATTGGCTCGCAATCCCCCGGGATTTGCAATGTCTGCGCCGCACAAAGCGGTGGATTGCCGCTTTGCTACGCGCACTGACTATCATTTGAGCATTCCGCAAAACAGCAAATTAAGCAGGCGTTAGGCGGAATCTTCGAAAAAGAAATGTATTCGATCTGTAGTGGTTGTTCCGGGTTCGTTGCAGATCAGACCTCATTGCCAAGGGAAGCCCCCGATGTCTGCTGCGCTGGGTCTCAAAGCCAAGCCGATCGCAAATGAACCCGCTGATGATGAGTCCGACATCTCCGCGCTGATCAATCGCCTCACCGCGGAGGTCAACCAGATCGCGGTCGACAAGACCAAGGCGATCCAGCAGATCACCAACCAGATGAAGATGCTGGCGCTGAACGCGCTGATCGAAAGCTCCCGCGCCGGCGCGCAGGGCGCGGGCTTCGCGGTGGTGGCGCAGGAGGTCCGCGGCGTCGGCCAGCAGGTCGAGGCCATCGCCCGCGAGCTCGAAAGCCAGCTGACGAAACGGACCGGCGATCTCGTCTCCTCGATCGACCGGATGAGCCAGCGCTCGCGCGGCGAGCGCATGGTCGATCTCTCGCTCAACGCCATCGAGTTGATCGACCGCAATCTCTATGAACGGACCTGCGACGTGCGCTGGTGGGCGACCGATTCCGCGTTGGTCGATTGCGCGGCCTCGCCCGACGGCGCGGCCGTGTCCCATGCCTCGCAGCGTCTCGGCGTGATCCTGGGAGCCTACACCGTCTATCTTGACCTCTGGCTCTGCGACCTCGACGGCAACGTCATCGCCAACGGCCGCGCCGACCGCTTTCGCACCGTCGGCCAGAACGTCGCCCACACCAAATGGTTTCGCGAGGCCAATACCCTGCGCTCGGGCGACGACTATGTCGCCGGCGACGTCGAAAATCAGCCGCTGCTCGGCAATGCCCAGGTCGCGACCTATTGCGCCAGCGTCCGCGCCGGCGGCCATGCCAACGGCGCGCCAATCGGCGTGCTCGCCATCCATTTCGACTGGGAGGCACAGGCCCGCGCCATCGTGCAAGGCGTGCGCGTCGGCGACAGCGACAAGGCGCGCGTGCTGCTGGTCGATTCCAATCTTCGCATCATCGCCGCCTCGGACGGCCAGGGCATCCTCAGCGAGCGCATCTCGCTCTCGCTGGACGGCCAGCGCTCCGGCTTCTATCAGGACCGCTCGGGCACGCTGGTCGCGTTCCATGCCACGCCGGGCTACGAAACCTATCGCGGGCTCGGCTGGTATGGCGTGATCGTCTGCGGGGCCTGAAGCTGGAGGCGGCCTGCCTATCCAACTCAAAACCGTGAAAACAACCCCATGCACAGTAGCCATCTGGTTGTTTTCATGACGGTTTTTTTCGCCGTTTCACGCCGGCAAAACACCGGCATGCATGCGATCATGGCGTCGGTCGCGGTCCGGGCCCAGAGCGCTAGGCTCTGGCGATGTCGTCTTCGACTGGCTGCAGCATCGTAATTCCAAGCGTTTGCGACGGACGCTCCCCGAACATTGCAAAGTAATATTGCGAAAACCGGCCGAGTTCGTAAAAGCCCTGCTGCATGGCGACGGCTGTCACGGTGGTCGAGCCGGGTGCGCTCTGGTGCAGGATGGAGTGAACAGCGCAGAGACGCTTGTGCCTGAGGAAGCTGGCCGGACCGAGGCCGAATACCTCCTGAAAGGCGCGGTGCAGGGTACGCCGCGATACGCCGAGCACCGCGCAAATTTCCGAAACATGCACCGGACGCGTGCCGGCGTCGTCGAGAAACTCCTCGACCTTGCGGACCAGCCGTCGCGCGGAAGGCAGCCAGCCGTTGCCATCGGGTGGCAGCGACGACGCGACGTTGGCAGCCATGCATTCTGCGATCGATCGCTTCCAGAACTCGGCAGTTGATGGCGTCAACCCATGTTTGTTGTCGCGCAGGTGCGACATGATCCGGACCAGGCGGCGCGAGGCGATCGCGCCGGTCTCGATGTGCGCGCGGAAATGACCGCGGCTGCGCCATGTGTCGGGGTCGCTCAGCCGTGCTTCTCCGCCGAACAGCGTCGCGACCTCGTTGAGGTCGAACCGCATGGCGGCGTAGGCGGAGCCGCCGTGAAAAACACCGTCATGTTCGAGCCGCGGCGGAATGACGAGCACATCGTTGAGCTGCATGTCGAACGACCAGTGGGCGACGCGCTCTTCGGCCGCAAGCAGCATCCCGATGATCAGTCTGTCGTCGCTGGAAACCCGCTGCGTGCGCATGCCGACGTTGAAAGCACCAATGCTGAGCGAGAAGTCGCCGATGCCGACATGGGATAACGTTCCGCGCAACCGACCGCGGCCGAGTTGCATCACATCGACATGCGAGCCGTGGACGGCCTGCTGAAGACCTTCGAAACCATCCAGCTTGCGCGAATCAACCAGAAGGAATTGCCCCATGGCTGTACCGTGTTACTGAAGCGCGACAATTCTGCGGCAGGCGATAGCGAAGCACCACCACAACGCGAGGTGGGTGCGACAAGCTGGGTTCGCGTTTTGAGGCAAATCATCGTCGAGTTTGTTGCAAGATTTGCCGCTGAAGTGCCTCTGCGTTGGGGATTTGCGTCATGGGGAATTAGGTCTCACCAACTACCCACGCAGACTGGCACAATCTGCACATCACAGCCGTCCAATCTTCGGATACCGTTTACAACCTTAGCGATATTCAGCGGACGCGCTCTGCGGATGGCAGAGCGGACGCGGCATGGATTTGCCGCGTGCTCGAAAACGTGCGTGCAAAGGAAAGAGATGTTGACGCAATGCAGCGTCCTCCTCTCCCCCGAGCGCCAAAAAAGAGGGGACCAGACAATGCGTCTAATGGGCAGGGCAAAGAGCTATCGTCGAAATCTGCCAGAGTTAGCGCAGTAGATCAGGTGGAATGCGCGTAGCGGAGCTTCCACCATGTTGCGAGCGGATCTGGATCACTGCGAGTGGTTGCCGGATGATTTGAAGACCGGCGAGATGGTCTTCATTCCCGGCGGAACCTTTCGCATGGGATCCGACCATCATTATCCCGAGGAAGCGCCGAGCCATCGCGTCGCTGTCGACGGCTTCTGGATGGACCGCACGCCGGTGACGAACCGGCAGTTCAAGCAGTTCGTCGACGCAACCGGCCATGTCACCGAGGCGCAGGTCGTTCCCGATCCGAAGGACTATCCAGGCGCGCTGGCGGAGATGCTCTACGCGGGATCACTGGTGTTCTCACCGCTGCCGCACATCACCGATCTCACCGATTGGAGCCAGTGGTGGACTTTCCTGCGCGGCGCCAACTGGCGTCATCCCTATGGTCCCGGCAGCAACATCAAGGACCTCGACGACCATCCCGTCGTCCATGTCTCCTTTAGCGATGCGGCAGCCTATGCGCGCTGGGCCGGCAAGGACTTGCCGACGGAGGCGGAATGGGAATCTGCGGCGCGCGGCGGCCTCGAGGCGGAGGAATACGCCTGGGGCGATGCGCTGATGCCGGGCGGCAAGCACATGGCCAATATCTGGCAGGGCAACTTCCCCGTCCAGAACCTCGGCGAGGATGGGTACGAGCGTACCTCGCCGGTCATGGCCTTCCCGCCGAACGGCTACGGCCTCTACGACATGATCGGCAATGTCTGGGAGTGGACCGTCGACTGGTGGTCGTCAAAACACGCCGCCGACGCCGCAAAGCCCTGCTGCATCCCCAAAAATCCCCGCGGCGGCGGTGAGCACGCAAGTTACGACCCGCGCCTCCCCGACATCCAGATTCCGCGCAAGGTCCTCAAGGGCGGCTCGCACCTCTGCGCGCCGAACTATTGCCGCCGATATCGCCCGGCCGCGCGGCACGCGGAGCCGGTCGATACCTCGACCAGTCATGTCGGGTTCCGCTGCGTGGTGCGAATGTCGTCTATAACCGAACGCCAACAAGGACGTGCAATCTAGCGAGCGCCGCTGGTGGAGGCCGGCGTCAGCGTGCGCTCCGCGCGTCGGACTACTTCGATGCACAACTTCATCTATCGGCGATCACCTTGCGGAGGTAGCAATGCACTCGGGCGGGCTCCGACAGCACGGGCAGCACGCGCCCGCGCAACCATCCTCCGGTCTTCACACGAGATAGCCGGACACGCCGTCCCACAGCAGCTTCAATGCGGTGATAACCAGCAATCCGTAACAGGCCCGATAGATCTGCCGCTGGTCCAGCTTGCCGTGCAGCCGCCAGCCCAGCCAGACGCCACTGGGAATGGCGAGCAGGCATATCGCCATCACGATCCAGACGTTGCCAGCCGGTCGCACCAGCAGAAGCCAGGGCACTGCCTTGGTCGCATTGCCGACGGTAAAGAACAGGCTCGTCGTTCCCGCATAGATCTCCTTGCTGAGGCCAAGCGGCAGCAGATACATCGCCAGCGGCGGTCCACCGGAATGCGCGACCATCGTGGTGACGCCGGAGGCGAGACCCGCCGCAACCGCCTTTGGCGTCGAGCGTGGCTGAATGGTGACCTTGGGGTCGCTCAAGAGCCACACGCCGACAAAGATCAAGGTGACGACGGCCATCACGATCGCAACCGCGCGATGGTCGAGTACGCGGAACAGGACATAGCCGAGACCGATGCCAATCACGAGCCCCGGCAACAGCAGCACGAGATCCGGCTTCGACCAGGTTGAAGCCTTCCAGTAGCGCAGCGCGAACAGATCCATGGCGATGAACAGGGGCGCGAGCAGGCCGCCTGCGGTCACCGGGTCCATCACGAACGACAACAGCGGAATGCCGACGATGGAAAAGCCGCCGCCGAAGGCGCCCTTCATGAAACAGATCAGGAAGACGCCGGCAAAGGCGATCAGGATTGTGGTGACCGTGAGATCCATGTGTCCGTCTCCAACCGTCGTGCCCGCTTTTCCCTTCCGCGAGCATATTGCTCCGACACATATCTCAGTGCAATAGAAACATTGTTCTCGGTACAATATCGACGCCTGAAGCTATTCCAAACGCGGGCATCAGTCGCACAGAGAGGATGAGCCGAACGCAACCTTCACTGCACGGCAAGCGAGCCGCTGCGGAACGGCCGTGCGCTCCTCGTTACCGACAGGATCGGCAGCGAGCGTCGAGCCCAGCACCTCGACGGTTGCGGTCGCTCCGGCCACAAGCTCGCGCCGCTCAACACGATCGAGCGAGATTCGGACCGGAACGCGCTGGGCCAGCCGAACCCAGTTGAAGGTCGGATTGACGCTGGCGAGCAGGTTTGCGCCGGAGCTGCGATCGCGATCCTCGATGCCCGCCGCAACGCCTTCCACGCGGCCGCGCAACGCACGCTCGCTGCCGAGCAACCGCACGCTGACGGCATCGCCGAGATGAATGCGTGGAAGCTTGGTCTCCTCGAAATAGCCCTCGACGCGGAGCGTGTCTGAATCGAGCAGCGCCATCACGCCCTTGCCCGCCGTCAGATAGGTGCCCGGCCGCAACTCCATGTTGGTGACGACTCCATTGACGGAGGCCCGCACCTCGCTGCGCTCGAGATTGAGCTTTGCCAGGCTGAGGTTCGCGACGGCCTCGTCATAGCCCGCCTGGGCCGAGCCCTGGGTCGCGACGACCTGATCGATCCTCTGCTTGGAGACCGTCACATCGGGCGTCAGCGCACTGTAGCGCTTCAAATCGGCGTTGGCTTCGTCCAGCGCAGCGCGCTTGCCGAGCAGCACCGCCTCGGCCTGATTCAGCGCGATGTCGTAGCGCGCCCGGTCGATCCGGAACAGCACCGCCCCGCGCTGGACTTGCTGGTTGTCTCTGACGAGCACCTCGGTGACGAAGCCCGAGACGTCGGGAGCGACCGGGACGACGTCGGCCCTGACGTGGCCATCCCGCGTCCAAGGCTCCCGCATGTAATAGTCCCACAGCTTGTAGCCGGCCCAGAGCGCGACAAGGGCCATGACAGCGGTTAACGAGAAGCGACGTAGCGAATTGAGAGCGGCTTTCATGACACGAAATCCTTGGAAACGAGGATCAGACCGGCGACCAGAGAGACATAGAGCGAAAACTCGAACAGCGCGCCGTGCCAGACGTGGCGATAGAGGCCGGCCCGCGCCATCACCTTGCTCACGATGCGCGCGAGCACATAGGCGACGACACACCACAGCAGCAGGCTTGGAACAATCACGCCAAAGAGATCGAGCTGGTATTTCATGCGGCAATACTCCTCTGCTCCGGCTCATGTGGTTGATACGGAACCGCTCCGGGGAATAGCCCGACGCGAATCCCCGCGAGGCTGTGTAGTGCTTCATCGCGCCCCTGGCCCGCCGGCTCCTGCAAAGTTGCTGCGATCGTGTTGTCGAGCCGTATGAGCAGCTCGTCCGAAAGGCGGCCCTCCGTATGAACGCGGCAAACGGAAGCCAGCCGCGCAAGGAATGCGTCGATTGCCGGGCGCGCCTGCCCGACGTTTATTTTCCGCAGATGGATGACGTTGAGGGCGGTTCGCATTTGACGGAGATTGGCGACATCACTCCTCGCTTGAGCAGGCACCACGGCGATGCGCGTAGCAAGAAGCGCCAGCCGGTGCTGCATAAGGCTGGCAACGGCGACGCCATCCTGCGGTCCCCTGCCCTCGGCGACGGCCGCCAGCGTCGTCCAGTTGCTGCGCAGCAGCCGGGAGGCGATCCACTCGGCGCCGAACAAGCGAACGATGCCGGACACGATACCGGTCAACGCCACGCCGACCATCAGCGCCACGCTGGAATTGGCGAATGAGGAAAAGTCCGCGCTGTAGGACGAATCCAGTGCCAGTTGAACCGAGGTGTAAATCGTCAGCAGCGCGCCGATACGAGCAGTCGCGGGCCGCGCGGCAATCCAGCCGAACAACACGAATGTCGGCAGCAGCATCACGATGACCATTTCGAGCGTCGTAGCCCGGGGCAACAGGCCGAAGCTGTAGATCCCGTTGACGGCGATGACGGCGAGGAACAACGGATAGAGCTTGCGAAACGCAGGGAGGGGATTGTCCACGCCGGCGAACAGGGAGCCGAGGACCGCAGCGAATATCGGGGCGGACGCGCCGTCGGTCCAGCCAGAGGCAATCCAGAATGCACAGCAGACGAGGATCGAAGATGTCGTTGCGGCAGCGGTCCACAGGGCCAGCCCGTGGTCGCGATGAAGCTCGGCGACGCCGACCGCATCAGGCATGAAGGCAAGCCGAACCGCCTCCGGATCGCGGCCCTCAGCAACTGCCTCGCGCAGACGCCGGCAGTCCTGCACGATGTCGACGAGGTTGCGCATCCGGCTCACAAATCCGGCGATGACGATCTCGATCCAGGCGGCGTTCGCGCCGAGCTGCGGCCGGGCTTCGTCGAGCGCGGCCCGCAGGCCGTCGGCCTTCTCTTCGTCCTCGCCGCCATCGGCGAGCCAGCGCGCGACCCTCCTGCTGATGTCGTCAACGTTCCCTTTCGTCAAATCGCGAGCACCGAGCACAACCCGCTGATCCTCGATGGATGCCAGCAGTGGAATCAGCGCCAGCATGTGTTGGCGCAGGCGCTGGAGGCCACGCGCGATGCCTGCGGACCTGCTGGTCTCGTAGGCGAGATGCCAGGAGAGCTGGTCGATCTCGGAGGCCGCTGCAGCCAGCCGCATGCGGTGGTCATTGCGCTCTTCATTGCTGCCACGACCGGTCAGCACATCCACGCCGAGCCGGCGCGCTTCGCCGAGCCAGGCATCCACCTGCACCTTGATGACGGCGGAGGCACTCTGCGGCAGCACCAGTGTCGACGCGATGCTCGCACAGACGATGCCGAGCATAATTTCCTGTACGCGAGAAGACACGATGTCGAAGGTAGCCTCAGGCATCGACAGCACAGGCAGGCCAAGGAGCGCCACGGTGTAACCGGCCAGCATGAACATGTAGCTGCGCGGGGTGCCGTCGATCAGTGAAAGGTACAGACAAAGGCCGACCCATAGCGCGACGGCGAGGCTGAGAAGTTCGGGTGCATTCACGAGATTCGGGATCAGTGCGATCGTTGCGGTCGCGCCGATCAGCGTGCCAAGCATGCGGTAAGCCGCCTTCGACGACGTCGCCCCGGCCAGCTGGTTCGACGTGATGTAAACCGAGGCCATCGCCCAGTAAGGGCGCGGCATCCCCAACCAGAGCGCGATCGAAAATGCCAGCATGGCCGTCGAGAACGTTCTTATTGAAAAGACGAGCGCGGCATGCCGGGCCCAAAATGATGAACGTTGGCTCATGGAGATTCTCCGGTGCAGTCCGATACGTTCACAGTTGGGAGGGAAATTGCATCAGTACAATATACACATTGTACTCGGTGCAATTCGATCGGGCCTTTTGACTAAACAGCGATCCTGTCGAGATGGCTCGAAAGATCGTTCCGACGCTCGATCGCCTGGACGGAGTTCTCGAACGCCTTTTGCAGAACGCTTCTGCCGATGGTGCCGAGCACAAAGCCGAGGACCCAGCCCTTGATGTTCTTGCCTTCGCGCACGACGACAAGGTCGATGTCGGTCATTCCGTCGCGCCGGCGTCGGAAAGCATAAATGTGTCCTGACGCGCCTCCCCACACATTGGAGTCGGTCGTCGTCAGGACGACGCGGTGGGGATTGGACCAGTCATAGTGCAAGCGTTCCCAGATGCCGCGCGAGCCTTCCGTGACGTCTGCATGCTTCAGGCCGAGATGATGCAGTTCGAGATCTTCGTCGGCACTGTTGCCGAAAAGCGTGGAGCGGCCGGGCCCGAAATCGGTCAGCGCGGCAAGGTACTGCTTGGGGGTCAAGGTGGTGGTTCGATGAAGACGGATGGTGGACATCGCTGGCTCCGGAATTCAGTTCGAGGCCGCGCCAGGCTCGCGGATGGACAGGCTGTCGCCAGTCCGGCCAATCTCCAACGCGCCGGCCTCGCTCGCAGCGGAGACAACGAGGCGCTGGCCGGGCATGAGCACCGACACAAAGCGGATCGGCGCTCCGGCCTGTCCGCGCGCAACGGTCGTGACGACGTGGAATCCATCGGGTTCGACGGTGTAATAGGCGACGCCGGACAGATCGCCGATCTTGATGCTCTGCCCTGCGATCGGCTTCAGGTCGCTGGCGTGAGCGGCCCCCCATGAAGTCGTGGTGATGGCGGCTGCGAGAAACATGCTTCGGATCGACATGCGACCCTCCGTTGGCTTGGGCGGCGGGCGGGACGCCCGTCTGCTCCCTTGCCGCAAGACATGGTCAGGCTATGATCATCGATCAAACAGATGGGATCGATAATGGGCATCGATACTGTCAATCTTGGTCATATCGACCTGAATCTGCTCGTACATCTCGGGGCACTTCTCACCGAGCGAAGCGTCACACGGGCGGCGGCCCGCGTCGGCATTGGCCAGTCCGCGATGAGCCACAACCTCGCACGCCTGCGGGAGTTGTTCTCCGACGAGCTGCTGACGCGGGGGCCCGAAGGGATGCGCCTCACCCCTCGCGCGGTCACCCTGCTCGAACCGGTGCAGTCGATGCTGGCGCAGGTCGAGGCGCTCGTGTCGCGCGAGCAGACATTCGACCCGGCGACGGCGGTGCGGACGTTCACGTTCGGATTGCCGGACAGCATGGAAATTCTGTTCATGCCGGCGCTACTCGCGCGCATGCGCGACGTCGCCCCCGGCATTCACCTGCGTCTCTACAATTTCGACGCGTCTCGCTTGCTCGACGATCTCGATGCCGACGAAATGGATCTCGCGATCGGCTACGACGCGTTCCAGCAGGGACAGCTTCACCACAAGCGCCGCAAGCTGTTCACCGAGAGCTATGTCTGCATGTTCAACGCCGGGCTGACCGGCATCACGCCTCCGATCTCGCTCGATGACTACGTGCGGCTTCCCCATGTGCTGACCAGCCTGAGGCCCGCGCGCAACGCCCGCGGCATTGTAGACGAAGCGCTGGAGAAGCTCGGATTGCGTCGTTCCGTCGCGCTGACCACGCCGCGCTTTCTCACGGCGCCCTCGCTGGTGGCGCACGCCCCCGTCATCGTCACGATCCAGGCGCGACTGGCCCGTCGCTTCGCCGCCGACTTCGGACTCAGCCTGAGCCCGCTGCCGATCGAGCTGCGCGAGGTCACGGTCTCCCTGCTATGGCACACGTCGTACGATCACGATCCGGCGCACAGCTGGCTGCGGGAACAGGTGGCGCAGCTGGCTACGGAGCTGTAAGCCGCCGCGCCGCGCGTATCGCGCAGATCAGGCCGCGCGCCGCCCGGCCATCTCTGCCGCGAGCAGCACGGCGGCGCGGCTGGCGCCGATTGATGCGATGCCCTGGCCGGCGATGTCGTAGGCGGTGCCGTGCGCGGGCGTGCAGATCGGGAATGGAAAGCCGCCGAGCAACGTTACGCCGCGATCAAAGCCCATCAGCTTCATCGCGATCTGGCCCTGGTCGTGATACATCGTCAGCACCGCATCGAAGGCGCCCCCCTTGGCGCGCAGGAACACGGTGTCGGCGGGAAACGGTCCTTCGACGACGATGCCCTCGCGCTGGCCGGCTGCGACTACCGGCGCAATAACATCGATCTCCTCGCGGCCGAAATTGCCGCCGTCTCCGGCATGCGGATTGAGACCGGCGACCGCGATGCGCGGCCGGGCGAAGCCGGCATTGCGCATGCAGGCATCAGTCAACTTGAGCGCGCGATGGATACGTTCGCCGGACAGGCGCGCGGCGACGTCCTTGAGCGAGATATGAGACGTCACCCGGGCGTTCCAGAGCCGGTCCAGCACGTTGAACTCGCTTGCGGGGGTTTTGAGACCGACCACTTCGGCGGAGAACGCGATCTCGTCGTCATACTCGGCGCGAGCCAGCCGCATCGCCTGCTTGTTGAACGGCGTAAAGCAGACGGCGTCGACCCGGCTGTCACGGCCGAGTTCGAGCGCGTGCTTGTAGTTGGCAAGCGCGAACTGGCCCCCGGCAAGGCTCGCGATCCCCTGCCTGATGTCGCCGGGATCGAGGTGGCCGAGATCGACGAACAGCGTCTCGCCCTTCGCCGCGCGCAAGTCCACCCCCTGCTCCACTGTTGTCAGCTCCGGCTTGACGCCGGCAACGCGCGCGCCCTCGTCGAAGATGCGGCGGTCGCCGATCACGACAATCCGGCTGACGGCGCGGACGTCGTCCTGCACGACGAGCTTTGCGGTCAATTCCGGGCTGATGCCGGCGGGATCTCCCATTGCCAATGCAATGAGCGGCTTTGCGGTCATATGGTCACCTTCTCTCGCGCGGTCTCTCGAGCTCTCTCTTGGGCTGTCATCTCATCAGCGGACGGCGCAGGCTTGCGCAGCAGGCGCGCAAGCTGCAGCACGAGCGGAAGCAGCAACAGCGCGATGCCGGCCACGATGAGGCATGTCACCAGCTTGTTGGCGAAGAATATCCCGAGCGATCCCTTGGACATCAGCATCGACTGCCGGAACGCGTCCTCGGCCTTGTCGCCGATGACGATCGCGAGCACGAGTGGCGCCAGAGGATAGAACAGCTTCTTGAAGAGATAGCCGACGATGCCGAAGCCGAGCATCATGACGACATCGAGATAGGAGTTCGACACCGAATAGGCGCCGACGACGCAGATGATCACGATCAGCGGCGCGATGATGACGAAGGGAATCCGCATCAGGGCGGCGAAGACTGGCACGGTCAAAAGCACCAGCACGACGGCAACGATATTGCCGACATACATCGAGGCAATCAGGCCCCAGACAAAGTCCTTCTGGTCGACGAACAGCATCGGCCCGGGATTGAGGCCCCAGATCATCAGCCCGCCCATCATGACGGCCGCCGTGGCCGAGCCGGGAATGCCGAGCGAGAGCATGGGCAGAAGCGCGCTGGTGCCGGCGGCATGATCGGCCGTCTCCGGCGAGATGATGCCTTCGACCTCTCCGGTGCCGAAATATCGGCCGCGGCGCGAGAAGCGTCGGGCGATGCCGTAGCTCATGAAGGATGCCGCGGTGGGGCCGCCTGGCGTGATCCCCATCCAGCATCCGATGGCCGCGCTGCGCAGCAGCGCAACGCTGTGCCGCGGCAGGCGGCCGATTGCGCGAAACACCTCCCGCCACTCAATCTTCGACGAGACCGCGCGGGCATGAAACTCCTCTTCGACGGCGACGAGCAGCTCGCCGATGCCGAACAGGCCCATCACCGCGACGACGAAGTTCACGCCCTTGACGAGCTCGTCGACGCCCATCGTGAGGCGCACGCTGCCGGAGACCGTGTCGATGCCGATGGCGGCAATGGCAAAGCCGATCGCCAGCGCGACGATGGTCTTGATCGGCGCTGCCCCGCCCATGCCGACGAAGCTGGCGAATGCCAGGAAATAGACCGCGAAATATTCCGCCGGCCCGAAGGCGAGTGCGACCTGCGCCACCCAAGATGCGAGGAAGGTGATCAGGATGACGCCGATCAGCGCGCCGAATGCCGCCGAGCCGAAGGCGGTGGCGAGCGCCGTGGTCGGCCGTCCGTCACGGGCCATCGGATAGCCGTCGAAGGTGGTGGCGACAGACGACGGCTCGCCCGGGATGTTGAACAGGATCGAGGTCACGGATCCCCCGAACAACGCGCCCCAATACATGCTGGAGAGCAGGATGATGGCAGAGACCGGCTGCATGCCGAAGGTCAGCGGCAGCAGCAGCGACACCCCGTTCGGAGCACCCAGCCCAGGCAGCACGCCGACGAGAATGCCGAGCAGCACGCCGATCACCATCAGCGCCAGATGCGGCAGCGTGATCGCGATGCTGAAGCCGTGAAGAAGTTCTCCAAGATTGTCCATCGGCCTCCCCGTCAGAAGCCGAAGGCCGCGGCGAGCGCGCCGTGCGGCAAGCTCACCTGGAACATGCGCTCGAACACGACGTAGAGCGCGAGCGCCGTCGCCGCCGCCATACCAAGCGCGCGCGGCACGGATTGTTGTTTGGGGATCGCCAGCACCGCGAAGATGTACAGGGCTGAGGCGACGTACATCCCGGCCAACGGAATCGCAGCCACGAAAATCGCGGCCGGCACGAACAGGCCGGCAAGCCGGCGCAGCTCGATCGAGGTGATCGCGATGGGGACGTTCGCCAGTGACGCAACCGGCATCAAACCGCGCGCCAGATTGTAGAGACTTCCGAGCACGATGATGATGCCAGTCAGGAACGGGAACGTGCCGGCATCCACGCCCGCGCTCGACCAGCCGATGCCGTTATCGAGGCTGGAGACGACGACGGCCACACCGAAGCTGCCGGTGAGGATTGCGGTCGCAAGTTCGAGGGCGCGGCGTGATATCACGAGCCACTCCAGCGAAACGCCAGATGTTTGCTCAGTCCTCGTCCTGAGGAGCGCGCGTTGGCGCGCGTCTCGAAGGACGGTTCCAGGCGACATCCCATCCGCGGCCATCCTTCGAGACGCCCGCCTGCGGCGGGCTCCTCAGGATGAGGACGGTGATTGAACTCGGCTGCGCGATCGAACGCCATCGGCCGCCTCACTTGACCAACCAGCCCTGCTCGCCCGCGACCTGCTTGACGTGCTCGAGGTCCTCCTTGATGAACTTGTCGAGTTCGGCGCCGGTCAGGAAGGTGTCGACCTGGGAGGTTTTCTCGATGTAGTCCTTCCAGTCCGGCGTCGCCTGCACCTTCTTCATCAGGTCAACATAGAACGCGGCCTGGTCGGGGGTGACCTTGCCGGGGAGCCACACCGTCCGCGGCTGCTCATATTGCTTGATGTCGAGGCCCTGCTCGACGCAGGTCGGAACGTCGCCCCAGCCTTCGGTCGCGGTGACCTTGGCGCCCTGCGGCAGCCGCTTCGGGCTGAACACGCAAAGTGGCCGCTGCGTTCCACCGCGCCATTGCCCAAGACTTTCGCTGGGATTGTTGACGTGGGAGTCGAGGTGTCCGCCGGCGAGCTGAACGGCGGTCTCGGCGCCGCTCTTGAAAGGAATGTAGGTCAGCTTGACGTGGCCGGCCTTCTCGATCATGCGGGTCAGCACCTCGTCGGTGTCCTTTGACTGCGCGCCGCCCATCTTGAAATCGCCCGACGCGGCCGCCTTTAGATAGTCGCCCGCCGTCTTGTAGGGCGCGTCCTGCTTGACCCAAAGCAGGAACTCGTCCTGCGCCATCGCCGCGATGGCAGTAAGATCGGTGTAGTTGAAGGCGACCTTGGAGACGAGCGGCTGCTGCCAGGCATTCGACGTGCCGAAGATCACCTTGTAGGGATCGCCGGCCGACGCCTTGCCATAGACATAGCCTTCCGCGCCGCTGCCGCCCCCTTTGTTGACGACGACGATCGGCTGCTCCACCAGCTTGTGCTTGGTGATGATGTTCTGCACGGCGCGCGCGAGATTGTCGGTGCCGCCGCCGGGCCCGGCGGTCGCCACGAACTCGATCGGCTTTTGCGGCTGCCAGGCGCTGAGCGCCGGCATCGTGCCGGCAAGCACGGTTGCTGCCGCGGAGAGCAGAAGTGTTGACGTCCGACCCATGATTTCCTCCAGCTGATTTTTGTCTCTTGTTCTTGTCGTTTTCGACGTCCGGTCAGGCGACGCGTTCCTCGCGTCTTCCCGGTGCCAGGACGATTGCGCCTTCTTGTTCGAGCGCTTCGATCTGCTTCTGGTCGAACCCGTGCTCGACCAGCACCTCGCTTGTATGCTCACCGTAGACCGGCGCGCCCGTGCGCACTTTGCCTGGGGTCTCCGAAAACTTGACCGGCAAGCCGATCGTCTTCACGGGTCCAAGCGTGGAATGCTCGACCTCGACGACCATCTCGCGCGCCAGCGTCTGGGGATCGCTGAGCGCCTCCAGCATGTCGTGCACGGGTCCACACGGGACACCCTTCTCGTCCAGCGCCGCCAGCCAGTGCGCGCGGGTCCGGGTGCGGAAGCGCTCGCTCAGGACAGCTTCGAGCTCCTTCAGATTGGCCATGCGGTCGGCGCCGTTGATGAAACGCGGATCGGAGGCGAGTTCGCTCGCACCGAGCGCGTCCAGCATCAACAGCCAGTGCTTCTTGTTGGCGCCGCCGACCACCAGCCAGCCGTCCGAGGCCTCGAAGGCCTGATACGGCGCGTTGAGCGGATGCGCCGAACCCATCGCGCGCGGCGCGGTGCCCGCGGCCAGCGCGATGGTCGACTGCCAGTAGGTCTGCACCAGCGCGGCCTCGTAGAGCGAGGTCTCGACCCACTGCCCTTCGCCGGTCTTGAGACGGTGCGTGTAGGCCGCGAGGATGCCCATGCTCGCGAGCAGCCCGGCGGTGATGTCGGACAGCGGCGGACCGCATTTCACGGGCGGACCATCGGGACGTTCGCCGGTAAAGCTCATGATGCCGCTCATGGCCTGGGCGACCAGATCGAAGCCGCGGCGATGCTTGTAGGGTCCGGTGCGGCCGAAGCCCGACAGCGAGCAATAGATCAGCGTCGGATGCTGCTTGTGCAGGTCTTCGTAGCCGAAGCCGAGGCGCTCCATGGCGCCCGGCGCAAAATTCTCGACCAGCACATCGGCGCCCGCGATCAGCCGCCGCAACACCTGCTTGCCGCCCACGGTCTTCAGATCCAGCACAATGCCGCGCTTGTTGCGGTTCATCATCAGGAAGGACGCCGCCTCGTCGCCAATCTTCGGCGGCACCGAATGGCGGGTGTCGTCACCGTTCGGCGATTTCTCGATCTTGATCACGTCGGCGCCCATGTCGGCCAGCATCAAGGTGCAGGTCGGCCCAGCCATGACATGGGTGAGATCGATGACCTTGAGGCCGGCAAGCGGCCCCGAACGGCCGGGGGTTGATTGCGAGCGATCGCTTTGCATCGGAGCGTCCTATTGGCCGCGCCATTGCGGCGCGCGCTTGGTTAGGAAAGCATCGAGCCCTTCGCGAAAATCCTGGCTCGTGTAGCACATCAGAATGAGGTCCTCGCCCTCGTCCGGCGTCAGCCGCCTTTGCAGGCGCGCCACGGCCTGCTTGGTCGCATTCAGCGTCAGCGGCGCGTGGCTGGCGAGCAATCGGGCAACCTCGTCCGCGCGCCTGTCGAGCGCGGCGAGATCCTCGACGACCTCGCCGAGCAGACCGACACTGGCGGCCTCCGTCGCGTCGATGAGGCGCGCGGTGAAGATCAGATCCTTGACGCGGGCGGCGCCGATCAGTGCAGTGAGACGACTGACATTGGACATCGACAGGCAATTGCCGAGCGTGCGGGCAATGGGAAAGCCGATTTTCGCGCTTTGGGTGCCGATGCGGAGGTCGCAGGCCGCGGCAATGCCCGCGCCGCCGCCGGTGCAGAACCCGTTGATCGCCGCGATCGTCGGCACGCGGCACTGCTCGAGCGTGGTCAGCACCCGATCGATGCGGTTCTCGTAGTCGATCGCGTCCTGCGGCGACTTGAAATCGCGGAACTGATTGATGTCGGTGCCCGCGGCAAACGCTTTGTCGCCGGCCCCGCGCAGCACCAGCACCTTGATCGCGTGATCGTCGTTGATCTCCTCGCAGATCGCGGCAAGCCGCTCATACATCGCGAAGGTGAAGGCGTTGCGAGCCTGCGGGCGGTTGAAGGTGATCCGCCCGATACCGTCCTGACGCTCGAAAACGAGGTCTTCCGCGACCACCTGCTGGTCCATTTCCTCAATGTCCTTCTGTTTTTTACAGTTTTGAATGCAAAATTATCGATTTACAAGCTGGAACTTGCATTTATTCGTATATAGCTCCATTTTTGCATTCAAATGGACTTCAGACCCATGCTCCATGAGGAAGTCGTCGGCCGCATCCGGGCCATCCTGCTCGACGGCGAAATCCCGCCGGGCGCGCGGATTCCCGAGCGCGAGCTGTGCGAGCGGCTGCAGATATCGCGCACGCCGCTCCGCGAGGCACTCAAGGTGCTCGCCGCCGAAGGGCTCGTGCAGCTTTTGCCGCATCGCGGCTCGCGCGCGGCAAAACTGACCGACAAGGACATGCGCGACCTGTTCGAGGTCTGCCAAGGCCTCGAGGCGCTCGCCGGCGAGCTCGCCTGCGAGCGCATCACCGACGCCGAGATCGACGCGATCGCCGCCGCGCACGCGGAGATGGTGCATCATCATCGCGAGGGCGACCTGATCCAGTACTATCGCGGGAATCGCGCCATTCACGAAGCCATCGTCGCTGCGGCCGGAAACCCGGTGCTCGCGGGGCTCTATACATCCGTGACCGCGCGCATCCGCCGCGCGCGTTACGTCACTCCGATGACGCCCGAGCGCTGGGCGGTCGCCGTGAAGGAGCACGATGCCATCCTGAACGCACTGCAGAGGCGCGACGGCGTCGGCCTTGCCCATATCCTGCGCGCGCATTTGCGCCACAAGCGCGAAGAGGTTTTACAGGCGGGTTTTGCCGAAACGGAAGGCAGCGACCTGGTGCCGCGGATTGCGTGAGACGGCATTCGCGACGTCAAAAGAATCTTGCGGTCACGCCGTATCGCGCGGCATCACTTCGCCTGGCCCGGCTACGGCCATGTCGCCAAGGCCGGCGAAGGATTCCACTATTGTCCCGAACCGATGCAGATGACGTTGTAATCGCCGGATCAGGGTCCGGGTGGCGTACGCGCCGCCCGGGCCGCCGAACGATCACCGCCGTCCGGCTGACCGGCAAGCAATTGCAATCCGCAATGTCTCCGGCGGCGTTGGCAAGCGGACATTTTGATGTTATTGAATTACATCTACTAATTGCAAATCGAGCTTATTGACGTGAATTTGTTTGGGAGCGTCAATGTCCCGCGAGAACGATGGTTTTGTCTTCCATCGTGACCTGCTCCAACGGGTCCCGGATGTTGTCTATTGGGCCATCAACTTCTTTGTCACATGGGACAAACTGCCGACCCTGCTCGGAGCTGCCAATCTCTCGGCGTTCCGCGATCGGTTGCGGGAGCACAATCTGCACCATACCGGCTACGGCACGACATCGCCTCGCTGGAGCACGGGCAATGACCGCTGGCGTTCCGCCGACGGCTCGTTCAACAGCCTCGACCATCCGCGCATGGGGATGGCTGGCGCCCGGTTCGGACGCAATTTCGCGCTGCCCCAATGTGTGCCGGACAGCCTGGACGACCTGCTCGAACCCAGTCCGCGCGTGATCTCGGAGGAATTGCTGGCGCGCCGCGAATTCATTCCCGCGACCAGCCTCAATCTGCTGGCCGCCGCCTGGATCCAGTTCGAAACCCATAATTGGTTCAGCCATGGGTCCCCCAAGTCGGGAAACGAGTTCAAGATTCCGCTGAAGCCAAACGACGAATGGCCAGCGGATCAGCGGATCGACGGCTGCATGACGATCCGTCGGACCGTTTGCGACGAGACGCCACGTGAACCATGGCTCGGCGCGACCCCCACGTTCCGCAACCTCAACTCGCACTGGTGGGACGCCGGACAGATCTACGGCAGCGACCGCGCGAGGCAGATGCAGATCCGTTCCGGGGCAGATGGGAAGATCGCGGTCGGCGATGATGGGATGCTTTCAGCCGATCCGGTGCATCCGGGCGCCGATCTCACCGGCTTCAATGACAATTGGTGGGTGGGGCTCAGCCTGCTGCATAACCTTTTCGCACGCGAGCACAATGTCATCTGCGACGGCTTGAAGACGCGGTATCCGACCTGGAACGACGAGGCGCTATTCCAGCATGCGCGCCTGATCAACGCGGCCCTGATCGCCAAGATCCACACCGTCGAATGGACGCCAGGCATCCTCGGCCATCCCGCGCTGGACTTCAGCATGCACGCGAACTGGTCGGGGATCCCGTGCCGGGTGCTACGCGCGGTGCTCGGCAAGAACAGCGAAGCCGCCTTTGGTATCATCGGCTCTCCGACTGATCAGCACAGCGCGCCCTACGCGATGACGGAGGAATTCACCGCCGTGTACCGCCTGCACCCGCTGATCCCCGAAACGATGGATGTACGGCGGCTCGATAGCACAGAGATTACCCCTAGCGATTTGGTCAAAATGCAGGGGCGCGCCTCCCGCGAGTTCATGCAGACTCACGGCTTCGTCGACCTGCTATACTCGTTCGGCACCGCTCATCCCGGCGCCATTCGCCTCCACAATTATCCCAACTTTCTGCGCCAGTTCACGAAGGACGACCAGCCGCTGCTGGACGTGGCGGCGATCGACATCATGCGCGATCGCGAGCGCGGCGTGCCGCGCTACAATCGGTTCCGCGAACTGGTCGGCAAGAAGCGGGTCAAGACATTCGAGGAAATCACCAGCATCCCCGATGCCGCCAGGAAGATGCGCGCGATCTACAAGGGCGACGTCGATCGCGTTGATCTGATGGTCGGATTATTGGCCGAGGACCTGCCGGACGGTTTTGGCTTCAGCGATACCGCCTTCCGCATTTTCATCCTGATGGCATCGCGGCGTCTGAAGAGCGACCGGTTCTTCACCGATGACTACCGGGCGGAAGTCTACACCAATTTCGGTCTGGACTGGATCCACAACAACGGAATGAAATCGGTACTGCTGCGGCATGTACCGCAACTCGGCCCGGCGCTCGAGGGCGTCAACAACGCCTTCGCCCCGTGGAACGTGCTGCGAGGCTGAGCCTTGGCCCTCTGCAAAGTCGCAGCCCCCCTAGCACCCGAGCGTGTCGGCGATCCCGCCAAAATCCTTGGCGACGATGTCCCAGTTGCCGGTGGCCTCGAAATCGACCTTCTGGAGCGGACCGTATTCGGTCGGCCGTGCCACGAAGGCCGTTTTCAGCCCGTTCTTCTGCGCGGCGGCGAGATCGCCGTTGTGGGCGGCGACCATCATCACCTGCTCCGGCTTGAGGCCGAGCAGGCGCGCGGCGCCGAGATAGGTTTCGGGATCAGGCTTGTAGTGCTCGAACAGCTCGGCCGACATGATGAGGTCCCAGGGCAGCCCTGCGAACTTCGCCATGTTCGTGAGCAGCGCGACATTGCCGTTCGACAGCGGCGAGATCACGAATTTCGTCTTCAGCCGCGTCAGGCCCGCCACGCTATCGGGCCACGGGTGCAGGCGGTGCCAACCCTTGGTGAGGTGATCGAGATCGGCTTCGGTGAGGCCTGGAATCGAAAATTGCGCGACCAGCTTTTCCAGCGAACGGCGATGCAGATCATCGAGCATGACATAGCCGCGCTCGGGATGTTTGCGCACGTCATCCATCGAAGCCATGTACATGCCGCGCCAGCCGTCGACCAAGGCAGTCCAGTCGGCGCTGATGCCGCGGCCCCTCGCCCACCACATGAAGTCGGTGATCAGGCTGGTGCGCCAGTCGACGACGGTGCCGAACACGTCGAAGACCAGGGCTTTGACGGCGGACAGGTCGGACACTGGCGCTTCCCTTAATTGTTCTTGTTGTCATTCCGGGGCGCGACGAAGTCGCGAACCCGGAATCCAGAAGTTGTGGCGCGAGATTCCGGGTTCTCGCTTCGCGAGCCCCGGAATGACGGAGAACATCAATCCAAATGGAACTTGGCCAGCTCGCGGTGCTCGGCCTTGATGTAGCGTACGGTGCCGGTGACGGAGCGCATCACCACCGTCTCGGTCTCGATCACCCCGTCCTTGCGGAATTTGACGCCTGATAGCAGCGAGCCCGTGGTGACGCCGGTGGCGGCGAACAGGCAGTCGCCGCGCGCCATGTCCTCTATGCCGTAGATCATCTTGGGATCGTTGACGCCCATCTTGGCGGCGCGCTCGCGCTTCTCGTCGGAGTCGAGGATGAGACGGCACTGCATCTGGCCGCCGATGCAGCGCAGCGCCACGGCCGCGAGCACGCCTTCGGGCGCGCCGCCGGTGCCGAGATACATGTCGACGCCGGTATTATCAGGGTCGGCGCAGTGGATCACGCCGGCGACGTCGCCGTCGGTGATGAGGCGCACGGCGGCGCCGGTCGAGCGCACGCTCTCGATGATGCTGGCATGGCGTGGCCGGTCGAGCACGAGAACAGTGATGCCGTCCGGCTTGACGCCCTTGGCCTTGGCAAGGCGGCGGACGTTTTCGGCCGGCGTCGCATCGAGCTCGACGACGCCTTTGTCGTAACCCGGACCGATCGCGAGCTTCTGCATGTAGACGTCGGGCGCGTGCAGCAGAGTACCGCCGTCGGCCATCGCCATGGTGGCGATCGAGCCCGGCATGTTCTTGGCGCACAGCGTGGTGCCTTCGAGCGGGTCGACCGCGATGTCGACCTGCGGGCCGGCGTTCATGCCGACCTTCTCGCCGATGAAGAGCATCGGCGCCTCATCGCGCTCGCCCTCGCCGATGACGATGGTGCCCTCGATCGGCAGCTTGTTGAGCTCGCGCCGCATCGCATCCACCGCGGCCTGGTCGGCCGCCTTCTCGTTGCCATGCCCGCGCAGACGCGCCGAAGACACCGCCGCCCGCTCCGTCACACGCACGATCTCCAGCGTGAGAATGCGCTCGAGCAACGCTTGCGGCGGGACTGAAATATGGGTCGACATCGGCTCACTCCTTAAACAGTTTTGGACGGACATCTCCGCCGCATCAACTCGTAACACCCACAGTTCGTTCGAACCGTGTCATTGCTAAGCATGCTCAGTTCTTCTCGATCCGTATCACCTGCGGCCGCCCGCTGATCACCTTGTCGCGCTGCACGGCCGCGAGCGCGCGGCGCACGGCGTCCTCGTGCGTGGCATAGGTGATGAGGATGACGGGCACCGGGACCGCCTTGCCGTTTGTCGACGCAGCGCCGCCATTGGGATGGCGCTGCACGATCGACTCGATCGAAATCTTCTGCTCCGCGAGCCGCGTCGCGATTGCAGCCGCGGTGCCCGGGAAATCGCGGGCCAGAAGGCGGATGTAGTAGCCGCCCTCGTGGCGCTCCATCGGCGCCTTCTTGGTGTCGCGCAGCTGCGAAACCGGCCGGCCGAACGGATTGGCGCGAATGCCGCGCGCAACGTCGGCGATGTCGGCGACGACGGCGGATGCGGTCGCGGCGCCACCGGCACCGGGGCCGACCAGCGTGATCGGCGGGATGCCCTCGCCATCGATCGTGACCGCGTTGGTGACACCCATCACCTGCGCAATCGACGAGGATTTTGGAACCATGGTCGGATGCACGCGCTGCTCGATGCCCGTGGCGGTGCGAACCGCGACGCCCAGCAGCTTGAGCCGGTAACCGAGATCGTCAGCGGCACGGAGATCTTCCGGCGCGATGGAGGAGATACCTTCGACATACACCGCGCTTTGAGCAACTTTCGTGCCGAAAGCGAGGCTGGCGAGAATGGCGAGCTTTTGCGCGGTATCGTGGCCGTCGACGTCGAATGACGGATTGGCCTCGGCATAGCCGAGCCGTTGCGCGTCCTTCAGGCATTCGGCGAAGGACAGGCCCTCCTGCTCCATCCGGGTCAGGATGTAATTGCAGGTGCCGTTGAGGATGCCGTAGACACGGTTGATGCCGGTTCCGGCAAGACCTTCGCGTAACGTCTTGATGACAGGGATCGCAGCGCCGACGGCTGCCTCGAAATTCAGCGCGCCGCCGTGCTTTTCGGCCGCCTTTGCCAGCTTGAGGCCGTGCTTTGCCAGCAACGCCTTGTTGGCGGTGACCACGGACTTGCCGGCAGCGAGCGCGGCTTCGACCGCCGACAGCGCGGGGTCGCCGGAGCCGCCCATCAGTTCGACGAAGCAGTCGATGCCGGGATGCGTGGCGAGGGCAAGCGGATCCTTGACCCATTCGACGCCGCGCAGATCGACGCCGCGCTTCTTCGCCTTCGAGCGCGCGGTGACGGCGACGACGCGGATGCCGCGGCCGCTGCGGCCGGCAAGCACGCGCGCCTGCGTTTCGATCAGACGGACAACTTCGGCGCCCACGGTGCCGAGCCCCGCTATGCCCACTTTCAGGGGTGCAACCATGATGCCTTGGAAAACCTGCGGAAGAGAACTTAACGCCGAGTGGCGAGCGGAACGACGTTGTGCAACGTTTCGATGCCGCTTTCAAGGAAGCGGCGCACGCCGCGCGCGGCCTGCCTAATCCGTTGCTCGTTTTCCACCATGGCGATGCGGACATATCCTTCGCCATGCTCGCCGAAGCCGACGCCGGGTGAGACCGCGACACCGGATTTCTCCACCATCAGGGTCGCGAATTGCATGCTGCCGACGCTGCGGAAGGCTTCCGGCAGCGGCACCCAGGCGAACATCGACGCTTCCGGCGGCGGGATCTCCCAGCCGGCACGGCCAAACGATTCCACCAGCGTGTCGCGCCGCTTGCGGTAGGTGTCGCGCATCTCCTTGATGCAATCGTCCGGTCCGTTCAGCGCGGCGGTCGCCGCAACCTGGATCGGCGTGAACGCACCGTAGTCGAGATAGGATTTGACACGGCCGAGTGCCGCAATCACGCGCTCGTTGCCGACCGCAAAGCCCATGCGCCAGCCAGCCATCGAATAGGTCTTCGACATCGAGGTGAACTCGACGGCGACGTCCATCGCGCCCGGCACCTGGAGCACCGAGGGCGGCGGGTTGCTTTCGTCGAAATAAACCTCGGCATAAGCGAGATCGGACAGGATCAGGATCTCGTGCTTCTTCGCGAACGCGACCAGGTCCTTGTAGAAATCGAGGCTCGCGACATAGGCGGTCGGGTTCGAAGGATAGCAGACGACGAGCGCCAGCGGCTTCGGGATCGAATGCACGATCGCCCGCTCGACCGCCTCGAAGAATTGCGGCGTCGGCTCCGAGGGCACCGAGCGGATCACGCCGCCCGCCATCAAGAAGCCGAAGGCGTGAATCGGGTAGCTCGGATTGGGACAAAGGATGACGTCGCCGGGCGCGGTGATCGCCTGCGCCACGTTGGCAAACCCCTCCTTGGAGCCGAGCGTCGCCACCACCTGGGTGTCGGGATTGAGCTTCACGCCGAAACGGCGGGCGTAGTAGCCGGCCTGGGCCCGGCGCAGCCCGGGGATGCCGCGGGAGGCCGAGTAGCGGTCGGTGCGCGGCTTGCCCAGCGTCTCCTTCAGCTTCTCCAGCACGTGCGCCGGCGCCGGCAGGTCCGGATTGCCCATGCCGAGGTCGATGATGTCGGCGCCGGCATTCCGCGCGGCTGCCTTGGCCCGGTTGACCTGTTCGAACACGTAAGGCGGAAGACGGCGGATGCGGTAAAATTCTTCCATGGCTCTCTCGGCTCCGGGCAACCGGTCAGGACAGAATCGACAGGCCATAAAGACCAGGCGGCAGGCGCCCGTATCCTTCGCGAAAATTACTCAAGATCAAATACTTAGAGCAATTATCGCCGACGTTGACTGAAGTCGTTCGCCCTGACTCTCGGCTGAACTAAGGTCTTTTAGCACGGCGAGGCGGAGGCGCCAGCGATTACCTTGCAGCGCCCTATTTCGCGTCCTTGGTGGCAACCGCCTGGCGGTCGCGCGCGGCAGCAAGTTCGGCCTCGATCTTGGCCCGTTGGTCCGGCGGCATGACCGCCTGATCGCGATCCGGCGGCAGATCGTGCACCGGCAGATAGCTACCGGCCTCCCTGGGATGCGCTTGCGCATCGGAAGGCGTCATATCCGCAAGCTGGCTCGAGCACCCGCCCAAGGCCAGCGCCGCCATCAGCAGCGCGCCACAGATCCGCCGCGACTTTTGCAGGTCCCTCAACGCCAACACTAGGGAAATCCCCACTTCGTACCAAAGCACGGCCCCGGGGCAATCTTACCCAAATCCGCGCCCAAGCTCAAACCATTGCTGCCCAAACGGTGCGAGCGAGAAAACAACCCCGGGACCACCAAGCCGAGCGGTGCGGCTCGATTGTGACGGAACCAAGAAAATTTGTCGCACTGCAACACATCTTCGAGAGTGTTTAACGCCAAACATGCGAGCTTCGCGGTGACGAATACGGAATGAATCGTTACTGTTCTGCTCATGAGTATGGCCACCACCGATACGCCCAGACCCGAGACGAAGTTCGATGCGGAAGCCTTCGCGATGAATGTCGCGCGGGCGATGGAAAGCGGCGGCAAGGCGCTCGCCGCGTACCTGAAGCCGCGCGAGAGCGGCGAGGTGCAGGATCGGCCGCCGGCCGAGCTTACCGAGGTTATCAAGACCTTCACCGCCGTCGCCGAATACTGGCTGTCTGATACGTCGCGGTCCTCCGAGCTCCAGACCAAGCTCGCCAAGGACTATCTCGACCTCTGGGGCTCGGCGGCGCGCCGCATGGCCGGTCAGGACGCACCGCCCGCGATCGCGCCCTCGCCGCGCGACAAGCGCTTTGCCGATCCGGAATGGAAGTCGAACCAGTTCTTCGATTTCATGATGCAGCTTTACCTGCTCACGACCAAATTTGCGCAGGAGCTTGTGCGGGACGCCGAGGGGCTCGATCCGCAGACCCGCCGCAAGGCCGAGTTCTACGTCCAGCAGCTCACCAACGCGATCTCGCCCTCCAACTTCGTGCTGACCAACCCGGAAGTGCTGCGCGCGACGGTGGCCAGCAGCGGCGAAAATCTCGCGCGCGGGCTGAAGATGCTGGCCGAGGACATCGCCGCCGGCAAGGGCACGCTGAAGATCCGTCAATCCGATCCTGACAATCTCGTCGTCGGCGTGAACATGGCGACGACGCCGGGCAAGGTGATCTACCAGAACGAGATGATGCAGCTGATCCAGTATGCGCCGGCGACGGAGAACGTGCTGCGCACGCCGCTCCTGATCATCCCGCCCTGGATCAACAAGTTCTACATCCTCGACCTCAAGCCGGAGAAATCCTACATCAAGTGGTGCGTCGATCAGGGCATCACCGTGTTCGTGATCTCATGGGTCAATCCCGACAAGCGGCTAGGTGCCAAGAGCTGGGAAGACTACATGAAGGAAGGCCCGCTCACGGCGATGGACGTGATCGAGAAGGTCACCGGCGAGATGAAAGTGCACACCGCCGGCTATTGCGTCGGCGGCACCATGCTCGCGACCACGCTGGCCTGGCTCGCCGAGAAGCGCCGCCAGCGCGTGGCGTCCGCGACGTTCTTCGCGGCACAGGTCGACTTCACCCATGCCGGTGATTTGCTCGTGTTCGTCGACGAGGAGCAGATCGCATCCCTCGAGCAGGACATGAAGGCGGCGGGCGTGCTCGAAGGCTCGAAGATGGCGATGGCCTTCAACATGCTGCGCTCCAACGATTTGATCTGGTCCTATGTCGTCAGCAATTACCTCAAGGGCCAGCAGCCGAGCGCGTTCGACCTGCTGCACTGGAATTCCGACGCGACGCGCATGACCGCGTCGAACCATTCGTACTATCTGCGCAATTGCTATCTTGAGAACCGGCTCTCGACCGGCACGTTGGTGCTGGACAACACCTTGCTCGATCTCTCCAAGGTCATGGTACCGATCTACAATCTAGCAACCCGCGAGGACCATATCGCGCCGGCGGAATCGGTGCTGTACGGCTCCCAGTTCTTCGGCGGCCCGGTGAAATACGTGCTGTCCGGCTCGGGCCACATCGCCGGCGTGGTCAATCCGCCCGCCTCGAACAAATACCAGTACTGGACCAACGACAACGTCAAGTCCGCCAACGTCGCCGAGTGGATGAAGGGCGCGGTCGAGCACAAGGGCTCGTGGTGGCCGGACTGGCGGCAATGGCTGGGCGCGCTCGATCCCGAGGAAGTCCCGGCCCGCACGGTCGGCAGCGATGCGTTTCCCCCGATCGAGGACGCGCCCGGCAGCTATGTCAGGGTTCGCGCATAGCAGAATCTTCCGCGCTTTCGTATAAGCTCCACGCCTGCGGCAGAAATTGATGAGGGGACCGGGTTATGACGCGTGAATTGTTCTGGCTGACACTGACGGTGGTCCTGACCGGAATCCTCTGGATTCCCTACACCATCAACCGCTGCCAGATTCGCGGTCTCGGTGGCGCGATGGCCAATCCCTCGCGCACCGACAAGCCGCAGTCGGAATGGGCGAACCGCCTCATGTTCGCGCATGACAACGCCGTCGAGAACCTCGTGCTGTTCGCGCCGCTGGTGCTGATCCTGAACGCGATCGACTACTCCTCGAAATGGACGGTGCTTGCCTGCGCCGTCTATTTCTGGTCGCGCGTCGCGCATCTGATCGTCTATGCGATGGGCATCCCCGTCTTCCGCACCCTGGCCTTCACTGTCGGCTTCATCGCGCAGGCCGTGCTGGCCGTCGCGATCTTCAAGGTGGTTTGATCGCAGCTCCGATGGCTTAGCGGCTGCAACAAAGGGGTAAAATCCTCGAAAGCCTGCCTCGGCTGCTGGTGTTGCCGAAGGATGACAGTGCGACAAAAACAGGAATGCCTTCCGTGGGCTGACGCGAAGGGTCGCCTATCCACAGGTATATTTGGTCATCGCATTGATGATTCGGGGCAGATATGAATTGGAAGATTGCATCCGCGCTCGCCGGACTCTCGCTCGCAGCCGTCACCACCCAGGCCAGTGCCGCCGATCTCGCCGCACGTCCCTACACCAAGGCGCCGCCGATGATCGCGGCGATCTATGATTGGAGCGGCTTCTACATTGGCGCCAACGGCGGCTATGGCTCGTCACGCAATTGCTGGGACCAGACGGTTGGTTTCGCCGCCGGCGTTGCGGAAGGCTGCCATGACGCGACGGGCGCCGTCGCCGGCGGCCAGATCGGATATCGCTGGCAGAGCAGCGCCTTCGTGTTCGGCCTTGAAGCGCAGGGCGACTGGGCAGATCTCTCCGGCCGGAACGCCAGCGCCGTGGCCGGCGTCGCGAACCGCACCCGTGTCGATGCTTTCGGCCTGTTCACCGGCCAGGTCGGCTACGCCTGGAATAACGCACTGCTTTACGTGAAGGGCGGCGCCGCCGTCACCCGCAACCGCTACCGCGGCATCGGAACGGGCGGTCTGGCCGGAGCCGAGTTCGACGGTGCCGACGACACCCGCTGGGGCGGCACGGTCGGCGTCGGCATCGAATACGGCTTCGCCCCGAACTGGTCGGTCGGCCTCGAATACGACCATCTGTTCATGGGCCGCCACGACGTCACGCTCACCTCCAACGGCGCGCTGACGCCGGTCGGCACGTTCTCACGCACCGACCGCATCGGCCAGGACGTCGATTTGATCACCGCCCGCATCAACTACAAATTCGGCGGCCCGATCATCGCGAAGTACTGAGAAGGCGCCCTCGCAGCCGTCATGCCCGGGCAGGTCGCGCCTGCGCGGCCGAAGCCGCTTCGGTGAGGCCAAGGCCACGGACATCCACGGTCGACCGCGGCGGTTGGCTTCATCGCACTGGCCGTGCTGGCCGTCGCAATCTTCAAGGTGGTTTGAGATCAGGCCTCGTCGTTTTAGATCAGGCCTTGCGAACGACGAGATGCAGCATGTTCGCCGGCGTCTCGTCAAAGCTCCGGATCACGTTCCTGTCCGACGACAGCGTGATCCATGGACCCGCGCTGGCGTAGGTCGCCTCGAGCCATTCTGGCGACGCATAATTGTAGTAACGCCCGAGGCTGTCCCGGCCGTCGCCCTCGCCCATCTTGTAGCTGGCATAGAACACGCCTGACGGCCTGAGCGCGCGATGAATCCGCGCCAGGATGCCGGCGAGCTCGTCGCGCGGTACGTGCAGGAGACAGGCGCTGGCCCAGACGCCGTCATAGGCCTCGTGCGCGTCAAGCTGGTCGAACCGCATCGCCTCGACGGCATGACCGAGCCGCTGCGACGCGATCTCGGCCATTTCAGGCGAGCCGTCGGTGGCGCGCACCGAAAAACCCTCGGCCAGCATCACCGCCGAATGATTGCCGGCGCCACAGCCGAGCTCGAGGATCGAGCCGCCGGACGGCAGCAGAGCGAGAAAGCCGCGCAGCCGCGTCGAGGGCGCCTTCGCCCAGTCCGCATAGGACCGGGCGTTGCTCCGATAGAATTGCAGAGTCCCTTCGTCCACGGCGACCACTCCGATCAGGGAAACAGCGCGATCTGCTCCAATCCAGCGGTCTCGGGAAATCCGAACATCAGGTTCATGTTCTGGATTGCCTGACCGGCCGAGCCCTTCACCAGATTGTCGAGCACCGAAATCACGATGGCGCGGTTCTTGATCCGGTCGGCGATGACACCGATCTGGACATAGTTCGAGCCGCGTACGTTCTGGGTCTGCGGCAGCACGCCCTTCTTGACGACATGCACGAAGGGCTCGTTTGCGTAGGCTTGCTCGAGGGCGGCCCGCAAGTCGTCCGGCGTCGCGCCGTCGAGCTTGACGTAGGACGTGCAGAGTTCGCCCCGCGACATCGGTATGAGATGCGGCGTGAAATTGACGGTCACGCTCGCGCCCGCCGCGACGCCGATCTCTTGTTCGATCTCCGGCGCATGCCGGTGCGTGCCGACCGAATACGGCGAAATCCCCTCGCCCGCCTCGCTGAACAGCGTGTTCTGCTTCAGGCCGCGTCCGGCGCCCGTGACGCCTGATTTGGCGTCGATCACGATGTCATCGACGTCGATCAGTTTTGCTTTCGCCAGCGGCACCAGCGCCAACAGCGCTGCCGTGGGATAGCAGCCGGGACAGGCGACCAGCCGCGCTGCGGTAATCTTCTCCCGATAGAATTCGGTCAGGCCGTAGACGGCTTCGCCCTGCAGCTCGAGCGCCTGATGTTCGTGGCCGTACCAATGGGCGTAGGTTTCCTTGTCGCGCAGCCGGAAATCGGCGGACATGTCGAGGACCTTGATCTTCGGGTTGGCCTTCAGCACGGCCGCGATGATCTGCTGCGTGGTGCCGTGCGGCAGCCCGCAGAACACCGCGTCGAGCTTGGTCCAGTCGACCTTTTCCCATTCCACGAGTTGGGGCAAATCCAGCATGAAGAAATGCGGAAACACCTCGCTCATGGCCTTGCCGGCGTGGGTGTTGGCGGTGAGTGCCGTGATTTCCGCATTCGGATGCCGCGCCAGCAGACGCACCGCATCCGCGCCGGTGTAGCCGGAGGCGCCGAGAATGCCGATTTTCTTCGAACTCATCACACGTTCCTTTCAGGCGTCGCTGGATCGTCTTGCCGGAGTAGAAAGTTGCAGCGTCGCTTCGTGACTGGTCTCGCGGGCAACGCTTATCGGCTACTCGTCGGCAAGGCCCAGCATCAGCCGCATGTTCTGCACGGCCGCGCCGGACGCGCCCTTGCCGAGATTGTCGAGCCGGGCGACCAGCACCGCTTGGTGGTATTTGTCGCTGGCGAAGACGTAGAGCTCGAGCATGTTGGTTTCGTTGAGCGCTTCCGGCTCGAGCTTGCCGCCCTTGGTCGCCTCGTTCTGCAACGGCATCGCCGAGACGTATTTCGAGCCGGCGTAACGCTTTGCCAGCGCCGCCTGGAGATCGGCGCCGCTGGGCTTGCCGGGCAGCGAGTCTAGCTGGAGCGGCACCGACACCAGCATGCCCTGCCGGTAGTTGCCGACCGACGGGATGAAGATCGGCCGCCGCGCCAGGTTCGAATAGAGCTGCATCTCCGGCAGATGCTTGTGCTCGAAGCCGAGGCCGTAGAGTTCGAAGGACGGCGCGCTGCCGTCTTCGAAACTCGCGATCATGGACTTGCCGCCGCCGGAATGGCCGCTCACCGCATTGACGGTGACGGGATAGTCCGCCGGCAGCAGGCCGGCATCGACGATCGGTCGCAGCAGCGCGATCGCGCCGGTCGGATAGCAGCCGGGATTGGAGACCTTCTTCGCAGCCTTGATCTTGCCGGCCTGATCCGGCGTCAGTTCCGGAAAGCCATAGGCCCAGTCGGGCGCGACCCGGTACGCGGTCGAGGCATCCAGCACCTTCGGGCCCGACGGCCCCATGCTGTCGATGAGCGCAACCGTTTCCCTGGCAGCATCGTCCGGCAGGCAGAGGATGACGAGATCAACCTCCTCCATCAGCGCCTTCTTGGCTGCGGGATCCTTGCGCTTGTCGTCGGCAATCGTCTTCACGACCACGTCGCTCTGCAGCTTCAGCCGCTCGTTGATGCCGAGCCCGGTGGTGCCGGAGCCGCCGTCGACGAAGACCGTGGCGGGCTTTGTCGCAGCGCCCGTCTTCGGGGCATTTTTGGTGTCAACGAGGCTGGCTTCAGAAAAGGTCATGGCGCGTTCCTTTCGAGCATGTTGGTTTCGGATGCGAAGGCCTCCGGCCTTACGTCCTGCATCAGTTGCGCGATCTCCCTGGCGTCGGCATGGGCTTGCGCGCCAAGCGCATTGGCGATCGCCGTATAGTCGGCGTCGGACTTGTGCTGGTTGAGCTTGAAGCTGGCTTCGACCTCCTCAACCGTCATGACCAGACCCACGATCGCCTTCTTCAGCGCCTCGAGCCGCCCGGCCGTCATCTTGGCCGACGTCCACGGCTTCTTCGGCAACAGCCAGCTCTCGAACTTGTCGCTGAGCGTATCGATTTGCTCGGCCAGTTCACCATCCGACAACAACCGCACCGGCCCGGTCAGATGGACCGACTGGTACAGCCAGGTCGGCACCTGATCCGGCGAGACGTACCAGTCCGGCGACACGTAGGCATCGGGACCGTTGACCGCGAGCAGCCAGGAGGTCGTCCCGTCCGCAAGCTTTAGCAGCGGATTGTGACGGGCGACATGAAAGGCAGCCTGCGGCGTGCCGTCCGCGGCATAGGTCAGATAGAACGGCAGCGGCGAGGCGACCGGCTTGTGGCCGTCGAAGGCGCACATGGTGCCGAAGCCGCGCGTGTCGGCGAATTTCAGGCTCGCGGCGCGGTCCTGCTTGAAAAAGGGTGGCGTGTACATCGTAGTCTCCTGCTGGCCTCCTTGGTGGCCGCCGGATCAGATCGCACTGACAGGAGAGAGAATGCCGCGGATCGGATCCAGCGGCAAAGACGATGATCTCAAACGCGATCGACCGCCCAAACCGCAAAGCTGCGGCGGCGGCGACGGGCGAACAAAATGGTCGCGGCGTTGATCATGGCGCGGGGCTATAGGGCCAGTTGCGGTTCGCGTCAAGGTTCGGACGTCACACCACCCGCCAGATCCATTCCATGATCTTCGCGATCACGTCCCCGAACAGCAGCAGCGCCGCCGACCAGATCAGCGCCGAGACGAAATTGGCCGCCTGGAAGCTCCAATAGGGCATCTCGAAAATGCCGGCCGCAAGCGGCACGGAGGCACGCAAGGGGCCGAAGAAGCGGCCGATGAAGATGCTCGGCACGCCCCAGCTGCGCACGAAAGCCTCACCCCTGGGCAGGAGTTCCGGATAGCGCGAGAGCGGCCACATCTGGGCGACCTTCTCCTTGTAGCGATAGCCGAACCAATACGAGACCCAGTCGCCCAGCGCCGCGCCGATGCCGCCGGCGATCCAGACCGGATAGAAGCTGATGCCACTCGCGCCGATCAGCGCGCCGATCGCAACCAACGCGCCCCAAGCCGGGATCAGCAGCGAGATGAAGGCAAGCGACTCCCCGAAGGCGAGCATGAACACGATGGGAGCTGCCCATGTCTGGTGAGCGCGCACGAAATCAGCGAGCCCGTGCGCAAACTGCTCCATTCAAAAATAGCCTTTCCGCCCTGCCCGAAGGTGCTGCTCGATGAAAAGGACTGGTAAGCCAAGGACTTGTGTGACATCAAGTCACAAAGTCCGGTCCAGGCTGGACCGGACCGTCAAATTGCCGGGATTTGATAGGGCTGCGGCGTAAAATCGCCGGGATTGGCTCCCAACCACACCGCCCGGCCCGCCCTGCGATAACCTTTCCAAGTCAGAAGTGGCATAGTCGCGCCAACCGATTCGCCGCTCATGCGGCCCTCAAAACGCATAAAGATATATGTCCAAGCAGTTGAAACCCAAAGCAAAAGACGATTTTTTCGGCGGCGATGAGCCGAAGCCTCGTCCCGGCAAGGCAGCCCCGCGCGCGGGCGGCGCCGAGGCCGACTACACCGCAGCCGACATCGAGGTGCTCGAAGGTCTGGAACCGGTGCGCCGCCGGCCCGGCATGTATATCGGCGGCACCGACGAGAAGGCGCTGCATCACCTCTTCGCCGAGGTCATCGACAACTCGATGGACGAGGCGCTGGCGGGGCATGCGACCTTCATCGGAGTCGAGTTGAGCGCGGACGGCTTTTTGACCGTCACAGACAACGGCCGCGGCATCCCGATCGATCCGCATCCAAAATTCCCGAAGAAGTCGGCGCTCGAAGTCATCATGTGCACACTGCACTCGGGCGGCAAGTTCGATTCCAAGGTCTACGAGACCTCGGGCGGCCTGCACGGCGTCGGCATATCCGTGGTGAACGCCCTCTCCTCGCTGCTCGAGGTCGAGGTCGCGCGTAGCCAGAAACTCTACCGCATGACGTTCGAGCGCGGGCACCCGAAGGGCAAGCTCGAGGATCTCGGCAAGATCAACAACCGCCGCGGAACCCGCGTGCGCTTCAAGCCGGACACCGACATCTTCGGTGCCAAGGCCGCGTTCAAGCCGCAGCGCCTGTTCAAGATGACGCGTTCGAAGGCGTATCTGTTCGGTGGTGTCGAGATCCGCTGGAATTGCGCGCCCGAACTGCTCAAGGGCGTCGACGACGTGCCGGCGGAGGCCACGTTCCACTTTCCTGGCGGCCTCAAGGATTATCTGGCGGCCGCGATCCATGCCGACACGCTGGTGCATCCCGACATCTTCTCCGGCAAGTCGGGCCGCAACGGCGCGCATGGCGCCTGCGAATGGGCCGTTGCCTGGACCGCGGATGCCGACGGCTTCCTGTCTTCCTACACCAACACCGTGCCGACGCCCGACGGCGGCACGCACGAATCCGGCCTGCGCAGCGCGCTGTTGCGCGGTCTGAAGGATCACGCCGAGCGCGTCGGCCAAGGCAAGCGCGCGTCGTCCATTACGTCTGAAGACGTGATGGTGGGTGCAGCCGTGATGCTCTCGGTGTTCGTGCGCGAACCTGAATTCCAGGGCCAGACCAAGGACCGTCTCGCCACCGCCGAAGCGCAGCGCATCGTCGAACAGGCGATGAAGGACCCGTTCGACCATTGGCTGTCGGGCAATCCGAACCAGGCCAACAGGCTGCTCGACTTCGTGATCGACCGCGCCGAGGAGCGGCTGCGCCGCCGGCAAGAGAAGGAGACCGCGCGCAAGACGGCCGGCAAGAAGCTGCGCCTGCCCGGGAAGCTCGCCGATTGCAGCGATGCCGGCCTGGACGGCTCGGAACTCTTCATCGTCGAGGGAGACTCGGCCGGCGGCAGCGCCAAGCAGGCGCGTGACCGCAAGACCCAGGCCGTGCTGCCGCTGCGCGGCAAGATCCTCAACGTCGCGTCCGCCGGCAAGGACAAGCTGACGGCGAACACGCAGCTCGCCGACCTCGTGCAGGCGATCGGCTGCGGCATGCTCGCGCAGTATCGCGAGGAGGATCTGCGCTATCAGCGCATCATCATCATGACCGACGCCGATGTCGACGGTGCCCACATCGCTTCGCTGCTGATCACCTTCTTCTACCGGCAGATGCCGCGGCTGATCGACGAAGGCCACCTTTTCCTCGCCGTGCCGCCGCTCTACAAGCTGACCAACGGCACGAAGTCGGTCTACGCCCGCGATGACGCGCACAAGGCAGCGCTGATCAAGAGCGAGTTCAACGCCAACGCCAAGGTCGAGGTCAATCGCTTCAAAGGCCTCGGCGAAATGATGCCGGCGCAGCTCAAGGAAACCACCATGGATCCGGCAAAGCGGACCATGCTGAAAGTGGTTCTGCTCGCCGACGACCGCGACACCACGGCGGATTCGGTGGAGCGCCTGATGGGCACCAAGGCCGAAGCGCGCTTCGCGTTCATCTCGGACAAGGCCGAATTCGCCAATGACGATTTGCTGGACGTCTGATCCGCAGGCGCTGCCCGGTCGTATCCCATCCTGAGCCCCGGCATGAAGCCCGGGGCTCTCTTGTTTTTGGGACGACAACCGCTCTTTCCCCGCCGATCCTGCCCGCCGATCTTGCCCGACCACCCGGCCAACGGTCGGCCTCGACTTCGCTGATTCCGGCCTCGTCGCATCGCGACTCGGCCAACGACTCACCCAGCCAGGCTGATGCAGGATTGCCTCCATATCGGACAAAGCCGGATTTGCTAACGAGAAGTTACCAAAACACAGATCGCAAAATTCTAAATAACGCATTGATAATGCAGGCATATTGTATATTTCGACAACGACGCTCAGAATCCCCGCCGTGCGGCGTTTCCCGGCGACTGTGCCTGCTCTGCAACAGCATTTCGGAGAGAAGCAGGTATAGTCCGGAACATCAGATCACACGGACTTCAGTGCGCTCGCGCCTGCCAGACAGACCAAAGCTTGGGGATTTTAAGATGAAGAAGATTTTGCTCGCACTGACCGCGGTTGCCGCGATGACCGGTTCGGCCTCGGCCGCTGACCTTGGCGCCCGTCCCTACGTGAAGGCCCCGATGGCAGCTCCCGTCGCCAGCTGGACCGGCTTCTACCTCTTCGGCGGCGCCGGCGGCGGCATCTCGGCCTCTGACCAGACCATCCTTTCGACCCCGACGGGCCTGCCCCTGACGATTGCACAGCGCCAGGGTGCTTCGGGCTGGTTCGGCACCGTTGGTCTCGGCTACGACTGGCAGTTCAGCGGCACCTGGGTTGCCGGCGTGTTCGCCGATGGCCAGTTCGGCAGCATCAGCGGCACCGTTCAGGATCCGATCCTGGGCTACACCGGCAAGCAGAAGCTGGAAGACTCCTGGGCCGCCGGTGTGCGCCTCGGCTGGCTGGTTGCCCCGAATGTTCTCTCCTATGTCAACGGCGGTTACTCGGGCGCCCATTTCGGCAGCACGAACTTCACGACCCTGGGCGGCGTTGCTTCTGGCGTGCATCTCAACGGCTATAACCGCAACGGCTGGTTCATCGGCGGCGGTGTCGAGAACAACCTGAACATCTTCGGCATCCAGTCACCCGGCTGGTTCATGAAGACCGAGTATCGTTCGGCCTTCTACGGTGCGAAGACCCGGGACGAAATCTCCGACGCCACCAACCTGCCGACCGGCATCAACAGCATCCGCGCCAACAGCTGGAACCAGACGATCTCCACCTCGCTGGTCTACCGCTTCAACTGGACCGGTCCGGTCGTCGCGAAGTACTGATCCGAACGCAAGTTCAGACGTCAAAGCCCCGGCATCGTCCGGGGCTTTTTCGTTGTGCGGTGCTTCAGCGGCTGATGCCCGCTTTTCAGCTTTGGGTAGGCATCTCCAAACCTGGCTTTCCCGCGATCTTGCGTCTGGACATGCATCCGCCCTGCGGCCTGCATCAGCAGGCATTGTATCCCAGCCACGGCTGCGGCTAGTCTCTCGCCAAGTTTTCGTGGCCGCGGCATCGATTGGTCCGGCTATGACAGAATCAGACCGATGGGGAGGAATGCATGCGCAGATTTCTGCTGATCGCAGGCCTGTTTGCCCTTGCCGTCGGGCTGCTCTGGATCGGACAGGGCACGGGCACCGTTGCGTGGCCGCGATCGAGCTTCATGGTCAACCAGTTGCAATGGGCCGGCTATGGCGCAGCCATGGCCGGCTTCGGGCTGGTGCTGATCTGGCAGAGCAACCAATAGAAGAAACCAGGGAATAGCAGCATGACATCCAGTCGGTTCGATCTCCGCGGCAAGGTCGCGATCGTCACGGGAGGCAATGGCGGCATCGGGCTCGGCATGGCCCGGGGCCTCGCCGATGCCGGCGCCAACATCGCCGTGGTCGGACGCAACGAAACCAAATCCGCCGCCGCCGTTGCCGATCTCGGTCAACGCGGCGTGAAGGCAATCTCCGTTCCCACCGACGTCACCGACAAGGCGGCCATCGCCGCAATGGTCGAGCGTGTCGTCGGTGATCTCGGCCGCATCGACATCCTCATCAATAATGCCGGCATGAGCATCCGCAAGCCGCCGCACGAGCTCGAGCTCGACGAGTGGAATACGGTGATCAACACCAATCTCACCAGCGCCTTCCTGTGCTCGAAGCTGGCCTATCCGGCGCTGAAGGCGTCCGGCAACGGCAAAGTGATCAACATCGGCTCGATGATGTCGATCTTCGGCGCGAGCTTCGCAACGGCCTATGCGGCGAGCAAGGGCGGCATCGTTCAGTATACGCGCGCCTGCGCCAATGCGTGGGCGCCCGACAACATCCAGGTCAATGCCATCCTGCCGGGCTGGATCGACACCGATCTGACCCGCGGTGCGCGGCAGCAGGTATCAGGATTGCACGAGCGGGTGCTGGCACGCACGCCTGCGGGGCGGTGGGGCGACATCGACGACTTCGCCGGCATCACCGTGTTCCTTGCCTCGTCCGCCTCCAACTTCGTCACCGGCACCGCGATCCCGGTCGACGGCGGGTTCTCGGTGATGGCCTAGGCGTACGCGAATAAATCTGCACACAAAAAAGAAGCCCCGGACGATGCCGGGGCTTTTAAATTTGGGCAGTGATCGTCTTTTATGGCTGCTTGGTCGTTCGTTGACCCACTCAGTAGCGGGCGATGACAGGCGCGTCGAACTTGTAGCTGGCGCGCACGACGGCCCACTGGAGGTCGCGCGGCTTGGCATCGAAGCTGTAATTGCCCGACGTGCCGCCAAGTTGATAGGTCTGGCTGGCGAAGGCTGCGTAATTGTACTCGAGACCGACGATCCAGTTGCGGGTGATGCCGTATTCCCAGCCGGCGCCGACGGTCCAGCCGTTGGCCCAATGGGTCTGGCCGCCAGAACCAGTGGCCACGCCGACGGTATCGGTGACCGACAGACGGTTGTTCACGCCGGCATAGCCGCCCTTGATGTAGAACAGGTTGTTCTGCACGGCGAAGCCCGCACGACCGACGACGGTGGCCAGCACATTGGCGCGCCAGGAGAACACGTCGTCACCCGCGCCGAACGCGGTGTTCAAGAACGAGCCCTTGTTGTCGAGGCCCGAGATCGTGCCTTCCATACCGAACACGTAGTTGTTGGCCTGCCAGTTGTAGCCGATCTGGGCGCCGCCCAGGATGCCGGAGTTGCGCTGACGGTAACCCTGCCCCGGGGTCAGATCGCCGAACGGTGCGCCGGTCCCGTTGTTGATGAACTGCTCGTTGGTCCATGCACCGCCGATGTGGCCGCCGACATAGAAGCCGGTCCAGTTGAACATCGACTCCATATAGGCAGGCGCCTTTGTGTAGGGCCGCGCACCGAGATCGGCGGCGGAAGCGGCGCCGGTCGAAACCAGAGCGGTCGTGCAGGCGAAGGCGGCAATCAACTTGTTACGCATGGTACACCCCGTGTCCTTTGATGGGTGCACGCTCACACGCAGGTCTTACTCAAATTTGAATCAAGACAGTTAAGATGTCGGATTGGCAAGCAGCGCGCCTTCAATCCGTTTGCGCTGTTGCACGCGGGCAACGCGTCGACCGCGATTTAACGCAGCGTTATCCCTACCAAGTCCTTGCGCTACCGTGCCGGCGCAGCCTTCGACTGCACGTGCTCGGGCCGGACGCCAAGGGCGAGCAGGCGCGCCGGAATGCCCTGGAGCCACGGCAGCGCGGTGATGAGGCGCAGGACCAGCGGCACTTTCAGCGGCCGGTCGCCACCCTGCAAGGCGCCGCTGATGATGTTGTTCTGCACGATCATCTGCATTCGTTGCGTCATCTTCACCGGGAATTCGCGGCGACGGCGCACAGCATCGAGTTCGTTCTCCGACGGGCAGGCGCGCTGCAGCTTGTCCGCTAGCAGGTTTGCGGTCGCGACCGCATCCTGCACGGCGAGATTGACGCCGACGCCGCCGACCGGCGACATCGCATGTGCGGCGTCGCCGATGAGAAGCAGGCCCGGCCGCGTCCAGCGCGGCAGGCGGTTGATCGCGACGGTGAGCAGCTTGACGTCGTCGAAACTCTTCACATCGGCAATGCCGCCCTTCAGGATCGGCGCCATGCGGACGACGTCGTCGAGCAGCGCCTGCAATCCCCTCGCCTTCACCGCGTCGTATTGTCCCTTGGCGATGACATAGGCGCACTGCCAGTAGTCGCCGCGGTCGAAGGTGATCATCATCTTGCCGGGCTCGACGCGAGCGAACAGGTTCTCGGTTTCGTTCGCCTTGCGTCCGACGCGGAACCACAGCACGTCCATTGGCGCGCCGATCTCCTCGACCTCGAGGCCGGAATGCTGGCGCACGCTCGAATGCCGGCCGTCACAGGCGATGGTGAGATCGGCTTCGATGTCCACGATGCCGTCAGGCGTATTCGCTCGCACGCCGGCGATGGTCTCGCCGTGGCGGATCAGATCGACCGCCTCGGTGTTCATCATCACCTTCAGCGAGGCGAAGCGCTGGCCGGCCTCGCGCAGGAAATTCAGGAAATCCCATTGCGGCATTAAGGCGATGAAGGGGTACTTGGTGCGGAGGCGGCTGAGATCGGCGATGCGAACGGGGGTACCGCCGAACAGGCCGTCCATCTTCTGCAAGCGCTGATGCGGCAGCTTCAGGAATCCGTCGATCAGGCCGAGTTCGTCCATCACCTGGAGCGTCGAGGGATGCACGGTGTCGCCGCGGAAGTCGCGGAAGAAATCCGCATGCTTCTCCAGCACCACGACATCGATGCCGGCGCGCCCCAGGAGATAGCCGAGCATCATGCCCGCCGGTCCGCCGCCGACGATGCAACACCGCACTTTCAGCGAAGCGCCTTGGGGATTCTGCGGCGTATCGGGTTTCACGGCCGGTCCTCATCTAGGGGTCAATGTTTCTGTGCAGTGCAGCAAGCAAGAATCATTTGCCGCAGTTGTGAATGGCCGTTAGCCTTGTCGCCAATTCCGACTCATTGAGGAAATTGCAGTGCAGACAATCCTCATACTGCTCGGCGTCTGGATCCTGATCAACGTGCTTTTCGTCTTGATCATGATCGCACCGCGCAGGCCGCCGCTTGCGCCGGTGCGCATCGAGCAGAACGGCTACCCGTACGAGGAGTAGGAGAAGCTCCTGCTGCGCCGCGTCATCGCCTCGATCGCGATGGGCGCGTTCTTCTCGCTGACTCCGCCCTTGATCGAGGCCGTCAAGCGCTTCATCAGGAAGCGCCGCGAATGGCTGCGGCGGACGCGGCCCGCTCGACACCTCAGTTGTTGCTGCGGTTCGCGCTGCGGAAGCTCTTGATCTCCGACACGCTGCCGTCGCGATAGGTCAACTCCACCGAGATGAACTGCGTTGCCGGCGCGAGCTTCATGTAGAGCGGCATGCCGGCGCTGATCGCGCTGGGATCGCGCATGTCGCAGCCGGGCATCTTCAACACCTGGTTCGGAACGGCGGTGTCGATGCCGATGCGCACCTCGCGGATGGCGCAGCGATAGGACACGAGGTGCGTGTAGTAGACCAGCAGCCCGTTGAACTCGCGGAACGACAGCCAGCTCGTCGCGGTCATGTCGAGGATCTTGCGCTGGTCGCGGATCAGCGCGGCCTCGGGATCGAACCTGATCGGGAACGGGCCTTGCATATCACCGGACTGGTCGACATAGCGGACCTCGATGGTGCCGGCCTGCGCGTCCGGCGGCAATTCGATCGACGGGTTCGGCATCCTCTTGCGCGTACGCGGGTCGAGCGTATCGATGAAGCCGGTTTCGCGGAAGTCGCCATTGCCGGCCATGCGCCAGGAAACGCCGAGCGTCGGATCGGCAAAGGAAAACACCACGCTCCAGCCGCCATTGTGGCGCGAGAAGCTCGCGATCGGCGCGTTGGTGGTCTCCTCCTTCGGCACGCGCGGCACTGAGACCGGTGGCAGCGCCGCGAGCTTCTGCGCCGGTGGGTCGGCCGGGCGCGGGGCGGCATCCTTGGCGATGCCGCTGAGGAAGACGTCGTCGACCATCTGATCGAAATAGACCGGCACCTGCCTGTGCTTGACGGTGTCGGCCATCTCGCTGACGAGACGGCGCGTACGCTGCGCCACTTGCACCAGGTTCTCGCCGGGCTGGAGCAGTTCCTTGGCGAAGGTGCGCGTGAACACTGAATTGGGATTGGCGTCGTCGTTGGAGAGGCGGTCGAGCGCGGTCTGGCGCGGGCCGGCCGAGAAGACCGAGAACACGCCTTCGGGCAGCTGCACCATCGGGGCAAGCCCGCCACCACCGGAGACGGCGCGGGTACCCTTGCGCTCGAACGGGTTGTTGCGGCAGGCGTCGAACACCAGGATCGAGGTTCGCGCCTTCTTGTTCTGGAGGCGCTCGACGATGCGATCGGCCAGGATGGAGGCGTCACGCACCAGCTCTTCCTGCCCTTCCGTCGCCGCCGGCACGTCCGTCGGCAGCAGATAGTTCTGGCCAGCGATCTCGAAGCCGTGGCCGGCATAGAAGAAGAACGCGGTGTCGCCGGGCTCGATCGTCCGATCGAACGCGAGCAGCGTCTCTGAAAATTGCTGCCGGCTCTGGTTTTCAGCGACCATCACCGAGAAGCCGAGCTGCTTCAGCGTATCGCCCATGGTGCGGGCGTCGTTGACCGCCTTGAGCAGCTTTGGAACGTTCCTGTAGTCGTTGTTGCCGACGACGAGCGCAACGCGCTTCTCGGCACAGGCGGGAAGCGCGAAACCGCTGAGGCCGGCCGCGAGGCCAAGCGCTGCCAGTACTCTGAAAAGCCGACGCGTCATCGAAAATCCCTCAAGAACGGCCCCACGCCGGTTCCCTCGAACAGCGGTTCATGGGAACCGCGTCGTTGATGTGATAGTCGGCCCAGCCACATCGCTGGTTCAACAGCCCTGAGGACTCAGGTCTGTCGTCCAGCTATGGTAGATGCCACCGGAATTTGCTTTTTCTCGGTCAATTCTTGTGGGCAATTCCGCTGGAAGTGGGGGCCGCTGTGTATTGTTGGTGCACCGACGAGGTCGAGCCGCACGACCGCTTCGACTTTTGGCGCGAGGTGCGCGCCAAGGGCCTGTTCGGCGTCACCGTCGAACTCGAGCGCGAACGCCGCGCGGACTTCTTCGGCGAATTCTCGCTGCACCAGCTTGGCGGAGCCGGCCTCGTCGAACTGAAGGCCTCGCACTACACGGTCGAGCGCAGCATGACCGACATCGCTGACGCGCCGGGCGACAGCCTCTGCGTCTATCAGCAGCTCGGGAGCGGCGCCTGGTTCGGCGGCATGCGCGGCAGCGACTTCACGATCGCCAATGGCAGCTTCGCGACCAGCCATACCGACCAGCCCTATCGCGCGGCACCGCTGGGCGCGGGAGGCTTCCACCTGCGGATCCTGAAGATTCCCTTGAGCGGCCTCTCCACGCAGGACAAGCGCATGCGCGAGCTTGCGCCTCGGACGTTCGACGATCCCGGATTGAAGCCCCTGCTCGACGCCTGCTTCGCCGATCTCGGCGAGGTTGCCGCGGGTGATGACGGCGCCGCCGATGCCGCTTCCCTCGTCGAGGCTTTAGCCCATCTGGCGCTGATCGAGCGCGGCATCGTGCGGCCCGGCAGCCGCCTCGGGCAGGCCGCGCTGCGGACCGCCCGGCTCTCGCACGCACGGCGCCTGATCGCGCGTCACCTGCAAGACCCAAATCTGGCGCCGACCATGGTGGCCGACCTACTCGGCGTCTCCGTGCGTCACCTGCATATGTTGTTCGAAGGCGCCGCCAGGAGTTTCTCGCAAATCGTGACCGACGAACGCCTGAACCAGAGCCGCCGCTTGATGCGCGAAGCCCCGGACCGGTTGATCGCCGACATCGCGACCTCCTGCGGCTTCGACAGCCTCGCGACCTATTACCGGGTCTTCAACGCCGCCTACGGGATGGCCCCCGGCGACTTCCGCGCGCAGAGGCCGGAGGGGCGTTAGCCGACGTTTGGGCAGCCCCGGCCGATCGCACGATTGGGCGGAAAACTGCAGCCGCGCCCGCTATTTGGGCGAAAACCTCAGGTTTTTTAGGGCCTTCCCGCGCCTGCTCCATTGACTTTGGCCGATTCCCGCCTATGTTCCGTGGCGACGCGGCTCAGATCGAAGAGCGATTCCTGAGCCTGGCGCTTTGTTCGCGTGAGTCAGCACCCCCAGCTTCTTTGAGAGCGCGCCGTTTCGGGGTGGAACGCGACAGCCTTATTACCCTCGATTCCGAACGGCGGTTTCGACCAGAGGCTCAATGTCTTTTACCCATCTCGGACTATCCGAAAAAGTCCTCGCCGCAGTGGCGGCCACCGGTTACACCACCCCCACCCCCATTCAGGAACAGGCGATCCCTCACGTCCTCGCTCGCAAGGACGTGCTCGGCATCGCCCAGACCGGCACTGGCAAGACCGCGGCCTTCGTGCTGCCGATGCTCACCATTCTCGAGAAGGGCCGCGCTCGGGCGCGCATGCCGCGCACCCTGATCCTAGAGCCGACCCGCGAACTCGCGGCGCAGGTGAAGGAAAACTTCGACCGCTACGGCGCGGGCCAGAAACTCAACGTCGCCCTCCTGATCGGCGGCGTTTCCTTCGGCGACCAGGATGCCAAGCTGACGCGCGGCGTCGATGTCCTGATCGCCACTCCCGGCCGCCTGCTCGACCACACGGAGCGCGGCGGCCTGCTCCTCACCGGTGTCGAGCTGCTCGTCATCGACGAAGCCGACCGCATGCTGGACATGGGCTTCATTCCCGACATCGAGCGCGTCTGCAAGCTGGTCCCGTTCACGCGGCAGACCCTGTTCTTCACGGCGACCATGCCGCCGGAGATCCGCCGCATCACCGAAACCTTCCTGCACAATCCGCAGAAGGTCGAGGTATCGAAGCCCGCCACCACCGCTGTGACCGTTACGCAGTGTCAGGTCCCGGCCGGGCGCGAGGCGCACGAGAAGCGCGAGCTGCTTCGCCGATTGCTGCGCGAGGCCAAGGATCTCCAGAACGCGATCATCTTCTGCAATCGCAAACGCGAGGTCGCCGTCGTTCACAAATCGCTGCAAAAGCACGGCTTCAGCGTCGGCGCGCTCCACGGCGACATGGACCAGTCGGCCCGCACGGCGGCACTCGAGCAGTTCCGCAAGGGCGAGCTGCCCCTGCTGGTCGCATCCGACGTCGCCGCCCGCGGCCTCGACATCCCCGAGGTCAGCCACGTCTTCAATTTCGACGTTCCCCACCATCCCGACGATTATGTCCACCGCGTCGGCCGCACCGGTCGCGCAGGCCGGTCCGGCATGGCGATCTCGCTCGTCACGCCGCTCGACCAGAAGTCGATGGTCGCGATCGAGAAGCTGATCGGCCAGACCATTCCACGCGCCGAAGGCGATTTCGAAGTCCGCACCGACGCTTCCGATTCGAGCGAGCGTCCGCGCGAGCAGCGCGGCCGTGAACGTTCACGCGGCGGACGCGGCAAGCCGCAGCGCGGTCGCGATCGTGAGCGCAGCCACGAACCGCGTGGCGAGGCACAGCCTTCAGCCGAAGCACGGTCCGCTCCCGAGGCAAGGCCCGCTTCCGAAGCAAGGCCCGCGCGCGAGGCCAGGCCTTCGCGTGAAGCAAGACCTCCGCGTGAAGCCAGGCCGCCGCGTGAAGCCAAGCCATCATCCGAGCCGCGTGACGGTGCGCGCCAGCAGCCCAATCCGTCGCATGTGCCGTCGATCGGCCGTCCCGAGCCGCGCCGTCAACGCGAGGCCGACAGCGAGCCGGGCGACCACTCGCATCTGCCGGCCTTTCTGCTGCGGCCGGTTCGCTCCCCCGCCGGTGCCTGAAGCGCGGTGCGCGCCCGGCTTTGGTTGAATAAAGCCGGCGCGCACTTTTTCGGATGCATTCGTGGACGTATATTTACGGGGCGTTCACGATCGTCCGTTAGCCTACGAACATAATTTAAGTATTGCTGCGGTCGACGGCGCGCCGATCGTTGTGGGGTATGTTCCGTGGTCAAGGTGCTCGACGAACACGAACGCACGATGGCGTTCGCCGAGGTAGCGCTCGGTCAAATCCGATCGCTACGGCAGACGGCAATTCCCCGCAATTACGAGATCTGGTTCGTCTACGCCACCGGCTACAACGCCCCGCTCAACAAGATCATCAACGAGACGCTGGCGCGGAGCGGCAAGCTGACCGAAGCCGATCTCGATCAGATCTACGAGACCTATCTCTCCCACATCAAGACCACCGACCGCATCGACAAGGTCGGCGCGCGCGTCATCGGCGAGATCGACGACGTGATGAAGGTTCTCGGCCACGCGCTTGGGATGACCGGCTCCTACGATGCCAGCCTGTCGGGCGCGACCGAAAAGCTGTCATCGGCCAAGAGCCGCGAGCAGATCAAGTCGATCGTCGAGACGCTGCTGCGTTCCACCAACGAGATGCGCGAGACCAACAAGGCGCTGGAAGACCGGCTGACTCTCTCGAAGAGCGAGATCAGCAACCTCCAGCAGAGCCTGGAGGCGATCCGCGCCGAGAGCCTGACCGATCCGCTGACGGGGCTCGGCAACCGCAAATATTTCGATCGCATGATCGACATGGCCGTGCAAGGCGCGCTCGCCTCCGGCGAGCCGCTGTCGCTGCTGCTGGTCGACATCGATCATTTCAAGTCGTTCAACGATTCCTACGGCCATCTCACCGGCGACCAGGTGCTGCGGCTGGTCGGTCTGTCCCTGAAGCAGACCATCAAGGGCCAGGACATTACCGCGCGCTATGGCGGTGAGGAATTCGCGGTCGTGCTGCCCAACACCGCGCTGCGCCAGGCTCTGACGGTGGCCGATCACATCCGCCGCGCGGTGATGGCCAAGGAATTGAAAAAGAAGTCCACCGGCGAAATCCTCGGCCGCGTCACCGTCTCCGTCGGCGTCTCCATGCTCAAGCAGGGCGACGACACCGATGCGCTGATCGAACGGGCGGATGCCTGTCTCTACGCCGCCAAACGGAACGGCCGCAACCGCGTGATCTGCGAGGCCGACCCGGAATTCGCGGTCGAGACGCACAACCGGGTGGCGTGACGCCGAAGCTGCGCATCGCCACCGACGCTTGACATTCTGCCCTGACAAACGACATCTCCGTCGCCGTCTCGAGGCGCGCGACTGCGAGCATCCGGAGGACTTGTCGTCTTGCCCAACCCGCATGATTTTCACGCACCGCAACCGTCCTACACCAGGGACGAGCTACTGAGATCGAGCGAGGGCGGCTATTTCGGCCCGGGCAATGCGCAATTGCCGGCGCCGCCGATGCTGATGATGGATCGCATCACGGAGATCAGCCTGGACGGCGGCGAGTTCGGCAAGGGCCACATCGTCGGCGAGCTCGACATCGCCCCGGGCCATTGGTTCTTCGATTGCCACTATCGCGGCGACGCGACGATGCCGGCCTCTCTGGGGCTGGATGCCATGTGGCAGATGGTCGGCTACTGGCTGGGATGGTCGGGCTCGCCGGGCAAGGGCCGCGCCATCGGCGTCGGCGAAGTCGCGTGCACGGGCGAGGTCACCCCGAACGCGCAACGCGTGCGCTACGAGGTCGCCATGCGGATGGTCCGGCGCGGCAAGCTGGTGCTCGGAATTGCCGACGGTCGCGTGCTTGCCGACGGCATCTGCGTCTTCACCGCCAAGGACATGCGGGTTGGGCTGACCAAGGCCGTGGAGTGAACCTCAAGCCCTTCGCGTGGCGCGCTCGCGGGCCGGGCTCTTCTTGCCGACTTTCTTCGCCGCTTTAGCAGGCTTGGCGACCTTCTTCGCCGGCTGGTTCGCTGGCTTCTTTACCGCCTTCTTAGCCTTGGGCCGCTTCTTCACCTTGGCGCGCTGGGCGGCGGCGAGCGCGGCCCTCGCCCATTGCGCAAGTTCCGCGGAATCGTCGAACAGGCGGGCCGGCAGCTCCCAGTAGGAGTTCACCAGCACCGTCTTGGCGCGGGTCGAGTACTGGAATGGCTTCGAGCCTTCCGCCTCATAGTCCGGGATGGTCATCTCGTCGGCGCGGAAAAACAGGCCGGCACGCAGGGACAGCGCGAAATTGATGCCGTCGGCGGAGATGCCGTAGCCGGAAAACATTTTCCGAATGGCGACGGGGCCGAAATCGGCGAACAGGTCGATCAGGAATTCGCGGTCCATGGCTGAACTGTTTCCCTGTCGTCGTCCTGGCGAAAGCCAGGACCCATCACCACAGGAGGGAGTTTAGCGAAGACTGCCGGTCGTGCCAGCGTCGGTATTGGCACCGACGATCACCGCGAGATCACCCGGTATGGGTCCTGGCCTTCGCCAGGACGACAGCGGAGTAATTTGCGAGAAACGGGCTACCCGTCGATCTGCGCCGGGCGCAGCTCGACCGACTCGCCGCAGCCGCAGGCGGAGATCTGGTTGGGGTTGTTGAAGACGAACTGGGCCTGCATCTTGTCGGCCTTGTAGTCCATCTCGGTTCCGAGCAGGAACAGCACGGCCTTCGGATCGACCAGGATCTTGACGCCCTTGTCCTCGACGACCTCGTCGGTCGGGCGGACATCGTGGGCGTATTCGACAGTGTAGGACTGTCCGGCACAGCCGCCGTTCTTGACGCCGACGCGCAGGCCCACGATCTCCGAATCGGCCCGCTGGGTCAGCTCGCTGATGCGCTGGGCAGCAGCGTCCGTCAGCCGCATCACCTGCGGGCGGGGCCGCCGCGGCTTTGGAGTGGATGCTGGTGTCGAGCCCGACGATATCTGTGTCATGTCAGTGATGTGGTCCGTTGCCGAGCGAATTCAATGCCAAGGATCGAAAGCAGGTTACGCGTCACCACATGTTGAGCACGAGGCGGGCCTCGTCGCTCATGCGTTCTGGCGTCCAGGCCGGCTCCCAGACCACCTTGACGTCGACCACGCCGACGCCGGGAACACTGGCGACCGCGTTCTCGACCATGGTCGGCAGCTCACCGGCGGCCGGACAATTCGGCGTCGTCAGCGTCATCTGCACGTCGACCGAGCGATCGTCCTTGATCTCGACCTTGTAGATCAGGCCGAGCTCGTAGATGTCGGCCGGGATCTCCGGATCAAACACGGTCTTGAGCCCGGCGATGATCTCGGTGGTCAAACGCTCGGTCTCTTCAGGCGGCAGCGCCGACCGGGTTTCCATCGGATTGGCTTTGATTTCGGCCGTGTCACTCATGCGAACAAATCCCGCGCCTTCAACAGCGCCTGTGCCAGATGATCGACTTCTTCCCGCGTATTATACATGCCGAAAGACGCCCGGCATGTGGCTGTGACGTTGAACCGCTCTAAAAGCGGCATCACGCAATGGGTGCCGGCGCGCACGGCGATGCCCTGGCGGTCGATCACGGTGGCGACGTCATGGGCGTGCGCGCCCTTGAGCTCGAAGGAGATCACCGGGCCCTTGCCCCGCGCCGTGCCGATCAGCCGCAGCGAGTTGATCTCGCGCAGCTTGTCCTGGGCGTAGGTGACGAGATCGTGCTCGTGCGCGGCGATGCGCTCCTTGCCGACCGAATTGACGTAGTCGATGGCGGCGCCAAGCCCGACCGCCTCGACGATCGCGGGCGTGCCGGCCTCGAATTTGTGCGGGGGATCGCCATAAGTGACGACGTCGCGCGAGACCTCGCGGATCATCTCGCCGCCGCCGTTGAACGGGCGCATCGCGACGAGGTGGTCGTACTTGGCCCAGAGCACGCCGATGCCGGTCGGACCATAGACCTTGTGGCCGGTGAAGACGTAGAAGTCGCAGCCGAGGTCCTGGACGTCGACGGGCAGATGCACCGCGCCCTGGCTGCCGTCGACCAGCACGGGAATGCCGCGGGCGTGGGCGATCCTCACGACGTCCTTGACCGGGACGATGGTGCCGAGCGCGTTCGACATCTGGGTGATCGCGACCAGCTTGGTCTTCGACGTCAGCAGCTTTTCGAATTCATCGATGAGGAAATTGCCCTCGTCGTCGACCGGCGCCCATTTGATCACGGCGCCATGGCGTTCCCTGAGGAAATGCCAGGGCACGATGTTGGAGTGGTGCTCCATGATCGAGATGACGATCTCGTCGCCTTCTTTGATGTTCGGCTCGCCCCAGGACGAGGCGACGAGATTGATCGCCTCGGTCGCGTTGCGGGTGAAGATCACTTCCTCGGTCCGGGCAGCGTTGATGAACTGCGCCACCTTGATGCGGCCGCCCTCATAGGCTTCGGTCGCGGCATTGGCGAGGTAATGCAGGCCGCGATGCACGTTGGCGTATTCGGAGGTATAGGCCTGCGTCATGCGATCGAGCACGGCGCTCGGCTTCTGTGCAGATGCAGCGTTGTCGAGATAGACCAGCGGCTTGCCGTAGATCTGCATGGCCAGCGCGGGGAAATCCTCGCGCACGCGCGCAACGTCGTAGGCGCCGTTCTTGACTGCCGGATGCGTGCTCATTGGCGCCGCTCCAGCCAGCGCTCGGCAATGCCGATCACGTGCTCGCGCAGATCATCGTCGGCGATCTGCTCGATCGCCTCTCCGACGAAAGCCTGGATCAGCAGCGCCTGGGCCTGCTTCTCCGGCAGGCCGCGCGCCTTCAGATAGAACAGCAGGCTGTCGTCGAGCGCACCGGCGGTGGCGCCGTGGCCGCAGGAGACGTCGTCAGCAAAGATCTCGAGCTCGGGCTTGTTGTCGGCCTCGGCTTCGTCCGAGAGCAGCAGCGCCCGGATCATCATCTTGCCGTCGGTCTTCTGCGCGTCGGGACGAACGATGATGCGGCCCTGGAACACCGAGTGCGCACGATCGTCGATCACGGCACGGAAGACCTCGCGGCTCACACAATTCGGCACGGCGTGGTCGACGACCAGGGTGGTGTCACCATGTTCGGTCTTCTGCAACAGGTTCACGCCGTTGACGGAGAGCTCGCTGCCCTCGCCTGCCAGCGTGATGAAACCTTGCAGGCGGCTGACCGCAGCACCGGTGGTCATGTTGAAGAAATTCAGTTTCGTGTTCGCACCGACCGTGACGAATTGCGAGGTGATGTTCACCGCATCTGGTGAATCATCCATCAGGCGGATATGCGCGACGTCGGCGTTGTCGCCGACGGAGAGGATGACGGCATCGCTGACCTGGTAAGCCTTGGCGCCGGCCGCCACAAAGCTCTCGATGATGGTGGCACGAACGCCCTTCCCGACCGCGACCTGCGAGCGGGTGAACGTTGATGCCGAAGCAGCGGTCGCGATGTGAATGATCTGGATTGGTGCGGACAGCTGCGTGCCGTCGGCGATATCAAGCACGACACCGTCGGTCGCCATCGCGGCGTTCAGCGCGATCACAGCATCGGTAGCTGCAGTCTTCAGCAGCCCGGAATCCTTCTCCAGCGTCTCCCGGAATGTCTTAAAGCTCGCCTCGGAGGCGAGCGCCTTGACGTCGGAGAGATCGGGAGCGAACACGCCATCGACCAGCACCAGCTTGCGGGCACCCGCGATCGCATGCGCCTTCACCGCGTCCGCGGCGCGCTTCAACGCAGCCGCATCAGGCGCAGCCGCGAGCGGCAGCACCTCACCGACCAGCGCGCGCAGATCGGTGTACTTCCACTCCTCGATCCGGCGGTGCGGCAGGCCGAGACGCTCATAGGTCTCGAACGCCTCGTGGCGCGCTGCGATCACGGAAGGCGAACCCGGCAGACGGCCTTCGGCGCTGGCGAAGAGATCGCTCACCGCGCGGCCGTTCCCGGTCTTTGCCACAGCAACGTTCATCTCAAACAATCCTTACGCGGCGTCCTCGAACTGGGCATAGCCGGACGCTTCCAGCTCCAGCGCCAATTCCTTGCCGCCGCTCTTCACGACACGGCCCTTCGACATCACGTGCACGACGTCAGGCACGATGTAGTTGAGCAGCCGCTGATAATGGGTGATGACGACCATGGCGCGCTTGGGCGAATGCAGCGCGTTGACGCCGTCGGCCGCAATCCGCAGCGCGTCGATGTCGAGGCCGGAATCCATCTCGTCGAGGATACACAGGCTGGGCTCGAACAGCGCCATCTGCAGCACCTCGTTGCGCTTCTTCTCGCCGCCGGAAAAGCCGACATTGACGCCGCGCTTGAGCATGTCCTGCGGGATGTTCAGCGACTTCGAGACTTCGCGAACTTTCTTCAGGAAGTCGGGGGTCGAATATTCGCCCTCGCCGCGCGCCTTGCGCTGCGCGTTCAGCGCGGTGCGCAGGAAGTTCATGGTGGAGACGCCGGGGATCTCGACTGGATACTGGAACGCCAGGAACACGCCCTTGGCCGCGCGCTCGTTCGGGGCCATCGCGAGCAGATCTTCGCCCTTGAACAGGATCTCGCCGTCGGTGACCTCGTAACCGGGCTTGCCAGCGATGACGTGGGACAGGGTCGATTTGCCGGAGCCGTTCGGCCCCATGATCGCGTGGATCTCGCCCTCGTTCACGGTCAGCGTCAGCCCATGGAGGATCTCACGCTCCTCGACACGAACCTTCAAGTCTTTCACTTCAAGCAAAGCCATTATCTTGTTTCCATCTATCTCCTCATCCTGAGCAGCGCCGCAGGCGCGTCTCGAAGGATTGAGGCCACTATCTTTCCGTATCCATCCTTCGAGACGGCCGCTTACGCGGCCTCCTCAGGATGAGGTCAGCGTTAGCCGACGCTCCCCTCGAGCGAGATCGAGATCAGCTTCTGCGCTTCCACCGCGAATTCCATCGGCAGTTGCTGCAGCACGTCCTTGACGAAGCCGTTGACGACGAGGCCGACAGCTTCTTCCTGGGTGAGGCCGCGCTGGATGCAGTAGAACAGCACGTCCTCGGAGATCTTCGACGTGGTGGCCTCGTGCTCGAACGTCGCCGAGGAGTTCTTGGCTTCGATATAGGGCACGGTGTGCGCGCCGCATTTGTCGCCGATCAACAGCGAATCGCAGGCGGTGAAGTTGCGAGCGCCGGTCGCCTTGCGATGCGCCGTGACGAGGCCGCGATAGGTGTTCTGCGACCTCCCGGCCGCGATGCCCTTCGAGATGATGCGGCTCGACGTGTTCTTGCCGAGATGGATCATCTTGGTGCCCGAGTCGACCTGCTGGTAGCCGTTTGAGATCGCGATCGAATAGAACTCACCACGGGAATTGTCGCCGCGGAGAATGCAGCTCGGATACTTCCAGGTGATCGCCGAACCGGTCTCGACCTGGGTCCAGGAGATCTTGGAGTTGTTGCCGCGGCAGTCGCCACGCTTGGTGACGAAATTGTAGATGCCGCCCTTGCCTTCGGAGTTGCCGGGATACCAGTTCTGCACCGTCGAATATTTGATCTCGGCGTCGTCGTGGGTGACGAGTTCGACCACGGCCGCATGCAGCTGGTTCTCGTCGCGCTGCGGCGCGGTGCAGCCCTCGAGATAGGAGACGTAGGAGCCCTTGTCGGCGATGATCAGCGTGCGCTCGAACTGGCCGGTATTGCGCTCGTTGATGCGGAAGTAGGTGGACAGCTCCATCGGGCAGCGCACGCCCGGCGGCACGTAGACGAACGAACCGTCCGAGAACACAGCCGAGTTCAGCGTCGCATAGAAATTGTCCGACGTCGGAACCACAGATCCCAGATATTTCTGCACCAGCTCGGGATGCTCGCGGATCGCCTCCGAGATCGGCATGAAGATCACGCCGGCCTTCTTCAGCTCCGCCTTGAAGGTGGTCGCAACCGAGACCGAATCGAAGACGGCGTCGACCGCGATCTTGCGCCGGTTAGGATCTTCCTCGCCGGGCTTGGGTTCGACGCCTTCGAGCATGGCGACTTCCCGCAGCGGAATGCCGAGCTTCTCGTAGGTCTTGAGAATCTCGGGATCGATCTCATCGAGCGAGGTGATCGTCTTCTTCGGCTTCGGCGCCGAATAGTAATAGAGATCCTGGAAGTCGATCTTGGGATAGTCGACGCGGGCCCAGGTCGGCTCGGTCATGGTCAGCCAGCGCCGATAGGCTTCGAGCCGCCACTGGAGCATCCAGGCGGGTTCGTTCTTCTTCTCGGAGATGAACTTGACGGTCTCTTCCGACAGCCCCTTGGGGGCCTTGTCGGACTCGATCAGGGTCTCAAACCCATAACGATACTGATCGACGTCGATGCGCTTCACGCGCTCGACCGTCTCTTGCACGGCTGGCATTCTATCCTCCGCTCGCGGTTTCAAGGACCGCGGTGGATCATCAAACTCGGACGACTATTACGATGTTTCTTGGCGGGACGCACGTGCTTAGAACCATTCAAGCCGTGTTTCATCGCTTATCCCTTAAGTAGGGTATTACCGAGCTTTCGCCAAGCCTCTAACGCCCTGTTGATGTCATCCGGCCCCGTGGACCAGCCCAGACTAAGACGCACCGCTCCTTGGGCGACGGTCGGATCATACCCCATTGCCGACAACACGTGGGACGGCTGCACCTTGCCCGAGGAACAGGCAGATCCCGAGGACACCGCGACACCTTCGAGGTCGAAACCGATCACCGCGGTCTCGGCTTTCAAGCCGGGAGCCGTGAAAAGAACGGTATTTGGCAACCGCCTGACTTCACTCGAGAAGACCGTTGCGCCGGCCATGGAGCGAATGCCATTTTCCAAGCGATCTCTTAGGCTTGCCATCCGTTCCGCATCCTCCGGCAAAGCCTCAAGGGCAACCCGCACCGCTGCCCCGAAGCCGGCTATGCCGGCGACATTCTCGGTTCCGGCGCGCCGGTTCAGCTCCTGCCCGCCGCCCCGCAGCACCGGCTCAAGTCCGGCCACACCCTCGGCCACAACCAACGCGCCGATACCCTTGGGGCCGCCGATCTTGTGTGCAGAAAAGGTCGCAAGGTCTGCGCCGATCACCTTGATATTAAAAAGGACTTTTCCAAGCGCCTGGATTGCATCGACGTGCAGCAGGCCGCCACCCTCGTGAACGATTGCCGCGGCCTCGGCGATAGGCTGCAGCGCGCCCGTCTCGTTGTTGGCCGCCATGATAGAAACCAGCGCCGGCGGGCCGTCGCCGAGCAGCGCCTTCAAATGGTCAAGGTCGATCACGCCGGGGCGCGTGACCCTGATCTGACCGATCTTATCCGCCGGGAACCGGCCGCCCGCCAGCACCGAAGCATGCTCGACAGCCGAGACCAGAAGCCGCTCGACAGGCCCGCCAGACGCCCCCCGCAGGCCCGGCGATAGCGCAAGCGCATTGGCCTCTGTTCCCGCCGAGGTGAACACGACATTCCGGGGCAGCGCCCCGACGGCTTCGGCAAGCGTAGACCGGGCTGCCTCGACGAGCCGACGTGCCTCCCGCCCCTCGGCATGAACCGAGGACGGGTTGCCGATCAGCTCCCAGGCCGCGACCATCGCCGCTCGCGCCTGGGAGCGCAGCGGCGTGGTCGCATTCCAGTCGAGATAGACACGGGTCGGCATGTCGCCCTCTTAGCACCTTTTGTCCTCGCGCCAATCGGAAGCCGATTCGCATCAGGCCGCCTGCTGCTGCGCGGTCGCGGCTGCGCGGCACCGCTCGATCCGCAAACCGAACAGCGGCCTCAACCAGGCGATCCGCCGTACCACCTCGTAAGTAACCACGCAGGTGACCGCTGTGCAGGCAATGACGATGAAGCCCTCGCTTCCGGCGGACAAATCGCTGCCCTTGAGTGCGTGCGCGATCATGATGATCGCGGTCTGGTGCACAATGTAATAGGGAAAGATGGCATCGGTCAGGTACCGGCGCGCGGCGCCATCGGCGGTGAAGTGGCGGCGCGCAAAGCCCAGCACAGCGGCCATCGCCAGCCATTGATAACAACCATATGCCAAGCCCGCGAACCACCTCAGCATCGATGTCTCGAACAGGCCGGCACGAAGCAGAATGAACACAACGAACAGGCCTGCGGCAAGGGCGAGCGCGATCCAGCGCTGACGTTCGGTGTCGCGCCAGATGTTGCCCTCTTTCGCCAGCAGGAAGCCGATCAGGAACGCGGTCGCATGGTCCGCATGGTTGTACCAGTCGCCGAACAGCGCGTGCGTCGACGGAAAGGCCGGAAACAGGAACAAGCGCCAAGCCGCAAACAAAACGCACGGCAGGACCAGCAGCCCGGGCCCGGCGAGCAGGACAGCCAGTCTCGCACCGACCTGATCGGCCAGCATGGGCCACAGCCAGAGCACGCCCGTCAGCGCGACAGTGTAGACCCACAGGTAGACCACGAACCAGAGATGGTTCCAGGTCGGCAGCACAATGCAGGGGTTCGGGCAGAATTGCGCTCCGAACGCCAGATAGTGCCGGACGTAAAAATCGGCGAAGCCGGCAGGGTAACCGAAGCTCTCAACGATCTGGAGGTAGGACTGCGGCGGCCCGATCACGAACATGCCAAAGATCAGTGGGATCAGGAGCCGTGCCGAGCGCGTGCGGACGAAGGCACCGAAATTGTACTTGCCCAGCATGAAACGAGTGGCGGCGCCGGACACCAGAAACAACAGCGACAGCCGCCATGGATTGATGACCAGCATCAGGGGCTCGAGCCAGCTCAGCCGGTGCGCGCTCTTGATGTGAAATCCCCAGGACACGTAGAGCATGCCGACGTGATAGAAGATCAGAAGCCCGAAGGCTAAAATCCGTACCCAATCCAGGTCGATCCGCCGTTCCGCGGTTGGGAGTTGCAGTGGTGTTGACATGGTTTTCTGCTCCTTGAGGGGATGCCAAATACGGTTCATCGGCCATGGCTGACACGGAAAATGCCTCACAAACCGAGCGCGTCGAGCCGGTTTGGGATCAGGACAGGGAACGAAGGGATGAAGTGCCGCCCGCGGGGACGAGCGGCGGGGCTTCGGGGGCCAGCGGCAATCATTGGACGATGTTCATCGCGATCGCCGCGGTTTCGCTCGCGATCGGAATCGTGAATGCACTCTCCGGAGCGCAGGATGCCGCCTGGCGCGGCGACAGTTCCGACGTCGGTAAGCGGCTTTTCTGGGAGCTCTCGAGCATCGTCGTGATCCTGCTGCTGCTGCCGATGCTCGTGCTCGCGATGCGACGGATGCGTTGCGCCGGGGCCCTCATGCGGGTCTGGATCGGCGTCGCCGCCCTGCTCGGCTTCTCGGCCCTTCACATCACCGGCATGGTCTGGATTCGGAAGCTCGCGCTCTGGCTTGCCGGAGGCGCCTATGACTTCCATTTCTCGCTTGCGACGGTCCTGTACGAGTTTCGCAAGGACAGCGTGGCCGTGTTCCTGATCGGCAGCACGCTCTGGCTGCTCGAAAGCCGGCGCGAGCTGAAAAGCGTTGCAACGTCGATCCCGCCCGCGCCGGCCGGCCCGCAACGATCCCCGCCCCCCGATCTGATCTGGCTCAGAGACGGCACAAGCCGCATTCGCGTCGTGCCCCGCGATATCCTGTGGGTCGCCTCCGCCGGTAATTATATCGAATACAGCCTCGCTGACGGCACGCAGCACCTGATCCGTGGCACGCTCGCAATGGCGGAGAGCGAGTTGTCGCGCCTTGGCATCGTGCGGGTCCACCGCACAAAGCTGGCCAATCTCGACCGCGTGAGCAGCCTCGACCTCAGGCCATCTGGGGATTTCGAACTCACTTTCGACAACGGGCAGACGCTTGGGGGCAGCCGCCGCTACCGGCCGGCGGTCGTCTCGCTCGGGGCCGGGCGGCAATCACGGGAAACGCCCGCGGATCGCCGAACGAACGAAAAAACGTTGTAATTCAGTTACTTGCCGGAGGCTAATGAGCTCCATTGCGGCCCACATCATCAGCTCCTGCCGCTAAACGACAGCGGCAGGAGCACATGCGCCGGGCGCTCACGACATCGTCACGACCAGCTAAGTTCTTGAGCTCGTTGAGAGATGCCGAAGATGCTTGCTTTTTGACCCTCGCCTCATGTTAGAACGCGCGCGTCAGTTCGCCGCGCGCCGCTCGCGCATCATCCGAGGGCGCCGCTCCACCCTTCCATTCGCGGCTTGATCGGCCCAGCAGCCGATGAAATCCGCACAATCGGTTGATTGTTGAAGATCGTCTTCAAGGGATCAATCAAGAGATCATCATGCCTGAAGTTATTTTCACCGGCCCCGCCGGCCGTCTCGAAGGCCGCTACCATCCGGCCAAGCAGAAGAATGCGCCGATCGCGATGGTCCTGCATCCGCATCCGCAGTTTCACGGCACGATGAATCATCAGATCATCTACCAGTGCTACTATGCGTTCGCGCATCGCGGCTTCTCGGTGCTGCGGTTCAATTTCCGCGGCGTCGGCCGCAGCCAGGGCTCGTTCGACCACGGCACCGGCGAATTGTCGGACGCGGCCGCGGCGCTCGACTGGGCGCAGACCATCAATCCCGAAGCCCGCGCGTGCTGGGTTGCCGGCTTCTCCTTCGGCGCCTGGATCGGCATGCAGCTGCTGATGCGCCGTCCGGAGGTCGAGGGCTTCATCTCGATCGCGCCGCCCGCCAACCTCTACGACTTCTCGTTCCTCGCACCCTGCCCGTCCTCGGGGCTCATCGTGCATGGCGAGAAGGATGCGGTGGTGCCGCCCAAGGACGTCAACACGCTGGTCGAGAAGCTGAAGACGCAGAAGGGCATCGTGATCGACCAGCAGGTCATCCCCGGCGCCAATCATTTCTTCGACGCCAAGCTCGAGCCGCTGATGGAAACCATCACCGCCTATCTCGACATGCGCCTCGCCAACGTGCGCTGAGGCCTCGTCGCTGAGCCTTGTAACCCGGATGGAGCGAAGCGAAATCCGGCAAGCTCCATCCGCGAGACAAGGCCCCGGATTGCGCTGCGCTCCATCCGGGCTACGAAACTTAAGCTCGGCTCAAGCCAGCTTGAGCGCAACGATCCCCATCATGACGAGCGCGATGCCCGCAAGCTTCATCGCGCTCAAGGTCTCGCCGAACAGCACGACGCCCATGACGAAGGTGCCGGCGGCGCCGATGCCGGTCCAGACCGAATAGGCGACGCCCACCTCGAGCACCTTCAAGGCACGCCCGAGCAGGACAACGAAGGCGGCGAGCAGCACCAGCGAGACGATGCTCCAGCCTGCGCGCGTGTAGCCCTCCGAGTATTTCATCGAGATCGCCCAGCCGACATCGAGTGCGCCGGCGGTCACCAGCATCAGCCAAGCCATGGACTGCGACATCGGCGTCGGCTCAGGCCGCAAGCTTGAGCAGATGCGCGTCGTGGCGCACGAGGAAAGCGCGCAGCAATTGCGGATAGTCGGCGCCCACGGCAGTGCGGACGCTCGGACGCTTCGCCAGCTCGGCGCGCCACGCCCGCACCTTCGGCAGATCCTTGAAGATGCCGAGTTCGGTCACTTCATCGAACACGTCGAAATAACGGAAGACGGGGGCGAACACTGCATCGACGAGACTGAACGTATCGCCCGCAAAGAATGGGCCTGCGCTGAGCGCGGCCTCGACACGCGCGAACTTCGCCACGAGTGCCTGGCGCTTGCTCTCGAAGGTCGCCGGGTCCGTCGTGGTCTCCAGCCCCCAGAGGTCGCCGAGCACTGCTGAACCAAACTCCATCCAGGCCCGGTGCTCGGCACGCTTCAAGGCATCCGCCGGATGCAGCTTCACACCGCCTTGCGTCTCCTCGATGTATTCGCAGATCACGTTGCTCTCGAACAGCGCGACCTCGCCCTTCTCGCCCGTCACGACCAGCACCGGCACCTTGCCGAGCGGCGACAGTTTGAGAAACCAGTCCGGCTTGTTGGCGAGATCGATGTCGACCCGCTCGAACGGAACGCCCTTTTCCTTGAGCGCGATCACCGCGCGCTGCACGTATGGACAAAGCTTGTGGCTGATCAGTTTGAGTGAGGCGGTCATGGCAACGATCCCGACGGTTGGATGCAACTGCATCCAAGATAGATGCATTTGCATGCACTCGTCAAGTTCAATGCATTTGCATCGACTGGTATCAATCCAGGAATTACCTCAAGGCCGCGCGATCACCCCGCCCGTCATCGGCATCGGCACCCCCGTGGTAGCGGGATACGACAGCGGCAGGCCCTTCAGGCCGCGCGCGGCGAGGAAGCCGAAGGCCTGCGCCTCGATGGCGTCGGAGGCCCAGCCGACTGTCTCGGCGGCCTCGACAGTGGCGGACCCAACGCGCTCCCGCAGCATCTGGAGCATGGTCCGGTTGCGGGCGCCGCCGCCGCAGACGATCCAGCTTCGCGGCCTGCGTGGCAGCAGCGGGATGATGCGGGCGATGGCCGCCGCAGTGAAGGCGGTCAGAGTCGCGGCGCCGTCGGCCGGCTGCACCTCGCCGAGCTTCAGTGCGGCAAAATCGTTGCGGTCGAGCGATTTCGGCGGCGGGCTTGCGAAGAACGGCAACTCCAGCGCCCGCGCGATCCAGGCGTCGTCCGCCTTGCCGAGGGCTGCGAACTTTCCGTCCGCGTCGAACGCCTGGTTCATGGTGCGGTACATGAAATCGTCGAGCAGCGCGTTGCCGGGCCCGGTATCGCAGGCAATCAGCGTGTCGTTGCCGTCGATATAGGTGATGTTGGAGACGCCGCCGATATTGACGACAACGATCGGTCCTTCGCGTTCCAGCGAATGGACAAGCGCGCGGTGATAAACCGGCACGAATGGCGCGCCCTGCCCGCCGGCCTCGACATCGGCGGCGCGGAAATCATGCATCACGGGGATATGGATCGCCCTGGCCAGCGCCGGCGCATCGCCGATCTGGACCGTCAGTCGCTTCTCGGGGCGGTGCAGCACGGTCTGGCCGTGGAAGCCGACGATGTCGATGTCTTCCGGCCTCATCCGGTTCTGGGCGACAAAGGCGGCGACCGCCTCGCCGTGCGCCAGCGTCACGGCGCGTTCGGCCTCGGCCAGAACTCCCGGTCGGGCATCGCGTTGCGACAGCTGCACAGCCTCGCTCAGCGCCTGCCGCAGCAGGTTGCGCTCCGCCGGGCTATACGGCCGGTAGCCGGATGGCCCGAACGCCTTCACCTGCTTTCCGTCGGTTTCGATCAGCGCGACATCCACCCCGTCCAGCGAGGTGCCGCTCATCAAACCGAGTGCCGTCAACATCATGGATCAGCGTCCTCAAGAGACCCTTCCGGCATGCCGATCTTGTGCCAGAGGGACACATCTTATAATGCCACAGGCCAAAGTGGCGGGCAGCAACCGAGTTCCCACGGAAGACCCTTAAATTGCTCCCAAAACAGTAAACCAAGAATTGTCAGGCGCGCCGACAAATGACTGCATTCAAATCGGATTTCCTCAACACGCTGCAGGAACGTGGATTCGTCCATCAGTGCTCCGATTTCGAGGGGCTGGACGCGCTCGCCGCCAAGGGCGAGGTGACGGCTTATGTCGGTTACGATTGCACGGCCCGCTCGCTGCACATCGGCAATTACCTGACCATGATGATGCTGCACTGGCTCCAGGAATCCGGCAACAAGCCGATCACCCTGATGGGCGGCGGCACAACCATGGTCGGCGATCCCTCCGGCAAGGACGAGACGCGCGCGATTCGCTCTGTCGCCGAGATCGAGGCCAACAAGGAATCGATCCGTGGTGTGTTCGCAAAAGTGCTGCGCTATGGCGACGGCAAGAGCGACGCCATCATGCTCGACAATGCCGAGTGGCTGACAAAGCTCAACTACATCGAGATGCTGCGCGACGTCGGCCGGCACTTCTCGGTCAACCGCATGCTGACCATGGACTCCGTGCGCCTGCGCCTCGAACGCGAGCAGGAGATGAGCTTTATCGAGTTCAACTACATGATCTGCCAGGCCTACGACTTCGTCGAGCTCGCCAGGCGGACCGGCTGCAACTTGCAGATGGGCGGCTCCGACCAGTGGGGCAACATCATCATGGGCGTCGATCTCGGCCGCCGCATGGGCACCCATCAACTGTACGCGCTGACGACGCCGCTGCTGACGACGGCGTCGGGCGCCAAGATGGGCAAGACCGCGCAAGGCGCGGTCTGGCTCAACGCCGACCAGTTCTCGCCGTATGATTTCTGGCAGTACTGGCGCAACACCGAAGACGCCGACGTCGGCAAATTCCTCAAGCTGTTCACGACGCTGCCGATGAGCGAGATCAGGAAGCTCGAGGCGCTCGGAGGTTCCGAGATCAACGAGGCCAAGAAGGTGCTCGCCACGGAGGCGACCGCGCTCTTGCATGGTCGCGAGGCCGCGAACGAGGCGGCCGAGACCGCGCGCCGCACCTTCGAAGAAGGCGCGCTGGCCGAGAGCCTGCCGACCGTGGAAATTCCACGCGGCGAGTTCGACGCCGGCCTCGGCGTGCTCAACGCCTTCGTCAAAGCGGGCCTCGTTGCCTCCAACGGCGAAGCACGGCGCCAGATCAAGGGCGGCGGCCTTCGCGTCAACGACGAGCCCGTCACCGACGAGAAGATGGCGTTGTCGGCGGCCGACCTGACGCCGGAAGGCGTGGTCAAGCTGTCGTTCGGCAAGAAGAAGCACATCCTCCTGAGGCCTGCATAGGCGTATGAGCTTTTCGCTGCTTGTCAGGGCGCGCTGAAGCGCGCTCCCTGATCGGCAATGGACCAGAACACGCCAGAGGAACAGTCCAAGCAAGCGACCAGGGAACGCGTCACGGCGACGCCGCAGGGCGTCGTGCGCACCGCGCTCGTGGTGCTCGCGCTCTGCTTCACACTCGCCGTGCTCGGCCGCGGCCTCAGCGAAAGCTTCACCGTCTTCCTGAAGCCGATCTCGGAAAATTTCGGCTGGGATCGCGCCCAGGTGGTCTCGATCTATTCGCTGACCTGGCTCGTCAGTGGACTGATGGCGCCGCTGGTCGGGCGCCTGTTCGATCATTCCGGCCCACGCGTCGTCTATGCACTCGGGCTGTTGCTGCTCGGCTCGGCCTTCCTGATCGCAAGCCACGCGCAGTCACTCTGGCAGTTCCAGCTCTCGATCGGACTCTGCGTCGGCATCGGCGTTGCCTTCATCGGCAATGTGCCGAACTCGATCCTGCTCGGCCGCTGGTTCGGCCCAAAGCTGCCGACCGCGATGGCGGTGGTCTACTCGGCCATGGGTGGAGGCGTGCTGGCGCTGCTGCCGGCCTCGCAGCTTTTGATCGATCATCTCGGCTGGCGCGAAACCTACCAGTTGTTCGGCTTCGCCGCGCTCGGCCTGCTGGTGCCGCTCATGCTGCTGCCATGGCGGCTGTTCGCCTCGGGCTCGCCGCATATCGCGAAGAAGACCGATCCGGATTTCGTCGATCACGGCTGGACCCTTCCGAGCGCGATGCGCCATCACGCCTTCTGGGCGCTGTTCTCGACATTCTTCTTCACCGCGGTCGGCATGTACGCGATCGCCGCCCAGATCGTGGCCTATCTGATCGATGCCGGCTTTCCGCCGCTGCAGGCCGCCACCGCCTGGGGCTTCTCCGGCGTCGTGCTGGTGTTCGGCATGTTAGGGGTGTCAGCGCTCGATGGCCTGATCGGACGCCGGCCGTCGGTGCTGCTCAGCTACGCGATCTCGATCCTCGGCATCTTCCTGCTGTGGCTGTTGCAGTACTCCGCGAATCTCCTCCTGCTCACCGGATTCGTGGTCTGCTTCGGCAGCATGATGGGCTCACGTGGACCGCTGATCACGGCGACCGCGATGAAGATCTTTGGGGGCAAGCGCGTCGGCACCATCTACGGCACCATCTCGATCGGCAGCGGGCTCGGCTCGGCTTTCGGCTCCTGGAGCGGCGGCCTGATCCATGACGCGACCCATGGCTACAACGCGCTGCTCGCCTTCGCGCTTGCAAGCGTGGTGCTCGGGATGATCCCGTTCCTGGTCGTGCCCGCTTTGCGGCGCTAGGTCTCCCGAAGGTAACCTGAGCGCATTCGCGTCACCGGGAAATTACGGATGGGCACGGCGCGAATAGCTGCAAAAAATACGGATTGCGCGCGGCTGAAAGTCCCGGCTGCGGTGTTTTGTCCGACATGACAATAATGTCAGCGCAAATTGCCCTTGGGTGGCTTGCAGGGCAGAACTGAATGCGGCTAGTCGCAAGCATTGGATGGAGGGCACAAACCAATGAACTTTCCCTATCTCGTTCGCTTTCAACCGGTTCTCTTGAGCCTGTTTCGCTTCATCACTGGACTCCTGTTGCTCCAGTACGGCATCGCCAAGCTTTTCAAGTTTCCGGTGCTTCCCTACTTCGCAAACATCCCGCCGATCATCTACGCAGCCGGTACGCTTGAGCTGGTGCTTGGCGCGCTGCTGATGATCGGCCTGTTCACCCGCCTCGCGGCGTTCATCCTCTCGGGTGAGATGGCCTTCGCCTATTTCATGGGCCACATGTTCAAGGGCGAGACGCCGGTGTTCCTGCCGTTGCTCAATGGTGGCACCGCGGCGATCCTGTTCTGCTTCGCCTGCCTCTACCTCTCGGCAGCCGGCGGCGGCTCGGTCAGCGCCGATGCGGCGATGGGCAAGGACTAGCGGCACAACCGGCGGCGCGTTCGCGCGGCGCTGAGGCGTCAGCAATTGATTCGTGAATAAAGGGATGGCACCAGTACATTTACGGGTGCCATCTCAGCGCGAGCCCAGCACGTTCCAGACCAGGACGAGGACCGCGACCAGCAGCATCGACATGATGAGGCGGTGGACGAATCGGTTCATGTCCGCTCCCACCGGATTCGGTCGGGACTAAACACCCACACAATCTTTCTCCCGGTTGACTTGCCATGCGCCGACACGGCGCTTTTCCGCATGGATGTTTGCGCATGCGGCTCGCGGACGCCGCTTGCGCGGCAGCCGTCGCACGCGTCCATTCATGATTGGTAAGAATTTCATGCTACCGACGCGAGCAACAATAACCATTCCGTCGAGGCCGTGATGAAGCTGCTGAGCCACCTCAAGATCCGCACCAAGCTCGCCAGCATGGTCTGTCTTTCGGCACTCACGGTCACGGCCATCATCGGGGTGTCGTCCGTGCTCAGCAAGAGCCGCATGCTGGAGGACCGCGTCCACCAGATGCGGACCGCGGTCGATATGCTCCACAACCTCGCCCAATCACTCGAAGAGGAGGTCGGCGCCGGCACGCTGACGCAGGCCGAAGCGAAGGTCCAGTTCCACCAGCGCGGCCGCCGCATGAGCTTCAATGGCGGCCAAGGCTATCCGGTGGTCTATAACGCCGATACGTCCCTCATCGTCAACGGCGCCAACCAGCAGCTCGAAGGCAAGATCACCGGTGCGAAGGACTCCAATGGCGTCCTGATCGCCGACGCCATTATCAAGGCCGGCGCTGAGACCGCACAGGGCGGCGTGACCTCCTATCTCTATCCCCGCCCCGGCCAGACGGAGCCCGTCCGCAAGACCGTTTTCGCGCGCAAATTCGCGCCCTGGAACGCGACGATCAGCTACGGCCTCTATGTCGACGACATCGACGCCGACGTGCGAGCCTTGACGCTGGAACTGGGGGCGATCGGCATCGGCCTGATGCTGCTGATGGCAACACTGTCCTGGCTGATCGCCCGCGACGTGCTCGGCGCGCTCGACCGCCAGAAGAACCGCATGCAGGCCATTTCCGAAGGCGCCATCGACGCGCCGGTCGAGGAGACCGGTCGCGGCGACGAGATCGGCCGCATGGCCGAGACCCTCGAAGTGCTCAGGCAGACCGCGCTGACGGCGCGCAAGCTGGAGGCCGAGCAGGTCGCCACCAAGATCCGCAGCGAACAGGAGAAGCGCGACGCGCTGATCTCGCTTGCCGACCGGTTCGACGCCTCCGTCGGCCAGCTCGTCGGCCTGATGGCCTCGGGCTCGGGCGAGCTGGAGGTTACCGCCAAGTCGATGTCGTCGACCGCGGAAGGCACCAACCGTCGCGCCGCCGTCGTCGGCTCGGCCGCCACTGAAGCCAGCCAGCGCGTCCAGACGGTCGCGGCCGCCGCCGAGGAGCTCTCCTCCTCCATCACCGAGATCAGCCGTCAGGTCGCGCAGTCCGCCGTGGTCACCGGCCGCGCCGTGGACAGCGCACGCCGCACCGACACCATCGTGCGCGCGCTCTCCGATGGCGCCCAGCAGATCGAGCATGTCGCCGAGCTGATTTCCAACATCGCGGCGCAGACCAATCTGCTCGCGCTCAACGCCACCATCGAGGCCGCACGCGCCGGCGAAGCCGGACGCGGCTTTGCTGTCGTCGCCTCCGAGGTGAAGTCGCTGGCGAGCCAGACCGCGGAAGCCACCCGCGAGATCGGCGACAAGATCGCCCAGATCCAGGGCGCAACCAAGGAAGCGGTGGACGCCATCGGCGGCATCACCGCCACCATCGAGGAGGTCAGCCGGATCGCCACCTCGATCGGCGCCGCGATCGAGGAGCAAGGCGCCGCCACCGCCGAGATCGCCCGCAGCGTCTCGCAGACGGCGGAGGCGACCCAGGAGGTCACCACCAATATCGGCGGCGTCAGCACAGCAGCGAACGAGACCGGCAATGCCGCAGGCATGGTGCTCGCAGCTGCGTCAAACCTCTCCAAGCAGGCCGAGCAGCTCTCTGGCGAAGTCGGGACCTTCCTGGCGGGCGTGCGCGCGGCGTAAACGGCCGGCTAGCTAGGCGCGCGTTCTACCGAGAATGTTGCGCGGGGTTAAGCACGCAGGAGCGCGCCGCGGGTTCTGAACCTCTCCCGCTTGCGGCAGCTCCGTCCTGGCGGCGGCCCGACTTCATCGCAGTCAACGAAATCAGCCCAGCCTCGCCGCTATCGCCGCGCGAGGGTGCAGCCGCTCGAGAGCTGGCGCGTCGTTCCGGTCGAGCCATCGCTCGATTGCGACGGGAATTCCTCGAACGGCGAGTTCTGTTTGCCGGTGTTGAATTCGAAGATCTTGCGGAACAGACCGGGCGCCATCGCCGAAATCGGATTGACGCGCATCACGGGCGCGGCCGGCGTGCCGACGACCTCGTAGGTCACGCCGATCAATCCTTCATTGTTGCCGCCCCCGAGGAAGATGCCGAACAACGGGATCTGGCCGAAGATGTTGTTGACGCCGTACATCGGCACGAAGGTGCCGCTCATGCAGACCTGATTGCCGGGAAAGTCGATCGAGCCCTCGATGGTGGCGCCGATCATCGGTCCCTTGACCACGCCGTCGCGGATCGTGAGCGCGCCGTTCTGCCGCGTGAACTCCGCGCGCAACGCCGTGAAGGCGACGCCGCTCTGCGCACCGTTGGGAGCGCCCGCCGCGACGCGATCGAGTTGATCCATTCCCTTGACCGAGAAGTCGCGCACGTTGATCAGGCCTTCCCGCGTCGTAGGCTCCGACGTCGGCGGCTCCATGGCCACGACCATCTGACCGCCGTAGACCTTGTTGGTGGTGTCTGTGAAGCGCAGGAAGTTGCCGGCATCGCTGGTCTGGAGATAGATCACCTCGCGGTTGCCTTGGGCACGCCCGCCGCGCAAATCGGCGGCCACAGGCGTGTCTTTTCCGATCCTGCCGCTCAGCGTGAAGGCTTTGACCGCGCCGTTGCGGCGCGACATCTTGGCCTCGACGCTGCGCATCGCCTCGCCGTTGAAGCCCATGACGGCGCCGAGCTTCACGTCGATGTCGAAATCGACGTTCTTCGTCTTGCTCTTGGCATCGTCCTTGGAACTGCCTGAGATCGCGGATTTCAGGAAGCCGCGGCCGTCGAATACGTCGCCGCGCATCGTACCCTTCAGCACGCCCTCCTGGCTGCGCTCCACCTTCAGCGACGCCTTGTCGCCGTCGGACGGCGCGTAAGTCGGGAAGTTCGCGTTCATGAGGTCGCCGTTGGCATCGACCTCGAGCGACCCCTTGATCGCAGCGCCGCCGCCTTCGATGACGATGTCCTCCAGACGCGTCGATTGCGCCGTCGGCACCACCTTGAAGCTGGCCTTGCCCGCTCTGCCCGGCAATTTGACCCAGCCGGGCAGGATGTTGTCGAGCTTGACCGAGGTCAGGTCGGCCTCGATGCCGAGCTTCGTCGTCTGGTCGGGTCCCCCGGCGATCTTGCCGGACAGCTTGATCGGCACCGATCCGCTGACGGCGGGGCCCAGATCGAATCCGAGGCGCGCGCGGCTCGCATCGTCCAGCGTGGTCTGCAATTTGACGTCCGCATCGCCCTCGGCCGGCTTGCGGTAGTCGAGCGAGGCCGCCTGCCCGTTGATCTTGACGTCGCCCTTGACCTGATAGCCCTGGTTGCTCGCGACGATCTTGAGGTTATTGGCCTCCAGCTTCTGGTTCATCACCAGCTTGTCGGCACCAAAACCGTTGAGATCGGCGGTAACGCTGTAGGTGGTATCGGCTTTGGTCAGCTCGCCCTTGACCGGCAACCCAAGCTGGACGTTCGCCACGAACGTCCCCTTGCTCGTATTGGGATCGATGACGGTCGACGACAGATCGCTCAGGCGATCGTTGGAAAGCATTTCGGCCGCCGCAGGCACCGGGCCTTCGACACGGAACCTGGTCCGCGACGGCGACGGCTTGGGCGCCATATCGGGCACCTCGAAGACGAAGTCGGAAATCGTGATCTTGCGGCCCGCTGGCGTATCGGCGATGCCCTGCCCGATATTCACGGTCGCCGTGCGGCCGGTCACGCGCGCCTTCAAATCGGCATCGTGCACCACCGGCAGGCCATCGACGGGGCGAACCGTGACACCGCTCGCCACGATATTGACCGACAGGCCGTCGTCGGGAATGGGTGGGCCCTTGCGCGGAAGATTCTTCGTCGGTGAATTAACGCCGATCTCGATGCGCTGGAGCGTTCCACGCTCGATCCGTTCGATCACCCATTCGCGCAACTCGGGGACGACAAGCGTCGGCCACATCCGCTTGAGCGCGGAGGCCGACATCGGCGTTCCCGCAAAACCCAATGTCAGCCGCGGCTCGCCCGAATAGTCGATGGCACCGGTGCCGGCAACGCCGATCTCTCCGTTGGAGATATCGGCCTGCGTCAACAGCAGCCTCTTGTGGTCGGTGTCGAAGCGGAAGCCGATCGCAATACGGTTGAAGACCAGCGGCGGCTCGTTGTCGATGCCGCCGAGCAGGATCGAACCGCCGCTGAAACCGAGCTGCCAGTCGTTGACGGTGCCGTTGGGCGGCTCGACGTGAGCCAGAAGCGTCAGACGGTTCGCGCCCGAGAGGACCTTGAACGGAGCGACCAGCACCCGCCGATTGGCGTCCCACTCGACATTGATCTCGGCCGAGTCGATCGCCATCGGATAGTCGGGCGTATCGGTATCGATGATGTTGCCGGCACCGACCGCGATCTTGCCGCGAAAAAAGGTCGGCACGCCGTCGCGGCCGAGTTCGCCCTTGAGCTCGCCGGTCAGCGGCAGGTCGGCGGTGTAGGTGAGGTCCTTGACCCGCAGCGCCAGCAGGATGTTGGCGGTCGAGACCTTGTCGGCGCGGATATCGACCGAGCGCACGCCGTTCTCGGTGGGGCCGATCGTGGCACGCAGCGACCACGGACGCGCGCCCTCCTCGCCGAGGCTGAGCGCGACGCCGCCACGGCTCGGACGGCGCAGGCTGAGCGTGATGTTCTCAAACGTCCATTTGCTGCCGCGCTGCTGGTCATCGACGATCAGATTGCCGTTCTTCAGGCCGATCTCGTTGAGGTTCTGGCCGTCGAGGCCGGTCATGCTCAGACTGTCGAGCCAGTCGAGGCCCTGAAGAATGCCGGTCGGGGCCGTGGCCTGGGTCGCGGCTTGCGATGCATCGGGAGTCGCAGGCTCGGTGGCGAATGGCGGCGGTGGTACACCGTTGCGCGGGAAAGTGGGCGGCAGCCCCGCGTCCTTCTTGGAGGCGACACCGGTTGCAAGCGGCTTGGCGGTGTCACCAGCCGACACCGTGACCGTGCCGTCAGGCGCGATCCGGATCGCGAGCTCGGCATCGACGAGGTTGAGGCTCTCGGCGCGCAGATGCCCCATCAGCAGGCCTGCACCCGACAGCTTCACCTCGGCCTTCGGTGCGGTGGCGACAATGACGTGATCGTGGTCGCGCACGACGATATCGCGGATGCGCACGGCGATCCGGATCCGCCCGGCCCGCTCGATCTGCGTGCCGCCGACCTCCACGGTGTTGCCGTGACCGATATTGTCCTCGATCGCGGCCGCGAGCCACGGCGTCGCAATGTCGAGATTGATGGGCCCGGCGCCGAGCCGCCACCACAGCGAGCCGAAACAGCCGACGAAGATGACGATCAGGGCACCGATGACCACGGCCACGCGCTTCAGCCAGCGACCGCCGCCCAACCAGCGGCGCAACGGACCAAACCCGTCAGCGAAGCGATGGAAGCCCGAATTGGAACGCGACAACAGCCGGCGCGCACGATAGCCCGCCGCCGCTTCCTGATCCGGATCCCAATCGGCGTCGTCCCATTGCTGTTGCTCTGGTTGGCTGCCGCGCCGATCCGAATCCCGATTGTAATCCTGGGGCGACGTATTCCTTGCCATTGCCTCTCGATACAGGCGCCCGTCGTGGGATTGAGCGCCGCCGGGGCCGCAGCCGTCGACGGGAAGCGAAGCTTCCCGCGCCGGCATTGCCGCCATACCTCGAATATTCCTTCTGTTCGTCATGTCGCCCCGGGAGCGCGTTCAACGAGCAGTGGGGTGGTGCGTGGAATTCCTTGTAACCAGACTCCGGCGTCGTCAGACTCGCCCTGCCGAGGGCACGATTCCGGCATAGCGGAAAAGGGCTGCAATACCGCTTTGGTTGACCCGCCGAAAGCGACGAAAGGAAGGCGTATGTCCAAGAAATCCCGAAAGAAATCGTCCAAAACGCCCTCCGGCAGTCCGACGGCTAAAAAGACGCCCGTGAAAACGCGGGCAGCGACTCAAACCAAGCCCGCGAAAACACAGCGGACACCGGCGAGCAAATCAACTGGGACCATAGCAAAGACAGCATCGCATAAGGCCGCATCGAAACGGTTAAATTCTTCCAAATCGGCATCCGCGCCCGAAACGGCGGCGAAGGCCGGCTTGGCCGAGGGGAAGAAGGCTCCCGCCTTCCGCCTGCCCCGCGACGGTGGCGGTGTCGTCGCGCTGTCGGATTATACCGGCCAGAAGCTGGTCCTGTTCTTCTACCCCCGCGCCGACACGCCGGGCTGCACCAGGGAGGCCATCGACTTTACGCGGCTGACCGGCGCCTTCGCCTCGGCCGGCACCGCCGTGCTCGGTATCTCCGCCGATCCGGTCAAGGCTCAGGATAAATTCCGGGACAAGCACGGTCTCGGCGTGCCCCTCATCTCGGACGAGACGCACGCGATGCTGGAGGCCTACGGCGCCTGGGGCGAAAAGTCCATGTATGGCAAGAGCTTCCTGGGAGTTCTTCGTACCACGATGCTGCTTGGCGCCGACGGCAGGATCGCCCGGATCTGGCGCAATGTCCGGGTCGACGGCCACGCCGACGAGGTGCTGGAAGCCGCAAGGAGCCTTTAACCAATCATTTAAATTCAAGCGGTTCCGTTTCCGGAAAATTAACCATGACTGGCCCAGATTGCCGCGGCAATTAGGCCGTACGGACTCATCCGACCGGCGCGGGAGTGCCGATGTTGAAAAGTTCTGCCCAATTCTCGCAGTACCCCCAACATCACCCCCACGACCACGGTCGAGCCTTTCATCGCCGTGCTGCCGCGGTGGCAACCGCGCTCCCCCTTCCGGACACCGACGACGCCTACACCATCGTGCATCACGGCAAGCAGGTTCGCCTGGGGCCTGTGGTGTTCTGGATCGTGGTCGGCACGGTCGTGCTGCTGGGGCTCTGGTCGGCCGCAACCGCCACCTATTTCGCCTTCCGCGACGACGTCCTCACCCGGCTGATCGCCCGGCAGGCCGAGATGCAATACGCCTATGAGGACCGCATCGCCGAGCTGCGCGCCAAGGTCGACCGCACCACCAGTCGGCAGCTGCTCGACCAGGAGCAGTTCGACCAGAAGCTCGACCAGATCATGAAGCGCCAGACGGCGCTGGAGTCCCGGGCCACGGCGCTCGGGTCCATGCCGGACGTGACCGGATCGATTCCCCGTTCCAGCCCGCAGCGTGGCGATGCCAGCCAGACGACGCAGGGCACACCAAAGCCCTCGCCGATCAGCGACACCGTGATCTTCGTGGCGCCCCCGGATCGCGAAGCGCGGCTCGAATCGCGCGCGCCGACCCTCGCAGCTCCGCCCGTCAATCAATTCGCCAAGAACCAGGGATTCGACAACGTCGTCGTTCGGCTCACGACCTCGCTCGACCAGGTCGAGCGCCGCCAGATGGCGGCACTCAACGCCGTCGAGGAAGGCATGGATTCGCGCATGCGCCGGATGCGCGGCGTCGTCAGCGATCTCGGCCTGAACCTCGCAAGTCTCGAAGCCGCCGTGCCGCGCACGGCGATGGGCGGGCCTTTCGTACCCGTAAAACTCACCGCCAGTTCGGGGCCGTTCGAGAAGCAGCTCTATCGCATCAACAGCACCCGCGCCGAGATGGACCGGCTCAATCGCACGCTCGCACTCGTGCCCTATCGCAAGCCCGTCATCGGCGAGGTCGAGTTCACCTCCGGCTTCGGCGTGCGCAGCGATCCATTCCTTGGCCGGCCCGCGATGCACACCGGGCTCGACTTCCGCGCCGCAAGCGGCGATCCCGTTCGCGTCACCGCCAACGGCAAGGTCGTCTCGGCCGGCTGGTCGGGCGGCTACGGCCGCATGATCGAGGTCGATCACGGCAATGGTCTTGCGACCCGCTATGGCCATCTCTCCGAGATCAACGTCAGGGTCGGCGAGATCGTGAAGATCGGCCAGGTCGTCGGTCTCGTCGGGTCGACAGGCCGTTCCACCGGCCCGCATCTGCACTATGAAACCCGCATCGACGGAGAAGCGGTCGATCCGCAGAAGTTTTTGCGCGCCGGCGTGCGGCTCAGCGCGGGCTAGGCTCGTTGAGAGCGCCCTCGCTTAGTCCGGGTTTACACGGCGGAACTTCGGAGTTCCCTTCGCGTTAGGTCGTTAGGTCCTCAATGGCGCGATCTTCTGATGCAAAAGACCCACGCGAAATCTCGTCCGGCCAAGGGCAAAGCGGACCAGCCACGTGACAGCGCGGCTCAACTCTTCAGCGATATTGCCAACCGAACATCTCAAGCTGCCGGGCGCGCGCTGACATTCATGATTGCCGCGGGCATCGTCCTGGTTTGGGCGGTCACCGGTCCCGTCTTCCATTACTCCGACACATGGCAGTTGGTGATCAACACTGGCACCACAATCGTAACGTTCCTGATGGTCTTCCTGATTCAGAATTCCCAGAATCGCGACAGCGCGGCCATTCAGGTGAAGCTCGACGAACTGATCCGGGTGAGCGCGGTGCAAAATTCCTTCGTGGGAATTGAGCATTTGACCGACGACGAGCTCGACGAGATCCGTACCAAATGTGAGCTTCGCGCCAAGGCCGAAAAGGTCGGAGAAGAGACGGTCAAGAATACCGGCAAGAAGGCGAAACGCGCCGCCGATCTGGTCACCGAATAAGCTGGGGAAACACCGGAAAACGACGAGGCGCAGCTTCGTTCGGAATCGCACTGCTTCGGCAGGCTCTACTCGCCAGCGCCTCCCTTGTGATCAGCCAGCCTTGACTACTGGCCGCGCTCGTGGCCGACCTCACCGGTGATGACGTCGCCGAACAGCTCCCAGGCCTGCCCGTTGAAGCGCATCAGCTGCATCTGCTCGATCGGGAAGTAATCGTCGGCCGAGGTGTTGACCATGATGCCCGGCAGCATCAGGTCGGTGTGGAAATCCTTCAGGTTCGTGGCCTGCTTCATCACGTTGTCACGTGTAAGGTTGTCGCCGCACTGCTTCAGCACCTGCGCCATCGCCTCCGCCTGGACGTAGCCGTAGACATTGTTGGAATTGGCCTTGTCGCCGTCAGGGTAATATTTGTCCATGAACTCGCGCCATTTGATCACCGCAGGATCCTTGTCCCAGGTCGGATCGGTCGGGTCCTTCAGATAGACGGTCGAGATGATGTCCTTGGAATAGTCGAGCCCGGCCGGCTTGAGCACCGAGGCGACCGAGGTCGCCGTGTTGGCGAGGAAGAATTTTGGCTTCCAGCCGAGCTCGCCGACTTTCCGGATCGCCTGTGCCGAGCCTTTCGGCGCGGCCCATGAGAAGAAGATGTCGGCGCCGGAATCGTGAAGCGCAACGATCTGCGAGTCGATCGAGGGATCGCTGACCTCATAGGATTTGTCGGCGATGATCATGCCGGCCTTGTCGCCGAGCCCGTCCTTAAGGCCCTTGAACTGGTCCTTGCCGGCGTCGTCGTTCTGCCAGAAAACCGCGATCTTGCTGTTCGGAAACTTGTCACGGATATATTTCGCGTAGATCCGCCCCTCGCTCTGGTAGTTCGGCTGGAAACCCATGGTCCATGGGAAATTCTTGGGGTCGCCGAACTTGGTGCCGCCGGAGGCGACGAAGAGCTGCGGCACCTTCTTGGCGTTCATGTATTTCATGATCGCGGAGTTCGAGGGGGTGCCGAGCGGCTGGAAGATCAGCAACACCTCGTCGCTCTCCACCAGCTTGCGCGCCTGCTCGATCGCCTTCGGCGGCGAATAGGCGTCGTCATAGCTGATGAAATTGATCTTGCGCCCGTTGATCCCGCCCTGGTCGTTGATCATCTTGAAGAACGCGGCCTCGGTCTTGCCGATCACGCCATAGGACGATGCCGGCCCGCTATAGGGCATGATATTGCCGAGCTTGATTTCGGTATCGGTGGCGCCGGGATCGTATTTTTTCTGCGCCAGGGCCGGTGTCGTGACAAGCACGCCGGCAGCAAGAATGGCGAGGGCAGCAAGGTTATTGCGACGACCCGGCATCGTTCTCTCCCCTGTGTTTTATAGTCTTGTTTTGCCGCGAGTGTCGCAAGCGGACCTGCCGCTGGCAAGCGCCGCGATTTTCCGTGAGGTGAAACGGCGGCTCTGGAGTCAAACGACCCGCCGCAGCAGGTTCAGAGCGCGCCCATCGATCACCAGCAAAGCGCTGCCGATCACGATCGCGCCCGCGATCTCGCGCATGGAGATCGGCTCGCCCAGCACCAGCCATCCCAGAAGAACGGCGGTGACGGGAATGAGCAGCGTCACCAGCATCACATTGGTCGCCCCCGAGCGCCGCAGGATCTGGAAGAAGACGATATAGGCGAGCGCCGTCGACAGGCCGGCAAGGCCAAGCACCGCGAGCCAAATCGTCACACCCGGCATCGGCAGACGCCACGGCTGCTCCATCGCGCCGGCGACGATCGCCATCATCACCGTCGAAGCCATCAGTTGAAACGCGGCCGTCCCCAGCGGGGCTGCGTCCTTCAACAGCCGCCGCGCCGCTAGCGCCGCAAAGCCATAGCTGAGGGCGCCCCCGAGGCAGAGCAGGATGCCAAGCCCCTGCCCTGCCCGTGTTTCAAGGCCCCATCCGCGCAGGATGATCACGCCGGCAAGCCCCAGTGCCACGCCGGCGACGCGCCGCAGCTGCAAGGCCTCTTCGCCCGCCGCCGCCATCACGATCACCGTGAACAGCGGCGTGGTGGCATTCAGGATCGACGCCAGCCCGCTTGGAATGAAAGTCTGGCCGATCACGATCAGCGAGAACGGGATGACGTTGTTGAGGAGCCCAATCGCGATGAACGGCTTCCAGCCGGCGATGCCCTTGGGAAAGCCAATGCCCTGGATACGGAGCAGCGGCAGTAGAATGGCCGCGCCAAGTGCAACGCGCAGAAGCACCAGTGTGAGCGGCGGCAATTCCCGCAGCGCCGCGCCGTTGAAAAAGAACGAGCCGCCCCAGAGGACCGAGAGCACAGCGAGCAGCGACCAGTCTCGCGCGTCGATCCGGTTGTGATTCGGGGGCATGGCGTCTCATGTCGCTAGGCGAGACAGCCGCCTAGGACGATGCAGCGAACAGCGCCACCCGATTTCCGATGACGCGCCGGTTTACAAGACCGACGTGCGAACGAGGCAAACGAGGCTGCCCCATGTCGACGTGATCCGCTAGGACGGCTTCTTCGGCCGCGACACCAACTCGATCATCTTACCTTCGTCGTCGTCAGGCATCGCGGCCTTGGCCTGCGCGTAGGCCTCCACCGCGGCGCGCGCGACCAGCGGCTTGTCGGCCAGCAGGCTCTCGGCGAGCTTTACCGCGTAGGCGGCATCCTTGTGCCGCAGCGCCGCCGTGAACGTCGCGCCGGAAAAATCGCGGGCGACCATGCGCTTGGAGTGGCGTTGCACCTGCGGGCTCGCGGCAACGCCAGCCTGGATCGAGTCCAGCACGAGGTTCATGTCGAGCCCGGCCTGCTCGGCAATGGCAAGCCCCTCGGCGAGGCCGGCGATCTGGATCGCGCCCATCAGATTGTTGATCAGCTTGTAGACCGTGCCGGCGCCGACCGCGCCGAAATGGCGGATGGTCGAGCCGATCGGTGTCAGATAGGGCCGCGCGCGTTCGAGATCGGCGGCATCGGCACCAACGAGCAGCGTCAGCTTTCCGCTGGCGGCAGCATCCGGCAATCCCGTCACGGGGCAATCGATATAGATCAGCCCGCGCGCGTTCATTTCGCGGCCCATCTCGCGCGCATGATCATAGGAGACGGTGGAGCATTCGATCGCGATGGTGCCGGCCTTCGCCGTCTTGGCCGCGCCCTTAGGCCCGAGCCAGACCGCACGCGAGGCCTCGTCATCGGCGACCATGGTCACAACGGCGTCGGCGTCGATCGCCGCGTCCTCAGGCGAGGTCGCCCACTGCGCGCCGCGCGCGATCAGGTCTTCCGCCTTGGCCTTGCTGCGATTCCAAAGCGTCACCGTGAAGCCGGCATCGAGATAGCGCCCGGCCATGCCATGGCCCATCCGCCCAAGCCCGATGAAGGCGATGCGGGGCATCAGTCGACGTCCTCGATGTCGGCGCCGGGAGTGCCGAAGGCGCGCTGCGCCAGGGTCGCGGCCATGAAGTCGTCGAGATCACCGCCGAGCACGCCTGATGTGTCGGAGGTCTGCACACCCGTGCGCAGATCCTTCACCATCTGGTAGGGCTGCAGCACGTAGGAGCGGATCTGGTGGCCCCAGCCGATGTCGGTCTTGGCGGCCTGGTCGGCGGCGGCTTTCTCTTCGCGCCGCTTCAGCTCGATCTGGTAAAGCCGCGCGCGCAGCATGTCCCAGGCCTGCGCCTTGTTCTTGTGCTGCGAGCGGCCGGCCTGGCAGACCACGGCGACGCCGGTCGGGATATGCGTCAGCCGTACCGCGGACTCGGTCTTGTTGACGTGCTGGCCGCCGGCGCCACCGGAGCGCATGGTATCGACGCGGACGTCGGATTCCTTGATGTCGATCTTGATGGTGTCGTCAATGACGGGAAACACGGCAACCGACGAGAACGAGGTGTGCCGCCGCGCGTTGGAATCGAACGGCGAGATCCGCACCAGGCGGTGCACGCCCGCCTCGGTCTTGAGCCAGCCATAGGCATTGTGACCGGAGACCTGGATGGTCGCGGACTTGATGCCGGCCTCTTCGCCCTCGGACTCTTCCAGCATCTCGACCTTGAAGCCGTGGGTTTCGGCCCAGCGCGAGTACATGCGGAGCAGCATCTGCGCCCAGTCCTGGCTCTCGGTGCCACCGGCGCCGGCATGCACTTCGAGATAGGAATCGAAACTATCGGCCTCGCCAGACAGCAGCGCCTCGAGCTCGCGCCGGGCGACTTCCTTCTTGAGGGTCTTCAGCGCGGCTTCGGCTTCCTTGACGACGCCCTCATCGCCCTCGGCTTCGCCGAGCTCGATCATGCCGATGTCGTCTTCGAGCTCCTGCTCGACCTTGCCGATGCCGGAGAGCGCATCCTCGAGCGAGGTGCGCTCCTGCATCAATTTCTGGGCTTTCTGGGGATCGTTCCAGAGGTTGGGATCTTCTGCGAGCTTGTTCAGCTCAGCGAGGCGCGCCGTCGATTTCTCGACGTCAAAGATGCCTCCTCAGCAGCCCGACAGACTGCTTGATCTCTTCTACCAACCGTTCGATTTCGGCGCGCATGGGATTCTCTGGTCTCGCGGAATTGTTCCGCGTCTCATGACAACGGGATGTAGCGGCGGCAGCTGCAAAGCGCAACCGCCGCGGCGACGAACGTCTGTCTTGTCCTAAGCCCTAGTACAGCCCGCCGGTGCCCGGCCGCATGAAGAAACCGGAATCCGGCTGCTGCTGCTGTGACGCCGGCATCCGGCCGTCGGCATCGGCAACGCCGATGACCGAATAATTATCCGGCGGCGCCGTGCCCGGCTTGAAGGCTTCCAGGATGGTTCCGCCGGTCTCGCCCGGACCGGCGCGCATGCCGGTCTTGGCGACGACCCGCACCAGCTTGATGCCGGCCGGCACCTTGAACGGGACCGCGGGCTTGTCGGCGAGCGCGAGCTGGAGGAAGTCGCGCGCGATGGGAGCTGCGAGATGGCCGCCGGTCGCGGCGTTACCCTTGCCGAGCGGACGCGGCTTGTCGTAGCCCATATAGATGGCGACGGCGACGTCGGGCGAGAAGCCGACGAACCAGGCGTCCTTGGCCTCATTGGTGGTGCCGGTCTTGCCGGCGATCGGCTTGCCGACCTGCTTGACCACGGTGGCAGTACCGGCCTGGACCACACCTTCCATCAGCTCGGTGATCTGATAGGCGGTCATGGAATCCAGCACCTGCTCGCGGCGGTCGATCAGCTGCGGCTCGTTCTGGTTCTTCCAGCCGCCCGGCGCGTCGCAGCCACGGCATTCGCGCTGGTCGTGCTTGAAGATGGTGTGGCCGTAGCGATCCTGGATGCGGTCGATCAGGGTCGGCTTCACCCGGCGACCGCCATTGGCGAGCATCGAATAGGCCGTGACCATGCGCATCGCCGTGGTCTCGCCGGCGCCGAGCGCGTAGGAGAGATAGTTCGGCAGTTCGTCATAGACGCCGAAGCGGCGGGCATATTCGCCGATCAGGGGCATGCCGATGTCCTGGGCGAGGCGCACCGTTACCGTGTTGAGCGACTGCCGCAGCGCGTTGCGCAGCGTCACCGGGCCCTGGAATTTGCCCGAGGAGAAGTTTTCAGGCCGCCACACGCCGGCGCCCTGGCCCTGGTCGATTTCGATGGGGGCGTCGAGCACGACAGTCGAGGGCGTATAGCCGTTGTCGAGCGCGGCCGAATAGACGATCGGCTTGAACGACGAACCGGGCTGTCGATAGGCCTGCGTGGCGCGGTTGAACTGGCTCTGGTCGAACGAGAAGCCGCCGACCATTGCCAGCACGCGACCGGTCCAGGGGTCCATCACCACCATCGCGCCGGACACTTCGGGGATCTGGCGCAGCCGGTACTGGCCTTCGACAGGCTGGGCGTCCTTGTAGAGCGGATCGGCGTAGATCACGTCGCCGGGCTGGAGCACTTGCGACACCGCGCTCGCCGCCCTGCCCTTCGTGGCGCCGGAGGCCGACTTTGCCCATTTGATGCCGTCGAGCGTGATGAGGCCGGTCTCGCGCTGCTTGCTCACCGCGCCGCCGAGCTCGCGGCTCGGCTGGAAGCCGATGCGCGCCGACTGGTCGCTGGTCTCCAGCACCACGGCCATGCGCCACGGCGAGATATCGGACAGAGACTTGATCTCGGCGAGCTTCACGCCCCAATCGCCCGAAATGTCGAGCTTGCTGATGGCGCCCCGATAGCCCTGCTGCTCGTCATAGTTCACGAGACCGGCGACCATGGTCTTGCGCGCCATGACTTGGATCTTCGGATCGAGCGTGGTGCGGACCGAGAGGCCGCCCTCGTACAGCTTCTTCTCGCCATAGCGCTCGAAGATGTCGCGGCGCACTTCCTCGGCGAAATATTCGCCGGCGAATGTGTGGGCGCCGTTGGAACGGCTGGTAACGACCAGCGGCTCCTTGCGCGCCTTGTCGGCGTCGGCCTGCTTGACCCAGCCGTTCTCGAGCAGACGGTCGATCACGTAGTTGCGGCGCTCGATGGCGCGGTCGCGGTTGCGGACCGGATGCAGCGTCGCGGGCATCTTCGGCAGCGCCGCGAGATAGGACGCTTCCGCCACCGTCAGCTCGTTCACCGACTTGTCGAAATAAACCAGCGACGCGGCTGCGATGCCGTAGGCGCCGAGGCCCAGATAGATTTCATTCAGATACAGCTCGAGGATCTTGTCCTTCGAGTAGGTCTTCTCGATCCGCATGGCCAGCAAGGCTTCCTTGATCTTGCGGGCGAAGGAGACCTCGTTGGTCAGAAGGAAGTTCTTGGCGACCTGCTGGGTGATCGTGGAAGCGCCCTGCGGACGACGGTTGGAGCCGTAGTTCTGGATGTAGACCACGCCGGCGCGCGCCATGCCGGTGTAGTCGATGCCGCCATGCTCGTAGAAATTCTTGTCCTCGGCGGCGAGGAAGGCATTGATCACGAGTTTCGGCACCGCCTGGATCGGCAGGTAAAGCCGCCGCTCCTTGGCGTATTCGCCGAGCAGCGAGCCGTCGGTCGCGTGCACGCGGGTCATCACCGGCGGCTCGTAATCCTGAAGCTGAGAGTAGTCCGGCAAGTCCTTGGAGAAATGCCAGATCAGGCCTGCGACGGCACCGACCCCGACAAGGAACAACACCGTTCCCGCGGCGAACAGGAAGCCCATGAACCGCACCAGCAAGCGCATTATCTGTTTATCCGTTCAAACTCTGGATCAGCCCAAAGATCAGCCCAAGACCGGCTTAAGATCAGCCCTCGGCACCCGAAACAGGCACCAAACCATCGCGAATTCACCGGCCTTACTCAATACTATCAGTGCCGGACTCAAGACGCTTGCCGAGCGGGATTCTCGCCGATTCCGGAACCCCCTGCGGCGTTTTTATAAAGCGCCCGCTGTGGCCAAACTAGGGCTTTTGCGGCGGGACGGAAAATCACTCTCAATTCGAGGACCCCCCGGTCGTCAATTTGACGATCCGGCCGTGGCCATCCGCTTGGCCAAAAACCCGTCGATCGCCTGGGCCATCGAGCCCACGGCGCGCGACCGCCATCCCTCGGAGACCAGATGCTCGAGATCGCCCTTGTTGGAGACATAGCCGATCTCGACCAGGACCGACGGCACGTCGGGCGCCTTCAGCACCCGGAAGCCGGCCGACTTCAGGGGATGCTTGTGCATCCGCACCGTCGACTTCATTTCGCCCATCAACAGGCGGGCAAAACGACTTGAAAAGGTGCGGGTTTCCCGCTGGGTGAGATCGATCAGGATGTCGGCGACATCGGTCGGCTCCTCCGCGAGGTTGAAGCCGGCGATGGCGTCCGCCCGGTTTTCCGCATCCGCCAGCCGCTGCGCCTCGGCGTCGGAGGCCTTGTCGGACAGCGTGTAGATGGTCGCGCCCTGCGCATCGCCCTCGGCGCGCGGCAGCGCGTCGGCATGGATAGAGACGAACAACGCCGCCTTGAGGCTGCGGGCGACTTTGACCCGGTCGTTGAGCGGGATGAAGGTGTCGTCGTCCCGTGTCATCACCACGCGATATTTGCCGGTCTTTTCCAGCCGTTCGCGCAACGCAAGACCAAAGGCCAGCACCAGATTCTTCTCGCTCTCGCCGCTCGACTGCGTGCCATTGTCGATGCCGCCATGGCCGGGATCGATGACGACCACCGCGCGGCTATCGGCCTTCTGCCCGGCTTCAGGATGTGCAGATGTGGGAACCGTCACGGGCGGCGGATCGGCAATTGCCGGCCGCAGCTCAGGACGGTTTTCCGGAGCCAGCGACGGCACGAAGGCGGTGCGCTCGACCTCCTCCATTTCGAGCACCAGCCGCGCGGGCTGACCGTTGGCAGCCTCCACCACGTAGGAATTGGCGATCTTGGCCGGGCCCGTCAGGTCGAACACGATTCGGGAGCCGCCGGGCATCACCAGCCCATAGCGGAAGGCCTTGACCAGTCCGCGTCCGCCGGACCCGGTGCCGGCGGGAAGTTGAAAATTGACCTGGGGAACGTCGACCACCACCCGATACGGGTCGGCCAGGGTGACGGCGCGGAAGCTAACGGTCTGATCGATGTCGAGGACAAAGCGCGTTTGCTTGCCGTCACCGGCCAGCCGGGCGGCCGAGGCCGTTGGGAAATTCGCTGATGCAACAGCGGGTTGAGACTGACTTTCCGCGGCCTTCAGGCGCGAGGAATCAGCACACGGCAATGCCGCCGCGCAGAGCAGCACGCATCCCAGCAAGATCCTTTGATTTGCGCGGCTCGCCACCGATTCCGTGCCTCCGAGCAGCCTCTTTAACGCAATAGAACCACAGGGTTAAACGATCCTTAATGACAGACACGCGAAACTCGCTGACTGTGACCGCCGTGCGACGCTCCTTGCACGGATGGCCCAATCCACGTATGTACGGAATGCTGACGGCCGATATTTCCGGTTGTGTCGCATTCAGCCTCCCGGTGCAGCGCCGGAACTCTCAAGGTTTGGGATTCCAGCGTTTTTCCGTTCCCCTCTAGGTCCAGCGCGGTGCGCGGCAGCGAGGTGGAGCGGGGGCAAGCCCCGGCGGCGGAACGGTCCCCGGTTACCACCATGTTTCCGGGACGGTTCTGAGAGCGGCGCAACCCGTTACCCGGTCCCTTAATCCCAAGGGAGCGGTTCGTAATACCCAAGGCGAGCGCGCTCGCGCCATGCCTGGCCAACAGCAACTGATTGAGGGGCGGCCCCGCCGCCCAATGTTTCATACGGGCCGACGCTTGATGCGCCAGACTGTGCCGACCAATTCTGAAGGACCATTCGCGACGCTGCGGAGTGAAAATTCCGCGCGCCACTTTGGTCCTCCGGCTTCCGGTTCGGCAAGGCGCGAGAGACGGCGTTTCGGCCTTCCCCTCACCCCCGAATCAGGTGGACCGTCGCGTCACCCGGCAGCGCTGATGGCGCCCACGGTGAATCGCGCCCGCCGCCGCCAAGAGTTAAGACATGCCCAACAAGATGTTGATCGATGCCACCCACCCGGAAGAGACCCGGGTCGTCGTGGTCCGCGGCAATCGCGTCGAAGAGTTTGATTTCGAGACCGCGCAACGCAAGCAACTGCGCGGGAATATCTACCTCGCCAAGGTCACAAGGGTCGAACCCTCGCTCCAGGCCGCTTTCGTCGAATATGGCGGCAACCGCCACGGCTTCCTCGCCTTCAGCGAAATCCATCCCGACTATTACCAGATCCCGGTTGCCGACCGGCAGGCGCTGATCGAAGCCGAAGAGCAGGCCCATCGCGAGGCCGAGGAAGAGAGCGAGAACCGTTCCCAGGGCCGCCGCCGCTCCCGCCACCGCAATTCCCGCCGCCGCAGCCATGGCGAGCGCGTCCGCAGCGACGTCGTCGAAGGCACGGATCCCGCGGCCCGACAGGTCCAGGGCGAGGCCCTGCCCGAGGGCGCTTCGCACGAGGGCGAGCACCTGCACGCCGGCGCAGAGCATCACGGCGAGCACGAAGGCCACGATCATCACGATCACGGCCACGAAGCACATGACCACCAAGGACATGATCACGACGATCATCATGCCCATGGTGACGATCATCACTCCCATGATCATCACGACGACGAACATCATGGCGAGCACGATCATCACGACCATGAACATGCCGACGAGACACCGGCGCCTGTCGCAGCGATCGGCGCCGAGCCCGCGGTCGCCACCGAGGCCGTCGCCGAGCCGGAGGAGTTTGCCTCCGACGCACACGCCCACGATCTTGCCGAGGCCGTGACATCGGCCGTCGAACCTGCCGACGCCGTGTACGCCCCCGGCGAGAGTGTGCAGGCTCCGCATCACGACTCCGATGCGACGGCCGAGGATGATGACGAAGACGAGGACGACGAGGAAGCCGAAGAGGACGTCGTTGAATCCGTCGGTGGCGACGATGTGCTGGAGGAAGTGCCGGAGCGCACCTTCCGTCCCCGCCGCCAATACAAGATCCAGGAAGTCATCAAGCGCCGCCAGGTGATGCTGGTGCAGGTCGTCAAGGAAGAGCGCGGCAACAAGGGCGCGGCGCTGACGACCTACCTCTCGCTCGCCGGCCGCTACGCCGTCTTGATGCCGAACACCGCTCGCGGCGGCGGCATCAGTCGCAAGATCACGAGCGCGCAGGACCGTTCGCGCCTGAAGGAAGTCGTGCAGGATCTCGACGTGCCCGAGGGCATGGGGATCATTCTGCGCACCGCGGGTGCCGCCCGCACCAAGCCCGAGATCAAGCGCGATTTCGAGTACCTGATCCGGATGTGGGAGACGGTGCGCGACATGACGCTGAAGTCGCAGGCCCCGACCCTGGTCTACGAGGAAGGCTCGCTGATCAAGCGCTCGCTGCGCGACCTCTACAACAAGGAGATCGACGAGATCTCAGTTGCCGGTGAATCCGGCTACCGCGAAGCGCGCGACTTCATGAAGATGCTGATGCCCGCCAATGTGAGCGCGGTGAAGCAGTATCGCGACGGCCAGCCGCTGTTCTCGCGCATGGGCGTGGAAAGCCAGCTGGATGCGATGTTCTCGCCGACCGTGCAGTTGCGGTCCGGCGGCTACATCGTGATCAACCAGACCGAAGCGCTGGTCTCGATCGACGTCAACTCCGGACGTTCGACGCGCGAGCATCATATCGAGGACACCGCGCTCAAGACCAATCTCGAGGCCTCCGAGGAGGTCGCGCGTCAGCTTCGATTGCGCGACCTCGCCGGCCTGATCGTCATCGACTTCATCGACATGGACGAGAAGCGCAACAACCGCGCGGTCGAACGCAAGCTGTCCGATTGCCTCCGGCAGGACCGCGCGCGGATCCAGGTCGGACGCATCTCGCATTTCGGCCTGCTCGAGATGTCACGCCAGCGCATCCGCGCCAGCGTGCTGGAGTCCTCGACCGATCCCTGCACGCATTGCGGCGGCACCGGCCATGTGCGCTCGGTGTCCTCGGTTGCGCTCCAATTGCTGCGCGGCCTCGAAGAGATCCTGATGAAGGGCGCGACCCACAACCTCGTGGTCCGCACCCGCACCGACGTCGCGCTCTATGTGCTGAACCACAAGCGCGGCCATCTGCGCGACCTCGAGAACGGTTTCAAGGTCACGTTGTCGGTTATCGCCGACCCGAGCGTCAATGGGCCTCAGGCCTATCTCATCGACCGCGGCGAGCAGGTGCATACGCTGGAAGCCGCCAAGGCTCTGCTGGCGGCGCAGGCGGCCGCGAGCCCGCCGCCCCTGGTCGAAGAGGCCTATGACGACGAGGAGTTCGATCCGGAGACCGAATCCGAGGTTGAGACCGAGGAGACTGAAGGTCTCGTCGAGGAGCAGGCCGCAGGCGACGCCGCTACCGAGCAAGACAGCCAGCGCCGCAAGCGTCGCCGTCGTCGCCGCGGTCGCGGTGGCCCGCGCGACGAGGAGACGCGCGAGGATGGCGCTCCCGCCCTTGCCGAGACGGCCATGGCGGCCGGTGAAGGCGAAGAGGATGCCGAGGCCGAGCCGGAAGGCGAGGAAGGCGAGGAACAGGCAGCCCGTGGCGAGCAGCAGGGCAGCGCCGATCGCCGTCGCCGGCGTGGTCGCCGTGGTGGCCGCCGCCGTCGCGGTCCTGGCGAGGAAGGTCTCGCCGGCTCCATCGGCGACGAGCTCGCGGCCAGTGCGCCGTCGGAAGCGACCGATGCAGTCGCCGATTTCGATGGTTTTAGCGGCGAGGCTGCGCCCTCGATCGCGCAGGCCGAGCACACGTCAGAACCTCAGGTCACCCAGCCTGAGCCGCGCGCCGAAGCACGGATTGAGGCAGTGGCCAGGCCTGAGCCGGCTCCTGCTGCCGCGGACGAAGAGCACGCCGACGACAAGGCCGCACGACGCCGTTCGACGGTTCGCGAAAAGGTGAGCTTTCTGTCGAGCAGCCAGAGTGAACCGGCACCGGTTATACAGGCGGCCGAGCCGGTTGCCCCGCCCACACCCGCTCCGGAGCCCGCGCCCGCAGCGGCAAGCGAAACCTCGGCCGCACCGCGTCGCGCCGGCTGGTGGTCGCGCCGCTTCGGCGGCGGCGAATAGAGCAACGAGATAGTTGAAACCGCCCGGCCAAGCCGGGCGGTTTTGATTTGGCGAGGTCAGTTCAATGCAAAGCGTGATCGTCCTCGGCGGCGGCATGATCGGCGTTAGCGCGGCTCTGCACCTGCAGCAGCGCGGCTGGTCCGTCACGCTGATCGACCGCAGGGAGCCCGGCCGCGAGACCAGCTACGGCAATGCCGGGATGATCCAGGCGGAAGCGGTGCGCCCTTATCCGATGCCGCGCGACCTCGCCACGCTCCTGAAGATCGCGGCCGGCCGCACCAACGACGTGCGTTACAGCCTGTCGTCGCTTCATCTCCATATCGAGCCCCTGCTCCGCTATTGGTGGCATTCGGCGCCGAAGCGGCATCGCGAGGCGATCGACGCCTGGGCGCGGCTGATCGCCTACGCGACGGCGGAGCACGACATCCTCATTCGCGAAGCCCACGCCGACAATCTCATCCGCCGCGCGGGATACCGACACCTGCATCGCGACACAGCGTCGTTCGATCTCGCCGTCAAGGCGGCGGAAGAAGACCAGCGCGAATTCGGCGTGAGGTTTCGCGCGCTCTCGGGCGCCGAGCTCGCCAAGGCCGAACCTGTCCTGCGCGACGATTTGCCCGGCGCGATCCATTGGCTCGACACCTGGACCGTGTCCGATCCCGGCGCGCTGGTCACGGCCTATGCCGATCTGTTCGAGCGCCTCGGCGGCGCCATCGTGCTCGGTGATGCCCAAAGCCTGCAGCAGACCGCCACCGGCTGGTCGGTCAAGACAGACCATGGGCGCGTCGACGCCGCGCACGCCGTCGTGACGCTCGGACCGTGGTCGCCCGATCTCCTGCTCAAATTCGGCTATCGCATCCCGCTGGTGCGCAAGCGTGGCTACCACATGCATTACAGCGGCGGCGCCTCGCTTGATCTGCCGCTGGTCGACAAGGCCGGCGGCTACGCCATGGGTCCGATGGCCAAAGGCATTCGCATCACCACCGGCGCGGAGCTGACCGGACCGGATGCGCTCGCGACGCCCGTGCAGCTCGCCAGCGCCGAAGCCTCCGCGCGCGAGCTGATCGACCTCGGCAAGCGGGTCGAGCCCGACCCATGGTTCGGCACCCGCCCCTGCACACCCGACATGCTGCCGGTGCTCGGCCCTGCCCCACGCCATCCCGGCCTCTGGATGAACTTCGGCCACGGCCACCAGGGCTTTACGCTGGGGCCCGCGACCGGACGCCTGCTCGCCGAGATAATGAGCGGCGAAACGCCCGCGATCGATCCGACGCCATACCGGCCGGAGCGGTTCTAGCTTCGGCTTTGGCAGCGAGCGCTCCGCCAGATGCGCCTTAGACGCGCGAGCGCGCAAATTCCGTCAGTCAGCGCGCTCGGCGAGAAGTGTCCCGATGCGTTCGGCGTCTTCGGGAGTCGCGGGGTTGTAGACGATCATGCTGAGATCGGAGCGTCCCTCGACATTGAAGCTCGAATATTCGAACGACATCGTGCCGTGAACAGGGTGCCGCAGCCGCTTGGTGCCGTCGCCGTGGTGACGTACGTCATTGTCGCACCAGAGCGCGGCGAATTCCGAGCTGGTCCGGCACAGCTCGTCGACAAAATCGGCGACATGCGAGACCGCGCCGGCCCGCGCGGCGTCCGCCCGGAACGCCGCGACCACGAAGCGCGCCACGCTGTCCCAATCGTATTGCGCGGCGCGCACGCGCGGATCGCAGAAGATGAAGCGCAGAATGTTGCGCTGTCCCGGTGGGATCGCGCCGTAGTCGGTCAGCACGGCGCTTGCGGCACGATTCCAGGCGACGACGTCCCAGGTCACGGTCCGCACCAGCGCCGGGCTGAACGCGAACGCATCGAGCACGCGCTGCAGCCGCGGCGAGACGCCTTCGCTCGCCTGGTAGCGCACCTCGGGTGGGCGGCCGAGTCCGATCAGGAACAAATGCTCACGCTCGACATCGGTCAGCATCAGCGCTCGCGCGATGCGGTCGAGCACATCGGGCGACGGTGCGCCGCCGCGGCCCTGCTCGAGCCAAGTGTACCAGGTCGGGCTGATATTGGCGCGCTGCGCCACCTCCTCGCGGCGGAGTCCCGGCGTACGCCTGCGGCTACCCGCGAAGCCGAACGCGGCGGCGTCGAGCCGGGTGCGGCGGTCCTTGAGGTAGGCCCCGAGCAGGTTTTCGGCTGAAGCGGTCTCGCTCATCCTGTTAGCTATTATACCCCGATAATGTCACTACTTTACCCGGATAATCCTAGCGCGGATGGTCGTCTCCACCAACCCTGGAGATACTGATGCGTGTTTTCGTCACTGGCGCCACCGGCTTCGTCGGCTCCGCCGTCGTCCGCGATCTGATCGCCGCCGGCCACCGGGTCACGGGCCTCGCCCGCTCCGACGCGGGAGCCGCCGCGCTCGCCGCGATGGGCGCCGATGTCCACCGCGGGTCGCTAGAGGACCACGCGTCCTTGCGCAGCGGCGCCGCTGCAACGGATGGCGTCCTGCACCTCGGCTTCAACCACGATTTCTCGAAATTCGCCGACAATTGCGAGCTCGACCGCCGCGCGATCCTGGCGATCGGCGAGGAACTCAAGGGCTCCGGTCGCCCTCTCATCGTCACCTCCGGCGTCGCGCTGCTTGCGCCCGGCCGCCTCGCCACCGAGGATGATGTGTCGGCGCAGCGCTTTCCGCGCGTGTCGGAAGCGACCGCGCTGTCGCTGGCCGGCCTCCGCGCCGCCGTTGTGCGTCTTCCGCCCTCCACGCATGGCGAGGGCGACCACGGCTTCGTCCCGATTCTGATCAACCTCGCGCGCCAGAAAGGCGTATCGGCCTATGTCGGCGATGGCAGCAACCGCTGGCCCGCCGCGCACCGCTTCGACGCCGCGCGCGTCTACCGGCTGGCGCTGGAGCAAGGCGCAACCGCGAAGCACTATCACGCGATCGCCGAGGAAGGTGTGCCGTTCAAGGCGATTGCGGAAGTGATCGGCCGGCGGCTCGGCGTGCCCGTGGTGTCCCAATCGCCCGAGGAAGCGACCGCGCATTTCGGCTGGTTCGCACAGTTCGCGGCCGCCGACGTTCCGACCTCGAGCGCGAAGACGCGTGCTGCTCTCGGCTGGTCGCCGCAAGAAAAAGGGCTGATCGAGGATCTCGACCAGCCCTGCTATTTCAAGATCTGACGGCGCGGCTGGCGCCGTCGGTGACAGCTTGCAGATCAGTCCGTCGTGAGCGCCGTTTCCATGTCGGTCGGATCGATCTGCTTGGCGAGGTTGGCGTTGAGCTTGTCGCGATCGAGTTCGCCCTCCCACCAGGCGACGATCACGCAGGCAACGCCGTTGCCGCATAGGTTGGTCAGCGCGCGGCACTCGCTCATGAACTTGTCGATGCCGAGCACGATCGCCATGCCCGGCACGAGGCGCGGATCGACCACGGCGAGCGTCGCCGCCAGCGTGATGAAGCCCGCGCCCGTGATGCCGGAGGCGCCCTTCGAGGTCAACATCGCCACCACCAGGATGGTGAGCTGCTGGCCGAAGGAGAGATCGAAGCCCAGCGCCTGCGCAATGAACAGCGTCGCCAGTGTCATGTAGATGTTGGTGCCGTCGAGATTGAACGAATAGCCCGTGGGCACCACGAGGCCGACCACCGATTTGGAGCAGCCGAGGCGCTCGAGCTTTTCCATCAAGGACGGCAACGCGCTTTCCGAGGACGAGGTGCCGAGCACGATCAGCAGCTCATCCTTGATGTAGGCGAGGAACTTGAAGATGGAGAAGCCGGCGACGCGCGCGATGATTCCGAGCACGACGAACACGAACAGCGCCGCGGTCAGGTAGAATGTCGCGATCAGGCCGATCAGGTTGAGGATCGCCCCGGTGCCGAACTTGCCGATGGTGTAGGCCATCGCGCCGAAGGCGCCGATCGGGGCTGCGCGCATCACGATGGAGATGACGCCGAACACCGCATGCGCGGCGTCGTCGATGAAGCTGCGGATGGTGTGGCCGCGCTCGCCGAGCCCCATGATGGCGAAGCCGAACAGCACCGAGAACAGCAGCACCTGCAGGATCTCGCCTTGCGCGAAGGCGCCGACGACGGTGTCCGGAATGATGTGCAGCACGAAGTCGACCGACTTCTGGCCTTCGGCCTGCTTGGCGTAGTTGGCGACGGCCTGCGCGTTGGCGGCGGCGCCGCCGAAGCCCGCACCCGGCTTCACCAGATTGCCGATGATAAGTCCGATCACCAGCGCGAAGGTCGAGACGATCTCGAAATAGACCAGCGCCTTGACGCCGATGCGGCCGACCTTCTTGGCGTCCTGGATGTGGGCAATGCCCGAAACCACCGTGCAGAAGATGATCGGCGCGATCACCATCTTGATCAGCTTGATGAAGCCGTCGCCGAGTGCCTTGATCCACTCGTTGGTGGCGACTGACGGCCAGAGCCAGCCGACGATGGCGCCGAGCACGATCGCGATCAGCACCTGGATATAAAGTACCTTGTACCACGGCTTGGCGGCGGGCGGCGCGACCGGCGCCCCCACCATCGTTGTCGTCGTCATTGTTTCACTCCCCCTCAAAACGCCAGGCCAGCCAAGATCAACTTGGCCGGCCCTGTCAATCGGAACTGCTCGATGTTGCGCCTTTACCCGCGATCGATCACCCGGCGTATCGCCGGCATCAACGTCGCGCCCAGCGCGTTCTTGACCAGCGACGCCGCAACGAACGGCATCAGGCCGACCTGCCACGCCTTTGCGGCGCCAAGGCCGAGGCCGAAGGCCAGCCAGCCAAAGCCCGCGGCCAGAATGAGGATGTGGCCGACGGCCATGGCCGCAAACAGCAGCATGACGCTGCGATCCCAGCCGCGCTCGGCGAGCCAGCCGGTGACGAAGGCGGCGCCGATGAAGCCGAACAGATAGCCCGCGGTCGGGCCAACCAGCGGTGCGATTCCACCAACAGGACCGGCGAACACCGGCAGGCCCATCGCGCCCTCGGCGAGGTAGGCGATCATGGTTGCGCTGCCAAGCCGCCAGCCATAGGCGGCGCCAATCATCAGCACGACGAGAGTCTGCAATGTCATGGGCACGTAAGGCAGCGGCAGGTTCACCTTGGCTGACAGCGCCATCAAGGCGGTGCCGAGCGCAATCAGCACGACAGCGCGCAAGGCGCCGACGGTTTCACCCGGCCGGACTGGCCACATCAATGCGGCGAGAGGAGAATGCGTGGCGGTAGACGGGACGGAACGGTCAGACAAATTGCACTCCAGAAGGCTGTCGAAAACTGGCGGCTATTTAAGCCAGTGAGCGATCCGGTCAACTGCTTCCCGCATTTCAGCAGCCGAACGCGCATAAGAGAGCCGTATGAATGAACGACCATGGATCGGATCGAAGTCGAGGCCCGGCGTGACCGCGACCTGGGCCTGTTCGAGCATCTGCTTCGCGAACTCGAAACTGTCGGAGGTGAAATCCGAGACGTCCGCATAGAGATAGAATGCGCCGTCGGCCGGCAGAAACCTGGTCAGGCCGGCCTTGGGCAATCCCTCGATCAGGATGCGCCGGTTTTCCTGATAGCCGTGCTTGATCTCCTCCATCTCGGCCGCGCCGTCGAAGGCCGCTTCGGCCGCGATCTGCGACAGCGACGGCACCGAGATCGACAGGTTCTGCTGCAGCCGCTCGATCGGCCGCACCAGAATCTCGGGCACGACCATCCAGCCGACGCGCCAGCCCGTCATGCAGAAATACTTCGAGAACGAGTTGATCACGAGCGCGTGCTCCGACAGCGCCGCAGCCGTCACCGCGGGAAACGCGTAGTCGAGCCCGTGATAGATCTCGTCCGAGATGAAACGGATACCTGCGTCTTCCGCCGCAGCGATCAGGCCGGCGAGCGCCTGGCGGGACATCATCGTCCCGGTCGGATTGGCGGGGCTGCCGACCAGCACGCCCTTCAGCGGCGCCTTGCGATGCGCGGCCAGCAGCGCCTCGCCGGTCAGCGCATGGCGCGTCTCGTTCGTGGTCTCGATCAGGACCGGCTCGCAGCCCAGCGCGGTGAGGATATGACGGTACGGCGGATAGCCGGGCACTGTCACGGCAACGCGGTCGCCCGGCTCGAACATCGCGAGGAAGGCCAGAATGAACCCGCCGGAGGAGCCGGTGGTCACCACGACCCGCTCGGAGCTGACGTCACAGCCATAGGCATCGCGATAATGCCGCGCGATGCGCGCGCGCAAGGAGGGGATGCCGAGCGCTGAGGTATAATCGATCCGCCCTGCCTCGAGCGCCGCATGGGCGGCCGCAATCGCGGTCTTCGGCGCGCCGGCGGCGGGCTGGCCAACCTCCATGTGGATGACATGGCCCCCGGCGGCCTCGATTCGGGCCGCCGCGGCCATGACGTCCATCACCATGAACGGGGGAACATCGCTGCGGCGGGAGGGCGCGAGCCACTGCCCCAACCGGTTCCTCAAGGTCGCATCCTGCATCGATTTCTGCTATTTCGCTGGCGGGCCGATCCGTCCGACCCGGAGAAACGGGGTGCTTGCGCCCCAGACTGGCCGCATTGTACGGCTCATAAGGGGTACGGCTCAAAGGGGCATATCGCGTATCCGGTCCGCCGCCAATCGCCAAAACCAATCACCAAACTGCTTCACCAAGAATGCTTGAACAAGCCTGCCGACAAGACCGTTTGACCCAGACCGTTTGATGTTGTTCCAGATCGCATTGCGCAAGAAGGCCACCGCCCTCACCTCCCTCGTCGCGGCGGCTGCGATCGCGCTGACGCCGTTCTCCGCCGCGAACGCGCAGGCCAAGGGGCCGCCGATCTTGCGCGACACCGAGACCGAGCAGCTGCTGCGCGAATACACGCGCCCGATCCTGCGCGTCGCCGGTCTGGAGAAGCAGAACATCCAGATGGTGATCATCAACGAGAGCTCGTTCAATGCCTTCGTCGCCGACGGCCGCCGCATCTTCGTCAATTACGGCGCGATCCTCCAGTCGGAGACGCCGAACCAGATCATCGGCGTGCTCGCGCACGAGACCGGACATCTGGCTGGCGGCCATCTGTCCAAGCTGCGCGAGCAGCTCGCCAATGCCCAGACCCAGATGATCATCGCCATGCTGCTCGGCGCCGGCGCGATTGCCGCAGGCAGCGCCCGTGGCGGCAATTCCGGCAACAACGGTCTCGCCAATGCCGGCGCGGCCGCGATGGCCGGTCCCCAGGAGATGATCCGCCGGTCGCTGTTGTCCTATCAGCGCCAGCAGGAAGAGAATGCCGACCGCGCCGGCGTGAAATTCCTGACCGCGACCCAGCAGTCGCCGAAGGGCATGTACGAGACCTTCAAGCGCTTCACCAGCGAGAGCCTGTTCGCGGCACGCGGCGCCGATCCCTATCTCCAGTCGCACCCGATGCCCGCCGAGCGCGTCGCTTCACTGCAGGAGTTCGCCAGCGCCAGCCCTTATTGGGACAAGAAGGACGATCCCGCGCTCCAGCTCCGCCACGACATGGTGCGCGCCAAGATCTCCGCCTTCATGGAACGGCCAGAGACGGTGTACCGCCGCTACCCCCTGACCAACGACAGCCTGCCGGCGCGCTACGCCCGCGCCATCAGCACCTATCTGCATGGCGATTTGCGCAGCGCGCTCACCCAGATCGACGCGCTGATCCAGATCCAACCCAACAATGCGTATTTTTACGAGGTACGCGGGCAGGCCCTGCTGGAGGGCGGCAAGCCGGCCGAGGCAATCCCTGCCCTGCGCAAGGCTGTCGCACTTTCGAACAACGCGCCCCTCATCGAGATGTTACTTGGGCAGGCTCTGGTTGGGTCCGATAATAAGGCCTACACGGATGACGCCGTTCGGATTCTCCGGGCCGCCGTGGCACGGGAACCGGAGGCTGTGCTCGGCTACATGCAGCTCGCGATGGCGTATGGCCGGAAGGGCGACTATGCCGAGGCGGATCTGGCGTCGGCACAGGCCGCTTACCTGCGCGGCGACAACAAGACCGCCCGCGAGCTTGCGACGCGCGCGAAAACCCGTTTCGCCGTCGGCACGCCCGGATGGGTCAAGGCCGACGACATCGTGGCGTCGAAACCGCCGCGCAACTGACAAGACCAAGACGACCTTACACCACGACGCCTTACGAAACGACGCCTTACGAAACGACGTCACGACACCGAGCTTAAGTCCGCCGGGACGTTTTCCGAAACCTGCTTTGGATAAGAGGATTTGCCTATGCCTTCGCTGCGCCTGCTTGCTCCCGCGCTGTTTGCGCTCGCCATGTTCGGCGCAGCCGCGCCCGCGTCGGCCGACAGCTTCTCCGATGCCCAGCGCACGGACATCGAGGCGATCGTCAGGAACTATCTCGTCACCCATCCAGAGGTGCTCGAGGAAGCGATGGCCGAGCTCACCAAGCGCCAGGCTGCGGCCGAGACCCAGAAGCACGAGGCCAGCGTCGCGCAGAATTCCGACGCGATCTTCAACTCGCCGCGCCAGGTCGTGCTCGGCAACAAGGACGGCGACGTCACCTTCGTCGAGTTCTTCGACTACAATTGCGGCTACTGCAAGCGCGCGATGGACGACATGCTCACCCTCATGAAGGCCGATCCGAAGCTGAAGGTGGTGCTGAAGGAGTTTCCGGTGCTGAGCCAGGGCTCGGTCGAAGCAGCCCAGGTCGCGGTCGCGGTGCGGATGCAGGATCCCTCCGGCAAGAAGTACCTCGACTTCCACCAGAAGCTGCTCGGCGGTCGTGGCGCGGCCGACAAGGCGCGCGCGCTTCAGGCGGCCAAGGAAGCCGGCCTCGACGTCGCGAAGATCGAAAAGGACATCGGCAGCGCCGAGGTACGCAGCACCATCGAGGAGAACTTCAAGCTCGCCGAAGCAATGGGCATGAACGGCACGCCGAGCTACGTGATCGGCAAGCAGATCGTTGTCGGCGCCGTCGGCGTCGATAGCCTGAAGGAAAAGATCGCTGTGGCCCGCTGCGGCAAGGCGACTTGCTAACAAGGCGATCCGCTGATTAGGTCTACAACTCACGCATGCAAAAGGCCGGCTGAAAAGCCGGTCTTTTCATTGCGCCGAAATCTGGCGCGCGCGTTCATCTGGCGTTCAACAAACAAAAGCCTCGGAACCACCAAAGTTCCGGAACTACTCAAATCTCCTTTCGTTGTCGGCGCGGGCAATGACGCAAATGAACACGTGAGGAGAATTCCATGTCTAACCGCTTTATGATCTCGGTTGCTACACTCGCGCTCGTCGCGGGCACCGGTCTGGCGAACGCACAGGGCACCATGAACCGCGACAGCGGTGGCGGCGCCGGTGGTGCGCAGATGCAGCATTCGCAGCCTTCCGGCGGCGCCGCCGAACGCGGCGGCTCGATGGGTAAGGAATCCGCCCATGAGAAGGGCACCGTCGGTCAGGCTGGCGGCTCCAGCAGCATGAAGTCCGGCGGAGCAGCCGAGGAGAAGTCGTCGGGCGGGATGGACAAGTCCGGCGCGATGAACAAGAACGCGACCGACGAGAAGGCCGGCGCGGCGAAGGGTGAGCACGCCCAGGGCGCGCAGGATAAGTCCGCTCAAGACAAGTCCATGCATGACAAGTCAGCGCAGGACAAGGCAGCGCAGGACAAGTCGAAGAGCACGATGGACAAGTCCCAGACGGACAAGTCCAAGAGCACGGAGACTGACACCAAGAGCGGCAACATGAACGCCCAGACCAAGGGCGCAGACAGCCAGACCAAGGGTGCGGACAACAAGGCCGCCGATACCAAGTCTCAGACCACGACCGGCACGGCCTCCGCGACCGCTTCTGCACCGCCGCCCGAGAAGCGGACCGAGATCACATCCGCGATCAAGTCGACCAAGATCGAGGAAACGACCAACGTCAACTTCAACATCTCGGTCGGCACGACAATCCCGGCCAGCGTTCATTTCCATCCGCTTCCCCCGCGGATCGTCGAGATTTATCCGGAATGGCGCGGCTATGATGTGATCTTGGTGCACGGGCGGTATGTCATCGTTCGTCCGCAGACGCGCGAGATCGTGTACATTATCGAAGGCTAAGTCGCTTCGCTGAAGCTCCAAATGAGCCCTTGCCGAGAGATCGGCAGGGGCTTTTGGGTTACCGGGCGGCGTCTTCCCGCACACGCCGGCCGGCAGCCATGCTTCGGACTGGTTAACAAGCGATTTCCGTAGCTTGCGCACAGGTTTTTGCACCTGGGATGAGCTATCTGAAGCCACCTGGGAGGTCCTTCAAGGCTTCCCCTCACGCGCTTTGTTACCTATAACCCCCGCCACGCCGAAGCACCTCTTGCGGGATTGGAATGGCCGAACCAGCAACCGACACGATCCTTGTCCTGAACGGGCCGAACCTCAACATGTTGGGGACGCGCGAGCCCGAGAAGTACGGGCATGCGTCGCTGCCCGACGTCGAGGCGCTGTGCCGGGAAACGGCGGCCACGTTCGGCCTCAAGGCCGACTGCCGGCAGTCCAACCGCGAAGGCGAATTGATCGACTTCATCCACGAGGCACATGCCCGCAAGATGAAGGGCATCATCATCAATGCCGGCGGCTATTCGCACACGTCGATCGCGCTGCACGACGCGCTGCTCGCGGTGCAGATCCCGACGGTCGAAGTGCACGTCACCAACATTCACGCCCGCGAGAATTTCCGGCATCACTCCTACACCGCGCGCGCGGCCTTCGCCTCGCTCTGCGGTTTCGGCATCGAGGGCTACCGCCTCGCCATCCAGGGCCTTGCCGCCAAGCTCGGCATCAAGCCCAAAGCCTGACGCTCCCCCTTCACACAGAACATTCGGATCAAACAACATGGCGCGCCAGCCAGACGACAAAGCAGCCGCAAAGTTTTCCAGCGAGGACTCCGCCCTCGTCCGTGAGCTTGCCTTGCTGCTCGATGAGACCAGCCTCACCGAGATCGAGATCGAGCGTGCCGGCCTGCGCCTGCGCGTCGCCCGCAACATCAGCGTCGCCGCGACCATGCCGATGCAAATGGCGGCCGCCCCCGCCGCCCTCCCCGCGGCCGCAGCCGCCTCCGCGCCTGCCGCTGCCGACCTGTCGAAGCATCCCGGCGCCGTGACCTCGCCGATGGTCGGCACCGCCTATTGGGCGCCAGAGCCCGGCGCCAAGCCGTTCATCGAGGTCGGCAGCAAGGTCTCGGTCGGCCAGACGCTGCTGATCATCGAAGCCATGAAGACCATGAACCAGATCCCCTCGCCGCGCGCCGGCACGGTGACGCAGATCGTGATCGAGGACGGCCAGCCGGTCGAGTACGGCGAGCCGCTCGTGATCATTGAGTGACGATCGAGGGTGGTCTCATCGCCCTCGCCGCTTTCCGCGCGTCAGTCCAATAAGGACACCATGTTCGACAAGATCCTCATAGCCAATCGCGGCGAGATCGCCCTTCGCATCCTCAGGGCCTGCAAGGAACTCGGGATCGCGACCGTCGCCGTGCACTCCACCGCCGACGCCGATGCCATGCATGTGCGCCTGTCGGACGAGAGCGTGTGCATCGGGCCGCCGGCGTCCAAGGACAGCTATCTCAACGTCCCCGCGCTGCTCGCGGCCTGCGAGATCACCGGCGCCGATGCCGTGCATCCCGGCTACGGCTTCCTGTCGGAGAACGCGCGCTTTGCCGAAATCCTCGCCGAGCATAATCTGCATTTCATCGGCCCGAAGGCCGAGCACATCCGCCTGATGGGCGACAAGATCGAGGCCAAAAGGACGGCCAAGAAGCTCGGCATTCCCGTGGTGCCCGGCTCCGACGGAGGGGTCGGCCCCAACGACGACGCAATGGCGATCGCCAGGAAGATCGGCTTCCCCGTGCTGGTCAAGGCCGCGGCGGGCGGCGGCGGCCGCGGCATGAAGGTGGCCGAGAGCGAGGCCGATCTTCAGGTCGCGCTGTCAACGGCCGCCAACGAGGCCAAATCCGCCTTCGGCGATGCCTCCGTCTACCTCGAAAAATATCTGCAGAAGCCGCGCCACATCGAGATCCAGATCCTCGGCGACGGCCGCGGCGGCGCGATTCATCTTGGCGAACGCGACTGCTCGCTGCAGCGGCGCCACCAGAAAGTCTGGGAGGAAGGCCCCTCGCCCGTGCTGACTGCGGCGGCCCGCGCCAAGATCGGCGAGACCTGCGCCAAGGCGATGCGCGAGATGAAATATCTCGGCGTCGGCACGATCGAGTTCCTGTTCGAGGACGGCGAGTTCTACTTCATCGAGATGAACACGCGCATCCAGGTCGAGCATCCCGTCACTGAGAGCATCACCGACATCGACCTCGTGCTGGAGCAGATCCGCATCGCCGCCGGCGGCGACCTGCCGGCGCGGCAGGAAGAGGTCCAGGTCATCGGCCACGCAATCGAGTGCCGCATCAACGCCGAGAATCCGCAGACCTTCCGTCCTTCGCCCGGCCGCATCACTCAATATCACCCTCCCGGGGGGCTCGGTGTGCGGATCGATTCCGCCGTGTATCAGGGCTACACGATCCCGCCTTATTACGACTCGCTGGTCGGCAAGCTGATCGTGCACGGCAAGACCCGCGGCGAGTGCCTGATGCGGCTGCGCCGGGCGCTGGACGAGATGGTGGTCGAGGGCATCGAGACCACCCTGCCGCTGTTCCGCGCTCTGGTGCGCGAAGACGACATCATCAACGGCGACTACCACATCCACTGGCTGGAACAATATCTCGCCGGCAAGGCGGAACCCGCCCCGAAGTAGCCGTCCCTCCGCATGGAACCCTTTGGCCCTAATCGCGTTTAGGACGTGGGGACAGTTCCGAGGGGGCGTTTTGAAGTCCGGCAAGCCTGATCGAGCGAGACCGTCGTGACCGCTGACGCGCAGCGACGGCGTACGTTTTGGCAGATCCTGCTGTTCGCAGCGGGACTGCTGGTGCTGACCGTGATCAGCGCCGGCTCCGTCTACCTCGTCAACAAGGCGAGAGACGACAGCAAATGGGTGGTTCACACCATCGAGGCGGAGAACCAGATCAACGCCCTCCTGCTGGAAATCCGCCGAGCCGAGAGCACCGCCCGGGGCTACCTCCTGACACAGGGCGAGGATTTCAAGGTCGACCATGACAAGGCCGTGGCGGCCGTCGTCCCGGCTCTCGACAAGCTCACGCGCCTGACCGGCGACAATCCGGCGCAACGCGAGAACATCGAGAAGCTGAGCGCGGCGATCGAGACCCGTCTCGGCCAGTTCGCGCAGGAGATGGATTTCCTCCGGCGGGGTGAGCCGGAGAACGCCGCAGCGCTGGTCCGCGAGGTTGTCTCCACGGACGCGACAGCCGCAATCGCCAAAGTCGCGACCGAGATGATCCAGGAAGAAGAACGGCTGTTCCGGCTCCGAACGGTCAATTCGGACCGCAGCCAGACCCTGGCCGCGTCGATGACCGGCATCGGCTCGGGCCTCGTCGTGCTGCTGGCGCTGATCTCGATCTGGCTGGTGCGGCGCTCGGCCCGCGCCCGTGACGATGCCGAGGCCCGCCTGCGCGATGCCAATGTCAATCTGGAGGCCGTGGTCGACGAACGCACGGCCGATCTGCGCGAAGCCAATAACGAGATCCAGCGCTTTGCCTATATCGTCAGCCACGATCTGCGCTCGCCACTCGTCAACATCATGGGCTTCACCAGCGAACTCGAAGAGCTCGGCGGCGACATTTTCCGCCGTATAGGCGGCCTTACCCACGTCCCGGCCGACGGGCCGCCGCTGCCGGACGGCGAGATCGCGCTCGAAGGTGCCGACAAGCAGCTCTCAGCGGATTTTTCCGAAGCGCTGGGCTTCATCAAGTCGTCGATCGCCAAGATGGACCGCCTGATCTCGGCGATCCTCAATCTCACCCGCGAGGGCCGGCGCGAGTTCCAGCCCGAAAAGATCGACACCGCCGAGCTGATCGAAGCGATCGTATCGACGCTGGCGCATCAGGCCGCCGAGGCGCAGGCGGAGATCCATGTCGCCCCCCTGCCCAATCTCGTCAGCGACCGCCTGGCGCTGGAGCAGATCTTCTCCAATCTGATCGACAACGCCATCAAATATCTCAAGCCCGGCGTCCCCGGCGAGATCAGAATCCGCGGGCGCACCAAGCTCGGCTACGCTATCTTCGAGATCAGCGATAACGGCCGCGGCATCGACCCCAAGGACCACCAGCGGATATTCGACCTGTTTCGCCGCGCCGGAACCCAGGACAAGCCCGGTCAGGGCATCGGTCTTGCGCATGTGCGTGCACTTGTGCGTCGCCTCGGCGGCACCATGTCGGTATCATCGGAACTGAATACGGGCAGTACCTTCACCATCACGCTGCCCATCACCTGGAACGCCAGCAACCGGAACGCGGATCAATGACTCAACCCGTCAGCATCATCATGATCGAGGACGACGAAGGACACGCGCGGCTGATCGAGCGGAACATCCGAAGGTCCGGCGTCAACAACGAGATCATCTCCTTTGCCAACGGCACGGACGCGATGAAACACCTGTTCGGACCCGACGGCAGCGGTCTCGTGCAGAAGGGCAATGCCCTCCTGATCCTGCTCGATCTCAACCTGCCCGACATGACCGGGATCGACATTCTGAAGCAGATCAAGGAGAACAAATATTTGAAGGCCTCGCCCGTGGTGGTGTTGACCACCACCGACGATTCCCAGGAAATCAAGCGCTGCTACGAGCTCGGCTGCAACGTCTACATCACCAAGCCCGTGAACTACGAGAATTTCGCCAATGCCATCCGGCAGCTCGGCTTGTTCTTCTCGGTCATCCAGGTTCCGCCCGCCGCCCCATGAACCAGCGCATGCCCACACTGCTCTACATCGACGACGACGGGGCGCTGGCGCGCCTGGTCGATCGCGGCCTGACACGGCGCGGCTACAAGGTCGTCCACGCCGTGAGCGGCGAGGAAGGCCTCGAGCACATCCGCCGCGCGGGCACGACCGGCGGCATCGACGTGGTCGCGCTCGACCAGTACATGCCCGGCCTCGACGGGCTGGAGACGCTGGAGCAGATCATGGCGATCCCGGGCGCGCCGCCGGTGGTGTTCGTCACGGCGTCGCAGGATTCCAGCATTGCGGTGACGGCGCTGAAGGCTGGCGCGGCCGATTATCTCGTCAAGGACGTCAAGGGCGACTTCATCCCCCTGCTTCACGTCGCGGCCGAGGGCGCGCTGCGCCAGGCCGAATTGCAGAAGGCGCGCGAGGAAGCCGAAGCCGAGATCCATGCCTCGCGCGATCGCTACGCTGCGCTTGCAGCCGAACGCGAGCTGCTGCTGCGCGAAGTCAACCACCGCGTCGGCAACTCGCTCCAGATCATCGCTTCCCTGCTGCACCTGCAGGCCAGCTCCGCCGCGCAGGACGAGGTCAAGGCTGCGTTGACCAATGCGATGGGCCGCGTCGCCGCGGTCGCGCAGGTGCACCGCCGCCTCTACACCTCGCAGGACCTGAAGAGCGTGGTCCTGAACCAGTATCTGGACTCGCTGCTCGAGGATCTCAGGCGCTCGGCCGAGGGCAACCGGATGTCGCGCCTGACGCTGAAGGCCGAACCGATCGAGATCGATCCAGACCGTGCGGTCGCCGTCGGCATCATCGTCAACGAACTGGTGATGAACGCGGTGAAATACGCCTATCCCGACGGCGCCGGCCCGATCCATGTCGAGCTGACCTCGCATGGCGACGATCTCCTGCTGTCGATCAGCGACGACGGCGTCGGCGACAACGTCAAGGCCGATCCGCGCTCCACCGGCATGGGCCAGCGCATCGTCGCAGCCATGGCCACCAAGCTCGACGCTTCGGTCGAGCGCGATCCCACCCATTCCGGAACCCGAATCATGTTGAGGTTCCGCCGTGTACCGGCAGCCGATAACAAGCCGGCTGCTGCCGCAGCGAACTGACCGCACCGCCCATCGCAACCGCATTGCGATCCTGCTAATGTGGCGAGCCATGACTTCGCGCGACTCTGCCCCGTCTGAAATCACGCCGGCCGTTCTGCTGCGCGCCTATGCCTGCGGCATCTTTCCGATGGCCGAAAGCGCCGATGATCCGACCCTGTTCTGGGTCGAGCCGGAGTTGCGCGGCGTCATCCCACTCGACGGATTTCGCGTGGCCTCGCGGCTGGCGCGCACCGTGCGCTCGGATTCATTCCGCGTCACCGTCAATACCGCCTTCAAATCCACGATCGCCGGCTGCGCCGCGCCGCAGGCCGGGCGCGAGGACACCTGGATCAACAAGCGCATCCGCGACCTCTATGGCGGGCTGTACGAGCTCGGCCATTGCCACAGCGTCGAGGCCTGGCAGGGCGAGGACCTCGTCGGCGGCCTTTACGGCGTCAGCCTGGGCCGGGCCTTTTTCGGCGAGAGCATGTTCCACACCGCGCGTGATGCCTCCAAGGTCGCGCTGGTGCATCTGGTCGCGCGGCTCATCCATGGCGGCTTCGAGCTGCTCGACACCCAATACGTCACCGAGCACCTGAAAAGTTTTGGCGCGGCCGAGATTTCGCGGCGGCGCTACACGGCGCTGCTCGACAAGGCGCTCGCGGGCGAACCCGGGGATTTCCTGAGGCTCTCCGCCGGCGAAGCGATCCCGGGCGCACGCGCCCTCGAGATCATCGCCGCGCGGCGATAGTCAGGGATATTACCGGCCGAACCCGGGGGAGTGGCCTAGCGGCCAAACCCGGGGATACCGAACAGACCCGGTCGCTGCTCGGGCGGCGGAGGTGCCGGCTGCTGCTGCTGGATCGGCGGCAAGGGCTGCGGCGGACGCTGCTGCACCTGCTTGGGCGCGGCCTTCTTCTGCGCTGGCGGCGGCGGTGGCGTCGCCGGCTTGGTGCCGGGATCCGGTGCCGCGGTCGCGATCGTTTGCTGCGGCTCTTTGCAGTCGGTGAGCCAGATATCGTAGATCGGGTGCTCGACGCCGTGCAGGCCCGGACTTGCCGCGTACATCCAGCCGGAGAAGATGCGCTTCACCTCACCCTGCAAGGTGATCTCGTCCACCTCGACGAAGGCGTCGGTGTTGGCGGCCTCGGTCGCGGGCCGCGTGTAGCAGGCGTCGGTCTTGACGCGCAGCGCCCCGAACTGCACGGTCTCGCCGATCTCCTCGTCGAAATTGATGATGCGACCGGTGATCTTGTCGAGGCCGGAGAAGGTCGCCTTCTTGTTCACGATCTTCTGGGCCGGCGGCTCGGTGACGACCTCGTCGCCGGGCTGAAGGCTCGCCGGCGTCTGCGGGACTGCGCCGCCCGGCCCGCCCTTCTGCTGTGGCTGGCGCTGACCGGGCGCGCCCGGGGCCCCTTGCGGATTGGACGGAGCGACCGCGACGGGCGGCGGCTGGTTTGGCGGAGCGGCGCTCGAACCGGGCGGCGGCGCCAGAGGCTGGCTCTCGACCGGCCCCGGCATCACATTGCCCTGCCGGCCCGGCGGGGGCGCCATCGGGCGCGACGGCAGCACACGGCCTTGCGGCGGCAGCTCCGGCACTTCTTCATCGTCGTCGGGGATCTGCGGCTGGGGCTGGCCACGCGGAATGTTGCCGGGCGGCCGCAGCGGCGGCGGATCGGAGAAGATCGTGCCGATCTGCGCCTGCGCCGGCGTTGCAGCCGTCAGTGCGGTGGCGGCCAGAAGCGCCGCAAGGCCTGTCAGGGTAAATGTTCGAAACATCTCGCGCGGCTTCAACAGCGAATCGGGCTTGCTGGACATTCTACAGGGGATACCGCCGCTCGCAGGCCATCCGGTTAACACGGCGAATACGGCGGGGGAAGGGCGGCATCCCTGCCCTTCCCGCCCCGGTCTGGCCAGATCGGCCCCCGGATGGGATAGTCGAGCACCTTTCCCGGCGGCTGAGGCGGCGCCGACCCAAAACGAACTCCAACCATAACTAAAAGACCCAGAGGTCGCTCCCCCATGCCCGTCGTGCTCGATCCCGATGCCGCCGCCGTCTGCAAGGCCGTCCAGCAGGCCGGCGCGCCCGTGGTTACCAAGCATGATCCCGGCCAGTTCCACGGCTTCTTCACGATCGGAAAATTGCTGCGAGAGGCCAATGTCGCCGTGAGCGAGATCGGCGCGTGGCTGAAAGGACTGGGCTGAAACGCCAATCCCGATGCCGCCGGTTCTTCAAAGCATATTCGCCCTCCCCCTGCGCGGGCTGACATGGCTTGGCGGCCAGGGCACCCGCGCGGTGGCCGCCGTCGTGTTCATCGCGCTCGCGGTGCCGCCGCTCGGGGCGTTGCTGCGCCCCTACGTCACCGAGGCGATCTTCGTTCTGCTCTGCATCTCCTTCATGCGGGTCGACCTCGCCGCGCTCTCAGGCCATCTGCGTCGGCCGGCGCTGGTCGCGACCGCGACCGTCTGGACCATGATCGGCGTGCCTGTGATCGTCGGGCTGGTCGTCCACGCCAGCGGGCTCACGGCGCACGCGCCCGACCTTGCCCTGGCATTGATGCTGCAGAGCATAGCGTCTCCGATGATGGCCGCGCCGGCGCTCGCCGCGCTGATGGGCCTCGATGCCACGCTGGTGCTGGTCACGCTGGTGAGCGCGACCGCGCTGGTGCCGTTCACGGCGTCGCTGTTCGCGAGCCTGTTCCTCGATGGCATGCTCAGCATTTCGCCGCCGGCGCTGGGGCTGAAGCTGCTCGGCATCCTCGCCGCATCGCTGCTGGCCGCGACCGTGCTCCGACAAGTCTGCGGCGCGGCCGCGATCCAGCGCCACAGACAGCCGATCGACGGCTTCAACATCGTCATTCTGCTGGTCTTCGCGACCGCGATCATGGGCGACGTCGCGAGCGATCTCGTCGCCCGGCCAGTCTCCACCCTCGGCTTCGCAGCGCTCGCCTTCGCGATCTATTTCACCCTGCTCGCCGTCACCACGCTGCTGTTCCGCCGCATCGGCTATGAGCGCGCGCTGGCGCTCGGGCTGATGGTGTCACAGCGCAATCTGGGACTGATGCTCGCCGCGACCGCCGGCGCGCTGCCGCCCACCACCTGGCTCTATTTCGCGATGACGCAGTTTCCCATTCACCTGGCGCCTTACATGCTGATGCCGATCGCGCGGCGCTTGACGGCGCGCGCGCAGGCCTCGGGCGCCGCGGCAACCGGCGGCAAGGCCGCATCGGGCTGAACCAATCCGCAAGTCTTGACACGCAAGTCTTGCCAACACGCAAGTCTTGTTCGCTCTGCCAACGCGAGACCGCTGGTGACCGAGCGAATGTCGTCACGCGGCGCGCCAATGTCCCTTGTGAATATCGAACTTCACAGCGCCTTCGTCACGCATCTTCAACAGGAGCGACTGGCAGTCGTCCTGATTCTTGATGTTCACGCGCTTCATGACCTCGAAAATTTTCAGAGGTTTTTCGCGAAGGGCAATCAGAATCTTTTCTCGATCAGTCATTGGGGTTCCTTGCATCGGTATCGGCGACGGCACGTGTTGCACACATCGTCTACAACGGGTGAAGCAAGGCCGCGCACTATGCAAGTCTGTTCACCCGCTAAATCGGCCTCTCCAATTGATCAATTCTCCCTACCCGGCCCTTGCCGCGCGCCGCAGCGCCTGCGGCGGCTGGCCGAAGGCGCGGATGAAGGCGCGCCGCATCCGCTCGGGATCGCCGAAGCCGGTCGTCTCCGCAACGAGCTCGATCGCCTCGCGCGAGGACTGCACGCGCTCGCGCGCAACCTCGATGCGCAAGCGCTCGATGGCCTTCGAGGGCGTCGTGCCGGTCTCGGCGGCAAAGGCGCGGGCAAAATGCCGCGCGCTCATGCCGGCGCGATCGGCGAGATTTTCCACCGTCAAGCGGGCGTCGAGGTTTTCGCGCGCCCAGGACAACAGCGCGCCGAAGCGGCCGTTCGGCGTCTTCAATTCCAGAAGTGACGAGAACTGCGACTGGCCGCCGCTGCGGCGATGATACAGCACGAGCTGCCGCGCCGTGTCCTGCGCGATCTGCTCGCCGTGATCCTCCGTCACCATCGCGAGCGCAAGGTCGATGCCCGCCGTGATGCCTGCCGACGTCCACACATTGCCATCGCGGGTGAAAATCTGGTCCGGCTCGAACTTCACCTTGGGATAGCGCGCGACGAAATCCCGCGTGCGTCCCCAATGCGTGGTGGCGCGACGCCCGTCGAGCAGACCCGCTTCGGCCAGCACATAGGCGCCCGAGCAGACGCTCGCGACCCGCACGCCCCGCCGCGCCAGCCGCTGCACGAAGGCGCGCGTGACCTCGCAACGCGCGGCGTCCGTCACGCCCGCGCCACCCGCCACGACCAGCGTCGTGATCGCATTCGCCGACTTGAAGTCGCGCGCCATCATCTCCACGCCGGACGAGCTGCGCACGGGCCCCGCGTTCACCGCCAGCACGCGGATCCCGGTCGTCGTCTTGCCCGTGCAGCGCGCCGCGATCTCGAACACGGAGATCGGGCCGGCCGCATCGAGCAACTGGAAGTCCGGGAAGATCAGGATGCCGATCATGGTCATGTCCGAAAGCGAGGGAAATACGCCATTTTGGACAGAATGGCATCATGACAGGCTGCGTCCGTCAAGCTCATAATTGGAGGCTCTCATGTCGTCCCCGCTCCAGATCGGTCTCTTGGTGTTTCCGCGCGTCACCCAGCTCGACTTTACGGGTCCCTTGCAGGTGTTCTCCTCCGTACCCGGCGCAAAGCTGCATTTGATCTGGAAACGGATCGAGCCGGTTCCGAGCGATTCCGTGCTGACGCTGACGCCGACGACGACCTTCGCCGACTGCCCGCAGCTCGACGTGATCTGCGTGCCCGGCGGCGGCGGCACCAACGACCTGCTCAATGACGAGGAGGTGCTCGGTTTCCTGCGCCGCCAGGCCGAGGGCGCCAAATACGTCACCTCGGTCTGCACGGGATCGCTGGCGCTCGGCGCCGCCGGCCTCTTGAAGGGCTACCGCGCCGCCACGCATTGGAGCGCGATGGAGATGCTCGCTCAGTTCGGCGCGACGCCGACCAAGACGCGCGTCTGCGTCGACCGCAACCGCATCACCGGCGGCGGCGTCACCGCCGGAATCGATTTCGCGCTGACCCTGGTGTCGATCATGGTCGATCGCACCACCGCGGAGGTGATCCAGCTTCAGCTCGAATACAATCCGGCCCCGCCATTCAATGCAGGCTCGCCCGATGCCGCGCCGGCGGAAGTGCTGGCGTTGCTCAGGGAGCGCGGCGCAGCGAACCAGGCTCGCCGCCTCGAAGCAGTGAAGCGCGCAGCCGAGCGGATGACCTAGTCTCCACTCTCGTGTCCCGGACGCGCTGCGGCGCGCAGCGATGCTGCGCAGAGCCGAGACCCAGGAAGCCACACGGGTGCTGATGCATGGGCCCCGGCTCTGCAGCGCATCACTCCGTGCTGCGCAGCGTCCGGGGCACGCGACATCCCGTTGTCCCTCTACGAAAGAAAAAGGCCGCCCGGTTTCCCGAGCGGCCTTTCCTGTCTTACGGCGGCTGCACATTTCATCGGGCGATTTCGGAGCTTCCAGACCGGGGGCCTATCTCCCGATCGAGTCCTGGTCGGCGACCGCTGCATTTCGGGACAGTCGCGAACTGTTGCCCGAACCGAACGCGATGGTCTCCCATCTCCGTAAGATGCGACCATTGAGCCGCATCCCCCGCGTGGCCGCAACCAGCGCGCAGGACTCATCCCCGCTGTTCCCGTTGTCCACAGTAGGGCGAGGCGGATGCGGGTGCATCCACTCCCACGACAAGGATTGAGACGGGGATCGGAAGCCTAGCCGGGGGTCCAGGGCTGATAGTCGCCAGTCGCCTTCGGCCGCTTGCCGCTGGCGAGCGTCGAGCCTGAGGGACGGTAGGCGTTCGCCGTGCCCGTGAGATTGGGCTGGTGCGGCTTTTCCCACTCGCGCGGCTGGTAGTTGTCCTGCGTCGGCGGCACGTCGACGGTGTGGTGCATCCAGCCGTGCCAGGACGGCGGGATACGGCTGGCCTCGGCATAGCCGTTATAGACCACCCAGCGGCGCTCGAAGCCGAGCGTCGGGTCGATCACCCCGCCACGGGTGCGATAATAGAGGTTGCCCTGCTCGTCCTGGCCGACCAGCTCGCCATAGCGCTTGGTCCAGAGTTGGGTGCCAAACGTCTGGCCATTCCACCAGGTGAAGAACTTCAGGAAGAATTGTTTCATGCGGCAAGGGCCCTGCTTCGTCGGGTCGTGATGCCATCCGGACGGCGAAATGTCCAGTTCGGCGCGGGCGGCGGTGCCCTGCTGCAGATGCGGTCTCCCGGCACGGAACGCTGCCGCAAATCGGACGCGATCCGTTCATGCCGGATACAGCGTGGCCATGAAAGCTTGTCCTCGCACGCAAACCGCCGTGATCCCAGGAACTACGGCCCTTTCATGGGGTTTGCTTCCGGGAAAAGGAGTTTGATCATGAAAAGTCTGAGAGTGTTGAGCGCGGCTGCGGCCGTGGCACTGGTTCTCCCGTTGGCGACGCCGAGCTTCGCGCAAGGTCCCGGACATGGCGGTGGCGGGGGTGGTGGGCATTTCGGCGGAGGTGGCGGTGCCCACTTCGGCGGCGGCGGTGCTCACATCGGTGGCGGCGGTGGCGCTCACTTCGGTGGCGGCGGCGCTCACTTTGGCGGTGGCGGCGCACGCATGGGCGGCGGCGGTAACTTCGCAGCAGGTGCAGTCGCGCGTCCCAGCGGCGGAGCATCCTTCAACGGCGGCGGCGGACGAAGCTTCGCAGCAGCCGGGGGTCACCACTGGAATGGCGGCGGCGGTCATTGGCACGGCGGCGGCTGGCGCCATCACGGTGGCGGCTTCTGGCCCGGTGTCGCGGCGGGTGCTGCGATCGGCGGCCTCGGCTCATACGCCTATTACGGCGGCGGCTACTATGACGACCCATACTACTACGGCGACAGCTATTACGATGAGCCGTCAGTGGCCGTGGTCCCCGATACCGGCGGCGACTCCACGGCGTACTGCGCGCAGCGCTTCAAGTCCTACGATCCGGCGTCCGGCACCTATCTCGGCTATGACGGCCAGCGTCATCCCTGCCCGTAGTACGACCTGCAACACTTGAAGAAGAAGGCGTCGCAGCGATGCGGCGCCTTTTTCATTCAGGCACCTCACCCTGTTTCGCTCGCCTCGTATTCGTCATCGGCGATGCCGCGCGCAACCGATGCGAGTGGACCTCTATTCACCGCACCGTGCATATCTACCCTTATCCAATCCCAAATTGACCCGACGCGCGATTCACCTGTATCAACTTGGCTGTGGGGACTTCGATGACTGGGAAGTGTCATGCCGCGCATTCTCGTGGTTGATGACGATCCGATGGTCGGCGCGACCATCGAGGTCCTCCTCCAACGTCAGGGCTTCGACGTCACGTTGACTGACGGCGGAGAAACGGGTTTGGCTGCGCTCGAAACACAGAATTTCGACGTGATGCTGGTCGACATCTTCATGCCGCACATGCGCGGCTTCGAATCCATTCGCATCTTTCACGAGCGCGCGCCGGCGGTTCCGCTGATCGCGATGTCCGGCTACGCCTTCGCGTCGTCCGCCTCGCCCTCCCCCGACTTCCTCCGGATGGCGCTGGAACTCGGCGCCACCCGCTGCCTGCGCAAGCCGTTCACGCCGGACGCGCTGCTGACCACGATCCGGGAATGCATCGCCGCGCCGGGCGATGGCTCGCAGCCGAAGGACAAGAAAGAAGCCCCTTGATCCCAACGCAGCGCGTCATTCTCGGTGCTGGACTTGCCATCCTCCTGATCATCACCGCAGCCTCGATCGGCCTCGACGTCAAGTCACGGTCCGACGCGGCCTGGGTCAATCATACCGTCCAGGTGCTCAAGAAGATCTCCGACCTGCGCGTGCTGATACGCAGTGCCGAGAGCGCCGCTCGCGGCTACGAGATCTATCGCAACCCGAGCTTCAGCGAAGAATTCCAGGCGGTGCACGCCCGGATCGCACCGGCACTCGCCGACCTCAAGCGCAGCGTGCGTGACACTCCCGAACATGTCGCGCTGCTCGAGGGCACCGAGCCGCTGGCGCTGCGCCGGATCGAGATCGCCGCCGAAGTGATGCGCCTGCGCGCCGGAAACGATCAGGCCGGCATTGCCGCGGTCCAGGGCAAGGGCGAGGGCCGTGGCCTGATGGACACGGTGATGGGCAATTTCGATCATTTGAGCGCAGAGGAAGAACGATTGCTCGCGGCGCGCTCCCAGGATTCGCGCCGCACCGGCATCGTGCTGCTCGGGATCGACGTCGCCGGCGCGCTGGTGATCCTGCTGCTGGTCGTGATGATGATGCGCGAGAGCCGGCGCAGCGAGGGCGCACTCAAGAGCACGCTGTTGGAGACCACGGCCGCCAATCAGCAGCTCGAGGCCGCGGTGGCCGAGCGCACCGAGCATCTGGTCAACGCGCATGACGAGCTGCGCCTGTCGGTCAACGTGCTCCAGAGCACCTTTCACAGCATGGCGGAGGCGGTGTTGGTCATCGATGCCGAGGGCAACGTCCTTCTGTCCAATCCGGCCGCGGAGCGCATGCTGCTGCACCGGACCGGCATGAACCTGCGCAATCTGCGCGCGATGTCCAGCGTGCTTCACGGCGACGGCGTCACCCCGCTCAAGCCCGACGAGCTGCCGTCGGCACGCGTGCTGCGCGGCGAGCCGTTCGAGAACATGGAGATGATCGTCCGCCCGCACAGCGGCAATCCTTCCCGCCATCTCATGATCAGCGGCCGGCCGATGCTGGACGGGCAAGGCAACGTCTCCGGCGCGGTGCTGGTCTATCACGACGCGACCACCTCGCGCGAGACCGAGCGGCAATTGTACCAGTCGCAGAAGCTGGATGCGATCGGCAAGCTCACCGGCGGCGTCGCGCACGACTTCAACAACATGCTGACCGTGATCTCCGGCAATACCGAGACGCTGGTGGCAAGCCTGAAGCAGCAGCCCGACCTCCAGCGCGTGGCGCGCCTGATCGACGAGGCCGCCGAACGCTGCGCCGAGCTGATCCAGCATCTGCTCGCCTTCGCGCGCAGGCAACCGCTCCAGCCGCGCAACGTCGAGATCAACGCCGCGGTCGCGGACATCGCGAAACTCCTGCGCCCCACCCTCGGCGAGCAGATCGAGATCGAGACCGTGCTCGAACAGGGGCAGATGACCGCGCACATCGATCCGTCCCGCCTCACCAATGCCCTGCTCAACATGGCCATCAACGCCCGCGACGCCATGCCGAACGGCGGCAAGCTGCTGCTCGAGGCCCACCGCGTCGTGCTCGACCAGGCCTATGCGCAAAACAATCCCGACGTGCGGCCCGGCCCTTACGTGATGCTCGCCGTCAGCGACACCGGCACCGGTATGCCGGCCGAGGTGCAGCAGCAGGCGTTCGAGCCGTTCTTCACCACCAAGGAGGTCGGCAAGGGAAGCGGCCTCGGCCTCTCCATGGTCTACGGCTTCGTCAAGCAGTCCGGCGGCCACATCAAGATCTACAGTGAGGAAGGCCACGGCACCACGATCAAGCTCTATCTGCCCCCGGGCGAAGGCATGGCCGAAGTGGCTCCCACCACGACGCCGCCGGCGGAAGGCGGGGCCGAGACCATTTTCGTGGTCGAGGATGATCCGCTGGTGCGCAACTTCGTCACCGTGCAGCTCCAGAGCCTCGGCTACCAGACCGTCGCCGCGCCCGACAGCAAGGCCGCGCTGGAGCTGATCCGGGCCGGCCAGCCGTTCGATCTGCTGTTCACCGACGTCGTCATCCCCGGCGGCATGAGCGGGCGCGAGCTCGCCGACAAGGTGGCGACGATCCGCCCCGGCCTTAAGGTGCTCTACACCTCCGGCTATACCGACAACGCCATCGTCCACCACGGCAAGCTCGATGACGGCGTCATGCTCCTGACAAAACCCTACCGCCGCAACCAGCTCGCCGAGATGATCAGGAAGGCGCTGGGAGGCGGGGTGGCCGGTTAGTGTTTCTGGCTCGCGCGCCTTGGTCGAAGTCCCACCTGGAAACGTCGGTGTGGTAAACGCGCACGGCCATTACGAATGGCGATTGGGCCATTCGCGGCGTGATCCCCATCATCCAACATCCACGGCTTTCGCGATGACTGCCGTACGTTCCGCCAGTTCGGGAACCTTGGCCAAATAGGCCTGATAGTGCTGCGAGGTTCGGTGCGCTTCGACCGCCGCGGCGTCCCGGTAAAGCTCATCAAGGACGTAACGATGATCGTCCGAACTGTCGCGCCAGACGTCCCAGCGCAGATTGCCAGGTTCGGCCCTGCAATGCGGCGCCAGACCAACAAGCAGTTCTCTAAGCTCAACGCTCTTGCCCGGGTGAGCAACTAAAATGGCAGTAATCTTCGACGGCATTGTCATCGACTAGGCCTTTTCAGGGTGACTGCGGCGTTCAGGTCAGCCAGGCGATGGCTCGGCTGCCTGTTCTTTATTTTCTGAGTGCCGCCAGCAACTCCTTGGCCATGGGCCCGGCCGAGGCGGGATTCTGGCCAGTGATGAGGCGTCCGTCAACGACGACGTGAGGCTGCCAGTTTGCTGCGGACGTATACTCGGCACCCTCTGCCCGCAAGGCATCTTCAAGTTCGTAAGGAACGTCTTCGCGCGCGTAGTCGTACTCTTCCTTCTTCGAGAACGATGTGAGCTTCTTGCCCTGCACGAACGGCTTGCCATCGCCCAGGTCTACCCCGAGCAGCGCGCACGGACCGTGACAAACGGCAGTTACAAACTTCCCAGTGCTCCAGGCGCGCACGACTGCATTCTGAACAACGGGGTTACGCTGAATGTCGACCATCGGTCCAAGACCGCCTGGCACGAAGATGGCTTCGTAATCGGCAGCATCCACCTCAGCTAGTTTACGACTGCGATTCAAGCGGCGAAAGGCCTTGCTCTCGAGAAAAGCCTTCTGCGCAGGATCCTTCTCGTCGTAGGCATCATATGGCGTCCATCCGCCCCTTAGAGAGGCGAACTCAACGGCAATGCCTGCCTTGTCCAGCACATCGAACGGATGCGCGACCTCGGCGAAAAAGAAGCCCGTCTTACGATTTTTCGGACCGATCGCGGCTGCGTTGCTGACGATAACCAGGACGTGCTGAGTCATGATATTCTCCTTGAGTCTTGCGAAGGCACTAAGCCCAAATGTCGTCCTATTGCCGCCAACCCGGCGCTGGGCAGCTGGGGCTCCCGCACCGTAGAGCGGGCCGCTGAAGAAAGGACAACAAGCCTATTCAAACCGGCCCTTGTTTAGAGTGACGGTGATATCAATCTGCTTCTCCGGCCGCGCTTTCGACGAAGGCTGCAACTTCCCGCGGGTGGGAGAGCATCGCGGCATGGCTGCTCGACAGCTCGGTAATTTTTGCTTTTGTTCGCGAAGACATAAAGCGCTGTGTGCTAGGCGGAATCATGTGATCTTGCGTTGTCAGCATGTAGTGTACGGGTTTGTCTTTCCATGCTGCGCCAACGATCTTGTGTTCGACAGCTTTGAGTCCCCACGGAACTTGTGCTGCGGCCATGAAGGCGGTGATGGACGGATCGACATCCTGCGCAAACGCACTCGGAAACTTCGCCGGATCAACCAGAATAAATCCGCCGCTCGGCGGCAACAATGGTGCTCCAGCCTCGCCCGGAGTAGGACGCGTCGCGAGCTCGTAGACGGATTCTCCGACGTCTGGCGCGAAAGCGGCAATATAGACGAGCTTGCGAACCTTAGGATCGCTTCCGGCCTCGGTGATGACGGCGCCGCCATACGAGTGGCCTACCAAAATGACCGGCTTTCCCGCCTTGCGTATGACCTCCCGCGTTGTCTCGACATCACCGTCGAGCGTTGCAGTCGAGTTCTGGACGACCAAAACCTCATAACCGTCGCGGGTGAGAATGTCGTAGACAGCCTTCCAGCCCGAGCCGTCAACGAAGGCGCCGTGTACGAGAACGATCGAGACGGGCTTGCTTGCGGGCGTCTGCGCGAACGAAGGAAGGGTGGCCGCCATGGAGAGGAGTGCTCCCAGGATCAGGTGTTTCATTGCGATACCTTTCGGACGGACGAAACTTCGATCCGGCGACTATAGTCCGGTGAGCGGTGCGGGTCGGTTAAATCAGGTAAATCTGTCGTTCGCGGCAGGGCCCGAGCGAAGCTGAAGGAACGCTTCCGATCCTGCGACAAAATGCTGGCTGCGATCGTGCTTTTTCAAAATCGCGGTGTTCAGCAGCCTTGCGACGCATGATATTCCAGCGGATTGTCGCGTCGTTTGGCAGTGAAGAATGCGGGCTACCACGGAGACATTGCAGACAGGCCGGCGTCGAGAGGAACTCACGTTTTCCTTTGGGCCATTCCAACTCGTTCCGCGCCGCCAGCTTCTTCTTTTCGATGGCCACCCGGTCAAAATGGGCGGCCGCGCCTTTGAGCTGTTACAGCTGCTGGTGCAGCGTCGCGGCGAACTCGTCAGCAAGAATGAGCTGATGGAGGCCGCTTGGCCCGGCACCTTCCTCCACGACAGCAATCTCAAGGTCAATATGTGGAGCTTGAGGCGCTCGCTGGGCGACACGCAGGTTGAACCCGTCTACATCGCAACGGTGGCGCGGCGGGGTTACAAGTTCATTGCGGATGTGCAAGCCAGCATCGGCGAGATCGGGGACGAACTTGCGCATGCGGAGCCGGCCAGCTTGTCGAGGCCGCCCGTGGTGCGAGGCATCGTTGGTCGCGAAGCCGAAATCGCCGATACTGCCCAGGCGTTGATCGGAAATAGGCATGTCACGCTGACAGGCGCGGGCGGCATCGGCAAGACGACGGTCGCCATTGCAGCAGCACAGGTCTTCGCACCCCACTGCCGTGATGGCGTGTGCTTCGTCGATCTCGCGACAATTGCTGATCCCATGCTCTTTGGCGCTGCGCTGGTAACGGCCTTGGGGGTCAGGGGCAATCCGGACAACAACATGACTGCCGTCCTCGATTATCTGAGGTCGCGCCAAATGCTGGTGGTTCTGGACAATTGCGAACATGTGTTGCCTGCCGCCATCATGTTTGCCGGCCGGTTCATGACCGACACATCGTCTTCCAGGCTGCTGGCCACCAGCCGCGAGCCGCTCGGCACCCCCGCTGAGCATCTGATGCGGCTCGGTTCGCTTGGCTCGCCCAGGCCCGGCTCCGCCCTTACAATCGATCAGGCCATCAAATTCCCCGGGGTGCAGCTGTTTGTCCGCGCCGCCGCAGAGTGGTCGGACTATCAGTTCGTCGATGACGACTGCGAAGCGGTCGCCCGGATATGCCACGCGCTCGACGGCCTTCCTCTGGCCATTGAATTGGCGGCAGCCCAGCTCGGCAGGTTCACGCCTCGCCAACTGGTGACGCTTCTCGATCAAAACCTGGGTTTTCGCGCCCCCGGTATCGACGGCGCGACGCCGCGTCATGAAACCCTGATGGCGACGATCGACTGGAGCTTCAAGCTCCTGTCACAGAGGGAAGCCAGACTGTTCGGCTTGCTGTCGGTGTTCAGTGGCGCGTTCGACGCCGAGGATGCCGTTTTTGTCGCGGAGGCTGCGGGGCTCACGCCGGTCGACGTCGTCACCGGCCTCGGCGGCCTGGTGACCAAATCGCTGTTGAACGCGCAAGTGCAAGGAGCCAGCCTTCGCTATCGGCTGCTGGACAGCACACGGCATTATGCAGCGGAGCGCCGGCTGGCTGATGCTGCTTCCCGCCATGCTCTGCACCGTCACGCGCAGCGGGTGCTCGCTCTGTTCGAACAGTCCGAGGAGGAGTGGAACTGGCGCGAACCCGCCGATTGGACGCACCGCTACCTTGCTCGCATCGCGGACTTGAGGGCAGCTTTGTCATGGGCGTTTGGCGAGGAAGGGGACCCTGCCCTCGCGATCAGGCTGGCGGTGGCCGGCATCACCTTGTGGTCGGAGACGTCGATTCTTTCGGAGGCGCAGGCACGGTTGGAGACCGCGCTCAGCTTGGCCAAGTCCATTGCTTGTGACGATCTGCTCCGTGCAAAGCTCGCCTGTGCGCTGGGATGGAGTCTGTTCTACGCGCGCAAGCTCTCGAACGAGAATGCGCTTGCATGGCTCGATGCTATTGTCTTCGCAAGGCGTGCCGGGGATGTCGAGTATCAGCAACGTGCATTGGTGGGGTTTGCTTTTTACCTGCTGCAGATCGGTCAAATCCCGCGTGCGATTACCCATCTTGAAGAAGCAACGGCGCTGGCCGATCGGGACCGTGATCTGACGGCGACGTCCGAAGCCGATCGCGCTTGGGCATGGGCTCACGCCTTCGCCGGCGAATTGGGCAAGAGCCGCCTGGTTCTCGATCGCCTCGCGGCGACCTATTCGCTGGCCGAAAGCCGTTCGCGGAAGGATGCGAACGAGGTTTATCGTTTCATCACCGTTCGTTTCAATCTGCCTTTCGTGGCCTGGATGCAGGGGCAAGCCGAATATGCGGCGAAGCTGGCCAACGATGCCGTCGAAGCTGCGGATCGCGGCGGTCACTGGGTGTCGCAGTCGAATGCGCTAGGCCTCGCCGCGCTTCCGATCTCACTTGAAAACGGGAATTTGGCGGCGCTCGAGCACTACACGGAGCGGCTGCGTCGCAATCTGGATCGGGAGCGCATCTCGCGCTGGATTCCGGTCGAACGCTATTTCTCGGCCTGCCTGCGCGATTTGCGCGGAGATCTTGCGGCAGTGGAGGACATCCGTGCGGCGATCGAGGAGCTGATCGATTGTCGCTTCCTGATGCGGATCGGCAGCTATCTCGCCGTCCTCAGCCGCGCTTATCTGCGACAAGGGCGGATCGCAGAGGCGCGAAAGGCGATCACAAGGGCTATTCACCATCAGGAAGATCAGGGAGAGCGCTGGTGTCGTTCGGAGCTTCAGCGGGTCGAGGCGTCCGTACTCCTTTCCGAAGGTGAGCCGCGTCTTGCCGAAAGCCTGTTACAGCAGGCACTGGCTGAGGCGCGCGCGATAGGGGCGAAGACCTTTGAGCTGCGCGTAGCCACCGATCTTGCAGCGCGCTGGATTGCGGCCGGGCGCCGGCCGAAGGCCGTCCGATTGCTCACTCCGATCTACGAGCAGTTCAGTGAAGGGTTCGAAACTCACGATCTGCTCGCCGCCGCGTGCCTGTTGGAGCGCGCACGAGCGTCCGCTTAGGACATTAGGCGGCCAGCCCCTTCATGACTACACGTGCTACCGCGTCGCCAGCACCACCGCCGCCAGCGTGAAGATCAGCGCGGCGATCTGCCCCGCTCCCAGCGGCTCGTGCAGCGCGATCGCGGACGCCACGACGCCGATGACCGGCACCGCCATGGTGCCGATCGCGGCGACGGAGGCCGGCAGGCGCGCAAGGGCAGCGAACCAGCTGACATAGGCGATGCAGAACTGCACCACGGTGGAATAGACCAGCAGCCACCAGCCGACCGGCGTCACCCGCTCCAGATGCGTGGTCTCGACGGCGAGGCCGATGATCGTGATGGGCAGGCAGCCGATCCCGATCTGCCAGGCCGCGGCCGTGATCGGCGGCAGGCGGATCGGGTACTTCTTCGAAAACACCGTGCCGAGCGCGAAGCCGAGCGCGCCGCACAGCGCCATGACGATGCCCGGCAGCTTGTCCGCGGTCGCGGCAAAGCCGTTGCCGCCCATGATCGAGGCGAGGCCAGCAAAGGCCATCACCAGCGCGATGGTGCGCAACAAGGTCGGCCGCTCGCCGAGCACCGGCCAGGCGATCAGCGAGGCCCAGACCGGCATGGTGTAGGCGATCAGCGCCGCTTCGCTGGCCGGCAGCCACAGCAGCGCCAGGCCCATCAGCACCATCCAGCCGGTGACGTTGAGGAGCGCGGCGGTCACGAGCCGCGGCCAGATCTCGCGCGGGACCCTGAGGCTGTCAGCGCGGATCAGCGCCAGCGCGGCCAGCAGCACCGCACCGAGCACGCCGGTCACCCCGCGCAAGGTCAGCGGCGGCAGCTCGGAGAGCAGGAATTTCGTCACCGGCCAGTTGAAGCCCCAGCCCACCGAGGTGATGGCGAGGAACATCAGGCCGGCCGGGGCGATGCGCGGTCGCAGCACCGGGCGAGTCGAATCAAGCATGTGGGTAGTCCGGCAAAATCTGACCGAGCTTGGCGCGGATTCGCGCCTCCCACCACCACCCCGGCGGGCATGCCTGCCCTTACCTACCGTAGCCCTACGTGAGTCCCCCGGAGGCAAGCCCGCGATCCAAAAATATACCTGCCCTGTGAACAGCGGGGTGAAGCCTCAGCGGGACCACAAGATGCAAATTTTTTCGGTTGGGAATCCCTGAGGACTCACTGATACTTGGCTCAACAACAGGCGCGGGCCTGCCCCCTGTTATCCCCCACAATCCACCATATTTAGTATTTGATTCAGGAACTCGCACTAGTTCTTGACGGGCGCAATGGAGAGTCCTAGTTTTCGATCCGTTCGGCGCGAGTGTGTTTGCGTCCCGCCGGCACTCCCCCAAAGGGTCTGCAAAACAGCACTCCGCCAAGCCAGACAAAGGCAGCGGGATATGGGCTTGTCTGCCCGGCGAGCGGACTTTTCGGGCGCCTGAACGGGCTGGAAACAGGCCCGGATGGCAATGGTTGAAGACGTGACGTTGTGGGGCGTTGAACGCATGTCGGGCTCATCCCTTTGGGGCGGATGGGTCTGGACGTGCCGGCGGGTGATCGGTGCGCGCATCGAACAATCGCGTCGGGAGAAAATGGGCCGGGTCTACCGGCTGAACTGCGATGCCAAGGGGCCCGACCGCCCTCAAGCACCGCGAAATGAAATGATGACCCGGCACGCCTGAACGGAGGCGGTCCGGTCAAAGATAGGACGGGGCAAGACCATGCGGATTGAGCGGCGCCACACCACTTCGGGACAGTCACCTTACGCCGGCATCGAGTTCCGGCTGACCACGTCGGAGATCAGGAATCCCGACGGCTCGGTCGTGTTCAAGCTCGACAATGTCGAGGTCCCGACCGCGTGGTCGCAGGTCGCCTCCGACGTCCTGGCCCAGAAGTACTTCCGCAAGGCCGGCGTTGCCGCGCGCCTGAAGAAGGTCGAGGAAGAATCCGTCCCCTCCTTCCTGTGGCGCTCCGTGCCCGACACCGAGGCGCTCGCCCTCCTGCCCGAGAAAGAGCGCTATGTCAGCGAGCTCTCGGCCAAGCAGGTGTTCGACCGTCTCGCCGGCTGCTGGACCTATTGGGGCTGGAAGGGCAAGTACTTCTCCTCCGACGAGGACGCCCAGACCTTCTACGACGAGCTCCGCTACATGCTGACCATGCAGATGGTCGCGCCGAACTCGCCGCAATGGTTCAACACCGGTCTGCACTGGGCCTACGGCATCGACGGCCCCGGCCAGGGCCATTATTACGTCGACCCCTTCACCGGCAAGCTGACCCGCTCGAAATCCTCCTACGAGCATCCGCAGCCGCACGCCTGCTTCATCCAGGGCGTCGGTGACGACCTCGTCAACGAGGGCGGCATCATGGACCTCTGGGTCCGCGAAGCCCGCCTGTTCAAATACGGCTCCGGCACCGGCTCCAACTTCTCGCGCCTGCGCGGCGAAGGCGAACGCCTCTCCGGCGGCGGCCGCTCGTCCGGCCTGATGAGCTTCCTCAAGATCGGCGACCGCGCCGCGGGCGCGATCAAGTCGGGCGGCACCACGCGCCGCGCCGCCAAGATGGTCGTCGTCGACGTCGATCACCCCGACATCGAGACCTATATCGACTGGAAGGTGAAGGAGGAGCAGAAGGTCGCGGCTCTCGTCACGGGATCCAAGATCAACCAGAAGCACCTCAAGGCGGTGCTCAAGGCCTGCGTCAATTGCGAGGGCTCGGGCGACGATTGCTTCGACCCGGAAAAGAACCCTGCGCTCCGCCGCGAAATCAAGCTGGCCCGTCGCTCGCTGGTGCCTGACAACTACATCAAGCGCGTCATCCAATTTGCAAAACAGGGCTACAAGGACATCCAGTTCGACGTCTACGACACCGACTGGGATTCGGAAGCCTACCTCACGGTTTCGGGGCAGAACTCCAACAACTCCGTCTCGCTCAAGGACGACTTCCTGCGCGCGGTCGAGACCGACGGCGACTGGAATCTGGTGGGACGCACCACCAAGAAGATCACCAAGACCCTGAAGGCGCGCGACCTCTGGGAAAAAATCGGTTACGCCGCCTGGGCGTCGGCCGACCCGGGCCTGCACTTCAACACCACCATGAACGACTGGCACACCTGCAAGGCGTCCGGCGACATCCGCGCCTCCAATCCGTGCTCGGAATACATGTTCCTGGACGACACGGCGTGCAACCTCGCCTCCGCCAATCTGCTGACGTTCTACGACATCCCCTCCAAGCGTTTCGACGTCGAGGGTTACGAGCATCTCTGCCGGCTCTGGACCATCGTGCTCGAAATCTCGGTGATGATGGCGCAGTTCCCGTCGAAGTCGATCGCCGAGCTCTCCTACGAGTTCCGCACGCTCGGCCTCGGCTACGCCAATATCGGCGGCCTCCTGATGACCATGGGTCTGTCTTATGACTCGAAGGAAGGCCGCGCCATCGCCGGCGCGCTGACCGCGATCATGACGGGCATCACCTACAAGACCTCGGCCGAGATGGCGGCCGAGCTCGGCACCTTCCCCGGCTACAAGAAGAACGCCGCGCACATGCTGCGCGTGATCCGCAACCACCGCCGCGCCGCCCACGGCCAGTCCAACGGCTACGAGGCGCTCAGCGTCAACCCCGTGCCGATGGACCTGGTGTCGTGCCCGCAAGGAGACCTCGTGACGCATGCGCAAGCGGCATGGGATGCGGCGCTCGAGCTCGGCGAGAAGCACGGCTATCGCAACGCCCAGACCACGGTGATCGCGCCGACCGGCACGATCGGCCTCGTCATGGATTGCGACACCACCGGCATCGAGCCTGACTTCGCGCTGGTGAAATTCAAGAAGCTCGCCGGCGGCGGCTACTTCAAGATCATCAACCGCGCGGTCCCCGCAGCCCTTCGGGCGCTCGGCTATCGCGAGAGCGAGATCGCGGAGATCGAGGCCTACGCCGTCGGCCACGGCTCGCTCTCCAACGCGCCCGGCATCAACGCCTCGACGCTGAAGGCCAAGGGCTTCACGGATGAAGCCATCGCCAAGGTCGAGAAGGCGCTGCCGACCGCCTTCGACATCAAGTTCGCCTTCAACAAATGGACCTTCGGCGAAGACTTCATCCGCGACCAGCTCGGCATCGGCGCCGAGGCGATCGCGGCCCCCGGCTTCGACCTGCTCCAGGCCGTGGGCTTCACCAAGCGCGAGATCGAGGCGGCCAACGTCCACATCTGCGGCGCGATGACGGTGGAAGGTGCCCCGCACCTCAAGGCCGAGCACTATCCGGTGTTCGACTGCGCCAACCCTTGCGGCAAGGTCGGCAAGCGCTATCTCTCGGTCGAGAGCCACATCCGCATGATGTCGGCCGCTCAGCCCTTCATCTCGGGCGCGATCTCCAAGACCATCAACATGCCGAACGACGCCACCGTGGAGGACTGCAAGTCCGCCTACATGCTGTCGTGGAAGCTGGCGCTCAAGGCCAACGCGCTCTACCGCGACGGCTCCAAGCTCAGCCAGCCGCTCAACTCGCAGCTCATCGCCGACGACGAGGACGAGGACGATGCGATCGAGCATCTCTACGACAAGCCGATGGCGGCGCGCACCGCCCAGGTCTCGGAAAAGATCGTCGAGAAGCTGGTCGAGCGCATCATCGTGATGCGCGAGCGCGAGAAGATGCCGGATCGCCGCAAGGGTTACACCCAGAAGGCGGTCGTCGGCGGACATAAGGTCTATTTGCGCACCGGCGAGTATGACGACGGCCGCATCGGCGAGATCTTCATCGACATGCACAAGGAAGGCGCGGCCCTTCGCTCCTTCATCAACAACTTCGCCATCGCGGTGTCGCTGGGTCTCCAGTACGGCGTGCCGCTCGACGAATATGTCGACGCCTTCACCTTCACCCGCTTCGAGCCGGCGGGCCCCGTGCAGGGCAACGACAGCATCAAATACGCGACCTCGATCCTCGACTACGTCTTCCGCGAGCTGGCGGTGAGCTATCTCAGCCGCTTCGACCTCGCCCATGTCGATCCCAGCGAGACCGGGTTCGACGTGCTCGGCAAGGGCGTCGAGGAAGGCAAGGAGCCGGGCGATCACAGCCACGGCGCGTCCAAGCTGGTGTCGCGCGGCCTCACCCGCTCCCGCACCGACAACCTCGTGGTGATGCGCGGCGGCTCGACCGCAGTCGCGCAAGGCAACGACAGCGCGCCATCAGGCGGCAGCAAGGTCACCTCGCTCGCCTCCCACGGCGCAGGCCGTGCCGGCGACGTCCTGGAAGGCGCGGTCGCGCTGAAGCAGGAAGTGGCCCACGACCTCTCGCCCACCGAGAAGCTCGAGGCCCTGCAATGGAGCAAGGCCGGCAGCGCGCAAGTCGCGGTGCCCAGCAAGGCCGAGCGCCGCGCGGAAGCGAAAGCCAAGGGCTACGAAGGCGAGATGTGCAGCGAGTGCGGCAACTTCACGCTGGTGCGGAATGGCACGTGTATGAAGTGCGATACGTGCGGCTCGACGACGGGGTGTTCGTGAGGGGCGATAGTTCGCAATGATTGTTGTTGAGCCGGAGTCCGAGCAGGGCATCTACCAAGGGCGGCCCGAAGGGCCGCTGCGGCCACGGGGAAAACGTGTCCCCTGAATAAGTGTCCCTAGGCGGGTAGCTGCCCGTTCTGCCCGGCGCCGATGGCGCCGGCGACATCAGATAAGACTTCGCGGCGAGCTTCGTCTTCGCCGCGAAGTGGCGCGACGAACGAATCATGAATCCTTGAAAAAAGTACGTATGAGTTTGGTTGCAGACATCCCGGAGACTGAGGCCGCGCCCGCAGCGAGGCCGAAGCGCAAGCAGATTCCCACCAAGATCCAGAACATCTTGTGGGGTCGCGCCGCTGGCCGCTGTCAGTACAGGGGCTGCAACCATTCCCTCGTCGGCGACCAGATCTCCGGCGCCGCGAATGCGAACAAGGCCTACATCGGGCACATCGTCGCCGATTCGGCCGACGGGCCTCGCGGAGATCCGGTTCGGTCTCCCAAACTGGCGCATGACGTCGACAACCTCATGCTGGTCTGCGACACCCACCACCGCGTATTCGACCGCGAAATGGTCGCAGAGCACCCGGAGGAAGTGCTCGTCGCGATGAAGCGGCGCCACGAAGAGCGCATCCGGATCGTCACCGGCATCGACGAAGACTTCGGCAGCCACGTCATCCGCTACGCCGCCAAGATCGGTGCCAACGAGTCGCCCGTCGAGAAGGGTGCGGTCAAGTGGTCCCTGCTCCCCGACCGCTATCCGCTCGACGACGGTTGGATCGACCTCGACCTCGTCACGCTCGAACTCCGTGACGAGGATCCGGCCTACTGGCCGACCCACGTCAAGAACCTGCAGACCGTATTCAACGAGAAGGTCCGCGGCAGGATGGAGCGCCAGGAAATCAAGCGTCTCGCCGTGTTCGGGCTCGCGCCGATCCCGCTGCTGTTCGAGCTCGGCCGCCTAATCTCCGACATCGCCACCGCCGAGGTCCGCCAGTTGTTACGGGATCCAAAGGGCTGGAAGTGGGACAGGTCGACGGCACCGATGCAATGCGTGTTGGCTCGTCCGGGGCGGATCGGGGGTCCCGTCGCTCTCAAGTTGGAGATCAGCGCTCCCATCGCCGACGAACGGGTCACGAAAGTTCTCGGTGCCGACGTCTCCGTCTGGTCGATCGCCGCCGCCGACCCGCACAACGACATCGTGCGGCGCCCCGATGACGTCGCGGCGTTCGCCAAGCTGTTCCGGCGGACACTCGATGACATCAAGCTCGCCCACGGCGAGGACGCCACGGTGCACGTGTTTCCCGCCGTGCCGGTCTCGATCGCCATAGAGGCAGGTCGGTCATGGCAGCCGAAGGCCCACCCCTCACTCTCGATCTACGACCAGAACCAGAAGTTGGGCGGGTTTGCTCTCACCCATCGCCTCGAACACGCCCGCTGATTGGAGCTCAAAATGAACGTCCAGACGCGTTTCCCCACCACCGACGAAGCCGCAAAAACTCTCGAAGCCCTCGCTGAGGAGCTTGAGATTCCGCAATATCGATACGAACAAGCCGAGACAAGTTACCGCTCCCTCGGTGATTGGCTCAACCGGTCTGTGTCGAGCATCCGCCAGTTCGATCCGCAGGTGCATGTCCAGGGATCGTTCGGGCTCGGGACGGCGATTCCGCCGATCAGCGATGACGAGCACTACGACGTGGACGCCGTCTGCGAATTTCGTAACCTGACCAAGGGCCAGATCAGCCAGGCGGAGCTGAAGCGTCGGCTTGGCCAGGAAATCCGGTCTTATGCCGCCAGCCAGAGCATGAAGAATCCGGTCGAGGAACGCCGCCGCTGTTGGACGCTGGTGTACGCGGATGGCGCGCAGTTCCACATGGACGTCACGCCGGGCATTCCGAATGCCGCCGACCAGCGGTCACGCTTGGAGAGAATTGGTCTCGATGCGGCTTTCGCCGGCACCGCGATCGCCATCACAGACGTCGATCATCCCACCTATAGGATGATCTCGCAGGACTGGCCGCGGTCTAACCCGAGGGGATATCTGGACTGGTTCCGTTCCTGCATGGCAAAGGGGCGCGAACAGGGCCGGAGTGTCGCTTTGGACAGCACCGAGCCCATGCCCGACTACAAGTTACGGACACCCCTGCAGCGCGCGGTAATGATTCTCAAGCGCCACCGTGACATCGCTTTCGCCGACCGTTTCGACGAGCGGCCGATCTCCGTAATCCTGACTACTCTGGCCGCCCACGCCTATGGCGGCGAGCGGAAGATCGCGGACGCACTATTCTCCATTCTCCGCGGGATGGACCGCTACATCGTGCAGCGGGGTGGTGGTGAGGTCCTGATCGCCAATCCGAGCGACCGGTCGGAGAACTTCGCCGACAAATGGAGCAAGTGCCCGGAGCGCAAGGCCGCCTTTTACCAGTGGCTCGCTCAGGCTCGGAAGGACTTCGAGTACGTAGCCGTGTTGTCCAACGAGCAGTTGATCGCCGAGCATCTGGCGAAGGGTGTCGGTCTCGGCATGGCCGATCGCGCGAAGAAGCGTGCCACACGTGGTCCCGGGGCGCCCACGATCCTGACCGGTGGACTGGTTCGCAACGAGGCGCAGGCCCGGAGCTCCGCCGTCCAGCTGCACGGGGATCGGCGGAATGCCTGAGGGCCTCAAAGCTCTCCCCGACCGGTTCAACTCGGCCCTCAATGAGGTCGAGGCCCGGTGGTGGGCGTGCGGCGAGCGAGCCGAGAGGCTGTCGGCAGCGCAGTTGTCGACGTATCGCGGCCACGGTGCTGTAGCCGGTTGGCGACATCATATCGAATTTCCTGATCGAGTACGTCGGCTCGACGTGTTGGTTACCGCTGGCTTTCCTTTCGTGCCCGCCCGCGTCGCACTCGTCGATCGGCCCGGCTTTCTGACCTGGCCTCACGTCGAGAGGGACGGTCTGTTGTGCGTGCTGCCGAGCCACGCGACGGTTAGCGTAGATGACCCCTTCGGAGCTGTCGTGGGGTTGCTCAACATGGCGCGCGAGATGATTGGCAGGTTTGGCGAGGTCGGTGCTGTGGAGGCCGAGTTCAGAGCGGAATTCCTGTCCTACTGGTCGAACTCCGCGGAAAACTTGGATCCGCCCCTACTGTCCGTGCTCGACCCCGCGCCGCCGTCGAGGGTGATCAAGGTCTGGGAGGGCCGCAAGCGGATCGTCATCGGCGACCAGGCTGGTCAGCTCGATGCTTGGCTGGCAAATCTCGACCCGGCCATGTCCTCCTTTGAGCGCCGCCTGCATGATGGCATCTTCGTTTGGCTCGACGAAGTGCCGCTTCCCTCCGAGTATCCTCGGACCGCAAAGGATATCTATGCGCTCGTCGCCGAGCATGGCCTCTCGGACGATCTCGACAGGCTGGCGTGCGCGGGGCGCGACCGGATCTTCGTCGCCCTCGGTGCAGCAACTGAAAACGGACCAGCGATCGTTGCCTCCGTGGTCAAGCGGCCGCGGATATCCCGGAATAGCGATCCGATTACTCGGGGCTTCCGACCTTCCCGGATGCCGGCGCAAATTCTCAACGCGCGCCTGTTCGGGGCGGCCCTGGTTGGCAAGGCTCTCGTCGATCGCGCCGATGGGTCATGGATCCACGGACGCGGCCATGACGAGCGTTTCGCCAAGCTGCGGAACGCGACGGTTGCCGTCTTAGGCTGCGGCTCCGTCGGGGCGCCCGTCGCCGTCAACCTAGCCCGCGCCGGCGTCGGAAAGCTGATCCTGGTCGATCAGCAGAAGATCGAGGCGGCAAACATCGGGCGGCACCCGCTCGGCGTCAGATCAATCAATGGGCGCAAGGCCGTCGAACTCGCGCAACGCATCCGGACCGACCTTCCTCACATGCAAGTTGAGGCGCATTTTGCAGCTGTGCAGCGGCTGCTGCTGGAGAACGACGGGCTGCTCGGCGGCGTCGACCTGATAGTTTCGGCTTTGGGTGATTGGCCCAGCGAGTCGATGCTCGACGAATGGCACGTCGTTGGTGGCATGAAGTTCCCGGTCGTCTACGGCTGGACCGAGCCGCACGCGGTCGCCGGACATGCGGTTATCGTGTCTTCGGCCACGACGGGCCGGCTCCGCGACGGGGTGAATTCGACTGGTGAACCCTATTTGATGGCGGCGGAATGGGACCAGGAACCCCGCATGTATGAGCCGGCTTGCGGCGCTGCGTTCACGCCGTATGGCCCCGTAGAGCTCGGCTCCGTGATCACTCTCATTGGAAAAGCGGCGTTGGATTGCCTCCTTGGTGGGATCGGCGATGCCCGCGGTACTCACCGCATCTGGCTTGGAGACGGTGAGCAGCTCGCGGCTGCAGGCGGGCGTTGGAGCCCTGCAATTCAGCAGATTGCTCCGCATGCGCTTGAGGGCAACACGGTCGTGAAGCGCAAATGGGGGCAGCCTCTCGAAGCAGCGGTCCGCGCAGCGTGATGGAGTTCGAGATCGGTGCTTCCGGGCAGTCGCTGCGGCTGGATGCTTCCGTGATCCGACATTTCGACCGTAACCGCCAAATGCGACCATGGCACCGGGAAGCCGGTGGACTCCTGTTCGCACGCTTCGATCTTCCGCTCATCGACGTCGTCGAGGCTACGGGCCCCCGCCGGGGCGACCGGAGGGGCCGATACTCCTATTCGCCCGATATCCAGGCCGAGCGACTGGAAATCGAGGAGAGATTCCGACGTGACCTGCATTTTGTTGGCTGCTGGCATACCCACCCCGAACACCGCGCGTCGCCGTCGCAGGTCGACATCAGGAACACGGCCGAGTGCGTGCGACGCTCCAATCATGGTCTCGGGGGGTTTGTCATGATCATCGTCGGTCGAGTTTCGATCCGCGACGGCCTGTTCGTGTCCGTGTGTGACGGCGAAGCAGTTCACCGGTTGGCTGCGTCAAAAGTTGCCGGCCCTTATCCGCCCGCTGGCGCGCCCCTCGTCTGTCCTGCACGACTGAGGTGAATGACCACTTTTTTGCTACCGCCATCCCTGACGCATGTGCGCTTCGATGTCGTGAGCCGAGAGCACCTTTTCCGTGAACTCCCAGTCGAGGCCGGCGTCGTCGGCCACGTCGTTCCAGTAGCGCTTCTCCATCGGAGAGCTGATCGTCTCGACCCGTTGCGGGAAATAGCGGACGGCTTCACGGTCCTTGAGAACGGCCTCCACCCAGGCGTCTTCGAATGAATCGGGCAATTGGCCCAGCACGGCGAAGATATCGCCCAACCGTTCCGACAGAACGGAATACACGTCGTCCTCGACCGTGCCGGCGTAGCGCATGTTCACGACATGGATGACGTCCCGCAACTGGCCGATGCGCTGGATGCGCCCCTTTCGCTGCTCGATGCGGGACGGATTCCATGGCATGTCGACGTTCATCTGGCTCCCGAGCCGCTGCAGATTGAGCCCCTCGCAAGCGGCGTCGGTGGCGACCAGCAGCCGAATATCGTCGTTCTTGACCTTCTCCTTGATGAGCTCGCGCTCCGCGTAGATGCGCTGCCCCGCCTGGTAGACGAACGAGTTGCCGTGGCCGGCATAGAGGCCGATCGGCTCCTTCGGGAACTCGGCTGCTAAGGAGGTCGCCACCCATTCTGCCGTGTCGAAATACTGACTGAAGATGATGGAACCATGCGTCTCCAACCAACGCATGTTCCGGAGGTAGTGTAGGATTACGGACAGCTTGGGGTCCTGCTCCGCCCCGTGCTTGACGATCTCAAGATTTCTCTGAACTTCCTCCAGAACCGCCCTTTCCGCCGACGTCAGGGGGATCTTGGCGCGGTCCTCCTTGAAGAGGTCGTCGGTGGTGTCGCCATCCAAGGAAGACGGTTCGCCCGATCGCAGAAGCGCGGCCGCGGTGTTCAAGCCCGCCTGCACGGACGACCCGATGCGCCTCAACAAAATCGTCTTCATGAAACCGGCCCGCGGCCGCGCGCTGGCGTAGAGCTCACAAAACTCCAACGCCTTCGTATAGGCCTGCTCGAAGGCAAAGCCCATCGAGAGCCCCTGCCCGGAGAAAAGCTCGCTGGGAAGCTCGTCCTTGTGGGACGGATGGACCTCGACAGCGATCGCCTTGAGCAACCCGCGCTGTTCCAGCATCCGGCGCGAGCGCCGGACGACCCGACGAAATATCGGATTGGCGCGTTCGACCAGGCTCTGGAAGCTGCGACCAATTGTGCTCCGCAGGCTGGGCGGCAACACCTCAAAGCGCGGTCCCCTGACCTCGCCGGGCGCCAGCCGACGGGCAGTCCGGATCTCGCGGAATACGCCCCCCTCCCCCGCAGGTGGCAGCGGATTTTTCAGAAGCTCCCATTGGGCGTCGGGCTCGGTCGGCCATGGCCGGCGCCCAGTGAGGTACTCAATGGATTCCGGCTTAGCCCAAGGGGAAGGGCTGAGACCAAGCACATGGGCCGCGCCCTGCGCGATCATGCTGACCAGATCCCACAGCTCGACTGCCTGAAGTTGAATGGGAGTGGCGGTGCCGACGATGACATTGTCCGCTGCAGCCGCCATGTGGCGCATGAAAGTCATGAGGGCATTGTAGCTCTCCGCATCCAGGCTTTCGCCTCGACGATTGGCTCTGGCCTTATGTCCTTCGTCCAGGATCAGCACGCCGAACGATTTTTTGGACAGTATTCCGCGCTCACCTTCCTCGTCGCCGTTGATGATCAGACCAGTCGAGACGATGCCGATGCGCATTGGACAGCGGTCCACTTGATCGCGATCGCCCTTGATCGTCAGCGGGAATCCCTTCGGATCAATCCATTGTTTGTCGCTGGACGACCATACGGCGGACGGGACGCCGAGCATGTCCATGATCTCGTCCTGCCACTGCCAGGTCAGCGTCGCCGGCGCCAAGATCAGGACAGGCTTGCTCGACAAGATGGAGAGGACGATGGCCGCCGCAGCCATGGACAGCGTTTTGCCGAGCCCCACGTCGTCTGCGATGATGAAGCGGGCCTTACCGTAGATCTTCCAATCGTCGACGCAGGTCTGTACGAACCGCTTCTGCCAAGCGCGGAGTATCTGGCCGCCTTTGTAGACCGGTCGGTCGGCCAAGATGGCGGCCGGCGGCACCAGACCGGTCTCGGCCTCGCGGGCCTCCTCGATGGAACGATATTCGGAACGCTTCGCGATCGCCCCGACATGTTTGATCACGGCATCGGGAAGATCGATTGCATTAGGGTGGTTCCAGAAATACTCGAACTCGTCTCGAACCCATTCGGTCGCTTCCGGATCCTCGTCCTCCCAGAGAATTTCGTAGGAGTCCCGGAGCCCCGACACGCTGTCGTTCATGCTGCCGACGAAGGCGGTCGTGGTGCCGTCGGCGAAGTAGACGACGCCGGCCTTCCCATGCACGAAGACCGACCCACCCCGCGGCAGGATCCGGACCTTCAGCCGTCCGGAAGCCAAAAGATCGTGGAGCTTTTCGTAACGATCTCGCTTCAGATGAGCATCGACAGAGTCCTCGGTGCCCTGCCACAGCGAGACCAAGGTCTTGGCGACGGCGTCGTTGCCTTCCTTGGCGGCCTTGGCCACCTTCGCCGCTGCCACGTCGGCCGGGTCAAGTTCGCCGTTGCAGACGACCCTGATCTCATCGAGCGCGGCCAGTTCCTCGCCGACCACGTCAAGGAGGGAGGACCTGAAATAACCGGCGATGCGGTCGTACCGCTTCGCCCGCTTGAGGCGCTCCGAAAGGACCTCATGTAGCGGCGTGCGACGGGAAGAGAATCGCTGCACCGCCATCGGTCAGAGCCTGTCGACGCGAAGAGCTTCTGCGACCAGATTGGCTGCCGCGCTCTCGTCTGGCCGGGTCCGAACGGTCTTGGCCGAGAGATAGCTGGCCATGTCGGCGAGGGTGAGCCGCGCCGTCCAATAGTCTTGGCCAAACTCGGTCTTCAGGAAGGAAAGGCCGATCTTGGGGTCGTCCTTCTGCATCGTCTTGAACACGGCGAAAAGAACCCGGCGCAGAGGGGTTTCTCCGAACCCTCCGGGCTCCATGTGCTTGCCCTCAAGTCGGCCGGCGCCGGCGAGAGAAGCTTTGTTTGCTTGGGTAGCTCCCATCAATTGCTGATAGGACGATAGCGCGAACGTCTTCGCGAAGTTCTCGAAATCTGCGAACTTGCTGATGCCCTTGTGCTCCATGTCGAGCATCCGGACGTAGAAACGAGACGCCGAGTCCAGGTCTCGCCAAAGCGAAGGCTGGAAACCTTCCGGCACCAACATGTTGTTCGCCACCGAGGCGGCGTACTCGATGAGATCCCTGATGACGGTCTTCTCGCCCTTGGCGAGCTTCCGGAACACATCCGATCCGACATCCTGCTTGTCGATCGTCTCATAGGAGGTGATGACCCGCAGCGCCGCGGCGTAGGCGGCCAGTTGGAGGTCGCCGTCGGTATAGAGACGTTCGGCACGCCATTCTTCATCGATGGCATTGAGCGACCGAAGCTGGGCCTTCACCTCGTCTTCGATCTCACCCTCGATGTCCATCCGGCGGCCATTGTGCTTTTCCAGTCGCTTTCTCACCACCAGAAGAATCGTGCCTTGGACGTAATTACCCTTCTTAGTGGAGCTCTCGGTCTCCGTGATCACGTTCCAGGCGGCCGTGACGCGGAGGCCGGCGGCCCACATGATCGCGGCGAGATCCGCCCATACCCCAGCATCCTGGTGGGTGAACATGACCACCTGGATCCCGTTGTCGGGCATGTGCGCCGCCATCGCCTTGTAGGCGCCGACCATGTCGGTTCTGAACTTCTCGTCGACCCCTTTGATCGCGAGTTCGCGGCGCGAGTCCCAGATAAAATCTGGGAAGACTTTCCGGCCAAGCTTCCTCGCCCAGGCGATGAAGAACTCCGTGATTTCATGGTAGTTCACCGCGTCCGCGTAAGGCGGATCGGTGACGTAGATGTCACTTTCGGTATCGATCGCGCTCGCTTCGCGGGTCGATACCCGCCCGGTCCCTGGAAGACCAATCGACGGAAACGCCTTCTTCATGCTGGGCAGGAGGCCCACCGAAGCCCTGCAACCGAAATTATAGAACGTATTTAGGGCCTGGTTATAGAAGACGTGGTTTACGACGTCCGAGAAGCCGCCGGCGGCGTTCTCCGGCTTCTTGCGCGTCAACCATTGGGTCAATCTGGACATGTAGTTGAGAGTGCGACAAAAGCCGATCAAGAGAGAGCCCTTGACGAAAGGATCCTTGATCGCTGCAATCTCCTCGAGAGCCAGCGCTCCGAAAAGCAAATGCCGCGGCAGGAACAGGTGATGCCAGTGCGTCCATCCGCGCGTGCGGATCGGTTCGTCCGTCTTCTCGCCGGGGGCGATGACTTGGTCGGGCACAAGCCCGCGCTTCTGCCAATCGGCCAGCGACTCCTGCACGATTCGGGTCACCTTGGCTTCCGACGCCAGGTCTCGCTTCGTGGGGGCAGCGTAGAAGGTTGAAGCCGCGTCCAGGTCGTCGTCACCTTCGGCCTCGGTCGCGCCATCGCGCATCCACTGAATGCAGTAGAGTCGTTCTCCGAAGACGTCGTCCTTGCGCGGAACAACGTCCTCGCGATTCCACTTGCGCAGAAGGTTCACGTTCTCGCCGGCGTCCCCCTTGCGGTCGCCTCGGATAACGGAAAGCGCGACCCCTTCCCGATCGGGGTTAGCGGGGTGAACGACCCGCTCGTCGATCAGCGTTCCGGCCTTCTCGGCGGCCTCGAGCTGCTTGTCGGTGGCGCCGGTGACGATCTCGATGTCGTATGTCTTCTTTTCAGGCCGCGGCACCAACTTCGCGATGGTCCGCAGGTTCTTCGAAATAACCCAAGACGGCGCCAGCGGCACGCGATACTTAGTCTTCGGGCAGGTCACTTCGACGCAATAAAGGTACGCCTTCGCCCGGCGACCGCTCGCGTCAGTTTCGACCCCGAGCTCGTCAAGCTTAGCTTCGATAGCCTCGACGACTTTCTGCTGGGCGTCGGCCAACAAGAGACGTGCGGCCTCGCCTCCGCCGATGATGTTGAACGCTCCCCAGTTCAACATGCAAGCGATCGGATTGAGATCGGTCGCGACCGCATCGCAGCCGATCCGCGCGGCTTCGAAAGGAATGGACCCGCCGCCCGCAAACAAATCGGCGACGCGCGGCGAATGACCGAAACGCATGACCCCGAGCTGCTGGACCAACTCCGGCAGGCTGTTGGAGGTGGTCCCGAGATGGGCGTTGACCTCCTCCCAGATGCCCCCGTGGAGATCTTCCTCGCATTCGTCGGGGCGAAGACTCAGCGCGAGGCGTTGGCTGAACGGCAACCCGGAAAACCACTCACGGATGAGAGACTGGCGATCTTCCTTCGAAAGATCGCCCCTCCACGAAGGCTTTGAACCTTCGGCGACCAGTTCGGCGTACCGCGGCCAGGTCGGGTCGATGTTCGCTGGCTTGATTGCCTTCATGCGCTTGGCGATGCTGCGATCATCCATCCCCATGAGAAGCAGGAACACACGGAGATCCTGAAGCGGCTTGTCGGTCGCCGGCAAGAGGCAGCCAAGAATGGACGCCCGCACCAGCAGCAGCGGCTTCCTGCCCTTCCAATAGGAGCCGAGCGACGTCAGAATCTGGCCGTGGATCGCCTTGCGTTCCTTGTGGACCTCGGCCGACACTCTGTTCACCGGAAACTGTCGCTCGATGAACGCCGGCGCCTGCGCCAAGCTCTTCGATACGACATCGGCAGCTTTCGTGTGCATGTTCATAGGCATCCCTTACGCGAACGCTTCCCGACTGCGCAGGCCGATGGCCCGCAACGCATCGAACTCCATCCGAGCCCGGCTCGACGTCGGCTTCTCCTTGTGGCCCTCGTTCTTCCGCGCCGGGAGTCGGCCCCGTCCCATCACGACGCCCAAATTGAAGGAGTCCTTGTTGGTGCCGAAGCAAAGCGCGCTGCGGAGCGCGTCGCGCCATCCGAGCCCGACCTGATGGGCCAGGCCGGTAGATGCCGCGGTCATGGTGTAGAGCCACCAGCGCTCCTCCGGCTTCAGACCGAGCCAATTGCGGACGGCGACGGCCACACGCTCTTCCGTGATGTCGGGATGTTCGACCGCCCACGCCAGCACGAGAAGCTCCTTCCCGAGAAGCCTCTGCACGCCGTTGTTGGCAACCGACCACCGGCCGGCCTTCTTCCGCTCGGACTTTAGCCGCCGGTTGAACTCTGTTCGCAGCTCGTCCGAAATCATATCCCACTTGGATTTCGCGATTTCAGCGCGAAGCACGACCTCAGGTTCGAGCACCGCGACAGTGGCGGGCGGCCGTTCACCGAAGACCTCGAAGATCATCACGCTACCGTTCACGGTTCGCGGGATCTGGACGAGGTAGCAGTGCTCCAGATAGTGGTCTTCGCAATCGAAGCCCGACATGGAAATCTCCTTATACGCTTGACGCTTCGCCTGGTCCTAGACGTCGGGCCCTTGCGACCAATTCGCCTTCTCGAAGTCGATGGCGAACTTGTCGGCGAAGTTTTTGAAGTCACGCCCGGTCCCGAAACGGATCGAGTTGATCTGCAAGGTCACGGTCGGATCGAGCGTGCCCGCCTTGCCGGCAAGGGTCCTCACCAAGGTCTCGATGGTCTCCGAATCCAGCGCGATGGTGTCGCCGAAGGTGGCGGCCAAGAAGTCGTGTTCGGAGCCCCCCATCACCTCGATCCTGCCGCCTTTGACCAGGGAGCCGGTCGCCGCCTTGATGGCTTCGATGATTTCGTAGGCCTGGGGCGTGGACTTGGACTCGACCACGTAGTTGACGAACACGGGGAGACCGTCCTGCAACTCCGGCTTCGCCGGAACCGGTTCGCCTCCCCCGCCGCCACGACGGGGCCGCTGCACCACGATGGAGATCTCCTGACCATACCGGCCATCGACGTTGCCGATGACGCGGACCATCTCGGTCCCAGGGGGCACCTTCGTCTCGGTCGTGATTTCAGCACCCTCGCGGGCCGGACTTCCATCGAACGTCGCGAGCACCACGGCCGACCGAGGCATCACGGAGACCGACAGCTTCATCCCCGACGAGGAAGAGTTGAGCGTCGGCTTGACGTCGATCGGCGCATACCACGGGTATGCAGGACCTGTCGCCGCCTTCCCGGTAGAATCGACCGCCATGAACCAGACCGTCGCGGCCGCCGTCTCATACTGCCGGCCGGAAACCTTCTCCGATCGAGCAGGATCCGGCACGCCGGTCTCAGAGACGTAGATCGTATCGGCATCTTCGGACGACAGGCTCAGAATGTACGTGCCGCGGACGTGCGCGTCGCCAGCGGGCTCCACGCGCGCCGTAACCGACGTGACCCGCTCGAAGGTCTTGTAGACGAGCCCGCCGTGCTCTCGCCAGAGCTTGCGGGCGACACTCGTCTTGATCAGGTGGTCGAGCCCGCCGGGAGGCAGCCAGTACCAGCTGGTCCGGGCGCCGGCCTTGCGTTTGAGGTCGGCGACCGGGACCGCGTCGGCGTCGAACAGATCGTCTTCCGCGTAAGATCGAAGCGTGTCGAACTTCTTATCGATCTCAGCGGAGGAGATGAACTTCCCCCGCTCGGCGAGCACGGTCATGATCTGCTGCTCGCCGTCGTAGTTGTTGTCCTTGAACTCCATCTTTAGGTCCGCGGCGCGGTGCCCCTTGCCGACAGGGAAGACCACGGTCTTAAAGGAGTCCCGGACGGCCGATGTGAACTGGTTGGCCGCCCGCGAAACGATGGTCTCGACCTCCCTGAACTGAGTGGAATCCTTGCCGGTCCGTTGAAGAACGGCCTTCTCCACGATCGAGATGGCTTTCATCTGTCGGGCGGCGGCGCGCAACGTGCCAACCGCATTGTGGTCCACCGACAGCACCAGAATCTGGTTCGGCCTCTCGCAGTGATTTGTCCACCAGTCGACGAACGCCGGCGGAAGGTCGTGGGAGGGCCGCTCGAGAATGACGAGACGGATCTTGTCATCCGGCGTGGTGATCTCATCCAAGGACGGCAGGATCGCCATATCGGAGTCGTAGAGCTGCCCCGTCTTGGCGGCGAAGACCACCTTCATCTTTTCGCGAAGTTCGGCGTCTACCACCTCCTCGGCGAGGCTGCGGGCCGTGTCCGTGATCTCGGCGGTCACGTTCGCGGTCTGGCCGAAGTAGATGCGTTCATCAGTGCCGCGGAACAAATACCAGCACTGGCCGGCCAACTCGCCGATCGCCTTCTTGATCTCCGAGACCTTGAGCAGCGGGTCGACGAGATTTTCGACGATTTCGTTCTCGCGGAGCCCCCTGAGCGGCTCCTTGGCCAGCGACAGCGACGACATCAGGATCAGCTTGGCGACGGCCTGGGTCGTCGATGCGGGCGGCTCGATATTCGCGTCAATGCGCTCCGCGAGGGCGTTGCCCTGGTCGGCGACGTCCTTGGCGATGGCGTTGGAGAAATGCGGGTTGATCTTCCGGACCTCTTCGAGCGTCCCGATGTCGTTGAGGTCGAGGTGCTGCAGGCCGATGAGGAAGGTGTTCTCGCTCGACTCCATCGCGTTCCGTGCGGCCAGGCGAAGGATGCGGATCAGCGCACGGGTCTGCTGATATCCGGGATTCTCCTTGAAGCGAGCGACGATGTCCCGGATCGACGGATGGAACGGATAGGTCTCCCGCACGCGAGAGATGAAGGTCTCCGGCACCGAGGCGATGGAATCGATCTTCTTGGCCGAGTTCAGGACATCGACGTAAGACTGCGCGAGGTCTTCTACGACATCGTTCGAGGGCAGCTGGTCGAACAGCTTCTTCCGGATGATCTGGAAAACCTCGCCGGAATTCTGCTGGACGGGCGTGATGGCCGTAGCGAACTTGTCGTACTGCTTGGTGAGGTCGTCGATCAGGGTCCTGAGCTTGCCGGACCCCTGGGCATAGATGTCGTCCTTCAGGTTCGTGACCACGACGCACGCCTTGGGGAGCTTGGGGAGGGCGTTGAAGAGCCGCTCCAAGCCGCCGATGGTGAGGTCGGCGAGCGTGGATTCACCTACGGTGCGGCCGGCGGCCATCTGCAGGTAGCTGGGGAGCTCGTCCAGGAGGATCAGCACCGGCTCGTCACCGATCGTGGCGATCCAGTCGTCGATGCCCGGCGCGTCTGCGCCGTTCTGCCAGAAACGGGACATCTTGTCGGCGCGGCCAAGCTGCTCGGCAATGTGACCCCACAAGAAGTGGCGCGGATTCTGGTGTCCGTTGAAGACGACGACTTTGGCGGACCCGAACTTGGCCGTCTCGGCCAACTTTGGGTCGATGCGCTGACGGAGTGCTTCGTCGCGGGCGAGAAGACCCATAGTGATCAGGCTGTGCGTCTTGCCGCCGCCCATCGACTGAGAGAGGTAAAACGCGCCGGTGTCGGACTTGCCGCTCAGGCGCGCGAAGCCGGTCTGCAGCAGGCGCTTGAGACCTTCGGTAAAATGGTTTCGGCGGAAGAACTCGCCAGCGTCCAACTTCTTGGGATCATTCAGATCCTCGAGATTGGCGATCTGGTCGACGAGGTCGTCGCGCTTAACGAGCGCGCTCACCTTGCATGCTTGACGTACGTTCAGAACCGACATGTTACTCGCCCCCGAGCCCCTTACTTTTTCGTCGCGCGATACCGATCGAGCCACTCCTTGGCGGCCGTTTCCAGGACCTGGGACGCGTTTTTGTCCAGCTCCGCGGCCGCTACCTTGATGGCTCGGATCACGTCGGGGTCCATGGACGACAGAAACTGCTTTTTGGTGCCGTCCACCGGCTTTCGCCCCGGCTTTCCGGCTGCCTTTTTGTCCGCCATCACCCTGCCCGTGCGTTGTGCGCTCCCGCAAACCGTCCCATGGGTTGCTGGTCGCAGCAAGAGTCGGAGACCGGCTGCCTGCCTTTTTCCCCGTCAATCGGCGGCTTTTTATCGATCTCAAAACGGAACATCCCTCTGAAATACCGGCAATTTCGCCGGACCGGAAGCCGTAATATATAGACCTATATGGAATAGACTGAATTGGTCTATTGACTCGACTGGTTAATGTTCCTACTTTGTTCCTTTCTAACCGTCGTGTAGTCGAGGTCGGTGATGTTGGGCGGCGTTGGCAATTGGAGGGTCGAGTTCAGGGAGCGCCACCGCGACCTTCTCCGGCGGTCCGCCGACGTCGAGGGCGCGGCCCATGGCTCGCCCTGTGGCACCGAGGAGTAGCGCCGTGCGTCTCTGGCCTATCTCCGATGTCCATCTTGAATCCACGCGCGGCTGGGACCTACCACCCCCAGCCGAGCGTCCGCACTTCGACGCCATGGTCGTCGCCGGCGACTTGATTCCTAGGATGGAGCGCGGGGTCGCCTGGCTGCTGGCGCGGGTGCCGGACCGGCCTGTCATCTACTTGGCCGGCAACCACGAAGCCTATGGCACCGACATCGACCGCACGATCGAGAAGGCCAAAGCGGCGGCCGCCGGCACGAACGTGCACGTGCTGGAAAACGAGACCGTCCAGATCGGCGACGTGACCTTCGCGTGCTGCACGCTCTGGACCGACTTCGGAATTAATGGCGACGCGCATCGCGCGATGATGGTCGCCGGCGAGCGCATGAACGACTTCAAGAAGATCCGGATGTCGGCATACCAGCGGCGCTTCCTGCCGCACCACGCCCTCACCCGGCACTTCAAATCGGTGGCTTTCCTGAAGGACGTGATGCGCCAGCCCCGCGACGGCAAACTGGTGATCGTCACTCACCATGCGCCGATCCCCGAGATGACCGATGAGCCCGGTGGATCGGGCAACGATCCCACGCTCGACCCCGCCTACCGCAGCGACCTCCGGCGACTGATGGTCGCGGCGCCGGACGACGGGCGCGGCGCACTGCTTCCCGCAGACCTCTGGCTCCATGGCCACACGCACGAGTCCTTCGACGCTGTCGTGGGCGAGACCCGTGTGGTGAGCAACGCCAAGGGCTACGGCCCGTGGCCCGGCGAGCAGCGCAGCTGGGAAAACCAGAGCTTCAACGAGCGCCTCATCATCGAGATCTGAAAGGGACGGCCATGGACACCGACAGCCAGAAGCACACCGAGAGCCTGCCCGTTCCTCCCACGACCTCGGATGCTTCATCATGTTCCGCCCCCGCCCCCACAGCGGCCACCCCCACCTCTTCTCGTCCGCCAAGACCGCGGCCCCGATCCCTGCGCGACACCCTGCGCTCCGCGAGGCTCTCGTCCAGGCGTCGCTCGATCCGGCGGTCCGCTCGATCCTTTACGTTGCGTCGGCGCCTGCTGGGGCCGCGCAAGTAGCAGAAATAGACGCCGTCGTCGTGCAGCACGATGGCGGCCGCTTCCATCTCGACGTGGTGCCGGCGCGCCGCGTCCGTGACCTCGACCACGAAGGGCTGGTCCAGATCGCGCTGCGCGAACTCGGCTTGCAGCAGCTGGTCGTGACGGCGGCGGACCTGAAGGCGGAGCCCCGCTACTCCAATTGCCGGCTCGTCTGGTCGCAGAAGAACCTACCCGTTCCCGTCCCGCTCAGGATGCGCATCCTGAAAGCCCTCGCCGACGAGGGACCGATTGAGCTCGGTCGGCTGCTCGAGACGATCCGCAGCGACCGCGATCCGTCGACGGCCGTGATGTCGCTCGCCTGCAGCGACCTCCTCGAAATCGACCTCGCGTCCGGACCGCTCGGTCCATCCACCATGATGAGATCCCGCACATGAAAAAGCCCACAGGCCGCCGGCCCTCCGGCACCGTCATCCGTATGACTCCGAAACGACGTGACGACGGCGCAACGCGGTCGGGCGCGGTCCTGATCGACCGCGTCTACGACCGCAGACTTGGCCGGTTCGAGGACGAGGAGGACGATTCTCAGATCGAGGGGAACTTCTACCTTGACGGCGAAGAAGCGGATCCACCCGGAGGCGACCGCCCTGACGCGATCACCGCAGTGGTCGGAGCGGTCTTCGAGGCAGCCACGACGCCCGACCTGCGGCGCCGCCTCCGCCATAGCCAGGCGATCTGCGCCATCCTCCACGTGCCGACCACCGCTTGGGTCATGCCAGTCTCGCTGTACTTCCGGAGCACCTTCGGTGAGCGCTGGCTGCAGCAGACCAGGCATGGTCCCAATCCCGGCGAACGAGGGTTCTCGACCAGCTCCGCCTCCGTCTCGCTCGCCTTATCGGGCGGCCAATCGGTCGTGGGCATCGCCGCCGACCTCGGCCTGCTTCCGCGATCAATGATCGGCGCCGCAGACATGACGATCCGGCTCGCGGTCCCGAACGGCGCCGTGCTGAAGACCGCGATCGGCCGGTTCGCGAAGCGGAAGGTCGCGAACGTCGACGATTTCATCGCCGCCGATCTCGACCTTCCCGACCTGGTCGCGGCGTTCCGACCCGGCGCTGGCCCCGCTCGAATCCTGCAGCGGCTCACCGCGGCGGCCGCGGCGTTGCGGGTTCTTGACGACCTAAACCAGGAGGCGACGCCATGCTCGTCGTGACGATCGAGATCTTCCCAGGTGGCTTCGAGACCTCGCGTCGGACCATCGCGACTCTGCGTATCGCCAACGAAAGCTATCTCGACGACATCTCGAACTACCGTGTCGTCGCCATGCAGTCCGCCAACCCGGTGACCGGCCAGCCGCCCGGCATCGCCGAGTTCCGGGTGATGGGGCACGACCGTCGGCAGGCCGTCTGGGCACTCCTGCAGCGCGCCTGCGAGGACGCCATCACGGCCGATTGGGTCGATCTCTAGGGCGGCTTGGAGAATTATGTGGCTGGAGCGTCCGGAACGCGGAACCGAGGAGTGCCAAACCCTCTGGGAGCAATCCTTGGGATCGAGCGTGCGTCGACGGCGGTTTCTCACGGTCTTGTGAGCGCAGCTGGACGCAAGGACTCATTCGTAGCGGAATTAGCACGGCGTCGTCTCGCCGAGCCACGCCGCCAGGGCTCCCGCAAGGATTCGAAGCACGGCGCATCCACAGACTATTGCGAGAGCGGAGTCCTTGGTCCCCGAAGTCGCAAGATTCTTTGCGCTGGACCGAGACGATCGCGCGGAGTCACGCTGAGCGAAACCGACACCAAAGGAGGTAAGCGCCAACTACGCTCTCACCCGCTCCACAACGAAAAGGCAGCCCGGTCTGAACCCGAGCTGCCCTGTCGTGGAGGAGCCGAGGAGGAAACTTCGAAGGGCGAGCCCCAAGAAGAAACCGCCGACCAGACGCCACCAACGGAACACCGGAGAGCTGATCAGCTCTGTCCGGAATTGGCAAGCGCGCCTCGTCGGCGGTCCTCCTCAAATTTCCGTAACGCCCCACCCGACGCCAGAACATCCGTTCGGGCGAACGGCGGAACTTTGCCCGGAGGAACCCCGCGATGTCGAGCTTGATGACCCTGGAAGACTATCTGATGCCCGACCCCAACCTGCGGCCACCGCGGCCGTGCCCCGCTTTCATTCCCGATCCCCTGCCGAGCCTCGCCAGTCGCGAAATGTCGCTGCACTCGGCCATCAGCGTCCATGGCTACCTGCCGATCGACGGACGCAAGGTCTGGTACGAGTCGATCCTGGAGCGGTGTTGCGCTCTGCTCGCCAGGCTGCGGCCCGACGTGACCGAGATAGTCGAGCAGCTGCCGCCGGTGACCTACGTCGACGATGAAGGTGTTCGTCGCACTCACATCTTCGATTACAGATTCACCACGACCGGCATCGGTCGCGTGCTGATGGCGGTGAAGCCGAGCGCTCTCGTCGTCAAAAGCGGCATCGACCGCGTCGTCGAACTCGTCCGCGAGCAAATCCCGCCGTCGGTCGCAGATGGCGTCGGTCTGTTCACCGAGCAGAAGCTCGCCGCCGTCGACCTCTTCAACGCCGAAGTGGTCAACCTGGCGACCCGCGATCCGTGGCCAGAAGACGACGCGGTCCTCGAGAAGGTCCTCCGCAAGCTCAAGGGCGAGACCACGATCGGCGACCTCGCGGAAAAAACCAAGCTCGGTGGCTACGGCTTCGACGCGGTGGTCCGCGCAATCGATGCCCGCAAGCTCCGCCTGGTCGAGTACGCGAAGCTCGACTTCGACGCGGTCGTCGCCCGCCCGGCCAAGAAGGGGTGATGCATCATGGCCCGTCGCGCTCGCCCATTTCAGTTGAGGCCGCCGCGCCCTTACCAAGCGGTGCCATGGCATGTGGACAAGGACGCCCATGTGTCCATTGCCGGCGTCCTGTGCAGGTATATCCGCAGCGATAAGGACGGCTATATTTTCCAATCGATCGCCGCTCCGACCCTCCATTTCGCCCTGACCCTCAAAGAGCACGAGGCGTTGGCTGCCCGGCTGGCCAAAAAGGACTGATTCCTTTGGCCCGCCGCGCTCACGCATTCCTGCCCAAAAGACCGCGCCGCCGTGAGGCGGTGCGGTGGCATACGGACGAGTCGGACAAGGCCTCGATCGCCGGCGTCGTGTGCAAATGCGTCCGAAATGACAAGGATGGATACGTCTTTCAATCGATCGCCGACCCGACGGTCCATTTCGCTTTCACGACCGAAGAATACGACGCGCTTCTCAACCGGCAGGACTTCGACTTCGAGCCCGCCGGGCTGAGCTTGGAAAAGGCCGAGGCGAAGCTCAAGGCGGGCGTGTCCTCGATCAATGAGCTCGCAGCGCGGGAGCAGCTCATCCTCACCCTGCGCGACATCGCCATCGATAAATTTCACGAGATGAAGAAGCAAGGCCTGACTTCGAGCACGCGCTCGGAAATGGAGAAGGCCATCCCCGACATCCAGTCCTACGTCGATAAGGAAGCCCGCAAGCTCGCTAAAGACGGCAATTACATAGGCATCACGATCCCGGGCGCCCGGCAGTTCGAGCGTTGGATTCTGAAGCGCAGGAAATTCGGGCAGCTTGGACTCGCCTCCCGCAGACACCGGTGCGGCAACCGCACGCAACGGTACAACGGCGAGGAATACGCCCTGGTGATGAAGCACGTCTACCGCTTCCTCACTCCGGAACGGCCGACCCACGAGCTGCTGTACGGCGATCTCAAGGCGGAGATCGTCGATGTCAACAAGGAACGCCGAGAGAAGGGCCTCAAGCTCCTACGCCTCCCGGACGAAGACTATTTTCGCGCGCGGATCAAGGAGCTCGCTCCCTTCGACGTCGAAGCGGGGCGCCACACCGTCGAAGAAGCCCAGCGCAGCTTCCATCCCTCTCAGGGCGGCATTCCCGGCCTCTTCCGTCCCTTTCAGCGCATCGAGGTCGATCATTGGGAAGTGCATCTGCACACGCTGCTCAAGGACGCGCAATTATGGAACGCGATCAGCCCGGAATTGCAGGCCGAGGCCGATCGCACCCGTTGCCACCTGTCCGTTGCGATCTGCTGCGTGACCAAGGTCATTCCCGGCGTCGTGCTGTCGCTCGGCCCCGACTCCACCAGCATCCTCTCCATGCTCCGCATGTGCATGGCCGACAAGACGCCGCTTGCGCAATCCATCGGGTGCGAGACGCCGTACGAATACCGCGGTAACCTGTTCGAGCTCGCCGGCGACGAAGGCACCGCGATACTCAACGCCCGCACGAAGGGGGTCTGCGATTTCTTCGGCATCGAGTATCAGTGCCCGCAGATCGACACGCCGCAGCAGCGCGCCACGATAGAACGTCTGTTTCAAACTATCGAAATCCGCTCCCTGCTGCGCTTTTCGGGGCGGGCCTTCGGCGATCCCAAGGTTCGCGGAAAGTACGAAGCCGCGGCGCGCGCATGCGTGACCGTGAACGAACTCGCGGCCTTGCTGCTGCGCTTCATCGTCGACGAATACCACAACACCCCTCACGCCGGGCTCGACGGCGAAACGCCACGCTACTGCTGGAAACGCCTCACCAAGACCGTGGCGCCGAGGAGCGTGCCCGGAAAGGCCACCCTCCGGATCGGATTCGGCCAGCCCTACACCGTCATTCTGCAGCCTGCCGGCATCGAGATCTTCGGCAACTGGTACACCTCGCGCGATGTCCAGAGGATTTATCGCGAATTTCCGCAACGCGAATACGTCGTCATCGTCGACGGCGAAGATCTCGGTGGCGTGTCTCTACGAGTCGAAGCTGGCATGGTCGATGCAAAGCCTGGATTGCTGCCCGTGATAGGCCCGGACTGCATGAACGGTGTCAGCGCCACCGTTTGGGACATGGCTTTGCAGTCGTTGCGCCGAGAAACCAAGCACATCGAGGAGATTACCCAGCCAATTCGCAACCGCGCCATCGCTTTCGCGCGGATGGCAGATGAGGAAAGTCGCAAGCGGCTCGGTATTCGCTACCGCCTCAAGACGCCTGAGGAACTCGAGGCGTTGCGCAAATCGATCGGTCCCGCGGTCCGGTTCGCCGCCGATCAGAACCCGCAGCCAGCGGGCCCAGTCGACATGTTCGGCGACGTCCTTCCCGTCGGCACCAAGGCGTCGCCACGCGGCCGAGGTGCCTTGCCGCCTCCGGCTGAAGCACCGCTCAGGCCTGCACGCAAGGCCGGCAAGGTGAAGCCGACCCGCGTGAAGCCGCCGAAGGCGCAGCCTGCGCCCTCTCTTCGCCCGCGAAAACCCCCGCGCGCATGGAAACCCAAGGAGCGAAAATGACGATCTACGACGAAAACCCCGATCCCGCCGCCTACCTCCGCGAGATGCTCGACCCCGCCGAGCGCAAGCGCGTCAACAAGATCGAGCAGGTCAAGACCGCCTACATGACGTCCGATCGCGACGACGATCTCGCGCGGCTGTTGAAGCGGCTGACGACCAACGCCGTCATCCGGCGCGATCCGACCAAGCCGCACGGCGCCGGCAACCGCGTCGAAGGCAAGGGTATCTGCATCGTGGCTCCCTCCGGTGCGGGCAAGTCCACGCTGCTCGAAGAGGCTTTTCGCAGCCATCCCGCCTTCCCGAACTTCCGGATGCCCGACAAGTGGTGCCCGCTGGTCGGCATCACGGCGCCGTCGCCTTCGACGCTCGGCCAGGTCGGCATCCGCCTGCTCGAAGTCATGGGCTTCCCGCTCGATCGCGACCTGAAGGAGAACCAGGCGTGGTCCAGGCTCAGGACGCAGATGAAGATCAACAACGTACTGTTCATCTGGCTCGACGACCTCAACAACGTGCTGACCATGTCGAGCGAGGAAGAGATCCAGAAGGTGCGCGACACCCTCAAGGATCTCATGAACAACCCCGACTGGCCGGTGCAGCTGATCGTGTCCGGCATCCCGGATTTGTTGCCGTTCTTCCGCGCCGACAAGCAACTCCGCCGGCGCTTCCGCTACCTCTTCCTCGGCAAGCTCGCGCCGGCCGAGCACGCCGCGTTCCTGCAGTCCTCGATCGAGCACTATTGCGAGCTCGCCGAAATCAAGCTCGACGTGCTTCCCGAAGAGGATCTCGTCGGCAGGCTGCTCCATGCGGGCGCCCTCGAGATGGGGGTGTGCCTCGAGATCGCGGTCGACGCCGTCACCGAGTCCCTGGAGCGCAATTCGCGCAAGCTCCAGCGGATCGATTTCGCCAACATCTTCGCCGACCGCCACACGCTGTCGGACGACCAGAATCCCTTCCTCGCCCCCGGCTGGCATCTGATCGACACCACCCGCCTCTACGCCAAGGACGAGGAGAAGATCGACGACACCATCACGCCGCTCGGCGCCAAGAAGAAGAAGGGACGCGGGAAGTGAGGCGGCTCCGTCATACGCTTCCGCTCGGCGCCGGCGAGACGCCGGCGTCCTTTGCCTCCAGGCTCGCCGCCCTAAACGGGCTGTCCGGCCGCCAGTTCTGCCTGGACATGGGTACGACCTTCCAGAAGGTCGTCGACGGCGAGCCGCAGGCGCTCGGCATCGTGGCCGCGAAGAGCGGCGCGGCCCCCGCCGCCCTGACGGAGAATGCCTTCGTCAAGACGGCCGAACGACGCTACATGCACCACAACGAGGAGCTCACGCGCGACAACCTGCGCCGCGCCACCGTCGTCGTTTGCCCGAAGTGCCTGGCGGAGGACGTCGCCGCCGGCCCGAGGTCGCGCCCGCAGATTGCAGCCTATCAGCGGGCCCGCTGGCAGATCGCGGCCATGAAGACCTGCGCGATCCACCTCGCGCCGCTGGCGGTCGTCGACAAGGACATGACCCCCAGCACCCTGCACGACTGGTCGCAACACGTCGGAAAGATCCTGCCCGACCTCCCGAGCCTGGTCGCCGAGGCCGATACCCGCCCGCTCACCGCCTTTGAGACCTATATCTTCAACCGCACGAACGGCGTGGCGGCCGGCGCCGGGCTGATCGACACCTTCCCGCTGCATGTCGCCATCACGGCCTGCGAGCTGTTCGGGGCCGTCGCCGCGTTCGGGCGCATGCCGAACCTGAAGACCCTCACCGAGGCGGAATGGCGCCAGGCCGGCGCCGCCGGTTTCGACATCATCGCCAACGGCAAGCCAGGCGTCGAAGCCTTCCTCGCAGGGCTGCAGGCTTCCTATCCCTACACGCGCGCCGGCACCGAGGGGCCGCAGGCCATCTTCGGCCGCATCTACCAGGTCCTTGAATTCGGCCGCGAGGACCGCGCCTACGACCCGCTGCGCGACCTGGTCGGCAACTTCATCCTGGGAAATTTCCCAGTGGGGGCCGGTGACCTGGTCTTCGGCAAGCCCATCGAGACCCGCCGGCTGCATTCGATCCGGACCCTGTCCATGGAGACCGGCCTCCACCCCAAGCGCCTCCGCAAGCTGCTCTCGTCGGCAGAAATGCTGCCCTCGAACGCCGATGAGCTCGCGGACGGAAACTGCCTCTTCGACGCCGAGAAGGCCGTTTCCCTGGCCCAGTCCGCGGCCGCGGCGACCCTCTCCGTCCGCGATGCCGGCACCTACCTCAACGCCCCGCGCGTCCAGCGGGACATGCTCTACCGGTCCGGCATCATCGTCCCCCGCTTCAAGGCCACCGACCACGGTGCCGCCGACCAGTTCGCGCCCGAGGACCTGGACGCCTTCATGGCCCGCCTGCTCGACGGCGCCGTGCCCGTCGTGGTCGCCGGGCCCACCCAGGCGAACGTCCCTACCGCCGCCAGGCTGGCCTGCTGCGGCTCGGTCGACGTCGTCCGGGCCGTCCTCGACCGCCGCCTGACCCGGAAGGCCCGGCTCGCCAGTGAGCGCGGCTACATGGCCCTTCTTGTCGACGTGGAGGAGGTCCGGGCCCTGGTCCGCGGCGCCGACCTCGGCGGCCTCACCAGCCAGGCGCTGGCAGACAGGCTGCGCGTCGCCGACAAGGTCACCCGCAAGCTGATCGCCGGCGGCCACCTGCGCACCGCCACCGCCATCAATCCCGTCAACCGCTGCCCGGTCGCAATCGTGCCGACCGAGGACGTCGAACGGTTCGAGGCCGAGTTCATCACCCTGTTCGCCCTCGCCCGCCAGCAGGGCCGCCATCACATGGCGGTTAAGAAGGAGCTTCTGGCCGCCGGCGTGAAGCCCGCCCTGGATCCCGAGAAGGTTGGGGCGTCGTTCTACCGTCGGCGAGCCCTCGCCAGCGCCTTCCCTCGATGGGTTTGACCGGAAGCTAGGAAGGAAGCCATCCTGCGCTCGCGGTTGGGTCCTGCGTCGGTCGAATTCCTGAGTTGTGATACTCCAAGATGATGGGTCTCACGAATTCCCAAACGCCATCCAAGGCGTCCACTATGAACCGACGGAAGTCTGCCGCCCTTTGTCGGTCACCTTCGGGAAGTTTTGCGTCCAGCAGACCCAAATTAGCGACACGGTCCGGATACGGCGGATGATGAGATCTTGGCGGAGGATCGTCCTGACCGGTTTCCAGAACTGCCCTTACACGTCGAATTAGGTCGAGGCTCCCAAGGATGAGCACGCCGCCAGCCCCCGACACCGCGTAAAAATTCTGCTCATCCTCCCTGATGCCGATCGCCATCGAACAGCCACGGCCGAAAAGATCGGCGGCGTCTTCATCCTGAAACGCGTCCGTCGCGGAATCCTCGGTCGTCGTGACTCGACCATGCCTCAGGGAGTGGTGGCCGTATTCGTGGCCGATCGCGAAGAGCTCTATGGCGCGCAGAAGAATCCCTCGGATTGTACTCTGCGCCTCATTCAGTGGGATAACAGGGGTTTGCGGCTGAACGCCGGTAGCGGCGAAGGACGCCAAAGCCTCGCTCCAATCGAGCACGAGATCGCGGTTTCGCCCCAAGATACCGCGAAGGGCGGCAATATCTCGCCTGACTTGAACTACGTTCCCGTCGTCTTGGCAGTAAGGAATGGTGCGCGCGAGCAGCCTGGCGATGCCGTTACAGAACGACAAAAAGTGTACGCTCACCTCGACTATGCTCGCTTCGGTTTCGAGAACAGGTCGCTGGCCGATCCCGAGCCCGAGCATCGCATCTGAGCCGTAGACCACCCCCGCGTGGGTCGGCAGCCCGTGCTCTACGCACACCTCCTCGATCTCACGAATGACGCGTTCAATAGTCATTCGTACATTGACGTCATCGAATTCCGATCCGGCGGAAGTTGCCATGAGGGTCTGTCTGTAGGTCTCGAGAATATGCTCCTCATCTTCTCGATGTGGACCCGCCCCCCTAATCAGCCTAAGCAGGGTGTCCTTGTTCTCATCCATCCACTTGATTTGCTCATCCGTGGTCATTGGCTTGTAGCCTATGACCCTCGATGCAGCTTGACGTTGGCGACGGTAGTCTTCTGCGGCTTCTTTATCGTCTGAGGTCAAGGGATGAGCTCCGGTCTCTGAGGGTCGCTTTCACCGCCACTTTCGTATGTCAGTCGACCACTGTGGGCTCGGTGTAGTACGGATGGTCCTCCTCCAATGCTCCGGCAGGCGGCATCGGCAGAAATGCGTTCAGGTCGCGGCTGTCGTCTTTCCATGCGTCCGGTCTGACATCCTTCAAAGGTACGTGGTTGAAACTGGTGTTTACATTTTCCGCGTACACGAGGGGCATCCAGCCATTGTCAGCCAGGCCGAGCATGTGGACGTACCAGCCGGCGTATGGGTAGTCCCACCCCTTGCCCTTCTCGGCCAAGTTGGCAAAGCGCTCGACGAACTTATCGGCGAGGGACCTCGCGTCGTCCTGTCCCGCGTCGTTCCACCCGAAGTAACCGTTCTGCTGGGCGGTAGAGTAGCGCGCCGGATTTGCGGCCGTGAACTCGCGCAGCATGGCGCCGTGATTGCGATAAAATGCTTCCACCGGCCCGATAAAGCAGCGCCAGTGTCCGCCGCTTGCCGAGATGTACGGCATCACGCGAAGGCGCTGATATCCGCGCTTGTGTAGTTCTCCGATCATCGAAAGGACGCGGATCGCGCGTCTAATCGTGGCGTCTGAGTGTCGGGGCATGTTTGTTCGCTTCTGAGGATCGGACAGCAACAATCATTTCGTCAATCTCAAGAGGCGTCAATCGTCTCCGGTCAGCGCAAAACTCCTATCTTAGGCGAGCGCAACATCTGTTGACGGGAAGAACGCTTAGCTTCCCGTCGGGTCGAAAAACAGGCTGGTTCAACAGAAAAACATCGCCGCGAGCTTGACGGCGATTCCGTTCTCAGAATCGAATGTCTGGTTCGCATCGGCAACGTTCGCAGAGACAGGTCGTGGAAGACAGCGCGCCAAATCCGTTCCAGCCCATCATCGACGCGGCTGTTTCCGGCTTTTCCAAAGTTGCTGCCGCGCTCGTGCTCGGCGCCGTTGTCTATGTCGTTGTCATTTTGGCCTTCAGAATCGCTGGGCGCGGGGGTCAATTCAGCGATTTCATTGGTCGCGCCGCGATGGGGGCTTCTGCGTTGTTCGTCTTGTATGTCGGCTTTGTCGGCATTGGACCGGTCAAAACTGGGATCGCTCAAAGCGCGGCGGCGGAGACATCGTCCCAGTCCGCGGCCACATCCGAAACGAGTGCCCCTGCCGACGGAATGTCCAGCTTGATTTCGGGCATCCTCGGCGAAATCGACGACCGCTGGAGTGAAATCTTCCAGGCCAGCGGCCAAGCCTATTTGCAGCCCCGCATCGTGCTGTTCCGGAACGCCACCGATGGCGGCCGATGCGGAATCGTGCAGGCTGCCGAAGGGGCATTTTATTGCGCACCGGACCGGCGGATATTTTTGCCAACGGCTGTCTTCCGTGAGATCGAGACGCGGCTAGAGGGCTGCCACGGCGACGCATGCAAAGCTGCTGCGGGATACATTGTCGCTCGCGAAGTGGGGCACCACGTCCAGAATTTGCTTGGCATCCTGCCGAAGGTGATGCAGCTGCAGCAGCAGACCGGCAGCAAAGCGGAAGCCAACGCGCTGCAGGTCAAGGTGGAGCTGCAGGCAGACTGTTTGTCTGGCGTCTGGTTCAACCGCGAAGAGAAGCAGCGGCCCGGCTTCATCGGGGTTGGTCATATCGATGCGGCAATGGCGATTGCGTCCAGCGACGGACGGGGGCAAGCGGGATCCGCCGAGCAGCGCAGGCAATGGTTCACAACCGGCTATCAGCAGGGAACGCTTCAGGCCTGCAATACCTTTGCAGCGGGAGCGTTGTGACGTGCATCCTTCGGGAATCTCTATGGTGTTCGCCCTCCGCCCCCTCGGAATGACCTCCGAGAGAATCGTTCCGCGACTTACGTTTTTTGTCGGCTTGATGATGTCTCTAGTGGCGACACCGGCATTTTCCCAGTCGGCATCCGAACTCAATGACCGTGGCAACAAGTCGTATTCGCGTGGCGCTTATGATCAGGCGGCCACCTACTACAGTGCTGCGATAACTCAAAAATCCGATGATGCGTCTCTGTTCCACAATCGCGGACTGGCCGAGTTTAAGCTTTCCCAGTACATGAACGCCCGGGCGGACTTCAGCAGAGCTATATCGATGCGTCCGACGGTTGCGGCGTTTTTCAACAGCCGTGGTGGCCTATTCTTGGCCACTAGAGACTACACATTGGCCGTCAAAGATTTCACTGAAGCGAACCGACTTGAGCCTGGAAATCCCATGTTCGTTGAAAATTGGCGCCGGGCGGAGGCCGCGCTGTCAGCCAGCAAGATCGCGTCAGCACCCGTTGTTCGGCAACCTCAGGAGCAGGGCGCGGCGCCAGCACGCTCTGCCTCGCCCTGTGTTGATCTTTCTAAGCGGCTCGCCAACCTGAGCCAGGAGGACTACCTCGCGATCCGGGCGATCGAGCGTGCCAACGCTGCGGCGGGCAACCGCATGAGCGGGATCGCTCAGTTTGCCGACATGATTGCCCGCGGCCAGGTGATCTGTGGCGCTCAGCCATGACGTGGCCCTTCCCTGAGCGTGGAATTCGCGGAAGCTTGGAATGGACCTTAAGATAAAGGCGGACTGCCGGTTCCACCCATGAACGACACTTCCGCTCAGCATTTTGTAGGCTACCACAGCGCGGACCTTCAGGGGCGCCCGATGTGGCGCGGACCCGATGGCTGGTTCGACACGACAAAGCCGAAGCTCCCTCAGAGGGGCGATATCCTGTGGTGCTTCGAGGGAGAGGGGCGCCCCGCCCAATTCCGGCTGGTGAAACGGGCCGTGGTGTCGCACTCGAAGAAGGGACGCGACGGCTCCAAGGTGCACTTCGACACGTCCTTGCTAGTGGACGCCCTTGTCAACGACCTTCCTTGGTTCGCCGAACTTCGGCGGTCACAGTTCTTCAGCCAAGGCGTCATCCAAATCCGGAATGAGGAGACGATCGGCGGACTCGAACAGCTCGCCGCTACCCGCGGTCTCCGGCCCGACCTGGCCGGCCGCTTGGCGGCGAGGAGTCAGGCAGACGACCTCGCCGAAATCGAGAACGATGCGACTATTTCGGAGACCGAACGCGCTGCCCTGACATTGGCCCGCCTCGGCCAGGGCGCGTTCCGAGAGAAGCTAGACGAACTCTGGGGCCACGCCTGCGCCGTCACCGGCTGCTCGATCAGGGAGCTGCTCCGCGCCTCGCACATCAAGCCGTGGTGCAAGTCTGATCACGGTGAACGCCGCGATCCCGACAACGGCCTCCTGCTGGTTGCGAACATCGACATTCTCTTCGACAAAGGGTTCATCAGCTTCGACGACAACGGCCGCATGCTGATCTCGTCAAAATTGACGGCTGCCCAGAGGCGAATGCTCGGTCTGCCCGGACCCCTGAAGAGAAGGCCCACCTTGAGCCAGCGTCGCTACCTCGCGTACCACCGTGAAGTGTTCGGTTTTCCTTCTTAGGCCGTCTTCCCATCCGCTCGGGCCGATGGCGACATTTTGTTGACAGGCTGACGCCTTAGCTTCCCTACCGTGAAGAAAAGCCGTTGCCTCAACAGGAAAACCGCGCCTCTTGCTTGACGCGGAGTCCTTCCTGCGAGTCGAATGCCACACATCGGATCGACGACATCGCGCAGTGCAGGACGGCCGTGGCCGGAGAGAGCAACAATTCGAATGACGCCACCTCCCTGTTGAAGGAAGGAATGCGCCTGCTCGAGTCCGGCGAGTTCGGCGCCGCGGTCGCGGCGTTCTCTCGGGTTATCGAAGCGGAGCCAGGTCGGGCCGTCGCTTACCGCCTCCGTGGCTCCGCCCTTCTTCGGAAACGGGCTTACGAGCCCGCCATCGCGGATTTGGACCAGGCGATCAACCTTGCTCCGAAAGATGCCGTTGCTCATTACCTTCGAGGGCGAGCACGCCAGTTATCGAAGGATCCGGCGGGAGCGGTAGCCGACTTCGACCAAGCCATCAAATTGAAGCCGGATTACCTGAAGGCTTTCCAGGCGCGCGAGGCGGCGCTCGGCAATGAGACGAACAACGGCTATGCGCTGCCTCTGATTTCAAGTTTCGACACCACTATCGTCAATCTGGGCAGCGAATTTCTCAACATGCTCGTCGGCGGATCAGCCATCTTGCTGGCATCACAGTCGCTTTCTGACCATCCAGTTGCATCCGGTCTATTCGCTGTCCTGCTTTTCATGTTGGGATGCGCCGCCTTTATCAGCCTGAGAACAATTCGGAAGCGGGAAGTCCGTTACCAACCGACACTCGGCATCGTGTGGCAACGAGCTGCTATAGGCAGTTTCGTCGCGTTACTTCCCTATCTGCTGTCCGCGGCCCTCACATTCGCAACCGCATCATCCGGCGACGACGACCTCCCTGATGACGCCAACAAGGATGATGGGGTTCAGAGTCAGCCGGTTTCTGCGCCCAGTATGCGTCCCGTTGCGTCGCCTCAATTTAAGACCGCATGGACGGTTGAGGCTGCCACCGACAAGCTGACGGACATTCGGTATCTAACCGCGACGGCCTGGGCGGCTGCCGCCAACACGAAATACAGACTGACGCTCATCTGCGGTGGCGACGACATTTCACTGCGAATTGCTTCCTATGACAAGGAGGATGGATCCGGCAAGGAGATGCGATGGTTGGACGGCAGACCATATGGCCTTTCCGGAATGGTTCTAACGGCGGTCAATCTCAGAATCGACAAACGTCCGGCCGAGATATTTCGTCTTTTCCCGGACGGCTACTCAAACGTGGGACGGGTGCAGAGCGATGCAAACCTGATCCGAGGCATCGTTCTTAGCAGCAGCATTGTAGTCGCCGGCTTATTTCCCCAGGAACAGATCGAAGTACCGACCTTATTCCATGGAGAGTTTCTGGACTGCGCCAAGCAAATTCTAGACGTCAAGCGAACGACCGAGGCTGTCGGAGCGGCCGAGGCGCTGGCCGGCCAGAAGGCAGAAGCCGAGAAGAGCATGCGATATTGGATGCAGGTCGCGCAGAAGGATGAAGCAGAGGCGATGGGGGCGACGCAGAAAGCCCAACAGGTGGAGACGCCTTCGCAGGTGCAGGCGCGCATGATGCGGAACGGATTCTCGGGATCGCTCATCGAGGCGAACATGAAGCAGTCCGAGGAGAGGGTGCGGAGTGCTTTCGCCTTGGCTGAGTTGCTACAGAGCAATGCGCGGGCAGCTGCCGAAAAATCAGAAGAGTACGCTAGGGAATTGCGACGTCTTCGGGAACTAGAGCAAGCGCCTCCCTCACGTGTCACCTCTCCCCGTTAGCAGCAGAACTGCGAGCCTAGCCCCATGTCAACATTTGAGGAAGCATTGGACGTCTACAATAATCTTCGTGATTATTCGGCGTCTTTTCCGATGTTTCTGGCCTTGGCCGAAGCGGGGCACCTGCAATCCGAGTTTTATGTAGCTTCCTCGCTGTTCAACGGCTTGGGGGTCCGGCGCAACGTTGAAGAAGGATTGCGGTGGTATAGACGCGCAGCCGCACGTGGAGAGGTCGGCTCCCAGTACAATCTAGCCTCCATTTACCGACACGGTTTTGGCGGCGTGCCCGTGGATCACGGGATGTCTTTTCGCTGGTTTTCCCTCGCCGCACGCGCCGGTTATCTCGACGCACAGTTCGTATTGGGAACCATCTATGCGGAGGGACTAGGGGTCGCCCAAAATCTGGTCGAAGGATTTAAGTGGCAGCTTCTTGCTGCAGAGCGAGGACACACTCAAGCTCAATACAACGTGGGATGCCTCTACTTGGATGGGCGAGGCACTGAACAGGACTACGTCAAAGCGGCCTTCTGGTATCGTGCTGCCGCGCGTGCCCTGCATCTTGATGCCGTGAACAACTTGGCAGTCCTTATCCAGAATGGGCAAGGCGTGGGTCCTGACCTAGTGAAGGCGGCAGCGCTGTTTCATTCGGCAGCCGAGCAGGGCCATCCTGGCGCTCAATACAACCTTGGCCTTTGCTACGCGCATGGACGGGGAGTCGAACAAGATTTCAGCAAGTCTGCCAGGTGGTACCGGTTGGCGGCGGCTCAAGGCAAACGGGATGCCCAGTTTAACCTCGCCCACCAGCTTTACTCCGGGCAAGGCGTCCAGCGCGATGCTGCCGCGGCATTCGCGCTGCTCGAGCCACTTGCGCGGGACGGACATAATTTGGCGCAGAACGCCCTCGGTGTGATGTATCTGCGTGGCGACGGAGCGCCCCAGGACCTTCATCTGGCGCTGCGCTTGTTTAGGCTTTCGGCAGCTGCAGGAAATACGACGGCCACGGACAACATAAAGCTTGCGGAGAATATTCTTGCCTTGCAAACGCGTTGATCACTCGGCTGCGGAGGCCGGCTCTTTCGGCCTGGCCATGAGTGGGGACCCCCGATGCTCGGAGTCGGCGGCATTTGCGACATTCTGGCAAGATCGCCGGCCCTAATGTCAGACACTTGGAAACGGTCAAGGGGACACGATATGCCCGGCGCCGCAGCCGCCCTTTTGCGTTGCAGTGCAAAGGCTTTTACACGTTGAAACCCAGAGTGAATATTTTATCGATCAGGTTGTGGGACGGATCGCTGTGAGCCGGGATCCCAAAAGGAAATCGCGGTAAGACTTGCGGCAACGGTCGCAGCAACATGAAGCTGTTTATAAGCTTGTCCCAACAGGCAAATCGGCAGATTACTCAGGATTCTGCGAGAGTGGATCAGCCTCTCCAACGTTGATGGGCAAATCTTAGTACAAGTTGTGATCGTCAGGTAAATTTCGTTCATTGCCTTCATTGGCCGGAGTTGGCAGCAATCAAATGGCATCAAATCTTGGGTTGGATCAGCTTTATTGGATGACTTCTCACATTTACAGTGATCGCAGCTCGATACGATCCAGAGAAGCTACATTTGCGCATTTCGTAGAAGTCTGCGGAATGTTGACGACATACGATCGAAAAAAGAAGCAGGAGAATTTCGACTTCGTTGATGCGCTTTGCAAATCACTAGGTTGGTATTTCCCTCTTCTGGCCAAGTTAAAAATACGAAGCGTTGAGGCGCTTGTTTTTCGTAAGTTCCCTGGTGTTTGTCCCTACTGCCGTAAAGCGCCTCACGAGGACCTGATCTGCAAGCAAGTCAAGGGGACCGCCGCTACTGTAAATCATGACGATGTAATTGTGCACTTCGATCGAGCCTGGCCCGATAGACCTAAAGATCTTGATGGGTGGCAATTGATGTTCAACAAGATCTACCCGCGACAGGTCGGAGATGGCGGGCGGAGCAGTCTCGGGCTTTTGGAGGAACTCGGCGAGTTAGCTGAAGCAATCCGAGTTTTCGATGTGCACCCTCGTTACTTTTTGGGAGAGGCTGCCGATATATTTTCGTACATCATGGGCCTCGCCAATGAACACAGTATTCGTGAGGCGCAAGAAGGACGATCGTTTTCTTTCGGGACCGAATATGTAGCACGCTATCCGGGCTTGTGTACGCAGTGTGGTTCTCGCGTTTGCACTTGCCCTGCAATTCCTCAGGCTACAGTCGGCCGATTGGCCAAGGAATTGACAATCCGAAAAGAGGAGACGCTCTTCGTTACGAACACCGACCAATTTACTTCCGAGGGAGAAGCTGCTGCGCACCTCGCGCTTGAAAGCGTCGGCGGTTATTTGGGTCTTAGTAATAAGCTGCCGTTTGACCGTGGTGGCGCCAATCATGCCTTGGTAATGATCTGTTTAAAAATTGCTGCGGCGATCGAACAGGCAAAGCCCGAGGTGGCGGGCAACTTGCGGGCTGAAGCGCTCAGAATTCAAAGCTCCGAAAAGCCTGCAGGAGTTCGCGCTCCTCCGCTCGACGTTAAAGAGCTCCTCAACGAGATTCAATTGGTTTGGAAGGAGCTCGATGAGCAATTCCGCAATGACATCAAATCTTCTCCAGGTATCGTAGGAGATCTGGTCGGGGCACTGGATGCTAGCACTGTGCGCGTTCTTTTTGTGAGTTGCGATCCGGAAGGGACCGGCGTTCGCCTTAATCTTGATGCAGAGCAGCGAGCCATCAAGGAAGCACTGAAATTATCGCCGCACGGTGGAAAGATCACGCTGGAGCTACTTCCTAGCGCCACAACTGATGATTTGCGCCGAAGCCTTCTAGAAAATCGCTATGACATCGTACATTTTTCGGGGCACGCTAACAGAAAAGTGCTCGTTTTTGCGGATAGCGCAAACAATGCTGTGGAAGTTCCTATTTCTGCCATTGCTGAACTAATCAAGCGACATCCTTCTATACGATGTGTAATTCTAAACGGATGCGAGACTGTGAAGGGCATGAATGCTTCGATTGCTGATTGGACAATAGGCATGGATAAGAAGATTTCTGAACCTGCTGCGCTTCAGTTTTCGAAGGGTTTCTATGACGCTGTCGGCGCTGGGAAGACGATTCAAGATGCGTTCGATGAAGGTGTCTCAGCTATGACGCTGGCGTCCCATAAAGCTGACTATGTGCGTATCTTAACTTCATGAACCCTCAACCGCGGGAGGGGTCGATTTGGTCTCGAGTTCAATACGCTGTTACGAGCTAAGCCGCAGCTCGTAGGATGGGTAGAGCGAAGCGATACCCATCATCAGTGGTTCGGCGAAGCGATGGGTTTCGCAGCGGCTCACCCCATCCTACGGGCTAAATTGATTGGGTAGCAGCTTCCGGCATCGACGCCTATCAGTACCAGCCACCGAAATTACCTTTGCGGTCGAGCCGTTCCCTCCTAAACTCCGACCACCGCCGGCATCGGTTCCGACGGCCCGGTAGAAGCGGAGTCAGATTATGCCCAAACCGGAAAGCTTCCCGATCGAGAAGATCTTCGTTCCCACGAAGCAGAAGAAAGCCATCAAGCCCGGGATCGTCGGGGAGATCGCTGAAAGTATGCTGGACATCGGACAACAGGAACCCATTTCCGTCCGGCTCGACGGAGACCGCCTCGTTCTGGTCGAGGGACTGCATCGGCTCGAAGCCTGCAAGGCGCTGGGCGAGACAACCATTATCGGTGTCATCGTCCCGGCGGAGGTCGCTCAACACAGGCCGCTGCTGTCCGAAGGACCCGCAGTCGAGGCCGAGCGCATCAAGATGGCGCGATTGAAACAGCTGCGCCTCGAGAAGGAAGCCGCAGAGGCATCGATCGCTGGCTCGAAGAGCGTCAACGCAACGGAAGTGCCGCGCAGCCGTCCGGCGAAAGGCGCCCGCGACAATCCGAAGGCATTACCAGGCCGGACCGCGGGATCGACACCGAAAACATTGTCGGACTGGATCACGCAGCAAAAGGGCCACGGCGGCCGCTATTGATGGCCGGCGATGACGGTGACAGTGCACTTCACCTGTCGATGTAGATTCAATGCGCGTCGCCGCAATGCGCGATATGGTCAGGCCGACACGACCGCAAACGCCCGCGCCCTCCTCGGCCGCTACTTCGTATTGGCCTCGACGGCCTCCAGCAGCGGCATCTCGCGATGCGACTCGCAGAAGCGCGAGAGCTTGTTGCCGTTCTTGTTCAGCGCTTGCGTGTCCACGACGGGATTGTTGCGGCGGCCGGCGTAGAACCCGGCGAGCCAGACGTTCACGGTCTGCATGTGGGTAATACGCTGGGTGATGTACTGGTCGCAGCTGATCTTGGAAACATCGACCAGCACCTGGGCCTTGGCCGGCACGATCAGCAGCAGGGCCGCGAAGGCACCAAGGACGGTCGCTCTTGTCTGAACCATGTTTTCCTTCCGATGAATGTTTGCACGGTGGAGGTGGTCGGGCGCTGCCTGCTTGATCCAGATCAAGGGGCGGCCCGTTGCCTCCCCCGCAGCCCATCCCCGCATCTCATCCTGGGAGCTGCGGCTAACCGTTCCTCAGGCTCAGGATGTAGCTCACCAGCGCATCAGCCTGATCGGGCGCGATGATCAGATTCGGCATGTTCTGGTGGCTGGTCTTCAAGAACACCTTCAGCGAAAGCGCGGTGGTGCCGTTGCGGTTCGCGATGGCTTCGAAGCTCGGGGCGGTATCGAACAATCCGGCCATGCGGGGCTCGACCGCGTGGCACGTCTGGCACCACGCTTGCGCAAGACGATGCCCCTCCGATGCCGTGCGCACGGCTGCCCTTGATGCTCCGCCGGCGCTGTGGACGATCATGACGAGAAACAGCCCCGACAACGCGATCAGGATGGCGAGGCCGACATAACTGCGAATGCTCCGCGACATAGCCGTACCTCGCCATTGCTTGGCAACTTCGCGAGCGTAGGCTGGCGCGAGCAGACGGAATTGATCCCGATCAAGAATTGCGAGCTACGGCTGACAAGGCGCTCATCCGGGCCAGGAGCACTTCGGTGTCGGGCCTCGATCCGACCTACCCCCAAGCCCGCCTTAATTTCTCCTTCGCACGCGCGTTGTGTTGGACGGCGGCGAGACTTATCGTTCCAACGATCGAACTGCCGCACTCCCATTGACGCCCGACTGGAGCGAGAGCGCATCGGTGCCCGAGACGAACGACCCCAAACCTGACGACCACAAGCCTGATGTCCCCAAGCCGGACGCGGAGCGCGCCGATGGCGGGCTGGCGCGGGCCTACGACCGGATCAAGAGCGCAGAGCAAGACCTTGCGCGGCTGGACCGGCTGGTTTCCGGAATGGAACGCGGCAGCGAAGGCCCGCGGGCCTCGCGAGCAGGCGCCGGTGCGGAGGCTGTCGAGACTCCCAAGGACAAGATTCCCGAGGACAAGACTCCCAAGAGCACGGCGCTGGCGCCGGCTAGCACGGTTCGCACCCAAGGCCTGAAGGGAGATCGGCCCATGCTGCGCGCTCTGGTCGCTCTCGTGCTGGCGATCAGCGTTCTCGGTGTCGCCTTCGCTTCGCAATATCGCGACGAGGCCAGGTCGATGACCAAATCGATCATGGCGCGATGGGCTCCGCCGGCCGCGACTGAGCCTCCGCAAGCGTCCGCGGTTGAAAGTCCGCCGCAAGCGCCGGCCGTGCAGCTGGCGGCCGCGGATGAGCCCGGCACGGTGCCCGAGCCGCCGGCCGGCAAGGACACCGAGAGCAATGCAGGGTTTGACGCTTCAAGACCCGACGCTTCAAGACCCGACGCTTCAAGACCCGACGCTTCAAGACCCGACGCTTCAAGAACTGGCGCCACAACGCCTGACCCGTCGTCGTCTGATCTCGCGCAATCGCTCAAGACCATCACCAGCGAGCTTGCGAACATCAACGGAAAGCTCGAGCAACTGAAAAGCCGCAACGAGCAGACGCTGCGCGAGCAGGCCGACACCATTCAGCAACTCAAGGCGGCGCAGGAGAAGGATGCGGCGGCCAATGCGCGCCTCGCCGCACAGGTCCAGGCGCTGCAAAAGGAGCTGACGACGTCATCCGCATCGTCATCCGCACCTGCACCCGCGAAACCCGCCGCGCGGAGCGCGATCAACAACGATGCCGCCGCGCCTGCACGGCCGCATGTGCAAGCGGCCGCACCGCGGCGACCGCGGCCATCGCGCGGGCCCTGGATGCCGCCGCCCTATATGGTCGATCCCTACTATGGCGATCCGGATTGGTGATCCCGCAGGGCAATTCGAGCACTTCTGCGCCGGCACACAAGCGGCGGGCCGGCATCAATCCCGCGGCGAGATCTGAAGCTCCATCAACGCCATGCGCTCCAGCACAGCGGGGTCTCGCTCGCCCTCCTTCGCCGTGCGAAGGATTGTCTCCGCGATCGACCTGACATGCGCAGAGCTGACCGGGGCCGGCAGTGACGCAACCGCCGTGTCCAGCGCAGTCTTCATGATGCCGATGGTTTCAGGCGTAAAAGATGCATTGGAAAAGTCTAACATGCTGGATCCGATCCGGAGGTCATCACGAGCGTCGCTTGGTTCGAATGGCTGCTGATCTGCGCAATCCGGTCGACCAGGGCCGTCAGATGTTGCGGTAATGGGTCGTGCTCGCCGCCAAGCTTGCTCCGCAGGCGGTCTGCTATTTCATGAGAGATCGCCAAGCTGGAGCCGCGGTCGATCTCAATGGCATTGCGAACATCAGGGCTGTTCATGAAGGTTTCCGGTTGATACGCACGGAGGACGCATCGCGCCGAGCCGCTCTCACAACGCGACTGCGGTCTTTATTCAGGCGAGGATCGGAGCTTCGATCTCGCTGCGCTCGGGGATCACAGGCTCAACGGCCCCATCGGGCCAGAGTTCCCTCCGAACACAACTTATGTTTGGATTTCACGGAAGCGGCAGTTTCTGCGGCTTGCGGCGGTTAAGGACCGTAGCCCGGATGGAGCGAAGCGAAATCCGGGATCTCGCGCCAAGCCACGCTGGTCCCGGATTGCGCTACGCTCCATCCGGGCTACAGGCCTCCATCAGACCATCGCTTCGTTATCTGCCACAGGACGCTTTCCGTCCTCTGAATCTCCGGAGCGAGCAGTCCGGCTTCCCGCCGCGAAAATGTCGTGCACCAGCCCGAGCTTGCCGAGCGCCAGAATGATCAGGCCGTTGATGTCGATCTCGTACCAGGCGTGCGAAATGTAGGCGTCGCGCGGAAACCGGTGATGGTTGTTGTGCAGGCCTTCACCGAAGGTGAGGATCGTGGTCACGAACTCGTTGGTGGTGCCGTCGTCGAGATCGAAGCGGCGGTAGCCGTAGCGGCCGTCGCTGTGGCAGACCGAGTTGACCAGCGATGTCGCCATGGTCATGAGGTAGCTGCGGAACAGGCCGGAGAACAGGATGCAGCCGGTCATCGTGTGCACGCCGCCGAAGGCGTAGCCGATCGCGCCCGGAATGATCACGGCCGAGAGCGCGTACCAGTACCAGCGTGTCCTGGTGAAGAACATGGCGATCGGATCGGCCAGGATATCCTTCGCGTAGTATCCGGCATCGGTGGTGGCCTGGTCCCACACCCAGCCGCCTTGCGCATGCATCATCCCCTTGGCGAAGGTGACATAGGGGTTGCCGTCGCCGTCATAGTAAGGGCTGTGGACATCGCCGGGCTTGTCGGAGTGAAGGTGATGCCGGCGATGATTGCTCACCCATTTCAGGATCGAGCCCTGCACCGCCATGGTGGCGACGGCCGCGAACAGCGTGCGCATCACCGGACCGCAGCGGAAGCTGCGGTGCACGAAGTAGCGATGCATGAAGCCGATCCCGACCGTCGACAGCGCGAACGTGCCGGCGAAGACCGAAACCTCCACCCAGCCGATGCCTTGCCAGAAGGCCCAGACCAGCGCCGCGATCGACCCTCCGATCATGATCACGAAGGAGATGTAGGAATCGCGAAACTTGGCCTCGACCACCGGCCCTTCGACCAGCACGCCCGGCGGCATCTTCCGCTCCGCAGCTTCCGCCAACACCACGCTTTCAATGACGGTCATTGCAGCCGATCCATTCACACAAAGTTAGCCCTGTTGCGGTGCACAGTACAACCTCGGGTTATTCCATCAAGGATACGAGCTGCCGTGGGAGTACGGAGCGGCGGCTGCGGCTTGCGTCGGACAAGAACGTAGCCCGGATGAGCGCAAGCGAAATCCGGGATTCGTGCCACGCGGGCGGTCACGCGATGCGGACGGTCCGGCCCCGGATTACGCTTCGCTCCATCCGGGCTACGGGATCACCACCAATACGGCCAGCGCCAGCCCTCGTAGCGGACATACGACGACACCAAAGGCGGGCCGTAGGGATCGACCCGGTCGTCTTCCGGACGATAACGATAGCGCGGAACGATATTGTAATCCCACGGCGTCGGCCTGAGCACGGGGACATCGACCCTCAGCCGTTGTTCATCCACCACGCGCGCCTTCCGCGCCCGGGCTTCGGCATCCGATATCCCGACGTTCCACAGCACCAGCGCCGTTCCGAGCGCACACGCGACAGTCATGATCTTCATGCGTTGGTCTCCTTCCCGCCAGAGTGCAAAAGGACGCCAAGCAAGGCAAGCGAATTTGCGATCAGGCTTTGCCGGAATGACCGACGCCGGCCGCCCCGCCGTCATTGCGAGCGAAGCGAAGCAATCCAGACTCTCGGCGGAGGGACTCTGGATTGCTTCTCGGAGCCTGTCATCGGGCCGCGCTTCGCGCGGACCCGTTGGCTCGCAATGACGAAGAAGTGACGGCACGACGCGCTTCTGACCCGGCCCCCTACTCCCGCGCGCGCCGCACCGCCTCCGTCAGCTTCATCCTCTGCTTGTCCCACCGGCTCTGCTCCGCCTCGGCGCGTTGATCGAGCGCGGCGCGCTCCGCTTCGATCGCCTCCGACCGCGATTCGTGCTCCCGCCTCGCCTCGTCAAGCGCCGCCTGCGCGCTCGCGACCGCCTTGTCGCGACGCGCACGCTCTTTGGCGCGGGCCGCCTCTTCCTTGCGGCGCTCGGCTTCCCGCCGCCGCTCTTCCTTCTCGAACGCCGCGGCGGCCTTGCGCGCTTGTTGATCGTCGAGCTTGCGCGATGGTTGCTTTGCCGCCTTCGCCGGACGCTTTGTCGGCTTGGACTTGGCCTTGGACTTGGCTCTGGATTTTTTTGGCTTGCCCTCGTCGTCAGCGAGATCGGTCGGCAAACCGGAATGCTCGGTGAACGGGCCGTCCGATCCGACCGGACGCCTGAGCACCACACCCGGCTTCTCCATCGTCGCCGCGACGATGTCGGGATCGTCGGTCTCCTTCGCCGCGCCCTGGTGAAACAGATTGGACCTGGCGCCCCAGGCATCCAGCGCCGCCTTCATCGAGGGCGCGGCGATCGCCTGGTCGTAGAAGCCGAGCGAGGTCTGATAGGTCTTCAGTTTTCTTTTTGGTTTTGCTTTTTTCGGCATGTCGCTCCGCAGCTGGCGAGCCACCAGCTTCCAGCGGCGCCATCATGCCATACTGCCCCTGTTTTGCCCGACGAGTCAAATGAATTTCGGTATCGCCGAAGTCGATGCAAGCCCCCGTAGCCCGGATGGAGCGAAGCGTAATCCGGGACGGTGCCCGCCGCAGGATTCCCGGATTGCGCTTCGCTCCATCCGGGCTACGGTCCATTGTCACCGCTTTTTCGGATTTCCAACACACTGAAATCCCTCGGGATTTCTACTGTGCATGGGGTTGTTTTCGACGTTTTTGTTTTGGCGGGTCGCCACCTACGCCGCGTCGACGTCCTCAGGCGTCGGCCCCGCGACGAGCCCGTCGAGACCGACCATCAGGAGATCGGCGATGTGCATGAGCTGATACAGCGGAATGTCCGCCTCGCCCTGCTCGGCCAGCGACACGAAGGCCGGCGTGGCGCCGATGAGCTCGGCGAGCTGGCCTTGCGTGTAGCCGCGCTTTTCGCGTGCAGCCTTGAGGCGCGCACCGATCCCGAGCCGGTGCCGGGACTGCTCGTCCGCGGTCATCATGACGACCTGCTCGTCCGCACTCGCATAGCCGTCCACGAACGCGCCGCCGATCAGCCTGCCCTTGCGCCACGCGACCCGGCAGTGCTTGCGCAGCCCGCTGCTGAAGACCAGCGTGAACTGCTCGGCGACCCAGAGCGAGGCGTTGAGGCCGAGCCGCGCGCCGGTGCCGGAGACATCGCGGATCGTGCAGGGCGCGCTGATGATCTTGCCGGTGCCGTTGTCGAATTCGACGATGCCGGTGCGTAACGTGCGATGCCTGACTGCGGCACGATGCTCGCTCATGACCAGAACACTCCCTTCCGCGGCGACGTCGAACCGACGCAGCGCAAATCCCGGACCTCGATACCGCAGACTTTTTCCCGAACTCCTAAATTTCCAAGGGTTCCACCAGGACTGAAAGCCATGGTAAAGGATTTGCTCCCAATCCATCTTTTTCCGGCGGAAAGCGTGCGGCGCGCCCGTGACGGGCGACGAGGCAAACGATGACCGACGCGATGAAATGTCCGACCTGCAACTCCGAGCACGCCTATCAGGATCGCGGCCTCTGGGTCTGCCCGGAATGCGGCCATGAATGGAGCGGCACGGCGGAGGCCGCCGCCGACGCCGCGCAGCAGGCCGGCGTGCGCGATGCCAACGGCAATGCGCTCGCTGATGGCGACAGCGTCATCGTGATGAAGGATCTCAAGGTCAAGGGCTCCTCCTCCGTCGTCAAGGGCGGCACCAAGGTCCGCAACATCCGCCTGCAGGACGCCACCGACGGCCACAACATCGCCTGCAAGATCGACGGCATCGGCGCGATGAATTTGAAATCGGAGTTCGTGAGGAAGGCGTAAGCCGAGGCCAAGCCGCATGTCCCACTGTTCAAAAGTGGACATACGCTGCTGCGCCAGAGCGGTACCCATCAGTCAACATCCGAACGAACGATTTTTGGGAGGCCGCTCTGCGAGGACCGCCAACAGGGGACGCGACCTGGTCAAACCCGACCGATGACATGTTCGACAATCTGAGCGATCAGGCCGTCTTGCGATTGTACGAAAACATCCGGCATCAGGTTGCCGCCGACAAGGCGCTCGGAGGCAGGTATCGACTGCTCGGAAAATCCGCCAGCCAACGCGCCGAGCGGCTCGGGCGGGAGCTGACCGGCCGCGGCGTCAAGTTCACCGCCATCGAATGGTAAGCGCCGTTTCGAGGCTTGCGATCTATCGCTGCCGCTGCGCCAGATAGAAACCGCACAGCACCGTCACCAATCCCGCCGTCTGCAAGAGTGTCGGCGGCTCGCCCAGCAGGAGCCAGCCGGTGAGCACCGTCAGCGCCGGCACGCAGGCGGGGACGACGGCTGCGCGGGCGACGCCGAGGCGCTGGACAGAGACGGCGAACAGATAAAGCGCAGCCGGGCCCGCAAGCACGCCCTGCGCCAGCGCCTGGATGGCGTTCTCACCGATGCCGATCGCCGCGATCCGCGCCAGTCCGCCGGTCATGAGGTAGATCGGCAGCAGCAGCAGCGACAGCACGTTGATGACGAGCGCGGCCGACACGGCGGAAACACGCCAGTGGCGCACCAGCGCGCCGAAACCTGCGAACATCAATCCGGTCAGCACGAAGGTCAGATCGCCGAGCACGCCGTCGACGCCGATATGGCCGATCGATTCCGCACCGATCACGCCGAGCCCGCCGACGATGACCAAGGCGCCGGCGATGCGCGACGCGGAGACATGCTCTTTCAGGAACAAGGCCGCGAGCAGCAGGCCGCCGAGCGTCGCGCAGGAGGGCTGAATCACGCTGCCATGACCGAGCGGCACGAACAGAAATCCAGTGTAGGAGATCAGCGACATCACCGGGCCGCCGAGCACCATCAGCGCAAGGCCCCTGCCCCAGCCGATGCCGCAGAGGTCGGAGATTCCGCCGCGTATCACCAGCGGCAGGAACGCGACGCCGGACCAGACATAGCGATGCACCAGCAAATCGACCGGCGTGAAGCCGACCTTGAGCCCGTGCCGCGTGCCGGCAAAGCCGAGCGCCCAGAACAGCGCCGCGGCGAGGCCACAGAGCACGCCGACAAGCGCCGACGCCGCATCGTTCTTTTGAGTGAGAGCGTCGGCGCCGCTCGTCCGCTGATCCATCAGCAAGGCTTATGTCAGCGCGCGACGAGGCTCAACCCACGCGTTTGCAGATCTGGCTAGAAAAATCCAGGGCTGAGATCGAGCCCATAGGTCAGGCTGAGCACGAACACGAACAGCGCGGCAGCTGCGAACAAGGCGAGATGCCTGAGAATGAACGCGCGCGGCGAGACGCTTGCAACAACGGCTTTCTGTGCAATGGGCATGACTACTCCATTATGAAAATGATTCTTGGCTGCTCAATAAGCGGCGCCCGCATCAAGCGCCGCGATCTGCAAAGCAACTATTAAAGAGATCACACTCGCTTTGAACGGCCGTACACAACCGGCACGTGATCATGACTCGCTGCGAAAAAAAACCGCGCTCCCGAAGGGGAGCGCGGTCTTGGCAGGCTCGCAGAAAGCGAGCCTGCATGACGTTGACTTGACGTTGGCGTGTAGCGTCCCCAGATCAGCGGGCGCTGCCCGTCGTGACATCAGCCGTCTTCACCTTGCGCGGCGACAGAACGCGGACCTGGTGGACCGAAGCGATCGTGGTGGGCGCCGAGGCCTGCTGCTCGACATGCGCGGCACCGAGCACGCGTACCTGCATCGGGGAAACCGGAAAGCCGTTGGCCTCATAAGTCGGCAGCTCGGCGGCGAAAGCCGCGGTGCTGCCCGCGATCGTCAGGATGGCCGCGGCGATCGACAGAGTCTTCTTGTTCATGGGTGATGCTCCTGATGGAAGGTTCGGAGCACATCTAAGCGCATTTTGCTGCATTGCGACATGCGCTGCTGCATTGCAACAACGCGCCCGGCGCATGGCAATATGTTTAATGCGCACAAGGCTTTGGCCGAATCACCGCCGGCTGCGACATGACACTTTTATGAGTGGCGATCAGCCGCCGAGCACATGGCCCCAGCCGTCGAAGACGTAGGCCCTCCAGATCACGGTTCCGCCCTCGCCCGGCCGGCTGGCACGCCTGAAATCGTCGGCCTGCTCAGCGGTCCAGGTGATGATCGTATCGGAGAGTTGGTCGTGCAGAATGGCGGGCTCGTCGGGGTCGAAGGCATCCATAGGACGAAGCGCGGAATGCGTCATGGGCGCCTAACGCTCCAGCCGGCCCAAGGTTGCGAAGCGCCGGGCGCCGCACCACACAGCTCATTTCAGCGCTGTCGCCAGCGATTGCAGCTTTGCGACGAGGTTGGTGCCGAGGGCGTAGATGATCTCGATGATCGCGAGCGCGATGCCGGCTGCGATCAGGCCGTATTCGATCGCGGTGGCACCGGATTCATCAGCGGCGAATTCAGCCCATTTGCATTTCAGTTTCATGCGCGTGTCCTTCCCAACTCTGCCGAAAATCGCCGGCGCGGGAGACTTGCACGACCACAATCCAAGATTGAGTAAACTCAACCGCCTCAAGTTGACGACAATGAAGGCTGCATTTGCAGGCTCTTTCAGCTGCGGCACCCTTGGAACCGAATGGAACCCGCGTTGCCCCAGCGCAACACCCGCTCGAAAAGCCCGCTTTCGCCGAATTGCGCCATTGCGCCGCCACACCGTCCTCCGAACAATCGACGCCTAGCGTGCCTTTTTGTGCAAGACTGGTCAGACTGTTCGGAGAAGACGAGGTTCAACAGAACCGTTTGGAGGCAGGGATCATGAATGATCGGCGGTCTCTTCTGGTGGCGGTCTCCTGCCCTTCGGCGGTTCTCGCCGGCTGGCTGGCGCTCTCTTTGTCCGCCTATGCCCCTGCCCTCATCGAGAACAGCGGCGCCAATGCTTCCGCCGTCTCGCGCGCGAAGGATCTCAGCCGACTTGACCTCGCCGACATCCCGCACGCTGCGGCCATCGAGGACGGCGTCGCCCTGACCGCGGATATCGCGGCCGCCGTGGCTGCGACGCCAGGATTGGTCACCGCCGAAGCGGCAGCGCCCGAGGCGCCAGCTCCGGCCATCCAGCTCGCCTCGGCCGACCCGGTGCTGATCTTGCCGACCGAAGCGCCGCTCGCACCGCAGATTTCGCCTGACCCGATACCAGTCGCCAGTGAGGTTGCTCCGGCTCCGGCGTCGGAGCCCGTGATAAAGCTCGCATCCGCCGATCCCACCGAGACCGTGACGACGGACGCACTGTCGCCGGAGACGATCGCGACCGGCCCCGTGCCCGCGGCGAGCAAGGCCTCGCCGTCTGCGGACACGACCGCGGTCCTCGACGAATGCTACGTAATGGAAGCCTGCATCGACCGTTATCTCTGGGCGCTCTACCAGCGCACGCCCAAGGAAGACTCGATCAAGGTCGAGGATCGCCGCGCCGTCACCGTCAAGCGCAAGGGCAAGATGGTGACCGTGATGCGCAGCTTCACGAAACTGGTCGACGAGGACTTTGGCTGGAAGGATCCGAAGGCGGCCGACCGCGCCGGCATGTCGATGATGGACTACGTCATCGGCGGCATGGACAAGAGTTTCAAGAAAAAGCTGTTTCGCACGCTGCTCGCGGCCGAGGCCGCCGGACTTTCGCCTGGTATCACCAGCGCGTTCCGCGACGACTATCGCCAGTCGATCGCGAGCGGCCTGAAGGCCGCCTCCGACCGCTCCTATCACGGCGGCAGCACGCGCGGCGGCTACGGGCACGGTATGGCGGCCGACATCGTCAGCACCAAGGGCGACAACCGTGCGCAGCGCTGGGTCTCGACCGAGGTGCTGTGGAAGTGGGTCGATGCCAATGGCAAGGCGCTCGGCATCGGCCGACCCTATCTCGGCCGCGATCCCCCGCATGTCGGCCCGGTCGACGGTACGGAATACGTCTCGCGCCGAGGCACGTCGGACCGCAAGGAAGCGAGCGTCAAGCCGAGGAAGGCGCGGGCCGTGGCAAGCGCGAAGCTGCCAAAGGCGAAGGCACAGGCGACGCGCGAGCAGAAGGTCCCCGCGAAGCCGCAGAAATCAGCGCAATCGGCCGCGAAACGCGCGACCTGAGTACTACCGTCCCGGCGTCGGCAGCGGCACGAGCCGCATCTCCGCGGTACCTGCTTCCTGCGTGCGCACCAGCACCGCATAGATGGTTTCGACTGCGAGCCGCACCGCCGCCACGGTCGCTGTGCCCCTGGCCAGATGCGCCGCGATCAGGCCGGTGAGAAGATCGCCGGTGCCTGAGGGGCGGATCGGCAGGCGCGGCGTCGCAAAGCGCGACAACTGACCGTCGGCGCACAGAATCGTTTCCACCTGCCCTTCCGCCGTATCAGTGAGCGTGCAACCGGTGGCGACCACGTCGATGCGGCCGGTCCCGGCCAGCACCGCGCACGCCGCGCGCAGACCCTGCGCATCCGAGATGTCGAAGCCTGCGAGCAGCCCGAGCTCGAACTGGTTCGGCGTGGTCAGATTGGCGGCCGGCAGCAGCCGGTGCCGCACCACGTCCAGGATGCCGTCAGCGACATAGACCCGGCCGTCATCGCCGATCACGGGATCGCAGAGGTAGACCAGCTTTGAATTGCGGGTCAGCGCCCGCTCGACGAAATCGGCAATGACAGCTGCATTGCCGGACGAACCGAGATAGCCGGTGACCAGGACCGCGGCCTCGTCGACGAGATCGCGCTCCTCGACGCCTCTCAGCAGATCTGCAACGAGCTCGGTCTCCAGCACCCGCCCGCGCACGCTCGGATAACGCGGATGGTTCGACAGCAGCGTTGTCGGCACCGCCGCGACATTCACCCCTTCCGCCTGCATGGCATAGGCGGCGGCGCTGTTGCCGACGTGACCGTGGACCACCTGACTCTGAATGGAGATGACGAGCATGACGAGGTTCGTAGGAGTAAACGTCGAGCGAGACAAGGGTCGCGCGGGTCACGAAAACTCGTATCCAAGCCCGGGCCGCAGCGCCTGCATCTTCCGCGCCAGCCGCCTATGCCCGGTCTCCTCCGACCGCGCCAGCCGGTCCACGACCGCGACATGATCTACATCGCTCTTGTGCTGGTTGAGCTTGGCCTGCCCCTCGACGGTATCCACCACGAGATCGATGACGCGGATCGCGGCCAGCATGCTCTCGCGCTTGTCCGGCTCCATCTGCGCCAGGTCCCAGGGCGCCTTCGGCAGCCGCGCTTCCGAGACCGCGAGTAGTGCATCGCCGTGCCCGCGGTTCTCGTCGAGCCCGCGCAGATGCGCTACGCCCGACATGTGCACGGCCTCGTAAAGCCAGGTCGAGACGTTGTCGCGCGAAGAATACCAGTCGTTGGAGATGTAGGCGTCGTCGCCGGCAACGATCAGCAGGAAGCGCCGCGCGCCATCCGCTAGCGGGACAAGCGGATTCCTGGCGGTGAGATGGATCTGGACGATCGCACGCCCCTCGCGTTGCTCCAGCACGAACGGCACGTGCGAGGCGCGCGGCCCGCGCTCATCCGCCGCCACGATCATGCCGAAGCCGCGCTGGGCTGCGAATTCCAGCGCACGCTGCTCCTCGATCTGGAACTGGGAACGAAGGACATGCATGGCGCGGCACTCAAGCTCGACGAAGACGATGCGAGGCTAACCCATCATCGGGCGAAACCCGAAACGATATTGGGCCGCAAACGCAGATGTCAGGAATGATCTCAGCGACGCGCCAGCTCGCCGAGATAGGCGCAGAACATGTCAGCCATTCCGTCGGAATAGCGCGCGATCTCGGCCTCGCTGCGCGGTGTTTCCGAGAACCGCTTGCCGACCTCGCTCAGCGTCGTCTTGATCAACTCGCCGGCAAGCTCCCGCGTCGCATCCGGCGCCTTGGGCAGCGCCTCCCGCATGAAGGCTGCGACGATGCCCTCACCGGCTGACCGTGCGTCCTGCGCCTCGGGCGCGTCGCGATAAAGTGGTGCGGCGTCATCGAGCGCGCCACGGATCGCAGCCTCCTCGCACTCGGAACGAATGAAGGCGCGGACCAGCGCGCGCAGCCGCACCAGTGGCGGTTTCGCCCGGTGCGCCAGGATGCCGCGCAGAAGCTCGCTCGTGCGCCGCCACTCGTCGCTCTGGAGGCGGAACAGGATCGCCGCCTTGTTCGGAAAATATTGATAGAGCGACCCGACGCTCACCCCGGCCCGCTCGGCCACCCGCGCCGTCGTGAAACGCTGCGCCCCCTCCTTGGCCAGGACCTGAACAGCCGCGTCCAGAATGGCCGCCACCAGCTCGTTCGAACGGGCCTGCTGCGGCTGTTTTCGTGAGGAAACTGAACGGCTTCGGCGATCGGCCATGGCGCCCTCGGGCAATGCGAATAGTGAATGCGACGAATTAGTCGTATTTCAACTCTCACGCAAGCACTCGCCTCACGGCGACCACTGGAGACTACACATGACCACCTCGACCATCATATCACTTGCACCACTGCTCGATCGTCTGTTCGACCAGGACGAAGCGGCGCGCGGCGCGATGCGAGCCGCGTTCGCCGATGTGACCGACGCCGACCGCACACGGATGATGCGGAGCAAGACCGCTTACCGCGACCTCTACGGGCGGCTGAAGGACGCGCCGCTCGCGGTCTCCCGCGAGACTGGTCACCTGCTTTACATGCTCGCACGCAGCTCCCGCGCCAAAGCGATCGTCGAGTTCGGCACCTCGTTCGGCATCTCGACGCTGCACCTTGCCGCGGGCTTGCGCGACAATGGCGGCGGTCGCCTCATCACCACCGAATTCGAACCGTCCAAGGCGGCGCGGGCGCGCGAGAACCTCGCGGCCGGCGGGCTGCTGGACCTCGTCGAAATCCGCGAAGGCGACGCGCTGAAGATGCTTCAAGTCGACCTGCCCGACACGATCGATCTCGTGCTGCTCGACGGTGCCAAGGCGCTCTACCCCGATATCCTGGATCTGGTCGAAGGCCATCTCCGACCGGGCGCGATCATCGTCGCCGACAACGCCGACGACAGCCCCGACTATCTGGCTCGCATGCGCAGGCCCGGAAGCGGCTACATGTCCACGGCCTTTGCCGAGGACGTCGAACTCTCCGTGCGGATCAACTAACGCCCCATCGAACCGGCGCGACACCAATGAGCCGCCGCGCGAACCATCGCGCGGCGGTTTCGTGCTGCGCTCCGCCGTGTCGCAGGCTCGTCACTGACACGTGATAGCTGGACCCGGGCAAACGTCATATTCCCCGTACCGCGCGGTATCTTTCTTTGCACAACACGCCCGAGCCCGTGATGACTTCCGCCTTCAATGCCCACGCAGCGCTTGCCCTCGCGATCGTCCTGGAGGTCACGGCGTCCGCCTTCCTCCAGCAATCCGTGCAGTTCACGCGGCTGTGGCCGACACTGGCGATGGTGCTGTTCTATGTCGCCTCGTTCTATGCGCTGTCGGTCGCGATCCGGGTCATCCCATTGAGCATCGCCTATGCGATCTGGGGCGGGGTCGGCATCATCCTGACGGCAACCGTCTCTTTCGTGCTGTTTCGCCAGATGCTCGACGCTGCGGCCTTCGTCGGCATCGCGCTGATCGTGTCCGGAGTCGTGGTCATCAACCTGTTCTCGCAGACGACGGTGCATTGATGCCGGCAAGGCCTTCGGCTTCGCGACGCCCTCTCGGGCCGCTGGCTCACGCCTACTGGCTTTGCGACGGCTTGGGAGCACGCGGCCCGGATCGCTTCGGCCCAGGCTTGGCCGCAGCTCGCGGTGGCGCCGTATCGACCGATTCCAGATAGGCGGCAAGCGCCTTGGCTGTGTCCGAACTGGTTGCGTAATGGTCCTTCAGGAACCAGGACAGCGTCAGGTTAAAGCGCCCTTTGGCAAGGCCGCGCGGGCTGCGATGGCAGGTCGCGCACCCATCGGCGAAGAGCTTTTGCGGCGACTTGCCGGCATCGAGATTTTGCGCGACGGCAAATGTCGCCGTCAGGACGGCCGCGGCTGCAAGAGTCGTCGTTGCAAGAGTCATCGTTGGAAGAGTCATAAGGGGCGCGATCACACCGCGCCCCGGTCGAAATAGCGAAATCAATGTCGTCCCCTGCCCCGTCTTGCGGTCAGGCCGCCAATAGTTGATCGAAGTCGGGCGGCGCATAGGCCTTGCCGTCCTGGTCGGTGATGACGACCTTCCACCCCTCGCTTGCCCAAACCTTTGCCTTCGCCACGATGAGCAAACGGCTCTCGCGGGCAAAACTGCACTTCTCATTGTCGCGTTCTGCGATCATCTTGTAGGCCAATGCACATCCCCTACCGTTGCCCTGCACCCGCTCTCGTCGTGGCAGCGGGCTTTGGCGGCAATTCGCCGGGAGCGTGGCAATTTGATGCCATCCAAGGCAGCATTGTGCCTGGTTCCGGCCGAACGATGGAGGTTGATCGTGCGCCGCATCATGAGCGCGATTTTGCTTGTCGTGGGCTGGTTTGGTGCGGACCTGCTCGGCGTGATGCCGCTGGCCGCGCAGACCTACGACCCGCGTCCCGTCTGCATCGAGATCTACACGATCGACGGCCGCAGCATCGATTGCAGTTTTGCGACGATGGCGCAGTGCGCCGCCACTGCCTCCGGGCAGTCCGCCCAGTGCTACGCCAATCCCTATGCCAGGCAGAGCCGGCAGCTGAGCCTGGTTCCGTCGCCGCCGCGACGAAGCCGATAGCATCAGGTCTGCGCTCCGATCAGTGGACACGAATGATATGGGGACGGCCGAGATCGATCAGTCCTTGCACTGCCGAGAGGCGGTCATCGAGGGCTGCAATGGTCAGCAACAAATTGTTGCGGCGTTCGTCGAGAAGGCCCATCTCGGCGCCGGAGAGTTTGGTGCTCGATCGCTCCTTTTGAATCATCTCGAGAGATTCGCGCAATCCGGCAATCAGGCCGGACAGCTGCTTGGCTTCCTTGGTCATCGACCGCTTCGCGACATTGTGGCGGCGCGTCTCCGCCTGGTTCTGTCTCATCGTCGTCATCCTCCCGTGCCCCGCTGCCCCGAGTGGAATGCTTACAGCTTTGAGTAGACATATTACGATCGATGAAATCTGCCCGCGAAGAACTTCCTTAAATTATACGCGCCGGGAACCCGCTCCGGCCCAAGCAGAAAGCCCGGCGTGAAGGCCGGGCTTTCGTTGGCAACTCTAGTGCTTTTGGTGCCCGCCACCCGGGCCGCCTGCTGGCGCACCGCCGCCGTGCGGCGCGGCGTTGATGTGAGGTGCGCCGCCACCACCGCCATGAGGCATCGCAGGCGCAGCCGCGCGCGGCGCCGGCATTTGGGCGTGAGCGTTCATCGGCGAGCCGTGGCTCACATTGGGTTGGGCCACATGCGGCATCGCGGGCCGGCTCGCGGGTGCCGCTGATATACGCGGCGCCTCATGCGGGCGCGCCATCGGCTGCGCACGCACAGCCGCGCGGTGTTGTGCGGCCTGCTCGTGCATGATGCGGGCTTGTGCATCGCGCGGATTGCGGCCCTGAAGATTGGTCCGCTCATGCGCGATGCGCTCGCTTCGTCCCGCACGGCTCCGATCCGTCGTCACTGCCGTCTGGTGCCTGGCCATCGCGGCGTCGTGTCGTGAAGTTATGGCATCACGGCCGGAGACCGCGGCCGTGCCCTTGACACTTTCCTTCATATTTTCCCTGACATTCGCACCGTTGCGCCCGAGTGCGACCGCCGCATCGCGGGTTGCCGCGCGACCGATGCGAGCCGCGCGCGGATCGATCGTCATCCGCATCGCGTCGCGCTGATGCGAAGTCCAGTAGCTATTCCAGTGGGCATGCCGCCGATACCAGGGCCGCCCCTGATAATAGCTCGACCAGTACGAGGTCAGCACGAAGGGGACGATTGGCACGTCGATCTCGTCGACATAGTCGGGGAGATAGACGTAGTGATGGCGGTAGAGATTTTCGAGATATTGCGACGACACCCAGCCACGGTCGTCGGAGAAGCTCACGTCGCACCAGGCGTTGCCGCGCAGGCAACCATGGATATCGACGCGAGCGCCCTCGGGGATGCGATCGACCAGCGGAAAGCCCGGACCCGGCCCGGCGCGCAGGCCGGTCGAGACGGTGACCATGCCCGGTGCGGCCATTGCGGCCGTCGGGGCGAGCAGCAATGCGGCTAACAGCACGCTTCGGAATTTCATGGCGTAGTCCTCCTCTTTGGAGTCGGAACGCGCAGACAGAACGGGCGTTCCGCGTAAGAAGGCCTCATCCGTCAAAAGATCGAGACGGATGCCGCGCGCGGTTCAATATTCATTCGCCGTTCATCGACACAGCGCGCAAGAGCACTGCCAGCCGTCAGTTCACTTGCAGCATGAAGCCGTCGAAGTATGCAGCAAGCGCAGCAAAATCATCGAGCGGCAGCACGGTCGCGACGTACTGATCCGGCCGCACCACGACCATGCAGCCGGCCTTGCGATCGATACCGCGCATGGTGAAAACGTCCTGACCATTCTTGAGGTCCGGACAGAACATCTTCTCGTAATCGATCAGGCCGTACCGGCCCTTGCGCGGAAGCAGCAGCGCGGGCATCGCCTCGACGACGAGTTCGGGATGATCCTGCTGGAAGACCGCCCGCAGATCGATCACGCTGTCGATGTCGGCGGTCGCGGGCGTGAAACGCCTGACGGGCGACTCCCGCGCCTCGGAGAGAAAACGGCACAAGGCGCGAATGGCCGAGCCGGCTGCTGCCGGATTCTCAGCGCCGGAGAAAGCGTAGATGCGGAAGCGGCCATCCGCCGGCGCAGCATGACCGAGATGCACCGGCTTGGCATCCGCAAGCCGGATCACCGGCGCGGAATGAAAGCGCGTGCCGATGACCAAGCCTGTCGCGAGCTGCTGGTGGGACGTCGCTCCGGTCAGAACCGACGGGCGGTAATGCGTCGCCGTGCCCGCGGTGTAGCGACCGTGCCTCACGAAATAGTCCTGCGTCCTGGCGGCATCGGCGCCGCCGACCTTGGCGGCGGATGCAAGAATCCCCGCCCATTCGCGATCGAAATCGATCAGCTCTTTCGCAACTGCCTGGCGCTCGGCCGAATAGGAATGCAGCAGGCTCGGCGCAGACTGCTTCCGCAAAACGGCAGCGAGCTTCCAGCCGAGATTGAAGGCGTCCTGCATCGAGACGTTCATGCCCTGCCCCGCCTTCGGGCTGTGGGTGTGGCAGGCATCGCCAGCGATGAAGATCCGCGGCAGACGCGTAGCGATCTCGGTCTCCGGCACGTCGTCGAACTTGTCGGTCAGTCGCTGGCCGATCTCGTAGACCGACCACCACGCGATCTCCTTCACATCGAGCGTATACGGCTTCAGGATCCGCTGCGCCTTCGCGATCACGTCATCGGCGGTGATGTTGCGATTGGCGACGCGCTCGCCGATGTCGAGCTTGGCGAGCTCGACATAGAGGCGGACCATGTAGCCGCCCTCGCGCGGAATGATCAGCAGGCTGCCGTCCTTTGCCGACTGGATCAGGGCCTTGAAGCGGATGTCGGGAAAATCGGTCACCGCCAGCACGTCCATCACGCCCCAGGCATGATTGGCGGAATCGCCGAGTAGCTCGCGGCTGATCGATTTGCGCACCATGCTGCGGGCGCCGTCGCAGCCGACGACATAACGCGCCTTGATCGTCTCGACCTTGCCCTCGTTCCCGGCATCGACCCGTTCGAGCCGGGCCGTCACGGCATGGTTGGCGGGACCCGCGGCCGGATCGACCTGAAGGTCGAGCAGGCGCCGGCTGTAATGGGGCTCGAGCCTGGCCGGTGCTTTGCGCATGACGTCGAGAAAGCCGTCATGGACGCGCGCCTGGTTGAGGATGACATGCGGGAATTCCGACAAACCGTCCTCGACATCCTGCACCCGGCCGCTGCGGACGATATGTTCCGGCACCCGCTCGTCCGGCTTCCAGAACGTCGTCTCGTTCACCCAACAAGCTTCCTTCAGGACGCGCTCGCTGAATCCGAAGGCGTGGAACATCTCCATGGTGCGGCAGGCGATGCCGTCGGCCTGCCCGACCAGCAAGCGGTCCGGCTTCTGCTCGACGATGCAGGTCTTGATGTCGGCAAACTGCGCAAGCTGGGCCGCGAGCGTCAGGCCCGCAGGGCCACAGCCGACGATGAGGACATCAACCTCTTCGGGCACGCCCCCCGTTGCGCCCGAAGCCTGAATGCGCGCGGCGGGATCGGCGATCTCAGGGTCGCCCGGCTGAAATCCATTGAGATGGAATTGCATGAGCACCTCTCCCGGAAACGTTCTGTTTGGATATTGCTCAGTATGCTGACTATCAGTATGCTTGTCAACGATCCCGGCCGTCCTGCGCCAACGGAGAAATTCGGTGAAAGACAACAACGACATGCCCGGACATCTTGCGCGCCGATTCCAGCAGATCGCGGTCGCGGTGTTTTTGGCCGAGGTTGGGGATGCCGGCTTCGACCTCACGCCGGTGCAATACGCCGCGCTCGCGACCATCAAGGCCAATCCGGGCCTAGACCAGGTGACGCTCGCAGGATTGATCGCCTACGACCGCACCACCATCACCGGCGTAATCGACCGTCTCGTGCAGAAGGGGCTCGCGGAGCGCCGCGCCTCGCGCCGCGACCGTCGTGCCCGCGAGCTCGAGATCACCGACAAAGGCCGCCGCACGTTGCGCAAGATCACGCCCGCCGTCGAATCCGCGCAACGCATCATGCTGCGCGGCCTCAGCGCAAAAGAAGGTGAGGATCTGATGCGCCTCCTGCACAAGGCCATCGCCGCCGGCAACGAGCTCAGCCGCGCCCCGCTGCGCGAGGTGCAGGCATAGAGCGTTTTCGAGCGAAGTGGACGCCGGTTCGCGTCAAGAAGACGCGCCAAGACAAAAAGCCCCCGTAATTCTACCAGTAATTGTCGCAGATCCGCGAAACCAGGAACTAACCTTCGGCTGTTACGGTCGGCGGCATTCGGCGTTTAACGCGCGATTAACTTTGCCGGTCTGGAGTTTCGGATGTTCAGGTTCCTCATTGCGGCGGCGATCGCGCTCTCGACCGCTCCGGCGCTCGCGAACGGCCATGGCGGCGGCGATGCCCCTCCTCCGCCGAAGCCCGCGACCTCACCGGCGAAGGTGATCCTGACCAAGCAGGGTCCGACGCTCGTCGACCTCAACGGCATGACGCTCTATTATTACGAGCGCGATACCACCGGCAAGACGTCGAACTGCAACGGCAAATGCGTCGAGAGCTGGGTTCCGCTATCCGCAACGGCCGATGCCAAGGCGATCGGCGACTTCACCGTGATCAACCGCAACGACGGCAGCAAGATGTGGGCATATCGCTATCGTCCGCTCTACACCTCGCCGGCCGACAAGGCGCCGGGCGAGGCCAACGGCAATGCCACGACGCTGCAATGGCGCGTTGCCCGTCCCGAGAACTAGGGCGACCTCACCCGCGCCAGCTGGGTCGCGCCTCGACTTGCGCGTTTTGTCCGGGCGGCAGCACCACGACCGTTGAATTGAGCTTCACCCGGTCATAGAGATCGATCACGTCCTCGTTGCGCATCCGGATGCATCCCGACGAGATCGCTTGCCCAATATATTCCGGCTGGTTGGTGCCGTGGATACGGTAGAGCGTGTCCTTGTTGCCGGCATAGAGATAGATGCCCCGCGCTCCCAGCGGATTGGCGGGGCCGCCGGGCACGCGCGCCGGATAGGGTCCGAGCCGCGCCTGGATATCCGCCGTCGGAACCCAGTCCGGCCATTCTGCAAGACGACCGACCCGCGCGACTCCGGAGAACGCCATGGCTTCCTCGCCGACCGCGACGCCGTAGCGGATCGCCTTGCCGTCGGGCAGCACGAAATAGAGATAGCGCGCATCGGTATCGACCAGGATCGTGCCCGGCTGCTCCTTGCGCGGATAATCGACGATGTGACGAAGATATTGCTCGGGCACGTTCGCCTGCGCGTACGGCGTATGCGCGAGCAACTGCCGGTCGCGCGGCGTCATGCTTGCGTCCGTCGATGGCGAAAGCGTCGTCTGCATGCAGCCGCCCAACGGAAGCATGGCAAGGACGAATAGAACGAATAAGGATCTTGGCACCGCCGGCCCCGATAGCGATAGCAGCACCCCCAGCGACCCCAGATGCTGCCAAAATCGTGCTGAAAACAAGGCATGGCGGAACAATTGCGCGTGTTTTCTGAGGCGGGTTCCATCACCACAAACGGCGCAAGAGCGTCGCACAGTCTCCATCCCCTCGCCTTGCTTTGGTCAAACCCGGCTGGACTCGTGCGTCATGTGCTTGGGCCTCGGGGAATTGGATGGGCTCACCTCACGGATCTGCTCGCGCGAATGCGGACGGCCAACACTTCAACTACTCAACACTTGGGCTTCAAAACACCCAGGCTTCAAAGGAGTTGCGATGCTCGCGACGCTGAACTCTCGGCAAATCGTCGATGAGATCGTGAAGGACACGGTCACGAACAACGACCCGCACGACGCCGTGCAGATTTCGCCTGACATCGTGCTGGCCTCGCGCCCTCTCAGCGTCGCGCCCGCGCTCGCGCCTGAGATCACGGCCCGTCGGGAAGCCAAGATAGATCCGGCGTTCGCGCTGAAGCCCAGAATGGATCCGGAGCCGAAGTTCAGTCCCGTCGCGGAGCCGCAGGCGGCAGCGCCCTCGGTCGACACCGCCGTGCGCGTCGCGGCCGATGATGGCCTCAGCCGTCAGAAGCGCTCCTCGGCTGGCAAATGGCTGCGTGGCGCGTTCGTCACGATGCTGTTTGCGGGCGGAAGCGCGGCCGCCACTGTCGCGTGGGAACAACATGGCGACACCGCAAGACAGATGCTCGCCGAATGGACGCCGGCATTGGCGTCGCTGCTGCCTTCGACCTCGCGGACGGCACCGGTCGCCGCCGCGCAGGCCGCGCCCCCTGCGGACCAGGCCGCAACGGACCAGGCTGCAACAGATCAAGCGGTCGATCAAGCTGCGGCTCCGCCTGCCACTCAGGTTGCAGCAGCGGTGCCCACGGCAACACAATCCGATCCTGTACAATCGGTGCAGTCGATGACGCGCGATCTCGCCGCGATGGCGCAACAGATCGAGCAGCTCAAGGCCAACATCGCCGAGTTGAAGGCAAGCCAGGAGCAGATGGCACGCGAGATGACGAAGCCGCCCGCGCCGAAGCCGGTGGCCGATGCGAAGCCGCGCGTCGATCCGCGCGCGCAAATGTCCGCGCTACCGCCGCGGCCCGCGGCCCCGCCGGTTCGCAAACCGAAGCCGGTCGTGTCGCACACCTACATGCCAGCTTATTCGCCCCCGCCGCCGCAGGCCGCGGCGGTCCCACCGCCAGCAGCCCCCGTGACGACGACCCAAGCCGTTGCCGACGACGACGGACCTGTCGTGCGCCCGCCAATGCCGCTGCGCTGAACGATCGCCACGCGATGACACGAAGCGTCGCGCCAGCGATGCTGTCCGAGTCGATGTGATGCGTTGACTCCGGATGACTACGGGGAGCGATGCTTCGATCGTTTTCGATCAAGAGAAAAGGCCGTCGGGATCTATGCCGGCGGCCTTCTCTTGCAGCTGCCGGTTCCCGGAGCCCGGTTCTGCTGCAATTCCATGCCTCATGATCATGCCGACATATTTAATAAAATCTTAACACGCTTGAATGTTGCACATCATTTCTGCGCCATAAGCACAGAGATTGCGCGCGCCGTTCATTCGATAAACATCGACTCAGTGGTACCATCGGTCATGTGTTGAATGTCGACCCTAAGCTCCATTCGTCATACCGGGGAATTCGGATGCCTTACTATTCCTTCGATCTCGTGGTTGGTGAAGAGTTCAAGAACCAGGGCGGTATCATCCTCGAAGACATCGAGGTCGCCTCCGATCGCGCCGTTCAATTGGCCACCGAGCTGTCGCAGGTGAAGCCCGAGCTGCAAAGCAAGGGTTGCGCTGTGCGCGTCACCGACCGCGATCACAAAGAGGTCTACCGCACGCCGCTCGATCCCGTGCCGGCCTGGCGGCGCTAACTCGACGGCCGGCTACGCGGCCGCACGCTATCCCCATTGCGGAGCGGCGCGCCAGCCGCTAGCCTTCCCGAAAATTCGGGGAGGTACCAAGGATGCGCACTGGTTTTCTGATGACGGCCCTGTTGCTGCTGGCGGCGCCGGCCCAGGCGGCCGACCATCCACGTTCGACCTATGTGACGTTGGTCTTGCAGGCCTTCGCCGCCAAGGTCGAATGTCCGGGCACCGATATCGTCTACCAGGATCTGGTGCAGAAGGCGGAGCAGATGCAGCTGCCCGAAGGCACCACCGAGAAGGTCCGCAAGGCGATCGCCTGGATGCACACCGGCGGCAAGATGGGCGAGAAGCAGGACGACGATCTGATGGCCGAGGTCGCAGTGGCCACCCAGGCGACCGACCTCAACCAACGCCGCCTCGGCATGCCCAGCTGGTGCGAGGCCCAGAAGACCAACCTCGCCGGCCTGATCCGCAGCAAGGGCGGCTAGCATGATCGCGCGGCGTTAAGCACGTCGCGCCGGAACTTTCGCTTCGGCCAATAATCGTCACAATTCTCGCCAGCATGCGGCTCTCTTCGAACTCGAACAGGGGAGCCCCATGCGGATCAACCATGTCCTCCTTGCCGTGGCGTTTGCCGTCGCCACCATGCTGACTGCGCCTGTGCTGGCGAAGAATTCCGACGCCCAGAAGGGCGAGGACAAATCGACCTCGTCGTCATCGTGCAGCGCCTATCAGCAGGCGCCGGACGGCTCGTGGGAGCCGCTCCCCTGCAAGGAGACGGGCGAGCGCTCCCAGCCGCAGACGCAGCATCGCACGTCGCCGCAGGGCACCGACCGAGGGGAGCGTTGAACGCGCGGGAGTGTCAGCTCTGGTGCGGACCGCGGATGATCTTCATCGCGTCGGCGATGTGACGCCACTCTTTGGCGTCATCGGCCTCGCCGCGGCCCTCGCAAGCCCTGGCCTGTTCGGCGGCCTTCGCGATCGCAGCAAAACCATGCTGTTCCAGCATCTGGCGCGCGACGGTGTGGACCTGGACCTCGGTCATCATGGGCGTTCTCCCGTTTGACGAAACCGCGGTGCATCGCGCCGCCGCGGGTCTTTCACAACGATTGAGCCCCGGACCTCGTTCCGCAGCGTTCACGTCGACGCGCAAAAGGCGGCCCGCTATGCCCAGCGGACCGCCTTTTCACCCACCCCAAATTTGAAGCGTCGCGGCCGAGGTCCCTACCCGGCCGCCGCGCGCCTGCGCTCGAAATCGTTGGGCACCTCGATGTCGACCTCGAGGGTCGAGACCTCGTCGCCGCGATCGAGTCGGACGATGACCTTGGTCGGGTCCAGCGTGACATGCCTGGAGACCACCGCGAGAATTTCCTCACGCAGCACACCGAGCAGATCGGGCTGGCCGCGCAGTCCGCGTTCATGAGCAAGCAGGATCTGCAACCGTTCGCGCGCGACGGGTGCAGAGGCCTTGTTGCCGCGGAGAAGCCGAAGCAGACCCATGCTCATGCGGCCCTCCGTCGCAGCAGGCGGTCCATGAAGCCCTTGCGCTCGGTCGGCACCTGCATCGGCACGGTGTCGCCGCACAGCCGCCGCGCCGCGTCGATATAGGCCCGCGCCGGGGCACCTTCGGCGTTCGACAGCGTCACGGGCGTGCCGACGTTGGAGGCGCGCAGCACGTCCTGGCTCTCCGGGATGATGCCGAGCAAGGGCGTTGCAAGAATTTCGAGGATGTCCTCGATGGTCAGCATCTCGCCGCGGGCTGCGCGCGAGGGATCGTAGCGGGTGATGAGAATGTGCTTCTCGACCCGCTCGCCCTTCTCGGCCCGCACCGTCTTGGAATCGAGCATGCCGATGATGCGATCGGAATCGCGCACCGAGGAGACTTCGGGATTGGTGACGATCACGGCTTCGTCGGCAAAGCGCATCGCCATGGAGGCGCCGCGCTCGATGCCGGCCGGGCTGTCGCAGATCACCCAGTCGAAACGGCTGCGCAGATCGTCGATGACCTTGCCCACGCCCTCTTCCGTCAGCGCGTCCTTGTCGCGGGTTTGCGAGGCCGGCAGCAGCCAGAGGTTCTCCAGCCGCTTGTCCTTGATCAGCGCCTGCGGCAGCTTTGCGACGCCCTGCACCACGTTGATGAGGTCGAACACCACGCGGCGTTCGGCGCCCATCACGAGGTCGAGGTTGCGCAAGCCGACGTCGAAATCGACGACCACGACCTTTTCGCCGCGTTGCGCGAGCGCAGCCCCCAGTGCGGCGGTCGTCGTCGTCTTGCCGACGCCCCCCTTGCCTGACGTCACGACCAGTACCTTGGCCATCTCTGAAATCTCCTTCTGGTCAGTTCAGCGCAGTAATTCGCATGGTGTTGCCCTGCAGCCAGGCTTGGGCCGGCTTGCCGCGCAGGGCCGCGTCGATATCGTCGGCGGTCTGGTAAAAGCCATCGATTGCAAGCAGTTCGGCCTCGATCTTCTGACAATAGATGCGTGCGCTCGTGTGCCCGTTCACGCCCGCCATGGCGCGGCCGCGCAGCGCGCCGTAGATGTGAATGGAGCCGCCGGCGACGACCTCGGCGCCGGAGCCGACCGAGCCCAAGATGGTGACGTCGCCTTCGGGGAAGATCACGGTCTGGCCCGACCGCACCGGGCTTTCGAGCAGCAAGGAGGTCGGCTTGGTCTCGACCTTCGCCTCGGGCTTCTTCGGAGCGCTCGGTTCGATGACGCAGCTCCGCCCGCCCGAAAGTAGCGGCGGCATCATGGGGGTCAGCCGGCCCTCCTCCACGCCTTCGATCCCGAGCACGCGGATGTTGCGGTCCTGAAGGCTGGTGAGCAGATGGCCGATGCCGGATTGGCTGAGATCGACCGAGGACAGGTCGATCACCACGGGGCGGCCGGCAAAGAAGCCCGGCGAGCGCGCGATGGTGGTGTCGATCTCCTGCAGCCAGTCCTGGATGGGAACCGTCGGCACGAACACGAAGGCCACATAGGAGCGCCCGCGCAGGCGAACCATTTGGCGTTGAGGTTTTACTGCAGCCTCCATAGCGGCCGACTCGTTCCCTGTTATTGAATGGTTAACGATGCCGCCGATATGGTTAATGGCCGGTTAATTTCTCCGTGGGGTTACGTGGGGTGGAAGCGTGCCAGGGGCGTTGAGCAGGCGCTCTCGCCCCGCAAAACGGTCATCGCCCGCGAAGGCGGGCGATCCAGTACTCCGAGACGGTTGTGGGTCAGCCGATAGGCTGCGGCGTACTGGATGCCCCGGTCAAGCCGGGGCATGACAGCGGAATGTGGGGCCGGCGCGGCGACCAGCAGCCCCCTACTTCTTCACCTTGCTCGCGTCCATCTTGATGGCGGGATCCAGCATCCTGGTCGTGAACGCCGTCGTGACGTCGAACGGCTTCTCCATGCCGAGATAGGTCTGGACCAGCTCGTAGTCCTTCTTCATCCGCTCGCCGTCGATCCAGCCGAGCGCCTTCGTCGTCGTGAATTCGTCCGTCATCAGGAATTTGATGCGCTCCCACTGGCGCTCCTGGTTCTCCTTGTCGAGACCGGAGACCTGATCGAGCAGCGCCTTCAGGCAGGGCGCGGCGTCGGCGACGCAAGTCGCGAAGGCCTTTTGCGTGACCCGCACGAACTCCTCGACCAGCTTCGGGTTCTTCTGCAGATAGGCACCGTTAACGATCAACGAATTGCCGTAAGGATTGAGCCCAATGTCTTTCCAATTGACGTAGCCGAGATCGGCTCCGAACTCGATGACCTTCAAATCGTGCTCATTGTAGAAGTCGCTGATGATGTCGACGGTATGGCTCTTCAGCGCGGCGATCTTCGCCGTCGGCCCGACATTGACGAAGCCGACCGAGTCGGGCGCAAGCCCTGCAGCCTTGGCGAAGGCCGGCCACATCACACGCGAGGCGTCCCCGGGCGGATTGCCGATCTTGTGGCCGGCAAAATCCTTCACCCCGTTCACGCCGTAGCTCTTCAGCCAGTAGAAGGTCTGTCCGGTGTTGGCGTAGACGCTCATCACGGCAACGGCGTCAGCCCCCTTGCTCTTCGCGACCAGCATGGTGGCGAGATCGGCGACGCCGAAGGGCGAGCCGCCGGAGCCGACCTTGGCGGCGGAGACGCCGGAGCCCTTGCCGACCTCGATGGTCAGATCGATGCCCGCCTTCTCGTACCAGCCTTGCGCCTTGGCGTAATAATAGGGCGAGTGATCGGCCGTCGGTGCCCAGTTCAGGATCAGATTGACCGCCTCGCCCGCGGTCGCGGGCACGACTGGTGATCCGAGCATCAGGGCCACAGCCAGGGCCGAGCCCGCCGCCTGCAAACGCTTCATTGCATCTCTCCTCATTGCCCGCGACCCGGCTTGTCGCTCTCCCCCTGTGAGGATACCAATGCAACAAGGCCGCCCTCCACTTGTCAACTGTTTGGTTGGAAATGCCCGCAAAACGTTCAGGCGACACCGTGCCGCAGCGGCGCGACCCGGTCGCCACCCGCAAGAAGCTGCTCACCGCGGCGCGCGAGGAGTTCGCCCGGCACGGCTTTGCCGGTGCCCGCGTCGACGAGATCGCGGAGCGCGCCGGCGTCAACAAGCAGCTCGTCTACCATTACTTCGGCGACAAGGATGCGCTCTATCTTGCTGTCCTCGAATGGGTTTACGCCGATATTCGCGAACAGGAGCGCCAGCTCAATCTCGAAGGCCTGCCGCCGGAAAAGGCGATCCGGAAACTGATCGAGGCCTCGTTCGATTACCTCGCGGCGAACCCCGATTTCATCGTGCTTCTGAACGACGAGAACCGCGGCGGTGCCCGCCACGTCCGCGGCTCGACGCGGCTGGAGGCGATGCATTCGCCGCTGGTGAAGAGCGTGTCCCACATCCTTCACGAGGGTGTCCGCGCCGGCATGTTCCGCAAGGGGATCGACCCGATCCAGCTCTATATCTCCATCGCGGGCCTCAGCTATTTCTATCTCTCGAACACGCCGACGCTGTCGGCGATCTTCGGCAAGGACCTGTCGAGCCGGGCCGCGCGCCGCGCCCGCCGTCGGCACGTCGCCGATCTCGTGCTGCATTCGCTCCGGCCGTAATCAACCAACTGGTTGAAACTTCGTTCGAGGCCGGTTAGGCTTGGCGACCAGCGGCAAGGTGGCCGCTGCAACAGGGAGCAACCGGTGACAGGAGACGGCGCCCGCAATACGCGCAGCTTTGCGATCGTCCTGATCGTGCACCTCGCAGTGCTCGTGCTCTGGCAGGTCCTGGTCGATGCCTTCCACGTGCCGAAGTTCATCCTGCCCTCGCCGCTCGCGACAATCCAGACGCTGGGAACCGCGAGCTACGCCTGGGGCGCCAATACGCTGGTGACGGCGATCGAGATCCTCGGCGGCTTTGCGCTCGGCGCCTTCGTCGGCGTCGCGTTGGCCGTCATCTTCAGCTGGGCACCGTTGATCAGCCTCGTGCTGCTGCCGCTGTTCGTCACGCTGAACATGATCCCGAAGGTCGCGCTCGGCCCGCTCCTCATCGTCTGGTTCTCCTACGGCATCGTGCCGAACATCCTGATCGCCTTCAGCATCTGCTTCTTCCCGATCCTGCTCACCACCGCGCGGGGCTTGCGCGAGGTCGAGCCGGATCTGCTCGACCTCGTCAAATCGCTGCGCGGCTCGCGCTGGACGCTGTTCCGCAAGATCCAGCTGCCGGGATCGCTGCCTTACATCTTCTCCGGCATGAAGGTCGGCGCCATCCTCGCGGTCGCCGGCGCCATCGTCGGCGAGTTCATCGCCTCCGAGCGCGGGCTCGGCTACCTCATGATCCAGGTGCAGTCGTCGCTCGACACGCCCGCGATGGTGATGGCAGTCGTGCTGCTGACGCTGCTCGGCGTCGCGCTTTACGGCTTCGTGCTCGTCCTCGAACGCATGTTCGTGGTCGGTGACGCAACACCGACTTGAACGGCAAAGCCAAGACCAAGGACCACAACCATGCTGCTCACCCGCCAGACGCTGCCGAAGACCATCCCTGATATCGCTGCGCTCGACGATCTCCTGTGCCGGCCGACGCAGGCATTGATCGACGACCTCGCCAAGGTCGAGGGCGACATCATGATCCTCGGCGTCGCCGGCAAGATGGGGCCCACGCTGGCGGGGCTTGCCAAAGCCGCAGCGCCCGATCGCCGCGTCATCGGCGTCGCCCGCTTCAGCGACGCCGGCGTCAAGGACTGGCTGCACGCGCGCGGCGTCGAGACCATCAATTGCGACCTGATGGACGAGACCGCGATGCAGGCGCTGCCGAAGGCGCCCAACATCGTCTTCATGGCCGGCCGCAAATTCGGCGCGGAGGGCGATCTGTCGCTGACCTGGGCGATGAATGCGCATGTGCCGGCGCTGGTCGCACAGGCCTTCCCGTCGTCGCGGATCGTGGCGTTCTCGACCGGCTGCATCTATCCTTTTGTCCCCGTCGACGGCAAAGGCTCGCGCGAGGACATGGCGCCAAACCCGCCCGGCGAGTACGCCCAGTCGTGTGTCGGCCGCGAGCGCATGTTCGAGTATTTTTCGCGCAAGTTCGGAACGCCCGGGCGGCTGTTCCGCCTCAACTACGCGATCGACATGCGCTATGGCGTGCTCCACGACATCGCATCGAAGGTGCTCACGGGCACGCCGATCGACGTCAGCATCGGCCATGTCAATTTCATCTGGCAGGGCGATGCCTCGTCCCAGGCGCTGCGCTGTCTCGCGCATTGCACGGCGCCGACTTCGCCGATCAATGTCAGCGGCCACGAGATCTTGGCGGTGCGCGACCTCGCAGCGAGATTCGGCGCGAGGTTCGGCCGTGCGCCGGTGCTGACGGGAAACGAAGAGCCGACGGCGTGGCTGACCGACACGTCCAAGGCCGTCGAGCTGTTCGGCCTGCCGGTCGTCGACACCGAGCAGCTGATCGCCTGGACCGCGGATTGGGTGTCCCGCGCCATGCCGAGCCTCGGCAAGCCCACCAAATACGAGGTGCGCGATGGACGCTACTGACGCTCCGGCCATCATCAAGCTCGGCGTCGACGATGCGATCGCCGGGCTCATGCTGTCGACGGAAGCACACTGGAACCAGACCGAGGAGGACTGGCGCATCTTCCTGCGCGATGGAATCGTGTTCGGCATTCGCGACGGCAGACGGCTGGTGGCAACCGCGGCCCTGCTGCCCTACTCCAGCAAAAACGCCTGGATCAGCATGGTGCTGGTATCAGGCACCCATCGCCGCCGCGGCCTTGCAACGCGCCTCGTCGATGCCTGCCTGGAAACCGCCCGCAGGAACGGCCTGACGAGCTGGCTCGACGCAACACCCGACGGTGCTGCCGTCTATGGGCCGCTCGGGTTCACGCCGACCCTGCAATTGCGCCGCCTCAGGCTGGTGAAATCACCTTCCGCGTCCGGGCAGGCCCCTTCATCCGCGACGCTCGACGCGCTCTGCGCGCGTGACCGGCGCGCCACGGGCCTCGATCGAACCGCCCTGCTCTCCAACTTCGCGCAGCGTCCCGGCTCACGCATCGTCTCCGCGAACGGCGCCATCGCGCTGGTGCGCGACGGACGCACCGCCCGCCACATCGGCCCGCTGTTGGCCGACGACGCGGCAGCCGCGCTGACCCTGGTCGATGCCATCGCGCGATCGGAGACCGGGCCGCTGCTGCTCGACGCCGTCGCGTCGCAGGCCGCGTTCCCTGACGGATTGACCGCATCGGGCTGGAGCATCGAACGGCCCTTTCAGCGCATGCGGTTCGGCCCCGCCAAAGCCACGGGTGAGGACATGCCATTCGCCGTCGCCGGCCCTGAATTCGGATAGGACATCATGCACCACAGTCAGATCAACAGCGAGATCCGCAAGCTGATCGCCGACGGCACCGTGCTGCCGGCACATCCCCTCGCGCTCACCGCCGAACGCCAGCTCGACAAAAAGCATCAGCGCGCGCTGACGCGCTATTACATCGACGCCGGCTCCGGCGGCCTCGCGGTCGGCGTGCACACCACGCAGTTTGCGATCCGAGACGTCGGCCTCTATCGTCCCGTGCTCGAGCTCGCCGCCGAGACGGCGGCGAACTGGACCAAGCGTCCGCTGGCGCTGGTCGCGGGCCTCGCCGGTCCGACCAGGCAGGCGGTCACGGAAGCCCGCACCGCGCGCGACATCGGCTATCACGCGGGGCTCCTCAGCCTCGCCGCGATGAAGGGCGCGTCCGAAGACGAGATCATCGCGCATTGCGCAGCGGTCGCAGCCGAGATTCCGCTGGTCGGCTTCTATCTTCAACCGGCCGTCGGCGGCGTCGTCCTGTCGAGCCGGTTCTGGCAACGCTTTGCCTCGATCGACAATGTCATCGCGATCAAGATCGCGCCGTTCAACCGCTACCGCACTCTTGATGTTCTGCGCGGCGTCGCGGCCGCCGGCGCGCTCGACCGCGTTGCGCTCTATACCGGCAATGACGACCACATCCTGCTCGATTTGATGCTGCCGTTCGACCTCCGCGACAACGGAATCACCACGCGCACTTATTTCAAGGGCGGCCTGCTCGGCCATTGGTCGGTGTGGACGGCGAGCGCGATCAACCAATTCGAGCGCTGCAAGGCGGCGCGGCACAAGGACAGTGTGCCGGCCGATTTGCTCGCGCTCGATGCCCGCGTCACCGATTGCAACAGCGCATTCTTCGACGTCGCCAACGATTTTCACGGCTGCATCGCCGGCTGCCATGAGGTGCTGCGACGGCAGGGCCTGATGCAGGGCCTGTGGTGCCTCGATCCGAACGAGGGCCTCAGCCCCGGCCAGAAGGACGAGATCGAGCGCGTGTACCGCGAGCATTCCGACCTCAGCGACGACGCGTTCGTGGCCGCAAACTTGGATAAATGGCTGGCATGAGCTCAAACCCCTTCATCAGCCTGCAAGGCGTCCGCAAGGTCTATCGCAGCGGCGGTGCCGAAGTCCTGGCGGTGTCCGACGTCACGATGGACGTGCAGGAGGGTGAGCTGGTCTCGCTGGTCGGGCCTTCCGGCTGCGGCAAGACCACGGTGATCAAGATTCTGGCCGGGCTGCATGGCGCCGACGGCGGCACCGTGAAGATCGGCAATGCCAAAAGCCCGTTCGATCCGACCCGCGACATCGGCATGGTGTTCCAGCAGGCGCTGCTGCTGAAATGGCGGACGATCCTGGACAACGTGCTGCTGCCGGCGGAGATCGTCGGGCTGCCGATGAAGGCCGCGCGCGAGCGGGCGCGCGATCTGCTCAATCTGGTGGGGCTTGCCGGCTACGAGCAGAAATATCCGCGAGAGCTCTCCGGCGGCATGCAGCAGCGCACCGCGATCGCGCGCGCCTTCATTCACGACCCGAAACTGATCCTGATGGACGAGCCGTTCGGTGCGCTCGACGCCTTGACGCGCGAGCAGATGAATCTGGAGATGCTGCGGATCTGGCGCGAAAGCGGCAAGACCATCATCTTCATCACGCACTCGATTCAGGAGGCCGTGTTCCTGTCCTCGCACTGCGCCGTGCTGACAGCGGGTCCGGCGAAGATGGCCGATTATTTCCCGATCGACCTGCCCTTCCCGCGGGCTCTACCGCTCAAGACGACGGATGCGTTCGGCGCCTATGCACGGCGGATCTATGCGAAGTTAGGCCTCAGCACGGCGTAAGGTTTCATGAATCGGTAGCCCGGATGGAGCGCAGCGCAATCCGGGGCGGTGCCGTTGACGTGCGAGCCCCCGGATTACGCTTGCGCTCCATCCGGGCTACGAAAGCCGGGCGCGGCGTGAGCACCGCGCCCCTGTTGCGATCAGGTCTTGTTGCGCATCTTGCCGAGCAGGTAATTGTCGTAAAAATTCTCCGCGATCTGCGTGTAGAACAGCAGCTCCCTCATATAGGCGTCGTGGCTTTCCTTGGTGCGCTTGAACAGGTCGTTCTTGGTAGCGAGCTCGTTCAGGTGCTCCTGAGTCGCGCTGTAACAGGCCTCCAGCACCGGCTGCGGAAACGCCTTCAGCTCCGCGCCATTGGCGATCAGCCGCTTCAGCGCCGCCGGATTCACGCTGTCGTATTTCTCGAGCATCCAGGCGCCCGCGGCCGACGCGGCCTGATTGACGATCGCCTGGTACTGCTTCGGCAGCGACGCCCACTTCTCGTCGTTGACGATCATGTGCAGCATCGCGCCGCCCTCCCACCAGCCCGGGAAGTAGTAGTATTTGGCGACCTTCTGGAAGCCGAGCTTTTCGTCGTCATAGGGGCCGACGAATTCGACCGCGTCGATCGTGCCCTTCTCAAGCGCCGGATAGATGTCGCCGCCCGCGATCTGCTGTGGGACCACGCCGAGCCGCGCCAGCACATGACCGCCCATGCCGGCGATGCGGAATTTCAGGCCCTTGAGATCGTCGACGGTCTTGATCTCCTTGCGGAACCAGCCGCCCATCTGGGTGCCGGAATTGCCGCAGAGGATGGCATGCGCCTTGAACGGCTTCAGCGCCTCGTTGGTGAGGTCGGCGCCGCCGCCGAAATGCCACCAGGACTCCTGATGGCGATGGTTCATGCCGAACGGCGCGCCCGTCGCATAGGCCAGCGCCGGCTCCTTGCCGATGTAGAAATAGAGCGGAGTCTGCGCCATGTCGACAGAGGCTGTGCTGACGGCATCGAGCGCCTGCAGGCCGGGGACGAGCTCGCCGGCCGCAAAGGTCTGGATCTGGAATTTGTTGTCGGTGGCCTCGGCAACATATTTCGCGAAAGTCTGAGCGGTGCCGTAGATGGTGTCGAGCGATTTCGGGAAGCTCGACGTCAGGCGCCATTTGATCTCCGGCGCGCTCTGCGCGATCGCAGGTGCAGCAACCAGCGTCGTCGCGCCGGCAACCGCGCCGCCCTTGAGGAATGTACGGCGTTTCATGATGGGTCTCTCCCTGAATTATGTTTCAATGTATCGGCTTGAAGGCGACCTCGCTGTCCCTATAGCGGAGTCCAAGCCGTGAGCGGTAGCCCGGATGGAGCGCAGCGCAATCCGGGAATCCCCCCAAATATCTACCGCGTCACGCTCAGAGCAGCTTGGCGCTCACGAACAGCGCGCGCACGGCGTTGGTCGCCTGCACCACGAGCATGGCGTTCTCGGCGGCGCCTTCGAGCGCGGCAACCGCGTCTTCATGCAGCGAGCGGAATTCCATCCACTCGACCGATTTGAAGTTGGTGAGGAATTGATAGGCCTGGCCGACGGTCGCGATCGCCAGCGTGTCGCCGTTCAGCTTGATCTTGAACGTCGTGCGCAGCGGGGTCTCGGAACTTTGCGGATCACTCACTTTGCGGATCACTCATGGGCTGCTTCTGGACGATGACGGCTTAACGAAGGGAAAACGGCAGCCCCGCCGTGGCAGGCAAATATCAGGAGCAGATATCAGGACTCGGTGCTCGCGCGCTGCGAGGCGGTCGCCGATGGGGTCAGCCGCGGCACCACGACCAGACGGTTGAACTCACCGTTGTCGTAGGCCTTCATGAACCGATCATAGTCCTTGATCGACACGCAGCCGTTGGAGTCGCCACGAGGCCCGAGCATGTAATTGTGAGTGAGCAGGCCGACGCGGCCGAGCGCGCTGGTGCCCTCGGTGGGCGTCAAGCGCAGTGCGCGGACGCCGTGAAACAGTTTTTCGCGCGGCTTCAGGTCGTAGGTCGCGGGCGGGGTCGCGCCAACCATCCGCTGGTCGACGTGCTCCGGGTCATCCATCAGCGCGCCCATGCCGGAATGCGCTTCCAGCGCGAGGCCGCTCGGCAGGTAAAGCGCCTTGGCCGAGATGTCGTAGACAGCCGTCCGCGAATCGTAACCGAGCGCGGCGAGATCCGGCGCCTTGCCGAACAGGCCGCTGTCGGGCGTGAGCGAGGCCAGCCTGATCTTGTCGGTGAATTTTTCGAAGAAGTTGCGGTTGTCGACCCGCGGATTGGTCTCGGCATAAGCCTGGCTTGAGGCGATCTGGGCGGAGATGTCGGCCTGGGGCGGACGCGAGCGCGGCATCGGGATGGCGTCAGCGCGCTGCGATTGTCTCGTCTCCTCGGACATGTGCCGGTCGTCGTCGGTCAGGCTGGATCGCCAGTCGTCGCCCTGGAGCTTCTGGGCGAGCATCGCCTTGGCGTCCCGCAATTTGAGCTGGACCGCATTTAACGCGGAGCGCTCCAGCGTCCGCAGGCCGAGCTCGCGGGCGGGCGGGTTGCTCGACGCCGAAGCGAAACGATCATCGAATGAAGGCGCATTGGCCGGCGGCAGCGCGGCGCTGACCAGCGAGGCCGAACCGCCGATATCCGCGACCCAGGCGGCAGCGCCCAGTGCCAGCGCGACGGCGGCCAGAGACAGCAATATCGTCTCGGCTCGCCCAATACGGCGGCGCGACAATAGCCTCTCGGCTTGTGCCCGGTCGGAAACCATCAGCTCCCCAAAATCGACCCCCGGGGGGACCCACCCCCACCCAGAGATTCTATACCAGCTACCACATTGGGAGCCAAAAGTTAGGCATAATCGGGGCCGGCAGGGGTCTGGCAAGGCTCCGGCAGGCCATTCCAAGGTATCTTATGACCGATCCTTTCGATCTCAAACGCTTTGTCCGGGCCCAAGACCCGGTCTATCGGGACATCCAGGGGGAGCTGACCCAGGGCCGAAAACAGAGCCATTGGATGTGGTTCGTTTTCCCGCAGGTCGCCGGCCTTGGCTTCAGCGCCATGTCGCAGCGCTACGCCATCGCCTCCCGGGCCGAGGCCAAGGCCTATCTCGCCCACCCCCTCCTCGGTCCGCGCCTGATCGAATGCACGAAGCTCGTGCTTGCCGTCGAAGGCCGGTCCATCAACGCCATCCTCGGCGCGCCCGATGACGCCAAATTCCGCTCGTCGATGACGCTGTTCGACGCGGTGTCCGATGAGCCCGTTTTCGACGAGGCGCTCGCCCGGTATCTTTCGGGCGGGCGTGATCAGGCAACGCTCGATATCCTCGCGGCCCTTGACCGACAGCCCAAGTGACCGCGGCCGCCAGCGTAAACCCGGGATTAACATCGCCTGCCTATTGTCCGTGCAAATAATTTCCCGCGCCAGTTGCCGGACAGAATCATGAAAATCGGTACGCTCCTGACCACCGCCATCGTCTCGCTCTCGACCGTGGGCGGCGGCCTCGCCGTCTACGTCGCCGTGACGAAATACCACACGATGGAGCGGATCACCGAAGCCCAGGGGCGGCTGGCGATCGTTCGCGCCGTCAGCGACATCCCGCGCTACCTCAATCCCGAGCGCGGCTTTTCCACCAACATCCTCTATGGCCCTCCCGCCGTCGACCCGGCGCTGCTTGCCGAGCAGGGCAAGCTGCGCAAGCAGACCGATGCCGCCCGTGACAGGATGAACGCGCTGCGCAAGGACCTGCCCGGCCCGTTCGACGACGGCAACACCACCGGCGGCAACATCGACGCCATCAATTCGAAATTCACGTCGCTGCGCGAGGCCATCGACAAGGCGATGTCGGGCCCGCCGGAGGCGCGCAAGGACGCGGCCAAGAAGATCGTCGCCGACAACGCCGTGCTCAACGCCGGCGTGACCGCGCTGCTCAACGAGCAGGTTCGCCGCATGGCGATCCTCAACGGCGACGCCTACCGGCAGGCCAGCTACGCCAACATCGCGATGACGCTGCGCGACGTCGGCGGCTTCAATTCGAGCCTGCACAAGAATCTCGTCGGGGGCAAGAAGCCGGCGACCGACACCGAGAAGGCCGAGATCAGCCGCTCGCAGGGCCGCAACGATCAGATCGTGATGTCGCTGCTGGAGTTGCGCGGCAATCCCGCAACGCCGGCGAACGTCGCCGCCGCACTGGAGAAATTCAACGCGATCTACATCGAGGAGTTCGGCCGCGAGCTCAAGCTGGTGAAGGAGGGTGCGGTCAGCGGCAAGTACGAACACGACATGGACACCTATTACACCGCCACGCAGCGCGGCCTCAGCACCATCATCGAGGTCCGCGACGCCTTTTACGACAACGCCGAGCAGATTCTCGCCGGTGCCTCGGCCGCCGCCCACACCAGCTTCACCGTCGCACTCGCGGGCCTCCTCGCCGTGCTGATCGCCAGCGCCGGCCTCATCGTCACGGTCCGCCGCCGCGTCTGCGCCCCGATCGTCAACCTGACGACGCGGATGTCGCGGCTTGCCGACGGCGAGGTCGCGGAAGAGATTCCCGGCGCCGAGCGTTCCGACGAAATCGGCGCGATGGCCGCGGCTGTCCGGGTCTTCAAGGACAACATGATCCGGGCCGACAGCCTCGCGGCGGAGAAGCAGGCCGAGAACGACGGCAAGATGCGCCGCGCACAGGCGCTCGACGGGATCACCCGTGCGTTCGAAGCCAAGGTCACCGAGCTCGTCGGCGGACTATCGAAAGCCTCCTCCACCATGGAAAGCACGGCGCAGTCGATGACCTCGACGGCGGCCCAAACCAATAGCCAGGCCGCGGTTGTCGCCGCCGCCTCACAGCAGACGTCGAGCAACGTGCAGACCGTCGCGAGCGCCACCGAAGAGCTGACCTCTTCGATCTCGGAGATCGGCCGTCAAGTGGCCCAGTCCACCGAGATCGCAGCCCGCGCCGTCGACAACGCCCGCCGCACCGGCGACACCGCCCGTGCGTTGGCCGAGGGCGCGCAGAAGATCGGTGACGTCGTCACGCTGATCCAGAGCATCGCCGAGCAGACCAATTTGCTGGCGCTGAACGCGACCATCGAGGCCGCCCGCGCCGGTGACGCCGGCCGCGGCTTCGCGGTGGTTGCTGCCGAGGTCAAGTCGCTGGCGGGCCAGACCGCCAAGGCCACCACCGAGATTTCCGAACAGATTTCGGCGATCCAGGCCGCGAGCGACGAGACCGTGACCGCGATCCGCAACGTCGCCGACGTCATCGGCGAGATCGACCAGATCGGCACCGCGATCGCGGCCGCGATCGAGGAACAGGGCTCGGCGACCAAGGAGATCGCCCGCAGCGTCCAGGAGGCCGCGCGCGGCACCCAGGAGGTCAACACCAACATTTCAGGCGTGCAGCGCGCCGCCGACCACACCGGTACGGCCGCGCGGGAGGTGCTGGGCGCAGCCGAACAGCTCTCGTCGCAGTCACGCGATCTCGCCGGGCAGTTCGATCGCTTCCTCGGTGAGGTCAGGTCGGCCTAGCACTCCACATTCGTAGCCTGGATGGAGCGAAGCGTAATCCGGGAATCGTGCCGCAAACCGGCGGCCCCGGATTGCGCTGCGCTCCATCCGGGCTACGGGACCGTCAATAAGGCGGCGCCTTGCGCGCCCGCTGCGCCTTGGCCGCCTCGATCCACCAGGCGAGATCGTCGGCGAAGCGCGGGAACGAGCGTTCCAGCGCCTTGCCGCCCTCGCCGATCGGCTCGCCCGCCTCAGACAGCGTCTGTGCGATCGGGCCGACGCCGATGGTGCTCGACACCACCACCATGCCCATCTCCGACAGCGTGCCATGCCAGGCAGTCGAGGCACGCGCGCCGGACAGGCGGCCGGCCGAGTAGCTCACGATCGCGGCGGGACGCCAGAACCACTCCTCGAGGAAGTGGTCGGTGAGATTCTTCAGGCCCGGCTGGATGCCCCAATTGTATTCGCCGGTGACGAACACGAAACCGTCCGCGCCGCGGATCTCTCCGGCCAGCTTCTCCAGCGCCTCGGGTGCGGAGCCCTTGGGATATTCCTTGTACATGCGATCGAGCATCGGCAGGCCGATCGCCTTGGCGTCGATCAACACGACGTCGTCGCCGCGGGCGCGCAGGCGATCGATGACGAAATTCGCGAGGCGGATGCCCATGCGGTCGGAACGGTAGGAACCGTAGAGGACGAGGATGCGATTGCTCATGGCCGGTAGTATAGCACGGATCATCAGACCGGCCGCAACGTTTTGACGCCCTAGTTGCGCCGTCCGCATTCAAGCGTTTGCGACGGTGTCTCGCCGAACTGGTCACGATAGCTTCTGGAGAAGTCGCCGAGATGCCAGAAGCCGAACGCCAGCGCGACGGCCTTGACGCTGTCGGCACCGGCGAGCAGCCGCTGACGCACCAGCCACAGCCGCCGCAGACGTAGGTAGCGGTGCAGGCTCATGCCGCGATAGCGGCGGACGACGTCGTGCATGGTGCGAACGGACAAGCCGAGCGTGCGCGCGATCTCGTCGCTGTAGATGGGCTGCGAGAGGTCGTCGGAAAGCAGCGCGCGGATGTCCTGAAAGACCTTGAATTTCCGCTCGTCATTGGGGCGCAGGGTCCATCGCGCAGGAACGATGCTTTCGAAAATTGCGTCCACGGCGCCGAGCAGGGTCTCCCTCATGGCGGCAGCCTTCAGCGGCACCTCGGGCGCATCGACCGGCTCCGAAGCGGCTGCCAGCACCTCCCGAACCACACCGCGGAGCCGGTTCAAGCCCGCGGCGGTCGTTTCGAAGATGTTGAAGCAGAGGGCTGCTTGTGGCCAGCCGCGATCCGTCACTTCCGGCCTGAACACCACCGAGGCGATTTGCCGCTGCACCTCCTCGATAGTGGTGTAAGCCGCGCCGCCGCTGCCGATGACGATGACCGGTCGTGTGCGCTGCGAGCCGTTGAATCGAACCGGCACGTCCAAATCGTCCATCGTGAATCCGATCGCGGTACAATTCTCGACGAGCTGTGCGTCGACGACCCGCGGAAATGCCCGCGTCAGATTCACGTCGCAGCCGGGCAGCGACAGAATGGTCTGCTCGGCCGAAATCCTCCGTACGAAAGGCGTGAACTCGAAGTTCAGGCCTCGTATGGCACTTCGAAATTCATCGACGTCGGTGAAACGAAATACCTTCGGCGCCAGCGTCGGCGCATCATCAGTTCTGTTCATGGCAAATGTGAAACTTCGCGTCGCAACACACGCGCGTCCGGCGACGATGCCGGCCCCACTTCCCCGTTCCGGTGTCCCTTAAGTCTGAAAGAATCACTTCGAACTATGTTGACCAGTTGGCGAGCGTCGAAGTCCAAGGACAAGCCGGCGCATCAAATCTCGCCAATTTTCGATAGCGTTTTCCGTGTACCTAGCGGTGCACATATACCTAAACGAGCAAAATCCAAATTTCAAATTAACGTCTGTCGAGCGGAATAGGCGCAGTTCGATAGCCCAAATTAATTTTAGGTCAGGCCCCTGCCATGATGGCAAATTCGCCTGCTGATATTCTTGCTGAATTGGAAGAGACGGTCGCAACGTGCCCGGCGGAGCGTTGCGCACGCATTCTCTCCGGCATGGTGCAGTTGCTCATTGGCAGCCGCGACCAGTGCCGGGAATTGCTCAGCAACGTGGTCGACGGTGTTCTGCTGCGATTGACGGAACGGGTCGAGACCAGCGCACTGGTTCAGCTCAGCACGGCGCTCGCCGAGCTTGACATCGCGCCTCCCGAAACATTGTGGCGTCTCGCCTCGCACGATAATCCGGACGTGGCATGTCCTGTGTTGCTCAAGTCGCGGGCACTTTCCGCAGCAGATCTCGAGGCAGTCATTGACTCCCGTGGCGAGTGGCATCGACACGCAATCGCCGCCCGCAGCGACATCGCGCCGACCGTGACCGAAGCGTTGATCAAGCACGGCGGCCCGATCTGCCTTGCCCTGATCAAGAACCCGGGAACGAAATTCTCCGACGCAGCCTATGCAGCGCTGATTGCCAGGGCCGACCAAGACGGCGAGATCGCGAAGGCGCTGGTGCTCCGGCCCGGCACGCCCGATCTGGTCGTGCGCAAGCTGCTCTCCGTCCCACCAGCCCGGAAGGCACCTGCGACGCCCAACCCATCTTCCGCGTCCCCCGCGCCGGAAGCGGAGCCGGCTCCGCCAAAGCGGCCTTGCCGGGCCGAGTATGCAAGCGCGAGGCCGGAGATCGTCATCCTCAACCGCATCGGCAAGCTCAACGATTCCACGGTGAACCGTTTTGCGATCCGCGGCGAGACGGCCAACCTCTTCACGGCGCTGTCGGTGCTTTCAGGGGCGCCGCTCGACATCATCGAGCATGTCGTGAGCGACGACGATTGCGAGGGGCTGGTCATGGCGTGCCGGGCCTCGCGGCTGAACTGGCAGACCACCCTTACCATCCTGAGCAACCGCAGCGGGAAAAGGCTCTCCTATGCCGGGCGCGAGCGCGCGCAACGGATCTTCGAGACGCTGCTTCTGTCCACCAGCCAATGGACAGTGCGATGGGGGGAAATAGCGGCAAGCGCCAACACGAGCGATCCGGCAAATCGCGGCGCGAAGATGGGGGTTAGCCGATGAAGTTCGACGGTCGCAAAGCGCAGCGCGTGAAAATGGATCACAAGCAGCCGGTCAATCTGATGGGCTCGGACGGCACGTGGCGGCGCAGCTGCGTTCTGCTCGACATATCGCAAAGCGGCGCGAAGATCGAAGTCGAGGGCACGCTCGACGTTCTGCGGGCCAAGGAATTCTTCCTGCTGCTGTCGTCGACGGGGCTCGCCTACCGGCGCTGCGAATTGGTCTGGATCGACGGCACCACCGCCGGCGTGCACTTCGTCACCGCAAACGGCAAGAGGAAACCGGCAGCCGCCGCTGCCGCTCAGAGCAAATAGGTCCAAGGATTCATCAGCCCCTAATTAACTCCAGCATGATTCAGGTCAACCGTGCAGAACGCGCGAACTATACCCCGCCCCGTCAAAGGCGACCGCGGCATCCGAGAGAAGGAAGCGGCACGCCCGTTCGTGCATGTGCTGGCTGATTCCTCAGACAAATTATCGAGCGTCTGTTCGATTCTCGAGCAACGGTTTGCCGTCGCAGGCGAACGGCTCGACGCGGAAGCCAAGCTGTCCCAGGTGCCGTTCGCGATCGTCATCCGTGCGGAATTGCGTGACGTCCACACCATTGCGGCCATCAAGAAACGAGCCGTAAAGCTCGCGAAGGCAACGAAGCGCATCTTCCTGGTCGAGCACGCCTCTCACATGAGTATCTCGCAGGCTTACGCGCTCGGGGCCACGCTCGTCCTTCCCGGGACGATCGACAAGATCAAGCTGCTGGCAGCGCTGGTTGATCCCGAAGAGGCGTCTGCATCCTCAGGTCACGCGGCGCAGTCGGACAATGCAGTCGAGACCGCGGCGACCGCCATCGCGTCGATGTTCACCTCGGTGACATCGGGCCAGCCGGTCGACGTCAACGGCGCCAGAGAAGCCGGCCGCCAGATCGCCGATCGCATCAGCCAGCATGGCCTGTCGGAATGGCTCACGACGGTGCGGCGCCATCACGAGGGGACCTATCAGCATTGCCTCCTCGTCACCGGCGTCGCCATCGATTTCGGCCTGAGCCTCGGCGTCGGCAGGTCAGATCTGGAGCGGCTATACACGGCGGCCATGTTCCACGACATCGGCAAGGCCCGGATCCCGCTTGCCATCCTCGACAAGCCCGGCCGTCTCGATCCGGAGGAACGTGCCATGATCGAGACTCACCCGGCAGCGGGCTACGATTTTCTGAAAGACCACGACGATATCTCGCCGGAGATCCTCGATGCCGTGCGGCATCATCACGAATATCTCGACGGCAGCGGCTACCCGGATGCGCTCGGGGCCGAGAGCATTGGCGACATCGTGCGGATTCTCACGATCTCGGACATCTTCGCGGCCCTGATCGAATATCGGCACTACAAGCCGACGCTGCCACGCGGCGAGGCCTATGACATCCTATGCGGGATGAACGGAAAGTTGGAGAAGGCGCTGCTGACCGCGTTCAGGCAGGTCGCTCTCACGAGATGAGCGCAGCAATCCGTCTCGACCCCAGCCTAGTGCGCGGCGCGATGTCTGGTGCGGCGCGGAACGGTCCGGCAGGCGAGCCCTTCGGCCAGCAGCTTCATGTCCTCGTGCCGGCCGCTGCGGATCATCCGGCCGAACTCTTCGGGTGTGAAAGGTAGACTTGGATCATCATCGATCGGTCGCCGCACTCGCGGGCCGAAGAACCGTCGAACCAGGCTAGCCAGCCGCCGCATATCAATTCCCTCGCGCCAGCATCAAACCTTTCAGTCCGCACATTGTTCCTCCTGCACGATCGAGATTGCAAGAGGCCGCCGAGCGGTCCGCACCAAAAAAATTCGGCGAGAGAATAATCTCCTCTGCCTGCACTACTCGGCGAATCCGACGTAGCGCACGAAATCGTCGTTACCCTCGCGATCGGAGCGAACGGCGTTCGCGGCAAAGTTGTCGTCGGGATAGCCCATCGCGACGCAGGTCATGATCACCTCGTCCTCCGGAATGTTCGCAACCTCGCGCACGATGTCGGAGCGCATGATGCCCTGCCCGTTGATCACCGAGCCGAGCCCGCGGTCCCAGGCCGCGAGCACGATGCCGTAGCAGAGCGCACCCAGATCGAAATGGCAGACCGCGCCGGGATCGAGCACGCGGTCATAGGTCAAGACCAGCGAGACCGGCGCGTCGAACTGGCGGAAGCCGCGCAGCACCCAGTCCTGCCGCATCGGTTTGTCGTCGCGCGCGATCCCCATCGCGCCGAATAGTTTCTTCGCCACGTCGACCTGCCGCGTCCGGTGCACGCCCTGGTACTCGCCGTGGCTGACGATGTCGCGCTTGACCTTGGCGCCGGCAACCATTTCCTCCATGTTGCGTCGGCGCAGCTGTTCCAGCGGACCGCCTGTGAGCACGTGGACATGCCAGGGCTGAGTGTTCATCGACGACGGCGCACGTTTGGCGCTGTCGATGATCGCCTCGATCACCGCGCGCGGCACCGGCTCGTTCCTGAAGCCGCGCACGCTGCGGCGCGACTGGACCAGCGTTTCGAATTCCACCTTAAGACCTCCCTGCCCGTTCATCCCATGGCATTGCATTCCCCGACATTCCACATGCGAGCGGTTGCCGATGGGGCGCGTAATATTTATGCTAACCCGCAAGCAAGACCAAGAACCCTGTGAGGATCCCCATGAAAGCCAACATGGCCGCGCCGCTCGACCCCGTCATCGCCCAGATCATTCCGCTGCTGCCGATGCGCGATGCCACGACCATGACGCCACAGAGCGCACGCGATTCCTTGCGCGCACTGGCTGCCTCGCGCGCGGCCATACCGCCGCCACCGGTCGACATCGTCGCGGATATCAAGGTGAAAGGCGGCGCCGGCCCGCTCGATGCACGTGTCTACCGGGTCGGCACCACGCCGGCGCCGACCGTGGTGTTCTTCCATGGCGGCGGCTGGGTCGCGGGCGACCTCGAGACCCACGACCGGCAAGCACGCAACCTTGCGATCGAGACCGGCGCGGTCGTCGTCTCCGTCGACTATCGGCGCCCGCCCGAAACACGCTTTCCCGGCGCGTTCGAGGACGCCTTTGCCGCAGTCAGCGACGTGTTTGGCCGCGTCGCGGAATTTGGCGGCGATGCAAAACGCTTCGGCGTTGCCGGCGACAGCGCCGGCGGCAATCTCGCAGCCACCACCGCGATCGCCTGCCGCGACGCCGGAATCAAGCTCGCCGCGCAACTCCTGGTCTACCCCGTGACCGACGTCCTCGGGAGTTATGCGGACGCGCGCGAGAACGCACGCTTCCCCTCGCGCGCCGAGAATGCCGAAGGCTACTTTCTGTCACGCGCGGTAATGGAGTGGTTTTGCGGCCATTATCTCGCCGATCCCTCGCACGCGACCGACTGGCGCGTTTCACCGCTGCGCGCGACTTCGCTTGCCGGCGTCGCGCCCGCGATCGTCACCACCGCCTGGTTCGATCCCCTCCGCGACGAGGGCACAGCCTATGCACGCGCGCTGGAAGCCGCCGGTGTGCCGGTGAAGCATCATGAAGGTCCCGGCCTGATCCACGGCTATTTCGGCCTCGGCGACGCCTCCGAGGTGGCGCGGGCTGAAGCGCAGCACGCACGCGCGGACTTCAAGGCGCTTCTCGCGCGGGGCGTATGATCGGCTAGGCGCTCCCCGCCCGTTGCGCGTCGGTGTGCCCCCAAGTCTGGTCCCAATCCTGACCGGCGGCATCGACGACCCGGCCGTCGGCTTCGAAGAACTTGTTCGGCACCTGGAAGATCGCCAGGATCAGGGCGCCCTCCGGGCACCAGGCCGCATGCCGGCTGCCCGCCTCGCGCCAGATGAATTCGCCGGCCTTGCAGGCAATCCCCTTGGCCGGCCCCTCGTTGTCGACGAGAGCGCCCTCGATGACATAACTCTGCTCGACGCCGACATGCTCGTGATCGGGCAGCACCGACCCAGGTGCAAAGCGCATCAAGGCCGTCATCAGACCGCTGTTGCGATCGAACAGCAGCGTTTTGGCCTCGCAGCCGGGAAAGCGCGTCTTCTGCCATTCCATCTCTTGCGGTCGAACCAGGTGAGAATGCCGGTCAGAAGCGGCATCCGGCAAGTTCACGATCAGGGTCTCCATCACGATGCTCCCTCCGGCTAAACTCGCCCGAAGCTAGCAGCATCGGCCGTCCCGGTCAGCGAGCAGTGCAGCAGGCGCCGCTGGCCCTGTCGCACCCGCGTCCGAAAAATCGCCAGGAAGACCGGCCGGCAGGCGCTCATCCAGCTTGATTGCGCCACGATTCCCGGCTCCAATCCGCGCGCCATTTCTGGTTTAGGGAGACAATTATGATGAAGCGGATTTTCCTGGCTGCGATCGTTGCCACGTTTGCAGCGGGTTCGGCCTTCGCGGACGACACCTGCGAAAGCAAGGCCGTCGGCAAGGACGGCAAGGCCTTGGCTGGTGCCGCCAAGACCTCGTTCATGAAGAAGTGCAAGGCCGACGCCTGCGCGCCCAAGGCCGTCAGCGCCGAGGGCAAGCCGCTCGCCGGCGCCGCCAAGAACAGCTTCATGAAGAAGTGCGAGATGGGCGCGTAAGGCGCCGCGAATTCGCTGCTGCTTTAGCGAGCAATCGCGAGACGAACTGCCACATGGCCGGGCTTGTCCCGGCCATTCGCGTTTGTGCTGACATATGCCGGCGTCCAGACCAAATCATCCGAAAGCAGTGTCGCCCTGGACAGGAGCTCTCGACTGACCGATCATGCGGTGCTGAGCGAAGCGGGGCGCATCGACAAGACTTTCTGGGAAAGGGAACGTCAAGATGTGGCAACCTCGAGTGCGTCATCACTTCATCGCGGCAATGAGCATGCTCTTCGCGCTGCTCATCGGACTTGAAGCCGCGAACGCGCGGGGCCCGGGACTGCCCAACGTCATGGTGCTCGCAACTGGCGGCACCATCGCCGGCAGCGGGGCGAGCAGCACCACTGTGGTCGGCTACACCGCCGCCACGGTGGGCATCGAGACGCTCCTGAATGCGGTCCCCGAACTGAAAACCGTGGCTAACGTCAAGGGCGAGCAGGTTTTCCAGATCGCCAGCGAGAACATGAACAATGACTACTGGCTCAAGCTCGCCAAGCGCGTCAACACGCTGCTCGCGCAGGACGACGTCGATGGCATCGTGATCACGCACGGGACCGATACGATCGAGGAAACCAGCTATTTCCTGGACCTCGTCGTCAAGAGCAAGAAACCTGTCGTCGTCGTCGGCGCGATGCGGCCGTCGACGGCGATCAGCGCGGATGGGCCGATCAACCTCTTCAATGCGGTGATCCTCGCGGGTAGTGACGAGGCCGTCGGCAAGGGCGTGCTCGTTGCTCTCAACGATCAGATCAACGCGGCTCGCGACGTCACCAAGAACAACACCTCGACGGCGGACACCTTCCGCACGCCGGAACTCGGCTTTCTCGGCTACATGCAGGGCAACAAGCCATACTTCTATCGTCAATCGACGCGCCGGCACACCGCGGACTCCGAATTCGACGTCTCCAGCCTCGATGTCCTGCCGCAAGTCGACATCGTCTACGGCTACGCCAACATGAACCGGGTTGCGATCGACGCATTTGTCGCCGCCGGCGCCAAGGGGATCGTGCATGCCGGCGTCGGTGACGGCAGTCTGGCCCGGCCGGCGGTCGAGCCGGCGCTCGACGAGGCCCGCAAGAAGGGCGTCGTGATCGTGCGCAGCAGCCGTGTCGGAAACGGCATCGTCGCGCGCAACGGCGAGGCCAAGGACGACGAGCACGACTTCGTCGTCTCGGATACGCTCAATCCTCAAAAGGCGCGCATTCTGCTGATGCTGGCACTGACCAAGACGACCGACACCAAGGAAATCCAGCGGATGTTCTACACTTACTAGAGCGTCTGACGCGCGGTCGCTCCACGAACTCGTCATGCCCGGGCTTGTCCCGGCATCCACGTTCTTGTTTCCGAGTAGCAAAGGTCGTGGATGGCCGGGACAAGCCCGGCCATGACGGAGAGGCGGTCGCCCTACTCCCGCTTGAAACGGTAATCAAAGGCGGCGCCGAGCGGCTTGATCAGCCCGACCGTCGGCGCCGGAAAATGGACAGGCAGGATCAGCGTGTCGGTGTCGGCGACGGAAGCAAAGAACTTTCGCCGCGACACCGCCGACTGCTTCGCATCCCAATCCGGCTTGGCCGACCAGTCCGGCTCGCGGCACTGGATCTGGTGATGCATGAGGTCGCCGGCGACCACCGCGCGGCGCCCCCTTGAGAAGATGTTCACGCAGCAATGGCAGGGCGAATGCCCCGGCGTCGGCGTCAGCGTGACGGTGTCGTCAAGCGCGTAGTCGTCATCGACCAACAGCGCCTGTCCCGCCTCGACGATCGGCAGGCAGTTGTCGCGAAACACGGTGCCGGGCGGGTTGCTGCCCTTGGCATGCTCGGCCTCCCAGGCCGCATATTCACCCTTGTGGAAGACGTATTTCGCATTCGGAAAATTCGGCACCCAACGGCCGTCGCGCAAGGTCGTATTCCAGCCGGTGTGGTCGATGTGAAGATGCGTGCAGAAGACGTAGTCGATCTGCTCGAAAGAGATGCCGAGCGCGAACAGCTCGTTGCGCCAGCGCTCCTTGCCCGGAAAATCGAACGGCGGCGGATGGCCCTTGTCCTCGCCGGTGCAGGTGTCGACCAGAATGGTGTAGCGCGGCGTGCGCACCACGAAGGTCTGATAGGTGATCACCATCATGCCGCGCGCGGCATCGAACACCTCAGGCTCCATCGTCGGCAGATGGCGCTTGAACACGCCCTCGTCATAGGCGGGAAAAAAATCCTGCGGCCGCCGCCACGGCCCCTCCCGCTCGATCACCGCGTCGATGATGATGTCGCCGATGCGCATTTGCTTCATGGTTGTTTCGCTCCCTTTTTTGAGGAAGCGTAGCGGGCGGCAGCAACGCGTCAAGGCGGCGTAGCGGAATTCTAGCTCCGCAACCCCGGCGCTTCCTGCCCTGTGCGCGCGACATATTCGGTGTAGCCGCCGCCAAACTGGTGGATACCCTCGGGCGTCAGCTCCAGCACGCGGTTCGACAACACGCTGAGAAAATGCCGGTCATGCGAGACGAACAGCATGGTGCCCTCGAAATCCGACAGCGCCGCGATCAGCATCTCCTTGGTGGCGAGGTCGAGATGGTTGGTCGGCTCGTCCAGCACCAGAAAGTTCGGGGGATCGAACAGCATCTTCGCCATCACCAGGCGCGCCTTCTCGCCGCCCGAGAGCACGCGGCAGCGCTTCTCGACGTCGTCGCCGGAGAAGCCGAAGCAGCCGGCGAGCGCGCGCAGGGAGCCCTGCCCCGCGGTCGGAAACGCGTATTCGAGCGACTCGAACACCGTCTGCTCGCCGTCGAGCAGGTCCATCGCATGCTGCGCGAAATAGCCCATCTTGACGCTGCCGCCGACCGCCACGGTGCCCTCGTCCGGCTCGCTCGCACCGGCGACGAGCTTAAGCAGTGTCGATTTGCCGGCGCCGTTGACGCCCATCACGCACCAGCGCTCCCTGCGACGGATCATGAAATCGAGCCCGTCATAGATCCGCTTGCTGCCGTAGCCTTTGAACACCTGCTTGAGCGCAACGACGTCCTCGCCCGAGCGCGGCGCGGCCGGAAAGTCGAACGCCACCGTCTGGCGGCGGCGCGGCGGCTCGACCCGCTCGATCTTGTCGAGCTTCTTCACCCGGCTCTGAACTTGAGCCGCATGAGAGGCGCGCGCCTTGAACCGCTCGATGAACTTGATTTCCTTGGCGAGCATGGCCTGCTGGCGCTCGAACTGCGCCTGTTGCTGCTTCTCGCTCAGCGCCCGCTGCTGCTCGTAGAACTCGTAATTGCCGGCGTAGGTGGTGAGCGAGCCGGAATCGATCTCCACCACTTTCGAGATCACGCGGTTGATGAACTCGCGATCGTGCGAGGTCATCAGCAGCGTGCCTTCGTAGTCGTGCAAGAACTTCTCGAGCCAGATCAGGCTTTCGAGATCGAGATGGTTGCTGGGCTCGTCGAGCAGCATGACGTCGGGACGCATCAAGAGGATGCGGGCGAGCGCCACGCGCATCTTCCAGCCGCCGGAGAGCTTGCCGACGTCGCCGTCCATCATCTCCTGGCTGAAGCCGAGGCCGGACAGCGCCTCGCGCGCACGGCCGTCGAGCGCGTAGCCGTCGAGTTCTTCGAACGCGTGCTGCACCTCGCCGTAGCGCGCGATGATCTCGTCCATCTGGTCGGCCTTGTCAGGATCGGCCATCGCGGTCTCGAGCTCGCGCAGCTCGGCCGCGACCGCACTCACCGGTCCCGCCCCGTCCATGACCTCGGCCACGGCGCTGCGGCCGGCCATCTCGCCGACATCCTGGTTGAAATAGCCGATCGTGATGCCGCGGTCGGTCGAGACCTGCCCCTCGTCGGGCAGTTCCTCGCCGGCGATCATCCGGAATAGCGTGGTCTTTCCGGCGCCGTTCGGGCCGACGAGGCCGATCTTCTCGCCCTTGTTGAGGGCGGCGGACGCTTCGATGAACAGGATCTGGTGGCCGGCTTGCTTGCTGACGTTGTCGAGGCGGATCATGGGGTCTTTTTGGGGGATTGTTGCGTTGCAGCGTCAATAGGCCATGCGGGCCGCCAGGGGAAGCCCGGCCGCGCCCGGATCAGCCCTGTCCGCCGCCAAATTCGCGCAATTCGACCCGCAGCTTAGGCTTTGTAGACCTCCACGGTCTGCATCATGCCCATCTCCTCATGGTTCATCATGTGGCAATGGAGCATGTAAACACCGGTGAAATCGATGAAGCGCGAGCGGAACACGACCACGCCGCCCTTGCGCTCCACGATCACGGAATCCCGCCATTCCGGCACCGCCAGCGCCTTGCCATTGGCCGAGATCACCTGGAATGGGTTGGTATGGATGTGGAACACGTGGTCGTCATGCTCATGCGTGTTGACGATGGTCCACTCCTCGACCGCGCCCAACTTGACCCGCTGATCGATGCGGGCGGGGTCGAACTTCTTGCCGTCGACGAAGAACGCGAATTCCTGCCAATGGCCGGCGGCATCGGCCTCGGGCGCGGTCGCCGACAGCACCACCTTGCGGCGGTTGGTGATCTCGGAATCCTTGATGGTCGCGAGCGGCGCCGGCGGCAGGGCGCGCGGCAGCTTCATGTCCATCGGCGCGCCTGAGACCACCACGCGCGCCAGCGGTCCCACGGGCGAAGGGTGGCCCTGGTCGTAGGGCGCCGCGTTGAAGGCGTAGGTGCCGGGGCTGCCTGCCTTCACCAGAATGTCTGCGCGCTGGCCGGGCGCGATCAGGACCTGCTTCAGCGGCTGCATGGCGCCGAGCTGGATGCCGTCATAGGCGATCGCATGCAGATCGTGCTTCTCGAGATCGAGCAGCATGTCGTCCTGATAGGCGGCATTGAGGATGCGCCAGCGCTGCACCTCGCCGGGCCGCATCTCGATCATGGGCCGGCGCTGGCCATTGATGGCGAGAAAGCGCGTCGCGGTCTCGGGAAACAGCGTCTCGAAATTTTCGACCATGCCGTTGGAATCGTAGACCACCTGGGTCAGCACCATGAGGCGTTCGCGGGCTGTGGCGATCTCGGGGACGTCGGCGAAATCACCCTCGATGACGACGGCGCCGACCATGCCGGAAGACATCTGGATGTCGGCGCTGCCGTGGTGATGCGGGTGATACCAGTAGGTGCCCTTGGTGTGATCGGCCGGCAGGGTGATTTCGATGTTGTAGCTGCGGCCCGGCGCCATCGAGCGCATGACGTTGTCGGAAATTCCGCTCGGGCTGGTATGCGCGCCGTGGAAGTGGAAATTGGTGTTGTTGAACTGGTGCGGATGGCTGATGTCGGCCGGCAATCCATCGCGGTTCGGCGGCAAATCGTTGATCATCTTGATGCGCAGGGTTTCGCCGGGCTTCATGCGCAGGGTCGGGCCGGGGCTGCCGCCCTCATAGGATCTGACATAGAGCCTGACGCCGCCGATCTGGCGATAGGCGTAGCCGACCCGCAACGTCGTGCTCAGCACGCCATTGACGGACCGCCGCACCTCCGGCTCGACCAGCGCTTGGTCCATGGCAGGAACGGGCGTTTCGGCGATCATCCCCATGCTCGGCGACATGTCCGCGCTGTGGGACGTGCCCGCATGGTCGTGCACGGCGTGCTGGGCGTTCGCCGCACCTGCGAACAGCGACAACGCGCCCGCTTTGAGACCGCGATCCAGCAATTGACGGCGCGACAATGTCTTCGTGCCCATCGCGCCGGTTGCTGAAGACGCACCGTTCGGATCTTGCTGCATTTGAATTGCGCCCCCTGTTGCCGGACCGTCTTCCGTTCGATTCGACTTTAAAGCAAGCACGAACCACAATTCGAAGCGCAAGCGCACCACATTCATTGGTTGTAAAGGTTCTCGCTCCTTCTATCGTGGCATGATGCATCGTGACGGATTCGCGCTGGCGCTCGCCTATGCCCTCCGGACATCGCATGCTGGCCGCATCCCGATGTTCTCGAAATGCTGTACAAGGATATGATCATGGGGCCTTCGCGACGCGAGTTCGTGAAGTGGCTGTCTGCGGGAGGCATCTCGGTCAGCCTGTCACATCTGGCATCAGCAGCGGGCGTTCCCTTCGCAGCCCACGAGACGCTACCCGGACGCGGCAAGTTCAATCCCGCGACAAATGGCGCCGGCCGTGTCGACGGCATCGCCAAGGTCACCGGCGCAAAGCTCTACGCTTCCGACTTCCGCGCGAACGATCTGGCGGGTTGGCCGCAGACCACCTCGCACGCGATCCTGGTGCGCGCCAACGACGCCACGCATGTCTATACCGGGCTGGACCTCGCCCGCCTCGGCGGCGCGCTCAAGCCGTCGATGGTGGTGACTGCCGCCGATCTCGACCGGATCGGGACGCAGGTGCCGGAATTCTATGCGGGCGACCTGTTCTGTCAGATTGGCAAGACGCCGCTCTATCTGGGCCAGCCGGTCGCGCTTTTGATCTTCGAGAAGTTCGACGCCTTCGACCAGGCGCGTCTTGTGTTGCGCGATGGCACGTTCGTCCAATTCGGCGAGGAGACCGGGCCAGTCGTCGTCCCGGATTACGGGGCCTTCCGCTTCACCCGCGTGGCAGGTCCCTCGCCTGACAAACCGGATGTCTATTCGCCGCTCCAGGCCGGCTGGGTCTCGCCCAAGAAGGTGCAGAGCGCGGCGCTGCCGGTGTGGTCGCCGCTCGCGAAGGAGATGCCGGCGGATTACGCCAAGGCGGCGAAATATGGCGAGCAGATCCGTGCCGAGCTTGCAGCGGATGACACATCCATGCTGGTGCTCGACCGCGAGTTCGAGACGCAATCGGTCGACCCGATGTTCCTGGAGCCCGAATGCGGGCTCGCCTGGTACGACGGCAAGGGCGGCAATCTCGAACTGCTGCTTGGCGTACAGTCGCCCTACGAGGCGGCGGAGTCGATCGCGCATCTCTTGGCCAAGGCCCGGGCGCCCTACAAGCCAACGCACATCAACGCGCAGTTCGCCCATGTCGGCGGCGGCTTTGGTGGCCGCGATCACACGCCTTTCATTCTCTATGTGGCGCTCGCGGCGATCTGCTTTCCCGGCAAGCCGGTGCGGCTGGCGCATGACCGCTACCAGCAGTTTCAGGCCGGCATCAAGCGCCATTCGATCAAGATGCGCTCGCGCATCGGCATCGATCGCGCGACCGGCAAGATCAAGGCGTTCGCCGCCGATCACGTGCTCGACGGCGGCGGGCTCGCCCATTTCTCGGCCAGCGTCGCCGTCGTCGCGGCCACCGGCGCGATCGGCATCTACGACATTCCGAAGGTCGACGTCAGGACCGTCGCGGTGCACTCGCGCGGCGTGAGCGCAGGCTCGATGCGCGGCTATGGCATCCTGCAAGCCATGACGGCGCTGGAAGTCCTGATCGACGAAGCCGCGTCCGAGCTCAAGCGCGATCCGATCGAATTCCGGCGGCGCAATGCGCTGCCGCAGAACGGCCGGACCATGACCGGCAATCCCTACATCGTCTCGGTGCGGACGCCCGAAATCCTCGACAAGCTCGAGAAGCACCCGATCTGGCAGCAGCGGGCGCAGTTCAAGCAGACCTCGTCGGATCGGCTGGTCGGCACCGGCGTTGCCTGCGTGACGAAGGACTATGGCTCCGGCGCGGACGGCTCGCTCGGCCGTGTCGAGCTTGCCCCCGACGGCAGGATCGTGATCTTTTGCGATCATGTCGAGATGGGCAACGGCATCGGGACGGCGCTGGCCAACCGCGTCGCCGGCCATCTTGGCGCCATCGCCGACGAGGTCTCGGTCGCCCGCGTCGACAGCTATGACGTGCTCGGGCTGGTCACGTCGGGCGATCCCTCCACAATGGACCAGAAGACCCAGGATGCCGCGGAGAAAAATCCGCGCTGGGTGCCCGCGATCAGCTCGCCGACAAGCTCCTCGATCGGCGCGCATGTCGGCACCCATTCCGCCGCGGAGGCCGCGCGCGTCATTTTCCGCTTCGGCCTGTGGCCCGCGGCGCTTGAGCTGTGGCGCATCGCAAAGACCGATCCGCGCGCGGGACAATGGGCCGCCGCAAGCTGGCAGAAAGGCCAGCTCACCATGCCCGGCCTCGAACCGCTCGGCCTCCCTGCGCTCGCGGCAACGGCTCATTCGCGCGGCTTCGTCACCGGTGCGGTTGCGCACAGCTTCTCGCGCTGGGCGTGGTCGCGGGCACGCTTCCCGCTGTCCGGCGAGCAGTACCGCGCCGATATCGACGCACTGGCGATCCGCAAAGGCAACGGCAAGTTCGAGCGGATCAACCGCACCAGCGTCAAGTTTCCGCCGACCGACAACAACCGGATCGGCACCGCCTACACCTCGATGTGCGGCACGGTCGTCCGCGTCGAGATCGAGCGCGCAACCGGCGCGCTTCGCATCGCCAAGGCCTATAGCGTTTTCGAATGCGGCACCGCGCTGGTGCCGGAAGTCGTGATGGGCCAGGCCCAGGGCGGCTTCGCCATGGGCGTCGGCTACGCGTTGCTCGAAACCCTGCCCCCGTTCGAGGGCGGGCCGGGCAACGGCGAATGGAATCTCGGGCGCTATCTGGTCGCACGCGGCTCCGACCTGCCGCTCCGCGATCTCGAGATCGAGATGCTGAAGCCGCTGGTATCGGACGAAGCGCCGAAGGGCATGGCGGAGGTCGTGATGATCCCGATCGTGCCGGCGCTGATCAACGCCATCCACGACGCCACCGGCCATCGCTTCCGTGCGCTGCCGGTCACCGCAAGCCTATTGAAGGGAGTGCTCGCGTGACGACCCTCAGCCTCACCATCAACGGCCAGAAGCACGGTCCGATGGACGTCCGCGACGATCTCTCGATGAATGATTTTCTGCGCGAGATGCTGGGCATGACGGGCACCAAGTTCGGCTGCGGCGCCGCGCAATGCCTGAGCTGCGCCGTCATCGTCGACGCGCCGGACGGCACCAGCACCACCAGCCCGACCTGCGTCGCGCCCGCCGTGAATTTCGACGGCAAGTCGATCCGCACCGTCGAGGGCCACGCCAGGGACGGCGAGCTCTCGACCCTGCAAAAGGCCTTCATCGCGCATTTCGCCTTTCAGTGCGGCTATTGCACCGCCGGCTTCCTCAATGAGGGCCAGGTCTTGCTGGAGCGCCTGTCACGGACACCGGTCGAGCGCGAGGCGCTGGAGCAGACCATCGCGGATGCGCTCGACGGTCATCTCTGTCGTTGCACCGGCTACATCAAATATCACGAGGCGGTGCGCGACGTGATCCTCGCCGACTCGAAGCGCTACCTCATGGCCACCAAGTGACACGCATCATGATCTCCGACGTGAGGTTCAAGGTGATTGCCGTGGTCGCCGCCCTCGCCGGCAGTCTCGGTGCGGGCTACGGGGCGTCGGAGACGGCAAGCCATGCCCTCGCCTCGCCCGAGAGCTTTGCCTCGATCGGCGACGCAGAGAAGCGTTCGGCCGCAATCTTCACCGAGTTCGGCAAGGTGCTGACGCATCCGCGCTGCACCAATTGTCATCCGGCCGGCGACAGGCCGCACCAGGGCGACAATGCCCGCCTGCATCAGCCGCCGGTCACGCGCGGCGCTGACGGCCATGGGCTCGAGGCGATGCGCTGCAACAGCTGCCACCAGAAGGCCAATTTCGAGCCCGGCCGCATGCCCGGCCATCCCGAATGGCATCTCGCCCCGCGCGAGATGGCTTGGGAGGGCAAGACCGTCGGCGAGATCTGCGAGCAGATCAGGGATCCCGCGCGCAACGGCGGGCGCAAGGTGGAAGACCTGATCGACCATATCGGCAAGGACACCCTCGTCGGCTGGGCCTGGAAGCCCGGCTTCGGCCGCTCGCCCGTGCCGGGCACGCAAGCGCAGGCCGGCGCGCTGGTGGAGGCGTGGGTGAAGACCGGAGCGGCTTGCCCGGCGCCGTGACGACATCGAAGCGTCCGTCCCGCGACGGAGTCCAATCGAACTTGTGCGCCGAGCGGCATCACTTCGATAGCGCTGCTTGATCGTTTCCGACGGCACCGCTGCCACCCGAGGAGTTCACGACGCATACGGCTCGTGTGGCTAGGCGAATCGCGCCGAAACGGTCCCGAGCCCGGCGATGTTGGCCTCGAATGCGTCGCCCGGATTCACGGGCACCATCGGCCCCAGCGCTCCGGAGAGAACGACGTCGCCGGCGCGCAGTGGCCGCTTGCGACGGGCCAATTCGCCGGCGAGCCAGGCCATCGCGTTGAGCGGGTTGCCGAGGCAGGCGGCCCCCGTCCCCTTGGAGACCACTTCGTCCTTCCTCGTCATCTGCATCTGGAGGGCGCGGAGGTCCAAGCCATCCAGCCGCCGGACGGGTCCTCCCAGAACGAAGAGCCCCGACGAGGCGTTGTCGGCGACGGTATCGACGATTCCGATATCCCACTTGGTGATACGGCTGCCGACGATCTCGAGCGCGGGCATCGCATAGGCCACTGCCCGCACGACGTCGGCCACGGTCGGCGTTTCGACCTCGACGTCGCGGTCGAGAAGGAAGGCTACTTCCGCCTCGATCTTCGGCTGCAGGACGCGCCCCGCGGCGACGGGCTCGTCTTCTCCCACGATCATGTCGGCGAAGAGGACGCCGAAGTCCGGGCGATCGACGCCGAGCTGCTTCTGGACCGCGCGCGAGGTCAGCCCGATCTTGCTTCCGACCACGCGCCGGCCCTCCTTCTCCCAGTGGGCGGTGTTCTCCTGCTGGATGGCGTAGGCCGCATCGACATCGAGTTCCGCGAGTTGCGTCCGGATGGGCGCGATCGGGGTGCCGGCGTAGGCTGCGCGGATCCGGGCGGCGAGCTCGCCATACTTGGTTTGCTGGTTCATCTAAACGATCCTTACTTGCCGGTCCGGAGGAATTCGATGTGGAGGCGATTGAACTGCTCCGCGTCCTCGAACTGAGGCCAGTGGCCGCAGCGGTTCATGACGACGAATTTCGAGCCCGGAATCATGTCCGCGATCTGCTTGCCTTCCTCGGGCGTGGCGGTCGGATCATGCGAGGTCCACACGACCATGGTCGGAGCCTTGATCGACCGGTACTGGTCGGCGGTGATCATGTTGGGCCGACGAATTTCCATGTCCTGCAGACACATGATCCGCTTCATCGTGTCGGCGAATCCCGGCTGCGCGTAGATCGCACGACGGGTCTCGATCAGGTCGTCCGAGACCATGCTCTTGTCGCACATCAGGAATTCGAGGCGCGTCTTGATCCGCTCCCATGAGGGATCGGAAGCAGCCTCGTTCGACAGCTTCTTCAGTCGTTCCATCACCTGCGGGTGCGCGGTCCAACCGCCGGCGGTGTTGAGGACCAGTTTCTCCACCACGGCGGGACGATGTACGGCGAGATAGGTCGCGACCCATCCACCCAGCGATTCACCGCTGATCATCGCCTTGTCCCTACCGAGGGTCTTGAGGACGGCGAGCACGTGGCCGGCGTAGTCCTTGACCTGGTAGTCGATCGCGGGCTTGTCGGTCCAACCGTGTCCCAGCATGTCAATGGCAACGAACCAGAAGCTATCGGCATGAGGGCCAAAATTCCTCGAATATGCCTCTGCATGGCCCCCGACGCCGTGCAGCGCCAGGACGAGCGGCTTGGACGGGTCGCCCGACTCGATGCAGCGGGTCCGGATTCCGCCGGCGTCGATGTAGTGCTGCTTGAAGGACACGCCCCGCAGGTCGGCCCAGACGCTGGAGAAGTTCGCTGGTCTTGTATCGCTCATGACTCGATCTCGTTGGTTTGTGTGTCAGGCGAAGAGCGGGGTGCCGCTGGGCTTTGATGGCGGCTGCGGCTTCTCGCGCGGGATCGCCGAAAGGTCCGAAACATCGAGGACTCTCCGTATCGCAGCGCTCAGCCGGTCCACGGCTTCTCCGGGGTCCGAAGTCCCCTCCATGTCGCGCCAGGCGACCACACCATCGGGGCGAACAAGAAGAACTCCAGCTTCCTCGATCTCGCGAATGCGCTGCCACTCGCAATAGAGGTCCTGCGCTTCGGGCGAGCCCGTCACGACGACCCGGAGAAACGGGAGGTCAAGGCGCAGTGCCGCTTCCTTCCATGCGACGCCGGCGAGGCCCGTCACGACGGTAAAGAGGCCCTTACCCGTCACGTCGAGGGTCGACACCCGCAAGCCGTCGCGATCGACGAGCCACGCATGCGGGATCTTGGCACCCGGGCGCGACGTTGGCTGATTGTAGAGGCCGCGATCTCGCCGCCATTGCTCTGGCTCGCCGCCGACGTCGGGAATCACGGCCGAGGATTGGTACCGCTGGTTCATCTCGGTACCCTGGGCATTGAATTCCGTCTGCTTGAGATCAAGCGCGGCCTGCGCCGCCTTCCGGGCCGCGACGCCATCCGGGCCCGGATCGCGAAAACGCGCGATGCCGGCGGCGACCGGATTCTCGGCGCCCGGCACGCGGAAGCATGCGTTCAGCGGGGCATAGTCGAGCCGGGACTGGTTGGCGCGCAGCACGATCTGCTTTCCAACCGGCGCCCGCTCCTGCGAGTAGCTTTCCAGAAGCTTCGGACCGGCCCAACCCTTCACGGCGTACGCAAGCTTCCAACCGAGGTTGTGACTGTCCTGTACGCATGTGTTGTTGCCGAGCCCGCTCGACGGCGGATGCCGGTGGACCGCGTCGCCGCCGCAGAGCACCCTACCCTTCGAATACTGGGTCACGTAGGCCTGGTTGACGTACCAGATCGAGGTTCTCACGATGTCGATGTCGACCGAAGGGTCGCCGATCAGCACCTTGATCTTCGGAATGATCGCTTCCGGCGCAAGGTCCGGCTCGCCCTTGCTGATATCGAAGCCCCAACCGGCGATCCACTGCGTCCACGGATGCACCGCCCGCAGCAGCCCCATGCCAATCTCCCCGAAGCTCGCGTCCGGAGTGACGATCCAGTTCAGGATGCTCGGCCGATGTTTGCTGTACCTGGACAGATCTGCGTTGAAGATGGTGTAGACAGTGCCGGCGCGCGCCATCTGGCCTTCGATCGGAAGCCCGAGATGGTCGACCACCATGGATCGAGCGCCGTCGGCGCCGACCATGTAGCGTGCGCGAATGGTGTACTCACGCCCATCCAGGCGATCTCGCAGCGTCGCCGTTACGCCGTCCGCATCCTGCTCATGACGGACATACTCGGTGTTGAATGCGAAGGTCGCACCCTTCTCGGCCGCCTTCTGGAACAGGATGGGCTCGAGCAGCGGTTGGATGATATCGACCATTCCGCACGGACTGGCACGCAGGTAGTCGCCGCGGCGATCGTCGCCAGTTCCCCACGTCCGCATCCGGATCAACTCGGAGCCGGCCAGGCTAGTCGTGAAGGTCGTGTCGCCCATCAGTTCCCAGGGGCTCGCGTACCGCGCCACGTCGTCCGCAATCCCGAGATCGCGGAAGACCTCGTTGGCCCGCTGGTTGGTGATGTGGGCTCGCGGACTGTCGGCCATCCAGTTGCCGCGTGAGACGATGTGACTGCGAACGCCGCAGTTCGCGAGCGCCAGAGCGGTCGTCGAGCCCGTTGGCCCGGCGCCGATGATGAGCACGTCTGTTTCGTATGCCATTTGCCTGCTCCGCGATGCTTCCGCATTCGCGCGGTGTTTTCGTGATCAGTGAGCGCTTTCAGCCTGTTTGGCCGCCATCATCGCCATGCCGGCAATCCAGCCCGGAATGGCCTCGTAGAATTCCTGCTCCATCTTGAAGCGGCCGCCGGTCGAGAAGGCGCCGAAGGCGGCGACCCATGCGAGCACCTCGTTGGCACCGCGTCCCGCAACTTCGCGGACCTTGTCGGTGTCGAGCGCGTCGGCACGCCAGATCTGGCCGCTGCGCAGGATCTCCATGAACTGCGCATCCCAATCCGGATTGAGCGGCTGGCACGGCCCCTCTCCCGCTTCTGCGAGAACGCCCGCCTCGAGCACCCGCTTCTCGCGGGCTTCCTTGGCTTCCGCGGTCGGATTTCGCCCATTGATCAGCCGCTCCCGGATCTCCGGCGGCGCGTCCTTGATCGATGGCAGCGGCGGATCGTGCGAGAGGCCCCCCGACGCGGCAAACAAGACTCGCTTGCCGGAACGCGCAGCGAACCGCCCTACCGATTCACCGATTTGCCGGGCACGGCGGTAGGTCGGAACGGGCGGCGCAGCGGCGTTGACGAAGATCGGCAGGATCGGGATCGACTTGAAGTCACCGAGCATCGCCTCCCACAGCTGGACGAAGCCGTGATCGACCGGCATGCGATACGAAACCGCCACGTCGAAATCCTCGGCTCGCACATGGTCGATGAGCTCGAGCGCCGTCTTCTCCGGAACATCCAGCGGTCCCGTCCCGCCTCCCCAGTCGCCCAGGGAGACTGCGCCGGCACCGACACAGAACGAGGGCATCAGGTCGTAGAAGAAGCCGTTGAAGTGATCGGGAGCGAACTGGATGATGTAGTCGGGTGCGAACTCCTTCACGAAGGTCCCGAGCCGTCCAAACGCGGTTCGGACGCGTTGCTCGGTTTCGTTGCTGGCCGGTCCCTTGTACATCAGAGGCGTGTGAGAAGCGCAGACGATGGCGACTGACATGTTCGGATTCCTTGCGCCGAGTTGGATGGTCGATCGATGGCTGGCGGCTACTTCTTCACCAGCGGGCACGGACTTTCGGATAGCGGGCGGTTGACGGACTCCCCGGGCAGCGTCTGAATGACGTTGTAGAGATCCCAGGCACCCTTGTTTTCACCGGGCTTCTTGACCCGGAGCAGGTACATGTCGTGGATCATCTTGCGGTCGGCACGGATGTAGCCGTCGGCCGCGAAGAAGTCGTGCACGTGTTCCTTCTCCATCTGCTTCATGACCGTCGGGGCGTCGTCGGTACCCGTGGCCTTGACGGCCTTCAGGTAGTGCGCGACCGAGGAGTAGACGCCCGCGTGGAATCCGGTCGGCATGATCTTGGCTTTGGCGAAGAAGCGTTCGGCCCAGGCGCGCGTTTCGGGCGTCCGGTCCCAGTAGAACGGCGACACTTCGTAGGCATCGTGCGCGATCTTCTGACCTACCGCGTAGACGTCCGTCAGCACCGATTGAAGCGGAACGATCTTGGCCGTTGAGCTCAGACCGAATTCGTCCGCCTGCTTCAGCGCGGTCACCGTATCGCCGCTCGACGCCGCGATCGCGATCACGTTGGCGCCGGCATTGGACGCGGTGAGTAGGAACGAAGCGAAGTCGGACGTGTTCGGCGGGAACACCGAGTTGCCGACCACCTGCCCGCCATTGAGCTTGACTTGCTCAGACGTATCGCGCGTCAGGGCATTGCCGTACGCCTGATCGACTGTGAGGAAGTACCATTTCGTTCCGCCGGCCTCGACCACGGACTTGGCGGCGCCTTTCGCGAGATTGTAGGTGTCAACCGTCCACTGGACCGTTAGCGGCGAGCAGGCCTTGCCGTTGAAGTCCGAGGAGGTCGAACCGGACAACAGCATGATTTTGCTCTTCTGCGCCGCCATGTTCTGCACGGCGAAGCCGATCGGGGATCCCTGCATGTCGGCGATCGCGTCCACGCCTTCGACGTCGAACCAGCGTCCGGCGATCTGCGATCCGACGTCCGGCTTGCCCTGGTGGTCGGCCGAGATCACCTCGACGTTGAGGCCGGCGCCGAAGTCCTCGGCGGCCATTTCAGCCGCGATCACCGAACCCTTGCCGTTCGCCATGGCCGTGGGGCCGGCGATGTCAGTCAGGACACCGACCTTGACCTTGCCACCGCTGAGATTCGGGGGGCCGCCGGCGGTCTGCGCCGCGACCGGCGCCGCGAGAGCCAAGCACACGGCCGCAGACAAATAAAAGCTTGAACGAACCATCGTTTCCTCCCGTCGCCGCCCTTTTGGGCGTGCCGGGATGGATTGCCGCCGATTGAACTAGGATTCCATCTGAGTCTATGAAATGTTCGCAGTGCGAACACGTCTGGAGGGATCATGCACCGCAGCGTAAGGGCACTTTCCCGTGGCTTGGCGCTGATCAACGAGCTCAATGCAAGCGGCCCATCCAACGTCGTACAACTCGCAAAGCGGACAGGACTCAACCGTACCACCTGCTATCGTCTGCTCGATACGCTGCGCGAAGATGGCTACGTGACCTTTGACGAGACGAATGCCTTGTTCGGCTTGACGTCCCAAGTACGCACCTTGAGCGAAGGCGTGTCTTCACGGGATCTATCGAGCCAGGCGGCACTGCCCGCGATGTTCGGCCTACTGGATGGCGTCTCCTGGCCAAGCGACTTCGGAGTGTTCGAACTCGGGTCGGTACTTATTCGGGAAAGCACACATCCCTTCAGTCCGTTCTCCGTTCATCGGTCCATGGTCGGACGGAGGAGATCCTTGGTGCGCAGCGCGCTTGGGAAAGCCATCTTGGCTGCCTCCGCGCCTGCTCTGCGACGAGAAATGCTGGACCTCACCGCATCACTCGTCGAGGAGGACGCGGCTTTGGCGAAGGACCGTCGCTTCATCGAGGACATTCTCTCACAGACGAAAAAGGACGGTTACGCCTCGTCCGTCGGTGGATCGGAGGCGGGCATCAGCGCGATCGCGCTGGCCATTCCGGGGGGCGGCCCCGTCCTCGGCAGCCTGAATCTGATTTTCTTCTCGTCGTCGATGACGCCGGAGGTGGCCGCCAAAAAGTATCTGCCCAACATGCGGGCGGCGGTGAAGGAAATCGAGCGGCGGTGGTCCGCGGCAAACAAGGCGCGCGGAAGAGTCTCTTGACGCGGCCCCCGACGTGTTGCGCGCGAATGAAAAGGTGAGCCCTTGTCCCAAACGCCACTTCGAGGAGTGGCGAAGGATCTGCGGCCCGCGAGCGTCAAAACCACAGGAACCAATGTTCATGGCCGTGTTTCGCGCGTGAAAAGCAGATACTTGCAAGCTTATGTGTACCCGCACCTTCACGCCCGCCGCATCAGCTTGAGCGAGGCCGCCAGCCGCAGGCTGCGCTTGCCGGCAAGCGCGATGCCTTCGAGTTCGCCGCTGTCTTCCGTGCAGGTGCCGGAGAAGCCGATCCCGACCTCGTAGCCGCCGAACGAGGGGTTCTCGCCTTTCGGCGACGTTTGCACCGGGTTCAGCATCTCAACTTTCCACGGCAATCCGCCGAGGAGTATATTGCGGTGACAGTGCACTTTGGTTCAGTCAGCACTTCGAGCGCACGAGTGTGGCTGGGATCATTGAGTGCACTGTCACCGCAAAGCAGGAACTTTCCGTCACGGATGCGCCACTCTTCCTAGCCGCACTCGCCCGAGCCTATGCCAGCCTGCCAACAGCCCCGCTTGCGGGGAAGTCCTTTTGGTAGGCCACGAACGTATCGGACGGGAACAACCAGGACGTATCGTCGTAGTTGACCCACGCCCCGCTACTGTAACGACCGCGCCCGTTCCACGCGACTTGAGCCTTGCGATTGGCGTAGTTCCGGTCCCCCTTCGGAAGCACGTTGCCGTTGGAAACGAACTTGCCGCCGGTGTCGTACGAGCCCTGGATCGCCACGATCTCGTGCACCAGCTGCCACAGCACCCACACCCGAACCATTCCGTCCGCTGGCGGACTGATCTGGACCGTTTCTGTGTACGAGCTTTCGTCGCTAGTCGTCACGGATTTCGAGAACGTCGCTGACACCTCGGCGCTCAGTGCGCCGTACGAGATGCCCAGCGATGCGGTAATCGACTGTGAGACTGTCGAGGATACCCCCTGAGTCTTCGTGACACTGATCGTCAGGGTGTTGCCCACTGGAATCCGATGGTACGACTTCCCAACGGGGCGCCAGAACTGCCGCAAGACCAGCTGGTAGACCGGCGGCCCCTTGCCGTCCCAGTAGTTCTCGATGATCGCCGTGGTGTTTGATAGATTCTCGTTCGGCTCGTCGCAGACATAGGCGCTCTTGCTCGAATTGTCGGAATTGGCCCACATGACCAAGGGCCGGTCCACGCTTTGAAGCTGGACATAGGCTGACCTGTCCGGCGGCTGACTGTTCGCGTTCGCGAGTTCGGGGACGAGCGGGAAATCTGTGTTCGTATCAGGCATTTTGAAGGACTCCGTAATGGCACGCCTCATGAAAGACAATTTTAAGTAGTATTTTGTATTATCGGAAACAACACACGCACTCATTGAAGATCGCTGCCGGCCTATCGCTGCATACTGCGACGCCGCACGGGCTCGGCCGCGCCTCAGCTAAACTTCCTTGGGGCGGCCGGTGCCCGAGCAATCGCCAGAAACCTAGCGGCTTCTACTCAGGATTGAATGGAAAACATTGCGCCTATCGCTTCGCCCCTTTTATATTTTCCTCACGTCAGGATCAGGGGGCGGCTTTGGAGCAGGACGAACTTGAGCGCTTGGTTGGCGGCCGGTTGCGATTGACGCTTGATGAGATCGTGCAGCATTCTCGCCTGCCTGAGGCGCGGCACGCTTATCTGGCAAGCTTCGTGAAGGTGTACGAGGGCGAACCATTTCTGGTTCGGCTTCTCCTGGAGGCGGGGCGGTTCTTTGTCTTCCACTGTGCGGCAGTCCTCGAAGCCGCCCATGACCCTTCCCGACGCGAGACCTGGTTCACCGTCAGCGCCCTCAAACAGCAACTTGCCTTGTTCGGATACGCGAGCGACCGGCAGGTGGATCATTTGATCGCGCGGTTGCGGGAGGTCGGGTTTCTCGAATTGCGCAGAGCCCCCGACGACGGCCGGGTCCGATTGCTGGCAACCACGGACAGGCTGCGCGCGCATCACATCGAATGGCTGGTGGCTCACTATGTGCCCCTTGCCACGCTGTATCCCGGTCACGATTACGGCCCGATATTTTCGCGCGATCGGGACTTTTACGTCCTCAACTGCAGCAAATCTCCGCCCTTCAATCCTGCAGCGGCTCGCCTCATGATGACGCTGCCGGACACGATGCTGTTCTTCAGCCATGCCGCCGGGCCGCTCATCCAGAATGCGGTGCTCAAGGCTGCAATGGATGCCGGCGACCCGAGCGCGGTCGTGCCCTATATCGAGGCCACCAGCCGTTTCGGCGTCTCCCGAACCCATGTCCGCAACTTGATGATCTCCGCTGAATCAGCCGGGCTCGTCAGGATCATCGGACGCGGGGGACGCAACATCGAGATTCTTCCGCGTTTCTGGGCAAGCTATGACCGTGGCCTCGCAGTGGGGATGTACCTCACCGATGCGGTCAATCTGGTCACGACGCGTGAGTGGCTCGAGAGATCCAGCCAAATCATGCGACCCTCTGCATTGGAGAACCAGGACTAGCACGCGACGAGATGATCGGTAGCCTACGCCCTTCGCATCAGCTTGAGCGATGCTGCCAGCCGCAAGCTACGCTTGCCAGCGAGCGCAATGCCTTCGAGCTCGCCGCTGTCTTCTGTGCAGGTGCCGGAGAAGCCGATCCCGACCTCGTAGCCGCCGAACACGGGGTTTTCGCCTTTCGCTGGCGTGTGCTCCTGGTTGAGCATCTCGCCCTTCCAGCGGCCGTCAGCTGAGGAATAGGAGCCGAGGTAGTAGAAGAAAGCATCGCCGCCGAGGATGCGGCCGTCCATCAGCAGCATGACGCCGGAGAGTCCGGCATCGACGCCGTCGAGCGCGCGCAGATGAATTGCATAGAGCCCGTTCACGACCCCGCCCGGTCCGATCGTCCCCTGCGGCGGCAGCCCATCGTCATCGAGCCGCGTGAGATTGGCCCAGAAACCGGCGCCCGGCATCGTGTCCGCGCTGCCCGCGAGGCGGATCTGGTTGCCGACGAGCCGCCCGCGCGCGCCGATCGAGGCGACGTCAGCCCCCATCAGCGGCTTGTAGTTGGGATCGTCGTTGTGCCGTTCGGTGATGACTTCGGCGATGATCTCGCCGTCGCGCTCGACATAGCTTCCGAGATGCGCGAAGGCCGAATTGCCGCCCAGCAGCTTGCCGTCATGCATGCACATGATGCTGCGGCCGAAGGCATCGTTGACGCCGTATTCAACCTTGTAGAGCCCGTCCAGCAACGCAATTGACCCAGAATATCAGAAGGAAAGCACGTGCTACCTAGCACCGCCATCGCATCAAGGCCATCGGGCTTTTTCGCGCAGGGCCATTCGCGAAGCCAAACCTGCCATGATGCCATCATGCGCCTGTTTTGCCCGACGGCGCAAGCGATTTCGGCAATTCCGGAGAGATGAAGATTTGGACGCCATTTGCAGTGCTGTGATTTCAAACACTTGGCTACTGTGCATGGGGTTGTTTTTGAGCTTTTTGTTTTGGCCGGGTCGCGAACGGCTTCTCACGCGCTAGTGACGCTTGAAATACTGCACCTCGCGCTCATGTTTCTCGGCCGCCGCTCGGCTCTTGAACGTGCCGAGGTTGCGGCGCTTGCCGGTCTTGGGATTCACCTTGCGCGAATAGAGCCGATATTCGCCGGATGCGAGTTTGCGGATCATGGTGGCGCCTCCTGTCAGGTTTCGCACTTAAACCCGTTCCCCGCGAGGTCCGTTCCTTCAAGGCCTTGTGGTTGGCGCGAACTGCTGATTGGCGAAGGGCTTCTCATCCGAGGGAACCTTGATGACGACGAAGCTGCGCTTCAGCGACCGGTGGCAGGCGTTGCAGCCTTCGGTCAGCTCGCCCAGCCCTTTTGCGAATTTGCGGCTGTCCTTCGCATCGATGGCGTCGGACATCGATTGCAGCGACGGCTCCAGCGTCGTGACATTGCCGACGGGAATGCCGGAGTAGAATACGGCCGCTTCGACCAGGTTCGCCTTGAGCTGGCGCAGCTCGTAGGCGGCAAGCTCCCAGTTCTGCGCCTTGCCGGCCATCCAGAGCTTGTGGTGGCGGGTCTGCGCGGCGCTCATGATGTCACCGAGACGGGGCACGTACTGGTCCGCCGATGGCGATTTGAGATCCTGCGCGGCCACGGCGCTTGCCGCTCCCAAGCCGGCCAGCGCCAGCATCCAACCTCGAACCCTCATCGCAAATCTCCATGTCGTTGGAGACGGAGTGTAGGCCGGTACGGATGCCGGGGGCCTTGCGCTCGATCAAGGCTCACGTCCGCTGTGGAATGCCTGCGGTCGCGCAGTATGCGCCTTCCCTGGAGACGACCTATCGCGACGCCCGCAACAATTTCGCCTACTACTACAAGTGAGCTACGGCAGCTCCGGAAAAGTGCGTAGCGGTGTTCGAAACAATTATGCTCACAAATAACTCCAAAGCGCGTTCGTCGCGCTTTAGAAGCACAGCGTGGTGACGAGCTTGCCTTGCTTGTCCTTGATCGCATAGGGACAGCGCAGCCGCTCCAGCGCCTGCTTGGCATCCGCATCGCCGAGCGCTGCGGCGCGCTCGTAATAGGATTTCGCGGCGTCCTTGTCCTTTGGCCCGCCGCGGCCCTCCTGCGCGAAGGCGCCCATCCGCTCCAGCGCGCCGGGATGGTTTTGCGCCGCCGCCTTCTCGAACAGCGCGCGCGCCGCGGCGTCGTCCTTCGCCCCGCCCGTGCCTTCGGAGAGCATCACGCCGAGCTGGTACTGCGCCTCCGCATTGGTCTCGGCGGCCTTGCCGAGCAATGCGCGCGCCTGCGCGGGATCGGCCGGCGCGGCACCCCCGGTGCCGCCGAGCGCGGCGAGATTGCTGATGCCGCGGGGATTGCCGGCCTGCGCCGCCTTCTCGAACAATTTGCGCGCCTGCGCTTCATCCCTGGCGACGCCGGAGCCGGTGCCGTAGGCCACACCGAGCTCGACCATTGCCGCACTCGATCCCTTGTCGGCGGCCTTGCGCCAGGCAGCCATCGCTTCCGCCGTCTGCCGATTGGCCGCATAGGCGCGGCCGAGCGCGAACATCGCGCGCCGCGACGACGGCGCGGCCTGCTTGCAGAACTTGATGGCGGTCGCAACGTCGGAGGCCGCAATCTCCGTCACGCCCCTCATGTCGGCCGGCTTGTCGGGATCGCTGGGATCGGCCGCAACCCGATCGCACAGAACGAGATCGGCCGATTGCGCATGCGCCGACAACGGCACCGCAAGCGTGAGAAGGATGGCAACGAGGAAAGTCCGCATGGACGCCAAGTTGCGTCGTCGCTCCGGAAAATTCAAGGCTCGAGTCCCGATTGACGCAGCACGGGGACGACCTCGGGTGATGCCAGATAGCGCAGCAGCTGGTCCGCAGCGTCGGCGTGCTCCGCGTTTGCCATCCGGCCGGCGGCGAACACGGACGGCGTTTGCAGATCGTGCGGAATCGGGCCGACCACCTCGATGCCTTCGACCTGCTTCAGTTCGCTGATCTGCTGCACGGCGAGGTCAGCCTCGCCGCTCACGAGCCGCTCTGCGGTAAAGCCCTGCTCGACGATGGTGGCTTTGGCGTTGATCTCTGCCGCGATCCCCATCTGCGCGATCAACCGGGCGAAATAGACCCCGCTCGCGCCCAGCCGCGAATAGGCCACGGACCGCACCGCCAGCAGCGTGTTGCGCAGCGCGGATGCGGTGGCGATGTCGGGATGTGCTTGCCCTGACCGCACCGCGATGCCGACGAAGGAGCGCGCCAGATCGGCTGCGTTCCCTGCGACGACGCGACCCTCGCCGATCATCTCGTCGAGCCCTTCGCGGGTGAGGATCACGAGATCGGCGGGCTCGCCGTCGCGCAACCGTTTGAGCAGCGCCAGCGTCGGCGCGAAATCGGCGTCGATGTGGACGCCGCTCGCGGTCTCGTACGCGGAGGACAGGCTGCGCATCGCGCCCATCAGGCCGAGCGTCGAAAGCATGCGAATTGTTTGCATCAGCGATTCCCGTGGCGATCAGGCGCGGTGCATCAGCTTGAGGGCGGCGGTCAGGCGAAGGCTACGCTTGCCGGCGAGCGCCGTTGCCTCCAGCACCGCCTCCTCGGCGTCATAAGTGCCGGAGAAGCCGATGCCGACCTCGTGGCCGCCGAAGATCGGATCGTCCTTGGCCGGCGTGTGCTCCTGGTTGAGGATCTGGCCCTTCCAGCGCCCGTTGGCGGCGGTGTAGCTGCCGAGATAGTAGAACGATGCATCGCCGCCGAGGATGCGGCCCTTGTTGAGCAGCATCACGCCGGTGAGACCGCCGTCGACGCCATCGAGCATGCTCAGATGCACCGAGTAGAGCCCGTCGGCGATGCCGGCCTCGCCGACACCGCCGGCGATCGGCATCTCGTCCTCGGTGATCGGCGTCATCAACGACTGAAAGGGTACGCCGGGCAGCTCCTTGAGCTCGCCCTTGAAGCGATAGAGATCGCCGTCGGCCCAGCCCTTGGCCAGCAGGGTCGCATCGTCCGTGCCCGCCATGGCGCGATAGTTCGGATCGGGGTTGTGGCGGACCGTGTTGATCACGATATCGACGCCGCTTTCGGTCTTCGCGTAGGTGCCGATATGGGCGAAGGCCGAGTTGCCACCGAGCATCTTGCCGTTACCGGCATGCATCACGCTTCGGCCGACCCCGTCGCCGAGCTGAAATCTCACCTTGTAGAAGCCTTCAAACACCAGCCGTCCCCGGCCCTGCGCGCATCCGGACGCACTCTATCCCGCTTTCGGCGGCGATGGACAAGTTTCGCGCGATCGGGGTCCGTGGGATCACAGCAACGACTGTCATCAGAATACAAAAATCCGCCGAAGCCTTTCGGCTTCGGCGGATCGAAGTCCAACCCGGGCCAGCCCCCAGCCCGGGCCGGGAGGATCTTAGGCGGCGGCCTTCTTGTCGGCCGGCACGGACTCGATCGTCTTCAGGATCTGCGATGCGATCTGGTATGGGTCGCCCTGCGAGTTCGGACGACGGTCTTCCAGATAGCCCTTGTAACCGTTGTTGACGAAGGAGTGCGGCACGCGGATCGAAGCACCGCGGTCGGCAATGCCGTAGCTGAACTTGTTCCAAGGCGCGGTCTCGTGCTTGCCGGTCAGACGCTTGTCGTTGTCCGGGCCGTAGACGGCGATGTGGTCCATCAGGTTCTTGTCGAAGGCCGCCATCAGCGCCTCGAAGTACTCCTTGCCGCCGACCGTACGCATGTACTCGGTCGAGAAATTGGCGTGCATGCCGGAGCCGTTCCAGTCGGTGTCGCCCAGCGGCTTGCAGTGGAACTCGATGTCGATGCCGTACTTCTCGGTCAGGCGCAGCATCAGGTAACGGGCCATCCACATTTCGTCAGCGGCCTTCTTGGAGCCTTTGCCGAAGATCTGGAATTCCCACTGGCCCTTCGCGACTTCCGCGTTGATGCCTTCATGGTTGATGCCGGCGGCCAGGCAGAGGTCGAGATGCTCTTCGACGATCTTGCGGGCGACGTCGCCGACGTTCGAGAAGCCGACGCCGGTGTAGTACGGACCCTGGGGCGCCGGATAGCCGGAGGCCGGGAAGCCGAGCGGACGGCCGTCCTTGTAGAAGAAGTATTCCTGCTCGAAGCCGAACCAGGCGCCGGCATCGTCGAGGATGGTGGCGCGCTTGTTAGTCGAGTGCGGGGTCTTGCCGTCGGGCATCATGACTTCGCACATCACGAGCACGCCGTTGGTGCGGGCGCCATCCGGGAACACCGCGACCGGCTTCAGCACGCAATCGGAGCTGTGGCCTTCAGCCTGCTGGGTGGAGGAGCCATCGAAGCCCCAGAGCGGAAGCTGCTCGAGCGTCGGGAACGACGCGAATTCCTTGATCTGAGTTTTGCCGCGCAAGTTCGGAGTCGGCGTATATCCGTCGAGCCAGATGTACTCGAGCTTATACTTGGTCATTGAGCCTCTCTGTAGATGATGCGAAAGGTGGGGGCCGCAGGCCCCCGCACGATTGTTTACCCGGCCAACATCGGCCGACCCTTTCCAAGCATTTAACGTGCCAAAAGGCCGCAGAGCGGGAGGTTTTCCACAGAGCGGGAGGTTTTCCACCGCGGCCGGCCTCCTGTCCCGCCCGGCGGATCGTCGACCGCGCCGTGCGTCATAGCGGCGCACCTTTGCGTGAAGCTGCACCGCAAAAATCCTGCGGAAAACGCCCGATTCTGGAGCAGGCAGGCCCGGGCCTGAGGTTGCCGACTAAACGCGCATCAACGTCCGGCAATATTCGCCAAGTCTGTGCCCCGTCGCCCGCAACCTTCGCAATGGCCCACGCGTTAGCCACCCGACCGCTGCCTTGGAGGAAGCAGAATGCACCGTGCCTACAAAATAGGCCAATGCTGATTTCCTTTTCAGCACTTTGCATTTCGGAATGCACCGCCGATATGGGGATTCCAGTAACCACAAGCCAACGAGTCGGGCGCACCATGGAGGCCAGCGCTGCGATCTCGGGAGATACCGCAATGATGAACAATGGACTGAGTCACGGATCTGCACAGATCTACCAATTCCCTGTCGGGGGCCGCTCCGCTCTCGGGGGGCGCCGCAACGGTGAGACCCGCCTTCCCGCCAACCACGCCTCGCTCCCCGCGAACGAGACGATTTGCAGCGGCAGCTGGTACCATCAGGAAGCCGTCGATGAAGCCAAGCCGAAATGGGATCGCTGATGCCTGCGTTCGGTTCGATACCGCCGCGCCCTCTCAGGCGTCCGGCGTCAGTTTGAAAAAGGGTCGAAACAACGAAGTTTCGGCCCTTTTTGATTTTTGTGGAAATGCCGCCGTTCAGATCCCCGCGCAGGCCGTGACCGGCCGCTTCAGATGCTTGACCGTGGTGCTGCCGGTCTTGCCGATCACAAGCGTGATGCCCGCCCCCGAATAGCGAGCGCCGGAGACCGTCAGCCGCTTCGCAAGCGTGACAGGCTCCCCGTCGATCTGGAGGAAGGCGCGCTTGTCGGCGTCATAAAACCCAACGATGAACTGCGTACCATCGGCGCAGTGGTAGGTCCGGAACGTCTGCGCATCGGCCTGCCGCGCTCCGATCATTCCGCCCGCCAGCATGGCGGCCGTCAAAAGAATGGCCTTGTGCCGGCCCATGATCGCCCCCTGTAATAGATTTCAAGGACGCCCGTTGTGCGTCCAATGGAACCATAACCCAAACTGATCTCATGCAAGACAAGTCCCTGCAAGACTCCTCCGGACAAGACTCCTCGGTACAGGGCTCCCCTGCCCGCCATCTCGCCCTGCAAGGCGCCAGCAATTTTCGCGACCTCGGCGGCTATCCGACCGCAGATGGCCGGACCACGCGCTGGCGGCACATCTTCCGCTCCAACCATCTCGGCCAGCTCACGGCTGCCGATGTCGAGATCGTCCGCGCGCTGGGTGTGCGCAGCGCCTTCGATTTTCGCGGCGTCGAGGAGCGCGCGGCGGGCGTCTGCGTGGTCAACGAGATCGCCGTGCATTCGCTGCCGATCGAGCCGACGGTCGTGGCCGCGCTGCGCGCCGAGCTCGCCGGGGGCAGGCTGACCGCGCCGGTCGCGCTCGAACTCATGCGCGACTCCTATCGCAACTATGTCCGCCACAACACGGCCAGTTTCCGCAATCTGTTCGGGCATCTCCTGGAGGACCGCGCGCCGCTCGTCATTCACTGCACCGCCGGCAAGGACCGCACCGGCTTTGCCAGCGCGCTGATCCTTCATGCGCTCGGCGTGCCGGATGACGTCATTGCCGAGGACTATCTGCTGACCAACCAGCACTACAAGCGCGACGCGACGGCGGCCACCGATCTGCCCGAGGACGTACGCAATGCCATCGGTAGCGTAGAGGCGTCGTACCTTGCCGCAGCTTTCGAAGCTGTCGGCGCCGAATATGGCGATCTCGAAACCTATTTGCGGGACGGGCTCGAGCTCGGCGCGGCCGAGCGGACGGCGCTCAAGGAACGCTATCTCACGTCGTAATCAGGCACGGGCATCTCTGTGTTGCACCCGTCGCCGTTAGGATCGCCGAACGCAGAGCCCGCGCGACTTGCATGGTGCTCCAGTCGCTCTGGTGCAGTTTCAACTCGTCGTCCGGCGCGAGCAGTTGCTCGAGCGAGGCGTTGTTGTGCTCGTTCCAGTGCCGCATCAGGGCCCAGCGCTGGAACAAATTGACTTTGGCCTCTTGCGCGGCGGCCCGGATCGCCGAGACCATCTTCTCCGAGAGCTTGGCATTGTCGCCGAGCATGGCCGTGACGAATTGCGGGTTGATGAGAATGACATCTGTGGCCGGATGATCGCGCAGGCGGGCCAATCCCTCGGCGATCTTAGCCAACACCTCATCGAAGTCGAATTCGTTGCTGCGAAACACGGCGTTGGTTCCGACCTGCCAGAGCACCAGCGAAGGATTGTCGGCAAAGATGTCATCGTTGAACCGAGCCACTTCTTGCGGCGCCTCTTCGCCGCCCTTGCCGCGGTTGAGCACATCTATCCGGATGTCCCGATGGGGATCGTCATCCTTGTAGTGCTTTCTCAAATACAGCTCGAGCCGCGCTGGATACGCAACCACGTTGCCAAGTCCGGCCGTCGAGGACGACCCCATCGCCACGATGCGCACGGGCCCCCTTCCGCCCAATGCTTTCCTGAAGTTCGGCAGCGGATCCTGCAAGTCAACGATCGCAGCAGGAAACTCAAGGGTCGGCAAATTGTCGCCCATGAAACAGCCTCCTCCACTATCTGAAGTTGCATCTATAGCCCAATTTGGAACCGGCCGCCATTGCAAGTCCAATGCGGGCCGCGCAATAGTCCGGCCCATTGATGGACGGAGAGTCTCGTGCAGGGAAAAGTCATTGTGGTGACCGGCGCACTCGGCGCACTTGGAAAAGTCGTCGCCGAGGTCGCGCAGTCGCGCGGCGCGCGCATGGCCGGCATCGACCATGCGCCATCGCAAATCTCCGCGACGCCTGAGCGCATCGAGATCGGCGGCGTCGATTTGTCCGACGCAGCACAAGCAAAGACGGCGGTCGAGGCGGCGGCAAGACACTTTGGCAAGCTCGATGCGCTGATCAACATCGCCGGCGGCTTCGCCTTCGAGACCGTGGGCGACGGCGACATCAAGACATGGCAGCGCATGCATGCGCTCAACCTGCTGACGGCGCTCAACGCCTCGCACGCGGCGCTTCCGCATCTGGCCGCGTCCAAGGCCGGCCGCATCGTCAATATCGGCGCCATGGGCGCGCTTCAGGCCGGCTCCGGCATGGGCCCCTATGCGGCGTCGAAAGCCGGCGTCCATCGCCTCACCGAGGCGTTGGCAAGCGAGTGGAAAGGCAAGGTGACCGTGAACGCGGTGCTGCCCTCGATCATCGACACCAGGGCCAACCGCGCCGACATGCCAAAAGCCGACTTTGCCAAATGGGTGACACCGCAGGAGCTCGCCGAAGTCATCCTGTTCCTCGCCAGCGATGCCGCGAGCGGCGTCACCGGCGCGCTGATCCCGGTCGGCGGGCGAGTGTAATCAATCCGGCACCAGGAGCCGGAGATTGCCTTTGAAACGGATGCTCCGTTTGCCGGCGAGCGCGATGCCCTCGCCGTACGCGGTCTCGTCATTATAGGTACCGCTGAAGCCGATGGTCACGACCTTGCGGCCCCACACCGGGCGCTCGTCGAACGAAGGGGAATGTTCCTCGTTGGTCAGCTCGCCCTTCCACTTGCCGTCGGCCGAGGTGTAGCTGCCGTAGGCGAAGAAGAACGAATCCCCTCCCCGCATGCTGCCGTCGCGCATCACCATGACACCCTGGTTGCCGCCCTGGACGGCATCCAACATTTCGATGCGGATATGATAGAGCCCATTCCTGATGGTCATCTTCGTGAACCGCCCGATTATCCCACCCTCAGGATAGCCGGATCATCTGTTCCCGATCAAATGGCGCAGAGCTCTAAGTCCATTCCGGGGCTAAACTGCCGCAGACTGATTCTCGGACGCGACTCGAAAGCTTCCTTTGGAAACCACGCTCTACCTGCCTGTCAAACGCTTCCTCGAAGAGCTCGGCTTCACGGTCAAGGGCGAGATCGGCGGCTGCGATCTCGTGGGCCTCAGCGCCGGAGATCCGCCGGTAGTCGTGATCGGCGAGCTCAAGCTGACCTTCAATCTCGAGCTGATCCTTCAGGCGGTCGATCGTGCACCGGCCGGCGACGAGGTCTGGATTGCCGCAAAGATGTCAGTGCGCGGCAAGGGTCGTGAGACCGACGCGCGCTATCGCAATCTCTGTCGCCGCCTCGGCTTCGGCATGCTCGGGGTGACCGACCGCGGTCAGGTCGAAGTACTGGTGAAGCCGCCGACGGCAGCGCCACGCCGCGAGCCGAAGGTCCGTTCGCGCCTCGTCGCAGAGCATCAGCGCCGCCAGGGCGATCCGGTGCTGGGCGGCAGCACGCGCGCGCCGATCATGACGGCCTATCGGCAGCAGGCGCTGGCCTGCGCCTCGGAGCTTGCAGCAGGCCCGCGGAAGGTGAGCGAATTGCGCCAACGCTGTCCCGATGCCGGCAAGATCATGCTTAACAATGTGTATGGCTGGTTCGAACGCACCGAGCGGGGAATCTACGGGCTGACGGAAGCGGGCCACGCGGCGCTGAAACGCTGGCCACAACAGCGGATTGCGGACGTTGCCGGTGTCGCGTCACCACCCTGACACCCAACCGGTGCATAGCTGAGATGCCACATCTTTTTCATATTGCAATGCAACATAGACGGCACTAGGTATCCCGGCATCGAAACGAGGCCGTTATGAACGCAGACTGGAATACCAAATATGGCACGCGGCGCGTGCGCCACGATCCGCCGACCCTGGACGAGGCGATCTTCGCCGCCGTCGGCATCACCGATGATCAGGAGCAGCAGGCCGAGATCGCCGCAGCCCTGATGGGCATGCCGCTCGATGTCGTCCAGGCCGAGGTCAAGAAACAGGTTCGCACCAACAGCCGCATCACCTCGACCCGCGTGATCGCCGGCGAACAGGGCGCGCAGCGCTCGGTGGTGGTCGAACGCCGCGTCGTGCGCCGCTTCGGCAACGACAAGCGGACCGGCACCTGACAGCCTAGTTCCCTACATCCAATACAAAAGCGGACCGGTTCTGCCGGTCCGCTTTTTGATTCCAGACGACTTTTTCAGGTCAGGCGGCACGATTGCCATAGATGCTGGAGATGATCTTCCAGCAGGTCGAGTTGAAGCTGATCAGAGCGCGGCCGGCCGCGAATGGCGAGGCCGCGAGATCAGCGAGCTCGTCCTCAGGTGCCTTGGCGAGATCGATCGTACCGGTCGATTCGCCATGACGGAATTGCAGATGCGCCCCGAACTTCCTGGCGAGCGCCCGCATCGCGTGATTCTCGGCGCCGGTGGTAATGCGCAGGCGCTTGTAGCCTTTCCAGCGCGCTTCCGCGATCAGGCGGCTGAACAGCACGGTGCCGACGTTCTGGCGCCGCGCCGAGGCTTCCACGCTGAAGGCGACCTCGGGCAGCGAATCGCCCTCGGGCGGATGCAGCTCGGCCGCACCGCGGACCACGCCGTCGACGATATAGGCGACGATCACGGTGCCGTCCTCGGCACAGCGGGCGGCGTAACGCTCGATAAAACTGTCGTCGAGAAAACCGTTGAAGCGGTCGTGCCGGCTTTCGGCATCGAGCCTCAGCAGATGATCGCGCAAGAGCGGCAATTCTTCCTGCTGGCTCAAGGTGCGCACGTAGCCCTGAACGGACTTCGGGCGGCTGGTTACTTCAAGTCCAAAATCTGCTGCGAGTGACAAGTCAAAACTCCTCTTGGTATCCCTCGAGGAGGCGTTCGAATCCCTAGGCCTCCAATATTGTGCATCGCAACAAACTTTTCAAGACGGGAACCTGCCCAAGTTTCGGGCATTGGAGGCGACTAATTCGTTAATAAAATCAAGCCCCCGTATTCATACGAGGACCAGCTGGGTTTGCGTCACCACGGCGATCAGCTTGCCGTCCTCGGTCTCCAGCCGGGTGGTCCAGACCTGGGTGCGCCGGCCTCTGTGGATTGGGGTAGCGGTCGCGATCACCGTGGTTCCCTCCTTGGCCCCGCCGATGAAGTTGGTCTTGCTCTCGAGCGTGGTCGTGCCCTTGGCGTCCTCCGGCAGATTGATCACGGTGGCCGCCGCGCCGACGGAATCGGCCAGCGCCATCACCGCGCCTCCGTGAATCGTGTGATGAAGCGTGCAGAGATCGGGCCTGACCATCATCCGCGCCACCACGCGATCCTTCCCGGCTTCGACGAACTCGACGCCCTTGAGTTCGGCAAACGGCATCTTCATGGCTTTAAGTTTCTCGAGCGGCGTCATCGGATCTCCTCCCAAATCATTCTGCTCACAGGGTGAATTGCTCCGCGCGGCAAAGCAATGACGTCCGAGGTCGTCATTGCAAGCGCAGCGAAGCAATCCAGAATCTCTCCGCGGATACATTTCTGGATTGCTTCGCTGCGCTCGCAATGACGGGGAGACAGCCTTCGTATCTCACGTCACCGCATTCACCACCTGATACTCCGGCCGCCGCCAAATCTCGCCCGCGATCACCTCTTCGATGATCTCGGCCGCCCGCATCACCTCGGCCTCGCCGATATACAGCGGCGTGATGCCAAACCTCATGATGTCAGGCGCGCGGAAATCCCCGACGACGCCACGGGCGATGAGGGCCTGCATTGCGGCGTAGCCGCCGCCGAAGGCGAAGGAGACCTGAGAGCCGCGGCGCTCATGCGTGCGCGGGGTGACGAGCTTCAAGGACGGACAGCGGCGTTCGACCTCGGCAATCAGGAGATCGCCAAGCGCCAGCGAGCGGGCTCGGACCTCGGCGATATCGACGTGGTCCCAGATGTCCAGCGAGGCCTCCAGCGCCGCCATTGCCAACACCGGCGGTGTTCCGACGCGCATGCGCTCGACGCCCCCGGCGGCCGCATAGGCAAGCTCGAACGCGAACGGCTTTGCGTGCCCCATCCACCCCGACAAAGCGGCGCGCACGCTGTCGGCGTGGCGTGGCGCGACGTAGAGAAAGGCCGGCGCGCCGGGGCCGGCGTTGATGTATTTGTAGGTGCATCCGGCCGCGAAATCAGCGCCGGTGCCTGCAAGGTCAACCGGCAGCGCGCCGGCCGAATGCGCGAGGTCCCAGACCGTGACGATGCCGAGCGCATGCGCTCTTGCCGTCAGCTTCGCCATGTCGTGGCGTCGTCCGGTGCGGTAATCGACCTCGGTGATGTAGAGCACCGCGATCTCCTCCGACAACGAAGCCTCGATCTCCTCCGGCACCACCAGGCGCAATTGATGCCCACGGCCAAGGGTCGCGATCAGGCCTTCGGCCATGTAGAGATCGGTCGGAAAGTTGCCGGTGTCCGACAGGACGATCTTGCGCGATGCGTTCATGTCGAGCGCGGCGGCGAGCGCCTGATAGACCTTGAGCGACAGCGTATCTCCGACCATGACGGAGCCGGCTTCCGCACCGATCAGTCGCGCGATGCGATCGCCGACATGGCGCGGCTGGGCATACCAACCCGCCGTATTCCAGGCGCGGATCAATTCATCGCCCCACTCCGCGGTGATGACGCGGCTGACGCGCTCGGCAACGCCAAGCGGCAACGCGCCGAGCGAATTGCCGTCGAGATAGATCACGCCGTCCGGCATATGGAATAGCGCTTTGGTGTCGTCGTAGACGCGAAGCTTGGTCATGAAATTCTCTACAGGATCGTGCGCACGCGCCAGAGTTCAGGAAACAGCTCGACCTCCAGCATGCGCTTGAGGTAGCTGACGCCGCCGGTGCCGCCGGTGCCGCGCTTGAAGCCGATGACGCGCTCGACCGTCGTCACATGGTTGAAGCGCCAGCGCCGGAAATAATCCTCGAAATCGACCAGCTTCTCGGCGAGCTCATAGAGCATCCAGTGCGTTTCCGGCGCTTCGTAGACGATACGCCAAGCCTGCAGCACACCTTCACTGAAGCTATGAGTCTCGCGAACATCGCGCGCCAGCACGGCCGCAGGCATCTTGAGCCCGTTGCGGTCGGCGAGCCGCAACACCTCGTCATAGAGGCTCGGCGTTGCGAGCTCGGCTTCGAGCAGCTGCGTGGTTTCCAGATCGTGCGCGTGCGGTTTGAGCATGGCATGGTTGCGATTGCCGAGCAGGAATTCGATGAGCCGGTATTGCCGCGACTGGAAGCCCGAGGACTGGCCAAGCTGCGAGCGGAAGCGCGTATACTCGCTGGGCGTCATGGTGCGCAGCACGTCCCAGGCGCCGTTGAGCTGCTCGAAGATGCGCGACATCCGTGCCAACATCTTCATCGCAGGCTGCACCTCATCCTTTGCGATCGAACGGCGTGCGGCGCTGAGCTCGTGGATGGCGAGCCGCATCCACAGCTCGGTGGTCTGATGCTGGATGATGAACAGCATCTCGTCATGCGCTTCCGACAGCGGATGCTGCGCGCCGAGGATCGCGTCCAGCGCCAGATAGTTGCCATAGGACATCCGCCGGGCGAAATCGGTCTCGGCGCCTTCGCTTGCGGGATCGTATTGGCTGGACGTCATGGCAGGCCCTTTCGATCGATTTTGAGGCCTCGTCAGTCGAGGCCGATCAGGCGCGCGGTAATTGGCGACGAAGGGTCCTTGAGGGCGTCGATCACGGTAAAATGGTTCAGCCCGGGATCGACGACAAGACGCGTCGGCACGTCGAATCCAGTCCAGACATTGGCCATCAGATCGGACTGGCGGATGAATTCGGGCCGCTCGTTGCCCCCGACCCAGGCGGTCACCGGCGAAGCCCCGCGCGGCAGATGCAGCGCCGCGCTTTCCAGCGTCGCCTCCTCCATCGTCATGCGCAGGGTGTCGTTCATCCTGGTCTTGAGCAGTGGACGCAGATCATGCAGGCCGCTGATCGAAAGCGTGCCGGCGACGCGGTTGTAGACGGCGGGCTCCAGCCGGCTGTCGTCGCACAGCATGCGCGTGACGAGATGACCGCCCGCGGAATGGCCGGCGAGCCGGATCGGACCCGCGACGAGCGAGGCCGCCTTGGCGGTCGCTGTGGTGATTTCCGCCGTAATGTCGGAGATGCGCGCGGCCGGCGTCAGCGTGTAGCTTGGCAGTGCCACGGTCCAGCCATGATGACGCGCGCCTTCGGCGAGATCGGTCCATGCCGATTTGTCGAAGCGCATCCAATAGCCGCCGTGGACGAACACGACGAGGCCCTTGCTGTCGCCGTCGGGCAGGACGAGGTCGAGGCGCTGGCGCTCGCCGGTGCCATAGGCGATGTCAGCGCGAAACTCCTTCAGCACGGCGCGATAAGCCGCCGCCCGCTCCGCCCACAGCGCCGGTATCTTGTCCGAGCCCGGGATATGGGCCGAATTGGCGTAAGCGTCATCCCAATCGCGCATCCTGCTTCCTCGACGGACTCAAGGCCTTCTGGACCTGGCGCCAGTCTGCCACCAGCGCGGGCGGCATCCTAGTCTTTAGTTTAAGCTTAAAGGATTTTGGAACGCCGGTGGATTGGGCAGCCCCCGTCATTGCGAGCGCAGCGACTTGTCCGCCGAAGCTTCAGCGAAGGCGGAAGCAATCCAGTCTGCCTCCGCGGTGGCAGTCTGGATTGCTTCGTCGCAAGGGCTCCTCGCAATGACGGCGGAAGGCCCCTACCCCTTCTCCACCCCGCACCAATCCGCGATGAACAGCGCCATCGCCTTGGTCGTCTTCTTCAGCGATTGCAGATCGACATATTCATTGAAGCCGTGCATCTCGCCGCCACTCGCGCCGAAACACAGGCTCGGGATGCCGTGATTGAGGCCGTAAAAGCGGGTGTCGGTGAGCGCGGTGAAGACGAGATCTTCGACTGCGCCGCCATAGACGGTGTTGAAGGCCTTGCCGAACGCCGCCTCAGGCGCGGCGGCGTCGGTCAGCTCATAGCCTTCCGACAAAAAGCCCGACCATTCGACCTCCGGGGGATTATTGGCGAGGAAGCGGTGGTTGCGCGCGGCAGCCGCAACGCAGGCCATGATCTCCTTCTGGTGATCGGCGATCGACCAGCCCGGCAACACGGCAATCCGGCAATCGACGTCGCACCAGGCCGGCACGCTGGAGGCCCAGTCGCCGCCCTTGATGATGCCGGGGTTGAAGTTGATGGGATGGTTCAGCGTCTTGAAGTGACGATCGGCTTTCGCGCGCTCGTTCCACTCGATCTCGAGTTTTTGCAGCGCCTGGATCAAATGATAGGCCGCCATGATTGCGTTCGCGCCGGAGCCGGCGAAGGCGACATGGGTCGGATGGCCCTTCACGCGTAGGCGGAACCAGATCACGCCCACCTGCGAGCGCACCATCTTGCCGCCGGTCGGCTCGGGGATGAAGCAGGCATCGGCACGATAGCCGCGTTGAAGCGTCGAGAGTGCGCCGACGCCGGTGCTCTCCTCCTCGATCACCGACTGGAAGTGGATCCGCGCCGTCGGCTTGAGGCCCGCGGCCTTGATCGCATCGAGCGCGGAGAGCGCTGCGATGGTGCCCGACTTCATGTCGCAGGCACCGCGACCGAACATCTTGCCGTCCTTGATGACGGGCGAGAATGGTGGCGTGTCCCACAGTTCGAGCGGCCCTGCGGGCACCACGTCGCAATGGCCCTGCAGGATCAGCGATTTGCCCGCCTCAGTTTTGGGCCGGTACGTGCCGACCACAGTGCGCGCCTTCGAAAAATCGTGCTCGATGGGTCCGAAGCCGCGCAGATCCTTGAGGTCGTCGACATTGATGTGCCAGTCGTCGACCTCGTAGCCGCGCGCGCGCAGGAGGTCGCCGATCATGTCCTGGCATGGCCCCTCCGCACCGCGGGTCGAGGGGATCGCGACGAAATCGCGGGTGGTCGCGAGCTGGGTTTCGAAGCCGGCATCGACGGCGTCAAGAATCCTCTGCTGCGTTTCGGCATTCATCAGGCAACTCCAATCGGGCATTGAGATCATCGATGGAGCGCAAGCTAACCGATTTCAGCCGTTCGGGTACTCTGCAAAATAAGCATCCCGCAATGCATCTTCGAGCAGCCGGCCTTCCGAATAGCCATTCAGTGTCGCCGGCCGGCGCACGCCGTCGAGCAGCCGCGGGCAAGGCTCCGGCGCGCCGAGCACGGTGCGTACCGGGATGCGCTCGGCATAGATCGGCAGCGCATAGTCCTCGTCGTCGTCGGCGACGCCCTTGGCGCGGATTTTCGCGGAGGCCTCCTCGATCTCCATCGCGATAAAGGAGGTGGCCTTGATCTCCTGCGTGTTGCTCGCCCGCAGGCTTGCGGTGCGATCGGGGAAGAAGCGGTCGACCATCGCGATGACCGCGCGCTCTTTCTCCTCGGGATCGGTGACGAGATAGGCGGTGCCGAATGCCATCACGGCGCGGTAGTCGGCCGAGTGATTGAATCCACAGCGCGCCAGCACCAGACTGTCGAGATGGGCGACTGTCAGGCACACACGCTCGCCCCGGGTCTGGTTGCGCAGCATGCGGCTGGCGCTCGAGCCGTGCCAATACAGCTTGGTCCCTTCGCGCCAGAAAAAGGTCGGCGTGCAATAGGGCTGGCCGTCGATCGCGTAGGAGACGTGGCAGAGCATCGAGGAATCCAGGATGCGATGAACGGTGTCGTGATCGTAGAAGCCGCGGTCGTGACGGCGCTTCACCTGGTTGCGCGCGGATGTCGGATAGGAATTTGGGTTCTCGGTCTGGCTCACGGCCGCTCCTGTCGGATTGCAACAATCCAGAGCAGTTGTAGCCGCGGATTTGGTCTGCGATAGTGCCAATTCCATGCGAAAAATTCCGACCAATTCCACCCCCTCGCCCGCCAAGGCCGAGCTGCCGCTCGATCTCGCAGGCCCGCACATCACGGCTGGCGCCTCGTCGGCGCATCGGCTGTATCAGGCACTATGCGAGATGATCGTCGGCGGTCTGGTGAAACCCGGCGAGCCGCTGCCGCCGTCGCGCACGCTGGCCAAACAAACCGGCTTTCGGCGCAATGCCGTCGTCACCGCCTATGAGCGGCTGATCGCCGACGGCTTTGCCGACGCCACCGTCGGCTCCGGCACGTTTGTCGCCGCGCGCATTCCCGCACGCGCGGCCGAGCTGAAGCGGCCGAAGATCAGCGTCGAAACGCCGGGGCAAGGCGCGTTTTCGCTCGGCTGCACCCATATCGACGCGCGCGCCGTGCAGCGTTTCCGGGCCTTTGTCGGCCGCCGCATGCGCGCCTTCGGCGCGGAGCATCTGCACTATGGCGACCCCCGCGGCAGCCGCGAGCTGCGCGCGGCGATCGCCGATCATCTGTTGTCGGCGCGGGGCCTGCGCTGCGATCCCGATCAGATCATGCTGACGTCGGGCACGCTGCACGCGCTGCGCATCGTGCTGAGCGCGATCCTGAAGCCCAACGACCAGGTCTGGTGCGAGGACCCAGGTTATCCCGCCGCGCGCAAGACTATCGCGCATTGCGGCTATCGTGCCGTGTCCGTGCCCGTCGACGCGTACGGCATGCGGATCGCCAGAGGCCGCGCGGCGGCGCCGTCCGCGCGCGCAGCCTATGTGACGCCATCGCACCAGTTTCCGCTGGGCGTGCAGATGTCGATGCCGCGGCGGCTCGAGCTGCTGGACTGGGCCAGGCAGGCCGGCGCCTTCGTGCTGGAAGACGATTACGACAGCGAATTCCGTTATGACGGCGCGCCGCTGATGTCGCTGGCCGGCATCGATCACCTCCAGCGCGTGATCTACATGGGCACGTTCGCCAAGACGTTGTTTCCGGGTCTGCGCATCGGCTATTGCGCCCTGCCCGAGCGCTTGATTGCGGATGTCACCGCGGCGCGGGCCGCGCTCGACCGCTTTCCCGGCACGCTGATGGAGGGCGCGGTGGCCGACATGCTCAATTCCGGCGCCTTCGCGGCGAACCTGAAGCGCGTGCGCAAGCTTTACCGCGAGGCGCGCGACGCGCTGGCCGGGACGCTCGAAGCCGCATCCGACGGCGTGCTGTCGGTGCCGGTCCCATCGCAGGGTCTGCATCTTGTCGCCCGGTTCGATCCCTCGGTCGATCCGCTCGTGGCGGCAGAAGCCAAGCAGGCCGCCCGCGCCGAAGGCTGGCTGTTGGCCGACACCTATTCACGCTCACGTCCACTGCCCGGCTTCGTGCTGGGATTTTCCGGCCACGCGGTTCCGAAGCTCGTGGCATCCGCCGAGCGGCTCGCGCGGGAATCGCGAGCGGCCTTGCGAGCGAGGCGCAAGCGGCCCGGCGGGCATGACGAACGTTCACTATGAGAATCGGCTACCGCTCCCTACATTGCGGCATCGATGCCGGGAGCTCACACCATGCTGCTACGCCGCGCGACTTGCCTCTCGCTCCTGATCTTCATCGCACTCGCCGCGACGGCGCGCGCAGGCACGGTTGGGCGCGAGCAGGATATCGTCGATCTCAAGCTCGGCCAGCGCGTGCAAGTGGACGACGGAACCTGTCCCGCCGGACAGGTCAAGGAAGTGCGCGGCGCCAAGATGACCGACAAGGGCATCGCACGGACCAGCACCTGCGTTTCGCGGTTTGGTCCGAAATCAAAGCGATGAGCGCTACTTCGCCGGATCGAACATGCATTGCAGGGTCGGCTTGGCGATCTTGGTGAAGGTGGGGCCGATTTCGGTCTGCTTTGCGGCCGGCACCCAGTCAGTCTCGATCGTCGGCACCCCGGTCTCGCTGATGCCGCGCAGCAGGGCCTCGCGGAGATCGCGATCCTCGACGACGGCGGCGGCATGATCGTGCAGGCAGCCGCAGACCTCTTCCGGATGCTCCCACCGTCCGAGCATGCGCGGCGCGCATTGCCTCACGAACTCGGTACGGGGATCGGGTAATCTGGAGGGAGAGCGCACCTGCGCCTGAACGGCACTGATCGTCAGAAGGGATATGAACGCCGCAGCAAAAGTACGAACAATCATGATGGCCTTTATGGGCTGATTTTTCTTGTTGGCGATCAGAAGCGCGCGGCAACCACGATCGGCTGCTGCGCCGGGGCCATGATCGGCGAGCCGCTATACTGGAAAGTGCCGATGCCCGGGACATTGCCGTCTGGCGAGCCTCCGAACGAGGAGCCGGCAAGCACGAAACCGAAAGCAAGGATGAGGCTGAGCGTGCGCATGGACTTCTCTCCGAATTCGGTGGCCGGCGTGCGCCGTCGTCGTTGTGATGTTGATAACCATGGGCGGTTTCGCGCGTGATGCGCCAAAGCCGGAAAATGGTTTCATCTCCGTGAGAATTGTTTCGTCCCGCTCGCGGCGACGACACATTCGACGGAAAATCTCAATCTTTTCAGATGGGTCGTGCGGCAGCCCAATGTGGCCTGACAGGCTCCGGACGAGCTCGGATGCGCGCCGGAACGCTGGCGTCGCCATGATCCCGCCTCACACCCTTCACATGCGTTTTACGTTTTTCTGCTGAAGAGAAGCCGAACGAAGGCTGGGTCCTGTCGAACCGGGGGCGCTTCGACTGCGACCCAAGCTATCGAGACCGAGGACGCCCGGGGATCGCCGAGCGCGTTCATGTGAGGAACGGCCACCATGACGGCGCAAGTTCGCGCAACGACGCGCGATGCGGACCGACGAACGGACCGCCGGGAGCAACAGCCTGTTCGCAGCAGCGCCAATTCGCCTGGCGAAATGGCGCTGCAATCGAGCCGTGGGTTTGAGGCCACGCCGCAGTCATTCGTGCGGCTGACCGGCTCGCATCTTGCAAAACCGCGCGCCAACCGCGCTGACATCACCGAGTGAACGCAAGCGCGTCACTGAGTGAACGCAAGAGCGTCACTGGGTGAAGAACTCTCCGCACTTCTGGACGTTCGCGTCCGCCGGTCCCCACGGCATGACCGGCACGGTCGAGGTCGAGTTCTTCGGCGAACCCTCGATCAGCCTGTCCGAATAGACCATGTAAACCAGCACGTTGCGCTTGGCGTCACAGCCGCGCACGATCTGCATCTTCTTGAAGAACAGCGAGCGGCGCTGGCGGAACATGTCGTCGCCCTGCTCCATCTTGTTCTTGAATTTGATCGGGCCGACCTGACGGCAGGCGAGCGAAATGTCCGAGACCTCCTCGGCAAGGCCCAGCCAGCCCTTGAAGCCGCCCTTCTCCGGCACCGTGAAATGACAGGCCACGCCCTCGACTTCAGGATCGTCGAGGCCGTAGGTCGCAAGCTTGTCGTTTGGGCTCATCCATTTGAACACGGTCGAGCGGCGGAAGATCAGATCCGGCTCGTCCGCGGCGAAGGCGGACGCTGCCGGCACGGTCAGCGCCAGGAGGAATAAAGCGAGGCCTTTCAAGCGGATGCTGGAAAGACTGGGGAAACGAGATGACATGAAGTTCTCCGGTAACAAGTCCAGGCAATGTAGGCATCGGGTGACCGATCAGGAAGACGACCGGCGAGCCGACACGGCCGCCGTTTACCGCTCCGTGAGGCTTTTTTGCTACGGTTTGGACAAAAGTAGCTGATCGCAGAACCGCCGTGCTGGTGAACGCGTATCCCCTCTGAGAGACTAACATTTGATTTGGATTATGGATTCGATGATGAACAGCGTGAACGGGTCTGGTTTTTCTGCCAAGCCGGCGCGATTTTGGCAGGTCGCCATTTTGACGGCGGCGGGTGCGATCGGCACGGCTAGCCAGGCGGACGCAGCATTTTATTACTGGACGGATTATTCGGACGGGTCCTACGGGCGCCAGGAGCGCCACCCCGACGTCCCGCGCCAGAAGCCGCAGAAGCGCGCCACGGCCGGTAAGAAAGACCTTGTCGCCGAAAAAGAAGCCGGCACGAAACCGCAAGGTCCTCTCGTCATCGTCGTCTCGATCGACCGGCAGAAGGTCACGGTCTACGACACCAACGGCGTGTTCGCGGAATCCCCGGTGTCGACGGGCATGAAGGGCCATTCGACGCCGATGGGTGTGTTCAGCGTCATCCAGAAGCACAAATTCCACCACTCCAACATCTATAGCGGCGCGCCGATGCCGTACATGCAGCGGATCACGTGGTCGGGCGTCGCCATGCATGCGGGCGTGCTGCCGGGCTATCCGGCCTCGCACGGCTGCATCCGCATGCCGATGGCGTTCGCGGTGAAGATGTGGAACTGGACCAGGATGGGCGCGCGCGTGATCGTTTCGCCCGGTCAGATGTCGCCGCAGAACTTCTCACATCCGCTGCTTGCCTCGGTGCGCGTTCCGCCGCAACCCGCGGCCAGCCTCGAGCCGCAGACCAATGCCGGCGACAAGGCTGACAAGGGCACGGCCAATACCGCGGCCACCGAAGCAAAGCCGGTTGAAACGAAAACCGCCAGCGCCGACGGCGTGTTCGAGCTGCGCTCGTCGGTCGGCCACACCGTGATGTCGGACGTGACCACCGGATACGCTCCGGCCCGCGAGGACGCCGCAGCATCGGCCGACCAGACCGAGACAACGGCAAAGCCGGAGACCAAGACCGCCGAGGCGACGGACGCGGCCAAGCCCCAGGCCGGAGACGCCGTCCAGCCCGCGGACACTGAAGCGAAGCCTGTCGAGGCCGCGGAGACGCCGAAGTCGGAAACTGCCAAGCCTGAAACGGCCAAGTCTGAAACGGCCAAGTCCGAAACCGCGAAGTCCGAACCCGCGAAGACGTCCGATGCGCCGGTCATGGCACCAGCGCAGGCGGCCACGCCCGACGTGAAGAAGGACGAGACCCGCGTTGCCGATCCGGCACCCGTGGCAAAACCTGAAGCGCCCAAGCGGGCGGGCCAGATCGCGGTCTTCATCAGCCGCAAGGATTCCAAGCTCTACGTGCGGCAGAACTTTGCGCCGCTGTTCGAGGTGCCTGTCACGATCGCCGCGAGCGATCGGCCGCTCGGTACGCATGTCTTCACCGCCGAGATCGACAAGGCCGATTCCAATGCGCTGCATTGGTCTGTTGTGTCCTTGCCAGTATCCGTCCGCTCTGCCGCGCGCGAAGATAACGGCCGCATGACAAGCCGCCGGCGTGGCGCGGCCGTGATTCCCGTCGCTGCCAAGCCTGTGGTCACGCCGGACAGCCCGGCCGAGGCCCTCGACCGCGTCTCGATCGCGGCCGACACGATCGCGAAGATCAACGAAATGCTGACATCAGGCGGCTCGATCATCGTCTCTGACCAGGGCATCAACCAGGGCGAGACTGGCGAAGGCACCGATTTCATCGTCCGCCTGTACTAACGCGCTTCATCGCGGCAGATAACGCGGTGTTGACGAGGCCGCTCGCACCGGCGGAGTAAGATGCCTCCCAGATCATTTCGGGGGACGCCGTCATGATGAACCGCAGAACCATGCTCATCGCCGCCTTTGCAGGCACGCTGGCGCCGGCGACGCGTGCACGGGCGGATGGCGGCATCAGCCGAATCTCTGCCTTTGCCTTCTCTTTCCCGGCCTTGTCAGGCGACGACATCCGCCTTGCGGCCTTCACCGGCAAACCGCTGCTGGTGGTCAACACCGCTTCGCTGTGCGGTTACACGCCGCAATATGCCGGCCTGCAAGACATCTGGAGCGAGTTTCGCGAACGCGGCCTCACTGTCATTGGCGTGCCCTCCAACGACTTCGGCGGACAGGAGCCCGGCGGCACCAGCGAGATCTCGGAAACCGCCCACCACCAATACGGCGTTACCTTCCCGATGGCGGCCAAGGCCGTCGTGGTCGGTGCGAAGGCGCATCCGTTCTACAAATGGGCGGCAGAGGCGCGTCCGCGAGAAGTTCCGCGCTGGAACTTCCACAAATATCTGATCGGCCGAGACGGCTATATCGCCGATGTCTTTGCCTCCACGGTCGAGCCTGCCGATACGCGGATCAAGACGGCGATCGCCAAGGCGCTGGCCGACACTTGACGCCACGCGTTCCCAACCCGGTTGGGCACAATTGGGCTGGGGCGCCAAACAGCCGTTGCAATGGCGAGGGCCCACCATCTAGGCTAGGATCGTTAGGGGCAGGATGGTTTTGCCGGAGGCGAAAAGCCGCGGCGGAACAACGGGATCAATCTCGAGGACAACACCATGCGTGTGGCGGCAGGACTGATTTTAGCAAGCGCGATGTCTCTGGCGATGACGGGCGCGGCATGGTCGCAGACCCCGGCTGCAAAGCCCGCTGTTGCGACGCAGGCCGCACCGACGGCAACACCGGCTGCGGCTGCGCCCGCTGCGGCTCCGGCACCCGCTCCTGCAGCAGCCGCCGCGCCGGCGGGCTTCGTCAATCCTCCCCCGCCTAAACAGGCGCCGCAGCCCGCCCGCGCGGCCTGCAATACCCCCGGCGCACTCGGCGTCGCCCGCACGGTCGAGATCGACACCACGGGTGGTCCCGGCTTCGGCTTCGAGCATTTCAAGGAGCTCGACTTCCTGCGCGACAAGGAGGTGGTGCTGACTTTCGACGACGGCCCCTGGCCCAAGAACACGCCCGCGGTGCTGAAGGCGCTCGCCGACGAGTGCACCACCGGCATCTTCTTCTCCATCGGCAAGCACGCGACCTACGAGCCGGAGATCCTCAAGCAGGTCTACGCGGCCGGCCATACCGTGGGCACCCACACCTGGTCGCACGCCAACCTCAACAACAAGAAGCTCACGGAAGCGCAGCGCAAGGAGGAGATCGAGAAGGGCCTCTCCGCGGTGAAATGGGCGCTCGGCGGCATTTCGCCCTCGCCTTTCTTCCGCTTCCCGGCGCTCCAGCATCCGCCGGAGATGGTCACCTATCTCGGCAACCGCAACACGGCGATCTTCTCCTGCGACATCGACTCCTTCGACTTCAAGGCTTCGAAGCCCGAGAAGGTGATCGAGACCGTCATGAAGAAGCTCGAGAGCAAGGGCAAGGGCATCATCCTGATGCACGACTTCCAGAAGCACACTGCGGAAGCCCTGCCCGAATTGCTCAAGCGCCTGAAGGCCGGCGGTTACAAGGTGGTGGCGATGCGCGCCAAGTTCCCGGCCTCGACGCTGCCGGAATACGACCAGGAGCTGCTCAAGGACGTCAAGCTGCCGACGGTGAGCAACCGGCCGGTCAACAGCGTCGTGACGACGGTTTCCGAATAGCCGCGCCATTGTCCTTTCGGATCGAAGGCTACGTCATCGTTTCTGCCGACGGCATGCTCGCCGACGCCGATCATGTCATGCCTGACAGCCTAAAGTTCGAAGGCGACAAGCTGTTTTTCGAGCAGGCGCTCGATCGCGCCGCGCTGATCGTGCACGGCCGTCACTCGCACGAGCAGCAGCCGAATTCACCCAAGCGCAAGCGCCTGGTCCTGACCCGCAAGATCAAGGCTCTGACCGTCGATCCCGAAATGCCGAACGCGACCTTGTGGAATCCGGCTCACGCCAGCTTCGAGGACGCCTGCGCGTTCGCCGATGTCGCCTCCGGCACCGTCGCAATCATCGGCGGGCCCGTCGTGTTCGACATGTTCATGCACCGCTACGACACGTTCTGGCTGTCGGAAGCCCCGCACCTGCGGCTGCCCGGCGGCGAAGGCTGTTTTGTCGAAGTACCGGAGCGCACGCCTCAGGAGGTGCTGGCCTCACACGGAATGAAGCCCGGCGCGCCGTATCTGCTCGACGCCGCGCATGACGTGACGGTGACGCCGTGGCGCAGGACGCAGGTGGTTTAAACCCTTACACGTCCCCGTAGGCCGCCTCGGCCGGACGCGTGGCGCGGCCATAGCCCATGATCATGAACAGCGCGCCGATGATCGACAGGTTCTTGAGCGCGTCGACCAGCATCTTGCCGTTGTCGGGCGGCACCTGATTCCAGAAGTCGTAGAACAGGAAGGTCGCGACCGCGAGATAGATGATCATCAGCATCGCGAAGAAGCGCGCGCCGAAATTTAGAGCGATCATCACCCCCGCGATGATCTCGAGCCCGCCGACCGCGATCGCCAGCAGTTGCGGCGTGGTCATGGCCGTCGCCGTCTCGATCTGCTTGGCGTAAGGCGCGATCATGTCGGGCACCACGACCTTGGCGGCGATGAAATCAACGGTCGCCTGCATGGCAAACAGTCTTGCCGCACCCGTGTAGATGAACAGCACGGCGAACAGGATCCGCCCGAAAGTCACGAACGCTGGCATGATCGGCCTCTTTGCTCAGGCTTTTTGAAACCGGATTTTGCGAAAGCACTCAGGGATTATGGAGAGTCGTTCGCCGATTTACAAACGGGGAAATCGCGAAGTGAAAGTAATTCAAAACTAGCACCAGGAGCCTCTTCCCCTCTCCCCTTGCGGGAGAGGGTGGCTCGCCGCGAAGCGGCGAGACGGGTGAGGGGTTTCTATCGGCAGGGACAACTCTCGAGATTCGTCGCGCGGAGAGAACCCCTCATCCGGCGCTTCGCGCCACCTTCTCCCGCAAGGGGAGAAGGGATTGCACCTCTCGCGCGGCCGCCCCTACGTAAACAGCGTCGGCTGCTGCCGCGACGCGCGCTCCTGCGCTTCCACCACAGCGACCGCGGTCATGTTGAGGATGCCTCGCGCCGTCACCGACGGGGTGAGGATGTGGGCCGGGCGCGCCGGGCCGATCAGGATCGGACCGACGGGCAGCGCGTCCGCCAGCGACTTGATCATCTGGTAGGCGACGTTGGCGGTGTCGAGGCTTGGCATGATCATGATGTTGGCCTCGCCCTCGAGGTTGGAGTGCGGCAGCACCATTTTGCGCGCAGCGGCCGAGAGCGCGGTGTCGCCCTGCATCTCGCCGTCGGCCTCGAGCTCCGGATGCTTCTCCTTCAGGAGCTGGGTCGCCCGGCGCATCTTGCGCGAGGATTCCGTGTCGTAGCTGCCGAAATCCGAATGCGAGACGAAGGCGATCTTCGGCTTGATGTTGAAGCGTTGGACGTGGACCGCCGCGAGCGAGGCGATCTCGGCGAGCTCTTCGGCGCTCGGATTGGGCCGCACCTGGGTGTCGGCGATGAAGAAGGCGCCCTTGCTCGTGATCAGCAGCGCCAGCGCCGCATAGTCGCTGATCCCCGGCGTGAAGCCGACGATCTCGCGGACATGGCGCAGATGGCTCATGTAGCGGCCCTCGACGCCGCAGAGCATGGCGTCCGCCTCGCCGCGCACCACCGCGAGCGCCGCGATGACGGTGTTGTTGGTGCGCACCACCGTGCGCGCCGCGTCCGGCGTGACGCCGCGGCGGCCGGCGACCTCGACATAGGATTGCACGTAGGAGCGGTAGCGCGGATCGTCCTCGGGATTGACGAGGTCGAAGTCCTTGCCGGCCTTGATCGACAGGCCGAAGCGCTTGATGCGCGCCTCGACCACCGACGGACGTCCGACCAGGATCGGCGTCGCCAGCTTTTCTTCCAGCACCACCTGGGTCGCGCGCAGCACGCGCTCGTCCTCGCCTTCGGCGTAAATCACCCGCACCGGCTGGGTCTTGGCCTTCGCGAACATCGGCTTCATGACGAGGCCGGAGCGGAACGCGAAGCGCTCGAGCAGCGCGGTGTACTCGTCGAAATTGGTGATGGGCCGGGTCGCAACGCCCGATTCCATCGCGGCCTTCGCCACCGCCGGCGCGATGCGCAGGATCAACCTCGGATCAAAAGGACTCGGGATCAGCGAGCCCGGGCCAAACCCTTGCGTCTCGCCGGTATCGAAGCCTTGCGCGACCGCATCGGACGGCGCCTCGCGCGCGAGCTGCGCGATGGCCTCGACGGCGGCGTGCTTCATCTCCTCGTTGATGGCGCTGGCGCCGACATCGAGCGCGCCGCGGAAGATGAAGGGAAAGCACAGGACGTTGTTGACCTGGTTCGGAAAATCGGAGCGGCCGGTGCAGATCATGGCGTCGGGACGCACCTTGCGCGCCTCCTCCGGCATGATCTCCGGCGTCGGATTCGCGAGCGCCATGATGAGCGGCTTGTCGCCCATCGCCTTGGCCATCTCGGGCTTGAGCACGCCCGGTGCGGAGAGGCCGATGAAGATGTCGGCGCCGCCGATGACGTCGGCGAGGGTGCGCTTGTCGGTCTTCTGCGCATAGACCGCCTTCCAACGGTCCATCGTGGTGTTGCGACCTTCGTGAACGAGGCCGTCGATGTCGCAGACCCAGATGTTCTTGCGCTGCGCGCCCATCGACACCAGCAGGTTCAGTGTCGCGAGCGCTGCGGCCCCTGCTCCCGATGCCACGATCTTGACGTCCGACAGGTTCTTGCCGTTCAGGCGCAGGCCATTGGTGATCGCGGCGGCGACGATGATCGCGGTGCCATGCTGGTCGTCATGGAAGACCGGGATCTTCATGCGCTCCTTGAGCTGCGCCTCGATCTCAAAGCATTCCGGTCCGCGGATGTCCTCGAGATTGATGCCGCCGAAGGTCGGCTCGAGCGCGGCCACCGTCTCGACCACGCGCTCGATGGTATCGGCCGCGATCTCGATGTCGAACACGTCGATACCGGCAAATTTCTTGAACAGGACCGCCTTGCCCTCCATCACCGGCTTCGAGGCCAGCGGACCGATATTGCCGAGGCCGAGCACGGCGGTGCCGTTCGAAACCACGGCGACCAGATTGGAGCGGATCGTCAGCGTCGCCGCTTCCGCCGGATTCTTGGCGATCTCCATGCAGGCGGCGGCGACGCCGGGAGAATAGGCCAGCGCGAGGTCACGCTGGTTGGCGAGCGGCTTGCTCGCCTGAATCTCGAGCTTTCCGGGGCGCGGCAGACGGTGATAGGCGAGCGCCGCCTGGTGGAGATCATCGGAATAAGACGACATGCGGTGTCTCGCCTCGCGTTACCGGCCTCAAACTACGTTGTCCTGACCGGCCCGCCTTCCGGTGGTATTTCCGGGTCATGGAAACGGGATGAAGCACGCCGGGCGCCCCGGTGGCAACATCCGATTGCGGCCCCATCAACAGGGCGCGCCGTCAAATATCTGATAGCGTTCACTTTCCCTGGACCGCGCATTGCTTTGCGAATATGGCAGGTTGCGTGCTGCAACGCGAGCAACTGGAGCCGGGAATGAAGAGAATCCTGATCGGCCTGATCGTGGTGGCCGCGGTGGCCGCCGGCGGATGGTTCGGCTTCAATCTCTACGTCCAGCATCGCACCACCTCCGAGGTGGAGGCCGCGTTCGAGCAAATCCGCAAGCAAGGCGGCAAGGCTAGTTACGGCAAGATCGCCTTCGATCTGCCCACGCGCACCCTCACGATCGAGGACATCGCGGTTACGCCCGGCAAGGAGCCGCAGGCGCAGATCAGGATCGCCGCGATCAAGGGCACGGGCGTTCGCCGGATCGACGAGACGAGGTTTTCGGCCGACGAATCGATATCACCGGGCTCGAGGTTGCGCTGGACCAGATCGGCGCTGCCAAGCTGAAGGTCGCGTACAAGATCCCGCAACTGGTCATGCGCGACTATGCCGGTCCTGTTCACGCGGGTCAGGTGCCGGCGGACGGCTCGCTGGTCGACGTGTACCGCTACGTGCTCGGCCAATATGCGAGTGTCGCTGCATCGTCGCTCACGGCCCCGACCCTCACGATCAGCTTCGATTCCGGCACCGCCGGCAGCGGCGAGGTCACCTATTCCGGACTGGCGATCCAGAACCTGAAGCACGGCAAGATCGACGCGATGAAGTCGGACCGCGCCGTGATCTCGGTCGACGTGAAGCAGCCCGGCAAACCGGACAAGCTGACTGGCGAATTGTCGAACATCATCGTCAACGATTTCGACGCGAGCGCGATCCTCGCCGCGCTCGATCCGCAGACGGCCAACGACGACAGCTACCGCCGGGTCTACCGGCAGGTCTCGACAGGCCCCTATGCGCTCAAATCGGCACAGGGACTGCGAGTGGATATCGACGGCTTCACCATGGAAGACATCGCCGTCCAGCCCTCGAAATTCCGGCTGGCCGAGATATTTGCTGCGCTGCCACGGGATCAATCGGCCCCGCCGACGCCGGCAGAGGCACGCGAGCTGCTGGAGAAGCTCGCCGGAGTCTATGAGGGTCTTCGCATCGGTAAGGCCGAAATCGGCAAGATGTCGGTCGGCACGCCGCAAGGAACGGCCACGGTTAATGCCATCCGATATCGCGACGGCGAGTTCGCGGTCGAAGGTGTCGACACGCCGTCTCCGCAGGGACAGTTCAAGATGGAGCGCTTCGCGCTGAAATCCTTCAGCACGGCGAATTTGATGCGCTGGGCAGCAAGCCTCACCACTCCCGGGCGGGCGCCCTCGCCGGATCAGATGCTCGGGCTGTTCGGCGTGCTCGCAGGCGCGGAGATCAAGGGCGTGACGGCGCCGTTCAAGACCACCAAGAAGCTGGTCATGATCCACACACTGAGCCTGGACTGGGGACAGATGGTCGGCTCGATCCCGAGCAAGGCGCATGTGGTTGCCAAATTTGTGACGCCGGTCGATCCATCCGACCCAAAACAGATTCCATTGATTGCCAGCGGGATCGACAAGCTCGCGATCGACCTCGATCTCGGCGCTGCCTGGACCGAACAGTCCAACAGCTTCGCTCTGACGCCTGCGACCCTCGACATCGGAGGGATCGCAAGAGCGCAACTGCGTATCGCGCTCGGCAACGTATCACGCGAGGTGTTTTCGGCCGATCCAGCCCAGCTCATTGGCCAAGCGGCCCGGATCGAGGCGGGCACGCTCGAATTCTCATTGCGCGATAGCGGCGTCGTCGATCTCGTCGCGGCGCAGTTCGCGCGCATGCAGAATGTCAGCCGCGATACCGCACGCCAGGCGATCGTCGAGAGCATCAAGGCTAAACGGGAGCAAGTTGCTTCCGTCAATCCGGATGCGAACGCGGCCGTGGACGCGATCGCCCGCTTCGTCGAGACGCCGGGCCAGACGCTTTCCATTAAGCTGTCCCCACGCGCCAAGGCACCACTGATGCAATTGATGCAGCTCTTGCAAACCGACCCACAGAGCGCGCTTGCGCAGTTCAGGATCGAGGCGTCGACGGGGCTGTAGTTTGATCTCGTGTCCCGGACGCGTCGCGGCATGCAATGACGCGACGCAGAGCCGGGATCCAGAAGCTTGCTGATCGCTGAGACTGGGCCCCGGCTCAGCAGCGCATCACTACGTGCTGCGCTGCGTCCGGGGCACCCGCTCACTTCTGCGGCAAATTCACCTTCACATGCAGCTCGCGGAGCTGCTTGGGGGTGGCGTCCGACGGCGCGCCCATCAGGAGGTCCATGGCCTGCTGGTTCATCGGGAACAGCGAGATCTCGCGCAGATTGTTGGTGCCGCACAACAGCATGACGATGCGGTCAACGCCGGCGGCCATGCCGCCATGCGGCGGCGCGCCGTACTGGAAGGCGCGGTACATGCCGCCGAAGCGATCGACGACTTCCTGCTCGCCATAGCCGGCGATCTCGAACGCCTTCACCATCGCTTCCGGCACGTGGTTGCGGATGCCGCCCGAGGCGATCTCGTAGCCGTTGCAGGTGATGTCGTACTGGAACGCCTTGATGGTCAGCGGGTCCTGGCCCTTCAAGGCATCGAGGCCACCCTGCGGCATCGAGAACGGGTTGTGCGAGAAGTCGACCTTCTTGTCCTCTTCGTTGTACTCGTACATCGGGAAGTCGACGATCCAGGCCAGCTCAAACCGCTCCTTGTCGGTGAGGTTCAACTCCTCGCCGACCTTGTTGCGGGCCAAGCCTGAGAACTTCCAGAACTTGTCGGGATCGCCGGCGACGAAGAAGGCGGCATCGCCTTCCTTCACGCCGATCTGCGCGCGGATCGCGGCGGTGCGCTCAGCACCGATGTTGTTGGCGAGCGGACCGGCACCTTCGCCGCCCTCGCGCCACATGATGTAGCCAAGGCCCGGCTGTCCCTCGCCCTGCGCCCAGGAATTCATGCGGTCGCAGAAGGCGCGAGAACCGCCGCCCGGCGCCGGGATCGCCCACACCTGGTTCTTGGGGTCCTCCAACATGCGCGCGAACACCTTGAAGCCGGAGCCGCGGAAGTGTTCGGAGACGTCCTGCATCTCGATCGGATTGCGCAGGTCCGGCTTGTCGGAGCCGTACTTGCGCAAGGCTTCCGCGAACGGAATCCGGCGCCAGCCCTTGGTCACCGGCTTGCCCTTGGCGAACTCCTCGAACACGCCGGTGATGACAGGCTCCATAGCCGAGAAGACGTCCTCTTGAGTCACAAAACTCATTTCGACGTCGAGCTGGTAGAATTCGCCCGGCAGACGATCCGCGCGCGGGTCCTCGTCGCGGAAGCAGGGCGCGATCTGGAAGTAGCGATCGAAGCCCGACATCATCAAGAGCTGCTTGTACTGCTGCGGCGCCTGCGGCAGCGCGTAGAACTTGCCGGGATGGATGCGCGACGGCACCAGGAAGTCGCGCGCGCCCTCCGGCGAGGACGCGGTCAGGATCGGCGTGTTGAACTCGAAGAAGCCCTGCCCCTCCATGCGCCGGCGCATCGACTTGATGATTTCGACGCGCGTCATGATGTTCTGGTGCAGCTTCTCGCGGCGCAGGTCGAGGAAGCGGTACTTCAGGCGGATGTCCTCGGGATATTCCTGGTCGCCGAACACCGGCAGTGGCAAATCACCGGCCGGGCCCAGCACTTCGATGTCGCTGACATAGATCTCGATCTTGCCGGTCGGCAAATCGTCATTGTCGGTGCCTTCGGGGCGGCGGCGGACCTTGCCGTCCATCTTGACCACGAATTCCGAACGCAGCTTCTCGGCCTGCGAGAACGCCGGCGAGTCCGGATCGACCACGCACTGGGTCAGGCCGTAATGGTCGCGCAGGTCGATGAACAGCACGCCGCCATGGTCGCGAACGCGATGGACCCAGCCTGAAAGGCGGACCGTCTCGCCGATGTTGCTCTCGCGGAGCGCGCCGCATGTATGTGACCGGTAGCGATGCATGGTCGTCCCAAATTCAATGTCGGAGGATCGAATCGATAGGGCGAATGGCCCTATGCGAAAGTTGCGGCAGGGTTTACCCGACGAGGCGGAGGGCGGCAACCAAGGGAACGGCCCGTTTTCGGCTGGAAGTGCCCATTTTTGCCCAATCCGGGCTCAAGCCTTTGCCATCAGGCGTTCCACGCCTATCTTGAGGCCATGACAGTCCATTTCCCGTTCCAGAACTCCTATTCGGCGCTGCCGGACAGCTTTTTCGCCCGGGTCGCACCGACGCCGGTGGCGGCGCCCCGGCTGATCAAGCTGAACCGGCCGCTGGCGGTCCAGCTCGGGCTCGATCCTGACGTGCTGGAGACCCCTGAGGGGGCCGAAATTCTGGCCGGCAAAACGGTTCCCGCCGGCGCCGATCCCATCGCCATGGCCTACGCCGGCCATCAGTTCGGACAGTTCGTGCCCCAGCTGGGCGACGGACGGGCGGTGCTACTCGGCGAAGTCATCGACAAGGACGGCATCCGCCGCGACATTCAGCTCAAGGGCTCGGGACCCACGCCGTTCTCCCGCCGCGGCGACGGCCGTGCCGCGCTCGGGCCGGTGCTGCGTGAATATATCGTGAGCGAGGCGATGTTCGCGCTGGGCATCCCGACGACGCGCTCACTCGCTGCCGTCGTCACCGGCGAGCACGTCATCCGCGAAACCGCGCTGCCCGGCGCGGTGCTGACCCGCGTCGCCTCGAGCCACATCCGCGTCGGCACCTTCCAGTTCTTCGCGGTCCGCCGCGACACCGATGCGATCCGGAGGCTCGCCGACCATGTGATCGCCCGCCACTATCCGGAGCTGCTCGGCGCCGAGCGGCCCTATCACGCGCTGCTGTCCGGCGTCGTCGCGCGCCAGGCCGATCTCGTCGCACGCTGGCTGCTGGTCGGCTTCATCCACGGCGTGATGAACACAGACAACTCATCGATATCAGGCGAGACCATCGATTACGGTCCGTGCGCGTTCATGGATTCCTATAATCCGGCGCAGGTGTTTTCCTCGATCGACGAGATGGGCCGCTACGCCTATGCCAACCAGCCGCGCATCGCGCTGTGGAATCTGACGCGGCTGGCCGAATGCCTGCTGCCGCTGTTCTCCGACGATCAGGAAAAGGCGGTCGCGGAAGCCCAGGACATTCTCGGCGCCTTCTCCGAGACGTTCAGCGACGCCTATCAGGCGGGCCTGCGCAAGAAGGTCGGCCTGTTCACGGAACGCGATGGCGACGATGCGCTGATCCAGGACCTGCTCGACGCCATGGCCAAGAACCAGGCCGACTTCACCCTCACCTTCCGCAAGCTTGGTGACGCCGCTGGTGATCCGGCTGCCGACGATGCACGCTCCCAGTTCATGGACCCCGGGGGGATCGATGAATGGGCCAGGCGCTGGCGCGAGCGCACGGCGCTTGAGCCGCAAACCGCAGCCGAACGGCAAGCCACCATGCACGCCGTCAACCCGATGTTCATCCCGCGCAACCACCGCGTCGAGGCCGTGATCCAGGCGGCGGTCAACGATGACGACTACGCGCCGTTCGAGGAGCTGGTGAAGGTGCTGGCAAAGCCGTTCGAGAACCAGCCGGATTACGCCGCCTACGCCGATCCCCCGCTGCCAGAGCAGCGAGTGCTGCAGACGTTCTGCGGGACGTAGCTACGAACTTGGTGCGTAGGGTGGATTAGCCGAAGGCGTAATCCACCCCCTCTCTCTCAACAAGCGGAAAGTGAAGAGGTGGATTACGCTTCGCTAATCCACCCTACGACTGACGCGGCCGCGATCATCAAGCCCGCTCACCGAACTCGCCTGTCATGTTGAGATTGCCACTCGTTAGAGCAGCAATAGCACAACTTGAAGTTGGCTCACAGTTGTGGATTACGCCTTCGGCTAATCGACCCTACCGAGCCGAGCTTGTGGACGCCTCGCGCCTCGGGAACCGCTGTCATCAAACTGAAACACTCGCGCTCTAACGGCCTGTCAGGGCTGTCTTGCCGGAGGCGCCCATCCTCCAACGGTCCTGACAAGCGCGCCATGCCCTTCAAATTCATCCACATCACCGACACGCATCTCGCGAACCCCGGGCTGAAGCTGTATGGCCTCGACCCGCGCGCCCGACTGGACGCTGCGATTGCCGACATCAACAAGCATCACGTAGATGCGGCCTTCGCGGTCGTGACCGGCGACCTCACCCATTGGGGCGAGGCTGAATCTTACGCCAATTTCGCCGACGCAATGGCGGCGTTGAAAATCCCCTACATCGCCATGGTCGGCAATCACGACCGCCGTGTCGCCTGTCTGGACGGCTTGAGGTCCGCCCCGCGCGATCCGAACGGTTTCGTGCAGGGCACGCGCACCACCGAGCACGGTCTGTTCGTGTTTCTGGACACGCTGGACGAAACCAGCCACGCCGGAGAGATGTGTGCCAAGCGTCTCGATTGGCTCGTGAGCACGCTGGCCGCTGCGCCAGCCGACATGCCGTTCGTCGTTTTCATGCACCATCCGCCGTTCCCGGTCGGCGTGCACGCGATGGACGAGATCGCGCTGGCGCAGAGCGCCGAGTTCGCCGAAGTGATCGCGCCCTACCGCTCGCGCATCCGCCACCTCTTCTTCGGCCACGTGCACCGGCCGATCTTCGGCAGCTACGGCAAGATCCCGTTCTCGACGCTTCGCGGCACCAACCACCAGGTCTGGTTCGAGCTCGACGCTGCCGCAGCCGAGCATCTCGCCAGCCATGAGCCGCCGGCCTACGGCGTGGTGCTGATCGACGGCGAGAACCTGGTCGTGCACAGCCACGACTTCCTCGACAGCAGTCTGCGCTTTCCCTTCGAACCACCGGCGGGAGTGGACGGCCGCGACTATGCGCTCAATTTCCCGGCGCGATGAGATGAGCTTCGCAGAACCCGCGGCTCTCCCGGTCGCGGCCTCGGCGGCGCCGCGCCTGCGTGTCCTGAAGCGGTTCTCTCACCGCTTCAAGACCTCGCTGCCGGCCTATCTCCTGCTGCTGCCCTCGCTCGTCTTCCTCGCGCTGTTCACCTATGGTGCGATGGGCCGCGTGCTCGTCGACGCGCTGTACCAGCGCGCCACGCCCAGGGCGCCGGTCCGTTTCGTCGGTCTCGACAACATCGCAGCGGTGCTTGCGGATCCCGCCTTCACCGGCGCGGTCGTCAACAATCTCGTCTATGCCGTCGGCACCGCGGTCCCGAGCATCGCCCTCGCATTGCTGTTCGCGCTGGCGCTGGCGCGCACCAACGCCGTCACCAGTGCGCTGCGCGCCGCGCTGTTTTTGCCGGTGCTGATTCCGATGGTCGCGGCCTCCGCGCTATTCCTGTTCATCTTCCTGCCCAATGTCGGGCTGCTCGACTATTACATCGGCAGCCTGCTTCCGGTGCTGCCGAACTGGCTCGGCGATTCCGACATCGCGCTTTACGCGATCATGGTCATCACGATCTGGAAGAACGCCGGCTACTACATGCTGTTCTTCCTGGCCGGCCTCCAGGCGGTGCCGGAAGATGTCATGGAAGCCGCCCATCTCGACGGCGCCGGGCCGTACCAGCGGCTGCGCCACATCATCTTGCCGGAGCTCAAGCCCACCTTCCTGTTCGTCACGGTCATCGCCACACTCAACGCGGTCACGCAGGTCGACCACGTCTTCGTCATGACCAAGGGCGGCCCATCCAACGCGACCAATCTCGTGCTGTTCTACATCTACCAACAGGCGGTCGAGCACTACGACATCGGCAAGGCTTCGGCAGCGACACTGCTGACGCTTGCGGCGCTGATGGGCCTCACCGCGCTCTCCTTCCGGACGATGGCAAACCGCGAGGGCGGGTCATGAGGCTGTTCGACCGTCTGTTCAGGGACGCCCCGCTCGCCACCCGCCGGGAGATCACGCCAAAGCTCGGCTTTGCGCTGACCGTGCTGCTCGCGGTGGTCTGGCTGATCCCGTTCCTGTGGATGGGTGTGGCGACGCTGCGCCCGGCATCCGACGGCATCAACCTCATGGCCGAGCTGATGCCGAGCCTGAAGCCGACGCTCGACAACGTCAGGGACGCCTGGGACATCGGCGATTTCCCGCGCTACACCCTCAACACCATCATCATCTGCACCGGCATTCTCCTGGTGCAGGTCTTCACGATCACACTGGCGGGCTTTGCCTTTGCGCGGCTCGACTTCGCCGGAAAATCGCTGATCTTCTATCTGTTCCTGATGCAGCTGATGCTGGTGCCGGTGCTGCTGATCGTGCCAAATTTGAGCCTGGTGGCGCAGCTCGGCCTCTACGACACGCTCACCGGCGTGATGATGCCGTTCTTCGCTTCCGCCTTCGGCACCTTCCTGATGCGGCAAGCGTTCGAGGCGATACCGACCGAGCTGGAAGACGCTGCCCTGATCGACGGCGCCAGCCTGCTCCAGCGCATCCGCCACATCTACGTGCCGCTGTCGATGCCGAGCTTCTCGGCCTTTGCCATCATCTCCGTGACCAGCCATTGGAACGACTTCCTGTGGCCGCTGATGGTGATCAATTCGCCGGACAAGCGGCCGCTCACGGTCGGGCTCTCCGTGTTCACCGCGACCGCGGAAGGCACGCAGGCCTGGGGCACCATTGCCGCGGGCACGCTGATGGTGATCGCGCCGCTGCTCGTCACCTTCCTGATCTTCCAGAAACGCTTCATCAGCTCTTTCGTCACCTCAGGCATCAAATAGGAGATTTCTCGATGCTGTTTTCCCGCAGGCTCATGCTTGGTTTTGCCATTGCAGGCACTTTGGCAAGCGCCCTCACCTTCCCGGCGCTGGCCGAAGGCCCGACCGAGATCGACCTGTTCTTCCCCGTCCCCGTCGACGGCAAGCTCGCCCGCGACATGGGCACCCTGATCAAGGAATTCAACGAGGGACATCCGAACATCAAGGCGACCGCCGTCTACACCGGTTCCTATGACGACACGCTGATCAAGACGCGCGCCTCGATCAAGGCCGGCAAGCCGCCGGCTGCGGTGATCATGTCGGCGAACTTTCTGCTCGATATGCAGATCGAGAACGAGCTCACAAACCTCGATCCCCTGATCGCCGCCGACGGCACCACCAAGGAGCAGTTTCTGGGCCAGTTCTTTCCGGCGCTGCAGGGCAACGCGGTGATCAACCGCTCGGTCTATGGCGTGCCATTCCATAATTCGACGCCGCTGCTCTACATCAATGCCGACAAGGCGAAGGAAGCGGGCCTCGATCCGAGCAAGCCGCCGCAGACCTGGGCCGAATTGACCGACTGGGCCAAGAAGCTCACCAAGCGCGAGGGTGACAAGGTGACCCAATGGGGTATCGCGATCCCCTGCGCCTACGACTATTGCGGCTGGATGATGGAAACCCTCACCATGACCAATGGCGGGCGCTACTACAACGAGGAGTTCGGCGGCGAGGTCTATTACGACACGCCCTCGATGCTGGGCGCGCTGACCTGGTGGAACGACCTCGTCACCAAGCACAAGGTTCACCCGCCCGGCGCGACGCCCGGCCCTGCCGTCAGCACCTCCTTCATCTCCGGCAACGCCGCAATGATGATGCTCTCGACGGGCTCGCTGACCTATGTGCGTGACAACGCCAAGTTCGCCTACAAGGTCGCCTTCATCCCGCGCAACGTCCGCAACGCCGTGCCGATCGGCGGCGCCTCGCTGATCGTTCCCGCGGGACAGGAAGCCGACAAGCAGAAGGCCGCCTGGACCCTGATCAAGTGGATGACCTCGCCCGAGAAGAGCGGCTGGTGGAGCCGCGCCACCGGCTATTTCGCGCCCAACATGGCCGCCTACAAGACGCCTGACATGGTCGAATTCCTGAACAAGAACCCGGACGCCAAGACCGCCGTCGAGCAGCTCGACGTCGCCAAGCCCTGGTTCGCGACCTACAAGACCGTGCCGGTGCGCAAGACGCTGGAGGACGAGGTGATGCTGGTTCTCAACGGCAAGAAGCAGCCGAAGGAAGCCCTCGTCGCCGCCCAGAAGGCCGCCGACGAGACGCTCAAGCCGTACAACGCGGAGACGTCGCTGAAGCTGCCGTAAGGCCTGCTGCAACGTCAAACGAACGTCGGCGCCCCGTCCTGCGGGGCGCCGATTTCGTTTTGGACGGTCGCCCCCGTTAACCCCGCGTCCACCATCCGGCCCGGCCCGCCGCCGGTAACCACGAGAATTAACAGACCCTCAATTCGCCCCAGACAAGTTTAGCAATGTTTCTGAGGGGTTTTGCCGTGGATCTATTGGTTTTCGAGTTCCTGGGGCTGGCGCTGGTCGCCATGTGCGTGGTCGTGGTGGCACTGCCTTGCGCGCGCAAACCCTCCCGGCGGGTCCGCTACGAATAGGATTTTCGTCGGAAAATGCGATTCCGGCCCAAATGCAAGGCTCGAATTCGCTTCGAGCCCCTTGACATCACAGCGCTTTCGGCAGAACGGCTGATGGACTTGTCATGGGCCGTTCATGGATTTGATTACCACCACCGCTGACCTTGCGGCTGCCTGCAGCCGGTTGGCCAAGCACCCCGTCATTACCGTCGATACCGAGTTCCTGCGCGAGACCACCTATTACCCGCTGCTGTGCGTGGTGCAGATGGCCAGCGCCGAGGAAGCGATCGTCATCGACACCCTGGCCGCGGGCATCGACCTCAAGCCGTTCTTCGAGCTGATGGCCAATGAGGCTGTACTGAAGGTCTTCCACGCCGCCCGCCAGGACATCGAGATCATCTGGCACCAGGCCAACATCATTCCGCACCCGGTGTTCGACACCCAGGTCGCGGCCATGGTGCTCGGCTACGGCGACAGCATCGCCTACGACGCGCTGGTCGAGAAGGTCACCGGACACCGCCCGGACAAAACCCACCGCTTCACCGATTGGTCGCGCCGGCCGCTGACCAAGGAGCAGATGCATTACGCCGTGTCCGACGTCACGCATCTGCGCGACGTGTTCGCAGCGCTCGATGCCGACCTCAAGAAGCGCCGGCGCAGCGAATGGGTCTCGATCGAGATGGAGGTCCTGACCTCGCCCAAGACCTACGACTTCCACCCCGAGCGCGCCTGGGAACGGCTCAAGACGCGGGTGCGCAAGCCCAAGGACCTCGCGGTCCTGATGGAGGTCGCCGCCTGGCGCGAGCAGGAGGCGCAGAGCCGCGATGTGCCGCGCGGCCGCGTGCTGCGCGACGAGGCCGTCAGCGACATCGCAACCCACGCGCCGAATACGATCGAGAAGCTCGCAAACCTGCGCTCGGTGCCGAAGGGTTTTGAGAAATCCAAATGGGGCGCCGACATCGTCGCCGCCGTCGAGCGCGGGCTGGCGCGCGATCACGCCACGCTGCCGAAGCTGGAAAAGCCGCGCAACAACAACAATGGCGCCGCGATCGTCGAGCTGTTGAAGGTGCTGCTGCGCATGACCGCGGAGCGCCATGCGGTCGCCAGCAAGGTGATTGCGACCGTCGACGATCTCGAGGAGATCGCGGCCGACGACGAGGCCGACGTGCCGGCGCTACGCGGCTGGCGCCGCGAGCTGTTCGGCGAGGCCGCCCTGAAACTGAAGCGCGGCGAGCTGGCGCTGGCGGTCGAGAAAGGCCGCGTGATCGGGGTTCAGCGGGCGGAATAGGCCCGATGCCTGGCTCTCGCCACATCGTCGTTGCGAGCGCAGCGAAGCAATCCAGAATCTTTCCTCGGAGTCAGTCTGGATTGCTTCGTCGCTTCGCTCCTCGCAATGACGAGGTGAAAGCTGAAAGCTTCCCCCTACGCCGGCGTCAGCTTCGCCACTTCCGGCTTCATGTCGTCCAACACACCTGAAATCGCCGCGACCAGTTCGTCGATCTGGGCCTTGGTGACGATCAGCGGCGGGCAGATGGCGATGGCGTCGAGCATGTTGCGCGAGATCACGCCGCGTTCCTGCAGCATGCGGCTGGCCATGCCGCCGACGGCGCCCGGCGTTGCCGCCGCGGTTTTGCGCGCCTTGTCCAGCACAAGTTCGATCGCAGCGATCATGCCGACACCGCGGACCTCGCCGACCAGCGGATGGCTGGTGAGTTCACGCAGCTTGCCTTGCATGTAGCCACCGAGCTCGGCGGCGTGCGCAACCAGGCCCCGCTCCTCGATGATTTTCAGATTCTCCAGCGCAATCGCCGATCCGACCGGATGGCCACCCGCGGTGAAGCCGTGGCCGAGCACGCCGATCTTGTTGCTCTCATCGGCGATCGGCTCGAACATGCGAGCGTTCATCATGATGGCCGACAGCGGAAAATAGCTCGAGGTGATCTGCTTTGAGACCACGATCGCGTCGGGCTTGATGCCGTAGGTTTCGCAGCCGAACATCTTGCCGGTGCGGCCGAAGCCGCAGATGACCTCGTCGGCGACCAACAGGATGTCGTACTTGTTCAAAACCTTCTGGATCTTGTCCCAATAGGTCGCCGGCGGCACGATGACGCCGCCTGCGCCCATCACCGGCTCACCGAAGAACGCCGCGATCGTGTCCGGGCCTTCCTTCTGGATCAGCGCATCGAGCTCCTCGGCTCGCCGCGTTGCGAAGGCTTCCTCGCTCTCCCCGGGCGCGCCGTCCTTGTAGAAATGCGGTGAGCCCGTGTGCAGGATGTTCGGGAGCGGCAAGTCGAAAGAGCGGTGGTTGTTCGGCAGGCCGGTGAGGCTGGCGGACGCGATGGTGACGCCGTGATAGGCGCGCATCCGGCTGATCACCTTCTTGCGCTGTGGCTGGCCGAGCGCGTTGGAGCGATAGGCAATCAACTTCAGAACGGTGTCGTTGGCCTCCGAGCCGGAATTGGTGAAGAACACCTTGCTCATCGTAACAGGCGCGAGCGCGACCAGCTTCTCGGCAAGATCGATCGAGGGCCCGTGCGATTTGGCGGAGAACGTGTGATAGAACGGCAGCGCCTGCATCTGCTTGTGCGCAGCCTCGACCAGCCGCTTCTCGTTGAAGCCGAGCCCGACGCTCCACAGGCCTGCCATCGCCTCGAAATAGCGCTTGCCCGAGGCGTCGAACACGTAAGGGCCCTCGCCGCGTTCGATCACCAGGGGACCGGCCTGCTGATGGGCGCGCGCGTTGGTGTAAGGATGGAGCTGGTAGGCCACATCCCGGGCCTCTTGCGAATTGGGCAGCATGGACATTTGCAGGCATCCTTGAAAGCGTCACGTCGCCGGCGCGGCCAGCGTCATCACTCGATGATCCAGCTCCTTGGCTATTGCCACCGCGCAAAACTTGCAACGTCAATTCGTCGGCAGCAAGCGCTCAGCAGCGTTGCACAAAGCCGCACATCGGGCAGCTGTCACGCCGCGCCGTCGTCATTCCCGTCGCTGTCGGCGGCGGCGGCTTCCCGCACCTCCACCAGCGCCATCGAGAGCAGATACACCGTCGTGGGCAGACCAAGACGGCGCGCCGCCTCGGCGGCACGCGACAGGTCGCTTGCCAGCTCCTCGAGCTGATCTCCCCGTGACAATGTCCCACTCCATCCGTCGATTGCGGCCGCCTACACCGCAACGGCGCCGCTGGTTCTGATCAGTTCGGCGCTGGACTGGATTGTAGCAAAATTCCCGATCACATTCACTACCGCATGCTTGTAGGCGGCGGCATCGCCAGTTCCCGGCTGCCGGCAGGCGACGGCGTCGGCCACCACCTGGTAGCGATGACTGCGGTGAAACCCGTCGATAGCGGTGGCCAGGACAGTTTCGTCCAGGGAAAAGCCCGCGAGCACGCAACGGACATTGCGGATATTGGACATGTAGTCCACAAAACGCGCCGAACTATAGGCCGACGGCAGCGGGTGCTCGAACGTCATCTCTCCCGGCCGCGGCTTCGCCTCCGCGATCCAATCGGTCAGCTTGGATGCCGGATTGAACCAGGCCGCCTGCGCGATGCGCTTCAGATGCATCACCGGCCAGAGATTGTCGCGCCAGAACGTCAGCAGTTCCACGCAGCGCGCGGTCGCGGCATCGCCGTCGAGGATGACGTGGCGACGTCCGGGGGTCAGGTATTCGACCTGGAGATCCGCGCAGACCAGGATCGGCGGATCGTCGGTGATGGAAACCAGCATGGTTTTGCGCGCAGCTGCACCAGTTTCAACGGCCAGCGAGCGCGACGTCCCGCAGCGGCGACGTCACGGCCCGTCCTGCCGAGGCGTCGAGCACGCCCGGCCGGTCCCAATCGCCCTCGGGGCGGATGATCACGTACGGATCGCTGTCCAGCGTAATGGCATCCGGGCCCGGTTCGATCTCCAGCAGCATTTCCGTGTAGGAGAAGTCGGAAAAGGTGATCTTGCGATTGTGACCAAGCGGCTTGGCGCCGAAATGGGCCCAGAAATCGACCAGGCGGTCCTGCGCCTGGCCGTAAATCTTGCGAAAGCCCTTGCGCTTCACATAGTCGACGCTCGCTTGTACCAGCTTGAACGAGACACGCGAGCGCCGATATTGGTGCCGCACCGCAAGCCGTTCCACCTTGGCGAAATCGCCGAAGAACCGCACCCGCAGACAGCCCGCAGGCTCGTTGCCGACATAGCCGATGAAATGCGCGGCGACCATGTCGTTGCCGTCGAACTCCTCATCGAACGGGCAATCCTGCTCGGCGAGATAGACGGCTGAGCGGATCGAGGTGACCAGCATGAGATCGCTGAGATCGCGCGCGAGGCGAATGGTGATGGCGCGGGAATCGGGCTTCGCGAGCGGAATCCTAGTACCGTGCATCTGCAAAACTCCTTGCTTGAATGATCGCGCCCGGCATGCGCATCGGCTGCCGATGCCAGGGCCGCTCGTAGCACCACAGGTCGGGTTGGAAGCTTGGAACAGGCTCGAAGCCTGTCGCCTTCATGATGTCGCGGCCGGCCACGGTTGACGGCTGCGCATAGCAATCCGCGTTGCGAAACCTTAGCTGTCTCAGATGAGCCGCGGCCTTGCCGAGACCGGCGACGCCGCGCCCCGTCGCAGCGATCGCCCAGATGTAGATGGCGGAAACGTCCTCCTTCGCGGACGCGAGATGGCGCGTCTCCGGCGCGGTGAGGCAGATCTCGTCGAGCAGCAGCGCATCATGCCCGCGATCGTTGAGAAACAGGAAAGCCATGCCCCCGACGAGGTTGCCCTTCCGGCTGAAAGTCAGGATGCTCTCGGGATCGTAGGCGAAATATTTTGCAAGCTCAGTCGCCCCGATCCGAACGCCCGGCACCAGCCGGTGCGCCAGCTGCGAAAGCGCGGCGATTTCGGAAAATTGGGCGCGACGTACGTCGACATCCGGACTGAGCGGCAGCGCGTCGAAATCATGCCTTGCGGCAAACGAGCCCCTTTCCATACCCATGTCACCCCTCTATCGTTTGCGGCTTTCGTGCCCCGCTATGACCAAGAGCTTAGCGGCTGGGGATCAGGCGTATGCAACAGTTATTGCACCGGGGTGCTGCGGTGATGCAGCACCGTGAAGAAGCCCTGGATATGTCCTGGGACGATTTGAAACTGTTTTTAGCTTGCGCAAAATATAAAAGTTTCCGCAACGCCGCCGAGGAGCTCGGGCTCACCTCCACCACCCTGATGCGCAGGATCGACCGGCTCGAAGAGAGCATCGACTGCAAGCTGTTCCTGCGCGACCAGAGCGGGCTCACGCTCAGCGACGAAGGCAGCGCGATGATCGCCGACGTCGCGCACATGGAGCGTCATGCCTTCAACGTGTTCCGGCGTGCTTCGCGATCGTCGAACGATATGTCAGGCACCGTGCGCGTCGCGGTGACGGAAGGCCCCGGCAATTTCTGGATCCTGCCGCGACTGATCGACTTCCAGAAGACCTATCGCAAGATCACCGTCGACCTGCGCTGCGCGATGGAACAGGCCGACGTCGCGCGGCTCGAATCCGATATCGCGATCCAGCTCGAGCCGCCGACCAATCCCGATCTGATCGTCGCCAAGCTCGGCCGGCTGCACATCTATCCCTTCGTGTCCAAGGAGTACGAAAACCTCTACGGCGTGCCGGCGAGCCTGGCCGAGCTGAAGAACCACCGCATCATCAAGCAGAGCGCCCCGCAGGTCGACGACGGCGCTTATGCCCGCGTGCTCGGACTTGAGTCGCTCGAGGGCATCGTCGGGATCAAGACCAATTCCTCGGTCGGCGTGCTCTATGCGGTGGAGCGCGGCGCCGGCATCGGATTCCTGCCGACGGTTTCGATCGCGCTCGGCGCCCCGCTTGTTGCCGTCGATCTCGGCGTCAGCCACCACGCCGATCTCTGGCTCACCTATCACAAGGAATTCCGCGCCTCCGAGCGCCACAAGATCGTGGTCGATTGGCTGAAGAAAATCTTCGACCCCAAGATCCATCCCTGTTTCCGCGACGAATTCATCCACCCGAACGCGCTGGCGCCGATGATGACGGCCGCGCGCGAGGGTTTTGGATTGACGGGATATGTCGCGGCAATGCCGACTTAAAGCTCGAGCATGATCATTTCGTAAAACCGCGTCGCAGTTCTCCGGATCCTCCTCTGGGCCGACGCGGGCAGGCTTCGCCTCACCACCGATGTTCGAAGCCGACCGTGCCCTGGTGCGACGTCAGCTCGTTGCGGAACTTGCCGTCGTAATTGACGTAGAGCCGCGCCGTGTTGGTCAGGCTGAGCGAGGCCGAGGCGCCGGCATCCATGCCGTAGCGGCTCTCGCCGATGCCGGGCACGACGATGCTCTGGGTCCCGAGGCTGACCTGCACCGATCCCAGGTTCTGATGGAAATTGTCGACGAACTTGCCATAGGCGGACAGGTCCAGGATCTTCTGGTCGAAGATGAAGTAGCGCCCGATCTCGGCTCCGATCATGACCCGCCCGCGCGAGAGCGCCGTCGAGCCGACATTGAGTGGATCGAGGCCGCCAACCTCCTGGAACGCGACGCTGGTGGCGCGGACATATTCCAGTGCGCCCTTCGGTACGACGCGCATTTGGTCCTTGGTCCAGTAATAACTGATCTCGGTCAGGGCGCCGTCGACTGCGGCGCGATAACCCGCGGTCGCAAGTCCCAGACCCGTATCCCGGCTCGAGCGGACCTTGCCGAAGCCGTGCACCAGGGCGAAAGCCCAGGTCCATGGGCCCTTGTCGACGGAGCCGCTGAAGCCGAGTTGCGTCAGGTCCAGCGTCGCAGACTGAAGTGCGAGCGGCACGTCGATGTCGGTGTGGCTCTGGTCGACGGAGAAGCCGAGATTGACACCCGGCGCGAGCCGCGCGCCGAAGCCTGCGACACCGCCAAACGTCTTGCGCTTGTCGCCGACAAAGTCTCCTTGCGCATCTGTCCGGACCGAGATGCCGTAGCCCTCGAACCAGGTGCGGTAGCGCGGATCTTCTGCGCCCGCCGATGCGCCGCCGCCGCCGGGATTGGTCCGAAACGCCCGGTTGATGCCGCCAGATGCCTGGTTGCCGAGCCGCTCCAGGAAATTCGAGCCGAGATTGAGCGCGCTGTTGCCGGCCGACTGGTCGTAATTGGTCGCTGTCGGCATCGGAATCGGCGTCGGTGACGGCGTGGGAGTCGGGGTCGGCGTGGGCGTCGGACTTTGCGCAAAGCCTGATGTCGTCGAGAGTACCACAATGAGCGCAAACGCCACGGCAGCCGCGATCCAACGGACGCGGTTCAGCCTGATCGCCTGCCGTGTCTCTGAGGGCTGCGAAATGCAGCACATGGCGACAAATCCCGAAGCAAAGGGCGGCGCCCAAAAATGCAACAGGAGCGGCGCACGCGTGCCGCGATTTGTGCCGAACTGTTACTGAGGGTCAACCGGCTGGCGCGTCCAGGCAAAGGCATTGCTTCCGATTGTGGTTCCGCGGCCACAGGTCGCAAATTGCGGTCGGGTACTCCGGTCGGGCTCTTGAAATTCGCGCGCGGCTTGCTAACGGGCGATTTTCATGTTGCAATATCCGACACAATCGGAATTGGCCGCTCGACTGTGCGTTTCGCGACATTGAGACTCAAGACTCGAACAGACTACCGGAAGCCCGTTTGTGGCGTGGCACGCGAAAAGCGGCCGCGTCGTTTTTGTATCTAGCGGAGGAGACTGAGGATGCCGCAAAAGGGCACCGTCAAATGGTTCAACCCGACCAAGGGCTATGGGTTCATCAAGCCGAACGGCAGTGACAAGGACGTCTTCGTCCACATCTCCGCCGTCGAGCGCGCCGGACTCTCGACCCTCAATGAAAATCAGGTGGTTGAATACGACCTCGTGGAGAACCGCGGCAAGGCATCCGCGGAGAACCTCAAGGTTTCCTGATTTCTCTCGCGGTCTGCGCAAGAGATCATGACGTTGCCCCCGGCTATGCCGGGGGTTTTTGTTTGGGATGAGAAGTATTCCGAGTGCGACGGCGCTTCACCGCACCAACGGCGCAACCAGAAAATTCTCCGACGGCTCGCTGCCCGCGGTTTTGCACACATCGCCCTTGATCCGGACCTTGCCGGTCGCGAGCAGGCTCAGTGCTGCGGGATAGATGCGGTGCTCGACTTCGAGGATACGCTCCGACAGCGTGTCCGCCGTGTCGTGGTCGCTGACGGGAACCGCGCCCTGCATCACGATAGGGCCGGCATCGGTCTCGGGGATCACGAAGTGCACCGTCGCGCCGGACAGCTTGACGCCGGCGCGCAAAGCCTGGCCGTGCGGGTCGAGACCGGGGAAGGACGGCAGCAGCGAGGGATGGATGTTGAGCATCCGCCCGTACCAGGCCTTGGTGAATTCGGCCGTGAACAGGCGCATGAAGCCGCCGAGGCAAATCAGCTCGATGCCGTGCCGATCGAGCGCTGCTTGCAGCACCTTCTCGAAGCCGGCGCGGTCCTTGCCGAACGGCTTGCTTTCGATCACCAGCGTCTTCACGCCACTCGCTTTGGCCCTTTCCAGCCCAAGCGCATCGGCCTTGTTCGAGATGACGAGCGAAATCTCCGCCGGAAAATCCGGCGCGGCCGCGCCCTTGATCAGCGCAGCCATGTTGGAGCCACGGCCGGAAATCAGGATGGCGACGCGGCGTTTCATCACAGCGCCGGTCACTACAGCGCCATATCGAGATGGCCGTTATAGACGACGCGGTGCTCGCCCTCGGCCGGGATCACGGTGCCGAGCTGTGCCACGGTCTCGCCGGCAGCGGCGAAGACCTCGACGACCTCTTCGACCTTGTCCGGCTCGACGATCGCGATCATGCCGATCCCGCAATTGAAGGTCCGCAGCATTTCGAGCTCGGCGATGCCCGCCTGCGCGGCCAGCCATTTGAATACCGGCAGCACTGGCAGGCGCGCCAGATCGATACCGACGCCGAGATGCTTCGGCAGCACGCGCGGAATGTTGTCGGTGAAGCCGCCTCCGGTGATGTGGGCAAGCCCCTTCACCGCGCCGGTCTCGCGGATCGCGCGCAGGCAGGATTTGACGTAGAGACGCGTCGGCGTCAGCAACGCGCCGCCGAGCGTCATGACGGGCGCAAACGGCGCCTGCGCCCCGAAGCCGAGGCCGGATTGTTCCACGATCTTGCGCACCAGCGAGAAACCGTTGGAGTGCACACCCGACGAGGCGAGCCCGATCACGGCATCGCCGGCAGCAATGTCCTTGCGCGGCAAGAGCGTGCCCCGCTCCGCGGCGCCGACGGCAAAGCCGCCGAGGTCGTAGTCGCCGTCCTTGTAGAGGCCGGGCATCTCGGCCGTCTCGCCACCGATCAGGGCGCAGCCGGATTCGCGGCAGCCTTCGGCGACACCGGCCACGATCGACGCGGTCGCCTCCGGATCGAGCTTGCCGCAGGCAAAATAGTCGAGGAAGAACAGCGGCTCGGCGCCCTGCACCACGAGGTCGTTGACGCTCATGGCGACGAGGTCGATGCCGATCCCGCCATGCAGGCCGGTCTCGATCGCGATCTTGACCTTGGTGCCGACGCCATCGGTCGCGGCCACCAGGATGGGATCCTTGAAACCGGCCGCCTTGAGATCGAACAGGCCGCCGAATCCGCCGATTTCGGCGTCGGCGCCGGGACGTGCGGTGGCGCGCACCATCGGCTTGATCAGGTCGACCAAGCGGTTGCCCGCATCGATATCGACGCCTGAATCGGCGTAAGTGAGGCCGTTTTTGCGGTCGGTCATGCCCGATTTCCAGTGGGTTTCCGGCTGGTTACGTCGAATTCCGGGGACGCGCAATGGCTCGCATGGCGCGCCGCCGTATACTATGTAGAGATATCAACCGGTTCAGCCTCCAAAGGGCCGAATTCGAGGTCAGGCCGGGTGCCGGGAAGCGCCGTGTGAGTATACCGAACATCATTACTTTGGGCCGCATCATGCTGGTCCCGATCATCGTCTGGGCCATCGTGTCGAGCCAAATGGAGGTGGCGTTCGCCGTCTTCCTGATCGCCGGTATCAGCGACGCGGTCGACGGCTTCCTTGCCAAGCGCTTCAACATGACGAGCGAGCTCGGCGCCTTGCTCGACCCGCTCGCCGACAAGGCGCTGCTGGTCTCGATCTACATGGCGCTGGGCATCTGGGGCGCGATTCCGCGCTGGATCGTCATCCTGGTGGTCTCGCGCGACATCATGATCGTCGCTGCCGTGATCATATCGTGGCTGTTCGATCGGCCTGTGGAGATGAAGCCCTCGAAGGTATCCAAGCTCAACACCGTGGCCCAGGTGGCGTTCGCGGCGCTGGTGCTGGCCGCCCTCGCCTTCGGCTTCAAACCCGGTCCGTATGATATAATCCTGATGGGCCTCGTCACGGTCTTCACGCTCTCCTCCGTGTCGCTCTATCTTGTCGAATGGTTGCGGCACATGAGCACGATCGAGGCCAAGTGAGTTGGGAAGAGGCCCCGTAAAAGGCCAACTCCCGCTCGATTAAGTCGCATCTCGTCAAACGAAGCCGGCACGCCGGCACGGAGCAAAGCAAGCGTGCCAGGCCGCGTTCATCCCCGACAATTGGCGTTTTCGCTTCCGCATGCGGAGAGCCTGAGCCGGGACAATTTCCTCGAAGGCCCCGTCAACGCCGCCGGTCTTGCCCTCATCGACGCCTGGCCGGAATGGCCGAACCGGATCATGTGGCTGGCCGGCCCGGAAGGAAGCGGCAAGAGCCATCTCGCCGCGATCTGGGCAGAGGCTTCAGGCGCCCGCTCGACCACGGCCAATGGGCTGACCGCCGAAGCCGTCCCGGCTGCGCTCGTCACCGGCGCGCTGGTGGTCGAGGATCCCAAGGCCGGGGAATTCGACGAGCGCGCCCTGTTCCATCTGATGAATCTGGCCCGCGAGGACGGCGCCTACGTCCTCTTCACCGGACGCGAGGCGCCCGCTTCTCTCGAGATCGAACTCGCCGACCTGCGCTCGCGGCTCCGCGCCGTCCCCGTTGTCTCGCTGCTGCCGCCTGACGACCAGCTCTTCCGCGGCCTGATCGTCAAGTTCTGCGCCGACCGCCAGCTCGCGGTGGACGAGAGCGTGGTCAGCTACCTCGCCACTCGCCTGGAGCGGTCCTCGGCCGCCGCACGACGGGCTGTGGACCTGCTGGACAGCGAGGCCCTGCGCCTCGGCCGCCCCGTCACCCGGGCCCTGGCGGCCGAGCTGCTCCGGGATGTCTGACTAAGGCGGCTTGACGCGGCCGGGCGGCGGAACATCAATGTCATCGAAACGTCATCGCTCTAACACATGCTCCCGCGGGTTTTGCGGCTAAGTCGCAAATTGGGGCGAACTGGATGGATCGACTTCTGATGGACTCTGCGCAAGCTGTTGAAGTTAAAGAGAAAGCCCCGGAAGCCGAAGGCCCGCCGGCGATCGCGTCGAACCCCGAGCGGTTCATCAATCGCGAGCTCTCCTGGCTGCACTTCAACCGCCGCGTCCTGGAGGAATCGGTCAATCCCAGCCACCCCATGCTGGAGCGGGTACGATTCCTGTCGATTTCAGCGAATAACCTCGACGAGTTCTTCATGGTCCGCGTCGCAGGCATCAAAGCCCAGGTGCGCGAGGGCATTGCCGAGCGCAGCCCCGACGGTCTGACACCATCCGAGCAGCTCGCGCTCATCAACCGGACCGTCTCGCAGCTTGCCTCCGACCAGCAGGCGATCTGGCGCGACCTGCGCGGCACGCTCGCCGACGAGGGCATTGTGCTGGTCGAGGGCAAGGAGGTCACCAAGGCGGAACGAACCTGGGTCGAGGACTACTTCCTCAGCAACGTGTTCCCGCTGCTGACGCCGCTCGCGATCGACCCGGCCCACCCCTTCCCGTTCATTCCGAGCCTCGGCTTCACCATCGCGCTCCAGCTCACGCGCGCCGCCGACGGCAAGCAGATGAACGCGCTGATCCGCATGCCCGGCAAGATCGACCGCTTCATCCGCCTGCCGGCTGACGGCAAGGTGGTCCGGCTGATCTCGCTGGAGCAGGCCACCGCGCTGTTCATCAACCGCCTGTTCCCCGGCTACAATCTGCATGGCCAGGGCGCCTTCCGTGTCATCCGCGACTCCGAACTCGAAATCGAGGAAGAGGCCGAGGATCTCGTCCGCTTGTTCGAGACCGCGCTGAAGCGCCGCCGCCGCGGCTCGGTGATCCGGCTCGAGATCGATGCCAAGATGCCGGAGCAGCTGCGCAGCTTCGTGCAGCACGCGCTATCGACCGCCGACGACGAGGTGTTCCTGGTCGATGGCGTGCTCGCCATGAACGAGCTCTCGCAGCTCACCCGCCTCGACCGGCCCGACCTTGAATTCACCCCTTACGTGCCCCGCCATCCCGAGCGCGTGCGCGAGCAAGGCGGCGACATCTTCGCTGCGATCCGGCAGAAGGATCTCGTCGTTCATCACCCCTACGAATCCTTCGACGTCGTGGTGCAGTTTCTCCAGCAGGCGACGCGCGACCCCGACGTCGTCGCCATCAAGCAGACGCTCTACCGCACCTCGAGCAACTCGCCGATCGTGCGCGCGCTCGTGGAAGCCGCCGAAGCCGGCAAATCCGTCACCGCGCTGATCGAGCTGAAGGCGCGCTTCGACGAAGAGGCCAACATTCGCTGGGCGCGCGACCTCGAGCGCGCCGGCGTGCAGGTCGTCTATGGCTTCCTTGAACTGAAGACCCACGCGAAATTGTCGATGGTGGTGCGCCGTGAAGGCGGCAGCCTCACGACCTACGTCCACACCGGCACCGGCAATTATCATCCGGTGACAGCGCGCATCTACACCGACCTCTCCTACTTCACCTCGGACCCGACCATCGGCCGCGACGCTGCCCGCGTGTTCAACTTCATCACCGGCTATGCCGCGCCGAGCGATCTGGAAAAGATGGCGGTCTCGCCGCTGACCTTGCGCAAGCGCATCATCGAGCACATCCAGGGCGAGACCGCGCATGCGCGGCACGGCCGGCCCGGTGCGGTCTGGATGAAGATGAACGCGCTGGTCGACCCCGACATCATCGACGCGCTCTACGAGGCCTCACAGGCCGGCGTGCAGGTCGAACTCGTGGTGCGCGGTATCTGCTGCCTGCGGCCCGGCATTCCCGGGCTGTCGGAGAACATTCGCGTCAAGTCGATCATCGGACGCTTCCTGGAGCACGGCCGAATCTACTGCTTCGGCATGGGTCAGGGCCTGCCGAGCGCGAAAGCGGCTGTGTATATCTCCTCGGCCGACATGATGCCGCGCAACCTCGACCGCCGCGTCGAGGTGCTGTGTCCGCTGCAAAATCCCACGGTGCATCAGCAGGTTCTCGAACAGATCATGGTCGCGAATCTCAAGGACAATGAACAGAGCTGGCAATTGTTGCCGGACGGGTCTTCAACGCGTATGAAGACCGCGAAGGGCGAGGAGCCTTTCAACGTCCACAACTACTTCATGACAAATCCGAGTCTGTCTGGCCGTGGTAAGTCGCTCAAGGAATCCTCGCCGCGCCGCCTCACGCGCCGTAATGAACGTCATCAATCCTGATCCGGGATCGTCGACGTGAAGCGGCCGCGCAAGCGCGGCTCGAGCGTCGCGGTCATCGACATCGGCTCCAACTCGGTCCGGCTCGTCGTCTACGAGGGACTGACGCGGAGCCTGATTCCGATCTTCAACGAGAAGACGCTGTGCGGCCTCGGGCGCGAGGTGCAGAGCACGGGACTGCTTGCGCCGGACGCCGTCGACAAGGCGCTGACCTCGCTCAAGCGCTTCCGTGCGTTGTGCCGGGTGATGCAGGTCGGACGGGTGTTTGCGATTGCGACCGCGGCCTGCCGCGACGCCTCCAACGGCCCCGACTTCATCGCCAAAGCCGAGCGCATCTGCGCGGTGAAGATCGAGATCCTGTCGGGCCCGCGCGAGGCGCGGCTGTCGGCGCTTGGCGTGATCTCCGGCATCCATCATCCCGACGGCATCGTCGGTGACCTCGGCGGCGGCTCGCTCGAACTGATCGACGTGCGCAAAAACACTGTGCGTAGCGGCGTGACGCTGCCGCTCGGCGGGCTCGCGCTGCAGGACCTCGCGCATAAATCCCTGAAACGCGCCGACCGCATTGTGCGCGAAGCGCTCGACGGGGTGCCGCAGCTCAAGGCAGGGAGCGGCCGCAGCTTCTACGCTGTCGGCGGCACCTGGCGCGCGCTTGCGCGCATCCACATCATCCAGAGCGGCTATCCGCTCCAGGTGATGCACGGCTATTCGATTTCGGCTGCCGAGGCACTCGATTTCTCACGTCGTCTCCGCCGGCTTGCGGCCGCCGGCATGCTCGCCGACATCGAGATCGTCGCCGATGCCCGGCGTCCGCTCCTCACCTATGCGGCGCTGGTGCTCGAGCACATCATCCGGGTGGCGAAGCCGAAGACCATCGTGTTCTCGACCTTCGGCGTGCGCGAGGGCCTGTTGCACGAGAAGCTGCCGGACTCCGAACGCAACAAGGACGGACTGATCTGCGCGGCCGAGGAGCTAAACCAGCTGCTGTCGCGTTCGGCAAGGCACGCGCGCGAGCTGATCGCCTGGACCGACCGCCTCGCGCGCGTGGTGAAGCTGCGCGAGACCGAGGAGGACCGCCGCCTTCGCCATGCCGCGTGCCTGCTGTCCGACATCGGCTGGCGCGTGCATCCCGACCATCGCGGCGAGCAGACGCTGAGCCTCGTCGTCAACGGCAATTTCGGCGCGATCACCCACACCGAGCGCGCCTTCGTCGGCCTGTCCGTGTTCTATCGCTATGCGGGGCTCAGCGAGGAGAACCAGCCGCCGGTCGCCATGCAGGAGCTGCTGACGCCGGCGCAGCTCGAACGCGCCCGCCTGCTGGGCGCGGCCTTCCGCGTCGCGCATCTGATCTCGGCGGCTCGTCCGGGCGTCTTGCCCGCGACGCACTTCCGCAGCGTGGGCCGCAAGCTGTTGCTGGTGTTCGAGCACCGCCTCGGCGATCTCGTCGCGGATCGCGTCGGCAGCCGCTTCCGCGCACTCGCCCGCCTGATCAACCGCGCCGGCTCGATCGTGCGGCGGTGACAAACAGAAGCGGCGCGCAAGGCAACGCTGCCTTTGCCAACGGGCGCTCAATGAACAGGCTGGTAAAGCCACGAAGCGGAACATTCTATCGGAGCGGCTGTTCCCAGCCACAGCGCCCCTCCTGTGCGGGCGATCCGGGTTTTTGACCAGGAGCAGCCATTCGATCGCGGCTGCCCTCCGGCGTGACGATGGCTTTCAGTCCGCCGAGCTCGGAGTCGGTGAGAACAAGCTGCCAACGATAGGCACTGAGCACGTCCTGAACGATGGCGAGGCCAAGGCCGGTACCCTCGCCGCGCTCGTCCAGCCTTGCACCGCGTTCGAGCACGCGGCCGCGTTCGGCGGACGCGATGCCCGGGCCGTCGTCCTCGACCGTGATCGCCGGATTCGCGGTGGCATCCGCGCCGATGCGCACTTGGCTCTTGGCGTGACGGGCGGCATTCTCCAGGAGATTGCCCAGCACCTCGGCCAGATCAGTGCGATCGAGCGGCACGCTCGGCTCGCCCGTTATGCAGGTCCTGAATTCAAGCCGCTGCGCAGTGGGCGTGCGCGCCAGCGTCAGCATCAGGGACTCGACAAGCGGTCTGAGTGGCGTGGAAACATGGCCGCGCTGTCGTGCCGTCCCCCGCGCCCGGGCACGCGCCAGCTCGCGGTCGACGTGACGGCTCATCGCGTCGCCGACGGATTCGATTGCCTGGGCGACGTCCTGCTCACCTCGCCGACGCAAAAGCGCGACATCGGCCGCGAGTGCGGCAAGCGGCGTCTTCAATCCGTGCGCCAGGTCAGCGGCGCGGCTGCGCGAACGCTCGATCTCGCGCTCCTGGGCATCGATCAGGCTGTTGACCTCTTCCACCAGAGGCTTCACTTCGGCAGGGACGTCGACGGGGAGATGCTTGCGCTGGCCGGAGCGGACGTCCGCGACACCGCGGCGAAGCGCGTCGAGCGGGCGTAAGCCTAGTCCGACTTGGATCGAGGTGGCCACCGCCAGCACCAGGCTCAGCAGGCCGAGCGCCAGCACCAGATCCCTGGCGAATTGCGCGGCGGCGGCCGACGCGCGGGCGAGATCGCCGGCCACCGCGACGCGCACCGGCGCACGGCGGTCGCTCACGGTAAGCAGCACGCGGCGTTCACTGACCAGGAGCCGCGCGTTCGCGGGGCCAAGGATGACGTGACGGTGCAATTCGCCAGGCGACGGCTCATCCTGCGGCAAGTCCAGCGCCGTGTCCCACAGCGAACGTGAACGCAGCACCTGGCCGTCGTCGTCTGATACCTGCCAGTACAAACCCGAAAGCGGGTCTGCAAACCGCGGGTCGGCCGGCGGGCGGCCCACCATCAGCTTGCCCTGCGCATCGACGTCGATACCTGCGAGGAGTTGCTTGAGATAGACGTCGAGGTCGTCGCCGATGGTGCGCGTGACGTGGCGCTCGAACAACAGTGTCAGCCCGGCGCCGGCAATCGTCAGCGCGATCAGGATAGCTACGAATCCGCCAGCGATCAGTCGCAGCCGCAGCGAGCCCCGGCTCACGGCGTCCTCTCCGGTACCAGATAGCCGAAGCCGCGCCTGGTCTCGATCAGATCGGCACCGAGCTTCTTGCGCACGCGGCCGACCAGCACCTCGAGCGCGTTCGACTCATGGTCTTCGCCGTGGCCATAGACGTTTTCGTCGAGCTCATGCTGCGATACCACGCGGCCTCGGTGGTGCAAGAGAAAGGCGATCAGGCGGTATTCCAACGGCGACAACGCGACGGGCACGCCGCGCAGCGTCACCTTCATCTGGCGCTCGTCGAGTTCGACCTCGCCGGCGACAATCTTTGGCGAGGCATGCCCGGCCGTGCGCCGCACGATCGAGCGCAGCCGCGCCAGCAATTCCTCCATGCGGAACGGCTTGGGCAGGTAGTCGTCGGCGCCTGCGTCGATACCGTCGACGCGCTCGGCCCAGCTGCCACGCGCCGTCAGGATCAGCACCGGCATGGACCGTCCGTTCGCGCGCCACCGCTTGAGGACGGCGAGGCCGTCCATGCCGGGCAAGCCGAGATCGAGGACGACGGCGCCGTAGTCCTCGGTGTCACCGCGAAACCAGGCTTCCTCGCCGTTGCGGACGGTTTCGACCACATAGCCGCCCGCGCGCAAGGCCGTCTCCACATCGGCCGCGATCCGTCGGTCATCCTCCACGAGCAGCAGGCGCATCACTTCTCCTTGATGCGTTCAATCTCGCCGCTGCGCGCGTCCACATACGCTTCGTAGAGGTGGCCCTTGTCGCCGACGATGCGGAGCTCATAGATCCAGCGGCCGCGCTGACGCTCTATTTCGACGCCGGCGACCTCGCCCGGCAGCTTGCCTCGGACGGATGCGAGGATATCGGCGAGTGACTTGATCTCGCCCGCCTCGACTGCACGGCGAACCGCGTCGGGCGCGCCATTATCGTGGTCGCCTGCAGCCGCGGGCCCTGACGCGAGCACGACGCCCGCCAGCATTGGCACTGCGAGGAATCGCATAAGACCAGCTGATTGCATGGACAAAGAATGCCCCAATCGACCTGACGAAACGCTGACGTGGATCAATAGGGGTCCGGCCGGGCAGCGGACCCCGGTTACCGCCGGCTTCCGGGCCTGGAGCGTTCCCGCTCATTGGTCGCTTGGCTGACAATTCACTGACACCACCCAACAGGTGGCCGTCAGGGCTCCTCTGCCAATTTCCGCTCGACGCCTCGCCGCATGACGCGGCCGGGCGCCACAAGCCGGAGAGAACCATGCGCAAGATCACCATGTTCACCGCCATCGCCGCCTTGCTCGCAGCCGCCGCGACCGCTCACGCCGGCAGCCTCGGGCGTCCCTGCACTGCAGCGCCACAGACAAGCTGGCTGTCGCTCGAACAGTTGCAGGCCAAGGTCGAAGCCCAAGGTTACAAAGTTCAGAAGGCCAAGCTCAAGAATGCCTGTGGTGAACTCTACACCATCGACAAGTCCGGCAGCCGGGTCGAGTTGTTTGTCGATCCGACCAGCGGCCAGATCGTCGGTCAGCTGTAAGGGTCAGCACCATGAGCGCCATTCACAACGCGACCCAGGCCGGCGGCGAGAAGCCGCCGGCCAAGGTCAAGGTCTGGGACCCCTTCGTGCGCATTTTCCATTGGTCGCTGGCCGGGCTGTTTCTGCTCGCTTATGCGACCGGTGACGAGATCGAAAATGTCCATATCGCCGCCGGCTATATTATTGCCGGGTTGCTCGCGCTACGGATCGTGTGGGGCTTCGTGGGGCCGCGCCATGCGCGCTTTCGCGACTTCGTGCGTTCCCCGCGTGCAGTGCTCGCCTACATGCGCGACGTGGCGCTGCTGAGGGCGCCACGCTATCTCGGCCACAATCCCGCCGGTGGCACGATGGTGGTGGCGCTGATCGTCACGCTGCTCGGCACCTGCCTCACCGGTTACATGATGACGACCGGCAGCTTTTGGGGAGCAAAATGGGTGGAGGAGGTGCATGAGGCGTTCGCCAACCTCACGATCGGTCTCGTCGTCGTCCACGTGTTTGGCGTCCTGCTGGCGAGCTTCGAGCACCGCGAGAGCCTGGTGAAAGCGATGATCACCGGGAGGAAGCGTCCAGCATGAGCGAGATTGGTTCGCCTTACTGCCGCCTCTCCGAGAGGTGGGACGGCAGCTTGGCTTCCATTGGCGACGACCGAATTGACTGAGGTCGGCCGAAACGCTCCACCAAGAGCGAGCAGCCTCCCACAATGGCTGGCGCGCTTGAGGCAAATCAACTCACCAGCGCGCTGGTGGAGTAATCGAGACCTGCAGCCGATTGGCGCTTCTCTCGCCCGTGGGTGTGGGATCTTCCTCATGCGAGTCAGACGCGGAACTCTGCTTCTCACCTCTTCTGGGGGCGCATTCGTTCGTACGCTCTTCGCGGTTGCACTGAGCTTGTTACCTTCCGTGTCGATGGCGCGGGACGATGTGAAGCTGAGCGATGCGCAGGCGCGGAATCTAGGTGTGCGCGTGACCCATCCGATCGCGAGCCGGACCGACCTGACGCTGCCCTATCCTGTCCAAATCGTGATCCCGACGCCGCAATTGTGGGTGGTCAGCGCACCGGTGTCCGGCATGGTCGCCAATCTCCGGGCCGGGCGCGGCGACCGCATCTCGGCCGGCCAGCCGCTGGTCACCCTGGAAAGTCCAAGTTTCGTCTCTCAACAGCGCGACTACCTGCACGCGATCGCACAGGAGCTTCTCGCCGCCCAGCAGCTCAAGCGTAACGTCGATCTGTTCGAAGGCAAGGCTGTCCCGCAACGCGTGTTGGAAACCAGCCAGGCCGAGGCGCGTCAGGCTACTCTCGTCGTCGCCGAGCGGCGGCAGATGCTGCATCTGAGCGGGATGTCCGATGAGGTAATTTCGCGGCTGGCCCAGGAAGCGGCTATCAGCGGGACGCTCACGGTCAATGCGCCGCAGCCTGCATCGGTGGTCGATGTCATGGTATCGCCAGGACAACGGGTCGAACAATCCACGCCGCTCATCAAGCTCGCGCGGCTCTCGCCGCTATGGGCCGAAATCGCGGTTCCTGCCGCTAATATCCGAGCGATCCGCACCGGTGCAAGTGTCGAGTTTGAGAATTATTCAACGCCCGGCAAGGTCATACTGGTCTCCGAGACCATCGACCCTGGCACCCAAACCATTCTGGTTCGCGCGGAAGTGCCCAACGACGGAGAGCTGCATCCTGGTCAGACGACCGCAGCCCGCATCGGCTTTCTCTCCGCCGGTGAAAGCGCCTGGGAGATTCCCTATAGCGGGCTGGTGCGGCGGGGCGAACAAACGTCGGTCTTTGTCGCGTTCGACGGCGGTTTTCGGCTGGTCTCGGTCAAGCTGGTTGCGGAAGATCAGGACCATGTCGTCGTGTCGGGCCCCGTGACAGAGCAGGACGAGATCGCAATCGGGGGCATCTCGGCGCTTCGCGGCATTCTCTCGGGACTGGGACAGTAGATGCTCCGGCGACTGATCGCGTTCGCGCTTTCCCAGCGATTGTTCGTTATGCTGGGGGTGGTGCTGTTGGTCGCCGCCGGCGTCGTCCTCCTGCCCGGCCTGCCGATCGACGCGTTTCCCGACGTCTCCCCGGTCCAGGTGAAGATCATCATGAAGGCGGCGGGCCTCACCCCCGAAGAGGTCGAGCAGCGCATCACGGTCCCTATCGAGCTTGAACTGCTTGGATTGCCTAAGAAGAGAGTCCTTCGTTCAACCACAAAGTATGCATTGGCTGATATCACCGTCGATTTCGAAGACGGCACTGACATCTACTGGGCGCGCAACCAGGTGTCGGAACGACTATCGAGCATCTCGCGTGATTTCCCTGACGGGGTGAGCGGCGGTCTTGCGCCGATCACGAGTCCCCTGGGCGAAATGTTCATGTTCACGATCGATAGTCCCGAACTCTCGCTCGCCGAACGCCGGGGCCTGCTCGATTGGGTGATCCGTCCCGCCCTGCGTACTGTCGCCGGTGTTGCCGACGTCAATGCGCTCGGCGGTTATGTGCGCGCCTTCGAGATCGTGCCGCGCAGCGATGCACTTGCCGCCCGCGGCATATCGTATGACCTGTTCCGTCGGGCGATCGAAGCCAACAGTCGCAACGATGGCGCCGGACGGGTGAACCAGGGCGAGGACAGCACCTTGGTTCGGGTTGAAGGCAGCATCCGGTCGACAGAGGATATCAAGGCCATAGTCGTTGACGCGCGCGAGGGAGTGCCGATCCTGGTCAAGGACGTCGCGAACGTCCGGGTCGGGACGCTGACCCGCTATGGCGCAGTTACGTCGGACGGGCACGGCGAAACCGTCGAGGGGCTGGTCCTCGGCTTGCGCGGCGCCAATGCGGGGCAGCTCGTCCGAGACGTACGTGCCCGACTTGCCGAGCTGCAGCCCTCGCTGCCGAAGAGCGTTTCGATCAACGTGTTTTATGACCGCAGCCGCTTGGTCAACCGCGCGGTGGGCACGGTGATTCGGGCGCTCGGCGAGGCCACCGTCCTCGTCATCGTTCTTCTGCTGCTTTTCCTCGGCAACTGGCGCGCCTCGCTGGTGATCGCTCTCAGCCTGCCGCTGGCCATTCTCATGGCGCTCATCGTCATGCGCGTCGTGGGAATGTCGGCCAACCTGATGAGCCTGGGTGGACTTGCGATCGCGATCGGCATGTTGATCGACGCGCTGGTTGTCGTTGTCGAGAACATCGTCGGCAACCTCGGCAAGCACGAACCGAGCAAGGCGACTCCGCTGATCCACCTGGTGTACCGGTCGGTTTGCGAAGTCCTGGAACCCGTCGCCTCGGGCGTCCTCATCATCATGATCGTGTTCGTACCACTGCTGACCCTGCAGGGATTGGAAGGGAAGCTATTCATCCCAGTCGCACTGGCAATCATTTTCGCGCTCGCCAGCTCATTGCTGCTGGCGCTGACCGTGATCCCGGTCGCAACCTCCTATCTGCTGAAGTCCGCGTCACATCGCGATCCCCTGCTGATTCGTGCGGCACAGCGGATCTACGCACCGGCGCTGGACTGGGCCTTGGACAACGAGCGCAAGGTGATTGCTGCAGCGCTGATCGGCCTGCTCGCTGCGGGCTTCGGTTATTCAAAGCTCGGCAAGACCTTCATGCCGACGATGGACGAAGGCGACATCATCGTCAGTGTAGAGACGCTTCCTTCCGTCAACCTCGACGAGTCATTGGCTATAAATGCAAGGCTCCAGACCGCACTTCTGGCCGTACCGGATATTGCCGGTATCGTCGCACGGACCGGGTCGGACGAGCTCGGCCTCGATCCCATGGGCCCCAACCAGACCGACACGTTCCTCGTGCTCAAGCCGGCCGCCGAGAGACAGACCGACAGTCGCGAGACCCTGCTGCAGAAGCTTCGTGAGGTTCTGAACGGCTTTCCCGGTATCTCGCTCAGCTTCACCCAACCGATCGACATGCGCGTGCAGGAGATGATCAGCGGCGTGCGCGGCGACGTCGCAGTGAAGATCTTCGGCCCCGACATCGGCAGACTGAACGAAATCGCGGCAAAGCTGTCGGGCATCCTGTCCGGCATAGACGGTGCCGAGGACGTCTACACCACGCTCAACGAAGGCGCTGAATATTACACGGTGGCCGTCAATCGAATGGAGACCGGTCGCCTCGGCCTGACGGTGGACTCCATAGCGAACTCACTCCGCACGCAAATCGAGGGCCGAACGATCGGGACCGCGCTTGAGGGGGGACGCCGCACGCCGATCCTCATCCGCGGGAGCAAGTCGACCAGGGAGACGCCGACGCTGTTGGCGAGCCTGCCAATGACGCTCGCTTCCGGACAGCATGTGGCGCTGTCGCAGGTCGCCCGAATCCAACGAGTGGACGGCCCCGTGAAAATCGACCGCGAAGACGGCTCGCGGATGAGCGTGGTCCGCGCCAACGTCCGGGGCCGCGACATGGTGGGCTTCGTCGAAGCGGCGCGCCAGAAAGCCGCCGAACTCCCGCTCCCGGAAGGCTACCGGCTGACCTGGGGCGGGCAATTCGAGAACCAGCAACGTGCCGCCGCACGTCTGTCCGTCGTGGTGCCGGTTGCGATCGGTCTGATCTTCCTGCTGCTCTTCACCACATTCGGCGCCATACGACAGGCCTTGCTGGTCCTCGTCAACATTCCCTTTGCCCTGATCGGGGGCGTCTTCGCACTGGTTCTGACGGGCGAATATCTTTCAGTGCCAGCCTCCGTCGGCTTCATCGCGCTGCTCGGCATCGCCGTTCTTAATGGCGTTGTCTTGGTCTCTCATTTCAATCAGCTGCGGGCCCGCGGCCTGAGCGAGGATCGTATCGTCGTCGAAGGCGCCATGCGCAGGCTTCGGCCAGTGCTGATGACCGCGAGCATTACGGCGTTCGGCTTGATCCCGCTGCTGTTTGCCTCCGGTCCAGGATCCGAAGTCCAGCGACCGCTCGCCGTTGTCGTGATCGGAGGGCTCCTGTCGTCCACCCTGCTCACTCTGATTCTCTTGCCGATCCTGTATCGCCGCTATGGCGGGACGCCGAAGGTGACCTGATGATCGACCAACCGGTCTGCCTCACGCTGGTCTTGTCTCGCCAACTCTGCGACGAGGTGTTCGACTATCTTACCGAGCAGACCGATCTTGTTTCGGGGTTCACCGCATTGCACGGGGCTGGTCACGGCGCCGAAGTCCGATTGCACACGGCGGCCGAACGCGTGAAGGGCAACGCCGATCAGGCCATCGTGCAGATCATCATGGCGAGGAGCGATGCTGGCCGCTTGCTCGACCGACTGCGAGTTCCGTTCGCCGGAGCCAAGATCGTCTACTGGACGACGCCCGTGACGGAGTTCGGCGCGATCGACTGAAGCAGCCTATTCCGCCGAGGCCTTGGCGTGGCGTTCGGACGACTCCAGCGCGGCCGCGCTCATGCTCCGCCGGCGCCAGATGTAGCCGACGGCCAGCACGACGACGACGCCGAGAGCTGCGCAGAGATATTCGCCGCCTCCGCCGCCATGCGCGAATTGCGGTGGGATGCGCAAGGCGCCGAGCATGTTGTCCAGCGAGGCGCCGAACGGACCGTCGAACAGCGTGTGCAGCCTCGGCGCGATGCCGGGATCGGTCGCGATCACTTCGCCCGCGATCCAGCCGAGCAGCGCCGCGCCGGCCCACACCAGCACCGGCAGCCTTGCGAGCAGCGCCATGATCAGCGCCGCGCCGGCGACGATCAAGGGCACGCTGATGGCAAGACCGAGCACCAGCAAGGGCGCGCTGCCATTGGCGGCCGCGGCCACCGCAATGACGTTGTCCAGGCTCATGACGATGTCGGCGACGACGACGATCTGCACGGCCTGCCACAGATGCGAGGCCGACTCGACGCCGTCCTCGTCCTCCTGTTCCGGCACCAGCAGCTTTGCCGCAATCACGATCAGCGCAAGACCGCCGACCAGCTTGAGGTACGGCAGCTCCATCAGGCTCGCGACGATGCCCGTGAAGATGATCCGCAGCAGCACCGCGGCGCCGGCACCCAGGATCATGCCCCACAGCCGATGCCGCGGCTTGAGGCCGCGGCAGGCGAGCGCAATCACCAGCGCATTGTCGCCGGACAAGAGGATGTTGATCCAGATGATCTTGCCGACCGCGACCCAGAAAGTCGGTTCGGCCATCTCAACGCGGAACTGGGTGAAGAATGCCCCGATCGTAGCGGGATCGAAGATCTGCCAGAGCCAGTTCACACTACGTCCTTTCGCCGCGTCTCGTTACCTGATCGGCTGACGGATCAGCCGACGATCTCGTTACCCGAGAAGAACTGCGCGATCTCGATCGCAGCGGTTTCCGGCGCATCCGAACCGTGCGCGGAGTTCTCGCCGATCGACTTTGCGTAGAGCTTGCGGATGGTCCCGTCAGCCGCCTTGGACGGATCGGTCGCGCCCATCACGTCGCGATACTTGGAGACGGCACCCTCGCCTTCTAGCACCTGGACCACCACGGGGCCGGACGTCATGAAGTCCACGAGCTCACCGAAGAAGGGGCGCGCCTTGTGGACCGCATAGAAGGTCTCGGCCTGTTCCTTGGTCATGCGGATGCGCTTCTGCGCGACGATACGCAGGCCCGCCTTCTCGATCACGGCGTTAACCGCACCGGTGAGGTTACGCGCGGTGGCGTCGGGCTTGATGATCGAGAAGGTGCGTTCGATGGCCATGATGTTGTCCTTGAAGAGAAAACGGTGGTTCGGAGTTGCCGGGCTTATATCGGCGCCTTCGCAATACGGCAAGCGACCGCCAAAACCGACTCGGGGACGCTTCGCCGCAGCCCAGGGGCCGGAATTCCAAGATGGATTACAACGATTTCACCCAAATGAACCCAATCTGAAGGCCTCGTCAGGGTTTGGTTCAGCCTCGTTCGGATAACCTCAGGTCCATCGAAACCAAAGCCTCTGCCCGAGGCGGACCGTTTCGGCGGCCTTTCCATCGACGCGATAGCCCCGCGCCGACAGATTTGAGGAGATCACCATGTTGAGGAAACTTTCGCTCGCCGCCATCGCCGCGGTTGCGCTTGGTGCCGCGCTGGCACCGACCTCCGCGTCCGCTCATTGGCATGGCGGCTGGGGTCATGGCGGCGGCGGTGGCTGGCATCATGGCTGGGGTGGCCCGCGCTTCTATGCCCCCGTCTCCTACGGCTACGGCGGCTGCTATGTGCGCCGGCTGGTCCCGACCCCCTGGGGACCCCGCTGGCGGATGATCAACCGCTGCTACTGAGCCCGACAGCACCTTTCCAAGGATACCTGACCCCAAGGATACCTGACCCCAAGGGTACCTGAGCCCCCCAAGGTACCTTCCAAGCGAAGCCCCGGCGTCCCCAGCGCCGGGGCTTTGTATTCGCAGGGGATATTGCGTGGCTTCACACAATTTTTGCTAGAATGCCTCGCAATCGCCGCGAGTGGCGAAACCATTTGGGGACCAAGGACTTGGTACCGTGTCGCTTCTTTGAGAACACGGAACCCTGCGATGGTTAGTCTTTTCGCCGATGACAGCGAGCAAATCGACCGGCGCACCAGCCGCTCGATCCGCGATGCGGTGGGCGAACGGCTCCAGCAGAGCCTGCGGCCCGAAGCCAGGCTGCCGACGCACCTCGAGCAACTCCTCAATGAGCTGAAGCAGCGCGAGCGCGATTCGCACTGAGTTGACGAGCACCGGCTTGCAGACACGGAAAAACGGGTTGCGTTTGATCGCCGGTGCGGTGACAAGGCCGCATGCTCTCCATCAGCGACCTCTCCATCCGCCTCGCCGGACGCCTTCTGATTGACCAGAGTTCCGTGCAGATCACGCCCGGATCCCGCGTGGGCATGGTCGGTCGCAATGGCACCGGCAAATCGACCCTGTTCAAGGTGATCCGCGGCGAGCTCGCGGCCGAGCACGGCACGGTGACCCTGCCGCCCCGTTGGCGCGTCGGCAGCCTCGCGCAGGAAGCGCCGAACGGCCCCGAGAGCCTGATCTCGGTCGTGCTCAAGGCCGACCTCGAACGCGACGCGCTGCTCACCGAGGCCGGGAGCGCGACCGATCCACACCGGATCGCCGAGATCCAGACCCGGCTGGTCGACATCGACGCCCATTCGGCGCCGAGCCGCGCCGCCGCGATCCTCTCCGGCCTCGGCTTCTCGGCCACCGACCAGCTCCGCCCCTGCGCCGAATTCTCCGGCGGCTGGCGCATGCGTGTCGCGCTCGCCGCGACGCTGTTCGCCGCTCCCGACCTGTTGCTGCTCGACGAGCCCACCAACTATCTCGACCTCGAAGGCACGCTGTGGCTGGAGGATCACCTCGCGCATTATCCGCGCACCGTGATCGTGATCAGCCATGACCGCGACCTGCTGGAAAGCTCCGTCGACCAGATCCTGCATCTGGAGCGCGGCAAGCTCACGCTTTACAAGGGCAGCTACTCCTCCTTCGAGGAGCAGCGCGCCATGCGCGAGATGCTCGATGCCAAAGCGGTCAAGCGCCAGGAAGCCGAACGCGCCCGCCTGCAGGCCTTCGTCGACCGCTTTAAGGCCAAGGCCTCGAAAGCCCGCCAGGCGCAGTCCCGTGTGAAAATGCTGGAGCGGCTGAAGCCGATCACGGCGCTGGTCACCCAGGATGTGCGCGAGATCAGCTTTCCCGCGCCCGAGAAGATCCTGTCGCCGCCGATCATCGCCGCCGACAACGTCGTGGTCGGCTACGATCCGAACGCGCCCGTGCTGAACCGCGTCACCTTGCGCGTCGACAATGACGACCGCATCGCGCTGCTTGGTTCCAACGGCAACGGCAAGTCGACCCTTGTGAAACTGCTCGCCGGCCGCCTCGCGCCGTTCTCGGGCAAGGTGACCCGCGCCGACAAGCTCTCGATTGCCTATTTCGCGCAGCACCAGCTCGACGAACTGAACGAGGATGCCTCGACCTACGACCACGTCCGCAAGCTGATGGGCGAGGCGCCCGAAGCGAAAGTACGCGCCCGCGCCGGCGCCATCGGCTTTTCCGGCAAGGCGGCCGACACCAAGGTCGGAAAATTGTCCGGCGGCGAGAAGGCGCGGCTCCTGCTGGGACTGGCGACTTTCTTCGGCCCCAACATGATCATCCTGGACGAGCCGACCAACCATCTCGACATCGACAGCCGCGCCGCGCTTGCGGAAGCCATCAACGAATTCCCCGGCGCCGTCATCATGGTTTCGCATGATCGCTATCTGATCGAGTCCTGCGCCGATCAACTCTGGATCGTCGCCGACCGCACCGTGACCAATTACGACGGCGATCTCGACGAATATCGCCGCCTGGTGCTGTCCGCGCGCAATGGCGAGCCCGCCCCGCGCGAGCGCAGCGCGGCGAGCGAGAAGCCGCAGCGTCCGAGATCGGACAATCGCGGCTCGCTGAAAAAACGCATCGCGGAAGCCGAAACCGAGATCGCCCGCGTCAGCGAGATCATCACCAAGATCGACACTGCGCTCGCCCTGCCCGACATCTTCACCCGCGATCCCAAGCAGGCCGCGCAACTATCGAAAGCCCGCGCCAATGCGGCCGACGCGCTGGCGCGCGCCGAGGAGCAGTGGCTCGAGGCAAGCACGCAATTCGACGAGGCGGCGGGTTGACGCCCCTACAAGGGCCGACATTAAAATCCGAAAAACAACCCCATGCACAGTACCGGTATTTTGCTACCCGGTAATTAGTCATTGAACAACCTGTTGTTTGCCGCACCGACTGAGCCAGCCCGCCTGGCGAAGCTTCGTCGGCATTATGCGGGAACTAGCGCTCCCGCATGATCTCGTGCCGGTAGCGCTGCAGCGGCGATAGCAGATAGCTCAGGATGGTACGCGAACCGGTCCTGATCTCGACGGTCACCGCCATCCCCGGGGAGAGATTGACGAGGCGGTCGTCCACCTGCATTTGGCTGCGATCGAGCGAGATGCGGGCGCTGTAGCTCAACTCCTGCCCGCTGGGCTCGCTGCTGTCGCGTTGCGTCCCGGGCGCACGGTCGCTCCCGCGCTCCTGGGGCCGATCGCGGACGATGGCGTCCTGCGAGACGCTCACGACCCGGCCTGCGAGAAGCCCGTAACGGGTGAAATTGAAGGTATCGATCTTGATGGCGGCGCCCTGCCCGGCCTCGACAAATCCGATGTCACGATTGGAGATCATCGCCTCGATCTCGAGCCGCGTATCGGTCGGCACGATCACCAGCAGCGACTGTGCGGGCGTGACCACGCCGCCTACGGTGTGGACCGCGAGCTGCTGCACGACGCCGTCGACCGGGGACGTCAGTTGCTGAAGCCTCGTCCTCTGCTGCGCCTTGATCAGATCGCGTGCGACGCCATTGGCCTTCTGTTCGCTTTTGGCAAGCTCGTCGGAGAGACTTTTCCTGTACTCGGCCAGGGCCTGGATGCGGGTCTCCCGGATCGCTGCGACGGCCGCCTCGGCCTCCTTCAAGCGGCTGCTCTGGACGCGAAGCTCCTCCTGCTGCTCGATCTGGAGCTGGAGGGTCTCATAGTAGGTCAGCTTCGAGCCGATCTCCTTCTCCATCAGCGTCTTGCGGATCTCGACACGCTGCTGGGTGACCGGCAGCAACGCATCAAGCTTGTGAATCGTCGCCGCAATGGTCTGATGTTCGGCCTCTTTCTGCGCTTCCTGACGTGCCAGCGCCGCGAGCTTGGCCCTGTTCTCGCTGAGCTGATTGGCGAGGAGCTGCCGTTGCGTCGCGACCAGCATGGGATCGGCGTCCTCTGGTACGACGAGATCGACGGACATCTCTTCGCCGCCCGTCAATGCGGCGCGGAGGCGCGCAACGTTGAGCCGCTCGGCCATGAGATCGTCGTGCAGACGATCGCGCTCTGCGGCGTTCACGGTCGGATCAAGCTCGATCAGCAGGTCGCCAGATTTGACCGGTTGCCCGTCCTGCACGTGAATGGCGCGCACCACCCCGGTCTCGAACGGCTGGACCACCTTGCTTCGCCCGCTCGACACGACCTTGCCGGTTGCGGAGGCCACGATGTCGATCGTGCCCCAGGCCGACCAGGCCAGCGCCGCGCAGACAAGCAGCATCAGCGCCAGGGCGATGGCGCGGCCGATCGGCGATGGCGGTGTTTCCGTGATTTCCAGCGCCGCCGGCAGGAAGGCGACTTCATCGGCGCGGCGGCCCTTTCCATTCCGGAACGGGATCACGGTCTGCTCCGGCCGAGCGGCCGGCACAGTGCTAGCCGACCTCATAAATGCCTCCCTGGAGACGATGCAGGGCGGCATAGCGGCCGCCGGTCTTGATCAGCGCATCATGCGTGCCGTCCTCGACCAGACGGCCGCGTTCCAGGGTGAAGATGCGATCGGCGCCGCGGACGGTGGAGAGACGGTGCGCGATGATCAGGACAGTGCGGCCCTTCGCGATCTCCTTCATGTTGTCATGGATGATCCGCTCGCTTTCGTAGTCGAGCGCGCTGGTGGCTTCGTCGAAGATCAGGATCCGGGGATCGCCTACCAGCGCGCGGGCAATCGCGATGCGCTGGCGCTGCCCGCCCGAGAGCGTCGAGCCGCGCTCGCCGACCACCGTATCGTAGCCCTCGGGGAGCTCCAGAATGAAATCATGCGCGCCCGCCAGCTTTGCCGCGTCGATGATGCGGGCCATCGGCAGGCTTGGATCGGCCAGCGCGATGTTGTCGCGTACCGAACGGTTGAACAGCATGTTGTCCTGGAGCACGATTCCGATCTGCCGACGGAGCCCGGCCGGGTCGGTCGTCATCAGATCCATTCCGTCGACCAGCACGCGGCCGCTTTGCGGAACGTAGAGCCGCTGCACCAGCTTGGCGAAGGTGCTTTTGCCCGAGCCGGACGATCCGACGATGCCGACGGTTTGTCCGGCTGGAATATCGAATGAGACATCGTGCAGGATCTCCGCCCCATCGGGCCGGTAGCGGAAAGACACGTGCTCGAAGCGGATGTTGCCCCGGATCGGCGGCAGCCCCGCACGGGCGGCGGAGTAAGCCGGCTCCGCGGCGCTGTTGAGGATGTCGCCGAGCCGCGCGATCGACAGTCGCGCCTGATGAAAATCCTGCCAGACCTGCGCGAGCCGCAGCACCGGGGCCGACACCCGCCCCGCGAAGATGTTGAAGGCCACGAGCTCGCCGACGGTCAAGGCGTCACCGATCACGAGTCTGGCGCCGACATAGAGAATGGCGGCGGTGACGACCTTGCTGACGAGCTGCACGAGCTGGCTTGCCGTGTTGCCGAGGCTGGTGACACCGAAGCTTGCGGAAACATAGCCGGCGAGCTGCTCTTCCCAGCGACGCTGCATCTGCGGCTCGACCGCCATTGCCTTCAGCGTTTCGATGCCGCTGACGCTCTCGACCAGGAAGGCCTGGTTCTCGGCGCCACGGCGGAATTTCTCGTCCAGCCTGCGGCGAAACAGCGGCGTCGCCACGGCCGAGATCGCGATGTAGAACGGGAATGATGCCAGCACGATGAAGCTCATCTGCGCCGAATAGGCGAACATCACCGCCAGAAACACCGAGGTGAAGACCAGGTCGATGAGAAGCGTCAGTGACGAGCTGGTGATGAAATTGCGGATGTTCTCGAGCTCACGGACCCGGGCCACGGAATCTCCGACGCGCCTGGCCTGAAACCAGGCCATCGGCAGTGCCAGCAGATGGTGAAACAGACGTGCCCCGAGCTCGACATCGATGCGGTTGGTCGTGTGCGCAAACAGGTAATTGCGCAGGATCCCGAGCACGGTGTCGAACAGGGAGACGACGACGAGGCCGATGACGAGGACGTCGAGCGTGGACAGCGAGCGGTGCACCAGCACCTTGTCGATGACGACCTGGAAGAACAGCGGCGAGACCAGCGCAAAAAGCTGGAGGAAGAACGAAGCCGCCAGCACTTCGCTCAGCAGCCGCCGGTATTTGCCGATCGCGCCGATGAACCAGGTGATATCGAAGTGCCGCCCGAGGTCGGACAGGCCGGCGCGCCGGACCATCAGGATCAAGCCGCCGTCCCAGATCGCGCTCAGCTCGTCGCGATCCATCAGCACCGGCCGCTGCGCCTCCGGGGACTGCACCAGCACCTTGTCGGCGGAGGCCTTTGCGATGACCATGAAGCCGCCGTCCCGCAGCATTGCGATCGCAGGCAGCGGGGTGTCCGACAGACGGCTCCACCGCGTTCGATAGATTCGGGCTTTAAGCCCGAGAGACCTCGCGCAGCGGACGATATCCGCTGCGCCGAAGCTTGCCGCGCCCAGCCGGTGCCTTAGCTGCTCGCGATCGGCCGCAACACCTTGCAGATGCAGCAGCGTCAGCAACGCATCGAGCCCCGTGTCGGTGGAGACCGCATTCGTCGTCATCAGCGTTCTCCGGGCCGATGCAGCGAGAACGCCACGGCGTGAAGTCGAATCAAGCTTGGCCAGCAGCAGCGCTCCATCCGTTCCCTCCCCCCTTGTGGGGGAGGGACAGGTAGGGGGGTGCCCCACGGGGATTCTTTCCGTCGTTCGGTCGCTAACACCGCATCTTCAACCATCGGCACCTTTTCCTGGGCTACCCCTCTCCCTAACCCTCCCCCACAAGGGGGGAGGGAACGCACCTCCGTCGGAGCGCTAGTGAGGCTCATCCCATCAGGCCTTACTGTCAGGCGTGCTGCGGCGGTGCGAGCACCTGGCTCTGCGTCGCGTGCGGATCGGGCAGCGGCATCTCGCCGTTCCCGTCACCTGCGGGAACGAAGCTGGCCGCCATGGCCTGGTTGAGCAGCATCGCGGCCGCAAACGCTCCGCCCTGGATGACGACGTTGTTGCCGGTGCCGCCGTCCAGGATGTCGAGACCGCCGCCGCCGATCAGCACGTCATCACCGGCACCACCCGCCAGCGTGTCGTTGCCGGGGCCGCCGATCAGCACGTCGTCGCCGTTGCCGCCGTTGGCGACGAGCTGGATGCCGCCCTGCAAGCCGGAAGCCGTGATGACGTCGTCGCCATCGAGGCCGTTGATGACGATCCGGTCGCCAGCGCCGGCATCGGTGATGTTGATGTCCTGGCCAAGCCCCGACACCGTGATGATGCCGTCGTGCTCGGTCACCGTGATGACGTCGTTGCCGCCGGTTGCGTTGATGGTCACGGTATCCGCGGCGCCGTCATTGGCGCCGAGATCGAGGTCGACCTGGCTGACGCCGGTGCCGGAGAGGTCACCGACGGTAATGTTGTCGGCACCGCCGAGAGCATTGAAGTCGACATGTTCGACCCCGTTCAGGTCCATCGCAATGGCGGCAACATCTCGCGTGAACAGCACCCGGCCGCCATTGGCCGAGATGTTGATGGTCTCGCTGATATTGGCGCCGTTGAATGCCAGCGTGTCGGTGCCCTTCCCGCCTTCGACGGTATCGCTGCCGTCGCCGGGATTCCAGACGAAGGTGTCGTCGCCCGCACCGAGATTGGCGAAATCGTTGCCGCGTCCGCCGTTCACGATGTCATTGCCGGCACTGCCTGTGATGGTGTCGTTGCCGTCGCCGCCATTGATGTTGAGGCTGAACGACTGTCCCGCCTTTATGGAAGACGCATTGATGACGTCATTGCCTTGTCCGCCGTTGATGCCGAGTACATCACCGGCGTCCGCGTGTGCAATCGTCACCTGCGCAGCGAGGCCGTTGACCACGATCGATCCGCCGGAGGTCAACACCGATATGTTGTCGTCACCGGTCGTGCCGTTCACGGTCACGCGGTCCGCCGCGCCATCGCCGCTCTGGCTGCCGGGGCCGGCACTGAGGTCGATGGCAACCTGCGTGATTCCTGTCCCGGTCAGATCGTTGACGGTGATGTTGTCGGCGCCGCCTGCTGCCGCGATCTGCACGTGCTCGATGCCGTCGAGGTCCATGACGATAGCGCCGACGTCACGGGTGAGAAGCGCACGGGTTCCGTTCGCCGAGATCGACATGTTCTCGGCCACATTGGCGCCGTTGAACACCAGCGTATCGGTTCCCGTGCCGCCTTCGACAACGTCGCTGCCGTCACCGGGATTCCACGTGAAGATGTCGTCGCCCGCGCCGAGAAGCGCGACGTCATTGCCGCGGCCGCCGATGACCTTGTCGTTGCCGTCGCCGCCGATCAGGGTGTCGGCTCCCTGGCTGCCGGTGATGGTGTCGTTGCCCGCACCGCCGTCGATGGTCAGCCCGATCACCGCGCCGAGCGTAGATGCATCGATCACGTCGTTGCCGCCGAGCGCCTGCACGACCAGCCGGTCGTTGCCCGCCTCTGCATTTGCGATCGTCACGAGCTCCGGCAGCCCCGTGACCGTGACCGTTGTGCCCGTGGCTGTGACCTCGATGTGCTGATTACCGTTGCTGCCGTTGACGGTCACCGTGTCAGCTGCGCCGTCGCCTTGCGTCCCTCCCGGAACGGCTCCGAGATCGACCAGCACCTGCTTGACGCCGGTCCCGGTGAGGTCGCCGACGGTGATGTTGTCGGAGCCGCCGCGCGCATCGAATTCGATCTGCTCGACGCTGTCGATATCCATCGTGATGTTGGCGACATCGCGGGTAAAGCGCACCCGGCCGCCATTGGCCGAGATGTCCATGGTCTCGTTGATGTTGGCGCCATTGAAAAGCAGCTTGTCGCTGCCCGATCCGCCTTCGACCGTGTCGCTGCCGTCACCGGGATTCCAGATGAAAGTGTCGTCGCCACTCCCGAGCTGGGCGACGTCGTTGCCGCGTCCGCCATTGACGATGTCGTCCCCGCTGCCGCCGATGATGAGGTCGTTGCCGTCGCCGCCGATGATCCTGTCGTTGCCGGCGCCGCCATCGAGCGTCAGCGAGATCAGGGCGCCGAGCCCGTTGCCCGCGGTGATGACATCGTCGCCGCCGCCACCGTGCAAGACCAGATTTTCCGTCGTGCCGATGTCGAGCGAGAACGGCGCCGCGCCCGTCCCGTCGAGCCGCACGCGGGTGCCGTTCGCCGTGATCGTGAACGTCTCGGCGGCGTTGCTTCCGTTGACCTGAGCCGTATCGTTGCCCTCACCACCTTCGAACAGGTTGGTGCCGCCGCCGGGATTCCAAATCATGACATCGTCGCCGGCCTCGCCGAACAGCTGGTTGTCGCCGCTGCCGCCGTCGAGGACATCGTTACCCGCTCCGCCGAACAGCAGATCATTGCCGCCGCCGCCCTTGATCAAATCGTTGCCGGCCTGGCCAAACAGAAGGTCAGCCCCCGAGCCGCCCGTGATCCTGTCATTGCCGTCGCCGCCGAAGATGTGCACCGCCGGCATCGGGCCGTGGCATTCGTCGACGGTGATCGTGTCGTCACCGCCTTGACCGAAGATGTCGATCGCGGTGGTGTTGTCGACGGTGGGTTCGCCACCAACCGTTTTCACGTGCCCGTTGTTGACCAGGATGCGGCCGGACTTGTCGCGACTTATCACGAGGCCGTTATTCGCGCCGTCGCCGAAAATGGTGAGCTGCCCCGTAACCGGGGAAAACACAGAGGTAATGGACATCCAAATGATCCTTCCGACCTAGCCCCTCCCCTCGGTGCGTAGCATTCGCGCACATGACATTCTTGAACCGTTGCTTGAGACGCGCGTGATTATTCTGGAGATTTCCTCCAGTTTTGCTTCGGGGCAGTTTTCGAAAGCGGATGCGAAGGCTCTCTCATCACGAATCGCGTGATCACGGATCACGCGTAACGCCACCGTGATTTTCAACGCGCGCGGAAGAACGCGGCTCGACGCAATGAAGGCGCTTTGGGCGAAGGTCGGCATCCGCGATGTCGAAACTCGCGAACAAGATCGCCGGCGAGCGCGAACGGAGAGATCACGGCTCACGCCCGCCCATCGCAATCAATGGATGCAAAATCGCTTGACGATAGAGGCAAGGATGCGCGGCCGATTGCAGCGACAACTGCAACCAGCATCAGGGCAAAAGGCCAAACCGTTACGCCGCCGACTTCTTCTTCGGCTTCGGCTTGGTCGCCTTCGGCATGACCGGTGCCTCCGGCGTGCCCTCGATCGAGGACAGGCGGCCGGACGTGAAGGTGTAGATGCCGGCGCGCGGACCGGTCGTCCAGGTCACGACCGCAACGCGCCTGCCGGCGGCATCTCCGGAGAGGTTGACGCTCGAGGGCGCGCCGATGCCGCGCACCACATCGCATTCGGTGTGGCCGAGCGCGACGGTGCCGCCCATGGGAGCCGGCGCGGTCGTCGACGCATTCGCATCAGCCGGCCCAGGCGGCGGCGCCATGCCAGCACAAGCCCCGTCGGCGCTGACCAGATCCTCGGCCCCAACCGGCTTGTCGGGGGTCAGCGGCGGCGACTCGATCGAGATGCTTTTGATGAACAGGCGGCTGGGCGTGTTGAACCACTGGGCATCCCTGGACAACAGATCGGTCCCGCCCGAACAGCCCGCGACCAGCGGGGCTACGGCCGCCAACGCAACTATGAGCGAGCTGGGAAGCTTTTGATGTCGCACGATAAACTAAATTCCCCGAGTGAAGGATCGGCCCTAAGCAATTGTACCAACACCACTTTGCGGCACGAAGGTGACAAAAGCCATCATCCCCCGAAAAGTGCAAATTATCATTAATTGCGAACGACCGCTAACTCCGCTTCTGCCACCGGCCCCGCTCGTCGGCCTGCCAATAGGTGACATCAAATCCCCGCGCCTTGCAATCCGTCCAGGCGCTGCGGGCGAACGCAAGCGCGTCCGGATCGTCCCCGTCGAACAGCAGCACCATGCGCTCATAGCCCTGGGCGTCCTGCGGCAGCGCAGCGTTGTCGACGAGGAAGCGGACATTGGCACCGTTCGGATTGTCCTCCTCGACCGCAAGCACGATCGGCTGATCGGCGGCGTCGCTCACCCGCCATGTCGCGTGGGGCAGGAAGGAATCGTCGCGATAGGTCCACAAATGGGCGTCGAGCGCATCGGCGCGCTCCGGCGAAGTCGACTGCACCACGACGCGCCAGCCGCGCTCGAGCGATTTCTCGAGAAGCGGCGGCAACACGTTCTCCACCGTCATGTTTTGCAGATGGTAGAACAGGACTTCAGTCATCTCGGGTCATTTGCGTTCGTAATGGTCGGCGACCAGACGATCGAGCAAGCGAACGCCATAGCCGCTTCCCCAGCTCTGGTTGATGTCGGTCTTCGGCGCCCCCATGGCGGTGCCGGCGATGTCGAGATGCGCCCAGGGCGTGCCGTCCACGAAGCGCTGGAGGAACTGCGCCGCGGTGATCGAGCCGCCATGGCGGCCGCCGGTGTTCTTCATGTCGGCGAACTGGGAATCGATCAGCTTGTCGTATTCAGGGCCAAGCGGCAGGCGCCAGACCTTCTCGCCGCTCTCGATGCCGGCCGCCAGCAGCCGCTCGGCAAGTTCGTCATTGTTGGAGAACATGCCGGCATGCTCGGTGCCGAGCGCGACCACGATGGCGCCGGTCAACGTCGCCAGATCCACCATGAATTTCGGCTTGGCCTTCTTGGCGACGTACCAGAGCACATCGGCAAGCACCAGGCGGCCTTCCGCGTCGGTGTTGATGATCTCGATGGTCTGGCCCGACATCGAGGTGACGATGTCGCCGGGGCGCTGCGCGTTGCCGTCCGGCATGTTCTCGACGAGGCCGATGGCACCGACGGCGTTGACCTTGGCCTTGCGTGCTGCGAGCGCATGCATCAGGCCGACGACGCAGGCCGCGCCTCCCATGTCGCCCTTCATGTCCTCCATGCTGCCGGCCGGCTTGATCGAAATGCCGCCGGTGTCGAAGCAGACGCCCTTGCCGACGAAGGCAACCGGCGCCTCACCTTTCTTGCCGCCGTCCCAACGCATGATCACGGTGCGGCTCGGCCGCGCCGAGCCCTGGCCGACGCCGAGCAGCGCGCCCATGCCGAGCTTGTCCATCGCCTTGACGTCGAGCACCTCGATCTTGACGCCGAGTTTGCGGAGCAGGCCTGCGCGGCGCGCGAACTCCTCGGGAAAAAGCACGTTCGGCGGCTCGTTGACGAGGTCGCGCGCAATGATCACGCCGTCGACGATCGCGGCTGCCGATGCAAACGCCTTCTTCGCGGCCACGACATCGCCGACAGCAAACGAGACGTCGGCGCGCGAGCCGCCCTCCTCGCCGTCCTTCTTCTTGGTCTTGTAGCGGTCGAACTTGTAGGTGCGCAGCCGCAGGCCCGAGGCGATCGCGACCGCCTGCTCGCTGGTCATGGCGCCATTGGGCAGTTCCGCCATGATGGTCATGGCCGCCGCGCCGGCCGGAAGCTTGCTCGCCGCCACGCCGCCGAATTTGAGGAAGTCGTTAGCCTTCAGGCCGGCCGCCTTGCCGGCGCCGATCACGATCAGGCGGGTGGCCTTCACGCCCTCCGGCGCAAGGATGTCGAGCGCAGCGCCGCTCTTGCCCTTGAAGGCGGCGGCGGTGGCCGCCCGCTTCACGAGTTCGGTGGCCCCACCGAGCGCCTTGGCGGTCGCCGGGCCGAGCTTCAGAGCGTCGTCGCAGAACACGACCATGATGCCACGGACGGCGGCAGACAAGGGAACGAAGCCGACCTTGATGGCATCGGACATGAGTAACTCCTCAAAAAGACAGGGCTTTTTACCGATCGGCGGCCCCGGCCACCGGCCGGAGCTGAACGGCGATTCACTGAGCGTGCCGCACTATGGGCCACCGGCCCGGCAGATGCCAAGCACCCCCGTGGCCGAGGGGCCACAACGAGGGAAATATTAACCATATATTGAGGGTGCCACGGGGCAGCCATTTTGTTGACGGATCAAAGGGATGGTACTGAGAGAGTAAGCCGGCGGATGAGATGGTTGGCCGACCTTGGGGATCCCCTTGCGGGGATTGGTTGGACAGCCGGAATTCCGGCCGGCATTGGGGACTTGGTGGGATTCGTGCGGTAGCGCATGGGGTCAATCGATAGGTATATCTTCCGCACGACGCTCGCGTCGTTTGCGCTGGTCCTGGTCAGCCTCACGGGCGTGATCTGGATTACGCAGGCGTTGCGCGGCATCGACCTGATGACGAGCCAGGGTCAGACCATCCTGACCTTCCTCGGCATCACCAGCCTCGTCGTGCCCGCGCTGGTCCTGATCATCTCGCCGATCGCGCTGATGATCGCGATCTCGCATACGCTGAACAAGCTCGCGACCGACTCCGAGATCATCGTGATGAATGCCGCCGGCTTCTCGCCGTTCCGGCTGTTCTATCCGTTCTTCTACGCCACCTGCGTCGTGGCGCTGCTGGTCGCCTTCATCGCGGCCTATCTCGCTCCCGACGGCATGCGGCGGATCAAGCAGTGGGACGCCGAGATCACCGCCGACGTGCTCACCAACATCCTGCAGCCCGGCCGCTTCGCCCAGCTCGACAAGAACTTGACGATCCGGATTCGCGAACGCCAGCCCGGCGGCATTCTCGCCGGCATCTTCATCGACGACCGCCGCGATCCGAACGAGCGGGTCTCGATCGTCGCCGAGCACGGCGAAGTCGTGAAGAACGACAACGGATCGTTCCTGGTGCTCGAGACCGGCAATCTCCAGCGCTTCGAGGCCGGCAAGCGCGATCCCGCGCTGGTGGCGTTCGGCCGCTACGGCTTCGACATGTCGAAGTTTTCGGGCCAGGGCCGCGACGTCACCCTCGGAATCCGCGAGCGTTATCTCTGGGAGCTGCTCTCGCCGTCCGAGGACGATCCCGTCTACAAGCAGATCCCCGGCCAGTTCCGCTCGGCCCTGCATGACAGCCTGTTGGCGCCGATCTATCCCTTCGCCTTTGCCGTGCTGACCTTCGCGTTTCTGGGTGCGCCTCGCACCACGCGCCAGAGCCGCAATTTCTCGATCGGCTCATCGATCCTCGCGGTGTTCGGCCTGCGCATGGCCGGCTTCGCCTGCTCGGTGATGGCGGTGAAATCGCCGGGCGCGGTGCTGGTCCAATATGCGATGGTCATTGGCGCCATCGGCATCGGGCTGGCGATCATCATTGGCGGCCTTGTGGTCGAACCGCCGCCGCGCCTCATGGAGGCCATCAACAGGTCGAACGCGCGCATCGCGCGGCTGTTCGGACGGCCGGCCACCGCATGAGCATGCTCACCAACACACTCGGGCGCTACTTCGCCGGCCGCTTCGTGGTCGCGGCGCTCGGCGTGTTCGCCGGCATTTTCCTGCTGCTGGTGCTGGTCGATTACATCGAGATGGTCCGCAAGACCTCAGGGCTCGCATCCGCCTCCGCGGTCATGGTGGCCGAGACCTCGCTGTTCCGCGTGCCGCAGCTGCTGGAGAAGCTGACGCCGTTCTGCATGCTGATCGGCGCCATGACCTGCTATCTCGCCCTCTCCCGCCGGCTCGAGCTCGTGGTCGCGCGCGCCGCCGGTGTCTCCGCATGGCAATTCATCTCGCCGGCGCTCGGCAGCGCGCTCCTGATCGGCGTGATCGCCACCGTCGCCTACAATCCGATGTCGGCCAATCTGCGCGAGCTCTCCAAGCGCATGGAAGCCGAGCTGTTCGGTTCGGCGCCGGGCGGCGGCATTCAGGACGCCTCCGGCTTCTGGCTCAATCAGGTCACCAATGACGGCCAGACCATCATCAACGCAGCGCGCAGCGAGCAGCAGGGCGTCCGGCTCACAGGGCTCACGCTGTTCCGGTTTGACACAGAGCAGCACTTCAAGGAACGGGTCGAGGCGCGCGAGGCGACGCTCGAGGCCGGCCGTTGGCTGTTCAAGGGCGTCCGCCGCTTCTCGCTGGATTCGCCGCCGGTCGATCAGGCCAGCCTGGAGATTCCGACGACGCTGACCGAGGCGCAGGTCCGCAACAGCTTTTCCACACCGGAGACTGTGTCTTTTTGGCAACTACCGAGCTACATCCGCTCGTCCGAAAGCTCGGGCTTCGCGACAGCCGGATACCGACTCCAGTATCAGAAGCTCCTGGCGCAGCCGTTTTTGCTAGCTGCAATGGTGTTGCTCGCGGCCTCCGTGTCGTTGCGCTTCTTCCGGATGGGCGGCGTGCAGAGGATGGTTTTGAGTGGCGTGGGCGCAGGCTTTCTGCTCTACGTTCTGTCGAAAGTGACTGAAGATTTGAGCAAGGCTGAGTTGATGCATCCGATCGCTGCGGCGTGGTTGCCCGTGGTGGTGGGCGGCCTCACCGGCTTTTTGGCCTTGCTGTATCAGGAGGACGGATAGTGACGGCCGTCCACCGAGGGCCCGTGTCTCGTTTGACGCGGCGCACATTGGTGCGCGCGAACGGGTGTGGCTTGTCCATTCGCAGGTTCCTGCTTGCTGTCGCCGCCGTGGCATCGCTCGGCGGCGTGATGGACGTTGCCGCCGTGGCGCCGGCCTCCGCCCAGAGCTTCACCTACAATCCGCTGCCGCCACGTGCGAAGCCGCCGAAGGCCGTCAACGACAACCAGATGCTGGTTCAGGCGACCGAGGTCGACTACGACTACAACAATTCGCGCGTCTCCGCGGTCGGTAACGTCCAGCTGTTCTACAACGGCACCAGCGTCGAGGCCGACAAGGTCATCTACGACCAGAAGACCAAGCGGCTCCATGCCGAAGGCAACATCCGCATGACGGACGCCGACGGCAAGATCACCTATGCCGAGATCCTGGATCTTTCCGACGACTACCGTGACGGCTTCGTCGATTCGCTGCGCGTCGACACGGCCGACCAGACCCGCATGGCGGCGAGCCGCTCCGATCGCTCCAGCGGCAACTACACGGTGTTCGAGAACGGCGTCTACACGGCCTGCGCGCCGTGCAAGGACGATCCGAAGAAGCCGCCGCTGTGGCAGGTCAAGGGTGCGCGCATCATCCACGACCAGCAGGAGAAGATGCTGTATTTCGAAACGGCGCAGCTCGAATTCTTCGGCGTGCCGATCGCCTATATGCCCTATTTCTCGACGCCCGACCCGACGGTGAAGCGCAAGACCGGCTTCCTGATGCCGGGCTTCACGTCGAACACGCCGTTCGGCTACGGCGTCGAGGTTCCGTTCTACTGGGCGATCGCGCCCGACATGGACGCGACTTTCAACCCGCGCATCACGTCCAAGCAGGGCGTGCTGTTCCAGGCCGAATTCCGCCAGCGCCTGATGGACGGCGCCTATCAGATCCGCGTCTACGGCATCGACCAGCTCGACCGCAGCGCGCTCGCCGGCCAGCCCGGCGACAAGCAGTTCCGCGGCGCCGTCGACACCAAGGGGCAGTTCGCGCTGAACGACAAATGGGTCTGGGGTTGGGACGGCGTCCTGATGTCCGACTACTATTTCTTCTCGGACTATCGATTGTCGCAATATCGCGATCCGCTCGGCTCGTTCCTGTATCTGCCGACGGATGCGCTCTCGCAGCTTTATTTGACCGGTGTCGGCAATCGCAGCTTCTTCGACGCGCGCACGATGTACTGGCTGAGTTACTCGGGCAACCAGAGCCAGGTGCCGGTCGTCTACCCCGTGATCGACTATTCGAACGTGCTGAACTATCCGGTCTTCGGCGGCGAGTTCAGCTACAAGACCAATTTCGTGAACCTGTCGCGTGACACCGCCGTGTTCGATCCGATCACGACGCTCGCCAACACCAACAGCCTGTGCACGACGGCGTCGGCCGATCCGCTCGCGCGCACACCGTCGCAGTGCCTGCTGCGCGGCTTCCCGGGCACCTACACCCGCCTGACGGCCGAAGCGCAGTGGCGCAAGTCCTTCACCGATCCGTTCGGTGAAATCTGGACGCCGTTCGCCATTCTCCGCGCCGATGCGATCAACTCCTCGGTCTCCAACCAGCCGGGCGTGTCGAACTATCTTCCTGTCGGCGACACCCAGGCGTTCCGCCTGATGCCGACCGTGGGGCTCGAATACCGCTACCCCTTCATCAACGTTCAGCCATGGGGTTCGACCACCATCGAGCCGATCGCGCAGATCATCATTCGGCCGAACGAGACCTATGCCGGCAAGCTCCCGAACGAGGACGCGCAGAGCATGGTGTTCGACGCCTCGAACCTGTTCAGCGTCGACAAGTTCTCCGGCTACGACCGCGTCGAGGGCGGCGGCCGCGCCAATGTCGGCGTGCAGTCCACAACGCAGTTCGACAAGGGTGGCGCCGTCAAGGTGCTGTTCGGCCAGTCCTACCAGCTGTTCGGCATGAACTCCTTCGCGGTCCAGGACTCCATCAATACCGGCGTGGATTCCGGTCTGCAAAGGCCGCGCTCCGACTATGTGGCGAGCGCTGCCTATTCGCCCAACAGCACCTATACGTTCAGCGTTCGCTCGCGCATGGACGAGCAGACCTGGAACATCCAGCGCTTCGAGGCGGAAGGCCGCGCCAACTTCAACCGCTGGTCCGTCAGCATGCTGTACGGCAATTACGCCGCGCAGCCGGAACTCGGCTATCTGACCCGCCGCGAGGGCATCCTGACGTCGGGCTCGATCAAGGTCGCGGCCAATTGGGTGGTCACGGGCTCGGCGCGCTGGGACCTGGAAGCCAACAAGATCAACCAGTATGTGCTCGGTGCCGGCTACGTCGACGATTGTTTTGTGCTCGGCTTGAACTATGTAACTGCGTATAGCTATTCTGCGGGCTCGACGCCGCCCGTGCTGAACCACGCGATCATGTTCCAGATCGGCCTGCGCACGCTGGCGAACACGGCGACGACCAGCAGTTCCGGCGGCGGCCTCCAGTGAACGGTTTGAAGGTGCCGGCCGCGTGTTCCCGATCGCAGGTTCACCGCGGCTGACATGCGAGCGACAAATATGACGATCCCATTGCCTGTCTTCCGCCTCTTCCTCGTCCTCGGCGCCCTGCTCCTGGCCGGCACGCCGTCGCGCGCGCAGAACATCGTCGTGATGGTCAACGGCGATCCCATCACCGACTTCGACATCGAGCAGCGCTCCAAGCTCGACCAGCTGACGACGCAGAAGACACCGGCCCGTCAGGAGGTCATCAACACGCTGATCGACGAGCGGGTGAAGCTAAAGGAAGGCAAGAAATACGGTGTCGACCCCGGCGTCTCCGACATCAACCAGTCCTATGAGGGCATGGCGCAGCGCATGCGCATCTCGCCGGACCAGCTCACCAAGTCGCTTGAGGTCAAGGGCGTCCGCCCCGAAACCCTGAAGAGCCGCATGAAGGCCGAGATGGTCTGGACCAGCCTCGTGCGCGGCCGCTTCAAGGAGAAGCTGTTGGTCGGCGAGAAGGACGTCGCGCAGGCCGTCCAGGCCCAGACCGGCGACAAGCTGCAGATCGAGGGCACCGAATACAAGATGCAGCCGATCGTGCTGATCGTGCCGCGCGGCTCCTCGCAGGCGTTCCTGGAGACGCGGCATAAGGAAGCCGAGCAATATCGCTCGCGCATCGGGAGCTGCGAAGAAGCCAATTCGTTGTTCCGCTCGACGCCGAATGCCACCATCCGCGACATCGTTACCAAGACCACCGCGGAATTGCCCGAGGCGCTGCGCAAGGTCCTCGACGACACGCCGATCGGCCACCTGACCGCGCCCGAGATGACCAAGGCGGGCATCGAGATGGTGGTGCTGTGCTCGCGCAAGCCGACCATGATCGACACGCCGAAGAAGCGCGAGGTCCGCGAGAAGATGTATCAGGAGAAGTACGAGAAGACCCAGAAGACCTATCTCGAGGAGCTCCGCAAGGCGGCGATGATCGAGTATCGCAACCGCTGATGGCCCAGCAGCCTGCCAAGCCTCTCGCCCTGACGCTGGGAGAACCTGCCGGCATCGGCCCCGACATCACGATCGCAGCCTGGCTCAAGCGCCGCGAACTGGACCTGCCCGCCTTTTATCTGCTCGGCGACGAGGCGCTGATCGCCCGCCGCGCCAAGGCGCTCGGCGCCGACGTCAGGATCGCTTCGGTAAGCGCCGGCGAGGCCGAGGCCGCCTTCCCCAAGGCCTTGCCAGTGGTTGCGACCGGCGAGCACGCAAGCGCCGAGCCCGGCAAGCCCGACGCATCGAGCGCGCCCGCCGCCCTTGCCTCGATCCGCCAGGCGGTCACTGATGTCCGCGAGGGCCGCGCCGGCGCCGTCGTCACCAATCCGATCGCCAAGAGCGTGCTCTATCGCGCCGGCTTCCGCCATCCCGGTCATACCGAATTCCTCGCCGAGCTCGCCGCGGAAGACGGCCGCGCGCCGCAGCCGGTGATGATGCTGTGGTCGCCGCGGCTCGCCGTCGTGCCCGTGACCATCCACGTCTCCTTGCGCGATGCACTGGCTCAGCTCACCAGCGAGCTGATCGTCTCGACCGTGCGCATCGTCGCGACCGAACTCAAATCCCGCTTCGGCATCGCGAATCCGCGCATCGCGATTTCCGGCCTCAATCCGCATGCGGGTGAGGACGGCTCGCTCGGCCACGAGGAGCAGACCGTGATCACGCCGGCGATCAAGACGTTGCGCAGCGGCGGCATCGAGGCGAAGGGACCGCTCCCCGCCGACACCATGTTCCACGAAGCCGCGCGAAACAGCTATGACTGCGCCGTCTGCATGTACCACGACCAGGCGCTGATCCCGATCAAGACGGTCGCCTTCGACGACGCGGTCAACGTCACGCTCGGCCTGCCCTTCATCCGCACCTCACCCGACCACGGCACCGCCTTCGACATCGCCGGCACGGGCAAGGCCAATCCGGCAAGCCTGATCGCCGCGTTGAGGCTCGCGAGCCGGATGGCGGCTGCGAAAACCCGATGAGCGCGATCGACGACCTCCCGCCGCTTCGCGAGGTCATTCGCCAGCACGCTTTGTCGGCGCGCAAATCGCTCGGCCAGAACTTCCTCCTCGACCTCAATCTCACCGCGCGCATCGCGCGTGCGGCGGCTCCGCTCGAGGACTCCACCATCATCGAGATCGGCCCCGGCCCGGGCGGGCTGACGCGCGCCCTGCTCGCGCTCGGCGCCAGACGCGTCATCGCCATCGAGCATGACGAGCGCGCGATCCCTGCCTTGCAGGATATTTCCGCGCGCTATCCCGGCCGTCTCGAGATCGTGCATGGCGACGCCATGACCTTCGACCCGCGCCCGCTGCTATCGGGCGAGAGAGCAAAGATCGTCGCCAACCTGCCCTACAACATCGCGACCCACCTCCTCGTCGGCTGGCTCACCACCGAGCCCTGGCCGCCCTGGTACGACATGATGGTCCTGATGTTCCAGCGCGAGGTCGGCGAGCGCATCGTGGCGCGCGAGGACGAGGAGGCCTTCGGCCGGCTCGGCGTGCTCGCCAACTGGCGCTGCGAGACCAAGATCCTGTTCGACATCGCGCCGTCCGCCTTCGTGCCGCCGCCGAAGGTTACGTCTTCCGTTGTGCGATTGATCCCGCGCGAAAATCCTCTCGCCTGCGATCGCAAGCTGCTCGAAAAGGTCGCAGCCGCCGCCTTCGGCCAGCGCCGCAAGATGCTGCGGCAAAGCCTGAAGTCGCTGGGCGCCGATCCCGCGCGGCTCGCCGCGGCTGCCGGCGTCGATGCGACGCGGCGCGCCGAAACCGTTCCGATTTCCGGCTTTGTTGCCATGGCGCGTGAATTGGCCAATATACGCAGCGAAACAGAGAGATAATTTCGGAGGAAGAAATATGGCGTTGATGCGTCGGCAATCCCTGGTCAAGTTCGATGCGCCGCTGTGCGAGACCATCGTCGACACGCCGAAGCCGCAAGGTCGAGAGGTGCTGGTGCGCATCGAGCGCTGCGGCCTCTGCCACTCCGATCTGCACATCCAGGACGGCTACGCCGATCTCGGCGGCGGCAAGAAGCTCGACACCACGCGCGGCATGACGCTGCCCTTCACGCTCGGCCACGAGATCGCGGGCGTGGTCGATGAAGTCGGTCCCGACGTGTTCGCCGGTCTCGTCGGCAGCAAGAAGGCGGTGTTTCCGTGGATCGGTTGCGGCAAGTGCCGCGACTGCGCCAATGGCGACGAGAACCTCTGCGCCAGGCAGCGCTTTCTCGGCGTCTCCATCGACGGCGGCTTCGCCACCCACGTGCTGGTGCCCGACGCGAAATATCTGCTCGACTACGATCCCCTGCCCGTCAACCAGGCCGCGACGCTGATGTGCTCCGGCGTCACCGCCTATGGCGCGCTCAAGCGCCTGGTCGATCGTCCACGCCAGCGCAATCTCCTGCTGATCGGCCTCGGCGGCGTCGGCATGATGGGCCTTTCCTTTGCGGCGGCCATGTTCAAGCAACCGATCACGGTCGCCGACCTCAGCGGTGCCGCGCGCGAGACCGCGCTGAAGAACGGCGCGGCGGCGGCCTACGATCCGGCCGAGCCCGACGTGATCAAGCGCATCCTCAAGGAAACCGATGGCGGCTTCGACGAGATCGTCGATTTCGCCGGCAACGAGAAGTCCATGGCTTTTGCGGTCGCGGTCGCCGCGCGCGGCGGCAAGATCGTGGTCTCCGGCCTGATGGGCGGCCAGTTCACGTTGCCGATGGTGCAATGGGTCTACAAGCGCATGACCATCGAGGGCTTCATGGTCGGCACGCTCACCGAGGCTCACGAGCTGATGGCGCTCGCCCGCGCCGGCAAGATCAAGCCGACGCCGATGCGCGAGGAGCCGATGGGCGACGTCCAGACCTGGATCGACGAGCTTCGCGCCGGCAAGGTCGTCGGCCGCATCGTGCTCAAGAACTAGGAATGCGCGCGAAGCACGAGGCGGCGGGGTCAGTATTCGTCACGATTAACTCGAAATTGACGCACGGCGGGGTTCCGAATTGGGGAACCCGCTCTCCGCGCATTATGGTCCTCGCCAGCTCTCTTTTGGAATTCTGGTAAGGCCATGCAGACCATCCGCCGCTTCCTCGCCGACGAGTCCGGCGCCACTGCGATCGAGTACGGCCTGATCGCCGCCGGCATTGCGCTCGCGATCATCGCCGTCGTCAACAACCTCGGCGCGACGCTGAACAAGAAGTTCACCTCAATCAGCAGCTCGCTGAAGTAACGCGGGCACGCGCGCTAATTCACGGCATTCGTCTGTCCCGCGGAACGGCAACGGCCGCGCCGCGTTGGCAGCCATGTCCATTCGCTGCACCGTCGAGAACGCATTCTTCATCGCCTGGAGCTTCCTGGAGCAGAGCGGAGAGCTCGGCTCTCCGGACGAGACGGCGAACGTCCTGCTCGACGCCATTGAGGCCCAGCTCAGGACCGGTGAACGCCGGCAACTTATGCTCGCCAACAGGGCGATCGATGCCTATCGCGCCCACGCGGAAAAAAGCCGGCCCGCGCACGATTGCGAAGCACGCTTCGGGTGACGAACTTCGGGTGATGATCATCCTCGCCGCCCTCGGGCCCGCCGGCCCGGCGGCGTTCGAGGTATAGGCCGGCGGTCCGTCGGGCAGAGCGCACGGGATCGGCGCTCCGCGACGAGGACGCTATGCCGATCCGCGCCCCTGCTGTGTGCACTCCTGCACAGAGCTCGTGAAGTTGAAGGCCGACGGGTTCGGCTGCGCCATTTGCCTCGCGTGCCATGTGCATCGCCAACACTTTCCGGAATTCCGCAAGCCGGAGGCCACTTTTTCAACGGCTGAAAAACGCCTTGTGTGCACTTTGGAACCGTCGGCTCCGTCACGGAAACGTAGGGTTCTGGCCGGTGCCGATTCCCGGCCAGAGCAAGACATGTGACCGGTCGGCCCCAGAACGATCTTCTCCAGCGGCTCAGCCGCCCGGATTTCGAACTGCTCGCGCCGCACCTCCAGCCGGTCGAACTCGAAGCGAGCCACATCCTGTATCACGCCGGCGACGAGGTGGCGGCGGTCCATTTTCCCTGCCGCTCCACGCTCGTGTCCTTCGCCGTGCCGGTCGAGGACGATCGCGAGGTCGAAAGCCTGCTGGTCGGGCGCGAGGGCGCGGTGGGCATTGCCGCCGGCCGCAGCGTCTCGCTGGCCTATTCGCGCATCGTGGTGAAGCTGGGCGGGACCCTGGTGCGGCTGCCGCTGCGCGCGCTCGAGCAGGCCCAGCAGAGGTCGGTCACGCTCCAGCAGGTGCTCTCGCGCTATGGCGACTGTCAGTTCGCGCAGCTGCTCCAGACCGCAGCCTGCAATGCCGCACATTCGATCGAGCAGCGCGCCGCCAAGTGGATCATCTCCGCGCAGCAGCACGTCGGCGGCCCCGAGATCCCCCTCACCCACGAGCAGCTTGCCGGCATGCTCGGCGTGTCCCGCAGCTATGCCAGCCGCGTCATCCAGATGTTCAAGGCGAGGCGGATCCTCGCGACGCGCCGTGGCGCCATCCTGATCCTTGACGCGCCGGCGCTCGAAGCCAGAGCCTGCTCCTGCAACGACTGGGTGAAGAAGCACTTTGATGAGGTGATGGGACGCACGGCCGCGGACGGTTAGCCTTGGTTAGCCTTGCGGTCTCAAGCATGCGGAGGCGATTGGCGCTTCAAATGCAGATAGGTCGGACTGAAGCCTCCGAGCCGCTGCAGTTCGCGCCATTTCAGGACGATCAGCTCGCCCTCGCGCATGTCCATGGTCCCGCTCCGCCTGAGGTCGGCGAGCGTCCGGTTCACGGTCGCGATCGCCATGCCCAGGGTTTCGCCGAGTTGTGCGAGGCTGAACGGCAGGCGGCAGCGATTGCCGCGGACGAGTTGCGCAGCCCGGGCGCGGTAGAACAGCTCGCAGAACAGGTGTGCCATGCGCGTGTGCATCGGCCGCGCGCTATTATTGGTGATGGCCTCGCGAAAGATCGCGGCATCGAGCAGAGTCTCGCGCCAGACCGACAGTGCGAAGGTCGGCCGTCGCCGGAAGGCAATGAACAATTCGCGATGCGGGAAGAACGCCACCGAAGCGGGTCCGAGCGCGCAGAGGCCATGGTCCATCTGGTCGATGAACAGTCCCTGCGAGTCCGGCAGGTCTCCAGACAAATGGAACGCGAGATATTGCCGCCGGCCGCTGTCGAGCAAATGGTAGCGCGCGACCATGCCGGAGACGACCAGCGCCGAATGCTCGGGTTCGTCACCCTGACGGATGAAATCCTCGTTCGGAGCGAACTCGCGCTGAACGAAGGTCAGCCCGCGAATTTCCGCGACATCCTCCTGTGCGAGTGCGGTGTGCTCGCTCAGGTTCCGGATCAGCACGTCATGCGCTTTTTCCATGTGTCCCGTTCCATGTGCCCCGCCAAAAATCCTGCCGGTTCGATCAAATGATACATCTGGCCCGTATCCAGCGGACTAGAACGCTGGTCGGAAGCACAGGTTGCTACCGGTTTGCGACGGTACAGGGTCGCGGCCCCCGTCCCTCGATCGCACACTGCGCCCGCCCTTCGCATGAGCCCTACGACGATCCTGAAACGCATTCGCCACCTGTTCGCATCGGATTCGGGCGAGCACCTGGACAGTATCCGCGCTGCTATCCTGCATGGCACGTTGAAGGAGCCGGCGCGGCCAATGTCGGATCAGGAGCTTGCGCGCGCCATCCGCGAGTTCCAGGCGGTTCCCGTGTCCGACTGGACCATCGCAAAACTCTCACGACGCCTGCTTGAGCCGACGATGCCGCGTGACGACTGAAACACCTCTTCCTCTCCATGCCACACCCGAAGTTCATCGCACATCTCCAGGCGATTGAAGGCCTCTCCGAAGACGAACGCCGCCAGATCGCGGGTCTGCCGTCCACGCTGCGCCAGGTATCGGACGGCGAGATCGTACTGCGCCAGGGTGAAGATGCCTCCCGATGCGTTTTCGTCGTCAGCGGCTTCCTCTACCAGGCGCGCATTGTCGGCGATCGCAGCCAGATCCTCGCCTTCCACGTTCCCGGCGACATGCCATGCCTGCACACGCTGCTGGTCTCGCCGATGGATGCGGACCTCGTGGGTCTTGGACCCTCCATCGTCGGCTACGTTGCACACAGCCAACTCAAGCAGCTGCTTGACGGCTCGATTCACCTGACCCGCGCGTTCTGGCGCGAGACGCTGATCGACGCGGCGATCTCGCGACAATGGATCGCGCGCCTCGGCGCACAGGCGGCGCTGCCGAAGGTGGCGCATCTGATCTGCGAGCTCGCCGCAAGGCTGGAGGTCGTGGGCCTCGTCAAGAACCGCTGCTTCCAGATGCCGATGACGCAGCGGCATGTCGCCGATGCCTGCGGATTGTCGATCGTCCACGTCAATCGCACCATCCAGGAGCTGAGAGGGCGCCGATTGATTGCCTGGGAGGGAAGCGAGATCGAGCTGTTGCAACCCGACGAACTCCGCGCGCTCGCGGATTTCACCCCGGATTATCTGACCTGAGCGGAGCGGGCAACTCGGGGGACGCGCCGGCGCTCCAACGAGCAAGCCCAGTCGGCCTGCGTCCGGGACACGAGATGGAAGGTTAGCGCACGCCGTCTCCACGGATTCATTGCGGGCGCAGCGAAGCAATCCAGACTGCCGCCGCGGGAAGATTCTGGATTGCTTCGCTGCGCTCGCAATGACGCGGAGGCCGTAGGCATGCAACAAGCCCTCTCGCCGCACGAGGCCTGCACCCGCGACCCGTCGGGCAAAACACCTAGTCAACCCCTGCTCGCAAAAATATTTTGCTTTTCCGAATTTCGGATTTGTGGCATACAGCGCGCATCCTGGCCCTGCCAAAGGGGCGTTCGCGACCGTCACGACATGCGGGCCGGGTGGCGGTGGACGCGGCAGCGACGGCGCGGGCGGCGTGATGACAGGGCGGGCAACCGTGAGTCCTCACGCGACGCGTACGACACGGCGCTGGAGAGCGGGCTTGTCGATCATCGAGGGTGAGCACACGCAAGCCCCTGACGATTTGGGCGGGACCGTCCGCGGACGGAGAAGTCGTGTGGTCCTGACGCCCGGGGTCTGTGCGTCAAGCCTCGCGGTGATGTGGCGGCCCAACCGGGCGCGCGCATCAGCGATCGGCGGGGCGACGGGGGCAATAGTGCATCGCTCCCCGAGGAGAGCACGAAGGACACCGTTAAAACCATCCGCGCAGGGAAGGCCGGGCGATCGGCCACCCTATCGGTCCACCCCGTGTGCACTCCTGTAGCGCACGGACCAACGGGTGCCGCCGGCGCCCGGCCTTCCCTGCGCCCTTTGGCCTCCATTGGGCGATGAACCGCAGCAAGGCTCGGGCAGAATCTGCCGCGGGAACGCGCGGCCGCGTTCGCAATCTGGATTGAGCGCCCGTTCTATTTCACCGTCACTCTGAGGTGCCGGAGCGTAGCGGAGGCCTCGAAGGGCGACGGCCCGGCTGCCGGTTCGGCCGTTCATCCTTCGAGGCTCTCCACACGTCGCGTTGCGACGCATGGCTCGCGCCTCAGGATGACGGGATCGGCAGCAAGCGCTCGAGCCGCCCGCGCCGCTGCCTGCCGCCGCACCACTTTTCGCCGGCGCGCCGGACTGTTAGACTGACGCCATTATTTTTGGGGAATTTTGATGCGCGCGAGGATTTTCAATCGCGTCCCGGGGCTGGCGACGCTGGTCGCAGCCCTGCTCGTCGTCGCCACATACCCGGCATCGGCCGAGAAGCGCGTCGCGCTCGTTGTCGGCAACTCCGCCTACAAGAACATCACGCCGCTCGACAATCCGTCCAAGGACGCGAGCCTGATGGCGGAGACGCTTGGCCTGCTCGGCTTCACGCTGGTCGGAGGCCGCGCTCAGCTCGATCTCGACAAGGGCGCGATGGACCTGGCGGTGCAGAGCTTTGGCCGGCAGGTGCAGGGCGCCGACGTCGCGCTGTTCTATTATGCCGGCCACGGCGTGCAGGTCTCGGGCGCCAACTATCTCGTGCCGGTCGGCGCCAATCCGACGCGCGAGGCCGACGTCGACTTCCAGATGACCGACGTCAACCTCGTGCTGCGCCAGATGCAGGGATCGGGCACGCGGCTCAACCTCGTGATCCTGGACGCCTGCCGCAACAACCCCTTCGGCTCGCGCGGCCTGCGCGCCTCCGATGGCGGCCTCGCGCAGATGCGCGCGCCCGAGGGCACGCTGATCTCCTACGCAACGCAACCCGGCAATGTCGCCCAGGACGGCAGCGACGGCCACAGCCCCTACACCAAGGCATTGGCCGCGACGGTCCGGACCGCGGGCCTCGACGTATTCCAGACTTTCAATCAGGTCGGCCTCGCGGTGAAGCGCGCCACCTCCGGCGCGCAGCAGCCCTGGGTGTCGTCCTCCCCGATCGACGGCACCTTCTATTTCGTAGCCCCGACGCAAACCGCGCCGCCGCAGGTCGCAGCGATGCAGCCTGATCCGCTGCCGGCAGATCGGCTGCGCCCCGATCCGGACCGCGTCCCCTTGCGCGATGCCGCCCTGCTGAGCGAACTCAGCGAGCGGCTCTACGAGCTCAATTTCGATCCTGACAGCCCTGATGGACTGACCCGCGCGATCACAAAACTCCAGCAGCGGATTTCCATGGCGCCGACGGGCGAAGCCACCGAAGGCCTTCTGCTGCGGATGCGCAAGATGGAGGACCTGAAGCCATGGGGCTCGATCGTCTACGGGCCCGACGGCGGCAAATGGGGCATCTCCTGGAACCACGCCTCGCGGCGCGCGGCGGTAGCGGATGCGCGCGGCAATTGCGCCGGCGCCAAATGTCCGATCGAGCTGTCCTTCTATGGCAACCGCTGCGGCGCGTTCGCGATCTCCGACAAATCCTGGTCGCTGGTCCAGCGCGACAGCGTGCAGCGCGCGAAAGACGCCGCGCTTGACGAATGCGGCAAGGCTGGCAAAGCTTGCCGCATTATCGGTTCCGTCTGTGCCGACGGCTCCGGCCGCTGATACGATTTTTCATTTTGGATTTTGCTCATGCGCAATGCCGTCATCCCTGCGATTGCCCTGGCCTTTTTCCTGTCTGCCGTCCTCGCTCCGCCGTCCGCCGTTGCGCAGTCCGGCAGCGCCGGCGGCTCGATCGGCAATGACGAGAAGTCGCTGTCCGGCTCGCGATCGGACCGTTCCGCCGAGCCGGCGCCCTCGGCGCGTCGCAGCAAGCCGGCAGAGGAGCCGCGCAGTTCCTCACGGCGCGGTGGTGGAGGCGGTGGTGGCGGTGGCGGGAGTTTCGACGGCGCCTGGATGGTCGTCAGCGTCGGCTGCGGCGGCACCACGTCCGGCGCGGTCGTGGTCTCCTCGGGCAAGGTCATAGGCCAAGGCGTCACTGGTACCGTCAGCGCGAGCGGCGCGGTCAGCACGTTCGGTCAAGGCGATGGCGTGACCTTCACCGGGTCCGGCCGCCTCGCTGCCCGCAGTGGCTCCGGATCCTTCCGCCGCTCGGACGGCTGCGGCGGAACCTGGACTTCGACCAAGCAATAGCAGCGAAAAAGTCTGATTCCGCGGCGGAACGAACGCCGCGCAGGCCCGATTCAGGCCACATCCTCTCCGGATTTGCGGCTCATTGCCACCCAAGTCTTTGACGACAAAGGGAAGGTAACGAGTTGCGTCATGCGTAATCGGGAGACCAGGATGGGCAACCGCACCGCAAAATTCTTATCCGCCCTTGTGGGCAGCATCATCGCCGGCGCGCCACTCGCCGCCGTGTCGCAGAATGCACCAACGGCACCGAGCACGGCAACTGCCGCGAGCGACTGCCTTGGCTCGCCAAAGGGCGCCGCGCCGCAGGGCCAGCATTGGCATTATCGCCTCGAGCGCGCGACCAAGCGGCAGTGCTGGTATCTGCGCGCCGAAGGCGGCAAGGCAACTCAAACCGCACAGGCTGCGCCCGACACGCCTGCAGCGGATTCAGCCGTGCCGCAGCAGCACTCGGTCCAGGACGCGCGCGCCGAATATCTGACGCCGCCGAGCATCGCCACGGTGAAGACGCCTGCACAGGCGGGACCGGCGCCGATGCAACAAGCTGCGAGCCCCGCCGCCGACGCCAACGCGCAGCAGCCCGCCGTCGCCGGGCCCTGGCCCGACGCCTCCTCGGCGTCCGCCGCGCCCACAGAGCAGCCGTCGCCTGTACCTGTCGCGGCCGCCGCGCAGCCGACCGCGAAGCCGGCGAAGTCCCCTGCTCCGATGGCTCTGGCCGCGGCAGACAGCACCGCCGACAAGCAGACCGGCTCGCTCCAGATGCTGCTGCTCGTGATCGGCGGTGCGCTGGCGCTTGCCGGCATCCTCGCCAGCGTCATCTACCGCTTCGCCGGTGGACACATCCGCGTCCAGGCCGCGGACCAGCGCCGCATCAACTGGGACAATTTTGAGCCGCACGATCACGACAATGGCCGTGCACCCTGGCTCAACGCAGCGCCCGCCGACGCGCCGCACGCTCGGCAGCCCGGCCCGGTGGATTTCGATGCCCTGCGTCCGCAGCCAGCCCAGCTCAAGACCGCGCAGCTTGCCGCGATCGATCGCGAGATTGATGTGATCGACGAGCGCGCACCGCAAGCGCACCACGATGCCGCAGAGCTCGACGATGCCGACATCTTCAACGGAGAATTCCAGATCGAGGCCGCACCGCAGCTCGCGGCCAACGACCTCAATGACAAAGAGCCGGCCGGCCGCGATGACGATGCGGGAGTCGAGGATGCCATCGACATCGACGTGATCACGACGATGCTGGAACGGCTCGCGAAGGACGGGCCGAGGCTGACGCAGCCTACTAGCCTTGAAGCTGACCTTGCAGACCTCGCACGAAGCCCACGAGGCCGGTCTGCCGCTCGCGCTTGAGGCGTTCGGCCTTCAGGACCGACTGCACCTCGGCGAAGGCCTCGTCAACGTCGTGGTTGATGACGATGTAGTCGTACTCGGCCCAGTGGCTCATCTCGTGGCTGGCGCGGCTCATTCGCTTGCGGATCACCTCGTCGGAATCCTGCGCGCGCGAATGCAGCCGCTTCTCGAGATCGGCGGCCGAGGGCGGCAGGATGAACACGCTGACGACGTCGGCGCGTGCTTTCTCTCGAAGCTGCTGCGTGCCCTGCCAGTCGATGTCGAACAGCACGTCCTGCCCAGCTGACAGCGCCGCCTCAACCGGCGCACGCGGCGTGCCGTAGCTGTTGTCGAACACGGTCGCCCATTCCAGCAGCTGGTCGGCCTTCACCATCGCCTCGAAGGTGGCCTTGTCGACGAACGAATAATCCCTGCCGTCGACCTCGCCCGGCCGCATCGCCCGCGTGGTCGCCGACACCGACATTCGGAGGCCGGGCATACGGTCGATCAACATGCGCGACAGCGTCGTCTTGCCCGCGCCCGACGGCGAGGACAGCACGAACATCAATCCGCGCCGCTCGACACCGTCAGTTCCGTGACCGCCATTCGTCATCGATCACTCCAGATTCTGGACCTGCTCGCGGAACTGCTCGACCACATTCTTCATGGCGAGCCCCGTATTGGTCAGCTCGATGTCGTTGGACTTCGAGCAACAGGTATTGACCTCGCGGTGAAACTCCTGCGCCAGGAAGTCGAGCTTGCGCCCGACCGGGCCGCCCTTGCCGATCAGCTCGCGCGCCTGCGCGATGTGCGAGGCGATGCGATCGAGCTCCTCGCGGATGTCCGCCCTGGTCGCGATCAGGATCGCTTCCTGCATCAGGCGGTCGGAATCGAAACGGTCGGAGGTGTCGAGGAGGCTCGCGATCTGCTCGGCGAGTCTCGCCTTGATCGCCTCGGGCTTGCGGCCGGGCGCGGCCTCGGCCTTCTTCGCCAGCTGCTCGACCTCGTCCACGCGCTGGATCAGGATCTGCCCGAGCGAGGTCCCCTCACGCTTGCGCATCTCAACGAGTTCGGCGAGCGCCTTGTCGAAGGCGTCCGCGGCGGCGGCGCGCGCGGCCTTGTCCTCCTCCTCGTCGCCCTCGGGCTCGGCGACCTCAATGACACCCTTGATGGCCAGAAGCCCGTCGACGCTCGGCGCGACCGCATCGACCTTGCCGGCGATCACGGCGGCGGCCTTGAGGACGGCGTTGAGCACGTCCTCGTTGACGCGGACGCTGGTGGCCGCATTGGCGCGCTTGACCGTCAGATTGGCGTAGACGGTGCCTCGCGAGAGCAGCTCGGCGGCGCGCTTCTTGGCATGAGCCTCGAGCTCGTCGAATCCCTGCGGCAGGCGCACCCTGAGATCAAAGCCCTTGGCGTTGACCGACTTCAATTCCCATTCGAACGCATACGGCCCGCTCGCGCCGTGGCTTCGGGCAAAGCCCGTCATGGACGACAACGCCATCAGGTCAATTTCTCCAGAAGCACGGGATTCGCAGGGCCATCAAGCCACGCGAATCTTAAGACTATTTTGCAGGAAAATGTAATCCGCAAAGTCCCGCGGGGCAGGTCTGCGCGCAGGCCTAGCGCTGCACCACCGGGGGCGAGGCCTGTACCGCACCTTGCCGGGCCGGCGGCGGACCCGCGGGGCGAGCAGCCGGCGGCTTTTTCTGCTGGTTCGGCCGCGCCGGCGTGGTCGCCGTCGGCGTATCGGCGGCACCGGGCGCGGCGGCGGCCGGTGGCTGCGCGTCCTCGGCCGGCTCGACCGTGTCGTTCTGGATCTGCTTTTCCATCGCGCGCAACTTGGCGACGTTCTTCTGGTGCGCGTCGTAGGTCTCGGTGAAGGAATGCCCGCCGGTGCCGTCCGCGACGAAATAGAGGTCGCGGGTGCGGGCCGGGTTGGCGGCAGCCTCAAGCGAGGCCCGGCCGGGGTTGGAGATCGGGCCCGGCGGCAGGCCCTCGATCACATAGGTATTGTAGGGCGAGGGCTGCGTGATCTCGCTGCGCTTGATCGGACGGCCGAGCGTGCCCTTGCCGCCGACGAGGCCATAGATGATCGTGGGATCGGACTGCAGCTTGATCCTCTGCTTCAGGCGATTGACGAATACCGCGGCGACGCGGCTGCGCTCGTCCGGCTTGCCGGTCTCCTTCTCCACGATCGAGGCCAGCGTCACCAGCTGCTCCGGACTCTTGACCGGAATGTCCTGACTGCGGCGCTCCCAGATCTCGGTCAGCACGCGCTTGTGCGCCTGCTGCATGCGTTGGATCACCTGATCGCGCGGGGTGCCGCGCGGGAACTTGTAGGTCTCGGGCAGCAGCGTGCCTTCGCGCGGCAGCTCACGCACGCTGCCGGTGAAGATGTCGTTGTCGGAGAGCCGCGCCACGATCTGCTCGGAGGTCAGGCCCTCCGGGATCGTCACGGCATGCTGCACCACCTTGCCCTCGACGATGGTGGCAATCACGTCGCGCAAGGATGCGTTCTTCTGGAACGAATATTCACCCGGCTTGAGGTCCGAGCTCGCCTTCAACGCAGCGACGCTGGCAATGAACGCCCACGGATTGACGTCGGTCACGCCTTCGCGGTTCAGCGTCTCGGCGATGTCACGCTTGCCGGCGCGCTGCGGGATGTTGACGATCTTGTCTTCCTTCAGCGGCCCCGGCGCCTCGAGCACCTGCCGGCCGTAATAGTACACGCCGCCCGCACCGATCATCGCAATCAGCAGCAGGGTGATGATGGCGTTGCCGACGATCACGAAGGGATTGCGCGCACGATCCGATCGCTTCGGCGGCGGCGGGACCTGCTCGGGCTCGAGCGCTGCCCGCGGGCTCCGGGGCGAAATGGGCGGCCTTTCACTCATCGAAGCAACCTGAATCCTGCCGGTTCAATCGCGACCTGACAATCGCTTGCCGAGCCAAATGCACGCGCCCGCTTCCATGACTATCGCCGAATACGGCAAAACGGTGGATTCGTCGCAACAACAAACTAGTGGACCAGACGCCGGAAGATGACCGATGCGTTGGTACCGCCAAAACCAAAAGAATTCGACAATGCGACGTTGACCTCGCGCTTCTTCGCCTGATGCGGCACGAGATCGATCGCAGTCTCGACCGACGGATTGTCCAGGTTGATGGTCGGCGGCACGACATTATCGCGAATCGCGAGAATGGCGAAGATCGCCTCGATCGCGCCGGCCGCCCCCAGGAGATGACCGGTCGACGACTTGGTCGAGGACATCGCGACCTTGGAAGCCGCATTGCCGAGCAGACGTTCAACGGCACCGAGCTCGATCTCGTCACCAAGCGGTGTCGAGGTGCCGTGCGCATTGATGTAGTCGAGATCGGACGCGGTGAGGCCGGCGCGCTTGAGCGCCGCCGCCATGCTGCGGAAGCCGCCGTCGCCGTCGGGTGACGGCGAGGTGATGTGATAGGCATCGCCCGAAAGACCGTAGCCGATCACCTCGGCATAGATCCTCGCGCCGCGGCGCTGGGCGTGTTCGAGCTCTTCGAGGACCAGAACGCCGGCGCCCTCGCCCATCACGAAGCCGTCGCGGTCCTTGTCGTAGGGGCGCGAGGCCTTCTCGGGCGTTTCGTTGAAGGCTGTCGAGAGCGCACGCGCGGCGTTGAAGCCGGCAATGCCGATGCGGCCGATCGGCGATTCCGCGCCGCCGGCAACCATGACGTCGGCATCGCCGAGCGCGATCAGGCGGGCGGCATCGCCGACCGCGTGAGCGCCGGTCGAGCAGGCCGTGACCACCGAATGGTTCGGCCCCTTCAGCCCATGCTTGATCGAGACGTAGCCGGAGGCGAGATTGATCAGCCGGCCCGGAATGAAGAACGGCGAGACCCGGCGCGGCCCGCGTTCCTTCAGCAGGACCGCGGTTTCGGCAATGCCGTTGAGGCCGCCGATGCCGGACCCAATCATGGTGCCGGTGGCGCATTTGTCCTCTTCGGTCTCGGGATGCCAGTTGGCATCGTCGAGCGCCTGGCCGGCTGCGGCCATGCCGAAGATGATGAAGTCATCGACCTTGCGCTGGTCCTTCGGCTCCATCCAGATGTCGGGATTGAAACTGTCGTTGGTGCCGTCGCCGCGCACGACCGTGCAGCCGATCTTGGTCTGAAGATCGGAGACATCGAAGCTCTCGATCTTGCGTGCGCCGCTTTGGCCGTCGAGGATGCGTTTCCAGGTCGGCTCGACTCCGCAGCCGAGTGGCGAAACCATGCCAAGACCCGTAACGACAACCCGCCTCATATCCGAAAACTCCGCATCGAAACATTCACGGCCAATAACAAGAAACCGGCTGACCGCTGTTGGGCGGTCCGTCCGGTTTCAATGTTGTCCCCGCGAAAATGAAGAGCCTTAGCTCTTCGCGTTCTTCTCGAGAAACTTCGTGGCGTCGCCGACGGTGAGAATCGTTTCCGCGGCGTCGTCCGGAATCTCGCAACCGAATTCCTCTTCGAACGCCATCACCAGCTCGACGGTGTCCAGACTGTCGGCGCCGAGGTCGTCGATGAAGCTCGCAGCGTCGACAACCTTCTCGGGTTCAACACCAAGGTGTTCGACCACGATCTTCTTAACCCGCTCGCCAATCTCACTCATTGCATAACCTCGTGTTGTTCCCTGTAGACCCGACCCCCCGGGACGATACGAGCCGTCGTGGTCGTTGACTGCCTTCGCTTACGAACTTTGACTGGCCCCATCCTAACCGATGCAGGCCCGGCGAATGACGGCCAAGGCTCCGCATCGCCAATATACAGGGTTTCAAAAACCTGCAATGGCGTTCTTTGCCCATCCGTTGAAGGTCCGGTTATCATACTTCAATTGCGTTGACTACAAGCCTCATTTCGCTCCGGAAACGGCCGTTTGCCGCATTCCGCACCGCCAGGGGGCGGTGCGGCATGAAGCGTCAGATCATGGCCATGCCGCCGTTGACGTGGATGGTTTGGCCGGTGACATAGGCCGCTTCGTTCGAACTCAGGTAGACGGCGGCCGCCGCGATGTCCTCTGGCGTGCCCAGGCGATTGGCCGGAACCTTGGTCAGAATCGTTTCGCGCTGCTTGTCGTTGAGCGCATCGGTCATCGGCGTCTTGATGAAGCCGGGCGCGATGCAGTTCGCGGTGACGCCACGCTTGGCGTATTCGGCACCTAACGTCTTGATCATCCCGATCAGGCCCGCCTTCGACGCGGTATAATTGCCCTGCCCCGGGTTGCCGGTGACGCCGACAACCGACGTGATGGCGATGATGCGGCCGAAGCGCTTGCGCATCATCAATTTGGTGGCGGCGCGGGCAAGCCGGAAGGTCGAGGTCAAATTGATGTTGATGACCTCCTCCCAGTCCTCGTCACGGAGCTGCACGAAGAGATTGTCGCGGGTGATGCCGGCATTGGCGACGAGGATGTCGACCTGTCCCATCGCCGCTTCCGCAGCAGGCACCAGCGCTTCGACCTCGTCGGCCTTGGCGAGATTGCAGGGCAGCACATGGGTGCGCTCGCCGAGCTTGCCGGCAAGCTCATCCAGCACTTCCTTGCGCGTCCCCGATATCGCAACGGTGGCGCCCTGCGCGTGCAGCGCCTGTGCGATCGCGCCGCCAATGCCGCCGGTTGCGCCGGTGACGAGCGCCTTCTTGCCGGTCAGATCGAACATCTTTGCAACTCCTCTAGGCCTGCTTCGCAGCGGCCAATGCATCCTTGGCGGCAGCAACGTCGTTGGGACCACCGACCGCAACGCCGACGGCACCGTCCGCAATACGCTTGACGAGGCCGGTCAGCACCTTGCCGGCACCGATCTCGAAGAAACGCGTGACGCCCTGCCCCGCCATATAGGCAACCGATTCGCGCCAGCGCACGGTACCGGTGACCTGCTCGACCAGGCGGCGGCGGATCTCGTCGGGATCAGTGATCGCGCTCGCCAGCACGTTCGACACCAGCGGGGTCGCCGGGGCCTTGATCGTGACCTTGGTCAGCGCCTCCGCCATCGCGTCGGCAGCCGGCTGCATCAGCTTGCAATGGAACGGTGCAGACACCGGCAGCAACATTGCGCGCTTGGCGCCCCTGGTTTTGGCGATCTCCACGGCGCGATCGACCGCGGCCTTGTCGCCGGAGACGACCACTTGCCCGCCGCCATTGTCGTTGGCGGCCTGGCAGACCTGCCCCTGCGCGGCCTCGTCCGCCACCGCCACGGCCGCCTCGTAGTCGAGGCCGAGCAGAGCGGCCATCGCACCGACGCCGACAGGCACCGCTTTTTGCATTGCGAGACCGCGGATGCGAAGCAGCCGCGCGGTGTCGGAGATCGTCAGGCTGCCGGCCGCGGCCAGCGCCGAATATTCACCGAGCGAGTGGCCGGCGACGAAGGCCGCATCCCTCCCTACGGAAAACCCGGCTTCGGTCTCCAGCACGCGCAGGGTGGCGACGGACACCGCCATCAGGGCCGGCTGGGCGTTTTGGGTGAGCTGGAGGGTTTCGGCCGGACCATCCCAGATGGTCGCCGTCAGCTTCTCCCCCAGCGCGGCGTCGACCTCGTCGAACACGGCGCGCGCCACCGGAAAGGCATCGGCCAGGGCCTTGCCCATGCCGACCGCCTGGGACCCCTGCCCCGGAAATGTGAATGCTGCCGTCATCGGCGCTCCCTGCTTGTCGGGCGTGATCCCTGCGAGAACCGGCAGCCGATGACGCACGGCCTTAGGCCATGGTTCCGGATCATGCTCCAAAGGGGGCCGTAGACACCGTCCGGGGCCGGAATGTCAAGCCAAGATAGGAACTTCGATCAGCATTCAACTGGCAGTCTTCAACTGATGAGACGGGTCCCTAAAATCCGCCGGCCGTCTGGTTGGCGTCGACCTCGGACCCCGCCTGCGCGCGGCGCGCGCTGTTGACCAATTGCCCCGGGCGGTCATCGCGGTTCGGCTTCGCGGTCGCAAGCCGCAGCACGGCCGCGTAACTCGGCTGCACCTCCATGCGGCCCGCGTGCCGGCTCTCGCTCAGCAGGCGATGCACCTTCGGCAGATTGTAGCAGGGCACGTAGAACAGGAGATGATGTTCGAGGTGGTAGTTCACGTAATACGGCGCGATGAACAGACGCTCGAGGAAATTGGCGTACGTGGTGCGGGTGTTGCGCAAGGGATCGCTGCTGTCGGGCACGACTGCGTGCTCGGCGATGTTGCGGATACGTGTGATGACCATCATCCAGGTCAGGAGCGGCACCAGCCATAGCAGCGGATAGGCCCACCATACGCCGGCCGCCGTGAGCGCTGCGAACATCGCGCCATTGACCAGACATTGCGGGCCAAGCTTGTCCCAAAAATGCGCCGCGCGCTGCCGCGACGCCCAGTCCTTCGGCCCGAGCGCATTGAGCAACTGCGCCTTGCGCTGCTGATAGCCGGTCTGCCCCGTGAGGTCGCGAATGAACTTGCGGCGATAGCTCAGCTTCGTGATGGGAAATGGCGCCGACAGCACGAGATCCGGATCATCCTCCTGCTGCGTGCGCGCATGATGCTGAAGGTGATAGCGCCGATAGCTGCGCGTCTCCGCAAACAGAGGGTAGGCGCAGAACCACTGGCTCAAGGTCAGATTGGTTTTCTCGTCGGCGGACAGGCAGCCATGCGCGCCGTCATGCATGAGGATCGCGAGCCCGAGCTGGCGCGAGCCGATGATGGCGACGGCGACAATATAGGTGATTGGATTGGGCCACCACGCGACCAGGGCGATTGCGGCGATGATGAGGGCCCAGGCGTGCGCGATCAGCGCGACGCCTTTCCAGGTCACGCGCTGGCGCACGTCGGCAAGCTGGTCGTCGGTCAGGAAATCGCGGGCACGCATGCGAAGCGCAGTCATGACCTAACTCTCCTCATTCGAATTGCTCGATGCGTCGCGCGCGTCGACGAGGCGCAGGCGCGCAGCGTCATCATTGGATTTCGCCTGTTCGCCCAGCACGCGCAGCATCTCGGCGCACAGCGCCTCTGGCGAACGGCCCATGGCGTGGCCCTCGAGGATGATTCCGATGGCGACAGCCCAGAACCGCCGCGAACTCTCATCCGGTGCGCGCAGGGAGCGCCAGCCGTGCCGCGCGACCTGGCTCGCATAGGCCCGCGCGCCTTCACTGTGCAGGCGCTCTATGGTGCGCTCGACCAGCGGCGCGAGATCCTGGCGCCGCCGCGTCAGCGTCAGCGCCTCGGCGAAGAAGGTCACCGAATCGCTCGCCGTAACGGTCTCGGCCAGCGCGTGGGTATAATCCTGCGGCGTGCGCGCTTTCAGCGCCGCCTGCTCGGTCGCTCGCGCCAGATACAGCAGCTCGCGGCAGGCGCATTCGACGAACAGCGCCTCCTTGGTGCGGAAGTAATAGGTGATCTGGCTCGGGAACGCGTTCGCAGCGGCTGCGATGTCGGCGATCGCCGTACCCGACAGCCCCCGCTCCCGGAACAGCGGGCTCGCGGCATCCAGCAGCAGCGAGCGCATTTTGCGGCCGGCCGATCGCGTGGCGCGGGCGGCGTGCTTGGGGTCGCCTGCCGCCTCGATCGGCTCGATCGGCTCGATCGGCTCGTGGGCCGGCTTTTCTGCCATTGGGTTTCGCTCCCGTTGACTTGTTTGTATGATATACAAACAAATAAATCAAGCCGGTATGGTAGCCGGCGGGGGATCCACCCGCCCGTATCGGGACCCCCGCGCCGAAAACGGCGCCTGCAACCTTGCCAAGTCGGCCGAAATCCGTATAACGCGCCCATCCGCAGACCCCGGCCGGGAGCTGAACGGACGGTCTCAGCAAATCATTCGTGATTTTGGTGTGGCAGGGCCAGTCGGCCCGTCGTCCCGTGTTTCCGCCTTCTGAGCTTCATCCCAGAGTCCTTTCCGAAGGCCTCTTAAGGGCTTGACGCCGGGCGATGCGCCAACATGAGGAAAGGACTTCCATGGCTCTCTATGAGCATGTTTTTCTCGCGCGCCAAGACGCGAGCACGCAGCAGGTCGAAGAGCTGACTGCGCAGATGACCGGCATCGTCGAGGGTCTCGGCGGCAAGGTCACCAAGACCGAGAATTGGGGCGTACGCTCCCTCACCTACCGCATGAACAAGAATCGCAAGGCGCATTTCGTGCTGCTCAACATCGACGCGCCGTCCGCGGCGATCGCCGAGATCGAGCGCCAGGAGCGCATCAGCGAAGACGTGATCCGCTACCTCAGCGTCCGCGTCGAGGAGCTCGAGGAAGGCCCGTCCGCGATGATGCGCAAGGCCGACCGTGACCGCGAGCGTGACGACCGTGGCGGTGGCTTCCGCGGCGATCGCGAAGGCGGTGGCTTCCGTGGTGATCGCGAAGGTGGTTTCCGTGGTGGCGATCGTGAAGGTGGCGGCTTCCGCGGTGACCGCGGTCCGCGCCGTCCGCGCGAAGACGCTGAAACCACCACCACCACGACGGATGGGGAGTAAGAACAATGGCTGAAGCTGGTGCACGCCGCCCGTTTTTCCGTCGTCGCAAGAGCTGCCCGTTCACGGGCGCGAATGCTCCGAAGATCGACTACAAGGACTCCAAGCTGCTGATGCGTTACGTCTCCGAGCGCGGCAAGATCGTGCCGAGCCGCATCACCGCGGTGTCCGCGAAGAAGCAGCGTGAGCTTGCCCGCGCCATCAAGCGCGCGCGGTTCCTGGGCCTGCTGCCCTACGTCATTCGCTAAGACGAATTCGGCCGGCGGCGACATCGCCGCCGGCCGTACCACCTAGTTTCTCATAAGGCTTCCGGGTCGTCCGGTCGCCGATGGTTGGGGCGAGATGCCTCTAACCGCTCGAAGGGAGCGGGACAGCTGATGATGGCTTTTGGACTGATAGCCCTGATCGCCGGCGCCGCGTCGGCCCTGATGTTCGCCTCGATCATTTCGGGCGCGCTGATCTCGCTCGTCCTGTTCTATCTCGCACCGCTGCCGCTGATGGTCGCTTCGATCGGCTGGGGACCGCTTTGCGCGAGCCTCGGCGGCATCGCCGCCGCGGTTGGCCTCGGCGCGCTGTTCGGCCTGCCCTACTGCATCGCCTTCGCCGTCACCGTCGCATTGCCGGCCTGGTGGCTCGGCCATCTCGTCCTGCTGAGCCGGCAGGTCGGCCCCACCGCGCCGCAGGCCGCCGCCGAGCCGCCCACCGAGCCTGCGCTCGAATGGTATCCGGTCGGCCGCATCCTGCTGTGGATCGCGGGCTTCGCCACACTGACCACGATCGCCGCGCTGCTCACGATCGGCACCGACGCCGAGACCATCACCGGCACGCTGCGCCGTGGCTTGATGCGCCTCCTCCGCGCCGCCGACCCGCAGAGCTCCGGCGAGACCGACCAATTCGTCGGCGCATTGGTGCGTATCTTGCCGGCCGGTGCCACCATCGTTGCGATGATGACGCTGACCCTCAACCTCTGGCTCAGCACCAAGGTCACAGCGACGTCGGGCCGGCTGCGGCGCCCCTGGCCGGACCTGATGACGGCGGAGCTGCCGCCGATGACGCTCGTGGCGCTCTGCATCGCGCTGGCGTTCTGCTTCACCGGCGGACTGCTTGCGATCGCGGCGCAAATTGCGACGGCTGCGCTGATGATGGGATATGCGCTGACCGGCTTTGCCGTGCTGCATACGCTGACGCTGGCGCTGAAGAGCCGCACCTTCTGGCTCGGCTCGACCTACGCCGTGGTGGTCGTGTTCGGATGGCCCGTCATCGCGATGGTGATCCTCGGCCTCGCCGATGCCGTGTTCGGCCTCCGCGAACGCTTCCTTCGTACGCGCCAGCCGCCGCCACTGCCGACCTCTTGAGTTCAAGTCCGAAAGTTCACGTTCGAAATTCCAACTCACTCAACACATCAAAGGAGAACGAATATGGAAGTTATTTTGCTGGAACGCGTCAACAAGCTCGGTCACATGGGCGAAGTCGTGAAGGTTCGCGACGGCTATGCCCGCAATTTCCTGCTCAAGCGCGGCAAGGCGCTGCGCGCCACCGCCGACAACCGTGCCAAGTACGACGGCATGAAGGCCGAGCTCGAGGCTCGCAACCTTGAGTCCAAGGGCGAGGCGTCGAAGGTCGCCGAGAAGATCCAGGGCAAGAACATCATCGTGATCCGTCAAGCTTCGGAGGCCGGCCAACTGTTCGGCTCGGTCAACGTGCGCGACATCGTCGTGGCGTTCGAAGCCGACGGTGTTTCGCTGTCGCGCCCGCAGGTTCAGCTCGACGCGCCGATCAAGACCATCGGCAAGCACACCATCACGGTCGCCATCCACCCCGAGGTCGAGGTCGAGATCAGCGTCACCGTGGCGCGCAGCCAGGACGAGGCCGAGCGCATCAACCGCGGCGAGGACATTTCGAGCCGGAACGAAGACCGGGATGCTGCGGCCGAAGCGATCGCAGCCGCCGGCGAGTTCTTCGACCCGGAAGCCCTGCAGGACGACGCCGAGCCGGCGCCGGCTGCGGAAGAGACCGAGAAGTAAGCCTCGCGCTCGCGCAGGCTTTCGCAGCCCGGTCGCCTCAGGCGGCCGGGCTTTTCGTTTTAGCGGCAACGTCCTCGCTCAGCATCGCGATCGAGGCGAGCGCCGTTGCCGTATGCTTCTCGACGCCGTCGCCGACGCAGAAAACGTCGGCTGCGACCACGGAGACCTGACGCCCCGGCTTGATCACCCTCGCCCGGCAAATCGGCTTCTCGCCGGCCGCGGGCGACAACAAGATTGAGCTTGTATTCCAAGACGACGAAAGCCGCGCCAGAGCGCGGCCTTCGCGTGACTAAAAAATGTGGTCGCTTATCGCGAAATCGGCGGCGCCGGCGGACCGGACGATTCGGCAGGCGCCGGCGGGGCCGCAGCGGTCGCGGGCGGCGCCGGATCCTGCGACTTCGCTGGCGGTTCGGACCTCGCGGCGGGCTTGGGAGCAGCCTCTTCCGCCGCCTTGGGCGCAGCTGGCTCGGGAGGCTTCGCGGCGGACGGTGCGGCCGGCGTTACCTGCGGCACCGGATCGGGCCGCAACGTCGGAGCTTCGCTGCCGCGCGGCTCCACCTTGGCGCTTTCCGGCTTGGCCTCGGCGGGCTTCTCGGACGGCTTACCGCCTTCAGATTTGCTGCCGTCGGATTTTGCCTCGCCGGAATCCACCTTCGCAGTCTCGGGTTTTGTCTCGGGCTTTATTTCGGGCTTGGACTCGACCTTCGGCTCGCTCTTCTTGTCGTCTGCTGTCGGCGCCGCGGCATCGACCTTCGGCGCCTCATCACTTCCGGGCTTGCCGCGCTTGCCGAGACGCTTGGCCTTGCGCCCTTCGGGTGCGGCCTGGCCCTCGGGCTTCGCGCCTTCCTTCGTTCCTTCTTCGGCCGGCCGCGCGGCGCGCTTCTGACGCGCGCCCTCGGCCGCGGGAGCGGCACCCTCGCCTTCCGGCTTGGCGGATTCCTGGGAACGTTGCCGGCGGCCCTGATGTTCAGGGGACTGCGCGGGACTGGTATTGGCTTCCTTGTCCTTGGCGCCGTCCTTCCTGTCCTTGCCGTCCTTATGGCCGTCCTTCGCCTGGTAGCGGGTGTCGGTGGCCCCGTTGGAGACGAGGTACGAGGCAAGCACGCCGGCCATGTCGGGGCTGGTCGTATAATGCTGACGCAGAAAGCCTGGCAGCGAGCCCGGCGCCACCGTCTTCAACAGGCCGCGCGGGCTCTTGTGACATGCATTGCAGGTCTGCGCGAAAAGCTGGGATGGGGCCTTGCCGGCCTCGAGGTTCGTCGCCTGCGCGAGAACGGTATCGGTCGCGCCGAAGCCGATCAGAAGCAAGATCGTCGCGAGGCTGAGCGCTCGGCTCGACATTCCCATCATCTCCATTGAATTCCGAGAGGTGCAGCCGGCAGGCGGCGCCGCGGCGGGTCACCTTTTATCCGATTGAGCCGCGAATGGAAGCAGGCTGCGCGCGCAAGGATGTGATTAAGCGGTTTTGGAATATCCGCTTTGAGCACAGCGCAATAGCGGGCCCGGGCCACCTCCTTAGATCTAGATGCAAACGCATAGGAACCGCTGAGATGCCCGGGCGTAGGGTGTGAAAGGCCGGGTTAGTCGCATCTCTTCGGGTTCGCTCGAGAGGATGGGTGCCGATGGATCGATTGTTGCGTCAATTCCTGTCTCAATTCATCCGCCGCGGGTCGATGACGGTGACCACGGCGAAGGGCTCGAAGTTCACCGTCGGCGACGGCTCGGGCGAACCGGTCGCAGTCCGCTTCGTCACCGCGGACGCAGAGCGGAAGATCCTCGTCAATCCCGAGCTCGGGCTTGGCGAGGCCTACATGGACGGCGAGTTCGTCGTTGAGCACGGCACCATAGCTGATGCCCTCGCGATCCTGCTCGATCAACCCGACCTATTGCCGCACTGGGCAAAACCCTGGTGGCACCTGCGCTATCTGGTGCGGCACCTGAAGCAGTTCAATCCGCGCCCGCGATCCCGTAGCAACGTCGCACACCATTACGATCTCGATGCAAGGCTCTATTCGCTCTTCCTCGACGCCGACAAGCAATACAGCTGCGCCTATTTCGAGACGCCGGAGAGCACGCTCGACGATGCACAGCTCGCCAAGAAACGGCACGTTGCCGCAAAGCTGCTCGTCAAGAGCGGCCAGCGCGTCCTCGACATCGGCTCGGGCTGGGGCGGACTTGGGCTCTATCTCGCCGAGATCGCAGGTGCTGACGTCACCGGCATCACGTTGTCGACCGAGCAATTGCAGATCGCCAATGCGCGCGCAGCCGAAAAGGGCCTGACCGGATCGGCCAAATTCCTGCTTCAGGACTATCGCGACATCGCCGGTCCGTTCGACCGCGTCATCTCAGTCGGCATGTTGGAGCATGTCGGCGCCCGCTTCTACGACACCTACTTCCGGCGCTGCGCCGAGCTGCTGGATCAGGACGGCGTCATGTTGCTGCACTCGATCGGCCGTTCGCAGGGCCCGGACTCCACCAATCCCTGGATCGCCAAATACATCTTTCCCGGCGGCTACATCCCCGCACTCTCGGAGGTGCTGCCGGCGATCGAGCGCGCGGGCCTGCTGGTCTGCGACATCGAGATTCTGCGCCTGCATTACGCCGAAACGCTGAAGGCATGGCGCGAGCGCTTCATGGCGCGACGCGAAGAAGCCGTGCAGCTGTATGACGAGCGCTTCGCGCTGATGTGGGAATTTTATCTGGCAGCCAGCGAGATGACGTTCCGGAAGCAGGATATGATGAACTTCCAGATTCAACTCACCCGCCGTCAGGGCGTCGTGCCGATGACGCGCAACTACATCGCGCGTGAAGAAGCCCGGCTGCGGGCCGTCGAAGCCGGCGCAACGCCGAGACTGAAGTTGGCTGGTGAATAAGGCCTAGTGGCGCAGGGTCGAAACCGGAGCGGAAGGGTAAGAGGCCGTTAAGGCCAATTGCATCCGCAACGCCTTCAGGATTTCGGGGGCGACCGGTTCCCGACGCACTTCCGGCCGTTCAGCTTGCTCCATGGCCGCGATCAGCCCCGACAGCCAAAGTCGACTGCCTGCTTCGCTTCGCCAATTCCGAGGCTGCCGTTCTGGCCGCATCGCTTGCCTCGTTCCTTGGTGGCAGATCGGGAGACAACCCCCCGCCCGCTAGCCTGTTCCGGCTGGCCCCCCGAAAGAATCCGGGGAGATGTGATCTGCTTCACATAAGTCTCGTCGGCCCTGGCTTAGACCGTCGCCATGAGCAACGAGACCAAAACCTCATTCGACGTGCAGGACGACCTCCGCACCGATTACGCCCTGATCGCTACCGGCGTCGGGGCGGCCCTGGTTGCGCTGGTTTACCTCCTGTTGGTCTGAACCGAGCCAAAAGCGCCTAGCCGTGCGTCATTCGCGCGCGTCTCGATAGGTCTGCCCGGCAACCCATCAGGTTCACTTCATCCGGCGTTTTCCGTGGCGCGGCAGCGGCCGCTTCCAGGCCGCGACCTGGTTCCACGAAAATCCGTCAAGCGCGGCGCGGGCTGCGGCGAACAATCATCCACCATTTTAATGATCGGTTGATAGCGGCGAGCTTTCGCTTCCGCTTTGGCCAGAGGCGGCGCTTTATCCCGGCCCCGCATCCGCCCCAGAAAATTGCTATCGCTCGACCATGGCCCTGACTGATTCGAACGTTCTCAAACTCGCGCCCGAAGCCGGAACTCCCGCCTATCGGAGCGCGCCGCATAATATTGAAGCGGAACAGAGCCTTCTGGGCGCGATCCTGGTCAACAACGACGCGTTTTACCGCGTCTCCGACTTCCTGGAGCCGAAGCATTATTTCGAGCCGCTGCACCAGACCATCTTCGAGACCGCCTCGAGCCTGATCCGGATGGGCAAGATCGCGACGCCCGTCACGCTGAAGACCTTCCTGCCCGCCGACACCGATATCGGCGGCATGACCATCGGGCAATATCTGGCGCGCCTCGCCGCCGAAGCGACCACCATCATCAATGCGCAGGATTATGGGCGGACCATCTACGATCTCGCATTGCGACGCGACCTCATCGGCATCGGCGAGGACATGGTCAATGTCGCCTATGACGCCCCGGTCGACTTCGCGCCGCGGGCGCAGATCGAGGACGCCGAGCGCCGCCTCTACGAACTCGCCGAATCCGGCCGCTATGACGGAGGCTTCCAGAAATTCTCGCAGGCGCTGACGCTTGCGGTCGATCTGGCCGCGAAAGCGTTCCAGCGCGACGGAAAGCTGTCGGGCATCTCGACCGGCCTGCGCGACCTCGACACCAAGATGGGCGGATTGCAGCACTCCGACCTCATCATCGTCGCCGGCCGCCCCGGCATGGGCAAGACGTCGCTCGCGACCAACATCGCCTACAACGTCGCCCGGGCCTATGTCGGTGAACTCCAGGCCGACGGCACCATGAAGGCCGCCCATGGCGGCGTCATCGGCTTCTTCTCCTGCGAAATGTCGGCCGACCAGCTCGCCACGCGTATCGTGGCCGAGCGCACCGGCATTCCCTCCTCCTCGATCCGCCGCGGCGGCATCTCGGAGGCCGATTTCGAGAAGATCCGCGAGGTCTCGATCGAGCTGCAGTCGCTGCCCTTCTATGTCGACGAGACCGGCGGTCTCTCGATCGCGCAGCTTATGGCGCGCGCCCGCCGGCTGAAGCGGCAGAAGGGCCTCGACCTCATCGTCATCGACTACATCCAGCTCTTGTCGGGTTCGGGCAAGCGGAGCGAAAACCGCGTGCAGGAAATCACCGAGATCACGACCAGTCTGAAGGCGCTCGCCAAGGAACTGAGCGTGCCCGTGATTGCGCTCTCGCAGCTCTCGCGCCAGGTCGAGTCGCGCGACGACAAGCGACCGCAGCTCTCGGACTTGCGCGAATCGGGCTCGATCGAGCAGGACGCCGACGTCGTGCTGTTCGTCTACCGCGAGGAATATTACCTCGGAAACAAGGAGCCGCGCCCGGGCACACCGGAGCACGAAAAATGGCGCTTGGACATGGATCTTGCGCATGGCAAGGCCGAAGTCATCATCGGCAAGCAGCGCCACGGCCCGACCGGCACCGTCGATGTGGCCTTCGAAGCGTCGATCACACGGTTCGGCGATCTTGCGCCGGACAGCCAGGTGCCGGACCGCAGCGGCAACGACTACTGAGTTCCCTGGGTTGAACCCGACCGGCCTCTTGCGTAAAACGGCGCCATGACAATGGCGTCCGACCCGAAAATGATCCCGCAATCCGGCCTTCTCTCCGCGGACGCCAATCAGGCTGCCGCGCTCGCAACCTTCGGCGGCGTGCTCACCGTCGATCTCGATGCCATCATCGCCAATTGGCGCAAGCTCGAGAAGACGGCGGTGCCGGCCGAATGTTCGGCGGTGATCAAGGCCGACGCCTATGGCTGCGGCGCCGAGCAGGTCGCCCGTGCCCTGAACAAGGCCGGCTGCAAGACCTTCTTCGTCGCCACCATCGAGGAAGCGCGCAAGGTGCGCGCGGCGGTGCCGGAGCCTGCGATCTACGTGCTCGGGGGCTATTTCCAGAACACGGGCGAGCACTACGCCCACATCAACTGCCGCCCCGTGATCGGCGATCTCAACGAGCTTGCCGAATGGGACGTGTTCTGTCGCCGCACCGGCTGGACCGGTGGCGCCGCCATCCACATCGACACCGGCATGAACCGGCTCGGCCTGACGCTTGCGGAAGCGCAGGCCATCATTCCCCGCATCAACGCCGGCGATCACGGCATCACCCTGGTGATGAGCCATCTGGTTTCGGCCGAGCAGCTCAACAGCCCGGTGAACGCCAAGCAACTCGCGGCCTTCCGCGGCATCGCCAGCGAATTCTCCGGCGTGCCGGCGGCGCTCGCCAATTCGTCCGGCGTCTTCCTCGGCGCACCCTTCCAGTTCGACATGGTGCGGCCGGGCGCCGCGCTCTACGGCGTCAACCCGACGCCGGAGGCCGACAATCCGATGCAGCCGGTGGTCGACCTGAAGGCCCGCATCGTGCAGATCCGCAGTGTCGAGCGCGGCGAGAGCGTCGGCTATGGCGGCACCTGGACCGCCCGGCGGCCGACGAAACTCGCGATCATCGCGGTCGGTTATGCCGACGGCTATTTCCGCGCCGCAAGCTCCAATGACGGCACCCGAGGCGCCGAGGTCATCGTCGCCGGCAAGCGCTGCCCCGTCGCCGGCCGCGTTTCGATGGACCTGATCGCGATCGACATCACCGATCTGCCGCCGAACGCGGCGCGGCGCGGCCACATGGTGACGCTACTCGGCGAGGGCATCACCGTCGACGAGCTCGCGCATCATTTCGGAACGATCGGCTACGAGGTACTGACCAGCCTCGGTCGCCGCTACGCCCGCATCTACAAGGGCGGGAATGTGGTGGAGCCGCTGGCCAAGCCGGCTCCCGCGCAGGCGGTCGAGCAGCAGCCGCCTGCTCCGCCACCGATCGAGCAGCCCGCAAGCCCGCCGCCGCTGCCGGGCTGAGCGGCTCGCCGCCTACTTCTTTTTCCTGCTGTCCAGCGCCGTCTTGCAGGTTGCGCTGAGCTGATCGCGCTTGCCGTTGAGGCAGGCGACGATGCCGCCGCCCGGCGCAAGGCCGGCGCAGAATTTGTCATAGTCCGCCTTGCACGCGCCGCGCGGATCGGATGATTGTGCCGAGGCGACCCCGGAGAACGCAACGGCGACGGCAATTGCGGCAAAGCTCAACTTGGACATTGTTTCTCCGGTAACGGAAGTCAGGAGCCGGTAGCTCTACATGAAGATCGCGACGTTCAACATCAACAACATCAATCGCCGCCTGCCCAATCTGTTGGCATGGATGCGAACGGCGAAGCCAGATGTCGTCGCACTTCAGGAGTTGAAGGCAAGCGATGGCGAATTTCCGGCGGCCGCGATCGAAAAGGCCGGTTACGGCGCCGTGTGGTGTGGACAGAAGACCTGGAACGGCGTCGCGATTCTGGCCCGCAATGCCGAGCCCATCCTCACCCGCGATCGCTTGCCGGGAAAGCCTGCCGATCACGAAGCCCGCTACATCGAGGCCGCGGTACGCGGTGTCATCGTCACCAGCATCTACCTGCCGAACGGCAATCCGCAGCCGGGACCGAAATTCGACTACAAGCTCGACTGGTTCGCGCGGCTCAAGCGCCACGCCAAAACGTTGATCAAGCAGGACCTGCCCGTGGTGCTCGCCGGCGACTACAACGTTGCGCCTGATGAGATCGACATCTATCCGACGCGCTCGTGGGACAAGGATGCCTTGATCCAGCCGAAGAGCCGTGCGGCCTTTGCCTCGCTGGTGGCGCAAGGCTGGTGTGACGCGATCCGCGAACTGCACCCGGAGCAGCGCATCTACACCTTCTGGGACTACAAGCGAAACCGCTGGCCGCGCGATGCGGGCCTGCGGCTCGATCATCTCCTGCTCAGCCCTGCCCTCGTTTCACGCCTGGCAAAAGCCGGCGTGGACAAGAAGGTTCGCGGCGAGGAAGGCGCGAGCGACCACGCACCGGCTTGGGTCGTGCTGCGCTAGGTCAACGCCCGTAATACTCCTGCACCGTGTCCCACGCTGTTTTTTGCAGAAGCTCCACCGTCGGCGCATCCAGTCCCATCGTGTAGGAATTGCCGACCGGCGAGCGGCCGGTCAGCGCGGCGAACGTCACGCAGGTCGCCAGATACGTGCCTGCGGGGCTCGGGTGCCGCTTGTCCGGCGCATACAGATTGAGCTCCGGCTGCAGCTTGCGCACACGCGCAAAGGCAAGGCCTGCGGGGATCACCAATGCATCATTGGCATTGCCTGCGATCGTGTAGGCGTCGGCCAACGCTTCGGTCATTTCAGGCTTGTCGGCGTAAGCCCAGGACATGAACAGGACCGGCCGCATGCCGTGGGCGCGGACGATCTCGCTGTCCTTCTTGGCGAAGGTCGCGAATGCGTCCTTCAATTGCGGATGAATGGGGCACTGGCTGCAATCCATCATCACGACGGCGTCGTACTGCCTGCCCGGCTTGTTGAAGACGACGTTGTTCTGCTCGTCGAACGAATAGGCGCCGAGGCCGCCCGGCCGCAGCAGATTGTCCATGTCGTGCCAATCGAGGCCGGAGCCGCCGATCGTCGCCATGGTGTTGCGATAGGCCGCCTTGTTTTCGGGATACGCAGCCCGCTCCATGAAGGAGAGATGTCCGGGCATGCCGTTGTTGTAGTAGAAGAAGCTGTTGCCGACGAACAGCGTCGCCTTGGGGAAATCCGGTCCTGACGTGGTGACCTTGGGCTTGGTCTGCGCCTGCGCCTGGAAGCCGACTACAACGGCCAGCCACATCGCGAGCATCACTCGCGCGAAAAGACGCATCATCGGCTTCCTCCCTTTTTCTGTCGGGCCGGAAACAGATCAGCTTTTCAAGAATGCCTCAAGAGCACGGACGAGCAGCAGACATGCGCGCGAGCGCATGCTCACCACAAATTTTTGCCATCGATCATGGTCACCGGCACGGCCTCGAGATCAAACTCGTCGAACAGGCGCGCGTTGACGGCGACCCTCGGATTGTCGAAATCGGGCTTGCCGGTCGACCAGTCCGGCGACTCCGAATAGGTCCCGCAGCCGCAGCTTGCGCAGAAATGGTGTTTGACGGTGCGGCTGCCCCAGAGATAGGTCGCGACGTTCTCCGCGGGCGACAGCAGGCGAAACTGCGCCGGCGTGTAATAGGCCCACAAGGCGCCGCGCTTGGCGCAGAGGGAGCAGGTGCAACGGGTCACGCTCGAGGGCGCCTCCGTCACCTCGAACACCGTCTCACCGCAATGACAGCTTGCCTCGATCGGCATGACCCGCTCTCCGTTTGCCAGGAGATGGTCCTAGCCGGACCCTGCTGCCAACATGCTGTCAGCAGCGCGCAGCCGGCGTTGCCCCATGTGCTGCGAGCACCGACTTGCCGCGCCAACTCGACAAAACACGAAAAACAACCCCATGCACAGTAGCCGACCGCTGTCGAATCAATGGGTTACACATACCCCGAAACGCAGGTTTTCACCGGTCGAGACACTTCGCCCGACACGCAAACGGTGCGATGGGCCAGGAGCTGACCTCGTAGGCGCCTTGCATTGCCTCCTTGTCCTCAGTTGCAGGATGAAAACCGAGCACGCGTTACCGGGCCTCGGCGATCTTCGGTCCAGGTGACGGCATCTGCGCGTGAGTTGCCGAGGGCCGGCTCGACGGCGATGCCGGGTCCGGTAATCGGAAAGCGGCGTCGGCCGGCGCTCCCTGGGGTGGTCGGCGGGCAACGGTTGTCGGAAGCACGATCACTTTCGCGCCGACTTTCACGCGATCATAGAGGTCAACGACGTCCTCATTGGTCAGCCGGATACAGCCGGACGAGACCCGCTTCCCGATCGTATCGGGCTTGTTGGTGCCGTGAATTCGATATTCGGTGTCGCCCAGATACATCGCCCGAGCGCCAAGCGGGTTGCCGGGACCGCCTGCCATGAACCGCGGCAGATAAGGCTGACGCGAGACCATCTCAACAGGCGGATGCCAATCGGGCCATTCTGCCTTGCGAGCCACAGTCTGCTCACCGGACCATGTGAAACCTTCGCGGCCAACACCGATGCCATAGCGCAGCGCTTGCGCGTCGTTCAGGACGAAATAGAGGAATGTGTTCTTGGTATCGATGATCACGGTGCCTGGCGTCTGACGGCTGGCGTAGTCAACCACCTGCCGAACAAATGCTCCCGGAACGTCAGCCGCTTTTGGTGGTTCGACCAGAGGCGCCGGGGCCGGAAGCGGAGCCGAAGTCGGTGCCGGAGCTGATGCATGAACCGGCGTTGCCACGTAAACCGGAGTTGACGACGCTTGAGCTTCGTGCGCGGACGGCTTTCGTGCCGGTTGCACGTTCGTCGGCCGGGACAGCAAACCGTACCCCAATGCGCCAACGGCCACGGCGCCAATTGCAACTCTCGCGGCCATCGGGATTGCGAACGTCTTCGCCTTTCCGCGCTTGGCCCGCTTACCCATTACTCTTCCCCCAGCTCACTATGCTCACGAGAGGTACCCAGTAAGATTTAAGAAACTTCGAAGCGATTTCGCTCAGACTGGAACCGTCGGCGATGGTTAACGCCGGGCTCTCGTTCGGCAAGACAGGGTTCCCTCGCCTCGCGGATCGCCCGCGCCGCTGGCCGCGGCTAAACTCTCCCGATTCGTGGAGACCGTTTTGGCTTTTCTCTTCGTCCTCATCGTCGGCCTCATCGCAGGCACCATTTCCGGCATCGTCGGCACGGGCTCGTCGATCATGCTGATGCCGGTGCTGGTCTATGCCTACGGGCCAAAGGAGGCGGTGCCGATCATGGCGGTGGCCGCCGTCATGGCCAACTTCTCACGAATCCTGGCCTGGTGGCGCGAGGTCGACTGGCGGGCCTGCGCGGCTTATTCGGTGACAGGCATTCCGGCCGCCGTGCTCGGCGCGCGGACGCTGCTGGCCCTGCCCTCGCACGCCGTCGATCTCGCCATCGGCGTCTTCCTGATCGCGATGGTGCCGGTGCGGCACTGGCTGGCACGGCACGATCTCAAGGCCAATCTCTGGCACCTGGCGATCGGCGGGGCCGTCATCGGCTATCTCACCGGCATCGTCGTCTCCACCGGCCCGCTCAGCGTCCCGCTATTCCTGTTCTACGGCTTGTCCCGGGGCGCCTTCCTCGCCACCGAAGCGGCTTCTTCGCTCGGGCTCTATGCCGCGAAATCCGTGACCTTCGAACGGTTCGGCGCGCTGACCGGCGATGTGTTCGTCAAAGGCCTGATCGCTGGATCTTCGTTGATGGCCGGCGCCTTCATCGCCAAACGCTTCGTGCTGCGCCTGAAGCCCGAAATGTTTCGCGTGGTGATGGACGCGATCATGATCGCCGCCGGCCTCTCCATGCTGTGGAATGCGGCGCAGCCCTAGCCGCGCTGCGCTCAGACGGCAAATTCGGGCGCGATCGACGGGCTATCCTCGATGACGCGGCTGTGGTGGGCCGGCCGTCCCTCGAGCCATAGCAACACGGCCTCGAGTGGCTGCGGCCGATGATAGAGAAAGCCCTGGCCGAACCTCACGCCCATCTCGCGCATGGCCTGGGCCTGCTCAGCGCGCTCGATGCCTTCGGCCACCAGAGTGAGGCCCAGCGTGCCGGCGAGCGACGCGATGACGCCCACAATCGCCTTGTCTTCCGCACTGTCGGGGATCTCGCTGATGAAGGCCTTGTCGATCTTGACCTTGTCCAGCGGAAACCGCCTGAGATGGGCGAGTGAGCTATAGCCGGTGCCGAAATCGTCGAGCGCGATGGTGGCGCCCAGGCGCCGCAGGCGGTGCAGTGTCTCGGATGCGCTGGCCATGTTGTTGATCAGCGATCCCTCGGTGATCTCGAGCTCCAGCAATGATGCCTCGACGTCGAAGCGTCCGCAGGTCGCGCGCAACTCGGCGGCGAACGAATGGTCGGCGAGCTCGGACGGCGGCAGATTGATCGCGATCCGGATCTGCGGCCTGCCGGCCGCAGCCAGTTGTTGCAGCGCGCGGCAGGCATCGGTGAGCACATAGCGCGTCAGCCGCGCATTGTTGCCGCTGCGCTCGATCAGCGGCAGAAATTCGCCCGGACCGATCACGCCATGTTCCGGATGGCGCCAGCGGATCAGCGCTTCCAGGCCGACGATGTCGTGGCTTTCGAGATCGACCTGGCTTTGATACCAGACCTCGAATTGCCTCTCGTCGAAGCCCGTGGGAATGGCAAGTTCGAGATCGCGGCGGCGGCGATAGTCGCGCTGAAGCGCTTCATCGAGCACCGCGACCGTGCCGGGCGCCTTGGTCTTGGCATGGTAGAGCGCGATGTCGGCGAGCGCCGGCAGATGCGAAAGCTCGGGATCTCCGGCACGGCGCACGGCAAGGCCGATGCTGGCACGCGGCACGACCTGCTTGTCGTGAAGCCGGATCGGTTCGGAAATCGCATCCAGCAAGTGGCGCGCAAACCTCTGCGCGCTCTCCTCGTTGCTGACCTCGGGCCGGATGACGACGAATTCATCGCCGCCGAGCCGCGCCACCCAATCTTGCGGTTCGACCGCACCACGAAGGCGCGCGGAAATGTGCACCAGGAACTTGTCGCCGGAATCATGGCCAAAGGTGTCGTTGATGCCCTTGAAGTCGTCGAGATCGATGAAGCAGAGCGCGATCAGCGCATCCGGCGAGCCGGCATCGTGGCTGAGGGTCGCGAGGTGCTCGGATAGCGAGCGGCGATTGGGCAGCCCCGTGAGCGGATCGTGTGCGGCCATGTGGCCGAGCCGGTCGAGCGCACCAGACGTCGTGTGCTGCATGGCGTTGAAGGCGTGCGCGAGCTGACCGAACTCGTTCGAGGATTTGACTTCCGCAGGATAGGCGCGGCCGTCCTGCTTGCTGCGCTGGATCGCGGACATCATTGCCGCCAGCGGCCTTCCGATGAAGATGTTGGCGGAGATCCGCATGGCGATCAGAGTCGCAAACGTTCCCAACAGGCCGACGACCAGCAGCAGCACCAGCCGGCTGCCTGCGTCTGCGTAGAGCGCCGCATGCGAATATACGATCGCGATGCGGCCGGCCTGCACGGCCATGTTGCCGTTGCTGTAGTTGATCGGACGCGAGACCTCCGCGACCGCCTGCCCCGCCGGACGCGCCATCACGCGGGCAATCGCGATACCGGTATCGTCGTAAACGGCCGCCGCGGCGATGCTCTCGTCGTGCATGATCTCGTTGAGCACGCTCGTGACCTGGTCGTAACGCATCTTCCAGAGCGGTTCGGCGATCAGCTCGGCGCGGCTCTCGGCGACGCGGGCAATGCGGGCGTCGAGCTGCCTGATCTGCGACCAGAAGCTCGAGGCCTCGACGCCGGCGGAGGCGAGCAATTGTACCAGCAACAGAACAGGTACGGTGGCCCAGATCATTGCGCGGACGACCGAGCGCAAGCGCGGCGGCGCCACCTGCTGCCTGCGATCCGGACCGGTCATATCGTCACCGTTTCGCATCAGTCGGCAGCGCCTTCCACAGGGGTCAGCGACGAGATGAGCGCATCGACGGAGAAGTCGTACTGGCCGCAGTGCCCTGTTTTGGCCTTGAACCGCGCGAAATCGATCCGGTCGAAGGCGCGCGTCGTGATGAGGTCGCCGACCGCAGCGAGGTTGTCGCGCGTGATCGCGGAGGTCTTGACCTCGACGCGGGGTGATACGGCCGCGAAATCGCAGCCGTCGGCGTAATCGCGCAAGAGAACGATCGACCAGCCGCCGAGCAGGAAATGCCCGCCGTCGGTCAGGAGCAGACGGCCCGCCTTGATCTCGCGCAGCGCATCCTCCGACCAATTGAGGCCGACCAGCTGGATGTTCCGCCCGGGCGTGAGGCCGGCAGCGCTCACCGCGCGAAGCGCGCCGAGCGCCATCGGATCGTTTCCGGCCCATATGCCCGCAGGCCGGATCTCCTTGCGCGCGGCCCAGCTCAGATAATTCGTGGTGACATGCTCGGCCTCCGACTGCGTCCAGTTGGCGAACAGCATCCGATCCACCACGACGTCTGGCGCGGCATCCACCGCGAGCTTGAGACCCGCGTTGCGCGCGATCGAGGCCGGCGTGATTTCGTCGCCACCGATGCCGAGAATGTGGATCTTGCCGTCCGGGCTCTGCCATTTCTCGGCGCGCGCCGCGCCGATCAGGGCATTGGCCATCCGCGCGCCCGCGGTCTGAAGATCCGTCGTGATGTCGCCAAGCCAGGTCTTGAGTTTTTGGCGCGGCGGTCCAAGACGCGCCGCATCGTCGCCGATCAGGGTGTTCGAGAGCAGCAGCGTCCTGACCCCGGCGGCCTCGGCCGCCTCCATGATCGGGACGGCTGCGGATTCCTCATTCGAGAGAATGAGGAAGTCGGGCTTGTCGCTGCGTGCCACCACGCCGAACCCGAGCTCCTGCATGGTGCGGTAATTGCGCTCGCTGGTCAGCACCTCGACATGCGCGCCGAGCTTGCGGCCGGCGGCCTGCATGGTCAGCGAAACCATGTCCCAATAGACCTCGCCGGTCTTGCCCGGGTTGACGAAGACGACGTTGAGACGCTTCGCGTCGGCCGCACTAGCGCCAGGCGGCATGAGAAAGCCGCAGACGACCCCCACAGCAAGCAATATCCGCAAAAGTCCCGTCATTCGTTTCGCCATCCCGTATTGGTTCCGAAGCTGGACCCGCGTCCGCTAACATTTGGCAAAGTCCGGCCTGTTGCGGCGGCATACAGCTAACAAAGGGTGTATCCGGCGTACCGAATTGCGATATTCGAGGCGCGCCCGGACTCACTCTCTTGACCCGTCATTCCGTGCTATCAGCAAACCTGAAACCCTCGACTCGCTGTCCCCGGGCGCTCGCTGTCCTCATGGCCAAGAACACACTTTCCTTCGTCTGCCAGAACTGCGGCGCGGCCTATAACCGCTGGCAGGGCAAGTGCGAGTCCTGCGGCGAGTGGAATACGCTCGCGGAGGAGGACACGACCGGCAGCGTGCCGGTGTCGATCCGCTCCAAGCGCAAGGGGCGGACGTTCGCGCTGGAGAGCCTGTCCGGAAAAGCCCAGGACGCCCCGCGCCTGTCCTCGGGCATGACCGAGCTCGATCGCGTGACCGGCGGCGGCTTTGTCCGCGGCTCGGTGCTTCTGGTCGGCGGCGATCCCGGCATCGGCAAGTCGACGCTGCTGACGCAGGCCACAAGCCTGCTCGCGCGCGCCGGGCACCGCGTCGTCTATATCTCCGGCGAAGAGGCGGTCGCACAGGTTCGGTTGCGCGCCGAACGGCTCGGGCTGTCGGACGCGCCGGTGCAGCTCGCAGCCGAAACGTCGGTGGAAGACATCGTCTCGACGCTGTCCGAAGGCGCGGTGCCCCGGCTGATCGTGATCGATTCGATCCAGACCATGTGGACCGACACGGTGGAATCGGCGCCCGGCACCGTGACGCAGGTGCGCGCCTCGGCGCAGGCCCTGATCCGTTTTGCCAAAAGGACCGGCGCGGCCATCATCCTGGTCGGCCATGTCACCAAGGACGGCCAGATCGCAGGCCCTCGCGTGGTCGAGCACATGGTCGATGCGGTGCTGTCGTTCGAGGGCGAAGGCTCGCAGCAATTCCGCATCCTGCGTGCCGTGAAGAATCGTTTCGGGCCGACCGACGAGATCGGCGTGTTCGAGATGACCGGGCTTGGCCTGCGCGAAGTCACCAATCCCTCCGAGCTGTTTTTGTCGGAGCGCGATCTCGGCACGCCCGGCACCGCAGTCTTCGCGGGCATCGAAGGCACAAGGCCCGTTCTGGTCGAATTGCAGGCGCTGGTGGCGCCGACCTCGCTCGGCACCCCGCGACGGGCCGTGGTCGGTTGGGATCCGAGCCGGCTTTCGATGGTGCTGGCGGTGCTGGAAGCCCATTGCGGGGTCAAGCTGTCCGGCCACGACGTCTATCTGAACGTCGCCGGCGGCCTGCGCATCCACGAGCCCGCGGCTGATCTGGCCGCCGCGGCGGCGCTGGTGTCTTCCCTGGTTAATGCGCAGTTACCCACCGATGCGGTCTATTTCGGCGAGATCTCGCTGTCCGGCGTGGTGCGCCCGGTGGCGCAGACCCCGGCCCGGCTGAAAGAAGCGGCAAAACTCGGCTTCCAGCGTGCCGTGCTGCCCGAATCGGCCCGGGGCGAAGCCGCCGGCGATGCCGGCCTGTCGCTGAACGCGATCAACAGCCTGACGACACTGGTCGCCGAGATCGCCGCGCGCGGCTCCCGGCGGGGCGAGCAGAGCGCGCCGGCAGAGAAAAATGCCACACCGGCAAGATTCCGCCGTGGAGAGGGTTAGCCGGTGGTGACGTCCCCCGCCCCCGCCGCTATACAGCCGTCACAAAAGCAGCATGGGATTGCGTGGTTGCGGCCTTGCCGGGAACGTCGTCTGGCCCTCACTTAGGGCGGCGGCCAAGCACCGATTCGCTGAGCACCTTGAAGTACGAGCGGACCAGACCAGCCGATGCCAGTAACCATCCTCGACCTGATCCTGCTCGGTGTGATGCTGATTTCGGGCCTGCTCGCCATGGTTCGCGGCTTCATGCGCGAAATCCTGTCGATCGCGGCCTGGGGCACGGCGGCGATCGTCACCCTTTATTCATTCTCGAAGCTGCTGCCGACCGCAAAGACCTATTTCAACAACGATACCGTCGCGAGCGTGGTCGTGGTCGCCGGCGTGTTCGTGGGCACCCTGGTCGTGGTCTCCGTGATCACGGTGCGGATCTCCGACATGATCCTGGATTCGCGCATTGGCGCGCTGGACCGCACCCTCGGCTTTCTGTTCGGGCTGGCGCGCGGGCTTTTGATCGTCGTGGTCGCCTTCCTGTTCTTCACCTGGCTGGTGCCGGACAAGCAGCGCCCGGACTGGGTCACAGGGGCCAAATCCCGCGTGGTGCTGCAGGGAACCGGGGATTGGCTGATGGCCCTCTTGCCTGATGACCCCGAGAACACCATCTTGAAGAGATTCAAGAAAAACAAACCAGATGAAGAGCAAACTGATTCCGAGCAGCAGCCTTCGGGCAGTGGCGACGGATACAGCAAACCGGCTCGTGACAGCCTTAAAAAGCTGATCGAGAAACCCGCGGCGCGTTGATTAAGCCGTAACGAGAGGCTCGGACGAGATGCGAAATCCTGACCAGGACGCCCTACTTGATCTCGGCCCGGCCGCGCTGGAACTTCAAGACGATCTGGAGGGGGATACGCTGCGCGAGGAATGCGGCGTCTTCGGCATCTACGGCCACCCCGATGCCGCCGCCATCACGGCGCTCGGCCTTCACGCCCTTCAGCACCGTGGCCAGGAAGCCGCCGGCATCGTCTCCTATGACGGCGGCCGCTTTCATTCCGAACGCCGCCTCGGCCTCGTCGGCGACACCTTCTCCCGCCGCGAGGTGATCGACCGCCTGCCCGGCACAATGGCAGTCGGCCATGTCCGCTATTCCACCACCGGCGCGACCATCCTGCGCAACGTGCAGCCGCTGTTCGCCGAACTGAATGCCGGCGGCCTTGCGGTCGCCCACAACGGCAACCTCACCAACGGCCTGACGCTGCGCCGCGAGCTCGTGAAGAACGGCGCGATGATGCAGTCGACCACCGACACCGAGGTGATCCTGCATTTGGTCGCGCGCTCCAGGCGCAGCCGCTTCATCGAACGCTATATCGACGCGCTGCGCGAGATCGAGGGCGCCTATGCGCTGGTGTCGCTGACCAACAAGAAGCTGGTCGGCGCGCGCGATCCGCGCGGCATCCGTCCGCTGGTGCTCGGCGAGCTCGACGGCTGCCCGATCCTGACCTCCGAGACCTGCGCCCTCGACATCATCGGCGCGCGCTTCGTTCGCGACATCGAGCCCGGCGAGGTCATCGTGTTCGACGAGAACGGGCAGGACATTCACAAGCCGTTCCCGCCGATCGCGCCGCGTCCCTGCATCTTCGAATACATCTACTTCTCCCGTCCGGATTCCATCGTCCACGGCCGCTCGGTCTACGAGGTGCGCAAGGCCTTCGGTGCGCAGCTCGCGCGCGAGAGCCACGTGCCGGTCGACGTCGTGGTGCCGGTGCCGGATTCCGGCGTGCCCGCCGCAGTCGGCTACAGCCAGCATTCCGGCATCCCGTTCGAGCTCGGCATCATCCGCAATCATTATGTCGGCCGCACCTTCATCCAGCCGACGCAGGCGATCCGCGAATCCGGCGTGCGCATGAAGCATTCGGCCAACCGCGCCGCGATCGAAGGCAAGCGCATCATCCTGATCGACGATTCGCTGGTGCGCGGCACCACCTCGAAGAAGATCGTGCGCATGATGCGCGATGCAGGCGCCAAGGAAGTGCATTTCCGCCTCGCCTCGCCGCCGATCCTCTATCCCGACTATTACGGCATCGACCTGCCGGACCGCGGCGGTCTTCTTGCGGCGACGCATTCGCTGGAAGAGATGCGCGAGATCATCGGCGCCGACTCGCTCGCCTTCCTGTCCATCGACGGCATGTACCGCGCCATGGGCGAGCCGGGCCGCGACCCCGCCAATCCGAAATTCTCCGATCATTGCTTCACCGGGGCCTATCCGACCCATCTCACCGACCAGACCCAGACCGAGCAGCAGCCGCGGCAATTGTCGTTGCTGGCGGAGGCGAGCTAAGGCGAGGTCACGACGATGCAGCCGATCATCGCCATTCTCTGCGGAGGGCTGTTGGTCGGCTTCATTGTCTTCGCCTTCAGGCAGGGCATGAAGGTAACACCCGACGGATCGGGAAACGCAAGCAACAGCGACAACATGCAGTCGGGCGGCGGCAACTAAAACCCGAGGTCGAAAATTCCGTCATGGCCGGGCTTGTCCCGACCATCCACGCCTGTAAAACCCCGCCATGACAAATCCCCTCGCCAACCGCATCGCTCTCGTCACCGGCGCCTCGCGCGGCATCGGCTTCGCCACGGCCAAGGCGCTGGCCAAGGCCGGCGCGCATATCGTCGCCGTGGCGCGTACGCAGGGCGGGCTGGAAGAGCTCGACGACGAGATCCGGAAGTACGGCGGCAGCGCCACGCTGGTGCCCCTCAATCTCACCGATTCCGACGGCATCGCGCGGCTGGGTGCCGGCCTGCATGAGCGTTACGGCAAGCTCGACATCCTCGTCGGCAATGCCGGCGTGCTCGGCCCCTCTTCGCCGATCGGCCATATCGAGCTGAAGGCCTTCACCGACGTGATGGCGGTCAACGTGTCCGCAAACTTCCAGCTGATCCGCTGCATGGAGCCGTTGCTGAAGCAGTCCGACGCCGGCCGCGCGGTGTTCGTCACTTCCGGCGCTGCCAACAAGGCCACCGCCTATGTCAGTCCCTACGCCGCCTCCAAGGCGGCGCTGGAAACGCTGGCGCGCGCCTGGGCGCAGGAGACAGCGAATACGAAGCTGCGCGTCAATTTGTTCAATCCCGGCCCGGTCCGCACCCGCATGCGTGCCACGCTGATGCCGGGCGAGGATCCGGCGACGCTCGATACCGCCGAACAGGTCGCCGAATTCATCGTGCCGATGTGCGCGCCGGACTGGACCGAGACCGGCAAGTTCTACGACTACAAGACCCGCAGCCTGATGAGCTTCCGCTCGCCGGCCTGATTGACTTGACGGCCTCCCCGCGATTGACTGCCCGCGCTCAAGCGGCAGCAAGCCGCAAGCCAATAAAGGGAGGTTGCCATGGCACCATGGCGGAATCGCGCAGGCTTTAAGCGTGCGCTCGCAGATGTCTCTCGCGTCCTCTCTGTCCTGATCGCGGCCGTGGCGTTTGCACTTCCGGGCGCGGCGACCGCCGGCGATATCCCGACCTTCGCAGTCGATGCGTCCTGGCCAAAGCCGTTGCCGAACAACTGGATCCTCGGCCAGGTCGGCGGCATTACCGTCGACTGGCAGGGCCACATCTGGGTGATCCATCGGCCCCGCTCCCTCACCGACGACGAGAAAGGCGCGAGCCTCACTCCGCCGCGTTCGAAATGCTGCGTCTCGGCACCGCCGGTGCTCGAATTCGACAGCGACGGCAATCTGCTGCGATCGTGGGGTGGCGCGGGCGAAGGCTATGAATGGGTCGGCCGCGAGCACGGCATCGAGGTCGACGAGCGCGGCTTCGTCTGGGTCGGCGGCAATGCCGACAATGACAACGCCATCCTGAAATTCACGCTCGACGGCAAGTTCGTCGCCCAGATCGGCAAGATCGCGCCGAGCCTCGGCAGCAACGACACGACGCAGCTCGGCAAGCCCGCCGAGACCGCGATCGACAAGGCCGCCAACGAAATCTACGTCGCCGACGGCTACGGCAACCGCCGCGTCATCGTGTTCGACGCAACCACGCTTGCCTACAAGCGGCACTGGGGCGCCTACGGCAACAAGCCCGACGACACCAAGCTGGCGGCGTACGATCCCAAGGCGCCGGTGTCCCAGCAGTTCGGCAATCCGGTCCACTGCGTGAAGCTCGCCAATGACGGGCTCGTCTACGTCTGCGACCGCATCAACAACCGCATCCAGGTGTTCAAGACGGACGGCACCTTCGTGAAGGAATTCTTCTTCGAGAAGAACACGCTCGGCAACGGCGCGGTGTGGGACATCGCGATCTGGCCCGATCCGAAGCAGACCTGGCTGCTCAGCGCCGACGGCGAGAACAACGAAATCAGGGTGGTCAGGCGAGACGACGGCAGCGTGGTCGGCAGCTTCGGGCACAACGGCCGCAATGCCGGACAATTCCATTGGGTGCATGCCATGGCGATCGACGCCAAGGGTAACGTCTATACCGCCGAGGTCGACACCGGTAAGCGGATCCAGAAATTCAAGCTGACGTCGGACGCGCTGAAATAGCGTCTCGACGCATTTTGCCCAAAAGTTAACCGATGGATGACGCTACGACGCAGCTTCATCCGGCTTTAGGCGCATTGCCGCCGGCCGTGGGACACGGTAGAGCCATCAGCCGGAACAAGGCCCATTCAAGAGAGCCGTCCGCATGTTTGACAATGGAGGAAACCTTTTATGACGACGACGTTCGCGCGCCGCTCTGCGGCCCTTCTGGCCTGTGCCGCCTTCGGTTTTGCCACATCCGCCTTCGCCCAGGACAAGACCGTCAAGATCGGCGTGCTCAACGACATGTCCAGCCTCTATGCCGACATCGGCGGCCCGAACTCCGTGGTCGCGATCAAGATGGCGGTCGAGGATTCCGGCCTGCTCAAGAAGGGTTGGAAGATCGACGTCATCAGCGGCGACCATCAGAACAAGCCCGACGTCGGCGTCAACATTGCCCGTCAGTGGATCGACAACGACAAGGTCGATGCGATCGCGGACACGCCGAGCTCCGGCGTGGCGCTCGCGGTGAGCAACCTCGTCAAGGAGAAGAATGCGGTCCTGCTCAATTCGGGCGCCGCCACCGCGGATCTCACGGGTAAGGCCTGCACACCGAACACGATCTCCTATACCTACGACACCTACATGCTCGCCAACGGTACCGGCAAGGCGTTGACCAAGGCCGGCGGCGACAGCTGGTTCTTCCTCACCGCCGACTACGCGTTCGGACATGCGTTGGAGCGCGATACCAGCGCCGTCGTCACCGCCAACGGCGGCAAGGTGCTCGGAGGCGTCAAGCATCCGCTCAACACGGCCGACTTCTCCTCCTTCCTGCTGCAGGCCCAGTCGTCGAAAGCGAAGATCGTCGGTCTCGCCAACGCCGGCGGCGACACCACCAACGCGATCAAGCAGGCCGCGGAGTTCGGCATTGTACAGGGTGGGCAGAAGCTTGCGGCGCTGCTGCTGTTCATCAATGACGTGCATTCTCTGGGTCTGAAGACCGCCCAGGGGCTGACCTTCACGGAATCCTTCTACTGGGACATGAACGACCAGACCCGCGCCTGGTCGAAGCGCTTCTCGGCGCTGGCCAACAAGAATGCGATGCCCTCCATGACGCAGGCCGGCAATTACGCGATGGTGCTGCATTATCTCAAGGCGATGGACGCGCTCGGCGGCAACCCGCATGACGGTGCCAAGGTCGTCGCCAAAATGAAGGAGCTTCCGACCGACGATCCGCTGTTCGGCAAGGGCCCGTTGCGCGCGGACGGGCGCCGCCTCATCCCGGCCTATCTGTTCGAGGTGAAGAAGCCGGAAGAATCGAAGGGACCGTGGGACTACTACAAGCAGATCGCCACGATCGCGGCGGAAGACGCGGCCAAGCCGCTCAAGGACAGCGAGTGCCCGCTGGTGAAGAAGTAAGAAGTCGCAGGGTGGGTTAGCTCTGCGGCTGCGCAAAGCGCAGTCCGCACGGCGTAACCCACCTCTTCTCCCGCCTCGGACAAGGTGGCGGATTACGCTTCGCTAATCCGCCCTACGGTTCTGATCTCGCCGCTCCCAGCGCCCGCACCGCGATCGCCACGCACGCCACCATCAAAACCGCCGCGAGCAGGAAGGGCGCGCCGGGCAGCTGCCACGGCGCGCTGGCGCCGATGAAGTATGAAAACGTCAGCGTGAACAGGAACGGACCGACGAGCTGCGATACGCTCTGCACGCTCGCGGTCGCGCCCTGCAACTGGCCCTGCTGATCGGGCGCGACCAGCCGCGTCATCAGCGATTGCATGGCGGCGCCCGAAATGCCCCACAGCGACATCACGGGAATGCCGAGCCAGAACAGCGGCCCGGTCGGCGCCGCGCCGAAGATCACGAAGCCGACCGCACCACAGCACAGGCCCATCAACAACGCGTTGCGCTCGCCGAACACGCGCACGATCGGGCCGATCGCGAGCCCCTGCACCACCATGGCGCAGATGCCGACCATCGCCAGCGTCAATCCCACGGTTTTCGAATCCCAGCCGTAGCGATAGGTGGCATAGAGCACGAAGGTCGAGGGAAGCACGACATGCGCGACCTGCGCGATGAAGTTGACGACAGACAGCGCAGCGAGGACCGCGTTGGAACGCAGTAGGCGGAGCGCTCCGAGCGGATTGGCGCTCCTCCAGCGGAACGGCGCGCGCTTGTCCGGCGCCAGCGATTCCGGCAGGACAAAGAGCCCATAGAGCGCATTGGCGAAGCTTAAGGCCGCCGAGGCCCAGAACGGCAGGCGCGGATCGATATCGCCGAGCAGGCCGCCCAGCGCCGGGCCCAGCACGAAGCCGGCGCCGAAGGCAGCGCCAATCCTGCCGAACACCGCTGCGCGCCGCTCCGGCGGCGTGATGTCGGCAATATAGGCAAAGGCGGTCGAGATGCTGGCCGAGGTGATGCCCGAGATGACGCGGCCGACAAACAGCCAGACCAGCGACGGCGCCAGCGCCATCAGCACATAGTCGGCCGCGAGCCCGAAATTCGACAGCAGCACCACCGGCCGCCGCCCGAAGCGATCCGACAGCGCGCCGAGCACCGGCGAGAACACGAACTGCATCAGCGCCCAGGCGGTGCCGAACAGACCGAAGATGCGGGCCGCATGCGCCGTGTCGTTGTCGACGAAGCTCTCGATCAGTTTCGGCAGGATCGGCATGATCACGCCGAGCGCGAGCATGTCGAGCAGGATGGTGACGAAGATGAAGGCGACCGCACCGCGCCGGACTGGCGCTGCGCCCTGCGCCATCGCCTCGCCGGCGTCATTGCTCACGACGGCCGCTTGCGCTTATGGGCGAACGGATTGGCCTTCTCGCGCAGGGTGATACGCACCGGCGTACCGGGCAGCTCGAAGGCCTCACGCAGCGAATTGGTGAGATAGCGCAGATAGGACTGCGGCACCGCGTCCGCACGCGAGCAGAACAGCACGAAGCTCGGCGGGCGGGCCTTGGTCTGCGTGATGTAATTCAGCTTCAGCCGTCGTCCGGACACGGCGGGCGGCGGATTCGCCTGGACCGCCTCCTCGAACCAGCGGTTCAGCGCCGCGGTCGACACACGCCTGTTCCAAAGCGCATACGCATCCTGGATCGCCTGCATCAATCGGTCGATGCCCTCGCCCATCAAGCCGGAGACGGCGACGATCGGCACACCCTTGATCTGCGGCAGCAAGTGATCGGCATCGCGGCGCAGGTTCGAGATCGCACCGCCACCCTTGCTCTCCATCAGGTCCCATTTGTTGACGGCGAGCACGACAGCGCGACCCTCGCGCTCGATCAGGTCGGCGATGCGAAGATCCTGCTCCTCGAAGCGGTTCTGCGCATCCATCATCATCACGACGACTTCGGCAAAGCGCACCGCGCGCAGTGCGTCGGCGACCGAGAGCTTTTCGAGCTTCTCCTCGATCCGCGAGCGCCGGCGCAGGCCTGCGGTGTCGAACACGCGAAACTCGCGGCCCTTCCAGTTGATCTCGACTGCGATGGAATCGCGCGTGGTGCCGGCCTCCGGGCTCGTCAGCAGGCGCTCCTCGCCGAGCAGATGATTGATCATCGTCGACTTGCCGGCGTTGGGCCGGCCGACGATCGCGACCCGGATCGGACGCGTGGCCGCCTCTTCCTCCGTCAGCGGCTCGTCGTCCTCGACGTCGTCCTCCTCGACGGGCTCCGGCATCAGCTCTCTCAGCGCGTCATAGAGCTCACCCAGGCCCTCGCCGTGCTCGGCCGAGATCTGGATGGGATCGCCGAGGCCGAGCGCGAAAGCCTCCATCGCGCCGGCATCGCCATGCTTGCCTTCGCTCTTGTTGGCGACGAGCAGCACCGGCTTGTTGGCCTTGCGGGCGAACTCGGCGAAGGCGCTATCGTTGGGTGTGAGGCCCATGCGGGCATCGATCACGAAGAACAGCGCGTCGGCCTGTGCGATCGCGGCCTCCGTCTGCTCCTGCATGCGGGCGGTCAGCGAGCCCTTGGCGCCCTCATCGAGGCCGGCGGTATCGATGATCGTGAAGTCGAGATCGCCGAGCCTGGCCTCGCCCTCGCGGCGGTCACGGGTGACCCCGGGCAGGTCATCGACAAGCGCGAGCTTCTGCCCAACCAGGCGGTTGAACAGCGTCGACTTGCCGACATTGGGTCGGCCGATAATGGCAATCTTAAAGGACATGGGTCATTCGTGCGCTGCCGGAGCCGCGCCTGTCAATGAAATGAAAAATTAGCGCGAGAAGCTGCCGCTCGGCATCGGCGCCGGGAAGGCGCCCTGCGTTTGCTGCTGGGTGGTCTGGGTCGGTTGCGCCTGCTGGACGGGTTGATCGGGCGGCGGCGCGGTGGTGCGCTTGCGCACGATCTTCTGCCTGGGCGGCGGAGTGGCCGCGGGCGGCGCGGCCTCGGGTTGGGCCTCGCCATCGACTTCCCCGGCGGGCGCCTCAGCCGGCGCGACGGCCGCGCTGGCCGGCTGCCTGGTCTTGTTCGCCTTGGCACCCTTCGCGGGCTTGGCCGGCTCGGGCGGAGGCTCGGTGGGCAGAGCCGCGACGGCGGGTCCGTTCGGATCGGGCTGTTGCTGTGCGCCCTTGTACATATCCTTCGGAACGCCCTGCTCGAGGCCGGGCACGCCTTCCGGGAACACCAGCTTGCGGTCGCCCGGCAGCTTCTTCTTGGTATCGAGGAAGTCGAGCATGTCGCTCGGATCGAAGCTGGAGCAACCGCCCAGGACGCCCGTGAAGGCGATCAGGACGGCGGCTGCGATCAAGCGTGGCGTGCGGCGCATGTCGGTATCTCGTCTCAGCTCTCGGCTCAGCTCTTCGCTACGGGCGGCAGCAGGGCCTGTAGCGCCTCGGCGCGTGAGCGCAGGCCGGGCGGCGTTTCGCCATCCTCGGCAATCGCGTCGAGCCATTTGCGGGCGGCAGTCATATCGTTGTTGCGCCAGGCCGACAGCGCCAGCATCTCGCGGGCGGTATGACGGAAGGTCGATTTAGGCGCGGTGGAGGCTTCCAGCCGCTGCTGCATGTCGGCATAGCCGGCGCTGTCGAGCAGGAGACCGGCCGCGCGAATCTTTGCCAGATCCTGCCACTCGCCGCCTACGCTGCGGTCGGCGGCGATGTCGTCATACAGCTTGGCGCCCGCCTTGCGATCGCGGGCCGCCGCCTCGGCCGCGGCACGCAGCCGCGCCAGAGTGCGATAGCCCGATGGAGCCTTTGCAGCGAGCTCGGTGAAGGCCGCTTCGGCCTCCGCATGCTTGTCCTGATCGGACATTTCGGCGGCCTTCTCGAAGGCGGCACCGGCCTCGGCAGCCTTCTTGGCCTCCAGATATTGGTAACCGCGCCAGCCACCCACGGCGGCGACGATCAGCACCATCAGGGCGATGAACAAAATTGAATACTTGTCCCACAGCTTCTTGAGCTGTTCGCGACGTACTTCCTCGTCGACTTCGTCAAATAATTCAGACACTTATGCTTATCCCATGCCCGTCCGGGTGCGCGCGCCAAAGCGTTCGCGTCAGGAATCCCGTCCCCACGTGGCGGCGAGGTACCCTAACGATATGGCGGTGGCAAGGCAAAGCGAGCCCGATCAAGGCGTTAACCACCCGGGACAGCCCGGAGAGACCGCCTCCTCGGGTCAGGTCCCCAACAGCTCCCGCAGCTGCCGCTTCAGCACCTTGCCATTGGCATTGCGCGGCAAGGGCTCCGCGGTGATCACCATGGTCTCCGGGACTTTGTAGTCGGACAGCCGCTCCGCGCACCAGGCCCGCAAGGACTCGCTATCCACCGGTGCGCGCGCCACCACCACGGCGTGAACGCGCTCGCCCAGCACCGGACACGCCTTGGCGACGACCGCGCTCTCGACCACGGCCGGGTGGCCGGCCAGCACGGATTCGACCTCGGCCGAATAGATCTTCAGGCCACCGCGATTGATCATGTCCTTCTGCCGGTCGAACACCCGGACAAATCCCTCCGCGTCGACCGAGCCGAGATCGCCGGAATGCCAGAACCCGCTGGTGAAGCTTTCGGCCGTGGCTTTTGGATTGTTCCAATAGCCCTTGATGACGGAGGCACTCTGGATCCAGAGCTCCCCGATTTCCCCAGGCGGCAGCTCGCGTCCGTCCGCGTCCATCGCCAGGATGCGCGCACCCGGACACGGCAGGCCGACGCTGTCGATATGGCTTGCCGTCAAGCTGCCCGGCATGATCGTGGACGGCGATGTCGTCTCGGTCGCGCCGTAGCAGTTCGCCAGCTCGAGGCCGGGAATGATCGCCTTGAGCTTCTCGATGGTGGCAACCGGCATTGGTGCGCCGCCAAAGCCGCCGATGCGCCAGCTCGATAGATCGTAACTCTCGAAATCCGGCTGGAGCAGGCAGAGATTGTACATCGCCGGCACCATCACCGTGTAGGTGACGCGCTCGCGCGCGGCGAGCTTGAGATATTCGCCGGCCTTGAACTCCGGCATGATGATCAGCGCGCCACCGCAGCAGATCATCGTGGTGATGTTGGCGACGACACCGGTGACGTGGCCGAGCGGCACCGCCGCGATCGAGCGGTCGGCCGCCGTCAATTGCAGGCAGGACACGAAGATCATCGAGGAATGGACGATGTTGCAATGGGCCAGCATCGCACCCTTCGGCTTGCCTGTCGTGCCCGAGGTGTAGAGGATCATGGCGGTGTCCTCCTCGCTCGTCTCGACCGGTGTCGAGGCCGGTGCGTTGTCTGCCAGCACAGCGAAACGCGACAAAGCCGGATCGTCGTCGACAGCGATGCGGTGGACCAGTTCGGGCACATCCGGCAGCCGTTCCGCGAGCGCCGCCTCGAAAATCAATATCTTTGCGCCGCAGTCGGCGAGCACATAGGCGATTTCCGGCTTCTGCTGCCGCGTGCTGAGCAGCACCGTGACGAGCCCCTCATGCGCGGCAGCAAACAGCAGCAGCGGGAATTCGACCCGGTTGCCGAGCAGGATCGCGACACGATCGCCGCGCTGCAATCCGAGCTTGCGAAATCCCGCCGCGATCCGCGCAGCCTGCTCCGCGGCCTGCCGCCAGCTGAGCCGGACCTGGCCTGAGATCAGCGCTTCGCCGTCGGGATTGCGGGCGCAGGCGTCCGCAATCATCGCCCACAGGCTCGACGGCCGATCGCAAAATGCCGGCACGACCCGATCGCCGAAGCGCGCCTCGAACCGCATGGGCGGGATCTGAGAATGCGACCAGTCCATCGGAATGCCTTGGCTTGTTGCTCTCGTTATCTTCCGCGCATGGGCATGCCGTCTTGTCTTGTGCTGATCGGCTAGCCGCCCATCACGGGAACGCCGATGACGACGGGATGGAACGCAAACGCCAGCGCCAGATAAGCGACGATTCCAACCACGACCGCGATCAGATCGTTGGTGACGCCGCCGACCGGAATCGGCGGACCGCCACCATCAGTCCGACGCTTCAGCGTAATGCGATCATACACCGCCCAGCCCAGGAACGAGCCGAACAGGATGATGGAGCCGAGATCGCCATTGGCCAGAAGATGCGCCGCCGCCCACAGCTTGATGCCGGCCAGCATCGGATGTTTCAGCGTCGCATAGATGCGGCCGCGCAGATAGGACGCAACCACCAGGATGACCGCGGGCAGCATCAGTGCGAGCGTGATGTGCTTCAGCGCCTTCGGTGGATACCAGACGTCGATCCAGCCCGTCGCGCGATAATGCGCGAAGCCCCAGATGATCAACGCGAGCCCCGCGAGCGAGGCAAGCGAATAGAGGATTTTGTAGGTCCCCTCGCCCAGTCTCGCGATGGCCTGCGCGCGCGCCTCGCGTTTCGTCGTGAACACATGCGCCGCAAAAAACAGCGCAAGCCCCAGGATCATAACCAGCAGACCCACGAGATTCTCCCCTCAACCAGCGCCCCAGCCCATGGCCTATCATCGATTGGCCGCGGGTCGCAACTCTCACCCCTCATGGTGAGGAGGCGCGAAGCGCCGTCAGCGGACGATGCTTCGCATCGCCGCGAGAACCATGCAGGCCCGGCTGCTGCAACAGCGCGGCCTGCATCCTTCGAGACGCGCGTAAGAACGCGCTCCTCAGGATGAGGGGATAGAGATGTCCCGGCTGTTATTTTCCCAAGGTCCGATTGTCGACATACCGGATCGCGATCGGCCGCCCGGCGAGGGCACCGCCAAGACCCCCGGTGAATTTCAGCGGCAGGCAGGCGTTCAACGATGAATTGATCGCATTGAGATAGGTGGTTCTCGTCTCGGGGGGCACGCCCGCGGTCGCAAAGGTCAGGCGCGGCGGGCCGATCAGGCCGCCCGACTTGTTGAAGCTGAAGCGCACGGCGATCTGCATGCCCGCGCGGGCATTGTCCGTTGGCGGCGACCAGCAAGTGCGCAGCTCGGCGAAGAGATCGCCGATCGTATCGAGATCGTGATCCGGCTTTTGATATTTGGCGCGATCCGCCTCTGACGGTACGCTTTGGATCGTGAGCTGGAGGTTCTGGCCGTAGGGATAGTCGATCTCGGGAATGCAGGGACCAGGCTCGAGCGGGCTGCAATAGGACGGCGTGCAGGGCCTTCCATCGAGGACGCTGCACGGCTCGTGCGAAAACGGAATGGGGTTGATTTGCCGGGGCCGCGCGTCCGTGGCGATCGTCGAGATCGCCAGCAGGAGGAAAACAAGGATGCCGCGCCACATGACCAGAACGTGGCATCGCCGGAGAAGCCGTCAAGCCCGCAAGCGTTCACATGCTCGCGCGTACACGCGGTGTCGTCGTCCGGCTCGACCGGACGATCCAGTATCCCAGAGGCGATTGTGATTGAGCCGAGAGGCTGCGGCGTACTGGATGCCCCGCCTGCGCGGGCATGACCGCGGTGGGGCGGAACGCCCCTACCCCTTCTTCTTGACGTCCTTGACGTTGGTGAACTCGATGCCCTCGGCCCGTTCCCTGGTGTAGCCGAGATAGAACTCGTTCCGCGCCAGATAGACGGGATCGCCGTCGACATCGTCGGCGATGCTGGAGGTGTTGGCCGCGATGAAGGTGTCGAGCTTCTTGCGGTCGTCCGACGAGACCCAGCGCGCGAGCTGGAACTCGCTGACCTCGAATTCGACCGGCAGGGAATATTCCGCATCCAGCCGCGCCTTGAGCACGTCGAGCTGGAGCGCGCCGACGACGCCGACCAGCGCGGGCGCGCCGTCGCGCGGGCGGAACACCTGCACAACACCCTCTTCCGACATCTGCTGAAGCGCTTCCTTCAGCTTCTTCGCCTTCATCGCATCCGTAAGACGTACGCGGCGGACGATTTCCGGCGCAAAGCTCGGCACGCCAACGAAGTTGAAATCCTCACCGTCGGTCAGCGTATCGCCGATGCGCAGCGTGCCGTGGTTGGGAATGCCGACGACGTCGCCGGCGTAGGCCTCGTCCGCAACCGAACGGTCCTGCGCGAAGAAGAATTGCGGGCTGGACAGCGGCATGCTCTTGCCGGTGCGCACGAGCTTCGCCTTCATGCCGCGGCTCAGCTTGCCGGAGCAGAGGCGAGCGAAGGCGATGCGGTCACGGTGGTTGGGATCCATGTTGGCCTGGATCTTGAACACGAAGGCGCTCATGCGCGGGTCGGTGGCTTCGACCTTGCGCTGGTCGCTCTCCTGCGCGCGCGGCTCGGGCGCGAACTTGCCGAGTCCTTGCAGCAGGTCGCCGACGCCGAAATTGCGCAACGCGCTGCCGAAATAAACCGGCGTCAGATGGCCCTCGCGAAACGCTTCGAGTTCGAACGGTTTTGAAGCTGCGGTGACGAGCTCGAGCTCGTCCTTCACCGCCGACACGTCGAGATTGGCGTTGAGCTTGCCGAGCTCGGCGATCTCGATCTGCTGCGCCGCGCCGGTCTTGGCGCCGCCGCCTTCGAGCAGGCGCACGCCGCCATTGACGACGTCATAGGTGCCGAGGAACTCGCGGCCGCGGCCGACAGGCCAGGTCATTGGCGTGGTATCGAGCGCCAGCGTCTTCTCGATCTCGTCCAGAAGCTCGAAGACGTCGCGGCTCTCGCGGTCCATCTTGTTGATGAAGGTGATGATCGGGATGTCGCGAAGACGACACACCTCGAACAGCTTTCGGGTGCGCGCCTCGATGCCCTTGGCAGCGTCGATCACCATGACGGCGGAATCGACCGCCGTGAGCGTGCGATAGGTATCTTCCGAAAAGTCTTCGTGGCCCGGCGTGTCCAGAAGGTTGAACACCAGCCCCTCGAACTCGAAGGTCATGACCGAGGTCACGACCGAGATGCCGCGCTCGCGCTCGATCTTCATCCAGTCCGAACGCGTGTTGCGCCGCTCGCCCTTGGCCTTGACTTGGCCGGCCAGATTGATGGCGCCACCGAACAGCAGCAGCTTTTCGGTCAGCGTGGTCTTGCCGGCGTCCGGATGCGAGATGATCGCAAAGGTACGCCGCCGCGACACTTCAGCGGCAAGCGAGGAACGGGCCGTCGATTCGGCTGTGGTGGCGATGTCGGACATTGCGGCAGCGTTTGGCAGGGAAAATGAGCCTGATCAAGCCTCATCTGGTGATTGCGGAGCCTTCCGGCCAGTCCCATATCCGGCCTGGGATCAGGTTGGGAGGGACGGCCTTCCCTTCCCATCAGCACACCAGTCGCGGGGACGCCCCTGCCTTGAATGGAGGGTCGTCATGGCCTGGAGCATCCTGTTTGTCGCCGGTCTGCTGGAGGTCTCATGGGCGATCGGCCTCAAATATACCGAGGGGTTCAGCAAGCTCGTTCCGTCGGTCCTCACGCTTGGCGCCATGGCCGGCAGCATCATCCTGCTCGGGCTCGCCCTCAAATCGCTGCCGATTGGAACCGCTTATGCAGTCTGGACCGGCATCGGCGCGGTCGGTACCGCGACGCTCGGCATCATCCTGTTCGGCGAGCCGGCCACCGCGTTCCGCCTCGCCAGCATCGGGCTGATCGTCGCCGGGATCGTCGGGCTGAAGCTGGTTACCTGAGGAAGATCTTGACCGCCCACCAGGAGAGCGCGGCGACGATGGCCGAGGCCGGCATCGTGATCACCCAGGCATAGACGATCGAGCTGGCGACGTTCCAGCGCACCGCCGAGAGGCGCCGGGCGGCGCCGACACCGACGATGGCGCCGGTGATGGTGTGGGTGGTCGAGACGGGAACGCCGAGGAAGGTCGCCATGAACAGGGTCGCGGCACCGCCGGTCTCGGCGCAAAAGCCTTGCATCGGGGTCAGCTTGGTGATGCGCAGGCCCATGGTGCGGACGATGCGCCAGCCGCCCATCAAGGTCCCCATCGCCATCGCGGCCTGGCACGAGAGCACCACCCAGAAGGGGACGAAGAATTCGCCGCCGAGCTGGCCCTGCGAATAGAGCAGCACGGCGATGATGCCCATGGTCTTCTGGGCGTCGTTGCCGCCATGGCCGAGCGAATAGAGCGAGGCGGAGGCGAATTGCAGGATTCGGAAGGCGCGATCCACGGCAAAGGGCGTGGAGCGCACCGAAGCCCAGGAGACGATCGCAACCAGCACCATCGCGAGCAGGAAGCCGACCAGCGGAGACAGCACGATGGCGATCACCGTCTTGGACAATCCGCTCCAGACCGCCGCCGAAAGGCCGGCTTTGGCCACACCGGCACCAAACAAGCCGCCGATCAACGCGTGAGACGAGGACGATGGGATCCCGAGCGCCCATGTCACCAGGTTCCAGACGATGGCGCCGACGAGCGCCGCGAAGATCACCTGGGCATCCACGATCGCGGGATCGATGATGCCGGTGCCGATGGTCTGGGCGACGTGCAGCCCGAACACCATGAAGGCGACAAAATTGAAGAACGCGGCCCAGAACACCGCGTATTGCGGCCGCAGCACGCGGGTCGAGACGATGGTCGCGATCGAATTGGCGGCGTCGTGCAGGCCGTTCAGGAAGTCGAACAGCAGCGCGACGGCGATCAATCCGACCAGGACGGGAAGACCCAACGCAACATCCACGGCGTGGCCCCTGCCCTAAACTTGCTCGATGACGATGCTGTTGATCTCGTTCGCGACGTCGTCGAAGCGGTCGGCGACTTTCTCGAGATGGTCGTAGATCTCTGCGCCGACGATGAAATCCATCGCGTTGCCGTCGCGATGCTTGAGGAACAGTTCCTTCAGCCCGATATCATGGAGATCGTCGACGCGGCCTTCCAGCTTGCCCAGCTCTTCCGTGATCGCGGTCAGCATGGCCACGTTCTGGCCGATCTTCTGCATCAACGGCAGCGCACGACCGACCAGATTGGCGCATTCGATCAGGAGCCCGCCGATCTCCCGCATCGGCGGCTCGAAGCTGCGGACCTCGAACAGCATCACGGCCTTGGCGGTCTGTTGCATCTGGTCGATGGCGTCGTCCATCGAGGTGATCAGGTTCTTGATGTCGCCGCGGTCGAACGGGGTGATGAAGGTGCGGCGCACCGCGGTCAGCACCTCACGGGTGATGTTGTCCGCATCGTTCTCGAACTGGTTGACGCGCTGGCAATAGACCGGCGTCTCCTCGCCCCCGTTGAGCATGCTCTGGAGCGCGATCGAGCCCTGGATCACGGTCTGGGCGTGGCGGTCGAACAGGTCGAAGAACCGTTCTTCCTTGGGCAAGAAAGCGCGAAACAATCGCATCATGGGGGAGAGACTACCGGTTGGATAATGGCCTGGGCCCGAGCGGGCCGTCATAAAACTGTCATAGACCATTTTCGATCCACGCGCGTGCCACCTCACGCCCGTGGAGCCGGATCATCCACCGCTTTCGCCCGTCAGTACATCTTCCAATATATCAACGACTTACAGTGACCGCCGGAAGTAATGCGCGATTTCGCCGATGACGCCACGGCGGAAGGTGAGCACGCAGATCACGAAGATCGAGCCCTGGATCACGGTCACCCACTGGCCGAACCCCGCCAGATATTGCTGCATGGCGATGATCACGAAGGCGCCGACCACGGGACCGAAGACGGTTCCGAGTCCGCCGACCAGCGTCATCAGCACGACTTCGCCCGACATCGACCAGTGCACGTCGGTGAGCGAGGCATTCTGCGCCACGAAGACTTTCAGCGCACCGGCAAATCCGGCCAGCGTGCCCGAGAGGACGAAAGCCAGGAATTTGTACTGATCGGTGCGGTAACCCAGCGAGATCGCGCGCGGCTCGTTCTCGCGGATCGCCTTGAGGACTTCGCCGAACGGTGAGTTGATGATGCGGAAGATCAGCAAGAAGCCGGCGAGGAAGCCGACCAGAACCACATAGTAGAGCACGGTCGGCTTGGTCAGATCGAAGACGCCGAACATGCGTCCCTGCGGGATGCCCTGGATGCCGTCTTCACCATGGGTGAACGGCGCCTGGAGGTAGATGAAGTACAAAAGCTGCGACAGCGCCAGCGTGATCATCGAGAAATAGATGCCTTGGCGGCGGATCGAGATATAGCCCGTGATGAGCGAGAGCACGAAGGCACCGGCGACGCCGACGAGGATGCCGAGTTCAGGCGGCAGCGCCCAGACCTTCAGCGCATGCGCGCTGCAATAGCCGGCCGTCCCTAAGAACATCGCATGGCCGAAGGACAGCAGACCGCCATAGCCGATCAGGAGATTGAAGGCGCAGGCGAGCAGCGCGAAGCACAGCGCCTGCATCACGAAGAACGGGTAGACTCCCGTGAATGGCACCGAAGCCAGCAGCAGCGCCATCACCACGAACACGATCATCTCATCGCGGATCGAGCGCGGGGTTACCGGCAGCGTGTCGTCCGTCAAGGCTGTCATATCAGGCCGCCCTTCCCGTCAATCCCGTTGGCTTCACCAAGAGGACCAGCACCATCAGCACGAACACGACGGTGTTGGAGGCCTCGGGGTAGAAATATTTGGTCATGCCCTCGATCACACCGAGCGCAAAGCCGGTGATGATGGAGCCCATGATCGATCCCATGCCGCCGATCACGACCACCGCGAACACCACGATGATCAGGTCGGCGCCCATCAGCGGCCGCACCTGGTTGATCGGCGCCGACAGCACGCCGGCGAGCGCGGCCAGGCCGACACCCAAACCATAGGTCAGCGTGATCATGCGCGGCACGTTGACGCCGAAGGCGCGCACCAGCGTCGGGTTTTCAGTGGCGGCACGCAAATAGGCGCCGAGCCGCGTCTTCTCGATCAGGAACCAGGTCGCGATGCAGACTACCAGCGAGAAGATGACGACCCAGCCGCGATAGATGGGCAGGAACATGAAGCCGAGATTCATACCGCCCTTGAGCTGGTCCGGAATGGCGTAAGGCATGCCAGAGGAGCCGAAATAGTTCTGGAACACGCCCTGCACGATCAGCGCAATGCCGAAGGTCAGGAGCAGGCCGTAAAGATGATCGAGCCCCGTCAGCCATTGCAGCATGGTCCGTTCGAGGATCATGCCGAAGATGCCGACGATGATCGGGGCAAGCAGCAACGCCCACCAGTAGTTGATGCCGCCGATGTTCAGCAGGAAGTAGGCGACGAACGCGCCCATCATGTAGAGCGCACCGTGGGCGAAATTGATGATGTTGAGCATGCCGAAGATCACGGCAAGCCCGAGACTGAGCAGCGCGTAGAACGAGCCGTTGATCAGTCCCACCAGTAGCTGAGCGTAAAGAGCCTGCATCGATCCCGCACCCGGTCCCTTCGGCGTTCCCTGAAAGTCGCCCGCAAGCCTGATGGCCTGCGGGCGGTTATCTTACTTCTTCAACAGCGCGCACTTGCTCTCGGACAACGGCGTGAAGGCCTGGTCGCCCGGCACCGTGCCGACCAGCTTGTAGAAGTCCCACGGCCCCTTGGACTCGGAGGGCTTCTTCACCTCGAACAGATAGGCATTGTGGATGGTGCGGCCGTTGGGCTGGATCTCGCCCTTGCCGAACAGATCGTCTTCCGTCGGCATCGACTTCATCTTCTCGACGACCTTGGCGCCGTCATGCGGGTTGCCGCCGAGCGCTTCCAGTGCCTTGAAATAGTGACGCACGCCCGCATAGACGCCGGCCTGCACCATGGTGGGCGGCGCGTTGTTCTTCATCTTCTCGGCGAAGCGCTTCGAGAACGCCCGGGTCTGGTCGTTCATGTCCCAGTAGAAGGTCTCGGTGAAGTTGAGGCCCTGAGCGGTCTCGAGCCCGATCGCCTTGACGTCGGTGAGGAACAGCAGCAGCGCCGCGAGCTTCTGGCCGCCCTTGACGATGCCGAACTCGGCCGCCTGCTTGATCGTGTTGGTGGTGTCGCCGCCGGCATTGGCAAGGCCGATGATCTTGGCCTTGGAAGCCTGCGCCTGCAGCAGGAAGGACGAGAAATCCGGCGTGTTCAGCGGGTGCTTGACGCCGCCGACCACCTTGCCGCCGTTGGCGGTGATGACCGCGGTGGTGTCGCGCTCCAGCGCCGCGCCGAAGGCGTAGTCGGCGGTCAGGAAGAACCAGGTGTCGCCACCGGCCTTCACCAGAGCCTGGCCGGTGGTGTGGGCCAGCATGTAGGTGTCGTAGGTCCAGTGCACCGTGTTGGGCGAGCACTGCGCGTTGGTGAGGTCCGAAGTCGCAGCACCCGAGTTGATATAGACGCCGTTCTTTTCCTTGACGACGTTGTTGACCGCGAGCGCCACGCCGGAATTCGGTACGTCGACGATGATGTCAACCTTGTCGACGTCGAACCATTGCCGCGCGATCGCGGTGCCGATGTCGGGCTTGTTCTGGTGATCACCCGAGATGATGTCGATCTTCCAGCCCTTCGCGGCCAGGCCGGAATCTTCAATGGCCATCTGCGCGGCGAGCGTCGAGCCCGGTCCACCGAGGTCGGCATAGAGCCCGGACTGATCGGACAGCGCGCCGATCTTGACGGTCTTGTCCTGCGCGAAAGCTGCACCGGTGGCGGTCACGGCCAGCGCCGTGCCGAGCAGAAACGACGCAATCGACTTGGTCATCATGCTACTTCCTTATGAATCTTTTTATTGGCCGTTCTAGACGCCGAGATACGTGTGGAGCTTGTCCATATTGGCGGCAAGCTCCGCATTGGAAAATCCGTCAATGATCTTGCCGTGCTCGACCACGTAATAGCGGTCGGCGACGGTGGATGCGAACCGGAAGTTCTGCTCGACCAGGAGAATCGTAAAACCCTCCTTCTTGAGCCGCGCAATGGTGTGGCCGATCTGCTGGATGATGACGGGCGCGAGACCCTCGGTCGGCTCGTCCAGCATCAGGAAGTTCGCGCCGGTGCGCAGGATGCGCGCGATCGCGAGCATCTGCTGCTCGCCACCGGAGAGCTTGGTTCCCTGGCTGTTGAGCCGTTCCTTCAGGTTCGGAAACAGATCGAAGATCTGCTCGAGCGGCAATCCGCCCGGACGCACCACCGGCGGCAGCAGCAGGTTCTCCCGGACATCGAGGCTGGCGAAAATTCCCCGTTCTTCCGGGCAGAACGCGATTCCCATCCGCGCGATCTTGTCCGAGGTCGTACGGATGATGTCCTGGTTGTTGAACTTCACCGAGCCGGTGCGCTTGCCGATGATGCCCATGATCGACTTCAGCGTGGTGGTCTTGCCGGCCCCGTTGCGCCCGAGCAGGGTGACGACCTCGCCCGCGTTCACGTCGAAGTTGATCCCGTGCAGGATGTGGGACTCGCCGTACCATGCTTCCAGGTTGCGGACCTGGAGGAGGTTGCCGCCGCTCGCGGCCTTTGCGGGAGCTTCCGCCGTTGCAGTCTCAGCCATGACCGGCTCCCAGATAGGCTTCCTTGACGCGTTCGTCCTTGGTGAGCTCGCTGTAATGGCCTTGCGCCAGCACCTGCCCGCGCGTCAACACGGTGATGATGTCGGAGAGATTGGCCACGACGCTCAGATTATGCTCGACCATCAGGATGGTGTATTTCGCGGAGATGCGCTTGATCAGCGCCGCGATCTTGTCGATGTCCTCGTGGCCCATGCCGGCCATCGGCTCGTCCAGCAGCATCATCTCGGGGTCGAGCGCGAGCGTGGTTGCGATCTCCAGTGCGCGCTTGCGCCCGTAGGGCATCTCGACCGCAGGCGTATTGGAAAACTCGCTGAGGCCGACATCGTTCAACAGCTCGCGCGCGCGATCGTTGAACTGGTTGAGCACGGATTTGGAGCGCCAGAAATCGAAGGAGCTGCCGTGCTGGCGCTGAAGCGCGACGCGGACGTTTTCCAGCGCTGTGAGATGGGGGAATACCGCCGAGATCTGGAACGAGCGAACCAGTCCCAGGCGGGCCACGTCGGCGGGCGCCATCGCGGTGATGTCCTGCCCCTTGTACAGGATTTTTCCGGCAGACGGTTTGAGGAACTTGGTCAAAAGATTGAAGCACGTCGTCTTGCCGGCGCCGTTCGGGCCGATCAACGCGTGAATGCTCCCACGGCGAACCTTGAGCGCAACGTCGCGGACGGCGAAGAAGCCCGCGAACTCCTTGGTCAAGCCTTCCGTTTCGAGAATGAACTCATCGGCCAAACAGTTTTCCCCCTGCCCGCACAACGCGCGTGGCTATCCTTGTTGCTTCGGCTTTCCGGAGGCCTTGGAGCCACTCCCTGGAGCCTATCCGGAACGCCGCCTCCGGGCGCGGAATATGCCGGAGGTGACGGGGGTTAGGCAAGGCGGAAAGCTGAGCAGGTCAGGCCTCCGGCCGGGAGACTTATGCTCCCTTAGTCGGACGTGTTTTGATGTCGCGCCTGCCCGGCTTCCCGGTTCGCAAAGCGCCGGTCATCAAGCCGTCGTTAACGGTCTTTCGTTCCATGCGCCAGCCTTCATAGAAAATTTTCCCGCGGCGAGGATCATGCGCGGGTTTCATGCGTCCGGAATTTCTATTCGCCGGGAATATTGTCTTGGATTTTGCAAGCGCCGCTCCTTCCGTGGTCAAGTCGATCAGGCAGCGTGATCTCCTGAACACGTGGCTGCGGCTCTATGCGCGCGAGCAGACGGCCCCGGCGATCTGGGAGTACCAGCCTGCGCGGCTCGAGGAAGAGCTCTCCGATCTGATCTATTATACGGTGGACATGTCAACGCCGACACCGCGTCTGACCATCCAGAGCGAAGGTACGCGCATCTCGCGCGCCTATGGACACACCGGCAAGGGCGTTCTGCTCGACGACTATATCGGGCCGCGTCTCGTGCCCCTGGTGATGCCGGTCTATCATGAATGCGTGGCGCGCGGGCTGCCGGTCTACAGCATTGCCGACGTCGACGACATCTACGGCCGTGTCGTCGCCTATGAGCGCCTGCTGCTGCCCTTCCAGACCGACGGCAAGGTCTGTCACATCATCGCATCGCTCAAGACCTTCTGCGAGGACGGCGGCTTCGAGATCAAGAATCTGATGCGCGGAAATGACGCGCTGCCGCGCCCGAGATTGCGCAAGGTGATCGACCGCGACCTGTTCCATCGCACCCCCGGCCGCATCGCGCCGGCCGAGTTGGTCGAATTCGTGGACCAGCAGGGGTCCGGTGTTCCCACCGAGATCATCGAGCTGAACTAGCGCTCAGCGCGATTTGGCGCCGGCGTCCTTGGTCGTGACTTCCTTGGCATAGATATCCGGCTTGAAACCGACCAGCAGCTTGCCGCCGACTTCAAGCACCGGCCGCTTGATCATCGATGGTTGCGCTAGCATCAATGCCAGCACCTTTTTCTCGGAGAGGCCTTCCTTGTCGGCATCGGGCAGCTTCTTGAAAGTCGTCCCGGCGCGGTTGAGCAGCGTCTCCCAACCGACCTTGTCGCTCCACTGCTTGAGCTTGTCCTTCTCCACGCCCGCTGTCTTGTAGTCGTGAAACGCGTAGGCGACGCCATGGCTGTCGAGCCAGGCGCGCGCCTTCTTCATGGTGTCGCAGTTCTTGATGCCGTAGATGATGTTGGGCAAAACGTTCCTCGCGCATGCGTCGTATCGTGATCCCAAAGCGTTGTACGCAACTCCGGTTCGCGCGACAATATTGCGAACGACGCCATCTCTTCGAACGGACACTCCATGCACGTCACTCATGATCCAGGCGCGACTGCGTCGCCGACCATCGACTTCGACACTTTTCTCGCGGTCGATATCCGCGTCGGCACCATCGTCGATGCAAAGCCGTTCCCGCAGGCGCGCAAGCCGGCCTACCGGCTGTGGATCGACTTCGGTCCCGCGATCGGCGTGCGCACGAGCTCGGCGCAGATCACCGAAAATCATCCGCTTGAAACGCTGGTGGGCCGACAGGTTGCTGCGGTCGTGAATTTCCCGCCGCGCCAGATCGGCCCTGTTGTCTCGGAGGTGCTGACCCTCGGTTTCCCCGATGTCGACGGCAAGGTCGTCCTGGTGCAGCCGAGCAAGCCCGTGCCGAACGGCGGACGGCTGTTCTAGCACCGCGCGATCGAGGGGCGGTCCGTGGCCGCCGGCGGCCCCCCTTTAAAGAACCTGCTGTTTCCCGGCCCCGGGTCGTCGGGCTTGACCGGGTTACTCTTTGATAATAAAAATGACTGACTGATCGCTTTTTATCTTGTTCAGTGCTATACTGCCATGTCTCCTACAGAACAAGTAAACGATCGATCTGTCAGTTATTTATGGACGGCCGGATGCCAAAGATCAGCGACAAGCAACGTGAAAGCCGGCGGCAGCAGATTCTCGAAGCCGCCCTCGCCTGCTTCGCCGAGGACGGTTTTCACCAGACCGGGATGGCCGACATCGTCAAACGGTCGGGGCTGAGCCACGGTGCGGTCTATCTCTACTTCCAGAGCAAGGACGATCTGATCGAGGCACTCGCCGACGACCGGCACCGGCGCGAGGCCGTGCTCAACTCGGTCGCGCAAGGATCCGGCGATCCGATCGAAGGACTTCACGCGCTGGTCGGCGTCTATGCGCAATGGCTCACCGACCCCACCGGCGAAGCACGCCGCCGTGTCGGCATCCATGGCTGGGCCGAAGCCCTGCGCAATCGCCGCGTCCGGACCAGCGTCGTGGAAGGCGTCGACATGCCGCGCGCCCTGATCGTCGCACTGGTCGAGCGCGGCCAGCATGACGGCCTCATCAAACGCGATCTCGGTGCGGAAGCGATCGCGCGCGTGCTGATCGCGATCTTCCAGGGCTTTGTGCTGCAAAAATGCTGGGGCCAGGATTTTGACATCGAGGCCTGCATGGCGGCCGTGACCGGCGTGATCGATGGATTTCGCACCACGAAGGCCGACGTCAAGCGACGGACCAGGAGCTGAGCGATGTCGTGGGTCCATGACCTGCTCGCAGGCATTGGGGTCGGTCTCATCGGCGGGCTGACATCGGGCTTCATGGGGACGAGTCCCGGAGGCGGTCTCGTGATTTTCAGCGTGCTGCTACTGGGCGCGGAGCAGCACGTCGCCCAGGGCACATCGCTGATCGCGCAAGTTCCACCGACGGGACTCGCGGGCGTTCGCCGCTACTGGGAGAACGGCAATCGCAGCCCCTTGCTGTGGATCGTCTGGATCGGCATCGGATTTCTGTTCGGCGGCGCCGGCGGCGGCTACGCCGCGGCGGCGGTCTCCGACTCGGTGCTGCAATGGACCTACGTCGTTTATCTCGTCGCGCTAATCGCTCTCCTGATCCTGCGCCGCGACCGCGAGGAGAAAAATAATAAGACGGGTGACCGAGACAAGCTGCCCTGGCTGCCGCTGCTCCTCATCGGCATGCTTGCCGGATTTTCTTCTGGCTTCATGGGCATCGGCGGCGGGCTTGCGATCACCGTGGGGCTCGCAGCGGGCCTGCGGGTGCCGCAGCACCAGGCGCAGCTCGTCAGCCTCGTCTTCTCGGTCATCCCGACCAATATTCCGGCCGCGTGGATCTATTGGAGCAAGGGACTCATGGTCGGCTGGCCGGCCATCATCGGCATCCTTGCCGGTCTTTGGGTCGGCACCGATCTCGGTGCACGCGCGGCCAATGGCGTCAGCAGATCGGTGCTGCGCCGGGTCATGATCGCCCTCATCTTGCTGATGGCGCTCTACATGACCCACAAGGCGCTAACCTGATCTTATGGCCGCTTCGGAATGTTCAGCCCGCGCTCGACCGCCGGACGCGCCAGCCCGCGTTCGAGCCAGGCGGCGACGGATTTGAACTGGCTGAACGCGACCAGATCGCCGGCGCCGTAGAAGCCGATCAGATTGCGCACCCAGCCGAGCATGGAGATGTCGGCGATGGTGTAGTCGTCGTCCATGAACCATTGCCGGCCGGCAAGATGCATCTCCATCACCCCGAGCAGCCGCCTGGCCTCGCCCACGTAGCGCTCGAGCGGCCGCTTGTCCTCGAAATCCTTGCCGGCGAACTTGTGGAAAAAGCCGACCTGGCCGAACATCGGCCCGATGCCGCCCATCTGGAAATGCAGCCACTGGATGGTCTGGTAACGGCGCGCGGCATCCTGCGGCAGCAGCTTGCCGGTCTTCTCCGCGAGGTATTGCAGGATCGCTCCGGATTCGAACAGCGGCAGCGGCCTGCCGCCGGGACCGTTGGGATCGAGGATCGCCGGGATCTTGCCGTTCGGATTAAGCGAGAGGAACTCCGGTGTCTTCTGGTCGTCTTTGCCGAAATCGACGAGATGGACTTCGTAGGGAAGCCCGATCTCTTCCAGCATGATCGAGACCTTGACGCCGTTCGGCGTCGGCAGCGAATAGAGCTGGAGCAGCTCCGGGTGCTTGGCCGGCCAGCGCTTGGTGACGGGAAAGGCGGACAGATCGGACATCAGGACCCCGGCTTCGTTCATGAGATGCCGCCTAGTTTAGGCAAGCGAACGAACGACGCAAGGTCGAGTGGTCAGATCATTTTCCCGTACAGGTCACAACGGCCGCAGCAAATGGTTGGTGGCGTGCATCACATCGCGCTGTGCGCGTTGCTCGATGAAGAGCTGGCCGGTGACGAGCAGTGCTCCGGTAAAGACGAGCGCAAGCATCGCGGTCGCGAACTGACTGGCATCCCTCATCGGACGAGCTTCTCCGTGTTCGGTTCGCACGGGGAACGCGGGCCGGCCGTCGTCTGTTCCTGCAAGCTTCAAATAAATTGCAGCTTTTTCCCGAACCCTCACGCGCCGGCAGCCTCAATAATTGATCTCCATCCGCAAGCCCCGCGGGTCGGTCTCCTCCCCGCCGAACCGCTGCGTGCTGTCGCGTGCCGCGACCGCGCAGGCACAGGCGTCGATGAGATCGTCACGGCCGATGCCAGTGCCGTGTCGTTGGGTCAGCCATTTCGGCAAGCGCACGAAGCCGCGCTGCTGCAGGAGTGCGATGCGTTGCTCGCGGCCCTCCGCCGATGTCTTCTTAGCAAGCCGGGCCCGCCCAGCCAGATTCCAAAAAATCAATTCCGGATGCGCTTCGCCGATGGTCGCCTGCCGCGTCGGCGTCATGATCGCGTCGACGTCCCCGATCTTGTCCCTGATGTTCCAGAGCTGCGCCGACACGCCCCTGCCCTTGCCCTCGCGCGCCCAGTAGTGACGGTTGGCTGCGGCCATGTCGGCAAAGCTCCAGAGGCCGCGGCGCGCGCCGAGAAACACGGCAGGACCGACCAGCTCGCGTGCGCGCAAATCGCAGACGCGATATCCGCTCCATTTCAATCCGATCGGCATGTCGATCATCGCTCGGGCATGCGGCAGCGCGAGCAGCCGCGCGAGAACCGGCGAATAATCGAAGCAGTGATCACCGCGATCGTCGATCCAGGCGGCGACCCAGCCGAAGCGGAATCCATCGAGGCCGAGATAGCTTGGCAAGTTCCTGATCCCTGACGGGCATCCGCCCGCTCCTCTATCCCAGCTCCTCGCCCCGATGCCGCTCGAACAGGCGCTGCGCCAACAACGCGTGGCCGAGCGTGCCGCCGGCGCGAACCGCCGCCGCAATCAGCGCGGCTTCCGCGATTTCTTCGCGCGTTACACCGGCCTTCGCCGCCTGCGCCGTGTGCACATCGAGGCAATAGGCGCATTGCGTCGTGAGCGCGACCGCGAGCGAGATCAGCTCGCGATATTTTGGCGGGATCAATCCGTCCTTGCGCTCGACCGCGTGGTTGAACGCAAGGAACGCGTTGGCCTCGACCGGCGCGAGCGCCACGAAGGCCGGGATGGATTTCAGATCGTCAGGGCTTAGATAAAAGGTCATGGCTCATCTCGTCAGATATTCGCGCAGCAGCGCGCGGGCGCGATGCAGGCGTGCTTTCACGGCCTGCCGGGTCGCGCCGAGTGCGTCGGCGATTTCGTCGATGGTCATTTCCTTGACGTCGCGCATCAGAGCGACATCGCGGTAGTGCGGCGGCAGTGCCTCGAAGGCCGCCGCGACGTCGAGCCGCAAATCGGCTTCAGGACGCGACAGCAGCAGCGCCTCCGCCTCTCCGCCGTCGATCGCCGGCGCGAGGCCTGCCTTGCGGGCGAGCCGCAGGCATTCGCGGCGGACCACGCTGAACAGCCAGGCCGAAAACGCCAGCCACGAGCGGATCGTGCCGACATGGCGAAACAGGATCCACAGCGCCTCCTGCGCCGCATCCTCGGCATCCGCCGAGCTGCGACAGGTGGCGCGGGCATAGCGACGGATGTTCGGCTGCGCCGTCTCGAGCAGAGACGCGATCGCCTGGGGATCGCCGAGGCGCGCGGCCTCGAACAGGTCCGGCGAGATCACAGCGGCGCTCACGACGCGCCTCCCCTTCCGATGCCGGCCATCGCGCACATCGGACAATAACCGACGAGGCCGGTCAGCGCGAAACCGGCGCCGCCGAGCGCAACCAGCCACGCCGCGGCGCCGGTGAGATACACGAATGCCGCGACGGCTACTGCCACGCCCAAGGCGATCCGCACGACCTGATGCAGGCCGCCGATGTTCTTCCTGTAAAATGCCATCGCATCCTCCGAGACAAGCCGAAGCAAAATGCCTCGACCCTCAAGAGAGGGCGCGACGACCGGAAAGGATTCGCGGCGACCTGCAATTTTTTTCGCGATCAGCCTCCGAGAGCCTGATAGGCCAGACGCTTGAATTCGAAGAAGAACGGATTCCAGAAGCCCATGTAGCGCTGCGTCATCAGCACACCGGCGGTATTCGCCTGCGGGCAGATCCACCAATGGGTGCCGGCAAGGCCGCCCCACTGGAATTCGCCGGTCGAATTCGGGGGATCGAACGGCATCGGCGCGAAGGTGACGGCGCCGCCGAGGCCAAAGCCCTTGCCGGGGATCGGGCCGAGATTGGCGAAGCGGATGTTCTCGCCGGCGGGCAACTGGTTCGTCATCATCTGCCGCAGCGTCTCCGGCTTCAGCAGAGCATCCGAGCCCGGGAGCAGCGCCCGTATCAAAGCGAGCATGTCGGGCAAGCTCGAGACCAGTCCGCCGCCGCCCGACAGCCGCGGGAACTGCCGCCGATAGGCCTGCGGATAAGGCAGGTCGTCGGCCCGGTTAAGGCCGGGCTTCATGGGGTCGAGCACATCCGCGCCGTTGTAGAGGGCCACCAGCCTGCCCTGCTGCGCGTCCGGCACGTGGAAGCCGGTGTCGGTCATGCCGAGCGGCTCGAAGATGCGCGCCTTGAGGACGGCGTCGAGCGACTTGCCGGAGACGACCTCCACGACACGCCCCAGCACGTCGGTCGCGACCGAATATTCCCAGGACGCGCCGGGATGAAAGGACAGCGGCAGATCGGCGAGCTGGTCGATCATGCCGGTCAGCGGCGTCAACGGATTGAGAACCCGTGCCTCGTTATAGGCTTTGAACAACACCGTACCGGGATCAAAAACGCCGTAGCTGAGGCCGGAGGTATGAGTCAGAAGCTGCCGGATCGTGATCGGGCTCTTCGCCGGTTCGACGTCGGCAAGGCTCAAAGCGCCCGGCTTCAGAACCTTGCGATTGCCGAGTTGCGGCAGGAATTTCTCGACGACGTCATCGAGCCCGATGCGGCCTTCCTCGACCAGCAGCATGATCGCGCAGGTGACGAAGATCTTGGTGTTGGAGAACGCGCGAAAAATGTGATCGGGCCTCAGCGCGGTGCTCGCCTCGCGATCGGCAAAACCGACGCATTGCTGATCGACGACCTCGCGGCCGCGCAGCACCGCCCAGGATGCCCCCGGAATGATCTCCTGATCGACGTAACGCTGCATTGCCGTCCGCGTGGCGGAAAAATCAGGTGTTCTGGCGTCCATGTGCTTCCCCCAATGATGGTGGGATCGATATAGCGTGAATTCGCCGGATGAGAAGCCTGACCGGACGGCGCGGCTCATTCCTGCTTCATGAACGCAGTGACGTGCAGGCTGCGCCGAATCCACATCCCCTGCCGCTGGTACAGCGCGATGGCCGATGAGTTGCTCGAGAACACGTGCAGGAACGGAATTTCGCCGCGCGCCTCGATCTGGCGCGCGACCGCCGCGAGCAGCGCCTGCGCGTAGCCCCGGCCGCGATGGTCGGGGTGGACGCAGACGGCCGTCATCTCGACGAAGTTGCCCGGCTTCATGCGCTCGCCGGCCATCGCGACCAATTCGCCGCCCGCGCGGATGCCGAGGAACGTCCCGAGTTCGTGCGTGCGCCGCGCGAATGGACCGGGCTTCGTCAACTCCGTCAGCGCCATCATGGCGGGAACGTCGGCTGCACCCAGCCGGACGATCTCGGCATCGCGAAGCGGATTGTCGGCCGGAGAGCCGATCATCTGCTCGCAGGGTCCGGCCAGCACAACCTTGAAACCTGCGGGAACGTCGACGGCCTCCGGAGTGAACAGCGCGGCGACCTGCGAGCCCGACAGGAGATCACGGAGCGCGGCAAAGCTCGTCTCGGACATGTCGACCATGTCGGCAAAGGGCGTCACGTCGACCGGATAACGCAGCGCTCGCGGGCCACCCTCGGCCAGATGTTTGTGGCTGGTCGTCAGCGCGCTCCAGATCGGGCGATCCAGCAGCGTTGCGTCACCGTTGGACACCGGCCTAGTCCTTGTCGAAGCTGACGATGACGGCGGCATTGGCGATGAGGATGGGGTCGTTGCCCTGTTCCGCGGCCGAGGGGATCTCCAGCCCGCCCTTCACCGCGTTGACGGTGACAGTACCGTAAGGCAGCTCCTTGGCGACGGCTTCCTTGTCGACGGCTTCGGGATTCGGCACCGCAATTGTGACGTCCACGAACATGTCGTTCGCGGTCTTGTCGATCATCCGGAAGAAGCCGAGGCTCGAATGCCTGATGGCATCAGACACGGCACGCTTCGCCGCCTTGGTGGCGTCCCTGCCATGAACGTCGACGCCCATGCCCATCTCGGTGATACAGCGAACGCGAGTCATGTTCTTATTCCTGTGATTGGTTGGATGGTTGGGGAGTGTGGGCGATCGGACGGCACGAGACAAGTGAAGTCGTTCCTCTCGTGTCCCGGACGCGCTGTAACGCTTTGGCGTCGCTGCGCAGAGCCGGGACCCAGGAGGCGGAGAGTCCGCTGATGCATGGGCCCCGGCTCTGCAGCGCACCGCCGAAGGGGCGCTGCGCTGCGTCCGGGGCACGAGATCGCAGTTCTCACGCTTTTGCTTTCTCCCTCGCCCGCAGCTCCTCCACGAGCACCCGCACATTCTCCGAATAATCGATCGGGATCACGACCAGATGCACCCCGCCCTCCTTGAAGGCGGCATTCAGAGTCGGGGCAAAACTGTCGATGCTCTCGATCCGATGTCCCTTCGCCCCATAGGCTTTCGCGTACAAGACGAAATCGGGATTGCCAAAGGTCATGCCGAAATCGGCGAAGTGATCGACGGCCTGCTTCCAGCGGATCATGCCGTAGGCGTTGTCCTCGAGCACCAGCACGACCAGATTGAGCTTGAGCCGGACGGCGGTCTCCATCTCCTGGCTGTTCATCATGAAGCCGCCGTCGCCGGCAACCGCGAGCACGCGGCGCTCCGGATAGAGCATCGCGGCCATCATCGCCGACGGCAGCCCGGCGCCCATCGTCGCCAGCGCATTGTCGAGCAGCAGCGTGTTGGCGACGCGGGTGCGGTAGTTGCGCGCGAACCAGATCTTGTACATGCCGTTGTCGAGCGCGACGATGCCGTTCTCAGGAATGACCTGCCGGATATCGTGCACGATGCGTTGCGGCGTCGGCGGCCAGCGCGCTTCGGTGGCGCGGTCGGCGATCTGCGACAGAATCTTTTCGCGCAGCGGCAGCAGCGCGGCGGCTTGCGGCAGCTTGCCTTCGAGCCGGTCGGCGAGCAGTTCCAGGCTGGGGCCGACGTCGCCGACGACTTCCGCATCGGGGAAATAGACCAGCTCGACGCTGGCCGGCGTGTAGCTGACGTGAATCACCTTCGGGCCCGACGGTCCCATGATGAAGGGCGGCTTCTCGATTGGGTCGTGACCGATCGCAACGATCAGGTCGGCGGCGTCGATCGCGTCATGAACGTAGTCGCGCTCGGACAGCGCGGCGGTGCCCATGTAGAGATTGGTGCCGCCGGGAACCGTGCCCTTCCCCATCTGCGTGGTGAAGAAGGGAATGCCGGTCCGCCGCACGAAGCTGGCGATGCCGTGGGTCGCGCGCGGCCGGCTGGTCGCAGCGCCCATCATCACCAGCGGATGCTTCGCGGCCAAGATCATCTCGGCGGCGCCTTCGAGCGCGGCGCGATGGGCGACCGGGATCTCGATCGGATGAACCGGGATCACCGGGACATCAGGCACTTCATCGCCCGCGATGTCTTCCGGCAGCTCGAGGTGCACCGGCCCCGGCCGCTCCTCCATCGCCACGCGAAACGCGTCGCGGACCACGGTCGGGATGCTTGAGGCGCTGATGATCTGCCGCGACAGTTTCGTCAGCGGCTTCATGGTGGCGACCACATCGACGATCTGGAAACGGGCCTGCCGGCTGCTCATGATCGGCTTCTGGCCGGTGATCAAGATCATCGGCATCGCGCCAAGATGCGCATATGCCGCGCCCGTCGACAGATTGAGCGCACCCGGGCCGAGCGTCGAAAGACATACTCCGGGCTTGCCGGTCAGCCGCCCGTGCGTCGCGGCCATGAAGGCGGCGGCCTGCTCGTGACGGGTCAGGATCAGTTCGATTTTGGAGGTGCGGAGCGATTCCACCAGATCGAGATTCTCCTCGCCGGGCACACCGAAGATGCGGTCTACACCTTCGTTCTCCAGCGCGGCGACGAACAGGTCGGATCCTTTTACTTTGCGTTCCTGCCCACTCATGTCGCCTCCCGGTCACAATGTCGGCTCCCGTGTTCCACGGCAGCCGGCGCATGGTAACGGTCCGCGGCGCGGGCACAACTCACAAAGAGGCGCGCAACTGCATCATCCCCGTGGCGACAACGCTTGTCCCCTCCGTGTCCTTGCCGCGTGCGCTGTGCTATTGCTCGGGCGATGACTCCCAAAACCTTCGAGACCCGCTGCCTGCGCCTGCCGGCCGTCACCAAGGTGATGCAGTGGGAGGGCACCTCCGTGTTCAAGGTCGGCGGCAAGATGTTCGCACTCGGCGGCGGCTTTGCCGCGCGCTCCGGCGGCTACATGTTCAAGGTCTCGAACATGGCCTACGCCATGCTGATCGAGCACGGCCTTGCGCGGCCGGCGCCCTATCTGGCGCGCGCCAAATGGGTGCAGCTCGTCGGCAACAACGCACTGTCAGACGCCGAGCTCACGAGCTATCTGGCGCAGGCGCACGCGCTGATCGTGGCGAAACTCACGCGGAAGTCCCGCAAGGCGCTGGGCCTGGACTGAAGCGCAGCCGCTGTTGAAGCGAAAGCCTGCGCTGATTGACTTCGATGATATGCCTGACTAAAGTCAGATACATCATGCTCGACCCGGTTTCCCGCGTCCGCCGCTTCAATCGTGCCGTCACGTCCGCGGTCGGCGCACTCGACACGTCATTCCTCGGACGCGGGCGGCCGCTGGGGGCGGCGCGCGTGCTCAACGCAATCGGGCACGGACGTTCGGACGTGGCCGAGATTCGGGACTATCTCGGCCTCGATTCCGGCCTGATGAGTCGCCTGCTCCGCAGCCTCGAGGACGAAGGGCTGGTCGAGACCAATGCGCATGAGGACGATGCGCGCCGCCGCGTGGCGACATTGACGCGTGCGGGCCGGCGCGAGTTCGCGGCCTATGAGGCGCTGTCGAACACGCAGGCCGGGGGCTTCCTCGCCCAGCACTCGCAACGCGAGGCGCTGCTGGCGGCGATGGATTTGATTGCCTCCACATTGACGCGCGAACGCGTCACACTGGACGAGATGGATCCGCGGAGCGAACAGGCCCGTTATTGCCTCGGCGAATATTATGGCGAGCTCGGCCGCCGCTTCAAGCAGGGCTTTGACGTCTCGCTGTCGCGCGATCCCGACGCCAAGGATATGCGCCGCCCGCGCGGCACGTTCATCGTCGCGATCTCGGACACGCTGCCGGTCGGCTGCGTCGGGCTGAAGGGCACGGATCACGGCTATGCCGAGATCAAGCGGCTGTGGGTCGCACCGGCGGCGCGCGGATTGCGGCTCGGCCGCCGCCTGATGGACGCGACCGAGGATGCCGCGCGCGGGCTCGGCGTCAAGCTGCTGCGGCTCGACACCAACAGCGCCCTGGCGGAGGCCGGCCAGCTTTACCGACGAAGCGGCTGGACCGAGATCCCCCGCTTCAATGACGATCCCTACCCGGACCTGTTCTTCGAAAAACGTCTGTGAGCGCAGGCGCCGATTGCCCTGTTGCCGCGTTATGGCCGGAGCCGCAGGAGCAACGCCATGATCAAATCCGATCTCGCCGACGTCTACCGCAACTACATCGCCTGCCTGAACCGGCAGGATTGGCCCGCGCTCGGACAGTTCGTCCACGATGACGTCGTGCACAATGCGCGACCGTTCGGACTGTCCGGCTATCGTGCCATGCTGGAGCAGGATTTTCGGTCAATTCCGGATCTGCATTTCAACATCGATCTGCTGGTCTGCGATCCGCCCCACATCGCCGCCCGGCTGAAGTTCGATTGCACGCCGGCTGGAAAGTTTCTGGGCCTGGATGTGAACGGCAGGCGCGTGTCCTTCTGCGAAAACGTGTTCTATCAATTTCGCGACGGAAAAATACGGCAAGTGTGGTCCATCATCGATAAACCCGCGATCGAGGCGCAGCTCTAGTGTTGCGCCTCGATGAACCTGCTTACACCGCCGCCGGCGCCAACTCCGCTCGCGGCTTCGGGAACGGCTTGAAATTCATCGCCATCAGGAAGGCGCCGAGGCCCATCGCCCAGGAGGCGATATAGAGCCAGGCGTAGCTCGAGAACGCATCGTAGATCAGGCCGCCGGCGAGCGGGCCCGTGGCCATGCCGAGGCTGCCGGCCATGGCGGTGCCGCCGATCACCGTGCCCATCATCTTGAGCGGAAAATTTTCGCGGATCAGCACCGCGTAGAGCGGCATGGTGCCGGCATAGATGAAGCCGAAGACGGCCCCGACCGCATAGAATGTCGTGAGCTGGTGCGCGAAGACATAGGCGAGCGCGCCGAAGGCCTGCAACAGCAGGCCCGAGACGAGCACGCGCTTGGCGCCGAAGCGGTCACCCATCAGGCCGAAGGCGATGCGTCCGCCGAGGCCGGCAAAGCCTTCGATGCTGTAGATCGTCACCGCCGCGACCAGCGGGATGCCGCAGCTCACGGCATAAGAGACGGTGTGAATGATCGGACCGGAATGGGTGGCGCAGCAGAAGAAATTGGTCGCGAGCAGGATCAGGAATTGCGGCGAGCGCAGCGCCTCTCCCATCGACATCTCACCTTGCGCGGCACCTTCGCCCGCAGGCGCGGCGACGGCATGCGCGAGCGCCGGCGGGCGGCGCACCAGGAACGAGACCGGGATCATGATGGCGCCGACCACCAGCGCCACGATCTGCATCGAGGTGCGCCAGTCATGGCCTGAGACGAGCCAGGCCGCGAGCGGCGCCATCGTCATCGGCGCCATGCCCATGCCGGCCGACACCAGCGAGACCGCGAGGCTGCGATGGGTGTCGAACCAGCCCGTCACGGTCGCCATCATCGGCGCGAAGATCGCGGCACAGGACGCCCCGACCAGGAGGCCGAAGACGAACTGAAACGCCAGCAGCGAGGTGGCGTGGCTCGCCGCGAACAGGCTCACGGTCAGCACCGTCGATCCCGTCAGCACCACCAGCCGCGGCCCGAACCGGTCCGTCAGCGTGCCCCAGACCATGCTGGTGCAGGCCATCGCCAGAAAGCCGATCGTCATCGCGCTGGAGATGCCGGTCACGGACCAGCCGGTATCCTTTGCGATCGGCTGCAGGAACACCGGCAGCGAAAACATGCCGCCGATGGCGACGCAGCCGAGCAAGCCGCCCGCGGCGACGATCACCCAGCGATAGGAGGACGAGTTCATTTTTTGGTCTCCCGTCAGGTCTCTCTGGGTGGAAGACGAATGGGAACTCCGGCGGCCGACATTGGCAATGGACGAGACCGCAAGATTTTTCCGCCCCCGAAACAAAAACGCGAAAACAACCCCATGCACAGTAGCGGGGGTCAGCTTATTCAATGACTTACCAACGGCCGACAATGTCAGAACGCGATTTGACCCGTCGGGCAAAACACCTGCACAATGTCATCATCCCGAAAACGCGATCGTAACCCGCTGAACGCGCCCGCCACCTACGCACGGCTACGCGTCAAACAGCGCGTTCACATCACCCTCAGTGAGGGCCGACGCGATCCCGCCATCGCGATCGAACAAGCCGTCGGCGAGCGCGCGCTTTCTGGCTTTGAGCTCGTCCATCTTTTCCTCGATCGTCCCAGCGGCCACCAGCCTGTAAACGAAGACAGCCTTGTCTTGTCCGATCCGATAGGCCCGATCGATCGCCTGTTCCTCGACAGCGGGATTCCACCATGGATCGAAAATGACGACGGTGTCGGCGGCGGTCAGATTGAGGCCGACGCCGCCTGCCTTCAGGCTGACCAGGAATATCTCGGCAGCGCCGTCCTGAAAGGATTCGATCGCGGTCTTTCGGTCCCTGGTTTGACCGGTGAGAATGCTGTAGCGCAGGCCTGCCGTCTCGACGCGCTGCCGGATCAGATCGAGCATGGAGGTGAATTGCGAGAAAATGATGATCTTGCGCCCCTCGCTGAGCAGCTCCCCCACCATGTCGATCAAGCGATCGAGCTTGGCCGACGGCCGTTCGACGCCGTCGTTCAGTTTCAGCAAGGCCGGATCGCAACAGGCCTGCCGCATGCGAAGCAGAGCTTCGAGCACCACGATGTGACTCTTGGCGAGGCCGCGTTTTGCGATGGCCTCGCGCACCTTGCGCGACATCGTGAGCCGTATCGAATCGTAGAGATCGCGCTGCGGCCCTTCCAGCGCGATGGTCTCAACGATTTCGCTCTTGGCGGGCAAGTCCGTAGCGACCTCCGTCTTGGTACGGCGCAGCAAAAACGGCTTGACCCGCTGCGCCAACGCCGCAGTCCGCACCTTGTCGGCGCGCTTTTCGATCGGCGTGCGCCACTGGCGCGAAAAGGCCGCCTTGTCGCCGAGAAAGCCGGGGTTGACGAAGCTCATGATCGACCAGAGTTCGCCGAGATGATTTTCCATCGGCGTGCCCGTGAGACAGAAGCGATGCTGCGCCTTGGTCTCGCGCAGAAATCGCGTGGTCGCCGCATCCGGATTCTTGACCGTCTGCGCCTCGTCCAGCACCGCGATATGCCACTCCCGCGCCAGCAGAATTTCGCGATCCCGCGCAATCAGCGGATAAGTGGTCAGGACCAGATCGTGCTCTGCGATGGCAGGAAATCTGTGCTTGCGATCTGCCCCGTGCAGAACGAGAACCTTCAGCTCCGGCGCGAACTTCTGCGCTTCGGCGGACCAGTTCGTCATCAGGCTGGTCGGCGCGACGACCAGCACGGGATTGGCGAGGTGACCGCGCGCTTTCTCGAGCGCGATCAAGGCCAGGATCTGGACGGTCTTGCCCAGCCCCATGTCGTCGGCGAGGATCCCGCCCAACCCGCTCTCGCGGAGCAGATCGAGCCATGCCACACCCTGAGCCTGATAGGGCCGAAGCGTGGCGCGAAAGGTCGGCGGCAGTTCGGGCGGGGTCAACCCTCGCGCCTGGAGCAGGCCTGCGAGGTGGCGAAGACTGTCGGCTCCCCGAAAGGCGAAGCGCTCGTTCTCGACGCCGAGCAGCGGAACGACGTCCGCGCGCGACAGTCTGATCCTCCTAGAGGCGTCCTCGAAAGCGCCGCTCATATGCAGGCCATGCAACGCCAGCACGAGCGGCAGGAAGCGATCCGCAGCCAGCGCGACGTGCCGGCCGTCGGCCAGAGGCAGAAGGAAACGCTCGCCCTTGTCCGCGAGTGCCGTCAACGATTCGGGGCTGAAGCCGGGTGCCGAAACCAGCGCCGCCAGCAGCGGCGCGAGATCGCGCCGCTCGCCTTCGATCTCGATGCCGAGTGACAGCTCGAACCAGTCGATGCCACTGGACTCGAACTCAGCGTCAAAATCGCCCGACGACTCCGCCAGCCGGAACGGAAAATCGTCGTCGACCAGGATCTCGAACCCCCCGGACCGCAATTGCTCCCCATGCAGCGCGAGAAAGTCGAGCCAGCCGTGCTGGTCGCGCAGCGTCAGGTCCATGGCATGGCGGTAATCGAGCATCGGAAGCACCGACCTTGCCTCGATGAGCCCCGCGTCGGCGAGGCGCTTGCGCGCTTGCCTCTCCTTCGGCTGACGGCGGGCGATCGCATAGACCTGCCCGCCCTGGAACAGTTCCAGCCGGCTTGCCCGCTGGCTCGGATCGATGTCGAACCCACCGTAGCGGAAGCCCAGGCTGGCCACGCCGACAGGACCTGAGGCTTCGTTCTTGTTGCGATAGTAATAATAGCTTGCACCGACATGACCCAGCTTCAGCCTCAGCACGGGACGCGGATCCTCGTCGATGAGCACTGCGGCGGCCGGCGGCACCGGCAGCAGGCCGTGATGAAGCTCGGGCAGCCTCTGGCTCAGACGGCGCGACACTTCTTCGAGTTGGGCGCGGGGAATGGAGGGCGCAGCTAGGAACTGGCAGGCGAGCCGAGGCGGCAGGCCGAGTTGGACGGGCCCGATGACCCCGCTGGCTTCATCGACATAGACCGGCGGTTCGGCGTTCAACGCGACCGCTCCCGATACGACGAGGGTCGGTGCAACACCCTTGCCGCGCCCTGGCTGCCATTCAATCCGGCCTTCCCGCGCTTCGCCCCAGCTCAGCGGCGCGCCCTTGTGGTCAAGCCAGAATGCGCGGCCGGTCGCGACAATTCGGCGCAACAGCTCTTCCGAATACGGCCCCTGAGTGTAGTAGTTGCGCAACCGGCGCGATATCTCCGTCACGATATCGATGTCGACGTCACGGAAATATTTTGGCGCCCGGTCCGGCTTGAATTCGTACGGACTGGGACTGCTGTAGTTCTGGGCGTAAATTCCGCCCTTGCGGAGTTGGACCGATCGCAGGGACACCGCGGCCAGAGGCACCGGGTCATCCGAGGCCTCCAGGCAATACAGCAATCGCGGGCTCTCGTCCGCGGCATAATCGCTGCTCCTTACCGCCCGGCCCACATTGTCGATCCAGCTGTTCACTTCGACGCCGAGGACCGGCGGAGCCGAAGTCGCTTGCGCGTTGACGGGCTTGGCTGCCTGCGGGGTCGGCACAGGAGCCAGTTTCGACGGCTCGGTGTCGCTCAGCGCTTCAAGCAGGGTCGCCGCGACATGCTTGCAGTTGAGGGCCATCGGACAACTGCAATCGCCATCGATGCCGACGAGCCTGCCGCGGTCGAACGTTAATTCGATGTCGACGCGATAATTTCTGAACTCGCTGCCTCGCACCTGGGAACCGACGTGGGTCAGGTCGTCGCTGACGTCCAGCGCAGAGACCCGGCCATGCGCCTGATAGGCGTGTGCCTTCTCCATCGCCGAGCGGCTGAAATAAGTATAGATTTCTTTTTGCTTGAGGACGTCCGAGAGCACTTGCAGCGATTCCGCGACCCAGCTTTCCGGCTTGTAGCATAACCATTTGGGCCGGAGAGTTGTAGTCGCGAAATCCGCTTCGCCCCGGCTTCGTCCGGATCGTTCATAGACCGGGAGGGCAGCGGGCCGCTAAACGCGCTTGGCGTGCTGCCGCCACTCGCCGACCGTGAGCCAGATTGCCGAGACCAGAAAGTAGAGCGCACCGACGGCAGCATAGCCCGCGACATTCGCGATCGAAGGAACCTCGGGCATCGTCGCCTGAAAGATGAAGAAGCCGCCTGCAAGCGCCGACTGGCCACCGCTGAGCACCATGGCCCATTGCGCGCCAAAACTCCGCCAGCGGCGAATGGCCGTCCCCAACTGCAGCAGTCCGGACACAATCGCCCATGCCCCGAAGATTCCGAGCACCCGGTTCATGCTCACCTGCAAGGTCACAAGCACCGCAACGGTGGTCGCCAGGCTGACCACAACGTTCAGAGCCTGCGTGCGGCTTTGAGCGAGACCGCCGCTACGAACCGCGTCCGCGAAATTGGCTGCGGCGTCCCATGCGGGATAGAGGACGAGCAAGGCGGCGGCGATCACTGGAGAAGAAGCCCCGGCGGCAAACGCAGCAGCGACCCAGGCCACCGAGAATGCCGCTCGCACGAAGTAGTATTGCTTCAGCCATCGCTCGCGATCGGCACGAACCGGATCCAGTTGATATTGCGCCATTGCAGTCTTTCCTATACCTACTAGTTGGTAGTTTTCTTGCACGCAGCGAAACCGACTTCGCTCCAGCCCGCTTGTGGACCGTCGCCATCGTCTCGCTGATATCTCTCAGTGCTTGTTGGCCAGCCGGTCCAGCAGCGGGGTGGTGATCACACCGAACATTTTTGGATCGCCATAGGCACGCGCCGACAGCATTGCGCCGTGAATGGTCGCCATGAATCCTTCGGCCTCGACGCGGGCTGTGCCGGAGAGTTTGAGTTGCCCTTTCCGCTTGCCGCGCTCCATGACGGCCGTCAGCCAGGACGCCAGGGAGCGGAAGTGCGCACGGACTTCGAGCGCGACCTCCTCCGGCAAAATGGGGAGCTCGCTGGCCAGCAGCGCGCACACGCAGAACGGCGCCGTCGCATCATTGATGCACGCCTTCCAGTACGCGACATAGCTTTCGAGCTGGGCGCGCGGATCAGGGACATTGCGCTCGAGCGCGGACAGTCCCGCCTCGGCCTCTCCGCGGTAGCGCGACACGAGGGTGCGGACCAGGTCGACCTTGCTGGCGAAATGGTGGTGGATGCTCGGCTTGCGGATGCCGACCACCTCGGCCACGTCGGCGTAGCTGAAACCATTATAGCCGCCCGCGATGATCAAGCTGCGCGCGCAGGCCAGGATGTCGTCGGCAGTCGAGGAAACGTTGGTCATGGCCCTTAGCTACCTTCCAGTTGGTAGGGCGTCAAGAACGGGATGCTTCAACCATCCGTGAGTGGTAGGAGCCTGCATGACCATTCGCCCGATCGTCCGCTATCCCGACCGCCGCCTCGCGATGCCGGCCCGCCCCGTCACCGCGTTCGACGATGCGCTCCGCGAGCTTGCGAACGATCTGCTCGATACGATGCGCGCCGCGCCCGGCATCGGCATCACGGCGCCGCATATCGGCGTGCCCATGCGCGTCGTCGTGCTCGAGCTCGACGTCAGGGAGGGTGCGCAGACCTATGTCAATCCAGAGATCGAATGGGCCTCACCCGAGATGATCCTGCATCGCGAAGGCAGCGTCTCGATGCCCGGCGTCAACGACGAGGTGCAGCGCCACGCCCGCGTGCGGATCAGCTATCGGGATATCGACGGCAACGTGCACAGCGAGGAGTCGGAAGCCTTGCGCGCCGTCTGCCACCAGCACGAGATCGACCAGCTCGATGGGATGTTCTGGATCCAGCGGCTGTCGCGGCTGAAGCGCGAGCGGCTGGTGAAGAAATTCGAGAAGATGTCGCGCGAGTGAGCGGGCCAGCAGAGATCAGGCTTGTGTGAAATCGCGCCGGCTGCTCGATGTGGCGAAATCAAACCAGCCTGATATGATCGGACCGGTCGGCCCCGTCGGGAGGGAGACGAATGACATATTCAGGTCGTTGCGCCTGCGGCGCGGTTTGCTACACCAGTGCGTCCGCGCCGGTCCGCGGCTTCCAATGTCAGTGCAGCGACTGTCAGCGCGATACCGGCAGCGGCCACAGCTCCATCTTCGTGTTCGCGCGCAGCGCAGTCTCGGTGACAGGCGAGGTGCGCGAAATCGCACGCACTGCCGACAGCGGCGCAGTCAAGCGCAAGGGGTTCTGTCCGAACTGCGGCTCGCCGATCTACAACAAGCCGGACGAGAAGCCGGAGTTCATCGGCATCTATGTCGGCACGCTGGACGATGCCAGCACGTTCAAACCGTCCGTCGTGCTGTTCTGCTCGCGCGGATATGCCTGGGATCATCTCGATCCCGAGATTCCCAAACTCCCGGAATGGCACCCGGGATCGCGCTGATTTCTTGCAGATTGGGGGACAGCCAATGGCGATGAGCTTCGAGCTATCGATGCTGGCCGCCGCGATCGTCTGGGGCTTCGTACAGCTTGTCGCCGCCGCGCAAGCCGCGAACCTGCAGTACGGCCTCAGATGGGCTGCGAGTCCGCGCGACACCGAGATGCCGCCGCTCAAGCCCATCCCCGGCCGGCTCAACCGAAATTTCCGCAACTACATGGAGACGTTTCCATTCTTTGCCGCCGCGATCCTCATCTCTCACGCCGCAGGCGTTCACAATGAGCTGACTTATTGGGGATCGATCGCCTATCTTGGCGGACGCATCGCCTACACCGCGCTTTACCTATCCGGCATACCGCTCGTCCGCTCGCTGTTCTGGAATATCGCCAGCTTTGGTATGCTTGCTGTTTTGGCGGCGGCTTTCGTGCCTCACTGAAGCGGCGCGATGCTACGGGGCCTTTGCCGCGATGCCTTCATGCCCGCTTCCCGCTCCGCTTGGTCATCGGAGCATTCCGACGCTCGCGTTTGCCGCGCGCGATTTCCGTCGCCAGCGCATCCAGCTTCGGCTCCCAGAAATTGCGGAACTGACCGACCCATGCATCCACCGCTTGAAGCCCCGCAGCATCGACCGAATAGAGCCGCCGTTGCGCCTCCGCACGAACCGTCGCGAAGCCGCTCTCGCGCAGCACCTTGAGGTGCTGCGACACGGCGGCCTGCGTGATCCCGAACTCGGCTCCGATCACTTCGACGACCTCGCCGGACGCCATCTCGCCGGGCGCAAGCAGCTCGAGGATGCGACGGCGGACGGGGTCGGCGAGGACCTCGAAGATTTGCATCAGCTTCCTGTGCCCGGATGCGCGACGTCGGGCGGCGGCTCGCCGCGATAGAAAGCGATGGTACGGTCCGACCGCTGTTTCGCGGAGGCAGGATCCACGCCACTTGCGACATGCGCCGCGCGCCAATACTCGCCGCTACTGGTCATGAATTCCTTGCCCGCGGGAGAGCCCATCCATGCCTCGGCCGTCTCATGGTCGACCGATGCCCCGGTCGCAACATATCGCTCCAGCCCCGCAATGGCGAGATCCCAACCGATCCCGACCGCCCCTGGACCGAACTGCTCCCAATGATCCTCGATCATCGCGGTGTGCTCAAGCGTCAACCGCGCCTGGCTTCGTTCTGCCGTCAGCTTGACATCGATCCAGCTCATCGCGCCGCCGAATTCCCAGGTCGCCGCGAAATGGGTTGGCGGCGTGCACGCCGTGATGGTGCCGCCGGCATTCCCCTTGAGCTGGTACTTTCCACCGATCTGGAGATCTCCCTCGACCGGCAAGAACCAGCGCGGAATGCGTTGCTGGCTGGTCACTGCGTCCCAGAGATCGTCGACGCTGGTCTCGTAAAGCCGCGTCAGTGTCACCGCACTGGCCGCTTTCCCGTCCTTCTCGAAATTCCTCACCGAACGCGTAACCAGCCCCAATACCCTGACGACGTCGATCTCCATGGAGCTCCTCCTTGTCGCGTGCAAGGATCAATATCGACCCACACTAATATAAGTCAAGTCTTATATTATGGAGTATTCGATGTCTGGATTCGAGGACGCTACTTCAGCGGCAGAAAAACGTCCGCGACGGTCTCGTGCTCCGGCACCTCGGGGAAGAAGCTCAGCCGCTGGCAATAGACCGGGAAGTCGCGGGCTTCCTCGCCGCTGGCCGGAAGCCAGTCACGATAAAGAAAGAGCGCGGCAGGCTCCAGATTGTCGGTGTAGCCGACGACGCGCAGCACCGCGCAGCGTCCGCCGGGGATCTCGCCGGTCTTGATCGCTTCGCCGTTCGCCGCGATCGGCTGGTCGGTCCCGACACAAAGGTCGATGCTGTATTCGTCCTGCTGCGCCGGACGCCCCTCGGAATGCCAAACAGTGAAGGTGGGATTTGTCCTGGGGTGCAGGCCGGCGGCCCTGCGCCACGCGATGAACCGCCGGATCGTGTCACCAAGTGTCTCAGGGCTTCCCCGATGCTCCATGATCGCGACCGGCGTAGGGGGCACATCGCGGATCGTCACGTCGTCGGTGGTAAACGTTTTCTGCATGAGCTTGCTCCTGGCGTTGTCGAGAGGCCCTAAGGCCGCAAGCCACGGCTCCCAGTCGGGAGACTTCCGGAACGACGACGGCGATTGCCCGAACCGTTGCCGAAAGGCGCGGGCGAAGGCATCCGGTGCGTCGTAACCGGCATCCATCGCAATCTCCGTGACATCAAGGGCGTCCATATAGGCCAGCTGATGCGACGCGCGCTTCATGCGGGCCAGCTGGACATAACGATGCACTGATAGTCCGAAGGTCGCCGAGAACTGCCGGTGGAAATGAAACTTCGAGAAGGCCGCAACAGCACTCACCGTGTCCAGATCCAGATCGCCGTCGAGATGTCGGTCGATATGGTCCAGCACCCGTCGCATCCGGTCCCGATAGCTTTGCAGCGCCGCCTTCATCGTCCCTCCTCCGTGGCGGCTCCATCTAGTCGCTGACGGCCATGACTTGCTCGACCGATCTTGCGGTATGGCACGGATCGACCCTGACCGTCACTGTTCGCGCGGAACGAAGCGACAGCCCTCCTACGTGTTCAATGTTTGAAGCAATGCTCGCGGTGCCACTTCAAAAAATGCGGATGAGGCCGATCTGATAGTCGCTTTGGCTCATGCGCGCGGCCAGTCTTGTTGATTACCGCTCGGACTCCGTCCAGATCGTTTGTCTGGCGCGAGATCAGTATTTTCAGATCATCCGCCAAGCTGATCAAGCCACGATCGAACATCCAATGAGCGGTACCGGACAGAGCGATGCCATTGCTCACGATGTCCGGCCCATCTGCCTCCACAGACCGTATATGCGCCGCCGCGACCTCTGCGCGCCCCATTCCGTTTATGAGCTTCAGCCCGGTAATGGCGCAACGTTCGTCGTAGGCGCGCAATACAATGCGACGAAAAACCGATCGCGCAAAATTCTCGATACCGTAAGACTGACACGATCCCGCTGCTGCTCGAATTTGAAGGGCGCCTGCTCTTTTTCGCCGAATTGAGATTGAACATCAGCATCAACGCGCGGCAGCATCGGCGCAGTCTCCGAGAATCCAAGCTCGAATATTCGATTGAAATCGTCGGGTTAGATTGCGCGGACCGCAGACTGAGCACGCCCTGAAATTCGTCCCTGCGCGTTCAGCACGCCCCGTTCCACTAGACCGGTCGGCCCGTTGAAAGCCACCGAATTGGCAAAATCGAGGTAACTTCCGGGTTCCATCAGAGCAAGATATATCCCCGAAGTACCCGGGTCGGGAATAACCTGCTGAACGCGAGCAATCGCAAAGTAGCCGCGCGTCTCAGCGACCTTCCTTGGTTCGTAATAGATAATCCAATCGCCGATGCAGGCTTCGACGCGGCTGAGATACTGACCGGGAAATTGGTACTGCTCAGCTGGGCTGTCATCGTAAATCGAGTCCAATCGATGGATGAATACCCCAAATCCCATGACCTAAGCGGCGCTGCCTCTCCAGGAAATAACCGATGCTGGACGAATAGCAGTCACAACCCTACTCCCACTCGATTGTTCTGAAGCACGATAACGCACTGATCTGTCGAGGCCAACCTTTCCGTCGCCGACCTGCCGCGCCTCAGTCGCGCGCCACCGACAGTCCCGCAAGAAGCGGCGCGTACGCGGCGAGCCTGCGGGATACGAACTCGGTGAACAGCCGCACGCGCTTGGTCTTGCGTGTCTCGCCCTGCGTGAGGAGCCAGACCGTTCCGTACATGTGCAACTCGGTGCCCGGCACCCTCACCAGCAGCGGGTCGGCATCGCCGACGAAGCACGGCAGTGTCGTAATCCCCAGCCCTTGCCGGACAGCAGCGATCTGCGCCCCGGCGTCTGAGGTCCTGAATGGAACGCCCGCGGCGCGAACCTCACCCGCGCTGGCCCAGTCCGGGATGCCGTGAATGCTGATGACGATCCAGCGGAAGGGATCAGGCGCGCCGGCACGCCACGCGGTCAGCCGATCCCTAGACGTGTAGACGGCGCCGAACAGCTCCGGTCCCTTCACACCGTGAAGATTGAGCGGCAGGGTCTTGCGGTCGTAGACGACGCGGATCGCGACGTCGGCCTCCCGGTTGGTCAAATTGACCAGCTCGCCGAACGACAGGATATCCATCTCGATGTCCGGATGCAGACGCGCGAAGTCGGCGAAATCAGGCATCAGCAAATGTGTCGCGAGCGGCGGCGCCAGCGTCACCCGCAGACGCCCGCGCACACTCTGGTCGCGCCCGAAGACGCGCGTCTCCAGCTGGTGCGACGAGGCTTCCATCTGGTCCGCGAATTCGAGGACCTCCTCGCCCGCAGCCGTCAGGCGGTAGCCCGAGGGTAGCTTTTCGAACATCTGGACGGCGAGGCGTTCCTCGAGCTGGGCGATGCGCCGCAGCACGGTCGCATGGTTCACACCGAGCTGCTCGGCCGCAGCCCGCACCGAGCCTCCGCGCGCGACGGCCAGAAAGTAGCGAACGTCATCCCAGTCGATCATGGTGCAATCCCGCACCGCGCGGTGCGCCTTTCAAGCCCTCCGGATGCCTCGTACCGCAGTACGGGCGGTCATCATAGCCCGTTCCGGCAGGCGCAGCCCTTCCCAACGGCAGACACCGGCCGTCGCGGCTGGCGTCGATCGTGCAGCCGGATCGATTTCGCACCACCGATGTGCGCGCTTCCGCACTCAACGCCTGACGCCGGCGGACCTATGTCGGGGACGTCGGGGGCAGATGCTGTCCCGGCACCACGACAGGAGAAATCATGGGAAAGCTTGACGGCAAGGTTGCAGTCATCACGGGTGGCGCGACCGGCATCGGCCGCGCTGCGGCAAAGCGCTTCATCGAAGACGGCGCCTTCGTCTTCATCTTCGGCCGCCGACAGCAAGCGCTCGACGCAGCTGTTGCCGCCCTCGGATCCAATGCCCGCGCGGTGAAGGGCTCGGTCTCCGATGAGGACGACCTCGACCGGCTCTACGCGGCGGTGAAGGCCGAACGCGGTACCCTTGACATCGTCTTCGCCAATGCCGGAGCGGGAAGCCAGCTTGCGCTCGGCAAGATCACCGCCGCGCACATCGACGAAACCTTCGGCACCAACGTGAAGGGGACGATCTTCACGGTGCAGAAGGCGCTACCGCTGATGCGCCGGGGCGGTTCGATCATCCTGACCGGATCGAGCGCAGGCACCACGGGCGCCCCGGCCATGAGCGCCTACAGCGCCAGCAAGGCGGCCGTGCGCAACCTCGCGCGGACCTGGGCGGAGGACCTGAAGGGCAGCGGCATCCGGGTCAACGTGCTGTCGCCCGGGGCGACTGCGACCGAACTCGCGAAGGAAGCGCTCGGCGAGGAGGGACAGAAGATGTTCGCCGCGATGACTCCGCTGCAGCGCATGGCCGATCCCGCGGAGATCGGGGCCGTGGCTGCCTTTCTCGCCTCGTCGGACAGCAGCTTCATGACCGCCAGCGAAGTCGCCGTCGACGGCGGCCTGGCGCAACTCTGACCCCGGCGCGGTCCCGCGCCTGGCCCACACACAACGAAAGATAAACATCATGAAAAAACTGGAAGGCAAGATCGCAGTCATCACCGGCGGCAGCAGCGGCATTGGATTGTCCACAGCCAAGCGCTTCGTGGACGAAGGTGCGCATGTGGTGATCACCGGGCGACGCGAGAAGGAGCTGAAGGAGGCCGCGGCCTTCATCGAGAGAAACGTGACGACGGTTGTCGGCGACGTGTCGCGCCTGGAAGATCTGGACCGGCTCTATGCCGTCGTGAAAGAGAAACATGGTCACATCGACATTCTCTTCGCGAATGCGGGCGCGGGGACAATCGCGCCGCTCGCGGCAGCGACCGAGGCCCATTTCGACCAGACCTTCGACGTCAACGTGAAGGGGCTGTTCTTCACGGTGCAGAAGGCCCTCCCCCTCTTCAGGGACGGCGGTTCGATCATCCTGAACTCTTCGGTCTCGAACGTGAAGGGGCTGCCAGGGTTCAGCGTCTACGCCGCCAGCAAGGCGGCGGTGCGCAGCTTCTCGCGCGCCTGGACGCTGGAGCTGAAAGACCGCAAAATCCGCGTCAATACGATGAGCGCCGGGCCAACCGAGACCCCCGCCCTGGAGACGACGACGGGCTTGACCCGCGAGCAAGCCGAGCAAGCCGCCGCCGGATTTGCGTCACAGGTCCCGATGGGTCGCAGGGGCAAGCCGGAGGAAATCGCGGCTGCCGTCACGTTCCTCGCCTCCGATGAAAGTTCCTACATCACCGGCGTGGATCTCGCCGTCGATGGCGGCATGGCGCAGGTCTGACCGCGACATCAAAGGACTGGTCGAATTCACGCCGTGCCCACCGGCAAGGCTACGAGGCACGGATCGGATCGCGTGCGATCCGATCCGTGCGAGATGGAGAAATTCCCATGAGCATCGAGAACAACATCCAGACCGTGAAGGACTTCTTCGCCGCGATCGGCCGCGGCGACGGCGAGGCTCTGCTCGCGATGGTCACCGAAGACATCGAGTGGGTCATCCCCGGCGAGGGCTGGCCGCTGGCCGGAACGCACCGCGGGCACGAGGGGGTGACGGATCTGCTTGAGACGGCATCCAAGTCGGTAGAAACGTCCACGGGAGCCCGGGAGTTCGTCGCGCAAGGAGACCGGGTCCTGGTCGTCGGCCTCGCAAAGGGAAAGATCAAAGCCACGAACAAGACGTTTAGGGACGACTGGGTGTTCGCCATCACCGTTCGAAACGGCAGACTGACGAACATCCGGGAGTACGTCGACACGCAAGCACTGGCGCGAGCCGCGCGCGCATCGAATGCCCCGGCCTAAAGGAGATCCCGATGTACGACCAATCCAAGCTAGCCGAGTTGATCCAGTTCGCACGCATCGATGCGGGCTCCACCGTCATCGACGTTTACCCGGGCGACGGCGACTGGACCCGTCTCTTCTCCGAGATCGTGGGGGCCGACGGACGAGTCTACAGCTTCGTGCCGGCCGAAGTCGCGCACTTCAAGAACGATCCGCTCGGCCTCATGCGGTCGCTCGCGAAGGAGCCGGGTCGAGATAACGTCGAAGCCGTGTCGGGGGACCTCGTGGCGATGCCGCAAGCGACGCAAGCAGCTGACGTCCTGTGGCTGCACCTGTTCTACCACGATCTCCACACCGCGCTGATCCAGGCCAGGGGCGCGACGGCGGCGCGCTTCAATCGCGCCGTCTACGAGCGGCTGAAGCCCGGCGGGTCCTACGTCATCATAGACCACGCCGCCGCGCTCGGCGCCGGCGCGAGCGACGCCCAGTCACTGCATCGGATCGAGCCTGCCTCCGTTCGCGAGGAGGTGGAGGCGGCCGGCTTCGTGCTGGACGCGGAAAGCACCCTGCTCGCGAACAAGGACGATCCGCATTCGATCAAGGTGTTCGATCCCGCGATCAAGGGCAAGACCGATCGCTTCGCCTATCGGTTCGTGAAGCCCTGACAGAGATCGAAGGGCGGATTAGCGAAGCGTAATCCGCCCTACGCATCCGCTGCGGGTCAGTTGCAGTTCTTGAGCTTCCGGTGCTGCCGGATCACTTTTTAGGCGTGCCGTCAGATGGCAGCTCCGCCGACCCGCCGATTTTCTTCGAGACCAAATAGACGTCGACGCCGCTCATCGAGCATTCTTCGCTTGATGCTTGGTTTTTCGTGATGACCTCGATTGTCTTGCCATCCTTGGTGTGAAACGTGATGTCGTAAACCTGCAGGTAGAGGTCCTTGCCGATCTTTTCGGATGCGAGACGAACGGCCTTGGTCTGCGCCTCGACCACTGATGGGATATCAATCAGGCCGGCGTTCTTGAGGTGCACGAGGGCCATGTTGGTGGGCCAACTCGCGCAGTCCGGAGACTTCGCCAGAGCCACCGCAGCCGGCATGGCAAATGTTGCGGCCATCACCACTTTCAACGCGGCGCGCATCAACGCACCACCTCGATGGTGTGGTGACCACTTTCCCGGATCTGCTTACGCCCATTGATGGGCGGGACGGCAACGTACATGCCGTCGCGGTCGCCGCGCTTGCAAAGCGTCTTGCCACGCTTGAGCTTCGGAAGTCCCGTATCGGTCAACAAGGTATTCTCCGTTCGATTCGCCGCCAGGTACCATCATGGACCATGATGGTACAGAACCGACCGAAACGGAGCCACCGTATTTCCGTTTGTGCAATGGGCTCCGCGAGCATGAACGGTTGGTAGAGAATCAGCGGTCGTCGGAAGCCTCATATCTGCCGATAGAACAGTGCCCGCCCGCCGGGCATGAGCTGGACCAGGATATCAAAGTCACCAATATTCGTCGTCAGCACGACAAGGCCGAGCTTCCGCGCCTGGAGGAACAGCACACTATCCCCGAGCGCCCGAAGCTTCAGATCGTTCCCGTAGCCCTGGAGCCGGCAGAGGATTCCCGACAGCAGCGCTGCTCTGCCGAGCACCTCGATGTCTGGCGTAAAGATTCGATGGGGCGGCATCGCCTTGATCCGCTTGCCAATCTCGGCGGTGACCCGCGGGGTCCGCTTGTCAGCCGGGTTCAGCACGCCGACAGTGTGCATCAATTCCTGAATGGCAACCGACGAATGATTGACCTGGCGATGCGCGATGAGCTCTTCCAGCAGAGCTGGCGCGCGCGCCTGCATCTGGTCGATGTAGACGCAGGTGTCGAGCAAGAGCCCCTGCCCACCGATCTGGCCGGCGGCGACGAACGGAAGGACGTTGTCATGACGCCGGGCGAGCGTTCGCTTGGGGTTGAACCGGGCCCACCTGCATGCGGCGTCGAAATCGAACTCCGCCACGTCAGAAGCCGAGTTTCAGATCAGGATCGACCTTGCCTCGTGACTTCCGAAAGTCCTCGGCGAAATTGTCCTCCAGAGCGATGCTGGCCAGAGCAAACTCGATCAGGTCCGTATCGGCCACGATTCCGGTCTGCCGTTTGGCTTGCCTGATCAGCGCCGGACTGACGCGGCCGGCGATCCGGCCGCTCTTCCTACTGAGGAGACCGGATTGCTCGGCGGCCCGCATCACCGCCTCCACGCGTACGCTGCCGAGCTGGATTTCGCCTTTTGCGTCACCTTGGACGCGCTTTGGCCGCCGCGCCCCGCCCGTAAGGCCACTGCCCGGCGACCGCCGCCGACTTCGCGCCGCCGGCCGTTTTGACGAAACTCCTGCCATGGCGCTCCCTCATGTTGAACAAATCGGCATATTGTTGAACATATAGCTTTGGTTCGCCGGCTTCAAGACGCGACCCTCGCGGCAGCTCGCAGGATGAGGTGGAGCGCAGCGATACCCATCCTTGCACTTAGGGCGGCGGAAGTTGTGTGCACTGACACCGTGACTCCAGTCCCGTGTCGGTCAACAAGGCATTCTCCGTTCGGTACGCCGCCAGACGCGATCGTGGCGCTGCTTCATTATTTTCAAATACGTTGCTATCTTTTGTCAGAAGAAACTCGACTGACTGGTCAACCGAGGCCCGCGAATGAAAAGCTTGAACAATCTAGAGTGCGTGACCCTCTTCGTTGACGACCTCGCGCGCGCGAGGACATTCTACGAGGCCGTGTTCGACGCCAAGCCTATCTATTCCGACGCGGTATGCAGCGTGATCGGGCTTGGTGGTGTCATGGTCAATTTGCTTCAGGAGACGGAGGCACTGCAGCTCGTCCAGCCGTTGATGCCGGCTGCTTCGAGCGCCGGACCTCGCATGCTCATGACCATTCGAGTCAGCGATGTCGATGATGCCTGCGTAAGGCTCCGGCAAAGCGGCGTGGAACTAGTGAACGGCCCTATCGATCGTCCCTGGGGTCGCCGCACCGCCGCCTTTTCCGACCCATCCGGTCATATGTGGGAGATCGCACAGGAGATACCCTCCTAGCATCCGTCATCCGCGCAGGGACGTCTGCACCAAAGCGGGTCTAATTGGCGAGTGGCAGAGCATTGCTCCGATGGCACCACCAAAGGCCAATGGGCGACAGCGCCGCTATCAAGCCCACGACGAACTCGTAGGTGCGGCCGTCACCCATGACGCCGACGGTCTTGACGGGGAGCCACCGCAAAGGCCTGCCAGATGTCGTCGTAGAGGCCGTGCTTGCGGATCTGGTCGATGTAGACCACCGCAAATGCGACGGATTCTGCTGCGGTCTGTCCGTCTTAGGCTTCTCCGGTACCGCCTATTGCTTGAAGCAATGCTCGCGATGCCATTTTAGGAAATGCGGATGTGGACGATCCGATATCCGTCGCGGCGCAAGTGCATGCCCAGTATTATTGATGATCGATCGCGCTCCGTCCGGATCGTTGGTGTGGCGCGAGACCAATATCTCGAGATTGTCCGCCAGGCTAATGAGACCGCGATCGAACATCCAATGCGCGGTGCCAGAAAGAGCGATGCCATTGCTAATGATGTCGGGCCCGTGTGCCTCGACAGGTCGTATGTGAGCGGCTGCGACCTCTGCACGGCCCATCCCATTGATGAGCTTTAGCCCGGTAATAGCGCATCGCTCATCATAGGCGCGGAGCACGATGCGGCGGAAAACTCGATCACGCAAGATTCTCGATACTGTCAGGTTAACACGTTCGCGCTGTTGGTCGAAGCTGAACGTCGTCTGCTCCTCGTTGAGATCGAGTGAGTGGAAGTCCTCGTCGCGCCGCGGCAGCAGCGGCGCATTCTCCGCCAAACCAAGTCCGCATATTGTATTGAGATCGTCTGGAGAGATTGGACGGACCGCAGACTGAGCACGTCCTGAAATTCGTCCCTGCTCGTTTAAGACGCCGCGCTCCACAGGACCAGAGGGACTGCTGAATGGAACAGGATTGGCGAAATCGAAATAGCTGCCCGGCTCAATCAAAGCAAGGTACATCCCCGGCGTGCCGGGATCGGGAATAACTTGCCGTACCTTCGCAATCGCAAAGTAGCCGCGCGTTTCGGCTATCTTGCTCGGTTCATAGTAAATGATCCAGTTGCCGACGCAGGCTTCAACGCGACGCAAGTACTGGCTGGGAAACTGATAGCGTTCAGCCGGGCTGTCATCGTAGATCGAGTCCGATCGATGGATGAATACGCCAAATCCCATGGCTAATGCGGCGCCGCCTCTCTGGGATGAAAACAGCTGATGAGCGACGACCTACCGTTGAGATCCCCTACTCCCACTCAATCGTCCCCGGCGGCTTGCTGGTCACGTCATACACCACCCGGTTCACGCCCTTCACCTCGTTGATGATGCGCGTGGCGGTCTCGCCAAGGAATTTCATGTCGAACTGGTAGAAGTCCGCGGTCATGCCGTCGGTGGAGGTGACGGCGCGCAGGCCGACCACGAAATCATAGGTGCGGCCGTCGCCCATGACGCCCACCGTCTTCACCGGGAGCAGCACGGCGAACGCCTGCCAGATGTCGTCGTAGAGGCCGTGCTTGCGGATCTGGTCGATGTAGACGGCGTCGGCCTTGCGCAGGATATCGAGTTTTTCGCGCGTGATGTCGCCGGGGCAGCGGATGGCGAGGCCGGGGCCCGGGAACGGGTGGCGGCCGACGAAGATTTCGGGCAGGCCCAGCTCGCGGCCGAGCTTGCGCACCTCGTCCTTGAACAGCTCGCGCAGGGGCTCGACCAGCTTCATGTTCATGCGCTCAGGGAGACCGCCGACATTGTGGTGCGACTTGATCGTCACCGACGGGCCGCCGGTGAAGGAGACGCTCTCGATCACATCGGGATAGAGCGTGCCTTGGGCAAGGAAGTCGGCGCCGCCGATCTTCTTGGCCTCGGCCTCGAACACCTCGATGAAGAGACGGCCGATCGTCTTGCGCTTGGTCTCGGGATCGGTGACGCCTTCGAGTTCACCCAAGAACTGTTTCGAGGCATCCACGTGCACGAGCGGGATGTTGTAGTGGTGGCGGAACAGGTCGACCACCGTCTTGGCTTCGTGGAGACGCAGCATGCCGTGATCGACGAACACGCAGGTGAGCTGCTCGCCGATCGCTTCGTGGATCAGCACGGCCGCGACCGCGGAATCGACTCCGCCGGACAGGCCGCAGAGCACCCTGCCCTTGCCGACCTGGGCGCGGATCTTGGCGATCTCCTCCTCGCGGAAGGCGCGCATGGTCCAATCGCCGGAAAGGCCGGCGATCTTGCGGACGAAATTGCGGATCAGTTTGGCGCCGTCCGGCGTGTGCACCACTTCCGGGTGGAACATCAGGCCATAATATTTGCGTGTCTCGTCCTGGATGATCGCGAAGGGCGCGTTCGGCGAGGTGCCGGCCACCGAGAAGCCCGGCGGCATTTTCGTGATGCGGTCGCCATGGCTCATCCAGACCTGGTTCTTGCCGCCGGGTGACCAGACGTCCTCGAACAGCTTGCTCGACGCTTTCACCTCGACATCGGCCCGGCCGAATTCGCGGTGATGGCCGCCCTCGACCGTGCCCCCGAGCTGCTCCGCCATGGTCATCTGGCCGTAGCAGATGCCCATCACCGGCACGCCGGAATCGAAGATCGCTTGCGGGGCGCGGGGCGAGCCCGCCTCATGCACCGACTCAGGGCCGCCGGAGAGAATCACCGCCTTCGGCTTCATCTCGTTGAAGGCTTGTTCGGCCTTGTTGAACGGGACGATCTCGCAATAGACGCCGTCCTCGCGCACGCGACGCGCAATGAGCTGCGTCACCTGGCTGCCGAAGTCGACGATGAGAATCTTGTCATGCGCCGAGGCCACCGAGGGCGTCGACGCGGAGCGGTCGGTCTGTGCTGCTGTCATGGCAAGCAAATACGCGACCGCGCCCCTGCCCGCAACCGCGCGGGCCGCGCGCCCACATTCTTCTTTGGGCATGGACAAATGGAGATAGGTCAGTATTATTGACCTAATGTGCTCCGCGTCACACAGGAGCAATCAGGGAGACCGCCATGTCACAGCACCATCAGCCATCAACGCTTGCCGAGCTCGGCCGGACCTGGATCGAGGTCTGGAACGCCCGAGATCTCGAACGCGTGCTCACGCTCTATGCCGACGACGTCGTCATGACCTCGGACCGCATCCCCGCGATGGGGTTCGATGAAAGCGGTACCGTGCGCGGCAAGGATGTGTTGCGCGCCTATTGGGGCAAGGCGCTCGGGCTATTGCCGAACCTGCATTTCTCGCTCATCGAATTGTTCGTCAGCCCTGACAGCGTGGCGGTGCTCTACGAGAACGAGCGGGGAAAGCGGATCTGCGAATATCTGCGGGTGAATGCGGCCGGAAAGATCGTGCAGGGCTCGGCGAATCATTTGCCACATTGACGCTCGCGCACCCTGTCATTCCCCGCGAAGGCGGGGAATCCAGTACGCCGCGGCCTATCGCTTCAATCACTGCGGCCTCTGGAATACTGGATCGCCCGCCTTCGCGGGCGATGACAGCGGGAGTTAGGCGCGGGGCATGCCCCAAGCGCGTCAGTGCGGGCGCAGCGACGCAATGACGGAGACTGTGGCGAGCACATGCGCTAACAACACCGGCGCGGCTCTGACACAGGATTCCAGATGAAGCTTCCCACCTCCCCCTTCACCGTCACCGACTGGAGCAAGGTCGAGCCGACCATCCATCCCGGCGAGACCGGGCAAGCGCAGTGGCGCACGGTCGACATCGGCGACCTCCGAGTGCGGATGGTCGAATATTCGCCGGGCTATCTCGCCGATCATTGGTGCGATCGCGGCCACGTGCTCTACGTGCTGCAGGGCGAGCTCGACAGCGAGCTGCGCGACGGCCGCAAGTTCAAGCTTACGGCGGGGATGAGCTACCAGGTCTCGGATTTCGGCGACGCCGCGCACCGGTCCTCGACGGCGACGGGGGCGACGCTGTTTATCGTCGATTGAGGCGCCCGGGAGGGTTAATTTGCACCGCAAAATAGCAAAATTCGGCCACATCCCGAGCGACGGGTGGTGCCTTGAAGTGGCCCCAAAATCTCGCTATATTGTGATCATCGATACTTGGCCGAACGACTGGGCCGCTTCGCTTCGTTGCTGACGGGCGCGCACGCTTCAGATGATTTCTCCAACATCGACTGATCAGGACTATGGGCGCAATAGTGCGTACCGGTCCGCGTGTTAACTTCTTAAGCAAAGGAAATTCCCATGGCTATGGGCACCGTGAAGTGGTTCAACAATCAAAAGGGTTTTGGTTTCATTCAGCCGGATGACGGCGACAAGGACGTGTTCGTGCACATCAGCGCCGTCGAGCGCGCCGGCCTCTCGACCCTCAACGAAGGTCAGAAGGTCTCGTTCGACATCGTCGCCGATCGTCGCAGCGGCAAGTCCTCGGCCGACAATCTCCGCGTCGGCTAAAGCCCGCGCACCGTTCTGACCACGGACGTACCGGCAGAACGTCAAGTTAGAAAACCCCGCGACCGGGTTCCGGTTCGCGGGGTTTTTGTTTGGGGCCGCCGCACCCGCCAAGAGCGGCGATGACGCTACGATTTCTTCAGCACCGAGACGAAGAACCCGTCCGTCCCCGTCCGCCGCGGCGTCATCAGCCAGCCTTCGGCGGATCGCAGCGCGGTTTGTGCAAACTCCTCCGCCTTATCCCAGAGCACGCTCGCGGTCTGCTCGGGCGGCACCACCGCGAACTCGGGATGGCGGGCGGTGAACGCCCTCACCTGCTCGCCGTTCTCCTCTGAAAGTACCGAGCAAGTGATATAGGCGATGCGGCCGCCGGCCTTGACCAGCGGAACCGCGCGATCGAGCACCGCAGCCTGGTCCCGCAAGCGGATCTCGAGCGCGCCCGGGCGCATGCGCCATTTGGCATCGGGGTTGCGGCGCCAGGTTCCGGTTCCCGTGCAGGGCGCGTCGATCACGACGAGGTCGGCGGTGGCGCTGATCTCGGCCAGCGGATCGGCCTCGCCCTTGGGCGTGCGCACATCGGCATTGTGGACGCCGGCGCGCGACAGGCGTTCGTGGATGGGCGCGAGCTGCCGCTTGTCGCTGTCGGTCGCGATCAGCCGGCCCTTGCCCTGCATCATCGCGGCGAGCGCCAGCGTCTTGCCGCCGGCTCCCGCACAGAGATCGATCACCTGCTCGCCCGGTTTTGCCGCGGTCAAGGCAGCCGCAAGCTGCGACCCCTCATCCTGCACTTCAATGGCGCCCTTGATGAAGTCCTCTTCGGCCTGGATACCGGGGTTGCGCGCATCGGCCGAAAGCTCGATGCGCAGGCCGGTTGCGGACCACCGCGTCGGTTTCGCATGAAGATGAGCAAGCGCCGCCAGCGCCTTGTCGCGATTGGACTTTAGCGTGTTGACGCGCAGGTCGAGCGGCGCCCGGCTCGCCATCGCGGCCGCCTCCGCAACGCGCTCGTCGCCGAACGCTTTTGCCAAATAAGGATCCAGCCATTCCGGATAGTCGCCGGCGGTCGCGGCCGGGGCATTCTCAAGGGACCGCGAGGCGAGCGCGGCCTGCTCGGCCTCGGTCAACGGCGCGGGGGCAAAGCGGCTGCCATCGAACAGCGCGGCCATTGTGGCCGTGTCCATGTTGCGCTCGAGGCGAAGCATGCCGATCAGCCGCGCACGCGCGGTGTCCGAATCCATCAGATACGCGCTCGAGGCGTAGCGGCGCAGCACGTCCCAGACGAGGCCGGCAATGGCGGCGCGGTCGCCCGAGCCGGCGAAGCGGTGCGCGGTGCCCCACTCCTTCAGCGCCTTGGCCGCGGGCACGCGGTCTTTCTCGATGGTGTCGATCAGTTCGATGGCTGCGGACAGCCGGGCAGCGGGAGTCATTTGAATCTTTCAGATCAGGATCGGCGAGTAGCGGCTAGATCAGCAACAGCATTTTCAACGCGAAGTAGATCCACATCGCGAGCAGGACGAGCACGCCGGCGAGCCAGATCGTGGAGCGGCGGCCGAGATTGTTGGAGGAGACGAAAATTCCGGCATGGACGAAGCGCGTCACCACGAACACCCAGGACATCAGCACGATGAACAGATCGGCATGGCGCAACGGGAGCGCCAGCGCGATCAGGGCGTAGAACAGCACCGGCAGTTCGAACTGGTTGCGGTAGCAATTGGCGATTTGTGTGGCGCCCTTGGGCCAGTTGGGCTCGCCGAGCGCAATGTCACGGCTCTTGGTCTCGCCGGAGACGAGCGCGCGCCGGCGTCCCATCGCCATGGCGATCAGGAGCGCGAAGGTGAGACCGACCTGCACGAAGACCGGCAGCAAAACCATTTGAACGGACATCGAAATTTCCCGGGATTTCCCATCGGGCGGAAGCCACAGCTAGCGTCCATTAGCGGTCACCGCTGCTCCTGACAATCAACCAGTTGAACCGGCGTTCCCGATGAGGCGACCAACTGCCGACAGCTAAAGCGATATTGCCCCTTGGGGCGCGCAAGGCGAGAGACCGCCATGAACACCCTCTTCAGCCAGATCGCCAGCCTGACCGGCGCGTTGACCGAGTCCGCCGACGGCCAGTTCGGCATCCTGATGTCGGCGCTGGCAGGCATCGCGACGGCGCTTGCGGTGGCGCTGGCAATGACGGTCTACTTCCGAATGAGCTATCGGACCTGGCGCGATGTCCTCAGGCATGGCCTCGCTGCGCTCGCCGCCCTCGCTCTGTTCGCTTTTGCCGCCTACGACATGCGCCATGCCGCGCTGGCCTATCTCGGCCTCAATCCCTCGAAACCCGCGGTCGAGTTCGAGATCCGCATGCCCAGGGAGACCTTGGCGGCGTCGTCCGACACCCAGATCGAGCTGCATACCGACCGTAACCAGACGTTGGCACTGATTGACGGCGTGCGGGAGCTCGGTGATGGCCGCTCCGTGCTGCGCGGCGCGGTGGCACTCAACCACCGCACCGCGGACCGCATGCTGGTCGTGAACCTGCCCGGCAAGGGCACTTTCGAATTTCGCCTCCGCCTGCCGGCCGAGCCGCATCGCTCCGAACAGCCCGGCGCTCAGTTCGGCCCTCAGTTCGGCCCTTGGCACCTCGCCGACCGCATCGCCTCGCCGCTGGCGAGCCCCGCCGCGCCGCAGGACGCCTACATGATCCGCTATCGCGTGCTTTAAACATTGTTCGATCGCTGACCGTGGGTGCGCCGTCATCGTTCCGACGTCGGGCGGCGCCTATGATCAATCCATGTCCGTATTTCGCCTGACGCAGATCTCCGACACCCATCTTGGCCGGCGCTTCCCCGGCCTGATCGCCAACTTCCAGGCGCTGAGCGCGCATATCGACACCGATAGGCCCGATCTCGTCGTCAACACCGGCGACGTCTCGTTCGACGGGCCGACCAGTCGCGACGATGTCGAATTCGCCAAGGGCCTGCACGATGCCCTGCCCGTCGCCTGCCGCTACATCCCCGGCAATCACGACATCGGCGACAATCCGACCGCGATCGGCCCTGCGCCGAAGCCGCCGGTCGCGGAAGCCCATCGCCAGCAATTCCGCGAGATCATCGGCGAGGACCATTGGTCGTTCGAGGCCGCGGGCTGGTGCTTCATCGGCCTCAACTCGCTGGTGATGAATTCAGGGCTCGCCTTCGAGGCCGAGCAGTTCGATTGGCTCGCCTCGGAAGTTTCGCGCGCGAACGGCAAGCCGATCGCGCTGTTCGTGCACAAGCCGGTATTTCTCAACGGGCCCGACGACCCCGAGACGCCGGAGACGTCGATCCGCTACGTGCCGCAGCCGGCCCGCGCGCGGCTGATCGAGATGTTTGCACATGTCGACCTGCGCATCATCGCCAGTGGTCACGTGCACCAGCGGCGCGACTTCACCTGGCGCCACACCCGCCACGTCTGGGCGCCGTCGGCCGGCTTCAAGATCAACGATGCGCGCCAGGACCGGATCGCGATCAAGGAGGTCGGCCTTGTGGAGTACCGCTTCCAGCCCGACGGCTTCGAGGTTCGCCACGTCAGGGCCGCCGGCCAGGTCGATATTGATATCGAGGAGCTGCTCGCCCAGATGGGCGGCGAGCATTAGCGCTGCCCATCGCTGCTCAAGCTACGCTTTTGAGATCCTGCTGGATCGCGGCAAGCAAGGACTGCAGCGCGTCGCTGTCCACCGGCTTGGCCCCGGTGTTGGCGGGCGGAACATTGACAGGCCGCGCGGCTTTGACCGGGCGCTTGGGGAATGGCGGCATGGGCGTGGGCATCGCGGATTGCGCCAACGCGCTGGCGTCCTCGGTATGAACGAACTTGCCATGGATGACGTCGTCGCGACGGCCCATGACAAACATCGTCGCCCAATAACCGGCGGCCAGCAGGATTACGCAGAAAACAACAAGCTCTAACATCATCGCACCTGAAATATGCGCAATGATTCAATGCCTTCGCCTGCCCGTCAATGAACCGAGGGTCACACCTGCGGTTTTTACGGGCGGGTGTGGCCGATCGGTCACTCTTTGTTAATCATACTCGACCCTCAGAGGGGGGGGCCGAGCGCGGCGGATCAAGCTTTGTCCGGCCCGACCCGCACCAGCTGCTTCCCGAAATTGGCCCCCTTCAGAAGCCCCATGAAGGCCTCGGGCGCGCTCTCCAGGCCCTCGGTGACGAACTCCTTGTACTTGACCTTGCCCTCGCGGACCCAGCCGGACATGTCGCGCAGGAAGTCGCCATGGCGGGAGGCGAAGTCGGAGACGATGAAGCCGCGGAAGGTCAGCCGCTTGGTCAGGGTCGCGCGCATCATGCTGGCGGCCCATTTCGGCGGCTTCGCTTCAGTGTCGTTGTAGTGGGCGATGAGGCCGCAGACCGGTACGCGCGCAAACGCGTTGAGCAGCGGGAACACCGCCTCGAACACGGCGCCGCCGACATTCTCGAAATAGACGTCGATGCCCTTCGGGCAGGCGTCCTTCAGCTTCGCCGCGAGATCGGGATCGCGGTGATCGATGCAGGCATCGAAGCCGAGCTCCTTCACGACGTAATCGCATTTGTCCTTGCCGCCGGCGATTCCAACCGCGCGTGCGCCCTTGATCTTCGCGATCTGTCCCACGGCCGAACCGACCGCGCCGGAGGCGCCGGCGACGACGACGGTCTCGCCTTGCTGCGGCTTGCCGATATCGAGCAGGCCCGTGTAGGCGGTCATGCCGGGCATGCCGAGCACGCCGATAGCCGTCGAGATCGGCGCGAGCTTCGGGTCGATCTTGTTCAGCCCCTTGCCGTCGGAGATCGCATGCGTCTGCCAGCCCGCGCGCGAGAGCACGATGTCGCCCTTGGCGAAGTTCGGATTGTTGGAGGCTGCGACCTCGCAGACCGTACCGGCTTCCATCACGCCACCGACGGGCACCGGCGTCGCGTAGGACGGACCGTCGCTCATGCGCCCGCGCATATAGGGATCGAGCGAGAGCCAGATGGTGCGCAGCAGGACTTCACCTGCGGCAGGCGTCGGCACGGCGAATTCCTCGATGCGGAAATCGGACGGCTTTGGCTCGCCGACGGGACGCGCGGCGAGAACGATGCGTTTGCCTTGGGACATGATGGCTTCCTCCAGATTGCTTTGTCGCAATCATTTAGGAGGTGGATGGGAATGAAGCAAACCCAACAGGCGCTGTCATGCCCCGGTCGAGCCAGGGCATGACAGCGGAATGTGGAGCGCCTAACCCCCGCCCGGATAGTTCGGCGCCTCGCGCGTGATGGTGACGTCGTGGACGTGGCTTTCGCGCAGGCCCGCGCCGGTAATGCGGACGAACTGGGCCTTGTCGTGCAGGTCCTTCATGTCCTTTGCGCCGACATAGCCCATCGCGGCGCGCAAGCCGCCCGCGAGCTGATGCATGACGTTGCCGACCGGGCCCTTGTAAGGCACCTGGCCTTCGATTCCTTCGGGCACGAGCTTGAGCGTGTCCTTGATGTCCTGCTGGAAGTAGCGGTCGGCCGAGCCGCGCGCCATCGCGCCGACCGAGCCCATGCCGCGATAGGCCTTGTAGGAGCGGCCCTGCCACAAGAACACTTCGCCTGGCGTCTCGTCGGTGCCGGCGAGCAGCGAGCCGACCATGGCGATGTCGGCACCGGCAGCAAGCGCCTTGGCAAGATCGCCGGAGAACTTGATGCCGCCGTCGGCGATGACGGGGATGTCGGACTTCTTCGCCGCCTCGACCGCATCCATGATCGCGGTGAGCTGCGGCACGCCGACGCCGGCGACGATGCGCGTGGTGCAGATCGAGCCCGGACCGATGCCGACCTTGATGCAGTCCGCGCCCGCATCGATCAGCGCCTGCGCGCCCTCCGAGGTCGCGACGTTGCCGGCAACGACCTGCACGGAATTGGACAGGCGCTTGATGCGGTTGACCGCATGGAGCACGTGACGGGAATGGCCGTGCGCGGTGTCGACCACGACGAGATCGACGCCCGCATCGATCAGCCGCTCGGTGCGCTCGAACCCGCTATCACCGACCGTGGTGGCGGCGGCGACGCGCAGGCGGCCCTGCGCGTCCTTGCAGGCCAGCGGATGGGCGACCGCCTTCTCCATGTCCTTCACGGTGACCAGGCCGACGCAACGATATTGCTCGTCGACCACGAGCAGCTTCTCGATGCGGTGCTGATGCAGCATCCGCCGCGCCTCGTCCTGGCTGACATTCTCGCGCACCGTGACGAGACCTTCATGCGTCATCAGTTCGGAGATTTTTTGCTGGCGGTCGGTGGCGAAGCGGACGTCGCGGTTGGTGAGAATGCCGACCAGCTTGCCCGGCGTGGACTTGCCCGCACCGGTGACAACCGGAATGCCCGAGATGCCGTGATCGCTCATCAGCTTGAGCGCGTCGTCCAGCGTGGCGTCGGGGCTGATGGTGAGCGGGTTCACCACCATGCCCGACTCGTAGCGCTTGACCTGCCGCACCTGGGCGGCCTGCCCTTCGGGATCGAAATTGCGGTGGATGACGCCGATGCCGCCGGCCTGCGCCATCGCGATCGCCATGCGGGCTTCGGTGACCGTGTCCATGGCGGAAGCCATGATCGGGATATTTAGCGGAATGGCGCGGGTGACACGGGAGCGGATGTCGACCTCGCCCGGCATGACGTCCGACAGGCCCGGCTTGAGCAGCACGTCGTCGAACGTGAGGGCTTCGCGAATGCCTTGTTGCACGGTGGCCATGTGCCAACTCCTTCCGCGGCCCTGCCGCAAATAGCTATGGATGAGCGCCGCCCTCGGCGTACCTTGCGGCAACGCCGGAGAATCGGAGCCCATCGGTGGGGTTGACGCGGGTCGATAGCACGGGCGGGCGACGAATCAAAGCAAATCGGACCGCCGGCCAGCCATGCACAGGTACTTTGGCAAATTCGCCGCGGATCAAAAGGCGCTGAGAAGCTGGGCTGAGACACTTTGACATGTGCAGCACATGTTTCTATGCTGATCGCATGACAACGATGATTCAGATCCGCAACGTCCCGGACGCCTTGCATCGTCGGCTGAAGTCGCGGGCTGCGCTGGCAGGCATGTCGCTGTCGGACTATCTGCTCAGCGAAATTCGGCAGGTGGCGGAACGGCCGACGCTCGACGAGTTGCGGGCGCGGTTGCGCAGCCGCACCGAAACCATGCCCTCGATCGCCCCGGCTGAAGCGGTTCGCGCGGAGCGTGATCGCGCGTGATTGTCGTCGATGCCTCGGCCCTGCTTGAAGTCCTTCTACGGACGCCCGCAGCGGCAACGGTGGAACAGCGGCTGTTCGCCCCTCATCAAACACTGCACGCCCCTCATTTGCTCGACGTCGAGGTCGCCCAAGTGATCCAGCGCTATGCCGCCAACAGGGAGATCAACGTCGAGCGTGGGCGTATGGCCCTCGCCGACTTGGCGGACCTGTCCCTGCGGCGATACCCCCACGATTTCCTTCTGCCGCGCATATGGGAGTTACGGAACAATCTGACTGCATATGACGCCACCTATGTCGCGCTGGCCGAGGCGCTCGATACACCACTGCTGACGCGCGACAGACGCTTGGCCGCGGCTCCCGGACATCACGCGCAGATCCAACTGGTGTAGTCCCATCGGGCGCCGCAGCGAGCACGTCACGCGTCCCGGCGCCCACCGTCGCCCTCGCAGAGAATTTAGGTGCCATGCGTCGATCCGCCATGGTCGCGGCCCCGTGGCGGTGATAAGCCGCAATTCTCGCCCTTCCTTCCGATTTTCATTGCCAATCCGTCATGGTCGACAAGCAACGCGTCATCCCGCTGATCGTGGCCACTGCTCTCTTCATGGAGAACATGGACTCGACGGTGATCGCCACGTCGCTGCCCGCGATTGCGGCCGACATCGGCACCAGCCCACTGACGCTCAAGCTCGCGATCACCTCCTATCTGCTGTCGCTTGCGGTGTTCATCCCGGCGAGCGGCTGGACCGCCGACCGGTTCGGCGCGCGCATGGTGTTTGCGATTGCCGTCGGCGTCTTCATGGTCGGCTCTGTCGGCTGCGCGCTCTCGACATCGGTCACCGATTTCGTCTTCGCGCGCATTCTGCAAGGCATGGGCGGGGCGATGATGACGCCGGTCGGGCGGCTCGTGCTGTTGCGGTCGGTCGACAAGAGTGCGCTGGTCAATGCCATGGCGTGGGTGACGGTCCCTGCCCTGATCGGCCCCGTGATCGGGCCGCCGCTCGGCGGCTTCATCACCACCTATGCGTCGTGGCACTGGATCTTCCTGATCAACATCCCGATCGGGCTGCTCGGCATCTTCATGGCCTTGCGCTTCATCGATCCCATCAAGAGCGAGGAACGAGAGCCGTTCGACCTCTACGGCATGGTGCTCGCCGGCCTCGGGCTCGCCGGCATTGCCTTCGGGCTGTCGGTTGCCGGACTCAATCTGCTGCCGTGGAGCACGGTTGCCGCCCTGGTCGTCGGCGGATCGATCTCGATGACGCTGTATGTCCTTCACGCGCGGCGAACGGGGTCGCCGGTGCTGGACTTCACGCTGCTGAGGCTGCCGACGCTACGCGCCGCCGTTCTCGGCGGCTTCATGTTCCGGCTCGGCATCGGCGCGCTGCCATTCCTGTTGCCGCTGCTGATGCAGATCGGCTTCGGCCTCTCGCCGTTCAAGTCCGGCCTCGTCACGTTTGGCTCCTCGCTCGGCGCCATGGGCATGAAGGCGCTGGCCGCACGCATCATCCGCGCCTTCGGCTTCCGCAACCTGATGACGGTGAACGCAATCATCAGTGCCGTCTTCCTCGCCGCCTGTGCGCTCTTCACCGTGACGACGCCGCTGCTGATCATCATGATCATCCTGGTGGTCGGCGGCTTCTTCCGTTCGCTCGAGTTCACCGCGATCAATACGGTCGCCTATGCCGAGGTCGAGCACGCGCAGATGAGCCGCGCCACCACACTCGTCAGCGTCAACCAGCAGCTCGCGGTCTCGGCCGGCGTCGCCGTCGGCGCCGCGTCCGTGGAGACGACGATGTGGCTCAGCCACGCCAGCGAGCTCAACGCCACCGTGTTCGCGCCGGCCTTCGTCGTGGTCGCCCTGACTTCGGCGGCGTCGAGCTGGTTCTTCTGGCAGATGCCCGCCGATGCCGGCCACGAAGTCTCCGGCCGCAAAGCGGTGGAGATCGCGAGCCGCAAAGGTGCTGGCAAGGGCGCGGCCAAGGCGGCCGTCAAGGCGGCGACCGAGGATACGCAGGACGTGAGGGATCAGCGGCTGGGGTAGCCCATCTCGTCATTGCGAGCGAAGCGAAGCAATCCAGAATCCCTCCGCGGAGACAGTCTGGGTTGCTTCGTCGCAAGAGCTCCTCGCAATGACGGAGTTTGTTGCTATTCCGTCGCCCCGCCCCGAAATCCCGTCGCCAGCACATAGCGCTCCGAGGAATCCGCACGGCTCGCGGCCGGCTTGACGTGACGCACCGTTGCGAAATCGCGCTTCAGTTGAGCGAGCAACTCGGCGTCGGCGCCGCTCTGGAACGCCTTCGCCAGGAAAGTCCCGCCCGGCTTCAGCACATCGCAGGCGAACGCGGCGGCGGTCTCGATCAGGCCGACGATGCGGAGCTGGTCGGTCTTGCGGTGACCGGTCGTGTTGGCAGCCATGTCGGACATCACGACGTCGGCACCGCCGCCGTCGAGCATGGCCTTGAGCTTGCCCGGCGCGTCATTGTCCATGAAGTCGAGCTGCGCGAACTCGACGCCGGCAATCTCGGGGATTTCCAGCAGGTCGATCGCGATGACCTTGCCCTTGCCGTCGACCGAGCCGACGCGCTTGGCGGCGATCTGGCTCCAGCCGCCCGGCGCCGCACCGAGATCGACCACCGCCATGCCGTGCTTCAGCAGCCGGTATTTGTCATCGATCTCGAGCAGCTTGAAGGCGGCGCGCGAGCGATAGCCCAGCGCCTTCGCCTTCACCACATAGGGGTCGTTGAGCTGCCGCTCCAGCCAGAGCTTCGACGACAATTTGCGCTTGCCGTGGGTCTTGACCTGGACGTGCAAGCGGCCGGTGGTGTCCTTGGCCATCTCACCAGCTCCTGAGCGCGCCGTCTTCGCGCATCATCTCGACCAGCATGCCTTCGCGCAGGCCCCGGTCGGCGACGCGCAGGCGTGGCAGGGGAAAGGCGCGGCGGATCGCGTCGAGGATGGCGCAGCCGGCCAGCACGAGATCGGCGCGCTCGATACTGATGCAGCTGTTGCCGGCGCGCTCCTCATAGCTCATGCCGAGCAGCTTGTTGATGGTCGCAGTGACGTCGGTATCGTTCATCCAGACGCTGTCGATGCGGCGGCGGTCGTAGCGCGCGAGATTGAGATGGATGCCGGCGAGCGTCGTCACAGTGCCGGATGTGCCCAGGAGATGCATGTCGGCGAGATCGCCGCCATGCTGTTCGGCGAACGGCGTGATGTGACGGGCGACCTCGCGCTCCATTGCGGCGTAGATCTCGGGCGTCACGTCGCGGCCCCCGAACTGCTCGGCCAGCGTGACCACACCGAACGGGATCGACATCCAGGCTTTGATGCGCGGCTCCGGATTTGCGGCGTCGCGCTCGATTCGCACCAGCTCGGTCGAGCCGCCGCCGATGTCGAACAGGATCGCGCCGCGCCCCCTGGGATCGACCAGCGGCGAGCAGCCGAGCACGGCGAGCGCCGCCTCGGTCTCGCGGTCGATCACCTCGAGCTCGATCCCGGTCTCGGCAGCGACGCGGCTGCGAAAGCCCTCGGCGTTCGAGGCAGCGCGGCAGGCTTCGGTGGCGATCAGCCGCAATCGCTTGGCTTTGCGCAGGTTGATCTTGTCGCGGCAGATCCCGAGCGCCACGATGGCGCGCTCGATCGCGGCCTCGCTGATGCACCCCGTCGCCGAGACGCCCTCGCCGAGCCGGATGATGCGCGAGAAGGAATCGACCACCCGAAAGCCGTCGTGGGTCGGACAGGCGATCAGGAGCCTGCAATTGTTGGTGCCGAGGTCGAGCGCCGCGTAGACGCCGGTTCCCGGCGCTTGCGCGCCGACGGCCGGTTCAGTGGCGAACGCCGCCGCCATCGACCCCAGCTCACCGTGCGGCGCAAGGCCGTCGCGGAGCCGCGTGTGGTCATTCATACAAACTGTCTTTCCGCGGCCGGTTAGGCCGAGCTGGAATTGCTTTTTCGCCTGAAACATTAGCAGCGCACCAATCCTGCGCAACAACACATCACATGGGACCATGCCCATTCGTGCGTTGTCGTGAACGGGCCGGTGGGTTATTTTTGAGGGGTCCGGTCCCCTAGGCGCCCCCCAAACCGCGCAATTGCCGGCTTTTCAGGTCAATTCCATGCAAGAACACACCAAATCCTCGACGCTCGAAAACGCTATTGCACTGCAAAAATATGGCGTCGGGCAGCCGGTCCGCCGCAAGGAGGACGATACCCTGGTGCGCGGCAAGGGCCGCTACACCGACGATTTCAACCTGCCGGGCCAGGCCCATGCCGTGATCGTCCGCTCGACCCATGCCCACGGCGCCATTCGCGGCATCAACATCGACGCCGCCAGGGCGATGCCGGGCGTGCTGGGGGTGTGGACCGGCAAGGACCTCGATGCGGCCGGCTACGGCCCCTTCACCTGCGGCCTGCCGCTGAAGAGCCGTGACGGCTCTCCCCTGCTCCAGACTAACCGCCAGCCGCTCGCAACCGACAAGGTCCGCTTCGTCGGCGATCCTGTCGCCTTCGTGGTGGCGGAGACGCTGGCCCAGGCGCGCGACGCGGCCGAGGCGGTCGAGCTCGATATCGACCCGTTGCCAGCGGTGACCGATCCCGAGGAAGCCGCAAAACCCGGCGCGCCGCAACTCTACGATCACATCCCGAACAATGTCGCGCTCGACTACCACTATGGCGACATCGAGAAGGTCAATGCGGCCTTCGCCAGCGCCGCTCACGTCACCAAGGTCGACATCGAGAACACCCGCGTCGCCGTGGTCTCGATGGAGCCGCGCGTCGGCCTTGCCTCCTACGACAAGAAGTCCGAGCGCTACACCATCCAGATGCCGACGCAGGGCGTCGCCGGCAACCGCGCCAACCTCGCCAAGAACCTGAAGGTGCCGAACGAGAAGGTGCGCATCCTCACCGCCAATGTCGGCGGCTCCTTCGGCATGAAGAACGTCAACTACCCCGAGTACATGTGCATCCTGTATGCGGCCAAGGAATTGGGACGGCCGGTAAAATGGCTGGACGAACGCTCGACCAGTTTCTTGTCCGACAGCCACGGCCGTGCGCAGAAGATTCACGCCGAGCTCGCGCTGGACGCCGAGGGGCATTTCCTCGCCGCCAAGCTCTCGGGCTACGGCAATCTCGGTGCCTACATCACCGGCGTTGCCCCCAGTCCGCTCTCGCTCAACACCAGCAAGAACTTTTCCAGCGTCTATCGCACACCGCTGATGGCCGTCGATATCAAGACGGTGCTGACCAACACCACGCTGATGGGCGCCTATCGCGGCGCGGGCCGGCCCGAGGCCAACTACTACATGGAGCGGCTGATCGACCGCGCCGCCGACGAGATGGGCATCAACCGGCTGACCTTGCGCAAGCGCAACTTCATCAAGCAGAACCAGATGCCGTTCGCCGCGTCCTCCGGCGTCACCTATGACAGCGGCGACTTCCAGGCTGTCTTCAACAAGGCGCTCGAAATCTCCGACCACGAGAATTTTGCCAAGCGCAAGAAGGAGAGCAAGAAGTCCGGCAAACTGCGTGGCATCGCCGTCGGTTCCTATCTGGAGGTGACCGCACCTCCCGGCGTCGAGCTCGGCAAGATCGTGTTCGATCCCGATGGCTCGGTGCAGCTCATCACCGGAACGCTCGATTACGGCCAGGGCCACGCGTCCGCATTCGCGCAGGTACTCTGCCAGCAGCTCGGCGTCCCCTTCGACAGCGTCAAGCTGGTGCAGGGCGACAGCGATATCGTCCACACCGGCAATGGCACCGGTGGCTCGCGCTCGATCACCGCGACCGGCATGGCGATCGTGGGCGCCGCCAAGCTCGTGATTGAAAAGGGCAAGCGCGCCGCCGCGCACATGCTCGAGGCATCCGAAGCCGACATCGAATTCGAAGGCGGCAGCTTTACGATCGCCGGCACCGACCGCAGCATCGACATCATGGAGCTCGCCAAGCGCCTGCACGACGGCAAGACCCCGGATGGCGTGCCCGACAGCCTCGACGTCGATCACACCAGCGAACCGGTGCCGTCGTCCTTCCCGAACGGCTGCCATGTCGCCGAGGTCGAGATCGACCCCGAGACCGGCGTCGTGCAGATCGTGCGCTACAGCGCGGTCAACGATTTCGGCACGGTGATCAACCCGCTGCTGGTCGCGGGCCAGCTCCATGGCGGCGTCGTCCAGGGCATCGGCCAGGCTCTCATGGAGCACGTCCGTTACGACGAGAGCGGCCAGCCGATCACGGGCTCGCTGATGGACTACGCCCTGCCGCGCGCCGAGGACGTTCCGAACATGACGGTCGGCGACCACCCGGTGCCGGCCACGACCAATCCACTCGGCAGCAAAGGCTGCGGCGAGGCCGGCTGCGCCGGCAGCCTGTCAACGGTCGTGAACGCGGTGATCGACGCGCTCTCCGACTACGGCATCAAGCACATCGACATGCCGCTGACGCCGGAGCGCGTGTGGCGGGCGATCCAGGATGCCAAGGGGAAAGCGGCGTAGCGCTGCCCATCTGCCTCCACAAGCTCACTGTCATCGCCCGGCTCGACCGGGCGATCCAGTACTCTGAGGCGGCAGTGATTTACGGAGAAGCCGCGGCGTACTGGATGCCCCGCCTTCGCGGGGCATGACACCGAGCTTGGAGCCGTGTACTTGCCTCTCTTCGCCCGTGCCTACGCCACCGCCTGCTCGCGCGGCTGGTAGATCGCGATGTGCTGGCAGTGCGCCAGCGGCGTCGTGCCGTTGGCAACCACCAGCGCGTCGAGCTCGACGAAGCGGTGGCCCTTCTTCTCGTAATTCGCGGTGACTTTTGCCCGCGCGGTGATCTCGTCACCGGAGCGTGCGGCCGACAACAATTGCATGCGGCTGCCGACATGGATCCAGGGGCCGAGGATCGTGTTGTCCACCAGCACGCGGTTCATGACGCGCTGGATCAGGCCGGGGTGGCCTAGCCCCTCGCCCGCGAAGATCGGATCGGTCTCACGGATGTCGGCGAGATAGTCGGCCGCATCCTGCCCGGCCCAGCGGCGCGGTGTCGTGCCGAGCCATTTGCCGGTCTCGAATGTTGCCGCGCTGACCGGCTTGCGCTCGGCAATCGCGGGGACCTCGACATAGTCGCTCAACGACACCGCAGTCGCAGTCGCCGGCAGCGACGCCGTGCCCGTTGCGCAGAGCTCGGTACGGCTGAACACCTCGATGGTGAGCAAGCCGTTGTGCTCGGTCGCATCGACGTCGGCGGTCTCGCCGTCATAGACCGGCTTGATGAAACGCGCCTCGATCAGCCCGCGCGACAGGAAATCTCGGCCCCAGCGCGCCACCGGCACATGCACCATGTAGGCGAAGACGTCGACGCCGGGGACCAGCCCGCCGGAAAATCCGAAGCGGCGCGCCACATTGTCGTCATGCATCTTGTTTTCGGATTGTTTGGCCGTGTTGTAGGCCTCGACGCGATAGGTTTCGAGCCGGTTCGGCATGGCTTGGCTTTCCCCAAATTCTTGTTGTTTCGGGCCGATCGTAGGCCCTGAGGAACCGGGGTCAATCCCCTCGCCTTTGCGATCCGAATGGGGTACCACGCGGCTGCTGCGGAACCGCTTCGCAAGCCCCATCTACGGACAATGACGAACCCTCAAAACACCACCCGCATCTATGTCGACGCCGACGCCTGTCCGGTGAAGGACGAGATCTATCGCGTCGCTGGCAGGCACGGCCTGCCCGTGAGCGTAGTCGCGGGCAATTTCATCCGCGTGCCCCAGGATCCGCTGATCGAGCGGGTCGCCGCGGGTGCCGGCATGGACGCGGCCGATGACTGGATCGCGGAACGCGCCGGGCCCGGCGATATCGTCATTACCTCGGATATTCCACTCGCGAGCCGCTGCGTGAAGGCCGGCGCCGATGTGATTGCGTCCAACGGCAAGGCGTTCACCGAGGAATCGATCGGGATGACGCTCGCGGTCCGCAACCTGATGACCGATTTACGCTCGGCCGGCGAAGTCACCGGCGGTCCGAAATCCTATTCACCGCGCGACCGCTCGACGTTTCTGTCGACACTCGACCAGACCATCCGCCGCATCCAGCGCCGCCGCGCCGACCAGGCCGCAACAAGACAGGACTGAGACACCGCATGGCGCCACCGCTGATTCAACTGCGCGATATCAAGCTGACCTTCGGCGGCACGCCGCTCCTGGCAGGCGTCGAACTGTCGGTTTCGACCGGCGAGCGCGTCTGTCTGATCGGCCGCAACGGGTCCGGCAAATCGACGCTGCTCAAGATCGCCGCCGGCCTGGTCGAACCGGATGGCGGCAGCCGTTTCGTGCAGCCCGGCGCTACCATCCGCTACCTGCCGCAGGAGCCGGATTTTTCCGGTTTCTCCACCACGCTGGCCTATGTCGAGGCCGGCCTCAATGCCGGCGACGACCACTATCAGGCGCGCTATCTGGTCGAGCAGCTCGGTCTCAGCGGCGAAGAAGATCCGGCGCATGTCTCCGGCGGCGAAGCGCGTCGCGCCGCGCTGGCGCGCGTGCTGGCGCCCTCACCCGACATCCTGCTGCTGGACGAGCCGACCAACCATCTGGATCTTCCGACCATCGAATGGCTGGAGGGCGAACTGGAAAGCCGCCGCTGCGCGCTGGTGATCATCAGCCACGATCGGCGCTTCCTGGGCAATCTCTCGCGCAGCACCGCCTGGCTCGACCGCGGCCAGATCCGGCAGATCGACCGCGGCTTCAGTGCCTTCGAGGCCTGGCGTGACGAGGTGCTCGCGGAGGAAGAGCGCGACCAGCACAAGCTCGACCGCAAGATCGTCAACGAGGAGCACTGGTTGCGTTACGGCGTCTCGGGCCGCCGCAAGCGCAACGTCAAGCGGCTGGGAAACCTGCACGCGCTGCGCGACCAGCGCCGCACCCATCGCGGCGCGACGGGCAACGCCAATCTCGCGGCTGCCGAGGCCGACAAATCCGGCAAGCTCGTCATCGAGGCCAAGGATATCAGCCGGTCCTATGGCGAGCGAAAGATCGTCGACGGCTTCTCGATCCGCGTCCAGCGCGGCGACCGTATCGGCATCGTCGGCCCGAATGGTGCCGGCAAGACCACGCTGATCGAGATGCTGACCGGCGGCAGCGCACCGGACAGCGGCAGCATACGGCTCGGTGCCAACATCGAGATGGCCACGCTCGACCAGCATCGGGAAAGTCTCGATCCGAAGACGACGCTGGCCGAGGCGCTCACCGGCGGCCGCGGCGACCATGTCATGGTCGGCGGCAAGCCGAAGCATGTCGTCAGCTACATGAAAGACTTCCTGTTCGCCCAGGAACAGATGCGCACGCCGTTGGAGGTGCTGTCGGGCGGCGAGCGCGGCCGGCTTATGCTGGCACGCGCGCTGGCAAAACCCTCCAACCTCCTGGTGCTGGACGAGCCGACCAACGACCTCGACCTGGAGACCCTCGACGTCCTCGAGGAGATGCTCAGCGACTATGAAGGCACCGTGATCCTGATCAGCCACGATCGCGATTTTCTCGACCGCGTGGTAACGTCTGTGATCGTGCCCGAGGGCAACGGACGCTGGCTCGAATACGCCGGCGGTTATACCGACATGCTGGCCCAGCGCGGCGCCGACGTGAAGCGCGCGACAGCGAAGGCCGTCGAAGAGACGAGAGAGCAGCGATCAGTTGCGCCGTCCGGCGGCGCGAGACGGCGGTTGACTTTCAACGAGCAACACGCGCTGGAGACGCTGCCCAAGACCATCGCCAAGCTGCAGGCCGAAATCGCCAAGCAGCAGCGCTTCCTTGACGACCCCGATCTCTTCCGAAAGGATCGCAAGCGCTTCGACCAGGCATCCGACGCTCTGACGAAGGCGCAAAAGGAACTGGCCGAGGCCGAGGACAAATGGCTGGAGCTCGAAGTGCGGCGCGAAGAGATTGAACAGGCCTAGCGTGCATTCGCAAAAGTGGGCACCGCTTTTGCAAACGGAATGCGCGCCAACTCAGAGACTTCCATGACAACGACCCTTGCCGCCAAGATCGCCCGCGAATACGGCACGCCCTGCGCCGTCATCGACATGGACAAGGTCGAGCGCAACATCGCGCGGATCCAGAAGGCCTGCGATGACGCCGGGATCGCCAACCGGCCTCACATCAAGACGCACAAGAACCCGACGATCGCGAAGATGCAGATCGCTGCCGGTGCCAAGGGCATCACCTGCCAGAAGCTCGGTGAAGCCGAGATCATGGCCAATGCCGGCATCGATGACATCCTGATCAGCTACAACCTGCTCGGCGAAGAGAAGATGGCGCGGTTAGGGGCGCTGCAGGCGAAGGCGAACATGACGGTCGCCGCTGACAATTCGACCGTCGTTGCCGGCCTGCCCAAGGCCGCCGCGGCCTCAGGCCGACCGCTGTCGGTCGTGGTCGAATGCGACACAGGACGCAAGCGCGCCGGCGTCGAAACGCCCGCCGAGGCGATTGCGCTGGCGCAAGAGATTGCTGCATCCAAGGGACTGCAATTCGCTGGCTTCATGATGTATCCGACCGAGACCGGCTGGGTGGACGCGCAAAAATTCTATGACGAAGCTCTGGCCGGCGTGCGCGCGCACGGGCTGGATGCAAAAATCGTCTCGACCGGCGGAACGCCGAACCTGAAGAATCTCGGCAAGCTCAAGGGCGGCACCGAGCACCGCTTCGGCACCTACATCTATAACGACCGCATGCAGGTCGCGGCGGGCGTCGCCACCTGGGATGACTGCGCGCTGCACATCTATTCGACGGTGGTCAGCCGCGCCGCGCCTGAGCGCGGCATCCTCGACGCGGGCTCGAAGACTCTGACGACGGACACCGGCGGCCTCGACGGCCACGGCCTCATCCTCGAGCACCCCGAAGCGAAGATCGCACGCTTCGCCGAAGAGCACGGCTTCCTCGACCTCTCCCGCAGCAACACCCGGCCCAATGTCGGCGACGTCGTGCGGGTCGTGCCCAATCATGTCTGCGTCGTCGTCAACATGATGGACGAAGTGGTGATGGTGCGCGGTGAGGAGATCATCGGCACGCTGCCGGTGGCGGCACGGGGAAAACTGAGGTAGGGCTCCGTGGGATGGGTGGAGCGTGCGCTCTACCCGTCCTTCAGGGCGAGCCGTCGCAACACGCCCCTGCCCGCCGCAGCCCCCGTCGCGAACGAGGCCTGAAGCAAATAGCCACCGGTCGGCGCCTCCCAGTCCAGCATCTCACCGGCCGCGAACACGCCCGGCAGCTTGCGGATCATGAAGTCCGAGTCGAGTTCATCGAGAGAAATCCCGCCGGCGCTGGAGATCGCGCGCGCGATCGGCGCTACGCCCGTGAGCTTGATCGGCACGGCGTTAATGAGCTCCGCCAAACCTTCGGCCGACACGGCCGACAACGACTGGCCGGCACTGATGGCGGCTTCCTGCAACAGCCCGACTGCGACCGGCGACAGCTGCGCAGCCTTGCGCAGGAAGTTGGAGAACGATTGCTTGCCGCGCGATGCGGACAGGCGTTTGACGAGTTCGCCATGATCGACATCCGGCCGCAAGGCGACATGCAGGACCGCTTCGCCGTTCGCCGCGATCGCCTCGCGCAGTTCGGCCGACAGCGCATAGATCGCCCCGCCCTCGATCCCGCCGCTTGTGATCATGGCCTCGCCGCGCGCCCGGTGTGGGCCGAAGGACAGCGTAATGCCCTTGAGTGGCTGGCCTTCGAAGCGCGTGCGGAAGATTTCGGACCATGCGACTGTGAAGCCGGAGTTCGCTGGCCGCAGCGTCGAGATCGCAACGCCTTTGTCGGCCAGGATCGTCGTCCAGCCGCCATCGGAGCCTAGTCGCGGCCAGCTGGCGCCGCCGAGTGCCAGCACTGTGGCGTCCGCGGCGACGGTAGCGCCGCTGCCGGGCGGGTCAAAGACCAGCCGTCCGTCCCGGTCCCAGCCCATCCAGCGCTGCCGAAAGGCAAAGCGCACGCCGGCAGCATCGAGGCGCCGCAGCCACGCCCGCAGCAATGGCGATGCCTTGAACGCTTTCGGAAACACACGCCCGCTGGAGCCGACAAAGGTCGGCTCGCCCAGCGCCTCGCTCCAGGCACGCAGCGAGTCAGGCGAAAACGCTTCGATCGCAGCCTGCAGTCTCGGCGCCGCCTCGCGATAGCGCGTGATGAACTGCGGCAGCGGTTCGCTGTGGGTGAGATTGAGTCCGCCGCGGCCGGCCATCAGGAATTTGCGGCCCGCGGATGGCATGGAATCGTAGACGGTGACACGAGCACCGCCCTGCGCGAGCACTTCGGCCGCCATCAGCCCAGCAGGGCCGGCGCCGATGACGGCGACCGCTGTCAGAGCTTTACCCCGGCACGCGCGGCGGCCTGCGCCACGTATTTCTGCGTCTGCTCGAACGCCCCCTGCAGCGCCTTCGCCTTCGACATGTCGCTGATCTCTGCGAAATGCTCCGCGACCGCATCCGGGGTCCACTCGGACTCCGGCAGGTTGATGCCTTCGCTCTCGACGATCTTGATCACCGCGAACGAGCCGGCGCCAGCGCCCATGATGGTGCGGGTCGGCGCATCCTCGCTCAGCATGTACTCGACCGCTGGCGTGATCGCGTTCGGCTTCATCAACTGCAGCGCCTGCGGCGGCAGCAACTCTTCCGTCATGCGGGTTGCTGCCGTCGGCGAGATAATGTTGACGCGGATGTCGGACTTGCGGCCCTCTTCCGCCAGCACGTTCATCAGGCCGACCATGCCGGACTTGGCTGCTCCGTAATTGGCCTGGCCGAAATTGCCGTAGAGGCCGGAGGACGACGTCGTCAGCACGATGCGGCCGTAGTTGCGATCGCGCATGCCGGCCCAGGCCGCCTTGCAGCAATAGAAGGTGCCGACGAGGTGCACGTCGAGCACCTTCTGGAAATCGGCCGCTTCCATCTTGCCGAACGACTTGTCGCGCAAAATGCCGGCATTGGCACACAAGAGATCGACGCTGCCCCATTCCTTGGTGGCGCGCTCGACCATCGCGGTGACCTGCTCGAAATTGGAGACGTCGGCGCCGTCGGCCATGGCGATGCCACCGGCCTTGCGGATCTCCTCGACCACGGCTTCCGCCGGCGAGAGCGAGCCGCCGCTGCCGTCGCGCGCGCCACCGAAATCGTTGACGACCACTTTGGCGCCACGGCTGGCCAATCCCAGCGCATGCGCGCGCCCCAGACCATTCCCCGCGCCGGTGACGATGGCGACGCGTCCGTCGAACCTGATTGCCATTGTGCTTCCTTGTGCTGTCTTCCTTTCTCCCCTTCTGGGAGAAGGTGGCATAGGCGGCCAACGGCCGCCGTTCCTAGTTAAAACGCCAACGCGTAGCGTTGGCTACGGCGCCGGATGAGGGGTCTGTCTCGGCAGATGAGCGTGTGGAAAGATACCCCTCACCCGGCTTCATCTCGCTCCGCTCGATTTCGCCACCCTCTCCCGCAAGGGGAGAGGGTGCACCGAGCGCGATTTGAACGGCTTTTGAGCAGCGATGGGTTGCCGGGTCAAGTCCGGCAGGAACGGCTCGCCTCAGGCGAAATAGATCAACCCCAGCCACTCCGCGACCAGCGCGGGCTTGTCCTCACCTTCGATCTCCACGGTGACGTTGGTGCGCGACTGCAATTCATTCGGCTTGCGCAGCTTCGCTTCCGCCAGCACGAAACGACCGCGAACGCGTTTTCCCGAGCGCACCGGCGAGATGAAACGCAACTTGTCGAAACCGTAATTGACGCCCATCGTGGTGCCCGCGATGACGGGCATCACCTCGTACGACATGATCGACAGCAGCGACATCGTGAGGAAACCGTGCGCGATGGTGGTGCCGAACGCCGTCTCCTTCTTCGCACGCTCCGGGTCGACGTGAATGAACTGGTGATCCTCGATCACGTCGGCATAGGTGTCGATGCGGGGCTGATCGACCAGGTGCCACGACGACACCCCGATCTCCTTGCCGACCATGGCCTGATAGGCGTCCAAGGAAATCGGCGGCTTCTTCCAGACTTCGTTCACTTAGGTCTCGCTCCGTGTTTTCGGCAGTTCCGGAAAATCCTCTTCGCGGAATTCCCGACCGCGCAGGGGATCGTTGCGGTCGTCGTCGCGCTCGAGACGTCTGAGCTGAACGCGGCGGATCTTTCCCGAGATTGTCTTCGGCAGCTCCGTCACGATCTCGAGGCGGCGGATGCGCTTGAACGGCGCCAGGCGCGCGTGCAGATGCCTGAAGATGGAGAGCGCGGTTTCCGGCGAGCGCTCCGCGCCGGATGTCAGCAGCACGAAGGCCTTGGGAATCGCCAGCCGGATCGGATCCGGGCTCGGCACCACGGCGGCTTCCGCGACGAGCTCGTGCTCGAGCAACACGCTCTCGAGTTCGAACGGGCTGATGCGATAGTCGGAGGATTTGAACACGTCGTCGGAGCGGCCGACGAAGGTGAGATAGCCATCATCGTCCTCGAACACGACGTCGCCGCTGCGATAAAGCTCGCCTTCGGCCCCGGACAGTTCACCGTTGTCGCCTTGATAGCCCTGCATCAGGCCGGCGGGGCGGTTTTCGCCGAGCACCAGAGCCACCTCGCCCTCCTTGGCCGGATGACCATCGGCGTCGCTGACCTGCACGCGATAGCCCGGCAGCGGCCGGCCCATCGAGCCGATCTTGATCTTTTGCCCCGGCGAGTTGCCGGCGAGCGCTGTCGTTTCCGTCTGCCCGTAACCATCGCGGATGGTGAGGCCCCAGGCGGCCTGCACCTGGTCGATCACTTCCGGATTGAGCGGCTCGCCCGCGCCGCAGACCTCGCGCAAGGCCACCTTGAATGACGACAGGTTCTCCTGGATGAACAGCCGCCACACCGTCGGCGGCGCGCACAGCGTGGTGACGCCGCAGCGGCCGATGGTGGCAAGCAGGCCCTTGGCGTCGAAGCGCGGCTGGTTGAGCACGAACACGGTCGCGCCCGCGTTCCACGGCGCGAAGAAGCAGCTCCAGGCGTGCTTGGCCCAGCCGGGCGAGGAGATGTTGAGATGGACGTCGCCGGGCTTCAACCCGATCCAGTACATGGTCGAGAGATGGCCGACGGGGTAACTGCGCTGGCTGTGCCGCACCAGCTTCGGCTTTGCGGTTGTGCCCGAGGTGAAATAGAGCAGCATGGGGTCATCGGCGTTGGTCGGGCCGTCGGCTGCAAAGCTCTCCGCCGCCTTTGCCGCCTCATCATAGGAAAGCCAGCCATCGGAAGCCTCGCCCACGACAATGCGGACGATATTGTCGGCGCCAAGGCTTGCGAACTTCGCAACCTGGTCCTGCGCTGCCACCACCGCCTTCGCCTTGCCGCGATCGAGCCGGTCGTGGAGCTCGTCGGCGGTGAGCAGCGTCGTTGCGGGAATCACGACGACGCCAAGCTTGATCGCCGCCAGCATTGTCTCCCACAGCGGAACGACATTGCCGAGCAGCAGCAGGAGATGATCGCCGCGCCTCAAGCCTTGCGCACGGAGGAAATTCGCGACCTGGTTGGAGCGGCGCGACAACGCCGCGAACGAGAGCTTGGTCTGCCGGTCCTGCGCGGCATCGACGATCCAGAGCGCAGGACGATCCTTGCTGTCCGCATTCGCCGCCAGCTCGGCGTCGAACCAGTCGAGCGCCCAGTTGAAGGGAACCGGATCGGGCCAGCGGAAGCCCTTGACCGCTGTCTCGTAGTCCGTGCGGTTATGAAGTAGAAACGCGCGCGCTTCCTGAAATGTCGTCATGGTGAGAGCCCGTCGAATTGACCTTCGAGCGTAGCCCGGATGGAGCGAAGCGCAATCCGGGGCCAGCTAGGCAATTGGAAGCGGCTGTCCCGGATTTCTCTTCGCTCCATCCCGGCTACGAGCAAAGCATCGCTATTTCTCAGCGAGGCTGCGAACGTGCTTGATAATTCCGGAAAAATCCACCCCGCCGTGGCCGGCTGCGTCGAATGACTGATAGATTTCCTGCGCATGCTTGCCGAGCGGCGTCGCCGCGCCCGCGGCCTTGGCGGCGTCCTGCGCCAGCGTCAGATCCTTCACCATCAGCGCCGAGGCAAAGCCCGGCTTGTAGTCGTTGTTGGCGGGCGAGGTCGGCAATGGCCCGGGCACCGGGCAATAGGTGGTCAGCGACCAGCACTGGCCCGACGAGGTCGAGGCGACGTCGAACAGCGCCTGGTGCGAGAGCCCGAGCTTCTCGGCCAGCGCGAACGCCTCGCTCACGGCGATCATGGAAATGCCGAGGATCATGTTGTTGCAGATCTTTGCCGCTTGGCCCGCGCCGGCACCGCCGCAATGCACGATCTTCTTGCCCATGTTCTCCAGCACGGGCTTTGCCGCTGCGAACGCGTTGTCCTCGCCGCCGCACATGAAGGTGAGCGTCGCACCCTTGGCGCCGCCGGTGCCGCCGGAGACCGGCGCGTCGACCGAAAGCACCCCGTGCTTGGCCGCCAGCGCATGCGCCTGGCGCGCGCTCTCGACGTCGATGGTGGAGGAGTCGATGATCAACGCGCCCTTGGTCATCACAGGAACGACCTCGCCCCACACGCCGAGCACATGCTTGCCGGCCGGCAGCATGGTGACGACCACATCGGCGCCTTTCACGGCGCCCGCCGCGCTCTCGGCGATGCCGGCACCGTCGGCCTTGGCCTGGTTGCGGGAGGCCTCGGCGAGGTCGAAAGCGACGACCTTGTGGCCGGCCTTGACCAGATTGGCGGCCATTGGACCGCCCATGTTGCCGAGACCGATGAATGCGATCGTGGCCATCTTGGTTTCCTCCGCTTCAAAGACGTTGTTAATTGAACTTCAGTTCGTCGGCGCCGATCTCGGCGAGATACTGCGCGAGCATGTCCGGCGTGACGTCCTCGATCCGCGACGGCGACCAGGTCGGATTGCGGTCCTTGTCGATCACGGCGGCACGCACGCCTTCGCGAAAGTCGTCGCTGTGGAAGACTTCCAGCGCAGCGCGATATTCGCGCACCAGGCATTCTTCCAGGCTGGACGCGGTGCGCGCGAGCCGCAGCAACTTGAGCGTCACCACCATGCCGCGCGGCGATTTTTCGTTGAGCGTCTTCAATGTCGTGAGCGCGAACTCGGAACCGTCACGCTTGAGCGCGGCAAAGATGTCTTCCATGCGGTCGAAGCCGAACAGTGCGTCGATCGCCGGCTCCCTTGCGGCGACCGGCCCCACGGTCTCCCCCGTCGCAAAACCTTTGATGAGCTTGCTGACATCGGCCGCGGTGATGCCCAGGCGAACCTTGGTCAGCGCGTCGCGCAACTCCGGCCATTTGGCCGCCGGCACCACCGCGTCGGCAAACCTCGCGTGGATCGCATCGGGGCCGTTCATGGTCTGGCCAGTCAGGCCGAAATAAGTGCCGATCTCGCCCGGCGAGCGTGACAACAGCCAGGTGCCGCCGACGTCGGGAAAGAAACCGAGCCCGACCTCGGGCATCGCGAGCCTGGTGCGGTCGGTCACGATTCGATGGCTCGCATGGGCCGAGAGTCCGACGCCGCCCCCCATCACGATGCCGTCCATGAAGGCGACATAGGGTTTTGGGAATTTCTTGATCCGGGCATTGAGGATGTACTCTTCCCGCCACAGGATCTTGCCGAGGTCACCGTCGACCTTCGAGCTCTCCCAGAGCGCACGAATGTCGCCGCCGGCACACAGGCCGCGCTCGCCGGCACCTTCCAGCACGATCACGGCAATGGCGGGGTCGGCTTCGAAGCGGTCGAGCGCCTTGTCGATGTCGCGAAACATCTCCAGCGTCACCGCATTGATTGCCTTCGGACGGTTGAGCCTGACAATGCCGGCCGCGCCCTCGACCCGCGCGACCAGGTCGCCCTCCTGCGCTCCACTCATCGCGCGCCCTCGATCAATTTGCGCGCCACGATCAGCCGCATGATTTCATTGGTGCCTTCGAGGATCTGGTGCACGCGCAAATCGCGCACGATCTTCTCAATGCCATATTCGCTGAGATAGCCGTAGCCGCCATGAAGCTGGAGCGCCTGGTTGGCGACCTCGAAGCCGACATCGGTGCCGAAACGCTTGGCCATCGCACAGAGCATGGTGGCATCCGGATCCTTGCGATCCAGCGCGGCGGCGGCGCGCCATAGGAAGGTGCGCGCGGCCTCGAGCTCGATCGCCATGTCGGCAAGCTTGAATTGCAACGCCTGGAATTCGTCGAGACGTTTTCCAAACGCCTTGCGCTCCTTCATGTAGGCGCGCGCCTTGTCGAGCGCGGTCTTCGCGCCGCCGAGCGAGCAGGCCGTGATGTTGAGGCGCCCGCCGTCGAGGCCCGCCATCGCGATCTTGAAGCCGACGCCCTCCTCGCTCAGCCGGTTGGCAACCGGCACGCGGGCGTTCTCGAAGATCACGGCGCGGGTCGGCTGCGCGTTCCAGCCCATCTTGCGCTCGTTGGCGCCGAACGAGACGCCCGGCGTCTTGCCGTCGATCACAAGCGTCGAGATACCGCCCGGGCCATCGCCGCCGGTGCGGACCATCGCCACCAAGAGATCAGTGCCGCCGGCACCGGAGATGAACTGCTTCTGACCGTTGAGGACGTAATGATCGCCCTCGCGCATGGCACGGGTGCGGAGCGCTGCCGCGTCTGAACCGGCGCCGGGCTCCGTCAGGCAGTAGCTCGCAATCAGCTCCATGGTGCAGAGCTTGGGCAACCATGTGTGGCGTTGGGTGTCGCTGCCGTAGGCATCGATCATCCAGGACGCCATGTTGTGGATGGAGATGAAGGCCGAGGTGGTCGGACAGCCTGTCGCCAGCGCCTCGAAGATCAGCGCCGCGTCGAACCGCGTCATGGCGGAGCCGCCGACATCCTCGCGGATGTAGATGCCGCCCATCCCGAGCGTGGCGGCCTCGCGCATGACCTCGACGGGAAAATGTTTCTCCTCGTCCCAGCGCAGCGCGTGCGGCGCGATCCTTTCCGCCGCAAACGCCAACGCCATGTCGCGAACCGCGATCTGATCCTCGTTCAGAGCGAACTGCATGATGGGCTGCTCATTTTTACTCGTCATTGCGAGCGAAGCGAAGCAATCCAGACCGCCTCCGCGGAAAGATGCTGGATTGCTTCGTCGCTGCGCTCCTCGCAATGACGGCCGAGGGGATCACTTCATCAGCGGGATCGAGAACTCCGCGCCTTCCTTGACGCCGGACGGCCAGCGCGAGGTCACCGTCTTGGTCTTGGTGTAGAAGCGGACCGAATCCGGGCCGTGCTGGTTGAGATCGCCGAAGCCCGACTTCTTCCAACCACCGAAGGTGTAATAGGCGATCGGCACCGGGATCGGCACGTTGATGCCGACCATGCCGACGTTGACTTTGGCCGCGAAGTCGCGCGCGGCATCGCCGTCGCGGGTGAAGATCGCAACGCCGTTGCCGTAATCATGCTCCGACGGCAGCGCCAGCGCTTCCTTGTAATCGTGCGCACGCACGACCGAGAGCACGGGACCAAAGATCTCTTCCTTGTAGATCCGCATGTCCTTGGTGACGTTGTCGAACAGCGAACCGCCGAGATAGAAGCCGTTCTCGTAGCCCTGCATCTTGAAGCCGCGGCCGTCGACGGCGAGCGTCGCGCCTTCCTTGATGCCGATGTCGATATAGCCCTTGACCTTCTCGACCGCCTCGCGCGTCACCAGCGGACCGTAATCGGCGGACGGATCGATCGAGGTGCCGATCTTGAGCGACTCGACGCGCGGGACCAGCTTTTCCATCAAGCGGTCGGCAGTGGACTTGCCGACGGGGACCGCGACGGACACGGCCATGCAGCGTTCGCCGGCCGAGCCGTAGCCGGCGCCGATCAGTGCGTCGACCGCCTGGTCCATGTCGGCATCGGGCATGATGATGGCGTGGTTCTTGGCCCCGCCAAAACACTGGCAGCGCTTGCCAGTCTGGGCTGCGCGCTCGTAGATGTATTGCGCGATCGGGGTGGAGCCGACGAAACCGACGGCCTTGATATCGGGATCGTCGAGGATGGCGTCGACCGCTTCCTTGTCGCCGTTGACGACATTGAGGATGCCGGCCGGCAGGCCCGCCTCGATCATCAGCTCGGCGAGCATCATAGGCACGCCGGGATCGCGCTCCGACGGCTTCAGGATGAAGGCGTTGCCGCAGGCAATCGCGGGAGCGAACTTCCACATCGGGATCATCGCCGGGAAATTGAACGGCGTGATGCCGGCGACGACGCCGAGCGCCTGGCGCATGGAGTAGATGTCGATGCCGGGGCCGGCGCCTTCGGTGTATTCGCCCTTCATCAGGTGCGGGATGCCGCAGGCGAATTCCGCGACTTCGAGGCCACGCTGGATGTCACCCTTGGCGTCAGGAACGGTCTTGCCATGCTCGCGGGCGAGCAGCTCGGCGAGCTTGTCGTAGTCGCGCTGCACCAGCTCGACGAACTTCATCATGACGCGGGCGCGGCGCTGCGGGTTGGTCGCAGCCCATTCCGGCTGGGCGGCGCGGGCGTTTTCCACGGCGGCGCGAACCTCGGCCTTGGACGCCAGCGCCACCTTGGCCTGGACGTCACCGGTCATCGGCTCGAAAACGTCGGCGGTGCGGCCCGAGGTGCCCTTGACCTCTTTGCCACCAATGAAATGTCCGACTGAACGCATGGAATGGTCTCCTTGAGGCGAGCTTGAACGCTTTGACAAATCCTATCGACCTGCATTTTATAGGATTCAAGTCTGAGATAATGCACCATAGATGTGCGAAAATGCTGGATCAAGGCGCTATCGACTGGGACGACTTCCGCTTCGTGCTGGCCATCGTGCGGGGCGGCTCGGTTTCGGCTGCGGCAAAACAGCTCGGCGTCGACCATGCCACCGTCATCCGCCGCGTCGACCGGCTGGAGAAGCACCTCTCGGCCAAGCTGTTTGACCGGCGCAAGACCGGCTACCTGCTGACAGAGGCTGGCCAGCGCGTCGCCGACAGCGCCGAAGCCATGGAATCGACCATCGTCGCCAACCAGGAGCAGGTCGGTGGCTCCGTGGCGCGGCTGACCGGCACGGTGCGGATCGGCGCCCCCGACGGCTTTGGGACCGCGTTCCTGGCGCCGCGACTGGCGCCGTTCGCGGACCGGTATCCCGATCTCGACCTGCAACTTGTGGCCACCGCGCGGCTGTTCAGCCTCTCCAAGCGCGAGGCCGATATCGCCATCAGCCTGACCATGCCGAAGGAAGGCCGCATCGTCGGCCGCAAGCTGCTCGACTACCGGCTCGGACTCTATGCCGCGCCCGCCTATCTCGACCGCTTCCCGAAAATCACCTCGCGCGAGGTGCTGCCGCACCATCGATTCGTCGGCTATATCGAGGAGCTCTTGTTCACGCCCGAGCTCGACTATTTGCCGCAGGTGTCGCCGAAGATCTCCGCACGGTTGCGCAGCGCCAATCTGATCGCGCAACTCAACGCCACGCTCGCCGGCTTCGGTATTGCCGTCCTGCCGCATTTCATGGCGGCCGACTATCCGCAGCTGATTGCGGTGCTGGCGGAAGAGGTCTCGATCACCCGCACCTTCTGGATGCTGATGCACGCCGACAGCAAGGACCTCGCGCGGATCCGTGCGGTGGCGGATTACATCGGCGAGATCGTTGAGCGCGAGCGGGCGTTGTTTGCGGGAAGGTAGAATTTGCAGGGGAGCACGACTGCCTCACCTCATGGTGAGGAGGCGCGGAGCGCCGTCTCGAACCATGCAGGCCACATCTCACCCGCGGCCATCCTTCGAGACGACCGCTGTGCGGTCTCCTCACGATAACGTCCGGAGCCTCTGGCTTTCGCTAACTCTGCTTCGCCTTCTTCGCAACCGCAGCCTTCGGCTCGCGGCGCGCGCCGTCCAGCGCGCTGTCCTTGCCCGTCTTCAGCACCTCGTCCGATAGCTCGCTCGAGCCGGCGATGCGCGCGAGCAACATGGTGCCAGCCATGGTCGCCAGGGTCGCGATCGCCTGCTTGCGCGCAGCCTTGCGCGGCAGATTCGGGATGAAGTCCGTGATCATCTCGATCATCTCGTCGAGCTTGCCGGCAAAGGCCTTTCGCGTCTTCGGGCTCTCGCGGGCGATCTCGGCGCCGAGCGCGGGGATCGAGCAACCGTGACCGGGGTTGTCGCGATGCACCGTCGAGAGATAGGTCTCGACGATCTGGGGAAGCTGCTTCTCCGGCGCGACCTGATCGGACTGCTTGCGCCAGTGCTCCATCGAGCGATTCATCGCGTAGTCGAATGCCTCGATCACAAGCGCCTCGCGGGAATCGAAATGGGCGTAGAAGCCGCCATGGGTCAGGCCCGCTTCCTTCATGAGGTCGGCGACGCCTATGCCGTGGGCGCCCTTTTCGCGCAGCCGCACGGAGGCCTTCTTCACGATGCGGTCGTGGGTTTCCTGCTTGTGTTCCCGGGAATAGCGCATGCGGATCTCATTGGATGTCGGAGGTCATCTAATAACACGGATATCGGCCGGACGGCGCATTAATTCCCGGTAAAATTGTTGCCGATCATGGAAAAGGTCGCCGTTGCGTGCACCGCAAGTGCCCCCTTACCGTCCCGCACGAAGCCCTCGGTGTAGCTGGTCTGGCGTCCCAGCTTGATCACCTTGCCTTCGGCTGCGATCAGCCCGGACCGGACCGAGAGCGGACGCAGGAAGGTCATTTTCAGATCGAGGGTGACGGAGCCCTGCCCGGACTCCAGCCTGGTCGAGATCGCACACCCCATGGCGGTGTCGATCAGCGCGGCGGCAGTGGCTCCGTGCAGGAGGCCGATGGTGTTCTCGAGGTCCTCGCGCGGATCGAGTTCCATGACGATTCGGCCCGGCTCGACCACGGCCATGACGAAGCCGATCAGCTTGGCAAAGGGTGGCGGCGGCAACCGTCCGTCGCGGATGCCTAGCATCGCGTCCATGCCTGACAGGCCCATTGCCACTTTCGCAACCGGCGCAGGCACCTGCCACTCCACCACCCGCTCGCGCCTCTGCACGGGCGAAAACAGGTCGAGTTGATCGATGTTGGTCACCACGGCCTCTTTGTATGATTTCCATCATACTATGCTGCGGATTTCGTGCTGGCAACTCCCTCCCCGCCCGCTTGACAAGCAATGTAATTCGGCCCGGAAGTGTGATCCCGACCGGCGTATTCGCACGTCCACGAAACTCAGAGATCCTCTCATGGAAATGCTCAACCACCACTGCGGCGTGACGCGCGATGCGCGCGGCGTCGTTCATGTCGCGATCTGCAACGCCGGCTCGCTGAACATTTTGGGCTCGCCCGTCACCGAAGCGGTGCGCAAAGGCTTGCAGCAGCTCTCGTCGGACCGCAGCATCCGGGTTGTGGTGCTGCGCGGCCAGAGCGAGAAGAGCATGATCGGCGGTGCCGATATCAAGGAGATGGCCGGGCTCGACCAGAAGTCCGCCGAAGCTTTCATCAGCCGCCTGCGCGACCTCTGCGAGGCGGTGCGCGCCTTTCCGGCCCCGATGATCGCGCGCATGCCCGGCTGGTGCCTCGGCGGCGGGCTCGAAGTCGCTGCCGCCTGCGATTTCCGGATCGCGGCGCATGACGCGCATTTCGGCATGCCGGAGGTGCGCGTCGGCATTCCCTCGGTGATCCATGCCGCGCTGCTGCCGCGCCTGATCGGGTGGGCCCGCGCGCGCTGGTTGGTGATGACTGCTGAGAACATCGACGCGGCGACGGCTCTGGCGTGGGGACTGGTCGACAAGGTCGCGCCGGAGGGTGGGCTCGATGCCGAGGTCGAGCACCTCGTGAAGGCCCTGCTCGAATGCGGCCCCGAGGCGCTGCGCTCGCAGAAGGCACTGCTGCGGCAATGGGAGGAACTGCCGCTGACGGAGTCGGTGGATTTGAGCGTCAAAGTCTTCGGCGAGTCGTTCCTGACGGACGAGCCGACGCGGCTGATGGGCGCGTTTGTGAATCGGAAACGCTAGGCTCTCCGCCTCGTCCGTTCGAACGAGCAAATCTCATCTGACCCACGACAATTTCTCATGCCGGACGCGGTTGCATTTTTTGCGCCGCATCATATGATGATCATAATCTTACATTCTGACATCTGAGGGAGCCTTCCCCATGGCCGAAGCCGCCGATCCCGTCGTCATCGTCTCCGCCGTCCGCAGTCCGCTCGGCCGTTTCATGGGCGAGCTGTCGCCGCTGGCCGCGCACAAGCTCGGGTCGCACGTGATCGGCGCGGCACTCGAGCGTGCCAAGCTTGCGCCGGAGAAGGTCGACGAGGTCTTCATGGGCTGCGTCCTTCCCGCGGGCCAGGGCCAGGCCCCGGCGCGCCAGGCTGCGCGTGCCGCCGGCCTGCCCGACGCCACCGGCGCCACCACCGTCAACAAGGTCTGCGGCTCCGGCATGAAAGCGACCATGCTGGCGCACGATATCATTCGCGCCGGCTCGGCCGAGATCGTCGTCTCCGGCGGCATGGAAAGCATGAGCAACGCGCCATATCTGCTCGCCAAGGCGCGTGGCGGCTATCGCGCCGGCCACGACCGCATTATCGACCACATAATGATGGACGGCCTCGAAGACGCCTACGAGACCGGCCGCTCCATGGGCGATTTCGGCGAGGCCACCGCCGAAGCCTATCAGTTCACCCGCAAGGACCAGGACGCCTATGCGATGGAAACGCTCAGCCGCGCGCGCAAGGCGGTCGAGGGCGGCGCGTTCAAGGCCGAGATCGCGCCGATCACGCTGAGCGAGAAGGCAGGTCCCCGCATCGTCGCCAATGACGAGCATCCGCTGAAGGTCGATCCCGCGAAGATCCCCGGGCTGAAGCCGGCGTTCCGCGCCAACGGCACCATCACGCCGGCGGCCTCTTCCGCCAACGCCGACGGCGCCGCTGCGCTGGTCCTGACGAAGCGCTCGCTCGCCGATCGCAGCGGCCTGCCGGCTCTGGCCGAGATCAAGGGCCACGCCACCCACAGCCAGGAGCCGCAATGGTTCACCACGGCGCCGATCCCGGCAATCCGCAAGCTGCTCGACAAGGTCGGCTGGAGCGCCGACGATGTCGATCTGTTCGAAATCAACGAGGCCTTTGCCGTGGTGGCGATGGCGGCGCAGCGCGATCTCGGCATTCCCCGCGACAAGCTCAACGTCAACGGCGGCGCCTGCGCGCTCGGCCATCCCATCGGCGCCACCGGCGCACGGCTGATCGTGACGCTGCTACATGCGCTCGAGGCGCGAAACCTCAAGCGCGGTATCGCGGCGCTCTGCATTGGCGGCGGCGAAGCCACTGCGATCGCGGTGGAGCGCTTGACGCACTGACGTGAAAGTCCGGAAGTGAGGGAACTCTGTCATTTTCGACAGACGCGTCCCGTGCCATTCTGCAAACTCGCGCAGGTCTCTCGCCTGCCCTTCAAGATTGAGGCCCAATGATCTCGAACTGGCTCGCGGCAGCACTCGGCCGCCGCAATATCCATTACGGCTGGGTGATGGTCGGCGTAACCTTCCTCACGGCGCTGATCAGCGCCGGCACGGTCGGCGCGCCCGGCGTGTTCATCGTTCCGCTTCAGAAGGAGTTCGGCTGGAGCACGGCGGAGATCTCCTCCGCACTGTCGATCCGCTTCATCCTGTTCGGGCTGATGGCGCCGTTCGCGGCTGCCCTGCTCAACCGCTACGGCCTGCGCAACGTCACGCTGACCGCGCAGCTCATCGTCGTCTCGGCGCTGGTGCTCTCGCTCGGCATGACAGAGGTCTGGCAGCTCGTCGCGCTGTGGGGTGTGGTGATCGGGATCGGCACCGGCATGACTGCGCTGGTGCTGGGCGCCACCATCGCGACGCGCTGGTTCGCGGCGCGGCGCGGCCTCGTCGTCGGTATCATGACCGCGAGTGTCGCCACCGGTCAGCTCGTGTTCCTGCCGCTGCTGGCAAGCCTCACCGAACGTTTCGGCTGGCGGGTTGCGCTCGGCTTCGTCTGCATCGCGCTCGGTGTTTCCGCCCTCGCGGTCCTGCTCGCGATGCGCGACCGCCCGAGCGACGTCGGCCTGCGCCCCTTCGGCGACGAAGGCGCAGAGCCCCTGCCCGCCGCGCCGGTCACCCACGGCTCGATCACCGGCGTTGCACTCGGCACGCTGCGCGACGCCTCGAAGAGCAGCGCGTTCTGGGTTCTGTTCGCGACGTTCTTCGTCTGCGGCGCATCCACCAATGGCCTCGTGCAGGTGCATCTGATTCCGATGTGCCTCGATTTCGGCATCCCCCAGGTGCAGGCCGCGGGCCTGTTGGCTGCGATGGGCATCTTCGATTTCTTCGGCACCATCATGTCGGGCTGGCTGTCGGACCGCTACGACAACCGCTATTTGCTGTTCTGGTATTACGGCCTGCGCGGGCTCTCGCTGATCTTCCTCCCTTTCAGCGATTTCTCGTTCTATGGGCTCTCGATCTTCGCGATGTTCTACGGGCTCGACTGGATCGCAACCGTGCCGCCCACGGTGCGCTTGACCGCGCAGAAATTCGGACCCGAGCGCGCCAATCTGGTGTTCGGCTGGATCTTTGCCGGCCACCAGCTCGGCGCGGGCACCGCCGCCTTCGGCGCGGGTTTCTCGCGTACGGTCTATCAGAGCTACCTGCCCGCCTTCTTCATCGCCGGCGCGCTCTGCGTGTTCGCCTCGCTGATCGTGCTGACGCTGTCGCGACAACCGAAGCCAAAGCCGCAGGCCGCGATGGCTTAGTACCTGATCGTGGTGGTGACGCCGAAGACTGCGGCGTCACCGATCCGCGCGACACCGCTCGAATCGTTCGGGTCCGGGATGCCGCCCGATGGACGGAACACATATTGGAAGTACGGCGCGACCAGCCAGCCCGGCTTGACATGCGCTTCGTAGATCATCTCGATCAGGGTTTCGTTGCTGCGCACCGGGCTCTGGATGCCGGTGAAGAATTGGGTATCGACGTCGAGATGACGCGCAGTGTTCGAGATCCGCATGTAGGCCGCCGCCACGCCGAAGCGATCGAGCGGTCGACCGGGAACGAAACCGACGAAGCCGATGCCGCCGTCGATATAGAGATCAATCAGGTTGCGGTCCGGCGGGCTGTAGGCGATGCGGCCGAACGCGGTGACACCCGGGATCGAGGCCGACGTGCTGTTGTCCCTGACCTCCGGCGGGCGGTAGAGCACCTGCTCGATGACCGCGAAGATTCCGTAATTGCCGCGAAGCTTCGCCGGAATGCCGCTTCCGCCGGGATCGGCGATCGACTGTCCCTCCGCCGTCAAGCGCTGGCTGTCGAAGGAGCCATAATGCTTCCAGGCACCCGGCGTGACATTGCCGGCGAGCGGACGGCCGCCGATATCGATGGCGTAGTTGAAGCGAACCTGCCCGATCACCCACGGCGGGTCGTTGACGCGAAAGGCGAGACCATGATGGTCGCGAAGCTGCGGATCTGCATCGCCAGGTCCTGACGGATCGCCGTTGAAGACAGCACCGAACGCCGTGATCTGATCCGTCAGCGCGGCCTTGATGCGAATGCCGGGCACCGCGATCGGCGGCGCCGGCCCGCCGGCCGGAAGGTTGGATGCCTTGATCGCCGGCCAGCCGAAGGTGCCGTTGATGAAGAGATCGTCGGTCTGGCTGTCGAAAAACTCGACATCGGCGGCCTGCTGGCCGGCCCTGATGTTCAAGCGGTCGTTGAAGAAGCTCTGCTCGAAATAGGCATTGTAGAGCCGCTGGTCCGGCAGCGCCTCGATTTCGCTGATGGTGGCGAGATTCATGACGTAGTTGCGGCTCAGACCTCGCCCGTAGATCACGAAGGCATTGGCGTAAAAGCGGCCACCGGTCCAACCGACCAGCTTGTCGAGATCGGCATCGACCGACAGATCAAGCCGGCCGAAATGGATGGCGCCGCGCTTAACGCCACCCGACACATTGCCGATGTTGTCGGCGATGTAGGTGGCGCCGAAATTCAGGCCCTTGTCGGCGAGGCCGTCATGCCAGTCGTTGAACCATTTCGGAGCGAGCCACCCCGCCGCGCTTTCGTCCTTGGCGCCGGCGAACGCGCTCGTGCCTGCCACTGTCCAGGCCAGCGCAATGGCAGCCGCATATCGCAGCAAAAATCGATGTGCACTCGCGATCACGGCTGATACCGGCTGGCGTACGCTATTTGAAGATGCCGCTACGCCGCATGAAGAGATAGGCCGCACCGACCGACGAGGCCATCAGGAGCGCCGCCCAGAAAAATCCGCTCTCGACATCGGTCAGCGGCAGGCCCTTGGTGTTCATGCCGAAGATACCGGTGATCAGCGTCGGCGGCAGCAACAGCGAAGTGACGATCGATAGCGTGTGGAGGTGGTTGTTGCTTTGCTCCTCGTTCTTGAAACGCAGCTCCTCCTCGAGCAGGCGGCTGCGTTCGCGCAGCTCGACGATATCGTGGTCAAGGCCGTCCAGCCGCTGCGCCAGCTTGCCGGCCTGGATACGCAGGTCCGGCGACAGGTGGTCGGTGTTCTTCTGGTCGAGGCGATGGAACAGCGTACGCAGGCCGGTGAGCTGGCGATGCAGCCTGACGCAGGTCCGGCGCAGCCGGCCGAGATTGCGGCGCATCTCCGGCTTGGCGTCGTCGGCCAGAATCCGCTCCTCGATCTCGTCGATCTCCTGGCCGAGCTTGTCGGCCATCCTATCAAGCGTGTCGGCGACCTCGTCGACGATCTTTTCGAGGAGATGGGCGACATTGTCGACGCGGTAGCCGCCTTCGAGCACCCGGCGTGTCGCGTCCGCCGAGCACAGCGCCTGATGGCGGCCGCTGATCAGGAGCCGCTCGGTCATGGCGAAGCGCAGGAACGCGGTCTCCTCCGTCGCGCTGCCGATGTCGCGTACGAGGTCGGAGAACACGCCGTAGATGCAGTGATCGATGACGTGAAGCTGCTGGAAGGTGTCGTTGGACAGCAAGAGCTCGCGCGCAAGCGGCGGCAGCTGTGACGCGGCGATCCACGGCCGTGAACGCGTGTCCGTGAGGTTGAAATGCAGCCAGAGCCGGCCGTCGTGACTGAACTCGATCGGCTGGTCGATCGGCAGCGCTTCGGCACCGCCGTCGCTGTGGAGGCGGAACGCCCACACCAGGCCGGGAATGCCAGACACGGAATCCGATATCGCGCTGACACGCTCTGCCGGCTCAGCCATGACCAACCCCAACCGTCAACGAATGCCCCGCTCCGGAAGATGGCTGACGCATCTTCCGGACCCACGCGGGTACTCAATTACGGCATTGTTACAGTTTGATGATGACGCCCTACTCGGCCGCCAACCCGGTCGAGGCCGCCGCCTCGGCTTCCCTGATGTAGTCGTGCACGACGCGGCCGAACGGCAGCGTCAGGTCGGCGATGTAATGATGCGCGCCGAGGCAGCGGCGGACCGGGAAATCAGCGACGGGCGCGTTGACATGCGGCACCAGATGCAGCCGGCCGGGCCCCATCCAGGAGCCCTTCGGCACGATGTCGGTGAGGTTGATCGCGACCAGCTGGCAGACCTCGAGGCGACCGTCGACGCCGGGGATCATCTTCAGATTGATCTGCGTCTTCGACAGCGTGGCGCGGGTGAGATCGCCGTTGCCGGCCATGCTCTCGTGCTTGTAACCCATCGTGCCCATGGCGACGAGCTGGCCGGCATATTCCAGCGTGCCCGTCAGCGTGTCCTTGACGATCTCGAGTTTGGGATGAGCGTATTTCTTGGGAAAGCCCCAGATCTCGCGGCCGGCGGCGATCGGCGGATCATCGTCCAGATACATCTGCGAGACGAAGTTGACCTCCTCGCCGTGCAGGCGCGCGGGGATGACGAGGCCGGATTCGGTGTAGCTGCCAAAGCCGGACGAGTCCGGCATCCTGATCCATTCGTAATGCACGATCGGCTGATCGATCGGCTCCAGCGGCTCAGGCAGGCCGGCGCGGATGAGGTCCGGATCGGTCTCGTAGGTGATGACGAGGAATTCGCGGTTGACGAAGCGATAGGGCCCGGCCGGATAGCTCGGCCCGGCCGCCGGCATCGACGGAAGTCTCAGCAAATCTTCCCTGCGCATCGCTGGTCTCTCCTCTCGTGGCGCTCACGTGATGCCCACCCGGCGGCGTCAGGCGGCGATGCAGAGTGCTAGCCGCCGTCATTGACTGCGATGTGAAGGATTTCCGTCAGCCGCACGACCGCAGCCATTCCCAAGGCGATCATGGTGCATGCAAGCGATGCATCGGCGCCAGAATTGTCATTACGCCGTCACCGCCGGACGCAATCGTTTGGCGAAACAGGGAGCACCGACCATGGACGCCCGCACATATCAGACACATCAGCCTTCTTCACGAGGCTGGCGGCCCGAGCGCTGCGACCGCGTCGCGCTGGTGCTGCAAGGTGGCGGCGCGCTCGGCGCCTATCAGGCCGGCGTCTACCAGGCGCTGCACGAGGCCGGCATCGAGCCCGACTGGGTCTGCGGCGTCTCGATCGGCGCGATCAACTCCGCCATCATCGCCGGCAACAAGCCGGAGAAGCGGCTCGAGGCGCTGCGCATTTTCTGGGAGCGCATCACCAACCGCAAGATCTGGCACTACACGCCTGACGGCGACATCTTTCGCCAGTGGCGCAATCTCACCAGCGCCTGGATGACGTCGGCGATGGGCCAGCCGGGCTTCTTCAGCCCGCATCAAGTCAATCCATGGCTCAGCCCGGTCGGAGCCCGGACCGCCACCAGCTATTACGACACGATGCCGCTGAAGGAGAGCCTGCTCGAACTCGTCGACTTCGACCTCATCAACGAGAAGAAGGTTCGCTTCGCAGTCGGCGCCGTGAACGTGCTCTCCGGCAATTTCATCTATTTCGACAATTCCCATGACGAGATCGAGCCGGAGCACATCATGGCTTCCGGCGCCCTGCCCCCGGCACTGCCGATGGTACGGATCGGCACCGATCATTTCTGGGACGGCGGCATCGTCTCCAATACGCCGCTCCAGCACCTGCTCGACCAGGAGGACGCGCTCAATTCGCTGGTGTTCCAGGTCGACCTGTTCAGCGCGCGGGGCGTGCTGCCGCGCTCGATCCAGGACGTGATGGCCCGCCACAAGGACATCATGTATTCCTCGCGCACCCGCCACAACACCGACGTCTACCGCCGCACCCACAACCTCAAGGTCCTGCTCTACAAGGCCTTGGCGAAGCTGCCCGACGAGCAGCTCTCCGAGGAGGAGCGCAAACTCAAGTCGAGCCTGCGCCACATGCCGGAGATCGCGATCCTGCATCTGATCTACCAGCAGAAGGCCTATGAAGGCGACGCCAAGGACCACGAATTCTCGGGCACCTCGATGCGCGAGCACTGGACCTCCGGCTACGAAGACACCAAGCGCACCCTCAAGCGCCGCGACTGGATCAAGATGCCCGACGAAGGCATGGGGCTGGTGGTGCACGATGTGCACCGGGAGACGGAAAGCGCGTGAGCAACGCGCCCCGCGGGGCGCGCTCAAACAAAAAGTGCGAAAACAACCCCATGCACAGTAGCCGGGGCGTGGCAAATCAATGACTTACGTTTTACCGAAAACGATTTGACTCGTCGGGCAAAACAGGAGCAGGATGTCATCGTCGGGCATCTGCGTCATCATCGTCATCAACCTGCAAAATGGTCTCCGACAGCAGAGCGGCAGCCTTTTGCAGCGGGCCTATGAACCGGTCCAACTCGACGAAGCTGACGCGTGCCACCGGCACGGAGACGCCCAGGCAAGCGATCAGCTCTCGATCCGGGGACAGGATGGGCACGGCACACCCCACCACGCCTTTCACGTACTCTTCGTTCGTTTTGGCCCAGCCGCGCTGCCGCGTCTCTTCGAGCACCTTCATTAGCGCGTGGACATCGACAATCGTCGTTTCAGTGAATTTGATCAGAGCGAGTGCGTGGCACAGCTTCACCCGCGTCCGCTCGGGCAATCCGCTCATGTAGATCTTTCCGGTGGACGTGCAGTGTAGCGGCGCCGCTTCTCCCGGATTGAACTGAAGACCTTGCGGCTCCGAAACGCGAACGCTGTCCACATAGGCGACGGAATTATCGCGCACGACGCCGATCTCGCATTGTTCACCGATTTCTGCCGCGACCGCTCGAAGCACCGCGTGCCGCCGCGCTGTGCGGAAGGCCGCTCCGATCACAGTCGCGGATAGCGTGACGAGTTGATTACCCACAACGTAACGCTTGGTCCCCAACGCCTTCTGAAGCAGTCCGCGGCCTTCAAGATTTCCGATCAACCTGTGCGCCGTTGGAAGAGGCAGCGAGAGAGCCTTGGCGATCTCTGCCGCTGAGACGGCTTTGCGTTGGTCAGCCACATGCCGAACGATCGCGAGGGCGCGGTCCAAGGGTCCATCCCTCTCAACTTGCTTCGTCATTTCCCTACCGGTTGGGATTGGCAGCAAAATACACTGCATCCAATAATTATCATTTTTCGGAATAAAATCTATTGATATTCGACAATTCCATTTGTCCAAATCCGGAAAGCTCATATTCTTGGCGCTGTCGGCGATTGACTAGAACTTGTGCAGCGCGGTCTCGCCGTTTCGAAATGTCGCTTCGTCGCATGGCCGACCGCCAAGTCCGACGGCGCGCTCAACAGGAGATGTGTATGTCTCGTCACTACGACGTGGACGCCGTGAGGAAGGAATTCCCTGCCGTTGAACGGATGGTTTATCTGGACTCGGGATTTCAAACGCCGCTCGCGCGCCCGGTGAGAGCCGCGATCGAGCTCTTCCTTCGCGAGGGCTTCGAGACGGCTGGCCCGAAGAGCGTCTGGCTCGACCGGGTGGAGCAGACCCGCGCCAAGGTCGCTCGCTTTCTCGGCGTGACTGCCGATGAGATCGCCTTCACGAAAAACACGTCGGAAAGCATGAACATCGCGGCAAACGCATTGCCGCTCCAGGCCGGTGACAATGTCCTGATGGTCCACGGCGATCATCCGAACAACGCCTACGCGTTCCTCAATCTGCAACGGAAGGGCGTCGAAATTCGCTTCATTCCGATGACGGATATCGTCGATGCCGACAGCTTTGCTCCCTTCATTGACGACAAGACGCGCGCAATCTCGATGTCGCATGTGACCTTCCATGCCGGTCACCGCTTTGACATCGAGAGCGTCGGCGCGATGTGCGCCAGGAAGAAGCTCTACTTTGTCGTCGATGTGATGCAGGCGATCGGCGTCGTACCTGTTGATGCGAAGGCGATCGGCGCCAGCTTCATCGGCTCCGGCAGCCACAAGGGATTGCTCGTTCCGCAAGGCCTCGGGCTTCTCTATTGGGACAAATCCCTTCGAGAGCTGGAACCGACCTATATGGCGGCCGCGAGCCTCGCCGATATCCCCAGCGACCTCATCGCGTGTCCCGACAAAATGGCGCCCTCTGCGACCGCCAGGCGCTTCGAACTTGGCAATTTCAATCTGCCCGCGATCCATGCTCTGGGTGCTTCCCTCGACATGATCGAGCAGATCGGGGTGCAGAACATCCAGAACCACTGCTTCGACCTCGGCGATCACCTGATCGCGCGCCTGGACGAATTGGACGTCCGCCTGGTTGGCCCGCACGAGCGACAACACCGCGCTCCGCACATCTACGTCATCGCCCTGCCCGCAGCGGACTGGCTCGGGCATTTCGAGGAGAACGGCGTGCGGGTTTCGCCCGAACGTGACGGCATCCGCGTCTCGCTCGGCATGTTCAACACCGCGACGGATATCGATCGCCTGATCGACGTCATTCGCCGGCGAGGGCTCGGACGCCCTTCGGTTGCAGCTTGAATTTGACAAACGATGGGATGACAAAAACCATGAAACAGCTCGTTCAGGTATTGGGACTTCTCCCGGCGCTCTTAGTTAGCAACGCAAGCCCCTCCGCGGCGGCGGATAGCCCGACGCTGGACAAGATCAAATCCAGCGGTTCGATTACGATCGGTCACCGTGAGGCCTCAATACCGTTCTCGTACCTCGGGCCCGACCAGAAGCCCGTCGGTTTCTCGCTCGATCTCTGCGCGGCGATCGTCGATCGCGTCAAGGAGGAGCTGAGATTGCCCAATCTCAAGGTCAGTTTCACCCCGGTGAACTCGTCGAACCGGATACCGCTGATCCAGAGCGGGACCGTCGACATCGAATGCGGCGGCACCGCGAATGACAAGAAGCGGCAGGAACAGGTCTCGTTTTCGGTCGCCACGTTCGTCAGCCAGCCGCGATGGCTGGTCAAAGCCGCCAGTGGCGTCAAGACCGCCGGCGACCTGAAAGGCAAGACGATCGTCGTCACCCAGGGCTCCAACGCGGTCGGCTTCGCGCAGGGCGTCAACGCCAAGGAACAGCTCGGCCTCAACATCGTCCAAGCCAAGGACCATGCGGAATCGTTCCTCATGTTGAACACCGGCCGTGCGGCCGCCTTCATGGAGGACGATATTCTCCTCGCCGGGCTGAAGGCTGCGGCGCCGAATCCGGACGCACTCCTGTTCCTTCCCGAGGGTTACGCGAAGATCTACTACGGGCTGATGTTCACGAAGGGCGATGCCGGCTTCAAGGCACTCGTCGACGACGTTCTCTCCAAGCAAATGGCATCAGGCCAATTCGAGAAGACCTACGCAAAATGGTTCACCAAGCCGATCCCGCCCAAGGGTGAGAATCTCGCATTTCCGCTCACCGACGAATTGATGGGCCGGATCGCGCATCCCAGCGATTCTGTCGACTGACTGACGGAGCCGATCGTCTCGCCAGGTCATCCTCGTCCGCACCTGCAACTTTGAGGACTCGCGATGTTCGGAGTGCTTTTTGAACAGACGGCGGACGGCCAGCGCTATATCGACTGGCTGCTGTCGGGCCTCGGTTGGACACTCGCTCTCGCCTTCTTCGGCTGGTGGATCGCCTTCGGCATCGGGGTGATCGTCGGCGTGGGCCGCACGGTGCAAAATCGCGTCTTCGCGATATCGGCCCGGCTCTATGTCGAGATATTCCGGAACATCCCTGTCCTTGTGCAGATGTTCCTCTGGTATTTTGTTTTCCCGGAGGTGGTGCCGAGCGCAATCGGAGATGCAATCAAGCAGATCCCGCCGCCATGGGCATCGTTCTTCCCGGCACTTCTTTGCCTCGGGCTCTACACGGCTTCCCGCATAGCCGAGCAGGTCCGGGCCGGCATCGAGGCGCTCCCAAAAGGACAGCTCGAAGCCGCCAACGCCCTCGGCCTCAGCGGTTACCTCACCTATCGACACGTCATCGTGCCGCAGGCCTTGCGCCTCATCGTGCCGAGCCTCACCAGCGAGGTGATGGGCATCTACAAGAACACCTCCGTCGCACTCACGATCGGTTTGATGGAGCTGACCGCCCAGGCACGCCAGATCAGTGAAGCGACGTTCCAGACATTCACTGCCTTTGGCGCGGCGACCATCGTCTATCTCTGTCTGGCACTGATTGCCTATCAAGCCATGGCGCTGATCGACAGAGCGGTCCGGATTCCGGGTAGCGCGCCCGCCACGCTCCCGGCTGACCAGGATCTCGCCGGCGAAGTGGAGCAAGGCGCCTTGCCCGGCGTGATGGGAGCCGCGAAATGAACGCCCTCGATTTCTCGATCGTCGCGCAATCATGGCCCTATCTCTGGTCGGGCCTGCTGTTCTCGCTGTCGCTCACGGCCGCCGCGTTCGCCATCGGCATGATTCTCGGAACCTGCCTTGCGCTGGCGCAGCACTTCGAGCTTCCCGTGGTTGCCCAGATCATCCGCGGCTACGTCGCGATCATCCGATCGATCCCGCTGATCCTCGTTCTATTCTGGTTTTTCTTCCTGGTGCCGATCGTGCTCGGGCACCTTAGCGGCAACGGCCGCCCCATCCCGATCGGCGCCACCTATACCGCCTTCATCACTTTCGGCTTGTTTGAGGCGGCCTACTATTCCGAGATCATCCGCGTTGGACTGCGCGCCGTGAACAAGGGCCAGTTTGAGGCCTGCCAAGCCCTCGCGCTGTCCACCTACGACACCTACCGCCAGATTGTCCTCCCGCAGGTCCTGCGGGTGGCAAGTCCGATTATCCTGAGCCAGACGATCATCCTGTTTCAGGACACGTCTCTCGTCTACGTCCTGTCGTTGACGGATCTTCTCGGTGCGGCCTCCAAGCTCGCGCAGCTCAACGGCCGCCTCGTCGAAATGTACCTCGTCATAGCAGTAGCCTATCTCGTCATCAGCTCTGCGGCGTCCCAGTGCGTCGCCATCCTTCGCAAGCGATATGCTGTTGCCGCTGCCCGCTGACCATCGGGGTACCAAATGGCCCCGCATTTGGGAGACGAACATGCCTCAAGCGACTGTCCGCAATGCCACACGGCCCGCCGAGATCGTCGTCGTCGAGAACGTGACGAAGCGGTTCGGCGCATTCACCGCGCTGAACGACGTCACCCTCAAGGTCGACAAGGGCGAGAAGATCGTGCTCTGCGGACCATCAGGCTCCGGCAAGTCCACCCTTATCCGGTGCATCAACCATATCGAGAAGCACGATGCAGGCAGGATCATCGTCGATGGTGTCGAGCTGACCAACCGCATCGCCGACATCAACAGCGTACGTTGTGAAGTCGGGATGGTATTTCAAAGCTTCAACCTATTTCCGCACCTCACCGTCGCGGAAAACTGCATGCTGGCTCCAATTAAGGTTCGCGGGATTTCGCAGTCTGAAGCGCGCGATCGCGCACTCGGCCTGCTGCGGAAGGTCCGCATTCAGGATCAGGCCGACAAGTATCCCGCGCAATTGTCGGGCGGTCAGCAGCAACGTGTCGCCATCGCGCGAGCGCTGTGCATGCAGCCCAAGATCATGCTGTTCGACGAACCGACATCGGCTCTCGACCCCGAGATGGTCAAGGAGGTACTGGAAACCATGGTCGAGTTGGCGAAAGAGGGAATGACGATGGTGTGCGTGACGCACGAAATGGGATTTGCCCGGGAGGTCGCCGACCGAGTGGTCTTCATGGATCGCGGAAACATCATCGAGGAAGCGGATCCGGAAACATTCTTTCGAGATCCTCGCACGGAACGAGCGAAGGCTTTTCTAAACCAGATCATTCACTAGCCAAATCGGCAGCGCCCGATAGAGTGCGGCTTGTCGAGGCGATGCCACAGCCCCCATCACGACGCCCCGGAGCGCTTGGTTTCCGCTCTGATTCGAAAGTCCGATTTTGCAGCACTGAGCGCTGCGGCGAGCTCGTCGATGTGGTAGGGTTTCGACAGGATCCGGATCCCGGCTGTTTCGGCGTCGCGAACCGCGGCTTCGGCGTATCCGCTCGTCAGCAAGACCGGAATGTCGCTTCGCCGTCTCTTGATCTCGGACGCGAGCTCGACACCGTTCATGCCGCCCGGCATCATGATATCGGAAAACACCAGATCGACGGAGCGGCCGTCCGCTAGGGCACCGAGCGCCGCCGCAGCGCTGGCCGCGCGCGTGACCTGGTAACCGAGCTGCGCAAGCATCTCGCTGACCAGCGCGGCGACCTCGTCGTCGTCTTCGACGAGGAGAACCCGGCCATGATTGGCCTTCTTGGGCCGAGCCCTGTTCAGGTCGATGAGATGCCGTTCACCCGAAGGGATATTCCTGGATCGCGGCAAGTAGAGCTCGATGCTGGTGCCCTCGTCGACGATCGATTTTATGCGAACCATCCCGCGTGACTGCGTCGCAAATCCGTGAACCTGGGCAAGCCCCAGGCCCGAGCCTTTCCCGACATCCTTGGTCGTGAAGAACGGTTCGAAGACCCGCGCCAGGATCTCGGGGCTCATTCCAACGCCCCTGTCGACCACGGACAGACGAACGTAATCGCCCGCGATCTCGTTCTCGTTCAGGCCGGCCAGGTTCTCGCCACGGACAACGATCGTGCCGCCGTTCGGCATCGCGTCGCGGGCGTTGACCGCCAGGTTGAGAACGACCAGTTCGAGCTCTCCCGGATCGACCTCCACCGGCCAAAGCCCCTCCGGAAAATCGAACTCGACGTGAACGTCGCCTCTCAGGCTCCGATCGAGCAATTCGCGCATGCCGCCGATCTGCGCCGGGATGTCGACGGCCTCGGGCCGGAGCTTCTGCCGCCGTGAAAAAGCCAGAAGCTGCCTGGTCAGGCCGGCACCACGCTGCGCCGCCTGAACCATTCCTTCCAACAGGCGCCGCCGCCGATCAGGATCGGTCTGCCGGTCGAGCATGTCCAATCCACCGGAGATCACCATCAGCAGATTGTTGAAGTCGTGCGCTACTCCGCCGGTCAATTGCCCGATGGCTTCGATCTTCTGGGCCTGACGAAGGGTCTCCTCGACGCGGGCGCGCTCTTCCATTTCGGCCCGCAGATGCTTGTTGGCCTCCTCGAGGGCACGGGTGCGCTCGACCACGAGCTTCTCGAGCTCCTGGGCCGTCCGCTCGCGCGCCTGCAGCAAGGTCCGAATTTCATATTGCCGCCGGCGGGCCCGCATTGCGGATTGAATTGCGCTCGTCAGCGTGATCGGCTGAACCGGGCGTTCAAGCAGCGAAACGTTGCGAAGTGTCTCGACGATGCTGCGGCGCCAGGCAACCACCGCCGGCTGCTCCCGGTGGCTGGTGAGAATGACAAAGGGCAGGTCGGACCAGGGCGGCTGCCGCTCGATCCAATGTGCCAGCGGCTGGGTATCCTTCCCGAACAGACCCTCCTCGGCGAGAAGGACCGCGCCCACGCCCGCCGACATCTCGCTGACCAGTTCAGGCAGACCCCGACAATTGATCGCTGCGAGATTCGAACTACGGAAAAGCTCGACCGATGCCGGTCCATCGCGGCCGATCGGAGCAAACACGAGAACGCAATGATCGCGGTCGGCGTTCATTCCGACAGCCCTTCCGGCATCTCTGTGCCCGAGTAATGCGGATTCCCGGAAAAGATACCGCTGAATCCGGTCAGCGGAGGACCTACCGTGATGCCCGCACTGCCAAGACGAAACTCGCGGATGGAATTTTCATGATTGCCGCTGCGCTTCTTCACGACCGAGAGCGCACGCCGCACCGTTCCGCCGACTTCGAAATAGCGCAGCATGAGCACGGCATCGCTCAAATAGCTGATATCGAGAGCCGTTTCCATCGGACCGACCAGCCCATGCTGAGCGAGGATCAGGACGGTCAGCACGCCTTTCTGTCCGAGATAGCTCAGCAGCTCGTGCATCTGGAGGATGAGAAATCGCTCATCCGGCATTGCGTTGAGATAGCCGTTCAGACTGTCGATGATAACAATTCGGGCGTTATCCTGTTCGACGCTGTTGCGCACATTGGCGGCGAATTCGCCGGGGGACATCTCGGCGGGATCGATCTGTTTAAATCGGATGAGTCCCGACTGCAGATGGTTTTCAAGGGGCAGGCCCAGCGTTCGAGCCCGGGCCTCCACCGTACCGCGACCTTCATCGAAGGCAAAGAACACCGTATGCTCACCGCGATCTGCCGCAGCGATCGCATAGGTCAGCGCGAGAGAAGATTTGCCTACACCGGCGGCGCCCAAAAGCAGCGCACTGGTGCCGCGCTCGAGCCCTCCTCCCAGGAGCTGGTCGAGTTCCGCATTGCCGCTGGGCGTCAACTCACCGGTGAACGCGGTGTGATGTTCCGCCGCCACCAGACGGGGGAATATATGTACCCCTCCCGCTTCGATCGTGAAATCGTGGAAGCCGCCGCGAAATCGAATGCCGCGCATTTTGATCACGCGAAGCCGCCGGCGCTCTGCGCCATAATCAATGGCGAGCTGTTCGAGCATCACGACGCCATGCGCGATCGAATGGAGTTGCAGATCGTCCTGGGAGGACGAGAGATCGTCGAGGAGGATGACCGTGCAATTGCGGTTGGTGAAAAAGTGCTTCAGGGCCAGAACCTGGCGCCGGTACCGCAGCGGGTTCTGCGCAAGGAGGCGTAACTCGGACAGGCTGTCCAGCACCACGCGCGCGGGATTGATCCGTTCGACCTCCTTGAATATCAGGCCCGTGGTTTCGCTCAGCTCCATTTCGGCGGGGTGGAAGACGGTGAGCTCGCGCTCCGGATCGAGCGTCGTCTCCGGCGGCACCAGTTCGAAGATGTCGACGCCTTGCAGCGACCAGCCGTGCCGCTGCGCAACCAGCGCCAGCTCGCGCTTGGTTTCCGACAAGGAGATATAGAGTACGCGTTCACCGCAGCGCGCGCCCTCGAGAAGGAATTGAAGCGCCATCGTGGTCTTGCCCGAGCCGGGCCGACCCTCGTAGAGGTACATGCGATTGGGATCGAGCCCGCCGTAGAGGATATCGTCGAGGCCGTCACTGCCGGTCGAAATCCTGGGCAACTCTCCGGGGTCGCTGGCTTGCACCCGGCTTGATGAATTGATCATTGAATCCCCGTGAAGTTCCATCGCCGACAGTGCGCTCCGGCCCCGAGATGGGACGCGCGGTCAGCGGCCCGGTCTCAGCCGTAAGGCGAAATCTGGCAAAGAACGCCCAAGCCGGGTTCCAAGTTCCGCCTCCGGACGCATGTCCGCCAGACTGTCTGCCGCGGAACCGTTCCGGTCCTAGACGGTCAGCGTGGACAAGGCAGTTCGCGGCCCCGAAAAGCCGCGCGAGCTCACTGCATCATCGCGGCCGCGATCTTCTCCGCCGACATCAGGACCGGAAAATTGGTGTTGGCGCACGGCACCACCGGGAAGATCGAGGCATCGACGACGCGCAGGCCCTGCACGCCCTTGACGCGCCCCTCTGGATCGACCACCGCCATCGGATCGTCGGCCCGGCCCATGCGGCACGAGCAGGAGGCGTGCCACACGCCGATGGTCGCCTTGCGCACGAAGGCTTCCAGCGCCTCGTCATCGTTGATGACGTCGTCGAAGGTGAAGCCCTCGACCACGAAATTGTCGATCATGTAGTGGCGCAGCACAGCCGGCCCGTCCATCAGGGCCGCGGCGATCTTGGTGAGAATCCGATTCTTTGTGTTGACCACGCCGATCTTGCGCACGCGGTCGGTATAGGAGGCCGGGAACGGCTTGTCCGTCACGGCCCTGACGACGTCGCTCATCTGCACGGCCGCCATCTTGCGGAAACCGCTCATCAGCCGATCGAGGTCGCGCCGGTCGGACAACAGGTTGAACTCGACGATCGGCTCGACCGCCGGGTCGCGCGAGGCAAGCTTGACCTGTCCGGTCTCGGAATAGGTCTTGTTGACGAATGTCAGCAGCGATCCGATCTGCTCACCGACCGCGTGCCAGGCCGATTTGCTGAGCAGGACGACGAACATGTCGCCTTTCGGTACGCCTTCGAGCCCGGACGAGTAACGCAGGCCAAGCTGCATGTGGCGCCTGGTGTGCTCGTTCATCCGCGCGCCGCGGCGGACAAAGGACGACAGCGAGATCGAGGGGTGATCCATCAGGCGCTGGCCGACGCCCTGCAGCCCCATCAGCACGGGAATGCCCATGTCCTTGAGGTGACCGACCGGGCCGATGCCGGCGCGCAACAGATGCGCCGGCGAATGGATGGCGCCGCTCGAGAGAATGATCTCGCGGGCGCGGAATTCCTGCTCCCGGCCGTCGACCACGGCCTTCACGCCGACGCATTGCGTGCCTTCGAACAGCAACTCCCTGACTTGCGTGTTGGTGGAGATCGTCAGGTTGGCGCGCTTGCGCGTGTCGCGATCGAGATAGCCCATGGCAGCCGAGACGCGTTGCTCGGCCTGGTTGGAGTGCGTCACCGGGAAAAACCCATCGACGAACTCGCCATTCTGGTCGGGCAGGAACTGATGTCCGGCCTGCTGGAAGGCTTGCGCGAACGCCTGCGAATGCCGCGTCCAGTGCTCCCTGGGGATTCGGCGGACCGGAATGCGGCCGTCCTTGCCGTGGTAGGGACCGTCGAAATCGAGGTCGCGCTCGACCTTCTTGAAGAAGGGCAGCACATCGTTCCAGCTCCACCCCGCAGCGCCGCGCGCTTCCCATTCGTCGTAGTCGGTCGGCGCGCCGCGGTTGGCCATCTGGCCGTTGATCGAGGAGCCCCCGCCAAGCACGCGTGCCTGCTCGTATTTGCGTAAGGGCGGACGTCCTTCGTTCGGATTGTTGTGGCTGACGATCTGGGTCGTGACCTTGAGCTCGGTCCAGTGAAAGCGCGGATCGAAATAGGCCGTCCCCGGATAGCTGTCCCTGATCTCGGCCGGCTCGTCTCCGGGCGGCGTGTCCTGTCCGGCCTCGCAGAGCAGGACCTTGTTGGCGCTCCTCGCGGAGAGCCGGTGGGCCAGCACGGACCCCGCCGAGCCGCCGCCCACGATAATGAAGTCGTACACGATTGGCGCTTCCTCTTGTTCTTGCCCGGGAAGCGTAGCGCGTTATTGTTTTGAGGTCACGTCATCGCTGCCGCGGCAAAGCGCGAGCACAGACGCCGATGGCTTTGCCTATGGCCTGATCGCGACGCTCGCGGGCTTTACCGCTTGCTCGTTAAGCTCGCCCGCAATCGCTCGGCGAACCAAATGGCAAAAATCGCAGCGAACGACAGACCGAAAAAGATGGCTGTCCAAAGCAGCGCGTTTCCGGCGTTTGTCATGGCGTTCCTCCCCGTGCTATCGGCGAGAGGCTTGCAGACAATGAGGCGCGAGGCTTTGCGCTAGATCAATTTTGCCCGATTGTATCGGGCTGAGGGCAGGCTGACCCTACGGCCTGATCGAGAAATTCCCCGGCGGCCCTGGCTTTCGCAATGGCTCCGCCAGCCGCGCAAACTCGCACAGCAGCGACCGCGTCTTCCTGGGATCGATGATCTCCTCGACCCAGAACTTTTCGGCGGAGCGGAATGGCGAGCGCAGTTTGTTGAGGCGGTCCTCGATCTCTTTCAGTTTCTCCGCCTTGTCCTCGGCCGCGTCGATATCCGCGCGGTAAGCGGCTTCGATGCCGCCTTCGAGCGGGAGCGAGCCCCAATAGGCCGACGGCCAGGCGTAGCGGATCGAGAAGCGGTCGGCCGGCTGATGCACCACGCCGGCGACGCCGAAGGCGTTGCGCAGGATCACCGTGCACCAGGGCACCGTGGTCTGGTTGACCGCCGCCATGGCGCGAACGCCATGGCGGATGGTGCCCGCCTTCTCCGCATCGAGGCCGATCATGAAGCCGGGGCAGTCCATGAGATAGACGATCGGCAAATGGAAGGTCTCGGCGAAGTCGACCCAGCGCACCACCTTCTGGCAGGCATCGGCCGTCCAGGAGCCGCCATAGTGAAAGCTGTCGCTGGCAAGCACCATCACCGCCCTGCCCTCGAGCCGCGCGAGGCCGACAATGATCGGCTTGCCGAAATTCTTGGCGACCTCGAAGAACGAGCCCTTGTCCACGACCTGCTCGACGATCGGCCGTATCTTGTAGACCTGCTTGCGGTTACGCGGCACTGCGTTCATCAGCGCCTCTTCGGTGCGCTCCGGATTGTCGGTGCAGGGCAAGGTCGGCGGCAGCCCGTCAACCGACGACGGCAGATAGGACAGGAATCGCCGCGCGCAGGCGAAGGCCTCCTCCTCGGTGTCGACGGCATGATCGACCGCGCCGGCGCGGGTCTGGATGTCGGCGCCGCCGAGCTCTTCCTTCGAGAGGTCCTGCCCCAGCGCCTTCACCACCGGCGGACCTGCGACGAACATCGCGGACTTCCGGGTCATGATGGAATAGTGGCTGGCGGCAAGACGCGCGGCGCCGAGCCCTGCGACCGAGCCGAGGCCGAGCGCGACCACGGGCACGCGCGACAAATTCTCCGTGGTGAAGCGATACCAGCGTGTGCCGCCGATGCCGCCCGGCAAGTTCGCCGCGCCCTTGGTCTCGATGGTCTTGACCGAGCCGCCGCCGCCCGAGCCTTCGATGATGCGGACGATGGGCAGGCGGAGATCATGCGCCATCTCCTCCGCCATCAGCGGTTTTGCGGAGATGGACGCGTCCGCCGAGCCGCCGCGCACGGTGAAATCGTCGCCGACCACGACGACGGTGCGGCCTTCGACGCGCGCGCGACCGAACACGCAGTTCGCCGGCGTCAATTTCTGCAGCTCGCCGCTGGAATCGTACTCGCCGACGCCGGAGACGGCGCCGATCTCGTGAAAGCTGCCTTTGTCGGTCAGTCTGTCGATACGTTCCCGAACAGTCAGTCGGCCCTGGTCATGCTGACGCTTGACCTTGTCAACGCCGCCCATCTCCCGCGCGAAGGCTTCGCGCCGGGCGAGCTCGTCGAGTTCCGACTTCCAGTTCATTCACTCCCTCCGAATTGATCGGCTTGTTATTGTTGTGCACGGCCATGGCGACCGGTTTACGCGGGATGCGGGCGTTGAAGACGTCGCCCTCCGCGCCGTCCATCAGGCTGCCGAGCGAGCGGCCGAGCGCGACCATCAGCGGGGCGACCTCGGCATGCAGACGCTCTTCGTCGTACATCGACGACAGAAGACCGATCGTGATCACCACGAAGGTCTGGTATTGCGGCGACCAGATCGGCACCGCTAGCCCGTTGATATGCGGGCTCCACAGGCCGCAGGCCACGACATAGCCGCGCTCATGCAGCGATTGCCGGTTGGCCTCGATGCGGGGCCGCAGGATTTTCGCGGCCTCGGGAGCTTCCCGCTCCATATCCGCGATGAAGGCATCGCCGACCTCGGGCGCCAATGCCGCGGTATAGGCTGCGCCCGCAGCGGTCGAGGCCATCGAGATGCGGCTGCCGGTGCCCTCGTGCAGGCCGAGCGCCGAGGCCGAGCGCGCGAACTGGAGATAGACCAGATGGAAGCGATCGGGGACCACGAAGCCGACGGTGCCGGGCAATTGCTCGGCGACTTCCTGGAGCCGCTGGCGGATCATGCTGCGCAGCTGCGCGCCCTTCATCATCGAGGCGCTCATCGCCACCGCGCTCGGTCCGATGCGATATTTTTGATCGCGCGGCAGATAGACCAGTTGCCCCATCCGCGTCAGCGTGTGCGTGAGCCGCGACACCGTCGAGCGCGGCAGGCCGCAGCGATTTGAAATCTCGAGATTGCCGAGCCTGCTATCGTGGCCCTCGAAGCATCGCAACACGTCGAACGCGCGCGACACCACCTGGATGACATCACCCTCACCGGCATCGCCGGCGAGCGCACCTTGTCTACTCAACCGCTCTGAACGTCGTCCCATGATCCCTACCGCTTGTTCCGCTGTGCGGAATTAAATTCCGCTTGCAGAAGAAACTACCTCAGGCATTTTGCGACCACAACAAAAAGGCGATGGCATGCCAGAAATTAAGATCGTCACGGAGATCGCCGGACGCGTCTGCGCAACTCCCGTGCAAGTTGGAGGAACCGTTGCAGATGGTGATGAGATTGTGGTGATCGAAGCGATGAAGATGGAGATCCCTGTGCTTTCTCCTGTGAGCGGCGAGATCACATCGCTTCTGGTGAAGCTCGACGACGTCGTTGCCGAGGGACAGGCGATCGCGATCGTGGCGAACTGACTGCATTATCCGGGTTTCCGCGACATTCTGTCAGCTTCATTGCGGCGTTCGCGCTACGGCGTTGCCATCGCTTGATGGCGATGACATGATCCGTTTCAAACAAAACCTGTTTCAAACAAAGAAAGAAAATCGTCGCGGCAAACGCGAGGATCATTGGAGGGAAACATGCTTCGTGGGCTGATCGTGCTCGCGCCTGCCTTGGTGGCGGGCATTTCTTTTGCGTCTACACGCTATGCGTCCGCCGAAGACATCAAGCTGCCGGCGACATTGACGTTCACCGCCTATGACACCGGCACCGCCGGCTTCAACATCGCTGTCGGCGTCGGCAAGATGATGAAGGACAAATACTCGAGCGACGTGCGCGTGCTCCCCGCAGGCAACGACGTCGCGCGTCTGGCGCCGCTGCGCGCCAAGCGTGCGGTTTCCGCGGCGATGGGATCGGGCACCTATTTCGCACAGGAAGGCGTGTTCGAGTTCGGCTCCAGGGAATGGGGCCCGCAACCGCTTCAGATCATGCTCTCATCCGTCGACTGCAATTGCGGCACGCTCGGCGTGGCCGCGGACACAGGCGTGAAGGAGCTCAAGGATCTCAAGGGAAAGCGCGTCGGCTTCGTCGTCGGCTCGCCGGCGCTGAACCAGAACTCGCTCGCGGTGCTCGCCTTCGCCGGCCTGACGCAGAAGGACGTCAAGGTCGTCGAGTTCGCAAGCTACGGCGCGATGTGGAAGGGCCTGATCAACAACGACACCGACGCAGCCTTCGGCACCACCATCACCGGGCCCGCCAAGGAAGCCGAGACTTCGCCGCGCGGGCTGGTCTGGCCGCCGCTGCCCGCCAAGGACAAGGAAGGCTGGGCACGGATGCGGAAGGTCGGCTCGTTCTTCTTCCCGCAGACCGCGACCTGCGGCGCCGGTATCTCGCCGGACAAGCCGATCGAACTCGGCAATTATCCCTATCCGATCTTCGTCGCCTACGCCTCGCAGCCGGCCGACCAGGTCTATGCGATCACCAAGGCGATGATCGTGAACTACGATTCCTACAAGGACTCCGCGCCCGGCGCCGGCGGTCTTGCGGCCGACCGCCAGACCAAGAACTGGGTGGTGCCGGTGCATCCCGGCGCGGTGAAGGCATTGAAGGAAGCCGGGCAATGGAGTGACGCGCAGGACGCGCACAATAACAAGCTGATCAAGCGCCAGGAGGTGCTTGGCGCAGCGTGGACCGACTACGGCAAGTCCAATCCGCCTGCGGATGACAAGGCGTTCCTCGACGGCTGGATGAAGGCGCGTGCCGCAGCGCTTGCGAAGGCCGACATGCCGAACGGGTTCGAGGATTAGTTCTCAGCGTTAATTGCCCACGCGCGGGGTCGATCATGTCGTCTGCTTCAGTCTCCACCGCCCCGCAGGACGAGGCCAAGCGGATCGTGTTCGACGATCCTCATGGCGCCGCCGGCAACATGCAGGAGGCGGAGGTCACGCGCGTGCGAAGCTTGCGCGGTGCCTGGCGCTGGATGCTCGTCGTCGCGACCGCAGCGACCATCCTGCTCTGCATCAACCAGCAATTCTCGCTGCGCTTCTTCGTCGGCTACACCCAGCTCAACACGGAGTACTTCTATCTCCTGATCGCGCTGATGCTGCCGTTCACGTTCCTGATCTTCCCGGGGACCCCGCGCGCGCCGCTCGACCGCATTCCCTGGTATGACCTTGTCTGCTTCGTCGTGACCTTTGCCGCGGCGCTCGTGTTGATGTCGAACGTCCGCAAGGCCGCGGAGGCCGGCTGGGAATTCGGCGGCGCGCCGAACAGCGTGACCGCCGCGGGTCTCGTGATGTGGGTGATGCTGATGGAGGCGCTGCGCCGGACCGGCGGCTGGAGCCTGCTTCTGAGCGTGCTTCCCTTCACCGTCTATCCGCTGTTCGCAGAATCCAGCTGGTTAGGTCCGTTCCGCGGCACGCAGTCGACGCTGGAGCAGGCGACCGCCTATCACGTGCTTTCGGGCGAGAGCCTGCTCGGCATTCCCATCCAGGCGTTTGCCGACACCGTAATCGGCTTCCTGGTGTTCGGCACCGCGCTCATGATGACCGGCGCCGGAAAGTTCTTCATCAATCTCGCCTTCGCCCTGTGCGGCACGTTCCGTGGCGGCGCGGCGAAGGTCTGCATCTTCGCCAGCGGCCTGCTCGGCATGATGTCGGGCTCGATCATCTCCAACGTGCTGACCGCCGGCACGATGACCATCCCGGTGATGAAGAAGAGCGGCTTTCGCGCCTCCTATGCCGGCGCGATCGAGGCCTGTGCCTCGACCGGCGCGGTGCTGGCGCCGCCGGTGATGGGCGCGACCGCTTTCGTGATCGCACAGTTCCTCAACGTCAGCTACGCCGATGTCGCGCTCGCAGCCATCATTCCGGCGGTGCTCTATTACATCGGCCTGTTCATGCAGGTCGATTCCTACGCCGCACGACACGGGCTGAAGGGCATTCCGCGCGCGGAGTTGCCGCGCGTCATGGATACGATCAAGGATGGCTGGTACTACGTCTTCGTCATCGCCCTCCTGATCGTGATGCTGCTCTACTTCAAGCGCGAGAGCCATGCGCCGTTCTACGCCACCGCCCTGCTTCTGGTCCTTAACCAGCTGTTCTCGAAGGACACGCGCTGGACTGTCGCGACCATCGGCAAATTCCTCGAGGTCAACGGCCGCACCTTCGTCGAGCTCGTCGGCATCCTCGCTGGCTGCGGCCTGCTGATCGGCGCCTTCTCGATGACCGGCGTGGTGTCGAGCCTCGCCAACGACTTGCTGCGCATCGCCGGTGACAATCCGTTCCTGCTACTCGGCATGTGCGCCCTCACCAGCCTGATCCTTGGGCTCGGGCTGACAACGACGGCCTGCTACATCTTCCTCGCCATCCTGGTCGCACCCGCGCTGGAGAAACTCGGGCTGAACAGGATGGCCGTGCACATGTTCATCTTCTACTGGGGCATGCTGTCGTCGATCACCCCGCCAGTCGCGATCGCCTCGTTCGCGGCCGCAGGCATCGCCGGCTCGCCGGCGATGAAGACGGGCTGGGAATCGATGTGGGTCGGCAGCATCATCTATTTCATTCCGTTCTTCTTCGTGCTCAATCCGGCGCTGGTGCTGCAGGGGCCGAGCCCCTATTTCGCCGGCCTCGGCTTGATGGCGCTCGCGGCGTTCGGCACGCTGTTCATCTGCGGCGGCATCCAGGGCTACCAGCCCTTCGTCGGCGATCTCCGCGGCGCCGGTGCCCTGGAATGGCCAATCCGCGTGCTGCTCGTGATCGGCGGGTTCGTGGTGGCCACCCCCGGCGGCGGCATCATGCCGCTGTCGCAGATTCAGGTGACGCTGCTCGGCCTCGCCATCCTCGTCCCTACGGTTTTGCTCGCCCTGCTGCTGGTCCGGCGGCAGACCGTGGTGCCGGACGGGTTGCGCGTGCCCTGATTGCGTTGCACAAAGAGAGGCGATGAAACCGCTTTCGCCTCTGGCCACCGCCTGGACCCGCTCGAAGCCGCCTTTGCTGCGGTTTCTGGACAATTGCCTCAATGAATTCTCGGCGGAGTCCTCCGGCGCAGTCGCCGATTACATTCCCGAGCTGAGCAAGGCCGATCCTGCCTGTTTCGGCGTCAGCCTCGCGACCCTGGACGGTCATGTCTACGAGGTCGGCGACTCCAGGGTGCCCTTCACCATCCAGTCGATGTCAAAGCCGTTCGTGTTCGCACTGGCGCTGGACCTGCTCGGCGCAAACAGGGTCGAGAGCGCGATCGGCGTCGAGCCTTCAGGCGATCCCTTCAACTCGATCCGGCTCAACTCGGAGAACCATCCCTTCAACCCGATGGTCAATGCCGGCGCGATCGCCTGCACCGGGCTGATCCACGACAGCAAGGGTCCGGACGCCTTCGAGCAAATTCGCCTCGCGCTCGGTCGTTTTGCCGGCCGCGACCTCGCCGTCGACGAGGCCGTCTACGCTTCCGAAAGCCAGACCGGCGACCGCAACCGCGCCATCGGCTATCTCCTCAAGACCAATGCGGTGATCTCGGACAATGTCGCTGCCGTGCTCGACGTCTATTTCCGGCAATGCGCGGTGCTGGTCACCGCGCGCGACATCGCCGTGATGGCGGCCACGCTCGCCAATCGCGGCATCAACCCGGTCACCGGCGAGCAGGTGCTGACGCCCTACGCGATCTCGCGCACGCTGTCGGTGATGACGTCGTCGGGCATGTACGACTATGCCGGCGAATGGATCTACCGGATCGGCATCCCTGCCAAGAGCGGCGTCGGCGGCGGAATCCTCGCCGCCCTCCCGGCCCGCCTCGGGCTCGGCAGCTATTCGCCGAGGCTCGACAAGCACGGCAACAGCGTGCGCGGCATCAAGGTGTGCGAGGCGCTGTCCTCGCATTACGATTTGCACATGCTCAACCGCAGCGATGATGCGCGCAACGCCGTCATCGCCGACTACGACATCGGCAAGAGCCCGTCTCGGCGCGTCCGCCGCCCGCAGGAGCGCGATATTCTCGCGGCCCACGAGCAGGAGGTGCGGGTCATCGAGCTGGTCGGCACGCTGTCGCTGTCGGCGGTCGACTATGTCTCGCGCCGGCTTGCGGGCCGGCCGCGGCCGCAATTCGTAATCTTCGATCTCCACCGCGTCACCTCCACCACACGCGCCGGGGCGCGGCTGGTAGCCGAAGCGTTCGAGGAGCTGGCGGCGCTGAATGTGACCGTCGTGCTGTCAGGCGTCAGGCGCGCCTCCAAGGAATGGGACAGCCTGCGGGAATGGACCGCGGAGCTCAAGAACATCCGCGATTTCTACCTGCTCGACACCGCAATCGAATGGGCCGAAGACCAGATCGTCTACCGCTATGGCGGTTCGATCGACTTCCATGAGACCACCGAGCTCGCCGAACAGCCGCTGCTCGCCGGCATGAGCGAGGAGGAGCTGACCGACCTCGCCTCGATCTGCACACTTCGAACCTATCCGTCGGGCGCAAAGATCCTCACCACGGGCGATCCCGCCGATGCCCTGTTCTTCCTGCGCAGCGGCGCGGTGCATGTCACGCTGCCCGACGGCGTGCGGTTGGCGACGCTCACGGCCGGCATGGCCTTCGGCGAAATGGCCCTGATCGAGACCACTCGCTCGGCCGACGTATTCGCGGACATGGCGGCGACCGCGTTCGACGTGCCCCTGAAAGCGTTCGACCGCTTCCGCAGGCAGCACCCGCACGCCAGCGAACGCATCATGCGCAATCTTGCGCAGCTTCTGGCCGATCGCCTGATCGTCGCCAACGCCAGGGTGGATATCTTGACCTCGACCTGAGCGGCCTAGCGGCTCGCCGCCTCGCTGATCCGCCGCTTGATCTTGGCGGCGCTGGTCTTGAGCAGCTCCGATGGCTGCTGGCCGGTCGCCACGCACAGGCAGGCCCAGTAGTAGATGACATCGCCCAGTTCATCGACGAGGCCGGCCTGGTCGAGCCAGTCATCGCGGAGCAGCTTCTTGATGTGCTCGGCCACCTCGCCGGACTCCCCGGCGAGTCCGAGGCCCAGATAGGCCAGCCGTTCGTTGGACGGACGCTCATCGACTTTCGCAATCGTTGCAGCCCAGGCGGCATATTCATCGATCGTCATGAGCATCCCTCACAGCAATGCCTCGATCAGCCTACCACTTCGGTGACCGGTTGAAGGTCGATCTCAAAGGTCTCCAGGAACTTAGACGTCATGATGTAGAACCCGACCGAGAGCTGCAGCTCGACGAGCGCGGCCGGCGTCAGTTTCGATGCGATCGCCTTGAAGGTCGGATCCGTCGGCTTGTTCAGCTTGACGATCTCGTCGGTGAAGGCGAGCGCGGCGCGTTGCGTCTCGTCGAAACAGGTCGCGGCCTGCCAGTTCTCGAGCGCCTCGTTCTGCTCGTCGGTGACGCCGACGTTCTTGCCGATGCGCTTGTGCGCCACGATCTCATACGGCGCCTCGCACAAAATGCCGGTGCGGGTGATCGCGAGCTCGCGCACGATCGGATCGAGCTCACCCTTGTGGCGGATGGCGCCGCCGAGCCGGCAGTACTGCTCGAAATAGCTCGGCGAGTGCGACATCATCCGGAAGATGTTGGCATTGCGGTTCTTGTCGAGGATCTCGCGGGTGCGGTCGGATGCCTTGGACGGATCGCTGTAGTTGATGCGGGCCATGATTTTCCTGAAGTTTTTCCCTAAGCCTTTGATGCTTTTTGTCGTTAGCGGCGAAAGTTCCACGAAACTGTATTCTTGCGCGTCCGCAGGAGCAACAACATCGAGTCAAAATGCCGCCGCATTGCTGAACGACCTTGGCACAGTCGATATTCGCCGCGTGGGGACTTAATCGCGGCGGATACTCGCAAGGGGTGTTCCGAGTAAAAACAATTGGCCGTCGGGCGCTAACCGCGCATCGATGAGTCACGCCCAAGTCTAGGGAGAAAATGGCATGAAGGAAGCCACCAAGGGGGCGGCCTCGGAAGCGTTCGCGCATATGCTGGCGGTGATGGCGATGCTCGTCATCGCCAGCATCCTGTTCTACGGCCGTTAGTTAGGAGTCGCGTGGGAGCTTTCGTCATTCCGGGGTGGCCCTCGCACAGGCCAGGCCCAGAATTCCCGTTCCAGGCTCGGTCTCTCAGGACCGCCCCCGAATGACGAATCCCACCGCTCGCTTTGCTGCAGTAGCCCGGATGGAGCGCAGCGCAATCCGGGAGAGTCTATCGGTGAGGTGAAAACCCCGGATTTGGCTGCGCTCCATCCGGGCTACATTCGACAAAGTTCGTTATCTGTCTTTGGCAAAGAACGGCACAATCTTTCCGGCGAACGGTTTGAAGCTCGCACTGACCTCATCGCCGATGGCGAGGTCATTCTCACCATGCGCCATCATGCGAAAACCCTCGGCGCAATCGACCAGCAGGATGTTGTAGGGTACGTGCGACCGCGTCTCAGGCGTCGCGGCGCGGCAGACCAGCGACTTCGCATAGACCCTGCCCTTGCCGCTGGCGCGCTGCTCGCGCGGATCGGACGCACCGCAGGCGGCGCAGAAAGCGCGATGGCAATACTGCACATGGCCGCATGACGTGCAGGTCTGAAAGGTGATGACCTGCTCACCTTGGGTCCAGTCCGCGATTCGCTCGCTCATCGCACCCGCTCCAGGAACATGGTCACGTGGGACGACAGCACGCCGCCATCGCCGTGCAGCAGCGAGATCGAGGCGTCACGCACCTGACGATTCGCCGCCCGCCCCGTCATCTGCAGATGCGTTTCGACCAGATGCGCCATGGCGCCACCGACGCCGCAATGACCGTAGCTGAGCAGGCCGCCATGGGTGTTCAGCGGCATTGCGCCGTCGCGGCTGAAATGGCCTGCGCGCACGCGCGCGGCTGCCTCGCCCCGGCCAGCGAGGCCGAGGTCTTCCAGCAGCATCGCGAGCGTGATCGTAAAGCTGTCGTAGATCGCGGCGTAGCGCACGTCGGAAATCGCGAGGCCGGTGGCCTCCCTGGCGCGGGCGACGGAGATCTCGGCGCCGAGTTCGCTCAGGGCGGGCGCTGCAGTAACGTGCTGATGGGTATGAGCCTGGGCACAGCCGCGAATGCGCACGCCGGCCTCTCCGGTCCGCTCGCGGCTGATGACGAAGGCGGCGCCGCCGTCGGACACCGGGCAGCAATCGAGCAGCTTCAGCGGCATCGCCACGGGCTTCGAGGCCATGACGTCGGAAACAGTGATGGGATCTTGGAATTGCGCACCGGGATGAGTGCAGGCGTGGGTGCGCATCAGCACCGCGAATTCGGCGAGGTCTTCTTCTGTCACGCCGTATTCGTGCATGTATCTGTTAGCGACCAGGCCGTAATAGGCGGGAATGGTCGGTCCGAGCGGCACCTCGTAGTCGGGATGGCCGACCTGCGCCAGCGCCTGGATCGAGGCATCGCGGCTCTGCCCGGTGAGGCGGTTCTCGCCGGCCACGACAAGCACATTGCGGGCGACGCGCGCTTCGACCAGATGATGGGCGAGCATGGTCATCGCGAGGCCGGTCGCGCCGCCGACCTGGACGGCGTGGGCGTAACTGGGGCGGATGCCGAAATGCTCGGCAAAGACGGTCGCCAGCATGATGTGCGGCGAGACGGTCGAGTAGCCGCAGAGGATGCCGTCGATCTCGGCGCGCTTGAGCCCGGCATCATCGAGTGCGGCCTGCGCGGCCTTGCTCATCAGGTCGAGCGAGGAAGAACCTCCGTGCTTGCCGAAAGGCGTGAGGCCGACGCCGGTGATGAAGCTCATGGGCGCACCAGTGCATCGTCATTCCGGGGCGGCGAACGGGTGACGCCATCGCGGACCATGGCGTCGATCTCGTCGGCGGAATAGCCGATCTCACGCAGGATTTCCGCGCCGTGCTCGTTGAGCTGCGGCGCAAGCCGTACCGGTTCGGCCTCGGTCTCCGACCAGGTCGCCGTCACCCTCATGCTCCGGATCGGCCCTTCAGTTGGATGGTTCACCACTGGGAAAAAGCCGGTCGCCTCCAGATGCTCATCGTGCAGCATCGACGCAAGGTCGTGCATCGGCATCACAGGCACGTCCGCCCTGGTCAGCAGGTCGATCCATTCTGCCGTGGAACGCGTCTCGAAGATGCGCGCGAGCTCGGCATAGACGACGTCGATATTGGCGGCGCGGCCGGCGAAGCTCGCGAACTTGGGATCGGCGCGCAGATCGTCGCGTCCCGTCGCCTTGAAGAAGTTCTCCCACTGCTTGTCGTTGTAGACGATGACGCTGAGATAGCCGTCTGATGTCTTATAGGGCCGGCGGTCGCGCGAGAGGTGGCGGGCGTAACCGCCCTTGTCGAGCGGGGGCTCATAGGTCAATCCGCCCATGTGGTCGCCCATGACGAAGCCGGCCATGGTCTCGAACATCGGGATGTCGACGCGCTGGCCGCGTCCGGTGCGGTCGCGATGCACGAGGCTGGCGCAGATCGCGCCCACGGCAGTCAAGCCTACGATGCGGTCGACCAGCGCGTTCGGCACATAGCGCGGCACACCGTCACCAGTCTGCGCCATCAAGGTCGGCAGCGCGGTGGCGCCCTGGATCAGATCGTCATAGGCCGGTTTTGCAGCATACGGCCCGTCCTGGCCGAAGCCGAACACGCCGGCATAGACCAGACGCGGATTGATCTTGGCAACAACGTCATAGCCGAGTTGAAGCCGCGCCATCGCCTGCGGGCGGACGTTGTAGACCAGCACGTCGGCATCCTTGAGCAGCCGCAACACCGCCTCGCGGCCGGCGGGCTTTTTCAGGTCAAGGCAGATCGAGCGCTTGCTGCGGTTGGTGTTGAGAAACACCGGGCCCATGCCGGCGTGCCGCATCGGACCGATCAGGCGGGTGACGTCACCGTCCAGAGACTCCACCTTGATGACGTCTGCGCCGTAGTCGCCGAGCATCTGGGTCGCATAGGGACCCATCAGCACGGTGGTCATGTCGACGACCTTGATGCCCTTCAGCGGCCCCATCGTTCACTCCCGATTGCGCGGGCTCAAGGTGCGGCCCTGCGATTTCGGTTCAGCTAACGGCAGCGGCGGCGCGTGCGCAAGGGCGGCCGGCGTATGGCCGCATGCGCCGGCCGCGAAAGGCCGCTATTTCTTCTGACGGGATTCGCGAACCTTGAGGAGACGGTCGAGCTCCTCGTTCTGCTGGTTGATGCGGTCCGCAATCCGCGACTCGTTCTGCTCACCCGAGGCGGCCGCGGCCTGCTCGATGAGCTGGCGGATATTGTCCTCGAGAATCGCGATGCGGTCGTTGAGTGTGTCCATCGACAGCGAGTCTTCGTAGTCATTGCTCATGATGTATTCCCTGCAAATCGATCAAGAGCTTTAAGGGCCCCGGGCGGGCCCACCATGATCTAGCGCAAGAAGAAGGTGGGCATGGGCGCTTCTCGCCTTTGCCCACCGTGGAGCCTTACTTCAGCGGCTCCAGCACGGAGACGTAGTTGGCGACCGCGGCGCCGCCCATGTTGAAGATGCCGCCGAGTTTTGCATTTTTGAGCTGCATCCCCTCGGGCGCTTGGCCGGCGAGCTGCATCGCTGTCATCACGTGCATGGAGACGCCGGTGGCGCCGATCGGATGGCCCTTGGCCTTCAGGCCACCGGACGGATTGACTGGCAGCTTGCCGTCCTTGAGCGTCCAGCCTTCCTTGATGGCGCGGGCGCCCTGCCCCCTGGGCGTCAGCCCCATCGCTTCGTACTCGATCAGCTCGGCGACGGTGAAGCAGTCATGAGTCTCGACGAAGGAGAGATCGGAAAGTGTTACGCCCGCCTTCTCCAGCGCGCGCTGCCAGGCGACCGTGCAGCCCTCGAACTGGAGGATGTCGCGCTTGGACATCGGCAGGAAATCCTGGGCGTGCGCGGTGGCGCGGAAGCCGATCGACTTGCTCATGCCCTTGGCGGTTTCCGCGTCGGCCAGCACCAGGGCAGCGGCGCCGTCCGAGACCAGCGAGCAGTCGGTGCGCTTCAGCGGGCCGGCAACGTAGGGGTTCTTCTCGCTCTCGGCGCGGCAGAAGTCGAAGCCGAAGTCCTTGCGCATCTGGGCGAAGGGATTGGCGACACCGTTCTTGTGGTTCTTGGCCGCGATCAGCGCCAGTGCGTCGGACTGGTCGCCGTATTTCTGGAAATAGGAGCTGGCGATCTTGCCGAACACGCCGGCGAAGCCGCCGACGGTGTCGCCGTCCTCAGGCAGATAGGACGCCTTGAGCAGGTTCTTGCCGATCTCCGGCCCCGGCGTGCGCGTCATCTGTTCGACGCCGACGACGAGGACAATCCTGGCCGCGCCGGCCGCGATCGCGCGCACGCCCTGATGGACGGCGGCGGAGCCGGTGGCGCAGGCGTTCTCGACTCGGGTCGCCGGCTTGAAGCGCAGCTTCGGGTCGGCCTGGAGCACCAGCGAGGCGGTAAAATCCTGGGGCGAGAAGCCGGCGTTGAAATGGCCGAGCACGATCTCGTCGACATCGCCGGCCGAAATGCCGGCATCCGCCAGCGCCTCATTGGCGACCTTCACCACAAGGCTTTCCACGGTCTCGGTGTCGAACTTGCCGAACGGCGTATGCGCCCATCCGACGATGCTGGCGGTCATGGTCTTTCTCCCTGGCGGTCTCTTGCTGAGCTAAGTCTTAGCTCAGCGATGGCAAGACTTCACGCGGGTTTAAGGGCCTGGAGGGTGCGCTGGCAGATGGCAGTTATGCCGGCCCAGTTCCCGGCCCTGATCTCCGCCGTCGGGCACAGCCAGGAACCGCCGACCGCGATCACATTGGGCTCCGCGAGCCAGGTTGCCGCATTGGTCTCGCCGACCCCACCGGTCGGGCAGAACCGCACGTTCGGGAACGGACCACCCAGCGAGCGCAGCCCCTTGATGCCGCCGGCCTGCTCGGCCGGGAAGAATTTTGCGACGTCGAAGCCGTAGGACAGCGCCATCATCAGTTCGGAGGCCGTGGCGATACCCGGCGCAAACGGCAAGGAGCTATGGGTCGCGGCCGCCAACAGGTCCGGTGTCAAGCCCGGGCTGATGCCGAACGCAACGCCGAGCTTCTCGACACGCGTAAAGTCGGCCGGATTGAGAATCGTGCCGATGCCAACCACCGCCTCGGGCACCTCGGCCATCATCGCCCTCGCCGCCTCGATCGCAACAGGGGTCCGCATGGTCACCTCCAGCGTGCGGACGCCGCCGGCCACCAGCGCACGCGCCAGCGGCACCGCATCCTGGATACGCTCGATGGTGAGGACGGGGATGACGGTCGCGGCCTTGAACAGCGCGACGAGGTGGTTCTGCTGGGCAGTGGTGGTCATCTTGGCTTTCGTTTCACTTGGTCGCTTGACGCGTCGTCGCCGGCCGGTGCCGTTTCTTCGGCGGCATGGCATACCCCGGAATGATGGCACCGGAATAGCAGATCACGAGGCTGGCGAGCCGGTGCCCGGCCTGGGCGGCCTCGACCGGGTCGGACCCAGCGAGCCGCGCCGCGATATAGGCCGCGGCAAAACTGTCGCCGGCCGCGGTGGTGTCGACCACGGGTTTGGTCATGGGCTCGGCGCGGACCTCGTAAGGCCCCCCGGGAAAACGCAGCAGGCTGACCGGCTCGGCGAGCCGGAACACCAGCTCGGGGCTCGGGATGCGCGCCATCAGCTGCTCGTGGCTCTCGCCGGGATAAAGGGCGAGCAGATCCTCGGTCGAAGTCAGCACGATGTCGGCAGCCGCGAAGGCCGCTGAAAACACCTCGCGCGCGACATCGCGATCCGGCCATCCCCGCGCGCGGAAATTGGTGTCGAACACGAAGCGGGTGCCGAGCAGGCGCGCGCGCTTGATCGCCGCGAACAGGCGCTCGCGCCCGGCCGCGTCGTAGATCGAGAGCGTGATCGCAGAGAGATAGACGATGTCGTAGCTCATCAGGGAGTTGAGAAGATCGTCCGTCTCCGGCAGATTCATCAGCTGGCGCGCCGCCGCACTGTCGCGCCAGTGGAAGAACTGGCGCTCGCCCTTCGCATCCAGCTGGATCATGTAGAGGCCGGGCAGCTTGCCGGGCAGCCGCGCGACGCGCCTCGTGCCGACGCCCTCCGCAGTCCAGGCCGCGATCATCTCATCGCTCAGGGCATCGTCGCCAAGCGCGGTGAGATAATCGACCTTGACCTCGAGCCGCGCGAGGTACACCGCCGTGTTGAGGGTGTCGCCGCCGAATCCACGCGAGTAGAGGCCCCCACCCTGCCCGCTGGAATGTCCGGCAGATTGTCCACCCTGGGCCTGCCGGAGCTCGACCATGCATTCGCCGATGCAAGCAACGCTCGCCATCACTTTACCCGCTAAGTCAGAGATCAGGCGACGAAATTGCCGCCGAGCTCGTCTTCGATGTGAATGCGGATGATGTCGTCGAAAGTCTTCTCGGCCGTGGTGAAGCCGAGCTCGAGCGACCGCTTTGCATTGAAGTTGCGCGGCCAGCCGCCGACGATGCCGACGATGAAGGGATCCGGCTCCCGCTTGATGCGGGCGGCGACCTTGTCGCCGGCGACGCGTTTCAGCGCAGCGATCTGCTCGCCAACCGTCGCCGACAGGCCCGGCATGGTCAAATTACGGCGCGGCCCCACCGCGGCGAGGTCCATGGTACCGGCATGCAGCAGGAAGCCGACAGCGGAGCGCGGCGTGGCATGCCAGTGGCGGACGTCTTCGGACACCGGAAGGACCGCTTCCTTGCCGGCCAGCGGCTCGCGCAGGATGTTGGAGAAGAAGCCCGATGCCGCCTTATTCGGCAGGCCGGGCCGAATGCAGATGGTCGGCAGGCGGATGCCGATGCCGTCGAGGAAGCCGCGGCGGGAATAGTCGGCCAACAGCAATTCGCCGATCGCCTTCTGCGTGCCGTAGCTCAGAAGCGGCGTGTGGAAGAACTCGTCGCCGATCGCATCGGGGAACGGCGCGCCGAACACCGCGATCGAGGACGTGAAGACCACACGCGGCTTGTAGCCGCCGCCCGCGAGCCTGACGGCATCGAGCAGCATCCGCGTGCCGTCGAGATTGATGCGGTAGCCCTTATCGAAATCGAGTTCGGCTTCGCCCGAGACGATCGCAGCGAGATGAAAGATCACGTCCGGACGGCCAGCAATCAGCTTTTCGGCCGCACCCGGCACGGCGAAATCGCTCGACACGGTCTCGACGGCAAAACCGGCTTTTTCCGGTGTCTTCGGCTCGACCACGTCATGCATGGTCAGCTTGGTGATGTCGCTCTTGCCGAGCCGGCCGTCGCGCAACAACCGTTCGCATAATTTGCGGCCGACCATGCCGGCCGCGCCCAGAACCAGAATGTGCAAGAGCCTACTCCTTTTTATTGGCCGGAACGCGCCGATTTTGCCGATTCGTCCTGGCGCGTTCTCAAGGCAGGCCCCGCGATCATTCCTTCACGGCGCCGGTCATCGCCGACACATAGTACTCCACGAAGAAGGAATAAAGGATAACTACGGGAACCGAACCGGTCAGAGCCGCCGCCATCAACGCGCCCCAATGGTAGACGTCGCCATTGACGAGCTCGGTGATCGCGCCGACGGGGATCGTCTTGTTCTCGGACGAGGAGATGAAGGTCAGCGCGTAGATGAACTCGTTCCAGGACAACGTGAAGGCGAAGATGCCCGCCGAGATCACTCCCGGCAGCGACAGCGGCAGCGTGATCTTCATCAGAATCTGCAGCCGCGTCGCTCCGTCGATCAGCGCGCACTCCTCCAGCTCATAGGGGATAGTGCGGAAATAGCCCATCAGGAGCCAGGTGCAGAACGGGATCAGGAAGGTCGGATAGGTCAGGATCAGCGCCAGGTTGCCGTCGAACAGCCCAAGCTGAAACACGATCGCCGCCAGCGGAATGAACAGGATCGAGGGCGGCACCAGATAGCCGAGGAAGATCGCAAGGCCGACATAGCGCGAGCCCTTGTAGCGCAGGCGCTCGATCGCATAGGCGGCGCAGACGCTGGCGAACAACGAGATGAAGGTCGAGGACACCGAGACGATCACGGTGTTCCACATCCAGAGCGGATAGTCGGTGTCGAAGAACAGCTTCTTGATGTGCTCCAGCGTCGGATGCAGGATCCAGAACGGATTGTACTTTTCGTAGTCGTACATCTCCGCGTCCGGCTTGAACGTCGCGACCGCCATCCAGTAGAATGGGAACAGCAGGAAGAAGATGATCAGGCCGAGCGGAAGGTAGACCCGAAAAAACTTCCGCGGGAAGCTCTCGAGGTAGTCCATTCCGACGCTTTGGTCGTCTGCCGTGGTCATGGTCAGTCCCTCCCGCCCTGCTGCCAGCGGGAACGCTGAAGCCCGAAAAAGCTGAGCAGGATCGCCGCGACCAGGAACGGAATCATCGCGTTCGAGATCGCCGCGCCCTCGCCCAGATTGCCGCCGGTGATGGCGCGCTGGAACGACAGCGTCGCCATGAGATGGGTGGCGTTGATCGGCCCACCCCGTGTGATGGTGTAGATGAGCTGGAAGTCGGTGAAGGTCATCAGCACTGAGAACGTCATCACCACCGCGATGATCGGCGACAGCATCGGCAGCGTGATGTGGCGGAAGCGCTGCAGATTGGTGGCGCCGTCGAGATTGGCGGCCTCATAGAGCGAGGGCGAGATGGTCTGAAGTCCCGCCAGCAGCGTGATCGCCACGAAAGGCACGCCGCGCCAGATATTGGCGGCGACGACCGACCAGCGCGCATTCCAGGGGTCGCCGAGGAAATCGATATAGCGCGTGATCAGGCCGGCCTTGATCAACACCCAGGAGATGATCGAGAACTGGCTGTCATAGATCCACCAGAACGCGATCGCAGAAAGCACCGTGGGCACGACGAAGGGCAACAGGACGATGGCACGGACCATCGACTTCATCGGCAGCCGCTCGTTGAGCAGCAGCGCCAAATAGAGGCCGATGGCGAATTTCACCGCGCTGGCGGCGACCGTGTAGAAGATGGTGTTGAACACCGACAGCCAGAACACCGAGTCCTTCGACAGCGAGACGAAATTCTGGAAGCCGATGTAGCGCCCGGCACCGCCGATCTTGGTGTCGGTCATGCCGAGCCAGAAGCCCAGCGCCAGCGGGTAAGCCAGAAACAGGATGAGGATGGCGATCGCCGGCACCATGAACATCGCGCCGAGGAAGTTCCGGCTCTCGAATGCTCTGGTCCACAAGCTGCTGCGCTTGACCTGCGCGACTGCTGACTCGGCCATAACTGCCATGTCGGATTCCCCTCGACGAAAAGTCGCGGCGTCCGGCGAACCGGACGCCGCGCAGATTGGAGCTGATCAGACCTGGTAGTAGCGCTTGGCCCGCTCGGCTGCGCGTGCGGCTGCCGCCTTCGGCGTCACGGAGCCCGACGCGGCTTCCGCGAACATGTCGACGACGACGAAGTCGCCCATCACGGCGGCCGAGGCATAGCCGAGATCGCCGGCATAGCCGTTATCGCGGCAACGCTTCAGGCAGTCGCGATACGGCGTGATCTTCGGATCCGACGTCCACACCGGGTTGTCGTTGTAAGCCGGAAGCGGCGGCGACACGTAGCCGTTGGAGGAGACCTCCCAGGCGTCGTAGTTCGCCTTGTCCATCATGAACTTGATGTATTCCTTGACCGCCTTCGGATACTTCGAGTGCTTGTAGCCGTAATAGACGAGCACGTTCTGCTGCTCGGTCGACACGCCCACGGGACCGATCGGCATCGGCGCGTGGTTCATGTCCTTGGCGATCTCCTGCTGCTTCGGATCGGTCGAGTTCTTTCCGACGGTCCAGATCGAGATGCCGTTCAGCGTCAGGCTGAGCTCGCCGTTGAGGAACGCCTTGTTGTTGTTCGAGTCATTCCACGACAGCACGCCGGGGATGAAGGTCTCGTAGAGCTGCTTGACGTATTCGAGCGCGGCGATCGTCTCCGGCGAGTCGATCACAACCTCGTTCTTGTCGTTGACGACCTTGCCGCCGAAGGCCCACAGCGCCCACTGGCACCAGCCGTTGGCGTCGCCCGTGGCGTGGCCGAGCGCGAAGCCGGCCGGCGTGTTGTTCTTCTTCAGCGCCTGGCAGAGCTTGAGGAAGCCGGCGGTGTCCTTGGGGAATTCATCGAAGCCGGCGGCCTTCACGTGGCTGATGCGGTAGTTCAGGCAGCCGCCGGTCGCGCCCTGCGGAATGGCGATCCAGCTGTTGCCCTTCTTGCCGTAACGTTCGGCAACCGGATACCAGCCGCCATACTGCGCGCCGAGATAGTTGGCGACGTCAGTCATGTCGATGAGCTTTTCCGGGAATTTGTGGGGATCATCGAGCGTGCCGATGATCAGGTCGGGACCGGCGCCGACGTTGGCGGCGACCGCGGCTTTCGGGCGGATGTCCTCCCAGCTCTCGGCCTCGAGCTTGACCTTGACGCCGGTCTTCTCGGAAAACGCCTTGGTCTGCTCGGCGAATTTGTCGAACTCGGCCTGAATGAACTGCTTCCAGCGCAGCACGCGGATGGAGGCGTTCGGCTCGGGCGTGTTGGTCCACTCCGCCGCGCGCACCGGGACGATACCCGGGCCGGCCAGCAGCGCCGCGCCGCCCAGGCCGACTTTAAGCACACTTCGCCTGTCGAAATCGCTCATCGTTCTCTCCCTAATTTTATATTTGTATTGGGTCGTCTTGTATTGGGTAGTTCTGCTTGGGCCGTTCTTCGGCCTCGCTACACTCGCTTGCCCGTCGCTTCGTCGAACAGATGAATCACGGAAGGATCGGGCTTCAGCTTGACCTTGTCACCCGGGTTGAACTGGTGACGTTCGCGGAAGACCGCGACGACCTGCTCACCACCGAGCTTCGCAAACACCTGCGTTTCCGAGCCGGTCGGCTCGACCACGACGATCTCGGCATCGGCGCCGTCGTCAGCAATGGTGAAATGCTCGGGACGCACGCCGTAAACGACAGGACGCCCGTCGGACGCCGCCGGCGCGTTCCTGAGCGGCAGCTTGACGCCGTTCGGCCCCTCGAAGGTCGCAACGCCGTTGACGCGCACATGACCCTTCAGGAAGTTCATGGACGGCGAGCCGATGAAGCCGGCGACGAACTGGTTCTCGGGCTTGTCGTAGAGCTCGAGCGGCGTCCCCATCTGCTCGACGATGCCGTCATGCATGACAACGATCTTGTCGGCCATGGTCATGGCCTCGATCTGATCGTGGGTGACGTAGACGGTCGTGGTCTTCAGCCGCTGGTGCAGCTCCTTGATCTCGGTGCGCATCGCGACGCGCAGCTTGGCGTCGAGGTTCGACAAGGGCTCGTCGAACAGGAACACCTGCGGATCGCGCACGATGGCGCGGCCCATGGCGACGCGCTGGCGCTGGCCGCCGGAGAGCTGGCGCGGATAGCGTTCGAGCAGCGGCGACAGCGCCAGGATCTCGGCGGCGCGCTTGACGCGCTTGTTGATCTCTTCGGTGCTCTCGCCCCGCAGCTTCATCGAGAAGCCCATGTTCTCGCCGACCGTCATGTGCGGATAGAGCGCGTAGTTCTGGAACACCATCGCAATGTCCCGCTCCTTCGGCTGGACATTGTTGACGACGCGGTCGCCGATCGAGATCGTGCCTGAGGTGATGTTCTCGAGACCCGCGAGCATGCGCAGAAGCGTCGACTTGCCGCAGCCGGAGGGGCCAACCAGGACGACGAACTGGCCGTCCTCGATCGGAATCGAAACGCCGTGCAGGACTTCAAAATTGCCGAACGATTTCCGCACGTCGCGGATTTGCACAGACGACATCTAGCTCCCTCCTCGAAAGTCCACGACGCATCTCGCGCCGCGACCGTCTTGTTTTTTCAGACTTCACCGAACGAAGCCCAACCTTAACGGGCGACATTGTCGGCAGTTTGTGCGGTTTTGGCAATTTGTCTTTGGTTAGTCTGTGCTGGTAGCGCTGTCAACGTTCCTTTGTTTGCGACAGTGAGTGTGTTATGAGCAGCAAATGGGTCGAAACCGCACCAAGTCAGGCAAAATCCGGCTGGCGGAAGTCGCCGAGCTTGCCGGCGTCAGCCCGATCACGGCGTCCCGTTTCTTCCGCAATCCCGAGGCGCTGTCGGTCGCGAAGCGGACCCGGGTCGAAAGCGCGGCCAGAGAGCTCGGCTATGTGCCGAACCTGGCGGCGCGCGCGTTGGCCTCGCAGCGCACCGAGGTCATCGGTGTCTTGATTCCGTCACTGACCAATAACGTGTTCTCCGACGTGCTGCGCGGCATTTACGACGCCTCCGAAAACAGCCGTTACTCGATCCAGCTGTCCAACACACGCTACAGTGTTCTCCAGGAGGAGAAGCTGCTGCGCCTGTTTCTTGCGCAGAAGCCGGCCGGGCTGATCGTCACCGGCATCGACCAGACCACGGAATCGCGCGCGATGCTCGATGCCGCCGACTGCCCGATCGTGCAAATCATGGAGATCGGACCCAATCCGGTCGACATGATGATCGGCTTTTCGCACTATGAAGCAGCCCGTGCGGCGGTTGCGCATCTGTTCGCGCAAGGTCACCGCAAGATCGGCTTCGTCGGCGCGCGGATGGATCCGCGGGTGCAGCGGCGGCTCGACGGGTACGTCTCGGCCATGAAGGACGCAGGACTGTTCGAGCAACGCCTCGTCGTCACGACGGCGACACCGACCTCGGTGACGCTCGGCGGCGCCCTGTTCACCGATCTCCTGGCGCGGGAGCCTGGCATGGACGCGGTGTTCTGCGCCAACGACGACCTCGCGCTGGGTGTGCTGTTCGAATGCAGGCGCCGCGAGATCGCGATCCCCGAACAGATCGCGATCGTCGGCTTCAACGATCTCGAATTCATGGCATCCGCCGTCCCGACTCTCACGAGCGTGCGCACCAACCGCTACGAGATGGGCAACACGGCCGCCAGCATGCTGATCGACGCGATCGACGGACGGCGTCCGGAGCATCCGGTGCTCGATCTCGGCTTCAAGGTGATCGAGCGGCAAAGCTCGTTGGCCCGGCGGTCGGACAACCGGCCAGCCGCTTCAGGCGGGGGCGTTGCGAACAAAATGGTAGCGTTACCAAGCGGTCATGACTAGTATCGGATTTGTGAGGAAACGACCCGCCAGCGGGCAGGCAAATCGTCGCTCGCGCCGTTGGGCATCGCACAAGCCGATACCATAAAACGGACGTCAGTGCGTTTGCATTGCAGGAGAAGCCAATGACAAAAAAGCCAACCAATGGGCATGCCCCCGCCGGCAACGGCGCTCGCCGCCATCTCCGCTCGCAGGAATGGTTCAACAATCCGCATAATCCGGGCATGACCGCGCTCTATATGGAGCGCTATTTGAACTACGGTCTCACCCGCACCGAGCTCCAGTCCGGCAAGCCGATCATCGGCATCGCACAGACCGGCAACGACCTCTCCCCCTGTAACCGCCACCATATCGAGCTTGCTCATCGCGTCCGCGAAGGCATCCGCGAGGCCGGCGGCATTGCGATGGAATTCCCGACCCATCCGATCCAGGAGACCGGCAAGCGCCCGACCGCGGCGCTCGACCGCAACCTCGCTTATCTCGGCCTGGTCGAAATCCTCTACGGCTATCCGCTCGACGGCGTGGTGCTGACCACCGGCTGCGACAAGACCACGCCGGCCTGCATGATGGCGGCGGCGACCGTCAACCTGCCCGCGATCGTGCTGTCGGGCGGGCCGATGCTGAACGGCTGGCACAATGGCGAGCGCACCGGCTCCGGCACCATCGTCTGGAAGTCGCGCGAACGGCTCGCCGCCGGCGAGATCGACTATGAAGAATTCATGGAGATCGTGGCGTCATCGGCGCCCTCGGTCGGCCATTGCAACACCATGGGCACCGCCTCGACCATGAACGGGCTGGCGGAAGCGCTCGGTTTCTCGCTGCCGGGCTGTGCGGCGATCCCCGCTCCCTATCGCGAGCGCGGCCAGATCGCCTATGAGACGGGCAAGCGCGCCGTCGAGATGGTCTGGGAGGATCTGAAGCCTTCGGACATCCTGACCCGCAAGGCGTTCGAGAACTGCATCGTGATCAATTCGGCGATCGGCGGCTCAACCAACGCACCGATCCACATCAACGCGCTGGCGCGCCACATCGGCGTCGAGCTCTCCATCGACGATTGGCAGAAGGTCGGCCACGACGTGCCGCTGCTGGTCAACATGCAGCCGGCCGGCTTCTATCTCGGCGAGGAATTCCACCGTGCCGGCGGCGTGCCGGCCGTTGTGCGCGAACTGATGAAGCACAAGCGCATCCATGAGGACGCGGTCACGGTCAACGGCCGTGGCATCGGCGAGAACTGCGCCAATGCGCCAAAGCCCGACAACGACGTGATCTGGGCTTACGACAAGCCGCTGGTGAAGGACGCCGGCTTCCTGGTGCTGAAGGGCAATCTGTTCGATTCCGCGATCATGAAGACCAGCGTGATCTCCAAGGAATTCCGCGATCGCTATCTCAGCAACCCGACCGATCTCAATGCCTTCGAGGGCCGCGCCGTCGTATTCGAGGGTCCCGAGGATTACCACGAGCGGATCGACGATCCCTCGCTCGAGATCGACGAGCGTTGCGTGCTGTTCATCCGCGGCACCGGCCCGATCGGCTATCCCGGCGGCGCCGAGGTCGTGAACATGCAGCCGCCTGCGGCGCTGATCAAACGCGGCATCATGTCCCTGCCCTGCATCGGCGACGGCCGGCAGTCCGGCACCTCGGGCTCGCCTTCGATCCTCAATGCCTCGCCGGAAGCCGCCGCCAATGGCGGGCTCGCGATCCTCAGGAACGGCGACAAGGTGCGCGTCGATCTGAACAAGGGTAGCGCCAACATTCTCATCTCGGACGACGAGGTGAAGAAGCGCCATGCCGAACTCAAGGCCAATGGCGGCTTCAAGCATCCGCCGAACCAGACGCCGTGGCAGGAGCTTTATCGCAACACCGTCGGCCAGCAGTCGACCGGCGCCTGCATGGAGCTCGCCACGCGCTACCAGAACGTCGCCGGCACGTTTGGTGTGGCGCGGGATAATCACTGAGTTGGGAACAAATAGCCCGGGTGAGCGAAGCGACACCCGGGACATCCGCTCCCGGATATCGCGCTCGCGCGCTCATCCGGGCTACGGCACTGAGCAAATCGAGGAGAACAACAACATGGCAGACCGCCTCAAGGGAAAGCGCGCCGTCGTCACGGCTGCAGCGGCAGGCATCGGACGCGCATGCGCCATCGCATTCGCGCGTGAAGGCGCAACCGTCATCGCCACCGACATCAACGAGAGCGGTATCGCGAGCCTGACCAAGGAAGGGATCGCCGAGGTCGCCAAGCTCGACGTCCGCAACACCGCCGACGTCAACGCCTTCGCCAAGCGCGTCGGCAAGGTCGACATCCTGCTCAATGCGGCCGGCTTCGTGCACCACGGCACCATCCTCGAATGCTCGGAAGAGGACTTCGATTTCTCGTTCGACCTCAATGTCAAGTCGATGCACCGGACCATCAGGGCCTTCCTGCCGGACATGCTCGCGGGTGGCGGCGGCAGCATCGTCAACATCTCTTCCTGCGCGGCGCTGCGACCGCCGGCCAACCGCTACGTCTACAGCGCCTCGAAGGCCGCGGTATCGCTGCTGACGCGCGCGGTCGCGCTCGACTTCATCACCAAAGGCATCCGCTGCAACAGCATCTGCCCGGGCACCGTCGAGACGCCATCGATGCTCGACCGCGCCGCGGCGCAAGGGCCGCAGGGCAAGGAGATGTTCGTCTCCCGCCAGAAGATGGGCCGGCTCGGCACCGCCGACGAGATCGCGTCCATGGCGGTCTATCTCGGCAGTGACGAGAGCGCCTTCACCACCGGCGTCGACCTCGTCGTCGACGGCGGCTACATGCTCTGACGCCAAGGCATCCAGCATGAACAAGATCGATCTCAACGGCCGTGTCGCCATCGTCACCGGCGGCGCGCAGGGCTTTGGCCGCGCCATTGTTCAGCGCTTCGTCGCCTCCGGCGCCAAGGTCGCGATCTGGGATTTTGATGCCGCGCTGGCCGAGAAGACGGCAAAGGAAATCGGCGGCGAAACAAAAGTCTTCAAGGTCGACGTCACCGATCCCGCGGCCGTCGAGCAGGCGCGCGACGCGACGCTGGCCGCCTTCGGCAAGATTGACATCCTCGTCAACAATGCCGGCATTGCCGGGGTCAACAAGCCGGTCTGGGAGACCGATCTCGAGGAATGGCGGAAAGTTCTGCGCATCAACCTGGACGGCCCGTTCATCGTCTGCAAGGCGGTCGTGCCCGCGATGCTCAAGCAGAAATACGGGCGCATCGTCAACATTGCCTCGATCGCCGGCAAGGAAGGCAATCCCAACGCCTCGCACTATTCGGCCTCCAAGGCCGGCCTGATCGCGCTGACGAAGTCGCTCGGCAAGGAATTGGCGGCACATGACATTCTGGTCAATGCGGTGACGCCCGCGGCTGCGAAGACCGCGATCTTCGACCAGATGACGCAGCAGCATATCGACTTCATGCTGTCGAAGATTCCAAAAGGCCGCTTCGTGCTGGTGGAAGAGCTCGCCGCGATGGTGGCGTGGCTCGCATCCGAGGATTGCGCGTTTTCGACCGGCGCGGTGTTCGACATCTCTGGCGGGCGCGCAACTTACTGAGGGCGTCATGATCAGAGAAGGCGGATGTCTGTGCGGGGCGGTGCGGTTCAAGGCGGAAGGTGAGCCGCTCAACGTTCGCATCTGCCATTGCCGCATGTGTCAGAAGGCGATGGGCTCGCCCTACTTCGTCCGGGCACAGTTCGACCAGCGCGCACTGACCGTCGAGGGCGACACCGCCCGCTATGCGTCGTCCGAGAACATCGACCGCGTGTTCTGCAAACACTGCGGCACGCGGCTGTTCTCCTGGCGACGCAACGGCACGTTGGCGGGCGTCGCGCTCGCGACTTTTGATGACCGCAACGCGTTCGCGCCGACCGAACACATCTGGGTCAGCGAAAAGATGGACTGGGTGACGATCGAGGACGGCATGATCCGATATGAGGGGACGATCCCGACGTAGCTCATGCGACGGCAAGGCTCGGTGTCAAGGCCGCCGGTCTCGCCAATCATTTGCGGCGTGGCATTTCGGAGCTGGTCACCCTATGTGAGGTGAAGCGCTGCTGCACCACCGGTTTGGCTGGGTCGGCTGCAAGACCGCAGGCAAACCGGGACGGACGAACCGTGAACGTTTCTTTGTATGACCTCTCGGTCTGGGTGCTGCCAGTCCTGATCGCCATCACCTTCCACGAGGCCGCGCACGCATTCGTCGCGCATCGTCTCGGCGACAACACGGCTTGGCAGCTCGGGCGCGTCAGCTTCAACCCTATCCAGCATATCGACCCGTTCGGCACCGTGGTTCTCCCAGCGATGCTGCTGTTTGCGCATTCGCCGTTCCTGTTCGGTTATGCTAAGCCGGTGCCGGTCAACTATCGCAACCTCGCCAACCCTCGGCTCGACATGGTTTGGGTGGCGGTGGCCGGGCCCCTCACCAATATCCTGTTGGCGCTGATCGCCGCTCTCGCCATCCACGCCCTGCCTTGGGCTCCGGCCGGCTCGGCCCGGTGGATCCTCGATAACATCGAAAATGCAATCCAGCTCAATGCCGCCCTGGCGGTGTTCAACATGATGCCGATCCCGCCGCTCGACGGCGGGCGCGTCGCGGTCGGGCTGCTGCCCCCGCCGCTCGCCCTGCCGCTGGCGCGGCTCGAGCCGTTCGGGATGCTGATCCTGATCGGCTTGCTGATCCTGCTACCGCTGGCAGGCTCGCAGTTCGGTCTAAATCTTGATGTTATTTCAGCAATACTGCGAACGTTGACCGGTTATGTGATTCAGGCTGTTCTCATTCTGACCGGCAATGCGTAGTTGAACGGCGACACACCCGAACACAAGCCGAAGGGCTCGAGGCCGACTTGGTCAAAGCTGCCGATATGCTGATCGCGCGACGCGCCGATACCCGTGCCCGCGCCGATTTCGCCACCTGGAAGATGATGGCCAAGCTCAACGGGTCATCCGCGCTGCCTCCGGAGGCGCAGGAGTTCCTGGTGAGCTACAAGAACCTGCAGGCCCAGATGAACGAGGGTGAGGCTACCGAGGCCACCATCGGCGCCATCTACAAGGCCTACTATGTCGAGATGGGCGGCGCGGGAACCCCGCCTGACGTCCGCCCCCGCGCGGCTGAACCGGCGGCGGACAATGTTACCGCTTTCCGCCGCCCAGAACCGAAGCCGAAGAAGTCTGGTTTCTTTGCGGCCACGACCGCTGGCGCAACCCAGAAACGGCCGCTCCCGGTGGCGCTGATCTTCGCCTGCCTGGTCGTGGTCTATGTCGGGATCAGGCTCTACTGGCGGTGAGCCGTCTTCTTCTTTTTCCTTGCGTCCGGCGGCGTGAAGATGATGTCGACGGTGCGCTCGAACCGGTCGTCGGTCAGGCTGGCAGGCGGCTGCGGGATGGGATCGGACTTGCGGACAATCGAGATCGCGGCTGCATCGTAAGCTGCATCCCCGGACGACTCGACAACGTCGACTGAAAGCACGTTGCCCCGTCGGTTGATCGCGAAGGAGACCTTGACCTTCTGATTGTTGGGCTCCTTGCCCTCCGGATTGACCTTGTGGGCCGTGAGGTGCGCACTGATCTTGCGATTCCAGTCTGCCGTCAGCTTCAGAATGTCCTTGCCGATGCCCAGCACAGGCGCCAGCGCCTTCTCGGCCTCGCGCGCGTCCTCGTCGAGTGTCTGCCGCGCGGTCGCAACGGACTTCGGCGAAGCCTCCGCAGCGGGCGTTTCGACCGCCGCAATCTTCGGATCCTCGTCCTGCGGCTTCTTCGAGATGTTCTCGGTGACGACCCGATCGGGATCGTCGACCTGTTGCGACTGATCCTTTGGAAGCTCGGTTTCCTTGGTCTCGGCCTTTTGCTCGGGAAGCGCCTGCTGCTCCTGCATCGCTTCGCTATCCGGTCCCGGCGGAAGGTCGGTGTCCGGCGCCTTCGGCGAAGCCATCTCGACCGCGAACTCCGCGCCGGCCGCGCCGAGGCCGTCGTCGCCGTCATCGGCCCGCAGGTGCGCCAGCGCAAGCGCGGCACCGCCCAGATGGAGCGCGAGCGCCGCCACCGCTGCCAAAATCCAAAGCGTCCGGGCTGGTCTGGACTCGTCCGACATCGCGGGCCTCTAAGGCTGAGCGGCGCCTGCCGCGGGCGCCCCCGGAGCACCTTCCAGCGCAACCAGCTTCACCCGCGAATAGCCGCCTGAGCGCAACAGCTCCATGACGCCCATCAACTCGCCATACGGCACCGAGCGATCGGCGCGCAGGAAGACATACTTGTCCTTGCTCATGTCGGACAGGCCGTCGAGGGTGCCGATCAACTCGGCGCGGTTGACCGGGTTCTCTCCGATGGCAAGCGTCAAATCGGGCTTGATGCTGAGATAGGTCGGCTTGTCCGGCTTCTTCTGCGGCGTCGCGCTCGACGTCGGCAGATCGATCGGCAGGTCGACGGTCGACAGCGGCGCTGCGACCATGAAGATGATGAGCAGCACCAGGATGACGTCGATGAACGGCGTGACGTTGATTTCATGCGTTTCGCCGAAATCGTCGTCGTCATCATTGTCTGCGAGCGAAACGCCCATGGTTCACTCCGCCGCGCGCGAATGCGCGCCGCCGTGGCTGCGGTCGAGATCGCGCGAGAGCAACCGCCCCGCCGCGCCCGAGGCACGGCTGACGAGTTCGAGGTAGCTCTTCGTCACGCGCGAGAAGTAGTTGTAGATGATGACGGCGGGAATGGCGGCGACCAGGCCGATCGCGGTGGCGAGCAGCGCCTCGGCGATACCGGGCGCGACGACGGCGAGGTTCGTGGTCTGCGACTTCGAGATGCCGATGAAGCTGTTCATGATGCCCCACACCGTGCCGAACAGGCCGACGAAGGGCGAGGTCGAGCCGATGGTCGCGAGCACGCCCATACCGACGCGGATGCGCCGCGCCTCCGCGCGCATAATCTCGGAAAAGCTCGAAGCCGCCCGCTCCTTGATGCCGGTGTCGCTGGAGAGGCCGGCTGACATCCGCGCCTCGCGCAGCGCCGCTGCCAGGAACGACGGCAGGATGCCCTCCTTGGCGCCGAGCGCCATCTGCGCTTCCGCGAGCGAGCGCGCCTCTGCGATCTTCTTCAGCGCCGAACGAAGCTTGGTCGAGGCGACCGACAGCTCGATCGACTTGGCGATCAGCACCGTCCAGGTCATCAGCGATGCAAAGGCGAGCCCGATCATCACCGCCTTCACGATGATGTCCGCCGACATGAACATCACCCAGGGCGATAGTTCCTTCATGGCCGGCGCAATGCCGGCTGCCGTATCGGACTTTGCAGCCGCGGGCACGGCAGCTTGGGGCGCCGCAGGCGGAGCAACAACCGGGGCCGGGCTGACCGCGGACGGCTGAGCCGTCGACTGGACCGGTGCCGCGGGCGCGGCCTGTGTCTGCGCACAAACAGGGGATGCAAGCCAGGCGGCCGCCAGCACCAGAGCTGCGGCAAGGCTTGCTTGGAAGGACATGATCTTCATACTTCGGCCCAGTAACGAATGAGGTTGTGATAGATACCCGTCAATTTGACCGTTTCGGGATCGTCACGCCCGAGCCGTTCCACCAGCGCCTGTATCGCGGTGTCGAGGTCAAAGATCATGCTCCGGGCTTGATCGTCCCGTATCATGCTCTGAAGCCAGAAGAAAGACGCAACCCGCGTTCCCCTGGTGACCGGCGTCACGAGATGGAGGCTGGTCGAGGGATAGAGCACGCAGTCCCCGGCTGGCAACTTGACTTCGTGCGAACCGTAGCTGTCCTCGATCACAAGTTCGCCACCGTCGTACTCCTCCGGCTCGGCCAGGAACAGCGTGACCGAGAGGTCTGTGCGGATGCGAAGGCCGGTCAGGCGGTCGCCGCGCATGGCATTGTCGACGTGCAGGCCGAAATGGTGGCCGCTGCTGGCCGCATAGCGGTTGAACAGCGGCGGGAAAATCCGGAGCGGGATCGCGGCCGCGATAAAGCGGGGATTCGACGTCAGCGCCGAAATGATGCGGTTGCCGAGCTTGCGCGCGACCTCGCTGTCCGGCGCCAATTGCTCGTTGCGCTTGACCATCGCCGACTGCGAGCCGGCGGTGGAGCGCCCGTCCTCCCACTCGCTGGCGTCCATGGTGCGGCGGAAATCCGCCACATCATCCTTGCTCAGAACGCCAGGCAGGCAGGTCAACATGATCAGAACTTCGCCGTCGTGATGAGGTAGAACGCCCGCCCCGGCGCGACCGCGACGAACGGCACCGCGCTGCGATAGAGCGTGTCGTAATAGAGCTTGTTGGTGAGGTTCTGGGCGTAGAACTTCATCGTCCAGTTCTTGTCGATCTTCTTCTCGACGAACGCGTCGAAGCGCCAGTAGCTCGGCAGCTCGTTGCCCGTATTGGCAGCGAACGTGCCGCCATACACCTTCGAACGGTACACCGCCTGACCGCCAAGCTCCCAGCCGTCGTCGAACTTGTACTTGGTCAGCATGCTGAACGACTGATGGGCCACGTTGGCAAGCTGCAGGCCGAGATTTGAGGCAACACCGCTCTGCGTGACCTTCGATTGCATCAACACCAAGCCGCCGAAGATGCTCCAGCGATCGGTGATCTTGCCCTCGGCCTCCATATCGATGCCTTGGATCCTGTAGGCAGCGCCCGAAGTCAGCAGGCCGCTGACGGTTTCGCGCGCATTGTCCTTCGTGGTCTGGAACAGCGCGGCGCTGACCAGCAAATGGCGATCCGCCAGCTCCCATTTGGTGCCGAGCTCGGCTGCCTTGTTGCGCTCCGGCCCGAGCAGGATAGCCGTGTTGGCGGGAATGCCGCCGTAATCGGTGCCGGTCGCGTCAAGCTCCGATCCGAACGGATTGGCCGAGGTCGCATAGGCCGCATAAAGGCTGCCGATCGACATCGGCTTGTAGACCAGGCCGACGTTGTAATTCACGAGATCGGCGTTCTGCTTCAGATAGGCTGCGTTGGTCGACGAGCTCTGGCTGTAGCCATCGTAGCGCACGCCGCCATTGACGATGATCGTGTCCTGCCAGTTCGCGGTGTCCATGACGTAGACGCTGCTGGTGTTGACGCCATAGCGCGTCGGATTTCCGACCAGCGACGGCGTGTTGCTGAAGGGAATGTAGGTGTACTGCGGCGAGTAGAGGTTGACCCCCGTGACCGCCCCGCTGCTGGTCGAGCCGCCGCCGAACAGTTCCGATGAGAGGCCGGTGTAACGATCGATCGAGATGTTCTCGTTCGAATATTCGACGCCGAACACCGCGGTGTGCTTGATCCCGCCGGTGTCGAGCTTGAACGTGGCCTCGTTCTGGTTGGCCCACACGTCCACGTTCTGGTAGCGGCTTTGCGCACTGGCCGTCGTGGTCCAGAGCAGCGGATTGGAGCCGGTCGTGTTCGGGTTCTGCGGCAGCGTGCCGATATAGTTCAGCAGCGAATGCTCGCCGCGCACCTTGCTGCTCAGCGTGATGGCCTCGTTGACCTTGTACTCGATCGTGCCGGTGCCGAAATCCTGCCGCGCGGTCTGGAAGTCGCGGTTGAGGAAGCCGTACCAGTTGCCACGCGGAATGCCGGCCGAGGTCACCGGCACGTTGCCCTGCTTGTAGTAGGGCACGCCGAAATCAGGGTAGCCGCTGAGGTCGGTGTGGACGTAGTTCGTCGTGATCTTGATGTCGTTGGTCGGGGTGTACTTGGTGGAGATGAAGCTGCCCCAGCGATTGTCGGTCACGTAATCGCGGCCGGCGACGTTGGCGTCCTGAAACAGGCCGCCGGCGCGCACCGAAAAGGCGGGATCGATGACCTGGTTGACATCGAGCGTGACCCGCTTGGTCCTGTCGGTGCCGAACTCGGTATCCATTCGCTTGAAATTGACGTCGCCAGCCTGCTTGGTGACGATGTTGATGGCGCCGCCGGCGGTGCCGCGGCCGGCGTAGGACGACGCCGGGCCGCGCAGGATCTCGATCTGCTCGGTGAAGAAGTTCTCGCGGATCGAGACCGCGGGATCACGGATACCGTCGATGAAGACGTCGTTGCGCGCATCGAAGCCGCGAATGAAGAACCGGTCTCCGAACGCGTTGCCGCCTTCCCCCGATCCCAGCGTCACGCCGGCGGTCGAGCGCCCGATCTCCTTCAACGTCGTGGCGTTCTTGTCCTCGAGCACTTCCTTGCTGAGCACGGTGATGGTCTTCGGCGTGTTCAGCATCGGCTCGGGAAATTTGCCGGAGGCCTGGACGTGGTCGACCTTGTAGGGCGCCGCCGGATCGGAATACGGATTGCGGTCGACTTCGCCGGCCGGCGTGGTAGGAGCGGTCTGCTGCGCCGCCTGCTGCCGCTGCGCGGCGCGGCGAAGCGCATTGCGCGCGCGGACCTGGTCCGCCGTCGGCTTCGAAGCCACCGGGCGCGGACGCGCGACCGGCGCGTCGACTGTTACTGGGGGCAGATTCGATTGCTGCGCCTCCGCGCCGCTCGACACCGATGCTGCCGCGATCAGGCCCGCGACAGCGGAGACCTTCTTGCCGGAAACGCCCGTGAACTTTTCATCGAATGCTGCGACCGAACGCAACGACTTCGGTGCGACCACCTGCCCCATTACCAAACACGCCCCATATTCCTGTTCGCCCATTCACTTCGATGAGCGATTGGAGTGTTGGTATCGGCCGTAAAATAGCGGGTCAATGCGAGTAAGCCGCGAGAACCCTTGAATAAGTCCAGATCAAAGCGATTCTAAACTGCAGTTTGAAATCGTTCTAAAACAGGATTGGAGTCGTTCTAAAGAGAGCGCGAAAATGCTGCAAAATCCGGCGGTCGCGCGCGCGTCGTCAATCGCTGCTCGGCGGCTTCATCAGCGAGAACAATTCATCGACGGTCTTCCGCGCCACCGCGCGCACGCGATCGCTATCGTCCATGCCAGCGATGTTGACGCCGTTGACGACTGCTCTGATCTCGTCGCGGAAGTCAGTGAGAAAGCGCAAGGGATCACGCTGCTCGTTGGCGACGCGTGCGATCAGTCCCGTGATCAGGATCTGACACGCGATCAGCTTGCCGTTCAGTTCGTCCATGCTGCGCTCCCGTTGTGGCGCGCCGATATGACCGATGCCGGTTTTCCTGACAACCGAAACGACCTCCGCACGATTTAGAACCGTTCTTGCGAGCCGTCGCCTCGCGGCCCATGCGCGGCGCCGCTCAGTCCAGAGCACACCGCTTTCGAGCATTGCACAAACTTTGCACGCTGATCGTTCCTGACGGGAGAATGCAGCACTGCACACCGTAGTGACACGGAGCTGCCTAACCGGTGCAAAGCTTTCCAATTGTTTAGGATTCTCAACCGATAGTGCTGTTTACACTGGAACTTGGCGTGTATTATACAGGCGCGCTGGAACCCTATGATTGCCCCATAATTCGTAGTTTAAGGCATAAGAGCCGACACGAGACGATATGAAAAAGTCCCGGCCGATCCTCTGGATTCTGATCATCGCGGCCGTGGCCTCCGCGGGTTACTATGGTTGGCAGAAATTCGGCTCGCCCGACGCCGGAAAAACCCAGACCGCACAGAAGGGGCCGCAGCGCCCGCCCGCCGTCCCCGTGAGCGTTTCGCCGGTCCAGAAGATGGACTTTCCGGTCTACCTGACCGGTCTCGGCACGGTTGCGGGCTTCAACACCGTCCAAGTCCGGACCAGGGTGGACGGCCAAATCGACAAGATCGCCTTCACCGAAGGCCAGATCGTCAAGGAGGGCGAGCTACTCGCCTCGATCGATCCCCGCCCCTATCAGGCCACGCTCGACCAGGCCAAGGCCAAGAAGGCCCAGGACGAGGCAAATCTGGCCAACGCCAATCTCGAGCTCCAGCGCGCCATGAAGCTCGGCGAATTCGCCACCGCGCAGCGGGTCGATACCCAGCGCTCCACGGTCGCCCAGCTCACCGCGCAAATCGCGGCCGACGAAGCTTCGATCTCCAACGCGCAGACCCAGCTTGACTACACCCAGGTCAAGGCGCCGATCACCGGCGTCGCGGGCCTGCGCCAGGTCGACGTCGGCAACATCGTCAATTCCTCGACGCAGACCGGCATCGTCACAATCTCGCAGGTCGAGCCGATCTCGGTGATCTTCACCGCGCCGGAGGATCAGCTGCCCTATATCAGCGAGGGCCAGAAGGCCGGCGCGCTCAGGGTGATCGCCTTCACGACCGACGGCAAGAAGACGCTGGCCGAGGGCAAGCTCGCGGTCATCAACAACCAGGTCGACACCAGCAGCGGCACGATCCGGCTCAAGGCGGTGTTCGACAACAAGGACCACGCGCTGTGGCCCGGGCAGTCGGTGTCGACCCGCCTGCTGGTGCGCACCCTGAAGGATGCGACCGTTGTCCCGGATGACGCGGTCCAGCACTCCACCAACGGCCTCTACGCCTATACCGTCAATCAGGACAACAAGGCTGAGGTGCACAAGATCAAGGTCAGCTACGCCATCGACGGACGTTCGGTCGTCGACGAAGGGCTCACGCCCGGGCAGCAGGTAATCACCGGCGGCCAATTCAAGGTCCAGCCCGGAAGCCTCGTCTCCACGGCCGTGGCGAGTACGGATCCGGCCCAGAACAAGGTTCGACGGGAATGAACGCGGGCGGGATTTCGGCACCTTTCATCCGTTATCCCATCGGCACCTCGCTGCTGATGGCCGGCATTCTCTTCGTCGGTCTCGTCGCCTATCCCCTGCTGCCCGTCGCGCCCCTGCCGCAGGTGGACTTCCCGACCATCCAGATCACCGCCAATCTGCCGGGCGGCAGCCCGGAGACCATGGCCTCGTCGGTGGCCCAGCCGCTCGAACGGCAATTCGCCCAGATCCCGGGCATCGCCCAGATGACCTCGACGAGCTATCTGGGCACCGCGTCGATCACCATCCAGTTCGACCTCAACCGCAGCATCGACGGCGCCGCCAACGACGTGCAGGGCGCCATCAACGCAGCGAGCGGTCAGCTGCCGAAGAACCTGCCCTCGCCGCCGACCTACCGCAAGGTCAACCCGGCCGACGCGCCGATCCTGCTGTTGTCGGCAACCTCTGAGACAATGCCGCTGACCAGCGTCAGCGACGCGGTCGATGCCCAGCTCGCCCAGCAGATCAGCCAGCTCTCGGGCGTGGCGCAGGTCTTCATCGGCGGCCAGCAAAAGCCCTCCATCCGCATTCAGATCGACCCGGCGAAACTCGTCGCCAAGGGCCTGTCGATGGAGGACGTGCGCAGCCAGATCGCGATCACCACGGTCGACAGCCCAAAGGGCAACATTGACGGCCCGAAGCGTGCCTACACGATCTACGCCAACGACCAGCTCACCCAGGCCAAGGACTGGAACGACGTCATCATCGCCTATCGCAACGGCGGTCCCTTGCGTATCCGCGACATCGGCCAGGCGGTCAGCGGCCCCGAGGACGCCAAGCAGGCGGCCTGGGCCAACGGCAAGCGCGGCGTGTTCCTGGTGGTGTTCAAGCAGCCCGGCGCCAACGTCATCGAGACCGTCGATCGGATCAAGGCGACGTTGCCTCGCCTCGTCGCAGCGATCCCGCCCGCGATCAAGATCGAGGTGATCAGCGACCGCACCACCACGATCCGCGCCGCGGTCGAAGACGTCCAGTTCACGCTGCTACTGACCATTGCGCTGGTGGTCATGGTCATCTTCATCTTCCTGCGCAGCTTCTGGGCAACCGTCATTCCCACCATCACGGTGCCGCTGGCGTTGCTGGGCGCCTGCGCGCTGATGTGGGTATTCGGCTATTCGCTCGACAATCTGTCGCTGATGGCGCTCACCATCGCGGTCGGATTCGTCGTCGACGACGCCATCGTGATGCTCGAGAACATCACGCGCTACATCGAGGAAGGCGAATCGCCGATGGCGGCGGCCTTCAAGGGCTCGAAGGAAATCGGCTTCACCATCGTGTCGATCAGCATCTCGCTGGTCGCGGTCCTGATTCCGCTGCTGCTGATGGGCGGGATCATCGGGCGCCTGTTCCGCGAATTCGCCGTCGTGCTGGCGATGACGATCTTCGTCTCGATGTTCGTGTCGCTGACCCTGACCCCGATGATGGCCTCGCGCTTCCTGCGCGCCCATGGCGAGGTCACCCACGGCAAGTTCTACCAGTGGAGCGAGCGCGGCTTCGATGCGATGCTGCGCGGATACGAATGGGTGCTCGACCACGCCCTGAGCTGGCGCCGCACCACGCTCGCGATCTTTTTCGCGACTCTTGCCCTGTCGGTCTATCTGTTCGTGCTGATCCCGAAGGGCTTCTTTCCGCAGCAGGACGTTGGCCTGATCACTGCGACTTCCGAGGCCTCTCAGGATATTTCCTTCAAGGCCATGCAGGAGCGTCAGGAAGCTCTCGGCAAGGTCATCATGGCGGATCCGGACATTGCCAGCGTCGCCATGGCGATCGGCGGCAGCGGGAGGGCCGGTAACAATGGCAACCTGTTCATCACGCTGAAGCCGCGCAACCAGCGCGATGCTTCCGCGCAGCAGATCATCGCGCGGCTGCGTCCCAAGCTCGAGAAGGTGTCCGGCGCCCGCCTCTACATGCAGGCGGCCCAGGACGTCCGGCTCGGCGGCCGGCCGACGCGTACGCAGTTCGAGTTCACCCTGCAGGACGCCGATCTCGCCGAGCTCAACGACTGGGCGCCGAAGATCCTCGCCAAGATGCAGACCTTGCCGCAACTGCGCGACGTCGCGACCGACCAGCAGACCCAGGGCACCACGGTTCAGCTCAAGATCAACCGCGATACGGCTGCGCGTTACGGCATCCAGCCGCAGCTGATCGACGACACGCTGTATGACGCCTTCGGACAGCGCCAAGTCACGCAGTATTTCACCCAGCTCAACACCTACAAGGTGATCCTCGAGATCCTGCCGGAGATGCAGGGCAGCCTCGAGAGCCTGAACAAGCTCTACCTGAAATCTCCGCTGACCGGCGACCAGGTGCCGCTGTCGACGTTTGCGACCTGGAGCACCGATCCGGTTCGCCCGCTCTCGATCAGCCACCAGGGCCAGTTCCCGGCGATCACGATCAGCTTCAACCTCGCCCAGGGCGTCGCGCTCGGCCAGGCCACCGAGGCCGTGCAGAAGGCGATGGCCGATCTCGGCGCGCCGCCGACGCTCAATTCGAGCTTCCAGGGCACGGCACAGGCGTTCCAGCAGTCGCTCGGCACCGTGCCGCTCCTCATCCTCGCCGCGCTGGTCGTGGTCTATCTGATCCTCGGCATCCTCTACGAGAGCTACATCCATCCGATCACAATTCTGTCGACCCTGCCCTCGGCAGGCGTCGGCGCGCTCGCGATCCTGATGGCGGCGGGCTTCGAGTTCAGCCTCATTGCTTTGATCGGAGTCATTCTGCTGATCGGCATCGTAAAGAAGAACGGCATCATGATGGTGGACTTCGCCATCGCCGCTGAGCGCGATGAGCACAAGACGCCGGCGGAATCGATCCGGCAGGCGGCGCTGTTGCGCTTCCGTCCGATCATGATGACGACAATGGCTGCCCTGCTCGGCGGCGTGCCGCTGATGCTCGGCCACGGCACCGGCGCCGAAATTCGCCAACCGCTCGGCTACGCCATGGTCGGCGGTCTGATCGTCAGCCAGGCGCTGACGCTGTTCACCACCCCGGTCGTCTATCTCTATCTCGACGAGCTCAACAACTGGTTCTCGGGCTGGGGCCGTAAGGGTGACGGCGAAGGCGACGAGACAGTCGAGCACGGCACCGTTAAGGAGGCTGCCGAGTAGCAGCTTGCACCGCGCGTCTCACGACGTTACAGCGAGGCCCTCGGTTCACGTGAACGCGGTCTTGCCATGCCCATGCAATCCAGACTTGTCGCCCTTGCCGCCGCTGTCCTGTTGTCGGCGGGTGCCGCGCATGCCCAGCAGGGCGCCAAGAAGAGCGCGGCTCCCTCTGCTCCGGCGGCACAGCCCGCGCCGGCTCCGACGCACCCGCAGGCTGACGGCGCTCCGGCGCAGCAGCCCGGCTGGGTCGTGCGCTGCACCAGCGTCAGCCGCGACGCGCCGCTCGAATGCGCGATGGAGCAGAACGCGGTGCTGACCAAGACCGGCCAGACCATCGTCCTGATCAACATCCGTGTCGCGCCCGACACCCGCACGCCGGTGGCGCTGCTGCAATTGCCGCTCGGCCTCAACCTTCCCATCGGCGCCAAGCTCCAGGTCGACGAGGGCAAGACGGTCGATCTCCAGATCCAGACCTGCGAGAACCGCGGATGCTACGCCTCGACGCCGATCGCACCGGACCTGCTTGCGACCTTGCGGTCGGGCAAGCAACTCAAGGTCTCGTTCCAGAACATGGCCAAGGAAACGATCGCGATCCCGATGCCGCTCGGTGATTTCGCGGCGGCCTACGATAAGATCAAGTAGCGCCGCTAGAGCCATTTCCGTTCCGACGGAACGGAACGGAGCTCCAGCCTCTTCTTTTGACGCTTTTTCTCGACGCGAACCTGACGGCGTCTTGCGCCCAGGCGGATGATCTGGTGACTGCCGCCGATGTTGGGGCATGCACGAGATGGCCCTAGCCGACGTAGAAGCTGCGCGCCACCCCTCTTCTGCTGCAAGCCATGGTGGAAATCAGTTAGTCCACGCCGAGATAAGCCTTCTGCACCTGCGGGTCCTCCGCGAGCGCCGCCGCCGTGCCTGACAGCACGCTCTTGCCGACCTGGAGCACCGTGGCGAAATCCGAGACCTCCAGTGCGAGCTCGATCGACTGCTCGGCGAGCAGAATGGTCAGGCCTTCGCGATGCAGGCGGCCGAACGTCTCGTACATGGACTCGACCACCGCCGGCGCGAGACCGAGCGAAGGTTCATCCAGCATCAACAGCTTCGGGTCGCTCATCAGCGCGCGCCCGACCGCGAGCATCTGCCGTTCGCCACCGGACATGGTGCCGGCACGCTGGTTGCGGCGTTCCTTCAGGCGCGGAAAGATCTCGTAGACACGTTCGAGCAGCGTGGCCTGGCGCGACTTGTCGCGCAGCGGCGTTGCGCCAAGCATCAAATTGTTTTCGACGCTCTGCTGCACGAACAGCCGCCAGCCTTCCGGCGACAGCGCCAGCCCCTTGCGCACGATCGCAAACGCCCTCTCGCCGGCAATGTCATCGCCGCGAAAGCGGATCGATCCGGAATGCACGGGAATGAGGCCGGCGATCGCGTTCAGCGTCGTGGTCTTGCCGCCACCATTGGAGCCGAGCAGCGCGACCACGCTGCCTTCGGGAACCTCCAGCGAGACGTCGGACACGCCGATGAGATCGCCGTAGCGCACCTCGAGGTGCTCGATCCGCAGCAACGGCCCGTTCATAGGTCCGGCCCGCCCATCAGTTCGACCGGCGTGTGGCCGGCGGCCGCCTTGGCTGCGCGCTTGCCGAGATAGGCCTCGATCACCGCCGGGTTGGAGGTCACCTCGCGCGGCGAGCCGCGGGCGATCTCCTTGCCCTGGTGGAACACCATCACGCGGCTGGCGAGCGACATGATCACTTCCATGATGTGCTCGACGATCACGAGCGTGATGCCGGAACGATGGATGTCGCGCACGAGGTCGATGGCGAGCCTCACCTCATGGGCGTTGAGGCCGGCCATGGCTTCGTCGAGCAGAAGCACCTTCGGTTCGGTTGCCAGCGCCCGCGCGATCTCCAGCCTCTTGCGACCGGGCGTGCCGAGCGAGCGCGCCGGCGCATCCGCAAGCCTGATCATGCCGACGCGCTCGAGCACCGCGCGCGCTCTGGTCTCGGCGTCCTTGCGATGCGAGGTGCGCAGGAACGCGCCGATCATGACGTTTTCCAGCACCGTCATGCCCTCAAAGGTCTGCGGCACCTGGAAGGTACGAGCGAGCCCAAGCCCGGCGCGCAGTTCCGGCGTGAAGTCGGTGATGTCGCGACCCTCGAACAGGACACGGCCCGAAGTGGTCTTGAGATCGCCAGTCAGGCAATTGAAGAAGGTGGACTTGCCCGCGCCATTCGGGCCGATCAGGCCGAGGATGTCGCCCTGCTCCAAAGTCACGGAGGCGTCGTCCACCGCCTTGAAGCTGCCGAACGCTTTTGTGATTGCGCGTGCCTCAAGGAGCATGGCCGGCTCCGGTGTCCTTTGTCGGCTTGCTGCGCCGCGTGAACAGGCTGAGCAGACCGCCGGGCTGGAAGCGCGCGATCACCACGATGATCGCGCCATAGAGCACGAAGGTGAGCCCGGCGCCCTTGCCGCCGAGCCAGCTGTTTGAGATCTCCTCCAGCGGAACCAGGATCGCGGCACCGACCAGCGGCCCGAACAGCAGCCCTGCCCCGCCCAGCGCCGCCATGATCAGGATTTTCACCGAGATCAGGATGCCGAACCCGGACTCGGGATCGACGAAGCCGAACATCATGGCATAGAGCGCGCCGGCGACGCTCGTCAGCGCCGCACTCAGCATGTAGGCGTAGAGCTTGGTGCGGCTGGCGGGTGCGCCGAGCGAGCGCGCCGCGCGCTCGGAATCCTTGATCGCGCGCAGGTAAAATCCCATGCGGCTGTTGGTCATCCACCAGGTGATCAACAGCGTGATCACGAGGATTGCGAGGAAGAGATAATAATACGGCAGCGACGACAGGAACGAGAGATCGAAGATGTTGCGCGGCACGGTCGGCCCGGAGAGCCCGACGGCCGCGCCTAACCAGTCGGTGTTGGTCACGATCAGCCGCATCGTCTCGGCAACCGCGATGGTCGCCATGCTGAAATAATGGCCCGACAGGCGTAGCGTCGGCACGCCGATGATCGCGGCCAGGCCCACGGCGAGCACGATCCCACCGGGAATGCCGAACAGGGGCGACAGGCCGAACTTTGCGTAGGATCCCATCGCGGCATAAGCACCGCAACCGAAGAACACGACGTGGCCGACCGAGACCTGGCCCGCGTAGCCGCCGACGATATTCCACGCGGATGCCGCAATCGCATAAAGCAGCACCAGCGCGCCCAGGCGCTGCTGGAACGGCGAGGACAGCAGCAGCGGATAGGCGATCGCAATCGCCGCGACAACCGAGAGCCAGATCAAGCGCCGCATCACAGCTTGCTCATCACATCTTCCCCATCAAGCCCTGTGGCCGGAACCAGAGGAAGAGCAGGAACAGGACATAGACGACGATGTCCTTGTAGATCGCACCGATCAGATAGCCCGACAGCGACTCGATCACGCCGATCAGCAGGCCTGCGACAAGGGCGCCCGGCACACTGCCAAAACCGCCGAGCGACACCGTGACGAAAGCGACGATGCCGAGCGTCTCGCCGACGGTCGGCACGATGTAGAAGAAGTTCGCGATCAGCGCGCCGGCAAGCCCGGTGGCGCCGGCCGCAATCGCCCAGGCGATTGCCTGCATGGTATCGGGACGGATGCCCATCAGTTGCGCCGCTGTTTGATCCTCCGCCACCGCCAGCATCTTCGAGCCGAGCGACGTCCGCGTCAGCAGCAGATGCAGCCCGAGCGTGACGAGCAGCGCGACCACGCCGGCAAGCAACCGCGAGGCCTCGATGCGCAAGCCCGCGAACGCATAGGTGCCGCCGACGATGTTCGGAGGCATCGACAGGAAGTTGGCGCCGAACCACCAGAACACGGAATAGCGCAGCAATAGCGCAAGCCCGAAAGTGCCGAGGATCTGCGCCAGCATCGGCCCTTTCATGATGTCGCGGATCAGGGTGAAATAGACCACGACGCCGACGGTCGCGAGCACCAGCGTCGCCAGCGGCGCGCCGAGGATCGGCCCTCCCCCCATGAGCGTGTAGACGACGTAGGCCACGTACATGCCGAGCATGACGAAATCGCCATGCGCGAAATTGACGATGTTCATCATGCCCCACACCAGCGTGAGGCCTGAGGAAAACAGGGCATAGACAGCGCCAAGCAGAAGACCGCCGACGATCACCTGCACGAGGACAAAGGACATGAGCCAGCGTTGCTCTGATCAATCATTTCGGGAAAGGCGAGGCCCGCGGCCCCGCCTTCAAATCTCACCAGCCCTTGTAGGGCAGCACCGGCGCCTTCGCGGCATTGGCCTTCGGCCATACCGCGCTGTAGTTCTCGCCGTCCTGGAGCTGGATGATGAGCCCGGAGGCGAGGATATTCTGGCCCTTGTCGTCGAACTTCACGCCCTTGTAGCCCATCATCAATTGCTCGGGCTTCAGATCGGTCGCCTTCAACGCGGCCTGGATCTTCGCCGGATCGGTCGAGCCGGCGCGGTCGATCGCGTCGGCCAACACGAAGAAGCCCTGCATCTGGCGGCCGACGGTGTCGTCCATCTCCTCGCCGCTCTTCTTCTTGTACATGTCGGCGATAATGGCCGATGGCGAGCCGGCCGGCCCCACCGACCATGACGAACGGTTGAAGACGCCTTGCGATATCTTGCCGACCGCCTTGATGAAGGAGGGATCTGAATAGCCGGCGTCGTCGGCCAAAAGCACCGCCGGCTTGTAGTCGAGCGACTGCATGGTCTTGGCGAACAGGATCGCATCCGACGTGTAGCTGATCATGATGATCACGTCGGGCTTCTTGTCCTTGAGCTGGAGCACCTGGCCCTGAACATCGGTCGCGTTGACGGGATAGGCCACGTCAACCGCGATGGCCTGGCCCTTCTCCTTGAAGGCGGCGCTGATCGTGTTGGCGACCGAGGTGCCGTATTCGGTGTTGTCGTGAACCAGCGCGATTGCATCGGTCTTGGCGCCTTGCGCCTTGATGTCGGCGAGGAAATCGACATAGGCCTTGGCGAAGTCGGTGGCGATCGGCGTGGTGCGGAAGAACCATTTGAAGCCGCGCTCGGTGAGATTGGCGGCGACCGACTCGGAGTTCAGGAAGGGAATGCCGTATTTTTCGGCGATCGCGCTCGAGGTCAGCGTGACGCCGGACTGATACGAGCCGAACACGGCGGCCACCTTGTCTTCCGTGATCAGGCGCAGCGCCTGGTTCTGGCCTGTCGCCGGGTTACCCTGGTTGTCGGCGAACACGATCTCGATCTTGGCGCCGCCGAGGCCCGCAAGGCCTGCGTTCTTGGCCAGCGGCAGAGCGCCGAGTTCGGGATGAGCGCTGTTGATGATGTCCATGGCGACCTCGAGCGCCGCCTTGGCGTGCGCCCCGATCGAGGCGGTGCCGCCCGACATCGGCAGGATCGCGCCGATCTTGACGACCTTGTCCTGGGCCTGCGCGGCTGAAGCGAGCGCAAGGGACATCGCGGCCGCGCAAAGCAGCCCGGTGACGTGCTTCAATCTCATGAAATCAGACCTCCCAAAGGGTTTCCCCAACCAGATTTTTTGGAAGCCCGGCTAAGCGCCCGCTTCCCTTTGTTTATGCCTGGCGACGAGAGGATGGCATGCTGGCCCGGTACCGGCAAGTAAAACGGCTTGCCACGATGCTGCATGGACAAGCACCGATATGTGGGCCGGATCAGCGCCCTCACCCCACGGGGTCGCTCGCCCTCAGCAGCGTCGTGAAGCCGCCATAGATCATGCGCTTGCCGTCGAACGGCATGCTGTCCAACTTCAGGCGAGGGTCCGCCATCACCTTCTTGTTGACGGCGTCGCGAGTCTCCCGGTCGCGATAGACGATCCAGGAAAACACCACGATCTCGTTCTCCTTCGCCATCACGGCACGCGGAAACGAGGTGAACTCGCCATAGGGCACGTCGTCGCCGATGCACTCGACGTAATCGAGCGCACCGTACTCCATCCAGATCGCGCAGGCCGTTTTCGCCAGCGCCTTGTAGGCCTCGATGTTGTCCTTCGGCACGGCCAGCACAAAACCATCGACATAGGGCATCAGGGATCTCCTTGGATCGTGTGTCCGAAGGACGATGCGGTGCGTGACGATCCGACCATGAAACGTGATTTTCGGATGAGGCAAACGGTCGCGCGCCGCCGCGGCGCTCCGCCGGAGCCCACGATGCCACGGCCCGCACGTCCCATGTGGACCGCAAAACATCCCTGCGTCGCAGCGCTTGCCAGCCCACAGCCGAGCGGGTAGAAACCCTCCACGCCTGAGCCGTGATTTGCGCGATAAGTGCCATCGGCCGCAGCCGGACAAATCAACAAGTCCTTGAATTTGTTCGGCTATTCCGTTGGGGAATGGTGTAACGGTAGCACAACAGACTCTGACTCTGTTTGTCTAGGTTCGAATCCTAGTTCCCCAGCCACCGCAGGTTAAGCAGCCCACAATCAGACCGTCAGAGGTTACGCTCTCTTTGAGCGGTGCCGCTAAATCACGATGCGATCGAAGTCGGCGGCGATCCGCGTGTTTGGAAAAACGCTTGTCGCTTCGGCCAGAATCTCTTCGTCGCGATAACGCCCGGACATGTGATTCAGCACGAGTTGCCCGACGTTGTTCGCGGCGGCAAATGAAGCCGCCTCGCGTGCGGTGAGGTGGCCATAGTCCCGTGCGGTCGCGGCGTCGCGCTCGAGGAAGGTCGCCTCGATCACCAGCAGATCGGCGTCGGCCACATGCCTGGACAGGCCGTCGGTGGTTTCGGTGTCGCCGATCAGCACGAGTTTCCTGCCGCCGCTCGGCGGCCCCATGACGTCTTCGGGATCAATCGTGCGGCCGGCGATCACGACTGGTCGTCCCGCGGCCAGTTCTCCGCGCATCGGCCCATCGGGAACACCGAACTCGGCGAGGCGCGCCCGCTCAAGATGGCGGCGTGCCGGACTCTGGAAGCAAAAACCAAAGCTGTCGGTGTCGCGGTGGCGAACCGGAAAGCAATCGATGGTGAAGTCGCCGGCGTCGATAACCTGTCCTTCGGCCAGCGGTGCGAACTCCACAGGGATCGGCGCCCTGCCCGCGCCCCACAGCCCGGCAAGCATGCGGATGACGATGTCGAGCGTGCCCTGCCCTCCATGAACGGTCATCGTGTCCGATTGCTGGCGCAACCCCAGCGTCGAGAAGAGACCGGGGATGCCGAGCACGTGATCGAGATGGGCATGCGTCAGCAGGATGCGGTCAAGCCGCCGAAACCCCGCGCGGCTGCGCAGCAACTGGCGCTGCGTGCCCTCGCCGCAATCGATGAGGACGCGCTTGCCCGCTGCCTCCACGAGGAGAGCGGGATGGTTGCGCTCCGCCGACGGAACGCTAGCCGAGGTCCCAAGGAATGTCAGGGCGAACATGCTCGTCAGTATCCAGGCTTCACCGCCCCCAATGCCACGTGAGCGGCAGCGCGTACAGAGCCCATCGATCCCGCATAGACCGCGGCAGGAAGCGCGTATCCCGCGATCTGATGGCCAGGCGCCGCCTCCGGCCCCCGACCGGCGGACAGATCTGGTTCCCGTTGCGCGGCCTCCTCATCCTATCCGCCAAATTGCATGCTCGATATTCGGATCGATTTGCAGCCGAACGACATCGACGCGGCGATGCAAGACAATGGAGATCGTGATGCCGCCCGGATTGACCGCCACTGACTGGGACTACGGCTCGATCAGCACATTGCTGAGCGCCCTGCACGCGCGCAAGCTTTCTGCGTCGGAGTTGATCGAGCATACGATCGCGCGCATCGAGGCGCTGGACGGGCGGATCAATGCCGTCATCGTTCGCGATTTCGATCGCGCACGAGACGCCGCGCGCGCCGCCGATACCGCGCTTGGCCGGGGCGAGCGCCTGCCGTTGCTCGGCATCCCCGTGACGTTGAAAGAACCGTTCAACGTCGCCGGCCTGCCGACGACATGGGGCTTTCCGCATTTCAAAGATTTCCAACCGGCGGGGGACGCCCTTGTCGTCTCGCGGTTGAAGGCGGCGGGTGCTGTCATCATCGGCAAGACCAATATCCCGATTGGCCTCAGAGATTTCCAGAGCTACAATGAGATCTACGGTACGACGAACAATCCGTGGGATCTCGGCCGATCGCCCGGCGGCTCTTCAGGCGGATCGGGCGCGGCGCTGGCTGCGGGATTCGGACCGCTCTCGATCGGCTCGGATATCGGCGGTTCGATCCGGGTGCCCGCGCATTTCTGCGGTGTGTTCGGACACAAGCCGAGCCTCGGCCTGGTGCCGCTGCGCGGATACGGCCTGCCGCCGGCGCCGCCCGTGCCTGGCCAGGGCGATCTGGCTGTCGTCGGGCCGATGACGCGCACCGCCTCGGATCTTGCGCTCGCCCTCGACGTGATCGCCGGCCCCGACGAGACGCGCGACGGGATCGGCTATCGTCTTGCGCTGCCCGCCCCGCGACACGACCAACTCAGGGATTTCAGGATTCTCGTGATCGATACGCATCCGTTGATGCCGACAGGCGATGCCGTGCGTTCCGCCATCGGGCGGCTGTCGGAACGGCTCGAACGATCAGGCGCGCGGGTTTCGCGGTCGAGTGCGTCGCTGCCCGACCTCGCTGAATCCGCGCGGCTCTACATGAAGCTCTTGAACGCGGCGCGAAGTCCGCGCCTGACACCGGCCGCCCTCGCAGAGGCGCAAGGAGTTGCCGCGGCACTCTCGCCCGACGACCGCAGCCTGCAGGCCGAGCGCGCGCGCGGCTGGGCCATGGTCCATCGTGAATGGCTGGCGACCGATGCGGCGCGCTTGCGGCTGCAGCAACGATGGCAGGAGCTGTTCCGCGATTTCGACGCAGTGATCTACCCCGCCGCCGCCGTGCCGGCCTTTCCACAGGACCAGTCCGAGCCGTTCGACGCGCGGCAACTCGATATCGATGGACAGCTCTATCCCTATTCCGATGCGTGCTTCATCTGGGCAGACCCCGCTTCGACCTGCGGACTGCCTGCGACCGCCGTTCCGATCGAGCGCACGCCATCGGGCCTCCCGATCGGCGTCCAGATCATCGGACCTTATCTCGAGGACCGCACCACGATTGCCCTCGCCGGACTGATCGAACGCGAGTTCGGCGGCTTCGTCCCGCCGCCGTCGTTGGCTGCCACGCAACCCGTCAAATGATCGGGGCGAAGACGCCAACGGTCGTCATGTTCTTTCAGTCGACTGCGCCTCGACCGCCTGCACGGCGACACTCGCAACCTGCTGCAATGCCTCGCGGTCGGTGCCCGAGGACGCCATCACGCCCATGCCGACCGAGACGGCCGAGACGTAGCGCGCGAGTGCCGCGGGATCCGAGGTCGGCTTGAGATCGCCTTCGGCCTTGGCGCGAACAAAACGATCGCGAAGCTGGTCCTCGTTCTGGGCGCGACGGGCGGCGAGCTCGAAGGGGACGCTCTCTGAGCCGGTGCCGCACGCGATGCCGCCCTGCACGAGCAGGCAACCGGGTGGGTTGGCGGGATCGGTCTGCTTGTCGGCGATGCCCATCAACATCCGCTCGGCGACTTCGCGGGCGGTGGGTGCCGCGACCACCTCGTCCATCCAGACATTGCGCAGTTTTGTATAGCGGTCGAGCGCGGCCTTCAGCAGCCCTTCCTTGTTGCCGAAACAGGCATAGAGGCTGGGCGGATTGATCCCCATGGCTTCGGTCAACTGAGCGATCGTGGCACCCTCATAGCCATGGCGCCAAAACACTTCCATCGCCTGATCCAACGCCGTTTCGGCGTCGAATTCGCGGGGGCGTCCCATGCCCATGTGCCTGTTCTCCTCGAAATCGGCGTCGTCGCTGACCTAACGCCTGATCCTATCTATTTGTTCTCGCTTTATTTTCTCTTCCGCTTGCCAACTCTTGCGGTAAGGGGCTACAATTTTCTTAGTGAATGGTACATAAGTATCTTGCGCTGCGGTATCCAGCTCCACATCTGTAGTGAACACTACATATCTGGAGCGCGCAAATGCATCCCTCCCAAAACACTGCCCAAAATGCTCGCCGCACCGGCCGTTTCCGCCGCCTCCTCGGCGGCGTGGCCATCGTGGGCGCCCTCGCCGCGGCCGGTTCGATTGCGACCGGCCATTACTTTCGTGCCGCCCAGGCGACCGCGACGGCCGCCGCGGCCGAGCAAGCCGTCCCTGTCACGATCGCGCTGATCGAAGCAAAGCAGACCGTGCTGTGGGACGACTTCTCCGGCCGGCTCGAGGCCATCAACCGCGTCGAGCTTCGCCCGCGCGTCGCGGGTGCGATCCTTGCGACCAACTTCACCGAAGGCGCGCTGGTGAAGGCAGGCGACATCCTGTTCAAGATCGATCCGGCACCCTACGCGGCCGAGGTCGACAAGGCCGCGGCCCAGCTCGAAGCTGCGAAAGCGCGCGTCGTGTTCACGCAGAATGAACTCGAGCGCGGCGCGCAACTGGTCGGCAACGCCGTCGTGACGCGGCGCGACTATGACCAGCGCGACAACGCCAACCGCGAGGCCATCGCCAACGTGAAGGCGGCCGAGGCGACGCTCCAGACCGCAAAGCTCAATCTCGATTACACCGAGGTGCGTGCGCCCGTGGACGGCCGCGTCGGCAAGATCGAAATCACCGTCGGCAATCTCGTCGCCGCCGGCACCGCCTCTCCGGTGCTGACTTCGCTAGTCTCGGTCAACCCGATCTATGCGTCATTCGATGCGGATGAAGAGCTGGTGGTGCGGGCGTTGAACTCGATTTCCGAGGTCTCCGGCAAGCGCGGCAATCTCGACCAGATCCCGGTCGCGATGGCGACCTCCGGCGGCCTCGCGGCGAAGGGCCACATCCAGCTCATCGACAACCAGGTCAACGGCCAGAGCGGCACCATCCGTGTCCGCGCGGTGTTCGACAACGAGGACGGGCGCTTCATCCCCGGCCAGTTCGCCCGCGTGCGCATGGGCCAGCCCAAGCAGCAATCGCTCGTGATGATCGATGAGCGCGCGATCGGCACCGACCAGGACAAGAAGTTCGTGATGGCGGTCGGCGACGACAGCCGTGCGGTCTATCGGCCGATCACGCTCGGCGGCGCGGTCGATGGCTTGCGCATCGTCACCGCGGGCCTGAAGTCCGGCGACCGTATCGTGGTCAACGGCCTGCAGCGCGTGCGTCCCGGCGCCCTCCTCAAGACCGAGGTCGCGGCGATGGGCGCGCGTGGGCCGCAGCAGGCCTCCAACCACAGCAACCAGGACGTGGTGCAACGCTAGCATTCTCCGCTTCCGGAGCGCGCGGGCAGCGCGAACCGGAATGTCGAATTCGTTGAACTACCAGGACATCACTTCTGGATTTCCGGGTTTGCGGGCTTGGCCCGCGCCCGGGAATGACGGGAGAGCTGTCTCTCGCGCAGGGGCAAAGCCATGAATCTCTCGAAGTTCTTCATTGATCGTCCGATTTTTGCCGGTGTGCTGTCGGTCCTGATCTTTCTCGCGGGCCTGATCTCGCTGTTCGCGATGCCGATCTCGGAATATCCCGACGTCGTGCCGCCCTCCGTCCTCGTGCGCGCGACCTATCCCGGCGCCAATCCCAAGGTGATCGCCGAGACGGTGGCGACTCCCATCGAGGAGCAGATCAACGGCGTCGAAGGCATGCTCTACATGTCGAGCCAGGCCACCACCGACGGCGCGATGACGCTGACGGTGACGTTCCGCCTCGGCACCGACCCCGACAAGGCGACGCAGCTGGTGCAGAACCGCGTGCAGCAGGCCGAGCCGCGCCTGCCGGCCGTGGTGCGCCAGCTCGGCATCATCACCAAGAAGTCGTCGCCCGACCTCACCATGGTCGTGCATCTCTTGTCGCCCAACGGCCGCTACGACATGACGTATTTGCGCAATTACGCCGTGCTCAACGTCAAGGACCGCCTTGCACGGATCGACGGCGTCGGCGACGTCCAGCTCTATGGCGCTGGCGACTATTCGATGCGGGTCTGGGTCGATCCGCAGAAGGCCGCCGAACACGGACTGACTGCGAGCGACATCGTCAAGGCGATCCAGGCGCAGAACGTCGAGGCCGCTGCCGGCGTAGTCGGCTCCTCCCCGAACATCAAGGGCATCGACCTGCAACTGTCCGTCAATGCCGAAGGGCGGCTCGCGAATGAAGAGCAATTCGGCGACATCGTGGTCAAGACCGGTACGCGTGGCGAAGTCGTGCGCTTGCGCGACGTCGCCCGCATCGAGCTCGGCGCGTCCGAATACGGCCTGCGCTCGCTGCTCGACAACAAGCAGGCAGTGGCGATCCCGATCTTTCAGGCGCCCGGCTCCAACGCGCTGGAGATATCCGATCACGTCCGTGCCACCATGGCCGAGATCAAGAAGAACATGCCGGAAGGCGTGTCCTACCAAATCGTCTACGACCCGACCCAATTCGTCCGCTCGTCGATCGAGGCGGTGATCCACACGCTGCTGGAGGCGATCGCGCTGGTGGTGCTGGTGGTGATCCTGTTCCTGCAGACCTGGCGCGCCTCGATCATTCCGCTGCTGGCCGTGCCCGTGTCGATCGTTGGCACCTTCGCCGTGATGCACGTATTCGGCTTCTCCATCAACGCACTCAGCCTGTTCGGCCTCGTGCTTGCGATCGGCATCGTCGTCGACGACGCCATCGTCGTGGTCGAGAACGTCGAACGCAACATCGAGGGAGGGCTGTCGCCGCGCGACGCCACCTACCAGGCGATGCGCGAAGTGTCGGGGCCGATCATCGCGATTGCGATGGTGCTGATCGCGGTGTTCGTGCCGCTCGCCTTCATCTCCGGCCTCACCGGGCAATTCTACAAGCAGTTCGCTCTGACGATCGCGATCTCGACGGTGATTTCCGCCGTCAACTCGCTGACGCTGTCGCCGGCGCTGTCGGCCTTGCTGCTCAAGGGACACAACGAGCCGAAGGACCGGCTGACGACCATCATGGAAAAGGGCCTCGGCTGGTTCTTCCGCGGCTTCAACAAGGTGTTCACACGCTCGTCGGAGAATTACAGCGGAACCGTCACCAAGGTGATCTCGGGCAAGGCCGCAGTGATGGGGCTCTATGTGGTGTTGGTCGGCGTGACCGCGCTCCTGTTCCAGCAGGTGCCGAGCGGCTTCGTGCCGGGCCAGGACAAGCAATATCTGGTCGGCTTCTCGCGGCTGCCCGACGGTGCATCGCTCGATCGCACTGAAGAGGTGATCCGCAAGATGAGCGACATCGCGCTGACCCAGCCCGGTGTGGAGAGTTCCGTCGCCTTTCCGGGCCTGTCGATCGCCGGCTTCACCAACTCCTCCAATGCCGGCATCGTGTTCTCCACGCTCAAGCCGTTCGACGAGCGCAAGGATCCTTCGCTCAGCGGCCCCGCGCTCGCGGCTGAGCTGAACAAGAAATATGCCGGCATCCAGGAAGCCTTCATCGCCATGTTCCCGCCGCCGCCGGTCAACGGCCTCGGCACCATCGGCGGCTTCAAGCTGCAGATCGAGGACCGTGCCGGTCTCGGCTATGAGGCGCTGAACGAGGCGACCAAGGCGTTCATGGCGGCGATGCAGAAGGCGCCGGAGATCGCCGGCGTGTTCTCGAGCTTCCAGGTCAACGTGCCCCAGCTGTTCGCCGACATCGACCGCACCAAGGCGCTCCAATTGGGCGTGCCCGTGACCGAGGTGTTCAATACGCTGCAGATTTACCTGGGCTCCTACTACGTCAACGACTTCAACAAGTTTGGCCGCACCTATTCGGTCCGGGTGCAGGCCGACGCGCCGTTCCGCGCGCGCGCCGACGACATCCGGCAGTTGAAGGTGCGCTCGTCCTCGGGCGATATGGTGCCGCTCTCGGCGCTGTTGAGCGTTCGCCAGAGCGCCGGACCCGAGCGCGCGATCCGTTACAACGGCTTCCTGTCTTCCGATATCAACGCGGCGGCTGCTCCCGGCTTCTCCTCCGGACAGGCGCAGGAGGTCGCGACGCGGATCGCGGCGGAGACGCTGCCGCCCGGCTTTGCCTTCGAATGGACCGACCTGACCTATCAGGAGTTCATCGCCGGCAATTCCGGACTGTGGGTGTTCCCGCTGGCGATCCTCCTGGTCTTCCTTGTGCTGGCCGCGCTCTATGAGAGCCTGACCCTGCCGCTCTCGATCATCATGATCGTGCCGATGGGTCTGCTGGCTGCGATGTTCGGCGTCTGGATCTCCAAGGGCGACAACAACGTCTTCACCCAGATCGGTTTGATCGTGCTGGTGGGACTCTCGGCCAAGAACGCGATCCTGATCGTCGAATTCGCGCGCGAGCTCGAATTCGCAGGCCGCACGCCCATCCGGGCCGCGATCGAGGCGAGCCGGCTGCGGCTGCGTCCGATCCTGATGACGTCGATGGCGTTCATCATGGGCGTCTTGCCGCTGGTGCTGTCTACCGGTGCAGGTTCGGAGATGCGGCGCGCCATGGGCGTCGCCGTGTTCTCCGGCATGATCGGCGTCACCGTATTCGGTCTGTTCCTGACGCCGGTGTTCTATGTGCTGCTGCGGACCGTCACCGGCATGAAGCCGCTGACGCATCACGGCAGCGACACCAGCGCGGCGCCGGTGCAAACCGTCGGGCATTAGATCAGGGAAATTCCCGACAGCAACAACAGAACGAGCACGGTCTTGCGAAAGACCGTCTCGTTGACCTTGTGGAACGCGATCACGCCGAGCGCGGAGCCTGCGAACAGCGCCGGCAGGCTCACCGCGAGATCGACGAAGACTTTTGACGACAGATCCTGATGTCCGACCAGCAGCGCGATCGCGAACAGCTGCATCGCGGCGATGAACGGCTGCACCAGGCCACGCTGTTCGCTCTTGGGCATACCGCGCATGTCGCACCAGATCGTCGGAATCGCGCCGGGCATCGCAGTCAACCCGCCGACCAGTCCTCCCCCGAACCCGATCAATGCGACCCAGTGCCGCCCGACCGCCTCGCCGGCCGTCACCAGCGTCGGCCGCAGCAGCATGTAGGCCGCATAGAGCGCAACGATGATGCCGAAGCCGCGCCGGAGCAGATGCGTATCCGTGTTCTGGAGCAGCGACACCGCAATGGGAACGCCGATCAAGCCACCGACGATCAGCAGCAGACTGCCTTCCCAGCGAATATTGCGCCGAAGCGCCCACAGATTGGTGGCCTGCACGCCGATGCTGCACGCCATCATCAGCGGCACGGCTTCGAGCGGCTGAAACACCCGGAGCAGGATGGCGCCCGCCACCGCGGAAAAGGCAAAGCCCGAGAGCCCGGAGACGAAGGCGCCGGCGAACACGGCAACGCTGAGCAGCATCAGAGTCGTGACATCAGGCACAATCCGCCCTCCGGGTCAGTCGTACGGAATTTGCGAGACAGGGACCCCGGCGCTCTCCGTGCAGACGGCCGGCTCAAGTGGAGCCGACGGATGCATCGCGTAAGCGTGAGATCGCTCCAGCATCGCGAGGCCGACCAGTTGGAGAGCAACGAGCGCCGCGGTCAGCGCGATCGCGACGATGCTGACGTCACGCACGTTCGAATTTGGGGTGGCCGGCCGTGCGCTCGCGCGGATCAACTCCGTTGGCATTTTCAAAAGTATCCTCTTCACGGGAGACGTGCATAATTTCATTCAGACACGGCGCTTCGTGCGGCTGGTCCAGCAGGTGGCGATAGCGCCGCAACACGCGCTGCGCGTCGATTTCCCGCTGCGCGCGGAGTATCGCGCCTATGCGGGCGACGATATCGCGGAACCTGCCTGTCAGAACTGGTGACCCCGTTCGCATGACAATCTCCTCTCAACCTGTTCGAGAGATTGACGGGATCCACTTCCGCCTGCAGTGAGTTGCTTCACACGAATGCCTGACCCGTCGAACAACAGACCGTGTGATGTTCAGTAGAATAGAGCGCAGAACATCGCGTCATTCGATCGAACGACGCGCGATAACTTTCTAATGATGCTTCTGATTGAACCTATTGCGAGCTGCAGCGACTCGCCTGCGTTTTTGAACGCATCTCAGTGCACGAGCGGATTGGAGAATCCAGCAGCGAGCTTGACGAGATCGGCCTGACGAGAAACGCCGGTCTTTGCGAACACGCGATGCAGATGCGTCTTCACCGTCGTCTCCGCGATGCCGAGCGCAACCGCCGTCTCCGGCACGCCGCCGACATCGACGATCGACTGCAAGACCCTCAGTTCCGCAGGCGTGAGTTGGAAGGTGTGGTCAATGAGACCGGCACTCGAGCGGCCGTCGAGTTCCGCCTTCCAAATGAACAAGGCTCCGATGGCCGAACTTCGCTCGGCCACACCCTCGCGCAGCAATGACGGCAGCGCGATCACGTGCGCGACATAGTAAGAACCGTCATGCGACATCAGCGGAATTTTCCGTCCCGAAGATGCCGCCGACGCGACCTCGCTTGTGTCACGGAAAATATCGCGCAGGGCCGAATTTGCAGCGGAGGATCTTGCCACCAGCCGGCCCGAGACAGACCGCAGGACATCGTCGACGGCCAGGATCGTGTCCGCAGCCGGATTCCTGTGGACGATATGACAGGTCGAATCGAGCAGGATGACACCGGCATTCAGTCGGTCCACGACGTCGGCGAGCGCGATCGCCCGCTGCTGCTTCCGCTCGATCGCCCGGTTGATCAAGAGCGCCCGGCTCGCATGCGGAGCCAGGAACTGCATCCGCGCCCGCTGCTCGGCGTCGAGCATCTCCCTGCCGGGGATCACGGTCATCAGCATCGGACACGGCGACTTCGACTGCTCCAGCACCACATTGGCGACGTCGACGCAGCCCTGGGGGCGCAGCCATTCCTGGTAGAAGCGGCCGCGGCGATATTCGTCGAAATCCACGAGATCGGGGATGTTCCGCACCTCGCCATAGCGCGGAAGCCGAGCGAGCGGGTCGTACCGGGCGTAGGTCTCCGCATAGAGCTGAATGTAGTGCGGATCAACCCCGCAATAATAATGCGTCGCGCCTGATTTGCTGACCGGGTCCTTCGAAATCAGACCACAGGCCCGGCTGCCGATGAAAGCATTGAGCTTGACAACGACCTCGCTCCACAACTCCGGCTGGAGACCCGCGTCATAGATAGTCTCGATCAACTCGGACGGTTTTGGAGGTCGGGGCATCGGAAGAGCCAATGGTGACACATGGAGATGGCGACATGTTCTTCATGCCCGGCGGCTCCTGTGAGTCTGGCGATGGAGCGAAAGGTTCAATCCTGAGGGCCCAATTGGCAGCCTAGTTGATCAGCGGATTGGAGAATCCTGCCGCGAGCTTGACGAGATCGGCCTGACGCGAAACGCCCGTCTTGGCGAACACGCGATGCAGATGCGTCTTCGCCGTCGTTTCTGCGATACCGAGCGCGACCGCCGTCTCCGGGACGCCGCCAACCTCGACGATCGACAGGAACACGCGCAGCTCGGCCGGTGTAAGGTCGAAGGTCCGCGCGATCAATTCGCCGTAGGATTGTCCGCCGATCGATACTTTGCGCAGGAGCAGCGCACCGACGGCATCGACCACCCGCTCGCTGCCGTCCCGGAGGACCGAAGACAGCGGCAGGATGTGCGCGACGTAGCGCTCGCCCGAGGGCGAAAGCAGCGAAAACGCCTGCCCCTTTGCGGCAAGCAGGGCAATTTCATTGCGGGTCGCGAACGCTTCCCGCAGCGTCTGATTGGCCTCCGCACTGCTGGTCACCAATTGCCCGGCAACGGACCGAACCAGATCGTCGGCCGCAAGCAAGACGTGTCCTGCGGAATTCGCGTGCACCACCCGGCAGAATCCATCGAGCAGGAAGATGCCGCAGGCCAGATTGTCCAGGACCTCCGCCAACGCCGTCGCCAACGTCAGTTGCGAGGTCATGGCGCGGTTGATCAGCAACGCACGGCTGGCGTGCGGGACGATCAGCGAGAGGCGGTGCTTCATCACCGGATCCACCATCCGGCGGCCCGACAGCACCGTCATCATCACGGGGCAGCTCGCATTCGAATTGTCGAGCACGACGTTGGCCGCATCGCTGCAACCCTGCGGCCGCATCCATTCCTGGTAAAAGCGTCCGCGCCGATATTCATCGAAATTGACGAGATCCGGAATGCTGACGATCTGGCCGTGCGGCGGCAGGACGGTCAGCGGATCGAACTTCGAATGCGTCTCGGAATAGAGCTGGATATAGTGCGGGTCCGCCCCGCAATAATAGTGCGTGACGCCGAATTTGCTGATGGAATCCTTGGAAAACAGTCCGCAGGCCTGGCCGCCGACGAAGTCGCGGATGCCGGTGACGACGTTGTGCCACAGCGAAGGATCGAGTCCGGCATCGTAGATGGCCTCGACGAGGTCGGGCAGCTTCCGCGGTCCGTGCATGGCTATAAATGGCCTGGGTGATCAATATCACCAAGCATACCACAACCTCAGCATGCGGCATCCTCCGATCGGAGGACGCCGGCCGGGCAACGAACGGATATCCGTTCGGGTGCTACTGATGCAGAGTCGCGATACCGCACCGGGACGCTCACATCTCGTCCCAGCCGACCTTCTCCACATTCTCCGACCAGACCGCGGCGCGATAGATCTCGCGCCCGTCGGTGTCTCTGACCCGGATGCAGGCATCGCGGCCGCGCAAATCGTCGCGCCAGACGAACAGGTGGCTTGCCATCTCGTTGGCCACCACGAATGTCGCTTCGGGGCATTCGAACACCATGCCACCCGGATCGATCTTCACGATATTGCCGAGCATAAGATCAAAGAAAAAACGGCGCATGCAACACTCCAACTGCGGGCGGCGCACGCCCGTGCCGTCTCCAATCGGCATTTGACTGAAATTCAATCGCGCACGGTCACGGCATGTCACCGCTCCTGACGTCACTCGGAGTGGCGCCATAGGTTCGCCGGAAGCAGCGGTTGAAATAGGAGAGATCGCCGAAGCCGACATCGTAGGCGATCGAGCTGACCGTCCGCTCGGCGTATCCGGGTTCGCGCAACATGCGATGCGCACGCTTGACGCGCTGTTCGATCAGGAAGGACGAGAACGTCTTGCCGTCGGCCTCGAACAGGCGCTGGAGATAGCGCGGCGTCACGCCGAGCTCCTGGGCGACCGTGGCCACCGACAGGTCCTGCCGCCAGCAATTGTTGGCGATGGAGACTTTCGCCTTCTGCAGCCGTGCCGCCTTGACGCCGCGGCGCCCGGCCAGCTCCCGCGGCTCGTTGGTGGCACCGAGGACCATTGCCAGAAGATCGTGCAGATGCCCGACCCCGAGCTGGCGCAAATTGGGCATCGCGAACGCCTTCTCCCGCACCAGCGTCACCGCGTAATCGACCAGCAATCGAAGTCCCGTCGAGCTCTCCGGCATGACACGCATCACGGCGTCATCGACGTCCACGATCATCGGCGCCAGCACGCGTCTCGGCACACGGAGCGAGAAGCAGCTACCCAGCGACAATCGCTCGAACGTCGTGACGTCCTCCGCGCTGGTCAGGACCGCCTCTCCCGCACGAAGGCTCAGATCGTGTCCCCGCTCGGATATCCCAAGCACGCCAGATCGATTCACGATCAGGGCCAGGCTGTCGTCCCCATCGGCAACCAGATGCTTGGTGCGAACGACGCGCGCTCCGCACAATCCTCCGATCAGCAATTGGGCTTCCGGCAAGACGTGGGACGTGAAGCTCGCCGCGAACGGCTTTCCTTCCCTCACCTCGACCTCCGCCTTCAACACCCCGCGGCAATAGAAATCGCGAAGCAGCGGGATACGTTCGTTTTCGGGAATTTCGTTCGTTGAAACGTTAATAACTGAAAAATCAAACTGGCTCACTGCAATCCTCCAACCGACGAGCAGGTCCGGCCACGCGCTGTCGTTTCCTCACCCTCGCGTTCGATGCCGTCGCGGCATCGCTTCGCGGCGCTTGCTGCTCTTCACTTTTCTGGAAGCGATATACGAAAGTATCAAATGACTCGCGTCCTGCATTCGGAGGACAGGGGAGCTCGGCTCATCACAATGGATTGAGATTGCGGCACATGCCGGCGAGCCATGTGAAATGGATCACAAGGTATCGTCACCGTCGTTCGTTCGAGGCGCGAATGGAACGGCAAAGCCGGTGGCAATCTTGACCAGATCGGCCTGCCTGCCGGCGCCGGTCTTCTCGAACAGGCGGCCGAGATGCGTCTTCACGGTCGTTTCGGCGATGCCGAGCTTTGCCGCAATGTCGGGAACGCCGCCGATCTCGATAATGGCCATCAATACGCGCAGTTCTGACGGTGTCAGCCTGAAGGCCGCAGCGATCGCATCGGCTGCGAGCCATGTCGCCGCCGATGCCTTCTGCACGAACAGCACCGTGGCTGCAGCATCTCGCGATGGACTGCGATCGCGCTTCAAGGGAAAAGCGTGGAGCAGATAGTGCTGCCCATCAACTGATGTCGCAAGCCCGATCTGACGGCGGGCAGCGGAACGAGTTTCTCGGCCTGCATCGATTCCGCACAGGCCGCGGAATATTTTGTCGGTCTGGGTGTTGCGGGCCACGATCCGGTCTCCGACCATTGTGAGCAGGTTGGCATCGGCGAACAGCCCGCGGCATGCTGCGTTGGCATGCACGACCCGACCATCTGCGTCGAGCAGGCAGATCGCCGTGCTCAGCCCATCCAAGACATCGGCAAGGTCGTCAACGGTATGCGAGCGGGCCCTGATCTGCCGGCCCATGGCTCTGGAGCGCTGGAGGTGCGGAGCAAGCAGCCGCATGCGCTCACGCATCGGCTCGTCGACGAGTCCGTGCGACCTGTGGCGCAACACCTGCAGAATCGTGGTGCGCGTGGCCGACGTCTCGATCGCGACGGTTGCAAGGTCTATCGCTCCTTGCGGTTCCACCCACTCGCGATAGAAGCTCGTTGCCAGGAAATCCGCATGAGGCATGATGTCGGCTACGCCGATCGTCTGCCCCGCTGCGAGCGTGAGATGACGATCGAGCAGAGGGTCGAGCTCCACATATCGGTCGCGATAAAGCTGGCGGAAGCGGGATTCGGTGCCAAAATGCTCCTGGATCTCGATCGAAAGCCTGGCTCTGTCCCTGGACAGGATGGTCGCGGCACATCCGCCGACGAAATGCGCAACCCGTTCCAGCACCCCGCTGCGCAGCGCGGGATCGACCGCCGCGTCGTAAATCGCGCCGACGAGGGACGAGAACCGATTTGCGTGGAGGATTGTCATCGGCCGGACGACGCAATCTGCGTATGGCTCGGGCGTGCGAGAAAGATCGCTATCCGGGGACTGGCGAAGGAGACGGGCCGTTCAATGGCCGGCTTCGACGGGGAGAAAACGTTGCAACGAAATGCTGGAATATCGAACATCGTCCTTGCGTAACGTCAACCGCAGGATGCGGCTTGGACGTTTTCGCCAAAGACTAGGATAAAAGCGAACAGCGCGCGGACTGTGTGCGATGAGTCACGCGTGCGATCAGTCAGGCGTCGGTCGCGCTGCAGAACCCTGTCGCCACCGACCCCTGGGCCTCGCATGGGGCTCCGGCAATTTACTTGCGATTCTCCTCGCAGAATTTCAGCGCCGCCAGCGCTTCACCGGCACGCGGCACCTGCATCTCGATGCTGTCGTCATCATCGTCCTCGAAATCGAGCGAGAGACGCTTGGCCTTGGACAGCCGATCCATCATGGACTGATCGTATTCGAAGATGCCGCGAACGGTGGTCTTGTCCATGACCTCCCACTTGGCCTTCTTCATGATATCGGCGTCGTCGGTACCGACGTCAGCCCGGAGGATCTCGCCGACCTTGTCCCACTCCCAGCCGTCATAGATCATCACGATGACGATAGCTTTCTCGGAATAGGTGATGACGATGACGTAGTCCCGGTTCTCGTCTTGCTTGTCCTTGTAGCCGCGGCTCGCATTGCAATGTGCGTCCTGCGTGCGCTTCTCGATGGTCCAGTCGCCAACCTTGGATTGTTGCGCCTGCACCGGACTTGCGGTCAAAGCGACGGCGCCCAAGGCGCCGGCCAGCAACCCAGCGGCGAGGAGAAATCGTTTCATGTCAGCCTCCATCGTGTTCCCCGGACCGAGATGACCACCTCTGCCGGTGACCCGCAAGGGCTTCGGCGACCGCGTAGGGCGCTGCCCCTGCCCTACTCCCGCCGCGGCACGATCGCGATCGGGGTGAAGGTGTAAACCTCCTCGCCGTTCTGGTTGAACATCGTCCATTTCACCAGTGCGATGCCCTGTGGCTTCGATTTCGACGGCGTCAGGCTCATGACCTCCCCGACCAGATGCAGGCGGTCATCGGGCCGTACCGGGATGGTCCAGCGCAGCCCGTCAACGCCGGCGCCGATCAGCGGATGCGGGCCGAAGGGGCGGGTCTGGATCGCAAGGCTCATGGCAATCGCGGCGGTGTGCCATCCCGAGGCAGCGAGACCCCTGAACAGGGTCTGCTTGGCGGCTTCGTGGTCGAGATGCATCGGCTGCGGATCGAACTCGGCCGCGAACCGCTTGATGTCGGCCTCGGTGACATGAACTTCGGGGGATTTGAACTGCATTCCAATGGTGAGATCGTCGAACCACTCGATCCGCGCCATGATTTCGCCTCGCAGTGTGATGCGCCGCCTCGCGGCTAACAGGGTTGAGCAAGAGCGGGATGTAGCGGCTCCGCAGCGCACAAACCAGCCCGGGTTCCCCCACGAAACCCGTTTCCAGATGCGACGAAACACGCCTGAAACAGATGGTCGGTTATCTGGTTGTCAAAATCATACAGGGACGGCCACCATGCAATTCTTCCTCAACCTGATCTGGGATTATTCCTGCTGTCAGCACCTCGTCGCCCTGCCGCCGCAGGAGGACGAGCTATGATCGAGCTGATCTCGGCCTTGCTCGCGCTTTGCAGCGTCGGTGTTTTTGCAGCGCACGCGGTGGATGCCTATCGCACCACACATTACTGATAGCCGTGCACTGATAGCCTTGCCCTAGAACGGCCGCCGGTAGAAATGCTCCGAATGCGTTGCGGGCGGAAACCTGTTGGCGAGCGCGAGAGCTCCCCTTTCGTCCGTTTCGAGCGCGATCTTCTGCGCGAGCATCACGTCGCCGGGAACGAGAAAGCCTGACGGGACGAAGCACCACCCCATCGCCGCATTGCCGGCCGCGTCGATCTCATGGACATTGGCGGCCGTGCCATAGTGGATGCGATAGGTCTTGCCGGTATCACAGCCGACGACATCGAAATGCCGGTGCTGCTCGAATTGCGCGCGCTGCGCCGGCGACAGCCATTCGGCCAGAAGCCGGCGGCCGCGGGCATCCGGCGTGTTCTCGCCGAAGAAGCGCCGATAGAGTTCGCGTAGCGCATGCAGACGCGCACGCGCCGGCGCGCGGAGCCAGACTGCCGCGATCATGAGCAGCTCAGATCAACCGCCGACCAGGCGGGGATAGAACAGCGTTTCCTGCGCGGTCGGGTCAAACGATCGGATCCGGGTGACTTCGCCGGGTCCGGTTCGCAGCGCGGCGGTGAAGCCCGCTCCGGTGAGCTCCCGAAAGCGCCGTTCGGCCCGCGCCAGCGCTTCGGCATTGCCAGGATCAAACTCGTGGCGCGTGTCGCCAGTCTGGTCCATCACGATCTGGGTTGCCATGTTGAGTCTCCTCATGCCCAGCCCTGTTCGATCAAAGCAAACCTCGTGCCGTCGGTTCCAGTTGGCAACAACTTTCTCTTGCCGGCGCATCACGCCTTGCTGAGCTGCTCAACGCGAGGCGGCCGCTCCTCCGCCCTCGTCGATCTGCCGTCCCATCAGGGCGATCGCTTTCTGATAAACGCCGGCGGCATTCCAGGCTTCGATGGCGGCGAAATTCGGCTCGCCCGGCTGGTAACCGGCTCCTGCGCGCCAGCCATGGGCCTTGAGGAAATTCGCCGTCGAGTTCAGCGCATTGGCGGCAACTTCGAGATTGCCGGTGCCGTAGGCCAGGATGTTCTTGGGCATGAACTGGGTCTGGCCGACTTCGCCGTGCATCGAGCCGCGGGTTGCCCCCGACAGCGTGCCGCGATCGATCAGCTTCAGCGCCGCATAGAGCTGGTCGGTGAAGAATTCGGGACGGCGGCAGTCGTAGGCGAGCGTCGCAATCGAGGAGAGCATGTTCTGGTTGCCGCGCTGGCTGCCGAACCCGGTCTCCATGCCCCAGATCGCGATCAGCGGCCCCGGCGGAACGCCATAGCGCTGCTGGATCGAGGCGAACAAGGCGCCCTGCGACTGCTTGAGCTGGCGCCCCTTGGCGACGATGGTAGTGGCGCCGCGCTTGGCGAGGAATTGGTCGAGTGTCAGCGAGAAGCTGCGCTGGCCGCGGTCGGCCGCGATGGTGGCACTAGCGTAATTGGTCTGCATCAGCGCCCCGAGCGCGGTCTGGCCGACGCCTTTGCCCTGCGCTTCCGCACTGAACTCGCGCTTCCAGGCCTCGAAGCCGGCCGGCGAACTGCCGCATTGCGCGGCGTGGGCGGCGGGCGAGAGGCAGCCGAGCAGCGTCATCGCCCCGAAAACCGCCGCAGTTACAGTTCTGCCCCTGATCATGTCCAATGTCCTCTCTCTGGCGCGATCCAATGCCCGAGCTTACCCGGACGAAGGCGCCGACTCCATGGCGTGATCATACGACAGTTCCAGTCCGTCCAAATTGCCCTCCTTGCGCCACTTGTCGAGCAGCCGCAGGAATGCCACCGGCCCGCGCCAATACTGGCTGTTTCTCGCCGCGATCGGATCGAACACGCCTTCATTGTTGTAATAGCCGGGCGTGCATTCGGCGAGATAGGTCTGGCGTCCGAGCGCGGCTTTGACCACCTCCTCGACCCAGGCGTTTTCGGCCGCTAGCGTCGGCTCGAGGGTTCGCGCCTTGCGCTTGCGCACCTCGGCGATCACGTAGGCGATGTGCTGCGACTGCTCGTCTATGATGTGCGGGAAGTTGGCGCTCTGGCCGGCCTGCACCATGACGATCAGGAAGCAGTTCGGGAAGCCGCGGCTGTAGAAGCCGTGCATCGTCTTGACGCCGTCGCGCCAGCGCTCGGACAGGCTCACGCCGTCACGGCCGTAGACCTCGAAGCCCATGCGGCGGGCGTAGTCGGTGCCGACCTCGAAACCGCTGGCATAGATCAGGCAGTCGAGTTCGTAGGCGTGGCCGTCGACCACGACCGCGTTCTCGGTGATGCGATCGACGCCCTGTCCCCTGGTGTCGACGAGATGCACGTTGGGGCGATTGAAGGTGTCGAGATATTCGTCGTGGAAACACGGCCGCTTGCAGAAGGCCTTGTACCAGGGTTTCAACGCCGAAGCCGCCGCCTCGTCCTTGACGATCGCATCGACGCGCGCCCGGATCTCTTCCATCTTGCGATAATCGGCCTGCTCGATGACCTTGAGCGCCTCCTCGATCGAGGTCACCGGCTGCTTCTGGCGGCGCGGCGCCAGCAGGATCTCGCCGAGCAGGCCGGTCCAGCCGTCCTGCACCAGATCCTGTTCGAATGGCTCGCCCGAGATCACCGCCGTGAAATTATCCATGCGCTCGCGCTGCCAGCCAGGCCTGAGCCCCTGCGCCCAGCTCGGATCCGTCGGGCGGTCGTCGCGCACGCCGATCGCTGACGGCGTACGTTGGAAGACGTAGAGCTCCTTGGCCGAGCGGCCGAGATGCGGCACGCATTGCACGGCCGTGGCGCCGGTGCCGATGATCCCGACGCGTTTGTCGCCAAGACCGGTCAGACCACCTTCGGCCGTCCCTCCGGTGTAGGCGTAATCCCAGCGGCTGGTGTGGAAGCTGTGTCCCTTGAAGTTTTTGATACCGGGAATGCCCGGCAGCTTCGGACGGCTCAGTGGGCCTCCAGCAAGGATGACGAAGCGCGCGCGGATGCAATCACCGCGATCGGTCTCGACCAGCCAACGTGCCTCGTACTCCTGCCATTCCATGCGCGTGATGACGGTCTGAAACAGCGCGCGCTCGTAGAGATCGAAGTGACGGCCGATGCGGCGCGAATGTTCGTAGATCTCGGGGGCTCGCGCATATTTGCGCACCGGCATGTAGCCGGTCTCTTCCAGTAACGGCAGGTAGATGTAGCTCTCGGTATCGCAGGCCGCGCCAGGGTATCGATTCCAGTACCAGGTGCCGCCGAAATCAGCGGCCTTTTCCACGACCCGGAAATCATCGATGCCGGCCGCGCGCAGTCGCGCGCCGCACAGAAGGCCGCCGAAGCCGCCGCCGACGATCAGCACCTCGGTCTGTTCGCTGACGGCCTCGCGCGCAAATCCGGAATTGGCCCAGGGATCGTCGAGATAGCGCCCGAACTCGCCGGTCACCTCGACATATTGCGCCTTGCCTTCGGTGCGCAGGCGACGATCGCGCTCATCGCGATAGCGCGCACGGAGTGCGGCAATGTCGATTGTAGATTCGCCGGCTGCACCGGTCTTGTGTCTTTGCGCTGACATCGATTTCCTCCCCGGCGGACACTGCTTCGCCGGCAGCTCGCATCACTTAGCCCTGAAAAAGTGACGCATGCAATCGCGTCTCTCGCTTTTTGCGTGAACGTCGCGCGGCGTTCCGCTAACCTCAAGCGCACATCAAAGCGTACGTCATGCAACGACATGGCGGTCCGGAGGAAACGATGCAGGGATTGATGATGGACATGCCGCTCCTGATCAGCAGCCTGATCCAGTATGCCGCCGACTATCACGGCGAGGCCGAGGTCGTCGCCCGCGAGATCGAGGGCGACATCCATCGCTACACCTATGCGGACGCCCATCCGCGCATCAAGCGCATGGCATTGGCGCTCAAGAGGCTCGGCATGATGCCCGGCGACCGCGTCGGCACGCTGGCCTGGAATACGCACCGGCATTTCGAGATGTTCTATGCCGCGCCGGGCATGGGCTATGTGCTGCACACCGTCAACCCGCGGCTATTCCCCGAGCAGCTCGTCTACATCGTCAATCACGCCGAGGACCGGCTGCTGTTCATCGACCGCGCCACGCTGCCGATCGTCGAGGCCATCGCGCCGCAGCTCAAATCGATCGAAGCTTATGTCGTGATGTGCTCGCGCGAGCGGATGCCGGAGACCAAGCTTGCCAACGTCCATTGCTACGAGGACCTGCTGGAGAAGGAGCACGACGCCGGCTTCACCTGGCCGGAGTTCGACGAAAAGTCGGCGTCCACCATCTGCTACACCTCGGGCACGACCGGCAATCCGAAGGGCGTGATCTATTCGCACCGCGCCGCGATCCTGCAGACCATGGTCTCCTGCAATTTCGACTTCCTGCCCGGGCACCTGGAAGGCGTGCGCGAGGTGATGATGCCGATGGCGCCGCTGTTCCACGGCAACGGCTGGAACATGCCTTTCACCGCGCCTTATACCGGTTCGAAACTGGTGCTGCCCGGCCGCAATTACGAGCCCGACAAGCTCTACGAGCTGCTCGAAGGCGAGAAAGTGACGCTGTCGGCGGGCGTGCCGAGCTTCTGGCTGATCCTGCTCGACTGGCTTGGACGTACCGGCAACAGATTCTCGACTCTTCGTGCAACATTGTCGTCGGGCTCGGCGCCGCCGCGCGCGATGGTCGAGAAGCTCAAGCGCGAGTATGACATCGACTACGTCCAGGCCTGGGGCATGACGGAAGCCTTGGGTTGCTCGATGCCCGGCTTGCGGCCGGGCTCCGAGCATCTCGACGACAAGGAGAAGTTCGACCGCCGCCAGGTGTCCGGCCGCGCCTGTTTCGGTACCGCCTTGCGGATCGTCGACGACGGCGGCAACGAGCTGCCGCGCGACGGCAAGAGCGTCGGCCATCTGCGCGCGCGGGGCCCGTGGGTTGCGTCCGGCTACATGAAGCTCGACGAAGGCCTCGACCGCGACGGCTGGCTGATCACCGGCGACATGGCCGTGATCGACCCACACGGCCACGTCACGCTGACCGACCGCTCCAAGGACGTGATCAAGTCCGGCGGCGAATGGATCTCCTCGATCCAGCTCGAGGACGTTGCCTTGTCTCACCCCGATGTGCTGCAAGCCGCCGTGGTCGCGATCAACCATGAGAAATGGCAGGAGCGGCCTCTGCTCCTCGTCGTCCGCAAGAAAGGCGCGACCGTCGACGGCAAGACGCTGCTCGACCACATGCGTCCGAAGATCGCGAGTTGGTGGATGCCCGACGCCGTCGAGTTCATGGACGAGTTCCCGATGACCGGCACCGGCAAGGTGCTCAAATCGGCGCTGCGCGAGAAATTCAGAGAGTATCGCGTCGCGTGAGCCGATCGCGCCCGGCCTGTCTATCGATCAAGGAGACAAAAATGCTCTACCCGATGTCGCCCAAAGTCGTCGAGCTCAAGCGCAAGCTCGAAAGTTTCATGGACCGGCACATCTACCCGAATGAGGAGCGCTTTTATCGCGAGGCGGAGGAGCTGGGGCCCTGGAAGGTCTATCCTGTCGTCGAGGAGCTGAAGCCGCTGGCGAGCGCCGAAGGCCTCTGGAACCTGTTCCTGCCGGACTCCGGCCACGGAGCAGGCCTGACCAATCTCGAATATGCGCCGCTCTGCGAGGTCATGGGCCGCTCGCATCTCGCCCCCGAGGTCTTCAACTGTTCGGCGCCGGACACCGGCAACATGGAGGTGCTGGAGCGCTATGGAACGGAGAAGGACAAGGAGCGCTGGCTGAAGCCGCTGCTCGCAGGCGAAATCCGCTCCTGCTTCGCCATGACCGAGCCTGCCGTCGCCTCGTCCGATGCGACCAACATCGAAAGCTCGATCGTCCGCGACGGCGACCATTACGTCATCAACGGCCGCAAATGGTACACCACCAACGCGACCGACCCACGCTGCAAGATCTGCATCTTCATGGGCAAGACCGATCCTGACAACGCGGACCGCCACAAGCAGCAATCCATGATCCTGGTGCCGATGGACACAGCGGGCGTCGAGGTCAAGCGTGCCCTGCCCGTGTTCGGCTTCTACGGCGTGCCCGATCGCGCCTCCGAGGTCGTCTTCACCAATGTACGCGTGCCCAAGGAGAACATGCTGCTGGGCGAGGGCCGCGGCTTCGAGATCGCGCAAGGGCGCCTCGGCCCCGGCCGTATCCACCACTGCATGCGGCTGATCGGGCTCTCCGAGCGCACGCTGGAGAAGATGTGCCGGAGGGTGCGCAGTCGCGTCGCCTTCGGCAAGCCGGTCTCCGAGCAGGCGGTGACGCAGGAACGCATCGCGGAATCCCGCATCATGATCGAGCAGGCCCGGCTGCTGACGCTCAACGCAGCCTACGCGATGGACACCGTCGGCAACAAGGTGGCGAAAGCCGAGATCGCGATGATCAAGGTCGCCGTGCCCAACATGGCCTGCCAGATCATCGACTGGGCGATCCAGGCCCACGGCGGCGGCGGCACGTCGAACGACTTTGGATTGACGCAGGCCTATGCGACCGCGCGTTTGCTGCGTCTCGCCGACGGCCCGGATGAGGTCCACAGGAACCAGATCGCACGGTTCGAGCTGAAGAAATATTCGAATGCTTGAAGCGAGTGATGGCAGTCGCGCCTAGTTCAACACTTCAACCGTCGCCGAACGCCCGGCCACCAGCGACATCCCGTCAGGCACATGATCCAGCGCGATGCGCACCGGGACGCGCTGGGCGAGGCGCACCCAGCTGAAGGTCGGGTTGACGTTGGCAAGCAGGCTGGCCCCCTCGGCACGGTCGCGGTCCTCGATGCCGGCCGCGATGCTCTCGACATGACCCAGCAGCGTCACCTTCTCGCCCATCAGTCGGACCTGCACCTTGTCGCCTATACGAATGCGCGCGAGTTTCGTCTCCTCAAAATAGCCTTCGACATGCAACGTGTCGGTGTCGACCAGCGCCATCACGCCCTTCCCGGCCGTGACGTAAGCACCGGGACGCAGATTCATGTTGGTAATCACGCCGTTCACGGAGGCATGCACCTCGCTGCGATCGAGGTTGAGCTGGGCGACCGCACGGTCGGCAACGGCCTGGTCGAAGGCAGCCTTGGCCTGGAGCTGGGTCGCCAGAACCTGCTCCTGCTTCTGCTGCGACACGGCATCCGTCGTGAGCGCGCTGTAGCGCTTCAAATCGGCATTGGCCTGATCGAGCGTGGCCTGATGACCTGCCACGGACGCATCGGCCTGCCGCAGCGCCAGCGCAAATCGCTCGCGATCGATCTTGAACAGGACGTCACCGCGATGGACCTTCTGATTGTCCTTGACCAGCACCTCGGTGACGAAGCCGGACACGTCGGGCGCGACCTGCACCACGTCGGCGCGCACCCGGCCGTCGCGGGTCCATGGCTGCTCCATGTAATAGACCCAGAGCTCGCGGCCGACGGCGAGCGCGGCGACAACGGCAAGGAGCGTCAACGCGAGGCGCCCGAGCCAGGCAAGATTCCCTTTCATGCAAGGTACTCCGAGAGATAGACGACGACGCCGAGAATGCAGACGTAGATCGCGAAATCGAACAGCGCGCGGTGCCAAACCAGCCGGTAGAGATCAAAGCGCTGCATGAAACGGCGCAGCAGAGCACTCAGCCCGTAGGCGATGATGATCCACAACAGCAGCGCTGGCACGAGCACACCATAGATATCGATCACGTATCTCATGCCGCAACACTCTCGCCTGCCCGCGGCCGATAGGCCGGCGCATCCGGAAACAGGCCGCGCCTTATGCCGACGAGGCCGACCAGAGCGTCCTCGCGCGCCTTCTCATTGGGATCCTTCACCGCACGGGCCAGTGCCCGATCGACGCTTGCCAGAAGTTCGGCCGGCATTCCATCGCCCGCATATTTGCGGCAGGCGATGGCGAGCTCGTCGAGCATGTCGTCGATGACGGCAATGGTGGATGCCGCGAGCCCATAGCGGGCACGGCGCAGATCGATAATGTTGATTCCGATACGGAGCTGGACGAGGCTGTCGGTATCGCGCCGGTCGCTCTCGGAGAGGAAGGCGATGCGCTGTACGAGCAATCCGAGCCGGTGCAGCATGAGGCCTGCAAATACGGCGCGATCGCCCCTTCCGCGCCGCTCGGCGGCAACGGCGAGCGTCTTCCAGTTCGACAGCACCAAGCGATTGGCAATCCACTCCGCCCCCACCCCACGCGCGATCCGCGTCACCAACTCGGCGATGGCGACGCCGACGAAGAAGGCAACGGCGGAATTGGCGTAGGACGCAAAGTCCGCGCTGTAGGTCGATTGCAGCGCCAGCAGCGTCGCCGTGTTGGCCGCGAGCGCCATGCCGGTTCCGGTCGTTGCGGGCCGCGCGATCAGCAAGCCATAGAAGAGGAACGTCGGCGCGAGCGCGGCGACCAAAACCTCGAGATGCGAGATCGCTGGCACCAGTGCAAAAAGGTAGATCGCCACGACGACAATGGCGACCAGGGACCACAGGCCAAAACTGCGGATGAAGCGCGCGGGCTCGTCCTGCGCGGCGAAGAACGAACAGGCGACGGCCGCCATCATCGGCGCCGACGCGCCGTCCGGCCAGCCGGTACCGATCCAGAACGCGCAGCAGATCAGGATGGCCGCCGCCGCGCCGGCAGCCGACCACAGGGCAAGGCCGCGATCCCTATGGCGCACCGGCGCGGCACCTGCTTCGGATTGGAAATCCAGATCGAGGGTCGAGACGTTCCGGTTCTCGGCGATCACGTCCGTCAGGGCGCGGCAATCGCGCGAGAGGTCGACCAGATCGCGCAGCCGCGACAACAGGCTGGTGACGATGATCCGCTCCCAGGAGGCGCTGTCGTCGAGGACCGCCTGCTGCCGTGCGATCATGGCGCGAATCCGCTCGGCCGGCTGCCGTGCGTTGGCGTCGCTGGTGATCCATTCCGCGAGATCTTCCAGGAGCCGCCTCAGCTCGGATTGCCGCCACAACGCCTCCTCGCCCAGCGCGGCGAGCCGGTCCTCGAGCGAAGCGATCACCGGCAAAAGCATTAGCATGCGCAGCCGGATTTCACCCAGTCCGACGACGGCATTGCGGTCGGTCAACCGGTCATAAGCAAGATGGGTGGAGAGCGTGTCGATTTCGACGATGTCGGTCGCAAGCTTGATGCGCTTGCCGCGGCGGGTCTCGTTCGTCCCGTGGCGCAACAGGACGACTTGACTTAGGCGCTGCGCGTCCGCCACCCAATTCTCGATGCGATTGGCAACAGCCGGCGCGACGCTGCGTGGAAGGACGATGGTCGAAACCAGGCTGGCGCAGATGATGCCGAGCGAAATTTCCTCCAGCCTCGCCACCGCGGTTTCGAAAATGGCGCCCGGCTCGGATACCGAGGGAAAGCCGATCAGCGCCACCGTGTATCCGGCCAGCATGAAGACGTAGCTGCGCGGGGTGCCGTCGAGCAGCGAGAGATAAAGACAGAGCCCGACCCAGAGCGCGATGGCGAGGCACAGCAGCTCGGGTGCATCGATCAGGTTTGGAACCAGCGCCACCGTCGTGACGGCGCCGACCAGTGTGCCCATCACGCGGAAGAACGCCTTCGAGCTGGTCGCGCCCGCCAGCGGCTGCGAGGTGATGTAGACGGTTGCCATCGCCCAATATGGCCGTGGCAGATCCATCGCCAGCGCGATGACGAGCGCCAGGATCGACGCGGCGAACGTCTTCAAAGCGAAAATAAGGTCCGCGTGGCGGACCAGGAACGGTTCATTTGCGCGCATGGCTATTTCGCTTCGGCGTCGGTCTTGGCGGCTTGCCCACCGTTCTATGCGCTGGAGAGTCGCGAAGGTGACCGCAAGTTCCTCGGGGCGATATCATGCAGCAGGCTGGCCCGGCCCCCAGGCCGGCCCCGCGGCGAGGCGGGGGTTCCCGACGGCCTACTGACATCTCGGCGGACCGCTTGCGCGCAACACGCTTCCGGCGGCGACAACCCTCGCCTCAGTTCACCACGTAGACATCCGGGTCGAAGCTTGAGCTCGGCTTTTTAAAGGCGTTGCGCAAGGCGCCCGACATCGGGACGTTGTAGTTGAGGCCGTTCGGCGGCGTCGGCGATTCCAGCCACTTCTTGTAGAGGACCTCGATCTCCTGGCTCGCGTACAGCTCCGCGGTCGCGCGATCGGCGAGCGCCTTGAACGGCGCGTCTTCCCGCCGCAGCATGATCCCGTAAGGCTCCGGCTTCGAGAACGTCTCCTCGCTGATCATGAAGAGCTGCGGCTCCTTCGAGCGCGCGATCGCGACCGCGAGCTGCACGTCGTCGAGCGCGTAGGCCTGGGCGCGATCGGTTTCCAGCAGCAGGAAGGCTTCGGCCTGGTCCTTGGCCGGCATCACGTTGATGCCGAGATTGCGCTCGGTGTTGACCTTGGCGAGCTGCGTCAGGTTGACCGAGCCGGCCACCGCCGTCACCGCCTTGCCCTTGAGATCATCGATGGTGTTGATTTTTGCGGCTTTCTTGGCCGCAAATCGCGTTGCGCTAAGGAAGTGCGTGTTGGTGAAGGCGACCTGCTTCTGGCGATCGGCATTGTTGGTGGTCGCCGAGCAATGCAGGTCGAGCGTCCCGTTGACCATCAGCGGAATCCGGTTCGACGACGTCACGGCGAGGGTATCGACGGCGATGTCGGGCATGCCGAGCTGCTTCTTCACGGCATCCACGATCCTGAGACAGATATCCATGGCAAAGCCGACCGGCTTCTGGTTGCCGTCGAGATAGCTGAATGGGACCGAGGCCTCCTGATAGCCCAGCGTGATCTTCTTGGTCTCTTTGACCTTCTGAAGCGTGCCCGACAGGTCTTCGGCGGAGGCGGCAGTTGCAAGACATGTGAGAGCCAGGACAACAGTGGGTAAACGCATCGGGAACTCCTCGAGGAGGCTCACGCCTCCATGCCGGGCGCAGCAATCGCACCGTTGATAGCGCAGGCGCGCCGCAGCCGCCAGACGAGCTTGCGTCTATCAGCTATCGCGGCTTGCGATACGGTGACCAGCCGTTTGTCTCCGTGAAGTCAGGGCGGCTCAAGCGCTAGTATGGCTGTTACGCGTCGATGCCGCGCTGGACCAGGATGCGCTCGGCGCTGTCGTTCCAGACGTCCATCTTGGTGATCTGGCCGTTCCGTACGACGAAGCGGTCGACGTAGCGGTTGCCCTCGAATGGGGTCCCATCCATCCATTCGCCGTAGAGCGTGCCCACACTATAGACCACGGTCTCGCCGTCGCCGGGGCAGACGTCGAACCGGTCCATCTTCTTCTTGACCCAGCGGTAGCGCTTGGCGTTGAACCCGGTCGGGCCACGCGGATGATCGAACTCGCGCCCGCCGGTAAAGGTGATCACCGTGCCGGGCGCCATATAGGCCGCCGCGGTGTCCGGATCGGGGATCATCGACGCCGTGAGATAGGCTTCCACGATCTCGGCATCGGACGACGGACCGGCTTCGGCTTTTGCGGTAGCGGACATGGCTCATTCTCCCGGGTTTGCAGAATACTAACGCCGCGCCCGGGGAATACGTGCATATATTTTGAACATTTCCGTCGCTACACTGCCGACAATCTGGAGCCGCCAAACGCGGCCGACCGCACTAAATTCCTTCCGCAAGAGCCATGACCACGCAACCCGCCTTTGACCTCATCTTTCGCAACGCCTTGCTGCGTGGTGCCGCCGACCCAATGGACATCGGCGTCACGCGCGGCCGGATCACCGCCATCGAACCGACGCTCGCCTGCGAGGCCGTCGAGGTCGATGTCGGCGGGCGCCTCGCCCTGCCCGGCTTCGTGGACAGCCACATCCATCTGGACAAGGCCTGCCTGCTCGGCCGCTGCGGGCATGATCACGGCAGCGTCTCGGAAGCGATCCGCGCCGTCTCCGGGATGAAGAAGGACTTTACGGTAGAGGACGTATATGAACGCGGCGCCCGGGTGCTCGAACGTGCCATCGTCCACGGCACCACGCGCATGCGAACCCACGTCGAGATCGATCCGCGCATCGGCTTGCGCGGCTTCGAGGCGGTGAAGGCGCTGAAGCGTGACTATGCCTGGGCGATCGACCTGTCGCTCTGCGTCTTTCCGCAGGAAGGCCTCACCAACGATCCCGGCAGCGAGGAGCTTCTGATCCAGGCGCTGCGCGACGGCGGCGAGGTGATCGGCGGCTGTCCCTACACGGACACCGACCCGAACGCCCATCTCGCACGCATCTTCGACCTCGCCGAGGCGTTCGACGTGGACGTCGATCTCCATCTCGATTTCGATCTCGATCCCTCCTGGTGGCACCTCGACGAGGTCTGCCGGCAGACCGAGCGGCGCAACTACGGGGGGCGCGTGGCAATCGGCCATGCGACGAAACTCTCCGCACTGCCACCGGAGCGGCTGAGGGCCGCCACCGCGCAACTCGTGAAGGCTGGCGTTGCCGTCACCGTGCTGCCGGCGACCGATCTCTATCTGATGGGGCGCGAGGCGACCCACAACGCGCCACGCGGGTTGACGCTCGCCCACAAGCTCGCAGGCGAAGGCGTGGTGTGCTCGGTCGCGACCAACAACGTGCTCAATCCCTTCACGCCGTTCGGCGACGCCTCACTGCTGCGAATGGCGAATTTCTACGCCAACGTGGCGCATGCCTCGGTCAACGACTTCGATACCTGCCTTGATCTCGTGACCGAGCTGCCGGCGCGGCTGATGAACCTCGGGGATTACGGCATCAAGGTCGGAAACCCTGCCGATCTCGTCGTGCTCGATACGCAAGACAGCCGCTTCGCGATCGCCGAGCTGCCGGATATCGTGATGGGCTTCAAGCGGGGTCGGCAGACTTTTGCACGGCAACGGCCCACTCTATTTGGCCCCGGCTCCTGATCGCTCTCAATGCATATCTGCATTGAAGGGCGGCTGATTTCCGAGCAGCTTCCGTTCGATGTTACCGCTCATCGTTCCGTAATTCCGAATCCGGTAGATTCCCGGATAGTAGATTCTTGCTGATTCTCGATAGCTGCGCGCATTGCAAGTCCCGCGGTGCCGGTCATAGTAGGACCGGCACTGATGTCTGCATTCAACGGGGAAGCATCGACATGTTCAGCGCATTCAGCGACATCGACTACCAATCCAAGCGAGCGAGAACGCCCAGCGAGGCTGCCGTGAAGCGGCTCGACGGCATCGGGCACGTCCTGTCGGAGCTCGATCTGGCGGGCGTCGGGACACAGGATGACCTGACGCGCATGCTCCTGACGCTCGATACCGCCGACAAATGTATTCGATCGATCCGCGCAGAATTCCGGACCGAAGTCGCGAACGATCGGCTGGCCCGCAAGGCCGAAGACCTGATGGCGTTGATCGAACGCGCCCGCGACGAGCTCACCGGCTGTCGCACGGCAAAGTCCTGAGCAGGAGCCGCCCTATTTCTCGCGATTGATCTTCGCCAGGATTCGGTCCGCCTCGGTGCGCCAATCAGCGCTGCGGGCGAACTCCTTGGTGCCCTTCATTCCAAACAGGCCCTCGTCGGCGAGGTCCGCCACCCAGGCCTGCCGCTCGGCGGTGCCCTGCGCGGACCACGGCGCCAGCCCCGCTTCACGCACGGTCTCGGCGACCTCGCGTACTTCCTCGGCGCGGCGGCGGCCATGCTCGATCACGCGCTGGAAGCAATAAGCGCCCTGCTTCTCCCAATCGATCGTGGGAAAGGTTTCCGCCAGTGAAGCCAGCACCGCATCCTCGACTCCATAGGCGCGCGCGGTGGTAAAGCTTTCGATGACCATGGCCTCCAGGCCCTTGATCATGACGCTGCGGCACATCTTCACCGCCGAGGAAACCCCGAGCTTGTCGCTCGCAACCTTTGCCGCAAAACCGATCGTGTTCAAAAGCGGCTCCAGCTCCCTGGCACCGGGACCACCGAGCAGCAGCGGCACCTTGATGCGATAAGGCGGCACCGACGTCATAACCGCGCCCTCGACATAGCGTCCGGCGGCGCCATCGATCAGCGCGGCGGCGCGCTGCTTGGCGCCGGGAGACGCCGAATTGAAATCCAGGAACCAGGTGCCCTGATTGATCGCGGCCGCGCAGGCCTTTGCCACCGGCACGGCCTGGCTCGCGGTGACCGCGGAGATGATGAAATCGGATTTGACGGCGAGCTCGGCGTGCGAGGCTGCGAGCCAGACACCGAATTTTTCAGCATGCTCCTGCAGCGAACCGCCCTGCTCGCCTCCGAGCTTGATGTCATAGGCAGAGACCTTGATGTCCTGCTGGCGCAAATCCTCGGCCAGGATCCTGCCGACCTCGCCGTAACCGACCAGCCCGATCTGCCATCGCCTCGGATCACCCGCCATCAGTTCAGTCCTCGCGTTGTCTCGTCGAACAGCTCCTCGACGGCATAACGGCGCGGGATCAGCGCCTGCTGCAACGCATAGTCGATGATCAGCTCCAGCGGCTTCCTGTTGGCTTCGATTCCGAACGGAACAAGGTCCGGCATTGCCGCAGGTCCCGCCTGCATCTTGCTCCGCTTGAGGAGATCATAAATGCCCGAAACCACGTCAGGACGCGATTTCGCCAGCTGATCGGGCACGACCACGAGATGATTGACCGGCACGACGCCGCGACGCGCGTACCATTTGGCGGCTTCCGCGGCCGGATCGGGGAACAGCGTCTGCAGCTTGGGATCATCGGAGGCCTCGCCGAGGACGGCATCGAGCTCGCCGTCGATCAGCATCTGCAAGATCTTCTTGCCCTTCGGCGCGCGCTCGGTGGAGTCGACATATTCGGCGACGTGCGGATCCTCGAAGGTGACCCAGCGTATCTTGTCGAGATTGACGCCGTAGTCGTTGGCGAGAATGCCCCTGATCCAGGCGCCGGTCGTCGTCGTGAACGAGCGAATGCCGACCCGCTTGCCTGCGAGATCGGACGGCCCAAGCGTTCCCCGTTCCGGATTGTGGAGTGCATAGGAATGCTGGAAACGGCCGAGCATGGTGGCAGGTAGCAGCACCAGCGGCTTGCCATGCGCCTTCGCCATCAGATAGGTGACGATCGCCATCTCGCAGACGTCGAAGGCCTGCTCGCGCACCATCGGCTTGAACGCCGTATTGGTCGGCGTGTACTCGATGAAATCGAGATCGAACAGGTCGGAGCGGAGCTCGCCGCTCTTGACCGCCTGGACATGGGGGTGACTGCCGAGCACGGCCTTCAGCTTGAGACGACCCATCGGCCCACTCCGCTAATTGCTTTGGACATCCTCGGGATTGTCGACATAGACGAGCCCGGCCTTCGCCAGGGTCTCGCGCATGCTGTACATGTCGAGGCCCAGCTCGCCCGAAGCTAGCCGCTTGCGCTTGCCGCCTTCGTCCGCGTTGCGCTTCTTCGCCTTCGCGGCGACCTCGGCCGCGTAGCGCTTCGGCACCACCACGACGCCGTCGTCATCGGCCACGATGATGTCGCCAGGATCGACGTTGACGCCGGCGCAAACCACGGGGACATTGACCGAGCCGAGCGTCGCCTTCACTGTCCCCTTGGCCGAGACCGCGCGCGACCACACCGGAAACTTCATCTCGTGCAGTGCCCTGACGTCGCGGCAGCCGGCATCGATGATCAGCCCCTGCACGCCGCGCGCCTGCAACGAGGTTGCGAGCAGCTCACCGAACATGCCATCGGTGTTGTCGGTGGTACAGCCGACGACGAGGATGTCGCCCTTCCTGCACTGCTCGACCGCGACATGGATCATCCAGTTGTCGCCGGGCTGCGCCAGTACGGTGACGGCGGGGCCGGCGATCGCCGCGCCGGCCCAGACCGGCCGCAGATACGGCTTCATCAGGCCGAGCCGACCATAGGCCTCGTGCACGGTCGAGACGCCGTACTCCGCCATGGCGGCGGGATCGGCTCGCTCAATGTTGCGAACGACGACCGGCTTCATGCCAGCTCCTCCGCTACCGTCGGGAACAGGCGCTGATAGGCCTCGCCATACGTCATGGGAACGCCGGTGTTACGGCTGCCCTGGATGCCGCGGTTGAGCGCGACACGCTCGTAGTAGCCCCAGAGATGTTTTTGCGCGGCGAGGATCTGGAACGCCTCGTACTTCTCCTTCCAGACCTCGTCGATCTTGAGGAGCAGGTCCGGCTTGTAATTGCACTGCTCGGGCTGGTGCGGCTCGAACAGAAACACTGGCGGCGCCGAATATTTGTACTGCGCGCCGGGCTTGTGGCCCATGGCCTGCGCGACCACGCGGGTTTCCTGCGCGAAATGCGCCGCGTTCGGATGGTCGAAATTATAGGGGTCCTCCAGCGCATGCGTCAGCACGAAGCTCGGATTGAGCTCGCGGTAGATGTCGACCATGCGGTCGAAATGCGCCTCCGTCAGCTTCAGCGGATAGTCGCCGCAGTCGAAGAACTCGACCTCCGCGCCGAGCAGCTTTGCTGCGCGCTCCGCCTCATCCTTGCGGCCGGCCTTGACTGATTCCAGCGTCGCACCCTTCTCCTTCCAGGCGAACTGGCTCTCGCCGCGCTCGCCGTAGGACAAGCAGACGATCTTCATGCGATAGCCCTTCTTCGCATGCAGCGCGATGGCGCCGCCGGCGCGCCAGACGAAATCGCCGGGATGGGCGGTGACCACGAGACCTGTTTTCATGGGACAAACTCCCCTTTTCTGTTCGTCAACGTCATAAGTTCATCAAGCCGCGCGGCTTGTCGATCGCAAGCGCCGTCATTGGTCGAATTCGAACAGGCGCGCTGGATTTTCGACGAGGATCTTCTGCTGATACTCCGGCTCCGGCGCGAACAGCGGGATCAGGTCGACGAGATCGCCGTCGTTCGGCATCGTCTTGACGTTGGGATGTGGCCAATCGGTGCCCCAGATGACCCGGTCGGGCGCGGACTCGACGATCTTTCGCGCAAACGGCACCGCGTCGGTGAACGGCGGACCGGCCGACGACACCCGCTCCGAGCCGCAGATCTTGACCCAGCATTTCTCGTCGCGCTGCATCAGCTCGATCAGGATCTTGAACGGAAGCTGATCGAGCCCTTCGGACGCCTTCACCCGTCCCATATGGTCGATGGTGTAGCTCAGCGGCAGCCTTGTCAGCGTGTCGGCATATTCGGGCAGATCGATCGCGTCGAAATGCAGGTCGATATGCCAGTCGAGCGGCGCGACCATCGCGACGATGCGTTCGAACACCCGCTTGTCGGGAACGCCGCCGAGATGGCGAACGAAATTGAAGCGGCAGCCGCGGAAGCCGCCCTCGTGCAGTATGCGAATCCCGCGCTCCGTGATGGAGCCGTCGATATTGGCGACCGCGCGATAGGCCCCGTTGCTCTGCGCGATGGCGTCCAGCGCCACCGTGTTGTCGGTGCCGTGCACACTGGCATTGACGATGACGGCACGTTCGACCCCGAGCTTGGCATGTAGCGCGCGGAAATCGGCGAGCGGCGCATCCGGCGGCGTGTAAGAACGGTCCGGCGCGTAGGGGTATTTCGCGCCGGGCCCGAAGATGTGGCAATGCGCGTCGCAAGACAGCTTCGGCAGCTTGAACTTCGGCGTGCGCGTGTTCGGATCGGGCGGCGGAATGGTCGGCATGTACATGGTTGCCATCAGATAAACCGCCGAACGAGACCGAGTGTTCAAGTCTTGCTGCTGACGACCGGTCGTCGCCGTGCCGGCGCAGCCTGATCGGGTGCCGGCGCCTGGAACGCGGCGACGGTGGCCTGCACCAATTGCTCGATGGCGCTTGCGGCATCGCTACCGTCGGCCTCGCCGCGCGACAGGCGCGAGACGCGATCCGGCGTCACCAGCGAATAATAGAGTGCGCCAAGCAGGAAGTGGCTGCGCCAGACGATGTCGGTGCGCGGAACGTGCGGCAGGCTTTCGTGAACAGCATCGATGAAGGCGTGGCTGGTGTCGTCAAAAGTCTGCGCGATGATCTTTCGCGCGACCTCATTACCCTCTGCAGACATCACCGCGCGCAACCGCGTGAACCGCGCCCCGCCCCCGGCAAGATCACTGCCCGAGGTGAAGGCCGGCACGACATAGGCCCGCACCACCGCTTCGAGCCGGTCCTGGAGATCGCGCACGCGCTTGGCGGCGGCGAGCAACTCTGATCGGCGCAAATTCATTGGCCCGCAATGGCGCCGGTAGATCTCCAGCAGCAGACCGTCCTTGGTCTTGAAATGATAGGTGATGCTGCCGGGATTGGCGCCGGCGGCCTGTGCGATATCGCGCACCGACACGGCGTTGAAGCCGTTGGTGGCGAACAGCTCCTCGGCCGCGGCGAGGATCGCCTCGCGCATGTTCGGCTTGCGAGCCGTTTCCTTGCTGGCGGGGTTGCGCATCATGTGATTTGTACTATCGTACAAAAGATCAGGTCTCGTCAACAAAAACCACGGGCGGCGTCCGGACGGCTCGAAAGACCGACGGCACGCAACGCTCGCAAGGAGTGCTGGAAAATGCTGGATTTCAACAAAAAGATCGGCAGCTTGATGCTGAGTGCCGGTCTTCTGCTGGGAGGCAGCGCCGCGCAGGCCGCCGACAGCTATCCGAGCAAGCCGGTTCACATCCTGGTGCCCTATGCTGCCGGTGGCGCGGTCGACGTGCTCGCGCGCACGCTCGGACAGACGTTGGCAAAGACCTGGGGCCAGCAGCCGGTGATCGACAACCGCCCCGGCGCCGGCGGCATCATCGCCTCACAGGCACTGACGCAAGCCGCCCCCGACGGCTACACGCTGATCCTGGTCGCCAGCGGTCATCCGCTCAACCAGTTCATTTATCCGAGCGTGCCCTACGACACCTTCAAGGACTTTACCGCGATCACCGAAGCCGCCTCCTCGCCGCTCGCGATCGTCGTCGCCAAGGACAGCCCCTACAAGACGCTCGGCGATCTCCTCGCTGCGGCGAAGAAGGACCCTGACAAGCTTTCCTACGGCATGTCCGGCAACGGCACCTCGGCGCATCTCGCCGGTGAGCTGTTGAAATACATGTCCGGCACCAAGATCGTCGCGATCCCCTACAAGGGCGGCGCGCCCGCGCTGACCGCCGTGATCGCGGGCGACATCCCGCTCAGCATCAATCCCCTTGCCGAAGCCATCAGCCAGATCGAAGGCGGCCCGGTGCGCGCGCTCGCGGTGACCTCGGCCGAACGCTCGAAGGCGCTGCCGAATGTTCCGACTGTCGCCGAGTCCGGCGTGCCAGGTTACGATGTTTCGGTCTGGTGGGGCGTCCTTGGCCCGGCGAAAATGCCGCCGGAGACCGTGGCGAAGCTCGAAACCGATCTGAAGGCGGCGCTGCAGGACCCGAACGTACTGTCGACACTCAGCAAGATCGGCGCAGCCCCGGTCGGCTCTTCGTCCAGGGAATTCGACGCCTACATTCATGCCGAGGCAACCAAATGGGAGCCGGTGCTGAGGGCCGCCGACATCCGCGCGCAGTGAGGCTGTTCACACGAGGACCGGCGCACTGGACACGATCCAGCAGCAGTCCGGCTGCGCGATGCGACCAAGGCGACCGCCGAGTAGGTCAATTGCGTGCGCTCGCCCGCATCTTTTCCGGCGGCGCGGGACGCCGCACGAAATCGGTGTCATCGTCGCCTCCTCCCGACGGAATCAGGATCGCGCGCTCGCGCGGCAGCGCTTCCGGCATCTCGTCGCGGATGAAGGCGATGAGCTTCTCCCTCATCTCGCAGCGCAGGTCCCAGGACTGCGGCGCATTCCTGGCGCTGACGAGGGCGCGGAGCTCGATGGTGCGCGAATCCGCATCGACTACCTGGAGATTGACCACCTCGCCGTCCCAGAGCTTGGACTCCTTCACTGCTTCTTCCAGCCAACGCCGGATCCGCGGCACGTCGGCACGATAATCGACATGGAACGCAATCACGCCGATCAGGGACGCGGTGTCGCGGGTCCAGTTCTGGAATGGCTTTTCGATAAAATAGGACAGCGGCACCACCATGCGGCGCCAGTCCCACAGCCGGATCACCACATAGGTTGAGGCGATGTCCTCGACCCAGCCCCACTCGTTCTCGATGATGACCGCGTCCTCGATGCGGATCGGCTGGGTGATCGCGATCTGCATGCCCGCGATCAGATTGCTCAGCAGCGGCCGGGCGGCAAGACCAACGATGATACCCGCGGCACCGGCGGAGGCGAACAGGCTGACGCCATATTGCCTGACCGAGTCGAACGTCATCAGCGCGGTCGACACCGTTATGATGACAATGATGATATCGGTGACGCGCTTGAAGACGCGGACCTGGGTGACGTGCTTGCGCGCGACAAAATTCTCGGTGACGTCGCGAAAGTTCAGGAGATACCGTGCCGCGCTCATATCCACGATCCGGATCGAGATCCAGCCGATCAGCGCGATGAAGGCAACGACGAACAGGCGCGTCAGCGGCGTGCGGAAGGCGTCGTCCAGCGGCGCGAGCGGCAGCACCAACGCCACGGCAGCAAGACAGAGGGCCAGCTGAGCGGGGCCCGCCGTGCGCTCGATGAACACGCGCATGAGCGGGAGGCGGGTTCCGAAAGCGCGGTTGAACAGCCAAACCGAGAGGCGATAGATCGACAGGGCCATCAGAATCGCGCCAGCGACCAGACAGAGGCCGACGAACCACGACGGTATCCACCCGAACGTCCTGTCGATGTCGGCCAAAAGGGTCTGCCGATTCATTAAAGTCCCCCCATTTGCGTCGCGCTTGCCGTTCAACGCATTGCAGCGTGGTTCGCTCCCCCGCTCGGTGCAATGCAGCATCCCTCTGGTGCAATCATCGCCGAACTGCGCTATGTCTGGTCAACCATGACTCGACGGACCGGCAGCGCCGATCTTCCCCTTCACACCGGCCGGGTTCCACCCTGGCTGGCGACCCGCATGTCTTCGCTGGGCGCGATCATCACACAGGCGATCGTCCATCACTACGGGCGCGATGCATTCCTCCAGCGGCTCTCGCACCCATTCTGGTTCCAGTCATTCGGTGCTGTGATGGGGATGGACTGGCACTCCTCCGGCATCACGACCTCCGTGATAGGCGCGCTGAAGCGGGGTCTAGGCCCGCTCCAGGACGAGCTCGGAATCTACGTCTGCGGCGGGCGTGGCCAGCACTCGCGCAAGACCCCCGACGAGCTGATGCAGCTCGGCGACCGCGTCGGCTTCGATGGCGCAAAGCTCACGCGTGCGAGTCGCCTCGTGGCGAAGGTGGATAGCGCCGCGGTCCAGGACGGCTTTGACCTTTACCTCCACGGCTTCTTCGTCACAGCCGACGCCAAATGGACCGTGGTGCAGCAGGGCATGAACGGCGACAAGCGACAGGCCCGCCGCTATCACTGGCATTCCGAGGCGCTGAAGAGTTTTGTCGATACGCCGCACAGCGCGATCGACGGACCGCTGCAAGGCGAGATCGTCAATCTCACCGACCATCGCGCCGAGATCTCGCGCGCCGCGCAGCTCGAGCTTCTGAGCGATCTTGGCCCGGATCGCATCCTTTCCGAATTCGAGCGGCTCACCGGGACTGCGCCAGAGCCCGCGCAGGGGATACTGCCGCACCTGATCATGCCCGCGCATCACGATGTCCGGCCAAAGGATGTCTTCGCGCGTCGCCTGCACGGCACACTCGCGGCCGCGGCCGAGCGCGGCCCGGTCGACTTTCCGGAGCTGCTGCTGACGCCCGGTGTCGGCGCGCGCACCGTGCGTTCCCTAGCGATGGTCGCCGAAGTGGTGCACGGCGCGCCCTACCGCTTCAATGATCCCGCCCGCTTCTCGCTCGCCCATGGCGGCAAGGACCGGCATCCCTACCCTGTTCCAATCAAGGTCTATGACGAAACCATTCGCGTCCTGAAGGGGGCGATCCAGAGCGCAAAGCTCGGGCGCGAGGAAGAGATGCAGGCGATCAAGCGCCTCGACGACCAGGCGCGGCGGCTGGAGCGCACCGCGCGCGGGCCGTCAGTGGAAGAGTTCATCTCCGGAGAGCGTGCGGCCTCGCCCGATCTCGACGGGCGCTCCGTATTCGGCTGGGAACGCGACTTGGCATCGACAAAAAAGCGGACCGGCTGAAGACCGGTCCGCGAGTTCAGCGGGAGGAACGCCGCTCTCAGGTCTCGTCGGTGCCCGACTCCTCGTCGAGCCGGTTGGCCGAGTGATCCTGATATTGATCCGTCTGGATCGACTTGCCGTCCATGCCGCGAATGTCGGAATGCTGCTTCTTGTCGCGGTTTGACAGCACCATGTTGTCGCCGATCTTCTCCTTTGGCACGTCCGTCATGGCACCCGTGCCGTCGCCCTTGCCGTGCATGCCCGATCTGAAATGCGTCTTGCTGCCATGACCACCTGGCATCGGTCTCTCCTCTTGCTTTGATCGCCCGTGCAACTCAGTGCTTCTGTTGTGCCGGCGTCGGTTTCGGGGGCTTGTGTCCGCTTTGGCCGGAATCGTTGTGCTTGTTGTGGTCGCTTTCCTGGTTGAGGCCGCCTCGGCTCACCGGGAATTCACTCTGTCGTGCCTCAGGTCTCGCTCGGTGAACGGCGGTGTCCTCCGGATTGTGGCCGAGGGCCCGCTCAAGCTCTCGCGCGTCTGGAACATCCGGCTTGCGCTCGAGGATGCGAACTTGTTGCTCGTGAGTCTTCTTGCCTTGCATGCTCGTCCTCCGGAGCTATCGGTCTCGTCGGCGCGCGCCACTGCGCGCGACGTCCTTGTCGATGCCGCCAGCGGCGTTTACGTCGTTCTCGACATCGCCTTCGATCGTGTTCTCGCCCAAGGCGTCCTCGAGGTCCTCAGGCGAGATACCGGCCATCGTTGCGCCCTTCGATCCGCCGATCAGGGGATTTTCGCGCAGATCCTTCTCGGTCGGTGCGTAGAGTTTGGGTTGCTTATTGCTCATGCCTTACCTGCCTCCGCCTTTTCCGGCCTCGTCATGTCTGTGGTGTGAATCGTGCTCGCCACCTCCGCCGGAAACGCGGCTGTGGTTGCGCTGCGGGTCGTCCGCCGGTGGCTTTTTCACTTCGAGCGGCGCCTTCGCATTCTCATGCGATGCGCCAGGTCCGCCCTGACGGATGCTGTTCGGTGTCTTGGTGGATGTCGACATGAGGTCCGCTCCTCAGCGATCTTGCTGATAGCCTTGGTTGGTGGTGTTCTGCTTGATGTTGCCCTGCTGCCCTTGCTGGTCCGGGTTTTGCGCACGCTGCTGGCCTCGCGGGGCAGTCGAGGACACTTGCTTGCTGTCGCCGGTTCCCTTCGGGCTTTGGCTCTCGGCGGGAACAGGTGGCATCTTGCCGGTCATGATGCTGTCTCCTGTTGTTGATCTGCGACATCGTCCGGAGGAACTCATCGCGGCTTCCGATGTCCCAAAAACAACTAGAGAAACGACATGCCGTTCCTAGCGACGAATGCAGAGAAAATTTTCGCAAGCGTGTAAGTCTCAGCAGGCCGCTGGCTGCGAATGAACCATCATCGATCCGGCTGCTCCGTGACCGTCCGGCACGACAGGGAGGTTCGCGATCGCACGCAGGCCCGGTCGTTTGCGCCAGTGGATCTCCGACACGTCCACAGCAAAGCCAAGCCGGGGCCATCGCACAAACAGCGCTTCCAGGGCGCACGCACCCTCGATCCGGGCGAGTTGATGGCCGAGGCAGAAATGGATTCCCGTTCCGAAGGACATGTGACGGTTCGGCTTGCGCGCGAGATCGAGGCTGTCGGGATGATCATGCATCGCCGGGTCCATGTTCGCGGCGGCGAGCATCACCATGACGCGATCGCCCTTGTTGAGACGCACGCCCGCGAGCTCGATATCCCGCCTCACATAGCGCGGCTTGGAGAACTGCACCGGCGATACGAAGCGCAGGAATTCCTCCACCGCAAGTCCGACGCGGCTCCAGTCCTGCGCAAGCCAGTCGCGAACGCTGGGATTTCTGAGGAGCTCGTGGGCAGAACCGCTGATGAGATGCGTGGTGGTCTCCGAGCCCGCCGCGAGCAGCAGGAACACCATCGACACCATTTCGTCCGGCGTGATCTGGCCGCTCTCACGCTCGACCTGGACCAGCTCCGCGATCAGGCCCTCGCCGCCCCGCACGCGGGCAATCTGCAGCTGCCGTTCGAGGTAGGCTCGCATCTTGCGGAACGCGAACAGCAGGCGGAAGAAGCTGGCGACGTTCGTAAGCGAGGACATCGTATTGGCCCAGGCGATGAAGCGAGGGCGATCGGCCAACGGCAATCCGAGCAGCTCGGAGATCACCGCGAGCGGCAGGATGCGGGCATAGCGCTGGACGAGATCGGCCGGGCTTCCTGCCGAGAACAGCTCGTCGGCGAGACCGTCCGCGATGGCGCGGATGCGCGGCTCCATCGCGACGATCGCGCGGCGGCGGAAGGCCTCGTCCACGATGCTGCGCAGCCTTGTGTGGTCCGGCTCGTCCATCGTCAGCATGTTGTTGGCGATGGTCTTGACGTAGTTCGGCATCCACCAGCGCAGACCTGCGACGTCGCCATCCTCCTTGCGCAGCGTGAAATTGGTGCCCTCCTTCAGCACCTGCGCCGTGGCCTCGTGGGTCGTGGTGATCCAGACATGACCGACGAGAGGAAATCGCACCGCGACCACAGGACCGGACATGCGCAACGTTGCGATCGCCTTGGGCGGATCGCGAAAGAAGGCCTCGCTGGCGAAATCGAGGCGTGGTGCCATGTGATCACCGGAGCGGTTGATGGCGCCTCACCGAGATGGTGCCCGTCATTGCCCGCGCAAGGGGTACGGAACCTCCGCTTCGGCTTCGGTGCAGGCGTGAGAGCCGAGTCTACCCCCGCCCGGGCGAACGCGGGCCGATCTTGCGCTGCTGCTGGTTGGTGTAGGCGTCCCAATTGCTCCAGCTGCCTTTGCTGAGGCTTTGCAGGTCGGTGGTGAGCGGCCGGCGCGTGCGCTTGTCGTGATCGGCAATGGCGCGCTCGGATTGCGCGATCTTGCGCTTGAGTTCCCCGACCGCCTTCTGGGTTTGGCCGTTCCGCTTCGAAGACGCGATCTCGCCCATTGTGAAGCGCGCGGTCTCGAGCGCCTTCAGCTCGGCGCGGTTCTTCTTCAACTGAACCCGGTGCCAGGCGATGTTGCTGTCGCTGTCCGCAACCATGTGGGAACTCCGCTGATTCGTTCCCGCAGTGTATCGCGCGCCGAATCGGCGCCGCAACGGGCGTCCGGCGGCGAAAATACGGTCTTATTGCGCGAAAATTCCGGGCCTAGCGTTCGGCGAAGGCCTTTTCGACCACGAATTGGGCCGGCTCGCCGTGATTGCCCTCGATCAGCCCCCGCTCGCCAAGGAGCACGCGGGTATCCGCCACCAGCGCCGGGCTGCCGCAGATCATGACGCGGTCGTGGGCGGCTTCCAGGGCCGGCAGGCCGATATCGGAAAACAGCTTGCCCGAGGTGATGAGGTCGGTGATGCGGCCGCGATTGCGGAAGGGATCGCGCGTCACGGTCGGATAGTAGATCAACTGGTTGCGGATGTACTCGCCGATCAGCTCGTCCTTCGGCAGCGTCTCGGTGATCATCTCGCCATAGGCGAGCTCCTTCACGTGCCTGCAACCGTGCAGCAACACCACCTTTTCGAACCGCTCGTAGGTTTCGGGGTCCTTGATCACGCTCAGGAACGGCGCAAGGCCCGTACCGGTGCCGATGAGGTAGAGGTTGCGGCCGTCCTCCAGATTGTCGATCACCAGCGTGCCGGTGGCCTTGCGGCTGACGATGATCTCGTCGCCTTCCTTGAGATGCTGGAGCCGTGAGGTGAGAGGGCCGTCCGGCACCTTGATCGAGAAGAACTCCAGCGTGTCCTCGTAATTGGCGCTGGCGACGCTGTAGGCCCGCAGCAGCGGCTTCTCGCCGACCTTGAGGCCGATCATGGTGAATTCGCCGTTGCGAAAGCGGAAGGTCGGGCTGCGGGTGGTCTTGAAGGAGAACAGCGTGTCGGTCCAGTGATGGACGCTCAAAACGGCTTCCTGATTGAAATTGCTCATCTCACCCTTCCGTTGCGCGTCGTGGCGGTTTTCAAGGCGGCAGCTATGCGTCGTTTGTACACGATCATTTGTATACTAATGAATAATCCGGCTTGATCCCGCGGTCAAGGCTGCCCAAGATCGGAAGCGTTGCAGTTAAGGACAAGGACCCATTCCATGGCGCATGACGCACCCCAGGCCACCGGACCCTCGAAGCTCGTGATCCGCAATATCGGCCTGATCCTGTCCGGCGCGCTGGAAAAGCCGATCCTGGATGGTGACACCATCGTCGCCGAGAACGGCAAGATCACCGCAATCGGCCGCTTCAAGGACCTCAACACCGAAGGCGCGACCACCATCGTCGAGGCCAACGGCACCACGGTGGCGCCCGGCCTGATCGACAGCCATGTCCACCCTGTTGCGGGCGACTGGACGCCTCGCCAGAACCAGATCGGCTGGATCGACAGCAATTTGCATGGCGGCGTCACCACGATGATTTCCGCCGGCGAGGTGCATATGCCCGGCCGCCCGCGCGACGTCGTCGGGTTGAAGGCGATGGCGATCTTCGCACAGCGCGCATTCTGGAATCTGCGGCCCGGCGGCGTGAAGGTTCACGCCGGCGCGCCTGTGATCGAATGCGAGATGGTCGAGGAGGACTTCAAGGAGTTGGCCGCCGCCGGCGTCAAGCTGCTCGGCGAAGTGGGCCTGGGCGACGTCAAGGACGGCCCCACCGCGCGAAAAATGGTCGGCTGGGCTCGCAAATACGGCATCCAGAGCACGATCCACACCGGCGGTCCTTCGATCCCCGGCTCCGGCCTGATCGACAAGGACGTGGTACTGGAGGCCGACACCGACGTGGTTGGCCACATCAATGGCGGCCACACCGCGCTTCCCGACGACCAGATCCGCTGTATCTGCGAGGGCTGCAAGCGCGGCCTCGAACTCGTGCACAACGGCAATGAGCGCTCGGCGCTGTTCACGTTGCGCATCGCGCGCGAGATGGGCGATCTCCATCGCGTCATCCTCGGCACCGACGCACCGGCCGGCTCCGGCGTGCAGCCGCTCGGCATTCTCCGCATGGTCTCGATGCTGTCCTCGCTTGGCGACCTGCCGGCCGAGGTCGCGTTTTGCCTTGCTACCGGCAACACGGCGCGGATGCGCGAACTGGATTGCGGCCTGATCGAAGTCGGTCGTTCCGCCGACTTCGTCATCATGGACAAGGCGCAGCACTCGGCCGGCAAGAACATTTTGGACAGCGTCCAGCTCGGCGACCTCCCCGGCATCGGCATGACCATCATCGACGGCATTGTGCGCACCCAGCGCAGCCGCAACACCCCGCCGGCCGGCAGGGTGCCGGAGGTGGTGGCGAAGTGACGCAGCCGGAGCGGCTCGCCGCTCCGCGCGGGCCCCGGAAAGCATTGAACAAGTCGCCAGCCTGCTGCGTCTAACGCAGGCAGTTCATTGCTGGGCGTCGAGGCAGACATGAAGAATTCGTCGCGGATTGCTGCCGGCGTTGCCGGTGCGGTCGGAGGTTATGTCGCGACCTTTGTGCTGTTTTCAGTGCTCGATCTCGGCAACCGGGCGGACCCGATCACGTCTGGTCTATCGGCACTTTTCGTCTACTCTCCTATCGGAGCGATCGCTGGCGTGGTGCTTGCCAGCTGGCTGGTGACACGTTCCGGCGCGGATGCAAGCAATAGCGGTCTCGCGCGCAACAGCCTGAAGTCGCTCGGCGTTGTCGTCCTGCTCTGCGTTGCCGCTGCGGCCACTTACATGGGCGTCGCGTACATGACGGCCACGCCCTGGCTCAACCGGAACGGCGCCACTCCCCAGCTCGTGTTCGAGGTTCGCCTTCCGGCCGGCGCAGCGGTGCCGAAATCACCGCAAGACATCACTATCGAATTGCAGACCGACCTCAACACCATGCCGGGCGAATTGAACTCGGCCGGCTTCCATCGTGACGGCGATCAGCCCGTTATCGCAGGCGAAGTCGAACTGGCGTTCCGAACCTCGCACCGCCAGCTCGCCGTCAACATCCAGGGACAGCCCAGCCGAGTGTACCCGATCGGACTGACGGCATGGGCTCCGCATACGCCGGAGTTCGGAACGTGGCGACGGCTCGCCGACGGGAGCGAAATCCGCTATCGCGCCAAATGGCCGGGGAAGACGTAAGGGCATCACCGCGGTTTTGCGATTTCACAACGCACGTAGGTCTGACGCTTGCCTTGCCCGACCGGACTGTTGTCCATCACCAGCTTGCCATCAGCGGCAATGGAAACACGGGGACTGGAGCGATACTTCTCGCCCTCACCTTCGCAGGCGAGCTTCATTTTCCAGCTGAGCTTCCCGTCGGGAGTGATCTCACTGGCGCGGCACCGGGTCTCGTACCAATAGAGGCGGTTGCCGCCCTCGATGCTCATGCGGTTGGCGCTGTCCTGGTCGCGGCAATCCTTTTTGGTTGACGCCCAGAACCCCTCGTAGGCTTGCGCCGCCAGAGCGGGAGCACACTCGCCCGCCAGCACCGCACTCATACTCAGAGCCATCGCAAACCGGGTCGCCGCTCTCATACCGAAAACCTCGACAAGACCTTCACCGAGGTTAGTCGCGCCTCACCGCAGCTTGTTCAACAGCGCCATCAGCATCTCGCGTTCCTTTGGCTCGAGCGGCGCCAGCGTCTCCCGCGTGATCGAGAGCGCATTCGGCGCGACCTTTTCCGCCAGCTGCTGCCCCGCGCGCGTCAGGCTCACCAGAAGCCGCCGTCCGTCCTCGGGATCCTGGCTGGTCTCGGTGAGGCCGCGCGCCGTCAAACGATCGATCACGCCCTTGATGGTCGCCACATCCATCGCCGTTAGGCGCCCGAGCTGGTTCTGCGAGCATGGCCCGGCCTCGGCGAGCTTCGACAGTGCCGCCCATTGCGTCGGCGTAATATTGGTGCCGATCTCGCGAGAGAAGATCGCGCTGTGGCGCTGCCAGACCTGGCGAAGGATAAAGCCAACCTGCTCGTCGAGCACGTAAGGCGGCTTTGCCGGTTTGACGCTCTTCTTCGCCGCGACGCTTCTCGCCATCCGCTCGATGCCCTTGCCCTTTGCCTTCACAACGACAGATGCGCGTCGCGGATATCCGGACGCGCGTCGAGCTCGGCCATGGTGCCGCCGAAACAGATGCGGCCGCGCTCGATGATATAGGCGCGATCGGAGATCAGCCGCGCAAAATGCAGATTCTGCTCGGAGACCACGATGCTGACGCCCTCCTTCTTCATGGTCAGGATGGCCTCGACCATCTGCTCCACGATCTTCGGCGACAGACCCTCCGAAGGCTCGTCCAGCAGCACCAGCGACGGATTGCCCATCAGCGTGCGGGCGATGGTGAGCATCTGCTGCTCGCCGCCGCTCATGCGGCCGCCCGGGCGATTTTTCATCTCGCCGAGGTTGGGGAACAGCGAAAACAGCTTGTCGCGAGTCCAGTGCGGCGCGTTCGGGCGCTTCGGCTGGCGGCCGACCTCGAGATTCTCTTCCACCGTCAGGTCGGTGAAGATACGCCGCTCCTCCGGCACGTAACCAAGCCCATCCCGCACGATCTCATGTGTCGGGCGCGCCGAGACATCCTTGCCTTCGAACATGATCCGCCCCGAGCGCTGCGCGACGAGCCCGACGATCGAGCGGAACGTCGTCGACTTGCCGGCGCCATTGCGGCCGAGCAATGCCACGACTTCCCCCTCGCCGACCTCGAAGCCGATGTCGAACAGGATATGGGCCGGCCCGTAATGACTATTGAGGTCCTGCACCGTGAGCTTCATACCGATGCTCCCTCGCGATGACCGGCATCGTAAAGGAGGCCCTCGCCGAGATAGACCGCCTGCACCTGCGGATTGCCGCGGACCTCGGCCGGCGAGCCCTCGGCGATCAGCGTGCCGCGGTTGAGCACAATGATGCGGTCGGCGTGCTCGAACACCACGTCCATGTCGTGCTCGGTGAAGAGAACGCCGATCGATTCTTCCCGGGCGATCTGCGCGGTCAGCCGCATCAAATCGACGCGCTCGCGCGGCGCCATGCCGGCGGTCGGCTCGTCCATCAGCAGCAGCTTTGGCTGGTTGGCGAGCGCGACGGCGAGCTCGAGCCGCTTGAGATCGCCATAGGCAAGCTCGCCACAGGGGCGATCCGCGTAACCGCCCATGCCGACCAGCTCGAGCAGTCGCCCGGCTTCGCCGCGGTCGAAGTTCGGCGCCGAGCCCCAAAGATTGTACAATTGCTTGCCGTGCGAGATCAGCGCGACCTGCACATTCTCCCGCACCGTCATGGTCGCGAAGGTCGCGGTGATCTGGAAGGTGCGGCCCACGCCCATCCGCCAGATCTCGCGCGGCTTCCTGCCGGTTGTGTCCTCGCCGAGCAGGCGGACGTGGCCGGTATCAGGCTTGTTCTGTCCGTTGAGCATGTCGAAACAGGTGCTCTTGCCCGCACCGTTCGGCCCGATCAGCGCCAGGATTTCGCCGGCGCGCAACGAGAACGAGACGCCGCGCACGGCGTGCACGCCGCCATAGGATTTGGTCAGTCCTTCGACCGCGAGAAGTGGTGGGGCGACGCTCATTCGGCGGACTCGATCGGCTTGGCAAGCAAGGGTGATCCCGGCGGCGATGCTTTCCTGCGGCGCTGCGCCAGCATCTCCAGCATGCCGACGATGCCCTTGGGGAAGACGACGACGATCAGAACGATGAAGCCGCCTAGCACGAGTTTTGACAGATCGGTCTGGCTGACCAGCCAGATGTTCAAGGCCTTGTAGACGATGGCGCCGATCACCGCGCCCGAGACCGTCTCGACGCCGCCGAGCAGCACCATGACGAGCGCATCGACCGAGAGCGAGATGCCGAGATTGTCCGGGAAGACGCTGCCCTTGAGGTAGGCGAACAGCGCACCGCCGATGCCCGCGGTCGTGCCCGCGATCACGAAGGCCGTCCACTGGATGCGCTTGGCGTTGATGCCGACCGCTTCGCTGCGTAGCAGCGAGTCGCGCGTCGCCCTTAGCGCATAGCCGAACGGCGAGAACACCATCGCCCGCAACGCGATCGTCACGAGCGCCGCAACGCCGAGCGACAGCCAATAGAAATGCGATGGGCTCGCGGCCCAGCTCGCGGGCCAGACGCCCAGAATGCCGTTGTCACCGCCGGTGACGCTCACCCACTGGAACGCGATCGACCAGACGATCTGCGCGAAGGCGAGCGTCAGCATGGCGAAATAGACGCCGGAGAGCTGTACCGCGAAGAAGCCGAACACGGCAGCGCCCATGCAGCCGAGCAGCGGACCGAGCAAGAGGCAGACGATCATCGGCAGTCCCGCCATCTTGGCGAGGAAAGCGACGCCGTAGGCGCCGAGGCCGAAATAGGCGGCGTGACCAAAGGAGGCAAGCCCGCCGACCGACATCAGGAAATGCAGGCTGACGGCGAAGATCACTGAGATCGCGATCTCCGAGCCGACGGTCAGCGCATAGTTGCCGGCAAACAGCGGCAGCGTCGCCGCGATGACAAGCGCTGCAAGCGCAGCAACCCGCTCGTTCGAGTTCAGCGGCCGCCAGGGATTGACGGTGAGGCCCGGTGTCTTGCGCGCCGGCGCCTCGGGCCTGCCGAACAGGCCCCAGGGCCGCACGATCAGCACCGCCGCCATCACCAGGAAGACCAGGATGATGGAGATTTTTGGAAAGATCAGGATGCCGAAGGCATTGAGCTCGGAGACCAGCACCGCTGCGACGAAAGCACCGATGATGCTGCCGAGGCCTCCGATCACCACGACAACGAAGACCTCGACGATGATGCGCAAATCCATCGCATGATGCACGGCATCGCGCGGGATCTGGAGCGCACCGCCGAGAGCGGCGAGGAAAACGCCGACCGCAAACACGCTCGTGAACAGCCATTTCTGATTGACGCCGAGCGCTGCGACCATGTCGCGGTCCTGCGTCGCTGCGCGCACCAGCACGCCCCAGCGCGTGCGCTGGAACAGGAGCCAGAGAATGCCGAGCACGACCGGGCTGAGCACGATCAGGAACAAATCATAGCTCGGGATGTTTTGGCCGAAAAAGTCGATCGCCCCCTTGAATCCGGGTGCACGGCGCCCGACGAGATCGTCTGGGCCCCAGATTAGGACGACCAGGTCCTCGACCATCAAGGTCAGGCCGAAGGTCGCAAGCAGCTGGAACAGCTCGGGCGCGTGATAGATGCGCCGGAGTAGCACCATCTCGACAATGACGCCGATCACCGCCACGGCAAGCGCTGCGATGACGATCCCGCCCCAGAAGCCGAACGTCCCCGATAGGCGCTCCGTCAGCGTGAAGGCGATATAGGCGCCGATCATGTAGAAGGCACCATGCGCGAAATTCACGATCCGCGTCACGCCAAAGATGATCGACAGGCCCGACGCCACCAGGAACAGCGATGCTGCGCTCGCGAGACCGGTCAGAAACTGTACGACGTAAAAGGCCATCGGCGGTCCGGGTTAAGCATAGTTCTCAATATTGGGCTTCATCCTTCGAGACGGCGCTACGCGCCTCCTCAGGATGAGGTCCGGGACCCTCATGGTGAGGAGCGCGGCTGCGCCGCGCGTCTCGAACCATGAGGCCCCGGTCTCTCTTTGCATCAATCCTTCGGACGCAGCTTCTCGACTTCGGCATCACTTGGCAGATAGTCCGCGCCCTTCTTGTAAGACGAGTCCACCATCACGCCCTTGCCGTCCTTCAGCGCGGTCTTGCCGACATAGGCACCGAGCGTCGACTGGTGATCGATCTTGCGGAAGGTGATCTCGCCCAGCGGCGACGGCATCGACAGTCCTTCCGCCGCAGTGATCAGCTTCTCCGGATCGGTCGAATTGGCCTTCGCCAGGATCGCCGCAGCCGACTTGATGGTCTGGTAGCCGACGATCGAGCCGAGGCGCGGATAGTCGTTGTACTTGGCCCGATAGGCCTTCAGGAACGCGTCGTGCTCGGGCGTCTTGATCGAGTACCAGGGATAGCCGGTGACGATCCAGCCCTCGGGCGTCTCCTCCTTGAGCGGGTCGAGATATTCGGGCTCGCCGGTGAGGAACGAGACGACCTCGCGTCCCTTGAACAGACCGCGGGTGTTGCCCTCACGTACGAGCTTGACGAGATCCGCGCCGAAGGTGACGTTGAGGATCGCTTCCGGATTGGCCGCGGCAACCGCCTGCACCACCGGACCGGCGTCGATCTTGCCCTGCGGCGGCCACTGCTCGTCGACCCACTGGATGTCGGGCCGCTTCTCTGACATCAGCTTCTTGAATACGGCAACCGCCGATTGGCCGTATTCATAGTTCGGCGCGATCGTCGCCCAGCGCTTTGCCGGCAGCTTGCTGGCTGCTTCCACCAGCATCGCCGCCTGCATGTAATTGGAAGGACGCAGTCGGAACGTGTACTTGTTGCCCTTCGACCAGGTGATGGCGTCCGTCAGAGGCTCGGCCGCCAGGAAGAACACCTTCTTCTGGTTGGCGAAGTCGCTGACCGCAAGTCCGATGTTCGACAGGAACGTACCCGTCAGCATCGCCACGCCCTCGCTCGACACCAGCTCGTTGGCCGCGGTCTGCGCATCCGCCGGCTTGCCGCCGTCGTCCTTGGAGACGACGACAAGCTTCTTGCCGTTGATGCCGCCGGCCGCGTTGATCTCCTCAACCGCGAGCTGCCAGCCCTTGCGATAGGGCTCGGTGAACGCCGGCAGCAGCGAATAGCTGTTGATCTCGCCGATCTTGATGTCCTGCGCCAGGGCCGAATGAGCCATGCCGCTTGCCAACAGCGCGAACGCCGCGCCGACAAAATAGTTCTTTGCTCGCATCCCAACCTCCACTTTTCTGAAAAGATTTAACGCAGTCCGTCTTCGCCCTTGATCTCCGCGGCCGTCAGCCCGCCGACGCGCGGCAGCGGACGGCCGCTGTCGGTGACGGCGACCGCGACCATGATCTCGTTGGCGCGCGGCGCGTCGTTGATCTGCACTTCCATGCCGTCGAAATGACTGCGCACGAAGGCCGCATCCTTGTGGCCCAGCGGAATGTCCAGCGTCGTGCCGGGTCCACTGCGCTTCTTCGACGACGGGATCAGCGCAGCGCCTTTGCCCAGCACTTTACGGACCGGCGCGCCCATTTTCGGGTGAAGGATGGCAGCGGCATGCTCCAGCTCGCCATTCTCGCCGACGGCCGCAGCCTTGCCATAACTCTGCGCCTTGGACCCGTCGATTCCGAGCGCCGCCACCGCACGCTTCGACAGCAGCTCGCCGAGCTCCTCGCCAATCGCGATCAGCGGCGAGAGATCCTCGACATACTCTCCAGCGAACGGATTCTCGATCACGGCGATCGCCGCCGCACGCCGCGTCGGCGGCGAGACCTGGCGGCCCATCTCCATCTGCGTCTCTTCGACGACGGTGACGATCTTGCGGATGATCGCGCTCATGATTGTTTCCTCAAGCCGCTTCCCTGTTCAGGCATCAACCGCGTTCTCCAGCACAAGCGGGCGCGATCGTTGCCGTTCAATATCCTTGGTCCCGATGACAAGCATATCACCACAAAGCTGCAACACGGCACCCTCGATCAATCCGCGATCGAACAATTGCCGTGCACATTCCGCGCCAGATTCCAGCGCGGTGGTGATCTCGGTCTGCGACAATTCACTGACGTCACGGGTCACGAGCCGCGCGCCGAGATCGCTGTCGGGCTGAAGCTCACTCGCTGGCTTCCGGATGATGGCGGGATGCCCCGGGAGATCGACGGCATTGGCAATGATCGTCGCGGCCGCGTCGGCTTGCGACGCCGTTCCGGCCAACACGGTCACCGCATCGGCAATCCCGAGCGAAAAGCTGCGGCCGTGCCGTCCACTGGTCGCGATGCCGCGCACGGGGTCATCGGCGTCCACCCTGATTGTCCGCATCACGCCGTCGCCATCGGGCCGGTCCATCAGGCCGACCGAAAAATGCTCGCCGTCGCCGAGATGCAGGGCAATGTCGCCGCCATTGTTGACATAGGCTCGATCGAGCGCCGCAGCGTTCAGCATTGCGCCGAGAATCTCCTCCGCCACGGCGCCGGCAACCGCCGCCATCGGCGTAATGAAGTCATCAGCGGCATAAGGCGCGACCGCGGCGTGCATGCGGCGCGCCACGACGCCTACCAGCGAGGTCCGACCCTCGACGGCAGCCCGCAACTCCGGCAGTTCCGCGCAGAGCTCGTCGAGTAATCCCGTGAAGCGCCGGGCGGCCGCCTCATAGGCTGCACGTACCTCGCTCGGCTCTCCCCTCGCCTCGACGATCAAATCAATCGGTCCATCCTGCAAATGCAGCCGCCGGCCATCAGACAGCAACGCGATTTGCGGGAGCCTTGTCATGCCCGAGGTCCGGGAATCGGGTTTTGCCAGGGCAATTGGCGGACATCGTCGCCACGCTGAACTTCGGCGAGCGGTTTCACATAATCCATGTGCCCGCCGAGCGCCGCATAGTCCGACAGCTTCATCGTGAATTCGATCGGCGCGACCAGCGCGGGCGTCGGCACGTAACCGAATGCCCCCGCCGGCATCTGCGTCACGTCGACCATGTAGGTGATGCCGCCGCCCGGCCAGACATAGACCGGCGCGCCACCACTGGTGACGCGCGTCAGCGCGTCCTTCACCGAGCGGGTCAGCCGCACAGGATTGTCGGTCACGCCCGCCCGCAAGGAACCACCGGCGCCCGCCATGAACAGCACCGTACACAGCGCCGGCTCGCAATTCTCCTGAATGCGCTCGACCGAAAACTTGAGGACATCAGGCATCTCGGTCTCGACCGGCTTCAGGGCCTCGTCGAGCACATAATAGGAGGAATGTTCGCCCGTCGTGGATACCATCAGCATCGAGAGGCCAGGCTTGGCCTCATTCGCATCGAACGGTCCCAGGATTGCGAGCGGATCGGAGATATTGGTGCCGCCCCAACCCGTGCCGGGATCGGCGACCTGGAAATAGCGGCCGGGCGTCGAGCGGCGCCCCTTCATCTTGATGCCGGTGTCGGCGATGTCGAGCAGCTTGCCGGCCTGGTGCTCCGAGAGCACGCCGGTGATATGGTCGTCGACCACGACGACCTCGTCGACCTTGCCGTGCCATTGCTTGGCGAACATGCCGATCGTCGCCGAGCCGCAGCCGACGCGCATGCGCTCTTCTTTCATGCCGTTGACGATCGGCGGCTGGCCGGCCTGCACCACCACGCTCGCGCCGCCGTCGATGGTGAGTTCGACCGCCTTGCAATTTGCGAGGTCCATCAACGTGTCGCAGGTGACGCGGCCTTCCTTCTTGGAGCCGCCGGTCAGATGGTGCACGCCGCCGAGCGACAGCATCTGCGAACCGTATTCGCTGGTGGTGACATGACCGACCGCCTCGCCTTGTGCACGGACGGTCGCCGTCTCCGGCCCGAGATAACGGTCGGTGTCGATCTTCACCTTGATGCCGCAATAGGAGAAGATGCCCTCGGTGACGACAGTCACCATGTCGACGCCGTCGACCTCCGCCGAGACGATGAACGGCGCCGGCTTGTAGTCGGGATAGGTCGTTCCCGCGCCGATCGCCGTTACAAAGGTGGAAGGCTCGTGGACGATCTTGCCGTCCCAATCTTCGGTGCGGCTGAACGGAACGAGCTTGCCGCCATGCGACACGGTGCGCTCCAGGATCACATGCGGATCGACGCGGACGAGCTTGCCCTCGTGATTGGCATAGCGGTCGCAGGCGCCCGCCGCGCCCGGCTTGATGTAGCACATCACCGGACACGCATCGCAGCGGATCTTGTCGATGGCGGCGCTCGTAGGTTCAGTCACCATGTCAAAGCCAGCCGACAGTGCAGTTATCATTTGTACACGAACGATGTTGCGCGCCCTCCCGATGGCTGTCAAGCGGCGGTGCGGCGCAAAAGATACGCCTGCCGCATAAAACCTCATTTGCCTATCCGCTCTGTCCACAAAGAAGGCATTCGCGCTGCACTGCGGCATCCACGGCTTGCACGTTTGTGTACAAACGGTATCGTCGCAACATAGATTTTGAGCGGACCTGGATTTCGCGAAGCTTTGGCCGCGGCGCTCGACGAGTCGACTTGGGAACGAGGATGACGCAGACACCGATCCGCATCACCGTGAACGGCAGGATCCACGAGATCACTGCGGCGCGGGACACACCGCTGCTCTACGTGCTGCGCAACGATCTCGCGCTCAACGGTCCGAAATACGGTTGCGGCCTCGGTGAATGCGGCACCTGCACTGTCCTGATCGATGGCGCGGCGGCGCGCTCCTGCGTCATTCCGATCAGTGGCTGCGCCGGCCGCGACATCGTGACGCTCGAGGGGCTCGGTACCCGCGACAAGCCGGATGTGGTGCAGCAAGCCTTCATCGACGAACAGGCCGCGCAATGCGGCTACTGCCTCAACGGCATGATCATGACCACCAAGGCGCTGCTCGCGATCAATCCGCGGCCGACCGAACATGAGGCGCTGGCGGCGCTGCGCTACAATCTCTGCCGCTGCGGCACGCATGTCGAAATCCTGCGCGCGGTGATGCGCGCGTCGGGTCAACTCGCCGGGACCGCTGATTGATGGCCTCCCCTGTTTCGAACGGAGCTGAGCTGCCGCCGGGTTCGCTCGTCGTCGTCCGCACCGTGGACGAGTGCACATCCGAGACCTTCGTCCGCATCACGGCAGACGGTTCAGTCACAGCCTACAATGGTCATGTCGATCTCGGCACCGGCATCCGCACGGCGCTTGGCCAGATCGTGGCTGAAGAGCTCGACGTCTCCTTTGCCCGCGTCGTCGTGGTGCTCGGCGATACCGCAACGGTGCCAAACCAGGGCGCCACGATCGCCAGCGAGACCATCCAGATCACCGCCGTCCCCCTGCGCAAAGCTGCCGCGCAGGCGCGTCACTTCCTGATCGCACGTGCGGCCGAGCGCCTGGAGCTGCCGACAGCCGATCTCAGGATCGAAGACGGCCTTGTGCGCGGGCACGACAATCGCAGCGTCAGCTATGGGGAGTTGATCGGCGGAGAGACGGTTCGTCTCGAGCTTGCCGACGACGTCGCCGTCAAGCCGGTCGGCGATTACGCCATTGTCGGCCAATCGATGCCCCGCGTCGACCTGCCTGCCAAGGCCACGGGCGAGCTGACCTTCGTGCACGACATCCGAGTATCCGGCATGCTGCACGGCCGCGTCGTGCGTCCGCCCTATGCCGGCGTCGACGCCGGACCGTTCGTCGGCACCAGCCTGATTTCGGTCGATGAATCCTCGGTGCGCGACATCCCCGGCATCATAGCCGTCGTGCGCATCGGCGATTTCGTTGGCGTCGTCGCGGAGCGCGAGGAGAACGCGATCCGTGCGGCCGAGCAGCTTGCGGTGAGCTGGCGACCGACGCCTGAACTGACGGATCTCGCCGACGTCGAGACGGCGCTGCGTGCCAATCCATCGACGCCGCGCACCCTGATCGACAAGGGCAACGTCGATGCTGCCATTGCCGTCGCGGCCAAGCCGATGCAGCGCACTTACGTCTGGCCGTATCAGATGCATGCCTCGATCGGCCCGTCCTGCGCGGTCGCCGACTTCCAGGACGGCAACATCCGCGTCTGGTCGGGCACGCAAAATCCGCACGTGCTGCGCGCAGATCTGTCGCTGCTGATCGAGCGTCCCGAGAGCGAGATCGAGGTCATCAGGTTGGAGGCCGCCGGCTGCTACGGCCGCAACTGCGCCGACGATGTCACCGCGGACGCGTTGTTGCTTTCGCGCGCTGTCGGCCGACCCGTGCGCGTGCAGCTGACGCGCGAGCAGGAACACGCCTGGGAGCCCAAGGGCGCCGCGCAGCTCATCGACGTCAATGGCGGCCTGGACGCGAAGGGCGACGTCGCCGCCTACGATCTCGCCACGCGCTATCCGTCGAATGCCGCCCCGACGTTGGCGCTGTTGCTGACGGGGCGGATATCGCCGAAGCCGGACGTCCTCCAGATGGGCGACCGCACCGCGATCCCGCCTTACGATTACGACCACATGCGCGTCGTCGCCCACGACATGGCGCCGATCGCGCGCGCGTCCTGGTTTCGCGGCGTCTCGGCCCTGCCGAACACCTTTGCGCATGAATCCTATATCGACGAAGCCGCGACCGAGGCCGGCGTCGACCCGATCGAATATCGCCTGCGTTACCTGAAGGACCGGCGTGCCGTCGATCTCGTCCACGCGGTCGCCGATCGCGCGGGCTGGACGCCACGACCGGTGCGCGAAGAGAAAGACGGCGAGATCGTGCATGGGCGCGGTTTTGCCTATGCGCTCTACGTCCACAGCAAATTTCCCGGCTATGGCGCGGCGTGGTCGGCCTGGGTCACCGACGTTGCCGTGAATAAGGCGACCGGCGACGTCAGCGTGACGCGCGTGGTCGCCGGGCAGGACTCCGGATTGATGATCAACCCGGACGGCGTGCGCCACCAGATCCACGGCAACGTCATCCAGTCCACCAGCCGCGCGCTGATGGAGGAGGTCTCGTTCGAGCGCGGCGCAGTCGTGGCGCGGGAATGGGGCGCCTACCCGATCATCCCCTTCCCTGACGTGCCCAAGATCGACGTGTTGTTGCTGCCGCGGCCGGACCAGCCGCCGCTCGGCGTCGGCGAATCCGCCTCGGTCCCGAGTGCGGCTGCGATTGCGAACGCGATCTTCGATGCCACCGGCGTGCGATTTCGCGAGCCGCCGTTCACGCCCGAGCGCATCCTGAAGGGGCTGCACGGCGGCGCACCGGCCACGCCGCAGGCGCTGCCCGCTCCGCCTGCGCCACAACCGTCCCGTATCTGGGAGAATCCATTCGCCAAACGCGCCGGCATCTTCGCGACCATCGCGGCGATCTGCACCGCGGCGATCGGCATCGGCGCGGCTGTTTTGCCTGGCCGCGCCATCGCGCCTATCGCGCGGCCTGACCCATCGGTCTATTCCGCAGCGACGATCGCGCGCGGGCAACAACTGGCCGCACTCGGCAATTGCGCGGAGTGCCACACCATGATCGGCGGCGCGCTCAACGCTGGTGGCCGCGCGCTGGAGACGCCGTTCGGCATAATCTACGCAACCAACATCACACCCGACGTCGAGACCGGCATCGGCGCCTGGTCCTATCCAGCGTTCGAGCGCGCGATGCGCGACGGGCTGCATCGCGACGGACGGCAATTCTATCCCGCCTTCCCCTACACGCATTTTTCGAAGACCGGCGACGCCGACATGCAGGCGCTTTATGCCTACCTGATGGCACAGCCGGCGGTGCGCACGACGCAGCCTGCGAATACGCTCGCCTTCCCGTTCAATCTCCGTCCGCTACTTGCCGGATGGAATGCGCTGTTCCACCAGACGCGGGAGTTCAAGCCCGACCCTGCCAAGTCCGAAGTCTGGAATCGCGGCGCTTATCTCGTCGAAGGTCTCGGCCATTGCAGCGCCTGCCATTCGCCGCGCAACGCGCTCGGCGCCGAGCAGCGTGGCGCCTATCTCGCCGGCGGCTTTGCCGAGGGCTGGGAGGCGCCGCCGCTGACCTCACTCTCGCACGCGCCGATCCCATGGAGCGAGGACGAGCTTTTCGCCTATTTGCGCACGGGCCACTCGCGATACCATGGCGTCGCCGCCGGGCCGATGGCGCCGATCGTCCGGGACCTCAAAGCCCTGCCCGACCAGGACATCCGCGCCATGGCCGTCTATCTCAACTCGTTCAATGACAGCGCGACCGGGACGCCGACGCAGGACGCACTCGCGACCGGGTTAGAAGCTTCCACGCAAGTCACGATGGCGTCCTCCAGCGGCGCGCGACTCTATCAGGGCGCCTGCGCCGTCTGCCATGAGGTCGGCGGCCTGCCGCTGTTCGGCAGCCGGCCTTCGCTGGCACTCAACAGCAACCTGCACAGCGCCGCATCGGACAATCTCGTGCAAATCATCCTGCACGGCATCGCCGAGCCGGTGTCGAGCGATCTCGGCTACATGCCGGCATTCAAGAACAGCATGAGCGATGCACAGGTCGAGGAACTCGTCACGTTCCTGCGTAAGCAGTTTGCACCGGACAGGCCAGCATGGACCGGCGTGAAGGAGACGATTGCGCGTGTGAGAGCCGCCACGAACTGAGCGCTACTTCTTGTGCTCCACCGGCGGCGTGCCGTGCGTGTGGAAGGACTCAATCGTCTTCAGGCCCCACGCCTGCCCCTTCTTGCGTTCCTCTTCCGTCCACACGATCGGCTTCCAGTCGGGCGCGAGGATGAGGCGAGCGCCGGCATTGGCGACTTCGACGCGGTTGCCGCCGGGTTCGTAGACATAGAGGAAGAAGGTCTGCTGGATCGCGTGCTTGTGCGGGCCGGTCTCGATGTGGATGTCGTTCTCCAGGAAGATGTCGGCGGCGCGCAGGATCTCCTCGCGGCTGTCGAGGGCGTAGGTGACGTGGTGGAAGCGGCCGGGCGTGCCGGAGTGATCAAGCGAGTAGGCAAAGTCGTAGCTCTTGTTCGACATCGTCAGCCACATCGCCGCTTCGCGGCCGTCGTTGAGCACGATCTGCTCGGTGAGGCGGCAGCCGAGATAATTTTCGAAGAACTCGCGGTTGGCTTTGATGTCCACGGCGAGGCAGTTGAGATGGTCGAGGCGCCGGACGTTGACGCCGCGCGCGGGAAAGCGCTGCGCCTGGTTCTTCAGCGCGGGCTTCAGCTCGGGCGGCGCCTGATACCATTCGGTCTCGTAATAGAGCTCGACGATGTGTCCATCGGGATCGCGGCAGCGGAAGGTCGGCCCCTGCCCCATGTCGCCGTCGATCCAGCCGATATCGAAGCCGGATCCCTTCAGCGCCGCAACGCGGCGCTCCAGCGCCTGCTGGCTGCGCGCGCGCAGCGCCATGTGCTCCATGCCCGATGTCTTCGACGCCGTCAGTTTGAGCGAATAGCGCTCATAGTCGTCCCAGCCGCGCAAATAGACCGACTCGCCCTTTTGCCCGCTGACGGTCATGCCCATCACGTCGACGAAGAACTTCAGGCTCTCGTCCGGCTTCGGCGTCAGCAGCTCCATGTGGCCGAGATGAGCGAGATCGAGGATCGGTTCGGGCTGCATGGTGTCCTCCAAGGCGTGGCTTGCGATACGCTGGACCGGATCCCGCGATCTGGCGCCGGCTGCAATCCGCTCACGCGCCCGTAGGCGGCACCAGGCTGCCGGTTCATTTGTACTAATGTACAAATGATTAGGTCTCGTCAACAAATTCGTTCCAGCCGCGTGCTACCAAGATACTACTCAATCGGTCGCCGCCAATTCGCAGCTATGCGGAAGGCGCGAGACACTTGCGCGCGGCGATTTGTCATCCTCCCCCGGTTTATCTTGACGGCGGACGCTATCTCAAGGTGTATTGTTGGGAACCCGAGCTGCAGCCAATCGCTCGGTGCGCCGGGAGTTGGGGGAAGCTCGATGGCCAAGCAGTCCGGGAGCACGGAACCGGCCGGCAGTTCGCCGGGTAAAGGCATCGCAACGATTCGCGCGGCCGGTGTCCCCGATACGCCCGTCACCAATCCCGAACGACTCGCGCGCCTCGCGCAGGAATGGACATACCTTCTGCGGGTGCGCTCGCGCTGGGCATTCGACGTCGAGTTGCGCAAATCCATCGCCGAGCGCGCCGTCAAGGACCTCGCAGGCGTGGGCGTGTCGACCAAGCGTTTGCGCGAGCTGGCCACAGCCGAACGTATCGAGATCGAGGTGCACGACTGGGATCGCACGGATGCGAGGATCTGTGCGATCCATGAAGCGGCCTGTGAAATTCCCTGGGAATATCTGCTCAGCGCCGGCACGCGCGCGGAAGGCCGTTACCACAGCACCTTGATCTCGCGCCTGTTCGACAACGGGCTCGCGCAGGTCACCCCACACCCGCCGACAGGTATGCTCTTCGTCGAGAGCGCGCCCGGACGCTTCTGGGATAAATACGAATTCGCGGACGAGGAAAAGCGCATCAGCGTCGCGATCGGTGCGATCGACAAACCGGACAACGACAAATACCGGACCATCGTTCGCACGCCCCAGACAAGTGAGCTCGCCAAGACAATCCACGGCTCGAGGTGGGAGGCGATCCACGTCACAGGCATAGATACCCATCAGGCCGCCTGGATCGTCGAAGACTTCTACGTGGACATGAAGACGAAGAACAAGCCGCTGTTCGACACGCTCATCGACTCCACCGGACGGCTGCCAGACGGAATGATCCTTCGCGAAGGTCACGAGAGCGAGCTACCCGTTCCCTACGGCGACCTTGCCAAGATCCTCGTGGGTCCGACGCCACCCCGGATAGTGACACTCAATCTCTATTATTCCGGCGCACGCATCGCGCGCGAGCTGGTCAGAAACAAGGCCCACGTGGCGCTCGGATTTCTCGACGAGATCGACGACGAGGTGGCGGAGCTGTTCTTCCAGGCATTCTACTGGAACTGGTTTCACGGAAAGGACGGACTGATCCTTTCGATCCCGGATGCATTCCTGAAGGCTTGGGAGGCGATGCCGTCGGACAAGGTTCACGGCACGTCAATCGTGATCTGGATGGGACGAAGCATCTTCGCGCCAGGCAGCGAGTCGATCATGAAATCGGCGGCGAGATCGCGTTCCGCCAAGAAGGCGTCTCCCCGGAAGAAGAGGGCAGCCAGATGATCCCGATCCAGGTCGACCTGGACGTGGCGGAGGCAATCAACTATTCCCTCCTGCACAACAACAGGCCCTTGCTCGACAAATTGACGCTGACGCGGCTGACCCAGAAGCCAGTCGAAGCGATCACGATTCAGGTCGAACTCTGCGTCGGCGCCGAGAACTACCCCTACCGTTACACGATCCCGCTCATGGAGGAGTTGCAGCTGCCGCTGTCCTCCGACGTGATCATCCCTCTCACCGCCAGCTTGAGCCGTTCGCTGCACGAGCGAGTGCAGTCCGCCGTTTACGTCAAGGTGACGTGTGGGGGACAGACGGTGTTCGAGGACACCAGGCGCGTCACGTTGATACCCGTGGACGAATGGCTCGACGACACCAAGAACAATCCCTGGCTGCCGTCCTTCGTGTTGCCGAGGGATCCGGCGATCCTTGCGATCATCCACGCCTCCCGGCGTTACCTGGTCGGCATTCTGGACGACCCCGGCGCAGGGTTCGACGGCTACCAGCAGGGCGAACAGCACGCCGTCGATCGCCAGGTTCAGGCCATCTGGACCGCGCTCGTCAACGAATATCGTCTGCAGTACATCAACCCTCCCCCCGCCTATTCGGAGCAGACGCAGCGGCTGCGCACCCCCAGCGAGATCGTCGCTTCCAACACCGGCACCTGCATCGACCTGGCGCTGTTGCTCGCCTCGTGCCTCGAATATGTCGGCATCTTCCCGGTCGTGGTGTTGCTCACCGGTCATGCCTTCGTCGGCTACTGGCGGTCCGAGGAGGCGCACGACGACTTCGTGGGCGTGGCGAAGGTGCCCGCCACGGTGCCGACCGTCGGCGATGCCGCGACCCGCAATGCGGGCTTGTGCTACGTCGATCCTTACGGCTGGAGACTCACCAAGATGAGTTACGCCGAGATCATGGCCTATGTGACGTCGGGCGACCTCGTGATGCTGGAAGCCACCTACCTGACCGGGGCCTACAGCTTCAAGGACGCTCAAACCGAAGGACGGGCCAATCTGCGCAGCCAAAAGGAATTCGACAGCCTGCTGGACATCCAGCACGCACGAAGCCTGAACGTCACCCCGCTTCCGATCATCAATGAATGACGGCATCGAACATGTCACAGTTTGTTGCGGAAGACCCCGGACGTTTCCTGTCGCAGATCAAGGCGGCCGAGGATAACGATGACCTGTTTGTGCCCCTCTATGTCGATCATGACGAGAGGATGGACTCCGTAGCCGGCCTGCGCCGACGCAGGCGGCGCGCTTCCAACACACCCGACGACAACATCCTCGCGGCTTCCCTGGTCGAGGAAAACGGTGTGCTGCGATGGTATGACGGCGTTCCGGCACGCGCGGAAGCGCCGCAGCGCCGTCGTCGCGCACGGCGGGCGGGAGGGCCGCCGCCGCTTCCCGATCAGACGGTGATCCTGACCAAGGAGTTTCCAAGACTCCAGCCGAACAGGGCTGCCGCGGCCATCGGCGCCATCGACATGCGACTCAACTCCGCAATCGATGTTTCGCTGCGCTCACACATACGCCAGTTGCGGGGCGGTCCGTCCAACTTCGTCATCGACGCTGCCGATGCCCATGGACCATTCAAGGGGCGGACCCTGCTGCTGGTCCACGGGACCTTCTCGAACGCCGTCAACATGATCGGCGAGTTCCAGGCGACTGCCGATGGCCAGGCGTTTCTCGGGGCCGCCCTGAACGGACCCGACAAGTACGACCAGGTTCTCGTTTTCGAGCACGCGACCCTTGCCGTCAGCCCGGTTCTGAATGCGCTCGAGCTCGGACGCGCATTCGTCGATGCAACGGGACAAGTTGACGTCGTCGCCCATAGCCGCGGCGGCTTGATCGTGCGGTGGTGGCTGGAGGCGTTCGGCCGCTCGCTCGCCGCGACGACCCGCGTCGTGTTTGCGGGCTCGCCACTCCACGGCACCTCGCTCGCCGCGCCCGACAAGCTCCAGCACGCACTGAGCCTGCTTTCCAATATCGGTACCTTCGCCGAGAAGACGTTACAGCTCGCCGGTGGCGCCAATCCGTTCCTGTGGGTCGCCGGCAAGCTGGTCGAGGTGGTGATGACCGTCACCGGAACGCTTGCACACACGCCGCTCCTTGATGGGCTGGTCGCGCTCGTTCCGGGGTTGTTCGGGCAATCCATGATCGAGAACAATTACGAGCTCAATCTGCTGCGGCTCGGTCCTTGTACGACGCAGCCCGCCTACTTCGTCGTCCAGTCGAATTTCGAGACGGAGAATCCCGGCTGGCAGTTCTGGAAAAATTTCAGGGCACTGCGGATCGGCGACCTGGCCGCCGATGAAATCTTTCCCAGCAAGAACGATCTCGTTGTCGATACGGTCTCGATGTCGGACCTGGGAGCGACGGGCTTCCCGCTCGCCATCCAGGGCGTCGAGGATTTCGGTAACTCGCCCGACGTTTGGCACTGCAATTACTTTCGTCAGACCAGAACGATCGGCTTCATCCGGCGCAGCTTGGCCTAGGTTGCCGGCACTGACAGCTTCGTCGCATGCTCGCGGAACAGCGCACGCAATTGCCGGCGCAGCGGCACCAGCGGTTTCGACGCGGCACCGAGCTCACCCGACGGCGCAATCAGATAGGCCTGTGCCTCGTCCTCGATGACATGTTGCGCGTAACCGGCCTTTGCAATCTGCCGCTCGAGCGCACGGGTATCGTATGAGCGCATCGCCTCACGAACTCCCTTGCGGTAGCCGGCATCGGTGAAGAACAGCGCATGTGCGAGTTCGTGCGTCAGCGTGCTGCCGTGGCCTTGGTAGATCCCGATCACGTAGAAGCGTCCGCGCAGCCGTTCGAAAAAGCGAAGCAGACGCCTCTCCTTCCGCGTGAGCGGATCGAACGCGCCGGTATAGAACGGAGCGAATGCCGTCGAAGGCACGTTGAAACCGGACCAGTCCTGATAGTAGGTGAAATTGCCGTATTGTTCCGCATACCAGTCCATGTACTGCTCTAGCGAGAAAACGCGCCCGTGGAACTCTGGCGACTCGTAGTGCTCCTGCACACGCAGAAAGGTCGACGTCAGCTCATATTGTGTCTTGAAGCGAAGCAGGTAGATGCCCGGGCCTACCCGCTGCTTCACGATCTTTTCCGACATCCGCTACGTCTCTCTCCACGGCCGCTTCGGGCCGCACCGATTCCACTCCGCCTCTTGGCATATGGTAAACTATTCCTTAACCCACCCGCACACCAACCGGCCGGGAAAAAGCAGCATTCTCGCCGTTTCTGCCCACAAGTATGTATTGGAACAAACCTCGCACCCGAATTGTCGCGGATTTAACGAAGCGCCGGCGCCTGCCGCTTAACCGTTTGTCCAGCGACGGCCGTGCATAGTCCGGGCAACCCGTTGCTCTTGTCAGGTTCATTCATTGTGACATCCTTTGGACGCGTGATTTCGGTTCGCGGATCGCTCGCCCGGGTCGGGCTGCTGGCTGAAAGCCGGATGCCGGTCTCGGAAGTGCGGGCAACCGTCGGCCGCTTCGTCAGTATTCGCTGCGCCAGCTCGGTCATCGTCGCGATGATCACCGAGGTGTCCTGCGAGAACCTCTCGAGCAACGACAATTTGATCGCCATCGCCTCGGTCGACCTGCTCGGCGAAATCCTCAACGCGACTGGCAAGGCCAAATTCCAGCGCGGCGTCACCAACTATCCGACCATCGGTGATTCGGTCGACCTGATCACGAGCCAGGAGCTGCGCACGATCTACGCGCCCACCGGTTCCGACCAGATCAATGTCGGCTTCCTTCAGCAGGACAGCTCCGTCGTCGCCTATGTCGACATCGAGGAGATGCTCTCCAAGCACTTCGCGGTGCTGGGATCGACCGGCGTCGGCAAATCGACCGGTGTGTCGCTGCTGCTCAACGAGATCCTCAAGGCGCGCCCGAACCTGCGCATCTTCCTGCTCGACGTGCACAACGAATATGGCCGCTGCTTCGGCGACCGCGCGCTGGTGCTCAACCCGCGCAATCTGAAACTGCCGTTCTGGCTGTTCAATTTCGAGGAAATCGTCGACGTGCTGTTCGGCGGCCGCGCCGGCGTGCCCGAGGAGCTCGACGTCCTCGCCGAGGTGATTCCGCTCGCCAAGGGCGTCTACACCCAATATCAGAACACCGACCGCATCGGCCTGAAGCGCATCGATCCCAAGCAGATCGGCTACACCGTCGATACGCCGGTGCCCTATCGCCTGGTCGATCTGATGTCGCTGATCGACGAGCGCATGGGCAAGCTCGAGAACCGCTCCTCGCGCATCATATATCACAAGCTGATCTCCCGCATCGAAGCGGTCCGCAACGACCCGCGCTACGCCTTCATGTTCGACAACGCCAATGTCGGCGGTGACACCATGGCCGAGGTGATCAGTCATCTGTTCCGCCTGCCGGCCAACGGCAAGCCGATGACGGTGATGCAGCTCGCCGGCTTCCCGGCCGAGGTCATCGATTCCGTCGTCTCGGTGCTTTGCCGCATGGCCTTCGACTTCGGCCTGTGGAGCGACGGCGTTTCGCCGATGCTGTTCGTCTGCGAAGAGGCTCACCGCTACGCCTCCGCCGATCGCAATGTCGGCTTCGGGCCGACTCGCAAGGCGGTGTCGCGCATCGCCAAGGAAGGCCGCAAATACGGCGTCTATCTCGGCCTCATCACCCAGCGTCCGGCCGAGCTCGACGCCACCATCATCTCCCAGTGCAACACGCTGTTCACGATGCGCCTTGCCAACGAGCGCGACCAGGCGCTGCTGCGCGCCGCGGTGTCGGACGCGGCCGCGAACCTGCTCTCGTTCGTACCTTCGCTCGGCACCCGCGAAGTGCTGGCCTTCGGCGAAGGTGTCGCGCTGCCGACGCGGCTGCGCTTCAAGGAGGTGCCGCCGCATCAATTGCCGCGCGGCGAAGCGACGATCAGCAGCGTGCCCTCGGTCACCTCCGGTCACGACATGCATTTCGTCGGTGCCGTGCTCGAGCGCTGGCGCGGTGCCACCTCGCAGCGCGACGTGCCGAACGATCCGGTATTCTCGGCGCCGCCCGCGAAGACGCTCTCCAACGTCGAAGCCCCGATGCTGCAACCGTCGATGGGGCTGGATCCGGACCGCTTCTCGCTGCTGAAGAAGCCGCTGCGGTAAGGGGCGGATACCGCTTCGGCAAACTCCGCCGTCATGCCCGCGAAAGCGGGCATCCAGTACGCCGCGGCTTCTCCGTATCCCATCGCTGTCTCTGGAATACTGGATCGCCCGATTAAATCGGGCGATGACACTGAGTGTGTGGCACGTTGAGGCGACCGCCAGCATCGACTAATGTTCGGTGCCCCCGATCCGGAAAACAAGCCAATGACAAAAACCGCCGCGCAACGCTTCCCCGCTCCCGCTCTCGATGCGCTCCCTGACGACATCCGCACGCGTCTCCTCGCCGTGCAGGAGAAAAGCGGCTTCGTGCCGAACGTGTTCTTGACGCTGGCCTACCGCCCGGACGAGTTCCGCGCCTTCTTCGCCTACCACGACGCGCTGATGGAGAAGGACGGCGGCGTCACCAAGGCCGAGCGCGAGATGATCGTGGTCGCGACCTCGGCGGCTAATCAGTGCCAGTATTGCGTGATTGCGCACGGCGCGATCCTGCGCATCCGCGCCAAGAACCCGCTGATCGCCGACCAGATCGCCACGAACTACCGCAAAGCCGACATCACGCCGCGGCAAAAGGCGATGCTCGACTTCGCGATGAAGGTCTCGGCCGATGCGCAGCGGATTTCCGAGGACGATTTCACCGCGCTCGCGCCGCATGGGTTCAGCGACGACGACATTTGGGACATCGCCGCAATCTCCGCCTTCTTCGCACTGTCGAACCGGCTGGCGAATTTCACCGGCATGCGGCCGAATGACGAATTCTATCTGATGGGACGGCTGCCGAAGAAATGACCGACCGCCGAGCGCTAAAGAAACGGGTCGCCGACAAATGCAGCGGATGAGTTCCCGTTTGACGGGAACTCTGCGTTTTCGCAATCGCACACGTTTAATTAAGAATCTCACCCTCAACTAGCACAAACGCTTTGGCACAACTTGCGTAGTTTCCATCACCGGAGACGTGGATGAGTCGTGCCTGTTGAGGGGCTGCTCATGAACGTGCGGGCATTTGTTATTGCGACATGTATTGGCACGGCATTCTTCGCCGCCGGATACGCATGGAACTATCAGCCCGAAATCATCAACGCGAACGAGATATGGAGCATGTTCGAATCGGAGCATGGCAAGGCGCGAGCTGCCGTCTTGCGCGTCCTCGTTGCGCCGAATTCAGCTCACTTCAACGGCCTGCGAACGATCGATGCGGACCAGGCAAAATACGTATGCGGCTCCGTAAAGGCGATGGACAAGGAGAGGCAGTATGTCGAGGCCGCCTTCGTTTACACCGTCGCGATCGATTTTGCCCGTATCGACGACGACGGCCGGATGACGTCGCAGCGCTCTGCTTACAAGCCCTGCCCAGGCGCGGCCGACGACAAAATTGCCGACCAGAACTCACTGATATCGCCAGGCGCGCTGTCGATGATCAAGACCGTCGAAAAAATGATCCCCAAGTCCAACGGCGGAACGATGGAACAACAGCTTGGCCAGCTGGCCGGACAGACAGCGGCGCTCGCGCCAGGTTCGGCGGACGCGCGGAGATCGGCCGGCACGTCGGGTTCGGCAGCCTCAGCAGGGGCTGGATGGGCACCAGCAGCCCAGCATTCAAGTTCGGGCGTGGAGGCGCGACAAGCAGATGAACTGACGTGGCGTGTCGATCAGCCTCCGGCCGCATGGCCGAATTTCCCCTCGGACCATCCGCTGGCGAAATCGGCGCAGAAGCGGACGAGCGCCGGGGCCCTGGCTTTCGCAACAGATATCGAGGCTCGCTGGGAGCAAGCCAAATCATCCGGCGTTCCGGCCAAGCGTCCTTCGCCTGAGGAGATCAAGGAGGCATGCCGCGCGCTACTTACGATCGATCCCACGGACAAGGATTATCCGCGAGCCTGGGCCGCCTTTGTGCGGCTGCGCAAAATCGATCGCGACGCCGTTGGTTGAACCGGCGTGAATCTGTCCTAGCGCTTCGCCATCAACTCGAGCGCCGGGGCAAAGCGCTCGGAGAACGTCAATGTCTTGGCATGGTGAACTGCGGCAAACGATGCCGATATCCCGGCTGAAGCGACCACGAGCAGGGCAACGGCGAAAACCAGACGGCGCATTTCGGCCTCCTATGAGAGCTCGACGACTCCAACAGATGGCACGGCTTTGTTTCAGCACGGCTTCGCGCGGACGGAAGATGGTTTCGCTCAAGAGGCTGTGATCAGGCCCGCTTTGCGGGGCCGCATGCCGGACCGACGCGAGCGTTGCGCCTAATCATCGTCAGCCGGACCGCACCAGCCGGGCAGATAGATCGCGTCCTTGCTCTTGGCTGAGGACATCGCCTTCTCGAGCGCCTTGTCGAAATTGGCATCCACGGCCTTGCGCGACAGCTTTCGGCGCAGATAATCGGCCCACAGGAATTCGGAGAAGGGGGTTATGTCCTTGGCGAAGCCGCCCATGCGGCGCAGCTCGCCGGCAAGGCTCCGGAAAGGATCGTCCTTGAGATCGACGACGGATTTGGGCAAATCGCGGAACGGTCGCCGTTCGCCCTTGGCGTCGTAGGGGTAGACCCAGCGCTTGTTGTCCATCACGCCCCAGAACGCTTCGCGTTCGACCATCCTGAGGTCGCCGACGATGGTGACCAGCACCTCCTTGACGCCCTCGTCGTGCAGCGCGCGACCGAGATGATGATGGTCGATCACGTAATAGCGCTCGTCGGGGCCATGCACGACGGGGATCATATGCTTGCCGAGCAGATCGGCCTGCTTCTTCTTGTCGTGCTCGCGCCAGCGCTTGCGCTTCTCCTTGACCTCGCGCATCCCGACCGTCATCTGCGTCGGCCGCAGCGACAGGATCGACACCGGATGCACTCTCGGTTCGCGCGTATTGGTCATGGTCGAAAGGCCCTTAACATGGTTGCAGCTGCGTGGTCAGGTTCTCTCGACTATGCCATGGGCATCGCGTCGGCAAAACGCATTAGGCCCGGCGGAGATTATTGCATCGCACCCTTCTGCATGCCCGACACGACCGCGGTTCCGCGGTCATACGTTCGCAGCCCTGCAGGATAGTGCGAACGCGCAATGCACGTGCGCGTTGAGAAGATTTTCTGCAACGCGTTCACCACGTATGCTATCTAAAATCGCTGCTTCGGAGTGATCTCTGCACCATGACAAACCGGCGGCCCATAAGCTCGGATGACGAGCACCGGGTGCTCCAGTTCAGGCCGCGCACCTCGCCTTCCCCGACGGGCTACCGCGGCAACGCTAGCGTGCAGCAATTGCGCGTCGCGCCCGAGCCGCTCGACCTGTCGCGCTACGAGCAGCCCCGCACTGAACCGGACGATTTCCGCCATCGCATGCTCGCCAACGTCGCGGCGCTGGCCTTCACCATCGCACTGACCGCGATCGGGATCTGGCTCGCGGTGAGCATCGCCGACCTGCGCCGGACCCAGGATTGCGTGCTGATGGGCCGCCGTGACTGCGTCAAGATCACGACGCCGCACATCTAAGGAAGACGTCTGGCGAGGCGCGCCGACGGTCCTTCGGCGGAAACGGCTCAGCCGGGGCGTCCCTAGTCCTGTCCCCACACCCGCCGGCTCCATTGAACTCAGGGCGACGCTCCGATATACGGGCTCTCGACCCGGCCAGAGGGGGGTTGAGGGCGTCATCGGGGCGCGATGCCCACCCACCGTTCCACTCTGGACAATCTGAAAAATATCCGCAATCTATCAAAGGCTTACTGATGTCCTCCACATTCGATCAGGTCGCTACGATCATCGCTGAAACCTGCGACATCCCGCGCGACACGATCACGCCGGATAGCCATGCCATCGATGACCTCGGCATCGACAGCCTCGATTTCCTGGACATCGCGTTCGCGATCGACAAGCAGTTCGGTATCAAGCTGCCGCTGGAAAAGTGGACCCAGGAGGTCAACGACGGCAAAGCGACCACCGAGCAGTATTTTGTGCTGAAAAACCTGTGCGCCCGCATCGACGAACTGGTTGCGGCCAAGGGCGCGAGCGCCTAAGGGCGCGGTCATGCAACTCGAATACTTCCACATGATAGATCGCGTCGTCGACCTCAACGTCGACGCGAAGACGATTGTCGTCGAGGCTCAGGTCCCGATGGAGAGCACCATCTTCGAGGGCCACTTCCCGGGCTATCCCCTGATGCCCGGCGTGCTCCTGATCGAATCGATGGCGCAGGCCTCGGGCTGGCTTCAGCTTGGCGTGCTCAAATTCGAGCGCATGCCGATCCTGGCTGCCGTCAAGGAGGCCAAGGTCCGCGGCTCGGTCTTCCCCGGCGATCTCATGAGCATCGAGGCGAGCCTGGCCCATCAGGGCTCGGGCTACGCCGTGACCGAAGCCAAGATCAAGGTCGGCGGCAAGCTGCGCGCGAATTCGACGCTGACCTTCACGCAGATTCCCTTTCCCCATGCGGATATGCGCGCTCACATGGACGCGGTCGCCAAACGCGTCGGCTTTCCGCAACAGGCCGTATCGCCATGACCGAGACTGCTTCGAAGCCCGCCCAGACGGAAGTCTGGATCACCGGCATTGGCCTGGCCACCTCGCTCGGAGAGGGCCTGGACGCCAACTGGGCCGCGCTTCAGGAGAAGCGCATCAATGTCGACGAGAAGGGGTTTGCGCCCTACATCGTGCACCCCCTGATGCCTGTTACCTTCGACAGGCAGATTCCGAAGAAGGGCGACCAGCGCCAGATGGAAGCCTGGCAGCGCATCGGTACCTATGCGGCCGGGCTTGCGCTCGACTCCGCCGGGATCAAGGGCAACAAGGACATCCTGTCGAAGATCGACATGGTGGTCGCCGCCGGCGGCGGCGAGCGCGATCTCAACGTCGACACCGGCGTGCTCACGGCCGAGGCCAAGGGCGCCAACGCGCCCGGCTTCCTCAACGAGCGGCTGATGAGCGATCTCAGGCCGACGCTTTTCCTGGCCCAGCTCTCCAACCTGCTCGCCGGCAACATCGCCATCGTGCACGGCATCGGCGGCACCTCGCGCACTTTCATGGGTGAAGAGGTTGCCGGCGCCGATGCCGCCCGCATAGCATTGTCGCGCATCGCCTCCGGCGAGAGCGACATCGCGTTGATCGGCGGCTCGCACAATGGCGAGCGCAAGGACCTGATGGTCCTGTACGAATTCGGCGACTTCAATCTCAAGGACAAGTTCGCACCCGTGTGGGCGCGCAAGGACCACGCCGGCTTCGCGCTCGGCTCGGCTGGCGCGTTCCTGGTGCTGGAATCGAAGGCGCATGCGGAAGCGCGCGGCGCAAAGCCATTCGCGAAGCTGTCGAGCGTCGTTGCCGACCTTGCCCGCCGCAAGACCCCCGGCGACATGGCCGCGACGCTGGAGAAGCTTTGGGCGAAGTTGCCGAAGCGCGACGGCAAGGGCGCGATCATATCCGGTGCGACCGGCGCGGAGCCGGCGACATCGGAAGAGCGCGGCTTCCTGAAGGGCCACGCCGAGTTCCCGGTGCGCTCGACCGGTACGATGTTCGGCCACACCATGGAGACGCAATTCCCGCTCGGCATCGCGCTCGCCGCACTGTCGATCTCGCGCGGCGCGCTGTTTCCGCCGAACGATTCCACGGGCACCGAGATTGAAATGCAGGGAGCGCCCACCCAGATTGTGGTGGTGGGGGCCGGACACTGGCGCGGCGAAGGCATGGCGCTGGTCGAGGCAGTAAGCTAAAGCGCGTTGCGCTTCGGCAGGTTATTGTTTGGGCATGATCTTCTCGAAAAACCGCGTCACGCTTTTTCGGATCATGCTCCAGCTCAAGCGGGGATCGACATGACTGCACCACGCGACAAACTCGGGCGTCCCGTCGTCGTCGTCACCGGCATGGGAATCATGACCTCGCTCGGCAACGGCAAGACCGACAATTGGGCGAAGCTCGTCGCCGGCGAATCCGGCATCCGCACCATCACGCGCTTTCCGGTCGACGGCCTGAAAACCACGATGGCCGGCACGGTGGATTTTGTCAGCGTCGATCCGTTCTCCTCCACCGGCCTGTCCGAGCGGATGGCCGAACTGGTGACGCAGGAGGCGCTGGACCAGGCCGGCATCGGCGCCAAGGCGGATTTCCCGGGTCCTCTCTTCCTTGCGGTCGCACCTGTCGAGGTCGAATGGCCGCAGCGCCGCGAGCTCGGCCGCGCCGTCGGTAAGCCCGACTTCAATTACGACGATCTGCTGCGCATCTCCGGCGGCGGCAAGTACAGCGCCTATCACCACCGCTTCATGTTCGGTTCGGTCGCGGCCTACCTCGCGGAGACCTTCGGCACCAAGGGTTCGCCGATCTCGTTGTCGACGGCCTGCGCTTCGGGCGCGACCTCGATCCAGCTCGGCGTCGAGGCGATCCGCCGCGGCGAGACCGATGCCGCGCTGTGCGTGGCGACCGACGGCACCGTGAACCCGGAGGCGCTGGTGCGCTTCTCGCTGCTCTCGGCGCTGTCGACCCAGAACGACCCGCCGCAGGCGGCCTCCCGTCCCTTCTCCAAGAACCGCGACGGTTTTGTCATGGCCGAAGGCGCCGGTGCGCTGGTGCTCGAAAGCTATGAAGCCGCCACCGCGCGCGGCGCAAAAATCCTCGGCGTGATCGCCGGCTGCGGCGAGCTCACCGATTCCTTCCATCGCACCCGCTCCTCGCCCGACGGCAAGCCGATCATCGGCTGCATGAACAAAACGCTGGCCGATGCCGGCATGACGCCGGACCAGATCGACCACATCAACGCGCACGGCACCGCGACGCCCGAGAACGACAAGATGGAATACAATACGACGTCGGCCGTATTCGGCGATCTCGTCTCGAAGATCCCGGTCACCTCCAACAAGTCGATGGTCGGCCACACCATCTCGGCCGCCGGCGCGGTCGAGGCGATCTTCTCGCTGCTGACGCTGGAGCATCAGCGCATCCCGCCGACGATCAACTACGACAATCCGGATCCCACGATCCTGTTCGACGTCGTCGGCAACAAGGCACGCGATGCCCGCGTCACCGCAGTGATGTCGAACTCGTTCGGCTTCGGCGGCCAGAACGCCTCGCTGATCCTGACCCGCGAACCGGCCTGACCGGACGCATGGCGCTGCTTCCTGCGAGGACGAAGGCCCGCGCGCGGGAGACGGCCAAGTCGATCGGTGGAGGCCTGATCGGCGCTGCCACCGTCGGCATGTTGCGCACCACGCGATATTTCGATCCGGCCAAGACCTCGGACTTTTTCGCACGCGTCACCAAACTGATCGGCCCACGCCTGCGCGAGCACCGCATCGGCCGCGCCAATCTCACCGCGGCGTTTCCGGACAAGTCGCCCGAGGAAATCGAATCCATCCTGATGGGCGTCTGGGACAATCTCGGTCGCGTCGGCGCCGAATTCGCCCATATGGACCACGTCTGGGATTACGACCGCGATCATCCGGAAAACAGTCGAATCGAATTGCCCAGGCGCAGCATCGAGCTGTTCGACGGCATCCGCGACGACGGCAAGCCGGCGTTGATCTTCGCCGCGCATCTGGCCAATTGGGAATTGCCGGCGCTCGCCGCCGTCGCACACGGGCTCGATGCGGCGATCCTCTACCGCCGACCGAATATCGCCTCCGCCGACCGCATCATCCAGGAGATGCGCCAGGTCAACATGGGTACGCTGATCCCGGCGGGGCGCGACGCGCCGCTGCGGCTCGCGCAGGCGCTCAAGGACGGCAAGCACGTCGCGATGCTGATCGACCAGTATCTGACCGGCGGCGTCGAGGTCACCTTCTTCGGCCGCAAGACCCGAGCCAATCCGATGCTGGCGCGCCTGTTGCGCCAGGTCGAATGCCCGATCCACGGCGTTCGCGTCATCCGCCTGCCCGGCGGCCGCTTCACCGCCGAGATCACCGAAGAGGTCCAGCCGGTGCGCGACGCCGACGGCAAGATCGACATCCAGGGCACCACGCAGGCGATCACGAGCGTAGTGGAAGGCTGGGTCCGCGAGCATCCCGAGCAGTGGCTTTGGCTGCATAGAAGGTGGCGGTGATCTTGTTCCGTCATTGCGAGCGACTTGTCCGCCGTAGCTCGAAGAGCGAAGGCGAAAGCGAAGCAATCCAGAATCTCTCTGCGGACAGATTCTGGATTACTTCGTCGCTTCGCTCCTCGCAATGACCGGCGCGATTACCTTCCCGTCTTCACCCTGGTCCACAGCCGGTTGATAACCCGCTGGGTCGCCGGCTCGCGCGCCGTGATGACGAACAGCTTTGCAAGCGTTGCCTCGTCCGGATAGATGTTCTTGTCGTTCAGGATCTTCGGATCGACCAGCTTCTGGCTGGCGAGGTTGCCGTTGGCGTAGGACAGGAAGTCCGTGTTCTTGGCGGCCACGTCCGGACGGTAGAGATAGTTGATCAGCTCGTAGGCTTCCCTAACGTTCCTCGCATCCGCCGGGATTGCGAGATTGTCGAAGAACATCTGCGCGCCCTCCTTCGGGATGGCGTAGCCGATCTCGATGCCGCTTTTGGCTTCGGCAGCGCGGGCGCGGGCCTGCATGATGTCGCCGGACCAGCCGACCACGAAGCAGATCTCGCCGGTGGCCAGCGCGCTTAGATATTCGGACGAATGAAACTTGCGCACGGAGGGCCGCACCTTGGCGACGACATCGGCGGCCTTGTCGAGGTCGGCCTGCTTGGTCGAGTTCGGATCGAGTCCGAGATAGTTCAACGCCGCCGGAAAGATGTCGTCGGCGGAATCCAGCATGTGCACGCCGCAGTCTTTGAATTTCGCGAGGTTCTCCGGCTTGAACACGATGTCCCAGCTCTCGATCTTCGCATCCGCTCCGAGAATCTGCTTCAGCTTGGCGACGTTGTAGCCGATGCCCGTCGTGCCCCACATGTAATTGGCGGCGTAGACATTGCCGGGGTCGTAGATCGCGAGACGTTCGGTCACCACCGGCCAGGCATTGACCAAGTTCGGCAGCTTCGACTTGTCGAGCTTCTGGAAGATGTTGGCCTTGATCTGGCGCTGGAGGAAATAGGCCGTGGGCACCACGACGTCATAGCCGGATTTGCCGGCCATCAGGCGCGTCTCCAGGGTCTCGTTGGCGTCAAAAGTGTCGTAGACCACCTTGATGCCGGTCTCCCTGGTGAAGGCCTCGAGGACGTCGGGCGCCACGTAGTTCGACCAGTTGTAGAAGTTGACGACGCGCTCCTCGGCCCCTGCGGGGGCGGAGAGCAACGTCAGCGCGGCGGCGATCGTGAGGCCAAAACCAAAGCGGCTGACGTTCGTCATCTCCCCTACCTCTTGCGCCCGCGCACCGCGTCCGACAGCCGCTCCAGCGCGGTGTCGAGCGTCTCGTCCTTCTTCGCAAAGCAGAAGCGCACCACCGAGGTCACGGGGTCCTGCTCGTAGAACGCCGACACCGGGATTGCCGCGACCTTGTAGTCCTTCACGATCCGCCAGCAGAAATCTGTGTCGCTCTCGTTCAGCCCGAGCGGGGACAGGTCGACGGTGAGGAAGTAGGTGCCCTGTGACTTCAGCACCGGGAAGCCGAGGCTCTCCAGTCCCCTGGCGAGGCGGTCCCTGCTCCGCGCCAGGTCCTTGCGCATTGACAGGAAATACTCGTCCGGCTTGCCAAGGCCGTAGGCAACGGCGGCCTGGAGGTTCGGCGCGGTGGTGAAGGTCAGGAACTGGTGCACCTTGGCGGCAACGCGCAGCAACGGCGGCGCGGCGCAGACGAAGCCGATCTTCCAACCCGTCAGCGAGAAGATCTTGCCGGCCGAGCCGACCTTGATGGTGCGGTCCCGCATGCCGGGGATGGTGATCAGCGGGATATGCTTGTGCTCGTCGAAGGTGACGTGCTCCCAGACCTCGTCGCAGATCGCGATGACGTCGAACTCCTGGCAGTAGCGCGCCAACAGCTCGAGGTCCTCGCGCGGAAACACCACCGCGGACGGATTCAGAGGATTGTTGAAGAGCACCGCCTTGGTCTTTGAACTGAAGACGCTTTTCAGCATGTCCTCATTCAGCCGCCAGTGCGGCGGCTCGAGCCGGACCAGGCGCGGAATGCCGCCGGCCTGGCGGATGATCGGCAGGTAGGAATCGTACACCGGCTGGAAGCACACCACCTCGTCACCGGGCTGGACCACGGCGAGGATGGCCGAGGTCAGGGCCTCGGTGCCGCCGGAGGTCACCATCACCTCGCTCATCGGATCGAGCTCGAGGCCGTGCCAGTGGCCGTAATGGGTCGCGATCGCCTGGCGCAGTTCCGGCAGACCCATCATCGACGGATACTGGTTGTAGCCGTTCAGCGAGGCCTCGGCCGCGGCGCGGCGGATGTCCTCAGGCCCGGGATCGTCGGGAAAGCCCTGGCCAAGATTGATGGCGGCATTGTCGCGCGCCGCCTGGGACATTGCCTCGAAGATGGTGACGGGAAGGTCCGCGAAGACCTTGTTGAGGGACGAGCTCTTGGACATCGGCGGGGTCAACCGCCGACCTTGCTGGGAAGACCCGCCGCCTTCCAGCCCAGCATGCCGCCGGCCAGATGCTTGTCGTAAGGCAGGCCCGCGGCCTGCGCCGCCAGCGAGGCCGTCACCGAACGCTTGCCCGAGCGGCAGGCGAACACGACCTCCTTACCCTCCGGATCGGGGATCGCTTTGGGATCGAAAGTCGAGAGCGGCACGACCACGCCGTAGGGATAGGCCTCAGCCTCGACCTCGTTCGGCTCGCGGACGTCGACGAGGAGGTAGCGCCCTTCCGCGACACCGTTGGAGACCTCGTCCGGGGTCAGATCCTGTACTTGATTTGCCACATCATCCTCCAACGTCGCGGGCCGCTGCCGGAGCGATCCCGGCGGCCGGCAACCTCGCCTCTCGGCCGGTGAAAATCAAGCGCTACAAAGGCTTGAGCTGCCTTGCGCAAGTTAAAGCTAAATCGCAGCGACTTGAAGCGCGACCTTCAAATGGAGGATCAGATCGTCACTTCAGATGGTGACCTGGGTGCCGACCTCGACGACGCGGCCGGAGGGGATCTGGAAATAGTCGGTGGCGTCGTTGGCGGAACGGCTGAGCGAGATGAACAACCGGTCCTGCCAGCGCGGCATGCCGGAATGGGCGGCCGGCTTGAGCGCCCTCCGCGACAGGAAGAACGAGGTCGACATGATGTCGAACTGCCAGCCGAGCTTGCGGGCGATCGCCAGCGCCTTCGGCACGTTGGGCGATTCCATGAAGCCGAACTTCAGCGTCACCTTGGAGAAGGTCGGCGAGATCTGCTCCAGCTTCACCCGCTCGGCCGGATCGATGCGCGGGGTCTGCGCGGTTTCGATGGTCAGAATGACGTTCTTCTCGTGCAGCACCTTGTAGTGCTTCAAACTATGCATCAAGGCGGTCGGGGCGCTGAGGGGATCGCTGGTCAGGAACACGGCGGTGCCGGGCACGCGCTGCGGCGGCCGCTTCTCCAGCATGGCCACGAGGTCGGCGAGCGGGAATTCGAGCTTGCGCGACTTCTCGAACAGCAGCCGGCTGCCGCGCCGCCACGTGTACATCAGGATGATCATGAGCGCGCCGAGCGCCAGCGGCACCCAGCCACCCTCGAACACCTTGAGCAGATTGGCGGCGAGGAAGGTGAGGTCGAGGAACAGGAACGGCGCGATCAGGGCGGCAGCCGTGAACGGCGACCACCGCCAGACCTTCCAGATCACCACGAAGCCCATCAACGCCGTGACCACCATAGTCCCGGTAACGGAGATGCCGTAGGCCGAGGCCAGCGCGCTGGAGGAGCGGAACAAGAGCACCAGCAGGACCACCGCGACCAGCAGGAGCTGGTTGATGCGCGGGATGAAGATCTGGCCGGAATGGGCTTCGGACGTATGGCGAATTTCAAAGCGCGGCAACAGACCGAGCTGGATCGCCTGACGCGTCAGCGAATAGGCACCGGTGATGACCGCCTGGCTCGCGATAACAGTTGCGGCGGTCGCCAGCACGACCATGCAGCCGCGGAAAAAACCTTGCGGAAAGAGCTGGAAGAACGGGCTCACGATCGCGCCGGGGTCGCCGAGCACGAGGGCACCCTGCCCCAGATAGTTCAATGCCAGCGACGGCAGCACGATGAACAGCCAGGCGGTCTGGATCGGCCGCTTGCCGAAATGGCCGAGGTCGGCATAGAGCGCCTCGGCACCGGTGACCGCCAGGAACACAGCGCCGAGCGTCACGAAGCCGATGATGCCGTGGTGGATCATGAAGGACACGGCATAGAGCGGGTTCAGTGCGAGCAGCACCTGCGGCTGCTGGATGATCGGGTGGATCGCCGCGATCGCGATCACCGCGAACCAGACGCACATGATCGGGCCGAAGAAGGCGGCGACGCGCGCGGTGCCGCGGGACTGCACGGCAAACAGACCGACCAGGATGATCACGGTCAGCGGTACGATGTAGGGCTCGAAGTGCAGCGTGATGTCCTTCATGCCTTCGATCGCCGACAGCACCGAGAGCGCCGGCGTGATCACGGCGTCGCCGTAGAACAGGGCGCCGGAAATGATGCCGAGCATGACGATGGTTGTTCCGCGGGTGCCGACTGCGCGCTGGGCCAGCGCCATCAGCGCCAGCGTGCCGCCCTCGCCGTTGTTGTCCGCGCGGAGCAGGATCACGACGTATTTGAGCGTCACCACGACGATGAGCGCCCACAGGATCAGGGAGAGCACGCCGAGCACCGCCGCCGGCGTCGGCAACCCCTCCGCGCCAGAAGCCGCCATCACCGCCTCGCGGAACGCGTAGAGCGGGCTGGTGCCGATGTCACCGTAGACGACGCCGATGCTGCCGAGCGTCAGCGCACCGAAGCCGGCGGTGGTGTGGGCATCGCCATGCCCATTGGCCGCCGCCGTTTCCGGGGCGGAAATCGCTACGTCACTTGTCATGGGAGAGCCTGATGGCCTCTAAAAATGCTTCACTGCACAACGGCGGAGGAGCGCGCGGCTTATAGTCCTGCGCTGCCGGCATAGCCTAGCCCGATTTTGGGCCTTAGACATGCAATTTCGCATATCTCTGCCAATCGCCGTTTAGATGGTGACCTGGGTTCCGACTTCAACCACCCGTCCGGTGGGAATCTGGAAATAGTCGGTCGCGTCGTTGGCGGACCGGCTCAGTGCGATGAACAAATGGTCCTGCCAGAGCGGCATGCCGGACTGCGCCGAAGCCTTCAGCGAGCGCCGCGACACGAAGAACGAGGTCGACATGATGTCGAACTGCCAGCCCTGCTTGCGCGCGATCGCGAGCGCCTTGGGCACGTTCGGCTGCTCCATGTAGCCGAAGCGCAGGCGGACCTTGAAGAACTTGTCGCTGATCTTCTCCATCCGGAAACGCTCCGACAGGTCGACCCGCGGCGTATGCGCGGTCTCGATGGTCAGGACCACGTTGTGCTCGTGCAGCACCTTGTTGTGCTTGAGATTGTGCAGCAGCGCAGTCGGCACGAAGGAGGGATCGCTGGTCAGGAACACCGCGGTGCCCTTGACGATGTGCGGCGGCCGCTTCTCCAGGCTCCGGATCAGATCGTCCAGCGGCACCTCGATGCGGCGCGTTTTCTGGATCAGGATCCCCGACCCTCGCCGCCAGGTCCAGATTGTCCCGGCCATGATCACGCCGAACAGCAGCGGCACCCAGGCGCCTTCGAGCAGCTTCAGAAGGTTCGCGCTGAAGAAGCTGATGTCGACCACGACGAAGGGCAGGATCACGGCTGCGGCCGTCGCGGCGCGCCAGTTCCACAATTTCCAGATCACGATGAAGCCCATGATGCCGTCGGCGACCATGGTGGTGGAAACCGCAATGCCGTAGGCCGAAGCCAGATTGCTGGGGGTGTGGAACAACAGCACCAGCAGCATCACACCGATCAGGAGCAGCCGGTTTACACGCGGCAGATAGATCTGGCCGGCATGGGTTTCCGAGGTGAAGCGCACCTCGAAGCGCGGCAGGAGACCGAGCTGCACAGCCTGATAGACCAGAGAATAGGCCCCTGTGATCACCGCCTGGCTTGCGATCACCGTCGCCGCGGTCGCAAGCCCGACCAGCGGCAGCACGAAATGCTCGGGTACCATGCGATAGAAAGAGTGCTCGATCGCGCTGGGATCCGACAGCACCAGCGCGCCCTGCCCGAAATAGTTGATCAGGAGCGAGGGCAGCACGAAGAACATCCAGGCCGACTGGATCGGCTTGCGGCCGAAATGGCCCAGATCTGCGTAGAGCGCCTCACCGCCGGTCACCGCGAGGAACACCGCGCCCAGCGTCACCAGGCCGATCGTGCCGTGCGACAGCAGGAATTGCAGCGCGTAATAGGGATTGATCGCTGCCAGCACCGACGGATCGTCGGCGATGTGAATGGCGCCCAACACGGCAAGAACGGTGAACCAGACGACCATCACCGGCCCGAAGGCCGAGGCGACCAGCGCCGTCCCCTTGCTCTGGACCGCGAACAGCAGCGCCAGGATGAGAACGGTCAAGGGGACGACATAGTGCTCGAAGGCGGGCGTTGCGAGCTTCAGACCCTCGACCGCCGACAGCACCGAGATCGCCGGCGTGATCATGGAATCGCCGATGAACATGGAGGCGCCGACGACGCCGAGCGCCATCAGGAACCAGCTCCGCCGCCCGAGCGCGCGCTGGCCGAGCGCCATGAGGGAAAGCGTGCCGCCCTCCCCGTTGTTGTCGGCGCGCAGCAGCAGCAGCACGTATTTGGCGGTGACGACGATCAGCAGCGCCCAGAGGATCAGCGAGAGCACGCCGAGCACCATGACGCGCGAGACCGGCTGACCGTGGGCCGCGCCCCTGACGGCCTCGTGGAATGCGTAGAGCGGCGAGGTGCCGATGTCGCCGAAGACAACGCCGATGCTCCCGAGCGTCAGGCCCCAGAAACCCGAGGTGACCGGCCCGTCCGGAGCTTCGGTCGATGTGATGCTCGCCGTCATATGAAACTGGAACGCTTCTGCCCGAGAATTGATCCGGCGCCTTTTGACGGTTCCGGCGCGCCTGTCAATCGGCACATCACCATAGCAGGCGCCGGGGCGGATGCTGTGACGGCGCAGCAACGGTCGCCGCCCACGCGACGACATGCCTCAGGTAACATGGTGGCACAAGAGCCCTGAGCCTTTCCGTCCCCGATTGAAGGGGAATTGGCTCTACATCCTTGTTTTGTTGCGCTTTCTTCGTACGAAACGGGGTCCACTTCGCTCGAATGCGCCCTACGGCTTCAGATTCGGCGGCAGCGGCGGATCTTCGCGCATCAGGGTGATGGTCACCCGCCGGTTGGCCGCGAGCGAGGGATCGTCCGGAAACAGCGGCTGGGTGTCCGCCTTGCCGGAGACGGCAAAGACATGGGCGCCCGGCAGGCCCTCGCGTTCGAGAATCTGACGCACGGCATTGGCGCGGTCGGCCGACAGGTCGAAGGCGCCGTAGTCGCTGCGGGTCGGCACGAACCCAGCCGCGGTGTGGCCGGCGATGGAGACGCGCAGCGGCGTCGCCTTGAGCGGGACAGCGAGCTTCTCGATCAGGCGCCGGGTGCGGTCATAGGGCACTTTGGAGCCGTCGGCGAACATCGAGCGGCCGTCCTGGTCCACGATCTCGAGGTTGAGGCCCTGCTTGGTCTCCTCAAACATGATGTGCTTGGACATCTCGGTCAGTTCCGGCATGTCCTGCAGCGCCTGGCGCAGCGAGGCCGCCGCCAGTGCAAAATTGCGGTCGACCTTGATCTTCGCGCCCGACGTGCGGTCACGATCCTCCTGGTCCGGCGTCGGCGTATTGGAGGAGTCCTCAGGCTGAATGTGATCGACGTTCTTCAGCCGAGGGCGGGTCGGCAGCCCGTCGGACTCGACAATGCCGGAATAGCGCGCTTCGGTCTGGACACCGAAGGCGTCGCGCATGGAGCCCGCGACGACCTTCAGCTTGTTGGCATCCTGGGTCGAAAACGCGACGAGCATCACGAAGAAGCTCATCATCAGGCCCATCAGGTCGGCGAAAGTCACGAACCAGCCGTGACCGCCTCCGTGTGAATCGCCTCGCTTCTTCTTGGCCATTTCTCAAATCCCGGCGGGCGGCCTCAGGCCGGTACCGGCTCGCCTTCGGCGTGGCGGTGCTTCTCGGGCAGATAGGCCAGCAGCATTTCCCGGACCAGCGTCGGGCTCTTGGAATCGCGGATCATCAGGATGCCGTCGATGATCAGCGTGCGGTTGGTCTCTTCGTCCAGGAGCTTGCCATGCAGCTTGTCGGCGATCGGGATACAGAACAGGTTGGCGACCAGCGCGCCGTAGAGAGTGGCGAGCAGCGCGGTCGCCATGAACGGGCCGAGCTTTGACGGGTCGGTCATGTTTGCGAACATCTGCACCATGCCGATCAGCGTGCCGACCATGCCGAAGGCCGGCGCGCAGTCGCCGATCGCGCGGTAGATCTTGCTGCCTTCGTCCAGATGCATCAGGAAATTGTCGCGGTCGCGCTCGAGATTGTCGCGAATGAAATCGAGGTCGTAGCCGTCGGCGACGTAGCGGATGCCCTTGGCCAGGAACGGCTCGTCGGTCTCTACTTTTTCCAGCCCCACCGGCCCCTGCTTGCGGGCGATCTCGGCGATGCGGGCGAGCTCGTCGACCAGATCGTGCGCCGACAGACGGCTCATCGTGAAGGCAAACTTGGCGCCGAGCGGCAGGCCGTGGATCAGCGTCGAGAGCGGAAAGCGGATCATGGTCGCAGCGGTCGAGCCGCCGAAGATGATGATCATCGCATGCTCGGAAATGAACATGTGGAGATCGCCGCCCAGCAGCATCATCGTCGCGATGACGACAATGCCCGCCACGAGCCCGATGCTCGTCATGATATCCATGGGAGACTCCAACCCGAACGCAACAACGGCCGTCCTGGCCGATGGCGCGGCCCAACCCCGAACCGCATCGGAACCCTAGTGAGCCGCGATTAAAGACGCGTAAAGGTTAAGTTGAGCCGGCGCGCCTGGCGGCCGCAGCGCGCTGAAAGGCGCCGGCTTTTGCCGAGTGCCGACAGGGATTTCAATCTTTTGCTAACCATACGGCATCGCGCGCACCCCATCACTCAAGGCCGCGCGCGCGAAACCGTCGGCTGCGCTGCCGCGATGTTCGGCGAGCCGGACCGAACTGCCTTGTTCCTGACGGAACAGGGCAGCCTGCGAGCGGCGTCGTAGATCGTTCCAGTCCCGCCGTTAGTGAATCTCCGCCGAGCGCTTCAATGCAGCCTTCAACTTCTCCAGCGAGAAGTCGGGGCTGCGGGCGATCTCGAGGATCGGCGTCTCGCGGCGGCCGCAGAGCTCGGCGGCGTCGGGCAGCTTTGCGGCGATATCGTGCGGAATCACGATGGCGCCGTGCTGGTCGGCGTGGATCAAATCGTCCGACTTCACGGTCATGCCGGCAACGCGCACCTCACCGCCAAAGCTCTCGGCATGCACCCATGCATGCGACGGGCCGATCGAGCCGGCCAGCGCCTGGAAGCCCGGTGCCCATTGCGGGATGTCGCGGATCGAACCGTCGGTGATGACGCCGAGGCAGCCGAGCGCCTTGTGCACGTTGCTCTGCACCTCGCCCCAGAACGCTCCGTAGCCGACGTCGGGACCGTCGATGTCCTGGATCACCGAGATGCGCGGACCGTGGCCGGTCCCGACATATTCGTAATATGCGATGCGACGCTTGGACTGCTCTTCCGGCGGCAGCGAATTTTTCAGCACCGAGCGGATCGCGACCGTGCGGGCGTAGCCGACGATCGGCGGCAGATCGGGGAATGGGCAGACCAATGGCTTGGTGGTGTAGCCGATCAGCCGGCGCTCGGGCGCCACGATCTCCATGGCATTGCAGATCGTCGGGGTGTCGTAGCGGCCCAGCGCTTCGAGGACGGAAGCGGGCAGCGGCCCGGTCGCGTTATTCGTCACGGCGTTCTCTCCCAGATTGGCGGCCGCTGTTGGCGCGGTGCCGCCTGCACCGGGCGATATAGCCGAGATCGGGCCTCAACCCAACTCAGGGCGCCTCATGGCAGATATCCAAGTCTTGCTGCTTAAGTGGCTTGGGCTCAGTGCCTCGCTGCTTGGTGCCTTGCCGTTCAGTGCAGCCGGTCGGGCCGGTCATCGTCCCGCGGCGGCTCCGACAGGTTTGTCAGCGTCGGTGCCGACGGCGGCGACGAGACCTCGCCTCCCGCCGGCGCGGTGGTTTCCAACGCGCGCGCCTGGTCGCGATAAGATTTGTAGCCGAGCGGCAAAGCGAGCAGATACAGCACCGTGCCGATCGACAGCACGTGCCAGGGATAGGCGATCAGGATCGCGATGAAGACGATCACCGCAACGAACGCAGGCAGCACCAGTTCGGGCGGCACGCGCATGCGCTTGGTCTTGCCGGAGAACACCGGCAGGCGCGACACCATCAGGAAGGCGATCAGCAGCGTATACGCAGCCGTCACCGCCGCAGGCAGCCGGCCGAGCTCGAGGAACGCGACATAGATCGGCAGCAGCACCGTGATCGCGCCGGCCGGCGCCGGCACGCCGGTGAAGAAATTGGCGGCAAAGGCCGGCTTGTTGGGATCGTCCATAGTGGCATTGAAGCGCGCCAGGCGCAGGCCACCGGAGATCGCGAATACCATGGCGGCAATCCATCCGGCATTGCCAAGCTCGTGCAGCTGCCAGAAATACAGCATCAGGCCGGGCGCCACACCGAAATTGACGAAGTCGGCGAGGCTGTCGAGCTCGGCGCCGAACTTCGACTGCCCCTTGATCATGCGCGCGATACGGCCGTCGATGCCGTCGAGTGCCGCCGCGAACACGATGGCGTAGACCGCGAGCGACATCCGCCCCTCGATCGAGAGCCGGATCGAGGTCAGGCCGGCGCAAATCGCCAGCAGAGTGATGACGTTGGGCACCAGCATGCGCACCGGGATGGGGCGGAACCGCCGGCGGCGCACGTCTGGATCTCTAGAGTCGTAGGGCGTCATGGCTCGTCCTCACCTTGGGGCGAGATATAGCAAGCCGCGCTCCCCTCCGCCATTGCGGCGGAAGGCCCCTCAGGCCGACTTATTGGTTAATTGGAGCGGTAAGCGCGACTCGGGTCGTCTCCGGCGAGATCGGCCAGAATCGTCTCACCGGCGATCGCGGTCTGCCCTTCCGAGACCAGCGCCTTGGTGCCCAGCGGCAAATAGACGTCTAGCCGCGAGCCGAAGCGGATCAGGCCGAAGCGCTCGCCGGCGCCGATCGCCTGCCCCTCCTTGACGAAGCAGACGATGCGCTTGGCGACGAGCCCTGCGATCTGGATCACGCCGATCCGCGCCGTCGGCGTCGTGATCACCAGCGAGTTGCGCTCATTGTCCTCGCTCGCCTTGTCCAGCTCGGCGTTGATGAACAGGCCGGGGCGGTAGGCGATACGGTCCACCCTGCCCGCGATCGGGCTGCGGTTCACATGGCAGTTGAACACACTCATGAACACCGAGATGCGCGGCAGCGGCCGGTCGCCGAGCCCGAGTTCGGCCGGCGGCAGCGCCATGGTGATCATCGAGACGCGGCCGTCGGCCGGCGACACCACGAGCCCCTCGCGCACCGGGGTCACGCGCACGGGGTCGCGGAAGAACAGCGCGCACCACACGGTCAGGATGGTGCCGATCCAACCTAACGGCGACCAAAGCCAGAACAGGACCAGGCTTGCCAGCGCAAAGCCACCGATGAACGGATAACCCTCCTTGTGGATCGGCGGGATCTGACGCTGGATCGAATCGAGAATGGACATCGCTATCTGCCGCTCAGGGTTGATGGCGCAGGTCGTCCCGCGCGGTGATGTTGTTTAGGCCAGAGTTGGGACCGGAGACAAGGTCACTCCGCCGCCGCAGGCGCCGTGAGGACATCCGCAACCGGCGGTGGCTCCCGATTGGGCGCCTCGCCGGAATCGGCCATCCTGGCCAGTTTCTCGCGCGCCGCCTCGGCCTCGCGCTGCCTGTTCCACATGCTGGCGTAAAGTCCCCCCTCCGCGAGCAGTTTTGCGTGGGTGCCGCGCTCGGCGATGCGGCCCTGGTCCAGCACGATGATCTCGTCGGCGCCGACGATGGTCGAGAGCCGATGGGCGATCACCAGCGAAGTGCGGTTCTTCGCCACGCGCTCGAGCGCGCCCTGGATCTCGTGCTCGGTGTGGGTGTCCAGCGCGGAAGTCGCCTCGTCCAGCACCAGGATCGGCGGCGCCTTCAACACGGTGCGCGCGATCGCGACTCGTTGTTTTTCGCCACCGGACAGTTTCAGGCCACGCTCGCCGACCTGGGTCTCGTAGCCTTTCGGCGCCATGCGGATGAAACGATCGATCTGCGCCAGCTGTGCCGCCTGCTCGACCTCGGCATCGCTGGCGTCCCAGCGACCATAGCGGATGTTGTAGCGGATGGTGTCGTTGAACAGCACGGTGTCCTGAGGCACCATGCCGATGGACGCGCGCAAGCTCGCCTGCGTGACTTCGCGAATGTCCTGGCCGTCGATCAGGATCTTGCCGCCGGAGATGTCATAGAGGCGAAACAAAAGGCGTGAGATGGTCGACTTGCCCGCACCTGACGGGCCGACGATCGCGACCGTCTTGCCGGCCGGCACCTCGAAGCTGATGCCCTTGAGGATCGGGCGGGACGGCTCATAGGCAAAGCGCACGTCCTCGAAACGCACATTGCCCGCGGAGACCACCAGCGGCTTCGCGCCCGGCGCGTCCTTGATCTCGGCCTCGCGCCCCAGCACGTTGAACATCTTCTCGATGTCGATGATCGCCTGCTTGATCTCGCGATAGACCATGCCCATGAAGTTCAAGGGCTGGTAGAGCTGGATCATCATGGCGTTGACCAGCACGAAATCGCCGACCGTATTGGTGCCGTTGCGCACGCCGATCGCGCACATCAGCATGGTCGCGGTCAGCCCCAGCGTGAAAATCACGGCCTGCCCGGTGTTGAGCACGGCAAGCGAAGTGTAAGCCTGGACGCTCGACTCCTCGTAACGCGCGACCGATCGGTCGTAGCGCTGCGACTCGCGGGTCTCGGCGCTGAAATATTTGACGGTCTCGTAGTTGAGCAGCGAGTCGATCGCCTTGGTGTTCGCCTCGGTGTCGGCATCGTTCATCTTGCGGCGGATGCCGATCCGCCACTCGGTCGCGATGTAGGTGTAGTACATGTAGACCGCGACAGTGACGAGGGTCGCGAGCACGTAGCGCCAATCGAACTGCCACAGCAGCACCGCCATCAGCAGCGAGACCTCGACGATGGTCGGGATCAGCTGCAGGATCACCATGCGCACGATGACCTCGATGCCCTCGCGGCCGCGCTCGAGCACGCGCGTCAGGCCGCCGGTCTTGCGCTCCAGGTGGAAACGCAGCGACAACTCGTGCATGTGGATGAAGGTGATGGTGGCGAGCTTGCGCACCGCATGCATGGCAACGCGCGCGAAAATGCCGTCGCGCCATTGCGTCAGCACTGCCATCACGATGCGCATCACGCCGTAGCTGGCGGTCAGCAGCAGCGGCGAGGCGATCACCCAGAGGTGCCAATTGTCGGCCTGGACCGGCGCGGTGTTGGCGCCGGTCAGCGCGTCGGTCGCCCATTTGAAGCTGAAAGGAACCGTCAGCGTGATCAGCTTGGCGGCGAGCAGCAGCACCATCGACCAGACCACGCGCATCTTCAGGTCGAAACGGTCGCCCGGCCAGATATAGGGCCACAGATGCGCCAGCGTGCCCATCAGCGTGGCCCGCTCCAGCGGCCCCCCGGCGGGATCAGGAACGTTGGGGCCGGCGGGCGATTGAACTTGGTCCATCAAGAAGCCTGAAAAGCCCGTCGGATGCGGGCTGTGTTGCCATTAAGGATTTTCGTTTGTCATATAGAGCCTTACCGATGCCCATGCACCCCGCCAGATGGCGAATCTTCGATTGTTCGCCGCCGTTTACCGGTAGATTTCCGGAAGTCCCGAATCACCGATTGGGCTTGACGCCTCTTCGCTGCAATGCATCATGGCACCAATGAGCACGATCAAAACCGTCTGTGTCTATTGCGGCTCCGGCCCAGGAACCAATCCCCGTTTCACCGAAGGCGCCAAGGCGTTCGGCAAGGCGCTCGCCGAGAACAACATCCGCCTCGTCTATGGCGGCGGCTCGCTCGGCCTGATGGGTTCGGTCGCGACCTCCGTGCTCGATCACGGCGGCACCGTCACCGGCATCATTCCCGAATTCCTCCGGAAGCGCGAGAACGCGCTGACCCGCGTGCAGGAGATGATCGTCACTCCAGACATGCACGAGCGCAAGCGGCTGATGTTCGAGCGCTCCGACGCCTTCGTGGCGCTGCCGGGTGGCGTCGGCACGCTGGAGGAACTGGTGGAGCAGCTGACCTGGAAACAGCTCGGCCGTCACGCCAAGCCGGTGCTGCTCGCCAATATCGACAATTTCTGGGAGCCGCTGTTCTCGCTGCTGTCGCACATGCGCCAGACCGAGTTCATCCGCGCCGGCCTCTCGGTCGACATCCTCAAGGCCGATCGCATCGAGGAGATCTTGCCGAAGCTGAAGGCCGCCGTGGCACAGCTCGCTGACGCAGAAAAGCAGCTTGCCCCGGAAGTCGCGCGCAAGCTTTAGTCCGCAGGAAACGTCACCGCCTCGATCCGGTTGCCATCGGGGTCGACGACGAAGGCTGCGTAATAACGCACACGATCGTGCGGGCGGATACCCGGCGCGCCGTCGGACGCGCCGGCGGCGGACAGCGCTGCAGCGTGAAATGCATCGACCTCGGCGGTCGTCCTGGCCCGGAGGCAGATATGCACGCCGCTCTCCGGCGTGACGTGCGGCATGCCCTCGCGCAGATTGATCCAGAATTCGGGATAGGCCTTGCCAAAGCCGATCGTCCGCGGTCGCGTGACGACGCGCGTGAGCCCGAGCGCCCCGAGCGTTGTTTCGTAGAATTTTGCTGAGCGTTCGAGATCGCTGACGCCGACGGAGATGTGGTCGATCATGGGTCGCGCTTCCCCTCTCTCCTCGTCATTGCGTTCCTGGCGCCATGTCCCTACGCCGGCGCCCCCGACTTCACCAGCTTGTAGATCACCGAATCCATCAGCGCCTGGAAGGAGGCGTCGATGATGTTGGGGGACACCCCGACCGTGGTCCAGCTGTCGCCGTTCTCGTCCTCGCTCTCGATCAGGACACGCGTGACCGCGCCGGTGCCGCCGTTGAGGATACGCACGCGATAGTCGATCAGCGTCAGGCCTTCGATATATTTCTGGTACTTGCCGAGATCCTTGCGCAGCGCGACGTCGAGCGCGTTGACGGGACCGTTGCCTTCGGCCGCCGAGATCAGATGCTCGCCGGCAACGTCGACCTTGACCACCGCCAGCGCCACGGTGACGCGCTCGCCATGCGAATTGTAACGCTGCTCGACATTGACGTCGAACTGCTCGACCTCGAAATAATGCGGCACCTTGCCGAGCGTGCGCCGCGCCAGCAGCTCGAACGAGGCGTTGGCGGATTCATAGGCATAGCCTTGCGCCTCGCGCTCCTTCAATTCCTCGACCAGCCGCGACAGCTTCGGATCGCTCTTCTCGTAGGCGATGCCGGCGCGGTCGAGCTCGGCGATGACATTGGAGCGGCCGGCCTGATCGGACACCAGCACCTTGCGGTGATTGCCGACCCGCTCCGGCAAGACATGCTCGTAGGTCTGCGGATCCTTCAGCACGGCGGAGGCATGGATGCCGGTCTTGGTGACGAAGGCGCTCTCGCCGACATAGGCTGCATGACGGTTCGGCACGCGGTTGAGCATGTCGTCGAGTGTGCGCGACACCTTGACGAGGGTCGCAAGCTTTTCCGCCGTGACGCCGATCTCGAAAGCGTCGGCAAACTCAGCCTTCAGCTTCAAGGTCGGGATCAGCGAGCAGAGATTGGCGTTGCCGCAGCGCTCGCCGAGGCCGTTCAGGGTGCCCTGGATCTGCCGCGCCCCCGCGCGCACCGCGGCGAGCGAATTCGCCACCGCCTGCTCGGTGTCGTTATGGGCGTGGATGCCGAGATGATCGCCGGGGATGTGCTTCGCCACTTCGGTAACGATGGCCTCGATCTCATTCGGCATGGTGCCGCCGTTGGTGTCGCACAGCACCACCCAGCGCGCGCCGGCTTCATAGGCGGCTTTCGCGCAGGCGAGCGCAAAACCGGAATCCTCCTTGTAACCGTCGAAGAAATGCTCGCAGTCGAGCATCACCTCGCGGCCGGCGGCCTTGGCCGCCGCGACGCTGTCGCGGATCGAGGCGAGGTTCTCCTCGTTCGTCGTCTCCAGCGCAACGCGCACCTGATAGGCCGACGACTTCGCCACGAAGCAGATGGCGTCGGCTTTCGCTTCGAGTAGACCGGCCACGCCGGGATCGTTGGAGACCGAGCGCCCCGCCCGACGTGTCATGCCGAACGCAGTGAAGCGCGCATGCGAAAACTTCGGCTTGGTGCCAAAGAACTCGGTGTCGGTCGGATTGGCGCCGGGATAGCCGCCCTCGACATAGTCGATGCCGAGTTCATCAAGCATCTGAGCGATGATTTGCTTGTCGGTCAGCGTGAAATCGACGCCATTGGTCTGCGCACCGTCACGCAGCGTGGTGTCGAACAGATAGAGGCGCTCCTTGCTCATTGCAGCGCTCCCGTCGCGGGTCCGCTGCCCAGCGTCTTTTGCATGGTGGTGTTGGCCAGCCACTCGTCGTTGACGGTGATGCTGTTGCGCTGCATGGCGACATAGCCGCGCTTGGCGAAAAAGCCCTGCGCGTTGTCGCTGGCGTCGACCGTCAGCTTGTCGGCGCCGCGGCCGCCCGCAAGCTTTTCCAGCGCATCGACCAGCATCGTCGCCAGGCCCTGCCCGGCCACGGCCGGATGCACATAGAGCATGCGGACATGATCCTTGCCGCGCAGCGAGGCAAAGCCCACCGGTGATCCCTCCAGCGTCGCGATCAGCGTCAGGTCGGAGGCGAGCCGCTTGCCGAATTCTTCGTCCTCGGCCGCCGCCATCCAGGCCTGCTGCTGCGCTTCGCTATAGTCGTCGCCGGTCAGCTCTTCGATGCTGGCGGCGAAGATCGCGGCGAGAACCGGCACGTCCTCCGGCAGGAAGGGCCGCAAGCCGGGCTTTGGGAGTGCTTGTGCCATCGTCTTCACCACATCCCATAGAGTTTCAGCGCCAGCGCCACGGCGGCGCCCAGCAGCAGGATTTTCAGCGCGATGTAATAGAACCAGTGCCGCGGAAAAGGCGTGTCGGGCCGCTTCATCGTGCGACCTCCCAGGTCGTGCCTTCCTTGGAGTCCTTGATCGCAACGCCCATCGCGGCAAGCAGATCGCGGATACGATCGGACTCCGCAAAGTCCTTGCGCGCACGCGCCGCCGTCCGCTCCGAGATCAGGCGCTCCACTTCCTTGGCATCGACGCCGCTCGCCTGCTGCTTGCGTCCTTCCCACTGCGCGGCACTCTCGGAGAGAAAGCCGAGCAGACGCAACGAACCCGCGAGAGCACCAACGTCGCTGCCGCGCAAGCCATGCAGCGCCGCGATGGCCAGCGGCGTGTTGAGGTCGTCGAGCAGCGGCTCGATCACTGACGGGGCGGGCTTGCCGGGTACGACGTCAGCCGCAACCCGATACCAGTCGTCGAGCGTCCTGGCGCTCTCCTCTAGCGACTTCATCGTCCAGTCGATCGGCGAGCGGTAATGCGTCTTCAGCATATTCAGGCGCAGCACTTCGCCCGGCCAGTCCGCGAGCAGCTCGTGAATCGTGACGAAGTTGCCGAGCGATTTCGACATCTTCTCACTCTCGACCTGCAGGAAGCCGTTATGCATCCAGTAGTTCGCCATGCGCTCCCGATGGAAGGCGCAGCAGGTTTGTGCAACCTCGTTCTCGTGATGCGGAAACACGAGATCGATGCCGCCGCCATGGATGTCGAAGTGCTCGCCGAGATGCTTCCAGGCCATGGCCGAGCACTCGACGTGCCAGCCCGGGCGCCCCTGCGCGGCGATGCCGGCCGGTGATGGCCATGACGGCTCGCCGGGCTTGGACGGCTTCCACAGCACGAAGTCGGTGTTGCCCTTTTTGTACGGCGCGACATCGACGCGGGCGCCGGCAACCATCTCGTCCAGCGAGCGGTTGGACAGCGCGCCATAGCGCGGCAGCCCGGCATCGGCCGCGTTCATCGCCTGCGGCGAGAATAACACGTGATCCTCGGCGACATAGGCAAAGCCGCCGGCGACCAACCGCTCGATGATCTCGCGCATCTCGCCGATATGCTCGGTGGCGCGCGGCTCGACGTTCGGCCGCAGCGCACCGAGTGCGTCGACGTCGGCGTGAAACTGCTTGCCGGTCTGCTCCGTGACTTTCCGGATCGCCTCGTTCAGCGGCAGGCCGGGGAAATCACGCGCGGCACGGTCGTTGATCTTGTCGTCAACGTCGGTGATGTTGCGGACATATTTGACGTGCGCCGCGCCGTAGAGATGGCGCAGCAGCCGGAACAGCACGTCGAACACGATCACCGGCCGGGCATTGCCGATATGGGCGAAGTCATAGACCGTCGGTCCGCAGACATACATGCGGACGTCCTTGGCATCGAGCGGCACGAAGGTGCGCTTTTCCCGGCTCAGCGTATCGTAGAGGCGCAATTCCATAAGGATACCCGTCGGCTGTTGGCCGGGCGTCCAGTGCTCTCAATGGTTTTGAGAAAAGACGGCTCCAGCCAGCGAATCGCTAGCTCGTAATCTCGCGGCAAATGGCGCAAATGACGAGGAGACCGTTCATAACGGAACATATGGGCTATGAGGCGGCCCCGCGTCAAGAGAGCCGCGAAAATGCCGTTTTATCTCCGCAATGCGCAGCCGCTACGGCTAGATGGTTCAGATCCTTAACCATTTGAGCCCATTCTGGAACTGGCAGTTCCTGTTTTTTGCCCCCGGTGTTTTCATGCGATCATTGCTCGCGCTCATTTCCTGCGCCTCCATCCTTGTCGTTTCCAGCGCTCTCGCCGAGACCCGCGTCTTCATCATCCCCAACCAGGCGGATGGCTACGGCGTCGATCAGTGCCTGGCCAAAAGCGACAAATGCGGCGCGCAGGTCGCCCGCACCTACTGCCAGTCACGCGATTTTGCCCAGGCTTCGGCCTATCGCCGGGTCGATCCCGACGAAATTACCGGCTCTGTCCCCAAATCCGGCGCAAACTGCTCCCATGGCCATTGCGATGAATATGTCGCAATCACCTGCCAGCGCTGAATTCGCTCGGAACTGGCGTACTTTAGGCCCAATCGCTGGCCTCTGAAACGACGTGACGATGCCGCAGGAAGCGGCTATGGGAGGGCGCGCTTCGGCCCCCCACATCACGCGTGGCCGTGACCTCGCTAGAATGGCGGATATGCCTGAATTTTTGTTTCTCTCCCGTGCTCGCTCGATCCTTGCCTGCGCCGTGCTCTTGAGCACGGTCGCGCTCGCCACTAACGCGTTCGCACAGGCCGGCCCGCCGGGACCGCCACCTCAGCCTGGCCAGAACGGGCTCGGACCCAACCCGATGTGCGCGCGCCTGGAAGGCCAGCTCGCCGGTCTCGATCGTGGCGGCGGCGGTGATCCCGCGCGCGAAGACCAGATCCGCCGGTATCAAGAGTCCCAAAGCAAGCAGCAGGCCGAGCTCGACCGCGTCACCATGCAGGCCAAGCGCATGGGTTGCGATTCCTCCGGCTTCTTCTCGCTGTTCAGCGGCCAGTCGGCGCAATGCGGTCCGGTCAACACCCAGATCCAGCAGATGCGCGCCAATCTGGACCAGATCACCGGCAATCTCGAACGCCTGCGCGGCGGCGGTCCCGGCGGCTTCAGCCCCGAGCGTGACAACCAGCGCCGCTCGGTGCTGGCAGCGCTGGCGCAGAACAATTGCGGCCCGCAATATGCCAACGCCGCACAGTCGCAAGGCGGCGGCAACTTCCTGAGCAATCTGTTCGGCGGCAACAACCCCAACAATCCGCAAGGCGTGCCGCCGTCCGATCTCGGCCCGCAATCAGGCACCTATCGCACCGTGTGCGTGCGCACCTGCGACGGCGCTTATTTCCCGGTCTCGTTTGCGACCGTGCCGGCGCGCTTCCCCGACGACGAGAAGACCTGCAAGGCGCTGTGCCCGGCCGCCGAAGCCGTGCTCTACACCCATCGCAATCCCGGCGAGGACATGAACTCCGCGGTCTCCACCAGCGGCCAGCCCTACACGGCCCTGCCGACCGCGTTCAAATTCCGCAGCGAGTTCAACCCGTCCTGCTCCTGCAAGGCCGCGGGCCAGACCTGGGCCGACGCGCTCAAATCCGCCGACGACAAGGCATCGGCCGAACAGCAGGGTGACATCATCGTCACCGAGGAGAGCGCCAAGAAGATGCAGCAGCGGCAGCTCAACAAGGGCACGCCTGCGAATGCCAAGAAGGGCGCGGCCCCGGCGACGACGACGACTGGCGCCCCGGCAGCAACGCCGCCGGCGGAAACCGCCACCCCTGCCAACTCCGAGAACAAGCCGATCCGTTCGGTCGGCCCGAGCTTCCTGCCCCAACAGCAGAAGTAGGTCGCTCTTCCCTTCTCCCCCTGCGGGAGAAGGTGGCGCAAAGCGCCGGATGAGGGGTTCGATCCGCGCTCACACGTGCACACGAGTACGCCGAGACAGACCCCTCACCCGAATGAGTTCGCTTCGACAGCGAAGCTGCCCTCTCCCGCAAGGGGCGAGGGCACAATAACGCCGATCTCGCTTGTGGAAACGGCAGCGCAAGCGCCAGCCTCACCCTTCGAACGCGTCGATCGAGGCTTTGCTCCCGCGCGACACCAGCGTCTCGTCCGGGGCGGCGAGCTGCTCGCCTTTGTCGCGAAAGCGGTTGGTGATGGGATAGCGGCGGTCGCGGCCGAAATTCCTGGCCGTGACCTTGACGCCGGGCGCGGCCTGGCGGCGCTTGTATTCGGCGACGTTGAGGAGATGATCGATGCGGGTGACCGTCTCGCGGTCGAAGCCAGCGGTAATGATTGTCTCGAGCGGCTCTTCGCGCTCGATCAGACGCTGCAGGATGGCATCGAGCACGTCGTAAGCGGGCAACGAATCCTGGTCGGTCTGGTTCTCGCGCAGCTCCGCTGTCGGCGGACGCGTGATGATGTCGGGCGGGATCACCTCGCCGGCCGGCCCCAGCGCCCCCTCGGGCTTCCACGCATTGCGCAAGCTTGCCAGCCGAAACACCTGCGTCTTGTAGATGTCCTTGATCGGATTGAAGCCGCCATTCATGTCGCCGTAGAGCGTGGCGTAGCCGACCGACATTTCCGACTTGTTGCCTGTGGTCACCACCATCAGCCCGGTCTTGTTGGAGATCGCCATCAGCAACGTGCCGCGGGTGCGGGCCTGGAGATTCTCCTCGGTGACATCGGGCGGCAGATTCTTGAAGACGCCGGACAGGATAGTCTCGAACCCGTTCACCGCCTCCGCGATCGGCAGCACCTCGTAGCGGATGCCGAGATGGCCGGCGAGCTCGCCGGCGTCCGCGATCGAGTGTGCCGCAGTGTAGCGATAAGGCAGCATCACGCCATGCACCTGATCGGCCCCGAGCGCATCGACCGCGATGGCAGCGCACAGCGCGGAATCGATGCCGCCGGAAATCCCGAGCAGAACGCCGGGAAAGCCATTCTTGGCGACGTAGTCGCGCAAGCCCAGCACGCAGGCCGCGTAGTCGGCGTGGTCGCCCTCGGGCTGCGCGGCGATCGGACCGGTGCAGCGCCAATCGTCGCCGTTTCTCGTGAACCGCAGTGTGGTGATGCTCTCCGCGAATGCCGGCAATTGCGCTGCGAGCGAAAGGTCGCCGTTGAGCGCGAAGGAAGCTCCGTCGAACACCAGCTCGTCCTGGCCGCAAACCTGGTTGAGATAGACCAGCGGCAGGCCGCTCTCGGTGACGCGCGCGACCGCGACCGACAACCGCACGTCCGCCTTGTTGCGGGCGTACGGAGATCCGTTCGGCACAAGGATGATCTCCGCGCCGGTCTCGGCCAGCGTCTCGACCACATTCTCGTAGTCCTCGGACTCCTCCAGCCAGATGTCCTCGCAGATCGGCACACCGATGCGCACGCCGCGCACGGTGACGGGGCCGGCCGCAGGGCCGCGCGAAAACAGCCGCTTCTCGTCGAATACGCCGTAATTCGGCAGATTGCATTTGAAGCGCAAGCCGGCGATACGGCCGCCGTCGAGCAGTGCACAGGCATTGTAGAGCCCGCCCTCCTCGACCCAGGGCGTGCCGATCAGCATCGCCGGCCCGCCATCAGCGGTCTCGCGCGCCAGCGCTTCGATCGCAGCGCGGCAGGCGGCCTGAAACGAAGGCTTCTGCACCAGATCTTCCGGCGGATAGCCGGCGATGAACAATTCCGGAAACAGCACGAGATCGGAGCCGTCGGCGGCTGCCTGCACGCGCGCCGCGCGCGCCTTCGCGGCATTGCCCTCGATGTCGCCCATGGTCGGATTGAGCTGGGCGAGCGTGACCGCGAATGCGTTGAGACGTTCGGTCATGGCGCTCCGATCAAAGCATGATCCGGAAAAGTGTGAAGCGGTTTTCCGAAAAGATCATGCTCAAAAAACAGTCTAAAGCGCGACGTGCGCTCTAGAGGAATCCTAAACGCTCGATGATGGCGATGATCCAGAACGTGCCGGCCATCAGGAGCGCAACACCGACCGCGGCCGAGCCCATGTCCTTGACCCGTCCAATCTGCTTGTCGTGATCCATGGTCAGCCGGTCGGCAAGCTTCTCGATCGCAGTATTGAGGAGCTCGACCACCAGCACAAACGCGACCGCGCAGATCAGCTCGACCGCGCGCATCGCGGTCGCGCCGACGAACCACGCAAGCGGCAGCGACACGAGGAGCGCAACGATCTCCTCGCGGACGGCCTGCTCCGAGCGGAACGCAAAGGCCAGACCGTTACGGGAATTGATCGTGGCCTTCCAGATTCGTAGCAAGGTCTCAGAGCCCCGCTGCGGCGGGCATCGGCCTGACTTTGCCGGCGCGTTCCTGCTTGAGCAGTTCTGCGACCAGGAAAGCCATGTCGATGGATTGCTCGGCATTGAGCCGGGGATCGCAGACCGTGTGATAGCGGTCGTTGAGATCCTCATCGGTGATCGCGCGGGCGCCGCCGAGGCACTCGGTGACGTCCTGGCCCGTCATCTCCAGATGCACGCCGCCGGCATGGGTGCCTTCCGCGGCGTGGATCGCGAAGAACGACTTCACCTCGGACAGGATGCGGTCGAAGGGCCGCGTCTTGTAACCCGACGTCGAGGTGATGGTGTTGCCGTGCATGGGATCGCACGACCAGACCACCACTTTTCCCTCGCGCTTCACGGCGCGGACCATGTTCGGCAGGTGCTCGCCGATCTTGTCGGAGCCGAAGCGGCCGATCAGCGTCAGCCTGCCCGGCTCGTTGTCGGGATTGAGCACGTCGATCAGCTTCAGCAGCTCGTCGGGCTTGAGCGATGGGCCGCATTTGAGCCCGATCGGATTCTTGATGCCGCGGAAATATTCGATGTGGCCGTGGTCGAGCTGACGGGTGCGGTCGCCGATCCAGATCATGTGACCCGAGGTCGCGTACCAGTCGCCGGTGGTGGAATCGACCCGGGTCATGGCCTGCTCGTAGCCGAGCAGCAGGGCTTCGTGGCTGGTGTAGAAATCGGTGGCGCGCAGCTCCGGGTGGGCCTCGAGATCGAGGCCGCAGGCGCGCATGAAATTGAGCGCATCGGAGATGCGGTCGGCCAATTCCTTGTAGCGGCGGGACTGCGGCGAGTCCTTGAGGAAGCCGAGCATCCACTGATGCACGCTGCCGAGATTGGCGTAGCCGCCGGTGGCGAACGCACGCAGCAGGTTCAGCGTCGCCGCCGACTGGCGATAGGCCATCAGCTGGCGCTGCGGATCAGGGACGCGCGCTTGCTTGGTGAAGGCGATGTCGTTGACGATGTCGCCGCGATAGCTCGGCAGCTCGACACCGTCGATCTTCTCCATCGGCGAGGATCGGGGTTTTGCGAACTGGCCGGCGACGCGCCCGACCTTCACCACCGGGACGGCACCGGCATAGGTCAGCACGACCGCCATCTGGAGCAGCACGCGGAAGAAGTCGCGGATGTTGTTGGCGCCGTGCTCGGCAAAGCTCTCGGCGCAGTCGCCGCCCTGCAGCAGGAACGCCTCTCCGGCCGCGACCCGCGCCAGCGCCTTCTTCAGATTGCGCGCCTCGCCCGCGAACACCAGCGGCGGAAAGCTCGCAAGCTGCGCCTCGACGTCGGCCAAGGCCTTGGCGTCGGGATAGTCGGGCACCTGTAGCACCGGCTTGCTGCGCCAGGATTCGGGCGTCCACCGCTCGGACATCGCAATCTCTCCGTGAAGCAAAAAGCACAACCTGATCTGTGGGTTGCGAGGGTCGCCTTATACACAGGCTGGCCACCGGCCGCCAGTTGTAAATCCGTTTGGCACCGCAAAGCCTTGCGGGGAAAGCCAAATTCGCATTTGCTGGGAAACGGCTTGGAAACTGGCAAGATACCTTCGGCCCATGGGCGTGGCACTGGACGACGTTTTCATCGACGAGATCAGCTTCCCGGCGACCGACGGGTATGCGCTGACCGGCACGCTATTCCTGCCGCGCGGCACCAACCGTCATGCCGTGTTGGTCAATTCGGCGACTGCCGTCCCGCGAAAAATCTATCGCGGATTTGCCTCATATCTCGCCCATCGCGGCTGCGCGGTCCTGACCTACGACTACCGCGGCATCGGCGACTCCCGGCTGCCGGCGATGGTCGGCTACAACCGGCCGAAATCGCTGGTCGGCTTCAAGGCCTCGATGTCGGACTGGGCCGCGCTCGACGTCACCGCCGCAGTGCACTGGATGCGCGAGCGCTACAACACCCTGCCCTTGGCCTATGTCGGGCACTCCTTTGGCGGCCAGGCGCTCGGGCTGATCGCGAACAACACGGACATTTCGCGCGCCGCGTTCGTGGCCTCGCAGGCCGCGACCTGGCGGCTGATGACGTCCCCGGAAAAATACCGCGTCTTCGCCTTCATGAATTTTGTCGGCGTGCCGCTCGTCCACGCGCTCGGTTACGCGCCGGGCTGGGCCGGCATCGGTGAGGATTTGCCCAAGGGCGTCTTCCTGCAATGGGCCGAGTGGGTCTCGAGCCCTCGTTATCTCTTCGATTCAAAGCTGGCGGCCCTGGAGAACTTCGCGAAGTTCAAGGGCGAGTTGCGCACACTCTGCTTCTCCGACGATCCCTGGGCGACGCGGCCCGCGGTCGAGCTGCTTGCGAGCGGATTTACCGCGATCAAGCCGGAGGTGCTCAACGTGAAGCCGTCCGACGTCGGCGCCAAGGCGATCGGACATTTCGGCTTCTTCCGCCCGGACCACCGCGACACATTGTGGCGTGGCGTCGCGGAATGGATCCAGGGGGAGTGAGAGTAAAGCCGGGACGAATGTCGGTGCTGGCCGGAAGCAGCTCTGCGTGCTTTGATGCGCTGGTCCAAATATCATATTTTTGAGGCCATTTTGTTGAGGCCAATTTGACCGGCGAGCGCGTGGAACGACGACTTGTAGCGGTATTGGCTGCCGATGTCGCCGGCTACAGCCGTCTGATGGGTGCTGACGAGGAAGGCACGCTGGCGCGCCTGAAGGCAGCTCGAAAGATCGTTGTCGATCCCATGATCGCTGCGCATCGCGGGCGCATCGTCAAGACCACCGGCGACGGCATGCTGGTCGAGTTTGCGAGTGCGGTGGACGCGGCGCGCAGTGCGGTCGAAGTCCAGCGCGGAATGGCGGCGCAGAACGCCGACGTCTCCCCGGCAATCAGGATCGAATTCCGGATCGGCATCCACATCGGCGACATTATTCTTGATGACAACGACATCTTCGGCGATGGCGTCAACATCGCCGCGCGCCTTGAAAGCATAGCCGACCCCGGCGGCATCTGTATCTCCGACGATGCTCGTCGGCAGATTCGCGGCAAGATAGACGTCGCCTACGACGATATGGGTCTGCAAGCGCTCAAGAATATCGCCGAGCCGATGCATACATGGCGCCTCCTTGTCGATGGGAATTCATCTGCAGCATCAAAGCCACGACAAGTGCCTGAACTTGCGCGACCGCTGGCGCTTCCGGACAAGCCATCCATCGCGGTGCTGCCGTTCCAGAACATGAGTTCCGATCCGGACCAAGAGTTCTTCGCCGACGGAATAGCGGAGGACGTCATCACTGCGTTGTCGCGATATTCCTCGCTGTTCGTCATCGCTCGCAATTCGTCGTTTTCCTTCAAGGGACGCGCGGTAGACGTGAAACAGGTCGGGCGCGAACTGGGCGTTCGCTATGTGCTTGAGGGCGGCCTGCGAAAATCCGGCAACCGCGTCCGTGTCACCGCACAGCTTGTCGAAGCAGAGACAGGCAACCATGTCTGGGCAGAACGCTACGACCGCGACATAGCCGACATCTTCTCCGTACAAGATGACATCGCGCAGTCCACGACCATCGCCATCGCTCCGGTCATTGCCGGCGCCGAGCAACAGCGGGCCATGCGCAAGCCGCCCGCAAGTCTTGATGCCTGGGGTGCCTACCAGCGTGGAATGTGGCATCTGGGCAAGGCGAGCACCGAGGATGATTCAGTTGCCGGAGAATTCTTTCAGCGGGCCATTGATCTCGATCCCATGTTCGCGCCCGGATATATCGGGCTCTCCACCGTGCTCAGTCGGTCGAAAGGAACGCAACTCGAAGAAGAAGAATTGGCGCGACGCGCGGTCGCTCTCGATCGTGGCAACGCGGACGCCCATTCACGCCTGGCGCTGGCGCTCAACGCTCGGGGCGATCACGGCGGAGCACGTGCGCAGGCCGAGCGTGCGCTGGCACTCTGCCCGAATCTGGCACCAGCTCACGGAGCGCTGGGCGTCATTCTCGCGTATTCCGGCTGTCCGAAAGAGGGGCTCGTCGCGCTCGAGACGTGCATTCGGCTGGACCCTCGTGACCCATCGCTGGTCAATCGCTTGAACCAGGTCGCATTGGCTCACTATTTTTGCTGAGACTACACGGCCACGGTCGAGGCGGCGGAGCGCGCGATCCGAACATTTCCCGACTTCCCCTCCCCTTACCGCTGGCTTGCCGCAGCTCTCGGCCAACTCGGTCGAACTGCTGAAGCCGAGGATGCGCTGCAAAAAGCAATCGCAATTTCCTCAGCATCGTTCGAGTTTCAGGTCCGTCAGCGGCCACCGTGGTTTCGGCCGGAAGATCACGCCCTGATGCTGGACGGCCTTCGGAAAGCGGGTTGGGAAGATTGAGGAAGCAGTTGACGATTGCTATTCACGGCCCGTCGCGTCGGTGATGTGCCGTGGAGTCCGGCGCACGCGGGCCATCGCGGCCTGGGCGCGAACCGCGATTGCGGTCGGAACAATGAGTGTGCGCCCTAGCGGAGGATCGTCGTCAGCGACGAGTAGCGCTTGTTCGGCTTGGCTTCGCCCGGCGCGAATTGCGCAAATGCCTCGCTGACGCGGACGGCCGGCGGCGTATCGCCGGCGAAACGAAACTCCTTCGGCCGCGGCGCGTAGAAGCTGGCGCTGTAATAAGCATCGTCGAAGCGTGCCTCGCCGATCCCGAACATTGTGTCGCACGCGAACAGAAGTGCGCAGACTCCCGCGACCGCGACGACGACCTCCCTGAGAACTGACATGCTGATGCCCCACCCTGTTGCAGGCAGGATGCACGCCGGTTCCAAAGCCGGGGTTTAAGGCCGCATGGTTCTTGTCCGCAGGGTTTGCCGCCGCTGAGCGGAATGCAGACAATTTTATCGATCTCGAAAAAAGAGCCCGCCTGCACGGGTGGTCAGGCGGGCTCCAGGCTTGGCCGCTCGGGAGGTATCAAACGGCCAGATTCATCCAGACAGCCTTGGGCTCGGTGAAATTGTCGAGCGCGGCGGTGCCGTGCTCGCGGCCGAGCCCGGAGTCGCGCTCGCCGCCCCAAGGCAGCCGCACGTCGGTATAGCCATAGGTGTTCATCCAGACCGTGCCCGCGCGCGCCCGCTTGGCGAAGCGCTGCAGCTTGCCGATGTCGCGGCTCCAGACGCCGGCGGCGAGGCTGTAAGCCGTGCCGTTGGCAATCCGCAAAGCGTCGGCTTCATCCTTGAACTTGATGACGCTGACGACGGGTCCGAAGATCTCCTCCTGTGAGATCCGCATCTCGTGCGCGACATTCGCGAACACCGCGGGGCTGATGAAGTAGCCGCGATCGCCGACCTTCTCGCCACCGGTGACGAGGGTCGCGCCCTCCTTCCGGCCAATGTCGACATAGTCGAGGACCGACTTCATCTGCTTCTCGGATATGACGGGGCCGAGCGTCGTCTTGCGGTCGAGCGGGTCGCCGATCCTGAGCGACTTTGCGCGTGCCGCCAGTCGTTCGACGACCTCGTCATAAGCCTTCTCCTGCACCAGCACGCGAGAGCCGGCCGAGCAGACCTGGCCGGCATTGAAGAAGATGCCGGAAGCCGCAGCTTTCGATGCGGCTTCGAGATCGGCATCGTCGAAAATGACGTTGGCAGATTTGCCGCCCAGCTCGAGCGAGACGCGCTTGAAGTTGCTTGCGGCGCCCTTCATGATTCCCCGCCCGACACCCGGAGAGCCGGTGAAGGTGACCTTGTCGACGTCAGGGTGATTGACCAGCGCGTCGCCGACGACGCGGCCCGGGCCAGTGACGACGTTGAAGACGCCCGCCGGCAGGCCGGCTTCGAGCGCGAGCTCGGCGATGCGCAGCGCCGACAACGAGGTCAGCTCGGCCGGCTTCATCACGATGGTGCAGCCGCAGGCCAGCGCCGGCGCGAGCTTCCACATCCCGATCATCAGCGGGAAATTCCAGGGCACAATCGCCGCGACCACACCGACCGGCTCGCGCACAGTGTAGGTCAGGGCATCATCGCGCACGGGCACGACGTCGCCACTGATCTTGTCGGCCCAACCGGCATAGTAGATCAGCGTGTCGACGGCCGCCGGAAAATCCTGCCGCGATGTCGCCGCGATCGGCTTGCCCGCATCGATCGACTCGAGTTCGATGATCTCCTCGGCGTGAGCCTTGAGCAGATCTGCCCAGCGCAGCAGGATCTGGCCGCGCTCGGACGCCCGCATCGTGCGCCAGGGGCCTTCGAAGGCCCGGCGCGCGGCGGCGACCGCATGGTCGACATCGGCCTCGTTGCCTTCGGCGACGACGGCGATGACCTGCCCGGTGGCAGGATTGAGCGACTTGAAGGTGCGCCCGGAGCTGGCGGGGACACGGCGACCGTCAATCAGCAGATGCTGTGGCCGAGACATGAACTCGGTGGCCGGCGAGTGTACAAAGTCATATGCAACAGACATCATATTTCCTCCAGTTCTGGTATACCAGACTAGGCGCCCCTACCTCGGAGTAAATATGATATGAATTGCCAATGGACGGGCAGCATATGAAGTACAGTTCATAAGGCAGACGAATGCTTCAGATCGAGATCGAGGCCGTATGGCGGTTTCGCCGCGAGGGCAATCCGCGGACCGCCATCGTCATGCTCGGCGTCCTCAACGAGATCAGGAGAACCGGGAAGATCACCAGCGCAGCCAAGGACGCGCACCTCTCCTATCGCCATGTCTGGAATCTGATCGAGCAATGGTCGGAGTTCTTCGGCACGCCGCTCGTGGAAACGCAGCGCGGCAAAGGCTCGAAACTCACGCCATTCGGCGAGCGGCTGGTGTGGGCGGGCGAGCGCATGCAGGCCCGGCTCGGACCTCAACTTGAGAATCTGGCGCAAGAGCTGGCGAGCGAGATCAAGCCGTTCCTCGAGCAGCGCCCGTCAGTGATCCGCGTCCATGCCAGCCACGGCTTTGCGGTCGCAAAACTGCGCGAATTCCTCGACCGCGAGCCCGGCATCGGCGTCGATCTGCGCTATGTCAGCAACCAGCACTCGCTGGTCTCGCTGGCGCAAGGCGCCTGCGATCTCTCCGGCCTGCATCTGCCGCACGGCGCCCTGCGCGCCCAGGGCATCAAGGCTGCGCGGGAATGGCTCGATCCGCGCGAGGATCGCATCATCAGCTTCGTCACACGCGAAATGGGATTGATGGTCGCGCGCGGCAATCCGCTGCGCATCGCTTCGCTTGATGATCTCACCGGACCAAAAGTCCGTTTCGTCAACCGCGACCACGATTCCGGCACGCGGCTTCTGTTCGACCAACTGCTCGCGGCAAGCGGAATTGACGAGAGCCGCATCAACGGCGCGCAGCAGATCGAATTCACCCACGCCGCGGTCGCAGCCTATGTCGCGAGCGGCATGGCCGATGCGAGTTTCGGCGTCGAAGCCGCCGCCCGGCATTTCGGCCTCGATTTCATCCGGCTCCTGACCGAGGATTATTTCTTCGTCTGCAAGCGCGCGTTCCTGGACACCGGGCCGATGCAGCGCATCCTGGAGATCATCCGCAGCGCCGATTTTCGCGCGGCCGTCGCGACGCTACCCGGCTATGTGCCGTCCGACACGGGCACCGTCACCGGCGTGAAGGCGTTTCTGGAGATGCACGCCGTGCGATGATGCCGAAGGATACCGTCGCCTTGTCCGCGCCGGTCAGATCACCGGCTCGTCCTTCAGCGCCGATATCACCTGCTCGCCCTGCGCGGTCAGGCGGTACGTCACCAGCGGACGGCTCGAAGGCGGCTTTCGCGCGAGCTCGACGATGTAGCCGCGCACCATCAGGGCTTCGAAGCTGCCGTAATAGCCGAACATGCTGATCTGGTTCTGCCTGAGCAGCTTGAACTCGCGCAAGAGACGTATCTCGTTACCCGACAGCAGCGACCGGCGCACGCGCTGAACGAACCGCGCCCGCTGCTCGAACCAGGCCTGGTCCGGCAGTTCGGGCAAGGCCGGTGCCGGGGCCGGTTCGCAGGGACGCGCGTCCTGCAGAATCTCGACCGTCACCTGCGGCAGGCACGGCATGCTGCTGCTGACAACCGCGCCCTTCGCCACGTCGAGCAACGCGAGCGGCCAGCGCCGCTTGTTGTCCACCATGACCGGCGGTGGCACGACGTTATCGCGCACCAGCTGCTCGAAGCGTCCGGCGGTCACGCCGACATAGGCCGCCGCGCGACGGCGATCGACCAGGCGCGTATCCGGCGCGACCTCGCAAACCATGCTCTCGTCCACCCCGGATCCCCTGGCGCCTCGTTGCGCATGGCATGACGGTCCGACGGGACCGGCAAGCCGGCGGCGAACCTAGGTGGGAGGAGCGCGCTCGAAAAGCACCGAATTTCGTACATGTTGATGCTGTTTCAGCAACAGCTATAGTCCAGCCCGGGGGTCCCATGCGATTTCACTCACCGGCGATCCAGTACTTCCACGCCGTCCGCCGCACCGGTTCGATCCGGGCCGCGGCGCGCCTGCTGAACGTTGCCTCGTCGGCCGTAAGCCGCCAAATTCTCAAGCTCGAACAGGAGGTTGGGTCACCGTTGTTCGAGCGCAATGCGCGCGGCCTGACGCTGACGACGGTCGGCGAGATGTTGGCCCGGCACGTTATGAACGTGCTCCAGGACCTCGACCGCTTCCGCTCGGACGTCGCGTCCCTGTCGGGGACCTGGCACGGCACTATCAGCATTGCCTGCATCGAATCGCTGACGGAGTCGGTGCTGCCGGACCTGATCGCCTCACATCGCGGCCGGGCCCGGCGCGTCAGCTTCACCACCGAGGTGAAGGGATCTTCGGATGTGCTGGAGGCCCTGAGCCGCGGCGAGGCCGACATCGGCATCGCCATGGCGCTTCGCCATCCGCCGGATCTGCGCCAGGTCGCCTTGAAACGGTTTCGCCTCGGCGCGGTCGTGGCGGGCGATCATCCACTGGCGCGCGGCAAGACGGTCACGCTGACCCAATGTCTCGCCTTTCCCGTCATCCACGCGCTGCCGGAGCTGTCGATCTACCATCTGCTCCAACCGCTGATCGCGCAGCTCTCCGAAACGCCGGAGCCGGCGATCCAGGCCAACTCGATCGACCTGATGCGCGAGCTCGCCGCGCGCGGCGTCGGCGTCGCCTTCCAGACCCAGCTCGGCATCGGCAGGCTGTCACGCGACAGCCGGCTCATCTTCCTGCCGCTCGACAATGCCGGCAGTCCGGTGTGGTCAGATCTCGGCATCTACGTTCGCGCCGAGCGCACCCTGCCCGCCCACACGGAATCCTTCCTCCAGGAGCTGGTGCGCGAACTGGGCGAGCGCGAGCGGCGGGAAAGCGCGGCCTATCCGCAGATCGCCTGATCAAGCGCCGCCGGTCGAGCGCTCAGCCGTGGCCGGCTCCCTTGCGCTGGCCGCTCTCACTGAGGCGGTCGACCCAGGCGATGCCGATCGCGGAGATGATGAAGGTCAGGTGGATCAGCACCTGCCACATCACGCCGCTCTCGGTGAAATTGCTGCGCGTCGTGCCGAGATTGCCGGCCTCGATGAAGGTCCTGAGCAGCGAGATCGAGGAGATGCCGATGATCGCCATCGCAAGCTTGATCTTGAGCACGCTGGCATTGACGTGGCTGAGCCATTCCGGCTCGTCCGGATGACCGCTGAGGTTCAGGCGCGAAACGAAGGTCTCGTAACCGCCGACGATCACCATCACCAGCAGGTTCGAGATCATCACGACGTCGATCAGCCCGAGCACGACCAGCATGATCTGCTGCTCGCTGGCGTCGAACGAGTGCACGACCAGGTGCCAGAGCTCCTTCAGGAACAGCAGCACATAGACGGCCTGCGCAACGATTAGGCCGACATAAAGCGGAACTTGCAGCCAGCGCGAGCCAAAGATGAGTTGGGCGAACGCGCCGATTTGCGGCGCCGGCACGGAAACCGCCGAAGGTGCTTTGGGTTCGGACGTCATTGATCACTCCGGATGATAGACAGACGCGCTGCCTCAGAGACTCGCGATCACAGGCGCAAGCTCGAGCGACCCGCGATAGATCATCTCGAAGGCGACGTAAACGATGATGGCGAGGCCGACATAACCGATCCAGCGCTGCTTCTGGAGCACGCGGCCGAGCAAATCGGCGGCGACGCCCATCAGCGCGACCGACAACAGCAGGCCGAAGGCGAGGATGTAGGGATGCTCGCGCGCAGCGCCCGCGACCGCGAGCACGTTGTCGAGCGACATCGAGACGTCGGCGGCGACGATCTGAACGGCCGCCTGTCTGAAGGTCTTTCGGGAGGCAGGAGCAGCGCTGCTTCCGCCATGGCTGAACGCGAACTCGTTCGCATGCGCGGACTGCTCGCGCAGCTCCCGCCACATCTTCCAGCACACCCAGAGCAGCAGCACGCCACCGGCGAGCAATAGCCCGATCACTTGCAGAAGCTGGGTCGCGACGCCGGCAAAGACGATGCGCAGGGCGGTGGCGGCGATGATGCCGACGACGATGGCGCGCCGGCGCTGCTCGGCCGGCAGGCCGGCTGCGGCAAGGCCGATGACGACGGCATTGTCGCCTGCGAGCACGAGGTCGATCAGGACGACCTGAAGCAGCGCGGTCAGCGCTTCGGTGGTGATGAATTCAGTCATGATTGGTCATTTTTCGGTGCGGACGGATCGAGCCATTGCGGCTTCTTCCGCTCGACCCAATCCAGAACCTTGCCGCGCGAGGAGCGCAACGCGGGCACGTCTTCCGCGAGCAAAGCGAGGCCGAGCGGGAGCATCCAGACGCCGAGCACCGGCAGGAAGGAGAGCACGCCGCCGACAATGAGCAGCGCGCCCGAAGGGATCCTCACCCAGCGGCTGGACGGCTTGAGCAGATAGGTGACGGTGTCGCCCATGCGCGGCGGCAGGCGACGGACAAGCTTGTCGAGGCGCGGGTCCCCGCCGGCCATCTGGCCGGCAGCGCCCGCAGTCCCTGTCTTATCCTCGTCCGAAACTACGCTCATGCTTACTCCTCGGCGGCCATGCGCTGTTCAGCCCGCACGGCACCGATCGTCACCTGCTTTGCGCGCGGCAGCACCAGCGTCAGCAGGCGCAACAGCTTGATCGCCTGCACTTCGTGGGGATGCACGTCCTCGTCCGCGGCCGCGACGCGCTCCGACAATTCCATGAGGTGAGACGACAGCGGCAGGTCCGAAACCGGGCGCAAATGGTCGATCACCACATTGGCGAAATCCGGCTCCTCAAGTCGTTCGGCAAGCTCGTCGAACATCGCGTAGAGCCGGTCGTCCGATATGTGCGGCGCCAGCTTGCGATCCTTGATGAAACGGACGACCTCGTCGCGTTCGACCGGCGAAACTCGCCGGTCGGCGACGGCAACCAGCGCGCCGACGATCACAAGCGCCACCGCAGCCTGCTCGTTCAGGCTGGACGGCTCGGTGATCTCGATTGCGATCGGATTTGAATGCTTGGCGTCGGACATCGTTGCTCCCGTATCTTGCGAAATGACCGCACGGGGCTGCGATGGGGACGATTGGGTCGGAGAGACTCTCAAGAAGGCCCGACGATCGGCCGATCCATCGCATTCGCGCGGGACAGGTCATCCGACATCGCGAGGTTTTGCCGACAACGTCGACTTCCTCGCCAGAGGGGCCCGGATTCTTGTTCCTTTCACACATAAAGGTGGGGCCGTCGGAATCAAGACGACGCGACTGCGACCAGCGGCCGCATCGGGTTCCGTGTTGCAAGATTGGCTCACGCAGCTGTCCACGTGTCCCGGACGCGCTGCAGCGTGCAACGCTGCTGCGCTGAGCCGGGACCCAAAAAGCTGCGCGTCACGTCGCTGTGGGCCCCGGCTCTGCAGCGCACCGCCAAGGGGCGCTGCGCTGCGTCCGGGGCACGAAAGCGTCGCTGGCGCCAAGGCCTCTCGCAACGTCTAACAACGGCTAACGAGCCAGCAGTCCGATTTGGGCGCAGATTAGTCTGGAGGCGCCCCGTTGCATTCTGAGGTGCGCTCATGGTCAGGAAAACTGTGATGGCACGTCTGCTTTCGGTCAATGTCGGCCTGCCGCGCGAAATCGCCTGGCAGGGTCGGACCGTCCACACCGGCATCTGGAAGGCGCAGGTCAAAGGCCCGCGCAGGGTGCGCCGGCTCAACATCGATGGCGACGGCCAGGGCGATACGGCCGGTCATGGCGGCGAGCATCGTGCCGTATTCGTCTATCAGGACGAATCCTATCGGTACTGGCAGGAGCATCTGGGTCGATCGAACCTCGTTCATGGCCAGTTCGGTGAGAACTTTACGGTCGAGGGCCTCGCCGACACCAACGTGTGCATCGGAGACCGCTACAGGATTGGCTCCGCGCTGTTGGAAGTGACGCAGCCGCGCGTCACCTGCTACCGGCTCGGCATTCGCATGGACGAGCCGGACATGGCCGCGCTGCTCGTCAGGCACGGCCGGCCCGGGTTCTATTTTCGTGTGATCGAGGAAGGCGACGTCGAAACCGGTGACGAGATCACACAGATCGCTGTGGGACCCGAGCGCATGAGCGTGTTCGAGATCAATGCGCTGCTCTACATGCCGCCGCATCCGCGCGAACGCCTGGAGCGCGCGCTGCGGATTCCCGCGTTGAGCCGCGGCTGGCACCGTTCTTTCGAGGCGCTGCTCGAGCAGCAGAAGGACAACAAGACCGCGGGAAACGCCGGGCTTGGACCGGTGGCGAGCCCAGCTCCCGCCTGGCGCGGATTCCGCTCCTTTCGCGTGGCGCGCAAGATCGCGGAGAGCGGCAACGTGACGTCGCTGATCCTCGAACCTGCCGACGGACGTCCCGTGGCGGACGCCCTGCCCGGTCAATTCGTCGTCATCAGGCTCGAGCCTTCCGCTGCGCAGGCGATGACGCGCAGCTATTCACTGTCGAGCGGCGCCGATGCCGCGTCCTATCGCATCAGCATCAAGCGCGAACCGCACGGCGCCGCCAGCCTCTATGTCGCCGACGAGCTCAAGACCGGCGACGTCATCGAGCTCGGCGCGCCACGCGGCAGTTTCACGCTCCGGCCGGATGCGCGGCCCGTCGTCCTGCTGAGTGCCGGCATCGGCGTGACGCCGGTGCTCGCCATGCTCCACGCGCTCGCTGCGCAAGGCGCAATGCAGGACGTCTGGTGGCTGCACGGCACCCGCAACGGCCGCGAGCATTCGTTCGCCGCCGAGGCGCGCGGGCTGTTGGCCCGGCTCGCTCACCATCACAGCCATGTCTGCTACAGCGTGCCTGATCCGGCCGATCGTCCTGGCCTCGATTTCGACACCGCAGGACATCTGGACCGGCGCCTGCTCGAACAGCTCGAGGTACCACGTGACGGTGATTTCTATCTCTGCGGCCCCGCCGCTTTCATGAGCGATCTCACCGCCGGCCTCGCTGCATTGGGCGTCCCGCCCGATCGCATCCACACCGAGCTGTTCGGCAGCAAGCCATCGCTGACACCGGGCATCGCGGCAGCACCGAAGCCGAGAGCACATATGCCGGCCGGAGCGACCGGCCCCGGTCCGATGGTGTCATTCGCCCGCAGTGGCCTCAATGTCCGCTGGGGAGCATCCTATGCCAGCCTGCTGGAGCTGGCCGAAGCCTGCGATGTCCCCGTGCGATGGTCGTGCCGAACCGGCGTCTGCCATAATTGCGAGAGCGGATTGATCGCGGGGACGGTCGACTATGCGCCGGATCCGCTCGATCCGCCGGCAGACGGCAATGTCCTGATCTGCTGCTCACGGCCCCGCAACGACGTCGTGATTGATCTATAGAAGTGGAGACCTGTTATGCGAGGTGGCGCCCCGGCCTCCTTGCGTTGTGGGACCAAGGCCGCAAGGAACATTTTCATCCCAACGACAAGGCTTACGTCGAAACTCTCGGCGAACGGGATTAGAACCGCATTCCGACATCGTCCGCTCGGGCGAATGCCGGCTTGGAATGTGGATGATCCAGATGAAGACCAAACCCACTCCCCGTGCCGACCGCATGGGCGCGCGCCAGATCTACGAAGCGCTGCGGGATCAGATCATGGCGCGGGTGTACGGGATCGATGGGTTGCTGCCGTCCTCTCGCGCGTTGGCCGGCGAGATGGGCGTGGCACGCTCGACCGTCACAGTTGCCTACGAGCAGCTCGCCGCCGAAGGTTTCATCGAGACGCGCCATGGCGCGCGGCCGCGGGTGGCTCGCGCCGTCGTCGAACGGGGACACACGCGCGTAGCGTCGCGGCCATCGGCGCGGAAGGTGCGGCTGTCTGCGTTCGGTGAGCGATTGCTTCAGGACCCGCCGCGCTGGACCGAGCCGCCGCGCGGGCTTGTCGCGAACTTCCGCTATGGCGAGCTCGCGCCATCGGATTTCCCGGTATTGGCATGGAAGAAGGCCGTGACTGCCGCGATGGCGCGCAAGCCCGAGCGGCTGACCTATGACGATCCCTGCGGCGCGCTGCCGCTTCGGACCACGCTCCAAGGCTATCTCTGGCGGTCGCGTAGCGTCCGCTGCGAGGTCGATCAGATCGTCGTCGTGAACGGCTCGCAGCAAGGCCTCGACATCTGCGCGCGCCTGCTGCTCGATGCCGGCGACCGCTTCGTGATGGAGGATCCCGGCTACCAGATGGCGCGGCACACTTTTGCCGCGACGGGCGCCGAGACGATCCCGATGCCGGTCGATGCGGATGGATTGGAGACAGCGCGGCTCGATGGCGTCGAAGCCCGCCTCGCCTATGTCACGCCGTCGCACCAATATCCGCTCGGCGGCGTCATGCCGATCGGACGCCGACACCAATTGCTCGCCTGGGCCAGGACAAACGACGCCTACGTGATCGAGGACGATTACGACAGCGAGTATCGCTACGATACCAAGCCGATCCCGCCGCTGCACGCGCTGGAAGGCGGCGGCAACGTGATCTATCTCGGCACCGTCTCCAAGACGCTCTCGCCGACCTTGCGGATCGGCTATCTGGTGGTGCCCGCCGCCCTGCGATCCCTGTTCGCCGCCGCCAAGCAGATCATGGACCGGCACACGCCACTGATCGAACAGGACGCTCTCGCGTCGATGCTCGAAAGCGGCGCCTATGACGGCCACATCAGGCGTGTGCGCCGGCGCAACGCCGAACGCCAGCGGGCACTGCTCGACGCGCTTCGCCGCCGGTTCGGGGATCGCGTCCGGATCGAGGGCACGGCCGCCGGCCTGCACGTCGTGGCATGGTTCGATGATCTGCCGCAAAAGCGTGAGGACGCGTTGATCAAGGCGGCCCATGCCAAGGGCGTTGGCATCTATTCCGTCTCGGCACTGTTCGTCGGACCTCGCCGACCGCGGAAGACAGTCGGCCTCGTCATGGGCTATTCGGCACTGGAGGTGTCACAGATCGAGCGCGGCTGCAGGCTTCTCGCCCAGGCCGTCGCCGAACTGGACTGATCAAATAGACGATAACTGGCAGTTTCTTACAGGCCAGATTCGGGCTATCTCCAGACCAACACCGGAGATAGACCATGTACATCCCTCCCGCCTTCAAGGACGACATCGAGAGCATTCGGGCGACCATTCGCGGCGCCCGGCTCGCCAGTCTGGTCACGGCCACGAGCGAAGGCCCGGTCGCCACGCCGCTGCCGCTTCTTCTCGATGAGGGCGAAGGCGAGCATGGCGTGCTGTACGGACATGTTGCGAAGGCCAACCCGCAATGGAAACTGCCGCCGGTCGGAGACGCGCTGGCGATCTTCAGCGGTCCCGACGCCTACGTGAGGCCGTCCTGGTACGCGACCAAGCAGGAGACCGAAAAGGTCGTGCCGACCTGGAATTACGTCGCGGTGCATGCCTACGGCCCGGTCGAATTCTTCCAGGACCCTGAGCGCCTGCTCGAGGCCGTGACGCGGCTCACGAACAGGCACGAGGGATCGCGCGCCAAGCCCTGGGCCGTTACCGATGCCCCTGCGGATTTCATCGCTGCGCAGCTGCGTGGAATCGTCGGCGTACGCATTCCCGTCGTGCGGTTCGAAGGCAAGCGCAAGATGAGCCAGAACCGTCCCGAGGCCGACCGTGTCGGCGTCGCGCAAGGTCTCGCGGCGAGCGAGAACGCGCTGGATCGCGAGGTCGCGCCATTGATTCCGGTGCCGGTGTAGTGACCACTTGGTTCCCGACACTCGCTGTCGGGAACTATCGTCCTGTCAGGTTCGTTGATACATTTCAGCAAGCATCTCCTGACAGGATACCCATGTGCCGCTGGATCGCATACCGTGGCGAGACCACGTCTTTCGAGCCCTACGTCACCGAGCCCGAGCATTCGCTGATCGCGCAAAGCATCCGCTCGCTCCAGTCGACCGCTGGCTCGAATGGCGACGGGTTTGGTCTCGGCTGGTACGGCGAGCATCCGGAGCCTGGTCTTTATCGTGAAACACGCCCGGCCTGGTCGGACGAGAATCTCCGCTACCTCTGCCGCCATCTGCGCTCGCATCTGTTCTTCGCCCATGTGCGCGCCGCCACCGGCACGGCGGTGACACGGCAGAACTGTCATCCCTTTGCATGCGGTCAGTGGATGTTCATGCACAACGGCTTCGTCGGCAGCTGGAATCGTCTGCGCCGCAAGGTCGAGGCGCTGATCCCCGATGCCTACTATCCTTCGCGGACAGGCACGACCGATTCGGAAGCCGTGTTTCTCGCCATGATGGGCGCGGGACTCGATACCGATCCCCTGGGCGCGACACATCGCGTGCTGCGAGCCCTCGTCGGCCTCGTCAACGAAGGCGAGCTTCGTGAGCGACTACGCTTCACGAGCGCCATCGCCAACGGCCGGGATCTCTATGCCTTCCGGGTTGCGATCAACGATGCCGCCAACACGCTGTATTTCCGCGAGGCTGGCGGCCAGGTCATCGTCGTGTCCGAGCCGTTCGATAAGGAAAAGGACTGGACCGAAGTGCCAGCGAATCACGCGCTGGTCGCACGTGCGTCCGAAAGCGCGAAGATTGTTCCGTTCGACCTTGCAATTTCCAGTATGGCCGGCGCGGAACCGGCCCCTGCCAGAAGGATTATCGCCCGCAGATAATACTTGGCCGGGTGGCACGATGACATTTACTTCAGAAGTTTTAAAACTGCTGCGGCTCGATTCCTCGGAAGACAAGCAGCACCTCGTCATTCGCTCGGCCGGCGGACGCGGCAAGGCCGCGGAATATTCGTTCGGTATCGAGGAGGAATACTTCCTCGCCGATCGCCGCAGCCTGGAGGTCGCGATCCAGACCCCCAATGAGCTTTTCGAATCTGCGAACTGGTCGACAGGCGGCCAGGCGATGCGGGAGATGTTGCAATCGCAGCTCGAGGTCGCCACCAACGTTCATGTCGACGTCGCCGACGCACGCGAAGAGCTTCGCTTCCTGCGTCGCGAAGTCGCAAACGTCGCGGCACAATACGGCTTCGTGATCATGGCCTGCGGCACGCATCCGACGGCGGTCTGGCGCATGTCGCAGCCGAGCCCGAAGCCGCGCTACGAAGAGATGATCGAGGATCTGCGCAGCATCGGCCACCGCAACCTGATGTGCGGTATGCATGTGCACGTCCAATTGCCCGATCCCGAGAAGCGCATGGCGGTGATGCGAGCGATGCTGCCGCATCTGCCGCTGTTTATCGCCCTGTCGGCCTCCTCCCCGTTCTGGAATTCACACAAGACCGGACTGAAGGGCTATCGGCTCGCCGCCTATTCCGAGCTGCCGCGCACGGGCCTGCCCGAATTGTTCGAGAGCCGGCAGGACTACGACGAATATGTCGGCGCGTTGCAGCGCTCGGGCGTGATCCCCGATGAAAGCCACATCTGGTGGGCCATGCGCCCCTCCATGAAGCACCCGACCCTCGAGCTGCGTGCGCCCGATACCTGCACCTTCGTCGACGACGCCGTTGCCATCGCCTCGCTCTATCGCTGCCTGACCCGCTATCTCTACCTGCGGCCTCATCTGTCGAAAGAGGTCACCGCGGTCGAACGCGCAATCGCGGTGGAGAACAAATGGCGCGCCCAGCGCTACGGCACCGATTGCATCTTTGCCTCCAAGGACGGGCCGGTCGAGATCTCCGAGCTGCTCTCCCGCGTAATCGAGGACATCGCCGAAGACGCCGCCGCGCTGAACTGCGCCACCGAGGTCGAACACTGCCGCACCATCGTCGAACGTGGCAGCTCGGCCGAATTCCAGCTTCGCGCCTTCCGCGACAATGCGGAGGACATCGCCGCCGTGTCGCGCTGGATCGCGGACGCGACGACCGCGGGCACGAGTGCCCCGGCCGCAGGAGTCGCGGCGCCCTCATAGCGCCCGCGCAAGCTTGGGGAGCAACAGTGTCGCTCCTGAATTCGGAAGGTCGCGGAGAGAACCATGAATCGCGTCAAATGTTGCGCCGGCTGTGGCCATGGCCTCATTCCGATGCTCTCGGCCAAAGGGCGCGCGGAGCTCAGCTGCCTGTGGTGCGAACTCATCGAGGCACGTGCTGTGGACATGGCGAAGTGGGCTGACAGCCCGTACGGCAAGCCCGAGCGGACCGTCCGTCGATCTTTCGACTGAACGGCTTCAGACACCCCGGCCGCCGACTTCTCCTGATCGGCGCCGCTGCACGTCCGCGCCAGACTGCCGACAAATTAGACAAGACACGTCTCGTCGCCGGGTTTGCAGACCGGGCGAACATGGCCATGCAGGCTGACGAAGCTTGTCATCTAACCTCAGGTGCAACCTCGATTTTTCTTCGTGTGGCTGCGAGTCGCAAAGCCTCCCTGCCGCACGGCGCCTCGACTGGCCCAAAATTCGCAAGGCAGCATCAGGCCTGATCCCCCGCTCTCCCGATTGGAGCAGCAAGATGCGTGCGCCGAGACAGGGTGAGCGGGCCAGATCGGAGAATGCCATGAACGTGCATGCCGCCGGCGATCTCAAAATCACCGGCCTCACCCGCCCGGACGGCGCGCCCCTTCGCCTCAACGCTCAGGATTTCGTGGCAATCGACCGCGATCGGAATGCGAAGTTCGAGGCGACGTACCGGCCGCAAGCGCTCTACAATCGCGCCAACGAGGGCTTTCACGCCAACAATGAAACTTTCCTGCTGCACGAGGTCGCGACCAATCTGCCGATCTATCTGCCCGACACCGGTCCGACGGATTTCCATCTTCATCTGCCACCGGGCGGCTTTCAGCTCGTGCTGGTCACCTCGGGCGCGTTCACCTTCGACTATGACGGGCGCTTCTATAATGTCGGTCCCGGCGCGGTGATGCTGCAAAGCGCGATCGTGCACCGACAGCTGTTCTACACTTGGTCGGGACTGTCGACCGAAGCGAATTTGAAGACGCCGCAAACGGTGGCGCCGGATCCAATTTCCATGGGTTACTCCGGCAAATTCCTCGAAGCCTTCATCACCGATCCGACGACCTTTCCAAACCCGACCATTGTCGGCCCGGATCAGATCAACGAAGACGAGACGCCAAGGGTGGCATGGAGCCACTCTCTGCATGATCGCCCTGCGGACGCAGGCTTTTGGCTCCAGGACCCGCTGGCGCTGGATGCGCTGTTCAAGCCGCTCCCCGACAGCCCGGTCAAATCATCCATGCCGGTCTATGTGCGCGACATCGGCATAGAAGTGCCGAGCGGTCATCTCGTCGTCGGCCACATCATCGCAACCGACCCGCACGGCCAATCGCTGTTGCCCAAGAGCACCTCGGCAGCAGCGGATACCACCTGTTTCGCCAAGGGGGAGGTCGTGATCTACCGCGTCATCCGCGGCACGGCCGAATTCAGGAACAAGACTGGCGAGACCTTTGAGCTCACGGCGGGTGATGTGGTGACGGCAGGCAAGAACGCCACGGCCCTCGTCGGTGTCGGTGAGAACACGCAGGTCCTTCGGCTCGGCCTTCTCAGGGGCATGAACGACCTCCGCAGCTGGACGCCGACGCAACGCGACGAGATCGATGGTCTCGCCGGTCAGATCATCACGCAGAAGGACATCCGTCCGCTGCGGACCGAGGGCAAGCCGGTCGGGTACCTCTACGGCTGAGCGGAGTTACTCCGCCGCCTGACGCACGTGGCGCGCGGTCGGGGTGCGCATGGTTACGAGCTCTTCGGCCGCGGTCGGATGCAGCGCGATCGTCGCATCGAAATCGGCTTTGGTTGCCTTCATCTTCACCGCAATCGCGACCGCCTGCGTGATCTCGGCCGCGGCATCGCCGACGATGTGACAGCCGAGCACGCGATCGGAGGCGCCGTCGACGACGAGCTTCATCAACACGCGGGTATCGCGGCCCGACATCGTCGCCTTGATGGGCCGGAACGTGGTCTTGTAAATGTCGACATGGCTGAATTGCGCGCGCGCCTCCGTCTCGGTGAGGCCGACGGTGCCGACCTCCGGCTGCGAGAACACGGCGGTCGGGATGTTGGCGTGATCCACCTGCACCTCGCGCTTGCCGAACACCGTGTCGGCGAACGCATGGCCTTCGCGGATCGCGACCGGCGTCAGGTTGAAGCGATGGGTGACGTCGCCGATCGCATAGATGCTGTCGACCGAGCTCTTGGAGAAATGGTCGACGGCGATGCCGCCGTTCCGCGGGTTGATGGCGACGCCGGCCTTCTCCAGGCCGAGATTGGCCACCGCGGGATGGCGGCCGATCGCGAACATCACCTGGTCGGAGGCAAGGCTCGATCCGTTTGACAGATGTGTGGTGAATTCCTCGCCGTGCCGATCGACCTTCGCCACCGTGCAGCCGGTGAGGATGGTGATGCCCTGCTTCTCCATCTCGGCGCGGACGTGGGCGCGAACATCCTCATCGAACCCTCGAAGAATGTTGTCGCCGCGATAGATCACTGTGACGTCGGAGCCGAAGCCGGCGAAGATGCCGGCGAACTCCAGCGCGATGTAGCCGCCGCCCTGGATCACGATCCGCTTCGGCAGCTTGGTCAGGTGAAACGCCTCGTTCGAGGAAATCACGTGCTCGATGCCGGGAATTGGAGCGCCGTGATTGGGCGCGCCGCCGGTGGCGATCAAAATGTATTTTGCGGTGATCTTCCTGTCGTTCTCGAGCAGGCGGACCGTGTGTTTGTCCTCGATCACCGCGCGGCTCTTGACGATCTGCGCGCCGGACTTCTCGACATTGGCGGTGTAAGCCGCCTCCAGACGCGCGATCTCCTTGTCCTTGTTGGCGATCAGCGTCGGCCAATCGAAGGTCGCAGGCGGAACGGTCCAGCCAAAGCCGGCGGCGTCCTCGATCTCATGGCGGAAATGCGAGCCGATGACGAACAGCTTCTTCGGCACGCAGCCGCGGATCACGCAGGTCCCGCCCATGCGGTACTCTTCCGCGATCATCACGCGGGCGCCGTAGCCGGCCGCGATTCGGGCGGCACGCACGCCGCCCGAACCGCCACCGATGACAAAGAGGTCGACGTCGAATTCAGCCATTGTCCACTCCGACCTCTTTCAGAACATGATCCGGATTCCGATCAGATAGGAACTGTCAGATCTCCTTGCCACGCTTGCGCATCTCGGCGCGGAAGTTGCCCATCACGGTCTCGGAGAAGCTCTGGGCCCAGGAGTTCATGAAGGCCATGCTCTGCCCGATGGCGCGCGGCTCGGCTTCGATCAGCTTCTTGCCCAGCGGCGACTTGTAGAAGGTGACGAGATCCTTCAGCTCCTGCTCGGTGAACTCGCTGGCATAGATCTGCGCCATGCCATCGCCTATTTCGCTCTCGCGGCCCTTGAGCTGCTGGGCGACGAGGTGGGCGACCTCGGTGAGGTCCTTCTGATAGTTGAGGTTCTGCTGGATCAGCGCGTTCTTGGTCTTGTCGACCAGGGCGGGCACGGCGGTGGCGTACATCGCACTGGCGTTCTTGATCGCCAGGATCTCCTTGGCCGCCGCGAGGGCCGCCGGCGACGATTTCGGCGCCGCTGCCTGCTGGGCCCCGGCCGGGACGACCGAAAGGGCCAATCCCACAGCGAGGGTCGCGGCCGGCAAGAATCTCAAAACGCTCTTCATTCTTAGTCTCCTTTCGGCTTTCGCCGTTCAATCACGCGGATTCCATCGCCACCCGCCAAAACAGCCGAGCTGGCCAAGCCGATGAACAAACCATGCTCGACGACGCCGGGGATCGCGCTCAACGCCGTGGCGAGGCGGGCGGGATCCTCAATCTTTTCGAGCTGGGCATCGACGATCCAGTGGCCGCCATCGGTGACGAAAACGTGGCCGTCCTTGCCGTTGCGGACCGCCATCTGCCCGGAAACGCCGCATTCCGCGAACGCCTTCTCGACAGCGCGACGCGTTGCGCCGAGCCCGAACGGGATGACTTCGACCGGCAGCGGAAAGCGGCCGAGTGTCGGCACCCATTTGGTGTCGTCGGCAATCACGATCATGCGATCCGAAGCGGCCGCCACGATTTTCTCGCGCAACAGCGCGCCGCCGCCCCCCTTGATCAGATTGAGTTCGGGGTCGATCTCGTCGGCGCCGTCGACGGTGATGTCGAGATGGTCGATCTCGTCCAGCGTGGTCAGCGGCACGCCGCAGCGGATTGCATCGAGGCGCGTCGCCTCGGAGGTCGGCACGCCGATCACGTTCAGTCCGGCGCGGACCCGCTCGCCGAGCAGCTCGACGAAATGTTTTGCGGTCGAGCCGGTGCCGAGCCCGAGCTGCATGCCGTCGCGGACCTCCTCGAGGGCGCGCGCCGCAGCCTGCCGCTTCAACTGGTCCATGTTCACGTTTGCGCCGTCCCTGAATTACGAGTGTTAGGCTTGCGGCGGCCTGTGTAGCCTCGTTTTCCCTCGGAGAACAGGGTCTGGGGGAACAGGCTTCCGGGCCCAGCTTATAAGGTGATCTTATGGCTTCGGCCCTTGCGCGGGCGGGGCCGGGCCGGTAGCGCTGGGCCATGACCCCCTCCCACACCATCGTCTTCGATCTCGACGGCACGCTTGTGGATACGGCGCCCGACCTGATCACCGCGCTCAATTACGTGCTCGACCGCGAAGGGCTGCCGCCGGTGCCGATGGCCTCGGCCCGCAACATGATCGGCGCCGGCGCCCGCAAGCTGATCGAACGGGGGCTGGAGGCCGAGGGCCGCAGCGTCACGGTTGCCGACATGGACCGGATGACGGCCGATTTCATCGCCTATTACGCCGACCATATCGCCGTCGAATCCCGGCCCTTCGAGGGGCTGGACGCCGCGCTCGACCATTTTGCGGCTCAGGGCCATCGCCTCGCGGTCTGCACCAACAAGCTGGAATGGCTGTCGAAGCGCCTGCTGGACCAGCTCGACCTGAGCCGGCGCTTCGCCGCGATCTGCGGCGCCGACACTTTTGGCGTCCAGAAGCCCGATCCGACCATTTTCCGCGAAACGGTGGCGCGGGCCGGCGGCGAGGTCAAAGCCAGCATCATGGTCGGCGACGCCGGACCCGATGTCGGCGTGGCCCGGCGCGCCGGAGTTCCCGTGATCGGGGTGAGCTTTGGCTATACGGACGTGCCGATCGCCGAGCTGAAGCCGGACCGGCTGATCCATCATATGCGCGACCTGCCGGCCGCCGCCAGCAGCCTGATGACTGCGCAGGAAACCCTCAAGTAGCTGAGTTAGCTTGGTTATTCCACGGAATCCAGCGTTAACCATCTACTAACTATGCGCGGCCGGCCGGTTGCTTGCTTGGAATGACGCTCCTAAGTTCGCCCGGGGATGTGGCGGTTCGCCGCACTAGGGTGGATGTCATGCGTCGTGTCATCGCGATTGCGTTAGCTGGGGCAAGCCTCCTTGGGGCAACGAGCCTTGCCGGCTGCTCCTCGATGTCTTCGGTTTCCTGGGACATGTTCAAATCGGCCCCGCCGACCGTCCAGGTCCGGCTCGAATCCAATCCCCCGGGTGCTGACGCCACGACCTCATTGGGTGCAGGCTGCAAGACCCCCTGCTCCGTGTCGGTTCCCGCCCCCGAAGCCCCCTTCACGGTGGCTTTCGCGCTGCCAAAACACCAGCTGGTGAGCGTGCCGGTGAACGTCGTCAGGAATCCCGGCGACTTCACGACGCCCGCCTCGGTCACCACCGACCCCAACCCGGTTTTCGCGGAGCTCCAGCCGGCCATTCCACCGAAACCGGTCCGCAAGCCGCACCGGCCGAAGAAGCCGAAGCCGGCGGCGCCCGCCACTGCCCCGGCGGCTGCTGCCGCACCGGCCGCGGGCTCGCCGTTCCCCGATCCGAACACGGGCAAGCGCTGACCTCCGCTAAAGCCCCAATTGTCTCTGACGCGTCCGATGCTTAGATTGCTTCTGAAGCACAGCTGAAGCAAAGCTGCTCCCGTCGCCGCAAGTGACAAGGCATTTGGTATGAACGGACTTTCCGCGAGCCCCCGCGCCGCGCTGTCGAGCGCGATGACCGATCCGTTCGGACGGACCATCTCGTATTTGCGCGTGTCTGTCACCGACCGCTGCGACCTGCGCTGCTTCTACTGCATGTCGGAAGACATGACGTTCCTGCCCAAGGCGGACCTGCTGACGCTGGAGGAACTCGATCGGCTCTGCTCGGCCTTCATTGCCAAGGGCGTGAAGAAGCTGCGGCTCACCGGCGGCGAGCCGCTGGTCCGCCGCAACGTGATGACGCTGGTGCGCTCGCTGTCGCGGCATCTCAAGAGCGGCGCGCTGAGCGAGCTGACGCTGACCACCAACGGCACCCAGCTTGCGAAACACGCAACCGAGCTTGCCGATTGCGGCGTCCGCCGCATCAACGTCTCCCTCGATACGCTCGACCCGCAGAAGTTTCGCGAGATCACCCGGTGGGGCGAGATCGACAAGGTGCTGGAGGGCATCGAGGCGGCACGCGCTGCAGGCCTCGCGGTCAAGATCAACGCCGTGGCGCTCAAGAACCTCAACGAGGACGAACTTCCCGACCTGATGCGCTGGGCCCACGGCAAGAGCATGGGGCTGACGCTGATCGAGGTCATGCCGATGGGCGAGATCGGATCGGGACGAATCGATCAATATTTGCCGCTGTCGCTGGTGCGCGCGCGCCTCGCCCAGCAGTTCACGCTGACGGATCTGGCCGAGAGCACCGGCGGGCCGGCGCGCTATGTCAGCGTCGCCGAGACCGGCGGCAAGCTCGGCTTCATCACCCCGATGACTCATAATTTCTGCGAATCCTGCAACCGCGTGCGCGTCACCTGCACGGGAACGCTGCACACCTGCCTCGGCCACGAGGATGCCTCCGATTTGCGCAAACCTCTGCGTGCATCGGACGACGATTCGCTGCTTGCGGATGCGATTGACCGCGCCATTGGGCTGAAGCCCAAGGGCCACGATTTCATCATCGACCGCCGCCACGACCGCCCCAGCGTCAGCAGGCACATGAGCGTCACCGGCGGCTAGCATCGGCTGCCCGGCCGCGGCTTATTCCCCTTAACTATCAACAAACTTCCGATTGACTGGCGGCAAACTCGCTGGTTTGGTGCGGCTGCCTCATGCCTGCGCGGCGAGACAAGCCAACGCGCCACTCGGCGCAGTCAAGACGGCCGGGGCAAATCGGGGAGGACCAATCTTGCAAGCGCTCCTGAAGCTGAGCAATGGAATTGACGCGTTCACACGTTGGACGGGCAAGCGTCTGGCTTGGCTGATCCTGGTCGCCGTCGTCATCTCGGCGGTGAATGCGATCATTCGAAAGACGTTGGACACGTCCTCCAACTCGTGGCTCGAGCTGCAATGGGTGCTTTTCAGCATCGTGTTCCTGCTGTGCGCGTCCTGGACGCTGCTCGACAACGAGCACATCCGGATCGACATCTTCAACAGCATGATGCCGAAGCGGGCTCGCAACATCATCGACATCATCGGGCACATCTTCTTCCTGATCCCGCTGACCGTTGTCATGATCGTGACCGGGGTACCGTTCTTCCTGCGCTCGCTTCAGATCAACGAGCAATCCGGTAATGCGGGCGGCCTGCCGCAATGGCCGGCCAAGTCGCTCATCATGATCGGCTTCGCGTTCCTGCTTGTTCAAGGCGTCTCCGAACTGATCAAACGGATCGCCGTCATGCGTGGCATGATTCCGGATCCCCACGAGTCGCAGATTTCGGCGCTGGAGGCCGAAGTCGAGCATCTCGTCGAAGCGATCGAACAGAAGTGATCGCCAAGCGGCATCGTAGGGGGATTCAATGACCGCGTTTATCGTCGCCAATATGGCGCCAATCATGTTCGCGACGCTGGTGATCGTGCTGCTGCTCGGCTACCCGGCTGCATTTTCGCTCGGCGCCGTCGGCCTGTTCTTCGCGATTATCGGCGTCGAGCTCGGGCAATTCCATCCGGACTTTCTCCAGGCCCTGCCCGAGCGCGTCTATGGCGTGATGAACAACGACACGCTGCTCGCCATTCCCTTCTTCACCTTCATGGGACTGGTGCTCGAACGCTCCGGCATGGCCGAGGATCTGCTCGACACCATCGGCCAGTTGTTCGGCACCATTCGCGGCGGTCTCGCCTACGCGGTGGTGTTCGTCGGCGCCCTGCTTGCGGCGACGACTGGCGTCGTGGCGGCGTCGGTGATCTCGATGGGCCTGATCTCGCTGCCGATCATGCTGCGCTACGGCTACGACCGCCGCGTGGCGACCGGAATCATCGCGGCCTCCGGCACGCTGGCGCAGATCATTCCGCCGTCGCTCGTCCTGATCGTGATGGCCGACCAGCTCGGCAAGTCGGTCGGCGACATGTACGAGGGCGCGTTCATTCCGGGCCTGGTGCTCGCCGGCCTCTATGCGAGTTACGCGTTCCTCGTGACCATGATTTTCCCGAAGGCCGCCCCGGGCCTGCCGAAGGAAGCCATCGGTTTCCGCGAGGAGAGCGGCGACCGCGGCCTCAGATCGCTCGGCGTGCTGTTCCTGGCGAGCTGCGTGTTCGGCTGGTTCATGATGCGGAATTCGGAGACACACGGCGCCGACTTCGTCGTGCTCAGCATGTTCTTCGGCATCCTCTTCGCGTTCTTCGTCGCCATCGCGAACTGGGTCCTCGACAAGCTGACGGGCTTCCGTTTCCTCTCGAAGATGGCGCAACAGACCACCTTCGTCATGGTGCCGCCGCTGTTCCTGATCTTCCTGGTGCTGGGCACGATCTTCATCGGTGTCGCGACGCCCACCGAAGGCGGCGCCATGGGTGCAGCCGGCGCCCTCATTCTCGGAGCCGCGAAGCGGCGCCTGACCTGGGACCTCGTTCGTCAGGCCACCGAATCGACGGCAAAGCTGTCCGCCTTCGTCGTCTTCATCCTGGTCGGCGCGCGCGTGTTCTCGCTCACCTTCTACGGCGTCAGCGGCCACGTCTGGGTCGAGCACCTGCTGACCTCCCTGCCCGGCGGCCAGGTCGGCTTCCTGATCTTCGTCAACGCCTTCGTCTTCGTGCTGGCGTTCTTCCTCGACTTCTTCGAACTCGCTTTCATCGTGATCCCATTGCTCGGGCCCGCGGCGGAGCATCTCGGCATCGACCTGATCTGGTTCGGCGTCATCCTCGGCGTCAACATGCAGACGTCGTTCATGCACCCGCCATTCGGATTTGCGCTGTTCTATTTGCGCTCGGTCGCGCCGAAGGAGCGCTATACCGATCGTGTCACCGGCAAGCGCATGGAGCCGGTCACGACGGGACAGATCTATTGGGGCGCGGTGCCGTTCGTCGTGATCCAGATGATCATGGTGCTGCTCGTGATCATGTTCCCGTCGATGGTGATGCACTACAAGGGCGTGCAGTCCACCGTCGATCCCAACAGCATCAAGATCGAGATTCCCCAGATCGATCTGCCGCCGCTCGACTTCGGCCAGCCGAAGCAATAGCCCGGCCCGCCTGAAAAAAAGAACCCGGAGCTTTCGCTCCGGGTTTTTTCGTTTGGGCGGATCGTGCGCTCTGCGATCAGCTCTGCGAGTTGCGCGCCATGAAGTTGTCATAGCCGACTTCGGCGACCTGGAACCACTGATATCCGTTGTTCGAGAACGCGGTCAGCGATTCGTAGACCTTCTTGAAGTCCGCGTTGCTGGCCGAGACTTCGGTGTGCAGCTCCTTTGCCGCCTTGAAGCAGGCTTGCATGACCTCTGGCGAGAACGGATGCAGCTTGGCTCCGGCGGCGAGCAGACGCCGCAACGCTGGCGGATTAGACTGGTCATACTTCGCCATCATCCAGTTGTTGGCGTAGTGCCCCGCCTGCTCGAGGATGCTCTGATAGTGCTTCGGCAGCGCATTCCACTTGTCCTGGTTGACGAAGGCGAGAAGCATGGGCCCGCCTTCCCACCAGCCCGGGAAGTAATAATGCGGCGCGACCTTGACGAAGCCGAGCTTCTCGTCGTCATACGGTCCGACCCATTCGGCGGCGTCGATGGTGCCCTTCTCCAGCGCCGGATAGATGTCGCCACCCGCGATCTGCTGCGGCACCGCGCCGAGCTTGGCCATCACCTTTCCGGCGAAGCCGCCGATGCGGAACTTCAACCCGTTGAAGTCCTGGGGCGTCTTGACCTCCTTGCGGAACCAGCCACCCATCTGACAGCCGGTGTTGCCGGCAAGCAGCGAGACGACGTTGTACTTCTTGTAGAACTCGTTGAGGATGTCCCTGCCACCGCCGAGCGTGTACCAGGCTTGGTTGATGCGCATGTTCGGTCCGAACGGCACGGCCGAGCCGAAGGTGAAGGTCGGGTCCTTGCCGAAATAATAGTAGGACGCAGTGTGGCCGATTTCGCAGGTGCCGTTCTGCACGGCATCGAGCACTTGAAGCCCCGGCACGATCTCGCCGCCGGCAAATGTCTGAATCTGGAATTTGTTGTCGGTCGCTTCCGCGACCATCTTGGCCATCATCTCGGCGCCGCCATAGAGCGTATCGAGTGATTTCGGCCAGCTCGTCGGCATGCGCCATTTGATCTCGGGCGTCGTCTGCGCGATCGCTGGAGCGGCTAGCGTGGCGACACCCGCCGCACCAAGCCCGGTGACCTTGATAAAGTCTCGTCTTTTCATGATTTCCTACCCTGATGGATTGTGACGGTGAGCCTTCTTGCCGAGGCTTGGACGCCAGCATGGAACATGTGTCGTCCGATTTCCATCCCTCACGATGTGAAGGACGAAAATGCTCAGCTCCCGCGCCCTCCGGTTCTACGACTTTAGGCTTAGAGGGCCAGCCGCCCTGGCGCTCCATATGATCTCCGCCTGGGCGGTCCTGACCAGTGCGCCGGGCGCGTGACAAGCGCCGGAAACACGGGCATACCGCGCCATTCCCCCAACCTAGGCCGCCACGCATGTCTCGATCGCACCCTGCTCCATCGCTCGTTGGTCCGTTGATCGCGTCGCTCTGGCTGGCGTGTGCGGCATTGCCGGCGCATGCGGATTCCCGTGCGAATGTCATGGCCGACGTCCATGCGCTGGCGCAAAAGGAGCAGCAGCCGCTGCTCGATACGCTGCGCGATCTCGTCAGCATCGAATCCGGCAGCAAGGATGTCGAAGGCCTGAACCAGATCGCCGAGCGCGTTGCCGGCCAGCTCAAGCAGCTCGGCGGCACGGTGGAGATCCTGCAACCCACCGACGTCTATCGACTCGACGACACACCCGAGAAGATCGGTCCCGCCGTACACGCCGTATTCAAGGGCACAGGCAGCAAGAAGATCATGCTGATCGCCCACATGGACACGGTGTACCTGAAGGGCATGCTGAAGGATCAACCGTTCCGCATCGACGGCGACAAGGCCTACGGCCTCGGCATTGCCGACGACAAGCAGGGCGTCGCGCTCATTCTCCATACCGTGGCGCTGTTGCAGAAGCTGAGCTTCCGGGATTACGGCACGCTCACGGTGCTCACCAATGGCGACGAGGAGATCTCCTCACCGGGCTGGCGCAGCACCATCACCAGGTTCGCCGCGGATCAGGACGTGGTGTTCTCGTTTGAAGGCGGCGGCACCGACGGCACGCTGCGGCTGGCCACCAGCGGCATCGGCTCGGCCTATCTCACGGTGCAGGGCAAGTCGTCGCATGCAGGCTCGCGGCCCGAGGGCGGCGTCAATGCCCTGTACGAACTCTCCCATCAGCTGCTGCAAATGAAGGACCTGTCCAAACCAGAGCAGGGGCTGAAACTGAACTGGACGGTCTCCAAGGCCGGCACCAACCGCAACGTCATCCCCGCGGAGGCCACGGCCCAGGCCGACGCCCGTGCGCTCAAGGTCGCCGATTTCGACGAGCTGGAGAAGGCGCTGCAGGAGAAGATCAAGAATCACCTGCTGCCCGACTCCAAGGTCGCGCTCAAATTCGAGGTGCGTCGTCCGCCGCTGGAGGCCAACGACGCCTCACGCCGCGTGGCGGCCTACGGCAAGACCATCTATCAGGAGCTCGGATTACCCCTGAAGGTCGACGAGAAGGCGACCGGCGGCGGCACCGACGCCGCGTTTGCCGCGCTCAAGACCAGCGGAGCCGTGGTCGAAGGCATGGGCCTGTCGGGTTTCGGCGCGCATTCCAATGATGCCGAATATGTCAAACTCGACAGCATCGTGCCGCGTCTCTATTTAACCACGCGCATGATCATGGACCTGTCCACCGGCAAGCTGAAATAAGCGCTCTCTTCCTTCTTCCCTCATGTCCGCCGAAGCCTTGGCGAAGGCGGATGTGGGAGACGGTGGCGCGTCAGTGCCGCACCACGTTCAATTCAACGTCGCCCGACTTCTCCGCCAGCCTGAAACGCAGCGTGAACTGCGCGCCGCCTCCCGGAAGGTTCTCCACCGCAACCGTCGCGGCGTGATCATCCGCGACGGCGCGCACGATCGAGAGCCCGAGGCCGGCGCCGTCGCTGCGCTGACGGTCGGCGCGCCAGAAGCGGTGGAAGATCAATTCGCGCTCGGCTTCCGCAATTCCCGGTCCGCAATCGCGCACGCGCACCGCACCGTCCTCGCTCACATCGACATCGACCGACGTGTCCTTTGCCGTGAACTTGATGGCGTTTTCGGCGAGGTTGAAGATCGCGCGCTGGAGCATCACGGCATTGCCGTGGATCAGCACCGGCGCCTCGGTGCCCCTCAGCGCGATATCCTTGTGCTGCGCGATCGCGAGCGGCGCGATCGAACCGACCACCTCGGCGCAGACCGCGCGCAAATCTGCAGTCTCGCCGGGATCGAGCACCAACGTGTCGAGTTCGGCGATCTCCAGCAGCTGCGCGACGATGCGGCTCATGCCCTCGATGTCGGCATGCAGCGCCTGCCTTGCAGCGCCGTCGCCGAGCGTCTCGATCCGCGTGCGCAGGATCGCGAGCGGCGTGCGCAATTGGTGCGCGGCGTCGGCGGTGAACTGCCGCTGCACCCGAAAGCCGTCCTCGAGGCGGTCGAGCGCCTGGTTGACGGCGGTGACGAGCGGCATGATCTCGCGCGGAATCTGCTCCGTCGGCAGGCGGATGTCGGTGCGCGCCGGGCCGATATTGCTCGCCTCCTCGGAGGCCTTCCAGAGCGGCGCGACAGCGCGGCGAAAAATGATGATGTCGATGCCGAGCAGGACCAGCAGGATCGGAATGGTGATCCACCCGACCCGCCGGAAGAAGTTCGACACGATGTCGTCGATGATGACGTCGCGGTGCGCCAGATCCTCCGCGACGCGAATGCGCATCACCTTGCCGTCGATGGTGCGGGTGACGCCGGCACCTGAAATCGTCTCGGAGAGCGGCGGCGGCGCGGCCGGGGCAGTACCGGTCTTGCGCCGCGACGAAAACAGCAGATTCCCCTCGGCATCGCGAATGTCGTATTGGTAGCGACCATAGGCTTCCGAATAAAGGCCCTTGAGACTGTCCGGCAGGTTGAACGTCAACAACCCGTCGTGCTGGGCGACGATGCGCTCGGCCAACACCTCGGCCTGCGCGCGCATGGCATCGCGATGCAGCTGGTCGATTTCGGAATTGAGCAGCCAGAACAGCACCAGCGGCAGGAAGATTGCGACCACCGCGACCGCCACGATGTGCAGGAACACGATGCGCCAGATCAGCGATTTGAACGTCGGCGACCTCGCACGGATCCCGGCGCGGAATCCGGCGTGAGGTCCGATCCGCGCCACGCTATTTCTCCTCGGCCATGAGATAGCCGACGCCGCGGATGGTGTGGATCACGACCTTGGCGCCATGCTCGGCGAGCTGCTTGCGCAGCCGCGAGACGTAGACCTCGACCGCGTTGGAGGCGACCTCGCCGTCGAGCCCGAAGATGTGGTCCTCGACGTTCTTCTTCGGCACCACCCGCCCCTGCCGGCGCAGCAGGATCTCGAGCACCGAGGTCTCGCGCGCGGAGATGATGCGCGGCTGGTCGTCGACGAAGATCTGGCGGCTTTCGGTGTCATAGACGAGGTTGGCAAGGCGCAGCGAGCGGCCGAGCAGCTGGCCAGGACGGCGCAGGATCGCCTCCAGCCGCGCCACCAGTTCCTCCATCGCGAACGGTTTTGCGAGATAGTCGTCGGCGCCGCTGCGCAGGCCGCTAACGCGATCCTGCAAGCCGCCGCGCGCGGTCAGCACCAGCACCGGCAATGGCTCCATCTGCCGGCGCAGCTCGCGCAGCACCGACAAGCCATCGCCGTCGGGCAGGCCGAGGTCGAGGATCATCGCGGCATAGCTGACGCTGCTGACCGCCTCGCGCGCTTCGGCGGCACTGCCGACGATGTCGCTCTCATAGCCGGCCGCCGATAGCCCGCCGGCAACGAGCCGCGACAGCTCGGCATTGTCCTCGACGATCAAAAGGCGCATCGCATTGTCCCGCGGGATGTTCCGGTGTCACCGCACGGCTTCCGCCGCATCTTCGCTGTCTTCCATCATCCGGGGCGTCTCGGCCAGCGAAAAAGCACCGGCGGGCCGGCCGCTCCCTTCCGTCAGGTTCCTGTAAGCCAGTCAGGGCACGTGCGGATGAGGTCGCGGGTGGCGGACGTTTGCCTCTTGGGCCCGCCGCCGGCGTCGCATCGACCCTTCCAAGGAACGAACACCCCCGCGAACCGTTGAACTCAGCTGCAACATTTCTCATTTGATGGGGCGTCGTGCAGACCACCTAAGGTAATGCACATGCGGCTTGCACGACGAACGCGTTCCAGCTCCGTTCTATCCGATTACCTGACCGCCATCACGCGACATCCGGGCGCCGCCGCGTTTGCTGCTGCAGGTACTCTCATCGCGGCTACCGCAATCATAAATCGGCGGCTCGCGAACAAAGCGCAACGCGATAATCCTCCGCAGGGTCGGTTCATCGACGTCGAGGGGGTTCGCCTGCACTATTTGGAACGCGGCAGGGGCAAGCCGCTGGTTTTGTTTCACGGCAATGGCAGCATGATCCAGGATTTCGACTCGAGTGGATTGATCGATCTCGCAGCCGAGAACTACAGGGTCATGGTGTTCGATCGTCCCGGTTTTGGGCATAGCTCGCGGCCGAGGCACGTCGTCTGGACCCCGGAGGCCCAAGCGGACCTGTTCAAGAAGGCGCTCGACCAGTTGGGCGTCTCTCAAGCGATTGTCTTTGGCCATTCGTGGGGAGCGTCGGTTGCGGTTGCGCTGGCGACAAGACATCCTCCGTTCGTGCAGGCTCTCGTGCTGGCCTCGGGTTATTATTTCCCGACGCCCCGCTCGGACAGCGCTACGTCCGTGCTATCCGCCCTACCGGTGGTCGGCGACGTCATCAGCTCCACGATTTCGCCGTTGGCCGGTCGAATGATGTGGCCCGCGATGTTGCGCAAGCTGTTTGGCCCGCGGCCGGTCCCGAACAAGTTCGCCGGCTTTCCGAAAGAAATGGCGCTCCGCCCATCACAGATGCGGGCCGCAGCGGCCGAAGCGACGATGTTGGTCCCCGCCGCATTCTCAGGTTCGAAGACCTATGCAGAACTCAAGATGCCGACGATCATTATCGCGGGTCAGAACGATCGTCTGATCGATATCAAGCAGTCGGTCAGGCTGCATGGCGAGATCAAGCAGAGCAAATTGCGCCGGATCGACGGCGCGGGACACATGATTCATCAAACCGCAACCGCTGACGTGATGGCGGCCATCGACGAAGCTGCTGCCGAGGCCGTGTTGACTCATGGAAGGGAAGGCCCGGGCGTTTCGCGAAGCAACGCGTAATCACTTAGGAACAACGCCGCTTATGACCGTCGGCGAACCTCATGGCTCGTTTGCGGAGGATCGCTTCTGAGCCAACTCGGGCGCTGGACCACACTTCAACCCGCCCTTTCGGTCGAACCGAGACCTTTTCGACCAGGTATGGTATCTGTCGATCACCGGTCGGCAGAGGTGCCGATTTGGCCGGATAAGCGGGAAAGCAAAGCGCAATGTTTCCTAGCCAGGTGACAATGCCCTTGTGGCACGAAAAGCACCTCCGGGCTGCCACTCGCGCCGCCGGTGTCGCTCTATGGTCCTGGAACGTTGATACCGACGCCATCACCATGGATGAACCCGCGTACGACCTTTGGGAGGTGCCCAAGGGCGAGCAGAAAATTACGTTCGAGATACTGTCCAAAAACATCCACCCCGCAGATCTCGAGAGGGTGAGATCGGCATTTGCGGCTACTCGCGCAGTCGTAGGCTCCTACGAAATAGATTTTCGTATTCTGACGGGAAGCGATATCCGTTGGATTTCCGCTCGGGGCCAAGGCGACGATGCCGATATAGCCGATCGAACCATGTTCGGTATTTTCCTAGATGTAACCCAACGCAAGCAAGCTGAGGAAGCCAACGAGCTACTGGCGGGCGAGATGAGCCACCGCCTGAAAAACCTTCTAACCATCGCAACGGCGCTTACTCAAATGAGCTCGCGCTCGGCAGCATCCAAAGAAGATATGGCCCAGGAACTGACCAGTCGCCTGATCGCCCTTGGGCGTGCTCAGGACCTTGTTCGTCCGGTACTAGGACGAAATAGAGAGGGAACGCTTCTTGGAGACCTCATCTCTGTTCTGCTTGCGCCGTACGATGAAAAGGGAGCCAGCGTTCGTATTCGTGTCTCGGTCCCCAAGATGAACGTGGGAGAGACTTCCAGCACAGCACTCGCCTTGGTGATGCATGAACTGGCAACCAACTCTGCGAAATACGGTGCGCTGTCTCTATCAAGCGGCACCCTGGACGTGTCGTGCAACGCCCACGAGGACGAGGTCGTGGTCAAGTGGACGGAGCGGGGCGGTCCTCCCGTTGTCGCTCCAACAAAGCTCGAAGGCTTTGGAAGCAAGTTGGTGCACCGAAGTATGGCCGCCCAGCTTGGCGGGGCTATAACTTTTGACTGGTCGGAAGAAGGTGTGGTGGTCATCCTGCGCATGAGCAAAGACCGTCTTGCGAATTGATGTTCAGCTGATTTCCCGCGCCCACTCCTGTCACCCGTCTGCGATTGGCGCCCCTTGGCTTTACTTCGTACGATGCTCGTGAAAAGCGACTCTGAGTCCGCCCAGTTCATCGCTTGTCGCTCCCCGTTCCGCATCGGCACGGCTTGCGGACGAATCCTTGTAAGCAATCGGCTGATCGAACTGGCTCGCCGTGAAGTCATACCGCTGGCCTTTGATACGATTGTAAAAATGGTCGCCGGCCGGCAGCGGCGTCCTCAGCACCTCGCCGCCGAAGAGCTCGTGAATCAGCAGCGAGGTGACGTTGCATTGCCCTGCCGCCGGATTGCTCGCCGTCCATTGACTGGCGGTTGCCAACGACCAGGCCTTGCGCAATGCGCTTCGAACCTCATCGGGATCGAAGCTCATCATCAACCCCCGGCTGCCACCGAGGCGCCAATTTCGGATTTTGCGATAATGCCTTTATGCCACTGTTTTGCCCGACGAGTCAAACGATCTCGCTGAAGCACGCGCGCCTGCCCGCTTTGACGCCCAAAAATGCGAAGTTGCCCTCGACGGCGCGATGCTCGGGCGTGCCTGCCAATTAGCTCCATCGCATCAAGCTGTTGGCTGCACTCGCGGCGCCTTGTCCGCTCACCCCTCGTCTACTGTGCATGGGGTTGTTTTTCAGATTTTTTGTTGGGCGCCCCACCCGTACCCCGGCGACGACGCCGCTCGGCGGCTTCCGTCTCGCCTATTCCGATCGCGTCGTCCCGTAGAAAAAGCCCGGCCTCGCGAACGAGACCGGGCGTGTCGTCTTGCTACTGCTTCGAAGATCAGCCGCGGGTGCGCGAGCGGATCATGAAGCTGTCGTAGGTGTACTCGGCAACCTGCCACCACAGATATTCGTCGGAGCGGTAGGCCTGCATGGCGTCGATCGACTTCTTGAAGTCGGGATTCTTGGCTGAGATCTCGCCCCACAATTCGTTGGTCGCCTTGAGACAGGCTTCCAGAACCTCATTGGTGAACGGGCGAAGCTGCGTTCCGCCGGCGACCAGACGCTTCAGGGCGCCGGGGTTCACCATGTCGTAGCGCGCGGCCATCCAGGTGTTGGTGTTGACGGTCGCGTTGGTGAGGATCGCCTGGTAGTTCTTCGGCAGCTCGTTCCACTTGTCGATGTTGGCGAAGGCGTGAACGGTCGGACCGCCTTCCCAGAAACCGGGGTAGTAGTAGTACTTCGCGACCTTGGCGAAGCCGAGCTTCTCGTCGTCGTAGGGACCGACCCATTCGGCCGCGTCGATGGTGCCCTTCTCGAGCGACGGATAGATGTCGCCGCCGGCGAGCTGCTGCGGCACCACGCCGACCTTCTGGAGCACCTGGCCGGCGATGCCTCCGATGCGCATCTTGAGGCCCGAGAGGTCGGCAACGGTCTTGATCTCCTTGCGGAACCAGCCGCCCATCTGGGTGCCGGTGTTGCCGCATGGGAAGCCCACCACGCTCGACTTCTTGAAGAACTCGTTGGCGAGCTCGTTGCCGCCGCCCTGGTACAGCCAGGAATTCTGCTGGCGTGCGTTCAGGCCGAAAGGCACCGACGCGAAGATCGCGAAGGTCGGGTCCTTGCCGACGTAGTAATACGACACCGTGTGGCACATCTCGACGGTGCCCTTCTGCGTCGCATCCAGCGCCTGCAGGCCCGGGACGATTTCACCCGCCTGGAAGACCTGGATCTGAAACTTGTTGTCGGTCATCTCGGCGACGTACTTCGCCATCTGCTCGGCACCGCCATAGATGGTGTCAAGCGACTTCGGGAAGCTCGACGTCAGGCGCCACTTGATCTCGGGCGAGGACTGCGCGATCGCCGGCGAGGCCACCGCGGCGGTCGCCGCCGCGCCTGCTGCCGACACTTTCAGAAAATCACGACGCTTCATCTTCAGTCTCTCCTTGTTGGGGCGTTTCCCCTAACTTCCTCTTTGCTGCCGCTCATTCCGGCGACGCGTTCTTGGGCCGCGTCGAACCGAAGGGGCTTGACTGCCGTGGGCCTTTAACACGGAAGCCCCGCTTTCGAAACGCGACATTGGCATGACAGGGCTCTACGAAAGTCGCATGTCCCCAGCCTATTGGTTTGAAGGGATTGCTTGGATCCACTCAGGCCGCGGCGATGACGCCCTTGAGCTGGTCTCGCACCTGTCCCGCAATGGCGCGGTAGATCGCCGCATGGGGGCCGTCCGGCTCGCTGTCCACCACGGGCGTGCCGGCGTCCGAGGTGGCGCGAATCGCCATGTGCAGGGGGATCTCGCCGAGGAACGGTACACCAAGCTTCTCGGCCTCGTGGCGCGCGCCCCCATGGCCGAAAATGTCGGATTTCGTGCCGCATTGCGGACATTGGAAATAGCTCATGTTCTCGACGATGCCGAGCACGGGCACGTTGACCTTCTTGAACATCGCGAGCCCCCGCCTTGCGTCGATCAGCGACAGGTCCTGTGGGGTCGAGACAATCACGGCGCCCTTCAAAGGGACGTTTTGAGCCAGCGTGAGCTGGGCATCGCCGGTGCCTGGCGGCATGTCGACGACGAGAACGTCGAGCTGGCCCCATGCGACGTCGCGCAGCATCTGCGTCACCGCAGACATCACCATCGGCCCGCGCCAGATCATCGCGGTCTCTTCCTCCACCAGGAAGCCGATCGACATGATGGCCAGGCCAAAGCGCCTGAGCGGAATCATCTTGCGCTCGCCATCCAGCTCCGGCTTCTCGTGAAGGCCCGTCAGCCGCGGCACCGAGGGGCCGTAGATGTCGGCATCGAGCAGCCCGACCTTGAGGCCGAGATCGCGCAGGCCCAGCGCAAGATTGAGTGCGGTGGTGGACTTGCCGACGCCGCCCTTGCCCGAGGCGACCGCGATCACGGCCGCGACGCCCGGAATCTCGGACTGCCGCGCCATCGGCGATTGGGCGCCGCCCTGCGGCGGCGGCTTGTGGGCGTGGACCGGCTGCACGCCCGGCGTACCGCGGCTGGGAGTTGGCGGCGGTGGTGGTGCCGCGCCGGCCTTGCGCTCGGCCGTGAGCGCCACCATGACCGTGGTGACGCCGGGAATGGCACGGACCGCGGCCTCGGCCTCGGCCCGGACGGATTCCCAGGCTCGCGCCTCGGCGGCATCGACATTGATCGAGAAGAACACCTTGCCATCGGCCGCGCTGATCGCGCTCAGCACATTGGCATTGGTGAGCGCGACCCCGCGGGGCGACTTGATCCTGGCGAGGCTGTCGAGAACCTGTTGCTGCGTCACGCTCAAAGCGCATCTCCTAGAATTCAAGATGCCCCATTAGAGCGGAAACGCCCAAAAGGCTACTGCCTGCCGATATCGTCAGCCATCTCGGCGGGCGCCGCGCCCTGCTCCAGGGCCGCCTCGTAGTTGAGCTCGATCATGACCCCGTTGGGGTCGTGGACGAAGATCTGCCAGAGCTCGCCGCCGGGCACCTGGCGGGAGTCGAACTTCATCCCCTTCGAGGCCAGCCGTTGTTTCATGCCGTCAAACCCGCGGCTGGCGAAGGCGACATGGTGGACAACGCCGGAATCCGGCTTTTGTGGCTCGGCAGTCGGAGAAATATCGACGAGGTGCACCACCGGCTTACCCTCGCTGTACATCCAGGCGCCGGGGAAGGCGAAATTCGGCCGGGGGCCTTTTTCCAGGCCCAGCACGTCCTCGTAGAAGCGGACGGTCTCGGCCAGATTCCGGGTCCGGATGTTGAAATGATCGAGCACGCCCGCGCTTACGCCGCCCATGCCTTCGCTCCCTTTTCTTGAAGTCCTTAGGTCCGCCATCCTAGCACAGACGGGGACCAAACGAAGCCGTTGCCCTCCGGCCTCAAGGGTTTATGGTGCGGCCGATCTGCCGCAATGGCGGAACCGGGCGCCCCTCGCCCGGCAAGAACCGTAAAACCCAAACTACGGACAAGGTACCACAGATGGCTAAAGTCGCTTTCCTCGGTCTCGGCGTGATGGGCTTCCCCATGGCCGGACACCTCGTGAAAAAAGGGGGCCATGAGGTCACCGTCTATAACCGCACCGCGGCCAAGGCGAAGGAGTGGGCGGACAAGTTCGGCGGCAAGACCGCGGCGACCCCGAAGGCCGCGGCCGAGGGCCAGGACTTCGTGATGTGCTGCGTCGGCAACGACAACGATCTGCGCGCGGTCACGATCGGTGCCGACGGCGCGTTTGCCGGCATGAAGAAGGGGGCGACCTTCGTCGACCACACCACCGCTTCCGCCGAGGTCGCGCGAGAGCTTGATGCTGCCGCGACCAAGGCCGGCTTCAAGTTCATCGACGCACCCGTGTCCGGCGGCCAGGCCGGCGCCGAGAACGGCGTGCTGACGGTGATGTGCGGCGGCGCGCAGGACGCCTATGCCGGCGCCGAGCCGATCATCACAAGCGCCTATGCGCGGATGTGCAAATTGCTGGGGCCCGCCGGCTCCGGCCAGCTGACCAAAATGGTCAACCAGATCTGCATCGCCGGCCTCGTCCAGGGCCTCTCCGAGGGCATTCACTTCGCCAAGAAGAGTGGCCTCGACGTCGCCGCCGTGATCGAAACCATCTCAAAGGGCGCCGCGCAGTCCTGGCAGATGGAGAACCGCTACAAGACCATGAACGACGACAAATACGATTTCGGCTTCGCGGTCGAATGGATGCGCAAGGATCTCTCGATCTCGCTGGCCGAAGCCCGCCGCAATGGCGCCAATTTGCCGGTGACCGCGCTGGTCGACCAGTTCTACTCCGAGGTCGAGAAGATGGGCGGCAAGCGCTGGGATACGTCGAGCCTGCTCGCGCGCCTTAATCGCTGACGCCTGACGAAGTGATCCTGCCTTGCTGATCGCACTCGCCGCAATCTTCGTCCTCGCCTATGCGGCGATCGCGCTCGAGCATCCGATCGGGGTGAACAAGAGCGCGTCTGCGCTACTCGGCGCAGGCGTGCTCTGGACAATCTATGCGCTCGCGACCGGCGACCACACGCTGGTCGGCCGTCAGCTCGATGAGTCCGTCGCCGCCACCGCGCAGATCGTGTTCTTCTTGATTGGCGCGATGACCATCGTCGAAGTGATCGACGCCCATGACGGTTTCGAGGTCATCACCTCCCGCATCAGCACGACCAGCCAGGTCCGTCTGATATGGCTGATTGGCTTCGTGACCTTCTTCCTCAGTGCCATTCTCGACAATCTGACCACCACCATTGTCATGGTCTCGCTGATCCAGCGGTTGATCGCCAAGCGCGACGACCGGCTGCTGTTCGCCTCCCTCATCGTCATCGCCGCAAATGCCGGTGGTGCATGGACCGTGATCGGCGACGTCACCACGACGATGCTGTGGATCGGCGGACAGATTTCGCCCCTGAAAATCATGGGCGCGGTGTTCCTGCCCTCCCTGCTCAACCTTCTCGTGCCGCTCGCATTCATCAGCTTTTCACTCAAGGGCAAGACCATCGCACCGCCGCCGAAAGAGGACGGATTGCAAAGCGTCGATCCGTTCGAGCGGAACGTGATGTTCTATCTCGGACTCGGCGTCCTGATCGCGGTGCCCGCCTTCAAGACGGTCACGCACCTGCCGCCCTTCATGGGCGTCCTGCTTGGGCTTGGCATCGTATGGTTGGTCGGCGAGATCGTTCATCGCGACAAGGATGAGCATGTCCGCGGTCCGCTCACGCTTGCGAATGCCCTGACGCGGATCGACATGGGCTCGATCGTGTTCTTCCTCGGCATCTTGCTCGCGGTCGCCTGCCTCGAACATGCCAGCCTGCTCTCTATGGTGGCCAAATGGCTGGGCACCGCGATCGGTCGACAGGACATCATCGTGATCGTGCTCGGGCTGCTCAGCGCCGTCATCGACAACGTGCCGCTGGTCGCCGCGACGATGGGTATGTACGACCTGGCGCATTATCCACCCGACAGCTTCCTCTGGGAGTTCATCGCCTATTGCGCCGGAACCGGCGGCTCGATCTTGATCATCGGCTCGGCCGCAGGCGTCGCGGCCATGGGGCTCGAGCGCATCGAGTTCCTCTGGTACGCCCGCCGCATCGCCGTTCCCGCGCTCGCCGGCTATCTCGCGGGCGCCGTGGTGTACATCGCGCAGCACGCGGCGCTGCATTGAGCGGCTCACGCCGGATCCAAAATTAACGCCGGGTTAACGTAATTCTTTAGCTCCTTAAGTCACCTCTTAAGGATTTCTTGCCAGAGATAGACAATGCAGAAGGCCCGCCCCGCGCGGGCAGGAATTGTTGTTGTGCGATGAGTAAACCCGCTGAAAAGCCCGAGGTTGTGCAGCTTCCGGCCGAGCCGGTGAGCCTGCCGTCGGCGAGCCATCGCCGGGCTGCGGCACAGCGGGTCCGCGAGGCGCGCGACAAGTTAACGTCGACCAGTGGAACCCGGCCGGCTTTCGACGCCGAAATGCTGCGCCATTACGCCCAGACCCGGCTGTCGGCCTCCTATGTCGTGATGCTGCTTGTGGTCGCGACAGGCGTGCTGTTTGGGCTGTGGATGCAGCCGATCCCGGCCGCGGCCTGGACCGCCGGCATGCTGTGCATCCATGCCGCGATGATCCGCAGCTGCCACCGCTTCCTGGCCGAGCCCGCCTCGCCCGCGGCAACGCGCGCATGGCAGACGCGCTTCGTCGTGCTCGACCTGCTCTATGGCCTTTGCTGGATGGCGATCCTGATCCATCCCGTGCTCGACACGATCACGGAATCGCTGATGATGTTCCTGATGCTGCTCGTGATCGCAGTATCGAGCATGCTGGCCGCCAATCTGCCGATCGCCGCCCTCGCCGCCACTGCACCGGTCGCGGTCGCGATGGCGCTGAGCTTCGTGATGACCGGCTCGCTGGACAATTACATCCTGGCCGCGCTCGCCCTCGCCGCCGAAGGCTATTTCGTGCTGCTGGCTCACCGCCTGCACTCTTCGACCTTCGCCACGCTCGAGGCGCGCGCCGAGAAGGACGCGCTGATCGGCGAGCTCGAACAAGCCAAGGCGATCTCGGACGAAGCGCGCCACCGCGCCGAATCCGCCAATGTCGCCAAGTCGCGCTTTCTGGCGCAGATGAGCCACGAACTGCGGACGCCGCTCAACGCGATACTCGGCTTCTCCGAGGTGATGAAGAGCGAGATTTTCGGTGCGCATGCCGTGCCGGTCTACAAGGAGTACTCGGCCGACATCCACAATTCCGGCGTCCACCTGCTCAATCTCATCAACGAGATCCTCGATCTGTCGCGGATCGAGGCCGGCCGTTACGAGCTCAACGAGGAAGCGGTCTCGCTGGTCGGCATCGTCGCCGATTGCCATCATCTGATGAAGCTGCGCGCCTCGAGCCGTGGCATCACCATCCACGAAGTGTTCGAGCAGGCAATGCCGCGGCTCTGGGCCGACGAGCGCGCGATCCGCCAGGTCGTGCTCAATCTGCTCTCCAACTCGATCAAGTTCACTCCGCAGGGCGGCGAGATCTGGCTCAAGGCCGGCTGGACGGCCTCAGGCGGACAATATCTCTCGGTGAAGGATACCGGCTCCGGAATCCCCGAGGACGAGATCCCGGTCGTGCTGGCCTCGTTCGGCCAAGGCTCTAATTCGATCAAGTCGGCCGAACAGGGCGCCGGTCTCGGCCTGCCGATCGCCAAGAATCTGGTCGACCTGCATGGCGGTACGTTCACGCTGAAATCGAAGCTGCGCATCGGCACCGAAGTGATCGTCACCTTCCCGCCCGAGCGCGTGATGAGCGCGCTGGCGCCGATGTCGGATGATTCTCCGCCGCTCCAACCCGAGAGTTCCGCGGTAGCGGACGAGAAGCGCCGGCCCCGTCGCAAGCCGATCATGAGCGCAGGTACGGGCTCGTAACGAGATGCTTGCAGACATGCCCGACCATCCGCCACTATGTCCGAATGAGCAAAGAAACGCCGTGCGTCGCCGTCTGCATGATCGATCCCAAGACCAGGCTGTGCTTCGGCTGCGGACGCACATTGCCGGAGATCGCGCGCTGGCACGCCATGGAGAGCGCGGAACGGCTCGCGCTCACGGCGCTGTTGCCGGCGCGCATGAATCAGGTTGGACTTGCGCCCATCGCGGAATCGCCGAAACGAACCTGACCGGTCGGCGCGCATCTGGAGATGCGCAATGATCCGGTTCCTGCTCGTTCTCATTATGCTCGCCTGCACGGCAGGTGCCGTCGTCGCCTATGGCGATTCCGACCAGATCGCGCGCGCGAGCAGCAAGGTCTCGCATATCTTTCGCACGCAGACTGCAGCGCCCGCCCCCGCCGTGCAGATTCAGCGCGGCCAGGGTGGCGAATTCGCGCTGCGCGCGAAGATCAACGGCGTGGCCGCACCGATGGTCATCGACACCGGAGCGACCTCGGTGGTGCTGACCTGGGAAACCGCAAAAGCGATCGGGCTGCCACTCGAGATGCTCGAGTACGACGTCGATCTCGAAACCGCGGGCGGTCACACCAAGGCGGCCCGCCTCACGATCGACCGCCTCTCCGTCGGCCACCTCGTCGAAAAATCGGTGCCGGCCCTCGTCGTGCAGCGCGGGCAGATGAAGACCAACCTGCTCGGCATGAGCTTCCTCGATCGCCTGGAGAGCTGGGGCGTGCGCGCCGACAGGCTGATGCTCACCGGTTATCCGGAGCTCCAGACCAGTCGCCGCCGCTCGCGCCTGGCAGTCGACTAGACTCTTGCAATCCGGCTCGCCATGTGGCGCGGCTAGGCCGCCGCCTCCGCCGGCGCGCGCGCACCGACACGCGCAATCGCATCGCGTAGCACCTCGAGGCCGGCGCCCGGCTTTACCCCCTGCTCGGCAAGATGCCGGCGGAAGGCGCGCGCGCCGGGTACGGCGTGGAATGCGCCGACGAAATGCCTCGTCATGGAGTGCAGCCGCGTGCCGCGCGCGAGCTGCTGCTCGATGTAGGGCATCATTGCTTCGAGCGCATCCTGCATCGAGGCAAGCGGCGCCGCCTCGCCGAAAATGTCGGTATCGACCGAGAGCAGCCGCCACGGCTCCTGATAGGCGGCTCGTCCAAGCATCGCGCCGTCAACGTGATCGAGATGTGCCCTTGCCTCGTCGACGCCGGGGATGCCGCCGTTGATGATGACAGGCACATCCGGCATCGCGCGCTTGAGGCGATAGACGCGATCATAGTCGAGCGGCGGGATGTCGCGATTCTCCTTCGGTGACAAACCGCTGAGCCATGCTTTCCGGGCATGCACGATCAACGCATCGCAGCCGGAGTCAACGACCGCGTGCGCAAGGTTGTCGAGCGCGACTTCCGGATCCTGGTCGTCGATACCGATGCGGCACTTCACCGTGACGGGCACGGCAACCGCACCCTTCATCGCCTCGACGCACCTCGCCACGAGATCAGGCTCTGCCATGAGGCAAGCGCCGAAACGGCCGTCCTTCACGCGGTCGGAGGGGCAGCCGACGTTGAGGTTGATCTCGTCATAACCGAACTCCTCGCCGATCCGCGCCGCCAGCGCCAGCTCGCGCGGATCCGACCCGCCGAGCTGAAGCGCGACCGGGTGCTCGACCAGGTCGAACCCAAGCAGCCGCTCCCGGTCACCATGAATGATGGCACCAGTGGTCAGCATCTCCGTATACAGCAGCGCCCGCCGCGTCAGGTGACGATGGAACACCCGGCAATGCCGGTCGGTCCAATCCATCATGGGGGCCACGGAAAAGGTATGGTTGTGATATTTCAATTACTTAACCTATATGCTCAATAGCAAGAAGCATGAACGTGTGCACTCCAAACTAGCCGAAATTGCACACGTTTGTACCTGTTTTGACCTTTCGGTGCACACGTAGCGCACACGACTGGGGAGTGCACACGGCCCTGGCCAGCTTCACTCAGTTGCCCTCCGGGAACTAGCGCGGCCAGGTCCGTCGCAAGAACCGCTATGTGTCAGAGACCTTTCGCCGTCGCAAGGACGGTGAAGATTGGGCGCTCGACATGGAGCGAACATCGATCGCAAGGGATCACCAAAACCGAAGGCTGCTGTGCAGGCTCGAACGTTCGGCGACACCACCGACCTACATATAAAGGACAGGCACGAAGTGGGCCTCCCCGACGTTCCAAAGCCACCGTATTGGAGGCCCTGAAAGAGTCATTGGGAACAGGGAAACTGTCCCAACTCAACCGTGAGCGACTGATTGAGTTTGGTCGGAAGCGAGCGAAGCAAGGTGCCGGGCCGGCAACATTGGCGATCGACTTCTCCTTCATTCGAACCGTCGCTACGCATGCTGCAGCGGTGCACGGCATTGAAGTCTCGGCCGAAGAAGTTCGCTGGGCGCGCTTTGCAATGAAGCACTTGGGTCTAGTAGGCAACTCTGAAGAGCGAGATCGACGCCCAACAAGCCCACTTCGGATCTGCGCTGCGGGCAGAACTGGCGTGCCGACGAGCACCGGGCATCGCACGACAGGACTGGGTGGCGGCGAGCCGCCCGACGTCAACGGCGTCGCCCTGCGACGTGTGAGTGCACAGCAGCGCCGGCTCCTTGTACGTGGCATCGAATCGCAAGGTCGTCTCGTTGGCAAGCCGAACCGTGTCGATGTTGCGCCGTTGATTTTGCAGTACGAAATCAGGATTGGCCGCCCGTGGGTTGGTTAGCGCCGCCGTCTTGGTGACTTCTCCCGGTATCTCGGCGCGCCATCGCCCTGCATTCACGTAGAAGCGAGTCTCTGCGTGCGTCGAAAACACCGATAGGCCGTGATGAAATAGTCAGGGGTCCGTCAGCTCCGCCGGAGCCGTTGCGGTGCACCTCTCCCGCGCGGAGAGAGGTGATCCGAGTCCTCGGCTTGTACCGATTCAAGCGTGTTCATCCGGTCTACCTCGGAACGGGCGCTTCCGATTCCAGCAGGGACGCGGCCTTGAGATCGCTCCAGAGCGCGGCTGGCACTGAGGCGGTCAGCGCTGCCACGTTGCGCTCGACCTCCTGCGCATTATGCGCCCCGAGGACCACGCTCGCGACCGCGGGATGGCCGAGCGCGAAATGTAGAGCTGCCGTCGGCAGTGCTACGTCATGAGCTGCGCAGATGCGCTGGATTTCGGCAACCTTCGAAAGGATCTGCGGCGGCGCATCCTGATAATTGTACTTGGCGCCCTTAATGGCGCCCGTCGCCAGAATCCCCGAATTGAACACGCCGCCGAGCAGCACCGCGATGCCCTGCTTCAGGGCCAGCGGCATGAACTCCTCGAGTGCTGGCTGCTCAAGCAGCGAATAGCGCCCGGCGAGCAGCATTACCTCGAAGGATCCGGCCTGCGCAAAGCGCACGCACATCTCGGCCTCGTTGACGCCGATTCCGATGCCCGCGACCACACCTTCAGAACGAAGTTTGTCCAGCGCTACATAGGCCCCGGACATCGCTTCGCGAAACCGATCCTCGATCGCGTCCTTGCCGTGGGTCCACACATCGACATCATGGATCAGCAGCAGATCGATACGGTCGGCGCCAAGCCGCAACAGCGACTGCTCGACCGAACGCATGGTGCCGTCATAGGAATAGTCGACTACGGCCCGGTGCGGCTGTCCGCCAACAAATCCGGACCGAGTTTCCGGCTGGTGAAACGGATCCATCCAGCGGCCGGTCTTGGTGCAAAGCACCACGTCCTTGCGCGGCACGCGCCGAAGCGCCGTTCCGCAGCGATGCTCCGACAGGCCATTGCCATAGTGCGGCGATGTATCGAGCAAATTGATGCCGAGTTCGAAGGCGCGGCTCGCAGCGGCAATCGCAGTCTGGTCGTCGAGCTCGAGAAAAAGATCGCCAAGCGGTGCGGTTCCGAACCCGAGGATAGAGACTTCGAGACCGGTCCGGCCAAGTGTGCGGCGCGGCAAAGCTGATTGCGAAACCATGGTGAATTGCTCTTCCTTCTCCGCGCCTCGATCGCGCGCTGGTCTCATTGCAGCGACGCGCAGCGTATGTATTTGCCGTCAGGTGTCAACGCGGAGATTACGGATCTCGTACAAGACTATTCCACTCATACAGTCGGGTTGCTAAGAAAAGCGGAACCGGCACGCGGGCACTTCACGACCTGCGGCAACGAGGAGGAACAATGCTCCCCTATGTCACGCACGACGCACGCTTTGCCCGCCTGGTCTTCGGTCACGCCAATCTCGAAAAACTCACCAGCGGCTGCCGCTGGGCCGAAGGACCCGCTTACTTTCCGGCCGGCCGCTATTTGATCTGGTCCGACATTCCGAACAACCGAATGATGCGCTTCGACGAGACCGATTCATCGGTGTCGGTGTTCCGCTCGCCGAGCTTCAACTCGAACGGCAACACGACCGATCGCGAGGGGCGGCTGGTCACTTGCGAGCACTTCATGCGCCGCGTCACCCGGACCGAGCATAACGGCTCCATCACGGTGCTTGCCGAGCAGTTCGAAGGGCGTCGGCTGAACTCGCCCAACGATGTCGTGGTGAAATCGGACGGCTCGATCTGGTTTTCGGATCCGACATACGGCATCGACAACGATTACGAGGGCCAGCAGACCAAATCCGAGATTGGCGCCTCCAACGTGTACCGGATCGATCCAGCGGGCGGCGAGATCAGCCTCGTCGTCTCTGACCGCGTGCAACCGAACGGGCTGGCGTTCTCGCCAGACGAGAAGCTGCTTTATGTCGCCGATACCGGCGCGACCCACGTCGACGGGCTGCCCGCGACGATCTGGTCCTACAAGGTCCAGGGAAACAAGGTCGCTGAGCCCTCGCTGTTTTCCACCTGCCCCGACGGACTCTATGACGGGTTTCGCTGCGACATCCACGGCAACATCTGGACGTCAGCGGGACAGAGCGTGTTCTGCTATGCAGCCGACGGGACACATATCGGGACGATTCCGATTGGCGAGATCGTGGCGAATGTCTGTTTCGGCGGTCCGCAGCGCAACCGCCTCTACATTTGCGGACAGACTTCGCTGTATTCGATCTTCCTCAATACGCGCGCGGCCGTGTAAGGGAAAACGCGTTGCGGGGTGGCGTGCGGCGCCATCCTTAACTGTTCTGCCGGTGCTTTGGCGGACCATCAGGTCCCCCGCCGCCACGCAGATCGGATTCGAGCTCCTCGATGATGGTGTGAAGCTGGCGTATGGCTAGAGGATCGGCTACGTCGCGCTCCAGAGAGCGATAGCGCGCGATCCGGACTTGCTGGTCTCTGACCTCGATGTCGCTCATGATGCGTGATCTCTGCCGATACGACGCCGAGCAAGGCAGTTCGATTCGCCAAGCTTTTCGGATCATTTGCGAGGGTTTCCAATTCGCAAAGACGACGGGCTACTTGGGCCGGCCGTCTAGCTCATGACGCGTTCGCCCCGCCCGTAGACGAGCAGCATGAAGATGATAACGAGACCGTAGATCACCTGCCGGCCCGCCTCCGGCATCTCCATGATCGACAATACGCTGTTCAGGAGCACGATCAGGACGACGCCGATCAGCGTACCGAGATAGCGGCCGCGGCCGCCGAGGATGTTCGTGCCTCCAATCACGACGGCGGCGATCGAGGGCAGCAGATAGGCGTCTCCCATGCCTTGGTAGGCCTTGGTGGAATAGCCGGCGAGCAGCACGCCCGCGAGCGCGGCAGCAAGGCCGCAGAGGACGAAGCAGACCACCGTGACGCGGCGCGTGTTGACGCCGGCGAGATAGGCCGCCGCCTCCTTGTTGCCGATGGCGTAGATGTAGCGGCCGAGCGACATGCGCTGCAGGATGACGACCACCAGCACGGACACCGCGGCCCAGACGAACAGCGCGTTGGGAATGCCGAGCGTACGATCGCCCGCCAGCATCCGCATCAGGTCGGTCGCCCCGGTCTGCGGTGCGTAGCCGCCAGTATGCGCGACCATCAGGCCGCGCATCACGGCATTCACGCCCAGCGTAAAGATCATCGAGGGGACCCGCAGATACGCGACCCCGACGCCGTTGACGAGCCCGACCAGAACGCCGACCCCGAGGCCGACCGGAATTGCGAGAGGACCGCCGACCGAGGTCGCCATCATGGCCGCGGCGGCGAGCGTCCAGGGCACCGACAGATCGATCTGCGCGATCAGGATCACGATCATCATGCCGGCCGAGACGATCCCGAGGAACGCACCGATCTGCAATTGCTGCAGAAGATAGGCCGGAGACAACAGGGGAGCGCTGCCGAAACGGGCGAACGTGTAAACCGTACCCGCGACGAGAATGACGACGATGAACAGCGCCGCTATCAGGATCGGGCGATCGTCGCGCGAGAGGCTGAATGAGGCCGCCGTCATCGAAACAGCTCCAACGTGTTCTTGACGCGCAGCATACCCAAGGCGCCGATGCTGACGGCAGCGAGCAGGATCACGCCCTCGAACAGCGGCTGCAGAAGAGGGGCAATGTCGAAGATGCGGAAGAAGAAGGAAATCACGCGCAAGACCATGGCGCCGAAGATCGACCCGATCGCACTGCCGGTTCCGCCCAGCAGCGAAGTGCCGCCGATCACCACGGAGGCGATCGAGTTGAGCGTATAGGCGCCGGCCTGCGGAATGTCCGCATTCCCAGACGAAGTCTGGATAGCAAGGAAGAGACCGCCGCAGCCGGCGAAGAAGCCCGCGAGCGTGAAGGCGGCGATCTTGGCGCGCTCGATCGGAAGGCCGGACATATAAGCCGCGCCCTCGGCCGAGCCGATCGCATAGACGGCGCGGCCGAGAACGGAGCGGCGGAACGGCACCCATACCAGCAGCGGAATGAGAACGAGAAGCACAAAGGGCACCGGGATCCAGGCGAACGGCGCAAACCAGGCAGCCGCGCCATCGTCGAAGATGTGCACGGTCGAGGCGAAATCGCCGAGCGAGTTAGTCAGCGCCCAGTTCAGATCAACATCGATCTTGCCGCCCGGGGTCGGACGCAGGAAAAGCGCGATGCCGATGTAGACCGCGCCGGTCGCAAGCGTCGCGATGATCGGCTGGATGCGCCCATAGACGACGACGCAACCATTGATAAAGCCGGCAGCCGCGCCGATCGCAAGGCACACGGCGATCCCGAGCAGAATGCCGCTCACGCCGCCCGGAAAGGTGCCGAGGCCGAGATGCACGCCGAATATGTCGAGATGCAGCGGCGCACCACCTGCCGCGCCGGTCAGGAGGTAGCTCGCAAAGCAGCCGACCATGGTCATGACCGCTCCGACGGAGAGATCAAGGCCCGACATCAAGACCGGCACGGTCTGCGCCATCGCCAGCATGGCGAGCGCAAAGATTTCGTCGCCATTCTGCACCAGCACGGCGGAGGAGAAACCGCGGGGATGCGCGGCGTTGTAGAAAATGTAGAGGGCACAGAACAACAGGATGGCGGTGACCAGACCGATGTTCTGGCGGATCCTGATCGCGAGATCGTCAAGCATGCGCCGCCCCCGCTGCGGTATCGGTGTCGACATTCAGGGAGCTTGCGACAATGTTGGTCTCGGTGAGGTCGTCGCCCTCGAGCTCGCGCACGATGCGGCCGTCATACATGATGACGACGCGGTCGCAGCAGCCGATCAGCTCGTCATAGTCGGTCGAGTAGAACAGGATTGCGGCGCCCTGGTCGGCGAGTTCGCGCATCAGCCGGTAGAGCTCCTGCTTGGTGCCTACGTCGATTCCGCGCGTGGGATCGTTGAGCAGGATGATGCGCGGATCGGTCATCAGCCATTTGGCGAGCACGACCTTCTGCTGGTTTCCACCCGACAGCGTCGAGACCGCGTCACTCGCTGCACCCAACTTGATCTGCAGCCGTGCGATGGCCCGCTTGATCGCGGTGCGTTCCTTGCCGGCATCGATGAATGGGCCAGTGGAAAGGGCGTCGAGCGATGCGATCGCAAGATTGTCCGCGATCGACATCGGCAGCATCAGTCCTTCGGTCTTGCGGTCCTCAGGCACGAGGGCGATGCCGACCGATTTTGCCGCCGCCGGGGAGCCGGGACGCACCTCGCGGTTTGCCACCATGATGCGACCCGTGACGCCGCGCAAAACGCCGAACAGAGCAAGCAACAGGGATTTCTGACCCTGACCGTCGAGGCCACCGAGCCCGACGATCTCGCCGGCGCCGACGCTCAGTGAGATGCGATCGAGCTGCCCCTCCCACGACAGGTTCTCGAGCGCCAGCACCGGCCTCGCAGCATTGCGCGCCGGCTTGGGCGGGTACTGGGCCGCGATGTCACGCCCGATCATGAGCTGGACGATATCGGCGGTCGAACGCACGCCCTTGTCGAAGGTCTCGATATGGCGGCCGTTGCGAAATACCGAGGCGCGGTCGGCGAGCGCCTCGACCTCGTGCATGCGGTGCGAGATGTACAGGATTGCGACACCTTCGGCCTTGAGCCGTGCCAGCATCGCGTAGACCTTCTCCACATCGGCGCTCGTCAGTGCCGATGTCGCCTCATCGAGGATCAGCAACTGCGGCCGCTTGCCGAGCGCCTTCGCAATCTCGACCACCTGGCGCCGCGATAGGGGCAGATCGCGCACGTGCCTCAGGGGATTGACGTCCTCACAGCCGATCTCGGCCAGAAGCTCCTCGGCGCGGCGGCGCTGGGCCTTCGCATCGATCAAGCCGAACCGCCGCGGCGGGGACGCAATGGAGATGTTGTCCGCGACCGAGAGGTCGGGCATCAGCGATAGCTCCTGGAAGATGCAGACGACACCGGCCGCATTCGCCGCCGACGGCGTAGCAAAGCCGACGGCGCTCCCTGCGAGGCGCATGCGGCCGCTGTCGGGCTGCACCACCCCGGCGATGATCTTGATCAAGGTCGACTTGCCGGCACCGTTCTCGCCCAGCACGGCGTGGATCTTGCCGCGCTCGCAGGCGAAATCGACCCCCTCCAGAGCACGAACGCCGGCATAGCGCTTGGAGATGCCGGCGAGCTCCAGGAAGGCGGATGGCGTCGGGTCGGCAGCCGGCATCACCCGGCCTTCACGCAAGGACGGCCCGGCGGATGCCGGGCCGTGACAGAGATATCACTCGAGACGTCACTGGGTGTTCTTCTCGCTCTGCGACATGATTTCCGGCGCAGTGAAGTTCACGCCACACGGTGTGAACTGGTTCGGTGCAAAGAAGTTGGCCTTGAGCTCAGGCCAGTAGTTCGTGCCCGGCTTGAGATCCTTGTAGGTCGCCACCGGAATCGGGATCGAGATCAACTGCGGCATGACGTTGCCCTGCAGCGCCGAGATCGCCGCCTTGGTCGCGATCGCCACCAGCGCCGGCGACTGGCCGTAGGACATGCCCTTCAGTCCGTCCTTGGCGTGATCGGCGATCTGCTTGCGGTACTCATTTTCGCCCTCGCCCGACATCGGCACAAAGGGATGCTTGGCGGCCATCAGCGCCTGCACGGTGCCGTCGGATCCGCCTTGGGTGAATACTCCGTCGAAATGGCCGTGCACAGCCAGCGCATCCGCAGTCACCTTCTGCGAGGTGCCGGTGTCCCAATTGCCAACCACCTCGGTGATTTTGAAGCTGTTGCCGGGCGCTTCCATGACCTCGCGGAAACCGAGATGACGATCGCGGTCGACCGAGTTTCCGGGCAGGCCGCGGACTTCGAGGATGTCACCGGATTTCTTGCCGCTCTCGTCGATCAGCCATTTGGCCGACATGCGGCCCATTTCCTTCTGGTCCTCGTTGACCATCATCACCTTGTCGGTGTCGAGGACGTTGTCGAACGGCACCACCACGACGTTGTTCTTGTCGGCAAGACGGATGATGCGATCAAAACCGTCGGGCGCGACCGCAATGGTGACGATTGCGTCGAAGCCTTGGTTGATGAAGTCCTCCATCGCGCCAAGTTGCGCCGCCACATCGGTCCCGGTGGAAACGACCTTGAACTCCTTGATGTTCTCCTTGATACCCGGCTGATCGGCGAAAGCCTTGGCAGTCTTCACCATCTGGATGCGCCAGGTGTTGCCGACAAAACCGTTGACCAGCGCGATCCTGTAGGGGCCCGCCTTCTTGGGCCACTGGAAGAATTTGGTCTCGGACGACCATGGCTTGAAGCAGGCGGGGTCGGCGCCGGGGCCGGAGACGACCTTGGGACCTGCCAGAGCACTCACCGATGACAGCAGCAAGCCGGCGCAAGCCAGCCCCGCCAGACGAAGCGTCCACACCATGTCGTGTCTCCCTGAGCGTTTGTGTTCCACCCTAACGCGGCGCGTAGCCATGCCGGGAATTGACCTTCCCGTGCGTGTATCGCGCTAGGATGGCACGCAACTTGCGATGCTGACAAGCCAAGGGCGGACGCTCCGGCGCGAGGCACGATCTGAACGCACGGCCAACCGACAACAATTGTGGAAGCAGAAAGCGTAACAATGACAGTCGGATGTTCGTGGGCGGCAAGGGATTGTGCAACGGCGAAGCTGGCCATGGCCGGCCTTTCATCGTGGCATCCACGCGCGTGACGAAAAAAATGACACTCAGGGAAAAGTGTGAATCGCTACGGAGCCGAACGAAGCCCGCTTGCTGAAGCTGGGTTGAAGCCGGAAGCTGGGACTACTTGCTTTCGTCCGGCGGGGTGGCGTGGCGCTCCTTCGCTGACATGATGGCTGTAGGAGCGCTGATCGCTCGCAGCTCCTCACTCAGCAGCTCGAAGACGATATCAGGTATCGCACTGCGACGGTGGCTCGCGAACATGTCACTTGCTTGACACGTTCTGAAGCGCCGGTCTCTAATGTCCTTCAAGGTCCTGCGGTTGGACAGGCAACACTTTCTGCCCCCAAGCAAGAACAGGCTCGACTGCCCCACCCCAGCGACTGTCAGGTCAAGGGTGCGGAATCCAAGATCGTTTCCTGGGAGGGAACAATGGACAGACGCCAGACGCTCAAGCTGATCGGTGGTACGGCCGCGTTGGCCGGTGCCGGTTTTCCGGGCTTTGCCTTTGCGCAAGCCCAAAAGGAAATGGTCACGGTCGTGAAGATCGCGGGAATTCCGTGGTTCAACGCACTTGAAAAGGGAATCCAGAAGGGTGCGAAGGATTTCAGCATCAATGCCACTATGGTTGGCCCGGCGAACGTCGATCCGGCACAGCAAGTAAAGCTCCTTGAGGATCTGATTGCCAAGAAGGTCAACGTGATCGGGCTGGTGCCGCTTGATGTAAAAGTCTGCGAGCCCGTGCTGAAGCGCGCACAGGCCGCGGGAATCAAGGTCATCACGCATGAGGGTCCGGAACAGGAAGGCCGTGACTGGAATGTGGAATTGATCGACTCCGTTCGCTTCGGCGAGGTGCAGATGGAACGTCTCGCCAAGGACATGGGCGGCGAAGGTGATTATGTGGTCTACGTCGGGACTCTTACGACGCCACTTCACAACAAATGGGCCGATGCCGCGATTGCCTACCAGCAGAAGAATTTTCCAAAAATGAAGCTCGTCGCCGACCGCTTCCCTGGCGCCGACGAGATCGACACCAGCCAGCGCACGACGCTTGACGTGATCAAGGCCTATCCTAACCTGCGTGGTATTCTCGGCTTCGGTTCGAACGGACCAATCGGGGCCGGAAATGCTGTGCGTCAACAACGCCTTGGAAAGAAGATCGCCGTTGTCGGCACCGTGCTGCCAAGCCAGGCGAAGTCGCTTATCGCAGATGATACGATCCGCGAAGGTTTTCTGTGGAATCCCACCGATGCGGGTTACGCGATGGTCGCGGTGGCCAAACTCGTGCTCGATGGCAAGCCGATCACGGATGGCGTCGATGTACCCGGCCTCGGCAAGGCAGCCGTCGACGTTGCAGGAAAGCAGATCAAGGTGGACAAGATCATGCGCATCAACAAGGAAACCATCGACGGTCTGATCGCCGGAGGGCTCTAGGCCGGCATCGGTTTAGTCGCCTCATCGCGCTGCATTCCTGGCCCTTCCGGTCGGGAATGCGGTACCTCTCGGGTGATCGCACGATCGAACGGTCCATTGCAGGCGAACCTTTGGCGACTTTCCTGGAGATGTCCGGCATATCGAAGCGCTTCGGCGGCGTGCACGCGCTCCGCGACGTCGATCTCACTCTGGAAGTCGGCGAGGTGCATTGCCTGGTTGGTGAAAACGGCTCCGGCAAGTCCACCCTGATCAAGATCATTTCGGGCGTCGAGGCAGCGGAGCCTGGCGGCCGTATCGCAATTTCCGGCAAGGAATATCCCAAACTAAACCCGGTCTACTCCACGCATTGCGGCATTCAGGTCATCTACCAGGATCTTTCGCTATTCCCCAACCTCACCGTCGCCGAGAATATCGCGATGGCGCACCATCTTGGCGGCCTCCATTCGGTGAACTGGGCCTCAATGCGCGCCACCGCGAAGGCCATAATGGCAAAGATCGGCGTCGAGTTTGACCCGGACGCGAAAGTGTCAGAGCTCAGCATTGCCGGACGCCAGCTGGTCGCGATCTGCCGCGCCTTGGCTGCGGATGCCAAACTCCTGATTATGGATGAGCCGACGGCATCGTTGACCCGCCACGAGGTGAACGCCCTGATCGCGCTCGTAAGCGAGCTGAAGCGTGCTGGCATCTGCGTCGTTTTCGTCAGCCACCGTCTCGATGAGGTGCTTGAAATCGCCCAACGCGTGACGGTGCTGCGCGACGGCGCCAAAGTCGGTACTTTTGCTGCAGACACGATCGATGGGCGGAAACTCAGCCAGCTGATGACCGGCAAGTCCTTCGAGTATCAAATACAGGCGCCTGAGCGTGCCGCTGGCCCGGTTGTGCTGGAAGTTAAGGGCCTGGGCCGCGAGGGCGAGTATGAGGATGTAAGCTTGCAGTTGCGGGCGGGCGAAGTAGTGGGTCTCACCGGTCTGCTCGGCTCAGGGCGAACCGAATTGGCGCTATCCCTGTTCGGCATGAAGCCGCCCGATCGCGGCACCATCGCACTTGACGGGCGGCCCATCGCCCTCCGTACAAATGCAGAGGCGATCGATCGAGGGATCGCCTACGTATCCGAGGATAGGCTTACGCTTGGTCTCATCCTGAATCAGTCCGTCACGGCGAACGTCACGCTTACGGTGCTGGATCGTCTGGCTGGCGCGTTCGGCTTGATTACCGCACGCGCGCGACAGACCCATGTCGCTCGGTGGGTTGCTGAACTCGGGATCAAGGTCGCCAATCCGGCCAACCCGGTGAAGACGCTCTCCGGGGGCAATCAGCAGCGGGTCGTGCTCGCCAAATGGATGGCGACGAATCCGCGGGTGCTTATCCTCGATAGCCCCACGGTGGGCGTCGACATCAGCGCCAAGGACGGCATTTATGAAATCATCCGGCGGCTGGCCCGCGACGGCGTTGCGGTGCTGATGATATCAGACGAGATACCCGAGGTCCTTTATCATAGTCATCGCGTGCTGGTGATGCGGGAAGGTCGCTTGACAACCGACGTGCCTGCCGCAGGCACTTCCGAAGATGCGCTTCGGCAGGCCGTCAATGCCTGAATCGCACATCACATCGTTCAGCAGGTTTCGTCGCAGCCATGAGTTCTGGCTGCTGATAGTCATCCTCGGGCTCTGCGCCAGCTTGGGCTTCGCGAACGCCCAATTCCTGACTATGCAGAATCTGTTTGATCTGCTGACCTCTTATGCATTTGTCGGCATCCTGGCGCTCGGGCTGCTGGTCGTGCTGATCGCCGGCGGAATCGACATCTCATTCACCGCGACCGCATCGGTAGCGCAGTATGTCACACTTTCGCTTGCCAATTCTTACGGGGCGAACTGGGTCGGCGTCTTCGCCATCGCGATTGGAATTGGCGGTGCGCTCGGTGCCCTCAACGCGTTCTTCATCCAGAAACTTCGAATACCATCGATCATCGTTTCGGTCGCGACGCTGAACATCTTCTATGGGCTTCTGATCTTCTTCACCGGCGGCAAATACATCTATTCGTTGCCTGACTGGTTTGCGACCGGAATATTCTGGTTCGAGTTCGAATGGGGCAAGGATAGCTCGTACGGTATCAACCTGCAAATCCTCGCGCTCGCGCTGGCATTTCTCGTCACCTGGCTTCTGCTTAATCGAACTAATATTGGCCGGCAGATCTATGCCATGGGAGGCAATGCCGATGCTGCACAGCGGCTCGGCTTCCACATTTTCGGCCTCAACATGCTGGTCTATTGCTACATGGGAGTCATGGCCGGAATCGCCTCCCTGATTCAGGCACAACTCGCGCAGTCCGTCGCCCCGACGGTGCTGGTGGGCAAGGAACTCGATGTGGTCGCTGCCGTCGTGCTCGGCGGCGCCAGCCTGATGGGCGGCGTCGGCACGGTCTTCGGCACGTTTCTGGGCTTGACGCTGCTCGCGGTACTCCAAAATGGAATCATTTTGCTGGGCGTTTCGTCTTACTGGTCGCCGTTCTTCGTCGGCTTGGTTATTCTCATTTCGGTCTCTGCGACCGCCTGGTCGCAGCGCGAGCGGCGAAGCCAGAGTGCATCCCGATGAGCAATGTACCCGCCCTCTCACTTCGCCGGCGCATGGTCGTCCTCGCCGGCAGCGGCACGGTCGCCACCCTCGTCCTGCTGTTGTTCGCGCTCTGGGTCGTGTTCGCGATCACGATCGGCGACCGGTTCTTCTCGGTCAACACGCTGCAATCCATGGCTTTCCAGATGCCCGAACTTGGCATCCTCTCGCTCGCGATGATGCTGGCGTTGCTATCTGGTGGACTCAATCTTTCCATCATCGCGACCGCCAATCTGTCCGGACTGACCATCGCGTTCCTGCTGACGCGCTACATCCCGGGGAGTCAGGGCCTCGCCTGGGTCGGCATTCAGGTGTTTGCGATCGCTGCAGGATTTGCAGTGGCCGCATTGGTCGGCCTCCTCAATGGTTTTGTCATCGCCTATCTCGGCGTTTCGCCGATCCTAGCCACGCTCGGCACGATGACGCTCTGCAAGGGTCTCGCGATCGGCTTGTCGCGCGGTAACGTCATCTCCGGATTCCCGGAGCCGATTGTGTTTATCGGCAACGGAACGGTTTTCGGGGTACCCTTTGCTCTGATCGTACTCGCGTTCTGCGCCTTGCCCGTCGCGCTCATGCTGAACGCGACGCCGTTCGGTGCGAAGGTTTACATGATCGGCTCGAACGAGAAGGCGACCCGCTACTCCGGCGTCAATACCCGCGCCGTCCTTCTCAAACTCTATGTATTTTCCAGCTTGCTCGCGGGCGTGGCAGCGGTGGTCATGTTGGCACGTTTCAATTCGGCCAACGCGGCATACGGCGAGAGCTACCTGCTCGTCACCATTCTTGCGGCCGTCCTCGGCGGCATCGATCCGTTTGGTGGCTTCGGCAAGGTTGGCGGGCTATTGCTTGCACTGATCATCCTTCAGGTTATCTCCTCGGCATTCAACCTTCTGAACCTTAGCCAATTCCTCACGTTGGCGATCTGGGGTGGAATCTTGATTGCCGTTGCGGCGGTTCCTCATTTCGCCGGCAAAGCGCCGCGGTAGCCAGCGATGATGAGTTCGATGGTCTCGACCACTATCGCGGTTCTCGACATTGGCAAGACCAGTCTCAAGCTGTTGGTGGCGAGTGACGACGGGTGGCCCCTCGAAACACATGCGATTCCGAACGTGCCGATGACTCAGGGCCTATACCTCGCCTATGATCTTGCCGGGCTGGAGGAATGGTTTCTCGATACCCTTGCCAACGTGTCTCAACGCCATGCCATCGGCGCCGTGATAGTGGCTGCGCATGGATGCGGCGCGGTTCTCGTCGATGGCGATGCGCCAGTGCTGCCGATGATGGACTATGATGCCGTCTGTCCACCCGAAATCGATGAAGCCTATGCCCGGATCGCGCCGGGTTACGATGAGGTGTTTTGCGGAATTGGAGGCGCGATGCGGCTCGGAAAGCAGCTGCTGTGGCAGGAAAGCGCATATCCCGTCGAATTCGCCCGCGCAAAAACCTATCTGACCACTGCGCAGTTTCTCGCCTTGTGGCTTGGCGGACGTGCGGCCAGTGAAATCTCGCAGCTCGCGGCTCAGAGCCATATCTGGGACCTCGTCCACCATCAGCCTTCCTCTCTTATGCGCAAGCGCGGTTGGAGCCATCTGCTGCCCGAACGCGTCGCAGCCGGCGCGGTGCTAGGGACGGTTTCGGAATCCATAGCGAGGCGCACTGGCCTGGCGCAATCGACCGAGATCCTCTGTGGCGTGCATGATTCCAACGCCAACCTGTTTCGCTACAAGGCTGCCGGCATGGCCGATGCCTCGATCCTATCGACCGGCACCTGGATGATTGCATTTCAGCGCGACCTCTCCCTGGGCAAACTCGATCGCACGCGCGCGATGGTGCTCAATATCGATGTTGATGGCGAGAATGCACCTTCGACATTGATCGCGACCGGCCGCGAATACGACCTGATCCGCGGGGAACATCGTGCTTCTGATGCAGCTGTCCTCGCCGCATTGTCGGCCCTGCTGTCGAAGGGGACCCTGGCGCTCCCCTCTTTCATTGGCGACGACGGATTATTTCCGGGCGCTGCTCGCCGCGGACGGGTCATCGGACCGTCTCCCGAGACGCCTGCCGAATGGCAGGCATTGGCACTTCTCTACGCAGCGTTCAGCGCAAACCGCTGCCTTGATGCACTTGAGAGCTCAAAATGCGTAGTCATCGATGGTGGCTTTGCGGCGAATTTGCCCTTCGCCCGCTGCATTGCGACCTTGCGACCTTCGCAGAGCGTCAGGGTGAGTCAATCACCGCACGGAACGGCGCTTGGCGCTGCGCTGCTGTGGCGGCGATTCTCGCGTACGCAGCCGGTTTCGAGCGTAGTACTTGAAGCTGTCACATCGCTTAGCAATGATGGGTTCGAGCCGCGCGGCCTTTCCACCGCCTACCAGTCCTGGATCGCTTTCTCGGAGCCCGCCTCATGACAGACCACAATCATGCCGATCTCCGCCAAGGTATTGTCGATACCTGCCGGCAGATGAATCGAAACGGTCTCAATCAGGGCACATCTGGCAATCTTTCGCACCGAATTCCAAATGGCATGCTGATCACGCCCACCAGTATGCCCTATGATCGGATGCAGCCAGAGGACGTTGTCGCGATGGATTTTGCCGCGAACTACCAGGGCAACCATCGTCCTTCATCCGAATGGCGGTTTCACCGCGATATTCTACGAGCACGCGAAGACGTTAACGTCGTGCTCCATACGCATTCCACCTTCAGCACGATTCTCGCCGTGCACGAGCGTGGCATTCCCTGCTTCCACTACATGGTCGCAGTTGCGGGTGGCAACGATGTTCGCTGTGCGCCTTATGCTTGTTTCGGCACGCAGGCACTATCGGACTACGCCCTCAAGGCCCTCGAAGATCGCAACGCTTGCCTCCTTGGCCATCATGGCTTGATCGTGACGGCCCAGACCATTGAAAAGGCGCTTTGGCTCGCCGTAGAAGTAGAGACGCTGGCGAAGATGTATGTCCACGCCTTGGCTATCGGCGAGCCGCCGCGCCTCAGCGACGCTGAAATGGCGCAGGTACATGAGCAGATGAAACGCATGGGATACGGCCAGGCGCCTGACCTTGACGATGTCGGCGATGTTCCGCGCGCCCTACCGGACTCGAAACGGACGGCACATTGATGGTGGATTTCACGGCATGGCAGGCGCAGCGCCCGCGCGCGTCACGGAAATCTTCGCTGTCGCCGAACCGAAGTGCGCCGCTTCCAGTGGACCGGCGCCACCCGCAAGCGCGCTTGCGAAGCCGCCGACGAATGCATCGCCCGCGCCCGCGGTTTCGACCACCTTGCCTGCGGCGAACGGCGGGACGTGCAGCGAGCGGTCTCGCCCGTGAAACAGCGCTCGCCGAGCGTGATCAGCACGGTACCCGCTCCTTTGGCCAGCAGCGCGTCTCCGGCGCGGCGGGCGCCGGCAAGATCGCTCACCGCGATCCCGGTCAGCGCCTCAGCCTCGGTCTCGTTGGGAACGACGTAGTCGCACAAGGCAAACAGGCGATCGTCGAGCTTGACCGCAGGAGCCGGGTTGAACACGGTGATGCTGCCGGCAGCGCGCCCGATCTCAAGCCCGCGCTGCGCGGCCGCGACCGGCTGCTCGAGCTGGGTCACGACGACGCGGCTCTCGCGGATCGCCTCCGCCGCCACATCGACATCAGCCGGGCTGAGACCACCAGCCGCTCCACTCACCACGATGATGGCGTTGTCGCCACGCGTCTCGTGGACATAGATGAAGGCAGCACCCGTCGGCGCCTTCCTTGGTCCTAGCCACGCGCGGCCTGATGCCCTCGGCTTCCCAGGTCTTGATGGCAAGGTTACCGAAGGCGTCGCTGCCGATCCGGGAGATGAAGGTCACGTCCGCACCCGCGCGCGCTGCGGCCACAGCCTGGTTCGATCCCTTGCCGCCCGGTCCCATGGCAAATCCCGAGCCCGCGATCGTTTCGCCGATCGCAGGCATGTTGCCGGCCCGGAAGGCCAGATCGACGACGAAGATGTCGAGCACAGCGACGCCCGTCTTGCTCATGGTCGTCACTCTCCGTCCGGCGCGATGACGCCCTTGGAGAACAGGAAGCAGCCGTAGAAGCGCCGCTCACCAGTGGCAATTACGCAGTAGGCCGTCTTGGCCTTTTCATAGAAGGCATGGCGCTCGACCCCGACCAGCGGCCAGGAGCGCCCCTCGGTGCGATCGATCACGGCCTGCACCTCGCGCTGCACCGGTGGCACCTCCTGGGGCTGGCCAACAATCTCCATGCGGATCGCGGCATCGTCGACAAACGTATCGAGCGGCAGCACCGAGAGGATGGCTTCGATCGCCTTTGCCGTACTGACGTTGTCGATGCGAAGCAACTCGCCCAACACGGTCTGACGCGCGATGGAGTCGGCAGGGAAATTAGTATCGCACACCACGATGCGGTCTCCGTGCCCCATTGCGCGCAAGGCATGGAGCACGTCGGCATTGAGCAGTGGATTGATGCCCTTGAGCATGTTGCGTCACTCCCTTATCTTCAAAATCGCCCAAACTCTGATGGTTCGGATGCCAACCAGTATCACCGTAAGGCGACGTCTTTAGTAGTGACAGCCGTGAACCAGCCGGAGCGCCGCTCCGGCTGGTCTGCAACTTGGCTCGTTCAGAACGGCGAATCCGCGAAGTAGAAATCTTTCGCGGCAGTCTTGGTCACCAGTGTTGCGTCTAGGATATAGCTGCCGCGAACCGCGACTTGATTGTAAAAGTTGCCGACGGTCAATTCCATGGCGGTTGCAACCATTGCCGCAGCGCCAGTGAGAAACTATGTTGTGGACTTGAATGGCGGCTAGGGAGCGTCCTGTAAACCCGGCATCCCGAAGGCAGGGAGCATCTTCTAAGTTATTGATCCTTCTCGGTGTGGCGGCCTTCTCCATCCCCTTTTGTTCCACGCTCGTTTCACCCAAATCGTTGCGATTTGCGTTTGCGCACGAGAACGGCACCCTTCTTGCGGCCCGCCTGTGCGATGCAATGCGCGCCATCCTCATGCGTGGGTGCTGCTTGCGGCGGCCGCGCCACCGCAGTGGCCGCAATCATCATCGCCGACGAGCCGGTCTCGGCCCTCGACGTTTCGGTGCAGGCCCATGTGCTCAATCTGATGATGGACCTGCGTGACCGGCTCAGACTGTCGATGCTCTTCATCTCGCACGACCTTGGTGTGATCGGGCAGATCAGCTGCCGTGTTGCCGTCATGTATATGGGCCGGGTCGTGGAGCAGTCCGGGACGCGGACGGTCCTGGATCACCCGCTTCATCCCTATACGCGCGCTGGTGGCAGCAATTCCGAAGCCGGATCCGTCGAAGCGGATCCTGGGGCGCAATCGAAACGGGTGAACCGCCAAGCCTGTTCACGCGGCCGCACAGCTGCACTTACGCGCCTCGTTGTCCATTAGCCAGCGATCGCTGCCTCGTCGATGTTCCAGAACTTCGGTCTTCCGGCACGGCAGTCGCCTGCCACAACGTATAGCCAGCAAGTGCCAACCGCAGCGAAACGACGCCGCGCATTTCGCGCAAGCCAAGCAGGTAACCCGGCGTGGGAGAGAGCCTCCGGCTAGGCAAGCCCGGCCTCGTGCAGGCTCTGCTTCAGATGGGCAATACCCTTCCTGGCGTAGGTCAGCGGGTGTGCCTTCCCGGGGTCCTGTTCCGCCTCAACCACGATCCAGCCGGAATAGCCCGGAAGCTCGCGAAAGACGTCCGGATAATCGACCATGCCGTCGCCGGGCACGGTGTAGACACCGAGTTCGCTGCCCTGCCCCAACACCGCATCGAGGAAGCTCCAATCCTCGCGGCGCGCCTGCTCCATCACCGCCTGGCGTACGTCCTTGGCGTGGAAATGGCTGATGCGGGAACGATAACGTCGAGCCAGCGCAGCCGGATCGGCGCCGCCCCAAGTCGCATGGCCGGTGTCGAGCAGGAGATGAGCCGCCTCGCCGGTCGCTGCCATGAAGGCGTCGATATCCGCCGCACTTTCCACGATGGTGCCGATGTGATGATGATAGACCAGCCTGACGCCCTCGGCGAGCGTACGCTCCGCGACCTCCGTGATACGGTGGCCGAACTCCGCCCAGTCGCCCGCCTTCATGACCGGCCGGCGCGATAACGGCTTGCTGCGATCGCCGTGGATCGCATTCGAGGTCTCGGCGAAGACCAGCACGGACGATCCCATCGCCTTCAGCAGATCCAAATGCGGGCGCAGATGCCGCATCTCCTCGTCGGCATTGCGCTTCAGAAGCTCCGCCGAATACCAGCCGGAGATGCAGGCCATACCGAAGGGCGCGAGCGCAGCCTTCAGGGTCTGCGGCTCGCGCGGAAACTTGTGGCCGAGCTCCATGCCCTCGAAGCCCGCCTCGCGCGCCTCGGACAGGCACGTATCGAGCGGTGTCTCGCCGCCAACCTCTTGCAGATCGTCGTTCGACCAGCCGATGGGGTTCGCTCCGATACGGATAGGCATGTCGTCCTCGCTCGATCAGTAATTGCGGCGCACGAGCGCCTCGACATAACTGCGCCTTGCGGCTACGACCTCAGCGCGCTCCGAGACCTCCGGTACCGCCACATCCCACCAGTGGCCGCCGGCATCGGTCGAACGCAGCGGGTCGGTGTCGATCACGATGACGCTCGTCCGATCGTGCCCTCGCGCATCGTCGAGCGCCGCTTCCAGGTCAGTGATGCCCGCGGCCTTGCGCGCGATCGCCCCCATCGCGGCAGCGTGCGCCACGAAGTCGATCTCGGGCAGCACCTCGTGACGGGCGTCGCGCAGGAGATTGTTGAAGGGGGCGCCGCCGGTCGCGTTCTGGAGTCGGTTGATGCAGCCGAAGCCGCGATTGTCGAGCACGACGATGATGAGCTTGGCACCAAGCATCACCGACGTTGCAATCTCCGAATTCATCATCAGATAGGAACCGTCGCCGACCATCACGACGACTTCGCGCTCCGGATCGGCGAGCTTGACGCCCAGCCCGCCGGCGATCTCGTAGCCCATGCACGAATAGCCGTATTCTATGTGGTAGCCGCCGGGTGCGCCCGGCTGCCAGAGCTTATGCAACTCGCCCGGCAAGCCGCCGGCCGCGCAAAGCACGACATCGCTCGGCAGGCTGCGGCGTTGAACGCCGCCGATGACCTCCGCATCGCTCGGCAAGATTTCGTTGTCAGCCGCGGTGTAGTGCGCGGCCGTTTCCAACCAGGCCGTGCGGCCGGTCCTTGCCTGCTCGATCCAGACGGCAGGTGCCGCCCAGCCCTGAAGGGAGGCGCCGAGTTCCGCCAGAACGACCTTGGCATCGCCCACGAGCGGCTGCGCACGATGCTTGCCGGCATCAAAGGTCTGCGTATTCAGGCCGACGATCCGGCAGGCGGCATCGGCGAAAAGCGAGCGTGAGCCTGTGGTGAAATCTTGCAGCCGGGTGCCTATCGCGAGCAGCAGATCGGCCTGCCGCGCTGCGTCGTTGGCGGCGCGAGTTCCGGTAACGCCGATCGCGCCGAGATTCAGCGGATGGTCGTGGGGCAGCGCGCTCTTGCCGGCTTGCGTTTCTGCCACCGGTACGCCGTGCGCTGTGCTAAAGACTGCGAGATCGCCTTCCGCCTCGCTATAGAGGACGCCGCCGCCGGCGACGACGAGCGGGCGCTTGGCCGCCTTGAGCAGGGCTGCGGCCTGAGCCAACTGCGTCTCGTCAGCCCGTGCCCGGCGCGGCTGCCAGACCCGCTCGGCGAAGAACCAGTCGGGATATTCGAATGCTTCGGTCTGCACATCCTGGCAGAGCGCGAGCGTCACGGGTCCGCATTCGGCCGCATCCGTCAGAACCTGCATCGCGCGCTCAAAGGCCTGCATGATCTGCTCGGGCCGGGTGATGCGGTCGAAATAGCGCGAGACAGGCCGGAAGCAATCGTTGGCGGAAACAGTACCGTCCCCGAAATCCTCGATCTGTTGCAGCACCGGATCCGGGCGGCGCCCGGCGAAGACATCGCCCGGCAACAGCAGCACCGGCAGCCGATTGACGTGAGCGACTGCAGCGGCCGTCACCATATTGGTCGCGCCGGGGCCGATCGAGCTCGTCACCGCCATCATGCGCCGGCGGCGCGAGGCCTTGGCGAAGGCGATCGCGGCATGTGCCATCGCCTGCTCGTTATGCGCGCGCAAGGTTGGCAGACGATCGCGCACGGCATACAGCGCCTCGCCGAGGCCCGCGACATTGCCATGCCCGAAGATCGCCCAGACACCGGCGAAGAGCGGCTGCTCCTCGCCATCGATCACCGTCCTCTGCGCGGCCATCGCGGCGACGAGCGCCTGCGCCATGGTGAGCCTGATCGTCGCCATCACTCTCTCCTCAACAGCGCCGCCCGGCCTGGACGAAATGCTCGATCATCGCGCTCACCGCGCGTGCTGGCGCAACCGCGTCGCGAATGCGCCGTGATCCGATCTGACACGACTCAGTGACGCGAATGAGAAGAACGCAGTCCGACCTTGACTAGGCGGCGCAGAGAATGGAATGCTTATTCAAATAGTCAAGCAATGATGATGACAATGCGGTTTGGAATTCTGGGCGCGGGCAGGATCGGGCGCATTCACGGCCTCAATGTCGCGGCGCGCGGCGATGCACGGCTCGTCGCGGTGGCCGACGCCTCTAGCGAGGCCGCGTCCTCGCTGGCGCAGGCTGCAGGCGCGAAAGTGGCCGATGCGGAAGCGATCATGAGTGATTCCGGCATCGACGCCATCCTGATCTGCACACCGACCGACACGCATGCCGACCTGATCGAAGCCGCCGTCTCGGCCGGCAAGGCAGTGTTCTGCGAGAAGCCAGTCGATCTTGATTCGGGCCGCATTCGCCGCTGCCTGGCCACGGTCGAGAAAACAGGCAAGCCTCTGATGATCGGCTTCAACCGCCGCTTCGACCCGAACTTCGCGGCGCTGGAGAAGCGGCTGCGCAGCGGCCAGGCCGGCGAGATCGAGATCGTCAGCGTCATCTCGCGCGATCCCGGACCACCGCCGGTCGACTATGTGAAACGCTCGGGCGGTCTCTTCCGCGACATGATGATCCATGATTTCGACATGGCGCGCTTTCTGCTGGCGGAGGAGCCGGTCGAGGTCTTTGCGCTTGGCTCGGCGCTGGTAGACAAGGCCATCGGCGAAGCCGGCGATGTCGATACCGCCGCCGTGCTGATCAAGACGGCGAGCGGGCGCATCGCGCAGATCTCGAATTCGCGCCGTGCCACTTACGGCTACGACCAGCGCATCGAGGTGCATGGCTCGAAGGGAATGCTGAGGGCTGGCAACATCCACGAGACGACCGTCGAGATCGCTACCAACGAGGGCTTCCGTGCCGATCCGGTGCAGAACTTCTTCCTCGAACGCTATGCCGCCGCTTATCGCGCCGAACTCGCTGCCTTCATCGATGCGTGTGCTGGCAAGGCTGCGCCCTCTCCGACCGGTCTCGACGGGCTGCGCGCCCAGATGCTCGCCGACGCAGCCACCGAATCCGCCCGCACTGGCCGCCCCGTCGCCATCATGGCCGCCTGACGATGACTTCGACCGAACTCTTGCTGCGCCGCTCCGCGGCCCAGGGCGAGCGCCTTGTTCATCCCCGCGGACATGTATCCCGAGGGGGGCGGCCAAATAGTTCGGGCTCGAGAGCGGACGCGCGCTTCGGGCGCGGGAGAGCGTTCCCAGGATCATCAGGAACAGCTCGATCCGGCGCACACCGTTCGCCGTCGCGATCTCTTCCATCAGCGGAGCGATCTTGTCGCTGCTGCTGCGGGTGAAGAGCGCGCCGCGCCGCGAGAATTCCAGCATAGCAGCAAGGCCCGAGAGCTCGGGCATGACCTTCATCAGGTCGCCGATGAATTCTTCGCTGAACTGCAGCATACGTCCGCGCAGCGGGATGGTGCTCCCCGGCGGCAGATCGCTCACCCAGTTGTGCGGCAGGTTGGGGCCGGTCAGCACGAGATTGCCCGGCTCGAACTCGCGGATGAAGTCGCCGACGACATAACGACCACTGGTCGCCACAACGCGGTTGAGCCCGATCAGATCAGGCTCGACCTGCCGCGGCTGAGAATGTCGCCTCCGCCTTTGGCGCCGACGATCCTGCCGTGTTCGTACACCACCCGGCCACGGGCGATCGTGGTTACCGGCCATCCCGTGACGTCGAGCCCTTCCCATGGCGTGTAGTCCGAGCCGTGATGCAGATCGGCCTGCCGAATAGGTTTCTTCAATTTGGGGTCCCACAGCACGATATCCGCATCGAAGCCGACGCCGATCGAGCCCTTGCGCGGATAGAGGCCGTAGATGCGTGCATGGTTAGTTGCGGTCAGCTCGACGAATTTTTGCAGGCTGATCCGTCCCTTCGACACGCCTTCGGAGAACAGAATCGGCAGCCGGGTCTCGACACCCGGAAGGCCGTTCGGCACCCAGCGGAACGAGGTGCGGCCGTTCGGCGTCAGCTTGCCCTTGGGATCGTCGTAGCGGAACGGGCAATGATCGGACGAGAAGGTCTGGAACACTCCCGTGGTGATGCCTTCCCAGATCGCCTGCTGGCTTTCCACGTCACGCGGCGGCGGCGAGCAAACATATTTCGCGCCTGACATGTCCATGTTCAGGCCCTTCATGTCGTCGGCCGTCAGCGTGATGTATTGCGGGCAGGTCTCGGCATGGACAGGCAATCCGCGCTGCTGGGCCCAGCGCACCTGCTCCATCGCCTCGCGCCCGGAGACATGCACGATCATGATGGGAACGCCGATCACCTCGGCATGACTGATGGCGCGATGCGTGGCTTCGCGTTCGACCGCCTGTGGCCGCGAGACGCCGTGATAATAGGGCGCGATATGGCCCTCGCGTTCCAGCTTGGAGGTCAGGAAACGGATGGCGTCGTAACCCTCGCAATGGACCATCACCAGCGCTTCCTCGCGGCGCGCGACCTCGAACACCTCGAGCAGCTGCTGGTCGCTGAGCACGAGGTCGTCATAGGTCATGAACACCTTGAATGAGGTGTAGCCGTCCTTGACCAGCGCCGGCAGCTCCTGCCCGAGCACGACCGCGGTCGGATCGGAGATGATGAGATGGAACGCCGTGTCGATATAGCACTCACCTTCGGCGAGCTTGCGGTAGTTCTCGACGCAGGCCCGCAGCGACGTGCCTTTCTCCTGAAGCGCAAACGGGAGGACCATGGTGTTGCCGCCGGCGGCTGCCGAACGGGTCGCCGAGGCGAAGTCGTCGGCCATCACCACGTCGGGGCCGGAGGCCTGCGAGATGTGGACATGGCTGTCGATCCCGCCCGGCAGCGCCAGCAGCCCGGTCGCGTCGATCTCGCGGGCAGCACTCTCGATATGATCGGCAATGCTGACGATGCGGCCGTCGCGAATGCCGATATCGGCGCGAAACTCGTCGCTAGCCGTCACGATGGTGCCGCCGCGAATAGCGAGGTCGAGCTGCGTCACAGGAGTCTCCGTCACTTGATGACCGCCGATGTCTGGAAGATCCGTCCCCAATCGGCAAGAGCCCCGGCGTCGCCGCCGGCGAGCTCCAGGATTCGCCACAGCGTGACCGCTACCGAATCGAGCACCGCGACATTCAATTCTCGTTCGAGCGAGGCCGCCAGGGCGGCGCCGTCGAGGTTGGTGCAGAGGATGACGACAGCATCGGCGCCGTCAGCCGCCACAGCGCGGATCATGCCAGCAATCGTCGCAGGCGCGACCTCGCCGAATGAGAAATTGTCACGCAGTCCGAGGTGCCGCTCCGCGTGCGGGGCGACCCCCTCCTCGGCCCAGACGTCGCCGATCCGCCGCTGCACGTCGTCGGTATAGGGCGAGACCAGGCCGACACGTTTGGCGCCGAGCGCACGGGCGGCATCGATGCAAGCAAGCGTCGACGTTGTCGCAGGCACGCCTGTGCGCGCCGTGATCGCCTCGCAAAGGCTCCGGTCGCGGCTGATGCCGAGCCAGCTTGCGGAGGTACCGTTCCAGGCGATGGCATCGACCTTCGCATCAGCCAGCAGGTCCGCCGCCGGCAGCATCACCGAGGCGTCGAACTGGTTCAGCGCGGCGACGTCGAGTGCAATCTCGGTGACGCGAAAGCGTGAGAAATGCGCGGTGACGCCGTCGACGCCGGCGAGCATGGCGCTGGTGACGGGCTCCAGGACCGAATTGGAAGACGGCGTGATCATGCCGAGGCGTTTGCGCAAAATTGACATCGATCGCAGTCGCTCCGTTGCGGCGAAAGCGCTCCTCCGCTTCCTCAAAAGATCATCCGCGTCCGCATCCGTCCACGCAACCCGCAATCTGCATGCTGCATACAATTTATTCGATATGAACGTGTTTTGAGCCACATACGTCTTCTATTTGGGCACCTCACATGAAGGAAATTGGCTACGATCGCACGTCAGCAGGAAGGTCGGCGTGCAGCAGAAATCCGAACCGATTCCGGGCCGAAAGTCGCCCAAGCTCAAGCGGATGGGCCTGCATGAGCGCGCGGCCGCGCGGATGCGGACGATGATCATTCGTGGCGAGCTGCCGCCGGGATCGCAGACCCAGGAAACAAGACTGTCGAAGGAGCTCGGGGTGTCGCGCACGCCGCTGCGCGAGGCGATCAAGGTGCTGGCGGCGGAGGGATTGATCGAGCTGCGCCCCAACCGCAGCCCGCGTATCGCCGACATCGCGGTCGACGGCATCTCCGAATTGTTCGAGGCGCTGGCCGGCATCGAGCGGCTGGCCGCCGAGCTTGCCGCGGAGCGCGCCACCGAGCGCGATCTCGCCCGGCTTCGCACGCTTCAGACCCGCATGGAAGGCCATCATCGCAACGGCAAGCTCGACGAGTACTTCGCCATCAACGGCGAGATTCACAACACCATCGTCCGCATGGCGCGCAACACGCCGTTGCGGGAAGCGCACGAGACGCTGATCTCCCGCGCCGAGCGCGCGCGTTACCTCGCGCTCGGCGCCGACCGGCGCTGGAGCAATTCGGTCGACGAGCACGCCGGCATCCTTGCCGCGCTCGAGGCGCGCGATAGCGAAACCGCAGGACGCCTGCTCGGCGCCCATGTCCGGCGCACCGGTACGGCGCTGCTCGAAGTCATCGCCGCCTCTCAAGCCAAGCAGACAGCGGCGTAGTCATGAAGCTGCTGCTGCTCAACCCGAACACCAGCACCGCAGTCACCCAATTGATGACGGATGTCGGGCAGCGCGCGGCAGGGCCCGGGACCGAGCTGATCCCCTGCACCGCGACCCGCGGCGTGCCCTATATCTCGACACGCACCGAGGCACAGATCGGCGGTGCCATTGCGCTGGAGATGCTGGCCGGGCAGCATCGCAAGGTCGACGCAGCGATCATCGCCGCGTTCGGCGACCCCGGCCTGTTCGCCGCGCGCGAGACCTTCGACATTCCCGTGGTCGGCATGGCGGAAGCGGCAATGCTGACCGCCTGCATGGCCGGAAGGCGTTTCGCCATCGTCACCTTCGCCCAGGCGCTTGGCCCCTGGTACGAGGAATGCGTTCGCGCCCACGGGCTGTGGGAGCGCTGCGCCGGTATCCGCATGCTCGATACGCCGTTCCAGGCGATCTCGGAGGTCGGCACCGAGAAGGAAGATGTGCTGGTCGATCTCGCCCGGCGCGCGATCGTGGAAGACGATGCGGACGTGTTGATTTTTGCAGGTGCGCCGCTCTCGGGCCTCGCTGAGCGAGTCGCCGACCGGATCCCCGTCCCCGTGGTCGATCAAGTCATAGCCTCGGTGAAGCAGGCCGAGGCGCTGGTGGCGCTGCGCCTGCGCAAGGCAACCGAAGGCACGTACCGCCGCCCCGCCGCCAAACCCACGATTGGCCTTGCCGATGCGCTCGCCGCCCGGCTCGAGCATCGCGACAGCTAGGGGAGCTTCGGCCAGCGATGGGAAAAACCGAGTTCGTTCTCGATGACACGGCCGAAGGCGAACAGGCGGGATTCGCATCCCGGTGGTGCGGTGATCTGGATGCCGAACGGCAGCTCGTTCTCCGCTCGCGGCGCCGGCAGGGTCAGGACCGGGAAACCGACCAGCGACACGATGAAGGTGACGGCGAGATAATCGATCGGCGTCTCCAGCGCAGCGCCATCGATCGCGGTGACGTCGCTGATTTCATTGGGCCAGGGCAAGACGGACGCCGCCGGCGCCACCAGGAAATCAGTGTGGCTGAACAGCTCGCGAAAGCTGCGGTAGATGCCGGTGCGGCGCCGCTCGGCGTTGAGATAGTCCTCCGCGGAGAGCTTTGCGCCCGCCTCGATATTCCAGATCACGGTGGGCGTGAGCTCGGCGCGGCGCGCCTTCAGCAGCTCTCCATAGCTGTTGGCGATGTGCGCGCCGCGCAGCGTCCGAAATGTCTCGATCGCACCGCCGCAATGGGGCGCGGACGGTACCACATCGGCAACGACCGCGAGTGCCGCGCAGGCCGCGGCGAACCGCGCACGGACATCGCGCGCCACGGGCGCGACACCGAAATCGGTCGTCACTGCGATCCGGGGACGGATTGCAACCGGCCGCTCGTCATTGACGACGCCCATCGAGAGCGGGTCGTGCACATCGCCTCCCGCAAAGACCGACAGCGCCAGTTCGAGATCGTCGACACCGCGGGCCAGAAAACCGTGGGTGGCGAGCATGTCCCAGCCGAGCGGGCGGCGATGCGACGGAATCCGGCCGGGCGTTGGCCTGATCGAGGCGACATCGCAAAAGCTTGCGGGCGTGCGCACGGAGCCGCCGAAATCGGTGCCATGGGCCAGCGGCACCATGCCGGTCGCGACCGCAACCGCGGAGCCGCCGGAGGATCCACCCGAGGTCAGCGCGGGATTGAAGGGATTGCGGGTCGGGCCGCACAATTTGTTGGTGCAGACCGCACCGAAGCCGAATTCCGGCGTGTTGGTCTTCCCCAAGATGATCGCGCCGGCACGCCGCAGCCGCGCGACCACGAGATCGTCCTCGGCCGGAACGTGATCACGAAACAGAACCGACCCACAGGTGGTCGCGAGCCCCGCCGTGTCCGTGAGGTCCTTGATCCCTACCGGCACACCGTGCAGCGGGCCGATCGGCGCGGGCGCGGCATCGCAGATTTGCGCACCACGGCGGGCGCCGTCGGCATCGACAGTCACGAATGCCGCCAATTGCACGTCTTGGTGCGCAATCCGTTCGAGATGCGCCTCGACAACCTCGCGCGAGGACAGTTCGTCCTTGGCGATGGCGCGCGAGAGAGCCGTGGCGGTGAGATCGCAAATCGACGTCATCGGCCCACCATGCCAAACCTCGCAGCGAAAAGCGACCAGCCCGGGCACGAGACTTGCTTTCTTCCTCGGGAGAATGGGAGGCAACATCATGGCTGAAGCGCAAGGCGGCCGATCGCTCGTCGTCGACGCCGTCACCCACCGCTATCCGAGCGGCGCCCTCGCGGTCGAGAACATCAATCTCGACATCAAGGGTGGCGAAATCATCGCCCTGCTCGGCCCCTCCGGCTGCGGCAAGACTACCCTGCTGCGCATCATCGCCGGCTTCATCGCACAGACGCAGGGGCGGATCATCGTCGGCGACGACATCGTCGATGCGCTGCCGCCGAACCGCCGCGCGGTCGGCATCGTGTTTCAGAACTACGCACTATTCCCCCATCTCAGCATCAGCGAGAACGTCGCTTACGGGCTTGCCGCGCGCGGCATCGACAAGGCGACCCGCCAGCGCGAAGCGCAGCGCCTGCTGGATCTGGTGCAGCTGCCGACCATGTCGGAACGGTTGCCACGGCAGCTCTCCGGCGGCCAGCAGCAGCGCGTGGCGCTCGCTCGCGCGCTGGCGATCAAGCCGTCGATCCTGCTGCTCGACGAGCCCTTTGCCGCGCTCGACAAGAATTTGCGGCTGGACATGCAGATCGAGGTCAAGCGGCTGCAACGCGTCTCCGGCATCACCACGGTGATCGTGACCCATGACCAGGAAGAAGCACTGTCGATGGCCGACCGCGTCGCGGTGCTCAGCCACGGCAAGCTCGAGCAGTTCGGATCGCCGTCCGACGTCTATGACCGACCGCAGACCCTGTTCGTGAACACTTTTGTCGGCGCCAGTAATCGCATGCCCGGCGTGGTCCTCTCGGCGGATCGGACGGCAGCAAAAGTCCGCCTCGATGCCGGCGCGGAAATCATCGCGCGTCCCGCCGGCGGCGCCCTCACCGAAGGCGGCCGCGTCACCGTGTGCATCCGCCCCGAGCATCTGCAATTCGTCGGTGACGAGACCGGCTTTGCCGGCGTGGTCGGCATGTCGCTGCCGCTTGGAGCCACGGTCGTGCACGAGGTCACCACCGCGGACGGCTCCGGCGTCAAGATCTCCCAGGCGCGCATCGGCGAGACGCGCACCCTGGAGAGCGGCGCCGCGGTGCGCCTCGCGCCGCTCGCCCCGTCGCTCGCCAACGCTTTTCCTGCAACGCTTTAAATCCAATTTTTGTCCAGAGGGAGTTTGACCATGATCATGAACCGCCGAAGCCTGATGACGACCGCACTCACACTCGGCGCCATGAAGGCGTTTCCCGGATTGAGCTACGCCCAGGCCCGACCGCTGGTGTTTGCGACCTTCACCGGAAGCTGGGAGGAGGCGCACAAGGCCGTGCTGGTGCCGGCCTTCCGCAAGGCCAACGCGGACGCCGCGATGGTGCTCGACCCGATGCTCTCGGTCGACCAGATCGCCAAGGTCAACGCCGCCAAGGCCAATCCGCCGATCGACGTCATGCTGCACGATCCCGGCCCGGCCCTGGTCGCGATCGGCCAGGACCTTGTCGAGCCGTACCCCGTCGAGAAGAGCGCCTACTACAAGGACCTGATCGCCGAGGCCCAGGAGCCGATGGGCCCTGCCCCGTTCTTTCAGGTCGTCGGCCTCACCTACAATCCGGAAGCCGTCAAGACGCCGCCGACCTCCTGGGCCGATCTGTGGAAGCCCGAGTTCAAGGGCCGCGTCGGCATCACCAATCTCAACTCGACGCTCGGCACCGGATGGCTGGTCGAGATCGCAAAGATGCGCGGCGGCTCTGAAGCCAATGTCGATCCTGGCTTCAAGGCGATCGAGGAGCTGAAGCCCAACCTCGCCGCGGTCGCCGCCAATCCCGGCGCGCTCGCCACCCTGTTCCAGCAGGGCCAGATCGATATCTCGCCCGGCAATTTCAACGCCATCCAGATCCTGAAAGCGCGCGGCGTGCCGGTCGAGTTCGTGGCTCCGAAGGAAGGCGCCATCGCCTTCAAGACCACGATCCACATCGTCAAGAACTCGCCCAACCGCGAGCTTGCCTTCAAGCTGATCGAGGCGTCGTTGACGCCCGAGGTGCAGACCACGCTGATGAACCCGCCCTATTTGATCGTGCCGACCAATTCCAAGGTGGCGATGGGCGGCGAGATCGCGCGCGTGCTCGCCAAGGACACCGCCGAGCTGAAGCAGAAATTCGTGTTCCAGGACTGGAAGAAGATCAACGAGCAGCGCTCGGCCTGGATCGAGCGCTTCAACCGGGAGATCAAGATCTAACGCCATGGGCGCAGCACCGGCATCACGGGACGTCACCTCCTACGGGATGGGATTGGCAGCGCCGCTGGCGCTGTTCTTCCTGGTGTTCTTCGTGGCGCCGCTGCTGCAATTGCTCTGGCTCTCGCTGCACAACGACACGGCCGCGCTCCAGTGGGGGTTCGGCCAGTACCTGCAGTTTCTCACCGACCCCTTCAGCCTCAGCGTGCTCGGCTCGACGCTGCTGCTGGGCGCCGAGGTGACGGCCGTCTGCCTCGTGCTCGGCTTTCCCATTGCATGGCTCTATCAGCGGGTCGGGCCGCGGCTTCAGACCATCATCATCCTGATCGTGCTGCTACCGCTGCTGACGAGCGTCGTAGTACGCACCTTCGCCTGGATCGTCATCCTGGGCCGCCAAGGCATCATCAATGCGACCCTGCAATCCCTCGGGATCATCGATACGCCCTTGAAGTTGCTCTACACCCAATTGGGCGTGGTGATCGCACTGGCGCAAGTGCAGATGCCGCTGATGACCTTGCCGCTGATCACCGCGCTCGGCCGGATCGACTCCAATCTCGACGATGCCTCCTGCTCGCTCGGCGCCGGAAGCTGGCGCACCTTCTTCAAGATCGTGCTGCCGCTGTCGCTGCCCGGCGTGATCGCCGGTTGCACACTGACCTACGCCGCGGCAATCACGGCCTTTATAACCCAGTCGCTGATCGGCGGCGGCCAGATGCTGTTCATGCCGATGTATCTCTACCAGCAGGCTTCGACGCTGCAAAACTGGCCGTTCGCATCGGCGATCTCGATCATCTTTCTACTGGCCGTGCTCGCGGTCGTCTCCGTCTTCACCACGCTCGGCCGCCTGTCGCGCGGCTATGGAGGTGCGTGATGAGCGGGCGCAAGCGTACTCTGGAGGCGTTCAGTTTTGAGCTGGTCATGAGCCTGATCGCCGTGATCGCGCTGATCATCATCATCGCGCCGTCGCTGGTGGTGTTGATCGTCTCCTTCACCAGCGGCTTCTCGCTACGGTTCCCGCCGCCGGGCTATTCACTGCGCTGGTACGCCGAATTGTGGAATGCCTGGCAGCTGCACTTCGCAGCCAAGAACAGCCTCATCGTGGCGCTGTGGGCAACCGGCCTGTCCGTCGTGCTCGGCGTCGCGGCTTCGCTGGCGATCTCGCGCTCGCCGACGTTGTCCGCGCGGTTGCTCGATTCCCTGTTCATGTCGCCGCTGGTGCTGCCGGCGCTGGCCTTCGGCCTTGCGGCGTTGATGCTGTTCTCGCTGGTCGGCCTGCCGGTGTCGCCGCTGACGCTGGTGATCGGCCATACCGTGGTCTGCGTGCCCTATGTCGTCCGCAACACGATCGCGGCGCTCGCCCAGCTGGAGCCGACCCTGCTGGAGAGCTCGGCCGTGCTGGGCGCCAGCCGCATCTACACGTTCCGGCGCATCGTGCTGCCGCTGATCCGGCCGGGCATCATCGCGGGCGCCTTCATCGCCTTCATGTCGTCCTTCGACAACGTGCCGGTGTCGCTGTTCCTGCGCGACGCCGCCACCGACATGCTGCCGATCCGGATGTGGCAGGATCTCGAGGGCAAGCTCGACGTCACCATCGCCGCGCTGTCGGGCGTGCTGATCATTGCGACCGTCGCGCTGGTCGCGATCATGGAGCGCGTCACGGGGTTGTCGCGGCGGCTGACCAACTGATCAGGCGCCGCGGAACAGCGAATAGCCCCAGCGCGTGAATTTCAGCGGCAGGTGATAATGCTCGTCAACGTTCTTGATGCGAAAGCGGAACGGCGTCACCGTGAGAAAGCCGTCCTCGTCCGCAAAGAAGTCGCCGAGATGAAACAGGACCTCGTACTCGCCTGCCGTCACGCCCGCGCCTTGCGCAACGGGATGATCGAGCACGCCGTTGGCACCAAGCCGTCCGTCGGCGATACGGAGCGAGTCCGGACCGATCCGCCAGATCTCGACCCGCAGGCCCTGCGCCGGGCGTCCGCTCGCCACATCGACCGCGTGAATGGAAATGCCGCCTGCCACAATGTTCCTCCCGTGAGCGCAGCGCCATGGTAGACGCAAACACGGCCGTTCGGCTAGCGCCCGCATTGCTGCCGGCGCTTGGCGCTATGACCACGCTTCAGGCGCTGGTGGCGCTGGCTCTGTTCGCGCCGGGCGTGGTGGCACCGCGCGCCGATATCGAGGTCTGGCAGCTCTCGATGTTCTCCTGCGCCGTGTTCGCGGTCGGCATTCCCGCCTCGTTCTGGGGCGGCGGCTTCATCGCCCGCCTGGGCTCGCTGCGGATCGCGAGCCTCTGCGCGGCGGCGATCATCGCCAGCATGGCGCTGGCTTCGCTCGGCTCGACGGCGGCCCTGCTCGCAGCCGGCCTCTGTCTTGGCCTCGCCTTCGGACCGGAGACGCCCGCAAGCGCGGCGCTGCTGGCGCGGCTCGTGACGGCCGAGCGGCGCGCGTTCGTGTTCTCGCTTCGCCAGACCGGAAACCAGATCGGCGCCGTCTGCGGCTCGCTGGTTCTGCCCGCGATCGCAATCTCGCTCGGGCCAGCCTGGTGCTATGCCAGCGTGGGCGCCAGTGCGCTGCTGGCGATAGCGTGGTTCGAGCGCCTCCGGCCGGCCTACGCCGTCAAGGTCGTGCCACTGCCGGAGCTTGGCCTCCGCACGCGGCTGGCACTGGTGACCGCGGATCGACGCATCGGAATGCTGGCGCTGGCCTCGATGCCCTTCAGCGCGATGCAGGTGTCGCTCAACACGGTCTTCGTCACGCTCGGCACCCGCGAGCTCGGCCTCAGCCATGTCGAGGCCGGCATGGCGCTTGCCTGCGCCCAGGCCGGCGGCCTGATTGGCCGGCTCGGCTGGGGCTTCGTCGCAACGCGTCTCAATGCCACGCGCGGAGTTCTCGTCGTCATCGGCCTCGGTATGAGTTTCTGCGCCGCGCTACTGGGCCTTGATGGCGCCTCACTCGGTCGCACCGGCCAGTTCGCGATTGCAGCTCTGTTCGGCCTGACGGCCTCCGGGTGGAACGGTGTCTTCGTCGCCGAGATCGCACGCCTCGCCCCGCAGGACAGGATTGGCGAAACCACCGGCGCGGTGCTGACCGCATCGTACGCCGGTCTCTTGGCAGCACCGGCGCTGGTGTCGCTCCTGGACAGCGCAGCCAGTCTCGGTGCCGCCTTCTTCGCCTTGGCGTGCCTCGCCCTCTGCGGCACATTGGCACTGATCTGGGGAGGCTATGACAAAGGGAAGAAGTAGCGCGTGCGAGATTGCGGCCGACGTCTCCGCCGAACGAACGAGTGCGGTCGAGACCGCCAAGGCCGCGCTTGCGCGCATCGAGGCCGCCAAGGCGCTGAACGCGGTGGTGACGACCGCTCCCGCGCGTACGCTTGCCGACGCCGCGGCGGTCGATGATCGCCTGCGTGCCGGCGAGACGATGCCGCTCGCCGGTGTCCCCGTCATCGTCAAAGACAACATCTGGATCCGTGACTGGCGTGTGACACAGGGCTCGCGCCTGTTCGCCGAATTCGTCGCGCCGCAGGATGCGATTGCGATCGAGCGGCTGCGCAAGGCCGGCGCCGTCGTGGTCGGCATCGGCGCAACGTCGGAATTCGCCTGCAAGGGCGTGACCACCTCGCCGCTGTATGGGCCAACGCGGCATCCGCTCGATCCAAAGTTGACGCCCGGCGGCTCGTCGGGCGGCCCTGCCGCCGCGGTTGCGGCCGGCCTCGTGCCGCTAGCGATCGGCACCGATGCGGGCGGCTCGAGCCGCAGGCCGCCGGCCCATGTCGGCGTCGCCGGGTTCAAGCCGTCCTATGGCGCGATTCCCTATGGGCCCGGCTTCGCCGAACCGTTCTTCGGCCTCTCCGTCATCGCGCCGATCGCCACTGACATTGCCGATATCGCGCTGGCGTTCGAGGCCATGGCCGGCGTCGATCCGCGCGACCCGGATTCAGCCGGCATCGCTCAAGAGGCCAAAAACATCGCCGGTCTGCGCATCGCGTTCTCGCCGCGCCTTGGGCTCGACGTCGCCGTCGATGATGCTGTCGCTGATGGGCTCGTTTTCGCCATCGCGCGCCTCTCCGCCGCAGGCCTCGGCATCGCGCCGCGCGATCCCGTCTGGCCGGCGGGCGCGACGGAAGAGGCCATCATGCCGCTTCAGCACGCCGGCCTCGCCGCACTCTATCGAGACGCCTTCCGCGAGGATCCAACAGTGTTCGATCCTGACATCGCCAGACAGATCGAGCGAGGGCTGTCGTGGTCGGGCGCCGACGTTGCCGGTGCGCTGCTGGCAAGCGCCGCAATCGCCAATGCTTTCGCGGCATTCTTCACGGAGGTCGATCTGCTGCTGGCGCCAACTGTCCCCTGTGTCGCCTGGCCATTCACGCAGCTCGGACCCGACATGATTGGTGGCCGTGCGGCGAGCCCGCGCGCGCACGCGGTGTTAACGCCCTTTGTCAATCATGCCCGGCTACCGGCGATCTCGATACCTTGCGGAACTGATCGGTGCGGACTTCCATTCGGTCTTCAGATCATCGCCGCACGCGGACAGGACCGCACGCTGCTCGAAGCAGCGCTAGAGATCGAGGCCATTTTGCGAACATAATCCCGAGGGGCGGCGGTGCGCTAATTGCCCGCTCAGTCTCCTAGCGGCCCTTTGGCGTCCCCGTCGCTCCCCTTCAGCAACTCGTATTTGATCCGCCGCATGCGTGCCTGGGCTTCGAGCGGTTTGCAATAGGCAGTTGACGCCGCGAGCAGGTCGATGGTGGCGAGAATTGCATAACGCGACGCCGTCGGCTTGAGCGCGTCGGGCGCTTCCGGCACGTGCACGCCAAGCGCAATATCGGCAATTGAAGCCAGCCTGCTTTGCGGCCTGGTAATTGCGACGACCAAGGCGCCGTATTGCTTGGCGATACTGGCTGCCTCGATGACCTCGTCCGCTGCACCGGTGGTCGAGATGGCAACGACGACGTCATCCCGCCCGAAGGTCGCGGCGACCATGCGCATCAAGCTCGGATCGGAGGCATGCGAGACGGCAATCCCAAGACGAAAGAACCGGTTCTGAACTTCCGCCGCCGCAAGAGTGGAACCGCCCCCCACCCCGAACGCTGCAAGCTTCGAACAGCGGGAGATCGCTTCGGCAGCCCTCTCGATGTCCTCCTTGCGAAGTCCCTCCTCGGCAGCGGCAATTGCACGACGAATTTCCTGAAACACCGACCGCCAGAGCGCGGGGCGCGCCAGATCGGTCCCGACATGCGGGGGAAGCTCAACGTAAATCCGCCCGACCGCCATTGCTTGAGCCAGCCTCACCTTGAGGTCGCGGACGCCCCGGCAACCGACGGAGCGGCTGAACCGGGTTACTGTCGGCTCGCTGACGCGCGCCCGACGGGCCAACTCGGAATTGCTGGCGTGAACGGCATACTCCATATCGGCCAGCAGCACGGTGGCAACGCGTTGCTCGGACGGGCTGAGGCTTGGAGCGCTCTGCCTGATGAGGGAGATGATGTCGCCGGCCACGACATTGTCGTCGTCCGGCGGCTTCGAGATTCCTGCACGAACGGCTCTCGCCGGGTGATTTCGCTTTGCACGCGCCATTGCCCGCCCTCCCCAGGTCAGATCAACCTGCGCCCTTGGCAAGAAGCTGCCGTAAGAAACCTTCAGCATCGACCAAACGTATATCGGCATGCCTCATCAAGAACAGCATTTTCCACTTGATAATTGCCAAATTGTGTATGTAACTTTCAAACATGCAATAGCATGCCATCGGCCAAGCAGCTGAAAGGCACATCCCCTGCACCTGGAAGCAGGCGGTTCAACAAGGCGGGAGGGCGATCATGAGATACGGTCCAAGTGTCTTGATGCGTGGCGTCGTGGGGCTGGCCACCGCATCGTTCTTGATTGCGCAAGCGAATGCCGCCACCCTGCTGCGCGAAGCCACCATCGGAGAACCGCCGCCGCTCGATGTCATGCTGACGACAGCCGACGTCGCATCGGTCATCGGCCGCCATATCTTCGAGACCCTATATGCGCTGGACTCGACCTATACGCCGCGTCCGATGCTGGCCGAGAGCGATCGCGCGGAAAACGGCGGTCGGACCATCGTCATCAAGCTCCGCGAAGGTGTCCTCTTCCACAACGGCAAGGAGATGACCGCCAAGGACGTGGTCGCCTCGATGACGCGATGGGGCAGTTTCGGTGCGCGCGGCAAGCTCCTGATGGCGGCGGCTACGTCGGTCGAGGCGACCGGAAAGTATGAAGTCACGCTGAAATTGTCCGCGCCGAACGGCGCCTGGAAGGCTCTCATTGCGGACGTCAATGGCGGTCTTGCGATCTATCCGGAAGACATTGCCGCCAAAGCGGGAAACCGGCCGATCGAGCAAAAGGACTATATCGGCACCGGACCTTACAAGTTCGTGGAGTGGCGGCCGAACCGCTATGTCGAGGTGGAGAGGTTCGAGGGCTACAAGCCGGTGAAGGAAAAGGGCGACGGCTTCGCCGGCGCCCGAGTTGCGAGCTTCGACAAGATCCGTTTCATTCCGGTGCCGGACGTCGGCACGCGCGTGAGCGGCGTGCAGGCGGGCGACTACGACTATGCGGAAATGATCTCCGGCGATCTGTACGACTCCCTGAGCAAAGATCCATCGGTTCAGGTGCAGCGTACCAACGCGCCGATCTTCGGCCTTTTCTTCATGAACTCGAAGCAGGGAATCCTGAAGGATAATTACAAGCTCCGCCGCGCCATCCAGACCGCGCTTGACAAGTCGCAGGCGTTGCGCGTCGCCTTCGGTCCCAAGGACCTGTGGAATGCCGAAGGATCGATCTTTCCCAACGGCACACCCTGGTACTCGACCGAAGGCGCCTCCAACTACAGTGCGCACGATCCGAAGAAGGCCAAGGAGCTCGCAAAGGAGGCGGACTACACGGGGACGCCGATCCGCCTTCTGGTCTCGACGAACTATCAGGCACACTATGACGAAGCCTCCGTCTTCACCCGCCAGCTGGCCGACGCTGGGATCAATGTTCAGATGATGGTCGTCGATTGGGCGACCCTTCTGAAGATGCGCGGCCAGCCGGAACAGTGGGACATCTTCGTCACCCACCATTCCTTCGCGCCCGACCCGCTGCTGCTGACGTTCCTGAATCCGAGCTATCCCGGCTGGTGGGACAGCCCCGAGATCGGCTCGCTTCGGGCTGAGTTGATCAACACCACCGATCCAGCAGCGCGCAAGTCGACATGGGACAAGATCCAGTCGCTGATCTATGAGCAGGTCCCGGTGATGAAAGTAGGCGATGCCTACACCTATGACATTGCTTCTCCCAAGCTCAAGGGGCTCAACCCAAACGGTCCCGTGTTCTGGAATGTGTCCACGAAATAAGGACGGGCAATGAGGCCGCGAGGACTGTCGAGCGCCGGCGCCGGCGCGCATCGTTGCCGCTGACCAGGCGCACAAGCACATGTGGTCTTACGCATTCAAGCGCGCAGGAACGACGGCGGTGACGCTGCTGGCAGCGTCCATCATCATCTTCGCGTTCATCCATATCGTGCCGGGTGATCCGATCTATGTTCTGCTCGGTGACACCGCGACTCCCGACCAGATCGACGCCTTGCGACACCAACTCGGTCTCGACCAACCGATTATCCTGCAATATCTCACTTGGGCCGGCCATGTGCTCGAGGGCGACCTCGGGCGGTCGATCTTCTTCCAGGCGCCCGTGCTATCGGTAATTGCCGATGGCGCCGAGACCAGCACCTTGCTCGCCACCATGACGATGATCTGGGTTGCGGTCATCGGCGTGCCGATCGGCATGATTGCGGCGGTCCGGCACGGCACGTGGCTCGATCAGGGATTGTCCGGCGGTGCGATGCTGATGGCCTCGATACCCACGTTCTGGGTCGGGCTCTATCTGATCCTGATCTTTGCCGCCTGGCTCGGCTGGTTTCCGAGCTCCGGTTATCCGTCGATCTTCGAAGGTGGTGTCGTCAATCTCCGCTATCTCGTCCTCCCCAGCCTGGCGCTTGCGGCTCCGAATGCCGCTTTGATCCTGCGGCTGACGCGCGCCAGCATGCTCGACGTCTCCCGGGAGGACTACGTGCGCACGGCGCGTGCAAAGGGAATTAGGCCGTGGCAGGTCGTGCGTCGCCACATCTGGCGTAATGCACTCCTGGCGGTCGTCTCGGCCTTCGGCTTCACCTTCGCCGCACTGTTGTCCGAAGCGGTGGTGACCGAAACCGTGTTTGCCCTGCCCGGCATCGGCCGCCTCGTCGTTCAGTCGATCCTTCGTCGAGACTACCCTGTGATCCAGGGCGTCATCCTGGTCATCGTGGTGGTTTATCTCCTGATCAATCTGATCGTCGATCTGAGCTATCGTCTGCTCGATCCGCGGGTCGAACTCCAATGAGCAGCAACAGCGTGACCTTGTGGCTCAAGCCGTTTGTCGCCCGCCCGATCGCGCTGGCCGGGCTCGGGGTTCTTCTGGCGACTGTACTCGCCGCGGTCTTCGCACCGTGGCTGTCGCCTTACGATCCGTATGCCATCGATCCGCTGATCCGCCTGACGCCCCCGAACGTGACGCACTGGTTCGGCACCGACCAATTCGGCCGGGACACCCTCTCGCGCACCATTCATTCAGCACGCATGGCACTTCTGATCGGCTCGGGCGTGGTCGTCTTCGCTCTCGCGACAGGCGTTCCGGCCGGCGTACTTTCCGCTCTGTTCCCGCGGCTGGGCCACCTGCTGATGCGCTTGGTCGACGTGCTGATGGCCTTCCCGACCCTGCTTCTCGCACTTGGCCTGATTGTCATCTTGAGCCCGAGTGTGGCCACCGTCATTCTGGCCATCGGGATCGGCTACATGACGACGACGACCCGCATCGTCTACGGACTGACACTGCGCTTGCGCGCGGAAACCTATGTCGAGGCGTCCCGCAGCATGGGCGCCGGAGCGGCATGGCTCATCAGTCGGCACATCTTGCCGAACCTGGTCTCGCCACTTCTCGTGCAGGCCAGCTTCGTCTTCGCGTTCGCGCAGCTCGGCGCGGCTTCACTCGATTTCCTGGGCCTTGGCGCCCCACCGGACATTCCGAGCTGGGGCAACATGCTGGCGGAATCGCGGACCTTCATCACCCGCGCCCCGTGGCTGCTCTTCTTCCCAGGCATGATGATCGTGGTGACGGCCTTTTCTCTGAACCTGGTTGGCGATGCATTGCGCGATCGACTCGATCCGAGGTTCCGTCAAGTCTTCGGTGAGAAGGGTTAGGCTGTGCTGACAGTTTGCGACCTTACGGTGTCAGTGGGGCCGGAATCCGCGCCGGTCGACATCGTCGCCGGCGTGTCCTTCGGCTTGGCCAAGGGTGAGATTCTCGGTCTCGTCGGCGAGTCCGGTTGCGGAAAGAGCATGACCTCGCTTGCGGTCATGGGATTGCTGCCGCAGCCGGGTCCCCGGGTCCGGGCCGGGCGGGTCCTGTTGGAGGGCTGCGACGTAACGCGGTTGCAGCCCTGGCAACGTGTCGAAGCGGACCACGGCCGCATGGCAATGATCTTTCAGGAGCCGATGACCTCACTCAACCCGGTTCGTCGGATTGGCGATCAGATCGCCGAAGCCGTACGCGTGCATGAGGGGATTTCGGGTGCAGCTGCGCTGGTCCGTGCGCGCGAACTGCTCGAACTGGTCCGTATGCCCGACCCCAAAATGCAGCTGTCCGCGTATCCGCATCAGTTGTCCGGAGGCCAACGCCAGCGGGTCATGATCGCGATTGCGCTGGCCTGCAGGCCACAGGTGCTGGTCGCCGATGAGCCGACCACCGCTCTGGATGTCACCATACAGGTTCAGATTCTCGGGCTCTTGCGCGAGCTCTGCAATCGGCTCGATATGGCGATATTGTTCATCACCCACGACATGGGAGTCATTGCGCAGCTCGCCGATCGTGTCGCTGTCATGTACGCCGGCCGGATCGTGGAAACCGCGGCAGTCGATGCGCTGTTCGGCGCACCCCGTCATCATTACACCCGCGGACTGATGGATTGCATGCCGTCGCGAAATTCCGGCGCGCGCCGGCTGCCGACCATTTCTGGTCAGCCACCGCTGCCAGGTACGGTCTCTGCTGGCTGCGTGTTTGCCTTACGTTGCGCAGCGGTGCGCGATCAGTGCCGCGTGGCGACCCCGCCCCGCCTGGAGGCCTCCCAAGGGCACGAGGTGCTCTGCGCATTTCCACTGGCCGGCGGGGAGCTGCCATGAGCGGCAATGCCATCCTCGACGTCCGGGACATGATGGTCTCGTTCAGTGCCTGGCGAGCCGGTCGGAAATACCGGGTGCAGGCAGTGGATGGTGTATCGCTGTCGCTGGCGGAAGGCGAGGTCCTCGGGATCGTGGGCGAGTCCGGCTGCGGCAAGACCACGCTGGGCCGAACCCTCGTCGGGCTGGTCCGGCCCGACAGCGGCAACATCAATTTGAAGGGAACCGAATTGATCGGAGCCGGCGGCTCCGGCCTCCGCGAGATGCGTCTGAGCGTCCGAATGGTTTTCCAGGATCCCAATGCATCGCTCAACCCGCGGCGCACAATTGGAGATTCGGTCGCGGAGGCGGCCGACATCAGTGGCTTCTTCAAGAGCCGCGCCGAGCGCAGCGCGGCCATAGCTGCCACCTTGACGGCCGTCGGATTGAACCCGTCTTTCGCCGCTCGCTATCCCTACGAGCTGAGTGGCGGGCAGCGGCAGCGGGTCGGAATCGCACGCGCCATTCTTCCCACCCCGTCCATCATCGTCGCCGACGAGCCGGTCTCGGCCCTCGACGTTTCCGTGCAGGCGCAGGTGCTCAATCTGATGATGGATCTGCGTGACCAATTGAGACTGTCGATGCTCTTCATCTCGCACGACCTTGGCGTGATCGGGCAGATCAGCAGCCGCGTTGCTGTCATGTATATGGGCCGGATCGTGGAGCAGGCCGGGACGCGGACGGTCCTGGATCATCCGCTCCATCCCTATACGCGCGCATTGGTGGCGGCAATTCCGAAGCCGGATCCATCGAAGCGGATCCTGGGCGCGATCGAAATGGGTGAACCGCCAAGTCTCTTCACGCCAACGCGCGGCTGTGCATATGCGCCCCGCTGTCCAATGGCCAGCGATCGCTGTCTCGTCGATGTGCCACAACTTCGATCTGCAGGCGCGGACGGTCGGACGATCGCCTGCCACAACGTATAACCAGCGAGTGCCGCGCGCGGCAAAATCACGCAACGCCAACGCCTACGATTGATTTCTCCTCTATTCGAGCGATCCCATTCACCGGCGGCACTCCGCGACCGCCATGCGTCAGGCAGGTGAAAAACCGGCAAGCCTGACGCCTGTTGCACTGCGATGTTAATCGCGACGCAACATTCAAAATGAGACTGCCCGTTAAGCCGCACACGGCTCCGGCACGTGCGCTGCATCGGAGTTCGGTTAGCCTTCATTTCAAGAACCGTTGGTCTTGCTCGAACGCCGCACCGCGCGGCGGACGCGTCGGGGCGCGGTGAAAAACAGCGACAAGATCGTCCAGGGAGGAGAGCAATGTTGAAAGGCAGTCTAGGACTGATCGCGTTGGGCAGCCTGTTACTTTCGGGCACCGCCTTCGCACAGGAGAAGATCAAGGTCGGCGTCACCGCGACGCTCGAAGGCACCTACACCGTACTCGGCGAGGACGGCATCCGCGGATTCCAGACGGCCCTCAACGTCCTCGGCAAGAAGGTCGGCGACAAGGAACTTGAATTTGTCATCGCCTCGACCGATGCGACGCCGGACTCCGCCGTGCGGGCCGTGCGCAAGCTGATCGAGCAGGACAAGGTACAGATCCTGCTGTCGCCGCTCTCTGGTGACGAAGGCATCGCGGTCAAAAATTTTGCAAAGACCCATCCCGAACTGACGTTCATCAATGCCGCCTCCGGTGCCCAGGAAACGACCTATGTCGATCCCGCTCCGAACTTTTTCCGCTACAATATGGATGGCGCGCAGTGGCAGGTGGGCCTCGGCAAGTACGCTTATGACCAAAAGAAGTATCGCAAGATCGCGACCGTCGGCGAAGACTACTCATTCATCTATACGCAGGTGTTCGGCCTCGTGCTCGAGTTCTGCGGTGCTGGCGGACAGGTCACCAACCGGCAATGGGTGCCGCTCGGCACCAAGGACTTTGCCTCGGTTATCGCCGCACTGCCCGACGACGTCGACGCAATCTATCTCGGCCTCGGCGGCGCCGACGCCGTCAACTTCCTGAACCAATATCAGCAGGCCGGCGGCAAGGCGCATCTGATGGGCGGCTCGATCATGATCGACCAGACCATCCTGTCGTCCAAAGGAAACGCCAAGAATGCCCTGATCGGCACGCTGGCCGCGAGCGGCCAGGCCGACACCTGGGAGAACCCGAGTTGGCAGAAGTTCGTGAAGGACTATCAGGACGCCTTCCCGCCCAACAAGCGCTTCCCGAGCCCATCGCTGCTCGCCACCAACTATTACGGCTCGACCATGGCGCTGATCCTGGCGCTACGTCAGGTCAACGGAGATCTCTCCAACAATCAGGCCAAGTACAAGGAGGCCCTCGCCAAGATCGAAATCGACGCACCCAACGGCAAGATCAAGCTGGACTCCAACCGCCAGGCGATCGGCACCAACTTCGTCACCGAGGTTGTCGACGACGGCAAGGGCGCGCTGTTCTCAAAGGTCGTGAACGTGATCCCGAATGTCAACCAAACGCTGGGTTACGATCCCGCGGTGTTCGCCAAAATCGGTTTGCCGAGCCGCACAGTACCTGAATGTAAGAAGTACTGACCTAGTCTCATTCGCGAACGATGACTGGCCGGGGAGAGATTTGCCAGAAGCGCGACACGTGCGCCCTTGCATTCTCTCCCCGGTTGTTGAACGCTACCAAAAAATACCAAGAGCTTTTGGGAGGAGAGGCATGAGCCGGGCGCTCGCCGTCTTCCACGGCCGCTTTGGTCGGGCGACGGTCTATCAGTTGAACCGCCCTTTCAACATCCACGCACATCGCGAAGGTCATTTGATCTTCCATGTCGGCGGGCGTTCCGCATGCATCGATGTCAGCGACGGACGTTACGAGCTCACCGAAGGTTCCGTCGTCGCGGTCAATCCGTGGGAGCCGCATAATTTCCTGCCTTCCGATCTCGACGGCGGCGCCGTTTTCTTCGTGCTCTACGTCAATGCGGAGTGGTTCGCGCCCGATGCGCCCGGCGCCGATCGCCTGCGCTTCGGCCGTACCCAGTTCACGCGGTCGGTTGCGCTGGACAAGCACATCAGGCACGCAGCCGCCCTCGTGTGCGGCGCTCCCTCGCTCAACAGCCTCGATGGCGAGCTGAGAAGCCTGATCGACATCTGTTATGACGAAAGCTGGCAACAGGCCGCGACCGCGCGCGATCCGCGCGCAAACGGTTCCGTCACGGATTTTCGCGTGCGCAAGTGCATCAAGATGATGTCGGAGAGTCCCGGCGCCGAGATCGAGCTCGATACCATTGCGCGCGAATCCGGCCTGTCGCGGCCGCATTTCTACCGGCTGTTCCGCACCCAGACCGGCGTTACGCCACATCTCTATCTCAACACGCTGATGATGGAGCAAGCGCTGGAGGCGCTGGTGGCGAGCGAAGCGCCGATCGCCGATATCGGCTTCGATCTCGGCTTCTCGTCGCAGAGCGGATTCACCCGCTTCTTCGCCGCCAATGTCGGCATGGCGCCGACCGATTATCGCCGCGCGGCCAAGGTTTTGCGCGCCTGAGGCCACGCGAAAAGATACTCACGATCAAGCGCCTCCCTTACAGCCGCATTAGGATGCGACAAACGCGGTCCCGAAACGAGGATCGCGCTCGATAGGGAGCGCACGTTCATGGCAGGGCTTGCGGCCGGCAACGGTCTGCGTGCCCCTCCGCCCCGCTTGCTGGGTGAGAGATGGGGTGACGTGAAGACGGAGCGGCGATCATGACCCGCTTTGTCGAACGCCATCCCGCCTGGGCACTGATCGTCATCATCGTGATTGCGGTGGCGCTTTGGCTGATTTTCGCAGTCTGGCCGCAGAGCGTCGAAGATGCGTTCGGCCGCAAGCGGGTCTTCCTCAACGCGCTCTTCAACGGCATCACGCTCGGCGGTCTCTATTTCCTCGTCGCCAGCGGTTTTACGCTGATCTTCGGCCTGATGCGTAACGTCAACCTCGCGCACGGCTCGCTCTATTTGTTCGGCGGCTATGTCGGCTACGCCATCAGCGCCGCGACCGGCTCATGGGTCCTCAGCTTCATCGTCGCTTTCATCCTGACGGCACTGGTCGGCGTCCTGCTCCAGGTCCTCGTCTTCCGCCGCATGGAGGGCCAGGACCTGCGCCAGACCATGGTGACGATCGGTCTCTCGATCGTGTTCGCCGATTTGATGCTCTGGGCCTGCGGCGGCGATTTCTATCAGATCCAGACTCCGAACTGGCTGATCGGACCTGTAGAGCTGCCGCTGGTCACGGCGGTCAAATCCTCAGGCGAGCCGGTCTATCTCCGCTATCCCATGGTCCGGCTCGTGATCTTCGCCGCCTCCGTCGTGATCGGCGTGGCGATGTGGCTGGCGCTCAACCGCACGCGGATCGGCATGATCATCCGCGCCGGCGTCGACGATCGCGACATCCTGGCTGCGACCGGGGTACGGATCCAACTCGTTTTCGTGGTGGTGTTTGCGCTCGGCGCCGGCCTCGCCGGAATCGCCGGCGTCGTTGGCGGAACGTTCCAGTCGCTCTCGCCCGGCGAGGATATCCGCTTCCTGCTCGCTTCCCTCGTCGTGGTGATCGTCGGTGGCATGGGCTCGATCCCGGGGGCTGCGCTGGGCGCGCTCATCATCGGCCTCGCCGAGCAGCTCGGCTCGGTCTACATCCCGACCTACGCCATCGTCGTGACCTTCCTGATCATGGTGCTGGTGCTGGCAATTCGGCCGCAGGGCCTGTTGGCGAGGCGCTGACATGTCCCTCGCTCACGACGCCCGCGTCCCGGTTCGTCCCACCGCTACGGTGCAGCGCTCGAAATTGCGCGGATGGCCGGAGATCGACAATCCGGCGGCCTGGGCCGTCGCGGCCATTCTTCTGATCATGCCGCTGATCGCCAACGGCTTCTTCCTGATCGAAATCTTTGCGACCACGCTGATTCTCGGACTCATGGCGCTGAGTCTGATGTTTCTTGCCGGCTATGGCGGCATGGTCAGCCTGATGCAGCTCACCATCGCGGGTTTCTCCGCCTACATGGTCGCGGTGTTTGGCGTCAGCGGCAACGCCAATATCAGCCTGGGCTGGCCGTGGTGGCTTGCGGTCCCGATGGCGCTTGCGCTCGCGACCATCTTCGGCACCCTCGGCGGCGCGCTGGCGGTGCGCACCGAGGGCATCTACACCATCATGATCACGCTCGCGATCGGCGCGGCGTTCTATTATTTCACCAACCAGAACTGGGCGATTTTCAACGGCCATACCGGCATTAATACGGTTGCCACGCCGCATTTCTGGGGCGTCAACTGGCGCGCCGACATTCCCTTTTATTATATCGTCCTCGCGGTAGCCGCGCTGTGCTACTTCGCCGTCGACTACATCTCCCGCGCGCCGTTCGGCCTCGCGTTGCAAGGTGTCCGCGACAATCCCCGCCGCATGGCGGCACTCGGCTTCAACGTCAATGCGCATCGCGTCGCGGCCTACGTCTTCGCGTCCTTTGTCGCGGCGCTGGCAGGGGTACTCCAGGTCTGGAATTACCGGCAGATTTCGCCCGGATCCGTGAGCGTTGGGGCCTGCATCGATATCCTCATCATCGCAGTCGTCGGCGGCATCACGCGTCCCATAGGACCCTTTATCGGCGCGCTGATCTTCGTACTGCTGCGCACCTTCGCACTCGACTTCCTGGTCAAGCTGGGGCTTGACGGCAACCGCTTTCGGCTCCTGATCGGCCTCGGCTTCCTCGCCATCGTGTTCTGGTCCTCAGACGGCGTCATCGGGCTCTGGCAGAGCTGGCGGCGCCGCCAACGCTCCGGCGCGGCAAGTTCAAGCGGACGACATGGCCGAGAATCTGGCCGAGGATCCCGCCATGGATAGCGTCGCGCAACGCCTCTCTGTCGTGGGCGCCGGCGCGGCGCTGGAGCTGCGCGGCGTGACACGTCTGTTCGGCGCGCTCGCGGCACTCACCGACATCACCCTTACCGTCCGCCCCGGCGAACGGCGCGCCGTGCTTGGCTCCAACGGCGCCGGCAAGACCACGCTGTTCAACTGCATCACCGGCGACTTCCCACTTTCTTCCGGCACCATCCGCTTCTTCGGCGAGGACGTCACGCACTTCCCGCCCTATGAGCGCATCCGCCGTGGCCTGCGCCGGACTTACCAGATCTCCGCGCTGTTTCCCGGCCTTACCGTCCAGGACAACGTCTACCTCGCCTGCCGTGGCGTCTCACGTGGGCGCTTCTCGTTTCTCCGCCCCGGTCAGAACGATGCGTTGATGCACGCTGCCGAAAATCTCGTGCAGGCCGTCCATCTCTCGGGCGTGAAGGATCAGCGCGTTGCCGAGCTCGCTCATGGCCAGCAGCGCCAGCTCGAAATCGCACTTGCGCTTGCCGGCGCGCCGCGATTCGTCCTGTTCGATGAACCGGCCGCGGGACTGTCGCCGACCGAGCGTGCCGAGCTGATCGAAATATTGACCTCCCTGCCCGCGCATATCGGCTACATCATCATCGAGCACGACATGGACGTCGCCCTGCGCGTCGTCGAGAGCGTCACGATGATGCACAACGGGCGGATCTTCAAGGAAGGTCGTCCGCAGGAGATCGAATCCGATCCCGAAGTGCAGGAGCTTTACCTCGGAGGCGGCCATGAATGAGGTCCGCCGTACCGCCGCCGCCCTCGAAGTGCGCGGCCTGGACGTCTATTATGGCCATTCGCATGCGCTGCAGGGCGTGGATCTGACGCTCGAAGCCGGCGTGTTCTCGGTCGTCGGCCGCAACGGCATGGGCAAGACCACGCTATGCAAGGCCATCATGGGGCTGGTGCCGGTCAGCGGCGGCTCGATCCGCATCCGCGGGGATGAGATCACCCGGCAGCCGCCTGCCCACATAGCGCGACTCGGCGTCGGCTATGTTCCGCAGGGACGCCGGCTGTGGCGTTCGCTCAGCGTCGATGAGCATCTGCAGCTTGCCGCCGGCTTGCGCCGCGGCCCTTGGACGGTGGAGCGCATCTACAAGACGTTTCCGCGGCTGGCCGAACGCAAGGATCACGGCGGCGGCCAGCTCTCCGGCGGCGAGCAACAGATGCTTGCGATCTCCCGCGCGTTGCTCACCAACCCGCGGCTCCTGATCATGGACGAGCCCACCGAGGGGCTCGCGCCCGTCATCGTGGCCCAGGTCGAGGAGATGCTGCTACGGCTTGGCGAGGACGGCGACATGTCCGTGCTCGTGATCGAGCAGAATATCGGCGTGGCGACCGCCGTGTCGCGCAACGTCGCGATCATGGTCAACGGTCGCGTCAACCGCATCATCGATTCGGTGCGGCTCGCCGCCGATCGCGAACTGCAGCAGCGCCTGCTCGGTGTCGGAATGCACGCCGGACTCGAGCTCGACCTCGACGTGCCACCGGCGGATACGGAAGCGAAGCCTCCTCCGCAGCAGACGCGTCCAGTCGGCGCGATCCGCATCTACATGTCAAACCCGACGCCGCCGACACGGTGGTCGCAACCTGTGCCGATCGCCCGCATCGAGGCTGCGGCCCGCACGTTCTCGACACAAGTGATGCGTCTCGACGAGACGGCACGGCGACGGCACGAACCCGTTGCCACGCAAACGCAGGGCTCCCCGGTCGTGCTCGTCGTCGGTACGCTCGACACCAAGGGCACGGAGCTGCGCTTCATCCGCGACATCATCGCCGGGACAGGCCTGCGAACCCGATTGGTCGATGTCTCCACCAGCGGCAGGCACGCGGCCAGCGACGTCTCCGCCCAGGAGATCGCCTTGAACCATGGTCGCGGCGGATCGGCGGTGTTCGGACCGGACCGCGGCGCCGCCGTCACCGCGATGGCCGAGGCCTTCGCCAGCTGGTTGCGGCGCCAGAACAATGTTGCCGGCGTGATTTCGGCGGGCGGCTCGGGCGCAGCGTCGCTGGTCGCGCCCGGTATGCGGATGCTTCCTGTCGGGGTGCCGAAGCTCATCGTCTCGTCCGTCGCCTCCGGCGACGTCGGGCCCTATGTCGGCCCCGCGGACATCACCATGATGCATTCCGTCGCCGACGTACAGGGCCTCAATTCGATCTCGCGCGCCGTGCTGGCCAACGGTGCCAACGCGCTCGCCGGCATGATCAAGGCGCGCCTTGATCAGCATGCACGGAAGGATCGCGACGACAGCGGATTGCCGTCGGTCGGCATCACCATGTTCGGTGTCACCACGCCGGCGGTGCAGAAGATCGCGGCCGACTTGCGCGAGGATTTCGAGTGTCTCGTTTTCCACGCCACCGGCGTCGGCGGACGCTCAATGGAGAAGCTCGTCGATTCCGGGCAGCTCGCAGGCGTCATCGACCTCACGACCACGGAGGTCGGCGATCTTCTGATGGGCGGCGTGTTCCCTGCCACCGACGACCGCTTTGGCGCCATCGTCCGCAGCCGGGTGCCTTATGTCGGCTCGGCGGGCGCGCTCGACATGGTGAATTTCGGCGCTCCTGAGACGATCCCGGAGCGCTACCGCGGCAGGAAATTCCACGTCCACAACCCGCAGGTCACACTGATGCGCACCACCGCGGAGGAGAACGAGCGCATGGGGCACTGGATCTCCGATCGGCTCAATCGAATGGACGGTCCGGTGCGCTTCTTCCTGCCCGAGGGCGGCGTCTCCGCGCTCGACGCGCGCGGACAGCCGTTCTGGGATCCAGAGGCCGATGCGGCGCTGTTCCGCACGCTGGAGCGCAACGTGCGGCAGACCGCCAACCGTCAGCTCATTCGCGTTCCCAAGAACATCAATGACCCCGAGTTCGCCTCCACCCTTGTCAGCGCGTTCCGAACATTGTTCGGCCGCACCGGGGCGCGCCGGAGATTAGCGAGGTGACCGATGGCCCGGTTTGAACGCGCTGCACTGTTGAAGCGCTTCCGCGACATGGCAAGGCGCGGAGAGCCCATCGTCGGCGGCGGCGCCGGCACCGGCCTTTCGGCAAAATGCGAGGAGGCCGGCGGTGTCGACCTCATCGTCATCTACAATTCCGGCCGCTACCGCATGGCCGGCCGAGGTTCGCTCGCGGGATTGATGGCTTACGGCGACGCCAACGCCATCGTGCTGGAGATGGCCGGCGAAGTGCTGCCCGTCGTGACCAGGACGCCAGTGCTCGCAGGCGTCAATGGCACGGATCCGTTCCGCGACATGGATCTTTTCCTGGACCAGTTGAAAGCGCTCGGCTTCGCCGGCGTACAGAATTTTCCGACCGTCGGCCTTATCGACGGCGTGTTCCGCGCCAATCTCGAAGAGACCGGCATGTCCTACGCGCTAGAGATCGACATGATCGCAAAGGCGCGCGAAAAGGACCTGCTGACGACGCCCTACGTCTTTAGCGAGAAGGAAGCAGCCGCGATGGCCATCGCGGGCGCGGATATCATCGTCTGTCACCTGGGCCTGACGACCGGGGGCAGCATCGGCGCGCAGACGGCACTCAACCTGGCGGATTGCCCAGCGCACATCGACACCTGGGCCTCCGCTGCGCTCGGCGTCAATCCGGACATTCTGGTGCTCGCGCACGGCGGACCGATCTCCGATCCGGACGATGCCGATTTCATCATGAGGAACACACGCAATTGCCACGGCTTCTACGGCGCCTCCTCGATGGAACGGCTGCCGGTCGAGCGAGCGCTGACGGATCAGGTTCGCAAATTCAAGGCGATCGGCGCGCGATAACGCCGAAAGGTCGAGGGAGAGAAACATGTCAGGGACTCTGGTCGGTGAATTGATCCTCTGGCTGATCGTCGCCGTCGTAGTGATCGTGGTCGGCGTCTACATCGTGAACTGGCTCTATCACCGCTCGTCCAAGGAGACCTCATTCGTTCGGACGGGCCTGCTCGGCGAGCGCGTCGTGATCAACGGCGGCGCCTTCGTGCTGCCGTTCATTCACGACTACACGCCAGTCAACATGAACGTGCAGCCGATGGGCATCGTGCGCTCCCGGCAGGACGCCGTGATCACCCGTGACCGCATGCGCGTCGACATCGAGGCCGATTTCTATGTCAGGGTGCAGGCGACCCGCGAAGCCGTGTCCATCGCGGCCGCCACGCTCGGCCGCCGTACCATGGAGCCCGAACAGCTCCACGCCCTCCTCGCCGGAAAATTCATCTCCGCCATTCGTTCCGTTGCCTCGGAGATGACCCTCGAGCAGATGCACGAGCAGCGCGGTGAGTACGTCGCCCGCCTCAAGGCGAACGCGGCAGAGGCCCTCGCCCAGAACGGACTCGAGCTGGAGTCAGTGGCGATCACCGATCTCGACCAGACCGATCTCGAATTCTTCAACCCCTCGAACCGCTTCGACGCCGAAGGTCTGACCCGCCTGATGGAGGACATCGAGGCCAAGCGCAAACTGCGCAACGACATCGAGCAGGATTCGATGATCAAGATCCGCTCTCGCAACCTGGAAGCCGAGCGGCAGGCTCTCGAGATCGAACGCGAAAGCGAGACGGCGCGCCTCGAACAGGAGCGTGACATCGAGATGCGCCGGGCCCTGCAACGCACCGAGGTCGCACGCGAGCGGGCCCTGCGCGAGACCGAAGCCGAGCAGGCGCAGATTTCCGCCCGTGAAACCATCGAGAAGGCGCGAATCGCCAACGACCAAGCGATCGCCGAAGCTCGCATCGCCTCGGAGCGTGAGACCCGTCAGCGGGAGATCGAGCGCACCCGCACTATCGAGGAGAAGGAGCTGCTCGCACGAGAGGAAATCGAGAAGACCCGGATCGCCAACCAGCGCTCGATCGATACCAACCGCATCGCCTCCGAGCGGGAGGTGCGCCAGCGCGAAATCGAGCGGATGCAGACCATCGAGGAAGCCGAAATCGCAGCCCGCGAGGCGATCGAGAAAGCGCGGATCCAGCAAGACCGCGTCGTGACCGACGCCCGCATCGCCAACGAAGAGGAGACCCGGCGCCGCGAGATTGATCGGACCCGCGCTGTGGACGAAGCCGAGATCGCTGCCCGCGAGACGACAGAAAAGGCCCGCATCGCCCAGACCATGATCGTCAATGTCGAGCGCATCGCGTCCGATGAGCGCACCCGCGCGCTGGAGATCCAGCAGGTGCGTAACATCCAGGAAGCCGAGATTGAGGCGCAGCGCGCAGTCGAGGCTGCGCGCATCGACCGGGAGCACAGGCTCGCCGTCGAGCGCATCGCAGTCGAGCAGAATACCCGGCAGCTGGAGATCGAACGCAACCAGACGCTGGAAGTCGCAGAGGTCACGGCGCGCGAAGCCACGGAAGCTGCCCGCATCACCCAGCAAGAACGCGTGCGGTCCCTGGAAATCGCCCGCAACCGCGCCGTCGAGGAAGCCGACATTGCCTCACGCGAAGCCATCGAGGCCGCCCGGATCGCCCAGGAGAAGTCCGTTGCAGCCGAGCGTATCCAGGCCGAGCGTGACACACGCGCGCTCGAGATCGAACGCACAGCCGTGCTCGAGGCGGCCGAGTTGAAGCGGCGCGACGCCATCGAGCGCCAGCGCATCGGCGTCGATCTCGCCCTCGAAGCCGAGCGGATCACGTCCTCCAAGAAGCGCGAAGTCCTCAACATCGAGCACAAGAAGGCGATCGAGATTGCGGATGAGGACCGCGTCATTGCGCTCTCGACCAAGAAGTCCGAGCGCATCGACGCCGACCGCCAGGTCAGGCAGGCCGAGATTGTCGCGCGCAAGGAGGTCGAGACCACCGACGTCTCGCGCGAGCATGCGCTGGAGGCGGCGCGGATCGAACGTCGCCGTTCGATCGAACAGCTCGAAGTCGCTCGCGTCCAGTCGCTCCAGGAAGCCGAGATTGCCGCGCGGGAAGAGGTCGAGCGCTCCCGCATTGCCTCCGATCGCGGCCTCGACGAGGCCCGCATAGGCCGCGAGCGCGAGCTGCGCAAGCTTGAAATCAATCGGGAGAAGGAGGTCGAGACCGTTCTGATGGAGAAGGCGATTGCCATCCACCTGAAGTCGCTTGAGGAATCTGCGGCCAAGACCTCGGCCGAGGAAGCGCGGGTGCATGCCACCGAAGCCACCGAGCGCGTCATCACCGCGCGCGAGAGCGAGATCGCGAAGCGCCGGAAGACCGTGGAGATCCTGATCGCCGAGAAGCAGGCCGAGGAGACGCGAATTGCCGCGGAAGCCGAACGGATCCGCGCTGCAGTCGAGGCCGAGGCCCAGCGTATGCTCAACGAGGCCGAGAACGTGCTGACCGACCAGGCGCGGTACTCGCTGTTCCGTAGAAAGCTGCTCGACCGCATCGAAGGCATCGTCCGCGAGAGCGTCAAGCCGATGGAGAAGATCGAGGGCATCCGCATCCTCCAGGTCGATGGCCTCAACGGCAACGGCCATGGCGGCAATGGCGGCCGTAGCGCGACCGACGAGGTGATCGACTCGGCGCTGCGCTACCGCGTCCAGGCGCCGCTGATCGACTCGCTTCTGGCGGACATCGGCGTCGAAGGCGGCAGCCTCGCCAAGATGCCAGGCCTGATCCGGGAGGCTCGCGACATGCAGGGCATCAAGGACTCCGCACGCAAGGGCGGCGGCGGCGGCGAGAAGCCAGCCGCTGCACCCTCGCCTTCGGCCGACGGCGAGCCGCCCGCCGAGCGCAGCCCTCGGAAGAAGAGCTGAGGTCGCACCATGGCCCGCGTCTACGTCTCAACCGTCGTCAACGCACGCAACGATCGCGTCTGGGCGCGGGTACGCGACTTCAACGGTCTGCCGAACTGGCATCCGGCGATCGCGGAAAGCCGTATCGAGGGCGGCGAGCCCTCTGACAAGATCGGCTGCGTCAGGGACTTTCGCCTGCGCAACGGAGATCGCATCCGGGAGAAGCTGCTCGGCCTGTCCGATTACGACATGTTTTGCACCTACTCGATCCTCGAATCCCCGATGGGGGTCGAGGACTACGTCGCGACGCTTCGGCTGACGCCCGTCACGGATGGCGACCAGACCTTCATGGAATGGACCGCCGAGTTCGACTGCGCACCCGAGCGGGAGCCGGAGCTCGTCGCGAGTATCGGCGGCGGCGTGTTCCAGGGCGGCTTCGACGCCCTCAAGCGCCAGTTCGGAGGCTGAGCGCCGTGCCGCATATCGTCAAGAGCACGATCCTGGATGCGCCGACCGGCTCCGTGTGGGCGGTGCTGCGCGACTTCAACGGGCACGATCGTTGGCATCCGGCGGTCGCGACCTCCACGATCGAGCGTGCGCAGGCCTCAGACAAGATCGGCTGCGTCAGGCGGTTCAAGCTCCAGGACGGCTCCGAGCTGCGCGAGCAATTGCTGACGCTGTCGGATCTGGAGCAGACCTTCAGCTATTGCCTGCTCGATACGCCGGTCCCGATGTTCAACTACGTAGCCCACATCCGCCTGCTGCCCGTGACGGACGGCGACCGCACCTTCTGGCACTGGGAATCCCGCTTCTCGACACGGCCGGAGGACAAGGACCGCATCACCCACATGGTCGCGGAAGATATCTACCAGGCGGGGTTCGACGCGATCCGCCTGTACCTCAAGGAGGCTGTGTCAACATGACCGTGACCGTGAAGACCTTCACGAGCTCGAGCGAGGCCGCCGCCGCGCTGTCGTCCGACCGCAACGCGCGCTATCTCGGCGGCGGCACGCTCGTGATGCGCGCACTGAACGAAGGCGACATCTCGATCTCGACCGTCGTGCGCGCCAATGACCATGCCTTGACGCGGATCGACCCATCCGGCCCGCGGATCACACTGGGGGCTGGCGTAACTTTCGCCCGGATTCTGGGCGAGCGCGACCTCGCTTTCCTGCACGCCCCTGCCCGCTCGATTGGTGGCCCGGCAGTGCGCAACATGGGTACGGTGGGCGGCAATCTGTTCGCGCCAAATCCCTATGGCGATTTCACCGTCGCCCTGCTTGCGCTCGATGCCACGGTTGCGCTGCAAGGCGGCTTTGGATCGCGCGACATTCCAATTGAGGAGTTCTTGCAGTCGCGCGAAAGGCAGGCGGGCACGCTCGTGCTGTCGGTGTCGTGCACGCGACCCACCAGCGCGGAGGCTTTTCGCTACCGCAAGATCGCACGGATCAAGCCCAAGGGCGGCTCGGTCATCACGCTCGCCGCACATCTGCCAATCAGTGGCGGACGGATCGCCGGGGCACGAATTGCATTGGGATCGATGGCGCCGACGCAAATACGCGCGCGGGCGGCCGAACGCGCTCTGGAAGGCCGCGCGCTCGATGCAGCAACCGTTGCGGCCGCAGCCTCTGCAGCCGTGGAAGGAACATCGCCGTCCGACAACGCGCTCGGCAGCGCCTGGTACCGCCGCGAGATCGTCGGCGTCCATCTGCGTCGCCTTCTTTTGGGTCAGGAATAAATCGTATGGCCAAGACTGCCCTGCAATTTCGTCACAACGGCAGCGATGTCGCCATTTTCGTCGATGGCGGCACCAACCTGCTCGTCGCGCTTCGCGAATTGATCGGCGACATGACTCCGAAGTTCGGTTGCGGCCAGGGGGGCTGCGGCACGTGCAGCGTCCTGATCGACGGCGAGCTTCATCTCTCCTGTCTGACGCTGGCCGAGACCGTCGCCGGCCGCTCCGTCGAGACGCTGGATAGCCTGAAGCAGGGACCAAACCTGCATCCGCTGCAGCGCGCTTTCGCCGAGAATTTCGCTGCGCAGTGCGGCTATTGCACGCCGGGCATGCTGATGGCGGCCAAGGCGCTGCTCGACCGCAATCCCTCCCCGAGCCGCGCCGAGATCGTCGAGGCGATCTCCGGCAACATCTGCCGCTGCACCGGCTACGAGCCGATCATCAACGCCATCCTCGCCGCCTCCGGCGGCCGGGTGAGCGCCTGAAGGACCAGACCATGCTGGAACTGCGCAAAGACATTTTCGCCGACGAGCGCGACGATAATCTCAACGAGATCGGCAAGGGCACACAGCGCCAGGACATGCTCGGCCATGTCACGGGCACATCGAGCTATTTCAACGACCACAAGCTCCAGGGCATGCTGCACCTGAAAGTCGTCCGCTCGACCCATTCGCATGCAAGGATCCGACGGATCGACACCGCAGACGCCGAGCGCTCGGCCGGCGTGCGCCGGATCATCCGCGGCTCCGACGTGCCCCGTAACCTCAACACGCTCTTGAGCCTGATCAATTTCGGCAAGGACGACGAACCGTCGCTGGCCGTCGACAAGGTCCGCTACAAGGGCGAACCGATCCTGGCTGTCGTCGCCGACAGCGAGCGCGAGGCGTTCGAGGCGATTGCAAAGGTGCGGATCGACTATGAACCGTTGCCTGCCGTGTTCGACGTGGAAGATGCGTTGAAGGCCGGCGCACCGGTCGTCAACGATACTTATCCGAAGAATGCCTTCATTTATCACGACGTATATGACCACCAAAAACTCCGCTTCGGCGATGCCGATGCCGCGCTCGCGACCGCCGATCACGTGCTCGAGCAGCGCTACCAGATGTCGCCGATCGAGCACGCGCCGACCGAAACCAACGGCTCGATCGCGGCGCCAGACACCAACGGGCGCTATGTCGTCTATACGTCGACGCAGGCACTGTTCTTCTCAGTCGACACCTGCGCCAAGATTCTCGATGTCCCCTCGAACACCTTCCATTTCATTGGCGGCACCGTCGGCGGCGGCTTTGGCGGCAAGGTGGACACGCTGACCGAACCTTTATGCATCCTGGGTGCGATGCTGACGGGACGTCCCGTGCGCTACGTGTTCGGACGCGAAGAAGAGATGCAATACGGCCCGCCGCGCGGCGCCGAGCGCATCTACATCAAGGACGGCGTGATGCGCGACGGCCGTGTCGTCGCGCGAAAGATCCGCGCATATTTCGACAGCGGCGCATATACGCGGCTCTCGAGCTATGCAGCGGTCAAATGCGCAGCCCACCTGCCAGGGCCCTACACCATTCCGAACGTCTACGGCGATGTCTACTGCGTCTTCACCAACCGTACGCCGGCAACCGCGATGCGCGGCTTCGGCGTCACGGCAATGGATTTTGCGATCGAGTGCCAGATGGACAAGCTCGCGAACCTCGTCGGCATGGATCCGATGGAGTTCCGTATCCTCAATGCCTATCGCGACGGCGACATGAAGGCGCATCGGCGCGAGGCCAAGAACACGGCACTGATCGAGTGCGTCCAGGTCGCTGCCGAGAAAGCCAAATGGCCGATCCGCGACGAGTTCAAGCGCGCCTCTTCCCGCAAGGACGGAGGCGGCAGCCGCGCCGCCATCCCACGGACGCCTGCCGACACCCACGCACGGACAACCGCGCCGGCGCAGCAGCGCACGAGCTATGATCGCCTGCCGACGGCCGCGTTGCACGAACCACCGCGCGAGCCCTCACCCCCAGCGCCGGCCCCGCCGCAGCCACCACGACCAACATCGCCCTCGCATGGGGCGGGCCGATTCTCATCCGTGTTCGGCACCAGGAGGCGTTGAGATGACCCGACATCGCGGACGCGGCATCGCGTCGGTCAATTATCCCATCGGCATGAACCTCGGCGGCGATCCCAGCCAAGCCCTGGTTCATTCCAATCCAAGCGGCAAGTTCACCGTGGCGCTATCCTCGATCGACCTCGGTCAGGGCATGAAGTCGGTAACGCGACAGATTTGCGCAGAGACGCTCGGCGTACCCGTCGAGGACGTCTATGTCGACACCGCCGATTCCGACACCGGCCCGCATTGCATGGGCTCGTTCGCCTCGCGCGGCACCCATCGCGTCGGCAATGCCGTGATGGCGGCGGCGCGCGAGGCGCGCGGCGTGATGATGGAGGCTGCCGCGGAGGAACTCGAGGTCAACGCCGCCGATCTCGAAACCGACGGGCGTGGCAACATCCACGTCAAGGGCGCGCCGCACCGCTCGATCTCCACCAAGGACGTCGCCATCGCGGCGCAGTTCAAGCAGGGCAAGACCATCGCGGGTCGTGGCATCTTCCTGGTTCCCCTATCCAATGTCGATCCGGAAACCGGCGAGATGTCGCCGGCGACCTGCTACGCCCACGCCTGTCTCGTCGCCGAGGTCGAGGTCGACGACGAGACCGGCGAGGTCACGATGATCCGCATGGACTCCGCCTATGAGCTCGGCCGTGCGCTCAACCCGCGCCTGGTCGAGCAACAGCTCGTCGGCGGCGCGTGGATGGGCGTCAGTCACGCGCTCTACGAGACGCCTGAACCCTATTATCCCGACCCTATCCATGGCCCTCGCGACTTCGTCGAATATGTCATGCCCGGTCCTGGCGACATCTGCCCGCACGACATCGCCGTGTTGGAACGTCCCGCTCCCGATGGCCCCTTCGGCGCCAAGGGTCCCGGCGAAATGTGCGCGAATCCCGTATTGCCGGCGGTTGCGAATGCCATTTTCAACGCCGTCGGCGTCCGCATCGACGATCTCCCGATTACGCCGGAGAAGGTGCTGCGCGCGATCAGGGCCGAGGGCGGCGCGCGCCCTCAGGCGCGGCGCTGAGGTCTCGATGGCCGTCCGCAGCAACATCGTCGGCATCGACAGCCCCGAGGCACTGGAGAAGGCATTACGGGCGGCCTATTACCTCGCCGACGAGGGACTGGCGACCGCAGCCTATCTCGGGCTGGCACTCGGCAAGCCATTGCTGCTCGAGGGCGCGCCGGGCGTCGGCAAGACCGAGGCCGCCAAAGCTATTGCCGCCGTCCTCGGCCGCCGCCTGATCCGCCTGCAATGCTACGAAGGCATCGATGCGTCCGCCGCACTCTATGAATGGAACTATCCGCGCCAGATGCTCGCCATCCGTCAGGCTGGCGATGAGAGCATCGACATCTATGGCGAAACGTTTCTGATCGAGCGACCCATGCTGGCGACGTTGCGCGCACCTGACTCGACTGTGCTGTTGATCGACGAAATCGATCGCGCCGACCAGGAATTCGAAGCCTTCCTGCTCGAGTTTCTATCCGACTTCCAGATCTCGATCCCGGAGCGCGGCACGGTGCGCGCCTCCGAGCGCCCGGTCGTCGTCCTGACCTCAAACCGCACGCGGGATCTTCATGAAGCGTTGCGGAGGCGGTGCGTCTATCACTGGATCGGTTATCCTTCCGCCGAGCGCGAAGCGCGCATCGTGATGATGCGGGCCTCCAGCGTCGCCGAGGGGACCGCGCGGGCCGTCGTCGCGGCCGTCGAGAAGCTGCGGCGCGAGCCGCTCAGCAAGGCGCCCGGGATTGCCGAGGCGGTCGACTGGGCTGAAGCCGCCACGCTGCTGCACAAGGGCGGCGCGCGGTGGCCCGATGCCTTCAGGCGCTCGATCGGCGTTGCCCTGAAAGACGAGGAGGATCTGCACTTCATTTCGCCGCGGCTGGACGCCCTGCTGGCGGAGGCCTCTGCATGAGCGCCGAACCCGAACTGCCGCGCGCTGCGCGTGTTTTTATCTCGTTCGTGGGGCTGCTGCGAACGAACGGGTTTGCCGTCGCACCGGAACAGACGACCTCGTTCCTGGCCGCGATCCAGTTGCTCGGCCCCCGCAGCCTGGAGGACATTCGGCAGGCAGCCCTCGCAACACTGGCCCCTCCACCGGAGCGTCGCGCAACGTTCGACCGGCTGTTCGATCTGCACTTTCGCGGAAACGAGGCCATCGAGCGCGTCAACGACGGTGAGGACGACGAGACTGTTCGGCTGCAAGAGCAGGCCCGCGGAAACGATGAGCCGCTGTTGTCGGACGAAGCCAATGAATCCGGTTTCGCAGCTGCGCGCGCCGAAGCCCTGGTCGAGCGCCGCTTTGCGCAGCTCTCGACGACCGATGCGCTGCGCCGGCTGTCCCGCGAGGCGCCCAGGCGCCTGCCGAAGCGGCGCGGCCATCGCCGCATGCGGGCTCGCAGCGGGCCCTACGCGGATTTGCGCCGGACCCTGCGCGAGTCCGTTCGCAGCGACGGCGAAATCCTCCGGCTGGGACGTTTGAAGCGGCGACAACGCCCACGCAAGCTGTTGCTTCTGATTGACGTCTCCGGCTCGATGAAGACCCGCACCGAAGAGAATATGAAGCTCGCGCACACGCTGGTGCAGGCGGCGCCCAACGTCGAGGTCTTCACCTTCGGCACGCGGCTGACCCACATCACCCGTCCGTTGCGTCTCAAGAGTCGAGAGCAGGCGCTCAGGGCCGCGGCCCATGCGGTCAGCGACTGGGACGGCGGCACCCGAATCGGAGACGCGCTTCAGGCCTTTCTCGCCGTGCCCCGCTTCGGCGGATACGCGCGGGGGGCGGCCGTTATCATCGTTTCCGACGGCCTGGAGCGGGGCGAACCCGATGCGTTGCGCGATGCGGTCGCGAAACTATCGCGTCGTGCGTGGCGCGTGAGCTGGCTCACGCCGCTCGCGGCTGGTCCCGGCTTTCGGCCGCAGACCGAAGCGCTGGTCGCGATCGAACGCTTCGTCGATGACCTCGTCGATGGTGGATCGAGCGCGTCGATCGTCGCGCATGTGCTGGCGCTGGGACAAAGGAGAGTTGCGTGACGGACATCGTCGATGGGCACCATCATATCTGGCGCCAGGCCGACCTGCCCTGGCTGGTCGGTCCGATGCAACCGCGCATCTTCGGTCTGTACGAGCCGATCCGGCGCGATTACCCTATAGAGGAATATCTCCGCGACCTCGAAAGCAGCGGCGTTACCCGGTCGGTCTATGTCCAGACCAACTGGGCCAATGACCGCTTCGAGGACGAGGCCGCCTGGGTGCAGCAGACCGCCGAGGAGCACGGCTGGCCGCATGCCATCGTAGCTTACGCCGACTTTTCAGTGGATGACGTGCGTCCACAGCTCGACCGCCTGAAGCGCTATGCCCTCGTACGCGGCGTTCGCATGCAACTGCATTGGCACGAGAACCCTCTTTATCGCTTTGCCGCGCGGCCGGATCTCTGCACCGATCCCGTGATCCAGCGCAATATCGCCCGCCTTGCAGAGTATGGCTGGAGCTTTGACCTTCAGGTGTTCACGCCGCAGATGTCGGACGCCGCACGCCTTGTGGAATCCTGTTCCAAGGTGACCTTCATCCTCCAGCACGCCGGCATGCTGGAGGATCTTTCACCTGCAGGTCGCGCTGGCTGGCGCGCCGGGATGGCCCGCCTCGCCGCATGCCCGAACGTCGTGTCGAAACTGTCGGGGCTCGGAACCTTCATCCACCGCAACGACCCCGCGCATATCGCGTCCGTCCTGACCGATACGATTGCGATCTTCGGCGCCGAACGCTGCCTGTTCGGCTCGAATTTTCCGATCGAGAAATTGTGGACCAGCTACCGCGAGTTGATCGATGCATTCCGTGCCGCCGCGGCGCCGCTACGCGATGATCAGCGCGAAGCCGTTTTCAGGACCACTGCCATGCGCGTCTATCGGCTCTGAGCGCCGAGGAAACAACGAGAACGGACACAGGGAGGGACGGAATGCCGCTGGAGATCAAGATTCTGGACTATGGCGATATTGAGCTGGAATCGAGCTTTTTGGTTCTCGGCCGCGATTGCGGCCGCACCCGCCGCGTCCTCACCCTCGGTTTCCTGATCCTCGGCGGCAAGTATCCGGTCGTGGTAGACACGGGTTACCGCTCCAACCAGATTATGGAAACGCTGGGCATGCGCGGCCTGCAGTATCACGAGCACATGATCGAGAACCAGCTTGCGCGGCACGGCGTGCGGATGGGTGATGTGCGCTTCGTTTGCCACACCCATCTGCACATCGACCACGCCGGCAAGGACGATCTGTTTCCGATGAACACGACCGTCGTCCTCAACCGTCGGGAGCTTGAATATTCCGTGTCCGGCCTGATGCATCCGCAATATCCGGCGCCGGATATCAAGCATCTGATCGACCGTCTGCACACCAAGAGTGCGCTGCGCTTTCTCGACCTCGAGATCACAGGTCCTATCGAGCTGATGCCGGGCGTCTACTGCGACGCTGCGAATGCGCATACCGAGGGCTCGATGAACATCATCGTCGAAACCGCCGACGGCATCGCCACCATCTGCGGCGACGTGATCTACGATTTCAACGACCAGATCGTGACGCCCTTCAACGAGATCCATGACTGGGAGCCGCGCACCACGGGGAACCACGGCACCACCAAGCGCGCCGAGAAGGCCGCCATCAAGAAGCTGCTCAGCAATTCGCGCTATCTGCTGCCGGTCCACGACCGTCCCGCCAAGATCGAAGGCGGCACCGTCGTCGGCCGGCTGCACGACCAGGTGCCTGGACCGGTCGTGCAGTCCCTGCCCCAGCGCAGCTGGTTTCCGGCCTAGACGCCAGAGGATGGACGATGACGCACGTCACCTTGCGCTCCGAATTCGAGACCCTGATCGATCCTTACGCACCGGCCGCGCAGATCGGCACCGGTTTTGACTTCACGGAGGGACCGATCTGGCATCCGGTCGATCATTATCTGCTGTTCTCGGACATGCCGGGCGACGTGCGCCGGCGCTGGGATGCGCGGCGCGGCATCGCCGAGGTCAAACGTCCGTCGAACAAATGCAACGGCATGACCTATGACGCTGAGCTCAATTTGATCGTTTGCGAGCACGCGACATCGTCGTTGATCCGCGAGCGGCCGGACGGGCGGCGCGAGGTGCTTGCCTCGCACTTTGGGGGGCAGGAGCTTAACAGCCCCAACGACGTCTGCGTGCACTCCTCCGGCGCGATCTATTTCTCGGATCCCTGGTACGGCCGCATGCCAGTCTATGGCGTCGAGCGGCCAAGGCAGCTTGGTTTCCAGGGCGTCTATCGCGTCGTGCCCGGCGCCGAGCCGAAGCTGGTCGTTGACCGCAATCTGTTCGACCAGCCGAACGGGCTGTGCTTCTCGCCCGACGAGAAACTGCTCTATGTCAACGACACCGTGCAGTCACTGATCCGCGTATTCGACGTCAACGGCGACGGCTCGCTGTCGAGTGCGCGTGTATTCGCAAGCGGCATCCGCTCCGAGCTCGAGCCCGGCTTGCCCGACGGCATGAAGTGCGACCAGCACGGCAACGTCTGGGTTACCGCACCCGGCGGGGTCTGGGTCTATTCGCCGCGGAGCGAGCTGCTCGGCAAGCTCCGCCTGCCCGAGCTCGTCGCCAACCTTACTTGGGGCGGGCCGGATTTTCGCACGCTGTACCTGACTTCGACGCACTCGGTCTATGCCATTCCCACCAAGGTCGGACCGCGCCACGAGCCCTATATGAGCGGCAAGCGAGGCGGCGGCACAGCGGCCGCCGGCTCTGCTTCCGCTGCACCCATACTCGCCGATGGTGAGATGCAGCTCGACCCGCGACGCTGCGCCATGATCATCCAGGATCTCCAGAACGACGTCATCATGGACGGTGGTGCCTTTGCCGATTCCGGTGCGCCCGGGCATGCTCGCCAGCAGCATGTCGTCGAGAATGTTCGTCGCCTGGCGGAAACCGCGCGGGCGCGCGGCGTCGCCGTCATCCATGTCTGGTTCGTCGTCGAGCCCGGCGCGCCCGGCGTGACGCTGAATGCGCCGCTGTTCGAGGGGCTCGTCGACAGCAGGGCGATGGTGCGCGGAAGCTGGGGCGCGGCACCGGTGTCAGGTCTCGAACCACGGCCCGGCGATTTCGTGGTCGAGAAGGTGCGAATGAGCGCCTGGGAAGGCACGCGACTCGAAACGATCCTGAAAGCCACCGGTCGCGACATGATCATCAATACCGGCGCCTGGACCAACATGTCGGTCGAGCACACGGCGCGGACCGGCGCCGACAAGGGCTACTTCATGATCGTTCCCGAGGATTGCTGCTCGACCATGAATGCCGATTGGCACGCCGCGTCGATCAACTTCGCCATGCAGAACGTCGCCGTCGTAACCAAGGCCGATGCGGTCATCAAAGCGCTGGGATGAGCGGTGGCTAAGCTCCTGCACCTGTCCTGCTCGCCCCGCGACGGCTCCTGGTCGAGCGCCGGCGCACGCGTTTTCGTTGACGGCTTTCGCCGAGCTCGGCCCGACTGGGACGTGGACGTCATGGATATCTGGCGCGAGCGCCTGCCGGAGTTTTCAGGCCCGATTGTCGAAGCCAAATATGCACGGATGAAGGCGCAAGCCTTCAACGACGCGCAGCGGGACAGCTTCGCGGAAGCCGAGCGGATGGCGGTGCGCTTAGCGCTCGCCGAGCGGGTGCTGATTTCGACGCCGATGTGGAACTTCAGCATTCCCTATAAGCTCAAGCAATGGTTCGACGTCATCGTCCAGCCCGGCCTCACCTTTCGGTTCGACCCTTCGCTAGGGTATGTCCCGCTGCTGAAGGACCGGCCGACCATCGTCATCATTGCCAGTGGCAGCGATTTCGCCACCGGAATGAACCGCGGGCGCATCGACATGGCAACGCCTTACCTGCGCGAAATTTTGCGTTTTGTCGGTATCAACAATGTCCGGTTCATTCCAATCGGACCAACCACCGGACCGCCAGAGCCCATTGAGGCGGCCCGCGAACGAGCCCATCAACGCCTGGCAGCAATGGCCGCGAGCTTCTGATGCACTCCGCAAGCGACTCGAAGTTACGGCAGATTGTCCCGCAAAAAAATATCGATACGAATGCGCTCCTGGTCGGGGCTGATGGGCTCACCCGAACAATGCGCGAGCAGGACTCGCGCCGCAGACCGTGCCTCGTGGCCGGGATCCTGGTTGATGATGGCATCGAGCGCGCCGCGGACCAGGAAACGCCGTGTGTACTCTGTCAGCTCATGCGCAATCCAGACCACCTCGCGCACGCGTCCCGAGGCCTCGAGCGCATCGGCGATGCCACGGTTCCCGGCGCCGCAGCAGTAGATGCCGCGCAGGTCGGGCTGTCTCGCGAGCAGTGCTGCAGTGAGCTCCCGCGTCCGCTCGCTGTCGTCGCGGCCCTCGATCACCGGCAGCGCGAGCAGGTTCGGATACTCGCTGGACAGGATCTGGTGGAAGCCGAATTGCCGTTCGGTGTGATCGCGCAGCGACAACGATCCCGCGATCACGGCCACCGTCCCCTCGCGACCAGTGAGGAACCGTCCCATCAGCGTTGCAGCGGTGCGGCCTGCCGCCGGGTTGTCGATGCCGACATAGTGCATCCGGCGCGAGGTCGGCGCGTCCGACACGAGGGTCACCACAGCGACCCCGCGCGCGGCGAGTTCGTCGATCGCGGCGCGCACCCTGGGATGATCGAGCGCGATGACGGCGACGCCCTGATACGCCGGCGAGAGATTTTCCAGCGCGGCGGCGAGTACATCCGGATCGAACACGTCGACATGGAGGATATCAATGAAACCGCGCTGGCCGGCGAGCCAGTCCGCGGTGCGCTGGACCTGCTCGGTCAAGTTGGTCATGAAGCTGTTGCTACCGGTCGGCAGCACGAAGGCAAACCGGAACGTCTGCCCCCGGGCAAGCCGAGCGGCCGCGACGTCGGCTCGATAGCCGAGTTTTGCCACGGCGGCCTCGACCCGCGCCACGGTCTTGGCGCGCACGCCCTCGCGCCGGTTGACGACGCGGTCGACGGTGGCGAGCGAAACACCCGCCGTGCGCGCAACGTCCTCAAGCGTGGCACGAATCACCGGCTGGGTCGCGCCAGCATTCATTCGCGCGCCGCCCACAACATGCCACGGGTCATCAACGTACGGATCTCCGGTACGTCGAGCTCGTAAGCGCGGTGGCCGAGCGAGGAGTAGAACACCCTGCCCGCGCCGTATCGCTTCTTCCAGACTACGGGCATCACCACGCCCTCGATCCAGGGCGCGTGCTCGCCGGTGAAGGTCGTCGTCGCCAACACCTCGTTGGCGGGATCGATATGCATGTAGTACTGCTCGGAACGATGCTCGAAGCTCTTCAGGCCCTTCATGATGGGATCATCCGGCTTCGTCAAGTCGACCTTGTAGTCGATGATGTTGCCGGGATGCGCAACCCACTGCCCGCCGCACAGAAACTGGTAGTCGACGGAATCGCGGAACGCGTCGCCCATGCCGCCATGATGGCCGGCGAGCCCGACGCCGCTCCGGACCGCAGCGCAGAGATTGAGCGCTTCCGCCTTCTCGATCTTCGACATGGTATAGATCGGGATGATCAGCGACAGGTCGTGAATCGCGGGATCGGCGAACGCGGCGGTGGTGGTTTCGGTCCGCACCTCGAAGCCTTCCGCCTTCAGCCAGCCGCGGATCATCGAAGCACAGAGATCGGGATCGTGCCCCGGCCAACCGCCCCATACAATCATTGCCTTGCGCATGTTTCTGTCCTTAGTCGATCTGTCCGGTTTCACGCCCGGCCGGGAGCATCTCCGGCCGCTCGACGCAACTCTCGATCTTGACGCGTCGCCCTTCGTCGGCAGAGATCTGGAACGCTTCCATCACCTCCAGCACGTGGAAAGCGAGCGCGCCGCTCGCACGATGCGGCCGGTTGTTCAGTATCGCGGAGGCCATATCGGCCGCGCCAATGGAACGGAACTCGCCATCGACATGACCGTGGGTCAGCGGCACCGGCTCCCAGTCGCCGCCGGTCTTGGCGACCTGCACCTCGCCGCCGAAGCGGTTCGGGTCGGGCACGAGCATGCTGCCCTTGTCGCCATAGATCTCAATCGGCGCGTGCCGGTGCTTCGGCACATCAAAGCTCATCGCGATCGAGACGACCGCCCCGCTCTCGAATTCGAGCGTGCCGGCCACATGGGTCGAGACTTCGACCGGGATCAGCGTTCCGTTCATCGGCTGGCTCGTGACAAGCCGCTCGGATTTCGGACGCGCGGTCGAGCCCATCACGCTCGCCACGGGGCCGAGCAACTGCACGAGATCGGTGATGTAGTACGGGCCCATGTCAAGCATAGGCCCGCCGCCGCGCAAATAGTAGAAACCCGGCGCCGGATGCCATCGCTCGTGGCCGGGGCAGCCGAAGAACGCGCTGCCGGCCACGGGCGTGCCTATCGCGCCATCGTCGATCAGTTTGCGCGCGGTCTGGTGCCCACCGCCAAGGAACGTATCGGGCGCGCAGCCGACGCGAAGACCCTTTTGCGCGGCGAGATCCATCACCTTGCGGGCTTCCGTGACGTTGATGCCGAGCGGCTTCTCGGAATGAACGTGCTTGCCGGCGGTCAACACCGCCAGGCTGACGTCAGTGTGGGCGAGTGGCACGGTGAGATTGATGACGATCTCAATATCGTCCCGTTTGAGCAGTTGATCAACCCGCATTGCCGGCAGCCCGAAGGCGGCGCCCTGCCGCTCTGCCGCATCGCTGCGCATATCGGCGAGCGCCTTGATTTCCATGACCGGGAAGCGCTGGGCCGCCTTCAGATAAGCGGTGCTGATATTGCCGCAGCCGATGATGCCGATGCCGACTTTTCTCATTGTGATCTCCGTGAGGTACCGTTCATCCCTTGACCGCGCCGGCGGTGAGGCCTGCAACGATGTGTTTCTGCGCCAGGAGGAAGAGAATGATCGTCGGCAGGATGGTCAACGTGATGAAGGCCAGGATCAGATGCCACTCGGACGAATACTCGCCCTGATAAACCATGATACCGAGCGGCCAGGGGTAGAGCGCGTCGGTGTTGAGCATCACCAGTGGCAGCAGATAGGCGTTCCAGCTGTTGACGAATGTGATGGTACCGACGGTCGCCAGGATCGGCCGGGATAAAGGCAACGTCACATAGCGGAAGAACTTGATATAGCTGCAGCCGTCGACCAGCGCGGCCTCTAGCAGTTCGTACGGGATGTCCCTGAAGAAACGCCGCAGCAGCAGCACGCTCATCGCCAGACCGAAGGCCGCCTGCGGCAGGGCAACGCCAAAATATGTATCGAGCAATCCGAGATCGCGCACCTTGATGAAGAGCGGCAGCACCGCCGTCGCGGCCGGAAACAGCAGGCCCAGCGTCAGGTAGCTCAGCAGCATCGAGCTGCCGTAGAACCGGATATGGGCGAAGGTGAACGCCGCCATCGAGGCGACGATCAGGGTCAGTGCCACCGTGAGGGTCGAGATGATCAGCGAATTGCGCAAGAGCTGCCAGTAACGTGCCGAGAACAGGATATCAGCATAGTTCTTCCACTCCCAGTGACGTGGCAAGCCGAACGGATTGACGCGCAATTCGCCGAGCGATTTGAAGCCACCGAACAAGGTCGCGAGCAGCGGTACCACTACGATGATGGCAACGACGGCGAGGAACACCATCTTGAACAGCATTGAGGGATCGAACGGCGCACGGATCGCCTTGGCGTTACTCATCGCGCATGAACCATCGCTTGTACGTGAAGGCAAAGGTCACGCAGATCGCAAACAAAATGACGCCGATGGCGCTGCCGTAGCCGACCCGCATCCGCGAGATGCCGTTGTTGTAGAGGAAGCTCACCATCGTGTTCGAGGAGTCCGCTGGTCCGCCGCGCGTCAGGGGCATGACGAGGTCGAACAGCTGCAGCGAGCCGACGATGGCGAAGAACACGGAGAGCCTTATCGTCGGATAGAGCAACGGGATGACCACATGCCGCAAGGCTTGCGATCGGGTCGCGCCGTCGATGCGCGCCGCCTCGACCAGGCTCTTGTCGAGGCCCTGGAGCGCCGCGATGAACAGCATCATGTGGAAGCCAAAGTACTTCCAGACGACCACGATCAGCACCGCCAGCATGGCCGTATCCGTCGAGGCAAGCAGATGCGGGGGCTCGGCGCCGAAGCTGCGCCAGATCGAAGCCACAAGGCCGTAGTCGCCATCATAGACGAAGCTGAAGATCAGCCCGGTTGCGATCTCCGCCAGGATATAAGGCATGAAGAACAACATGCGCAGCGCCACCGCCCCCCGAAAGCGTTCGGCCAGCATCAAGGCCAGGGAGAGCGCAAGCGGTAGCTGGATGGCGAGCGAAACAGCGATGATCAGGCCGTTGTTACGCAGCGCGAGCCAGAAGGCGCGGGTCTCCAGCACGAAGCGGTAATTGTCCAAGCCAATCCAGCTGGTCGGCCTGCCGAACCCGTTCCAATTGAAGCCCGAATACCAGGCTGCTTCGCCGATCGGCAGCACAACGAACAACGTGAACAATAGCAGCGCCGGCGGCAGGAACAGGATGAGCACCGTCAGCCTGCCGTCCCAACTCGGGCCACGGACCGTGACCTGGGGCACCATCTCGCCAGCAGCGCCGATCGCCGACACGCTCGCGGTCCGCCGCGCCACCGTCAGTTGCCCTGCTTCCACGCCGCCTCGATCGCCTTGGCAGCCTGTCGCGGGCTCATGCTGCCGCCGGCGATCTCGGCCGTGACGTCGTTGACGACGCGGCCGACCGACGGACCCAGGCTCTGGTCATAGAAGTTCTGGTGATAGTTCGACTTTGCCAGATTGGCGGCGATCAGCTTCATGAAGGCGTTGTTGAGGCCGACATCCGCGCCCTGCACCACCGGGATAATGAAGTTGCCGGCGGCAAGCCGCGTCTGCACCTCTTTGGAGACGAAGTATTTCAGGAAATCGACGGCTTCCTTCGGCGAGCCTTTCGTAACCAGCCAACCGGTGATGCCCCCGAGCGTATCGGTCGGCGCGCCCTTGCCGCCGGTCACGACCGGGAAGTCGAACCAGCAGATCTTGTCTTCGGTCAATCCGACCTTGTCAGCGGCGAGAGCGCGCTGCAGATGATAGACCGTGCTGATCGCGAGCGTCATCGCCGCCTTGCCGTCCCCGAAATAGCCGACCGCCTGCGGGTTCTTGAAACCAAGGAAGCCATTCTGGAAAGGTTGGAGATCCACGAGTTGCTTGAACAGCTCGCCGGATTTCTGGAAGGTTTCCCCGGCAAAGCCCCCGTTCTCGCCGCGCAGCGCCGCATCGAACGCCGCCTTGCCGCCGATGCGCACAGCAAGATGCGTCCAGTAGAAGTGCAGTGGCCATTTGTCGGCGCCGCCGACCACGATCGGGGTCACGCCGGCGGATTTCAACGCCTTCACGGCAGCAAGTAGATCGTCCCAGCTCTTGATCCCGGCAGGATCGACCTTCGCCTTGGCCATCAGCTCGTTGTTGCAGAGGAAGCCGACCTGCGAGAGCGCCGTGGGCAGACCATAAACGCGGCCGCTGCTGGTGAAGGCGGCGAGCGCCGCGGGTGTGAGACTGTCGCTGTAGCCTTTCACAGAATCGGTGATGTCGTCGAGCACGCCGGCCTCGATCTGCGTCTTCAGCACACCGCCGGCCCAGCTGTAGATGATGTTGGGTCGGTCTTTGGATTGCAGGATGGTCGGCAGCTTGGCCTTGTAGGCCTCGTTCTCGAGGAACTGCATCTCGACCTTGACGCCCGGATGCGCCCCCTCATAGGCGCGCGCAACCTCCTCCCAGATTTTGACCTGGGCCGGGTTGGCCTCGATGTGCAGCCACTTGACCGTCGTTTCGGCCGCAGCGAGGTTCGCCCCCAACAGACAGGCGAGAACGGCCAGTCCCAGTTTCCCGAGCAGTCTCATCACATTCCTCCCGACGGCTTTCATTCTTTGGTGCAATCCTGCCTTCGATTTTTGAGGTACGCAACTAAAATTCTGATCTATGCACCTCACGAAGGAGGTCGCTAAGGTGAGCGGGAGAGTCGGGCTGCTCATCGCGCCGCCCCAACGCAAATCGAGGGATATCCATGGCTGCCGTTTATTCCGACCTCGCCGGCAAGGTCGTTCTCGTCACCGGAGGCGCATCCGGAATTGGCGCTGCGATCGTGCGGCGCTTCGCCCAGCAGAAATCCAATGTCGTGTTCTTCGACATCAAGGTTGACGAGGGACAAACCCTGGTACGCGAGCTGTCGGATCAAGGTCTTAGCGCGCGTTTCATGCGTGTCGACTTGACCGATATCACCGCGTTGCGGGCCGGTGTCGCGGAGGCGCGCAACGTGCACGGCGCGATCAACATCCTCGTCAACAATGCCGCACATGACGAGCGGCACAGCACCGAGGAAATGACACCGGAATATTGGGACAACCGTATCGCGGTCAACTTGAAGCACCAGTTCTTTGCTGCGCAGGCCGTGTTGCCGGACATGAAGGCGGCGAACACCGGCGCCATCATCAATTTCGGCTCGGTGTCGTGGATCGCCGGACAAGGCGGCATGGCCGCCTACACCGCCAGCAAATCAGGCGTGATCGGTCTCACACGCTCTCTGGCGCGCGATTACGGCCCCTACAATATCCGCGTGAACGCGATAGCGCCGGGATGGATCATGACTGAGCGCCAGCTCGATAAATGGATGACGCCAGAGGGCGAGGTCGAGCTGATGCAACGACAATGCCTGAAGCGCAAACTCATGCCGGACGAGGTCGCGAAGTTCACCATCTTCCTCGCTTCAGACGAAGCCTCCGCTTGCACAGCCCAGCACTACATCGTCGATGGCGGCTGGGTCTGAGGCGGACCAAACCAGATCGTGCAATGGCGCGCCGCTACTTTGCCAGGCGAAACTTTCCGCCTTCGACCTTGATCAGAAAGGCCGAACGCTCATCATAGCCATTGTGATCGGCCTTGCTCATGTTCGACAGCCCGTTGTTGAGATAGATGTTCTGCCCACGCTCGAGTGCGTCCCGCAGAGCCGCGCGAAATTCGATTGTGCCAGGCTTTGCCATCTTCAGCGCATCCGGCGCAGCTTTTCCGATCAGCGCCACGACATCCCAGAGGTGAGCAGCGAACATGTTGGGCTTTTGCCCGTTCGCCGCTTCATACGCGGTCACGAACTCCTCCGTCGAGCGACGGAATGGATCTCCCGCGGGAAGATCGGCGGCAATGGTAAATGCCTCGCCTGCGAATACCGCACCTTCGACGTTCGCGCCACCGAGCTTGATGAACTCCTCACTGGCTACGCCGTGTGTTTGAAATATCTTCCCGGCGTATCCGCGCTCGCGGAGCGCCTGCTGCGGCAAGACCGCCGGAGTTCCTGCGGACGCGATGAAGACGGCATCGGGATTGGTCGACATCACCTTCAGCGCCTGACCGGTGACGCTGGTGTCGGCGCGCGCGTAGACCTCATGTGTGGTCACGGTCAGCCCCAACGCAGGCGCGAGGCGGCTCACCTCCTTGTAGTAGCCTTCGCCATACCCATCCGAAACGCCGATATAGCCGAGCGTCTTCACGCCTGATGTCGCGATATGCTTGAGGATGGCAGCCGCCATGAGGTCGTCATTGGGAACGACCTTGAAAGCCCAGGCGCGCTTCTCATCCATTGGTTGAACGATGGCGGTAGCGGCAGCGAGCGACAGCAGCGGCGTCTGCGATTCAAGCGCGACATCCAGCATCGGCATGGTCACCGGGGTCAGAGAGGAGCCGACCAGCACGTCGACCTTGTCCTGGATCACCAGCCGGCGTGCGTTCTGGATGCCTTTGGTCGAATCCGACTCGTCGTCCAGGACGATATAGGTCACCTTCTCTCCACCGATCTCTTTCGGAAGAGCTGCAACCGTCTTGAGCTGCGGCTGTCCCAGCGCGGATCCGGGGCCGCTTGCCGAAATCACGATTCCAATTTTGATGTCCGCGTGAGCAGCATTTCCATAGAGGACGCATGCCACAAGAAGCGAGGCTCGCGCGAAACTGATCTTCATGTCCGGTTCCTCCCTGTCCGCTTTGATGCCTCCGCCGGCTGCATCGGGCGCCCCGGCTCGCGCTTGCAGGTGCTGCACCCGAGGTACCGTCGCCCCTCAGAAGGCATGTCGTCCGACATACGCGTTTCCTCCTGCGGTCCCGAGCAACCGGGCGAACCATGCTAAGCGGATCGCGGCAACGTGTCTGTCCCTAGCGGTAGGGACAAGACATAGATCGCCGAACCGGAATTCCGAGGTAGGCGGACGCACCGCCGCGTTCTCGCGGCGCATTTCGCCCGAGCTTTGCTTGGTCATTCCACCCTCTTGTCCAAGAGGGCGCAGGGAAGGCCGGGTGCTGACCTCGCACCCGCGGTCCGCTGCGCGAAAAGCACACGCAGGAAAACCGCACAGCAGCATACAGGTGGTGCCAATCACTCGGCCTTCCCTGCGCGATGGTCGGACGGCTTATGCCGTGCTCTCCCGGGAGCCGAGTTCTCTTTGGCCTCCCTCGCCTTCGCGAAAGTCACCGGCATCGCGCCGGTTGACGCAGATGCCGCATCCGCCAGGGCTTGACCGTAGCAACGACGGCCAGGACCACACGGTTTTGCCGTACGCACGGCCCGCCCTTTCGCCGCAGTTTTTCCAGCCCTGTCGACGGAGCCGGAAACTTACAGACGAGACGAACCTAACAGCGCCGCTCGTCGGAACGAAGCCATGGGCTCACGGAGAGCAATCCGCCCTGCCCTTGGCCTCTCGCACCCGAACGCTGCCGCGTCCACCGCAAGCTCGGCTCGCGAACGTGACGACCACAAGATCGCCCCTCAAGGATGAGCCGGGATGGGCGACACATACGCCATTTCCGAATTTCGGTAAAGGGGAATATTTTTGACAAGAGGGGTTGACGCCGTCGTGGCTGTTTCGGCCGCGAGGCCCCTCGATCAGGAATTTTACGGTTTGGTAACCATACGAGCCTTGCTCGAAGGATTAATGCAAATCACACGCCGCCGGTGTCTCCGCCGTAACGACCCTGCTATAGAGCGTAGATCCGGCTCCATCGACCATCCCGAGCCATCTGTTTTCTTGGTTGCGTATGAACAGACCTAGCAACACATTCGACATCGCCATCGAGCAGGGATTCGACTTCCTGTCGCCGGACTACGCAGAGCTCTTTGACAACTCGGCGGCCACCGCGTTCCAGCATCCGCTCTGGCTCGACACCCTCTACACCAGGCTCGCGTCTCATGCGGGCGCAACTCCTCTGGTTGTCGTGGTCCGCCACCGCGCGACGGGCGCCCTTGCGATGGTGCTGCCCTTGCTGCGGATCCGGCGCGGCCCGATACGGACCGTCGAATTCGCCGACCTCCGCGTTTCCGACTATCTGGCGCCGGTGTGCAGCCCGCAGGTATTTTCCGAGCTGCTCAAGGACGAGAGTGCGTGCGCAGAGCTCCGGTGCCTCGTCCGCCCGTTCGATCTGCTCCGGATGACCAAGCTGCCGGACGGACGGCTTCCGATCGAGAACCTTCTGGCTGCGCCCCGCCGCATAGCGATGGAGACCAATGCCTACGCCACCGTTCTCGTCGCGCCGTTCGAGCAATGGCGCGCCAGTGCGTTGGATCGTTCCTACCAGAAGGAGCTCGCAAAGAAAGCCCGGCAGCTCCAGAAGAAGGGGGACTTGAGTTTTTCATCCTGCAGCGATAGCGCCTCCGTCATCGAGGTGCTGGATGTCATGAGGAAATTTCGCGGGCCGCGCTTTCAGGCACATGGCGACGGCGATCTGCTCCAGCGCGCCGAATATTACGGCTTCTATTCTGACGTGGCGCACCGCGGCCTCGGCTCCTTTGTCCGGCTCTATGCGATGAAGATGAACGGCGAGGTAATCGCGGCCGTGCTCGGACTCTGCCATCAAGGCAGCTTCCTCGTGATCATGGGCGCCTTCGACATTGCCGGATACAAAAGCCAGTCCTTGGGCGCACTGATGTTCGAGCAGGTGGCGAAGGATTGCATCGAGCGCGGGGATCGGATGCTCGATTTCACCATCGGCGACGAGCCCTACAAGAAGCAGTTCGGCGCGCAGCCTTCGCCGATGTGGACGGTCACGCAGGCCGGCAGCACCGTGGGCGCCATTTCCTTGTTCGCGCTGAAACAGGCTCCCTGGCTCAAACTGGCCGCCAAGCGAATGTCGGAATTCAGGTTCCTGCCGACCCGAACTTCAACGCCCACGCGCTGACCGCTGCGAGGCGCCGACAGGTGCGACTCTCAGGCGCGTAGCGCGCTTCGAACATGTGCAAGCCAGCCCGGCCGCATCTGATCGACCCGGTGGGTGATCCTGCGTCGCAGGAAGTGCAGCCGCCGCCGCACGTCCCAGCCGATATCGTTGCGGGACGTCAGGGCCTGCCGGAAGTGCGCCATCTTCAGTGATTGCTGGTCCGCCGCGACCTTGTCGGGATCAGAATAGAATTCCGAAATCTTGTCCCGGCTCATGCCCTCGGTCACTAGCCAACGCGGCGCATATTCGGTGCAGAGGCGGTCGACGTCGACCAGCAGGCGGGCAACGCCCGTGCCGGCGGCAGGGCAATTGGTCTGGAACGCATCGCCGATGAGAACGACGCCGGGCTGGAGATGTCCTTCCACGACCGACAGGTCCATCACCCAATTCTGCACCCGGTCGGTCACGTGGAAGTCGCCGAGGTAAGGCCGCAATCCGGGCAGCAGGCGCAGAACCGTCGCTTCCGGTTCGCGACGCAGCTCGCGCATGATCGGATCGGTCGGGTCGCGGAACATGAAGAGATTTGCCCGCATGCCGGCACGCACGGGAAACAGGCTGAGATAATCGATGCCATCCGCCGTGCGCTCGCCGTAACAGGTCAGCGCCTCGAAGTCGAACGGCGCATCATCCCGGCGGGCGATCGTGAAGCCGAACGAGACCGAATGGCGCTCCGCCAGCACGCGCCGCTTGATGCCGAGCTTGTAGCCGAGAACGCCCGCCATGCCCGTGGCCAGCACGACGAGGCGAGCAGTTATACGCCGTCCGGACGCAAGCTCGACATGCTGAGCATCGTCGCTACAGTTGACGGCAGTGACCTCGTCGACAATCAGACTGGCCGGATCAAGCAATTGACTGCGCGCCATGGCGACGAGATCGGCATACGGAAGTCCATAAGCCCGGCCGACGCTGACATCGACCACCTTGCCTTCCCTGATATTGAGCACCTGATCATATCTGCAGGCTACCTTGTCGAGCGCGTCGAGGAAGCCAAGCTTGCGCAACATCTCCAGCTGATGGCCGCCGATTTTCTCGACCCGGAACTCGTCCGGATGGATCGCGCGCTTGTCGACGAGAGCGACACGATGCCCCGACCGCGCGAGCACGGCCGCCGCGAGCGAGCCCGCGAGGCCGCCGCCAACGATCGCGATGTCGGCGACGATCGTCAAAAGGCCGGCTGCGGCAATCGGCTCGGTTACGTTGCTATCCGCCGTCATGGTCCAGGCTCCCACGGTCAACGATGATTACCCGTGCAATTCTCTCGCCTGATCTCTCATCGCGGGACCAAACGCGATCATTTCTCGATATCTCGGTTAATGCAGCGGAGACCTGCCCGGCCCGATGAGATCCGGCACGCGCCTTGCTCGGGATGACCAATCCCGGCGAGCCGGTCCGCATTCCAGCGGCCCGTCCCGCCTCATTGGCCGTCGATGCGGCGCCATGCTGCCACGCGATCGGGCCGCACTTTGCTCTATCTGGGACAATGGGGTCAGCGCTGTTCCATAGTGAAGCAACAGGCATGGCCGCGACGTCGCCGCGGCCGGCAGGATCATGGAGGCCGTCCATTAACACTCGCGGTTTTTCGGCATGCTAGGCTGTCGCAGGTAATCGGAAAGTGTCTCTTCAGGGAAAGTTGTCTCGTTAAGTTTTCATGATCGAATCCATCGTCCAGTTCATGCGGCGCGACGTGACGCGCGGTGTTGCCGGAACCATCCTTCTCAAGGTTGGTAGCGGCGCACTTGCGTTCGCATTGTTCTCGCTTGCGGCACGAACGATGTCGCCCGATGGGTTCGGCATCTTTGCGACCTGGCTTTCGGTGGCCCAGATGGCAGCGGTCGTCGGACTGGTGGGCCAGGAATCGCTGCTGGTGCGATTCCTGAACGAGTATCGGGTGGGAAATCAGCCCGATCTCACCAAAGGCGTGCTGCTGTCGAGCCTCAAAATTTCCTCGGTCGCGATGTTGATTGCGATCGGCGCAATCGCGATCGGCGCGAACATCAAAGGCGCCTCGTGGCTGCTGGTTCTCGCGGTGTCGGCCTACACGGCCGTGAATGCGGGACTGATGCTTGGCAGCCAGATCGCACGCTCTCTGGTCAGCATTCTCATGGGCGAAGGAAACAGGGAGTTCTTCTGGCGCGTCAGCGTCGTGCTGTTCCTGCTCGCAATCATGTTCGGCCATCGCCAGCTCGATCCCGCCGAATTGATCGCTGTGATGACGATCGCCATGTCGGTCGGACTGATTGCACAGATCATCGCGATTGCGCGAGTTCTGCCGGATTTCCGCGGCACGGCGGCGGGGTCCGAGACGTCGCGCTGGAGATCGAGCGCGCTTCATTTCTGGGCCGCATCCATCCTCGAAGCCGCGAACCAGTATTTCGACGTCATTCTGGTCTACTGGATGCTGGACCCGGCGACCGCCGGAATTTACTTTGCCGCTTCGCGCCTGGCCAACATCTTCGCCATGCTGTCGGCCGCACTGTACAGTTTTGGCGCACGTCGGCTCCCGTCGCTGTACTTCAGCAAGAATCACCGGGAATTCGAGCGAACGTTGCGGCTCATGGCGGAAGTGACCGCGGTGTGCGTGGTCAGCGGACTTCTCCTGATCTGGGTTGGAGGTCCCCATCTGCTCAACCTGTTCGGGCCGCATTTCGCTGCGCAGCACTGGGTCTTGATCGTGCTCGCGATCGGAACGGCGTTCCAGGCGGCGGGCGGTCCGTCTGCGGCGATCTTGCAGCTGACCGGCTATGAGCGCGAGTATGTCCCCGTGATCGCCGGGAACGTAGCGCTGCGGCTGGTGGGATTTCTCGTCCTCATTCCCTGGCTCGGCGTTCTTGGCGCCGCGATCTCGGCCACTGTGTCGCTCGCGCTCGCGACCATCGCCCTCAACATCCTCTGTCGCCGGCGAACCGGGGTCGATCCTTCGATTCTGGGCCTCTTGCGCTTCTCGGCATCCAAGCCTAGCGCCTACGCGGTCCGTGGTGCTGACTCCGGCGAATAGAGCGTCAGGACATGTCGCCCGTGTCCCGCATGAAGGAGAGCGCACCGGCAGCCGTCAGCGCACCGGCAGAGTCGCTTTCGCCCACTCTCAGTGGGCCCGCTCCAACCCAAATATCGATGGTTAATCGGCGGCTACCCGCGTCCTCTTCACTCCGTCGGAAACGAGCGGAATTCCCTCGTGAACGACGCCCTTGCGGCAGGGCACGCATTAACTCCGTTTCTTGCTAGTCGGTGTCCGCGCGATGCCCGCATGGTAGATACGGAGTTAAGAAGGTGAAAAATTCGTTTCTCTAATGGGTCGGGATCCGTGCTCCATTATCAGCCAAGCAAGGCGTTGGGCGAGACGACTGCGACAGCACTCCCGCCGGCCAACGGTAGCGGACGAAAGCTGCACGTGCTTCTCGTGCAGACCCAGGCCGAGAACGCCGGTGCGCAGGAGATCTCGCGCCTGCTTGGCGCCGGGCTGACCGCCCGCGGCTATCGCGTCACCAATCTGTTCTTCTTCCGCAAGTCGGATTCGTTCGATGAGCCGCCCGACACGATCTATTGCGCGTCGAGCCGGCCGGGAAATCCGCTGGCGCTGCTGCAAATGCTGTGGACGCTCGGCAGCCATATCAGGGCCACCAGGCCCGACGCCGTTCTGACGTTTCAGCACTTCGGCAATGTCATCGGCGCCGGCGTGGCGCGCCTGATCTGCCGCGCGCCCGTCATCGCCAATCAGGTTTCATCCGCGCTGTCGATGAGCTGGCCGGTCCGCATGGCCGACATCGTCATGGGCAGCCTCGGCTTCTTCGACCGCATCACGCTCAACTCGCTGGACATGCAGCGCGAGTATACGCGCTACCCCAGGGCCTATCGCGCGCGCATGGTGCACGTCCCGCACGGCTTCGACGACAAGGCCCTCACCCTGACTAAGCAAGCCGCGCGACAGAAATTCAACCTGCCGCCGGATCGCACCCTGCTCGGCTGCGCAGCAAGATTGCACCCGCACAAGCGGCTCGACGCGGCGATACGTCTGTTGCCGGATCAACCCTCCTGGCACCTCGCACTGGCCGGCCAGGGAGCCGACGAGGCCCGGCTGCGGCAGTTGGCGGATGAGCTGAAAGTATCGGACAGGCTGCATCTGCTCGGCGAAATCACCCCGCGCCAGATGGCGGAGTTTCTCGCCGCTCTCGACGTGTTCGTATTTCCGACGCAGGCGGAGACCTTCGGCCTGGCCGCTGTCGAGGCCGCAAACGCCGGCGTTCCCTCGGTCGTCACCGATCTCCCGGTCTTGCGCGAGGTGTTGTCCGTCGAAGGGAAGCCGACGGCGCTGTTCGTCGATGCCTCCGATCATGCCAAGCTGTCGGCCGCCGTCTCCAGGCTCCTGACGGACCAACGACTGAGCGACGAGCTGCGACAAAACGCCAAAGGTCTGAAGCTGCGCTATTCAGTGGACGCCATGGTGGAGGAATACGTTCGGATTCTCGGCCAGGTCATTTGATCGGGACGCATTGAAACGGATCGGCTCGGCATGACCATCGAGTTTCGCTGTGAAATTGAGCATGCGCGGCGGTGGATGGGCCGCGACACGCTGTCGATCGACGGTCGGAATGTACCGGTCCAGATCGCATGGACGGCAACGGCGGAGCCGCGGCCGACGGGTCTCGACATGCTGTTCGAGCTGGAACGTTTGGTGTTGCACAAGGGCAAGCACAGCGGCACCGACAGGCTGAACGTCAGTCGAGACCGGATGCAGGCTCGCGCCGGCACGCCAGACGTGATCGTCGATTTCACAGGTGCCGCGCGGGATCCGAACTGCTCGGCCCGGCAGTATCTCCGTCCGCTGTTCAATGGAGCCGCAGGCGAAAACGCAGCCCTTGCCGCCATCCTCGCCGGCGATCTGCCGGTGATCGAAATCGTTGACGAGGTCGACGGCGCAGTCCTCGATCGCGGCCACCCCTCCGCGGAAATCGCGGCCGGTCTGAGCGGCGCGCTCGAGACGGTCATGGCCCGAACCCTGACCATGGTGGCGGCCATCCTGTCGGGACGGCCGCGCATCGTGCCGCAGCTGGCACGCCCCGCCCGAGCCGGCAACGGCCGCCCGCCGGCGGCGCACGTTGCGCGCGGCCTCGCGATATCGATCGCCAAGGAGATCTATCGCCTGTGCTGCTATGCCCCGCATTGGCATGTCGGATGGCGATTCAATGATGGTGCCGGCGTCTGGCAGACTGGAGATCTGTCAGGGCCGCGCTGGAACGTCCTTGCCGATCCCGGAAACCACTTCTACGCCGATCCTTTCCCCATCGCATGGCAAGGAAGAACGTTCGTCTTCTTTGAAGATCTCGATCACCGGGTTGGGAAAGGAATCATTTCCGCGATCGAGTTCGATGGCGCGGGCCCGGTTGGAGCTGTCGTCCCCGTTCTGGAGGAGCCCTGGCACCTCTCCTATCCGTTCCTGATCGAGGACGACGGCGAGTTGTGGATGATCCCGGAGAGCTCGACCAATGGGGACGTCGCCATCTACAAATGCGTTCGGTTTCCGGACAAATGGGAGCGGCACGCGACGCTGCTTTCGGGCGTCGAGCTGGCCGATGCCACGATCACGCGACACAACGGCCTGAATTATCTGTTCGGAGCCTGGCGCGACGGCACCGGCGGCTATTCGGATTCGCTGGCGATCTATTACGCAGAGCACCTCATGGGCCCCTGGTTGCCGCATGCCAGCAACCCCGTCCTGATCGACCGCGCGAGCACGCGGCCTGCGGGGAATTTCGTCACCATCAATGAGCGATTGTGGCGACCGGTCCAGGATTGTGCCGAGGGATACGGCGCAGCGCTCGCCCTGGCGGAAATCGTCGAACTGTCACCGACGACGTTCAAGCAGATCGTCCGTCACTCCCTGCGGCCCGGACCGGCATGGCCCGGCAGGAAGTTGCACACCTTGAACCGCTGCGGCCGGCTCGAGGTGATCGACGGATCGCGGGTCCAACCCAAGACACGTGCTTTCGGAGGCAAATTTCCATCGGCCGTTTTGTCGCCGCGAACCAGTCCCTCTACCGCCAGCTAGCGCGGATGGCTGAATTCGAAAATGTCGCTCACTTCGCCGCGTCGATCCAGATCCCCGGCAGCGAATGCTCGCGAATGTGGCTGACCAGGAAGTCGGAAAAGACCCTGATCTTGGCGGGCAGTCCGGCACGGTTCTGGTAAGCGATGTTCATCGTGAGCAGTGGCAGCTCCCAGTCCAACAGGACCGGGACGAGGCGGCCCGCCGCGATATCGCTTTGCACGATGTAGAGCGGCTGGATGAGAATGCCGAGCCCCGCCAGTGCAGCGCCGCGGATGACCTGGCCGTCATTGCTGTCGAGCGTCGGCGTGATGCGAACAGTCTGCGCGCCGTTGCCTTTGCGCAGGCGCAGCGAATAGGGATCGTTGGCGAGATTGTAGACCAGCATGTTGTGACGCGCGAGATCGACCGGCTGCTCCGGCTCGCCGCAGCTTGCGAGATATGACGGCGAAGCAGCGAGCACCCGCCGCATCTGGCCGATGCGGCGAACGATGATGTTCGAATCCGGCTCCTGCTCGCGCGTCCTGATCGCCACGTCGATGCCGGCCTCGATGAAATCGGAGTACCGGTTCGCGGTGGTGATCTGCATATTGAGCTTCGGATAGCGCGCGCGGAAGGCGGGCAGCATCGGCGCCAGATAGATCACCGCAAAGGACAGCGAGCTCGTCACCCGCAGCATGCCCTGCGGCGACAGCGCGCGATCGCTGACGATGTCCTCGGCCTCCGCCAATTCGCTCAAGACGCGACTGGAGCGCTCCAGCAGTTCCTGCCCCGCCTCCGTCAACCACAGCCGACGAGTGTTGCGCTCGATAAGCCGCACCGCAAGACGCTCCTCGAGCGCGCTGAGATGGCGGCTCGCGGCAGCATTCGACATGCGCAGGGCTTCGGCAGCTTTGGACAGGCTGCCGAGCTCGGCCGTCTTGGCGAACACTTCCAACTGGAGCAGGCGGTCCATTTTTTCGCAAACAGGAAAAGAGACTTACGATTATTGAGCTTTATTTCCGTATCCCGCAAGTCAAGATAGCCCAAACACAAGCAAGATGGCAGGAGAGGAAACAGGGAAATGTCGGGCCCGATCAGGCACATCGTGATGTGGCAGCTGCGCGGGGAGACGCTCGCGGAGCGTTCCGCCGCCCGGGTCAAGGTCAAGTCCCTGTTTGAGGGGCTGCGCGGCCGGATCGACGGCCTCACCCATATCGAGGTCGGCCTCGATGTCAGCGATGTCGACTACGCCTGCGACGTCGTTCTGTTCTCCGAATTCACGGACCACGCTGCGCTCCAGGCCTACGCCACCCACCCGGAACATTTGCGCGTGCGCGAGGCGCTGGGCGACTTGCGGATCGGACGCTTCCAGGTCGATTATCCCATCAAAGAGACCGGCGCATGATCGGTACATTCACCTTTGAAAACCTGCCCTGCCGCGTCGTGTTCGGCAGTGGAACGCTTGCCTCGGCCAAGGCCGAAGTCGAGCGGCTCGGCGGCAAGCGCGCGCTGGTGCTGACGACGCCGCAGCAGGAGACGCAAGGCAAAAGCCTGGGCGCGGCACTCGGTCCGCTCTACGCCGGCATTTTTCCGGGCGCGACCATGCACACGCCGGTCGAGGTCACGGAGCGGGCGCTCGCGGCGATGAAGGCGTGCGAGGCCGACTGCGTCATTTCCCTCGGTGGCGGATCCACGACCGGCCTCGGCAAGGCACTGGCCTTGCGCACCGGAATCAACCAGCTCTGTATTCCCACCACCTATGCCGGTTCGGAGATGACGCCGATCGTCGGCCAGACCGAGAACGGACTGAAGACCACGGTACGCGACGCCGCCATCCTGCCCGAGACGGTGATCTACGATGTCGATCTCACTTTGACGCTGCCGGCGAGCCTGGCCGCGACCTCCGGCATCAACGCGATCGCGCATGCGGCCGAAGCGCTCTACGCGCGCGACACCAATCCTGTCACGTCGCTGATGGCAGAAGAGGGCATTCGCGCTTTGGCACGTGCCCTGCCCACGATTGCCGCGAAAAGCGATGATCGCGAGGCTCGCACCGAAGCACTGTATGGCGCCTGGCTATGCGGCGTCTGCCTTGGCACCGTCGGCATGGCGCTGCATCACAAGCTCTGCCACACGCTCGGCGGCACCTTCGACTTGCCGCATGCCGAGACCCACACCATCGTGCTGCCGCACGCGCTGGCCTACAACGCCCCGGCCGTGCCCAACGCCATGGCGCGGATCTCGCGCGCAATCGGCGCCGCCGATGCATCGCAAGGACTTTTCGAGCTCGCCAAGCGCCTGGGTGCGAAGGTCGCATTGCGCGACATCGGCATGCCCGAAAGCGGCATCGACAAGGCCGCGGATCTCGCGGTCACCAACGCCTACTGGAACCCGCGCCCGCTCGAACGCGACGCCATCCGCGATCTGATCGCGCGCGCCTGGGCCGGCGAGCCGCCCGGCGTCACCAAAGCGGTGGCTTGATTCGATGCGGCGCACGCTGATCAAATCCGCGCTCATCATCAGCATGGATGACGCGATCGGCGATTTACCTCGCGGCGACGTGCTGATCGAGGGGAGCCGCATCGTTGATTTGCGTCCATCGATCGACATCGGCGGCGGCGCGACTGAGACCGAGATCGTCGACGGCGCCGGCCGCATCGTCATCCCCGGCCTGATCAACGCCCATATGCACACCTGGCAGACGGGCCTGCGCGGCTATGCCGCCAACTGGACGCTGCTGGAATATTTCCGCCGCATGCATGCCGGGTTCGCAACGGTGTTCCGGCCCGAGGACATCCATATCGCGAGCTTGGTGGGCGCGCTGAACCAGATCAACCAAGGTACCACCACGCTGGTCGACTGGTGCCACAACAATCCGACGCCCGATCATACCGACGCCGCCGTGCGCGGCCTGATCGAGAGCGGTATCCGCGCGGCCTTCTTCCACGGCTCGCCCAAGCCCGAGCCGAAACCGGGCGAGCCGCATTTCTCGGAGATCCCGCATCCACGCCATGAGGTCGAGCGACTGCTGGCGGGGCCCCTCGCCGACCGCGACGGCCTGGTCACGCTTGGGCTCGCCATCCTCGGCCCGCACTATTCGACGCTCGATGTCGCCATGCACGATTTCCGCATGGCGCGCGAGTTCAAGCTGATCGCATCGATGCATCAGGGCGGTGGTCCCGCCAAGACGCCCGGGGGCTGGGAGAAGCTGATCGGGGCCGGCCTCGTCGGCGCGGGCACCAACATCGTCCATGGCAACGATCTGCCGGACGATCTGCTGGACCGGATGGTTGATCTCGGCGTCTCCTTCTCGGTGACGCCGGAGAACGAGATGATCCAGGGCCACGGCTTTCCGATCACCGGACGGCTGCTCAAGCGCGGCGTGCGGCCGACCATCGGCATCGATCTGGAATCCGTGCTGGCCGGCGACCTCTTCTCCGCCGCGCGCGTTGCGCTCTCGATGCAGCGGGCACTCGACAACACCGAGTCGCGCAAGGCCAGCGGCACCATTCCGGCCACGACCACGATCCCCGTCCGCGAGGCGCTGCGCTGGATCACGACGGAAGGCGCCCGCATGCTCGGTCGCGAGGACCAGATCGGCTCGCTGACACCGGGCAAGCTCGCCGACCTCGTCATCATCGATTGCTCCGATCTCAACCTCGTCCCGGTGCACGATCCCGTTTCCACCGTAGTGATGCAGACGAGCCTTGCCAATATCGAGGCCGTGATGATCGGCGGCGTGTGGAAGAAGCGGAATGGTCGGCTGCTGGCCGACGGCCTGGAGGCGAAAAAGCAACTGCTCGTGCAATCCGGCCGGCGGCTGGTGCACGACATCGAACGACAGGGACAAGCCGCCTAAGGGCGTCAAGGACAACAACAATGACAGACGCTCCTAAAAACATCGCCTTCATCGGGATCGGCAAGATGGGCCTGCCGATGTCGGGACTCATCGCCAAAGCCGGTTACGCCGTGACCGCGTTCGACCGGAGCGCCGCACGGCTCGACGAGGCGCGCGCGCAAGGCATTTCGATTGCCGCTTCACCGGCCGAGGCCGTGGGCGGCAAGGCCGCGATCGTCACGTCCTTGCCCGATGACGCTGCCTTGCGCAGCGCATTGCTCGGTCCCACCGGCCTCATCGCCGCGATGGCTGCCGGATCTGTCCTGATCGAGACCAGCACCGTGAGCGTCGAGGCTTCCGCAGAGGTCGACGTCACTGCACAGGCGCGCGGTGTCTTCTACCTGCGTGCGCCGGTCTCGGGCAATGCCAGCATCGTCCACACCGGCGCGCTGAGCTGCTTCGTCTCGGGCCCGAAGGACGCCTACGAAAACGCAAAGCCGCTTCTCGCCGCCTTCACCCGCGCCCAGACCTATCTCGGGCCCGGTGAGGAAGCGCGATATGCCAAGCTCGCGGTCAATCTGATGATCGCGGTGTCGGCCGCGATGATGGCGGAGAGCCTGGCGCTGGCGCGCAAGGGTGGCATCGGCTGGCAGGACATTCTGAAAGTTCTCGACGACAGCGCCGTGGCCTCACCGATGGTGAAGTACAAAACCGCCCCACTGCGTAACCGCGATTTCGACTCGACCTTCTCCTGCAGGCAGATGGCCAAGGATCTCGACTTGATCCTCGGCGCCGGCCACGCCGTCGGCGTGCCGCTTCAGCTCGCCGCCCAAGTGCGCGAGACCTATGGCTCGCTGGTCGCGCAGGGCGACGGCGACGCCGACTTCATCGCGACCGTCAAGCACATCGAGCGGCTGTCCGGCCTCGGCGAGCCCAAACTCTGAGTCACGGAGGCATCCATGCGCAATTTCAACGAGAACACGATCACCGACGCGGTGCTGCAGCGGATCGCGAGCGCGACCGATCCGCGGATCAAGCAGGTCAGCGAAGCGCTGGTGCGCCACCTTCATGCCTTCGTCCGCGAGGTGCAACCGACCCAGAAGGAATGGGAATACGGCATCGACTTCCTGACCCGCACCGGCCACATGTGCGACGACAAGCGCCAGGAGTTCATCTTGCTGTCGGACGCGCTCGGCGTATCCATGCTGGTCGACGCGATCAAACATCCGGTGCCGGAAGGCGCGACCGAAACCACGGTGCTCGGTCCGTTCTTCGTGCAGGCGTCGCCAGAGAAGAGCAACGGCGAGGACATCTCCGGTCCCATGGAAGGCGATCCGATGCTCGTCACCGGCTCGGTGTCGACCGTCGACGGACGGCCGCTCGCCGGCGCCGTCGTGGACGTCTGGCATTCCGACGATGACGGTTATTACGACGTGCAGCAGCTCGACAAGATCGGCGACCTTGCGATGCGGGCGCGCTTCCACGCCGACCAGAATGGCCGCTTCAATTTCTGGTCGATCAAGCCGGCTGCCTATCCGATCCCGCATGACGGCACGGTCGGCGACATGCTGGAGGTCCAGGGCCGCCATCCCTGGCGCCCGGCGCACGTGCATTTCATGATCTCGGCGCCCGGCTTCGAGCAACTCGTGACCCATGTGTTCGTGGCCGGCGACCAGTATCTCGACAGCGACGTGGTGTTCGGCGTCAAGGACAGCTTGATCCGCGAATTTGTGCGGTGCCCGCCTGGCCGTGCGCCGGATGGTCGCATGGTGGACAACGAGTATTTTCATCTCAACTATGATTTCGGCCTGAAGCAGGTCGCTAGCAGCGCACGAGCCGCTTAAGCTGAACGACGGCGGACCCAACAAGAGTCCGACAACAAGGCAGACAGGGAGCAAGGATGGGACCGCGGGTCAGCACGAGCATATTGGCCGATCGCCTCGCAGGCATGATCGGCCCGCGCGCGAGCGTCGCGCGTGGCGTGCTCGATCAGCATGGGCAGAGCGAGTCGCATTATCGCAACCTGCCGCCCGACATCGTCGTCTTCCCTGAAACCACGCAGGAGGTCGCGGAGATCGTCAAGCTGTGCGCGGGCGCGAATATGCCCATCGTGCCGTTCGGCGCCGGGACCTCGCTCGAAGGCAATACGGCCGCGGTCGCGGGCGGCGTCTGCTTCGACTTCGCACGCATGAACAAGGTGCTGACCGTGCACGAGAGCGACATGGATGTCGTCGTGCAGCCCGGCATCACGCGAAAGCAGCTCAATGCGGAGCTGCGCGGCACCGGACTTTTCTTTCCGATCGATCCCGGCGCCGACGCTTCGATCGGCGGCATGACGTCCACGCGTGCTTCCGGCACCATGGCGGTGCGCTACGGCACCATGAAGGACAATGTCATGGCGCTGGAGGTGGTGCTGGCCGACGGTCGCGTGATCCGGACCGCCCGGCGCGCGCGCAAGTCGGCCGCCGGCTACGACCTGACGCGGATGTTCGTCGGCGCCGAGGGCACGCTCGGTGTGATCACCGAGATCACGCTGAAGGTGCATCCGGTGCCGCAGGCGATCTCGGCCGCGGTCTGCAGCTTCGACACCCTGCAGGATGCCGTCGACACCGCGATCTCCATGATCCAGTCCGCGATCCCCGTCGCGCGCATCGAGTTGCTCGACGACGTCATGATGCGCGGCATCAACGCCTATGCAAAGCTCGGCTATCGCGAAGCCCCGACCCTGTTCTTCGAATTCCATGGGTCCGAGACCTCCGTCGCCGAGCAGGCCGAAGCTGCACAAGCCATTGCCGCCGACCATGGCGGTCATGGCTTTGCCTGGGCGAAGGCGCAGGAAGACCGCAGCCGGCTCTGGCACGCCCGCGACAACACGCTCTATGCGGGCCTGGGCCTCCGCCCCGGCGCGCGCGCCGTGATCACCGACGTCTGCGTGCCGATCTCGCGGCTGGCGGAATGCCTCACGGAGACCCGGCGCGATGCCGACGGCCACGGTTTCACGGCGCCTATCGTCGGCCATGTCGGCGACGGCAATTTCCACATGCTGATCCTGATCGATCCCGCCGAGCCGGAGGAAGTCGAAGGCGCCAAGGCGCTCCAGGCCCGCATGGTCGCCCGCGCGATTGCCATGGACGGCACCTGCACCGGCGAGCACGGCATCGGGCTCGGCAAGATCGATTATCTCGCTGATGAGCTCGGCGAGGCCGTCGATGTGATGCGATCGATCAAGACCGCGCTCGACCCAGACGGACTGATGAATCCCGGAAAGATCTTTGCAAGCGGAGCGCAGGCATGAGCACCGCCGCACTGGCCGTCGAGCCCTCCTCGCCTGTCCCGCTCCTTGAGCTGCGCGGCATCAGCAAGGAGTTTCCCGGCGTCAAGGCGTTGGATGACGTGTCCTTTGCCGTCTTCCCCGGCGAAGTCCACATGCTATTAGGGGAGAACGGCGCCGGCAAGTCGAGCCTGATGAAGGTGCTGTGCGGGGCCTACCGCGCCGATGCCGGCGAGTTCTACTTCAAGGGCGAGAAGGTCGCTATCAATTCGGCCGCGGACGCGCAGAAGCTCGGCATTGCCGTGATCTTCCAGGAATTCTCCCTCGTCCCTCATCTCGATATCGCCCAGAACATCTTCCTTGGCCGCGAGCCGAAGGGCCGCATCCCCGGCACGATCGACCGCCGCAGGATTTTGGCCGACGCCGCGCGCGTGCTCGGTACGATCGGCTTTGACATCGATCCCTCCACCATCGTCGACAAGCTGGGGGTGGCGCAGCAGCAGATGGTCGAGATCGCGAAAGCGATCAGCCAGAACGCCCGGATCCTCGTGATGGACGAGCCGACCGCGGCGCTGTCCGATCGCGAGACCGAGCTGCTGTTCGCGCTGATCGCGCGGCTGAAGGCCGACGGCGTCTCCATCGTCTACATCTCGCACCGCATGGCGGAGGTGTTCGCGCTCGGCGACCGCATCACGGTGCTGCGTGACGGCCGCCGCATCGACGGCGTCAAACCCGCCGACGTCACGCCGGACCAGCTCGTCCGCATGATGGTCGGTCGCAACGTCGACATGACCTATCCGCGCAATTTTGCCGACAAGCCCGGCGAAGTGCTGCTGGAGGTCAAGGGCCTGAGCGCCACCACCGGAATCTCGGACATCAACATCGAGGTGCGCCGCGGCGAGATCGTCGGCCTGTGTGGGCTGGTCGGCTCCGGTCGCAGCGAGGTCGCGCGCGCGATCTTCGGCGCCGATCCCGTGACATCAGGCCAGATCGTCTTCGACGGCCAGACTATCTCCGGCGAGCCTGATCTTGCCGCCCGCCGCGGCATTGCGCTGATCCCGGAGAGCCGCAAGAGCGAGGGCCTCGCGCTGTTGCGGTCGGTGGGGGACAATCTGGTGGTGTCGGCGCTGCGAAAGCTGTTCCCGAGCGGTCTGTTCGACCAGCGCCGGGCACAGCGCACGTCCGACGGCCTGATCCGTCAGCTCCGCATTGCGACGCCCAGCGCGCGCCAGACCGTTGGCCTGCTTTCAGGCGGCAATCAGCAGAAGGTCGTGATCGGCAAGTGGCTCGCCGCCGGTTCAAAGCTCTTCATCTTCGACGAGCCGACCCGGGGCATCGACATCGGCGCCAAGGCCGAAATCTTCGCCCTCATCGACCGCCTTGTCGCGGAGGGTGCGGCGGCGCTGATGATTTCGTCCGAACAGGTCGAGATCTGCCATGTCTGCGACCGCGCCTATGTGATGCGCGAAGGACGCATCGCCGGGCACCTCGCGCGCAACGAGCTGACAGAGGAGAACATCGTGCGACTGGGGATGCATCATGCGTGAGGCCGCGGTCGTTTCGCGATCCAATCCATTGCAACGGATTCCCGGCGTTGCCGTCGTGCTGGTGCTGCTGATCGCGCTGTTCAGCACGATCGCACCCGGTTTCCTGTCGGTCGCCAACCTCTCCAACGTGCTGGTGCAGTCGACGATCCTGACCATGCTCGCGCTGCCGATGACACTGATCATCATGACCGAGGGGTTGGATCTGTCGATGGGAGCGGTGCTGACGCTGACCTCGCTCTGCGTCGCCATCGTCTCGCTCGCCACCCACTCGATGTTGCTCGGCCTCGGTGCCGGGCTCCTCGTCGGCACAGCCTTCGGCTTCGTCAACGGCTGGCTGGTCGCCATCGTGGGCATCCCGCCCTTCGTGGCGACGCTCGGTACGCTCGGCATGGCGCAGGGCCTGTCGCTGATCGTCAGCGACGGCCAGAGCGTGGTCGGCATCCCCCACAGCGTGCGCGACATCTATTCGGCGACGCTGCTCGGCGTGCCCGTGCCGATCGTGATGGCGCTGGTGACCTATGCCGCCTTTCACGGCCTGCTCTATCACACCCGCTTCGGCACCTATATCTTCGCGCTCGGCGGCAACCGTGAGGCGCTGCGCTATGCCGGCCTCTCGCCGAACAAGCTGCTGATCGCGGTCTATGCGATCGGCGGCGCCATGGCCGGCATCGCCGGCCTGCTGATGACGGCGCGCATGAATTCCGGGCATCCAACCGCGGGCCTCGGTCTCGAATTCGATGCGATCGCGGCCGTCGCCGTCGGCGGCACGTCGTTCGAGCGCGGCAATGGCTGGCTGCTCGGCACGCTGCTCGGCGTGCTCTCCGTGGGCGTGCTGCGCAACGGGCTGAACCTGATCTCGCTGCCATCCTCGGTGCAGGTCGCGAGCGTCGGCGTCCTCGTCATCGTTGCCCTCTTTCTTGACGGCCTGCGGAGCCGCGCATGACCGACATCAGCAAAGACGCCATCGCGCCGCCCCGCTCGTTCCTGTCGCAGGATGCGATCCAGGTGTTCTATCGCCTGCTCGCGGCGCTGCTGATCTGTGCGATGCTCGCCGTGCTCAGCGATTCCTTCCTGAGCCTCGGTAATATCCTCAATGTGCTGAGGCAGGCGAGCCTGACTTTCTTCATCGCTTCGGGCCTGACCCTGGTGGTGCTGACCGCGGGCCTCGATCTCTCCGTCGGCGCCAATGTCGCGCTGTCCGCCTGCATCGCCGGGACCGTGATCCACAAGACCGGCTCGCCGGCGCTCGGCATCCTCACCGGGCTTGCCTGCGGCGGCCTCGTTGGGCTCCTCAACGGCGTGATGGTCACCGCGCTGCGCATCCCCTCTTTCATCGCCACCTACGGCATGCTCTGGGTGCTGAACGGCCTCACCTATTGGTACATGGCGGGCGAAACCCTCCACGGCTTTCCGGCCGGCTTCCGCCAGATCGGCAGCGGCTATCTGTTTGGCCTGCCGATCCCGGTCTACCTGCTGCTAGTGTTCCTCGGCATTGGAACGCTGTTCGCGCAGCGAACGATCTGGGGCCAGGAGATCTATGCGATCGGCGCCAATCCGGTCGCGGCGCGGCTCTCGGGCATTCCGGTCGCGCGCCGCCTGCTGCTGGTCTACGCGGTCTCCGGCACCATGGCCGGGCTCGCCTCGATCATCTTCCTGTCGCGGCTGAATTCGGCTGAGGCCGACATCGGCGAAAGCCTGACGCTGCCCGCCATCGCCGCCGTGCTGATCGGCGGCACCTCGCTATTCGGCGGCGTCGGCACCGTGTTCGGCACTTTCATCGGCGCGCTGATCCTGACGCTGGTGCTGAACGGCATGAACCTCTTGTCGGTCAGCGCCAACTGGCAGCCGCTGGTCACCGGCATCATCGTCATTCTCGCGGTCTGGCTCGACATGAAGACCCGCCGCCGCGCGCAATGAGTTCTTGAACGACCAACAAGCAAAACGAGGGATGGAGGCAACATGAAACAGAAACTGGGTTATTTGACGCTGCCGCTGCTGATGGCGACCGTATTCACAACGCAAGCGCGAGCCGACGGCGAGACCATCGCCGTCTTCACCAAGAACCAGACCAACCCGTTCTTCCAGACGGTGCGGGTCGGCGCCGACAACATGGCGAAAACGCTGAACGCCAGGACGCTGCAGTATATCCCGACCAAGCCCGACAGTATTCCCGAGCAGCTCAGCCAGATCGAGGACGTCGTGGTGAAGAAGCCGAGCGCCATCGTCTTCACGCCGGTCGACTACAAGGCGATGGTGCCGGGTGTCGAGAAGATCAACGAGGCCAAGATCCCGGTCGTCAACATCACCGACCGCTCGGCCGGCGGCAAGTTCCTGTCCTTCGTCGGCGCGGACGATTACAGCCTCGGGCTCGAGACCGCGCGCTTCCTGCTCAAGACGCTCGGCGGCAAGGGCAACATCGTCATTATCGAGGGCGTCAAGGGCTCGCTGACCAATGTCGACCGCGTCCGCGGCTTCAACGACGCGCTGAAGGAGAATGCCGGTGCAAAACTGCTGGCCTCGCAGCCCGGCAATTACCAGCGGCTCCAGGCGCTCCAGGTGATGGAGAATCTGATGCAGTCGAACGCGCAGATCGACGGCGTGCTCGCCGCCAACGACGCCATGGCGGTCGGCGCGATCGAGGCGCTCGACGGCGCCAACCGCAAGGCGCAGGTGATCGGCATCAACGGCACCAAGGAAGCGATCGACGCGATCAAGTCCGGCAAGCTGCTCGCGAGCGGCGACTACAACGGATTTTTTCAAGGCTGCCTCGGCACCATGATGGCGATCCGATCCCTGCGCAACCAGCCTGTCATCGCCGAGATCGTGCTGAAGCCGACCGTCATCACCAAGGACAATTACCAGCCGTTCGACGTGCCGCTGGAGCAACGGAGCTGCCCGACTTTCGAGGAAGCCAGCAAGCTCGGCGGCAAGTAAGTCAGCACACCATCACGACAAGCCCGGACGGCCGCTGCCGCGGCCGTCCCAAGAAAACGGATATAAACGGAGACCATCATGCTGTTCGCCATTCACGCCCTCGACCGCGACGGCGCGCTGCCGACCCGGCTCGCCCATTACGATGCCCACAAGGCTTTCCTGAGCGACACCTCGCGCTTCGGCGTCAAGATCGTGATGTCGGGGCCGCTGGTCTCCGACGACGGCGAGAGGATGATCGGCAGCCTGTTCCTGATCGAGGCGCCCGGCCGCAGCGACGTCGAAGCCTTCAACCGAGCCGATCCGTTTGCGGCGGCCGGCATCTGGGACAAGGTCACCATCACCGGCTTCCTACGCCGCCAAGGTTGAAGGCGGCTCAACAAAAAACGCGAAAACAACCCCATGCACAGTAGAATGAGGTTGTTTTTACACATGAATTTTCGTCGCAAACGTTTTTGACTCGTCGGGCAAAACAGGAGCAGAGTGCCATCCTTGCCCGATTGTCGCGCCTACGCCTCGATCCAGAGGATTGCCGCCGGCCCAACGGCTAGCCGCTCGCCACCGCTGCACTATCTTCGAGATGACAGGCCACCCACTGCTCGGGTCGACCCGCGCGCAATGTCGGCTCCTCGGTCCGGCAGCGATCGAACACGAGCGGGCAACGGGTGTGGAAGCGGCACCCGCTCGGCGGGTTGATCGGGCTTGGCACGTCGCCCTTGAGGATGATCGGATTGCGCTGGGCGCCAGGCTCCGGCAGCGGCACCGCCGAGAGCAGCGCCTTGGTGTAAGGATGCTTTGGCGCGGCGAAGATCTCGTAGCGCGGCGCCACCTCGACGATCTTGCCGAGATACATCACCGCGACGCGATGGGTCATGTGCTCGACGATCGCGAGGTCGTGGCTGATGAACAGCAACGCCAGGCCGAACTCACGCTGCAGATCCTGCAGCAGATTGACGATCTGCGCCTTGACCGAGACGTCGAGCGCGGAGACCGCCTCGTCGCAGACGATCAGGTCGGGCTCGGCGGCGAGCGCCCGCGCGATGCCGATGCGCTGGCGCTGGCCGCCGGAGAATTCGTGCGGCCTGCGGTTCAGCGCCTCGCGCGGCAGACGCACGGTGTCCATCAGCGCCGTCACGCGGGTTTCGAGATCGATCGCAGATTTGGCGAGGCCGAAATTGCGGATCGGCTCGGCCAGGATGTCGCGCACGCGCATGCGCGGATTGAGGCTCGAGAACGGGTCCTGGAACACTACCTGCACGCGGCGGCGCATCTGGCGCATCGTGCTCGGATGGGCGTCATCGATACGCTGGCCGTCGAGGATGACCTGCCCTGCCGTGATGTCGAACAGGCGCAGGATCGCGCGGCCGACCGTCGATTTGCCGCAGCCGGACTCGCCGACCAGCGAGAGCGTCTCGCCGCGCGCGATCTCGAACGACACGCCGTCCACCGCATAGACCCATTCCGACTTGCGGCTGAACAGGCCCTTTTTGACCGGGAAGTGCTTCTTGAGGTCGTTGACCTGGAGCAGCGGGGGACTCATGCCGCGACCGCTCCCTTGGCCGCATAGTGGCAGGCCGCGACGTGACGTGGCCCCTTCTCTTCGAGCCCCGGCGCATACTGCCGGCAGAGATCGGTCGCGAGCGCGCAACGCCCGGCGAAGACGCAGCCGACGATGGGCTTGCGAAGATCAGGCACCTGCCCCGGAATCTCTGCAAGCCGCCTCGCGCTGCCGGTCAGCGACGAGCCGAGCCGCGGCACTGCGCCGAGCAGGCCCTGCGTATAGGGATGACGCGGCGAACGGAACAGGTCCGCCACCGGCGCTTCCTCGACCTTGCGGCCGGCATACATGACCATGACGCGCTCGGCGATTTCGGCGACGACGCCGAGATCGTGAGTGATCAGGATGATCGCCGCGCCAACCCGGTGCTTGAGATCCAGCATCAATTTCAGGATCTGCGCCTGGATCGTCACGTCGAGAGCGGTGGTCGGCTCGTCGGCAATGAGAAGCTTTGGATTGCAGGCGAGTGCAATGGCGATCATGACGCGCTGGCGCATGCCGCCGGAGAGCTGGTGCGGATATTCGCGCACGCGACGCTTCGGCTCGGGAATGCCGACCAGAATCAGCATCTCGATGGCGTGCGCCTCGGCGGCCTGCTTGTCCAGGCCCTGGTGGATCATCAGCGTTTCGCGGATCTGGCGGCCGACGGTCAGCACCGGGTTGAGGCTGGTCATCGGCTCCTGGAAGATCATCGAGATGTCGTTGCCGCGGATCGCGCGCATCTCGCGATCGGACATTTGCAGCAGGTCCTTGCCCGCGAAGCGGATGCTGCCGGCGATCCTGCCCGGCGGTTCCGGGATCAGCCGCATCAGCGACATCGAGGTTACCGACTTGCCGCAGCCGGACTCGCCGACGATGGCGAGTGTCTCGCCCTCGTTGACATGGAACGATACGCCTTCCACCGCGCGGTTGATGCCGCTGGGCGTGCGGAAGTGGGTTTGCAAATTCTCGACTTCGAGCAGTGCCATCGCGATCAGCCCCTCGCCATCAGAGACTCTTGGCCATGCGCGGATCGAGCGCATCGCGAAGGCCATCGCCGAGCAGGTTGACGGCGAGCACGGTGACGGACAGGAAGGCCGCCGGAAAGAACACGATGTAGGGCTTGACCTGCCACAGCGCCCGCCCCTCGGCCATGATGTTGCCCCAGGACGGAATGGTCGGCGGCGTTCCCGCGCCGATGAAGGACAGGATCGCCTCCGTGATCATCGCACTGGCGCAAATGTAAGTCGCCTGGATCAGCATCGGCGCCAGCGTGTTCGGCAGGATGTGGCGCAGGATGATCATCGGCGTGCGCGTGCCGCAGGCCACCGCCGCATCCACGTAAGGCTGCTCGCGCAGCGACAGCACCACACTACGGACAAGACGGGAAACCCGCGGTATCTCGGCAACGGTAATCGCCAGAATGACGTTGCCGACGCTGCCGCGTGTCAGCGCCATCAGCGCGATCGCCAGCAGGATCGGCGGAATCGACATCAGGCCGTCCATGAAGCGCATCAAGATGCCGTCGGCCCAGCGGATGAAACCGGAGACGATGCCGATGGCGAGACCGGCCGCGGAGGCGAAGATCGCAACGGACAAGCCGACCGTGAGCGAGACGCGCGCGCCGAACAGCACGCGTGAATAGATGTCGCGGCCGAGGACGTCGGTGCCAAACCAGTAAAGCGCCGACGGTGCGCGGGTGCGCTTGGCCGGTGCAAGTGCGGTCGGATCCACCGTTCCAAGATAAGGCGCAAAGATCGCGATCAGGACGAGCAACAGCAGCAACGTGCCGCCGATGGCAACGGTGGGATGGCCGCGCAGCAGCCCGATGAAGCCGCGCCGGATTGTGACCGGCCGGAGGATCTCAGGCAGTTGCGGCGCGAGGACGAAGCCCGCCGGCAGCGCCTGCGGATTCACGGTCGTGTCGGTCAATAGCGGATCCTCGGGTCAACGAGCGTATAAATGACGTCGATCATCAGATTGACGAGGACGTAGACGAAGCTGAACAGCAACACGATGCCCTGGATGACGGGATAGTCGCGGCGCAGGATGGCGTCGATCGTGAGCCGGCCGAGGCCGGGAATCGCGAACACGCTTTCCGTGACAACTGCGCCGCCGATCAGGAGCGCGATGCCGATCCCGATCACCGTGACGATCGGCACCGCCGCGTTCTTCAGCGCGTGGACGAACAGGATGCCGCCCTGCCCGAGGCCCTTGGCGCGCGCGGTGCGGATATAGTCCTGCTGCAACACTTCGAGCATGGTGGCCCGCGTGATACGCGCGATCAGGGCGATGTAGACACAGCCGAGTGCGATCGCCGGCAGGATCAGATTTTGCAGCCAGGGCCAGAGGCCCTGGGCGAGCGGCGTATAGCCCTGCACGGGAAGCCATTCGAGCTCCAGCGCGAAGATGTAGGCCAGGACATAGCCGACGACGAAGACCGGCAGGGAGAAGCCGAACACGGCAAAGGCCATGATGGCCCGGTCGATCAGGCTTCCCGCCTTCCAGGCCGCCAGCACGCCGAGCGGCACCGCGATCACGATCGTGAGCAGGAGCGTGACCATCATCAGCGACAGCGTCGGCCCGAGACGCTGCCCGATCATGGTCGAGACCGGCAGATTGGTGAAGATCGAGGTGCCGAGATCGCCGTGCAGAATGCGCCAGACCCAGCTGCCGAACTGGATCAGGAAGGGTCGGTCGAGGCCGAGGCTCTGACGGATGCGCTCCACATCCTCCGGACTTGCCTGATCGCCCGCGATCACCACGGCGGGATCCCCCGGCGCGATGTAGAGCAGGCTGAACACGAACAGCGCGACGATCGCCATCACGGGCAAGGTCGAGGCGATACGCCGGAGGATGTAGGAGAGCATCTGGCTTCAGCGCAGGGTCATGCGGATTTCGACACGCCCCAGAAGAACGGCAGCGGCCCTTTCGTGATGCCGGAGACGTTCTTGCGCCAAGCCGTGTAGCTGAGGAAGAAGCCGGTCGGCGCGTAGACGACGTCCTCGAGCGCGACCTTGTTGAGGCGAGCGACCGCGGCCTTCTCCTCGTCGAGGTTCTTGGCCTCGAACCAGGACGTGACCTCCTTCTCGGTGCCCGGGCTGTTCGGCCAGCCGAACCAGGCCTTGTCGCCGTTGGCGCGAATGGCGGTGTAGGGCGCCGGATTGATACAGTCCGAACCCGCATGCCAGGTGTGGAACATGTTCCAGCCGCCCTGCCCGGGCGGCGTCTTCTGTGCGCGGCGGGAGCCGACCGTACCCCAATCGGTCGCGACGAAGTCGACATTCATGCCGAGCTTCTTCAGGAGATCGGCGGTCACATCGCCGAACGCCTTGGTGATCGGCTGGTCCTGCGCCACGAGGCACGTCACCGGCTGGCCGGAATAGCCGCTCTCGGCGAGCAGCTTCTTGGCGGCGTCGAGATCGCGCTTGCCCTTCAGGACCTCGCCGCCCGCCTCGGTGTAGAGCGGCGTATCGGGCGTGAAGAAGCCGGGCAGCGGCTTCCACAGCGAATTGTCATCGCCGACGAGCGCACGCATGTAGTCTTCCTGGCTCATCGCCATCAGCACCGCGCGCCGCGCCCGCACGTCGTTGAAGGGCGGATACAGGAAATTCATGCGGAACGAGCCGACATTGCCGAGGGGATCGCCGATGTCGACGCTGATGTTCTTGTTCTTCTTCAGGATCGGGACGAGGTCCGCGATCGGGTTCTCCCACCAATCGATCTCGCCGTTTTGCAGAGCTGCCGCGGCGGTCGCCGGATCGGGCATCACGATCCATTCGACGCGGTCGAGCAGCATCTGCTTGCCGCCGGCGAGCCACGACGCCTTCTCCTGCCGCGGCACATAGTCGGCGAATTTTTCGAACACGGCTTTCGCACCGGGGACCCACTCACCCTTGGCGAACTTCATCGGCCCCGAGCCGACATAATCGCCGATCTGCTTGAACGGGTCGGTCTGCGCAATGCGCTCCGGCATGATGAAGGCGCAAGGCGAATTGTTCTTGCCGAGCGCATAGAGCATCTTCGGGAACGGCTGCTTCAGCACCCATTTGAAGGTGCGATCATCGACAGCGGTGAGCTCCTGCTGCAGCGCCTTGAGCATCAGCCCCATCGGATCGCGCGCCGCCCAGCGCGTCAGGCTCGCAACGACGTCCTTGCTCCGCACCGGCTCGCCGTCGTGGAATTTGAGCCCCGGCCGCAGTTTGAACGTCCAGGTGGTGCCATCGTCGGTCACCTCCTCGGACTCGACCATCTGCCGCTGCGGCTGGAGCGCGGAATCGACGCCGTAGAGCGTATCCCAGACCAGCGCGGCGGCATTGCGCACGACATATTGCGTGCCCCAGATCGGGTCGAAATTGGCGAGATTTGCTTGCGGCACGAAGCGCAGGGTGCGCGCGGAGGCGCCTTGTGCGATCGCCGGGGCCGAGAGGCCGCTCAATGCCAGACCGCCCGCGCCGGCCAGTCCCTTCAATACGGTCCTGCGATCCATGAAATCCTCCCAATAGTGCCGTGATGCCGGCCATCGTTGGCCAAGAACAGGTGAAACCAGAGCTCGTTGGCGTGCAAATGGTGTGCCACTAACCGGGCCTTCGCCAGCGGGATATCCGCACCATCTGGGCCGGTCGAGACCTCAAAGCGCGGCCGCCAGTACCGGGCCGGTCTCGATATGCGGGATCGCCTCGACCAGCTTGCGCGTGTAATCGGTCGTGGGATTGTCGAACAGCGCCCGACTCTCGCCCTGCTCCACGATGCCGCCATTGCGCAGCACGATGGTGCGGTCGCAAAGCATGCGCACCACGTTGAGATCGTGGCTGACGAACAGCAGCGCGATGTCGTTCTCGCGCCGCAGGCGGTCGAGCAGTTGCAGCACCACGGCCTGCACGGAGACGTCGAGCGCGGCGGTCGGCTCGTCCAGCACCAGGAGCCGCGGCCGGCAGGCGATGGCGCGGGCGATGCCGACGCGCGCCTTCTGGCCGCCGGAGAGCTGATGCGGAAAGCGCGGCAACAGATCCAGCGGCAGCCCCACACGATCGGCGCAATCCTCCACGCGCTTGCGCAGCGCATCGCCCCCACGCATGCCGTCGAGCCGCATCAGGGGATGGGCAATGCAATCGAAGGCGGTGAAGCGCGGGTTGAGGCTCTCGTTCGGGTCCTGGAACACCATCTGGATGTCTTTGCGGAAGCGCGAGCGATGGAAGTCACGCGACGCCACGTGGCCGATCGACTGCCCGTCGAACACGATCTCGCCCTCGCTCGGGTCGATCAGGCGGCATATCATCCGCGACGTCGTGCTCTTGCCGGAGCCGGATTCGCCGACGAGGCCGACGCTCTCGCCGCCGGCCATCGTCATCGAGAAGTCCGCCACCGCCGCAGCACCCTCGTCGAAGCGTTTTGCGAGCTTGCGCACTTCCAGCAGCGGTGGGGTGCCGTGGGCGAGCTCCTGTCTGGGCCTGCTGAGGACAGCCGCGTAGCCTTCCCGCTCCTCTTCCGTCACGAGGTCTTCGATTTGGGAGGTTGCAGTCGGCGATGCCGCCACCAGACGTCTGGTATAGGCGTGCTGTGGCGCGCCGAACAGCGTCCTCGGACTTGCCTCTTCGACGATGCGGCCGCGCTCCATCACCGCGATACGTCGACAATATCGCGCCGCTAGGCCGAGATCGTGCGTGATCAGGATCGTTGCCATGCCGCGCGCGGCGGCAATCTCCGCCAGGAGGTCCATCACCACTTTCTGCGTGGTGACATCGAGGCCGGTCGTCGGCTCATCAGCGATCAAGAGCGCTGGATTGCAGGAAATCGCGATCGCGATCATGACGCGCTGGCACATGCCGCCGGAGAGCTCGTGCGGATAGGCGTTCATCCGCGCTTCCGGCTCGCGGATCTGGACGGCGCGCAACAGCTCCAGCGCCTCGGCGCGGGCGGCGCCCTTCGATATCCGCTTGTGAGTGAGGATCGCGTCCGCGATCTGCAGGCCGATCGTGCGGATCGGATTGAGGGCCGCTCGCGGGTTCTGGAAGATCATCGACATCGCGGCGCCCTGGAGCTGCCGGAGATCATCGCCCCTGAGTTTTGTGACGTCCTGGCCGCGAAACAGTATCTTGCCTGCGGTGACGCGCCCGGCTGAATCCAGGAGCCGCGTCGTCGCAAAACCAGTCACCGACTTGCCCGAGCCGCTCTCGCCGACGAGGCCGAGCATCTCGCCGGCTTCGACCTTGAGCGTCACGCCGCGCACGGCCTCGACCGTCCCGCGTCGCGTCGAGAATGCGACGTGGAGATCGTCGATCCTGAGCAAGTCCTCGCTCATGTGCGCATGCGCGGATCGAGAATGTCCCGCATCCCGTCACCGAGGAGGTTGAAGCACAGCACGGCCATCATCAAGGCGAGGCCCGGAAAGGCCACCAGCCACCACCGCCCCGTCGAGATGAAGCGGGCGCCCTCCGCGACCATGATGCCCCATTCCGGCGTCGGCGGCTTGACCCCAAGACCGATGAAAGAGAGGCCGGCGGCATTCAGGATCGCCCAGCCGAGATTGAGCGAGATCTGCACCGCCATCGCCGGCAGGATGTTCGGCAGCAGGAAGCGCAGCACCACCGAGAAATGGCTCTCGCCGCAGGAACGCGCCGCCTCCACCCAGCCGACATTGCGCCGGACGTTGACCTCGGCGCGCGCGAAGCGGATGTAGAAGGGAAGATTGATGATCGCGGTCGCGATCACGATGTTCTCGATCCGGTTGCCGAGCGCCGCAACCATCGCCATCGCCAGCACGAACAGCGGAAAGGCCATCATGACGTCGACGAAGCGGCCGACCGAGCGGTCGAGCCTGCCGCCGGCATAGCCGCAGAAGGAGCCTACGACGGCGCCGATCACGAAGGAGATGCCGACCGCCGAGACGGCGATGGCAAGGTCGAGCCGGGCCGCAACGACGAGGCGGCTGAACACGTCGCGCCCGAGCTGGTCGGTGCCGGCGAGGTGCGCCGCGCTCGGCGGCTGCAGGGCCTCCGAGACATTGGAGACGACGGGATCATAGGGCACCAGCCACGGTCCGAAGATCGCGACCAGGACGAACAGCAGGACACCCGCCGCGGCGACACCAGTCAGCGGATTGCCGCGCAAGATCCAGACCGAATGGCGGAGGGTTGCGCTGGTCATCCGATCGACACCCTGGGATCGGCGATGCCATAGCAGACGTCGACCACGAGATTGACCAGCACGAAGATGCCAGCCATCAGCAGCACGAAACCCTGGACCGGCGCATAGTCGGACGACAGCAGTGCATCGAGCGCGTAGGAGGCAACGCCCGGCCAGGAGAACACCTTCTCCACCAGGACATTCGCGCCAAGCATGGTCGAGAACACGATGCCGGCAATGGTGATGACAGGAAGGATCGCATTGCGCAGCGCATAGGTGACGACGACCTTCTGCCAGGACAATCCGACCGAGCGCGCGGTGCGCACGAAATCGCTGCCGAGCGAGACCAGCATCGACGCACGCGTGATCCGCGCCAGTGGCGCGATGACGAACAGGGCCATGCTCAGCGCCGGCAGGATCAATTGCTTGCAGGCCGCCCACCAGCCCTCGATGTCTCCCGCGAGCAGGAAATCAATCGACAGGAACCCGGTGCGCTGCGGCGGCAGCGAGGTGAAGACGTCGATCCGCCCGGTCGGATCAGGCGCAAGACCGAGCAGATAGTAGAACACATAGATCAGCAGCAGGCCCGACACGAAGGTCGGCACGCAGACGCCGAGCGCGCAGAACAGCCGCACGCCGTGATCGACCAGCGATCCCGGTTTCAAGGCTGCGACCACGCCGAGCGGCACCGCCGCGATCAGCGCGATCAGGAGCGCCGTGAAGGTCAACTCCAGCGAGGCCGGCAAACGCTCGCGCAAATCCTTGAGCACCGGCTGCCCCGTCATCATTGAGCGGCCCAGATTGCCGCGGCCGATATCGGACAGATAGAACACGAGCTGCTCCGGCACCGACTTGTCGAGCCCCATCTGTTTGCGGATCTGCTCGATCTCCTCCTTGCCGGCATTGGGTCCCGAGGCAAAGAACACCGCGGGATCTCCGGGGAGGACCCGCATCAGGAGAAAGGTGAAGACCAGCACGCCGAACAACGCCGGCAGCGACGACAGAAGCCGCCTCCCCGCCCGCGCCACCGTCGCACCAAGTCCGGTCATCACCTTTCAGAGCCTCCGTTTGCGGACATCACTTTTCAGTCAGATTACTTGCGGCTGACGTCGCGATAGTCGACCTGACGATGGAACTCGTAGGTATAGCCCTCGATCGAGGCCGCCATCACGGCGTCCTGGTTCGGCTGCCACAGCGGGATCTGCGGCATCTCGCTGAAATGGATCGCATTGAGCTTGCGGCCATCCTCCTCGTACTTGGCCTTGTCGGGCTCGAAGCGTGCTTCCTGCGCGATCGTCGCCAGCTCCGGATTGTTGATCGAGCTGTAATTCCAGCGCTGATTGCCGGTGTAGAAGTTGCGGTAGAAGTAATCGGTCGACGGCAGCCAGGCGACGATGCCTTCCGTGAACAAGGGCAGCTTCTTTTCGTTGATCTGCGTCGACATCTGCGCATCCGGCAGCTTCTGGATGTCGACCTTGATCCCGATCTTGGCAAGGGATTCCTTCACGAGAGCAGCCATCGGCTCCGCGGTCGAGGCCTGGCCTACGTTGAAGCTGAAGGTGGTCGAAAAACCCTCGGGGAGTCCTGCGGCCTTCAGATATTCCCTCGCCTTGTCGAGATCGGTCTTCACCGGTGCCTGGAACGGATAGATGCCGTTCAGCGGCTTGCCATCAGGCCAATTCGCACCGAACAGCGGCGCTCCGCGGCCGAACAAGGCAGCCTTGAACATATCCTCATAGGGCAGCGCGAAGGCGATGGCGCGGCGGACATTGACGTTATCGAAAGGCGGGATCTGGTTGTTCATCGAGACGAAGGTGATCGAATTGTATTGCGGCGTCGAGACCACCTTGAGCTTGCCCTTGGCCTCGAGCGACTGCACGTCGCTGGCCTGGAGATCGACGACGAGATCGGCGTCACCGCGCTCGACCAGATTGGCGCGGGTCGCGGGCTCCGGCACGGACTGCACGATGACGCGCTTGAAAAACGCCGGCTTGTCGGGCGAGCCGCGGTTCCAGGCCTCGTTGCGCTTGATGATCACCTGCTCGCCAGGCTTGAAGCTCTCGATCACGTAAGCACCGCTGCCAGCGGTGTGCTCCTTCAGCCAGGCGGTGGCCCAGGGATCCTCCGGAGTCGCATGTTCCTTGGCGACCTTCGAGTTGATGATCAACGGGTAGACCGTCGCGAGATTCGGCAGCGCCAGCTTGTCGGGCTTTGGCAGCGTCACTTCGATCGTGAGGGGATCGATCACCTTGAACTGGTCGGCCGACGTCAACGATCCCGTCAGCAATTGTGCCTTGCCGAGGATCGGCGCGGTGACGCAGCGATCGAGCGACCATTTCACGTCCTCGGCGGTCACGGGCGAGCCGTCCTGGAACTTGGCATCCTTGCGCAGGCGGAATGTCAGCTTCAGTCCGTCCGGGCTGACGTCGTAGGATTCGGCGAGCTCACCGGTGATCTTGTCGAGATCGAACACCCATTTGCCGTTGAGCTGCTTGCGACCGAACGCCACCAGGCGGTCGTATGTGCTCATGCTGAGCGCGAAGGATTCGCGCGTCGAGCCCGGGATGTTGGGATCGAGCGTGTTGACGGATGCGCCGGTGACATAGCGCAACGTCTCGGCCCTGGTCTGCGCTTGCGAGGGCGCGGTGGCGACGAGCAACAACGCGGTGGTGGCGAGCACGGAGGATGCCAGCCTGAAAGATACAAAACGCATTCGTTTTCCCCAATATTTTCGACAGGAACGCCAGCAGGACAGGTCAAGAAAGAAGCAAGTTGCGCGCCAGTCTCATGATGCGCTCTTGTGGACGCTTTGTCGCGGTGGCGCATGGACGATCATCGCGGTTCCTCCATGTTTCGCGCCGGCCGCGTGACCACGGCCTGCGGCACGTCGTAGGCGCGAAGCGAGGCCCAGTGTCGTTCGACATCGGCGCGGAACAGGCCGCGCGTCAGGCCAGTGACCAGCTTCGGCACCGCGGTCGTCATCGCGTTGATCGACGATCCCGACGGGCCAAAACTCATGGTGGAGGCGATGGCGAAGAGATGGATATTCGAGATCCACGGTGTCTCGCCCGCAACACGTTCGGTGAAGGCGTAATCGTCGGCGAGATAGGGAAAGCGGCCGAGCCGCGCGTTGCGCTCGCTCTCCGGGGGCTGGTAGCGGTCCGCCCAGGTTGCGATATTGCCGGCAAATGCGCGCAGCTCGCCACGTCCGGCAAAGTTCATGTCGATGCCGGTGCCGCAGATGACGAAATCCGCAGGTATGGCGCCGTGCGGCGTCTGCAATTCCAGGCCGTCATCGGTCTCGCGGGCTGCCTCGATCGGCGCGCTCTCGTGCAATGTGAAATTGGCATGATTTGCGCAGCGATCGTAAGTTGGTTGCGGAAAGCCTTCGCGCATCTCGAGGATGGTGCGCATGAAGCGCCAGCGCCAGGCATCGTCGAGATCGCTGAGATGGCTCAAGAAGCCGCGGAAGGTCAGCCAGCGATAGGGCTGGATCACCTGGATCTGCGCACGACGGCAAAGCAGGTGCACCTCGGCCGCGCCCGCTTCCAGCGCGGTCGCCGCATTGTCGAAGGCCGATGCGCCGGCACCGATCACGGCGACGCGCTTGCCGCGGAGGTTTTCGAAATCGATATCATCGGCGACCGTTGCGACCGAGCTCTCGGGCAGATGGCTCAGCGGCTCCGGGATCATCCAGCCGCCCATTCCCTCCTGCCCCGTCGCGAGCACGATCTTGCGCGCATGGAGTGTCTCGACTCCATCGCCACGTTTCACGCGTGCGGCCAACAAACCATCCGCCGCCGGCCGGATTTCCAGAAGCTCGCAGCCGTTGCGCACGGGCAAGCCGATCGTGCGCCGTAGCCAGAGCAGATACTCAGCCCAGTGCTCCCTCAGAATCAGATTCAGCGTCTGCCAGCTTTCCTTACCGAAGCGGGCTTCATGCCAAGATTGATAGGTCAGGCTCGGAATGTCGAGGTCAGGACCGGTATAGTCCTTCGGGCTGCGCAGCGTCGGCATGCGGGCATAGGTGAGCCATGGCCCCTCCTTCCCCTCCTCGGCCTTGTCCAGCAGCAGGATGTTGCTGACGCGGGAGCGCATCAGGCCGAAGCCGATGGCGACGCCGGATTGGCCGGCGCCGATCACGAGCACATCCAGCGCCGGCTTGCCGTTCGGTCCCGTCTTCGGTTCGAGCCAGGCGGCACCGGGATGCGCGATCCGTACGAGATCGGCACGAACGTGCGCTTCCAGCTCTGTCAGCGCATCACTCATGCCGCGAGCCAGCCTCCGTCGACCACCATCACGGTGCCGGTCGTGAACGAGGACGCATCGCTTGCGAGGTGAAGCGCGGTCTGCGCGACCTCATCGGCCTGGCCGAACCGCTTCATGGCGTGACGGTTGCGGGATGCTTCGCCCACCTCGTCCGCATTGGCGTGACGGGCAAAGCTGCGGCGAAGCATCGGCGTGTCGATCGCACCGGGTGCAATCGCATTGACGCGAATGCCATCGGTTGCAAAATCCACCGCCATCGTCCGCGTCAGGCTGACGATCGCGCCCTTGGCCGCGATATAGGCGCTGTTGCCCTTGCCGCCGGCCAACGCGAGCTGCGACGCCAGCGTGATGATCGAACCGCTGTTCTGAAGCTGCATCTGCGGCACGGCCGCCCGCGCCCACAGCCAGGTGCCGCCGACATTGGTGCGGAACACCGCATCCCAATCGGCCGGGCTCGTTGTCAGCACCGTGCCGCCGCAGGAAAACCCCGCGGCGGTCATCAGGATGTCGAGCCGACCGTGTCGCGCCACGACATCGCCGACGACGGTCTCGGCGAAACCGGCATCGCCGACGTCGCCGACATGCGTCGTTGCTTCGCCGACCAGGCTCAGGGTCTCCTGAAGTCCTGCGGCATCGCGATCGACTAGAGCGAGATGCGCGCCCTCTTCCGCGAAGAGCTTGGCGCTGGCGCGGCCGATACCCGAACCCGCTCCCGTGATGATGGCCGTGCGCCCTTGCAGCCGCATCTCAGATCCACTCCTTGTGCTGCGTCAACCAGGCGCTCATCGCGGCCGCCGACTCGGCGCAGCCGAACCGCGCGCGCCAGCCGAATTCATCCGCCATCCGCGTCACCGACAGCGGCGCGCGATAGGGCCCATGCAGCTTGATGACGGTGTTCTCGCCCGGCGCCGCGAGGCGGCACTCCAGGCCGGGATGCAACGCCGCAAAGGCCTCGCCCCATTGCAGCGCAGGCCAAAGCCCTCCGCGGGAGATGTTGTAGAGCCGGTGGCGCGGCCGGTCAGCTTCGATCAGGATCGCCACGGCCTCGGCCGCATCCGGCGCGTAGATCCAGTCCCTCATGCCCGCTTCAGGCATGATCGCCGGCTCGCCGCGGGCGAACGCGGCCAAGATCTGGAACTGGAGGCTTGGCGTGTCGCGTACGGAGCTCGGTCGCTCCCATGGTCCGAACAGCGCGCTCAGCCGTACGCTCAGGAAATCACCGCCGAAGAGTTCGGCATGGCGCGCGACAGAGCGCTCCGAGGTGAACTTGCTGATGGCGTAGAACGAGACCGGATCGCAAGGCGTTTCCTCGTCGAGAATCTCGACTCGCGCCCCCGCGGCGCCGTAGGCCGATGCCGACGAGAGATTGACGACGCGGCGGACGCCATGACGGATCGCGGCGAGCAGGATCGGGATCTGCGCCATCACGTTGATCTCGAGAACGCGTGCGGTCGACGCTCTCTCCAGTTCATCACCGGCGGTGATCGCCGCGCCGAGCACGATCGCATCGACGCCTTCAGCGATGAGGGCATCGATGGCATCTGCATCGGTGATATCGCCCTGCACCGCTTTGAGCCGGGCGCCGTAATCGGCAAGAGATCGCCGCGCGGATGGTGGCAACTCTGCGCGGTCATACAGCGTCACTTCGTGGCCACGCGCGAGCAGCGCCTCCGTAACGTTGAGGCCGACAAAGCCGGTGCCGCCGAAGATGACGATCTTCATCGCGCGCGATCCACCATCACAGCAGTTTTGCCCCGAAATTCCGTTCCGGATCCATGTCGGCGACGAGCCGCCCCGTCGGCTTGGCCGCCTCACCGCCGCTGCGTGTTAGGAACTGTCCGCTGCCGGCGCTCGCGAGGCACTTGTTGCCGTCGATGATCACCCGGCCACGCGACAGCACCGACACCGGCCAGCCCTTCAGCTTTCGTCCCGCAAACGGCGTGTAGCCAGCGAGGTCGTGCATCATCTCGTCGGCGATCACGGTCTCGCGATCGGGATCCCAGATCGCGATATCGGCATCGGCACCGACCGCGATCGAACCCTTGCGCGGATGCAGATTGTAGATCTTGGCCGGCGCGGTCGATGTCAGCTCGACGAATTTTTCCAGGCCCAATCGTCCCTTCGACACCATCGCGTCGAACAGCAGCGGCAGGCGCAGCTCCAGTCCCGGCAGGCCATTCGCCACCTGCTTGAAATTGGGATTGGGGCCGGCGCGCAGCTTGCCGGTCTCGTCGTAACGATAAGGCGCGTGATCCGACGAGATGGTCTGGAGATCGCCGAGCGACAGCGCCTGCCACAGCGCCTCCTGGTCGGCATGCGTCCGCGGCGGCGGGCTGCACATCCACTTAGCGCCTTCCGCCCCGGGCTTGTCGAGATCGGCAGCAGTGAGGAAGAGGTATTGCGGACAGGTTTCGGCAAACACCTTCAGCCCCTGCCCGCGCGCATCGCGGATCACCTTGGCGCCCTCGGCGGTCGAGACATGGAAGATCATGATGGGCTGGTCGATCAGCGCCGCCATGCCGATCAGCCGGGTGAAGGCTTCCGCCTCCGACACGCGGGCGTGGCTGACGGCGTGGTATTTCGGCATCGTGTAGCCGCGCGCGAGTAGGCGCTTCACCATCCAGGCGATGATGCCGTGGTTTTCGGCATGGGCGCATAACATCGCGCCGGACTGGCGCGCGGCGAGCAGGATGTCCAGTAGCGGCTCGTCGTCGACCTTGAGCCGGTCATAGGTCATGAAGATCTTGATCGAGGCATGGCCCTGCTTCACCAGCGCCGGAATATGCTCCTCGACCGTTTCCTTGGTCGCATCCGCAATGATCATGTGAAAGGCGTAGTCGATCACGGCGCCCTTCTTCGCCAGTGCGTGATAATCCTCCACCACCTGCGGCAGCTTCATGCCGACATGCTGGGCGGCAAACGGAATCACCGTCGTCGTGCCGCCAAAAGCGGCGGAGACGGTCGCGCTCTCGAACGTGTCGGCGTTCATGATGCCGGCCGCGGACAGCTGCTCGATATGGGCGTGGCTGTCGACGCCGCCGGGCAGAACGAGCTTCCCGCGCGCGTCGATCTCGCGCTTCGCGGACGGAAGCCCACGCCCGATAGCGGCGATGTTCTCGCCGGAGATGGCGACATCGGCTTCAAAGACGTCGGTCGTCGTCGCGACGCGCCCACCGCGAATGATCAGGTCGTAAGCGGGTTCAGTCATGAGGCACTCCATGATAGGCTTAGGGCAAGTGATCGAAATTTTGCAGGAAGACCAGCATGTCCCGACCGCGCATTCTCGTCATCAATCCAAATTCCAACCCTGCGGTCACGCAGGGGCTGGAGGAGGCGCTGAAGCCGCTCGGTTTCGAGGGCGGCCCCGAACTGGTCTGCCAGACGCTGACCGAGGGACCGTTCGGCATTGAAAGCCAGGCCGATGTCGATGGCGTCGCGATGCCGCTGCGCCGGCTGGTCGAGGGCGACAACAGCTCGGCTGCCTTTGTCATCGCCTGCTACAGCGATCCCGGGCTTCAGGTCTGCCGCGAAGGCACCGATCGCCCCGTGTTTGGCATCGCCGAGTGCGGCGTGCTGACCGCGCTGGCCCGCGCCGAAACCTTTGGCGTCATCGCGATCGCCCAGCGCTCGATCCCGCGTCACATGCGCTATCTCAGGCAGATGGGACTGACCGAACGCCTCGCCGGCGAGCAGCCGCTCAACATGAGCGTCGCGGAGACCGCCTCGGGCGAAGGCACGCTGGCCAGGATGATCGAAATCGGCCGCGCGCTGCGCGACGAAGACGGCGCCCGCGCCATCGTGATGGGCTGCGCCGGCATGGCGCGCCATCGCCGTCCCCTCGAAGACGCGCTCGGCATTGCCGTGATCGACCCGACACAGGCGGCGGTCACCATGGCGCTGGGTACGGTGCAGTTCTCGAATCACTAGGCGTCCTTCAGCTCTTTGGCGTCCTGCCGCGCGAGCCATTGCGCGTGGCTCTCGCGGACAAGCGCGAACGTATCCCGCTGCGTCGTGTAGAGATTGCCGAACATGCGGCCGATCGGCCGGTAGGCGTCGAGATCGACATACATATTGGCCTCATCGACGAGGCCTTCGCGGGCGTGAACCCGGAGCACCTCGCCGACCAGCAGTTCGCGATCGGGCGAAAAATTCAGCGCGACATGGCGCCGGCATTCGAGCGCAAAGGGAGCGGCGGCGAGGCGCGGCACCTTCACGTCTACAGAGGGAAGCGTCGCCAGCCCTGCCGCTGCGACCTCGCTGTCACCGGACGGAAAATCGACCGCGCAGTCGTTCATTGCCACCGACAACGCCTCGTCCACCATGTGAACGACGAACTCGCCGTCGCGATGGATGTTGCGGGTGGTGTCCTTCGGGCTGTGATCCGGCTTGTGCTGGAGACCGAGCACGATCAGCGCCGGGCTCTCCGAGAACACGTTGAAGAAGCTGAAGGGCGCGGCGTTCACCGCCCCGTTCGCATCGAGTGTCGTCACCAGCGCAATCGGCCGCGGCACCACCACGCCGCAAAGCAGTTTGTAGCGATCGCGTGGATCGAGCTCGCGCAGGGGAATACCTGATGTGCCCTTGTCCGCCATCGACGTCACTTCTCCGGCGGCGGCACTGCGCCCGTTCGGCTGGTGATCAGCCCGTAATGCTCGATACGGCGATGCTGCGCGAAATTGAAGATCGTGGTCTTGCCGAAGGTGGTGGCGTCGAGGTCGCAGGCGTGGACCAGCAGCTCGTCGTCCTCCGTCTTCGCTTCGGCGACGATTTCGCCATTGGGATCAACGATGAGGCTGCCGCCGAACAGCGGGTGTCCGTCCTCGTTGCCGGCCTTGGCCACCGCGACGACCCAGGTCGCGTTCTGATAGGCGCCGGCCTGCGCGGAGAGGCGGTTGTGAAACAGGCGTTTCTCGATGCCCTCGTCGCTCCTCTCCGCATTCACGGACGGCGTGTTGTAGCCGATCAGCACCATCTCGACGCCTTGCAAGCCCATGACGCGATAGGTCTCGGGCCAGCGCCGGTCGTTGCAGATCGCCATGCCGATGATGCCGCCCAGCTCGCGCCAGACGTTGAAGCCTAGATCGCCCGGCTCGAAATAGCGCTTCTCCAGATGCTGGTGCGAGCGTTTGGTGTCGTATTCCACATGGCCGGGCAAATGGATCTTGCGATATTTTCCGACGATCTTGCCGGATTTGTCGGTGAGAACAGCAGTGTTGAAATGATGCCCGTCGGGCGTCAGCTCCGCATAGCCGAAATTCATCGCCATCTGGTGCTGCGCCGCGCGCTCGAACAACGGCCGGGTCGCCGCATTGGGCATCTCGCGCTCAAACCAATTGTCGAACTCGGCCCGGTCCTCCACGTACCAACGCGGAAAGAAGGTCGTGAGCGCCAGTTCCGGATAGACGATCAGGTCGGCGCCCTTGCTCTTGGCCTCGTCCATCAGCGCGATCATGCGATTGACCACGGCCTCGCGGCTGTCTGCTCTCTGAATCGGACCCATCTGGGCGGCGGCAACATTGACGATACGCATCAGCGATTTCCTGGTGGTGTCTTGGGCTAGGCTAGAATTTCAAATAATGTGCCGGCGCGCGGCAGCATAACGCAGCATCATCCGGACTTTCCAGCCGGTCCCTGCGGATCGGCATAGCGTGCGTTGCACGATGCACCCTCATGTCTGCTCCTCATCCGCAACATCGAGGCCGTGGTCCAGCGCGTCCATAAGCTGTCCGGCCTCATGCTCGGAGATCACGAGCGGCGGTGCGAGAAACAGCGAGGTCTGCTCACCGCTGGTGCCGATCACGGCGCCTGCCTCCAGGGCCCGCTCCGCGACGCGCGAGGCAATCGGCACCTCGGTGGTGTCGGCGTGCCAGGAGCGCCAGTCCGGCCCGTGCAGCTCCACGGTCCAGTGCAGCCCCTGCCCGGCCACGCGCTGCACGCTCGGATGCTTTTGCGCGATGACGAGCAGGCGGCGGGTGAACAGCTTTTCGAGGCCCCTCACGTGCTCCAAAACCTTGTCTTCGTTGACGACCTTGAGATAGGCGCTGACGGCGGCCATGCTGATGGGACGCCCGCGCAGCGTGCCGTAATTCTGCCAGCTCGTGCCCTTGAGCCGTTCGACGATATCTTTCGACACCACCACCGCGGCAACCGCCGCCGCGCCGCCGCCGAGCGATTTTCCGAGCGTCACGATGTCAGGGCGGTTTTCGGCACCCTGGAACGCGAACCAGCGCCCGGCGCGACCCGCACCAGTCACCACTTCGTCGGCGATCCAATATGAGCCAGCCTGCCGCGCGCACCGCGCCACCTCGTCCTGATAGGCGCCGTCGTAGTAGATGCCGCCCTGCGTGTAGTCGATGATCGTCGCTGCGGTATCCGAAAGCAGGCGCGTGGCGTCGGCCAGATATTCGCTGGGCGGGGTGTTGTTGGGCGGCGCGCCATAGATCGCGCCGTGTGGCGCCGGCAATATCCGCACGGGCGCCATCGGCGCCGGCAGCTTCGAGCCGCCCGAGTGGACCGCAAGACCGCCATGCCATTGCGGCTGCACCGTCATGCTGCGCGACAGGCCGGTGATGCCGTGATAGGCGCGCTCGCGCGTCGCCAGCGCGGACCGCTGCGTCAGCGCCTGACACAGCGACAGCGCCATGTCGTTGGCCTCGCTGCCGCTGATGCAGAAGCGCACCGCGCCGACCCAATCCTCTTCGCCACGGAACGCGGTGGCCATCAAATCGTCAGCCGCCTGCTCGCGGCCGACCCAGGTCCACCCCTCGTTCACGACGGGCGTATCCGCGGCGCGGCGGATCGCCTCCACCATCGCGGGATGACGGTGTCCGAGGCCGCCGCCGGTGTTGCTGCCGTCGATGAGCTTGCGGCCGTCCGACAGATGAAAATAGACGCCCTCGCCACCGACCACGGCCATGGGCGCGCTGTCGCCGGCATTCAGCCCGGTTCGCAACAATCTGCTCATTGCAATCCCTTCATTCCGCAGCCTCGACGCCGTAGCCACCGCCGCCGCAGGTCTCGATCGTGACGAGATCGCCTTGCTGCAGCACCAGGTTCGACTTGCCGTCGATCGCGACGTTCGCGCTCTGCCTGATCAGCGAGATGCGGCAGGCCTTGCCGGGTTCGCCGCCCTGCATGCCGAACGGCGCGATCACCATGCGCTCGATGCAGGTGGTCAAATGCATCGACGGCGCCAGGATGCGATAGGTACGGATGACGCCGTCCCCGCCGCGATGGGCTCCCGTGCCGCCGGACTGCCGGCGAATGGCCTGCTGCTCGACTTGAATCGCGTAATTCGCCTCGATCACCTCGACCGGCGTGTTCGAAGTGTTGGACAGATGCACCCGCGTCGCCGAGATCCCGTCCCGATCATGCCGCGCGCCCTCGCCACCGCCGTGGACCTCGTAGAGCATCTTCCACGAACCGTTCTGTCGCGATTCGGCGAAGAAGAGGACACCCGCCGTGGTCGCCCCGCCGGCCGACAGACGTTCGGGGATCGTATTCTGCATCGCGCGAAAAATCGCATCGACGATGCGCATCGAGGTCTCGTGGTTGCCGGCCGCAACCGAGGCATTCCACCCCGGCTCCAGGATCGAGCCCGGGCGCGTGATGATGGTCAGCGGCCGCAGCGCGCCCGCGTTCTGGTTCATGTCGCGCCCGCTCATGATGCGCGCGGCATAGGCCACCGCCGAGCGCGCCATGAACGGCGTCGTGTTGCAGAAATTCGAGACGCGGTCGCAGCTTCCCGAAAGATCGAAAGTCGCTTCGTCGCCGGCGATGGTGATCTTGACATGAATGCGCGCGGGCGCATCGTCGGCGCCGCCGTCGTCCAGATAATCCTCGCCCTCGTAGACGCCATCAGGCAGATCGCGCAACGCCTCGCGCATCTCGATTTCGGAGAGATCGTGCAGGCGCGACTGCGCCGCCGTGAAGACCGCCTTGCCGTGCTCGCGGCAAAGGTCGACGATGCGCTTCTCGCCGGCCTTGGTCGCTGCGATCTGGGCGAGAAGATCGCCCTCGCAGGATTCGGGATCGCGAACATTGGCCTTGAGCAGCTGCACGATCGGCGTATTGACGCCGGCTGCCGTAGCGATCAGAACCGGCGGAATCCGCATCGCCTCCTGGAAGGTGTCGATCGCTTTCGCAAAATAGCTGCCGGGCCAGGTGCCGCCGATATCGGGCCAATGCGCGAGGCTGACCGCGAACGCGACGATCTCGCCATCGACGAAGACGGGCCGCACGACCTTGACGTCGTTGAGATGGTTGCCGCCGAGCGGGCCGACATTGTAGATCAGTGCGTCGCCGTCTCTTAGGCCGTCCCGCGGCACCACCTTCAGCAATTCGAGGACCGTATAGGCCATTGCGCCGAGATGGATCGGAATGTCGCGACCCTGTCCGACCAGGTCGCCGCGGCCGTCCGTGATCGCCGACGACAGGTCGCCGGCCTCGCGCAGCAGCGGCGAGCGCGCCGAGCGCGTCATCACCAGGCTCATCTCCTCGGCCGCGGCCGAGAGCCCGTGCCTGATGACTTCGACGACGAACGGATCGAGCTTCATGCCGCCCCCCGCGTCAGGAACAAATTGCCTGAAACATCCGGCCTTGCCTGCCAGCCGGGCGGGACCACCACGGTCGACCATGCGTCTTCAATGATGGCCGGGCCGTTGACGATTTCGGTCAGCGACGCGCGGTCGATGATGCTTGTCGCGATGTCGTGAAAGCCGTCGAACGAGCAGATGCGCTCGCCGGTTGATACCGTCCTGACCGCGACGGTCGGCCGGCTCACGACGGTCGCCGACGGACGGCGTGCCTGCACCCGCACGGATTCGATGACGCAGCTCTCGCCCGTCGCATAGCCGAACAGCTCGTGGTGCCGGGCCAGAAAATCCCTCTTCAGCGTGATGACGTCGAGCGGTCGCGCGAACGGCACCGGAATTGCGTCGTTCTGCGCCGCGTAGCGCATCAAGGCCACCAGCTCGATCTGAATCTCGGTCGCGGCAACGCCGTTGGCAATCAGCGGCGCCGAGGCATCGTCGATCAGCACCCGGATCCGCTCGGACATACGGGCGAGGTCGATGCCGTCGAGCGCCGCGCGCAGGGTTTGCTGCTGGAGGAAGCTGAAATCGGCGGTGAGACAACCCAGCGCCGAAAACGCACTCGATGCGCTGGGAACGACGACCTCGGCAATCCCGTAGAGATCGGCAAGGCCCGCGGCGTGCATCGGGCCACCACCGCCGAAGGCGAGAAGCGTGCAGTCGCGCCCGTCGATACCGCGCTCGACCGTGACGCGGCGGAGCGCGCGGGCCATTGTCGCATTCGCGACCTTGATGATGCCGAGCGCGGTTTCGGTCATGCTCAGCCCCAGAGTGCGCGCGATCGGCGCGATGACATCAGTCGCTGCCTGAATGTCGATTCCGATCCGGTCGCCAAGTTTGGTTTCGGGATTGAGATAGCCGAGCACGGCGTTGGCGTCGGTGATGGTCGGCTCGGTACCGCCGCGGCCGTAGCAGGCCGGTCCCGGCTCGGAGCCGGCACTTTCCGGTCCGACGGTCAGGCCACCGGGGCCGTTGCGAACAATCGATCCGCCGCCCGCCCCGATCGAATGAACCGCAAGCATCGGCTGGCGCAGCGGCTTGTCGCCGAGCATCCGGCCGTCTGTCATCTCGGCCTGGCCGTCAACGATCAGGCAGACGTCGGTCGTGGTGCCGCCCATGTCGAACGTCAGCATCCGCGACCTGCCGAGCTGGCGCGCGATGCTGACGGATGCGGAGACGCCGGCCGCGGGGCCCGACATCGCCATCACCAGCGGCCGCCGCTTCACGGCCGAGATCGGGACCATGGCGCCGGCCGAATGAAACACCTGCAGGCCGGGCCCAATCGGGAGGCGCTGCTCCAGTTCGCTGAGATACTCCACCGCGATCGGCATGGCGGCCGCGTTGAACACGGTCGCCGAAGTCCGCTCGTATTCGCGCGCCTCGGGATTGACCTCGTGCGACAGCGAGACGTGGGCAACGACGCCCTTGAGCCGCTCGCCGAGCATTTTCTCGTGGACGGGATTGGCGTAGGCGTGCAGCAGCGCGACCGCGACGCTCTGTACGCCCGTCATTTTCAGCCAGGCCACCAGACGCTCGATCTCCGCGTCATCCAGCGTCTTCAGCACCCGGCCCTCGTGGTCGAGGCGCTCGGCGAGGCCAAAACATCGTTCGGGCGGCACCAGCGGCGGCGATTTCGGCGGGACGTTGAGACGATAGAGATCGCGGCGGCGATAGCGCGCGATCTCCAGCACGTCGGCAAATCCTTCGGTCGCGACCAGCGCCACTTTCGGCAGCCGGCCTTCGACGATGGCGTTGGTCACGCGCGTGGTGCCGTGGACGAAGCGCTTGACCTCGCTCTTGCGCAGGCCCACCGCCTCGATCGCCTCCAGCATTGCCTGAACCGGAGCTTGAGGTCGCGACGGCACTTTCGCGATCCGCGCCTCCGCGGGGGAGTGTCGGATCGCGATGATGTCGGTGAAGGTGCCGCCGATATCGGTGCCGACTTCCCAGTGATTTTCGTCGGTGCTCATGTGGCGTCAGCTACGGACGACGTTCGAACCGGACGCCGGGTGCTTCCCGTCCATAGCCAAGTTCAATCGCAAACCGAGAGCGCTCATCATCATCCCCCTGTCATGCCACCGCTTGCGAGCGTGCGACAGAGCGATGGCCTCGGGATAGGGCCGGAGTTGTCGCAACGCACAGGACCGGCCCGCAACCGGCGCGACGCGCCGAGGCACTTTTTAGTGCAGCGCTGCCCGCATGGAGAGCACGTCAGTGTGGATCGTTCCACCCAGGATAAGTGCAGCGCACACGAGTTTTCCAGGGCGAAAAGCCCCATCCGTTGCACTGCAATCCACGCGCGGCGCAAATACTGTCTAATTTGCAGGCGATCGACCGGCGCTCCGGGCCATGCGATTGCTTATGAGCTATGCATGCCAGTCGGCTCAGCCTCTCTTTATTGTACGATCAGTAAGCGGTGGTTTTGCCCCGCTCAACGCATCGCGACGAGGCGGCGCCAGCCGATGGCAATGCCCGTGATGGAGAACAGAAAGCCGAGGGCGCAGAGCCCGACGACCAAACCGTCGCGCAGCAACGGGCGCGCGACGAGGACGGGAAAATCCAGCGTGTGCAGCGCGCCGTAGAACCAGCGATAAGCCCGCCGCGACGAATCCAGCCTTTGCAGCAAATGGCCGTCGGCGCCGTCGATGTCGAACCAGAGGTCGCCGCAGTACGAGCGGTAGACCGGGGCACCCGGAACGGTGGACTGCGCGGGATAGTTGTCGTTGTCGGCAAGTACGGACGGTACGCCGCAGCCGGCCGCGAGACGCGCGGTCAGCCTCTCGACCTCCTGCACATCCAGAGATCCCGTCGCCCCATCGCGGGGCGCATCCCCTGCCCTAATCAAGGTCTGAGCGGCAAGAGCGGTGCGATCCCGCCGATAGAGATTGCCGTTGAAGGCAAACCATTCGATCTCACGGGCCAACGGCGACACAGGCTGCCGATCGAGCGATGGGGCAGCCGTCCAATTCGGTGAAGCGTTCATCACGCTGGATTCAGCCGAGGTCAATTGCCCACGCGAGAACAGCCGCCCGTGATCCATCGAGAGCCAGCCACTGAAAATCCAGGTCAGCACAAACACCATCGCCGCGAGGCCGATGAGATGATGCAGCGCATGCCAGCCACGATAGGGCGAGCCGATCAGACCGCCTCGAGGTTTGATCCGCGCAAGCCCGAGCACAGCGCCCAGCAATGCTGCGATCAGTGCCAGCAGCGACAAGGTCCAGACCACGCGATCCCACAGCGACCAATTACTTCGCAGGACTGTCGGATAGATCCAGTGCAGCACGCTGCCGACGAGATTCCAGGTCCGCTCGTTGCGCGTCGTATCCAGAACGATCTCGCCGGTGAGCGAGGAGACATAGACCTCCGTTGCGGCGGCGTCGCCCAGGGCAACCCGAAACAGGGGCCGATGACGGTCAAAGCCGTTCGGCACGCTCCATTGGTCATAGTCCGCGCGCGCAACGATCGCGGCCCGCGCGGCATCCAGCCCACGGCTGCGTGCGTGGTCTCGCGCGATGGCCAGCGCGACCTCGGAAGACGAGACCGAGGCGTCGACACCGTCGGAGGCGCGGACTGCGCCCGCGCGCGACGGCCCCGCGACGACATAGACCGGTCCGTCGCTGCGCTGGATCAGGCGAACGCGCGTCGCATCCGCGATGCCGCTCGCGGCAATGGCATCGGCGACCGCAATCCTGGTCTCAGCGCTAGCCAGCGGCACGAGCCCGGCAAAGCGTTCAGATTCCGTCAGGGAGGGAAACGGAACGAAGTGCATCACGATCCCCGTCGCGAACCACATCGCGAACAGCAGGCAGAACGCGATCCCGAGCCATCGATGCAGCAGGACGATCGCGCGCATCATCGATCAGCGTCCTACCACTTGAACGCGGCCGAAATTTCATAGGTCCTAGGCGCGCCCAGCAGGATCTGGTCGGGATAGAACGGATCGCCCCAGATCGCGTAACGCTTGTCGGCGATGTTGCGTACCCGGAAGGTCAGGCGGGCCTGGTCGACCGCGTTGAACACGGTCTTGGGGATGTCGACGAAGGCGTAGACATCGGCCACGGTGTAGGCCTTCAGCGTCACGGTGTTGGCATCGGTGTTGTAACGGTCGCCGACATGGCGGCCGGTGATGCCGAGCTCGACCGCCCAGGGCGTGAAGAAACGGTACGACGCGCCGGCATTGGCGACGACGCGCGGGACGTTCGGCGGCGTGTTGCCGGAGAACGAGCCGCCGACAAAATCGTAGTCGGCGTAGCGCGCATCGACATAGGCGATGTTGCCCCAGAGACGCAGAGGCTCGATCGGACGCACGGACGCGGCAAGCTCGATGCCCTTCGATTCCTGCCGTCCGGCGAGGTTGAGCTGCATGCCGCCGGCCGCGGCATAGACGTTCTTGCGCAGGATGTCATAGGCCGAGAACGACCACTCGGCCCTGTTGTCCCAGAACAGATGCTTGACGCCGGTCTCATAGGTGCGCGCGGTGGTCAGGTTGAGCGGATCGGTCGGATTGAGCAGGAAGATGTTGTTGGCTGCGATGTCGGCGCCGGTCGCATATTGGCTGAAGAAGGTCAGGCCCGGAACGGCTTCCCACGTATAGCCGATACGGCCGGTGGTCGGGGCCCACGATTGCGAGAACGGGAAGTTCGCCTTCTCCAGAGCGAACTTGTCGGTCGAATTGCGGTCGAGCCCGATATGCTCGACGCGCAGGCCGCCGACTAGCGAAAAGCTGCGCGTGAGCTTCAGCCGGTCCTCGAATGACAGCGCCTCATTGTCGATGCGCGCGGTCTGCTGCTGAATAGTGAGCAGGCCGTAGTAGCCGCGGGGCGGATCGACCAGTGGAACGGAATCGCCGGGGAAATTTGCGGCGCCCGGCCTCACGAAATCAAGATAGCTCGAGGATAGCGTCGTGACCAAGCGGTTGTCAAAGCCGGCGATATTCGCATCCCAGATCAGGTCGGTGATGTTGCCGACCAGGCGTTGGCTGTGCGCGACATAGAAGCGCTCGCGGTCCACCAGGTTCGTACCGGAATTGAACGCCTCGATCTCGTTGTTGAACCACGTGCGCTCTGCGCCGTAACCATAGGCCTGGCTTTTCAGCGTCAGGTCGGGCGCCAGCTTCAGCTCGAAACCGCCGCGCAGCCAGACCTCCTGTGCGACGTTGCGATTGTCGAGAACGTTGTAGTTGGTGTTGAAGGTGCGGTCATCGATCGTGACCGCACCGAGATTGGTTTTGTTGTAGTTCGAGATGTAATTGCCGGACACGATCCCCGTCGTCGCATGCGAGCCACTGAAGGCAATCGGCACCAGCGGCGCGCCCCAATAGGCCTTCGAGCGGTCCTCGCGGTACTCGATCGCGCCCCAGACCTTGAGACTGTCGGAGATGCGGTAATTGAGCTGGCCCGACACGTCGAGCGTCTTGGTGTTGGTGTCGTCGGCAAAGCCGTTGAGCGAGGAACGGCTGACGTCGAAGCGATAGTCCAGCCCCTGCACATTGGTGCTGCCGCCCGAGCCGTAATGCGCCCGGAACGAATTGAGCGAGTCCCAGGAGAAATCCGCCTCATTGCGGATCGGACCGGTGTGCGGCTGCTTGGTGACGAAGTTGATCGCGCCGCCGGCGGCGCCCTCGCCCGACATCAGCGATGCCGGCCCCTTCAGGAATTCGACAGCCTCCAGATTGGCCGTGTCGGTGATCCGCGAGGTCATGTTCTGCGGACCGATCTTGATGCCGTTGTAGAGTGTGTTGATCTGGCTGTTGGTGAAGCCGCGCATCGAGAAAGCCGAGGGTTCAGCCGGATTGTCGCCGGCTGTGACGCCGACTGCTCCCTGGGCGACGTCGGACACGGTGCGATAGCCCTGCTCGCGCATGGTTGCGGCCGAGATCACTTCCACGGTCGCGGGCGTTTCGCGCACGGTCAGGCCGAGGCGCGAGGCGCTCTCGGCCACGGCATTGGTATTGAGCGGCGTCGATGCTGCCGCGATTGGCACGACTGGCTTGGGCGCTACAGACCCGGCCGCTGGCCGGCGCGCAGCTGCGCGCCGTGGGCCCTGCGCCTCCCGTACGGCGGGCCTGGCCGGCTTGCGGGATTGGGCGGGCGTGACCTCGACCGGCGGCAGAGGTTCGCGGGCCTGCTGCGCCAGTGCGGCGGGTAGATCAAGAATGACAGAGGATGTCAGCGCCGCGGATGCGAGCAGGAGCGCGCGCGGTCGTACAATGCGAACGGGAGACACGGTCTTGGACCTCGGTATGACGTCAGTGGCACGTCACAGCGAACCAAGGTCCCATCTTCCGGCTCATAAGCCTTCCGATGAAGCCGAATGTCTGTACTCCCCGACCGACATCTTCGCGTGTGACCACGGCTGACGGCAGGTCTCCTGGCTCGCGGGTCAGTACCTTACGTCGCCTTCCCGGGACCGAGACACCCAGTGGCATGTGACGCAAGATTCGCCGCTTACAGTTGCGGGGGCAGCCACGGCATTGGGGACAACGTCCCCGCACCGCATTCCCTTTTCATCCCCTCTCGGGGAAACCGTCGCGAGCATCTAGGATTACGATCAAGACAGAGTCAATGTGCCAGTTGCGGCGTTATTGCCACAACGACCAGTTTCCTTGGAGATAAGCATGGAAGGCGAGACCTTCCTCTGGCTGATACGGCACGCGCCCGTCGATGGCGTCACGGGGACGATCCATGCAGCCGACGCGCCGGCCGATCTCGGCGCTCGCGCGCAGCTGGAGGCGCTGCGGCAGCGCCTGCCGCGGGACGCCGCGAGCTATGCGAGCCCGTCGCGGCGCACGGTCGAGACGGCTCGCGCGCTTGGGCTCGACCCTCTGCAGCTGGACGAATTCAGCGAGCAGAGCTTTGGCGACTGGACCGGCCGTCGGCATGACGAACTCGCCGCGACCGGTGGCGAGGCCTATGCACGGTTCTGGAGCGATCCGGCGCGCGGACGGCCGCCGGGCGGCGAAAGCTTTGAGGATCAAGTCACGCGGGTCCGGCTGGGTCTGCCGAAGATCGGCGCCGGAGCCGCAACGCTGGTCGTGCATTCCGGCACAATCCGCGCGGCGCTGTGCATCGCGCTGGATCTGACGCCACAAGCGGCGCTGCGCTTCGTGATCGATCCGCTGTCGCTGACCCGGATCGACCGGCTCGCGACCGGCTGGCGCGTGGTCTGCGTCAATCAGCCGATGATTTGATCAGGCCGGACGATCTGGCACATTGGCCTGCGCAAAGGTCGCCATGCCGTTGTGGAGCGCACAGGCCGCCCGGACCAGCGGCAGCGCGATGGCCGCGCCCGATCCTTCGCCGAGCCTGAGATCGAGGCTGATCAGCGGTTGCACGTTGAGCGCGCGAAGCACCAGCCGATGCCCCTGCTCGGCGGACTGATGCGAGGCCAGCAGGAACGGCTGGCACGACGGGTTGAGCCGCGCCGCCGCCAGCGCCGCGACCGACACGATGAAGCCGTCGATCAACACGGGGATGTGGCGCTGCGCTGCTGCGATAACTGCACCGCAGATGGCCGCGATCTCGAGGCCGCCGACGGCGCACAGGATCTTTTCGGGCGAAGCGCCCGCAATGCCATGGCGTGCGATCGCAGCGTCGATCACCCGCGCCTTGTGCACACGGCCGGCCGCGTCGATGCCGGTGCCGCTGCCCGCGATCTCCTCGGCACCCATGCCGAGCAGGCTCGCCGCAATCGCCGCCGATGTCGTGGTGTTGCCGATGCCCATCTCGCCGAAGATCAGAAGATCGGGCTTGCTAGCCTCGGCGCGAGCGACTGCGCGCTGGCCGGCTTCGAACGCAAATGCCAGCTCTGTGGGGCTGAGCGCAGCTTCGACGCTGAAATCGCGCGTGCCGCTGCGCGGCTTGTCGGTCACGATCCCAGCCATCTCCTCCTGCGCCAGCGTGCCGGTGTCGACGACCTCCAGGCTGGAGCCCAGCTCACGCGCGAGCACCGAGATCGCGGCACCGCCGGAGGCGAAATTCGCCAGCATCGCGATGGTCACTTCTTGCGGATAGGCCGAGACGCCCTGCGCGACGATGCCGTGATCGCCGGCGAAGATGATGATCGGCACCCGCGCCGCGCGCGGTTGCTCGGTTGCTTGCAGGCCCGCAAGCTCGATCGCGAGCTGCTCGAGCCGGCCAAGCGCGCCGGCGGGTTTCGTCAGTTGCGCCTGCCGCGCGACCGCCGCCTCGCGATGGACTGCGGAGATATCGGGGCATTGTTGGGTGACCCATTCGGGGAGCATGCTGCCTCGCTTGCCTCACGGCCTGCGCTTGAGGATGTAACTGTCCATGATCCAGCCGTGCCGGTCGCGCGCCTCTTGCCGGACGGCGACAATACGCGGACCGATCTCGGCCAGCGCGCCGGACATGATAATCTGATCGGGCATGCCGAGATAGGCGCCCCACCAGATGTGCAGGTCCGCCGGATCAAGCGACTGGAACGCCGTGCCGCCGTCGAGCATCACCACCACGGTATCGACACCCGCCGGCCAGCCGCCATCGCGCAAGCGACGTCCGGTCGTGACCAGAAAGGGCTCGCCGATATCGTTGAGCGGCAGCGCATGCGCTGCACACAGCGCCTGGATCGAGGTGATGCCGGGCACGACTTCGATCTCAGGTGAAGGATCGAGCCGCCGCGCAATGCGCAGCGAGGAATCGTAAAGCGAGGGATCGCCCCAGATCAGCAGCGCGACCTTGCCTTTGCCTTCGAGATGATCTGCGATCGTCTGCGACCAGACAGCGGCCACGGCATCGTGCCAATCGTCCACGCCCTTGCGATAGTCCGCTTCAGCGGCGTCGCGCACGGGCAGATCGAACTCGGCGATGCGCGTCGTGTCGCTGGTGAGCACATCCGCGCAGATCGTCCGCCTGAGATCGGCGAGATCGGACTTGGCCGTCCCCTTGCGCGGGATCAGGACGAGATCGGCCGCGTTGATGGCACCGATCGCGGCGCGCGTGAGCTGCCCGGGATCGCCGCAACCGATGCCTATCAGGGAGAGCGTGAGCATCGGAGCTGCGAAGGGCGGCCATGACGGCCGCCCGTTCGCTTGTCTCTAGGCCGCGTTGTGCAAACGCGGCGTGACGAGGCCGGCCGCGGTGACGCCGCGCAGCGACTTCGCCAGCGCCAGCACGCCGAGATCGGCAAGAGGCTCGATCACGATGACGAGCGCATAGGACGCCGCGAAGGTCGCGATGCTGGCAAGGTTGGTCACGGCAAAACCGGCGCCATAGAGCGCCCAGAACGCGACCCAGGCGATGACGCCGGCCTGATAGGTCGTCGAAAGCGCCAGCGCCTGGCGGTACTTCAGATCGACATAGGCCGTGTTGCGCGAAATGATCCGCGTGGCGATTGCCTGGATCCCGAACAGCGGCACCAGCAGCGTGGTGACGTTCATGCCATATTGCGGCAAGTCGGGCGGCTCGAAGAAGATGCCCTGGAACAGCAGGCCGAACGCGAGGCCGAAGGCCGCAGGCGCCGCTCCAAACAGCAGGAACAAGGTCGAGCCGAGGATGAAGTGCACTTCGGAGACGCCGACCGGGAAGTGCGGCAGGATCTCGAAGAAGATAAACACGAGTCCCGTGGTGGCGAGCGTGCGCGCCGCGAACGACGTGATGCCCTGCTCGCGCACGGTCTCGACCGCGAGCTTCAAGGCAACGCCGCCGACGGCGATGCCGGTTGCGTAACTCAGCACGAGCTTGGCGTCCGAGACTAGTCCGGGTTCGATATGCATGGCTCAGATCCTTCTTGCCGTCACACCCGACGGCCTTGGCCTCAAAACGTGCACGGCCGGTCTCCTGGCTCGCGGTTCACTGGGAGTCTCCGGCCTTCCCGGGCCTTGCGGCCCAGTGGCTGATCGAAGTCCCTCACCGCTTACAGTCGCGGGGGCGGCTGGGGTTTTGGGCGCCGCAATTGGGTCCGCCCATCCCCATTCCCGATTATGCTCCGGCGCTTTGCGCCGCGTCGAGCACCATGCCTCTCCTGTGTGCCCCTTTCGCCAGCCGGGCGTCAAGGGGTGAAGGGCGGCCGAGAGCGTCATGACGGATAATCCCCCGCCAGCGCGCCGAACAGGATGACGGCCGCCGTGGATGCCGCTCCGCCCCGCGCAAGCTGCTCGGCAAGTTCCGAAATGGTGGTGCGGACCAGTCGCTCATCGGGACGGCCGAGCGATTCGGCAAACAACGCCGGCGTGGTCGGGGCGAGCCCGTGCTCGATCAATTTTGCGACGAGCGCCGGAAATGTGCGCCGGCCCATATAGACCACGGTCGTCGCCTCGGGATCGGCCAGCGCCACCCAATTGAGGTCTGGCGGCAGCTCGCCGGTGACGTCCGCGCCGGTGATGAACTGCACCCGGCGCGAGGTATGGCGCCGGGTCAAGGGAATCCCGGCCTGGGCCGCAGCCACGCAGGCCGTGGTGACGCCCGGAATGATCTCGTAGCCGATGCCCGCTTCACGCAGGGTCTCGAGCTCCTCCTCGAGCCGGCCAAAGATGCCGGCATCGCCGGACTTCAACCGCACCACGCGCGCGCCTGTTGCGGCATAGTCGACCAGCAATCGGTTGACGTGGTGCTGCTTGGTCGAGGGCCGTCCGGCCCGCTTTCCCACCGCGACGAGATTGGCGCCGGGCCGGGCCAGATCGAGGATCGCGCCCGAAGCAAGATCGTCATAGAGCACGACATCGGCCTCGCGCAGGCGCGCGGCACCCTTGAGCGTGAGGAGTTCGGGATCGCCGGGGCCGGCGGAGACGAAGGACACAAAACCGCTCACCGGTCCTCCGCGATCAGGTGGAAGAACGTGCCGGTGGCTCGTCCCCGCCGCGAGCCGGTCTCGGCGATCACCGCGCCTGTCGCGTCGTGCACGACCGCCAGCGGCGTGTCGGGCTGCGCGACGATCGTCGAATAGTGGAATTCGTGGCCACGCAGGCGTGCGCCCGCCCGATGACCCGGCATCGGCGCGGCGAGCTCGGCGAGGCGGTAGCCCAGATGCATGCGGCGTTTGGCAAAGCTCGTCTCGAGGCCGAGCAGGCCCGTCATCTCGTGGCGGATGCCGTCGGCATCGGTCAAAGCAGTGCCCAGCACCATATAGCCTCCGCATTCGCCGTGTACCGGCCGCGTCTCGGCGAAGGCGCGCAATCCGCTGTGGAAGCGCGCATTGGCCGCGATCTTGCCGGCCTGCAGCTCGGGATAGCCGCCAGGCAGCCAGCACACATCGGCGCCCGGATCAGGGCCTTCATCGGCGAGGGGCGAGAATGTCGATATCTCCGCACCCGCCGCGCGCCACGCTTCCAGCATATGCGGATAGACGAAGGAGAACGCGGCGTCGCGGGCCAACGCAATGCGCTGGCCGGGCGGCGTCACGTTGACGTGGCTCGCGGCAGGTTGCGGCGACCACGTGGCCGCCGAACGCAGCACCGCGTCGAGATCGACATGCTCTGCGACGAAGCGCGCGGCCTCGTCGATCAGCTTGCCGATCTCCGCCTGCTCCTCGGCCTGGACCAGCCCGAGATGCCGCTTCGGCAGGCTGATCTCGGCATGGCGCGGCAGCGCGCCGAACACGGCGATGCCGGCGTCCAGCAGCGCACGCCGCACGAGAGCTTCGTGGCGCGGGCTCGCAACGCGATTGAGCACGACGCCCGCAAGGCGCACACCGGGGCGGTAGTCGCGAAGGCCCGCCGCGATTGCCGCCGCCGTTTGTGCCTGGCCGGATGGATCGATCACCAGCAGCACCGGCCAGTCCAGCATCTCCGCAACGTCGGCGGTCGCCCCGGTGCCGCAGACGCCACGGGCAGCCACGCCGTCGAACAGGCCCATCGAGCCTTCGGCCAGCACGACATCGGCGTCAATGGCGCGACTGACGAGATGCGAGATTGTCCCGCGATCCATCGCCCAGCTGTCGACGTTGACTGAGGCGCGTCCTGTCGCGGCTGCATGAAACGCGGGATCGATGTAATCGGGGCCGCTCTTGAAGCACTGCACCCGCAATCCGCCGTTGCGCCAGGCGCGGGCAAGCGCCAGCGTCAGCGTGGTCTTGCCGACGCCCGACGCCGGCGCGGAGATGACGAGCCCTGCCGCCATCACGACACCTCCGGAAAGCGCGGCTCGGCGCCGACCGGCCGATAGCGACGGTCATAATCGGCAGCATAGAGACGGCTCTCGGAAAAATCCGCCGAGCCCAGCGTCCTGCCGACCAGAATCAATGCAGTGCGCTCCATCTCGCTGCCGACAGCTAGGTCGAGTGTTGCGAGCGTGGCGCGGACGATGCGCTGGTCGGGCCAGCTCGCACGCCAGACGATCGCGACCGGGCAATCCGCGCCGTAATGCGGCGTCAGATCGGCGACGACCTTGTCGAGCAGATGGATCGACAGATGGATGGCGAGCACTGCGCCGGTGGCGGCGAAGGCCGCGAGCTTCTCGCCTTCCGGCATCGCGCTGGCTCGGCCAGGCGTGCGCGTCAGCACCACCGTCTGGGCAAGGCCGGGCAGCGTCAGCTCGACCTCCAGCGCAGCCGCGGCGGCCGAGAAAGCGGGAACGCCGGGCGTGACGGTGTAAGGAATGTCGAGCGCGCGCAGGCGGCGGAGTTGCTCGCTCATCGCCGACCAGATCGAGAGATCGCCAGAATGCAGCCGCGCGACGTCCTTGCCGTCGGCATGCGCGGCAGCGATCTCCGCGATGATCTCGTCGAGCGACAGCGGCGCGGTGTTGACGATCCGCGCTCCGGGCGGGCAATGCGCCAAGACGCCTTCGGGGACAAGCGATCCGGCATAGAGACAGACCGGACAGGCGGAGATGAGGTCGCGGCCGCGCAACGTCAGCAGGTCAGGAGCGCCCGGCCCTGCGCCGATGAAATGCACCGTCATGCGCCGTCTCCTTCCGCGATCGCCGCGGTCGCGGTGCGATCCTGCGAGACCACCCGCGTCGCAATCAATCGCGCGCGAGGTCCAGCTGCCGCGAGGGCCGCGGCTTCGGCGACCGATCCCGTCCCGAATTTTTCCGCGATGAGCTTTGACTGTGTTGGCGTGTCGATGCCGGCCAGCATTTCGGCGGTGATTGCCTTGATCGGTATGCCGCATTCGCGCGCAAGCTGCTTCAGCGCCTCCGCGTCGGCCCTGTCGCTGACCGTTGCCATCGCTGCGAGGCCTTCGGGACCGCCGGCCGCCCGAAGAGCCTCACGCAGCGAGGCCAGCGTGACGTCCCGCTTGAATCCAAGCCCGGCGACCTTCATCGGACCGCACTCCATTGCACCACCGGCCGCGCTACGTCCCAGGAACGGTAGCGGCCGAGCGGAGCGGCGTGCGCAATCTCGACCCGCATCAAGTCGCCGCCGTGGCGCTGGTGCAGTTCACCCACCAGCGCTTCCGTCTCCAGCGTCACTGAATGCGCGACCAGCCGCGTACCGGGCGAGAGCCGCGACCAGATGGCGTCGAACATCACGATGTCGAGCCCGCCGCCGATAAACACGGCGTCAGGCCCGTCCAGCGCAGCAAGGGCTTCCGGCGCCTTTCCCGCGACGATTGTGATCCGATGTGCCAACCCGAACGCCGCTGCGTTGTTGCGAATGTTCGCGGCGCGATCCTCGCGCGCCTCGACGGCGATCGCGGTGCCGCCGCACAGCGTCCACTCGACCGAAATCGAACCCGAACCTGCGCCAATGTCCCAGAGCCGTTCACCGGGACGCGGCGCCAGCGCCGAGAGCGCGAGCGCACGGACCGGACGCTTGGTGATCTGGCCGTCATGGACGAAGAGTTCGTCCGATAGTCCCGAACTGCGGGGAAGGCCCTGCGCTCCTCTCGCCTCCACGGCTACCGTGACCAGACTCCCGGCAAGATCGCCTGCGAAGCTGTCGGCGCGATGCGCGTCGATACTTTCGCGCGGCCCGCCAAGCGCAGCGAGCGTCCAGAATGCCGAAGCACCCCATCCACGCGCCGTCAGCCATTCTGCAAGATCACCGGCCGCCTTGCCATCGCGCACGAGGCAAATGATGCGTGCACCGTGCGCCAGATGCGGCACGAGACGCTCGAATGGCGCGGCATGGAGACCGAGACAGGCAATTGCTTCGAGGCGCCAGCCCAATCGCGCGGCGGCGAGCGAGAATGTCGAGGCAGCTGGATACGCGATCCATTCGTCGCTATGGAGCTTTTCGGCGAGGCTCGCGCCGGCGCCAAACCAGAACGGGTCGCCGGAGGCGAGCACGACCGTTGGCTCGCCGCAGCGGCTCAGCACGATCTCTGCATCGAACGGCACCGGCCATGGACGGCCGCGCCCGGTGACGCCGGCCAGTGCAAGATGCCGTTCACCGCCAAAGACAGTTTCAGCCCTGGCGAGCGCCTTTCGGCTTGCCTCGGACAGCCCGGCGAGGCCATCTTCGCCGATACCGATGATGGTCAGCCAAGGATCAGCCATGACGCGCGCCCTCATTCTGGGCGGAACGGCCGACGCGAGCTTGCTCGCGGCAGAGATCGCGCGCGCCGGCATCGACGCCGTGTATTCCTACGGCGGCCGCACCCGTGTGCCTGCCAATCAGCCGTTGCCGACGCGCATCGGCGGTTTTGGCGGCGTCAGCGGTCTTGTCGATTACATCCGCAGCGAGCACATCACGCATGTGATCGACGCGACGCATCCCTTTGCCGCCGAGATGAGCCGCAATGCGGTCGCGGCATGCGCGGAAATCGGCACGCCGCTGATCGCTCTGGAGCGTGCGCCCTGGATGAAAGCGCCCGGCGACAACTGGATCGAAATACCTGATGTCGACGCCGCGGTCGCCGCTCTGCCCGAGGCGGCGGCAAATGTGTTCCTCGCCATCGGCCGCCAGCACATCGCGCCGTTCGCGACCAGGACGCAGCACGCCTACACGCTGAGATTCGTCGATCCGCCCGATGCGCCCCTGCCCTTTGCCGCGGACGTCATCGTGTCGCGTGGGCCGTTCACGCTTGAGGGCGAGCTGGAGATGATGCGCAAACGCAGCATCACCCGGATCGTCGCCCGCAATTCGGGCGGCGACGGCGCGCGCGCCAAGATCGACGCAGCCCGCAGGCTCGGCCTGCCCGTGATCATGATCGCGCGACCACAACTGCCGGACCGATTGCGGGTCGAGAGCGTGCCCGAGATCATGCAGTGGCTGGGTCATCGGGCCTGCCTCGGCGCATAGACCCAGCGGCCGACGCGGCGTGTCTGCGAATTGCCGACGATCACCAGCGTGCGCATGTCGGCCATTTCAGGTGTCGCTTCGTTCAGCCTGACGGTTTCGATCCTTTCATCAGCGGCGCTGATCGCGCGCGCGAAGATCACGAGGCGCTCGCCGCAGCCGGCCTCGTTCAGCACTGCGAGCGCACGGCCAAATCCTTCCGGCCGGCTCGCCGAGCGCGGATTGTACATCGCAATGGCAAAATCGGCTTCCGCGGCGAGCCGCAGGCGCTTCTCGATCACCGCCCACGGCTTGAGATTGTCCGACAAGTTGATCGCACAGAAATCATGGCCGAGCGGCGCGCCGGCGCGCGCGGCAGCCGCCAGCATCGCGGTGATGCCGGGCAGCACGCGGATCGGCAGCTCGCGCCATTGCGGCGCCTGTTCGAGCGCCTCGAACACGGCGGAGGCCATCGCGAACACGCCGGGGTCGCCCGAGGACACGATGACGACCTGGCCGCCTTCGGCCGCGAGCCGCAGCGCCTCGCTCGCGCGCTGCAGCTCTTCGCGATTGTCGGAGGGATGCAGCTTGAGTCCCGATCGCGGCGGCACTCGCGCGACATAGGGCGCGTAGCCCAGAATGTCGGTCGCAGCGGCAAGCGCGGCGGAGACTTCGGGCGTCACCAGCGCATCGCTGCCCGGCCCGAGGCCCGCGATGGTCAGCGTGCCCGTCATTCCGCGGCGTCCGGATGCCGGCCCCTGCCGTGCACGAGCACGATCGCAAAATAAGGGCAGTCGGCGGCATCGATCTCCGCGAGCCGCACCACGCGCTCCCCCGGCATGGTGCCGCGCTCGACCAGCCACGCGTCGTCCAGCCGTCCGGCGGACGCGAGCGCGCGGCGCACCTTGGCGAGATTGCGCCCGGTCTTCATGATCACGAGCGCATCGGAATCGCGCATGCGGCGTTCGAGCTCTGCTTCGGCAAGCGTGCCCATGAGCACCGTCGTCACGTCATCGCCGAGCGCGATCGGCTGTCCCACGCCATTCCAGCAGCCGACCATGCCGGGAATGCCGGCGATCACCTCGATCTCGACGCGGCCCTGCAGACGCGTGTGCAGATGCATGAAGGAGCCGTAGAAGTAAGGATCGCCCTCGCAGAGCACGACGACATCGACTGCGCGCGCCAGCCGCGCCAGACGTTCCGCCCATTCGTCATGGAAGCCGGCAAGCAGCTGGACATATTCGGGCGTGTCGAAGGCGATCTCGGTGGTGACAGGATATTCCATCGGATATTCGGTAACGTCGGCAGCCAACATGCCCTCGACGATGCGTCGCGCCTGACCGGGCCGGCCCTTCTTGCGGAAATAGGCGACATGCCTTGCGCCGCGCACTGTGCGATCGGCGCGCACGCTCATCATGTCAGGATCACCGGGGCCGAGACCGCAGCAGATGATGCGTCCCATCGCTATTCGCTCCGGCTCGCCAGCGCGTTCACGGCCGCGACCGTGATCGCGGAACCGCCGAGGCGGCCTTCGACGGTCAGCGCGGGGACCTTCCGATCGGCCATCAGCGCCGCCTTGGACTCCGCGGCGCCGACGAAGCCGACGGGACAGCCGATGATCGCCGCGGGCCGCGGGCAGTCCCGGTCCTCCAGCATGTTGAGGAGATGAAACAACGCGGTCGGCGCGTTGCCGATCGCCACGATTGCGCCGTCGAGATGCGGCCGCCACAGCTCCAGGGCCGCAGCCGAACGGGTGTTGCGCATCGACTGCGCGAGCGCGGGAACAGTCTCGTCGCCCAGGGTGCAGATGACGGCGTTGGCGGCGGGAAGCCGCGCGCGCGTAATTCCTTCGGAGACCATGCGCGCGTCGCACAGGACCGGTGCGCCCTTCTGCAACGCCGCGCGCGCGGCGACCGCCATGCCTGATGTGAAGCGGATATGCGCCTCCAGACCGACCATGCCGGCGGCATGGATCATCCGCACCACGACCTGCTCCTCGTCCGGCGTGAAGCGCGCAAGATCGGCTTCGGCCCGGATGGTCGCAAAGGACTGCCGGTAGATCGCCGCGCCGTCGGTCTCGTAACTGTACGGCATCAGTGCCCTCCCATCAGGATGGAGGGATCTCGGACGATGTCGTCGCGGTTCAGCCCACGCAGGATGGGCTCATCGCGTGTCGACCCACCGCGCACGAGATCGAAGCCCGCGCCGGTCGCGACCAGAGTGATGGCAGCGGGACCGGAATGGGCGCAGCCCTTGGCACAGCCGGAGACGTGGAGCCGTGCGGCCGCGCCGATGTTCGGGGCCAGGGCCGCGGCAAGGCCACGGGTATCGGCATGCGCCTCGCGACAGCGTGGCGCACCGCTGCAGGCGATGACGCGCAGCGCAGGGTCGTAGGCCTCGGTGATGAGACCGGTCGCGTTCGGCATCGCGCGCTTGCCTTCGCTCAAAACCATCCGCCATGGCGTCATGCGCAGCGCATGCCCGCAACCGGCGAACTGGTTGAGCGTTGCATACGCCATCTGTCCGAAGGCGACCCCGACCATCGCACCTTGCGCATAGAGGCCGGGACGCGCCGCGGCCATGATCGGCGCCGGCTCGGCCTCGCCGCGCAATGCCGCCGACAAGATTGCACCGGTTGAAAGATGCGCCGCCATCCGCCCTCGCCCGCCTCTGGCGCCGCCTGAGGTCACGAACCAGTCGGCGAACGCGAGCGCGGTGGTCACGGCCTCGCCGCGCGCGACGGAGCGGCCAAGCTTGTCGCCATCAGCCCGCACCAGCAGTCCGCCGGAACGATCGCGCTCAATCCGCACGTCCGCGGAATCTCCCGCAAGTACGCGTGAGGTGCCGTCATCGATCGCGAAGCCGAATTTGGTTGGAAGTTCGAGCGTGCTATCGGCGAGCGCCTCCTCGAGTTCGGCGGCGAGCGATTGGGTCGTGTCCCCGGCACGCCAGAACGGCGTCACAAGGATGTTGCGACGGGATTCGGTGTCGGCGTCCGGGTCGAGCAGCGCCAGTTGCGAAAGGCCGTCGAGCAGCAGCCTGTGGCTGGTCTCGTTGACGCCCCTGATCTGGAGATTGGCCCGGCTGGTCACGTCAATCAGGCCGTTGCCATGGCGTTCGGCGAGATGGGCCAGTCCGGAGATTTGCGCCGCATCGAGCCGTCCGCCGAACGGACGCACGCGGACCACGAGCCCGTCGCCCGATTGCATCGGGCGCAGCGCGCCGGGACACCAGCCCTTGACCACGGAAGCGCTCATGACGCCTCCCGCAGCGCAGCCGCAATCGAATTGCGGCGCGTTCGCCAGAGCGAGGCCTCATGCAGGCGCGTGAAACACGTCTCCATCGCGGCGAGTGCCGCCGGATTTTCGCGGGCCATGAAGGCACGAACGTCGTCATCGCCGAGCGTCGCATCGTAGTAGAGGTCGAACAGATGCGGCGGCACCGCGCCGGCCAGATGCGCGAAGGCGGCCATGTGCTCGAGCGTTGCGGTGATCTCGGCCGCCCCGCGAAAACCGTGGCGCATCATGCCGGCGATCCAGGCCGGATTGGCCGCGCGCGCGCGGACGACACGGGAGATTTCTTCGGTCAGCGTACGCGCATGCGGCTGCTCGGCGCGCGTCGCATCGAGATGATAGAGTGATGGCTTCGCCGCGCCGAGATGTGCTGCGGCCGCCGCAATGCCGGCTTCATGCGCTGCATAGTCGGCCGCGAGCAGAAGATCGGTTTCCGGCAAATCCTGCACGTGAACAAAAGCATCGGCGGATGCGAGCCGCTTCTCGATACCCGCACGATCGAGCTTGATTTCGCCATTGGCCGAGAACGCCCATGACGATGCCGAGAGCCACGCTTCGCCGGCGGCCTCGCGCGTCTCGGGCGTGAAGGCGTCCGGGATTGCCGAGAGACCCACGCCGTATTGTCCGGGACGCGGCGCGAACACGCGCGATATGCGATGGCGATATGGATTTTCGTCGCCCTCGTCCTCGCGCGTCGACAGCGCCTCGGCTGCCGCTTCGAACAATTGCGCAAGGCCTGAGAAGACGTCGCGAAACAGGCCCGAGACGCGCAGCGTGACGTCGATGCGGGGCCGACCAAGCTCGGCAGGCGCGATGATGTCGTAGCCGGTCACACGGCCCGACGCGTGATCCCAGCGGGGCGCGAGGCCGGCCAGATGCAGCGCCATGGCAAACTCTTCGCCCGCGGTGCGCATCGTCGCCGAGCCCCAGAGATCGACGACAAGGCCCTTCGGCCAGTCGCCATGATCCTGCAGATGACGGCGGAGCAGCTCTTCCGCGAGCTTGATGCCTTGCGCATGCGCGGACGGCGTTGGCACCGCGCGCGGATCGACGGCAAAGAGATTGCGTCCCGTGGGCAGCACGTCCTGGCGGCCGCGATAGGGTGAGCCTGACGGCCCCGGCGCGACGCGCTGTCCTGCAAGCGCGACCCGCAAAGCGTCGCGTTCCGCTTCACCGCAGGCGCCGCGGCCGAACACGTGCAGGCCGTCGCCGAACTGGCTTTCCTTGAGATCGCAGACGAAGCGGTCGATCCGCGGAATCGCTTCGGCCGGCGCGGCGGCTGCATCGAGGCCAAGATCGTCTTCAAGGCCTGCCGCGCGCGCCTCGTCGCGGATCGCGGCGATCAGACGCTGGCGGCGGGCGGGATCGAGGCCATCGGCCGTCGAGTACTCGTCGAGGAGCTGTTCAAGCCTGCGCAATCCGTCTGGCACCGCTGATGCCGCGAGTTGCGGCGGCAGATGTCCGATGGTGACGGCACCCAGGCGCCGCTTGGCCTGCGCGGCCTCGCCGGGATCGTTGACGATGAAGGGATAGATGACGGGCAAATTGCCGATCAGGGCTTCCGGCCAGCACGCCTGCGACAGCGCCACGGATTTTCCGGGCAGCCATTCCAGCGTGCCGTGCGCGCCCATGTGCACGACGGCATCACAGCCCTGCTCCCGGAGCCAGAGAGAGAACGCGACATAGGCGTGGCGCGGCGTGCGGGCGAGATCGTGATAGTCGGCATCGCGCGTGGTCGCATCGCCACGCTCCGGCTGAACCGCAATGATCGACCGGCCGCATTGAATCGCGGCGAAATGGAAGGCGCCGTCGCGACAACCCGGATCGGTCTCCGGCGCGCCCCAGGCTTGCGCGAGATCATCCTGTAACACTTGCGGAAGGCGCGAGAGTGCCGCGCGGTAATCGGCGACGCTCCAGTTCAAGGTCTGCTTGAGCAACCTCTCGCCGAGTCCGTGGACCGGCGCGACATCGAAGCTGGCTTCCGCGAGGTCGGACACCAAAGCCTCGACCGACGCCAGCGCATCGAGACCAACCGCATGCGCGATCTGATGCGGGCGGCCCGGATAGTTGGAGAGCACGAGTGCCAACCGCTTTTCAGCAGCCGGCGTCTCCGCAAGGCGCCGCCAGGCCGCAACGCGCGCGGCGACAGCGTTGACGCGCTCCGCGTCGGGCCTGTGTGCCAGATGCGAAAATTGCAAATCGGGATCGCGCATCGCCGCCGATTTGAAGCTCACCACGCCCGCAAAGAGGCGGCCGTCGACCTCGGGCAGCACCACATGCATCGCGAGGTCGCCGGGCGAGAGGCCGCGGAGCGAGCTCGCCCAGTCCTCGCGGCGTGCCGTGGAGAGCGCGACCTGGAACACCGGGCAGGACGCGACATCGAACGGCGTCGTGCCGTCGTCGCCCATCGCCGAGAACGCCGTCGCATTGACGATCGCGGCCGGCGGATTTTGCGCAAGATACACCCGCAACCAATCCGCGACCCCCGCGGCTTTCAGCGAGGTGACGAACACACCAAACGCGTCGAACCCTTTCTCGCGCAATGCGGCGATCAGGGCATCGACCGGGCCAGTGTCCGCGGCCGTGAGATAGGAGCGATAGAAGATCACCAGCGCGCGCGGCCTGCCCTCACCCGACGCCGGCGCGGCAATGACACCGCGCGCCGGATCGTAAAAGCCCATCTCGGGCACGGTCATCTCGCCGATAACAGGTCCCGCATAGAGGCCCGAGGCCAACGCAAGCTGAGCGATCGCGGCTTGCGCCGCGACAGGGCCGCCGGTGTCGCAGAGCACCTTGAGCCGCCGCAAGGTCGAGACCGGCAGGGTCGAATATGCATCCAGTCGCGTGTCGTCGCGGCCGTCGGCCGGCAACACGGCCAGCACGATGCCGCGCTCCTTCACCAGTTGCTGCAGCGCCGCGAGCCCATACGGCCAGTAGGATTCCCCGCCGATCAGACGCACGAGGATGCCGCGCGCCTGCGCAAGCGTGCGCTCGATGTAGGTGTCGACCGAGAGCGGATGACGGAGTTCGGCGAGATTGACGAGGCGTAGCGACGGCAGGCTGTCGCGGCCCCGGCGCCAGCCGGCCGCGAACGCCGCCAGATCGGAATCCGAATACGAGAGCACCACGAGATCGGCCGGGTCCTGGCCGATGTCCCTTGGTGTCGCAGTCTCCTCGAGACCGCGGCTCTCGCGGAAGACGACGTGCATCAGATACCGAGTCCCGCCTTGATCGCGGCTTCATCAATGTTTCCGTGCTCGCCGATCACGACGAGCTTTGACTGCCTCGCACCCATGCCCCAGGGCTTGTCGAACTGGTGTCGCACGCGCTCGCCGACCGCTTGCAGCAAGAGGCGCATCGGCTTGCCTTCCACCGCGATGTATCCCTTGACGCGCAGGACGTTCTGCTCGCGCGCCAGACGCTGAACGGATGCGACCAGCGTGTCGATATCGGTCACCTCAGGAACATCAATGACGACGGATGCAAAATCGTCGTGCTCGTGATCCTCCTCGCCGTCGTGATGCGAGGGACGCGCGGCGAGATCGTTCTCGGCGGCAGCGCCGAGGCCGAGGATGAGGCGGGCGTCGATCGCACCGTCGGTGATCGCCAGCATCGGCACGCGGCGCGGCATCTCGGCGGTGATCGCCGCCTTGGCTGCTTCGAGGCCTGCCGCGCCCGCAAGATCGGCCTTGGTCAGCAGCACGATGTCGGCGCAGGCAATCTGGTCCTCGAACACTTCCGACAGCGGCGTCTCATGGTCGAGATTGCCGTCCGCCGCGCGCTGCGCCTCGACGGCGTCAGGGTCGGGCGCGAAACGGCCGGCGGCGACAGCTTCGGCGTCGGCCAGCGCGATCACGCCGTCGACCGTGATGCGCGAACGGATCTCCGGCCAGTCGAATGCCTTGAGCAACGGCTTGGGCAGCGCCAGGCCCGAGGTCTCGATCAGGATGTGATCGGGCCGCACCGACCGCGACAGCAGCTTCTCCATGGTCGGAATGAAATCGTCGGCAACGGTGCAGCAGATGCAGCCATTAGCAAGTTCGATGATGTTCTCTTCCGGACAATTCGCATCGGCGCAGGATTTCAGAATCTCGCCATCGACGCCCTCGCTGCCGAACTCGTTGACGAGCACCGCCAGCTTCTTCCCGTTGGCGTTGGCAAGCAGATGCTGGATCAGCGTGGTCTTGCCGGAACCGAGAAAGCCCGTGACGACCGTGACCGGGACTTTTGCGAGCGAATTCATTCGGCGGCCTCCGGCACGACGGCCAAGGGGAGAATGGGGGGAATGGGGGGAATGCGGGCAAGCGATTGCTTGCGGAAGATCTCCGGGCGGCTGCGCCATGGCACGAGGCCGTCGGGTGCGGCCACATAGGCCGCGGCGCCCGCGACCACGTCGCTCGCATTCGCATCCGACAGACGGCCATAGACATAGGACCAGCGGCCGGGCGCGCTGAGCGCGACCGAGCAACCCTGGTTGCACGCAGACAGGCATTCGACGGGAACCACGCTGACGCCGTCAGGCACGCCGGCCTCGAGGATCGCACCGTGCAGGCGCTTGCCGGGCGTCGTCTCGCCCTCGCCAAGCGTCTGGCCGGCGCGGCAGGTGATGCAGACATGAAGTGTGACGGTCATCGCTTCTTCCAGAATAAACAGCGGGAAGCGAAGAGGCCCACGAACCGTTCTTGCGAAGGCCCGTTTCCCCGTCGCGGAACACCCCGTCCGCCGGTCCAAAATCGTCCGCGCTGGCAGGTCTCCCGGCTTCCGGAGCAGGGTTTCCCCTTCGATCCCCGCCTTCCCGATCCCGTAGGGGATCAGTGGCTTCGGGCATCTCTCCGGTCACGGTCGCGGGGGCGGCTGCATTTTGGAACCAAATCTTGCCGATTCGGACCCTATCGCATTCCCTCTTCGCCTGTCGTAGGACAGGAACCAACGCCGGGTCACCATTTGCCCCCGACCGCCTCTTGTCAAGCCGAAGGACCCCGTCCGATGACGTCAGAACCGGATACCCAGACGGCCGACGAAACCGACGCCCGCCACGCCTCGAAAATGGCGAAGAAGAAGGTCGCCCGCGACAAGATCATGGCGACCAAGAGCGGCGAAAAGGGCCTCATCATCGTCCACACCGGCGCCGGCAAGGGCAAGTCGTCCTCGGCCTTCGGCATGATCGTCCGCTGCGTCGCCCATGGCTTCCCCTGCGCGGTCGTGCAGTTCATCAAGGGCGCCTGGGATACCGGCGAGCGCCGCATGCTCACCGGCCATTTCGGCGACCTCTGCCAATTCCACGCCATGGGCGAGGGTTTTACCTGGGAGACGCAGGACCGCGCTCGCGACATCGCCGCCGCGCGCGCCGGCTGGGAGAAGGCCAAGGAGCTGATCCTCGACCAGAATCTCCGCATGGTCGTGCTCGACGAGATCAACATCGCGCTGCGCTACGATTATCTGGACATCGCCGAGGTCGTCGATTTCCTGGTGACCTCGAAGCCGCCGATGACGCATGTCGTGCTCACCGGACGCAACGCCAAGGACGAGCTGATCGAGATCGCCGATCTCGTCACCGAGATGACGCTGGTCAAGCATCCCTTCCGCTCCGGCATAAAGGCGCAAGCCGGCGTCGAGTTCTAAGAAACTCGCGATGGCGCGCGCATTGATGATCCAGGGGGCCGGCTCGGACGTGGGCAAGTCGCTCATCGTTGCCGGCCTCGCGCGCGCCTTTGTGCGACGCGGCCTGCGCGTGCTCCCGTTCAAGCCGCAGAACATGTCGAACAACGCGGCCGTCACCGTCGACGGCGGCGAGATCGGCCGCGCCCAGGCACTCCAGGCGCTGGCCGCTCGCGTCGAGCCGCACACCGACATGAATCCGGTGCTGCTCAAGCCCGAGACCGATGTCGGCGCGCAGGTGATCGTGCAAGGGAAACGCCTCGCGACCGCGCGCGCGCGCGAATATGCGGCGATGAAGCCGTCATTAATGGGCGCGGTGCTGGAGAGTTTTGAGCGGCTGAAAGCGCGCGCCGATCTCGTGCTGGTGGAGGGCGCCGGCAGTCCGGCCGAGGTGAACCTGCGCAAGGCCGACATCGCCAACATGGGCTTTGCGCGCAAGGCCGATGTGCCGGTCGTGCTGGTCGGCGACATCGACCGCGGCGGGGTCATCGCGCAACTCGTCGGCATCAAGACGGTGATCGACCCGGATGATGCCGCGATGATCCGGGGTTTTATCATCAACAAGTTCCGCGGCGATCCCACATTGTTCGACGACGGCTACAGACTGATCGAAGAAAAGACCGCATGGCGCGGCCTCGGCGTGCTGCCCTGGTTCGCGCGCGCCGGCGAACTGCCGGCCGAGGATGCGCTGGGCCTGAGCGATGCGCGCAAGCCGGGCCAATGCAAGATCGCCTGTCTCGCGCTGTCGCGGATCGCCAATTTCGACGATCTCGATCCTCTGAAGCTCGAGCCCGGCGTCGATCTCGTGATGGTGCGGCCGGGTGAGGCCATTCCCGGCGACGTGCGCCTCGTCATCATCCCCGGATCGAAATCCACCCGCGGCGATCTCGCCTTCCTGCGCGCGCAGGGCTGGGACATCGATCTCCTGGCGCATCACCGCAGAGGCGGCCATGTGCTCGGCCTCTGCGGCGGCTATCAGATGCTCGGGCGCAGCGTCACGGATCCCGACGGGATCGAGGGCCCCGCGGGCGACACAGCGGGTCTCCGGCTTCTGGATGTCGCGACGGTGATGAGCCCGCAGAAGACGCTGACGCGTGTCGCGGCCGTGCATGCCGCGACGGATCAACCGATCGAGGCTTATGAAATCCACATCGGGCGCACCGATGGGCCGGATCGCGCGCGGCCATTCGCAAGGCTGAATGGCGAACCGGAAGGCGCGATCTCGCGCGACGGACGCGTGCAAGGCAGCTATCTGCACGGCCTGTTCACGTCGGATGATTTCCGTAAGGCCTTTTTGGCGAAGCTCGACATTCCCGCCGGCGACGAGCCCTATCACGCCAGGGTCGAGAGCGCGCTCGATGCGCTCGCCGATCACATCGAGCAACATCTCGACGTCGACGGCCTGCTCGCGCTAGCGCGCTAGAGCCTCGGCCAGGCGCGTCCATTCGGATTCGCTGCCCGGAAGCCCGAGGCGCAGCCATGTCGGCTCCCGCCCGAACACGCGCGACCAGATGTGGCGACGCGCCAGCTGCTCCTGTGCGGCAAGCGCGTCAGGCGTCCCGTAAAGACGAAACAGCTGCGTCCCGCCAATGACCGTCAAACCTTGCGACTGCACCAAGCCGTCGAGGCGAACGCAGTCTCGCACGAGCCGCGCGGACGTGGCCTCGGCCCAGGCATCGTCACGCAGAGCGCGGCAGCCGATCGCGATCGCCGCTCCCGAGACCGGCCAAGGCCCCGACATCGATGCGAGCCTGGCGATGTCGGACGAATTGCCGAGCGCGAAGCCGAGCCGCAGGCCGGCAAGGCCGTAAAACTTCCCGAAGGAGCGCAGGATCAGCAGCCCCGGCCGGTCCTCGGATGCAAGCGATAGCTGCGGGGCCACATCGGCAAAACTCTCGTCGACGACGAGACGGCCGACGCGCGGCAGCAGCGCCAGCAAATCCTTTGGTGCGTAGCATCGGCCATCAGGATTGTTGGGATTGACGACAATGGCGAGATCCGCGCCCGCCAGCGCGTCGAGTTCCCCGACCTCCTGGACTTCCCAGCCCGCCCCCGAGAGGACCCCGGCATATTCGTTGTAGGTCGGCGCGAGGATGCGCGCGCGGCCGGGCGGCGCGAGCTGCGGCAGCAGTTGAATCGCGGCCTGTGCGCCGCCAAGCGCGACAACCGCCGCGCTCGTGCCGTAGGCGTGCCGCGCCGCCTGATGCAGCGCCTCGATCTCGGCGCGCGACGGCAACGCGCTCCACGCGCGCGAGCTCACCTCGCCCACGGGATAAGGCAGGCGGTTGATGCCAGTCGACAGATCGATCCAGTGCTCCGTGGGGCCACCGAAACGCTGCTGGGCCAGATCGAGATTTCCACCGTGCTCGCGCATGCGCTGTTCTTTCACGCGAAGGCCAGGATCGCAAGGACACCGGCGAGCAGCAGCATGGCGCGGCGGTAAACCGTCAATCCCCGATCGATGTCGGCGGCAAGCGGATCGCGCGCACCTTCATTCAGCCAGGGCTCGTTGGTGGTGCTGCCGTGATAGATCCGCGGACCGCTGAGCCGCACACCAAGCGCGCCGGCCATGGCGGCTTCCGGCCAGCCGGCATTGGGCGATCGATGTCGGCGTGCGTCCCGCGTCATGCACGACAGCGCCTCTGATCGCCGTGGCGCCAGCAGCACGAACAGACAGCCGGTCAGCCGCGCCGGAATGAAATTGGCGACATCGTCGATGCGCGCCGCGGCCCAGCCGAAAGCTTCGTGGCGCTCGGAGCGATGGCCGATCATGGAGTCCAGCGTGTTGATCGCCTTGTAGCCCAAAATGCCGGGCAAGCCGAACAGCGCGCCCCAGAACATCGGTGCGACGATGCCGTCGGATGCATTCTCGGCGAGGCTCTCGATCGCCGCACGAGCAATCCCGGCCTCGTCGAGCGCTGCGGGATCGCGGCCGACGATGCGCGAGACCGCCTCGCGTGCGGCGACGGTGTCACCGGCCCGCATGGGATTTGCGACGGCAGCCACGTGGTCGTGCAACGAACGCAAGGCGACCAGCGGCCAGGCCAGGACGCCGACCAGCACGATCTGGATCCAGCCCACGGCAAGCAAGGACTGAAGCGTCCAGCCGAGCGCGACGGAGAGCGCGATCACCACGAGCGCACCGGCGAGACCCGCGGCGCGGCGGAATGCCGGCGTATCGGACGGCCGATTCCAGGCAGCGTCGATGGTAGAGATCAGCCGGCCCAGCCAGGTGACAGGATGGCCGATGTGCGCGAACAACCACGACGGCCAGCCCAACAGGGCATCCACCGCCATCGCCACCGCCATCGCACCCGCAAAACCCACACCCGTCTCCTGTCCCGCCCCTGTTGCGCAAAGGGTGGCCGAAGCGCAAGCCCCCGGCTGGCGGATTTCGGCTTTGTTTTTGGCCGCGTTTGGTGATTAGTGCAGGCCGAGAGGAGACTTTATGGCGGTCATTTTGATCACCGGCGGAGCACGGTCGGGCAAGAGCAGGCGCGCGGAAATGCGCGCGCGCGCCTTACCCGGGCAGCTGGTCTATGTCGCGACGGCCGAGGCGCTCGATGCCGAAATGGAGGCGCGCATCGCGAGGCATCGCGCGCGCCGCGGAACCGACTGGATCGAACGCGAAGTGCCGCTCGATCTCGTCCCCGCGCTGGTCGCAACCGATGGCGGCGGCGCGCGGCTCGTCGATTGCCTGACGTTGTGGCTCTCCAACCTCATGCATGCGGAGCGCGATTGGGAACGAGAGGTGAGCGAGCTCGTCACCGCCCTGCCCCGCCTTAAGAGCCCCGTCGTCTTCGTGACCAACGAGGTCGGCCTTGGCATCGTGCCTGACAACGCGCTGGCGCGGAGCTTCCGCGACGCCGCCGGGTTCATGAACCAGGCCATCGCGGCCGTTGCCGACGAGGTCGAGATCGTCGTCGCGGGCCTGCCGATGAAACTGAAATGATGCCGCGCGACGAATTCTTGCGAGACGTCATCGCCGATCTCAGAACGGCGGCATCGTTCGTGACGATCCTCCCGGTCGCTCCTTCGAAGCCCGCGGCCGACGGCGCCATCGCGCGCGCGACCTGGGCCCTGCCCGTCGCGGGACTGCTGGTCGGCCTTGCCGGCGCCTTGGTCTACAAGGTCGCCAGCCGGTTCGGTCTGGCACCGAACCTTGCCGCCCTGCTCGCGCTGGCCGCGACCGCCCTCATCACCGGCGCGCTGCACGAGGACGGCCTTGCCGATACCGCCGACGGGCTCGGCGGCGGCCGCACGCGCGAGCGCAAGCTCGAGATCATGCGTGACAGCCGGATCGGCACCTATGGCGTCTGCACGCTGATCCTGTCCTTCGGCCTGCGCTGGAGCGCGCTCGCGGCGATCGCCAATCCGTGGGCAGTCGCGCTCGCGCTGTGCGCTGCGCACACTGCGGCCCGCGCGGGGTTGCCGGCCTTCATGTCGCAGGTCGCGCCTGCACGACCTGACGGCTTGTCGGCGAGCGCCGGATCACCGCCGGGCCGCAGCGTTGCGATCGCATTCGCTCTTGGAACCCTCGCGCTCACGCTCGCGCTCGGGCCGGGCAAGGCGCTGGTGAGCCTGATCCTGCTCTCCCTCGCCGGCCTGATGCTGGCGCGACTTGCCATCCGCCAGATTGGCGGGCAGACCGGCGACATCCTCGGCGCGTTCGAGCAGACCGGCGAGATCCTGATCCTGCTGGTTGCCGCAGCTGTCCAGATCGGAGGGTGACGCGATGGTCGAGTTCGACGACATTTTTCGCCAGCACTTGCGCGAGCTGTTCGTGTGGCGCCGCGACGTGCGCCGCTTTCGCGCTGATCCGTTGCCTGACGGCGCCATCGATCGCCTGATCGAGACGGCCTGTCTCTCACCCTCGGTCGGCCTCAGCCAGCCCTGGCGCTTTGTCATCGTCGACGACGCCGCACGGCGTCGCGCCGTGATCGACGACTTCAAAGCGTGCAACGCCGACGCGCTGAATGCCTATGCTGGTGAGCGCGCAGCGCGCTACGCCACGCTGAAACTGTCGGGTCTCGAACAGGCCCCCGGCCACCTCGCCGTGTTCGCGGACAAGGCCAGCGACACCGGTCACGGCCTCGGCCGCGCGACGATGCCGGAGACGACGGAATATTCCGTGGTCGCGGCGATCACCGCGATGTGGCTGGCCGCGCGCGCCGACGACATCGGGCTTGGCTGGGTCTCGATCCTCCATCCGGATCGCATCCACGCCATTCTCGACGTGCCCGACACCTGGAAATTCATCGCCTATCTCTGCATCGGCTATCCCGAGATCGAATGCGACCGGCCCGAGCTGGAACAGGCGAAGTGGGAGCAGCGGCGGGGCGCGGAAGAATTCACGCTGCGGCGTTAATCAGGCCACGCCGGAGATCCGCTGCGAATGAGCAGTCACAAACGCATTTTTTCATCAATTGTGGATGCCGGCTGTTCGGGCTAAAGCATCGGGTTGGGGCAAACCATCATGCAAAGACATCCATGACCGAACGGCCTTCCGCTCTCGCGGTGGATCGCCGCGGGTTCATTCGCCTTGCCAGCACGACCGCCGCGGGCTGGCTGGCGCTCGGCGCGACATCTGATCGCATGCGCGTCGTCGCATCGCTGACCGCATTGCCGCTCGACGACGAACTGACCAGAAGGAGCATGATCGACAGCCCGACCTCCCGCCTGGGTGGCCTCATCGTGGGCTTGAGGCAGCGAGGCTGGGTCGAAGGCGTCAATTTCCGCCTTGAGCTCCGTTCGACCTTCGGCGCGCCGGATAGACTGAAAACCGCGGTTCAGGAATTGCTGGCGCTCAAGCCGGATGTGATCCTGACCGGCTCGACGATCGAAACCGCGGCCGTCCTCGAAGCCACGAAAACCATCCCGATCGTGTTCGCGACCGCCAACGATCCCGTCGGCAACGGCTTCGTCGAAAGCCTTGCCCGTCCCGGCGGCAACGTGACCGGCTTCACCAACAGCACCGCCGAGATGGGTGGCAAATGGCTTCAGCTCATCCGGGAGGCCGTGCCGGATCTTGCGCGCGTCGGCATCCTGTTCAACCCGGCGACCACACCTCGCGGCGGCCGCTTCTTCCTCGATTCCATCGAACAAGAGGCAGCACTGTCCGGCGTGTCCGTGGTCCCCGCCCCCGTCAGCGCGCCGACGGAGATTGACGAAGCCGTCAGGCGCTTTACCGAACCGCCCAAGGCCGCGATGATCGCGCTCGTCGACAGCTTTCTGGTGGTCAACCGGCAGGCGATCATCGCGGCAACCGCGAAATACCGCGTGCCCACGATTTACCCGTTTCATTATTTCATGGATGCGGGCGGGCTGATGAGCTACGGGCCGACGCTCGAAGTGCGTTCGGCCGACTATGTCGATCTCATCCTGCGCGGCACCAAGGCCGGCGATCTGCCGGTGCAATCGCCGCGGAAATATGAGCTCCTGATCAACCGCACGGTCGCCCGCACGCTGGATTTGACGCTCCCATTCACGCTGCTCGCGCGCGCCGACGAGATCCGCGAGTGAACGAGACGATCGACCAGGGAGATTTGCGGCCGCCTGCCGGCCGGCTGTTCCGCAAATACCTCTACTCGATCGTCGCGCTCGCTTCTGCCGCGCTCGCCATCAACACCGGCTTCGACGTCTGGTTCTCCTATCGCGAGCAGAAGCAGCTTCTGGCGAGGACCCAGCGCGAGCAGGCAGCAAGCGCCGCGATCCAGATCGGCCAGTTCATTGGCCAGATCGAAAACCAGATCAGGTGGCTCTCGCGCCTGCCCCCGGAGCTGTCCACGAACGAGGACCAGCGGCTGAACGCCATCCGCCTCCTGCGTCTCTCGCCCGCGATCGCGGAAATCGCCGAGCTCGACGCCCAAGGCCGCGAGCAGGTGCGCGTGTCGCGCCGCGTCGCGGACAGGATCGGCAGCAAGGCCGACCTCTCCGCCTCGCAGGCCTTCCGCGGCGCCAATGAAAGCCGCGCCTATTACGGACCGGTCTACTTCCTCGGTGACACCGAGCCGTTCATGACGCTCGCCACGCGCGGAACCGGTCTCACGCCCGATGTGATTGTCGCCGAGGTCAATCTTCGCTTCATCTGGGACCTCGTCGCCGGGATCAGGGTCGGCAACACCGGCAAGGCCTATGTGGTCGATCGGATGGGGTTGTTGATCGCGCATCCCGATCTGTGGCCGGCGTTGCGTCGCAGCGATCTCTCCGGCCATGCCGACGTCCGCGCCGCGCTCGATGGCGTCGGGCCCCCCTCGGGCGGCCTGGTCAAGGAGGATCTGTCCGGTCAACGCGTGCTGTCGACCTATGCGACGGTCCCCTCGCTGGGCTGGCTGGTGTTCGTCGAGCTGCCGCTCACCGAAGCCTATGCGCCGATCTATGCGTCGATCGGACGCTCGACTTTTCTCCTGGTCATCCTGCTGGCATGTGCGGTGCTGGTCTCTCTTTTTCTGAGCCGGCGTATGACCGTGCCGATCCAGATCCTGACGCAGGGCGCGCGGCGGATCGGCAGCGGCGACCTCGGCCTGCGGCTCGCGATCAGGACCGGCGACGAGCTGGAGGCGCTCGGCGATCAGTTCAACCGGATGGCCGCTCACTTGCGCGAATCCTATGCGACGCTCGAGCGCAAGGTGATCGAGCGCACCTCCGAACTGGAAAGGACCCGCGACCAGGCCCTTGCCGAGCACGATGCCGCCGAGCGCGCGCGCAGCGCGGCGGTCGCAGCCAACGAGACCAAATCGCGCTTTCTCGCGGTCGTCAGCCACGAGCTACGAACGCCGCTGAACGGCGTCATGGGCGTGCTGCAAACGCTCGACGACGGCAGCCTCGGCGAAGTGCAGCGGCGCCACCTCACGACCGCGGCCGCGTCGGGCGAAACGCTGATCGCGCTGGTCGACGGCATCCTCGAATATGCGCGCCTGGAGGCCAGCGCCGAGACTCTTGAGACCCGCGATTTCCGCCTCGACCAGCTCATCGAAGCGGCCGCCGATCTGATGCGTCCGCAGGCCTCTCACAAGGGCCTGACCTTCGATCTCGCCTGCGATGCGACGATCAACACCTCCGTGCATGGCGATCCGGTGCGGCTCAATCGCATCCTGCTCAATCTGATCGGCAACGCGATCAAGTTCACCCCGCGCGGCGTCATCGGCTTGAGCGCGGCCGCCGAGGCACATGACGATCATGTCCTGCTGCGCATCACCGTTCGCGATACCGGCATCGGCATCGCGCCCGACATGCACGAGCGGATTTTCGAGGATTTCGTCCAGGCCGACGACAGCATCGCGCGGCGGTTCGGCGGCACCGGCCTTGGACTGGCGATCGCGCGGCGCCTCACCCGCCTGATGTGCGGCGAGCTGACGGTGGCGAGCACGCCGGGTACGGGCAGCTCGTTCATGCTTGAGGTCCCGCTTGGCCTCGCCACGACCGACATCGCGCAAGGCGCGGTTCAGCCGCCATCGCGGCAGCTTCGCGTGCTGCTGGTCGACGACGACCCCGTCAATTGCGAGGTCGGTGAAGCGATGTTGAAGAGGCTCGGCCACCACGCCACCATCGCCACGAACGGCGCGTCGGCCATCGCACACGCGCGCGACCAGGCGTTCGATGTCATCCTGATGGATCTGCACATGCCCGACATGGACGGCGTCGAGGCGGCATCGCGGATCCGAACGCTCGATCTGCCGACCATGCCGCGCATCATCGCGGTAACCGCCGACATGTCGCGCCGCGCCCGCGAGCGGCTCGCGGGGGCAGGCATTGCCAAGATCGTCAGCAAGCCGATCCTGATCAATGCGCTGCGCGAGGCGATCGAGGACGATGCCCAGAACCAGCCAGCGGCGGCGCAACTCGCCGCAGGCGCGTTGATCGACCGGCATCTCCTCGATGACCAGAAAGAGCTGCTGGGCGCGGCGCAGATCGCAAAACTCCACGACCTGCTGGAACAGACCAGCGAAAAGCTGGTCGAGGACATCGCCAAGGCAGCAGTGATTGGCGATGCCACGCAACTCGCACGCTGCGCGCATCAACTCGGCAGCGGCGCGAGTGCGCTCGGCTTGGTCCGCTTGTTCGAGCGCTGCCGTGAGGTCGAGCTGGCGGCGGTCACGATGTCCACGCCCGAATGCCAGAGTGCCGCCCGCGAGCTCGCCGCGCTTCGAAAGGCCTCGATGAGCGCGCTGGACGATCTGCTCCGGCCGGCCTAAGAGCCTTCGGTCACTGGACTGAAATACAAGATGATCGGAGGCGCCGGTGCGCGCAAGATATCTCGCCATTGTTCTCATGCTGCTCGCCCCTGCCGCGCGCGCCGAGGTCGAACAGTTTCCGGCCGGCTTCAAGACTAAAACCATCGCGGCCAACGGCACGCAGATTCATGTTCGCGTCGGCGGTCAGGGGCCTGCCGTGATCCTGATCCACGGTTTTGGTGATACCGGCGACATGTGGGTCAAGCTCGCCGCTGACCTCGTGCGCGACCACACCGTTGTCGTGCCTGATCTGCGCGGTATGGGCCTCTCGAGCAAGCCCGACAATGGCTACGACAAATGGACCCAGGCGGCCGACATGCGGGCCGTTCTCGCAGCGCTCGGCATCGAAAAGGCCGCCGTCGTCGGCCACGACATCGGAACCATGGTGGCCTATGCCTACGCGGCCCGGTATCGCGACCTGACCGAGAAGCTGATCGTCATGGATGCCCCGGTGCCCGGGGTGCCGCCGTGGGACGAGGTGGTGCGCAGCCCGCAGCTCTGGCATTTTGATCTCGGAGGCCTGGACATGGAGCGGCTGGTCAAGGGCCGCGAGCGCATCTACCTCGACCGCTTCTGGAATGACTTCGCGGGCACGCCCTCCAGGATCGCGGAAGCGACACGCCGTCATTACGCGGAGCTCTATGCGCGGCCGGGCGCCATGCGTGCTGCGTTCGCCCAGTTCAGGTCGATCCGCACCGACGCCGAAGACAATAAGAAGGCGATCGCGACCAAGTTGACCATTCCCGTGCTGGCTGTCGGGGGCGAAAAATCCTTCGGTGCGACAGAGGCCGTCGTGATGCGAAACGCCGCGACTGACGTCACCGAATTGGTCATTCCGGACGCCGGTCATTGGCTGATGGAAGAGCAACCGGCGGCGACCGTGCAGGCGATACGCCAATTTCTCGATACCAAAAAATAGAGCAGCGAGCCGCGCGGAGCCGACATATCTCGGCTCGGTCCTTCCGCGCGGGTCATTTTAATCGGCCCGACGCTTCATCCTCCCGCCCAAACCGCTCGACCAGGAAATCAATGAACAGCCGCACTTTCACCGACAGATGCCGGGTCGGCGGATACACCGCATAGAGCGCAAGCGGCGGCGCAGAAAAATCGTCCAGCACCGTTCGCAGCTCGCCCTTCCTCAAGGCATCGGCGGCGATGAACTCCGGGAGCAGCGCGAGCCCCCTGCCCTTGATTGCGACATCACGCAGCACTTCGGCATTGTTGACGCAGAGCGACCAGGCCGGCTGGATCCAGTGATCGCCATCGGTGCCGGTGAGCTTCCACTGATTGCCCGTAAGCAGGAAGCCGTAGGTGAGCGAGGCATGTTCGCGCAGATCCTGCGGATGTTTCGGTGTGCCGTGACGTGCGAGATAATCGGGCGAAGCGCAGATCATGCGCGCCACCGGCATGATTTTACGCGCGATCAAACTCGAGGATTCCAATTCGGCGATCCGCAAGGTCACGTCAAAGCCGTCCTGGACGGGATCGAGCAGATCGTCGCTGAGCACGAGCTGGAGCTGCAGCTCCGGATATCGCGCCATGAAATCGGCAAGCACCGGCCCGAGCCGCAGAGTGCCGAACGACATCGGCGCGTTGACGCGCAACAGGCCGCGCGGCGCCGACTGGGCTTGCGCCACGGCCTGGTCGGCAGCCTTGATCTCCGACAGGATGACGACCGCGCGCTCAAAATAGCGCTGGCCGTTCTCGGTCGGGCTCGCATGGCGCGTGGTCCGATTCAGGAGCTGCACGCCGAGGCTTTCTTCGAGGTCGGCGATGTATTTGCTGATCGCGGAGCGCGACAGCCGCAACTGCCGGCCCGCCTCGGCAAAACTGCCGCTTTCGACCACCTTTACGAAGGCCCCGAGGCTGGCGACCTTATCCATGGGCTGCCTCGGCTGATTGTTTCCAAATCGTAGACATAGACGTCATATTTGCATGGATTGTCTCCAATCCAAAGCGGCACGATATTTCCGGTCAGAGCAAGACCGCTCCCCGAATTCAGGAGGACGACAATGTCTGGACTGCACCACGTGACCGCGATCGCGGGCGACCCCATCAGGAATTTCGGCTTTTACACCCGGGATCTCGGCCTGCGCTTCGTCAAGAAGACGGTCAATTTCGACGATCCCGGCACCTATCACTTCTACTACGGCGACGAGACCGGCCGCCCCGGCACCATCCTGACCTTCTTTCCCTGGGCCGGCGTGCCGGCCGGGCGCCGCGGCGTCGGCGAGACGCACCAGACCGCCTTCCGCGTGCCGCAACGCTCGCTCGGCTATTGGACGCAGCGCTTCGTCGAGAAGGGCATCGCCTACGAGGCGCTGGAGAAGCGCTTTGGCGAGTCCGTGCTGCCGTTCACAGACCCTGATGGCATGGCCCTCGCGCTCGTCGGCATTCCCGGTGCCGAGAGCGAGCCCGGCTGGAGCAACGGCGACGTTCCCGCCGAACATGCGATCCGCGGCTTCCACGGCGTGACCTTGTTGCTCGACAGCGCGGCAAAAACGGCTGCCGTCCTCACCGACGTGTTCGGCTTCAAGGAGATGGCGCGCGAAGGCTCCGTGATCCGCTTCAAGGCACCGGGCGATGTCGAAGGCAGCGTCGTCGACATCTACGAGGCCAAGGGCTTTTTGCGCGGGCACCAAGGTGGCGGCTCCGTGCATCACATCGCCTTCCGCGCGGTCGACGACGCCGAGCAGGGCAAGATGGCGCAAAGGCTCGTGAGCAATCACGGCCTGCACCCGACCGAACAGCGGGACCGCAACTACTTCCGCTCGATCTACTTCCGCGAGCCCGGCGGCGTGCTGTTCGAGATCGCGACCGATATCCCCGGCTTCGCCGTCGACGAGCCCGTCGCGACGCTGGGACGCGACCTCAAGCTGCCGAGCTTCCTCGAAGCGCAGCGCAAGCAGATCGAGGCTGTGTTGCCGAATTTGGCAGAGAGCGTGTCATGACCGAGAGTTCATTCGTCCATCGTTTCGAGCCCGCGACCAGCGCGGGCTCCCCTCCACTCCTGCTGCTGCACGGCACCGGTGGCGACGAGAACGATCTGCTCGGGCTCGGCAGGATGATCTCGCCCGGCTCGGCCCTGCTCTCGCCGCGCGGCCGCGTGCTCGAGCACGGCATGCCGCGTTTCTTCCGCCGCCTTGCCGAGGGCGTGTTCGACGAGGACGACGTGCGCCGCCGCGCGCACGAACTCGGCGACTTCGTCGCGGAGGCACGGCATCGATATGGCCTCGCCGCGCCGGTTGCGGTCGGCTTCTCCAACGGTGCCAACATCGCGGCCGCGCTGTTGCTGCTGGAGCCGGATGCGCTGGCAGGCGCGATCCTGCTCCGCGCGATGGTGCCGCTGTCGGATCCGCCGAAGGCTGAGCTCGGCGGCAAGCCCGTCCTGCTTCTGTCGGGGCAGGCTGATCCGATCGTTCCGGGGAGCAATTCGGGGAAGCTCGCCTCGCTGTTGTCGGAAGCCGGAGCCCGGGTCGAACACAAGGTCCTGCCGGCGGGCCATCAATTGTCGCAAGCCGATGTGACGCTCGCCCGCGACTGGATCGGCAAATTCGCCGTCGAAGTCGTCTGATCCCGAAAAAGCGGCGCATCGTTTTCGAGCGGTGCGCCGCGGCTTCACTCGAACCAGCCGCGGCGCTTGAACCAGATCAGCGGCAGCACGCCGCTGGCAATGATGGCGAGCCACGCCAGCGGATAGCCGAACGTCCAGTCCAGTTCCGGCATGTGCTTGAAGTTCATGCCCCAGATGCCGACCATGATCGTAGGCGGCACGCCGACGACCGAGACGATGGTCAGGATCTTGAACAGCTCGTTCTGCTGGATGTTGATGAAGCCGAGCACGGCATCGAGCAGAAGCTGGATCTTGTCCGACAATCGCGTCTCATAATCGCCGAGCGAAGCGACATCCTTGGAGACGGCCTCGAGGCGCTTCTTCGACGCGGCGGTGATCCATTCACCCCCGACATCGCCGGCGAATGAAGCGATGCGGCCGACGCCAAGCAGGACATCGCGCGCCTTGGCGAGCCGATCGGCCAGCTCTCCGATGTTCTCCAGCGCCTCGCGCATCCGCCGGCTGGAGCGAACCGGCCGCTTGGTGCGGACGAGCCCACCTTTGAAGACGCCCCGCGAGAGCCTGTCGACCTTGGCGCCGAGATGCTCAAGGACATCGGCCCCGCGGTCGACCATGGCCTCGACCAGGCTGGCGAACACGCACATGCCGTTCTCCAGGCTGTCATCGGAGCCGATACGCTTGCCGATGTCGTCGAAGATCGGCAGCTGCGCGAAGCGCACCGTCACCAGCACGCGCGGGCCGATGACGAATCCCACCGGCGTGATCTCGGCCTCGTTGTCCTCGTTGAGCCGAACCGCCGGCGAGCTGAGATAGAGCGTGCCGTTGTCGAGGATCAGGCGGCTCGACGCTTCGATCTCGCTGAGCGAATCCTCGGACGGAACGCGGATCCCGAGCAATCGTTCGACGAACTGCTTTTCTTCCGCGGTCGCGTCCAAAAGATCAGCCCAGATGATCTCGGACGGCATCTCCGCGCCGATCTTCTGCCATTCGTCGGATGGCCACCTGTACAGTTTGAGCAAGAACCGAACTCCGCATACCCTCGCGCCGGATCGCACGGCCTGCGGCCATCCTGCGCCGAGCTAACGCATGGGGGTTCCGAACGTTCAAAGTCGGGGGAGCATCGGGCCGGCGCAATCAACCAGGCGGGCGCGGCCTTCCTCGATGATGCCATCATGCCAGTGTTTTGCCCGACGCATCAACGGCATCGCCGCAAACCATCTGATCGCGTGACGCGCAAGCCATTGAAATGACTACCCCCGGCTACTGTGCATGGGGTTGTTTTTCAGGTTTTTGTTTGGACCGGTCTCGTGACGATCTCTTCCGTTGGAGAGATCGTCACCGAAATCGCGCAATCGACCCAGCAGCCCCCTACTCCCACGCCCACGTCGAGAAATCGTTCTCGTACTGGGGCACGTCCTTCCAGACGCCCTTCAGCTTCTTGTTGGTGATGGTGATCAGCTGCGGCTGGTACAAATAGCCGGAGACCGCGTCGGTGGCCAGCATGCGCTGGGCATCGCCGAGAAGCTTGGCACGGGCGGCTTCATCCGGCGTCGACACGATCTGCTTGTAGAGCGCGTTGAACGCCGCGTTGTTGTAGCCGAGATAGTAGTCCTGTTCGGTGATCTTGACGAGATCGAACGGCTCGACATGGCTGACGATGGTGAGGTCGAAATTGTGCGGACCGTTGCCGGCGAACACCTGCGACAGCCATTGCGCCCATTCGACGTTCTCGATCTTGGCGATGATGCCGACCTTGGCGAGCTGGGCCGCGAGGATCTCGCCGCCCTGCCGCGCATAAGGCGGGGGCGGCAGCTTCAGCGACAGTTCGAGCGGCGTGGTGACACCGGCTTCGGCCAGCAGCTTCTTGGCCTTCTCGGGGTCGTAGGGGTTAATGCCTGTCGTGTCGACATAGCCGAGTGCGGTCGGGACGTAGAAGCTGCCGATCGGCGTGCCGAAACCGTCGACCGCGCCGTCGATCATCGCCTTGCGATCGATCGCGGCAAGGATCGCACGGCGGACGCGGACATCGTCGAGCGGCTTCTTGCGGTGGTTGATGGCGACGATGGTCTTGGCGCGGGAGCCGCCGACCAGGACGTTGAAGCGCGGATCGGCCTTGAACTGCGCGATGGTGCGCTGGGCTGAGACGCGCGGAAAAGCATCGACGTCGCCCGACAGCAGCGCGGCCGTCTGCGCCGACGGATCGGAGATGAAGCGGATCGTCACCTTCGACAGCTTGATCGCTGCGGCGTTGCGATAGTCGGCCCATTTGGTCAGAGTCATCGAGGAGCCCTTGGCCCAGGCGCCCAACTGATAGGGCCCGGTCCCAACCGGCTGCGTGATATTGGTGGCAGCGCTCTTCGGCTCGACGATCGAGCCGCTCGCCTGCCCCAGCAGGAACGGCAGGTTAGGCTCTGAATTCTTCAGGGTGATCACGACCGTGTCGGCATCGGGCGCATCGACCTTCTCGAAGCCTTGGAAGAGGCTTTTGTCCTTGTTGGTGCTGCTGGCGACGGCATTGCGCTCGAACGAGAACTTCACGGCGGCCGAGTCGAACGGCTCGCCATTGTGGAATTTGACTCCCTTGCGCAGCTTGAACGTATAGGTCTTCAGATCGGGCGAGGCCGTCCAGCTCTCCGCCAGCAATGGCGAGGTCGAGCCGTCCTCGTTGATCTTGGTCAGCGTCTCGTAGATGTTGTAGAGCGTGACCTCGGCGATCGCGGCGGCGGCCGCGTTGGTGGGATCGAGCCCCGGCGGCTCCAGCGTCATCGCCATGACGACGCTGTCCTTCTTGCTCTGCGCCAGCACCGGCAACGGCGCCAAGGCAAGCGTGGCGGCGAATGCGACAATCGATAGTTTCCTGAACATGCGTAACTCCCCGGCCTTCATCTCGTCCCAGCCTACGCCAATTCCGCCCCGGACACTAACCTTCCGCGGGCAACTGCGGCAACGCCATCACGGCTTCCGCCTTGTGGCAGGCGGCCAGATGCGTCTCGCCCACCTTGCGTAGCTCAGGCAGAACCTCGCGGCAATGCTGGTCAGCGAGCGCGCATCGCGAGGCATAGGGGCACCCGGTCGCGACCACCGATTGCGAGGCGATTGCCTGGGCCCCGCGCCGCCGCCGGCCGCCGCCGGCGCGCACCCGCGGCACGGCATCCAGTAGCGCTCGCGTATAGGGATGGGCGCAGCTCTCGAACAGATCCTCGGGACGGCCCTGCTCGACGATGCGGCCGAGATACATCACCGCGACCTCGTCGCAGAGATAGTCGACGACGGCCAGATCGTGGCTGATCAGGACGTAACTCAGGCCGAACTGTTCCTGGAGGTCCTGCATCAGGTTCAAGACTTGCGCCTGCACGGAGACGTCGAGCGCGGAGACCGGCTCGTCGGCGACGATCAGCTTCGGCTGGGTGATCAGCGCGCGCGCGATGGCGATGCGCTGGCGCTGGCCGCCGGAGAATTCGTGCGGATATTTCTCCATGTCGGCATCGCGCAGGCCCACCTGCCGCAGCACCGCGGAGACGCGGGCACGAAGCGTCGTGCGATCAATCCCCTCCAATACGGTCAGCGGTTCGGCAACGATACGCGCGATGGTCTGGCGTGGATCCAGCGATCCGTAGGGATCCTGGAACACCATCTGGAAATCGCGGCGGGCTCGGCGCAGCTCGTCAGCGGAGATGCGGTTGAGGTCGCGGCCGAGCAGCGCGACCTGCCCCGATGTCGGCCGCTCCAGCGCCATCACCACGCGCGCGAAGGTCGACTTGCCGGAGCCGGATTCGCCGACGATACCGAGGCTCTTGCCGGCGTCGACCCGCACGCTGACACCGTTGAGCGCACGCACCTGCCCCGGCGGGCGGAACACGCTTTCGCGCGGCAGCGTGTAGCGCTGCTCGAGATCCTTCACGTCGAGAAGAGGCGCCGTGCTCATGCGGTCAGCGCTCCGACGCGTTCGGCCATGGACACGTCGGTCCGGATGCAGCGCACGAAATGGCCCGGTCCGACGTCCACCATCGGTGGAAGCGCGGCCCGGCACTGCTCGATCACGAGCGGGCACCGATCGGCGAAGGTGCAACCGGAAGGCAGATCGGCGAGCTCCGGCACCGTGCCGGATATCGTCGTCAGCCGCGTCCCCTTGCGCGCGCCGAGCTTCGGTCGGGCGCGGAACAGGCCCTGCGTGTAGGGATGGCCCATCCGGCGGAACACCTCGTCGGTCGGTCCGCTCTCGATGATCGTGCCGCCGTACATCACCATCATGCGTTGCACGTTCTCGGCGATGACGCCGAGATCGTGCGAGATCAGGATCATGGACATGCCGCGCTCCTCGACGAGATCGGCGATGAGGTCGAGGATCTGGCCCTGGATAGTGACGTCGAGCGCCGTGGTCGGCTCGTCCGCGATCAGAAGGTCCGGCTCGCAGGCGAGCGCCATCGCAATCGTGACGCGCTGACGCTGGCCGCCGGAAAACTGGTGCGGATAGGCGTCGACACGCCTGGCCGGATCAGGCAGCCCGACGCGCTCGAGCAAGGCGATCGCTTCCTTGCGCGCCTGCGATGCCGAATATTTCCTGTGACGCCGCAGCGGCTCGGCGACCTGGTGGCCGATCGTGTGCATCGGGTTGAGCGCGGTCATCGGCTCCTGGAAGATCATGCTGATGCGATTGCCGCGCAGCCGACAATAGTCCGCGTCCGACAATCCGGCGAGCTCGCCGCCATCCAGCTTGATGCTGCCGATGACGGACGCGCTGTCCGGCAGCAGCCCCATCAGCGACAACGCGGTGACCGACTTGCCGCAGCCGGATTCACCGACGAGCCCGAGCGTCTCGCCGCGCTTCAGGGCAAAGCTGACGCCGCGCACGGCCTGTGCCGGCCCGCGGCTGGTATTGAGGCGCACGCCGAGATTTTCGACCTCGATCAACGGCATGGTCGAGCGCTCGCCCATCGTCATCGCTCCCGCGCCAGTCGTGGATCGAGCAGATCGCGCAACCCGTCGCCGAGCAGATTGAGACCGAGCACCGCGATCGCGATCGCAGCACCCGGATAGACCGCGAGCATCGGCGACTGGAACAGCAGTGTCTGCGCGTCATTCAACATCCGTCCCCAGGACGGCTGCGGCGGCTGCGTGCCGAGACCGAGATAGGACAAGGCGGCCTCGGCAAGGATCGCGAGCGCAAACTGGATCGTCGCCTGCACGATCAGGATCGACAGGATGTTGGGCAGCACGTGCTCGATGGTGATGCGAAACTTGCCCTTCCCCGCCGCGCGCGCGGCCAGCACGAATTCGCGCGCCCAGATCGCATTGGCCGAGCCGCGCGTCAGCCGGATCAGCGTCGGGATCTGGAAGATGCCGATGGCGACGATCGAGGTCACCATGCCCGGCCCAACGACCGCGGCGAGCATGATGGCGGAGAGCACGGCCGGAAAGGCGAAGGTGAAATCGGAGAAGCGCATGATGATCTCTTCGGTCCAGCCGCGCTTGGCCGACGCGATCAGGCCGAGACAGACGCCGAAGGTGAGGCCGATGCTGACCGCGATGATGCCGACCATGATGGTGGAGCGGGCGCCGGCGAGGAGCAGCGAGACGATGTCGCGGCCGAAGACGTCGGTGCCGAGCCAGTGCGCGGCCGAGGGGGGCCGGAGCTTTGACGCGATGTCGATCTCATAAGGCGACCAGGGCGTCCACAGCAGCGACAGCAGCGCCGAGGCGAGAACCAGCAGGCTCAGCGCGCCGCCGAGCACGAAGCTGCGATGATGCAGCGCGCGGCGCCAGAAGGTCCGGGCCGGCAGAGGGCGCGCGATGGCCGGCGCGTCGACCAGGGTGGTCAGCGGCGCGCTCACAGGTCGTGAACCTTGATGCGGGGATCGACGAAGGCATAGAGCACGTCGACCACGAAATTGACGATGACGACCATAGTCGCGAGCAGCATTACGCAGTTGCGCACCACGATGAGGTCGCGGTTGGCGATCGACTGAAAAATCAGGCGGCCGAGGCCCGGCAGATAGAACACGTTCTCGATCACGATGGTGCCGGCGAGCAGATTGGCGAATTGCAGGCCCATCACCGTCATCACGGGGATCATGGCGTTGCGCAGCACGTGACGCCACAGCACCTCGCGCTTGCCGAGGCCCTTTGCGCGCGCCGTGCGGACGAAGTCTTCACGCAGCACTTCCAGCACGGCCGAGCGCGTGACGCGTGCGAGGATCGCGGCCTGCACCACCGCGAGCGACACCGCCGGCATCAGCAGCGACTTGATTCCGAGCCAGATGCCGTCCTCCCAACCGGGGAAACCGCCCGCGGACAGCCATTGCAGCCGCACCGAAAACAACAGCACCAGCAGGATCGCGAACCAGAAATTCGGCAGCGCGATGCCCACCTGCGTCAGCGACATCACGCCGACGTCGCCGAGCTTGTTGTGGTTGGCGGCGGTGTAGATGCCGGCCGACAGCGCCAGCGTCACGGTGATCAGCATGGACATCATCGCGAGCGGAATGGTCAGCACCAGCCGCTCCGCAATCAGGCTTGCGACCGGCGTGCCGTAGACATAGGAATTGCCGAGATCGCCGACGAGCAGCCCCTTGATCCACTGCAGATAGCGAACCGCCAGCGGCTGGTCGAGCCCGAGCTTGACGGTGAGCGCACGCACCGCGTCGGCCGAGGCATCGGCGCCCATCAGCATCTGCGCGGCGTTGCCCGGGAGAGCATCCAACACCAGGAAAATGATCACGGACGCGCCGACCAGGGTCGCCAGCAAGGTCAGCAGACGTCGGAGGACAAATACGCTCATGCGCTCACGAGCTCCGACGTCGTCCTGGCGAAAGCCAGGACGACACCGACGGGATTGCGGGCGTCATGCCGCATTGGGACAAATACGTTCATGCGCGCTCGGATTCAGGGCTCATTCGCAGCACGATCAACATGTCCGGGCACCGGAGGCAAGTGCTTTGCAAACAAGTCCTTTGCAGCATGTGCCTCACCTCAGCCGGGCCAGCGGGACAGAAGGCCCTGCGACGCCTCGAACAGCGCGCTCACGCGCAGCAAGTCAGCATCGCTGCGGAAGCGGCCTACGAGTTGCAAGCCGATCGGCAGGCCGTCGCGGCCGAAGCCGCAGGGCAGACTGATCGCGGGGTGTCCGGTCATGTTGAACGGCATGGTCCAGGGGAACCAGTGCGGCCGGATGCTGTCGAAATGCGCCCCGTCGATCTCGATGGTGCCGAACAGGTCCTGCTTGATCGGCAGCGCCGTACGGGTGATGGTCGGCGTGGCCAAGAGATGCCCGCGCGCAAGCAGGGATTGCACCCGGCGGAACAGCGCCGTACGCGCGAACATCGCCTCCTGATAGGCGACGCCGCTGACGTCGGTGGCAAGCGCGAGCTGCTTGAGGAAGGCCTCGCTCAGCTGGTCCCCATGTTCGGCCGCGAGTTTGGCAAAGCGCGTGCGCCAGACCGTGTGGTTGATGGCGCGCCAGATCGGCTCGATGTCGAACCCCTCGCCCGAAAACTCCTCGAGCTCGGCACCCAGGCCCGTGAGTCGATCGAGACTCGCCTTGAAGCTGGCTGCGACGTCGGCAGAGACAGGGCGTCCGGGCGGCGACAGACAATACAGGATTTTCTGCCCACGCAGATCGCCGCGCGGGGCGGCCGTGCCGATGAAGTCCGGCACGGGAACGCCGATCGACCAGGGATCGCAAGGATCCTCGCCGGCCATCGCCTGCATCATCAGCGCGGTGTCGGCGACGGTCCGCGTCATCGGCGTGACATAAGTCTGGTTGCCGAACACGTCCAGCGCCTGGCTGTGCGGGATGACGCCGTTGCCCTGCTTCAAACCCACCACACCATTGCAGGCGGCGGGAATTCGCGTCGAGCCGCCGCCATCAGTCGCGATCGCAAGCGGTCCGATGCCGCTCGCCACGGCCACCGCCGCGCCGCCGCTGGAGCCGCCCGACGAGCGCTCGGCGCTCCACGCATTGCGGGTGCGGCCGAACAGCGGCGAGTCGGTCAAGCATTTGCTGCCGAATTCCGGCGTGGTGGTCTTGCCGATCAGGATGGCGCCTTCCGCACGGAGCCGCGCAACCGCGACGGCATCCTCGTCCGGAACATTGTCCTTGTAAGGAATGGCGCCGAAACTGGTCTTCACGCCCCTGGTGTTGACGATGTCCTTGACGGTGACGGGGATGCCGTGCAGCAGGCCGAGCGGCTCGCCGGCCATCAGCTTGCGCTCGGCCTCGCGCGCGGCGGCAAGCGCCTCGTCGCCGCAGATCGTGATGAAGCAGTTCAGCTCGGGCTGGAGCGCCTCGGCACGGGCGAGCACCGCACGGGTGAGCTCGACGGGCGAGATCTGCTTTGTCGCGATGAGGCCGCGCAGCATGGTTGCGGATAGCAGGCAAGGATCGCCGTTCATCGTCACATCGCTCCGAAGCCGGCCGCCGTTGGCCGATAGCATTGACAGCGAGGATGACAGTTTTGTTAACTCGGCGTCCAATACGATTTTGCACACCAACCCATACGTTTTCGGTATGCCAATGGATCTTCGCCGGCTCCGCTATTTCGTCGCCGTCGCCGAGGCGCACAGTGTCGGCAAGGCTGCCGAGCGGCTGCGGATGGCGCAGCCGCCGCTCTCGGTCCAGATCCGCAAGCTGGAGGCCGAGGTCGGCGCGCCGCTGTTCCGCCGTGGCACGCGCGGCATGGATTTGACCGAAGCGGGCCAGGCGCTGCTGGCGCGCGCCGGCGAGGCGCTGGCGCTGGCAGCCGACGGCATCGAAGCCGCGCGCGCGGTCGCGGCCGGCAGCCGTGGTCGGCTGTCCGTCGGCTACATGTTCGTGCTGGCGAACGCGATGCTGCCGCGTCTCATCCCGGAGTTGCGGCGATCCATTCCCGGCGTCGATCTCGATTTCGCCGAGCTCAGTGCCACGACGCGCGAGCCGCGTCTGCTCGACCGCAGCGTCACCGCCGCGCTGTGCATGCCAGCCATCAACCATCCCGAGATTCAGGTGGCCCGAATCGGCGCGCAGCCGTTCATGCTGGCGGTGCCAAACCGTTCGCCGCTTGCGCGCCTGAGCGCGGTGCCAATGACACGACTACAGGGCCGTCCGCTGATCGCGCTGCCGCCGCCGGAGCGGGACCCCTCCTCCTCCGCAGTCGCGGCCCTGCTGCGGCGGCATCAGATCGTGATGCCGATTGCGAGCCGGGTGGAGACGGTGCATTCGGCGATGAGCCTGGTTCTCGCCGGTGAAGGCCTGGCCATCCTGCCCGCCTGCGCCCAGCTCGGCGCGCCGCGCGGGGTCGTATTCCGGCCGCTGCGGGATGCGACCGATTCCATCGACATCGCGGTCTGCTGGCGGCGCGACTCCCAGAGTCCGCTGATCCGCACCTTCCTGAAATGTGCCGAGAAGGCGGTCGCGCGGATGTGACGCGGCCTACGAGCTCCAACTAATCTCGTGGCTCCAGGGCGGATCGGCGCCCGGGCGGGTGCAGGTCAGCCCGGCGCAGTTGGCGGCAAAGGTCAGCGCGCGGCGAAGCTCGTCTGCGCCGATATCCTTCAGTTGCTGTCGGGCGAGACGTCCCTGCTTGTGCAGGGCGAACAACAACGCCGCCTGAAAACTGTCACCTGCGCCGATGGTGTCGGCGACCACGACTTTGGGGGCGGCGACCTCGATCTGCCCTGCCCCCGCATGCCACGCGATCGCACCGTTGTCCCCACGGGTGATGACGACGAGGCTCGCGCCGCGTGCGAGCAGCGTGCTCGCTCGCTGGTGATACGGCTCGTCGGCGAACAGATAGGCAAAATCGACGTCCGACATCTTGATGAGATCGGCGCTGGCCGCAAACTCGGTCATGCGGGCGAGATAAGCCGGCCTGTCCTTCACGAGGTTGGGCCGGCAGTTCGGATCAAAGGAGATCGTCGAGGACGCTCGTGCGCCCGCGATCAGGGCCCTGGTCTCGGTCGCGCCCTGGTCATTGACGAGCGTGGTCGAGCCGACATGGAGCGCTTCGACGGTCGCGAATGGAATGGAGCCGCGCCGGTAGGTCCAATTCCGCGTCGCGGTCTCGGCGTCGTAGAAGGCGTAATGCGACTCGCCGGCGACGATGCGAACGAAGGCGAGCGTGGTCTGGTGTTCGCTGCGGGTGGCGAGCGCGAGCTCGACATTGGAGGCAGCGGCGTGGTCGGCGATCATGCGCCCGAACATGTCCGTCGAGATCCCACCGACAAAGCCGGTCGGCGCGCCGAGCCGCGCCATGCCGATTGCGACGTTGAGGCAGGAGCCGCCGACCGCCGGCATCACCGCTTCGCGCCCGTCGGTGTTCCGCGTCGGGACGAAATCGATCAGCGCGTCGCCGCAGGAAATCAACATCCGTTTCAACCTCCGGCCATTCCACGCATCGCGGCGCGGCTGCCGCGATCGACCTCGCGCAGCAATCTGTAGACCTCGCGCTTGCGGGCGTGGAAGGCGGCGATGTCGGGCGTGGTCGGCTCGCTCTTCCGTCCCAGCGCCGACATCTTTGCCATGGTCTCCCCGATCGAGGCGTAGGCGCCACCGGCGATCGCGCCGAGCATGGCAGCGCCGAGCAGCACCGGCTCCCCGGTCTGCGGCAGCGCCACGGTGAGGCCGGTTGTATCGGCCATGATCTGCCGCACCAGCGGACTGCGGCTTGCGCCGCCGCCCATGATCATGATGCTGGAGTGGACGCCATGCGCGGCAAAGGCCTCGATCACCTCGGCAAGCCCATAGGCGAGACCGCAGAGGCCAGCGACGAAGAGCCGCTCCATCGAGGCGATGTCGGTGTCGAGATCGAGGCCTGCGATTACCGCGCGCGTTTCAGGGTCGGCATAGGGCGAGCGGTTACCGATGAACTCGGGAAGCACATGGACATCGCGGGCCAGCAGCGCGGCGCGGCTGGCGCCGCCGGCGCGCGCGATGATGCGGCGTTCGAGGAACTCGATGAGGTCGAGACCCTCGTGGCGCGCGGCCGCGCTCGCCTCGGCGTGGCCGGGATGCGATTTGAGAAGATGGTCGATCGCGGCGCCCGCAGCCGACTGCCCGCCCTCGTTAAGCCAGAAATTCGGCACCATGCCGGAGTAATAAGGACCCCACACGCCCGGCACGAAGCACGGTTCTTTCGTCGTCGCCATGATGCAGGCCGACGTTCCCATGATGTAGGCGAGACGGTCGCCAACGTCGCTCATCCCGCCCGATCCGTCGCGGCCGCCGATTGCGCCAATGCCGCCGGCATGGGCATCGATCAGGGACGCTCCGACCGGTGTGCCCGGTGACAAGCCAAGATCGGCAGCTGCCGTACCGGTTAGACCGGCGCCGAGCCGCGTGCCGGGCGCGACGATCTCGGTGCCAATGCGGGCGTATTTCTCGTTGACGAAGTCCGACAGGCCGATCCGCTTGAAGAATGGCGCGCTCCAGCCGCCGCCGTCATGGGCGAGATAGTTCCATTTGCAGGTGACGGTGCAGGTCGAGCGTTGCAGCGAACCGGTGGCGCGCCAGGTCAAGTAGTCTGCCAGATCGAAAAAGTGCCCTGCAGCGTCGAAGCTCGCGCGCATATGCCGCTTCAGCCACAGCAGTTTCGGCATTTCCATCTCTGGCGAGATCGAGCCGCCGACATAGCGCAGCACGGCGTCACCGGTCTCGTTGATCAGCCGCGCCTCGGCCGTGGCGCGGTGATCCATCCAGACGATGACGTTGCGCTGCCGGTCGCCGGAGGTGCTGATAGTGAGCGGCTCGCCTTGCCGGTCGAGCACCACGAGGGAGCAGGTAGCGTCGAAACCGATACCGCCGACGCTGCCGGGCGCGATCGCAGCTTCCGCCATCGCGGCCCGTACCGACGCCGTGCAAGCGTCCCAGATATCCTGGGACGACTGCTCGACGATGTCACCCGCCTCGTGCCATATCCTGATCGGATGCCGTGCGATCGCCAGCAAGGTGCCCGCCTCGTCGAACACCCCTGCCCGCGCGCTCGTGGTCCCTACATCGACGCCGATATACGCTCGCGGCATTGTCGCCCCCGGAAGCTCTCGTCAGTTTTGACGCAAGCCTACCAGCAAGTGTAGCCGCCATCCACCAGCACGATGCTGCCGGTCATCAGGCTCGCGGCCTCGGACGAGAGGAACAGCACCACCGAGGCGATCTCCTCGACCTGCCCCATCCGCGCCATCGGGGTTCCACCGATCCAGGCGTCGTACATTCTCGGATTGCTCTTCACGAAGGCGTTGAGCGGCGTCTCGATGTAGGTCGGCGCCACCGCGTTGACGCGAATGCCGCGCGCGCCCCATTCGGCGGCCAGCGATTTCGTCAGATGGTGCACGCCGGCCTTGGACGCATTGTAGAAGGACTGCTCCTGCGGCTTGTTGACGATGAAGCCGGACATCGATCCGACATTGACGATGGCGCCGCTCTTCGCCTTGAGCATGTGCTTGCCGAACTCACGACAGCACCAGAAGGTGCCGTTGAGATTGACGTCGATCACATTGAGCCAGTGCTCGTCGGTCACGGTCTCGGCGGGTGTCTCGCTGCGGGCGATGCCGGCGTTGTTGACGAGGATGTCGACCTTGCCATGGCGGGCAACGAGGTCGTTGGCCACTTCCGCCACGCGCTTGGTATCGGTGACGTCCATGATCGCCGTCTCGATGTCGTAGCCCTTCGCTTTCAGGCTGGCTTTCGCATCATCGGCGACCTTGCTGTCACGATCGCCGATGACCACCCTGGCGCCGGCTTCAGCCAGCGCTTCCGCGCAGGCGAGCCCGATGCCCTGCCCGCCGCCGGTGATGAACGCCGTCTTCCCGTTCAGCTTGAATTTTTCCAGGTACATGTTGTTCTTTCCGATTCTTGTCTTTTTTGCCGGTTCTTGTCAGAGCCTGACCGCGTTGCCGCTTGCGTCGAAGCGATGGATGCGCGGGGGCTCCGGCACCAGCGATACATGGTCGCCGGCGTGCAGGCTCAATTCACCGATGTAGCGCGCCGTCAGCATGCCGAGCGGACCGGCATCGACATAGAGGAAGGTGTCGCTGCCGAGATGCTCGGCCACCGCGATCGTTCCCTGCCAGCCGCCGGCACCGTCGCGCTCGATCTTGAGATGCTCCGGCCGCACCCCGATCGTTGCCGCGCCCTTCTGCAGGGCGTGCTCGCCGGTGACGAAGTTCATCTTGGGCGAGCCGATGAAGCCGGCGACGAAAAGGTTGGCCGGCTTCTCGTAGAGCTCCAGCGGCGAGCCGTATTGCTCGATCTTGCCGCCGTTAAGCACCACGATCTTGTCGGCCATGGTCATGGCCTCGACCTGGTCGTGGGTGACGTAGACCGCGGTGGTGCCGAGCTGCTTCTGGAGCCGCGTCACCTCGATGCGCATCTGCACACGCAACGCCGCGTCGAGATTGGAGAGTGGCTCGTCGAACAAAAACGCCTTGGGCTCGCGGACGATGGCACGCCCGATCGCGACGCGCTGGCGCTGGCCGCCGGAGAGCTCGCGCGGCTTGCGGTCGAGATAGGGCGTGAGGTTCAGCGTCGCGGCGGCGGCCTCGACCTTGCGGTTGATCTCGTCCTTGGCCAGCCCCGCCATCTTCAGGCCGAAGCCGATGTTGCCGCGCACGCTCATATGCGGATAGAGCGCATAGGACTGGAATACCATCGAGAGCCCGCGCTTGGCGGGCGGGGTGTCGACCACGTTCTTGCCGTCGATCAGGATCTTGCCGCCGGAGACGTCCTCGAGCCCCGCGATCAGCCGCAAGAGCGTGGTCTTGCCGCAGCCCGATGGCCCCACGAACACCACGAACGACCCGTCGGCAATCTCCAGGTCCGCGCCCTTGATGATGTGCACGGGGCCGAAGGATTTCTGCACGTCCTGAAGTGTGATCTGACCCATGATCCGGCAGCCCTTCCTACTTTACCGCGCCAAAGGTGAGCCCGCGCACGAGCTGCTTCTGGCTGAACCAACCGAGGACGAGAATGGGCGCAATCGCCAGCGTCGACGCCGCCGACAGCTTTGCCCAGAACAGCCCTTCCGGGCTCGAATAGGACGCGATGAACGTGGTGAGCGGCGCAGCGTTCGAGGTCGACAGATTGAGCGTCCAGAACGCCTCGTTCCAGGCAAGGATCAGGTTCAGCAGCATGGTCGATGCAAGCCCCGGGATCGCCATCGGCGTCAGGACATAGACCAGCTCGCGGCCGATGGTGGCGCCGTCCATGCGCGCGGCTTCCAGGATGTCGCGCGGGATCTCCTTGAAATAGGTGAAGAGCATCCAGATCACGATCGGCAAGTTTCCGAGGCACAGGATGAAAACCAGGCCGATGCGGGAATCGAGCAGGCCGAAGGACTTGTAGATCAGGTAGATCGGCACCAACACGCCGACCGGTGGCATCATCTTGGTCGAGAGCATCCAGAGCAGGATGTCCTTGGTGCGCTTGGTCGGCGAGAACGCCATCGACCAGGCCGCAGGGATCGCGATCAATAGCGCAATGAGCGTCGAACCGCCGGCGATGATGATCGAGTTCATCGCGTGGAGGAAATAGTCGCTGCGCTCCTGAACCGTTGCGTAGTTCTCGGTGGTCCAGTGGAAGAACAGGAAGGACGGCGGAATCGCGAAGGCCTCAAGTTCGGTCTTGAAGCTCGCCAATACCATCCAGAGGATCGGAAAGAAGATCAGGAAGCCGAAGAACCACGCCCCGATCGTCGAGACCACCACCCGCTGCCTCGTCGCCATCCGCGCCATGTCTCATGCCTCCAGGTTGCGGCCGACGATGCGGACCAGGAAGAAGGCTACGACGTTGGCGATCACGACAGCGACGAGGCCGCCCGCCGAGGCGGTGCCGACATCGTACTGGATCAGTGCCTGCGAATAGATCAGGAAAGCGATGTTGGTGGTCGACAGTCCTGGGCCGCCACCCGTGGTGACGTAAATTTCGGCAAAGACGGTGAGCAGGAAGATCGTCTCGATCAGGATCACCACCGTGATGGGACGCGCGAGGTGCGGGAGCGTAATGTAGATGAAGGTCGAGACCGCGCTGGCGCCGTCCATTTCGGCGGCTTCCTTCTGCTCCTCGTCGAGCGACTGCATCGCAGTGAGCAAAATCAGCGTGGCGAACGGCAGCCATTGCCAGGACACGATCAGGATCACCGCGAGCAGCGGCGCGTCGGTAAACCAGTCGATCGGCGTCAAGCCGAACAGCGACGCGATCCAGGCAAACAGCCCGGACACCGGATGCATCAACAGGTTCTTCCAGACCAGTGCGCTCACCGTCGGCATGACGAAGAACGGCGCGATCACCATCAGCCGCACGATGTTCAGGCCGATCACGGGCTGGTCGAGCAACAGCGCCAGCGGAATTCCGAGCAGGACTGTCAGCGCCAGCACCGAGCCGACCAGCACCAGCGTATTCTGGAGGGAGGCGAGAAACGCGGGATCGGTGAGGAAGTAGCGGAAATTTTCCAGCCCGACGAATGATTCCGAGCCGGGATCCAGCAGGCTGTAGTGAAGCGTCGAGAAATAGAGCGTCAGCGCGAGCGGGACGATCATCCAGATGAACAGCAGCCCGACCGCCGGCGTCAGGAGCGTCCGTGCGAGAAGCTGCGTCTGCCGGGTTGCCATTCTTGGCTTCTCCGCTTGCGGGAAGACGGCGGCCATCCATCCTTAGCGGTGGATGGCCGCAGGTCTGAGCTCAGGAGGGAGAGTTCGATCTCACTTGATGTAACCGGCGCGCTTCATCTCGCGCTCGGTCGAAGATTGCGCCGCGGTGAGCGCGGCATCGACCGTCATCGATCCCGCAAGCGCGGCCGAGAACTGCTGGCCCACCTGCGTGCCGATGCCCTGGAATTCGGGGATCGCCGCATATTGCACGCCGACGTAAGGCACCGGCTTCACCGTCGGCTTGTTCGGATCGGCGGCATCGATCGAGGCCAGCGTCAGCTTCGCGAACGGGGCGACCTTCAGATATTCGGGGTTCTGGTACAGAGAGGTTCGGGTGCCCGGCGGCACGTTGGCCCAACCCTCCTTTGCGGCGACGGTCTTGGTGTAGTCCTTGCTCGTTGCCCAGGCGATGAACTTCTCGGCGGCTTCCGCCTTCTTCGAACCCGCGGGGATCGCGAGATTCCAGGCCCACAGCCAGTTGGCGTTCTTGCCAAGGCCCGTGTTGGGCGCGAGCGCGAAGCCGACCTTGTCGGCGACCTTGGAGTCCTTCGGATTGGTGACGAAGGACGCCGCGACCGTGGCATCGATCCACATTGCGCACTTGCCGGCATTGAACAGCGCGAGGTTCTCGTTGAAGCCGTTCGAGCTCGCACCGGGAGGGCCGGCCTGCTTCATCAGGTCGACATAGGTCGTGAGAGTCGCCTTCCATTCCGGCGTGTTGAACTGCGGCTGCCACTTCTCATCGAACCAGCGTGCGCCGTAGGAATTGGCCATGGCGGAGAGGAACGCCATGTTCTCGCCCCAGCCGGCCTTGCCGCGCAGGCAGATGCCGTAGACGCCGGCGCTCTTGTCGGTGAGCTTCTTGGCGGCGTCGATGACAAAATCCCAGGTCGGCTTTTCCGGCATCTTGAGGCCGGCCTTGTCGAACAGGTCGGTGCGGTACATCACCATCGAGCTCTCGCCGTAGAACGGCGCGGCGTAGAGCTTGCCGTCGACCGAGACCGCATCCTTGATCTTGGGCAGGAGGTCGGCGACGTCGTAGTCGGCGCCGAGATTGGCCAGCGGCACCAGCCAGCCCTTCTTGGCCCAGATCGGCACCTCGTAGGTGCCGATCGTGAGGACGTCGAACTGGCCGCCCTTGGTGGCGATGTCGGTGGTGACGCGCTGGCGCAGCACGTTCTCTTCCAGCGTCACCCATTTGACGCTGATATCGGGGTTCTTCTTGGTGAATTCGGCCGTCAGCCCCTGCATCCGGATCATGTCGCCGTTGTTCACGGTGGCGATCGTCAGGGTCGTTTCAGCCATCGCGGGGACGGCCAGCAACAGGCAAGACGCGCCGCAGACGGCGCCGAGGACGTGTTTCACGGTGACCTCCCTAGAATCGCGCTTTTGAGCATATGCCCACGCGTTGGGCGTATGTTCGACTGAGGGCGGGCCGTTGTCAAGCAGGCGCAAAGCTGTTCGCGCAACTTATGAGTGCTGCGGTGCGGGAGATGGCTGAGCTCTCGTCTCACACACTGTCTTGCTCCGCGAAAGCGGGGCATCCAGTACGCCGTGTCGTCTATTGGTTTGCCCCAAGAGGAGTCGCGGCGTACTGGATCGTCGCCTGCGCGGACGATGACAGTGTGGTGTGGGGAAAGACCGCCTGCCTCCCTGGCACGAAGAGCGAACCGCCTCAGCGCTCCAGAATCGCCCTTGCCGTCGCCTCGTCCGTGATCAGGCCGTTGATCAACCGTCCATTCAACGCCGCAGCAATCGCCGGCACCTTGGCCGCGCCGACGGCGGCGCCGATCGTCGTGGTCTTCGCGGGCACTTCCGGCGGGATGCTGGTCAGGCGCCTGTTGGTGCCGGCCTTCAGCAGGCGGCCCTTGGAATCATAGGCCCAGCCGGTGATCTCGCCGATCGCCCCTTGCCGCATCATCTCGAACAATTCGTCGCGGGTGACGAAGCCGTCGACATGGACCTGCGCCTTCTGGTCCATCTGACCGATGCCGACGAGGCGCAAATCCGCCTTGGCTGCGACGGCCTTCACCTTCGCGATCGGCTCGATCCGGACCATTTTGTTGCGCTCATCCTCGGATGACATCAGGAACGGCAGCGGCATCGGATAGTGCCGCGCGCCGGTGCGGTCGGCAAGCCGGCCGACGGTGTCGTAGAAGCTCGCCGAACCGTCGGCGGAGATATTGCCGACCAGCGAGACGATCTGGTGGTTGGGCCGGTCAATCGGCGTGACGCGCTCGACCGCGGCGCGCACGGCGCGTCCCGTGCCGAGCGCAACGATGACGGGGGTTTCCGAACGCAGCGTGGAATCGAGCAGATTGGCGCAGCGTTCGGCGATGCCCGCCGTGGCCTGCGGCGCGGCGGAATCCGCCGGCACCACCTCGCAATGGGCGAGGTCGAAACGTTCCTTCAACCGCGCCGCCAGCTCCATACACGCGGCGATGGGATGTTCGAGCCGGAAGGTGATGAGCCGCTCGGCGAGACACAGCGACACCAGCCGCTGCGCCGACGCGCGCGACACTTGGAGCATCTTCGCGATCTCGTCCTGGGTGTGACCGGCAATGAAATAGAGCCAGCCGGCACGCGCGGCGTCATCGAGCCTGGACTTTTCGTTCTCGGCGGCCATGGCAGGCGTCAGGCGTCCTTCCAGAAATCGATCATGCGCGCGAAGACCCGGTCGGCCCCCGCACCCGACAGTATAGCCTGCCCGTCGCGTCCGCGATAATGGCTGCCGCCGGCAAATCCCCAGACCATCATGCCGGCCGCCTTGCCCGCCTGCACGCCACTCGCACTGTCCTCGATCACCAGCGTGCGCGCAGGTTGCGTGCCCATCTGCTCGGCCGCGTACAGAAAGAGATCGGGCGCCGGCTTGCCATGCCTGACCATCTGCGCGGTGTAAATCCGGCCGCCGAAATGCGCCCGCAGGCCGGTAACGTCAAGGGAGAGCGCGACACGGTCGATGTCGCTGGACGAGGCCACGCAGAATGGTGACCGCAATTCCGATATCACGGTGGCAATATCCGCGATCGGCTGAAGTGATCCGGCGAACGTGCTCAACACATGCGACTTCAAGCGCGGCAGAAAGCCGTCCGGCACGACCTGCCCGAGATCACGATAATGCTGCTCGACCGCTTTCGTGCTGCGTCCGAGAAAGAGCTCGAGCGCCTGGTCCGGGCTCAGTGCGATGCCGCATTCGGCCAGCACGTCGGACAGACACCGACAGCTCAACAGCTCACTGTCGACCAGCACGCCGTCGCAGTCGAAGATGATCAGATCGGGTTTCGGCCGGCCCTGGTCCATCCGGCCATTCGATCATATACCCATAGCATGGGCAATAGCTCACCCCGAGATCGGAACGCCGCACCCTTTCCTGAATTCCTGAATCAGTGCGCCACCTGCCGGTAAATCGCCGGCAGCGCCGCGGGCAGTCGGCGGATGTTGCCGACGATGGCGTAGCCGCCACGCCCGAACAGCGTCGGGAAATAGGATTGCGCGGTTGCGTCCACCGTGACGCCGAAGGCGGCGATGCCGAGCCGGCGCGCCTCCTGCACCGATTTGCGGGTGTCCTCGACCGCGAAGCGGCCTTCGTAATGATCGACATCGTTCGGCTTGCCGTCGGTGAGGACGAGCAGCAGCTTCTTGCGCTGCGGCTGACGCGCGAGCTCGGCCGAGGCGTGGCGCACCGCCGCGCCGATCCTCGTGTAATAGCCGGGCTTCAGCGCGCCGATACGACGCTCCACTGTCCCGCTCATCGGCTCGCCGAAGGCCTTGACGGTCTCGAGCCTCACCCAGGACCGCCGGCGCGAGGTGAAGGCCAGGATGCTGTGGTGATCGCCGCAGGCCGACAGGCCGTGCGCGAGCACGAGTAGCGCCTCCTTCTCGACGTCGAGCACGCGATGGCCGTCGACCCAGGCGTCCGTCGAGAGCGAGACGTCGACAAGCAGCGTGACGGCGAGATCGTGCCCTTGCGGGCGCATCGCGACATGGATGCGATCGAGACCGCCGCCGCTGCCGGCGCGAAGATCGCAGCGGGCGCGCACGAGCGCGTCGAGGTCGAGGTCGTGTCCGTCAGCCTGGGCGCGCATCAATTCGCGGCGCGGCCGCAAGATCTCGAAGCGCTGCCGCACCTGACGGATATGCCGGCGCATGGTCTCGTCGGGCAACCAGGTCTCGCCGGTCTCGGACGCGGCGCCCGCGAGCACGCGACAGTGATCGGACAGGTAGGAGCTGCTGCGGTAGTCCCATTCGGGATAGGTGAGGTCAGCCTTCAGCGGCGAGGCATCGAGGGCTTCCGGCGGCAGGTCGAGATCGAATTTGAGCCGGCTCGCCGGCTTGCCGCTGCGGCGGCTCAGCGTCATCTCCTCGAGATCGTCGGCGGCCTTCTGCGCGTCCTCATCCTCGCTGTCGTCAGCCGGACGGTCGACATTGACCATCTCGGCCATTGCGAGAATCTTTTCGAAGCGGTTGAGCACGAAGGGATCGCGGCGATTGGGGTTGTCCTCGCGCTCGCGCACGGCAAAGCGCTTGCGATTATCCTGGGCCACGGCATTCGCGCCCGGTGCGCACGCATCGCCGCCCGCATGCGCGGGCGAGAGCTCGCGCGTCCAGCAATCGCCCCAGAGCGGACACGGCAGCACCGAGCGATAGCCCGGCGGTGCCTTGTCCGGCAGCGGACCTGTCCCCATCATCGCCGGCCACAGCCGGCTTGCGGACGCCTTTCCGGCCCCGAGCAAGGCGAGAGCGATCTGCTCGATCTCCTGCTCGAGACGCGGCAACGGACGTCGCGGCCGGGCTTCGGCGGTTGCGGCGGCGAGCCGCGCGTAATCGGACGCGAGCCCGGGAAACTGCGTGAGCACGAAGACCGCCGTCTCGCTCGCCCGGCGCAAGACCAGGAGGTCCCGCCGCAGCGGATCATCCTCCGTGATCGTCTCGATCGGCGCGACCGCGAACCACGCCGCGAGCCAGCGGTAGAGGCATGCGTTGAGGTCGCGGTCGGCAAATATCGCGATGCGATCGGCAAGGAAGATGGTCGCGGCGTCGCGGCCCGGCTGTTCGAGACGTTCGTCTCCAAGGCCGATGCGTTGCCGCCAGCCGAGCCGATGGCCCGCCCTGTGTGCGCCCGCGCTCGCGATCTGAACGCCCGTCTCGCCGCCAAGTGCACGGAACATCACCGCGAGCCGGCCTCTGATGTCCGCAAGTGCCACCGCGTGATCATCGTGAGCCGGATAGCTCGCGGTGCCGCCGACCATCCGATGCCAGGCGCGGCCGACCGTCTCCTCAAGTTCGAGGAAGTCGAGCATGGAACCTGCCTCACCCGATCACGGCGCGCGCGACATCCAGCAGCGCCGCCTTGACGTCGGAATCGTCGGTCAGCGGCTCAATCATGCCGGCGAGCACGGCATCGGCGATCGAGACACCCGCCGCGATCAAGGTCGCGCAATACACCACGAGCCGGGTCGAGACGCCCTCCTCCAGATCATGCCCCTTCAACGCCCGCAGGCGTCCGGCAAGCGCGACCAGCGGCCGTACGCGATCCGGTGGCAGCCCGCTCTCGGCCGACGCCACCGCAATCTCCTGCTCGGCCGGCAGGAAGCCGAACTCGATGGCGACGAAGCGCTGCCGCGTCGATGGCTTCAACGCCTTGAGCAGGGTCTGGTAACCGGGATTGTAGGAGACGACGAGCATGAAGCTCGCGGGAGCGCCGAGCTCCTCGCCGGTTCGCTCCAGCGGCAGGATACGGCGGTCGTCGGTGAGCGGATGCAGCACGACAGTGACGTCCTTGCGGGCTTCCACCACCTCGTCGAGATAGCAGATGCCGCCCTCGCGGACCGCGCGCGTTAATGGACCGTCGGTCCACACGGTGTCGCCGCCCCTCAGCAGATAGCGGCCGGTGAGATCGGCGGCGGTGAGATCGTCGTGGCAGGCGACGGTGTGGAGCGGCAAGCCCAGCCGCGCCGCCATATGCGCGACGAAACGCGTCTTGCCGCAACCGGTCGGCCCCTTCAGCAGGACCGGAAGCCGGTGCCGCCAGGCGTGCTCGAACAGGGCACACTCGTTGCCGCTTGCGACGTAGGCCGGTAGCGCGGGTGCGGGCGCGGCCAAGGCGTGAAGGGCTGCTTTCATGATCTCTCTCCGTAGATGTCTGAAGCGGCGGCCGCGACGAAACGCGGCCGCCGTCACGCTTACTCGGCCGGCTGCAGCGCGGCGGGAATGGTCGCCAGCTTTTCGCGGCCGGGCACCAGCACCGCCCAGACGAACATCAGCGCGGAGATCGCGACGAACCCACCGGAGCCGAGCCGCACCCAGTAGAAAAAGGCGAGCTGGTCCTGCACGTCCATGTAGCCCTGGCCGAGCACGCGCTGGAGATGGACCTGGACCACGCCGGCAAAGGTCAGCGCGAACGTCATCGTCATCATGGCCGTGCACATGATCCAGAAGCTCGTCATGCTGAGCCACTGGTTATAGGGTGCGCGTCCCTTGATCTGCGGGATGGCGTAAGCCATCACGGCAAGATTGAGCATCACATAGGCGCCGAAGAAGGCGAGATGGCCATGCGCGGCGGTGACCTGGGTGCCGTGGGTGTAGTAGTTCACCGAGGACAGCGTGTGCAGGAAACCCCAGACGCCGGCCCCCAGGAACGCCATCACCGAACAGCCGACCGACCACAGCAGCGCGGCGCGGTTCGGATGCTTGCGGCCGGCCTTCCAGGTCATCTGCACCGTGAAGACCACCATCGTGAAGAACGGCGCGACCTCGAGCGTCGAGAACAGCGAGCCGATCCACTGCCAGTAGCCGGGCGCGCCGATCCAGTAGAAATGGTGGCCGGTGCCGAGAATCCCGGAGAACAGCGCGAGGCCGATAATGACGTAGAGCCACTTCTCGACCACCTCGCGATCGATGCCATTGAGCTTGATCATGAGATAGGCGAGCACGGAGGCCATGATCAGCTCCCAGACGCCCTCGACCCAGAGATGGACGACGTACCACCAGTACATCTTGTCGACGGCGAGGTTCGCCGGATTGTAGAAGGCGAACAGGAAGAAGATCGCAACGCCCCACAGGCCGAACAGCAGGATGTTGGTGACCGTGGTCTTGCGTCCCTTGAGTGCAGTCATGGTCACGTTGAACAGGAACATCAGGCAGACGACGACGATGCCGACCTTGATGATGAAGGGCTGCTCGAGGAACTCGCGGCCTTCATGGTAGTGGAAGAGATAGCCGACCACCGCCACGCCCGCTGCGCCGAAGAACATCCAGAACTGGATCTTTGCGAGCAGCGGGCTGTACAGCTCGGTCTCGGTTTCTTCAGGCAGCAGGTAGTAGGTCGCGCCCATGAAGCCGAGCAACGACCACACGATCAGCGCGTTGGTGTGGATCATCCTGACGATATTGAACGGCAGCAGCACCGACAGCGTGTTGGGCAGGACGTAGATGGTCCCGGCGAGGAGGCCGAACAGGACCTGGGCCAGGAAGAGGGTCAGCGCGCCGTAGAAATACAGCATCGCGACTTTCTGCGTTTGATATTTCATCTCGGATTCTCTCTGTTCTGAAAGAGGAAAGCGGCGGGCTCAGCCGGCCTTGTTCGGCGGCCAATCCTGGCGCTTGATCGTGCTCACCCATTGCAGGAAATCGGCGAGATCGTTGAGCTCCTGATCGGTGAGGTTGAACTGCGGCATCTGTCGCCGGCCCTCCGCGCCCGAAGGCTGCGACTGCATCCAGGCCTTCAACGTCTCTCGCGCGCCGGCCGGATCCTCCTTGCCGCCCCATCGATCCCAGACGTTGCCAACTTCGGGCGCGAAATAGGCGCCTTCGCCGAGCAACGTGTGGCAGTTGATGCAGGAGTTCTTTTCCCAGACATGCTTGCCGCGGGCGACCGACGACGTCAGCGTCGCCGCGTCCGTCGATGTCGTGGCCATGTAGTAGTGGCTGTGCGCCGTCAGCCCGATGAAGATGGCGAAGAAAAAGGCCGAGCCGCCGTAGAAGACGTTTCGAGCGGCCGACTTGGTCAGGCGTTCAGCCATTGCCAATCCTTTCAAGTGAGTCCTGTCGCGTAAATCGGTGATGCGATTTATTGCCGATCGGCCCGGCCCGTTCTTTGTCAGGGCGCAAGGAGTGGGTCAGATCAGGGCGACGACGGCGGATGTGAGCCAGGCAAACAGCACCACCATGAGTATCCAGGCGCTGACGAGGCCGCGCCAGAGCGCAGGCGCGGCGCGAAGATCGAGGAAATCGAGCGCTATCCGGCGGCCCTTGACGGCGGCCAAGGCCAGCAGCAGGGCGTTGCCGAGCAGCGGCCGCGGCACCAGAGGTGGCACCAGGATGGTCGCGAGCGCGAGGCCGATCAGCGCGAGCCAGGTGATGTCCGAGCGATCCGGCATCGTCACCGCACCAGATAAAGAATCGGGAACATCACGATCCAGACCAGATCGACCATGTGCCAGAAGGCCGTTCCCGTCTCGACGCCGAACGCCTCGGCGCGGCGGCAGACGAATGCGAGGATGATGATGCCGAGGCAGACGTGCAGGAGATGGAAGCCGGTCAGGAGGAAATAGAGTGTGAAGAACGGACTGGTTTCAAGTCCGATGCCGCGCCCGATCTCTTCCGCATATTCGGCGAGCTTGACCGCCACGAACAGGCCACCAAGCCCCATGGCTGTGAGGAGCCAGCATCGTGTCGCCCGCCTCTCGCTGGCCCGCGCGGCCTTCGTAGCCCGGGCTGCGGCCCAACCGCTCGTCACCAGCACGACAGTGTTCAATCCGGCGAGACCCGGATCAAGCGCCGCCTGCCCCGCCGCAAACACGGCCGGGTGGATCGCGCGGGCGACTGTGAAGGTACCGAGAAACAGACCGAAGGCGGCGAACTCGCTGAAGATCAGAACCCAGATCATGGGATCGCCGGGAAGATCGTCCAGGATTCCCCAGCCCGTTCCCTGTGGTTCGCAATCGGCTGCCGACATCTGCTCTTCCGGATCAGGACACCGGCCAGCTTTAGCTCAGCCGTGCCGATCCAAGTTTGTTGCCGGACAAACTTGGGGGAATGCCGATCAATTTGTTTGCGCCGTCGCAACGTCCGGCCGGCCGGGTCGCGGTACCAAACGCCCCAGGGTTCCGTGGAGCTGCGAGCGATAACGTGAGCGATGCACAAATCGGGCTGATGACCGCAACGCCCATCATCATCGTCTTCGCCATCGCGCTCCAGCGAATGGGCGTGCTGTCGACCGTGGCAACCGTATCGGCAGTGAGCGTTTCCGTCGCGATCGCGGCGGTGCTGTTCACGACGCAGTAGAGCCGTCGATCTTGGATCGTAGCCCGGATCGAGCGCAGCGCAATCCGGGCTACGTAGCTACGAAGAGATAGTCTCTATCTCCGCTGATTATACACGTCGATGCACACCGCCCCGAGCAGGACCAGGCCCTTGATGACCTGCTGATAGTCGATGCCGATGCCGAGGATGGACATGCCGTTATTCATCACACCCATGATCATGGCACCGACCACGGCACCGCCGACGCGGCCGACACCGCCATAGGCCGAGGCGCCGCCGATGAAGCAGGCGGCGATGACGTCGAGCTCGAAGCCGAGACCCGCCTTCGGCGTTGCCGTGTTGAGGCGCGCGGCGAAGACGAGGCCGGCGAGCGCAGCGAGCACGCCCATGTTGACGAAGGTAAGGAAGGTCAACCGTTCCGTCTTGATGCCCGAAAGGCTTGCCGCTTTCGCATTGCCGCCGACCGCATAGACCTGCCGACCGATGACGGTGCGCCGGGTGACGAAGCCGTAGAGCGCGATCAGCGCGGTCATGATGACCAGCACGTTCGGCAGACCGCGATGCGAGGCGATCAGATAGGTGAAATAGAGCACGGCGCAGGCCAGGAGAATGCTCTTGCCGAGGAAGAACGCGTAAGGCTCGACCTCGATGCCGTGCAGCTGCTCGCGCGAGCGCCCCTTGGCGCTGGCGTAGACGAGGCCGAGCGCGAGCACCGCACCGACCAGCATCGACGTCGGATGCAACGTGCCGGCCTCGGGCAGCATCTCCGGAATGAAGCCCGACGACAATTTCTGGAAGGTCGCCGGGAACGGTCCGAGCGACTGGCCCTGCAATACCGCAAGCGCGAGCCCCTTGAACACCAGCATGCCGGCGAGCGTGACGATGAAGGACGGTATCTTGAAATAGGCCACCCAATAGCCCTGCGCGGCGCCGATCGCCGCGCCCAGCAGCAGGCAGGCGATGAAGGCGAGCGTGTAGTCGACCTTGTAGGTCACCATGAGCACGGCGGCCACCGCGCCGACGAAGCCCGCGACCGAGCCGACCGAGAGATCGATATGGCCGGTGACGATCACCAGCAGCATGCCCAGCGCCATGATGACGATGTAGCTGTTCTGGAGCACCAGATTGGTCAGGTTGAGCGGCTGCAGCAGCGTGCCGCCCGTCATGACCTGGAAGAACAGCATGATCGCGATCAGCGACATCAGCATGCCGTAATTGCGCAGATTGTTCTTGATGAAGCTGCCGTGCCGGCCCTCCTCGGGCAGCGAAACCGTCTTGTCGGTCATGGCTGCGATCCTCCCATCTCCGCACCCGCAAGGGCGCTGCTTCCATAATTTCTGTCGTTGCGCATGATGGCGCGCATGATCTTTTCCTGCGTTGCGTCTGCGCTCTTGAACTCGCCGACGAAGGCGCCGTCGTTCATGACGCAGATGCGGTCGCAGATGCCGAGTAGCTCGGGCATCTCCGAGGAGATCACCACCACGCCGCGGCCGGCTTCCGCAAGCTCGTTGATGATACAGTAGATCTCGTATTTGGCACCGACGTCGATGCCCCGGGTCGGCTCGTCCAGGATCAAGACCTTGGGGTCGGTCATCAGCCATTTCGACAGCACGACCTTTTGCTGGTTGCCGCCGGAGAGCTGGCTGGTCTCCTGGTAGACGTCGGAGCAGCGGATGCGCATCCGGTTGCGGTAGTCGCTGGCGACCTTCAGCTCGGCGATGTCGTCGATGACGCGGTTCGGCGCGACCTGGTCGAGGCTCGCGAGCGTGATGTTCTTGCGGACGTCGTCGGCGAGGATCAGTCCGAGCTGCTTGCGGTCCTCGGTGACATAGGCAAGGCCGGCGTCGATCGCGGCCGCAACGTTCGGCAGCACGATCTCATGGCCTTCAAGCCGGATGCGACCGCTGATCGTGGTGCCCCAGGACCGGCCGAACAGGCTCATCGCGAATTCGGTGCGGCCGGCGCCCATCAATCCGGCAATGCCGACGACCTCGCCGCGTTTCACGCTGAAATCGACGTTCTTGATCACCTGCCGCTCGGGATGGATGGGATGGTAGACCGACCAGTTCTCGACCGTGAGAACGGGCTCGCCGATCTTCACGCTGCGCTCGGGAAAGCGATGGGCCAGATCGCGGTTGACCATGCTGCGGATGATGCGGTCCTCCTGAATCGGCTCGGCGCGGCAGTCGATGCCGTCAACGGTGCGGCCGTCGCGCAGCACGGTGATGTGGTCGGCGACCTTGGCGACCTCGTTCAGCTTGTGCGAGATCAGGATGGAGCCGATGCCCTGCGCGCGGAACGCCATGAGACGTTCGAGCAGCGCGGCGCTGTCGGCCTCGTTGAGGCTTGCGGTCGGCTCGTCCAGGATCAGCATCCGCACTCGCTTGGACAGCGCCTTGGCGATCTCGACCAGCTGCTGCTTGCCGACACCGAGATCGGTGATCAGCGTATCCGGGGATTCCTTCAGGCCGACCTGCGCGAGCAGGTCGCGCGTGCGCCGATATACCTGGTCGCGGTCGATGACGCCAAGCTTGGACGGCGGGTGCGACAGAAAAATGTTTTCGGCGATCGACATCAGCGGGATCAGCGCCAGCTCCTGATGGATGATGATGATCCCGAGCGCCTCGGAATCGTTGATGTCGCGGAAGCGGCGCTCCTCGCCATCAAAGATGATGGTGCCCTCGTAGCTGCCGGCCGGGTAGACGCCACTGAGCACCTTCATCAGCGTGGACTTGCCGGCACCGTTCTCGCCGACGAGGGCGTGGATCTGCCCGGCTTCAACCGAGAAATTGACATCGCGCAGCGCCTGCACGCCGGAAAAGCTCTTGCTGACGTTGCGCATCTCCAGCATTGCGGTCATGATTTCACGTCCCTCAATCAGTGTTAGCTCACCTCTCCCGGCTTGCGGGGAGAGGTCGGATCGCATCGTTAGATGCGATCCGGGTGAGGGGGAGTCTCCGCGAGACACACTGCTACCTTCCTCGCGGAGACTCCCCCTCACCCTAGCCCTCTCCCCGCAAGCGGGGAGAGGGAAAAGAAAAGAAGCCTTACTGGAACTGCGCCTTCTTGTAGTAGCCGCTCTCGACCAGGACCTTCTCCCAATTGTCCTTGTAGACCACGACCGGCTTGAGCAGATAGGACGGCACGGTCTTGGCGCCGTTCTCGTAGGTCTTGGTGTCGTTGACGGTGACCTGCTTGCCGGCAAGCGCAGCGTCGACCATGTCGGCGGTCACCTTGGCGAGGTCGCGGGTGTCCTTGAAGATGGTCGAATACTGGTCGCCGCGCAGCATCGCCTTGATCGAGGGCACCTCGGCATCCTGGCCCGAGATGATAGGCATCGGCTGGCCGGCGCTGCCATAACCGACGCCCTTCAGCGAGGAGATGATGCCGATCGACAGGCCGTCATACGGCGACAGCACGGCGTTGACCTTCTTGTTGCCGTAGTAGGCGCTGAGCAGATTGTCCATGCGGGCCTGCGCGGTGGCGCCGTCCCAGCGCAAGGTCGCAACCTTGTCCATACCCATCTGACCGGAGGCGACGACGAGCTTGCCGCTGTCGATGTACGGCTTCAGCACGCTCATCGCGCCGTTGTAGAAGAAGTAGGCGTTGTTGTCGTCGGGCGAGCCGCCGAACAGCTCGATGTTGAACGGACCCTTGCCCTCCTTTAGGCCAAGCCCTTTCTCGATTGATTGCGCCTGGAGCACGCCGACCTGGAAGTTGTCGAAGGTCGCGTAATAGTCGACGTTCGGCGTGCCGCGGATCAGGCGGTCATAGGCGATCACGGTGATGCCTTTTGCTTTCGCCTGCTTGAGCACGTCGGAGAGCGTGGTGCCGTCGATCGCGGCAATCACCAGCGCTTTCGCGCCCTTGGTCACCATGTTCTCGACTTGCGAGAGCTGGTTCGGAATGTCGTCCTCAGCATATTGCAGGTCGGTGTTGTAGCCGCGCTCCTTCAGCACCTTGACCATGTTGTTGCCATCGTCGATCCAGCGCGCCGACGATTTGGTCGGCATGGCGATGCCGACTGTTGCTTTGTCCTGGGCCGAGGCGGTGACGCCCGCGGCCATCGTCGCAGCGCCGGCCAGCGCCAGCACGAGGAATGTCGTCTTCAGTTTCAACATGTTTCACTCCCTTGGATGTCAGACTGTTTTTTCGTGTCGTCGAGAAATTTGGTCGTGTGCGGCTTCTAGCCTCCTATGCGAGCTTGACGTCGGGCTCCGCGCGACCGCGCGCGGATGCCTCCAACAGGAAGGTGTAGCCGGCTTGCGGATCGGCGGCACGCGCCGCCGCATCCATGTCCTGCCAGGCCGAGGTGACGAGGAGACGCGACAGATCAGGGCCGACAAAAGCGGGGCAGCTCGCCTGCTTTACCGGCACGCTCAGCGAACGCAGGCGCTCGCCTTGCGGAGAGTAGACGTCGACGCGGCTTGCGCCCCAGCACGCGTTCCAAATCTGCCCGTCGGCGTCGCACACCGAGCCGTCGAGACCGCCGATGCCGGTGTGGCGCAGCAGCACTTCCGGCTCGCCGCGCGGCAGGCCGGTCGTGGGATTGAGCGGCACCGCGTAGAGCACCGCGCGCGCGGTGTCGGCGAAGTAGCCAGTGGCGCCATCGGGCGAGAAGCAGATCGAGTTGGGAATGCTGATGCGCGGAAACAGCATCGATATCTCGCCGTGATGGAACGCGTAGATCGCCCCTGCCCCTGCTTCCGCCTTGCGACCCATGGTGCCGATCCAGAACGTGCCGGAGGGATGCACGCGGGCATCGTTGGAGCGGGTCGCGGGATTGTCCGCTTCGAGCGGACAGAGCAGCGTCATCGCGCCGTCGGCAGTTTTGCGGACATAGAGCCCGTCTTCCGCGACAATCAACTGCCGCTCGGCGTCAATCCGCCCAAGTGCGCTCGCCATCCGGCCCAGCGCATGAACGCGAACGCTGCCACGGCCGAGCTGCGCCTCGAACAGTCGCCCCTCGCGGATATCGAACCACCAGGCCGTGTCCGTGGTCACGTCATAGGTCGGCCCCTCGCCGAGATGGCAAGGATCGTCCGAAAGAACCGAGGTCGGCACCTGTTCCATCATGACCTTCTCACCGCAAAGCGATAGACCGTATGATGGCGATAGACCTCGCGGGGCGCTAGGCGCGGGCTCGGGAAATCCGGCCGGTTCGGTGCGTCCGGCCAGATATGCGGCTCCAGGCACATCGCGTCCGACTGCCGGTAGAGCTTGCCACCCTTGCCCGAAATGGTGCCGTCGAGATAATTACCCGAATAGACCTGCAGCCCAGGCTGATCCGTGAACAGCTCCATGATGCGCCCCGAGCGCGGCGCCTCCAGCCGTGCCGCGAGACTGAGCTTGCCGTCGCGCGCGAGACAGTAGGTGTGGTCGTAGCCCTTGCCGTTGCGCAATTGCTGGTCGCCCTCGCGGATGCGCTCGCCGACGGGCCGCGGCCCGCGGAAGTCGAACGGCGTGCCGGCAACGCTGCGCGGCGGCTCCGGCAATGGAATGGCGGTGGGATCGATCGCGAGGAAATGCCCGGCGGCGACCGTCAGCTTGTGATCGAGAATGGGCGTGCCTGATGTCGCGCCTTCCAGATTGAAGAAGCTGTGGTTGGTCAGGTTGACGATGGTCGGCCGATCGGTCCGCGCCTCCATGATCAGGGATAGCTCGGCCGGGCCGGTGACGCGATAGGTCAGGCGCACATCGAGCCGACCGGGATAGTTTTCCTCGCCATGCGGGCTCGTGTAGGTCAGCGTGACCGCGGGCTCGGCGCCAGCGTCGATCTCCGCAATGTCCCAGAGCTTGCGATCAAAACCGTCAACGCCGCCGTGCAGCGCATTCGGACCGTTGTTGACGGGAAGCTGCACCGTCTCGCCGTCCAGCGCAAATTGTCCGTTGGCGATGCGATTGGCGTAGCGGCCGACGGTGGCGCCGAAGAACTTCCGTTCGGCGAGATAGCCGGCGAATGCGTCATGGCCGAGCACGACGTCGTCGTAGCCACCCTTGGCGTCCGGCGCGATCAAGGCCTGCAAGACTGCACCATGGGTGATGATGCGTGCCTCGAACCCGCCCTCTCCGCGCAGCATGATGCGGTCCACCTTGCGGCCGTCCGGCAGCGTTCCGAAGACGTCTCTTTCTGCTTTCGATCCAGCCATGATCAATCCACAAACGGTTCGACGATCGTGCGCCTGCCAAGCAGGAAGGCGTCCGCCACGAGACGAAGCGGCGCCAAATCGACGTCGCTCGCGCCTGTCGCGGCGAGCGTGACGAAGCGCCGGTAAAGCTCCCGATATTCCTCATCGGGCGCCTCGGCAACGGTCTTGCCGTCGATCGCCATGATCCGGCCGCCGCGGGATAGCGTCATCCGGCCCTGGTCGGTTTCGACGAGGATATCCCAGCTCTGCGGCCCAGTCTGGCGGAAATCGAACTCGGCGGCCACAGGCAGGCCGTCGATGTCGGTCAGCGTCAGCTTCGCGGCGATCGGCGCCTGGCAATTGGCGGGGAAGGCGAGCTCGGCCGCGTTGACGAACACAGGCTTCGGCAGGATCCTGGTCAGGATCGACAGCGCATTGATGCCGGGATCGAACACCCCGAGCCCGCCCGGCTCCCAGATCCAGGCCTGCCCGGGATGCCAGACGCGGACGTCCTCTTTCCAGTTGATGTGCACGGAACGGATGCGGCGCGCGGCGAGCCACTCGCGCGCCGGCTCGACGGCCGGCGCATGGCGCGAATGCCAGGTCGCAAACAGCGTTCGCTTGGCCTCACCCGCCATCGCGATCAACGGATCGAGCTCGGCAACGCCGGCGCCGGGCGGCTTCTCCAGCATGACATGCTTGCCGGCCCTGAGCGCTGCGACGGCCTGGGCGCGGCGCACTTGAGGCGGCGTGCAGAGCGACACCGCGTCAATCGGCGGACCTTTCTCCAACAGCTCTTCGATGGTCGCGAAATGCGGCAGATCCGGCAACGAGGCATTGCGGCTGGCGACGGCTGCCAGCGTCGCGCCGGGAACCGCTGCGATGGCGCCGACATGCTGATCCCGCGCGATCTTGCCGAAGCCGACGATGGCGATGCGAAGTTCAGTCACGATCTTTCTCCAGCTTCCGCGGACGGCAGCGCTTCGGCCGGTGCAGTCTCGATCACTGTACCCTCATGGCGGCGCATGCCATTGTGAATGACGTAGACCATCGCCTCCGACGCAGTCGCAGCATCACCGGCGGCGATGGCATCGACGATCTTCTGATGCCACAGCAGAACGGTGTCGCGGTCCTCCGATTCGACCGGTGCGCTGAGCAGGAATGAGGCGCGCAACGCAGCCTCGATGACGTGCCCGATCGAGCGCATGAACAGATTTCCGGAGGCGCGCGCCACCGCCACGTGGAGCGCGAGGTCGGCATCGGCGAAGCCAACGGAGTCGGAGGCTTCAAGTCGCATCCGCTCCATGCAGCGCCGGAGCTCGGAGAGATCCTGCTCCGACCGCTGCGCCGCCGCCAACATCGCCGCGCGCGGCTCGACCGCAAGGCGAATCTCGGCGAGGTCGTTGAGGAAACGCTTGTCGATCCCGGCGTCCAGGTGCCAGGCCAGCACGTCGGCGTCGAACATGTTCCAGGCGACGCGTTCGCGCACGACGGTGCCGACGCGGGCCTTGGTGGTGAGCAGGCCCTTGGCGACCAGCGTCTTGACGCTCTCCCGCAACACCGGCCGCGACACCCCGAACATGGCGATCATTTCGGCATCGCCCGGCAGGCGCGTTCCCTCCGCGTAGCGGCCGGCAATGATGTCAACGCCGATCGAACGGGCCACCTCCGCGTGATTGGAGTGCGCCCGGCGCGTCGGGATGGCGAGGATGCGTGAGGTGGTCATGAGACTGCTCCCGCGCGCTTTGGCACGGGCCGGCGCGCGAGCGCGACCAATCCCTGTTGCAAGGCGATGAAGGCAAACAGCAGCACGCCGGTCGCGATCTTGGTCCACCAGCTCGACAGCGTCCCGTCGAAATTGATGTAGGTCTGAATCATGCCCTGGATCAGCACACCGAGGAAAGTGCCGATCACGGAGCCCTGCCCGCCCGTGAGCAGCGTGCCGCCGATCACGACGGCCGCGATGCTATCAAGCTCGACGCCGACGGCGGACAGCGAGTAGCCAGCGCTGGTGTAGAAGGAGAAGACGATGCCGGCGATGCCCGCGAGCAGGCTCGACAGCATGTAGATCTTCACCGTCATCCTGCCGACGGCGACACCCATCAGGCTCGCGGTCGCCCGGCTGCCGCCGAGCGCATAGACATTGGCGCCGAACCGGGTGAGCTGCAGCAGCAATGCGCCGCCGATCACGATCGCAAGCATGATGATCGCGACCGCCGTCAGCCGTCCACCGCCGGGTAGTCGCAGTGCGAAGTCCGACACGGTGGAATAGACCGGTGCTGTGATCGGCACCGATTCCGTCGAGAGCAGGAAGCTGGCACCCCGGGCCAAGAACATGCCGGCGAGCGTCACGATGAAAGGCGGCAAATCGAAGACGTGGATCACCGCGCCCATCGCCGCTCCGAAGGCGGCCGAAAGCGCGAGAATGGCGACGAAGGCGACCAGGGGCGGCATTCCCCAGCGCTCGATCGCCAGCGCGACGAACACCGTGGTGAAGCCGATCACCGAGCCGACCGAGAGATCGATGCCGCCGGAAATGATGACGAAGGTCATACCGGTCGCGACGATGCCGAGGAAGGCGTTGTCGGTCAGGAGATTGCCGACCACGCGGGTGGAGGCGATGTTGGGAAACTGTATCGCGCAGAGCGCGAATCCCACGACGAGCACGATCGCCGTGATGAGGACGGGCGGCAGGCCTTTCATGCCTTGGTCCTCCGCAGCCGCGCCACGACGCCGGCAAAGCCGGACAGCTTCGGCGATTGCAGCAGCAGCACGGCGAGCACCACCACCGCCTTGACCAGCAAATTGAACTCCGGCGGATAGCCCGACAGCAGAATGCCGGTATTCATGGTCTGGATGATCAGCGCCCCGAGTACGGCCAGCACGAGACTGAAGCGGCCGCCGAACAGCGAGGTGCCGCCGATCACCACCGCGAGGATGGCGTCGAGCTCGAGCCAGAGGCCGGCATTGTTGGCATCCGCACCCATGATGTCGGCCGCCGCGATGACGCCGGCAAGCGCGGCGCAAACGCCGCACCAGACATACACCGCCAAAATCATGGCGCGCGTGCCAACGCCGGCAAGCTCGCTCGCCCGCGCATTGCCGCCGGTTGCCTCGATCAGTAACCCAAGTGCCGAGCCTCGCACCACCGCGCCGGTGAGGATCAGCATGCCCAGCGCAATCGCGACCGGCACCGGCACGCCGAGGATGGAGCCGTTGCCGAGCCAGACCAGATCGGGCGAGGAGAAGGTCACGATGCGGCCTTCGGTAATGAGCTGGGCGATGCCGCGTCCCGCCACCATCAAGATCAGGGTCGCCACGATCGGCTGCATGCCGAGCACCGCGACGAGAAATCCGTTCCACAATCCGCAGATCAGGCCCGCGCCGAGCGCAGCCGCCAGCACCACTGCCAGACTGTGGTTGTCGGCGAGGCTCGCCGCGATCGCGCCTGAGATCGCCATCACAGCGCCGACCGACAGGTCGATGCCGCGCGTCGCGATCACCAGCACCATGCCGAGCGAGAGCAGCGCCACCGGCGTGCCGCGGTTGAGCACGTCGATCAGGCTGCCGAATAGCCGGCCGTCCTGGAGGCGCAGATCGAAGAATTGCGGCGACACCACGCGATCGACCGCCAGGATGACGATCAACGCGAGGATCTGGGCAAGGCCGCGGCGCGGCAACAGCGCGGTCATGCCCGGCCCTCATGGGCGACACTGGCGCCATCGGCGGCGATGGCGGCGAGAATGCTGCCGACGTCGATGGCCTCGCCCGTGAGCTCCTCGACATGAGCCCGGTCGCGCAGCACCACCACGCGATCGGAATAGGTCACGATCTCGTCTAGCTCGGAGGAAATCACGAGCAGCGCAAGCCCGTCGTCGCAGAGCTCGCGTATCAGGCGGATGATCTCGGCATGCGCACCGACGTCGATGCCGCGGGTCGGCTCGTCCAGGACGAGGAGCCGCGGCGAGGTCGCAAGCCACCGTGCCAGCAGGACCTTCTGCTGATTGCCGCCGGACAGCAGGCCGACGGGACGCTCCGGATCGGGCGGGCGAATGTCGAGCATCTTGACATAACGGCTTGCGATCTCGTCCTGCTCGCGTCGCGACAGCGGCCGATGCAGACCGCGCTTGGCCTGGAGCGCGAGCACGATGTTCTCGCGCACGGTGAGCTCAGCGACGATGCCGTCGGTCTTGCGCTCCTCGGGGCAATAGCCAAAGCCGTGGCGCACGCCGTCCCGCGGCGAGTGAAGCCGGACAGGCGCGCCTTCCACCTTCGCCTGCCCGCCATCCGCGCGCTCGACGCCGAACACCAGCCGGGCCGTCTCGGTCCGCCCCGAGCCGAGCAGGCCGGCGAGACCGACAACCTCGCCATGGCGCAGCTCGAGATTGAACGGCGCGACATAGCCGGCCTTGCCGTAACCCTCGAAGCTCGCACAGACTTCACGCGTCGTCTGTGCGCCTATCGACGCCCGCGCGCTGGTGGTCTCGGCCAGCTCGCGGCCGAGCATCATCCGGATCAGCTCGAGCCGCGACAGCGACGCGGTCTCGCGCTCGCCGACCAGGCGACCATTTCGCAAAACGGTGATGCGATCGGAGATCTCGTAGACCTGGTCGAGGAAATGGCTGACGAAGACGATTCCAATGCCGCGCTTGGCAAGCTGACGCATGATGCGAAAGAGAATCTCGACCTCGTGGCGATCGAGGCTCGCGGTCGGCTCGTCCAGGATCAGCACGCGCGCCGAGAGATCGACGGCGCGCGCGATCGCGGTGACATGCTGGATCGCCACCGAATAATTGCCAAGCGGCGCTGATACGTCGATGTCGAGTCCGAAATCCGCGAGCAGCGCCTTCGCGCGGCGTCGCATCTCGCCTTCGCGCACGATGCCGAAGCGCATCGGCTGCCGGTCGAGGAACAGGTTCTGCGCCACCGAGAGGTTCGGCAGGAGATTGACCTCCTGGTAGACGGTGGCAATGCCGGCCTGAAGCGCCGCCTTGGCCGAGCGCGGCGCGACCTCTTCGCCGCCCAGCCTGACGATGCCGGCGTCGCGCGGAAATACGCCCGTGACAACCTTGATCAGCGTGGACTTGCCGGCGCCGTTCTCGCCGAGCAACGCATGAATCTCGCCTGCGCGAAGCGTGAAGTCGACCTCCTGCAACGCACGCACAGCACCAAAGCTCTTGCTGATCCCGCGCACTTCCAGCAGGGCAGCAGCGGAATCCGGGCTGTTCTCCATGACAAATTCACTCCCAGCGGCGCCCGCTGACGATGCGGACACGGAGCCTGTTCATTCGCGCAGCGGTTCGAGCGGCATCGCCGGACTGCCGAAACACGGCCGTCCGGCGACACTCCCGCCTCAGTAACCGAGGCCCTTCTTGCTGTCGTAGATCTTCTGCGGATCGTCGGTGGGCGTGTACAGCTTCGACTCGGTCTGGATCCATTTCGGCGGAACCGTGCCCTTGTCCTTGAAGGCCGCGATGGCATCGAGCGCGGGGCCAGCCATGTTCGGCGTCAGCTCGACCGTGGCATTGGCTTCGCCGGCGACCATCGCCTTGAAGATGTCGGGGACCGCATCGATCGAGACAGTGAGGATCTCCTTGCCCGGCTTGAGCCCGGCTTCCTTCATCGCCTGGATCGCGCCGACCATCATGTCGTCGTTGTGCGCATAGACCGCGCAGATCGACTTGCCGCCGCCTTCGGCCTTGATGAAGCTTTCCATCACTTCCTTGCCCTTGGCGCGGGTGAAGTCGCCGGTCTGGCTGCGCACCACCTTCAGGTTCGCATGCTTGGCGATGGCGGTGTCAAAACCCTTCTTGCGGTTGGCGGCGACGCTGGCGCCGACCGTGCCCTGCAATTCGACGATGTTGCAGGCCTTTGCGCCGACGGTCTTCGCCAGCCAGTCGCCGGCGACCTCGCCTTCATGAACGCTGTCGGAGGTCACGGCGGTGAGATAGAGCTCCTTCCCGGAGGGATCGATGTCGCGGTCGAGCAGCACGACCGGGATCTTGGCCTCCTTGGCTTCCTTCAGCACCGAGTCCCAGCCGGTCGAGACGACGGGCGCGAGGAAGATCGCATCGACATTCTGCGCGATGAAGGAGCGGATCGCCTTGATCTGGTTCTCCTGCTTCTGCTGCGCGTCGGCGATCTTGAGATTGACCTTGCGCTTGGTGGCCTCCTGCTTGGAGACCGAGGTCTCGGCCGCGCGCCAGCCGGATTCCGATCCGATCTGCGAGAAGCCGATGGTGAGTTCGGCGGCATTCGCCGGCAGCGCGAGCAGCAACGCGGCCGTGGCGCTGGCCGCAAAGAGGGCTTTGAGGATCATCAGGCGTATCTCCCAAAATGTTATCCGGGGCGCTTATTGGTAGCATCGCACCCACAGGCCGACCTTTGAGGCGGCGGAAGGGACTATTTCACGGAAGTTTGGTTCCGACTAGTCATATTATTTGACTATTTATACGCAGCGCGAGCAAGGCTTGACGGCCGTTGTACGACACACTCGGAGCGATTTAGTTCCGCCGATGCAACGGGGAGATGAATGAAACGATGCGGCCTAGCAGCGCCACATCGTCATGGCCGGGCTTGTCCCGGCCATCCACGGCCTTGCCGTGCGGGATCAAGAACGTGGATGCCCGGGACAAGCCCGGGCAGGACGATCTTCTCTGATTTCGATGTGCAATCGCCCGCTGTCGGCCGGGCAACGAAGCCGGCTCTAGATCAGCTTCCGCTGCGCCAGGTTCTTCATCAGCGCGCCGATGCCGAAGGTCCAGGGTTCGCACTCGTCGCTGGTTCGCATGCGGTTGACGAGTTTGCCGAGCTGGGGCGCCGAGATCGTGACGATGTCGTCGCGCTTGTGGGTGAACCCCTGTCCCGGCGCGTCGCGATCCTTGACCGGCGCGAACATGGTCCCGAGGAACAGCACGAAGCCATCTGGATATTGGTGCACCTTGCCGATGGTCTGCTCGACCAGATCGGTCGGATCGCGGCTGATCATGCTGATCGAGGAATGGCCGTCGAGGACGAAACCGTCCTGCCCCTTCACGTTCAGGCTGATGTCGAGCTTGCGGGCGTCGTCGAGGGTAAAGCTGTCGTCGAACAGGCGCAGCAGAGGGCCGATGGAGCACGAGGCGTTGTTGTCCTTGGCCTTCGACAACAGCAGTGCCGAACGGCCCTCGAAGTCGCGCAGATTGACGTCGTTGCCGAGCGCGCCGCCGACGATCTTGCCACGGCTCGAGACGAACAGCACCAGCTCGGGCTCGGGGTTGTTCCAGGTCGATTTCGGATGCAGCCCCGCATCCATGCCGGTGCCGACCGACGACAAGGTCGGCGCCTTGGTGAAGACCTCGGCATCGGGACCAATGCCAACCTCGAGATACTGGCTCCAGGCGTTCTGGTCGATCAGCACCTGCTTCAGGTGCATCGCCTGGTCCGAGCCGGGCTTGAGCTTCGACAGATCATCGCCGATCAGCCGCGTCACTTCCGTCCGGATCGCTTCGGCCGAGGCCGGATTGCCTTTCGCCCGCTCCTCGATCACGCGCTCCAGCATCGAGATGGCGAAGGTCACCCCGGCCGCCTTCAGCGTCTGGAGATCGACGGGTGCAAGCAACCACGGTTTTTTCGGATCGCGCTGATCGGGGGGCGTGTTGGCGACCATAGCATCGAGATCGCCGATGCGCTCGCCCCTGGTCGCGGCAAGCGCCTTCGCCGGATCGTCCTCCTCGCAGAGCGTGCTGACGGTCGGGAATTTTGCGGTGACGTCGAACACACCATCGCCGCGCACGGCGACCACGGCCGGGCCATTCGCCTGCGGCAGCCAGACGCGGCCGACGAGCGTTCCCCGCGTGCCGTCCTCGGGAAGAAGGTCCTTTACCGTCAATGTGGTCATGGGCGTATCCTCGCTCTTTTCGGATCGGCCTCACTCGCAGAGGCCGATCACGTTGGCGAAGACCAATAAACGTCTGGGACGGGAAGTCCAGCGCGGCAGCCCGCCGCGCTCCTATGCCCCCGCCCGCGCTTTTCGGGCCGCGATCTGCTGAAGGGCCCAGCGCGCGTTCTTGCGCACCTCGGGATCGGGATCGTCGGCGATGACGGCAAGGAAGGCTTCGCCGTCGTGGTGGGCGATCTCGCCGAGCGCAGCAGCCGCCTCTTTCCGCAAATTGGCCTGGTCGTGATTGACGCAATTGCCGATCGGGCGAACCGCGCGCTCGATTTTCATCCGGCCAAGGCTGCGGATTGCCTTCAGACGCACCTGCCAGAACTCGTCAGTGAGCGAAGCGATGAGCGGGTCGACGGCGATCGAGCCGTTGACGTTGAGGCCCAGCGTTTCCGCGGCCATCTCCCGCACCATCCAGTCCGAATCTTTCAACGCGCGCGTGATCATCTCGGCCGCGGGCTTCATCTGCGAGAAGGCGAGCGCGCTGACAGCGGCACGGCGCACATGCGCGTCGGGATCGTTGATCAGCGCGGTCAGCGCCGGAATGGATTCCTCCAGTTTGAGGAACCCGATCACCCCGATCGCCTGCACCCGTACGGCGGCATCGGAATCCTGGAGCGCTTCCAGCGCGGGTTTCAGCGTATCCCTGCAGCGCAGCTCCTTCAGCGCGCGCAACGCGCCCATGCGGACGAAGGCGTGGGCATGCCTAACCAGCGGCAGGATGATCTCGGCGCAAGCCGGATCCTTGAACTCCGCCATGCTGTCGGCCGCGGCGGACGCAACGATTCTCTCAGGATCGACCAGCAGCTTCACCAGCGCGCTCGCGGCCTCCGGCCCGTCGAACTCGCCAAGCGCCATCGCAACCTGCTGGCGGACGCCGGCATCGGGATCGGCGACCATTTTGGCGAGATGCCCGACGGCGGCGGGATCGCCGGAATGGCCGAGCGCGATGATGGCAACGCGGCGCTCCCCTGGATCGGCGGCCTGGAGCCGCTCGTCGGCATCTTCGAGATCGTCGTAGGATTCGAACGGGCTCGCCATGGCTACCTCAGGAGATAGGGAATGTTGACGGTGACGGCGCCGGTCGGGCAATCCGCCTCGCAGGGCATGCAGTACCAGCATTCGTCGTAGGCCATGTAGGCCTTGTTGGTCATATCGCTGATCCGCAGTACGTCGAGCGGACAGACGTCGACGCACACGGTGCAGCCCTTGTCCGCGATGCATTTGGCGTCGTCGACGACCACCGGAACCGATGTCTGATAGGAAGCGAGAGGCATCGTATGTCTCCTAGTATTTGTGCGGCGGGTCAGGCTGTCGCGCGGATGCGCTGCTTGTCGTAGAGATCCTTCTCATCGTCGGCGATCGGTACGATGTAGGGCTCCACGGCACGCTTCTCGCTGGTCATCTTGCCGTCCTGCTTGCTCAGCAGCGTGTGGCAGAACCAGTTCTCGTTGTCCTTCTCCGGGAAATCCGTCCGCCAGTGGTATAGGCCCCAGCGGCTTTCCTCGCGGTAGAGCGAGGCATGCACTGCCATGTCCGCGCAGTCCATGATCGACTGGACTTCGAGCGCGCGGAGCAGCTCGTGCGCATTGCGCGCGATCATGCGCTCCTGCATGTCCTCCCTCGCTTCGGCGAGCCGGCGCATGCCGAGCTCGTATTTGCGCGTGACTTTCGGCGGCTGGAGATAGTCATTGACGAGGCGCCGGGTCTTGTACTCGATCTGGTTCGGCGGAATGCCGTCCTCGCGTTTGGTCGGCGCCATGACGCGGTCACGTTCGCTGGCGACATCGGCCGCGTCGAATTCCGCGAAGTCGTGATTGTCCGCGAATTCCATCGCGTCGATGCCGGCGACCGAACCGTTGGTGAAGGCACCTAGCATGTAATTGTGCGGCACGCTGGCCATGTCGCCGGCGGCATAGAGGCCCGGCACGGTGGTGCGCGCGTTGTCGTCGACGAACACGCCCGACGCACTGTGACCGGAGCAGAAGCCGATCTCGGAGATATGCATCTCGATCGACTCGCTGCGGTAGTCGACCCCGCGCCCCTGCTGGAACAGGCCGCGTGTGGGACGCTCAACCTTGTGCAGCGTCGATTCGATCTCCGAGATGGTGTCGGGATGGAGATGCTTGAGCTGGAGAAACACCGGGCCCTTGCCGGACAGCAGCTCGTTGTAGAACTCCAGCATCATCTGGCCGGACCAGTAATCGCATTCGATGAAGCGCGATCCCTCGTTGTTGGCGGTGAAGGCGCCGAAGGGACCGGCGACATAGGCGCAGGCCGGGCCGTTATAGTCCTTGATCAGCGGATTGATCTGATAGCATTCGAGGTTCGCCAGTGCCGCACCGGCGTGATAGGCCATGGAATAGCCGTCACCGGAATTGGCAGCGTTCTCGTAGGTGCCGAACATGTAGCCGGAGGTCGGCAGGCCGAGACGGCCGGCGGCGCCCATGCACAGGATGACGGCCTTGGCCTTGATCACCAGCATCTCGGCGGTGCGGGTGTTGACGCTGATCGCGCCGGCAATACGTCCGTCGGCGGATTTGAGGAGCCGCGTCGCCATGTAGCGGTTGGAGATCAGGATGCGGGCGCGACGGAGCTGGCGATACAGCGCCTTCTTCACGGTCTCGCCGTTCGGCATCGGGAGCACGTAGGTGCCGATGTGGTGCACCTTCTTGACGGCGTAGTCGCCGTTCTCGTTCTTCAGGAAGCGGATGCCGAAACTGTCGAGTTCCTCGATGATCGAGTAGCAGTTCTGCGCGTATTTGTAGACCGCCTTCTGATCGACGATGCCGTCATTGGCGATGGTGATTTCCTTGGTGTACTGCTCCGGCGTCGCGTAGCCGGGAATGACGGCGTTGTTCAAGCCGTCCATGCCCATCGAGATCGCGCCGGAGCGCTTGACGTTGGCCTTCTCGAGCAGGACGACGTTGGCCTTCGGATTCTTCAGCTTCGCCTTCAACGCCGCCATCGGGCCGGCAGTGCCGCCGCCGATGACGAGCACGTCGCAGGAAACCTCCGAAAGTCCGTCGACGATCTGATCTAGTGACATCGCTTGCTCCTGGCTCGCCGGCAGGTCCGGCGCCTTTGCATCAGATTTGTTCAGCAGGCGTCCCGGCGATAGCAATTAGTTGTCGCCGGGCTGCGATTTGCGCCTCAGCGCTCGACAAAGGCCTTTTCGATCACGAAATGGCCGGGCCGGCTGTGATTGCCCTCGACAAACCCGCGCCCAGAAAGCATCGCGGGAAGTTCCTCCAGCATCGCCGGGCTGCCGCACAGCATGATGCGGTCGGTCTCGATATCGAGGCCTGATAGACCGATGTCGTCGAAGAGCTGGTTCGACGCGATCAGGTCGGAGATGCGGCCGCGATTCCTGAACGGCTCGCGGGTAACGGTGGGATAGTAGACGAGCTTGTCCCGAATCAGCGGCCCGAAGAACTCGTGATCGCGCAAGCCTTCGACGAGGTGCTCGCCATAGGAGAGCTCGGAGACCTGGCGGCAACCATGGGCGAGCACGATGGTCTCGTAATTCTCGTAGACGTCGGGGTCCTTGATCAGGCTGGCGAAAGGCGCGAGCCCCGTTCCGGTCGAGAGCAGCAACAGGCGTTTGCCGGGAATGAGATTGCCGGTGATCAGCGTGCCCGTGGCCTTGCGGCCGACCAGGATGACGTCCCCCTCTCTGATCTTCTGAAGGCGCGAGGTCAGCGGACCGTCCTGCACCTTGATCGAGAAGAACTCGAGCGCCTCCTCGTGATTGGCGCTCGCCATGCTGTAGGCCCGCAGCAACGGCTTGCCCTCGACTTCCAGCCCGATCATCGCGAATTGGCCGTTCTGGAAGCGGAAGCCCGGATCGCGCGTCGCGGTGAAGCTGAACAGGCTGTCGGTCCAGTGCCTGACCGACAGGACCGTTTCCTTCTGAAATGCGCTCATTGTCTCTCCTGACCTCGATTGCGCACAAGGTTTCGGAGAGACAGGAATCCGGCAACGCCGAACTGAAATTCCCGGTCGATTAGTTTCACATTTCGTAGGCGATGATCGAACAGCAGGCAGCGAAGATCAGCGTCGCGCACCTGCGCCTGGCAATTAGTTGCTATCGCCGCAGCACTGCGGCAACGTAGAGAAGGCTCGGAGACACGTCATGACCTTGGTGGCACCGACCGTGGCAGATTACGAAGCAAGCGCCGACCTCGCGACGCTGCGCGTCCGCACCGCTGAGGACGACACGCTGGACTTGCCGGCGGAAACGCTCCGCCTCTCCTGCAAATGCGCCCACTGCACCCGCGCCCGCTTCGACGGCCGCTTCCCCGAGCGGTTTCCAGGCATCGCAATCACCGAGATCGGCGATCTCGGTTACGGGCTGAACATCTCGTTCTCGGATGGGCACAATCGGGGGATTTACCCGAAGCCGTATTTGCTGAGCTTGGCGGGGCGCTAGGCAGGACGCAGCCGTGAGATTGGCACCCCAGCGGCCACAAACACCGCTGTCATTCCCCGCGAAAGCGGGCAATCCAGTAGGCCGCGCCCTCACCGTCTCCCACTGACGCCTCTGGAATACTGGATCGCCCGCTTTCGCGGGCGATGACAGGGAGAACGCGGCCATCTGGCACGGACATTGCTCCTCTTTAGAACGGTTTGAACGTTCCGGAGGCAGACGATGTTGCAGGCGGCCAATGTGGTTCGCGGGACGGGCCCCGCAACGGCCCGGCCTGCGGGCGGTTCCTCGCTGCTGCTCACCGAGAACCAGCAATGGATCGGCGGACCGCCGGCGTTGATGGACAAGCTCAGCCAGCGCGAACGGGAGCTGGTGCTGAAGCAGGGCCGCCGAAAAGTGCTCAACCGTGGCCAGACGCTATTCAGCCAGGGTGGCAAGCATGACGGTATCTGGCTGATCGAGAGCGGCCGTATCCGGGTGTTCTACACCTCCCCGCTCGGCCGCGAGATCACGCTGGCCTATTGGCATGTCGGCAATTTCGTCGGCGGCCCCGAAGTGTTCGAAGGTACCGTGCATCAATGGTCCGGCGTTGCATCCAGCAATTGCAGCGTGGTGCATCTGCCCGGAAAGGAGCTGCGATCCCTTGCGGTCGAGATTCCGAACCTCGCGATCGGCCTGATTGAAGGCCTGACCTTCAAGGGCAAGTGCTATTCGGCGCTGGCCCAGATGCTGGGAACGCGCTCGATCACACAGCGCCTTGCGCATCTGTTGCTGCATCTCGTCGACCTCTATGGCGTCGATGACGCCGACGGCCGGGTGATCGCGGCCGCCTTCACCCATGCCGATATCGCCCACATGGTCGGCGCCACCAGGCAATGGGTCACGATCAGCCTGAAGCGCATGCAGGAAAAGGGGATCGTGCTGACAAAGCGCTCGCAGATCGTGGTCTGCCGGTCCGACGTGCTGGAAGAGATGCGAGGCCAGGCGGCCGACTGATCGAGCTTGCGACCAGGGCTGGTGCCCATGCAAGCGGCTTTATAGTGCAGGACTGCCCAAGGACTATGCAATCAACTTTTCCCGGCAACTAATCGACTGTGGCGCTCATTCCGGATTTGCCCTGCCCACGCCCTCACCCAATCATGGCAACCACAGCACATCCAACCGAATGAGGATGAGAATGGTCCGCCATCTTCCCACGCTCTCGATCGCGATGTCGGTGACGTCGCTGGCGCTTCTCCTCGCGCAGCCGGCCGCGGCGGAAACTGTCACGCTCGGCATTGGAACGCAGGACACCACGACCAACACGGTGACCGCCGGCGTCGTCATCCGCCAGCTCCATCTCCTCGAAAAATATCTGCCGAAGGACGGCAAATACGCCAACATCAAGTTCGAGCTGGAGTGGCAGAACTTCACCTCCGGTCCGCCCGTCACCAATGCGATGATGGCGAACAAGCTGCAGATCGGCATGATGGGCGACTATCCGCTGATCGTGAACGGCTTCACGTTCGACAGCAATCCGGAGAGCAAGAGCCGGCTGGTCGGCATGGCCGCCTACAGCCTGTCGGGCTCCGGCAACGGCATCGTCGTTCACAAGGACTCGCCCTACTATGATCTCGCGGATCTCAAGGGCAAGCTCGTCAGCGTGCCGTTTGGCTCGGCCGCGCACGGCATGGTGCTCAAGGCGATGCAGGACCGCGGCTACGCGTCGGATTTCTTCCAGCTGGTCAGCCAGAGCCCGGAGGTCGGCTCGACCAATCTCCAGGAGAAGAAGATCGACGCGCATGCCGATTTCGTTCCGTTCGCCGAGCTGCTGCCGTTCCGCGGTTTTGCGCGAAAGATCTTTGACGGCGTCGAGACCAATCTGCCGACCTTCCACGGCATCGTGGTGCGCACCGATTTCGCCGAAAAATATCCCGAGGTCGTCGTCGCATATTTCAAGGCCCTGATCGCCGCCAATCAGTGGCTGCGCGACGATCCCAAGCTCGCCGCGGAGAAAATCCAGGAATGGACCGGCATCAACAAGGAGGTCGTCTACATCTTCCTCGGCCCCAGCGGCAACATGACCACCGATCCCTCAATCAAGCCGGCGCTGATCGACGCCGCTGCGGCCGACGTCAAGGTGCTGCAGAACCTCGGCCGGATGAAGGAGTTCGACCCGAAGAAGTGGGTCGACGACAGCTACATCCGCAAAGCCTATGCCGAGATGAAGCTCGACTACGACGCGCGGCTCGCGAGCGCCAGCAACTACGAGATCTCCGGCGAAGACTCCTTCTGCAAGAAGCCGATTGCCGATCCGCGCAAGGCCGGCGAGGTCTGGATCGACGAGGCAGGCATCATGCCCTTCTCGTCGGCCAGTTGCACGCTCGCCGCCTATGCCGACTACAAGGCCAAGGGCAAGAAGATCAACGTCGCCTACGTCTTCGATACCACCCGCGGCATCAAGCTGTTCGCCGACCAGGCTTTCTTCGCGGTCGGCAATGGCGAGGTTGCGCCGTTCCTGTTGAAGAAGGACGCCGAAGCCTATGCCGCCAAGACCAGCGGCAAGGTGCTCGGCTTCGACGACGCGGTGAAGGCGGCGGTCGGCGGGGGCAAGACGTGAGCAGTCCCGCCCTCCTCAGACATCCCGAGGACAGCATGCCGGCAAGTGCAATCGCGGAGGCAAGCGCCTTGCCTGCCTCCACGCCACCCGCATCCCCACCCTCCTTCGGCACGCTCGCGTTGCGCTGGTACCGGCTCAACCGGGGCGGGCTGCGCGCGACCGCGATCGGCATCATCTCGCTGCTCGCTTTTCTGCTGGTCTGGCATCTGCTGACGACCTATCGCGTCGTGTTCTTCGTGCGCTTCACCAACGTGCCCTCGCCGCTCGCGGTCTATGCGAGCTTCACCAAGGCGATCCACGATCCCAAATTCCTGCTGCACGTGCTCTTGAGCTGCCGGCGCATCTTCTTCGGCTTCTCGCTCGCGGCCATCGTCGCCGTGCCGCTCGGCCTGATCATGGGCCGCTTCAAGCTCGCCCACGAGATCATCTTCCCCGTGGCGGAGGTGCTGCGGCCGATCCCGGCGATCGCCTGGGTGCCGATGGCGATCATGCTGTGGCCGACCAACGAGCAGAGCATCGTCTATATCACGTTCCTCGGCTCGTTCTTCCCGATCCTGGTCAACACGCTGCACGGCATGTCGCTGGTCGACCCCGTGCTGGTGCGCGCCGCGCAATGTCTCGGCGCGCGGGAGCGCTCGATCTTCCGCGACGTGTATTTTCCGGCCTCGCTCCCGCACATCTTCACTGGCCTCACCGTCGGCATGGGCGTGGCCTGGGTGTCGCTGATCGCCGCCGAGATGATCTCGGGGCAGTACGGCATCGGCTATTTCACCTGGGAGGCCTATTCGCTGGTCCAGTATGCCGACATTGCGCTCGGCATGATCGCGATCGGCGTGCTCGGCCTCGGATCGAGCATGCTGATCCGGGGGGCCGGACAATTGGTGATGCCGTGGAGGTCAAGATGAGCGAGATCGTTGTCAAGGCACCGCAGGGCCATATCGAAGTCAGGAATTTCTCCCTCAGCTACGACAGCATCGAGGGGCCGGTCGAAGCCGTCACCGATACGCAGATTCATGTGAATCCGGGCGAGTTCGTCTCGATCGTCGGTCCCTCCGGCTGCGGAAAGTCGACGCTGCTCAATGCAGTCGCGGGTTTCCTCAAGCCGACCACGGGCATCGTCACCGTCGACGGCGAGAAGGTGAACGGCCCCAGCGCCGAGCGCGGCATGGTGTTTCAGCAGTATTCGCTGTTTCCCTGGAAGACGGTGCGGGAGAACGTGGAGTTCGGCCTGAAGATGCGCGGCATGCCGCGCTCGCAGCGCGAGCGCGCTGCGCGCACGCTGCTGGGGCTCGCGGGCCTCGAAGCCTTCGAAAAGCATTATCCCGAGAAACTCTCAGGTGGCATGAAGCAGCGCGTGGGCATCGTCCGCGCGCTCGCGACGGGACCCAAAGTGTTGCTGCTGGACGAGCCCTTCGGCGCGCTCGACGCGCAGACCCGCGTCATCATGCAGCAGATCCTCACCAACATGTGGCAGCGGCTGAAGATCTCGGTGCTGTTCGTCACCCACGACATCGACGAGGCGATCTTCCTGTCCGACCGCGTCTACTGCATGACCGCACGCCCCGGATCGATCAAGGCGGAGATTCCGATCCCGCTGGAGCGGCCGCGGCAGCAGTCGATGATGATGTCGTCGGAATTCCTTGCATTGCGCCGCGGACTGATGTCGCTGATCCGCGAGGAGAGCATCAAAGCGATGGGCGGCGAGCTCAACGACATGGGCATGCAGGGGCTGAACATCGAGCTGCACGGGCATTCGCTCGCGGATGTGATTTAGCGATTTCTCGACGGTTACTTCCCTTCTCCCCTTGCGGGGAGAAGGTGGCGCGAAGCGCCGGATGAGGGGTATGCTTCCGCGTGCTCTCTGCTACAGATTGACTCGCGGATAGAACCCCTCACCCGTCTCGCCGCTGCGCGGCGAGCCACCCTTTCCCACAAGGGGGAGAGGGTGCACTGCCATCGCCGCGCGATTGCTTCTACTTGAACCAGTGCACCAGCGCGATGCTGATGCCGAGCAGTAGCAACAGCGACAACGTCACGGCCGCCGTCACCCTGCCCCCGACATTGGCCAGCACACGGACGTCGACACCCAGGCCCAGCGCCGCCATCGACACCACCGTGAGAAAGCTGGTGATCTTCGTCACCGGACCGACCACCGTGGCCGGCACGATCTCCAGGGATCGCAGGGTCGCCAGCGCAAGGAAGCCAAGAATGAACCACGGGACCAGGCGGAAAAAGCCGACATTGGTCTTCTTGGCGTCGCTGTGCCAGCGCGAGGCCGTCAGCGAAAGGCCGACGACGACCGGCCCGAGCATCAGCACGCGCATCAGCTTGACGAGCGTGCCGATCTGCGTCGAGACGAGCCCGGCCGGCACCGTCGCGGCCAGCACCTGCGGCACGGCATAGACGGTGAGGCCTGCGAGGATACCGTATTGCGTGGCCGATAGCTGCAGCAGCGGGATCAGCAGCGGCAGACCGAGCACCATCATCACGCCGAGGATCGCGGTGAAGGAGATCGAGGATGCGATCTCGTCATTGTTGGCACCGATGATCGGCGCCACCGCCGCAATCGCCGAGTTGCCGCAGATCGAGTTGCCGCAGGCGATCAGGATCGAGAGCCGCGTCGAGAGACCGAGCAGGCGGCTGATGCCGAAGGAGACGCTGAGCGCGATCACGACAATGGCTGCGATCGATGCCAACAGCGCGACGCCGGACGCAGCGATCGCGGCAAAGCTGATCGAGGCCCCCAGCAGCATGACGGCGACTTCGAGCAGTTGCTTGGCGCTGAAGGCGATGCCGGACTGCCAGCGCGGCGCAGGCTTCCAGAAGCTGCGCACGGCCATGCCAAGCAAGATCGCCATCACCAGCGCCTCGACATAGGGATGTTCGAAGACGCCCAATTCCGCCCGTTCGAGCAGGGCCGAAACGCCGGCCACGGCGATGCAGAGGAGGATCCCGGGAATCAGCGCTACGATGCGGCTGGTGGCCGTGGTCGGCTTGGCGTCGGCCGGGCTGGATGCTTGATTCTGCGACACAAATCTCTCCCAGAGGAGAAGGATTTATACGCAGCGCCAGCCGATTGGGAAATAAGTTTTCGACATATCAGAGCCGAGGGAAGTTCTATCCTCAGCCCGGAATAATCCGGCTCGGAAGGTCAGGCGCCCTTTAGAAGATCAGGCGCGCCTTAGAAGATCAAGCTCTTGGCAAGCGAGGCCACGCGGCTGAAGCCGTCATAGACGCCGGGCTCGAAGAAGGCCGCGCGCGCCAGCACAATGCCGGCGACCAGCGACCAGAACAGGCCGGTACCGACCCGCAGCAGAAGCTTTGACCCGCGCGAGCGCGGCTGGGTGTCCGTTGCGGACACCAATTGCTCGCCGAAAGGCTCAAACCTGGTGCGTTCCATAGCAATCAATCCATCAATTTCTGATGGAAATGTCGTCGTTTCGGCTCCAAACAGCAATGGAAGCGATTGGCTTTTTTGCCTCCCGGAGGGGAAACTCCTTCCGCCGGACGGACCCGGGGCAATAGTTTTCTTCTTCCGGCCTATTTTAGCACCCGCGCCCCGGTTGGCAGGTAGCGCCGCGCTATGAAAGGAATCTGCCTATGCCAAACTCCCGCGTGCGCATCTACACGGATTACAAGAGCCCCTACGCGTTCGTCGCCAACAAGCGCCTGTTCGAACTGCAGGAGACGCACGGCGTCGAGCTCGAATGGCTGCCCTATACGCTGCGCGTCGCCGAATTCATGGGGACCGTGGAAGAGCGCACGCCGCATTTCTGGCGCAAGGTGCGCTACGCCTATATGGACGCACGGCGCTATGCCAATGCGCAAGGGCTCGTCATGAAAGGTCCCCGGCGGATCTACGACGCGTTCTACTCCAGCGTCGGCATGCTATTCGCCCAACAGCACGGCTTCTTCCGGCCTTATCACGACACGGTGTTTCGTCGGTTCTGGAGCCATGAGCTCGAGATCGACGATCTCGCCGCAATCACTGACGTCATCACGTCCTGCGGTGGCTCAGCCAGCGAGTTCGAAGCCTACGTCAACGGCCCTGCCCGCGCCGAACACGACCGCATCATCGACGAGGCCGAAGCGCTTGGCGTGTTCGGCGTACCGACCATGGTGTTCAACGGCGAGCTGTTCTGGGGCGGCGACCGCATCGACATGCTGATCGAACGCATCGAGAAGCCCGGGACGATCGAGGCCGCGCTCGGCAGCCGCCATCGCAAGCCGGTATGAACAGCAACGCTACGCCGCCAGTCCACTCTCCACCGGAGCAAACTCCAGCCCTAGGCTCTCCGCCACCGCCTTGTTGGTGATGCGGCCGCGATGCACATTCAGTCCGTTGCGCAGATGTGGGTTTTCCAGCACCGCCGCGAAGCCCTTGTTCGCGAGCATCAGGCCGAACGGCAGCGTCGCGTTGTTCAGCGCCTGGCTCGACGTCACCGGCACCGCGCCGGGCATATTGGCCACGCAATAATGAACGATGCCGTCAACCAGATAGGTCGGATCGGCATGCGTGGTCGGGTGCGAGGTCTCGAAGCAGCCGCCCTGATCGATGGCGACGTCGACCAGCACGGCGCCCGGTCGCATCGATGCCAGCATCGCACGCGTGACGAGCTTGGGCGCACTCGCGCCCGGCACCAGCACCGCGCCGATCACGACGTCGGCAGCGAACACCTCCTCCTCGACTGACTCGATGGTGGAGAAGCGGGTGCGCGCGCGCCCGGCAAAGAGATCATCGAGTTCGCGCAAGCGGGGGATAGAACGGTCGATCACGGTGACCTCGGCGCCAAGGCCTGCGGCCATGCGCGCGGCTTGCGTTCCCACCACGCCGCCGCCGAGCACGACGACCCGCGCCGGCTGCACACCGGGAACGCCGCCCAGCAGCAGCCCGCGGCCGCCGGCCGAACGCTTGAGTGCGGCGCCGGCGGCCTCGATGGCGAGGCGGCCGGCGACTTCGCTCATCGGCGCAAGCAGGGGGAGGTGACCGGCCGCGTCGGTGACGGTTTCATAGGCGATCGCAGTACAGCCGGAGGCGAGCAAACCCCTGGCCTGCTCGGGATCCGGCGCGAGATGGAGATAGGTGAACAGGATCTGGCTTTCGCGGAGCTGGGCCCACTCGCTTTTCTGGGGCTCCTTCACCTTCACGATCATGTCGGACTTCGCGAAGATGTCGCGCGCGCTCTCGGCAATGGAGGCCCCTGCCCGCCGATAGACTTCGTCGGAGGCGCCGATGCCGCCGCCCGCGCCGGTCTCGACGGTCACCTCGTGCCCCGCCGCGACATATTCGCGGACCGCACCCGGAGTGAGTCCGACGCGATATTCCTGCACTTTGACTTCCTTGGGCACACCGACGCGCATCCCGGGCCTCCTTTTGATTCACCTCATGATCGTAGCGACGTGCCCGGTTTGGTTTCGTGCAAATATCCGCTAGCTTTGGCCTCCCTGCGCCGGTTTCCGGCGCGCAAACGCCCTTTCACGCTGGAAACGAAACTTTGGCCCTCGACCGGAAAGATCTCGCCATTCTCGCGGAACTCACGACCAATGCGCGGGCCAGCCACACCGAGCTCGCCAACAAGGTTGGCCTGTCCAGCACCGCGCTCGCGCGGCGGCAGAAGACGCTCGAGGACGACGGCTACATCCAGGGCTATCAGGCCGCACTCGACCTCGCACAATTCGGCCTCACCACCACGGTGCTGGTCCGTATCGCGCTGGAAAGCCAGAGCGACGAGGCGTTGAAGGCGTTCGAGGCGGAGGTGGTGAAATGCCCGTCCGTCGTGCGCTGCTTCCTGATGTCGGGGACCGACGACTACATTCTGATCGTGCTCGCCCGCGACATCCAGGATTTCGAGCGCATCCACCGCATGGAGCTGTCGCGCCTGCCGCGCGTCGCGCGGGTACAATCGAGCTTCGCGCTGCGCGAGGTTGTCAACCGCGCCGTGCCGAATGTGGTGTTCGGCGAAGCAAAGCGCTGACCGCAACCTCTCGGAAAGGCGAATTGCCTCCAAGGAACCAACCGGCCGGTGGTCCGTTGGGCGCTATTGGCCGTCGGAGGCGTGCCCCCCGCGTCGACACGGCTGACGTCCGGCATCGTCGCCGTCGCAGGGAGCAGGACATGGGCGATCTCACGCATCAGATTCCCGAACGCATTCCGATTCAGCTTGTCGTCAACGGCGTCAGTCACACGCTCGATCTCGTGCCGTGGACCACGCTGCTCGATGCCTTGCGCGACCATCTTGCGCTGAGCGGCACCAAGAAGGGCTGCGACCATGGTCAGTGCGGCGCCTGCACGGTGCTGGTGGACGGCCGGCGCGTCAATTCCTGCCTCACGCTCGCCGTCATGAAGGACGGCGCGGAGATCACGACCGTCGAAGGTCTTGCCAAGGATGGCGCGCTGCATCCCCTGCAACAGGCTTTCATCGACCATGACGCCTTCCAGTGCGGCTATTGCACGCCGGGACAGATATGTTCGGCGGCCGGACTGCTCGCCGAAGGCCGTGCCAAAGATGCCGACGAGATCCGGGAGTTGATGAGCGGAAACCTCTGCCGCTGCGGCGCCTATCCGAACATCGTCGCCGCCATCCAGCAGGCAATGGGCCAGCCATGAACAACTTCCAGTACGCTCGAGCCAATGATGTCGCCGACGCCATCCGCTTGCTCGCCGCCGATCCCGGCGCAAAACTCATTGCCGGCGGCACAAATCTGATCGACCTGATGAAAGAGAATGTCGAACGCCCCACTCGGCTGATCGACATTTCCCGCCTGCCGCTGCGCAAGGTCGAGGAGACACCCGGCGGGTCCTTGCGCATCGGCGCCCTGGTGCCGAACTCGGACCTCGCCTACCATCCATTGATCGAGCAGCGCTATCCCCTGCTCGCGAGCGCCATTCTGGCCGGCGCTTCGGCGCAATTGCGCAACATGGCGTCCGTTGGCGGCAATCTGATGCAGCGAACGCGCTGCGCTTATTTCTATGACACGGCCACGCCCTGCAACAAGCGACATCCCGGCAGCGGCTGCTCGGCGATGGACGGGCTGAACCGCAACCATGCGATCCTGGGTACGAGCGCCGCCTGCATCGCCACCAATCCATCCGATATGAGCGTGGCGCTTGCCGCGCTCGATGCGCGCGTGCACATCGCGGGTCCCTCCGGCGAACGCACCATCGCGCTGACCGATTTCCATCGGCTGCCCGGCGACAAGCCTCATGTCGATACCAATCTCGGCACCGGCGAAATCATCACGGCGATCGAACTCCCGCCGGGCGGCTTTGCTCAAAACAACAGCTATCTGAAAATTCGCGACCGCATGTCCTATGCTTTTGCTGTGGTCTCGGTTGCCGCCGCGCTCGAATTGCAGGGCAACGCGATCAGCGGGGCACGCGTGGCGCTCGGCGGCGTGGCTCACAAGCCCTGGCGCAGCCTCGAAGCCGAAGCGGCGTTGCGCGGCCAGGCCGCGACGCCCGACCATTTCGCCCGCGCCGCGGAACTCTTGCTCCAGGGAGCAACGGCCCGCTCCCATAACGGCTTCAAGGTCGAACTCGCACGCCGCGCCATCGTGCGGACGCTGACACAGGCGGCGAACGCCACGCCGCAATCTCAGGCCCACAAGAAGATCGCGTGAGGACCCCATGAACGCTTATGTCGGAACGCCAACGTCGCGTGTGGACGGCCGGGCCAAGGTCACCGGGGCCGCCAAATACGCCGGCGAATTTCCGGCCGACAGGCTCCTCCATGGCTTCGTCGTCGAGGCCACCATTCCACGCGGGCGCATTGCACGCCTCGACAGCAGTGCGGCGCTGCAGGTCGAGGGCGTGCTCGACGTGCTCACGCATGCGAACCGTCCGCCGCTCGCCGACAACGACGAGTCCTGGAAGGACGAGGTTGCACCGGACGGGTCGCCTTTCCGCCCGCTCTACGATGACACGATCAAGTTCAACGGCCAGCCGATCGCACTTGTCGTCGCAGAGGACTGGGAAACCGCGAAATTCGCCGCGACGCTGGTGCGGGTCGAATATGAGCAGCATGGTTTTGCGACCGACCTCGAAGGCGAGCGCAGCAACGCTGCCGAGAAGGACAAGCCGCATAAGCCGCGCGGCGACGCCGCAGCCGCCCTTGCGGGAGCTGACGTGCGCCACGAGGCGGACTACGTGATACCGACCGAGCATCACAACCCGATGGAGCTCTATGCGACCACGGCGGTCTGGGACAGCAGTGGCAAGCTCACGATCTACGACAAGACCCAAGGCGTCCAGAACGTCCACAAATTTCTCTGCAGCGTGTTCGACAAGAAGCCCGATGACATTCGCGTGGTCTCGCCATACGTCGGCGGCGCCTTCGGCTCCGGCTTGCGGCCGCAATATCAGGTGGTACTGGCAACGCTCGGCGCGCTCGCGCTGAAGCGATCCGTTCGCGTCGTGCTGACGCGGCAGCAGATGTACGGGCTCGGCTACCGGCCGATGACCATCGAACGCGTCGCGCTGGGCGCGAAATCAGATGGTACGCTCGATGCGGTCACGCACGAGGCCACTGCCGTCACCTCGCGCTATGAGGATTTTGCACGCAACGATACCGGCTGGGCCGAACAGCTCTACAAGAGCCCGAACAGCCGCTTCTCCCACAAGCTGGTTCACCTTGACGTCTCCACGCCCTGCGACATGCGCGCACCGGGCGCGGCGTCGGGCGTCTGCGCGCTCGAATGCGCGATGGACGAGCTCGCCGTGGCACTCAAGCTCGACCCGATCGAACTGCGGCTGAAGTGCTACTCGGATCGCGACCAGAGCGAAAACCTGCCCTACACCAGCAAGCAGTTGCGCGAATGCTACGCGCGCGGCGCGGACGCCTTCGGCTGGAGCAAACGCAATCCTGCACCGCGCTCGATGCGCGACGGCAAGGATCTGGTCGGCTGGGGCATGGCGACGGGTGTGTGGGAAGCACTGCAGATGCCGGTCGCCGTCCGTATCGTGCTGACGTCGAACGGACATGCCGAGGTGTCCTGCGCCGCATCCGACATCGGCACCGGCACCTACACCATTGTCGCGCAGGTCGCGGCCGATGCGCTGGGCCTGCCGATCGAGAACATCAGCGTCAGGCTCGCAGATTCCAGTCTGCCGCAGGCGCCGGTCGAGGGCGGCTCCTGGATGGCTGCCTCGAGCGCACATGCGGTGCTCGCAGCCGCCGAGGAGGTGCGCAAGGAGCTGTTAGGTCTGGCCGGGAAAATCCCAGGCTCGCCGCTTGCCGGCGCCGAGTTGGCCGATACGGTCCTGATCGACGGCAGCATTGCCGGGGCCAGCGACACCAGCCGTGCGGTCTCGATCGCCGACGCGATGCGCCATGGCGGCGTCGAACGCATCGAGAAGGAAAAGCTCAACCAGTTCGGTGAGGACAAGAAGCACGCGCGCAATACCCATTCAGCCGTCTTTGCCGAGGTCAAGGTGGACGAAGAGCTGGGCGTCATCCGCGTGACGCGGGTCGTGAGCGCCGTCGCGGCCGGGCGGATTCTCAACACCAAGACTGGCCGCAGCCAGATCATGGGCAGCGTGGTCTGGGGAATCGGGATGGCACTGCACGAGGAGACGGTGATGGATCACCGCTTTGGCCGGATCATGAACGCCAACATCGCCGAGTACCACATTCCCGTGAATGCGGATGTTCACGACATCGACGTGATCTTCGTCGACGAGCCGGACAATCGTATCAACAAGCTCGGCATCAAGGGGCTGGGCGAGATCGGCATCGTCGGCGTCCCGGCCGCGATCGCGAACGCCGTCTATCACGCCACTGGCAAACGCATCCGCCGCTTCCCGATCACACTGGACAAGCTACTCGACTGAGCCGCCGGTCATCCGACCCGGCTCGCTCGGGATCGCGCCCCTGTCATCCAGCTGTCATCAAATGTGTCGAGACCTGTCGGTCTCGCACATTCGGGATGGACAATGGACTATTTCAAGCGCTTCAACTTCCTGTTCGCCGCACCTGTGTTCGACGCCGACGACCTCGAAGGCGTGCGCTTCAACCAGATCATCGAGGAGATCCAGCGTTCCGGCTTCGAGGTCGTTCGCGCCCGCAAGCTGGAGGACGCGGAGATGGCGGTGCAGACCGATGCCGCGATCGGCTGCATGGTGGTGGATTGGGGCAAGAAGGGCCTGGAGGGCAAGACCTCGGCGCTGATCAATTTGATGCGGCGACGCGGCCTCGATTTCCCGATCATCCTCCTGATCCGGCGCAAGCGGTTCGAGGATCTCCCGGTCGAGGTGCTCGACTTCATCGACGGTTATGTCTTCCTGTCGGAGGAGACACCGACCTTCATCGCCAAGAACCTGATCAGCCGTCTGAAGCAATATGCGGAGACGCTGAAGACGCCGTTCTTCGGCGCGCTGGTCGACTATGCCGAGGAGGGCAACCAGCTCTGGACCTGTCCGGGCCACAATGGCGGCGTGTTCTACAACCGCAGCCCCATCGGACGGGTCTTCGTCGAACATCTCGGCGAGTCCGTGTTCCGCGACGATCTCGACAATTCTGTGCTCGACCTGGGCGACCTCCTAACCCATGAAGGACCGGCGTTGAAGGCACAGAAGGAAGCCGCCCAGATCTTTGGCGCGGAAAAGACCTATTTCGTGCTCAACGGCACCTCGACCTCGAACAAGGTTGCGCTCGGCGCCCTCGTCACCGACGGCGATCTCGTACTGTTCGACCGCAACAACCACAAGGCCGCCCATCACGGCGCGCTGATGATCAATGGCGGCGTCCCGGTCTACGTGCCGACCATCCGCAATGCCTGGGGCCTGATCGGCCCGATGCGCTGGGACATGCTGGACGAGAAAACCTTGCGCGAGGCAATCCGCAATCATCCCTTGGTCACGGACAAGGACGCCTGGCGCAAGGAACGGCCGTTCCGCGTCGCCGTGGTCGAGCAGTGCACCTATGACGGCACCATCCACAGCGCCGAGATGATCTTGAAGCGCATCGGCCATCTCTGCGAGTACATCCTGTTCGACGAGGCCTGGGCCGGCTTCATGAAGTTCCACCCGCTCTATGCAGGCCGCTTCGCCATGGGGCTGGCGAACCTTCCCCCCGAGGCACCCGGGATCATCGCGACGCAGTCGACCCACAAGCAGCTTGCGAGCTTCTCGCAGGCATCCCAAATCCACATCAAGGATCGTCACATCCGCGGCCAGAAGCGACGCGTCGAGCACCGCCGCTTCAATGAAAGTTTCATGCAGCACGCTTCCACGTCGCCATTCTACCCGCTGTTCGCCTCGCTCGACGTCGGCGCGCAGATGATGAAGGGCCGCTCCGGCGAAGTGCTGTGGGACGACACCATCCGGCTCGGCATCGAGCTGCGCAAGAAGATCCGCGCGATGCGCAGGGAGTTCGAGGAGAAGGAGCAGAATCCGGACCGGCGCTGGTTCTTCGAACCCTTCGTCCCCGATCGCGTCGCCATTCCCGATGTCAGCCACGCCGGCGCTTCGCACAACGTCGCCTGGGAAACACTCTCCACCGACGAGCTCGCCACCAATCCTGCGCTGTGGCAGCTCTCCCCCGACAGCGCCTGGCATGGCTTCCCTGGCCTCAGCGAGGGCTTCGCCATGACCGATCCGAACAAGCTGACGCTGCTCACGCCCGGCTTCGATCGCATCACCGGCGGCTATGTCGATCACGGCATCCCCGCTCCGGTCGTCGCGCAATATCTCCGCGAGAACCGCATCGTCCCCGAGAAGAACGACCTCAACTCCCTGCTCTTCCTGCTTACCCCGGGCGTCGAGGCAAGCAAGGCGGGCACGCTGATCTCCGGTCTCGTCGCCTTCAAGCGGCTGCACGACGACAATGCGCTGCTTGCGGACGTTATCCCGGAGTTCTCCCAGCGGCGGCAGGCGCGCTATGCCGGCGTGCGGCTGCGCGACCTCTGCGGCGAGATGCACCGATTCTTTCGCGCCGCCGACGTCAGCGCGCTTCAGGCGCGACAGTTCATGCCCGAGCACATGCCTGACATCGCGATGTCGCCCCGCGATGCCGCGCGCTACCTGTTCCGCAACGATGTCGACTATCTGCCGATCGAGGCGATCACGGGCCGTATCGCCACCACACCCTTCGTGGTCTATCCCCCCGGCATCGCCACCATCGTGCCCGGCGAGCGGCTGACGGAACGGGCCAAGCCCATGCTGGATTATCTCAAGATGTTCGAGACCTGCTTCAACACGTTCCCGGGCTTCGACGTAGAAATCCAGGGCGTCTACAAGGAGATCGATGCGCAGGGGCGCATCGGGCTCTATACTTACGTCGTTACCGAGTAGGTGCCGATGAACGAAACTGCGGTTGCGCGCCCGGATGACGGGCCGGTCCTGGTCCGGCCGTCACGCGAGAGCGATGTCGAGGCGATGCTGGCGATCTACCGCCATCACGTCCGCAACGGCGTGCCGCGCGACGTCGAGGGAACCGGTGCGCCCGAGCCGGACGATCTGCGCGACCGGCGCAAGAACCTGAAGCAGACCCGCCTGCCGCATCTGGTCGCGGCCTACCGCGGCGAAGTCGTGGGCTATGCCTACGCCGTGCTGTTCCGCAAGCGTCCAGCCTATCGCTACACCGCCAAGCATTCGATCTACGTCCACCACGAGCATCTTGGCCGCGGGGTCGGACGGCTGTTGCTCCAGGAATTGATCGATGCTTGTGCAGCCGCCGGCTTCCGCCAGATGATTGGCTATATCGATGCCGACAATGCCCCCTCGCTGGCGTTGCACGAGAAGTTCGGTTTCGCGCGCGCCGGCCTTCTGCGTGGTGTCGCCTATCGCCACGGTCACTGGTCCGACACCGTCATGGTACAGCGCTCGCTCGGCGCTGGCGTCACTGCGCCACCTGTCACGGCGCCCCGGCGCTAGGCCCTCACGATGGAAAGTCAGCCGGTCTGACCTGGATGCGGTCGGCATGCAACGACCAGTGGTGCAACGCCTGGTCCTCGCAAAACCTCGCCTTCGCCCGCTCTCTGGCTTCGTCCTCGTCGGAAGCGTCGATCTCGAGCGTGCCCTGGCACACCTCGATCTGCCGGCCGTACTGGCCGAGCACGTCCTTCATGAACCTGACCACATAAGTTGACATGGGACCTCCTGCCTGCCCCGGCGGCGCTCACTCTAATCCCATTTAGGCGGAATCCGGGAGGGAGATTTTGACGCGGATCAAAGTCGGGCGCGGTTCCCCCCCCCCGCCGATCATTAGGCGGCAGGAGCGCCGCCCACGGAAGGACAAAGCGACAGCCGACTACGCCGGCGTCACACCAAACGCCTGCTTGAATCGCTCCGCATAGCGTGGCCAGACCTCGGGATTGATGATGCGCGGCGGGCGCTTGCCGTCGAGCGTCTGCAGCACTTGCTCGGCGGCGATCCGGCCCATGTTCTGCCGCGCCTCGATCGTGACGCCGGCCGTATGCGGGCTCGCCAGCACATTATCGAACTGGAGCAGCGGATGCTCCGGCGGCGGCGGCTCCTTGGACCAGACGTCGAGACCGGCGCCCGCAATGCGCTTGTCACGCAATGCCTGGAGCAGCGCATCTTCATCGTGGATGAAGCCGCGCGCGGTGGTGATAAAGTACGCATGCGGCTGCATCAACCCAAACTCGCGCACGCTGATCATGTTGCGGCTGCCCTTGTCGAGCGGGCAGGAGATCGAGACGAAATCGGCGCGGCGCAAGAGCTCGTCGAGCTCGACCTTCTCGCCGCCCCGCTCGGCCATCACCTCGGCCGTCAGGTACGGATCGTAGGCCAGCACCTTCATGCCGAACAGGCCCTTGCAAAACGCGGCGATGCGGCGACCGACATTGCCGAGGCCGATGATGCCGACGGTCTTGTGCTCGATCTCGTTGCCGACGAGTTCGTTGCGGTTGACGTTGGACTCCCTGCGGAGCTTGCGATCGGACTGGATGATGCGCTTGGACAGCGTCAGCATCATCGCCAACGCATGCTCGGCGACCGAGTGGGCGTTGCCGCCGGACTGGTTGACGACCAGCACGCCGGCATCGGTGCAGGCCTCGACGTCGACAGGATCGAATCCCGCGCCGTTGCTGGAGACGAGCAGCAGGTTCGGCGCGCGCTTCAGGAAGGCAGCATCGACATGAAAGTGCGGGGCCAGTTCGTCACGGGCCGCGCCGATCTGGTAGACATGAGCCACTTCGATGATCGGCGCGAAATACTCCTCGGGGCTCTCGTTCTCGATGCGATCGAGCCGGACATCGGGCCGCGCCTTCAGAATGTCGATATAGATCGGGTTGGCCAGATATTTGACGTAGAAGACGCGCTTGCTGTTGACGGACATCAGGACCCTTCCGGCTCTCTCCAGGAGATCCGCAGGGCCAGCGCTTCGCGCACTCCTGTCATGCGTTCCTCCGTTCTCTTGTTGTTGCCGCTTATGACACGGCGGCACCGGCCGCGGCAGGCCGTCTGGCGCAGATCACGGTGCAGCCCGGACATGTTGACAATCCCGCTGCCTGCGTCAAGTTCGGCAGACCGCCGCGACGGCCAAGACAAGGGCTAAGACAACGCCCAAGACAATGGCAAAGACCAAGAAGCATGCGCGGCCGAAGGGAGAACGCAATGCCGATTGCGGAGCAACAAACCTCGTCCGAGGCGGCGCAGACCTCCAGGGACAAGAGCTGGCACGGCATCATCCTACAAACGCTGAAGCGGAACGAGATCAGCCTCGTCCCCTACGTGCCCGACCGCGTGCTGACGCCGCTGATCAAGAACCTGCATGCCGATCCCTTCTTCACCACCTTTGCCACCGCCCGTGAGGAGGAGGCCGTCGGCATCGTCTCGGGCGCCTGGATGGGCGGACGGCGGGGCGCGGTGTTGATGCAGACCTCGGGCTTTGCGACGCTCGCCAACGTGCTGGCCTCGCTCGCGGTGCCCTACCAGATTCCACTGATCATGTTCGTGTCCGAGCGCGGCACGCTCGGCGAGTTCAACTACGGCCAGTCATTGGTCTGCCGCACCATGCGTCCGGTGCTGGATTCGCTGGCGCTGGAGCATCACACCATCACCCGGCTCGACGAGCTCGAATTCATTGCCGACCGTTCGATCAAGCAGGCCGTCACGACGCAGGCGCCGGTGGCCCTGATCCTCAACCCGCTGCTCACGGGCGGCAAGGTGTTCGACAAGTGAGGCCGGCCCAAATGAATACCGACGCGCGCAACACCAAAGTGATGAACCGCTTCGACGTCACCTCGCGCCTGATCGCGAAACTCGAGCACGAGGAAGCCGTGATCGGCGGCATCGGCAACACCAATTTCGACCTCTGGGCCGCCGGCCACCGTCCGCAGAATTTCTACATGCTCGGCAGCATGGGGCTCGCCTTTCCGATCGCGCTGGGCGTGGCGCTGGCGCAGCCGGACCGGCGCGTCTTTGCGCTCGAAGGCGACGGCTCGCTGCTGATGCAGCTCGGCGCGCTCTCGACGATTGCAGCGTTGAAGCCGAAGAACCTCGTCATGATCGTGATGGACAACGGCATCTACCAGATCACCGGCGCGCAGCCGACGCCGGCCGCGAACGTAGCTGACATCGTCGCCATCGCGACCGGCTCCGGGCTTGCCAACAGCGCCTGGGCCGCAGACGAGGAGGATTTCGAGCGTCTGGTCGAGCAAGCCATGTCGGTCGGCGAGCCCAGCCTGATCGCCGTCCGCATCGATGACAAGCCCGGCGTCGGCGCCACCCGACGCGATCCCGTACAAATCCGGGAACGCTTCATGCACGGCCTTGGCGTGCGCGAGCCGCTTTAACGTTTCGTCATTAACTACACGGCGATCTGATCCTGGCGCCTCGGCAGGCGGCTGCAATCCGTGCTAAGCGGTGCGAATGTCCATTTTGGTTCGCTCCTCTGCCTGGCTGCTTGCCGCCGCCGTCGCCTTTGCAACCCTCGGTCCGCCCGGCCTGCGGCCCCATTCCGACCTTGGCCAGGACGGCGAACATGCCCTTGCCTTCGTCCTGGTGGGACTAGCCTTCGGCCTCGCCTATCCGCGCCGCCGCCTGTCGGCCACGGCGATCGCCGTGGTGCTGATCGGCCTGCTCGAACTGATGCAATTCTGGGCACCGGGACGGCATGCGCGGTTGGAGGACTTTCTGGTCGATGCCGGCACCACCTGCGTCGGCTTCGCGCTGGCAGCCATCACCGATTGGGCCATGACGCGGTTTCGTGCAAATTCGGCCCTGACGAGCCAAGGCCCCGCGGAGTGACGCTCCGCAGGGCCGTCTCTTCAAAGCTCACGCTCTGATCGATCAGTCGATGATCTTGACGACGCGGCGGGTGCGCGGCTCCACGATGACGCGGCGATCGTTCACGACTGCATAGCGATATTCGGTGTAATTCGGCACGGGCCGCAGCACCACGGTCGGCGGCAGGGGCTCGCCGACCACGACGCGCTCGTGGACCACGACGGAATCGTCGCGCGGAATTCCGCCGAGGATCGCATTCGGGATTTCCAGACCAGCGCCGACCGCCGCACCGACGGTACCACCGACCATCGCTCCGACCGGGCCGCCGATGTCGCCGCCCGCGCGTGCGCCGTTCCTGGCGCCCTGTTCGGTCGTCGACTGAGCAAAGGCCGCACTGGACGCCAGCAGCGACGCGGCAACCAACGAAATCGCAAGACGGGTTTTCATGTGCTTATGTCTCCAGTGATTGTTGTGCGCCTTCAACCGCCGGGCCGGATCATTGTTCCGGTTCCCCGCCGGATCCAGGCAGAACCACAACGGAGACTGTTACCCGGTAACAGTTCAGGCCGCGGCGATCTCGTGCCCCGCCATCAGTTCCAGCGCCCGCACCATCGCCGAGTGATCCCAGCCCTTGCCACCATGCGCGGTGCAAGACGAGAACAATTGCTGCGCCACTGCCGTGCTCGGCAGCGACAGGCCGAGCGCGCGGGCGCCTTCAAGCGCGAGGTTGAGATCCTTCTGGTGCAGCTCGATGCGGAAACCGGGATCGAAATTGCGCTTCACCATGCGCTCACCATGCACTTCTAGAATCCGCGACGACGCAAAGCCGCCCATCAGGGCCTGCCGCACCAGCGCCGGATCCGCACCGGCTTTCGACGCGAACAGCAGCGCTTCGCTGACCGCTTCGATCGTCAACGCGACGATGATCTGGTTGGCGACCTTCGTCGTCTGACCATCGCCATTGGCGCCGACCCGGGTGACGTTCTTTCCCATCCGGTCGAAGATCGGCTTCATGGTGTTGAAGGCGCGTTCGGGCCCACCGACCATGATGGTGAGGCTTGCCGCCTTGGCACCGACCTCCCCGCCTGACACCGGGGCGTCGAGATAATCCGCGCCGAGCGCCTCGATCTTCTTCGCAAATTCCTTGGTCGCCAGCGGCGAGATCGAGCTCATGTCGACCACGATTTTGCCCTTGGAAATGCCGCCCGCGACGCCGTCGTTACCGAACAGCACGGCCTCCACATGCGGGGTATCCGGCACCATGATGATGACCGCATCCGCCTCCTCCGCGACCTCCTTACTTGACTTGCAGTCAACGCCGCCGGCGGCGATCAGCTCGGGTGCGACCGGCCCGACATCGTGCAGGAGAACGCGATGGCCTGCGGCCAGAAGATGGCCGGCCATCGGCCGTCCCATGGTGCCAAGTCCGATAAAGCCGATGTCGATCATGTCAGCGTTTCCTCAGGTCTCGAAAGTCTGCGTGGCGTGCCAGGACAGGCCTTCCAGCGTCGTGGTGCGCGGCTTGTATTCGCAACCGATCCAGCCGCGATAGCCGATCGCGTCGAGATGGCGGAACAGGAAGGGATAGTTGATCTCGCCGGTGCCGGGCTCGTTGCGGCCGGGATTGTCGGCGAGCTGGATATGCGCGATCTGCGGCAGATATTCCTGCATGGTACGTGCGAGATCGCCCTCCATGATCTGCATGTGATAGATGTCGTACTGGATGAACAGATTGTTGGAGCGCACCTCGGAGATCAGCTGCACGGCCTGCTCGGTGCCGCTGAGGAAGAAGCCGGGAATGTCGAGCGTGTTAATCGGCTCGACCAGAAGTTTGATGTTCTCGCGCGCCAGAGTCGACGCTGCAAACCGCAGATTCCCGACCAGCGTTTCGTTGAGCTCGCGCGGGTCGGCATCGACAGGCGCGATGCCGACGAGACAGTTGAGCTGCTCGCAATCGAGCGCTTTGGCATAGTCGATGGCGCGAAACACGCCGTCCCTGAACTCGCTGGTACGATCAGGCAGGATCGCGATGCCGCGCTCGCCTGCCGCCCAATTGCCGGCCGGCAGATTGTGCAGCACCTGCGTCAGCCCATGGCTGTCGAGCTGCTCGCGCAACTGCGCCTTGTCGAATTCATAGGGGAAGAGGTACTCGACCCCGGAAAAGCCCGCCGCTTTGGCTGCGGCGAAGCGGTCCACGAACGGCATTTCGTTGAAAAGCATGGTGAGGTTTGCGGCGAATTTCGGCATGATGCTGTTCCCTATTCCGCCGGCTGCAGCACGCCGGGCCGCGCGGTCGCGACCTCGTCGAGCGGCAGATCCAGCACCTCCTCGAATTCGACGATGTTGTCGATTTCCGTGCCCATCGCGATGTTGGTGACGCGTTCGAGGATGAACTCGACTACGACAGGCACGCGGTACTTCGCCATCCATTCGCGCGCGGTCGCGAACGCAGCCTGCGAATCCTTGGGATCGGTGACACGGATCGCCTTGCAGCCGAGCCCCTCGGCCACGGCGACATGGTCGACGCCGTAGCCGCCGAGCTCCGGCGCATTGATGTTCTCGAACGAGAGCTGGACGTGGTAGTCCATGTCGAAGCCGCGCTGGGCCTGGCGGATCAGACCGAGATAGGAATTGTTCACGACGACGTGGATGTAGGGCAGATTGAATTGCGCCCCGACTGCGAGCTCTTCGATCAGGAACTGGAAGTCGTAATCGCCGGACAGCGCGACGATGTCGCGATCAGGACACGCCGCGCGCACGCCGAGCGCCGCGGGTAGCGTCCAGCCGAGCGGTCCCGCCTGCCCGGCATTGATCCAGTTGCGCGGCTTGTAGACGCCCAAGAACTGCGCGCCGGCGATCTGCGACAGGCCGATCACGGAAACGTAGCAGGTGTCACGGCCAAAGGCCTTGGTCATCTCCTCGTAGACGCGCTGGGGCTTGATCGGGACGTTGTCGAAATGGCTCTTGCGCAACATCGTCCTCTTCCGGTCGCGGCAAGAAGCGGGCCACGCCTGGCGCTCGCGCAACCTGCCTGACCGGCGCCATTCCCTGGCGACGGTGACGAACAGTTCGAGCGCGGCCTTCGCGTCCGAGACGATGCCGAGATCGGGATTGAACACGCGTCCGATCTGGGTCGGCTCGATGTCGACATGCACGAAGGTGCGACCCTTGGTGTAGGTCTCGACCGAGCCGGTGTGGCGATTTGCCCAGCGATTGCCGATGCCGAGCACGAAATCGGATTCGAGCATGGTGGCATTGCCGTAGCGGTGGCTGGTCTGAAGACCGACCATGCCGGCCATCAGCACGTGGTCGTCGGGGATGGCCCCCCACCCCATCAGCGTGGGCACGACCGGCACGTTGGCGATCTCGGCGAATTCCACCAGCAGATCCGAGGCGTCGGCATTGATCACGCCGCCGCCCGCGACGATCAGCGGCCGTTCGGCGGCGTTGAGCATTTCCAGCGCCTTCTCGACCTGCTTGCGGCTCGCGGTTGGCCTGTAGACCGGCAACGGCTCGTAGGTCTCGTCGTCGAACTCGATCTCGGCGAGCTGCACGTCGAGCGGCATGTCGATCAGCACCGGTCCCGGCCTCCCTGAGCGCATGACATGAAACGCCTGGCTGAACACGCGCGGCACCAGCGCCGGCTCGCGCACCGTCACCGCCCATTTGGTCACGGGCTTTGCGATCGATTCGATGTCGACGGCCTGGAAATCTTCCTTGTAGAGCCGCGCGCGCGGCGCCTGCCCGGTGATACAGAGGATCGGGATGGAATCGGCGATCGCCGAATAGAGCCCGGTGATCATGTCGGTGCCCGCCGGCCCCGAGGTTCCGATGCAGACGCCGATGTTGCCCGCCTTGGCCCGAGTATAGCCCTCGGCCATGTGCGAGGCACCCTCGACATGGCGCGCCAGGATATGGCGGATCGAGCCGCGCTTCTTCAGCGCCGAGTAAAGCGGATTGATCGCGGCCCCGGGAACGCCGAAGGCAGTCGAGATGCCTTCCTTCTCCAGAATTCGGACGGCCGCATCGATCGCTCGCATCTTCGCCATATCGGACCTCGCTTGAGTTGAGTCAGCGAGCGAGATCATCAGGCGTGCAAGCCCCGCACTCAACGATATCGATTTTATTTTCCACGATGCGGCAGCCGCGGAAAAATCGCGGCGGTCTCAATCGGTTAGATCGAGATATCCGTGAAAGCGATCACTCGAACAGCGGCGCCAGCTGCATCTGCGGCACCAGCACGAGGCCCTTGTCGGTGATACGAATTTCCGGAATGACCGATAGAGGAATCAGATTGAAGCCCATGTAGGGGATGGTGCAGCCGGCTTCCGCCCATTCCTTCTTCAGCACCTTGACCTCTTCCGCCACCTCCGTGACGCGCTTGTCGGACAAGAGCCCAGCGATCGGCAGCGGCACCAGCGCCCTCACCTTGCCCTCGGCGACGAGGCAGACGGCGCCCTGTTGCTCCTTGATGGCGGCCACCGCGACCTGCATGTCGGCCTCGTTGGTGCCGGCAACGATGATGTTGTGGCTGTCGTGCCCGACGCTGGAGGCAACCGCGCCGCGCTTGAGGCCAAAGTCCTTCAACAGGCCGTAGGCGACGTTGCCGGCGGATTTGCCGTGACGCTCGACCACCGTGACGAAGCACAGGCCGTAGCGCGCAAACAGCGTCGGCCAATCCTTGGCCGGCTCGATCGCGATCTTCTCATGGATCAGCGTGATGCCGGGCAACGCGGTCTTGATGGCGTTGACGGTGCAGGCCTTCACCGGCGGTTCCGGCGTCAGCTTCAGCTTCTCCGGCAGCTTCACAGTCGCGTAGGCCGCCTGCGGGTATTGATATCGCTGCGACAACGCCTGATCGAGCCGCGGCGTGATCTTGCGGTTCTCGACCACCAGCTCGCCGCCGTACCAGGTCGATTGGGGCTTGAGATTATCGTCCATCACCACCAGATCGGCGCGGCGGCCGCCGCCGAGCCCGCCGATATCGCTGTCCATGCCGAAGCGCGTCGCGCCATGCAGCGAGCCCATCGACCACGCCTGCTCCGGCGACATCCCTGCCTTCACGGCTTCGCGCACCACCCAGTCGAGCCCGAACAGCAGGAGATCATCGGCGTCGCGATCGTCGGTGCACACGGCGGTTCGCTTGTGCGAAGCGCCGAGTTCGGTGATGGTCCGGATCGCCTGCGGCAGCGAGTGCCAGGGCGTGGTCGGCGGTCCCCCTCGCAAGAACACCCAGACGCCGGCATCGAGCAAATCGTCGGCGATATCGCGGTCGATCGCCTCATGGGTGTCGGTGACGCCGCTCGCCGCATAGGCCGCAACGAATTCGCGGCCGTAGACGTGACCGGATACCGGCCGCCCGCGCTTCAGGGCGGCGGCCAGGATGGCGTGGCTGCGCTCGTCGCCCATGGTGACAGGTACAAAATCCATCTTCTCGCCGAGCGCGACGGCTTCGGGCCAACGGTCGAACAGGCCGGCGATCTTATCGGGCGTCAGATCGCCACCCGCGGTCTCGAGTGCGGCTGAGGTGGCCGGCACCGTGCTTGGCACGGTCAAAAAAATCGACAACGGCGCCTCGCGCGCGTCCTCCAGCATCGCCTCGACGCCAGCGACGTCCATCACGTTGCCGATCTCGTGGCTGTCGCAGAAGATCGTGGTGGTGCCGTTGAGCAGAGCCGCTTCGGCATAGGCGCAAGCCGTCACCATCGAGGATTCAATATGGATGTGCGGATCGACCAGCCCCGGCGCGACGATGCCGCCGGCGGCATCGTAAACCGGCACGTCGCCGAAGACTTTCTTCGCAGCACCGGCCGGCTTCACCGCCGCAATGCGGCCGCCGGTGATCCAGATTTCGCGGCTCGCATGGATACGCTCCGAATAGGTCGAGAGCACGCGCGCGCCCGTGACGACGAGATCCGGCGCGACACGCGCCGAGGCCACGTCGGCTAGACGCCGGGTCATCGAATGCAGCGGTGCGACGGCGAAGCGGGTAAGTTTGGTCATCGGAGCCCTCGCGTGGTGTTATGGCCCTGCGATGGTTACGCCCTGCGCCCGACCGGGCAAGCTCAAATATAACGGCACGTCCTGCTTACGCCTTAGGCGGCGAAGCGCCTGCCGCCCCTGACCTCGCGGGTCTGCGCGAGTTCCGTCGTCTCGGGGCCGCTGCGGCAGCGGCCTTGACCCGAATCCGCATCGACCTCCCGTTCTGCTCGTCGATCTCGAACGCATTCGTCTTGCGCACGAGGTCACTCAGTTTGCGGAAGCCGAACGTTCTCGGATCGAAATCGGACGCGAGATTGGCGAGTTGGCGACCGACCTCCCCGAGCGTCACCCAGCCGTCCTCGCTCTCCATCTGGGTGATGACCTTCTTGATGATGGGGGTCGCGGCATCGAGCGGCTGAAGCGAGGTCGATCGCGAGGCGGCGTCCTGGGTGTTCGCCGGGGCGGGAAGCAGGTTCTCCGTGTAGACGAACCTTCGGCAGGCCTGCCGGAAGCTCTCCGGCGTCTTCTGTTCGCCGAACCCAAAGACATCGATGCCCTGCTCCCGGATCCGGGCGGCCAGACGGGTAAAATCGCTGTCCGACGACACCAGGCAAAAACCGTCGAACCGGCCGCTGTGAAGCAGGTCCATCGCGTCGATGACCAGGGTGATGTCGGAGGCATTCTTTCCCGTCGTGTAGGCGAACTGTTGCTGCGGGATGATGGCGTGTTTGGACAGGATGTCGGCCCAGCCCCTCGACCTGGCATTGGAAAAATCGCCATAGATGCGGCGAACGCTCGCCTCGCCGATCTTGGCAATCTCCTCGAACAGTCCATCGGCGATCTTTGCCGAAGCATTGTCGGCATCGATCAGGACAGCGAGACGGGGCGAACGGAGCTCTGACGGCATGACTTTTCCCAAAAGGACGCGACAACGGTGGACGGATATACCGATGTCGGGGCTATTGCCGCCAGAGCTGATTTCTTCAACGACCCACGACGGACCGCGAACCCGGCTCAGGCCGGCTTCACGATCGGGGTCACACCACCGAGCGCAGCCGTCAGTTCCGCCGCGACCTTGCGCACCACGCGGCCGATCTCCGGCAGCCGCGCGTCGGTGACGCGGCTGGTCAAGCCGGAGACGGAGATCGCCGCCAACGGCTCGCCAAGTGCGTTGGAGACCACGGCTGCGACGCAGCGCAGGCCCATCTCAGCCTCTTCATCATCCACCGCAAAACCCTGCTTGCGGATGCTCTCGAGCTCCTTGAACAGGTCGCTCGGTCGCACGATGGATTTCTCGGTCAGGCGTGGCATGCCGTGATGGCGGATTACGGCGCCGACGTCCTCGTCGGAATAGGTCGCGAGCACCGCCTTGCCGACGCCCGACGTCACCATGGGGACGCGGCCGCCGACCTGGGTCAGCGAGCGCATGATCTCGCGGCTCTCCATGCGGGTCAGCACGATGATGAACTCGTCGTCGACCATGGCAAGATTGGCGGTCTCGCGGGTAAGATCGCGCAGCTTGCGCAAGTAGGGGATGGCCTGGGCGCTGAAATTGCGCCGCCGCGCGAAGCTCGCGCCCACCGTGAAGCTGCGCACGCCGACATGCCATTTGGATTCGGCGCGGTCGAACTGCACGAAGCGGCGGCTTTCCAGCGTCGCCAGCAGGCGGTGCACGGTCGAGGCGGAGAGCCCGGTGCGGACGGCGAGATCGCTGAGGCGATAGCCCTCGTCATCCTCGGACAACGTTTCGAGAATCGACAATGCGCGATCGACGGACTGCACGCCGCCGTCGCGCGCGTCGTGATCGGCGTCCGATGGCGATCGAGGCTTGAGAGATTTACGCCGGATCACGTTCTTGCCCATCGCGACCTGACTGTTCTCACCTCTCCCCGCATCCGCCTTCGCCAAGCCTTCGGCGGGCAAGCGCGGGGAGAGGTGAAGTGGTAGCTCAGAGCAGCCCTGCCCCGCGCGCCCATTTGTACTTGGCGCCGAGGACCTCGACCGGCAGCTCGGTCGAATAGGCGTAGGCCGGGATGCCGTTCTGGTAGAGATATTCGGCGGCCTCCTCGACCTCGACGTCGCCGGCAAGGGAGGCGACGATCGGCTTCACGAAGCCCTTGGCCTCCATCTCCTTCTTCACCTCGACCATGTTGCGGGCGAACACCATCGGCGGCGTGACGATGGTGTGCCAGTAGCCGAGGATCAGCGAATGGATGCGCTCGTCCGTCAGGCCGAGCTTCACGGTGTTGACGTAGGTGATCGGCGGCTCGCCACCGGTGATGTCCACGGGATTTCCGGCCGCGCCAAACGGGGGAATGAACTTGCGGAAGGCCGCATCCAGATCCGCCGGCATCGCCATCAGCGACAGGCCATTGTCGACGCAGGAGTCCGACAGCAGCACGCCCGAGCCGCCCGCACCAGTGATGATCAGCACGTTCTCGCCCTTCGGCGTCGGCAGCACCGGCACGCCGCGCGCGAACTCGAGCAGCTGCCGCAAGCTACGGGCGCGGATCACGCCGGACTGCGCCAGGACGTCCTCGTAGATCTTGTCGTTACCGGCGAGCGCGCCGGTGTGCGACGAGGCCGCCTTCGCACCGGCCGAGGTGCGGCCGGCCTTGAGCACGATGACCGGCTTTTTCTTGGAAACGCGCTTTGCCGCTTCCGCAAAGGCGCGGCCGTCCTTGAGGTCTTCGCAGTGCTGCGCGATCAGGTTGGTGTTCGGGTCCTGCTCGAAGAAGGCGAGCAGATCGTCCTCGTCGATGTCGGACTTGTTGCCGAGGCCGACGATCGCCGACACGCCCATCTTGGCCGAACGGGAGAAGCCGATGATGGCCATGCCGATGCCGCCCGACTGCGAGGACAGCGCCGCGTGGCCCTTGACGTCATAGGCGGTGCAGAAGGTCGCGCAGAGATTGGCAGGCGTATAATAGAAGCCGTAGATGTTCGGTCCCATCAGGCGGATGTCGTACTTCTTGCCGACTTCGACGATCTCGGCCTGGAGCTCCGGCGCGCCGGCTTCCGCGAAGCCCGACGGGATCAGCACCGCGCCGGGAATTTTCTTCTCGCCGCATTCGGTCAGCGCCGCGGCCACGAACTTCGCGGGAATTGCGAACACCGCGGTGTCGATTACGCCGGGCACGTCCTTGACGCTCTTATAGGCCTTGTAGCCGAGGATCTCGGCGGCCTTGGGATGGATCGGGTAGATGTCGCCCTTGTAGCCGCCATTGATGAGGTTCTTCATCACGGAGTTGCCGATCTTGCCGTCTTCGGCCGAAGCGCCGACCACGGCAACCGCCTTCGGCTGCATGATGCGGCTCATGGCCGCGACGATCTCTTCGGTCGGGCGCGGCTTCGGCTTGGGCACGTAAGCGAAGTCGACGACGATGCGGACGTCGGCCGCGATCGCGTCCTTGGCCGTCGCGAACACCGGGTTGAGATCGAGCTCGACGATCTCAGGGAAATCGGTGACGAGCTGCGAGACCTTGACGATGACATCCGCAAGCGCGGTGCGGTTCACCGGCTCGCCGCCTCGAACGCCCTTCAAAATTTCATGCGCCTGGATGCCGTCGAGCATCGACAGTGCGTCTTGCTTGGTCGCGGGCGCGAGGCGGAAGGTGATGTCCTTCAGGACTTCGACCAGCACGCCGCCGAGGCCGAAGGCCACCAGCTTGCCGAACGAGGCGTCGGTGATCGAGCCGACGATCACTTCGGTGCCGCCGGCCAGCATCTGCTGCACCTGGACACCCTCGATCTTGGCATCGGACTTGTACTTCCTGGCGTTGGATAGGATCGTCTCGTAAGCCTTCTCGGCGTCCTCGGCCGTCTTGAGCCCGACGATGACGCCGCCGGCTTCGGTCTTGTGGAGAATGTCCGGCGAGACGATCTTCATCACCACCGGAAAGCCCATCGAGGCGGCCATTTTGCCGGCCTCGCCGGCCGATTTCGCCACACCCTCCTTCGGCACCGGAATGCCGTAGGCGTCGCAGACCAGCTTGCCTTCCGGGGCGGTCAGGCTGGTGCGCTTGTCCGCCTTGACCTGGTCAAGCACCTTGCGGACGGCATCTTTGGAATTGGACATGTGGCTCTCCCTTGACCTTGGTTCTTGCGTTTCTCAAAGCGCGCGCGTGTGGCGGCTGCCCGTGATGCTTTCCATTCGCCGCGCTCTGTTCCATGTCGCGGAACGGAGTGGCATAAAGCCGAGTGTTACTCCGCCGGCTTGGATCAAAAATGGCTGGCGATGGCATTTGGTATGCCAGAAGCCAACTTGTCAAGCTGCAGCGCACCCTAGAACGCTGCAAAAAATAGGCAGCTTGACATTCTGGTATTTGGTATGCCAAAAACTTTCCCGTTAATAATCCTGTAAAAGACGACTCCCACTGGAGGAGATTCGTCGTGTCACTGCGGAAACCAACCAAGGCGTTGCCGAACATGGCCGAGGCAGATATCGCAATCGTTCGTATTGCCCCGGAGAGTAGCTTCAAGAACAAGGCGTATGACGCCTTGAAGGAAGCCATCCTCAAGATGGACATCTACTCGACGCCCGAGCCGGTGATGCTCGACGAGCGCGCGTTGTCCGAGCGCCTGGGCGTGAGCCGCACGCCGATCCGCGAAGCCATCGCGATGCTCGAGCAGGACGGTTTCGTGAAGACGGTTCCGCGTCGCGGCATCATGGTGGTGCGCAGGACCAAGAGCGAGATCGTCGACATGATCCGCGCTTGGGCGGCGCTGGAGAGCATGGCGGCCCGCCTCATCACCGCCACGGCGCGCAAGAAAGACATCACGGCCCTGCGCGACTACTTCAAGGAATTCGGCAAGGATCGCCTGCCCGAGGATCACGTCGAGGAATATTCGCGCGCCAACATCGCCTTCCACCAGGCGCTGATCTCGCTGTCGGAATCACCGGTGCTGGTCGATCTCACCAACGACCTGCTGCTGCACGTGCGCGGATATCGGCAATTGACCATCGGACGCAAGGACCGCACCGCGACGTCGCTGCCCGAGCATCTCGGCATGATCGAAGCCCTTGAGGCGCGCGATACCGAGCTCGCCGAGAAGCGCGCCCGCGATCACACCCTTGGCCTTGCCGCTTACGTCGAAGCGCACGGCCAGGAACTCTTCTAGCCAGCAACGTTCACCAGAAGGGCGAGGCATCGCCCCCAAAAGCCTGAAGCGGCATCTTGAGACCAGGGAGATAAGGCCCATGCTGAATACCGCGACCAAGTCCGAAGCACCGGGCACCGAGCAGGAACTGACGGATGGTTTTCATCTCGTCATCGACGCGCTCAAGCTGAACGGCATCAATACCATCTATAATGTGCCGGGCATTCCGATCACGGATTTGGGCCGCATGGCGCAGGCGGCCGGTATTCGCATGATTTCGTTCCGCCACGAGCAGAACGCCGGCTATGCGGCGGGCATCGCCGGCTACCTCACCAAGAAGCCCGGCATCTGCCTCACCGTCTCCGCGCCCGGCTTCCTCAACGGTCTCACCGCGCTCGCGCACGCCACCACCAACTGCTACCCGATGATCCTGATCTCGGGCTCCTCCGAGCGCGAGATCGTCGACCTCCAGCAGGGCGACTACGAAGAGATGGACCAGCTCGCGATCGCCAAGCCGCTATGCAAGGCGGCCTATCGCGTGCTGCACGCCCAGGACATCGGCATCGGGCTTGCCCGCGCCATCCGTGCCGCCGTCTCCGGCCGTCCCGGCGGCGTCTATCTCGACCTGCCGGCAAAGCTGTTCGGCCAGGTGATGAACGCCGATGCCGGCCAGAAGTCGCTGGTCAAGGTGATCGACGCGGCTCCCGCGCAGATCCCCTCGCCCGCTTCGATCAAGCGCGCGCTTGATGTCTTGAAGAGCGCAAAACGTCCGCTCATCATCCTCGGCAAGGGCGCGGCCTACGCGCAGGCCGACGAGGAGATCAAGACCTTCGTCGAGAAGAGCGGCATCCCCTTCCTGCCGATGAGCATGGCCAAGGGCCTCCTCTCCGACACCCATCCGCAGTGCGCAGGCGCCGCCCGCTCGACGGTGCTGAAAGAATCCGACGTCGTGCTGCTGATCGGCGCCCGGCTGAACTGGCTGCTCTCGCACGGCAAGGGCAAGAACTGGGGCGAAGCGCCCAAGAAGTTCATCCAGGTCGACATCGAACCGCGCGAGATGGACTCCAACGTCGAGATCGTCGCGCCCGTCGTCGGCGACATCGGCTCGGTCGTCTCCGCCTTCAACCAGGCCATGGCTTCGGGCTGGACCGCCCCGCCGGCCGAATGGACCAAGGCGATTTCGACCAAGCGCGAAGAGAACGTCGCCAAGATGGCGCCGAAGCTCATGAACAACAAATCGCCGATGGATTATCACGGCGCGCTCGGCGTGCTGAAGAACGTCATCAAGGATCATCCCGAGGCGATCCTCGTCAACGAGGGCGCCAACACGCTCGACCTCGCCCGCGGCGTCATCGACATGTATCGCCCACGCAAGCGTCTCGACGTCGGCACCTGGGGCGTGATGGGCATCGGCATGGGCCAGGCGATCGCGGCGGCTCTCGAGACCGGCCATCCCGTGCTCGCAGTCGAAGGCGACTCGGCCTTCGGCTTCTCCGGCATGGAGGTGGAGACCATCTGCCGCTACAATCTGCCGATCTGCGTCGTGATCTTCAACAATGACGGCATCTATCGCGGCACCGACGTCAACGGCGCCAACGCCGATCCGGCGACGACCGTGTTCGTCAAGGGCGCGCGCTACGACAAGATGATGGAAGCCTTCGGCGGCGTCGGCGTGAACGCGACCTCACCGGACGAGCTCAAGCGCGCCGTCAACGAAGCCATGGCCTCGGGCAAGCCGACGCTCATCAACGCCGTGATCGATCCGGCAGCCGGTTCCGAGAGCGGCCGCATCGGCAACCTCAATCCGCAGAGCGTTCTGCAGAAGAAGAAGTAAGCACTCCCCTTCAACCCATAAGGTCCCTGCGGGTGCAGGGGTAGATCAGAGTACGGAGCAACACGATGACAAAAGCGCTCGAGGGCGTTCGCATTCTCGACTTCACCCACGTCCAGTCCGGGCCGACCTGCACGCAGTTGCTCGCTTGGTTCGGCGCCGACGTGATCAAGGTGGAGCGCCCGGGCGTGGGTGACATCACCCGCGGCCAGCTGCAGGACATCCCGAACGTGGACAGCCTGTATTTCACCATGCTCAACCACAACAAGCGTTCGATCACGCTCGACACCAAGAACCCCAAGGGCAAGGAAGTCCTCACCGAGCTCATCAAGAAATGCGACGTGCTGGTCGAGAATTTCGGTCCCGGCGTGCTCGACCGCATGGGCTTCCCTTGGGAGAAGATCCAGGCGATCAACCCGAAGATGATCGTCGCCTCGATCAAGGGCTTTGGTCCCGGACCGTACGAAGACTGCAAGGTTTATGAGAACGTCGCGCAGTGCACCGGCGGCGCCGCCTCCACCACCGGCTTCCGCGACGGCCTGCCGCTGGTGACCGGCGCGCAGATCGGCGACAGCGGCACCGGTCTGCATCTGGCGCTCGGCATCGTTACCGCACTTTATCAGCGCACCCATTCCGGCAAGGGCCAGAAGGTGACGGCTGCGATGCAGGACGGCGTGCTCAACCTCGCGCGCGTCAAGCTGCGCGACCAGCAGCGCCTCGCCCATGGTCCACTCAAGGAATACAGCCAGTTCGGCGAAGGCATTCCGTTCGGCGATGCCGTACCGCGTGCTGGCAACGATTCCGGCGGCGGCCAGCCCGGCCGCATCCTGAAGTGCAAGGGCTGGGAGACCGATCCGAACGCCTACATCTACTTCATCACGCAGGCCCCGGTCTGGGAGAAGATCTGCGACGTGATCGGTGAGCCCTCCTGGAAGACCGATCCGAACTACGCCAAGCCGGCCGTCCGCCTGCCGCGCCTGAACGAGATTTTCGGCCGTATCGAACAGTGGACGATGACGAAGACGAAGTTCGAGGCGATGGAAATCCTCAACAAGGACGACATCCCCTGCGGACCGATCCTGTCGATGAAGGAGATCGCCGAGGACCAGTCGCTGCGTGCGACCGGCACCGTGGTCGAGGTCGACCACCCCACCCGCGGCAAGTACATCTCGGTCGGCAACCCGATCAAGCTGTCGGACTCCCCGAGCGAGGTGGAGCGCTCCCCGCTGCTCGGCGAGCACACCGACGAGATCCTGCGCACCGTGCTTGGCTTCTCGGACCATCAGGTCGCCGATATCCACAAGTCCGGCGCGCTCGATCCGCCGCAAAAGCAGGCCGCCGAGTAAGCGGGCTTATCTCACGACCCGAAAGGCCGCCCGCTTCGGCGGCCTTTTTGTTGCCGCGCAAAGGCTGCATCGCACGATCGGCGCGCTTGCCGCGCCGCCAAGGCTGGATTAAAGATTGGTTCGCGAGGAACAGATGCGGTGGCCGGCCGTTACCCCCTCGACCGGCGTGCTCCCGGAAATGCGAGCATGCCCGAAATGTCAGCATGCCATCTCCACAGCGAGTGCAGCACGCCTCGCAAAGAACCTGCCCCACGCAGAAGAACTGGTTGCCTTCGCTTCCGAGGGTGGCAAGTCGGCCCTTCAGTTCAGGCACGGGCGGCGTCGCATCCGGCGCTCGCCAGGACCACGCTCGTTGATCAAATTTGAGAGCTCAAATGTCGAAAGATCAATCCTCTGATCGCGCCAAGCGTGAAGCCAACAAGGCGTTCAAGCCGGCGACAACGCAGAAGCCGATCAATGACTATGCGAAGGACCAGAACTCCTTCAACGAGAATCGCGAACGGCTGAAGGCGGAGCGATTGGCCCGGGAGGCGAAGCCGGGAAGCGGCTCCGAATAAGAGCGTCGGTCCCAGACTGCGACCGCGGATTGCCCTTAGGGCGCGGCGCCGAAATCCGCGCCCGTCCCTACAGCATCGAGAGCACGACGATTCCGTCTTCGACTGCACCAGAAGCGAGCTGCGCCCGCGCCATGCGCTCGAACTCGGTCCGATTCTTGCGAAGATAACTGAAAGCCTGCTTCTGCGTCAGGAAGGTCGTCGCAAGACGGCACATCTGTCGTCCCGCGCCAAGCGCGAGAAAGAAGGTGATGGTGCCACCGCCATCCAACTTGATTCTAGGCACGACCCGCACTCTTTGGCATGTGATCGGCCCTCTCCGAGTTGTCGTCGGCGCAATGGAAGGCGGCTATGGCGTCACCTTCTTCTTGCGCTTCGTCGGGGTGACCGGAGGCAAGGATGCCTGAAGGGCGGCGTCTGCCGCTTCCTTGGCTTCGCGCAGCTCTCGAAGCCGCGCCATGTTCTTGCGAACATCGACGGCTTGCTTTCCAACATCCACCATCGCCCGGGCGCCCTCCTCAGCGGCCAAACGCTGACGGTTAGAACGCGCGATGCTTTCGGGTGACGGTTCGGCCGGTCTCTTGGCGCTCATTATTCACCCTGCTCTGCAACGGACAAAAACCCGCTCAATCCTGGGATCGAGCGGGTGGCATGGCCGTTTCAGTACATCCGTGAAACGGCACCAAGGCTTTAGGCCAGCGAGAGATTCTCAGCGCTGACCTTGCCCCGCATCTTGTCGGTCTTGAGCTCGAAGTTGACCTTTTGGCCTTCAGCGAGACCTGCAAGACCAGCCCGCTCGACCGCGCTGATGTGAACGAACACATCGTTGCCGCCGTCGTTCGGCTGAATGAATCCAAAGCCCTTCTGGCCGTTAAACCACTTCACAGTACCTGTCGTCATTTTCTTCTCCAAAGCGCATACGCGCAGGTTCCGCGTGATCGTCACGCAGAACAAATTCTATTCGTCGATGTCTATGGAAAAGGAGCCCGCGGGCGCATTCAACAAGGCACAGCGGCTGAACGAACAGCCTCAACGTATACCTCATCCTCTCCATTTGCAAGGCTTGACCGAATTTAACGCCTCGGGAGCCCGGCGCTACGGCCATGACGCCACGCTACCGGGCACTGATCGTTCGCCGCCAGCTGCTCTGGGAGGGCTGCCGAGCGCCACATGCGTCGGCTCCACCGCAGCGATACCAGATTGCGTCCGATGAAGCTTTCGTAGCGGCTCTGATTTTCTCGGCGACGATCTGCAACCCGAGATGACACGCCGCCATATCCGAATTCAGAGTATTTGGGGGCGCTCGACGGCGTTCTCCAATTCAGAACGCATGTATCGCAATAATGCATTTTTGCAAAACGAGGGGGTAACCTAGGCTTGATCGATGCCAAGTCGTACGGCGCGCAATGGAGCGCGACGACGGAGGGACCGATACCGACCGATGCGGCTATTTTTTAATCAGACGTCGCCTTACGCCCGCAAGGTAAGAGTCGCCATTCATGAGCTCGGATTGAGGCTTGCCGGCTGGTTTGAACGCGCGCGCGTTCGATCATCCATGATCGCGACACGGCCATGCTGAGTTTCGAGCCCGGAACGGTCTTCAGCAGCCGTCACCTCGCCGATATCTTCAGCACCGCCCCGATGCGCGCTATTTTCAGTGAGCGCAATTCACTTGAGGCCATGGTTCTGGTCGAGGTCGCGCTGGCGAAGGTTCAAGGGCAGCTCGGCGTGATCCCTGCCGAGGCTGCTGCTGCGATCGCCTCCGCTGCGCGGACTGAACTACTCGATCTCAATGAATTGGCCGCGGGCACTTTGCGCGCCGGCTTGCCGGTCGTGAATCTGGTTGAGCAGTTGATCCGGCTCACCGGCGAACCCCATGGCGAATTCGTCCATTGGGGCGCCACGAGTCAGGACATCATGGACACCGCGCTCGTGATGCAGATACGCGACGCGCTCGAGCTCATCCACCGCGATCTGGAGCGCCTGATATCGACGCTTGCGGATCTGGCGCGTACCCATCGCGATACGCCCATGGTCGGCAGGACCAAGCTTCAACACGCGATCCCGATCACCTTCGGGTTCAAGGTTTCCGTCTGGCTGTCGGGCCTGCTGCGCCACCGGCAACGTCTCGCCGAACTCAAACCAAGAGTCCTTCAGGTCCAATTCGGCGGTGCGGTCGGCACTTTCGCATCGCTCGGCGACGATGGCGACAGCGTCCGCGCTGCACTGGCCCGCGAACTCGGACTCGGCGAGCCCCTGGTGGCATGGCATGCCGCACGCGACGGCTTGGCCGAGACGGTTTGCCTGCTTGGCCTGATCTCGGCGACCCTGAGCAAGATCGCGACCGATGTCGTGTTGATGGCGCAGACCGAGGTCGGCGAAGTGCTGGAGCCAGGCGGCCAAGGCCATGGCGCCTCCAGCACCATGCCGCACAAGCGCAACCCGATCATCTGCGAGCAAATTCTCAGCACCGGACCGTCGCTGCGCCGGCTGGCAAGCGCCATGCTCGACGCTTCGGTCCACGACCACGAACGGGCGACGGGACCGTGGCAAGCCGAATGGTTGTTGCTGCCGGAAGCGTTCGTGCTGGTCTCTCGGGCCATGGACAACGCTGTTCGCCTCTGCAGCGGACTGGTCGTCAGACCCGATGCGATGCAGGCCAATCTTGGGCGGACACAGGGGCTCATCGCCGCCGAGGCCGTCATGATGGCGCTGGCTCCGCACGTCGGGCGCCATCATGCGCACGAAATGGTGGGTGCGGCATGCACGCACGCCATCGCTTCGGGCCTGACACTAGCCCAGAGCCTTTCGCGAGATCCGGCCGTGACGGCCCACATCGCGCCCCATGAGATCGAGGCGGCCGCGGACCCGGCTCGATACATCGGCCTGTCCGGCCGTGAGGTCGACCGTGTCCTCGCGGCCTGTGCCGATCGACCGGCCAATGCGGTGCAAGGCGATGCCATCGATGCGGAGTGAGGCCATATGATTCTGAAACGCAAGCACACGGCCCTCGTCGCAGCCGCGGTGCTGACGCTATTGAATGCGGCACAGGCCGAGTCGCCGTTCCCGTCACGGCCGATCACGTTGGTCGTCCCGTTCGCGGCTGGCGGCCCCAATGACGTGATGAGCCGGATCGTGTCCGAACACATGGCGCGAAAACTCGGGCAGCCGATCATTGTCGAGAACGTCGCCGGGGCGGGCGGCACGACCGGCTCAGCGCGCGTCGCGAAAAGCGCGCCCGACGGTTATACGCTCGTCAGCGGTCACGTCGGGACGCATGCGGCATCGGTCGCGCTGTATCCGAACCTCCGTTACGACCCGCTGGTTGATTTCACGCCGATTGGCCTGGTCGCCGAAACGCCGATCCTCGTCGTCGTTCGCCGCGACCTCGCCGCAGATAGCATGGCGTCGTTCATCGCGATCGCCAAGGCGCGTGGCCCGGACCTCACCTTGGGCCATGCGGGTGTCGGTTCGATCAGCCACATCAGTTGTCTGCTGTTCACCTCCGTGATCGGATTCAAACCGGTGGAGGTGCCATATCGAGGATCAGCGCTGGCGATGACCGACCTGGTCGCGGGCCGCAGCGACTTCAGTTGTGGACTGTTGGGCGACGTTCTTCCCTTCCTGGGTGACAACAATCTGCATTTTCTGACCGTTTCGGCCGCCGCACGTGTTCCGCAATTGCCGGACACACCGACGGCCAGGGAAGCAGGGCTTCCACAGTTTGTCGCATCGAGCTGGTTCGCGTTCTACCTGCCGAAAGGCGCCCCTGACGCCATTCGCGACCGGTTCTCGGATGCGCTTCGCTCAGCGCTCGACGATGACGGCGTGCGGAAACGGCTCGAACTGGTAGGCTTGATCCTGCCACCGCCGGACCAGCGAGGCCCCGAACCGCTCAAGCGGCGGATGACCGAAGAGATCGCGCGTTGGCAGGACATTGTCAAAACCGCGCAGATCCGACTCGATCAATAAGTGCAACCGATGCAGTCGAGCGCGTGATCGCCGGCCAGCTTTCGCCGTCGGCGCTTCACACCGCAGGCCGACGGAACAATCCGACGATCCCCGGCTACAGTCTCGCGTTCACCATGACGCCGCAGGACGTGGCGGCAGTCTGCCAGTCATCCATCAAAAAATTCGAAACGCCCTGTCGGATCGGGGGTATCTCCTTCGTCATCTTGGACATGAACGGGCAATAGACGCCGACGTCGAGCCCGGCAATTACGAGGAAGAATGATCATGCCCAGCACTGTCCGCCTGCACCGTGTTTTGACGACCAGCCCTGAGAAAGTCTATCGCGCCTTCCTGGAGGCGGATGCGCTGGCAAAATGGCTTCCGCCGAACGGCTTCACCTGCACCGTCCATCATTTCGAGCCGAAGGTCGGGGGCACGTTCAAGATGTCGTTCCGCAACTTCACGACAGGCAACAGCCACGCCTTCGGCGGCGAATATCTCGAGCTCGTCCCCGGCGAACGTCTCCGCTACACCGACAGGTTCGACGACCCCAATCTGCCGGGCGAGATCCAGGTCACCGTGATTCTGAAGAAAGTATCCGTCGGCACCGAGGTGAATATCACGCAGGCCGGCATCCCCGACGTCATCCCGCCGGAGGCTTGCTATCTCGGCTGGCAGGAATCGCTGCGCAATCTGGCGAAGCTCGTCGAGCCTGAGATCAAGCAATAGCGACCGAAGCGGAGCGAGCGCCTCGTCCTTCGAGACGACCGCTCCGCGGTCTCCTCAGGATGAGGCTAGCGGCAACAGCGTTCGTCAAGACTGCGGCCACATATTCCGACCTCATCCTGAGGGCCCGCCAAAGGCGGGCGTCTCGAAGGATGGGCCGCCGAAACGGTCGCCAAGTGCGATGGCCAGCTCACGAACGGGACCAGCGATCAAGTGTCATCTCAGCGAGCCTACGCGCCCGCCCTCGGCGCAATGCCGCCGCTTGCGGTCCAGCGATCGGGGTCCGGGCTATGCCCGATCAAAGCAAGGCCGTAGGCGATCGACTCGAACTGATCGCCCGACATCAGCCGTTCGTTGCCGAACCGCTCGGCGAACAGTTTTCGAACGGCCGGCACGAAGGACGTGCCGCCGGTCAAAAACACCTTCTCGATCTCGCGCGCGGTGATGCCGGCTTCGCCCAGCACCTTGTCGACGGTGGCGCCGAGCCTCGCGATATCGTCGGCGATCCAGGCTTCGAAATTCTTCCGTGTGATGGTCGAGCCGATGTCCACCCCGCCGCCTTTGAAACGGAACTCCACCTGGTCCTGCGCCGACAGCGCGACCTTGGCGTCGGACACCGCGCGGTACAACGAAAAGCCGAGGTCGAGATCGACGATGGTGATGAAATCCTCGAGCAGAGCCGGCTTCACCGCGGTGCGCGCAAGCTCCCGGAGCTCGCGCAGGTCGCCGTTGCTCTTCATCATCGCGAGCTGATGCCAGCGCGCGAGATTGGTATAGTGGCCGGTGGGGATCGGCAGCACCTTGTCGAACGACCGGAAGCTCGAGCCCTTGCCTAGCCGCGGCGAGACGACGTGATCGACGATGCGGTAATCGAACGTGTCGCCCGCAATCCCGATGCCGGCATGGCCGAGCGGCTCGGCGCGCAAGGCGCCGCCGGCACGTGAGAACCGCATCACCGAGAAATCGCTGGTGCCGCCGCCAAAATCCGCGACCAGCACGGTCGCGTCGCGCTCCAGCCGGCGGGCGAAGGAGAACGCGGCGCCCACGGGTTCGTAGACGTAGCGGGCGTGGCCGGCGCCAAGGCGCTCGAACGCGGCCCGGTAGCGCTGCATCGCCAGCGCCTCGTCGGGATTGCCGCCGGCGAAGCGCACCGGACGGCCGACCGTGATGGTGGACGTCTCGAACCCGAATTTATCGCCGCCATGGCGCGCCAGCGTCCGCAGGAACGCCGCCAGAATATCCTCGAACTTGAAGCGCTGCCGGAACACCTGGGTGGTGTTGAAGCTGGAGCTCGCGGCAAAGGTCTTGAACGACTGGAGAAAGCGGTAGACATGGCGGCCTTCGAGGAACTGCTCGATCGCCCACGGGCCGCCTTCGGCCTGGGCGCCGGCTCCCGGCCGGTCCTCCCAGAAGCACAGCGCCGACACGAAGACGCTGTGGCGTTGTCCGCCATGGTCGAAGCGGATGGCCTCGACCCGGCGGTCGTCCGCCGCAAGGGCCACGACCGTGTTGCTGGTCCCAAAATCGATGCCGATCGAGACGGCGGGCGAGGCGCTCGACATGAACCACTCTGACAGATGATTGGAAGGGGGCAGACCACTAGCGGCTCCGTACGCCGCTGCCAAGGCTCCGTTTTTGGAGATCGGCGGCCAATGGTTCAGTTTCGGCGGGGTTTGGGCACATCCCGCTCAAATCGGCCAATTTAACGGATTGTTATGCTGCAATGCGAAGAGCTAAATGCTGCTATGCAATGGCATGCATAGACATTGGCATCTGGTATACATAGATTGCCCTTCGAAATGAGACAGCACTGCTGACCGTCTCAAGAAAGGTATTTCCGATGTCCAAGACCGCTTCCGTCGCTCTCGCGCCCTCCTCCTCGCTGTTCGCCCGCCTGATGGCCACGATCGACCGCCTCCTGATGGCGAGCGCCAAGATCTCGAATCACAACGGCGACCTGCCGCGCTTCGGCCTCTAAGCCGGCCCCCTCCCGCGCCGCCGCGCACCGGCACGGTTTTAGATCAGCTCGCATACTACTTTTGATGAATGGCCCCGGATGACGGGGCCATTTCTACTTGTGCTGTCCTGAGTCACAGCCGCAACCGGGCAAGGTCCTGCGGCATTTGCGCACGGTGGCCGGACCAGCGCTTGAAGCTTGGCATAATGCATACAAGAATGCCGTTCCAGCGCTCGCAGAAAAATGAGAGGCGCCACGGGAGGCTTTATGACGGACATGGTGCAAGCAACCGCCCCGACAGCCGCGCGCGTTAGCGACACGTATCGCTGGGCGCAATTGGCAGTCGGTGTCGCGGCGATGGTGATGATCGCCAACTACCAATACGGCTGGACGTTCTTCGTCCCCGACATCCAGAAGAAATTCGGCTGGGATCGTGCGTCGATCCAATGGGCCTTTACGCTGTTCGTACTGTTCGAGACCTGGCTCGTCCCGATCGAAGGATGGTTCGTCGACAAATACGGCCCGCGCCTCGTCGTGCTGGTCGGCGGCGTGCTCTGCGCCATCGGCTGGGCCATCAACGCGCAGGCGACCACGCTCAACGGCTACTATCTCGGCATGATCATCGCAGGCATCGGCGCCGGCGGCGTCTACGGCACCTGCGTCGGCAACGCCTTGAAGTGGTTTCCGGACAAGCGCGGTCTTGCCGCGGGCATCACGGCCGCGGGCTTCGGTGCAGGCTCCGCGCTGACCGTCGCACCGATCCAGGCCATGATCAAGGACAGCGGTTTCCAGACCACCTTCCTCTATTTCGGCCTCGGACAAGGCATCATCATCTGCATCCTCGCCTTCTTCCTGCTGGCGCCGAAGGCGGGCCAGGTGCCGAACATCGTGGCGAACGCCAATCTGCTGCAGACCCGCCGCAACTACCAGCCGACCGAGGTGCTGCGTCAGCCCATCTTCTGGCTGATGTACTTCATGTTTGTGATCGTCGGCGCCGGCGGCCTGATGGTGACGGCCAATCTGAAGCCGATCGCGGCCGACTGGAAGGTCGACAACGTGCCGGTCACGCTGATGGCGGTGACGATGACCGCGGTGACCTTCGCGGCCACGATCGACCGCGTGCTCAACGGGCTGACGCGTCCGTTCTTCGGCTGGATCTCCGACATGATCGGCCGCGAGAACACGATGTTCATCGCCTTCGGCATGGAAGGTATCGGCATCTGGATGCTCTACCTCTGGGGCCACGATCCGCTCTGGTTCGTGCTGCTCTCGGGCTTCGTGTTCTTCGCCTGGGGTGAGATCTACTCGCTGTTCCCCTCGACCTGCACAGACACGTTCGGCGCCAAGTTCGCGACCACCAATGCCGGCCTGCTCTACACCGCGAAGGGTACGGCCGCGCTGCTGGTCCCGATCGGCAACTACATGCAGCAGTCGTCAGGCAGTTGGGACAACGTGTTCATCATCGCGGCCGGCGCCAACATCCTGGCCTCGGCGCTGGCGATCGCGGTGCTCAAGCCCTGGCGCAAGGTCGTGGTCGCGCAATCGACCGTCTGACGCACTCCCAAAGCGCTTCTCGCGCAAAACGCCCGGCCTCGCGGCCGGGCGTTTTCGTTGTGCGCGATGTTTGTCATGAACCCGCCGTTCCGAACGGAACTCCGCATATTTTTGTCAGCGGCGCGTCAAGTTAGGGCTTGCAATCTGGAATATGGTATACCAAGCTCGCGATCGCGCTTGCGACGATAAGCCACAATATTGCGACATCAGGTCATCTTGCGACCGGTGTCGAACCAGACAGGCGCTCGGGAGGTTTTTGATGATTTCCAGCACCGATGGCGCTGTCACGGCCGCGCCTCTCCGCACAGGTTTCCGTTGGCTCCAGCTGGTCATGGGCATCGTCTGCATGGCGATGATCGCCAACCTGCAATATGGCTGGACGCTGTTCGTCGATCCGATCGATCACGCGCACCACTGGGGACGCGCCGCGATCCAGCTCGCTTTCACCATCTTCGTCGTCACCGAAACCTGGCTGGTGCCGATCGAGGCCTGGTTCGTCGACAAATACGGCCCGCGCATCGTCATCATGTTCGGCGGCGTCATGATCGCGCTATCGTGGATTCTCAACTCCTATGCCGATAGCCTCACTTTGCTCTACGCGGCTGCGATCATCGGTGGCATGGGCGCGGGCGCGGTGTACGGCACCTGCGTCGGCAACGCGCTGAAATGGTTTCCCGATCGCCGGGGCCTCGCCGCCGGTGCAACCGCCGCCGGCTTCGGCGCAGGCGCCGCACTCACCGTCGTGCCGATCGCGACCATGATCGCAACGAGCGGCTATCAGCACGCGTTCCTCACCTTCGGCATCGGCCAGGGCGTGATCGTCTTCGTGCTCGCCTTCTTCATCCAGCCGCCGCGGATCTCGATCCCGCCGAAGAAGAAGCAGCTCAATCTGCCGCAAACCAAGATCGACTTCACCCCGCCCCAGGTGCTGCGCGCCCCTATTTTCTGGGTGATGTATCTCGTCTTCGTCATGGTCGCCTCGGGCGGCCTGATGACCGCGGCGCAGATCGCTCCGATCGCGCACGACTTCAAGATCGCCGACACGCCGGTCACGCTCGCCGGCTTTCAGATGGCGGCATTGACGTTCGCGATCTCGCTCGACCGCATCTTCGACGGTTTCGGACGGCCCTTCTTCGGCTTCGTCTCCGACACGATCGGCCGCGAGCACACCATGTTCATCGCCTTCGGCACCGCCGCGCTGATGCTGCTGACGCTGTCGGCCTATGGCCACGTGCCGGTCGTCTTCGTGCTCGCCACCGCGGTCTATTTCGGCGTGTTCGGCGAGATCTACTCGCTGTTCCCGGCGACCTGCGGCGACACCTTCGGCTCGAAGTTCGCAACCACCAACAACGGCATGCTCTACACGGCGAAGGGGACGGCGTCCCTGCTCGTTCCGCTCGCCAGCGTGATCTCGGCCACGTATGGCTGGAAGGCCGTGTTCGTGGTCGCGGTGGCCTTGAACGCGACGGCGGCCCTGATGGCGCTGTTCGTGATCAAGCCGATGCGCCGCTCCTTCATCCTCGGCAAGGAAGCCGAGAGCGCCAACGCCGCGACGGGGAACGCCAAGACCGAGACGGCATAACGAACACGCACCTTGCACGGGTGACAAAGGGGCGCAGCGATGCGCCCCTTTCTTTTTGGCTGACGGCAAATGTCAGCGTTGCTGCCGCAAGATTTTTCGATCAGCCAAATCGAATGCTTGACGATTGGCATTATGTATACCACACTTGCCGCATCATTCACCAGGGAGGTTGCAATGCTGGTCGGAGACATTCTGCGCAAGAAGACACCGCGCGTTGTCACGGTGCGAATGAACGAAACGGTGGGTATCGCCGCCAAGCTGATGCGCGCCAACAATATCAGCGCACTGGTGGTGAAGGACGTGGTCCGCTCCGAGGGTAACACCGCGGTCGGCATGTTCACCGAGCGCGACGTCGTGCGCGCCGTCGCCGAGCACGGCGCCAATGCCGTCAACGTCAAGGTCTCGCAGCTCGTCTCGGTGCAGCAGCTGGTGTCCTGCACCTCGAGCGACACGATCGAGCACGTCCGCCATCTGATGAACCGGAATCACATCCGGCACCTGCCCGTCATCGACGACTACAGCCTCGTCTCGGTCATCAGCATGCGCGACATCGCATCCTTCATGGACGAAGCGATCAACGGCACGCCGCAAGCAGCTTAAAGCGCCTCACTTCCCCTGCGACTACCGTCCCCGGCTCGGACCTTCCGAGCCGGACCGGATCTTTCGTCCCGAAATCCGGCTTCCGCTGCTTCGCGAGGATTCCATGAAGATCTGCATCTACGGCGCCGGCGCAATCGGCGGATACCTCGGGGTTCAGCTCGCGCGCGCGGGCGCCGACGTCAGCCTGGTCGCACGCGGCGCGCACCTTGCCGCGATGCGCGAGCGCGGCCTGACCCTGCTCGCGGGCGAGGAGAAGCACACCGTGCATCCGCGCTGCACCGACAATCCGGCCGAGCTCGGCGTGCAGGACTACATCATCATCACGCTGAAGGCGCACTCGATCACCGGCGTGATCGAGACGATGCAGCCGCTGCTCGGACCCCACACCCGCATCGTCACCGCCGTCAACGGCATCCCCTATTGGTACTTCTACAAGCACGGCGGCCAATACGAGAATTCGACGCTGGAGAGCATCGACCCCGGCGGACGGCAGTGGCGCGAAATCGGCGCCGCGCGCGCCATCGGCTGCATCGTCTATCCCGCCACCGAAATCGAGGCGCCCGGCGTGATCCGTCACGTCTACGGCAACAACTTTCCGCTCGGCGAGCCCTCGGGCGAGACCACCCCGGACGTGCAGCGCCTCGCCGATCTCTTCGTCGCCGCCGGGCTGAAAGCGCCGGTGCTCGACCGCATCCGCGACGAGATCTGGCTCAAGCTGTGGGGCAATGTCTGCTTCAACCCGATCAGCGCACTCACCCATGCAACACTCGACGTGATCTGCACCGATCCGGCCACCCGCGCGCTGTCGCGCGCGATCATGATGGAGACGCAAGGCATCGCCGAGACGTTCGGCGTCAGATTCCGCGTCGACGTCGAGCGCCGCATCGAAGGCGCCCGCAAGGTCGGCGCGCACAAGACCTCGATGCTCCAGGATCTGGAGCGCGGCCGCCCGATGGAGATCGACCCGCTCGTCACCGTCGTGCAGGAGATGGGCCGCCTCACCGGCGTCGCCACCCCCGCGCTCGATTCCGTGCTGGCGATGGTGACCCAGCGCGCCCGCATTGCCGGTCTCTACGATGGCATCTCGACGCCATCAGATCCGCGCGCGCTGGCGGTGGCATGATGGCTGGCGAGATCAAACAATGGCTTCGCTTCCGCAAGAGCGGTGCGACCGGCTTCGGCACGCTGAATTCGTCAGGCATCAGCGTGCATGAGGGCGAGATGTTCGGCCGCCATGCAGCCACCGGCAAGACGCTGGCGCTGTCGGAGGTCGAACTGCTCGCGCCCTGCGTGCCCAGCAAGATCGTCGCGCTCTGGAACAATTTTCATGCGCTCGCGGCCAAGCTCAACCAGCCCGAGCCGCCGGAGCCGCTCTACCTCCTGAAGGCCACCACCAGCATCACGACACCCGGCGCGGTGATCCGCCGCCCCTCTTACTACGACGGCAAGACCACCTATGAAGGCGAGCTCGGCATCGTCATCGGCAAGACGTGCGCCCGGGTGTCGCCGGCGGAAGCGGACAGCTTCATCTTCGGCTACACCTGCGTCAACGACATCACCGCCAACGACATCCTGACCAGCGATCCCACTTTCCCGCAATGGGCGCGGGCCAAGGGCATCGACGATTATGGCCCGTTCGGCCCCGTCATCGCCACCGGTCTCGATCCGGCCAAGCTGGTGGTCCGCACCATCCTCAACGGCGCGGAGCGGCAGAACTATCCGATATCGGACATGATCTTCACCGCGCAGGAGCTGGTCAGCAGGATCTCCCACGACATAACCCTGCTCCCCGGCGACCTCATTGCCGTCGGCACCTCGGTCGGCGTCGGCGTGATGAAAGAGCCGGTGAACACGGTAACCGTCGCGATCGACGGCATCGGCGAGCTGACCAATGAGTTTCGGCTTTAGCCACCAACGCGGTGCGGTAGCCCGGATGGAGCGAAGCGCAATCCGGGGCCGGCTCTCAAGGCTAGCAGAACCCGGATTGCGCTTCGCTCCATCCAGGCTACGGAACACTCCGTCCAACCTTTGAAAACCCCGGCGACCCACTTCCCCTCCACCGATCGGCTGACGCATTCAGCCGTGGATCGTGGGACCGGACCTCTCCGGCAAGCCCCCGCCGCCCTTGATCTCGGTTCCGCTCTCCAATAGCAATTATGGCGATAATGTGTGCCGGCGTGAGGAAGTCACGATGTGGCTGTTTTTCCTGGTTGCCTGGTTGGTTCTGCTCACCGCCGTCGCGATCTTCGCCCAACAGGCGCTCGGTTACGATATCGGCCACCTGCCCGCCTGGTTCGGAGGCCTGCCTGTCCCGCAGCGGTTTGCGACCGGCGCGATCCTGGCGCTGGCGCTGGCACTGATCGGCGCCTCCGCCTGGCGGCTCTCGCGCCAGGACCGGCGCCTCGACACATTGCGCGACCGCCTCAAGAAGACCCGCGAGGACGTCGTCGTCGCCCACGCCCTGCAGAACCACCTCGACGCCACCGTCCAGCACCTGATCGAGAGCGATCCCCGGGAGGCCGTCTCCGCTCTCCACGACAAGCTGCGCGAGACCGAGCAGCGCGCCCTGCTCCAGCGGGGCCGCAACGAATCCACCGACATGCACGACCAGCTCGCCGAAATCCGCCGCCGCCAGCAGGAGCTGCGCGACATGGTCGGCAAGGTCGCCGAGCAGCGTCGCGCCGTCGAGCCGGTTTTCACCGAGATTCGCGACCGCCAGAACCAGCTCGAACGCTCGCTGCACGACCTCGAGACTGACGACCGCAAGAACAACCTCGCCGACAGGCTGAAGGATATCGCGCGCGACGTGTCGATGCTGCTGTCGCGGGTCGGCACGGTCCAGAACACCTTTGCGACCCTGAACCAGTACAAGGAAGATCTGGCGAAGTCCCACGCCGAGCTGGTGCCACTGCGCGCGTCGGATGCCGGCCTCAATGCCTTGATCGGCGAGCTGAGCCTCGGTCATGAGCGCCTCGCCAAGAGCGTCGACGAGCTCGAAACCGGCGGCGAAGTCCCTCTCGGCGCCCGCGTCGAGACCCTGTCGAAGAACAAGATCGAGATCGAGCAGCGCCTGGCCCGCATCGACGACAGCTTCCACATCCTGAAAGGCATCGGGCTCGACTTCGAAGAGCTCGGCCAGCGCCAGGCTCAGCTCGACCGTTCGCTCGCCGGTGTCGAGACCGACGCCGACGGCAAGACGCTTGTCGACCGCCAGAATGCGCTGAACGATTTTGTTCTCCAGTCACGCCAGCGCCTCGGCGCGTTACAGGAGACGCTGGCGACGCTGAACGCCTTCAAGACGGAGCTGTCGAAGTCGCAGGCCGACCTCGTCCCGCTGAAGGCCCCCGTGTTCGGCATCGAGGCCCTGATCGCGGATGTCGGGACCACGCGCGATCTCCTCGCCAAAACCGTCGGCGAGATTGAGGCGAGCGGCGACGTCACCCTCGCCTCGCGCGTCGACGCGCTGACCAGGAGCAAGCGCGAGGTCGAAGACCGCATCGCCCGCATCTTCGACAATTTCAACGCGCTCGACGGCTTGCGAAAAGACATCGGCGGCATCTTCTCGACGATCCGGAACAGCCTGAACCGGATCGGGTGAGAAGCTCCCCACTTGCCCGTGCTTCGAGACGAATGGAGCACGAGGGCATTTCCGTGTTGCACGGCTCGTGATACAATCTTGGCGGGAATATTTCGGCTTCCGTTTTTTCTGCCCTCATTTCCATCGCCGGCGCCAAAAAGCGACGCGGCGTCATTCATAATCGGAGGAAGACTCCATGGTCGCCAGGAAACACAAAGCGAAGACATCGAAGGCCAGAAAGGCAAAATCGGCAGTAAAGGTCAGGAAGGCCGCCGCCAAGTCCAGCAAGTCGAAGTCAGCGAGGTCCAAGACGGCCAAGTCCAAGGCGAGCAAGTCCAAGACGGGCAAGTCCAAGACGGGCAAGTCCAAAACCAGCAACAAGTCAAAGACGACCAAGAAGGCAAGCAAGACCAAGAAACCCAAGGCTGGTTCGTCCAAGACCAGCAAGAAGACCGGCACGTCCAAACCGAAACCGCCCAAACCGCCGGCCCCGAGCTTGCCGCCCGTTGTGACTTCGGCCGCTCCGTCAACCGCGGCACCGGGCGCGACGTCGGGCTTCCAGGTGGTTGGCACCAACGTCAATGCGCCGTTCTCGCTGAAGCTGCATCGTGGAGACGGCAAGACGCTGATCGCAATGAATTGGAAGGCCGGCCAGCCGCCGCAAGATTTCGTCGGCTTTGCGATCGAGTACCAGGAGCCCGGCGGCAAGCGGTTTTTTGCGCTGAACAACCGGCTCGGTTTTCTCGACGCCTCCGGCAACGTCAACCCCAAGAAGCTTTCGACCCTGCAATCGCCAATCCAGAAATTCCGCTGGGTGCATTTCCCCCGTAATGCCGAGCTGGTCGGAGACTTCATCTACCGCATCACACCTATGTCGATGGACGCCCAGGGCAAACTTGGCAAGGGCGAGGCGCAACAGGCGGCGATCCAGCTCGCGCGCGAAACCTATCCTGGCGTCGCCAACGTCACGTTCACCCGCGGCTTCGTCTCCTCGCAGGCATTCGTCGATCGTTATCTGAAGCACGGCCCGATCGATACGCTGGTGGCGCCCGTCGCTGCCGGCGGGCTCAACTTCAAGCCGACGCATCCCGATGCACAGGCCGCGCTGGCCTGGATGGGTTTTGAGGCGCGCGCCGCAATCCTGGAAACCCTCGATCAGGCTATCGCCGACGATGCCGAGGTCCGCATCGTTGCCTACGACTTCAATCTGCCGGAGATACTTGACCGCCTCGTGCAGCTCGGCCCATCGCTCAAGATCATCATCGACGACAGCGACCCGCATGGCGATGACGATTCCGCGGAGACCGCTGCGGAGAGCCTCCTGGTTGCCTCGGCCGGGCGCACGAACGTGCGGCGCCAGCATATGGGCAACCTCCAGCACAACAAGACGATCGCGGTGAACGGTCCCAACGTGAAGAAAGTGGTGTTCGGCTCGACCAACCTGTCCTGGCGCGGCTTCTACGTTCAGGCCAACAATGCTCTGGTGGTGACCGGTCAGAAGCCGGTCGACCTCGCCTTCGCGGCATTCGACAGCTACCTTGCCAGCAACAACGCCGTCGCGAGCTTCGGCGCAACGCCCTCCGCCGATTGGCAAGATCTCGGCCTTGCCGGCATCGATGCCAAGGTGGCGTTCTCGCCGCACAGCGCTGCCAACGCCAAGCTCGACAAGATCGGAGCCGATCTCAAGAGCGCGACATCGTCCGTGCTGTATTCGCTTGCCTTCCTGGCCCAGACGGGTGGCGCCGTGACCGACGCCATCGCCGACCTTACCGCCGACAGCAGGATCTTTGTCTACGGCATATCCGACAAGGAAGTTGGCGGCATCGAGGTGCAGAACCCGGACGGAAACGTCACGCCAGTGTTTGCCACCGAGCTCACCCACAACGTGCCGGAGCCCTTCAAGTCGGAGCCGACCGGCGGCACCGGCACGCGCATGCACCACAAGTTCACCGTGATCGACTTCGACAAGCCGGCAGCACGGGTCTATCTGGGATCCTACAATTTCTCCAAACCCGCCGATCGCCAGAACGGCGAGAATCTCCTGGTCATCAGGGACCGGCGCATCGCCGTGTCCTACATGATCGAGGCGCTCAGCCTGTTCGACCATTACTCATTCCGGGTGGCTGTAAAGAAGGCCAACGAAAAGGGGAAGAAGCTGCATCTGGCGCGGCCACCGGCCCAAGACGAAAAGCCGTGGTTTGAAGACGACTTCGCCGTCGGGTACAAGATCAAGGATCGACTGCTATTCTCCTGAGCGGTGTGGACGTCGCCGGATGGGCCGAGCGAAGCGAAGCCCGTCCGGGCAAGGTCTGCGGCGCCGCTGGTATCGCGCACCGCCGACCATCCAGTACACATCACATCTCCGCGCGCCCGGCAGATGCCGCCAACATGTCTCGCGGATGCCGCACTGTGGTCGCATTCGGCCGCCCTTCTGTGAGGCGTGTCTGGGGGCACGGCGGTGCCGTGTTTGGACCAAACCTTCTAGGGGTATGACTGTGAAGAAGATTGTATTTGTCGTGGGTGCTACGCTTGCTCTGGTGACGGTTGCGAATGCTGCGGATCTGCCGCGCCGCCAGCCGGTTCCCGTCTATTCGGAGCAGGCGCCGATCGGCAAGATGCCGATTGGCAAGAGCCCGGTTGGAAAGGCCCCGATCGGCAAGGCGCCCGGCCCGGTCGCGGCGCGCTACTGACGCGCCAGCGAAATACGCGCAGAAGCAAGCGTAGACTCTGCGTGAGTGGCCGACAGTCGAGGGGCATAGCGTGACGAACAAACCTGATCGATCGGGACCCTGCATCCTTGCGGGATTTGCGCTCGCGGCCATGCTCGCGTGTACGACACCTTCGGCCTCTGCCCACGAAGCGAACAAGCGCGTTGCCGACGCAAACGCGCTTGCCACGGCCGACACCGTATCACGGCCGACGCCATCGACACGGCGCGCGGTCGCGCGCGCGGAGAAAGGTCCGTACTACGTCGATTTCCGCGCCCGCACGGCAGCGAGCTGGGGCCACGCCTTCGTCTGGTACGGCAAGACCAGCGAGCGCGCCGTCGAGGTGGCAGGGCTCACGCCCGCCGGCGACACCTGGGCCTATGTGCTCGGTCATCTCACCTGGGTGCCGGCGGAGACCGGTGCGAGCTACGGCGATCTCGACCCGGACTATCTGACCGCGAGCTACCGCGTCTATTTGAACGAAGCCGACGCCAAGCGCGTGTTTGCCTATATCAAGAAATTGCAGGCGAACTCGCCGGTCTGGAACGCCGAGACCACCAATTGCACCGCCTTCATCGGCGACATCGCGGAGTACATGGGATTGAAGGTCCCCTACCGCTGGCAGCGCCCGGAAAACTTCGTCAACAGCCTCAAGGAAATGAACGGCGGCCGCCAGATGGTGCGGCTGTCGACGGAGTAGCTGAAGTCCTCTTGCCCGTCGGGCAAAACACCCGCACAAACTTCCCACCCCGCCTGTCAATCCCCGCCCGTCAAAATATTCCGCTTTACCGAAATTCGGATTTGTCGTACGTACGCGATACCCTGACCCGGGACAAGGGGCGGATCGCGATCGTCACGAACCGCGGGTTGGGCAGCGATGGACGCGACGGCGCCGGGCGCGGCGAGCCTTGCAGGGCGGGAAACCGTGAGCACAGGCTTTCTCGCCTACGACACGGCGCCGACAGCGTCTTCGCATGGCTTCGGGTGTGAGCACACGCCAGCACTCGAAGCGACATGCGAAGACGTGCGCGGACGAACAAGTCGTGTGGTCCTGACGCCCGGGGTCTGTGCGTCAAGTCCTGCAGTGATGTGGCGGCCCAACCGGGCGCGCGCATCAGTCATCTGCAAGGCGACGGGGGCAATAGTGCATCGCTCCCCGAGGAGAGCACGAAGGACACGTTAAAACCATCGCGCAGGGAAGGCCGGGCGATCCGGCGAACCTGTGGTCCACCCCGTGTGCATTCCTTTGGCGCACGGACTTGCGGGTGTCAGCCGGCGCCCGGGCTTCCCTGCGCCCTTGTCACGACGAGGGTGATACGACCAGGCAAAGCTCGGGCGGAATGCGCCGCGGGGATGCGAAGGCGCGCCTTGTGACGGAAATGCAAGTTGATGGTCCGAAAGCTCTCATCCTCCGCCGGTGTTGAAGCAGCGGCGCACAAAAACCCTCGCGCCATCCCGGTGCTACCACCTCAATTATCCGCCCTGCGGAATCCCCCACTCCCCGCATGATCGCCCCGCCTCCACCGCACGCCGGCGCAATAGACTTTTCCCGACCCGGGCGGCATCCTGCCGCCATCAAACGATAACAGAGCGCCACACAGGCGGAGGAAACAGATCATGCTGCAGACCCGATTCACCAAGCTCGTCGGTGTCGAGCACCCGATCGTCCAGGGCGGCATGCAATGGGTCGGGCGCGCCGAGCTGGTCGCCGCCGTCGCCAATGCCGGAGCGCTCGGCTTCATCACGGCGCTGACCCAGCCGACACCGGAAGACCTCAGGAAGGAGATCGCCCGCTGCCGCGATCTCACCGACAAGCCGTTTGGGGTCAACCTCACCATCCTGCCCGCGATCAAGCCGCCGCCTTACGCCGAATATCGCGCCGCCATCATCGAGAGCGGCATCAAGGTGGTCGAAACCGCCGGCAACAAGCCGCAGGAGCATGTCGACGAGTTCAGGAAGCACGGCGTCAAGGTCGTGCACAAATGCACCAGCGTCCGTCACGGGCTCTCGGCCGAGCGCATGGGCGTCGACGCCATCTCGATCGACGGGTTCGAATGCGCCGGCCATCCAGGCGAGGACGACACCCCCGGCCTGATCCTGATCCCGGCCGCCGCCAACAAGATCAAGATTCCGATGATCGCCTCCGGCGGCTTTGCCGACGCCCGCGGCCTCGTCGCCGCACTGGCGCTGGGCGCCGAAGGCATCAACATGGGCACCCGCTTCATGGCGACCAAGGAGAGCCCCATTCATCAGCTCATCAAGGAGAAGATCGTCGCCAATGACGAGCGCGAGACCGAGCTGATCTTCCGCACCATGCGCAACACCTCCCGTGTCGCCAGGAACGAGATCTCGACCAAGGTCGTCGCGATGGAGAAGGAAGGCGCCAAGTTCGAGGACATCCGCGAGCTCGTCGCGGGCGCCCGCGGCAAGATGGTCTACGCGACCGGCAACTCGGACGAAGGCATCTGGTCGGCGGGCCAGGTCCAGGGCCTGATCCAGGACATCCCGACCTGCGCCGAACTGATCTCCCGCATCGTGCGCGAAGCGGAGGCCATCATCCGCAGCCGGCTCGAAGGCATGATCGTTCATCCGACAGCGCAGGCTGCGGAATAATCACTGCAAGAAGCGAGAGCAATACATGAAGGCTTATGTCTACGGCCCTGGCGGCGCTGCAATTTCCGACGTCGCTCAACCAAAGCCTGAAGGCACGCAGGTGCTGGTCCGCGTCCGCGCCTGCGGCCTCAATCGCGCCGACACCGGCATGCGCAAGGGCCACGCCCATGGCGCGGCCGGCGGCGCCGGCACCGTGCTCGGCATGGAATGGGCCGGCGAGGTCGCCGAGCTCGGACCGGATGCCAAGGGCGTCAAGGTCGGCGACCGCATCATGGGCTCCGGCGGCGCGGCGTTTGCCGAATACACGCTGGCCGATCACGGCCGGCTGTTCCGCGCGCCCTCGAACATGAACTTCGAGGAAGCCGCCACCCTGCCCGTCGCGCTCGCGACCATGCACAACGCCGTCGTCACCATCGGCGGCGTGCAGCCCGGGCAGGCCGTGCTGATCCAGGGCGCAAGCTCCGGCGTCGGCCTGATGGCGATGCAGATTGCGAAGCTCAAGGGCGCCAGGCTCGTGATCGGCTCCTCGACCGATGCCACCCGCCGCGGCCGGCTGAAGGAGTATGGCGCCGACCTCGCGGTCGACTCCTCCGATCCGAAATGGGTCGAGGAAGTGCTGAAGGCGACGAACGGCGAAGGTGTCGACCTCATCGTCGACCAGGTCTCGGGCCAAGTCGCCAACCAGAACCTCGCGGCGACCAGGGTCAAGGGTCGCATCGTCAATGTCGGCCGGCTCGGCGGCACCCATGCCGATTTCAACTTCGACCTGCACGCGGCGCGCCGCATCGACTATGTCGGCGTCACCTTCCGCACCCGCACCATCGCGGAGGTCCGGGAGATCTTCGACGAGGTCAAGAAGGACATCTGGGGCGCGGTCGAGTCGCGCAAACTGCAGCTGCCGATCGACAAGGTGTTTGCCTTCGACGATATCGACAAGGCCTTCGAGCACATGGAGGCGAACAAGCACCTCGGCAAGATCGTTGTGACGGTGTGAGGGGGCGGCAGCGGAGCAAGAGCTGTAGGTCCCACTCCCTCCGCTCGTCATGGCCGGGCTTGACCCGGCCATCCACGTCTTTCCCGCGATTGAGAAAGATCGTGGATGCCCGGGACCCGACTACGCCAAGGCTTCGCCGGGCACTCGGTCTTGGGCCGGCGAAGCTTCAGCGAAGACGGCGAGCCCGGGCATGACGGAGTTGGAGGCCCCCGCTCCTGCAACTCACTAGCGTCTACAGCTGTGGATCGTCGCTTGATGTTCAGTCACAGGCTGCTAAATCCCCCGCCATGAGCTCCCAACACAACAAGACCTCGGTCGCAGCGATCTCGATCTTCGCCAGCGGCGGCATGGCGGCGGCCAAGTTCGCGGTCGGCATCGCGATCGGCTCGCTGGCGCTGATTTCGGAGGCGCTGCATTCCTCGATCGACCTGGTCGCGACCATCATCACCTGGGCGGTGGTGCGGGTGTCCGACAAGCCGGCGGACGAGGAGCATCATTACGGCCACGGCAAGCTCGAAAGCGTCTCGGCGCTGGGCGTCACCGCCCTGCTCTATGTGCTCGCCGGCGGCATCCTGGTCGAGTCCTACAGCCGGCTGCGGGAGGGAACCGCGCCGCCGACTATTTCGGCCGTGCCTTTCGTGGTGCTGGTGATCGACATCGTCGTCAATCTCTGGCGCGCCCGTGCCCTGCACCGTGCCGCACGGGAGACCAGGAGCCAGGCGCTCGCCGCCGACGCGCTGCATTTCGCCTCCGACGTGATGGGCTCGTTCGCCGTGATCATAGGCCTGATCCTCGCCGGCCTCGGCTTCTGGTGGGGCGACGCGGCTGCCGCCGCCGCGGTGGCCGTGATGATCGCCCTGCTCGGCCTGCGCATGGCCGGCTCGACGGTGCAGACGCTGGTCGACCGCGCCCCGGAAGGCGCGCATGAGACGGCCACGGCCGCGATCCGCAGCGTGCCGGGTGTGATCGACGTCGAGCGACTCCGCGTGCGCATGGTCGGGGCAACCACATTTATCGACACGATCGCAAAGGTGCCCCGGACTTATCCCATCGACCGGGTCGAGGACATCAAGCGCAATGCGCAAGCAGCCGTCGAGAAGACCTTCGGCGATGCCGACCTCACCTTCACCGCGGTCCCCGTGGCGCGCGACAACGAGACCGTGCGCGACCGCATCATGGTCATCGCCCACAATTCGGGCCTCGCCGTCCACCACGTCACGGTGCACGATCTCGGCGCCAAGCTGATCGTCAGCATCGACCTTGAGGTCGACGCCGGGATGCAGCTCGACGCCGCCCATGACGTCGCCAACACGCTGGAACGCAACATCCAGGAAGAGTTCGGCGCGGACGTCGAAGTCGACGTCCACATCGAGCCGCTGGAACCGGAACTGCCGTTCGGGGTCGACGCCGCGTCGGAACGGGTGCGGGCCATTGCCGCCGCGCTGACGGAATATGCCGCCGGCAGCGAGATCCACGACATCCACAATGTCCGCGTCCGCAACACCGATGCCGGCGAGATCGTCAACTTCCACTGCCGCGCCGAGCCGTCGATGAGCGTGATCAAGGTGCACGAGCATGTCGACGCGATCGAGCGCGCATTGCGGCGCGCGTTCCCGAGCGTGAAGCGCGTCATTAGTCACGCCGAACCGCCGCGCGCGTGACAGAGAATGTGCGAGGAGTCACACGTTCTCGTTTCGGACTCGCCGCGCACGTAGGTTTGCGGACGCGCGACGCGCAAACTGCGCGTTGGATAAGAATAAATTCGCGTTAACGATTCGTTGACTCTCGACAGCCCGCGAAATCTGGATTCAAATCGATCATGATTCGGAAGCGATGTGGGGCTGCTTCCGAACTCAAGTTGCAAGCAGGTTTCCAGGGGGCTTTAGGCATGTCGCGTGCAGACGCCGCGAACGCGTGCGTCCAATCCGATTCGATCAAGGGATTGGCGCAATCGATCGCGAAACCTGCCTATCATCGGCTCCTGATCGCGGAGCCAGCGCTGCGCCGTGCCGTGCCGACGCTCATCATCGCGTTCCTGATCACGATCTGCCTCGGCGCGTTCGTGCAGGTCGTCGACCAGACACGCCAGAAGCGGCTGGTCATCCGACACGACATCTCGGCGCTCGCCGACCTGCTCGCCGAGCGCATCGACCGCCTCACCTCGGGGCGACAGGAGCGGCTGAAGAACATCGAGAGCCTGCCGGCGCTGCTGCCCGATCTCATTCCGTCTTGGGGCACCGCCTCGGGCCGCCACGTCATCGTCACCTCAGCCGGCATCGACCGCCGCATCCTTGCCCGCATCCCGGTCGACAGCGATCCCGCGGGCAACGATCGCCTGCTCGACGCAGTCACGACGGCGCAACTGATGGCGGCGCCGCCGCACGACGGCAATATATCCGACCTGACGCTGCCGAACGGCAACGCCGCGATGGCGACCTCGCGGCAGATCAAGTCGCTGCCCGGCTTCGTCACCGTGATCCAGGAGCGCAACGAGCCGATCTGGGGCTCGGACGCCGCGCTGTCGGTGACGCTGTCGGCCACCACCGGCTTCGTCGTCCTGATCCTCGGCTTCGCCTTCCACTGGCAGTCCACCCGTGCCCGCGAGGGCGACCTGATCAACGACGCCGTGCGCGGCCGGATCGACACTGCGCTCAACCGCGGCCGCTGCGGGCTGTGGGACTGGGACCTGTCGCGCGGCCGCATCTTCTGGTCGCAGTCGATGTTTTCGATGCTCGGCCTCGACGGCCGCAACGAGCTCCTCACCTTCGGCGAGGTCAACGCGCTGGTGAAGTCAGACGACATCGACCTGTTCGAGATCGCCGACCAGCTCATCTCCGAGAAGATCGACCACATCGACCAGACCTTCCGCATGCAGCATGTCGACGGCCACTGGATCTGGCTCCGCGTCCGCTGCGAAAAGACCAGTGGCGCGACCGACTCCAGCGTTCACCTGATCGGGATCGCCGTCGACATCACCGAGCAGAAGAGCCTCGCCGAGCGGACCGTGGAAGCCGATTTGCGCCTGCGCGACGCGATCGAGACCATTCCCGAAGCCTTCGTGCTGTGGGACGCGAGCGACCGCCTGGTGCTCTGCAATTCGCACTTCCAGCGCCTGCACAAACTGCCCGACAGCGCCGTCATCCCCGGCACCTCCTACGAGACCGTGCTCGAGGTCGGCCGCATGCCCGAGGTCCGCACCCGGCACAACGAGACCGCGAGCCAGGGCCCCGGCGCGCGCACCTTCGAGGCGCAGCTCGACGACGGCAGCTGGCTGCACATCAGCGAGCGCCGCACCAAGGACGGCGGCTACGTCTCGGTCGGCACCGATATCACCCGCATCAAGGAGCACGAGCAGAAGCTGGTCGACAACGATCTACGCCTGCGCGCTACCGTCATCGACCTCAAGCGCTCGCAGGCAGCCCTGGAGCGCCAGGCGGGCGAACTCGCCGATCTCGCCGAGAAGTACCAGCGCGAGAAGACCCGCGCCGAGGAAGCCAACCAGACCAAGTCGAAATTCCTCGCCAATATGAGCCACGAGCTGCGCACGCCGCTGAACGCGATCATCGGCTTCTCCGAGATCATGGGCTCGGGCATGTTCGGCGAACTCGGCTCGGAGAAGTACCAGGAATACTGCCACGACATCCTGACCAGCGGGCATTACCTGCTCGAAGTCATCAACGACATCCTCGACATGTCCAAGATCGAGGCCGGCCGCATGAAGCTCGACATGGAAGAGCTCGACCTGGCGCAGACGCTGGCGGAATCCCTGCGGGTCGTCACCGGCCGGGCACAGGACAAGCACCTGACGCTCGACGCCGACATCGCAAAATCGATCTCCGTCGTCGCCGACCGCCGCGCCACCAAGCAGATCATCGTCAATTTGCTCTCCAACGCCGTGAAGTTCACGCCCGACGGCGGACGCATCGTGGTGCGCAGCCGACAGCTCGACGACAGGATCGTGCTGATGATAGCTGACACCGGCATCGGCATCGCGCCGCATTCGCTGGCGCGGCTCGGCCGCCCGTTCGAGCAGGTCGAGAGCCAGCTCACCAAGACCTATCACGGCTCGGGACTGGGGCTGGCGATCGCCCGCTCGCTGGCGCAGCTCCATGGCGGCTCGATGCGGTTGCGCTCCAAGCTGGAGGTCGGCACCGTCGTGCGCGTCACCCTGCCCCGCGACGCGATCAAGGCGGCGTCCGGAATATCGGCCGCGGCCTGATGGCTACGATTGCAGCGACGGCGCGACTTCCCGCGCGACATTGACCAGCGCCGCGATCAGCGGCGTCATCGGATCACGCTGCGGGATCACCATGCCGATGCTGTAATTGACATCGGGATCGGTGATCGGGATCGAGCGCACAGTATCGGAAAGGCCGAGCGTCTCGGCGAGCTTGGCCGGCATCACGCTGGCCCAGCGTCCCGTCTTCACATGCGTGAACAGCACGAGCAGCGAATTCGAGGTCAAGGTCGGCGTCGCCTCGGCGCCGACCGAACGTAACGCGCGGTCGATGATGCGACGGTTCTGCATGTCGGGCGTCAGCAGGCACAGCGGCACCTGCCCTACCTCCTTCCAGGTCACCGTCTCGCGATCACCGAACATTCCATCCGGCGAGGTGAGCAGACGATAGCTCTCGCTGTAGAGCGGGATGGTGCGCACCTTGCCGATCGGCTCGTTCTCGATATAGGTCAGCCCTGCATCCACCTCGAGATTCTCGAGCAGCCCCAGCACCTCGGACGAGGTGGTGGACTGGATGCGGAAGCGCACCTCGGGATGCCTGGCGCGGAACGGCGTCGTCAGCGCGGCGACCATGCCGAGCACGGTCGGGATCGCGGCAATACGGATCTCGCCGGAGAGCTGATGCTTCAGCCCGTTGATCTCGTCACGCATCGCGCGCGCATCACCCACGATCCGCCGCGCCCAATCGAGCGCCCGCTCGCCTTCCGGCGTAAAACCCTGGAAGCGGGAGCCGCGCTGGACCAGCATGACGCCGAGGATCTCCTCGAGCTGCTTCAGCCCGGTCGACATTGTCGGCTGCGTCACACCGCACACCTCGGCGGCCCGGCCGAAATGCCGCTCCTTCGCCAGCGCCAGCAGCAGTTCAAGCTTATCGAGCAACCATTCATCCCCTCGGATCGTGTGGTGGCATACAAGCTAGCATGGCCTTCCCCCTTCCAACACGCAAAAACCGCATGGCGGACGGCTCCAATCGCAATTTCAAATCGAGTGATTGCCATCGCAAATCGATCTGAATCCGCAATCGCAGCATGAGACAGCTTTATTGATCTTCGAACGATTCCAAATAGTTTGCGATCAGCAGACGCTCTGGTCGAGAACGAAGAATGACAACGGTTTACGAGCCTTGGGACGAAACGCGCGGGGCCGAGATTATCGCCGAACACAGCAAGCAGGAAGGCGCGACGCTGGTCATCCTGCACGCGCTCCAGGAGGCGTTCGGCTACGTGCCGGTGGCAGCCATTCCCATGGTGGCGCAAGCGCTCAATCTGTCCCGCGCCGAAGTGCATGGCGTGTTCACGTTCTACCATGATTTCCGCCACAAGCCGGCCGGCCGCCATGTGCTGAAACTCTGCCGCGCGGAGGCCTGTCAGGCGGCGGGCGGTGACGCGCTGGCTGCGCGTGCGGAGGCGAAGCTCGGCGTGTCGCTCGGCCACACCACCGCCGATGACCGCGTCACCCTGGAGCCGATCTACTGCCTCGGACTGTGCGCAACAGCGCCGTCCGCGATGCTCGACGGCCGGCTTATCGGCCGGCTCGACGAAAAGCGCATCGATGCTCTCGTTGCGCAGGTGCAGCGATGAGCATCCGTCTATATGTCTCTCGCGATGCGGGTGCGCTTGCGGTCGGCGCCGACGAGGTCGCGCTGGCACTGGAGCAGGCTGCAGCCAAGCGTGGCATTGCCGTCGAGATCGTCAGGACCGGCTCGCGCGGCCTGTACTGGCTCGAGCCGCTGGTCGAGGTCGCGACGCCGCAGGGCCGGATCGCGTTCGGCCCTGTGACCGAGACCGATGTGCCCTCCCTGCTCGACGCGCTCGCGAGCAATACGCAGCATCTGCTGCGGCTCGGGGCCACGGACGAGATCCCCTGGCTCAAGCGCCAGACCCGCCTCACCTTCGCGCGCTGCGGCGTGATCGACCCGCGCTCGCTCGACGACTACCGCACCCATGGCGGCTACAAGGGCCTCGAACGCGCGCTGTCGCTCGGCTCGGAAGCCATCCTCAATGAAGTGACGGCGTCCGGCCTGCGCGGCCGCGGCGGCGCCGGCTTCCCGACCGGCATCAAGTGGAAGACGGTCGCGCAGGCGAAAGCGGATCGCAAGTTCATCGTCTGCAACGCCGACGAAGGCGACAGCGGCACCTTCGCCGACCGCATGATCATGGAAGGCGATCCCTTCCTCGTCATCGAGGGCATGACGACCGCCGGCATCACCGTCGGCGCGACCAAGGGCTACATCTACATCCGCAGCGAATATCCGCACGCGGTCGAGGCGATGAACGCGGCCATCCAGGCTGCGAAGCGCGACGACTATCTCGGCGCGAACATCGGCGGCTCCACGCACAGCTTCGATCTCGAGGTCCGCGTCGGCGCCGGCGCTTACGTTTGCGGCGAAGAGACCTCGCTGCTGGAAAGCCTCGAAGGCCGCCGCGGCCTCGTGCGCGCAAAGCCGCCACTGCCCGCGCATCACGGCCTGTTCGGCAAGCCGACCGTCATCAACAACGTGCTGTCGTTCGCCGCAATCCCCTTCATCCTGGCCGAAGGCGCCAAGGCCTATGCCGATTTCGGCATGGGTCGCTCGCGCGGTACGATGCCGATTCAGCTCGCCGGCAACATCCGCCGCGGCGGGCTGTTCGAGACCGCGTTTGGCGTCACGCTCGGCGAGCTCGTCGACGACATCGGCGGCGGCACGTTCACGGGCCGTCCGATCCGCGCGGTGCAGGTCGGCGGCCCCTTGGGCGCCTACTTCCCGCGCGCGCTGTTCGACACGCCGTTCGACTACGAGGCCTTCGCCGCGCGCGACGGCCTGATCGGCCATGGCGGCATCGTCGTGTTCGACGACAGCGTCGACATGCGCAAGCAGGCGCGTTTCGCCATGGAATTCTGCGCCATCGAATCCTGCGGCAAGTGCACGCCGTGCCGGATCGGTTCGACCCGCGGCGTCGAGACCATCGAGAAGATCATCAACGGCGAACGCGTGAACGAAAATCTCGCACTCGTCGAAGACCTCTGCAACACCATGAAATTCGGCTCGCTCTGCGCGCTCGGCGGCTTCACGCCCTACCCCGTGCTCAGCGCATTGAAGCACTTCCGGGAGGATTTCGTCCCGGCCCCGACCACGCTTCAGGCCGCGGAATAGGAGAACGACAATGTCTCTGATCGAAGAAATCGACTTCGGTACGCCGCGCTCGAAATCGGAAACGATGGTGACGCTGACCATCGACGGCAACCAGGTCACGGTGCCCGAGGGCACCTCGATCATGCGGGCGGCGATGGACGCCGGCCATCAGATACCGAAACTCTGCGCGACCGACATGGTCGACGCATTCGGCTCGTGCAGGCTTTGCGTCGTCGAAATCGAGGGCCGCGCCGGCACGCCGGCCTCCTGTACCACGCCTGTCATGTCCGGCCTGATCGTGCACACCCAGAGCGAACGGCTCAAGAAGCTGCGCAAGGGCGTGATGGAGCTCTACATCTCCGACCATCCGCTCGACTGCCTCACCTGCGGTGCCAACGGCGATTGCGAGTTGCAGGACATGGCCGGCGCCGTGGGCCTGCGCGACGTGCGTTACGGCTATGAAGGCGAGAACCACGTCTTCGCCAAGACGCCTGGCAAGTCCAATGGCGAGATCAACGCCGCCTGGATGCCGAAGGACGATTCCAACCCGTACTTCACCTACGATCCCTCCAAGTGCATTGTCTGCTCGCGCTGCGTCCGCGCCTGCGAGGAGGTGCAAGGCACCTTCGCGCTCACGATCTCCGGCCGCGGCTTCGACAGCCGCGTCTCGCCCGGCATGAGCGAGAGCTTCCTCGGCTCCGAATGCGTCTCCTGCGGCGCCTGCGTGCAGGCCTGCCCGACCGCCACACTGACCGAGAAATCCGTGATCGAGATCGGCCAGCCCGAACACTCGGTCGTCACCACCTGCGCCTATTGCGGCGTCGGCTGCGCCTTCAAGGCTGAGATGCGCGGCGAGGAAGTCGTCCGCATGGTGCCGTACAAGGACGGCAAGGCCAATCGCGGCCATTCCTGCGTCAAGGGCCGCTTCGCCTGGGGCTACACCAACCACAGGGAACGCATCCTCAACCCGATGATCCGCGAGCGGATCGAGGATCCCTGGCGCGAAGTGTCATGGGACGAGGCATTCTCGTTTGCCGCCGACAGGATGCGCGGCATCCAGAAGAAATACGGCCGCGATGCCATCGGTGGCATCACGTCGTCCCGCTGCACCAATGAAGAGACCTATCTGGTGCAGAAGCTGATCCGCGCCGGCTTCGGCAACAACAATGTCGACACCTGCGCGCGCGTCTGCCACTCCCCGACCGGCTATGGCCTCTCGACCACGTTCGGTACCTCTGCCGGCACGCAGGATTTCGACTCGGTCGAGCACACCGACGTCGTCGTCATCATCGGTGCCAACCCCGCTTCGGCCCACCCGGTGTTCGCCTCCCGCCTGAAGAAGCGGCTGCGCCAAGGCGCCAAGCTGATCGTGATCGATCCGCGCCGCACCGAGATGGTCGAATCGCCGCATGTGAAGGCGCTCCACCTGCCGCTGATGCCCGGCACCAACGTCGCGGTCATGACGGCACTGGCGCATGTGATCGTCACCGAAGGCCTTGCCAACGAAGCTTTCGTACGCGAGCGCTGCGACTGGAGCGAATTCGAGGAATGGGCGGCGTTCGTCGCCCAACCAAACAACAGCCCGGAATCCACCGCCATCCTCACCGGCGTCGATCCGAACGATCTGCGCGAAGCAGCGCGCGTCTACGCCACCGGCGGCAACGGCGCGATCTATTATGGTCTCGGCGTCACCGAGCACAGCCAGGGCTCGACCACCGTGATCGCGATCGCCAACCTCGCGATGGCCACGGGCAATATCGGTCGTCCCGGTGTCGGCGTGAACCCGCTACGCGGCCAGAACAACGTGCAGGGCTCCTGCGACATGGGCTCGTTCCCGCACGAGCTCCCCGGCTACCGCCACATCTCGGGCGATGCCGTGCGGGACCAGTTCGAGGCGCTGTGGAACGTCAAGCTCAACCCCGAGCCGGGCCTGCGCATTCCCAACATGTTCGACGCCGCGGTGGACGGCACGTTCATGGGGATCTACGTGCAGGGCGAGGACATCCTGCAATCCGATCCCAACACCAAGCATGTGGTAGCAGCACTAGCGGCGATGGAATGCGTCATCGTCCACGACCTCTTCCTGAACGAGACCGCGAACTACGCCCATGTGTTCCTGCCGGGCTCCAGCTTCCTCGAGAAGGACGGCACCTTCACCAACGCCGAGCGCCGCATCCAGCGCGTCCGCAAGTTGATGACGCCGAAGAACGGCCTCGCCGACTGGGAAGTCACCATCGGCCTCGCCAGGGCCATGGGCTTCGAGATGACTTACAGCCATCCTTCCGAGATCATGGACGAGATCGCGGCGCTGACCCCGACCTTCGCCGGCGTCTCCTATGCCAAGCTCGACGAGCTCGGCTCGGTGCAGTGGCCCTGCAACGACAAGGCGCCCGAGGGCACGCCGGTGATGCATATCGACGGCTTCGTCCGCGGCAAGGGCAAGTTCGTCGTCACCGAATATGTCGCGACCGACGAACGCACCGGCCCGCGCTATCCGCTGCTGCTCACCACAGGCCGCATCCTCAGCCAGTACAATGTCGGCGCACAGACCCGGCGCACCGAGAACGTGGTCTGGCATGCCGAGGATCGGCTGGAGATCCATCCGCACGATGCCGAACAGCGCGGCGTGCGCGATGGGGACTGGGTGCGGCTGAAGAGCCGCGCCGGCGAGACCACGCTGCGTGCGGAGATCACCGATCGCGTCGCGCCGGGCGTCGTCTACACCACCTTCCACCATCCGGACACCCAGGCCAACGTCATCACGACCGACTATTCGGACTGGGCGACCAACTGCCCCGAATACAAGGTCACGGCGGTGCAGATATCGCCGTCGAACGGCCCGTCCGACTGGCAGAAGGCCTACGGCGCGCAGGCGCGGCATTCCCGCCGCATCGCGCCGGCCGAGGCTGCGGAGTAGCGGCATGCACGTGCCGGTCCAGGCCATCGACCGCGAGATCTGGCGCGACGGTGCCGCGTCTGAAGGAGCGCGGCTGATTCCGGAGGAGACGCCGCTGGCACTGACCTACAATGGCGGCACCTACGCCGTCATGATGGGGACGCCGCAGAACCTCGAGGATTTTGCCGTCGGCTTCAGCCTGGACGAAGGCATCATCAAATCCGTCGATGACATCAAGTCGCTCGAAATGGTCCGCCTCGACGACGGCATCGAGCTGCGCATGTGGCTGGCTTCGGAAGATGCCGCGCGCATCGGCGAGCGCCGCCGCCACATCGCCGGCCCGACCGGCTGCGGCATTTGCGGCATCGACTCGATTGCCGAAGCCGTGCGGCCTGCGGCCATCGTGCCGCAGGGACAGACGTTTGCGCCCGAGCAGATCATGGCGGCGATGCAGACCATCGCACCACTGCAATCGATCAATCTGCAAACCCGCGCCGTTCACGCCGCCGCGTTCTGGTCGCCTGCCGGCGGTATCGTTGCGCTGCGTGAGGATGTCGGTCGCCACAACGCGCTCGACAAGCTCGCCGGTTCGCTGGCGCGCAGCCGCACGGCTGCAAGCGGCGGCATCGTGCTGCTGACGAGCCGCGTCTCGGTCGAGATGGTGCAGAAGACCGCCGCCATCGGCGCGCCGGTGATGGTGGCCGTCTCTGCGCCGACCGCGCTCGCGGTGCGCACCGCGGAGGCCGCCGGCATCACGCTGATTGCCATTGCCCGCCAGGACGGGTTCGAAGTGTTTTCGCATGGCGGCCGGGTTGTCGCCCGTCATGCCACGGAGGTTCTCGATGTCGCCTGACCGCCTGATCTACATGGCCAACCAGATCGGCACGTTCTTCCGGAGCCAGGGCCACGACAAGGCCGTGCAGGGGATCGCCGACCACATCAAGAAGTTCTGGGATCCGCGGATGAAGCGCGCGATCTTCGCCCATCTCGATGCCGGCGGCGCGGGCCTGGAGCCGAACGTGCGGGACGCGCTCACCTCGCTGCAGCAGGCGACGTCCCTTCCAGTAGCGCCCTGAAGACACGGCGCACCTCGCTCTGCGTCTCCTTCACGCGCGCCTCCAGCGAGGAGAAATGCGGCGCATCGCCGGCGCGTGCCATCACGCGCAGGAGGTCGGTGCCGGCGGTCTCCGGCTTGAACCGGTCGTTGACGCAGAGCCGCAGGATCTGCGTCAGATCGTGATACAGCCGCGCCGCGGCCCGCAATATCTCGGTCTCCGATTGCGCGAGCACGCCGAGCCTGCATGCATTTTCCAGCACCTGCATGCTGGCGACGTCGAGAATCTCCGGCTTCTCGTGCGCATGCACGAGCTGAAGATATTGCGCGATGAAATCGATGTCGACCATGCCGCCGGCGGCATATTTGAGATCCCAGCAATCGGCCTCGCCCTTCTCCTGGGCGATCGCACGCCGCATGTCGGCGACGTCGTTGGCGGTGATTGCGGGATCGCGGCGACGGGTCAGGACATCGCGGATGACGCGCTCGATCCGTTCCCGGAATTCGGGCGAAGCCGACACGACGCGCGCACGGGTCAGCGCCATGTGCTCCCAGGTCCAGGCCTCGTTGGCTTGGTAGTCCGCGAACGAGACGAGGCTCGAGGCCACAGGGCCGGCGCGCCCCGAGGGGCGCAGCCGCATGTCGATCTCGTAAAGCACCCCGTAATTGGTGCGCGTCGTGAACGCGCTGATCAGGCGCTGGGTGAAGCGGGCGAAGTAATGCGCACCTTGCAATGACTTCGCACCGTCGGAGTCCGGATTGTCGCTGTCGAAATCGTAAAGCAGGATCAGGTCGAGATCGGACGACGCTGTCATCTCGCGGCTACCGAGCCGGCCCATCGCGATGATCGCGGTCTCCTGCCCCTTGATCCGGCCATGCTGGGCGGCGAAGCGATCGGCGACGAGGCCATGCACGGTATGCACGATGCCCTCGGCGACGTCGGCAAAGGCCGTGCTCGCTTGCTGTGCTGAGACCGTGCCTGAGAGAATGCGCGTTCCGATCAGGAACAGGCTCTCCTGTCCGAACAGGCGCAGGCGGTCGAGGAACTCTTCGTAAGAGCCGGCATCCTGCACCGTGCTCGCGAGCCGCCCCGACAATTCCTGCCTGTCGGGCATGGCGCCGAAGAAGCGCGGATCAATCAGGCCGTCCATGAGTTGCGGCTGCCGCGCCAGCATCTCGCCGAGCCGGGGCGCCGCGCCCAGCACCAGGGCGACCAGCGCAACGAGATCGCGGTTCTGCCCGAGCAGCGTGATCAGTCGACCGCCCCGCTGAAGCGCCCCAAGGAAATGGTCGAACGCCACGACGGCCCGATCCGGCTCCTCGGCATGAGCGAGACCGTCGATCAGGGCCGGCACGAATTCGATGAAGGCATTGCGCGTCGCCTCATTGCGGAACACGCGGTAGTCGCCGGTGATCCAGTCACGCACGGTCTGCGCGACGGCGGCGGGCTTCTTGAAACCGAGCGTCGCCAGGTACTGAAGCAGCCGCGGATCGTCGGGACCCGCACTGTAGTCGAGCGCCGGCAGCTTGGCCGTGCCGGTCGGATCGTCGCCCTCGAACAGTTTTTCGTAGTGGCCCTGGACGATCTCGAGCTGGCGCAAGAGGTCGCGGGCAAAGGCCTCGCGATCCGGATAGCCGAAGAACCAGGCGAAACGCTCGACCGCCTCCTTGTCCTCGGGCAGCGTGTGAGTCTGCTCGTCTGCGATCATCTGGAGGCGATGCTCGACCCGACGCAGGAATTGGTACGCCGTGGTCAGCTCGTCGCGCGCCGCAAACGTGATCCAATTGCTGGAAGCGAGCACGCCAAGCGCGGCGAGCGTCGGCCGCACGCGCAGCTCAGGATGGCGGCCACCGGCGATCAATTGCTGGGTCTGGGCGAAGAACTCGATCTCGCGGATTCCGCCGCGCCCGACCTTCACGTTGTGCCCTTCGACAGCAACCTCGCTCTGGCCGCGATAGGTCTGCATCTGCCGCTTCATGTCGTGAACGTCGGCAAGCGCGGCAAAGTCGAGATGCTTGCGCCAGACGAAGGGCGCGATTTCCGCGAGCAGCGCCTCGCCCGCCCTGGGATCGCCGGCGCAGGCGCGCGCCTTGATCATCGCGGCGCGCTCCCAGGTACGCCCTTCCCGCTCGTAATAGTTCAGCGCGGCATCACGCGAAATCGCCACCTGCGTCGAAGATGGATCGGGACGCAGGCGCAGATCGACGCGGAAGACGTAGCCGTCATAGGTGCGCTGCTGGAGAATGCGTGCCATCCCCTGCGTTACCCTCACGAAGAATGGCTGGGGTTCGATATCCGCGGCCAGCGTCGTATTGTCGGGATCGAAGAACACGATGAGATCGATGTCGCTGGAATAGTTCAGCTCGCCTGCGCCCATTTTGCCCATCGCAAGCACGATCAGCCCGCAGCCCTCCTCCGGCGCCTCGGGATTGGGCGGCAAGAGCTTGCCCCGTGCGGCTTCCTGCCGCAGGAGGTACTGAAGCGCCGCCCGCACCGAGGACACCGCGACATCGGTGAGCGCTGCGGTCACCCGCATCACCGGCCAGACCCCGCCGATGTCGCACAGTGCGATCAGGAGCGCGGCCGCCGCCTTCATGCGGCGAAGCAGCCGCATCACCTCGGCTTCGTCGGATGCCGCGAGCACGGCGCCGTTCGCCTCCGCGATCAGCGTGGCGAGATGCGCATCCGGATCGCATTCCAGCAGTCGGATCAGGCGCTGCGAATCAGCCCGCACCAGTTCGAACAGATAAGGCGAGAATTCCGCGATGCCGGCCAGTGTGTCCCGCGCGAAGGGATGAGCCAGCAGAGCTTCAAGATGGGCAGATTGCGCGGGCTCGAGCTCGGCCAGCCAGCTTTCAAAACGTCCTTGGTCGGTGACGGAAGCGGCAATATGGGGAGCCTCCGCGAAGCGTGCGGCAAGTCTCTCACCATGCTTGTCCGCGTTTCCCGGCGCGGAGTTGTTCATGCCACCTTCTGTGGCACATCCGGTATTGGAGGAGCAACCCTGTCGCCCGCGCGCGCCGGTAGCACCAGGGTGGCGACGAGGCCCGGATGGGCATCGCCCAGCCGCAATTCGCCGCCATGCAGCGTTGCAACCGCAGAAGCAAGACTGAGGCCGAGGCCGGAGCCCGGCAGCGTGCGGCTGGCTTCAAGCCGCACGAATCGCTCGACAGCATGCTTGCGGTCGGCCTCGGGTATACCGGGGCCGCGATCGGTGACGCTGAGCAGCACCTGATCGCCCTCGCGTTTCGCCTCGATCGTGATCTGCCTTGAATCCAGGCTGACCACGGTTCCACCCGTTAGCGCGACCGGCTTGCCGTATTTGATCGCATTCTCGACCAGATTGGCGAGCGCCTGGCTGATCAGTTCGCGGTTGGCGTGCACCGGCGTCGGATCGGCCTTGACCTTCAGCGTCATGCCGTCGTCTTCAGCCAGCGGCTCGTAGAGCTCGTGGATGCCATGTGCGACATCGGCCGCGTCGAAATCGTTCATGTTGCCACGCGCCTGACCGGACTCGGCGCGCGCGATCATCAGCAGCGCGTTGAATGTACGGATCAGGCCGTCGGATTCCTCGATGGTCCGCTCCAGCGCGGCGCGGTAATCGGCCTCGCTGCCTGATTTCGCCAGCGCCTCCTCGGCGCGGTTGCGCAAGCGTGTCAGCGGCGTCTTGAGATCGTGGGCGATGTTGTCGGAGACCTCCTTCAGCCCCGCCATCAGCGCCTCGATGCGCTCCAGCATCGCATTGAGGTTTTCAGCGAGGCGGTCCAGCTCGTCACCGCTGCGTCCTACCGGCAGACGCTCGCTGAGATCGCCTATCATGATGCGATGGGCCGTCCCGGACATGGCGTCGATGCGCCTGAGCACCCTGCGCGCGACGAAGATCCCGCCGCCCAGGCCAAGCACCACGACGATCAGCACCGACCATTGCGCAGCCTTGGCAACGATGCCGAACAGGCGCCGCCGCTCGGCGAGATCGCGGCCGATCAGAAGCCGGAAGCCATTCTCGAGCTCGGTGACGCGCACCAGGGCGCGATGGTCGCGCTCGTCCGCATCCTCGATGCGCCGATACGCCGTCTCCGACCAGCCGCGCGTCGCCATCACGCCGGGCGCCAGCGAGCCGACATTGCCGGCGATCGCCTGCCCGGTCGGCGTGGTCACGAGATAGAGGTTGGCGCCCGGCCGCAGCGCGCGGTACTCGATCGCGAGCACGAGAGCGCGCAAGCCGCGGCGGCCGTAGATCTCGTTGATCTCCGACGTCTCGGCATTGACCGTCTGCGTGATCTCCTCGGTGATTAGTCGCCGCGTATTCCAGGCGAAATAGGCGAGCAGCGAGGCCGCGAACATCGCAAACAACAGCAAATAGACCAGCGTCAGCCGGAATGCCGTGGTGCGGACGAGTTTACCGAATGCCGTCACGGATCATGTATCCCGCGCCGCGGATGGTGTGCAGCAGCGGCCGCTCAAAACCCTTGTCGATCTTGGAGCGCAGCCGCGAAATATGCACGTCGATGACGTTGGTCTGCGGATCGAAATGATAGTCCCAGACATTCTCCAGCAGCATGGTGCGGGTCACCACCTGGCCCGCATGCTTCATCAAATATTCGAGCAGGCGGAATTCGCGCGGCTGCAGCGTCAGCTCGTCCTTGCCGCGAGCGACGCGGTGGGAGAGCCGGTCGAGCTCGAGATCGCCGACGCGGTACAGCGTGTCCTCGGCCGGACCGCCGCGGCGGCGCGACAGCACCTCGACCCGGGCCAACAGCTCGGCGAAGGAATAGGGTTTCGGCAGATAGTCGTCGCCGCCGGCGCGCAGGCCCTTGATGCGGTCGTCGACCTGGCCGAGCGCGGAGAGAATCAGCACCGGCGTCGAATCGTCCTTCTCGCGGAGCGCGCCGATCACCGACAGGCCGTCGCGCTTAGGCAGCATGCGGTCGACCACCAGCACGTCGTAATCGCCGTTCTCGGCCATGGCGAGGCCTTCCTCGCCGTCGGCGGCGTGGTCGGCAATGTGCCCGACCTCGCGAAACGCCTTCACGAGGTAGTCGGCGGATTCGCGGTCGTCTTCGATGATGAGGAGGCGCATCGTGCGTTCGGCAACGGTCAAGGGAGTGAACCTTCTCTAAACATGGCGCGAGCGGCAATCGCATGCAAGCCGAGTGAGAGACTCTGGCATCGAGAAAAAAGGCGGGCGGTGAAGCTGGGGGGACTTCACCGCCCTAAGCCTTCCGACGGAGGGGGGCGTATTCCACCGGAAGGTAGACAGGGGAAGCAAACGTTGCGCTGCTCCCCCGAAGGGCGCCATCGGCGGGGGCGACTGATGCCGGCGACACCCTTCATCTCGGAGGCCTCCTCAGGCCGAGCCCTTGGTTAGCCCTTCGTTAGCCCTTCGTTAGCCCTTGGCGATGGGCACGGCGACGAAGCGCGACTGGCCGCCGCTCTTCACCCGCATCAGGACGCTGTTCTTGTTGTCGGTCCGCGCCGTGTTGATGGCGTCGCGGACTTCGCCGGCGGTGCTCACGCTCTTGCCGCCGACTTCGAGAATCACGTCACCTTCCTTGAAGCCGCGTTCGGCTGCGGCGCTCTTCGGATCGACCTCGGTGACCACGACGCCTTCCTTGCCGGCGCCGGCCACGGAATCGGCGGGCGCGACGGTCATGCCGAGCTTAGGCACATCGGTGCCGCGGCTCGCGCCCTTGCCGCTGTCCTTGTCGAGGTCGGCCTTGGCCTCGATCGTGTTCGGCAGCTGGCCGAGGGTGAGGTTCACGACCTTGTCCTGGCCCTTGTGCAGCACGTTGAGCTTCACGGTCGCGCCGGGCGCCAGGCCGCCAATGGTACGGGCGAGCTCGCGGGCGTCCTTGACCGCTTCGCCGTTGACCGACGTGATCACGTCACCGGACTCGATGCCGGCCTTCGCCGCCGGACCATTCGCCTGCGGCTCGGCAACCAGCGCGCCTTCGGCCTTCTTCATGCCGAGGCTGTCGGCGATGTCCGATGTCACCGGCTGAATCTGCACGCCAATCCAGCCGCGGCTGACCGAGCCCTTGTCCTTGAGCTGCGCCACCACGCTCTTCACGGTGCTGGCGGGGATAGAGAACGCGATGCCGACGCTGCCGCCGGAAGGCGAGTAGATCGCGGTGTTGACGCCCATCACCTCACCGTTGGTGTCGAAGGCCGGACCGCCGGAATTGCCCTTGTTCACGGGCGCGTCGATCTGGATGAAATCGTCGTAGGGGCCGTTGCCGATGTCGCGGCCGCTGGCCGAAACGATGCCGGCAGTCACGGTGCCGCCGAGGCCGAACGGGTTGCCGACCGCGAGCACCCAGTCGCCGATCCGCGGCTTGCCGTCGGCAAGCTTCGCGAACGGGAAGCTCGAGCTGCCCTCGACCTTGATCAAGGCGAGGTCGGTGCGCTGGTCGGTGCCGATCACCTTGGCGGTGTAGGTCTTGCCGTCGTCGGTCGTGACCTCGACCTTGTCGGCGCCGTCGACCACGTGGTTGTTGGTCACGGCAAAGCCATCAGCCGAGATGAAGAAGCCGGAGCCCTGGCCCTGCACGACACGGCCTCGACCGCCACCACCCTTCAGGCCCGGGATGCCATCCGGACCGCCGAAGCGGCGGAAGAACCGCTCCATCGGCGAGCCCGGCTGGAACGGCGACTGCGCGTCATCGCCGTCATCATTGCTCGCGGTCTTTTCCTTGATGTTGACCTTCACCGAGATCACCGACGGTTTCACGCGCTCGACGATGTCGGCGAAACCAATCGGGCGTTCAACCTTGCGGACCTCGTTGTTGACCTGTGCGTGCGCCGGGCTCGAGAACAGGTCGGCCGGCGAGGTCGACGTGCCGAAGCCGTAGACGGCGGCACCGAGGCCGGCGACGACCGAGGCCATCAGCGCGAACTTGCGGGCCGAGAAAATCGACCGGCGGGGCTGCCGGTAGGACGGAAGGTTCGAGAGGTCGGAACGGTCGGTCATGCAGAGATCTCCAGGGCCTTGAAATCCATTTGGTACCTGACGGCGGCACCTTACGAACCTGAAGATGGGGGCTGCCGCCTTACCGTGGGCTGGCGGCGGGGTTAAACTTTTGTAATGAAGGGGAATGCGGATGCGGCAGTTTATCGCAGAGAGAAAGTCTTTGTCTTACAGGAACTTAATCGAGTTCCGGTGGCGGCGCGGAAGCGCCTTTTTCAGGGCTCTCAGCTCGCTCTCACACTGACGATGAATTCGTCGACCTCGCGCTTCAAAGTCTCGGCCTGCTGCGACAGGTCGACCGCGGAATCGCGCGCCTCGGCGGCCATTCGGCCGGTCTCGGCGGACGTCGAGGTGATCTGGACGATGTGATTGGAGACGTCGAGCGTACCGCGCGCGGCGTCCTTGGCACTGCGCGTGATCTCCTGCGTGGCGGTGCGCTGCTGGGCGGTGTCGATCTCGATGCCGGACATGATGGACGAGATCTCAGACAACGTCTGCGAGACGCCGTCGATCGCGCCGCGCGTCTGTGCGGTGATGCCCTGGATGCTGGCGACGTGGGACGTGATCTCCTCCGTCGCCTTGCTGGTCTGGTGCGCCAGATTCTTCACCTCGGAGGCGACCACGGCAAATCCCTTGCCGGCCTCGCCAGCCCGCGCCGCCTCGATGGTGGCGTTGAGCGCGAGCAAATTGGTCTGCGACGCGATCGCCTGCACGAGCTGCACGACCTCGCCGATCTTGTCGGCCGCGTCCGACAGCGTGTGGATGGTGTCGCGGCTCTTCTCGACCTGCGTCGCCGCGCCCTCGGCACGCTGGGTCGCGTCCGTGACGCGACGGCTGATCGTGCCGATCGAATTCGTCATCTCCTCCGCCGAGCCCGCGACGGTCTGCACGCTGCCGCTGGCCTGGCTCGCTGCGCTTGCCACGGCGTTGGCCTTGGTGGTGGTATCGTTGGCCGTCCGCGACAACGTCTGGGCGTTGCTCTCGAGATGCACGGCCGACGACGCCACGCTGTCGACGACACTGGCGACGAGATCGTTGAAGCGCCTGATTCGCGCGTCCAGGAATTTCGATCGCTCGGCCTGATGCTGCGCCTCGTGGAGCTGCAGCTCGGCGAGGCGGCGCCGCTCCACACCATTGGTCTTGAACACCTCCAAAGCGCCAGCGAGCAGGCCGATCTCGTTGGTGCCGCCGAGACCCGGAACCGGAGTCTCGAACCTTTGGTCGGCGACCTCGCGCATAGCATGAACGATCGCCGCCAGCGGATTGAGGATGCCGTTGCGCACGGCAAACCAGGTGATGAGGCAGATCGCGATGGCTACAACGGCGATCACGCCGCAAGCGACGAGAAAATAGGAGAACGCGGTCTGCGCCTGCTGGTAGATCTGCATCGCGTGGTCGTGCGCGGGGCCACTCAGCGCGGCGAAGTCCGACGAAAGGCTGGTGATCTCGTTGTTGAGATAGAGCACCGCGACGAAGCCGGTGCCGCCTCCGATGCCCAGCAGGAACAATAATGCAGCGACGACGGCGCCGACCAGGAAGCGGATCGTCAGATTGCTGTTCGCGAACATAATTGAGGACTCAAAGCCTGGAATCGAATTTCGCGACAAGCTTTCAGACAAAGGTCAACAGAGCATGAAACATGCTGTGGCAAGGAGCTACGTATCATTGCGTAACCAGAACAATTTGAAGTGGCCAAGGTTTGAAACAACTAAGGTTTGAAACAGCTAAGGCTGGAAGCAGCTTAAGATTTGGCTTCATCCGCCATCAATGCGGCGAGCCGCGCTTCCTCGTCGGGCGTGAGCGGCGGAGCCGGTACGTCTGCACCATTTCGCGAGCGCCGGCGGATTTGCAGCCATAGCGCCAGGCCGCCGCCAATCAGCAGCAGCGGCGCGAGCAGCCACAACAGCATGTTCTGGCGCTCGAAGCGTGGCTTGAGCAGCACGAACTCGCCGTAGCGCGCGACCAGGAAATCGAGCACTTGCGAATTGCTGTCGCCGGCCGCGATGCGCTCGCGCACCAGGAGCCGCAAATCGCGCGCCAGTGGCGCATCGGAATCGTCGATCGACTGGTTCTGGCAGACCATGCAGCGCAGCTCGCGCGACAAGTCGCGTGCGCGCGACTCCTTCACCGGATCCGACATGATCTCGTCGGGCTGCACGGCATGCGCCGCAGGCAAGGCCAGCAGCAGCAGCGCGACGAACGCGGCCATCATTCGACGCATTGGATCACTCCGCCGGCTGCAGGCGCTGCTTGGCCCGCGCCGGTTTCGGCGCGCCCACCCGGAGGCGCCGGTCCGACAGCGACAGCACGCCGCCGAATGCCATCAGCACCGGTCCCCACCAGATCAGCAGCACCAGCGGCTTGTGATAGATGCGCACGGCGATGGCACCCTCGCCGGTGGCGTCCCCGAGAGAGATGTAGAGCTGGCTTGCGCCGCGCGTCAGCAGCGCGGCCTCGGTGGTCGAGGAGCCGCGGGTGGTGAAGCTGCGCTTGGACGGCGTCATCACGCTGAGCTTCTCGCCGTCCTGGCTGACATTGAATTCGGCGATCATCTCGCGGAAGTTCGGGCCTTGGCGCTGAAACAAACCATCGAGCTTCACGTCGTAACCGGCAACATGGGCGACGTCGTTCTGTTTCATGGTCGCGATATATTCGCTGTTCCAGGTGGTCTCGCAGACGATCCCGATCAGCGCGATGCCGAGGCCGGCATGCGCAAACGCGGAGCCCCAGGCCGAGCGCGGCAGGCCGCGGGCCCGGTGCAGCGCCGTTGCGAACGGTAGCCGCACGAGGCCGGTGCGCTCGACGATGTCAGTGACGGCACCGGCGATCACGAAGATGCCAAGCCCGATCGCGAGCGGCGCCAGCGCGCTGCCACCGCGCGCCCAGCCCCAGACCAGAGCGGCGACAACAAGCCCGGCAACGCCAGCCGCCAGCAGGCGTTGCGTCACGCCGAGCAGATCGCCGCGCTTCCATGCCAGTAACGGCCCGAACGGCACGGCGAGCAGCAGCAGCGTGAACAGCGGAGCGAAGGTGAGGTTGTAGAAGGGAGCACCGACCGACATCTTGAAATCGACAAGCATTTCCATCGCCAATGGATAGAGTGTGCCGAACAGCACCACCGCGCAGGCGACCGTGAGCAGCAGATTGTTCAGCACCAGCGCGCCCTCGCGCGAGATCGGCGCAAACAGGCCGCCCTGCTTCAACGACGTCGCGCGCCCCGCGAACAGCGACAGGCTGCCCCCGATGAACAGGCAGAGAATCAGGAGAATGAACACGCCGCGGGTTGGATCGGTCGCGAAGGCATGCACCGAGGTGATGACACCCGAGCGCACCAGGAAGGTCCCGAGCAGCGAGAGCGAGAAGGTCAGGATCGACAAGAGGATGGTCCAGACCTTCAACGCGTTGCGCTTCTCCATCACCAGCGCCGAATGCAGCAGCGCGGTGCCGGCAAGCCACGGCATCAGCGAAGCGTTCTCGACCGGGTCCCAGAACCACCAGCCGCCCCAACCCAGTTCGTAATAGGCCCAGTACGAGCCCATGGCGATACCGAGCGTCAGGAAGATCCAGGCGACCAGCGTCCACGGCCGCACCCAACGCGCCCAGGCGGCGTCGATCCGCCCCTCCAGCAGCGCCGCGATCGCGAAAGAGAACGAGATCGAGAAGCCGACATAGCCGAGATAGAGCATCGGCGGATGCACGGCGAGACCGATGTCCTGAAGCACCGGATTGAGATCGCGTCCCTCGATCGGCGGGTTGGCGATGCGCAGGAACGGGTTGGAGGTCACCAGGATGAAGAGATAGAAGGCGCTGGCGATCCACGCCTGTACGGCCAGCACATGCGCGCGCAGCGACAGCGGCAGATTGTTGCCGAAGGCCGCGACCAATCCGCCGAACAGCGCGAGGATCGACACCCACAACAGCATCGAGCCTTCATGGTTTCCCCACACGCCGGTGATCTTGTAGAGCAGCGGCTTCATGGAGTGGGAATTCTCGTAGACGTTGACGACCGAGAAATCCGAAGCTACGTGCAGCATCACAAGCGCGATGAACGACGCGCCGACGAACAGGAGCTGCGCCAGCGCAGTGGAGCGCGCCACATTCATCAGCGCGTCATCGCGCAGCCGCGCGCCGATCAGGGGCACGATGGACTGGATCAGTGCCAGTCCGAGCGCCAGCACCAGCGCGTAATGTCCTGACTCCGCGATCATCGAATCGCTCCCTGCGGATTGCCCTGCGCGGTCGTGGCCGCGGGCTTGACGCCATCGGAAGCCTTGGCGCCGTAGTCATCCTTCCAGTGCCCCTGCTTCTTCAGGGCATCGGCGACGTCCTTGGGCATGTAGGTTTCGTCGTGCTTGGCGAGCACGGTGTCGGCCTTGAACACGCCATCGGCGTCGAGCGCGCCTTCGGCGACGACGCCCTGCCCTTCCCGGAACAGATCAGGCAAAATGCCCTTGAAGGCGACCGGAAGCTTTGCGCCGCCGTCGGCGACCTCAAAGGTCACTGCGAGATTGTCGCCGCGCCGGAGCGAGCCGGGCTGCACCAGGCCGCCGAGGCGAAACCGCTTGCCGGGCGCGACGTGCTTCTCGGCGACCATGGTCGGCGTCGAGAAGAACACGATGGAGTCGCGCAACGCATTGAGCACCAGCGCGGCCGCGAGCGCGAGCACGGCAAGCGAGCCGCCGATGATGGTCATACGTCGCTGCTTGCGCGTCATGGCGTATCCATTCCCTGCCCGTCTCGTCCTGACATCATCATCCGTCGAGCCCGAGTGTCTTGAGGCCTTCATCGAGCTGGCGCAGCCGCGCTGCGTCGTTGGCAACCGCCTGGCGGGCATCGGTCGATGCCCCCACCGCCTTTTCGCGATCACCCATCACGAGATAGGCGCGCACCAGGCGCAGCCAACCCTCGACGTCGTCGCCGTTCTGCTTGAGGCGCGTGGCGAGCCGTTCGACCATACCGCGAACCATCGCGTTGCGATCGCCCTCTTTCATGTCCTTGGAAGCTGCGAGGGTCTCATCCGACAGCGCCGGCATCGTCACGCCACCGCCACCGACGCGCGCGAGCGAGGTCTGCACGAGAGGGCGCCACGGCGCATCCGCCGGCGCTTTCGCCAGCAGCGCGCGCCAGATATTGGCGGCATCGTCCTTGCGGCCGTCCTGCTCGGCGGCGAGACCGAGGAAGTAGTTCGCTTTCGGATCATCGGCGCTGAGCGCGCGCGCGCGCTCGAACTCGGTCTTGGCTTCGGCGGTCACGACGCCACCGGCGGCGGCCGAGATCGCTTCGCCGAGATCGGACCGGCGCTCCGCGCTCTCGCCATTGTAGGCGAGCGAGTTGCGATAGGCGCGCACGGCGTCGTCGAAGCGACCAAGCCGCTCCAGCACGGGCGCGATCACGTTCCAGCCGCGCCCGTCGGTCGGATTCTTTTCCAGATGTTGCTCGACCTGTACGACCAGATTCTCGAGCGACTGCGCCATGCCGGACCCGGATCCGCGCTCCCGCTGCGCCAGCGGAAAGTCCTGAAGCCTGGGCGAGCCGAGCGGCACATAGACGCCGATCGCAACCAGCGGCAAACCGGCAAGCGCAAGCACGGCCGCCGCGCGGCGCCATTTGAGGCTGGATTTCGGTGCGATTGCGGGCTCGCTGCCGGCCGCGGCGAGCAGCCTGCGACTGACCTCGACGCGCGCGGCCTCGGCTTCGGGCGCCGCGATTAGCCCTGCGGCAAGATCACGCTCGATCTCGGCGAGTTGGTCCTTGTAGACCGCGACCTCGCTGCCCTGGTTATGGGCGCGTCCGCTACGGCCGAGCGGCAAAAGCACGGCGAAGATCGCCGCGACCGTCATCAGCGCGAACACGAACCATAGCATCATCTGGCAAGCTTCCGGCAGCGCGCAAGCCGCGCCCACAGGTCGCTTTACACCACGGCCGGACGATGCGGCAATTGACAATTGTCAATTCGGCGCGACCGCGCACAGTCCCGAAATGGTGAAAATCCAACGGCTTAGCCTATCTCGAAGTCCGCGCTTTGAGCGGCGTCCTCGCCATGCCCGTTGAAGGCCTTCAGGAAGTATGTTCCCGGCTCGATAGCGTCGGGCAATCTGATGCGCAACGCCCCGACGGGAACGGGCGATGCAACCCTGGTGACGGTCTCAGGAAGCTGCCGACCGCTTGCCTTCTCGACCAGCACCACCTTCGCGCCGACCATCAGCCTTTGATATTTGGCAACGACGACGCGATTCTCGATTTCGATGGAACTGATAACGGATTTCATGCGCCCACAGATAGAAATATCAAAAAGTTGCACGGCGACCGTAGGGCCAGCCACCGACACCGTCAACCTGAAATTGTGACTACTGAAATATGCGCCTTGAGTCAGCTCGCGCGCGACGATTTGCGCTCGCCCGTGGCCGCGTTCTCCGCGGCGCGGCTCATCAGCGAGGCATAATCATCGCCGAATAGCACCTGGCAGAAGCGGATCGCGGCCTGCACCTGCTGCTGCCGATAGGTGCGGACCTTGTGATCGGCGCCGCGCAGCGACTGCACGAGCTGCTCGGTCGAACGCTCGACATATTGCTGGAGGTCGGAATAGGTGCGCAGTGTCACCTCATTGATCGCAAGCTCGCTCGCATAATTGCGGCAGGTCGCGACGAAATCGATCAGCGCGACGGTTTCCTCGACCTCGGTGCTGTCGATCCGCGCGCCCGGCGGAATGTCCTTCTCGGCGCGCTGGCGCAGGATGCGGCGGACGCGGCCGGGAACACTGTCGATCTCGGATTGCAGCGCGTTGGAGATGTCGGCCCGGATCGAGGTCAACTGCTTGCCCCAGGCGGAATCGTTGCGCAGGTCGAGCTCGGTACGCAGGCCCCGGACGCCATCGTGCAGCGTCTTGAGATTGCCGGCGACGTTGTCGAAATGGCCGCGCTTGATGTCCATGCGCAGGATGGCAGCCACGCAGGACAGATCATGCAGCGCCATCGTGACGGCGACGCCATAGGGCGTTGCCGCGACACGGATCTCATCGTCGGACGCGGCAATCTTGATCGCGAGGCGGATGATCTGCCACGGCGCGGTCATCCGCTGCACGACGATCGAGAGCGCGAAGGGCAGCATCTGCGGCGTCTGGAGGACGGGAATGTTGAGCGCGGCAGTCACCGAGGCGATCTGGGCATCGCCGAAGGCGCGCAGGGAGCGCGGCAGCTTCTCGTTCAAGGTGGCGATGGCGTCGCGGACCGCGAGCACCGCCCCGGTCGAATAGAGATCCTCGATCACGTTGGGCGGACCGACGCGGGCGAGCGCACGCGATTTGTCACCCCCGCCCGGCCCGGTCAGTTCGAAGATGGCATCCGCGGCGACCGCCTGGAGCTTCGAGGCCAGCGCTTCGACCTGCCCTGCACTGTCGGCCGGCATGCGCGCCAGCGCCGCCTCGAATTCGCTCAGCTTGGCCGGAGCACCGTCGCGGCCGAGCCATTGCCAGATCGGAGCCAGCGAAGAGCGGCGGATCTGCCCGGCCCGGATCGGGGCGCCCGCTTCGACCACGAATGGTTCCAGCACCTGGAACAGTAGCCGCGACAGATCGTCCGTACGCGGCGGTGGGGCCGCGTCGGCTTCCGTCTTGCGGACGATCTTGCGCAGCTGGTCGAGCACGAGGGTTGCCACGGCCGTGTCCTGGCCGCGCTCGAGCGCACGCTCGAACTCCCGCATCAGCAGTGCCTGCGCCTGCGGCGGGAGCTGCGCGAGATAGTCCCTCAGCCGCTCGATCGATGTCTGGCTCATGCGCCCGGGTAGTGAACGGTAAAATGGCGGACGTGGGATCCGTCCTGCTCGATCATAGATGGGCCCCACTTAAGAAGCCGTTTAGGAAGTCGTTCCGAATACCCCTGGTTTCGTCGGGATCGACGTGCCGCAGGCCAAATAGTCGTATCGGAACAAGGGATTATATTCCGGGGAGGACCAGCTCCGACCGCAGGCCCCCGGTCGGTGCGCGGCCGAGTGAGAGGCTGCCGCCGTAGAGCGCAGCGAGCTCGGTCACGATCGACAGTCCAAGCCCCGATCCGGGCTTGGACTCGTCGAGCCGCTGGCCGCGCCGTGAGACCTGCGAGCGCTCGGCCTCCGACAGGCCGCGGCCGTCGTCGTCGACGATGATATGCAGCCGCGGACCGGTGCTCGCCTGATGCGGCGCTTCCACCAGAACTTCGATGAAGACCCTCGAGGCCGCCCATTTGCAGGCGTTGTCGACGAGATTGCCGACCATCTCCTCCAGATCCTGCCGCTCGCCGCGAAATTTCGCCGACGGATCGGCCTCGGCCCCGACCACGATGCCGCGGCCGCGGTGGATCTTCTCCATGGTCCGCCGCAATGCCTCGATGGCCGGTGCAACCTCCGTCACCGTCGCGACGACCGAGACCCGCGCCGCGATGCGCGCGCGCTCGAGATGATGGGCGACCTGGTCGCGCATCACGTCGGCCTGCTCCATCACCTTGGCCGCGAACGGATCGGCGGCATGCGCGCCGGCCTCGTTCACGATGACCGAGAGCGGCGTCTTGATGGCGTGGGCGAGATTGCCGACGTGGGTGCGTGCGCGCTCGACGATCTCGCGATTGGCATCGATCAGCGCGTTGGTCTCGCGCGCCAGCGGCGCGATCTCGACCGGGAACTCGCCCTCGAGCCGCTCCGCCCGCCCGGACCGGATGTCGGCGATGGATTCGGAGATGCGCTTGAGCGGCGCAAGACCGAAGCGCACCTGAAACACGGTGGTCAGCAGCAATACGATGCCGAGGGCGGTGAAGGTGCCGCCGAGGTAGTAATCGAAACTGCGCGTCTCGTCGAAAATCTCGGTATCGTCGCCGGCGACACTGACGAGAAATTTGCCGTCCGCGCCGAGATCGACCGGCCGCTCCACCATCCGCAGGTTCTGTCCCTCGGGACCGTCGACGTAAGCGATCCGGATGCCGGCGGCGGTGAGCTCGGTGCCCTGCTCTTCCAGCTTCGGCAGCTTCTTGTCCCAGAGCGAGCGCGAGGACCGCACCTCCGGCTTTTCGGTGTCGGTCCGGGTGATCTGCCAGTACCAGCCGGACAACGGCAGCTCGAACAGAGGCTCGCCGAGCGACTGGAACTGGCGGTCCGGCGGCTCGTCGGGGGTGGCGACCTCGGCGATCAGCGTGCGGAGATAGAGATTGAGCCGGCGGTCGAAGGCGCGCTCGGTGGCGTTCTTGTAGACCGACGACAGCACCACGCCGGTGATGGCCAGGATCACCACGAGCCACGCGGTCGCCGACAGGAACAGGCGGTTCGCAAGCGAGCTGGCGGGCATCGGAATGATCCCGGAGGCGCGGGGTGGCATAGCGTCGGAACTCATGACCCGACCAAGGCCCCTGTCGGGGCCGCCCGTCAAGCCAAGATACGTCTAGACAAGATAGTTCGAGACACCACGCTTCAGGCGCCGGGGGCCGGCGGGGTCAGGAGATAGCCGAGGCCACGGACGGTTTGGATGATGTCGACGTCGAGCTTCTTGCGGATGCGGCCGACGAAGACCTCGATGGTGTTGGAGTCGCGGTCGAAGTCCTGGTCGTAGAGATGCTCGACCAGCTCGGTGCGGGATACGACGCGGCCCGAATGGTGCATCAGGTAGGCCAGAAGCCGATATTCGTGCGACGTCATCTTGATGGGATTACCCGACACGCTGACCCGTCCGGTCCTGGTGTCGAGCGTGACGGGGCCGCAGCTCAGCTCGCTCTGGGCGTGGCCGGTGGAGCGGCGCAGCAGCGCGCGGATCCGCGCCAGCACCTCCTCCAGGTGGAACGGCTTTGCGACATAGTCGTCGGCGCCGGCATCGAAGCCCTGGACCTTGTCGCTCCAGCGGTCGCGCGCGGTGAGGATCAGGACCGGCATGGTGCGGCCGTTACGCCGCCAGGCTTCCAGCACCGAGATGCCGTCCTTCTTCGGCAGGCCTATGTCGAGCACCACGGCGTCGTAGGGCTCGGTGTCACCGAGATAATGTCCCTCCTCCCCGTCGAAGGCGCGATCGACGACATAGCCGGCGTCGGTCAGCGCCTTGGTAAGCTGGCGATTGAGATCGGGGTCGTCCTCAACGACGAGCAGGCGCACGCTTCTCTCCAGAACTGGGCCGTATGAACACCCGCACAGATGAGCAATTCCGGCGTGAACTGAATATGAACACGGGGAACTGGCCGCGTTACTTTTTGGTCATATCCGACCCTGTTCGCGGTCAACGCACTGCGCCCGCCAGGCCATCGGACGAACCGGCGGCATGGCGGGCGCAATGTGCCGCGTTACGCGGCGAGTCGGAAGGTGCGAACCGTCCGGTCGATCTGCCGATCAGGTCCGGAAGAACACGAACCAGATGACGGCGAGGATCAGGATCGCGAGCCCGGTGGATATGGCGAGCAGCGCCGCCACCGACGGCCCGGGCTCGCCCTGGCGCGCCTCGGTTGGAGTTTCCACGATCTGACGTTGGTCTCGCGTGGTTGCCATGGTGACCTCAATTCTGGCTGTCGCGTCGGATGGCCGCGACTCCTCGCGGCGGAATGTCTCGTGGCAACGCATGATGGGATATGATGTTCCGGCCTTTGCGGCCGGGTCAGGTTGCAACCGCGCGCCGGGCGGCCGGTTAACGCAGTTGCAAGATTCAGCGATCCGCCTTGCTATGATTCGTTGTTCCTCGATGGTATCTTCGTCTTCTGTCCCCGTTGCGTTTGGAGTAGCCCATGGCCCCCCGCGCCAATTGGAAGGGTTTTCTGCGTTTGTCCCTCGTGACCTGCCCGGTCGCGCTCTATCCGGCCACTTCGGATACCGAGAAGGTCTCGTTCAACCAGATCAACCGCAAGACCGGCCACCGGATCAAGTACCTCAAGGTCGACGCCGAGACCGGTGACGAGGTGACTTCGGAGGACATCGTCAAGGGGTACAAGGTGGACACCGACACCTATATCGAGGTCACCAAGGACGAGCTCGACGACATCGCGCTGGAGTCCACCCACACGATCGAGATCGACGAGTTCGTACCGAAGACCGATATCGACAGCCGCTATCTGATCCGCCCCTATTATCTCGTGCCCGATGGCAAGGTCGGCCACGACGCCTTTGCGGTGATCCGCGAGACGATCCGGAGCATGGACAAGGTCGCGATCGGCCGCGTGGTGCTGACCAACCGCGAGCACATCATCGCGCTGGAGCCGCTCGGGAGCGGCCTGATGGGGACGCTGCTGCGCTACCCCTATGAGGTGCGCGGCGAGAAGGACTATTTCGACGATATCCAGGACGTGAAGCTGACCAAGGACATGCTCGACCTCGCAAAGCACATCGTCGAGAAGAAGTCCGGCGCGTTCGAGCCCGAGCTGTTCGAGGACCATTACGAGACCGCGCTGATCGACCTCATCAACAAGAAGCGCAGCGGCGCGCCCATCGCCGCGAAGGCCGCGCCCAAGACCGGCGGCAACGTCATCAACCTCATGGACGCGCTGAAGAAGAGCATCGCGAACGAGAAGGACGCAGGCCCCGCGGCGAAGGTGGCCAAGGATGCGACCAAGGACGCCGTCAAGGGCAAGAAGCCGAAGAAGCGCGTCGAAGGCCAGCGCGAGATGCTGCTGCCGATTGCCGGCAAGGGCGGCAAGGACGCTGCTGCGAAAGCCGCTCCCAAAAAAGCCGACAAGCCGGTGCGCGCGCAGGCCCGGGCGAAGAAGGCCGGCTAGCAGCATCGCACCAGCGGCTACGCAGTGATGCCTCCCCTCGCCGATCGGCCGACCTGACATGCCTTGGTCGACCGCGTTCGACGACCCCATTTCGTTACGTGGCGGGCGCAAGCTGCGGACGCTGCAAGAAGCGGCCGATCACATCATGCGACTGCCCGAGGATACGCAGCATGCGAGCCACTGGCAGACCGCGATCGAAACCCTGATCAACGCAGCCGAGACCGGCGGCGGCTGGATGATGTTCGCCCGCATCGCGGTGTTACGGGCGCTGAATGCGGACGGTCGGCGCGAGTGAGCCCGGCACCCCGCTCGATAACAGGCTCAACAATCCGTTAAGCCAATCCCCTGCTTTCGGCGTCTACCTGCGGCCGGCGGCGGTACGTAATCCTACGGAAGACAAAATTAACCGACGCTTCCCGCTCAGCGCAGCATGGTCGCCCCTCGATTAAACTCGGGGTTTGCAGGCTCGTGCAGCAGCAGGACGCCAGAAGGAACTACATCGGCATCGTCAACGACGCGGCCGAGGAAGAAAGCCTCGCCGGCAGCTCCGCGCGGGCGCAGCCGTCCGTGGTCAGCTATCTGGTCGGACGTCTGGCGATAGTACTGAAACGCCCGGGCAAGGCCGCGCCGGAACGCCAGATATCGTCCTGAGACGCGACGACGACATCGCCAAATGCGTCCGAATTGGGTGACGAAACCTTAAGTCAATCGATGACACCATATCAAACGGCAGGTGAGGACCATCCACCTGCATTTTGACGCGCCCACGAAAAATCAGTGAATCAATTTACCATTCCGAAAACGGCACCAGCCTAGGTTGGACGGATGAACAGGAGTTGACGATGACTTTGCTCAAGTCATTTCTTGCCGATGAAAATGGTGCCACCGCCATCGAGTATTGTCTGATCGCCACCGGCATCGCGTTCGCGATCATCGTGGCCGTGAACAACACCGGCAGCGCACTCCTGAGCGGCAAATTCAACTCGATCAGCGCGGCGATGAAGTAGCCGGCGCGCCGCAATCTCATCAGCACAAGTCCGCATGCAGCGCGTCGGATGACGGGCTCCTCCTTCCGATGCGGCGGCGAGCCCAGCTTAATTCTCACGAAGTTCGCATTATGGCGTTGTGTCGGGCGGTTGCGCCATCGTAGAGCGTAACCTCGAACTCCAGCGGCCCGATGACATGATTCCTTCCGACAAGCCGATTTCGACAATCCGGGCTCGTCTTGGCTCGGACCGGTCGGTGGTGATCACCGTTCTCGCTGTACTGGCGGCCGTGTCGTTTCTTCCGGTGCTGCTGACCCCTATCCCCGCGATGGTCGACTATCCCAATCACCTCGCCCGGATGTATATTCTGAGCCAGAACGGCACCCCCAACGCCAATCCGCACTACGAAGTGGCTTGGGCATTCTACCCCAACCTTGGAATGGATCTGCTGGTCCCGCAAATGGCCCGGCTGATCAGCGTCGAGAATGCCACACGGCTGTTTCTGCTCCTGAGCCAATTGCTGATCGTCGGGGGCGCGCTTTCGCTCGAATGGGCCCGGAAGGGACGGATCCATCTCGCCGGCTTTGCGGCCCTCGCTTTCCTTTACTGTCTGCCGTTCAGCTGGGGCTTCGTGAATTTCGAGTTCGGACTGGGCCTCGCTGTCTGCGGCATCGCCGTCTATCTGATGCTGGCGGAACGCCCATGGCCCCTGCGTTTCGTCGTCAACATGGTCTTTGTCGCTGCGCTGTTTGCGGCACATTTCTTCTCCCTCGGCATCTACGGCGCGGCGCTTGGCCTTTGCGAGCTCTCGCGCATCCGCCATGAGCGAAAATCGTACGGGGTCGCCGCCGCGCGGCTCGGCGCGTTGGCCATACCGGCGCTTGCCCTGTTTGGGATCATGCGCATGACCGCGGGATCGATCGGAAGCGAAGGAACGAACTGGTTCCTCGAATTCAAGCCGATCTGGCCGCTGCGCATCATGAACGGTTACAATCTGACGGTCGCGGCGGCAACCGGGCTTGCGCTGATGATCTCGCTCTTTTTTGCCGCAAGACGCGGCGTCCTCAAGCTCGAGGCAGCCGGGAGCTGGCTCGCGATCGGCTTCGCGGTGCTGTACGTCGTCATTCCCTCGAAGCTGTTCGGAACCTCGTTCGTCGACCTTCGCGTGATTCCCGCTGCGGCTCTGATCCTGCCGGCCTTCTGCTCGCTGACGCTGCCCAGCCGGGCATGGAGAATGGCGGCGCTCGCCGCGATCAGTGGCGTCATACTGATCAATCTCGCCGTCGTGCTCGCGGTATGGCTGCCTTACCGCACCGACTATGCGGCCATCGTCGCGTCGTTCAACAAGATCGATCGCGGCTCGCGCATCCTCGTCGCCAGCACGGACGACAATGGAGACCCGCCCTTCGCCGACCTCACCTCATATCCGATGTATTATGCGCCTACGCTCGCCGTGCACTATGCCAACGCCTTCGTGCCCAATCTATTCACGGAAGCGGGCAAGCAGCCCGTGCGGCCACGCGAGGACGTGCGCCGTCTTGCCATTCCCTACGGGGGGCCGGTGCCGCTGGGCGTGCTGACCGCGATTGCGGCAAGCCGGCCGCCAGCTGGCGTTCCGCCGTTCGTCCGTACCTGGCACCAGGACTTCGACTATCTCTACGTCCTCGGGCCGGGGGTCGCAAACCCGCTGCCGGATCTGCTGGAAGCGCTGGACACCTCGGAGCGATTTGTTCTCTACAAGATCCGCCGCAAGTCCTAGGCCGAAGCCGCGGCCGCCAGCGTGGTTAATCGGGCATCACCATCTTCACCCGCTTCATTGGAAGCCCCCGGGCGTCCCATATCCTTAATGGTTGTGGCAAGGCGACCTTAACCACCGCCGGCATAGACTTCCGCTCCTGAAACGAGTTGGACTCTCTCGCATGGCGGCCAATTTCCAGTCGATCCGCTACAGCCTCGTCATCCCCGTGTTCAACGAGGAAGCCGTGCTGCCGGTGCTGCTGCGCAGGCTCGACCTGGTCTTGTCCCGGCTGGACGGGCCGGCAGAGGCGATCTTCGTCGACGACGGCAGCAGGGACTCCAGCTCGATCGTGCTACAGGCGCTCGCCACGCGCGACCCGCGCTTTCGCTATATCGGCCTGTCGCGAAATTTCGGGCATCAGATCGCCATCACCGCCGGCATGGACGCCGCGCAAGGTGAAGCGATCATCGTCATGGATGCCGACTTGCAGGATCCGCCCGAAGTGATCGAGCAATTGATCGCAAAATGGCAGGAAGGCAACGACATCGTCCACGCCCGCCGCCTGTCGCGCGACGGCGAAAGCCGGTTCAAGCGCGCGACCGCGCATCTGTTCTACCGGCTTCTCGGCAGGATGTCCTCGGTCGGCATCCCCGCCGATGTCGGCGACTTCCGCCTGATCGATCGCAAGGTGCTCGACGCGCTTCGGCAGATGCCGGAGCAGGACCGCTTCGTACGCGGCATGATCGCCTGGCTCGGCTTCCGGCAAGCCGAGGTCGCGTTCCACCGCCTCGAGCGTGCAGCGGGCGAGACCAAATATCCGCTGTTCAAGATGGTACGGCTCGCGATGAACGCCGCGCTCGGCTTTTCCGATCTGCCCTTGCGGCTCGCGATCTGGTGCGGATTGACGGTCTCGGGTCTGGCACTGCTCTATGGCGGCTGGGTGATCCTGTTGTGGCTCAGCAACGATAGTCATCTCGTGACCGGCTGGTCCTCGACGATCGTTGTCGTGTCCCTGCTGTGCGGAATGAACATGCTGATGACGGGCATCGTGGGGCTTTACGTCGGCCGCATCCATGCCGAGGTGAAACGTCGCCCGCTCTATGTGGTGCAGACGCGCGCTGGCTTCGACCGCAACGAGGCGGCGGCCGCACCCGCGATCCACGCCGTCAACGAATGACCCGGCGCATGACCGAGCTCTTCGACGGTTATCACGACAACTACCGTGACGTGGTCCAATCCTCGATCGACTTCTCCGGTTTGCCGCATCACTTCTTCATGCGCGCCAAGGCTGATCTGCTCGGCATCCTGATCGCGCAGCGGCTCGACACGAACAGGCCCGACATGCTGGACGTCGGCTGCGGCGTCGGCAGCCTTCATCCCCTGCTGCACGGCATGGTTGGGCGCTTGAGCGGTATCGACGTTTCTTCGGCCAGCCTGGCGCAGGCACGCGCTGACAATGGCAGGGTCGACTACCGTGAGTTCGACGGCCGCACGTTTCCTTTCGACGATGCCAGCTTCGATCTGGTCACGGCCGTCTGCGTGATGCACCACGTCGTGCCGATCGAATGGGCGCAATTCATCGCGGAGATGCGGCGTGTGACGCGCCCCGGGGGACTCGTCTGCGTCATCGAGCACAATCCGTACAACCCGCTGACCCGCCTTGCCGTCGCGCGTTGTGAGTTCGACCGGGACGCCGTCTTGCTCGGGGCTGGCACAACCCGAAAATTGATGGCTGCCGGCGGCTTGCGCGAGATCGGTGCGCGCCATTTCCTGCTGCTGCCTTGGGACACCAGGCCGGCGCGGCGCCTCGAAGCGACCCTGAGCGGCGTGCCGCTCGGCGGCCAGTACGCCGCCTACGGGACCGCTTGATCTATCTTTGCGGCATATCTCGCCGCTTGTGCACGACCGCCACGTCGTCGCTGTAGACGCGCTGCCATTGGGGCAGCCGGTCCAGCATCGCTATCGCCGGCGTCCCCGGCGCAAGCAGGGTCGCGCCGATCCTATATTCGTCGAGCAACTCCAGAAAGTCGCCGAGGTCGACCAGCGCCAGGGCGCGATTGTAGCGGTTGATGAACGCTCCCCCGTACAGTTCACCGCGACCGTCGATGAAGGTGGGAATGCCGGCAAAGATCAAATAGCCACCGAAGGAATAATCGTTGAGCACGTGCCCCGCCGTGGCGAGTTTGGCTTCAGCGATGGCAGCCCGAGGGGTAATGGCCGGAGCTGGCCGCATATCGCGGGCCAGCGTCGCCCCGCTCACCACGATCAACACACCGAGCGCGGCCAGGTTCAGGCCGCGTGACGAGCCAGCCTCGTCTTCCCCAATCGGTCCGCCGAACGTCCGCCCCAGCGGAGCCGCCAGATAGAGCGGCGCCAGCATGGCCAGCAGATCCGCATTGCGGATCTGGGCCAGCGCGAAATGCAGCAAGCCGATCACGACCAGGGCCCGCACGACCGGCAGCGTCACGCCGCGCGAGAGCGCGAAGATGCCGGCCAGCAGCAGCAGCTCGAAGAAACCTATGTGGCTGAAATCCTGCGGCCGCCATTCCGCGATCCAACCGAGCGCGGGGCCGAGGCCGAGTGTGGTCAGCGGCATCATCAGCGGTTCGGGCCCGTAGGGGGTCAGGCAGGATGCCGCGACCGCGAGCGCCGTGAACGGTAGCCAACGCAGGAATACGCGTGGCCATTCGCTGCGCTTTTCGCGCAGCAGGGCCTCGAGCCCAGCAGGGCCGATCAGTCCAAGCGCCAGCACCACACTGCCGTGCAGATTGGCCCACACGACCAACAGCGGAAGGGCCCAGTACGGCGGGGGGCCTCCACGATCCATGCAGCGTACCAGGGCAGCCGCCCAGGTCACCATCAGCGGCAGCACCAGCACGTGTGGCCGCGCCAGCATATGCGGCGCCAACAGGATGACGGCCGCGATCACCATGAGCAGCGTCTGGGTCGGCGAAAGCTCGCGCAGCAGGAAGAACGTGAACAGGCCAAAGGCGAGCGCTATCGCCGCGGCGGCGACGACGAGGACGCCCTGCCAGCCGGCAAGCGCGTAGGCTCCAGCGTAGATGATCTCCGAGAGCCATTCGAAGGTGATCCAGGGGGCGCCGTGCCTCGAAAAGGAAAATGGGTCGGTCGCCGGCAGCGTGCCGTGCGCGATGATCCAGCGCCCCACCTCGATGTGCGAATAGCTGTCGGGATCATTGAGCAGCCGCGGTCCAAGGATCAGCAGCAGGACATAAACGCCAAGGCTCACCAGCCAGGGAAGCGCAGCACGCGCCGAAAACGGTTGAACCTCGCTGTGGACGGCCTGGTCACTCATGGCGAGCGCAAGTTAGGGCGCAACCGTTAAATTCCTCTTTGACGTTCACGGCGGTTGGGGAGTGCGCGGCGGACGGTTACTGTTTATGAACCATATTCCTGGCGTGCGTTCCAGATCGTAGTCTGTAGCCCGCCTGCTGCTCGTCACCGCAAGGCAACCCGAGCTCCATGCTGGGCCAGGGCGTCGGACGTGATCTGCGTCAATTGCATGAAGATAGCGGCAGGTAAACATGGAGGCCCAGCCTCCCTGCCGGCACCTTCATGCATCCAGATCCCCCCCGTCCCCAACTCAAGATCCGCCGTGTCAATCTCGATACCGGCCGCGAGAACGTCGTCGTCATTTCCAGGCGGTCGAAGGCGCTACGTGCGGACATCTTTCGCGGCTTCAGCCGCGTCGAGCTTCGACTCGACGGCAAGGTGCTGCTCGCGACGCTCCTGATCACTGACGACGACGCACTGGCCACCCCCGACGAGATCGGCCTCTCCGAGCCTGCGTTCCGGCGTTTCGCGCAAGCCGCCGGCACGCTGGTCACGGTCACGCCCGCCTCCCCTCCGGAGAGCCTGGAGGCGGTGCGCGCCAAAATTCGCGGACGAACGCTGAGTCGGGCGGAAATCGGCGCGATCATCGATGATCTCGCACATTACCGCTACTCCGACATGGAAATCGCCGCATTCCTGATCGGTTCGGCGAGCTTCATCACCAGTGATGAACTCCTGTCTCTTACTGCTGCGATGGCCGAGGCCGGCACGCAACTGGTGTGGCCGACCCCGATCGTCGTCGACAAGCATTGCATCGGCGGCATCCCCGGCAATCGCACCTCGATGGTCGTGGTACCCATCGTCGCCGCGCACGGCCTGCCGATCCCCAAGACGTCCTCGCGCGCCATCACCTCGCCGGCGGGCACCGCCGACACGATGGAGGTGCTGGCGCGGGTCAATGTCGGGGTCGAGGAGATGAAGACGATCGTCGCGACCTGCAATGGATGCCTGATCTGGGGCGGGCACGTGAATCTGTCGCCCGCCGACGACATCCTGATCTCGGTCGAACGCCCGCTCAGTCTCGATACCCGCGAGCAGATGGTCGCCTCCATCATGTCCAAGAAGATCGCGGCTGGCTCGACGCACCTGTTGATCGACATTCCGGTCGGGCCGACGGCAAAGGTCACCAGCGCCGTCGAGGCGATGCGCCTGCGAAAAATGTTCGAGTTCGTGGGCGATCGCTTCGCCCGCACGATCGAGGTGATCACAACCGATGGCCGCCAGCCGATCGGCAACGGCATCGGGCCGGTGCTCGAGGCCAACGACGTGATGGCAGTGCTTGGCAACGAGCCGGATGCGCCGCGCGATCTGCGCGAGAAATCGCTGCGGCTCGCCGCGCATCTCCTGGAACACGACCCGAAGCTGCGCGGCGGCGCAGGCTATGCGCGCGCCCGCGAGCTGCTCGATAGCGGGGCGGCGCTGAAGCAGATGCAGAGGATCATCGACGCCCAGGGTCCGTCGAATTGCAGTACCGAGCTCGGCCATCTTTCGTTCGACGTCAAGGCCGCGGATGACGGCGTCGTCTCCGCAATCGACTGCCTGCGGCTCAATCGCCTGGCACGCACCGCCGGCGCGCCGCTCGACAAGGGCGCCGGCATCCGGCTGTTCAAGAAGATCGGCGACCGGGTCGAGCAGGGCGAGCCGCTTTACCGCGTCTACACCTTCGACCAGCCGGAGTACGATCTCGCGGCGACTGCAACCGCTGCCGACGCCGGGTACGCCATCAAAGATCAGGGTACCCTTCAATGCGGGAGCACGCCGTGAGCACCGTCATCTTCCAGAACCTGTCCTCAGCCACGGGTTCGGCAGCGCGACTGGCGACGAAGCTCGGACTTGCCTGCGAGGACATTGATCTTCACCATTTCCCGGACGGCGAACTGCGTATCACGATCGGCCCGGTCGCGGACACGGTTATCCTCTACGCCGTGCTGGGCCAGCCCAACGAGAAGCTGATCGCCCTGCTGCTGGCCAGTGAAGCACTGCGACGCGCCGGCGCAAAGCGTTTGATCCTGGTGGCGCCGTATCTGTGTTACATGCGGCAGGACGCGGCGTTTCATCCGGGCGAAGCGATCAGCCAGCGCGCCATCGGCCGACTCCTTGCAGGAATCGTCGATCGTGTCGTCACCGTTGATGCGCACCTGCACCGCACGGCCAGGATCGAGCTCGTGTTTCCCGGCATCGAGGCGGACAATCTGTCCGCTATGCCGGCGATTGCGAACACCCTCGCAAAAACTGGAGTCGATCCGGCCACCGTCGTGATCGGCCCCGATTCCGAATCCGAGCCATGGGTGAGTGATCTCGCCCGGCGGCTCCAATTGCAGCATACGGTCGCCCGGAAGATGCGCCACGGCGATCGTTCCGTGCAAATCGAGTTTGCCGAACCCGGCCTGCTTTCCGGTCGCCCGGCGCTGCTGGTCGACGACATCATCTCTTCCGGAGCCACATTGATGGTTGCGGCGAAGGCCCTCGAAGCCGCAGGTGCGAGCTGCATAGACGCCATCGTGACACATGCCCTGTTTCCGCCCGAAATGGTCGCGGCGTTCAGCGACGCCGGCATCCGCTCCGTCCGCTCGACCGACAGCGTGCCGCATCCGACCAACGCGATCGCGCTCAGCGAGATTCTCGCGGCTGCCCTGCGGCCCGAACTGAGCAAGACACCTTCGCCGGAGACGACGACATGAGCATCACCGTTCGATTTTGCGGCGCCGCCCGCACCGTGACTGGCTCGAGCTATCTTTTCCAGACCGCCTCTGGCCGCTTCCTGGTCGATTGCGGCCTGTTCCAGGGGCAGAAGACGCTCAAGGAGCTTAACTACGGCGGTTTTCCCTTCCGGCCCGCCGATATCGATGCGGTGCTTCTCACGCACGCCCATATCGACCACAGCGGATTGCTGCCAAAGCTCGTGCGCGAGGGATTTGGCGGGCCGATCCTGGCGACGCGGGGCACGATCGACCTTTGCTCCTGGATGCTACCTGACGCCGGCAACATCCAGGAGTCCGAAGTTGCACAACTCAACCGGCGCAACGCGGCGCGTGGCCGGAAGGAGGTCGAGCCGATCTACACGCAAGCAGATGCGCTCGCAACGCTGCAATCGTTCCGTCCCGTCGACTATGAACGGTGGATCGACGTGATGTCCGGCGTCCGCGCGCGCTACTGGAACGCGGGCCATCTGCTCGGGTCTGCCTCGATCGAGCTCGAATTTGCCGATGCGGGTGCAACGCGCCTGTTGCGCATACTGCTCTCCGGCGACGTCGGCCCCGAGGCAAAGCTGCTCCAGCCCGATCCGCAGGCGCCGTCGGACCTCGACTACGTCATTTCCGAGTCAACCTATGGCGACCGCGTGCGTGCCGTCACGACGCCGGAGCAACGCCGGCAGCATCTTGCGACAGAGGTCCGCGATGCCGCGGCCGCCAAGGGCGCCCTGCTCATCCCTGCCTTCGCGGTCGAGCGCACCCAGGAACTGATCGTCGACCTCGTCGACCTGATGGAGCGCGGCGAGATTCCTGCAGCGCCGATCTTCCTGGATTCCCCACTCGCGATCCATGCAACGGAGGTGTTCCGGCAGAACGCGACGAGCCTCGATCAGACTGTCGATGTCAGCCGTCTGCTCAACTCGCCGCATCTCAAGTTCACCGAGACGGTGGCCGAGAGCAAGGCGATCATGCGGCTCTCCGGCTTTCACATCATCATCGCGGCCAGCGGCATGTGCGATGCCGGACGGATCCGCCATCATCTGAAGCACTGGCTGTGGAACGCGCATGCGACCGTGCTGCTCACCGGTTTCCAGGCTAACGGCACGCTCGGCCGCTTCCTCCAGAACGGCACCAAGGCGGTACGGATCCAGGGCGAGGAGATCCGGGTCGCGGCGCGGATCCGGATGATCGACGAATATTCCGGACATGCCGACGGCGCCGGCATCGCCCGCTGGATCGCCGCGCGCCGCCCGATCGCGCGCGGGCTGTTCCTGACCCATGGCGAAGAGAATGCGATCGCGGGTCTTGCCGACCGCGTCGCCGAACGTATCCTCCCGGCGGCGAAGATTTATCAGCCGATGCTGGACGACGTCTATGAGCTCTCGACCCCCGAGCCGCGCGTGCTCGATGTCGACCATCGACGCAGGCTCGCGCCGGAAGCCGTAACCCGTCTCGACTGGCACAACGAGATGTCGGAACTCATGCTCGACATCAACGACCGCGTCGCCGCCGCCGCCGACGACCGCGCCCGCGGCGTCATCATCCGAAGGCTGCGGCGGGCGCTGCAGGAGAATGGATAGCGGGGCGCGGGGACGAATAGCCGGGCGCTTTGACGGCCGTGCGAGTCCTGATAGTCTTCAGCATACCGTGGCTCGATGAGCCAACCTGCCAATCGATGAACCAGAGCTGTTTGAAGGATGCGGATGAGAAGCGCGACGCTTTTGGCTCTCGGCCTCATGCTTGCCGGCACCTGGCCGCACGGCGGCGCGACAGGACAGACTTCGATCAGGCCGCCAGTTTCAATTGCTCCGCCCAATGCATCGCCGGCACCCAATCCGGCCGCCGATTACGACGGCTTCAGCGCAGGCGTCGGCGACGACAATGACACGTCAAATCAGGGGATGCCGTCCGCGAGGTCACGCGCAGCAAAGAGCTCCCGGTCCAATCCGGATGGCGCCAGCCAGTCATCGATCGATCAGGAAGACGACGTGGTGAAGAGAAAGCTGACGATCTGCAAGAACTGCAAATAGACGTCTATCTGCCGTTCTCAGGGCAGACTCCCATGCGGCTACGGAGCTCGGGCAGGCCAGCGATGGCGCAACGGGTATTTCGACAGTTCCAGCAACACCAGGGAAACCACAGCTGCCGCCACCGTGATCGCGAGATCGTCGGCATGCAGCGGACCGAAGCGAAACAGCTCCGCTGCGGGTGGCCAAGCGAGGCTCAGGGCGAGCACGGCGGTCACGAACACGACGATGACGGCCAGTGTCCGGTTCGGCCTGGTGAAGGCTTCGAGAAGCGATGTCGAGAACGAGCGATTGACGAAGATCAGGCTCACGATCACCAGCACCAGCGAGAAGAACGTCAACGCCCGCACCTCGTTTTCCGGCATGCCGTAGCTATTCGCCGTCACCATCATGCCGCCGGTCAAGGCCAGCGCAAGACCGCCTTGCAGCGCCGACCAGACCAGCAGGGACCTTGGCAGCAGCGGCTCGTCCGGCGCGCGTGGCGGCCGCCGCATCACGTCGCGCTCTTCGGTCTCGGCCTCGAAAACCAGTGAGCAGACAGGATCGATGATCATTTCGAGAAACGCAATGTGGACCGGCCCGAACAGCAACGGCATCCCCGTCAGCAGCGGCAACAGCGCGAGCCCTGCGATCGGAACATGGACCGCTAGGATGAAGCTCATCGCCTTGCGAAGATTGTCATAGATCCGGCGACCGAGACGAACCGCCTTCACGATCGAGCCGAAATCGTCGTCGAGCAGAACGATCGACGACGCTTCGCGCGCCACGTCGGTGCCGCGCCCGCCCATGGCAATGCCGATATGGGCAGCCTTCAGCGAGGGCGCGTCGTTGACGCCGTCGCCCGTCATGGCGACGATCTCCCCGGCACCCTTGAGCGCATTGACGATGCGCAATTTCTGGGCCGGCGCAATTCGGGCAAAGACGGTTTGTCCCTGTGCCGCCTGGGCGAGTTCGGCATCGGTCATGCCTTCGACGTCCGCCCCTGTCAGGACGCGCCGGGGATCGAGGCCCGCTCGTGTGGCGATCGCAGATGCGGTTGCCGGATAGTCGCCAGTGATCATGACGACACGGACGCCTGCAGAACGGCATTCGGCGACGGCGCCCTCGACTTCAGGCCGGAGGGGATCCGCAAAACCGGTCAGGCCGCAGAAGCGGAAAGCAAAGCCGCGTTGCGTCTCGGGAAGAGACGTCTCCGCGCAGGTCGCCCGCGCCACGCCGAGCACGCGAAGCCCTTCCCGCGCGAGCGCATCGACGCGTGCCCGCAATTCAGACAGCTCTTCCGCGCTCATTCCACACAGCGAGCCGATCGCTTCCGGTGCCCCCTTTGCTGCGACGACGCATTCGTCACCGTTTCCCCGCCATACGTTCGACATCGCGAGGAGGTTGTGACGCAACCCGTAGCTCTGCACGAGGCGTCGGCCGGTCGCGGTGCCGGGTCCGAGCGAATGCAACGCTTTCTCCATGGGATCGAACGGCTCCGGGACGCAGGCCAGAACCCCGGTTTCGATCAGCGGATCGAACGCAGGCTCAGGGCGCGCCGCGGCGCCAGGCGTGTATTGCGCGCCACCGGGCAGCACCAGGCGCGCGACCGTCATGCGGTTTTCCGTCAACGTGCCCGTCTTGTCCGTGCAGAGCACGGTCGCCGCGCCCAGCGATTCGATCGCCGAGGCGCGCCGCGTCAACACGCGAGCCTGCGAGATGCGCCAGGCGCCCATGGCGAGGAACACCGTCAGGACGACGGGAAACTCCTCGGGAAGCATCGACATACCAAGCGCAATGCCTGCCAGCACGCCCTCCAGCCAGCCGCCGCGGTAGATTCCATAGAGGAGTACGGTCAACGCGATGACGATGGCGCTGGCAATGGCAAACATCGTCACCAGCCGCGTGGTCTGCTGCTGCAGGCGTGGCGTTTCCGTCACCAAGGCACTGAGCGATTGTCCGATCTTGCCGATCTCGCTCCGGATTCCGGTCGACAGGACTTCGGCCACGCCGCTGCCCCGCACCACCAGCGTTCCGGAGAACACAAACGGCTGGTCGTCACCGCCGGCATGCGGCGCACGCGGCTGTTCGAGAGCGGGACTTGCCTGCTTTCGGACCGGAACGGACTCCCCCGTCAGCAGCGATTCATCCAGCAGCAGATCGTCGCATTGAACGACGCTAGCATCAGCCGCCACGCGGTCTCCCTCCGAGAGCACGATCAAGTCGCCGCGAACGACCTCGCGGCCGGGAATACGGATGCGTTCGCCTGCGCGGATCACAAGCGCGCGGGGGCTGGTCAGATCACGCAAGGATTCGAGCACGCGTTCGGTGCGCGCCTCCTGCACGATGGTGATGACAATCGAGATCGACGCAAGGACGAGGAGCAGCAAGGCCTCGCCGAGATCGCCCAGGATAAAATAGATCGCCCCGCCGGCCAGCAGCAACAGCAGCATGGGCTCGCGCAGAACCTCGAGGATGAGGCCCACGATCGTACGCCGGCCCGTCCGAGGCAACTCATTGAAGCCTTCGGCCCTGAGCCGGGCCTGCGCTTCGGACGCGGTCAGCCCCTGCATCGCGGGCGATCAAGCAACAGGTATTGGAAGCTCATCCGGGTCCCCGGGAATTCATGGAAAGATGCGGTGTGTCATCATCATCATCACCGCGGCCATTATGGCATGCGACAACCGCCGGCCGGCTTGAGCTGCGTCAAGCATCGACCTGACAGAAGGACGCGGCTGCCTTGCATGGCTGACCTACCTGCGCGGGCATGGAGCCGCGCTTTACCCTCCGCCAGTTTCCTGATCCTCTCTCCCCTAATCAGCCGGGCTAACCGGCCTGCCCAGGGAGAGAGACGCCATGAAGCTCGGCACCGCGATTGCGGAAATCATGAAGCGCGAGGGGATCGCGATCCTCTGCGGCTATCCGGTCAACCATCTGATCGAGCATGCGGCGAAGGCCGATATCCGGCCGGTGATGGTGCGGCAGGAGCGCGTCGGCATCCACATGGCGGATGCGATCTCGCGGGTGACATCGGGACGTTCGATCGGCGCGTTCTGCATGCAGCATGGCCCCGGTGCGGAGAATGCGATGGGCGGCGTCGCGCAATGCTACGGCGAATCCGTTCCCGTGCTGGTGTTGCCGATGGGCTATCAGCGCCGGCTCGCGCATATCGAGCCGAACTTCAATTCCAGCGAGGCGATGAAAGCATTTTCGAAATCGTCGGAGCCGATCATCCTCGCCGCGGAAGTCGCCAACATTTTTCGCCGCGCCTTCACCAAGCTGAAGAACGGCCGCGGCGGACCCGTCATCGTCGAGATCCCTGCGGACATGTGGAACGAGGAGGTGCCGGAGCCGCTGAACTACACGCCCGTGCTGCGCACCCGCTCTGGGGCGGACCCTGTTCATGTGCGGGAAGCGGCCGACCTGCTCGTCAATGCCAAGCGTCCGGTGATCTATGCGGGCCAGGGCGTGCATTACGCGCAGGCCTGGCCGCAACTGAAACGGCTGGCCGAACGGCTCGCCATTCCCGTGACAACCAGCCTTGGAGGCAAATCGTCCTTTCCGGAAACGCATCCGCTCTCGCTCGGCTCCGGCGGCCTTGCGGTGCCGCGCGCGGTGCCGAAGTTCCTGGCCGACGCCGACGTCATTTTCGGCATCGGCTGCTCCTTCACCGAAACAAACTTCGGCATCGCGATGCCGAAAGACAAGACCATCATCCACTCCACACTCGATCCAAACCATCTCAACAAGGACGTGGAAGCCAGGATTGGCCTCGTCGGCGATGCCGGGCTCGTGCTCGACGCGCTGCTGGAGGAGATCGGCAAGACCGTCACCGGGGATCGCGACGCCTCGGCGGTCGCGGCCGAGATCGCGGCCTCGCACAAGGAGTGGCTGGCGAAATGGATGCCGAAGCTCACCAGCAATGATGCGCCCTTGAGCCCCTATCGCGTGCTGTGGGACTTGCAGCACACCGTCGACATCAACAACACCATCATCACCCACGATGCGGGCAGCCCGCGCGACCAGCTCTCGCCGTTCTGGAAGTCGGTCGAGCCCCTCACCTATCTCGGCTGGGGCAAGACGACTCAACTCGGCTACGGTCTTGGGCTGGCCATGGGCGCCAAGCTCGCAAGGCCCGACAAGCTCTGCATCAATGTCTGGGGCGACGCGGCGATCGGCTTCACCGGTATGGATTTCGAGACCGCGGTGCGCGAGCGCATCCCGATCATGTCGATCCTGTTGAACAATTTTTCGATGGCGATCGAATTGAAGGTGATGCCGGTCTCGACCGAGAAATATCGGTCGACCGACATTTCCGGCGACTACGCCGCGATGGCACGCGCCTTCGGCGGCTATGGCGAGCGGGTGACGAAACCTGAGGACATCATCCCCGCGATCAGGCGCGGCATCCAGAAGACGCAGGAAGGCGTTCCCGTGCTGCTGGAGTTCATCACCAGCAAGGAGACCGAGGTGTCGCGGCCGGGCACGTGAAGCAGGCCGAATTCCGGCAGCAAAACTCGCTGTCGCGGCAGCTGGCTCCGGCCACAGAAGATGTGATAATCCGCCCTGGTGCCGCGCATGTCGCGGCATCGAGCCGGAATGCGAATGACCAACCCTTCCAACGATGTCGATGAACTCGAGCGCCTGTTGCAGTCGGCCGCAGCCGAGAACGCGCAGCTTCGAAGCGAGCTTGCGACTGCGCGCGATCGTCAGAGCGCCAGCGCCGGGATTCTGCGCACCATCGCGGCCTCTCCGTCCGATGCCCGGCCGGTCTTCGAGGCGATTGCGTCCAGCTCCCGGCGTTTGCTCGGCGGCTTCTCCGCCACCGTGCTTCAGTTCATCGAGGACGAGCTCCACCTCGTGGCGTTCACACCAACGAGCCCCGAGGCGGACGAAGGGCTGAAGACGTCGTTCCCGCGCAAGATTGCCGACTTTCCGACCTTCGCGCTGGTGCGCGGCGGCGAGACGATCCAGTTTCCCGATAGCGAAGCCGTGGAGGTCCCGGAGCTGAACCGGAACCTTGCGCGACTGCGCGGCTTCCGCAGCGTGTTGTTCATGCCGCTGATGAATCGGGGGACGCCAGTCGGCATGATTAGCGTCACGCGCGCCGAGCCCGGCGCGTTCGCAGCCGACCTCGTGCAGCTGCTCCAGACCTTTGCCGACCAGGCGGTGATCGCGATCGAGAATGCGCGGCTGTTCAACGAGACGCGCGAGACGCTGGAACGCCAGACTGCCACCGCCGACATTCTGAAAGTGATGGCCGCTTCACCGTCCGACGTACAGCCGGTGTTCGACGCCATCGCCGCCAATGCCAACCGGCTGATCGGCGGCTTCTCCACGGCGGTGCTGCGCTACATCGGCGGCGCCGCGCACCTTGCGGCGTTCACGCCGACCGATCCCGCCGGCGATCGCGTGCTGCAGTCCTCGTTCCCGGTGCCATTCGCGCAGTTCCCGCCTTACGAGCTCGTGGCCGGTGGTGCCGCGGCGCAATTGCCCGACACCGATGTCGAACCGGCGGCGCGCAACATCGCGCGCGCCCGCGGCTACCGCAGCATGCTGTTCGCGCCCCTGATGAGCGATGGTGAGGCCATCGGCATCATCATCGCCACGCGGCGAGCGACCGGCGCGTTCGGCGAGCATCATGTGCGGCTGTTGCAGACCTTCGCCGACCAGGCGGTGATCGCGATCAAGAATGTCAGCCTGTTCAACACCACGAGGGAAGCGCTGGAACGGCAGACCGCGACCGCCGACATCCTCAAGGTGATCGCGGCCTCGCCCGCAGATGTGACACCGGTGTTCCAGGCGATCTCCGACAGCGCCAAGACCCTGGTCGGCGGACATTCCTCCACCGTCACGCGCGTCATTGACGGCCTGCTGCACCTCGCCGCCTTCAGCACCGACAACGAAGCCGGCAACGAAGAGCTGCTCAGCTCGTTCCCGGCGCCGCTGTCGGCATCCGGCATTCACAGCCGGGTGGCGACGAGTGGAGAATTCGCATTCCGCAGCGACATGCAGAACGAGCCCGACCTGACGGACGCCATGAGAGAGCTGGCACGGACGCGAGGCTATCGCAGCATCCTCGTGATCCCGATGCTGCGCGACGGCGTCGCGATCGGCACCATCGGCGTGACGCGGCCGGAGGCCGGTCCTTTCCCGGACAAAGCGATCGCCCTGCTCAAGACCTTTGCCGACCAGGCCGTGATCGCCATCGAGAACACGCGCCTGTTCAACGAGGTGCAGGACCGCACCAGAGACCTCGCCAAATCGCTCGACGGTCTGCGCGCGGCCCAGGACCGACTGGTCCAGACCGAGAAATTGGCCTCGCTCGGCCAGCTCACCGCCGGCATCGCGCACGAGATCAAGAACCCGCTCAACTTCGTCAACAATTTTGCATCGCTCTCCGCCGAGCTGACGGACGAGCTGAACGAGGCGCTCGCGCCTGTCCCGCTTGCGGACGACGTCCGCAGCGAGGTCGACGAGCTGACCGGGCTCCTGAAGGACAATCTCGCGAAAATCGTGCAGCACGGCAGGCGCGCCGACTCCATCGTCAAGAACATGCTGCTGCATTCCCGCGAGGGCGGCGGCGAGCATCGGCTGAGCGACATCAACGCGCTGGTCGAGGAGAGCCTCAACCTCGCCTATCACGGCGCCCGCGCCGAGAAGCCGCAGTTCGACGTGACGCTGAAGCGCGAGCTCGACCCCGCGGCCGGGCAAGCGGCAGTGTTTCCGCAGGAGATCACGCGGGTGCTGCTGAACCTGATCTCGAACGGCTTCCACGCGGTGGCCAAGCGCAAGTCGGATGACGGCGCCACCGATTACGAGCCGGTGGTGATCGCCGCAACGCGCGACCTGGGCGACAACATCGAGATCCGCATCCGTGACAACGGCACCGGCATTCCGCACGAGGTGAAGGAAAAGATGTTCGATCCGTTCTTCACCACCAAGCCGGCCGGCGAAGGCACCGGCCTTGGATTGTCGATGAGCCACGACATCGTGGTGAAGCAGCATGGCGGCACGATCGACGTCGCGACGGAGCCCGGCGCGTTCACCGAGTTCACGATTCGATTGCCGCGAAACAGCAGCTTTCCGGACGGAGGCCGCGGCTAGCGGTTCCTACTCCGCCATCTCGACCGGTTGCGTCGTGGAGGGCCCGGCCAGCGGCCGCTCCTCCATCATGATCAGGCAGAGCGCGGCGCCGGCCATCAGCGCGGTGGCGGCGCCGAAGACATAACGGAACGCATGCCGCATGTCGTCGGCGGGGATCGCATTGACGGCGCCGTGATGCTCGCCGGCGAGCGGAACGTCGGCGCCAAGTGCAATGAGCAGGATGGCCGCGAACGCCGCGACCGTGAACGAGGACATCAGCGAGCGGAAGAAGTTCAACGCGCCGGTGATGGTGCCGACCTGCGGACGGGCGACCGAATTCTGCACCGAGACCACGCAGACCGGAAAGGTGGTGCCGAGGCCAAGCGCAAACGCAGCCATCAGCGTCAGCAGCGCCCAGAGCGGCAGCGTCGTCAACGTGAGGGCGAGGCCGCACAGCGCGGCCCAGGACGTTCCGACGATGGCGACCCGCTTGTAGTGCTTGGCGCGCGCCATGGTGCGACCGGCGACGGCCGCGCCGACGGTCGAGACCGCCGCGAGCGGAATCAGCGCGAGGCCCGCTTCGCTGGCGCTGAGATGATAGACCGCCTCGTAATAGAGCGGCAGCTGCACCGTGAGCCCCGTGATCGCACCGAGCGCACAGCCGCCGGCCGTCAGCCCGAACGGCACAACCGATCCTCCGAGCAGCGACAGCGGAAGGAACGGCTCGTCCGCGCGGCGCGCGTGCCACACGAAGGTGACCGCGAGTGCGACGGCGCCGCCCACCATCGCAAGCACGGTCGGCGAGAGCCACGGGAAGCGCGTGCCGCCCCAGGTCAGCACCAGCATGAAGACGACCGCCGAGGCCATCAGCAGCACGCCGCCGAGCCAGTCGACCTTGCGCTTGCGGTGGAACACCGGGATCTTCTTCATCCTGGGCAACAGCAGAGCAATCGCCGCGGCCGCGAGCGGCACATTGATCCAGAAGATCATCGACCAGTGCAGATGCTCGGCGAACACGCCGCCGATGACAGGCCCGAGAATGCCGCCGACCATCCAGACGCTGGAAAAATAGGCTTGGTACTGGCCGCGCTCGCGTGGGCTCACGACGTCGGAGATCACGGTCTGCACCACCGGCATGATGCCGCCGCCACCCAGCCCCTGGAGACCTCGTGCAAGAATCAGCATCGGCAGGTTCGGAGCGATCGCGCACAGCACCGAGCCCGCGACGAACAGGCTGAGCGAGATGATGATCATCGCGCGGCGGCCATAGATGTCGCTGAGCGTGCCGAAAACCGGCGCGACCGCGGTCGAGGCGAGCAGATAGGCGGTAATGACCCAGGAGAGATTGGAGACGTCGTGGAACTGGCGTCCGATGGTCGGCAGCGCGGTCGCGACGATGGTCTGGTCGAGTGCGGCCAGGAACATCGTCAGCATCAGGCTGATGACGATGGTGCGGACCTCGTCCTGCGACAGCGGCGCCGGCGGCGCGAGCGAAGGAGCGTCATCGACGCTCAAGACCTCGCTCGGAAGGCGCGACAGCTCTTCGGCGATATCGTCAGGCAATGTCTGGGGGTCGGCAGAACCGCTCTGCCGCTCGAACTTGTTCATCTCGATCGGAAGCCATGAGGCGGCGCAACGCCGCGAAGGATTCGTTCTATGCAGTCCAATGTAGACAGCAAAGTTCTTCCCAGGCAGGCACCGCGGCGCATGGGAGCATCCCACCCCACGGCCATCCCGAACACGTGATCCGAATCCCTCCCCGACCCCCGGCAGGCGGATCAGTCCTTCGGACGTCGCTTCAAGCGGGCCCGTTTCGGCAGCTGCGCCGGCCACTGCACGATGTGGTTCTCGAGCTCATCGTCCGGGATCTCCACCTCGCTGCCTTCGACCCGTCCGCGTACGGAGACGCCGGCCTCATGCACGGTGTCGGGATCACCTGACACCAGCGGATGCCACCAATAGAGGTCGCGCCCTTCCGCGACGAGCTTATAGCCGCAGCTCGGCGGCAGCCAGTTCAGGGTGCGGACATTGGCCGGGGTCAGGCGGACGCAGTCCGGAACCTTGTCGGAACGATTCGCGTAGTCCTTGCAGCCGCAGGTCGCCCCATCGAGCAGCTTGCAGCCGACATGGGTGAAGTAGATGTCGCCGGTGCCCTCTTCCTCGAGCTTGTTCAGGCAGCAGCGGCCGCAGCCGTCGCACAGGCTCTCCCATTCGGGCCCCGACATCTCTTCCAACGTCTTGGTTTTCCAGAAGAATCCTTCTTGGCCTGAAGGTCGTTTGGGAGCTGCGGTCATGCGCCTCAACAAAAGTTCGAAAGAGCTACGGCTGGTGCCATCTAGGGCGTGCGGCCGTGGGGCTGCAAGCAACGCCCGCGTGAGGCCCGTAATGAACCGGGGTCAATTAGGCCTGTTGTTCAAAATCGCAAGCGTGACCATTGGTTTATAGGCTCTGCTCGGCTAGAAGGAACAGCAAGTCCCCACCGTCGCTGGCCGGGCGCCTTGGGTTTGCCGCAACACTCCCGCAAGACGTCTTGATGCCGCCCCGGCCGGGTGCTTGAACGCTTTCGAACCAAGCCGCAAGGGTTCTAGGTGCGCCAGATCATACCACCGCATTGGAAGGCCCGGATCCGGAATTTCTTCCTGGATCTCGATGCGCGCATCGACTCGTCGCTGTTCTCCTCAGCCAAGGGCATCCGCGAGCTCTACGAGCGCTACTCGACCTTCATGGATCGCTTCTATGTCGGGCGGTGGAAGCGCTGGGTGTTCATCGAGCCGCTGTCGGAGGCTGCGACCCTCGGCCTCGGCGGCCTGGTGGTGATGCTGACCCTCGCCATCCCCGCCTTCCGCGAGACCGCGGACGAGGACTGGCTGAAGAAGTCCGACCTGGCGGTGACCTTCCTCGACCGCTACGGCAACCCGATCGGCAGCCGCGGCATCAAGCACAACGACTCGATCCCGCTGGAAGATTTTCCGGACGTGCTGATCAAGGCGACGCTCGCCACCGAGGACCGCCGCTTCTACGAGCATTTCGGCATCGACATCGCCGGCACCGCGCGCGCGCTCGTCACCAACGCCCAGGCCGGCGGCGTCCGCCAGGGCGGCTCCTCGATCACCCAGCAGCTCGCCAAGAACCTGTTCCTGAGCAACGAGCGCACCATCGAGCGCAAGGTCAACGAAGCCTTCCTCGCGGTCTGGCTGGAATGGCGCCTGACCAAGAACGAGATCCTCAAGCTGTATCTCGACCGCGCCTATATGGGCGGCGGCACCTTCGGCGTCGACGGCGCCGCGCACTTCTACTTCAACAAGTCGGCACGTGACGTGACGCTTGCCGAAGCCGCGATGCTCGCCGGCCTGTTCAAGGCGCCGACCAAATATGCGCCCCACATCAACCTGCCCGCCGCCCGCGCCCGCGCCAACGTCGTGCTCGACAATCTCGTCGACGCCGGCTTCATGACCGAGGGCCAGGTGTTCGGCGCTCGCCGCAACCCCGCCTTCGCGGTCGACCGCCGCTACGAGGCGTCGCCGAATTATTATCTCGACTACGCCTTCGACGAGATGCGCAAGCTGGTCGACACCTTCCCGAAATCCTACACCGAGCGCGTCTTCGTGGTCCGGCTCGCGATCGACACCAATGTGCAGAAGGCGGCGGAAGACGCGGTCGAGAACCAGCTGCGCCAGTTCGGCCGCGACTATCACGCGACCCAGGCCGCCACCGTCGTGTCCGATCTCGACGGCGGCATCCGCGCCATGGTCGGCGGCCGCGACTACGGCGCCAGCCAGTTCAACCGCGCCACCGACGCCTATCGCCAGCCGGGCTCCTCGTTCAAGCCTTACGTCTACACCACCGCGCTCCTCAACGGTTTCACGCCGAATTCGATCGTGGTCGACGGCCCGGTCTGCATCGGCAATTGGTGCCCGCAGAACTATGGCCATTCCTATTCCGGCGCGGTGACGCTGACGCAGGCGATCACGCGTTCGATCAACGTGGTGCCCGTCAAGCTGTCGATCGCGATCGGCCAGAAGGAGCAGCCGAAGGCGCCGAACCCGGCCAAGATCGGCCGCGCCAAGATCGTCGAGGTGGCGCGCCGTTTCGGCCTCAAGGCGCCGCTGCCCGACACGCCGTCGCTGCCGATCGGCTCGGACGAAGTCACCGTGCTCGAGCACGCGGTGGCGTATGCGACCTTCCCCAACCGCGGCAAGGCGGTGACGCCGCATTCCGTGCTGGAAGTGCGCACCGGCGCGGGCGATCCGGTCTGGCGCTGGGACCGCGACGGCCCGAAGCCGCGCCAGGCGATTCCCGCCTCGGTAGCCGCCGACATGGCCGGCATGATGAGCCACGTCGTCAGCGAAGGCACCGCGCGCCGCGCAGCCCTCGACGGCATTCCGACCGCGGGCAAGACCGGCACGACCAATGCTTATCGCGATGCCTGGTTCGTCGGCTACACCGGCAATTTCACCTGCGCGGTCTGGTACGGCAATGACGATTATTCACCGACCAACCGCATGACCGGCGGCTCGCTGCCGGCGCAGACCTGGCACGACATCATGCTCGCGGCGCATCAGGGCGTCGAGGTGCGGGAAATCGCCGGCATCGGCATGGGCCAGAAGCTGCCTCCCGAGCGGATCGCCAACGCGCAGGCCAATGCGGCGCCGAAGGTGCTGGAGACCAAGCCCGGTCCGCCGCCGGTATTGACCAAGCGCGGCGCCGACGTTTTGGTGCGCGTCGAGAAGCTGCTGGATGACGCGGCCAGGATCGCGACCAAATCGGCCGCCACCGATCCCAAGCAAGCCAAGCCGGCATCGTCCACGAGCGCGCTCGCCTTCCCGCAGAACTATGCGGAAGAGAATGCGAACGCATCCGCCCCGCGCAAGAACTAATCGAAACAAAAACTGATCGAAACAAGTGCGGCTGATCCTGATCACATTGACGGCCCTTCTGCTCGCAACCGTGGTGGGCGTCGGCGCGACCTGGATGACGACGACGCGCGGCACCGAGATCGGCGCGCTGACCATCGGCCCCTGGACCGCGCGTCCGCGCACCGGCACCGCCGACGTCGATCCCTATTCGCGCGCCACCATCGTGCGCAACGGCGAGCTGCCGATCGGAACCGGCGACGGCGTCGCCTTCACCGCAACCGCCGACGACAAGAAGAAGGTGCTTGACGGCCGCTGCGACGTCGTGGTCTCCGGCGTGACGCCGCCGGCGCGGTTCTGGACGCTGACGCTTTACGACCGCAAGGGTCATCTCGTCCCCAATTCGCTGCAGCGCTACGGCTTCACCAGCCAGGAGATCGTGCGGCAGTCCGACGGCTCGTTCGAGATCCGCATCGCCTCGCGCTCGCGCGCCGGCAACTGGCTGCCGACCGGTGGCATCGAGCGCTACGCGCTGATGCTGCGGCTCTACGACACTCCGGTCGGCGTTGCCACACGCACCCAGCGCGACGCACCGATGCCCACGATCACGACGGCGGGCTGCTCATGATCCGGCTGTTGTTCACCATCGTTGCCGGCGTGGTGCTGGGCCTCGTGGTTCATCTCGTCAGCGTGCTGGCGCTGCCGCGGATCGCGACCCAGGACGCCTATTCGCGGCTGACGCCGATGACGAAGCTCAACGCCGTCACGCAGCTTCCGCTCGCAGATCCGCAGACCTCGCCGATGCCGTTCATGGACCCGGCCTTTGCGCTCGCGATCTGCCGCTACGATCTGTCGAACGGGCCGATCAAGCTGACGGTCCCCGTCAGCCAGGCCTACACCTCGGTGTCGTTCTACACCCGCAACGAGATCGCCTATTACGCCATCAACGACCGCTCGGCCGGCAAGAAGGTGATCGAGCTCGATTTGATGACCGAGCCGCAGCACAATGAGCTGCCCGAGGACGAAGAGATCACCGCGGCCGACCGCCTGATCATCGACTCCCCCAGCACCACCGGCCTGATCGTGATGAAGGCGCTCGCCCCCGAGCCCGGCCTGATGCCGCAGGCGCAAGGCTCGCTCGCGGCCGCGAGCTGCGGACCGCAGACCGAGGCGCCGGCCAAGGCGGAAGCGCCGCGTGGACGCCGCTGACGCGCGCCGCTTCGGGACCGCAAAAACAAAAAGTCGAAAAACAACCCCATGCACAGTAGCGTTGACATTGAAATCATTAGCCATTTTTGTTGCACCAAATAGGCGTTTGCCGGACCGATAAATCCCTGCCCGTCGCGCTATTCGGATTTGACTCGTCGGGCAAAACACTGGCAGAATCCCACCATCGAAAGTTCACCCGCGCGGAGCAATCCGGCGCGGGTTTTTTGTTGGCGGAGCCTCAAACCGAAGATGGCTTGAATGCCTGCAGCTCGACTTCACCTTCCGGTCGGTGGCTGTAGTCCTGGCGAGTTGAGCCAATCATCTAACGACAAGCTTGTTTCAGCCCAGCGTGCGCGTCTGAGGACGGCATCTCTCACCGGCCCTGGCGGGAGCAGTTCCGCGGCTGAGCGAAGACGAACGGCCTCTTCTGCAAGACCCTCTTGGTGCGATTCATTGAACTTGCGTCGATCGCTCACTGCACGTCCGTTCCGGAGGAGGCGGGAGCGCAAGCAGCGTTCTCATCACCGATAACAGCCACTGATCGGGCGGTGACGTCGGAACGTAGATATTGGCGGAAGCTTCCGTCGGCGCACTAGTGCACACAAGCGGCAGAGAGCGGTTCACGTTGGCGGCACTTCCTCCTGCAGCATGTACGTGGATCAGGTCGGAGCCACCAAGCATCGCGTCCGCTAGCGCGGGGAACAAGGTGAAGGCATGCAGGTTGACCTTGCGGCAGGGAGAGTTGTCATGAACGAAGAGGAGCTGACCAGCAAAGCCGAGCGCGCGCTCGTTACCGTTGCGCTTAGCCTGACGATGCTGGTTCTTTGCATCGGAGCCCTGATCTATCGCTAGCCCGGGGCGACGGCAGCTGCCCGCGATGAAGAGCTTGGCTTGGAAGCGAGAGACGGTGCGCAACGCAGCTGTTGTATCACCACTGTCGCGGTCACCTGACGATGACCCGCCGAATCTTTGTTGTCGACGGGGATTATCGGCGCCGCGCAGCGGCGTCGCTCGTGGTACTCAGCGATCCCCACACGCTGACCCATTCGGTTTATCTCTCTGACGCCTTAGCCACTGTCTGGTGTTCGTCATGAGGTCGCTGCCGCCGCCCACCCATGAGCCGAAGTATTCGACGATGGAGAATTTGAGCGTTGTAAGGAGCCGGAAGCGGACCGCTCTCGCAAAGCGACCCCGCGACCTCGACGGCTCGCTTGGTACTTGCGGTGAGGTGCAATTGAAGAGCGGGCCGATGATCTCTCAGCCATTTTGCGATGCCGAACCCATCTCCGGCCAACTCCACGCTGCTGACAACGAGATCCACCGGAATGGTCCCTTCATCAAGCAACGCGATTGCTTCGTCTGCTGAGCGCGCCTCCAACACCTTGTGACCGCAGCCGCGTAGAAAATCGGCCAGCGCCATGCGGAGCAGCACGTCTTGCTGTGCAAGCACGATGGAGCGGGGGGTGGCTGATTGGTTCGTTTGCATGCCGGACAACCGACGAGTGGCAGTCTTCGTTCCTTACCAACCGGCAATCGCTCTGATCCGCTGTACGACTTTCGGAAGGTCCCACGGTTTCGAAACAAAAAGATCGAATTTGGCGCCGGAGGGTGGTGCCTCCGATGATGTAAGTATTACTTTTAGAGTGGGAAAATCGCGTTTGATCAAAGTTGCGAGTTCCGCGCCGTCCATTGACCCAGGCATTCGAACGTCAGTCACGACCAGCGAAACCTGAGTCCCAGAGTGAAGAACGTCCAGCGCTTCGTCTGCATCGCCGCACTCGATCACCGCGAGACCGTTCTCTCTAAGTTCATCCGCGACCATGATGCGGACCAGCCATCGTCCTCAACGACGAGCACAGGACGCTTCGAAGCGGGATTGGGGTCGGTGTCGAGCATCCTGCCTGTGTTCACTTTTGCCACTCGTTCAATGGGTTGGCCGGAAATCTAATCAGTGCTCCGAGATTTTGTTCCACGGTGACGGCCCCCTTAAGGCGCAGTAGCCTTGCTAGCCTTCCAGGTATGTTAGCGCGTCCAGTTGCAAGAACGAGAGGAGCCTGGTTCTGGCCCACAGCGGTGATTGCCGCTCTCGAGACGACGACAGCTTCTGAGCTGAACCTGATGTTGTTTTCGGTCGAGAGCCCAGGAATTGAGTATGGCAGGGAGCACCATCTCAAGCATCAGACGACGCTCAGCGCGCGCTCATCGATCCTACCGCTCTTCAGTCGGATGCACCCATTTGTACGGGGTGATGCTTTGTGTCGCGGTCAGCTTGATCATGTGGACAGGTGGCGCGGAACGCCCCTTCCGGCATGACCGGCACTTCAGAGACGCTTCGAGCTTCCAGATCTGCGTATCCCGCGGCCGGCGGATCATATCGAGCGGCAGGCTCGCTCGCGCCTTGCACCTGTTGCACTCGACCTCGAGCCAGCGCATGCCGGCATCGAGGCATTGCGCGATTGTGGGGGACGGCTGCGCGGGACCCCCGTAGCCTTCCATCCGCACCGAGCAGGCTTCGGCTTCCGCCCGATCGGCTTCACGAACTGCTTTCGTGGCAACTTCGCGAGCGTGCTTGGCGGAAATCTCCGCCCCCATGATCCGGCCGCTCCAGATGACCTCTCATGATTTCGTGCCCATTTCCTCCTATGAAGACGGCCCGGCTCGCGTTGACAAATTATCGATTGTTGGTGGGCTGGAACGGCCGAACACCACTACCCCTCGCGTTGTGGAAAACCGGACGGCGATGCGAATCCTTCGCGCAGCGCGCCGGCCCTTTGAGAGGCCGGGCAAAACGGGCGCAAAATGCCGTGGTCGAACAATTGGCAATTGCGCCAGCTTCGCGCGCAGAGACCGACCTCGCCAGCTCGCGAGCCGGTGAAAGACTAAGCGACCCTCGCAAGAGGCAGGTCGGTGACCCCCGGTACCACCGCCTTGATGCGAATGTTTCGGAATTGCACCTTCGATCCATCGTGATGATTTTGCAGCGCGATGTGCCCCCGAAGAGACCGGGGCTTCGGGTCCGTGAAGTCGTTCACGAGGACGTCGTTAAGCGTCACCTTGATGCGGCTTCCGACCGCTTCGATCAGGAACGTGTTCCACTGCCACGGGCCCTTCGCAATATCGGTGCGGATCGGCGCATTGATGTTGTAGATCGCACCGGTGCTTCGCAAAGGATCATTCTCCATGTTCTTCTCGGAGTTGTATCCACGCGGATCGATTTGGATTTCGTAGCTCTGGTCAATGGCGGCCATCCAGTCGCTCGAAGCTGAGCTGTTCAGATTGGGCACGCGGATGAAAACACCGGAGTTGTCGGTGCGGCTCGCATGTTGCCATTCGAACTCGAGCACGAAATCGGAGAAGCTTTCGCGCGTGTACCAGAGCAATCCGGGTCCGCCAACCGACTCAAGAATGTCGTACACCTGGAGGAAGCTTCCGCTTCCCGACATTTGCCAGTCTGCCAGGCTACCGGCGTATAGGGGCTTGAAACGCGCCGAAGGCGCTGGCGCCAATGCCGCAACGACAGCGGCGCTAGTCCGGCGCGCGAGAGTTAGCCCCGTCAAGGACGGATTGGCCGAGCCGACGGTGGGGAACAAGGCAGGGCCCGCGACGTAGGCGTTCGAGATGTGATGGAATCGTCCGTCGGGATCCGTGATCGAAGTGGCTGGATCATCGCCCATCCACAGCGTGCCCGCTTCGTGGTGCGTATTCCCCAGTTGATCCTTCGTCGTAGCAAACGGATCGGGTGGCGGTGCGCTTTGCCAGCCGCCATTGTACAGGTACTGGACGTCGCCTGCGCTCTTGGCGAGGCCTCCGGCCAACTTGACCGCTGCGGCAGCGAGTTTGCTCCATGCGGCGTAGTCGTTTGGCGTCGGCGTGAAGTTGACCCAGGCGCGCGCGCTCATTCCATCGTTTTGAAGCGGATCGGCCGCATTGGTGAGATTGACGAAACTCGTCGCGCCGCCGGGGCCGGCCTTCTTGTCGCCGTCCATCTCTCCGAGGCCGCGAAAGACGATTGCCACCCAATCCGGGTCCTCGTTTGCGAGCAAGTTCCGCAGAAGGTCGATGTCGGGGACCATGGTCCACATCGTCGCTTCCGGGTTTTGTCCTTTCTCAGCCGACGCGAGCACCTGAAGATGATAGCGGCGCTTGCTTCCGTCCGGGTTCGTGATCTCGCCACGCACGATCGCGCCGCCCTGCTCGAGATTTGTGAGCGCTCCAAGCCCGAGCGCGCTGCGTTTGACGCGAACGGTAAGATTCGTGCGCAGATGCGCCATAAAATTGGCACCCATACTAAACGCGCTGCGCGTCACCGCGAACGACTCGATTGCCAGCCGTGTCGATTCGATCGTCCCCGCCGCCACGATCACCTGGCAATCGGGACTGAGGTTCGTCGGCACTGAAAGGGACCGAAACTGGCCATTGTAGGTCAGATCGATGCCGGTGATCCTGCCTCCACTGTTCTGCAGCCGTATCACATGGCACCGCGGAACGAGGAAGAACCGTCGGCGCGAGTTGTCGTTCAAGGTCCAGCGCTTGGCGATATCATCCCGGATGCTCTCCAGCAGCATGGGCCCGCTGCTGAACTTGTCGAACGAAAACAGCCCCGACCCTGGCGAGTTCGCCTGTACCGCAATCGGAGCTTCTTCAACGACGTCCAACGTTACATCAGGCAGGATCGGGTTGGCGTTCGTCGCAGCGGCTTGTAACTGCGCATTGATCGCCGTGTTGAGCGGACCCGACAGATAGTCCGCCTTGTCCTGAACGCCGATCTCGAGCTCGACGTCAGGGTAATTCGCCGTCAGAAAATCACGTGCGTCCTTGGGCCAGGCAGCCAGGTCAGCCGGCATGAGCCGCGGCGCCCAGCCGCCCCAGAATAGCGAGCGACCTCCCGGGCAGTACGCAAGCCCTGTGAACGGCTCGTTGCTGTGCCAGGGTATGCCCCAGACACCGTTGCGCGCACGTGGATCTTGATCGTTACGCGTTACCAACGCGGTATCCGGCGCATTCAGGCCGAGATGCGGCATGTTCTGCACGTGCGTCGGGGCAAAATAGCCTCCCGCGTCGAGAAGGAGTATCCGCAGATTCTGATCGGCGCCGGCGCGATAGATTTTGCTGGCGGCATACGCGCCGAACATTCCTGCGCCGATGACGACGACATCGAACGGCCTGCCGCCATTGTTCACCGCTTCGTCGAAGGTGCTGCACACGTATCTGCCGAGCAGATCACGCGTGAACTCGGTGTCCTGGATCTCGACCTGATTGAAAGGGTCATGTCGCAGAAAAGGTAGCATCGGAGAGCTCCTTTCGAGGCGCAATCGCCACTGCCCGCGAGACATTCGGCCCGACCGCGTCTGTTTCGATTGACCGCGTGTCAGAGACGCTCTTCCGGGGGAAGAGATGACCCCCTCGCGTGGGCGCCATCGAAACAATAGGAGCAACTTGTGGCCGGTTGTATGAGCCGGTTCACACGCTGTTACGACTTTCGGCTTGCCGACAGAGATCACGGGCCCGCTCTCATCCTAACTGGGCGAAAGCACCGGAGACAGCAGCGAATCTGGCCTCAAGTCGCGATCAAGACACGATCAGGGTCGCTTGTGCGGCAGAGACGAGCATGATAGCAACAGCCATCGGGTCAAACACAACCGCCCGACCAGCTTTCGAGCCAAGCGTTGTTTCGCTCCTTTGTGGAGGTGAAACATGTCTTGCGACAGCACCACTGGCTCAATCGGCACATCCAGCGCAGCCTTCGGCCCTGCTCCAAACCCGCGATGGTTCTGGAAGTTAACGCTTGCGCTGCTGGACGGCATCACACGGCGCCGTCAGTACGACGAGCTTCTCGAACTGGACGACCGGCTTCTCGCGGACATCGGCTTATCGAGAACAATCGTTGGGGAAGCTCGACGGTGTTACTTCTCAGGTTGGCGCGACGATGGGTGATTGTCATATCCTGTCGATGAGCGGTCACACCTGAGCGTGCGAAGGCGGCGCGTCTGCTCATCCCTGTGGATCAGGCGGCCGCCAAGCTCGCGAAAAGGCCGAAGGACCTTTCGACTGCGATCTTGACGTCTTCTCAGAAGTCCAGCTTGTCGCGTATGGCATCAATTCCGGCTTTCGCGCACGCTTCGTCCGCGTCACCGCCCGGAGCGCCGGACACGCCGACCGCTCCGACCAGGGAGCCGCCGGCTTCGACGATCAGTCCTCCGGCGATGACGACCGCTCCGGTAAGGTTGCGAATGCCCGCCTGCATCATGCCCGGCTGGCTGATCGCATTCAGCTCGGTCGTGCTGGTCTTGAACGAGGCAGCCGTCCACGCCTTGCCTGCTGCCGTCGAGGGCGTGTGAGGGCCTGCAAAGCGGTCGCGCAACATCACTTGCGTGACGCCGAAGCGATCGACCACGGCAACTGCAACCTGGTATCCGCGGGTGCGGCAGTTCGCCAACGCAGCGCGCGCAAGATCGAGCGCCAGTTCCGGACCGAGCGATTTGTAGGCGACCAGACCTTCCTCCGCCTGCAGTGGGCAGATGGACGCAATCAGCAGGGCCGTCGCGACCGACAGGCATCGAACCTTCATGGCAATCTCCGGCATAGGTGACCAAACGCCTATTTGGTCTCACCATATGTCAGATCATCGAACAGGGTCACGCTATCTGCCTTGGTCCACAGGCCGATCATGCCGGCGCCAGGAAGCGTGGCGTCTTCCACCTCGAACAATTGCTTTCCGTCATAGCTCACCTTGAACCGACGTCCCGCAAAGTCGCAGCGCAGCAGGTGCCATTGCCCGGATGACACCGGCGCGCTGACGCCATAGCCGCCTTTGCGACCCACGATCTCAAGCGACATTCGAACGCCCTTGACCGTCTTGTAGAGCACGACATTGTCCTCCAGCGCGTTAGCCCGGACCACGTAGTAATTATCGGCATCCTTCGCGCGCCAGATGACTCCCGCGGCGCGATCCTCGGAGCCGGCAACGGCCTTGAATTTCACCTCGACGAAGCCGTCACGGATGGAGGTATCGCGCTTGATGGCGAGGGGAAAGGTTGCCCGTCCGGATTGCTTGAGAACGTTCGGCTGGCTTGGCGCCGTAGCCTCGGCCTCGACGGTCCATTTCGGCTGTCCCTTGCCGGTCATCGTCAAAGTCCATCCGTCGGGCGACGTTCCGGCAGCAGCGTTGTCGAAATTCAGGGTCTCGGCCATGGCGTTCCCTCCCACTAACAATGCCAGCATGGATGCCAGCGCAAGCTTGTCCATGAGCTTGTCCATGCATCAGCCCTTCGTGCTCGCCGTCTTGTCGAGCGCGGCACGGAGGCCTTCAGCGAGCTTGACGGCATCGTCGTTGGCCCAGAAGTGCATGAAGAAGAGCCGCGGCTGTTCGTCCAGCATGTGGCTGTGCAGCGCGGTCACCTCGATGCCGTGCGTTCGAAGCGCCAGGATGACCGGGTTCACCTCGTCGCTGGTCAGCACGAAGTCGCCGGTGATGGCCGCCCTACCCGCGCCCATCGGCTGGAAGTTGATGGCGATCGCGACGCCCATCGCGGCGACGGGGGTCAGCAACATGCCGTCTTCCGCAATGGGGTCGCGACGCTTCACGTTGAACTGGTAGACGCCGCCATTCGCCTGCCCCTTGACGCCGATGATCTGATCGAGCTTCGCCGCGTCGAGGTCGATGGCGGGCGGCGGGTTCGCCGGCGCCGTGACCGTCAGCGGGGTCTTGCTTTCGGCCAACCCATCATGGAGCGCCGAGGCCAGTTTGACGGGGTCGCCGTGACCGGCGACGTGCATGTAGAACGTTGCTGGGCTCGCACGCAGCAGATGATTGTGCACGGCGGTGATCTCGAGCCCGCTCGCGATCATCTTCGCCATCACCGGATTGATCTCGGTCTCGAGCAGCACGAGGTCGCCCATGACCATGGCGCCGCCATGCGCAGGCTTGAACGCGACCCAGCCGCCCAGTGCCAGCGCCGGCTTGATCGAAACCCCGTCCAAGGCCACGGAGAGATCGCTGCGAGGAAAGCCGTAACGGCGGACGTCGTCCGCGACGGTGGGCTTGCGCCCCAATGTCTCGTCAACCTTCTGCCAGTCAGCATCCTGGGCATATGTCGGGATGAAGGGGCCGAAGCGAAATGCAAGAAGGCAGACACCAATGCCGACCACGGTCCGGATGATTCTTTTCATCGTGCTACTCCCTAGGCTTAGTTTCGCTCTTTGACCTGACCGCTACTGTCGACGACCAGCGTCACCGCCTTGCCGTTCTTCACCGCCCTGGCGGTGATGCCTTCGGCCGTCGACTTGATGTCGCTGACTTGCGCGTAGCCGGCCGCCTGGATCCTGGCGACGAGTTCCTCCTGCGTCAGAGCGTGCACGCTCGACAGCCCGCCCGCGACCGCGAGCAACAGAACCGTGCGGAAGATTGTTCGGGTTCGCATGATCATTCTCCTGGTTTGTCCTGCCCCAGGTGAAGTCAGTTTCGCGATCTTCCCCTACGCGATACCCACACGGCGCAAGAGGCCGCGGGCATCGATGCGGCCGGCGCGGACGCCGCGCCGAACAATCGAGCCCATCTGCCGGATGAAATCGGGGATGTATGATGACATGCTGCGCCCTTGGTGATCAGGACGCGATGCTTGGGCATGTCGCCTCACGGGGAGATCGCACATCCCCGAACCCCAACTAAAAACCCGAGGGCGGCAGCTGTCAACGGGCGTAGGCTTCAGGCGGCCCATCGAAGTCGCCGGCGACCGTCACAAAGAGTTCACCGCTCCGCGGAACCGCGCCAGCCACGTCTTGAAACTCGCGAACAGCCTCGTTAGTGTCCTTTGCGTGGGGACAAAGCAGACTCCCCGTGAGGCCTCGGTCCAAGCTCTGCGCAGCACGCCATTTGTGGAGCTTGCGCATGGACACCGAACGACACCCTTCTCACCAACACACCGTCGCCATCCTCTCACGCGGAGACGCTGCCGCGCGCCGGGACGCAACGGCGCAAAACAGCCGATTCGTCCGCATCTTCGAAGCCCTCGCCGCCGTCGGCATCGAAGCCAGGCCGGCAATCTACGACGAAAGCTTCGCCGAAGGGGTCCGCGAGCAGTTGCTTGCGGCGAGCGGCGTGCTCGTCTGGGTCGATCCGATCCACCAGGGCAGGACGCGCGTTGAGCTCGATACCCTGCTTCGCGATGTCGCCGCACGGGGCGTGTGGGTCAGCGCTCATCCGGACGTCATTCTCAAGATGGGCACCAAGGAGGTACTCTATCGTACCCGCTCGATGGGGTGGGGATGCGACACGGCTTTATATCAAACCGCCGAGACCATGCGCGCCGAGTTACCGACACGGCTCGCCACCGGTCCGCGCGTAATCAAGCGCAATCGCGGCAACGGCGGCCAAGGCGTGTGGAAGGTCGAGAGGCTGCCGAACTCCCCGATGATAAAGGTGCTGGACGCGACCAAGGATGACTCCGAGGAACTGACGCTGGAGAGTTTTCTCGGTCGCTGCGCCGAATATTTCGAAAATGGCAGCGTGGTCGATCAGCCATTCCAACCACGCTTGAGCGAAGGCGTGGTGCGCTGCTATATGTCGGGCGATCGCTGTGCCGGCTTCGGCTCTCACAGAGTCAAAGCGCTGGTCGACTCGCCGGCCGCCCGTTCCGAGGCGGGACCGCGCCTCTACACCTCGAACGCGGACCCGCGCTTCCAGCGGCTGCGTCGGCTGATGGAGGACGACTGGACCCCGGGAATGATGAAGACACTGGACATCGACGAAGGCTCGCTCCCGGTCATCTGGGACGCGGACTTCCTGTATGGTCCGAAAGATGCGGACGGTGTCGACACCTACGTCCTGTGCGAGATCAACGCGAGCTCATGCTTCGCGATCCCCGAGGAGGCGCCGGCAGCGATCGCGCAGGCGGTGAAGCAGCGGTTGACGCAGACGTAGAGGGCCAGTTCACGCACTTGGGGTCTCGGCAGCGCGGGGGTGACCACCACGCTACCTCCGCCGCCAGCTGGGCGCCCTCTCAGCTGGCTGTTGCGCGATATTCGCCGGCGCTGCTGTGCTCACGATAGTCGCCGTCGAAGCCAAGTGGACGACCCGACAGAAACCTGGCTGGCGATTTCCGGCAACCCGGGGTAGATTTTGGAACGATTGTTCTTGGGAGGGATCGACATGAGTAGTCCGCGCCGGGCAGCGCTTCTGCTCCTCGCAACGTCATTCGTCTTCGGCTTCGCCAGCCAATCCGCTTCGCAGACCGGGCCGGAAGCCGCACCGACCAAGGAGCAGCTCGCGCGCGACAACAACCTGTTCATTTCACTGGCGAAAAAGGTGCTCAAATGGGAAGAGCAGGCCGACCCGGTGCATATCGTCGGTCCCATCTATTTCGTCGGGACCAAGGGGCTGGGTGCGTTCCTGTTTACGACCTCAGAAGGCCACGTCCTCATGAACACGGGCATGCCCTCATCCGGTCCGATGATCGTGGATTCCATCCGGAAACTGGGCTTCAAGCCCGAAGACATCAAGCTCATGATCAACGGCCATGCGCATATCGATCACGCCGGCGCTTTCTCATTCTTCAAGCAGAAATTCGGCGCGCAACTCGCCGTGATGAAGGACGATGTGGCCGCGATGGAGAGCGGCGATCTCGGCGACTTCAAATATGCGGACGACTTCGTCTATCCCGCCGTCAAGGTCGACCGGATCCTGCGCGACGGCGACCAGATCAGGATGGGAGACGTTCTGCTATCGGCCTACCTCACACCCGGCCACACGCGGGGTGCCACCACCTGGGTCGCCAACATCGTCGTTGATGGCAAGGCCTACGTCGTCGCCTTTCCCGACGGTGCCGGGTTCAATCCGGGCTATCGGCTCGCAAGAGATCCGTCCTATCCTGGCATCGAAAACGACTATCGCAACACGCACCATTTTCTCGAGATGCTGAAGCCCGACATCTGGTTGGCCCAGCACAACGAATATTACGACCTCGAACGCAAGCAGCAGCGCGCAAAGACCGAGGGCGTCAAGGCGTGGATCGATCCCGAAGGCTATCGGCGCTTCATCGCCGAAAAGAAGCGGGATTTCGAGGACCAGGTCGACGAGGAGCTGGGCGTTCCAAAAGCACCGCCAAAATAGCGAGGCAACAATGCAGTTTCCTTGTTTTCTCTCGATTATCGCGGCGACGCTGTTGGCCGGCGAGGCCGCACTCGCGCAAGGACCGACTGCCGTAACGGTTCACAACTTCGTTCGCGCCGAAACCGATCTTTACTTCAGCAAGACCGCTCGCGACGACGGCGCCTTCGGCAAGCTGAGGCATCGCCGCGATATGGCGTCGATCGAGAAGCAGGACGTGGTTCGGATGAACCGGGACACGCTGTATTCGTCGGGCGTGTTCGACATGGACGCCGGCCCACTTACGATTGCCCTGCCCGACGCCGGCAAGCGCTTCATGTCGATGCAGGTGATCTCGCAGGATCACTACACAATCGACGTCGCATACGGCCCGGGGAGCTTCACCTACGCAAAAGATCAAATCGGCACGCACTATGTTTACGTCATCATTCGGACGCTGGCCGACCCCCAAAATCCGCAGGACATCAAAGCCGCAAACGGCGTGCAGGACGCGATCAAGGTCGAGCAGATCGATCCGGGCGAGTTCGAGGTGCCGAATTGGGACAAGGCGTCACAAACCAAGGCCCGCGACGCGCTTTCTGCCCTCGGCGCGCTCGGCGGCACCGTCAACCGGTTCGGCAGGAAGGAGGATGTCGATCCGCTCGACCACCTGATCGGCACCGCCATCGGCTGGGGCGGCAATCCGCGCAGCGCAGCGGACTACCAAAGTTTCTATCCTCCGCAGAATGACGGCAAGACGGTGCATCGGCTCACGGTCAAGGACGTTCCGGTCGACGGCTTCTGGTCGGTCAGCCTCTACGACGCAAAAGGTTTCTTCCAGAAGAATCCACTTAACGCCTACTCGTTGAACAACCTCACGGCAAAGCCGGCCCCGGACGGCTCGGTTACCATTCAGTTCGGCGCGTGCGACGGAAATGTGCCGAATTGCCTGCCTATCATGCCTGGCTGGAACTACACGGCGCGCCTGTATCGACCGCGCAAGGAGATCTTGAACGGAACGTGGACGTTTCCGGAAGCCAAACCCGTACGGTGATTTGCGAGCCGGTGCCAAAGCTCCTGGGCAAGCCGATCATGACGCGTTCAGATCAGATCGCGGCCTCCCAAATTGTCCCCGCCGCGCCCACAGCAGCGCCAGCGGCCCCAGCGCGATACCAGCCGCGAGGACGCTGAACGCCAGCAGCCAACCGGTCGCGGTCTGCGGACCACCGGCCGCGTCGAGCGCGGCGCCGGTGCCCCAGGCGCCGACCGCCGACAGACCGAAGCCGACCGTCGAATGCAGAGCAAGCGTTGCGCCGCGATGTTCGGACACAGCTGCGGCCGACATGCCGGCGGTCAATGCGCCGGAATCCGCCGGCACCGTCAGGCCATAGGCAAGCAGCAGCAGGGCCAGCACCCATGCCGGCGCCGTCGCGTTGAGGCCGATGATCAGTGCGACGCAAGCCGACGCGATCATCACGACCGTGATCGCGCGATGGCGGCCGAATTTCAGCGCGGCCTCGTTGCCGAGGATGCTGGCGGGCATCGAGATCACCGCAAAGCAGAAGCTCAGCACGACGGGGCTCAACCACGACGGCGCGCCTTGGTGGGCGACGACGAAGGTCCAGAACCCTACCAGCCAGGTGCGGATGCCGTAGAGCTCGAAACAATGCGCGCCGTAGCCGAAGATGTATCCGAGCGCCTCGCGGTTGGCGAAGACGGGCGCGAAGTTCAAGAGTCGTCCCGCCTTCGGCGCGGGCCGTAGCGCCTGCATCAGCAGGCACGCGACGACCATTGCGATCGGACCGAAGCCGGTGACAAGGAAAGCGGTCCGCCATCCCCAGCGATCGGCGATCAGCTGCGCGACCAGGAACGAGAGGCCGACGCCGACCGAGAAGCTCGACGTGTACAGCGTGACGGCGCGCGAGGTGTCTCCGGCGGGAAGCCGATCCGTCAGCGCCTTCAGGCCCGGCATGTAGGCGCCGGCAAATCCAAGTCCTGCCAGGGACCAGATCGCGGTCGCGGACCAAAACCCTTGCGCGAAGAGTCCGAACGCTGCGGTCGCCAGCCCGCTGACGATCGAGCCCCAGAGCAGGACGAGCCGTGCGTCGATCCGGTCGGTTAATGTCGTCAGCACCGGCACGGCGAGCATGTAGCCGAACGCGTAACCGCTCGCCATCAACCCGCCTTCGGCCGCCGACAGGCCCCACGCCGGCATCAGATGCTGCGCCAGATTCGCGGACAGCGTCACATGCGGCAGCAGATTGCCGACCTGGCCGATGCACATCACCGCGATCAGGGACCGGCCGCTCAAGTTACGAATGCTGCCCTCCCGCCCCCACGCCGAAACGGCGCACGAACCACAATGGGCAACTCTCCGGCTTTACCTGCAAGACCCAACTTCATGAACAACCGCAGCCCGAAGCGCCGGCCTTCTTTGCCGCCTCGTCGGCGGCGCAACAGGCCGTCGGTTCCTGCTTCGCCGGCCCACCGCAACATCCTGATGCGGCTTCAGTGGACTCGACGCTGCCGCGCGAGCAGACGCCGGTCTCCGGCAGCACGAGCTCCACCCTTGCGGCGGCTTTCTTGTCGCCGGCGAGATCGGCCGCAATCGAGCGCACCTGCTCATATCCTGTCATCATGAGAAAGGTTGGCGCGCGGCCATACGACTTCATGCCCGCCATGTAGAAGCCCGGCTCGTCGTGCGCGAGCTCGCGCGCGCCGTGCGGGCGCACCGTGCCGCAGCTGTGCTCGCTGGGATCGATCAGCGGCGCCAGGGCGACCGGCGCCTCGATGGCAGGATCGAGCCGCAGGCGCAATTCGGACAGGAACGAAAAATCGGGACGAAAGCCGGTCGAGACGATCAGCTCGTCTACGATCACGCTCCGTCCGCCGCAGCCCGAGCCGGCCGCGATCTCGAGACGGCCTTCGGAGTCCGACAGTTGCGTGACGCCGAATTCGGTTTCCACCCTGATCTTCCCGGAGGCAACGAGCGCAGCGAAGGCGCTGCCGAGCTCTCCGCGCGCGGCAAGCTTGTCATTCCGGCCGCCGCCAAACGCCTTGGCGGGATCGGCGCCGCGCAACAGCCAGATCGCCTGCGTCCCCGGCACCTCGTCCGCGAGATGCACGAGATCGATCAGCGTGCCCACCGCGGAGTGGCCGGCGCCGAGCACCGCGGTGGTCTTGCCGGCATATCTGGCGCGGCCGGCACCACGGACATCGGGCATGCCATAAGCGATGTGGCCGGCGCATTCGCGCTCGCCGATCGCGGGCAGGCCATTAGCTCCGGCCGGATTGGGCGAGAACCATGTGCCTGATGTATCGATCACCGCATCCGCGCGCAGCACTTCAGGACCTTTGCCGTTCTGGTAGCGGATTTCGAACGGCGCCTGCTCACGCCCCTTCGTCTTCGCCTTGTCGAAGCCGACGCGGCTGATGGCCGAGACGCGACTGGATGTCCGGACCACCTCGCGCAACGGCGTTCGCGTCGCAAGCGGCGTCAGATATCGATCGAGCAGTTCGCCGCCGGTCGGATAGGCGCCCGGGTCCGGCGAATTCCATCCCGTCGGCGCGAGCAGGCGCGCGGCGGCCTTGTCGAAATTGTATTCCCACGGCGAGAAGAGCTGGACCTCCTGCCACTGGCGCACCGCGTGCCCCGCTTCGGGTCCGGCCTCCAGCACGACGGGCGACATGCCGCGTTCGAGCACATGCGCGGCCGCGGCCAGACCGACCGGCCCTGCCCCGATGATGGCTACCGTCTTTGCGTCGCTCATGCCATTACTCCCATCATTCTAGAACCATCGAATAACTCGACCCGAAAAAATGATCAGGCCGCCGTTTGCGTCGTCTTGCATCTGACTTCGTCTGCGCAGCACTCCGCCGCTAGGAAATCAACCAGACCCCGCATCGCGTCGAAGTTTGCGTGGCAGATCAGCGTCGTCGATTCCCGGACCTGGCTGACGAGCCCGACCGAGACCAGGGTCTTGATGTGATGCGACAGCGTCGAGGCCGGGATTTTCAGCTTGTCCTGCAATCGACCCACGGGCATGCCCTTGTGCCCTGCCCGCACCAGGGCACGATAGATCTGGAGTCGCGTCCGGTTGCCCAAGGCTTCGAGGCGTGCTGCTGCGTCGTCGATCTTCATGGCCGCCAAGATGCGCCGGGTCGATAATTGCTGTCAACTGTATTTCTAGAATTTTCGAAATATGGATCCCGGGCATTCTAGGCGGGGCCACATGATTTCCCGATTGACTTCCTTTTATATTTCCATAAGTCTGGATATATGGAAACTGAAGAAGCCGTCCTCGCCCTCGCAGCCCTCTCCCAGTCGACCCGTCTGGAGGCGTTCCGGACGCTCGTCAGGCACGAGCCCGACGGCCTTGCGGCCGGCGATCTCGCCCGCCTGCTGGAAGTCCCGGCGAATACGCTGTCGGCGCATCTGTCGATCCTGACGCGCGCGCGCCTTGTCACCTCCGAACGACACAGCCGCTCGATCGTCTACCGCGCCAACCTTGCCGAATTCCGCGACGTTGCGGTCTTCCTGCTGCGGGATTGCTGCGGCGGGCGGCCGGAAGTTTGCGAGCCGGTCGTCGATAGCCTTCAGGCCTGCTGCTCGCCAAAACGAAAGGTGCGAAGCCGTGTCCGATCGCATGTTTAACGTCCTGTTCCTGTGTACCGGCAACTCGGCGCGCTCAATCCTCGCCGAGTCGATCCTCCGGAAGGACGGTGCCGGCCGCTTTCGGGCGTTCTCCGCCGGCAGCACGCCAAAAGGCGCGGTACACCCGCTGGCCCTGCACACGCTCGAAACCATGGACTACCCAATCGACGGGATGCGTTCGAAGAGCTGGCTGGAATTTGCCGCTCCTGATGCACCTGTCATGGATTTCGTCTTCACTGTTTGTGACAACGCGGCCGGTGAAGCCTGTCCTCTTTGGCCGGGACAGCCGATGACCGCGCACTGGGGTATCGAAGACCCTGCCGCGGTGGAAGGCGCAGCGCTGGAACAACAGGCGGCGTTCAATGCTGCGTTCCGCTATCTCAAGAACCGGATCGGGACGTTCGTCAATCTTCCCCTGCGCAGCATCGACAAGCTCTCGCTCGGCACCAAGCTGCGCGAGATCGGCCGCTCCGACGGTGCGGCACGCTCGACCCCGGAGGCCGGCTGATGGACCAGTTCGACCTTCCGCGACGCCTCGCGGCCGAGGCGCTGGGCACAGGTATTCTCGTTGCCACGGTGGTCGGCTCCGGCATCATGGCGGAGACGCTGACCAAAGACGTCGCCCTGGCGCTTCTCTGCAACACGTTGCCGACCGGCGCCATTCTGGTCGTCCTGATCACCGTGCTCGGACCGATCTCCGGCGCGCACTTCAATCCGGCGGTCACGCTGGTCTTCACCGGCAAGCGCGAGCTGCCGGTGAACGAGGCTGCGCTTTATGTGGCCGCGCAGATCGCCGGCGGCATCGCGGGAACCATGGCGGCGCATCTGATGTTCGGACTGCCGCTGATCGATCTCTCGACCAAGATGCGAACCGGAGGATCGCAATGGTTCGCCGAAGCGGTCGCCGCCTTCGGCCTGGTCGCGACGATCCTGGCCGGCATCCGGTTTCAGCGGACGGCGGTCCCCTGGCTGGTCGGCCTGTACATCACGGCGGCCTACTGGTTCACGGCCTCAACCTCGTTTGCCAATCCGGCGGTAGCCATCGCAAGGTCGCTGACGAACACGTTCTCGGGCATACGTCCCGCCGACCTGCCCGGATTTATTCTCGCGGAGCTCTGCGGAGCTTTTGCCGCCATGCTGTTGATGAACTGGCTGCTCGGACAGCCCCAGGCGCGAGGCCCCATCCCAATCGCGGAGACTACCTCATGAGCGTCACGATCTATCATAACCCCGCCTGCGGCACCTCGCGCAACACGCTGGCGATGATCCGGCAGAGCGGCGCCGAGCCGGTCGTCATCGAATATCTGAAGACGCCGCCATCCCGCGAAAAGCTGGTCGAGCTGGTCAAGGCCATGGGCATCTCCGTTCGCGAGTTGCTGCGGGAGAAAGGCACGCCCTATAAGGAGCTCGGCCTCGACGACACCAAATGGTCCGACGACGAGCTGGTCGACCAGATGCTCGCGCACCCCATCCTGATCAACCGTCCGATCGTGGTGACGCCCAAGGGCACGCGCCTGTGCCGGCCTTCGGAGGCCGTGATCGATCTCCTCGACCATCCCGTCGGCCGGTTCGTGAAGGAGGATGGCGAGGTGGTCGAAGCGCGATAGGCTGACGGGGCGCCTGTCTTGATGGTCCCGCTCGGCCATATCCACGCCGCCTATGTTCGCAGCCATTTCGGCACCGCCGAGATGACGCTGTGGGATTCGCCACGGCGCGACGAGATCGCCTTCGGGCTCGTGATGGCGACCGGCGGCCGGCCTCACGCGCGCATCGGGGGCCTCGCGGCTTCCGCGATCTCCGTGCACGACGGACAGCGCTGACGGGCGCGATCAATGCGCGTTGCAGCGGCAACGCTCGTAATCGACGGGATCATGGCTGTTGACGATCGTGACGCGGTCGCCGTGGTTCAGCTTCAGCGCGCGCAGCCGGGCCTGGTTGGCGATCCGCATCTTGCGGTCCATATCGGCACGGCGCTGGAAATAGCCGAGCACCAGCGGCATGCGCGGCGATGCGTCGAGCTGGCCGTGATGGAAATAGCTGTCGCCGGCATGCAGCAGCCAATTGGCGCCTGATCGCACCGCGATGCCGCAATGGCCGAGCGCCTCGGCGGAGCAGTTTCATGCGCTGGCCCGCCGCATCATCGACGAGGCCGATGCCGCACGCAGCATGTTCAGGAGACCGAGCACCAAGACCAATGTGACGCTCGGCCTGATGCGCACGCTCGACGTGCCCCGGACGATCGCACTGCTCAAGCCGCTGACGGCGCGCGGCGACATCACGCTCCGGCTCGTCGACAGCGACGAGCGCGCCGACGCGCGGATCATAGCCAAGAGCATGCTGCGCGCTGACGAACATTTCGTGGCGCTGTGGAGCGAACGTTATGTCGCAGCGCTGCCGCCGTCGCATCCGCTGGCACTGAAGGAGAAGCTTCGCACCGCCGATCTCGCCGGCGTCCCCTTGATCGACCGCTGCCATTGCGAGCAAAGCGCATTCTTCGGCCGCGACCCGCAGGCCCGACGCGAGATCGAGGTCGAGGTCAAGCGCGAGGTCGGGGTCGCCTATCGCGCATCCGTGTCGCTACCGGATGCGCTGAAAGATCTTGTCGGGAAGCTGCAGAAGCAGAAGCAGAAAGAGAAGGAGAAGCAGAAGCCGGCCCGGAGCATGCGCCGGCCTTGAAAGCCTAGCTATCCGAGCAAGCCTTTCAGTCCGGCATAGATGGAGCCGACGCCGGTTGCGGCGACGCCGGCCAGCGGCCCGACAGTCTGCATGAGGTCCTGTATCAGGCGGGCGCGGCGGCGCAGCTGTTCTTCGCCGACATGTTGCCCGAGCAGGCGCGCCATGCGAAAGGCGAACGCGTTGGGCTTGCCGCCCTGCGTCAGCACTCGCGGCAGGACCTGGAAGATCACGACGCTCAGGATGTTCCCCGAGACAAAGGCGAGCAGGATGCTGGCGCCGTACTCGAACACTTCCCGCCATTCGATCCAGGCTTCCGGCAGGATCGGGACATGATCGTGAAGTCCAGTCACCGTCAGCATCGCGATGATGCTGACGCTTGCGGTGAGGAACGCCAGTGCGAATGCCGTGAGAGCGGAGACCCGGTGCAGCGGATAGGCGAGGAATCCGAACAGGAGCGGTATGGCGATAGATGCGATCCTCAGCGGGATCGGCGACACGTTGAAGGTGATGGTCACGAGCACATGGGCGATTACCAGCAGCAGAGACGGAATCGCAAGATAGAGCACCGCATGCGTTCCGTAATAGCGAAGCGGATTCTTGTAGCGCTCGAGCCGGACATTGACGCGATCGAGATCGCGCCTGAGCCTTTCCAGATCGGCGACGATCTCCTCGATCTCGAGCAGTATCGGGCGTATCGCACGCAAGTCCCGCGAGCAATGCTTGCAGGCGATGGCTTCATCCTTGATGGTCTCGGCGCAAAACGGACATTCCATCGCTAGCGCGAATGCCTCCGTCTCATGACGGCCTCAATCTCGTCTCTGGCCCGCTTTAGCTCGTCGCGCAAATGCTCGCGCTTGCGCAGAAGTTCGTCGCGCTCCGCAACCAGCGTGGCGGGAGCGGCAATGTCACGCCCGCAGGATGCGCAAACCAGCGCGCCCTTCGCATTTCCCGCCAAGCAGTAAAGGCACGTCACTTAGGTGCGACCTTCAAAGTAAAGATGGTCGTGCCCGGGCGGCCGTCACTGTCCTTGACGTCGACACGCACCGTGTATTCGCCCGGCGGAAGTTCTGCGTCCTGCATGTTGATGCCGTCGAGCTTGACGAAGGGTTTGACTCGGGGCGTCAGATCGACGTTCGGCGTTCGAAGGAAGATCATCCTGACCGAATCCGGATCAATCTTTGCGCCGCCGAACGACTCGAATTTCAACACCAGCTGCATCGGCGAATTGACGGAAGCGCCAGGGGAGACGAATTCCACCTTCGGACCGCGCAGGATGCCACGGCGGTCGGCCGCAACGGCGCCTTTCGGAGGCGGCAGCTTCGCTTCCTCTTCCGTAATCAATGGCGTGGCGCGCGACGGGCCCGAGAACAGCAATCCCCCGGCCACGAAGCCGAGCAAGACAATCCACTTCATTTCCGCTGCACCCCTTCCCCCGTTGTCAACGCAAGCCGCCATCGCCGATGATTGTATACGGCGCCCAGAACAGCGGATGCGCATAAGTAAATTCGGTCCTGCCTTCGCTGTTGAGATAACCCGGACCATCGACGAGGGCCATCGCCGCTTGCCGCAGCGCCTCACTGCGTGACAGCTTGGGATCGTCGGCCTGCCGCTTGAACAAGTCGGTCACCAATTGCCGCGCCGACTGCGAATGCACCGACCAGTTCGTCACCAGCAGCGCGCGCGTTCCGGCATAGAAGAATGCGCGGCCGAGCCCGGATGCCGCCTCGGCCCCGGCGCCGGCGCCAGCCCCGGTGTTGCAGGCCGACAGAATGACCCAATCGGCGTCCAGCTTGAGGCCGAGGATCTCCTCCATGGTCAGAAGTCCGTCGCCGCCCTCACCCGTCACCGTCGGCGAAGACAAAGCGAGCGCCGGCTGCGTCAGCCCGTTCAGCTCGCCCGGGACGAGGCCATGCGTCGCAAAGGCCACGATCCTGAAACCGGAAAGATTCATGGTCTTCACCGCGCTCTCGGTGGCGTTCTTGCCGAGGAACAGCACCTTCGAGGGGTCTGCCTGCAGCGCCAGCGCAATCGATTTCAACTCATCGGCGGTATCGGGCAGTCGTGGCAACATACCGAGTTCCGCGCTGTCGACGCCTTCGAGCTTGGGACTGTTGCGCCGCCTCAGCGGCCCACCGCGCGTGATGTTGCCGCTGGCGTCGGCGACCTGAACCTTCTCCCCCCCGCCGTCCGCTTCGGCCTGCTGATCCCTGTTGAAATAGGGATCACCGAAGGCGACGAGGTCCCCGCGACCGGGCTTGCCCGGTGGCAATTGCCGTAGCGTGCGCAACGCCGCCGCCGACGGCACCGTCGATACGGCATGAGTCCGCGCCAGCCACGGCACATTTCGGTAACCGATGAAGAGCGGGTCCTCGTCCGCGGCCACCTCTGCCGGCGCCGTCGGCAACAACGACAACGGCAGCAACCCCAGCGCCCCGTTGGTCACGACGATCAGGTTTCTGGCCGGTTTCCAGCCGCTCTCCACCGGCTTGAGCAGCAGCTCATAGAGCTCATGGCCGAGCTTGAGGTCGAACGGCGGAATGTCCGAGATCATGGCTGCCTGCGGCTCGAGCGCCTCGCGCAGCTTGCGAATCTTGCTCTCGATGTCGCCGATCCTGGCTTGCACGGCGGCGAACGCCACCGGCCCCGACTTCGGCACGGCCCAGACGAAGCTGCCGTTTTGGCCAAAATAGAAGGACAGCATTGCCTCGTTGTCGGCAAGCGTCGCGCGGATCTCTGCGACGCTCGGCGGCCGGGGCGAGACGAGATCGGCGTAAGAAGGAAATTTCTGCTTGATCTGCTGGCGCGCCTTGTCGCGTTCGCCGCGCAAGGCCGCGATCGAAGCCTGGATCTGCTGAACGCCCGTTTCGTCGCGTTCCGCCGAGGGAAGCGCCAGCACGTTGTTGAGTGTGCCGAGCTGGGCGTTGACCTGTTTGGTCAGGTCCTGCTCCTTGCGGACGAGCTCGGCGAGCGCGGGATCCTTTGCTGCTGCGCGCGCACTGGAGGCCGCGAGCGCCTGCTGCACCGAACGACCACGAACGGCGTCGGCAAGACTGAAGGTCTCCTCGCCAATGCCGTTGCCCTCGGCCCTCGCGAGCAGCAGGAGATAGCTCTCGACGATTGCCTGCAGCCGCTGGCTGCGCGCCGCCACCACACTCGTGTTCTCGTCATCGGCGTTTTCGTTGGCGTTCGCCATCATGACCGGAATGGCCGCCTTGAATTCCCGGATCGCGTCGGCGTCGCGTCGCGCGCGCATCAGGCCGACCGCCAGGGTGCCGCGCGCCGAAGCGGCATCGAAATGGTTTTCCCCAACCCGGGCGATCTGCTTCTTGACGAGTTGCTCGGCCGCGGCAATGCCTGCGTCCAGCTGCCCGGAATTATACAGCGAGAGGATGCGAGACGGATTGAGCTCGAAGACCTGACGGCGCTGCGGTTCCCAATTGGCGATCGCCCGGTCGATGCGCGCGAACAGCTCGTTTCCTTCGGCGTTCTTGCGCTCAAGCGTCAGAATGCCGGCGAGCTGCGCGAGCAATTGCACCGTCGACTGGGAATCGTCTGGCACGCCGACCGTCCTGTTGATCTCCAGAGCGACACGGCCCAATTGCTCGGCTTCCTCGTAGCGACCTTGCTCGACGAGGATACCGGCGAGTCCCATCACGTAACGCGGCGTCACCGGATTGTACTTGCCGGTATCCTTCAGGCGCGAGAGCAGCGCGCGGCGTGCGTCGACCTCGGCTTCGGCCAGCCGGCCCTGCCGCGCCTTCATGCGAGCCTGGCTGAGCACGAGGTTGTCGATTGCCTGCAGCATGACGGTTTCCGCCGGGGGATTGTCCGAGTCCATCACGCCCTTCATGCCCGCACGCTTGCGCTGCTCCGACACGCGATAGGCGGCCTCGGCCTCCGCAAACTGCCCGCGCGCTTCGAAGATCAGGGCCCGTGTGGCCTCGAGCTCCCCTTCCCAGTTCTGTCCCAGGCGCGCGTAGGAGGCGCGCCAGTTCGGATGACCACTGGTACGCGCTTCCTGGATCGCGGACTGGGTGCGGCGCAGATAGCCTTCTGCCTGGGCGACATCGCCCATTTGGATGAGGTTGCCGGCCACGGACCTGTTGGCGCTCAATTGGTAGCCTTTTGCCCCCGGCTGGGTGGCCGTCTCACGCAACAAGCGCTGGATAACCTCGAGCGATCGTTTTGGATCACCGGCTGCAGCGTATTGCAGCGAGAGAAGCTGCTGCATGCGACCCATCATGTTGGCCTCGACCGCACCACGGCCGATCTCGACGGCCTTGCCGGCGTCGCCAATGGACTCGGCGAGGCGGCCGAGCTGCGCGCGCGCATTAGCGCGGTCGAAATAGAATTGCGCGAGATCCGCGCGGGATTCCTTTCCCGTCGGTGTCGAATCCGCATCCGCCTTCAGCTCCGCGAGGAGTTTCGAGTCGGGCTTTTCGCTGTCGAGGATCGCGGTGATGTCGGCGATGGTGCGGGGCGGCGCGACGAAATCCTTTGGCAGCGCCGTGCCGGGTTCGAGCTTGGGTGCAGCTTCCTTCGGAAGCTCGACCGCGACGTTGGCGCGGCCATTGGCGGCGTTCAGGGCCGCCATCACACAGGCCCTGACTTGAGGCGAGGCCTTGGCGCGGCAACCCTCGAGATCGGCGCCGGCTTTGCGGCCCCCTTGGGCCTGCATGCAAGCGTGCACGATCGGCTTGCCGACGGTCATCCGGCAATTCTCAATCGCGGCCTCCTTGGTCAGTGCGGCGGCGGAGCAGGTTGATCCCAGCAGAACGGCAAGGACCAGCAGGTGGCGGGGGGAAACGGCCAGACGGCTCTTGCAAGGACGCGCGGCGTCTAAGCTCATCTTGAAGGACCTTCGGAAAAATGACTTTGAAGAAACGGGGCTATCCTATCCAGCCGGCCCGGGAGGACAAGGGCCATCATGCGGTTCCCTGATCGCCTCGACAGGCCTGGACGGCTACGGACGGCACGGGCCCCTGGATCGCGCACAGACAGGCGGCTTCAGGCCGACCGCGATTGATGGGCCGCGGAGTAAGATGACCGCCCTCGGACAGGCTGCGGGGCTGCGCGGATCAGCCCTTCGAGATCACCGCGCGGCCGTAGGGCGGCTGGGCCGCGACTGGCGGGTTGGCGGTCTGGGCGGCGAGTTCGCCGATCAGCCGGTCGGCATCGGCGGCCATGCCGTCGGGCGCCTGGATCACCAGCCGCTCCAGACCCCAGCGATAGGACGAGACGCGCTGCTCGAGGCACTGCTGCACCCACTGGATGATCAGCGAATTCTCCTGCATGCGCTCGACTGCGTCCTCCTTCTCCTTCGGAGAGAGGGAGGAGACACGCGCCATGCTGGCATTGCGCTTCCTGTCGAGGTCGATGACGCGGATCGCGGAGGCGAAGAACGGCTCGAAGCGGGTGATGTCGTTGCGCACGTCCTCCATCAGCTGCGCATAGCGCGAGGAATGCGAACGGTGCGGCTCGTCGATCAGCGTGCGTCCGTACATGGTGCGGTCGAACACGATCTTTTGCCGCCACGGCGAGGGCAGCGCCTTGTAGTCGCCGAACACGCTCTTCCAGGCCGGCCGCGACAGCGGCGGCTCGATCAGGGGATAGGCGAGGTCGCGAAGCTGGCGCTCCTCGTCCGTGAGCTGGAATTGGGATGGCTTCAGGCCGATGCTGGAGGTCACTTCCGCGCCCAGCCAGCGATGCATGTCGTCGCTGCGCATGTCGGCGCGGGTCCGGCCGAAATCGCCCCCGCTACAGGCGGCAAGCGTCGCGCCCAGCGATGCGAGCATGATGGCCGTTACGACGGGCCGGATCTGGCGGAGGTTCTCCGGCATTGCAAAGGCCGAAGGCTAGCGGCGACGACGACGGCGCCCCGGCGCTGTGCCCTGCTCCGGCCCGTGATCGCCGCTGGTTTCGTCGCTCTCGCGCTCGATGCGGATCACGGGAAGGATCAAAATCGTGCCCATGTCCGCGCGCGGAGCCACGTCTCCCGACGCGCCCACCCGGCGACCGGCCGGAAATTCGATGATGGTCCCCATATCAGCTCTCTTCAATTGCCACGCGACCCGGCGCGCCTCTGCAACATGGCGATCATTAAGATCAGTTCATGGTTAACGGGGTGTAAACGTGCCGGCGGGACCGTAACCGCACGGGCGGGACCCGGCGTCCCGTTGCGGCACGAGACCGCTTCAAAGCATGCGTTCGGCTTCACGCCTCGTTTTCCTTAACGAGCCTTTAAAGGAGCCCGCGATAGGCTGACGGCGAGTATCTTTTCCAGGTCGCGTATCTCCATGACCAAGTCGTTGTTTCCAGGATTCGACGGGCTGATGACCCTCTCCCGTCGCGAAGGCGTCGATGTTCGTCCGACGCTGCTGCGCGTGCTGACTGACCTTTATGTCCAGTCGAGCACCCACAGCGACGACGAGCAGCGCCAGTTCGTCGAGCTCGCCACGCGACTGATCGACCAGGTCGACGACGCGACGCGCGCGGCCGTCAAGGCGCGGCTTGCGATCTATCCGTCGACGCCGGCCCCGATCAAACAGAAGCTCGGACTGTCGGCCGCGCAGGAGGGCCGCAGGGTTCCGCTCGCGCGGGAAATCCCGGCGCCCGCCCTTGCCCCCCCTCCTGCCCCCTTGCCGGTTCGCACGCCAACCGACGCCGAGCTGCGCATGGCCTCGAACATGGCGATGCAGCCAAAGGACGCGGCCGATATCCACGACATGTTCTTCCGCGCGGGCGCCGCCGAGCGCGCGCTGATCCTGCACAATCTGGCGCAGACCCCGCTGAAGGCCGCGCCGCGGATTCCGACGGTACGCGCCAAGCGCGCGATCCAGATCCTCGAGATGGCGGCGATCGCGGGCGATCTCGAGAATTTCACCTCCGAGCTCGGCGACAGCCTGATCCTGCCCTCGCGCGTCGCAGCCCAGATCGTCGACGATGCAAGCGGCGAAGCGCTCGCGGTCGCCGCGCGCGCACTCGACATGCCGAGCCCGGTGTTCCAGCGCATCCTGCTGTTCTTCAAGCCGGAGATCGGCAACTCCGTGACCGACGTATACCGGCTGTCGCGTCTTTACGATCGTCTCAGCGATCGCTCGGCTCTGGTGATGCTGGCCGCCTGGCGCGGCTCGACGCTCGCCGTCACCCGCGCCAAGTACCAGCCGTCGCTGCACGACAGCGAGCGCCAGCGCGCGCGTGCGGGCGCAAGCCAGGCACGCCCGGGCGTGCAGCCCGGCTCCGCGCCCGCGGTGCGGACCGGCACCAGCGGATCATCGGATCGCTAGAGGCGAGTGCGACCTGATGCGGTCGCTTGCTCCACAAGCTCGTCATGCCCGGGCTTGTCCCGGGCATCCACGTTCTTCGGTGGCGCAAGCAAGATCGTCATGGCCGGGACAAGCCCGGCCATGACGACGCAATAGCGTCCTGATCAGGTCTTCGCCAGCTCGAGAAAATGCCGCCCGGCGCGGTCTTCGGTCTCGACGATCCAGATGTCGGAGTCGAAGCGGATCTCTTTGTTCAGGCGCTCCTCCACCGCGGTCTCCGGCATCGGCTGCGGCGCAAGCGGCACGAAGAAACGATCGACCGGCCGACCGTCGTCATAAGAGGTCTGCGGCGCGGGCACGTAGAGCATCGCATTGCCGTCAAGCAGCGAGACCTTCACGAACACCGCACCCGCCTCCTCCGCGCCGCGACGACGCACCGCGCCGTACACGCCCTCGGTCTGGCACCGGCGCAGATAGGCTGAGACCCAGATGTTTGATTTCAAACGCATGCGCGCACGATAAGCCAGCGCGGCAATGAGCACCAGCCTTCGGGCTTCGGTCTCGGCGAAGCGTAGACTATTCGACGGGGTGGCCGATCGCGGCGCCGAGCTCGCGGAGCAGGCGGTCGGACAGCTGGCCGGTGACCTGCATCTTGTGCTCGCGCTCGAATTTCTGGATCGCGGACTGGGTCTCGGCGCCCATCGCGCCCGTGATCTTCAAATTCCCGTAGCCGTATTCGGACAGCGCGCGCTGCACGCCGGCGATGCGCCGCGCGGCCGAGCCCTGATGCACGGGGATCGGCGCCGGCGGACGCGCGACGGAGGGCGGCGCCGAAATCGTTTGCTTGACCAGATTGGTCATGGGATCGCCCGAGCGCGGCGTCGATGCGGTCGCCTCGACGGGCCTCTCCGGCGGCTTTTCCGCAGGTCTGGGCTCGGCAGATCTGGACTCAGCACGAAACTCCGTCGCTCTCGGCTCGAGCGGCGAGGTATCGGCCCCGACGGGACGCGAACGGGGCAAAGGGTTCGACAGCGCCAGGGACGACGGTGCGGGAAGATTGATCACGGTGCCGAACATCGGCGCCGGATGCCGGCCGGTCTGGAGGAACAGTGCATTGGCAACGATCGCGCCGATGGCGGCAACGGCGACGAGACCGGCCAGGGTATCCTTGGGGCTATGCAGCAGCACGCGCAGCACGAGATTGCGCTCGGTCTCGACATCGATCACCGCAGCCTTGGCGCCACGGCGGCGCGGAGCGGCTTCGTTCTTGGCGGACTTCTTAGGCACTTTTCTTCACCAGAGCGGGTTGGTCCTGAACTTGGTCGTGAGAATGGTCCTGAAGTTCGTGGTGCTGAAGTTCCTGGCGCAGCACCGGCGTCAAGGTCGCGATCTTGCTCTCGCTCGCCTTGCTGTCGGACATCTTGGCCTCAGAAGTTTTGGCATCAAAAGTTTTGGCCTGCGGCGTGTAGACCAGCGGCAGCTTGACGGTGACGGCAGTGCCCTCGCCGAGCCTGCTTTGTACCGTCAATTCGCCGAGATGCAACGCCACGAGGCTCTTCACGATCGAAAGTCCGAGGCCGGTACCTTCGTGACGGCGCTGATAAGTCTTGCCGGCCTGGAAGAACGGCGCGCCGATGCGCTTGAGATCGTCAGGCGCGATGCCGATTCCGGTGTCGCTGACGCGCAGCGCAAGCTGCGAGCCCGAGACCGCCGCCGTGACGGTGACCTGACCGCCGCGCTCGGTGAACTTGACCGCGTTGGCGACGAGGTTGAGCACGATCTGCTTGAAGGCACGCGGATCGCCGGTCATGACAGGCAGGTCCTGCGGCGCATCGGTGACGAGATCGACGCCGTTCTCCCGCGCCTTCAGCGCCAGCAGATTGCAGCAGTGCATCAATGATGCACGCGGCGCGAACGGTTCCGCCGCAATCTCGAAATTGCCCGATTCCATCTTGGACATGTCCAGGATGCCGTTGACGACCGAAAGCAGATGCTGGCCGGAATCGTTGATGAGCTGGGCGTATTCCCTCCGCTGGGCCGCGCCCAGCATCAAGGTCTGCTCCTGCGTGATCATCTCGGAGAAGCCGATGATGGCGTTGAGCGGCGTGCGCAGCTCATGGCTCATGGTGGCGAGGAAGCGCGTCTTGGCCGCGTCGGCCGCCTCTGCAGCGCTGCGCGCCTGATCAAACGCCTGCTCGGAGAGCTTGCGGTCGGTGACGTCGCGCATCACGGCGACGACATCGGCCTCGCGCGTGGCATCACGGCCCATATCCTGATCGAGCGGGCGGCACCGCATCTCGACCCAGATGAAATCAACCTGGCCGCGCTCAGAGCCGGCACGCTCCCGGCGCAACCGGAACTCGACGCTGCGCACGTCGCCGCGCGCGGCATCGGACAGCGCCGTCAGATACGCCGGCCGATCGGCGACATGGACGCGATCGAACAGACCGTGGCCGAGCAGTTGCGCGACGGGCACGCCGAGCATGGCTTCCACCGCCGGTGAAATGAACTGCACCGCGCCGTTGCGCTGATGCCGCGAGATGACGTCGCTCATGTTCCGGGCCAGGAGGCGGTAACGCTCCTCCTCGCGCGACAGCAGCGCTACGCTGGTGCGCGCGAGCGATTCCGCACCGAAGGCAAGGCCTGCGGCATAGAGGGTCGCCGAGGCGACGCCGAACGCCATCAGCACCCCGCGTTCCGCGGCGCTGGTGTCGCCAATCGACAGCCAGCCGAGCTGGCTGACGAGAATCAGGATGCCCGCGCAGGACAGCGCCAGCAGCGAGGCGAAGGCCGCGACGCGGCGCGAGGCCGACAGCGCAGCTTCGAGGGGGACCACGACCAGCCAGATCGCGGCGAATGATTCGATGCCGCCGGTCGTCACCGCGACCGCCATGATCAGGCCCGCGAGCGCCAGCGACGACAGCACATGCGCGCCTTCGTAACGGCCGGTGCGCGACAGGAACCAGGACAACAGGATCGGCGCAATCAGCCAGGCGAAGGCTGCGACCTCGATCGCGCTCGGCGCGCCGCGCATGGCGAGATAGACCGGGAATGCGGCGAAGGCGGCCAGGCTGCCGAGCAGCCGCGGGGCCATGAAGGCACGATGGCGCGCTCGCGTCAGCGCGTCGTAACGCGCGGAGGGATGCAGCAGCGCATCGAGACAATCGCGGATGATACTCAAAACTGTCACGGGTCTCGCGCTTCGGCTCATTCGTCGGGAAGACGCGCCGGAACGCCTCCTTATCGTTGAGCCACCGTGTCAGAGCGACCTTAAACGAACACTAAGGCAGCGCGGCGGGCCGCCAGACACCGCGTCATCGCAGGGCTTTTTAGACGATTTGACGACGTCATCAGCGGGGATGGTGAACACAGGGTTTCACCGTGGTCCGCATGGTTTCGAAATGGTGGACGGGCGTGGCGGCAGAATCACGGGCGTGGACGTCAATCCAAAATTTACGACACGTCGATTGCAAAGATTCTTGAGTCAATTTTCCGCGAATTAAGCGGAAGGCAATCACTTGCGATTTATCGAGAGTTGCTAGGTCCGACATCCGCGGAGATCGCCGCGGCGGGCTCTAACATACAGGTCGCAAGATGCGCTTTCTGCTTCGCATCACATTCTGGCTCGGGCTGGTGCTGGTGCTCCTGCCGCGGGACAAGACGCCCGAATCGGACAAGCTGCCGCAGATCGGCGCTGCCGACGCGGTGCAGGCTGCGACCGCGGCCGTCTCCGACATGACCCAGTTCTGCAAGCGCCAGCCCGCAGCCTGCGAGGTCGGCGGACAGGCCGCGACCATCATCGGTCAGCGCGCGCAGGACGGTGCGAAGAAGATCTACCAGATCATCAACGACAAGAAAGAGCAGCTCGAGAAGACCGACAAGAAGGCGCCCGACCACACCGGCTCGATCGCGCTGGCCGGCGAAGGCGATACCGCAACCAGCGAGGCGCCGCGCGACACCCTGTCCCAGGACGACCTCGCGCTGGAATGGCGCGGCCCGGCGCCCGCGACGGCGAATTAGCGCCCAAACCCTATCGATTTTGGCGCTTCGCGTCCCTATATTGGCCTGAACGGGAACTTTGGGCCAGCATGACGACGATCGACGAAATCAGGGACAATTTCGAGATTCTGGACGAGTGGGACGACCGCTATCGGTACGTCATCGAGCTCGGCCGCACCCTGGAACCGATGTCCGAGGCCGAGCACTCGGCCGAGAACAAGGTGAATGGCTGTGTCAGCCAGGTCTGGCTTCAAAAGCTGATCGATCATCGCGATGGCGGCGCGCCGATCCTGACATATCGCGGCGACAGTGACGCCCATATCGTGCGCGGGCTGGTGGCGATCGTGCTGTCGCTTTACTCCGGCCGCACGCCGCAGGAGATTCTTGCGACCGACGCCATTGCCGTATTCGACGAGTTCGGCTTTCGCGATCATCTGACGCCGCAGCGTTCCAACGGCCTGCGCTCGATGGTCGAGCGCATCAAGACCGACGCGAAAGAGGCGCTCGCGGAAGCGTCGTAGAAATTCTACTTCCGTTTCCGCTGCTGCTGTCCCAGTCCCATCTGCTTCGCAAGCTGCGAGCGGGCCACCGCATAGTTCGGCGCGACCATGGGATAGTCGGCCGGCAGGCCCCATTTCTCGCGATATTGCTCCGGCGTCATGTTGTACTGCGTGCGCAGATGGCGCTTCAGCGACTTGAAGCGCTTGCCGTCTTCCAGACAGACCAGATAATCGGGCGCGATCGACTTCTTCAGCGAGACCGCCGGCTTCGCCGGCTCGAGCGGCGCCGTCTCGGTGCGGCCCGACGAAACGCGCACCAGCGCGCCGTGCACCTGGCTGATCAGGTTCGGAATCTCAGTTGCAGGCGTCGGATTGTTGCTGAGATAGGCCGACACGATGCTCGCCGTCAGCTCAATGAAATTCTTAGCCCCGGCATCCGACATCGGCCCCGCCTTTCTCCACCTTGCGTCTCACGGGAGAGACGACGTCAGAGTATTCCATGTCAACAATACGTTCGGCTGAATGGAACGACTGAGGAGTATGGGCCGATTTACTGACGAAGCAACAAGAACACCAGCGCTTTACTTTGCCTGCGCCAGCTCTCAAGCCCCGCGCTGGTCAAGGTGGGAGCGCAGCTCGTCGATCGAGGCAAAGCGCATCATCCCCTCCGGCATCTGGGCTTCGATCGAACCATCGGAGTAGAGCGAATAGGCCATGCCGTCGACGATGCCGGATTTGAGCACGGTCACGGGCGCCTGTTCGGCCGCGGCCGCCGGCTCCGGTGCGGGCGGCGGAGCAGCCTCCGCGAAGGTCGACGGCGAGCGCGGTGGCGGGCGCCGCGAGGCGGCCGGCGGCTCCGGAGGCCTCATACGGTCCGGCTTCGGCCAGGCGTCGTCAAAGCTCGCTGGCGGCGTCTCCGGAGCGGCAGGCTCCGCGGATGGCTCGGCATGCGGCAGGGGCGGCAAGCCCTCGCCGGTCTTCGCCTCCGCGCGCTCGCGCTCCTTGCGGGAGGTCGAGGCGAACAGCAGGTTGCGCCGGCGCGGCGGTTCCGGAACCTCCGGCGGGCTCGGAGCTTCCGGTGCTGGCGGAGGCTCGGCGCGCGGACGCTCGCGCGCGGCTGCTTCGTTCTGCCAGGGCGGCGGTCCTGCGGCCGGCAACGGCGGCGCCGGCTCGATCTTCTCTGCTCCCGGCTCAGTCGCGGGGGCAGGCGTTCCAGCCATCCCGAGACCCGGCAGCACGGGCCTGACCCGAACGTCGGATGGTGCGATGGACCCAGCCAGCCGGCGGGCAATGCCCTTCAGTTCCGCGACCACGACGTAGAGGCCGGCCAGTAACAGTCCGGAGCAGACGCCGATGGTGCCGGAGATTATGAGGGTACTGCCGAGACTGAATTCCCTGACGGTGAAGCCGAACAGGATCGCAAGGAGGCCCGCCAAAACGGCGAAAATCCCAGCGATCAACAAAGCCAAGGTCATCGAACTCACCCCCGGCCGCGCATCCACACGCGACACTCGTCACGCCACGATACCGTCATCCGGTGTTCCACGCCAACGTCGAATTATAGCCTGCGTTCCTAAAGGAAAGGAAATCAGGGACTTATTCACATTCCCTTCAGCTACGGCTCGCTACTTCTAAGCTGCTCTCGATGTGGTCGGATTTGCTGCGTTGCATCAGGAATTTAGCCATAATGCCCAATTACTTGGTAATGGAACTGCGCTATAGGGATTCCGGGGAAGTGGCCCGCGCGCACCAGCAGGGCCAAGAGGGGATTCCGGGTCACCAATAGCCATGACATCCATCACGACTTCGGCGATCGACACGCCTCTGCGGCGCTCGGTTGAACGGACTTGCGACGATCTCGCCATGCTGGTGCTGGCCGCGGTCGCCGTCATTGCTGGCTTGACTTTCCGCGACTATGGGCTCGGCTGGGACGACTACACCCACGCCGAATATGCCGACCTGCTGCTGCGCATGTTCGGTTCCGGTTTCAAGGACACCGCGGCACTCTCCTTCGCCAATCTCTACATGTATGGCGGCGGCTTCGACATGGTCGCGGCCCTCCTGCACAAGGTGATTCCGCTCGAGCTGTTCGAGACGCGCCGTCTGGTCGGCGCCGTCGTCGGCGTGATCGGACTTGCGGTGACGTGGCGGCTCGGCCGCCGTGTCGGCGGCCCCCTTGCGGGACTTGCCTCACTCCTGCTGCTCGCGCTCTGCCCGATCTTCTACGGCCACATGTTCATGAACCCGAAGGATGCGCCCTTCGCGGTGGCCATGATCATCCTGATGCTGGGCCTCGTCCGCCTCGCCGAAGAATATCCGCAGCCTTCGCCGCGCACGATCCTCATCGTCGGCCTTGGTGCCGGCCTTTCGCTCGGCACCCGCATCCTCGGCGGCCTTGCGCTGGTCTATGCCGTGATCGGCTTCATGCCGCTGTTCCTGGAGGAACTGCGCAGCGAGGGCCTCCGCGAGTCGGTCCGACGCTTCGCTCATGTCGTCTACGTGCTGCTGCCCGGCCTCGTGCTCGGCTACCTCGTGATGGGGCTGATCTGGCCGTGGTCGATCATGGAGCCCGGCAATCCCTTCGAGGCGCTGACCTACTTCTCGCACTTCTTCGAGAAACCCTGGAAGGAGATGTTCGACGGCGCGATCGTATCCGTGCCCGACATGCCCTGGTCCTATCTGCCGACGCTGTTCGCGCTTCAGTTGCCCGAGGTGATGCTGGTGCTGATGTTCGGCGCCGTGATCGGCACCTTCGCACTGCTGCCGCGTAGTGAGGTTCCCGCTCGCCGCAAGACCATCCTGCTGATGCTCACGCTCGCCGCGACGCTGCCGCTCGCGATCGCGATGGTGAAGCGGCCGGCGCTGTACAACGGCATCCGCCATTTCGTCTTCGTGATCCCGCCGATGGCGGTGCTCGGTGGCGTCGCCTTTGGCTGGGCCATGGAGCGCCTGCGCGCCAAGCACCGCACCTGGCAACCGGTCGTGCTCGCCACCTTCTGCTTTGGCCTTGCGCTCTCGCTGGCCGAGATGATCCGGCTGCATCCCTATCAATACACCCACTTCAACCACATCGCCGGCACCGTGCGCGGTGCCGACGACCGCTTCATGCTGGACTATTGGGGTCTGGCGCTGAAGCAGGCCTCCGACGAATTGCGCGAGCAGCTGGTGGAACGCCAGGAAGTGCCGCCGCGCAACCGCAAATGGAAGGTCGCTGTGTGCGGTCCGCAGCGCCCCGCCCAGGTCGCGCTCGGTCCCGATTTCACCATCGGCTGGGATTCCAATGCCGCCGATTTCGCCATGACGCTCGGCGAGTTCTACTGCAAGGGCCTCACCGCGCCGGTGCTGGTCGAGATCAAGCGCGACGACGTGGTGTTCGCCCGCGTCTACGACATCCGCGGCAGCAGCATTTCCAGCCTGCTCTCGATCCCGGCGCCGTAATAAATTCCTCCGGCCCGTAGCCCGGATGAGCGCAGCGACATCCGGGGCCTATCAGGCAGCCCCGCATGTCGCTTCGCTCATGCGGGCTACGCTGGACTGCCGCGCTTTGTGTGCCTTGCTGGCAGGTCGCGGCAAGACTAGGCTCCCTCCCCGCAACAACGATGTTCGGAGAGATCAGCCATGTCGCCAGCGGAAGCGCGCCTGAAGGAAGTGCCGTCGAACATGACGGAGGCCGAGTGGCAGCAACGGGTTAATCTCGCCGCCTGCTATCGCCTCGTCTCGCTCTACGGCTGGGACGATTTGGTCGACACCCACATCTCCGCGCGCGTGCCCGGCCCAGACCATCATTTCCTCATCAACCCCTACGGGCTGATGTTCGACGAGATCACGGCGTCGAGTCTGGTCAAGGTCGATCTGCACGGCAACCAGCTCTCCGAGAGCGAGTACAGCATCAACCCCGCCGGCTTCACCATCCACTCGGCGATCCACGAAGTGCGCGAGGACGCCATCTGCGTGCTGCATCTCCACACCCTCGACGGCACCGCGGTTTCGAGCAGCGCCGAAGGCCTGCTGCCGCTGAACCAGACCGCCCAGCTCGTCACCCACGACCTCGCCTATCACGACTACGAGGGCATCGCGCTCGACCATGACGAGCGGCCGCGGCTGCAGAAGGACCTCGGCGACCACAACCACATGCTGCTGCGCAACCACGGCACGATGACGGTCGGCCGCTCGGTCGCCTCGGCTTTCGAGCGCATGTATCACCTGGAGCGGGCCTGCTCGATGCAGGTGCGTACGCGCGCGCTGGGCACCCCGGTCTACCCGGTCGACGATGTCGCGATCGACAAGAACACCGAGCTGCTCGCCAACCGCGACCGCGCCGAGTTGCGCGCCACCAACCTCGTATGGCCGCCGCTGCTGCGCAAGCTGGACCGCGAGCTTCCGGGCTACCGGTCTTGAAATTTTCGGGATTTGGTGTAGGGTAGCGGTCAACGAACCTCTACGCCTTTTGGAATGAAACGCCGCCCAATTCCGGGCGGCGTTTTTATTTGGCCCCGTCATTGCGAGGAGCGAAGCGACGAAGCAATCCAGGCTGGCTCCGCGGAGGGATTTCTGGATTGCTTCGCTACGCTCGCAATGACGAGGATGAGGATAGAGAGCTGCGCACTACTTCACCTCCGCCAGCGCCGCGAGGATGCGCGCCCACGAACGGATACCCTTCTGGAAGCTGCGGAGGTCGTACTTCTCGTTCGGCGAGTGGATGTTGTCGTCGTCGAGGCCGAAACCGACGAGCAGCGAATCCATCCCGAGCGCGCGCTTGAAGTCTGCGACGATCGGGATCGAGGCGCCCGATCCCATCAGCACGGTCTCCTTGCCCCATTCCTCGGTCAGCGCGGTCTTGGCCGCGGCGAGCGGCTTCATGTTCCAGTCGAGCGCTATCGCAGGCCCGGCGGAGTGGTCGCCGAACTCGACCTTGCAGTCTCCCGGAATGCGCGCCGTCACGTACTCACGGAAAGCCTTTCTGATCTTCGCGGGATCCTGGCCTTCGACCAGCCGGAACGAGACCTTGGCCGATGCGTGCGACGGGATCACCGTCTTCGAGCCCTCACCGATATATCCGCCCCAGATGCCGTTGACGTCGCAGGTCGGACGCGTGGAAGCCTGCTCGACCAGGAGCCTGCCCTTCTCGCCGGCGGGTATCGATAGCCCAACGGGCTTGAGGAACGTGTCCGGTGTGAAATCGAGCTTCTTCCACTGCGCGAGAATGTCCGGCGGCGTGTCCTTCACCCCGTCATAGAACCCGGGAATAGTGATACGGTTGTCATCGTCGAACAGCCCGCCGAGAATTTTGGTCAGCACCCGGATCGGGTTCATCGCGCTGCCGCCGAACACGCCGGAATGCAGGTCGCGATTGGCGGCGGTGATCTTGAGCTCCTCATAGAGCAGGCCGCGCAGCGAGGTCGTGATCGCCGGCGTGTCGCGGTCCCACATGCCGGTGTCGCAGACCAGCACGTAGTCCGCCCTAAACTCGTCCTTGTTGGCTTCGATGAACGGCACGAAGTTCTTCGAGCCGACTTCTTCCTCGCCTTCGATCAGGAACGTGACATCGATCGGCAGCGACCCCGTCACTTTCTTCCAGGCGCGGCAGGCCTCGACGAAGGTCATGACCTGGCCCTTGTCGTCCTCGGCGCCGCGCGCCACGATGATCTTGCGGCCGTCGGCATGGTCGGTCACAGCAGGCTCGAATGGCGGACGGTGCCAGAGCTCGAGGGGATCGACCGGCTGCACATCATAGTGGCCGTAGAACAGCACATGCGGCCGGCCGCCCGCGACGCTCTTGCCGACGACCGCGGGATGGCCGGCGGTCGGCCTCACTTCGGTCGCGACGCCGAGGCTCGCGATATCCCTGGCAAGATGCTCGGCCGCCGCCTTGCAATCGGCCGCGAAGGCCGGATCGGCGGAGATCGACTTGATCCGCAACAGCGAGAACAGACGCTCCAGGCTGTTGTCGAACTCCTTGTCGATGTGGTCGAGCACGGATTGAAGCTGCGCATTTGCCATTGGTCGTATTCCCTGCGTTCGAATCCCAAGACGTCGGGGCTCAAGATGTCTTCTCAAGAACTATCGGCTTTTAGCGCCGCCGCGGCGTTGGGGCCAGCCGCAACCGGCGGATGCCGGATGTGCCATGCGAGACTAGCTGCGAGGACCGCCGTGGCGACAAGGTTATTGCCCCAGGCCTGCAAGACATTGGGAAACCACGGCAGCGCCAGCAGCATGAGGATGCCGGCGGCGCCAAGGGCGAGCCAGGTTCCCAGGCGCACGTTCGCCCGCTCGTCGAAGGCGGCACGATGCATCAGCACCGTCATCGGGAAGAACAGCCAGATGAAGTAGTATTGCCGCGCCAGGGGCGAGGCCACCGTCATCAGGCAGAACAGGATGCCGAGCTCCTCGGCGTCCGAGCGCGCCGTACGCCGCATTTGCCGTGGCATGACCGCGACGAAGCCCAATCCGAGCAACGCCGACAGCGCCAGCACGATCCAGTTCGCCGTCCCGTAATCGACGTCGATGACGTTCATTGTGCGAGGCGGCTTGTTCGGATCCTCCTGATTGTAGTTGATGGGCCGGACCAGCCGGTGCGTGACAGCAATGAGCGACTGGTTCACCCACGACCAGTTCTGCTCGTCGCGCTGGCCAAATCCTTTTTCCGAACTCGACCCGACCATGCCCTGATACCAGGTCTTGACCTCGGCGGCGTTGCGCTCGAAGCCGCGAATGGGGGCCGGCACGATATAGAGAAGTATGCCGGTGAAGGCGACCGTAGCGACAGCGGCTCCCCACTTTCGCCGCCAGACCAGATAGGGCAGCACCGCAATGGGAAACACCTTGATAGCGGTGGCGAGCGCGAACATGAAGCCTGCGAGCCAGGAGCGTTGATGCTGCAAGCTCCAGAAGCCGTAGAGAATCATCGCCAGCAGGACGAGGTTCGGCTGGCCAAGATCGAACATGTCGAACACGAAGGTCACGGTGACGAGAGCGGGCAGCGCCTCCAGCCAGGGGCCAGGCGTGCGGCCCGAACCGGTCATGGCATTGGAGAGCATCCCGGTGTACCACCACGCCGCAATATTCAGGATCGACAGCACGGTGTAGAGCGCGATCTTGCCGAACCAGCTCGGGATCGCCAGCAGGATCGCCGGCAGCGGTGGGTAGATGAACTCGAAGTACTCGCGGATGTCGGCGGGATAGAGCGGCCCACCGTTCAAGACCTGCTGCCCGGCCCAGTACCACAGGCCGTAGTCCTTGGTTTTGCCGTGGCCGAAGATCTCGGGACCAAGGACATCGGCAGCCAGGATGAAGCAGCAGAGCAGGAAGAGCAGGTCGAGCGGCGCACGCAACGACAGGTTTCGGAATGCGCCGGGTCGGACGAAAGATTTAGGTGAGGTCACGATGTGGTCCAGTCAGGGGCCATAGCACCTAGCAGACCGACGGACGCTTGGAGAGTCCTGATCACCCGAATTTGTACCCGCCGCGCACAAGCGGCGGGTCTGCGGACGAATTGCCTCAAACGAGGCTTTCTGCCTACCTGCGCAGCAAGCCGCCGAGCGCGCCGCGGACCAGCGTGCGGCCGATCGAGCCACCAAGCTGGCCGGCGACCGACTTGCCGATATTGGCGGCCATCCCCCCGATCACCTGATTGGTAACCGATCGGGTCATGTCGCGGGCGATGACCTGGCCGGTCGAGAGGCGGCCGCGCTTGACGTTGGTACCGAAGATGCTGCCGACCATCGAGCCGATCTGGCCGAGGATGCCGCCGCCTCCATTTCCGCCAGCCGCGCCGGGATCGGCAGTCGCAGCCGTGCCGGCAATGCGCTTCTGAATCATCTCGTAGGCGGACTCTGCATCGACGGCGGTGTCGTATTTGCCCTTCACCGGGCTTGCATCCATGATCGCCTTGCGCTCTTCCGGCGTGATCGGTCCGATCCGGGCCGATGGCGGCCGGATCATCACCCGCTCGACCATCGCCGGCGTGCCGTTGCCTTCGAGAAACGAGACCAGCGCCTCGCCCTTGCCGAGCTCCATGATCACCTTGGCGGTGTCGAGCTTCGGGTTGGGCCGGAAGGTCTGGGCCGCGGCGGCGACCGCCTTCTGGTCGCGCGGGGTGAAGGCGCGCAGCGCGTGCTGCACCCGGTTGCCCAATTGTCCGAGCACGCGGTCGGGTACGTCGACCGGGTTTTGCGTCACGAAATAGACGCCGACGCCTTTGGAGCGGATCAGGCGCACCACCTGCTCGATCTTGTCCATCAGCGCCTTGGGCGCGTCGTTGAACAACAGATGCGCCTCGTCGAAGAAGAAGACCAGCTTCGGCTTGGGCAGGTCACCGGCCTCGGGCAGCTCCTCGAACAATTCCGACAGCATCCACAGCAGGAATGTCGCGTAAAGCCGTGGGCTCTGCAGCAGCTTGTCGGCGACGAGGATGTTGACCATGCCGCGGCCGTCGCGGTCGGTCTTCATGAAGTCCTTCAGCGTCAGCGCCGGCTCGCCGAAGAATTTGGTGGCGCCCTGGTTCTCCAGCACCAGAAGCTGGCGCTGGATAGTGCCGACCGTGGCCTTGGTAACGTTGCCAAAACCCTGCGCCGCCTTCTTGATCTCGGCAAGCGGACTCTCCTCGGCATCCGTCCCCTTCTTGCCGGCATCGGGCACGATGGCATCGAGCAGCGCGCGCAGATCCTTCATGTCGATCAGCGTCAGCCCGTTGTCGTCGGCGACACGGAAGGCAACGTTGAGCACGCCTTCCTGCACATCGTTCAGGTCCAGCATACGTGCGAGCAGCAGCGGGCCCATTTCCGTGACGGTCGCCCGTACCGGGTGGCCCTGCTCGCCGAACACGTCCCAGAACACCGTCGAGAACTGGTCGGGCTCGAACGTCAGGCCCATCTCGGTGGCGCGCTTGACGATGAAATCCTTGGCTTCGCCAACCTCGGAGATGCCGGAGAGGTCGCCCTTGATGTCGGCCGCGAACACTGGAACACCGGCGCGCGCAAATCCTTCCGCCATCACTTGCAGCGAGACCGTCTTGCCGGTTCCGGTTGCACCCGTGACGAGGCCGTGGCGATTGGCGAACGCCAGCGTCAGCCATGCCTGCTCGTTTCCTTTACCGACGAAGATCTTCTCGTCGGTATCACCGAGCTTGCTGTCCTGTGCGGTCATTATTCTCTGATCTCTCTGCCCTGTTTCGCATATCGAAACTCGAATGCACCAGTTCCGTAGTTTAACGCATGTCGCACGCTGATTGAAACCATTCAACGCGCTCCGGGCATGCGACATCGTCGGAAACATGCGGGTGGCATCCGCCGAAAGTAGGAACGACGCATTCGCATCGCGGCATTTTTTTGCCGATTTCATCTCCGCTCTTGCATCACTGCAACACTTCTCGCGCGTTCGAGACTGAATCGGAACGTTGATGGCGTTCATCGCTTGTATTTCATATCACACCGGCTCAAGATCATTCTCGAAAGCAATACTCCGGCATGTGAACCGGCTGAGGGGCGGCCATATGGACGAGCTAATCGGGCGGCTGGCGACAAACGCCAGCATAGATAGTGCTGTCGCCGAAAAGACCGTCGGCATTATCCTGGGCTTCCTCCGCAACGAGGGTCCTTCCGACAGCGTCCAGGTACTGATCGACCACATTCCAGGTGCAGAAGCGGCAATCGAAGCGTCCGGCAGCGGCGGAGGACTGTCACGGCTGATGGGCGGCGGCCTGATGGCGGTCGGCACGCGCCTGATGAGCCTGGGACTTGGGATGTCCGAGATTCAGAACATCGCCCGTGAACTTTTTCGCTTCGGCCGAGACAAAATCGGAGCGGATCAGATGGGCAAGATCATCGCGGGGACCCCGGGCCTCAGCCAGTTCGCCTGACGCCTGCGCATTTCACATCGAGTATCATGACATATCCGATCTCCGAGATTGAGGGCCTGTCGGCCTTTGCCGCCAACAAGTTGAAGGCGCAAGGTATCCGCACCACCGATGCGCTGCTCGAGGCGGCCTCGACCGTGAAGGGCCGCAAGGCGCTCTCCGCCAAGACCGGCATCAGCGAGCAGTTGCTGCTGGAATGGGCCAACGTCTCCGACTACATGCGCATCCCCGGCATGGGCCGGGCCAAGGTCGGCCTGGTCCGCGCGGCCGGCGTCACCACCGTGCGCGAGCTCGCCTACAGAAATCCGGCAAGGCTCGCCCAGAGCATGCGGGACGCCAACGAGAAGAAAAAGCTGCTCCGCATCCTGCCCTCGGAGAAGTCGGTCGGCGACATCATCGCCAAGGCGAAGAAGCTGCCGCCGAAGATTTCGTATTAGGGCTGCTGCTCTCCGGATACGGAGTGGGCGCTACTCTCTCGGCATCGTTTTGCCCGATGGGCAACAATGCATCCCCCAACTCCGCCGTCATACGCCGCGAAAGCGGGTATCCAGTACGCCGCGGCTCCTCCGTATCGTGGCACTGTCTCTGGAATACTGGATTGCCCGCTTTCGCGGGCAATGACAGCGAGGGTGTGCGAGGCCGTGCCGAAACGCTGGCAACCCACCGCTTCCCGTCTTGAATCCCCCCTTCCCGACCGCTAAAGCGGGCCGCATGAATGCCTCGCCCTCCCCATCCGTCCCGGCGGCCGGTTCAGTCGGGCTCGACGTGCTGCGGACGCTGCTGGAGCGGCCGATCCCGGCGGTGATGGGCGTGCTCAACGTCACCCCGGATTCATTCTCCGACGGCGGCGAATTCATCGCGCCCGAGCAGGCACTCGCGCGGGCACGGGCGATGATCGAGGCCGGGGTCGACATCATCGATATCGGTGCCGAGTCCACCCGGCCCTACAAGGGCGCCCGGCCGGTCACCGCGGCAGACGAACTGGCCCGGCTCAAGCCGGTGCTATCGGACATCGTGGCGCTCGGCGTGCCGGTCTCGATCGACAGCATGAAGGCGGAGGTGGTGGCCTTCGCGCTCGCCCAGGGTGCTGTGATCGCCAACGACGTCTGGGGCCTGCAGCGCGACGCCGGCATGGCGCCGATGGTGGCCGCCAAGGGCGCCCCCGTCATCGTCATGCACAACCGCGACAGCGTCGATCCCGCTATCGACATCATTGCGGACATGAAGGCGTTCTTCCAGCGCTCGCTGGATATCGCGGCAGAAGCCGGCATCGCCCGCGACAAGATCGTGCTCGATCCCGGCATCGGCTTCGGCAAGACGGCCGAACAGAGCATGATTGCGCTGGCGCGACTTCGCGAGCTTGACATGTTCGGCCTGCCGATCCTCGTTGGTGCCTCGCGAAAACGCTTCATCGCCTCGGTGTCGCCGTCGGAGCCGACAGAGCGGCTCGCCGGCTCGATCGCCGCGCATCTGATCGCTGCGCAACGCGGCGCGAAAATCATCAGGACCCATGACGTCGCCGAGACCTTGCAGGCCCTGCGAGTGGCGCACGCAATCGAGAGCAAGCCATGACCGATACGATCTTCGTGAGCGGCCTGTCGATCCATGCCCGCCACGGCGTGATGGAGCACGAGACCGAGGTCGGCCAGCGTTTTGTCATCGATCTCGAGCTCTATACCGACCTGTCGGAGCCGTCGCGCTCTGACCGCCTCTCCGACACCGTGTCCTACGCCGACGTCGTCGCGACCACCACCGCGGCCTTCAAGAACACCAACTACAAGCTGCTGGAGCGCGCGGCCGGCGCGGTCGCCGATGCCATCCTGTCGCACTTTCCGCGCATCCGTGCGGTCAAGATTACCGTGCACAAGCCACATGCGCCGATCGCCGCGATCTTCGACGACGTCGGCGTCATGCTGACGCGCTCGCGGCACCCCTGACATGGCGAGCGTCCTGATTGCGCTCGGCGGCAATGTCGGCGATGTCCGCGCGACGTTCCAGAAGGCGATCGCTCATATCTGCGGCATGGCGCAGGCTGCGTTGACCGCGCGCTCGTCGGACTATGCGACGCCGCCCTGGGGCGACGAGGACCAGGCCCCCTTCATCAACGCCTGCATCGAAATCGAGACCAGCCTCGATCCGCATGCGCTACTGTTCGTGATGCAGAAGGTCGAGCAGAAATTCGGCCGCACGCGCGATAAAGAGCGGCGCTGGGGCCCGCGCACGCTCGATCTCGACATGATCGCCTATGACGACGTGTCGATGCAGAAACCCGACCTGACCCTGCCGCATCCGCGCCTGTTCGAGCGCGCCTTTGTGCTGGTGCCGCTGGCCGAGATCGCGCCCGACCGCGTGATCGCAGGCATTCGTGTCCGTGACGGTCTCGCCAGCGTCTCGACACAAGGCATTGAGCGGCTTCCGGATACCGGTTAACCAAAAACAACCGTTTGCAGGGACGGCCGGCCGTGGCAATTTCGCCTGCGAACAACAAGATTTTCGGGAGCCCTTCGCCGTATGACCTCCGCGACTGACGACCTGCCGCTGGCGGCGGACTTTCCCAAGGCGACCGTCGACGACTGGCGCAAACTGGTCGATGGCGTGCTGAAGGGCGCGCCGTTCGAGAAGCTGGTCGGCAAGACCTATGACGGCATCAGGATCGATCCACTCTATCCGCGCGCCAAAGGCGTTGCGCCCGTGGTGGGGCGGCCGGCGGCGGCGCCCTGGCAGATCATGCAGCGGATCGACCATCCCGATGCAAGTGCAGCGAATGCGCAGGCACTAACCGATCTCGAAAATGGCGCGACGGGTCTGGCGCTGGTGTTCGCCGGCGGCAATGCCGCTCACGGTTTCGGGCTGGAACCGACCGCGGACGCAGTCGCAAAGATTTTGAAGGATATCCATCTCGATGCCGGCATCGGCCTCGAGCTCGAGATCGGTCCGCAGTCACGGATGGCGGCGATCCACGTCGCGGAATATGTGAAGAGCAAGGGCATCGATCCCGCGGCCTGCGACATCCGCTTCGGGCTCGATCCGCTCGCGGCCGGCGCGGTGTGGGGCCATAGCCCCTATACCTGGGACGAGATCGTTCCGGCCATCACTGGCGGCATCAAGGGCCTCGCCGCGCTCGGCTTCAAGGGGCCGTTTGCCTCGGCCGACGGACGCGTGATCCACGATGCCGGTGGCTCGGAGGTGCAGGAGCTCGCCTTCGTGCTCGCCTGCGGCGTCGCCTATTTGCGCGCGATCGAGAGCGCGGGCGTTCCGCTGGAGCAGGCGCAGGGCATGGTCTATGCGCGGCTTGCCGCGGATGCAGATCAGTTCCTCACAATGGCAAAATTCCGCGCATTGCGGCTGCTGTGGGCGCGTATCGAAACGGCGTGCGGGCTCACGCCAAGACCGCTGTTCCTCGCCGCCGATACCGCCTGGCGCATGCTGACGCAGCGCGATCCCTATGTGAACATGCTGCGCGCGACCATGGCGACGTTTGCGGCCGGACTTGCCGGCGCCAACGCGATCACCGTGCTGCCGCACACGCTGGCGCTCGGCCTGCCCGATCCGTTCGCGCGGCGCGTGGCGCGCAATACGCAGCTCGTGCTGCTGGAAGAGAGCAATCTCGCCAAGGTCAGCGATCCCGCGGCAGGCGCAGGCGGCATCGAGGCGCTGACGGGTCAGCTCTGCGACACGGCCTGGGCGCTCTTCCAGGAGAGCGAGAAAGCCGGCGGCGCCTTCGCTGCGCTTCAGCAGGGCCTCTTCCAGAGCAAGGTCGCGGCCGCGCGAAAAGCCCGCGACTCCAACATCGCAAAACGCCGCGACGTGCTGACCGGTGCCAGCGAGTTTCCGAATCTGCGCGAGAACGAGACTACGGTGCTGAAGGCGACGCCGATCGCGCTGGCGCCTTATGGCGAGCAAAAATACAAGTTCGACGCGCTGCCGCCGATCCGGCTGGCGGAACCGTTCGAGGCGCTGCGCGACAAATCCGATGCGGCGTTGAAGGCACACGGCGCGCGGCCGAAAGTGTTTTTGGCCAATCTCGGCACGCCCGCCGATTTCACGGCGCGCGCGACCTTTGCCAAAAGCTTGTTCGAGACCGGTGGCATCCAGGCCGTCGATAGCGAGGGCTTCGCCGATCCGGCCCAGTTGGCTGCCGCCTTCAAGGCCTCCGGCGCCGGGCTCGCCTGCCTTTGTTCCAGCGACAAGGTGTATGCGGAACACGCCGAAGCCGCGGCGCAGGCCCTGCAAACCGCCGGGACCCGACTTATCTATCTGGCAGGCCGCCCGACCGATGCCGAGGCGGCGCTGCGTGCAGCCGGGGTCACCGGTTTCGTCTTTGCCGGTGGTGATGCGCTTGCGACGCTGCAAGACACGTATCGACGGATGGAGCAGCCATGACGGAAGCAGGCAAACCCGTTCTCACCGGCGGCTGCCAATGCGGGGCAGTGCGCTTTGGAGTCATGACGGCGCCGAACAGGGTTTCGATCTGCCACTGCCGGATGTGCCAGAAGGCCAGCGGGGCGCCGTTCGCCTCTTTTGCCGACATCAACAAGACGGACTTCGCCTGGACCAAGGGGAAGCCGTCGTTCTTCCGCTCCTCCTCCATCGCCGAGCGCGGCTTTTGCGCCGCCTGCGGCACGCCGCTGAGCTTTGGCCGCATCGACGGCGACCGGATCGAGATCATGACCGGCGCGTTCGACCGTCCTGACCACGTGGTGCCGACACGGCAGTTCGGCACCGAGTCCCGTCTCGGCTGGGTGGTCGGGATCGCCAATTTGCCGAGCCAGACCACGCAGCAGAATTACGGACCGGAGAAGATGGCGACCATCGTCAGCCATCAGCATCCCGATCATGATTGAGGTGCCGCCATGTTTCAGCTGCTCGGACAAACGTTGCTCGGTCTGGCAGAATGGAAGATTGGGAAGCTGTTCGCGCGGCTGCTCTGGGACGGGACCGGCCAAATTACTCAGAGCCGCTTGGACGATCCCGTCTACAAGAAAAATGTGCAAAAACTGATTGAGCGCAATCGCAGGTTTGAGGATTCCTAGGAATGACCCGCATTCCCAATTTCGCCGACGTCGCCTTCGAGCGCGCCAACACCGCCGCGCCGACCGGCAGCGCCGAGCCGTGGCTGACGCCCGAGGGCATTCTGGTGAAGCCCGCTTATAGCGAGGCCGACCTGGCCGGGCTCGACTTCCTCGAGACTTATCCGGGCATCGCGCCTTATCTGCGCGGCCCCTACCCGACCATGTATGTCAACCAGCCCTGGACTGTGCGGCAATATGCCGGCTTCTCCACGGCGGAGGACTCCAACGCATTCTATCGCCGCAATCTCGCGGCCGGGCAGAAGGGCCTTTCGGTCGCATTCGACCTCGCCACCCATCGCGGTTATGACAGCGATCATCCGCGCGTCGGCGGCGACGTCGGCATGGCCGGCGTTGCCATCGATTCCATCTACGACATGCGCACGCTGTTTGCGGGCATTCCGCTCGACCAGATGAGCGTGTCCATGACCATGAACGGCGCGGTGCTGCCGATCCTGGCGCTCTACGTTGCGGCTGCCGAGGAACAAGGCGTGCCGCCGGAGAAGCTCTCAGGGACCATTCAGAACGACATTCTGAAAGAGTTCATGGTGCGCAACACCTACATCTATCCGCCCACGCCCTCGATGCGGATCATCTCGGACATTTTTGCGTACACCTCGCAAAAAATGCCGAAATACAATTCGATCTCGATCTCCGGCTATCACATGCAGGAGGCCGGGGCGACGCAGGACCTCGAGCTCGCCTATACGCTGGCCGACGGCGTTGAATATCTTCGTGCCGGCCTCGCGGCGGGCCTCGATGTCGACCGCTTCGCGCCCCGGCTGTCGTTCTTCTGGGCGACCGGGATGAACTTCTTCATGGAAGTCGCCAAGATGCGCGCCGCGCGGCTGCTCTGGGCGAAGCTGCTCAAGCCCTTCAATCCGAAGGATCCGCGCTCGCTGTCACTGCGCACGCATTGTCAGACATCCGGCTGGTCGCTGACCGCGCAGGACGTCTTCAACAACGTGATGCGCACGACGGTGGAAGCGATGGCGGCGACCCAGGGCCACACCCAGTCGCTGCACACCAACGCGCTCGACGAGGCGCTCGCTTTGCCGACCGATTTCTCCGCGCGCATTGCTCGCAACACGCAGCTCTTCCTGCAGCAGGAGAGCGGCACCACCCGCATCATCGATCCCTGGGGCGGCTCGTATTATGTCGAGCGTCTGACGCGCGACCTCGCCGCCAAGGCCTGGGGCCACATCCAGGAGGTCGAGGAGCTCGGCGGCATGGCCAAGGCGATCGAGGCCGGCGTGCCCAAGCTGCGCATCGAGGAGGCCTCGGCCAAGACCCAGGCCCGCATCGATGCCGGCAAGCAGGCGGTGATCGGCGTCAACAAATACAAGCCGACCGACGAAGCTCCAATCGATATCCTCAAGGTCGACAATACCAATGTCCGCCGGCTTCAGATCGACAAGTTGACGCGGCTGAAATCCGAACGCAACCAGACGGATGTCGAGGCCGCGCTCGCTGCGCTGACGCGCTCGGCCGGCGAAGGCAATGGCAATCTGCTGGCGCTCGCCATCGACGCTGCGCGCGCGAAAGCAACCGTCGGCGAGATCTCGGACGCGATGGAGAAGGTGTTCGGCCGGCACCGCGCCGAGATCAAATCCATCACCGGCGTCTACAAGCGGGAGGCGTCCAGCATGGGTAACCGGGTCGAGAAGGTTCAGGCGCTGATCGACGCCTTCGAGGAGGCGGAAGGCCGCCGTCCGCGCATCCTGGTCGCAAAAATCGGTCAGGACGGTCACGATCGCGGCCAGAAGGTGATCGCGTCCGCCTTCGCCGATATCGGCTTCGACGTCGATATCGGGCCGCTGTTCGCCACTGCCGACGAAGCCGCGCGGCAAGCTGTCGAGAACGACGTCCACATCCTCGGCGTCTCCTCGCTCGCCGCCGCCCATCTCACGGCCGTGCCGGAGCTGAAGGCCGCGCTGAAGAAGCAGGGCCGCGACGACATCATGATCATCGTCGGCGGCGTGGTGCCGCCACAGGATTACGACGCGCTCTACGCGGCCGGCGCCGAAGCCATCTTCCCGCCGGGCACGGTGATCGCGGACGCGGCCGAGGAGCTGATCCGCAAGCTGAATGCCCGGCTCGGGCATAGCGAGGCGGCGGAGTAGGTCGCCATCGATCTTCGAAAGGACAGTGCGTGATATTTTCCGCGCCAGCGTTCATGCGCGCGCTAGCTGTGGGCGCAGCTTGCAGTGCGTTGTTGGCTACCGCCCATGCCGCCGACCCCAAGCCCGACGCGGTCATCAAGACCAAGAGCATCGAGGCCCGCGTCTTCCTCGACGACAAGGTCAAGGCCGATGCGGCGCTGGCGGCCGACTGCCTGACTGAAGGCAAGAAGTGGATCGACAAGAACGCGGCAGAAGCCGCCGCCTCGCGCAAAGAGGATCCGCAGTTCTTCAGGGATGGCGGCTGGGACTTCGAGCGCAAATACGCGGTCCGCTCCGTCGTCGCCGACCGCTATGTCAGCGTCCTGCGCAACGACTATATGGACACCCACGGCGCCCATCCCAACTCCGACGTGAACACGGTCCTGTGGGACAAGGCGGAGAACAAGCGCATCTCCATCCGCCCGTTCTTCACCGAAACCGCCGACAACGGCCCGGCCATGAAGGCAATGGTGAAGGCGGTGATCGCATCGTTGAAGATCGAGAAGAAGAAGCGCGATACGAGCGAGACCGCGACCGACGAATGGTTCAAGAGCGTGGAGCCGAGCCTGCTCAAGATCGGCGCCGTGACGCTCGCGCCCTCAACCGACGCGGGCAAGAGTTCCGGCCTCACCTTCCACTATCCGCCCTATGCAGTCGGACCCTACGCCGAGGGCGAATATGTCGCATTCGTGCCGTGGGAAACGCTGAAGCCTTATGTCACCGCGGAAGGCACCCGCATCTTCGGCGGCTCGCGGCCGAAGAGCGACGCGGACGAGCCGCAGTGATCGTGTTGAGCAGCGACAGGTTGCTCGCAGAGCGCTGGTAGCGCTGCCTTGCAGCCGCGCTGCAAAGCCGACTAGAATGTCGCCATAGACAAGAGCGCCTGACGTCATGGGCGCCGCTGGGAGGCATTCATGTCCAAGATTACGCGCCGCAGCTTTGCGGCCTCTTCCGCTGCGGTTGCAGCGTCGGCCGCATTCGGCCTCACACCCGCGCTTGCGCAAGCCTATCCGGCGCGGCCCGTCACCGTGATCGTGCCCTGGGGCGCGGGCGGCGGCACTGACGCGACTGCGCGCATTGTCGCAGCGCTTCTGGAGAAGGATCTCGGCCAGCCCTTCAACGTGGTCAATCGCACCGGCGGCTCCGGCGTCGTCGGCCATACCGCGATCGCGACCGCGCAGCCCGATGGCTACACCATCGGCATGCTCACCGTCGAAATCTCGATGATGCACTGGCAAGGGCTGACCGAACTGGCGCCGAAGAGCTACACCCCGCTGGCGCTGATGAACGAAGATCCCCCAGGCATCCAGGTCTCCTCCTCCTCGCCTTACAAGACGGTGAAGGAACTCGCCGAAGCCATCAAGGCGGCCCCTCCCGGCAAGTTCAAGGCCTCCGGCACTGGCCAGGGCGGCATCTGGCATCTTGCGCTGGTCGGCTGGATGCAGGCGATGGGCCTGCCCGCCAACCAGGTCGCCTGGGTGCCGTCGAACGGCGCCGCGCCCGCGATGCAGGACCTCGCCGCGGGCGGCCTCGACCTCACCACCTGCTCGGTGCCGGAAGCCCGTGCCATCATCGAGGCCGGCAAGGCCAGGAGCCTTGCCATCATGGCGCCGGCACGCAATCCGATCTTCAAGGACGTGCCGACGCTGAAGGAGGCGATGGGCATCGACTACGCGACCGGCGCCTGGCGCGGCATCGGTGCGCCGAAGAACCTTCCGCCGGAGATCGCAACGAAGCTCACCGCGGCGCTGAAGAAGGTCTACGACTCCGCCGAGTTCAAGGACTTCATGGGTAATCGCGGCTTCGGCACCGTGTGGGGCGATGCCGGCCAGTTCGCAAGCTTCATGGACAAGGGGGACGCTCAGATGGGCGAAGCGATGAAGGCGGCGGGTTTGAGCAAGGCGTGATCTCCTGCGGCTCTCACGCGAGGCGATAGTTGATTGAAGTGGCCGGTCCGCACGCTCAGTTCACCTCGCCCCGCTTGCGGGGAGAGGTCGGAATGCGCGCGAAGCGCGGATTCCGGGTGAGGGGGACTCTCCGCGAATCCAACTTTCATCTCCCCCGCGGAGAGCCCCCCTCACCCCGACCCTCTCCCCGCGCGCGGGGAGAGGGAGAACACCTCTCATAGGACTCCTCCCATGCGCCTTCCCGACTCCGTCACGGGATCGTTTCTCGTCGTGCTCGGCACAGCAGCCGCCTATGGCGGCTGGCTGCTGCCGCCGGTGCCCGGGCAGCCGGTCGGCCCCAACGTATTTCCGCTCGTGATCGGCATCGGGCTTGCGCTGTGCGGGCTCGCGATCGTGTTCGGGATCGGCCACACCTTCGAAGAGGCGGAAGAGCTGATCCCGCTCGAGGATGGCCAGGCAGCGGCTGCCCCGCCGCCGCAGGGAAAGTTGTACGGCCTGCGCGCGCTGCTGCCGCCGGCGCTGCTGCTGTTCTACGTGGTCGCGGCCGACCGGCTCGGCTTCATCATCACCGCGGCGATCATGGTCTACGTCACCTCGACGGCGTTGGGGGCGAAGTGGAAGCTGGCGCTGCCGCTCGCAGCGCTGGCGCCCTTCGCCATCCACCTCATCTTCGGCAAGCTGCTGCGCGTGCCGCTTCCCGCCGGCCTGTTGCCGACGCCCTGGTGACCCCATGCTGAAGACCCTGATCGAAGCGTTCGCACTGATCTCCACCTGGGAGGTCATCATCGCGATGTTCGCAGCCTCGGTGTACGGGCTCGTGATCGGCTCTCTGCCGGGCCTGTCGGCGACGATGGCAACCGCCCTGCTCGTCCCCGTCACCTTCTATCTCTCGCCGATCGCAGCGATTGCCACCATCGTGGCGGCCTCCTCGATGGCGATCTTCTCCGGCGACATTCCCGGTGCGCTGCTGCGCATCCCGGGAACGCCCGCCTCCGCCGCCTATGCCGACGAGGCTTACGCGATGACCCGCAAGGGACAGGCCGAGCTGGCGCTCGGGGCCGGCGTCTGGTTCTCGGCCGTCGGCGGCATCGCCGGCGTGCTGTCGCTGATGATCCTGGCGCCGCCGCTGGCCGAGATCGCGCTGTCGTTCTCGACCTTCGAGTATTTCTGGCTGGCGTTGCTCGGCCTGATGTGCGCGACGCTGGTGGCACGCTCCTCGCCGGTGAAGGCGATCGCCGGCATGTTCCTCGGCCTGCTGGTCTCCTGCATCGGCATCGAAAATCCCGGCGGCGTGCCGCGCTTCACCTTCGGCCTCACCGATCTGTTCGGCGGCATCGAGCCGATCCCCGCGCTGGTCGGCGTGTTCGCGGTGGCGCAGGTGATGCGCGCGATGCTGACGCCCGAGCCGCCGCCGCTGCCGCGCCGCAAATTCGGAAGCATCATGGCCGGTCAGTGGAAGCTGACCAAGAAATACCATTGGCAGATGACGCGCGGAAACATCGTCGGCATCATCATCGGCGTGCTGCCCGGCGCCGGCGCCGACATGGCCGCCTGGGTCTCGTATGCGATGTCGAAGCGCTTCTCCAAGGAGCCGGAGAAATTCGGCACCGGCCATGTCGAGGGCCTGGTCGAGGCCGGCGCCAGCAACAATGCCAGCATCGCCTCGGGCTGGGTGCCATCATTGCTGTTCGGCATCCCCGGCGACACCATCGCCGCGATCGCGATCGGCGTGCTCTACATGAAGGGACTCAACCCCGGACCGACGCTGTTCACCGAGAAAGCGTCGAGCATGTACGCGATCTATCTGATGTTCATCATCGCGAACATTTTGATGATCCCGCTCGGCATCGCCATGATCCGGATTGCCGCCTACATCCTGCTGGCACCGCGCTCCGCCATCATGCCGATCATCATGCTGTGCTGCGCGGTCGGCTCGTTCGCGATCGGCAATAACATGTTCGGCGTCGTCACCGTCGCCGCCTTCGGCGTGATCGGCTATGTCATGGAAGCAAACGGCTATCCCGTCGCCGCAATGGTGCTCGGCATCGTCATGGGCACCATGGTCGAGCAGGCTTTTGTCACTTCGCTGATCAAGTCGGACGGCAGCATTTTGCCGTTTTTCGAGCGCCCCGTGGCCGCGATCCTCGCCGCCATGGCGATCGGGGCGCTGCTGTGGCCGGTGATGGTCTGGGCGTGGCGGAAGGTTAAACCGATACGGACGGGGGTGGCGGCGACATCCCGGTGATATCGGGCGAGCGGCCCTCGCCTGCCCCGCCGAGGGGGTAGAGCCGGCCCGGCTGATACTGGGACGGGCGGCTGCTCTGTGCTAACGTCTAGTCATGACCGAGGTCGCAGATATTCCACTCCAGACACTCATAGGGAAGCTCAGGGAGCTCGCTCCCGACCTGAGAGCTGCCGGAATCACGCGCCTTTTCTTGTTTGGATCGCGCGCACGAGGCGACGCCCGTCCCGACAGCGATCTGGACGTCCTGGTCGAGACGACCTTGCGTGAGGAAGTGCCACGGTTCGATTACTTCAAGGTCCTGCACTTGATCGAAGACCATCTTGGCCTTCAGGTCCAGATATCCATCCGGGACCTGCTGAAGCCGCGCATCGCCGAACGCATCGCAGATGATCTGATCGAGGTCTTCTGAATGCCGCCGACCGTGGAAGACCGACTGCGAGATATCCTGGAAGCGATCACCGACATCGAAAGTGTTGTGAAGGGCTCCACATTTGAGCAATTCGTCTCTGAAAAAACCGCTCGGCTGGCAATCGAACGTCTTCTCGAGATCATATGTGAGGCTTCGAGATCCATTCCAGACGACGTAAAGCGAGCCGAGCCAGGGATCGACTGGCGCAAAATGATCGATTTCGGAAATCTGCTGCGTCACGCCTACCATGTGACGAAAGCCGAGATCGTTTGGGACATTATCCAAATCCATCTTCCACCGCTGAAATCCTGTGCTGAGCGACACATTCGCGAGTCGGGTCGGTAGAGGCCGGACGCGAAGACAATCATGACCAGCAAATCCATCGACATCAAATCCCTCGCCCATGACCTCCGTGCCGGCAGCCGCGCGGCGCTCGCGCGGGCCATCACGCTGGTCGAGAGCCGGCGCAGCGACCATCAGGCGCTGGCGCGCGAGCTGGTGCAGATGCTCTTGCCTGACACCGGCAGAGCGGTCCGCGTCGGCATCACCGGCTCGCCCGGCGTCGGCAAATCCACCACCATCGACGCGCTCGGCACCCATCTCATCGAGCAAGGCCACAAGGTCGCGGTGCTCGCGGTCGATCCGTCCTCGGCGCGCAGCGGCGGCTCGATCCTCGGCGACAAGACGCGGATGGCCCGGCTCTCGGCCTCCGACGACGCCTTCATCCGCCCCTCGCCGTCCTCGGGCACGCTCGGCGGTGTAGCGGCGAAAACGCGCGAGGCGATGCTGCTCTGCGAAGCCGCCGGCTTCGACGTCGTGCTGGTCGAGACCGTCGGCATCGGCCAGTCCGAGACCGCAGTCTGCGACATGACCGATTTCTTCCTGGCCCTGATGCTGCCGGGCGGCGGCGACGAATTGCAGGGCATCAAGAAGGGCCTGGTCGAGCTCGCCGACATGATCGCGATCAACAAGGCCGACGGCGACAATCTCAAGCGCGCCAACATCACCGCCGCCGACTATCGCGGCGCGCTGCATATCCTGACGCCACGCTCCGAGCATTGGCATCCGCCGGTCGAGACCTATTCGGCCCTGACCGGCGACGGCATCGCGAAGATCTGGCAGAAGGTTCTCGATCACCGCAAGGCGATGAATGCATCCGGCGACTTCGCCGCACGGCGACGCGAGCAGCAGGTGAAATGGATGTGGTCGATGCTGGAGCAACGCATGCTGGCGCGGTTGCGCAGCGAGGCGTCGGTCCGCACCAAGGTCCGGAAGATCGAGACTGAGGTGGCCGACGGCCATCTCACGCCGGCGCTCGCCGCCGAAAAGATCCTGGAGTTGCTGCAATGAGCGACAAGCTCCGCATTCTCCTCACCGGCTTCGGCCCGTTCCCCGGCGCGCCCTACAATCCGACCCAGCCGCTGGTCGCCCGGCTGGCGCAATTGCGCCGTCCCGCGCTCGACGATACCGCGATCTCCAGCCACATCTTCCCGGTCACCTATGCCGCGGTGGACCGGCAATTGCCGGAGGTGCTCGCGAGAGAGAAGCCGGATGCGCTGTTGATGTTCGGCCTCGCCGCACGCACGCCCTATCTGCGCATCGAGAGCCGCGCGCGCAACGCCGTCACCATGCTGTGGCCCGATGCCGCCAACACCCGCTCGAGCAAGCGCGGCATCGCCGGCAGTGCGGACGCGATGATTTTCGGACCGCACACCGCCAGGCTGCTGCGCGCCGCGCGCCTCACCGGCATCGACGCGCGCGCCTCGCGGGATGCCGGCGCCTATCTCTGCAATTACCTGAGCTGGCGCGCGATCGAAAACGTCAGGGCCGGCGGGCCAAAGCTGGCCGCGTTCATCCATATTCCCCTGCTTGCGCGCAGTGGCGCCGTGCGCCGCAAGGGCGCGCCACGGATCACGTTCGAGGAACTGGTGGATGCGGGGGAAGCGATGCTGATGGAGATGGTGCAGTTGGCACGGAAGGCTCGGAACACGACTGCGTAAACATTTAACCCTACCGCGAACAATCCTCACGCGACCAGCCGCCCTGCGCTACCTAGCCGCTGCGGACCCCCGCGTCCGCCGGAGGACGCGTCATGGACCTCAATCGCCGCCATCTCATCGGAGCTTCGACCGCAGGCATCGCCGGCGCGCTCGCGATACCCGCCGACGCCGCGCGTGCGGCGCCTCTGACGTCGCTGCTCGGCCGCGATGCCACGCAATATGGCGTGCGACCCGGCAGCAGCGAGGATCAGACCCGCGCGCTGCAGCGTGCGATCGACGAGGCCGCGCGCGCGCGGATGCCATTGGCGCTGCCACCTGGCATCTACCGCACGGGACTGTTGCGGTTGCCAAATGGCGCGCAACTGATCGGCGTGCGCGGCGCGACAAAATTCGTCTTCACCGGCGGGGCGTCGGCGATCCAGAGCGACGGCTCCGATACAATCGGCCTCACTGGCATCACCTTCGATGGTGGCGGCATTCCGCTGCCGACGCGGCGCGGGCTGATCCACGTGCTCGGCGGGCGCGACGTCCGCATCACCGATTGCGAGATCACCGGGTCCGGCGGCAGCGGCGTCTGGCTCGAGCAGGTCTCCGGCGACATCTCGGGCAACATCTTTACCAACATCGCGGTGACGGCAGTGGTGTCGTTCGACGCCAGGGGTCTCAGCGTCTCCCACAACACCATCACCGGCACCAACGACAACGGCATCGAGATCCTGCGCACCGCTATCGGCGATGACGGCACGCTGGTCACTGATAACCGCATCGAGGACATCAAGGCCGGCCCCGGCGGCTCCGGCCAGTATGGCAACGCCATCAACGCGTTCCGCGCCGGCAATGTCATCGTGCGCGGCAATCGCATCAAGAACTGCGATTATTCCGCCGTGCGCGGCAACTCGGCCTCGAACATCCACATCACCGGCAACAGCGTCAGCGACGTGCGCGAGGTCGCGCTTTATTCGGAGTTCGCGTTTGAGGCCGCGGTGATCGCCAACAACATTGTGGACGGTGCCGCCGTCGGCGTCTCCGTCTGCAATTTCAACGAAGGCGGCCGCATCGCCGTGGTCCAGGGCAACATCATCCGGAATCTGATCCCGAAGCGGCCGATCGGCACCGCGCCGGATGACGATGCCGGCATCGGCATCTACGTCGAGGCGGATTCATCGGTCACCGGCAACGTGATCGAGAACGCGCCGTCCTATGGCATCGTCGCCGGCTGGGGCAAATATCTCCGCGACGTCGCGATCACGGGCAACGTGATCCGCAAGGCACTGGCCGGCGTCGGGGTGTCCGTCGTGCCCGGCGCCGGCACCGCGCTGGTCAACAACAACATGATCTCGGAAACCCCGCGCGGCGCCGTAGTCGGCCTCGATCACGCGCGCGCCGTGACGTCCGACCTGTCGGTGGACGGCGCCCAGCGGTTTGCGCAATTGGTGGTCGGCGGGAATGCGGTGCGGCGGTAGGCGTACGGTTGAAAGTCGGGCCGTTCATCCTTCGAGGCTCGCTCCCCGGTGCTCTGCACCGCGAAACTCGCACCTCAGGATGACGGGATATATCTTCAGGTTGTCACCTCCAACTTGACAACCAGAGCACCGTCGTCATCCTGAGGTGCGAGCCGTGCGGTGTGGAGCACCGCGCGGGGAGCCTCGAAGGATGATGTTGTGGGCATCTACGTCTACATGTTGCGCTGCGCTGATGGTTCTTTCTACATCGGAAGCGCTACCGGCGATGACACCTCCAGCCGGGTCGATCAGCACAATGCCGGTACCTATCCCGGCTATACCTTCTCGAGACGCCCCGTCGTCCTGGTGTGGTCGGAGTATTTTGACCGGATCACGGACGGCATTGCCGCTGAGCGGCAACTCAAGGGATGGAGCCGCGCCAAGAAGGAAGCGCTCATCAAGTCGGATTGGGATTCGGTGAGTCAGCTTGCACGGCGCCGCGCGGGAGAGCCCGGGAAGAAATAAGTCTTGGTGCGGCTGGCACACGGGCCGCTCATCCTTCGAGGCTCCCTAATCGGCGCGTTGCGCCGCTTAGCTCGCACCTCAGGACGACGGGTTAGAGATGGCGCAGCGTCCGTCTCAAGCATTCCGTTAGAATGCGTTCCGCAGCAGCGGGTACTTCGCTTCGAGGCCGTCGAGGTTGAAGGTGAACTCAACCAGACGCTCGGGGGCTGCGACAATTTCGGCTGCCGGCGGCGAGAACTGCGGCAGAAGCGCCGCCATCGCCGCCAGTGCCTTGGGCGCTGCCGTCGCGGCCGGCACCTTGGGCCCCGTCATCGCGACGGGCGCGGTGGGCGGCGCCATGGCAGCCGGCACTTGGAGCGGTGCCATCGCGGCAGGCGCGGCGACCCGCGCGGCCGGGGCTTCGGAGATTGCGGCGAGAACGCCCGGCTTGGGATCGAGCCTGACCGGCACGGCGGTCTCCGGGGCGATGTGCACGGCCTTCGGTTGCACGGTCTGCGCCTGCTGCTCACGCGGAAAGATGCGGGGCATTGTCGCCGGCGACCAGCCGAAGGCGGGCGACACGCTCGCGGCCGCCGCGGCGACGTCAGCGCCGGTGGCAAGCGCGCGCCAGGTCTGGACGGCGAGCTTGGCTTCCTGGATGTTTTCGAGAAATGCGATCTCGGAGTGATAGCGGCGCCAGCGCCCGGTCTCGAACATCTCGGAGAGATGCACCAGCCGCTGCTCGGCGAGAGCGCACCAGCGTGCCGCAATGTCGCGGCCAATAGCCACGTCGCGAATAGCCTCTTGGCGATGTGTCATAAATCAGCCCGTCAGGAGAAAATACGGACGCGACGCAACGCAAACGAATCAATTTAGACGCGACGTGAATATTTTGTGGAAAAGTTTTGACTTGTCCAGCAACGACGAGGTTTTCGTCGCCAAACTCCGTAGTCGTGCGGAGATTCAAGGGGTTTTGGAGTCAAGCTTCGCGCAAGCATAGCGCGCTTGCGGCGTGCGGCAGAGCGGCGGGGGATGAGCGAGCCACGATCTCTCGACCGGAAGCTGATCTCGCGCAGGGCTTCGAGGAATGGGACGTCCAAAAAGAAAAGACCCGTCCGGGGGGACAACCGGACGGGTCGAGCCATATGGGCGCTTGGGGTGGATGGGCGCTCGCGCCTGATATGACTTATGGGGAGGGATAACCGCTCCCACATAATTTGGTCGTGGCAGCGGGCCGAACGTTCAATGCGGCGTTTGATTTTTCGACCTTCGCGCCGCGCGCAAAGTTGTCGCAGCCGCTATCGCGTCGCCGGCTTATCCGCTTGAGAAATCGTGGCTTTATCCTCGGTGCTCGACAACGAAGGTTGCTCTAATGCGCGGATGCCAGGCTCGTCGCGACGCTTCTCGATATCTTCACGTTTTATTGTACCGGACGCGGCCGCGACCGGCGTCGCGCCAGCGGCAGGAACGGCCATCACCGCGGCAAACGCATCGGCCCCGCCATCGCCGAACAGATCATCACGGCCGGGTGAACCGAGGTCGCGCGCCGTCTTCGCAAGCGTCGTGCGCAGCGCTTCCGGCTTCAAGGCGTAGTTGCGCTCGAGCAGCAGCGCCGCGACGCCCGAGACATAGGCGGCCGAGAACGAGGTGCCCGACGTCATCTGGTACTTGCCGTCAGGCGCGGGCAGGAAGATATCGACGCCGGGGGCCGCGACCGCGATGTAGTTGCCGCGGTTGGAGGCGGTGAACAGCCTGTCCTGCTGGTCGGTCGCGCTGACCGCGATCACGTTGGGGTTGGCGGCCGGATAGAGCGGCGGGGACTTCGCGCCGGCATTGCCGGCGGCCGCGATCAGCACCAGGCCACGCGCGGCGGTCGCCGCGATGGCCCGCTCGATCACCGCATCTTTCGGACCGGCAAAACTCATGTTGACGATCTGCGCACCATGCTCGGCGGCATAGTTCAGCGAGCGCAGGATGATGTAGGACGAGCTCTCGGCCCCGCCGGTGGTGCCGCCAAAGGCGCGGATGGCGATGAGGCGCGCCTCGGGCGCGCTGCCCATCAGCTTGGCATGCGCCACGATGGCGCCGGCAATGCCGGTGCCATGAATGTGCGGGCCCTCGGCGCTGCCGAGCGCATCGAAATTGTCGGCGATGGAATTGGCAAGTTCCGGATGCTGGGCATCGATCCCGGAGTCGATCACGGCGACCGTCACATTAGCGCCATGCGCCAGCGTATGTGCCTGCGGCAGGCGGAGCTTGGCCAGCGCATATTGCGCGGGATCACCCTCGGTCGGCACCGACGATTTCTGGTCCTGGAGCAGGTAGCGGAAGTTCGGCTGGACCGAGCGCACGCTGCCGTCGGCCGCGAATTCGCGCCGCACCGTCGCGGAGGGCCGGCCGTCAGTGATGCGGAACAGTCCGAACGTTGCCCCGATCAGCGGAAAATTCTCGGAGGACACGCGGGTCAGGCCATGGCGGCGCGCAAGCTCGTCGGCCTGGGTCGACGACAGCCCGCCGTCGATCTCGGCAACGAATTCGCCGGCGAAGGTGCGCAAGTCCACGGCGACGGGCGTGTTGTTGCGGCGCCCCTTTCCGGCGGTCTTCTTGCCCGATTTGCCCGAGCCATCGCCGCCTGCGTTCTGCTGCGCCAGGCATTCGCCGGCCGCGTCGCGATCGGACGCGGTACAGGCGGGATAGAGGTTCGGGGAGTAACGCGCATAAGGCAGCACCGGCGTCGGTCCCATCCGCGCCGAAATCCTCGTCGTCACGACCGGGCCGGGACCGCGGCCGACGGCCACCGCTCTGGCGGCAACGCCCGGACTGACGCGTGCGGCGATGCCAGGAGAAATCGTCGGCATTCGGGAGGGGACGCTGATCGTCGGCGTGCGCATGATCGCCTGCGCCTGCGCAACCTCGACGCCGAGACAGGCGGCGAGCAAAAGCGCGGCTGCGACCGACGAAGCGCAGGCCCCGGCTCTTACTCCACTTTCAAACTTGCGCGTCATTGGTTTGGAAGCGCCCTACGGCGCTGCGACGGCGAGGTTGACGAACTTCTCGCGCTGCATCTTGCCGAGCAGCGAGGTGAGTTCGTCACGGCTCATCGCCTTGTCGAACTGGAGGCGGAACATGCCGCCCTTGGCATCACCGATGATCGAAGCCTGGTAGCCGTCGAGCAATGCGGTGATGTCGGCGACGCGCGCCTCGGGCGTGAAACGCACCAGCGCGCGCGCCGGCGGGACGGTGGTGCCGAGGTCGCGTGTGAGCGGAGCGCTGGTCGAGAGCGAAGCAGTCTGGAAGGTCGCAGTCTGGGTCTTCGTCAACACGGCGCCGATGATTCCGGCTTGCAGCACGAGCGCCATGGCGCCAAGGCTCGCCGACCAGGCCAGCGTGCGCGGCGACAGGCTCGCAAAGAAGGTGGCGATACGCGCCGACAGCGGCAGCGAACCGGCCGCTCGCGCAGGCTCAGCGTCGATCGCGGCGAACAGCTTCTGCATCGCACGCGCCGACGGAGCACCCAGGCTCTCGTTCAGATGGATGGTCTCTTCATACTCGCCGCGGATCGCGGCATATTGCTTCGCGAGCTCCGGATCGCGCGCCAGCGCCTCGTCGACGCGGCGCGCATCGCGCGGGTTCAGCGTGCCGGCGGCGTGCCACGGCAGCAGCAGTTCAATTTCACCGGGCTCTTGCTCCAGCATCTTCTTGCTCAAAGCCATCATGGCCAGCCTCGCTCAATGCCGGCTGCCTTCAGCAGTTCGGCCAATTTCTTGCGCGCATAGAACAAGCGCGTCTTCACAGTGTTCTCCGGGATGCCAACAATTTCGGCCACTTCTTCCACGGATTTCTCGTGGTAGTAGACGAGATCGACGATTTCCCGATGGTCCGGCGAGAGGCCCGTCAGACACTCCCGCAACGCTTCACTGGTATCCTTCTTCTGCACCGCCGTTTCCGGATTGTCGGACGTATCCTCGATCGCGTTCGCGGCGTCGTCGTCCAACTCAAAATCCTTCCTGCGCCGAAGCGCAGACAGGGCCTTGAATCGGGTAATGGCCAGCAGCCAGGTGGAAACGGCGGATCGGCCCTCGAACTTGCCGGCTTGACGCCAGACGTCGAGAAATACCTCGCTGATGAGGTCTTCCGCCGCCTGCTCGTCCCGCACGAGCCGGAGGCCGAACCGATACACCCTGACATGGTGCCGCCCGTACAGCACCTGCATGGCGAGCCGGTCGCCTTGAGCGATCCTGGCGATCAGGATCTCGTCCGAAGCCGCTTGTGTCACGCTCAAAGGCCGTCTCGCAAGATTGGTCGGGTCGATGCGGCAGACGGTTCGACGGGAGAGGTAAAATTGTTCAGCCTACCGCAGTCATACGGGAGGCTGTGTGATCTACCCCACATACGCGAAATTTCCTGTTGCCACCCGCGGCTGGGCGCCTCGCTCAAGAACGGTAACATAGTAATGAAGCACTTTCCTGCGCAATGCTGTCCCGGCATGGACGGCCCGACGTGCATGGAACCTTAGCAGCCTAGCACGACATATGTCTTCCGAAGCCCTGCTTTGGCTCGACCGCGTCGCACACGATGCCTAATCGCCGGCAAATCCTTGAGCGGTCGGCGTCCCCGCGCTGGCGCGCTGCACAGCGTGGATTCGGTTTCGAAGGATACCAAACCTAAAGGCTTGCGACGTAGATTTTTGAGCTGACATCCACGATTGGCGGGACCATGAGCACGGCTGCGACGTCCTTTCCCGAGAGGAATGCCGCTGAGGCCGCGGATCTCGCCCTGACGACCGCGGCAGCGGCACCCGAAGTCCTGGCGCGCCGGATCCGGCAGCGGCGCCAGATGTATGTCGGCCAGGTGGCGAGCTACTCGCTCGGCGCCTCCGTCCTGCTGCTCTACGCTTATGACGGCGTCATCTCCATGGGCGTACCGTCACTGTTCTGGCTCGGCGGCCTTCTGATCATCGGAACCTTCACCGTGCTGTCGGAAGCGGGCTTCGGCGACCGGTTCGAAGATCACTACCTCACCGTCTTCCAGATCTCGGCGCATATGACGCTGCAGCTGCTGTTCCTGCTCGCGGTACCGACAGTCGGAGTTGCGTTCCTTGCCGTGCTGTTTCTGATCTTCGCCTTCGGCACGCTTCGCATGACCTCGAGTCAGGCGATGCTCACCTGGGGCCTTGCCACTTGCGGGCTCGCCTTGGTCTTCCTCGCCTCGGACTTGCCGATCGGACTGCCGGTTACGACCCAGCTGCAACGGGCGGCATCGATGCTGTGCTTCGTGCTGGTGATCGGCCAGTGCGCCTTCCTCGGCCTGTTCGGCGCCACGCTGCGCAAGATCCTGTACCGGCGCAGCATCGAGCTGAAGGCCGCCTATCAGCGCATCGAGGAGCTGGCGGAGCTCGACGAGCTCACCGGCTCCTACAACCGCCGCTGCATCATGCGGCTTCTCGACGCCGAGATCGAAAAATCGCGGCAGACGTCGACGCCTTGCGCGATCGCACTGATCGACCTCGACTGGTTCAAGCGCATCAACGATGCCCACGGCCATCCCGTCGGCGACGAGGTGCTGCGCACCTTCGCGATCACCATTTTCGCCAACATCCGCCCGGCTGACTGCTTCGGCCGCTACGGCGGCGAGGAATTCTTGCTGCTGCTGCCGGGGATGGACGGCGATGCGGCGTCGCGCATGCTCGATCGGCTGCGCGGCATCGTCGCCGATCTGGACTGGAGCGCATTCTCCCCGGGCATGCGCGTGACCATTTCCGCGGGCGTCGTGACGCTGCGCGACAACGATACTGCCGACACGTTTCTCGTGCGCGCCGACAGCGCGCTCTATTCCGCCAAGGCACAAGGGCGCAACCGCATTGCAACCAGCTGACCAATCCATTTTCTCCCGGTGCGACAGAAGCCGCTGCCGGGCCGAACGCTCCAGGATAGGGCAATGAGATCCAAATCCGCAAAATCATCCGAGAATCTGCTCGAGGAATTACAAACTGCGCTCTCGCACGGCACCGTTGCGCACCGGGTCGAGACGCTGCGCCGGGTCACAGATCTCTTCGTGGGCAATGCGGTGGATTATTCCGACGACCACGTTCGTGTGTTCGACGACGTGTTCCAATGCCTGATCGAGCAGATCGAGACGTCCGCCAGGGCGCTGCTCGCCGAACGCCTCGCACCGATCGCGGCTGCGCCGCCGAAGATCATCCGCACGCTCGCGCTCGACGAGGTGATCGAGGTTTCCGGCCCGGTGCTGTCGAAATCCGAACGGCTGGACGAGGCGACCCTGATCGAGATTGCGCGCACCAGGGGCCAGGCCCATCTCAAGGCGATCTCGCTGCGGCGGGTGCTGTCGGAAGCGCTGAGCGACGTGCTGGTGACCCGCGGCGACGAGGACGTGGTGCAATCGACCGTCAGCAATCCGGGCGCGCAACTGTCGGAGGGAAGTCTCGCCGACCTCGTGACCCGCGCCGAACGTGACGACGACCTCGCCAGCTGCATCGGCCTGCGGGCCGACCTGCCCCGCCATCATTATTTGAAGCTGGTCGCGAAGGCCTCCTTGACCGTGCGCAGGAAGCTGGAGGCCGCGCATCCGGAGCTCGCGGACGACGTGTCCAGCGTGGTCCAGGAAGCGGCCCAACGAATCCGCGCCGCCAGCATGACCAGGCAGACCGAGAGGGCGCGCGCGCTGGTGAAGTCGCTGCACGAGGACGGCCGCCTCACCGAGCTCCAGGTCGCCACTTTCGCGGAGCAGGGCAAGTTCGACGAAACCAATGCAGGGCTCGCGGCGCTTGCGGGCGTCGCAGTCGAGACCGCCGAGACCATGATGATCGAAAGCCGGGTCGAGGGCGTGATGATCCTCGCCAAGGTCGCGGCCATGCAATGGTCGAGCGTCCGCGCCATCATCGCCCTGCGCGAGAAGCTCTCAGGCGGCTCGCAGACCGACATGCTGACGCTACGCGACGCTTACGAGGCGCTGCGTAGCTCGACCGCGCAGCAGGTGCTGCGCTTCCACCGCATGCAGCAGGGTGCGACGCCGGCGGCGTGAAGCCGGCGTAGCTAGTAGCGCAGGACCCTCGCCCCCACCGCCGCTCCGATCGCAGTCACCAACGCGGTCGCCAGCGTGTACCAGGTCGCGACGAACAGCGGCGAGTCGTCGGTGCAGTGTGAGGCGTACAGCGTCGCGGCGAGCCCGGCCGACACCAGGCCGGCGAGCGCACCGGCGAGTGCGGGATGGGACGGCGCGCCGTGACGCAGGCCGAACAGCGCGCCCGCAAGCAGCGGCAGCGACATCGCCGGGATTGCGAACAGGCACACCCTGGAATTCTTGCCCATCAATCGCATCGTCATCGGCATGGCCGGCGCCATCATCGCCTCGCTGCCGATCGCCACTGCGAGCAGCCCGACGGGCAGCAGCAGCAGCCAGCCCCAGCCGCGCATCAGGGCTTCGGGCCGCGATAGATGCAGGCTGACGATGATCGCCGGGATCGCGAGCGACAGCGTGACCGCGAACTTCATGTCGAAGAACGGGTTGTGCATCGCGCTCATCACGTCGTGACGCACACCAAGGAAGGTGGCGAAGATCAGGATCGACAGGGGCGCGGCGACCAGCAGCGCCATGGTCAGCACCGCGCCGACGCGCGGCGCACGATGGGCGTTGTCGGCCGCGAGCGAGCGAATGAGTTGATCGGTATCCATGACTACTGGTCCCGCAGTTTGGCAGTCAGTGCCGCAAGTCCGCGATGCAGCGCGACCCGTACCGCGCCCTCGCTCATCGAATATTTCACCGCCGTGTCCTTGATCGAGGTGCTGTCGACCGCGATCGACTGCAACACGTCGCGCTGGCGCTGCGGCAGCGTATTGAGCTGGCTGGCGACCTCGCCGGCCGAAACTGTCTCCTGCGGCATCTCGCCCGGCAGGGTCTCGGCGAAATCGTCGATATTAACGAAGATCCGCCTCCCCCGTCGCCGCAGCATGTCGATCAGCTTGTTGCGGCCGATCGCAAACAGCCACGGGGCGAAGGGGGCTTCGCTATCCCAAGTGTGCCGCTTCAGATGCACCGCCAACAGAATCTCCTGCACGATATCCTCGGCCTGGTCGGGAGGCTGCCCGGCCCGCGCCAGGCCGCGCCTCGCGGCAGCGCGCAGCACAGGCGTGACCGCCTTCAACAGGCGATGATACGCTGCGTCATCGCCTGCCATGGCCGACCGCATCAGGCCGGTCCACTCGTCCTCACGTCCGCGCACGCGCGCCCCTCACCATGCAATTCGGCCGTTCCTTCAGTTTGTTACGCCGGCGGCAGCATGATCACGAATTCGTGATCATGCTTGGCCACGCAACCGATACGGCCGTCAGGATCTGCGACGGCTCATAACACCGATCGGTCCCGTACGCACCCGCGGCCGGCCGCAACGGCAACGGATTGCCGCGCTTTTGCCCGGTGTGGCCCGAAGATTCCCATTTTCTGCCCCGCTGTCGTCACGCCCCAGGGTCTCTGTTCGGTCCGGGACGGGCGGACTTGGGGAGATGTCAACATGATGAAAGCCAGCGGGCGCGCGGCCCTGATTCTCCTGGCCGGGTTTTTGGTGCTGTTCGGGGGCGTTGCACAGGCGGCGCCGAGTTCAGCCGCTAGCAGCAAGTCGGACAATGCGGGCAAACAGGCGGACGAGGTCAAGCCGAGCAAGCAGCGGCGTCACACGTCGCGCCACCGCGACAGCACCAAAACGGCCCAGAAATCCGACGGCAAGGCGGACAAGAAGGACGCCGCGGCCGATGAGGCGAAGGCCGACAATCGTGACGCGCCGGCCTCGAGCCAGATACCGCCGGAAGTCGCCAACGCCAATGCGCAGCTCGCCGCCGATACGCCGACGGCGGCTGCCGCCTCCGCAATGACGGGCCGCGCCAACGACAACGTCCAGGCCGCGGCCGATAATACCGCCGCCCCGAACGCCGAAAGCCAGGTCGTCGCACCCGATCAGCTCAACGACATCGACCGCGCCGTGCAACAGGACAACGCGCCGGCGCAGAAGACGGTGATCGCTGCAACCGACGCGCAGCCACGTCCGGCACCGGTGATGGCAAGCAGCCAGCAGAGCTCAGCCTGGGACCAGAGCTCCCTGATCGGAAAAATCTTCATCGGCGTCGGCACGCTGCTGACGCTGGCCTCCGCCGCGCGCATGTTCATGGCGTGACTTTGGCTTGATTTCGGCCTGATCGCCGGTTCGCGGGACCTCGTCCGGAACGCGCATCTCCCCGCGTGTTCCGGCCGTTCTTGCTCCGATGGCTTTTGGCGCCTCTTGAAGCCCACCGCGTCAGCGGGCACATTGCCTGCTCAACCAAAAGCGTGGGTGGAGCATGAGCACGTTCGAACACATCATCGTCGAAAGCAAAGGCGCGGTCGGCATCATCAAGCTGAACCGGCCGAAGCTGCTCAACGCACTCTCCTTCGGCGTCTTCCGCGAGATCGCCGCGGCCGTCGACGATCTCGAAGCCGATGACGCCATCGGCTGCATCGTCGTGACCGGCAGCGAGAAGGCCTTTGCCGCCGGCGCCGACATCAAGGAGATGCAGCCGAAAGGCTTCATCGACATGTTCTCGGAGGATTTTGCCGCGATCGGCGGCGATCGGGTCGCGCGCTGCCGCAAGCCGACGATCGCTGCGGTCGCGGGCTATGCGCTGGGCGGCGGCTGCGAGCTCGCGATGATGTGCGACTTTATCATCGCCGCCGACACCGCCAAATTTGGCCAACCCGAAATCACGCTCGGCACCATCCCCGGCATCGGCGGTACCCAGCGCCTGACCCGCGCGATCGGCAAGTCCAAGGCGATGGACCTTTGCCTCACCGGCCGCATGATGGATGCAGCCGAAGCCGAGCGCAGCGGCCTCGTCAGCCGCATCGTGCCGGCCGACAAGCTGATGGACGAGGTGATGGCCGCGGCCGAGAAGATCGCCGCGATGTCGCGGCCCGCGGTCGCGATGGCCAAGGAAGCGGTCAACCGCGCCTTCGAGACCACGCTCGCCGAGGGCATGAGCGTCGAGCGCAACCTGTTCCACTCGACCTTCGCGCTGGAGGACCGCTCCGAGGGCATGGCGGCGTTCATCGAGAAGCGGAAGCCGGTGAACAAGAACCGGTAAGGAGGCGAGCGGTCAGGCTGGTGTAAGACTCTGCCCTTCCCGCAGAATCCCTGTGATGTAGCTGCAACAAGCACGGAATACATGGGGGTTTCCCCCGCGGCAGTTTGCCTGCGAGACCTCGGCTGGTTAAACAGTTAAGAGAGCCGCCGTCGGCGGGGGCGGACAGCCGGGATTTGCGGATTACATGATTGGGCGTGCCGCCAGAGCTGGTCGCGTGATGACGCGACGTCGATCGGGCGTGGCTCCTGTGCTCGCGACATGGACCACGCTGGCGCTCTGTTGCGCCCTGTCCTCCGTCGCACGGGCGGAAGCGCTGCCGGAGGCGCTCGCCAAGGCCTATCAGACCAATCCGCAGCTCAATGCCGAGCGCGCGCGGCAGCGCGCCACCGACGAGAACGTGCCGCAGGCGCTCGCCGGCTACCGGCCACAGATCGTGGCAAGTCTCAGCGCCGGGCTGCAATCGGTGCGCAATCTGCTGCCCGACAACACCATCCAGACCGCCAATCTGAAGCCGTGGATCATCGGCGTCACCGTGTCGCAGACCCTGTTCAACGGTTTCCGCACCGCCAACAACGTGCGCGCCGCCGAACTCCAGGTACAGTCGGGCCGCGAGGCGCTGCGCAACGTCGGCCAGGGCGTGCTGCTCGACGCGGTCACCGCCTACACCAATGTGCTCGCCAACCAGTCGCTGGTCGAGGCGCAGCGCTCCAACGTCGCCTTCCTGCGCGAAACGCTTTCGGTCACCCAGCGGCGCCTCAACGCCGGCGACGTCACGCCGACCGACAGCGCCCAGGCCGAGGCGCGGCTCAACCGCGGGCTTTCCGATCTCAACGCCGCTGAAGTCGCGCTGGCGGTGAGCCAGGCGATCTACGCGCAAGTGATCGGCAATGCGCCGTCGCAGCTTCGGGTCGCCGAAGTCGTCGACCGCTATCTGCCGAAGAGCCGCGAAGACGCGCTGACGATGGCGATCCGCCAGCACCCGGCGGTGATGGCGGCGGGCTTCGACGTCGATGTCGCCTCCACCAACATCCGCGTCGCCGAAGGCGCGCTGCTGCCGAGCGCCACCGTGCAGGGCAGCGCCAGCAAGAGCCGCAACAACGACCCGACGCTGGGGACCTTCGCCGAAGATCAGGCCTCGATCGTCGCCAATGTCACCGTGCCGATCTACGACGGCGGCCAGGCCGCCGCACAGACCCGGCAGGCCAAGGAAATCACGGCGCAGAGCCGGCTCGTGCTCGACCAGGTGCGCAATCAGGCGCGCACCGCGGCGGTCAGCGCCTGGGTTGCCAATGAAGGCGCCAAGATCGCGGTCTCGGCCTCGGAGTCCGAAGTGAAGGCGGCGACCGTCGCGCTCCAGGGCGTGCAGCGCGAGGCGGCCGGCGGACAGCGCACAACGGTGGATGTGCTGAACTCGCAGGCCGATTTGATCCAGGCCAAGGCCCGCCTGATCGGCGCCAATCGCGACCGCGTCATCGCCTCCTACACGCTGCTCAGCGCCGTCGGCCATCTCGACGTCAAGACCTTGAGCCTGAACACGCCGGACTATCTGCCCGAGGTGCACTACCATCAGGTCCGCGACGCCTGGCACGGTCTGCGCACGCCGTCCGGGCAGTAGTTTCCGCAACGCCTTTGGGCTCTCCACCGCCCAGGCGCGCCACCCTCCTTTAACATTTTGTAGCCCATGGGCTACATTTGCACCTCATGATCGAGGTGAGGCAAACCGAGCATTTTTCGGAGTGGCTGACCCGCCTCAAGGACGCCAGCGCGGTTGCCCGGATCACGGCCCGCGTTCGCCGCATGGAGATGGGCAATCCCGGCGACAGCAAGAGCGTCGGTCGCAACGTCCGGGAAATGCGCATCGACCACGGACCGGCTATCGGATCTACTATGTGCAGCGCGGAACGCAGATTGTGATCCTGCTGTGTGGCGGGGACAAGAGCACGCAGCGACAGGACATCAAGCTAGCCCAGCAACTGGCGGAGACAATGTGATGCCAAAGGCAGCGAAAACGACCGTCAAGGCGGCATCCAGGACGACGCGCTTCGACGCCGCCGACTATCTCAACACAGAAGAACGTCAGGCCGCCTATATTGCGGCCGCATTGGAGACCGGCGATGCTGATTTCGTGCGCGACGCACTCGGCCTTGTCGCTCGTGCGCGCGGCATGAGCGCGATCGCGAAGAAAGCCGGCTTGAACCGCGAAAGCCTGTACAAGGCGCTCGGAGAGACCGGGAATCCTGAGTTTGGCACGGTCATGCGCATTGTCGGAGCGTTAGGCCTGACATTGTCCGCCCAACCCGCGACAAGCGGGCGAATGTCGAAGCGCCGCCGAGCGGCTTGAGGCAGCACGCCGCCCACCCGCGAAATCGGTTCGGGCAGTCGCTGGACGTGAACATGAAAAGCCGCCGCATCCATCTGATGGGAGCTTCGGGCTCCGGCGTGACGACCATCGGCCGCGCGCTCGCGAGCCGGCTGGCGTTGCCGCATCACGACAGTGATGATTATTTTTGGCTGCCGACCGCGCCGCCCTACCAGACGACACGCCCTGCCGCCGAACGTTTGCGGCTGATGCGCGAGATGTTTCTGCCGCGGCTCGATTGGGTGCTGAGCGGAACCGTCACCGGCTGGGGCGACGAGCTCGTCCCATTCTTCGATCTCGTCGTCTTTGTGAGGACGCCGCGCGAGCTTCGCTTGCAGCGCCTGCGTGGCCGCGAGGCTGCGCATTTCGGAGCGGATGCCGTCGCACAGGGCGGCTGGCGTCATGAGGAGGCGGAGTCGTTCGTCGACTGGGCCTCGCACTACGAAGCCGGCGATCGCGACGGCCGCAGTCTCGCAAAAGATGAGGCGTGGCTCGCGAAGCTGCCCTGCCCGATCGTGCGCGTCGACGGCTCACGCCCTCTTGTGGGCCTCGTCGAGCAGCTATGCAGCGAAGCGCAGCGGCTGCCGGGCTGATGTGATACTGTCGCGACGCCACTGCCAAATAACAAAACAGGGAGAGAAACCATGCTCAGCCGACGCAGCGTCCTGCTTGCCTCCCTTGCCGCCGGAGTTGCCATGTCCAACAAAGCCCACGCACGTGCCGCGCAGCCCGCCACGCCGGTCAATTTCGACGTCCCTGCCCATGCCTGCGACTGTCACACCCACATCCATGGCGATGTCGAGAAGTTTCCGTTTTTTGCCGGCCGCGTCTACACGCCGGAGCCGGCGAGCCCCGAAGAAATGGCCGCGTTGCACAAGGCACTGCATATCGAGCGCGTGGTGATCGTGACACCGAGTGTCTACGGCACCGATAATTCCTCGACGCTGTTCGGCATGAAGGCGCGTGGCGCGGCCGCGCGCGGGGTCGCCGTGATCGACGACAAAACGACCGACGCCCAGCTCGACACGATGCAAACAGACGGCTTTCGCGGTGTCCGCCTCAATCTCGCGACCGGCGGCGTCAACGACCCCAATGTCGGCCGGCCGCGCTTCACCGCCGCAGTCGAGCGCATGAAGGCGCGCGGCTGGCACGTGCAGCTCTACACCACGCTTCCCATGATCTCCGCGATCAAGGACCTCGTCGAGACGGCGCCGGTCCCCGTCGTATTCGACCATTTCGGCGGCCTCGAGGCCTCGCTTGGGCTGGAGCAGCCGGGATTTGCCGACCTGGTCGCGCTGGTGAAATCCGGCAAGGCCTATGTTAAGATTTCCGGCGCCTATCGCTCCTCGAAGCTGGCGCCCGACTATCAGGACATGGCGCCCTATGCGCGCGCACTGATCGCGGCGAATGCGGACCGCATCGTCTGGGGGACTGATTGGCCGCATCCGGATTCGAGCCGTGTCGAGGGACGCAAAGCCACCGACATCGCGCCGCTTTACCAGATCGACGACGGCCGCCTGCTCAACCAGCTTCCGGTGTGGGCGCCGGATGCGGATGTACGCAAGAAGATCCTGGTCGATAACCCGGCGCAACTCTACGGGTTTTGACGTCAGCGTGCGCGGCGGGAGAAGAAGGAGATCAGCACCGGCAGCGTCACCAGGATCACGACCGGCGCCAGCATCATGCCAGTCACCACGACCACCGCGAGGGGCTTCTGCACCTGCGAGCCGATGCCTTCCGACAGCGCGGCCGGCAACAGGCCGATGCCGGCGACGACGCAGGTCATCAGCACCGGCCGAAGCTGCAATTCGCCGGTGCGTATCACCGCGCTCATGCGGTCCATGCCCTCTTCGATGAGCTGGTTGAACTGCGACAGGATGATGATGCCGTCCATCACGGCGATACCGAACAGCGCGATGAAGCCGATCGCCGCCGAGACACTGAAGGCGGTGCCGGTGATCAAGAGACCGAGCACGCCGCCGAAGATCGCCATCGGGATCACGCTCATGGCGAGCAGCGTGTCGGTCATCGAGCCGAAATTGAACCAGAGCAGGACGCCGATCAGCGCGAGCGAGATCGGCACCACGATCGACAATCGCCGGATCGCGTCCTGGAGATTGCCGAATTCGCCGACCCAGTCCATGTGCGCGCCGGGCGGCAGCTGCACTTGATCGGCGATCTTCTGCTGCGCCTCGCGGATGGCGCTGCCGAGGTCGCGTTCACGTACCGAGAACTTGATCGGGAGATAGCGCTCCTGCTGCTCGCGATAAATGTAGGCGGCACCCGAGACCAGGCTGATGGTGGCGACCTCGCTCAGGGGGATCTGCGTGACGGTGCCGTTCGGTCCGGGCGCGCCGATCCGCAAATTCTGGATCGCCTCTGCGCTCCTGCGGAATTCCGGCGCAAGACGAACGATGATCGGGAAGTGGCGGTCGCTTCCGGCCTCGTAGATGTCGCCGGCGGTGTCGCCGCCGATCGCGACCTTGATGGTAGCGTTGATGTCGCCCGGCGCAAGGCCATAGCGCGCGGCCTTGGCACGGTTGATGTCGATCTGGATGGTCGGCTGCCCCAGTGAGGTGAACACGGCAAGGTCGGTGACGCCCTGCACGGTTGCCAGCACCGACTTGATCTTGTTGGCGGTGTCGGTCAGCGCCTGGAGATCGCTGCCGAACAGCTTGATCGAGTTCTCGCCCTTCACGCCGGAGACGGCTTCGGAGACGTTGTCCTGGAGATATTGCGAGAAGTTGAACTCGACGCCGGGGAAGCGATCGTCGAGCTGCTTGAGCAGCTGCGCGGTCAGCTCTTCCTTGTCGCGGGTGCCGGGCCATTGGCTCGCGGGCTTGAGCGGCGCGAAGAACTCGGCGTTGAAGAAGCCGGCGGCGTCGGTGCCGTCATCGGGGCGGCCGTGCTGCGACACCACGGATTCCACTTCAGGCCGCGCGCGGATCACCTTGCGCATCTCGTTGACGTAGGAGTTGCCTTCCTGGAGCGAGATGGTCGGCGGCAGCGTGGCGCGGATCCAGAGATTGCCCTCCTCCAGCTTCGGCAGGAATTCGAGGCCAAGCAACCGGCTGAGCGCAACCGTCATCAGCACGAGGCCGAACGCGCCACCGAGCATGATGCCGCGGTTGGCGACCGCCCAATGCAGCACCGGCATGTAGATCCGATGCAGGATCAGCATCACCCTGGTCTCGGTCTCCCTGACGTGCGCGGGCAGGATGATCGAGGACAGCGCCGGAGTGACGGTGAAGGTCGCAAGCAGACCGCCGGCCAGCGCGTAGGCATAGGTGCGCGCCATCGGCCCGAAGATGTTGCCCTCGACGCCGGAGAGCGTGAACAGCGGCAGGAAGGCCGCGATGATGATCGCCGCGGCGAAGAAGATCGAACGTGAGACATCGGCCGCCGCGCTGAGGATGGCGTGGCTTTTCATGCCGAACAGCGTCTCGGACGACATCTGTTCGGATTCCGACATCGGCGTCGTCTGGGTCAGGCGCCGGAAGATTGCCTCGACCATGATGACGGTGGCATCGACGATCAGGCCGAAATCGATCGCGCCGACCGACAGCAGGTTCGCCGATTCCCCACGCAGCACCAGGATGATCACCGCGAAGAACAGCGCGAACGGAATGGTGGCGCCGACGATCAGCGCGCTGCGGAGATCGCCGAGGAAGATCCACTGCAGCAGCACGATCAGCAGAATGCCGATCACCATGTTGTGCAGCACGGTGTGGGTCGTGAGGTCGATCAGGTCGCCACGGTCGTAGATGCGCTCGATACGCACGCCGGGCGGCAGGATGCTGGAGTCGTTGATGGTTTGAACGAGCTGGTGCACGCGCTTGATGGTCGGCGAGCTCTGCTCGCCACGACGCATCAGGACGATGCCTTGCACGATGTCGTCGGCCTCGTCGAGGCCGGCAATGCCGAGACGTGGCTTCTGGCCGACGGTGACGGTGGCGACGTCCTTGACCAGCACCGGATTGCCGTTGGTCTGCGAGACCATGGTGTTGGCGAGGTCGTCGATCGAGCGGATCAGGCCGACGCCGCGCACCACGGCCGATTGCTGACCGATATTGACGGTGTTGCCGCCGACATTGACGTTGGAATTGCCGACCGCCTGAAGCAATTGCGGCAGCGTCAGGCCGTTGGCGACCAGCTTGTTGAAGTCGACCTGGAGCTCGTAGGTCTTGCTCTTGCCGCCCCACCCGGTGACGTCGATTACGCCGGGCACGGCACGGAAGCGCCGCTGGAGAATCCAGTCCTGGATGGTCTTGAGGTCGAGCACGCTGTAATTCGGCGGGCCGACGAGACGGTAGCGGAAGATTTCGCCAATTGGACTGAGCGGCGAGATCTGCGGCTGCACGTTGCCGGGCAGTGGCGCGAGCTGCGCCAGGCGGTTCAAGACCTGCTGCAACGCCTCGTCATAGGTGTAAGCGAAGGAGAACTGCAGTTTGACGTCGGAGAGGCCGTAGAGCGAGATGGTGCGAATGGTCGTGAGGTTCTTCAGACCTGCGACCTGGGTCTCGATCGGAATCGTGATGTAGCGCTCGATCTCCTCCGCCGACAGGCCCGGACTCTGCGTCACGATGTCGACCATCGGCGGGGTCGGATCGGGATAAGCCTCGATGTTGAGCTGGTTGAACGCGATCAGGCCGCCGATGAGCACGGCGACGAACATCCCGACCATCAGGAAGCGCCGGTTGACGGCAAGGGCGACGAGGCGATCCATTCAGGTCTTCAGCTTGTCTTTTTCCGGCCCGTCGATCAGCTGCCGGACGCCGCGCGGTCGATGAACAGGCTGCCTTTGGTGACCACCTGCTCGCCGGGCTTGAGATTGCTGGTGACCTCGACGAGGTTGCCATTGATGAGACCGATCTTGATCTCGCGCAGCTCGACCGACTTGTCGTCGCGTGCGACCCAAAGTCGGACCTTGTCGGCTTCGTAGATCAAGGCCTGCTTCGGTACCGCCGGCGCGGCGCGGTCGCCGGACGAATAGATTGTGACGTTGGCGAACATCTCCGGCTTCAGCAGACCGTCCTTGTTGTCGATGGTGGCGCGGACCAGCAGGCGACGGGTGTTCGGATCGATCGCGGCGGCGACGTAGTTGACCTTGGCGGTCAAGGGACGGCCCGGCAGCGCCATCACGTTGACGGTGATGTCCTGCCCGACGCACACGGCAGCCGCATCGCTCTCGCGCACGAAGGCGGTGAGCCAGACCGAGGAGAGGTCGCCGACCACGAAGACCGGATCGCTGGCGCCGGAATTGACGTACTGGCCGGGGCCGATCTTACGCTGCACGACCGTGCCCGCGATCGGCGAATAGATCGTGACTTCCGGGTTGATGACGCCCTTGTCCTGGAACGCCTTGATGGTCTGATCCGTGAAGCCGAGGATACGCAGCTTGTTGCGCGCGGCTTCCAGCGCCGTCGCCGAGGAGCGCATGTCGTTCTGCGCCTGAACCTGGGTCGCTTCCGCCTGCTGATAGTCCTTCAGGGGGATGGCATGGCCCTCGTAGAGGTCCTTGGCACGCTTGAACTGGATATCGGCAAGATCGATCGCCGACTTCGCCTTATTCTGCGAGCTCATCGCTGCAATGAAATCGTTCTGGGCCTGCACGGTGTCGGCGGCCTCGATTGTGAACAGCGGTTGGCCTTGCTTCAGCACCTCGCCGGGCTTGGCGAGCAGCTTGGTCACTCGCCCCGCATAGGGCGAAAACACCGGCGTCGAACGGTCCTCGTCGACTGCGACCTTGCCCTCGGTGACATACTCGGCACGGAAGGTCTTGGCCTTGACCGGCTCGATCGTCAGCGTCGCCCATTCCGACGGCGTCGGCGTGAAGTTCTGCGCATTTCTGCGCGACTGGCTGGAGATCTCGGAGTGGCTCTTCTCCTTGGCTCCCGCATGGAGGAAGCCGTAGGCCCCGGCACCGGCAAGAGCTAGTAAAACTACGGATGTAATCACCCGTTGTTTTGTAAGCACCTGCAATCGCTTGGTATTTTCGACTACCATGAGGCCCGGTCATGTCTGCGATGATATTGGCGGATGCCGGCGTCATCGGTCGCGCTAATAGTGCCGAATTGTGATTTCAAACAACCTAAAAAACGCGGGGCGCCTTTCGGTTTGCGTTAAAAATTTGCGACACGTCAGCTTCACGTCAGCTTGTCACGGGCCACTCTGCCGGATGACTGCCGAGCGGCATCGCCGGACGGCTCCATTGCGCCGGCGTCTTCGACAGCAGTGCTGAATGGCGCACCGCCTTCAACGTGCCGAAGCCAGATGGCATGCTCTCGATGAATGCAGCATGTACGGCCTCGCCCGTAATGTCCGGGGTGTTCAGGCCATTTTCGAGCCGTCCGAGATTCCACAGCCAGCGCCCGGTCTGCGCCAGCGACACGCGCACGTGCCAGCTGCCGCCTTCGCGGGCCTGGCAGGCCTTGGCCATCATCGCGCCGAACGCCATCAGATAGCCGGTGGCGTGGTCGAGCATCTGCGCCGGCAATTCCTTTGGCCCATCGATGCCAGCAGCCTGTCCCTCGGCATGGTTGAAGCCGGTCGTGGTCTGCACCAGCGAATCGAAGCCGCGCCGTTCCGCCCAGGGACCGGCATGGCCATAGGCCGACAACGTCACGTAGACGATGCCGGGATTGATTGTCGCCGCGTCCTCCGGCGTAAAGCCGAGAGCGGCGAGCGCGCGCGGGCGATAGCCTTGCGAGAAGATGTCGGCGTCCTTCAACAGCGCGCGCATCTGCGCTCTGCCGGCCTCACTCTTCAACTCGATGAAGGTGGTGAGCTTGCCGCGGCCGGTGTCGACGGTCAGCCACGGAATGGCCGGCAGCGCGGGGCCTGACACGAGCAGCACATCGGCGCCGTGCGCAGCGAGCGTGCGGCCGGCGACGGGGCCCGCGATGACGCGAGAGAGATCGAGCACGCGCAGGCCCGCGAGCGGGCGATCGCCTTTTGGCGGTCGTTGCGGCCACGGCTTTGGCGGGGCCTCGCCGATCTTCTCGATCGAGACCAGCGGCAATTCGGCGAGCGCGCGGGCCTGCGGCAGCGCCGACCATTCGTCGTAGGAGCGCATCAAGGCAACGACGCCGCCCGCGGCGTAAGCCGCAGTCTCGAAATCCTCGCCCTTCCATTGCATCAATACGGCCTGCACCTTCTCGCGTGCGGGTTCGCAGCCGAGGACCTTGCAGACGGCGTCGCGATGATGTGGAAAATTGGTGTGGCAGCGGACGAAGCGGTTGTCGCCGGTTCTGTAGACGCCGGCGATGGCGTCCCAGGCGGGCGGCGGCGGCTTGTCGTCGACGCGCAAGTAGCGCTCGGAGCGGCATTCGGCGACGGCATGGCGCAGGTCGACGCTAACGTCCTGCGCCTCGCCGCTGCGCAATCTCCAGATTTCGGCGGCGGCAAGGCCGGCGGCGGCGATCGTCGTCTGGCCGGCAATTGCGACGCGGAACGAAGACGGGATTTGCGGCTCCTCGCCCGTCAGCCGCACGCGTGCAAGCGCGGCGGCGTCACCGCCGGCGGCGGTCCAGATGCCACTGAGAATTTCGGCGGGGCTTTGCATGACCCTTCTCTCCCTTTAGTTTGCGACCATCGCATTAGCACACAAGGACATGCAATGGCCGCCATCGACCCCCTCACCGCAGGCGCCGTGTTCATCGCAACGGCGGCCACCGACGCGGTCTATGTCATGTTCACCTCGGCCGTGATCGCGCGCAAGCGCGTGCCCGCGGCGAACTGGAGCGCGGTCTGGTACATGCTCTCCTCCTATGCGGTGATCAGCTACACCGAAAACGCCTTCTATGTGGCCTTCGCGGCGATCGGCTCCTGGGCCGGCGCCTACGTCTCGCTGACATTCCTGCACCGCCCGCCCGGCGGCCCACCGGTGGGGGCGGCACCGGAATGAGGGCCGTCGATGTGAGCGGCGCGATCGACCACATGCTCAGTGTCGTCCTGGCGAAAGCCAGGACCCATTGTCCCGGTCGATTGTTGTTGCGATATGCCCTGGCCACAGCATCGCGTAACGACTGCGGCCTGTGGTAATGGATCCTGGCTTTCGCCAGGACGACATTGGGGAGACACTGCGCTTCACTCGTCCCAACGGTGCGCACGACCAACAAAGGAAAACCAACAATGGATCTCGGTCTCAAGGGCAAGAACGCCGTCGTGCTTGGCGGCACGCGCGGCATCGGGCGGGCGATTGCGGCGACGCTGGCCGGCGAAGGCAGCAATGTCGCGGTGTGTGCACGCAACGCCGATCAGGTTGCCGCTACCGTTACGGAGTTGAAGGCCGGCGGGATCCGCGCGACCGGCGGCCCCGTCGATGTCACCGACGGCGCGGCACTGAAATCCTGGATCGAGAGCGCGGCAAAAGAGCTTGGCGGCATCGACATGCTGTTCTCCAACGCGGGCGCGATGGCGCAGGGCCATGACGCCGCATCGTGGGAACAAAATTTTCGGCTCGACCTGCTCGGCGCCGTGCATGCGTTCGACGCCGCGCGGCCGTTCCTCGAGGCCAGCGGCGACAAGGGCGGCGACGCCGCCTTCGTGATCATCTCATCGATCTCCGCGGCGCAAGCGGACACGGCGAGCTCGTACGGCCCGATCAAGGCGGCACTGATCCACATGGCCAAGGGGCTGGCGCGGCAGTACGCGAAGAAGAAGATCCGGGTCAACGTGGTCTCGCCCGGCACCGTCTACTTCAAGGGCGGCGTCTGGAATACGATCGAGCAGAACATGCCCGAGCGCTACAATGATGCGATGAAGCGTAACCCCACCGGCCGCATGGCGACGCCGCAGGAGATCGCGAGCGCGGCGGTGTTTCTGGCAAGCCCGGTGTCGGGGTTCACCACGGGCTCCAATCTCGTCGTGGACGGCGCGATCTCGAACCGGGTGAATTTTTAGGCGAGCATGCGCGTCCCTGCCTTTCCGTCATCCTGAGGTGCGAAGCTTGCGATGCAAAGCATCGCAAGAAGAGCCTCGAAGGATGAATGGCCGAGCTGGCAGCCGGGCCGTCGCCCTTCGAGGGCCGCCGAAGAAGCGGCCACCTCAGGGTGACGGTGCGAGAGCGGCGCGGCCCACACCCTCAATGGAAATCGCGCGACGGCGGCAGGATGCGGACGTTGCGGGGGTGGCGAAGTTTTTGAGCGGGCGCATCGGTGTGAGCGCGGGGATCGTCGTTAAGCGGTTCGACCACGGTGGCGCCTGCCGGCACCGGATGCTTGCGGCCGAGGGCGTCGTTGGCGAGGCCGACCAGATCGTGCGAGCGGTCGATCATGCGCTGGGCAATGAGGTGCGTCACCTTTTCGGGGCTGCTCTGGATGTAGCCCTCGACCAGGATGAGGCGCGCGCCCATCACCTCCTTCCGGTACTGCTCCATGATCTTCGGCCACACCACGACATTGGCGATGCCGGTTTCGTCCTCCAGTGTCATGAACACGACGCCGCTGGCGCTGCCCGGCCGCTGCCGTACCAGCACGACGCCGGCACAGCGGACGCGGCGCCGCTCGTTCTCATGATTGATGTCCTTGCAGGCAACGATGCGCTCGCGCGTAAACATCTCGCGCAAAAATTCCATCGGATGGCCTTTGAGCGAAAGGCGAATGGTCTGGTAGTCCGCGACCACCTGTTCGGCGCGCGGCATCACCGGCAACGGCCTGGCGTGCTCGTCCGGCTGCTCGCGTGCGGTGGCCACCTCGAACAGCGGCAGCGGAACATCGTCGGGCAGGCGACGCACCTGCCACAGCGCCTCGCGGCGGTCGAGCCCGAGCGAGCGGAACGCGTCGGCATCCGCCAGCAGGATCAGCGCGCGCTTGGGCAGGCCGGTGTCGCGGGCGAAGTCTTCCAACGATGTGAAGGGCCGGCGGTTGCGGGCGGCGACGATGCGGTCGGCCCAGTCTTTCGTCTTGTCATTCCGGGACGAGGCATGAGCGTCGAACCCGGAATCCACGCCTCCAGGCGTACGCGGTCCGATGGATTCCGCGCTCGCACCAAGCGGCGCGCCCACATTGCGCAATTGCGCAATGGGGAATGACGATTGGAGACATTTCAAGCGCTCCTCATCCTCATCGAGCCAATGAAAACCGTCGATCTGGCGGAAGCCCAGACGCACGGCGCAATATTTGCCACTTCCTTCTTCCAGCGTGTTCTGAGCAAAGCTGCAGGACACGTCGATATCGCGCACCTCGACCCCGTTCTTGCGGGCGTCGCTGACGATTTGCGCCGGGGCGTAAAAGCCCATTGGCTGCGAGTTCAGGAGTCCGCAGCAGAATGCATCAGGGTGATAATGCTTCAGCCATGAGGAGATATAGACAAGCTGCGCGAAGCTTGCGGCATGGCTCTCCGGAAAACCGTAGCTGCCAAAACCCTTGATCTGTTCGAAACAGTTTCTGGCAAAATCAGGCGCATAACCGCGCGCGATCATGTTGCCGATCATCTTGTCTTCGAACCTGCCGATGGTGCCGACATTGCGGAACGTTGCCATCGCACGGCGGAGGCCGTTGGCTTCCTCCGGCGTGAACTTCGCGGCCTCGATCGCGATCCGCATCGCCTGCTCCTGGAACAAGGGCACGCCGAGCGTCTTGTGCAACACTCTGTAAAGCTCGTCCTTGTCGCCATGCTCCGGTGACGGCGATGGATAGTTCACTTTTTCCAAGCCGTTCCGCCGCCGCAAATAGGGATGCACCATGTCGCCCTGGATCGGTCCCGGCCGCACGATCGCGACCTCGATCACGAGATCGTAGAAGGTCCGTGGCTTCAGCCGGGGCAACATGTTCATCTGCGCGCGGCTCTCGACCTGGAACACGCCGAGCGACTCCCCGTCGCACAGCATGTCGTAGACTTTGGAATCATCCTGCGGCACGCTCGCCAGCATCCAGCGTTCGCCCTTGTGCTGCTCGATCAGATCAAAGCACTTGCGGATACAGGTCAGCATGCCCAGCGCGAGCACGTCGACCTTCATCATGCTGAGCGCGTCGACATCGTCCTTGTCCCATTCGATGAAGGTACGATCGTCCATCGCGGCATTGCCGATCGGCACATAGGTGTCGAGCCGGTCTTGCGTGAGCACATAGCCGCCGACATGCTGGGACAGATGACGCGGGAATTCGATCAGCTCGGTCGCGAGCTCGACCGCGAGGTTGATCATGGAGTTTTGCGGATCGAGGCCGGCCTGCCTGACCTGCATGTCGTTGAGGCCCTTGCCCCAGCTTCCCCACACGGTGTCGGCGAGGGCCGCGGTGACGTCCTCGGTCAGGCCCAGCGCCTTGCCGACGTCGCGGATGGCGCTGCGCGGGCGATAATGAATGACGGTGGCGATGATCGCGGCGCGATGACGGCCGTAACGCCGATACACATATTGCATCACCTCCTCGCGCCGCGAATGCTCGAAATCGACGTCGATGTCGGGCGGCTCCAGCCGCTCCTTGGAGATGAAGCGCTCGAACAGCAGATCGACCTTGGTCGGGTCAACCGAGGTGATGCCGAGCACGTAGCAGACCGCCGAATTCGCCGCCGATCCCCGCCCCTGGCACAGAATGTTCTGGCTGCGCGCGTATTGCACGATGTCGTGCACGGTAAGGAAGTAATGCGCGTATTTCAGCTCGGCGATCAGCGCGAGTTCTTTCTTCAGGGTGGCGCGCAGCTTGTCGTCGATCTCGCCATCGAAATATTTGTCGACACCGGCCCAGGTCAGATCCTCCAGATGCCTTTGCGCGGTCTTCCCCGGCGGTACCGGCTCATCCGGATACTGGTATTTGAGCTGGTCGAGCGAGAAGGTGACCTTGTCCGCAAAGCGCATGGTCTCCGCGATCGCCTCAGGGAAATCACGGAACAGGCGCGCCATCTCCCTGGGCGTCTTCAGGAACCGTTCTGCATTGGCTTCCAGCTTCCGGCCGACCGCCTCGATCGTGGTTTTCTCCCGGATGCAGGTCAGCACGTCCTGGAGGGGACGGCGCGCGGGGTGGTGATAGAGCACCTCGTTGGTCGCAAGCAGCGGCACTTTTGCTTTTGCGGCGAGATCATCGAGCTGCGCGAGGCGACGGCGGTCGTCGCCGCGATAGACCAGGCTCGCCGCCAGCCACACGCCCTCGGCACGGCTTGCCTTCAGCCTGGCGAGAATGTCCTGCGCTTGCGCCGCATCGAAGCGATGCGGCAGCGTCAGGATTAGGAGCTGGCCTTCGGAAAACGCAAGGAGATCGGCGAAGGTGAGATGGCATTCGCCCTTCGCGATCCGCGTGATGTCGTCGCCGCGCTTGCCCCTGGTGAGAAGCTGGCACAGCCGGCCATAGGCGGCGCGGTCGCGCGGATAGACCAGGATATCGGGCGTCCCATCGATGAAGACGATGCGCGTGCCGATCAGAAGCTTCGGCTTGTGCAGCACCTCGTCATTGTCGAGCTCCTTGTAGGCACGCACTACACCGGCGAGCGTGTTGTGATCGGCAATGCCGATCACGGGAATGCCGAGGATGCTGGCCTGATGCACATAGTCGCGCGGATCCGAGCCGCCGCGCAGGAAGGAGAAATTCGTGGTGATTCCGATCTCGGCATAAGTGGGCGTGTTCATGCGAAGAGACCGTGCACATACCAACCGGGAGGAGCGGGCTTGCCGTCGCCGTCGAAGCACTCCCCCTCGTAAAGACCGTCGCGAAAGATCCAGAAGCGCAAGCCTTCGGCATCCTCGATGCGGAAATAGTCCCGCGTCAGTTGCTTGCCGTCCTGCCGCCACCATTCCATGGCGATGCGCTCGGGGCCTTCCACCCGCACTACCGCATGCAGCGCGCGACGCCAGGTGAATTGATGCGGCGGCCCGTCGGGGACGGTCGCGAACGGCACATTGATCGGCTCAGGCTTGTCGAACAGCCGCAACGGACGCAGCGGCGGCTCAGTCTCGGTGCGCGCGGGCCATTCGGCCTGCATGGCCACGGCGAGATGATGCTGGGCAGGCGCCGCCAGCACCGCACATTCAGGGATATGGGTATCCTCAGGCAGATGCACGACGACGCGCTTTCCGCCGATGCGCGCGGCGATGCGGTCGATCAGCGCGGCAAGCTCGTCATTGTCGTGGACATGGGCGTCGAGATCGCGCTGCTCCTGCACCACGATCTCGGTGCGGCTTGCCGACAGCCGCACCATGTCGAAGCCGAAGCCGGGATCGAGCGGATCGGCGAGGGCATCGAGACGCTCGCGGAACAGCCGGTCGACGACCGCGCTCCGCGTCACGGGACGTCCGGTCTCGACCATGATCGCACGCACGGCGCCGTCGGTACGGAAGAAGGTGGCCTCCAGCCGGCGCGCGCCCTTGCCCTGCTTCTCCATCGACGCAATTAGCGTGTCCGCCAGGCGCGACAGCGTCATCGCGATCATGGTGTCGGTCGCGATCGGCTCGGCAAAGCGTTTCTCCACGATGTAATCGGGCAGCGGCTTTCGTGGATTGATCGGCGCATCGCCCTGCCCCAGCGCATGCGCGAGCAGTGTGGAGAATCGTGCACCAAACCGCGCCGTGATTTCGCTCGGCGTGCGCGAGGCGACATCGCCGATGGTCTTCAAGCCGGCGCGGCGCAGGCCGGTGCTGATAGTCTCGCCCGCGCCGAGCGCGGACACCGGAAACCGGCTGATTGCCGCCGCCTCCCCGCCATCGGCAACGATGGTCCCTGAAGATTGCCGCGTCAGCGTGCGCGCGCAGACCGAGGTACCGGCGATCGCCGCGCTGACGGCAAAGCCCTGGCGATCGAGGGCACGGACAAGGGTTTGCAACAGCGCAGCCTCGCCGCCAAACAGATGCGCGCAGCCGGTGATGTCGAGAAACAGCCCGTGCGGCGGATCGAGCGCCACCAGCGGCGTGAAGCGGTCGCACCAGTCGGCGATGTCGCCGATCGTCTTCGCATCAGCCATGGCATCGGCGTCGAACACCTTTAGATCCGGACACATCGCCCGGGCATTGGCCAGGGGCTGGCCGATATACAGACCGAGGCGCTCGGCGGCCTCGTCCAGCGCATGGATCACCAACGCGTTGCTGTCCTTGATGACGACAATGCTCGGATCATTGGTTCTACCCAGCCCGACGCCGTCGAAGAACCGCTGGATCCGGTCGATGGGCAGGCGCGGCAGCCACAGGCTGAGGATACGCCGACGATTCAGAGAACTGGCACTCATCACATTTCCATTCCATGATCCACCGGCCGCAGGGGCCATGACGATTGCGCAGGAGCTCGGCATCGAAGCGCGGCGCGCCCCAGGCACTCCACACCGGCCCCGGCGGCGAATGCGCCGCGCGAAGCATCCATCTGGTCTCGGCGGTCGAGGGCAAGGGTTGCGCGGCCATCCGCAGCAGCAAACCGGTGACACCGGAAGATTGCGCAGCCAGCGTCAGCTTGCGGCTCGCCACGAGATCGAACTGCCTGGTCTCACCCCAGAGCTCGAGCACGACCGCGCCCAGCGCGTCGCAGGCGAGCGCATCGGCCGACGTGCGCAGGGCACTCTCCACGTCGGCAGCGCGTACCATCACCATGCGGCGCGGATCGAGACCGATCTCGGCGAGCCCGCTCATCGACAGCGCCCCGGTTTCAATGTCTGAAAAATCCTGCCGCACCCACAGCAGTGGCTTGCGCACCGTCACGCGCCCCGCAAGTCCCGTGACAAAGCCGGTCGCGGCCGCGCCCTGGCGTCCTTCGCAAAACACCTCGTGGATTGTCGCGCGCGCGAGCCCGCCCTTCAGCGCGCTGTCGGCCTCGCTATGGCCGAGCGCGACACGGTCACGATGATGCACGACCTCCGCCGTCTCGATGCGCTCGATCTGGCCGCGCAAGGCTGCAAGCGCGCTTGTTCGTGCGCCGCTCATATACGCCGCTCCTCAAGGGTGATTGCCGATGGCTCTCAAAAAGAGAACCAGCGGCTAGCTCATTTGTTCATGATATGTTCTAATATAAAGCTAACGACGCCCCGGGAGTCAATCGAATTGGCGGGCCTTGGGATTCATGAGCTGAATCAAAGGGATTCCAACTATGGACGTGCAACGCAAGCTGGAAATCCTGGCGGACGCCGCCAAGTACGACGCGTCCTGCGCCTCCAGCGGCACCGAGAGGCGGGATTCCAGCGACGGCAAGGGCATGGGCTCGACCGCGCCCGGCATGGGCATCTGCCATTCCTACGCGCCGGACGGCCGCTGCATCTCGCTGCTCAAAGTGCTGCTGACCAACGCCTGCAATTACGATTGCCTCTATTGCGTCAACCGCGCCTCCTCCAATGTGCCGCGTGCCCGCTTCACCATCGACGAAGTGGTCAAGCTGACGCTCGACTTCTACCGGCGCAATTACATCGAGGGGCTGTTTCTCTCCTCCGGCATCATCCGCAACCCCGACTACACCATGGAGCAGGTGGTGAGCGTCGCGCGCAAACTGCGCGAGGAGCATCACTTCCGCGGCTACATCCATCTCAAGACTATCCCCGAGGCCGACGATGCATTGATCTCCGAGGCCGGCAAATATGCCGACCGTCTCTCCATCAACATCGAGATGCCACAGGAGACGAGCCTGCAGCAATTCGCGCCCGAGAAAGACGTGCGCGCGATCCGCCGCACCATGGGCCGGCTGCGGCTGAAGCTGGACGAGGCCGAGGAAAGCCGCAGCGCGAAGACGAAAGCCAAGCCGCAGCGCTTCGCGCCGGCCGGCCAGAGCACGCAGATGATCGTCGGCGCCGACGCGGCCTCCGACCACACCATCCTCCACACCAGCGCCAATCTCTACGGTTCATATCGGCTGAGGCGCGTCTATTATTCCGCGTTCAGCCCGATCCCCGATGCCAGTCGCGCGCTGCCTCTGCGCGCGCCGCCCTTGCTGCGCGAGCACCGACTCTATCAGGCCGATTGGCTGATGCGGTTCTACGGCTTCGACGTCGGGGAGATCGTCGACGACAGCGCGATGCTGCCGCTCGACATCGATCCAAAACTCGCCTGGGCGCTGCGCCACCGCGACCGCTTCCCGCTCGACGTCAACCGCGCCAGCCGCGAGGAATTGTTGCGCGTGCCGGGCTTCGGCACCAAGGCGGTCGAGCGCATCATCGCGGCGCGCCGCACGACCACGATCCGCATCGCCGATCTCGCGCGGCTGCATGTGCCCCGGAGTAAAGCGCTGCCGTTCATCGTCCTCAGCGATCACCGGCCCGCGCCACATCGCCTCGACGAGGCACGGCTGATCGAACGATTCAAGCCGAAGGCAACACAACTGGGATTTGGCTTCTGATGCAGTACATCACCCTCGAGAGCGAAACCGATTTCGACGGCTGGCGCAAAGCCGCGCGTAGCCTCGTGCTTCATCAGGTGAAACCGGCCGATGTCACCTGGGCCGTGGAGGGTGGCGAAGCGGAGCTGTTCGCGACGCCCTCGCCGTCTCCGCTGCCGGCGGCTGGCGACGGCACCTTCAACGTGCCTGCAAAATTCGTCGAGCTCGCCAAGGCCGCGATCCTGCATCGCGATCCCGAGCGTTTCGCGATCCTCTATCGCCTGCTGTTTCGGCTGAAGAACAATCACGATCTCACCGAGGTCGCGACCGATGCCGATGTCGCGCAAGTCATGGCCATGGCAAAGGCGGTCTACCGCGACGAGCACAAGATGCATGCCTTCGTGCGCTTCCGCGAGATCGGCAGGGAACGTGAAGCACACTACGTTGCGTGGTTCGAGCCGGAGCATCACATCGTCGAGCTCGCCGCGCCGTTCTTCGCCAAGCGCTTTGCCGACATGCCCTGGTCGATCCTGACGCCGGATTTGTGCGCGCATTGGGATGGCCACGCGCTCTCGTTCACATCAGGCGTCAGCAAGAGCGAGGCGCCGAGCGAAGACCGGCTGGAGGAAACCTGGCGGCGCTACTACACCAGCATCTTCAATCCGGCCCGCCTTAAAGTGAAGGCGATGCAAACGGAGATGCCGAAGAAATATTGGAGGAACCTGCCCGAGGCTTCGATCATTAAGCCTCTGATCGAGGATGCCGAGCGCATGACCGGCGCCATGATCGCCAATGCCGCAACCAATCCGCACAAGCCTCAAAAGCGGCCGGAGGCTCCGATGAAACGCAAGATCGCTACCGACGATCTCGAAGCGCTCCGCGAGGAGGCCGCCCACTGCCGCGCCTGCCATCTCTACAAGGACGCCACCCAGACCGTGTTCGGCGAGGGTCCGAAGTCCGCCAATATCATGCTGGTCGGCGAGCAGCCCGGCGACAAGGAAGACCTCGCGGGCCATCCCTTCGTCGGTCCGGCCGGCCAGATGCTCGACCGGGCACTGCAAGAGGCCGGCGTCGACCGCAAGAAGGTCTATGTCACCAACGCGGTGAAACACTTCAAATTCGTGCCGCGCGGCAAAATCCGCCTGCATCAGAAGCCGAATACGCCGGAGATAAAGGCCTGCCGACAGTGGTATGAGCGGGAAGTCTCCGTCATCCAGCCCGATCTCATCGTTGCGATGGGCGCGACCGCCGCGCAGAGCGTGTTCGGCAAGATCACCCCGATCGGAAAGAACCGTGGCCGGCTCATAGACCTGCCCGACGGTTACAAGGCGCTGGTGACGGTGCACCCGTCCTATCTGCTGCGGCTGCCCGATCCGGAAGCCAAGGCGCTGGAATATCAGCGCTTTGTCGAAGACCTGAAGATCGTCGCCGGTTTGCAGAAGAAAGCCGCGCGCGCCGCCTGAATACGAGCGGGAAAACGGCTTTCAAGCCTCGGTTGTCATCCAGCCTTCAAATCCATCGAGGACAATAGCCCTTACAGAAAGTTAAGGGGCGTTCAGACATGACCGATGTTGCATTCGACCGCGCGGTAGCCGATCCCGCGCCGATCCAGCCGGCCTCGCGGCCAAATCTCGACAAGGGCTTCAATCCGCTGACGATGATCCTGTTCTTCGGCATCCTTGCCGCGGGCCTGCTCTATGTGGCCTACAGCATCTATGCCGACGTCGATGCGACCGGCACCAGGGTCACGAGCTACCTGCCCTTCATCCTCCTGTTCGTCGCGCTCTTGATCGCGCTCGGCTTCGAGTTCGTCAACGGCTTCCACGACACCGCCAACGCGGTTGCGACCGTGATCTACACCCACTCGCTGCCGGCCGAAGTTGCGGTGATGTGGTCGGGCTTCTTCAACTTCCTCGGCGTGCTGCTCTCGTCCGGCGCGGTCGCCTTCGGCATCGTCTCGCTGCTGCCCGTCGAGCTGATCCTCCAGGTCGGCTCCAGCGCCGGTTTCGCGATGGTGTTCGCGCTGCTGATCGCCGCGATCCTTTGGAACCTCGGCACCTGGTACTTCGGCCTGCCGGCCTCCTCCTCGCACACGCTGATCGGCTCGATCATCGGCGTCGGCGTCGCGAACGCGCTGATGCGCGGCCGCGACGGCACCTCGGGCGTGGACTGGGGCAAGGCCACCGAGATCGGCTATGCGCTTCTGCTGTCGCCGCTGGTCGGCTTCGTCTGCGCCGCCGGCCTGCTGCTGCTGCTCAAGCTGATCATCAAGAACCCAGCGCTCTATGCCGCCCCCGAGGGTAACAAAGCCCCGCCGATCTGGATTCGCGGCCTGCTGATCCTGACCTGCACCGGTGTCAGCTTCGCCCACGGTTCGAACGACGGCCAGAAGGGCATGGGCCTGATCATGCTGATCCTGATCGGCACAGTGCCCACGGCCTACGCGCTCAACCGCGCCTTGCCGGAGTCGCAGGTCGCCCAGTTTGCGAAGGTCTCGGAAGCTGCGTCCAAGGTGGTTGCGGCCAAGGGCGCCGGCCATGCGATCATCGGCGATCCTCGTCCTGCGGTGACGCAGTACATCACCTCGCATCACATCAGCGAAGGCACCTATCCCTCGCTGTCGGTGCTGGTGAAGGATGTCGGCGAGCAGGTCGCGAAATACGGTTCGCTGAACAAGGTGCCGGCGGAAGTCGTCGGCAACACCCGCAACGACATGTACCTGACCTCGGAAGCGATCCGCTTCCTGATGAAGGACAAGGAAAACGACCTCAGCAAGGAAGAGGTCGCGACCTTGAACGCCTACAAGGGCGGGCTCGACAGCGCGACCAAGTTCATCCCGACCTGGGTGAAGGTCGCGGTCGCCATCGCGCTCGGCCTCGGCACCATGATCGGCTGGAAGCGCATCGTCGTCACCGTCGGTGAGAAGATCGGCAAGACCCATCTCACCTACGCGCAGGGTGCCTCCGCCGAGCTCGTCGCGGCCGCCACGATCGGCGCCGCCGACGTGTTCGGGCTGCCGGTCTCGACCACCCACGTGCTGTCGTCCGGCGTCGCCGGCACCATGGCCGCGAACGGTTCGGGTCTCCAGGTCGCCACCATCAGGAACATGGTGATGGCCTGGGTGCTGACCTTGCCGGTCGCGATCCTGTTGTCAGGCACGCTGTACGTGATCTTCTCGCGGATCTTCTGAGCTCTTTCCCTCTCCCCGTTCTTACGGGGAGAGGGTCAGGGTGAGGGGCTGCTTCCGCGATCGCGGTGAGAGACGGACTCGCGGAGAGTCCCCCTCACCCGGAATTCAAGCTGCGCTTGAATTCCGACCTCTCCCCGCAAGCGGGGCGAGGTGAAGTAAGAGCCTTACGACGCCGCGAGCGACTCCTCGACCAGCTTGACCCAGTACGACGTGCCGTAAACGATCGCCTCGTCATCGAAATTGTAGGCGGGGTGATGCAGGCCGGCGCTATCGCCGTTGCCGCAGAAGATGAAGGCGCCGGGGCGCGCTTCCAGCATATAGGCGAAATCCTCGCCGCCCATCAGCGGCGACATCTCGAGCACATTGGCCTCGCCCGCAACTTGCCCCGCGATGCGACGCGCAATCTCGGTCTCCGCGGCGTGATTGTTCACCACGGGATAATTCCGCTTGTAGTGCAGGTCGATCTTGGCGCCGGTGATCTGCGCCACGCCCGCCACGACCTCGTGCACGCGCTTCTCCACCAGCTTGCGCACCTCGGGCGACAGCGTGCGGATGGTGCCCCTCAATGTCGCGGTTTGTGGAATCACGTTGCGGGCATTGCCCGCGTGGAACTCGCAGATCGAGATCACGGCCGATTCCAACGGATCGACGCTGCGCGCGACGATCGACTGCAGCGCCGTGATCACCTGTGCGCCGACAAGAACGGAATCGACACATTTGTGCGGCCGCGCGGCATGGCCTCCGAGACCCTCGATCATGATATCGACCTCGTCGGTCGCCGCCATGATCGGACCCGGCCGGATCGCGAACGAGCCCACCGGAATGCCCGGACCGTTGTGCATGCCGTAGACCTGCTCGATGCCGAAGCGCTCCATCATGCCGTCCTTGACCATGGCCAAGCCGCCGGCGCCACCCTCCTCGGCCGGCTGGAAGATCACCACCGCATCGCCGGCGAAGTTGCGGGTCTCGGCGAGATAACGCGCAGCACCGAGCAGCATCGCGGTGTGGCCGTCATGACCGCAGGCGTGCATCTTGCCCGGGGTCTTCGAAGCGTAAGGCAGGTTGGTCTGTTCCTCGACCGGTAGCGCATCCATGTCGGCACGCAGGCCGATGGCCTTGAGGCCCTCGCCGGCCGGCTTGCTGCCCTTGATCACGCCGACCACGCCGGTCTGGCCGATGCCCGTCACGACCTCATCGCAGCCGAATTCGCGCAGGCGGTCCGCGACGAATGCTGCGGTGCGGTGGACGTCGTAGAGCAGCTCCGGATACTGGTGGATGTCCCGGCGCCAGGCCTGAATATCGGGTTGAAGGTCGGCGACGCGGTTCACGATGGGCATGGAGGGGTCTCGGGGTTTATTGAAAATGCAGGCCTGTCTACCATGCAAGCACCAGTCCACCCAACTGGCGGAGGGTCTGGGGTAGCTCTGTCCTCTCGTCATGGCCGGGCTTGTCCCGGCCATCCACGTCTGACTATTAGAACGGAAAGCGCGTGGATGCCCGGGACAATCCCGCGCATGACGCCTGTCGGGTGGAAGCAGAATGCCAAGGCGGCTCGAAGGTGAGTTTGACTACATTGTCGTTGGGGCCGGCACGGCAGGCTGCATCCTCGCCAACCGGCTGTCCGCCAATTCCAGCAATCGCGTCCTCGTCCTCGAAGCCGGCGGCGACGACAACTGGATCTGGTTCCACATTCCCGTCGGCTATCTCTTCGCCATCGGTAATCCGCGCTCGGACTGGATGTTCAGGACCGAGGCCGAGCCCGGCCTGAACGGCCGGTCGCTCGCCTATCCCCGTGGCAAGGTGATCGGCGGCTCTTCGGCGATCAACGCCATGATTTCGATGCGCGGACAGGCCGCCGATTACGATCACTGGCGCCAGCTCGGCATGACCGGCTGGGGTTATGACGATTTGCGGCCGCTGTTCAAACAGCTCGAGGATCACTTCCTCGGCGCGAGCGAGCATCACGGCGCCGGGGGCGGCTGGCGCATCGAGGCGCCGCGGCTGTCCTGGGACGTCCTCGATGCCGTGGGCGATGCAGCCGAGGAAATGGGCATCAAACGCATCCCGGATTTCAATACCGGCGACAACGAAGGCACCAGCTATTTCCACGTCAACCAGAAGCGCGGCCGGCGCTGGTCGTCGGCACGCGGCTTCCTCAAGCCGGTACTGAACCGCCCGAACCTGCGGCTCGAAAAGCATGTGCTGGTCGATCGTCTGATCATCGAACAGGGCCGCGCCATCGGCGTGCGCTTCATCCAGAATGGCGAGATCTTCGAGACGCGTGCCAAACGCGAGGTGATCCTCTCGGCAGGCGCGATCGGCTCAGTGCAGGTGCTGCATCGCTCCGGCATTGGGCCCGCCGACTGGCTGTCGCCGCTCGGCATCGACATCGTGATGGACAAGCCCGGCATCGGCCGCAATCTGCAGGATCATCTGCAGCAGCGCGCGATCTACAAGGTCGAGGGCGTGCGCACACTGAACGAGACCTATTACAACCTGGTTCGACGCGGCCTGATGGGCCTCGACTACGCCTTCCGCCGCCGCGGGCCGTTGACCATGGCGCCGTCGCAGCTCGGCATCTTCACCCGCTCCGATGCGACGCGCGCACGCGCCAACATCCAGTTCCACGTGCAACCGCTATCGCTCGACAAGTTCGGCGATCCCCTGCACCGCTTCCCCGCGATCACGGTGAGCGCCTGCAATCTCCAGCCGACCTCGCGCGGCACCGTACGTCTGCGTTCGGCGACGCCGGACGAAAAGCCGATCATCGCGCCGAATTATCTTTCAACGGATGACGACCGTCAGGTCGGCGCCGATGCCATCCGCACCACCCGCCGCCTGATGCAGCAGAAGGCGCTGGCAAAATATCGCCCGAGCGAATATCTGCCCGGCCCCGCCGTCGGTGATGACGATGCCTCGCTCGCCAAGGCCGCAGGCGACATCGGCACCACCATCTTCCACCCCGTCGGCACCGCGAAGATGGGCGCGGTGAGTGATCCGATGGCGGTGGTCGACGAACGCCTGCGCTTCTACGGCCTCGGCGGCCTTCGCATTGTCGATGCCTCGATCATGCCGACCATCACGTCGGGCAACACCAACACGCCGACCGCGATGATCGCCGAGAAAGGCGCGACGATGATTTTGGAGGATGCGAAGTGAATGCGTAGCCTGATGAGACGTGGCGAAATCCGCGGAGTATCGTAAGTCTGGTCCCGTATTCCGCTGCGCTCCATACGGGCTACGATCCACGTCACCTCACGAAAACGTCATCGCGTCCGGGAATAAGACCCCCGCTCCCCCAATCACCTCCCCGAAGCCCAATTCCGGGCGAAGTGGAGCTGCGCGATGAGCGGACATGATCACGGCGAGGACGGCTTGAGCCGCCGCAAGGTGTTGGAATGCATGACCTGGGCCGGCACCGGGGTGCTCTGGACCATCACCGGTGGCGTGCCGCGCTCGCTCGGCATCATCGATTCCGCGCAAGCTGCGACCGCGGCCGCGCCCGGAATGACCTTCCTCCAGATCAGCGACAGCCATGTCGGCTTCGACAAGCCGGCCAATCCCAACGCGCTCGGCACGCTGGAGGAAGCCATCAACAAGATCAACGCGATGCCGGTCAAGCCGTCGTTCATGATCCACACTGGCGACATCACGCATCTCTCCAAGGCCGCCGAGTTCGACAATGCCGATCGCATCATCTCGCAGAGCAAGCTCGACGTGCATTACGTGCCCGGCGAGCATGACTTCCTCGACGAGGACGTGAAGTTCTATCGCGAGCGCTACGGCCGCGGCACCAAGGGCGCGGGCTGGTATTCGTTCGACGCCGGCGGCGTGCACTTCATCGGCCTCGTCAATGTCGTCGACCTCAAGGCCGGAGGCCTCGGCAATCTCGGCGCCGAGCAGCTCGCCTGGCTCGAGGACGATCTGCGCGGCAAGTCGAAATCGACACCGATCGTGCTGTTCGCCCACATCCCGCTCTGGACCGTCTACCCCGAATGGGGCTGGGGCACTGAGGACGGCGCCCGCGCGCTGGAACAGGTGAAGGGCTTTGGTTCGGTCACCGTGCTGAACGGCCACATTCACCAGGTGATGCAGAAGGTCGAAGGCAACGTCACGTTCCATACCGCCCGCTCGACCGCCTTCCCGCAGCCGGCGCCGGGATCTGCCCCCTCGCCCGGACCGATGAAGGTCGAGGACGCAAAGCTCCGCGCGATGCTCGGCGTTGCCAGCATCAACTTCAAGCAGAACGAGCAGCGGCTCGCGATCATCGACACGCCGCTCCAGGGTTGATGCAGGGCCAACGGAAGCTGACAATGAAGACACTCAATCGCCGCGACCTCGGTGTCGCCTTCGGTCTCGCTTTGGCCGCGGCCATGCTGCTACCCGCCACCATCGCCCATGCCGACGACATAGAGGTGCATATCGACAATTTCGTCTTCCAGCCGGCCGAGCTCAGGATCAAGGTCGGCACCACCGTGACATGGACCAACCGGGACGACATCCCCCACACCGTGATGTCGGCCGGGAAGTTCAGGTCCAAGACCCTGGATACTGACGACAAGTTCTCGTTCACCTTCACTAATGCGGGCGACTACAAATATTTTTGTTCTCTGCACCCGCACATGACGGGGATGATCAAGGTTGAGTAACATCTCGAACCAAGGCATCAACGTCTTGCCCGGCCGATTGTCCCACGCCGGCCGGGCTCGTGTGCCTTCGGTCACACACAGAGAAAACACGAACAGGGACGAAACGAACAGCGACGAAACGAAGCAACGCGCAGAACAAGAGGCAAAGCGAGGAGCGATGCCCGCCAACGACGATTTGCAGAAGGCGCAACGCTTCCGCGAGGCGGCGCTGCCCTATCTCGACGACGTCTACACGCTCGCGCGCTATCTGTTGCGTGACGCCTCCGATGCCGAGGACGCGGTGCAGGAGTGCTATCTGCGCGCGCTGAAGCATTTCGACAGCTATCGCGGGCCGGCGATGAAGCCCTGGCTGTTCGCGATCCTGCGTAACGTCTGCAATGCCGAGTATGCACGGCGCGCACACAGGCACAGCGCGATCGAGGATACGCCCGGCGCTGCCGAGCAGACGCCGATCTGGCAGGAGACCGAGGCAAGTCCGGAAACCGAAGTGCTGCGCAGCCGCGATGCGGGCGCGATCCGCAAGCTGATCGACGCGCTCGCCGAGCCGTTCAAGGAGACATTCGTGCTGCGGGAGATCAACAACCTGTCCTATCGTGAAATCGCCGAGGCCGTCGGTGCACCCGTCGGCACTGTGATGTCCCGCCTCGCCCGCGCCCGCGCCATGCTGCGCGCGGCCTGGACGGCGGATGAGGAGCAAGCAAGATGACCTGCGACGAAGCAAGGATCCTGCTTCACGCGCTGCTCGACAACGAGCTCGATGCCGGCCACGCGCGCGAGGTCGAAGCCCATATCGCCAGCTGCCCGGCCTGCGCTGCGGAGTTTTCGGCCCAACGCGACATGCAGCGCGTACTCGCGAACGCCGATTTGCGCTACACCGCACCGGCGAGCCTGCGTGCGCGTATCGAGGCCTCGCTGCCGCAGCCGCAGCGTCAACAGCCGAGCCGCCGCTCCGTGCTGCGCGGCTTTGCGATGGGCTCGGCAGTCTCCGCGCTCGCCGCCTCCGGCGTCGTCGCATTGGTGCTGCGCCAGGACGACCAGCAGCGCATCCTGTCGGAGGTCGTCTCCGCGCATCTGCGCTCGCTCCAGGCCGGCCACCTCATCGACGTGGTCTCGACCGACCAGCACACGGTGAAGCCGTGGTTCAACGGCAAGCTCGACGTCGCCCCACCCGTGATCGACCTCACCGCACAAGGCTTTACGCTGGTGGGAGGCAGGCTCGATTATATCGACGCCCGCGCCATCGGCGCGGTCGTCTACAAGCGCCGGCAGCATGTGGTCAATCTGTTCGTGTCGCAGACGTCGAACGCGGAATACCGGGCGCCCAAGACTGAGACCATGCAGGGCTTCAACTGCCGCCGCTGGGGCAATCGCGGCCTGAACTTCTGGGCCGTGAGCGATCTCGGAGCCGACGAGCTCGCCGAGTTCGTCGACAAGTTCGAGGCCGCGATGAAGGCGAATGTGGAGGGGTAGCGGCGCAACATCGCACCACGATGTTGATAGACCGAAGTGCCTCCACTTGGTCGTCCTGGCGAAAGCCAGGACCCATTACCACTGGGCAAAGTTATGCACGTGGTACTGGCCCCGAGGTCTATTGATAAATCACGCGGTATGGGTCCTGGCTTTCGCCAGGACGACATTGGGGGCTTGGAAGCATTGGAGCGACACGCCGGTCTCGCGCGACGGACCGCGCATTCGGCCTCAGGTTACGCCGACCGCCTCACCGCGTTGTCCACCAGCGTCTTGCCGAGCGACCAGATCGCGCCGGGGACCTTGTGGCTGCCGGCGATGACGTCGTCGAAGGCGCGCTCGATCCAGCCGCAATCTTCCTCGGTGATGGTGAGCGGCGGCAGAAGCTTGATGGTGTGGCTGCCATGGCCCGCGACTTGCGTGAGGATCTTGTGGTCCTTGAACAGCGGCACGGTGATGAGCTGGCAGAACAGGCCCTTGTTGGCCGCCTCCAGCACGTTCCAGGACGCCCGCAGCCGCAACGATTTCGGCGGGCCGAACTCGACGCCGATCATCAGGCCCTTGCCGCGGACTTCCTTCAATAGCTCGTAGCCGGGCACCATGCGCGTGAGCGCGAGGCGCAGCTCGGCACCGCGTTTGGCGGCGGACTCGATCAGCTTCTCGGACTCCATGACGTCGAGCGTGGCGATGCCCGCGGCCATCGCCAGGTCGTTCTTGGAGAAAGTGGAGCCGTGCACGACTGCACGGTCCATCTGGTTGAAGATCTTGTCGAAGATGCTCTTGCGCGTCAGCACCGCGCCGACCGGCACGTGGCCGCCGGACAGCGACTTCGACAGCAGCACCATGTCGGGCTCGACGTTCCAGTGCTCGACCGCGAGGAAGCGGCCGGTGCGGCCCATGCCGGTCTGGATCTCGTCGGCGACGAACAGCGTGCCGTATTTCTTGCAGAGCGCAGCCGCACCCGGCAGGAACTCGTCGGTGGGCATGTTGACGCCCTTGCCCTGGATCGGCTCGACGACGAAGGCCGCCACCTCGCGCGAGGCCAGCGCCTTTTCAAGGGCGGCGAGATCGTTGAACGGGATCGAGGTGCAGCCCGGCAGCAGCGGCTCGAAGCCGGTGCGGAAGTTCGAATCACCGGTGAGCGACAGCGCGCCATAGGTCAGGCCGTGATAGCCGTGGGCACAATAGACGATCCCCGGACGGCCGGTGGCGCCACGGGCGAACTTGATCGCGGCTTCGACGCATTCGGCGCCCGAATTGGCGAAGAACGCCTTGTCGAGATAGGGGACGTATTTCAGGAGCCGCTCGGCGAGCACGCCGGCAAGCACCGAGACGTCGAACTGGACGAGGTTGGGCAGATCGGCATCGAGCACGCTCTTGAGCGCCTCGCGCATGACAGGATGATTGCGCCCGATCGCAAACACGCCAAAACCGGACAAGAGGTCAAGATAGCGCGCCCCGTCACGATCGTAGAGGTACTGTCCCTGCCCCTTCTGGAAGCCGACATCGTAGCCGATGGTCTTCAGAACCCGAACGAACTGCTCGTTCAGATGCCGATTATGCAGGGCGCTGCGCTGGGCCTGGCGGTCCGCGAACAGCTGAGACATGTCTGGATTTGGGCTGTGCATCCGCTACATACTTCGGTTGAGGGCCGTCTCGTCAACTGAAAACGGACCGTTGCCAAAAACGGTCTGTGCGGCCTTTTGCCCTTTTTCGGACCATCTTCGCAAGCAGAGCTTTAGACCATGTTGCACTGCCAAGGAACTATCATGCGTTTAGCCCTTTACACCGGACTAATACTGGCTGGCGGTTACACCTGCCTGACTCCGGCGCTCGCCGCCGATCCGACCGGCGACTGGCGGGTTGCCGACGGCGTCGCCAACATTCGTGTCGCCCAATGCAATGGCAGCATGTGGGGCGCGGTTTCCTGGGAAAAACAGCCCGGCGGCCGCGACGAGAACAATCCGGACGCGTCGAAAAAGACCCGGCCCACGCTGGGCATGGCGACCCTGATCGACATGAAGAAGAAGCCCGGCGCCGATCAGTGGGAAGGTCAGGTCTACAACGCCAAGGACGGCCAGCTCTACAGCGCGACCATCACGCCGGTTGGCACCGACCAGCTCGAGATCAAGGGCTGCGTGATGGGCTTCCTGTGCGGTGGCGAGACCTGGACACGGGTCAGCCCCCCGATTCCCTTGAGCTCCGCCAACGCCGTGGCCAAGGGCGCGCCAAAGCCCACCGGCGCGGCGCCGAAAGCCCTGGGAACGACGGGCGCTATGGCGGCGCAGCCTGCGCCCGCAGCCCCGAAGGCCGCCGGCACCGCCAAACCCGGTCAGAAGGGCGCCGCCGACCAGGTCGGCGACATCTGCCTACTCCCTGAGATTGCGGGGTTTGCCCATTAGGGCGGGCTGAAACAGCAGCACAGCGGCGAGCGTCGTCACCAGCGACAGCGCGAGCAGCTTGCCCATGCTGGACGTGCCGGGATGGCTCGACAACCAAAGGCTGCCGAACGCGGTCGCCGTCGTCAGCGCGCTGAAAAAGATCGCGCGCGTCAGGCTGGTCTGGAGCAGGTTTGTCCTGCCCGAGCGCCAGGCCACGACATAGTAGATCTTGAAGGCCACGCCGACGCCGAGCAGCAGCGGGAACGCGACAATGTTGGCAAAGTTCAGCGGCAAGCCGATCAGCACGCAGATCTCGAGCGTCACCGCGCCGGCCACCAGCAGCGGCACCAACGTCATCAGCACGTCGACGAACCGGCGCAGCGTAATCCACAGCAACAGGCCGATCACCAGCAGCGCATAGATTCCGGCATGGATGAACGCCTTCACCACGGTGTCGCCGGATTTCAGGATCGAGACCGGACCGCCGATCGCGGTCGGCTCGGCAACGAGTACCGCCGCCGCAAATTTGCGTAGCGTGTCGTTGTCGTTGGGATCGCCCTTCGGCAGCGCCTCGACGCGGATGATGCCGTCCTTGCTCTTCCAGGCGCTGACGAGATCTGCCGGCAATGATTTCAGGGTGACCGGCTCGGCCTGCATCGCGTTCCGGAGCTGGTCGAACACGATCTTCATCGGCGCGACGAACACGTCCTGCGCCTTGTTCCGCGTGGCTTCATCGCCATTGGCGAGCTTTTCCAGTGCGTCCGCGAGCCGACGCGAGGCGACCGCACCCGGGCCCTTCGCATCGCCCGCGGTCCGGCGCAGATTGTCGACCGAGGATTTCAGCGCATCGACGTTTTCCTTGTCCGTCGGTGCGGCGTCGATCTGGTCGGGATTGAGCGCGGGGTTCAGCACCTTGGCGCCCTGCGCGAGCAGCTTCAGCTTCGGCGGCTGGTCTTCAGGAACGAAGCTGTTGAGCGACATCACGCGCAACACCTCCGGCACCTTCTCCAGCTTCGCCTCGACCTGCCGTGCCTGCTCTTCCGACGTGGTCATCACGTTGATGGCATTGGCGCCCGTGTTGGGATCCTTGCGCAAATCGAGGAAGGTCGCGATCGACTCCGCCTTCGGGTTGCGCAGGTTCATCGGGTTGAAGTCGAACTTCATGTAGTAGAGCAGCGGCAGGCCGGCGACCGCCAGAAACATCGTACCACCGACGACCAGCACGCGGTGCTTCTCCAGGAAGTGATCGAGCGGCGCCAGGAAGGCATAGCCGACCGGCTCTTTCTCACCGGGCGGGTTCAACAGCTTCAGCATCGCCGGGAGTACCGTGATGCTGGTGACGAACGCGACCAGCATGCCGACGCCGGCGATCTGGCCGAGTTCGGCGATACCCTTGTAGTCGGTGGGGATGAAGCAGAGGAAGCCAGCCGCGGTCGCCATTGCCGCCAGCGACAACGGAATTGCCGACCGCTTGGCGGCCAGGATCAGCGCGCCCGAAAGGTCGTTATGCTTGTAGCGTTCGGAGCGATAGCGGACGCTGTACTGGATGCCGAAATCGACGCCGAGGCCGACGAACAGCACGGCGAATGCGATCGACAGCAAATTGAGCGAGCCCACCATCATCAGGCCGGCGGCGGTGGTCAGCGCAAGACCGACGAAGAGATTGACGAACACCGCGAAGATGATCTTCGCCGAATGCAGCGCCAGCCACAGGATGAGCAGCACGACGAGGACGGTGCCGATGCCGTTGACGACGGCGCCTTCCTGGACGGTTGCATATTCCTCGTTGGCGATCGGGACCGGTCCGGTCAGCCGGACTCGCGCCTGATATTTGGTGGCAAAATCCAGATCGGCTGCGGCTTTGCGGATCGCGTCGGTTGCGCCCTTGCCGGGCTCGAGCGCGTTGTAGTCGAGGATCGGCTTGAACTCGATGAAGGCGCGCTTGTCCGAATCCGTCAGCGGCTGGTCGCTGACGAGCTCGCGCCAGGAGAAGGTCGCGTTGCCCTTATTGAGCACGGTCTCGACCGTTTGCGCGATCTGGTTGAAGGGCCGCTCGGTGTTGTCGAGCTTGACCTGCCCGCGTTTCACGCCAGCAAGTCCCGTCTCGAGCGCGCCGGTCAGGCCGCGGATCGAGGGATCGCCCGCCATGATCTCGATCAGGGGCGCGGCGGATTCGAACTGGCCGGTGACCTTGGCGACTTCCTCTGTCGGCAGGAACAACAGGCCATTCTTCTCGAAGAACTCGCCTGTGCCGAGCTGCTGCATCGACTGGAACTCGGTCTTGTTGTCCCTCAGCTTGGCGTAGAGGGCGTCCGACGCCGCGGTCGCCATCTCCGGCGTCTTGGCTTCGACCACCGCCGTAATCGTCGCATCGCGGTCGAAGGCGCGATCGAACTGCTGGTCGCGTTGGCGCCAGTCCAAATTTTGGGCAATCAGCGAATTGATGTCGGTGTTGATGGCGAAATGCCGGGACGTGTAATAGCCCGCCCCCACCGCCAGCAGGAGCCCGAGAACGACGACGAGGGAGGCAAACCGGGTGCAGGCCCTGACGATGGCAACGACGACGCTTTGCAGCACTACTTTTCTTTCTGCGGTTAACAGCTTGCCGGAAACGCCCGCTGTTTAACGGAGTTCCCGGCCGAAACCTATTGCTGTTTTGAGTGGTTATCGCCGTCAGAAGGTTCGAGGTAAACGGCGAAAGACCATGGCAAAATCATGCGGGGGCCGTCGGTATAGCCGGGGAGTTGAGGCGGGAAAGTGACGAAGCGTGCGCACAAATGTCGTCACATTTGCTGCCACGGACGACATCTACTATAATACCGCGAAACTGTTCCCGCGGGGAACCAAAGTTCATTCCACCTTTCCTTGCTGCCGATTTTTTGACACAAAGTGCTGCGCCTCCATGCATCGGGCCCCGAAAGGGGTGGGCGGCTACCGCGTGCGCGAAACCGATGGTGCGGATATTGCAACTCATTGGTTCGTATCGGGGTGTCCCCTAAACTTGAGAGCGGATTGGTGCAACTTGCGTGATGGCCGTCCAATGGAAGTTTATCTGGCGCAACCGCGCGGCTTTTGCGCGGGCGTGGTGCGTGCGATCGAGATCGTGGAACGGGCGCTGGAGAAGTACGGCCCGCCCGTCTACGTGCGCCATGAGATCGTGCACAACAAGTACGTCGTCGAGAGCCTGAAGAACAAGGGCGCGATCTTCGTCGAGGAACTGTCGGAGGTACCGCCGAAGGCCGTGACCGTCTTCAGCGCTCATGGCGTGGCCCGCAGCGTCGAGGAAGAAGCGGCCGCGCGCGATCTTCCGGTGCTCAATGCCACCTGCCCCCTGGTCACGAAAGTTCACAATCAGGGGAAGCGTTACATCGCCAGGGGCCGCACCCTGATCCTGATCGGCCATGCCGGCCACCCCGAGGTCGAGGGTACCATGGGCCAGGTTCCCGCCCCCGTCCTGCTGGTCCAAAGCGTTGAAGAGGTTACGGCCCTCGAGCTGCCGGCGGATACGCCAGTGGCCTATATCACCCAGACCACCCTGTCTGTGGATGACACCAAGGACATCATTTCGGCCCTCCAGGCCCGCTTTACAGATATTCAAGGCCCGGATATCCGGGATATCTGCTATGCGACACAGAACCGCCAATCTGCGGTAAGGGACTTGAGCAAGCTGGTCGACGTGATCTTGGTGGTGGGCGCTGCCAATAGCTCGAATTCGAACCGGCTCCGCGAAATCGGCACTGAGGCCGGTGTCGCGAGTTATCTGATCGCCGACGGCAGCGCGCTCAATCCCGAGTGGTTGAAAGATGCCAGGACCGTCGGTGTCACGGCTGGCGCTTCGGCGCCCGAGGTACTCGTGGATGACGTGATCGAAGCAATGCGGCGGATCGGACCGGTCAAGGTCTCGGTGCTCCCCGGCCGCGAGGAAAACATCGAATTCCGGCTTCCGGCCCAACTGGCTGCGAGCTGACCCACCCGAATTTCAAGCCCAGAAAGAAACTTGTAATGGCTATCCCCTTCTTCAAGGAAATGCGTATCGGCGGCTATTTGATCAAGCAGAAGCTGCTTGGCCGCAAGCGCTATCCGCTCGTGCTGATGCTGGAGCCGCTGTTCCGCTGCAACCTCGCCTGCGTCGGCTGCGGCAAGATCGATTATCCGGATGCGATCCTCAACCGCCGCATGACCGCGCAGGAGTGCTGGGACGCGGCCGACGAGTGCGGCGCGCCGATGGTCGCCATTCCCGGCGGCGAGCCGCTGATCCACAAGGAGATCGGCGAGATCGTGCGCGGCCTCGTGGCGCGCAAGAAGTTCGTCTCGCTCTGCACAAATGCGCTGCTGCTCGAGAAGAAGCTCGATCTGTTCGAGCCCTCGCCCTATCTGTTCTTCTCCGTGCATCTCGACGGCCTGAAGGAGCATCACGACAAGGCCGTGTCGCAGAAGGGCGTGTTCGACCGCGCCGTCTCCGCGATCAAGGCGGCCAAGGCCCGCGGCTTCACCGTCAACGTCAACGCCACCATCTTCGACGGCCATCCGGCCGAGGAGATCGCCAAGTTCTTGGACCTCACCGTCGAGCTCGGTGTCGGCGTCTCGATGTCGCCCGGCTATGCCTATGAGCGCGCGCCGGACCAGGAGCACTTCCTCAACCGCACCAAGACCAAGAAGCTGTTCCGCGACGTTTTTGCGATGGGCAAGGGCAAGAAGTGGAATTTCATGCATTCCGGCCTGTTCCTCGACTTCCTCGCCGGCAACCAGGAATACGAGTGCACGCCCTGGGGCATGCCCGCGCGCAACATCTTCGGCTGGCAGAAGCCCTGCTATCTGCTCGGTGAAGGCTACGCCAAGACCTTCAAGGAGCTGATGGACACCACCGATTGGGAAACCTACGGCACCGGCAAGTACGAGAAGTGTGCGGACTGCATGGCCCATTGCGGCTACGAGCCGACGGCGGCGACCGCAGCCATCAACAACCCGCTGAAGGCGATGTGGGTGTCGCTGCGTGGCATCAGGACCACGGGTCCGATGGCTCCCGAGATCGACATGAGCAAGCAGCGCCCGGCGCAGTACATCTTCTCGGCGGAAGTGCAGAAGCGCCTCTCGGAGATCCGCAAGGACGAGGCCGAGGCTGCGCAGGAGAAGGCGGCGCGGAAGGCTTCGACCGCCGCGTAAGCGCGATGACCTGTAGCCCGGATGGAGCGCAAGCGAATCCGGGACGGGCCCTCCGCGTTGAATGTCCCGGATTGCGCCCCGCTCCACTCAGGTTAGGCAGACATCAAACAAAAAGCGCCCGATCGCCAATGGCGACCGGGCCTTTTGTTTTTTTGCTCAGGCGCATTGGGGAAGAGCAAATGTGCAGGCAGTGCTCCTCTCCCTCCGCTTGGGGTCAGTTAGCTCTCTCGCAAAAAAGTGAAAAACAACCCCATGCACAGTAGAAACGCGACTGCTGAACGGCTCAGTGTGCATTCGGCAAGTCATTGCGGCGTCGAACAAATCAGCGGCAACCGGGCAATGGCTGGGATTCTGCAGATTTGCACCGCATTCGAGCCGCGCCGTCATTTTGAGCGCAATCGAAGGCCAGCACTAGCTTCGTATTTTACGAATTTAATTTGACGCGTCGGGCAAAACAGTGGCACTATGCCATCATGGCCCATTCGAAAGCGGCGCCAGCCAGTCGGCGGCGCGCGGAAGCACTACTTTCCCGAAATCCAACCTCCGCGCAAACCGTACGATAGACGAGCGCTTGTCACAGGAATTACCTGTGTCTCACTTAGGGGTGCATTCCAAGGGTGCCCCGCGAGGGCCACTTAATTGGGGCTCATAAGGCTAAACTGTAACCGAACGCCCGCGCGTTCTATGGCGGCTCGCGCCTTCCCGTAGAAGAAGTCGGCCTTATGGCTCAGCGGGAACTTCCCGACCAGGTTGATTACAATACCGCGCCCCTTGGCATCGGGCACCTTTTTGAATATCTCGCCACTTTCGATAAAGCGAAGATACGCGTTGAGCTTGTTCTGAAGAAGGACGAGATGGTCGCCTTCGTTGTCATCCCACGGCAGATGATCGCTGATCGTGAGCCATAGCTCACCGGAAGCCTTGTCGATGGTCGCGACGTCAATTGTATCGGCCTGATCTACTGACATATTCAGCCCGTAGGATGGGTTGAGCCCTTGCGAAACCCGTCTCACTTGTTTGGTGATAACGTTGCGCCATGACCGCGTACCGTCGCAACTTCGTTCCCGGTGGGTGCTTCTTCTTTACCGTCAATCTGGCGGAACGGAAGCTATCGTTGCTCACGGATCATGTCGAGCTATTGCGCGCGGCGTTTCGTGAGACGCACCAGCGCCATCCGTTCACGATCGATGCCATCGTGGTGTTGCCTGATCATCTTCACACCGTATGGACGTTGCCTGAAGCTGACGCCGATTTTGCAATGCGCTGACAATTGATCAAGTCCACGTTTTCGCGCGGTCTGGCGCGAAACGAAAGGATCTCCCGAAGCCGTTCGGCCAAAGGTGAGCGGGGCATCTGGCAACGCAGATATTGGGAGCACACCATTCGCGACGAAATCGATTTCGCCCGGCATATCGACTATGTTCATATCAATCCGGTCAAGCACAGGCTCGTCGACCGGGTACGCGACTGGCGCCGTCCTCGTTTCATCGTCACGTGGAGCTTGGCAACTATCCAGTCGATTGGGCGGGCGATCAGTCGGATGATGGCCGCGATTATGGAGAGCGCTGATCGGGAAGAGATGGGTTTCGCAAGGGCTCAACCCATCCTACGGAGTGACGCTTTGCGAGGCCCGGCCGCTGATGGCGACCAGGCCACGATCAAAAAAAGGCCCGGCGCCAATGGCGACCGGACCTTTTGTTTTTAGTGATCGCAGAACCCGCTCAGGCCGCCTCGGAGACCAGGGCCTCGCTCTCCACGAGCTCGGTGCCGATCAAATAGTCGCGGCAGCCGCGCAGGCTGCGCAGCGCGCGGTTGAAGTCGAGGCCGGTCGAGACCAGTCCATGCAGCGCGGTCGGATTGCGCGCGATGCCGCGCAGCACGGCCAGCACGTCGATCTGACCGTTCGGCTTGATGGCGGCGCGGGCGAGCGCCGGCAGCGCGCGATGGGCGGGATCGCTGATGACGCGGACCGCGGCGAACGGCAAGCCGGCCTCGGCGGCGTAGGCGGCCGCGATGTGGCTTTCCATGTCGACGGCGGCCGCTCCGGTCTCGGAATGCAGCGCCGCCTTGCAGGAGCGCCCGGTGACCACTTCCTCGGCACCGGCGAGGCTGCCGCGCACCACGCGGCGGCGCCCCGACGTCAGGCGGTCGATCAGGTCGTCGCCGAGCGACAGGCCGGCAGCCCAGCGGGTGTCGCCCGCGAGCACCTCGGTCGCCAGCACGACGTCGCCGGAGCGCAGCGTCGGGTCAAGCCCGCCGGCCACGCCGAACGAGATCACACCGCGAATCGTCTCGGGATCCAGCACCGTCAACAGCGCCCGCAACTGGGTCGGGCTGCTCGACGAGCAAATAACCGCCATTCCGGGCCCGGCCGCGATGCGGGCCTCCTGAACCAGTCCAGTCACGATCAATATCGGCCGCGGATCAACGGTTTGACCCGCGGTAACATAGTCCCCCGTCCCCAAAGTCACATTCCGACCCCTACCACCCTGCTGTTGGTGTTCCGCAAGTTCCGATACCGCGCCAACGCCCACAGCGGGAAGAACTTCGGATAACCATGGTACCGTAGATAGAATACACGGGGAAAGCCTGTGGCGGTGTACCGCTGTTCGTCCCACAGTCCTTTTTCGTTCTGTGTTGCAATCAGGTACTCCACCCCGCGGGCGACGGCCGGGTGATCAACCTCGCCTGCCGCCATCAGGGCAAGCAAGGCCCATGCCGTTTGCGAGGCGGTCGAGGGGGCAGCCTCCCAGCCGCGATAGTCCAGCCGGTAGCTGACGGCATCCTCGCCCCAGCCGCCGTCCTTGTTCTGGATCGAGGCCAGCCAGCCGGCGGCTTTCCGGATCATGGGGTCGTCATGGCGGACGCCGGCCATGTTGAGGGCGCACAGCACCGACCAGGTTCCATAGATGAAGTTCATGCCCCAGCGGCCGTACCAGGAGCCTTCGGGATGCTGGGTCTTCCGCAGGTAGGCGATGCCATCGGCGACATGCTTGCTGGTCTTCGCGGTCTCGCCGAGCTGGGACAGCATCGAGATGCAGCGCGCGGTGACGTCCTCGGTCGGCGGGTCGAGCAGCGCGCCATGGTCCGAGAACGGGATGTTGTTCAGATAATATTCGAGGTTGTTGACGTCGAAGGCAGCCCAGCCGCCGTCGTCGCTCTGCATGCCCTCGATCCACTCCCGGGCGCGGTCGATCGCGGCGTCATAGCCGGTCGCGCCGTGCTCCCGGCGCATGCGGTCCATCGACATCACGACCACCGCAGTGTCGTCGAGATCGGGATAATGGGCATTGTTGTACTGGAAGGCCCAGCCGCCCGGGCGCACGTCGGGCCGCTTCACCGCCCAGTCGCCCTTCACCTCGAGCTCCTGCTTCGGGATCAGCCAGTCGAGACCCTGCTTGGCCGCAGGCACCGCCCTGTCACCGCCGGCTTCGAGCAGCGCGTGGGCGGTCAGAGTCGTGTCCCACACCGGCGAGACGCAGGGCTGGCAATAGGCTTCGTCGTCCTTGATCACGAGCAGCTTGTCGATACCCCGGCGCGTGATCGCGCGCGGCGGATAACTCTCATCCTTGCCGAGCGCCTCGTACATCATGACGATGTTGGCCATCGGCGGATAGATCGCCCCCATGCCGTCCTCGCCGTTCAACCGCTCCTCGGTGAAGGCGAGCGCGGCATCGATGGCGCGCTTGCGCAGGCTCTTGGGAAACATCGGCTCGATCACGCGCAAAATGCCATCAAGCGCACGGAACAGCACGAACCAGGCCATGCTCTGGTGCGGCGCCTTGGCGGTCATGCCGATCGAGCGCGGGTCCTGCAGGAACAGCTCGTCGATGCCGACGCCTTTCGGATTTTTCGCCCGTGGCTTCAGCGCGGCGATGACCATCAGCGGCACCATGGTGGTGCGCGCCCAGTAGGAGATCTTGTTGATGTGGAACGGCGACCAGAACGGCAGCAGCACGATCTCGATCGGCAGCACCGGTACCGCGCGCCAGGTCACGACGCCAAACATCGCAAGCATGAAGCGCGTGAAGACATTGCTGTGAACGGCGCCTCCGCGGGAATGGATCGCCTCGCGCGCACGCACCATGTGCGGCGCGTCGATGGGATCCCCGATCATCTTCAGCGCGAAATATGCCTTCACGCTGGCGCTCATGTCGAACTCGCCGTCGTGCACCAGCGGCCAGCCGCCATGGGCGCCCTGAACGCGGCGAAGATAATTGGCGATCTTGGCTTCGAGCACGGCATCGACCGGCTCGGCGAGATAATGGCGCAGCAGCACGTATTCGGCCGGAATCGTGCAATCGGCCTCGAGCTCGAACACCCAATGGCCGTCGGATTGCTGAAAGCCGAGGACGCCTTCGGTGGCCGACGCAATGCTCGATTCCAAGTTCCCCAATTCTTGGGCTTCGCGGCTGGTCGCGTTCACGGAATCCATCTCGCTCGATTGCTCCGATAGTCGATTGAATTGGCCGAAATTGACCGGGACAAATGCCCGTCAGGGCCGCCTGTCAGTATCCCTTGGCGGCCAGAACCAGATCGGCGGCGCGATCACCGGATCGGACCGATCCCTCGATGGTTGCAGGCAATCCCGTAGCAGTCCAATCGCCTGCAAGAAACAGGTTTTTCAGCGCAGTGACCGGCCCTGGACGCAGGGCATTCTGCGCCGGCGTCGCCGCAAATGTGGCACGGCGCTCGCGCACGATCTGCCAGGGCGGCAGCTCGCCGGAAACACCGCCCGCCTTGCAGACGTCTTTCCAGATCGCCTGCGCGAGTTCCTCGCGCGGCATGTCGACCAGACGGTCGCCGTTGCTGATGGTGACGGACAGCCGGTTCGGGAACGCAAACAGCCATTCCACGACGCCGCCGATCACGCCGAGGATCGGAGCCGATCCCGCTGGCGGCTCGACGCGGAAATGCGCATTCACGATGGCGCGGAATTCGGTCGGCGTCTTCAGGCCCGGCAGCAGGTTGGAGGCAGCGCGCGGCGGCACCGCCATCACGACGACGTCGCCCGCACCGATCTGGATCACATCCTCGCCGCCGAAATTCAGCGCGCCGACCTTACCGTCATGGGTTGCAAACGAGCGCAGCTCATGGCCGAGCTGAACGCTGTGCCCGCGCTCCTGCAGGAACGTCACGGCAGGCTCGATCAGCACCGCGCTGAGCCCGTCGCGCGCGATCAGGGGGCGGCAGGCCTGCCCGCCGGCGAGCAGCGTCTCGCGCACGATCGCGCCGGCAAGCCCCGCCGAGCCTTCGGGGGGATCGACGTTGAGCGCCGCGAGCAGCAGCGGCTGCACCAGGCGCTGATAGAGGACGCCCTCGCAGGGAATGGACTTGCCGACCAGCGTCTCTTCCGACGCCCAGATCAGCGGCGCCAGCTTCAGATAATCGGTCAACCCGGTGTCGGGGACACGGCGGCTCTCGTCGAGCACCCACGTCGGCAGCCGGCCATCGCCGAGATCGATCTGCCAGCGCTGCCCGGTCGTGATATCGACGAAGGGAAACTGCGCGCGCTCCGGACCGACGAGGCCCGCTTCGGTGCCGATCGAGCGCGCATAGGCGCGCGCATGGCTGTTGCCGGACAGCAGCAAATGGTTGCCATTGTCGATGGTGAGGTTGGTGGCGCCGTCGAAATAGGAACGGCAGCGGCCGCCGGCCTGCTGCGTCGCCTCATGCACGGCGACCTTGAAGCCGGCATTGGCGAGCCGCACGGCGGCGGAGAGGCCGGAGATTCCAGCACCGATGATGTGAGCTGTTTTTTGCATCAGATGAGAGCGTATCGGAGCAGGATGGCGATGCGTGTGACCTTCGACACACGCACCGGCTCACGCGGCGCGTTGAACCCGCGCGCGATCAGGAGATCCAGAATGGCATGATAGTATTTCGACATCATCCGCGGCGCGCGCACCGCGCGGCGCCGGTTGCGGTTCATGATCTCGTCCGACTTCTCGAAATACACCTTTGCGCGCTGCGCCAGCGGCAGGCAGACCTTCGGCAGCGCGCGCTCGACGATCACGCGGTCCGGATCGTTGGAGGTGATGCCGGCATGCAGCAGCGCTTCGCGCGGCAGATAGAGCCGGCCGAGGCCCGCGTCCTCGTCGATGTCGCGCAGGATGTTGGTGAGCTGGAGCGCGCGGCCGAGATGATGAGCAAGCTCGATGCCGTCTTCTTCCGGCAGGCCGAAGACCCGGACCGACAGCCGCCCCACGGCACTCGCGACGCGATCGCAATAGAGATCCAGCGTCGCCATGTCGGGCGCGCGGATGTCCTGCGGCACGTCCATCTCCATGCCGTCGACGATCGCGAGGAAATCCTCGCGCTTGAGGCCGAAGGTCTTCACCGAGGCGACGTAGTCCTTCAGCCGCGGTGGCGGATTGCCCTGGTAGAGCGCATCGATGTCGTTGCGCCACGCCTGAAGGGCGGCGAGCCGCTCGTCGCGCGGACCGTCGGAATCAGCAATGTCGTCGACCTGGCGGCAGAAACTATAGATCTGGAACATCGCTTCGCGCTGGTCGTGCGGCAGGATGCGCATCGCGGCGTAGAACGAACTGCCGGATGCGGTCGAGCCATAATTGGCGCCGGGCGAGCTCGCCTCAAGCGTCATGTGCAGTCCCCGGTCTGGAAATGGCCTTGCGTCCGACCGCGCGGCGGCCGACTTCGCCAATCATGCCGGCGAGGCTGAAGGTGAGAAGCTCGAACTTGTTCAGGTGCACGCGCTCGCGCAGGGGATCGCGCACCTTCAACAGGCGCACGATGCGATCTGCATAGGCCTGGATCACCGAGACCTCGACGCCGAGGCGGAAATCCCGGATCTCCGCAGCTAGCGACCTGCCCTCGTCGAGCAGAGCTTCGTTGCGCACGGCGAGAGCCTGAAGGCAGGCCAGCATCGCCGACGGCGACTGCGCCAGTCCGAGTTGCTCGACCGAGGCGCCGCTCGCGGCCAGCGCATCGCGCGGCAGGTAGACGCGGTTGAGCTCGCGGAAATCCTTGCCGCAATCCTGAAGGTGGTTGTTGATCTGCAGCGCTGCACAAAGCGCATCCGACGCGGCCCAGGTCGAGGTGCTCTCACCATGGACGTCGAGCATGAAGCGGCCGACCGGCATCGCCGAATAGCGGCAATAATGGATGACCTCGTCCCAATTCTCGTAGCGCAACTTGGTCACGTCCATCCGGAACGCGATGAGCACGTCGAGCGCGTGGCGCGGCGCCATGCCGCGTTCGGCCAGTGCGTGCCGCAAGCTGACGGCCTCGGCCTGGGTGTCGCCCTTGCCGAGCAATTCCGCCTCGAGCAGGTCGAGATAAGCGAGCTTCTCGTCCGGCGGCAGCGTGGCGTGGTCGGCGATGTCGTCGGCGGTGCGGACGAAATTGTAATACGCCAGGATCAGCGCGCGATGACGCGGATGAATGATCCAGGACGCGACGGGAAAATTCTCGTCGCGCTCACCCTTTCCGGATCGCAATTCGCTCGCAGAGGTCATCGAGGGCTGGTCTACAATCGTTTGGAACAGGAAGGGCTTTTTCGCTCGCGCTAGCCCGTGCCGGCGATGCCGCCGCGGCCCCCATATAGGGGAATACGGCCGCAAAACCAATCCTGTCTCTCGATGGCTGCCCTTTGCGGATCAGGTCCGAAAAGGCGGCCCCGGGGGCCGCCTTTTGTGGGCCAGTGGCCGAGCTTACTGGTTGTGGTTCTTCAAGACCTGGTCACAGGCCTGCGAAATCTTCGCCCGGTTTTCCTTGAGGCAGGCCAGGATGGTGAAATCGCCCTGATCGATGACCGGACGGCAGAGCTTCTGCACATCGCGCGAGCAGGCCTTCTGCTCGGCGTCCGTGCCGCGCCCTTGCTGGGCGAACGCTGCGGTCGAGAGGGAGGCCGACAGCAAGGTGAGAGCGACGAGAAGCTTACGCATTGTATTCCTTCATTCTGACGGCAGAATCGCACCAATCCCGGACAGCACAGGGCGACGACCGGAGCGGATTGTTCTGATGGGCAAGTCGCCGCGGGAGTAGCGGCCTCGGAGAAGGCACAAGCACTGGCAAATGCGGCCAAATTGGCGCCACGTCCACCAAATCAGGGCTTCCCTGCGCCTTCTCTGGCAAATGTAAGAGATTGATACTACGTCATAATTCAGGCACGCCGCGTTTTGCTGCGCACCTGTTGCAGAGCTGCATCTCTCCGTCCCACCTCGGGCGTCAGAAACATGCCGAAACGCAGAGAATCCGGAGACCAACCATGGCAAGCGCGCTTCGCGATGCCGACGTGTGGGCGGCCGGCCATTGAACCTGACACAGGCTCGGAACACTAAACCTTCGATGTGGCGAGACGTCCCTGGTGACAAGCGGACGTCGTTCCAAAACGGGATATTTTGAAGATGAAATTCTTTGGGCGATCTGAACTGGCAATCAAGGCAGCCGGCATCGGCGCTGTGCTGCTCTTCTCGGTGTCGACAAGTCAGGCTCAGGCGTCCGGACCGTTTGCAGGTTTCGAGGGCGCGTGGACCGGGACGGGTACGGTGTCGCTGTCCGACGGCTCCACCGAGCGCATCCGCTGCAAGGCCGACTACAAGGTTGCCGGCACCGGTCTCAGCCTCAAGCAGGCGTTGCACTGCGCCTCCGACAGCTACAAGTTCGACCTCACCAGCGACGTGACCAGCCAGGGCGAGCGCATCTCCGGCAATTGGAGCGAGACCAACCGCAACATCTTCGGCAATTTGCAAGGCACCGCCGGTGGCGGCCAGATCGAGGTGTTCGTCGAGGCCAACGGCTTTGCCGCCAATTTGTCGCTGCGCACCAACGGCACCAAGCAGACGGTGCAGATCTCATCGAAGGGCGAGATTCGCGGCGTCAACATCACGATGACGAAGGGCTGACAGCTCTTACCGCTTCGAAAGCAGCAAGCCCCGGTTCTCGCGAACCGGGGCTTTGTTGTTTTTCGGAGACGCGGCGCAGTCGCCCGGACCGCGCCGATTCGAGCGTCCGATGAATGAAGCCGCTCAGATCGCCGGCTTGTCGGTGCCCTGAAGCTTGCCGTGCAGATTGATCAGCCACATCGCCGTCGGCCGCAGGATGAAGAGATCGGCGACGAGCGCCATCACCATCGAGAAGGCGCTCAGCCAGCCGAACAGCCGTAGCGACGGCAGGTCGGAGAACACCGTGACCACGAGACCGCAGGCCAGCACCAGCGTGGTCAGGATCAATGCCGGGCCCACCAGCACGGTCGCTCGCTCCACCGCGAGCGCCGAGCCGACGCCCGGCTTGCTCTCGAGCCTGAGGCGGTTGAGGAAGTGGATGGTGGCGCTTAAGCCGAGGCCGAACGAAACGGTCAGAGCCACGACACTGGCGAATTGCAGCCCCTCGCCCATCGCCCACAGCACCGTTCCCGACATCACGACGGGGAAGACGCCCGGCAGGATGCAGGCGAACATCACGACCCAGGAACGGAAGGCCAGGCCGATGAAGATCGCGACCAGCGCGAATTCGACGGTGAGCCCGCGGTTGAGCTTCTCGATCATGCCGGCCGAGTTGCGCGCGGCAATCGCGGCAAGTCCCGTGACCGCCACTTCATAGCCGGGATGCTTCTTGCGGACTGCGTCGAGCTCGGAATCGAGCTTGTCGACGATCGGCAGGAGCTGGCTGGAATCCTTGTCCGGCACGCGACCTGCGACCACGACGGCGTCCTGCTCGGCATCGATGAACCGGCGCACCAGATGCTCCGGAATGACGCTGACATATTCCTTCAGCGTCGCGACGTCGGCGCTGCCGGCCTTGTCCGCGAGCCAGCGGCGCAGGGTCTCGACCGACCAGACATTGCCGACACCGGCTGCCTTCTCCACCGTCGCGTGCACGTCGGCGATGGTCTGCAGCGTCTCCGGCGAATAGAGCGATTCACCTTTGGGGAACTGGATCAGAACGTTGACCGGGTTGGCGCCGGTGAGCTTGGCGTCGAGCCGGTCGCTGGCGGCGACCGCCTGGCGCTTGTCCGGCACCTGGTCGGCGAGCCGATAGCGCGGCTCAAGATTGGCGTAGATCACGCCGAGGCCCGCCACGAACAGCACGGCGATCAGGCTGAACAGGCCGGGACGGCCCACCATGCGCACCGCGATCCAGTAGCAGAAATTACGCAGCGCCTGCACGCCGGCGTCCGCGCTCTGGAACTTGGTCGCAAAGACCTTCTCGTTGCGCACGAGCAGCACGCCGAACACCGGCACCAGCGACAACACCGCGACCAGCGCGATGATGGTGGCGGCGAGACCCGCCTCGCCGAACTTGCGGATCAGATCGGAGTCGGAGAACTGGAGCGCGATGAAGGAAATGCCGGCGGTGCCGTGCGTCAGCACGCAGGCCGGTCCCACCACCAGCACCGCGTTCTTGAATGCGGTGAACTTGTCCTGGCCCGCGATCAGCCGGTCGCGCGCGGCGAAGGTGAGCTGCATCGAGTCCGAGAAACTGATCACCATGATGAGCGGCGTCATCACGTTCAGGAACATGTTGAGATTGAAATTGGCCCAGCCGAGCGCGCCGAGCGCCAGCAGGATCGCGATCATCGGCGGGAACGCCGCCGCCACCATGAACGAGATCTTGCGGAAGAAGATGATGGCGATGACACAGCCGGCGAGAATGCCGAGGATGTTGTAGGTGAGCCCGTCGCGCTCGACCGCGTTGCGGATCTCGAGCTGCATCACAGGCACGCCGGAAAGCTGCACGTTGAGGCCGGTGTCGCCGAGGTCTTCCTTCATCAGCGCGCGGATGTCGGCGACGGTCTTGGTCAGCTTGTTGGAGGCGACCACCTCCGGATCGAGCGACAGCACGATCAGCGCCAGCGTGCCGTCCTCGGACAACAGCTTGCCGCGGATGATCTCGTTGGTTTTGACACCCTCGATGAACTTGTTATAGGCCTCGCCCTCGGGCAGCTCGGGTGGGAACAGCGCGGCGGGAAGCTTGCCCGGCGCCGGCGCCTGACGCGCGGAGAACAGCGAGACCAGTCCGCGCGTGCCGTCGATCAGCTGCATGTCGGTGACGAAGTCGCGCAGCTTCTCGAGGTTGTTCCGCGCCAGCAGGGTCTTGCCCTCGACCACGACGAGGACGTCGAATTCCTCGGCCGGGAACTTCTTGGTCACCGCTTCGTACTGGCGGAATTCGGGCGTGTTGGACCGGAACAGCTGCGACAGCGAATCGTCGATCTTGATCCGGTGGATGCCGAACACGGCGCCGACGATCAGCACGAGCAGGACGATGCAGGAGACGATGGGCGCCCGGACTGCGATCAGCCCGATGCGCTCCAGCCCGAAGGCGATCGAGGACGCAGGCCCCTGCTCGACCTTGTCGACATGAACCTCACTCTCGCTGTGCTTTTCGAGCATGCCTTGTCCAGTTCCTAAATCGGCTCGGGTCTGTGAGCTTGTCGCGCCCCGCGAACGGCTTGAAAATGCCATACCAATGGGAGGCTTGCCCTTTGAAAATGCGCAGAAAATCGCCGCGAGGGGTTTAGCAGGTCAATCACCCTTCTCGCAAGCAGGCGGAGTGTGGCCGAATCGATCAAGATGTGGCGATTTTGCCTTAATGCCCTTCATTCGGGCAAAGCCGTGCCAATTCGACGCGGCGCGCGGTCCGCGCTCTCGTCCTTCAGCGCCACACCGGTCACTTCCCGCGCGAGCCCCTCGCGGACCAGCCAGGCGATCTTGAAGGCAGCCTCGTCATAGCTCAACCCGGCCTTGTGGATGTTCGACAAGCAATTGCGCTCGGCATCGGTGCGATCAGGCTTCGGGGCGAAAGTCAGATAGGCGCCGAGACTGTCGGGCGCCGACAGGCCCGGCCGCTCGCCGATCAGCATCACGACCATGCGCGCGCCGAGAATGGCGCCGATCTCGTCGCCCAGCGCGACACGCGCGCCTGAGGCGACGACGACATGGCCGATCGCGACACCATCGTCGGCTGCAAGCAACGGCAGCAGGCGCATCACCAGCGCGGCCGCATGGGCGTGGACCGCCGCCGCCGACAGCCCATCGCCAATCACGACCACGAGTTGGCACGGCTCCGAGGCGCTCTGCGTCAGGGCATCGACTGATCCGGCATCGAGCCGTCTGCCCAGATCGGGCCGCCGCAGATAATCCCCGCGGTCGACCGCCCGGCTGTTCGCCTCGGTGACGACGAGGCCAAGCGCGCGGAGATCTGCGACCAGCCGCGGCGCATCGAAGACGGCATGCACGGCATCGCGGGCGCGGGCATGGTCCAGCGTGAAATCGAGCAGCGCCCGCGTCGGCAGGCTCGCGCCGCTGCGCCCGAGCGCGACGCGCGCGGGCGTAAGCGACCGCAGATCGAGGGTCGGACGACGCGGGATGGCCGGATCAGACATGTCGCATCATTCGGCGGGGACGGACGCCTCGCGTAGCCGGATCGAATAGTTCGAGGCGTTCTGCTGGCCGGTCGAGGCCGCCCGCGCAAAAGTGATGAGATGGTGCGCGATCAGGGTGCAGCCGATCAGCCCTTCGAGATCGCCGCGCTTGATGCGGCCCAGCGCGAATTTCCAGAACACGCGCTTGTAGTCGCCGAGCACGCCGACCTTCCAGAAAATGTTTCGCAGCATGACGAGGCCGCGCCTGATGTTGGGCCAGGTCTTCATCTCGTCCGGTTTCGGCATCTTCAAGCGGTGCACGTAAACGTGGTCGCATTGATACTGGAAGCGCGCGTAGACCTTCTCGGGCTCGTAGGCGACGGCCATGGCGTGCTTCCAGGACGCGACGACGTCGTCGTAGGGCAGCAGGAAGTTGACATTGGAATCGCGCCCGTCGTCCTCGACCAGGCGCCCCTCGCGCTCCAGACGGTCCCACAGCGGCGTCTTCGGCAGCGCCTGAAGCAGATTGATCGTGAGCAGCGGAATCCGGGAGTCCTCGACGAAGGCGAGCAGCGCCTCCGAAGTGTTCGGCTTGTCGGTGTCGAGCCCCATGATGATGCCGGACACGACCTCCATGCCGTAGGAGTTGATGGTTTGCACGCCCTCGAGGATCGGGACCATCATGTTATGGTCCTTGTGCATCGCCTTCAGCGCATCAGGGTCGGGCGTCTCGATGCCGCAGAAGATCGTGATGAAATAGGCCTCGCGCATCTTCTCGAGGATTTCCGGCCGCTTGGCAATGTTGAGCGTCGCCTCGCAGGCGAGCCGCACCACGTAACCGGTCCTCTTCTGCCATTCGATCAGATGCGGCAGGAGGTCCAGCGCCGCCTTGCGGTTGCCGATGAAATTGTCGTCGACGAAATAGACCGTGTCGGTCATGCCGCATTCGCGCAGACGGTCGAGTTCGGCGATGATCTGCTCCGGCGACTTGATGCGCGGATTGCGGCCGTAGAGGCCGGGGATGTCGCAGAACTCGCACTGATACGGACAGCCGCTGGAATACTGGATGCTGCCGAGGAAGTACTTCTTGACGTCGGCGAGCTCATAGGCCGGGATCGGAAACTCCGTCATCGGCACGCGATCCTTGGTGGTCAGAACCACCTGGGTCTCGGGACGCGAGATGTCGCGCGACAGTATTTCGAGCAGCTGATTGGTCGCGTCGCCGAGCTCGCCGACATGGAGATAGTCGAAGGACGGATAGTAGTCCGGGCAGGCGCTGACGGAGGGACCCCCGAGCGCGACCGGCAGGTCGAACTCGTGGGCGCGGCGGCAGATGTCGTTCATCTGCTGTCGCTGGATGTGCATGCCGCTGACGAAGACCGCCTCCGCCCATTCGAACTCCTCCTTCGTCGTGCGGCGAAGGTTCTCGTCGACGAATTTGACCTGCCACTCCTCGGGCAGATAGGCCGCGAGCAGCAAAAGTCCCTGCGGCGGCATGAAGGCGCGGACGCCATCGGTCAGGGGGTAGGAATGCTCGAACGTCCCGAACGACGATGTGTATCGCGGAAACACGCAGAGAATCCGCCGGGACGTCCCGTTACTTTCAGCTCGCATCAAAGCTCCCCCGCCACGCTCGACTTAGCCGCGGAAATTGCCAGACAGACACATAGCGTAATGCTGCCGCCGGAATTTCTCAATATTGTGGCATGAGCTTAATTCCCGGAGGGACCAATGGTTTCCTCGGGCCGCCGGGTGCTTCCGCCGCGTCACGCGATCAGCCGTGACGCAAAATCGGGCAGCAGGCCTGCATCGCTGGCAAGCCGGAAATCGGCGCCCGCAATGCCGGACCGCACCAGCCAGTCGTCGAACTCCGGCGCACGACGCAGTCCGAAGACGTCGCGGACATAGAGTGCGTCGTGAAAAGACGTGGACTGATAGTTCAGCATGACGTCATCGGCGCCGGGGACACCCATGATGAAGGTGACGCCGGCGGCAGCGAGCAGCGTCAGCAGATTGTCCATGTCGTCCTGGTCCGCCTCGGCGTGGTTGGTGTAGCAGATGTCGATGCCGAGCGGCAGGCCGAGCAGCTTGCCGCAAAAGTGATCCTCCAGCCCGGCCCGGATGATTTCCTTGCCGTCGTAGAGATATTCGGGGCCGATGAAGCCGACCACGCTGTTGACCAGGAGGGGCGCAAAGGCGCGGGCCACGGCGTAGGCGCGCGCCTCGCAGGTCTGCTGGTCGACGCCGTGATGGGCGTTGGCCGATAGCGCCGAGCCCTGCCCGGTCTCGAAATACATCACGTTCTGCCCAACCGTACCGCGCCTCTGCGACAACCCGGCCTCGTGCGCCTCCTTGAGAAGCGCGAGGTCGATGCCAAAACCGCGGTTGGCGGCCTCAGTGCCGGCGACCGACTGGAAGACGAGGTCGACCGGCACGCCCTGCCCGATCAGCGACAGCGTCGTGGTGACATGGGTCAGCACGCAGGCCTGGGTCGGGATCTTCAGCCGCGCGATGACCTCGTCGAGCAGCCGCAGCAATTGGCCGATCACGGCCGGGTCGTCGCTCGCCGGGTTGATTCCGATGCAGGCATCGCCGGCGCCGAGCAGGATGCCGTCGAGGATGGAGGCGGTGATGCCCCTGGCGTCGTCGAAGGGATGGTTGGGCTGGAGCCGGGTGCTCATCCGGCCCTTCAGGCCGATGGTGTTGCGGAAAGCGGTGGTGACCTCGCATTTCCGCGCCGCCAGGATCAGATCCTGGTTGCGCATCAGCTTCGAGACCGCGGCGGCCATCTCCGGGGTGATGCCGCGGGCCAGCTTGCGCAAGATTTCGGGCGTCGCGGCATCCGACAGCAGCCAGTCGCGAAATGCACCGACCGTCAGCGAAGCCACCGGCGCGAAGGCCTTGGCGTCGTGGCTGTCGATGACGAGGCGGGTGACCTCGTCGGTCTCATAGGGGATGACGGCTTCCTGCAAGAACTGCCCGAGCGGGACGTCGGCCAGCGCCATCCGCGCCGCGATCATCTGTTCGGCACTGGCGGCGGCGATCCCGGCCAACCGGTCGCCGGAGCGCGGCGGCGTCGCCTTGGCGAGCAGGTCGCGCAGATCCGGAAATGCGTAGGTCGTGGCGTCGATGGTGTGGCGGTAGACCAAGGGTTTCTCCGGGGTTCGTCGGCCAGAGGCCGACTCCAGCGCGATCCCAAAACTATACCTTCAGATCAAGACGCTGAAATATCTCCCTTTCTTTCGACCGCTGCCGAGTGGGGCCAAACCCGGCGTTAACGCCGCGTCCATCTTCATTCTGCATAGTTTTGCATTAATTTGTACGACCGCGCTCTCCGGCCGCTCCCGGCCATTCGGGCCCCTGAAAACCATGACAACCGACCAATCTGGGAATGCCACCGGCCTCGCCGGCCGCTTCACGCTTGCCAACAAGCTCTACGCGATCTTTGCGCTGTTTGCGCTGCTCACGGCGGCGATCGCGATGCTGTCCGACTACAACAGCCGCCGCGGTGCCGAGCTGACCACCGCGATCGAGACCGCGAACGCCGCCGCGCTGAACGTCGAGCGGGTCAATTCGCTGGTCTATGCGGTCGTGATGGAATCGCGCGGCGTCTACATGTCGACTGAACCGGCCGTGGTGAAGAAATACGGCGAGGGCCTGCTCAAGTTCAACGCCCAGATCCTCGGCGTCGTGAAGCGCTGGGAGACCATCGTCAAGGCTGACGATGCCGAGCAGTTCGCCACCTTCAAGAAGCGCATCGAGCAGTTCGTCGAGTTTCGCAAGGAGCTGGTGCGCCGCGGCGTCGAGATCAATGCGGCCGCGGGCCGCGAATGGGGCGACAACGACGCCAACCGCGCCGTGCGCTCGGCGCTGAACAAGGATCTCGAGGCGCTGTCCAAGGTCTATGCCGAGCGCGCGAGGCAGATCGCGCACGAGACCGAGACCAATCGCACCCTGTCCTTCGTCCTGACCTGCCTCGCCGGTGTGGCGCTCGCGCTCGTCGTGATCGGCGTCGTCATCATCGCCCGCTCGATCGCACGCCCCCTCTCCGCCATCACCGCGACCATCAAGCAGGTCGCTGACGGCGCCGAGAACGTCGTGGTGCCGCACTCTGACCGCGCCGACGAGATCGGCGCACTGGCACGCGCGATCCAGATCTTCCAGGACGCGATGGGGCGCAACCGCAACCTCGCCTCGCAGGTCTCGCAGGACTCCGCAGCGCGCGAGGAGCGCGCCCGCCACATCGAGCAATCCGTCGACGCGTTTCGCGGGGCGATCGGCGCGATCATGCGCGGCCTCAGCGACAACGCCTCCGTCATGCGCGAGACGGCGCAGACCATCACCCGCGTCACCGCGGACGCGAGCAGCCGCGCCGGCACGGCGGCGAACGCCACCGAGCAGGCCTCGCACAACGTCACGGCGGTGGCAGGCGCGGCCGAGGAGCTGTCTGCGTCGGTGGTGGAGATCGGCCGGCAGGTGCGGCAATCCGCCAGCGCGGTCGAGCAGACCGGCCAGCGCACCGAGAAATCGATCGCCGAGATCGAGAGCCTGGCGGCCGCCACGCAACGTATCGACGGCGTGCTCAGCCTGATCCAGGCGATCGCCGAGCAGACCAATCTGCTCGCGCTCAATGCCACCATCGAGGCCGCGCGCGCGGGCGATGCCGGCCGCGGCTTTGCCGTCGTCGCGCACGAAGTGAAGGCACTCGCGGGGCAGACCGCGAAGGCGACCGCCGACATCAGCGAGAACGTCTCGATGATCCAGTCCTCCACTCGCAACGCCGTCGACGCCGTCCGCGAGATCGGCGGCGCGGTGCGCGAGATCAACGACGTCACCTCGGCGATCGCCGGCGCCATCGGCCAGCAGGACGCCGCCACGCGCGAGATCTCGTCCAACGCACAATCGGCGGCCCAAGGCAACGAGACCCTCGTCGCCAACATCAGCTCGCTCCGCGACGCCATCGGCGAGACCGACACTGCGGCCTCCTCGGTGCTGACGGCTGCGAGCAGCGTGACCGAGACGGCGGAGACGCTGTCGCGCGAGGTGGAGAAGTTCTTCCAGAACCTGCGCTCGGGTGCGGCGGACGGCCGCGTCGCCAAGGCGGGGTAGCAGCACGTCCATCGCCAGCAGAGCCGGCGGTGGGTCGCTCCATCAAAAAACGCGAAAACAACCCCATGCACAGTAGCCGGGGACAGCGATATCAATGGCTTGGCTCTAGTTCCAAAATATTCGTATTTTTCGAAATGATATTTGACTCGTCGGGCAAAACACTGGCATGATGTCAATGTTGGAGCTTTCCGCGCTGGGCCGGTAGATCGTGAGAAGCCGAAGGCTGGCTGAGGCCGCCTCTCATCGCTTACCGTTGATGAACCATAGACACTGATCCAACAATTTTAGCGAAACTATACAGCCGCCTCTGCGTCGTTAGCCGGAGGGATTACAGCATGTCGACAGAGGGCCAATTCGACGACCAGGAGGTCAGGATCTGGCGCTACAGGGCGTTGGAGCGAGAGGTGACTGATCCGCTTGCCGCCGTGCTGCTCCACGACATCGTCCAGGATCTCGAAGCCGATCTTCACAGAGACCGCGCGATGACTCTCTCCGCAATCCCATCTTCCAAGTCATAATCGCCAATCATGGCGAGTTGACCTGTTTTTCGGGCACGGCGATGTCTGCGAACAGAGTGGTGGCAGCTGACGATATCTGTTCAGCCATGGAACCATTGGGTTCCCAGTCTATTGCCTCACTGACACATCACATTTTGGAGAAACACCATGAAATTTTTAACAGCCGCACTGACGGCCGCAGCAACTACCCTTCTCGTGACCGCTGCTTCCGCAGCCCCGCTGTCCCCCAACCTTTCCGCCGCACCGGACAGCAACGTTCAAAACGTGCGCATGGTCTGCAATGAAGACGGTCGTTGCTGGCGCGAGCGCAGCGAGCGCCGTGTTATCATCCGCGATGGGCGCGATTCCTACGGATATGCACCTCGCGAGCGCTACATCGAGCGGCGCGGCTATGAAGAGCGCAGCGGCATCGGCTTCCGCGCTCCCGGCGTGAGCGTCGGGATCGGCACTTACTGAGATACGAATCCTGTGAATGCAAAAGCCGCGGAGCAATCCGCGGCTTTTTTCAACTACAAACTCGCCGTCTTTCCCGGCCTAGCGAGGAGCTGTGATCAGGCAGCCATTCAAAGCACGAACTCCGGAAGAACTGATTTCGCTACTGAGCGCCGTGGCGATGGCTATTCTCGCCGCGATCATTGTCATGGTGCTGTATTATGGTCGCGAGATCATCATTCCGATAGCGCTGGCCGTCTTGCTCAGCTTCGTGCTGGCGCCTCTGGTTCGACTGGTTCAACGTCTGCGCATTCCACGCAGTTTGGCTGTGGTGAGCGTGGTCGTGATCGCCTTCGCGTTCATATTTGCGATGGGCAGTCTGCTCGCTACCCAACTCGCGCAGCTGGCCGGCGATTTGCCGCGATATCAGTCCACAATCAGCGAGAAGATCCAATCCTTCCGTGAGACCACCGCCGGTCGAGGCACGCTCGAGCGGGCTTCGAGCATGTTGAAGGACCTCAGCAAAGAGCTCGACAAGCCCAAGGAAGCCGCGAATTCGTTGGGGACCATAGCAGCTCCGAAAGCGGCCTCGCCGAAGCCCGTTCCTGTGGAAGTGCTTCAGCCCGATCCCGGCGCGCTGGAGAGCTTGCAAACGCTGATTTCACCGTTGCTTCATCCGCTCGCAACGACCGGGATCATCGTCATATTCGTGATCTTCATTTTGCTTCAGCGCGAGGATCTTCGTAATCGTCTGATCAGGCTGGCCGGTTCGGACGACCTGCAGCGCACCACGGCTGCCCTTGATGACGCGGCGAGCCGCCTCAGCCGGCTTTTCCTGATCCAGCTTCTGCTGAACGGGAGCTTCGGCATCATCATCGGAATGGGTCTCTGGCTGATCGGCGTTCCAAGCGCGATCCTGTGGGGCATTCTGGCAGCAGTGCTGCGCTTCGTGCCTTACATTGGGGCAGTCATCGCCGCCGCGTTTCCTCTCGCTCTCGCGGTCGCCGTCGATCCAACCTGGACGATGCTGCTGTGGACGATCGCGCTGTTCGTGGTGGTTGAGCCGGTCGTCGGCCATGTGCTGGAGCCGATGGTCTATGGACACAGCACGGGACTCTCGCCGGTGGCCGTTGTGGCTTCCGCGACGTTCTGGACGGCGCTCTGGGGTCCAATCGGCCTCGTTCTCGCGACCCCCCTTACCGTGTGTCTGGTCGTACTGGGCCGCCATGTCGAGCGCCTGGAGTTCCTGGACGTCATGTTCGGAGACCGACCAGCGCTCTCTCCGCCTGAGATATTCTATCAGCGGATGCTCGCCGGCGATCCAACAGAAGCATCGGCAAAAGCCGAGGAGTTCTTGAAGGAGCGATCTCTTGGCTCCTATTACGACGAAGTCGCCCTGCGAGGACTGCAACTGGCTCAAGCGGATGCCGAGCGCGGCGCTCTGGCTCCCGACCGGCTGACCAAAATCAGGGATGCGGTCCAGGAATTTGCCAATAACATTTCGGAGCAGGATGAGCGTCCGTCGCCGAAGGTCAACCCGACAACTGATGTCGAAGCTACATCTGCCATAGAGGGCGTGGCTGAGGACGCGCCTTATGAGAGCCTGCGGGTGCTGCGCAAGGAGGACTTGCCTTCTGAATGGCAAGGCGATCATCCCGTGCTCTGCTTGGCTGGACGAAATCCGATCGACGAAGCCGCTGCGATCATGCTGGCTCAACTGACGGATGCGCATGGTTTGTCGTCCCGAGTTGAAGCAGCGGGAGCGTTATCGACGGCGAATATCTTCCGGCTGGAGACCGCCGGGGTCGCCATTGCCTGTCTTGTCTATATGGACGCAAGTAGTCCTGCCCATATGCGCTACTCGGTGCGACGGCTTCGCCGTAAATTGCCGAAGGCTACAATCATTCTGGGTTGCTGGATGAAGGACATCGACCCAGCGGCGCTGGAAAGCCTGCGGGAAGGTGCCAAGGCGGATCTGGCTGCTGCAACTCTGGGCGGAGCGCTCAAACTCTGCATAGAGGCGACAGGTGTGGACTCCCTTGGCACAGGAGCCGAAGGCCAGATTTCGAAGATCACGGCCGCTTCGTAGTTTGGACGCGTGGACATGGCTGCTACGGGCGCGCAGCAAACCATGATGTCATCGCGGCGATGGCGCGGCGCCCGGGATCTTCGGCCGTGCTGCGCGACCTTCTGGTGCGCGATTCAACCAACCGGTCCGGGTGTCCAATCGCCGCCGGCAAGCGGCCGGACTTTTACGTCAGGAATGACCCCACGCTCCAGGCTCGGATCGAAATGGCGCATGGTCCGCTCATTGAAGTCGATGATGCGGCCAGGCCTTAGTGGTCCCACGTCATTTATCCTGACGATGACTTTCTTGCCGACGGCCTCGACGAGGGCGTATTTCGGCTTCGCGCCAAATCGGACCCCACCGAATTTCTTACGCAAGCTCGTCTTGATGGCAGCCGACCATACCGAGGGATCATAGCGCTCGCCGGAAGCCGTCTTCGGGCCGCCCTCCTCGTTGCCCGGCTTGAACGGATTGTACATGGATGCCGCGCCAACGATCGCTTCCCCGGAAGCGGCATTGTCGGCAGTGCTTGAGTGAACCCCACCAGCTTCACATCGCGCAATAGAAACGGAAACGGCAAGCGCAATTACGGCGCCGCAAATTGCGGCGCTCGATCGGAACACCATTATATCTCCTGTGATTTTCGATTGTTCGGTTCCGATGCCGCAAATCGTTTTGCGGGTCGAGCCACCCCTGGCTCCGGAACAGTTTGCAGGAACCGCAATAGTTCCAGCACGGCGTCTTAGTTGTCGCCGTCTAAGACAGACATTGCGTCAACAGCATGACGACGAGAGCGACAGTGAAATAGCGCGACGACATGAGTCTCGCGGCGTTACAAATCAGGCTAATCGATGCGCCCGCCTGCCTGACCGTGTTCATTCTTATTGACGTTGTTTTTCCCAGGAGCGCGATCATCGCCGCGACGCGCTGGGGCGGAGGCAGGCACCTTCTTCTACAAAGAAGGAGAGATCGTCCCTAAGCCATCACCCCGCCTCGCTTGATCAGCTCCTTCCCCACCGCTGCCAGATGCACCTGATCCGGTCCGTCGCCGATGCGGATGAAGCGGGCGTAAACGTAAGCACGCGCCAGGAACGTGTCCTGCGAGACGCCGGCGGCGCCGTGGATCTGGATGGCGCGGTCGATGACGCGGGCGGCCATGCTGGGCACCACGATCTTGGCGGCGGCAATCAGGTCGCGCGCCATCTTGTTGCCCTCGCGGTCCATCCTGTCGGCGGCCTGCAGCGTCAGCAAGCGCGCCTGCGCGATCTCGCAGAATGAGTGCGCGATGTCCTCGCGCACCGAGCCCTGCTCTGCGAGCGGCTTGCCGAACGCTGTGCGGGAGACCGCGCGCTGGCACATCAATTCCAGCGCACGCTGCGCGCAGCCGATCAGCCGCATGCAATGATGGATACGGCCGGGGCCGAGCCTGCCTTGCGCGATCTCGAAGCCGCGGCCCTCGCCGAGCAGGATGTTCTCCGCGGGCACGCGAACGTTCTCGTAGACGATCTCGGGATGGCCGACCGGCGCGTCATCATAGCCGTAGGTCAGCATGTCGCGGACGATGCGTACGCCGGGCGTCGCTCTCGGCACCAGGATCATGGATTGCTGGCGGTGGCGATCGGGATCTTCGGGCGCGGTCTTGCCCATCACGATCAGGATCCCGCAATCCTCGTTCATCGCGCCGGAGGTGAACCATTTGCGGCCGTTGATGACGTAGTCGCCGCCGTCGCGCTTGATCTCGCACTGGATGTTGGTGGCATCGCTGGAGGCGACCTGCGGCTCCGTCATCGAGAAGCCGGAGCGGATGCGTCCTTCCAGAAGCGGCTTCAGCCAGCGCTCCTGCTGTGCCGGCGTGCCGTAATTTGCCAACACCTCCATGTTGCCGACGTCCGGCGCCGAGCAATTGAACACCTCCGGCGCCCAGAGGATGCGGCCCATGATCTCCTTCACCGGCGCGTATTCGAGATTGCTGAGGCCAGTGTTGTTAAGGTCTTGACCGTGCTCGCCGGAGAGGAACAGGTTCCAAAGCCCCTGCTCGCGCGCCAGCCGCTTCAAGTCCTGAAGGACCTGTGGCGTCTTGTAGCGTGTCACTTCCGGCTTCACCTGCTCGTAATAGAGCTCCTCGACCGGCTCGACATGCGTGCGCATGAACCGGCGGACGCGCTCCTGCAACTCGAGCGAACGTTCGGAGTGGTGAAAGTCCATTGTGTTCTCCTGTTCGCAACATCTGAGGTCGTCATGCCCGGGCTTGTCCCGGGCATCCACGTCCTTTCGTGCCAGGGGCAAGACGTGGATGGCCGGGACAAGCCCGGCCATGACGATGTGGAAACATCGGTGCCTCCAAAGCGGGCGCTCGCTTGCCCTCACGTCCCGCGCAACAGCTCGCTTGCCACGATCCAGTCGGTGCCGTTGAACTCGAGCATATAGCCGTCCTTGATCGGGCGGAAATCCTGCGGCGTGGTGTTGAGCGTGATGCCGGGCATCAGCAGCGACAGCGGCACGTTCTTCAAATTGGCCGCCTGCGCCATGATGTTCTCGCGCGTCAGATTGTCCTTGCACTGCTTCAGCAAGACCACCAATGCCTCGGCGACGGTGTAGCCGTAGAGACCTGCGACGTTGTTGACGTCGGCATTGGGCAGGCGCTTCTTCATGAAATCGATATAGGCCGTCATCGCCGGATCATCCTTCGGCACCTCGACGAACGGCTTGAGCGAGCCGAGCGAGAGCACGCCCTTGCCGGCATCGAGGCCGGCCGGGACCATCACGGTGGCCTTGTTGGCACAGCCCGAGGCGAGGAAGCGCGTCGCCTGCCAGCCGACCTCATGTGCTTTCCGGATCGCCTGGGCGCAGGCACGCGGCGTCACCGAATAGATCATGAACACGTCGGCCTTGGTGTTGGCGAGCGTCAGCACCTGGGAATCGACGGTGGGGTCGGCGACCTCGAAGCTCGACGCCATCGCAATCACTTTGTCGGCGTCGGCACCAAGCGCTTCCTTGACGCCGCGCAGATATTCCTTGCCGGCGTCGTCGTTCTGATAGAGCACCGCGAAGCGCGCGTTCGGGTTCTTGGCACGGGCATAGGCGACGTCGATGGCGGCCTCGCTGGTGTAGTTCGGTGCCCATGGCAGCGCCATCGACCAGGGCATGTTGGCGGGATCGTTCCACTTCGAGGCCGAGCTGATCAGAAACAGCTGCGGCACCTTGTTGCTGTTGAGATATTTCGCGATCGCCGAGCTCGGCGCGGTGCCCATGGTCGCGAAGATGAAGGCGACGCCGTCACCCTCGACCAGCCGCCGCGCCGCTTCCATGGTCTTCGGCGGCGAGAAGGCGTCGTCGAGCGACAGCAGATTGAGCTTGCGGCCGTTGATCCCGCCCTTCTCGTTCACCTCGTCGAAATAGGCCGAGATCACCCTGCCGGTGATGCCGAGCGGCGATGCGGGACCGCTATAGGGCATGGTGTTGCCGATCTTGATCTCGGTGTCGCTGATGCCGGGACCGTAGGATTTTTGCGCGGAGACAGGCGTGGACAGGCAGGCAGCCAAGGCTGCAGCCAGGACCAAAGCGGCTTTCATGGTTTCTCCCCGATGATGATCGCCGCGCGAGTCGGAAGGCGCAGCGTGCTGCTTTTTGCCAGCACGCCAGATCAGCGGAGTTCCGTGAGAGGGTCTTGCGTCGAGTTGCTGATCAGTGGCGCCGCTTCAGGCTGAAGCCCAGGCTCACCCACCCCGCGCCCGCCATGATCAGGTCGATGCCGAGAAACAGGCCGAGGATGTAGACGCTGTTCACCGGCCAACGTGCCAGGATCAACAGCCCCAGCAGCAGCGTGATGGCGCCCGAGAGCGCCACCCAGACCCACGGACTTTCACGCTTCATGCTGAAAGCGAGAAACAGCCGGACGGCGCCGGAGGCAAGCAGCGAGGCACCCAGGAACAGGGTCAGCAACACTGCAGCAAACAGCGGGTTCTCGAAGGTGAGAAAGCCCGCGATAACATAGAGTACGCCGAGCAAGGCCCAGATTACGAACTTGCCCCAGCTTTTCATCTGGAACGCGCCGATGATTTCGGCCGCGCCTGCGACGATCATCATGGCACCAACCACGATCACGCTCGCCACCGTCGCCATGACCACGCTGCCAAGTGCGACGAAGCCGGCGACGAGGTAGACGACTCCCAAGGCTACGATCCAGCCCCATTTGGCATGCAGGGCCGCGATCCCGGAGCCCAGGCCGGAAGGATGGGAGATATCCGAGGCACTTGTCATGACGGCCACTCCTGCATGGAAGCCCGCGAGCACAGGCCAGTATAGCGCGCGCCGCACCGGGACGACAGCCAGCACAGCAGCCCTCGGGGGCAGCGACATTGACGCAAATCAAGTCGGATGCGGCGCCTTAGCCGCGCGTCCGCTCCATCTCCAGCTCGGCCTTGAGATTGTCGAGATCCCTATAAATTGAAGCAACCGCAAGGACGCGGCCGCCCTTGCGATACTTCAGCAGGCAGTCCTTGCCGGAAATGCTGCCGTCGATCGCGATCTCGTCAAAACTCTCGGCGTGGCCGACATAGTTGATCGGCACGTCATAGTGCTGCGACCAGAAGAACGGCACGGCCTCGAAGCGCTCGCGCTTGCCGAGCATGTTGCGTGCCGCGGTCTGGCCCTGCCGCTCCGCCACGACCCAGTGCTCGACGCGGATGGTTTGCCGCGAATGCGGATCGGGCCAGCGCGCGATGTCGCCGGCCGCGAAGATGCCGGCTATGCTGGTCTCAAGATATTCGCTGACGCTGACGCCCCGGTCGGCCGCAAGCCCCGCCTGCTCGGCGAGCGCGAGGCGCGGCTTGACGCCGATGCCGACCACGACCAGTTCGGCCTCGATCACGCCGCCGCTCTTCAACGTGGCGCGCGTGCCGTCCAGCTTTTCCACGGTGTCCTCGAGATGGAAGTTAACACCATTCTCCTCATGCAGCGCGCGCACGAAATCGCCCATCTCGGGACCGAGCACCTTCTGCATCGGCCGTTCGTCCGGCGCGACCACGTGCACCTCGATCTTGCGTGCCCGCAAGGAGGCCGCAACTTCGAGGCCGATGAAGCTGGCACCGATCACCAGCGCACGCTTGGCGCTGCCGGCCGCCTTGATGATGGCGCGGCTGTCGGCGACCGAGCGCAGGGTGTAGACATGAGGCTGGTCCGCACCCGGAATCTGCAATCTGACCGGCTCGGCGCCGGTCGCGAGCAGCAGCCGGTCGAACGGCAGCCTGTCGCCGTTGCCCAGCGTCACGCTGCGCGTCTTCGCCTCGATCGCGGCGACATTCGTGTTGAGCCTGAGATCGATCCCGGCGTCCCGATAGTCCTCCTCGCCCCGCAGCGGCAGCCAATCCTCCGGCGCGTTGCCCGCGAGGTAATCCTTGGAGAGATTGGGCCGGTCCACCGGCATCGCGCTGTCATTGCTGAGCATGGTGATGGCGCCGGCAAAGCCCTCGCGACGGAGCGTCTGCGCCGCCGCGAAACCCGCCGCGCCGCCGCCGATGATGACGAATTTTTCCGGCGTTGGCGCTGTACGGTGAGGCACCGGAGGCTTCGGTATCTCGCGCTTGCGCTGAACGACGATCTTGTCCTGATCGCGCGAGACCTCCCACACCGCCAGCGCATTCAGCGCCGGCGGACGGGTCGCCTCGCCTGACCGCAAGGAGAAACAGGCGTGATGCCAGGGGCAGCGGATGGTGTCGCCAACCACCAGCCCTTCGGCGAGCGGTCCGTGATAATGGCTGCAGGCCGGCTCGATCGCGAAGATCTCGCTGCCGGCCTGCACCAGCAGGACGTCTTCCTCGCCGACATGGCCGAGCAATTTGCCGTCCTTGAACGCGGCAAGCGTCACACCCCTGCTCAGGTCGGGCCCGCTTGGCTTCTTGTCCTCGGTCATGGCATTGCCTCCTTGAGCCGTCGCGGATCAATCGTCCGAATTGGCCAGCCCCAGCAGCTCCTGGCGCGTCAGCGCATTGTCGCGGAACACGCCGAGCATGCGGCTGGTGACGAGATCGGTCCCAGGCTTGTGCGCGCCGCGCGTGGTCATGCAGTGATGCGTCGCCTTGATGATGACTCCGACACCTTCAGGCCGCAGCACATCGTTGATCGTGTTGGCGATCTGCGCGGTCATCTTCTCCTGGATCTGAAGCCGCTTGGCGTAGATGTCGACGAGACGCGCGAGCTTGGAGATGCCGACGACGCGCCCTTGCGGGATATAAGCGACCCAGGCGCGGCCGACGATCGGTGCCATGTGGTGCTCGCAATGGCTTTCGAAGCGAACGCCGCGCAGGACGATCATCTCGTCATAGCCTTCGATCTCCTCAAAGGTCTTTTGCAGGATTTCGGTCGGATCCTGCGCATAGCCGGAGAAATACTCCTCGAAGGCGCGCGCGACCCGGTCCGGCGTATCGCGCAGACCGTCGCGCGCGGGATCGTCGCCGGCCCAGCGGATCATGGTCCGGATCGCCTGCTCGACCTCCGCCCTCTCGGGCCGCTCGGTCGGCGCCTGCGCGACCGCGACACGTTCCAGCCTGCGCGTTTGCGTCTTCATCGAAAACCTCCCCTGCAACGAACCGCATACAGAATGCGGCCCACAGCTTGGACGGCTGCGATTGGAAAAGGTTCCCGAGATCAGGAAAAATTGGAAGCTGCGAGAGCGGCAAGACAGTGGGACGAGAAACCCGGCTCTACGAGGCCGCTTTCCGCACATCGAGCACGGCCTGCGCCCATTCGGCCGGCCGCTCCTGCGGCAAATTGTGGCCGGCCCTAGCGAACACACGTGCCTCGAAAAAGCCCTCGAACTTGCGCGCGTGATGCGCGGTGCCGGAATTAACGCCGTCGCTGTCGCCGTCGATCGCGATGGTCGGCACCTGGATCGGCGGCTGGGCGGCGAGCTTCGCCTCGATCGCGGCATAGGCGGGATCGCCCGCGACCAGGGCATAACGATGACGGTAGGAGTGGATCACGACATCGACGAAATCAGGATTGTCGAACGAGATTGCGCTGGTCTCGAACGTCGCGTCGTCGAAGGCCCATGTCGGCGACCACATCGACCAGAGCTGGCGCGCAAAACCGCGCCGGTTGCGCTCCAGCGCGCGGCGGCCGCGCTCGTTGTGGAAGAGATATTGATACCAGAGCGCCGCCTCCTCCGGTGGCGAAGCCGGCTCCATCGAACGCGCGATGTTCTGGATGTTGTAGGAATTGCCCGAGACCAGCGCGATCACGCGCTCCGGGTGCAGCACCGAGACCACGCAGGCTGCGCGCCCGCCCCAGTCGTAACCGCCGACCACCGCGCGCGAGATTCCAAGCGCATCCATGAAGGCCAGGAGATCGGCGCCAAGCGCCGCCTGCTCGCCGGAGCGCAATGTCGCAACGGAGCGGAACCGCGTCGGCCCGTAGCCGCGCAGCCAGGGCACCAGCACCCGCGCGCCCGCTTGCGCCATGATCGGCGCGGTCTCGGCATAGGCGTTCACGTCGTAGGGAAAGCCGTGACCCATGATGCAGGGCCAGCCGTCCGGCGCGCCGTATTCGCGATAGGCAATGTCGAGGATGTCGGTGGTGACTGATTTTTCTTGCATGCCGCGCACTCAATTGAGCGCGGCAGCATAAAGGCAACGACGGCTGTGATCCATCCCCTCGCGATTTTCGTTTCGCCTGCAATCGAATGAACCGCGAGAATCGAGATGGTCTATGTCTCAATGACCGGCTTTCGCCCGAAAGGCGTCATGCAGCTGCCTATGTTCTGGTGGCGAACGAGGTCGTCCTTCGTGCAGGCTCGGCGCGCGCCCGGCAATCTGCTCACCGCTGTCAGAGTGATCGGAGGTGTCTATTACACTCTGACGGCATGGGCGGATCCGGCAAGCATGCGCCGCTTTGTGTTGGCCGGCGCGCATCTCCAGGCCACGAAGAGCTCCAGCAAACTCGGTACCGGGTGGGTTTTCGGCTATGCCTGCGACGAGATCCCCGACTGGGACAGTGTTTACGAACTCTGGAAATTGCACCGCCGAGAGGTGTGACGGGCCGTTCGTTTGCCAGTGATCCGGGAGCGCGCCTGCAATGCGCCGCGATCCGGCATGGCGCAGCGAAATCCAGGCGATACATCCGCCTTATTTCTGCGGCCCGGACAACGTGATGTCACGCTCGGCGCGGAAGACGTTGCTGTAGAGGTTGGCGATCCACTGGCGACCAATCTCGGTCTTGTTGAGATAACCAATCTCGGTCTGAATGTGCGGCGCGACGCTGTTCCAATAGAACTGCGGATAACGGTTCACGATGTCGGCCGGCGAATCGTAGCCGAGCTGGCGGTTCATGCCGACCTCCTCGAACTCGTAGTAGAGCGCGTTGGCCTTGCGCAGATAGTTGGGATCTCCGAGCTGGCCGATGAAGTCGGCGGCGCGCAGGATCGAGGCGTCGTCGTCATAATCCTGGCCTTCCCGGGCCGGAAACCGCGTGCCCTCGATGGCGCGGGCGATGCGTTCCGGATCGAGCCCTGGAATATGCTGCAGCCGGCGCATGACGTACAGCTTGGACCGGTCGACATGATACATCATCAGGCTGGCATCTGATGAGCCGCGGGGCAGCGAGACCTTGGTGCCTGCCGCATCGACCACAAAACCGTCCTCGTCATCTTCCTCGAACAAGCCGCGGACATAACCGATGTCATGGGCAAGACACGCGATCAGGACGTGGACGTAATCCTCGGCCGAGAGATGAATATGAAGATACCGGCCGCTCAGGATGGAATGGCCCGCGAGCGTGACCAGCATCGTATGCTCGACATTGTGATAAAGCGCATCGCTGTTGCCGATGCATTCCATTGCAGTGCGGGTTGCGCTCTCGACGATGTTTGCCGGAGCATCGCCGTATCTGCGGCGCATGAACGAACCCAGCGTCTTCTCCAGGGATTCAGCCGCCAGTCTCGGTAACGTCATCATGGATGCAGCCCCGTCTGTCGGTGGTGTCCCATGCCAACTCCCGACGTCTCATTGTTGTCCTCGACGCAGGCATCAGCATAACCCATCTTGGGCCGACTGGCCAAACCCGGGAACGAAAATACGGAAATATGTTGCGGTTTGTGCCCCGCGATATCGCGGTTGCGGTGTGGGCCTGACACACCCGGGCTCGGACGTCGCCGGCACGGCAGGATATGCAATCATTCCACCAGCAGCACGTCGACGGCGACGTCGAGCTTCTGCTTCGGCGAGCCGACGATGATGCCGTCGACCGGCGAAACGTCGGAAAAGTCGCGACCGACCGCGAGCACGATATGGTCGCCAGCAACCATAAGATCGTTGGTCGGATCGAAATCGACCCAGCCAAGCTCCTCCCCGCACCACAGCGACACCCAGGCATGGGTGGCATCGGCGCCCTGCAGGCGCGGCTGGCCCGCCGGCGGAATGGTGCGGAGATATCCGCTGACATAGGCCGCGGGCAGGCCCAGCCCGCGCAAGCCCGCGATCATGATATGGGCAAAATCCTGACAGACGCCATGGCGCTTGACGAAGACCTCGTTGAGCGGCGTCGAGATTACCGTCGCCTTCGGGTCGTAGCGAAATTCGGCGCGGATGCGATGCATCAGATCGACCGCCCCGGCGAGGATACCCACACCTGGCGCGAAGCTTTGCGCCGCATAGGCGCTGACCGGTCCCAGCACCGGCACCAGCGGGCTCGCAAAGACATAGCCGACCGGCGAGGACGGCCCGAGGCTCGTCGCCTCGAAGGCGATGTCGCGAATGCTCTCCCAGCCCGGGCTGTCAGCGTCACGCGCCCGGGGCTGGCGCGACACCTTCACGCGAGAGCGGGAATCGATGCGCAGAGTGCGATGCGCGGCCTCGATCACCACACTCTCGGTCAGCGTGCCGAAGAAATCGCGGCGGACGCTACGCTCCGCGGGGCGCGGACGAATCTCGACCTTGTGCGAGATCAGCTCCTGGCCATGGCCGCTCCTCGGCTCCAGCCGCAGCGTGCAGCGGGCGAAGCTGACCGGACTCTCGTATTCGTAGGTGGTGACGTGACGGATGTCGTAGATCACGCCAGCCCCGTCAGTTTTTCCGGCCGGCTGGCATTGGGGCCGTGCGGGAAGTAGTGCTGCCCGACTGCCTCGGCGAGGCTGAGCAGATCCTGCTCGAGCGCGAACAGCGTCTTGACCTCGAGCTTCTCGGCCTCCGCGGTCGCGAGCATCGCCTGCATCGCGACCGCAAGCCGCTGCGGCTTTTCGATCAGGCCGTGCTCCTTCAGGCTCGGCAGTGCGGCGATGTGCTCGTTCAGCGCCGTCACCTGGAACGCCACCGAACGCGGATTGTAGCTGTCGAGCACGGCGAGGTCGCGCACCGGCGCCAGGATCGGCGCCAGCAGATAACGCGAGCGGTAGGTGATCTGGCAATCCACCAGCGTCAGCAGGATATCGAGATCCTCATCGCCGGCTTCGTCATAGGCAAACTGCCGGGCAAAACGCGTGGTGTTGATGGCGCGCTCGGTGCGGCGGCCGATATCGAGGAAGCGCCAGCCCGCGGCGCGGTTCATGTTCTCATGCGCAAGGCCGGCAAAGCTCGCGAGCTCCTGCAAGGTCAGCTCGGCCGCGCTCAGCACGCTGTCGTCGTCCTCGACCTCGACGGCCAGCCGCTCGGCCATCTCGGTGATGACTTGCCAGGCATCGGGCGACAGCCGCTCGCGCAAGGAGGTCGCGGTGCGCTGGGCCGCGCGGACCAGCGACAGTGCCGAGCCGAAACGCTCCGGGCTCTGCAGCGCTTCGGCGACGATGCGGCCGGGCGCCGCGCGCGAGGTCTGCGAGATCGCGCCCCAGGTCACCAGCAGGCGCTGGATACGCTCGGCCGATTGCAGCGAGGCCGCGGTGCCCTTGTTGGGCCCGCTCGGCGAGCCCAGCGCCCGCACCAGCCGCAGCGTCGCCTCGGCGCGTTCGAGATAGCGGCCGAGCCAGAACAGATTGTCGGCGGCGCGGCTCGGCAGCACGCCGGCGATACGGCGGATGCGCACCTTGTCGACTGCAGGCAGCAGCGTCGCGGTCGAGACCTGCTTGTCCGAGACCACCCAGACATCGGCGGAGCGCGCGCCGTCGCCCATCGACACCGCGCGCGCATCCGGCTGCTCGGCGATCCGGCAGAAGCCGCCGGGCATGATGGCCCAGCCGTCGGGCGTCGCGGCTGCGAACACGCGCAGCACGAAGGGACGGGGCGTGATCTGCCCCTGCTCCCACACCGGCATGGTCGAGAGCCGCACCACCTCCTGGCCGACATAGTCCATGCCGCGCGCGGCGATGGCGTCGCTCAGGCGCCGGCGCCCGGCGGCGTCGAGCTCGCTCGCGAGCACCGGACCGTTGCTGTCGAAACCGGGAACGCCGCGCTGATAGGCGCCCTCGATCGCGACCTCGTCGAGCCGCGACAACACCTCGTCGCGCGCCGAGCGCTGGCCGCACCACCAGGTTGCGATGTGCGGCATCTTCAGCTCTTCCCCGAGCAGGCGGCGGCTCAGCGCCGGCAGGAAGCCGAGCATCGCGCGCGCCTCCAGAACGCCCGAGCCGGGCATGTTGGCGACCACGACGCCGTCCTTGCGCAACACGTCGATCAGGCCGGGGACACCGAGCCGCGAGGAGGCGTCGAGCTCGAGCGGGTCGAGCGAATTGGAATCGACACGGCGCAGCAGCACGTCGAGGCGCTTGAGGCCCGCAACCGTGCGGATGTGAATATGGTTGTCGCTGACGGCGAGATCGTCGCCCTCGACCAGCAGGAAGCCGAGATAGCGCGCCAGCGTCGCGTGCTCGAAATAGGTCTCGCTGAAGCTGCCCGGCGTGAGCACGCCAATGCGCGGCTCGTCGCGGTCGGCGCGCGCACGCAGACTGTCGCGAAACGCTTCGAAGAACGGCGCGACGCGCGGCACGTTCATCGACTTGTAGAGATCGGAGAAGGCGCGCGAGAGCACCAGGCGGTTCTCCAGCGCATAGCCCGCGCCCGACGGCGCCTGCGTGCGGTCTCCGAGCACCCACCAGCGGCCGTCGGGCCCGCGGCCGACATCGGCGGCATAGAGCGAGAGATAGCGCCCGCCCGGCGGCGGCACGCCGCAGACCGGACGGAGATATTCGGGGCTGCCGGCAATCGCGGCCGCAGGCAACGCGCCTTCGGCGACGAGGCGGCCCTCGCCATAGATGTCGCGCAGCACAAGCTCGAGCAGCTCGGCGCGCTGGGTGATGCCGTCGGACAGCTGCTTCCAGTCGGCCTCGTCGATCAGCAGCGGCAGATGGCTGATCGACCAGGGCCGGTCGGCGCTCTCGCCGGGCGCGCGATAGGTGACGCCGGCCTCGCGGAGATGACGGTCGGCCATGCCAAACCGCCGCTCGACCTCGTCGGGCGCGAGCGCGCCGAAGGCATCGAAGAAGCGGCTCCAGACCGCGCGGGGCTTGCCGTCCGGGCCGAGAAACTCGTCGGGGATACCGGGCAGGCGCCTATAGTCGCGGACCCATTGCGCCAAGCGGCGCTGGCCATCACGTTGACCTTGCGCCTGACCCCCCTTGTCGTCCCCTTCGGCTGCGCCCTCGGCCATGCGCCTCTCCCTGCCCCGGCATCATACTCATTGCAGGAGCGGGGACCGCAAGTCGAGAGTCAGCGGAAACTCATTTGTGCGTTCCTCGGGCGGCGGCTGCATCGGGCCCGGCGTATGGCCATGGTCCTGGAAACGCGCCAGCCGCCGCGCCTCGGCCTCGTAGGTGTTGACGGGCTTGGTGTCGTAGCTGCGGCCGCCGGGATGGGCGACGTGATAGACGCAGCCGCCGAGCGAGCGGCCGTTCCAGGTGTCGATGAGATCGAATGTCAGGGGCGCGTGAACGGGAATGGTCGGGTGCAGGCCGGAGGCCGGCTGCCAGGCCTTGAAGCGGACGCCGGCCACCGCCTCGCCGGAGCGGCCGGTGGCGGTCATCGGCAGGCGGCGGCCGTTGCAGGTGACGATATGGCGGCCCTCGACGAACCCCTCCGCCTTGACCTGGAGCCGCTCGACCGATGAGTCGACATAGCGCACGGTGCCGCCGGCCGAGCCCTCCTCGCCGAGCACGTGCCAGGGCTCAAGTGCCTGCCGCAGCTCCAGCGTCACGCCGCCATGATGGATGCGGCCGAAAGCGGGGAAGCGGAATTCGAGCTGCGCCAGATACCATTCGGGCTCGAACGGATAGCCGGACTGCTTCAGCTCGGTGAGCACTTCGAGGAAATCTTCCCAGATGAAGTGCGGCAGCATGAAGCGATCATGCAGCGCGGTGCCCCAGCGCACGAACTTGCCTTGTTGCGGCTCGCGCCAGAATTTTGCGATCAGCGCCCGGATCAGCAACTGCTGCGCCAGCGACATGCGCGGATCCGGCGGCATTTCGAGCGCGCGGAATTCGACCAGGCCGAGGCGGCCGGTCGTGCCGTCCGGTGAATAGAGCTTGTCAATGCAGATCTCGGCGCGATGGGTGTTGCCGGTGATGTCGACGAGGAGATGCCGGAACAAGCGATCCACCAGCCACAGCGGTGCCTGAACGCCCGGCGGCGGCACGTGGGTGAGCGCGACCTCGAGCTCGTAAATGCTGTCGTGGCGGGCTTCGTCGATGCGCGGTGCCTGGCTGGTCGGACCGATGAACAGGCCGGAGAAGAAATAGGACAGCGCCGGATGACGCTGCCAGTGCAGCACCAGGCTCTTCAACAGATCGGGGCGGCGCAGGAACGGCGAGTCCTGCGGGGAGGAGCCGCCGACCACGACGTGATTGCCGCCGCCGGTGCCGGTGTGGCGACCGTCGACCAGGAAGCGATTGGCGCCGAGGCGTGTCTTGCCGGCATCTTCATAGAGCCCGGCGGTGATCTCGACCGCCTCGCGCCAGTTCTTTGCCGGCTGGACGTTGACCTCGATCACGCCCGGATCGGGCGTCACCTTGATGACGTCGACGCGCGGATCGAATGGCGGCGGATAGCCCTCGACATGGACCTGGAGCTGCATCTCCTCCGCCGTCGCTTCGAGCGCAGCGATCATCTCGAGATAATCCTCGATCTGCTCGACCGGCGGCATGAAAGCGCAGAGCACGCCGTCGCGGACCTCGACCGACATCGCGGTACGGACCGGGACGGAGGTGTTGAGCTCTTCCGGCTCGAGCCGCTCCGGCGAGTCCGGACGCGCCGGAAGGCTGAACACGGGCAGCTTGCCGCGGGCCTCCATCGGATCCCGCTCGACGATGTAGGGATATTGATCGGGCGGGACATAGCCGAGCGAGTCCAGCGGAAGGCGCAGGCCGAGCGGCGAATCCCCCGGCATCAGGAACAGATGACTGCGGCGGAGCTGCCAGCGCTCACTGCGCCAGCGTGGCGCCGCATTCCAGCGCTGCACGGGCAGCACGAAGCCGCGAGGATTGTTGAGCCCCTGCTCGAACACCCGCGCCATCCGCGCGCGGGCCTCCGGATCGGACAATTTGGAATCGGACGGATCGACGTTGACGGGAAGCTCGGATTCCTTCTGCAGCCAGTACGCGGTGTCCTCATAGGCCGGCATGATGTAACCGGGATCGAGGCCAAGCCGCAGCGCCGCGCCTTCCACGAACGCCTGGACGTCCTTGGCCTGCGCCGGCCGCGGATTTTCGATGCAGGCGATGAGGTCGGCATTCTTCCAGATCGGTACGCCGTCCTTGCGCCAGTACAGGCCAAACGCCCAGCGCGGCAGGCTTTCGCCGGGATACCATTTGCCCTGACCGAAATGCAGCAGGCCCCCGGGTCCGAAACGCGCGCGCAGCCGGCGGATCAGATCGTCGGCGAGCCCGCGCTTGGTCGGGCCGACGGCGTCCGTATTCCACTCGGCGCCTTCGAGATCATCGACGGAGACGAAGGTCGGCTCGCCGCCCATGGTCAGACGCACATCTTGCGCCGCAAGATCGCCGTCGACCTGCTCGCCGAGATCGTTGAGCCGTATCCAGGATTCGTCGGAGAACGGCTTTGTGATGCGCGGCGCCTCGCGAATGCGCTTGACGCTCATGTCGAAGGCGAATTCGACCTCGGCAAAGCCGGCACCGCCGGAGATCGGCGCGGCCGAACGGTAGTGCGGCGTCGCCGCGACCGGGATGTGACCCTCGCCGGCCAGCATGCCCGAGGTCGCGTCGAAACCGATCCAGCCCGCGCCCGGCAGATAGACCTCGGCCCAGGCGTGCAAATCGGTGAAATCGTTCTCGACCTCCGGCGGCCCCTCGATCGGATCGATGTCGGGACGGACCTGGATCAGATAGCCGGAGACGAAACGGGCGGCGAGACCGAGGTGCCGGAAGGTCTGGATCAGAAGCCAGGCGGAGTCACGGCATGAGCCGGCCGCGGAGGAGAGCGTCTCCTCCGGCGTCTGCACGCCCGCTTCCATGCGGATGACGTAGCCGATCCTTTTCTGCAACTCCCTGTTGAGATCGACCAGGAAGTTGACGGTGTTCGGGGCTTCGTGCGGAATCGTATCGAGATATTTCGCGAACAGCCGATCGGGCTTGACGGTCTCCAGATAAGGCGCGAGTTCGGTCTTGAGATCTTGCGTATATTCGAACGGAAAGCTGTCGGCATAGGGCTCGACGAAGAAGTCGAACGGATTGACCGTGGTCATCTGCGCCGTGAAATCGACCTCGATCTTGAGCTCGGTCGTCTTCTCCGGGAAGACGTAACGCGCGATCCAATTGCCTAGCGGATCCTGCTGCCAGTTCACGAAATGATTGGCCGGAGTGACCTTGAGCGAATAACTCAGGATCGGCGTGCGCGTATGCGGCGCCGGCCGCAGACGGATGGTCTGCGGGCCGAGATCGATCGGGCGGTCGTATTTGTAGTGCGTGACGTGGTGTAATGCGACGTAGATCGACACGGGGTGCGGTACTCCAGCAGCTTTTTTGAGCAGAACACCGCTGGTGACCTCGATCAAGCACTAACAACGGGCAAAGGGTGCCTAGGAAGTATCCCCCGTTGTCCACGGGGCAATCGCAGCGTCATGGCCGGGCTTGTCCCGGCCATCCACGACCTTCTTTCACGGTCCCCAAGAACGTGGATGCCCGGGACAAGCCCGGGCACGACGACCTCATGTGGGGTAACGTTACGCCGCTGAGGTCAACCGTTGCAGGAACTGCGTCACCTCGCGCCGGAGCGTTTCGACCTCGCCATGGACGCGTTCGGAGGCGCTGTTGACGCGGCTCGCCACACGGCCGGTGTCGGCGGCGGCTTCGCTGATGCCGGTCACGTTGGAGGACATTTGCGAGGTACCGGATGAGGCTTCCTGGACGTTGCGGGCGATCTCACGGGTGGCGAGACCCTGCTGCTCGATCGAGGTCGCGATCGAGGCGGTGATGCCGTTGATCTCGGTGATGGTCTGCGCGATCGCCTCGACGGCGGCGACCGAGTTGGTGGTCGATTGCTGCATCTCGCCGACCTTGGCGCTGATTTCCTCGGTCGCCTTCGCGGTCTGGTTGGCGAGGCTCTTGACCTCGGATGCGACCACGGCGAAGCCGCGACCGGCCTCGCCTGCCCGCGCGGCCTCGATGGTGGCGTTGAGCGCCAAGAGATTGGTCTGCTCGGCAATCGCGCTGATCAGCTTGACCACGTCGCCGATCCGCATCGCCGCATCCGCAAGCGTGCGGATCTCGGTGCCGGCACGATTGGCTTCGTTCACCGCCCGCTCCGTGCTCGTGCTGGAGCCCGCCACCTGGCAGCTGATCTCGGTGATCGATGATGCGAGCTGCTCCGCGGCGCTCGCGACGGTGGCGACGTTGCGCGAGGCCCGGTCGGACGCACTGAGCACGCCGGAGGTCTGCTGGCTGGTCTTCTCGGCCGCCGCCGCCATCTGGCCGGCGTCGGATTCGAGATCGGTCGCCGCGCCCATCAGAGTGCCGGCGACCTGGTCGAGATGCGTGCCGGACTGCGTTGCGAGGTCCGCGATCTCGACCACGCGACGGCCGAGGCTGTCGGTGCCGGAATTGATGACGGTGGCCGAACGGCGGAACGAGCCGGGCAATCCGCGCGCGAGGATCTTGCGGAAATATTTGCCGCGGCTGGCATAGTCCATCGAGGCCGAAGCTTCCCGCAAATAGGCATCGGTGACGTCGAGCATGTCGTTGACCGACTTCTGAATGGCGCCGATCCGTCCGGCCTGGCGGATGCTGAGGATGCGCGCCTCGAGGTCGCCGCGTGCCGCCTTGCGGCACACGTCTGCCACCTCGTCGACGGCCACCGCCGTGCGGTACTGGCACCAGACGGCATAGCCGAGCAGCGCGACCGTAACGCCTAGCAACGCCGCGCCGGAAATTCCGGTCGCGCCGGACAGCGAGAGCACGAACGCAACGACGGCAAGAACAGATGCGAGCGCGGTCGCTCCCTGCGCCTTAGAGAGAGAGCACAAATTCATCGTAACCGACACCCTGTTGCTTGAGCAGCCCGACCATCGCCTCGAAGCTCGCATGCATGCCGTCCTTGGCATTGGCATGCCGCGCCTCTTCCGCGCACAGCGCCTTGTAGATCGGCTTGATGCGCTCGATCTGCGCTGGATCGGGCTTGCGACGGTTGGAGTGATAGCCGACGATATTGCCACGCTCGTCGAATGTCGGCGTGACGTGGGCGAACACCCAGTAATGGCTGCCGTCCTTCGCGAGGTTGACGACGTAGGCGAAGATCTCCTGCCTGGACTGGAGCGTGTCCCACAACAGCTTGAAGACGGAGCGCGGCATCTCGGGGTGGCGGATCAGGCTGTGGGGCGCGCCCATCAGTTCGTTCCAGGAGTACTTCGCCATGCGGATGAAGACATCGTTGGCGTAGGTGATGCGGCCCTTGAGATCGGTCTTCGAGACGATCAGCTCCTCCTCTCCGAGGAGATTTTCCACGCCGGTCGGCCGTATCGCACGCGTCATCGTTGACGAATCCTCACGAAGGGCGAACGCCCCAAATGAGTGGAGCTCGCATCGCTCCAGGGATTACGGCAGAAGATGTTAATCAGGTGTGACCGCGGAAACCCTCGTGATCACTTCACGGCTCCGTATCATTACTTAGGAGCCTCGCTTGCAGTGCGCGGCTACCGCCGACGCGCAACGATGGGATTACATCGTCGCGCCCAGCACCCAGGGCGCGAACTCGGCGCCGCCGAAATCAAAACTCTCGCTCTTGGTCGGCTGTCCCGAAGCCGTCTTGAGAATCAGATCGAAGATGCGCTGGCCGCACTGCTGAACGCTCTCCTCGCCTTCGAGGATGGTGCCGCAATTGACGTCCATGTCCTCTTCCATGCGCTTGTACATGGGCGTGTTGGTGGCGAGCTTGATCGACGGCGCTGGCTTGCAGCCGAACACGCTGCCGCGCCCCGTGGTGAAGCAGACCAGATTGGCGCCGCCGGCGACCTGCCCGGTCGCGGCAACCGGATCGTAGCCGGGCGTGTCCATGAACACGAAACCCTTCTTGGTGATGGGTTCGGCATAGCGCAGCACTTCGACGAGGTTGGTGGTGCCGGCCTTCGCCATCGCGCCGAGCGACTTCTCCAAAATGGTGGTGAGACCGCCGGCCTTGTTGCCCGGGCTCGGATTGGCGTTCATCTCGGCGCCTTCGCGCGTCGTGTATTCGTCCCACCAGCGCATGAGATCGACCAGCTTCTCGCCGACCTCGCGGCTGACGGCGCGGCGCGTCAGCAGATGCTCGGCGCCATAGGTCTCCGGCGTCTCCGACAGGATCACGGTGCCGCCGTGACGCACGATGAGATCGCTGGCCGCGCCCAGCGCCGGGTTGGCGGAGACACCGGAATAGCCATCCGAACCGCCGCATTGCAGCGCCACGGTCAATTCGCTCACCGGAACGGACTCGCGCTTGACCTTGTTGGACTCCGCAAGTGCCTCGCGCACGAAGGCAATGCCGGCTTCCACCGTCTTGCGGGTGCCGCCGACCTCCTGGATGTCCATTGCGCGCAGACGTCCGGCGAGCTTCTGCTCCTCCATCAGGCCGCCGATCTGGTTTACCTCGCAGCCGAGGCCGAGCACGATGACGTGGGAGAAGTTCACGTGCCGCGCATAACCGCCGAGCGTGCGGCGGAGAAGTGCCAGCGGCTCGTTCTGCGTCATGCCGCAGCCGGTCTTGTGGGTCAGCGCGACCACGCCGTCGACATTGGGGAAGTCGGCCAGCGGATTGTCGCCAGTGAACGGATTCTTCTTGAACACGTCGGCGACGAGGCTTGCGACATGCGCGCTGCAATTCACCGAGGTGAGGATGCCGATATAGTTGCGCGTGGCGACGCGGCCGTCCGGGCGGCGAATGCCTTCGAAGCTCGCCGGGAGATCGAAATTCGGCGTCGGCTTGACGTCGGCGCAATAGGCGTAGTCCTTGGCGAAATCGCCCATGCCGCAATTCTGCACGTGCACGTGCTGGCCCGGCGCGATCGGCACCGTCGCAAAGCCGATGATCTGGCCGTAGCGTATCACCGGCTCGCCCAATGCGATCGGCTTGATCGCGACCTTGTGGCCGGAAGGAATGCGCTCGACCGTGGTTACGCCGTCGGCCACCAGCGTTCCCGGCGGCAAGCTCGCGCGCGCGATCAGCACGCCATCATCGGGATGGAGGCGAATGACGGGGCTGATGGTCATGGGAGGTCTCCTTGGTCTTCACGTATCGTGCCCCGGACGCAGCGCAGCGCGAAAGCGGTGCGCTGCTGAGCCGGGGCCTAGTTGTCACGTCATCTGCTTGGTTAGCGACTGGGTCCCGGCTCTGCGATGCACCGCTTCGCGCTGCATCGCGTCCGGGACACAGAGAGAGCTCAGGCCTTGCCGCCGGAATCCTTGCGGGTCGCATTCACCTGCATCTTGGCGTACGTGGTCATCAGGCCGACCTCGTTCGAGAGCGTCACCAGCTTGAAGCCCATGTTGATGGCGCGCGCGGCACCCTCGGCGCCGCTGCAATGGATGCCCGGGTTGAGGCCGCGCTTGCCGCACTCCTTGATGATCTTCTCGTAGATCGCGAGGATTTCGGGCTCGGTGCGATCGAGCTTCGGTTCGAGGCCGTAGGAGAAGCCGAGGTCGGACGGACCGATATAGACGCCGTCGATGCCTTCGACGTCGAAGATCGCTTCCATGTTCTCGACCGCGGTCCTGGTCTCCATCATCGGCAGCAGCACGATGTCGTCGTTGGCCGTCTTCTGGTAGGAGCCAGCGGTGCCGTACATGCCGGCGCGGATCGGGCCGTTGGAGCGCACGCCCTTCGGCGGGTACTTGGAATAGGAGACGAGATTCCTGGCTTCCTGCGGCGTATTGACCATCGGGCAGATCACGCCATAGGCGCCGCCATCGAGCACCTTGCCGATGATGCCGGGCTCGTTCCAGGGCACGCGGACCATCGGCGTGATGGGGTGCTTGTCCATCGCCTGGAAGCACTGCACCATCGACAGATAATCCTGCACGCCGTGCTGCATGTCGACGGTGACGCTGTCGAAGCCGCATTGCGCGATCATCTCGGCCGAGAAGCCGGAGGGAATCGCGAGCCACGCGTTGACCACGGCCTTGCCCGACTTCCAGATTTCCTTGACCTTGTTCGCCACGTTGCCTTCCTTCTTTGTTGTTTGGGCCGTCATTGTTTAAGTCGTCGTTATTTGGACCTTCGTCACCATGACGAGCGTCGCGACAGCACAGCCCCGCTGTTACCGCGAACTGGCGCGCCGCGCTACGCTCGCAATGACGCAAGACCTATGCGGTCGCCCTCTGGATGCTGACTTCGCTGACGCCGACCTCGCGGGCGGTATTCACTATTGCCGCCCAGGTGTCATCCGGCAAGGGGATGCCGTTTTGGGTCCGCTCAGCCCGGGTTTTCCGCTCGGGGTCGCCGGGAATCAGCACCTGGTCGACCCCGGACACCGGCTTGGTGGCACGGATGAAGTCGGCATAGCGCGACACCTCTGCGTCGAAGACATGGGAGGTATCGACCACTTTCGGATCGACGTAGAAGGCCAGCATGCCGTTGGCGAAGCGCCGACCGCCGGACGTGGCCCCGGTTCCGGTCAACGCGCCGCCGAGCAGCTCGCACATGAAGGCGAGGCCCGAGCCCTTGTGCTCGCCGAACGCACGGATCGCGCCCGTTCCCTTGGTGTGATCGCGCGGCCCATCCGGCGTGTAGGGGCCGTAGAGCACGGCCGGCTCCTCGCTCAGGCTGCCGTCGGCATCGACCAGCGCGCCCTTCGGCAACTTCTTGCCGCCGCGGCTTGCGACCAGCACCTTGCCCTCGGCCACGACCGAAGTCGCAAAATCAAGCACGATCGGATCCTGGCCCTCGCGCGGAATGCCGACGCAATAGGGTGCGGTGGAGAGCCGTTTCTCCACGCCGCCGAACGGCGCCACCAGCAGCGAGCCGGCGGCATTGACGAAATGAACCGAGATCAGTCCTTCGGCGGCGGCCATCTCGGCCCAATCGCCGACGCGGCCGATATGGCCGGCATTGCGTAGCGCGACAGCGGCAAGTCCCGCCTTCCTGCACTTCTCGATGCCGATCCGGACCGCCTGCGGCGTCACGGTCTGGCCATAGCCGAACTTGCCGTCGATCACCGCGAGCGAGGGCGTGTCGAGCACGATTTCGGCGTTCTGGTTGGGCACGACCGCGCCGCTCTTCTGCCAGCGGATATAGACGGGGACGCGGATCACGCCGTGGCTGTCATGGCCGGTCAGATTCGCCGTGGTTAGATAAGTGGCGATGCGCCTGGCTTCGTCAGGCGACGACTGCGCATGCGCGAAGACCTCGGTGACGAAGTCGATCAGCTTCTGAACCTGGATGGTGACCATGAGGGTCTGTTTGCCTCTACCTCGGCGCCGATTTTGCAGTCATCGGCTTGAGCGGCACTTGAGCGAAAAAATGCGGCGATGTCCATGATTGTTGCCGCGCGCTTGCGCATATCTGCTTTCACTCCCCGGCACTTGCCTCCTCGCCCGCGCCGAGCCCTGCGAGACTTTGTTCGAGCTCGCCAAGCATCTCCTGCAACTCGACGAGCTTGCGTGCGCCAAAGCGGCGCGTGATCTCCGCATAGATCGCTTCGGAGGATGGCGCCACGGAGGCCATCAGCTTCACGCCCTTTTCCGAGATCGAGACCATGCTGCGGCGCTGGTCCGCCTTCGCGGTCTTGCGCTCGATCAGGTTGCGCGCCTCCAGATCACGCAGGATCCGCGACAGGCTCGGTCCGAGCAGGAACGCGGTGCGCGCGAGTTCCGTGACCTCGACCGTATCGATCGCCGCGAGGGCGCGCAGAATGCGCCATTGCTGCTCGGTCAGGCCGTGCTCACGCAACGAGGGACGGAACTGCCGCATCACCGCTTCGCGTGCCCGCAGCAACGACATCGGCAGCGAACGCGAGAAGTCACGCATCGGCACCTGCCGCACGGCGGGCTCGCTTCCGTCCGCAGGATCAGCCGGTCTCTTCGTCATGACGCCCTTTCAAGCCGCGAAACGTTTGCAGTGCAGCAAGCCAATTTGCGATTGACGCATTCACTTAACATGTTAAGTATCTTCCGGCACCACGATTTGTAAGATTACACATGGCGCTTTCAAACGACGATATCCGAGCTTGCGCGAACCGTCTGCATCAGGCGGAGAAGACCCGTACGCAGATCCGGCAGCTCTCGCAGGACTTTCCCGACATCAGCATCGCTGACGCCTATGCGATTCAGAAGGCCTGGGTCGACGTCAAGATCGCCGAAGGGCGCATCGTCCGGGGACACAAGATCGGCCTGACCTCGAAGGCGATGCAAAGCGCGCTCGGAATCAACGAGCCGGATTCCGGCGTGTTGCTCGACGACATGTTCTTCGCCGATGGCGGCCTCGTCCCGACGGAGCGCTTCATTGCGACGCGCGTGGAAGCCGAGCTCGCCTTCGTCATGAGCAAGCGCCTCGCGGGCCCCGACTGCACGCTGTTCGACGTGCTCAACGCCACCGATTTCGTGGTGCCGGCGCTGGAGATTCTGGACACGCGGATCGAACGCGTCGATCCCCGGACAAAGGCGACGCGAAAGATCTTCGACACCATCGCCGATAACGCGGCGAACGCCGGCATCGTGCTCGGTGGACGGCCGATCCGTCCGCTGGACGCGGACCTGCGCTGGATCGGCGCGTTGTGTTTCAAGAACGGCCAGCTCGAAGAGACCGGCCTTGCCGCCGGCGTGCTCAATCATCCCGCCACGGCCGTTGCCTGGCTCGCCAACAAGATCGCGCCGCTTGGGCTAGCGCTCGAGCCCGGACAGGTCGTGCTGGCGGGCTCCTTCATCCGTCCGATCGAGACCCGCAAGGGCGACACAATTCAAGCCGATTATGGCGCCTACGGCTCGGTGAGCTACTACTTCGCCTAGACGAACAAAAAGACAGGGAGTGAAACCGCGATGCCGCATTTCACGATCGAGTATTCGGCCAATCTCGACGACCGCCTCGACATCGGCGCGGCGTGCGAGGTGGTACGCAGGGCGGCGGTCGAGACCGGCATCTTCCCGCTCGGCGGCATCCGCGTCCGCGCCGTCAGATGCGAGCATTATGCGATCGCCGATGCGCGGCAAGACTACGGCTTTCTCGACATGGTGCTGCGCATTGGCGAAGGCCGTGATCTGCCAACCCGCAAGCAGGCCGGCGAACATGTCTTCCAGGCGCTCTCCCGCCATCTCGATCCCGTCTTCGCAAGCTCCAAATTCGCCCTGTCGTTCGACATGCAGATCAACGACAAGGACACGAGTTGGAAGCGCAACAACATCCACGACGCCCTGAAGGCGGAGGCCGCCCATGGATAAGCCCACGCCGAAAACCGATGTGTTCCAGGCCAATCGCGACCGCATAGCACCGCTGCTGAAGACGCTGCGCGCCGACGGCATCGGCCACATGATCGACGGCAAGATCGTGCCGTCGATCTCGGGCGAGACCTTTGAGACCAAGTCGCCGGTCGACGGCGCGACTCTGGCCAGCGTCGCGCGCGGCAATGCCGAGGATATCGATCGCGCCGCCACCGCTGCTTCGCTGGCCTTCAAATCCTGGCGCGACATGGCGCCGGCGATGCGGAAGAAGCTGCTGCATCGCGTCGCCGACGCCATCGAGGACAATGCCGAGGACATCGCGGTGCTCGAATGCATCGACACCGGCCAGGCCTATCGCTTCATGGCCAAGGCCGCGATTCGCGCCGCCGAGAATTTCCGCTTCTTTGCCGATCGATGCGGCGAGGCGCGCGACGGCCAGAACACGCCGAGCGACGAGCATTGGAACGTCTCGACCCGCGTGCCGATCGGCCCGGTCGGCGTCATCACGCCGTGGAATACGCCGTTCATGCTTTCGACCTGGAAGATCGCCCCTGCCCTCGCGGCCGGGTGCACCGTCGTGCACAAGCCGGCCGAGTGGTCGCCGGTCACGGCGGCCATTCTTGCAAAGCTCGTCAAGGAAGCCGGCGTGCCCGACGGCGTGCTCAACACCGTGCACGGCTTTGGCGAAGAGGCCGGCAAGGCGCTGACCGAGCATCCCGCCATCAAGGCGATCGGCTTTGTCGGCGAAAGTTCGACCGGCTCGGCGATCATGGTTCAGGGCGCGCCCACGCTGAAGCGCGTGCATTTCGAGCTCGGCGGCAAGAACCCCGTCATCGTGTTCGACGACGCCGATCTCGACCGCGCGCTCGATGCGGTCGTGTTCATGATCTACTCGCTCAACGGCGAGCGCTGCACGTCGTCGAGCCGCCTGCTGATCCAGGCCAGCATCGCGGAGAAATTCGTGGAGAAGCTGGCCGCGCGGGTAAGAGCCCTGAAGGTCGGCCATCCCCTCGATCCCGCAACCGAGATCGGGCCCCTGATCCACGAGCGGCATCTGGCAAAGGTGTGCTCTTATTTCGACGTCGCACGCCAGGACGGCGCGACGATTGCGGTTGGCGGCAAGGCCTATGACGGGCCGGGCGGCGGACATTATGTCGAGCCGACGCTGGTGACCGGCGCGCATGGCAAGATGCGCGTGGCGCAGGAAGAGGTGTTCGGCCCCTTCCTCACCGTGCTTCCCTTTAAGGACGAAGCAGACGCGATCGAGATCGCCAACGACATCCGCTATGGCCTGACCGGCTATGTCTGGACCAACGATGTCGGCCGCGCGTTGCGTGTCGCGGATGCGCTGGAGGCCGGCATGATCTGGCTGAACTCGGAAAACGTCCGCCATTTGCCGACGCCGTTCGGCGGCATGAAGGCCTCAGGCATCGGCCGCGACGGCGGCGATTACTCGTTCGATTTCTACATGGAAACCAAGCACGTCTCGCTGGCGCGGGGCACGCACAAGATTCAGAAGCTGGGAATCTAGAACCGCCGTCGTTCCGGGGCGGCGCGGAGCGTCGAACCCGGAACCTCGAGATTCTCAGGTGCGCAATTGCGCACCATAGTTCGGCTCTGCGAGCCGCCCCGGAATGACGGGGGACCTCAAGAGGGGAAACGCAATGCCCGTACCGCAACATGTCTTCGAGCCGCCGTTCAACATCATCCGCTCCAGCCACGCCGTGCTGGACGTCACCGATCTGAAGCTCAGCCGCGAGTTCTATGAAAGCGTTGTCGGCCTGCATGTCGAGGACGCCGACGACAAGGTCGTTTACTTGCGCGCCGCCGAGGAGCACCAGCATCACTCGCTGGTGTTGCGCAAGGCGGCGGCGCCCGCCTGCAACCGCCTCGGCTTCAAGGTCGGCAATGACGGGGATCTGGACAAGGCCGCGAAGTTCCTGTCCGAGAACGCTCTGGGCTACGCGTTCATCGATCAGCCGTTCCAGGGCCGCACGCTGCAATTCACCGATCCCTTCGGCTTCCAGATCGAGCTGTATGCGTCGATGGACCGGCGGCCGCATCTGCTGCGCCGCTACGATCTCTACAGGGGCTGCCATCCGCAGCGGCTCGACCATTTCAACGTGTTCGCCGCCGAAGTGCAGGACACCGTCGAATTCTATGCCCGGCTCGGCTTTCGCCTCACCGAATACGCCGAGGAGGACGGACCGAACGGGCGCATCGCCGCGGCCTGGATGCATCGCAAGGGCAATGTCCACGATTTTGCCATCACCAACGGCAAGGGCCCGCGGCTGCACCACTTCGCGTACTGGACGCCGACGGCGATGAACATCATCCATCTCTGCGACGTCATGGCCTCGCAGGGCTTCGTGAAGAACATCGAGCGTGGTCCCGGCCGCCACGGCATCTCGAATGCGTTCTTCCTCTACGTTCGCGACCCCGATGGACACCGGCTGGAGCTCTACACCAGTGACTATTTCACCGGCGATCACGATCACGAGCCGCTGCGCTGGTCGCTGCGCGATCCCCGTCGCCAGACATTGTGGGGCGCACCCGCCCCGCGCTCCTGGTTCGAGCAGGGCTCGCCGTTCTCCGGCCAAGCCGTGCGTGAGCCGAAGTTCGTGGCCGACGTGCTGGTGGCGGATTGATGCTAGCGCAGAACTTTCAGTCCGCCGTCCCGGCCTAGTGCGCAATTGCGCACGGGGGCCAGGACCCATAACCACAGGGAGGAGTTTGGCGAAGACACGTTGTTCGGTACGCCTACCTTCTCCAATCGAAAGATCACGCGGTATGGGTCCCGGCCCCCGTGCGCAATTGCGCACTAGGCCGGGACGACAAAGAATGATGAGCAGCCAATGAACCCCCCTCGCCTCGCCACCTATTCCGTCAAGGGTGCAACGAAGTATGGCGCCGTCGTCGACGGCGGCATTGTCGATCTCTCCGCGCGCCACCGAAAAGACTATCCGACGCTGCGCGAGGTGATCGCGGCAGGACAGCTCGCGAGCCTTGCCGAGGACGCCGCCGGCCACACGCCCGATCACGCGCTTGGTGACATCATCTGGCTGCCGCCGGTGCCCGCGCCGGAAAAGATCATCTGCATCGGCGTCAATTATCCCGAGCGCAATGCCGAGTACAAGGACGGCCAGGACGCGCCGAAATATCCGAGCATGTTCATGCGCTCGCCGCGCTCCTTCGTCGGCCACGACACGCCGCTGGTGCGCCCGCGCGCCTCCGCGCAGCTCGACTATGAGGGCGAGATCGTGCTGGTGATCGGCAAGCAAGGCCGGCACATCCCCGAAAGTTCTGCGCTCGACCACATCGCCGCGCTGACGCTCTGCAACGAAGGCTCGGTGCGCGACTGGCTGCGCCATGCCAAGTTCAATGTCACGCAAGGCAAGAACTTCGATTCCAGCGGCAGTCTCGGCCCGTGGCTGGTGCCGTACACGCAGGAATCGCAGATCGCCGACATCCGCCTCACCACGCACGTCAATGGCGAGCTGCGGCAGGACGACCGCACCAGCCGGCTGATGTTTCCGTTCCGCTATCTCATCAGCTATATCTCGACCTTCGCAACGCTCGTTCCCGGCGACGTCATCGTCACGGGCACGCCAACGGGCGCCGGTGCGCGGTTCGATCCGCCGCGTTATCTCAAGCCGGGCGATATTATCGAAGTCGCGGCCGAGGGCATCGGAACCTTACGCAACGGCGTCGTCGACGAAGCCTGAACACCGATTGAAATGGAATAATGCCATGACCACCCTCACCGGCGGCGAAGCGATCGTAAGCGGCCTTGTCGCCCACGGCGTCGACACCGTGTTCGGCCTGCCCGGCGCGCAGGTCTACGGCCTGTTCGACGCCTTCCACCAGGCCCAGCTCAAGGTGATCGGCGCGCGGCACGAGCAGGCCTGCGGCTACATGGCGTTCGGCTATGCACGCTCCAGCGGCAGGCCCGGCGTGTTCAGCGTGGTGCCGGGTCCCGGCGTGCTCAACGCCAGCGCGGCACTGCTCACCGCCTTCGGCTGCAACGAGCCGGTGCTATGCGTCACCGGCCAGGTGCCGACGCAGTTTCTGGGCAAGGGTCGCGGCCATCTGCACGAGATGCCGGACCAGCTCGCGACCTTGCGCACCTATGTGAAATGGGCGGATCGGATCGAATATCCCGGCAACGCGCCGACCACGGTCGCGCGCGCCTTCCAGGAGATGACGTCTGGACGGCGTGGCCCCGCCTCCGTCGAGATGCCCTGGGACGTCTTCACCCAACGCGCGGATACCACCGCAGCACAGGTGCTGGCGCCCTTGCCCGCGCCCCAGCCCGACCCTGATATGATCAAGCAGGCGGCCGCGCTGATCAAGAACAGCAAGGCGCCGATGATCTTCGTCGGCAGCGGCGCGATCGAAGCGCGCGAGGAGATTCTCGAACTCGCCGAGATGACCGACGCGCCTGTCGTCGCCTTCCGGAGCGGCCGCGGCATCGTCTCCAACGCGCATGAGCTTGGACTCACGATGGCGGCGGCCTACAAGCTGTGGCCGACAACCGATTTGATGATCGCGATCGGCACGCGCGCCGAGCTGCCGGCGTCGGGCTTCCGCTGGCCATATCAGCCGAAGGGGCTGAAATCCATTCGTGTCGATATCGATCCGGCCGAGATGCGCCGGCTCGCCTCCAATGTCGCCATCGTCGCCGACGCCAAAGCCGGCGCGGCCGATCTGGTCACCGCCGTGAAGAGGGCCGGCTATGCCAGGACCAGCGGCCGGCGGGGAGAGATCCGCGAGGTGACCGCGACGGCGCAAGCCGAGATCCAACGCATCCAGCCGCAGATGGCCTATCTCAACATCCTGCGCGAGGTGCTGCCGGCGAACGCGATCGTGACGGATGAATTGTCGCAGTTCGGTTTCGCATCCTGGTACGGTTTTCCGATCTACGAGCCGCGCACCTTCATTACGTCAGGCTATCAGGGCACGTTGGGCTCGGGCTTCCCGACCGCGCTCGGGGCCAAGGTCGCCAATCCCGACAAGCCGGTGGTGGCGATCACCGGCGACGGCGGCTTCATGTTCGGCGTGCAGGAGCTCGCCACCGCCGTGCAGTTCAACATCGGCGTGGTGACGCTGGTGTTCAATAACAACGCCTATGGCAATGTCCGCCGCGACCAGCGCGAACGTTTCGACGGCCGCGTGGTGGCGTCCGATCTGGTAAACCCGGATTTCGTCAAGCTCGCGGAGTCATTTGGCGTGGCCGCCGCGCGCGTCACCGCGCCGGACCAGTTCAAGGCGGCGATGGAGAAGGCCCTGGCGCATGGCGGGCCCTATCTGATCTCGGTCGAGGTGACGCGGGACTCGGAAGTCAGCCCGTGGGCGTTCATCCACCCGCCGAAGCCTTGAGGTGAACGCCGCCCTGTAGCCGCGCCGCCGCGATCACCAGCAGGCCCGCGCCTGCGACCGCCCAGCAGGCGACCGGGGCCCAGTGCAGCAGCGGCGCGTAGTCAGGCATTTTCTGCAAGCCGCCGGCGACCGCCGCCATCCGCGCGAAGGTCCCGAGCGCGAGCGCCGAGAAGACGAGACCGGTCACCTTTCCCTCCGCGCCGGTCGAGCCGATCGCCAACGCAGCCGAGATCGCGCTCATCAGCATGCAGCCCCACGCCGCTCCGGCGAGAAACTGCGCGACGATCAGCGTGTTGAGGCTGCCGGCGAATTCGGCCGCAGCAATCGCGACCGCTCCAAGCAGTCCGGCCGCGCCTATCACGATCACGCCGCCACGGTGCTTGACGACGAGGCTTGCCGGAAACATCGCAATGTTGAAACCGATCCAGAACACCGGCATCAGCCATTGCAGCTCATCCGGCTTGGCAAAGCGTAGGTAGAACGGCGCGCTGTTCAGAGCGAAGTGCAACTGATAGCCGAGCGCGAGCGCCACCATCGCGACGATGAAGGCGATCGGCACGACGCCAAGCGGCTTTGCCGCTTCGGCCGGTGTCGGCGGCGCGGTGTCGCGGGCCACCTCGTGCTCGATCCGTGACAGTCCGAGCGCGGTCAACAGCAACACTGCGCTCGATATCACGAAGGGCAGCCGCGCATCGTGCTCGCGCAGCACCACGCCGAGATAGGGCGAGACTGCGCCGGCGACGCCATAGCCGAGCATCGCGAGCGCGGCGAGGAACGGCACCTGCGGCCGGGCGCGGTATTTGCCGAGCAGGGTCAGCGGCGGCGCGCGCAGCGCGGACGAGGTGATCGACCAGACCACGATCAGGGCAATGAACCACCCCTGCGCGGCCACGCCGCGCCCTGCGACGAAAGGCAACGCGACGAACGCGCCGCAGGAGATCGCGGCCAGGAGCCCGACGAACAGGCCAAGCCTGCCGAGATGGGGAGCGATCCTGTCGGCGGCTATCCCCATCGCGGTGTCGGCGATGGTGAAGATCGCCTGGTCCAGCATCAGGATGAGGATGACGGCCGATGGCGCGATGCCGACCTCAGCCGCGAGCTTTGGCAGATAGATGACGTAGGTGGTCCAGCCAAGCGTGAACGCCAGTTGCAGCAAGGCCAGATACAGGCCGGTGCGGTTGGCCGCGCCAGCGCCGGCCGAGAGCTGTGTGGTCGCCATATCGCGTCTCCCCCGCCGGAAGCTTAGACGAGCGGGGGCTGCGAGGAAACGCGTCAGCGGACCTTTCGGAACGTCAAATTGACCCGCTTGCGGCCGAGCAACGCATGCTCGCCATCGGCCAGCGGCGCGACGCCGTGATAGGCCAGCCTGCTGGGGCCGCCCCAGACCACGACGTCACCATGGACGAGGCGGAAGCGCCGCGGCTTGTCGCTGCGTGCCATGCCGCCGAACAGGAAGGTCGCGGGCAGGCCGAGCGAGACCGAGACGATCGGCGCCGAATAATCCAGCTCGTCCTTGTCCTGATGCAATGACAGCCGCGTGCCAGGCTCGTAGCGATTGACGAGGCAGGCATCGGGCGCGAAGCCGGCAAAGCCGCCCTGCCCCGCGGCGCGCAAAGCCAGATCGCGGAGCACCGGCGGCATCGCCGGCCATGGCGCGCTCGTTCGCGGGTCAATGGGATCATAGCGATAGCCGGTATGATCGGTGATCCAGCCGCGCTCGCCGCAATTGGTCATGGCCACCGACATCAGGTGCCCGCCGGGCGTGGTCATGCGACGGAACGGCGACTGCGCCACGATGGCGCGCACGGCTTCGATCAGCTCGCTCTCGATCGGCTTGACGAAGCCGCGCAGCAGAACGGCGCCGTCGGCGATCTCCTCGCGCGACGGCTGGGCTTCGGCGACATGGTCGAACAAATCAGCCGTCAATCGCAGCGCTCACTTGGCATCATGAAAGATCACACCCAGCGTGTGGCGCTGGCCAGAGCGAATCCGGCTGACGCCGTGGCGGAGATTAACGCGGTAGGTGCCGCGTGTCCCCTGCACCGGGCGGTGATGCACAGCGAAGGCCACGGCGTCGCCCTGCGCGAGCGGAACCACCTCGGCACGGGACTGCATGCGCGGGCGCTGCTCGGTCAGCACGAACTCGCCACCGGTGAATTCGCGGCCGGGCTCGGACAAGAGGATCGCGACCTGAAGCGGGAACACGTGCTCGCCATAGAGATCCTGATGCAGGCAGTTGAAATCGCCCGTCTCGTATTGCAGCAGCAGCGGCGTCGGCCGCGTCTGCCCGGCCTCGTGGCAGCGCTTCAGGAACGCCGCATGCGCGGCCGGATAGCGGATGTCGATCCCCATCGCCTCGTTCCAGCGATTGGCGACGCCCTGGAGATGCGCGTAGAGCGCCGGGCGGAGCTGCGCGATCAGGTCGGGCAGCGGATAGGAGAAATATTTGTACTCGCCGCGGCCAAAGCCGTGGCGGCCCATGACGATGCGGCTGCGGAAGTTGGCGTCGTCGGGATACAGCGCGGCGACGGTGCGGCATTGCTCCGGCGTGAACAGCCCCTTCAGGACAGCGCAGCCCTGGGTATCGAGCTCGCCTGTGATCTGCGGCCAGTCGAGGGCATCGACATGGGCGGCGAGGTCGGCTGTCGGAGATTGAGCCGATTTGCGTGCTATTGCTGTCATGGCTCTGACTTTCGCAGGACCGCCCCGTCCTCTACCACCCGATTTCCGTCTCTCTCCCCGTCATTGCGAGCGCAGCGAAGCGATCCAGAATCCCTCCGGGGAACCAGTCTGGATTGCTTCGTCGCAAGGGCTCCTCGCAATGACGGCGGAGAGGCGTCAGCCTCTCACCGGCAGCGTCACTACGTCGTATCCATGCTTGATCGTGCGCTTCAGCACGGGGTCTTCCAGCTCAAAATCGAAACGGTCGGCGGAACGGATACCGCCCTTCGCCGCAAACGTACCGCCGAACATGGCGCAGCCGTCGGGGAATTTCCCACCCTCGAAGCCACGCGCGATCAGGTCGGCGACCGGAAGCATCGCGTCGAGCCTGCCCTCCTGGTAGAGCACGCGCTCGCCCTTGATCGTGGCCCAGGAGCGCAGGATCATGCTGTCCCAATGGCCGATGACGTCCTCCAGCTCCCACAGCGTGGATGCGATCGGCTTGTCGCACATCTGCTTGGACACCGTGACGTTATAGGCCTCGACCTTGCGGTCGGTGTGGTCGGAGCCGCAGCCGACGAAAATACGGCCCTGCCAGCCGATCAGCACGAACTCGACCTCGCCGCTGGAATCGCCGCCAGTGCACTCGATGCTGTCTTCCATCGTCAGCCGCCGCGCCGAGGCGCGATAGTAGATCGGCGTGGAGGCCGGCGGGGCAATACCCATCTCCTGCAGCTCGGCAATGTGCTTGTCGCGCGCGACCGGATCGCGGCCGGTCCAGCCGGCGATGACCATCTGGTCGATCGCCAGCGTCAGCGGCGTGGTGGTGTCCTGGGCGTCGACGGTGAAAGTCAGGTCAAACACGAATTACGGCCTCCATGCCGGCAGCAAGCTCGAAGATACGGCGGTCCGATCCGCCCGCGCCCGCCAGCATCAGGCCGACGGGGATCTCGCCCTCGCGATGCGCAGGCAGCGAGATGGCACAGCCGTCGATCATGTTGATCAGGGTGCAGTTGCGGAGCGCCCGCAGGTTTTCCCTGGTGAACTCCTTGTCATCGGCAAGATCCGAAATTTTCGGCGGCGTGTTGGCGGTGGTCGGCAGCACCAGCGCATCATAGGGCGCGATGCGCGCATTGACGCGGGTGATCAGGGAGCGGCGCTCGTTGAGAAGATCGATGTAGTCCGCCGCGCTCTGCGCTTCGCCGCGCATGATACGCACGGAGACTCTGGGATCGTAGACGTCGCCCTTGGACGTGAGGAGGTAGCGATGCCAGGCATAGCTTTCGGAAGCCGCAAAGCCGCCCTTGGCGTTCATCGGCCCGATGTCGTGGAATTCGGCCATCTCAATGCGCTCGATGATCGCACCGTGATCGGCAAGGCTCTTGAGCGCCCGCTCGAATGTCCCGGCCACAGCCGCATCGAGGTCGTCGAGCGCGATCGTGGTCGGTACCGCCAGCCGCATGCCCTTGACCGAGCGAGGCTTCAGCGGGGCGATCGGCTCGTTCGCGAGCACGGCATCGAGAATGGCACAGCAACTGACCGATCGTGCCAGCGGCCCGATGCTGTCGAGCGAGAACGACAGCGGCACGGCCCCATCGAGCGGCACGCGCCGCTGCGTCGGCTTGTAGCCGACGACGCCGTTATAGGCCGCCGGAATCCGGCAGGAGCCGCCGGTGTCGGTGCCGAGCGCACCATGCGCCATGCCGTCGAGCACGGAGACCGCGGCACCCGAGGACGAACCGCCGGGCACGTGGCCCTCGGCCCGGTTCCAGGCACCCTTCGGCGTGCCGTAATGCGGATTGATGCCGATGCCGGAATAGGCGAACTCGGTCATGTTGGTGCGCCCGATCACGACGAAGCCGGCCTTGCGCAGCCGCGCTACGGTGGGGGCATCCTGCTCGGCCGGCGAGGAATCGTCGAGCGCGCGGGAGCCGGCGCGCGTCACCTGGCCCTTGATGTCGAAGAGATCCTTGATCGAGACCGGGATACCGGCGTAGCGCGAGGGCGTCGCCTTCACCTTGCGCAAACCGTCCATCGCGTCCGCCGCCACAAGCGCGGCATCCTTGTCGACATGGATGAAGGCACGCTGCCCCTCGCCGGCCGGATCGGCGATTTTGGCGAGGCACACCTCGACCAGCTTGCGGGAGCTGGTGCGGCCGCTTTCGAGGTCTTCGGCGAGCTTCGTCAGTGTCGAAAAATCGGGCATGTCTGTCTCACGGAATATTTGCGCGCAATGTATAGCGCTGCCTCACTTCGACACAAGCATTGTGCGCATGATGGCATGCATGCGCATTGCTGGACCGTTGACGCGCCATGGTCGATTGTCGCATCAAGATCGCAACAGCCGGGCTAAGCTTGGCCTTGGGAGGACCCGCCGAGATGGCCGAACCGCAGCGCGCGCGACCGAAACCGACGCCGGAGACCCAGCATTTCTGGGACGGCACCAAGGCGGGCGAGTTGCGCCTGCAGCGCTGCGACGCCTGCGCGCATGTCTATTTCCCGCCACGTCCGTTCTGCCCGTCCTGCGCCTCGCGCAAGGTCAGCATCTTCAAGGCGAGCGGCAAAGGCTTTCTCTACAGCTACGTGATCAACCACCGTCCCGCGGCGCCCGGCTTCACGCCGCCTTACGCGATCGCGGTGGTCGAACTCGAGGAGGGGCCGCGGATGATGAGCAACATCATCGACTGCCCGCAGACGCCGGAGGCGCTCGAACTCGACATGAAGCTCGAGGTCGCCTTCGAGGCGCTCGACGACAAGATCACCCTTCCCGTATTCCGTCCGGCGAAGGGGTAAGCCCATGCGCAGCAATCAGGTTGCCGTCGTCGGCGCGGCCGAGACCACCGAACTCGGTGTCATCCCCAACGTCTCGCAGCTCCAGCTTCATGCGGATGCGGCGCTCAATGCCATTGCCGATGCCGGGCTGAAGCTGTCGGACATCGACGGCTTCGCCACCGCGGTCGAAACGCCGCAGCAGGTCTGCCACTATCTCGGCATCAAGCCGACCTGGGTGGACGGCACCTCGGTCGGCGGCTGCTCCTTCATGCTGCACGTCCGCCATGCCGCCGCGGCGATCGAGGCTGGCCTGTGCAAGACCGTGCTGATCACCCATGCCGAGAGCGGCAAGTCGATGATCGGCAAGGCGCCGCGCTCGATTCCCCCCGACAGTCTGCAAGGCCAGTTCGAGGCGCCGTTCGGCGTCTACGGCCCGCCCAGCATGTTCCCGATCCCCGTGCTGCGCTTCATGAAGACCTACGGCATCACGCACGAGCAGCTCGCCTCGGTGGCAGTGGTGCAGCGGGAATGGGCGGCGAAGAATCCGCGTGCGATGATGAAGGATCCCATCACGGTCGCAGACGTCCTCAACTCGCGCATGATCGCTTATCCGTTCCGCCTGCTGCAATGCTGCCTCGTCACCGACGGCGGCGGCGCGCTGATCCTGACCTCGGCGGACCGCGCCCGGGATTTTCCGCGCAAGCCGGTCTACATCATGGGGACCGGCGAGAGCGTGGAGACGCCGATGGTCAGCCAGATGGAGACGTTCAACTCCTCACGCGCGTTCAAGACCGCGGGACCGCTGGCGTTCAGGGAGGCCGGCATCGCACACAAGGACGTCGACCATCTCATGATCTACGACGCGTTTGCGCATCTGCCGCTGTTCGGCCTCGGCGATCTCGGCTTCATGCCGCACGAGGAGACCGGCAAGTTCATCGCCGACGGCAACACCCGCCCCGGCGGCAAGCTGCCGCTCAACACCAATGGCGGTGGCTTGAGCTACATGCATTCCGGCATGTACGGCATGTACGCGCTCCAGGAGAGCATACGGCAGATGCGCGGCATTGCGCCGGCGCAGGTCGCCAACGCGAAGATTTCGGTGTGCCACGGCGTCGGCGGCATGTTCGCCGCGTCGGGCACGATCGTGTTTACGAACGAGAGGTAATTTTCTCGTCGTTCCGGGATGGTCCGAAGGACCAGACCCGGAACCTCGAGATTCCGGGTTCGTGCTTCGCACGCCCCGGAATGACAGAGACAACAGGAGACATCCACATGACGAAATCACTGCAAGACAAGGTCATCATCGTCACCGGCGCAGGCCGCGGCATCGGGCGCGAGATTGCGCTGCTGTGCGCGGCTGAAGGCGCCAAGGTCGTCGTCAACGATCCCGGCGTCGCCGCGGACGGCGCCGGCACGAGCGCCGCGCCCGCCGAGGAAGTGGTCGAGGAGATCAAGAAGCGAGGCGGCACCGCGGTTGCCAATTTCGAGTCGGTGGCCGAAGCCATCCCCGCCAGCAAGATCGTGAAGACCGCGACCGATCATTTCGGCCGGCTCGACGGCGTGGTCAACAATGCAGGCATTTTGCGCGACATGATCTTCCACAAGATGAGCGTGGAAGCGTTCGAGGCCGTCATCAAGGTTCACCTGATGGGCTCGTTCTACGTCAGCCACGCCGCGGCGCGGATCTTCCGCGAGCAGGAGTCCGGATCGTTCGTGCATTTCACCTCGACCTCCGGCCTGATCGGCAACTTCGGCCAAGCCAATTACGCCGCCGCCAAGCTCGGCATCGTCGGCCTGTCGAAGTCGATTGCGCTCGACATGGGCCGCTTCAACGTTCGCTCCAATTGCGTCTCGCCGTTCGCCTGGACCCGCATGATCGGCACCATCCCGACCGAGACCGAAGCCGAGAAGGCGCGGGTCGAGAAGATCAAGCAGATGGGCCCGGAGAAGATCGCGCCGGTCTGCGCCTATCTGCTCTCCGATGCCGCCAAGGACGTCTCCGGGCAGATCTTCGGCGCCCGCATGAACGAGCTGTTCCTGTTCAGCCAGAATCGTCCGCTGCGCTCGGTGCATCGGAGCGAAGGCTGGACGCCGCAATCGATCGCGGAACACGGGATGCCGGCGCTGAAGGGTTCGTTCTACAAGCTCGACCGCTCCGCCGATATCTTCCCCTGGGATCCCGTTTAAGGATCCCGTCTAGCCGCACTTCCGGCATTACTTCCGGCATTCCTGCCCTGCGATCTCCGGTTGTCTTGTCCGGAGATCGCTCCGCTTTACGCCCAATTGCAGGCGGATGGTGGCCTCCCAACACAACTTTGGGAGGAAACCATGACAAGAATACTGACCGACTCCGACCACACGACTGTAAGCAGCGGCCTTGGCCGCCGCACACTCCTCAAGGGCGCCGCAACGGTGGCCGCAACTGCCCTGCTCGCCTCACGCGCGGACGCCCGCGACTTCGGCGCCAGTGCCGAGCCGCAGCGCTATCCCGACCCTGACATCATCGCCATCGATCCCAAGCGCTTCAAGGCCAAGGTCGGCAACACCGCAATCAAGCGGCTCTACACCGGCTGCCTGTGGGCGGAAGGGCCGGCGTGGAATGCGCAGGGGCAATATCTCGTCTGGAGCGACATCCCCGCCAACCGGCAGCTGCGCTACCTCGACGACGACGGCCACATCTCCGAGCAATTCCACAAGCCCTCGAACGAGGCCAACGGCAACTCGTTCGACACCGAGGGACGCCAGATCAGCGCCGAGCGCACCCGGCTCGTCCGTTACGAGCACGACGGTTCGGTGACGACGCTGGCCGAACAGGCGGGTGGCAAGCCACTCAACGGTCCCAACGACATGGTCGTGCATCCCAACGACAAGGCGATCTGGTTCACCGATCCCGGCTACGGCGCGATCAGCATCTACGAGGGCAAGCTTGCCAATACCGGTTCGCTGCAGCCGTATCAGAAGGAAGCGGTCTATCGCATTGATCCGCAGAGCGGCCAGGTCGCGAAGGTCGCCGACGAGCCGTTCAAGCCGAACGGCATCGCTTTCAGTCACGACTACAAGAAGCTCTATGTGTGCGACACCGGCATCACGCATTACCCGCAGGCCGAGAACGTGGTGTGGTCCTACGACATCGACGGGGCGAAGCTGTCGAACCCGAAGCGGCTGATCGACATGAAGCTCGACGGCAAGTCAGGCTTCCCGGACGGACTGCGCGTCGACACCGAGGGCAACATCTGGGTCGGCGCCGGCTGGGTCGGACCCGGGTATGACGGCGTACAGGTGTTCGCGCCAAACGACGGCGCGCGCATCGGGCAGATCCTGCTTCCCGAGACCTGCGCCAATGTCTGCTTCGGCGGCAAGAAGCGCAACCGCCTGTTCATGACCGCGAGCCAGTCGCTCTATGCGGTCTATGTGGAGACGCAAGGCGCGCATTTCTGTTGAGGGGACACCGCCCTCTCCACTCGTCATGGCCGGGCTTGTCCCGGCCATCCACGACTCGACGCGCGGCACTGAGAACGTGGATGCTCGGGACAAGCCCGGGCATGACGACTGAGGATGTGGCCGCCGTGAACTACCCCGTGTTCCTCAGCCCCGCCGAGATTCCGTTGATCGTCAGCTGAATCCCGCGCAGCACCTGCTCGTCCGGGTTCTGCGCGCGGTGCTCTTTCAGCAGCTCGACCTGCACATGGTTGAGCGGGTCGAGATAGGGGAAGCGGTGGCGCACCGAGCGTTCCAGCAGCGGGTTGCCTTGCAGCAGCCGGTCCTGCCCCATGATATCCAGCAGCGTCTCGATGCAGGAATGCCATTCGCGACGGATACGGCCGAAGATTTTTTCGCGCAGCGCCTCGTCGGGCACGAGCTCGGCATAGCGCGAGGCGATCGCGATCGAGCTCTTGGCCAGCACCATGTCCATGTTCGACAACAGCATGCGGAAGAACGGCCATTCCTTGTAGAGCTCCTTGAGGAACGGCATGCCCTTGTCGGGATGCTCCGCGATCCACTGCTCGACCGCGCTGCCAAAGCCATACCAGCCGGGCAGCATCAGGCGGCATTGCGCCCAGGAGAACACCCAGGGAATGGCGCGAAGGTCCTCGATCGCCCGGGTCTTCTTGCGCGACGCCGGACGGCTGCCGATGTTGAGCGTTGCGATCTCGTTGATGACGGTCGAGGCCCAGAAATAATCGACGAAGCCCTCGGTCTCGTAAACGAGGCCGCGATAGGCCTTGAAGGCGAGATTTGAAAGCTCGTCCATCGCGGTCAGATATTCGCGCCGCGGCGCGCTCTGGCGCGGATGCAACAGGCTCGCCTCCAGCGTCGCGGCGGCAAGGATCTCCAGATTGTTGCGGCCGACTTCGGCGTTGGAATATTTCGACGAGATGATCTCGCCCTGCTCGGTGATGCGGATCTGGCCGTTCACCGCGCCGCCCGGCTGGGCGATGATGGCATCATAGCTCGGGCCGCCGCCGCGGCCGACCGAACCGCCGCGGCCATGGAATAGGCGCAGGCGCACGCCATGGCGCTCGAACACGTCGACGAGGCCGATCTCGGCCTTGTAGAGCTCCCAGCCCGAAGTGACGAAGCCGCCATCCTTGTTCGAATCGGAATAGCCGAGCATGACCTCCTGCACGCTGCCGCGGCTGTCGACCAGGCGGCGGTAGTCGTGCAGCGAGAGCATGCGGTCCATGATGGCGCTGGAAGCCTGCAAATCCTCGATGGTCTCGAACAGCGGCACGATGTTGATGGCGCTGCGCCCGGACGGATGCACCAGCCCCACCTCCTTGAGCAGCACCGCGACCTCGAGCATGTCGGACATGCCCTTGCACATCGAGATGATGCATTGGGGAATGGCGTCCGAGCCGAACTTCGCATGCGCTTCTGCTGCGGCATGGAAGACGTTGAGCTCGCCCATGGTCTCGTCGCTGTACTTGACGAATGGCGACACCAGCGAGCGCGTCGAGCGCAGCTCGTTGGTGAGCAGCGAGATGCGGGCGTCCTCGCCGAGCGCGAGATAGGACATGCCGGGATTGGCGGCGTCCATCAGCTCGGCGATGGTGCGCTCGTGCACCGCCGAGTTCTGGCGGATGTCGAGCCGGGCCAGGTGGAAGCCGAAGCAGTCCACTGCACGCCGCAGCAGCCGCAGCCGGCCGCGGGCGATGACGCCGGCGTTGTTGGAAATCAGCGAGCGGTGCAGCACGTCGAGATCGGCCTTGAGCTCCCCGACGCTCTCGTAAGGCTTTCCCTTGCCGACGGGCCGGCGCGTGATCTCGACCTGGAGCATTTCGGCCGTGGCAGTCAGCCGCGCATAGATGCCGGAGACCGCGAGGCGATAAGGCTCGCCGCTCCGGTGCGGCGAGGTATCGGGCGAGCGCTCAGCGAGCGTGCGCAGCTCCTCGGAGACGTCGGCGAGATGGGCCGCGATCGAGAGCTCGGAGCCGAGCACGTGCAGCTCATTGAGATAGAACTGCATCACCCGGCTCGACTGCAGCCGCAGCGTGCCGCGCATCACGTCGGCGGTGACGAAGGGATTGCCGTCGCGGTCGCCGCCGATCCAGCTCCCCATGCGCAGGAACGAGGCGAGCTCGCCGGCCGCCTGCTCCCCGCCCTCCTCCAGCCGGTCCTCAAGCGCGTTGACCAGCCGCGGCACCTCGCGGAGAAACGTGTAATCGTAGAACGACAGGCCGTTGGCGACCTCGTCGAGCACGGTGAGCTTGGTGCGGCGGAGCAGATTGGTCTGCCACAGCGTCAGCACCTCGCGGCGGAGCTGCTCGTCGCTGGCGGCGGCCTCCTCCGCCGTCAGCGCGACGCGCTCGCGACGATCGAGCAGGCTAGCGACCTCCATCTCGCGGTCCATGGTGCTCTTGCGGCGGACCTCGGTCGGGTGCGCGGTCAGGACAGGGCTGACCAGCGCGCTCTTGAAGAAGTTGCGCAGGGCATCGGCACCGATGCCCGCAGCTCTCGCATGGGCGAGCGTCTCGGCTAGCACGCCGGAGCCGCCGCCCTTGTTGGCGCGCATCTGGCGGATGTTGTTCTGGTCTTCGGCGATGTTGGCGAGGTGGGAGAAATAGCTGAAGGCGCGGACGATCCGCACCGTCTCCGAGGTCGACATGCTGTCGAGGATCTGCTCGAGTTCGCGGCGGGCGAGCCGATCCTCATCGCGGTGGAACCGGATCGAGGTCTGCCGGATGCGTTCGACGAGGTCGAACACATCGGCGCCCTCCTGGTCGCGCACCGTGTCGCCAAGGATGCGCCCGAGCAGGCGGATGTCATCGCGCAGCCGCACGTCCGCTTCCAGCGCCTGGACATCCTCGGGGCGGTTGGGGCGCTGGTCGGCGGTGTCGGACGATATGGTCTGGAGGGACATGGCTCGCTCCCCTGGTTCGAGCTCGCTTGACTGCCCGGCTCAGCCGAGTGTGCGATATTTTTCTACCGCAGTGCAAGGTGAACTTGGTGGCGGCGCACATTAGGGGCAATGGTTTCGTGCCCCGGACGCAGCGCAGGCGCGCCGCGTCTTCGCGGCGTGATGCGCTGCAGAGCCGGGGCCCAGCTGAGAGCCCGGCGTTGATCCGCTTTTGGGTCCCGGCTCTGCGCAGCAACGCTGGCGCGTTGCAGCGCGTCCGGGACACCAGGAGGTCCTCGCGATAAACATACCTTCGCGGTCTCGCGGCGCGGGCGCCCGAGTTTTGCTGTCCGTTTCGCCCTCGTCGAGAAGAAAGGGCGCAGGGAAGGCCGGGCGCCGGCTGGCACCCAGGGTCCGCACGCGAAAAACGCACGCGGGGGTGACCACAGGTGATGCCGGAACATCCCGGCCTTCCCTGCGCAATGGTTTTACGGCTTATGGCGCGCTCTCCCCGGGGAGCGATGCACTATTGCCCCCGTCGCCTCGCGGATGATCGATGCACGCACCCGGTCGGGCCGCACATCACCGCAAGCCTTGACGCACAGACCCCGGGCGTCAGGACCACACGCTTTTGCCGTCCGCGGACGTTCCTCCCCGAGCCATCGGAGACTCGCGCGTGCTCGCCCCCAATGCCGAAAAGAAACGCTGTGACCGCGCCGTGTCGTATGCGCGGATCGCGATGACTCACGAGGATTGCCCGCCCTGCCATCCCGTCACGCGCCGGCGCTGCCGCGTCCATCGCATCCCGGCTCACGTATCGTGACGATCGCGAAACGCCCTTTTTAGCGGGCCGGGATGCCTTGCGGTTTACCCGAAGCAATGAATTCGGTCAATCAGAATATTTGCGGACCAATGCCTTGACCTGTGTATGGCGTGTTTTGCCCGTCGGGCCACGCGAGGAATGGTGTGCTCAGCGTCGACGGGGCGCGCAGGGTGGGTTGAGCCCTTGCGAAACCCATCATGCTTCATCGCCGACCGACGGATTGATGGGTTTCGCTGGCGCTCTACCCATCCTACGAGTGCTGGTTGCGTTCGCATGCGCTTTTTTCCTTCGCCGCTCAAGGCAAAGCGGGTCCCATCTTACGAGTTCTAGGCTGCCTTGACGGCCATGATCGCGATCCGGCGGACGATCTCCGCAGCGATGTCGCTGATCGAGCCGATGAAGTCGACAGGCCCATCATATTCCGTCGCATTCAAAGGCATACCGCGCGCTGCGGCGCCGTGTGTCCCCAGCACCATCGTGACGCCGCCGGCGAAATGTATTGCCTCCAAACCACGCGATCCGTCGCTTAGCTCACCGCGCAATACAACTCCGATCGCGTGCCTTCTGGCGTGAGCAGCGACAGACGTGAACAACAGATCAACCGTCCGGTTGCGATACCGGTCTTGCGGTCCCTCAATCAGGTGGACGCGGCTTCGCGCCGCCAGAGAAAGGTGCGCTGCAGGTTCGCCGACGTAGCAGACGCCAACCTGGAACTCCTCGTCCTCGTCCGGTATCATCACGGGCAGCATCGACCGGCGCGCCAGCACCTCACGCAGATAACTGATGCGGTCGCTGGGGCGATGCAGGACCACAAGCACGACGGCGGCCAGATTGGCAGGAAGCGCTCCGAGCAGGTCCCCCAAATCGCGCAAGCCCTCAGCACCGGAAGCGCCGATTGCGACAAAGCAAGGCCCGAACTCATCCGCTCGATTTGGCTGCATGTCGCCAAAATGGCAGGCTGCACTGCGACAGGATTGATCTGCCTCAAGCCTGGTCCGAAATGAGCTTGGATTGGGCCAGTACGCGGAGGATGGGTTGAGCGCTTGCGAACCCAGCATGCTTCGTCATCGGCGGACGGCTTGATGGGTTTCGCTGGCGCTCTACCCATCCTACGAGCGGAGCAAGCGCCTCGTCCTTCGAGACGACCGCTTCGCGGTCTCCTCAGGATGAGGCTGAGCTGCGTCGGGATTCGTTGCAGGTGCAGCCACCTGTTCCGCCCTCATCCTGAGGGCCCGCCAACGGCGGGCGTCTCGAAGGATGGGCCGCGGGGAAGCCTACGAGTTTGCCTTAAGCCGGCACGATCACCTTGCCGATCGGCCAGAGCGCGATGCCCGCGAGCTTGAGGTGGGCCCAGGCGAAGGGAATGCCGATGATGGTGATCGCGAGGGCCAGGGCGGTGAGGAGATGGCCGAGCGCCAGCCACCAGCCGGCCAGCACGAACCAGATGATGTTGCCGATCACCCCGAGCGGGCCGGTGCCGACATCCTCGACACCGGTGACCTCATAGCGGCTGACCGCCCGCGAGCCGAACGGCATCAGCGTGTAGACCGCGATGTTGAAAGCCGCCCGCGCCCAGGGCAGGCCGATGATCGTGACCGCCATGATGACCGCGGCGACCAGCCAACCGAGCGCCATCCAGGCGCCGCCGATGAGAATCCAGAGCAGGTTGAGCAGGATGGAAACGGGAGCCATGGGGTGATCCGGAGGTGCATGATCCCGTGAGTATAGCACGATGAGCGAGGTTGCGGTCCATGAAACCGCTCACGTATTCGCATGCTCATGTAGCCCGGATGACGAAGCGACATCCGGGTCTTACTATCCCGGGTATCGCTTCGCTCACCCGGGCTACGCGCTACGCACCGTCAGATCTTCCGCCCCGCCTGCTCCCAATAGGGATCGCGCAGGCGGCGCTTGAAGATCTTGCCGGAATCTTCGCGCGGCAGCCCGGCGCGGATCTCGACGTGTTTTGGCACCTTGTAGTCGGCGAGCGACGCCTTCAGCCGCGCTCGGATATCGCCGGCGTCGAGTGCGATGCCCGGCTGCGGCTCGACCACGGCCATCAACGCCTCGCCGAACTCTGCGTCCGGGATGCCGAACACCGCGCAATCATGCACGCCGGGGACCGCGTGCAGTACGGATTCGATCTCGGCTGGATAGATGTTGACGCCGCCCGAGATCACCATATCGCGCTTGCGGTCGCAGATGAAGACGTAGCCCTCTGCGTCGATATAGCCGACGTCGCCGGAAGTGATAAAGCCGTCGCGATCGATCTCGGCGCGCTTCTCCGGCTTGTTATGATAGGTGAAATCAGCCATTCCGGCCATGCGCGAATAGATCTCACCGATCTCGCCCACGCCCAGAACGCTTCCGTCCTCACCGATGAAGCGCAGCTCGGCGCCGGGCGATATCTTGCCGACGGTGCCAGGCTTCCTCAGCGCGTCCTCGGAGGTCGCGAAAGTGACGGCGCTGGATTCGGTCGAGCCGTAGAATTCGTAGATCACCGGCCCCCACCATTCGATCATGGCGCGCTTGACGTCCGCCGGACAGGGGGCTGCGGCGTGAATGATGTGGCGGAGCGAGGAGACGTCGAATTTCTTGCGCACCTCCTGCGGCAGCTTCATCAGGCGGATGAACATGGTCGGCACCATGAAGATGGTGTCGATTTTGTAGCGTTCGATCAGCTGGAGAAATTCTTCGGGCTCGAAGCGCGGCATCAGTACCAGTGCGCCGCCAAGCTTGCCGGCGCGGATGCCGAACGAGTTCGGCGCGGAGTGATAGAGTGGACCCGGCAGGATCGTGCGGGCGCCGGGCTTCAGCCCGTAGATCATCGCGCGCATGCGCTCGCCGGCGGCCGCCTGTTCCGGCGTCGGTGCATTGCGCCGTACGCCCTTGGGATGACCTGTCGTGCCCGAGGTGTAGATCATGTTCATGGGCTGCGGCACGATCGGGCCGTCATAGGGCTGGAATGCCGCGAGCCAGGGCTCGAAATCGATCGCGAAGTCCGGCGTCTTCAGATGATCGGGATCGATCTTGTAGCTGGACAGGATCTCCGGAGGCGTCGGCACACTGAGCACGGTGACGCCTTTCGGGATCGCATCGCGCAAGGCATGCAGCATGTCGGCATGGCCGATCAGCACGGAGGTGCCGGTATCGTTCAGGATGTAATTGATCTCTTCCGGCTTGAAATGCCAGTTGATCGGCACGCCATAGGCGCCCAGCCGCATCGCGGCGTAGGCGGCCTCAATGAAGGCGATGTCGTTGCGCATCAGCATGCAGACGCAATCGCCCTGCCTGACGCCGATCTGGCTGAGACCGCTCGCGATGCGGTCGGCACGATCAGCGATCTCGGCATGGGAGCGGCCGCGCTCGCCGGAGACGATGCCGAGGAAATTTGAGGTTTCGCTCATTTGTTGTTTTTCTTAGATTGGTGTTCATCGCCGTCATTCCGGGGCGGCTCGAAGAGCCGAACCCGGAATCTCGAGGTTCCGGGCTCGATGCTATGCATCGCCCCGGAACGACAGAGGGACTAATCCGCAAACTTGGGCGCGCGCTTCTCCAGATTGGCGCGCACCGCCTCGGTCTGGTTCGCACTGCCGATCAGCTTCTGCTGCTCGACGGACTCGGCGAGCAGTGCAGGCCCCGGATCGACCGAGAGATTGTTGAGCAGGCGTTTTGCGGCGCGGATCGCATCGGGACTCTTGCCGGCGATCTCGCGCGCGACGTCGAGCGCGGCTGCGCGCGGGTCGTCGCAGATGCGCGTGGCGAGACCGTAAGCCATCGCCTCCTGCGCGGAGAAGATGCGGCCGGTGTAGGTGAGATCGCGCAAAATGTCGTCGCGCACGAGCGAAGCCAGGATCGGCGTGCCCGCCATGTCGGGCACCAGGCCCCATTTGATTTCCATCACCGACATCCGCGCATCGGGCGTGAGAAAGCGCATGTCGGCGCCGAGCGCGAGCTGGAAGCCGCCACCGAAGGCAACGCCCTGGATCGCGGCGATCACTGGGACCGGAAGCTGGCGCCAGCCCCACACCGCCTGTTGCGCAAAATTCGCCTGGCCATGCGTGCGCTTGGTGAGATCGCGATTTTCGCCACCCGGAATTCCGTTGCCGCCCTTCTCCTTCATGGCGGCAAAACGCCCCATGTCGAGACCGGCACAGAAGGCGCGGCCTTCGCCCGACAGCACGACGACGCGCACGCTCTTGTCCTTTGAAAGCCGATCCGTTGCGGCCACCAGGGCCTCGAACATGGCTTGATCCAGCGCATTCATCTTGTCCGCGCGCACCAGCCGGACATCGGCGATGCCTTCCGAGATCGAGATCGAGACGCGCTCTTCCATGGATCAATTCTCCCCTGGTTCCCGGCTGTTCTTGTTCGGTGCCGCTTTACAGGACGACGGCGGCCGGATTTAGTCAATCGATCAATTAACCGACAATCGCGACAGGGGGAACAGCCATGTTCAAGGAAAATCTTCTGGTCGGACGGCGCATCCTCGTGACCGGTGGCGGCACCGGGCTCGGCAAGTCGATGGCGGCGCGCTTCCTCCAGCTCGGCGCGGAGGTGCACATCTGCGGCCGGCGCAAGATCGTCTGCGACGAGACCGCGACCGAGCTGATGGCCGAGTATGGCGGCCGCGTGAGCAGCCACGGCGTCGACATCCGCAACGCGCTCGCGGTCGAGGAGATGATCGAGACCATCTTTCGCGACGGCCCCCTCACCGACCTCATCAACAACGCCGCCGGCAATTTCATCTCGCGCACCGAAGAGCTGTCGCCGCGCGGCTTCGACGCCGTCGCCAACATCGTCATGCACGGCACGTTCTACGTGACGCATGCGGTCGGCAAGCGCTGGATCGCGTTGAAGCAGCCCGGCAACGTCGTCTCGATCACCACGACCTGGGTGCGCAACGGCTCGCCTTACGTGGTGCCGTCGGCGATGAGCAAGTCAGCGATCCACGCCATGACGATGTCGCTAGCCACCGAATGGGGCCGCTACGGCATCCGCCTCAACACCATCGCGCCGGGTGAGATCCCGACCGAGGGCATGAGCAAGCGCATCAAGCCGGGCGACGAAGCTGGCGCGCGCACCAAGGCGATGAACCCGATGGGCCGCGTCGGCACCATGGAGGAATTGCAGAACGTCGCCGTGTTCCTGATCTCGGGCGGTTGCGACTGGATCAGCGGCGAGACCATCGCCATGGACGGCGCGCAGGCGCTCGCGATGGGCGGCAATTTCTACCAGCTCCGCGACTGGAGCGACGACGACTGGAAAACCGCGCGCGAGAGCATCATGGCGCAGAACGAGAAGGACCGGGCGAAGCGGGGGTGATGTCGTCGTCCTGGCGAAAAGCCAGGACAACGACGTTGAAGCCATGGCGTACCTTCCCCCATCTTGTCTTCCCCCGCGGATGACGCCACACTCCCCAACATAAAAAACAAGACGTCACGGGAGAAACATGACCACACAGCCATTGGCCAATCTCGCCGACATGGTGCGCGAGCGCGCGACGAGCCGCGGCGACGCCATCGCCTTCGAGTTCGAGGGGCGCGCCACCAGTTTCGCCGATTTCGACGTCAAGACGAATAAAGTGGCCAATGCGCTGATCGCGATGGGCGTGAACAAGGGCGAGCGCATTGCCTATCTCGGCAAGAACAGCGACGTCTATTTCGAGCTGCTGATGGGCGCGATGAAGGCCGGCGTGGTGATGGCGCCGGTGAACTGGCGGCTCGCGGGCCCCGAGGTCGCCTTCATCGTGAGCGACTGCAAAGCGCCGGTGCTGTTCGTGGGAGCTGAGTTCATCACCCCGATCCGCCAGATCAAGGACCAGTTGCCGGGCGTGCGCAGCGTCATCACCACCGAAGGCGGCGCGCCGGAATGGCCTGACTTTGCAGCCTGGCGCGATGCACAGAGTGGCCACGATCCCAAGGTGCCGATCGCGACCCGGGACATCGCGATCCAGCTCTATACGTCGGGTACGACAGGCAAGCCGAAGGGCGCGATGCTGTCGCATGCGAACTTCCTCAACCTCGTGCAAACAGGCAATGCTGAGGACAAGCCCGAGTGGAACCGGTGGTCGACCGACGACGTGTCGCTGGTCGCGATGCCGATCTTCCACATCGGCGGCTCTGGCTGGGGCGTGATGGGGCTCTATCACGGCGCCCGCGGCGTAATCGCGCGCGAGTTCGATCCGACCAAGGTGCTGGATTTCTTCGAACAGTCCAGCATCACAAAGCTGTTCATGGTGCCGGCGGCAATGCAGTTCGTGGTGCGGCAGCCGCGCGCGAGGACGGTCGATTTTTCCCGGTTGAAATACATGCTGTACGGCGCCTCGCCGATCCCGGCGGCGCTGCTGAAGGAATGCATCGAGATCTTCAAATGCGGCTTCGTGCAGATGTACGGCATGACCGAGACCACAGGCACCATCGTCGCGCTGCCGCCGGAGGACCACGTCGAGGGCTTGGAGCGGATGCGCTCGGCCGGCAAGGCGCTGCCGGGCGTCGAGATCGCAATCCTCGATGTCGATGGCAAGCCGCTGCCGCCGCGCGAGGTCGGCGAGATCGCGACGCGCTCGGGCTCCAACATGGCAGGCTACTGGAACCTGCCGGAAGCGACCGCCGCGACGCTGCGCGGCGACGGCTGGCTGCGCACAGGTGACGCAGGTTACATGGACGAGGACGGCTATCTCTACATCCACGATCGCATCAAGGACATGATCATCTCCGGCGGGGAGAACATCTACCCGGCCGAGGTCGAGAGCGCGCTGTGCGATCATCCCGACGTCGCGGAGGCCGCCGTGATCGGCATACCCGACGACAAATGGGGCGAGGCGGTGAAGGCCGTCGTGGTGATGAAGCCAGGCAAGCAAGCGACCGCCACCGACATCATCAACTTTACCCGCGAGCGTATTGCCGGGTTCAAGACGCCGAAGAGCGTGGAGTTTTTGCCTGCGTTGCCGAGGAACCCGTCAGGCAAGATTCTGCGGCGGCAGTTGAGGGAGCCGCATTGGGCGGGGAAGGACCGAAGGGTGAATTAGGCCCGCTCTATCCACATCGTCGTCCTGGACAAGCGAAGCGCCGATCCAGGACCCATTATCCCAGAGAGCAGTTTGGGGAAGACTCGTGGTGACCTGCCTGCCTCAACGACTTCTCCCTGGGGTAATGGGTCCTGGCTTGCGCCAGGACGACGCGGAGAGATGCCCTGCAAAGTCGCCTCAGTGCTTCCCCGGCCCCATATAGCCGAACAAAAATCCCGCCACCTTGCGGATCTGGATCTCCTCGCTGCCCTCGGTGATGCGATAGCGGCGGTGGTGGCGGTAGATGTGCTCGAACGGCTTGTGGCGTGAATAGCCCATGCCGCCGTGGACCTGCATGGCGCGGTCGGCGGATTCGCAACAGAGGCGGTTTGCCCAATAGTTGCACATCGAGACGCGGTCGGAGAGCGTGCGCTCGATCTGCTCCTCGGTGAGCTTGTCCATCTCCCAGGCGGTCTTGCGGATCAACAGGCGCAGCATCTCGGCCTGCGTTGCAAGCTCGACCAGCGGGAACTGGATCGCCTGGTTCTCGGCCAGTGCCTTGCCGAACGGCTTTCGCTCGCGCGCATACTTCACGCTCTCGTTGATGCAGTAGACCGCTGCCCCCAACGAACTCGCCGCCTGCCGAATGCGGTTCTGATGGACAAAACATTGTGCCAGCGACAGGCCGCGGTCGACCTCGCCGAACAGCGCGTCCTCCGGCACGAACACATCCGTGAAGCTGACGCGGGGATGATCGGTCGGCATGTTGAAGGTCCACATGTACTCTTCGATCTTCACGCCATGGCTCTTGGCCGGCACCAGGAAGCAGGTGATGCCGCGCGCATCGCCATCATTGCCCGAGGTGCGCGCGAACAGCGCGCAATGCGTGGCGACGTGCATGCCGGTGGTCCACATCTTCTCGCCGTTGATGATCCAGCCCTTGACGTTGTCGCGGGTCGCCGGCACCGCGCGCGTTTCCATGTGAGTGGCGTCGGAGCCATGATTTGGCTCGGTCAGGCCGAAGGTGATGCGGTACTTGCCCTTGATCGAGCCGTCGATCATCGCCTTCTGGTCGTCGCGTCCGTAGCGATCGAGCATGGTGGCGACGGGGAAGTTGCCGACGATGGAATGCTCGTTCTGGAGATCGTTGTGCAGGCCCAGCCCCTTGGCGGCAAAGTGCTCGCGGATCACGGCCATCCAGAGGTTGGAGCCATCCTTGCCGCCATATTGCTTCGGCACCGCAAACCGCAAATGGCCGGCCGCGTCTGCGAGATCCTTGGCCTTGCGCAGCAGCGCTTCCCATTCGTGACGCGGCAGGCCGCCATTCTCGAAATCGGTGCGCGCCCATTCGCGGCGGTGATCGAAGAAGCGGATGTTGTCGTCGGCCGCCTCCAGCGGCTTGATCTCGCGTTCGATGAAACGGTCGAGCTGTGCGAGATAGGCGACGAGATCGGCAGGCAATGAGAAATCCACGAGTCTCTCCCGGATGATTTTTCGTTTTGCGTTAAGGCGCTGGGCGCAGCTTTGCTTCGCACGATTAAGGTGAGAAGAGCGCCGCCAAGTCAAGCAATGCGAGGCGTGTGAGACGCGCAAGGCGCGCCCGCGCAATTCGATGGTGCTGAAACGCGCCTGCGCGCTAGTATAGCCGCAATATTCCTTCACGAGAAAATGCGGGAGCGCGCGATGGAGCTGAAATTTTCCAAGGTGGAACGCAAGGGGCCGATCACGATCGTCACGCTGTCGCGGCCCGAGGTCTACAACGCGCTGCACACGGACGCGCATTTCGAGCTGCAAAAGGTGTTCGACGATTTCTCCGCCGATCCCGAGCAATGGGTTGCGATCGTCACCGGCGCCGGCGACAAGGCGTTCTGCGCCGGCAACGATCTGAAGTGGCAGGCCGCCGGCGGCAAGCGTGGCTGGGACAAGGGCGGCTTCGCCGGCCTCACCGCGCGCTTCGACTGCGACAAGCCGATCATCGCCGCGGTCAATGGCGTTGCCATGGGCGGCGGCTTCGAGATCGCGCTGGCCTGCGACCTCATCATCGCCTCGGAGAACGCGACCTTCGCCCTGCCCGAGCCGCGCGTGGGGCTGGCCGCACTCGCCGGCGGCCTGCACCGGCTGCCGCGCCAGATCGGGCTGAAGCGCGCCATGGGCATGATCCTCACCGCGCGCCATGTCGGCGCCAAGGAGGGACTCGAACTCGGCTTCGTCAACGAGGTGGTGCCGCAGGGCGAGGCGCTCACGGCCGCGCTGCGCTGGGCCGAGATGATCACCAAGAATTCGCCGATGTCGATCCGCGCCTCGAAGCAGGCGATCCAGAAGGGCCTCGGCGTGTCGCTGGAGCAGGCGATCGAGGAACAGCGCGAGTATCCGGCCGTGAAGGCGATGGTGGCCTCGCAGGACTACATCGAGGGACCGAAGGCGTTCTCGGAGAAGCGGCCGCCGAAATGGGTTGGCAAGTAGACTCTCCCCTCGTCATTGCTTCTTCGCAAGGGCTCCTCGCAATGACAGTTGCGAGGGACTGACGTGTAGCCCGGATGGAGCGAAGCGTAATCCGGGGCAGATGCATCGTCGCGCGACCGTCCCGGATTGCGCTTCGCTCCATCCGGGCTACAAAGCTGCCTACCGCCCCAACTCGCGCTTGTACGATGCATAATTCGGCTGGTCGACTGCGAGTTTGTCCATTGTGGTCGCCCAGAGATGCTCGGCGAGGCCTGGGGTTTCGAGATCGACCTCGCCCTTGGCGATGCGCTCGGCCAGCAGGCGGTTCAACTGGGTCACCGAGCCCTCCATGCCGAGCAGCGCACGCAGCCGCTCCACCTCCGCAGCATCGCTCCCCTCTTCCCGCGTCAACTGCCGTGTCACGAGATCGAGGATGTTGATGGCGACGCGCAGCTTGAAGGCCTGGTGGCCGGAGATCAGCGGCGCGATGTCGTTGCGGAGGAAATCGGAGACCGATTTGGTCAGCTCGATCGGGGTCGGCTCGTCCTGCATGCGTCAGCTCCCGCGCGGCGCCAGCAGCCGCAACAGATCAATCTCGGTCTCGGAAGCGCGACGGCCGATCATGGCGCGTTCCATCGAATGGTCCGGGCCCTCGCGAAACCGCTGCATCATGCCGCCGCACATGATACCCCAGCGCAGCGTGCCCATCACTTCCCAGAATTTGACACGCGATGGATCGACCTTGCGTCCCGCGGCCTGATAGCCGGCGAACAGCTCCTCGCGCGAGCCAAACCCGCCGACCGGCTTGTCGATCTCGCCAAAGCGCCAGGAGTTGACGCAGACCCAGCCGAGATCCTCCATGGGGTCGCCGAGATGAGCGAGCTCCCAGTCCAGCACGGCGCGGATGCCGTCGGCACCGATGATGAGATTGCCGTTGCGGAAATCGCCATGCACCAGCGTCGTCTCGGCCGAAGGGCCCGGATCGAGGTCGCGTAGCCAGCGCAGCGCCAGCTCGAACACGGGCTTGGGCCAGTCCAGGCTGCGATAGTCGCGTTCGAACTCGGCGATCTCCTCCGTCGCGGACCGGCTGCGCAGCTCGGGCAATTTGTCCCGCGGCAGCCCGTGCAGCTTCGCGAGCACGCCGCCGATCTGCCGTGCGAGAAGCGGCCGCGCCGCCGCGAACTCGTCGTCGCGCAGGATCTTGCGCGCGATGGTCTCGCCCTCGACCCGCTGCATGATGAAGCCGGTGCCGAGATCGTCGTCCGGCGTCAGCACATGCATCACGCGTGGCGACGGTACGCCGGCCTCATAGGCAAGCTGCATCAGCTGCGCTTCCGCGCCGAGACCTGCCGCGCGCGTCGGCGCCGCGCCATACCCCTTCGGAGAGCGGCGCAGGATCGCGCCAAACGCGCCATCGGGATGGGCGATGTCGAAGCGCCAGGTCTCCTGGCTGGCCCCGCCGGACAGCTTGGCCGCGCCGGTCACGCCGGTCGCCCCCTCGCACCAGCGCGCAACGCTGCGGGAAAGCTCCGCCTCGATCATTTGCCCTTGAACTGCGCCGGACGCTTCTCCAGGAAGGCGCCAACACCTTCGCGGAAATCATCCGTGTCGCCGGCGCGGAGCTGGCACTGGAATTCGAGATTGAGCTGATCCTCGAAGGAATTTTCCGGGCTGTCCCAATAGAGCTTGCGGATCAGCGACAGCGCGACCGTCGGGCCGCTGGCGAGGTCGCGCGCGAGCTTCATCGCCTCCTCCATCAGCACGCCGTCATCATAGACGCGGTTGATGAGGCCCCATTCCAGCGCCTTTTCGGCCGGGAGCCGCTCGCCCATCAGCGACAACTCGATCGAGCGTGCCTTGCCGATCAGCCGCGGCAAGAGCCAGGTCGAGCCGCAATCCGGCACGAGGCCGATACGGCGGAAGGCTTGCAGGAAATAGGACGAGCGCGCGCAGAGGATCATGTCGCCGAGCAGCGCGAAGCTCATGCCGGCGCCGGCCGCCGGGCCGTTGACCGCGGTCACGATCGGACAATGCAGATTGCGGATGCGGCGTAGAAACGGATGGAAGCCGGTCTCGAGCGTCAGGCCGGCCTTGGTCTTCTTCGACTGGTTGTTGCGGCCCTGGAGATTCGCCCCGGTGCAGAACGCCCGCCCCGCGCCCGTCAGCACGACGCAGCGCACCTCGCCCTTCTTTTCCTCGATCGCGTCGAGCGCTTCCGCGAGACCGCCCAGCATGTCCACGGAGACCGCGTTCATCACCTCCTGATGGTCGAGCTTGAGGATCGCGACCGAACCATCGAGATCGAGCGTGACATGTTTGAACTGCATAGTTTCCTCGTGAGTTGCGGCCTGCGCCAGTTTCGCAGACCGGAATTGCTTTTGCTGGGGCGCATATTTGATTTTTGGCGCGGTCTTGTCCATGGTGATCGGAGCATAGCAAGCAATCTTGCGCGCAGCGGCTGATGCGCGACCCAAGCAAAAACAGGAAACGCGCCATGAACCTTTTCGACCTTTCAGGCCGGGTCGCCGTGATCACCGGCGGCAATGGCGGCATCGGGCTAGGCATCGCGCAGGCGCTCGCCGGCCAGGGCTGCAATGTCTCGATCTGGGGCCGCAATCCTGACAAGAACAGCAGCGCTGCCGCGAGCCTGGCGGGGCTATCCGGCAAGGTCGACGCGCGGGTCTGCGACGTCACCGACCCGGCCTCGGTCAATGCCGCGATGAAGGCCACGCTCGACACATTTGGCCGCGTCGACGGCTGCTTTGCCAATGCCGGCATCGGCGGCGGCGGCCGGCGGTCCTTCATCGAGCGCACCGAGGAAGAATGGCGCACGATGTTTGCGACCAATCTCGACGGCGTGTTCCACGCGTTCCAGGCTGCCGCAAAACACATGACCGCGCGCGCCGAGGCGGGCGATCCCTTCGGTCGGCTGGTGGCGACCTCGAGCCTCGCTTCGATCTTCGGTACCGCCCGCAACGAGCACTACGCGGCGACCAAGGCCGCGATCAACGCGCTGGTCCGCGCGCTCGGCGTCGAGCTGGCGCGCCACGGCGTGACCGCGAATGCGATCCTGCCCGGCTGGATCAAGAGCGACATGACCTCGGGCCTGATGGCCAACGAGAAGTTCGTGGCCAACGTGATGCCGCGTATTCCGGTGCGCCGCTTCGGCGAGCCCAGTGATTTCGGCGGCATCGCGGTGTATCTGATGAGCAAGGCCTCGTCGTATCACACCGCGGATACGTTCGTGATCGACGGCGGCTATACGGCGTTTTGATTCTCGTAGCCCGGATGGAGCGCAGCGCAATCCGGGACCGCCAAAAAGGCAAACAAGACCCGGATTTCGCTTCGCTCCATCCGGGCTACAAGATGAGGGAACGGCAAAATGTTTTCACACGTGATGATCGGCACCAACGACCTCGACAAGGCCAAGGCGTTCTATGACAATTTGCTGACCACGCTCGAGGTGCGGCCGGCGCGCGTCGACGGCCATCGCATCTTCTACATCACCAAGACCGGCGTGTTCTCGGTGACGAAGCCGATCAACGGTGAGGCGGCAACGCCAGCGAATGGCGGCACCATCGGCTTTGCCGCCAACTCGCCTGAGCAGGTCAATGCATGGCATACGGCCGGCATCGCCGCCGGCGGCGTTCCTTGCGAAGATCCTCCCGGCATCCGCCAGGGCCCCGGCGTCAACCTCTACATTGCGTATTTGCGCGACCTCGACGGCAACAAGATCTGCGCAATGCACCGGATGACGAACTAGATCGACATATTCAGTGTCGTCCCGGCGAAGGCCGGGACCCATAACCACAGGGAGTGGTTGTGGAGCAAACTCGTAACTCCGGGTCTTCGTCAAACTCCTCCCTGTGGTTATGGGTCCCGGATCTGCGCTGCGCTTGTCCGGGACGACATCGGGGTGTTGGCGATATCATTCAAACAACATTTCAAACGCCCTCGCGATATTCCATCACGTGGCATGGCTCGCGTTGGAAAAATGCGCGCTCGCACTTTGGCGACGCTGCGACTATTCTCCGGCTCAACACGATCTCAGCGACCCCGGGAGGAACAATGACAAAACACACCTACATTCCCCGCACCACCAACTACACCCTCAATCCCGGGGACGAGCTCAACGACCTCCGCATGTCGGACCAGGTCCGGCCGCTCTATGATCACGTCAGGAAGTTCATCCGCGACACCGTCGAGCCGATGTCGATCGAGTTCGCCAAGGCCGGCGAAGGCAAGCAAGACCGCTGGAGCTTCACGCCGAAGCAGCTCGAGGTGCTGGAGAAGGCCAAGAACAAGGCCAAGCAGGAAGGCCTCTGGAACTTCTTCCTGCCCGACGACGAGACCGGCCAGGGGCTCAAGAATCTCGACTATGCCTATATCGCATCCGAGCTCGGCAAGAGCCCGCTGGCCTCGGAGAGCATGAACTGCTCGGCGCCGGATACCGGCAACATGGAGGTGCTGGAGCGCGTCGGCACCAAGGAGCAGAAGGAGAAGTGGCTGAAGCCGTTGATGAACGGCGAAATCCGCTCGGCCTATGTCATGACCGAGCCGAACGTTGCCTCCTCGGACGCCAAGAATATCTCGACGACGGCAAAGCTCGTCGGCGACGAATGGGTCATCAACGGCGAGAAGTATTACATCTCCGGCGTCGGCGATCCCCGTTGCAAGATCCTCATCGTGATGGTGAAGACCAATCCGGATGCGGCGCCGAGCAAGCAGCAGTCGCAGATCCTGGTGCCGCGCGACACGCCCGGCGTCGAGGTGCTCGGTCCCATGTACGTGTTCGGCCAGGACCACGCGCCGCGCGGCCACATGCACATGCGCTTCAACAATGTCCGCGTGCCCAAGGAGAACATCCTGCTCGGCGAGGGCCGCGGCTTCGAGATCTCGCAGCTTCGGCTTGGTCCGGGCCGCATCCATCACTGCATGCGGACCATCGGCAAGGCCGAGAAGGCGCTAGATTTGATGGTGCAGCGTGGCCTCACCCGCGAAGCCTTCGGCAAGAAGATCGCCCATCTCGGCGGCAACATGCAGATCATCGCGCAGGCGCGCTGCGAGATCGAGGCGATGCGGCTGATGGTGCTGAAGGCCGCCAAGGCCATGGACGTGCTCGGCAACAAGGAGGCCCGCGTCTGGGTCTCCATGGTCAAGGCCATGGTGCCGGAGCGCGCCTGCAAGATCATCGACCAGTCGATCCAGATGCACGGTGCCACCGGCATCTCGCACTGGACCCCGCTGGCCGAAATGTACCAGGACGTCCGTCATCTCCGCTTCGCGGATGGTCCGGACGAGGTGCACTGGATGGTGGTGGGACGCCACGAGCTGAGCATGGCGTGATCAACTGGCTGTCTTTTCCCTCTCCCCGTTTGCGGGGAGAGGGTCAGGGTGAGGGGGAGCCTCCGCACGGACGGTGACACTTCGACTCGCGGAGAATCCCCCTCACCCGGATTGCATCTTCGATGCAATCCGACCTCTCCCCGCAAGCGGGGCGAGGTGAAGCGAGCACCGCCCTATGACGCGGCAACCTCGCCGATCTTGTCCTGCGTCTTGGTCTCGAAATCGCCGGCATCATGCCGCTCGTGGAGCTGGCTGGCGGGGTCGCCGGAAACACGGTTGACCATGCGGCCGCGCTTGACGGCGGGGCGCTTGGCGATCTGGTCGGTCCAGCGTTGCACGTGCTTGTAGTCCTGCACGGACAGGAATTCGCCCGCGCCATAGACCAGCCCCTTGGCGAGCGCGCCGTACCAGGGCCACACCGCCATGTCGGCGATGGTGTATTCGCTGCCGGCGAGATATTCGTTGTCGGCGAGCCGGCGATCGAGCACGTCGAGCTGACGCTTGGTCTCCATTGCAAAACGGTCGATGGCATATTCGATCTTGGTCGGCGCGTAGGCGTAGAAGTGGCCGAAGCCGCCGCCGAGATAGGGCGCGCTGCCCATCTGCCAGAACAGCCACGACATCGCCTCGGTGCGGCTCTTGATGTCCTTCGGCAGGAAGGCGCCGAACTTTTCCGCGAGATAAAGCAGGATCGAGCCGGACTCGAACACCCGGATCGGCTCCGGACCGGAGCGGTCCATCAGCGCCGGGATTTTGGAATTCGGATTGATGTCGACGAAGCCGCTGCCGAACTGGTCGCCGTTGCCGATCTTGATCAGCCAGGCGTCGTATTCCGCGCCCTTGTGGCCGAGCGCCAGAAGTTCCTCCAGCATGACGGTGACCTTGACGCCGTTCGGCGTCGCCAGCGAATAGAGCTGGAAGGGATGCTTGCCGACCGGCAGCTCCTTGTCATGGGTGGGACCGGCAATGGGACGGTTGATGCTGGCGAACTGCCCGCCATTCTCCTTGTTCCAGGTCCAGACTTTCGGCGGCACGTAGGCGGGGGTGTCGGTCATGGGCGGGCTCCGGCGAAAAAGATGCGCCTGCATTAATTAGCCCACGGACGGCCGATGGCAAGCCCCGCCGGCCCTGCGTCCGGCGCGGGCCTCGCGACCGCGTCATGCATCCGACGTTGCCGAGGACGGCCATCACGGAAAACCGCATCCGTCGAGCCAGGCGTACGGCTTCGCGCAGCACGGCGTGTGCACGCAAGATGCGCCGCCAAATCCGGATTGGCATAGCGCAAGACGATGGTCTAGCGTCGATGAGCCTGCGCTCAAGATTGCAACGACAGCAACGCGAGGCCACCGGGAGAGAACGATGAAATCGCCGATCTGCGACATGCTGGGCATCGATTTCCCGCTGCTCGCCTTCAGCCATTGCCGCGATGTCGTCGCCGCCGTCAGCCGGGCCGGCGGCTTTGGCGTCTTAGGTGCGACCGTGCACACGCCGGATACGTTGGAGCGCGAACTGAAATGGATCGACGAGCACGTCGACGGCAAGCCTTACGGCATCGACGTGCTGATCCCCGAAAACATCTCGACCTCCGGCGAGAAGGACGTCACCTGGAAGAGCCTTGAAGCGCGCGTGCCACAGGAGCACCGCGACTACACCCGCGATCTCCTGAAGAAATACGACATCGAACTCACGACCACCGAGGTCGCCGACAACCAGCCGCAGCCGTTCGATGGCAGGACCGCGCTGGAGCTGCTGGAGGTCTCGTTCAACCATCCGATCCGCCTGATCGCCAATGCCCTGGGCGTGCCGCCGAAGGCCATGATCGAGATGGGCAGGAAGCACGGCGTGCCGGTTGCGGCGCTGGTCGGGGCCAAGGAGCACGCGCTGCGCCAGGTCGCGGCGGGCGTCGATATCCTCGTGGTCCAGGGCACCGAAGCCGGCGGCCATTGCGGCGAGGTCTCGACCATGGTGCTGGTGCCCGAGGTGATCAAGGCGATCAAGAAGATCCGCGACGTGCCGGTGCTCGCCGCCGGCGGCATCATGACGGGACGGCAGATGGCCGCCTGCATGGCGATGGGTGCCGCGGGCGCCTGGACCGGCTCGGTGTGGCTTGCCACCGTCGAGTCCGAGACCGCGGAGATCTTTCGCGAGAAGATGATCGCGGCATCGTCGCGCGATGCGGTGCGCTCGAAGGGCCGCACCGGCAAGCCGGCACGGCAGCTTCGCTCGGTCTGGACCGACGCCTGGGACCGCGCACCCGAGAGCCCCGGCGCATTGCCGATGCCGCTGCAAAGCATCGTCAGCCGCGACGCCTTCAACGCGATCGACCGCGCCGCGGCGGGCGGCAACGCGAAGGCGCGCGACCTCGTGAGTTACTTCGTCGGCCAGGGCGTCGGGCTGATCGACAGCGTGAAGTCGGCTGGCGCGGTGGTGCAGGAGTTCAAGGAAGAGTTCGCCGAGGCCGTCGAGCACATGAATGCGCTGGTGGCGGAGTAGTTGCCCGTGGCCGAAATAGCGCCTGCGGCTCATCCTTCGAGGCTCGGCCACCGGCGCAAGTGCGCCGCCGGCCTCGCACCTCAGGATGACGTCGTCTCCGTAGCCGTCATCCTGAGGTGCCGTAGCGTAGCGAAGGCCTCGAAGGACGATGGCGTGCCGAAGATCTAGAATGTGAAGTAAGAAGAAATGACCAACTCCACCATCCCCGAAGACCGCATCCCCGTCATCGTCGGCGTCGGCGAGATCGTCGACCGCCCCAAGGAGATCACCGAGGGCCTCGAGCCGCTCGACCTGCTCGAACAGGCCTTGCTGAGCGCGGAAGCAGATGCCGGCGCGAAGTTGCTCGGCGAGGTGCAGTCGCTCGACGTCGTCAACTTCCTGAGCTGGCGTTATCGCGATCCGGAGCAGTTGCTGGCGCAGCGGCTCGGCATCAAGCCGTCGCATTGCTATTACGGCCCGGTCGGCGGCGAGAGCCCGATCCGCTACATCCACGAAGCGGCAAAGCGCATTGCGCGCGGTGAATGCAGTGTTGCCGCGGTTTGCGGCGCGGAGGCACAGTCGACGGCGACCAAGGCGGAGCGCGCCGGCGCGAAGCTGCCATGGACCCCGTTCGCCCATGACGTCGAGGAGCCGAAACGCGGCGCAGCGTTCCAGAAACCGCTGGCCGTGAAGCTCGGCGTGTTCCGGCCAGTGACCGTCTATCCGTTCTATGAAGCGGCATCGTCGGCGCATTGGGGCCAGACGCCACGCGAAGCGATGGCGGAGTCGGGTACGCTCTGGTCGCGCTATTCGGAAGCCGCCGCGCAAAATCCAAATGCCTGGCTGAAGCGGCGCTATGCGCCGGAGGAGATCACGACGCCGACGGCGGACAACCGCCTGATCGCCTGGCCCTACAACAAGCTCATGGTTGCGAACCCCAGCGTCAACATGGGCGGCGCGCTGCTGCTCACCAGCCTCGCCAGGGCGCGTGCGGCAGGCATCGCCGAGGACAAGCTCGTCTACCCGCTCGGCGGCGCTTCGGCGGAAGAGCCGCGCGACTATCTGTTGCGCGACCAGTTTTACGAAAGCCATCCGCAGAACGCCGTCTTGAAGGCTGCGATGGATCTCGCCGGCGGCGACGGAAAGAAATTCGACGCGATCGAGCTCTATAGCTGCTTCCCGTGCGTGCCCAAGATGGCGCGGCGAACGCTGGGCCTTTCCGCCGACGTGCAGCCGACCGTAACAGGCGGCCTCACCTTCTTCGGCGCACCGCTCAACACCTACATGACGCATGCCGCCTGCGCGATGGTGCGGCGGGTGCGCGACGGCGCAACGCTCGGCCTGCTTTACGGCCAGGGCGGCTTCGTCACCAAGCATCATGCGCTGGTGGTGTCGAAGGTACCGCCGCGTGAGGCATTGGCACAGGAGACAAGCGTGCAGGCGGCGGCGGACAGCAACAAGCGTACGGTGCCGGAGTTCGTCTCGGATGTCTCGGGCAAGGGCAAGGTCGAGAGCTTTACGGTGCTCTACGGCCGGGCCGGCGATGTCGAGCACGGCGTGGTGATGCTGCGGACGGAAGACGACAGGCGCACGCTGGCGCGGATTCCCGCGAGCGACGCGGCGACACTGGCGCATCTGCTCGACATGAACAGGACGCCGGTGGGTTCGCTTGGCGAGATCACGATGGCTGCGGATGGCCTGCCGGAGTGGCGGGTGGGGAAGTAGTCTCCCTCGCCCCGCTTGCGGGGAGAGGGTCGGGGTGAGGGGGAGTCTCCGCAAGGACGGTGAGAGTGGGACTCGCCGAGAGTCCCCCTCACCCGGATCGCATCTTCGATGCGATCCGACCTCTCCCCGCAAGCGGGGCGAGGTGAAGAAAACTACCCCTTCGGCGGCTGCTTCTCGGAAGCTGTCGCGGGCTTGCCCTTGGCGGCGGCGCCGGTCACGCGGACCTGGTCGCCGTCGGAGAGGCCGTCCGGGGGTGCCGTGATGACGCGGTCCTCGGGCGCGATACCCGAGGCGAGCTCGATCTCCTTGCCGAGATCGCGGGCGATGGTCACGGGCTTGAACAGGACCTTGTCGTCCGGACCGACGGTTGCGACGCGCAGGCCGCTGCCGTTGAAGATCAGCGCGCTGGCGGGAATGCTGAGCGGCGCGGAGTCGCGCTGCAGGCTGAGCTTCACGCTGGCGTAGCCGCCGGGCATCAGCTCGCCTGAGGAATTGTCGAGACCGAGCTGCATGCGCGTCGTGCCGGAGGCGACGTCAACCGCCTGCGAGGAAGCCTCCACCGTCGCCTGGAAGGTCCGGTTCGGATACTCCGGCAGTACGATGGCGGCCTTGGCGCCGATCTTGATCGCGGGCACGTAGTTCTGGGGAACGTTGATGTAGACGCGCAGCTTGGTGATGTCGGAGACCACGAACATCGCCGGGCCCGAGCCGCCGCCTGAATTGATCAGCGCACCGACGTCGGTGTCCCGCGCCGTAACCACACCGTCGAACGGAGCGGTGATCTTCTTGTAACCGGCGAGCGCCTCGAGCCGCTCGACATTGGCCTGGCCCGAGCGAACCGCCGCGTTCTTGTTGGAGAGATCGGCGGTACGCTCGTCGATCTCCTGCGCGGAGACGAAGTTGGAGGCGACCAGCGTCTTGCGGCGGTTGAGGGTGGCTTCCGACAGCCTGGCGCTGGACTGCTGGCTGGCGAGGTCGGCGCGGGCCTGAAGTAATTGCTGGTCGAGGTCGGGCGCCTCGATCTCGGCGATCACCTGACCGGCCTTCACCCGCGCACCGATGTCGGCGCTCCAGCTTTTGAGATAGCCGGGAACGCGGGCAAAGATCGGCGCGCGATAATAGGCTTCGAGACGGCCCGGCAAGTCGATGGTCGAATTGGCAGCCTTGGCATTGGGCAGCGTCACCGCGACGCTGGGAACGGCCTGGTCATCGGTCCATGCCTTCAGCCTGGAGCCCTGCCCCTCGCGGGCACGGATGCCGGTGCCTACGACCAGGCCCGCCGCGATCAGCGCCACCACGCAGAAAATGCCCAGTTTCCGGTGCGACACCGGGGAGCGGGGTTCAGTGGGCAACATGCGGGGTCTCCAGGGAGGCGGCGGCTTTGGCGCCTTGCTTCTTGTGTACCATGCTGAACACCACCGGAACGAACATCAGCGTGGCGAAGGTTGCAAAGATCAGGCCGCCGATCACGGCGCGGCCAAGCGGCGCATTCTGCTCGCCGCCCTCGCCGAGCCCCAGCGCCATCGGCGCCATGCCGATGATCATGGCGAGCGCGGTCATCAGCACCGGGCGGAACCGGACGAAGCCGGCTTCGAGCGCCGCGGCGATGGGGTCGCCGAGCTCCTCGTAGCGCTCGCGGGCGAACGAGATCACGAGCACGCTGTTGGCGGTGGCAACGCCCATGCACATGATGGCGCCGGTCAGCGCCGGCACCGACAGCGTCGTCTCGGTGGCGAACAGCATCCAGACGATTCCGGCGAGTGCTGCGGGCAGCGCCGTGATGATCACGAACGGATCGGACCAGGACTGGAAGTTCACGACGATCAGGAAATAGATCAGGACGACCGCGCCGAGCAGGCCAAACAACAAGCCGGTGAAGGCGCTGTTCATGGTCTGCACCTGGCCGAGCAGCACCACGGAAGAGCCTTTCGGCACCTCCTTGGCGGTGTCGGCGATCACCTGGCGGATGTCGGTCGCGACTGCACCGACATCGCGGCCCGAGGTCGTGGCGAAGATCTGCACCATCGACTGGATATCGTATTGCGAGACCACCGCGCTCGAGGTCGAGCGCCTGATGTCGGCGATACCGCCGAGGATCGGCGACTGCGAATTGCCGGCCGCCGTGATCGGCAGCGTCTGAAGTGCGCTGAGCGAATCCATCTGGTATTGCGGCGTCTGCATCACGATCGAATAGGACACGCCGTTATCAGGATTGAGGTAGTAGGTCGGCGCCACCTGCGAGGAGCCGGCAAGGTTGACCACGAGACTGTTGGTGACGTCGCGCTCGGTCAGGCCGACATATTGCGCGCGGGTGCGGTCGACATCGATGTTGAAGGTCGGATTGTTCGGCGACTGCTGGATGCGCGCATCCGCGACACCGGGAATCCTGCGGACCCTGGCCAGCAGATTGTTGGCATAAGCGAAGTTGGCCCTGAGATTGGCGCCGCGGATCTGCAGGTCGATCGGCGCCGGCGCGCCGAAGTTCAGGATCTGGCTGACGATGTCGGCCGGCAGGAAGGCGAAGCTGACGCCGGGAAACAGCCGCGGCAATTGCTCACGCAGCACGCGCACATGCTCCTCCGTCGGCTTGTGGCCTTCCTTCAGTTTGATCTGGATGTCGCCATCCTGCGGGCCGATCACGCCGGTGTTGTTGTAGGTCATGTTGATGCCGGAGATCGGCATGCCGATGTTGTCGGTCAGCGTTTCGATCTCGCCCGGGATCAGCTTGCGGATCGCCTTCTGCACGTCGGCGAGCTGGTTCGCGGTCTCCTCGACGCGGGTGCCGACCTGCGTGCGGACGTGCATCAGGATGTTGCCGGCATCGACCGCGGGGAAGAAGTTGCGCCCGAGGAACGGCACCAGCGCGAACGACGCGCCGACCACGCAAAGGAAGCCGATCACGAACACCGGACGGTGCGCGAGGGCGAGCCCGAGGAAATTGTGATAGCCACCGCGAATGCGCTCGAAGCGAGCCTCGAAACCGCGCTGGAACCAGACCAGGGGATTGCGCGACTTCGGCGGACCCTCCTCGTGGTGGACATGCGCCTGCAACAAATAGTTCGCCATGGTCGGCACCAGCGTGCGCGACAGCAGGAACGACCAGATCATCGCGAACATCACCGCTTCCGCCATCGGCACGAACAGGAAGCGCGCCACGCCGGTGAGGAAGAACATCGGCACGAACACGATGCAGATGCAGAGCAGCGAGACGAAGGCCGGCGTCACGATCTGGTTGGCGCCGTCGAGGATCGACTGCTCGACCGGCTTGCCCTGCTCCAGATGGTAGTTGATGTTCTCGATCGTGACGGTGGCGTCGTCGACAAGAATGCCGACCGCGAGCGCGAGGCCGCCGAGCGTCATGATGTTCAGCGTCTCGCCGATCGCCGACAGCATGATGATGGCGCCGAGCACCGAGAGCGGAATCGAGACCGCGATGATGACGGTCGAGCGCCAGCTGCCGAGGAACAGCAGGATCATGACGCTGGTGAGCAGCGCCGCGATCACGCCTTCGAACGCGACACCTTCGATGGCGCCGCGGACGAACACCGACTGATCGCCGATGAAGCCGATCTTGAGCGCGTCCGGCAGCTGGTCCTTGACGTCGATCACCTTCTGCTTGATGCCTGCGATGATGTCGAGCGTCGAGGTCGCGCCTGCCTTGAGCACCATCATCAGCACCGAGCGGTTGCCGTCGACATGGACGATGTTGGTCTGCGGCGGGTTGCCGTCCCTGATTGTCGCGACGTCGCGCACATAGACCATCGCGCCGTTGACGGTCTTGATCGGCAGATTGCCGAGCTCCTCGATCTTCAGCGGCGAATTGTTGAGCTGGATGATGTATTCGAACTGCCCGATCTTCTGAGTGCCGACCGGCGTGATCAGGTTCTGGGCCGCGAGCGCGTTGGCGACGTCCTGGCCGGACAGACCCCGGGCCTGGAGCGCGGTCGGATCGAGGTCGATCTGGACCTGGCGCTGCTTGCCGCCGAACGGATAGGGGATCGCTGCACCAGGCACGGTGACCAGCGGCGTACGGAGCTGGTTGATCCCGATATCGGCGAGGTTCTGCTCGGTCAGCCCGTCACCCGACAGCGCCACCTGGACGATCGGCACGGTCGAGGCGGAGTAGTTCAGGATCAGAGGCGGCGTCGCGCCCGGCGGCATCTGCTTGATCAGCGTCTGCGAGATCGCGGTGACCTGCGCGTTGGCGGTGCGGATGTCGACGTTCGGCTGGAAGAAGATCTTGATGATGCCAAAGCCGTTATAGGAATTGGCGGTGATGTGCTCGATGTCGTTGACCGTCGTCGTCAGCGCGCGCTGGAACGGCGTGGTGATGCGGCCCGACATCTGGTCGGGCGGCAGGCCGGTGTACTGCCAGACCACGCCGATCACGGGGATGCGGATGTCCGGAAAGATGTCGGTCGGCGTCCGCAGCGCCGCCAGCGGTCCGATGATCAGGAGCAGGAGCGCGAGCACGACAAACGTGTAGGGCCGGCTCAGGGCAATACGGACCAGAGCAATCATTCGCCGGGAAATTCCAGGTCAAGCGAGGATACGGAATCCGCCCCCGCGGGGATCCCTTCCTCCCTTTACCCGAGCACCGCCGGAAACGCTAATCTCCGGCGGGTTTCCCGCCTTCAATTCCCTGCTACCGCACTGCGGAACACGCACTGCGGCCATGCGGCCGCCTCATGCGGCGCGGACCGAGTCCAGGAACTTGCCGACTTCGAGCTTGAGGCGGCTCGAGTCGCGCGACAGCATCTGCGCCGCCGACAACACTTGCGAGGACGCCGAGCCGGTTTCGGAAGCACCGTGCTGAACCTCGCCGACATTGGACGACACCTGCTGGGTGCCTTGGGCCGCCTGCTGCACGTTGCGGGCAATCTCCTGGGTCGCCGCGCCCTGCTGCTCCACCGCCGCCGCGATCGCCGAGGAGATCTCCGACAGGCGGGCGATCGTGCCGCTGATCTGGCCGATGGCACCAACCGATTCCTGCGTCGCCGTCTGGATGCCGCCGATCTGCTGGCCGATTTCGCCGGTGGCCTTGGCCGTCTGCTCAGCGAGCGCCTTCACCTCCGAGGCAACCACCGCGAAGCCGCGGCCGGCCTCGCCGGCACGAGCCGCCTCGATCGTCGCATTGAGCGCCAGCAGATTGGTCTGCCCGGCGATAGCGTTGATGAGCTCGACGACGTCGCCGATCCGCGACGCCGCCCGCGACAATTCGCTGACCCGCTCGGTGGTGGATTGCGCCTGGCTGACGGCCTCCCCGGCGATGCGGGCGGATTCCTGCACCTGCCGGCTGATCTCACGCACCGAGGAGGACATCTCTTCGGCCGCCGACGCCACTGAATGGACGTTGGTGGAGGCTTCTTCCGAGGCGGACGCGACCACCGTCGCCAATTCCTGCGCCCGACCGGCGGTCGAGGTCAGCGTCGTAGCCGACGCCTCGAGTTCGGTCGCCGCCGAGGACACGGTCTCGACGATTTCGCCGACCGCGGCCTCGAAGCCGTCGGCAAGCTTTGTCATGTCGGCCTTGCGCTGTCCCTCGGCACGGCGCTGTACCGCCTGCACCTCGTCGCGGCTGAAGCGGATGATGGTCTGCACAGTCTGGAGGTTGCGCAGCGCTTCGCCGATCTCGTCGTCGCGATGGATCAGGATGCGGTTGTCCAGCTTGTCCTGAACGAGATTGACCAAGGTATCGTTGAGCTGCTGCATCGGACCCTGGATCGCGCGCATGGTCGTGAGGCCGGCGAAGCCGAGGACGGCAGCGCCGGCGACGGCCAGAAGCGCCAGGCTCAGGCTGATCGTACCGCCAGTCGAGAGCGCGCCGCCGATGCCAAGCGCGAGCACGAACAGCAGCTGCAGCGCCATCGTGGTGACCAGGCGCGCCTTCAGCGTCCTGGTGAAGATCGCAAAATGGTCGAGCAGCGAGCGGCGGCGGATGATGCCGGCGTCGACGCGATAACCATGCGGCTTCTTTTCGCGGATCGCCGCGTAGACCTCTTCGGCCAGCTTGCGCTGGTCGGCCGGCAACTTGGTGCGGATCGAGGTATAGCCTGTGACCTGGCCGTTCGCGCGAATGGGCGATGCCGTCGCCAGCACCCAGTAGAAATCGCCGTTCTTGCGGCGGTTCTTCACCGCGCCGAGCCACGGCTTGCCGGCCTTCAGCGTGTCCCAGAGATTATCGAACGCCTCCGGCGGCATGTCGGGGTGGCGGACGATGTTGTGCGGCTGGCCCATGAGCTCCGCGGATGTGAAGCCCGCGGCCGCTAGGAAGTCGTCGTTGAAGTAGGTGAGCTTGCCCTTCAGGTCCGTCTTCGAAACGATGAGGGTCTCATCGCTGACGGGATATTCGATTTCTGTGACGGGAAGATTCTTGCGCATGTGGGGCCCCAAAGACCGGATGAAACATCAGTTGATTCCAATCTGGGCTGCGGCGATGCCGGCGGTCCATGCGATATCCTTCTAAGCCGAAATTAACTATCGATGAAATCGCGCCCCGTATGATTACGGGCGCCGCCTCACGATGCTACCTGCAGGCGACATCAGGCTACCGGCGCCGAAAAAAAAGAGCGGCGCTTGCGGCGCCGCTCGTTGATCGATGGATGTTGACGCCGAGGTTTACGCGCTGCGCGTGGGCCGTCGCTACGCCGCGCGAACGTTGGTCAGGAACTTGCTGACCTCGGTCTTGAGCCGGCCCGAGTCGTTGGACAGCATCTGTGCCGCCGACAGCACCTGCGAGGAGGCCGTGCCGGTCTCGGTTGCGCCGCGCTGCACGTCGGTGATGTTGGATGAGACCTGCTGGGTGCCCTGCGCCGCCTGCTGGACATTGCGGGCGATCTCCTGGGTTGCCGCGCCCTGCTCTTCCACGGCCGCCGCGATCGCCGACGAGATCTCCGACAGGCGCTCGATGGTCGACGAGATCTCCTTGATGGCGCCGACCGAGTCGTTGGTCGCCGCCTGGATGCCGGAGATCTGCTGGCCGATCTCGCCGGTCGCCTTCGCGGTCTGCTCGGCGAGCGCCTTCACCTCGGACGCGACGACCGCAAAGCCGCGGCCGGCTTCGCCGGCGCGTGCGGCTTCGATGGTCGCGTTCAGCGCCAACAAATTGGTCTGGCCGGCAATGGTGTTGATGAGCTCGACGACGTCGCCGATGCGCGAGGCGGCCTTCGAGAGTTCGCTGACGCGCTCGGTGGTGGAGCGCGCCTGGCCGACGGCATCGCCCGCCATCCGCGCCGATTCCTGCACCTGGCGGCTGATCTCGCTCACCGACGAAGCCATCTCCTCGGTCGCCGAGGCCACCGACTGCACGTTGGTCGAGGCTTCCTCCGAAGCACCGGCAACCGTGGTCGCCAGCCGCTGCGAGCGGTCGGCGGTCGAGGTCAGCGTCGAGGCCGAGGCCTCCAGCTGGGTCGAGGCCGACGACACGGTCTGCACGATCTCGCCGATCATGGTTTCGAATTCGCGGGTGATGTTGTCGACGCGGCGGCCGCGCTCGATCTTGGCTTCGGCATCGGCGGCGGCAGCTTCGTCGGCGGCCTTCTTGGCGATCAGCGCTTCCTTGAAGATCTGGAGCACGTCGGCCATGGCGCCGATCTCGGTCTTCTCACCGCGATGCGGAACCTCGGCAGAAAGCTCGCCCTTGCCCAGCGCCTGCATCGGCTCGGTAATCGAGTTGATGCCGTTCGAGACGTCCTGGACCAGGTAGAAGCCAACGCCGGAGCCGACGAGGACGGCGGCGCCGAGAATGATCGCGACCAGCATGAAGGCATGATTGTAGCTATCTGCAGCGTCCTGAGCTGCCTGGTCTCCACCCTTGGTGTTCAGCTCGATGTCCTTCCTCAGGACCTCGTCGGCCTGAAGCCCGATCTTGTTGACCGTCTTCGTGTTCAGTTCATGCGCTTCGTGCGGGACCTTGTTGGCGTCCTTGCGCGACAGCGCCATGACCTCCTGGGTGCCCTTCTTGTACTCCTCCCAGAGCTTCGACCATTCACCGTAGAGTGCCCGTTCTTCAGGCGAGGTAATCATGTCCTCGTAAGTTTTGCGAAACTTGGTGTTGGCCTCGATCACCGTCGCGAGCGTCTTTTCCATCGCGAGCTTCTCGTCCAGCGTTTCCGACAGCATATGCTCCCGGATGACGTTGCGGTAAGTGATCACGCCGGCACGCAAGTCGCCGAGCACGCGCACGCTGGGCATCCAGTTCGTGGTGATGTCGACGGTGTTGGCATTCATCGACCGCATCTTCATGACGGCGAGCAGGCCCATGCCGGCCATCGCGACCAGCAGGAACGCCACGACACTGATGATCTTGGCGCGGATGGAAATGGTGGCGAGCATATGAAGTCTCTTTGTGCTGGCGCGGCGGCGCGTCCGGAAGCTTTACGAATCAACCTAAGGGAGCAGCACCGACATCTACCACCAGAGCACCTGAGCAGATGTTAACGACGACTCCGTACGAGTACGAAGCCCGAAACAAATGAACAGGGCGCTAAAAATGCCCTGCGCTCAGCGCATGAGCCCAAGCGCGTCGGAGAAAAACTCCGCGCCGCCGAAATTTCCGGACTTCAAGGCGAGCAACATGTCGCCTTTTTCAGCACCGACTGCACGCAGCACCGGGACGCCGGCTGCGATCTCTACTCCCACCAGAAATCCGGGAATCTTCAACCGGTCGACCACGGCGCCGGATGTTTCCCCGCCGGCAACGACCAGGCGCTTGACGCCGGCTTGCACCAGACCCTCGGCGATGTCGGCCATCGCCTGCTCGATGGCGTGACCGGCCGCGTCCCGACCATGGCGCGCCTGGAGCGCTGCGACCTGATCGGGCGTCGAGCTCGATGCGATCAGGACCGGACCGTCCGCCAGTCGCGGCTTCGCCCAGGCCAGCGCGCGCTGCGCCTCGTCCTTGCCCGTAGTAATACGGTCCGGATCGAGATGCAGTACCGGCATGACGCGCTCGGCATTCGCGATCTGCTGGAGCGTCGCCTGCGAGCAGCTTCCGGCAAGGCACGCCGCCGGTCCGCCGACCGCTGCCCTCGCTTCGCTGCTCGCCGCAGCCGGCTTGACCTTGCCCGTCGACACCAGCGCCCGCGCCAGCCCAAGACCCATGCCGGAGGCGCCGACCGACAGCCGATGCTGGGCAGCGACGAGGCCGATGGTCTCGAGGTCGCGATCGAACGCGGCATCGATGATCGCCGCGCCAATGCCCTTGCCCGCGAGTTCGGCGAGCCGCGCCCGCACGGCATCCGCGCCGCGGGTAACGGTGGCGAGGTCGACGAGGCCGATTTGCGTCCTGCTCTGGCGCGCCAGCACCCGCACCAGGTTGGAATCGTGCATCGGGTTGAGCGGATGGTCCTTCAGCGGGCTCTCGTTCAGCGGCACGGCGCCCACGAACAGATTGCCCTGGTAGACGGTGCGGCCGGTCTCCGGAAACGCCGGCGTCACCAGCACGGCCGCCTCGCTGCAATCGGCGCGCAGCGCGTCCATCACCGGGCCGATATTGCCGGCATCGGTGGAATCGAACGTCGAGCATATCTTGAATAGCACGTGGCTCGCACCGCGGCCGCGCAGCCATGTCTCGGCCGCGCGCGAGCGCGACACGGCAAGGCCGGCCTCGATCGAGCGGCTCTTCAAGGACACCACGACGGCGTCGATCTCGGGCAGTGCCAGATCATCGGCGGGTATGCCGATGGTCTGCACCGTGCGCAGGCCGGCGCGCGTCAGCGTGTTGGCGAGGTCGGAGGCGCCGGTGTAGTCGTCGGCAATGCAGCCAAGAGATATTTTCGCTGCAAGAGTCACGGCTTCACTTCCGCATAAGGCCTAAACCAGGCGAGGCCGTCGGTGGTCTTGCCGCGCGGATTATATTCGCAGCCGACGAAGCCGGCATAGCCGAGCCGGTCGAGCTCGTCGAACAGGAACGGATAGTTCAGCTCCTCGCCGTCGGGCTCGTTGCGCGAGGGAATGCTGGCGATCTGGATGTGGCCGATCAGCGGCATCATCTCGCGCAGCCGCATCGTGACGTCACCATGGATGATCTGGCAGTGATAAATGTCGAACTGGAGTTTCAGGTTCGGAAGCCTCAGCTCCTGAATCAGGTCGCGCGCGAAGCCGAAATCGTTGAGGAAATAGCCGGGCACGTTGCGCGCGTTGATCGGCTCGAGCACGATGTCGATACCGTGCGGCGCAAAGAACTCGGCGGCCCACGCCACCGATTTGTAGAACGCCTCGATGGCGACGCGCTCGCCGCGATTGGCGATGCCTGCCATCAAATGCAGCCGCTTGACGCCGGTCGCCTTGGCGTAGGGCAGCGCGGTCTCCAGGCTCGCCTTCAGCTCGGGGAATCGCGACGGGAGCGCCGCAAAGCCCTTCTCGCCGGCATTCCAGTCGCCCGGCGGTAGGTTGAACAGCGCCTGCGTCAAGCCGTTGCGCTTGAGCCGCTCGCCGACCGCCTCGGCCGGATGCTCATAGGGAAAGAGAAACTCGACGGCGGTGAAGCCGGCTGCCGCAGCGGCGTCGAAGCGGTCGAGGAACGGCACCTCGGTGAACATCATCGAGAGATTGGCGGCAAAACGGGGCATGGGAATCCTCTTGTCTACTTGTCGCCGGGCAGCTTCACGCCGGTGACCTGCGCATACATCCGCGCCACCGACGCATCGTCGTCGCGGCCCATGCCGGCGGCTGATGTCATCAAGAACATCTGGAGTGCTGCGGCGGAGACCGGAACCGGGAATCTGGCACTGCGCGCCATGTCCTGGATGATGCCGAGATCCTTGACGAAGATCTCGACCGCACTGCGCGGCGTGTAATCGCCGTCGAGCACGTGCGGCATGCGGTTCTCGAACATCCAGGAGTTTCCGGCGGACGCCGTGATCACCTCATAAACCTTGCGGATGTCGAGACCCTGCTTGGCCGCGAACGCGATCGCCTCGCTAGCGGCGGCGATATGCACGCCGGCGAGCAACTGGTTGATCATCTTGAAGGCGGCGCCCTGGCCTGCGGCGTCGCCAAGCTCGTAGAGTTTTGCGGCCATGGCATCGAGCGCGGGCCGCGCTTTCTCAAACGCAGCCGGGCTGCCGGAGGCGAGGATCGTCAGCTCGCCTTGCGCTGCGCGCTGCGCCCCGCCGGAGATCGGCGCATCCAGATAGTGCCGGCCCGTCGCCTCCAACTGCCTGGCGAGACGCCGCGCCACGTCGGGATCCATAGTCGCCGACGACAGGAAGACGCTGTCCTTGGCCATGGCTTCGGCGACGCCGTCCTTGCCGAACAGGATGGTCTCGGTCTGCGCGGCATTGACGACGACGCTGACGACGATGTCGGCGCCCCTGGCAGCTTCGGCCGGCGTCTTGGCGCCCGCGCCGCCCTCCGTCACGAAGCGCGCGACCGCATCAGCCGAGACGTCGCAGCCGGTGACGACATGACCGGCGCGCTTCAGCGAGGTCGCCATGCCAAACCCCATCGAGCCGAGCCCGATGACGGCGATGCGCTGATTCTGTGACGTGGAGGCGGACATGCAACTGATCCTTGCGACGTTTCCCGGAGGGCCGCCCTTTGCGGCAGCTTGGCAACCGAATAACACGGCTTGGCCGCGCTGCCAAAGCGTGAGACAAACGGCCATGACGGCCATGAGCAAAGAGACATTGCTGCGTGAGGATATCTGCCGCTTCGGACGGTCCCTGTTCGAGCGTGGGCTGACGCCCGGCTCCTCCGGCAATATCAGCGTCAGGCTGGACGGCGGCGGCTGGCTGGTGACGCCGACCAATGCCTCGCTCGGCTTCCTCGATCCCGCAAAACTGTCGCGGCTGGACGATCAGGGCCGGCTGGTTTCGGGCGATGCGCCGACCAAGGAGGTTCCGCTGCACAATGCGCTCTACGCCACGCGCGGAAGCGCAAGGGCGATCGTGCATCTGCATTCTACCCATTCGGTCGCGCTGTCGATGCTGCCGGAGATCGATCCGCGCGCCGCGCTGCCGCCGATGACGGCCTATTATCTGATGAAATGCGGCGCCACCGCGCTCGTGCCTTATTACCGCCCTGGCGATCCCGCGGTCGCCGATGCGATCAGGGGGCTGGCGGGGAAGTACTCATCCGTGCTGCTCGCCAATCACGGCCCCGTCGTCGCGGGCGACACGCTGGAAGCGGCGGTGTTCGCGACGGAGGAGCTGGAGGAGACGGCGAAGCTGTATCTGCTGCTGCGCGGAATGAACCCGCGGTATTTGTCGCCGGAGCAGGTGACGGATCTGGTGAAGGTGTTTGGGGTATCGCTGCCGGAGCACGGGCACGAACCCCACACACCGCCGTCATCCTGAGGTGCGAGCGGCGCGATGCGAAGCATCGCGCCGGGAGCCTCGAAGGATGGGCTACAGGCGCTTGCTGCTCATCCTTCGAGGCGCGCAAGAGCGCGCACCTCAGGATGACGACTGTGCTCGCGGCGATGCTACAGCCCGAGATACGCCTTGCGCACGTCCGGATTGCCCTTGATCTCGCTTGCTGCGCCCTGCATCAGCACGCGGCCGGTTTGCAGGATGTAGGCGCGGTCGGCGATCTCCAGGCACTCCGCCATGCGCTGCTCGACGATCAGCACGGTCATGCCGGCATCGCGGATGCGCTTCACGGCCTGGAATATCTCGTCGACCAGCTTCGGCATGATGCCCTGCGAAGGCTCGTCCAGCATCAACAGCCGCGGGCGCGTCATCAGCGCACGGCCGATCGCGAGCATCTGCTGCTCGCCGCCGGAGAGGGTCTCGGCGCGCTGTTCGAGCCGTTCCGAGAGACGCGGAAACAGCTGGAACACGAGATCGAGCGGACTCTCGCGGTCGGCCTCGCCGCGATAGAGATAGCTGCCGAGGCGCAGATTGTCGCGCACGGAGAGGCGCGGAAACAGGCGGCGGTTCTCCGGCACATAGGCGATGCCGGTCGCGGTGATGTGATGCTGCGCCATGCCGTCGAGGCGCTTGCCGTCGAACGTCACCGTGCCCGAACGCGGGCGCTCGGCACCGGCGATGGATTTGAGCAGCGTCGACTTGCCCGCGCCGTTGGCGCCGGCGACGCAGACGATCTCGCCCTTGGCGACCTCGATGCTGACCGCGGAGATCGCGACCAGGCCCTGATAGGCGGTCGTGACTTCACGCACCGACAGCATGACGATCTCCCAGATATGCGCTGATCACCTTGGGATCGCGGACGATTTCAGTGGGCTTGCCCTCGACCAGCACCTTGCCGAGGTCGAGCACGATGGCCCGGTCGACCAGCGGCATCACGATCTCCATGACGTGCTCGACCATCAGCACGGTGATGCCGGCGTCACGCACCTTGCGCACCAGCGCCACACCGGTCTGTGCCTCGGTCGGCGTCAGGCCGGTGAGGACTTCGTCGAGCAGCAGCAGTTTCGGTTCTGTCGCAAGCGCGCGCGCGACTTCGAGGCGGCGTTTTTCGGCCGGCACGAGGTCGCTCGCGAGCACGTTGGCGCGCGCGGCAAGGCCGGTAAATTCGAGCACCTCATGCGCCTTGCGGCGTGCCTCGCGCATCACGGTGTTGCGCACGAGCGCACCGACGATGACGTTGTCGATAACAGTCATGGTCTCGAAGCTCTTGACCACCTGGAAGGTGCGGCCAACGCCGCGCTGGCAGCGCTCGGCTGCCGGCATGCTGGTGACATCCTCGCCGTCGAACCAGATCGAGCCTTGCGTCGGCGGCAGCACGCCGGCGATGAGATTGAACAACGTCGACTTGCCGGCACCATTCGGGCCGATCAGGCCGACGATCTCGCCGCGGCCGACCGAGATCGAGACGTCGCTGTTGGCGACGAGGCCGCCGAACCGCTGCCAGACGCCGCGGGTTTCAAGCAGCGGGATCATCGCGTGGCTCCCTTCCGCTTCGCACGAGAGAACAGACTCACCAGACCCTGCGGCAGGGCGAGCGAAATCAACACGATCAGCGTGCCGTAGACGATGAGGTCGACGCCGCGGCCGGAGCCGCCGATATAGGAGCGCGTCAGCTCCGTCATCGGGATCAGGATGACCGCCCCTAACACGGGCCCCCAGAGGGTGCCGATGCCGCCAAGCACCGCCGGCAACGCCATCAGCAGCGAGAACTGGAAGCCCATGACGCTTTCAGGATCGATATAGGCGAGAAACTGCGCGTAGAAGGCGCCGCCGATGGCAACGAGGAAAGCGGAGACGGCAGCCGCGCCCATCTTGGAGTTGAACACGACGACGCCGAGGCTCTCGGCCGCTTCCGGATTGTCCTTCACCGCGCGCCACCAGAAGCCCCATTTGGAGTCCTCTAACCACCAGGTGACGAACCAGGCGAGGCTGCATAGCACCAGTGCGAAATAGAAGTACGGCAGCTTGCTGCGCATGAACTGGAACTTCAGCCAACTGTCGCCGCGCACCGGAATGGTGATTCCCATCGCGGCCCCCGCCCATTCCCAGTTCTGGAACAACAGCAGCCCGATCTCGGCGATGACGATGGTCGCGATCACGAAATAATGGCCGCGCAGGCGGAAGAAGGGATAGCCGAGCCCCATCGCGATCGCGGCCGCGACTGCGCCGCCGGCGAGCATGCCGAACCATGGCAGCACGCCGAACTTGGTGAACAGAAGCTCGGTGGTGTAGGCGCCGATGCCGAAATAGAGCGCATGTCCCAGCGAGATCTGGCCGCAATAGCCGGAGAGAATGTTCCAGCTCTGCGACAGCGCCGCATACATCAAGGTCAGGATCAGGATGTTCTGGACGTAGACGTCCTTGATGAACAGCGGAGCGAGCGCCGCCAGGGCGGTCAGCACCGCTGCGATGATGAGGTCGCGGCGGCGCCGCGCGGCGAAATCCTTGTCCATCACATCGATCCGAACAGGCCGCGCGGCCGGATGAAGACGACCAGCAGGTAGACGGCGTAGATGCCGACCGATTTCAGCGACGGCGGCAGCACCAGCGCGGTGGTGGCCTCGACCAGGCCGACGATGATCCCGCCGGCGAAAGCGCCGAACACGCTGCCGAAGCCGCCGAGCGCGACCGTGACGTAGGCGATCAGCGCAAAGGACGCACCGACGTCGGGATAGATATAGAAGAAGCTTGCCATGATCGCTCCAGCGAGGCCGACCAGCGCGGCACCAAGCCCCCAGCCGAGCGCGAACACGCGATTCTTGTCGATGCCGACCAGCGCCACGGCGCCGGGATCTTCCCGGGTCGCTTCCAGCGCACGGCCGAAATCAGTGCGGTGGATGAACAAATAGAGCCCGGCGAAGGCCAGGATCGAGACCAGCGCGCCGATGAGTTGCGGCGCCGGCAGGAAGATGCCGGCGATCGAGATGGTTTTGCCACCGAACCAGGACTGCGGAATGCTGCGATAGTCCGGCGTGAAGAAGAACTGCGCGAGGCCGCGCATGAGGATGGCGAGGCCGAAGGTGGTGAAGATCTGCACCATGCCGGCATTGGCCTTGGCCCGCATGGCAAAGCGTACAACGAGCAGATAGACCACCGCTCCGAAAACGAACATGGCCGCGGCGACCAATGGCGCCGATAGCAGGGGATCGATCGCGAAGAAGGCGAACAGAAAAAAGGACAGGTACATCGCGAGCATCAGGAACTCGCCATGGGCGAAGTTCGTGACGTCCATCAGGCCGAAGATCAGCGCGAGGCCGACGGCGATGAGTCCGTAGAGCAGGCCCATCAGGAGGCCGCTCGCGAGACTTTGGATAATGGTTTGGGCTGTCAAAAGTCTGTCCCCCGAACTACGTCCTCATCCTGAGGAGCGCGCACCGCGCGCGTCTCGAAGGATGGCCCAGCCCTCGTCTTTCGAGACGCGGGCTGCGCCCGCTCCTCAGGATGAGGGCGGGAGCTACGATCTGTGCTCCCGCTCGCCGTGTCTTACTTCATCGGCCAGATCGCCTCGGCGATCGCGGCTTGCGGCGGGAAGATGGTGACGAACTTGCCGCCGACATATTGCAGCAGCACCGGGTCGGCGTCGTTGTTCTGGCCCATCTCGTCGAACTTGACGCGCTTCCAGGGCATGATGGTCTGCTCGCCCGGGATGTCGGTGGCGGCCAGCGCGTCGCGGATCTTTTCGCCGTCGGTCGACTTGGCGCGGCTGATGGCGTCGGCGAGGATGATCAGGCCCATGAACTGACGCGAGGTGAGATCGTTGAAATCCTTGCCCGACCGCGTCTTGAACATATCGTTGATCTTGCCGACCATCGGGCGCTTCTGCGCGAGATCGAGCGAGAAGGTGCCGCGCGAGATCACGCCTTCGAGCTTGTCGCCGACGGCGTCGTAGAGCGCCTTCTCGGAGAAGCCGGCGTCCTGCGCGACGATCGCGTTCGGCTTGTAACCGAGCTCGCCCATGGTCTTCACCAGCAGGATGCCGTCAGTGGTGTAGCTCGAGGGCATCAACACGTCGGCGTTCGCGCTCTTGAGCTGCTGCACCTCGGCCGAGAGCGAGGGCGAGTTGGCGCGATACTTGATGTCGGAGACGATCTTGTAGCCGCGCTCGCCGGCGATCTTGGCCTGGGCGTTGCCGGAATCGGTGCCGAAGATGGTGTCCTCGTGGAACAGCGACAGCGTCTCGATCTTGGTGCCCTTCTTCTTCAATGCATCGAAGAAGTCGAACATCGCGGCCGAGTACATCTCGTCGTGCGGCGCGGCGCGGAAGTAATATTTCAGGCCGCGGCGGTGCAGGCTGGGCGAGGAGTTGTCCGCGGAGACGAACGGGATCTGATAGCGCTCGCAGATCTGGCTGACGGTGACGGCGACCGCGCTCTGATAGGTACCGATGATGGCGCAGACCTTCTCTTGCGTGATCAGGCGCTCGGCCTCGGCGCGGCCCTTCTGCGGATCGGCTTGGTGGTCGGCGAAGACGAGGCGCACTTTTGCCCCGCCGAGACCCGGCAGGCCCTCGCCCTTCGCCAGCGGCAGGTCGAAATCGGTGTTCTTGTTGATGACCTCGAGCGCGGTCTCATACGCCTTCTGCGCGTCGACGCCCTGCTGCGCGCTGCCGCCGGAGAACGGATAGATCACGCCGATCACGACTTCCGAAGTCTGTGCGCGCGCTGCCAGCGGCACGAGCGCGGCCGTAGCGGTGGCTCCCAACAATACGTCGCGGCGAGTGATCGTCATGGCAAAGTCCTCTTGCTACTGAATTTCGGCTGATCGAATGAAGCGATTGATGGATGCGGTAAAGCTCGAAGAAGCGGCAAACACTGCCCACTAAATCACGGCCATGGTCCTGTTCTTCAGATCCGTCACCAGCATCAGGCCCGGTGAATGCGTGATCGCGAACGGAAGCCTGGCAGCGTTGATGACCGATTGGGGCGTCACGCCGCAGGCCCAGAACACCGGGATCTCGTCGTCGGCGACTGGCACCGGATCGCCGTAATCGGGCTTGGCGATGTCCTTGATGCCGATCAGATGCGGATGGCCGAGATGCACGGGCGCGCCGTGCACGGCCGGATAGCGCGAGGTGATCTGCACCGCGCGGATCGCATCCGCCGGCTTGAACGGACGCATCGACACCACCATGGGGCCGGCGAAGGGACCGGACTCGCCGCAGGCGATGTTGGTGCGATACATCGGCACGCGCACATTGTGCTCGATGTGGCGGATCGGCATGCCCTCGTCGAGCAGCGCCTCTTCAAACGAGAACGAGCAGCCAAGCACGAAGGTCACGAGATCGTCGCGCCAGTATTTGGTGACGTCGGTCGGCTCGTCCACGACATCGCCGTCGCGCCAGACGCGATAGCGCGGCACGTCGGTGCGAATGTCGAGATCGGCGCCCAGCGCCGGGATGTGCGGACTGCCGACGTCGGACATGCCGATGATCGGGCATGGCTTGGGGTTGAGCTGGCAGAAGCGGTGAAAGGCGCCGGCATGTTCCGCCGGCAGGATGGCCAGATTGCCCTGGACGAAGCCGGGGGCGACGCCGGCGGTGGAGGCGACCAGCCCCTCGCGATAGGCGAGCCGCGCCTTGCGGCTCGGGAGCGTGTCGGGCGTTTCAGTTTGCTGCACTGCCACCAAAACAGTCATGAGATCGACCTGCCTATAAACTCGACAAAGACAAGCCAACACCACGCGTGCTATAAAGTCTAATCTTCCTTTCTAATCAATATCGATAAATTTCATTTATCGGTCAGGAAAATCCTTCCAATGCTGGACTTCAGATCGATCGAGACATTCCTCTGGGTTGTGAAGCTCGGCAGCTTTCGCGGCGCCGCAGCACGCCTCAATACGACCCAGCCGGCGATCTCCCAGCGCATCGCCCAGCTCGAGCGCGAGCTGGGGGTGAAGCTGTTGAACCGCGACCACCGCGTGGCCTCGCCGACGCCAAGCGGCCGGCAGATGATGGTCTATGCGGAGAAGCTGATCGGCCTGCGCGCCGCGATGATCGCCGAGATCGGCGACCGCTCGGCAATGCGCGGCGTGATGCGGCTCGGCGTCGCCGAAACCATCGTGCACACCTGGCTGCCGCGGCTCGTGAAGAGCATGAACCAAGTCTACCCGAACCTGTCGCTGGAGATCGAGGTCGACATCACGCCGAACCTCACCGCGCGCCTGCTCGCGCAGGAGATCGAGCTTGCTTTCGTCGTCGGTCCGCTCTCGGCCTCCGGGGTGCACAATCGCGTCCTTGCCGACTATCCGATCGGCTTTCTCGCCAGCCCCTCGCTCGGCCTCGGCCATGGACCGGTGACGCGGGCCGAGCTCGCGCGATTTCCGATCATCACCTTCCCGCGGAAGACGCGGCCCTACGAGGTCGTGCGCGAAGTGTTCGACCGGCCGGAGCTGCCGCCGATCCGGCTGCACGCCTCCGCCTCGCTTGCGACCGTCATCCACATGGCGGTCGAGGGCCTCGGCATCGCCGTGATCCCCGACGCCATCGTCGAGAGCGAGCTTGCAGACGGGCGGCTGCAACTGCTCGACACCGATCTCAAGATCGCGCCGCTGACATTCACCGCGAGCTGGCTCGCCTCGCCCGACGTCGTGGCGGTGCAGCGGGTCGCAGAGCTTGCATGTCAGATTGCGCAGAGCAGCCTCGCAGTTGACGCGCCCGCGCCGGCGCGTCATTGAAACAGGCGCCGGATTTTCTTTCGTCATTCCGGGGCGCTCGAAGAGCGAACCCGGAATCTCGAGATTCCGGGTTCTCGCTTCGCGAGCCCCGGAATGACAGCTAAGATGGACTGACCGCATGAGCCGAGCCGCCACCAATTTGCAAATCGATTCCGCCCGCCTCTGGGGCTCCATCCACGAGACCGCGCAGTTCGGCGCGACGGCCAAGGGCGGCGTGCGGCGGCTGACCCTGAGCGCGGAGGACAAGCTGGTGCGCGACTGGTTCCGCAAGGCCTGCGAGGACGCCGGCTTGGAAGTGCACACCGATGCGCTCGGCTCGCAGTTCGGCCTGCGCAAGGGCCGCGACATGTCGAAGCCGCCGGTCGGCATCGGCTCGCATTTGGACACGCAACCCACCGGCGGCAAGTATGACGGCATTCTGGGAACGCTTGGTGCGCTCGAAGTGATCCGCACGCTGAACGACGCCGGGATCGAGACCGAGGCGCCGATCTGCGTCGTCAACTGGACCAACGAAGAGGGCTCGCGCTTCGCTCCCGCGATGATGGCCTCCGCCGCCTATGTCGGCGACTTCACCACCGACGACATCCTGTCGCGCAAGGACGCCGACGGCACCACCGTCGGCCAGGCGCTCGACGGCATCGGCTATCGCGGCGACAAGCCGGTCGGGTTCCAGAAGCTCGGCTGCTTCGTCGAGTTGCACATCGAGCAGGGCCCGATCCTGGAAGCCGAAGGCAAGACCATCGGCGTGGTCGATTCCGGACAGGGCGTGCTCTGGTACGACGGCAGGATTTCCGGCTTTGAAAGCCATGCCGGATCGACGCCGATGCCGCTGCGGCGCGATGCGCTGGCGACCCTGTCCGAGATCGTGCTGGCGATGGAGGCCATTGCGAAGAAGCACGGGCCGAAGGCCGTCGGCACCATCGGCGAGGCCGTGATCGCAAACCCCTCCCGCAATGTCATTCCCGGCGAGATCGCCTTCACGATGGATTGCCGCAGCGCCGATGGCGCGATCATGGATGCTCTCGATCGCGATCTTCGCAGCGCGATCGCCGAGATCGCCGCACGCCGCAAGGTCGAGGTGAAGATCGACCTGGTCTGGCGCAAGCCGCCGACGCATTTCGATCCCAAATTGATTGCCGCAGTCGAGAACGCGGCGAAGACGCTCGGCTACCCCTCTCGCCGCATCACCTCCGGCGCCGGCCACGACGCCTGCAACCTCAACACAATCATGCCGGCCGCAATGGTGTTCGTGCCCTGCAAGGACGGCATCAGCCATAACGAGCTGGAAGACGCCACGCAGCCCGATTGCGCCGCGGGCACTAACGTCCTCATGCACACGGTGCTGGCGATCGCCGGCGTCGCATCCTGACCGGAGAGAACCATGCGCGGAGTTTTCGTCGACGCCAATGAGGCTCTTGCCGTGATCATGGAGCGGCTGGAGCAACCGGGCGATCCCAAGGTTCGGATCCACAGGGATCCCGACATCAAGCCCGAACAATATCCTGAAATCCTCGACGGCGCCGAGATCGCGATCGTCGACCACACCGCGCTGCCGACCGATGTCGCAAAGAACTGCGCAGGGTTGAAGCACGTCGTGTTCCTCGGCACCGGCGCGCGCAGCTACATGAATCCGGAGGAGCTCGCCGAGCTCGGCATCTCCGTGCACCTGATCAAGGGCTATGGCGACACGGCGGTCGCGGAATGCGCGATCGCGCTGATGTGGGCTTCGGCCCGCGTCATCGCGATGATGGACCGCGAGATGCGCGGCGGAAACTGGCTCCGCGAAGACGGCATGCAGCTCACCGGCAAGACGCTCGGCCTGATCGGCTTCGGCGGTATTGCCGCGGAGGTCGCGCGCATTGCCTCGGGCAGCGGCATGAAGGTGATCGCCTGGAACCGCTCGCCGAAGAGCTATCCGGGCGTGGAATTCGCCGATCTCGACACGGTTTTGGCGAGAGCAGACGTCGTATCGCTGCATCTGCTGCTCAACGACGAGACACGCGGCATGATCACCCGCGAGATGATCGCGAAGATGAAGCCAGGCGTCATCCTCATCAACACCGCCCGCGCCGCCGTCGTCGACGAGGCCGCCATGATCGATGCGCTGAAGTCGGGCCACATCCGCCACGCCGGCCTCGACGTGTTCAACATCGAGCCCCTGCCCGGCGATCATCCGCTGACCAAGCTGCCCAACGTGACGCTGTCGGCGCATTCGGCCTTCCGCACACCGGAGGCGAGCGAGAACCTGATTGGCGCGGCGTGGGAGCACTGCCGCCGGATCGTGAAAACGTAGGGTGGGTTAGCGAAGCGTAACCCACCACTCTCGACGTCCGCGAAGACAGAAGAGGTGGGTTACGGCTTCGCCTAACCCACCCTACGCACCGCAATATTGGGAAGGGATAAGAGCACTAACAATGGCCGATTACCGCACCATCAAGGCACAGCCGCTCATCGAAGCCATCAGTGCCATCGTCAAGGCCGGCGGCTCCACGGACCGCGAGGCCGAGCTCGTGTCCACTAATCTGGTCGAGGCCAACCTCAAGGGACACGACTCGCACGGCGTCGGCATGATCCCACGCTATGTCCAGAGCGTCACCACGGGCGGCCTCGCCGTGAACCAGCACGTCAAGATCGTGCTCGACACCGGTCCGCTTCTCACCCTCGACGGGCTCACCGGGTACGGCCAAGTGATCGGCCATGAAGCGATGGAGCTGGCAGCCGAGCGCGCCAAGCGCAACGGCGTGTGCCTCGTCGGCCTTTCGAACTCACACCACATCGGCCGCATCGGCCACTGGGCCGAGCAGTGCATCGATCACGGGCTGGTCTCGATCCACTTCGTCAATGTGATCTCGCGTCCGATCGTGGCTCCCTGGGGCGGCAGCGATGGGCGCCACGGCACCAACCCGTTCTGCGTCGGCATCCCGCGCGCGGGCAAGGACCCGATCGTGCTCGACTTCGCCACCAGCAGGATCGCGCAGGGCAAGACCCGCGTCGCCCACAACAAGGGCGTCGAGCTCGAGCCCGGCACCATCATCGACAACGAGGGCAAGCCGACCACCAACCCGCGCTACACCGTGATCCCACCGCACGGCGCCATCCTGCCGTTCGGCGAGCACAAGGGTTCGGGGCTCGCGCTGGTGTGCGAAATCCTCGGCGGCGCGCTCTCCGGCGGACAGGTGGTCAAGGGCCCCTCCGATGGCAAGTACAACGTCCTCAACGGCATGCTCTCGATCGTCATCGACCCCGGCAAGCTCGGCACCGGTGACAATCTCGCGCGCGAAGTCGAGAGCTTCGTCGCCTGGCACACCGGCTCACCGCCCGCTGCCGGCGTCGACAAGGTAAAGATCGCCGGCGAGCCCGAGCGCGAGACGAAGCAGAAGCGCCTGGCTGAGGGTATTCCGGTTGATCCGACCACCTGGCAGGAGATCTTGGAGGCCGGGAAGAAGTTCGGACTGGATCAGGCGGCGATCGAGAAGATCGCGGGCTGAGCCATTATAAACCGGTGTCGTCCCGGACAAGCGCAGCGCAGATCCGGGACCCATAACCGCAGGAAGTGGTTTGGCGAAGACTCGCGGTTACCCGCGAGTACCGCAACTCCTCCCTGGGGTATTGGGTCCCGGCCTTCGCCGGGACGACGCGTGGTTGGTGGCCTGCCTTAATCCACCATGTCCGCAACCGCCTTGCCGCAAGCCGTGGTGTCGGCGTTGCCGCCGAGGTCCTTGGTGCGCAGCGTGCGCTCGGCCAGCGTGCGCTCGATTGCATCGACGATCGACTTGCCGGCTTCCTTCTCGCCGAGATGTTCGAGCATCATCGCGCCGGACCAGATTGCGCCGATCGGATTGGCGATGCCCTGCCCCGCGATGTCGGGCGCCGAGCCGTGCACCGGCTCGAACACCGACGGGAAATTGCCCTCGGGATTGATGTTGCCCGACGGCGCGATGCCGATGGTCCCGGTGCAGGCCGGGCCGAGGTCGGACAGGATGTCGCCGAACAGATTGGAGCCGACCACGACGTCGAACCAATCCGGATGCAGCACGAAGTTCGCGGTCAGGATGTCGATGTGGTACTTGTCCCACTTCACGCCCGGAAACTTTGTTGCCATCGCCTCCACGCGCTCGTCCCAATAGGGCATGGTGATGGAGATGCCGTTCGACTTGGTCGCCGAGGTCAGGTGCTTCTTCGGCCGCGACTGCGCGAGCTCGAACGCGAACTTCAGGATGCGATCGACGCCGATGCGGGTCATCACGGTCTGCTGCGTTACGAACTCACGGTCGGTGTCCGGGAACATGCGACCGCCGACGGAGGAATATTCACCTTCGGTGTTCTCGCGCACCACCCAGAAATCAATGTCGCCGGGCTTGCGGTTTGCCAGCGGGGACGGAACGCCCGGCATCAGCCGTACCGGGCGCAGATTCACATACTGATCGAACTCGCGGCGGAACTTGATCAGCGAACCCCAAAGCGAGACGTGATCCGGAATCTTGGCCGGCCAGCCGACCGCGCCGAAATAGATGGCATCGTGCTTGCCGATCTTATCCTTCCAATCGTCCGGCATCATCTGGCCGTGCTTCTCGTAATAGTCCCAGGACGAGAAGTCGAAATGATCGAAATGAAGGGACACGCCGTGCTTCTTCGCCGCGGTCTCCAGGACGCGCAGACCTTCGGGCATCACTTCCTTGCCGATGCCGTCGCCGGGAATGACCGCGATCCGGTATTGTTTCTTGCTCATCGAGAACGTCCTTGATTGCTCCGGCAGCCGCCGCCTTTTTGACCGCACTGCAATGGACCAAACGCGGCGGCAGTGCAACGCTGCACTGCAATGTTGACCATGGCGCGGCCGACCGCCTACTGATTTTATTCCCGTTCCTCTCCTGCGAGTAACTCCCATGGATCTGCATCTGCGTGGCAAGCGCGTCCTGATCACGGGCGCGTCCAAGGGCATCGGCGCAGCCGCCGCCGAGGCCTTTGCCGAGGAAGGCTGCCATCTCCTCCTCGCCGCCCGCAACGGCGATCAGCTCAAGGCTCTGGCCGAGCGCTTGCGCTCGGCGCACCAGATCGATGCCGCCACGTGCATCGTGGATCTGCGCAAGAGCGAGGATTTGACGCGGCTCGCCAAGGAAGCCGCCGACATCGACGTCCTCGTCAACAATGCCGGCGATATTCCCGGTGGCTCCATCGACAAGATCGACGAGGCGACCTGGCGCCACGCCTGGGAATTGAAAGTGTTCGGCTACATCAACCTCACGCGCATGATCTATGCGCAGATGAAGGCGAAGGGCGGCGGCGTGATCGTCAACGACATCGGCGCGGCCGGCGAGAAATTCGACGCCAACTACATTTGCGGCAGCGCCGGTAATGCGGCGCTGATGGCCTTCACCCGCGCGCTCGGGGGCAAGAGCCTCGCCGACAACATCCGCGTGGTCGGCATCAATCCCGGCCCTGTCGGCACCGACCGTCACGTCACCCTGCTGAAGACGCGGGCAAAGCACCAGTTCGGCGACGAGAGCCGCTACAAGGAATTTCAGAAGAGCCTGCCGCTCGGCAGGCCTGCCCATGCGCGCGAGATCGGCGACCTCATGGCGTTCCTGGCGTCGGATCGCGCGGGGTATACGTCGGGCGTGATTTACACGGTGGATGGCGGAATCAGCGCGGGATGGGGTTGATTGCCCCGAGATGATTTAGACGCGGTCATTCCGGGGCGATGCGAAGCATCGAACCCGGAATCTCGAGATTCCGGGTTCGCCCTTCGGTCACCCCGGAATGACAGTCCAGAGTTAGGAGTAAAATAGTTGTCTCAAGACCTGATCCGCGAAACCGCGTGCACCGTCGTCGACAAGCTGCGGTCCGGCGACGTCTCGCCACTGGAGCTCTTGGATGTGCTTGAGAAGCGCATCGGTGAAGTCGATGGCAAGGTCAACGCGCTGCCGACGCTGTGCTTCGAGCGCGCGCGGGATAGCGCAAAGGCGCTGATGCGGAAGCCCGCCGGCGCGCGCGGGCTGCTTGCAGGCCTGCCGGTGCCAATCAAGGACCTGACCGATGTTGCTGGCGTGCTGAACACCCAGGGCTCGCCGATCTTCAAGGACAACATCCCGGCGACGTCTGACATCCTGGTCGAGAATCTCGAGGCCAACGGCGCGGTCGTCTATGCCAAGTCGAACACGCCGGAATTCGGTGCGGGCGCCAACACCTTCAACGAGGTGTTCGGCGCGACCCTCAATCCCTGGGATACGTCCAAATCGGCAGCCGGCTCGTCAGGCGGCGCGGCCGTTGCGCTCGCCACCGGCATGGCCTGGCTCGCGCAAGGCTCCGACATGGGAGGCAGTCTGCGCAGTCCGGCAGCTTTCTGCGGCGTCGTGGGCATGCGGCCCAGCATTGGCCGGGTCGCGCATACTCCAAAATCAGCCATCGATCGTAACCTCGGCGTCGTCGGTCCGATGGCACGCAACGTCGAGGATCTCGCGCTGCTGCTCGATGCCATGAGTGGCGACTATGCGGCCGATCCATTGTCGCTTCCCGCGCCTGCGACCTCATTCCTGTTAGCGGCACAATCGGGCAAGAAGCCGAAGCGCATCGCCTACTCGCCAGACCTCGGCATCACACCGGTGGATCCCGAAGTCAAAGCGATCACGCGGAAGGCGGCGGAACGCTTCGCCGAAGCCGGCACCATCGTCGAGGAGGCGCATCCGGATTGGCGCGAGGCGCATGAGTGCTTCCACGTACTGCGCGCGTTCGACTTCGCGATCAGCAAGGCGCAGCTGCTGCGCACCAAGCGCGACCTGCTCAAGCCCGAAGTGATCTGGAACATCGAGGAAGGCCTCAAGCTCACGATCGAGCAGCTCGAACGCGCCGAGGCGCAGCGCGTCGGCATGACCGCGCGTGCGGTCGAGTTCTTCAAGAGCTACGATCTGCTGCTGGTACCGACCACGATCGTGCCGCCCTTCCCAATCGAGCACCGCTATGTCGCCGAATGCGCCGGCAAGAGGTTCGACAATTACGTCGAGTGGCTCGGCATCGTCTATGCCATCACGCTCGCCTGCTGTCCCGCGCTGTCGCTGCCGTGCGGCTTCACCGCGTCGGGCCTGCCGGTCGGGCTGCAAATCGTCGGGGCTCCGCGCGCGGATGCGCAGGTGATCGCCGGCGCGAAGGTGCTGGAGGATATTCTGGGCGTGCGCGGCACGACGCCGATTGATCCGCGGGTGAAGAAGTAGAACGAGGAAGACGCAGCGGGCTCGGTAGACTCCCTCGCCCCGCTCTTGCGGGGAGAGGGTTGGGGTGAGGGGCTGCTTCCGCGAAGACGGTGACAGTTCAACTCGCGGAGATTCCCCCTCACCCGATCGCTTCGCGATCGACCTCTCCCCGCAAACGGGACGAGGTGAAGAATCCTCACCTTCCGCTCGTCGCCTCCAGGCTCCGGCTATACCGCGACATCGCGAAGCAGAAGACAAAATAGATCCCGGCGACGAAGATGTAGACTTCGACGGAGAATTGCTGCCACGCCGGATCGATGATCGCGGTCTTGGCCGTGGTCAGCAGGTCGAAGATACCGATGATCAGAACGAGGCTGGTGTCCTTGAAGAAGGCGATGAAGGTGTTGACCAGCGGCGGGATGACGTGGCGGATCGCCTGCGGCAGGACGATCAGCCAGTTCTTGCGCCAGTAGGACAGGCCGAGCGCGTCGGCGGCCTCGTATTGTCCGCGGGGCACGGCCTGGAGGCCGCCGCGAATGACTTCGGCAAGATAGGCACCCGCGAACAGGATGATTGCGACCTGCGCGCGCAGGAGCTTGTCGATGTTGAATCCGTTCGGCATGAACAGCGGAAACATCACGCTCGCCATGAACAGCAGACTGACCAGCGGCACGCCGCGGATCAGCTCGACATAGAGCACGCTCAGCGAGCGGATCGCCGGCAGTTTTGAGCGCCGGCCAAGCGCGACGAGGATGCCGAGCGGGAAGCCGAAGGCCAGACCGAAGGTCGCCAGGATCAGCGTCACCGGCAAGCCGCCCCAACGGTCTTGCGAGACGAACGACAAGCCAAGTATGCCGCCCCACATCAGCACGCTGATCAGCGCGAGCGCTCCGATCCAGAGATAGGCCAACTCGCGCCGCCATAAGGCGCGGCGGCTGGAGAGATAGAACAGGGCGATGAACAGCAGTACCGCCAGCGCCGGCCGCCACTGCTCGTCGAACGGATAGGTGCCAAACAGGATGAAGCGGTATTTCTCGGGGATGATCGCCCAGCATGCGCCGACGCCGCGTACCGCGCGGCAGGCGCTGGAATCGTTCGCCGGGGTGAGCCAGACCGCATTGGCGATGCCCCACTGCGCGAAGCTGAAGATGGCCTTTGCGAGCACGGTCAGCAAGATGACCGAGACGATGCCGTTCGGGATCGACGAGAACAGATTGGTGCGCAGCCAGCGCAGCACCGGGTTGCCGATCTGCGGGCGCCGGGCGGCGCGCGGTGCTTCCGGAATGTCGGCGATCGCCGTCATGGTCAGCGCTCCACCAGCGCGATGCGCGAATTGTACCAGTTCATGAAGAAGCTGATGCCGAGGCTGATGGTGAGAAACACCGCCATGATCAAGGCAATGGCCTCGATCGCCTGCCCGGTCTGGTTCAGCGTCGTGTTGGCGATCGAGACCACGTCCTGATAGCCGATCGCCACCGCGAGCGAAGAATTCTTGGTCAGGTTGAGGTACTGGCTCGTCATCGGCGGCACGATGACGCGTAGCGCCTGTGGCAGGATGATCTGCCGCAGCATGAAGCTGCGGCGCAATCCGAGCGCATTGGCGGCATCCCATTGGCCGCGCGGCACCGACTGGATGCCGCTGCGCACGATCTCGGCGATGAAGGCCGAGGTGTAGGTGACGAGCGCGATCAGCAGCGCAAAATATTCCGGCGCCAGCGTCAGCCCGCCGACGAAGTTGAAGCCGCGCAACTCAGGCCATTCGATCGTCCAGGACACGCCGAGAAGCACGGACACCGCCGCAGGCAACACAACGAGCAATCCGAGTCCGAAAGGCCAGGCCGGCCGCGGCTTGCCGTCGCGCATTTGCTGCGCGATGAGCCGCCGCTGGATGACATAGAATACGACAAGTCCGAGCACTGCGGTGCCGAGCACCCAAAGCTGCGGCGTCCCGATCGGAATCGCCGGCAGGATCAGACCGCGATTGGACAGGAACACGCCCTCGATCGGCCGCCATGCCGCGCGCGCGGCCGGCAGCGCCTGCATCAGCACGTACCAGAACAGGAGCTGGAGCAGCAGCGGGATGTCGCGGAGCGTTTCGACATACACCGCGGCCAGCCGCGACAGCAGCCAGTTGGCCGACAGCCGCGAGATGCCGATCACCGTGCCCAGGATCGTTGCAAGCACGATTCCGATCACGGCGACGCGCAGTGTGTTGGCGATGCCGACGACGAAGGCCCAGAGATATGAGTCTCTCGGATTGTAGGCCAGCAGGCTATCGGAGATGGGCATGCCGGCCTCACGGCCGAGGAAGGCAAAACCGGTCGTGATGCGGCGCGCGGAGAGATTGGTGACCGTGTTGGACCAGAGAAAGACGATGACCGCGACCGCGATCCCGACCACCAGGGCCTGCCAGAACAGGCCTTTCAGCTCGCGCTGCCCGAAGGCGCCGAAGAAGCGGCGGCGCGGCGGCGGTCTCGGAGCGTCTGACGTCACAGCACAAAAATCCTTCTCGAGACAACGATTTCCGGCGGCGTACGTCAAGTGTTGCACCAAACTCTGCTTCGTGCAACAAATGTTTCATGGCCGAGCCCGCGAAATCCTCGCCGCTGAGCGAACTGCGCATTGCATTGCCATCGCTTCCGATGCGGTTGCAGGAGGTCGGGCGTTTCGTCGCGGCCAATGATTACGACGCCACGACGCGTTCGATGCGCGATCTCGCAGCGGTTGCCGGTGCCGATCCCGCCGCGTTCACGCGGCTTGCCAAGGCGATCGGCTATTCGGGCTGGGATGAGTTGCGTGCGGCGTTGACGGAGGCACGGCGGCCTTCGCAGATTGCGCCGTTCTCCGGCCGCGCCCGGAGCCGACGCCACGGCCCGAACGCCGATGTCGCGCTCGTCACCGAAAAGCTGGAGGCCGAGGCCGCCGGCCTTCCGCGCATCCCGGCCCAGCCGATTACGGAGGCGGCGCGCGCGCTGCACGACGCAAAGCGGATCTGGATCACCGGCTACCGAAGCTGCCGCAGCGTCGCGGAACTGTTGAACTACGAGCTCCGGCTGTTTCGTCCCGAACAGGTGCAACTCGTCGGCGCGTCCGGCCCCGATGATCTCGACATGGGCGCGTTCCGGCCCGGCGAGGCCGTCATCGTCGTCGGCTTCATGCCCTACACCCATGCGAGCGTCCGGGTTGCGCAGGCCGCCTATCGCTCCGGCGCGGCCTTGATCGCGATCGCCGATAGCCCTTCGGCGCCGATGGCTGAAGGCGCCGACCACGTGCTGCTGTTCGAGGCGGCCTCCTCTCCCGGCTTTTTCCCGAGCCTCACCGGCGCCATTGCCATCGCGCAATCGCTCGCCGCCGTGACGTTTTCGCTCGGCGGCACGGCGGCGAAGAAGCGCCTGGAGAATACCGAGGCGCGGCTGGCCGCGGCCTCAACTTACGTTTCAGAGAAAGGTTGACCCATGGCCGCTCGCACCAGCCGCGTGCTGCATCGCTCGCTGCGCGAAACGCCGCCCAAGGCGATCGGCGGCGAAGGCGTCTATCTCTTTGCCGAGGATGGACGCCGCGTGATCGACGCCTCCGGCGGCGCGGCAGTCTCTTGCCTCGGCCACCAGCATCCACGCGTCATCGCGGCGATGACGAAGCAGGCCTCGACGCTGGCGTACGCCCACACAGCCTTCTTCTCGTCCGAGCCGGCGGAGGCCCTTGCCGAGACGCTGGTCGGCCATGAGCCCGGCGGCCTCGCCTACGCCTATTTCGTCAGCGGCGGGTCGGAGGCGATCGAGGCCAGCATCAAGCTCGCGCGGCAGTATTTCATCGAACGCGGCGAGCCGCAGCGGCAGCATTTCATCGCCCGGCGGCAGAGCTATCACGGCAACACGCTCGGCGCGCTGGCCGCCGGCGGCAATGCCTGGCGGCGTGCGCCCTATGCGCCGCTGCTCTCCGACGCCTTCAGCCATGTGACCCCGGCCTTCGCCTATCACGAGAAGCACGAGGGCGAATCCGATGCGCAATTCGTCGCCCGGCTTGTGGCGGAGCTCGAAGCCGAGTTTCAGCGCCTCGGTCCCAATACGGTCGCCGCGTTCCTCGCCGAGCCCGTCGTCGGCGCCACCGCAGGTGCCGTGACGGCGCCGGACGGTTACTTCAAGGCGGTGCGCGAGATCTGCGACCGACACGGCGCGCTGCTCATCCTCGACGAGGTCATGTGCGGCATGGGCCGCACCGGCACCACGCATGCCTGGGAGCAGGAAGGCATCGCGCCCGACATCCAGGCGATCGCCAAGGGCCTCGGCGGCGGCTACCAGCCGATCGGCGCGATGCTCGCGAGCGGCAGGATCATCGACACAATCCGCTCAGGCTCGGGCGCCTTCCTGCACGGCCACACTTATCTCGCTCATCCCCTCGCTTGCGCTGCCGCCCTCGCGGTGCAGGACGTGATCCGCGAGGACAGCCTGCTCGACCGAGTCAAGGAGCGCGGCAAGCAGCTCGAGCAGCGGCTCACCGAGCGATTCGGCAATCACCGCCATGTCGGCGATATCAGGGGCCGCGGGCTGTTCTGGGCCATCGAGCTCGTCGCCGATCGCGCCAGCCGGACCTCGTTCGATCCCGCGCTGAAGCTGAACCAGAAGATCAAGGCGGAGGCCTTCGCCAACGGCCTCGGCTGCTATCCCGGCGGCGGCACCGCGGACGGCGTCCGTGGCGACCACGTGCTGCTGGCGCCGCCCTATATCACCTCCGCGGAGGAGATCGATCTGATCGTCGACAAGCTCGGCACGGCCGTCGACAGCGTATTGCGTCGTGTCAATCACTGAGGGGAGAATAGCATGATGAGAAGAGTGGTTATCATAGCCGGCGTGCTCGCGGCATCGACGGTGGTCGCGTCGGCGGCAACGCTCGACACGGTGAAAAGCCGCGGCACGCTGATATGCGGCGTCAGCGCCGGTTTTGCCGGCTTCTCCGCGCCGGATTCGCAAGGCAACTACAAGGGTCTCGACGTCGATTATTGCCGCGCGCTCGCCGCCGGCGTGCTCGGCGATGCCAGCAAGGTGCGCTACGTCTCGCTGACCGCGCAGAACCGCTTCACCGCGCTCCAGTCCGGCGAGATCGACGTGCTCTACCGCAACTCGACGCAGACCTATCTGCGCGGCGTCACGCTGGGCCTGCGGCAAGGCCCAATCAACTTCTACGACGGTCAGGGCTTTGTCGTGAAGAAGGACCTCGGCGTGAAGGAGATCAAGGATCTCAAGGGCGCCACCGTCTGCGTCGCGCAGGGCACTACGCATGAGGTCACGCTCGGTGACTACGGCCGCGCCAACGGCATCGACTGGAAGCCACTGGTGTTCGACCGCGTCGACACCATGTACCAGACCTTCTTCGGCGGGCGTTGCGATGCCATGACCCAGGACGCTTCCGCGCTCGCAGGCGCCGTGACGACCGCGGCGCCGAACGCGGCCGACTACGTCGTGCTGCCGCAGACCATCAGCAAGGAGCCGCTCGGCCCCTTCACCCGCAATGGCGACGAGGTCTGGAGCGACATCATCACCTGGCTGCATTACGGCTTGATCGAGGCCGAAGAGCTTGGCGTCACACAGGGCAATGTCGACGAGATGGCGAAGTCGCCGACGCCCGCGATCCAGCGCCTGCTCGGTGCTTCCGGCGATCTCGGCTCGCGGCTCGGGCTCGACAACAAATGGCTGGTCACGGCCATCAAGGCCACCGGCAATTACGGCGAGATCTACGAGCGGAATGTCGGCAAGGCGAGCCCGCTCAAGCTCGAGCGCGGCCTCAACGGCCTCTGGAGCAAGGGCGGCTTGATGTACGCGGTGCCGTTCAAGTAAACGCTTCGCGTGTCCCGGACGCGCGGCGTCCGGGGCACGCGACCTCCCATCAGGTAACGTTCAATGCCGACGTCTCCTCGCATCGCCCTGATCCACGCCCTCAAGCATTCCATCGCTCCGATCGAAGCTGCGTTCGCGAAGGCGTGGCCGGAAGCGCGGCTGATGAACCTGCTCGATGACAGCCTGTCGTCGGATCTGGCGCGTGACGGCAAGCTCAACGATGCCATGACCGAACGCTTTCTTGCGCTCGGTCGTTACGCCGCGGCAACAGGCGCGGATGCGATCCTGTTCACCTGCTCGGCCTTCGGTCCCTGCATCGAGGCGGTCGCGCGCGCGCATGCGCCGATGCCGGTGCTCAAGCCGAACGAAGCCATGATCGAACGGGCGGTGACGATGGGCCAGCGCATCGGCCTGCTCTCGACCTTCCCGCCGACGCTGGCCTCGATGCCGCCGGAGTTTCCTTCCTCCGTCCAGATCGTACCGAAGCTTGCCGAAGGCGCGCTGGCCGCGCTCGACCGCGGCGACCGCGCTACGCATGACCGGCTGATCGTGGAAGCCGCACGCGATTTGCGCGATTGCGACGTCGTCGCGCTCGCGCAGTTCAGCATCGCGGCAACTGCGCCCCTCGTGGCAGAAGCCACCGGCCGCGCTGTGGTGACGACGCCTGACAGCGCCGTCGAGAAGCTGATGAAGCTGTTGGCGGCGAAGGCTTAAGCGCCGGCCTTTTTCCGGCGTCGCGCGCCCTTGATCGCCGCCGCAAGCGCGACCTTGGTTTCGCTGACAAAATCCTCGACAAGGTCCTCGCGCGTGGCATGGGCCGCCTCGCCGGTGAACAGTCCCTGCTCAGCCAACATCACCACGCCGTGCACCGCCGCCCAGATCTTGAGCGCCTGCCGCTCGCGCAAGTAATCAACTGCCGGAGCTTCCAGCGCTTCGACCACGAGCGCAAAGGTTTCGCGCGTCGCTTCGTGCAGCTCGCTGCCTTTCGCCGCACACGACACCGTGCGCGAGGCGAACATCAAGCGGTAGATGCCATTGCGCCGTAAGCCGAAATCCAGCGTCGCCTGGGCCAGCAGCGACAGTTTCGAGCGCTTCGACGGCTTTGCCATCGCCGCCCGCAAGATCCCGCTGAGTTGCCGGAACGCCTCCGCCGTCACCGCCGTTAGCAGCGCCTCGCGATCGGCAAAATGCCGGTAGGGCGCCGGCTGCGAGACGCCCAGCTGCTTTGCAAGCGCCTTGATGCTGATCGCCTCCGTCCCGCCCTGCTCGGCTTCGCGCAGCGCGGCCTTGATCAAGGCGTCGCGGAGATCGCCATGGTGGTAGGTATTCTCGGGCTTGCGGGCAAGTTGTGAACGCATCTTGCGCAGAGCCTATAAGTTTGCGCTTGACAGGGGAAGCCTGCCGCGAATGTAATAGCCTATAACTTGAACAAGAACTCAAATGGGAGCGCGTGCCGGCTTCGACCGGGGCGCACACGACCGAGGAAGCCGCCATGACAGAGCGACTGAGGGTTCACGTCGATCCGGACAAATGCCAGGGGCACGCGCGCTGCAAGGCGCTGGCGCCGGAGCTGTTCGAGCTCGACGAATACGGCAACGCCCACGAAGCCGGCGACGGCACCGTCCCGCCCGGCCTCGAAGACAAGGCCTGGCTTGCCAAATCCAATTGTCCGGAAATCGCAATCGACGTGATCGAGGAGTAGCGCAGCCGCTGCCGCCCGCGTGCCTTCCGCGACCACGAGCCCCAAGGGATTTCCAGATGTCCGACATCAGCCAGCCCGCCGCCCATCCGCCCGTGACCGACTGGGTCCATGATTTCGACCACACCGATCCGCAATGGACCGAAGATCCCTTCCCGATCTGGGACGAGCTGCGCGCCGCAAGCCCGGTCGTGCACACCGAGCGCTTCCTCGGCTGCTACCTGCCGACGACCTATGAAGCGGTGCGCGAGATCGCCAACGACAGCGAGCATTTCTCCTCACGCCGCATCATCGTCCGCGACGTTCGGCCGGAGATCACCAGCAGAAACTCCGCCCCGCCGATCACGTCCGATCCGCCGGTGCACAAGCCAGCCAAGCAATTGCTGCTGCCGCCGTTCACGCCGGACGCGATGAAGAAGCTGGAGCCGCGGGTGCGCGCGATCTGTAACGAGTTGATCGACGGTTTCATCGCTGAAGGCCGACTGGACGCGGCAGAGCGCTACACCAAGCACATTCCGGTTCGCGCGATCGCACACATGCTCGGCATCCCCGAGACAGACAGCGATCTCTTCATCCGCTGGATCCACATGATCCTGGAACTTGGCATCAAGGACGAAAACACGCTGCTCCAGGCGGTGCAGGAGATGACCGTCTATTTCAGCGGCCATATCGAGGCGCGCAAGACCAAGCCGACCGACGATCTTATTTCCTACCTGATGAATGCCAGGGACAAGGACGGCAACCCGCTCGAGGATTCACACGTGCTGGGCTCGCTGCGCCTGCTCCTGATTGCCGGCATCGACACCACCTGGAGCGCGATCGGCTCCTCGCTCTGGCACCTCGCCCGGACGCCCGCCGACCGCGAGCGCCTGGTCGCCGAGCCCGGGTTGATCCCGACCGCGGTGGAGGAGCTGCTGCGCGCCTATTCGCCGGTGACGATGGCGCGCGAAGTGGTCAAGGAGACCACGATTTCCGGCTGCCCGGTCAAGGCGGGCAACATGGTGCTGCTGTCCTTCCCGGCCGCCAACCGTGACCCGAAAATGTTTCCGGATGCTGACAAGGTCGTGATTGACCGCCGCGAGAACCGGCACGCCGCCTTCGGCCTCGGCATCCACCGCTGCGTCGGCTCGAACCTTGCGCGCATGGAAATGCAGGTTGCACTGGAGGAATGGCTGAAGCGAATTCCGGACTTCGCCCTCGATCCGGCAGGCACGGTGACCTGGTCACAGGGAACCGTCAGAGGTCCCCGCCAGTTGCCATTTTTGCTTGGAAAGGCGATGTAGACCTCTCCAAACAGCGATACGGAGAGGCCGGACGTGACTGAGCAACTAACGCGACCGGCCTCCGACCACATTGACGTTGCCGACGCCAAGCGCCGGATCAAGGCGATCTTCATCGGCTCGATCGGCAATTTGGTCGAGTGGTACGACTTCTACGCCTACACCGCGTTTGCGCTCTATTTCGCTCCCGCCTTCTTTCCCGGCAACGACCCCGTCGTCCAGCAATTGAATGTCGCCGTCGTATTCGCAGCGACCTTCCTGATGCGGCCCCTGGGCGGCTGGCTATTCGGCTATATCGCCGATCATTACGGGCGGCGCATCTCGCTGACGCTGTCGGTCGTCTTCATGTGCTTCGGCTCGCTGATCATCGCGTTGACGCCGACCTACGCCACGATCGGCTTCGCCGCACCGGTGATCCTGGCGCTCGCCCGCGTCATCGAAGGCTTGAGTCTCGGCGGCGAATACGGCGCCAGCGCCACCTATCTCAGCGAGGTCGCCGACCCCAAGCATCGCGGCTTCTATTCGAGCTTCCAATACGTCACCCTGATCGGCGGCCAGCTCACCGCGATCATCGTACTGTTGGCTCTGCAAAAGATCTTCCTCACGCCGGAGGAACTGAGAGCCTGGGGCTGGCGCATCCCGTTTGCGATCGGTGCGGCGCTCGCGATCTTTGCCGCGGTGATGCGGCGCGGCTTGCACGAGACCGAGGCCTTCGAAGAAGCCAGGAAGGTGGTAAAGCCGACCGGCTCGCTCACCAATTTGCTGCGCTATCCCCGCGAGTTGCTCCTGGTGGTCGGCTTGACCGCGGGCGGCACCGCGGCGTTCTACACTTTCACCACCTATATGCAGACCTTCGTCAAGCTTTCGGTGGGGTTGACCGAGGACCAGACCACGTTCGTGATCTTCGGCACGCTGATCTTCGCGACCATCCTGCAGCCGATCTATGGCGCCATCTCCGACAAGATCGGCCGCAAGCCGCTGCTGATCTTCTTCGGCGTCGCTGGCACGCTCGCCACCGTGCCGCTCCTGATGACGCTGAAGGAGACCAAGTCGCCCTTCATTGCGTTCATCCTGATCTGCGCGGCCTGGCTGTTCGTTGCCGGATACACCTCGATCAACGCGGTAGTGAAGGCCGAGCTGTTCCCGACCAATGTCCGCGCCCTCGGCGTCGGCCTGCCTTATGCGATCACCGTCTCGATGTTCGGCGGCACGGCGCCGGCGATCGCGCTCTATTTCAAGAGCATCGGGCATGAGGCGTGGTTCTACTACTATCTTGCCAGCATCATCTTCCTGTCGCTGGTGATCTATTCTACCATGCGCGACACCAAGCACGCCTCCGCGATGCATCGCCACGAGTAGCCGATGGCCGAAGACAACGAACCGCCCGACAGCAAGCTGACGCGCACCAAGGAAAAATGGGCGCGCGAAGGCCGGTTTTTGACCGGCAAGATCACTCGCTCGGAGGATCAGCGCCTGCCGCCGGGCCAGCATCTGACAAAGGACTGGCCGGTACTCGATCTCGGGGTCGTGCCGCCGGTGTCGCGCGAGCGCTGGCGGCTCGACGTCTACGGCGCGATCGAGAACCCCGTGTTCTGGACCTTTGCCGAGTTCGCCGCCCAGAAGCAGGCGCAGTTCACCTCCGACATCCACTGCGTCACCACCTGGTCGCGCTACGACAATGAGTGGGAGGGGCTCGCTACGCGCGAGCTGCTCGCGGCCTGCCAGCCGCGCGAGGACGCGCGCTTCGTCGTGCTGCATTCCCACGACGGCTACACCACCAATCTCACATTGGACGACTTTGCCGCCGAGGACGCGTTGCTCGCCCATAGCTGGTCCGGTGAGCCATTGTCGGACGAGCATGGCGGCCCGGTGCGGCTGGTGGTGCCGCATCTGTATTTCTGGAAGAGCGCCAAATGGCTCCAGGCCATCGAGTTCCTGACCGAGGACGCGCCGGGCTTCTGGGAAGTCCGCGGCTACCATAATCGCGGCGACCCCTGGGCAGAGCAGCGCTATTCGGGCGATTAGGTTCAAGGCAAGGACGGGGGAAGCTCATGCCGACAGAGCGCTTTCAATTTACCGGCGAAGGCGGCCATCAACTTTCGGCCGCGCTGGAGCTACCCGACGGCGAGCCCGCGGCCTTCGCGCTGTTCGCGCATTGCTTCACCTGCGGCAAGGACACGCTGGCCGCCAAACGCATCTCGGTCGCGCTCGCCGCCAAGGGCATCGCGGTGCTTCGCTTCGACTTCACCGGGCTCGGTTCCAGTGAAGGGGATTTCGCCAATTCGACGTTTTCCTCCAACGTCGCCGATCTCGTGCGCGCCGCCGATCACCTGCGTAGCGTCCGCAAGGCGCCGTCGATCCTGATCGGTCACAGCCTCGGCGGCGCCGCGATCCTTGCGGCAGCAGGACAAATCCCGGAAGCCAAGGCGGTTGTGACCATTGCGGCACCATCCGATCCCGCCCACGTCACCGGCCTGTTCAAAGAGCATCTCGGCGACATTCGCACGCAAGGTGAGCTCGAAGTCTCGCTTGCGGGACGCCCGTTCCGGATCAAGCGCGAATTCCTCGACGATATCGCCGAGCACGAGCTGATGAAGGACGTCACCGGCCTGCACAAGGCGCTGTTGGTGATGCATTCTCCGGTCGACGATACCGTCGGCATCGACAATGCGACGAAGCTCTTCGTTTCCGCCCGGCATCCCAAGAGCTTCGTCTCGCTCGATCATGCCGATCATCTCCTGACCAAGCCGGCCGACGCGCTCTACGCAGCCGACGTGATCGCGGCCTGGGCGAGCCGATACATCGACACGGCGAAACCTGCGCAGGCGATGGATCTCCCCGAGGCGCCGCGCCGGGTCGTGGTGCAGGAGACCCGCAAGAGCAAGTTCAACCAGACCATCTCCGTCGGTCCGCATCAGCTCATCGCGGATGAGCCGGTCGCCGCCGGCGGCGAGGATGCCGGCCCTGGTCCCTACGATCTCCTGCTCGCTGGCCTCGGGGCCTGTACCTCCATGACCATGCGCCTCTATGCCGACCGCAAGTCGCTGCCGCTCGATCGTGTCACCGTCTCGCTGAAGCATTCCAAGATCTATGCAAAAGACTGCGCGGAGTGCGAGACGCGCGATGGCATGCTCGACCAGATCGAGCGCGACATCGCGATGGACGGCGCGCTCGATGCCGAGCAGCGCAAGAAGCTGATGGAGATCGCCGACAAGTGCCCGGTGCACCGGACACTAACCTCGGAAATCCGCATCGTGACCAAGGCCGTGGAATGATCTAGGCGGTGCTTGACGTTGTGTCGGTTACCGGCTTGAACGGGACTACGCGCAGCATCCCGCGCAAGCCCGCCGTCGTGCCGAGCAGGATGCCGGCGACGGCGACGAACGAGCCCAGCGCGAGCGTCGACACGCCGGTTAGCCCCTGCCCGATCGAACAGCCGAAGGCCATCACGCCGCCGATGCCCATCAGCGCGGCGCCACCGGCCGATCGCAGCATGTGGCTTGGCGAGGAATAGCCTTCGAGATGGAAACGGCCCGTCGCAAGCGCGGTGCCCAGACTGCCGGCGAAGACGCCGGCAACCGTCGCGATGCCGAAGTTCGGCGTCAAGCCGGTCGAGAGCATGGCATACTGCAGGCTGTCCGCGATCGGCGCGATGAAGGTGAGCGAGGTCACTGGGACGGGGTTGAAGTCATCCGCGCCGAGATAGCCGGTGACGAACCAGCCGCCCGCGACGAGGAGACCGACGATGACACCGGCCGCAATCTGGCCGGGCGAACGCCGGAACGCTGGGTGCGCGAAAGCAAACAGGATCAGCAAGACGACGATGACAGCAGCAGCCATCGCGCGCGAAACCGCTTCAGCCGGACCGAACATGGCCAACAGCGACGGCAACGAATTCATGTTGACCGTGGTTTGCGAGGCCTGGACCAGCGCGATGCGCGCCGGCGCAATCAGGCCCTTGAGCGTCATCTGCGCGGCGATGGCGAGCACGACCACCACGACGAAGGAGCGCAGATTGCCGCGACCGAGCAGCACCAGCGCGCGCGAACCGCAGCCGTTCGACAGCACCATGCCGTATCCGAACAGAAGTCCACCCAGAAACAGCACCGGCACCGAAAAGGACTGTTGCAGGTAGATCGATTTACCGAGATCGACCATGCCGTTGCCGGCGAGGAGTTGGCTCGCTGCGGTCGCGACCGCGATCGCCAGCGCATAGGTTCGTACCAACCGTCCATCCCCGTTCGATAGCCAACCGCGCATGCTGCTCATCAGGCAAAAGCCACTGAGCAGGCCGGTGGCGCCGTAAACCAGGCCGATGACGAGGCCCGCGAGGATGACGAGTTGGGTGGACGATTCCATGATCAAGGCTTCAGGATCACGCGGTCCCGGGACGAGCCGGCAACGGCGACATAGGCCTCCTTCGCGCGTTCGAGCGAATAGACGGCGTTCGCCTTGATGGGAAACGGTTTCAGGTACCCGCTCGCGAAGCCCGGGCCGAGGTCACGCAGCACAGCGCCTGTCGCGATCGACGACAGGCCGAGCGTGTCGATGCCGACATAGGTATGTTGCCCGCGATAGAATTCGAGGATGTTGAACTGCACGATGCGATCGATCGCGGCGATCAGGATCTGGCGGCCGCGAAGCGCGAGCGACTTGTGCGCCGCCTCGAAATAGGGATCGCCGACCGTGTTGAAGACGATGTCGGCGCCTCTACCATCGGTCAACTCGCGCACGCGTGTGGCGACGTCGGTCGCGGAAGCGTCGATCACCTCGATGGATGCGTTGGTGTGGCCCTCATAAGCTTCCGCCTTGCGCACCACGCCGATGACACGCGCGCCCTGCCAGGTCGCGATCTGCACCGCAGCTTGACCGACCTTGCCATTGACGCCGAACACCAGCACCGTTTCCCCAAGCTTTGGAATGCCGGCGCGGCGAAAACCCTCCATGGCGGTGACAAAGGGCACACCGATGCCGGCGGCCTCCTCCCAGGATACGGTTTTCGGCTTCTCCACCACCGCGTCGGATTCAACGACGAGATGGCTGGCGTGAGTGCCGTCGCGGCGGATGCCGAGATCGCCGGAGGAGCCGAACACCTCACGGCCGATCGTACCGGCCGGCCCGTCGATCACCACGCCGGCGTAATCGCGACCCGGCGTGCGCGGGAAGACGGCATAGGGCATCAGCCCGGTCGCGGCCTTGGCGTCGGAGGGATTGACGGCAGCGGCCTTCACCTCGATCAGGAGTTCATTCGGACCACGCGTGAGGGTATGACGCTCGATGGCAGGTGCAAGCGCGGCGGCGTTCTCTGCCTTGGCGTTGAGGCGCACGCAGCGCGCGTCGACGGCTTTGCGATCGGCTGGTGACATCGATGGACCCGTGATTTCTCGCGGGCCTTGTCGCCTCTGGAGAGAGCCAAGTCAACCGGCCTCGCCTCATTCTGAGGAGCCGCGCCAGCGCCGCCTCGAAGGATGAAGGCCCGCGTTGCAGCATCCTGGCCGGCATGGTTCGAGACGGCGCTGCGCGCCTCCTCACCATGAGGGGTGAGACCTAATCCTTCGGCCGCTTGTCGTAGAGACGCTTGGCCTTGCCGAGCGAGCGTTCCAGCGTGGCCGGCGCAACGACCCGCACGTTGGAGCTGATGCCGATCGTGTTCTTGACATGGGTTGAGATCCGATCGGCATGGTCGAGGAGACCCCGGCCATCCCAGCTCTCGGGCCGCGCCTCGGCAATGATGGTCAGTTCGTCCATGCGGCCTTCGCGGGTGAGTTCCAGAATGAAATGCCCGCCGCACCAGTCGGTGGCGAGCAGAACCTCCTCGATCTGGGTCGGGAACAGATTGACGCCGCGCAGGATGATCATGTCGTCGGAACGACCCGTGACCTTCTCCATCCGCCGCATGCCCGGCCGCGCCGTGCCCGGCAACAGTCGCGTCAGGTCTCGGGTGCGATAGCGGATCACCGGAAAGGCTTCCTTGGTGAGCGAAGTAAACACCAGTTCGCCCTTCTCGCCGTCGGGCAGCACCACACCGGTATCAGGGTCGATCACTTCAGGATAGAAGTGATCCTCCCAGATATGCAGGCCGTCCTTGGTCTCGATACATTCCTGCGCAACGCCGGGCCCGATCACCTCGGAAAGACCGTAGATGTCGGTCGCGTCCATGTCGAAGGCGTCTTCGATCTCGCCGCGCATCGCATTGGTCCAGGGCTCCGCGCCAAAAATGCCGACCTTGAGCGAGCATTGACGCGGATCGAGCTTCTGACGCTTGAACTCGTCGAGGATCGCCAGCATGTAGCTCGGCGTCACCGTGATGATGTCGGGCCGGAAATCGTTGATGAGCTGCACCTGCCGCTCGGTCATGCCGCCGGAGATCGGCACCACGGTGCAGCCGAGCTTTTCGGCGCCATAGTGCACCCCTAACCCGCCGGTGAAGAGACCGTAGCCATAGGCATTGTGGATGATCATGCCGGTGCGACCGCCGGCGGCCCGGATCGAGCGCGCCATCACGTCCGACCATGTGTCGATGTCGCGTTGCGTATAGCCTACCACGATCGGCTTGCCCGTCGTGCCGGAGGACGCATGCACGCGCACCAGCTTTTCACGGGGCACGGCAAACATGTTGAAGGGATAGTTGTCGCGCAGATCCGTCTTCACCGTGAACGGGAATTTCGCAAGATCGGAGAGCTCGCGAAAGTCGGACGGATGCACGCCGGCCGCGTCGAAGGCCTTGCGATAATGCGGGACGTTGTCGTAGGCGTGCTTCAGCGACCAGGCCAGCCGCTGCGCCTGCAGTGCCATGATCTCGTCGCGCGATGCGCGCTCATGCGCATCCATTTCGGCGCGATAGGTGTTACCACCTTCCTTGAGCCTCGACAGAGCCATCCTCATTTCCCCGTATCATTGCTTTTCTTTATTGATTGTGCGCCGGCAGCCAATTGCCGGGAATGACCCGCGAGTGCCCGCGGAATTCGGCGATGACTGTATCGCCGGCAGTGACGCGCACGTCATAGATGCCGGACCGGCCGCCGCGCGCAACTTCGCGCGCTCTTGCGACGAGGCGATCGCCGAGCTTGCCCGGCTTGATGAAGGTGATCTGTCCCTGCGCCGCCACGACGCGGTCGTTGTGCGAGTTGCACGCGAAAGCGAACGCGGAATCGGCAAGCGTGAAGATGAAGCCGCCATGGGCGATGCGCTGGCCGTTGACCATGTCCGGCCGTACAGTCATAGCGAGCGTCGCATAGCCCGGGCCGATCTCGACGATCTCCATGCCGAGTCCCTTGGAGGCGTCGTCCTCCGCCCACATCGCATCGGCGCAGGCGCGGGCAACATCCTCGGGCGACAAGGTGGCTTTGACGTTCACGCGCTCCTCCCGTCCGGTTGTTTGGAGACGATGTTCTGCTGCCCGGCTGAAACTGTCAAACGTGGTCGTAATCGACCACAACCCGCTCCGACGATGGCTTGGCCTGACAGGTCAGGACAAAGCCGGCCTTCAGCTCCCAGGGTTCCAGCGAGTAGTTGATGTCCATCGGCGCCTCACCCTCCACTAGTTTGGCACGGCAGGTCGAGCACATGCCGCCCTTGCAGGCGAAGGGCAGATCGACGCCGGCGCGTAGCGCGGCATCGAGGATCGCCTCGTCCTCGGCCACCGGCACGTCGCGACGCTTGCCGTCGATGATCAGCGACGCGATCGCTTTCGGCGGCGCGTCCGGCGCAACGATCTTCTTCGGCCGCGGCTTGCCGCCGAACTCCGAGACGAAGCGCTCGACATGGATACGCTCGTCCGCAATGCCGAGCCCTCGGCAGGTCGCCTCGATGTCCTCGCTCATGCCGGACGGACCGCAGATGAAGACGTGATCGACGCTTTCCGCCGGTACCAGCGAGCGCAGCAGCACCCTCACCTTGTCGCCGTCGAGCCGGCCGTGCAGGATCGGAATGTCCTGTTCCTCGCCCGAGATGACGTGGAAGATCGAGAGGCGATCGATGAAGCGATCCTTGAGCTCTTCGAGCGTCTCGAGGAACATGATGTTGTCGGTCGTGCGATTGCCGTAGAACAGGAAGAAGCGGCTGTCGGCTTCGCGCGCGAGCACGCCCTTCACGATCGACAGGATCGGCGTGATGCCGGAGCCCGCGGCAAAGCCGACATGGATGCGGCCGACGCCGGCAGGCGGGATCACGCCGAAGCGTCCCGTGGGCGTCATCACGTCCAGCGCGTCGCCACACTTCAAATCGTCCGCCGCCCAGCTCGAAAACGCGCCTCCATCGACCTTCTTGACGGCGATGCGTATCTCGCCGTCGTCGGGCCCGGAGCAGATCGAATAGGAGCGGCGCACTTCCTCGCCATCCAGCATGGTGCGGAGTGTGAGGTATTGGCCGGGGGTGAAGGCGTAGTCGGTCGCAAGCTCCGTCGGGATGGCGAATGTCAGCGATACGGCGTCCGACGCCTCGCGGCGGAGGTCGTTGACGGCCAGGCGATGGAAGCGCGGTGCGGCTGCTGACATGATCAATGACACTTGAAATAGTCAAAGGGTTCGCGGCAGGCCCTGCAGCGCCAGAGCGCCTTGCAGGAGGTCGAGCCGAATTCGGACAGCAGCTCGGTATTCGTCGAGCCGCATTGCGGGCACGCAACGGCCTGCTCGCCGAACAGCGCGCGGCCTGAATTCGAAGCCTGCGGCGGCGCGATTCCGTAGGCGTGAAGCTTCTGGCGGCCCTCTTCGCTCATCCAGTCGGTGGTCCAGGCCGGCGACAGCACGGTGCGGACCTTTGGATGGCGGAAACCGGCGCGCTCCAGCGCGACCTCGATTTCCAATGCGATCATGTTCATGGCCGGGCAGCCCGAATAGGTCGGCGTGATCGCGACCTCGACCTGATCGCCGTCGAGGACGACATCGCGGAGGACGCCGAGATCGGCGATGGTCAAAACCGGAATTTCGGGATCGACCACGCTCGCCGCAGCATCCCAGGCCCGTTGGCGCAGTTCGTTATGGGGCTCCAGCACCGTCACCATGTCTGCCCCGGGAAGGTACGCTGTATCGATTGCAGCTCTGAGAGAAGATGGCCGAGATGCTCGCTGTGCCGGCCCACGCGGCCGCCCTGCTGCATCCAGTTGGCCTGCGGCAGCTTGAGCGTTGCTTCGCCGATCACATCCGAGAGTGTCGTCAGCCAGCGACCGCGCAAGGTCCCTGGGTCTACGGCGATACCGGCATGGATCAAGGCGCGCTCGCCGTCGTCGACGGCAAACATCTCGCCGGTGAACGCCCAGAGATGATCGATGGCAGCCTGCGCGCGGGCGTGGCTCTCGTCGGTGCCGTCGCCGAGCCGGATGATCCACTCCGAGGAATGCCGCAAATGATAGGCACTCTCCTTCTCCGACTTGGCGGCAATGGCCGCAAGCGCCGCGTCGCGCGAAGCCATCATCGCACGCCAGTAGAGATCGGCGAAGGCGGAGTAGAAGAATTGCCGCACCAGCGTCTGGGCAAAGTCGCCGTTCGGCTGCTCGAGGAGCAGCAGATTGCGATATTGCCTGACATCGCGCAGGTAGGCGAGCTTGTCTTCGTCGTTGTCCTTGCCTTCGGCTTTGGCTGCGTAGGTGTAGAGCTCGCGGGCCTGGCCGATGAGGTCGAGCGCGATGTTGGAGAGCGCCATGTCCTCTTCCAGCATCGGTGCGTGCCCGCACCATTCCGACAGCCGGTGGCCGAGGATCAGCGCGTCGTCGGCGCGGCGCAATGCATAGAGCACCAGCGGCGTTTCAGAGATCTGGATGTTCGCGACGGGCATCTATCCTATCCACTTGTTCCGACCTCATCCTGAGGAGGCGCGAAGCGCCGTCTCGAACGATGGGCCGCGGGTCACGGGCCCTCATGGTTCGAGACGCCGCTTCGCGGCTCCACACCATGAGGAGAAAGAGCTACATGTGCCCCACTTCCTCAGGCACTTCATAGAACGTCGGGTGCCGGTAGATCTTCGATTCCGCCGGCTCGAACATCATCCCCTTCTCCGCGGGATCGCTTGCGGTGATCGCAGCCGACGGCACGACCCAGATCGAAAGGCCCTCGCCGCGGCGGGTGTAGATGTCACGGGCGGCCTGCAGGGCCATGGTGGCGTCGCTTGCATGCAGCGATCCCACGTGCTTGTGCGCGAGCCCGTTGCGGCTGCGAATGAAGACTTCCCACAGCGGCGTGTTCGGCGTGGCCATCGCGATCTCCCTACTCTGCCGCTTGTGCAGTTCGACGCTGCGCGCGCTTTGCGGCATAGCTAGCTGCCGCCTCGCGTACCCAGGCGCCCTCGTCATGCGCCTTACGGCGCGCAGCCATCCGGTCACGGTTGCAGGGGCCGTTGCCGGCGAGCACCTGCTTGAACTCGGTCCAGTCGATCTCGCTGTAACGCCAGTGCCCGTCCGCATCCTGAATCATGCCGGGATCGGGAATGGTGAGGCCGAGATATTGCGCCTGCGGGACGGTGGCGTCGACGAATTTCTGGCGCAGCTCGTCATTGGAGAAACGCTTGATCTTCCACTTCGTCGAAGTGTCGCTGTGCTGGCTGGTGGCATCGGGCGGCCCGAACATCATCAGCACCGGCCACCACCATCTGTTCAAGGCATCCTGCGCCATCGCCTTCTGCTCGTCCGAGCCACGGCATAGCGTCAGCATGATCTCGTAGCCCTGGCGCTGGTGGAACGACTCCTCCTTGCAGACGCGGATCATCGCGCGGGCATAGGGACCGTAGGAGCAGCGGCACAGCGGGATCTGGTTCATGATCGCGGCGCCGTCGACCAGCCAGCCGATGGTGCCGATGTCGGCCCAGGTCAGCGTCGGATAGTTGAATATCGAGGAATATTTTGCCTTGCCCGCGAGCATGGCGTCGACCAGCTCTTCGCGCGACGTGCCGAGCGTCTCGGCGGCGGCATAGAGATAGAGGCCATGGCCGCACTCGTCCTGCACCTTGGCGAGCAGCGCGGCCTTGCGGCGCAACGACGGCGCGCGCGTGATCCAGTTGCCTTCGGGCAGCATGCCGACGATTTCGGAATGGGCGTGCTGGGAAATCTGACGGGTGAGCGTCTTGCGATAGGCCGCCGGCATCCAGTCGTTCGGCTCGATGCGCTCTTCGGCATCGATGCGGGCCTGGAACTGCGCAGCCTTGCCCGCGTCCTCGAGGCCGCGATCATCGCTCTCGGCCGTATTCAGCGCCTGGGTATACATGCGCATCCTCCCAATCTTATTGGGAGCAATATATAACAGAAACTAAGTCATGCAAGATATTTCTGTAACATATCGATCAGGCCGCGAACCTTCGTTCCAGAAGCTTTCGTGCCGGTGGCAATGGCCCCTTCTCATTGGTTCCATGGCCATCAAGCCATTGTTCGGATGGGACGAGCAGCGCCCGATAGATCTCGCCGCAGAGTTCGCGGGCAGCCCTGCCCGGCCAATCGGCCGGCAGCAGGCTCTCGGGCAGCAGGGGATCGCGCAGCACGACGCGGCGGTAATGGTGGATCAGGAGGATGCGCGCGGTGAAGGCGTCGGCCTCGGACAAGTCGCTGCCCCGTGCGATCGCGGCGCGCAGCGGCTCGAACGTCTTCATGAACTTGAGATAGGCGTCCGCGGTGCGATCCAGCGGCCAGCTGGCACTGAGCAGCCGGCGGCCGCTGTCATCCTCGGCCGAGACTTCCAGACGGATGGCGCCCGCGGCCTCGTCCGGCACTGGCACGCCTGACGGCGCGACCCACACACCCGGCAGCGGGCTGCCGAAGCCGGCATTGCGGAGCGCCTCGCGCGAGGCGTCCCGATCCTCGCCATTGCCGATCAGCAGCAGCTCGAAGCGCCCGGTCCAGTCGGATGGCGGCGGATCGTAGATGTGGCGTGTCGCGGCCTCGAAGATCTGGCGGCCCTTGTCGGCCAAGCGGTAAAAACTATTGCGGCCGACCTTTTCGCGCGTCAGCCAGCCATCGGCGGCAAGCCGCGACATCGCGGTACGCACCACGCCGCTGTCGATGTCCAGGGTCTCGAAGAATTCCAGGAGCGTGCCGAGCCATACCGAGCCGCCACGCGGCACGATGGCATCGCCGAACACGGTGATGACGATAGAGCCGGTGCGCGACGGCTCGCGCTTGAGCTGCTCGATGATGCGGGACAACGGATGCGCCATGCGCGAGGCATAGCGCGTTTGGTGCGGGCGCGACAATGGACCGGTGCGACAATGCAAGAGCCGGGCTCAATCCTTCGAGACGGCGCTTCGCGCCTCCTCAGGATGAGGTCTAACTACCTACGCGCCGCGCCACGTGGTCTCAATCCTCATGGTGAGGAGCGCGGCAAAGCCGCGCGTCTCGAACCATGCAGGCCCGGCTACCGATGCGGATCGGGATAGACCACGCTGCGCCAGCCGCTGCGGTCGAAGGGCCGCCAGCTGCCTTCCTTCTGCGCAAGGCGATCAGCCACCGCGAAGACAGCGGCGGGATGATGGCCCATGCCGCAATGGCTGCTCTCGATCTCGATGCTCTCGGTCTGCGTGCCCGTCTTCTCCATGCAGCCCTGCCAGGCGCAGACGCCGTCGGTGCGGCTGAAGATCGCCGTGGTCGGCACCGGCGGCGGAACGGCGAGATCGCCGCCGAACTGCGGATCGACCTCGTCGGACTTCCGCCCGCTCGCCCATTCATAGACGCGCCAGGCGTTGGTCGAATGCGGATCGCCGGCAAAGGGGCTGCCGAGCGTGATCACCTGGCGTACGCGGTCGGGCATCATCTTGGCGAGCTGGCGCGCATAGAGTCCGCCGAGGCTCCAGCCGACCAGGCTGATCTTGCGGCCGTGCCTGTCGCTGAGCTCCTGAACCAGATCCACCATCGCGTGCTGCACGCCCTCGCGCAGGCCGTAATTGCGGCCCTGGCGCCAGCCGCTCACCGCATAGCCCTTGCCGGACAGAAAGGTGCGCAGTGCACGCGTGGACCCGTCGGAGGCCACGAGGCCCGGCAGAACCAGCACCGGATGCCCATCGCCGCGCGGCGCAAGGCTGAGCAGCGGCAGCGCGCCGAGGAATGCGCCGAACTCGTGGATCGCTCGCCCTTCCAGGAACATCAGGGTGCGAGACGGCGGGCTCAGCGTCTGGGCAGTAGCGGTCATCAATGGTCCCCTTGGGAGAATTGCTGAAAAGGCCACCGGTTGTTTGCCGGCAAATGGGTATGGGATTCCAACACGCCGGCTTCTTGATCGTTCCGCAACGCAACATGAATCAGCTAGGCAGCGAGTTCCCGACATTCAAGCGGGAGACACACCCGGCCACAATAGGCCCGCGCGTTAATGCTGACGTCCGTGACGCAAAAGTCACAACCATCGCAGCAGGAATTCTACGGAGTAAAGCGCAAGACCCGCGAGCCCGCCGATCAGCGAGCCGTTGAAGCGGATGTATTGCAGGTCGCGGCCGATGTTGATTTCGATCAGCGAAATCAGCTGCGCCATGTCCCACGCCTTGACCTGGTCGGAGATGAAGGTCGAGACGCCGCTCTTCTGGTCGGCGACGAAGCTGCGCAGCACCGCGACCACACCCTTGTTGATCTCGCCGCGCAGCTCGCCATCGCCGGCAAGCGCTTCGCCCGCGGCGACACACATGCCGGCGAGATGATGCTGCAGCACCTGCGTCTCGCCGCTTGCACTCCGTTCGATGAAGGACCGCGTGTTGGCCCAGACGGTGCGGGCGAGATCGGCAAGCTCGGGACGCGCGAGCAGATCACGCTTCAGGCCATCGATGCGGTCGATATAGGCTTGGTCGGTGCCGAGCCGGTCGACGAAGCTCAGCACCATGCGATCGAACTCGCCGCGGAACGGATGTTTGGGATCGCTGCGCACCTCATTGAAGAAAGCTGTGGCGGAGGCCACGATCTTGTTCACCAGAAATTTGTCGGCCCGATAGAGCCTGAGCAAGGTCGGCAATTCCGCACGCACCTTCTCGCGGATCATCGCCATCGTCTCGGTCTGGTTCAGCGTCTCGTGCATGACGCGCAGAAGATCGTCGAACAGGATCTGGTGACGTCCCTCCGCCACGAAGCCGCGCAGCGTGCCGGCCGCGAGCGGCGCGAGGTCGATCGCCTGGAGCTGCGATGACATGCGGCGAAGGATGAAGGTCATCAGGCCCGAGCTTTCCGTCGCGGAGACGGCCTCCGGCAGCAGGCGCAGTGCAAAGCGCGCAAGGTCGTCACTACGCTTGCGGTCGCGCAGCCAGTCGGCGACGAAGGAGCCGAAATCGATCTCGTTCAGCTTGGCCTCGACCGGACCAGCCTCGAGGAAATGCACCTGAATGAACTCGCCGAGCTTGTCGGCGATGCGGGCCTGATTGCTCTGGATGATCGCGGTGTGCGGGATTGGCAGGCCGAGTGGACGCTTGAACAGTGCCACCACCGCATACCAGTCGGCGAGCCCGCCGATGGTCGCGGCTTCCGCGAATGCCGCGATGAAACCGAACACCGGATGTACGGGCAGCAGCCATTTCGCGACGACGAACAGGACGAGCGTAGAGCCCAGCACCAGCGTCGCCAGCGCTTTCACGCGGCGAAGCTCGGCGGCGCGTTCTGCGTCGCCGGGGGAATCGAAGGAGAAGGTGGCGGGTGGAGTCATGGTAGATACTTAGCGCGTCTATCTCCGCGTGTCCCGGACGCGGTGCAGCGCGGAGCGATGCGCCGCAGAGCCGGGACCCAGCATGGACCCCGGATCAGCAGTGCACCACGCCGCAAACGCGGCGCGCTGCACAGCATCCGGGGAACGCAAGAGACAAAAAACAAGGCCCGCCGAAGCGGGCCTCAAATTCAGTTTTTACTCAGGGCGCGTATCAGGCGGTCTTGTTGTAGACCTTGGCAAAGTTGTCCTGAGCGGACTTCGCACCGTTAGCGGCGAGCTTGCCGAAATAGTCGGTGGTCGCCTTGGCGCGCGAGACGAACGCTTCGCCGCGGGAGCGGAGCAGGCCGGACTGGATCTCGACAGCTTCGCTGAACGACTTGGCGGACGCGAGCTTGTCGATGCCCGCGAAGAACGCCTCGGCGTCCTCGTAGATCGCCTGCTGGATGTTGCGGCTGATCTTGCCGGCTTCGGTGACGGACTCGGTCACCGCGTTTTCGACGGCGGCAGTCACGCGCTCGGAACCAGCGAACACCTCGGCAGCACGGTCCTTGGCGGTATTGGCGGACTTCTTGACGAACTCGCGGGCGGCCTCGGGAACTTCCAGGTTCTGGATGTTCTTGAACGCGTCCTTGAAGCCTTCGAAAGCGGTGTTGGTTTCGGTGGTCATTGGGGTCTCTCCATCCTCATTGGTTGAGCTATGGGCTCACCCCGTCCGGTTTTGGCCCGGGGCTCGACTTATATGGCATAGTTAATTGTGCGATGCAATATTCATATTGCAGTGCGATATCACGAAACCGTGAATAGCCTTAATGAGAGGCAATCTGGCGCCTCCCTCACCATCCGGGTTCCCGACCACCCGCCCAGCGGTTCTCAGTGCTGGACGGCGCCCGGCAGCCCATAGGCTTCCATCTGGGCCTGGACCTGCGCGATGTTGTGCCCGAGTACGACGATGTCGTGGGTCTTGCCGTCGACGTCGCGGACATGGTCGCGCAGCAGTGCCTCGGCCTTGAAGCCGAGGCTCTCGAACAGCGTGATCGCTGCCTGCTGATCGACCGTCATCTGGACCGAGAGCTTCTCGAGGCCGGCGCCGAGCGCGAGTGCGAAGGTCTCCTGAGATAGCGTCCGTCCCACCCCCTTCCCGCGCACGTCGAGCGAGACCACCATCCGGATCTCGCCGACATGGGGCGACCAGGAGTGCGGGTCGCGCACCAGCGTGCCGCAGCCGACGACCGTGCCGCCCCTGACCGCGAGCAGGCTTGTGATCGCGCCGCGCTCGATCTCCTTGACCCAGGCGGAGAGCACCTTCGGCTCACTGATATTGCGCGGCAGGAATAACAGGTCGTGGGTCGGCAGGCCCTTGCCGAAGGCGAGCACCGCGGCTTCGTCCGCCGGCGACATCTGGCGGATCTCGATATCGCCCGCGTCCGTCTTCACATGACGCGGATAGGAACGCTGCTCACTCATGTCGATCTCTTCCCCAGCCAGGAATCCAGTTTCGGCCATAGCCGCTTCACCGCATTGGCCCCGGCAACGAGCGAGACGTGACCGCCCTTCAGCATCACCTCCTCCTTGTCCTGCGATCCAATCTTGGTGATCAGGTGCTTTGCCGCATCATACGGCACGATGTGATCGTGCTCCGCCACCGCGTGCAGGAACGGCACCTTGATGTCCTCGAGCTTCGCAGCACGGCCGCCGACCGACATTGTGTCGTTGAACAGCTTGTTGTCCCACATCAGGTCCTTGGTGATGGTGCGGAAATATTCGCCGGCCAGCGGCAGCGTGTCGGTCGCCCAGCGGTCGAACATCCGGTAGGATTTAACGAACTCGTCGTTCCAGATGTTTTCCCAGAGCTGGATCTGGCTGACGGTGCGGGAGGCCGGGCGCAGCATCTCGAACGACGACAGGATCATCTCGGGCGGCACGTTGCCGACGCTGTCGACGAGGCGATCGACGTCGAAATAGCGACGGTCGGAGAAGTTCGAGAACAGCTTCATCTCGCGAAAGTCGACCGGCGTGGTGAAGCAGATCAAATTCTTCATCGGCCCGTCCCTGTGGATCGAGCCGTAGAGCAGCGACAGCACGCCGCCGAAGCAATAGCCGATGACGGAGACGTCCTGTTCGCCGGAATCCTGCTGCACGCGGCGGATGCAGTCCGGGATGAAGTCGAGGACATAGTCCTCCATGCGCAGGCTCTTCTCCTCCGGCCGTGGCGCGCTCCAGTCGAGCATGTAGACGTCGTAGCCGCGCTTCAAGAGGAACTCGATGAAACTCTGGCCGGGCACGAGGTCGAGAATGTAACCGCGATTGGTGGTCGCCATCACGATCAAGATCGGAATTCGATAGATCTCGTCGGACATCGGCCGATAATGGTAGAGGCTCATCGTGCCGCGCGAATGCAGCACGTCCTTCGGCGTCGAGCCGAGCGTGGGACCGGACGTCGAGAAATATTCGACGCCCTTGATGCTGCGCTGGATCGCGCGCTGCACCTCGGACTGGATGCGCTCCGGGATCCCTGCGAAGTCTAATCCGGCGGGTGCATTCATGTCTGCTCTCCGCCTTCAGATGGCGGGCGCTTGGTGCGCGGCCGGCGCAATGCGGTATCGGAGCCCTGAGAAATGCCGGAACTTGCAGCCATCTGGCTCAGCATCGACTTGATCTCACCGATCTGTCCCTCGATGGACTGCAGCCGTTCCGCAAGGCCGGTGACCTGGTCCCGGCTCGGCAGATTCATGGAGACTAGATATTTCTCCATGAGGTCGCCGAGTTGCTTCTGAGCACCTGCAGCAACGCCGCCGGCCCGGTTCACGGCCTGCGAAAACTCGGGCGACGACATGGCCTGATTGGCGAAGGAGTTGAACCCCTTCTCCATCTCGCCAACCATCTTCTGCCACATGGCAATGGGGTCGTTGCTCTTGTCGGTCATCGGCGTCCTCCTGAACTCGAGAGCTTCGATGCCCTTCCTTTTTTCGCCATACCACACCGTTGCGCGGTGCCGGTCAACCGGCAAGCAGCGGGTCCGGTGTCGCGAACGCGGCTTCATTGCGAGGGGAAACCGTGCGATACAGCATTAATCAAAAGCCGAGGGAACGCAGCCGTGAACGCCTATCATCCGCCGCAAACCGTCCACGCCAACGGCATCGACATCTGTTACGAGATTTTCGGCAACGACAATGCCGAGCCGTTGCTGCTGATCATGGGGTTAGGCGCCCAGATGATCCACTGGGACGATGCGTTCTGCGAGCAGCTGGCCGCGCAGGGCTTTCGCGTCATCCGGTTCGACAATCGCGACATCGGCAAGTCGAGCCATCTCACCGGCGGCAAGCGTCTGACGCCGCTCGAACTGTTGAAGCTGCGGTTCCTCAGAATTCCCGTGGCCGCAACCTACAAGCTGATCGACATGGCGAAAGACACGGTCGGACTGATGGACGCACTCGACATCAAGTCGGCGCATCTGGTCGGGGCGTCCATGGGCGGCATGATTGCGCAAGAAGTGACGTTGTCGTTTCCCGAGCGCGTGCGCTCACTGACATCGATCATGTCGACGACCGGCAATCCGCGCGTGCCGCCGCCGACACGTGAGGCCGCCGCGATGCTGATGGCGCCGCCGCCGCGCAGCAAGGAGGAGTTCATCGTCCGCTACGGCCAGACCTGGAACGTGTTGCGGGCCGGGTCCTTTCCGGAGGAAGAGGCGCTCGATCCCGGTCGTGCCGAGCGCGTGTTCGCGCGCGGGCTCAATCCGGCCGGCGTCGGTCGGCAGCTCCGTGCGGTGCTTGCCTCCGGCAGCCGCAAGGAGCGGCTGCACGGCGTCAAGACGCCGACGCTGGTCATCCATGGCACCGTCGATCCGCTGGTCCGCCCCGAGGGCGGCAAGGACACGGCAGAGTCCATTCCGGGCGCCAAGCTGTTGATGATCGAAGGCATGGGCCACGCGCTGCCGATGCGCTTCTGGCCGGAGATCATCGGCGCCATCGCCAAGCACGCGCATGGCGCAGCAGCGCAGGCGGCGTAGATTGACCGGCGCAGAAGGTCTCCTCGCGGTGACCATGTGAGCTGCCGGTTACTCTCTTAACGGAAGCCGGCGCGAAGGCTATACAGGTCTCCTTCATTCGCCGAGAACCTCAATCGCCAACGAGGCTGCCGCCTCTCGGAGTTCACATGCATCTCTTCGTCCGGTCGGCCGCAGTCGTCGCTGCTTCAGTCCTCACGCTGTCCCTCGCCAGTGGCGTCGCGATGGCGGGTAGCGCGCAAGAAGAAGCCAATCGCAAGACTGTCCTTGCGTTCTACGAGAAGGGGCTCAACCAAAAGGACGCCGATGCAGCCCTCGCCCATGTCGGCGACCGCTACGTCCAGCACAATCCCAACGCGGCAGATGGTCCGGACGGATTCCGAAAGTTCATCGGTTTCCTTCGCGAAAAATTCCCGAACTCGCACAGCGAGATCAAGCGCAGCTTCGTGGATGGGGATTACGTCATTCTGCACGTTCACGCGGTTCGCGAGCCCGGCAGCAGGGGCAACGCGATCGTCGACATCTTCAAGCTGGAGAACGGCAAAGTCGTCGAACACTGGGACGTCGTTCAACCGATCCCGGAAATTCCGGCGAACAACAACACGATGTTCTAGCTCGGAGCCGTAGCCCGGATGGAGCGCAGCGCAATCCGGGTTCTTGCGCGGATCGACCGTCCCGGATTTCGCTGCGCTCATCCGGGCTACAAATAGCCGCCTAGCTCTTCCTCGCCATCCAGATCACGTGACGTGCGCCACCGCCTCTTCCGGTGGCGCGGATATTGACTTCGTTGACGTCGAAGCCGGCGCTACCGAGCCGCTTGGCGAAGGCCGGGTTGGGTCCCGAGGACCAGACCGCGAGCACGCCTCCCGGCCGCAGCGCCGTCTTCGCTGCTTTCAACCCGCTCGCATTATAGAGCGCATCATTGCCCTTCCGGGTCAGCCCTTCCGGTCCGTTGTCGACGTCGAGGAGGATGGCATCGAATGCCGACCGCTGCGCCCGGATGATTTCGCCAACGTCGGTTTCCCGTATGCTCACCCTGACATCATCGAGACTGTCGCCGAACACCTGCGCCATCGGGCCCCGCGCCCAGGCGACCACCGCCGGCACGAGCTCTGAGACCACAATCTTCGCCTTGCCTCCCAGCACGGTCAGCGCCGCACGCAGCGTAAAACCCATGCCCAGGCCCCCGATGAGGACGACGGGTTTTGCGACCGCCTCGATCTGCTTCGCCGCCAGCGTGGCGAGCGCGGCTTCCGAGCCCGACAGGCGGTTGTTCATCAGCTCGTTGGTGCCGAGCTTGATGGAGAACTCCTTGCCTCGCCGCATCAGGCGAAGCTCTTCATCGGAGCCGGGGATTTTGGCGGTATCGATCTTTTCCCAGGGAATCATGCGAGAGCTTTAGCACGTCCCGGCCAGCGGCCTACCCTCCTGCCCAAACGTCCAGCACATACCTGTTCTTGGCGCCCATTTCCTCGATCCAGCGGGCAGCCGTGGCGGCATCGCCGCCGCTCTTCTCGCGATGAATCGCGACCAGCGCCGCCTTCACGTCGGGCTCCATCTTGCTGCCGTCGCCACAGACATAGACGATCGCGCCCTGCTCGATCAGCGGCCAGACCTTGTCCTTCTGCGCGGCGAGGACGTGCTGAACATAGGTCTTCGGTCCCTCCACACGCGAGAACGCGGTGAACAGCTCGGTGATGCCGCTTGCCGCCAGCGCCTTCAGCTCGTCCGCGTAGAGAAAATCCTGATCGGGATGACGGCAGCCGAAAAACAGCATGGCCGGACCGAGCGCGGCGCCCTTTGCCTTGCGGGCGGCGCGCTCCTGGAGGAAGCCGCGGAACGGCGCCAGTCCCGTCCCCGGGCCGATCATGACGATCGGCACGGATGGATCGTCCGGGAGCCGGAAGCCGGCCTTGGTCTCACGCACGGTTGCATGGATCACGTCGCCCGCGCGTCGATTGGCGAGATAGTTCGAGCAGATACCCTTGTAGGTGCCGCGGCCCGAGGCGGCCGGCCCTTCGACCACGCCGACCGTGACGCTGCAACGAACCGGATCGACCGACGGCGAAGACGAGATCGAATAGTAACGCGGCGCCAGCAGCGAGAGCATTTCCAGATAAACGTGGAACGGCAATTCGCAGGCCGGATATTCGAGCAGCAAATCGAACACCGATTTCCGCTTGGCCAGGATCTCGCTGCGATAACGCTCGAGCGTTTCAGGCTCCTCGCCCACGAAGGCCAGCAGCTTCGGCTGGGTCACCGGGCAGCGGGTGTGCTCGGCCATGATCTGGATCTGCTTCCGCGTCGCCACTTGCTGGAGCTCGACGAACTCGCTGAGCAGGCGGCCGACCGACACGGCATCCCCGACCGGCAATTGCGCGCGGCGGCCTTCGGCAACCTGAAGCCTGATCTGGTCGGCCGGCAGGAAGCCAAAGCGCCGGGCGACCGAATCCACCAGCGTCGGATCGTTGCGCGGAACCACGCTCAGATGATCGCCGACGCGGTAATTGATGTTGGACGGCAGCTGCACCTCGATGTGGCGCGTCGAACGCTCTGACGGATTGGAACCGGCCTTGTTCTGAAGCTCGTCATTGACCAGCACCTTCATGGCCACCGCGCCGCCCTGGGCGACGATGGTGTTGACGGCGGTCACCGCGACCGGCTCGATCGCGTAGAGCGGATCGTCCTCCGCGGTACGGGTGAAATTCCAGTCGATGCCGAATTCCTTGGTCGCGACCTGGGCGGCTGCCGGGAACCATTTCTGGAACTGGCCGTCGAGATCGCTGCGCGCATCGCCTTCGCCGCGCGGATAGACCGCGCGCGCGCCATGCGCCGATAACTGCTCATCGATGAAGCGCGGCACCGACTGATAGGTCGCGGCCCAGTCGCTGTTGCCGCAGCCGAACACGGCGTAGCGCACATTGGCAAACGCATCCTTCGGCAGCTCGTCGCCGAGCCATTTAACGAATTGGATCGCGTTGTCCGGCGGCGCGCCGTTATAGGAGGCGCAGATGATCAGCACGCCACCCTCCTGCGGCAACTTGCCGACGTAATCGTCGAGCGGCCCCAGATGCACGGCAAAGCCGTTGATCTCGGCAAGGTCGGCCATGCGCGTCGCGAGCTCCTCGGCGGTGCCGAGATTGGAGCCGTAGAGTACCAGCATCGGCGTGTTGTGGCCGGGCCGCGCGGTGGGCTGACGCGGGGCCTTCGGCGCCGACGACACCGCCACAGGTCCGCCATAGGCACCGCGCTCGCGATCGGCGCGCGGACGGACCTTGATCTTGAAGCCGTCCGGCTTCATCGTCAGCGTTTCCTTCAGATGCATCTGGTAGCGCTGGTGGTCGATCAGCTTGAACCGCTGGAGGATCATGCCGAGTGCGAGCGCGGCCTCGTGCATGGCGAAGCCGCGGCCGATGCAGGCGCGCTGGCCGTTGCCGAACGGCTTCCAGGCATTGATCGGCCGTTTGGCTTCCGCCTCACGGCTGAAATTCTCCGGATCGAACGCGTCCGGGTTCGGACCCCAGACCGAGGGATCGCGATGCAGCGCGGTCACCAGGATGGTGGTGAACGTACCCTTCCGAAGTTTGTACATGCCGCCGCCGATGGTCTCGTCGTTCAGCGGCGAGATGCCATAGGCCGGCGCCGGTGGCCATAGCCGCAGCGCCTCCTTCAGGATCTGCGTGATGTAGGTGAGCTGCGTGACCTGCTGATAGGTCGGCCGCACGTCGACATTGGGACCGAGGACGCGATCGACCTCGTCATAGGCTTTCTTGAGAATGTCGGGGTGCTTGAGCAACGCATACAGCGTGCAGGACAACAGGCCGCTGGTGGTCTCGTGGCCTGCGATCAGGAACGTGTTGATCTGATAGCGAATGTTGACGTCGTCGAGCTGCTCGCCGGTCGAGCGATCGACGCCGGTCATCATCGCCGCAAGCATATCCTTCTTGTCGTCGGTCGCATCGCCTCCCTTGCGGCGCTCCGCAATGATCTCGTCGACCATCTTGTTCATGAAGTCGACGTCTTCAGCCATGGTCTTGCGCCGCTTCTGCATCCAGAGCTGCTCGAACGGCAGGCCGCGCGTCATCATGATGGTTTCGAGCGACCGCACCAGCGACTCGACGAAAGGATGGTAGTCCCGCCGGTAGAACGAATTGAAGCGGTAGTCGAAGCCGCACAGGCCGATCGTATCCAGCGTCAGCGCCGTCATGTCGTGAACGACGTCGATCTCGTCGTCGGCATTGAGACGTTCCCATTTGCCGACGAGCTGCTCGGCGATGTCGACCATGCTCGGGTGATAGGATTGCATGGCGCGGTTGCCGAAGGGCTGGAGCAGGATGTTGTGCGCCTTGCTCCAGTTCGGCTCCCTGGTGTCGGCCGTGAACAGGCCGTCGCCGCCGACCGCGCGCACCCGCCGCAGTGCACCGCGCACCGTCTTGTCGAATCGCTTCTCGTCGGAGAGCTCGTCGACAAGATCGTGGCCGGAGACGACCACGATCGGCGAGCCCATCATGTCGAGCCAGAAGATCGGCCCCAGCTCCTTGGCAAGCCGGGTCAGATGCTGCACCGGCGCGGCCGAATCCAGTGACAGCATGTTGCCGACCACCGGCTTGGTCGGCGGCTGCGGTATCGGATCCAGACGGTTCTTGGATGACATCGAAATGTAGTCCCCCTGCCTCAGTGTCGTCATTGCGAGCGAAGCGAAGCAATCCAGAAATATGTCGGCGAAGGCAGCCTGGATTGCTTCGTCGCTTCGCTCCTCGCAATGACGAGTTCGCAATGATCAGCTAGCCAAACCGCCTTCTACGCCATTCGATCAGCTTGGCGCTGACCTCCTCCGGTTTCTCCTGCTGCGTCCAATGGCCGCTGTCTTTCACAAGATATTTCTCGAGATCAGATATCAGCGTCTCCATGCCGTCGGCCGCCGACGGCGGCAGCACGGCATCGTTCTCGGCCATGATCATCAATGACGGCACGTGCACGTGATGGTCCAGGCCTTTCGCATGCTCCCAATTGCGGGTGAAGTTGCGATACCAGTTGATGCCGCCGGTGAAGCCGGTTTTCGTGAACGTATCGACGAACACTTTCTTCTCGTCGGCGGACAGGATCGGCGTGCGCGGATCGTGCTTTGCATCATAGGCCGCGATCATCTGCGGGAACGCCAGATTGGTCTTTGACGAGGCGCCGACACCAGCGATCGGCGGCTCCTCCGGTTTCGCCGCCGGCCGCGCCAGCGGCTTGCGCATGAACGCGTCGAACGTCTGCTCGACGCGGCTGCCGAATATCCTGTCCGGCTCACGCGCGGGATCCTGGAATTGGACGATATACATCTGATCGCCGAAGCGTTGGCGGAACAGCGCGATCGGATCGATCGGCGCGCGGTCCCAATGCGGCGTGTTGACGCCGACCACACCGGCGACGCGCGAAGGATGCCGCAGCGGCATCTGCCAGACGACGAATCCGCCCCAGTCGTGGCCGACAAAGATCGCCTTGTCGATCCCGAGATGATCGAGCAGCCCGACGAGATCGCCGGTCAAATGCTCCATGTCATAAGCCTCGACCGGCTCTGGCCGGTCGGTCGCGCCGTAGCCGCGCTGGTCCGGCGCGATCACACGGATACCAGCCTCGCTCAGCGCCTTGATCTGGTGGCGCCAGGAAAATGCGAGTTCGGGCCAGCCATGGCACAGCACGATCGGCGGCTTGTCCGTGACAGGGCCCGCCTCGTAGTAGCCCATGCGGATTCCGTTCGTCTGCGCGAACTTGAGCGGTGGCATTTCAATCATCGGAACATTCCTACTCGGCGGCACCCTTGATGTCCGCCGCGGGCGAAGCATAGGCAGCCTCCAGCGCGGCAAACTCCTCCGGCAGCATGTCGCACATCACCTGCACGTGCGGAATGATGTTGGCGCCGACGATGAAGCCGAAATCGAGCTGGTCGCGATAGCTCTGCACGGTGATGTTGAGCGCCTGTCCGTGCGTCGAAATCGACACCGGGAAGATGTGCAACAGCTCCGCGCCCGCGGCGTAGAGCGTCTGCCGCGGCCCCGGCACGTTGGACACCGTGATGTTCGCAGCCGGCGGCAGCACATTCGACAAATCGGAGCGGCTGTAGAGCAGCGCCATGATCTGAACGATGATCGGCGCGCCTAGCATCGAGATGTTGGAGACCTGCGGCATCAGCGCCCGCAGCGGATGCGACATCTCCTTGGACTTGGTCGATTGCGCGATGATGGCTTCCAGGCGCGCCTTGGGATCGTCGATGTTGGTCGCGATCGAACAGATCATGCCGAACACCTGGTTGTTGGCTTCGGTGTTGCCTTCCTCGCGCAGCGAGATCGGCACGGCAGCGGTCAAGGACTTCGCCGGCAGCGTTCCGTGTTGCAGGAGGTAGCGCCGGACCACGCCGGAGGCGAGCGCCAGCACGACGTCGTTGAGCTTGCCGCCGGCCTGCTTGGCCAGCGCCTTGGATCGCGACAGCGAGATCGAGACGCCGGCGAAGCTGCGCTCGGACGAGATCGATTTGTTGAGCATGGTCGGCGGCGACACCATGCTGGCGAGGCTCTCGCGCGATTTTGGATCGGATATCTTGCCGAGCACGTCCGAGACGCTCTTGACCATGGTCGGGATGTTGCCGGCAAAGCGCACGGCGCTCTCGATCTGGTACATCGCATTGTCGAACAGGATCGAACCGATGTCGCTCTTGCCGGTGCGCGGCAGTTGCAGGTTCTTCGCGGCCGCCGATGCATCGAGCGGCTGGGTGAAAAGCTGCTGGTAGGAATCGACCAGGTTCGCTGCGATGTCGCGCGGCTCCTGCCCGGGCTTCGCGCCCGCGATCGGCGGATCGACCTTCCGCGGGATCGGCGAGATATCGTAGATCATGTTAGTCAGCGCCGCACCGGCGCCGCCGTCGATGGCGGCATGATGCATCTTCGAATAAAGCCCGACCTCGTTGTTCTTCATGCCCTCGAACACGTAGAACTCCCAGAGCGGGCGGGCGCGGTTCAAGAGCTTGGCGTGCATCCAGCCCACGATGCGTTCGAGCGTGGCGCGGTCGCGCGGCTGCGGCAGGCTGGCGCGGAAGATGTGACGGTCGATGTCGAACTGATCGTCCTCCACCCAGGAGGGATGATCGATGTCGAGCGGCGCCTTCTCCAGGCGCGCCTTGAGGATCGGCGCGATGTGCAGACGCGAGACGATCATCGCCTTGAAATCTTCGAAGAAGTCGCCCTTGTAGTCGTCCGGCAGGCGAAAGATCGCCATGCTCCCGACATGCATCGGCATTTCCGGCGTTTCCAGATAGAGAAACGACGCGTCCAGCGACGACAGCTTCTTACCGTCAGCCATAGTTCCCTCCCGAGTATTTGACGGGCACCTTAGGCGGCGCTTCTCGTCAGGCCGATACTGCCTGTTCCGGCGGGGCATATGCAATGGCAAACGGCCCTGCCCGGTCAAATGGCCAGAACTCCCCCTCCGGTTGCGCAAGGCGGTCCGCGACGGCCCACAGCGCTGCAGGGTTCACCCCAAGCCCGATGTGGCTCGCCAGGTGCACCTCGATGTTCTCGGCACGGTCGGAGGGACGCAGCAGGCAAGTCCGCCAGTTCACGATGCCGTCGGCGCGCGAATAGATCGACGTCGCCGGCACCGGAAGATCGCCGGCGATCGCTTCGCGCAGCTCGGCGAAATCCTCCACTCGCTCGCCGGACATCATCTCGTAGAGCCGCGTCGCATTGGTCGCCCGTATGTCATTGGCAAAAGGGCTGCCGAGCGTGATGACGTTGCGGACCATGTCGGGCGCCTGGAGCGCGAGATCGCGCGCATAGACGCCGCCGAGACTCCATCCGACCAGGCTGACCTTGCGTCCGCTCGCAGCATGGATTTCGGCGAGACGGGCGCGCAACGAATCCCGCATCCGTCCGAGCCCGCCGAAATTACGGCCCATTCGCCAGGCATGTGCCTCATAGCCGAGCTCGCTGAGATAGCTCCGCATCGGCGCCATCGAGAGGTCGCTGGCGAGGAAGCCAGGCAGCGCCAGCACCGGATGGCCATCGCCTTTGGGTGCCCGCATCAGGACCGGCGACAGCAGCAGGCTGGCGTTGAGTTCGAGCAACCCACGGGCTTCGGCGAGCAGCAAGGCAAGGCCGGGCGGACGAAGCCGGCCCGAGGTCTGCGGCCCGTCCGGACCGGGCGGCATTATTTCTTCTTGTCGCCGCTGCGCGTGCCGCCGAGGCCGGCCATGGTGACGAACATGTCCTGAAACCGCTCGGCAAGCTTGGGATCGAAGGTGAACCAGCTCTGGATCAGCGACTCCGGCGAGACCTTGTCGATGTTGCTCAAGACCTGCTGCTGCAGCTTGTCCATCACCGCCGTCTGCATCGGTGCCAGATCGGGCAATCCGATGAACTGACGGGCTTCGAGGGGGGTGCAGTCGATTTCGATATTAACTTTCATGTCCCCTCCAGATGAGATTCGAGCGGCCTGCCGCAGTATCGCCGCGAGACGGTGTGCAACGCAAGCGACCTGAGGCCGGCGGCGGCCTCCGGCTTCCTCGATCGGCGGATATGGTCAATCAAAATTGCCCGCCCGCGCCCATCCACCCCTCGATGCCGGTCACCATTGCTGCACAGCGGCGCAACTTGGCGCGTTCCTTGCTGGAATGGCGCTTGCACGGGTCGAGAAGTCTGGGCAACATGGATTGGGACGCCCGCCGAACAATCAAAAATCACGGCGCGGCAGAGTTGAGAGGGTCAAGAATGTCAGTCGGTCGAACTCTGTTTGCGGCGACGCTCGCCGGTATGCTTGCGTTGACGATGTCGCCCGCGTCGAGCCAGACGCTACGCTATGCCAACCAGGGCGACCTGAAGTCGCTTGATCCCTACTCGCTGAACGAGTCCACCACCCACGCCCATCTCGGTCACGTCTATCAGGGCCTCACCGCGCGGGACAAGGACCTCAAGATCATTCCGGCGCTGGCGGAGAGCTGGGAAACTCCGGAGCCGACCCGGTGGCGCTTCCATTTGCGCAAGGGCGTCAAATTCCACAACGGCGACCCCTTCACCGCCGACGACGTGCTGTTCTCCGCCGATCGCGTCCGCAACAAGAACTCGAACATGCAGACCCGGCTGGCGCCCAACGTCAAGGTCGTCAAGGTCGACGACTACACGGTCGATTTCGTCCTGCCCTCGCCCAATCCCATCCTGCATTCGTCGTGGGATGTCTGGTACATCATGGACAAGAAATGGGCTGAGGAGAACAAAGCGGTCGAGCCGACGCCGGTGTCCGCGACCTCTCCGAGCTATGCCTCGCTTCACGAGAACGGCACCGGCCCCTTCATCATCGAGAGCCATCAGCCCGGTGTGAAGACCGTGTTCAAGGCCAATCCCAACTACTGGGGCAAGATGGAAGGTAACCTGAAGGAGATCATCTTCACCCCGATCTCGTCCGATGCCACCCGCGTCGCCGCGCTGCTCTCGGGCGAAGTGGACGTCATCGAGCCGGTGCCGATCCAGGACATCTCCCGCGTCGATGCAAGCCCGAATGCCCAGGTGCTGAAGGCCCCTGAGTTGCGCACCATCTTCATCGGATTCGATCAGACGCGTGACGAGCTGCTCTACTCCAACATTAAAGGCAAGAACCCGTTCAAGGACGTCAAGGTCCGCGAAGCCTTCTACAAAGCGATCGACATCGAGCTGATCAAGACGCGGGTGATGCGCGGGCTGTCGACGCCCTCGGCGCTGATGATCGCTCCGGAATTGTTCGCGCTGTCCAAGGAGTTCACCCGGCCGAAGTTCGATCCAGATGGTGCCAAGAAGCTCCTGGCCGAGGCCGGGTACCCCGAAGGCTTCGAGGTCACCATGGACTGCCCGAACGATCGGTACGTCAACGACGCCGCGATCTGCCAGGCCGTCGTGGGCATGCTTGCCCGCATCGGCGTCAAGATCAATCTGCTGGCGCAGCCCAAGGCGCAATACTTCGCCAAGGTGTTGAAGCAGGGCGGCTATCAGACCTCGTTCTACATGCTGGGCTGGACGCCGAGCACGATGGACTCCCATAACGTGCTCTACGACATCATGGGCTGTCGCGACGATGCGAAATCATCGCGCGGCGAGGCCAATCTCGGCGGCTATTGCAACAAGGAATTCGACGCCATCACCGACAAGGTGCTGGTCGAAACCGACACGGCCAAACGCAATCAGCTGATCAAGCAGGCGTATGAGATCAGCATCAAGGACTGGGCTTATATTCCGCTGCACCAGCAGGCGCTGGCCTGGGGCGTATCGAAAAAGGTCAACCTGCCGCAGCGCGCCGACAATCTGGTCATGTTCCACTGGGCGACCAAGAAGGAATAGCGTCAGTTGAACACAAGGTCCCGGCAGCGTCAGGCTACCGGGACCTTTCCTTTTTCGGCTGACAAAGACGTCGGCCGGACGCACACTCAAGGAAAGTGGAAGGCATGCTCGCTTTCACTCTTCGCCGGGCCGTTCAGGCCATCGGCGTCATGTTCGCCGTCGGCATCATCGCGTTCTCGATGTTCCGCTTCGCCGGCGACCCTATCAACCAGATCGTCTCGCTCGATACGCCGGCGGCCGAACGCGCAGCCGTGCGCAAGTCGCTGGGGCTCGATGATCCCGTGCCGGTGCAGTTCGTGCGCTATTTCGCAGATGCCGCGCAATTCAAGTTCGGCGTCTCCTATCAGTTCCGCCAGCCGGTCTCGACGCTGTTGATGGAGCGTATGCCCGCAACGCTGGAACTCGCGATCTGCGCGACCGTATTTGCAATGGTCTCCGGCATCCTGATGGGCGTCTATTCGGCGCTCAGGCGAGACACCCTGCTCGCCAAATTATTCCAGGCGGTTTCGCTGATCGGCATCTCGCTGCCGACTTTCCTGATCGGCATCCTTCTGATCTACCTGTTCGCGGTGACGTTGGGCTGGTTGCCCTCGTTCGGCCGCGGCGAAGTCGTCAAGCTCGGCTGGTGGACCACGGGCCTGCTCACATTGTCGGGCCTGAAGGCGCTGATCATGCCCTCGATCACGCTCGGCCTGTTCCAGATGACCCTGATCATGCGGCTGGTGCGCGCGGAGATGCTGGAAGTGCTTCGGACCGACTATATCCGCTTCGCCCGCGCCCGCGGGCTGACAACCCGTGCCATTCATTTCGGCCACGCGCTGAAGAACACGCTGATTCCCGTGATCACGGTGGCAGGACTTCAGTTTGGCTCGGTTATTGCATTTTCGATCATCACCGAAACCGTGTTCCAATGGCCCGGCATGGGACTTCTGTTCGTGCAGGCCGTGCAAAACGTCGATATCCCGATTATGGCTGCCTACCTGCTGATGGTCTCGCTGATTTTCGTCACCATCAATCTGGTGGTCGACATCCTCTACACCGTCGTCGATCCGCGCCTGCGCGCGACCGTCGGCCGCGCCACATAAGGCAGCCTGTATGTCCGAAGTGGTCGCCTCCAATCCCGACAAGCCGAGCACGCTGCCGACGCATGCCGCCCGCAGCTGGTTCAGCCGCGCACTCGACAGCGACGTCTTCTACTCGTTTCGCCGATCCAAGCTGACCATGGTCGCGGCAGCCATTACCGTGCTGTTCTTCCTGCTCGCGATCTTTGCCTCCGCGCTCGCGGTGCAGGACCCTTTCGATCCGGCACAGCTCCAATTGATGAATTCCAGGATCTCACCGCTGTGGACCGCTGAGGGGCAGAGCCCGTTCCTGCTCGGCACGGACGAGCAGGGCCGCGATGTGTTCTCCGCCATTCTCTACGGGCTGCGCATTTCGCTCGCTGTCGGCGTGGCCGGCGTGATCTTCGCGGGCGCGCTCGGCATCGCGCTTGGCCTGGTCGCCGGCTATTTCGGCGGCGCGGTGGACGGCGTGATCATGCGGATCGCCGACGTGCAACTCACTTTCCCCGCCATCCTGATCGCGCTGCTGGTCAACGGCATCGCCAAATCGATTCTCGGCAACCGGCTGGATGCAACCAGCATGCTGATCGTGCTGGTGATCTCGATCGGCCTGAGTTTCTGGGTCGGGTATGCCCGGACGGTGCGCGGTTCCGTGATGGTCGAGAAGAACAAGGACTACGTGGCCGCCGCGCAATTGATCGGCCTTCCCGCACCAAAGATCATGTTCCGCCATGTGCTGCCAAACACGATGGGTCCGATCCTGGTCATCGCGACGATCAACCTCGCGCTCGCCATCATCACCGAGGCGACGCTGTCTTTCCTCGGCGTCGGCCTGCCCGACACAATGCCCTCGCTCGGCACGTTGATCCGCATCGGCAACAACTACCTGTTCGCGGGCGAATGGTGGATCGTGGCCTTCCCTGGTATCGCGCTCGCCGCCCTGATCCTGTCGATCAACCTGCTCGGCGACTGGCTGCGCGACGCGCTCAACCCGAAGCTCCGATGAGCAAAATTTCAAAGAGCGAAATCTGGATGAGCAAAACTTGGATGAGAGCGTCTCGCTCATGACCGACCCCATCCTCTCCGTGCGTAATCTTCAGGTCGAGTTCGCCTCCCGCCGCGGCACGCTGCGCGCCATCGACGGTGTCTCCTTCGACATCGCCAAGGGCGAGGTACTCGGCGTGGTCGGCGAATCCGGCGCCGGCAAGTCCGTCACGGGTCTGGCCGTGATCGGCCTGATCGATCCGCCCGGCCGCATCGCCGGCGGCGAGATTCGTCTTGCGGGCCTGCGCATCGACAATTTGCCGGCGGAGGAGCTGCGCCGTATCCGCGGAAAACGGATCGGCATGATCTTCCAGGATCCCCTGACATCGCTCAATCCGCTCTACCGCGTCGGCGATCAGCTGATCGAGACGATCAGAACCCATCTGAACCTGTCCGAGACCGCCGCGCGCCGCCGCGCCATCGACCTGCTCGCCGAAGTCGGAATCCCCGCACCCGAAAAGCGCATTGACGGCTATCCCCACGAATTCTCCGGTGGCATGCGCCAGCGCGTGGTCATTGCGCTCGCGATCTGTGCCGAGCCGGAGCTGATCATCGCGGACGAGCCGACCACCGCACTCGACGTCTCCGTACAGGCGCAGATCATCTCGCTGATCAAGCGACTCGGACGCGACCACGGCACCGCCGTGATGCTGGTGACCCACGACATGGGCGTCATCGCGGAGGCGTCCGACCGCGTCGCGGTGATGTATGCCGGCCGCGTTGCCGAGATCGGTCCGGTGCAGGACGTCGTCAGGAACCCGCTGCACCCTTATGCCAAGGGCCTGATGGGCGCGATCCCCACCCTTGCCGGCGACGACAAGCGTCTGGTGCAGATCCCCGGCTCCATGCCGCGCCTGTCGGCGATCCCACGCGGCTGTTCGTTCAATCCGCGCTGCGCATTCGCATTCGACCGATGCCGCGTGGAGAGGCCGGAGCCACTACCGCGCGGCACGCAATCCGTCGCGTGCCACCTCTATGACAGTGTGCCGGCGGAGAGCGCGGCATGAGCACTTCCTTCGTCCAGGCCACAAATCTGCGGCGCGTCTTCGACGTATCGAAACCCTGGCTCAACCGCGTGCTCGAGGGCGGCCATCTCGAATACCTCAAGGCCGTCGACGGCGTCACCTTCGACATCAGGAAGGGCGAGACCTTCGCGCTGGTCGGCGAGTCCGGCTCGGGCAAGACCACGGTCGCACGGATGGTCGTGGGCCTGCTGCCGCCGAGCTCCGGCGACGTCCTGATCGACGGCGTCTCGATGACCGACCCGAGGCAGGCACCGGCACGCCGAAAGCTCCGCCGCCGCATCCAGATGATCTTCCAGGATCCCTATGCGAGCCTGAACCCACGCTTCCGGGTCGACGCCATCATCTCCGAGCCGATCCGCGCTTTCGACCTGATCGAGGGCGAGCGCGACATCCAGGCGCGCGTCGGCGAACTCCTCAGCCTTGTCGGCCTGCATCCCGACGACCGGCTGAAATTTCCGCACGAATTCTCGGGCGGCCAACGTCAGCGCATCGCGATCGCTCGCGCGCTCGCCTCCGACGCGGAGTTCATTGTCTGCGACGAGCCGACCTCCGCGCTCGACGTCTCCGTGCAAGCGCAGATCCTGAACCTGATGCGCGACCTCCAGGACAAGTTCGGCCTGACCTACATGTTCATCAGCCACAACCTCGCCGTCGTCCGCCACATGGCGAGCCGCGTCGGCGTGATGTATCTCGGACGCATCGTCGAGATCGCGGAAGGGCGCGAGCTGTTTGCCCGTCCTCGCATGCCCTACACCAAGATGCTGCTCGGCGCCGTGCCCGATCTTGCCATGAGCGGCCGCCAGCGCATTCCCGTGAAGGGCGAGATCCCGAACCCGATCAATCCGCCGCCTGGGTGCGCCTTCAATCCGCGCTGCCCGCTGGCGTTCGATCTCTGCCGCAAGGAAGCACCTGAATTGATCGACGGCGTCGCCTGCCATGCGGTCAACACCGCGCCGGTACCGGCGTGACGCGCGCGTGCCATGCAGCCTGCGCATTTGGCGGCGGCCTGGCCCTGTGATCAATTGCGCGCGCCGCACATGAGGTAGTCCATGGCCAGCATCGTCAATCCCGATCCCTTCACGACACGCCCCGAGATCGAAGGCACCTTCGGCGTCGTCGCGACCACGCACTGGATCGCGACCGCTATCGGCATGGCCATCCTGGAAAAGGGCGGCAATGCCTTTGACGCCGGCGTCGCCACGGCTTTCACGCTCCAGGTGGTCGAGCCGCATCTGAACGGCCCAGGCGGCGACGTTCCGATCATCGTGCACGACGTGAAGCGCGGCCGCACCGAGGTGATCTGCGGCCAGGGTCCGGCACCGGCCCGCGCCACCATCGCGCATTACAAGAGCGAAGGCCTCGACATGGTGCCCGGCACCGGCCTGCTCGCGGCCTGCGTCCCCGGCACCTTCGAATCCTGGATGATGCTGCTGCGTGACTACGGCACGATGCGCGTGCGCGACGTGCTGGAGCCGGCGATCTCCTATGCGCGCGACGGCTATCCGCTGGTCGAGCGCGCCTGCGCCACGATCCAGGCCGTCGAGCAATTATTCCGCAAGCACTGGCCGACATCAGCCGCCGTCTATCTGCCGAACGACGAAGTGCCAAAGCCCGGCACGCTCTTCACCAACAAGACGCTTGCAGCGACCTACGCACGAATCCTGAGCGAGGCCGAAAGCGATGGCGGCGGCCGCGATGCCGAGATCGAGCGCGCGCGAAAGGCGTGGTCGCAGGGCTTCGTCGCGGAAGCCATCGACAAATTCTGCCGGACGCAGGAGGTGATGGACGTCAGCGGCTCGCCGCACCGCGGCGTGCTGTCGGCCGATGACATGGCGCGCTGGCAACCGACGGTCGAGGCCCCGCTCACCTACGATTATGGCCGCTACACTGTCTGCAAGGCCGGCGTCTGGAGCCAGGGTCCGGTGACGCTGCAGCAGCTCGCGCTGCTGAAGGGCTTTGCGCTCGATGGGCTGGACCCGACCGGGCCTGAATTCATCCATCTCCAGATCGAATGCGCCAAGCTCGCCTTCGCCGACCGCGAGAAATTCTACGGCGATCCTGAGTTCAGCGAGATCCCGATCGGAACGCTGCTGTCGGATCCCTACAACAACGACCGCCGCAAGCTCGTCACCGACAAGGCCTCGCTCGATCTCCGGCCCGGTGCGATCGAGGGCTTTGGCGGCGTGGTCAAGCTGCGCCGCGCCGAGGGCCAGCGCGAGGCTGTCGGCGCGCTCGGCGCCGGTGAACCGACGGTGGGCCGTTTCGGCGAGGTGCGCGGCGACACCGTGCATTTCGACATCATCGACAAGGCCGGCAACATGGTGTCCTCGACACCATCAGGCGGCTGGCTGCAATCATCGCCGATCATCCCCGAGCTCGGCTTCTGCCTCGGCAGCCGCGCGCAGATGTTCGATCTGGAGGAGAACCAACCGAGTTCGCTCGCGCCCGGCAAGCGGCCACGCACCACTTTGTCGCCGACCATGGCGCTGCGCGATGGCGAACCCTATCTCGCCTGGGGCTCGCCCGGCGGCGACCAGCAGGACCAGTGGATCACGCAGTTTTTCCTGCGGCACGTCCATTGCAATCTGAATCTTCAGGAAGCCATCGACGCCCCGGCCTGGCACTCCGAGCATTTCCCGATCTCGTTCTGGCCCCGCACCGCGCGCCCCGGCGTGCTCGTGGTCGAGAACCGCGTGCCGAAGGCGACGATCGCGAATCTTCGCGAACGCGGACATATCGTCGAGGTCGGACCGGATTGGTCGGAAGGCCGCCTGACCGCGGCCTCGCGCGTCGGAGCACGCCGCCGCGCCGCCGCCAATCCGCGCGGCATGCAAGGCTACGCCGCAGGGCGCTGAAGGCAGCACATGACCTGGTCGATCATCGCGCGCGATTCTGCTACCGGCCAGTTCGGCATCGCCGTTGCTACGCGCTTCTTCGCCGTCGGCGCGCGTGTCCCCTACATCGCGGCGGGACTTGGCGCCATTGCGACGCAGGCCTTCGTCAATCCGTATTACGGCATCGACGGCGTCAAGCTGCTGCGGGAAGGTCTCAACGCGCACGACGTGCTGGCCGCCCTGCTCGCGACCGACGATGGCCGCGACAGCCGCCAGATCCATATCATGGACGCCAGTGGCGCGATTGCCGCGCATACCGGGGGCGACTGCGTGGATTGGTGCGGGCACATTGCGGGCAGCGACTTCTCGATCGCCGGCAACATGCTCGCGGGCGCCGATGTGCTCGAGGAGACCGCAAAAACCTATATCGCCAATGACAGCCTGCCCTTCCCGCGCCGGCTGCTCGCTGCGATGCGCGCGGGCGAAGCCGCCGGCGGCGACAAGCGCGGCAAGCAGTCCGCCGCGCTCCTGATCCACGGCGAGGAGGAATGGCCGGCATTGGACCTGCGCGCCGACGATCATCCCGATCCGCTCGGTGAGCTCGAGCGGCTCGAGCGCGTCAGCCACGAGCTCTGGGTCCACTTCCGCGCTTCCATGCCGACGCGGCAGAACCCGGCCGGCAACACCGATCGCAGCGTCATCGACGCCAGCATCGCCGCAGCGCGCGCAAACCGATCATGAACCCGAGCCCCCTTATCGAGATCAGCGATCTGCGCATTCGCTTTCACGGCGACGACGGCCGCGTCACCCACGCGGTCGACGGCGTCGATCTCAGCGTCGCCAATGGCGCGACGCTCGGCCTCGTCGGCGAGTCCGGCTGCGGCAAGAGCGTGACGTCGCTGGCCATCATGGGCCTGCTGCCGAAGCAGAGCGCGGAAATCTCCGGCGCGATCCGCTTCGACGGTTTCGACCTGCTTAGGACGTCCGACCAAACGTTGCGCGACCTTCGCGGCAACCGGCTCGCGATGATCTTCCAGGAGCCGATGACCTCACTCAATCCGAGCTTCACCATCGGCGATCAGATCGTGGAGACGATTCTGCGCCATCGCGGCGGCTCGCGAAAGAGCGCGCGTGAGCGGGCGATCGAACTCTTGCGTCGCGTCCACATCCCCTCGCCCGAGCGGCGGATCGACGAATATCCGCACAAGCTTTCCGGCGGCATGCGCCAGCGCGTCATGATCGCGATGGCGCTGGCCTGCGACCCGCGGCTGCTGATCGCGGACGAGCCGACCACCGCGCTCGACGTCACCCTGCAGGCGCAGATCCTGGAGCTGATGCGCGAGTTGAAGGCGGCGAGCGGCGCGGCCATCATCCTGATCACCCACGATCTCGGCGTCGTCGCCGAAGTCTGCGACGAGGTCGCGGTGATGTATGCCGGCGAGATCGTCGAGCGCGCGGCGGTGGACGAGCTGTTCTCGGCGCCGCAGCATCCCTACACCGTCGGCCTGCTCGGCTCGATTCCGCGGCTCGACCATCGCGCCGAACAGCTCGCCACGATCGAGGGCATGGTGCCGAACATGGCGCAGCCGGCCGCCGGCTGTCGCTTCGCCGCACGCTGCCCCTTCGTGCTGGAGGCCTGCACCAAGGCGCCGCCGCCGCTGGTCGAAGTCAGTCCCGGCCACCTCTCGCGTTGCATCCGCGCGCCGCTCGAACGTCTGGTGTCGTGATGGCTCTGCTCGAGGTCCACGGTCTGGTCAAGCATTTCGTCGCCGAGCGTTCGCTGTTCGGCCGGGCGCTGGCGCATGTCAAAGCCGTTGATGGCGTTTCCTTCTCGCTCGATGCCGGCAAGACGCTGGCGCTGGTCGGCGAATCCGGCTGCGGCAAATCCACCGTCAGCCGCCTGGTGCTGCGGCTGATCGAGCCGGATGCAGGCACAATCCGTTTCGAGGGCCGCGATCTGCTCTCGCTCGACGCCGGCGCGCTGCGCGCCTTTCGCCGCGAGGCCCAGATCATCTTCCAGGATCCCTACGCCTCGCTCAATCCGCGCATGACCGTCGGCCAGATCCTGACCGAGCCGCTGGCGCTGCACAATCTGGTGCCGCCCGCCCGGCGGCGCGAACGCATCGAGGAGATCTTGCGGCTGGTCGGGCTGGAGCCGCGGCTGGCGCGGCGTTATCCGCACGAGTTTTCCGGCGGCCAGCGCCAGCGCATCGCCATCGCCCGCGCGCTCGCGGTCGAGCCGAAACTGATCATCTGCGATGAGCCGGTCTCGGCGCTCGACGTCTCGATCCGCTCGCAGATTCTCAATCTGCTGCGCGAGCTTCAGGACCGGCTCGGGCTGGCCTACATTTTCGTCTCGCACGACCTCGCGGTGGTCAAGCACATCGCCGACCACGTGGCGGTGATGAATCTCGGCCAGATCGTCGAAACGGCGGCGGCGGACGCGCTGTTCGCCGCACCGCGTCATCCCTACAGCCGGGCTCTATTGTCCGCGATCCCGGTGCCTAAACCGCGGGCAAAGCGCAGCCGGATTGTGCTGCAGGGAGAGATCCCCAGCGCGCTCAATCCGCCGCCGGGATGCCGCTTCCACACCCGCTGCCCCTACGTGGTCGACGGTTGCCGCAGCGAAATGCCTCAGCTCGTGCGGGATGGCATCGGACATGCAACGGCGTGCCACCGAACGTCGGAACTGCCGTCGTCCGAGGCGATCGTCCCGACGGACGGCGGCTTCTCCCCGGTTCTCGAAAAATTGGTCGCCGCCTTCAGCGGCGGCCCGGAAGCAGTCCGCGGCAGCGGGGTTAGTTCATTGGGGACGAACCCGGCATAGCCGCAAAACAGAGGTTGAGAGCGATGAGTCCTATGCGTTTGGCACTCCTGGCGTCGGCATTGCTGACGTCGCTCGCAGGCGCGGCCCAGGCCCAGGCCCAGACCACGCTTCGCATCGGCATTGCCGAGGATCCTGACATCCTCGATCCCAGCATCGGCCGCACCTATGTCGGCCGCATCGTGTTCTCTGCCTTCTGTGACAAGCTGTTCGACATCGACGAGAAGCTCAACATCGTGCCGCAGCTCGCGCTGTCGCATGAGACGTCGGCCGACGGCAAGGAGATGACGATCAAGCTCCGGCCCAACGTGAAATTCCACGACGGCGAGCCGCTCGACGCGGAAGCTGCGAAGTTCTCGATCGAGCGCCATATGACGCTGCCGACCTCGTTCCGCAAGTCCGAGCTCGCGAGCGTCGACCATGTCGAAGTCGTAGACCCCCTGACCATCAAGCTGGTGCTCAAGACGCCTTACTCCCCGTTGATCGCCCAGCTGACTGATCGCTCCGGCATGATGGTCTCACCGAAGGCCGCGAAGGAAGCCGGCGACAAGTTCGGCCTGCATCCGGTCTGCGCCGGTCCCTACAAGTTCGTCGAGCGCGTGCAGCAGGACCGCATGGTCTTCGAAAAATTCGCCGACTACTGGAACAAGGACAACATCCATATCGACCGCGTGGTGTTCCTGCCGATTGTGGACGCCACGGTGCGCCTTGCCAACCTGAAGTCCGGCGGGCTCGATCTGATCGAGCGCGTGCTCGCCACCGACATCAAGGATGTGCGTGCAGATTCGCGGCTCGTGCTGTCGACGGCGCCCGAGCTCGGCTATTATGGCCTGACCGTCAATATCGGCAACGACAAAGCGAAAGGGCCGCTCAGCCAGTCGGCGAAAGTACGCCAAGCGCTCGATCTGTCGATCGATCGCGAAGCTCTCAATCAAGTCGTCTTCAACGGCGAGTTCACGCCCGGCAACCAATGGGTCAGCCCGACCCATCCCTATTACCAGAAGGCCTTTCCGGTCCGTGGCCGCGACGTCGCAAAGGCCAAGGCGCTTCTGAAGGAAGCCGGCGTCACCCTGCCGGTGACCGTCGACTACATGATTCCCAAAGGCGCGGAGAACGAAGCGGTTGCCCAGGTGATCCAGTCGATGGCCGCGGAAGCGGGCTTCGACATCAAGATCCGCGCGGTCGAATTCGCGACCACCTTCAAGCAGGCCCAGGCCGGCGAGTTCCAGATCTTCCAGATCAACTGGAGCGGCCGTATCGATCCGGACGGCAACTCCTACATCTTCATGCGCAGCAAGGCACCGCAGAACGATGGCGTCTATTCGAATCCGGAAGCCGACAAGCTGCTGGAAGAAGGAAGGGCGACATCCAACGTCGAGGAGCGCAAGGCGATCTACGCCAAGCTGAACAAGATCCTGCTCGACGACCTGCCGATCATATACATCTATCACCGCACGCTCCTGATCGCGCACACGACCAAGCTCCAGGGCTATAAGCAGGTGCCAGATGGCCTCGTGCGCGTGGTCGGGCTGAAGTTCAAGTGATGCCTCCGGCGGTGAACGCGTGTCCCGGACGCGGCGCAGCGCGCAAGCGCTGCTCCGCAGAGCCGGGACCCATAGCGACGGCACACCATGATAGATCGGTCCCGGTTCAGCAGCGCAACATTGCATGTTGCGCTGCGCCCGGGACACGACGGCCGCCATGCTGAACTTCCTCGCCCGCCGCATTGTGCAGATCGTGCCGACACTGTTCTTCGTGTCGGTGCTGATCTTCTCGCTCCAGCAATTGTTGCCGGGTGATCCGGCGCTGGTGATGGCCGGTGAGGAGCGCGATCCCGCCGTGATCGAGCAGATTCGCCAACAATACCGGCTCGATCAGCCGATTCCCGTGCAGTACGTCTACTGGCTCAAGGGAGTCCTGACCGGCAATTTCGGTGAATCGCTGCGCAACAAGATGCCGGTGCGCGAGCTGATCGCGCAGAAGCTGCCGGTGACGCTCCAGCTCGGCTCGATGGCGATGCTGATCGCGCTCCTGATCGGAATTCCTGCCGGCATCGTCTCCGCCGTGAAGAAGGGCACCGTCTGGGACTACGGCGCCAATTTGTTCGCGTTGTGGGGCATCTCGACGCCGAATTTCTGGCTCGGCATCATGCTCATCTTCCTGTTCTCGATCGAACTCGGCTGGCTGCCGGCGTCCGGCTACGTGCCGCTGACCGAGAACTGGCGTGCGAGCCTCGCCGCGACCATCATGCCGGCCTTCGTGCTTGGCAACGCGATTTCCGCGGTCCTGATGCGGCACACCCGGAGCGCCATGCTCCAGGTGCTGGAAAGCGACTATGTCCGCACCGCGCGCGCCAAGGGATTGTCCGAACGCTCGGTCATCCTCAAGCACGCCATGCGCAACGCACTCACGCCGATCATCACGCTCGGCGCGCTTGAGCTCGGCACGCTATTGTCGGGAGCGGTTCTGACCGAGCAGATCTTCTCCATTCCCGGCTTCGGCAAACTGATCGTAGACGCCGTGTTCAACCGCGACTACGCGGTCGTACAGGGCGTCGTGCTGGTGACGGCGACGGTCTACATCACGCTGAACCTGGTTGCCGATATCGCCTACATCCTCGTCAATCCACGGCTGCGGGGCTAGACACATGACCGATGCCGTCCTGCCCGCTGCTCTCGTCGCGCAAGCTGACGAGCTGGACAGCCCGGCGCGTCGCGCCCGGCGCCGCCTGTTCAAACGCAAGGCCGCAGTGTTCGGACTTGTCATGATCAGTTTGTTCGTCGGCTTCGCGGCTCTCGCGCCGCTCGTCGTGCCCTACGATCCCATCGCGACGAGCTGGAGCCTGGTCCGCAAGCCGCCCACGGCGGCGCACTGGTTCGGCACCGACGAGCTCGGTCGCGACATCCTGAGCCGCGTCGTCTACGGTGCCCGGGCGTCGTTGCTCGCGGGCCTCATCTCGGTCGCGATCGCGCTGGGCGTCGGCGTCCCCCTCGGCCTGCTTGCCGGCTATCGCGGCGGCTTCGTCGATGCACTGATCAGCCGGATGACCGACGCGATGCTGGCCTGCCCATTCCTGATCCTGGCGATCGCGCTCGCCGCATTCCTTGGTCCGAGCCTCGGCAATGCCATGATCGCGATCGGCATCTCGGCAACCCCGATCTTCATCCGCCTGACCCGCGGCCAGGTGTTGAACGTCAAGGCCGAGGACTATGTCGAGGCGGCGCGCGCGCTCGGCAATCCGCCGTGGCGGATCGCGTTCTCGCACATCCTGCCGAACATCCTGCCGGCGCTGCTGGTGCAGGCGACGCTGTCGATTGCGGCCGCCATTATCGCCGAAGCCGCGCTGTCCTTCCTTGGCCTCGGCCAGCAGCCGCCGGCGCCATCCTGGGGCAGCATGCTCAACGCAGCGCAGCGCTTCCTGACCCAAGCGCCCTGGATGGCGATCTGGCCGGGGCTCGCGATCTTCCTCGTGGTGCTGTCGCTGAACCTGCTCGGCGACGGCCTGCGAGACGCGCTCGATCCAAGGCAGCGTTAGAGCGGAATGAGAATAGGTTGAATTAAGCGGCTCCGGGCTCGGTGCACCTCTCCCGCTTGCGGGAGAGGTCGGCGCAAGGCGCCGGGTGAGGGCTCTCTCCTCTTGGGGTTCTCGATTGCGGAAATACCCTCTCCCCAACCCTCCCCCGCAAGCGGGGGAGGGAGCACACTTCCCCCGTTGCAGCAAACGAGCCTGATCTCACCGGTCCTTGGTCTAGCTAGATCACGGTCTCCCGCATCACCCGGCGGCAATCCATCTCGTATTCGAGATCGACCACCGGCGGCCGGGCATAGTGCCAGGTCAGGCCGGATCGCAACGCCCCGCGGCGGACGAGTTCGTCGACCAGGGCGTGGTGGAAGTCGTGCACGGAATAGGCCTGCACGCCGGTCGTGTCCTTCCAGCCGAAGCCGAAGGCCGTCATCCTGTTCTCCATCTGGGAGGTCGTCGTGAAGCGCACCTTCTCGCGAAGGCCGTCCGGGCTGAGGTCGCGGTAGCGCACGGTGCGCTCGACATAGGTCCCATTGCCCTCGCGCGCCTCGGCGCCGCCTGATATCACGAAGCTCGGCGTCTTCGAGCTTGTCGGCCGCGTGAAGGAGAACGCGTAGAACGACGGCTCGGCCGGTGGATCGATCTCCGGACAGACATTGCTGCGCGCCACCGGATTGGTGGTGCCGTCGAAGATTTTCCATTCGGACAACGTCTTCACATAGTGCAGGTTGAACGCGCGAAAGCCTTCCTCGCTGAAGGCCGCGGGCGAGCGCAGTTCGCAGGCGCAGAACGCCGTGAGCGGCCGCCCCGCCTCCTGAATATACTTCGCGGCAAGCGCAAACCCTTCCGCAAGCGGCACCAGGCGGTCGAAACGGACGCGCTCGATCTCATAGCCGTCATTCGCGGCCGCACCGGCCGAATACTGGAATACGGACGGAATGAAACGGTAATTGCCGGTGGAGAATTCACCAATCATGTCGGACTCCTATTCCAGTTGCATGCGAATGCCCTTGGCGCCGTTGAGCAGGCGCCTCAGGTGAAAGCCGGCCAGGGAATCGTCGGCATGCGTGCCGACAAGCGCGGCGAAGGCCGGCATGGCGGCGGCATCACCGGCCTCCATCTTGGCAAATGCCTCGGAATACAGCGCCGTTTCCGGCGCAGCGAATTGGGCCGGCGTCAGCGGCTCGAACGCGCGCAACGGCTCGCTGCGTCCACGCAGCATCAGCTCCCCGACGGAACGACCTCGAAAATTCTCAGCCGCCTCGGCGATGCCGGCACTGACGCAAATGCGCGTGCCCAGATGCTTGTTCGCGGCTTCCAGTCGCGCCGCGATGTTGATGGAGTCGCCATACGCGGTGTAGTCGAAAAACCGGTTGCCGCCGAAATTTCCGACCAGCGCCGGCCCGGCGTGAATGCCGATGCGGGTGGCGCCGAAATTCACGCCTCTCGTTTTCCAACGCGCGGAAAAATCCTCCGCCCAGACGTCGAGATCGTGCGCGCAGGCGACCGCACGCGTCGCATAGTCGGGCTGATCTCCGGGCGCGTTGAAGAGCACCTGGATCGCATCGCCGATGATCTTGGCAACCGTCCCCTCATGCGCGAAGACGATTTCGGTCATGCCGCCGACATATTCGTTGAGAAGCGCACCCAGCGTCTCCGGCGGCGCAGTTTCGACCAGCGAGGTGAAGCCGGTAATATCAGTGAAAATGGTCGCGATATCGCGCCACTGCACTTCGATGCCCTCGCTCTCACCGCCGGCCGCCAAACGCTTGGCGAGCTCGGGCGAAAAATGACGCGAGAGCGCGGCATGGGCGCGCTCCGCCTCCGCCTGGCGGCCCCGCACCTCCCGTAGCATTTCGATATGGCGGATGGTCTTCTGGATCGTCATCTCCAGGTCGGCGAAGTCGATCGGCTTGGTCAGGAAGTCGAACGCGCCGCGGTTCATGGCAGTGCGAATATTGCTCATGTCGCCATAGGCCGAGACGATGATGGTGGACTTCTTGTCTTCGGCTTCCTGGAGCTTCGCCAGCAGCGACAGCCCGTCCATCCTGGGCATGTTGATGTCGGAGACCACCATGTCGACATGCGGGTTCTGCTCGAGCGACTGCAGCGCTTCGAGGCCGTCGCGGGCGAACATGATGGTCACCAAACCATCGCGAATCTGCTTGCGGAATTTTTGCAGGACCAACGCCTCGAGATCCGGCTCGTCGTCGACGAAGAGGATGGTCGCGGTCATGCGGCTTGCCCGAGCCTCGTGTCGATTTCCTGCCGCAGCAGCGCGAAATCGATCGGCTTGGTGAGAAGTCCGACTGCGCCGCGCTCGATCGCCTTCCGACGCGTCTCGGCATCGCCATAGGCGGTGATCATGATGACGGGAACGTCCGGATGCGCATCACGCACCTTCGGCAGCATGTCGAGCCCGCTCATGCCGGGCATGTTGATGTCGGACAAAACCAGGATCAACGAGGGATCGCGAACCTCCGCGGCGAGCTTCAGCGCATCGGGTGCGGACGGCGCGAATTCCATCTGGAAGCGGCCGGCGCGCAAATCGCGCCGAAACTGCTGCCGGAACAGCGCCTCGACGTCGGGCTCGTCATCGACGACCAGGATGTAAACGTTCAAGTCTTGCCTCCGGAAGTGTCGCCCGCCGCCATCATGCGCGGCAGGGTGATGATGAACTCGGTGAACACACCGGGCTCGGTGTTCACGTCGATCGTGCCGCCGTGCTGTTTCACGACGATGTCATGGCTCATGGAAAGGCCGAGCCCAGTGCCCTCGCCGGCGGGCTTGGTGGTGAAGAAGGGATTGAACATCTTCTCCCTCACCTCCGACGGGATCCCGGTGCCGTTGTCGCGAATGCGGATCTCGAGCTTGTCGCCGAGAGTTTTGGTTGCCGCGCGCAAGGTGGGCTCGAAGGCGTCTGCGGCGCTCTCCTTGCGCTTGGCGGTGGCGTAGAAGCCGTTCGAGATCAGATTGAGGAAGACGCGCGTGATTTCCTGCGGATAAACGTCGACCATGCCCGCCGCGGGGTCGAAGCCGCGCTCGATCGTGACGTTGAAGCCGGGCCTTTCGACACGGGCGCCGTGATAGGCGAGATTAAGGCTCTCCTCCAGGATCGCGTTGATATCGCTGGGGCGATGCTCGCCGGAGCCCTCGCGCGAATGCAGCAGCATGTTCCTGACGATGGAATCGGCGCGCTTGCCGTGCTGCACCACCTTTTCGAGGTTGCTCTTGAGCATGCCGGTCAGCTCGTCGACCTCCTCCTTTGTCTTGCCGTCGAGCGAGGCCCCTTGCAGGGCCTCGTTGAGCTCGTCGATCAGTTCCGTCGACACCGCCGAGAAATTGTTGACGAAATTGAGCGGGTTCTTGATCTCGTGCGCGATGCCCGCCGTGAGCTGGCCGAGGGACGCGAGCTTCTCGGTCTGAATCAGGCGGTCCTGCGCGGTGCGAAGATCGTTGAGGGATTGCCGGAGTTCTGCGGTCCGCTGCTCCACCTTGTTCTCGAGGTCTGCATACGATTCCTGTAGGCGCTCGCCCATGTGGTTGAACTGGTCTGCGAGGCCCTCGAGCTCGTCACCGGTTCTGATCGAGATGCGCTGGGAGAAATCGCCACTGCCGATGCGCTCGGCGCCGCTCCGCAGTGCCTGGATCGGCCCGACCATGCGGCGCGCGAGGAATATCCCGGCAAGCACCGCGAAGATCGACGCCGCGAGCAGCACGAATGCAAGCCGTTCCAACGCGGCATAGAGCGCCGCATAGGCCTCCTCGACGGGAAGCTCGACGAACATGGTCCAGTGCAGCGGCGCGATCGGGGCCGACGCGGTCAGCACCTTCTGTCCCTGGAGATTGCGCGCTTCGGAAAGCGCGTCGAGCGTGGCGCTGCCTCCGGCAAGCGCGGCGCGCACCTGGGTGAGACCAGACATATCGGTGTTGCGCAGGACCAGGCTAATATCGGGATGCGCGATCAGGCGTCCCTCCGGACCGACTACATAGGCATGTCCGTGCTCGCCGACCTTGATCTGGGACACGACGTCCCAGATCAGCTTGAGATTGACCTCCGCGATACTGACGCCAGCATCCTTGCGCGACCCGGCCTGCGCCAGGGTCATGTACGGCTCGGACTCCCTGCGGAAATAGACCGGACCGTAAAAAACCTTGTGGGCGACCGCCTCGGTGAACTTCGGATCGTCTGACAGGTCGATCCCGCTGTCGATCGCGTCCATGGCGAGCCGCGACACCCGCAGCCGCTCCCTGCCGGTTGCATCGACCTGGGCGAGCTCGGTGACCGCGGGGACTTGGCGCAGCAGCCGCAGCGCGTCGAACCGGCGCTGCTCGATCGAGCCCGCCGACCACGGCAGCTGCGTGGTCCAGCCGAGCTGGCTCTCGATCTCCTTGACGAACTGACCGATCTTGGCCGCGGCCGCCTCCGCCTGTTCATGCTGAACCCGGATCAGCGCGGCCTTGTGCTCGCGATAATAGAAGAAGACCTCGAACAGGCCGTTGGCCAGCAGCGCGATCGCGACGACGGCCACGAACAGCGCGACATATTTGGTGAAGAGCCGGCTCCTGATCCCCTGCCCCGGCGTCGTACCGGACGCGACGGCAACCGGCGCCGCGCTTGGCAGCGTGCTGGATTGTGGGGTGTCGGGGTGGAGGGAAAGGCTCATCCTGCCGAACCTAGCAAGAAGACCGGACCTTGTCTCTCGCGAGCGCGGGAAAGCCTGATGGGCAGTCGGGGGACCCGGGGCAAATAGAAAAGGGCGGCAGCGGATTGGCCGCTGCCGCCCTCTCGTTCGCTTATCTGCGGCCTCAGGTCGGGCGCAGCGCCTTGGAGCCGAGGTCGAGATCGTTGACCTGCTTGTTCCGCTCGGAATCGGCCGCCGCGCGATGGTCGGTCGCCAGCACCACGTAGACCGCCGGCAGCACGAACAACGTGAACAGCGTGCCGATCGACATTCCGGCGACGACCACCAGACCGATCGAGAAGCGGCTGGCGGCGCCCGCGCCGGTCGCGGTCAGGAGCGGGATCAGGCCCGTCACCATCGCGGCCGTGGTCATCAGGATCGGCCGCAGACGAATGCGGGCCGACATTTCGATGGCGGAGCGGCGATCGAGCCGCTCGTTGATCTGGAGCTCGTTGGCGAATTCCACCATCAGGATGCCGTGCTTGGTGATCAGGCCCACCAAGGTCAGCAGGCCGACCTGGGTGTAGATGTTCATGGTCGCCACGCCAAAGAACAGCGGGATCAGCGCGCCCACGATCGCCATCGGCACCGAGATCATGATGACCAGCGGATCGCGCAAGCTCTCGAACTGCGCCGCCAGCACCAGGAAGATGATGATCAGCGCGAAGCCGAAGGTGATCGCGAGCTGGTTGCCTTCCTGCACATATTGCCTGCTGTCAGCCAGATAAGCATGGCTGAAGCCTTGCGGCAGGTTTTTGGCCTCGCTCTCAAGGAAGTCGACCGCCGCACCGACGGTCACGCCGGGCATCGGCACCGCCGAGAAGGTGGCCGAATTGAGCTGATTGTAATGTGTCAGCGAATTCGGCTCGGTCTTGGTCTCGATCGACACCACCGTCGAGAGCGGAAGCTGCTGTCCGGTGTTGGTGGTCACATAGTAGCCGGCAAGAGATTCCGGCGAGAGCCGCAGGCCGCGCGGCACCTGCGGGATGACCTGATAGGAACGGCCCTCCAGGTTGAAGCGGTTGATGTAGTTGCCGCCGAGTAGCACCGCGAGCGAGCTGCCGAGGTTCTGCATGCTGACGCCGAGATCCTGCGCCTTCGTGCGGTTGATCGTCACCTTCACGTTCGGCTGGTTGTAGGCAAGATCGCTGTCGGAGACGATGAACATTCCGCTCTTGCGGGCGGCAGCCTTCAGCTTCTCCATCTGTTCGTAGACGGTCTGGAAACTGGCGGTGGAGTTGATCACCATCTGCACCGGGAGGCCGCCCGGGCCGCCCGGCAGCGGCGGCAGGTTGAACGCGAACGCCTGCACGCCCTCGATCTTGGAAAGCTCGGCCTGCACTAGCGACTTCAGCTGGATCGACGAGCGCTTGCGCTCCTCCCAGGGCTTGAGCAGCATGCCGGCGATACCGCCCTGCGGGCCGTTGATGCCGTTCAGCACGAAGCGCAGATCGGTCTCGGGGAATTTCTGGAATTCCTTGTCGAGCTTTTCGCCGTAGAAATCGACGTAGTCGATGTTGGCATATTTCGGCGCCTTGGTCACCGCGAACACGATGCCCTGGTCTTCCTCAGGCGCCAGCTCCTTCGACGTGTGCATGTAGAGGAAGCCGACGAGCCCGAGGATGGTCACCGCAAACAGGCCGGTGATGGCCTTGTAGTCGAGCGAGCGGTCGAGCCTGCGCCCGTACCACCGCGTCAGCGCGCCAAACACCTTGTTGACCGCCTTGGCGAAACGACCCTCTTCGGTGTTCTTCAGCAGCACCGAGCACATCATCGGCGATAGCGTCAGCGCGATCACGCCGGACACGATCACCGAGCCCGCAAGCGTGAAGGCGAATTCGCGGAACAGCGAGCCGGTCAGGCCGCCGAGGAAACCGATCGGCGCGTACACGGCTGCGAGCGTGATGGTCATCGAGACGACGGGACCCACGATTTCGCGCGCGCCTTCCAGCGACGCCTGGACCGGCGTTTTCCCTTCCTCCAGATGACGATGGATGTTTTCCACCACGACGATGGCGTCGTCGACCACGAGGCCGATCGCGAGCACCATCGCGAGCAGGGTCAACAGGTTGAAGCTGAAGCCCAACGCCAGCATCAGCGTGCAGACGCCGATCATCGACAGCGGGATGGTGACGACGGGAATGATCACCGAACGGAACGACGCCAGGAACAGGAAGATCACCACGATCACGATGATCACGGCTTCACCCAGTGTCTTCTCGACCTCGTCGATCGAGGACTGAATGAATTTGGTCGAATCGTAGGCGACCTTCATCTTCATCGACGGTGGCAGATTGCGCTCCAGCTCGGGGAACAGCGCCCGCACGCCCTTGACCAGCGTCAGCGGGTTGCCCTGCGGCGTTGCCTGCACACCGATGAAGATGGCGTGCTCGCCGTTGAAGGCGACGCTCGCGTCCGTGCTCTGGGCCGCAAGCTCGACGGTGGCGATGTCCTCCATCCGCACGAAGCCGCCATCCTTGGCCTTGACGATCATCTTCTTGAACTGGTTGACGTCGGTCAGGCCCGTATTCGTCGATACGTTCGAGACAATGAGATAGCCCTTGGTCTGCCCCGCCGCGGACTGGAAGTTGTTGGCGGTGATCGCAGTCGCGACATCCGCAGGCGACACGTTGCGGCCGGCCATCTTCAGGGGATCAAGCCACAGCCGCATCGCAAAGGTCTGGCCACCGAGAATGTCGGCGGAGGCCACGCCGTCGACGGTCGACAGCACCGGTTGCACAACGCGCGTCAGATAGTCTGAGATCGCCGAGCCCGACAGCTCTTCCGACGAGAATCCGAGATACATCACGGCCGTGGTCTGGCCCGTGGTCTTGGTGACGATCGGGTCGTTGGATTCCTTCGGGATCAAATATTTGACCGAGTTCGTCTTGGCCAGAACCTCGGTCAGCGCCTGGTTCGGATCGAAATTCAGCTTGATGTAGACCTGGATCGTCGAAGTGCCGAGCACCGAGGAGGAGGTGATGTAATCGACACCTTCGGCGGAAGCGACCGCCTGCTCGATCGGCGTGGTGATGAAGCCCTGGATCAGGTCCGCGGACGCGCCCGGATAGACGGTCGTGATGTTGATGACCGTGTTCGACAGCTTCGGATATTGCCGGATCGGCAGCGTCGTCGCCGCGCGCAGGCCGATCAGCAGGATCAGCAGGCTGACGACCACCGACAGGACCGGGCGTTTGATGAAAATGTCAGTAAAGCGCATCGCGGCGATCTCGATTTCTTTGACTTGCAAAGCGCATGACCCGGCCGTGCCGGATCATGCTGCAACGTGTACGATGTCAGTAGCGCGGCGGCTGCGCCGGGATCTGCGGAGCCGGGTCGGTCGAAATCGACACTGCCGCACCCGATTGCAGCTTGAGCTGGCCGACGGCGACGACCTTGTCGCCCGGCTTCACGCCCTTGACGATTTCGACGCGGCCTTCGACCCGGCTGCCGGTCTGCACGAAAGTGCGCACCGCGCTCAGGCTGGTCTTGCCGTCCGCTTCCTTCTTCTCGGTGATCACGAACACGGAGTCGCCGTACAGCGTGTAGTCGACCGCCGTCTCGGGGACGGTGACCACGGCCGGCTTGTCCGGCAGCACCACCGTGGTGGTCACGAACATGCCGGGCTTCAGGATCTTCTCCGGATTGGAGACGGTCGCCTGCACGCGGATGTTGCGGGTGTCGGCCGAGATCTGCGGCTCGATCGTGGTGATCTTGGCGTCGAAGGTGCGGCCCGGATAGGCGTCGACCTTCAACCGGACCGGTTGACCAACCTTGAGGCTGCCCGAGTCCTTTTCCGTCACCGTGAAGTTGGCCCACAGCTCCGACAGATCCGTCAGCGAAACGATGGCCGTGCCGGCGGTCAGATACTGGCCGACCTCGACCTTGCGGACGCCGAGATCGCCGGCGAACGGCGCGCGGACCAGCTTCTGGGAGATCAACGCTTCGGTCTTGGCGATACCCGCCTGCGCCTGGTCGTACGCGGCCTGCGCGGTGTCGACGGTTGCCTGCGGGCCGAACTGTCGCGATGCCAATTGCTTGGCGCGGTCGAGCGACAGCTGCGCGACGGTGGACTGCGCCTTGTAATTGGCGAGGTCGCCCTGTTCCGGCGCGTCGAACATCTGCACCAGCGGCGTGCCGGCCTCGACATGCGTGCCTGGCTCGAACTTGATCTCGGTGACGCGGCCGTTGACGTCGGCGCTGACGTCGACCTGGTGCACGGCGGCGAGACCACCGACCGCGGTCAGCAGGTTCGGCACCACCTCGGACTTCGCCTCGGCGGCGCTGACCGCGACCGGGGGCGGCTTGTTGTTGGCGAAGAACTGCTTGATCATCTGGCCGCGGAAATAATTGAACCAGACGAGGCCACCGACGAGCACGGCCAGAAGCGTGCCGACGATGATGAACCAGAGCACCGGCCGGACCGGACGCTTGGGAGCCTTGTTGTCGATCGGTTCGCCCGAAATCTTGTGTTCGGTGACGATGTTCATGTCATGCACTCTCTGCAATCGCCGACTTGTCCGCACACGCGGCCTGATTGCGGCCCAAATGCGAAACAATTGCGGCGTCGTTAAGTCCGATACCCCTCAGGAGAAACTCACAGAGCTGCCGCTCGAGGTCGTTCGCCTTGCCGTAAGCGAGACACGGCGTGGCCGGCAGCCTGGTCAGTGCAGCCGTCATCACGGTGTGATGCGCAAACCAGAACAGGTTGAGCGGTTCGCCGTTGTATGGCCGCGCGTCCCCCGCGGCAACCGCACGCTTGAGCGAGGCAACGAAGGCCGCCCCGATCAGCGCCTCGATCTTGGCATATAGCAAACGCGCGAATTCGCCATCATCCAAATGACTCGTGGTCATCAGTCGCAGGCGCTGGGCCTCTTCCTGGTCGGGCCCGTCGGCGATGTGCATGAAATGCCCGACCATGCCGCGGATCACTTCAACCAACGTAGCGGTCGACGGCTCACGTTCGAGCAGCTCCATGAGCGCCGGGTCCGCCTCGCATTCGTCGCTGAGAATTTCGGCGTACAGCGCGGCTTTGGATGGGAAATGTTTGAACAGCAACGCTTCGGAAATGGCAGCGGCGGCCGCCACGCTCTTTGTCGTGGTGCCGGTATAGCCGTGTCGGGCAAAGCAACGCTTTGCGGCGCCGAGGATCAATTGACGCCTCAGGTCACTCGTCATACGCAATGAGCTCATGCTAGTGAGTAAGCACTCACCAACGCAAAAGTCAAGCACTATGCTGCATCGCAACCTGAATGCGTTGTAATTCCAGTGGAAATTGACCTCGCCCACACGGTCCCCGTGCAGGACGGGAGCGCCAGAAGGCCCGCCTAGATTGGCTGGAAACCGAGGTCGCCGCGAATTCGGTTGAGGATGTAGGTCCCATCCCGGCTCGGCAAGATCCGCTCCAGACTGGCGCTGTCGATCTTCATATTGGCAAAGCGTGGCCCGGCCGTGACGTCGTGGACGGCTTTGGCGAAGGCTTCGACTTCGGCCATGGTCGTCACAGACCGACTGTCCCCGATGCCGCAGGCCTTGGCGACGCCGACGAGATCGGCGGCCGCGGCGGTATGGCTGGTCTGACCGCCGGTCTCGCCATAGGCCTCGTTGTCGAGCACTGCGATCGAGAGATTGGGCGGCTTTTGCAGGCCGATGGTGGCAAGGCTACCCATGCCCATCAGCATCTCGCCGTCGCCGGTGATGACCAGCACCGGCAACTTTGGCTGCGCCAGAGCGAGTCCCAGGCCGATCATCGCCGCCCCGCCCATGCCGCCCCAGAGGTAGAAATTCCGGGCGTGGTCGCCGGCCGCGCACATGTCGTTGGTGGAGGCCCCGAGGCCGCCGATCGCAACCACATTCTTGCGGTCCGCGAGAAGCGTAGACACCACCTGACGGCGGTCGAGGAGATTGGCCTTGCTCATTTGGTGAAAACCTTGGCGCCGATCAGCCGCTGCGACAGCAGGACGGCGGTGGGCGTGAGGGCGCTGTAGGCCTGCGCGGCCGCCGCCTCGAGCACGGCCGGCACCTCGGCTGCGGTCGAAGCCCGCAGCACCTTGACGCCCGAGAGCTCGAATATGCCCTGCGTGGTCGACCCCATCGGCACCTGCCACGGATTGAACTCGCCCCACTCGCCTCGCATGGTCACCAACGTGAGGAAGGGAAAGCGCAGGATCGGGATCAGCGACAGCATGTTGATGCAATTGCCGACCCCGCTCGACTGCATCAACAGCACACCGCGCTGGCCGCCGGTCCAGGCGCCGGCGAGAAGCGCCACGCCCTCCTCCTCTGTCGTCAGTGGAATGCCGCGCATCGTGGACGAGGCCAGCACGCGCTGGATCAACCTCGAATGACCGGCGTCGGGCACGTAGGGGACCTGCCGAACGTCGAAGCGTTGCAAGGTCGCGAAAATATCGTCGGGCCAATGAGTGCCGGACTCAGTGGCCGTGTCGGCAGCGTCAGAGCGGGCGTGCATTTTCCTGTCCGGTCGGCTTGCAAATCGCAGCTCGACTGTAGACGGTGAACCGAGCCGCTCAAAAGAGCGAATACAGCATATCGGACTCAACCGGCGAGTATGGCGGCATGAACGCAAGTGCGAATGAACTGGCGGCCAGTTTCGATCTGGAGCAGCTGACGCCGGAATTCTACGACAATCCCTACCCGACCTATCGTGCACTGCGGGAGAACGAGCCGGTCAAGCGCCTGCGCAACGGCACCGTGTTCCTGACCCGCTATGACGATCTCGTCACGACCTACAAGAACACAAAATCGTTCAGCTCGGACAAGAAGCGCGAGTTCGCGCCGAAATACGGCGAAACCCCGCTCTACGAGCACCACACCACGAGCCTCGTCTTCAACGATCCGCCGGCACATACGCGCGTGCGGCGGCTGATCATGGGCGCGCTGTCGCCGCGCGCAATCGCGGGGATGGAGCCTGATATCGTCAAGCTGGTCGACGGCCTGCTCGACGCCATCGCCGTCAAGGGCACTTGCGAGCTGATCGAGGATTTCGCCGCCTCCATTCCCATCGAGGTGATCGGCAATCTGCTCGACGTGCCCCATGACGAGCGCGCGCCGCTGCGCGACTGGTCGCTGGCGATCCTGGGCGCCCTCGAACCGGTGGTGTCGCCTGAAGTCGCTGCCCGCGGCAACAAGGCGGTGACGGATTTCCTCGGCTACCTGCGAACGCTGGTCGCGCGCCGGCGCGAAAGGCCCGGCAATCCCGAACGCGACGTGCTGACGCGCCTGATCCAGGGCGAGGACAACGGCGAGCGGCTGACCGAGAAGGAGCTGCTGCACAACTGCATCTTCCTGCTCAATGCCGGCCACGAGACCACCACCAATTTGATCGGCAATGGCCTCGTGGCGCTCGAGCGGAACCCGGATCAGAAGCAGCGGCTGATCGACCACCCCGAGTTGATCAAGACTGCGGTCGAAGAGATGCTGCGCTACGAGAGCTCGAACCAGCTCGGCAACCGCATGACCACGGAGCGGGTCGAGCTCGGCGGAATCACGCTCGATGCCGGCACGTCGATCACGCTGTGCATCGGCGCGGCCAACCGCGATCCGGCGCAGTTTCCGGATCCCGAGAGATTCGACATCGCGCGCACGCCGAACCGGCATCTCGCCTTCGCCACCGGCGCGCATCAATGCGCCGGCATGGCGCTGGCGCGGCTGGAAGGCGCCATCGCGGTCTCACGCTTTTTGGCGCGCTTCCCGAACTATGCCGTGAGCGGACAGCCGGTCAGGGGCGGACGGGTGCGTTTCCGCGGGTTTTTGAGCGTGCCTTGCGCGATCGGCTGAGGCCTCAAACAAAAAAACGCGAAAACAACCCCATGCACAGTAGAAGGTTACCGCCGCGCGATGCGCCGGTGATCCCGCGCAACCATTTGACATCTCAGGCCATCGGCGCCGCCGCGCGCAACAAATTCCGGAAGGCCTAAACCGCCGTCTTGTGCCGCGCGATGCAGGTTTGCAGCACCTCGTCCATCGGTTTGCTCCACCAGTCGTTGGAGAAGATTTCGATCTCCGAATAGCCGGAAAAGCCCTGCGCTTCGACCGCTTCGCGCACCGATTTGATGTCGATCACGCCGTCGCCCATCATGCCGCGGTCGTTGAGAATGTCCCTGGTCGGCACCAGCCAATCGCAGACATGGAAGGCGAGCAGGCGATCTCGGCCGGCGCGCGCGATCTGCCCCATCAGCTCCGGATCCCACCAGATGTGATAGACGTCGAGCGCGACGCCCAGCAGGCCGCTGCGACCGGGATCAAGCCGGTCGCAGATGTCGAGCGCCTGCTTCGTCGTATTGACGCAGGCGCGGTCCGCCGCATAGGCCGGATGCAGCGGCTCGATCGCCAGCGGCAGCTTTGCCTGTCTGGCGTAATCGAGCATATCCGCGAGCGCTTCCTCGACCTGCGTCCGCGCGCCGGCGATGTCCTTCGACGCCTCGCTACCGGGCCGCGAATATTGCGGCAGGCCGCCGACCACGAGAACGATGCAGGGGGCCCCCAGCGCCTTGGCTTCGTCGACGCAGCGCCGGTTGTCATCACGCACCTCGCCCCGCCGCGATGCATCAGAGGTGAACATACCGCCACGGCAATAGCCTGACAGGTCAAGACCGGCCTCGCGCACCGCACGCGCGGCACGATCGAGCCCGACGGCTGCGACCTGGTCGCGCCAGGGATCGATGGCGCGGATGCCGTGCCTGGCGCAGGCATCGATGATCTCGACGAGGTCACCCTGCCTGCGGACCGTCGCCGTGTTCAGCGACAGCCAGCGATGATCGGACGAGAAATCACGCATCACGGTTCGATCCCGCGCGAGACCAGCACGGTCTTCATCCGCCGCGTCGCCAACTCCGGATTGGCGAGCAGCCCGGCCTTGTCGGCTAGCCGGAACAGCTCAGCCAGATGTAACGTGGAGCGCGTGCTCTCCTGTCCCCCGACCATGGTGAAATGATCCTGGTGGCCGTTGAGATAGGCCATGAACACCACGCCGGTCTTGTAGAACCGCGTCGGCGCCTTGAAGATGTGGCGCGACAGCGGCACCGTCGGCCCCAGCACGTCGTGGAAGCCCGCCTCATCACCAGCAGCCAGCCGCGACAAGGCGTAGGACGCCGCCGGCGCGATCGCATCGAAGATCCCGAGCAGCGCGTGCGAAAAGCCCTGTTCGTCCCCGGCAATCAGCTCCCCATAATTAAAATCGTCGCCGGTGTACATCTTGATGCGCTTGTCGAGACGACGGCGCATGTCGATCTCGCGTTGCTTGTCGAGCAGCGAAACCTTGACACCGTCGACCTTGGCGGCGTTGCCGTTGATGATGGCGACCGCAACATCCATTGCCTTATCGAGATCGTTAGTGCCCCAATATCCCGTCAGCGCCAGATCGAACATGTCGCCGAGCCAGTGGATGATCACGGGTTCGCTAACCTGCGACAGCACACGGTCATAGACCTTTGCGTAGTCGTCGGCGTTACGGCCAAGTTTCGCCAGCGCGCGCGATGCCATCAGGATGATGCGGCCGCCGACCTTCTCGACCGCCGAGATCTGCTCCTCATAGGCGCGGATCACGTCGTCGAGACTCTTGGCGTCCTCGACCGCGAGATGGTCCGTGCCCGCTCCGGAAAACACCAGCGCGTTGCGCCGCTTCGCGGCAGACACCGAGCGCGTGATCAGCTCCAGCGAGGTCGGCCAATCCAGCCCCATGCCGCGCTGCGCGGTATCCATGGCTTCGGCCACGCCAAGACCGAGATCCCAGACGTGCTCGCGGAAGGCGATGGTCTTGTCCCAGTCGACGGCAGCGGAGAGCCACGGGTCGTTGTCGGCGAAGGGATCGGTCACGGTATGGACGGCGGAGAACGCAATGCGGTTCAGCGGTCCCTCGAGCTTTGCGGGAAACGTTCGCGAGGCCGCGAGCCGGTAGGTTTCGATCGAGCGATCGGCTTTCGGCAGCTTGAGCGACAGCGACGAGATCGGCTGGACGGGCTTGTTCATTGTTCCCTCCTCAGACCTTGATCGGGGCGACGTCGATCCAGCGCCGCTCCTTCCAGCTCTTCAGGGCGCATTCGGCGAGTTGCACGCCCTTGACGCCTTCGAGCAGCGTGAACTTGTAGGGCGCATCCTCGTAGACGTGGCGGATGAACATCTCCCACTGCTCCTTGAAGCCGTTGTCGTAGGTGACGTTGTCAGGCAGCTTCTGCCAGTCGCCGTAGAAATCGTGCAGCCGCTTCTCGTCCGGATTCCACACCGGCCGGGGCGTCGCCTGCCGCGCCTGGATCATGCAGTCAGAGAGGCCGGCGACCGCGGAGCCGAGCGTGCCGTCGACCTGGAAGGTGACGAGATCGTCGCGATAGACGCGCGTCACCCAGGACATGTTGATGTGGGCGATGGCGCCGCCCTTGAGCTGGAACGTGGCATAGGCGGAGTCGTCGGCGGTCGCCTTGTACTTCTTGCCCTGCTCGTCGAAACGCTCGGGAATGTCGGTGTTGCCGACACAGCTCACGCTCTCGACCTCGCCGAAGAGATTGTCGAGCACGTAGCGCCAGTGGCAGACCATGTCGAGGATGATGCCGCCGCCGTCCTCGTCGCGGTAGTTCCAGGACGGCCGCTGCGCCTCCTGCCAACCGCCCTCGAACACCCAATAGCCGAACTCGCCGCGCACCGAGAGGATACGGCCGAAGAAGCCGGAGTCGCGCAGGAAGGCGATCTTCTTCAGGCCGGGCAGGAACAGCTTGTCCTGCACCGTGCCGTGCTTGATGCCCTTGGAATTGGCGAGCTTGACGACCTCGAGCGCCGCCTCGAAATTGGTCGCGATCGGCTTCTCGCAATAGACGTGCTTGCCGGCATTGATCGCCTGGGTCAGCAGCCCGGGGCGCGCCTGCGTCGTCGCGGCATCGAAGAACATGGTGTCGTTCTTGTCGGCGAGGGCCGCATCGAGATCGGTGGTCCAGCGCGTGATGTTGTAGCGCTTGGCAAGGGCCTCGACCTTCTCGGCGCTGCGGCCGACCAGGATCGGATCGGGCATCACGCGGTCGCCGTTCTTCAAGCGGACGCCGCCCTGCTCGCGCATCGCGACGATCGAACGGATCAGATGCTGGTTGAGGCCCATGCGGCCGGTGACGCCGTTCATGATGAGGCCGAGGCGTTGGGTGGTCATGCCGATTGCTCCTGCAGTGATTTGGGCCATTCGAGCGGGCGTAGCGCCGACCAGTCCGGATGGACCGACGTCGCAAAGCCCGTTGCATTGAGCGATCCGGTCAGGAGATCGCCTTGGTGAATCGAGAGACGGATGCCCTGCCCGGCATCGGCGTAGAGATCCGGGTGGGCGGCGGCGAAGGCCTGGGCTTCAGCGGCGGGCGTGTCACCGAAGCCGTCCACGTAGTGATGGCCGTTGCGCTCCGCGTGGGTGATGCCGATGAACGCGCCGAGCGCAAGGTCCTGCTGCACGGCAAGACCCGCTTGGCAGGTGAGGTCCTCGCCGGTCACGAAAAATCTTTCGCCGGCCGCGCTCCATTTCGCTGCGCGCGTCGCGTTGACGATGGACTTGTAAGGCCCTTTGCAGGATTTCGACGAGATGCCGCGATAGCCAAGCGCCCGTGCCGCAGGAAACGCGTCGTAGGAATCGTCGGCTTCGTCGATGATGAAGCCGCGCGCAGCGAGCGGGCCGAGCGGCGACTGCCTCGTGACATCGCGCGGCATCGGCTGCTCGACATAGAGCAGCCTGGATGAAATCGATCGCAGGGCGGGATCATGGTCGAGCCGGTCGATCAGTGCCTGCAACGCCGCGAGATCGGCATATTGCTCGTTGGCATCGAGCGTCACCTTGTAGTCACGGTCCAGCGCATCGAGCTCCTTGCCAATGCGCGCCAGCCGCGCTGCATCGGCGACGGGGTCCCCCGACAGCTTCAGCTTGAAGTATCTTGCACCGGAGTTCTCGCGGGCATCCGCAACCCCGCCCTCACCTTCAATGGAATTGTCGAGGCCGACGGTATGCCTGATGGCAACACGCGACAGCGGCTTCCGGCCGGATAGAAACCTCGTGAGATCCCCTTCACTCAGGTCGGGCGAAAGCCGCGCATCGATGCCGGCGATGTTGCCGGCCATGCCATCGAAAAAATTGGTCTCGGCAGCGCGGAGCAGCGCATCGAGGATCGCTTTGTCGATTTCGGCGGGGCCGTAAGCCGCCGCAAGCGCCGGAATGTTCTTTTTGGCACAAGTTGCGACCTGGGCGCCGATGCAGGAGGCATGCAGATCGAATGCCGTCAGGAACCCCGTTCGCGCAAGATAAAGCCCCCGCGCGATTTCCAGGGAACGGCGCAAGCCATCCACCGTCTGCGCCGGCGACAGCTCCGGCCGCTTGTCGAACCATTTCGGCACCAGCAGTTCGGCACTGGCGCCGACCGCCGATCCCCTGCCCTCGACCTCGATCTCGACCCGCACGAACAACTGCGGCGTCGCGTTGATGGTGATCGCGCCGAAGCGGAACGGCCGCGCGAAATGCACGGGACGTTCGAAGAAGGTAATGTCTCGCAGCTTCAGGCGCGGGGACATGGTGCTACTTGGCTCCCGAGACGCGGCTCAGGCGGCAGTGCACCTCTCCCGTTTGCGGAAGAGGTCGGCACGAAGTGCCGGGTGAGGGCTTTCTCCTCTGGGGGGTTCTCGCGCGTGGAGACACCCTCTCCCCAGCCCTCCCCCGCAGGCGGGGGAGGGAGCGCACCGTGCTTGCGGTCACGATCAAGGGACATCCCATCCGTCCTAATCCAATGCCCCTTGCGAGAAAAAATGCTTGCGGATGCGTTGCACCAGTTCGGTGAACACAGGATCGGCCATCACGTCGAGCGAGCGCGGGCGCGGCAGCGGGACGTCGTAGATGGCGGCGACCGCGCCGGGCCGCTCGGTCATGACCAGCACGCGATCGGCGAGGAACACGGCCTCAGGGATCGAATGCGTGATCAGCAGGACCGTCTTCCGGGTTTCGCGCTGGATCCGCATCAACTCGACATTCATGCGCTCGCGCGTCAGCGCATCAAGCGCGCCGAACGGCTCGTCCATCAGCATGATCCTGGGATCATGCACCAGGGCACGGCAGATCGAGGCGCGCTGCTGCATGCCGCCGGAGAGCTGCCACGGCAGCTTCTTCTCGAAGCCTTCGAGTCCGACCAGCTTCAACAGCGCCTTGGCGCGGTCGAGATATGTCTGGCGCGGCAGCCGCTTCATGTCGATCGGCAGCATCACGTTGGACAGGATGTTGCGCCATGGCAGCAGCAGCGCGTTCTGGAAGACGATGCCGACATTGCCGTGCGGCGCCGTCACCTTCTCGCCCTCGACCAGGATCTCGCCCGTCGTCGGCGGCAGCAGTCCCGAGATCAGCTTGAGTAGCGTGGACTTGCCGCAGCCGGATGGGCCGACCACGACGAAGAACTCGCCGTCGTTGATATGGAAGTCGAGCGGCCGCAACGACGGCACATCGCCGTCGCGCGTCCGGTAGGTCTTCGACACGCCGGATAGCTTGATGCCCGATGCATCGCCGGCAGCCCGGTCGCTCACCAGCCTCAGATGCGCGGTCGGTTGCGTTTCGATTGGTTGGGTCGCAGCGTTCATCGCAGCTCTCTCCGACCGTCGTCCCGGCGAAAGCCGGGACCCATACGCCGTGCCGGCGCGTTTGAGCTCACGGGTGGGGACCTTTCGCAACAAGTGTGGCCGGTGGTTATGGGTCCCGGCTTTCGCCGGGACGACAGCCGCACTCTATGACTCACGAGCCGCTCTTCGGCAGATAGTCGTTGGTGTAGAACGCCTTCGGGTTCTCCTTGGCCTTGGCATCGAGCCCACCATATTCGACCATCAGATTGACCGTATCAGTCATGTTCTGGTCGGTGACCTGGAATGGCCGCTTGCTCTTGGTCTCCGCGGTCCGGTACAGCGGAATGGTCAGCTCAAAACCCTGCGTCAGCGTATCGATCTTGCCGCCCTTGGGGTTGGCATCGAGGATCGACTGCGCAGCGGCCTTCGGCTCCTTCTCGGCGGCTTCGACCGCCTTGGTCGTCGCCGACATGAAGCGGCGGACAAGGTCGGCATTGGCTTTCACATAATCAGTGTTGGCGATGATGCCCGAGGAGACCATGTTGATGCCGTAGTCAGCGAACTTGATGGGATAGACGTCCTTGCCCGTGGCGTCCTTGATCTTCATCGACTGGTCCATGACGTAGCCGAGCAGGAGATCAGCCTGGCCATTGATGACGGCGTTGAGCTTGGTCTGGCCATCGCCCGCCACCGTCTGGAAGTCGCTTTCCTTGAGGCCGGTCTTCTTCAGGAACAGCGGCCAGATCTGGGTCATGGAATCGGCCGGCGTGATCGCCACCGTCTTGCCCTTGATATCCTCGGGCTTCCTGATGTTCTTGTCGACGAAACCCATGGCGGACATCGGGCTGGTCTGGAGCAGCACGCCGGTCGCAACCACCGGCGCGCCCTTGATCGCTGCGCGCATCATGGTGGGCACGTCAACATAGCCGAAATCGGCGGTCTTGGCGGCGACGGCCTGCGTGGTCGCGGCCGAGCCGCGGCCTTCCTGGATCTCGAGGTCGATGCCTTCGGCGGCGTAGATGCCCTTGGCCTTGCCGTAATAGAACGGCGCGTGCTCACCATAGACGTACCAGTTGAGCATCAGCACGACCTTGTCGGCTGCTTGCGCCGGCATGGCCGCGAACACCATCAGCGCCGCCGAGACAGCTCCTATCCACCGCTTCATCGTCACTCTCCCTTGTCGTTGTTTGCGTCGGCCTTTGGCGGCCGTTCGTTGCTTTGGTTGTTGTTAAGAGGCGAAAATCACGTCCTCGCGCTGGCTGACATGCCAGGGAATGACCAGCTTCTCGATCCGGTCCACGATCCAGAACAGGATGACGCCGAGCAGCGCGAGGATCACAAGCGCCGCGAACATCGTCGGCAGGTCGAAGGTTCCGATCGAGCGTTGCATCACATAGCCGATGCCGGAGTTTGAGCCGACGAACTCGCCGACGACGGCGCCGACCACGGCAAGCGTCACTGACACTTTGAGGCCGGAGAAGATCGCCGGCAGCGCATGCGGCAGGTTCACCGCGCAAAACACCTGGAAGCGGCTGCCCTGCATGGCGCGGGCGAGATCGACCATATCTGGATCGACCGATTTGAAGCCCTGCACGGCGGAGACCACCACCGGAAAGAAGCCGAGCAGGAACGCCGAGATCACTTTCGGAATGATGCCGAAGCCGAACCAGACGACGAACAGCGGCGCGATCGCGATCTTCGGCACGGATTGCGAGAACACCAGCAGCGGATAGACGTAGCTCTCCACCGTCTTGGAGCCCGCGATCAGCATCGCGATGGGAATACCGAACAGCGCCGAAAGCGCGAAGCCGCAGACGGTCGCATAAGTCGTCGGCCAGGACTGGCGCAGCAGTTCCGGCCAATCGGTGCGCAGCACCCCAATGACATCGCCCGGCGACGGGATCTGGTAGGCGGGAATCTTGAACAGCCGGATCGCGAGATCCCAGGCCACGACGATGAACACCAGAAACAAAAACGGCCGGATCCAGGCCGCGTTCAGCATCTTGGACACCGCACTCTGCGGCTTCAGTTCAGCCACGTCTCACTCCCGGTCGTCTTGTTCGTTGCGGAGAAATTAACCCGTTGGGTAAATACTGTCCAGAGGTTTTCCTGCGACGTTTTGGGCGGGGGTTCCGGCGGGTTTGGGCGGGGGGATCGCGGGCGAAACGTGCCGTCCCTCCAAACATTCGGTGTCGTCCTGGCGAAGGCCAGGACCCATAACCACAGGGTGAAGTTTGGCGAAGGCTGGTCGTTCGGGATTGGCACCACGCGCGATCGATGGATCACGCGGTATGGGTCCTGGCCTTCGCCAGGACGACGATGGAGAGGCAGATCGCGTCAAACAAGGAGAGGAGCGGCAGCAGTGCTAAACCGTCTGCGCCACCGCGGCGCGCGACTTCGGCGCCTTCGTCATGGCTAACAGCGCGCCCGACTGTCCCGTCAGCGCTGCCAGCACGAGGCCGACCATGTGGTCCAGCCGCTCGTCCTTGGCGTCCTTGGCCAGCAAATCGCGACCGAAGATCACGCTGAGCGTCGCCGAGTTCGACAGATAGAAGAAGCACAGCCCCGCGATCGAGATGTAGAGCTGGACAGGATCGACCGCGACCTTGAAGTCGCCGCCGGACACACCGCGCCGCACCACGGTGCCGATCATCTCGACGAAGGGCGAGTGCATGGATTTGACCTTGGTCGAGCGCTTCAGATGCTTTGCGCGCGCGAGATTCTCGGTCTGGAGCAGCGACAGGAATTCGGGATTGCGCAGGAAATAATTCCAGGTGAACTCGATCAGGCGGCGGATGGCCTCGGGCGGGTCAAGATGTTCGAGATCGAGCCCGCGCTCCTCGCTGCGGATCTTGTCGTAGGCGCCTTCGAGGACCGCGAGATAAAGCTCGTCCTTGTTGCCGACGTGATAATAGAGCATCCGCTTGTTGGCGCCGGCGTTGGCCGCGATGCGGTCGACACGCGCACCGGCAAGCCCGTGCGCCGAGAATTCCTGCTTGGCGGCTTCGAGAATGCGCAGCCGCATCCCCTCGGGATCGCGCTGCCATTTCAGAGTTCGCTTTGCCGCTGCTTTCGCCAAACCGGGTGCTCGCTGGTGGTCTCAGGATGCCGTGTAACACAGGAGCGCGCGTTTTAGAAACGTGGTCATTCCACCGGCTTCGGCGAACGCTCCAGCAGGACCGTCTGGATGCCGCAGGTGCTGGTCCGCACCGTCATGATCCGCGTGCCCGGCTTGCGGCCGTTGCGCACTTCGCTGATTTCGAGGCCGGCGGCGATCAGGCGGGCGCGCGTAGCATCGATGTCGGTCACCCGCCAGCTCAGGCCCCAGAGGCGGTCATGCTGGGGATCGCCGCCCGCGACGGGACGGCGGACCACCTCGACGACGAGATCGCCGCAGCGGAAGAACATCAGCTGGCCCCAATCCTGATGCGAGCGGTCGAGCGCCAGATCGAGCCCGAGCCGCGCGCCATAGAGCGCGGCGGCGCGATCGGAATCCTCGGTGGTGATCACGACGTGGTCGAGCGCATCGATCGGCGCAATATCGGTTGCCGGCGAAAGCGGACGCTCAGCAGCCAGTTCGAGGAAGAAAATGCGCACGCCGCGCGTGAGCTCCGTGGCGGCGCGCGTCCGCTTCCAGTGCAGGGCCGCGCCGCTCTCTGCATCGCTGCTTTCGACCTCGGCAACCGGATCCGGCTTGAGCGCGACCCGCTCCAGCCGCCGATGCATCTTGCTCATGTCCGCGACACGAAAGCACAGGCTGGCGAGCACGCCTTCCTGGTCGCCGAGCAACGCGCGCATGCGGTCGGCGGTCACGCTGAAGCCGTTCGGCGCCATCAATTCGATGGTCATGTTCGCGAGAGTGAACAGCACCCGGTCGGCGCCCTCGCCCGAATTCTGCCAGGCCGGCGCGCGCCCGAGCAGCGTCTGATAGGCTGCCTTGGCCGCACCGATATCCCTGACCAGTGCGACGACGTGATCGAGGCCGGTGATCATGTTTCCCCCTGTTGATCGGCCCGGAACCGTGGACCGAGAGACGGCGTTTGTCCGGGCTTGGCATTGCCCGGTGATGGTCGTATTCCGGCCGCATGCCGACCTCAAGCACTCCCAGCGGCGGTTTTGCGAATAATTTCAGCGGTCCCGCGGCGGAACCGGTGTTACAGTAAGCGCGCCGGCCGGGACCACAAAGCGCATCACGGACAAGCAATGCAGGCTCTCTTCATCGGACAGACCTATATCGACGTCGTCTTCATTACCGACCACATGCCGACCGGCGACGAGAAGCACGTGGCTTCCGACTACGCGGTTTCCTTCGGCGGCAATGCGGTGACGGCGGCATTCTGCTGCGCCAAGCTCGGCATCGTGCCCGATCTGATCGCCACGGCGGCCAATGACTGGCTCGGCCGCATGTTCATGGACATGTGCGCGAAATATGCGATCTCGCTGCATGGGCGGAAGGTCAACCAGTCCTCGCTATCCTTCATCATGCCCAAGGACGGCAAGCGCGCCATCGTCCGCTGCCGCGACGACGACCACATCCATCCGTTCCCGATGCTCAATCTCGGCGGCTGCCGCGCACTGCATGTCGACGGCCATCAGCCCGATGCCGCGATCCACTACGCGAAAGTCTGCCGCGAGGCCGGCATCTTGACCTCGCTCGACGGTGGCGGCCTGCGCACCAACACGCATGAGCTATTGGAATTCATCGACGTCGCGATCGTCGCCGAGCGCCTGTGCGAGCAGATGGACCTGACGCCGGAGAAGATGCTGGACTATCTCAAGAGCCGCGGCTGCAAGATCGGCGGCATCACCATGGGCGAGAAGGGCCTGCTCTGGTACGACGAGACCGGAACGGTGCAGGTGATGCCGGCGATGCCGATTCCGCGCGAGCGCGTGATCGACACCAACGGCGCCGGCGACGTCTTCCACGGCGCCTATGTCTATTCTTATCTCGCCCATCCCGGCAAAAGCTGGCGCGAGCATTTCGATTTTGCCCGGGCAGCCTCGACCTTCAAGATCCAACGTCTTGGCAACGAAGCCGGCCTGCCGACCCTTGTCGACATCGCCAAGGTGAGGCACGAGTTCGAGGTCAGGGTCTAGCGTTCGCCGAGGTCTCTCATCCGAGGTTTTTTATGGGGCGCGTCTTCGTCGCCGGCAGCATCAACATGGATGTGGTGGCGACGGCCGATCGCCATCCGAAAGTCGGCGAGACCGTCGCCGGCAAGCGGGTGCTGTATTTTCCCGGCGGCAAGGGCGCCAACCAGGCGGTCGCGGCGTCGCGGCTTGGCGCGCGGACCACGTTGATAGGCCGGCTGGGCAGGGATTCGTTCGGCGGTGAGCTGAGGACGTTCCTCGGCACACAAGGTATCGATCTCGGCGCGATCCGCGAGACGGCCGAGGCGCACACCGGCACCGCCATCATCACGGTGGCGGAGGCCGACAACACCATCGTCGTCATTCCCGGCAGCAATGCGCTCGTCGGCGTCGACGACGTCGCGGCCGCGCCGCTGGCGAAGGGCGATGTCGCGGTCAGCCAATTCGAGATCCCGCTGCCGACGATCGCCGCGTTCTTCCAACGGGCTCGCGACGCCGGCGCCACGACGCTGCTCAATCCGGCCCCGGCACAAACCATGTCGAGCGAATTGCTCGCGCTGGTCGACATCCTCGTACTGAACGAGACCGAGCTCGGCCTCCTCGCCGGCGTGGAGTTGTCCGACAGTGACGAGGCCGCGCGGATCATCGACGTCGCGCGAAAACTTCGGGCGCGCCAGGACCAGATCATCTGCGTGACCCTCGGCAAGCGTGGCGTGCTGGCGCTCGCGGGACACGAGGAGATTTCGGTGCCAGGCCGCGTGGTGAAGGCGATCGACACCACGGGCGCAGGCGATTGTTTTGTGGGAGCGCTCGCGGCGCAACTCGCCGACGGCGTCGACTTGCGCCCGGCACTCGCCTTCGCCAATGCCGCCGCCTCGATCTCCGTGCAGCGCATGGGCGCGGGACCGTCGATGCCGACGGCTGGGGAAGTCGTCGCGGTGCTTAACGCGAACTGATGCCTTTCTAACCTCGCCCCGCTTGCGGGGAGAGGTCGGATTGCGAAGCAATCCGGGTGAGGGGGTACAGGTTTCACGCTCATCTCATTTGCGGAGAGAGCCCCTCACCCCGACCCTCTCCGCGTAAGAACGGGGGGAGGGAGAAGAGACTCACGCCAGCGCGCTCTTCAGGTCAAAACTTTCATCGGCGGCCTGCTCCGGGGTGATCGAGCGATCCAGGCCGAACAGGCGGCGGCCGAACATGTGGTCGCCGGCACGGTTGATCGATTCGATGCCGAGCAGATTGTCCCCCTTGTAGCAGAACGCCGAGAACGCCTTCCTGGCGGGATCGCCGCGTAGCACGACGCGGTCGTAGCCGGTGGTGAGGCCTGCGATCTGGAGCTTGTCCTCGCCCTGGTCGCTCCAGAACCAGGGATGGCTGTCATAGGCCTTGCGGTCGCCGGTCAGCCGTGCCGCGAGGCAGCGCGCGTGATCGGTGGCATTCTGCACCGATTCCAGCCGCTGCGATCCGCCGAAGCGCGGGCTCTTGAACAGCGCGCAATCGCCGATCGCCGAGATATCGGGATCAGCCGTCGAGAGATATTCGTCGACGATGATACCGGCCGCGACCGGCAGCCCCGCCTCCGCCGCAAGCTCGATGTTCGGCAGCACGCCGACGCCGACCACGACGAGATCGGCCGGCAGATGCCTTCCGTCGCTCAAGGAGACGCCGGTGACCTTGCCGTCCTCCGCCTCGATGGACGTTGCCTGTACGCCGAGGTGAATGCGGATGCCGGCCTCGCGATGCCGCGCCTGAAAATAGTCCGAGACCTCCGCCGTCACCGCGCGCGCCATCACGCGCGGGGCGAGTTCGAGCACGTCGACCTCGAGGCCCTTGATGCGCGCGGTGGCTGCGAATTCGAGGCCGATGAAGCCGGCGCCGATCACCACCACCCGCGTCTTCGACGGCATGATCTGCCGCAGCGCCTCGCTCTCGTCGAGGATGCGCAAATATTTCACGTCGGGGAGATTGGCGTTCGGCAGATCGAGCAGCCGGTTGCGCGCGCCGGTCGCCAGCACGAGGTGGCCGTAGGGCAGCGTCTTGCCCGTGGCGAGCAGCACCTTGCGCCCCGCGCGGTCGATCGACACGGCGCGGTCCGCGACCAGCTCGATGGTCTGGTCCTGGTAGAATTTCTCCGGCCGGAACATCAGGCTCTCCGGTCCGGCGGAACCCTTGATGTAGGCCTTGGACAAAGGCGGCCGCTGATAGGGCAGATGCGCCTCGTCGTTGATCAGGCAGATAGCAGCAGAAAAGCCCGCCTGACGCAGGGAAGCCGCGACCTGGTAGCCGCCATGGCCGGCACCGATAATGATCACCGGACCATGCGTCATCGGACAGCCCATTTCCGCAAGACACGAGCGTCACCCATGTCGTCTCCTCTCGCGCTGATTTTGGCTTGCTTGCCCAGGAGGAGCCGGCGCTCGTGTCCGTCCCTGACGAAGGCAGGTCCATTTGAGCCTATCGTTCCGCATTGCGCAAGGGCGCCTGCCGGGGATTGTCACCCCTCGCCTTCTGCGTTTTAGTTCGAGCTCCAACCTCATGCCGGGGATTTCAAGATGCCAGCTCCCGTCTCCCAGCCCGACGATCCCGCCTTGCTGCGGATCGACGGGCCGATCGCGACCATCACGCTGAACCGGCCCGCCGCGTTCAATTCGATCAACCTGGCGATTGCGCAAAAGCTCGAACAGCTTGCGGCTTACATCGAAGGCGCCGACGATATCAGGGTCGTGGTCCTCGAAGGCGAAGGCCGCGCCTTCTCGGCCGGCGGCGATCTGCAGACGATCGGTGCGGCGGCTGAGGCCAACACGGTGACGCCTGTCGTCGGCGAGCTCTTGAAGCACTATCATGCCTTCATCGAGATCATCCGGCGCATGCCGAAGATCTCGCTGTCCAGCGTGCACGGCTCGGCGGCCGGCGCCGGCATGGGCCTCGCCTTTGTCACCGATCTCTGCATCGCTGCGGAGGATGCCAAATTCACGCCGGCCTACGCCAAGATCGGGGTGTCGCCGGATGGCGGATCTACGGTCGGCATCGTCAACACGGTCGGCTCCCGCCGCGCGCTGCAGATTTTCCTGGCGGAGGACAATTTTACCGCACAGCAAGCCTATGAATGGGGCCTGGTTGCCAAGACCGTCCCTGCGACTGAGCTGAAAGCGGCCACGCGGCTGCTTGCCGAACGTCTCGCGCAGAACCCGCCGGCCGCAATCGGGGGCACCAAGTCGCTGGTCTATTCCGCGGCCACCACGGCGGTGAAGCAGCAACTCGACGCCGAGGAGCACAAGATCATCATGGCGATGAACACGGAGGAGTTTCGAACCGCCGTGAAGAAATTCACGAGTAAAGGCAAGTAGCTCTTACTGCGGACAGATATACCCCGTCCCCGCCGGCGACTTGAAGCAGCCGACCGACTCGGGGAGCACTTGGCGCGGCAGCCACAGCACCACACTCGGGAAATAGATCGCAAACGCGATCGTCCCGAGGAACACCAGATAGATCGGCAATGCGGCGCGTAGCGCCTTTGCGAAACTGACGCCGACGAATTTCGAGGCCATCAGCAGCACCAGGCCGTAAGGCGGCGTGATCAGGCCGAAGGCCAGTGTTGCGATCAGCACCACGCCCATATGCACGGCGTTGATGTCGCCGGCTTCCGTCAGCGTGTTGACCAACGGCATGAAGATGATGATGGTCGGCACCGGCTCGATGAAATCGCCGACAATCGTGAACAGCAGCACCATCAAGAGCATGATCAGATGCGGATCGTTGCCCGCGAGCGACGTGATGACTTCGGCGATGTAGCTTGCACCGCGCAAGTACGCGAGCATCCAGCCGAATGCGTTGGCGGCGCCGATCGTGATCAGCGGCAGCGAGAAGATCAGGCCCGCAAGGCAGAAATCGTACGGAATCTTCCTGATATGCCCGCGGTTGAGCGCGGGGATCACGACCGCGACAATCCAGACCACGGCAACGACGCCGGCTTCCGTCGGCGTGAACCAGCCGGTCAGAATGCCGCCGAGCAGGATCACGGGAATCATCAGCGGTAGCGCCGCATCGCCGGCCGCGAACACCACCTGCCGCAGCGGCGCGCGCGGCTTGCGCAGGCCGGACGGGCCGAAGAAATAGCAGTAGATCATCAACCCGAAGCCGATCATCAGGCCCGGCACGACGCCTGCCATGAACAGGCCGGCGATCGAGACGTTGCCGACGGCGCCATAGACCACCGCGGTGATGCTCGGCGGCACCAGCGCCGCAATCGTCGAGGCGGATGCGATGATGGCGGCGATGAAGGCCGGCTCGTAGCCCTCGCGCTTCATCGGGCCGCCCAGAGCGCGGCTCATCACGGCGACGTCGGCGGTGGTCGAGCCCGACATTTCCGAGAAGAACATGCTGAAGACGACCACGACCTGCGACAGGCCACCTCTGATGTGGCCAACGAGGGACACCGAGAGGTTGGCTATTCGCACCACCACATTGGCCGAGCTCATGAGCTCGCCGACCAGCAAGAAGAAGGGGATCGCCAGCAGCGCCTCGGAATCGACGCCGTCGAAGATTTTCTGGATGATCGCGGCGAGCGAGACGTCCGACAGCAGCGCGCCGATGAAGACCCCGGCCATCAGCGAGAACGGCACGGGCACGCCGAGATAGCCGAAGGACAGGAAGCAGACCGTCATCAACGCCAGAACAATGGGTGCGCTCACGGCTGCGCCCTCATCTGTACGTCGGTGATGACAGGCGCCCCGTCGTCCTCCTCGGGCGGCTCGGGGTGGTCAAAGCCGTTGCGCAGACCGTTGACGAGCTGCTCGATGGTGAACAGGCCGATCAGCACGCCCGACAGCGGGATGATCGCGTAGAGCGAGGCGATCGGGGTGCCGGACGGCAGGCGAAAACTGCCGAAGCCCCGAAGATAGTTCTGATAGCCGTACACGATCAGGCAGAAGGCGACGCCGAGCACCACGATCCGGATGATGATCTCGACGATCAGACGCGGCGTGCCGTGCATCGCCTCGGAAATCGCGGTGAGATAGAGATGGTCGTTGCGCCGGGTCGCAGCCGCGGTGCCGACGAAAATCGCATAGATGAACAGCGTCGAGGTCACTTCCTGGAGCCAGAGCCAGGGATGGCCGATGGTGCGGGTGACGATGTCGGCGGTCACCGACAGCGAGAAGCCGAAGCAGAGCACGCCGCAGAGGATCATCAAGGTGAGCTCAAGCCAGTCGAGCCCGCGCCATTTGAGGTGGCGCTGTCGTTGCACCAGCAGTTTGTCGGCGATGGCCATCAATGTCGTCCCTGCCTAGTGCGCTACTGCGCACGGGGGCCGGGACCCATAGCCCCAGCTGCGTGTGGTCAAAGCAAGCTGGCGGCTATCCTGCCCCAAGCTCCGCCGCGGCGTATGGATCCCGGCCTTCGCCGGGGCGACTCGTGGAGGCACGGACATTTCCGCGGGCGGCCTAGTTGATCGAGCGGATCAAATCCTTGATCTTCTCGGCGTGCGGGCCGAGCTCCTTGGCGAGCTTGTCGAGATAGGGATCGGCGACCGCCGTGAAGGTCTTCTTGTCGACGTTGTCGACGATCTTCACGCCCATCTTCTTCAGCTTCTCTGCCGCAGTGCGTTCGAGGTCGAAGGCCTTCTGCGGCTCCTTGGAGCTGACCTCGTTCCCCGCTGCCTGCACCCACCCCTTCTGCTCGGCCGACAGGCTCTGCCAGAGCTTATCGGAGATGAACACCAGCGCGTTGTTGGCCTCATGCTCGGTGATGTTCAGGACCGGCGCGACCTCGTAGTGCTTGTTGACGAGGTAGACATTGATGCTGTTCTCGGCGACGTCGACGACGCCGGTCTGCAGGCTCGTGTAGACGCTGCCGAACGGCATGTGCACGGTCTGGGCGCCGTAGGCCGGGAACATGGTGTCCTCGGTCGCGGTCGCCTGCACCCGGATCTTCAGGCCCTTGATGTCGCCGACATTGTGGATCTCCTTCTTGGAGTACATGTGGCGCACGCCCTGCGAGCCGGTCGCGATCACATGCAGACCCTGCGTGGTCTCGTCGATCATGGTCTTTAGCGCTGCGAACACTTTTGGATCGGCCAGACCCTTGACCACGTGGTTCTCGTCGCGGAAGAGGAAGTGCAACGACATCACGCCCGCTTGCGGCGAGATCGTCGCGGTGTTCGCCGAGGAGATGATCGCAAATTCGACGTCGCCCGCTTTCACGAGCTGAAGCACCTGCGGCTCCTGCCCGAGCTGCGCGCCCGGATATTGGTCGATGATCATGGTGCCTTTGCTCAATTCCTTGAGCTTGTCGGCAAAGAGGTCGCCCGCGATGGAATAGCCGGTGTTGCGCGGCTGGTCGTAGGCAAAGCGATAATGCTTCACCTCCTGTGCCGATGCGCCCGTGACGAACAGGATCGCGGCCGTTGCCGCCAGCCGATGTAAGAATCTTGGCATGGATCGTGCGATCATCGTTTCCCCCTGTTTTAACGCCCGCCGCTTGTGCGGTCTGGGCTACGCTTCCGGGTGGTTGGTCACCCTCTCTTAGTTTTCTGCTCAGTCTTCTTCCCAGTCCTCTGCATGAAATCGAAATCGCAGCCCTCGTCGGCCTGCATGATGGTCTCGTTGAACAGCCAGGCATAGCCGCGCCGCGCCTCGTCCGGCGCAGCCGCGGGTTTCAATGCCGTATGCCGCCGTTCCAGCTCAGAAGCATCGACGAGAAGCTCGATGCTGCGCTTGGCGACGTCGAGCCGGATCATGTCCCCGTTCTGCACCAGCGCCAGCGGCCCGCCGACGGCGGATTCCGGTGTGATGTGCAGCACGATGGTGCCGAACGCGGTGCCGCTCATGCGTGCGTCGGAAATGCGCACCATGTCCTTGGTGCCGGCGCGCGCGAGCTTCTTCGGGATCGGCAGATAGCCCGCCTCGGGCATGCCGGGCGCGCCCTTGGGGCCGGCGTTGCGCAGCACCAGCACGTCATCGGAGGTGACGTCGAGATCAGGATCGTCAACCCGCAGCGTCATATCCTCGACGGATTCGAACACCACGGCACGTCCGGTGTGCTGCAACAGTTTCGGGCTTGCAGCTGACTGCTTGATCACCGCGCCGCGCGGGGCGAGGTTACCGTGCAGCACGGCGAGGCCACCTTCCTTCTTGATCGGATTGTCGCGCGGGCGGATCACGTCCTGGCCGGGCACGTCTTCCGCGTTGGCGACGACATCGCGCAGGCTCTCGCCCGTGATGGTCTTCGCGTCGAGATCGACGAGGTCACCAAGCTGCGCCAGCAGTTTCGGCACGCCGCCGGCGTGATGGAAATGCTCCATGTAATGCTCGCCCGACGGCTTGAGATCGATCAGCACCGGCACCTCGCGGCCGATCTGGTCGAACAGCCCAAGGTCGAGCCGGTGCGGCGAGCGATGGGCCATCGCGGTCAGATGGATCAGGCCGTTGGTCGAGCCGCCGATCGCCTGGAGCACGACCTGCGCGTTCTTGAAAGATGCCGGCGTCAGCACCTCGCTCGGCTTCGGCCCCTTGGTCTTGGCCATCTCGGCGGCCACCCTGCCGCTCGCCTCGGCAAGCCGAAAGCGCTCCGCATGCGGCGCAGGAATCGTCGCGCTCATCGGCAGCGACAGGCCCATGGCCTCGATCATGCAGGCCATCGTAGAGGCGGTACCCATGACCATGCAGGTGCCCACCGACGGCGCCAGACGGCCGTTCACCGCCTCGATTTCGACATCGTCCATTTCGCCGGCGCGATACTTGCCCCAGAGACGGCGGCAATCGGTGCAGGCGCCCAGCACCTCGCCCTTGTGATGACCAACCACCATGGGGCCAACGGGAATGACCACCGTCGGCAGATCGGCGCTGATTGCGGCCATCACCTGCGCCGGCAGTGTCTTGTCGCAGCCGCCGATGACGATCACCGAATCCATCGGCTGCGCGCGGATCATCTCCTCGGTGTCCATCGCCATCAGATTGCGCAGATACATCGAAGTCGGATGCGCAAAGCTCTCCGCGATCGAGATGGTCGGGAACACGAACGGCATCGCGCCCGACAGCATCACGCCGCGCTTGGCGGCCTCGATGATCTGCGGGACGTTGCCGTGGCAGGGATTGTAGTCGCTATAGGTGTTGGTGATGCCGACGATCGGGCGCTCCAGCGCGTCATCGGAATAGCCCATGGCCTTGATGAACGCCTTGCGCAGGAACAGCGAGAAGCCGGCATCGCCATAGCTCGTCAGCCCTTTGCGCAACCCACTCGTCATCATACCACTCCCATTCCCGGGTCATTGTCGTACAGCCTGCCCCTTGATTGTCAATAAGACAGACGTCAAACCTGTTGTTTTCTGGATCTGTGTCCTGGTAGACGACCGGATTATTGACAATCCGAGCCTTCCCTGCTCCACAGGACGGACCGGCCAAGCGCCCGGAGGCCGAGGGTATGTCCGACACTCACACCGCAGACACCATGATGGTCCGGCGCGACGATCCGGACGACATCGTCGCGCGGCTGGAGGAGGACATCATCTTCGGCCGTCTCGCGCCCGGCGCGCGCCTCACGGAAGACGCGCTGATGTCGGCTTACGGCACCTCGCGCCACTTCGTGCGCCAGGCGCTGGTGGATGCGGAGCGCCGCGGCATCGTCCGCCGCGAAAAGAATGTCGGCGCCACCGTACGGTTCTATTCGGCCGAAGAGGTCCGGCAGATCTACGAGGTCCGGGAGATGCTGACCCGGCAGGCGGCGCTGATGATCCCCCTGCCCGCACAGCAAGGCCTGATCGACGAGCTCTCTGCATTGCAGCGGCAATATTGCGCGAGAGCGGATTTGCAGGACCTACGCGGCATCCACGAAGCCAACGACGCCTTCCATCTCGCGCTGTTCTCGGCCTGCGGCAATCCCTATCTGGTGCGCTCGCTGCAGGACTACATGAACCTGACCCTGCCGATGCGCGCCAAGAATCTCGCTGACAGCGACGGGCTGGCACAATCGCGGCGCCAGCACGAGTTCATGATCGAGCTGTTGAAGGGCCGTGACAGCTGGGCGCTGGCCCAGCTCTGCGTCGATCATATGCAGTTCAGCAAGAAGGATTACCTGGCGCGGATTGCGGGCGGCGAGGTCGAACGTCGGGACGCGCCGAATAAGTGAAAGACGTCCACTTACACCGCTGAGATTCGTTCGGACAAAGCCGCGATTTCGGCTTCCGCCTCGCGTTCCGAACCCGATCTTGCACCTTTGGCCGAGACGGGTTTCAACTGTATGTTGGTAACAAACAGCTGGCGCACTGGTTGAGCCTCATGCCCATGATCGACCGTACGGCGGCGCAGAGCTGCGAGAATATTGATGGTTGACCTGCCTAGCGCACAGCCGCCGGAGAGAGGCCCGCCGGTCCAGGCGCTCTTGCACAGCTGCGATTGGTCCAAGTCACCGCTCGGCCCACCGCAGGGGTGGTCACCGACGCTTCGGTCGGTCGTCAGTCTTGCGATGGACTCGAAATTTCCGATGTTCGTGGCTTGGGGCCCGGAACTCGGTTTCATTTACAACGACGCCTACGCTGAGATCCTCGCCGACAAGCATCCGGCCGCTTTCGGCGCTCGCTTCCATGACATTTGGGCCGAGATCTGGGACGACATCTCGCCCCTGATCCAAAAAGCCATGGCTGGCGAGGCAACTTGGCAGGAGAACCTGCCGCTCATCATGAACCGGCGCGGCTACGACGAGCAGACCTGGTTCACCTTCTCCTACTCGTCGGTCCGCGAGCCTGCGGGCGAAGTGATGGGCATGTTCTGCGCCGTCGCGGAGACCACCGGCCAGGTGCTTGCAGAAGCCGCGCTGCGGGAAAGCGAAGCCAGGGCCGCGGCGATCACGAACTCCATCGACCAGATGATCTGGTCGACGCGACCTGATGGGTTCCACGACTTCTACAATCAGCGTTGGTACGAGTTCACCGGCGTACCACAAGGTTCCACCGACGGCGAAGCTTGGAACGGAATGTTCCACCCCGAAGATCGAGAGGCCGCATGGTCCGCTTGGCGTCACTCCCTGGAAACCGGCGAACCGTATCAGATCGAGTATCGTCTCCGTCATCGATCCGGGCAGTACCGATGGGTGCTTGGACGTGCGCAGCCAGTGCGCGACGCAGATGGTGTGATCTTGCGTTGGTACGGGACCTGTACAGACATCGAGGACATGGTCGCCGCTCGGGAGATCCTGGCCCGATCGCGCGAACAGCTCGAACACCTGGTTCAGGAGCGCACGGAGGAGCGCAATCAGCTCTGGAGTGGGACCAACCTGTTGGTCGCGGTGGTCGCTTTCGACTCGACCATCCGAGAGGTCAATCCGGCCTGGCCAGCGCTGCTCGGCTGGTCGCAGGCTGAGATCGTGGGACGACCCTATACGCAGTTCATCCACCCCGATGACATCGAAGGATCGCGCCTCTGGGCCAACGAACTCGCGGCTAACGATGAATCCGGCGAATTCGAGAACCGTTACCTATGCAAAGACGGAGCCTATCGTTGGATCGCCTGGTCGGTCACCGCCAGCAAGGGAGCTTTTCACTGTATCGGTCGTGACATCCATCGTCAGAAAGAGCAGGCCGAAGCTCTGAGAGCCGCCGAAGAGGCCCTCCGCCAAGCGCAAAAAATGGAAGCCGTCGGGCATCTCACGGGCGGCATCGCGCACGACTTCAACAACATGTTGTCGATCGTGATGGGCTCACTCGATCTTCTGAAGCGCCGAACGGTCGAGATCGACCCCCGCGCCAAGCGCTATCTCGAAGCTGCCATGGACGGGGCGCGCCGCGCTGCCTTGCTTACGCAGCGCCTCCTTGCGTTCTCCCGGCAACAGCCGTTGAAGCCCCAACCCATCGATATCAACAAGCTCGTCTCGGGGATGTCCGGGTTCATACGCGGCTCACTCGGCAGCGATGTCAGGCTAGAGACTGTGCTGGATTCAGACGTCTGGCGCATCTCAGCCGATGCAAACCAACTTGAAAATGTCCTTCTCAACCTTGCAGTGAATGCCCGCGACGCAATGCCGGAGGGCGGCCGGCTCACCATCGAAACTCACAACGCTGATTTGGACGACCGCTATCTGGCAAGCGAACCAGGCGTCCTGGCAGGGCAATATGTATTAATCGCGGTGACGGACACCGGCTCCGGCATGCCTGCGGACGTAATGGCCAAAGCCTTCGACCCCTTCTTCACCACCAAGGCTGTGGGCAAAGGCACTGGCCTAGGTCTCAGCCAGGTATACGGCTTCGTCAAACAGTCGGGCGGCCACGTCAAGATCTACTCGGAGCCCGGCGAAGGGACAACATTCAAGGTCTACCTACCGAGGCTCGTGGATGCGACCGAGCCCGTTTTCACGGAAAAAGCAGCCGCGTTCCTGCCTACCGACGACAATCACGAGCTTATACTGGTGGTCGAGGACGAGCCGGCAGTGCGCCAGTATAGTGTCGATGCATTGATTGAACTGGGCTACCGCGTGATGGAGGCAGAAAGCGCAGAAGCGGCGCTGCAGCTTTTGGACGAAAACCCGGACGTCAACCTGCTATTCACAGACATCGTCATGCCGGACATCAACGGGGCGAAGCTCTCTGAAGAAGCGCTTCGGCGCCGAGCGGATCTGAAAGTTCTTTTCACGACCGGCTATACGCCCAACGCGATGCTCCACAATCGTGTGGCAAGACCCGGCGTGGCCGTGCTCAGCAAGCCTTTCACTGTCGAGGAACTCGCAGCGAAGGTGCGAGAGGTGCTGGACGGTTAGCCAGCGAGAGCGCACCGGTTCTGCGCAACGGGGTACGTTGCGCCCCGCCGTCATACGCAGATGTCGCTCCCACGGGCCCACTCTGGCGCCGATTCCCGTCAGGCCGCGGCAGGCCAGAACGCGCGTTCAATACCGTCTCAGCAGGCCGCGATCCACGCTGGTATCGCCATAGTCGGCGCAGGCTCTCTTCGGGTTTCTGATCAGATCGGTCCGGACGCGCCTGAACGTTTTGCCGGCCGCGTCGGACACTTCGGGGCGGAATTTACCGGGATCGGAGCTCTCGCCATCGCGGGTCTTAATGGCCGCCGCATAAGCGTCGATCATCGCCATCGCGGCATCCGTGCTGCCGAGAAGCCGGGCGCCGAGTTGGACACTGCCGGCACCATTGACCTCGTAGCCGACGCATCGTTGTTCGAGCACCGCGGACGCGGTGACGAGCTGGTCGAGAAACGTCGCCTCGGCGTCGCTGAGCATCGCGGCTCGCGCCGGTCCCGAGATGATCAACGGGAGCAGTACGACGGCTGGCAATTTGATTCTCATTGTCCTGACTCGCGCTGCCGCCGTTGAGCCGTGATCAAGGCACCGATTGCCGAATTGCGGTCGCAAAATCGAGAGCCAGACGGCCAGAGCAACGTTGATCTGGATCAATGGGCGGAACGGCCAAAGCGAGGCTCAGGCCTTTGCGTCGCTCGCCCTGTGTGAATCGAGGCACCGCGGCAGGACGGACACTAAAACTGTTTGTCAAGCCATCGAAATTTCGCAGCGCCGGAAATAAATACCGCCCGGGCTCCGGCGCCACGTCGCGCGTCCTCCTCCACCTCCCTCCCGAATGAAATGGCATGACCGAACAAACCCTGACCGAGCCGATCGTCGAGCCGCAACAGCTGTCCCGCAGCTTCTCGCGCTACCAGGCGATCCTCGTTGCGCTGCTGGCGTTGGTCCAGTTCACGATCATCATCGATTTCATGATCATGTCGCCGCTCGGCGCCATCATGATGCCGGCGCTTGATATTTCGGCCGCCCAGTTCGGGGTGGCCGTCTCGGCCTACGCATTCAGCGCGGGAATTTCCGGCATCCTGGCGGCCGGCTTTGCCGATCGGTTCGACCGCAAACGGCTGCTGTTGTTCTTCTACGCCGGCTTCACCCTTGGCACGATGCTGTGCGCGATCGCGCCCAACTATCATCTGTTGCTGCTGGGGCGGATCGTGACCGGCCTGTTCGGCGGCGTGATCGGCTCGGTCGTGCTCGCCATCGTCACCGATCTGTTTACGCTGCAATTACGCGGCCGCGTCATGGGTTTCGTGCAAACCGCCTTTGCCGCGAGCCAGGTGCTGGGTATCCCCGCCGGTCTTTTCCTCGCCAACCAGTGGAACTGGCACGTCGCGTTCGGCGCACTGGTCGGCCTGTCTGTCATCGGCATGGCCGCCGTGATGTTCCTGATGAAGCCGGTGAACGGTCATCTCGGGCTGAAGCAGGATCGAAACCCGTTCCGGCATCTGATCGCAACGGTCTCGCAGCCGCGTTATTGGATGGCGTTCTCGGTGACGACGCTGCTGGCGACCGGCGGCTACATGCTGATGCCGTTCGGCAGCGCCTACACCGTGCACAATCTCGGCATCGACATCGTGCATTTGCCGACGATCTATCTCGTCTCCGGCCTGTTCAGCATTGTCATCGGCCCGCTAGTGGGACGGGCGAGCGATGCCTTCGGCAAATATCCCACCTTTGTCTTCGGCAGCGCCATGTCCATCGTCATGGTGCTGATCTACACGCACCTCGGCGAGGTGAGCCTGACGGTCGCGATCCTGGTCAACGTCCTGATGTTCGTCGGCATCTTCTCCCGCATGATCCCGTCGCAGGCGCTGATTTCCGCAATCCCCGAGCCGGCGCAACGCGGCTCCTTCAGCGCGGTCGGCGCGTCGCTGCAACAGCTCTCCGGCGGGCTCGGCTCCGTGCTCGCCGCCGCGCTGATCGCGCAGGATCCCGACGGTACGCTGCGGCATTTCGACCGGCTGGGATACGTCGTCGTGACGACGGCGGTGATTTCCCTGATCCTGATGTACTTTGTGCAGCGGCCCATCGCGGCCCAGGCCGGCAAGCGCGTGGTCTAGGGCGTCGATTCCGACGCCCTGGATTCGCGAATGCGCTCCTACCGCTTATTCCAATCGATGATGCGACTTGTGTCGCCGTCGAACTCGTTGCTGCAGAACGCGCCGCCCTGATAGTGATCGCCGATCGGATCGGGCTTCAACTTGGCCTGCTCGGCCATCGCATGCGCCACGTGGTCCTCGGAGCGGCCCGTGGGACGGTAGCCGAACTCGTAGGCGCGGTGGTTGTCCCACCAGGCGCGCTCGTTGAGGGACACGCCGTAGAAGATCTCGAAATGAATGTCGGGATGCTCGAGCCCGATCTGGCAGAGCTGCACCAGGTCTTCCGGCTTCAGCCAGATCGAGATCCGGCGATGATCCAGCGGCACGTCGCCGAAATTACCAATGCGAAGGCAAGTCACCTTCAGGCCATGCTTGTCCGCATAGAGCGCCCCAACCGCTTCGCCGAACACCTTGCTGACGCCATAGCGGCCGTCGGGGCGCGGGGTCACGTCGGTGCCGATCTTGTGGTGGCGCGGATAGAATCCGACGGCATGGTTCGAGGAGGCGAACACCACGCGCTTGACGCCCTTGCGATACGCGGCCTCGAACAGATTGTAGCCGCCGATGATGTTGGCCTGGAGGATGTCGTTCCAGGGACCCTCGACCGAATAGCCGCCGAAATGGATGATGCCGTCGACGCCCTCGCAGATCGCCTCGCACTGCGCAAGGTCTGACAGGTCCGCCGCCTTGAATTGCTCGTTCGCGCCGAGATCGGCCGGCGGGCGGATATCAGAGAGCAGCAGGTCGGGATAGATCGGCGGCAACAGCTTCCGCAGACGCGTTCCAATTCCGCCCGAAGCTCCCGTCATCAAGATACGCGGCATGTCTTTTCTCGCCTTTGGCAACCAATTTGCGGTCACATGTCTCTAATGATAGCAGGATTGTCCAGAGGGAACGAAACGAGAGAACCGACATGAATGAGGCATCGTCCCATCCCCAGGAGCGGCCAGGCTGGCGGCCGGCGAGCTACTATCCCGATCCGGCGATAAAGGCACTCGATCCCCGCTTCGAAAAATACTGGCTAAAACTCTCGGCGGTGGAGCGGCTGACGACCGGCCTGCGCTGGGCCGAGGGTCCGGTGTGGTTCGGCGACGGGCGATATCTCCTGTGCAGCGACATTCCGAACCAGCGCATCATCAAATGGGAGGAGGAGACCGGCGCCGTCAGCGTGTTCCGCAAGCCTTCTAATTTCGCCAACGGCAACACCCGGGATCGCCAGGGCCGGCTCGTCACCTGCGAGCATGGCGGGCGCCGCGTGACCCGTACCGAATATGACGGCAGCATCTCCGTGCTGATGGACTCGTTCGGCGGCAAGAAGCTCAACTCGCCAAACGACGTCGTGGTGAAATCCGATGGCGCGGTCTGGTTCACCGATCCCACTTTCGGCCTGCTCGGCAATTACGAGGGCTACAAGGCCGAGCCCGAGATCGAGCCGAACGTCTACAGGTTCGATCCCGCGACCGGCAAGGCGACCATCGTTGCCGAAGGCGTGCTCGGCCCCAACGGGCTGTGCTTCTCGCCGGACGAGAAAATCCTCTACGTCGTGGAATCGCGCGGCGTGCCGAACCGCAAGATCCTCGCCTATGACGTCTCGCCCGATGGCACCACGATCTCGAACAAGCGCGTCCACATCGACGCAGGTCCGGGCACGCCGGACGGCATGCGCTCCGACATCGACGGCAATCTCTGGTGCGGCTGGGGCATGGGCGATCCCGAGCTCGACGGCGTCGTGGTGTTCGCGCCCGACGGCGTCATGATCGGCCGCATCGCACTGCCCGAGCGCTGCGCCAATCTCTGCTTCGGTGGCGTCAAGCGCAACCGCCTGTTCATGGCCGCGAGCCAGTCGATCTACGCGTTGTATGTGAATACGCAAGGCGCGCTCGGGGGATAGTTTCTCCGCCGTCTTTCTGAGCCCGTAGCCCGGATGGAGCGAAGCGCAATCCGGGACAGTCCCCGCATTCCGCTTCGCTCCATGCGGGCTACGAAAAAACAAAGACGCCGGAGCGGTTGCCCGCTCCGGCGCTTTGTTGGTTCAGGCGCTAACGCTTACGCCGCGTTGAAGCCGGCAACCGCCTTCACTTCGAGGAAGTCCTCGAGGCCGTACTTGCCCCACTCGCGGCCGTTGCCGGACTGCTTGTAGCCGCCGAACGGCGCGGAGCGGTCGTTGGGCACGCCCTGCAGGTTGACGTTGCCGGCGCGGATCTGGCGGCCGACACGCTTGGCGTCCTCGACGGACGCACCCGTGACGTAGCCGGCAAGCCCATAGGGCGTGTCGTTGGCGATGTGCACCGCTTCGGCTTCGTCCTTGGCGCCGATGATGGTCAGCACCGGTCCGAAGATCTCTTCACGCGCAATCGTCATGTCGGGGGTGACGTCGGCGAAGATGGTCGGACGGACATAGAAGCCCTTGTTGACCCCTTCAGGCAGGCCGGGGCCACCGGCAACCAGCGTTGCGCCCTCGTCGATGCCCTTCTTGATCAGACCCTGGATCTTGTCCCACTGGCCGCGGTTGACCACGGGACCGATGGTGGTGCCTTCGGCGCGCGGATCGCCCGCCTTGGTCTTGTCGGCGACGGCTTTCGCGATTGCGGCAACTTCCTTCATCTTCGCGGCAGGCACGATCATGCGCGAGGGCGCGTTGCAGGACTGGCCGGAGTTGTTGAACATGTGCATCACGCCGCCGGTCACCGCCTTCGTGAGATCGGCGCCTTCCAGAATGACGTTCGGCGATTTGCCGCCGAGCTCCTGGCTGACGCGCTTCACGGTCGGTGCCGCGCGCTTGGCCACGTCGATGCCGGCGCGGGTCGAACCGGTGAAGGAGATCATGTCGATATCGGGGTGCTCGCTCATGGCGGCGCCGACCTCGGGGCCGAGACCGTTGACGAGGTTGAACACGCCCTTCGGCACGCCGGCTTCATGGAGGATTTCCGCAAAGATCAAGGCCGAGGTCGGGGTGAATTCCGACGGCTTCAGGATCATGGTGCAGCCGGCGGCGAGCGCAGGCGCGACCTTGCAGGCGATCTGGTTGAGCGGCCAGTTCCAGGGCGTGATCATGCCGACCACGCCGACCGGCTCGCGCAGCACCATGGCGGTGCCGACCGGTTCCTCGAAATGATAGTTCTTGAGCACGTCGAGCGTGGTCATGAGGTGGCCGAGGCCGGCGCCGGCCTGCAGCTTTTCGGCCATCGGCAGCGGCGCGCCCATCTCGTCGGAGACGGCGGCGCCGATCTCCTTGAGGCGACCCTTGTAGATCTCGATGACTTTGGTGAGCAGCGCGACGCGCTCGTCACGGCTGGTCTGGGAGAATGTCACGAACGCGCGCTTGGCGGCGGCGACAGCTTTATCAACGTCGGCCTTGGAGCCCAGCGCAACCTCGTACATCGCCTCTTCCGTCGCCGGATTGACCACGGCGGTGGACTTCTTGACGGCGGGATCGACCCAGGCGCCGTCGATGTAGAACTGCATGCGATTGACCATAGTGAACCTCTTCTTGGGCTTGGAGGGGGCGTTTCGGCAGGCATCCTTGCACGAAAGCGCCGGCAATTGAACCCGCCATATGCGGGGCCAGCATTGCGGCGGACTGAGGTTATATGAGCCGATGGCGGAGGGGTGGCAAGGCCGTCATGGACGTCGTCTTGGCGAAGGCCAGGACCCATTATCACAGGGGCCGGATGGTTTGCTCTAGCGTCTACTGCCTGCGGCCAACAACAACTGCCGCGGCGTATGGGTCCTGGCCTTCGCCAGGACGACGACGGAGACTTACACCGCCATCTTCCGATGCAACACCGGCGCGCCGGTGGTGAGGCTTTCGGCCGCATCGATGATGGCGTTGGCGTCGATGCCGTGGTGGCGGTACAGGTCGGCGATGGTGCCGGTCTGACCGAACTGCTCGACGCCGAGCGCCTCGACGCGATGGCCGCGGACGCTGCCGAGCCAGCCGAGAGCCGCCGGATGACCGTCGATCACGGTCACGATGCCGCAGTCGCGCGGCAGCGGCGCGAGCAGTCTTTCGATGTGGCTGAGATGCTGCACGCCCCTCCGATCACGGCGCAATTTCCGTGCGGCGGTCCACCCCGCATGCAGACGATCCGCGGACGTGATCGCGAGCAGACCGATGTCGCGCCGGCTCTCGCCGATGAAGCCGGTCGCTTCGATCGCTTCCGGCGCAACTGCGCCGGTATAGGCGATAATGAGTTCGGCATTGGGGCCCGGCTTGCGCAGCCAATAGGCGCCGTCGGTGATGCCCTGTGCAAGCTCGGGCGTCATGATCCGCTGCGCCTGCTCGATGCTCCGCGTCGAGAGCCGCAAATAGACCGAGCCGCCCTCGCCCGGATCGTGCTGCATGTGATTGAAGCCCCACCCCATGATCACGGCGAGTTCGTCGACGAAGGCCGGCTCGAACGAGGCGAGGCCGTCCTGCGCCATGCCGATCAAAGGCGTTGCGATCGACTGATGCGCGCCGCCTTCGGGTGCGAGCGTGATGCCCGACGGCGTCGCCGCCACCATGAAGCGGGCATCCTGGTAGCAGGCATAATTCAGCGCATCGAGACCGCGCTCGATGAAGGGATCGTAGAGCGTGCCGACCGGCAGCAGCCGCTCGCCGTTGATCTGGTGCGACAGGCCGAGGGCCGAGAGCATGATGAACAGGTTCATCTCGGCGATGCCGAGTTCGAGATGCTGACCCTTGGGCGAGAAATCCCAGTTGAAGGTGGATGGAATTTTCTCGCTGCGGAATAAGTCCGCCTTCTCGCCGCGCGCAAACAGGCCGCGCCGGTTCACCCACGGACCGAGATTGGTCGAGACGGTGACGTCAGGCGATGTCGTGACGATGCGCTGTGCGAGCTCGCTGTCGCCGCGCGCGATCTCGTTCAGCACCAGCCCAAAACCTTGCTGGGTCGACATCTGCGGCGCCGGCTTGAAGGCGAGCTGCGACGGCACCTCGATCACAGGCGCGGTGAGCCGGCGGCCGTCCTGGTTGAACGGCACACCCGCGAGGAAGGCATCGAGCTCGGCGGCACTTTGGGCGAGACCCTCGTATCTGTCCCATTCGTGTCCGGGCCGAATGTTCTGGCTGTCGCGATATTTCTCCATCTGCGCGATCGTCATCAGACCGGCGTGATTGTCCTTGTGGCCCTGGAACGGCAGACCGACGCCCTTGATGGTGTAGGCGATGAAGCAGACCGGGCGATCGTGATCGATGGATTCGAAGGCGTCCAGCATGCTCGCCATGTCGTGGCCGCCGAGGTTCGACATCAGCGCCAGCAATTCGTCGTCGCTGCGCCTGTCGATCAGTTTGGTGATGGGGCCCTGATCGCCGATCTCGTCGTGGAGGTGTTTGCGGAATGCCGCGCCGCCCTGGAAACACAAGGCGGCGTAGAGCGCGTTCGGGCAATTGTCGATCCAGCGCTTCAGCGCCTCGCCGCCAGCTTCCGCAAAGGCCTCGCGCATCAGGCGGCCGTATTTCACGATCACCACGTCCCAGCCGAAATTGCGGAATACGGTCTCGAACTTTTCCCAGAGACCTTCGCGGACGACGGCATCGAGCGACTGCCTGTTGTAGTCGACCACCCACCAGGTGTTGCGCAGGCCGTGCTTCCAGCCTTCCGCCAGCGCCTCGAAGATGTTGCCCTCGTCCATCTCGGCGTCGCCGACCAGGGCAATCATCCGCCCCTCGCGGCGATCCTTCATCCAGCCATGCGCCTTGACGTAGTCCTGCACCAGCGAGGCGAACAGCGTCTGCGCAACGCCGAGGCCGACCGAGCCGGTGGAGAAATCGACGTCGTCGACGTCCTTGGTGCGCGAGGGATAGGACTGCGCGCCCTTGAAGCCACGAAAATTCTCCAGCTTCTCGCGGCTCTGCCGGCCGAACAGATACTGGATGGCGTGGAACACCGGGCTCGCATGCGGCTTCACCGCGACGCGATCTTCGGGCTTCAGCACGTGAAAATACAGCGCCGACATGATGGTGGCGAGCGAGGCCGACGAGGCCTGATGTCCGCCGACCTTCAGGCCGTCCGTGTTCGCGCGAACGTGGTTGGCGTGATGGATGGTCCATGACGACAGCCACAGCGCCTTGCGGGCGAGCGCGGTCAATCTGTCGAGGCGGGCGGTATCAACGGGCATGGCAATGCTCCCGGAAAACAGGTGCCCGATGATACCCCTGCGGGGAGCGCCAAACTTCTCAATTTTTGGCGCAATACCAACTAATGTTGGGATAGATTACCAAGTAATCGCCGAAAACGACAGGTTCATCCCAATGCCCGACCTCGACGCCATCGACCGCAAAATCCTCGGCTACCTCCAGAACGACAGCCGGCTGACCATGCAGGAGCTGGCCGACAAGGTCGGGCTGTCGGTCTCGCCCTGCCATCGCCGGGTCAAGCTGCTGGAGGAGCGTGGCGTCATCTCGCGCTACATCGCGACCGTCGACCAGAAGGCGCTGGGGCTGCATGTCAGCGTCTTCATCTCGATCAAGCTGGCGCGGCAGAAGGAGGAGGATCTCAACCGCTTCGCGCGGGCGATCTCGAAATGGGACGAGGTGCTGGAGTGCTATCTGATGACCGGCAACCGCGACTATCTCTTGCGCGTGGTCGCGGCCGACCTCGCCTCCTACGAGACCTTCCTGAAGACCAAGCTGACCCGGCTCGACGGCATCGCCTCGATCGAGTCCAGCTTTGCGCTCAGCCAGGTGAAATATTCGATCGCGCTGCCGGTGTGACGGCCCCGCCGGGCTATTTCGGAACCGGTGTCACATGGACGCAATAAGCCCCGCCGATGGTCACGGCCGACAGGTACCCTGCCGAAAGAAGGACCCATGACCGCATCCGACCGCACCCCTGAAATGGCCAAACGCGAGCGCATCATCCGGGAAATGACCGACGATCTCGACGAAGAGCTGGAACTCGAGCTCGACGACTCCAGATTCGACGAACTGCTGGACGAGACCGACGCGCTCCGACCGACGGTGGATCGCAGGCTCTATTTCCGTGAGCTGCTCCGCCTTCAGGGCGAGCTGGTCAAGCTCCAGGACTGGGTGCAGAGCGAGAAGAAGAAGGTCGTGGTGCTGTTCGAGGGCCGCGACTCCGCCGGCAAGGGCGGCGTGATCAAGCGCATCACCCAGCGCCTCAATCCCCGCATCTGCCGTGTCGCCGCGCTTCCGGCACCGAGCGAGCGCGAGCGCACGCAATGGTATTTCCAACGCTATGTCTCGCACCTGCCGGCCGGCGGCGAAATGGTGCTGTTCGATCGCAGCTGGTACAACCGCGCCGGCGTCGAGCGCGTGATGGGATTCTGCACGGACGAGCAATACCAGGAGTTCTTCCAGTCGGTGCCGGAATTCGAGCGGATGCTGATCCGCTCCGGCACCATCCTGATCAAATACTGGTTCTCTATCACCGACGACGAACAGCAGTTCCGCTTCACCATGCGCATCAAGGATCCGCTCAAGCAGTGGAAGCTGAGCCCGATGGACGTCGAGGCGCGCAGCCGCTGGGAGGCGTACACCAAGGCCAAGGAGACGATGCTGGAGTACACGCATCTGCCGGATTCGCCGTGGTGGATCGTCGATGCCGTGGACAAGAAGCGCGCCCGGCTCAACTGCATCTCGCATTTGCTCAGCCAGATCCCCTACCAGGAGGTCTCGCGCGCGCCTGTGGTGCTGCCGCCGCGCGTCCGCAACCCCGACTATCACCGCGGACCGATTCCGGCGGAGATGCACGTGCCTTCGAAGTATTGACGAAGGTGAACGAGCGCGGCCTGCGTGGTTCGAGACGCCCGCTTCGCGGGCTCCTCACCACGAGGGTCTAGCATTTCGCCGCATGTCAGGACCTCATCCTGAGGGCCCGCCGCAGGCGGGCGTCTCGAAGGATGGCCGCAGAGAGATGTTCAACCAGCCTTCACCGCCATGGCTGCACGATGATCTTGGTGTGCGCTTCGGGATTGGCGAGATCGACGAAAGCCTTTGCGACGCCGTCGATGCCGACTTCCGCCGTCACCATCGCCGCCGCATCCACCTGCCCTTCCGCGATCAGGCGCAGTGAGGCTGCGAATTCGTCCGGCGTATAGCCGAGCACATACTGGACGTTGAGCTCCTTCATGATGCCGAGCATGGGCTCACTTGTGTCGGTCTCCATGCAGACGCCGACCACGACGATCCTGGCATCGCGTGGTGCGCCCTCGAACACCTGCTGCAACAGCCCGGGCACGCCGACGCATTCGAAGATGATCGCGGGCTTCAGGGCGGGCAGCATCGCCTGGAATGGTGGCCGCGCCGCCTTCTCCGCATCCGACATCTGCGCATGCTCGGCCCAGGTCGCATAGGGCTGCGACACCCTGGGATCCACGACGATATCGGCGCCGAGTTTTGCCGCAAGCGCGCGCCGCGCCGTCGAATAGTCGGCCGCGACGATCGGATGCAGGCCCTTGAGCTTCAGCGCCGCAATCACCGCCAGCCCGACCGGGCCGCAGCCGATCACGAGCGGCACTTCGCCGCCTCGGATGTTGGCCTTGGCGACCGCGTGAACGCCGACCGCGAGCGGTTCGGTGAGCGCGGCGTGCTCCGGCGCGAGACCGTTGGGCACCTCGAGCAGCAGCGCTTCGCTCAGCAGCATCGCCTCGGCATAGCCGCCGACATTGTCATTGGAATAGCCGATGCCCTCGATGCCCTGCGACGTCACGAGGGCCGGCAGCGAACAGACGCGCGTGCCCGGTTTGAGCTTGCGCACAGTCCCCGGGCCGTAATCGACGATCTCGCAGCAGAACTCGTGGCCGAACACGACGTCGCGGGCGAGGTCCATCGGCTTGCGTCCGGTCTTCCGCGCCATCTCCACCATGCGGTGGGCGTGCTGGCACGCGTGCAGATCGGAGCCGCAGATGCCGCAGGCGAGCGTCTTGACCAGCACCTGGCCGGAGCCCGGCTTTGGCTCCGCCATCCGGTCGACAACAATCTCGCCGTTCCTGAAAATCGCAGCGCGCATCCGGCTCCTCCCGTTTTATTGGAGCCGTTGATAGCACGAAGCGGACGCGCGAACTTGCGTCAGGGGTTCGGGGACCGCTCTTCCATGATCAGGAGCTGGGCGCGGCGGATGCGCTCGCGATGGGCGATGTAGAGGCCGCTGGCCACGATGAAGGCCGCGCCGGTGACGGTCCAGACATCCGGCACTTCGCCGAACAGGAAGAAGCCGAGAATGCTGACCCACAGCAGCTGGGTGTAGGAAAACGGCGCCAGCACCGAGGCATCGCCGTAGCGATAGGCCAGCACGATGATCCACTGGCCGACGGTGGAGGCGACGCCGATCACGATGCCAAGCCCGATCGCGGTCCAGGTCGGCGTGACCCAGACGAACGGTACCATCAGAGAGAGGATCGCAACGCCCGTCAGCGCCGAATAGGCCATCGTGGTGAGGACGGCTTCACGCCCGCTCATCATGCGCGTCAGGATCAGCGCCGCAGCCCAGCAGAACGCCGAGACGATCGGAAAGAACGCGGCGGCGTGAAACGCGCTGGAGCCCGGGCGCAGGATGATCAGCACGCCGGTCAGGCCGATCGCGGTCGCGATCCAGCGGCGCATGCCGACCTTCTCGCTCAGGAACACGATCGAGAGCGCGGTGACGAACAGTGGCGAGACGAAGCCGGTCGCGGACGCTTCCGCGATCGGCAGGAAGCTCAGGCCGGTGATGAAGAACAGCGAAGAGCCGAGCAATGCCGCGCCGCGCATCAGCTGCAGGCCGAGGCGCTCGGTGCGCATGGCATGAAGCGGCGAGCCCGGCAGCATCACCGGCGTGAACATCAGCGCAAACGTCACGAAGCGGATCCAGGTGATCTCGATCGACGGCAGGCTCGACGACAGATATTTCGCGGTGACATCGGAGCAGCCGAGAAAGATCGTCGACAGCAGCACCAGCGCGATGCCCTTGAAGGGATGATCGACGCGCGCCGGCGCGCGGCGCACCTGCGGCTTCTTTTCCGGCATGGACATGGGAATACTGTCGAGCCTTGCGGCTGCGGCGGGCGGCGGGGTCACGGCTGGAACCTAGGAATGCGAATCGGGAATGATCGTAAAAAACGATAATTGCGCCGCTTTCACAACTTCCGAAAACAGGATGCCGATATGCGCTCACGTCCGCGCGCGTCAAGACTCCATTAATAACAGGCGTTTGTGCACTACAGCATGGGCAGGCCGCGCGGCTTCGGACCGCGCGGAAACGCCGCATCGAGCGCCGCAATCTCATCTTTCGTCAGCACGAGATCGCCGGCCGCGGCGTTTTCGCCGGCATGTTCCGCGGACGACGCCTTCGGGACGGCGAACACCGTAGTCGCACGGGTGAGGAAGCTCAGTGCGACCTGGCGCGGCGTCGCGCGCCGCGCCTCCGCGATGCGCGCCAGTACTGCGCCGCCCCTGCTGTTGCCCGCAGGGAAATCGTCGTGGCCGAACGGCGAATAGGCGACCACGGCAACACCATGCTGTTCGCACCACGGGATCACCGCGTGCTCGATCGCGCGTTCCTTCAGATGATAGAGCACCTGATTGCAGGCGATGCGGTCTTCGCCGGCGGCGTCGAGCATCTCGTCGAGATCGTCGGCATCGAAATTGGAGACGCCCCAGGACTTGATCTTGCCGGCCTTCACCAGTTCCTCGAACGCGGCGACGGTGTCCTCCAGCGGATAGGAGCCGCGCCAATGCAGCAGATAGCAATCGAGCCGATCAGTTTTCAGCCGCTTCAGCGAGCGCTCACAGGCGGTGATGGTTCCGCGGCGCGAGGCGTTGCTCGGAAGCACCTTGGACACCAGGAACACCTCATCGCGTCGTCCCGCGATCGCATCGGCAATGACGAGCTCGGCATCGCCATACATCTCGGCGGTGTCGATGTGGGTCATGCCGAGGTCGAGGCCGCGCTGCAGCGCCGCGACCGCGCGCTTGCGATCGCCGTGGTCGAGATACCAGGTGCCCTGCCCAATGATGGAGACGCTGGCGCCGGTTTTGCCGAAGGGTTTTGTGTTCATAGTTGCTCCGATACCGCTCGTTCGCTCAGGCAACCGCCATCGAGCTCAAGAGTTCAATACGCCGATGTCAGCGACCAATACGCTACCGGTTGCGGACTCCGTGATGTAGAGCCGATCTTTGTTCGCACCACCGATGGCAACATTGGTGCAAATTCGGCCCTGCACACGACTTGACCCGCGCTATCAATTCGCCATTGGGCGCGAACACGAAGACATGGCCGAGCGAGGCGTGGCCGACGAACAGGCGGCCCTTGGCATCCATGGTCATGCCATCGGGGCCGCTGGTACCGAACAGCGAGCAGAAGCGGCCGACCTTCGACACGCTGCCGTCCTTCATGAACGGCAACCGCCACACCGCGTTGTCGCGCGTCATCGCGACGAACAGCACGGTCTCGGTTGGATCGAGCACCAGACCATTCGGACTGATGCCGGTGTTAACAAGGCAATCCAGCCGGCCGCCTGGCGTCAGGCGATAGACACGGCCGCTGGGGTCATGCAGGCCGGTCTGACCCTGGTCGGTGAAATAGATGTCGCCGTTGGAAGCGAGATGCAAATCGTTGCAGCCGCGGAATGATTCCGAATTGCGCGCGGTCAGAACAGGCCTGATGCGTCCTACCTCGGCGTCGAGCTCCATGATGCCGTGCCTGTAGTCGGCGACCAGGATGCGGCCGTCGGCCGCGATCTTCAGCCCGTTCGGCCAACCCTCATATTCGATCGCCAGCGACCACTCGCCGTCGGGCGCGATGCGGAAGATCCGGCCGAACGGAATGTCGACGATGTAGAGATTGCCATCCTTGTCGAACGACGGCCCTTCGATGAAGGAATCCGTCGGCACACCCGGCCGGTTGGCATCGGCCCAATCCGTTCGCTCGCCTTTGCGGCGGAATTCGTCGGGCATGGCGGAGAAGAGCCTGGTCTCGATCAGGCGCGGCGGCGTTTCCAGGTACATCATTGTTGTTTTTGCGTGTTGAGGGCGAGAGCGCGGCACCATAGGGCACAACGGGGCGTGCGTCGATTGGGGTGGAGGCATGGCTGCGCGGAGGGATGACCTGCGCCTGGACGGTCATTAGGCTCCGTCATCCTGAGGTGCGAGGCATACGATGCGGACGCATCGTATGCAGAGCCTCGAAGGATGAACGGCCCCGATGCGGCCGGGCCGCCGTCCTTCGAGGCTTCCGCTTCGCTCCGGCGCCTCAGGATGACGGTGATAGATTGTCGCAAGCGGGCACGAGAGAAGGCAGAGCCGGACCTACCCCGCCGCGCCAGCGAGCTTGGCCTGCTTTGCCGGAGCCACCTCCGTCGTCGCGATCAGGCGCTTCAGCTCGGGGATGCAGGACCCGCAATTGGTGCCGGCCTTGAGCTTTACGCCGATCTCGACGGCCGTGCGCGCGCCTGCGGCGATGGTGTCGCAGATGGTGCCGCGGCCGACGCCGAAGCAGGCACAGACGACAGGGCCGGTCGAGGCCGCGCCCTCGCTCGACTTGCCGGACAGCAGCATGCGGCGCTGCTCGTCGGTGACATGGTCGGCCACGAACAGGCTCTTCACCACGTCCCAGTCCCCGGCATCATGCGCGGGGCCGACGAACAGGCAGGTTTCGATGCGGTCGCCGGTAAACGACGCCGCGCGATAAACGCCACCGCCGAAGTCGCGATAGTCGGCGACGTCCTCGCCGGCGACGCTCTCGAGCCAGGCCGGCCAGCGCGACAGATCCGCATTGTCGGCGAAGAGGTAACCGAAGCCGCCGGTAACAGTGACGCGGGTCCACATCAGGTTCGGCGGCAGCTCCAGCTGCTTGCGCGACAACGCAAAGCCGCGGAAGACGTATTCATAAGGCGCGATCGCAGCCGGTGTCGCCTTGGACTCCGGCTGTCCCGAGAACGGATCGGTGAACGGTGCGATCAGCGCCCCGACGCGACCGTGCGAGGCGTTCATCGCACTCCAGTGGATCGGCGCGAATAGCGTGCCGCGCTGCTGACGGTCGCTGACGACGACCTTGAGGGTGCACTGGCCGTAATCGGTGGTGACGCGGGCATAGCCGTCATGGACGATGTTGTATTTGTTGGCGTCAGCGGGATGAATCTCGACGAACGGCTCGGGAAGATGCGCGCCGAGCCGCTGGCTGAGACCCGTACGGGTCATGGTGTGCCACTGGTCCCGAATGCGTCCGGTGTTGAGCCGCAGCGGCCGCGACGGCCCGGTCTCGCCGCGCAGCGCAGGCACTTCCAGCGCGACGAAGCGGCCCTTGCCGTCATTGGTGAAGAAGCCGCCGGCCGCGAAGAAGCGCTCACCGGGCGCCACGCCTTCGCGCGCGGGCCACTGCACGGGCTTCAACGCATCGAAGGCTTCGTCGGACAGCGATGTCAGCGCGCCGATATCGAAGTCGCGGCTGCCATCGTTCTCGAACGCCGAGAGCGCGGCGTGCTCGCGAAAGATGTCGGCTGCGGATTTGTAATTAAAACTGTCGCCGAAGCCGAGGCGCTTTGCGGTTTCGCTCAGGATCCACCAGTCCGGCCGCGCCTCGCCGGGCGCCGGCAGGAACGAGCGCTGGCGCGAGATGCGTCGCTCGGAATTGGTCACGGTGCCCGACTTCTCCCCCCAGGCGAGCGCGGGCAGCAGCACGTGCGGGCCGGCATCGACCGTGTCGTTGGAGAGCACGTTCTCGGAGACCACGAACAGCTCGAGCTTCTTCAGCGCCTCGCGCACGAAGTCCGCGTCGGGCAGCGACACCGCGGGGTTGGTGCCCATCACCCACAAGGCCTTGACCTCGCCGCGGTTGATGGCTTCGAACAGCTGCACTGCCTTCAACCCTTCATGGGTCGCGATACGCGGCGCCTTCCAGAACCGCCGCACGCGATCGATGTCCGGCGGCGTGAAGTTCATGTGTGCGGCGAGCTGGTTGGCGAGGCCGCCGACCTCGCGGCCGCCCATCGCGTTGGGCTGGCCGGTGAGCGAGAACGGCGAGGCGCCGGGCTTGCCGATGCGGCCCGTGGCGAGATGGCAGTTCAGGATCGCATTGACCTTGTCGGTGCCCTGCGCCGACTGGTTGACACCTTGCGAGTACAGCGTGACGACGCGGGGCGTGTCACGGAACATCTTGAAGAAGGTGGCAACGTCCAGCTCGGAAAGACCGGTCGCCAGTGCGGTGGCGGTGACGCTGCCGGCGATGCTGCGTGCGCGCGCCAGCGCGCCGTCAAAGCCCGACGTGTTTTGCCCGATGTAGTCCTGATCCAGGGCACCATTGTCGGCGAGGTGAACGAACAGGCCGGAGAACAGCGCCGTGTCGGTGCCGGGCTTGAGGCCCAGGAACAGATCGACGTCGGTCGCGGTGTCGGTGCGGCGCGGATCGATCACGATCATGCGCGCGCCGCGTTCCTGCCGGTTCTTCAGCATGCGCTGAAACAGCACGGGATGGCACCATGCGGCGTTCGAGCCGACAAAGACGAGCAAATCGGCCTGGTCGAGATCCTCGTAGCAGCCGGGTACGGTGTCGGCGCCGAAGGCGCGACGGTGACCGGCGACCGAGGACGACATGCATAGCCGCGAATTGGTGTCGACGTTCGCCGTGCCGACAAAGCCCTTCATCAGCTTGTTGGCGACGTAATAATCCTCGGTCAGCAACTGGCCCGAGAGATAGAATGCGACCGCGTCGGCGCCGTCGCGCGCGACGATGTGCTGCATGCGGTGGGCGACGTGATCGAGCGCATCGCTCCAGGCGACGCGTTCGAGCACGCCCTTGCAGCGGATCATCGGATAGAGCAGCCGGCTTTCCAGCCCGACGGTCTCGCCGAGCGCCGAACCCTTGGAGCAGAGCCGGCCGAAATTGGCAGGATGATCGGGGTCGCCGGCAATCGCCACGCCGCCCTTGCCGTCTGGCGTCGCCAGCACGCCGCAGCCGACGCCGCAATACGGACAGGTCGTCTTGGTGGCGCGGAGCTCAGGATCGATCGCCGTCATATCAAGCCGCCTCTATCAAGCCGCTTTGGAGGGACCCGCGAGCGCGCGGCCGAACATCATGTCGGCGCGGATCGCCGCCACCTTTTCGCGGTTGCGGATCAGTTCGAGATACCAGAGCGCATCGACGGTATCGCCAATCAGCAGGGCGCCGGTGAGCCGGCCCTCGGCGATGACGAGCTTCTTGTAGGTGCCGCGCCTGCGGTCTGACAGCACGAGGCTCTCGCTGCCCTCCCCGCCCATGAAGTCGCCGGCGGAGAATACGCTGACGCCCGACACTTTCAGATTGGTCGAGACCACGCTGCCCTGATAGGCCGCGGGACGGCCGGAGAGATGCCGCGCCAGCACGCGCGCCTGCTCGTAGGCAGGTTCGACCAGGCCGTAGCAAGTTCCGCGATGCTCGGCGCACTCGCCGAGCGCGTAGATATCGGGTGACGCCGTCTGCATCTCGTCGTTGACGACGATGCCGCGGTTGACTGCGATGCCGGCGTCTTTTGCGAGCGCAATGTTGGGCCTGATGCCGGCAGCGAAGATCACCGCGTCGGCCTCGATGCGGCTGCCGTCGGCAAGCTCGACCGCTTCGACATGGCCCTCGCCATGGATGCGGGCTGTGGATGCATTGAGCAGGATGCGAATGCCCTTGCGCTCGACCAGCGTCTTGAGCAGGTCGGCGGCGGGGGCATCGAGCTGGCGCTCCATCAGCCGGTCCATCAGGTGCAGCAGCGTCACGGGCGCTCCGGCCTTGGCGAGGCCATAAGCCGCTTCAAGACCGAGCAGACCGCCGCCGACCACGACCACGCGTTTCTTAGCTGCGGCAAGGGTCAGCAGCAGATCGACGTCGCGGGTGTCGCGAAAGGTGTGCACGCCGGCGAGATCGGCGCCCGGCACGTTGAGCCGCAGCGGCGTCGAGCCGACGGCGAGCACGAGCTTGGAATATTCCATGCTCTCTTCGCCTTCGATCTTGAGCTCGCGTCGGCCGGTGTCGATCTCGGTGACGCGATAGCCGTAGCGCACCGTGACGCCGCGATGGCGCCACCAGTCGGCGGGCCGGAGCTCGATCTCGTGCGAGCCGGTCTCGCCGGCCAGCACCGAGGAGAGCAGAACGCGGTTGTAAGCGAGCCGCGGCTCTTCGCCGATCACGGCGACCGCGTAGCGGCCGAGCGCGGTCTTCGCGAGCTCGTCGACCAGACGCGCGGCCGCCATACCGTTACCGACGATGACCAGCGGTTCACTCACAACGCATCTCCTATTCAGCGGCCTGCGGCTGTGCGCCGTAGGCCTCGGAAATCATGTAGCCGGACAACACGCCGTAGGCGTCGGTCCAGGCGGTGGCGAGTTCGGGCGTCCAGGCCTCGCCGAGCCCCTTCTCCAGGGTCCACAGCAAGGTCGCGCCGACCACCGGGTAGTGCTCGGCCTTGGCGCCGTAGCCGACGTGACGCTTCGCAAGCGCCGAGGCCGCCGGAAGAATCGAGTCCAGGTTCGACAGACCGCCGACGACGGCAGCGAGCATGCCCATCAGCTTCTTGCGCTGCTCGGTCATGTCCTCGGGGAACATCGCGCGCACGGACGGCGCGACCTCGAACAGGCGATCGTAGAACAGCACCGCGGCCTGCGCGGAAATCGGCGCGACCTTGGCAAAGCTCTGCTGGACGAGGGTGATCTGTTCTGACGTCATGATGTTCTCCTGCCTGTTGGGTTTGCCTTGGTGCGCGCCATTGCGAACCAGGTTCATTGTCAAACTGTCGGGCAATGCTTCTCCGCGCGTACGGGGAGAAGCGAGATTCGTACCAAGTGTTAAACTCGCGCGCCGGCGAGGCTTGACGCGCCTTCACCCTGCGGGCTGCGACGCAGATAGAACCACCAGGTCAGCGCGAGACAGGAGGCGTAGAAGCCGAGATAGATCGCAAGCGCGAGCTGCGGCCCGCCGGTCAGCGCGATCGACTTGCCGAATCCGGTCGGGATCAGATAGCCGCCGACGGCGCCGACCGCTCCGATGAAGCCGACCGCAGCACCGCTCTCGATGCTCGCCGTCTTCAAGGCGACCGCGCGCTCCGCAGCGCCCTTGCCGCGCACCTTGAACAAATTCTGCTCGCGGAAGATCGAGGGGATCATGCGGTAGGTCGAGCCGTTGCCGATTCCCGTCGTCACGAACAGGACCAGGAACATCGAGAGGAAGCCGATGAAATCCTTGTGCCCGACGAAATAGAGCACGCCGATCGTGGCGCCTGCCATCACGATGAAATTCCAGAACGTGATCACCGAGCCGCCGATCCTGTCCGCAAGCCAGCCGCCGAGCGGCCGCGACAGCGAGCCGACCAGCGGTCCCAGGAACGCGATCGCAATCGTGACTTGCGGGAACTGGGTCTTGATCAGCAGCGGAAATGCCGCCGAGTAGCCGATGAAGGAGCCGAACGTGCCAATATAGAGATACGCCATGATCCAGGTGTGCTTGCGCTTGACCACGGCGAGCTGGTTCTTGATCGACGACTTGGCCGTGGTCAGGTTGTTCATGAAGAACACTGCGCCGAACACCGCGATCGCGATCGGCAGCACCCACATCAGGCCGGCGTTTTGCAGGAAAACACCATCGACAGGCGTTGCCTGGAACAGGTTGATGACGGCGAGCGTCATCAGGATCGGGGTCAGGAGCTGCACGCTGGACACGCCGATATTGCCGCCGGCCGCATTCAGTCCGAGCGCCCACCCCTTCATCCGGTCCGGGAAGAAGAACGAGATGTTGGTCATGCTGGAGGCAAAATTGCCGCCGCCTAGGCCGGCGGTCGAGGCAATCAGCAGCATCAGCCAGAACGGCGTGTCGGGCTGGCCGACGAAATAGGCGAGCGAGAGCGTCGGAATGAACAGGATCGCCGCACTGAAGATGGTCCAATTGCGACCGCCGAAGGTCGTCACCGCGAAGGTGTAGGGAAAGCGCATCAACGCGCCGATCAGCCCGGGCACCGCGACGAGCTGGAACAGCTGGTCGGTGGTGTAGTGGAAGCCCGCCTGCGGCAGCTTGGTGGTGACGATGCTCCAGATCAGCCAGACCGAGAAGCCGATATGTTCGGCCACGATCGACCAGATCAGGTTGCGTCCCGCGATAGTTTTGCCAGTCGCATTCCAGAACGCCTCATCTTCGGGACGCCAGTCCGAAATCCAAGTCCGACTCTTGGTCATTGCAGAATCCCTTCCAGGCTCACCGCTGCGTCGTTGCAGGCTCAGCCTCCGGCCACGGAGGCGCGCTCCGAGGCTTCACCCCCGGTGGCGAGTTACGATGCTGATTGATGATGTTGAGGGACGTCGTCGTTGGCGTCGCGATTGGTGCTTCAATTTCCGTGCCAACTGCCCGCATTCCGGAAACGCAAGAGATTCAGGAGCTTGTTCGTAGTGCTCCGGACTTTCGCAGGACTATTTCGCACGCAAATTTTGCGATTCGCTCAATCCCTGTGCGGCGCACAAGGATTGAGCTTGATGCAACCGATTTGAACGTGCATGCGCGCCTGCTCACGCCGCTTCCGGATTGACCGCTGGTTTCGTCGGCGCCTTTGACACGGCTCCATGCTCGTAAGCTTCGAGAAAATCGAGCAACTCGCGGCGATATCGGTAGTAATTGGGGTGCTCGAGCAGAGCCTTTCGCGTGCGCGGCCGAGGGATGTCGACCTCCATGATGTGACCGATCCGGGCGTATGGTCCGTTGGTCATCATCACCACGCGGTCGGCAAGCAGGATCGCCTCGTCGACATCATGGGTCACGCACATCGCCGTCACTTGCGTGCGCTTCCAGACCTCCATCAGTACCTCCTGGAGGTCCCAGCGGGTGAGGCTGTCCAGCATGCCGAACGGCTCGTCCAGCAACAGCAATTTTGGCGACAGCGCGAAGGCACGCGCGATGCCGACTCGTTGGCGCATGCCGTTCGACATTGCCGCAGCCGACTTGTCGAAAGAATCCGCAAGCCCGACCCGCTCGAGGTAATAGTCGACGATCTCGTCGCGCTGCCGCCGCGTGGCGTGCGGATAGACACGGTCGACTCCGAGCGCAACGTTCTCGCGCGCCGTCAGCCAGGGAAACAATGAAGGCGCCTGGAACACGACCGCTCGGTCTGGACCGGCCGTCGTTACCTCGCGGCCGTCGAGAATGATGCCCCCGAGAGAGACCTCGTTGAGACCTGCGGTCATCGACAGCACCGTCGACTTGCCGCAGCCGGAATGACCGATCACCGAGATGAACTCGCCCTTGCGAACCTTGAGATCGAAGTTCTCCACGATGGTCAGCGGCCCCGTCGGCGTCGGATAGACCTTCGAGAGCCGGGAGAATTCGAGATAGCGGTCGGTGTTGATGGTCACCGTAGCAGCCGCCTTCTGATAGGCCGTCGGCGGCTTGTCCATCTGTGTGATGGATACGACGTTGGGCAGCGTACGAACCGTCGCATCGGCATCGGCCGAGCGCTCTTTCGCGACGTCAAGGAGATAGCCGGTGACGGCCTGCCGCAGCCGCTTGAAATGCGGATCCTCGTTGATCGAGGACCGGTCGCGCGGGCGCGGGATGTCGACTTTGAACTGCTGCCCGAGCGTCGCGTTCGGGCCCGGCAACAACGGAATGATGCGATCGGCGAGCAGGATCGCTTCGTCGACGTCATTGGTAACCAGCACCACGGTGCGCTTGTCGCGCGACCAGATGTCGACGATCTCGTCCTGGAGCTTGGCGCGGGTCAACGCGTCGAGTGCCGATAGCGGCTCGTCGAGCAGCAATATCTCAGGGCTGGTTGCAAGCGCACGGGCAACGGCGACGCGCTGACGCATGCCGCCGGACAGTTCGGCCGGCAGGCGGGTCGCCGCGTGCGTAAGCCCGACCATGTCTATGTAGCGGTCGACGCGGCCGGCGCGCTGAGCCTTGCTTTCGCGGGCAAACACCTGATCGACAGCGAGAGCGATGTTGCCGCGTACCGTCAACCACGGCATCAGCGAGTACGACTGAAAGACGATGCCGCGGTCCGGGCCGGGCCCCGCGACCGGTTTGCCCTTGAGCGTGATCTCGCCGGCATCCGGCTGCACCAGCCCGGCGATCGCCGAGATCAGTGTCGTCTTGCCGCTGCCCGAGAAGCCCACGATGGCGATGAACTCGCCCTCGGCGACCTCAAGATTGACATTCGACAGCACGTCGGTGCGCTTGGCGCCGGTACCGTAGCCCTTGCGGAGCCCTTTCAGCGACAGGAACGACATCAGGGCCTCAGCGCTGGCTGGAAAAGGTGAAAGCGGACTGGAGCGCGTACATCACGCGATCGAGCAGGAAGCCGATGATCCCGATCGTCAGCACAGCCAGGATGATCCGGGCCAGCGACTGCGACGAGCCGTTCTGAAACTCGTCCCAGACGAATTTCCCAAGGCCCGGATTCTGCGCGAGCATTTCCGCCGCGATCAGCACCATCCAGCCCACGCCGAGAGAGAGTCTCAATCCGGTGAAGATCAGCGGCAGCGAACTTGGCAGGACCAGCTTGGTGACGGTGCGCCATGTCGGCAGCTGCAGGACGCGGCCGACGTTGAGCAGGTCCTTGTCGATCGAAGCCACTCCAAGCGCCGTGTTTATCAACGTCGGCCACAATGAACACAGCGTCACCGTGATGGCGGAGATGACCAACGACTTCGGTAGCAATTCCGACGGGTTCACATAAAGCGCCGAGACCACCATGGTCACGATCGGGAGCCACGCAAGCGGCGATACCGGCTTGAATATCTGGATCAGCGGATTGAGAGCACTGTTCATGGTCCGGGAGAGGCCGCACAGGATACCGAGCGGCACGGCAACAAGCGTCGCCACGGCAAAGCCGAGCGCCACCGTCATGAGACTGGTTAGTATTTGGTCGAAGTAAGTTGGCTTGCCGGCATAGCCACGATGCCGGACATCCTCGGGATGACCGTCAGCGACCACTTTGGCGTTACGTTGATCCTGGCGTTCGTAGAAGGCCGCCCGCTTGGCGCGCTCCGCCAGATGGTCGGCGTACAGGTTTCCGGCCTGCGTCCAGACCTCGGCGGGCCCCGGGATGGCGCCGAGCGACGTCTTGACCCGCGGCGCGGCCCAGGCCCATGCCAGAAGGAAGACACCGATGCCAATCAGCGGCACCAGCAATCCCTGGCGTAGCTCCTTCAACTGCGGCTTGACGCTGTCGCCGGCCGCAATGCGGGCCAGCGGCACGAGCCATCCCAATCCGAGGATGTTGAGATAAATCGCTGCTGCATTGATGCGCGCAAACACCCGCTCCCGGCGGGCACGCTTGCGCTCCTCTGCGCTGAGGTCGATGTAGTCGGTAACCGCTGCCATAGTCTTGTCCCTCGGCGTTCATCGCCCGACTTCGAGTGAGGAGACCGGGCCGTCCTGACGGCGGCCCGGCTCATGCGCGTCAGCCGTCGATGACCTTGGCACCGTCGATCTTCTGCTTGCCCTTCAGACCGATCTTCAGGCTATCGATGTAGGCGTTGGGCTTGCGACCGTCGTAAGTGACGCCATCGATGAATTCCGAGGTCGGCGCACGATAACCCTCGCTCTCCCAGGGGAAGTCGTCCTTGTTCGCTTTGCCGTCGGCGATCAGAAGCTTGGCCGCGGAAAGATAGATATCCGGACGATACACGCTCTTGGCCGTCGCCTCGTACCAGGCGTCGTCCCTGGCCTCCGCGATCTGCCCCCACCGGCGCATCTGCGTCAGATACCAGACCGCGTCGGAATAGTAGGGATAGGTCGCGAAATAGCGGAAGAACACATTGAAGTCCGGAATGGAGCGCTTGTCGCCTTTCTCGTATTCGAAAGTGCCGGTCATCGAATTGGCGATGACCGCCTTGTCGGCGCCGACATATTCGGGCTTCGACAACAGCTCGACGGCCTTGGCGCGATTGGCGTTGGCATTCTCGTCCAGCCACATCGCGGCGCGGATCAGCGCCTTGGTCAGCGCCAGCACGGTGTTTGGATTCTTGTCGGCAAAGGCCGCGGTGATGCCGAACACTTTCTCCGGATTGTTCTTCCAGATCTCGTAATCGGTGATCACGGGCACGCCGATGCCCTTGAACACCGCGGCCTGGTTCCAGGGCTCGCCGACGCAGTAGCCGTTGATGGTGCCGGCTTCCAGCGTCGCTGGCATCTGTGGCGGCGGCGTCACCGACAGCAGCGCTTCGGCCCCGACCGTTCCGGTCACGTCGCCGGACGAATAATAGCCGGGGTTGATGCCGCCCGAAGCGAGCCAGTAGCGCAGCTCGTAATTATGGGTCGACACCGGGAAGACCATGCCCATTTTGAAAGACTTGCCGTCGGCCTTCAGCTTCTCGATCGCCGGACGCAACGTATCGGCCTTGATCGGATGCACGAGCTTGCCGCTCGCATCCTTCGGGATGTTCGGCTTCATCATCGCGAAGATCTCGTTCGAGACCGTGATGGCGTTTCCATTGAGGTCCATCGAGAACGGCGTGATGATGTGCGCCTTCGTGCCAAAGCCGATCGTGGCCGCCAATGGCTGGCCCGCCAGCATGTGCGCGCCGTCCAGCTCGCCACTGATGACGCGGTCCAGCAGAACTTTCCAGTTGGCCTGCGCCTCCAGCGTGACGAACAGACCTTCGTCCTCGAAGTACCCGTTCTCCTTGGCCACCGCGAGCGGCGCCATGTCGGTGAGCTTGATGAATCCGAGCTTCAGTTCTTCCTTCTCGGGTTTGAGCGCGGCGGCGCGGACGCGGCCGGGAGCGACCGCAAACGCCGCGGCGACGGTGCCTGCGGCGAGGAACGTGCGGCGGTCGAGGAGCATGAGCGCGTTCGCGCTGGCTCCGCCAAGATGGTGGCCGTGACGACCGCTGCGCGAGGACTGATCAATTGGCTTCGTCATTGAATGTGATGATCCTTTGTGACCGGAGCGACTATCCGCACATGCCGACCGCACGACGCGCACGGCGGCGCGTCTCCGGGGAAGCCCCGGATGGCAGAAGTCACAATTCGGATGGAGATCTTCGAGGGACGGCATCGATGGCGTCGCGCATTCTCAAACAAGAAGCGTGCCAAAGCGAAGAAATCGACAATGCCAAGCAAAAACAGAGCGTTGCGCCGAAGCGACTCTCTGTTGGCAAATCTCCGCACGCCGTCAAATTTGGCGAACAGCCCAGTTCTTGTGCGTCGCACAAAAATTGGGCAGGCCTGACTTCGTGCCTCTCGGAACCTTGGTCCATCGATGGTCCGCTCGACATGGAAAGGCGCAAAACACACCGTAACCGCGCCAGCACTGGTCGCGATGCGTGGCCCGTCATCTGGCACGTGGATTGCTTGCACAGTAACCACTCAGTCAACGACGACTGCGGTCCGCCGACATGTTGAGGCCTCCAAAGGCTGAAACTCGGGGAGAGCAATATTGCTTCGCTGGGCCCATCGGGCACAGTCGTCGTCACGCGATCCCAAGCGAGATTCCGAATTCCTTTGGTCCGCAGATTGCCGGTTCACCGGCTCGTGCGGAGGCAGCGTCTCGACAACGGTACCGTCCGAAACCGCCACGCTATTCTCACACGAGCAAAAGGAACCATTGATGTCGTATCTCGCGCCTTCGGAATTCGTCACCAAGATGGTGGATGCGGGCGAATCCAAGATCTTCATGTCCACCCGCGACACCATCATCCGCGCCTATATGGCCGGCGCCATCCTGGCGCTCGCGGCGTGGTTCGCCGTCACCATCAACGTGAACACGGGGCAGCCGCTGATCGGCGCGCTGCTGTTCCCCGTCGGATTCTCGATGCTCTATTTGTTGGGCTTCGACCTTTTGACCGGCGTGTTCGTGCTGGCGCCGCTGGCGCTGATCGACAAGCGCCCCGGCGTAACCTTCGGCGGCGTGCTGCGGAACTGGAGCCTCGTCTTCGTCGGCAATTTCGCAGGCGCCCTTACGGTGGCCTTCATGATGGCCTTCGTCACGACTTTCGGCTTCACGCAGGATCCGGACAAGGTCGGCACGGCGATCGGCAATATCGGCGAAGGCCGCACGCTCGGCTATGCCGCGCACGGCGCGGCCGGCATGGCGACGCTGTTCATCCGCGGAATGCTCTGCAACTGGATGGTCTCGACCGGCGTCGTCGGCGCCATGATCTCCACCTCGGTCCCCGGCAAGGTCATCGCGATGTGGATGCCGATCCTGGTGTTCTTCTACATGGTGTTCGAGCATTCCGTCGTGAACATGTTCCTGTTCCCGTCCGGCCTGATGCTGCACGCGAAATTCTCGATCATGGACTATTTGATCTGGAACGAGATCCCGACCGTGCTCGGCAATCTCGTCGGCGGCCTCGCCTTCACCGGCATGACCCTCTACGCCACGCACGTCCTGACCCAGCCGAAGCGCCAGGCGAGCAAGGCCTCGTCGCCCCGCATTGCGGCCTGATACGTCTCGACAGGAGAGCCTCGCCCGATCAGGGTGAGGCTCCCCTTTGCCGGTGATGACGATGACCCGCGGACTTCAGATCTCGGTCGGCCAGCATTCCGACAAGGGTCGCAAGCCCATCAACCAGGATTTTCACGGCGTCCTCGTTCCGGACGAGCCGATGCTCAGTCTGAAGGGCATTGCGGCGGTCCTCGCCGACGGCATCTCCAGCAGCACGGTGAGCCAGATCGCCAGCGAGTCGGCGGTCAAGAGCTTCCTGATGGACTATTACTGCACGTCGGAATCCTGGACGGTGAAGACCTCCGCCCGCCGCGTGCTCGACGCGACCAATTCCTGGCTCCACGCGCAGACGCGCAAGAGCCAATATGCCTATGACCGCGACAAGGGTTATGTCTGCACGCTGAGCGCCATGGTCATCAAGGCGACCACCGCGCACATCTTCCACGTCGGCGACTGTCGCGTCTACCGCGTGGCGGGCAAGGCGCTCGAGCAGCTGACCGACGATCACCGGATCATCGTGTCCTCGGAGCAGACTTATCTTGGCCGTGCGCTCGGCATCAATCCACAGCTCGAGATCGACTACCAGAATTTCGAGATCGAGACTGGCGACACGTTCCTGCTGGCGACCGACGGCGCCTATGAATTCGTCGACGCGCGTTTCGTCACCAGCGCGCTCAGCGAGCATGCAGCCGAGCTCGACGGGGCGGCGAAGGCGATCGTCGAGGAAGCCTACCGGCGCGGCAGCGACGACAACATCACGGTCCAGATCCTCCGCATCGACGCGGTGCCGCAGCGCGAGCCGGCCGGCATCTTCAACCAGACCTCGCAGCTGCCGCTTCCCCCGCTGCCGGAGCCGCGGGCCATCTTCGACGGCTACAGGATCGTCCGCGAAATCCACGCCAGCAGCCGCAGCCATATCTACCTTGCCGTCGACGCTATGACCGAGGAGCCGGTCGCGCTCAAGCTGCCGTCGATCGATTTGCGCGACAATGCCGCCTACCTGAAGCGCTTCCTGATGGAGGAGTGGATCGCGCGCCGGATCGACAGCCCGCATGTGCTCAAACCGCTCTCACAGTCGCGCCGGCGCGGTTACCTCTACGTCGCGACCGAATTCGTCGAAGGTCAGACCTTGCGGCAATGGATGACGGACAACCCGCGCCCCGATCTCGAAACCGTCCGCAGACTGGTCGAGCAAATCGCCGCGGGCCTGCGCGCCTTCCACCGCATGGAAATGCTGCATCAGGATCTCAGGCCCGACAACATCCTGATCGACAAGACCGGCACCGCGAAGATCATCGACTTCGGATCGGTGAAGGTGGCTGGCGTCGCGGAGGCCGCGCCACAGGACGAGGCCGACGAAATTCTGGGAACGGTCCAGTACACGGCGCCGGAATATTTTCTTGGGCAGGGCGGCTCGCCGCGCTCCGACATGTTTTCACTCGCCGTGATCTGCTACCAGATGCTGACGGGAAAGCTTCCCTACGGCACCCAAATCGCCAGGATCCGGCGCAAGGCGGACGTGCGGAGGCTCAAATACCGCCCGGCCGATGACGACAGCAACGTGCCTGCCTGGGTCGACGGCGCGCTCAGACGTGCGCTCCATCCGGATCCCTACAAGCGGCACGAGGATCTGTCCGAATTCGTCTTCGAGCTTCGCACGCCCAATCCGGCCTATCTCGACACACGGATCACGCCGCTATTGGAGCGCAGCCCGTTGATGTTCTGGAAATTGACCACGGCAGCGCTCGCCTGCGTCGTCTTGGTCCTGCTTGCGATGTTGCACGCGCGCTGATCAGGGGTGTCGCCACGCAAGGGTCACCACGTGATGAGCGGAGAACGATGCAGCCAGGTATCGTTGCGCACCTGATCGAGCACGAATTTCGCAACGTCTTCGCGCGCGATGCTGCCGCCATGGAAGCCTGAAAGATCCGTCAGGGCCCGAACCGAGCCTCGGCGGGACTTGTTATTGAGGATCGAGGGGCGAACCAGGACCCAGTCCAGCCCGCTGTCTCTGACGATCGCTTCCTGTCGGTTCTTGTCGGCGTACACCTTCTTGAGGAGAAGCGGAAAGATCACATTGTCGGCGACAAAGCCGCCGTGCCCTGCACTGTCGCCGGCGCCCATCCCCGTGATGCAAACCAGCCGCGAGACCTGCTCGGCCTTCATCGCGCTCACGAGCGTGCGCGTCGCGGTCGAGAGAAGCGTCACCTCGCGGAACGGGCTTACCGGTGTACCCAGCGCACTGACCACGGCGTCACGGCCTATGAGGGCTTCGCGCAGGGCTGTTTCGTCGCGGGCGTCTCCGGCGATGAGCTTCGCCCCCGTGATGTCACTTGCCTTCCCTGCGGAACGCACCAGCACAGTGACGTCGTAGCCCCGCGCCACCGCCTGGTTGACGATCAGGCGACCGGTGCCACCGGTCGCTCCAAGCACCAATATCTTCGTTGCGCCTCCCGGATTCACCGGAACAGTGGCGATTGAAGAGGTCATGATAGGAGTCCTCGTTGTCGTGATGGGGACGTGCCCATGCCGTCAGGCAGTGGCCGTGATCTCGGAGACGAAGTCGCGATAGGAGCGGAGGGGACGGCCCAGCAGCGCGGTCAGGCGCTCGACGTCGCCTGTCTCGGGGACCATTCCCTCGGTGAGGAAACGCTCGCTCATCAGCCGCATGTCGAAAGCCATCCAGCTCGGCATGAACTGCCGGAGATTCTTCTCGAAGCCGGCGGTATCGTCACCGGGATAGGCGATCGCGCGGCCCAGCACCTCCGACCAGACGGCGGCGGCTTTCGCGCCGGTCAGCGTATCGGGACCGACGAGATTGATGCGCGTGAGCGGAAGCGGTGTTGCGGCGCGCTCACGACGGATGAGCTCGAGGGCCGCGATCTCGCCGATGTCGCGCGCGTCGATCATGGCGAGTCCCCTGCTCCCGATCGGCATCGGATAGATGCCATATCCGGTCACCACGTCCTTGATCGTGAGATCGTTGTTCATAAAATAGGCGGGGCGCAGGATGGTGGCGTTGAAGCCCATCTGCTCGATCATCCGCTCGACGCCGAACTTGCCGGCAAAGTGCGGGACGTTCACGTAGCGATCGCTGTGGATCACCGAGAGGTAGACCACCCGCTCGACGCCGGCGTCGCGGGCGACGTTGAGCGCGATCAGTGCCTGCGTGAATTCATCCGGCACCACTGCGTTGAGCAGGAACAGGGTCGAGACGCCCTTGAATGCGCTACGGATCGAGTCGACGTCGAGCAGGTCGCCCCGCACGACGGTAACGCCTGCCGGGAGGTTTGCCTTGGCAGGATCGCGGGCGAGAGCACGGACATCGGCACCGCGCTTGACGAGCTGTTCGACGACGTGGCGGCCGATGGTGCCGGTTGCGCCGGTAACGAGGATGGTCATGGGGATCACTCCGGGTTGGGTCAGAAGACACAAGGGAAATTAGTGATCCACAAACGAACAGATAGCCGCTATATCTGGACGGACTGTCTCACTGGTGGAACGATGGACCTGCTCGCACTCACTGACTTCAATCTCGTCGCCCGGCACGGCGGGTTCGGACGGGCCGCACGGGCCGCCGGACGCCCGAAAGCCACCCTGTCCCGGCGGGTCGCCGAGCTGGAGGCTGCCCTCGACCTCCGCCTGTTCGAACGGGGAGCGCGCACCCTGAAACTCACGCAGGAAGGGCGCGCCCTTTACGAGCGGACGGGGGCCTTGCTCACCGAGCTTGACGAGACGGCGACAGCGATCGCTTCGGGCGGGGACAGGCCGCGGGGGCGCTTGCGGATCAGCGCGCCTTTGCTGTTCTCGCAGACTGCAATGGGAAACCTCGCGGCGGGGTTCGCGCTCAGATACCCGGAGGTCCGTCTTGACGTCACGACGGAAGATCGCTCCGTCGACATGGTGGAGGAAGGGTATGACCTCGTCATTCGGGTCAATCCCGATCCGGATGACAGCCTTGTCGGACGAATCTTTCTGCGCGATCGGCTGGTGGTGGTGGCGAGCCCAAACCTGGAACGACCGAGGGACGGCATCGCTGTGCCGGCTGTCATGCGCGGCGCGGGCGACCAGCTGACAAGCTGGGAAGTGATGATGCCAGGCGGAAGATCGCGGATCGCGATTGATCCGGTCCTGCGCCTGTCATCGCTCGTCATGGTCCGCGATGCGGTCCGGGCGGGCGTCGGCGCCGCCCGCCTTCCGGTGTCACTGGTCAGTCACGACCTGGCTGCCGGCACGCTGGTGCATTGGGGCGACATCGAGGGACCAGAGATCGCGTTGTGGACGCTCTATCCATCCCGCCGGCTCCTGAGCGCGCGCGTATCCGCCTTCCTCGACTTTATCAAAGAAGCCTTTCCGATGGGGACGCCTGATGAGCTGGCGGCCTTTATCGGGTAATGAGAGACGGCGGGCGCTGCTCGCGCCTGACGGTCAGGCGGGCTCCTCAGCCTTGGTTCCCAGCGGCTTCGGCGCCATGCCGCCGCCGGGCTTGAGGTGGAATTCATAGGTCATCAGGTGCCACTGCCCGTTCGCCTTGGTGCCGTCGGGCATCTCAAGGTCGTTGCGCGGCTCGACCTTGGCGACGAGGTCATCCTTCACGCCGAATACCACGTCGGAATCCAGATATTTGTCGCCGTCCATGAAGACGTGGGTAATCAGCGGCTCGTAGCCCTTGGCATTGACCAGGAAGTGCACATGCGCCGGGCGCATCGGGTGGCGGTTGGTCTGCACGATCATCTCGCCGACCGGGCCGTCGGTCGGGATCGGGTAGCTGCATGGCAAGATGGTGCGGAAGAAGAAGCGGCCGTCGCTGTCGGTGATGAAGCGCGCCCGCGCCGAGGCGCCGACCTCGTCATAGTTCGGCTTCTGCGAGTCGTAGAAGCCGTCATCGTCGGCATGCCAGACGTCGACGGGGACATTCGCGAGCGGCTCGCCCTTGAGATCGGTGACACGGCTCTGCACGAACATCCGTTCGCCGGTTTGATTGTTCGGAGAGATGTCGGTGCCGTGCGCCGTCACCTTGTGCTCGCCGACATAGAACGGCCCAAGCACGGTGGTCTGGGTGGCACCCTCGCGCTCGCGATGGTTGACCGCGTCGACCAGCATGGAGACGCCGAGCACGTCGGACAGCAGGATGAATTCCTGCCGGGTATCCGTGCATTTCTGGCCGGTGCGGGTCAGGAAATCGATGGCGTATTCCCACTCCCCGAAGGTGAGGCCGGTCTTGCTCACGTAATCGTGCAGCGACTTCACCAATTCCTGGAGCAGGAATTTCGCGCGCGGGTCGGGTGTCCGGTCAAAGCTCCGGACGACGGCTTCGGTGAGTTCGGTCTCGTTGAACTGGGTCATGGTGCGTTTGCCTGCGTTTTCTCGTTGGCCCGTTGGGGATCTTTTGGGCTGCTTGGAGGCGTTCCAAGGTGAAGCCTACACCAAACAGCCGGCCGGCGTTAAGCGCGACCGGCTTGGAATGAGACCGCCATATCGGCTATCAACGTCGGACAAAACTGCCCGGAGGAACTGATGCTCGCCCCCACCCCCGCCTCGCCCGAATCCGTTGGCATGTCCAAGGCCGCGCTCGACCGCGTCGATGCGCATCTGAAGAGCCGGTACATCGATGCCGGTCGCTTCCCGGGCACGCATCTCCTGGTCTATCGCCGTGGCAAGATCGCCCACAGCTCGGTGCAGGGTTTTGCCGACGTCGAGCGCAAGCTGCCCGTCAAGGACGACACCATCTACCGCATCTATTCCATGACCAAGCCGCTCACCAGCGTCGCCTTCATGATGCTGGTCGAGCAGGGCCTCGTCGCGATCGATGAACCCGTCGCCAAGTACATTCCGGAATGGAGGGATCTCGGCGTGTTCGTCGCCGGCACCGCGCCTTCCTTCCTGACCCGTCCGCCGACGCGGCCGATGCTGATCGTCGACCTGCTGCGCCACACGTCCGGCCTCACCTATGGCTTCCAGCAGCGCTCGAACGTCGATGCCGCCTACCGCGCTGAAAAGATCGGCGAGGTCGAGAAATCAGGCACGCTCCAGACCATGATCGAGAGCCTCGCAAAAATTCCGCTGGAATTCTCGCCGGGCGAGGCCTGGAACTACTCCGTCTCGACCGACGTGCTCGGCTATCTCGTCGGCAAAATTTCCGGCATACCCTTCGAGCAGTTCCTGAAACAACGCATCCTCGATCCACTCGGCATGACCGACACTGATTTCCACGTGCCGGCTTCCAAGGCCCACCGGTTCGCCGCCTGTTACTCGGCCGACCCGGGTGGCGGCATGACCTTCCATGCCGGCCAGCGGCGCGAGGGCCTGACCCTGCAGGACGATCCAGCCAAGAGCTCGTTCCTGTCGCCGCCGTCCTTGATCTCGGGTGGCGGCGGGCTGTGCTCGACGACGGCCGACTATCTCACCTTCTGCCGTGCGCTGCTCAATGGCGGCGAACTCGGCGGCGTCAGGTTGATCGGGCCGAAGACGCTGGCGCTGATGACGACCAACCACATTCCGGGCGGTCGCTTCCTCCCCGAGGTGTCGCGCTCGCTGTTCTCCGAAGCGACCTATAACGGCATTGGCTTCGGCCTCGGCTTCGCCGTGACCATGCGCCCGGCCGAGACACTGGTCGCCGGCAGCCCCGGTGAATACAATTGGGGCGGCGCGGCCACGACGTCGTTCTGGATCGACCCGGCCGAAGAGCTGATCACCATCTTCATGACGCAGGTGCTGCCGTCGAGCGCCTACCCGCTCCGGCGCGAGCTGCGCAGCATGGTCTACGCCGCGATCACCGAGAGCAATCTGTAGGAAAATTGGACCGATCCCGCGGCATCAGAGCCGCGGGATCAACCCCTGCTCATTTCAACATCTCCGGCACGATCAGACGCGGCAGGAACAGCGACACGCTCGGCCAGACGATGACGGCCGCCAGCACGAGCAGCATCGGAATCAGCATGATCACCGTGTCCTTCAGGGCATAGCGCAGCCGCACCCCCGCGATCGAGCAGGCGATCATCAAGCACAGGCCATAAGGGGGCGTCACCAACCCGAAGGCCAGCGATATGATGGAGATGATCGCGAACTGGACCGGATGGAGGTCGACTGATTTCGCCAGGGGTTCGAGAACGGTGCCGACGATGATGATCGCCGGAATGGCGTCGAGGAAGCAGCCCACCACCAGAAAGCAGAGCGCGATGAAGAAGCCGGCCCCGATCGCGCCCATGCCCCAGGTCGAGACGTTGGCCAGCAGTTCCTGCGGAATCCTGTAGTAAGCCAGCAGCCAGCCGAACGCGCTCGCGGTGCCCACGCAGAACAGCGCGACGCCGGCCAGGCGCCCGGTGTCGAGCAAAGCCTTGTAGAGTTCGCGCGCGCCGGTTTCACGGTAGAAGAACGTCGACAGCGCGACGGAATAAAGCACCGCGACGCAGGCGGATTCGGTCGCGGTGAACCACCCCAGCAGGATGCCGCCGACGATGATGAACGGCGTCAGCAGCGCCGGTATCGAGCGCCAGATGGCGCAGCACATCTCCCTCCAGGTGTCCTTCGGATAGGTCGGATAACCGCGACGCGTCGCGTAGACATGCACGGTCGCCATCTGCGCGCCGGCGATCAGCAATCCCGGCACGATGCCCGCGAGATACATCGCGGCGATCGAGGTCGAGATCAGTCCGCCCCACACGATCATCAGGATCGAGGGCGGGATGATGACGGCGAGCACGGCCGAGACCGCGGTGATGGCGATGGAGAACGAGAGGTCGTAACCCTCCTTGGTTTGGGCATCGATGAAGATCTTGGACTGGCTCGCCGCGTCCGCGGTGGAGGAGCCGGAGATGCCGGCAAAGAACACCGACAGCACCACGTTGATCTGCGCCAGCGACCCCGGCCAGTGCCCGACCATTGAGCGGGACAGCGCCACCAGCCGGTCGGTGATGCCGCCGATGCTCATCAGATTGGCGGTGAGCAGGAAGAACGGCACCGCCAGCAGAATGAACGAATTGTAGGCGTTGAAGGTTTCCTGCGCGAGCGTCATCAGCGACAGATGCGGCTCGATCAGCAGGATCGGCACGCAGGCAAGGCCAAGCGCGAACGCGACCGGCACGCGTATGATGAGCAGGCCAACGAAAGTACCGAACAGGACCATTGCGGCCTGTCCGGCAGAGAGAACATTGCCGCTCATTGATTTGCCCCAACCAGAATCCGCGCCTCGTCGACAATCTGTTCACCGGCGAACACGATCCAGGTCGCGCCGGCAACCGGCCAGGCGACGTGGATCAGCCAAAGCGGCAGATCGGCCAGCTCCGAGGTTCTATTCCAGGCAAAACGGGTAAACTCGATGCCGGCGGATACGAACACCAGCGCCAGCGCCAGCACGCCGAGCCGCGCGAGAATCCGCACCATGGCCTCGCTTCGGCGTGACAGGTCAGGCCAGACGTCGACTTCAAAATGCTGCGACTCTCTGATGCCGACCATGGCGCCGATCATGATCGTCCAGATAAACATGAACCGCGCCATCTCCTCGGTCCAGATGTAGGACGGAATCAAAGGCGTGTAGCGCGAGATGATCTGCAACGTGACCGGAATGACCAGAAGGCCGACAGAGGCGGCGAGCAGGATTTCCAGCAGTTTTGCATAGGCCGCCGTTGCTCGGCGCCATGGCGACGGGTTCGGTGGCATCGATATTTCGGTCATTACGACTCCGGAGGATCACAATCATGCAATGGGGCAAGCCGTCTGGCTTGCCCCGACGTCCTGTCGCGTGGGCGGCGACAGTTCTCAGACGACGTTGATCTTCTCGAAAATGCCTTCCGCGCCGATTTCCTTGGCGTAGGTGGCCATCACGGGATCGGCGAGCTTCTTCATGGCGTCGCGCTCTTCGAAGGGAACGCGCTTGAGCTTGCCGGCCTTCTCCAGCGTGTCGAGCTTGACGACCTCCTCGCTCGACTCCAGTTGACGACCATAGTCGCCGGCTTCCTTGCCGGCTTTCATGATCGCGTCCTGCAAGTCCTTGGGCAAGGTCTTCAACGTCTTCACCGAGAAGCAGATCGGCCGTATCGACACGGCGTGCTGGGTCAGGTTGAGATGCGGAGCCACTTCGTAGAACTTCATCGCCTCGACGCCGGCCGCCTCGTTCTCCCCGGCCGCTATCACGCCGTTCTGGATCGCGTTGTAGATTTCGTTATAGGCGATCACCGTCGGGCTCATGCCCACGGCCGCAAAGGTCTTCGACCAGATCGGCGCGCCTTGTACGCGCACCTTGAGTCCCTTCAGGTCGGCGAGAGTCTTGAGCGGCTTGTTGGCAAAAATGTTGCGGATGCCACCACCGGAATAGCCGATCAGAACGACCTCGGCCTTGGCCGCAACTTCGTCGGCGATCGGCGCCAGGATATTGGCTTCGACGACCTTGTTCATGTGTTCGATGCCCTTGAACACGAAGGGCGCGTCGATGAACGGGGCCGCCTTGGCGAAGGTCGACATGTGAGCCGGCGAGACGATGCCGTAGTCGACGGCTTTGCCCTGCGACATGTACTCGAAATACTGCTTTTCGAGGCCAAGCGAGGAATTCCTGTGCAGTGTGAAGTTGACGGGCTTGCCGTAATACTTCTTCACCAGCTCTTCGAACCGGAGCAGTGCCCGGTTGAAGGCGTGGTCGTCGTTGAACTGGACCGCGCCGTTCAGCGTGATCGGCGACTGTGCCCTGATGATCGACGGCATGCCGATCGCAGCCGCTGCAGTGGTCGCACCGATCCCAGCGAGAAATGACCTTCGCTTCATCGTCTCCCCTCCCTTTGTTGCTCCGGCCCTGTCGCCGGGCCGTGAGCGCAGCCGGTATGCGGCTTGCGAGAGGGAAGCGTATGGAAAACGTCGGCGCGACGGAAGTCATTTCGCGTGCGCGGAGGGTCCTCTTCGTCGCAGGGCCACCCTTTTCGCGAACTGCTGCACTGCAACTTGCGCTCCTGCCGATGCGTGGCAGGCCGAGGGGCGCCCTCCTCCTCTCGGAGCAGACGGCTTGCGGACCTGTGCGCTGCACGCACAGACCCGCTCGCCTTCCACTGTGCTTTAATGCAAATGGCCGATCAGATAGATGCCGCCGCCGATCACCAGCACGGCCGGCACGGCCCAGAGAATCAGAACTGGCATTTGTCATCCTCCTCAGTTGGACGTGCAGACCTTGACGGTCTTCATGCCGCTTTCAGCCTCGGTGCGCGACTTGTAGATCGTGCCCGACGGGCTGACGACGGTCATGGACGTGTCCGTCGGCTTCTTGTCCACGATCGTGCACTTCTTGGTTTTGACGTCTTGCACGACGTAGAACTCGTCGGCCGCGAACGCCGGCAGGGATATTGCGGCAAGCATCAGTGCTGCAGTTACTATCTTCAACTTCATTTGTCGTCCTCCTCCAGAGCCCGAGCCGTTCAACTCGGTGAGCTATAAACGGGAAAAAGCGGCAATTAGTTCCCTGCGCCGGGAACGCTGTCGGCGATGAGGGGTTGTTGCGGCGCATATTCGAACGAGGAGAACGAGATGAAGAAGTTGTTCCTGCTTTCCGCCGCCGCGGTCCTGATTTCGACCGGTGCTTTCGCGCAATCGACCGTCGTGACGACGACCGGGACGGGCCACGCGGCGGCCGTTCAGATCGAGCCGCAGTACCGAACCAAGATCAAATCCTACGTCACCGAGCACCGCGTCCGTCCGGTGACGACCAAGGAAAAGATCGTTGTCGGTGCGGCCGTGCCGAGCGACGTCGAACTCGAGGCCGTTCCCGCAGACTGGGGTCCGTCGCTGACCAAGTATCGCTACGTCTACTCCGGCGATCACGTGATGCTCGTCGATCCCGGCTCGCGCACCGTCGTTCAGGAAATTGATTGATCCAGGTGTAAGGGGGCCGCCTTGAAGGCGGCCGCCCTCTCCGGGAGTTGAAGTAATGAAATCGTATCGAGAGGCCCGGATCGCCGGGCTCAGCCTGGCTGCCGTCTACGCCATGTGCCTGCTGCTGACCGCAATCAGCATGAGCTGAGGCGCAGCCGCGGACTGCGCTGCAAAACCTTGTCCCTGGGCGGCTCGTCCGGACGCGAAAAATTATGGCGCAGCGCAAATCCCGCCCTTATGGTCTCCCAAAACCATAAATCCGGCGCTCCTCTGCGCTGGAACCGGGACGCCCGCGTTTGTCAAAGCTCACTTTGCCGGTCCGGCTCGCTCTTCTGGTCACGGGAACGATGTTGCCGCTGATCGTCTTCGCGGTCGGTATTGCGGTCTACAATTACAAGCAGGACCGCAACGATGCGACCCGCCGCGTGCTGGAGAACGTGCGCAGCATGCGCCTCGTGCTGGATTCCGAGGTGCAGCGGATGACCGGCGGCTTGCAGGTGCTTGCGCTGACGAATTCGCTGCGCAACGACGACTTCCAGAGCTTCCGCCGCATCGCGCTCGGCTTCGTCGACCAGTACGGCAAGGGTGGCCTCGTGCTGATCTCCGATCGCAAGGGCCGGCTGTTGTTTTCCTCTGCGACCGAGGACACCGCGAGCCTGCCGCCCCGCGGTCATCTCGAGATCATCGAGAAGGTGTTTGCGACCAGGTCGCCGCAATATTCCGACCTGTTCACCGGCGCGATCAACGGCCGGCCAGTGCTTACGGTCGAGGTTCCGGTGCTCCGCGACGGCGAAGTGATCTACGACCTCTGCTTCAGTCCGCCGATCAGCATCTTTCAGGACCTGGTCGAGAAGCAGCGGCCCGACCGGGACTGGACGGTTTCCCTGCTCGACACCAAGGCTTTCGTGTTCGCGCGCACGCCGAAACCTACGGAGATCTTCGGCAAACGGGCTACCGGCACGCTGTATGAGAGTATGTTGCGCACGCAGGAAGCCGCACTCTCGACGGTTTCGCTCGACGGTGTTGCGTTGTCCACCGTCTATACGAGGTCGCGGCTGACCGGCTGGACCATCGTGGCCGGCGTCGCCGAGAGCTCGCTGATCGCGCCGCTCTGGCGCAACATCGCGATCACCAGCCTGATCGGGGGCATCCTGCTGCTGACCGGCCTGACCTTCGCGGTCAGGATGGCGACCACGATCGCGCGCGGCGAGATGCTGCACGATCTCCTGATCGACGAGCTCAACCATCGCGTCAAGAACACGCTCGCCTTGATGCAGGCGATCGCAGTGCAGACCTTCCGCAGCGCCAGCCGGGACGAGCGGACGAAATTCGAGGGCCGGCTCGGCGCGCTGGCCGAGGCTCATAATTTGCTCAGCCAGGAGAAATGGGCAGGCTCCGAGCTGCGGGACGTGATCACACGTGCTCTACAACCGTTCCTGCTGAACAATCCCGAGCGCATCCGCATGGCCGGCCCCGCGGTGCCGCTGTCGCCGCGGCTCGCCGTGGTGCTGTCGATGATCGTGCACGAGATCGCCACCAACGCCGCGAAATACGGCGCGCTGTCCAACGAGACCGGCCGAGTGACGCTGGAGTGGGAGGTCCTTGCCGAGGCGCCGAAGCCGCGGCTGCGCCTGATCTGGACCGAGATCGGCGGACCGCCGGTAACGGCGCCGGTGCAACGCGGCTTCGGCTCGCGCCTGATCGAGCGTAGCGCGCGTGACCAGCTCGGCGGCGAGGCAACGGTCGACTTCCTGCCCCGCGGCGTGGTCTGCACGGTGATTTGCGCGCTGGACGAGGCGCGATGAACGGAGGCTGGCAATGAAGATCACAAGGGTTCGCACGCACATTCTCGAAGCAAAGCTGTCGCAGCCCTTCGCCTATTCGCGCGCCTGGTACGACACGCGCACCGCGATGCTGGTCGAGATCGAGACTGACGACGGTCTTGTCGGCTGGGGCGAATGCTACGGTCCGGCACGCATGACGGCGGCGGTGGTTCGCAACATCGAACCATGGCTGATCGGCGAGGATCCGTTGCGCACCGACGTGCTGTGGCAGATGGTCTACGCGCGCCTGCGGGATCACGGCCAGAAGGGCGTCGTGATCCAGGGGATGAGCGGCATCGACATCGCGCTATGGGACATCAAGGGCAGGCATTTTGGCGTGCCCGTGCATCAGCTTCTCGGCGGCGCCGCGCGCAAGCAGGTTGCGGCCTATGCGACCGGTCTCTACCGGCGCAAGTCAGGCGATCCGCTGACCTATCTGCCGGAGGAAGCGGCGGGCTATGCCGCCGAAGGATTCCGCGCCGTGAAGCTGAAGGTCGGTTTCGGCATCGCGGAGGATGCCGCGATCACCCGCGCGGTGCGCGAGGCGATCGGCCCCGATGTTGCGCTGATGGTCGATGCGAACCACGCCTACGATTCGGTCGCGGCGATCCGGCTCGGCCGCATGATCGAACGCCATGACATCGGATGGTTCGAGGAGCCGGTGCCGCCGGAGGATGTTGCAGGCTATCGCGCGGTGCGGTCGGCGCTCTCGATCCCCATCGCCGGCGGCGAATGCGAATTCACCCGCTTCGGCTTCCGCGACCTCTTCGCTTCTCGCGCGATCGACATCGCCCAGCCCGACACCTGCGCGGCAGGTGGTTTGAGTGAATGCAAGAAGATCGCCGACATGAGCGAGGCGTTCGGCATCCGCTACAATCCGCACGTCTGGGGCACCGGCATCGCGGTCGCCGCCTCGCTCCAGCTTCTCGCCGTGCTGCCCTCGCACACGCCGACTTCGCTGTCACCGCTCGAGCCGATGCTTGAATTCGACCGCACCGAACATCCGATCCGGCAGGCGATTTTAAAGGAGCCGATCGAGCACGCGAAGGGCGTCGTGCAGGTGCCCGAGGGGCCAGGCCTCGGCATCGAGATCGACCGCGCCGCGCTGGCGCGCTTTGCGGCGGACGCCTAACCGAACGTCTGCAGCGCCGGAAACGTCTCCAGCAGCCAGATGCTCACATTCGAGACCGCGCCGGTGAGGAATCCAATGCCGGTGATCACCATCAACACGCCCATGGCGCGCTCGACATTGACGAGATGGCCCTTCATGCGCGCGAACAGGGTGGAAAACTGCTCGATCATGAGGGCGGCGATCAGGAAGGGGATGCCGAGGCCGGCCGAATAGACCGCGAGCAGGCCGGCGCCCTTCGTCACCGTCGCTTCGGCGGCGGCGACCGAGAGGATCGCGGCGAGGATCGGGCCGATGCAGGGCGTCCAGCCAAAGGCAAAGGCGAGCCCCATCACATAAGCACCCCAGAGGCCGACGGGCTTGGGCGCGGTCAAGCGTCCCTCGCGCATCAAGAAGCCGATACGCGTCAGGCCGAGGAAGTGCAGGCCCATGACGATGATGACGATGCCGGCGAGGATCGAGAGTTCGGCCGACCAGGCGCGGATCAGCCCGCCGATCAGCGAGGCGCTGGCGCCGAGCGCCACGAACACCGTGGAGAAGCCGAGCACGAACAGGAGCGCCGACATCATGATCGCGCGTTTGGAGGCTGATGCGGGCTCGTTGCTTTCGACATGCTCGATCGTCGCGCCCGTCAGATAGATCAGGTAGGGCGGAACCAGCGGCAGGACGCAAGGGGAGAGGAAGCTGACAAGGCCGGCAATCAGCGCCGCCGGGATCGAAACATTTTGCATGATGCAGTCGGAGCCATCTCAGGCGCCGGTGCGGCGCGCGGGGAATGCGCGCGGCCCGGAGCCGAACCGGCTCTGGTGTAGCCGATGCCAGCGAATGCGCAACAGAGGCGCGCAAAACCAGGGCTCCTCCCGATGCCGTCTGCAATCACAGATGCGGCATCGGGACACGCACAAATCTCGCCAAAAAGCGAAACTCGGCGGCGCGGCTACTTCACCACGCGGAGCAGCGGACGCCGGGGCTGGTCCTGCGTCTGCTTGGAGGGGGGCTGCGGTTCGCTCGTGGCCGTCCGCAGCATTTCGTCGCACAGCGCCTTGAGATCGGCACCGTCAATTCCTTTGAGCTTCATCCGCACGTCCAGGATGACGATGGACAGCAGCTCGGCCGACTCACGGCTGTTGCTCTCGTTGAGCACCCTGCGGCACTCTTCGAGCGTTTCCAGCACCGACTGCAACTGTTCGTCTGAATGCGACACGGCGTTCTTTCCGCTAATTCGGCCTGTGAGACGTGGTTGTGACGACCTCTTTGGCCCCCATGGAGCGTCGAGGATAACACGAGGCCGCTGCGCCCCCGAATATGATTTCAGTGTGTTTCTGCCTTGAAACCGCGGTTCCGGCGCGTATTGCGTCGCGCCGCCGGCCGTCGAAACGCTCAGTCGTAACGCCCTCGATCGTAAAGCCCTCGATCGTAAAACCCTCAGTCGTAAAACGCCTGGCGTGCTGCAATTGATCCATCGCGGAAGGCACCGGCTCTCGCGCAAGGACGTTCATTGCGGACAATGCCGACGATCCCGCAGCCCTGTCGCGGCTCACAACGGAACTCACGCCACACCCCTCATACGGGCGATGGTTTGCCCGATTCCAACCCTTGTTCCCGGCCCTGGAGCACCAGAATACCACCTGCGGCGTAGTAAGGATGACGTTCAAAACTCGTCGTTCCCCAACCCGCCGTGGTTGTGGTTTGCCCCAGATTCTGCCAGTTTAGCGACCCGAAGGGACTTGTATGCACTCCTTGGCGGAAAGGGGCGTTCCACTGGAGGAACGCCCAAAGACAAACATCAGCGGCCTGTCGGACTGGGATGCGGCGCGCATTTTCCTGGAAGTCGTCCGATGCGGAAGTTTCCGCTCGGCGGCCGAGCGCCTGTCGCTGTCGATCAACGCCGTCCGCCGCCGGATCGATGATTTCGAACGCCAGACTGGCACCACCCTGTTCACCCGCGACGTCCACGGCACCCGTTTGACCGACGAAGGCGCGCTGGTGGTCTCCGCCGTCGAGCAAATGGAGGCGGCCGCGTTCGACGTGCTGCGCACCAGCGATTCGACGGCGAACGCCCTGTCCGGCGAGGTCCGCGTCGCCGTCACCGAGGGACTGGGCACATTCTGGCTCGCCCCCCGGCTGGTCGAATTCCAGCAGACCTATCCGAAGATCCTGGTCGACCTGCACTGCGCGATGCGCTCGGCCGACGTCTCCCGCCACGAGGCCGACGTCGCCATTCACCTGTCGCGGCCCTCCGCGCTCGACGTCAAGCTGGTGCGGCTCGGCCGCATGCATCTGATGTTCTGGGCCTCCGAGAAATACATTTCGAAATATGGCGCGCCGCGCTCGGCGATGGAGTTGATCAAGCACCGCCTGGTGCTGCAGTTCGCCGACCAGCTCGCCGCCAAGCAAACTTTCGAGAGCTTCTTCCCCGGCGTTCCGGAACGTGACCTTCTGGTCATGAAGACCAACGTCTCGAGCGCCAACTACTGGGCGGTCGCGAATGGCGCCGGAATCGGCGTATTCCCGAGCTACGCCATTGCGCTTGGCGGGAAGTTGATTCCACTGGAGGTCGAGCTGAACAGACCGCTGGATATCTGGTTGTCCTACCATCCCAGTAGCGGCCGGATTCCGCGCGTGCGGCACATGATTGACTGGCTGATCGAAGCCTTCAATCCGGCGCGCTTCCCGTGGTTTAAGGAAGAGTTCGTGCACCCGCATGAATTCAAGGACGAGTATATGGGCGAACCCCTGACCCAGCTCTTCGGGGGGTTTTCAACCGAAGACCGATGAGAAAAAAGATGAAGACAGCGGCGAAGAGAATGAAGCAGCGCAGTGCCGGCAAGCCGGACATTGAGCTGGGCAAGCGAATCCGTCTGCGGCGCGTCGAGATGAAGGTCTCGCAGGCCGAGCTCGGCGAGAAGCTCGGCGTCAGTTTCCAGCAGGTCCAGAAGTACGAGAAGGGCGTCAATCGCGTCGGCGCGGCCCGGCTTCAGCAGATCGCCACCGCCCTCGATGTGCCCGTGACCTTCTTCTATGACGGCGACAACAAGGCGCGCGAAGTCGAGAGCCTGCTCTTCCTGGACTCGGCCTTCAGCCTCCGCCTGCTGCGCGCCTACAGCAAGATCAAGGACCAGACGGTGCAGCGTCAGCTCGTTTCGCTGATGGAATCGATCGCGGCGAACGAAGCCTGAGCCGATCGGCGTTCGCGCCTTTCCGCCCGATGTTCAATCCGCCGCGTCACGGGGCGCGGCTGGATTGGACGAGACCCGGACGAGATCTATCCGGCCCGCGCTCGCGCGGACTTCTCGGGGCGGCATGACCGCCCCTTTTTGTTGACCATTTTTCCCGCTGTCGCCCGCAGTTTTCGCGAACCCATTCCGCCGCTGTCGCGACCCAATCCAGAGACCGCCGTCCGACGTCCGGGCTCGCGATGCGCCGTGCTTAAGGGGACCGCAACCGGGAGGTGCTAGCCTCCCGCCGATTTCTCGAATCAGCACGACGAACCGGGAATTTCCGATGCGATCGCTCGTCCGGGCCTCGCTCTCATGGGAAGATGGGACACATGTCGAAACGCCATGCGATGATCATTGCCGTCGGCATGCTTGCGAGTGCCTCTGCGCTTGCTCAGACCGAGACCATTGGACAGGCCGGGCCCAAGCCGGCGACTGCGGCTGGCACGGTGCCGGCCACCGCCAATCCGGCCCACGCAGCCCCACCGAAAACTGCCGCGCCGGCATCCGCTTCGACGGCAGAGAGCCGTTCGGCCGCGGCGCTCGCGCTGACGCATGAGCCGACCTATGACGAAGGATCCGCCCATCGCATCAAGGATGCGGCGCTGAGCTATTCCGATCTGGCAGTGCGCGGCGGCTGGCCGGCGATCCCGGCAGACGCCAAATTCGCGCCCGGCGCCCAGGGCGCCAATGACGATCTCCTGCGCAAGCGGCTGGTCGTCTCCGGCGATCTTTCCGCCGACAAGGCGAGCGGCGCCTTCGACCAGGATCTCGCCGACGCCGTGAAACGCTTCCAGGCCCGCCACGGCCTCGCGCCGACCGGAACGATGACGCCGCGCACGATCGCGGCGATGAACGTGCCGGTGCAGAAGCGCATCCGGCAGCTGGAGGCTTCGCTGCAGCGGCTCGAGAACATGAATTTCGGCTTCGGCCAGCGCTATGTCGTCGTCAACATCCCCGCCGCCTTCGCCGAAGCGGTCGAGAACGACGTCGTGGTAAGGCGTTATCGCGTGATCGTCGGCAAGACCGAAAAGCCCTCGCCGACGCTCACGGCCCAGATCAGCAGCGTCGTCCTCAATCCGACCTGGACGGTGCCCTCCTCGATCGCCAAGACCGAGATCTCCGCGCATATGCGCAAGGATCCCACCTATCTGTCGCGCATGCACATGGAGGTGCTCGACGCCCACGACAATCCGATCGACCCGAATTCGGTCGACTGGTCGGGCACGCATACGCCGAATTTTACCGTGCGCCAGCACAACGGCACGTTCAACGCGCTCGGCGCGGTCAAGATCGACATGCCGAATTCCTACTCGGTCTACATGCACGACACCAACCAGCGCAATCTGTTCAGCGATGACTACCGCTTCGATTCTCATGGCTGCTCGCGCGTCGACAATGTGCGCGATCTCGCCGCATGGCTGTTGAAGGACCAGCCGAAATGGAGCCGCGCCGCGATCGACGCGGAAATCGCCAGCGGCCAGCATCTCGACGTCGCCATGGTGAAGAAAGTGCCGGTGGCCTGGATCTATCTCACGGCGTGGATGACCAGGGACCAGACCGTCCAGTTCCGCAACGACGTCTATAACCAGGACGAGCAGCTGCTGGAGGCGACCGCCGAAGAGGCGGCCTTCTTCAGCAATGCCGGCAGCCATCCGCTGACCGCGCACATGACGAGATAGACCGCGCCATGCAATCGCGGCACAGGCGACTGCAAAGCCACCTCCGCTGCCGCGGTTGACCCAGGCCTCGCCCCGGACGAACATTGCACCTCGCCAACGAAAGCGAGCGCGATGTCCGACATATCAAGCACAACCGAAATTCCCTACGCCGACGGCAAAATCCTCAAGCACACAGCCGGTGGCGTCGGCGTGATCACCTTCAACAATCCCGACAAGCGCAACGCGATGTCGCTGGAGATGTGGGAGGGATTTGGCGAGGCGCTGACGGCCTTGCGCGACGACGCTGCCGTGCGCGTCGTCATCCTGCGCGGCGCCGGCGGCAAGGCGTTCGTATCGGGCGCCGACATCAGCCAGTTCGAGAAGACTCGGCATAACGCCGCCGCTTCCGAGGAATATGGCAAACGCAGCGCCGCCCAGCGCGCGCTGCTCGCCGATTATCCCAAGCCGACCATTGCCTGCATCCAGGGCTTTTGTCTCGGCGGCGGCATGCAGGTGGCGATGCTCGCCGACATCCGCATCGCCTCCCATGGCAGCCAGTTCGGCATTCCCGCGGCGAAGCTCGGCATCGCCTACGGTTATGATGGATTGAAGCACCTGGTGTCGCTGGTCGGACCGTCCTGGGCACGGCTCCTGATGTACACGGGCATGCACATCGATTCCACCGAAGCGCTGCGCATCGGGTTGGTCGAGCGCGTGGTTCCGGAGGATCAGCTCTGGGGCGAGACCATGGGCATCGCCGAAACGATCTCGCAAAATGCGCCACTCGCGATCAAGGCCGCCAAGCTCACCATTGCTCAGGTGCTGAAGGACGAAAGCGCGCGCGACATGGAGGCAATCAGGGCCGTCGGCACGGCCTGCATGGACAGCGCCGACTTTCGCGAGGGCCGGCAGGCCTTCATGGAGAAGCGCAAGCCGCAGTTCCAGGGATGGTGATTCCGTTATTGCCACGACGCGCAGCGACGACGGCAGGCAACGTGAACATGCATTCAGGAAGATTAAATTCCCACGCCGCTGCAACACCATAGCAACCAGCTGATTTGCTGGAAGTTCTCTCGCCATCAAACGAGGGAGATTGCGATGAAACTCAAATTTGCTGTTGTTGGTCTGGCTGCCCTGGGCGGCGCAGCGCTCATGTCAGGACAGGCGCTGGCGGCGATGCCGAATGGCATTCCGCAGGCCGACCGTATCGCGAGCGGCCCGGCAGCCGACGTCGACCAGGTGCGCTGGGTCTGCAACCCCTGGGGTCGCTGCTTCCGGCGTCCGAACTATTATGGCGCCTACGGCTATTACGGCGGCCCGCGACGCTTCTACGGCCCACGTCCGTGGGGCTGGGGCCACCGCCACCACTGGCGTCGCTGGTGAACTACAGGGGGCCGCGAGGCCCCTCTTCCTTAACTACAGCGCCGCGAGCACCGCCTTCGTGATGTCGGCCGTGCCATTACTGCCGCCGAACTCCATCGGCTTGAGGCCGCCGGCGTAGACCTTGTCCACGGCGCGCTCGATTTGCTCGCCGGCCTCGGCCGCGCCCTCGACGCCGTGCTTGTCGGCGAGCCAGTCCAGCATCATTGCAGCCGACAGGATCATGCCGGTGGGATTGGCCTTTCCCTGCCCCATGATGTCGGGCGCGGTGCCGTGGCACGGCTGGAACACGGCGTACTTGTCGCCGATGTCGGCCGACGGCGCCATGCCGAGGCCGCCGATCAGGCTCGCGGTGATGTCGGAAACGATGTCGCCGAACATGTTCTCCATTACCATCACGTCGAAATCCCAGGGACGCTTCACCAGCATCGCCGAACAGGCATCGACATAGAGCCGGTCGGTCTTCACCTCCGGATGACGCTTGGCGATCTCGTCGAAGATGCCGCGGAAGAACGCAAAGGCCTTGAACACGTTCGCCTTGTCGACGCAGGCCAGCGCCCCGGGCTTGCCGCGCGCCTTGCGCCGCTCGGCGAGGCGAAACGAGAACTCGAACAGGCGCTCGGACGTCTTGCGCGTGATCACCATGGTCTCGCGCGCCTCCTCATGGGTGACGACGCCCTTGCCCATCGAGGCGAACAGGCCTTCGGTGGACTCCCTGATCACGACGAGATCGATGCCGCGCTGGTCGGCGCCGACGATCGGGCTCGGCACGCCCGGAATGAGACGCGCCGGGCGCACACCGGCATAGAGATCGAAGATGAAGCGCAACTGGATCTGCGGCGCGATCTCGGTGTTGTCGGGATAACGCACCGACGGCAGGCCGCAGGCGCCGAGCAGGATCGCGTCCGCCTCCTCGCACAGCTTGATGGTGGTGTCGGGCATCGACTTGCCGGTGGCGAGATAATGATTGGCGCCCGCCGCCGCCTCGGTGAAGCGGAAGCTCAAGCCGGATTTCGTCTCGATCTTGCGCAGGACTTCGATGGCCGGCGCCATGACTTCGGGACCGATGCCGTCACCGGCGAGCACGGCAATGTGGAAGGCGTTATTTGCGGACATCGGGTTTCCGAATGAAGGAGAGAGACTCGTCATTGCGAGGAGCTCTTGCGACGAAGCAATCCAGACTGTGTCCGCGGAGGGATTTCTGGATTGCTTCACTACGCTCGCAATGACGGCGGATAGAGCGGATGTTACGGCGTCAGCACCGTGCGGCCAACCACCGCGCCCTGCTGCAACTGCACCAGCGCGTCGTTGGCTCTCGCGAGCGGCTGCCGCGTCACGGGGATCGGCGCTATGTTCTTCGCTCGCACGAGGTCGAGCAGCTCCTGCGTCTCGCGCAAATTGCCGACATAGCTGCCCTGGATCGTCACCGCCTTGATCGGGATCAGCGGCAGTGCCCAGGTCGCACCGCCGCCGAACAGGCCGACGATCACGAGCTTGCCGCCCTTGGTCAGGCAGTCGAAGCCGAGTTGCGTGGTGGCGGCGTTGCCGACCAGATCGAGCACGGCGCGGATGGGACCACCGGCTTTCTTGGCAAGCTGCTCCAGCGCGTCGGGCGCCTTGGGATCGACGGTCGCGAGCGCGCCGGCTTTCTCTGCGGCTTCGCGCTTCTTCGCGTCGATGTCGACCATGATCGCGCCCTTGCCGCCCATCGCCTTCAGAAGCGACAGTGCCATCAGGCCAAGTCCGCCGGCACCGAACATCACGATCGGCGTGTCGAAGTGCTGCTCGAGCTTCTTCAGCGCGCTGTAGGTCGTGACGCCCGAGCAGGCGTAGGGTGCAGCCGACGCGGGATCGAGGCCTCTAAGATTGAGCAAATAGCGCGGATGCGGCACCAGCATGTGGTCGGAATAGCCGCCGTCGCAATAGACGCCGAGCGAACGCGGTGTCAGGCACATGTTCTCGTCACCGGCGAGGCACGTTGCGCATTTGCCGCAGCCGATCCAGGGATAGACCAGGCCGACATCGCCGATCTTCACGTCGCCCTGGTCCGACGACTTCACGTCCGGGCCGAACGCCAGGACCTCGCCGACGGTCTCGTGCCCCATGGTCAGCGGCAGGTTGATGCCGCGGTCCTTCAGCGAGAGCGGCTTGCGGCCGTGGCCGAGATCGTAGCCGCCTTCCCAGATGTGGAGGTCGCTGTGGCAGACGCCGGCGGCCTTGACCTTGATAAGCACCTGCGTGCCGGACGGCTGCGGCGTCGCCTCGTCGAACTCCTGCAGCGGCGCCTTGAAATCGGCGACCTTGAAACTTTTCATTGGCGTCCTCCCGGATACTTTTCTTGTCGTCGCCACCATGCCATGGGCGGCAGGACGAGACAAACGCGGACCTGTCTAATTTAGGCTGACGGACGATGGCAAGCCGGCCACGCGCACGGCCGCATTGCATGCCGCAGCGTGGTATCCATCAGCCTTCCCCTCAGATTTGCCGTGAGACTTGCCCTCAGCCTTGCACGGCTGTTTTGCCTGACGGAATTGGCGCATTGTCGGTGAGCCCGATCTCCGCGCGCAGCCGGTCGGTGTGCTCGCCAAGCACGGCCATCGTCCTGGCCGGCGCCGTGTCGGCACCGGACATCCGGAACGGCAGATTGAGGACCTGGAACGTGCCGCCTTCGTCCTCCACAGACGAGAGCGCCTCACGATGCGTAAGCTGCGGATCGGCCAGTGCCTCGGACACAGTGCGGTAGGCCGACGCCGGCACGCCCGCCGCACCTAGCGCGACAAGACAGACATCGGTCGAGAGCTGCCGCGACCAGGCCTCGACACCGTCCATCAAGTCGGCCCAATTATCGCGACGCGCGGCATAGGTGGAGAAGCGCGGATCGGAGATCCATTCGGGGCGGCCGATCACGCCCATCAGTCCCTTGAACGTCTTTTCGCTTGCAACCGTGATCATGACATAACCGCTTGCCGTCTCGGTCGGGCCGAACATCGGGCGCGGCGGCGGCTTCACGGTGAACTGCGAGTTCTGCAACTCGATCAATGTCAGCGTCAGCATCGATTCCAGCATGGAAACGTCGATGTGCTGGCCGAGCCCGGTCAGGGTCCGCTGGTAGAGCGCCGACGCGATCGCGCCAAACCCGTAGGTGCCGGTGACGACGTCGGCATGGTAGATGCCGCAATAATCCGGGCGGCTGCGACCGGGCTGGTAGGCGAGATGCGCCATGTCGTAGCCGGAGGCTGCATGGATCACCGGCGCATAGGCCGGCAGCTCGGCCGACGGGCCGCTCTGGCCGTAGCCCGAGATCGAGCAGTAGATCAGCTTCGGGTTGACGGCGCGCAGTCTGTCATAGTCGAGCCGCAGCCGATGCATCACGCCGGGGCGAAAATTCTCGACCAGGATGTCGGCAGTCGCGGCCAGCCGGCGAACCGCCTCCTTGCCGTCCTCAGACTTGAGGTCGAGCACGACGCTCTTCTTGCCGACGTTGAGCTGGCCGAAAACGGTGCTGCAGCCCTTGCGCAGCGGCGGCCGGGTCCGCATCGTCTCGCCGCCGTCGGTCTCGATCTTGATGACCTCGGCGCCCATGTCGGCGAGCATCCGCGCACAATGGGGACCGGCGATGGTGGTCGAAAAATCCAGGACCCTGAGGCCGGCGAAGGCCTTTGTCGTGGTCCTCTCATGCTTATCTGATAGCTGCATGCCTGCTTGCGTCCTCGAGTCACTTAGGAACTTATCGAAGTTCTCTGTTGTTAGTGCGCCGACCCTAGAGGGCGGCGGCTGAGTAGGAAAGTCTTTACCGAACAGACACGTCTCGCGGGCGGGCTTGGGAATTCCAGGGCAACTGGACCCGTTCTTGCATAGCAGCAATCGGGCTCCGGCAGAGGGCAGCAGTTCTTGAGGGTCTTGTTCGTTACGACAGAAATGGACGACTTTGTCCGCGTCGGCGGACTTGGAGCCGTTTCCGCTGCACTCCCCCGAGCCCTTCGTCCTTTCGCCGACATCCGGGTCATGTTGCCCGGCTATCGCGACATCATCGAACAACTCACGCATATTCAGGTCGTTGGCCGCTGTCCGGCGTTCGCGGAGATGCCGGCCTGCTCGCTCGGCCGCGCCGCGACCAAGGACGGCCTGCCGGTCTATGTGCTGTTGTGCTCGCAACTCTACGACCGGCCTGGCAACCCCTATGGCGACGAGTCCGGGCGCGACTGGCCCGACAACGACATCCGTTTCGCGCGCTTTGCCTCGGCCGCCGCTGAGCTGGCCATGGGCACGCTGGACAAGGATTGGGCAGCAGACCTGATCCATGCCAATGACTGGCAGGCTTCGCTCGTGCCGGCCTACCTCGCCTGGCGCGGCTCCAAGCTGCCGTCGATCCTGACCATTCACAACCTCGCCTATCAGGGCCTCTTCCCGAAGGACTCGCTGCGGCGGATCGGCGCACCGGAGAGCTCCTTCCACATCGACGGCGTCGAGTTCTACGACCAGCTCTCCTTCCTCAAGGCCGGGCTGGTCTACGCCTCGCATCTCACCACCGTCAGCGGCACCTACGCGCGGGAGATCACCACGGATGAATTCGGCTGCGGTCTCGAAGGCCTGCTTCGAGTCCGCTCCGACGCGGCCGAGCTCACCGGCATCCTCAACGGCATCGACGAGAGCTGGGACCCGCGTTCCTGCGCCCAGCTTGCCCAGCAGTTCGGCGCCGGCGACTGGATCGGCAAGAAGGCCAATGCGGACTATGTGCGCAAGCAGTTTGGGCTTGCGGTGTCGCGCGGCCCGATGTTCGGCATCGTCGCCCGGCTGGTGCACCAGAAGGGCATCGACCTCGTGCTGGCGGCGGCCGACGAGATCGTCGATGCCGGCGGGCAGATCGTGGTCACCGGCTCCGGCGAGCCGGCGCTCGAGCAGGCGCTGATCGACGCGCATCGCCGGCGGCCTGACGCGATCGGGGTCGTGATCGGCTTCAACGAGGCCCAGGCGCGCCGCATCTTCGCCGGTAGCGACTTCACATTGATGCCGTCACGCTTCGAGCCCTGCGGGCTCAGCCAGATGTACGCCCAGCGCTTCGGCTCGCTGCCGATCGGCCACCAGACCGGCGGCCTCGCCGAGACCATCACCGACGGCGAAACCGGCTTCCTGTTCTCAAAGCCTTCGCACGAATCCTTCCTCGGCGGCGTCCGCCGGGCGTTCTCCGCCTTCATGGCGCAGGACCAACTCGACACCATGCGTCGCAGCGCGATGGGACGGTCGTTCTCCTGGAGCATCCCGGCCGGCAGCTACAACGCGCTGTACCGGAAGCTGGCGGCGGTGTGAGCGCCACTCCATCTCCCGTCACCCTGAGGTGGCCGCTTCTTCAGCGGCCCTCGAAGGGCGACGGCCCGGCTGCAGCAACGGGGCCGTGCATCCTTCGAGGCTCCCCTTGCGATGCAGTCGCATCGCAAGCCTCGCACCTCAGGATGACGGGGTTAGGGGCGGAGCACTTCGTTCCTTGCCGCGCCGATCCATCTGCGGGCGGCCGATCCAGATCCTGTTGAGGCACCGTGTCATCCAGTCGGGCTGCGGTTCGCCGCGCAGCCGCGCTTGCGCTTCCTGGTAGGGACCGACGTAGCGCAGCCGGTCTGGCAATCTTGGATAGACCCTCCGTATCCATTGCAGCGCGTTCTCGGCGGATCTGGTGTCGCGCTCATCAAGCTCGAACCCGAATCCCACACGCAGGCGTTCCGGCAGCAGGCTTCCCGTGAGCGCGCGATACCAGCGCGGCGGACGCAACCACGGGCGCGCGCCACCAAAGATCTGCGCGGCAATCTCGCGCGCCGCCGGACTGACAGTCAGCGTGTCCGACTGCGTCATTGCCGCGGTGTAGGCCGCGAAGCCCGACCAGTCCGCCGGCAGATCGTGCGCCGTCAATCCGAACAGGGCACCGAACAGCCGGCTCTCGGTCCAGTAGCGTTCGCGCTCCTCCGCCGAGAGCGGCGGCAAAACCAGATCATGCGCCATCAGCGCGGTCTCGACCAGCGTTGCATGAACCCAGCGCAGCGACGGGATATCGTTGGCACAGTAGCGCGAGCCTGCCGCGAACGGACCGACGGTCTCCGGCATCTCGCCGACGATCATGCTGTGGCGCCGGTGCAATTGCCGCGACGATAACAGCGCGCGGTCAAGCGAGCCGAACACCATGGCAAAGACGATGTCGAAGGTACGGTGAAATCGTCCGATCGGATCAGCAAAGGTTTTCGAATGCTCGGCGATGGCGGCGGCGACCCAGGGATGCGCCAGCTGCAGCAACAGCGCGCGACCGGCGCCGAGAAAGATCACGGCCTCGCGATCGATCTGCCAGGTCACCGTGTCAGGACCGAACACGCCGGCGACCGGTCCCGCCGCATCGGCGCGGACATGATCGAGGGCAGATTCCAGATCTCTCTCAGCGACCAATTGCAAGGCCTCGCGACGAAGACAGCGGGCGACAATAACCCGGACTGCCTTCCCGTGAAATCGTCACTGCGAGAAGCAATGACGGACGAAGCCCTTACTCCGCCGCAATCGGCATGACGTCCATATGTTCGTGCAGCACCACGCCCGCGAGCGGATCGAACTCGCCAACCCACGGCCTTCGCTCCAGCACGGACTTGGTGTGCGAATAGCCGGCATCCCAGCGCCGCATGATGCCGGACGGACTGAAGTCGATATCCTTGGTGTGGCTCTCGCGGTCGAGCTGCGGCGCAAGCAGGCGCACGACATGCATCCTGGTCGGGCAGCCGTAGCTGGTCAACTCCCTCACGGCCGGATCGCTGCGCTCGCCCTCGGGCAGTCGCGCGGCGAGCTGGTTGATGACGTGGCGCAGGCGATGGGCTTGCTGCTGGCGCGCGATCTGGCTCGCGATCCGGCTGGAATATTGCACATCCTTGTGCCGGTTCAGCACCTCCGCCATGGTGGTCGGCTCGGCGCCGACGGGGTTCCATAGGTGTACGGCGAAGATCAGCGAGTCTTTGCGCGGATTGTCGTCGAAGACCGCTTCCGTCGGCGTGTTGGACAGGATGCCGCCGTCCCAATAGAGCTCGCCGTCGATGCGCACGGCCGGAAACGCCGGCGGCAGCGCGCCTGACGCCATGACATGCTTCACCGTCAGCTCGCCGTCGCGGCTGTCGAAATAGCGCATCTGGCTACTGCGGACGTGAGCGGCACCGACCGTCAATCGTGGCGCGCAGCGATTGATCCGGCCGAAATCGACGAGCTCGAGCAGCGTCCGCTCCAGCGGCGCCGTCGAATAGAAGCCCGCGTGATCGGCTCCGAGCGGATAGGAATCGCCCGCATGCGCCAATGGATTGGGGCGAAAGAAACCGGGAATGCCGTGGGTCACGGTCGACCAATAGGCGAGCTTTTCGTTGAAGCCGGGAAACGCGGTGCGCAGATTCCAGACCGGATTTTGCTCCATTCGTTTCCAGAACTCCTTCAGGCGCTGCAGCCGCTGATCAGGCGCGTTGCCCGCAATGAGGCAGGCATTGATGGCGCCGATCGAGGTGCCGATGATCCAGTCCGGCTCGATGCCGGCCTCGTGCAGTGCCTGGTACACCCCGGCCTGATAGGACCCGAGCGCACCGCCGCCCTGAAGCACCAGCACCACCTGGCCGGGCAGATCCTTCGACGCGCTGGTATCGCGCTTCACACCGTTCATATCCTGCTCCCTGAGAGCCCGTATCCTTGCCATGTTCGTTCCTCGCGATCGTTTGTTACGCATTCGCCTTCAATGCGCGGTCCAGCCTCCGTCGACGGGCAACGCAATCCCGGTGATCGTGGCCGCCGCATCGGTCGACAGAAACACGGCGAGCGCGCCGAGCTCTTCGACCGTCGAGAAGCGCTTGTTCGGCTGCTGCGCCAGCAGCACATCGTGGATCACCTGGTCGCGCGAGATGCCGTGTGCTTTCGCCTGCCCGTCGATCTGCGCCTCGACCAGCGGCGTGTAGACGTAACCGGGGCAGATCGCGTTGCAGGTGATGCCTTCTTCAGCCGTCTCGAGTGCCGTCACCTTGGTGAGCCCGAGGATGCCGTGTTTAGCGGCGACATAGGCGGCCTTGAACGGTGATCCGACCAGGCCATGGCTCGAGAAAATGTTGATGATCCGGCCAAACCCATTCTTGCGCATGGCCGGCAGCGCAACTCGGGTGGTGTGGAAGGCCGACGACAGGTTGATCGCCAGGATCTGGTCCCACTTCTCGACCGGGAATTGATCGAGGGGCGCCACATGCTGGATGCCGGCATTGTTGACGAGAATGTCGAGCCGGCCGCATTGGGCTATGGTGGCCGCAATCATCTCCGCGATGGATTTTGGCCTCGTCATGTCCGCCGGCGAGAAGCTGGCGTTGACGCCGAAATCGGCGGCGATCTGCTCGCGCGTCCTGCCGATCTCGTCAGCGGCGCCGAGGCCGTTCAGCACGATGTCGGCGCCGGCTGCGGCAAGCGCTCGGGCGATGCCGAGCCCGATACCGCTGGTCGAACCGGTCACCAGCGCAATCTTGCCGGCGAGCGCGCGTGAGGATACCGAGGTCTGTGGTTTGACTGGAATATTCATGGTGCAAATCCCTCCAATGAGGCCCGCGCCGCGCGGACCCTGGCTTTCGCCAACTCTGGGGGATGACCCATTCCTAAGGAAATGCCCGTTGGCTTCCGAAACCATGCCCGCGCGCTATCACGGTCGGGATGTCATTCGCCTGGCTAATCGGTTAGGTTCCGGTCGGTTTTGCCAGGAGCCGATCCATGGAAATGCACCAGGTCCGCTATTTCCTCGCGGTGGCGCAACTCTTGAACTTCACGCGTGCCGCCGAGGACTGCAACGTGACGCAGCCTTCGCTGACGCGTGCGATCAAGCAGCTCGAGGCCGAGCTCGGCGGCGATCTGTTTCGCCGCGAACGCCCCGCGGCGCAATTGACCGAGCTCGGCCAGCGCATGCATCCGCTGCTGAAGCAATGCTATGATGCCGCCGCCGGTGCGCGTTCGCTCGCCTCCTCGTTTCGAAGCGGCGAAATCGGCGCCCTGAGGGTCGCCCTGACGCATTCGATCGATCTGGCGCTGCTCATCCCGCACCTCAACGAAATCAAACGACAGTTCAACCGGCTCGAGCTCCGTTTCCTGCGCGGCTCGAGCCGCGAGGTCGGTGAATTCCTGAAAAAGGGCGAAGCCGAACTCGGCATCGCCGCCGAGATCGACGAAGCCTGGGATCGTCTCGACGTCTGGCCGCTGTTCACCGAACCTTTCGAGCTCGTCGTCAGCAAAGAGAATCGGCTCGCCGAGTGCAGCAGCATCGAATTGGATGATCTCCGCGCCGAGCAAATGCTCGTCCGCAACTATTGTGAGCACGCCAAGCGTATCGGGGCGAGCCTTCGCGAACACGGCATCGACTTCGATCGCGGCCACGAAATTTCCAGCGAACGCGACCTGATCGAACTGATCGAGGCCGATATCGGCGTCGCCATGCTGCCGCACACCTCACCGGTCCCGGACAGCCTGAAGCGCACCGCCGTCTCAGGGCTGGACGCGCGGCGCACCGTCAATCTCTATGGCGTCGCGGGCCGCCAGCGCACGGCGGTCGCCAACGCCGTGATGCGCATGCTGCGCGGCGCGGACTGGCGACCGATTGCGGGATAGTGTTGCGGGCTGCTGTCCCCTACGGGAAGGAACAGAGCTCACCTCGCACGAAGCTCAGTGTTCACGGCTCGCGCTTTCGAGCGCCTCGAGCAGATCGTCAATCTCCATGCGCTTGCGGAAATCAGGATCGACGAAGCGGGCTTTCACGAGACCATTGCGGCCGACCACGAATACGGCGGGGATCGGCAACATCCACCCATCGTTGCCGTGAAATCTCGCCATGTCCTGGTAGGACAGCAGCTGCTGGATCTCCGTCCCGAGCCAGATCGCCAGGTTGAGAGACAACGCATAGCCGTTATCGAGATCGGTAAGCACCGGGAACGGCGCACTCGAATCAGCTTTGAATACGCCGGTGAACTCCTGCGTTTCCGGCATGATCGCCACGATCTGCGCGCCCATTGCCGCGATGCGATCCTGCGCCTGGATCACGGCGCGGACATTGAGCCGGCAATAGGGACACCAATGGCCGCGGAAGAACATTACCGCGACCGGGCCGTTCGTCAGTAGCGACGGCAGCGAGACCAGCCGTCCGGTCTCGTCAGGCAGCATGAAAGGCGGCATTGCCTCGCCTGGTCGCGGCGCGTTATCGCCGCCGCCGTTCTGGCCTAGCCTTGTGACGAGGCGGTCGACGGCTTCGCCATACGCCGGAAAGATTTCACGCCCCGCATCTGCATAGGCGCGGAGTTGCTCGTTCAGCGGGCCCTCCATGTCCCGACAGCGTTGGAAGGCGACCTTGAGCCGTTCGGCATCGGTTGTCGAAAGGGCAGTCATTTTGCGCTCCGGCTTTCGGTTCCAATACTAGTTTCCTGGTCCGGCCGTCCGCAAGGGGCGGCCGCTACGCGGGGATCGACCTAGTTCACGTAGAAATTGCCGGTCGGATCGAGCCGACCAGCGACCCATCGTCCATGAAGAAGACGGTATGCTCAGGCACCTTCTTGGCGTTCTTCATCATGGACTCATGGTTCTTCTCGGTCGAGGCCATGGCCATCGCCGACATCTTGCCGGGCCCACCATAGATGTAGGCCATGCCGGCCTTGAAATCCCAGGCGGCTTCCGAGAAGGCAGATGTGGCGATAACCGCGAACGCGGCGGTGGCAATGAGAGTCTTGGACAGTTTCGTCATGAGATGTTTCTCCGGATTGACGTAAACGCCCGCCAATCGGACGCCCTGCCATCGAACGGCGGAAGCCGCCAAGGCGGAAATGCCGATCCACAATCGGTTCGATAGCCGCTGCCTATCGCGCCACCATAGCGGTCGGCTATCGCGTTCAGAGGCGTTTCGCATTTCACTCCGCCGAGCGCCGCGTCCATCCTGGCTGCGATCCAAGCTGCCACTCACAGGAGGACCGCCATGAGCCGTCACATCGCATCGCGTGTTGCCACTTTCGCCACCTCGCTTCTGCTGCTGTTCCTGCTGCTATCGGCCGCAACATCGGTTGCGCGAGCCGATAGCGATGACGGCATTGTCCGCGTCAAAAGCGCGATCCCCTTGTCGGAGGCGATCAGTCGCATCAAGGCCGATATTGCGGCAAAGGGCATCAAATTCTTCTTCGAAGTCGATCAGTCCAAGCTTGCTTCCGACGCCGGAATCAAGCTTCGCCCCTCCACCCTGCTCGTCTTCGGCAATCCGCCGCTCGGCACCCAGTTCATCACCGCCAACCCCAACGCCGGACTCGACTGGCCGGTCCGCCTGCTGTTGACCCAGGACGACAATGGCGACGTCTGGGCCGTGTGGACCGATTTCGACTGGATCGCAAGGCGGCACAACATCCGAAATCGCGAGGCGCAGTTCAAGATGGCGACCATGGTCGTCAAGTCCATCACGGCCACCATCACCGTCAAATAACGAGGGTCCCATGGTGCGCCAAACATTCGATGTCGTCATCCTCGGCGGCGGAAACGCAGGCATCGGCGTGACCGGCCCCGTCCGGCGTGCCGGCCTCTCGGTCGCGATGATCGAGCCGCTCGATCTCGGTGGCACCTGTCCGAATCGCGGTTGCACGCCGAAGAAGGTCCTCGTCGCCGCCGGTCAGGTGCTGCACGACATCGAGCGTGCTGCCGCTCATCATATCGCGGTCGGCAAGCCCAGGCTCGACTGGGCGGCGCTGATCGAGCGCGAGAAGAACATGATCAAGGATATCCCCGCCAACCTCGCCCGCACGATGGCGCGTCGCCAGGTCGAAGTGATCAAGGGGTATGGTGCCTTCGTTGCACCCAACACCATCCGCGTCGGCGATCGCGTGCTCGAGGCCAAACACGTCGTTGTCGCGACGGGCTCGAAGCCGCGGCCGCTACCGATCCCCGGCGCCGAGTACATGGTCACCTCGGACGCGATATTGAGTGATCGCGACTTGCCGGCTTCGGTTATCTTTATCGGCGGCGGCGTAATCTCCCTGGAATTCGCCCACATCTACGCGCGCGCCGGCGCAGCAGTGACGATTCTCGAGGGACTGGCGCAGCTCCTGCCGGCAATGGACACCGATGCGGTTGCCCAACTGGCGATGGAGAGCGAACGCATCGGCATCAAGATCCGGACCGGCGTCAGCGTGCAGACGATCGAGCGGACCGGCAACGGGTTCAGGGTGGTCTTTGCCCAAGACGGGGTCGAGCGGGCGGTCGAGGCGGATCGTGTAGTCAACGGTGCCGGCCGGGTGGCCAATACCGATTCCCTCGACCTTGCGGCCGGTCAGGTCGAACACGCAAACGGACGAATCTCGGTCGACTGCCACTTGCGTTCGACCTCAAATCCTCGGGTTCATGTCTGCGGCGATGCCGTACCGATCTCGCCACAACTTTCGCCGGTTGCCACCTACGAAGGCGACATCGTAGGCCGCAACATCGTCGACGGACCACGACATGCGCCCGACTACGCGGGCATGGCCACGGCGGTCTACACCGTACCGACGCTCGCTGCCGTCGGTCTGACCGAAGCGGCGGCACGGCAGAACGAATCCGCCATCGAGGTCCACGTCAACGACATGCGCGACTGGTTCTCGGCGCGGTCCTATGCCGAGACCGTCGCCTGGTCGAAAGTGATCGTCGATCGCGCCACCGACCGTGTGATCGGCGCGCACCTTGTCGGCCACACCAGCCAGGAGCTCATCAATATCTTCGGGCTTGCGATCAAGTTTGGCATCACGGCGAGCCAGATCCGCGACAACGTCTATGCCTATCCGACCTTCTCCGCCGACATCAAGCACATGCTCGGACGCGCATAGCGGCTCGCTATGGTTTCGAGAGAGACACGGCATTTCAACGAACACATGATCTCGAGGAAACTGAGATCATAGCCGACGGCATTCGAGGTCGCGGCCAACAGAGGAGACTTCCCGATGTTCAACACTATCGAACTTTCCCGCGCAAGCTGGCTGGGACTTGCGGTCGCCGGCGCTTTGACGCTCTCGGCACAGCCCATCTTCGCAGGCGAATGCCCGGCCGACAAGATCAAGCCGAACGCGCACCAGATGGTCGACTACAAGCCGGTCGGCGTCACCGATACGACGCTCGGCGCGATCGACCTCGGCAAGCAGCCGGCGCATATCGAAGGTCGCGAGCTGCGCTTCCGCAAGCTGACCATCGAGCCCGGTGGCATCGTGCCCTGGCACAGCCATGACGACCGCCCTGCCCTGATCTTCGTGCAGCAGGGCGAGATCGTCGAATATGCCTCCAACTGCGTCGATCCGATCGTGCACAAGGCCGGCGACATCCGCCCGGAGGTGTCCGGCACCTCGCACTGGTGGAAGAACCTCGGCAAGGAAACGGTCATTCTCTATGTCGGCGACGTCCGCAAGGACCCGCACGACCACAACATGTAACGGGTGCGCGACCCCAGCGCACGCGTGACGGAATGTGGCGCCCGCGATCCCCATGCTGCCCTGCACGCGGGCGCCACATTCATCACAAGGGAGGCCTGCCGTGACCGATCTTTCCGCGCCGATCAAGCCGACCGCGATGACGACAGACGCGTATTCGCCAGGTCTCGCGCTTTGCTCCCTCGTCATCGGCTTGACCGCCTTCCTGACTGTCGTCGACCTGTTCGCGACGCAGGCGATCCTGCCTTCGCTGACGCGCCATTACGGCGTCACACCGGCGGCGATGGGCTTTGCCGTCAATGCCAGCACCTTCGGCATGGCGGTAGCCAGCCTCGTCGTCGGCTTCTTCAGCCCGCGCATCAACCGGCGGACCGGCATCCTGCTCAGCCTCGCGCTGCTGGCAGTCCCCACCAGCCTGCTGGCGACCGCACCAAATCTCGCGGTCTTCACCGCTTTGCGGGTCGCGCAGGGCCTGTGCATGGCATCCGCCTTCGCGCTCACCCTCGCCTATCTCGGCGAGCAATGCAGCACGATGGATGCCGGCGGCGCCTTTGCCGCCTACATCACCGGCAATGTCGCCAGCAACCTGGTCGGCCGGCTGATCTCGGCGGCGGTCGCCGACGGCTTGGGCCTCGCCTGGAATTTTTATTTCTTCGCAGCCCTCAATCTGGCCGGCGCGGTGCTGGTCTATTTCACCATCGGGCGCGTGCAGCCGATGCATGCGATGATGACTGCGGGATCGCCCCTCTCCGCCGCGATCGCGCACTGGCGCAATCCGCAGTTGCGCGCGGCCTTCGGCATCGGATTCTGCATCCTGTTCGCCTTCATCGGCACCTTCACCTTCGTGAATTTTGTGCTGGTCCAGCCGCCGCTGTCGCTTGGCATGATGGACCTGGGCCTTGTCTATTTTGTCTTCCTGCCGTCGGTCGTCACGACCTTGCTGGCGGGCAGAGTGGCATCGCGCCTCGGAACGCGTCCGACGATCTGGGGCTCGCTCGCCATCGCCGGGATCGGGCTGCCGCTGATGCTGGCGCCGCATCTGGGCGAAGTCATCACCGGCATGGTTCTGGTCGGCGTCGGCACCTTCTTCGCGCAAGCGGCTGCGACAGGATTCGTAGGACAGGCGGCGACCGACAGCCGCGGCATCGCCAGCGGGACCTATCTTGCCTGCTACTTCTGCGGCGGCCTGGTCGGGACGGCCGTGCTCGGCCGACTGTTCGACGGCTTCGGCTGGCAAGCGTGCGTCGCGGGTGTCGGCGCGGCCCTCGCTGCGGCCGCTCTGCTCACCCTTGGCCTGAAGCGCTAGCGCTTGGCCGGCGCTTCCTGCGGCGGCTCGTCGTCGGCGATGGCGCGCCAGGCGGCGCCGTCGAGATCGTCGTACTGGCCGCTCCGGAGCGACCAGAGGAAGGCGACGAGACCGGCGAGACCGAGCATCAGCGCCAGCGGTACCAGGATGACCAAAATTTCCATCACACGATCTCCCGCGAGGCGTTGCGCGCACGCAACGAATTCAGCATGACCAGGATCGATGATCCGCTCATGGCGGCAGCCGCGATCAGGGGCGTCACGACGCCGCTGATCGCGACCGGCACCGCGAGGACATTGTAGCCGATCGCAAGCCAGAGATTCTGCCGCATCAAGTGCAGCGCCTTGCGTGACGCATCGATAGCGGCGACGACCGGGGCCAGCGGCCGGCCGAGGAAGACGAGATCGGCGGTCGCCTGGCTCAAATGCGCGGCCGAGATCGGCGACATTGAGACGTGGGCCGCCGCCAGCGACGGCGCATCGTTCATGCCGTCGCCGACCATCAGGACCTTCATGCCCCGCTGCTTCAGGACCTCGATCCGCGCGATCTTGTCGGCCGGCGTCACCCCGGCCCGCCATTCGGAGACGCCCAACGCGTGGGCCGCCGCGATCACAGCCGGTTCACGGTCGCCGGAGAGAATCTCGATGCCGATATTGCGCGCCTTGAGCCCCGCGATCACAGCCTGCGCATCGGGACGGAGGCCCTGGCGCACAGAGAGGATGAATTTTTCGCCACCCTTGCTGAAAGCCACGACGGAGGCTTCGGGATCCAGATTTGTCACGTCCGAGACCAGCGTCTCGGCGCCGCAGAAGGACGGACGGCCGAGGCGAATCTCGATGCCGTCGACGACAGCGCGCACGCCCTGGCCGGCCTCCTCGACCGCGCCGACGATAGGCGATCTGGCGTCGCAGGCCTGCGCGACCGCGGCGGCGACCGGATGATGGCTCGACAGCGCGAGCCGTCCGGCAAGCTCGAAGATATCAGCGGGGATATCGGCCGCATTCATCACTTCGAGATCGGGCAGCGTCAGCGTCCCGGTCTTGTCGAAGATGACGTGATCGGCTTCCGCGAGACGCTCGATGGCATCGCCGGAATTCAGCAGGACACCCGCCTTGAACATCGCGCCCGAGGCCACTGTCTGCACCGTCGGAATGGCGAGTCCGAGCGCGCAGGGACAGGTGATGATCAGCACCGCGACGCCGGTCACGATCGCATCATGCCAGCCGGCGCCCGCAATGACCCAGCCGAGGATGGTGACGAGCGCGGTGGCATGCACCACGGGCGCGTAGAGTCGCGAGGCGCGGTCGGCGAGCCGCATGTAGCGCGAGCGCGCCTGCAGCGCATTGTCGAGCAGCCGGGTGATCTCGGCGAGCAGCGTCGCCTCGGAGGCCGCCGAGACCCGCACCCGCAAGCTGCCCGAGATGTTCATCGATCCCGCATAGACCGGCGTGCCTTGGCCTGCCGTGACGTAGAGCGTCTCGCCGGTGATCAGGCTCTGGTCGATCTCGGAACGGCCCTCGATCACGGTGCCGTCGACCGCGCAGCGCTCGCCGGGTCGCAGCAGGACGATGTCGCCGGGATAGATCGCGGCCACCGGCACTTGGGATATCTCGTCAGGCCCGACGAACTTGGCCGCGGTCTCCGCCTTGAGCGCGGCGAGATTGCCCGCGACCGCGCGGGTCCGCCGCCGCATGTTCTGGTCGAGGACGCGGCCGACCAGGAGGAAAGTGAGCAGCATGATCGCCGCGTCGAAATAGGCGTGCTCGGCGTGGTTGATGGTCTCGACCACGGACATGCCGAGCGCCAGCGTCACGCCGATCGAGATCGGCACGTCCATGTTGGTGGTCTTGGCCGACAGCGCGCGCCAGGCCGAGCGGAAGAACGGTTGGCCGGCATAGGCCGCCGCCGGCAGTGCGATCAGCGCCGACAGCCAGTGGAAGAAATCGCGCTGCTCCCGCAGCATGTCCGAGACGTTGCCGGACCACACCGGGATCGACAGCATCATCACGTTCATGGTGGCGAACGCGGCGACGCCGAGGCAGCGCAACAGGAAGCGGGATTCGGCGACCTCGGTCGCCTCCGCGCTCTCGGTCTCGTAAGGATAGGCCTTGTAGCCGAGCTCCTCGAGGCGGTCGATGAAGCGGGCCGGATCGAGCGTGCCCGCCTTCCATTCCAGCGCAACGCGCCGGTCGGTGAGGTTCACACGCGCCAGCGTGACGTCGGGAATCGCGGACAGCCCGCGCTCGATCTTGGCCATGCAGCCGGCGCAGTGAACGCCCTCGACCGCGAGATCGATGTGCTGGACGCCCTCGCCCGCAGTCCGGACGTAATGCGAGAAGTCCCGCGAGACGTGCATGGCAAAATCCTTCAGTTCAGGATCACGCGGTTGCGCGACATGAACACGCGCGTTCCCCGCGCCTCGCCCTCGATCACGAGGTCCCACTGGCCCGGCGCGACCGATGCGGCATTGCCGCGATAGAGGCCGATGCCGGCCTCCGAGAGCTCGATGGCGAGATCGGCGCGCTTGTCGGTCGGCCGCTCCAGGCGGCCGCCGAATTTCAGTCCGGCGATCGGCTGGCCGCTGGCGTCGCGCGCCTCGACCTGAAGCACGGCGCCGCCATCGGCGCGGCGCTCGACATGGGCGTTGACCTTCCATTTGCGCGCGGTCTGGTCCTGGGCCGCCGAGATCTCGCGGTCATAGGTCAAGCCCGCGGCATAGGGGCTGTCGACGTCCGTCCCTGGCAGCGTCGCGATCGCAAGCTTCATCATGGTCACGTTGACGCCGATCACGACGCCGAAGAAGGCGACCAGCATCAGAAACACCTTGGTTCCGGTCAGCGGCTTGGTTGCCATGGCGGGCTCCTGATCCTACGGCGCGACGAAATTGTCGGTGGCGCTGGCGACTTCGCCAAGGCCGATATCGGTGACGTGAAAGCGAACCGGGATCGACTTTTCCGGGTTGCCCTCCGCCGGCGCGGTCACGAGCAGTCGCAGCTCGCTGGTGGAGTCGCGCGGAACCACGATGATCGGCCGGTCCGGCGTCACGGAATCGATCCCGATGACATGGATCGTCGCATTGACCGGACCGTTCGCGTCGATCGCGATGACGCGGTCGTAGCCGCTCTTGTTGAGCAGCCGCACCGTGTAGGCGTTGCGGATCGAGCCGTCGCTGAGCCTGACCGCGACCGGATTGCGGTCGTGCAGCACGTTGACGTCGAGCAGGCTGCGGGTCGCCAACGTATAGATCATGATGCCGCCGACCGCCGCGATGATCGCGCTGTAGGCGACGGTGCGGGCCCGGACGATGCGATAGACCGGCGCCTTGCCTTGCTGGCGGCGCTGGATGTTGACGTCGTTGTCATAGCCGATGAGCCGCTTCGGCCGGCCGATCTTCGTCATCACGTTGTCGCAGGCGTCGATGCAGAGCCCGCACTGGATGCATTCGAGCTGCGGCCCATTGCGAATGTCGATGCCGGTCGGACACACGGCGACGCATTGATAGCAGTCGACGCAGTCGCCGACTTGCTCGCCGAGCGCGCGCAGCTCGATCGCCTTCTTCACCGACGTACGCTTCTCGCCGCGATCGTAACGATAGGTCACGTTCAGCGCCCATTCGTCGGTGAGCGCGGCCTGGATCCGCGGCCACGGGCACATATAGGTGCAAACCTGCTCGCGCATGAAACCGGCGAGCACGTAGGTCGTAGCAGTCAGGATGCCGATCCAGATATAGGCGATCATCGGCGCCTGGAAGGTGACGAGTTCCCTAACCAGCGTCGGTGCGTCGTTGAAATAGAGCACCCAGGCGCCGCCGGTCCACCATCCGATCAAGAGCCAGATCGAATGCTTGAGCACGATCTCGGAGATGCGCTCCAGCTTCATCGGGTCGGACGATTTGTCCTTCTTCATCCGCTCGCGTCGGTCGCCCTCGATCAGACGCTCGACCGCATAGAACAAGTCCGTCCACACCGTCTGCGGACAGAGATAGCCGCACCAGATGCGGCCGCCGACCGAGTTCATCAGGAATAGCGCCACCGCGGCGACGATCAGCAGGCCGGTGAAGTAGTAGACCTCCTGCGGCCACAGCTCGATGAAGAAGAAATAGAAGCGGCTGTTGGGAAGATCGATCAGCACCGCCTGGCTCGGAGCACCGAGGCCGCGGTTCCAGCGCACGAACGGCAGGAAGTAGTAGACGCCGAGGCAGAACGCCATCAGGCCCCATTTGATCCGGCGGAAGGTGCCGGAGATGCTCTGAGGATAGACTTTCTTCTGGGCCACATAGAGCGGCCCGTTGTCATCGTCTAATGGGAGGTCTTTTGGGTTCACGGGCCTGTTCATCGCCTGCAGCTTTCGAAAGGTGCGATAAAACCTAGACCCGACACCGCCGCGTCAGTTGATCCAGCGCAAGCGGGGGCGTTTTTGTTCGCCCCCGCTTGCTGCCGGTTGGCTATTTTCCGCCGCCCAGCGAGTGGACGTAAACTGCCATCGCCTTGATGGTGGCGGGATCGAGCCGGCCTTCCCAGGCCGGCATCACGCCCGCGCGGCCCTGGCTGATGGTCTCGATCAGCGTCGCCTCGTCCGAACCATAGAGCCAGATCTTGTCGGTCAGGTTGGGCGCGCCCATCTCCGGGTTGCCCTTGCCGCCGTCGCCATGGCAGGCGACGCAATTCTCCGCGAAGATCTTCTCGCCCTTGGCCGCGTCATAGCCCTTGCGGGTCGGAAGGCCCGACAATGCCCGGACATAATTGGCGGCCGTGACGATCTCGTCCGGTTTCAGCACGCCGTCCTTGCCGAATGCGAGCATCTGGCCTTCGTGCGCCTTGGCATGGCCGGAGCGTGCGCCGAACTGGATGGTCTGCATGATCTGGTCGAGCGTGCCGCCCCACAGCCAGTCGTCGTCGTTCAGGTTGGGATAGCCCTTGGCACCGGCGCCGCCTGAGCCGTGACATGGCGCGCAATTGTCACCGAACACGGTCTTGCCCTTGGCGCGCGCGAGCGCCAGCAGCGCCGGATCCTTCTCGATGTCGGCGAGCGAGGCCGAGCCCAGGGCAACCATCTTGGCTCCGCGGATCGTCTCGAGGTTGGCGAGCTCGACCGCAACGTCGGCACGCGAGGAGTACCCCATCACGCCGTGCGTATTGCCCGAGATCAGCGGCCAGGCCGGATACACGATCCAGTAGCCGATCGCCCAGACGATGGTGAGGTAGAAGGTGATTACCCACCAGCGCGGCAGCGGCGTGTTGAGCTCCTTGATGCCGTCCCACTCATGTCCGGTCGTGGACCTCCCGGAGACGGGATCGATGTCGCTATGATGATCGGTCATGATCTCTTACTCCTCCCGCAACGGCAGGTGTGCCGCTTCGTCGAAAGCTGCCTTGTTACGGGGCCAGAATGCGTAGGCGATGATCGCGACAAAGATCGCGACGAACACCGGCGTCCAGATCGTGGTCACGAGACCGGACGCGAGATTGTCGAGGGTCAGGATGGCTTTCATCGTTGGTGCCTTCTCAGCGAAGATTGGCTTTCTCGTTGTAGATCTTGAAGTCGACCAGCGTGCCGAGCATCTGGAGATAGGCGATCAGCGCGTCCATCTCGGTCGGCGTGCCGGCCTTGCCGTCGAAGTTGCGCACCACGGCCTTGGCGTAGCGCTTGGTGAAAGCGTCGGAGCCGGCATTGTCAGGATCGGCCTGGGCCTTCATGTCGGCGCCCGCATTGGCGATCTGGTCGTCGGTGTAGGGCGTGCCGACGGTCCGCAGCGTGCGCATGTGGTCGGCGATCGTGTCCGGATCGACCTCGGTCTTGCTGAGGAATGGATAGCCCGGCATCACCGACTGCGGCACGATTGCGCGCGGGTTGGTCAGATGGGTGACGTGCCAGTCGTCGGAATATTTGGCGCCGACGCGGGCAAGATCGGGACCGGTGCGCTTCGAGCCCCACTGGAACGGATGGTCGTACATGCTTTCGGCGGCCAGCGAGAAATGACCGTAGCGCTCGACCTCGTCGCGCAAGGGGCGGATCATCTGCGAATGGCAGAGATAGCAGCCCTCGCGGACGTAGACGTTGCGCCCGGCGAGCTCCAGCGGCGTATACGGCCTGATCCCGTCGACCGCCTCGATCGTGCTCTTGAGGTAGAACAGCGGGGTGATCTCGACGAGACCGCCGATCGCGATCACCAGCAGGATGCCGACGACCAGGATGATCGAGTTCTTTTCGAAGATTTGGTGGCGTGTCCAGAACGACATGGAAAACTCCTCATTCCGCCGGCTGGAGAGCGACGGGCATCTGGACTTCCTGTTCGCCGACGCGAACCGTCATCCAGAGATTATAGGCCATGATCAACGCGCCGATCAGGAACAGCCCGCCGCCGGCAGCGCGGATGATGTAGAAGGGATGCATCGCCTCGACGGTCTCGATGAAGGAATATTCGAGGAAGCCGAGCGAGGTGTAGGCGCGCCACATCAGGCCCTGGAGGATGCCGGACACCCACATCGCCGAGATGTAGAGGACGATGCCGAGCGTCGCGATCCAGAAGTGCCAGTTGACGAGCTTGAGGCTGTAGAGGCCCTTCCGATTCCAGATCCAGGGCACGAGGCAGTAGAGCGCGCCGAAGGAGACGAAGCCCACCCAGCCGAGCGCGCCGGAGTGCACGTGGCCGATGGTCCAGTCGGTGTAGTGGCTGAGCGAATTGACCACCTTGATCGACATCATCGGGCCTTCGAAGGTCGACATGCCGTAGAAGGCGACGGAGACCACGAGCATGCGCAGCACGGGATCAGTGCGCAGCTTGTCCCAGGCGCCCGACAGCGTCATCAGGCCGTTGATCATGCCGCCCCAGGACGGCATCCACAGCATGATGGAGAAGGTCATGCCGAGCGTCTGGGTCCAGTCCGGCAGTGCCGTGTAGTGCAGATGGTGCGGGCCGGCCCAGATGTAGAGGAAGATCAGCGCCCAGAAGTGGATGATCGAGAGGCGGTAGGAGTAGATCGGCCGCTCGGCGCGCTTGGGGATGAAGTAGTACATGATGGCGAGGAAGCCGGCGGTCAGGAAGAAGCCAACCGCGTTGTGGCCGTACCACCACTGGAACATGGCGTCCTGGATGCCGCCCCAGGCGATATAGGATTTAGAGCCGAACACCGAGACCGGCAGCGCCGGGTTGTTGCCGAGATGCAAGACCGCAATCGTCACGATGAAAGCGAGATAGAACCAGTTCGCGACGAAGATGTGCGGCTCCTTGCGCTTGATGATCGTGGCAAGGAAGACCAGCAGATAGGTGACCCAGACGATGGTGAGCCACAGATCGGCGTACCATTCCGGCTCGGCATATTCCTTCGACTGAGTGACGCCGAGCAGATAGCCGGTGCCGGCGATCAGGATGAAGAAGTTGTAGCCTACGACGACGAACCAGGGCGCCAGATCGCCTGCAAGGCGAACGCGGCAGCTCTTCTGGACGACGTAGAAGGATGTCGCGATCAGGACGTTGCCGCCGAAAGCGAAGATCACCGCGGACGTGTGCAGCGGACGCAGGCGGCCGAAGCTGGTCCAGGGCAGATCGAAGTTCAGCGCCGGCCACGCCAGTTGCGAGGCGATGATGAGGCCGACGAGAAAGCCGGCAATGCCCCAGAACATCGCCATGACGGAGGAGAACTTGATGGGGCCCATGTTGTAATTGGGCCGGCCGTTGATCTCCGCTGGCGGCAGCGCCGCCGGCCGGTCGAGGTAGCGGTTGATGATGCAGAAGACGGCGGCCAGGCTCGCCGCCGCGCTCAGCGCGGCATGGAATGCGAAGGGCGCATCGAGCGCCTTGGCCGAGGCAATCACGCAGAGGAAGGCGGTGACCGCGAACACGACAGCCAGGCCGCTTTCACCTGACGTCATGGACTTGGAGATGGAGGGCTGGCTCATGCGGATTCTCTCTGAAAGAACACAGGGCCAGAAACCACATTCACCCTCGCAGGGAATTGATTGAAATCAAGGGAGATGGATTTCTGTTAATGTGGGCGATGCGGCGCCAGTTGCAGTGCCCTCTCCCCTTGCGGGAGAGGGCAGCGAGGACCGTCCCGCACACTCACTTGGGTGAGGGGTTGGTCCCACACGAAGAGTGTTTCGGGGGAGAAAACCCCTCATCCGGCGCCATAGCCGAAGCTTCGCCTCGGCCTTCTTAAGAACGGCGGCCGAAGGCCGCCTATGCCACCTTCTCCCACAGGGGGAGAAGGGAAGAAAAAGAATCTTCCGTAAAATCACGCAGCCGCCTTGTCACTCCCGTGCCGTCGCCTTGAGCGCCGTAATGACGTCCTCGCGAGCGACGATTCCGACCAGCTTCTGCGCGCCATTGAGCACGATGATGCTCCTGATGCGGTGCTCGACCATGATCTGGAGCACGCGCGTCAGCCGCGTGTCGGGGCTGACATAGATAAAGTCGGGCGTCATGACGTCGCCGATCTTACGGCTCATCAGGTCGTGATAGCGCGGCAGCATCTGGCTCGGCGTGAAGGCGAAGCACTTCAGGATGTCGAATTTGGTGACGATGCCGACGACCTGTCCGTCGTCCTCGACGGGATAGGAATTGAAATCGTCGCGTTCGAACATCTCGCTGAGCGCGAGCAGGTCGAGGTCGCGCCTCACCGTCCTGACGTCGTGCGTCATGTAGCCGTCGACGGTCTGCTCAAGAAATCTGTACACGGCGCGTCCTCTTTGATTCGTCTTGCATCGCTCCCGCGTCAGTGCGACAGCAGCACGCAGCGGGCAGATTGAGTGACCAGATACTGGGTGACGCCGCCGAGGATCAGTTCGCGGAAGCGCGAATGACCGTAGGCGCCGGCGACGACCAGGCTGGCGCCGACATCGCCCGCAACTTTCTCCAGTTGCCCGGCGACGGTTTCGTTCCGGGCCGCTTCGGAAACGCGCGCCGTCGCGGTCACGCCGTGGCGGGCAAGCCACGCCGTCACGTCGGTCGCGCCGGCGACCACGGCAGGGCGGTCGTCGTCGCCTTCGGGAATTGCGAGGACGGTGACATCCCTGGCCTTGCGCAGTATCGGCAGCGCATCGGCGAGCGCCCGCCGCGCTTCCGGCGTATCCTTCCACGCCACCAGGATGCTGCGCAGGTCGAGCCAGTTGACGCCGTCGGGCACGACCAGGATTGGCCGGCCGGCTTGCATCACCAGATCCTTGGGGCTCGCGAGCGCGAAGGCGTCGGAGAAGGCCGGGCTCTGCCCGCCGGTGACGATGATGTCGGCGCAACGCGCCTGGGTGAACGTAAAGCGCGCCGGGAAATCCATGGCGCTGCGCCATTCCACATGTCCGCCGCGATTCCTGATTGCGGCGCGGAATTGCGCCTCGAGTTCGCCCAGGCGTCGCCTGACGGAGGCCTCTCCCTCATCGATCAGTCCCTGCGCTACGGTGCCGTCGCTGAAATAGAGCGGCGGGGCGAACTGCGCCGCAGCAACGCCGATGATCGACGCCTCAAATCGTTCGGCAAGCTCGCCCGCGACCTGAAGACGCGCGTCGTTGGACTGATCGAGCGCCAGGCTGACCATTACGGTCGCGTATGTCATCGGAGTCTCCGGGGCAATGAGCTTTGATCCGATCGTAGGCCCGCCGCCGGCTGGCAGGATGAGATAGATCAAGCCCACGGAGCACCACGCCACGGGGAATCTGCCGATGGTCTAAGATATCGGAACTTGCCTCCAACCCGTCCTTGGGCGACATTGCCTCAGCGGTAACAGTATGCGGCCCCCCGCATGAGCATGGGAGTGATCGCTTGGCGCCAACCCGTGTAATTCATCCGGGAGATGACAGTCTGGGCGAGCATTTCCGCGTCCGAATCGAAGGATTTGGCGTTGGGACCTGGGATCTCGACCTCAAGTCGCTGGAGTTGGAGTGGTCGGAGACGGCCAGGATCCTGTTCGGAATCGAATCTGACCAATCGGTGAGTTACGCGCTATTTCTGTCCCGGCTGGAGCCGAACGACCGCGAGCGGATCGAGGTCGCGATCCGGCGCGTCTCCGAATGGGGCGGCAGCTTCGACGTGTCGTTCAAGGTCACGGGGGCGTCGGGCAAAGGACAGTGGATCCGCGCCCGCGCGGGGCTGATTCGGGACGAGGCCGGCGCCGCCCGGCATCTCAGCGGCATCTTTCTTGACATTGATGAGGAGAAGCAGGTCGAGGAGGCTCTTCGCACCCGCGAGAACCACCTCCGCTCGATCCTGCAGACGATTCCCGACGCCATGATCGTCATCGACGGCCACGGCATCATCCAGCTGTTCAGCTCGGCGGCCGAGCGCCTGTTCGGCTGGGCCGAGCCGGAGGTGATCGGCCAGAACGTGCGCATCCTGATGCCGGAGCCCGACAACTCGCGTCACGACGGCTACATCGCGCGCTACCGGACAACGGGCGACCCGCACATCATTGGTATCGGCCGCATCGTGACCGGCAAGCGGCGCGACGGCACGACCTTCCCGATGCACCTGTCGATCGGCGAGATGCAGTCCGGCGGCGAGCCCTATTTCACCGGTTTCGTCCGCGATCTCACCGAGCATCAGCAAACCCAGGCGCGGCTCCAGGAACTGCAATCCGAGCTCGTCCACGTCTCGCGGTTGAGCGCGATGGGCGAAATGGCGTCCGCGCTCGCTCACGAGCTCAACCAGCCGCTGGCAGCGATCAGCAACTACATGAAGGGGTCGCGGCGGCTGCTCGCCGGAAGCCAGGATCCGAATACACCGAAGATCGAGAGCGCGCTGGACCGCGCCGCCGAGCAGGCGCTGCGCGCCGGCCAGATCATCCGCCGCTTGCGCGACTTCGTCTCCCGCGGCGAATCTGAGAAAAGGGTCGAGAGCCTGTCCAAGCTGATCGAGGAGGCCGGCGCGCTCGGGCTCGCCGGCGCGCGCGAGCAGAACGTACAGCTCCGTTTCAGCCTCAATCCCAACGCCGATCTCGTGCTCGCCGACCGGGTGCAAATCCAGCAGGTGCTGGTCAACCTGTTCCGCAATGCGCTGGAAGCAATGGCGCAGTCGCCACGGCGCGAGCTCGTCGTCACCAACTCTCGCGTCGCCGACGACATGATCGAGATCGAGGTCTCCGATTCCGGCTCCGGCTTCCAGGACGACGTCATGCCAAACCTGTTTCAGACTTTTTTCACCACCAAAGACACCGGCATGGGCGTGGGACTGTCCATCAGCCGCTCGATCATCGAGGCTCACGGCGGCCGGATGTGGGCCGAGAGCAACGTATCGGGTGGGGCGACATTCCGCTTCACGTTGCCGGCAGCCGACGAGAACTGATCCATGACGACCAAGGGAATCATCTACGTCATTGACGACGACGAGGCGATGCGGGATTCGCTGAATTTCCTGCTGGATTCAGCTGGCTTCGGCGTCACATTGTTCGACAACGCGCAGAGTTTTCTCGATGCCCTGCCCGGCCTCGCCTTCGGTTGCGTTGTCTCCGACGTGCGGATGCCCGGCATCGATGGGATCGAGCTTCTCAAGCGCCTGAAGGCCCAGCGCAGCCGGTTTCCGATCCTGATCATGACCGGCCATGGCGACGTGCCGCTCGCGGTCGAGGCGATGAAGCTCGGTGCCATGGATTTCCTGGAAAAGCCGTTCGAAGATGACCGCCTCGTCGCCATGATCGAATCCGCGATCCGCGAGGGCGAGCCAGCGGCCAAGAACGAGGCCATCGCCCAGGACGTCGCCGCTCGCGTCGCTTCCCTGAGCCCCAGGGAACGCCAGGTCATGGAGGGGCTGATCGCGGGCCTCTCCAACAAGCTGATCGCCCGCGAGTACGACATCAGCCCGCGGACCATCGAGGTCTACCGGGCCAATGTGATGACCAAGATGCAGGCCAACAGCCTGTCCGAGCTGGTCCGGCTAGCGATGCGCGCCGGAATGCTCAACGATTGAAGTCAACAGGAGTTGAGGCAAGTCAAAACCCTCCGCTCGCCCTGTGCTACCAGATCGGAATGATTGCGATCAGCTCCCATCCCGAGCGGCTCCAGATGTCAGCACCCGCAAAGCCAACCGTCTATGTGGTCGACGATGACGCCGCTGTGCTCGGCTCGCTGAAGTTCTTGTTGGAAACCGACGGTTTTGCCGTGCGGACCTTCAGGAACGCCACGGCGCTGCTCAATGCGGCGAGCCCGTCCGGTGCAGACTGTTACGTGATCGACTACAAAATGCCCGACATCAACGGCATCGAGCTGGCCGGGCGACTGCGCCAGTCCGAGGGCGATACCCCGGTGATCCTGATCACCGGCTATCCCGACTCGAATATCTCGGCCCGGGCGGCGGCCGCGGGCGTGAATGAAGTGATTCTGAAGCCGCTTCTGGACGAAAACCTGGTCAAACGCATTCGCCACGCCATCCAGAACCGGGTCCATAGCTGACCTACGGGATTCTACGTAAGGCAACACCCTTAAGATATCTCGCGAAATTTTCGAGGCACCCGATACCGCGTACCAAGGCGTCATCACAACGGAGATGGCGCAGATGCTGACCCAGACCTTCAACACCCCGGCGATCAACACCCCGATCGGTGGCAAGATCGCACCCGCCCATCCCGTCTCCGATCAGTTCGGCGCGATCGCCGGCCATGTAGGCCTCGTGGCCACCGAGTTCTCCTACCGCAAGGAAGAGGAGATCTATGGTGAGGACGAGCCGGCTGAGTATGTCTATCAGGTCGTCACCGGCGCCGTGCGCAGCTACAAGCTTCTCTCCGACGGCCGCCGCCAGATCGGCTCCTTCCACCTTTCCGGCGATGTGTTCGGCCTCGAATCCGGCACCACGCACCGCCTTGCCGCTGAAGCTATCATCGACACCACGGTGCGCCTCGTGAAGCGCGCGAGCCTCGAGAAGGCCGCAGCCACCGACGTCCAGGTCGCCCGCAAGCTCTGGGCGATGACCGCCGGTGAACTTCGCCACGCCGAAGACCACATGCTGCTGCTGGGCCGCAAGACCGCGATGGAGCGCGTCGCCACCTTCCTGCTCGAAATGGACCGTCGCCTCGCGGTTGCCGGCATGATGGCGCTGCCGATGTGCCGCCGCGACATCGGCGACTATCTCGGTCTCACGCTCGAGACCGTCTCGCGCGCGCTGTCGCAGCTTCACGCCCAGGGCATTCTCGGCTTCTCGGGCGCCCGCCAGATCGTGCTGCGCAACCGCGCACGCCTGCACAATCTCGACGCCTGATCTCCCCTCTCCCACCCGCTCATGGCCGGCTGAATTGGTTCAGCCGGCCATTTCTTTTGCTGCGACCATGCCCTTGCGCCGCGTCTCCGGCATCACAAGCAGAATAAGCAGAAGTCCCGTCGCCGCGACGCCGGACAGTCCGGTGAACGCCATGGCATTTCCGAATTTATCGCTGACATAGCCGCCAAGCGCGGTGCTCATCGACGCGCCGATGCCCATTGCCGTGCCGACGATGCCCTGCGCGAGGTTGAAATGGCCGCTCCCGAAGGCGACGTCGGCCACGATCAACGGGATCATCACCGCGAACACCGCCGCGGTGAGGCCGTCGAACACCTGCACCAGCACCAGCAGATACGGATCGCGCACGGTCGCGAACAGCAGACCGCGAATCGTCAGCGCCGCGAATCCGATCAGCAGCAGCGGCCTGCGGCCCCACGCTTGCGCCTTGCGCCCTACGCTCGGCGACAGCAGCGCCACGATCGCCTGCGGCACGACGATGCAAAAAGCGACGAGCACCGTCGCCCACTCGCTCGATCGCGCCGTCACCGCGCTTGCCATCAGCGGCATCATCGAGGCGTTCGCGAGCTGCAACAGGAGCACGCTGAGCGCAAAGACGATGAGCGGGCGCTGCCGGATCAGATGCCAGATATTGGTGTCGCCGCGATCCTCCGCCTCGCGCGGCATCTCGCCGTGACAGCGCGCGATGTCGACCTCATGCTCGCGGATGCGAGAGAGCGCGATCAAGGTGGGGATTGCGAGCAGGAAGGTGACCAGGAATACCGAGCGGCTCGACAGCAGATAGCCGGCCGTTCCCATCACCGCGGCCGCAACGCCGTTGCCAAGCGAAGCAAAGCGCGCGTTGCGGCCGAGACGCTCTCCGATCGCGAGCGGGCCGACCAGACCGAGGCTGATCGCCGCGATCGCCGGTCCGAGCACGCAGCTCGCTGCCGCGTGCAGGGTGGCCGCAGTCACCACCACGGGGAAGATCGGCATCGCCGCATAGGCGAGCGCGCAGCAGCCGATGGTGGCGATCGCGAGACCTGCGACCAGTCGCTCGGATTTCGCAGCATCGATAATGGCGCCGCCCGGCATCTGGCCGATCAGCGCAACGATGCCGCCGATCGACAGCACGAGGCCGATCTCGACCTGGGTCCATTTCTGGGTCGTCAGATAGACGGCGATAAACGGCCCGAATCCGGTCTGCACGTCGGCGAGGAAGAAGATGAACCAGTCGAGGCCGCGCAGGCTCTGGCGCGACGGCGCCGGAATGGCGGCAGGCGACAGCGAAACGTTGTCCTGCTCAACGCGGCCCTCGCGATCCGCATGATTCGGCTTCCTCGACAACAGCACCGGCGGCCATCCCTCCCCGCGCCTCACTGAACAGCTTGCAGCGGCTGCAGGCTGCCGGACGCGCCGAGCACCACCATCGGCGTGTCCTCCTTGTATTCCGGCGCGGCTGCGACCTGTGCCTTGGTCAATTCCAGCGTGATGCTGTCCTTCTTGTTGACGATCTTGCCGAACCGCATCGCGTTCCAGTCCACCACGATCTTGCGGCTGCCAACGCCGAGGAAGCCGCCGAAATCGATCACGGCGGCGCGCACGTGCCCGCTCCGATCGACGATGACGTCGACGATGCGGCCCATGTCCTCGTTCGCCGCGCTGAGCACGTCACGGCCAAGCACACCGTGCGCATCGCTCGCGCCGATGATCGTCACCGACGGCGGTGGCGCGGCATTCTTTGGCGTGACGGGGACCGCCGACGCCGGCGGCTGCGTCGTCGGCGGTGCATTCGCTTCGGTCGAGGGTGCGGGCGACTCCTCCGCGGCGCGTGACACGGCGAGCGTCATTCCGCAGACGATCACGACGCCCAGGGCCAACCATCCGGCGGTACGCATGCACCCTCCTTCCGGCGCGCCGCTAGCGCGCCAGCACGATCGAGACCTGGATCTGGCCACGCGTGCGCAACACCTCCAGCGCCACGTCGTCGCCATGGCGGCTGACGCGCAGGTCCACGCTGGACTCGCCCAGACGCAGATCGCGCAAGATCACCTCGTGCAGAAACGCCGGCAGATGCGGATTGCGCAGCCGGATCTCGCCGCGCGCCACGTCGAACTCGATGCCCAGCGCCGCCTCCAATAGCGTGAACGCGGTTGCGCTGGCCCAGGCCTGCGGGGCGCAGGCGACCGGATAGAGCGTCGGGCCGCGCCGCTTTTCGCGCCGGAAACCGCAAAACAATTCGGGCAACCGACGCAGGTCCATGTAGGTCGCGGCGTCGAACAGTCCCTTGAAGACATGCGCGACCGAATGTTTGAGCCCGTAGCGCGCGAGCCCGAGCGCGATCAGCGCATTGTCGTGCGGCCAGATTGACCCGTCATGGTAGGACATCGGGTTGTAACGCACCTCGCCGACAGCGACGGTGCGGATGCCCCAGCCCGAGAAGAAATGCGGCCGCATCAAATCGGCGGCAACGAGGCGCGCGCGGTCCTCGCGGATCATGCCGCTGAACAGGATCTGGCCGGCGTTCGAGGTCCGCACCTTGCAAGGCCGCTTCTTGCCGTCGAGCGCAAGCGCATAGGTGCCGAGCTCCTCGCACCAGAACGCGGTCTCGAAACGCTCGGCCAGCGTCTTGGCCTCGGCCTCGAGCTTCCTGGCGAGATCAGGCTTGCCCAGCCGGAGCGCGCAGCGCGCGGCGCGCCGCTTGGCGGCGAAGACGTAACCTTGCACTTCGGCAAGCGCGAGATTGCCTTCCGCAAGCTGGCCATCGGCATGGAAGATCGCGTCGTAGGAATCCTTCCAGCCCTGGTTGGCGAGGCCCTTTTCCGTGGCGCGCTGATATTCGACGAAGCCGTCCTTGTCGGGGTCCCCCGGACCGTCGATCCAGGCCAGCCCCGCCTCGATGGCCGGCCACAGCTCGGTCAATGTCTTCTCGTCGCCGGTGCGCTCGAAATAGCTTCCTGCCAGCAGGACGAACAAGGCCGTGGAATCGACGCTGCCGTAATATTGCGCGAACGGCACCTCGCGCAGCGCCGCCATCTCGCCCCCGCGCATCTCGTGCAGGATCTTGCCCGGCGCGGCATCGGCGAGCGGATCGACCGCCTTGGCCTGGAAATGGGCGAGCCGCCGCAGCACGCCCTTGGCGATTCGCGGATCGACCCACAGCATCTGTAGCGCGGTGATCAGCCCGTCGCGGCCGAACGTCGTCGAGTACCAGGGAATCCCCGCATAGGGATAGCGGCCCTGCGGCGTCTCCGTCATCAGCATGTTGAGGTCGGCCATGGCCTGGCACAGCACCTCGTTGAAGATGTTGTTGGAGGTCTCGATGCTGGCGGCGCCCATCGTCGATCGGCGCATCTCGCGGCGGTGGGCGAGCAGGCTTCTGAAAAAGCGCGCCGGCTTCTCCGCGACCGGCCGATTGCAGGACACGGCCACGAACAGAGATTTCGACTCATGAGGGTCGAGTTCGAGCTGCCAGGTCGCGGCGTTCACCGACAATTTTGTCGGGCGCGGATCGAAATGCAGGCCCGTGGTGCGCTCGGCGTCATCAAGACCGCGGTAGTCGAACAGCACGTCGGTCGGTCCCAATAGCCGGCTCGAGCCGATGCCACGGCGCGGGCGCCGCTCGCCGCGGACTTCGAACAGATCGGCGAAATCGTTGTCGAACAGCAGCGTTAGCGCGAAAGCGGCCGGGCGGTCGCCGTGGTTCTGCACGCCGATGCGCTGATAGGCGGTGCCGCGCCACAGGAAGATCGTGCGTACGATGTGCAGCAGGTCCTTTTGCAGCACGAGGCTGCCCTGCCGGTAAATGTCCGGATTGGTGAGATCGACGGTCAGGGCTGAATTGTCGTCGCGCAGGTTCGAGCCCAACAGCAACGGCTGGAGATCGTCGAGCACGAGCTCGAGCCTCGCAAGGTAGCGCGTGTCGTGATGAAACAGGCCATCGGGACCGCCGGCCGAAGCGCCGATGTCGCCATGGCTGTCGAGCACGATAAAGGTGTCGTCGTGCTTGAGTGAACGCCGCGGCCGCGCCGACGGTCCCGTCATCGGGATATAGAAAGGCTGCTCCGCGACCTGGTCCACGGTCCGCGTCACGGAGACGAATTGGGTAACGGCTTCAGCCGACATCAGCAGCTCCCCTGCGCTTGTTTCGACACGCAACCGACTCGAACGCGACTGTTGGTTTACGCGGCGGCCTGGGCGAGCCGGCTCATTTCCTGCGTGACCAGCTCACGATAGGGACCGTGGCCCTGCATCAGACGCTCGGGCGACCCGTCCTCGATGATCTTACCACCCCTCAACACGACCACGCGATCGAAATTGCGCAGGGTCGCGAGGCGATGCGCGATCGCGATGACCGTGCGGCCGCGCATCAGCCGCGACAACGCCTCGCGGATCGCCTCCTCGGATTCGCTGTCGAGCGCGGCGGTCGCCTCGTCCAGCAGCAGGATCGGCGCGTCCTTCAGGAAGGCGCGCGCAATCGCGATGCGCTGGCGCTGGCCGCCGGACATCTTGACGCCGCGGTCGCCGACCATGGTGTCGAGACCGCCAGGCAGGCTTTCGACGAAATCGCAGCGTGCCGCAATCGCGGCACGCAGCACCTCGTCGTCGGTCGCGTTCGGGCGACCATAGCGGATGTTCTCGCGAATTGAGCGGTGGAACAGCGAGATGTCCTGCGGCACGACGGAGATCGCCTCGCGCAGGCTCTGCTGCGTCACCTTGGAAATGTCCTGGCCGTCGATGGTGATGCTGCCCTCGTCGGTATCGTAGAAGCGCTGGAGCAGCGTGAACAGCGTCGACTTGCCGCCGCCGGACTGGCCGACCAGGCCGACGCGCTGGCCGGGTTGCAGGCGCAGGCTGAAGCGCTCGAAGATCTTTTCGCCGCCGGGATAGCCGAAGGTGACATTGTTGAACGCGATCGCGGCGCCGCTCTTCACCAGCGGCTCGGCCTCGGGGTGGTCGCGCAATTCATGCGGCACCAGCAGCGTGGCGATTGCCTCGGTCAGTCGGGCAACGTGCTGGGTGACGTCGACCAGCGCCACCGCGAGATCGCGCGTGGCGTTCAGAATGGAAAGACCGAGGGTGCAGACCAGCACGACGTCGCCCGTGGTCGCCCGGCCATCCTGCCAGAGCATGATCGCCCAGGCCATCAGGGCGATCGTGAGCACGACAGTGACGCCGGCATGAATAAGCCGCAGCTTCTCGAGATACCGCAGGCTGCGGCCGCGCGCGGTGAGCTCCCGGTTCACGGTCGCGTCGAACCGCTCATGCTCGTGCCCGATGCCGCAGAAGGCGCGCACCAGCGGCATGTTGCTGATGACGTCGATCATCTCGCCGTCAACGACGGCGGCCTTGTCGGCGAAGTCGTCATGCAGAGGCTTTCCCGCGGCAGCCAGGCGGAACATCGCAAGCACCATGCCGCCGGCAATCACCATCAGGCCGAGTGCCATGTAAGGGCTGACGGTTCCTATCAATGCGATGGCCGCAACCGTTGCGATGCACGGTGGCAACACATTCCAGACGAACATGTTTTCGACCGTGAACACCGCATTGGACGTCGCCGTGATGCGGCTGGTCAGCATGCCGGGCATCCGGTCGGAGAAGTAGCTCGGCGCGTGGCCGGTCAGATGACGAAATATGTCACGGCGTAAATCACCCGTGACACGGACGAAGGTGAAGCTGGCCGTCCAGCTCGCGATCCGCCAAAGGAAATTGTCGGCGGCGATCAGCGTCATGAGGAAAATGAATGCCAGCCATACGTTCCCACCATGCGAAGCGCCGGCCGACAAGCTGTCGACGAGGGATTTGACGCCATACTGCGTGCCTACGGAGCAGGCAACGGCCGCCACGACCGCGGTCAGGATCACGAGATGCGACGCAAGGCGACGCCGAAGATAGCGCAAGACAAAAGCAAACGGCCGGTGCGCATACCCAGAAAGATGATCCATGTGACTATTGACCCCGTCGTGATGTTTTCAATTTTTCTGTTAGCCGACTGAACATCGACTACTTCGCCTCGGTTCCCGGGCACACTCATCACGACATGCGGATGCGGGCGTTCTGCGAAGATGTGATGGCAGCATCGCGACGAGCATCCGACGTGTCGAATAAGTAACGTTCTGAAGAAGGAACTTCGCAAGTGCGGGAACGTTCCCTTGATTGGCGTGCCGGTGCTGAACAGGCGGGGGCTTCTACAATCATGATCGCACAGAGGAGATGGTGAGATGCGCATTGCGCAGGTAGCTCCGTTGACGGAAGCTGTTCCACCCAAGCTGTATGGCGGCACCGAGCGGGTGGTGCATTGGTTGACGGAAGAGCTGGTGGCCCTTGGGCACGATGTGACGCTGTTCGCCAGCGGCGACTCGCAAACCTCGGCAAAGCTGGATGCGCTGTGGCCGCGGGCGCTCCGCCTCGACGGTTCCGTGCGCGATCCCAATGCTCTGCACATGGTGATGCTGGAGCGGGTGCGGCAGAAATGTGACGACGAGGAGTTCGACTTCCTCCACTTCCATCTCGATTATTATCCGTGGTCGCTGTTCTACCGGCAGCCGACGCCGTTCCTGACCACGCTGCACGGCCGGCTCGACCTGCCGGAGCATCAACCGGTCTTCAACACCTTCTCGAAGGTCCCCGTCATCTCGATCTCGAACGCGCAGCGCCGGCCGGTGCCGCAGGCGAACTGGGTGAGGACGATCCACCACGGCCTGCCGGAGAACCTGCTGACGCCGAAGCCGGCGAAACAGGAATACCTCGCCGTGCTCGGCCGCATCGCGCCGGAAAAGGGCGTCGACCGCGCCATCAAGATCGCGACGCATTGCGGCATTCCGCTCAAGATCGCCGCCAAGGTCGATCGTGCCGACCAGGATTACTATGACGAGCTGATCCGGCCGATGATCGAGAACAATCCGCTTGTGGAATTCATCGGCGAGATCAGCGATCACGAGAAGGCGGACTTTTTGAGCGGCGCGCTTGGCTTGTTGCTGCCGATCGACTGGCCGGAGCCGTTTGGCCTGGTGATGATCGAAGCCATGGCTTGCGGGACGCCGGTCATCGCCTTCAACCGCGGCTCAGTGCCGGAGATCATCGACGAGGGCCTCACCGGCTTCGTCGTCGAGGACGTCCTCAGCGCAGCCGGCGTCGTCGGCCGCCTGCAGCAACTCGACCGCTCCGTTATCCGCAAGCAGTTCGAGACGCGCTTCACGGCGCGGCGGATGGCGCTGGATTATCTCGCGGCCTATCGCAGCCTCGGCGAGGAACAGGCGCCGCGGATCAAGCTGGTGAGCAGCGCGGAGTAGCAGTAGCGGGCGGCCATCCCATCGCGACCGTCATGGCCGGGCATGTCCCGGCCATCGACATTTGCGCCATGCTCCATCAACACGTCATTGCGAGCGTAGCGAAGCAATCCAGACTGCCTCTCCGGAAAGACTCTCGATTGCTTCGCTACGCTCGCAATGACGGAAGAATGCGCTGCCCTATCTCACCACGGCCCGCTTCGGCTCGACGATCTCGAACATGCGCGGGAATTCGTCCATCAGGCCCATCAGCTCGGCGAGGCGCATCGGGTTGCCGGCGAGTTTGACCTTGCCGGCGGCCACCGCCTCCGGGAAGCTGGTCAGTTTGGCGATCACCTCGTCGAGCGTCGACCGCGCGAGCGTGAAGCTGGCATCGGCATTGTCAGCCTGCATGCCCTCTGTGTAGGTCAGGCGCAGTTCTCCAGATTGAGCACGAAGCTCTCACCGGTGTCAGAAAAATCCCAGTTCAGCACGATGTGCTTTCCTTCCGCCTTGGGTCCGTTGAGGCGGATGCCGAGCACGTCCCAGAGCTGTGCGGTGCGCAGCGCCGCCAGCGTCTCGCGCGGCATCGGCGGGCGTGCCGGCACCTTCGGCATGCCCTGGCGCAATTCCTGCGCGCCGAACAGATAGGCATTGCGCCAGGTCGCGCTTTCTGCGGCGTAGCCGAGCTGCTCCAGCGTATCCGCCAGCAACGCACGCGCGGCCTGATTGTCCGGCTCGGCAAAGACGAGATGGCCGAGCGCCTGCGCCACGAAGCGGAATTCGCCCTTGTCGAAATCGACACGTGCCCGCGCGAGGATGGCGTCGGCGCCGCCCATGTACTCGACATACTTCTTGCCCGACTCGACCGGCGGCAGCGGGTCGAGATTGACCGGATTGGCGTCGTACCACCCCAGGTACTTTTGATAGATCGCCTTCACATTGTGCCGGATGTGGCCGTAATAGCCGCGGCCGTGCCAGGCGCCCTCCAGGCTCTTGGGCAGCTGGATCGCTTCGGCGATCTCGGCCGCGGTGAGGCCGTGGTTCATCAGGCGAATGGTCTGGTCATGCGCGAATTTGTAGAGGTCGCGCTGCTGCCGGATCATGGTGCCGATGCGTTCGCGTCCCCACACCGGCCAGTGATGCTGGCCGCACATCGCCTCCGCCTTGCCGTCCCAGAGCTGCAAGGCCTCGCCCAGATATTTCGACCAGGCCAGCGCGTCGCGCACGTCGGCGCCGCGGAACGGCAGCAGATTGTGGAAATTGTGGGTGCAATTTTCGGCGAGGTTCAACAGCTTGTAGCGGGGGATGAAGAAATGCATCTCCGCCGGCGCTTCGCTGTTCGGCGCCATCTGGAACTCGAACTCGACGCCGTCGATCACGCGCCGGTCGCCGGTCGCCATGATCAAATCGGTCGGCCGCAGCAGTGCCACTGAACCTGCCGCCATCGACTTGCCGAGCCCGCAATCGACCTGCCCGCGCGCGCCCTTGGCGAGGAGCGGCCCGAACTGGTATTGCGCCCGGCGCAGCATCGCAGGTCCCGCGATGATGTTCTCGGAGACGGCATGCTCCATGAACAAGTTCGGCGCGATGATCGGCACGCGGCCGCTCGCGAGCGCATCCTCCTCCAGCACGCCGCGCGCGCCGCCCCAATGGTCGGTGTGGGTATGAGTGAAGATCACGGCCGCGACCGGCCGCTGGCCGCGGTGCTTGTAGTAGAGATCAAGCGCGGCGCGCGCGCCCTCGATCGAGGTCAGGGCGTCGACGACGATGACGCCACTGTCGCCTTCGATCAGCGTCATGTTGGCGATGTCGAGCCCGCGCACCTGGTAGATTCCGGGTACGACCTCGAACAGGCCGTGCTGCATGTTGAGCCGGGACTGCCGCCACAGGCTCGGATTGACCGTGGCCGGCGCCTGCTCGGCGGCGAGAAAGCCGTAAGGCTCGAGGCTCCAGACCGTCCGCCCTTGCGGATTGGTGATCGCCGCGTTTTCGATCGTGCCGAGGAAGCCGCGCGCGGCGTCGTCGAAATCGCGCGTGTCGGAGAACGGCAGCGCATTCAGCATCGCCGTTTGCTGCGCGACGACGGACGGCGTTGCGCCCTTCGGCGCGTCGCTGGCTTCAATGCTGCTCATAAGGCCCTCCCCGGCTCGTCGCTCTTGGGAGGCATCTAACCGCATCTCGATTGCGGTTCCAACAGGTCCTTACGCGGCCAAACCTCCAGTCACCGGCTTGCCGGAGGCGCGCATCTCCGCCATCCGCAGCTCCCGCGCCAGCACGTAGCCGCCCCCGTCCTGCTTGGCGCGGTACATCGCCCGGTCGGAGCGCGACAACAGCCCCTCCACCGTGCGTCCATCCTGCGGCGCGACGGCAACGCCGACGCTGACGCCGAGCCCGATCACCTGCCCGTCGACATCATAGGGCGCGCTGATCGATTGCACGATCCGCCGTGCCATCGCTTCCGCATCGGCCGCCGCGCGCTGCACCAGGATGAACTCGTCGCCGCCCATCCGGACCACGAGATCATCAGCTGCGGCAAGCGCCTTGAGCCGTCCGGCCACCTGCTTGAGCAGCGCGTCGCCGACGGGATGGCCGAAGCGGTCATTGGCCTCCTTGAAGCGGTCGAGATCGAGGGCGTGGACCGCGATCGTGCTGGAATTTCCATCCGCCAGCATTCGCGGGAGATTCTCCGCCAGCACCGAACGGTTAAAGACGCCGGTCATCGAGTCCGAGCGCGCGAGCTGCTCGAACTGTCGTTTGAGCGTGATCTGGCTGATCGAGGCATTGAAGCTCAGCCGCACCATCTCGAAGCTCGCGGCCACATACATCAGGATGAGGAGCCCGAGCCCGACATGCCGCAAATCGGGCTGCATCAACGTCACGATCGCAGCAGGCGCGGCGATCGCGACGAGATCGAGCAGCGCTGCGACTGGACGTAGCGCCAGCCGCGCCACCACGCCGGCACCGAAGCCGAAACCAATGCCGACCGCCATCACGCAGCAGAGCGCATCGCCCAGCACGATGCTGCGCGCCGCAAACACGCCGAGCACCAAGGCCGTCATGACGGTGCCGGCAATGTACCGCCGTTCCCAGCGCGCGGCCTCGGCCCGATCGAGCTGCGGCGGCTGCGTGAGGCGACGGCGGAACGCAGCGATTTCAAACAGACGGATGATGGCCACCACGACACCGGCGACGGTAAGGGCTGCCGTTACCGCGTCACCGGTCTCGTAGGTTGTGATCGCGCCGACCATCACCTGGCAGACGGCGGCGAGAATAGTGGGCACCGTCGTGCCGTGCAGCCCCGTGATCACTTCCATGTAGACGGCGTCGGAAATCGATGCCCGTCCGGATTCCATTCTGTTGAACAACATGCCAGCCCCATCCGCTGGCACGGTTCTACCGCACATCCGTAAAAATGCGTGCACCGCACAGTGGTGGCATTTGAGCGAGCAGATTTACCTCGCGTTAGCCATGCGTCGCCCGACGCTCGGTTACATCCCCAGCAATCTCGGCAGCCACAGCGACAGACCGGGCCAGTATGTCACGACCACCAGGAATCCCAGCATCGTCAGCAGCCATGGCCACACCGCGACCGTGAGCTCGGTGATGCCCATCTTGGCGATGCCCGAGGCGACGTAGAGATTGAGGCCGACCGGGGGATGGCACAGCCCGACCTCCATGTTGACCGTCATCAGGATGCCGAAATGGATCGGATCGATGCCGAGCTTGATCGCAACCGGAAACAGGATCGGCGCCATGATCAGGATGATCGAGGACGGCTCCATCACGTTGCCCGCCACCAGCAGCAGGAGATTGACGAAGAGGAGGAAGCCGATCCAGCCGAGGCCCTGGTCGATCATCCATTGCGCCAGCGCTTGCGGCACGTTCTCGTAGGTCATCAGGAACGAGAACAAGACTGCGTTGGTGATGATGTAGAGCAGCATCGCCGAAAGATTTGCCGACGACAGCAGCACGCGCGGCACGTCTCGCAGCTTCAGATCCTTGTAGATGAACACTGCGACGATGAAGGCGTACACCGCACTGACGGCGGCAGCTTCGGTCGGTGTGAACAGGCCGCTGTAGATGCCGCCGATCACGATCACGATCAGCAGGATACCCCAGATCGACTTGCGGAACGCATCGAAGCGTTCGTAGAAGGTTGCTTTCGGCATCCTCGGATAGTCGTTACGCCAGGCCCGATAGAACGTCGTGGCGCCGAGCAGCATGGCGAGCACCATTCCCGGCACGATGCCGGCGATGAACAGCTTGCCGACGGAGGTGTTGGTGGAGACGGCAAAAAGAACCATCGGAATCGAGGGTGGAATGAGAATTCCCAGCGAGCCCGAGGTCGTGATCACGCCCGCCCCGAACCTCTTCGGAAATCCCTGCGCGACCATCGCGGGCAGGATCACCGATCCGATCGCCACCACGGTGGCCGGCGACGAGCCGGAAATCGCGGCGAACAGCGCGCAGGCGACGACGCCCGAGAGCGCGAGGCCGCCGTACCAATGCCCGACCAGCGAAGTCGCGAACGCGATCATCCGGCGCGCCACGCCGCCATGGGTCAGGAAGTTGCCGGCAAGGATGAAGAACGGGATCGCCATGATCTCGAAGCTCTCGATGCCGGTGAACAGCTTCAGCGCCACCGATTCCGTTCGCACGTCGGTCAGCGTGAACATGAAGCTGAGCACGGTCAGGCCGAGCGCGATCGAGATTGGCATGCCCGTGAGCATCAACGACAGCAGAAGGCCGAAAACGACGGCGACACGCATGCCCTGCGGCAGCGTGATCACGTGCGCTGAATGGGCGAAGCACACGGCCACGATCAGGACCGGCAACAACATCAGGACCCAGCCGAGCGGGCTGCGCTCGTCGCGGATGACCTGACTACGCGTGACCGGGGCCGGATGAACCGGGTCTACTTCCACGCCCTCGACGCCGGCCACGTCGTGATGCGGCAGCTCGCCGGTGTGATAGAACGACCAGGCGACTTGCAGGAAGCGGAAGCACATCAGCCCGGAGCCGAGCGGGATGGTGAGATACACCAGCCACATCGGCGCTTCCAGATCGTTGGATTGCTGGCCGGTCTGCCACATCTGACCGACGAACGCAGCCCCGAAATAGCACACGATCGCAGTGAAAAGAGCGCCGCACATCAGGCCGAACGTGATGACGCGGCGGCGCGATCCGCCGGGAAGGATGTTGACCAGGACGTCGACGCCGACATGGATGCCAGTGCGCACCCCGTAGGCCGCACCGAACTTCGCCATCCAGATGAACATGTAGATGCAGAGTTCCTGCGCCCAGGACAGGTCGAGAGCGGCAAGCCAGACGAACGCGGCTCGCATGGGGACGGCCAGGAAGGCCAGGTTGCGGGCCTCCGCCCATTTGGCGATGTCGATCGACAGCCCGGCGCCATACCGGTGCAGCACGGCAACGAAGATGAGCGATGTCGCGGCCGCGATCATCGTCGCGATCAGCCATTCCTCGAGATGATTGAGCACACGATTCAATGCACGCAGCAACTTGGTCCCCTCAGCTTGGCTCATCATTCAAGAGCAACGGCCGGGAGTGCGATCACTCCCGACCGTTCATGGTTGTTCTCAAAGCGCGCCGGCGTCAGTTCATCTTGACGTCGAGTTCCTTGGCGACGAGATCAAGCACCTCCTGCCCAACCCGCCCCTTTGCCCATTTGTAGGTCGGCTGCATCGCTTCCTGCCACGCCTTGCGATCGGCGTCCGTCAGATAATGCAGCGTGGTCTTGCCTGTCTTCTTGATCTCGGCCAGCGCGTCTTCGTTCTCCTGGTGCGCGATCTTGTTGGTGTAGTCGGTCGCCTCGTTCATCGCCTTCTCGAGCTGGGCGCGGATATCCGGCGGCAGGCCGGACCAGAATTTCGAATTGACGATGACAGCATATTGCAGGTGCGCGTGATAGGACACCGTGATGTCCTTCTGCACCTCGTAGAACTTCTGCGTCAGGTAGTTGGACGCGGTGTTCTCGCAGCCGTCGACCACGCCCGTCTGCAAAGCCTGGTAGACTTCGGAAAACGCCATGATCTGGGGGATCGAGCCCATGATCCGGAGATATTGGTCGGCGACCTTCGATCCGGAGATGCGGAATTTGAGACCCTGGAAATCGGCCGGCTTCATCAGGGGACGGTTGGCGGAGAGCATGTGGAAGCCGTTGTCCCAATAAGCGAGCCCGGTGATGCCCTTGGTCTCGAGCCTCTCGAACAGCCACTTACCGATCGTGCCCTTCATCGCGTTCGAATAGGTCTGGTCGTCCTTGAACAGCCAGGGCAGGTCGAGCGCCTCGAATTCCTTGATACCGAGCGGTGCGAACTTCGCGGTGGAGGGGGCGAGCATCTGCACCGAGCCGAGCTGCAGCGCCTCGATCTCCTCCTTGTCCTTGTACAGCGTGGAGTTCGGGTAGATTTCGACCTTGACCTTGCCGTCGGTGTACTTCTCCGCAAGTTCCTTGAACTTCAGGGCGCCCTTGCCCTTGGGAGTGTCGTTGGCGACGACGTGGCTGAATTTGATGACGATCGGGCTCTGGGCCTCGACAACGGCGGGCGCCACGAAAATGGCCGCGGCGGCGACCGCAAGAAGCAACTTGCGCATGAACGAACCTCCCAACAACCTCTAAAACCGGGTCTTTTTTGTTTTCCGATTTCAGTAGTGACAGCAATCCGCCACCCGAACAACTAGACCTAAGCCCAATTTGCCGCAGCCAGGCTATCTTGCGCAACCCGGCTCCCGCTGCCGTTCCCGGAAGCGAGCGCTTATGTCGCATTGCGGCAGTGCGATCAGCCGTTGCGCTGGGCAACCATGAACAGACGCCGGAACGGAAACAGCGTTTGTCCCGCGGCGTTCTTCGGATAGGCTTTCGCGACCCGCATCCCATAGGCGGCTTCGAATGCCGCCTTCTCGTCGCCCTGCAAGATGTCGAGATAGCGCGTCAGCCAGGTCCCCTTGGTCCACTCCTTCACGGGGTTCTCGCCTTCCAGCACCTGCAGATATTCGGTCTCCCAGATGTCGATATTGGCCGACATCGGAGCAAGAAGACCGTGATAATAGGCCGGCGCTTCGACCGGCGGCGGCGTGACGAGATGCTCGACCTTGGACCGCCAGGGACCGTTCAGCGCGGTCTCGCCGATCAGCACATGCGAGGGCGCAAGAAAGTTGCGCGGCATCTGCACCGCGAGGATCCCGCCGGGCGTCACCTTCTCCATGATCGATGGAAACAGTGCCGCATGATTGGGCAGCCAGTGCAGCGCGGCATTGGAATAGACGACGTCATATTGCTTCGTCGGGCGCCAACGGCCGAGGTCCTCGTGGGACCATTCCACGTCCGGCGCCGCCTTGCGGCCGGCGGCAACCATCTCGGCTGAGCCCTCGACGCCGGTCACCGTCGCGTCCGGCCAACGCTCCTTGATCAGCCTGGTGACGTTGCCCGCGCCGGCGCCGAGATCGGCGACCTCACGCGGGGCGAAATCCGGAATGCGCATCAACAGATCGACGGCGGGCCGAAGCCGGTGGCCGGAGAACTTTAGATATTGCTGCGGATCCCACACCATCGCTCGGCGCCTTTTCTTTTTCGTGTTTCCTTCAACGCGGCTCTTGGTTACCACTGCTCGTCCCGTTCAGGCAATTCGCAAGCCGGCGGGACGGGGCAGGAAACGAACAGCAAGAAACAAACAAGAGGGCGTGTCACCATGGATCTCGGGCTCAAATCGAAAACCGCCGTCGTCACCGGAGCGAGCGTCGGCATCGGCCGTGCCATCGCGAAGGGCTTGGCTGCCGAAGGCGTGCGCGTCGTCGGCGTGGCACGGCGCACCGATCTGCTCGCCGGGCTGGTGACGGAAGTCGGCTCCGGCCTGATCACGCCGTTCGAGCAGGACGTGATGGCCAAGGACGCGGCGGAGAAGATTTCGGCCTTCGCGCTCAAAGAACTCGGCCATGTCGACATCCTGATCAACAATGCCGGCGGCAGCCGCCCCCTCCCCGTCGATGCGCCCGACAGCCAATGGGACGAGGCGATCGCGCTGAATTTCACCAGCTACCGCCGCATCGCGCATGCGCTGCTGCCGCAGATGATCGAACGCAAATGGGGCCGCATCGTCAACATCACCGGCAAGTCCGAGCCGGAAGGCCTCAACGCCGCGTTCGCCGCCAAAGCCGCCGTGCACGCCTGGGCCAAGGGCCTGTCGCGCGAGATCGGCGAGCACGGCATCACCATCAATTGCATCCCGCCCGGCCGCATCATGAGCGAACAGATCCGCCGCAACTACGCGCCTGATTATCGCGAGCGCTTCGCGGAAGAAGAGATTCCCGTCGGCTATTGGGGCGAGCCGGAAGACCTTGCGGCGTTGGCGGTGTTTCTGGCGTCACCCGTGGCGCGCTACATCACGGGCACGGTGATCCCGGTGGACGGGGGGCTGAGGAGGTATCAGTTCTGAGGCTATCATCCCTGGCGTCCATCAGTCCCGGAGGCAGGTCCTTTCCGGACTGTCTTCAGGAGGAGCGGAAAGTGCCAGTTCGCCCTGACGAACTGGCTAAGGACACCAGCAGAGCGGTGACGAACCGCCCGCAATCATCTCCATACCTCCAAAAGGATTTGACGGCCTGCCCGATGGCAGCCTTGCAATCGTGCGGCGCGAGGTCCTTCCAGACGGGATAGTTGCCGTTTAGCGTCGTTAGCCTAGCCGAAAACAACGTAAGCCATCGCTAGCGGGCCCGCGATCAATGCCGTCCTGATGAATCTTGGTCCTTTATGGACAGCGATGGCGCCTTATCGCCACCGAGTTGGCCCACATGCAGCATTGTCGGGTTCTTTCGAGGCCCCGCAACGGATGGTCCTTGACCATTGATCTAAATCAACCGACGACAGGTTGGTTCGTTCTCCTCTCAAAAGAATCGCTGGTCATCGTAATCGTACCGAAATCGAGCGATCGAGCTTCAATTGGAGAAAGGATGAAGCAGACTTGGTACGTAACCTTTGAATTGCCCTTACGGAGCTTTTCAAGGTTGGACGCAAGACCAACAAGAACGGCGATTCAGGTTGCAGCGATATCGCCTCACCCTATTCGCAATCGTTCCGCAATGGGGGTGGGGATATGCGAGACGGCAAGTTCTTCGATAGCCCCGCAGGCTTGACGGTAGCCAGAATTATCTCGCTAACCGGCGCCGAATGTCACGACGCGACACGACTTTCACATCTGATTACAAACGTTGCGCCACTTGAACTCGCCGGACCGAATGACCTCGCTTTTATCGAAAGCGGCAAGTACGCCGACGCGCTGACTACAACGCGCGCCGGGGCCTGCCTGATGCTTCATCGCTTCGAAAACTGCGCCCCAAGTACTCTCATCTCGCTGCTTGCGAAGCAGCCCTACCAAGCATTTGTCGACGTCCATAGCGAACTTTACCCCCGATCTCTTCGGCCCACCTCCGTTTACGAAGCCAGCGATATAGCTTCCGGCTCGATGATCCATCCAACTGCGCGCCTTGCTGGCGGAATCACGGTTGATCCGGGAGCCGTGATCGGACCCCGAGCTGAGATTGGGGCGGGAAGCATCATCTCCGCCACGGCCGTGATCGGCCCGGATGTTCTGATAGGCCGCAACTGCACGATTGGCGCGGGCTGTTCGATTACACATACGCTCATGGGCGAGCGCGTCGTAATCCATCCGGGTTCCCATATTGGGCAGGACGGTTTTGGCTATGTCGCCGGTGTCCGATGGCAAAAAGTCCCGCAGACCGGGCGAGTCATTATCCATGACGACGTAGAAATCGGTGCCGGCACGACGATCGATCGGGGCGGCATAAGAGACACGATCATCGGAGAAGCTACAAAGATCGACAATCTCTGTCAGATCGGTCACAACGTAGTCATTGGCCGCAATTGTATCATCGTCGCACAATCGGGTCTTAGTGGCAGCGTTACGATTGAAGATTTTGTCGTCCTTGGTGGCAGAGTTGCGATTGCTCCTCACGTCACGATAGGCAAGGGTGCAAGGGTGGCGGGGGGCTCGGGAGTTATGACCAACGTTCCCCCGGGAACGACCTGGGGTGGCTATCCAGCCCGGCCTAGAATGCAATGGATGCGGCAACTCGCTACGCTGGCTCGACTTACGAAATCGGGCATATAGCTGCCGCCACCCCGAAGCCTCCGTAAAAAACACGCAAGGCCCCGCAGGGCGACCTCATCCCAGCGGCAAGTTCTCCGCGGTCGCGGAGAACGAGGCTACTGCAGAGGTTGGGCTGTTATTCGATCACGTCATCCGCGCGCACCAGCAACGACGGAGGTATCTCCACGCCGAGCGCCTTTGCGGTCTTGTGGTTGATAACCGTCTTGAACTGCGTCGGCTGCTCGATGGGAATCTCGGCGGGGCTGGCACCCTTCAAGATCTTGTCGACGAAAACAGCGGCGTGGCGGAACATTGCGGTGAAGTCCACACCGTAACCCATCAGGGCGGCCCCCCGGGAGGCGACAATGGGTGCGGCGACCGATGGCACGCGGCACTTGTCCACGATCGCGGCGACCACGGACGTGTTGGTGACGAACGCGTTTGCGTCCGTGATCACGAGGCCGTCCATAGGGTTAGAGCCGACGAGTGACAGCGCGCTTTCGAGATCGCCGGGAACGTCGACCTCGATAGGTAGCAGCTCCATCTTCAACGCCTGCGCTGCGTTCCTCATGGTGCTCATTGTAGCGTTGTTCAGTGGATTTCCTCGCTGCATGAGCACCCCTACGCGTCTCGTCGAGGGAGTCAGGCCAGCGAGAATCTCCAAGCGCTTTGCAGCCAGTTCTGTCAGGAAAAAGGTCTGTCCCGTGATGTTGCCGCCAGGATGAGCCATGCTGGCTGCAAGGCCTATGGTCACCAGATCGGGGCCCACGATCATCACCGTCGGGATTTTTGCCGTTGCGTTGTGAGCGGCAAGAATCCCGGGAAATGTGGCTGTGACGAGAACGTCAATATCAAGAGCGACGAGTTCATTCGCAAGCGCCGGCAGCCTTGCGTCGTCGCCACCGGCGTCGCGATATTCGACATGAACGTTCACGCCGTCAACCCAACCGAGATCGCCGAGCCCCTTGAGGAATGCGTCGACTTCCAAATTCCGCGGTGGCGGGAGGAGAAGGCCAATTCGAGGCCTTCGCTTCCCTTGCTGTGCTCGCGCTGCCAGAGGCAACGCAGACGCCACACCAACCAGAGTCAGGAATTCTCGTCGTTTCATTACCAATCCAATCTCATACACTCCGGCTGAGAACAGCCATTGTTCTACGTTGCTCCAAGCGAACTGACGACCGGATCGGGGCAAAGGCGGCAGTCTGCACCGGAGGCGATGACTTCTGCTCTCCCCAGACTTCGGACTTGCCGATGCCCACGCCAACCGACGCTCCACGCCAGGGAGCGACGTCATTCCCCGCAGCAGCGGCTTGGATCATGGCGAGAGCGACGCCACGTAGGCAGCCAGCGCGATCATGTCGTTCTGCGACAACTTTTCGACGGTCTGTTGCATCAGGGAGCTTGCGCTTGCCACGCGCCCCCCGCTTTGAAACTCATGAAGCTGGCGCACGATGTAGGTCGGCGAGCGCCCGGCAATCGGCGGAATATCACCGACGCCCTTCAGCTCCGGACCGTGGCAGCTACCGCAGGCAACGGTTATTCCCGATCCGCCCGTCTTGGCGAGTGTTTCTCCCCTCGTCAGGCTTCCAACCGGCACATAGGCTGTGAAGGTCGCTCGGGAGTCTCGGAGCTCGAATTGATCCACATCGTCCGGCATCTCGACGATGCGCGGGCCGAGGATTTCGGAGCCGCCCTCGGTGCTTTTGACGAAGAACAAGCGGGACGGCCCCGTCTTTGGAATGCTTTCACTTTCGACGACCTTGATAATCTGCTGGGGCTTCTGCGCAGAGAAATACGCTGCCGCAGCACGCACCTCGGCGTCGGTCATGGCTTTGACTGACGCCATCATCAATTGTGTGGCAGGCCTCTCCGGCCCCGACATCTTTCGCGCGCCGCTTTTGAAATCAGCGAGTTGCTGAACAAGATAGCTCTCCGGCAAGCCCGCCAGACTCGCATTTTCAGGACCGCCGGTGCCCTCGACGCGATGGCACGATCCGCAAGCGCGGACATCCGGCTTTCGTCCGTTGGCAACGATCTCCGGCATGGCCGGATGGTCATCAGGATGCCAATCAGGCGCAAAGAAAAGGTCGCGCGCCTGCTTCCAGCTGAACGCGGCATTACTGCCGGCGAGTTGATTGGGCTTGTCGTCAGCCGGGGGCACCTTCACGGTCGGATCCCACAAGAACGCCCAGGCCGGAAGCCCATTCTGCGCCAAGGCAGCCGTTGCTGTAAGGATCACGGCTGCCCACAAAATTGGCACAGACATCTTCATGGCAATAAACCTCTGCAATGTATCGAGTAAAATCACCAAAAAAGAAAAAAGAAACTTAGCACTTCGAAAGCGGAGTGCCGGAGCTGCACGCCCAGATCTGCTTCACCACAGGAAGCGCACATCGCTCCTTCACGGGAAGCACACAATGGTCTTTTGTCGACCGGTGCAATCCTGGCATCCTGCCAGTGTTTTGCCCGACGCGTCAACGTCATGGCCGCGGCGAATGTCGTCGCTGCGCGTTTCGGAAATCCCTTATTAATCAAGGGGCCTTCTACTGTGCATGGGGTTGTTTTCGCGTTTTTTGTTTTGAGCCCTTAAAAAAAACACGCAAGACCCCGCATGACCACTCACCCGGCCTGCAGGATCTCCGCGATCGCCGCCCCCGCCGCGATGGTGCCGAGCTCGCCACCGACATCGCGCGTTGCCCTGCCCTCGCCGATCGCCTTCGCTACCGCCGCCTCGATCGCACGCGCGGCTTCCTCGTACTGCACCGCGCCGCTCTTCTCACCATGCCAGGCCAGCAACAACGCCGTCGACAGGATCAACGAGACCGGATTGGCGACGTCCTGCCCGGCAATGTCAGGCGCCGAGCCGTGCGCGGCCTGCGCCATGGCGTGGCTGTGACCGACATTGAGCGAGCCGCCGAGCCCGAGGCTGCCCGAGAGTTCGGCGGTGAGATCGGACAGGATGTCGCCGAACATGTTGGTGGCGACGATGACGTCGAAGCGGTCGGGGTTGCGCACCACATGCGCCATCATGGCGTCGACGAGGATGTCGTCAACCCCGAGGCCGGGATAGGCCTTTGCCGCCTCGCGGCAGATCTGGAGGAACATGCCGTCACCGAGCTTGAGCACATTGGCCTTGTGCACGATCGTCAGATGCTTGCGCCGCTTCATCGCCAGCCGGCACGCCGCGTGCGCGATGCGCTCACAGCAATGGCGCGTGATCCGGCGCAGCGAGATCACGACATCCGATGTGACCAGCATCTCGCCATTGCCCTGCTCCATGTTGCGGTCGGCGTAAAACCCTTCCGTGTTCTCGCGCACCACGACGAGGTCGAAATCGCCGACCCGGCCGGACAGCCCCGCATACGTGCGTGCCGGCCTGAGATTGGCGTAGAGGTCGAGGTTCTTGCGAAAATGCCGCGACGGGTTGATCTCGCCACGGGCTTCGTCCTTGAAATCGAAGGTCGCGGTCGGCCCGAGCACCAGGCCGTCGGCGGCGCGGACGGTGTCGAGCAGCTCGGGGCGCACCGTCGTACCGAATTGTTTGAGGCTCGCATGGCCGACTGCGTGCTCCTCCAGGCGCAGATTGAGCTGGAAGCGTTCGGAGGCCGCGCGCAGCACGCCTGATGTCGCGGTCGTGATCTCGGGCCCGATGCCGTCACCGGGCAAAACGACGATGTGCATGGCGCTCCCCTGACATTGCAGCCGTTCGCGCGATCATACGCCGGCGCCCGGAATCATCGCCCAGCCTTCGCGCATACACTGCATGCAAGCATATGCCTGTGGCAGGCGGCCGCGCCGTAGTACATGCCAAAGTCCCCTGGAGCCGGCCGCCGGAGCAACGCGCCCACGCAATGACAATCACGTTACCTGCCACCGCGCGCAAGCCCGACCACACCATTTCCGACGGCCTTCCAACCGCACAGCGGCGCTGGGCCATTGCCGCGATCTTCACCGCGCTGGCGATGGCCTCGCTCGACACCGCGATCGCCAACATCGCGCTGCCCGCCATTGCCGGCGACCTGCATGTCAGCCCGGAGCAATCGGTCTGGGTGGTCAACGTCTACCAGATCGCGTTGGTGGCGACGCTGCTGCCGTTGGGAGCACTCGGCGAGATCGTCGGACACCAGCGCATCTATCTCGGCGGCCTGATCCTGTTCACCATCGCCTCGCTGTTCTGCGCGGTGGCCTGGTCGCTTGAGAGCCTGCTGGTTGCGCGCACGCTGCAAGGGCTGGGTGCGAGCGGCATCATGAGCGTCAACACGGCACTGGTGCGCTTCGTCTATCCCGGCCGGATGCTGGGCCGCGGCTTCGGCCACAACGCGCTGGTGGTCGCGACCGCCTTTACCTTCGGTCCTTCGATCGCCTCCGCCATCCTCGCGGTCGGCCCGTGGCCATGGCTGTTCGCCGTCAACATCCCGTTCGGTCTGGTCGCGATCGGCATCGGCTTTGCGATGCTGCCGAAGACGCCGCGCGCCGATCACGGCTTTGACTTTTTCGGCGCGGCCCTCGCGTCGGCCTGCCTCGGCCTGTTCATCACGGGCATCGGGAGTGCCGCGCATAATCTGTCACCAGTGGTCGTGGGCATCGAGCTGCTCACGGCCTTGGTGCTCGGCTTCATCCTGACGCGCCGCCATGCCGATCATCCGGCCCCGATGCTGCCGATTGATCTGTTCAGCCGGCCGATGTTCGTGCTGTCGGCGGCGACGGCGGTGTGCTCGTTCGCGGTGCAGGGTCTCGCCTTCGTCTCGCTGCCGTTCTATTTCGAGGACGTGCTGGGGCGTTCGCAGGTCGAGACCGGCTTTTTCATGACGCCATGGCCGCTGGTGGTCGGCATCATGGCGCCGATCGCCGGACGCCTCTCCGACCGGCACGCGGTCGGATTGCTCGGCGGCATCGGGCTCGTGCTGCTGGGCCTCGGCATGGCCTTGCTCGCGATGCTGCCGGCCAATCCTGCGATCCCCGACATCATCTGGCGGATGGTGATCTGCGGTATGGGGTTCGGCTTCTTCCAGGCGCCGAACATGAAGGCGGTGATGTCGAGCGCGCCGCCGCATCGCAGCGGCAGCGCCTCGGGCATCGTCGCCACCGCGCGCCTGACCGGGCAGACCACGGGGGCGGCGCTCGCCGCGCTCTGCTTCTCGCTCGCTGGTCACAATGGCGCAGTCGTGGCATTGGCACTCGGCGCCGGCTTCGCAGCGCTCGGCAGCGTGATGAGCTTTTTGCGGCTGGCGGTGAAGTAGACCGTCAGGCCAGATGTCGGGCCGCCGTCACCTCGACGGTCGCGACCGGAACGACCGTCTCTTCGTCGAGTGCGGCGAGGCGCTCATCGATGGCAGCGATCACCTTGCGCGAGAACGGCCCGAGATGCGCATAGGCAGCGATCATCTGCACGGCGATCCGCGCCGATGTGGTGTCGCGCTTGGCGCAGTTCATGAAGGTCTGCCACAGCGGCCCGCGCGCCTCGGGAAGGGCCGTGACCACCTTGTGCACCGTTTCCATCGCGCCGATCCGGGCGCGGATGTCGCCTTCCGCGAGCTCCTGGCGCTGGCGAGAGCGGTCGAGCAGCGTCATCAGACGGTCGATGCGCCTCGCATAGGCCTCCGGGCTGTAGATGTGCTCCAGCACGCGCTTGTAGTCCGTCAGGATGTCGCGCAACGGGCGCACCGGATCGAAGTTGATCCCGGCGGTGCACTGATCGGCGCCGATGGTCGGCGCCAAATCGTGGCCCGGATGCAGCCGGCCTTCGCGCTCGAGGCGGCGCGTCAGCTGCGTGTTCGGCAAGGCATAGAGCAGGCCGACCATGCTGACCGGGATCGCCGCCTCTTCGATGAAGTCGATCATGGCATCCGCCATCGAAAGCTTCTCATTGTCAAAGCCGACGATGAAACCCGCGGTGACGAGCATGCCCGCGGCGTAGATCTTGTGGATGCTCTCGGCGATGTTGCGCCGCGTGTTCTGCTTCTTCCGCATCGCGACCAGCGTCGCCGGATCCGGACTTTCAATGCCGACGAAGATGGCGAAGAAATTCGCCTGGCCCATCAGGTCCAACAGCTCGGGATCGTCGGCCAGATTGACCGAGGCTTCCGTCGACAATTCGAACGGATAGCCATGAGCACGTTGCCATTCGGCGAGTTGGGGCAGGAACAGCCGCAGCGACTTCTTGTTGCCGATGAAATTGTCGTCGACGAAGTCGAGATGGCCGCGGTAACCCATGGCGTAGAGCCTGTCGAGCTCGACCAGCATTTGCTCATTCGTCTTGGTTCGCGGCACCCGGCCATAGAGCTCGATGATGTCGCAGAACTCGCAGGTGAACGGGCAACCGCGGGAATACTGCACACCGAGATAAAGGTAGTCCTCGAACTTGAGCAGGTCGAAGCGCGGCACCGGCGTCTTGGTGACGTCGGCCTGGAATTTCGGCGCGATGAAGACGCCGGAGCGTGCGCCACTGTCCCAGGCAGCGACGAATTCGTGGAGAACGCTTTCGGCCTCGCCGAGCACCTGGAAGTCGGCCCTCTCATAGATATGGGGGCTCGAGGTGGGATCGGGACCGCCGACGACCACCGGCTTGCCCGCGGCACGGCAAATTTCGATCAGGCGCAGCGTGTCGGCCTGCTGCGGCATCATTCCGCCGGTGAAGACGACGTCGGCCCAGGAAAGATCCTCGTCGCTGAAGGCTTCCGTGTTGCAATCGATCAGCCGGACCGTCCAGCTCTCGGGCAACATCGCGGCAACGGTGATCAGCCCCAAAGGGGCCGCGGGCCGCTTCACGCCCAATACTTTGCAGGATTCGCCAAAGCTCCAGAAGGACTCTGCCGAGAACAGCGGATAGAGCATCAGGACGTTGCAAGGCTGCGGTACGTTCATGGAACCCCTTTTTGGCTGATTCCACTGTAGCAGAGCATTGTCGACTTGCACCCTGCCAAAAGGGACAAACTGTCGCTCTCGGTTCCACGGGCGTCGGCGCGGAAGCCGGTAGACGTCGCCCCAAACCATGCCGCGGGCGCTCAGGGAAGGAATCCCCGGCGGCTGCCCCTCGGACTATTGATTTGAACGTTTCCAATTTGCCGGACACATTGCGCCCCTGAGTCCAATCGGTGGATTGGGCCAATCAGGGGACTGCGATGGCAAACCTAACAATCAACGGAAAGACCTTCACCCTCGACGTCGAGCCGGATACGCCGCTGCTCTGGGCGATCCGCGAGAACGCCGGCCTGACCGGCACCAAATATGGCTGCGGCATTGCACAATGCGGTGCCTGCACGGTTCACATCGACGGCGTCGCCATTCGCTCCTGCGGCGTTTCGGTCGGCGAGGCCGCAGGCAAGAAGATCACGACCATCGAAGGGCTCGCCTCCGGCAATGCACTGCACAAGGTGCAGGAAGCCTGGATCGCCCAGGACGTTCCGCAATGCGGCTATTGCCAGAGTGGAATGATCATGGCGGTGGCGGCGCTGCTGAGCGAGAAGCCGAAGCCGACCGACGCCGACATCGACGAGGCCATCACCAATATCTGCCGCTGCGGCACCTTCCAGCAGGTGCGCGAAGCGATCCACACGATCGCAAGCGCGTAAGGAGCCGCCACATGAACAAGCATGTCTCTCCCAGGATGAACCGCCGTGCCTTCGTCATCGGCACCGCCGCGGTCGGCGCGGGTCTCGCAATCGGCCTCGATATCCCCTTCGGCGGCCCCGCCGTGGTCCGCGCGGCCGACGGCTCCCCCGAGATCGGCGCCTGGGTGGTGGTCAGGCCCGACGACACCGTAGTCATCCGCATCGCCCGCTCCGAAATGGGCCAGGGCTCGCTCACCGGCCTCGCCCAGCTCGTCGCCGAGGAACTCGAATGCGACTGGTCGAAGGTCTCGACCGAATATCCGACACCGGGCCAGAGCGTCGCCCGCAAGCGCGTCTGGGGCGATTTCTCGACCGGCGGCAGCCGCGGCATCCGTTCTTCGCAAGACTATGTCCGCAAGGGCGGCGCCACCGCCCGCGTGATGCTGATCCAGGCCGCCGCCGAGGCGTGGAAAGTGCCGGCGTCGGAATGCACGGCCGCCAACAGCGTCATCACGCACACGCCGTCCGGCAAGACCACGACTTATGGCAAGGTCGCCGAGGCCGCGGCCAAGCTGACGCCGCCGGCCGACGTCAAGCTGAAGGACCCGAAGGACTGGAAGCTGATCGGCAAGGGCGTGAAGCGGCTGGACACCGCCGAGAAGACCACCGGCACCATGATCTACGGCATCGACGTCAAGCTGCCGGGCATGCTGAACGCCGCGATCAAGGATTGCCCGGTGTTCGGCGGCAAGCTGAAGAGCTTTGACGAAGCCAAGGTCACCGGCATGAAGGGCGTCAAGAAGGTCGTCAAGGTCGGCGATACCGCGGTTGCGGTCGTTGCCGACACCTGGTGGCACGCCAAGACCGCGCTGGATGCGCTGCCGATCGTCTGGGACGAGGGCGACAACGCCAAGGTCTCGAGCGAGTCGATCGCGAAATGGCTGACGGAGGGCCTCGCCAACGAGCAGCCGGCCTATGTCGGCAACAAGAACGGCGATGCCAAGGCGGCGATTGCTACTGCCGCCAAGAAGATCGAGGCCGTCTATAGCTATCCCTACCAGAACCACGCCACGATGGAGCCGATGAACGCCACGGCGCTCTACACGGCCGACAAATGCGAGGTCTGGTGCGGCACGCAGAATGGCGAGGCGGCCTTCGCGGCCACGTTGGAAGCGTCGGGCCTCCCGGCGGAGAAGTGCGACGTGCACAAGGTGATGCCGGGCGGCGGCTTCGGCCGGCGTGGCCAGACCGACTATGTCCGTCAGGCCGTCATGATCGCCAAGCAAATGCCGGGCACGCCGATCAAGCTGTTGTGGTCGCGCGAAGAGGACATGGCGCACGGCCGATATCACCCGATCACCCAGTGCAAGATGACCGGCGCGTTCGATGCCGACAACAATCTGGTCGCGCTGCACTACCGCCTGTCCGGGCAATCGATCCTGTTCTCGCTCCGTCCCGAAGCGCTGCAGAACGGCATGGATCCGGCCGCATTCCAGGGCGTCGCCCAGACCGGCGAAGCCGCGTTCGGTTATTCCGTGCCAAACCTCCTGGTCGAGCATGCGATGCGCAACCCGCACGTTCCGCCGGGCTTCTGGCGCGGCGTCAACGTCAATCACAACGCGATCTACATGGAATGCTTCATGGACGAGCTCGCCCATGCCGCAGGCCAGGACCCGCTCGAATTCCGCCGCAAGCTGATGGGCAATCACCCCAAGCATCTGGCGGTGCTCAATGCCGTGGCCGAGAAGATCGGCTGGAACACCCCGGCGCCGCAGGGCATCTATCGCGGCATCGCGCAGGTCATGGGCTATGGCAGCTATGTCGCCGGCGCCGCCGAAATCTCGGTGACCGACGGCAACAAGATCAAGGTGCATCGCATCGTCGCCTCCACCGATCCCGGCTACGTCGTCAATCCGGCGCAGGTGGAGCGGCAGATCGCGGGGTCCTTCGTCTATGGCCTCTCCGCGCTGTTCTACGGCGGCTGCACCGTCAAGGACGGTAAGATCGAGCAGACCAACTTCGACACCTACAATTCGATGCGCATCAACGAGATGCCGAAGGTCGAATCGGTGATGGTGCCGAGCGGCGGGTTCTGGGGCGGTGTCGGCGAGCCGACCATCGGCGTCGCGGCGCCGGCGGTGCTCAATGCGTACTTCGCGGCGACGGGCAAACGCATCCGCTCGGTGCCGCTGCGCGATCAGAACATCACCTTCGCCTGAGAAACGCCGCGGCGGCCGTAACGGCCGCCGCGGCACACTTTCCGGACAAGACTCATGAATGCGCCGGTGACACGGCGGGTTGCCGTCCTCGGCATCACCGCCGCGGCCACATCATTCGCCGCTCCTTCGATCCTGCGCGCGCAATCGGCGGGCCGCGTCGTCGTGGTCGGCGGCGGCTTTGGCGGTGCGGCCTGTGCGCGCGCGTTCAAGCGCGCCGATACAAGATTCCAGGTGACGCTGATCGAGCCAAACACGACCTTCACTTCCTGCCCGTTCAGCAACGAGGTGATCGCCGGCCTGCGCGATATCGAGGCGCAACAGTTCGGTTACGAAAAGCTTGCCGCCGAGGGAATCGCCGTCGTCGCTCAGGCCGCGACGACCATTGACACGCAAAAGCGCAGCGTGACCGCAACCGATGGCACCGCGTTTGCCTATGATCGTCTCGTGCTCTCCCCCGGCATCGACTTCCATTTCGGAGCCATGCCCGGCTACGACAACGCGGCATCAGAAAAAATGCCGCACGCCTGGAAGGCCGGCGCACAGACGCTGCTGCTGCGGCGGCAATTGGAGGAAATGCCGGACGGCGGCACCGTTGCCATTGCCATCCCCGCCAATCCCTCGCGCTGTCCGCCGGCGCCTTACGAGCGCGCCAGCCTGATCGCGCATTACCTGAAAACGAGGAAACCGCGCTCGAAGGTCTTGATCCTCGACGCCAAGGACACTTTCTCCCAGCAGCGGCTGTTCGAGAAGGCGTGGAAGGAGCTTTACGGCGACATGATCGAACGCATCGGGCTGTCGCAAGGCGGCCGCGTGACCTCGGTCGATGCCGCGACCAGGACCATCGTCACCGAATTCGGCAACTACACGCCTGATGTCGCCAACGTCATTCCGCCGCAACGCGCCGCGCGCATCGCCCAGATCGCGGGCGCTGCGGATGCGACCGGCTGGTGCCCGATCGACCCCGTTACCTTCGAGTCGAAGCTTGTCCAGAATGTCCACGTCATCGGCGATGCCTGCCTCGGCGGGGGCATTCCCAAATCGGCATCCGCGGCAAGCGCACAGGGCAAGGCCTGCGCTGCTGCGATCGTGAACCTCCTTGCCGGCCGCGCACCAGAAACGCCGCGGCTGACAGGCGTCTGCTACAACATCGTCGCACCCGGCTACGGCTTTTCGCTCGCGGGCAATTACCAGCCCAAGGGCGACATCTTCGCCGAGGTCGAGGGCGGCGCGACCAGCCCGGTCGATGCACCGCGCGAATTGCGCGCCCGCGAGGCGGCTGAAGCCGAGCACTGGTTTCAAACCATCACGGCGGACACGTTTGGCTAAGGCATCGGTCCATATCGCAGCTCTGATCGCCGCCAGTTGCGCCTTCGCCTGCCATGTGGGAGCCGAGGAGCTCCTGCCCTACAACATCGCCGGCGACGGCATCGCGGAATCGCTCACCGGCGCGCCCGGCGATGCCGCGCGCGGGCGCGCGCTGGTGCTCGCGCGCACGACAGCCTGCATCCTGTGCCATTCCGGCCCATTCTCGGAGACCCGGTTCCAGGGCGACCTCGCGCCTGACCTTTCGGGTGCGGGGAACCGCTGGACGGTAAGCCAGTTGCGGCTTCGACTGGTCGATGCAGCGCGTTTAAACCCCGAGACCATCATGCCGTCCTATTATCGCAACGACCACCTCGTGCGGGTCGGGCGAAATTTCGTCGGCAAACCGATCTTGTCCGCCGCCGAGATCGAGGACATCGTGGCTTTTCTTGCAACGCTTCGGGACTAGGACTGTTCATGCCAACCACGCGACGACAATTCCTAAATCTCGCCGGAAGCGTGACGTTCGCCGGGACGATCCCGATCGTCACGCTGCGGCCGCTCGGGGCGACACCGGCGATGCTCACCGCCGCGATCCGCAACGTCGTCGGCGAAGCACCTGTCCGCACCGGCAAGGTGAAGCTCGACATTCCGCCGCTGGTCGAGAACGGCAACACGGTGCCGCTGACCGTGAGCGTCGCGAGCCCGATGACGGCGAACGACTACGTCAAGAGCATCCACGTCTTCAACGAGAAGAACCCGCAGCCGAACATCGGCAACTTCCATCTCGGCCCGTCCTCCGGCCGCGCCCAGGTCTCGACCCGGATTCGCCTTGCGGACACCCAGAAGGTGGTGGCGATCGCGCGTCTTTCCGACGACACGTTCTGGCAGGTCACGACCGAAATCGTCGTGACGCTGGCCGCCTGCACCGAGGAGATGAATTAATGGCCGCGCTCATCAACGTTCCGGCGAAGGCCAGGCGCGGCGAAATCATCGAGATCCGCACGTTGACCTCGCACATCATGGAGACCGGCTTCCGCCACACGGCGGACGGCGCGCTGGTGCCGCGCGACATCATCACGAGCTTTACGTGCCGCTACAACGGCACCGAGATTTTTCGCGCCGATCTCTTTCCTGCGATCGCGGCCAATCCCTATCTGTCGTTCTTCACGGTCGCGAAGGACAGCGGCGAGTTCGAGTTCGAATGGATCGGGGACAACGGCTATTCGTCCAGCGCATCGGCGTCGATCACGGTCGAATGAGTTTTTGGCGCGCGATAGCGGCCGCGGCGCTCCTCGCCACCGGCCCTGCCCTGCTCGCCGGCGAGATTCCGCCGGACGCGCGCCGCTCCGGCTATTCGTTCATGGGGCCCGACACGCGCGCGATGCAGGATGACGACACCTCGAATCCCGGCATGCTGTTCGTGCTCGACGGCGAGGCGTTGTGGACGAAGAGGACCGGCAGTGCCGACAAGGCCTGCGCTGACTGCCATGGCGATGCACGCCGCAGCATGAAAGGCGTCGCCGCGCGCTATCCGGCGTTCGACAAGGCGCTGGCGCGCCCCGTCACGCTCGACCAGCGCATCAATCTCTGCCGCAGCAATCATCAGCAGGCAACGGCGCTCCCCTACGAGAGCCGCGACCTGCTGGCCCTGTCCGCCTTCGTCGCGCACCAATCGCGCGGCACCGCGATCACGGCTGGCGGCGATCCACAACTAAAACCCTTCGTTGAGCAAGGGCGCAACCTCTTCATGCAGCGCGAAGGCCAGCTCAACCTCGCCTGCGCCAATTGCCACGACGACAACTTTGACAAGCGCCTCGCCGGCGCGCCGATCACGCAAGGACAGCCGACCGGCTACCCGCTCTATCGCCTGGAATGGCAAACGCTGGGATCGCTGGAGCGCCGGCTTCGCAGTTGCATGACCGGCGTCCGCGCCCAAGCCTATGATTACGGCGCACCCGACCTGGTCGCGCTCGAGCTCTACCTGATGTCGCGGGCGCGCGGCCTGCTGATGGAGACGCCGGCCGTGCGGCCGTGATCCGTCAGATTAGGGCTAGGCACGCGCGGCACGGCCGCTAGTATCCCTCCCAAACAAAACGAGTCATCCGGGAGGGATACAGTGGCTTACCATCAGATTTCGCGTCGTACGCTCTTGACGGGCACTGCCGCAGCTGGCGCGCTCGGCCTGACGGGATTGCCAGCCCGCGCGGAGGTGAACTGGAAGAAATACGCCGGGACCAAGCTAGAGGTGATCCTCGCCAAGGGCCCGCGCGGCGACAACCTGCAAAAATACGTCAAGGAGTTTACCGAGCTCACCGGCATCCAGGTGGAGGCGGAGCAGATTCCCGAGCAGCAGCAGCGCCAGAAGGTCGTGATCGAGCTCACCTCGGGCCGGCCGAGCTTCGACGTCGTCCATCTCAGCTATCACGTGCAGAAACGGCAATTTGAGAAAGGCGGCTGGCTCGCCGACCTCACGCCTTACATGAAGGACCCGACGCTGACCGCGCCCGATCTCGTGGAGAGCGATTTCTCGGCCGCCGGCCTGCAATACGCCAAGAACGACAAGGGCCAGATGCTGTCGCTGCCCTGGTCGGTCGACTATTTCATCCTCTATTACAACAAGGAGCTGTTCCAGAAGAAGGGCGTCGCCGTCCCCAAGACCCTCGACGAGATGGTCGCGGCCGCCGAAAAGCTCACCGATGCCAAGGAAGGCACCTACGGCTTTGTCGGACGCGGCCTGCGCAACGCCAACATGACGTTGTGGACCAACTTCTTTCTCGACTATGGCGGCGAATTCCTCGATGCGAAGGGCAACATCCTGACCGACGGTCCGGAAGCCATTGCTGCAACCAAGCTCTATCAGACATTGTTGACGAAAGTCGCTCCGCCCGGCGTCGCCGGCTTCAACTGGATGGAGTCGATGGCCTCGTTCACGCAAGGACGTTCGGCGATGTGGATCGACGGCGTCGGCTGGGCGCCGCCGCTGGAAGACCCGGCGGCCTCGCGCGTGGTCGGCAAGGTCGGCTACACCGTCGTGCCGGCCGGTCCGAAGGGACAATATTCAGCGACCTATGGCGACGGCATCGGCATCGCCGCGGCGAGCAAGAACAAGGAAGCCGCCTATCTGCTCTGCCAATGGGTGGTGTCGAAAACGCAAGGCGCCCGGCTGTTGCAAGCCGGCGGCGGCGTGCCGTTCCGCAACTCGATCCTTGGCGATGCCGAGATCCAGAACGGCGTGAAGATGCCCAAGGAGTGGCTGCAGTCGGTGATCGATTCCGCCAAGATCAGCAAGCTAGGCCTGCCCGTCGTGATTCCGGTCGCCGAATTCCGCGATCTCGTTGGCGCGGCGATCACCGCAACCCTTGCCGGCGCCGATCCCGCGACAGAGTTGAAAAAGGCCCACGAGCAGTACCGGCCAATCCTGGAGCGCAGCGAAAAGGCGTGAGTGCGATCATACAGGCTAATCCGGCAGCGGCACCGTCAGATGCCGCGCCGGAGAAGGAGTTGCGGCCGCCGTCCTACTGGCCGTTCGTGGTGCCGGCGCTCATCGTCGTGCTCGCCATCATCATCTTCCCGTGGGTCTTCACGATCTGGATGAGCCTGAACGAGTGGAAGGTCGGCTCGTCAACCACCTTCGTTGGACTGTCCAATTATCTGCGGCTGACGAGCGATCCCCGCTTCATTGAGGCCATCGGACATACACTGGTCTACACCGTACTCTCCGTGCTGCTGCCGCTTGTGCTCGGCACGTTTGCGGCCGTGGTGTTTCACCGGAAATTCCCAGGCCGCGGCTTTCTGCGCGGCGTTTTCATCATGCCGATGATGGCGACGCCGGTGGCGATCGCGCTGGTCTGGACCATGATGTTCCACCCGCAGCTCGGCGTGCTGAACTATCTGCTGTCGCTGGTCGGAATCCCAGCGCAGCTCTGGGTGTTTCATCCCGCGACCGTCATTCCCTCGCTGGTGCTGGTCGAGACCTGGCAATGGACCCCGCTGGTCATGCTGATCGTGCTCGGCGGCCTGGCCGCGATTCCGAGCGAGCCTTATGAAAGTGCACAGATCGATGGCGCCAGCCTCTGGCAGGTATTCCGATTCATCACCCTGCCGCTGATCATGCCGTTCCTGTTCATCGCCGGCATGATCCGCATGATCGACGCCGTGAAGAGCTTCGACATCATTTTCGCAATCACCCAGGGCGGACCGGGATCGGCGTCGGAGACGATCAACATCTATCTCTACAGCGTCGCCTTCTCCTATTACGACCTCGGCTACGGCTCGGCGATCGCTGTGGTGTTTTTCCTGCTGATCGTTCTGCTCGCGGCGATGATGCTCTACGCGCGCCAGCGCATGCTGTGGACCGAGATCGCGAGCGGCACATGACTCCAAGGCAAATCATCGGCAAGATCGGCCTGTGGTTCTCGGTGTTCGTCATCGTGTCCCCGGCAATCCTGTTCTTCCTCTGGATGCTGTCGCTGTCGCTCAAATTCGAGATCGACAATGCCGCCTATCCGCCGGTGTTCATTCCCGAGCATATCGCCTGGAAGAACTATGCCGACGTGCTCGCCTCCAACCGCTTCCTGACCTATTTCATCAACAGCCTGATCGTGACCGGCAGCGCGACGTTGCTTGCGCTGCTCGTCGGCGTTCCCGCCGGCTACGGCATCGCGCGGATGGCCGCGCACAAATCCGCGATCGTGATCCTGATCGCCCGTATCACGCCGGGATTGTCCTATCTGATCCCGCTGTTTCTCATGTTCCAGTGGCTGGGACTGCTCGGCACGCTGGTGCCGCAGATCATCATCCACCTCGTGGTCACGGTGCCGATCGTGATCTGGATCATGATCGGCTATTTCGAGACGACGCCGATGGAGCTGGAAGAAGCCGCGTTCATCGACGGCGCCACGCGCTGGCAGGTCTTCCGCCATGTCGCGCTGCCGATCGCCAAGCCCGGCATCGCCGTCGCCTTCATCCTGGCCGTGATCTTCTCCTGGAACAACTTTGTCTTCGGCATCGTGCTGGCCGGACGCGAGACACGCACTTTGCCGGTCGCGGTCTACAACATGATCTCATTCGACCAGTTGAGCTGGGGGCCGCTCGCGGCCGCCGCGCTGATCGTCACCCTCCCGGTGCTGCTGCTCACGGTGTTCGCCCAGCGACAGATCGTCGCCGGGCTCACCGCTGGTGCCGTCAAGGGCGGGTAGCTACTCCGCCGGTGCCGCGTGCATGTCCGCATGCGGCATGTAGGGCTCGCTCGCGCCGAGCTTGCTGGCCGCGAACAGACCGGCGGCCATCGCGGCATAGGCGAACGCGACCGCTGGCGTGACGCCAAAGCCGCCGCCGATGCCGACGGCTTCGCCGTGCATGAAGCCAAAGTAGGTCAGGACCGCACCAACCAGCGCAAACGCCGAGGCCTTCTCGAAGTCACGCTCGATGATGAAGACGCCGATCGCACCCAGGATCAGGCCGCCGAGGATGGAGCCGCCGCCCATCACTTCTAACCCGTGATAGAACACGCCCTGCTGCGGCAGTGCTGCGATCGCGGCAGCCTTGACCGCGTCGGCCTTGTCGGCGGCCATTCCGCCGACGGTCGCAGCCGCGTTCATGGTCGAGCCCAACATGGTGTCGATCTGGAGCTTGGCCCACGCGGCCAGATGCGGCGTCAGCGCCAGCACGACCGCGGGTGCATGCTTGACCGGCGTGGTCTGGAATGCCTGTGCGCCGATGAGCATGCCGATATAGAGCAGGATCGGCGAGATCGCGACGACCGGCACCAGCGCCAGTAGCACCGGGATGATGCCGAACCACGCCAGCACGACCACCATGATGCCGGTCGCGGCCGAGTAGCCGATCCGGCCGCCCATCGCCTTCCAGCCGGGATGGCCGATATAGACGGCGTTAATGAAGGGGTTTCCCATCAGGCAGCCGATCAGGCTGACGACGCCATCGGCCGTGAGCACGCGCGTGGTCGGATATTCGTCGCCAGCGGCTTCCGCGCTCTCGACATTGTCCATGGCCTCGACAAGGTCGTAGATGCCGAAGGGAATGGCGGTGACCAGGATGACGCCAAGGAATTCGAATCCGGAGAAGACGTAGCCAACGGCGGGGATCGGCACCGAGAAGCCGAAACTCGCAAAGGCGTCACCGACGCCCTTGATGCTCAATCCACCCAGATTGAGCCCGAACAGGTTCGAGCCCCAGGCGATGACCATCCCGACTGCGATCGCGATCAGGCCCGCTGGAATGCTCTTTGGATATTTCACGCCGCCGAACCAGCTCACCAGGATGATGGCGAAGCAGACCAGGCCGATCTGCGGCGTCATGTACATTTCGAGCGCCGGTCGCATCGAGATGAAGGTGACGGAGACGCCGGCGAGCGTACCCAGCAGCGCCGCGCGCGGTGTGATTTTTCGAATGAAAGGCGCAATGAAACCGCCGATCATCAGGATGAAGCTCTGGAAGAACACCCAGACCAGGCCAGCCGACCAGCCCTTGAGCGGATCTCCGGTCTTGATCGTGATCGGCAGCATGATCACGAAGGTGACGATGAACATGTGCGGCACGCTGACGCCCGAGGGCAGCGCACAGACGTCGTTGCGGCCGGTCTTCTGCGCCAGACGATAAGCGAGGTATGCGTAGTAGAAAGTGGAAAGGCACATCATCAACCCGAGTGCGGGAAGGATGCGGCCGAACACGAGACTGTCAGGCATCTTCAGGACGAAGCGCAACAGGCCCGTGAGCACCAGCATGTTGACGAGGATGTTGGTGCCGAAGCCGAAAAACGCGTTCCAGTCGCCCGGTGTCCATAGTGCCGGCTTGAACTCGGAGGTGCCGGCCGTCCCCGTCGTGCTTGTGCTCATGGTGATGCCCCTAAGCTGGAATGTTTGAAGTCTTCATCGCCTCCAGAACCGCGGCTGAGCTTGCGACCCAGCCGAAGATGCCGCCCTGGGCCTTGATCATTTTCAGGCCCATCTCATGAAACTCGGGAAAGTAGGACGCGCAGCCGTCCGAGATGACGACGCAGCGATAGCCGCGGTCGTTGGCCTCGCGCACGGTGGTGTTGACGCACACTTCGGTGGTGACGCCGCACACCAGCAGATTCTCGATGCCGTATTTCTCCAGCACGTCGGTGAGCTCGGTGGCGTAGAACGCGCCCTTGCCGGGCTTGTCGACCACGATCTCGCTGTCGAGCGGATAGAGCTCCGGGATGATGTCGTGGCCGGCCTCGCCGCGAATGAGAATGCGTCCCATCGGACCGGGGTCGCCGATGCGCAAGGATGGCGCGCCGCGCTCGATTTTCGCCGGCGGCGCGTCGGAGAGATCGGGCAGATGGCCCTCCCGCGTGTGGATCACCAGCATGCCGGTATCCCGCGCGGCCTTCAGCACGGCACCGATCGGCTTCACCGCGCGCGCGAGCTGGCTGACGTCGTTGCCGAGCGTCTCGCCGAAGCCGCCGGGCTCCATGAAGTCGCGCTGCATGTCGATGATGAGGAGCGCGGTGGCAGGCCAGTCGAGCTCGATCGGCCCGGGTTCGGCGCTGATGACGCCCAATGTCGGCTTGCTTGAGTTCAACATGACGCCCGCCCCTCGCGAGAACTCTCTGTGCCAGGAGTTCTGCAAGCGCCGTGCCATTGTGTACAATGACGATCGGACGGACAGCGCGGGAAAATTTGCTGCACTGTCAGAACGTTATCAGGACGGCTCGCGTCTGCTTATTCGCTGTGCGGCGACTTTGCGACGTGCATTTGCTCAAAGGATGAGCGACAACGAAGCTCGTTTTTAGCGGGAGTATCTCCGTACAGCCGTCGATATTCTTCCTCATACGGCGCGTAGGAATCCTTCAGCGTCGCCATGTTCAGCAGCATGGTCGCCACCACAATGTTCGCCTTGTCGAACACGCGCGTCTTCACCCAGGCGCTCTCAGTGCGTCGACTGCCGGAGAGAGCGACCACCTCGCGCTCGACTTCGTACTCCTCGTCCACAAACAGCGGGCCCTTCACCAGCCTGATCTCCTGGTCGGCGAACAGGCCGACGGCCGGGCCTTTGGCCGGGAGAGGATCGTCCTTGGAGCGGTACTGGAACAGCACGCTCAGCATCTCCATCGGAATGATGGGCTTGCGCCATGGATTGTCCCCGCTCGAATAGTAAGGCAAGGTCTCGGTGATCACCGCGAGCTTCTGCCGCAGCGAAAACGGATAGAGCTCGCCCATGATCTGATCGAACGCCATCCGCACCGCCTGCCGCCGGCTCGTCTGCGCCACCTTCAGGTCGCGCAGGATCACGGGATCAGTGAGCGGCTTGAGTTCGCCAAGACGCGCCTCCAGGGCGGTTGCGGCGTGCGGTTCTCCGACCGAGGCCGTGCCGCGCAGCACCTCCGTGCCGTCGCGCTTCACCATCTGGATCTGGCACTGGCTGGTGCCGGGCAACGGCTCCGATAGGATCGCCTGCACCTCCTTCGTAACAGACGCTGCGGTAATGCGCGGAGAGACAGCCGCTCTCGAACCAGGCCTGTCCCCACAAACGCGCACACAGCGGTGCGAACTGGCTGAAATGGGTCGGCCCCTCGATGGTGCCGCCCTTGAAGCCAAGCTTCTGCGCGGTGGCGTCGTCGTGGATCGAGGCGTGCGCGTCGTAGGTTTGGGCTTGCAGCATTTGACGCGGCTGACGCCACGGCCCGATCAGAGCGCCTTCGGTCTCCGTGATCTCGGTATCGAACGCTTGTGCCGTCATGATGTCCTCCGCAAGCAAGCCATGACTAGCAGGAGCGCCACGGATGCGGCCAGCGATATTGACTTCGCCTCTGCATGCCCTTGACTGTCACAATTCGCGTCGCGCAGCCGCTCCTTCCTCCCGCAGCGCAAACCCCAGGTCAAACAAGAAACGAGGACTTCCGAGATGACGCTGATGCAGGTCGAGCTGGACGACAAATACCGGCTCGAATCGAAGCGGATCTTCCTGTCCGGCACGCAGGCGCTGGTCCGGCTGCCCATGTTGCAGCGCGAACGCGACCGGCTTCAGGGCCTCAACACCGGCGGCTTCATCTCGGGCTATCGCGGTTCCCCGCTCGGCATGTACGACCACGCACTGTGGCGGGCGAAGTCGCACCTCCAGCAGCACGACATTGCCTTCGTCCCCGGGCTCAACGAGGACCTTGCGGCGACCGCCGTCTGGGGCAGCCAACAGGTGGGCCTGTTTCCTGGTGCCAAGGTCGATGGCGTGTTCGGCATCTGGTACGGCAAGGGGCCCGGCGTCGATCGCTCGGTCGATGCGCTCAAGCATGCGAATGCCGCCGGCACCTCGCTCAATGGCGGCGTGCTCGCGCTTGCCGGCGACGACCACGGCTGCCAGTCCTCGACACTGGCGCACCAGAGCGAACAGGTATTCGCGGCGGCGCTGATCCCCGTCATCAACCCGGCGACGCTCCAGGATTATCTCGATCTCGGCCTCTACGGTTTTGCGCTGTCGCGGTTCTCCGGCTGCTGGGTCGGCTTCAAGGCGATCAGCGAAACCGTGGAGAGTTCGGCCTCGATCTATAGCGACCCCGAACGCATCCAGATCAAGCTCCCCGACGATTTCGAGATGCCGCCCGGCGGCCTCAACATCCGCTGGCCCGACCCGCCGCTCGACGCCGAGAAGCGCCTGTTCGGCCCGAAGATGGCGGCGGTACAGGCCTTTGCGCGCGCCAACCAGCTCGACCGCATCGTGCTCGACTCCAGACCGGCACGGCTCGGCATCGTCGCGACCGGCAAGGCTTATCTGGATCTGCGGCAGGCGCTGGCCGATCTCGGCATTTCCGACAAGGACGCGCAGGACCTTGGCCTGCGCATCTACAAGGTCGCGATGACCTGGCCGCTGGAGGAAAGCGGGGCCAAGCGCTTCGCCGAAGGACTTCAGGACGTGCTGGTGGTCGAGGAGAAGCGCGGCTTCATCGAAGACCAGCTGATGCGCATCCTCTACAATATCGATGCATCGAGGCGCCCGACCGTGACGGGAAAACGCGACGAGCGCGGCGCGCCGCTATTGCCGAGCGAGGGCGAGCTGACGCCGACCATCGTTGCATCCGCCCTGGTTGCGCGGCTGCGCAAGCTCGGGCATCACAGCCCGGTGCTTGAGCAGCGCCTCGCCCGGCTCGAGGCCTTCGACAATCCCGCCACCACCAGCACGCCGATCAAGCTCGCGCGCACGCCGTTCTTCTGCTCGGGCTGCCCGCACAACACCTCGACGCGCGTGCCGGAGGGCAGCCGCGCCATGGCCGGCATCGGCTGTCACGGCATGGCCCTGAGCATGCCGACGCGCCGCACCGATCTGATCTCGCATATGGGCGCCGAGGGCGTGAACTGGATCGGGCAAGCGCCCTTCACCACCGAGCAGCACATTTTCCAGAACCTCGGCGACGGCACCTACACCCATTCCGGACTGCTCGCCCTTCGCGCGGCATCGGCCGCCGGCATCAGCATCACCTACAAGATCCTCTACAATGACGCCGTCGCGATGACCGGCGGCCAGCCGGCCGAGGGCGGCTTCAACGTCGCCCAGATCGCGCATCAGGTCTGGGCCGAGGGCGTCAAGCGCCTCGCGATCGTGTCGGACGATCCGGGCAAGTATCCAGACGGCAATTACTTCCCGCAAGGCGCAACCATCCATCACCGCCGCGAGCTCGACGCCGTGCAGCGCGAGCTGCGCGACATCAAGGGCCTTACGGTCATCGTCTACGACCAGACCTGCGCCGCGGAAAAGCGCCGCCGCCGCAAGCGCGGGCTCTATCCGGATCCCGCCAAGCGCGCTTTCATCAACGAGCTGGTCTGCGAAGGCTGCGGCGATTGCTCGCAAGCCTCGAACTGCGTCTCGGTGCAGCCGCTGGAGACCGAGTTCGGCCGCAAGCGCCAGATCGACCAGTCGAACTGCAACAAGGACTTCTCCTGCGTCGAGGGTTTTTGCCCGAGCTTCGTCACCGTGCATGGCGGCATGCTCAAGCGGATCAAGACCTCGGCAGTGGACTCAGGCCAATTGTTTGCCGACCTGCCGCTGCCACCCGCGCGTGAGCTGGACGCCACCTACAACATTCTCGTCACGGGCATCGGCGGCACCGGTGTCATCACCATCGGCGCGCTGCTCGGCATGGCCGCCCATGTCGACGGCCGCGGCTGCTCGGCGCTGGATTTCACCGGCCTGTCGCAGAAGAACGGCGCGGTGATGAGCCATGTGCGCATCGCCGCGAAGCCGGAAGACATCTCCGCGGTCCGGATCACCACGGGCGGCGCCGATGTCATCCTCGGCTGCGACATGATCGTCTCGGCAGGTCCCTCCGCGCTCAGCCGCGTCGAGCGCGGAACGACGAAAGCGTATATCAACGCCGACCTGCAGCCGACCGCGAGCTTCGTGCAAAACCCCGACCTCGATTTCGAGATGGGCACCATGCAGACGGTGCTGCGCGATGCCGTCGGCGACAAGAACCTCGACATCATCGACGCGACCGGCATTGCCTCGGCGCTGATGGGCGATTCGATTGCGACAAATCCCTTCATGCTCGGCTTCGCCTTCCAGAAGGGCGCGATCCCGCTGTCGCTGGAAGCGCTGCTCCGCGCCATCGAGATCAACGGTGCCGCGATCGAAATGAACAAGCTCGCCTTCACCTGGGGGCGCCTCGCCGCCCACGACATGTCGCGGGTGCGCAGCGTGCTGCAATTCAGAAGCCGAGCATCCACGCCGACAAAGTCGCTCGACGACATCATCGCAACGCGCGCGGAGTTTTTGACCGGCTATCAAGACAGGGCCTACGCCGATCGCTACCTCGCCGCCGTCGCCAAGGTGCGCAAGGCGGAAGCAGCTGCCTCGCCCGCGTCCACGGAGCTGACCGAGGCTGTCGCGAAAAACCTGTTCAAGCTGATGTCCTACAAGGACGAGTACGAAGTCGCGCGGCTCTACACCGACGGCAGCTTCACCAAGAAGGTCTCGGAGAAATTCGACGGCGACTTCAAGCTGAAATTCTATCTGGCCCCGCCGATCTTCGCGCAGCGCGACAAGACCACCGGACATCTCCAGAAGAAAGAATTCGGCGGCTGGATGATCCATGCCTTCCGCGTACTGGCCAAGCTGAAATTCCTGCGCGGCGGCGCGTTCGATCCGTTCGGCCGCACCGAGGAGCGCCGGACCGAGCGGAAGCTGGTCGCGGATTATCTCGGCATGATCGATCAGCGGATCGCCGGCCTGAAAGCGGAGCAGATCCCGCTGCTGACGAGGCTCGCGCGGCTGCCGGAGACGATCCGCGGCTTCGGGCATGTCAAGGAAGCCAGCATCAAGCTGGCGGCCGCGGAGAAGGCGCGGCTGGAAGCGGAACTGGAGAACAGCCGCTTTGCGGCGGCGGCGGAGTAGCGGAAGACTGGCGCTACATTCTCGGTGTCATCGCCCGCGAAGGCGGGCGATCCAGTACTCCGAGGCGGTTGTGATTAGTCCGATGGGCTGCGGCGTACTGAATCCCCCGCCTTCGCGGGGCATGACAGCGGTGGGGATGGTTAGACTGAGGCTGCGGCCGTGCCCATCGCGGCCACACTCCCCTCCGCCAGATGCCTTGCCGCGATGTACCCGAACGTAAGCGCCGGTCCCAGCGCGATCCCTGGCCCCGGACAATTGCCGTTCATGATCGAGCCCATATCGTTGCCGCAGGCGTAAAGCCCCGCGACCGGCGTGCCGTCCTCACGCAACACGCGCGCCTGGGCATCCACCTTCAAGCCGATCGCCGTGCCGAGATCGGCGGGATAGATCCGCATCGCAAAGAACGGCGCGCAGAGGATGGGTGCGACGCAGGGGTTCGGCTTGTGGCTGATATCACCAAGGTGTCGCTGATAGATGCTACTGCCGCGACCGAATTCCGGGTCACGCCCGTCCTCCGCATCGGAATTGTAGTTGGCGATGGTCGCCACGAGTGTCGACGGCTTGATGCCGATCTTCGCTGCGAGCTGCGCGATATCAGCAGCCTCGACCAACTCGCCGCTCGCCGCATAGCGCCTGCTATTGCGCGTGAACGGCTGGATGCGGCCGAGGCCATAGCGCCAGAGGAACTGACGATCGCAGATCAGATAGAACGGCCGGTCCGATTCGCCGTCGCCATCGCGCAGCATGGCGAGCATGAATTCGTGGTGCGACAGCGCCTCGTTGACGAAGCGCCGGCCGGCCGCATTGACCGCGATCACGCCGGGCTTGGCGCGGTCGGTCACCATGTGCGGGAAAACACCACGGCTTCCATCCGGGCGCCGGAACAGCGAGGCCGGCACCCAATAGGCCGGGCTTGTCGCATCCGTATTGAGCGCTGCCCCGGTTGCGGTCGCGAGGCGGATCCCGTCGCCCGTAGCGGACGTGTGGGCCGCCGAGATGAATCCGGCTTTGGGCGGGAAGATGCGTTTGCGCAAGGTTGCGTCGTGCGAAAAGCCGCCGGTTGCGAGCACCACACCGCGCCGCGCGGCGATCAGGCGATCGCGCGAGCCATGACGGATGACCACGCCGCCGACGCGCTCGCCCTGCATCGACAAATCCTCGACGTCGGCGCTGAAGAGGACCTCGACCTGCCGGGCCAGCAGCGAGGCATACAGCCGTGCGGCGAGCGCATTGCCGAGATGGAGCGTCGTGCCGCGCGGGCTCCGCAGCCGCTGCCACGCATACTCCAAGACGAGCTGCGTAGCGCGAACAGTGGAGCGCAGCGATTTTCCGACCCGGCGCAGATGCGGGATGTCGAGGCGGTTGACCATCATCCCGCCGAACAGCGTGAACTCCGGCAGCGGCGCGCGCAGCCGCGCGAAATGCGCGCCAAGCCGCGTGCCGTCGAAGACGACCGGCTCAAGCACGCGCCCGCCCGGCGTCGCGCCTAATCGCTCCGGATAATAGTCCGGACAGGCTTCCACCGGCTGGAGGCGCACTTGCGTGTTGGCTTCGAGATAGGCGACCGCCTCCGGTCCGCGCGCGAGGAAAGCGGCGCGCAGGCCCGCATTGGCAGGCTCGGGCACCGTGTTCGACAAATATCGCACGGCATCGGTGACGCTATCGGAGAGCCCCGCCTCTTTCATTTTGGCATTGGCGGGAATCCAGATCATGCCGTCGGACCATGCGGTCGTGCCGCCGACGAAAGCGGTCTTCTCGATCACCAGCACGCGCAGGCCCTCGGCGGCGGCAACGGCCGCGGCCGTGATGCCACCGGCGCCCGCGCCGACGACGATGACATCGTAGGTCTCATGCGCCGGCATCATGCGGCGGGGTTCCCGAAGCGAGGCATGACACCGTCATACCCCGCCTGGGCGCCCTCACGCTAGCGGGCCGGCTTGCGCTCGACCGGGTCGATATCGATCGCCCGCAGGCGGCCGAGCCGCAGCACGTCCATGGCCAAGCGGCGGCCGATCCGGTCGCGGTCGAGCACGCGGATCAGATCGTCGACGCCGTTGATCTCGACGCCGTCGAGGCCGATCACGACATCGCCGGACAACAGGCCCGCCTTCGCCGCCGGCCCGTCCGGCTCGATCTGCGCCAGCAGCGCGCCCATCTTGTTCTCGACGCCGGCCAGCACCGCGTGCCGCCGCGGGATCGGCGCGGTCTGGCCGGCCACGCCGATAAAGGCACGACGGACATAACCGTGGCGAATGATCTCCGACAGCACGAATTGCGCGGTGTTACTGGCGACGGCAAAGCAGATGCCTTGCGCGCCATTGATGATCGCGGTGTTGATGCCGATCACCTCGGCATTCGACGATACCAGCGGGCCGCCGGAATTGCCGGGGTTGAGCGCAGCATCGGTCTGGATCACGTCCTCGATGGTGCGGCCGCTGACCGAGCGGATCGAGCGCCCGAGCGCCGAGACCACTCCGGCGGTGACGGTCGATTCAAAGCCGAGCGGATTGCCGATCGCGATCACGAGCTGGCCTCGCCGCAAGGTCTTGGAGTTGCCGAGCGCCGCATAGGGCAAGTCCCGCACGCCGTTGGCGCGCAGCAGCGCAAGGTCAGTGTCGGGATCGACGCCGAGCACCCGGGCGTCGCCGACATGGCCCTCGACGTCGCGCAGCCGGATCTCCTTCGACGAGCCGACCACGTGGCTGTTGGTGAGAACGAGCCCGTCCGGCGAGATCACGATGCCCGAGCCGAGCCCGCCGCGCTCGCGGCCGTTCGGCACTTTTGGTCCCGTCTCGACGCGCACGACGGCTGGACCGACGCGGTCGGTCACGTCGATCACGGCATTGGAATAGGCGTCCAGCAGGGCCCGGTCATTGTCCGGGATAGCCGCCGCCGCTCGCGATGACGGTGCGTCATCGACGATGTCTGAAGTAAGATCCAACATGGCAGGAGTCCTTGAGGCTCACACAGATGGTGGCCTGCTCCGTGAGGCGCAAGGGACCCGTCCGGGGCGCAAGGCTGGACTGCCCAGGTGGCTAGGGCGCCCGTCGCAGCGTGCCGCCCCTCGCCTTGACCGGCTCCAGCAGCGACCAGTCACCATCCGGCAGCACATGGCCCTTGGGAAAAGGTGCGCGCGGCTCGAGCCCGAGCGAGCCCAGCACGCGGTCGTCGCGGTAGTAGCATTGCAGTACCACGCGAACGAGCGTGTCCCCAGCCGCACCGCCATGCTTGCGAAACTCGTGCGCCACCGCATCGCGCCTGGCAGCATCGAGCTTCGCGAGCGGTTGGCCGGCTAGCCGCGCCAGATGGTCGAGCGCCGCCACCACCAATTTGCTGTCCCGTCCCAGCGTCGCCAGCATGTCAGCCTGGATCGCGGGGTCGTCGGCGCCCGGCACCTTGTACTCGTTGCTGGCGGGAACGATCATCGCGGCGATGGTGCGGAGGTCGTCGCGCTGTCGCGGCGTGAGGGGGAGTTGATCAGCCATTATGTCCTCTCGTTAGAACTTTACAGCCGCGGTGACGGTGCGCTCCCTCCCCCGCTTGCGGGGGAGGGTCGGGGAGAGGGTGCCTCCGCAGAGAGACTCCCCCAGAGGAGAGAACCCTCACCCGGCACTTCGTGCCGACCTCTCCCGCAAGCGGGAGAGGTGCACCGAACGCGCGGTCAGGTTTGAACATAATCATTCTCAATCGAAGAGGTTCGCGAGGCGCTGCTTCATCTGGTCGGCGATGTAGAGCGCGAGCGCCTGGATAGTGGACGTCGGGTTGACCCCGCCCGAGGTGACGAAGATGCTGCCGTCAACGATGAAGAGGTTTTTCACGTCGTGCGAGCGGCCCCATTCGTTGACGACGGAGCGTTCGGGGTCGGTGCCCATCCGTGCTGTCCCGAGCAGGTGCCAGCCGCCCCACGGGATCGGCGAGTTGACACAGACGTCGCTCGCTCCGGCGGTTTCGAGAATCTCCCGCCCGCGCGCCAGCGCATGCTCCATCATCTTCCGGCTGTTCTCGCTGATTGTGTAGTCGATCCTCGGCGCGGGAATGCCGTGGCTGTCCTTCAAGAGCGGATCGAGCGTGACCTGGTTATGCTCCTCCGGCAGGTCCTCGCAGATCGCGGAAAATCCGAGCCTGTGGCCGTTGAGCTTGCGGAAGACGCGGTGATGATCGGCGCCCCACGGCAGAATGCCCTTCTGCTCGCTGACGACAGCCTCGAACACCGGTCCGGCGCCGCGCACGAACTGAACGCCGTAGCCGCGCACGAAGCCCCGCGACGGGTCGGTGTCGTACCACTCCTTGCTCCACAGGCAGGTCGGCGGCGCGCGATTGCTGTCGGTCGGCTCCTTCACATAACCGTAGATCTGCGCATAGGGATGGAACATCAGGTTCTTGCCGACGAGGCCGGACGAATTGGCAAGCCCGTTCGGAAAGCGGTTCGACGCCGAGTTCAAAAGCAGCCGCGGCGTGCCGACGCCGTTGCAGGCGATGATGACGACATGCGCCGGCTGGAATTGCTCGACGCCGTCCTTGTCGTAATAGACCACACCGGTGGCCATGCCGTTCTCGTCGGTGGTGATCTCGCGCACCCGGCAGTGCGTCCGCAGCTCGACGCCGGCGCGGACCGCGTGCGGCCAATAGGTGATGTCGGTGGAGGATTTAGCGCCTTGCGCGCAGGCCGGCGTGCAATGGCCGAGATTGATGCAGCGCGCGCGGCCCTCGTAGTCCATGGTCGCGACCGTCGTATCCGACGGCCACCAGTGCCAGCCGAGCTTGTTCATGGCCTTGCCGATGATGGCGCCGGACAATCCGAGCGGCTGTTGTGGCATCGGCGGATGCGTCAGTGGCGACAGCGGATCGCCCGAGAGGCCGGACGTGCCCATCATCCGGTCGTTCTCTTCGAAGAACGGGGTCAGCGCGTCGTAGTCGATCGGCCAGTCGTCGGCGACGCCGTCGAGCGTCCTCACCTTGAAATCGGAGGGATGCAAACGCGGCCAGTGCGCGGTGTACATCACTGTCGAGCCGCCGACTGCATTGTAGTTGACGACCTTGATCGGCGAATTGTCGTCGTTGATCGGATAGTCCTCGGGCCGACCGCGGACGTTGGGGCTGGACGACCACTCGCCGTAGAACTTGGCCTCCCAGTCCCGGCCCGTGCTGGGATATTCCGCCGGGTTCATCCAGCCGCCCTGCTCCAGGCAGAGAATGTGCATTTTGGTCTCGGCCAGCGACCACGCGACCGCCGCGCCTGAAGCGCCGGCGCCGATGATCAGGACGTCCACGGGGTCTTTCATCGCGAAATTTTCCTCCCTTCGCCGCTTCCCGGGCGATTCGGCCTCCGCTCCGCAAGGCCGGCGAACGATAGGATCAGAGCGACGGCCGAGTAAAGCCACGGGGCCGGAATGTCGCACTTCGCGGGGCGCAGACCATTGGTATCGCCACATCCGGATGCTAGGAACAAGGCGAACGAGCCATCGATAGCGAGACCTTATGTCCTTCCGAAAATCCTTTGCCAGCGCCCGCGCTTTTGCGCTCGTTTCCTTTATTGCCCTGTCCGGATTTCTGGGCACCTCCGGCCCCGCCTCCGCGCTGACCGCCGCCGCGACGGTCCGCGACGGCAACGCCGTCCAGCTCGGCGACGTCACCTATCGTCTCGACGGCGTAGACGCGCCCGAGCTGGACCAGGTCTGCATCGACGATCATGCCGATCCCTGGACCTGCGGCATCGAGGCCCGCGACCAGCTCGCCAAGCTGATTGGCAAGCGATCGGTGCGTTGCGACGATGTCGGACCGGAAAAGAGCTTCGGCAAGCGGCACCGCGCGATCTGCACGGCCGAAGGCGACAAGACCAGCTTGAACGAGCAGCTGGTCAAGCTGGGCTTTGCAATCGCCCGCGAGCCGGTCAAGGCGAACGTCAAGTCGGCCGCGGCCGACGCGAAATCAACCTCCGCCGGAATCTGGAAGGGCTGCTTTGTTGCACCGCAAGAATTCCGCACCGGCAAGAAGGACGGCGCGCTCCTTGGCGCCGCCTGCCGCGCCGACCGCGACAAGGAGATTCGCGCGGCGCTGTTCCCCGAAAATCTGACGATGCCACCGAGCTGTGGCATCAAGGGCAAGCTTGCGGTGCGCGCGCGCGTGACCGGCAATATCGGCATCTACCATTTACGCGGCTGCCCGAGCTACCCCGCGACGACCAAGCCGGACCGCTGGTTCTGCTCGGAGGAGGACGCCCAGGCCGCGGGCTTCCGCAAGGCCTACAACTGCCGGCGGCCGAAATAACCAAGCCCATCACGCAGCCGTGAGCGCCAGCCGGAGACAGTATTCATCCGGAATTGAACTCTATCGGGAGTTGCTGCATTTGTAAGCGTACGCAAGCGCTTTGCGCGAGCGTTTCCTTGGCGGCAATCCGGCTCCGGCCCGATTGCTTTGCTCGGGCGTTTCCTCCCTAGACTTGGGCCGCTTGTCACAACAAGCGGCTCTTCTTTTTTGCACAATGCGCTAGTGGCGCATCGGCACGATCTGATCCATCGCCGGCATGTTCGCATTCAGATGCGCCATGATCCAGACGGTGCCACCGACCACCAGGAACACGACCAGCAGCCCGAACGCGAGCGCCAGCACGTTGTTGGTGTTGTCGGGGCCGGTGGTGATGTGCAGAAAGAACACGAGGTGCACGCCCATCTGCGCGATCGCCAGCACGATCAGCGCGACGGGAATGGAAGGCTGCCAGACCAGATCGGTGCCGGCGATGAAGAACGAGGTCGCCGTCAGCAGCAGGGCGAGAACAAGACCCACCACGTAGCCGAGGACGCGCGTGCCGACACTGTGTTGCTCCTCGTCGCCCGGCGCAAGGTCATGACCGGCCGGCATGTGCGTCTGATCGCTCATACGCCACTCCCAAGCAAATAGACGACGGAGAAGACTCCGACCCAGACGATGTCGAGTGCATGCCAGAACAACGCAAAGCACATCATCCGGCGCAGCACGTCGGCACGAAAACCCTTCGCAGAGACCTGGGCCATCATGGTGAGGAGCCACAATATGCCGGCCGAGACGTGGAGGCCGTGGCAGCCGACGAGGGAGAAGAACGCAGTCAGGAACGCGCTGCGCGATGGGCCATCGCCTCGCGCGACGAGATCGGCGAACTCGCGAAACTCAATGACCAGAAAGATGAGGCCGAGCAAACAGGTCACGGCCATCCCGAGATAGAACCAGAACCGATTGCGCACATCGGCGGCGATGCTGGCCATGCCGCAGGTGAAGCTCGACAGCAGCAGGCAGACCGTCTCGATCGCAACGTTTCGCTGATCGAATATCTCCGAACCCTTCGGGCCGCCGGCGGTCTGGTCGGCCAGCACCGCATAGGCCGCGAAGAAGCAGGAGAACATCACGATGTCGGAGAGCAGGAAGATCCAGAAGCCATAGGCGGTCACGATGCGCTTCGGCGCTGGGCCGGGATGCTCGATGACGAGCCCGATGTGATGCGGATCGGCGTGTGCACGGCCGGTGGTTGCGGTCATTGACATCAGACTGTCCCCGCCATGCTGACAAGACTGCGCCGCTCCTCGAGATTGACGCGGTCTATTGCAGCGACTTCGTCGGCCGGAATGACGTATTCGTCATGGTCACGCCAGGCGAACACGACGAAGGTCGCGAACGCTCCGATGCCGCCCAAAATCACCATCCACCAGATGTGCCAGATCAGCGCAAAGCCCATGACCGTGGCGAAGAACGCGCAGACAAAGCCGGTCGGCGAATTCCTGGGCATCTCGATGTCATGATACTCGGGCGCATCATGATCGAGCGATTGCTGCTGGCCACGTGTCTTAATGTCCCAGTAGGCATCCTCGCCGCGCACATCGGGATTGAAAGCGAAGTTGAAAACCGGTGGCGGCGACGACGTCGCCCATTCCAGCGAACGGCCGTCCCAAGGGTCGCCAGTGCGATCGCGCAGGGCCTCGCGGTTGCGGATGCTGACCACGATCTGCATGATCTGACAGATCACGCCGATCGTCAGCACGGCCATACCGACGGCTGCAACCAGCATCCAGGGCCGCCACGCCGCGACGTCGTAGTGCTGCATGCGCCGCGTCATTCCGAGCATGCCGGCGACGTAGAGCGGGATGAAGGTGACATAGAAGCCGAGAAAAGTGAACCAGAACGCAAGCTTGCCCCAGCGGTCGTCGAGGCGAAAGCCGAACGCTTTGGGGAACCAGTACTCGAACCCCGCGAAGGCGCCGAACAGCACGCCGCCGATGATGACGTTGTGGAAGTGCGCGACCAGGAACATGCTGTTGTGGAGGACGAAATCGGCCGGCGGCACCGCGACCAGCACGCCCGTCAATCCGCCGATGATGAAGGTGACCATGAAGCCTATCGACCACAGCATCGGCGTCTCGAAGCGGATGCGGCCGCCATACATCGTGAACAGCCAGTTGTAGATCTTCACCCCGGTCGGTATCGCGATGATCATGCTGGCGATGCCGAAGATGGCGTTGACGTCGGGGCCCGCGCCCATCGTGAAGAAGTGATGCAGCCAGACCATGAAGGAGATGACGCAGATCGCCATCGTCGCCAGCACCATCGAGCGATAGCCGAACAGCGCCTTGCCCGAGAAGGTCGAGACCACCTCGGAGAAGATGCCGAAGGCCGGCAGCACCAGGATGTAGACCTCGGGATGCCCCCAGGCCCAGATCAGGTTCATGAACATCATGACATTGCCGCCGGCCTCATTGGTGAAGAAGTGGAAGCCGAGATAGCGGTCGAGCAGCAGCATCGCGAGGGTGGCGGTCAGAATCGGGAAGGCCGCGACGATGAGGAGGTTCGAGGCCAGTGTGGTCCAGCAGAACATCGGCATGCGCAGATAGTTCATGCCCTTGGTGCGCAGCTTCAGCACCGTCGTCACGAGATTGATGCCAGCCACCAGCGTGCCGACGCCGGAGATCTGCAGCGACCACGCGTAATAGTCGACGCCGACGCCGGGCGAGTAGGACAGTTCCGACAGCGGCGGAAACGCGAGCCAACCGGTGCGGGCGAACTCGCCTATCACGAGCGAAAGATTGACCAGCAGTGCACCGGTCGCGGTCAGCCAGAAGCCGACCGAATTGAGCGTCGGGAAAGCGACATCTCGTACGCCAAGCTGGAGCGGCACGATGAGATTCATCAGCCCGATGACGAACGGCATCGCCACGAAGAAGATCATGATGGTGCCGTGCGCAGAGAATATTTGGTTGTAGTGCTCCGGCGGCAGATAGCCTTGTGACTGGTAGGCAACCGCCTGCTGGATCCGCATCATGATGGCGTCGCTGCCGCCGCGCAGCAGCATCACCGAGGCCAGCAGGATATACATCACGCCGATGCGCTTGTGGTCGACGCTGGTGATCCATTCGTGCCAGAGATAGGGCAGATGCCCCTTCACCACGACCCAGGCCAGCACGGCGAGAATCCCGACCAGCACCACCGCGCCTGCGATCAGGGGGATCGGCTGATCGAACGGAATGGCCGACCAATCGAGCTTACCGAGCATCATGGCCTCCACTGTGCGACCGGCCTGCTTCGGATGCGAGCTCTGGGCCCGGTCCCGGCGGAATGTGCTGGGTCGCGATCAGGTCGAACAGCCGGGGATCGTCGAGCCTGTAGGTCGGCCTGCCCTTTTCGATGCCCTGCTGCATCAACTTCTTGTAGCTGTCCTCATTGAGGACGGCACCGCTCTTCGCCGTGGTCGCGACCCAGTCCGGAAAGGCGAGCGGAGAGATCACGTTGACGTCGAACATCATGTCCGGAAAGCCGTCGCCGGAGAAATGCGCCGACAGTCCCTGGAGCTTGCCTTCGTTGTCGGCGCGCAGGTTCAGCTTCGTCACCATGCCGTTCATGGTGTAGATCATGCTGCCGAGCTGCGGGATGAAGAACACGTTCATCACGCTCGACGACGTCAGCTGGAAATTCAGTTCGGCGCCGGCCGGCACCGTCAGGGTGTTGACGGTGGCGATGCGCTGGTCCGGATAGATGAAGAGCCATTTCCAGTCGAGCGAGACGGCCTGGATGCGCACCGGGCTGCCGGTGCCGGGCACGGGTGCCGCGGGATCGAGCTGGTGCGAGCCGATCCAGGCCACGCCGCCGAGCAGGATCACGGTGAGCGCGGGGATCGCCCACACCACCATTTCCACCCGCCCCGAATAGACGAACTCCGGTTGAAAGCGCGCCTTTGGATTGGATGCGCGAAACCAGAACGCAAAGGCCAAAATCGCGAAAATGGTCGGCACCACGATCGCGAGCATGATGAAGACGGAATCGACCAGGATGGTGCTGTTGGCCGCAGCCACAGGCCCTTGTGGATCGAGCAGATTCATCGGCAAGCCACTGGCGGTTGGGAAGCCCCGGGACAGAGCCTAGCGCGGGAAAGGCTCCGCAACAAACGCGATCGCGCGAGGTCGGTTCCTAACGGCGCGGGGCGATCGTTCGCCCTTCTCGCGCGGCGGCATGCAATTCCATGCGATGTCAATGACATGAAAGCGGGAGCCCGGCCCTTCTCGCCGCTCGGGGCGATTGCTAGACTGCACGAAAATGTTTGGGGTGAAACGATATGCAGGGGCCCGAGGACGATCCCGGTCTCGCCGGCAAGGTGGCGCTGGTCAGCGGCCGCGGCGCTGCGGGCGACGGCATTGGCAATGGCCGCGCCGCCGCAATTCTACTGGCTCGCGCCGGCGCCAAAGTGCTGGTGGCCGATCGCGACCTCAAGCTCGCCGAACGTCACGCGACAAGCGCCCGAACGCGAGTCACAAGAACACTAGCAAGGAAAGGAAACACAGGGATGGCCCGCCTGCCCTATCTCGAGGCCGACCAGGTCGCGCCAGAATATCGCGACATGCTCAAGCGCAACACCAATCTGCACAAGCTGCTGGTCAATTCGCCGGAGATGGCGCGTGCCTTTAACGGCATCGGCGGCTACATTCGCTTCAAGAGCAAGCTCGATCCACGGCTGCGGGAGCTTGCGATCCTCCAGGTCGGCTGGATGGAGAAATCGGAATACGAATTCACTCACCATGTGAAGATCGGCAAGGAATTCGGCGTCACCGATGATGATATCGCCGGCCTGATTGCCGAGACCGACGGCGAGCCCTCGACGCTCGAGCCACAGGCGAAGGCGATCCTGAAAGGTGCCCGCGAGATGGTACGCGAGCTCGCGATGTCGGACGCAACCTTTGCAGAGATCAGGCAGCATCTCTCGGACGAGCACATGGTCGACCTCGTGCTGACCATCGCCTTCTATTGCGGCGTGGTGCGCGTGCTCGCCACCATGAAGATTGACAACGAGCCGTATTACAAAGAGGTACTCCAGCAGTACCCGATCCCGGGAGTGAACTGACATGCGCTTGAAGGACAAGGTTGCGATCGTCGTGGGCGCCGGCCAGAGCCCCGGCGAAGGCATGGGCAATGGCCGCGCCACTGCTCTGACCTTCGCGCGCGAGGGCGCCAAGGTGCTCTGCGTCGATCATCATCTGGAATCGGCGCAGGAGACCGCCGCCATGTTCGCGGCGAACCATGGCACCGCCGCGGCGTTCAAGGCCGACGTCACAAAGTCCGCTGACATCAAGGCGATGGTCGCGGAGGCGCAGGCGCGCTGGGGCCGGATCGACGTGCTGCACAACAATGTCGGCGTCAGCCTGTCCGGCGGCGACGCCGAGCTGCTGCAAATTACCGAGGAGGCCTTCGACCGCGTCGTCGCGATCAATCTGAAGAGCTGCATTTGGGCGGCGAAAGAGGTGATCCCGATCATGCGCGCGCAAGGAAGCGGCGCGATCATCAACATCTCCTCGATGGCGGCGATCACCACCTATCCTTACGTCGCCTACAAAGCGACGAAGTCGGCGATGATCGCTTTCACCGAGCAGCTCGCCTACCAGAACGCGGAATACGGCATCCGCGCCAACGTCATCCTGCCGGGCCTGATGAACACGCCGATGGCGGTCGACACCCGCGCCCGCGAATGGCACAAGACCCGCGCCGAAGTCGAAGCCGAACGCGACAGCAAGGTGCCGCTGCGCAGGAAGATGGGCACAGGCTGGGACGTCGCGAATGCCGCGCTGTTCCTGGCCTCGGACGAGGCGAATTTCATCACCGGTGTGACCTTGCCGGTGGATGGCGGAGCGAGTGTGAGACGGGGGTAGGCACCGCAAGCACGCTGCTCTTCCTTCTCCCTTGCGGGAGAAGGCGGTGCGAAGCGCCGGATGAGGGGTTTCTCTCCGCACACGCAGAGGAGTTCGCCGATAGAACCCCTCACCCGTCTCGCCGCTGCGCGGCGAGCCACCCTCTCCCGCAAGGGGCGAGGGTACACCTTCATCGCGGCACGCTTGTCACCCGCCAGATCGTCCCGTTGCCATCCTCCGACACCAGCAGCGATCCATCCTTCGCCACCGCAACTCCCACCGGCCGCCCCCACACCTCGGTGTCGCTGACCACGAATCCTGTGACGAAATCCTCGTACTCGCCGGTCGGCTTGCCGTCCTTCATCCGGATGCGGATCACCTTGTAGCCGGTGCGCTTCGACCGGTTCCAGGAGCCGTGCTCGGCCGCGAAAGCATCGCCCCGATACTCGGACGGAAACTGCGTGCCCTGATAGAAGGTTATGCCGAGCGAGGCCGAGTGCGGCTGCACCAGCACATCAGGCACCGTCACCTTGTCCTTGAGGTCCGGCCGCGCGCCGGCGTGGCGCGGGTCTTCATTGCCGCCGATATAGAACCACGGCCAGCCATAGAAGGCGCCTTCCTTCACGCTGGTGACGTAATCAGGCACGAGATCGTCGCCGAGCCCGTCGCGTTCGTTGGTCGAGCACCAGGGCAGCCCGGTCTGCGGCTGGACCGCGAGCCCGACACAGTTGCGGATTCCGGTGGCGTATATCTTCCGCTCCTTCCCCTCGGGGGTAAAGGCGAGCACGGTGGCGCGCTCGGTCTCGCTGGCCCAGGCCGCACCGAGCGGTTGCGCTTTCGACCAGGCTTCCACGCCACCCGGCGCCGTGCCCATGCCCTCGGCGACATTGCTGAGCGAGCCGACCGATACCAGCATGCGCTTGTTGTCGGGCGTGAACACGATGTCGCGGGTGGAATGACCGCCGTCATGCGGCAGGCTCGCCACGATCGTCTCCGCCTTGCCGCGCGCCTTGAGATCGCCGGCCTGATAGGGAAAGCGGACGACGCTGTCGGTGTTGGCAACGTAGACCCATTGCGGATTGTCGCCGTTTGGGAAGAAGGCGATGCCGAACGGCTGCCGCAGTCCGGCAGCGAACACCTCGTTGGTCGCGACCTTGCCGCCGTCGCCGGCGCGCAACACGCGGATGTTGCCCGCGCGCGTCTCGGCGACGAAGACATCGCCGTTCGGCGCCACGCGCACGATGCGCGGGGCGCGCAGACCCTCGGCGAACAGCTCGATCTTGAAGCCGGCCGGCACCTGAAGCGCCCCCTCCGGCGGGCGCGGCACCACGCGCGACGAACTCGCAACCGACCGGGTAGCGCCGGGCCTGACCAGATCCTGCGGCCGGATCAACCTGACCGTGCCGGGCTTGTCGGCCTTCCAATCGCCGTAGGCGTCCTTGCCCTGCAACAGCGCCTCAGCCTGGGCGCAGGTCGCGACCGCGACCAGCCACCCCGTGGACATCGCCACGAACGAAATCCTGTTCTTCAAATCATTTCCTCCCGGCCGTTACATCTGGCGCATCAACGCCGATTGGCGCGCAAACGTTCTGCGACAGGTCAAATGCCTGCCGAATCCCACGTCAGCTCATGCCCGCACGATGTGCATCAGCCGCAGCCCATCGTACTGGAAAATGCGGCTGATCGGTGCGACACATTGTAAGGGCGGGGCCGCCGGTTGCGGTCATCAAGCTGCGGCATTGGTGTCGCATCTGTTGGGGTGGTCATGTGGGGATCCATCATATCGGAATGGGCGAGCCTGCTGCTCCGCTGGTTGCACGTGGTCGCCGCGATCGCCTGGATCGGCAGTTCCTTCTATTTCATCGCCCTCGACCTCAGCCTCAAGCCTGACAGCGATCTGCCGGACGGCGTGCAGGGCGAGGCCTGGCAGGTCCATGGCGGCGGCTTCTACCGGATCATGAAATACCTGGTCGCGCCCGCCCAGATGCCGGACGAACTGACCTGGTTCAAATGGGAGGCCTACACCACCTGGCTGTCCGGTTTCGCGCTGATGGTGGTGGTGTATTATCTCGAAGCCGATTTGTTCCTGGTCGACAAGTCGATCCTCGACCTCACGCCATTCCAGGCCGGCTTGTTCAGCCTCTGTAGCCTGGCGCTGGCATGGCTGCTCTACGAAGGCGCCTGCCGTACCGGGCTCGCGCAACGCGAGCTGCCCTTCGCAATCGGCGGCTATCTGTTCCTGGTCGCGTTGACCTATGCTTTCACCCACGTGTTGAGCGGCCGCGGCGCCTTCAATCAGATCGGGGCGATCATCGGCACCATCATGGTCGCCAACGTCTTCACGCTGATCATCCCGAACCAGAAAAAGATCGCGGCCAGCCTGATCGCAGGACAGGCGCCCGATCCAAAGCTCGGCAAGTCAAGCAAGGAGCGCTCGGTCCACAACAACTATCTGACGCTGCCTGTCGTCGTACTGATGATCAGCAACCATTATCCCCTGCTCTATGCCACCCGCTTCAACTGGATCATCGTCGCCATCATCCTGGCGCTCGGTCCCGTGATCCGTCATTTCTTCAACGAGGGTCATGCCGGACGCAGATCGCCGTGGTGGGTGTGGGGTGTCGCAGCCGTCGGCGTGATCGCGATCCTGTTCCTCTCGGCGGCCGGCCCACGCGAGGTCAAGGCAAGCGCGCTGTCGGCGCAGCCGACGCTTGCCAATGTCGAGGAGATCGTGATGTCCCGCTGCAGCATGTGCCACGCGACCGAGCCGGTCTGGGCCGGCATCGTCACCGCGCCGAAGGGCATATTGCTCGACGCGCCCGAGCACATCCATCGCAACATCCGCCTGATCGGCCGCGTCGCTGCCTGGTCCAATGCGATGCCGCCGGGCAACATCACCGAAATGACCAGCGAGGAGCGCGCCATCCTCGCCGCCTATATCGAGCAGGCGCGCTGACGCCATCACCCGTCGATATCGGCTTTCGCGGAACGAAATTTCTGCATGTCCCGCCGATTTGAAAATGACTTGAACGCTTATCCGGCGTAGACAGAAGCAGTGGCCCGGCGCGGCCTCAAGTCAATTTGCATGCGGGGAAAGAACAGTGGCCCTCAAGAACGTCATCGGTATCGACCACGCCGTGGTCATGGTTCAGGACCTCGACAAAGCCGCCGAGAACTACCGGCAGCTCGGCTTCACCATCTCGCCGCGCGGCACCCACAGCGCGCATATGGGCACCGGCAACTACACCATCATGTTCGACCCGGATTATATGGAGCTGCTTGGCGTGCTCGCCGCGACCGAGCACAACGCGCCGGCGCGTGCCTTCCTTGACAAGCGCGGCGAAGGCATCGAGCGCATTGCCTTCACCGCGATCGATTCCACCGCCGGCGCGGAGGAAATCCGCGCGCGCGGCCTGGAGCCGATCGGCCCGACCGATTTCGAACGACCCGTGACGCTGCCTGATGGCACGATCTCGGCGGCGAAATTCCGCACCTTCATGTGGCCGACCGCTGAAGCGCCCGGCGGCGTGCGCATCTTCGCCTGCCAGCACAAGACGCGCGAGACGGTGTGGATTCCCGAGCTAATGAAGCACGCCAATGCAGCCAAGCGCATCAAGCAGACATTGATCGCGACGCCCGATCCCGCGAAGGACGCCTCGCATCTGGGACGGCTGATCGACCGCGAGCCGAAGGCCGAGGCCGACGGCGCGGTGACCGTGCCCTCCGGTGGCGATCGTGCCGATTTCGTTTACTTGACGCTGGAGCAACTCGGCAAACGCTATCCCGGCGTGCCGCTCGCGGGTCTTTCCGAACGCGGTGGCGCTGCCCTGGTGCTCGTGAGCGGCGATCTCGCGGCTACCGAGAAGGCGCTTGGTTCGGCAGCGGTGCGCAGCGGGCCTGCGATCTGCGTGCCGCCGGCCAAGGCGAACGGCACCCTGCTCTCCTTTGTTGCCGGCTGATTTGAACTAACTCTTTAACAAGCTGTCGCCCGGCGATGCCGCCGAGATCGCGATGCGCAAGGACTTTCCCAAAGACTAGTTCGAGGCGCGCCTGCCGCCGGACTTCCCCTGCTGCTCGGACGAGGAGTCCGTCGGCGGATCCAGGAAGACCACCGGCATGCCGCGCTTGACGTGTTCGCCCAGCGCGCGCACGTCCCAATTGGTCAGCCTGACGCAGCCATGCGACGCGGACTTGCTGACCCTGTCGGGCTCCGCCGTTCCGTGGATGCCGTAACCCTGTGCGGACAAGCCGATCCAGTATGCTCCCACCGGATTGTTCGGGCCCGGCTGAACATCGAACGGCTTTTTCGATCTGACGCTTCTGAACTTGTAGTCGGGGTTGTAGTGATAGACCGGATTCTCGTGCGTGCTGGTGATCTTGAGCGTACCGCTCGGCGTCGGACGATCCGGACTTCCGATTGACGCGGGATAGAAGGCGATCAGGGTGCCGCCCCCATCGAATGCTTTCAGCGTGCCGTTCTTCTTGTCGATCTCGAGCCGCGCAACATCTGGTAGCTCGCTTCGTGCAGAGACATTCGCAACGGTAATCGTCTCTCCAGCCTTGTCGAAGGACTTACCGGGATTGAGCGTCCGAAGCAGGTCTGCGCTCATGTGGAATTTCTCGGCAAGCCCTTCGAGCGGACTGGTGTAGCTCAGCGCCTTCAGCGGCTTCATGTCATCAAGCTTGCCGGGCAGCTCCTTCAGAAACGGCCCCTTCACATCGGCGTCGGTGATCTTGTATTCGACGAGGACAGGGCCTTCGCTCGCGGCATTCAACTTGTCCCAAAGCTCCGGTGCGATCATTTTGTCGGATGCAACGCCGTTCTGCTCGGCGAATGCCTTCAGCGCCTTCTGCGCGTTCTCGCCGAGCTTGCCGTCGATCTCCCCGGGCGAGAACCGGGCACGATCGAGCAGAATCTGAAGCTTCACGATTGCGGCGTTGAGCTTGTCGCTAGCAGGTGGCTTGGCGGGACGCGCAGCATCGTTCACCGCTGCTGCATCGAGATTGCCCGCAAGCGCCGGAGAGATCACCGACAGCAAAATCACCGCGCCCAGCATCCACCGCATCATCTCGTTCGTCCCAATTCGCCAATGCCCGCAAATTCGCGGAGCAGAGAGTTTCCCGGCGGGAACACCGTAGTAACACCGGCGGAACCGACGAGACCGCAGCTTTGCCGCAATCGCAGGGTTAAGAACTCCTTAGCGTCGGCGCACCGCCGGCCGTTCACCCACAGTTCGAGGTTGCTCCAGCAAATGCGATTTGTCGTCGCGGCTTGCGCCGCGTTCATGATTCTGATGTGCGACTTCGATCCGTCGGCGTCCCGCCAAACATCAGCTTTCGACCGTGCCGTTCTTCAAAACACTCAGGCCTCGCCACTTGTTCCCGTGGTCGAGCTGTTCCTCGCAAGCGTGCAGGCCCTCGAGCTTGCCAATGCGCGCGCGGCCTATGAGGAGACACCCGCGCCGCCGCGGGCGGTTGAACCCATCGCGCAGGCGCCGGCTTCGCCGACGGAGCGATTCTGCCACGCGCTTCGTGGCGCTGCCGAAGCCAGCGGCATTCCCGTGCCGTTCTTCGCGCGCCTGATCTGGCAGGAGAGCCGCTTCAAGTCGAACGAAGTCAGCCAGGCCGGTGCGCAAGGAGTCGCACAGTTCATGCCGGAAACCGCAGCGGAGGTCGGGCTGGATGATCCGTTCGACGCGATGAAGGCGCTGCCGGCATCGGCCAAATTCCTGCGCAAGCTGCGCGACGATTTCGGCAATCTCGGCCTTGCCGCAGCCGCCTACAACGCAGGCCCCGGCCGGATCCAGAAATGGCTCGCCAAAGAGAGCGAGCTGCCGCGCGAGACACGCGACTATGTCCGCATCATCACCGGCACCAAGGCTGAGGACTGGACCGAACGCGCGGAAGCCCTCGCGATCCGGATCGACCTGCCGCGCGAAGCTCCATGCGAGGGCATCGGCAGCCTGTCCAAGACCAAAGACGTCGCCTGGGTTCCGGTGAACCTGACACCCTCGGTCACGACCATCATTCGCAAGGCGGAGCAACTGGCGGCGCGGTTGACGGCCAGCCGCGCGCGCAAGCGGCTCGCGTCCCTGATCCGGAAGAGCACCCACGGCAAGGCACGCAGCATGATCGCCGCGCGCGCGGCGGGAAAGAGCGCGAAGGCCCGCGCTATCCGTTTTGCAGCGCGCGAACGATCTTCGGGCTGATGCGAAACCCGGAAGCCGCTCAATGGAGCGGCTTCCGGCGGTCCGCGTTCACTTGAAACGTTGGCTAATTGACCTACGCTATGCGCCGCCTGCACGGAACCAGCGATGCCATCGAAAAGCGCCGGGATCATTGCCTATCGGAAGCGCCTGGAGGTCGAGGTCCTGCTCGTTCATCCCGGAGGACCGTTCTGGCGCAACAAGGACCTCGGTGCATGGTCGATCCCGAAGGGCGAGTATGCGGACGGAGAAGACGCAGAGATCGCCGCGCGACGGGAGTTTGCGGAGGAGCTTCGACTTGAGCTGTCCACGCCGCTGACTTCGCTTGGTCAGGTCAAGCAGCGCGGCGGCAAGGTCGTCTCCGCGTTCGCGGCCGAGTTCGACGACGATTTGCGCAGCATTCGCAGCAACACTTTCGAGATGGAATGGCCGCCGCGCAGCGGCAAACGTCAGACCTTCCCGGAGGTCGACCGTGCAGAATGGTTCACGCTCGCGGAAGCGCACGAGAAGATCAACGCCGGACAGCGCCCTCTGCTCGAGCGGCTGGCGGAGGTGGTCGACATCACGCCAAGCAGACGCGCTACTCCGCCTTGATGTTCGCGGCCGCCACGACTTCGGCGAGCTCCTTGGTCTCCTTTGCGATCTTGGCCGCATACTCGGCAGGACTCAGCACGCTGACGACGCCCTGCGTCTCCAGCCGCTCCCGTAACACCGGATCGTTGGCGGCGGCGACGATCTCCCGATGCAGCATCTCCAGCGTCGACGCGGGCGTTGCTTTCGGCATGAAGAAGCCGACCCAGAACGAGATGTCGAAGCCGGGATAGCCGGCTTCCGCGACGGTCGGCACATCCGGCAGCGCCGGCAGCCGCTCGGCTGAGGACACCGCGAGCGCGCGCAGCTTGCCGGCCTTCACCAGCGGCACGGCGGACAAGGGATCGAACACCGCCAGGACCTCCTGCGCGAGGATGCCGACCTCGGACGCAGCACCGCCGCGATAGGGCACGTGGATCATCTTGACGCCGGCCTTCTGGCTGAGCAGCTCCATGGCGAGATGGGCGAGGTTGCCGTTGCCGCCCGAGCCGTAGGCAAGCGCGCCGGGCGCGGCCCTTGCCGCCGCGACGAGATCGGCGACGGTGTTGATGTTGGCCGTCTTGGGATTCTCCGGATTGACCACGAGCACGAGCGGCGCGGACACGACGGTGGTGAGCGGCGCGAAGTCTTTTTCCGGATCGTAGCGGATATCCCTGAACAGCGTCTTGTTGAGCGTGATGGTGGAGGAGTTGCAGGCCAGCATCGTGTAGCCGTCGCCTTCCGCACGCGCGACGCCTTCGGCGGCGATCATGCCGTTGGCGCCGGCGCGGTTCTCGACCACGAAGGCTTGTCCGAGCTTGTTGCTCAGCCGATCGGCGACGATGCGCGCGACGACGTCGACCGGGCCGCCCGCGCTGAAGCCGACCATGATCTTGACCGGCCGCACCGGATATTTCTGCGCAAAGGCCCCGGTCGTCGCGCACAATCCGGCGACGATCGCCAGCAGGCGAAGCGTTCGTTGCATTCGTTCTCTCCCCAGGCGACTCAGGCCTCTTTTGCATGAGGCGGCGCATTCGCAGATCATGATGAGGGGGTGCGCCGGATTTCGCAATCGCGTTTGCACGCTGGCATTCCGTCGCGCGGCAGGTCGGAGCAGCTTCAAAACAAAAAACGTGAAAACAACCCCATGCACAGTAGCCGGCACTTGCGAAATCAAGGACTTGCAAGAACAAGGACTCGCACGAACAAGGATTTGCACGAACGAGGATTGCGCGCTTTGCAATCTTCGTTTGACTCGTCGGGCAAAACACTGGCAGAATGCCATCATCGCAACATTCGCCAGCGTCCACGCCGCCCGACCACGGGGCGCCTCGCGGCAATTGCGCATAAGCCCTTCATCAACATCCCGAAAATCCCACAGGCGCGCAGCGAGCGATCGATGTCGCGCGCAATGCGCCCGCGCGGGCAAAGGACACAGCACATGACGACATCTGCGAAACGCCACAGCACGCTGCCGGTTGCGGCAAACGATCGCAGCGGCCCCGCCGCGAGCCCGCGGGTCAAGCTCTACAAGCGGCGGATTGCGATCCGCCATGCCGACCCGCAAGCCGGCGAACGGTTACTCGCCGAGGCGCTCGGCGCCGCCGACCGCGACGCGCTGCATGGTCTGCTCAGCCAATTGGTGAAGGCCAGCGTGATCGGGCGCAAGCCCGATGAAGCCAACCTCGCCTTCCTGATCTCGCTGGTGAAGAATATCGCGCCGAAGGACTCGATCGAGGCCATGCTCGCAGTGCAGATGGTGTCCGTTCACGCCGCAGCGATGCGCTCCGCCTGCCGCCTCGGCCTCACCGACGACATTCCGCAGCAGGAGAGCCTCACACGCGCCCTGACCCGGCTGGCCCGCACCTTCGCAAGCCAGATCGAGGCACTGAGCCAGCACCGCAACAACGGCGAGCGCGCGATCACGGTCCGGAATTTGTCGGTGCAGGACGGCGGCAGGGCGATCGTGGGCAACGTCACGCAACACGCGAGCATGATCGTCGCGGCGCCGAACCTTGCGACGGCCGCAGGACCAGTCCCGCCGCGCGAGGCCGGCGAATACGAACGGGCCGAATCCAGACATGGCGCCAGCGCATGAGCGGCGATCACATCCGCAACACGAGCGCGATGTGGACGAGCCCGCGTTGCGGCGCCGAAACGCGACGCGGCACCACCTGCCGCGCGCCCGCAGTGCACGGCAAGTCCCGCTGCCGCATGCACGGCGGCGCACGGAAATCAGGCGCGCCGCAGGGAAATCAGAATGCGCGGACGCATGGCGCATTCACGGGCGATGCGGTCGCTGAACGAAAGCAGGTTCGCGAGGTGCTGGATGATGCGTTGAAGCTGCTTGGGAAGCTGTCGCGAGTTGCCGAATAGATTCTCAAGGCAAGCCACCGTAGATCGCAATCGTTGTTGACGAACAGGTTGCTGAGACCCGCAACAGATGCCCTGCAGACTTGCACCGTGGGTCATTTCTTAAGTCCGTGAGGGCTTCGGTCGGCTACGCCGTCACGAGCGGACAAGCTCGGTGTCAGCCAAGAGGTCGGCTAAGGGCCAAAACCGGAAGTGCCAGTCATAAGGCTTGAGTGCTCGTTACTCCGGCAGCCCGGCTTGGCGTAATCCTTCTTCGCATCGCGAAACGTTCTCGGTCTTTCGATAAGGGCACAATCCGTCCTTCAAATTGGAAGCGAGCAGCTTGGGATATATCTCCCGCAGCCGGTGCAGCGAATGCCGTCCCGCTCCAGGTGTCCGGCATTGTGTTGCTTGCAGCGGCGATACGAAAAGCACGACTCGGTGCTGCCGCTGTGCTCGCGGGGCGGCTGCTTCATCGCCGTAATTCGGCCGAAAGAGAGCCGTCTTCAATTGCAAACTTCTACCGTCCCGCCCCGCCGCCACGCGTCAGCATACATATTAGTCGGTTGTAGGCGACAGCCCGGACGCACCGGCCTACAGCCACCCTGACCACAGACGATCTGTCCAGTCGCCTGCGGCTTCGCGGGCGCGGCCTCAACCTTCCTCCTCTCGTCGTCTCGCTTCTTGGCATCCTCGCGGGTCGCAACCGGCTTCTTGTCCTGCACCTTTTCGCACTCGTTGTCGTCGTTGACGCGATAGCCAGCCCGACATGCAATCTTCACGCAGGCATCTCCATCGGCCTTGAAACCTTGATCGCACACTAGCGGACACACGCGGCCTGACCGGGCCTTGATGGCGTCGAGCGCATCTGAGCTTGCAAGCGCCGTGTTGAGCTTGGTTCCGGCATATTTGTTGAACAGTGTGAGGGAGCGCTGTGACTTGGCGCTCCACTCACTGCCCTCATTATTGGCGAGACAGCCGACGCGGCGTAGTTCGGAATGTACCGCCTTGGCAAGCTCTTGCGGCGACTGCGTGGGTTCGGGCGACGATGCGGGCGATGGCAGGGCCGCAAGCTTCTGGTCAGTTTCAAAGCTGACTTTCTTCTCTGCTGCCTGCTTGTCGGCTAGAGCCTTGAGAACTGCGGCCTCAATCTCCTTACGCCGTTGCTCGGCTGCGGCGGTTTTGGCCTCCTCGACCTGCTTGACCTTCTCGGCGGCGAGCCGCGCATCCTCAGCAGCCTTGGCGATGGCTGCGGCCTTGTCCTGGTCCGTCTTCTTCGCACGGTCGGCGGCAAGCCGAGCCTTGTCATCTTCGGCCCGTCGAGCTTTCTCGACTGCTGCTGCGCGGGCTTCCTCGGCCGCGATCTTGTTGAGCTGACCTTTGGCAAGGTCGGCATAGAAGCCATCGGCGTGTCGGCTCAGGAAAGCCGTCCAGCCATCGCGGGTGCCGAGTTGCAGTGCAAGCTCATAGTTGCGGCGAATGGCATCATCAGGGCTGGCCTGAGGGCCGGTTGCTGCCGGCTTCGCGGCCACGATCGCTACATCATCACCGCCCAGCGAGCCATAGACATACGGTTCCTGCTTGTAGCTGGTGTTCTTCAAGACATCGTCACGGACGAAGCCGAATGCCTTGCGCAGATCGAGACCCGGCGTCGGTAGCCGCTCGACTAGCGCTGCGGCGAATGGGCTGTTCTTGCTGTCGCCATCCGAGGCGGTAGAGCCTGCCTTCGCCGCGAACGCAATCATCGTGTTCGGGCTGGTCGGCTCGACCTTGGCAAGGCCGCGACCAATGGCACGGGCAGCAACCGTGCGCTTCATGGTTTTGGCGAACGGATTATCCCGGCAGGCATCGAGGATAATCAGCCGAAGCTGTTTGGCAGGCTCGACGGCGAACAGCGCCCGATCTAGCGCCACGGTCTCGTCAAGAACGTCGCTGTCGGTCTCCAGAGACGCGTCAGTCGGGATGAGGTAGTTGGTGCCGTCAAGTTCGATGCCGTGACCGGCGTAGTAGACGACAGCGACCTCAGCATCTCGCGCCCGCCCGCCGAAGTCACGCAGCGCCTTGCGCATCTCGGAAGCATTGAGATCGGTCCTGATGTCGATCCAGTCGAACCCCGCCTTCTTGAACATACCTCCGACCAGGGCGGCATCGTTCGCAGGGTTGGAGAGCTTGGGTACGCTCTTGTAAGCCGAGTTGCCGATCACCAGCGCGATACGGCGCTCGGCATGGGCTGAACCGCACATCAGCCATATGGAAACGAACAAAGAAAACCAGCGAAAAGCGCCCATTACAATCCCCGGCAATAAGTGCGCAGCCTATGCACAGACTGCCGAAAGGCAAGTAGGGCTTATGTGACAATTGTCACATTCGACATGCTTGGCGACTCGGTGACGTTCCGAGACGCCGGAGTCCGCTTTGGGTCACAAACGGCGCTCGCCGCCAAGCTGGTCGACGTCCGGTTTGCCCCTGATAACCGACATGAGACGTCTTCAAGCGACCTTCGGCGATGGGCCAGAAACGGACACTAGGTGCATCCATCAGCTAGAAGCAGACGGCCGGTCGTCGAGCCATGACGAATTGCGAAAAGCTTCTGCGCCTCAGGGACTTTCAACAACGCTTCGGCATCTGTACGACTAGCAAACTCAATAACGACAAGTCTCTCATGCTTCCATTCGCCTTCGAGCGGCGTTGGCTCCACGCCCTGAACTATATACTTGCCATTATGTCTCGCGAGGATCGCAGGGATCGAACCTCGTTATCCCGTTGTTTGGTCGCGTCCGACAATCTTTAGGCGAGTTCCTCTTTCGAGTTAGTTAGAAGGTTGTTTAGTATTGATCGTCTGCTTCCGAAGACTGATCGCCCAATCAACAGCCGCTTTGGGTCAGAATGCGAAGAACTCAGAGTGAGCAAAGTCAGTCCATCTACCCCACCAAGCGGACCTCAATGAAAGGTGTCGCCACTTCGCTGATGGGGCCACTTCAGACATCGCCGATGGGTATATAGAATCATCGTCCACGCTGGAGCACAGCCAAGTGGCCCGAATAGAAACCTTCGTATTGATCGTAACGACTTTCATAGTCATTTTGGCCGCCACTCCACTACGGGCTTTGGCAACACCAGAAGCGTCTGCATGCGGGTACCTCGCTGGTCTAGTTGATAAGGCACAGCCAGGGCCGTTGTTTTTGCACAGCTATCCGACCGTGGAATCGGGGCCTCTCCATGGCGCCGCATACCTTTATGACAATGCGGTGGCCGCCATCGCGTTGGTCGGTTGCGGTGAGCGAGACAAAGCAGGTCGGATCGGCGCGGCGATTCTCTGGGCCGTCGATAACGACCGGACCTGGCATGATGGACGGCTCCGAAACGCTTACGCCGCGGGTGTGGTGGCGAATGACTCCGCCAAGCTTCCGGGTTGGTGGGACAATACTCGGAACGAATGGTTGGAGGATCGATATCAGGTGGGCAGCGATGTTGGTAACATGGCATGGGCCATGTTGGCGTTGCTGTCGATTGATGATGTGAACACCGGCTCCCGGTTCCGCGATGGTGCAGCGCGGCTCGGCGCTTGGGTCGCGCAATGGGCCGATACGCGCGGTACTGGCGGTTTCACGGGAGGTACGTTTGGGCACGAACCGACGCCGGAGGTGCGGACGTGGAAATCGACTGAACATAATACTGACCTCGCCGCCGCATTTGGCCTTCTTGCGATCCGTACAGGCGATTCGCGCTGGCGCGATAAGGCAACGGTTGCCGAGTACTTTGTAAATACGATGTGGGATCCGGGGTGCGCCTGTTTCGCCGCAGGGACCGCTGAAGACGGTGTCACGCATAATCCGATTTTGGCTCTGGATGCCCAGATCTGGCCCTTGACAGCGCTTCACGGAGCGGCCGGGAAATTTGCATCGGCAATGACGACCGCCGAACAGCGAATGAGTGTCGGCGGAGGCTTTTCTTACGGTGAAGACCGGGACGGTGTGTGGACCGAAGGTACGGGCCAAATGGCTCTCTTGATGAAATTGCTCGGCAAGACCAAGAGGGCAGAATCGTTGATCGCTGTCATCGAATCCCAGAGGTCGCCCGATGGTGGGTTCTATGCCACGACTGTCCGCGCGTTACCGACGGGGTTCGTGTTGGACACCGACCCGACCAAGCCGCGAAACTATTTCCGATTGTCACATCTTGGCGCAGCTTCGTGGGCTGCCCTCGCGGAACGTGGGTTCAATCCCTTTACGATGACAAAAGGACTTCCCTAGCTGAGCCGCAGTGCTTCTCGTCTCGGCCGTTTCGGTCTGTCTTGATGTCGATATGTCCGCTCAGGGTCACAAGCGATCCTCCACCGGCTGCGCACGGCAGGTCAGCTACGGGCCAGCAACGGAACGTCGCCCGTCCGAGTCTTCAATCGCCTTATCGACACGAGTCGACATGTTGATTCAAATCAATGGCTGTCCCGACGCTTCGGGATCAATTGCCGCGCGGATACCATTTCATCCTCACGGGAGACGAGCATGCGGATGTTGGCTGTCGCTGCTGTCCTGAGTCTGACGCCGGTTACGGCCCTCGCCGTCTCCGAGTGCCGTGTCACCGGTCAGCCGTCCGTGTTTGGCGTTGACATGACGGCCTACTTCGCTGTCAGGTCGGGGGAAACGTGCAATTTCCCGATGCGAATTCCGGGAGCGATGCATAGCTCGGGCGTCTCGCAGAAGCCTGCGCACGGGACGCTCAGACAGATCAACGTAACGACGTTCAGGTACACCGCAGCATCCGGTTACAAGGGCAACGATACGTTCGCCATCTATGGTGAAGGAAAGGGCCCATACGGGTCAGGCAGATCGGTCATGACCGTGAATGCGACGATAGAGTAGGAAACGAACCGGCGTCGGTTGACGTCCGAGTTGGGTCAAAGGCTCGCTTGGCGCTTCATCCGCAAGCTTCCGTTCGCTTCCTGTAAGACCGACATGCAACTGAGCCGCGTCGATGGAAGCGATCGGCCACAGGCGAAAGCCAGGCATGATGGTAACGGTCAGAACCCTCCTGAACGACTCACGATCCCGGCTCGCATCGACGTCCCCGAGAGTCACATGCTCTCCTGCGCGGCGCCTGCTGCTGGAATCTCGCGCGTGGATTGATATCGCAATAGGTGGTCCACCGTCCGGATGCCGATGCCAGGCACTGCTCTCTCGTCTCATACATACACTCCCCGGGAGCGCCAGCATGGCCACCAAAGACGCACCAGGGATAGTCACGGTCGGCCTCTGCTGCTGAAGAAAGTCCCATAACCAGGAAGCCGATAAGCAAAGCGAGTCGCATTCGACCCTCCATCATGTAAAGCCGACGGACTATAGAACGTCCCGAAAAGCAAGTGGATCCTCAAAAGGCCATCCGTAAGCCGACAGCCAACAGACAATTCTGGCGCTTGGTTTGGACGCTCCCGGATGTCCGTTCGCCCCTCAACAGCAGTAGAAAAGCGGACATGGCCGGAGGTCGCCCAAGGCCCCCAAGCCGCCCCTGGTCGCGCCCCACAATAGCCGCAGACTGCCCTTTGGACGCAAGAAGCCGTGTTCTTGGAACCTGCATCACGACGCAAGCGCGTCGAAGCCGCCGGCTTTCCTCAAGGGCCCCGCTCGGCCCGGCTGCCAATGCCCCACAGCTCCAGATAGGCGCCGCGCGCCCAAGCGCCTGCACGCGAATGGCGTGCTCTCGCCGAGCATGAGGATGTCGTGCCTGCATCGAACCGTGGTGCTGTTGCTGGAGCCGGGTTGGGCGCGCGCCGAAAAAATTCTCAGCGCGGACGGCCCGATGAGGCCGCACACATCAAGATTATCGTCATCTCTTAGGAACGGCGGCAATTAGCTAGGGTTTGACGAACACAACCTCAAAACGGAGTTGACGATATGCGAAAGACAATTTTCTCGGTGGCGATGTGCGCCATGCTTGCGGGTGCCTCGATCGGCTTCGCCCACGCGCAGGCTGGCGGCGGTGCAGGTGGAGGTGCTGGCGCTGGGGGAGCCGGCGCGGGTGCGGGAGCCGGCGCAGGAGCAGGCGGAGCGGGCATGGGCGGAGCTGGGTCCGCGGGATCGGCCGGCGGCACGAGCGGCTCGGGAAGCGGCGCTGGCGCTAGCGCCGGCGCAAACAGCGGCGGAACGAGCGGCGGCCAGGGTGGCCCGCAAAAGGTTCGTCCGGGCGCGAGCCAGGATCCCACTGGTCGGTGACATTTTGCCTCGTCACCGACACGAAGGAGGCTGCTGGGTCCCTGCTCGGCAGCTTCTTTCAAAGGCACGCTGTGATTAGTGCAGCGGATGCGGGGTCTCTTGCCCGAGGCCCGCTATCTGCCTAGGAATAGATCAGGAACAGTCGAGGTCAAACTATCGGAGCAACCCGATAGCCTGGGTGGTCGTCGCAAGCGTCGTGATCGCGGCGATCGCCGCCGTTTTCTACAGTACTGGCAATCACACCACCGCATCTAACCAGCCCAGCGCGCCCTCATCGAGCAGCGAACGAGCCAGGTGAAGGCCCAAGCGCCTTGCACATTCTGGAGGAGATGAGCGCTGGGCCAGGGGCCTCTCCGGGATATAGGCAGCCAGGTCGCCTTCGGGTCATTCGCGTCGGTTTAGTCCTCCCGCGACTGACTGCCGGTCAGCCCCCATGAGCGGACATCTTCGGTTGCCCATCGCAAGGTCTCAAGCGGGCCGCGAGCCACCATCGTAATTCGCTTGCAGGCCAGATCTCTACGAACTTTGGGTCCGCGGCCGTGTGATGAACGTCACTGATCTTAGTTTGCATTCGACCATGCTGCGGATAATCTCACGCTATTGCATCGGGGGCTGGGATGCGGCTTCGGCTGTTTGTTTTACTAATTCTTGCGGGCTGGCTTGCGACTGGGCTTGGGGCCGGCTCTGCGCAGGCGGAGAAGCGCGTCGCGCTCGTGATGGGCAACTCGGCCTACAAGAATGTGGCGAGGCTCTCGAACCCCGCGAACGATGCCGCGCTGGTCGGCGGCATGTTCAGGAAGGCCGGGTTCGATACGGTCGACATCAAGCTCGACCTGAACGTCGCCGAGATGCGCAAGGCGTTGCGCGATTTTGGCGGCAAGGCGCGCGAGGCGGACGTTGCGGTGATCTATTATGCCGGTCACGGCATTGAGCTCGACGGGACCAACTACCTGATCCCCACTGACGCGACGCTGGAGACCGACAGCGATGTCCTCGACGAAGCGCTGCCGCTGGATCGGGCCCTTTTCGCCGTCGAACCTGCCAAGCAGCTTCGGCTCGTCATTCTCGATGCCTGCCGCGACAATCCGTTCGCTAAGACGATGAAGCGGACCATTGCCGCCCGCGCCATCGGCCGCGGCCTTGCCAAGGTCGAGCCGACCAGCCCGAACACCATGATCGCCTTCGCGGCCAAGGCTGGCTCCACCGCCTCGGACGGCGACGCAAAGAACAGCCCGTTTGCCACCGCTCTCGTCGAACGTCTGCCGATGCCGGGGCTTGATCTTCGCAAGGCATTCGGCTTCGTGCGCGACGACGTGCTCAAGACCACCGGCTACAAGCAGGAGCCGTATGTGTACGGCTCGCTCGGCGGCGATGACGTTTCGTTGGTGCCGGCCATCAAGCCGGCGGCAGCGCCAGGCCCGCAAGCCAGTCCCCAGGATGGCGTGCGCCGGGACTATGAGTTGGCGCTCCAGGCCGGAAACCGAGACGCCTGGGAAGCCTTCCTCCAGGCTTATCCGGACGGGTTCTATGCGGGCCTTGCCCGCGCGCAACTGAAGAACGTGGCAGCCGAGGAGGCGCGCGCAGCTGCGGCCACGAAGGCACGCCAAGCCGAAGACGAAAAGGCAAGGCTAGCCGCCGAGCGCGCCAACAAGGCCGAACAGGAGAAGGCCGCTGCCGCCGCCAAGGCCGCCGAGAACGCCCGGCTTGCCGCCGAAAAGGCCAAGCAGATCGAGGAGGCCAAGGCGGCCGCCGCCGAGCTGCGCCGGAAGGACGCCGAGGCCGCCGTGGCCAAGGCGCTGGCCGATAAGCAAGCCGCCGAGAAGGCGCTCGCCGACAAGACCGCCAGCGAAAGGGCAGCCGCCGAGAAGCAGCAAGGTGCGGACAGCGCACAGAAAGTCGCGGCCCTTGCGCCAACTTCATCGCAGCCCACGGTCTCCCCCGCGGAGACGGCGAGGCTGATGCAGTCCGAACTGCGCCGCGTCGGCTGTCTGGCGGCATCGGCAGACGGCGACTGGAATGCGTCATCGCAGCGTTCACTGACTCTCTTCAACAAATATGCGGGAACGAAGTTCGACGCCAAACTCGCGAACGTCGACGCGCTCGACGCCATCAAGGCCAAGCCGGGCCGGGTCTGCCCGCTGGTGTGCGACCAGGGCTTCAAGGCCGACGGCGATACTTGCGTGAAGATCGCATGCCGCGCCGGATATCGCGTCAACGACGATAACGAATGCGAGAAGGTTCCGGACAAGAAGCCGGTTGCGACCCGCGAGGACAGCAAGCCACGAGACAATGAGCGCAAGAAGGTTGAGTCCACACCGTCAAAGCCGCAGGCGTCTGGTCAAATGATTTGTAACAACGCGGGCTGTCGGCCGGTGAGACCCGGCTGTCGAATCGGAACCCAAAAGTTTGGCAGCGCAGTCTCCATGGTAGGAGGGGGACAAGCAGAAGTCTGCGATTGAGCCGCGTCCGCGACGCAACCATTCTCTGCAGACCAAGCTGTCTGCCGCGATGGGCAGACGCCCGTCGGACCCTGCTCGACTTCGCAGCTGGGCCATAAAGCGGACCAATGCGACGTACGTCGGCGCTCCCAGTTCAGGCAGGAGGCGAGATCGCCCGCAGGACGTCCCTGAAGACGGAGAACTGCGCTTGAAAGGCGCGCGGGCTGTAGTCTTGGTAATATCCCGCGGTCACCGCCACGATCAGATCGAGCTCCGGCACGATGCGGATCGACTGTCCGCCGCGACCGAGTGCGCCAATCCAGTCGATCTCACGCCCATTGACCTTGGCGCGGCCAAGCCACCACAGGTACCCGTAGGATTGACCGTCGGTGGCCTTGAACTTGAATGCCGTCGATTCCGCGATCCATGCCTTCGAAACGATTTGACGTCCGTTCCAGCGGCCGCTGGAGAGGACGAGCTGGCCGATTTTCGCCATGTCGCGCGGCCGCAAGTGCAATCCGCCGCCGGCGTCCGCTTCGCCCCAGTACCGATCCCACGCCACGCGCGTGATGCCCAGAGGCTCGAACAGGTTGACGCGGACAAATTCTTCGAAGGGAATGCCGGTAGCATTGCGCAGGATTGCCGACACCAGTGCGAGCGCTCCGGTGTTGTAGAAGAACTCCTGTCCCGCCGGGGCGGTGACGGGGAGACCGAGGACATAGCGACAGGGATCCCACGCAATACGCATGCGCGCCTCGTCGTTGTTATAGTCCCCAGTGGCCGGAGTCGCCTCCACCCACTTCAGACCCATCGACATTGTGAGCGCGTGCACGAGCTGAATGCGGTCCTTCTCAGGGGATCGCAAGTCCGACAATTCGGGGAAGAAGTTGAAGATCGGCTCGTCGACGCCAGGTATTAGCCCGCGATCGATCGCGATGCCCATTGCGAGTGACAGGACGCTCTTCGAAGCCGATTTCATGATGTGGAGCGTATCGGCATCAAAAGTAACGTATTCCAGCCGGTGGCCGAAAAAGCGGCCGGGGACCTCGTCGTTGCCCCTGAAGTAGCGCTCGAACACCAGCTTGCCGCCCCGTGCGAGCAGGACGGCGTGCACGTCGGCGCTGCCCGCGAGCCGATCGGCCATCCCGCACAGAGCGTTGCGGTCGATGAGCTTGTCCTCGTCCATAGAAGTGGGGAGCCAGCCGTCATCTCGCGCGCCTGGGATACCGCAGCCGCCAAGTTCGGCCCCGAACACACGAGAGGCGGAGAGTGGCGCCAGCACAGCTCCTCCGAGAAGTGAAACGAATTGACGCCGTCTCATTCTCCTCGCAACCCCTCTGACGAGCATCAAGATACATAACACGCTGTTGTTGAGTAGCAAATACTACTCATGCCGAGGTCGGCAATGGGTCACAAACGGCGCTGGCCGCCAAGCTGGTGAGGCTATGGCTCTCCTTGGCGGTCCCGTCGCACAACCGATCAACGCAGGCTCGCCTCCCGGCAGCTGCCGACGACATTTCGCGTAACCGTCCGGGATCAGGAGAACCGCGTCGTGCATGATCAGACCGGCAGTTCGGACGGGATCGTCGCATCAACAGCTATCTCCCGCGCTCGTGAACTCGCCTTGTTGCCGCTGGATGAGGGTCTCTACACTCTGAGCATTGCGCCCTTGATAGAAGTGTCGGCATTAGCTCCATTCCGGACCGAGATCGAGCTCACTCGGGAAAATAGTCGTGGTGCAGGCGAGCGGTCCAAGTCAGCTATGGGTCACTAGCGCTCCTCCACCGGCTGCACGCGGCAGGTCAACTACGGGCCACACGCCCTCGCAGAGGATCCATGATAGATAGCCCCTCACGAGAGCGGCATCGGCCCTGCCGCGGTTCGCTAAACCAAGAGCGTGAGGAATGCCGAGTGATGGGAATAACGATGGATGATTGCCTAGTGGCGGCTTTGCTCGGCTTGTACCCGAGTTTGACGTATTCGACCTGGAACGCAGCAAGAATTTTTGGTGCGACATACTTGGCTTCCAGATTGCCTATCAAAGGCCTGAGAATCTCTTCATATACATCGAACTACAAGGGGCACAGGTCATGCTGAATCAGAGAAATGGCAACTGGGAAACCGAGCCTCTGGAGCGGCCGTTGGGGCGCGGGATTAATTTTCAAATCTCCGTCGACTCTGTTGCTCCTCTTCTGGATGCACTGAAGCAGCACAAATGGGCTCTCTTCAAAGAGTGTCATGACGCATGGTATCGGATCGCCGGAGAGGAGCGCGGCAACAGGCAATTCTTGGTCCAAGACCCCGATGGTTACCTCCTGCGGTTCGCTGAGGATTTGGGGAAGAGGTAACCACGCTTTCGAAAGAGAGCCGCGTCAAGTGGCCCGTCCGCTCCGGGCCAGAAGCGGACTTCGTCTACGCAGCTTCACTTTCCTCCCCAAGCGACTGATCAGGCAACGATGTAAAGTGATCCGCGCGACCAGCGACGGTGAAGCCCCGCTCGCCCGCGGGCGCGGCAACTCCTGCTAACCACTCAACGGACATTCACTGGTGCCTGCGCCCGCTCGGCGTCGGCGGTCGCGGTGCCCATGTATTTCGATTGGAAATGAGCAACCCGCTCGCGCCACATTCCGACGAACGCCTCCGACGTCAGCTTCTCCACGGATTTCCACGCCTCTTTGACAGCCGGAAGCGTATTGCCCCAGATCGCGCGCCTGCACCATTTTTCGCCCTTCTCCCTGCCTTCGCCGGTGGCGCACATCGATTTCCAGGCGATGCGATTGGGTTGGCTGAGGTGCTCCGCGGCGCCTTCCCAGCCCTGCTGATGGATCAGGTAAAGATCGTTCAAGTCCGGGGTCCTGTGCGTCACCCACTGGAATAGAATGCCTTCCGTGATGACCTTGTAGGCTGCCGCAACGGCATTATCGCGGGGATTAAGAATGTCTCCGGAGCCGAATTTTCTGAACTCGTATTTGCTCAGCTGGAACAGCCCGATATACGACCCGGTGCGTTGCTTGGGGTCGAACCCGGACTCGACCTTGGCCACCGCCTTCATGAAAGCGAAATCCAGACCGAAAGCGTCGGACGCTCGCTTGATCTCTTCCACCGGCGTTCCGACCGGGATGTCCTTGAACGAACGCAAGACGATCGCAGCCGGCTTCTCGGCAGGCGGCAGTTCGGACCAGACATAACAAATGAGATACCGGAAATCCTGCGGCCCCGTGCTGGAGGCACCGCCGGATGCACCGCACGTGGTCGGCGCCGGCTGGGCGACATCGTGGTGGCCCAGGTCCACCGAGTCTTGCGCAGGCGGTAAATCGGCCGACAGCGTTTGCGACGGATCGGACAACGCGGCCACGACGATCGATTCCGATTTGTCCGAGGCCACCGTCGCGTCGGTGGCCGTCCCTGCCGCGGGCTCAGCGGCCGTCGCCACTTCGGCGCTAGCAACAGCGGCGTTCGCGGGCCCGGTGTTGCCCATTGCGATTGCCTGCGGTTCATCCGCGAGCCTCGCGCTGGCGGCGAGGAATGCTGCGCGCTGCTGGATTGTCACCGCGCGGGAGTTTTCGGTGCCCGCCGGACCGAAGCCAGCCAGCCAGCCAACGATCCACCCCGCGAGAACGACCGTTCCGCAAAACGTCGGCGCCACTATCGCAAATCGCCGCGGGTTCATGATGCCGTCGCCCCCATAGGCTCCACCGGAGCGTGTAGAAAAGCCAAGCATGCGAAGAGGCTCATCCTTGGGATCAATGTGGGCCGCGCAATGGCGCGAACGGCCGCTCGTCAATTTTTCCGAAACGTGTTGCCCGATTGCAACGCGTCGATCACAAGCCATTGCGCCCCTCTCAGCGGCAACTCGCACGGTCATTGTGAGTACCGTCCAATTTTCGACCCACTGCGACCAGATTTGGAGGAGAGGCTTGGCGCGCCGTCAGGATGACGCACCAGGCTTCGGCTTCGCGCATCGTCTCGAAACGATGGAGTCGCGCCTACGGGACCGGGCGATGTTCGTTAAGGAATTACCAGCAATGCAGCGCGCGATAACAACCGCTGTATTCGCCATTTTCATGCTCCCCGCGGGGATCGCACACGCTCAATTTCTGTTTGGACCCCAACACACGTTCTGGCGAAGCCATTACGCTCCGTACAAGGGCAAGCACCACCACCGGCAGACAAACTCTGAAACGGCGAAGAGCGTTCGGTCCGAACCCCTTCCGAAGGGCCCGCTCCAGATCATCATCTCGATCGCAGACCAACGGGTCTCGCTTTTTGACAACGGGGCCCTGATTGCACGCTCTTCGGTGTCCACGGGAATGGAGGGGCATCCGACGCCCCTCGGCGTGTTCAGCGTCATCAGCAAAGAACGATGGCACCGTTCAAATATTTATAGCGCCGCCCCCATGCCCTACATGCAACGCATCACCTGGTCAGGGATAGCGTTGCACGCCGGTGTCGTCCCTGGGCATCCAGCGTCACACGGCTGCATCCGTTTGAAGAATGATTTTGCCGTTCGGCTCTGGCATCTCACGAAGCGCGGCACGCGCGTGATCATTGCGCATGGTGATGTCCAGCCGGTCGAGATAACCAATCCGCAGCTTTTTCAACCGAAAGCCGCGTCCGGTTCGTCCGAATTCCAGAGTGCCACCGTCGCAACCAAGAGCATCGGTGCAGCCGCGGCAACGCAGGGATCACTGGTGTCAAACGCCGAGACTCCAGAAGCCGCCAGTCTCCAGGAGCCGGGCTCGGCTCCCGCTGCAAGCGTGCCTAAAAAGATCGTCCCGATCTCCATCTTCGTCAGTCGTAAGTTGAGCAAGCTGTTCGTGCGTCAGGGCTTCACGCCGTTGTTTGATGTCCCGGTCAAGATCGAAAATCCGGAGGAGCCGCTGGGAACGCACGTGTTTACCGCAATGGAATTCCCGAACGAGGGAACGGCTATTCGCTGGAGCGTCGTGTCGATTCCAGAGGAATTGCCCCGTATGTCCGAAGCTGCCACGAAACGGCGAGAATCGCCCGCGCAGCAAACCGCGCCGGGACCGTTACCCGACAAAGCCAACGCTGCGCTCAACCGTATCGAAATGCCCCAGGATACGGTTGAGAAGATCTCTGAACTCCTGACGCCGGCCTCTTCGTTGATTGTTTCCGACGACGGAATTAGCCAGGAGACGGGGAAAGACACGGATTTCATCGTGGTAACGCATTGACGCGGCGCAACCCACCAACACGCGATGCCGCTGCGCGACCCACTGGAATTGTCCGACGACAACTTGATGTCCGCACCTGAGCCAAAGCGGCGCGAGGTCCGCTAATGGTCTTGGCTGTGTAAAAACACCTTTCCCCGGGAGGGCGGTGAGGAGCCAGGACGGTTCGGTCTCAGGCCACGATCGCGGCCATCAGCGGCTTGGTCCCTACGATGCTGTCCGCATAGTCCTCTCAATGGCGCCGTAAACCAGTGTCGCGTCAAAGCAACATAGCTCCAACTAAAAGCGCAGCAGACACTTTGGAAACCGACACATGCCCGGCGGGCTTGTTATACAGGTCATCTATGTTTGATGAAAACTCTGCATTGATGATTGGGGGCAGCGATGTCTTTTCGGAATTTCTTGGGGATTGCGCTGGCTGCGCTCGCGGTATCCGCAACGACAGCGCAGGCTGCTGATCTGGGCACGCGCCCCTACACCAAAGCTCCGGCCGCGGCGGCTCCGATCTATAGCTGGACGAGTTGCTTCATCGGCGGAAATATCGGCGGTGGCTGGGACCGCCAAGGTTACACCAACGTCAACCCGCAACGATTGCCAAATTTCGATCTAGGGTCTGAGCGCAATTCGGGCGTGCTCGGTGGCGGTCAGCTTGGTTGCGATTATCAGGCCGGATCTTGGGTGATCGGCGCGCAAGGCATGTTCCAGGCTGCTGATCTCCGCGGCAGCAACCACGTGGTGCCAGGACCAGCCGACCCTCAATTCCCGAACATCTTTGACCTAAGTGCGAGGACCTCCTGGATTACGACCGCAACGCTGCGGGTTGGCTATGCGGTCGTTCCGCAGGCGCTTCTTTACGCCAAGGGCGGTGCGGCCTGGACGCATGGAAAGCTTGACTACACGATCACTGGAATGGGCGTCGCAAATTACACAGGTGCGGAGACCCGGTCCGGCTGGATTGTCGGAGGCGGTCTCGAATATCTGTTCGCGCCGAACTGGTCGGTCTTCGTGGAGTACGACCACATGGATTTCGGTACGCAGACGCTCAACACACAGGATGCGTTTGGTTTCATCGAGCCTATTCGAGTTAGCCGCCGGATAGATACGGCCATGGTTGGCGTGAATTTCAGGTTCGGACCATGGGGTAGGTGAGCAGAGCTTATTCGGTTTATCGTTGTGCAGCCGCCGGACATCGGTAGTTGGTCACAAGCTGAACTCTTGTATTGAAAGTCAGGGGTCCGCTCGGTGTCGAAAAGCAGACGTCGGCTGGTCCAGCCCCCGAATATGATGAGAGACGAGATTGAGTCTCTGACCTCAAGATCACGAGCTTAACGAGAGCGCGGCCGACCCAGCCTTGGTCAATCGCTGCGCGCCCAGCTAACACCGCACCACGCAAGCCGACGGGCGCCGCGCACGGCGCCGGCCGTCTCCCCCCGCCCGTTACTGCGACCGATCCGAGGTCCAGCCCTTGTAGTCTTTGACATTGTCGCGGGTCACGAGTTTCGACGGCAGCAGCTCGACGGTGGATGCCGGCTTCTGGCCGTTGAGAATGTTGACGCCGACCTGCACGGCGCGGCGGGCCATGAAGAACGGGTCCTGTGAGGCGGAGGCCTGGATCTGCATCGCCTGCGGGTCCTTGAGGGCGGCTTCGATGTCGGGTGCGCCGTCGACCGCGGTGATGATGATGCCGGTGCGCTGCTGTTGGCGCGCGGCAAGGTCGGTGCCGATCGCCTGCGGATCGTTGATGGCGAAGATGGCGTCGATCTTGGCGAAGCGGGTCAGATAACCCTGCGCCACCGTGAGGCCGCCTTCGCGCGAGCCCTTGCCGTCCTGGTCGTTGGACAGGACCTTGATGCCGGGATTCTTGCCGAGCACGTTCTTGCAGCCGACGACGCGGTCGATCACCGCGGAGACCTGCGGGCCGTTCTCGATGATCACGTCGCCTTTGCCGCCCAGCTTGTCGACGATGTACTGGCAGGAGATCTCACCGGCCTGGACGTTGTTGGTCGTTACCGTGGCGTCGGCGCCTTCGGCCGCGGTGTCGACGGCAACGACGACGATGCCAGCGGCCTGCGCCTTCTTGATCGCCGGACCGACGGCCTTGGGATCGCCGGGGTTGAGCAGGATCAGGTCGACGCCGGCGGCGATGAAATTGTCGATCTGGGTGACCTGCTTGCCGAGATCATATTCGAAGCCGACGGTCGTGATCTTCACGTTGGGGTTGGTCTTCTTGGCCTCGAACTCGGCGCCCTTCGACAACGCGACGAAGAACGGATTGCCGAGCGAGCCCAGCGAAACGCCGATCGACTTGAGCTCCTTGGCGAGGGACGGCGCGGAGCTCAGGACGAGCGCCATCGCGGCGCCGGCAAACGAGATCGACTTCAACATTGGCTTCCTCCCTGGTCTGTTTGAATCTCCGGCACGGCGACCAGTTGCCGTGACGGAATGGACATGACGGCGCAGCGCCCTGCATTCTCTTGCTCTCAAGTCCGCGCCGAGCCCTGCAGCCGATAGCGGTCCAGCGCCACCGCGCCGATGATCACCAGGCCCTTGATCACATATTGCCAGACGTCGGACACGCCGATCAGGATCAGGCCGTTCGACAACACGGCAATGATCAGCGCGCCGACCAGCGTTCCCCAGATCGAGCCGATGCCGCCGACAAAGGAGGTGCCGCCCAGGATCACGGCGGTAATGGCGTCGAGCTCGTAGGACTGGCCGAGCTGCAGGCCATTGGCGGCGTAGAGGCGCGCCGCCTGCATCGCACCGCCGAGGCCCGCGAGCAGGCCGGATACGCCATAGACGAAGATCAGCACGGCCCAGACCTTGATGCCGGCGAGCCGCGCCGCGCTCTCGTTGCCGCCGACCGCGTAGATGTGCACCCCGAGCACGGTGCGCTTCAGCACCAGCCACGACACCAGGATGACCAGCAACGCGATCACCCAGAGCCAGGGAATCGACAATACACCGGGAATGAGGGTCAGCGCGCCGTTGCCGATGAAGGCGTAGGCGATCGACGGATTGAACACCGTGGTGTCGGCGCCGAGCAGGCGCGCCGCGCCGCGCACGGCGGTCAACGACCCCAGCGTGACGATGAAGGGCGGCAAGCGCAACAGCGCGATCAAGCCGCCATTGAGAATGCCGAAGACGGCGCCGGTGAGCACCGCGGCCGGCAACCACAGCACCCCGAGATCCGGGAATTTGGAGATGATCAGCCCGGCCATCGCCGACGCCGCCAGGATGGAGCCGACCGAAAGGTCGATGCCGCCGGTGAGGATGACGAAGGTCATGCCTGCGGCCAGCACGGTATTGACCGCGGACTGCTGCACCACGATGCCGATGTTCTGGCCGGTGAAGAAGCGGCCATCCGACAGCACGTGAAAGCCGATGCACAGCAACAGCAGCACCGGCAGCATGCCGACCGCGCGAATGATCATCCGCGTACGCTGCCGCTTCGTCTCCTGCGCGGCGGCAAGACCGGGCGCGACGGGGGCGGCTTTGGCGGGGGCTGTGCTTGAGGAAGCGCCGTTCTCAGGCATCGAGCTGCTCCGTTCCGGTGGCGAGGGCCATGATCTCCTCCTGATTGAGCGGCGATGTCGCGTTGCGCCGGATCTGCCCCGCGATATGTCCCGCGCGCATCACGATGGCGCGGTCGCAGATGCCGATGATCTCGGGCAGGTCGGACGAGATGACGAGAACCGCGGTGCCCGACTTCGCGAGATTGTCGATGATCGAATAGATCTCGGACTTGGCGCCGACGTCGACGCCGCGCGTCGGCTCGTCGAGGATCAGGATCTTCGGGCCGATCGCGAGCAGCCGCGACAGCAGCACTTTCTGCTGGTTGCCGCCGGAGAGCCCGCCGGCGGGAACACCGACATTCGCAGCACGGATGCCGAGGCCCGCAAAAGCGCGCTCGGCGCGGTCGCGGGCCTTGTCGCGGTCGAGAATGCCGCCGAATTTCGCATCCCGGCCGAGCACCGCGAGATTGATGTTGTCGAGGCAGGACATGTCGAGGAACAGGCCGAGCGCCTTCCTGTCCTCGGTGAGATAGGCAATGCCGGCATCCAGCGCCTCACCGGGCGTGCGGATGGAGACCGCGCGCCCGTCGATCTCGACATGGCCCGAAACCATCGGCGCGGCGCCGATGATGAGGTGCGCAAGCTCGGTGCGGCCGGCGCCGACCAGGCCGGCAAGGCCGACCACCTCACCCGCATGCACCGTCAGCGAACATCCCTTGACGCGCCTGCCGTCGGCGATCTCGACGGCCGCAAGCACGGGAGCTCCCGACCGCGCGTTGGGATCGTTCCTGGGATCATGCTCCTTCTTGTAGAAGGACGAGACGTCGCGTCCCACCATCATCCGGACGATGGTGTCGGCGCGGATGTCGCCCTTGTCGAGCGAACCGACCAGCGTGCCGTCGCGCAGCACCGTGACGCGATCGCCGAGCGCATAGACCTCGTCCATGCGATGCGAGATGTAGATGATGGCGAGACCTTCGGCACGCAGCTGGCGGATCAGCGCGAACAGCCTTTCGCTCTCGCCGGCCGACAGCGCGGTGGTCGGCTCGTCCATGATCAGGATCCTGGAGCGGGCGTGCAGCGCGCGCGCGATCTCGACCAATTGGCGCTGGCCCATCGAAAGATTGGCGACCTGGGTCTGCGGCGTGAAATCCGCGCCGAGTCGCGCAAGGATCGGACCGACGCCGGCCTGCATCGCCTCGCGCGCCAGCAAGCCGCCGCGGGAGACCTCGCGGCCGAGATAGATGTTCTCCGCGACGCTCAGATTGGGGGCGAGCGAGAGTTCCTGATAGATGATTGCGATGCCGGCCGCGCGGCCGCCGAGCGGGCCGCTGATCTGCACGGGCTGGCCGTCGATGCGGATTTCGCTGCCCGGGTCTGGCCGGTAGGCGCCCGACAGGATCTTCATCAGGGTGGATTTGCCGGCACCGTTCTCGCCCATCAAAGCGTGGATTTCGCCCGCGTAAACGGTGAGATCGACGTCGCGCAGCGCCTTGATGCTGAAGAACGATTTGGAGACCCGGCGCATCTCGAGGATGGGCTCGCTCATCACACCTCCCCCGACGCGCCGACGGCGGCCGCAATCTCACGCGCGTCTCGTTGGTCCCTGGCGCGCGCAAGCATTAAACAAAAGGTTGTGGCGCAGGGCAATACCTCCGGCATGCCGACCAACGGTCCGGCGCTGCTTTTATCTTTTGCAGACGGAACCGATCTCGCGCGTGATGCCTTTTCTTCGCCACATCATCGCGCATTGCGATCAGCGCCGCGGCCGGTACAGGCGGCGCCATTGCTGAAGCCGCTCGGCATAGGCCTGTGCAAGCGCGGGCTCAGGCTCGAACGTCTCGACGCGTTCGGGCGCGGTGCAGACGGCATCGATCGCCTCCCCGGTGACGGCCAGGCGGCCAAGCCGCGCCGCACCAAACGCCGCGCCCGTCTCGCCGTCGGCAAAGCGATGCATCGGCACGTTCAGGACATTGGCCAGCACCGCAAGCCAGAACCGCGACCGCGAGCCGCCGCCGATGACGTCCGCCTCCGCGATCGCCAGTCCGGTCTCGGCGAGAACGTCCCGGCAATCCGCAAGCGCGAAGGCGACGCCTTCCAGCACGGCTTGCACGACCGCGTCACGATCGGTGCCATGACTGAGTCCATCGAGCATGCCGCGCACATCCGGGTCATCGTGCGGGGTGCGTTCGCCGGAGAGGTACGGCAGGAAGCTGACCGGCGACGGCGCCCGCGGGCGCAACCCGAGCGGCGCCAGCAGGTCGGCCTCGGAAGTCCCCAACAGCCGGGCGATCCAGGCCAGGCACGATGCCGCCGAGAGGATCGCGCCGGCTTGTATCCACCTGTCGGGGACGGCGTGACAGAACGTGTGCACGACCCGCTCGGGGTTGGCCGCGATCGTCTCGGTCGGCACCAGCAATGCGCCGGAGGTTCCGAGCGAAATGAACGCTGCGCCGGGATTGATGGCGCCGATGCCGACGGCTCCCGCCGGATTGTCGCCGGCCCCGCCGGCGAGCATCGGCCGCCCGGCCATGCCCCAACGCTGCGCCAACTCGCTCCGCAGCCGTGCCGACGGCGCGCAGCCCTCGACGAGACGCGGCATCTGCCGGCGCGATAGTGCGGTCGCGGCGAGCCCCTCATCCGACCAATCGCGGCTGACAACATCGAGCCACAGCGAACCCGAGGCGTCCGAGACATCCTCGATCGCCTCGCCCGTCAGCACCAGGCGCAGATAGGCCTTTGGTTGCAGCACGAGTTTTGTCGCCGCGAAGGTCTCCGGTTCGTGCCTGGCGAGCCACAGCAGTTTCGGCGCCGTGAATCCCGGCATCGCCTTGTTGCCTGTCGTCGTCCGCAAGGCGGGCCAGCGCCGCTCCAGCTCGGCGCATTCCGCAAAGGACCGTCCGTCGTTCCAGAGAATGCAGGGCCGCAACGGCGTGTGGCTGGCGTCGAGCAGCGTCGCGCCGTGCATCTGGCCGGACAGGCCGATGCCCTCGACCTCGGCCAGTTCGCGCGCGTGATCCGCCTTCAAGGCGTCCAGCGTCGCGAATGTGGCCTCGGTCCACTGCGCCGGGTCCTGCTCGCAATGGCCGGGACGCGGCGAGTTGACCGTCAGCGACCGGCTGCGGCTCGCCACCACACGCTGCGCGTCGTCGACCAGAACGATTTTGACGGCAGAGGTGCCGAGGTCGATGCCGAGATACATGATGTCACTTGCCTTGTGCGTCCATTGCGCTGCGCGTCCAGTGCGTTACGCGTCCATGACATTGCGGGCATGGCGGTCCCGATGTTGGCATGCACCCGCCAATCATGTAACCCCACCCGAAACCTTGCCGGGACGCAACGCCTATGACCACTGCCGCCACCAACGACGCGGGAGCCACCCGCGCGCTGATCCTTGCGTTGCTGGCGCTCGCCTGCGGGCACATGCTCTCGACCTTGCTGCGCACCATTCCGGCGGTCAGCCTCGACCTGATGGCGGCGGATTTCGGCATCGAACCGCAGGCGCTGGCGAGCCTCACCTCGGTCTATCCGTTCGCGTTTGCGGCCGCGCAGATCCCGGTCGGTGCGGCGATGGACCGCTTTGGCGTGCGGCCGGTGTCGCTGAGCCTGCTCGCGGGCACCGTGGTCGGCGCCATCGCGTCGGGATTCGCAACGGGACCCGAAAGCTTCGCAGTCGGTCAGGTGCTGCTGGGCGTCGCCACCTCCGGCATGCTGATGTGCCCGATGACATTGGCGGCCAAGCAATTGTCGGCCGCGCGCTTCGGGCTGTGGTCGGGCGCGATCCTCTCGATCGGGAATATCGGCATGCTGTTGTCGTCGAGCCCGCTCGCCTTCGTGGTCGACACTTACGGCTGGCGCGCCGGATTCTGGATCTCGGCACTCGGCGGCGTCGCCGTGGCGCTCGCGGTGTTCCTGCTGGTGCCGAACCAGCCGGCCGAGCACAAGGACGAATCCTCGCCGCTGTCGCAGATGATCGAGGTGCTCAGGCTGGGACTGTCGCGTCCCTTGCGCGGCCTGATCGCGCTGGCGCTGGTGTCGCTTGCGACCTCGCTGGTGCTGCGCGGCCTGTGGGGCGGACCGTGGCTGATGCAGGTCAAGGGATTGTCGCGAGTCGAGGCCGGCAACCAGCTCGGCGCGTTCACGCTCGCGATGATCGCCGGTCCGCTTCTCGTCGGCATGATCGACCGCAGGATCGGCCGCCGCCGCGCGCTGGTGGCGGGAACGCACCTGGCCGGCGCATTGCTGCTGGCGCTGATGGCGTTAGGGGCGCCGCATTATGCCGTCTCGATGCTGCTCGGCCTTCCCGTGATGCCGCCGCAATACGACCTCGTGCTGTTCGTGCTCATTGGCTTGGCGACCTCGGCGCAGCCGCTTCTGTTCGGCATGTCGCGGCAGCTGGTCGATGCCCAAGTCGCGGGCAAGGCGCTCGCGGCGATCAACCTCGCCTTCTTCCTCGGCGCGGCGCTGATGCAGTCGATCACCGGCGCGGTGGCGGCCTTCGCGGGACTGCCGGCGGTGCTGCTGTTCATGGCTGCCATGCTTGGCATGGGCGCGCTGATCTTTTTAGTCTACACCGCGCCAAGACCGGCGATAGAGTAGAGCCCTGCATCAAGGGGACATCTCATGCCTGTCGACACCAAAGCCGCCACCGACCGCCTCATGCGCTTTCTCGCCGTCGAGGGCGTCACCGGACAGGAGGCGGCGATCGGGCGTGAGCTCACGGCCGCGCTGAAGGAGAGCGGCGTGCCGGCGAAGGCGATCCGGCTCGACGACGCCAATACGCGCATTCCCGTGCCGACCGAGACCGGCAACCTGATCGTCGACCTGCCCGGCCGCGGCGCGCTGCACAACCAGCCGCGCATCATGTTCATGACCCACATGGACACCGTGCCGCTGTGCGCCGGCGCCAGGCCGAAGAAGTCGGGTCGCAAGATCGTCAACGAGGCCAAGACCGCGCTCGGCGGCGACAATCGCTGCGGCTGCGGCGTGCTGGTGACGCTGGCGGCCGAGCTCGAAAAGCAGCAGCTCGATCATCCGCCGATCACGCTTTTGTTCTGCGTGCGCGAGGAGAGCGGGCTCTACGGCGCGCGCCACGTCAAGCTCGACGAGCTCGGCTCGCCGGTGATGGCGTTCAACTATGACGGCGGCTCGGCCTCCAACGTCGTCATCGGCGCGGTTGGTGCCGACCGCTGGACCGTCGAGATCTTCGGCCGCGCCTCGCATGCCGGCGTCGCGCCGGAGCGCGGCATCTCCTCGACCATGATCCTCGCGCTTGCGCTCGCCGACGTGAAGGCCGGCGGCTGGTTCGGCAAGGTGGTCAAGCGCAAGCAGCAAGGCACCAGCAATGTCGGCCCCGTCACCGGCGGCGAGGGGCGGCCTGCGGGCGACGCCACCAACGTCGTCACCGACTACGTGCATGTGCGCGGTGAAAGCCGCAGCCATGATGGAAAGTTCTTCAAGGAGATCACAAAAGCCTACAACGCCGCGTTCGAGAAGGCGGCCAAGAAAGTCACCAACGCGCAAGGCAAGTCCGGCAAGGTCAAGTTCAAGGCCGAGACCGATTATTTCCCGTTCCGCATGAAGGACAATTTGCCGGTGGTCAAACGCGCGGTGGAGGCGGTGTCCGCCGTCGGCGGCACCCCGAACGTGCGCACCGCCAATGGCGGCCTCGATGCCAATTGGATGGTCCGCCACGGCGTTCCGACCGTGACCTTCGGCGCCGGCCAAAACGAGGCGCACACGATCGACGAGTGGATCAATCTGGACGAATATGATCGCGCCTGCGCGCTGGCCGTGCAGCTCGCAACGATGCGGTGAGCTGCCCACCAAAACCCCGCCGACAAATTGGAAAACAAAGCCGGCGATATCCTTCGGCGGGACAGCGCCGCACGCGTTGGCTCGGCCGGCCCGCGCCGGCCGCGGATCGAGGCGCCCGGCCCTGTGCGCTTGATCTAAATCAAGTGATACAGAGGCCGAAGGTCCAGCAGTGGGCGGAGGTCGCGAAAGATCGGGGCACGGACCCATTGCCATTCCTCGCAGCAGCATGAGCTCCCAGGCCATCTCCCGCAGTTGCCGGCGCGTGACGGGCGTCTTGATCCTGTCTCTTGCTTGCGCATCCTGCGCAGGACGCCCCTTGCAGGGCGTGCTCGTTCCGGTCGAGGCCGCGGAGAGCACGTCGCGGGTCCCGATCCTTGTTGCGACGACGCGCGAGCGCGCCGCCGTCGACACTGGCGACATGTTCAGCCGCGAACGTGCCGCCGCGATGTCCTACGCGATGGTCTCGGTCTCAATTCCGCCTGACGAGGCCCGCGTGGTCGGAGCGATCCAGTGGCCGGTGGCGCCGCCCGGCGATCCGCGCCGCGAGTTCGTCACGGTGTCGGCCGACTACCTCGACAGGGCCGCCTTCAATACTACGATCAACAGTGTCGCCAAGAAGACCCGCCGCAGCAAGGCGATGATCTTCGTCCACGGCTTCAACAACCGCTTCGACGATGCGGTTTATCGCTTCGCGCAAATCGTCCAGGACTCGCGAGCCCCGGTGATCCCGATCCTGTTCTCTTGGCCCTCGCAAGGCCTGGTCGGATTGCGCGCCTATGAGCGCGACGGCGAGGTCGCCCGTGAATCCGTCGGATCGCTCGACGGGCTGATCGAGCAGGTGGCGCTCAACCCCGCAATCCGCGAGGTCACCGTGCTCTGCCATTCCATGGGCTGCCTGATCACGCTGAATGCCCTCCAGGCCAGGGCACGCCGGACTGGGAAGATCGGCGGCAAAATCAGGAACGTGGCTATGGTGGCCCCCGATGTCGACTTCGCAGCGTTTCGCGAACAGATGCAGGAAATGGGATCGTCGCGGCCGCGCTTCGCGCTGTTCCTGTCGCAGGATGACGGTGCGCTGAAGCTGTCGAAGTCGATCGCGGGCGGCCTCACCCGTCTCGGCGATGTCAACGCGGAGGAAGAGCCCTACAAGGACGAACTGGCGCGGGCCAATATTCTGGTGTTCGACATCACCCGCTTACAGGGACAAGCGCATTCGCGGGCCTTCGAAGACGTGACCACCGTGATGGGCATGATCGAGCGCAGGCTCGCTCAAGGTCAGCAGCTTGCCGAGGACGTTTCGCGGCGACCGGCCGCTGGCGCGCCGGCGCAATAGCGCAACGCGATCTTGCCCAAGATGCGCCGCGATGTCGCAACGACCGCATTGCCGCGGCGCGAACCTCGGGCTAGCCTGCAAAGAAAACGCAGGAAGAAAATCATGCCGCGCATTGCAAACATTGAGACCGGATTCTACCGGATCCCCCTCCCCGTCATGCTCTCCGACTCGACCCATGGCGACATCGCGGCGTTCGAGCTGATCACCTGCCGCATCCGGGATGCCGATGGCGCCGAGGGCGTCGGCTACACCTACACGGTCGGGCGCAATGGCGGCGCCGTCGCCGACATCCTCAAGCGCGAGATCCCGCCGCTGGTCGAGGGCCGCGAGGCCGATGATACCGAAGCGATCTGGCATCACGTCTGGTGGGGCCTGCATTATGGCGGGCGCGGCGGACCGGCGGTGCTGGCGCTCTCGGCGCTCGATATCGCCCTATGGGACTTGAAGGCGCGGCGCGCGACATTGCCGCTGTATCAGTTGCTCGGTGGATTCGACGCGCGCGTGCCCTGCTATGCCGGCGGCATCGATCTCGATCTCTCGGTCGAGGCGCTGCTGAAGCAGACCGACGGCAATCTCGCCAAGGGCTTTCGCGCCATCAAGATGAAGGCCGGCCGGCCCGATCTCAAATCGGATGTGGCGCGGGTCGCGGCGATGCGACAACATCTCGGCGACGGCTTTCCGCTGATGGTGGATGCCAACATGAAATGGACGGTCGAGGAAGCGATCCGCGCCGCCCGGGCGTTCCAACGCTACGACCTCACCTGGCTCGAGGAACCGATCATTCCCGACGATGTCGCGGGCCACACCCGCATCATGCAGGCCGGTGGCGTGCCGATCGCGGCGGGCGAGAATCTGCGTTCGCTGTGGGAGTTCAAGAACTACATCGTCGCAGGCGCAGTGTCCTATCCCGAGCCTGACGTCACCAATTGCGGCGGCGTCTCCGCCTTCATGAAGATCGCGCGGCTGGCGGAGGCGTTTAACCTGCCCGTCACCAGCCACGGCGCGCACGACATCACCGTGCACCTGCTCGCGGCCTGCCCGAACCGGTCGTATCTGGAGGCGCACGGTTTTGGACTCGACAAATATATCGAGCATCCTCTGGTGCTTCAGGACGGACTCGCGCTCGCGCCGGACCGGATCGGCCACGGCATCAGCTTCGACTGGAACGGGCTGGCGAAGCTGTCGGCGTAGCGCGGAGCCACGGCCGCGGGTGCGCCCCCTCTCCCGCTTGCGGGAGAGGGTTGGGGAGAGGGTGTCTCCGCAGTGAGAACCCCAATGACGATCGAGCCCTCTCCCGGCCTCTCCCGGCCTCTCCCGCAAGCGGGAGAGGTAAAGTGGAGCGCGCAGCGCATTCGGTTTGCCCCAGCAATCACCAACGCGTTGCTGCACGCGAGGCATTCGCTGACGCTTGATGCAAGCTGCGGTTATTCGGCTATGGTGTCGACGCCGACACACAATCCGAGAGAATCCCGCCTTGAGCCCCGAGCTGCACCAGAAACTGACCGCGTGGCGCCGGCACTTGCACGCGCATCCCGAACTGTCCCTTCAGGAGGAAGCCACCGCCGCTTTCGTGCAGGACAGACTCACCGAGCTCGGCATTCCCTTCGTGTCAGGCATCGGCGGTCACGGCATCGTCGCGACCCTCACGCGAGGGGCTGCACAGCGCCGGGTCGGCCTGCGCGCCGACATGGATGCGCTGCCGATCACCGAAGATACGGGGCTAGCTTACGCTTCGCAATATCCCGGCGTGATGCATGCCTGCGGCCATGACGGGCACACCGCTTCGCTGCTCGGTGCCGCCGCACTGCTCGCCGCCGATACCAGCTGGAGCGGCACGGTCGATTTCATCTTCCAGCCGGCCGAGGAAGGTTATGGCGGCTCGCGCGCGATGGTCGCGGCCGGGCTGTTCGAGCGCTTTCCGATGCAGCGGGTGTTCGGATTTCACAACTGGCCGGGCCTTGCCGCCGGCACCATCGCGGTCCATGACGGCGTCGTGATGGCCTCCGGCGGGCGTGTCATCATCACCATCGACGGCCATGCCGGACACGCCGGCATGCCGCATCTGACGCGCGATCCGGTGATGGCGGCCGGCCATTTGATCGTGGCGCTGCAATCGATCGTGTCACGCAGCGTCGATCCGCTCGACGCCGCCGTGCTCTCGCTCTGCACGCTCGAAGGCGGCACGGCACGCAACCAAATCGCCGGACGCGTCTCGATCGGCGGCACGCTGCGTTACCATCGTGATGCGGTGAAGGACACCGTCGTGGCGCGGATCGAACAGATCTGCGCCGGGATTGCCACGAGCTTCGGCGTCAAGGTCACGCCCGAGATCGTCATTGGCGTCGGCGTCGTCGTCAACACGCCGGCCGAGGCGGATCTCGCGCGGCTCGCCGCGGACAAGGTGCGGGCCGAGTTGCGGCGCGACCTTGCGCCCAGCATGGCCGGTGAGGATTTCGCCCATTATCTCTCGCGGCGCCCCGGCGCCTTCGTCTGGATCGGCAACGGCGAATTGCGTGATGGCGCCGAGCTGCACGGCCCGCGCTATGATTTCAACGACGCGATTCTACCGGTGGCGGCAGGCTGGATGGCGGAAGTCGCCAAGGCGGCACTGGCCTCAAACTAGGCGGCGCTAGCCTCGAACTAGGCCCGCTCAGGAGATCTCGCGCGGCAGCTTCCAGCCCGGCTTCGGCTCGAACGTCTCCTCGACCTGCGCGACGTGGTAGCCGGCTGGCAGAAGCCGGCCGCCCTCCTCGTCCGCGACCGGCACGTCGGTCACCAGCCCCTCGATCAATGCGGCTTCCCACACCTCCTTCTCGGAGGGAAAGGGGTCGCCGATCTGCTTGTTGCCTTCGAACAGCGCGTACATCGGTTCCGGTCCTGCGTTGATCAAGCTCACGAGCAACGTATCGGCCGCACGGACGTTCCCATCCGGCAAATCGCAACGGATGGACACGTCGAACATGGCGCGCGTTCTGATCGGAACTTCCGGCTGGCACTACGCCTCCTGGCGAGGCCCGTTCTTTCCCGAGGGCGTGACGCTGAAGCAGCAGCTTAGCTATTATGCCGGACAATTCGACACCACCGAGCTGAACGGGGTGTTCTACCGCACCCCGACGCCGGAGGCCGTCGAAGGTTGGCGGGCGCAGACCGGCCGCGATTTCGTCTTCGCGTGGAAAGCGTCGAAATTCATTACGCATTGGAAGCGCCTATCGGACCGCTCGGTGAACAGCCTCGAGCTGCTCGAGGATCGCATCTCACGGCTCGGCGGCAAGGCCGGCCCGATCCTGTTCCAACTGCCGCCGCAATTCGAGGCCGACGCGGACCGCCTCGCCGGCTTCTTCAAGCTGTTGTCGCGGAAGCGGCGCTACAGTTTCGAATTCCGTCATCCGAGCTGGTATCAGCCACGCATCTTGCGGATGCTGGCCGAAGAGAACATCTCGCTGTGCCTGTCCGATCATCACGACGCGCCCGCGCCATGGAAGCGCACGGCCGATTTCGTCTATGTGCGCGGGCACGGGCCCAGCGGGCGTTATCACGGGCACTATACGAAACCCACGCTGGCGCAATGGGCGCGGCGCATCAAGTCCTGGAAGCGGCAGGGCTGCGACGTCTACGTCTATTTCGACAACGACCAGAAGAGCGCGGCGCCGGCCGATGCAGGAGCGTTGAAGCAATTGCTCAACGTGCGGCAAAGCGCGGCGATCACGACGGCAAGCCGCCGTGCAGGCGCCGTTGTTCACCGCTAGACGATGCCGCCCTGCCGGAGCGCCGCGATCGCGGCCTTGTCGTAGCCGAGCTCGCCCAGGATGAGATCGGTATGCTCGCCGAGCGTGGGCGGGCGCGTCGCGATTTCGCCGGGCGTTTCCGAGAGGCGGACGGCGGCGCGCGCCACCGGTGCGGGCTTCGGTAGGCCGGGATAGTCGACGTCCTGCATGAAGCCGGCGGCGCGGATGTGCGGATGATCGAGCGCCTGCTGCGGGCTCAGCACGGGGCCGGTCGGAATCATGGCCTTGCCCAGGGTGTCGACGGCTTCCTGCGTGGTGCGCTCGGCGCACCAGCGCGCCATCCGCTCGCTGATGACAGGACCGTTGTTGCCGCGGCTGATGTCGTCGGCAAAGCGCGGATCGTTCAGCCAGACCTCCTCCTCGCCCATCAGCTTCGCCCAGCGCTTGAACAGCGGATGTCCCGTGACCTGGCACAGCACCCAGCCGTCCCTGGTGCGGTAGATGTCGGCGGGCGCCGCGGTCTGGCCGAGATTGCCTGATGGCACGCGATTGACGTTGATGACAGCCTGCTCGATCAGCGTGGCATTGGTGAAGGACAAGGCGGTTGCGAGCAACGCGCCCTCGACGATCTGCCCACGCCCGGATTTGCCGCGCTCGATCAGCGCGGCCAGCGTGCCGAACGCGCAATGCAGCGCGGTTCCGAAATCGACCCAGTTGACCGCTGCCCGGTAGGGTGGATCGCCGGCGCCCGTCATGTACACCGAGCCCGACATGACCTGGCCTACGCCGTCGAAACCGACGCGGTCGGACCATGGCCCCGGCCCGCCGAACGCGGTTGCCGTCGTCAGGATGATGTCCGGCTTGATGGCCTTGAGCGAGTCGTAGTCGAGCTTCATCGCGCGCAAGGTCTGCGGCGGCAAATTGGCGACCACCACGTCCGCGGTCGCAATCAGCCGGCGCATCACCTCCTGCCCTTCCGGCTTCATCGGATCGAGCGTGAGGCACTTCTTGTTGCGGTTGACCTGAAGAAACAGCGCGCCTTCGCCATTTTCGCCCACCGGCGCCACGAAGCGGTCCTCGCTGCCGTCGCGCTTCTCCACGCGAATGACCTCGGCGCCGAATTCGGCCAGCAAGGTCGCGCAATAGGGGCCCGCGATATAGCGCCCGAAATCGAGAACGCGGACGCCGTCCAGAACCCCTCCCATCGATCTCTTTCCTTTGTGCTGTTTGTCAGCTTACAGGGATTGGCATTTGCGGCAAGGTGGCAACGGACGTCACGCCCGCCCTCGAGATGTGATCGGCGAATCATTTCGACTGGCGGAAATTGTGCTCTAGTATGGGCCTGTCTCTCCCGCATCAGAGCCCCGTCCATGCCGCAACAATTCGATCGATCCAAAGAAGATCTCGGCAACGCGATCCATTTCGAGCACGTCAACATCCAGGTCCCGGACCAGCGCCTCGCCACGCTGTTCTATGTCGCAGGCCTTGGGCTCACCCGCGATCCCTTTCTGATGGTGTCCGACACCAACATGTGGATCAACGCCGGACGGAGCCAGTTTCACTTGCCGAGCGGCCGGCCGCAGGTGCTGCGCGGTCATGTCGGGCTGGTCATCGCGGGCCGCGAGGCGCTGCTGGCGCGATTGGCGTCGGTCGCCAAAAAGCTCGAGGGCACCGCGTTCGCCTTCGCCGAGCATAACGACCATGTCGAGGCGATTTGTCCGTGGGGCAACCGGCTGCGCTGTTACGAGCCCGACGCCGCGCGCTTCGGTCGCGTCGCGCTCGGCATTCCCTATGTCGAATTCGACGTACCGGTGGGATCCGCCGCGCGCATCTGCGCCTTCTACCCCGAGATCATGGGCATGCCATCCGAGTTGCGGAACGGCGACGGCGCGGTTGCCGCCGTGAGGACGGGCCGCGACCAGCATCTGTTGTTCCGCGAGACCGATCGGCCGCAAGGCGACTATGACGGCCACCATGTGCAGATGTACATCACCGATTTCTCCGGCCCTTATCGCAAGCTGCTGGCGCGCGATTTGATCTCGCGCGAGGACAATCAGTACCAGTATCGGTTTTGCGACATCCTCGATCTCGACAGCGGCAAGCCGCTGTTCACGGTCGAGCACGAGGTGCGCAGCGCCACCCACCCGATGTTCATGCGACCGATGGTCAATCGCAATCCGGCGCTGAACAATCGCAATTACGCGTCCGGCCACGATCAATCGCTTTGGGCGATGGGGCCGGACCAGTACGAGGGATAAGCAAACCTTGCACCTGGCAGCGGCAACGTCGGAAGTCCCGGTTGCAGCAGGGCGGCCCCGCTCGGGGCAGGGCCGCCCGCATGCTCCGTGTGCTCCTCAGCCGGGTTAGCGTCCCTCCCGCCGTTCAGGCTTTGCTTGCTTTGCCTCGCGTCCCTGCCCAAAGCCCTCGAGCCTGAAACGCGCCCCTCCCCAGCGGTCGCCGGCCAGGCAGCCTTGTGTCAACTGGAGCGTGGATCCGTCATGCCAGATCACCCGTTCTCGCCGGCAATGCATCCGCGGCGCGCGGTGCCGCGCCTTGGACTTGCTCCGGCGATGTCGATTTCGGCGCGGCGCGGGCGAGGCCGGCAAGCGCCAGCTTGCGGCGCCGTCGTGCCTGCAATTGCTGATCCGCCAACACGCCGATCAGAATGACCGTGCCCATCACCGCGAAATTCAGTGAGTTGGGAATGCCCAGGATGTTCACGAGGTTCTGCAACACCTGCAGCAACGCCGTGCCCAGCACGATACCGAGAATTGACCCCTCGCCGCCGCGCAGGCTGCACCCGCCCAGCACGGCAGCCGCGATCGCGTAGAGCTCATAGAAATTGCCAAAGGAACTCGGAGACACCGAGTTCGTGTAGAACACGAACAAGACCGTCGCAACTCCGGCGAGCCCACCACTGATGATATAGGCAGTGGCGATCACCATATTCGTGTTGATGCCGGAGAAGCGCGCCGCCTCCTCGTTCTTGCCGACGGCATAAAGCCAGCGTCCGTAGACCGTGCGGTGCAGCACCACGCCGAGGACCAGCGCAAGAATGATCAGGAGAATGAAGGTGTTCGGGATGCCCGCCACATGGCCGGAGGCAATGCTGCTCAGGGTCGCGGCCTCGTCGCCGTAACCGAAGCCGCGGGTCGAATCGGTCGTGTAGTAGCGGGCGGCGCCGCGATAGATCAGCAACCCACATAGCGTCACGATGAAGGGCTGCATCTTCAGCCGGGTGATCAGAAGCCCCTGGATGCCGCCGAGCACCAGCCCGCCCAACAGCACGGCCGCCAGCGCCAGGGGCCACGGCACTTGGTAGGTCGTCAGAAGGTCGACGAACACGACGCCGAGCAGCGCAAACATCGAGCCGAGCGAAAGGTCGATGCCGCCGGTGATGATCACGAGCCCTTCGCCAAGCGCAAACACGCCGAACAGGCCGATCAGATTGGCCATATTCAGCAGGTTCACCAGCGACAGGAAGGCCGGATTGATCATGCCCGTGATGACGGAAATCACCACGAGCAGCAGGCCGAGGCCGAGTTCTTTTTTGTTCATGGGGCAGCGGCTTCCACGGTTTCCAGCGCCTGGCCCATCGCAAGCCGCAGCACGTTGTATTCACTGAATTGCCGTCGCTCCAACACGCCGCTGACACTGCCTTCGTGCATCACCGCCACGCGATCGGAGACACCGATGACCTCCTCCATGTCCGAGGAGATCATCACGATCGCGACGCCCTGGTCGGCGAGTTCGCGCATCAACGCGTAGATCTCGCTCTTGGCACCGACATCGATGCCGCGGGTGGGCTCGTCGAAGAACATCACGCGCGGCTGCATGGACAGCCATTTGCCGAGCACGACCTTCTGCTGGTTGCCGCCGGAGAGCGTCACCACCTCCATGTCGATGCTCGGCGCCTTGATGGAGAGGCGCCTGACCTGCTCTTTCGCGACCTTGCGCTCGGCTGCGCCGCTGACCAGCCACATCCGCACATAATTCAGCAGACCGGCCAGCGTCACGTTCTCCCGGATCGGCAGTTCCAGCACGAGCCCGGATTTCTTGCGGTCCTCCGGCACCAGATAGATGCCTTGCCTGATCGCGTCCCGCGGCGACGCGATTGCGATCGGCGCGTTATCGATCCTGATCTCGCCGCCCAGCAGCGGGTCGACGCCGAAGGCCGCACGGGCAAGAGAAGTGCGGCCAGCGCCCACGAGCCCCGCCAGGCCCAGGATCTCGCCATGCCGCACGGAAAGATCAACCTGCCGGTCGGGAAAGGCTGATGTCACGACGCCGACGATGTCGCAGCCGCCCGGCTGCGGCGGTCGTTTCGGCGGGGTATACAGCGCCTTCAGGTCGCGGCCGATCATCAGCCTGATCATTGCGGCATGGCTGAGTTGATCTCGCGCCAGCTCTCCCACCGTGCGCCCATCGCGCAGCACCACGACGCGGTCGGCGCAGGTCATGATCTCGCCGAGCCGGTGGGAGATATAGATCACCGAGATGCCGTGCGCCTTCAGATCGGCAATCACCTCCAGCAGACGCTCGGTCTCCGAAATCGTCAGGCTCGAGGTCGGCTCGTCCATGATGATCACGCGGGCATCGATCGAGAGCGCCTTGGCGATCTCAACCATCTGGCGTTCGGCGATCGACAAATTGTCGACCAGCGTGTCAGGGGTGAAATCTGCGCCCAGACGCTGCAGCAGCGGCATCACGCGAGCGCGCATCTGCGCGCTGTCCACCAGCTTCAGCGGGCCGCCGACGAGCTTCTCGCGTCCGATGAAGACGTTGGCGGCGACGTCGAGATTCTCGAACAGGTTCAGTTCCTGGTGCACGAAGGCGATGCCGGTCTGCGTCGCCTCGCTCACCGTCATTTCTGCATGGTCAGTTCCGCCGATGCGGATCACGCCCGCGCTTGGCGCGATCACGCCGCCCAAAACGCGCATCAAAGTCGACTTGCCGGCGCCGTTCTCGCCGATCAGGCCCAACACTTCGCCACGGTACACGCGCAGGCTGACATCGTTGAGGGCCATGACCCCGGGATAGGACTTGCTGATCCCGGCGAGTTCGAACAGGATTTCCGCCATTCACTTCCTCCCAACCGACGCCCGACGGCATTCTCGCCGGGCGTCGAAAGGTACAGAGGGTCACTTCTTCAGCAGCTCCTTCATGTGAGCGGTGAACTCCGCGACATTGGTCTTGCTGATCACTTGGGTCGGCACGATCAGCTTGCTGTCGGCGGGAATCCAGGACTTGTCGCCCTTCAGCGTCTTGATGATGTTGGTGGCGGAGAGATAGCCGAATTCGAACGGCTGCTGCACCACCGTCGACTCGATCGTGCCGTCGGAAATTCCCCGCAATGTGCGCTGGTCCTCGTCGAAGCCGACGATCTTCACCTTGCCGGCCTTGCCCGCCGCCTTGACCGCGTCATAGATCAGCGGTGTCTCGTAGCTCCAAAGGCCGGACAGCAGCGCGATGTCGGGATATTTGACGAGCACGTTCTCCATGTTCGCCTTGGCCTTGGCGGAGTCCACCTGGTCCGTGAACACGTCGACCAGCTCGATCTTGGTGCCGGCGATCGAATCCTTGATACCCTGCACTCGCTCGCGGGCGTTGTCCGCGTCCATCGTGCCGACGAACAGCGCAATCTTGCCACCGTTCGGCAATGCCTTCTTGAACTCCTCGCCTGCTTGCCGCCCGGCCGCGACGTTGTCGGTGCCGATATAGGCGAGACGCTTGCTCTGCGGCGCGTCGCTGTCCGTCGTAATCAACACGGTCTGGGACGCGACCTTGTTGAGTTCTTCGGTTGCGTGCGGCGCATCGTCGACCGAGATGGAGATGCCGGCAACGCCGCGCACCAGCAGGTCGTCCAGCAAGCGCCGCTGGCCCGCCGCGGTCGCATCGTTGGTGACGATCAACTGGATATCGTATTCCGGGTGCTCCTTTTGAGCCTTCTCGAGCCCGCGGCCGGCAATGGTCCAGAAATCGGCCGCGGCATTGGTGACCAGCGCGATGGTCTTTTTCTGCTGGGCCTGCGCCGCCCCCGTAGCAACCGCCAGCGCAGCTGCGGTCGCAAACAGCGACACCATCAGTTTCTTCATCGATCCGTTCATGTACACCTCCCTTGGTCACCCCCGTTGAGGGGTTTCACAGCGCTTATGCGCCATCTTTTATTTACGTCGCGAACAAATGCAGCAGGGCAAACCAGCCGGATCAGGATGTATGCGCCCCTTCTTCCAGTCTAAATAGTACATGCGGTACGATATTAGTAAACATGGCTGCTGCAAACCGTATTCCGATTGTGCTTTTCCGGTCGCACCGGCATCTCATTTCTGCATTAAATTTACCTGATGAATTAAAGAGGCAGCATGGTTGACCAAATTGAGCCGTCCAGACGAGTGTCGAACACGGCTCGTGAATCCAACCGCGGCCGTCTCGTCGACGTCTTGCGACGCCAGGGGCCGCTGCCGCGCGTGGCGTTGGCCCGAAGCACTGGCCTGAGCTTCCCGGCGGTTTCCGGCCTGACGTCGCGACTGATCGCGGAAGAGCTGCTCTGCGAGACCGAGACGGCGGCAAGCCCCTGGTCCGAGGACGGCGAGGAAGAGGATGCGGACGGGCTGAATGGCCGCCGCCGCGGCCGGCCGGCCGTGCTGCTGACCCTGAATCCGGAGTTCGGGCGCATCGCCGCGGTCTCCGTGCGCATGAACCTGATCGAGACGCTGATCGCGGATTTCCGGGGCTCCGGCGTGGCGCAGTCGCGACTTGCACTATCGACGCGCGCGCTCGATGCAGGCGCGCTGCGCGATCTCGTGATCGCGCAGATCAATGCGCTGCTCGATGCGACGGCGACGCCGCGCCATCGGCTGCTGGGAATCGGCATTGCGCTGCAAGGCATCGTGAACGTCGACACCGGCTCGACGCTGTGGAGTCCCGCGCTGTCGATCACCGAGGTCGATCTCGCGACGCCGATACGTCAGGCGTTCGGGGTCGAGGTCGTGATGGCGAACGACGCTGTCGCGGTCGCGCTCGCCATCACGGCCGCCGAACCGGCATTGGCGCAAGGCCTCTCGGCCACTATCATGGTCGGTCACGGCATCGGGATGGGCGTCGTTGCCGATGGTGAAGCACGCTGGGGCGCCGGCAGCGAGATCGGCCATGTCAAGCTGGCGCCGGATGGCCCGCAATGCCGCTGCGGCCAGCGCGGCTGTATCGAGGCTTACCTTGCCGATTATGCGCTCTACCGCGATGCCCGCACCTTTCTCGATCTGCCGCCGGCGGACTCGCAGCAGCCATCCGAGGGACAGATGGCCCTGCTGCGCGAGCGCGCACTGGGCGGCGATCCACGTCTCGAGCACCTGTTCCTGCAGGCAGGTCGCGCGCTCGCCGAGGCGGTCGCGGCAACGATATCCGTATTGCGCCCACACCATGTCATCCTGGCGGGTCCAGGCCTGATGGCATTCGACATGATGCGCCACGCCTATGAAGAGCGGCTTGAGCAGGCGGTGTTGCCATGGCTGCTCAGATCCACGGCGATCCATCTGCGTCCAAGCGAGTCGGCGGTCATTGTCGAGGGCATGGTGCGGCGGACGCTGCGGGTCGTCGACCAAAACCACATGGAAGCGACCGAGTAAGCGCCGAGAGCTGCGGCGCGCTGGCTGGGGCGGGAGGGTCCCCACTCAGATTTCGGTCCATGGCCGTTGCAGCTACGCACCTGAAAAGACTGGAGAAAATCCGGGCGACACTGGCAATGTGTAGCATCCTGGGGTCGCACTATCAAGAAACACCAAAACCGAAACGGCGGCGGCAATCTTGAAGCCGTCGCATCTGAACCAACTGGCCACCACACTGTCGTCTCACGTCCGGAGCGACCGCAACACAGGATGAGCGACCATACCGCCCCAAGCTGGAAGCCGTTCATGTCGTGCGGCTTGAGCGGCGCGCGGCCAACGTGTGCGACAGCAGCAGCGCCGCGGGGGAGTCGAAGAAGGCGCAGGCCAAGATGCTTGGGGAAGGACGCGCTTGAGAGTTCGCGTCCAGCACAATGGCTGTGTGGCAGACACAATGAAGCTGAAAAGCTCAGTCAGCCAGGCATTCCGAGTTCTGTATCTCCCAGATCACGCGTTCCTTGTTCGAGAATTGGCCGTTACAGTTTGCGGGATTAGGCATTTCTTTTTGAAAGAAGTAACGCAGCTTGCAACACATGTGGGTCCGGCTCACGTCCACCTCGTCGCGCGACTTCCCTGCCTTGTAAGGACCCGGTGCACAACCCGGCCCCCACACGGCCGAAACGCGGTCGGTAGTTCGGAGCGGCATCACCGCAAACAAGGTAACGGCGGTACGGATTGGGCTGGGAGGCGCTCGACATTCGGGGACATCAAGCCGCCGGGCCCGCGCCGCTTCTTTCCTTGATCACGTTGCGTGTCGCGGGCCTACTGGTCCTCATGCTCCAACTGTTCGGCAAGTCCCTTGTATTCTTCAGTCAGATCCTTGATCTTTTCAGCGAATTCCGGGTGAGCCGCCCCTTCGGCTAATTGACGCAACCACACGGCCCTTTTGCGCGACCTTTCCGTGTCAAGATCGATAGGAGCTTTCAGATGCATTTGCTTTTCCTCCTATGCTCACAGAAAAGCCGCCCCGAAGAGCGGCCTTTCCATCCTTGGACGCAATTGTGTGCGGCGTTCGAGCGCCGTCTTCGGCAGACGTTGAAGCATACTCCCACTCCTCGGGCGATTACTATCGTGCAGCGAACCGAGCCACATCACGACTGAACCTTCCTCGCCCGAGCGCAGGTCATGATAGTCAGGATTTTCCTGACGGGCGACAAGCGATCTCCCGACTGCCCGGCGAGCTGCCCATCGCTACATTTCGTTGGGCCTGAAGTGATTGTTCGTGCAGAGTCCCGTGAGGAACGCATTTTTTGAGGGCGCCCCGGCCGACAACTTTTTGCGCAGCATCAAAAACGACTCGCCGTAGAGCCGAAAAACTCGCGTGCAGGTGCCAGCAAGGCTCGGGCTGCAGGTACCGGCCTTGCGTGCGCACACTCATCTGCCCGCTTCTGTCCGCATGTGCAATTGCTCGATCGACAACTCCCCTCTATCCGCGATCTCGGCGCCGCACGTTGTCGAACCACTGGCTGCTCACAGGAGCAGCTGGGTAGGAGTCATCTAAATGTACGGCACCCTGCTGCTACTCGTCATTCTAATCGCTCTCTCCGTCTTCGGCCTCGTGGCCTTGGAGGTCGCGGCGCGTCGATCGCCTGAAGGTAAACCTCAAGCGGCCAGGCCGAAGCGGCGGCTGAGATAATCCACGTTTCTCGGTCCATTCGCTGGAGATTGCTCAATCGATAGCCGCCGTGCAACGGCGGCTATCGCGGCGCTCTGTCCGTGTCCTTATTTACTCGGTGCTGGGAGGCGAGCCGGCGAGTGATCGCTTGAGCCGCCCGTCGCATTCGGAGACGAACCCGGTGCGCCACTCGTTGCATACAGGTAGAGGGCCACGACGAACATCAGAATGGATACGATGCTGACGATCCAGCCAACGGGGCCGCTCGCGCGGGAGCCCCACAAGCTTGATCCGTTACCGTTTGGTTGAGGCATTTTGTTCTCCCAAGCCAACGATACTGGACCGCGGCCTTTCAGCACATGAGGCTTCTTAGCGCAGTCCGGTTCGGGCATGATCGGCCCGAAATTCGGATTCGGAGGTTCGTTTTGCTGGTCGCACTCGTCGTCGTTTTCGTCGTGGTTTATGCCGCTATAGCGCTTGAGCACCCGATCCAAATAGAGAAATCAGCTTCCGCCCTCTTTGGGGCCGGCCTGCTCTGGACGATCTATGCCGTGGGTGCAACTGACCACGAAGCGATCGTCGATCAGCTCCGCGAGACCATCGGTTCGACGGCAGGGATCATATTTTTCCTGATGGGCGCCATGACCATCGTCGAGGTCATAGACGCCCACGACGGATTCGAGATCATCACCTCGCAAATCAACACGAAGAAATTGACGACCCTGCTGTGGCTCATCTGCACCGTGACGTTTTTTCTGAGCGCCGTGTTGGATAATCTCACCACCACCATCGTCATGGTTTCGCTGATCAGGAAGCTGCTGGACAAGCAAAGTGATCGGCTGTTGTTCGTCGCGATGATCGTGATCGCTGCCAACGCAGGCGGCGCGTGGTCCCCCATCGGGGACGTCACCACGACCATGCTGTGGATCGGCGGCCAGATCACCGCTCTCGCCATAGTCAAGACGCTATTCCTCGCGTCCCTCACGAACATGCTGATCCCGCTGCTCATCGTGAATTACCGGTTGCGCGGGCGAACCTTCGCGGCTCCCAAGGTCGATGGCAGCGACGATGCCTTTACGCCCGCCTTCGAACGAAACGTCATGTTCACCCTCGGGGTTGCCATCCTCGTCCTGGTGCCAGCGTTCAAAACCGTTACGCACCTGCCGCCTTTCATGGGCATCCTCTTCGGCTTGGGAACATTGTGGCTCGTCGGAGAGGTCATTCATCGCCGGAAGCAACTGCTGGAGAGAAGGCCGTTGACTGTGGCGCACGCTCTTACCCAGATCGACCTCAGCTCAATCGTCTTCTTCCTGGGCATTCTGCTGGCCGTTGCCACGCTGGAGCACACCCATATTCTGGCCGCCCTTGCAGCCTGGCTGGATCAAAGCATCGGCCGCACCGACGCAATCGTGCTTGCGTTGGGGCTGCTCAGCGCCATCGTCGACAACGTTCCATTGGTCGCAGCATCGATGGGCATGTATGGAATGGGCCAGTATCCACCGGACAGTTTCCTCTGGGAATTCATCGCCTACTGCGCCGGCACGGGCGGATCGATACTGATCATCGGCTCCGCTGCGGGCGTTGCCGCGATGGGAATCGAGAAGATCCAGTTCATTTGGTACATGCGAAAAATCAGCGTACTCGCGATTCTCGGATACTTCGCCGGAGCGGCGGTCTACATTGTGCAGTTCCGGTACTTTCACTGAACGCAGATTCTTTTCAGTGTGTCTGTCCAAGGATTCAACCCCTCGGCAGAGCGGCTAGTCGCACCGCCCGCACGCGCGGCGTTCAGGACGGAGCACCGCTCAATTTCCAACCACAACAAACAGAAGCGCGGAAGCAGACATGTTCGACGAGCGACGGTTCGACATCTTGTCCCCGGAGTTTCACGCGAACCCTTTTACGACGCTCGACCGCATGCGAACCGAAGGCCCGGTGGTGCGCTTGAGGTTGCCGATCGTCGGCCGCACCTGGCTCGCGGCGAGCCATGAGAGCTGCGCAGACCTGTTGAAAAACAGCCAGGACTTCGCGCGCGATCCCGCCAACGCCGGAAGCAGAACGCAGGAGCGGATATTGAAAGTTCTCCCGAGGACGCTCGGGCTTCTTGCGTCGAACATGCTCGGCCACGACGATCCGGAGCACCGTCGCCTGCGTGCCCTCGTCGACCACGCCTTCCAGAGGCGCACGATCGCAGCTCTCAAGCCGACGATCGTTGAGACGGCCGATCGGCTGCTCGACAAGCTGGACGCCAAGCCCGAGGCCGATCTCATGGCAGAGTTCTGCCGCGATCTGCCCCTTTCGGTAATCTGCGCGATGCTAGGGTTGCCGGAGAAGGATCACGACCGGTTCAAGAACTGGTTGGGCCGGTTGAAGGATACTGCGAATGTCTTTGCGGTGATACGCGCCATCCCCGGTGTGATCAGCGTCGTGCGGTACCTTCGGCGCGTTTCGAGACCCGGCGGCGGGGCGCGGCCGGAGGGGCTGATCGCTGCGCTGCGCGAGGCGGAGATCGAAGGCCAGAGGCTCAGCGAGGACGAAATCGTCTCCATGATCTTCCTCCTCTTCGGTGCGGGACAGGAAACGACCACGCATCTGATATCGGGCGGTCTCTACGCGCTGCTCACGAATAGGGACCAGTTGAGCCGGTTGCGCCAAGACCCGGGCCTGATGCCGACATGCATCGAGGAATGTCTTCGCTACGTCTCCCCCGTGCAGATGACCAAGCCCCGTTTCGCGACCCGGGATTGGATCTGGCAAGGACGCCAGGTCCGGCGCGGCGAGATGTTTGCGGCATTTCTTGCCGCGGCGAACTGCGACCCGACACGGTTCGAGCAGCCCCACACGTTCGACATCGGCCGCCATCCCAATCCGCACCTCTCGTTCGGCACCGGCGCACACTTTTGCCTCGGATTCCAGCTCGCGCGCGCAGAAGCGTCGATAGGCATTCAGCGCATCCTGGATCGCTTTCCCGCTTTGCGGCTTGCCCGGCAGCCCGAAGACATCAGTTGGCACAAGCGGCTTGGCATCCGCGCGTTGGCGAGATTGCCGGTGCGACTGGCGGCCTAAGGGCCGGTCCGAGAACTGGGCCATCGGCTGCTCGCGCCTTGCCGCCTCTTTCGATTACCGAAGGATGTTGCGGATATGCCAGACCATGGTGGCGGCATAGACGAGGAGAGCAATGCAAATGCCAGCCGCTAGTTGAGGCGTTGAAAGCGACGCTCTCGTCAGGAAGAACACGATGCAAAACAGGGCGATGACGCCCAGCAACGACGGCACATGTTTCATAGTCGCCTACCAACCCTTCCGGGCGGCCGGAGCAATGCTACCTCCGCACTCAAATACCTCGCCTCGGTCATCCCGCCTCCGGTTTACGAGTCGTAGCAGGGCCGCGGCTGATGATACCGTTAGATTTCCCCGCTGCGGGTCGAAATGAGCCGAATGGAAGAAGGACCTTCCACATTGGCGCTGGTGTACGCCTCTGCCGCTGCGATCAGTTGTGTGACGGCCAAGCGGTCGTAGGCGGGATGCCGCGGATTCAGGTGCAGGTCCGTCTCGACGATCATCACCTGTGTCACTCCGGAGGATTGGACCTCGACGGCAAATGACACGAACGAGACATGCGGGGCTCTAAAGGGCATCGGTTGGACTTTCACAAGCGCCGGACTTGGCTGAATCCCCAGCCGAGGCCGAGCATGGCCGCGATGAGCGAGCCGAGAAGGACGCCCAGTTTGGCCGCCGTCAGCAGTCCTTCATCAGAGAAGGCGAGCATCGAGATGAAGATCGACATCGTAAAACCGATGCCGGCCAGCAGCCCGACAAGGCAGACCCCAGCCCACGAAACGCCCGGGGCCAACCGACACCAGCCGAGTCGTACGGCCGCCCAAGTCGCGCCGACGACGCCAAGCGGCTTGCCGGCGACCAGGGCGAGCGCAGTGCCCAGCATCACCAAATGCCCGCCCGCGGGCAGATCGACGCCCGTCAGCGCGACGCCGGCGTTCGCCAGCGCGAAGATCGGCATGATGAGGTATGCCACCCACGGATGCAGCGCCGTCTGCACCCGAGAGACCGGCGGCAGTAGCTCCCGTTGGGCCACGCGCAGGTCCCGCAGTGGTTGCGCCAACCTGTGCGGATCCTTCGCCCTAACCGCATCGCTGCTTCGCAATTGCTTGAGAGCGCGAGAGACCATCTCCAGGGGTGGCTCACGCATGGGGATGGCGCGCGCGGGAGTCATCAGCCCGAGCAGCACACCCGCTAGGGTGGGATGGATCCCAGCCGCCATGAACCCGATCCAAACCAGAGAACCAGGCAGGAGGTAGAAAAGCGCAGAGCCGACTCCGATCCGGCGAAAGCCCAGGACGGCGACAACGCCGATCATCGACACGACGAAACCGCCAGGCTGAAGGCCTGCGGTGTAGAAGAGCGCGATGATCAGCACTGCAATGATGTCGTCGATGATAGCCAGAGCAAGGAGGAAGACCCGCAAATTGACCGGGATTCTTCGTCCGAGCAGGGCGAGCACTCCGACTGCGAAGGCGATGTCCGTCGCCGTAGGCACGGCCCAGCCCTGCCCTCGATCCGGACCGGCGTTGAGGCTCAGATAGATCAGTGCCGGGAGGACGACGCCACCAATCGCCGCGACCAGCGGCAGCATGGCCTGGTCCAGCCTGCTCAGCGCCCCTTCGTGGACTTCCCGCCGAATCTCCATGCCCACGACGAGGAAGAACACGGTCATCAGCACGTCGTTGACCCAGAAATGCAGCGAGCGTGAAAAGACGAATTCTCCCAGGGCGATCGTCACCGGAAGGTGCCAGAAATCGTGATAACTGTGAGCCACCGGGGAATTCGCCCAGATCAGTGCAGCGGCGGCGGCAGCGAGCAGGACCGCACCGCTGACGGCCTCGACATGCAGGAACCGCTGAAGGGTGTTGAGGGCCTGTTCCGCCAGCTGCTGGGCTTTCGGCAGACCGTCAAACGGAGGATTGTGGTTCACGGGCGCAGGATCTCCGCGTGGCGGCCCGACCATCGCTTTCCTGTCGCTGCCGATACAGCGAACACCCGAGCCCCGGTTATACATCGCATGGGCGTCATTTCAACCTTCCACGACGGAACACGGCGTCCGGGGAGTCGGCCGTGGAGAGGATCAGGCGGCAGCAGCTGCATCCGCCCTCTCGGGCGGCACTCATTCCGGGTGTGTGTGCTCGCAGGCGCTCGGAATCCTTTCAGACTCAGGAGCGGTACCGGCGCGCTACAACGCCTGGCAGGTTCCGCCCTTGCGCTTGGCGGCACGTCCCCGGCGGACTGAAATCCGCCTCTGGTTGGTGTTGCGGGGAGTTCTACAGGGGCTCGGCGCAGCGCTGAACAACACGACACCATAGGTTGCCGCCAGGATCGGAGTTTTGGTCGGGCTGCCCGGCAGCGAGAGAGGAAGCGCCGCGGATGTGCCGCCGCGCACGCCCGCCCGTTACGTACTCCAAGAGGAGCGCACCTGCGGGTGCGCTCCTGTTATGCGACCACGCGGTCGGAACACGACTATCAGTGTGTAACCAGCGGACACGCCGAGTCGGACAACTTTCCGAATGCTTCTTCGCCCGACATAGTGTGAACCAGTTTGTAATAGTCCCAAGGTTGTTTGGACTCATCGGGTTTCTTGACCTGCATGATATACATCTCATGCTCCATCAGGCCGTCGGCACGGATCTTGCCGTTGCTGGTGAACATGTCGTCGATCTTCATCTTCTTGAGCTCCGCCATGACCTTCTCTGAATTGGCGGATCCGGCAGCCTTGACCGCGTTGAGGTAGCTCATGGTCGCCGAATAGTAGCCCGCCTGATTCATGGTGGGCTCGCGCTTCGTCTTCTCATAGTAGCGTTTGGCGAAAGCGCGGGTCTTCTCGTTGAGATCCCAATACCAGCCGGTGGTGAGATACAGGCCCTGTGCGGTCTTGAGGCCGAGGCTGTGAATGTCGCTGATGAAGGCGAGCAATGCGGCCGGCTTCATCGTCTTGGCGATGCCGAACTCGTCGGCAGCCTTGATCGAGTTAGTGAAGTCGTTGCCGGCATTGGCGAGTCCAAGCACCTGCGCACCTGCGTTTTGCGCCTGGAGCAGATAGCTCGAGAAGTCCGACGTGGAGAGCGGAACGCGCACGGCGCCGATCACCTTGCCGCCATTGGCCTCAACCACCTTCGAGGCGGATTCCTGCAACTGGGTGCCGAAGGCGTAGTCGGCGGTGAGGAAGAACCAGCTTTTACCGCCCTGCTTCACCATGGTCTTGGCGGTACCGTTGCCGAGAGCCGTCGTGTCGTAGACGTAGTGCACCGTATAGGGTGTGCAGTCCTTGCCGGTCAGCGATGCGCCGGCTGCGCCGATGGCGATGAACGGAATTTTCTTCTCCTTGGCGACATTGTTCATCGCCAGGCTGACTCCCGTGTTCGAGCCGCCGAGAATCATCGTAACGCCGTCGCGATCGGCCCATTCGCGGAATTTTTGCGCTCCAACGTCGGGCTTGTTCTGGTGATCGGACACCATGAACTCGATCTTGTTCCCGAGCACGCTGCCGCCAAAATCCTCGATCGCCATCTTGGCCGCCTCGACGCCGCCGGGGCCGATCACGTCGGCATACAGGCCGGACATGTCGTCGATATCGCCGATCACGACCTTGTTTTCGGCCGCGTGTGCAGTCGTCACCGCCATCGACGCTGCCAGCAACAGTTGAACCGCTCTTACCGCAATGTATTTCATTTGACGTGTTCCTCCTTTTCGATTTCAGCGCGAAGTCGTCAAGACTTCGCGTCGTCACGTCGCGCTCGGTGAAATCAACTAGACGCCGAGATAGCGCTGGAGCAGCTCCGGTTGTGCCTTGAGCTCCCGAGCTGGCCCGTCGTGCACGATGTGTCCGTTGTTGATGATGTAGATCCGGCTCGCCAGCGCCAGCGTCGCCGCCAAATTCTGCTCGACCAGCACGATGGTCTGGCCGGCGGCGGCGAGCTCGCGGCAGGCCTTGACGAGATCGTGGACGATGACGGGCGCGAGCCCCTCGAACGGCTCGTCCAGCAGCACGATCTTGGGATCGCGCACCAGCGCCCGCGCGATAGCGAGCATCTGCTGTTCGCCGCCCGACAGCTCGGTGCCGCGGTTGCTACGCCGCTCCTTCAGTCGCGGAAACATCTCGTAGATGCGGTCGAGAGGCCAGCGTTTGGGCGCCGTGATCCCGGCGAGCAGGATATTCTCTTCCACCGACAGGCTGCCGAAAATGCGGCGCTCCTCGTGCACGAGCTGCATGCCGGCCTGCGCGATTCTGTGGCTCTTTCGGCCGGCGATATCGATGCCGTCGAACTTCACGCTGCCGCTACGCGGCGTCACGACGCCCATCAGGCTCTTCAGCGTCGTGCTCTTGCCGGCGCCGTTGCGGCCGAGCAGCGCCACCACCTCGTGACGCTCGACGTGCATGGCGACGTCGAACAAGATGTGGGAGTCCCCGTAATAGCTGTTCAGGCCGTTGACCTCGATCAGGCTCATGCCGCGATTTCTCCGTGCACCCCGCCGAGATAGGCTTCCTGGACGGCGGCGTTGGCCTTGATTTCCTCCGGCGTGCCGGAGACCAGCACCCGGCCTTCCTGGAGCACGGTGACGCGCTCGACCAGCTCGAACAGGGAATCCATGTCGTGGTCGATGATGATCATGGTACGGCCGCGCGCGATCGACTTGAGCAGCTTGACGGTCTCGACACGCTCTCGCGGGCTCATGCCGGCGAGCGGCTCGTCAAGCAGCAGCAGGCGCGGCGACGTGGCGAGCGCAAGCCCGATTTCCAGCCTGCGCTTCTCGCCATACGCAAGCTCGGACACCGGCGTGTCGGCACGACGAGTCAGGTTCACCAAAGCGAGCGTGTGCGCCACCTGCTCCGTCAGGCCCTTGACGCCGGCGAGCGTGCGGAACGGGTCGAGCCGGAATTTTCCGCGCAGCTCTGCGAGTGCGGCGATCGTCAGGTTCTCCCGCACCGTCAGCCCGGTGAAGAGCTGGTTGACCTGATAGCTTTTGGTCAGTCCGAGCTGGCAAACCTCGGTGACCTTCAAGCCCGTGATGTCGCGCCCCTCGAACACGATCTGGCCGGAGGTCGGCGCGATCTCGCAGGTCAGCATCTTGAAGAAGGTCGACTTGCCGGCACCATTGGGGCCGATGATGCCGCGCAATTCGCCCTGGTTGACGCTGAAATCGATGTCGCTGTTGGCGATGAGCCCGCCATAGCGCTTGGTAAGGCCGGTGGCTTTGAGAATCGGCCCGGAATAGACGGGATGCGCGACCTCCTTCGCCTGCATCGGCGCGGGCGGGAGATGCTGCGCGGCCTCGCCGTCAGCGGCCTCTTGCCCCACTTCCGCTTCCCTCCGCTTCCGCCCGTCCGAGACAAGGCGATATAGATCGGCAAGACCGCCGATGATGCCGCCGCGCAGGAAGCAGACCAGCAGCACGAACACGACGCCCAGCACCAGCTTCCAGGCCGCTCCCAGGCCGAGCGCGGACTGCAGGAAATCCTGCAGGAACAGCCACACGGTTGCGCCGACCAGCGGTCCGAACAACGTGCCCCTGCCGCCGATGGCCGTCTGCATCACGAGCTGGCCCGAGGTGTCGAAAGTGAAGGCATCAGGCGGCATGAAGGCCTGGAGCACGCCGAGCAGGCCGCCGGCGAAACCGGCGTAAGCCGCCGCGATCACGAAGGCCGTCAGCTTGTAGCCGTGGATGTTGTGCCCGACCGCGGTGGCGCGCAGCGGATTGTCCCGGATCGCGCTGAAAATAGCGCCGACCGGCGAGCGCACGATCCTGAGCGCGATGATGACGCCGACGAAGTAGCAAAGCGCGATGAACTGGTAGAGCGACCAGCCATTGGTGAAGTGGAGCGTGGTGAAGCCGAGATTGAAGCTCGGCGTCGGCACCCCCGGCAGCCCGTTCTCGCCGCCGGTGAAATCCGACAAAGGATTGAACTCGACGAAGAAGAAGACCTGCGCGATCGCCACGGTGATCATGGCGAAATAGATGCCAGTCCGGCGCAGCGCAATCAGGCCGACAAGGTATCCGGTCGCCGCGGCCGCGATCATGCCGATGATCAGCGCACCCAGCACGTTGCCGAAGCCGGCGCGCGTCAGGAGGTAGGCGGCGACGAAGCCGCCGGTGCCGTAGAAGGCGGATTGGCCGAACGACAATAGCCCAGTGAAGCCGAACAGGATGTCGAAGCCGAGGCCGAACAGGCCCCAGACCAGGATCCGGTTGACGGTGTTCGGCGCGAAGCCGAGATGCGGCAGCACGAAGGGAGCCACGATCAGGCCGATGGCCGTCAGTGTCTCGATCAGGAATGGGCGTTGCTTGAGCATGGGAAAATCGCTTACTCGCGGCCCTGGACGCCGAGCAAGCCATGCGGTCGCACCACGAGCACGAGCGTCATCACCGCAAACAGCATCACATAGGCATAGCCGGGGTTGAACATGGAGGTGACGCTGATGATCTCGCCGGCGATCAGACCGCCGAGGATCGCGCCTGGAAACGAGCCGACGCCGCCGATCACCACCACCACGAAGGTCTGGACCAGGATGTCGTCTCCGATGCCCGGCGTCAGCGACACCACCGGCGCGTTGACGATGCCGGCAAAGCCGGCGGCCATCGCGCCGATGCCGAACACCACCATGAAGACGCGATAGACGTTGATGCCGAGCGAATCCACCATCACCGAATCCTCGATGCCGGCCCGCACGATCAGGCCGAGCCGGGTCCGGTAAAGGATGATGAACAGCGCGCCGAGGGCGATCGCGACGATGCCGACCACGGCGAGGCGGTAGGTCGGATAGAACATGAAGCCGAGGTTGGTGATGCCCTGGAATAGCGCCGGCGGCGGCACCAGCTGCGACTGGCTCGAGAAGATCAGGCGCACCAGCTCGACGAAGCAGATGCCGAGCCCGAAGGTCACGAGCAGTTGATCCTCGTGCGGGCGATCATAGAAGTGGCGGATAATGACGCGTTCCATGACAACGCCGAGCAGCATCACGAACAGCGAGCCTGCGATCACGGCGAGGATGAACGATTCCGTGTACTGGTAGGCCACGAAGCCGGCATAGCCGCCGATCATGAACATCGCGCCGTGCGCGAGGTTCAGCACGCCGAGCGTGCCGTAGATGATGGTCAGGCCGGAGCTGATCAGCGCGAGCAAGGCACCCAATGCGAGCCCGTTGAAAAGCTGTGAAACGAGGTTAGGCCAACTTATCATGCGACAATCGCTGTTGTGGCGCGCGAGGGTGCGCGTCAGAAAAAGGTGACGCCGCGGGACCGGAGTGCAGTCCGCGGCGTCACAGGGGTTTGCGAGATCTCAGCTGTAGTCGCCGAGATGGCAGCCGAAGGCGTCGGGCTTCTGCATCAGGGCTTCGCCCGGGACGATCTCGACGACGTCGTACCAGTCTTCCTTGTTCTTCATGTCCTTCTGCTGCTTGCCCTTGACGATGATCACCGGGCGAACGCACTGATGATCCTCGGGGCGGTAATGCACGTCGCCGACCAGCGACGGGATTGTTTCGCCCTTCTCGTAGGCCTTGATCACGTCGGGCGGACTGAAGCTGCCGGCCTGCTCGCACATGTGCGCCCAATGCGCGAAGCTGACATAGGCGTTCTCGGCGCCCCATTCGGGCTTGTAACCGTACTTCTTCTCGAAGGCTTCGTTGAACATCTTGGCCAGCGGGAACTTGTCCTCGATCGTCCACCAATAGTCGGTGGCGGCATAGACGCCCTGCATCAGGCCGCCGGTCTCGCGCGCGATGAAAGGCACCTGGTAGGGGACGACCAGCTTCATCTTGTCGAGCACGCCGAACTGCTTTGCCTGCTGGGTCGACAGCACCGCATCATGGCCCCAGTTCACGTTGATGAGCACGTCGGCGCCAGAGTTCGCGACGTTCAGCAGGTAAGAGGAATAGTCCGGCGCGCCGAGCGGGGCGACCTGGTTGGTCACGGTGGTCCAGCCAGCGGTCGCCAGGAAGTCCTGCATCGACTTCGTGACGGTGTGGCCGTAGGTGTAGTCCGGCGTGAGATACGCGGCTTTCTTGCCCTTGCCGAACTCCCGCACCATCACCGGGCCGATCGCTGCAGCCGCAGTCTGCCCGTAGAAGTTCTGGCGGAAGCCGTAGCGAACGCAGTCCTTGCCGGTCGTGTCGTTCGAGCCGGAAATGCCGCACACGAAGATCACATGCTCGCGCTGAGCGAGCTTGTTCAGCGCCACCGCAACGGCGCTCGACGTGCCGCCGGTGATCATGATCGCCTTGTTCTCGCTGATGAAGCGCTGCTGCGCCTGCACCGCCTCGTTCGGCTTGGCCGCCGAATCGGCGACGCCGAACTTCAGCTCCTTGCCGAGCACGCCCTTGCTGGTCTTGGGCGAGATCTTCTTGATCAGCTGGTGGCCTTCGTTGATGTGCTCGATCGCGAGCTGGTAGCCCTTGAGCTCGTCCTCACCCTGCACCGCGTAGGTGCCGGTGCGCGGCACCGAGATGCCGATGAAGGCGGTGGAACCCGACACGCCAACCGGATAAGTGCCAATCGCCGGCTTGTCGTCGGCAAAGGCCGGCATCGCCGGCAGCATGGAGCCGCCGATGAGGCCGGCGGTGGTCTGGAGCAGACCACGGCGCGAGATGCCGCGGCGAATGAGATCGTCAGTCATGATCGTTTCCTCCGAATATCACTCTTGTTTGCAGGCGCCAGCACGACCTGTCCGGCGCCAGCCGACCGCAAAGGCCTGCTGCGCCGGGCACGTCACATCCGCGTGTAGCTCTTGGCGCTTAGCATTGCTTGTAAAGCCCCGCTGTCAATTTCGCCTTTGGTCGAACGACAAAAATTATCACGTGAAAACATATCGGATCACGATATATATTAGCCTTTGTGAGTACGAGGCTGGCGAGCTTGGCGAGAGAAATGGCGCGGCGAACGACAGTGGCGGGTACCCGGAAGCGACGGTCGTGGCCGCAAGGTGCGGAGCGGCAGGAGGCGGCGTGGTCGGTGGAAGAGGTGAACGGACAGGGGGCGACACCACAGTCCGGCGATGCCTCGCGCATGCCCGACCCTCGCAATCGAACGACCGGTGAGCGGGGACCGGCAGTCGGCTCTGTTCAGGCGAAGCGTGTGCCCGGGCCGATGAAGCGGCTGAGCGTGCGTGCCCAGAACGTCCTGAAGGAGCTCGCAGTCGAGCTCAACGGCGAGCAACCGCCGAAAGGGAATTGGTCGCCGTCGCGCGAATTGCTGCGGGCGCTCACGGCCGAACGTCTCGCGACGGCGCGCAATTGCGGGCCGCATACGATGCGGGAGATCGTGGAATGGGCGCAGGGCTGCGGCGTGACCATCAAGCCGGTAATCCCGCCCGGCGGTTCGCTGTCGCAGATGTGGAGCGAGCTGATCGCCAATGCCTCGGCAGGCAGCCTGACCAGCGCCGAGATCGCCGGTGCGCTGCAGCGCTCGATCAGGCGGAAGAGCGCCCGGATCCCGATCGCGTTTCAGGTCATCCTGGTGAAGATCCTACTCTCGAGCTTCGAGTAGAGCGCCGGATAGCTGTGTATCCAGAGTTCCCGCTGCTTGGTGCGGGCGCTCCTGCTTGCTACTTTTGGCTAACGGCCCGCGTCGCCGGGTGGGAAGCACGGAGACGGCATGGCATGGTTCAGGTGAAGAAGGCGCAACGGGCGACTGCGGTCAGGTCTGCGCCATCCGCAGCCACCCACTCGATGCATGACTCCGACTATGCTGCGCTGGCGCAGTTCCGGTACCAAATCCGGAGCTTTCTGGCCTTCAGCGAGGCAGCCGCAGCAAAGCAGGGATTGACGCCTACGCAGCATCAGGCGCTGCTTGGCATCAAGGGCTTCGTGCGCCCGGGTCCTGCGACAGTCGGTGATGTTGCGCGCTTTCTGCTGATCCGACCTCACTCGGCGGTCGAATTGATCAATCGTTTGGCCAAGCTTGGGCTAGTAAGCCGGGTTGCCGACCCGCAGGATGCCAGACGTGTGCGCCTCAAGCTGACCGGGAGAGGTGAACAGAAACTGCGGGCACTATCGCAGAGAAATCTTCAGGAGCTCCGCCGTGCCGCGAGCCCGGCGCTGGATCGCCTGCTGAGGTCGTTTCGGGAATCTGGCGGGCCGAAACCAGCGCGCTAAGCCCCAAGGAGGCCACGTCTACTCAGGCTTGCGCTATCGGCACCGGCTACGCATCAGCCTCCTGGACGATTGGTTTCCACCTCCGCGGCTGACGGACCGCATTTTCCGGCGGATTTTGAGAGCCGTCTCATGGCTCGAAAGGCGACTATCTGGTGAGCAGGCCTGAAATCAGCGCCGCGGCGCCAAGGCCCAGAAACGACAGAATGACTGGAGGGTACAGAACCAGAGCGGCTTCGAAGCGCAGGAATTTTGGATGATCGCCAGCGCGACTCGGGAGCCCAATGAAAATCAGGACGCCTGCAGCTGCGATCATGACAGCTCCGATCAGGATGTCCATTTCCGCCTTCCTTTCCACATGCCCAAGTCCACATGCCCAAGTCCACATGCCCAAGGCAACAGCTCGCGAACGACAAGAGTGCCAGCGAGCTATTCGCCGTGGAAAGAGGGAACGGTACGCTTCAGTACGGTGTTTGTTGAAAAATCGGCATTTGGAGAGCTCGCTCAGATCTGCTTCACGCCATGACCGGCCTTGGTGGCCAGGCCAAGAACCCGCTCGCGGGTGCGACTTCTCGCTGCGTCCACCAGCATCGTGCCTGCCCAGCGATAGACGTTATGCTCCTTGACCTGCTGTCGCATGAGCTTCATGCGCTCGGCCTGCTCCTCGATTGGCATTGTAAGTGCAAGCTCGATAGCCGATGCTATTTCTTCGGTGTCATAGGGATTGACGATGAGAGCCTCGGATAATTCTCGTGACGCCCCGGTGAAGCTCGACAAGATAAGGACCCCAGCGTTGTCTTCTCGCGAGCTAACGAACTCCTTCGCGACGAGGTTCATTCCGTCATGCAGGCTGCTGACGACGCAGGCATCGGCCGCTCTGAACAGCCGGAACACGTCTGACGGCTCGTAGTGCCGCGCGACCAAATGCATCAAGGGTTGGCGACCGCGGTGCCGCTCGTTAATTTCGGCAGCGAGCGCCTCCGCTTCAGCCTGGAGCTTCGAGTACGCGTTGAGTTTGCTGCGCGTCGGTGCTGCGACCTGGATGAAGGCAAGCCGATCTGTCCAGGCCGGATTTCGCGACAAAAGCGCGTCTACGGCCCGCATGCGATCAAGAATGCCTTTGGTGTAATCGAATCGCTCAACGCCTACGATCAGCCTCGTATCCTCCGCCAATCCGAACTGGGCGAGGATGCTAGATCGGCATTCCGTGGGAGGTGGTAGCTTTTCCAGTTCCCTTGGCGGCCATTCGATCGAGATGGGATAAGGACGTATTCTGGTCTCATGTCCTCCAAGGCTGACTGCCTGCACTTCGCGATCGATCCTGCTCTCCAAGAAGCGATCCACACCCTCGATGAAGTTGTTGCAGTGAAATTGGGTATGAAATCCAACAATGGTGCTGCCGAGCAATCCTTCGATAATCTCCGCCTTCCATGGGCAGATGCTGAAGGTTTCCGCATTCGGCCACGGAATGTGCCAGAAAGTTATGATCGTCGCCCTGGGCAGGCGCTCACGGATCATTCTTGGAGCAAGCGCGAAGTGATAGTCCTGGACCAGCACAATGGGGTCCTCGGCGCGCGCCTCGGCAACGACTGCATCGGCAAAGCGCTGGTTGATCTGCCGATACATTTGCCAGTCGCTGGACCTGAACGTAGGGCGCACGAAAGCGATATGGCACAATGGCCAGAGCCCTTCATTGGCAAAACCGTAGTAATATCCGTCCTGTTCTTTCTCAGAGATCCAGATGCGCCGAAGCGTGTAGGCCGGGGCTGCCTCGGGGACGCGGAGCCTATCGTGGTCGTCGACGGTCTCCCGATCGGCGCTGCCGCTGCCGTGTGCGATCCAAGTGCCACCGCAGGCACGCATGATCGGCTCCAGGGCCGAGACCAATCCACTCGCCGGCCGCTGCACCACAGTCCCCGCTTCCGAAGTGTTGTGAATGTAGGGCTCCCGATTGGAAAGGACGAGAACTTCGGCCCCCGGGAGGACGCTTTGCAGCACCTCCTGAAGCGATTTCGGCGTCCAATCGATCTGGCTTGTAAACGTAACTTGTTCGGCGCTACGCAAGAGCTTGTGAATTTCTCGATCAATAGACGAGCCACCGAGTTGGAGTGGCACTCCCTGAGCACCTCGACGGACCTCCTCGACCGCGCGTCGCAATGCCTTCATCCAGCCGCGCATCATGAGGACGGCGAAAATGATCGTGCCAACGGTCAGGACCAGAACGACGCCGGCAAGCGCGGCAAGCAGATACGCCAGCACCTGGCTGGACCTGGCCGCCGCGAAGCTGAGGTCGGTTAGAATGACGAGGTAGGAACGACCTCGGCTACTCGAGATCGGAAACGCAGCTACGAGAATTCGTCGCCCGCCGCTGGCGATGCTTGCGAAACTCTCGTTCTCGGATTTGGCCGACTTTTCGCAGGAGAAGCTCGCCGGCATCTCCGGTGTTGGCGCGAGCAACGAGCCTTCCGGATCACAAAATCCAACCGCGAGAATCTTCTTGTCGAGCGCCACTCTCTTGAAAAGGTCCGAGAGCCGGTCCCAGGCCTGGTCTTCCACATCACGACTAAGCAACGGCTGGATGGCGTTGAAGACCAGCTTGGATCTGGCTTCAACATCGCTTCGCGACCACTGCTGTACGATTCCTCCGGTAAATGGCGAGATACCGAACGCCACGATTGCGGCTACCGCCAGGCCGAAAATGCCATAGCGGAAGAACTCCTTGTACGATATCGGGGTCACTCCGGAGCTACCCCGACCGTCCGCAGGCATTTGCTCGAGCCGTCTAGCAGGCGCAGCTCTCGCGGCGCATTGGGCACTGCCGATTGCGCTAAGCGGTAGTGAGCGAACATATACCAGACCAAAGGACGGCTGCTGTTAGCTCGGATTGGCGAGCCGCTTCCCCTCCTCAAAGCCCGTACGCTCGTTGTTGCAGGTGAGACAAGTCGCACGTGCCATTTGCGTACCGTGGATTGCCAACCGTTCATGCCGATGCGGCGTCTTTTCCTCGCAAGACAGGCAGTACGCTTGCGGAAAGACATTGAGTGCCGTTTGATTCGATTTGCTGATCATGAAAGCCCCCTGCGCAATATCCTTCGGAGGTCGCCCGCGGGCAAGCGGCAGCGGGGCAGATCGGCTGCTATTGTACAGAACTGTACCGTGTTTCGTCACGTAGCAAGCTGTGCGCGCTCTGCCGAAGATCACTCCTGTCCCACACAGCAGCCCGCCAACGTGCGGGTGAATTAGCGCGCGGCGGGAGTTGGAATCCCAGCGTTCCTCGGCTGGGGTCCGCCTCTCCTGACGGCATGACCTGTCCATCCGTCCCGGGCAAGGTCGGTGGTCGATTCCCCTGCCCGTCGTTCAAAGCGCGAAACCGGTTGTACGGTTGCACCCCGAGTAATCTTGCAAGTCAGCGCCTCTTGAATTCGCGCTTCACTTGCGCTTCTTCGGCAGTGCGTTCTTCCCGACGATCGAAAGCGCAATCAGACCGAATGTGATCAGGCGCGGGATGAAGTACACCGGCTCGCTCGCATTCGTCACTTGCACCACAGCCAGGACAAATCTCGCGACGGCGTCGATCACAAACGCAGCCGCAAAGAGCAGGAAAAAGGTGTCGCCCGTCTTACGCCAAAACTTCAGGAAATATATGCTCGCCAGGAGCGATGCGAATGCCGTCGCACCTGAAAGAACGGGATTCAAATGGTCCATCAGTCGGCCTCCCAGATCATGCCGATAAGCAGGACCGTCATGGCGAACAGGCCGATCGATAGACGCACGGCGGAAAGATCAACTTGAGGAAATACGATCTTATCGATCCAGAGAGCAGCATTTTCGAAAGTCAGACCCGCGAAGCAGACGGCGCTCCATAGGAGCAACTTCGACCTGTTACCGATATATGCCCGAATGAGCAGCCATGCACAAAAGCCGCTCGTGATCGCGCAAAGTGTGTAAATCACCGCAGCCATGACTAATCCTTTCGAATCCTGAAGGCATCTGAAAATGCCTGGATGCGGTGTGGGCTGTTGTGGATGATATGTGTGATTGGGATCAAATGCCGCGAATACGCCAAGGCCAAGCTATCGACCACTGGCCGCAATTCGGGCCGCGGCGCAAACGCATAGATCCCCGCCTCGCCGTCGAGGAAGCCATCCTTCCTCAGGGACGCTAGAGCATCGGCCATCTCGATCTTGCCCGCGTAAAGGCGTGCAGCGAGCGACTCCACGTCGAAGCGCTCGCCGGGCCGCTTGTGGAAGAACAAAAGGGCTTCGAGCTGCGCCACAGAGCGAATGTAGCGTCGGACAAGCTCCTCTACCTCTTCCGGCAGTGCTTCATCAGACATCGTCGACCTCAGCCAGCGGCACGCAAGCTGATCGATTCAATGCAGAAATTCAAGACTGCTTTTCCTCTGCCACAAATCTAAGCCGACCGGATCAAATGCAACTGGAAAAGGCGGCGTCATCTCAGATGACACCGCCGATAAGCATGCTGGAAATAGGGACCGAAATCGGCTCAGTACTTGAATTCGGGCATCTTCTTCAGCTGATCCTTGTTGGCGTTCAGCACCACGTGATCCGGATACCAATTATCGCTTCGCTGGGCCGACGTTGATGCGCTTCCCGTCGTGCTCGTCGAACCGGCATTGCCGGTCTTTCCAGCGCCATCGCTGGACACGGTCTTCACCGGTTCTTTGGCGAATTTGAGCTGATCGAACGTTACGGCGACGTTGTGCTCGCCCATTCCAAGGAATCCTCCCACTCCGATCACCACGTTGGCAACCCGCCCGCTGGAATCCAGGATCAGATCATTGATGTCGCCGATCTTCTCGTTGTTGTTGTTATAGACGTTCACGCCAACGAGTTTCGATGCACGCCATTCACCTTCCTTGTGCATGGAGGCGGTCGAGGCAGCCGGCTGCACGTTGGGCGCCGCGGTCGTCGCGTTGTTCTGGGACGACTGCGCCATGACCGGCGTAGCCAGCAGCATCGCGGAGGCAAGAATGCAAAGTGATATCTTCATGACGATTGCTCCTACTTCTGTTGGATCATCGTCAACTCATCGCACGCTCGCAAGTTTCGTTTTCCTGAATGCGAATGTACGCTCCCGCACGAGACTTATCCGACCAGCTTGAGGCGGCTGCGCATCTTTTGATGAAGCATTGCACGTGTCACGGAAGGGTTGCATATGATGAACTCGACCATAGCGATAATGTCGTCCCTGGTGCGATTGCAGCAAGGGTTCTCGTAAGCGGCAAGAAGCCTTTGCGCCTCCTCCAAGGCCCCCACCAGAACTTCGGTATCGGTTCGGATCCGGACTTCTTGCGATGACATCTCCGCCTCTATTGCTTCAAGAATATCTGGACTCTGTTGGCTGCCGTACAGCCGACTTAACGGCAGTAGGGAATCGCGTTCACGAATATGCAATTCGGAGGGGCGGCACCGCACAAGGACGGTTGTGCGCCGACAGGATGATCCCCTGACAATCGCAAGACATCGCTTTCAGCCTGGCCTCGTCCATGACGACGATCCCCGCCCTGCGACATCCAATCACTCCGTCGCGCATCATACTCCCGAGAGCGACCGTAACGCCGGCGCGCCGGACCGCGAGAGCATTGGCTATGTAACTATGCGTGAAAGGTATCTCGCGAGACCCGAGCCTGTCGCTGGCAACCAGGAGCCACCGGGCGAGGCGCTGGTGCAGCGTGTGCCTGGAATTGCAGGCTGATAGCTGCGAACTGTGAATCAGGATCGCCTGAACATAGCCTAAAAGCATCTTTTCAAGCTCGACGTCACTCTTGATCAAAGAAATCAGCTGATCGGACTGGATCCGAAGCGCCTGGCCCGGCACTCTCACGCTGCAGCGGTGCGGCGAAACGTGCATGCCCAGGACCAACGGCACGCCGACAAAATCCTTCATCCCGAGCGTATGGATCTCGACCGGCAGGCAGTCGCCCGCACGGGTCGTGACAGAACACCCGCCGGACTCGATGAAGTAGGCATGGCGAAGAGGAGTGCCGCGATCGTAGAGAATTTGTCCTTTGTTCAGAGACACCGTCTCGCAGCTTTCGAGCAAACGGCACTGCGATGAAGCCGACAGTCGGGAGACGAGTTCGTTGCGGCTAGTCCCGCAGAAGGGCTCGTCCAAACCAAGCCGCTTCGGGTTGAATTCATTTTCGATCAACCGCAGTGGCGATGAAGAATGTTCCATGTCAAGCCCAATTCTAGACCGCTACAATGATTGCCTGTACGATGGGATGGATCGAGCGATCCTGGGAGTCAGGGTGACCGATAGAAGTGTCGGGAAAAACCTGACAAGAACCAGAAACATCGAGGAAGTGCCAGCACGTGGGCGTTTTGCTGTCTCATTTGATACCCACCCGCATGGAGGCGCCCACCTCAATCTCCCGGCGCGCAGCCCGCCGCCCCTTGATCCTCGTCTTCATCGCGGCAGCGATGCCTCTTGCGCTTTTTGCGGGTTGGGTCGTTTTCCTGAACGCGCAGCAGCAGCGCAGGGGCTCTCAGGCTGCCGCCGTGGAGACGCTCGATAGCGTCGTCAACCGGCTTGCCTCCGAGATCAGCCTCCAGCTCGAGATCGCCGAGACCGTCGCGGCTTCCGCAACACTCGACAAGCCGGACCTTGACGCGTTCTATCGCGAAGCGACGCGTGTCAACGAAGCACGTCCTCTTTGGCAGACGATTCAGCTCGTCGATCCTGACGGGAATCAGGTGCTTGATGTCAGCCGTCCACTCGGAGATGGGATGCGCGCCACCGCCGACCGAGAGAACTTCGAACAGATCCTGAAAACGAGAAAGCCGGCGATCGGCGGAATTGGGCCGCGTGGTCCCATCACCGGCAAACGCGTGGTGGCGGTCAGGGCCCCCGTTGAGCGCGATGGACAATTGAAGTTTGTACTCACGGTGGCCCTGGTGCCCGATGCAATAAGCCAGATTTTGAAGAGCGCAGGAGCTCCGGCCGGCTGGGTGGGTTTCGTGGTCGATGCCAAGGGGAACATCGTCGCCCGCACCTTCGGTGAACAATCCGAACTCGGACAATCTGCCAGCGCTACGGTCCGCCAGGCGATAGCCTCAGCGCCAGAAGGAAGCTACGTCAAAACCACCCCTGCCGGCGAACAAGTCGACTCGATCTACAAAGTCATCCCCGGAACCAGCGGATGGTCGGTCCATTTCGGAATACCGACGCAGGAACTGAATGGTCCCGTCCAGCGCTCAGCCATTTTCCTTGCCGGGGGTGGGGTATTGAGCTTCGTCTTGGCTCTGACTTTGGCCTGGTACACCATACGCGACATTTCGCTTCGCCGGCGCGAGCAAGAGGCGCAGGCAGCATTGGCACTCAGCGCAAGTGAAGAGCGACGGAGGCTGACGATCGATGCCGCAGATCTCGGCGTGTTCAGCTGTGATTTTGCGAGCAGAGAAGCGATCGTGTCGCCCCGCGCCCGGGAGATGCTCCGGATAGACGGTTCGCGCTCCGAAGGAGATACGATCCTTCCGATGGATCGGATACTGAGCTGTATTGATCCCGCCGACCAGCGGAACTTTGAGGCTTCCTTGCTGAGTTGCCGTTCGGGAAACGTGGCGATTGCAGATTTCCGGACCGCTCCCCCTCACAGCCGGTGGCTGCGGGCCAGCGGACGGCTGTCTCGCATCGATGATAAGAACTTGGACGTCGTATATGGCGTCATTCTGGATATCGACGAGACCAAGCGAGCTGAGCTGGAGCGACAGCAACTGCTTCGACGTCTTTCCGAAGCGGAAGAAAATGAACGCCGTAGAATCGCAAGAGAGCTTCACGATCAGATCGGCCAGACGGTCACAGGTCTCCTTCTCGGTCTGAAGAACCTGGAGCCGCTTCTGGGCACGAGCCCCAAACGCAAGCTCGGATTGGAGAGGCTCAATTGGCTGCAAGGACTCGCGAGAGGGATTGGGCGCGATATCCATCAAATCGCCTCTGACCTGCGCCCGACTGCCCTTGACGACCTGGGCCTTTACAAGGCGCTGGAGGCATTCTGCGCAGAGATCCGGCGCCGGTTCGGGATCAGCGTCGATTTTCAGCCTCTGGGCAGAAGAGATCGTCTCGGCCAGGACGTCGAAATCGCGGTTTACCGCGCCGTCCAGGAGGCCGTGAACAACGTGGTCAAACACGCGCAAGCTCGAAACGTCAGCGTGGTCATCGACCGACGCACAGCTGAGCTTAGGATCGTCGTCGAAGACGACGGGAACGGCTTCGACTTTCAGGAATTCTCGCAGGGTGAGAGCCGCCACGCAAAATTGGGCCTGTCCGTCATCGAGGAGCGCCTCACGCTGCTCGGTGGATCTTTGGCGATCGAATCTGAACCCGGCCACGGCACCTCTCTTTTCATGAGAATACCGGTGCCAATAGAGGAGATGGGCTATGTGCCCGATCCGGATCACGTTGACTGACGATCATCCACTTGTTCTGGCCGGAATGAAGGCGTTGCTTCAGGATGTGCAGGACATTGAGATCGTCGGGGAAGCAACGGATGGACAGGCCGCCCTTGAGGTCATTCGCAAGGCCACACCGGATATTGCCATCCTGGACATTTCACTGCCCGGTATCAGTGGCCTTGAAGTTGCTCGCACCCTGGCGACGCAGCTTCCTCAAGTTCGTCTTCTGGCGCTGACCGTGCACGAGGATCACGCCTACGTTCAACCGATGCTGCAAGCGGGAGCTCGCGGCTATCTGCTGAAGCGCTCCGCGGCCGACGAGCTCGAGCGCGCAGTTCGCGCGATCGCTGGAGGTGGTTTGTATCTGGATCCCGCAATTGCGGAGAAAGCACTTCCATCCGCGCAGGGCGCCCACTCGTCTTCCGGCGCTTCCACAGCCGGCGAGCTGACACCGCGCGAGAGTGAGGTTCTCAGATTCATCGCACAAGGCTTCAGCAACAAGGAAATTGCCAATCAGCTAAGCATCAGCATCAAGACCGTCGAAACTTACAAGGCCAGGGCGGTCGAAAAGCTCGGACTCTTCACGCGTGCCGACATCGTGCGCTACGGCGTGGCCCTTGGCTGGTTGAGTCATTCGGGAAAGAGTGCGGATCAAGTTTGAGCGGGAAGTAGGTGGGCCAAACGGCCCCGCGTGGCATGAGGACGTCAGGATTATCCCGACAAGCCCCGCTCATCTCCTGACTGCCCGATGGGACGCCGTCCATTATCTTCCATGAAGCGGACGAGAGAACCAACGCGAATCGCCGGCCGGAACACCGTTCTTTCCGGCTTCTGCATTCCGCACGTATTGGACGGATCATGGTTGTTTGGAGGCATACATGAGAAATGTACTTTTCCGAGGACGTCCCGGTCGCCAGCTCTTTGCACAGTATGAGAAACTGCCCGGGCTCGCCACTCGGACGAGCTCGCGGCTAGATGCCCGCACGGCGAGAACCGCGGGCATTTGCCTCGCTTGCATCTACCTCACCTGTCTCCTGTTCTCGGCATACGCGATTGCTTGACGGCAATAGGCGTGTGGCAACCGACATCGAGGAATGACGGGGTCGGATTCATCGTCCCGATCCTTTGCAGGAACTCGTTTGATCATGGATACAGTCGTGGTGCTCCTGATCCTCGGTATGTTGTTTACGGCTCTTTGTGTCGCAGCGCTGAAGATCGCGGCACGTCGATTTTCCCGGACTCTTGAGCGTCAGCTTCCGATGTAGTGTGCCGCGCACCCATCTCACTGCGCGAAGATTGCTCTTATGCAAGGTGAGGGCCGCCTCGATCGACGGCCCTCCAAGTTCGCGTTTATCGGCAGACGCGCACGTGCTTGACGATACGCCGACCATGATAGCCGCGCTTGACTACGGTCCGCACGGTGCAGACCCTCCGAGGATGATGATAGTGATAGCCAGCCTGCATCGTCTCGGATGTTGCCGCGGCGCCGACCGGTGGCGCCATCATCGCATTGGCAGGAACCAAGAACTGAGTGCCCGCAAGCAAAGCAGCGGCCGCAAATCCATAGGCGATTTTCTTCATAGTTTTTCCTTGTCGTACGCCCCCTCCGCACTTCTATGTCGGTCCAATGAATGCGGAGTGAACGACGATACTGACAATCGTCGTCGCGATCTTTCGCCGCAGATGCAGAAAATGGATAGCTGCCCCCGCCGCTGAGAGGTGCTTGGAATTGAGGCTTATCCCAATCCGCTTAGATGTCCCGCAGGAACTGCCGAAGTTGTTTTTTGCTTATTCACGTCTCAAAAGTCGCTATCTCGAACGCACTACCCTCACCGGCTAGAGCGAACAGCGGCCTTAACGGAAGGGAGTGAACAGGCACTCTCGCCAGAGCACATGGGAGCCTGCCGTGCTTTCGCTGATGGATATTGCTGCCGTTCTGCTCACATTGTCTGCCGCCTTCGGCTGGCTCAATCACAAGTTCCTGCCGCTCTCCCGCAGCGTAGGTCTTCTTTTGATGAGTGTCCTGACGTCGCTGCTGATGATCGGTCTGGATGCAGCGGTTCCGACGGCTCATCTGCTAAACCAACTTGCCGACGGACTCCGACAGATCGACTTTACCGAAGTCGTCGTCAACGGAATGCTTGCATTTCTGCTGTTCGCCGGCGCGTTGCACGTAGATCTGGACACACTCAGAAGCCGCGCCATTCCGGTATTTATTCTGGCCGTTCTCGGCACCTCGATCTCAACCGTCCTCGTAGGCCTGATGTTCTGGTTCGTCTGCGGCCTTGTGAACCTACCCGTATCGTTGGCTTGGGCATTCGTGTTCGGCGCATTGATCAGCCCGACTGACCCCGTTGCTGTCCTGAGTACGCTTCGCAACACCAAAGTGCCGAAAGAGCTGCAGATCGAGACGGAAGGCGAGGCATTGTTCAACGACGGCGTCGGGATTGTTCTGTTCACGATCATGCTTCGCTTTGCGAGCACCGGAGACGGCGCTCAGGTTTCGGCTGCCGATGTCGCTGAGTTACTTGTTCGCGAAGCTGGTGGCGGAATAGTGCTGGGCTTGTTGACTGGCTATGTTGCGTATCGCGCGATGCGGCTCATCGACGACTACGCCATAGAGGTACTAATCTCTCTCGCGCTCGTCACCGGAACATACGCACTTGCGTTACATCTGCACGTCAGCGGGCCGCTCTCCATGGTCGCCGCAGGCCTCCTCATCGGCGACCGAGGACCGCGATATGCGATGAGCGAGCGGACACAAGGATATCTCTTCGCGCTCTGGACCCTCATCGACGAAATCCTCAATTCCGTCCTTTTTCTGCTTATCGGGCTCGAGACCTTGATACTGCGCTTTGATCTTCGCAGCCTTGGCCTGGCGGCAGCGTCAATTCCAGTCGTTCTCTTCGCCCGGTTTGTCTCCGTTTCAGTCCAACCGTTTTTGTTCGGATGGACTCAGCTGCTTTCCCTGCGCAACGCGCCCTTTCTCACCTGGGCGGGCGTTCGAGGCGGGATTTCAGTTGCACTCGCCCTATCAATCCCGGATAGCCCGGCCAAGGCCGCCATGCTCGCCTCAACCTATGCGGTCGTCCTGTTCAGCATCATCATTCAAGGCTCGACTCTAGCCTGGGTGGCAAAGCGGACTGTCGGACAATAGGTCTCGTCTCCAATGACCCTTCAAGCGCAGGCGACAAGCGCCTCATTTTTGAACGGATCAATCCTCATAGCTGTCGATGACGGCATCGGCGATCACGCGTTTGGTGAGGACGCCAACGATATCGTTCACGCGCGGGCGCGAGGCAGAGCGGACAACAATTGCCGCGCCGGCCCGATGGCGCTTCAACCTGGCAAACACCAAGCTTAAAAGGTCCTGATCTCGGCAAATGACCATTCGCCGCTCGACGAATTGCTCGACCATGAGAGCTGGGTTCGATTGCGACTCCGCCCATAAGCCGGAACGTGGTGGGATCAGCCCGACAATTCGGCCTTCGCGCTCAACCACGATAGGAAGTGCATCATCGATATCTTCCGCAGCCATAGCCTGTTTTAGTGTCGTTCCTACTCCGGCGACGATAAAGCGCCTCTCCATGATGTCCTGGGCCTGCTTCACCAGATAGAGGTTGATATGCCGCTCCTTCGGAATGCGGTGCCCGCGGTGGCGCAGCTTGATCGTGTAGATCGTCTCGTTGACGAGTGCACGCCTGACGCCTGCAGCCAACGCCACCGCAACGATCACCGGAACGATGATTGCGTAATCGCGGGTCATCTCGAAGACCATCACGATCGCAGTCATGACGCCGCCCGTACCTGCACCGACGATGGCCGCCATTCCAATGATCGCGGCCGAAGATGGCGTTAGCCCTGAATGAGGCAGGATTGGATTGGTTGCAGCGGCAAAGGCGGCCCCCAGCGTGGCGCCAAGGTAAAGCGATGGCGAGAAGATCCCGCCCGACGCCCCGCAGCCGAGGCTGACCGTCGTTGCCAACAGCTTCAGCACGAACAGCAGCGCCAGTAACCCCGCCGCCGTCATCTTGTGGTCCAGTATCTCCTGAATGACGGAGTAGCCGACGCCGTCGACGTAGGAGTGGCCAAAGGCATGGGTGAGCACCACCATCATCAGGCCGATTGACGACATGCCGATGATATTTTGAACATACTCGTTGCCAGACAGCTTCGGAAACCCGTCTTCCATGAAGACGAGCAGACGGATAAACGCCCAGGCTGCCGCTCCAGACAACAAGCCAAGCAGGACAAATGCGAGAGCTTCCTGCGCATTGAAGGATGCGACCATGCTGAATTGCACATCCGGAACCGAAAAGGCCGGGTCCGGACCGATCAGGATGCGCCCGATCGTCGTCGCAGCCCCCGTGGCCACGACGACTGGGAGGAATGTCCGGTTTGAAACTTCCGGCAGAAGAATTTCCAGAGCAAACAGCACGCCGCCCAGCGGAGTATTGAAGGTTGCGGCAATGCCCGCGCCCGCGCCCGCGGACAGCAGCGTGATCCTCTGCCGGGTCGAGAGCCCGATGAATTGAGCAAAGGCTGAGCCAAGGGCTGAGCCTATCTGAATGATAGGGCCTTCGCGCCCGACGGCGGCGCCGCTTCCGATCGATATTGCGGACGCCAGCGCCTTTATCAAAGCTACCGTACCCCGAATTTTGCCGCGCTTGTAGAATATGGCGTCCATCACTTCGGGTACGCCATGTCCCTTTGCTTCTGGAGCGAACCGCCGGACGAGAAAAACGACGATGAGGCCGCCGATCACAGGCGCAAGAAGAACAAAGTCGCCGAAAGGACTGGGGCCCTCACTGACGTTTGCGTCGTAAACGACGCTCAGCCTGCCATTGTAAGACAAGTTGTGCACGAGGCCGATCAGCGCGCGAAAGCCGACGGCGCCAAGTCCGGTCATGACGCCAATCACCAAGGCGAGCGCGCAAAGCACGAGAAGGCTGACCTTCCGCTCTTCAGCAAACGGCTTGATGCTGCTGCCGATCAAGGCTTTTCGCGTGCCGTAAGTCAGGACCGAGGGCATTTGACCACTATTGCGCACAGACACCGATATGAACTCTGGTTCCGAAAGGCGGTTCCTGCCAAGAGGCATGGCGACAATCCGCGCCCACCGAGCCTCCACGTCACCGCCATTGGACGCCCTTAGTGGTTGTCCGTCGATTCATGGTGCCCTCCCAGCGGTAGTCAGGAAGCTCCAGTTCGTCGGCGATGTCCCGCCCAATTGCGAGCCTCGCCAGCCCCGGTATCGAGAAACTTCTGACCACGACGTTGCGGAAGAGCATTCCCACACGCGTTCTCGGCGCCAGCGCCCCGGCAAAGCGCTCCGCACCCCGCTGTTTTCGGCCTATATAGCTCTTCAGCCGCGCCTCGTATCCCGCAAACGCCTCCAAATATCGTCCACCGGACATGGCGAGTTCACCGGCCAAGACATAAGCTGAAATCATCGCCAGCGCCGATCCCTGCCCTGCCAGGAGCGAGACGCAGAAGGCGGCATCACCAATGAGCGCCACCCGACCTCGTGACCAGTTCGGCATCCTGATCTGACTGACGGCGTCGAAATAGAGTTCACCGGCGCGCTCCAGTTCGGCGAGCATCTGATCGCATTCCCAGCCATCTCCGCCATAGATTTCACGAAGGAGCGCCTTTTGCGAGGCCGGCGTTTCCGGCAAAACTGAGTGATGCTCGGCAAATACCAAGAGAAACAAGGTGCGATCATCACGCAGCGTGAAGCGGCCTACCATGCGGCCCGGTTGACCGTAGATCAGGTACACATCCTCGTCGCGCGGTCGATAGCCGTGAGCTTCGAAGGCAGCCACGATATACCCCAGACGCCGCTCGAAGTGAGCCTGTGGTCCAAAGACCAGATTGCGCACGGCTGAATGCAGGCCGTCTGCCCCGACGAGAAGGTCGAACCTCCGCCTGCCGCCGTGCTTCAGTTGGACTTCGACGCAATCTGGTTTCTCTTCGACGAGAATGATCTCGTCTCCGAAAATGGTTTCGACGCCGCTGGCCCGTTCGAACAGCATGCGCGAGAGGTCACTGCGCTGAAGAGTAACGTATCGTCCATTCGTTAACTCGGAGAAGACGTCGGTACCGAAGCCGGCCAGCCGACGGCCAGCTTCATCTACGATCCGAAACTCTCGGGCGTAGTAGCCGTCGCGACTGATCTCCGGCATCAATCCCATCCGTTCAGCGATGGTGTAGCCGAGCCCCCAAAAATCGATGACATAGCCTCCGCTCCGTAGAGCGGAGGCGCGCTCGAGGAGCGTCGGCTGGAAGCCGGCTGCTTTCAACCAATAGGCAAGCGCGGGTCCGGCAATTCCAACCCCGGAGATTAGAACGCTGTTCATGCCATCTCCTCAGAAACGAACGACGATCAGCAACACGATGCCCGACCCGCTCTGGTGCTTCGGCGGTCCTCGGACGAGAATTAGTCGCTTGCGTACAAGAACATTTGAGGCCGCAACAGAGTATTACATACATCGCGACGCGATCGCCGCGATGATGTTCCGAGTAGTCTCGCCTGCGCAACTTCAATGTCGAGCTTCGGAATCTGGACTGTTCCGACAAAGGAGACGAATTGGAAGACAAGTTGACTGTCCATGTGAGGCATATCGAGCGCACCCTTCGTGTAAGCGCAATCGCTCTATTTCTCGCGCTCTCGGTCTGGCTGCTTCGAGACATACTGTTGCTCTTGTTCAGCGCCGTGGTCATCGCTTGCGTTTTGCGGGGCGCCAGCAACGCGGTCCGTCGGGTAACGCGCCTCGGGCCATACACGTCTTTGATTTCCGTCATTCTTGTGACAGGGCTCGCACTCGGTGCGCTGCTGTGGTGGCGCGGCAGCGCCATTTTCATCCAGGCCGACGAGATCAGCCAGCAACTGAGAACCCAACTGGCGCGGATCTGGAGCGAACTGCAAAACAGCTCGTGGGGTTCGATTTTGGCTCAACAGTTGCAGATCGCCGGAAAGTCTCTGCGCACTGGCCTGACAGGCTACGTCACCGGCGTCGTTGGCTCCGTTCTCGGCATAGGTGGCACTCTCGTCGTGACGGCGGCGACAGCGATATTCCTCGCTGCGTCGCCCCAATTGTATCTCGAAGGCTCGCTTCGTTTGCTTCCAATGGCCTGGCGACCTCGCGGCCGAGAAGTTGCCGGAGAGCTCGGTGCTACGCTTAGGCTCTGGTTTCTTGGTCAACTCGTCGACATGCTGATCGTTGGTCTGCTCCTCGGATTTGGCCTTCTCCTCATCGGTTCGCCCTTGCCACTATCACTGGCCCTGCTGGCGGCCCTTCTGAACTTCGTGCCATACATCGGGGCACTTGCAGGCGCACTGCCGGCGATCCTCGTGGCTCTGGCACAGTCTCCTGCTCTTGCCGCTTGGGTCGCTCTCTTGTTTTTGACGATCCAGCTGTTGGAGGGAAATGTCATCGCACCATGGATTCAGAAACGAACTGTCTCGCTGCCACCCGCACTGACGATACTTTCCCAAACGATCCTTGGCACTCTCTTCGGTTTGATCGGACTGATCGTTGCCACGCCCTTGATCGCCGTTCTGCTCGTTGCTGTCCGCATGATCTATGTCGAAGGTTTCCTGGAGCGCGAGAGTAAACAGGCTGCCTAGTTCAGGAACACTGTTGAAAAGGTGCGGAGGCCACGGAGTTGGTACGGTGTCGTACACTCGTGTGTCTGACCGGCAATCGGCGCGACATAGTGTCCCGAACCCTTGACCCGAGAAACCAAGATTGCAGGCTGATGTTGAGACCGCATTCTGAAATTACAGGAGCCACAGATGCGGAGACTCACACTTGTCCTTTCTCTCACCGGCCTGATCGCAATTTCTCCTGTCAGCAGTAGCCAGGCTGCGCCTCTGACACCGCTCTCGGCAGCCGCGAGCTCCACGCAGCACACGTCGGCAGTGCAGGATAATCTGACCCAGGTTCGATGGCGTGGCGGCTGGGGAATCGGCGCCGGCCTGCTGGCAGGAGCCTTGATTGGCTCAGCCTTTGCGACCCCGTATTATGAGGAATATCCGCCGTACTATGGCTACAGATACCCCTACGGCTACGGTGGGTACTATCCGGCTTACACCTACACACCTTACTGGGGTGGCTATGGTTGGAGACCGCGGCCATACGCCTGGGGCCCGCGCCCCTGGCGCTATAGCTACGGCTGGTCCGCGCCGAGACCGTGGGGATATACGGTCCGGCGCGCGCAACCTTGGCGTCATAGCTACGGCTGGGCGCCGCGGCACTATCGGCACCACCATCACGGCGTGATCCGTGCGCACCATCGGTGGTGACGCGCTGCGCGTGTAGAAAAGTGCCCGGCGCATTCAATCATTGGAGAACCGCGCCGGGCGACGACGAATTTTCGTTGGAGAAGCCGCTAGATGGTGGAATTTCTGCAGGACGTACGTCAGCCGTTCGAAAGACTTCGAGAGGCGATCACGGTGCAAGATTGGCTGTGTTGACGTCCTGCTTCCGAGTGAAGGTTGCACCTACGGCTCGTTTCGCCGGGTGTCGAAGCTCGTGCTTCCACAATGCGGGCATTTCGGAATCTTGTGTCCTTTGGTGACGTGAGTGGCCTGATGACATCGCTCACACCTGAAGTCTCCAGTCTCTTGGGCTGTCTCACCTGCATGCGCTGCCATGATACTTCTCCCTGTTGAGCGCGAGCGCCCCATTTGGTCCAAGCGTCGCGAGCGAAGAGAGTTGCTAATTGTGTTCGGGGTCGCCAAAGCAGCACCCTCTTGCCCCTACATGCGTTCTTTCACGCCGGCCTCTATAAGCCACCAATTCACTGGGTAGCTCGTGAAAAAGCCCGCAAGCATCGCGATCTGCATCATGAACCAAAACTCCGGCATCGACGGCTCCAGCCTCACCCCGAAGAGATTCCTGAAGATCGCAAACTGCGCGATCGCCATAAATCCGTACATACCGATTTGCCACGCAGTCAGCGAGAGAGTGTCTGCCTTCACGGCTTGAACGACGCCCGCGCCTGGCGACAAGTCGCGCATCGGCTTGATCGTGAAGTACTGGAACGCGACGCCGAGCACGAAGGCGAACAGGTAATCCACCACCCAGATCGCGAACATCTTCTCTGAAAACAGACTCTTCCATCCCGCCCAGATCGCGATCACCGGAAACGCGAGCACAAGGCTCTCGGCGATGATGTCCCCGAGTGTACATCCGGCGCCACAGTGCATGGCACCTTTCGCGACCATGACGGGAAACGGTGTCTCCCTCTTGCTGTCGGAGTGCTTGTTCTGCTCAGTCGCATCCCGGGCCGCAAGCCGGCCGAACCGGTAGTACAGCCACAACGTCAGTACGGTGCCGAACAGACCGTTCACTGGCCAGACGACATTCATGATCCACATACGCTGTGGATGGCGGGTGAGGTCGATCGCGATGATGACCGCGCAGACAAATCCGACACCCAGACAAGCGAGCGCGATATCTCTTAGCCAAATTGGTATCATGGCTCCTCCGTTTTCTCGGAGAAGAAACGTTGTGAAGATCGCCTTCGTTCAAATCGAGCTTTGTGGTTTCCCACGATCATCTCGGGGCGGAGCGCTTGGAGAATTGGCTATTCCACATTCAATTCTCACGCACGCAAGCGACGGCCGATCTGCCGATCGTACTCGCGCTGTATCAATCCAGAGCACGAACAGGCGGAATGCTCCAGCTGGGCCCGGTCGACCAGAGTTATCGCTGCTCGGGTGTTGCGGATGATGCCGGCCTGTTCGAACGCCTCGAGACATTCGCTGACACTGGCCCGACGAATCCCGAGTAATTGAGCTAAAACAGCATGCGTGATCGGCAGTTCTCCAGAGTCCATTGCGTTTGCCGCGACCAGAAGCCAGCGGGCAAGTCGCTGCTTGACGGAATGGAGCGAGTTGCAGGCTCCCGCCTGTGAGGTCTGAAACAGGACAAGATTGATGTAAGAGAGGATCACTCCACGGAGGGTCCCAAGATCGTCAAGCGCGGCGAGAAAAGCCGGCGTCGGAATTCGTAGTGCCGCTCCGCCCACCTGAACGACCCGACGGTGCGGCGGCATCGGATCCTCCGGCGCCAAAACGCAGGGCGCGCCGATCATTCCCTCGGAGCCCACCAGCCAAGCCTCCACGAAGCGCCCGGCCTCGACCTTGGCTGAGACCGATACGAGACCACTGCCAAGAAAGTAGACATATTCCATCGGCAAGCGCCAATGATGAAGGACCTGACGCGGCTTGAGCTCGACATGCGTCCCGATCGACTGGAGTACTGTGAGCTCGGTTTTTGGGATGCAACGCAGCAGCTTGTTCCGTGCAGCCAAGGGGCCAACGCGGCCTCCAGGCGCAATTGATGTCGGAACTAGGCCTGTCGCCCGGCCGTCCTGCATTGCTGCGCTCCCCGCAATCTCCGAGGATCGATCGGAACGGTCCGCGGGTCTGCGGAGAGTACGCACTCGGGCCATCGGCGGTTCCTTTTTCAGGACTACTCCTATTCTCCGTTCCATCATCCTGATTTGAGGCCTTCTCCTCGAACCGAAGGGCGGCTCGGACCGACGCGCTGGGGGGCTTCGGACGTTCCGACCCAAACAGTTGAGTGATGCGATGTCGGTACGAGACCGAACGAAGGCACACGACGTTCTCTGGGACAGAGCTGGGTTGCCAAGGTCTTGCGGAAAGCAAGTCAGAGCCGGCCCAGCGCAGCGGAACCCAACTCCTCTCCAAAGATCAGTCGGCCGGCGTGGCTAAATATTTCGTAGCCATCGTCGCGCGCGACCGCGACGAGCGTCACGCCGGCACGCTCAGCGGTCTCGATCGCCAGCGAAGTCGGTGCGGAGACGGCGATGAGCAAGGGCACGCCCATTCGTGCCGTCTTCTGAACCAGTTCGACGGAGACCCGACTGGTCATGAGGACAGCCCCCCGTGACATTTCGAGCCCGACTCTGGCCGCCGCACCAGCGAGTTTGTCCAGCGCATTGTGGCGTCCGACATCTTCCCTTACCAATCGGATGTCATGGCCGTCCCAGAAGGCCGCAGCGTGCATCGCGCCCGTCGCCTGGTTATGAGGCTGGAGCGGTCGCAAGGAGCGCATCGCCTCCAGAATGTCGACCGGGCGAAACCCGCCTTCGCTGACTACGCGCGTCGGCCGCGGGCAAGCCTGTTCCAAGCTCTCAATTCCGCACAGGCCGCAGCCGACCGGCCCGACCATCGCCCTCCGCCTGTTGGCGAGGAGATCACCATAGGAGTCGTCGAGCCAGATCCGTACTTCGCAACCGAGCTCGAGCTCGACGACTTCGATGCTGATGATGTCCTCGCCATGCTCCACAATGCCCTCGCTCAAGCTGAAGCCTACGCCGAAGTCCAGGAGGTCAACGGGAGAGGCCATCATCACCGCGTAAGTCGAGCCGTTGTACGTGAGCGCAATCGGCCGTTCCTCTGCGACCTTGCGTGAGGACGGAATCGGGCGACTCCCCCGCCACACGAGCTCCGGCTTGTCGCGCGTACAACGATCCTGCATATCCGGCTCCGAGGTTGGCTTCTGGCAACCTCAACCATTGGGCCGCGTTCCCTGGCCATCATCCATTGTCGGGCCCCGCTCCCGCTGTTCAACATCGCGCGATCAAAACCATTCCCTTGGTACGGCACCGTGCACAGATTTCCTGAGCGGAGAATGCGTGCGTCGCCCGTCCGTCGATGGTCTTGCAGGTGCTGGTTTTTTTTACGCGCTTGCCGCTCAAGCCGCCGTCCCGCCGAGAAGCGGCTGCTCAGGAACCCGCGCGGGGAACATACGTTGCCGATGCACAGGCTGGCCGGTTCCCGAAGAGAAGCAAGATCATGGCGCGACCCAACAAAGCTGGTGACCACACTCCCGACACGGTTGAATACGACGGCCCAGCTGGCGGATGGGGGTCCCTGAAAGGAATAGCGCGGATCTTCGGCAAGGAGTGGGATTCGCCCGCGGCCTTGAACACCCTTCGTCGGCAGAACAAGCCGAAAGGCTTCATGTGCGTTTCCTGCTCATGGGCCAAACCTGCGGATTATCATGCCTTCGAATTCTGCGAGAACGGCGCCAAGGCAACGCTCTGGGAGCTAACGTCGCGCCGCTGTACGCCGGAGTTCTTTGCCGAGCATACCCTAACCGAGTTGTTGTCATGGAGCGACTATGACCTCGAGCAGCAGGGGCGCCTGACACATCCACTGCGTTATGACGGCACCACTGACAAGTACGTGGCCTGCTCTTGGGACGACGCATTTCATGCCATCGGCTCGCAATTGAGGGCCCTCGATCCGCAATCGGTCGTGTTCTATGCGTCCGGACGCGCGAGCCTCGAAACCTCCTACCTCTATGCCCTGTTCGCGCGGGTTTATGGCAACAACAACCTGCCAGACAGCTCCAACATGTGCCACGAGACGACGTCCGTCGCGCTCAAGAAGCTGATCGGCGCGGGCGTGGGGACTGTGGTCTTCGACGATCTCAGCAACTGTGACGCCATGTTCTTCTTCGGCCAGAATACCGGGTCGAACAGTCCGCGCTTTCTGCATCCCTTGCAGGACGCAGCCAAGCGCGGCGTCCAGATCATTACGTTCAACCCCGTCCGCGAAAAGGGTCTCGAAGTCTTCATCAATCCGCAGAATCCGACGGAGATGCTGACCGGCAAGACCACACAAATCAGCAGCCAGTACCATCAAGTGAAGGTGGGTGGCGACATCGCGGTCATTGTCGGAATCTGCAAGCACGTCTTCGCGGCGGACGATGCCGCCAAGCAGCAGGGCAAACGTGTGATCGACGCTCCCTTCGTCGAGCAGCACACACATGGTTTCGAAGAGTTCGAAGCCAAGGTCCGGGCGACGTCTTGGGACGACATTGAAAGCGCATCTGGTCTCAGCCGATCGGTCATCGAGGGGGCCGCGCAGGTCTATGTCGAGGCTGATCGCGTGATCGGGATCTACGGCATGGGGCTGACCCAGCACGTACACGGCTTTCAAAACGTGGCGATGCTCGTCAACATGCTGCTCCTTAAGGGCAACATCGGGCGAGATGGCACCGGCATTTCACCCGTGCGTGGACACTCGAACGTCCAGGGTCAGCGCACCGTCGGCATCTCCGAGAAGCCTGAATTGGTCCCGCTCGATAAATACGCCAAGCAATTCGGATTCGAGCCGCCACGCGACAAAGGCATGAACACCGTTGAGACCTGCGAAGGCGTCCTCGCCGGCAAGGTCAAGGCGTTCGTCGGCCTCGGCGGAAATTTTGTCCGCGCCATTCCGGAGCGATCGAAGATGGAAGCGGCCTGGCGCGGGCTGGAGCTGACGGTCCAGATTGCCACCAAGCTCAACCGCAGCCACCTCGTGCACGGCAAGGCCGCCTATCTGCTGCCGTGCCTCGGCCGAACCGAAGAAGATGTGCAGGCGAGCGGCCAGCAGGCCGTTACCATGGAGGATACGTTCAGCTGTATCCAGGGTTCGATCGGGTTGCGCAAGCCCGCCAGCGAGCACTTGAGATCCGAGGTGGCGATCGTCGCCGGTCTGGCCAAAGCAACCCTGAACCCCAATCCCAAACTGAAATGGGATGAATGGGTCGGCAACTACGATCTCATCCGTAACGAGATCGCCGAGACCTATCCGGACGAATTCCACGACTTCAATGCGCGGATGTTCACGCCGGGCGGGTTCTATCGTGGCAATTCAGCCCGCGAACGGATTTGGAAAACCGAGAGCGGCAAGGCAGAATTTACAGCGCCCGAAACCCTCACCTCGACCGGCTTTTCCGATGCGCCCGGCCGCTTCCGGCTGCTCACGATGCGCAGCAACGACCAGTTCAATACGACGATCTACGGCTACAGCGATCGGATGCGAGGCATTGAGGGTACACGGGACGTATTGCTGATGAATCCCGACGAAATCGCACGCGCCGGACTTCAGGAAGGTCAAATGGTTTCCCTCGTCAGCGACGCAGAGGATGGCATCCTGCGCGAGGTGGGTCCTCTCAAGGTGACCCCGTTCAAACTGCCGGATGGCTGCGTCGGGGCCTACTATCCGGAAATGAACCCCCTGATCCCGCTGTCGCACCACGACATCCATTCGAAGACGCCGGCCGCTAAATCGGTGCCGGTTCGAATCCGCGCGTGAGCGATGGCGCGGAAGGGGGGCCGATGAATGCAGCTTTTCCGCCCCGGCGCGAACACGATTGCGACGGTGATGATCGCGGCAATTGGAGCAGCGCCGGTGCTTGCAGTTGGGTTGTCCTATGAGGTGATGCGATCCCCTTACGTGACCAACCAGAACATCACGCGGAATCAGCCGGTGCCGTTCAGTCATGAGCATCACGTGTCGGGCCTCGGTCTCGACTGCCGCTACTGCCACACCTCTGTAGAGAAGGCGCGCTTTGCCGGCATCCCGCCGACCGAGACCTGCATGACCTGCCACTCCCAAATCTGGACCAACGCGCAGATGCTGGCGCCGGTGCGCGAGAGTCTGGTCAAAAACAAGCCGCTGGCATGGCAGCGCGTCCACCGCCTCCCCGACTACGTTTATTTCGATCACTCGGTCCACGTCGCAAAAGGTGTCGGATGCACCACCTGTCATGGCGACGTCGGAGGCATGCCGCTGATGCGCCAGGCCGCGCCGCTGACGATGCAATGGTGTCTCGATTGCCACCGCTCTCCTGAACGTTACCTGCGTCCTCGCGAGGCGGTTTTCGATCCGAACTGGCAGACCCCGAAGAACCAGGCCGAGGTCGGGCCCAAGCTTGCCGCAGGCTATCACATCAACACAGGTCATTTGACGGACTGCACGATATGCCACCGCTGAAGGAATTGCCGACGCGGCCCGATCCTGCCGGGCGCAGCAAGCTCAATCGCCGTCAGGCGCTCAGCTTGCTGGCGACCGGCATGGCCGGTGGACTCGCGGCCTGCAGCAAACCCGACGAGCAGATCCTGCCTTATGTCAGGATGCCGGAGCGCATCGTTCCCGGCGAACCGCTGAAATTTGCGACGACGCTCGCGTTGGCGGGGATCGGTCGCGGCGTGATCGTGACTTCGATCGACGGCAGGCCGATCAAGGTGGAGGGCAACCCGCGTCATCCGGGCAGCCTGGGTGCCACCGACGTTTTCGCTGAAGCAGCCGTTCTTTCGCTTTACGATCCCGACCGCTCGCGCACGATCCTGCACGATGGCGCGATTGCGCCGCGCGAAGCGTTGAACCGAGCGCTGGTGACCGAACTCTCCGAGGCCCGCAGCAGCCAGGGTAAAGGCCTGCGCTTGTTGACCGGGCGCACCACCTCCCCGACTCTGCTGCGCCAGATCGACGAATTGCTTGAGGCGTTCCCGGCCGCATCGTGGCACGCTTACGATCCAACGGACGACGAGAACGCGCGACAAGGCGCGCAGCTCGCTTATAGCCAGCCTGTGAGCAGCATTGCCGATTTCGCAAAGGCCCGCGTGATCGTCGCGCTCGATGCCGATCCGCTCGGGCATGGCCCCGATCAGATTCGGATTGGCCGCGGTTACGCAACCGGCCGCGGCGACGCGAATGCCTTCTCGCGTCTCTATTGTCTTGAGAGCGCACTCACGCTCACCGGAGCAAAGGCGGACGAACGTCTGGCGCTTCGTCCCGAGGCAATCGAGCGGTTCTCAGCGATCCTCGCGCGGGAGTTCGGCGCGACGACCGGCGCAACCGAACTTCCGGAGCGCGAGCGCCTGCTGCTTCAGCAGATCATGGCCGACTTGAACTCGCACAAGGGAGAGGCGCTCGTCATCGCGGGCCCGGCAGTGTCCAGGGAAGTCCACGCATTGGTGCATTGGATCAATGCCAAGCTCAATGCGCCCATTCGGCTCATCGATCCCATCGATCGTACGCCGTCCGGCAAGCAGGCGGGATCGCTCGAACAGCTCGCAAGCGATCTCGACGCCGGACGCGTGCGTCAGCTCGTGATGATCGGCGCCAATCCCGCTTACGACGCACCAGCCGATTTGCGGTTCGAGGCGCGGGCGCAAAAAGCGACATTCCGCCTGCATATGGGCGAGTACGCGGACGAAACCGCGGCTGTCGCGAACTGGCATGTCCCGCAGAGACATCGTCTCGAAACGTGGTCGGATCTGCGAGCCAGCGACGGGACGGCCAGCATCGTCCAGCCTCTGATCAAGCCGCTCTACGAGAGCTTCAGCGAGCACGAGCTTCTCGCCTGGCTGAGCGGGGAAGAGGACGCAAGTTCTCACGAGCTGGTGCGGCAGACCTGGCAAGGCATGGCTTCTGCCGATTTCGAGGCGTGGTGGCGGCGCGTGCTGCACGACGGCCTCATTGCAGGAAGCGGTGCCACTGCACTTTCGACGGCTGCTCCGCTTCTGCCGCCGCTCCCGGACGCCGAGCCCCACGATCTGCAGGATGACGAGATCCGTCTAGTCCTGCGCCCTGATCCTTGCCTGTGGGACGGCTCATACGCCAATAACGCATGGCTGCAGGAGTGTCCGAAACCGCTCAGCAAGCAAGTCTGGGGCAATGCGCTGGCGCTGCATCCGGATCAGGCAACCCGCCTCGGTCTCACATCCGGGGACGTCGTTACGGTCGCCGCGAACGGCCGATCGATCGAGGTGCCCGTGCTGACTGATCCCGGGATGGCCATGGGCGTCGGCGCGCTCGCGCTTGGTGGGGGGCGGCAAAAGGCCGGCGCGATCGGCAACGGCGTCGGCGCCAGTGCCTACACGATCCGAACCTCCGATAATAGTTGGCGCCTTCCGCAAGTTGCGATCAAGCGGACAGGACGCCGGGAGCCGATTCTCACGACGCAGAACGTCGTTCGCACGCCAGAGGACGTCCGCGAGCTCTATCCACAATACCGGCTCGGGCAATCCCTGCCCCCGTCGGCAAATCCCGATCCTCCAAGCCTAATGCCCCCGGCCGTGAAGTCGGGCGACGGCCATGCCTGGGCGATGGTGATCGACACATCGGTTTGTATCGGTTGCAATGCTTGCGTGCTCTCTTGCCAGGCCGAGAACAGCATTCCCGTGGTGGGGCCGGAGCAGGTGGCCATGGGACGCGACATGCACTGGATGCGCGTCGATGCCTATGATCATGGCACGCCGGATAGCCCGCAACTCGGCTTTCAGCCCGTGCCGTGCATGCATTGCGAGCACGCGCCTTGCGAGCCTGTCTGCCCTGTCGCCGCATCCGTTCACGACAGTGAGGGCCTCAACGCGCAGGTCTATAATCGCTGCATCGGCACCCGCTTCTGCGAGGCGAACTGCCCTTACAAGGTTCGGCGCTTCAACTTCTTCGGTTATGCCGACGGTGAGGAATACGGCAATCTGGGCGCGGAATCCTATCGCGGCCAGAAGAACCCGGAGGTGACCGTACGCGCCCGCGGCGTCATGGAAAAATGCACCTACTGTGTCCAGCGCATCAGCGGCGCACGTCGCGCCTCGGAACGCGAGAACCGGCCGCTCGGTCCACACGAGGTGCAGACTGCCTGTCAGAACGCATGCCCGACCCGCGCCATCAGCTTCGGAGACCTGAACCAGGCTGACGCAGAGATCAACCACAGGAAAGCCGACCCGCGCCACTATGCCTTGCTCGGCCACCTCGGCACGCGGCCGCGCACCACCTATCTTGCCGACGTGCGCAATCCCGCACCTTCGGAGCCGGAGAGGCGGACATGAGCGAAGTTCTTCTTCCCCAGCATCCCCCGGCGCACCGCTGGATCTCGGCAGCGCGGGCAGGAGACGCCGCAGTCACCCAGGCCGTAACTGATCCGCTCTTCACCGGCTTCGGGAAAGCATGGTGGCTGGCCCTGCTAATCACCCTGCCGTTCGTGCTCTGGCTGTTCGTTGCAATCGCCTGGCTGTTCTACGAGGGCATCGGCATATGGGGCATCAACTCCACCATCGTCTGGGGAGTCGCGATCGCCAACTACGTCTGGTGGATCGGAATCGGCAATGCCGGCACGTTGATTTCGGCGATGCTGCTGTTGACTCGACAAAGATGGCGCGCCTCGATCAATCGCTTCGCGGAAGCCATGACGCTGCTTGCGGTCGCGATCGCCGGGCTGATGCCCATCGTTCACCTCGGTCGACCAATCTACGCCTATTGGCTCGCCCCATATCCGAACACCATGGCGCTTTGGCCGCAATGGCGCAGTGCCCTGGTGTGGGACTTCTGGGCCATCGTCAGCTACCTGCTGTTCTCCATTCTGTTCTGGTATGTCAGCCTGATCCCCGACCTTGCGACCATGCGCGACCGCACGCCCCGCCGTGCCGGCCAACTGCTCTACGGCGCATTTGCGCTGGGATGGCGCGGCTCGTCGCGTGAGTGGTCGCGGTTGCAGACACTGCATACCACGATGGCCGCCCTCGGCGTGCCTTTGGTCTGCTCGGTGCACTCGATTGTCGGTCTCGACTTCGCGGCGAGCCTGATGCCGGGTTGGCAGGAGAGCATCTTCCCACCCTACTTCGTCGTCGGCGCAATGTACTCCGGATTCGCGATGGTCGTGGTGCTGGCGGCGGCGATCCGCTGGGGCCTCAGCCTTCAGGCTATTATCACCCGCCGCCATTTCGACGTGATGGCCCGCATCCTGCTGATGGCCTCCATCGTCATGTTCTATTCCTATGCGACAGAGTGGTTCATGGGCTGGTACGGCGGTGAGCATGCCGACCGTGAGGTGGTTCGCTTCGAGTTCACTGGCACCTACGCGCCGCTGTACTGGGCCTTGCTGGCCTGCAACTGCCTCATCCCGCAGTTGCTATGGTGGCCGTTCGCCCGACGGTCGCTCTTCATTCTGATTCCTGTTGCCATCGCGATCAACATAGGCATGTGGCTCGAGCGCATCCTCATCGTCTGGAACACGCTTTCGCACGGTTACATGCCATCCCTGTGGCGGACGTTTCACTTCACGTTCTGGGACTGGAGCTTTCTTGTCGCGCCGCTCGGCCTTTTCGCCTTCCTGTTCCTGATCTTCGTGAGGCTCGTCCCGAGCATATCAATGTTCGACGTGCGCGAGCTCGCCCATCAGGAGGCCGCGGCATGACGGCCAAGCTTGTGGCGGAATTCCTCGACGGTGAAGCGCTGAAGGCGGCCCTGCAGCGCGTGCGTACCGCGGGACACGCCGCACTCGAAGCATTCACGCCGTATCCGATCGAGGGGCTCGCCGAACAGCTTGGGCAGGACCGATCCGCAATTCGCGGCGTGATGCTCGCCGGCGGCCTCGGAACTGCAGCATTCGCCTTCGCACTGCAATGGTACAGCGCCGTGATCGACTATCCCATCAACAGCGGCGGCCGGCCGCTGAACTCCTGGCAGGTGTTCCTGCTGGTGCCGTTTGAGGTCGGTATCCTCGCGGCGGCGCTCGCCGGCGTCATCACCTTTCTTTGGTCGTGCCGCCTGCCTCGTCTGCACGATGCAATGTTCGAGATTCCGGGCTTCGAACGCGCAACGCAGGACCGCTACTTCCTGCTGGCCGCTTCTGACGGCGACCCGAACGAGCTGAGGACAGTCCTCCGCGACGCCGGCGCCGTGGCGGTCACGGAGCTGAGCACGCCATGACCGCCCGCGCGCTGCCATGGCTGTTGTTGCTATCATCGGCGCTCGCCGGCTGTGGCGATCATTCCATGTCTCAGCAGAATCGCTATGGGACGTTCTCGAAGGCTGGGCTGTTCAAGGATGGCACCGAAGCCCAGGCCTTACCGCAAGGGGTCGTTGCACAGGGCGATCTCCACCGTTTGCAGCAGATCACCAAGCCGCCCGCGGTCGACATGGCGCTGCTGGCCCGCGGCCGCGAGCGCTACAACATCTATTGCTCCCCGTGTCATGGCTTCTCCGGCCACGGCGATGGCATGATCGTGCAGCGTGGCTTTCCCGCACCCCCCTCCTACCATTCCGCGCGCCTCCGCTCGGCCGATGCTCAGCACTTTTTCGACGTGATCACCCATGGCTACGGCGTGATGTATTCCTACGCTGCGCGCGTCGAGCCGCGCGACCGCTGGGCCATCATCTCCTATATCCGCGCGCTGCAGCAGTCGCAACGAACCGACGTCGCCGACTTCCCGGAGCTGAGGAGCAAGCTACCGTGACCGCCGTGCTCCGCAGCCCTGCCCTTAGAGCAATCGGGACGCCGCGAACCGCAGCGGGCCTCGTGTTGATCTTGCTCGCATCCGGCCTCGTGCTCGCGGCAGGGAGACTCCGCCCTTATCCGAGCCTGCTCCAGGGCTGGCTCTTGGGATTTGCGATCTGGAGCTGCGCACCCATCGGCTGCATGACGCTCCTGCTGATTCATCGCTTGACCGGCGGCCGCTGGGGCTTTGCGGCCGGACCGGTGCTGCGACCCCTGGCGGTCATGGTGCCTCTCGTCGCCATCGCCTTCATCCCCGTTCTCGCCGGACTGACTGACATCTACCCCTGGGCCGCGGGTGCCAGCCAGATCAAGCCCGACATTGCGCGCTGGTACCTCGGCCAGCCATGGTTTGTCCTGCGTGCCGTGATCGCATTGATCGGATGGTCCGTGCTCGGAGTGACTTTCGGTCTCGGACTCGGTGGGCGGCTATTGGCGGCGCTCGGACTTGCGTTCTTCGGCTTCACCATCAGCATGGTTGCTGTCGATTGGTTCCTCTCCCTCGAACCTCATTACGTCTCCACTGCCTTCGCCTCCATGATCGCGATACAGCAGTTGGTCGCTGCGCTTGCCGTTGTTGCCGTGCTTGCCTCCTATTTCGAGGGTAAAGCGCTGAACGACATCGGCAACCTTTTGATCGCGACAGTGCTAGGCGTCGTCTACCTCGAATACATGACATATGTGGTGGCCTGGTACGGCGATCTGCCTCACAAGGCCGAGTGGTTCCTGAGGCGCAGCACGGACGCATGGATAGGCATTCTGCTCGTGACATTCGTCACCGGAGCCGTTCTTCCATTTGCGATGTTGCTGTTCGAGGGCGTGCGCGGCAGCCCTGCAGGCTTGCGCATCGTCGGCCTTTTGCTGCTCTTCGGGACCGTCATGCATTTCGCTTGGCTGCTAGTGCCCGCATTTTCGGCGCAAGCTCCTGTTGCACTCACGGCTCTGGGCGCTCTCCTTACCTTGACGATAGGTTCTGTCCTCTTTGGGAAGGGCATCGCATCCGCGGAGGTGCGCCATGCCGAATGAGGAGATGGGCAGCCGCGCGCTCCCGCAACCGGCCGGCATTCACAACCGTGCCGTTCTCGTCGTCGTGGGTAGCTTCCTGCTCTTCGTGGGGGCCGCGATTGCGGGAATGCTGCTGTTCCTGAATACGCAAGCGCCGGGCGCATTCACCCCGCGCGCAGAGCGCCGGTTTCCCTCGCCCGAGCTCCAGACCTTTCCGGAGGCCGACCTGACCCGGTTCGAGGCCGCGCAGCGTGCCAGGCTCACCGCTTATGCCTGGGTCGATCGCGACCACAACATCGCCAGCATCCCGATCGATGAGGCGATGCAGCTCGTCGCCGGACGGGGCGATCAAGCTTATGACGCCCTTCAACCTACGCCTGCCCCTCCGCCCGGTGCAAGTGGGGGCAATCCATGAGGCAGGCCATCGTTGTGTTGGCGCTTGCGCTCTGGCCGGGGCTCGCGCATGCCGGTTTGACCGAGCAGCAGATCGGGCGCGTCGGCTTCGATCCTCCTCAGGGCGCGCGCGTTCCGTTATCGCTGCAGTTCAGCGCAGTCGGCGGCCACACCGTCACCCTTCGCGATGCGATCGACGGACGTCCGACCCTGCTCCTTCCAGCGGACTTCACCTGCAGGCAGATTTGCGGGCCGGCGCTGACAATCGCAAGCTCAGCGCTGCAGCAAACCGGGCTTGTCGCAGGACGCGACTACAGCCTTGTCGTTGTCGGAATCGATCCGCGCGACACCGTTGACGACGCCCGCCGCTTTACCCAGGGGCAGATCGGGGGCGCGGGAACATCGGTCCTGTCAGGACCGAAGGAGACCGTTGCCGCGCTGCTCGGTGCAATCGGCTACCATACCGAAATCGACGACAAGCATGACGCGATTGCGCATCCGGCAGCCTTCGTCACGCTCGCGCCCGACGGACGGGTCGTCCGCGCGCTGTCCAGCCTCGCGCTGCAGCCCGTTGATATTCGCCTCGCTCTGTTGGAAGCCGGTGACGGTCGGATCGGCGGACTTTCCGGCCGCGTCGCGCTGCTCTGCTACGGATTTGACGCGGTGCACGGCATCTACACCCGCAGGATCACCGTCATTCTGCAGATTGTCGGGGCCTCCACGGTTGCCATCATGGCCGCCTTCATCGGACTGATGCTGGTCCGCAGCAGAGGTCGCGGAGCGTCGGCATGAACTCGCTGTTCAGGCTGCCGGAAGCGAGCACGCACGCCGTCACGGTGGACCACATCTTCTATCTGTTGCTCGTCCTGTCCGGTGCGACCGTGGTCCTCGTGTTCGGCCTCATCCTGCTGTTTGCTGTCCGGTACCGCCGCGGATCAGCTGCCAAGCGCGGCCCGATGCCTGAGATTCTCAGCCGCGAGTTCGAAATCGGTTGGACGGTCGCGACGTTGCTGACGTTCGCCTTCCTATTCTGGTGGGCATCTTCTGCTGACCTCAGCAGCCTTGCCGCGCCCACGGGAGCACTGGAAATTCACGTCGTCGCCAAGCAGTGGATGTGGAAGACGCAGCATTCAAACGGCGCGCGTGAGATCAATGCCCTGCACGTGCCGCTGGATAAACCAGTCCATCTCCTGATGAGCTCGCAGGACGTGATCCATTCCTTCTTCGTCCCCGCGTTCCGGGTCAAGAAGGACGTGCTGCCCGGACGGGACACCGATCTCTGGTTCCAGGCCAGCAAAACCGGCACCTTTCCACTGCTCTGCGCTGAATATTGCGGCACCAACCATTCCATGATGCGCGGCAAGATCGTGGTCATGCGGCAGGATGACTATGCCAAATGGCTGGTGCAGCAGCCGGAGGGCGACGACCTTGCTCATGAGGGCGCCAGGCTGTTCGTATCGCGGGGATGCTCGGGCTGCCATGCCGGCTCCTCGAACGTCCACGCGCCGCGCCTGGCGGGTCTTTTCGGCCGCGCCGTGCAGCTGGCGGATGGACGCACCGTTTCCGCGGACGATGCCTACATCCGCGATTCGATCCTGCAGCCGAAACGCGACGTCGTGGCCGGGTTCGAGCCGATCATGCCGAGCTTCAAAGGGCTGCTCGACGACGGAGAGATCCAGAGCCTGACCGCCTATATCCGCTCGCTCAGGGAGGAGCAGCAAAATGACTGACGCCCTGCTCGCCGGAGAGCTGCCGCTGCCGCCGCGCCCCGACTATCTGCGCCACGGCTCGACGATCTCGTCTTGGCTTGCCACGACAGACCACAAGCGCATTGCAATCCTTTACGCGATCACCATCACGTTCTTCTTTTTTCTGGGAGGCGCCGCAATCACCGCTGTTCGGCTCGAGCTGTTCCAGCCGAACGGATGGCTGTTGACGTCGGACACCTACAACAAGCTGTTCTCGTTCCACGGGATCATCATGGTCTGGTTCTTCCTGGTGCCGTCGATCCCGAATACGTTCGGCAATTTCCTGCTGCCGCTGATGATCGGGGCGCCTGACGTCGCCTTTCCGCGCCTCAATCTTTTCAGCTGGTATTTGACCGTCGCTGCCGGCGCTTTCACCGTTTATGCCCTTGTTGCCGGTGGCGTCGACACCGGCTGGACGTTCTATACGCCTTATTCGTCGATGTTTTCCAACACCCACGTCTTCGCGGCCGCCGCCGGCGTGTTCGTCGTCGGCTTCGCCAGCATCGCCACCGGCGTGAACTTCATCGCGACCACCCACATGCTGCGCGCTCCCGGCATGACCTGGTTCCGGCTGCCGCTGTTCGTCTGGGCGATCTACGCGACGTCGCTGATCATGGTGCTTGCCACCCCGGTGCTCGCCATCTCGCTCCTGCTCGTGATCGCGGAGCGCGTGCTGGGCTTGCCGATCTTCGATCCGGCTCGCGGCGGCGATCCGATCCTGTTCCAGCACCTGTTCTGGTTCTACTCGCACCCGGCGGTTTACATCATGGTGCTGCCGGCAATGGGCGTCGTGTCCGAAATCATCCCATGCTTCGCGAGGCGGCGGATTTTCGGATACGACTTCATGGTCTATGCGATGCTTGCGATTGCGGGCGTCGGGTTCTTCGTCTGGGGCCACCACATGTTCGTCTCCGGTCAGTCGGCCCTGGCCAGCCTGGTGTTCTCCTTCCTGTCCTTCATCATCGCCGTGCCGTCGGCAATCAAAGTTTTCAACTGGACCGCTTCGCTGTATCGCGGTCAGATCAGCTTCGAATCGCCGATGCTGTATGCGCTTGGCTTCGTCGGTCTGTTTACGACCGGCGGGCTCTCCGGGCTGTTCCTCGCCTCGATCCCGGTGGACATCCATGTCACCGACACCTACTTCGTCGTCGCGCACTTCCACTACATCATGGTGGGCGGCTCCGTATCCGCCTTCTTCGCCGGGCTTCACTTCTGGTGGCCCAAGGTCACGGGGAAGCTCTATCCGGAGAGCTGGGCAAAGTTCGCGGCCATCCTGATGTATGCCGGATTCAACATGACATTCCTGCCGCAATTCTTTGCCGGGTACCTCGGCATGCCGCGCCGCTATCATACCTATCCGGCGGAGTTTCAGATCTACAACGTCATGTCGTCTGCGGGAGCGGCAGTCCTCGCCATCGCCTACTTGTTGCCTCTGGGATATCTCACTTGGTCCCTGTTCTACGGCGGAAACGCCGCGAAGAATCCTTGGGGCGCGACAGGCCTGGAGTGGACCACGGGTTCTCCGCCTCCCCCGAAGAATTTTGACAGGCAGCCCCGCGTAGATCGCGGACCCTATGATTACCACGTCGAAGGTATGTCGGCCGGAACCGATCCTCCCGAAATGCAAAACGCAAGAGAAACGCGATGAGCGACGAAAGCGCACTGCTGAGAGAACCCTGGTCGAATTTCGGCCGGCAGCGCGAGGCAGGTAAGTTCGGCATCTGGGTCTTCCTCGCCAGCGAAACGCTGTTCTTTGGAGCCTTGATGCTGACCTACACGGTTTGTCGAGTCGAGCATCCGGAGGCGTTCGCTGCAGCCGGGAGGGAGACAAATATCTGGTACGGCACGATCAACACCGCCGTGCTGTTGACCAGCAGCCTCACCATGGCGATCGCCGCGCAGGCGGCGGAGGAGTCGGCACCACTGCGGCGGCTCGTCCTCGCGTGCCTCATGCTCACCGCGATGCTCGGGCTCGCGTTCATCGTCATCAAGGGCTTCGAGTACAAGGAGGACATTGACAAGCAGCTCGTGCCGGGAGCCGGGTTTGCATTGTCTCAGCCCGGAGCGCAGCTGTTTTACGGATTTTATTGGCTGGTCACGGGCGTCCACGCGATCCACCTTTCCATCGGGATTGCTCTCGTGAGCCGCTTGTTCTGGGTGCTGCTCCGGCGCCAACTTCCGCCCAAAGACAATCCCGAAATCGAGGTCACAGCCCTCTACTGGCATCTGGTCGATATCGTATGGATCTTCCTCTATCCGCTGATCTATTTGCCGGGGCGCGCATCATGAGCAGGCAGGGCGAATCAGGTGGTATTGTGCGCCGCCTATGGGCGAGGAACCTCTTGATCTGGGCAGCGCTCCTCGCACTCCTCGTGCTCAGCCTCTTCGCCGCCTATGTTCCCATGGGCCGAATGACAACAGCCAGCGGCATCATCATCGCGGGGGTGAAATCGGCCCTCGTCGTCTTGCTCTTCATGGAGCTCGCCTCAGCGAAGCCGCTGGTCCGGATCGCGGCGATCTCGGGGCTTGTTTTCGTGATCGCGATGTTCGCATTGACCTTCGCTGATGTTCTCGCACGCATCTGACGCACGGGAGCAAAGCGCTCTGATGCAGCCACGTTCGAACGCAAGCTTCGGAGAGGAGAACTTTCGCTGCGCTCAAAGGCGTGACTGCACCAGTTCGCTCGTGAAGCCGCGCGCCTCTCTCATGAGGCACACCGCCGAGGACCATTAGGCGGACGTTGGTGGCTCACGAGTTCTGAAACTCCTTCATATTGAGCCGCAGACCGGCTTTGTTTGCTTGCTCTGCCGTTACGTAAGGCAGACCATAATAGCTTAGCTTCGGGCTCCACCGCCCCGTTTGACCCGGGTACGGAAAGGCATACGTCCCTCCGCCAACGGACGCCTCGCGGGATATCACAACGGCGGCGAGCTTTCCCCCGCTGTCGAAAACGAGATCGGAGACATAGCCATAGCCTTGGCCTGCCTGCAGCCGCGCATAGTCTCCGATGACCTTTGAGACCGAGAATTCGTGCGGCTCTGCTTGCGCCTGATCAGGGTCAACGAAGAGGCCGTATTCTCGCGACCTCAAATCGGAAAAATTGGCCACGATAGCTCCTTCATGAAGCGGGCGGAGCACCCGGCTGAAGGGAATTCGGGAGATGAACTCCGGCTCATCCTTCGTTCTGAAGCCTTCGACGAGCAAAGAATCAATCTGCCCGTCGTCTGCCAAGGTCACGTTCCGGACGGCTCCCAAATACTCACCTTTCAGCGAGAACACCGCGCTCCCAAGCAGTCGCGACGCACGGTATCCATTATAGACCGTGCTGGCGAACTGCTGTGACTGCGCCGACTGTTCCGTCGTAGCCTGCGTCACCGTCTCTGCCCATGCGGGACCCAACAGAACGGAGGTTGAGATTGTACCTATGACAAATGCAAGGGTGATCCTGCTCTTTACGCCCATCCAGTGCTCCTGCGATCCGTCGCGCCAAAATTGCCATTGATCGTATAATCGTTTCCGATGCGCAAAGTTCTGGCCGCCGGTCGAGCGAACGGTCCGCTGCCGTGCCAAGGAGAAAGTGCAGCGACCAATCGAGTACCCGGCCCTTGGGAAACGCACCGCAGATCCACGCGTGCACATCCAGGCAACGCTATCACATGCCTCGGCCGACGTACTTCATTCGTTGCTCGCGATCAGAGGCAAGCTCACGATCCAGGCCTTGAGGACCAGGTCAGGTTTCTCCTGACGGGTCTTCACCTTCAGCCCGACTGTGAGGAGGCCGGCGCGCGCCCCACATCTTGGCGAATAGCCGTTCCAAGGAGACGCGAAATGTTGAGCAACGAACTCGAAAACCTCCTGCCAACGCACGGTCGGACGCCATCTCTCGCGCCGTCACGAGAGCGCGATCAAACGCCGCACGCGCACCACGCCACGAACGATCTGGTGCGCCGCCTTCCACACTCATCACGCAGCCGGCTAGTCGAACTCTGCGACGAAGTAACGCTGCGACCGAGACAAATGCTGCAGGAACGTAATGTGCTGTTGCAAAATGCTTATTTTCTTGAAAATGGCGCGGCCTCGCTGACGGCCAGAGCCGGAGACTGCCTCCCGGTCGAGATACAGACTGTCGGAGCGAAGGATTTCATCGGCATTCCCCTGATCCTTGGCATGCGCATTTCCCCTCACCGTTGCATGGTTCAGGTTCCCGGTAGAGCCTTGCGCATCGAGGCAGATGCTTTGATTGAGCTGGTGAGGGGCGATGTCGAGATCCAGAAGCTATTGCTGCGGTACGTGCAGGCCACCCTGATCCAAAGCTCGCAGCTCGCTGCATGTAACTCGCGTCACAGTCTGCAGCAACGACTGGCTCGGTGGCTTCTCGTTGCAGCGGATAAATTGTTCTCCCGCGAAATCCCGCTCACGCATCGATGCATTGCACAGGCCCTTGGAGTTCGGCGCGCAGGTATCACGTCGACAATGGGCGAAATGGAAGCGCGAGGCATCGTCAAGCAAGGCCGCGCTCAAGTCGAGATTCTGGATCAATCGCAACTCGAGCAATTGTCCTGCAACTGCTCTCGCGTGATTTTATCTGCACATGAGAACTCTCTCAATGCAGCCAATGCTCGACAAGCAAGCAACTCATGATTGATCGCGGGAAGAAATGAGGGCTTGGGCGTCACAATGCGTTTGCCTTGTCCGGTTGCGTACCGAGTTCGGGCCGGCGCAGCGAACGCTGCGTATCTTACCTCGTTAGTCGTCACGAGCTGCCCGGGAATCGAAATGCGAAGAGCTTTGTGGGTGCAGAAGCCACGCTCCGTCGGCGGCGGAATGGCCCGATGTGCCCGCTAAAATCGAAGTAGCGAGCCTTGCGGGATCGCCAGGAGCCAGTCGCCAGCTTGCCGAAGTCCAACGTCTCCAGAGCAACGACTATCTTTGGGCAGTACGGTACCATCGCGCGCGTTGCGCCGCTGGCGTTCGTTCTGCTCACCCCGATGGGCGAGTACATTTTTCATCTTTCTCCGATCTGGATATTCGGATCCGGCGTTCTCGCAATAGCTGTACTGGCTGAATGGATTCGCGTAGCAACCGACCAGCTATCCTCCCACACCGGTCCTGCCATAGGCGGTCTCCTGACCGTCAGTCTTGGAAGCTTGGCCGAGCTCATTCTTGCGCTATTTGTTCTCGCGCGCGGCCATGTCGAGGTGGTCCATGCCCAGATCACCGGGTCCATAGCGGCGACCTGCTTGCTGGGGTTGGGTCTGGCCATCGTCGCCGGCGGGTTCAATCGCGAGCGCCAAAGCTTCACCCAGGCGCGCGCTGGGTTGTTGTCGAGCATGCTCGTTCTGTCGGTGATCGCTCTCATTCTGCCGGCAGTGTTCGACTACACGGGTCGCAGCATCCGTCATGTCAATAACGTGAATGCCTCCGATGAGCTACTTAGCCTGGCTGTGTCCGTGGTGCTGCTAATTCTCTACTCCGGAAATCTTGTCTTCACCCTCGTTACCCACCGGAATGTCTTCGCGACCAATGAGGAGGCTTCGGCTAAATCGGCGTGGTCGGCAACCACATGCTTGATCGTGTTACTGGCGTGCACCGGCGCGGCGGCCCTGCAGAGCGAATTTGTGTCCGGCGCTCTGACGGAAGCGGCCAAATCAACGGGTGTGACACCACTCTTTCTTGGCGTCGTCGTGCTTGCTCTTGTGGGCACCAGCTCGGACATTTTTGCGGCTGTTTGGTTCGCTCGGCGCGACAGGATGGGACTCGTGATGACGCTCTGCATTGGATCCGCCATTCAGATTGCGCTGGTTGTTGCTCCGCTTCTCGTCATTTTCTCCTGGGTGATCGGCAAGCCGATGACCCTTGTCTTCCAAAATCCCGTCGACCTCTTTTCAATCGCCGGCACTGCGTTCATCGTGAATGCCATCACCAGAGACGCCGAGACCACCTGGTTCGAGGGCGTACTGCTCATTGGAGTTTACCTCGTGCTGGCCCTTGCATACTTTCTTTCTTGAAGTGCAAAGCCGAGATGAGCTCAACAGCGGCAACCGTTGGAACTCCAAAGTAGTTGCGTGTTGACAGATCGGAGGCGCCGCCGGCCATCGCCCCGGCGCCTCTCCAAGATCTAAGTGGGACGCCTTCGGAGCAGACCCTCGCGATTGCTGGACGTGCCGAGCGCCCGTTGATCAGCGCTAAAGAATCACCTCCCCCGCAAAGAAGGCGAGGAGCACGAACACCAGAAAAATCGCAACGGCCGCGAAAAACAGCCACTTGGCGATGGTGGATGCACCAGCGGCGATTCCGCTGAACCCGAGCAATCCGGCTACGATCGATATCACAAAGAAGATCAACGCCCACTTCAGCATGCCAAGCTCCTACGGCCCTCTTTACAGTCGAGGTATGCACAAGTCCGGTTCGGAAGCACACCCACTTCGAAGGTGCTCCCGGGCTTGCCTAGCGACAATCGTTCTGGGCATTCGGCGTTCCGATCAGAACGTTTTATGCCCGGCAGAAGGTCGGCGCGCCTGCGTACGCGCTACGTCAGACGCCAAGCCACAACGCTATGGGCCCCTGTCGCGGCAATTACGGACCAACGCCATACCAGTCCCGCGGCGAGCCGTGCACAAGCGCATGCCAACACAAGCGATCAACCACGTCACGAATTGGAATCGGCTTTTCAACCACGTACCGGGCAAATCGGCTGGGTATGACTTCGCGGCTGTATCCCGTGTAGATCAGGAAGGGGATGCTTGTGTTCAGGAGGAGATCTGCGAATTCGAACGAGGCCCGCCCGTGCAGGTCGACGTCAAGAAGCGCCGCATCGATAGCTGCGCTCGCAGCTGCATGGAAAGCTGGGCTTAGCTCTGCAAACGGGCCGATTGGTTGATGACCGCTGCGCCGGATCTCCACCGCGAGATCGTCGGCGATGAAGTATTCGTCTTCGATTATGACTATTCGCATTGGGACTCCAATGACCTTGCGGCAAGCCCTACGAGTCTTCGCCTATCGTATGGATGATGCCGCGGTGATCAACCCGGAGCCGGATTGCAGAACGCATAAGTTGGTCCGCTGCCGCACGGGGCCAGTGGTGCTTTGACCGGAGCCTTGCTGCTGCAGGAAGCAGGTGCTCCCGGCGGGGGTACACATATGTACCAACTGTCTCTGCAACGGCACCGCAGCTCGCGCATTTTCTTCAGGTAACGAAAACCGCGGAGATGAGTTTATGAAAGCAAACAGATGGTACGTTGCCGTCGCCGTATTGGCACTCGCAATTCCGGTCGGAACTACTGCGCAAGCCGCACCGATGTTGGCCGCGAGCGGGATGACCAAAAATGACGCAAGGCTGGTGGAAGTTCAATGGAGGCATGACCGCCACCATGGTTGGCATCGTCATCACTGGCGTGACGGATACCGCCGCTATAGCCGCGGCTGGGGTCCAGCGTTGGGTGGCTTCGTGGCAGGTGCGGCGATTGGAAGCGCCGTCGCCAACAGCCGGGCGCAAGCTGCCGAGAACAACGCCTACTGCTCCCAGCGATACAAGTCGTACGACCCGAGCTCCGGGACTTACATGGGATACGACGGCATACGGCATCCATGTCCCTGACCTAGACCGCGTTCTACCGGCGCCAACCGTTAGGAACGCCTACTACTTTTGAAACTCGAGCAAAGGAAATCTAAACATGAAAGCGACCTCATTCTTGGCGGCGGCAGCTCTTGTCGGCGCATCATCGGTTGCGATGGCGCAAGGCGCTCCGCAAGCTACCGGTCCCGTGGACCATAGCGCCGTGCAGAGCTCGAGCCGCAATCAGTCGGCCGACCAACGCGCTGAAAACAGCATGACAAACAAGGGGGGCAACAAGGCAGACGCGGTCCAGTCCGACCCTGGTCAGGCGAGCACTCGGCAACAGATGGTCAACGACCTGCAACAGGCAGGTTTCACCGACGTCAAGGTACGGCCGCAGTCGTTCCTGGTGGAGGCCAGGGATCGATCAGGAAATCCGGTGACAATGTTCGTTGGTCCAAATACGTTTGCCGAGGTGAAAACGGTCGGCGCTAACGCGCAGAAGTCGTCTACGAATTCAAACTCATCCAGCAACAGCGCTAACGCAACTTCGGATCGCCTGGGCGGAGCCTTCACATCGGTGCCGCCGAAGGACGGCCTGAGCTCGCAGTTGATGGGTCTGCAGGTGTACAACAACGCCAAACAGGACATTGGCACGATCAAGGACGTCGCGCTGAACGAGAACGGCATCGACGGCTATGTCCTCTCGGTGGGAGGGTTCCTGGGCCTTGGCGACCACTACGTCGCAGTGCGGCCTTCGGCAATCAATCTGAAGTTCGATCATGCGGCCAACAAGTGGACCGCGACCATGGACACGACGGCCGACCAGTTGAAGTCGGCGCCTGAATTCAAGTACCCCAGCAACGGGTAATCTTCTGAGGTGGAGCGGTTGGGCGGAACCGCTCCACCTCCCGGATGTTGGTTCCAGGTTCGATGTGGTTATGCGGCTCAAAATATGCTCGCCCGCGCTGAAAAACTGCTGGCTGACCTTGGCGAGACATTCTGGCTGGTGCCTATGGTCATGGTGCTTTGCAGCCTGATCGGCGCCTTCACCCTCGTTCATATCGACCAGAGCAACACGGTCTACCTCTCCAATCTACAGAGTTGGACGTACGACGGCGGCGCGACCGGCGCTCGCACCCTGCTCGGCACCGTAGCCGGCGCGACGATCGGTGTCGCGGGAACCGTGTTCTCGATCACCATTGCCGCGTTGTCTCTCGCTGCAGGTCAGATGGGGCCGAGACTGCTGCGCAATTTCACTCGCGATCGCGGCAATCAACTCACGCTGGGGATGCTGCTCGGCACCTTCTGTTACGCTCTCGTCGTGCTGAGAAGCATCCGGACAGAGCCCGAGGGGGGCTTCGTCCCTCATCTATCATTAAGCGTTGGAATTCTGCTCGCATTGGCTTGCGTGGCGACGCTCGTCTACTTCGTCGGTCACGTCGCCGGCCGGATCAACGTTGAAACTGTCGTCGAACTCGTCAGTGAAGACCTCCGCAGCGCTACACGCCAGCTAACGGTCCAGGATCCGCAGCCGAAGCCTCCGCCGGGCGAGTACTGGATCGGCTCCCTGCCTCTGAAGGACTCGCGGCGCGGTTATCTGCAGCATCTGGACGAAGAGGGCCTGGCCACCTGGGCGGCCAAGCATAGAGCCACCATTCGGCTGTTGATCGGCCCCGGCGACTATGTTTTTCCGGGGGCGACCGTCGCTCTGGTTAATCCTCCCGTCGACGGTGCCGAAGCGGCTATCCGGAATGCGACGGCGCTGGGCGCAACAAGCAGCATCGCTTCCGATCTGCGCTTTGCCGTTCGCCAACTCGTCGAAGTCGCGGTGAGGGCACTTTCGCCCGGCATCAACGATCCACACACCGCGCTCTCGGTCCTGGATCGACTGGGTGCGGCGCTCTGCGATCTCGTACCCCTGCATCTGCCATCAGGAGTGTCGATCAGAGGAAGTCAGCCGGTGCTGGTGGTGCCGCATGTGCAATACGATCAACTGCTCGGGACGATGTTTCATATGATCCGGCAAAGCGCAGGCGCCCAGCCTGCAATTTCGATCCGAATGATTGAGGTGATGACACAAGTCGCAAGCTCCGAGCGCGACCCCACCCGGCTCGCGGCGCTCTCCCACCACGCCGACCTCGTCCTTGCAGACGCTCGTCGCCTGATTGCCGCTCGCAGCGACAGGGAGGATGTCGAACGCCGACATCAGCTGTTTACTCTGATGGTCCGGGCAGGTCCGATGGGGCAATTCACCGAACAGATCTTGCCTCTGCCGGGTGACGATGAGCCGCCAAAGGCTATCGCTGAGACAGTCTCCTTCCGATCTCAGCGTTAAGTTCGGCGCCCGCCAGGACGGAATAGGCGGCGACCCAGAGCCATATCATCAACACGGCAACTGCGCCGAGCGATCCGCAGGTCTTTGTGATAGGCAGCGAACACATACGTTGAGAATGCGTATGACCCCGAAATCAAGATAGCCGAGCAGAAACGAATTGCCCATCTGTTCGGGCTGCTGAGGGTCGCTTGAGCTCATCGCCTCCCCGAGCCAACGGCGCTCCGTGGTCCGGAAGCGTACGTGCAAATGCAGGAACCAAAGCGGCGGACGCACTCTTGGATCTGGAGCAAAGTAATCAACAGATGACGAGTAACCGGCATGGCTCAGAGATATCGCGCAGCAGATTGGGCGGCATTCGCTCTCGGAGGAGTCATGGTTCTCATCGGCCTCGTGCTCGGAGCCGGCGGAGCATGGCTGCTTTGGTTGGGGGGCTCCTTCTACTATCTGCCCAGCGGAATCGTCCTGATCCTCTCGGGTCTCCTGTTGGCCCGCCGGCGCGTTGAAGGCGCATGGCTTTACCTTGTTCTCTTCCTGCTCACCCTCGCCTGGGCGTTCTGGGAAGTTGGCGCTAACGGTTGGGCCTTGGTGCCGCGGACCGTCGGACCGGCCATTTTGCTGATCGCTGTCCTGGCGCTCACGCCGCGGCTTCGGCCCATTCGCCACCAGTATGAAGCTGCGGCGACAATCGCTGCGGGGCTTGTACTGCTGGTAGCCACAACTGTGTTGATGTCCGGGGCTTTTCGGCCGGCAAGCGCCGCTCCTCGCGTCATGCCATCTCCGACCGTCGCGATGGCCGACCCTTCCTCTCTCAAGGCAGGCGCAGATTGGCCTGCGTATGGCGGCAGCTACAGTGCGCGCCGCTATTCGCCGCTCGACGAGATCAACTCGACGAACGTCGCCAAGCTCACCAAAGTCTGGACCTTTCACACGGGCGACTTGCCTACCAAGAATACAAAGGGCACATACGGCGCAGAGAACACGCCGCTGAAGGTGGGGGATAACCTCTACGTCTGCACGCCCAAGAACATCGTTATCGCCGTCGACGCCAAGACCGGCAAGCAGATCTGGCGATTTGACCCGCGCGTTCCGGACGAGTTCATTCCGTATACCGCAGCTTGCAGAGGCCTTGCATATTACGAACTCTCCAATGCCGATCAGGGCGCGGCCTGTGCCAGCCGCATCATCGAAGGTACGCTTGACGCACGCCTGATCGCAATCGATGCGATGACCGGCAAGCGCTGCGAGGCATTCGGACATGATGGACAGGTCGACACCGCGAGGGGCATCGGCCGGCACGATCCCGGCATGTTCGCGATTACCTCGGCGCCGACGATCGTTCGCGGCGTCATTGTTGTCGGGCATGAAGTGCTCGATGGGCAAAAGCGGGACGCGCCCTCGGGTGTGATTCAGGGATACGACGCGCAGACGGGGGCGTTGCGTTGGGCCTGGGACATGGTCAAGCCGGATGCAAGCGCGCCGCCGGCGGTTGGACAAACCTATACCAGGGGCACGCCCAACATGTGGACGACCGCCTCCGGCGACGAGGAGCTGGGACTCGTCTATCTGCCGCTTGGGGTTTCGGCCGTGGACTATTGGAGCAGCAGCCGCTCGGACCGCGAGAAGGAGTTCGCGACATCGCTGGTCGCGCTCGATGTCACGACCGGCAAGCCTGCCTGGCATTTCCAGACCGTGCACAATGATGTCTGGGACTACGATCTCGGCTCTCAAGCGACGCTGATCGACTTCCCGACGGACAATGGCGCGCCGGTGCCGGCGCTGGTGTTGCCGAGCAAGCGCGGCGACATTTTCGTGCTCGACCGCCGCACGGGCAAGCCGCTCGTCGGCGTCGAAGAGAGGCCGGTGCCGCAAGGCGGCGTTGAGCCGGCGCAGCGCGCCAAGACGCAGCCATTCTCGCTTTACCACACGCTGCGAAAGGCCGATCTCACCGAGCGCGACATGTGGGGCATGTCGCCCATCGACCAGATGATCTGCCGTATCCAGTTTCGTCAGGCGAGCTATAAGGGCATCTTCACGCCACCCACGGCCAGCCCGCACTGGATTGAATATCCAGGCTATAATGGCGGCTCCGATTGGGGCGGCATCGCCATCGATCCCGTTCGCGACGTCATCGTTGCCAATTACAACGACATGCCGAATTACAATCGGCTGGTGCCGCGCGACGAGGCCAATCGTCTCGGTTGGGCGCCGCGAGACCAGGCGCGCGGCGAAATCGGCGGGCAGGAAGGCGCGGGCGATCCGCAGCTCGGTTCCCCATATGCGATCAACGTCAATGCCGGCTGGCGGCTGCCGGGCACCGGATTGTTGTGCAAGCAGCCGCCCTATGGCGGAATTCGCGCTATCGATCTGAAGACCGGAAGGACGCTGTGGGATCGTCCGTTGGGTGAAGCCCGCACGAACGGCCCGTTCGGGATCCCTTCGATGCTGCCGATCAGGATCGGGACGCCAAATAATGGCGGTGCCGTCGTGACCGCCGGCGGGCTTATCTTCGTCGCAGCGACGACCGACAATCTGATCCGTGCCATCGACATCAAGACCGGAAAAACCGTCTGGAAGGACGTGCTTCCTGCCGGCGGCCAGGCCACGCCGATCACCTATGAGGCTGGCGGCCGCCAGTACCTGGTCATCATGGCCGGCGGTCATCATTTCATGGAGACGCCGATCGGTGATTCCCTGGTGGCGTACGCCTTACCGGCTAAGTAGTGCTACCCTAGTTCACAATCGGCGGCGCTGCAGGGAGGCAGGATTGCGTTTGTTGTGAGCTTTCAGAAAAACGTGGGGACACGCAGCGGCGTTCCGAGCGTGAGAGCCGGCACTTGGAAACGAAAGCGCGCTCTTGGTAGCAACATCCGATTTGTTCGCCGGGGTACTCTATCCTACGATGACGACGTAGTGGACCTGCGCCGGCCCGTCTCCCGAGCAATATGTTGGGATGAAAGCGACGGAGGGCATCGTGCTGTACGACGCGATCTCGTTCGGACCGGACCGAGCTCAGAATCTGTATTTCCAAACGGCCCTGAAAACCTTGGCGGAAATAGGCTGCTTATGAAGCGAACTCAACAGCTTACGTGCTGGCTGGGGCGGGAGGGATCGAACCTCCGAATGGCGGAATCAAAATCCGCTGCCTTACCGCTTGGCTACGCCCCATCAGGCCCTCGGGAACGGCGGCGACAGGAGCGTCCGCGGATTCCCTCGAGTGGTGCCGGTCTATAGGGAGAGACGCGGCATTTCAACCGCCCGGAGGAGCAAAATACCACAGGCGCCGGTGGCGACGCGCCATGCCTGATAGGGCGTTACGCCCGCCGCTTCCGACGGGCGTTCCGCCCCCCTCCTGACAGTTGAGACCTCCCCCATTTCATGGGAATACGGCGGCAAGAACTGTTTCCCCGGGAGTGAGCCATGACCTACCGCGCGCCGATCTCTGACATGCTGCTGTCGCTGAACCACGGCGCCGGCCTGAAGGCTGCCATGGAGGCCGGCCATTACGGCGATTTCGACGGCGATATCGTGAGCGCCGTGCTGGAGGAAGCCGGCAAGTTCGCGACCGACGTGCTGGCGCCGCTGAACAAGGTCGGCGACGAGCACGGCATCAAGCTCAGCGACGGCAAGGTCACGACCGCGCCGGGCTGGCCGGATGCCTATAAGCGCTGGACCGAGGGCGGGTGGAACGCGGTTTCCGGGCCCGAGGATTTTGGCGGTCAGGGCCTGCCGCTAGCGATCAACGCCGCCTGCACCGAGATCTGGAGCGCCGCCAACGTCGCCTTCGGCCTCTGCCCGTTGCTGACGGCATCGGCGATGGAGGCGCTGGACGCGCATGGCAGCGACGCGTTGAAGAAGATCTATCTCGAGAAGCTCGTCTCCGGCGAATGGACCGGCACGATGCAGTTGACCGAGCCGCAGGCCGGCTCCGATGTCGGCGCACTGCGCACCCGCGCCGAGAAGCAGGCCGACGGCACCTATCGCATCAAGGGGACGAAGATCTTCATCACCTATGGCGAGCACGACATGACCGACAACATCGTGCATTTCGTGCTGGCGCGCCTGCCGGACGCGCCCGCCGGCACCAAGGGGATATCGCTGTTCCTGGTGCCCAAATTCATGGTCAACGAAGACGGCTCGCTGGGTGCGCGCAACGACATCTTCGCCTCCGGCGTCGAGCACAAGCTCGGTATGCATGCCTCCCCCACCTGCACCATGACCATGGGGGATCATGGCGGCGCGATCGGCTTCCTGGTCGGCGAAGAGAACCAGGGCATGCGCTGCATGTTCACGATGATGAACCAGGCCCGCCTCGGCGTCGGCCTCGAAGGCGTCGGTGTTGCCGACCGCGCCTATCAGCAGGCCTTGTCGTACGCACAAGAGCGCAAGCAGGGCCGCGCCCTCGGCAAGAAGGGTGACGGCTCCGATGCGATCTTCGTGCATCCCGACGTCAAGCGCATGCTGATGCGGATGCGGGCGCAGACCGCGGCGGCGCGCACCATCTGCTATGCGACCGCGGTGGCGATCGACATCTCGACACGCGCCAGAGATCCGAAGGTCCGCGCCGATGCTGCCGCGCGCGCGGCGCTGTTGACGCCGATGGCCAAGGGCTATTCCACCGATATCGGCAACGAGGTCGCCTATCTCGGCGTGCAGGTGCATGGCGGCATGGGCTTCATCGAGGAGACCGGCGCGGCGCAGCACTATCGCGACGCCCGCATCACCGCGATCTACGAGGGCACCAACGGCATCCAGGCCATCGACCTCGTCACGCGAAAGCTCGCGGCCAACGGCGGCGCGTCGGTGTGGGCGCTGCTCGACGAGCTCTCCGCAATCGTGAAGCAGGTCGAAGCCTCCAACGATCCCGCTTTCGGCACCACCGGCGTGAAACTGCGCGAGGCACTGGAGGCGCTGACGCGCACCAGCAAATGGCTGCTGGAGCGGGTTGCGTCCGCGCCGAACGAGGCGCTTGCCGGAGCAACGCCGTATCTGCAGCAGTTCGGCGCCACGCTCGGCGGCTGCATGCTGGCATCCGAAGCGCTCGCCGCGAAATCCGATGGCATCACGGATGCCGCGCGCTACGTCTCGCTGGCGCGCTTCTTCGCCGAGAACATCGCCGTGCAGGCCGGCGCGCTCGAGCGCACCGTGACGGAGAGCGCGGAGTCGGTCGCTGCTGCGGATGCGGTGCTGTTGGGGTAAGGCCGCATATGCGCGCCACACATTCAGTGTCGTCCGGCGAAGGCCGGGACGACACCAGATTTTTTACTCGCGCCTCCCCGCTCGCAGATCGTAGCGGGAACGGCCAGCCCGGATTGCGCTGCGCTCCATCCGGGCTACGAAGCCGCGAGCTTCGTACGTTTCCCCGGCCGCCATAGTACGACGCTCGCCGCCACTAGGTCGAGCATCACGCACATCGCAAACGCGCTCGTGTAGTCGCCGGTCACGCTGCGCACGAGACCGACGATGCCGGGGCCGAAGGCGCTGACGATGCCGCTGATCGACGTGCCCAGTCCCATCGCGGCGGCGAAGGCGCTCGCGCCGATCTCGCGCTGGATGATCAAGGGCGGAAACGTGATCATGTTGCCGATCGAGAAGCCGTAGACGGCGCAGCACACGAGCAGCACGGTCGGGTTCGTGCTTTGCAGAAGCACGAACAGCGCCGCCGCCTGGCTGGTCATCGATGCCGCGCAGGCGAGCCGCGGATCGAGCCGGTCCACGAACAGGCCGAGCGACAGGCGCCCGACCACCGCCATCGCCGCCATGATGGTGACGGCAAGACCCGCACTGGCGCGGCCGATCAGCGGTTCGAGGAACGTCACCTGGTGGATGATGAATCCCATCTGCGCCAGCAGCGCGACCGCGATCGGCAGCACCATGGTCCAGAACGCCGAATTGGCGAGCAGCGTCTTGCGCGAGTGAACCGCAGGCACGGCGGTGCCGCCATCGAATGAATCCCCGCCCGGCGTTGGCGGCATTTCCGTCGGCCAGCCGGTGAAGATGACCACCACCGGCAGCACCAGCACCACCATCGCCAGCGTGGCCGCCAGCATCGCGGAACGAAAGCCGATGCTGCCGCTCAGCGACAGCAGCAGCGGCACGAGCACGATGCCGCCGCAGGTCGCGCCATTGTAGGCGAGGCTGAGCGCGAGCCCGCGGCGCCGTTCGAACCAGGAGTTCAGCACGGTCGCGATCACCACCGTGCCCATGCCGGTCCAGCCGACCGACATCAGCGCATAGGCGAGATAGAGCTGCCAGGGCGTCTGCAGCAGCGCCAGCAGCACCGTCGAAGCGCCGAGCGCCGAGAGGCCGCACAGGATCAGCGACCGCAGCCCGATGCGGGCGAGCAGATCGTCGGTGAAGATGACGAGCACGGCGGTCAGGAGAAAGGAGAAGGTGCTGGCCGCGGAAACCAGCGTACCCGGCCAGCCATGGGCGCGCTGGAGTTCGGCGAGATAGACGCCCTGACCGTACAGGCCGAAGCCGAACATGAAGAAGGCCATCAGGAAGCAGGCCAGCACGACGCGCCAGCCGCGATAGTGCAGCGAGGATTCGTCAACACGCGTGGCGGCAATCATCAATCGGGCAATCGGGCAATCGGGCAATCGGCCAAATGGAACGGCGCGAGACGATCGTGCACCACAACCAGGGGTTTTTCAATCGAAAATGGGTAGCTAATTATTGCAACGCGTAACACAGCAGCGGCCGATGCGCCCGTCCCATGCGAATTCGGTCCCCAAAAGCTCGAGCGAGCGCATTGGCACGCCTGCAAGATGATGTAGGCTGACGTTTCGCGAGTCTAGCCAATGTCAGTATCGCGGCGACTGCAGGGGCCCCTCATGCCGAATGGCAACATCATCGTCACCGAAGAGCGCGGAACGCGCGTGATCACCCTGCGCCGTCCGAGCAAGAAGAACGCGATCACGCAGGACATGTATCGGGAGATGAGCCGCGCGATCGACACCGCGCAGAACAATCCCGACATCCGCTGCATGATCATCACTGGCGGCTCCGGCGTGTTCACCGCCGGCGACGACATCGACGATTTCATGCACGCCGACACATCGCGCCCCGAGACGCTGTCCGACGGCGCCAAGTTTCTCTATTCGCTCGCCCTCAACGCCAAGCCGGTGATCGCGGCCGTGGACGGCGCGTCGATCGGAATGGGCACCGTGATGCTGTTCCATTGCGACTATGTGCTGGCCTCGAACGCGGCGACCTTCTCCGCGCCCTACATCCATCTCGGGCTCGTGCCGGTCGGTGCGTCCAGCCTCTTGATGCCGAACACGATGGGCTACCAGCGCGCCTTCGCCATGCTGGTGATGGGACGGACTTTTACGGCCGCGGAAGCGCATGCCGCAGGCTTCGTCAACACCGTGGTCTCGCCGGGTCATACCGAGGTCGAGGCGCGCAAGGTGGCGCGCGATATCTGCAGGCTCCCCGCCGAAGCGGTCGCGACCTCGCGCAAACTGCTGCGCGTCGCATCCGAGGAACTCACCCGCCGCATCGACCAGGAGGCCCATCTGTTCGGCGAGCGGTTGAAGTCGGAAGAAGCCACCGCCGCGTTCAACGCGTTTATGAACAGGAAGAAGAAAAAATAGGCTGTCGTCCGGCGCATCGCCGCGGAATGACGGCGAGAACTTTCGTGAAATCTTCGCGCGGAGCGACTAGTCTGGTTCCATGCGACATGTTCTCCGCCTGACCGTCTTCGCGCTTGCGCTCGCCGCCCTGCCCGCGTCCGCCCAAACCGCCGCACCCGTCGAGCTGCGCATCCTCGCGATCAATGATTTCCACGGCAATCTGCGCTCGCCACCTGGCGGCATCCGGATCAGCGATCCCGAGGACAGGTCCAGGAAGGTGATGGTGGCGGCCGGCGGTGCCGAATACATGGCGACGCTGGTGAAGCAGCTGCGCGAGGGCCACAAGAACACGATCTTCGTCGCCGCCGGCGACCTGATCGGCGCGAGCCCGTTCCTGTCGGCGATGTTCCACGACGAGCCTTCGATCGAGTCGCTCTCGATGATGGGGCTCGCGATCACCTCGGTCGGCAATCACGAATTCGACGAGGGCAAGACCGAGCTCCTGCGGATGCAGAACGGGGGCTGTCATCCGGTCGACGGCTGCCAGGGGCCCCATCCCTTCCAGGGCGCCAAATTCCATTATCTCGCGGCGTCCACCATCGAGACCGCGACCGGCAGGAGCGTGCTGCCGCCTTACGAGATCAGGGAATTCGAGGGCATCCCCATCGCCTTCATCGGGCTGACCTTGAAGGAGACCGCGGGCATCGTATCGCCCGCGGGCATCACCGGCCTCGAATTCCGCGACGAAGCCGAGACGGTAAACGCGCTGGTGCCGCAGCTGAAGGCGCGCGGGGTCGAGGCGATCGTGGTGCTGATCCACCAGGGCGGCGAGCCGGCCGGCGACTACAATGAATGCCCTGCCGTCACGGGGCCGATCGTCGACATCGTGAAAAAATTCGATCGCGCCGTCGACGTCGTCGTCAGCGGCCACACCCATCGTGCTTATGTCTGCGATATTGACGGGCGGCTCGTCACCAGCGGCGACAAATACGGTACCCTGGTCACCGCGATCGACCTCAAGCTCGATCCGGCAACGCGCGACGTCGTCCGCGCCAGGGCCGAGAACGTCCTCGTCGCCAATGCCTCGCTGCCTAGGGATCCCGAGCAGACCGCACTGATCGATACCTACGACAAGCTTTCGGCGCCGATCGCCAATCGCCCGGCTGGATCGGTGACGCAGACGCTGTCACGCGTGCCGAACGAGGCCGGCGAAAGCCCGCTCGGCGACGTCATTGCGGACGCGCAGCTCGCCGCGACCAGGGATGCCAAGGACGGCAGCGCCGTCATCGCGCTCACCAATCCCGGCGGCATCCGCACCGACATCGTTCCAAAGGAGAACGGCGCGATCACCTTCGGCGACGTTTTCGCCAGCCAGCCGTTCCGCAACCGGCTCGTCACCATGACGCTCACGGGCAGCCAGCTCAAGGACATGCTGGAGCAGCAATGGCTCGACCCGAAGCGGCCGCGGATTCTCCAGGTCTCGAACGGGTTCAGTTACGCCTGGGATGCGGCGAAGCCATTCGGCGAGCGCGTGATCACCGAGAAGATGACGCTCAATGGCAGACTGGTCGAAGCCGGAAGCGGCTACCGCGTCACCCTCAACGATTACCTCGCAGTCGGTGGCGACGGCTTTACGGTCGCCAAACAAGGCACGGGGCCGCAATATGGCGGCTACGACGCTGACGCGCTGTTCGCGTTTTTCAGGGCGCACGGACCGATCGGGCCGCTGCCGCTGAGCCGCATCCTGCGCGTGAATTGATCCGGATCAAACGGGCCGGTCCGGGACCACCCTTTGCCATTCCCGGGGGAACGCATAGATTGGGTTTTGTATTTGCGTTTTGGCGCCGGATGCGCCAAGCGACGTCGAGAGCCCGCATTCCATGAGGCCGAACTGATGAGTACGCTTCTCCTCTCCCACAAGGCCTGCCTCGACCACGTCACGCCGCCGGGACACCCTGAAAGGCCGGACCGCCTGCGCGCGGTGGAGGAGGCGCTGTCGCATGAGCGCTTCCAGTTCCTGGTGCGTGACCAGGCGCCGGAGGGCGATCTCGACCTCGTCACGCTCTGCCACAACGAGCACTACGTCACGGAGCTGCGCCACATCGCGCCGACCAGCGGCCTGGTTTATATTGATGGCGACACCTCGATGTCGCCGGGCACATGGGAAGCGGTGATGCGCGGCGTCGGCGGCGCGGTCGCGGCGACCGAAGCGGTGATGGCGGGCGAGCATCGCAACGCCTTCGTCGCGGTGCGCCCGCCCGGCCACCACGCCGAGATCGGCAAGCCGATGGGCTTCTGTTTCTTCGACAACGTCGCCATCGCCGCGCGCCACGCGCAGCGCAAATACGGCATCAAGCGCGCGGCCATCGTCGATTTCGACGTGCATCACGGCAACGGCACGCAGGACATCTTCTGGTCGGACCCGACCGTGATGTATTGCTCGACGCACCAGATGCCGCTGTTTCCGGGCACCGGCGCCAAGAGCGAGCGCGGCGACCACGACACCATCGTCAACGCGCCGCTCGCCTCCGAGGACGGCGGGCCGGAATTCCGCATCGCGTTCGAGAATTTGATCCTGCCGCAGCTCGAAAAATTCAGCCCGGAGCTGCTCGTCATCTCTGCCGGCTTCGACGCGCATTATCGCGATCCGCTGGCGTCGCTGAATTTGCGCGCGGAGGATTATGCCTGGGTGACGCGCAAGCTGATGGACCTCGCCGACAAGACCGCCGGGGGGCGCGTTGTTTCTGTGCTCGAGGGCGGCTACGACCTGCAAGGATTGAAAGAATCTGTTACGGCGCATGTCGGCGCCCTGATGGGCGCCTGACACACCCGCCACATTGCGCCCGCAAAACTTTGCTTTCTCCGAGGTGAAGCGAATCGGGCAATCGGAAACTTATATGGCCGAAAATACCCAAATCGACATCTCCAGGCTGACCTTCGAACGCGCCATCGAGGAGCTCGAAACCATCGTGAAACGGCTCGAGGACGGCAAGGTGCCGCTCGAGGAATCCGTGACAATCTACGAGCGCGGCGAGGCCCTGAAGCGCCGCTGCGAGGAGTTGCTGCGCCAGGCCGAGGCGCGCGTCGACAAGATCACCACCGATGCCAGCGGCCAGGCCACCGGCACCGCGCCGCTCGACGTCCAGTAAGCCGCCTATCTCACGCAGCGGGCACCGGCAATTCTTCATGATCGCATGCCGCGGTCGGCGTTGCTGCTGCTGCTGCTTGATTCCAGGGAACCGGCGCTCTGGCGATCACGGAACCTCCCTCAGAGGGGCCCCTCGCCCTCCTGAATCCGTCTAGAAATAGCCTCCCCATGCGAAAAACCTTGCCGAGGAACTGGGCAAGCTTGGAACCCTTCGGCTGGCGCCAGGATTAACCACTCTGGCCCGCGGGTTGCAGGTGCATGCCCGTAATCGGCGGAGCGGGTTGGCTTTGGCCCAAGCTTTGGTGTAAAGCTGCGCGGAGTGTGGCTTTTTGTAAGCCTTGCGTGGGCACTGATTACCGACGACAAGCGCTTCAAACTGCTGATGAATTGGCTGGATGGACGAAGCCGATCTAAGTGACAGGGATCACAGAGACTGAACCGGAGAGCACTTAAGCTCACCTAAGCTTGAAGACGGGGCTTTGCCCCATGCAGGTGGCTCCGACGGTTTAAGGACTCGCGCTGCGCCGATATTGTGCAAACCCATCGCGCACCGGAACGATCTTCCGGCGCTGACAAATTGGAAATCGCCGTGAACGCATATAGTAAAACGCCGCTTCTCGACACCATCCGGACGCCGGACGACCTGCGCAAGCTCAAGGTCGAGCAGGTTCGCCAGGTCGCCGACGAGCTGCGTCAGGAGACCATCGATGCCGTCTCGGTGACCGGCGGTCACTTCGGCGCAGGCCTCGGCGTGGTCGAACTCACCACTGCGATCCATTACGTTTTCGACACCCCGCGCGACCGGCTGATCTGGGACGTCGGCCACCAGGCCTATCCGCACAAGATCCTCACCGGCCGGCGCGATCGCATCCGCACGCTGCGCACCGGCGGCGGCCTGTCCGGCTTCACCAAGCGCAGCGAGAGCGATTACGATCCGTTCGGCGCCGCGCATTCCTCGACCTCGATCTCCGCCGGCCTCGGCATGGCGGTCGCGCGCGACCTCTCCGGCGGCAAGAACAACGTTATCGCCGTCATCGGTGACGGCGCGATGTCGGCGGGCATGGCCTATGAGGCCATGAACAATGCGGGGGCGATGAACTCGCGCCTGATCGTCATCCTCAACGACAACGACATGTCGATCGCGCCGCCGGTCGGCGCGATGAGCGCCTATCTCTCGCGGCTCTACTCGGGCAAGACCTATCGCACGCTGCGCGATGTGGCCAAGCAGATCAACCAGCGCCTGCCCAAGATCCTCGCCAACCGCGCCAATCGCGTCGAGGAATATTCCCGCGGCTTCATGATGGACGGCGGCACGCTGTTCGAGGAGCTCGGCTTCTATTACGTGGGCCCGATCGACGGCCACAACCTCGACCATCTCCTGCCCGTGCTGAAGAACGTGCGCGACATGGAGACCGGCCCGATCCTGCTCCACGTCGTGACGCAGAAGGGCAAGGGCTACGGCCCGGCGGAAGCCTCCGCCGACAAGTACCACGCGGTGGTCAAGTTCGACGTCGCGACCGGCACCCAGGCCAAGTCCAAGCCGAACGCGCCGGCCTATCAGAACGTGTTCGGCCAGAGCCTCGTCAAGGAAGCGGAGAAGGACGACAAGATCGTCGCCATCACCGCGGCGATGCCGTCCGGCACCGGCGTCGACATCTTCAACAAGGCGTTCCCGGACCGCACCTTCGACGTCGGCATTGCCGAGCAGCACGCAGTGACGTTCGCCGCCGGCCTCGCCACCGAAGGCTACAAGCCGTTCTGCGCGATCTACTCGACGTTCCTGCAGCGCGGCTACGACCAGATCGTGCATGACGTTGCGATCCAGAGCCTGCCGGTTCGCTTCGCCATCGATCGCGCCGGCCTCGTCGGCGCCGACGGCGCAACCCATGCCGGCTCGTTCGACAACGCCTATCTCGGCTGTCTGCCGAACATGGTGATCATGGCCGCGGCCGACGAAGCCGAGCTGGTGCACATGGTCGCAACCCAGGTCGCGATCAACGATCGTCCGAGCTCGTTGCGCTATCCGCGCGGCGAAGGCCGCGGCATCGAGATGCCGGAAGTCGGCGTTCCGCTCGAGATCGGCAAGGGCCGCATCGTCCGCCAGGGCAGCAAGATCGCCCTGCTCTCCTTCGGCACGCGCCTCGCCGAATGCGAGAAGGCCGCCGACGAGCTCGCAGCCCACGGCCTTTCGACCACGATTGCGGATGCGCGCTTCATGAAGCCGCTGGACACCGAGCTCGTGCTCAAGCTCGCGCGCGACCACGAGATCCTGATCACGATCGAGGAAGGCTCGGTCGGCGGTTTCGGCTCGCATGTCGCGCAGTACCTCACCGATCAGGGCGCGCTCGACAGCGGCCTGGTGCGGTTCCGCACCATGGTGCTGCCCGACGTGTTCCAGGACCACGACACGCCGGCGGCGATGTACGGTCGTGCCGGTCTCGATGCCAAGGGCATCGTCGCCAAGGTGTTCGAAGCGCTCGGCAAGGATGTCAAGGCCGAGACGGTCAAGCTCGCCTGACAGCGAGCTTCGACCTTCCGCGAAACAGCTCGATGAAGATCTATCTGGCAGGCCCCGACGTGTTCCTGCCAGATGCGGTCGAGATCGGCCGGTGGAAGGTCTCGATCTGTGCCGCGAACGGCCTCACCGGGCTCTATCCCCTCGACAACGAGATCGACCTCGCCGCTCCCGACGCCTCGCGGCAGATTTTTTGCGGCAACGAGGCGATGATGGACGCGGCCGATGCCATCATCGCCAACCTCACGCCGTTCCGCGGCGCCGGCGCCGATCCCGGCACCGTCTACGAGCTCGGCTACATGGCCGGCCGCCGCAAGTTTTGCCTCGCCTATTCCAACGACGGCGCCGCCTATGCCGACCGTGTCGGCCGCTTCATGGAGGTGACGTCCGAGGACGGGCGGCTGGTCGACGCGCAGGGACTGACGGTCGAGGATTTTGGCCTCGTCGACAATCTCATGATGATCCACGCGCTGGAGCTGCATGGCTGCCCGCTGGTGACGCCGGCGCAGATGCCGATCGACGTGTGGCACGATCTGGCCGCGTTCGAGGCTTGCGTCCGGATGGCGGCCGCGCGATTGATCGCTACATAAGCGCCTCAGGCGTCTTTCGGAGAGATGATGTCCCCTGCCCGCAAGCGCGCGGATATTCTGCTGGTCGAGCGCGGCCTGTTCGAGAGCCGGGCGCGGGCGCGCGCGGCGATCGAGGCCGGGCTCGTCACGGCCGACGACAAGCAGGTGGCAAAGCCATCGGAGACCATCGCCGAGGACGCCGTGATCCAGGCCGAGCCCGCGCATCCCTACGTCTCCCGCGGCGGCGTCAAGCTCGCCGGCGCGCTGGAGCGCTACCCGATCGAGATCGAGGATCATGTCTGCCTCGATGTCGGTGCGTCCACCGGCGGATTCACCGAGGTGCTGCTGGCGAACGGCGCGAGCCTCGTTTTTGCCGTCGATGTCGGCACCAGTCAGCTGCATCCCTCGCTGCGCGGTCACTCCAAGATCGTGTCGATGGAAGAGACCGACATCCGCGCCTATGACGGCAAGCGCCTGCCAGCGCGGCCCGATGTCGTCGTAATCGACGTCAGCTTCATCTCGCTCAAGACGGTGCTGCCCGTGGCGCTGTCGCTGGCCGCCGCGCCGATGAGCCTGCTGGCGCTGATCAAGCCGCAATTCGAGGCAGACCGGAAGCACAACAAGAAGGGCATCATCCGCGACGCCGCCGTGCACCGCGAGATCTGCGACGACGTCGCCGCCTTTGCGGCCTCGCTCGGCTGCACCGATATCGAGGTGTTCCCCTCGGCGATCACCGGCGGCGACGGCAATATTGAATTCTTCCTGGGCGCGCGCCGTGGTTGAGCGCATGACAATCGATCACGTCGGCCATCGCGGCGACGGCGTCTCGCTCGACGCCGGCGATGCCATCTATGTGCCCTACACGCTCGGCGGCGAGAACGTCGAGGTCGATCATGTCGTCGGCAACCATCCCGACCGCCGCAAGCTGCTGGCGGTGGATGTCGCCAGCCCCGAGCGCGTCGCGCCGTTCTGTCCGCATTTCGGCGTCTGTGGCGGCTGCGCAATCCAGCACTGGGCGGCCGAACCGTATCACGCCTGGAAGCGCGGCATCGTGGTCGAGACCCTGGCCCAGGCCGGCATCGACTGCGAGGTGGCGTCGCTGGTCGATGCCCACGGTGCGGGACGCAGGCGCATGACGCTGCACGGCCGGTTCGGCACCCATGACATCCTCAAGGTCGGCTTCTCGGCTGCCAGCTCGCACGACGTCATCCCGATCGATCGCTGCCCGATCCTCGATCCCGGGCTCGAGGGTGCGCTCGATGCCGGCTGGGCGCTCGCCGAGCTGCTGACGTCCAAAATGCCGGTGACGAAACCGCTGGACATCCAGGTCACCGCGACCGCCAACGGTCTCGACATCGACGTGCGCGGCTCCGGCCCGCTGCCAACGTCACTCGTGACGGCGCTGTCGCGCGTCGCCGAGCAGCACCGCCTGGCGCGGCTGACACGGCACGGCGAACTGGTGCTGCAACGCCTGCCACCGACCCTGCAGATGGGCCGCGCCGAGGTGACGCTGCCGCCGGGCTCGTTCCTGCAGGCGACCGTCGCCGGTGAAGAGACGCTTGCGTCGCTCGTCGCGGAGCGCATCGGCAAGGCCAAGAACGTTCTCGATCTCTTCTGCGGTGTCGGACCGTTTGCGTTGCGGCTCGCCGAAAAGTCCCGGGTCACCGCCCATGACAACGACGCCGGCGCCATTGCAGCGCTCGCAAAGGCCGCGCGCACACCAGGGCTCAAGCCGATCAAGGCCGAGCCGCGCGACCTGTTCCGCCGTCCCCTGGTGGCGCCGGAGCTGCGCGATTTCGACGCCGTCGTGTTCGACCCGCCGCGCCAGGGCGCGCAGGCGCAGGCCTTGAAGCTCGCCGCGAGCAAGGTGCCTGTGGTGGTCGCGGTCTCCTGCAACGTCGCGACATTTGCCCGCGACGCGCGGCTGCTGATCGATGGCGGCTACAAGATGGATGCCGTGGTGCCGGTCGACCAATTCCGGCACACGCCGCATGTCGAGCTGGTGGCGCGGTTTGTGAGATAAGCGCGTCCCTCCCGACCTTGATGCCGGTCAACCGACCGGCTCTGCCGTTGCGCTAAGCTCGCGCGGGAATGGCCGCGGAGCGGATGATGGCGATCGACCGACGACAATTCATGACCAATACGTTCGGCCTTTCCGCGGCGACGCTCACGGCCAGTCCCGCGCAGGCCTCGAACGGGAGCTATGAGGACGCGGTGCAGGCGGCCCGGGCACCGCTGCGATCGTCCCCGAGAGACCGCGAGTTCGTGCGTTTTGCGACACTCGCGGCCAACAGCCACAACACCCAGCCCTGGATTTTTTCCGCCCATGATAATGTCATCGTGATCAGGCCAGACGTCGCACGCCGCTGTCCCGCAGTCGACCCGGACGATCACCACCTCTTCGTCAGCCTCGGCTGCGCCGCCGAAAATCTCGCGCTTGCGGCGGCAACGCTGGGTTGGCGCGCAAACCAGACGGTCGACGGCGGCCGGATCGTGATCGCACTCGACCAAGCTCCGCCTGCCGCATCGGCGCTGGCGGCCGCAATTCCAGTCAGGCAATGCACCCGTGCGGCATTCGACGGCAAGCCGGTCGCGCCCGAGATGTTGCGCCAGCTCGAGGACGCCTGTCGCGAGCCGAACGTGTCGGCAATCCTGCTGACCGAACGCGCAGCCATCGCCAAAGTCACCGACTATGTGCTCGAAGGCAATTCCGCACAAATGCGCGACAAGGCCTTCATGAGCGAACTCGTGAGCTGGATGCGCTTCAACGAGGCGGATGCGGTCGCGTCCATGGACGGGCTATTCTCGCGCGCGTCAGGCAGCCCGTCACTGCCGGCATGGGTCGCGCGGCCGCTGCTGAAGCTCGTCTTCACCGAGCAGGGCGAGAACAGAAAGTACCGCGAGGAGCTCGACAGCTCCGCGGGGATCCTCGTGCTTGCCGCCGACCGCAGCGACACATCGCAGTGGATCGCGGTCGGACGCGCTTGCCAGCGGTTCGGTTTGCAGGCGACCGCACTGGGGCTGAAATATTCCTTCGTCAACCAGCCGGTCGAGGTGCCGACACTGAGATCGCAATTCGCAGCCTCACTCGGACTCGGTGAGCGGCGTCCCGACATTGTGATCCGTTTCGGAGCCGGACCGAATTTGCCGAAATCGCTGAGGCGCGGCCCGGAGCTGGTGATGCGCGGATGATGCAGTCTAGCGCCGAAGGCCGCCCAGGGCCGGCGACTCGCCGGGCAATATCGACGAGTTGATGTCGCTGTCCATGCGCCCGGATTGCTGTTGGGTGAAGCCGGCGCCGAACGACAGGCTGAGGTTGGAGGTCGGTTTGAACTCGACACCCGCGAATGCACCATAGCCGGGCGAGGCGCTGGAGGTGAGCGGCGCAAGCGAGCTGCCAATGCCGCCGCCGTATTTCAGTGTGTCGAAACCGGCAAAGAACGTGACGGGCATGCCGCCCGCGGTCTTGGTGTTGTAGCCGAACTGCGTGCTGTCGTAGGAGAGCGCGCTGAAATTGCCGCTCAGTCCGGCCGGGCTGAGGCCGCTCCAATTGAGATTGCCATGCTGGCTGCCGACAAAGAAGCCGTTCGCAAAATTGCTGCGGCTGCTTGCGTCGCCGCCATTGAAGCTCGGGACATTGCCGTAGCTGTCGGCGCTCTGACCGGCAACGCCGCCGAAGCCGAAAGGTCCGCCGGGGATCCAATATTGCAGGGGTGCGGCTTGCGCATGAGCCGGCGCTTCGCCGAGGCAGAGCAGGGCAAGAAAAACCGCGAGACCGCAAGAGCGGGTAAGCCTGGACATCCAAATAACCGTCGAAAAGCTTGCGAATTATACCCACCAGGCATCATGAATGCCAGCATCGCGACACCAGTCTTCCCTTGAGTTCCGGGATCACGTTTTCCTGTCAATTGAACTTCCCGCATTCCGGATCGACCCACCTGAGGGGGCGCGTCAGCACGGAGGCTGTCATGGAGGTCAATTCCGACAGGTTGAATGCCTTTATGGGCAAGATGGTCACCGAATTCGGGGCGGCGATGAATGCGTCGCTGGTCCTGCTCGGGGACAAGCTCGGTCTCTACCGTACCCTTGCCGCCAAGGGACCGATGAACTCGTCCGAGTTCGCAAGCGCCACCGGGACCGCGGAGCGCTACGTCCGCGAATGGCTCGCGAGCCAGGCGGCGTCCGGCTACATCGAATACGATTCCGCTTCGGCAAAATTCTCGATGCTGCCGGAGCAGGCGATGGCGCTTGCCGACGAGAACAGTCCGGTGTTCCTCGGCGCGTTCGGCAATGTCATTGCCTCGGCTTTTCTCGACGAGCCGAAGGTCTCGGACGCATTCAAATCCGGCAAGGGCGTCGGGTGGAACCGGCGCAGCGAATGCCTGTTCTGCGGCACCGCCCGCTTTTTCCGGACCGGGTACATGCATCATCTGGTGCAGGAATGGCTGCCCTCGCTCGACGGCGTCGTGGACAAGCTGAAGCGCGGCGCCAAGGTCGCCGATGTCGGCTGCGGGCACGGCGTCTCGACACGGCTGATGGCGGAAGCCTTCCCGAACTCCCGCTTCTACGGCTTCGACTATCACGAGGGTTCGATCGAGGCCGCGCGAAAGGCGGCCACCGAAGCCAAATTGGGCGACCGGGTCAGCTTCGCTGTTCATTCCGCCAAGACCTATCCGGCCGAGGGCTATGATCTCGTCTGCTTCTTCGATTGCCTGCATGACATGGGCGACCCCGTCGGCGCCATCGGCCACGTGCGCGAGACCATGGCAAAGGACGGCACCTGCATGCTGGTCGAGCCGTTCGCAGGCGACCGCCTCGAGGACAATCTCAACCCGGTCGGGCGGGTCTACTATGCGGCGTCGACCATGATCTGCACGCCGGCCTCGCTCGACCAGGAGGTGGGCCTCGCACTGGGCGCGCAAGCGGGCGAGGCAAGGCTGCGCAACGTCGCGCGAGAGGGCGGACTGACGCGCTTCCGCCGCGCCGCTGAAACGCCCTTCAATCTGATTCTGGAGGCGCGGATCTGATCTTCCCCTTTCCGACGCGTGGCTGCGGCATATGGCCGTGCCGATGCTGCAGCCACGCCTGGCGCCGACAGCCTTGCCTCGCTCGCGCCGCAACGTAAGCTGGCCGCCGCAAATGATCGGCAATGGCGCCCTCACGCGCGCTTGCGATGTCTTGCGTGAGATCGAGCGGCAATTGAAGGCGCTGATGCAATCTGGCAGCTAGCAGCCGTGACGGTTAGGCCGTCCTGTCCACCGTGGACGACGAATCCGCCGGCGGATATTTCGTCACGGGCACCACGAAGGACTTGTTGCGGACTTGGTAGATGATCTTGCCGTTCTGCCCGTCGTCGGTCGCAATCTGCGCCTGCCCGAACATTATGACGTTCTTGTAGACGGTGCCGGTGCCCTGACGGGTGACGCCATCGGTGGTGACGCTGACCTGCGCTTCGTTGCCGTTGACAGCGAGCACCCTGAAGCTCGCGCTCTTGCCATTGTCACTGGAATAGCCGCCCCAACTTCCCATCAAGCGGCTGTCGGAGGCCGGCGGCGCCTGCTTCTCGAGAGTCGCGGTCTGCTTGCCCGCGCCCGCAGATGACAACAGCACCAGACTCTTGCCGTCCTTTGTGCCGACCGTGACCGTGCCGAAGGTAAGAAGCGAACCTGCGACCTCGCCAAAACCGCGCTCCGTGCGCCCGTTATGGGTGTACTCGACCTGCGCCCGGGCACCGCGGATGTTCACGACCTTGAAGCTGACGGGCTGGTTATTGCCCGCCCAATTGCCTTTCCACTCACCGAGCAGGGAGCTCTGGTGATACACCCGCTCGAGAGCGGGAGAAATCTGGCTGGTGCTCGACGTGACGATGGCCATTGGATTGCTCGGCGGATTTGTCTGACAGGCCCGCTTGGTTCGCGCCCCGACAGGAACGTCAGAACAGTATCCGGAAACAACTGGAAGCAGCCGATTAGGGCCACGCAACAGTTAACGCGTGGTTAAAATTCCATCGCGGGCAAATGGGGCAAAAGGTCTCCTCCGGGGGCCGCGCTCAACGACCCCAGCGGTCTGACCAGATCTTCTCGCCGATCAAGCAGTTCACACGCGGCTCCTTGTCCTTGTCCGCAACGTGCATCACGGGGCGCTCCGGCATACGGCCCGCAACCTCCATCAAGAGCTTGGTGCGGATGGCTTCCTTGAACTTGTCGCGGTCCTTGATCGTGATGACGAAGGAACCGGGCCCGCCGATGACGCAATCTTCATAATAGAAGTCGAGATTGTCGATATCCATGGTCGAATAGGACGGCTCCTTGACCATGATCGGCAGGCCGTTGATGACGATGCCCTTCTCGATCGCCGCGTCGCGCGCGATCGTGACCGGCGTGCCATTGTTGTTGGGACCGTCGCCGGAAATGTCGATCACGCGGCGCAGCCCCCGATAGGGATCCTCATCGAACAGCGGCATCGCGAAACTGATCGCGCCGGAGATCGAGGTGCGCGAGGCGCGCCGGATCGGCGTCTTCAGGATTTCGGCGGCGACGGCATCGGCGGTCTCCGGTCCGTCGATCAGGCGCCAGGGAATGATGATCTTCTGGTCGGTCGAGGCGGCCCACTCGAAATAGGTCACCGCAATGCGGCCGTTCGGGCCCAGCTTCAGCGCCTGCAGGAATTCCTTCGACTGGATCGCCTGCGCATAGCCTTCACGCTGAACCGCGAGCTCGTCCATGTCCATGGAGTAGGAGACGTCGACGGCGAGGATCAGCTCGACATCGACCGTCTGCGCGTCCCTGTCGGCTGCTTGCCGCTCCGGCTGAATTTTAGGCGACTCAAATTTGGGTCCTGGTGCCGCGATGCCCGCGACGTCCCCTCCGGCGAAGATGCCGGTCACCAGCACAGCCCCGATCGAGAACAGCAAGCGCATCGCAGCCTCCCGTCGTATGACGCGATGGTGACATGCAATCGCCTTGCAGCAAAGTCCGAAGATCGCTCGCGCTTCACATTCCAGTTAGGCATTTGCCAGTTAGGCATTTGCGGCGGGAATTGCGAAGCACTGCGCAAAGCTGCCGGCATGTTGCCGCGCTCGCGCCGCTGACTGCGGGATCGTGGGCACCCGAATGCAATAGTCCGGTGCGCTCCCGGATTGACGGGCCACTGGACAGAGTACCTCGCCCACTTGTCCGGCGCGATTTCCATGTTAGGCTGGCGACACAGGATGGGGATGGAGTCCCCCGACAACCGCCCGGCGGCCTGTGACCGTGGTGGGCTGATGACTCCTGCTAGAGGAGGGGCAATTTCGGGCCTCTGCCTTCGGCGGGAGCATGGACAACCCCGCCGCTGGCGGGTTTTTTGTTGCCTGGACGCGAAGGCAAGGAGCGGCCGAGGAGAGGCCGAGGAGAAGTCCTGGACGTGACGACGACAACACCGAATGCTGCACGTGCGGGGCTGCCCAGGGGGATCTGGGTGCTCGGTTTCGTCTCGATGCTGATGGATGTCTCTTCCGAGATGATCCACGCGCTGTTGCCGGTCTATCTCGTCACCGTGCTCGGTGCCTCCACACTCACGGTCGGCTTCATCGAGGGCATTGCAGAGGCGACCGCCTCGATCACGAAGATCTTCTCCGGCGCATTGTCCGACTGGCTCGGTCGGCGCAAATTGCTCGCCGCGCTCGGCTACGGACTGGCCGCGCTGACAAAACCGCTGTTCCCGCTTGCCCCCAGCGTCGAATGGCTGGTTGCCGCGCGCTTCATCGATCGCGTCGGCAAGGGCATTCGCGGCGCGCCGCGCGATGCGCTGATCGCCGATATCGCACCCATCGGCCTGCGTGGCGCGAGCTTCGGCCTGCGTCAGTCGCTCGACACCATCGGTGCGTTCGTCGGGCCGCTCGTGGCGATCGGCCTGATGTGGTGGACGGCGGACAATTTTACGATGGTGTTCTGGGCGGCCGTGCTGCCGGGCTTCCTGTCGTTCGGACTGATCGCGTTCGCGGTGAGCGAGCCGGAGCCGGACCCAGGCCGGGAGCCGTCAAGGAATCCGCTGAACATCGCCGCGATGCGGCAGCTTGGATCCCTGTACTGGCGTGTGGTCGCGGTTGGCGTCGTGTTCACGCTGGCGCGTTTCAGCGAAGCCTTTCTGATCCTGCGCGCGCAGAACATCGGGCTCAATGCGATGTGGGTGCCGGCCGTGCTGGTGCTGATGAACATCGTCTATGCATTATCGGCCTATCCGGCCGGCGCGCTCTCGGACCGCATCAACCGCACCGGCCTGCTCGCGCTCGGCCTCGTCTTCCTTGCCGGCGCCGATCTCGCGCTCGCGCTGCTGCCAAACCTTGGGGGCCTCGCCCTCGGCGTCGCGCTGTGGGGACTGCATATGGGATTGACGCAAGGCCTGCTCTCGGCCCTCGTCGCCGACGCAGCGCCACCGAGCCTGCGCGGCACCGCGTTCGGCTATTTCAACCTGTTCACCGGCCTTGCCTTGCTGGCCGCAAGCGTGATCGCCGGCGCACTGTGGGATGCCTATGGTCCGGCCGGCACGTTCCTGGCGGGGCTCGGCTTCGCGCTGGTCGCGCTCATGGGACTATTTGCCGTCGGCAACGGGCTGGCAACGGAGGAGAAACGATGACGGGGGGCTGTTCGCCGTGCTGAGCGGAGTGCTTGCGATCATGATCGGCAGCGTGCTCGGCGGCTGCGCGCGCTATTTCATCTCCGGCGCGATCGCCCGGCGGCTGGGCGAGACGTTTCCGTGGGGCACCGTGACCATCAACGTCACCGGCGCCTTTCTGATCGGCATTTTTGGCGCATTGGCGACCCATCCCGGCTCGGCCTTCGCCGCGCCCGATCCATGGTTGTTCGCGGTCACCGGCTTTCTTGGCTGCTACACCACGGTCTCCTCGTTCAGCTTGCAAACGCTGACGCTGGCGCGCAACGGCGAGGCGATGCACGCGCTCGGAAATGTCGCGGTCTCGGTCGTGCTCTGCCTCGCGGCAGTCAGTTGCGGCTTCCTCCTCGCGGACACTCTGGGAGGCTAGAGGCAGATGAAGTCCTCCTCCTCTGCCGATCGCTGGCGCACCGCGACGCTCTATGCCTGGATTGCCGCCGGCAGCATGGTCGGCGGGCTGACGCGCTATCTGGTTGGGCTTGCGCTCGACACCGGCCCCGGCTTCCCCGTCGCGACGCTGTTCATCAACGCCACGGGCTCTCTGATCATCGGCTTCTACGCGACGCTGACCGGCCCCGACGGCCGGGTGCTGGCGCGGCCCGAGCACCGGCAGTTCGTCATGACCGGGTTCTGCGGCGGCTACACGACCTTTTCAACCTTCAGCCTGGAGACCTTCCGCCTGTTCCACGGCGGCATGAAATACACGGCGCTCGCCTATATCGCGGCGTCCGTCATTTGCTGGCTGGTGTCGGTATGGGCAGGCCATATGATGGCCAGCGGCACCAACCGCTTGCGAAGGAGCTGACACCATGCAAATCCCCAATCAGGCAGTTTCGCTCCGGATCTTCATTGGCGAGAGCGACCATTTCGACGGCAAGCCGCTCTATGAAGCGATCGTGATGACGGCGCGCGAGCGGCATCTGGCCGGCGCCACCGTGCTGCGCGGCCCGATGGGCTTCGGCAAGTCGAGCCGGCTCCACACGTCCAAAATCCTGCGGCTCTCGGAAGACCTGCCGCTGCTGGTCGAGATCGTCGACAGCGAGGACAACATCAATGCATTCCTGCCCATCCTGGATGGCATGATGTCGAGCGGCCTGATCACCTTGGAGAAGGTGCAGGTCCTGCAATATGGTGAGAAGGCCGCGCGCTGAGCGCGCCGGCAGGAACCGGAGCCCGCCATATCCGGGAGGCGGAATGAACGATACCGTTGCCAAACCGAAAACCAGGACGAAGACCAAGGTCGAGCGGCCGAAGCTGCATAAGGTCATCCTGATCAACGACGACTTTACGCCCCGCGAGTTCGTCACGATGATCCTCAAGGCCGAGTTTCGGATGACCGAGGATCAGGCCTACAAGGTGATGATCACCGCCCACAAGCTCGGCGCCTGCGTGGTCGCGGTTTTCACCAAGGACGTCGCCGAGACCAAGGCTACCCGCGCAACGGATGCCGGCCGCACCAAGGGCTATCCCCTGCTGTTCACCACGGAGCCGGAGGAATAGTGGCACCGGTCCGGCTTTGGTGCTTTGGCGCCCCCTTCGATTTCGGCGCCTAATCTGTTCTGCCGAATAATGTATCTATTGGCCGTCAACAGGCGCATGGTAACCCATCACCGGCCCGCCACGGCATCCATCGGTGACTGAGAGAGTCTTTGCGCTCCCGCCCAATGCGGAGCGTCCTGTGCAAGACACCACCAAGAGAACCATCCCGCTGAGCAATCGCCTTGCCCAATTGGCAGCCGAGGCTCGCCGTCGCGCAGAGATTGCCCCGCCCGGCGTGCAGCGGGAATCGCTGCTTAGAGCGGCGCGATTGAGTGAAACGGCCTCGCACATTCACGACTGGATAAGCCTGCCTGGTCCCAAAACACCGAGGTAGCGGCAAGCCAACCTGGTCGGCGGCCTCTTCTCACTGAGCGACGATCCGGGCCGTGGCGGCATCCTGCTGCAAATCACACTTCAAATATAAGTTGTAAAAAATGAACTATATCTCATTTTGGTTGTTGTAACAGCATCCCCAAACGAAACGGGGCGGTCGACAGCCAAAGCAGCCCCAAATGATGAAATCTCTTATTGCGTTCGCGATGTTCGCGCTCCTCGGAGTGTCCGTAATGGTGTTGCCCGGTTTTGCTCCGCAAGTAAAAGCGCGCGAAACCGTTGCTTTGGCGAAGGCGGACCGGCTGGCGAGCCATCCGGTGGCCAGCAATTGCCTGGGCCAGGTCTGGCCGGACTTCGAAGCATCATGTCTGCGCCGAGGTGAATCCGATGTCAGGATTCATGAAGCTCGTTTGGTCACCGCGCGCCGTTAGACCACAATCGCAAAGCGCCGGCCGAGCTTGTCGGATGATCCAGGAAAGTGTCGTGCACAGATGTCAATGCCCCCAACCTCCTTGCCGAACGTTCTCGTCGTCGAAGACGAGATGATCCTGCGCATGCGCGCAGTCGATATCGTGGAGGATGCAGGCTTCTGCCCTGTGCAGGCCGTCAACGCCGACGAAGCCATCGCGATCCTCGAGTCGCGGTCGGACATCTCGCTTCTGTTCAGCGACATCCAGATGCCCGGGACCATGGACGGCTTGAAGCTGGCCCACGCGGTGCACGATCGCTGGCCTGCCATCAAGATCGTGCTGGTTTCCGGTCAGGTAAAGCCGTCTGAAAACGAAACGCCGGCGGACAGCCGCTTCTTTCGCAAGCCGCTCGCCGTCGACGAAATGATCTCGCAGTTGCAGACGATGATCGGAGCGGGCGCGCTAAAAATCCTTCCGACCACAACGACTGATCCCGGGGAAAATCTTGAGGTTAGTCGTTCGCCACAGGAATCGGTTCTGGCCGCGGAAAACGACAATTTGCGCCTGTTGCTGGAACAGGCGGACACCGACGCCAAGGTCCTGCTCGCTCAAGCCGGCATCGAAGCCCACGAGCGCGAGGCTGCCGACAAATTGCAAAAGCTGATCCTCGGAGAGCTGCATCATCGCATCAAGAATACGCTTGCAACGGTGAGCGCTATTGCGGCCCAGAGCTTCCGGACGGCGATCAGTCTGGAGCACGGGCAAAAGGCCATGGATGGCCGCTTGCTGGCGTTAGGACGTGCCCACGACCTGTTGATACAGGTCAGCTGGTCAAATGCGAGCCTCACTCATACCCTGAGCGGCGCCACCGATCCCTTTGACAGTCAGGGGGGCCGACGATTCCATTTCAATGGCCCGGACCTCCGGATCACGTCCGGTGCCGTGATAGCGCTCGCAATGACGTTCAACGAGCTCTGCACCAACACGACGAAGTTCGGCGCGCTGTCCAGTTCCTCCGGGCATGTCGAGATCGCATGGACGGTCGACGAGATCGAGCAAAGGCTGCGCCTGAAGTGGAGCGAAAGCGGCGGCCCTGCGGTGGCGCCGCCAACACGACGGAGCTACGGCACCCGGATGATCGAGTCGCTCGGCCAGCAACTGAACGGGCAGGTGCGGCTGGCCTACGAACCGTCCGGATTTGTCTATCAGCTGGATGTCCCGCTGAGGTCGGTGATGGCGTCGAACGCCTGAATTCTGCTCACCGGGTTGATGGCGGCGGACATCCGAGGACGACCTCAGGCCATCACCATTGGCGTCTCCTCCGTCAGCCCGTATACGCGCTGCGCCTTTGAAAAGCCCGCGATCGGGAATTCGCCGAGCTCGTGCCAGTCGTGGCGGCAGACATTGGCGAACATTTCCGAGGCGACGACGGTCCGCCCCAGGCGACCCGTGATCTTCTCGAGCCTGGCGGCAAGGTTCACGGCGGGGCCGATGCAGGTGAAGTCGAGGCGGTTGCCGCCACCGATATTGCCGTAGAGGATGTTGCCGACGTGGAGCGCCACGCCGAAGCGGAAGCGCTCGATGACGTCGCCGACCGGATACGCGAGCGCCTCGACGCTGGCGCGGGATTCGCGTGCCGCCTCCAGCACGCGCGTGCAGACATGCGCGGTATCGCCGACATATTCGTCGATGGGGAATACCGCGAGCAGGCCGTCGCCCATGAATTTCAGCACCTCGCCGCCATGGCCGCGGATCGCGGCGACTTGGCAGTCGAAATAATGGTTGAGGATCTCGACCACGGTCTCGGCCGGCAGCCGGTCCGACAGTGCGGTGAAGCCGCGCAGATCGGAGAGCCAGATCGCAGCCTGCATGGTGTCGTTGTGGCCGCGGCGGATCTGACCGCCAAGGATGCGCGCGCCGGCACGATTGCCGACATAGGTGTCGAGCAGCATCTCGGCGGTGCGGCGCAGGCTGATGATCTCGGTGATGCGCGCGAGCGGTTTGAGGATGGCGTGAATCGCCGCGATGTGGTCATCAGTGAAGCCGCCTGGATGGCGCGTGGTCCAGCTCGTCGCGTGGACCGAGCCGTCGAGAAACTGCATTGGCGTCGCGACGTAGTCGGTTACGCCTTCGGCTCGCATATCGTCGAAAAAAGGGAAATGCTTGCTGCCGGGATCGTCCATGCGTCCCCGCACCTCAAGTCCCTGCTCGAACACGACCCGCAGCGGACTTCTGGCGAATTCCGGCGTCTCCAGGATCTCGAAATCGACCGTGCCGATCTCGACCTCCTCGCCCTCCCGCCAGATGAAGTTGCGACCGAAAATTTCGGGATGCAGCGTGCGGATGAAGATGCCGAACCGCCATAGCGGCAGACCGGCTGCGACCATCCGTTCGCAGGCTTCCGCCGTCATCTCGGCCGGGGCCTTCGACGACCAGGCGCCGTCGATCAGCCAGCTGGTGATGCGTTGGAGCTCGGAGCTTTCCATGTCCGCATTTGCGGACGAAGTTGTGGGATCGTCAAGCTGCGCGGTGGGCGACTGGCGCGATACAAGCGCCTCGCGCAATGCTAGCGCCCGACCTGGCCGCGGTCGCGCAGGAAATGATCCGCCAGCACGCAGGCCATCATGGCTTCGCCAACGGGGACGGCGCGGATGCCGACGCAGGGATCGTGGCGGCCCTTGGTCATGATCTCGGTGTCGGCGCCGTTGCGATCGACGGTGAGACGCGGCTGCAGGATCGACGAGGTCGGCTTCACCGCAAAGCGCACCACCACCGGCTGTCCGGTGGAGATACCGCCCAGCACGCCGCCGGCGTGGTTGGACAGAAAACGCGTGCCGTCATTGCCGGTGCGCATCTCGTCGGCGTTCTCTTCGCCGGTCAGTTCGGCCGCGCCAAAGCCGGCGCCGATCTCGACGCCCTTCACCGCATTGATGCTCATCATTGCGGAGGCGAGCTCGGCGTCGAGCTTGGCGTAGATCGGCGCGCCAAGGCCAGCCGGCACGCCTTCGGCGACGACCTCGATCACCGCGCCGATCGAGGAGCCGCTCTTGCGGATGCCGTCGAGATAGGTCTCGAAGAACGCGGCCTTGTCCTTGTCGGGACAGAAGAACGGATTCTTCGCGATCTCGTCCCAGTCCCACTTCGCCCGGTCGATCTTGTGCGGCCCGATCTGCACCAGCGCGCCGCGCACCTTCACGTCGGGCAGCACCTTTCGCGCGATCGCGCCGGCGGCGACGCGCGTTGCGGTCTCGCGCGCCGACGAGCGGCCGCCGCCGCGATAGTCGCGCAGGCCGTACTTCGCTTCATAGGTGAAGTCGGCATGACCAGGGCGAAACTTGTCCTTGATCTCGGAATAGTCCTTCGAGCGCTGGTCGGTGTTCTCGATCAGCAGCCCGATCGGCGTGCCCGTCGTCACCTGCACGCCGGTCTCCGGATGCGCCATCACGCCGGAAAGAATCTTGACCTGGTCCGCCTCCTGACGCTGGGTCGTGAAGCGCGACTGGCCGGGCCGGCGGCGATCAAGATCACCCTGGATGTCGGCCTCGACGAGCGGGATCATGGGCGGGCAGCCGTCGACCACGCAGCCGATCGCCACCCCATGGCTCTCGCCGAAGGTCGTGACGCGGAACATATGGCCGAAGGTGTTGAAGGACATCGCGAACTGCCGCTTGGCGTTGACGTTTTGCACGGACGTTGGTCAACGTCGTAGCGCCGAGGAGCATTGGGTTCAACCCTAGTTCCGTCATTCCGGGGCGATGCAAAGCATCGAACCCGGAATCTCGAGATTCCGGGTTCGCCCCTTCGGGCGCCCCGGAATGACAGTTGCTTAACTAAACTTCTCCAGCCGCCCGTCCCGGAACACGTAGACGGCGCCCTGCTCGATATAGAGTTCGGCCGCGCTCGCCGGCGTCTCAAGGCCGAGTGAAACCATCAGGGCCCGGCAGGTCCCACCATGGGCGACCGCGACGGTGTCTGTACGGAGCTGGTCGTACCAGGCGCGCACTCGGACCTGCACATCGGCGTAAGTCTCCCCGCCCGCGGGGCCCACCGTCCATTTGTCAGCGAGGCGCCGGGCGTAGATCTCGGGATCGGAGGCCTCGCTCTCGGCCAGCGTCAGCCCCTCCCAGGTACCGTAGCCGATCTCACGCAGGCGATCGTCGAGCGCATAATCCGCAGTCGGCAGTTCGAGCTTGCTCCGCGCCAGTTCCATGGTCTCTCGCGCGCGGCCAAGCGGACTCGACACGTAGGGTAATGCTGCCTTGTCGCGGCCTTCGCGCTTGAACAGATCGGCGAGAATGCCGCCGGCCTGCACGGCCTGATCGCGACCGCGCGCGTTCAGCGGAATGTCCCTGGTGCCCTGAAGCCTCCCGAGCGCATTCCACTCGGTCTCGCCATGGCGCAGATAATAGATCGTGGGCACGGGCATTCCAGATTCAGAAACTAGTCCTTCGCGCCGAACGAAATGTCAGGCGCGTCCGGGCGCTTCATGCCGAGCACGTGATAGCCGGAATCGACGTGGTGCACCTCGCCGGTGACGCCGCGCGAGAGGTCGGAGAGGAAATACAGCGCGCTGCCGCCGACGTCTTCCGTGGAGACGTTGCGCCGCAGCGGCGCGTTGGCCTCGTTCCACTTCAGGATATATCTGAAATCGCCGATACCGGACGCCGCGAGGGTCTTGATCGGCCCCGCCGAGATCGCGTTGACGCGGATGTTCTTCTCGCCGAGATCGGCGGCGAGATAACGCACGCTCGCTTCGAGCGCCGCTTTCGCGACGCCCATGACGTTGTAGTGCGGCATCCACTTCTCGGCGCCGTAATAGCTGAGCGTGATGAGCGAGCCGCCGTCGGTCATCAGCTTCTCGGCGCGCTGCGCCACGGCTGTGAACGAATAGCAGGAGATCAGCAGCGACTTCGAAAAATTCTCCTGCGTGGTGTCGACGTAGCGGCCGTCGAGCTGCTCGCCATAGGCGATCGCATGCACCAGGAAGTCGATCTTGCCCCACTTCTCCTTCAGCACCGCGAAGGCGGCATCGATGGTCGCGGCATCGGTGACGTCGCAATGGCCGAGCACGAGCCCGCCGATCTCGGCGGCGAGCGGCTCGACGCGCTTCTTCAGCGCATCGCCCTGATAGGTGAAGGCGAGCTCGGCGCCGGCCGCGTGGCATGCCTTGGCAATGCCCCAGGCGATCGAGCGGTTGTTGGCAACGCCGAGGACCACGCCCCGCTTGCCTTGCATCAGACCTGAATTCTGCGCCATTTTGCTAACGTCCCGTCGAGCTCCCGGTGAGGTTTGGAGGTACACCAGCCCTCCGTTGCGGTACAGTCCTAATACGCGGCGTTAACGCTGTTTCAAGCGCCGGAATAGCCGTTCCGGTCGGGTGTTATGAACGTTGTGGCGCTCGCGCCGACATCAGGACGTCAAGACCGCAATGAGTGCGTTTCGCCAGAGTGTTGAAGCCATGATCCCGGCGTTGCGCCGCTACGCCCGCGCGCTCACGCGCGAGGCGGATGCGGCCGACGATCTAGTGCAGGATACGCTGGTGCGGGCGCTGCGTTCGGAGCGCCTCTTCCTCGGGGGCGACGTCAGGAGCTGGCTCTATACGATCCTGACCAACCTCAACAAGAACCGGCGGCGCTCGCTGGCACGACGGCCGCAATTCATGCAGCTGACGGAGAACAACCCGGATGCCAGCGGGACCGAAGCCGAAGGGCGCGATATCGAGAGGGCGCTGGCGACGCTCGTCGAGGAGCAACGCTCGGTGCTGCTCCTGGTGATGCTGGAGGGCATGAGCTACCGCGAGGTCGCCGACATCCAGGGCGTGCCGATCGGCACCGTGATGTCGCGCCTGGCACGCGCCCGCGCCCACGTTAAAGCCTCGCTGGAGGGTGAGCGCCCGGCGCTCAGGCGGGTGAAATGATGGCAGGATTGATGCATCGCGCCGGTCGTTTCTCCTGCATGGCATGGGAAGCGGCGCAGTTGAACCACGAAGAACATTTTGGGCCGCAGAGCCAGAGACGATCGATATGAACGACCGCAAGATCCCAGTGACCGAGGACGAACTGCACGCCTATGTCGACGGCGAGCTGCCGGCCGAGCGCCGCGCCGATGTCGAGGCCTGGCTTGCCGCGCAGCCTGAGGATGGCGAGCGCGTGCAGTCCTGGCGCGCCATGGCCGAGATGCTGCACGCCCGCTACGATTCCGTCGCCCAGGAGCCGGTGCCGGCGCGGCTCGAGCTCGAACGGCTGGAGCGCCGCCCGCGGCACTGGCTCTATGGCGCCGCCGCGGCCGTGCTGGTTGCCTTCGTCGCCGGCGGCACCGCCGGCTGGGTGGCGCATGGCGCCGCCAACGCGCCCTCGACCTTCCAGAGCTTTACGACCGACGCACTCGACGCCCACCGCCTCTATGTCGTCGAGGTTCGCCATCCCGTCGAGGTCGGCGGCAACGAGCGCGACCACCTCCAGGCCTGGCTGACCAGACGCTGCGGCTGGACCGTGTTTGCACCGAACCTGGAGGCGAGTGGACTGAAGCTCGTCGGTGGCCGGCTCTTGCCGGGGCCGAACGGGCCGGCGTCGTTCCTGATGTATGAGGGCGCCTCGGGCGAGCGGTACACGATCTACACCGCCAAGACCGAGAATGGCGCGACGCAGATGCGCTACGCCAGAACGGACAAGGACGAGGCGCTGTTCTGGGCCGAGCGCGGCGTCGGCTACGTCGTCAGCGGTGGCAGCGACCGCGATCGGCTGACCAAAGTGGCGCAAGCGGTCTACGACCAGGCAGAGAAAAACGGCACCTAGACAACCACGCAAACGCGGTGCCTCGATTCCGACATTGAAAATTTGGAATGAAGACATCGGCGCGTCTCATTATCGCACCGGATGATCACGCGAAAATGAGCAGCGTTCGATCCGCCGATCGACGCGGGCGGCCTCGATTGGGGTTTTTGGTACCGCGCTGGTCCCCCTCTCGAGGCCGCACCTTTTTATCGGCTGCCCCGCCGGACAGCCGACACGTCGAGCACGTGAGCCAAGAAGGGCTACCACGCCTCGGGCATATGATGAGCATCATCTCGATGGACGACGCTCTCAGTCTTTAGGAGAACCCCTTCAGCTGCCGATCTCGCCCAAAGCGCGATCAATCGCGCTTCAGCTCTTGTTTGCACATGACTTTCCGGAAAACCGCTACACGCTTTTCCGGATCATGCGTTAGCCAAGCCCGCTACGTGGATTGTAGGGGTGCTGGTCCCGCCACTTCTCCATCAATGCTTCAAGCTCGGCGTCGTTCCCGTCCGGTAGCATAATCCTGACAGTGACAAAGAGATCCCCGGTTCCGCCAGCTTTCGGCAATCCCTTGCCCTTAAGGCGGAAGGTCCGGCCACTGGAGGTGTTTTGCGGGACCGAAAGCTCCACGGCATTGCCGAGGGTGGGCACCCGGACCTTGCCGCCGAGCACCGCCTCGTAAAGCGTGACCGGCAGGTCGATCCTGAGATCGGCGCCCTCGATCTTGAAGAACGGATGCGGTGCGATGCCGATCGTGATCAGGAGATCGCCCGGCGGATGGCCCTGAGCGCTCTCGCCCTGTCCCCGCAACCGGATCTGCTGACCCTCGGTCACGCCGGCCGGAATCTTGACGTTGAGTTCCTTGCCATTCGGTAGCCGGACGCGCTTCTCGCCGCCCTTGACCGCCTCTTCCAGCGAGACGGTCATGGCGACAGTGACGTCGAGATCGAGCCCGATCCCGCCGGTGTCGAACTCGAATTGGGCACCGCCGCCGGCCCCGGGGCGCGGACGCTGCCCACCGCCGAACATGCTGTTGAGAATGTCCTCGAACGCGCCGCCGCCCGGACCAGGGCCCGCGCCGCCACCGCGGAACGTATAGCTCTCGAACCCGCCAGGACCGGCGCGACCGCGCGGCCCGCCGCCGCCCGGAAAGCCCTGGAAGCGCGGCTTGCCGTCGGCGTCGATCTCGCCGCGATCGAATTGCTTGCGTTTGTCCTCGTCGCCGAGGATCTCGTTGGCCGTATTGAGCTCAGCAAAGCGCTCGGCCGCCTTCGGGTCGTTCTTGTTGCTGTCGGGATGGTGCTTCTTGGCAAGCTTGCGATAGGCGCTCTTGATCGCGGCAGCGTTGGCGCTCCGCGGCACCCCCAAGACCTCATAGGGGTCGCGCATCCGTCACGTCTCCTTCAAGAAATCGAATTGTTCAAAGGGCTCCCCGCCCCACCTGCGTCTCATGTGGGGGGCGAGTGGTATTTTTGCAACTAGCCTGGTGAAGCGATTCCTAGCTCCGCCACGGCTTTAGCGTATGAATCTCCCAACTGCCACGGCTGCTTTGGCAGCCGGCGCCCTGGAGCCAGCTTTCGGTGCTGCCGTTGACGTAGCTCGCCAGGAAGTCGCGGCACCTGCGGCCGTCCTCGGCGGCATAGGCTTGCGCGATCGGCGTGACCGAACCGCGCGCCCCGGTTTCCGGATTCTCCCAATGCTGGCTGGAATCCTTGTCGTTCTTGCTGAGGACGTCGGAGGCGGCGTTGCGGGCGAAGGCGAGATCGGTCTCGGTCGGTGCCGCCACTCTGGCCGGCATTGCGATCGAGCCGGTGAGATCGCTGTCGTCGGCCTTGGCGTAGGCACTCTTTTCATTGCGGGAAAAGCTGCAACCGCCGGTGCCGAGCCCGATCAGAATGATCGTCATGACGAAGCCGGATGGCCGGATCGCCAATAGGCCAACGCGTCCCCATACCCTATATAGGGCGGTAGCAGACACCAGCGCGTTTTGGACCGCAGGACGCAACTCGGACCCCAGACATGACCGACACGACCTCGATGAAACACCAGACACCCTTAACATCCGGTGATTTCACCGCCGCCGACGAGCCGTTTGCGCTGTTCGAGGCCTGGCTGAACGAAGCCATCAAGAGCGAGCCGAACGATCCGAACGCCATGGCGCTCGCCACCGTCGACCCCGACGGCCTGCCGGACGTGCGCATGGTGCTGATGAAGGGCTTCGATATCGATGGTTTCGTCTTCTACAGCCACATCGCCAGCCAGAAGGGCCGCGAACTCGCCGCAAATCCTAAGGCGGCGTTACTTTTTCACTGGAAGTCGCTGCGCCGTCAGGTCCGCATCCGCGGCAACGTGACGCCGGTGACCGAGGCCGAGGCCGATGCCTATTTCGCCACCCGCCCGAAGCAGGCGCAGATCGGCGCCTGGGCGAGCAAGCAGTCGCAGGAGCTGGAGAGCCGCTTCGCGTTCGAGCAGGCGATCGCCAAGGTCGCCGCCAAGCACATGATCGGCGAGGTGCCACGGCCGCCGGGCTGGAGCGGCTGGCGTATCACGCCGTCGCGTATCGAGTTCTGGCATGATCGCCCATTCCGTCTGCACGACCGCATCGAATTTCGCCGTGACGCGGCCGGCCAGAAATGGTCCAAGACGCGGATGTATCCCTAGTATTTTGTTCGAGCATGATCCTTTCGTAAAGCCGCTGCACGTTTTGCGCTAACGCGGCCCTCCGGATCCAGATCATGCTCCAACCTGAAAGACCTTCATGCCGCAGCCTTCCAACGCGCCGCGCCGTACGCTGCTCCTGACCGGGGCGAGCCGCGGCATCGGCCATGCCACCGTGATCCGTTTCTCCTCGGCCGGCTGGCGCGTCATCACCTGCTCGCGACATCCGTTCCCGGAGGATTGTCCCTGGGATGCGGGCCCTGAGGACCATATCCAGGTCGACCTCGCCACCCCCGCCGATACCACCCGCGCGATCTCCGACATCCGCGACCGTCTCGAAGGCGGGATGCTGCATGCGCTGGTCAACAACGCCGCGATCTCACCGAAGGGCGCCGGCGGCTCCAGGCTCGGCTCGATCGACACCGACCTCGACACCTGGACGCATGTGTTCAACGTCAACTTCTTCGCGCCGATCATGATGGCGCGCGGGCTGATCGAGGAACTGAAGACGGCCAAGGGCTCTGTCGTGAACGTCACCTCGATCGCGGGCTCGCGCGTGCATCCCTTCGCAGGCGCCGCCTACGCAACCTCGAAGGCCGCGCTGGCATCCCTGACGCGCGAGATGGCCTCCGATTTCGGCCGCGTCGGCGTGCGCGTCAACGCGATCGCGCCGGGCGAGATCGACACCTCGATCCTGTCGCCGGGTACCGAGAAGATCGTCGACCAGCAGATCCCGATGCACCGGCTCGGCACGCCCGACGAGGTCGCCAAGATCATCTACGTGCTGTGCACGGACACCTCGTCTTACGTCAACGGCGCCGAGATCCACATCAACGGCGGCCAGCACGTGTAGGTCATTGCGAGCGCAAGCGCTCCTCGCAATGAGATGTTGGAAACAACGCCGGGGAAGCAAGGCGATCCAGACAACGCCGCCGCAAGACCTGGATCGCCCTTAGCTTCCGTTCCTCAATCGAGTCGAATCCGACGTGACCTCTCGCGTGGCTGCGGAGCGGCCGTGCTGATTGCGGTCGAGCAATCGTCGTCGTTCTCACCGTCGAGCAGCGGAGCACCACAGTGCCGGCACATGCGTGCCGACATCGACGACGCCTTGCCGCTCGCCACGACGTGGCGATAGCTCGCCAGATCGATGACGTTGGGGGGCGTCGTTATGTGTTTTTCAACCATGGTTGTTCCTCGCGGCTTACCTGCTCCTTATCGCAGACAAGCTTCGCGTAAACGTTCAGCCCACTGCTCAAATTTTACCGGAGGAATTGGGGCGGCGAGCACACATCGCCGTGCGGCCGCAATCCCGCTCTATTCTGCGACACCAGGCACCAGGTCTCTGCGTCGGGCGTAAGGTCTCGGTAGCTATTACAGCCACTTCTTCCACTTGAAGATCCAGTACGGAACGATCGCCGCGATCAGCATCAAGACCAGCGCGAACGGATAACCGTGCGCCCATTCGAGTTCCGGCATCGACTTGAAGTTCATGCCGTAGATCGAGGCGATCAGCGTCGGCGGCATCAGGACAACCGCCATGACCGAAAACAGCTTGATGATGTTGTTCTGCTCGAGATTGACGACACCGAGCATGGCGTCGAGCACGAAGGTGATCTTGCTGGAGAGGTAGGAGGCGTGATCGGTCAGCGAGACCACGTCGCGCTGCATGGTCTTGAGCTGCTCGCGCATGTCCTTCGACCATTTCACGCCCTCCACCACCGCCGACAGGAAGGCGACGACGCGGCCGATCGAGACCAGGCTCTCGCGAACCTTGGAGGTCAGATCGCCCTTGCGGCCGATCGAGATCAGGATTTGCGAATATTGCTTGGCGTGACCGTGGCGCTCGCTCTCCGGCTCGAAGATGTCATGCGAGACCTGGTCGATCTCGGCGCCGCAGCGCTCCAGGATGTCGGCGCAGCGGTCGATCACGGCATCGAGCAGCTCCATCAGCACCATCTCGCCGGTGACGGCCGGCGCGCAGGACCGGGCCAGCTTGGCCTCGACCAGCGCAAAGGGCTTGGGCTGGTCATAGCGCACCGTCACCAGGCGGTGGTCGCCGAGAATGAACGTCACCGCCGTGGTCCGGGGCATATCGGTATCGGAGTGGCACATCAGCGTCGCGGTCATGTAGCGCGCGCCGTTCTCCATATAGAGGCGGCTCGAGATCTCGATCTCCTGCATGTCCTCCCGGGTCGGGATTGCGATCCCCGAGAGCTTCTCGACGGCCTTGTCCTCGGCGGCAGTCGGGTTGACCAGGTCGATCCAGACCGCATGCTCCGGGACTGCCGCGAGATCCTCGACGACGGCCTTCTTGAGAGAGGACTCGGAGGGAACGAACACAGAAAACATGCACAACTCCAGCAGGGGCCTGCGACAGACTGACAGCCCTTAGCGCGATTCTGACAAGTTGATGATGACAAGCACATTAACGGAGCGTTTGCATTTGTGGCGACGCCGTGGCCCAACTGTGGCACGGAATCGACACATCCCCCCGTTTCGCCCAGAAACCGACTCTGACCCGTAAAACTTGCGGCAGAAAAGCCACAGGTAAGGTCTTGCAGCGCGGTAGAAGCTTCGTAAGGCTGGAATTGTGGCAGATTTCAACGATAATGGAGCCAACGGAATCGTGGAATTGGGCTGGTTCAAGCCCCACGAAAGCTTGTTGTTGTCGATTGGAACCAAATCATGTCGTCGCTGAAAGTTACGCTGGGTATTTTGGCCGCTGGCCTGATGCTGTCGGGCTGCATGCAGGCCACGCATTTTGAAGCGACCGACACCAAGGCCTTCAAGCCGAAGGACAAGGAACTCCTTGCCAAGGTTCGGTACGAGAACACCCCGGTCGCAGAGCCGTTCCGCCGCGCCATCGTCGAGTACCACCGCAAGGAATCGCCGGGCTCGATCGTGGTCGATTCCGACAACCATTACCTCTACTACGTCCTGGATGGCGGCAAGGCGATCCGCTACGGCATCACCGTCGGTGAAGAAGCCATGGCATGGTCCGGCATTGCCAAGGTCGGCAGCATGACCGAATGGCCGGCCTGGCACCCGACCCCCGGCGAGATTTCGCGCCTGGGCGTGCCCACCTTCGTCGCCCCCGGTCCGGACAATCCGATGGGGTCGCGCGCGATGTATCTGTATTCGGGCGGCAAGGACACATTGTTCCGCATTCACGGCACCAATCAGCCTGAATATATCGGCGCCTCGATCTCGTCGGGCTGCATCCGCCTGACCAACGAGGACGCGATCGACCTCTATGGCCGCGTCAAGGTCGGCACCATCGTCGTGGTGCTCGAACCGAAGCATGGCGATTCGCCCTACAATTCGCGCCTCGCACTCGGCGGCAGCCAACCCGGCCAGGCGAACTACTGATCAGGTACCTGATCTCAGACATTCAAAGCGCCGGTTTCACCGGCGCTTTTTTGTTGCCGGCTTGTGCGGCTGGGCTTTGTGGCCCTCGGCCGCCGGGTTGTCCGCAGGCACAGGCGATTTCTCCGCCGCCTCGTCGTCAACTCCTTGCGTCGTCTCGGGCTTGGTCTCGGGCCTGGTCTCGGGCTTCGCTTCAGGTTTGGCCGCGACCTCACGCGGCGGCGCCTCCTCGGGCCGTTCCGCCGGCAGGAGCGGGGCAACCTGCGGCAGGGGATCCCAGACGTTCCACTGGCAGATCCGGTAGTCGTTGCGCCGCTGCGCCAGATCGAGATGGATATGGTCCTCGTGGTACCAATCCGAGCCGGGGCCGAGCACGGTCGAAAAACGCGAGCAGACCGAATGCAGCACGCGCTCGCGCACCTCGCGCGACATGGTGCGGTCGGTGAGGCCGAGCGATTGCCCGTTAGCGAGCTTGATGGCACGCACATCGATCGCGTTGGCCTTGCCGTGCTCGGACAGCAGAGCGCCGACAACGCGGTTGCGGCCGCGGCACTCGAAGCTGTCGAAATTGTCGAGATCGCTGATGGTCGAGCCGAGGCTCGCGGCCAGCGGCACCACGTCCTTGCGCACCCAATCGGCGATTGCGGACGCCATGGTGCAGCGGAGGATCGCCGCCGGCTTGACCGCCACCTTGCGCTTGTCCGGCAGCACGATGGCTTCGAGCCGCACCAGATCCTCGCCGCCGCAGGCGCCAGGGCCGCGGATATCCGGGATCGAGGGCGCGATCGCAATCTCCTCGGTCAGCGCGAGGCGGCACGCCGAGGCCTGCTTCTCGGGCGGCGGCGCCGCCTCGGCGGGCTTGGTGGCGCCAGGTTTGTCCGCGGAAGGCTTGCCGTCGGTCTCCGCAGGAGCCTCGTCCGACGCCTTGGCCGGCGCCTTGGGGGCATCCTCGGGGCGGGGCCTTGGGAGCGGGATCTTGCCAGAGGTATTGGCAGAATGAACCGTCGCGCGCGGCCGTGGTGCAGCAATACCAAAGATATCCAGCGGGGCCCCATATTTGCGCGCCTCTGCCCGATCCGCGAGCCCGAGCGCGACGGTAACCATCGCCGCGCCGACGGACATATAGCCGCGACAAGACCATTTGCGGCGAAAGGCGGGCAGGTTAAAACTCATGACAATTCTTTGGCCCAACGCTGAGAGCGACAATCCGCCCAGCGGCTTCTCGGAGGAACGACGGAATGCTTGGTTTGATGCAAGACTGGCCCCTGCTCTGCCACAGGATCATCGAACATGCTGCCAAGATTCATGGCAAGCAGGAGGTCGTGACGCGCTCGGTCGAGGGACCGATCCATCGCACCACCTATGCCGACATCCACAAGCGCGCGCTCAAGGTCTCGCAGATGCTGGAGCGCGACGGCATCAAGCTCGGCGACCGTGTCGCAACGATCGCCTGGAACACCTGGCGCCATCTCGAGGTCTGGTACGGCATCATGGGGATCGGCGCCATCTGCCATACCGTCAACCCCCGCCTTTTCCCCGAGCAGATCGCCTGGATCATCAACCATGCGCAGGACCGCATCGTGATGACCGACATCACGTTCATTCCCGTCCTGGAGAAGATCGCCGACAAGCTGACAAGCGTGGAACGCTACGTCGTGCTCACCGACAAGGCGCACATGCCGCAGACGAGGCTGAAGAACGTGGTCGCCTACGAGGACTGGATTGCGGAGGCCGACGGCAAGTTTAAATGGAAGGACTTTGACGAGAACACGGCGGCCGCGATGTGCTACACATCAGGCACCACCGGCGATCCCAAAGGCGTGCTGTATTCGCATCGTTCCAACGTGCTGCACGCGCTGATGGCCAACAATGTCGACGCGCTCGGCACCAGCGCCTCCGAGACCATGCTTCCCGTGGTGCCGCTCTTCCACGCCAACAGCTGGGGCATCGCCTTCTCCGCGCCCTCGCAGGGCACCAAGCTCGTGATGCCCGGCGCCAAGCTCGACGGCGCCTCGGTCTATGAGCTGCTCTCGACCGAGAGGGTGACGCATACCGCCGGGGTGCCCACGGTGTGGCTGATGCTGCTCCAGCACATGACCGCCAACAATCTCAAGCTGCCGGACCTGAAGATGGTGATCTGCGGCGGCTCGGCGATGCCGCGCTCGATGATCAAGGCCTTCCTCGACATGGGCTCGAACGTCCGCCACGCCTGGGGCATGACCGAGATGAGCCCGATCGGCAGCGTCGCGGCGCTGAAGCCGCCGTTCCAAAATGCAACCGGCGAGGCGCGGCTCGACGTGCTCCAGATGCAGGGCTACGCGCCGTTCGCCGTCGAGATGAAGATCACCGACGATGCCGGCAAGGAACTGCCGTGGGACGGCACGACCTTCGGCCGCCTCAAGGTCGCCGGCCCGGCCGTCGCCAAGGCCTATTACCGGGTCGACACTGACATCCTCGACGAGGACGGCTTCTTCGACACCGGTGACGTCGCGACCATCGACGAAGCCGGCTACATGCGGATCACCGACCGTTCCAAGGACGTGATCAAGTCCGGCGGCGAGTGGATCTCCTCGATCGAGCTGGAGAACCTCGCAGTCGGCCATCCCGCTGTGGCGGAAGCCGCCGTGATCGGCGTGTTTCATCCCAAATGGGACGAGCGTCCGCTGCTGATCGTGCAGCTGAAGCAGGGCCAGCAGGCCAGCCGCGAGGACATCCTGAAGTTCATGGACGGCAAGATCGCCAAATGGTGGATGCCCGACGACATTGCCTTCGTCGACGGCATCCCGCATACGGCGACGGGCAAGATCCTGAAGACCGCGCTGCGCGACCAGTTCAAGGAATACCGCTTCCCGAACGCGGCGGCGTAGGCGGCCAAACCAACCACCGTCATTCCGGGCGATGCCATTGGCATCGAACCCGGAATGACAGACCGTAACATCCCGGGAACCCTTGAATTTGCCTCGGGGCCGTGGTCTCAACGGGCCCCATAGTCGTGCCAGATCGGCCGGCACCGTCCCCGAGACCCGGCAGAGCTCACCCGATGGCCCGCAGGTTTTCCGCTCCCTATCAGTCGGAGCCCGTGTCCAGCCTCGCGAGCTGGGCGCGCAATCTGGCCGTGTTCGCCGTGGTGGCGGTGGTGGTCTCGACCATCATCGTCCGGTTCGGCTTCCTGGAGATGAAGCCTGCACTCGCGACCTTCTTCGGCGGGCTTGGGATTGCGGCGCTCTCGATCCTGTTGGGGCTCGCCGGCTTCGCCGCGATCTGGCAGAACGGCTCGCGCGGCATGGCGCGCATCCTGCTTGCGTTCCTGATCGACGGCGCGATCCTCGCCTATCCCGCTTATCTCGGCCTGCAATACCGCAAGCTGCCGGCGATCCACGATATCACCACCGACCCGATCGACCCGCCGCGCTTCGACGCACTGGCCCGCTTGCGCACCGGCGATGGTGCCAACACCGCTGTGTATGCCGGCCTCTATTCGGCCGAGCAGCAGCGACATTTCTATCCCGATATCGAGCCGATCGAACTCGAGATCTCAGTCGACCGCGCCTATGCGATCGCGCTTCAGCTGGTCAACAAGCGCAAATGGCTTGTCATCGACGAGCGTGCGCCGCAGCCGCCGCGCCGCATCGGCCGCATCGAGGCGGTCGCGCGCTCGCCGATCATGGGGTTCCGCGAGGACGTCGCGATCCGCGTCGTGCCCGACGGCGAGGATTCCCGCGTCGATATCCGATCTGCCTCGCGCTATTTCGAGAGCGACCTCGGCAGCAACGCCGCGCGCGTGAAGAAATTCATCGACGACCTCAACACCGCCGCCGATGCCGACGCACTCAAGCCGGTGAAGAAGACGCCGGTGGCGCCGCCGAAGGCGCCGGCGAAGACGGTGAAGAAGTAGGGTTCTGTCATTCCGGGGCGACGCGAAGCGGCGGGCCCGGAATCCATCGGCCGCAGCATCCGCGGATAAATGGATTCCGGGTTCGCGCTAACGCGCGGCCCGGAATGACGAGAGACTAGCCCGCCATCCGATAGGTCCCGCCAATCACGGGATCGCCGTCCGTCGCCACCACGCCGCGGGCGACCAGGTCTTCCAGATGCGCCAGCACGGAGTAGCCCGCCGCGGTGGTGAGCCTCGGATCGATGCCGATATAGATCGCCCGGACCATGGTCGGGATGTCGGTCTCGCCCTTGGCAAGGCGGTGCAGGATGGAGGCCTCGCGCGCCTTGCGGTGACGGATCAGGAAGCGCACGAAGCGCGGACCGTCCGGAATTTCGGGGCCGTGGCCGGAGAAATACACATCCTCCTCGCGCGCGGCGAGACGATCCAGCGATTCCATATAGTCGATCATCGAGCCGTCGGGTGGCGCCACGATCGAGGTCGACCACCCCATCACGTGATCGCCGACGAAGTTGAATTTCCGCTCGGGCCAGGCAAAGGCGAGGTGATTGGCGGTATGACCGGGTGTCGCCACGGCCTCGAGCCGCCAGCCGTCTCCTTCGACCACGTCGCCATGGGCGATCCTGATATCGGGCGCGAAGTCGCGGTCGGCGCCGGATTCCGGGTTGTGCTTCTCGCTCTCGAAGCGCGGGCGCGAGGCGCGGTGCGGGCCTTCGGCGTAAACTGGCGCGCCGGTCGCCCGCTTGATCCGCGCGGTGTTCGGCGAATGGTCGCGGTGGGTGTGGGTCACGAAGATATGGCTCACCGTCTCGCCGCTGACGGCATCGAGCAGCGCCGCCGCATGCGCCTCGTCGTCCGGACCGGGATCGATGATCGCGACGTTGCCTCGGCCCACGATGTAGCTGACCGTGCCGGTGAAAGTGAACGGGCTCGGATTGTTACAGAGCACGCGCCGCACGCCCGGGCGGACTTCCTCGACGATGCCGGGCTTCAGCGGAAAGTCGCGGTTGAACGGGACGTCGTCATTGTCGGACATGGCTTGCTCATAACTTCCTGACTTCGTCATGCCCGGCCTCGTGCCGGGCATCCACGTTCTTCCCGTGGTCTAAGACGCGGATGGCCGGGACAAGCCCGGCCATGACGCAATTGGAGAGTTCAGTCGCATCCCACACTCGGGCGGCTTGCTCAGAAAAACGCCTGAATGCCCGTGATCGCGCGGCCCAGGATCAGGGCGTGGACGTCGTGGGTGCCCTCGTAGGTGTTGACGGTCTCGAGGTTATGGACGTGGCGCATCACGTGATACTCGATCGAGATGCCGTTGCCGCCGTGCATGTCGCGCGCGACGCGGGCGATGTCGAGCGCCTTGCCGCAATTGTTGCGCTTCATGATCGAGATCATCTCGGGCGCGAACTTGCCCTCGTCCATCAGGCGGCCGACGCGCAGCGAGCCCTGAAGGCCCAGCGCGATCTCGGTCTGCATGTCCGCGAGCTTCTTCTGCACGAGCTGGGTCGCAGCGAGCGGCTTGCCGAACTGCTTGCGGTCGAGCGTGTACTGGCGGGCCCGGTGCATGCAGTCCTCGGCGGCGCCGAGCACACCCCATGAAATGCCGTAGCGGGCGCGGTTGAGGCAGCCGAACGGGCCCTTCAGGCCGGAGACGTTGGGCAGCAGCGCGTCTTCCGGAACCACGACGCCGTCCATCACGACCTCGCCGGTGATGGAGGCGCGAAGCGACAGCTTGCCGCCGATCTTCGGTGCCGACAGGCCCTTCATGCCCTTCTCCAGCACGAAGCCGCGGATCTGGTTGTCGTGCGCGGCCGACTTGGCCCAGACCACGAACACGTCGGCGATCGGCGCGTTCGAGATCCACATCTTGCTGCCGGTCAGGCGATAGCCGTCCGACACCTTCTCGGCGCGGGTTTTCATGCCGGCCGGATCGGAGCCGGCGTCAGGCTCGGTCAGGCCGAAGCAGCCGACCCACTCGCCGCTGGCGAGCTTCGGCAGGTACTTCTTGCGCTGGTTCTCGTCGCCATAGGCGTAGATCGGATACATCACCAGCGAGGACTGCACCGAGTTCATCGAGCGGTAGCCGGAATCGACCCGCTCGATTTCGCGCGCGACGAGACCATAGGCGACATAGCCTGCATTGGCGCAGCCATATTCCTCCGGCAACGTGATGCCGATCAGGCCGAGCTCGCCCATCTCATTGAAGATCTCGCGATCCGTCTTCTCTTCGAGATAGGCCTTGGCGACGCGCGGCAGCAGCTTGTCCTGGGCGTAGGCGCGCGCGGTGTCGCGCACCATGCGCTCGTCTTCGGTGAGCTGCTCGTCGAGCAGGAACGGATCGTCCCACTGGAAAGAAGCCGAAGCCGGCTTGTCCTTGGCCTGAGGGCGCGCGGTCATGAAACGTCCTTTCGTCTGGTTCCGTCAAAATTTGCCCGACAACGTAAAGCGCCGCGGCAACAAGTGCAATTGCGTTGCAGATGTACGGGTCTGCGTGAATCCCGGGACCCGCGAGGCGCGCCTCGGGGGATTCGCTTCGCGCACCCCGAGATGACAGCGCTAGCTTTCGAGCAGCTCGTTGGCGACGATCTCGATGCCGAAGCCGGAAAGCCCCTTGTAGTCGTGCACCGAAGAGGTGAGATGCCGGATCGAGGTGACGCCGAGATCGCGCAGGATCTGTGCACCGACGCCGACTTCGCGCCACTGCCGGTTGCGGTCAGCCTCGGTCGCGCTCTCATCGGGCAGCGGCGCCACGGGGACACCGGCCGCGCCGTCGCGCAGGTAGACCAGAACGCCACGGCCGGATTTCTTGAAGTGCTCGAGCACCGCCGCCATGCGCTTGTGGCCGGTGAAGATGTCCTTGACGATGTTCGGCTTGTGGAAGCGTGTCAGGACGTTCTTGCCGTCGCCGACGCCGTTGTAGACGAAGGCGACGTGGGCGATGGAATCGAACGGCGAGCGGTAGGCATAGCCCTGCAGCGGCCCGATCGGGCTCTCGGTGACAAAGGTCGAGACCCGCTCGATCAGCTTCTCGCGCACCTGGCGGTAGGCGATCATGTCGGCGATGGTGACGTGCTTGAGCTTGTGCTGCGCGGCGAAGCGGGCGACCTGCTCGCCTTTCATCACGCTGCCGTCGTCGTTCATCAACTCGCTGATGACGCCGACCGGCGGCAGGCCGGAGAGCTTGCACAGGTCGACCGCGGCCTCGGTATGGCCGGAGCGCAGCAACACGCCGCCGTCCTTGGCGATCAGCGGGAAGATGTGGCCGGGACGGGCGAAGTCGTTGGCGCCGGCGTTGGGATTGGACAGCGCGCGGCAGCACGAGGCGCGCTCCTCGGCCGAGATGCCGGTGCCGCCGTCGGGCTTGTAGTCGATCGAGACCGTGAATGCGGTAGTGTGCGCTGAATCGTTGTGGGCCACCATCGGATCGAGCCGCAGGCGGCGCGCATCTTCGGTCGTGATCGGCGCGCAAACGATGCCGGAGGTGTGGCGGATGATGAACGCCATCTTCTCGGCGGTGCAGAACGAGGCGGCGACGATCAGATCGCCCTCGCCCTCGCGATCATCGTCGTCGGTGACGACCACGAGCTCACCCCGGGCAAAGGCCTGCAAGACTTCCTGGACGTTATCCGGCATTTCCCAATCTCTGACGGTTATGGCCCGGAGGCTTAGCCGGACTTGGGCCGGGGCGCTAGTGTCCCCGGCGCAACCACATATGCCGGACCGCAGCCCTGCCCGACGGGCGGCTTGCACCGGGCATACCAGGGATATGGGCGCGGAGAAGCCCGTTGAGAAGCCGGCCGGGGCGCGGTCAGGGCAGCACTTCGCGCCGCTCGCCGAGCCGCTGATCGAGCTCGGCACGCTTGTCGGCCAACAGGCCGGCTTGAGCGGCCTCGATCACCGTGAACAGCTCATGGGCGTCGCTGAGCCGGGTCACGGTGACATAGCTGGCGCCAGCGGCGTAGAGTTCGCCCACATCCGACAACAGATCGGCCGTGGCAATGATCATGGCGGTCGGGTTGAGGGTGCGGACATGGCGGACCAGCTTCTCGTTGCTGGCCCCCTTCAGAAGCGCATCCGGGACGCTGAGGATGATCATCTCGGACTTGCCCACGCCGGCATGGAGCAGCGTGTCGGCGCTGCTGATATCGCCATAGACCACGTGCAGGCCGCGCGAAAGCAGCGTCTGGTACACATTGGGATTGAAGTCGATTACGGTGATCTGCTCGAGCAGCACCGGTGCCTGCCGTTCGATCTCGGCCAGCAGCGCGCTCGCCGCACGGAAAAAGCCGAGGATGACGATGCGGCGGGCCTCGCCATGGCCTTCGTGCCCTTCCTCGCCATGACCGTTGCCGTGGTCGAGATCGCGCAGGCCAATCCGCTTCAGGGGGCCGATCGCCCAGCGGGTGATTTCGTCGCTGCGGGTCATCACAAAGGTCGAGAGCACCGCCAGCACCACGAAGGCGAAGGAGGCCGCATTCGCCGTCTCGGCTGCGATGTGGTGGTCGGCGACGCCGGTCTGGATCACCACCAGCGAGAACTCGGAGATCTGCGCGAGATTCAGGGCCGGCAACAGGCTGGCGCGCAGGCCCTGTTTCATCAGATAGAGCGGGGCGAAGGTGGTGACGAGGCGGCTCACCACCGTGAACGCCGCGATCATCAGGGCAAGCCCGATCACGGAGAGGCCGGGCACCGGAATGGTCATGCCGAGCGCGACGAAGAACAGCGTGATGAAGAAATCGCGAAGCGTGGTGACCTTGGCCGTGACGTCGAGCGCGTAGGGAAAGGTCGAGAGCGAGACGCCGGCGATCAGAGCGCCCATCTCGCGCGACAGCGACAGCCGCTCGGCGGTCTCGGCGACCAGGAAGCACCAGGCGAGCGCGCCGAGCAGGATCAGCTCGGGGCGGCGGGCGATCTGGTGAAACAGGCGCGGCAGCACGTAGCGGCTCACCAGCAGTGCGGCGGCGACCAGCACCGCGACGCGGCCGATCGAGAGCAGGATGACGCTGATTTCCAGATTGGCAAGGCTCGGCTGCACCGCCAGAAACAGGATGGCGAAGATGTCCTGGAGCACCAGCACGCCGAGGGTGATGCGGCCCGGCAGCGTGTCGAGCTCGCGCTTCTCGTAGAGCACCTTGACGATGATGACGGTGCTCGACAGCGCGCAGGCGACACAGAGGTAAACCGCGTCGAACTGTCCGCCCCCGAGCGATAGGCCGATGCCGGCGAAGAACAGCACCCCGAGCACGCAGCCGCCGAGGAGCTGGCCGCCCGCCGCGAACAGGATGACCTTTCCGGCCCGCACGATCTTCTTCAGGTCGATCTCCAGGCCGATCATGAACAGCATGAAGATCAGGCCGAGCTCGGAGATGACGCTGATCGATTCCTGCGACTTGACCCAGCCGGCGCCAAATGGACCTATGCAGAACCCGGCGATAAGATAGGCCAGGATCAACGGTTGCCTGGAAAAGTGGGCAAGCAGGCCCAGCATCCAGGCAAACAGGATACAGAGAGTGATGTCGCGAATGAGCTCGTGCATGCCAGATTGGTCCGTTTTGCCGCACCCTAGTGATCGAGTGCGGCGCGGCAAGCGAGCAATTCGTCACATGCGGATGGGGCTCGCCATTGCAATGCTGCTATGCCCCCTCGCCTCCTCCGTACCGGCAGCCGCTCAATCCAAGGTCAATATCGAACAAAGCTTTGCCGATTCCCTCACCGCACTGCCGAAGGAAGAACTTGCCGTCTCCGGCGGCTTCTACGTGCCCGCCTATTCCAGCGTCGCGATGAGCCAGGGCAAACTGCGCGTCGACTTCTCGGTGACCTTGAGCGTGCACAACGCCTCCGAGACGCAAGCCCTGGTGGTCAAACGCATCGGCTATTTCGACACCGCAGGCAAGCAGGTCGAGAGCTATCTGAAGGCGCCCGTCGCGTTGAAGCCCCTCGCCACCGTCTCGATCTTCATTCCGACCGACGACGTACGCGGCGGGACCGGAGCCAACTTTCTCGTCGATTGGGCTGCAACAAGCGAGATCGCCGAGCCTGCTGTCGAGGCCTTGATGGTTGGCGGCGTCGCCAATGCGCATTACGCTTTCATCAGCCAGGGCCGTCCGACCCGAACGGTCGGCAAGAAGTAAGCAAGAAGCACGACTGACCGGCGCAAGGCGGGCAGCCTGACAAGAAAGAATAGAACGAGGAACGCCCCCATGACGTCCAGCTTCGATTTTGCGCCCCTGTTTCCCGCAGGGCTGCCGGCCCCCTCTGCGCGCTGGACGGGCCTCGCCAAATACAGTTTTGTCGGCGGCAACAACGACTCCGAGCAACTGCCGCTCGATCATCTGATCGAGGCGGCTAACCTCGCTCTGCAACGCGAAGGCCGCTCGCTTGCCACTTACGGGCTGGCACATGGTCCCCAAGGCTATCTGCCCTTGCGCGAATTCCTGGTGACGAAACTCAAGCGCGATGCCGGCATCAACTGCACGGTCGACGATCTGCTGATCGTCTCCGGCTCGCTGCAGGCGCTCGACCTCGTCAACGCCACGCTGCTGACGCGCGGCGATACCGTGATTTTCGAGCAGGATAGCTATCAGGGCTCGCTGACCCGTTTGGCCCGACTCGGAGTCAACGTGGTTGGCATTCCCCTCGACAAGGACGGCATGCGCATGGACGTGCTTGCCACGACGCTGGCCGACCTCAAGGGCCGTGGCATCCGGCCGAAATACATCTACACCATTCCGACGGTGCAGAACCCGACCGGCAGCATCATGCCGGAGGGCCGCCGCACCGAGCTGTTGCGGCTGTCGGCAGACTATGGCGTGCCCATCTTCGAGGACGATTGCTATGCCGATCTGGTCTGGTCAGGACAGCGGCCGCCGGCGATCCATGCGATGAGCCCGAACGGCGGCGTGATCCATATCGGCTCGTTCTCGAAGTCGATCGCGCCCGCGCTGCGCGTCGGCTTCATCGTCGCGCCCTGGGATGTAATGTCGCGAATGCTGGCGCTGAAGACGGACGCCGGCTCCGGCGCACTGGAGCAGATGGTGCTTGCTGCCTATTGCAAGCCGCATTTCTCGACCCACGTGCCGGCGCTGACGAAGGCGCTGCGCACCAAGCTCGACACGCTGATGGAAGCCGTCAACGAGCAGTTCGGGACGGCAGCCGAGTTCGAGGAGCCGAAGGGCGGCATCTTCCTGTGGGTCAAGCTGCCCGATCAGGTGGATACGCTGAAGCTGTATCAGGCCGCGCTTGCCGCCGGCGTCTCGATCAATCCGGGGCCGGAATGGTCGACCGACAAGAACCATTCCAGATCGCGACTGCGGCTGTGCTTCGCGAGCCCCTCGCATCAGCAGATCCGCGAGGGCGTCGCCGTGCTGGCCGAGATCTGCCGCAACGAGTTCGGCGTGCCGGCCCGCAGCGCCAATGTGGAGAAGGCGTCAGTGTGAGGGCGACGCCTTATGCCGCGACGTGAAACTCCACGTTGACCTGGCCGCTGCCGGATGACGGAAAGTACTCGCAGAGCTGCTCGGCCCTGTCATGGTATTCGTACCAGCCAAGCGCGGCGAACAGCATGATGGTGTCGGCCATACCGCCCTCGCCGTTGCACTTGGTTGCGTAATCCGGAAGCATGTCGAGGAATTCGCGGTAGCGACGGCTCTGCCAGAGCTCGAGCACGCGGAGGTCGACCTGGCGATTGAACTCGCTGGCAACGCTCGTCCACGCCTCAGAGCCCAGCTTCTTGTTGGGCCAGAGCCGATGTGAGAGTGAGCCGCTGGCCAGGATCGCAACCCGTTCGCCGGATTTGTCGACGGCACGGCGCGTCGCCTCGCCGAGGGTGCGGCTTTCCTCGAACGACGTGAACAGCGGCGAGGCAACCGAAACCACCCTCGCGAAGCCGTCCGGGTTCATGTAGTGCATCGGCACGATCGTGCCGTATTCAAGCCCGAGGCTCGGTACCTGATGCGCGTTGACATCGAGACCTGCAACGCCGGCTTCGGCGGCGATTGCTTCGGCGAGTCTCGTGTCGCCCGGCAGATCATAGCTCAGATCCTGAATCATGTGCGGCGCCTCGTGACTGGTGAACGAGGCGCGATGCCGCGCGTTGGCGTTGATGTGATAGCCAAAATTGGAGAGCCAGTGGGTGTCGAACACCACGAAAGTGGTGACGCCGCGCGATCTCGCCCGCCGCCCGAGCTCGCGCAAGGAGTCCACGGCCGCCTCGCGCGCCGAGCGCAAGTGACTGCCGGGCTTTTCCGAGAGCATCAGCGATGGGACATGCGTGACCTTGGCTGCCAATACGAGTTGCCCCATCGCGCTCACCTCAAGCGTCAGGCCACTTGCGGCTGGCTGCCGTGGATCGCAGAGGCCAGCCGCAGCAGCAGCACGATCGAGACGTTGCCCTTGCCGGCCTCGATCTGGGCGATGTAGCGCTCGGAAATCCCGGAGCGGCGGGCCAGCTCCCGCCGCGACAGGTCGCAGCGCATGCGCGAGGACCTCAGGCGGTCGCCCAACTCGGCCAGAAACGCGGTCTCGGAATAAGGCGGCACGGCACAGCTCCCCGGCAGCACCTCGCCCGCGAAATCCCTGACTTGATTCAGCATCGGTCTATCCAATCTCGCCTTCGGGAGCGCCATCCTACGGGTGAAACGGGCGGCCTCATTGACGCGGATCAAATTCGCGCGCGAATGGCGGTCAGCGTGGACGATCGCGCGCGGGATGCTACACTTCGGAATTGTTTGCAGATGGGGCCTTTCAGGACATGGGACGTTGTTTGAGCCGCTCGATCGCGGCAGCAGTGCTGTGGGTTGCGTTCACGCCCGCGGCCGGTGCCGAGTCGCTTGCGGCGACCGTCGAGCAATGGGGCTTGCTCGGCTCATGGGCGATCGACTGCGCGGTCCGGCCCGACCGTGACAAGGGCGCGCTCTTGACCTACGAGATCCGGAAGGACGGAAGGGTGATGTACCGGCGCAATTTCGGCGAGGCCAAGGACGAAAACGAAGTGGTATCGGCGATGGTCAACGCCGACGGTCTGCTCAATGTGATGGTGTACTTCCCCTTGCTGCAGCAGACCCGCGAGTTCGGTCTGCTACTCTCGAAGCAAGGCAGCTTGCGCGCAATCTACAATCGCAGTGAGCGCGGCGAGTACACGATCAGGGACGGCAAATACGTCGCGACAGGCGCGCCAACACCCGCACAACAGCGCTGCGATTAACCCACCTGAACAGGCGTTCAGAATTCTCCTGCGATTCCTCCGGAACGTTCACGCGAATGCGCCGTTTAGATTTGCATTCCATTGGAGGAGGACATCATGAAGAAGTTTGGTTATGTGCTTGCCGCTGTCGGCGCGCTCGCGGTTGCACTGCCGACGCTCGCCAGCGCGGAGACGGTGGTGATCAAGCGCGGAGGTCATCATCACGGCATGTATGGCGCCCGCGCCGAATACGGCATGCATCGCGATCACGGCTGGCATCGCGGCTGGCACCATCGCGACCGGGTCGTCGTGATCAAGCGTGGTCACCGCCATCATTGGGACTAATGCGCAACGCAATATGGAGATGGCCCCTCACGGGGCCATCTCTTTGCGTGTACGAAACGTTCGGCGAGGTCAGTCCCATGCCGGCGCAAAGCCGGGATTGACGCAGCGCCTGTCCTTCGGCAGCGCGGCGATTTTGTTGCGGTCGGCGTCGTCGAGCGTGATCTTCAGCGCGTCGAGATTGGCCTGCTGGCTCTCTCGGCGCGAGGCCTTCGGGATCGCGGCGACACCGTTTTGGTCGAGCAGCCATTTCAGCGCGACCTGCGCGGCGGTTGCATTGTGCCTGGCGCCGATCTCGGCCAGTACCGGATCGGAGGCAACGCGCCCCTGTGCCAGCGGGCAATAGGCGACCAGCGGGATCGATTTGGCGTTGAGATAAGCCAGCACCTTCGATTGATCGAGCATGGCGTGATATTCGATCTGATTGCAGGCGATCGGCGCCTTGATGTCCTCGACCGCGATCTTGAGCAGCGCCGTGGTGAAGTTGGCGACGCCGATCGCCCGTGTGCGCCCTTCCTCCTTCAGCTGCATCAACGTCTCGAACACCGCACCCCAGTTCGCAGTCTTGGACGGCCAGTGCACGAGATAGAGATCGACATGATCGAGCCGCAGCTTGTTCAGGCTGGTGTCGAAGGCGCGGCGGATGGCGTCGGGGCTGAGGTTCTCGTGCCAGACCTTGGTCGTGACGTGCAGCTCGCCCCGCGGCAGCCGGGCCGCGGCGAGCGCCGCGCCGATCGATTCTTCGTTGCCGTACATCTCGGCGGTATCGATATGGCGATAGCCGATCGACAGGGCGCTCTCGACCGCCGCGCGGCAGGCATCGCCCTGCATGCGGAAGGTCCCGAGGCCGAGCTTGGGCATGCTGATGCCCTGTGTCTTGAGATTGTCCATGAAAAGGCTCCTGACATCGTTCAGCCCGCCGGAGGCCAGCAGCGATGCTGCGTGAGCAGACTCTTCGGGGATGGAAAAGAGGTGGCGGGAACGGACAGCATAGCGCGGCAGGCGCACGGCGGCCAATCAAGATCGGGTTAGCGTCCCTCAGGAATGCTGCGCCACCATGGCTGGACGCGCCTGCGGCTGCGGCTCGATATCGACCGACCAGAGGTCCCGATTGTCGACGTCCTTCAGCGTCACGGTCATCACGCCGGTCCGGCCATCGATGTCGACCTTGCCGAAGAACTGCAGTCCGAAACAGGGCGCGAGGTCTTCGCCCTGCGTTTCACTGCACCCGTTCTGGTACATCGCGACCGGACCAAAGGTGTCGTCGAGCTCGCCCGGGCCCCAGGTGCCGGCATGCAAGGGCCCCGAGACGAACTCCCAGAACGGGTCGAAGTCGCTAAATTGCGCCCTGTTCGGATCGTAATGGTGCGCGGCGGTGTAATGCATGTCGGCGGTGAGCCAGACGATGTTGCGGATTCCGGCGCGCTTGATGGACGCGAGAAGGTCGGCGATCTCGTGCTCGCGCCGGTCGGGCGGCCCATTGCCGAGCGCAACCGCATCGAGGCTGACCAGGCCGATCGGCAGGTCGGCCGCGATCACCTTCCAGGTCGCGCGCGAGGCCGCGAGCTCACGCTTCAGCCAGGCGAGCTGTTCGGCGCCCAGGATCCAGCCGCGGTGATCGCCGCCCTTGTTCCAGCTGTCGTCGCGATAGCTGCGCATGTCGATCATGAAGACGTCGAGCAGCGGACCATAGGCGATCTTGCGATAGACCCGCCCCTTTCGCGCGCCGATCTCGCGGATCGGCATGAAGTCGAAGAAGGCGCGGCGGGCGCGCGCGACCAGGCGGGGCGTGCCGTCATCCTCATGGCCGGCCCCGTCGTAGCTGCCGGTCGGCGACCAGTCGTTGGTGACCTCGTGGTCGTCCCATTGCGCGAACATCGGCACCTCGGCGTGGAAGGCGCGGAAGTGCTGGTCGAGATGGTTGTATTTGTAATTGCCGCGGAACTGCGCCAGCGTGTGCGCGACCTCGGATTTCTCCTCGGTCACGATGTTGCGCCAGATCTCGCCGTTCGGCAGCTTCTGCTCGGAGGGGATCGTGCAGTCGGCGTAAATGTGATCGCCGGAGTGGATGAAGAAGTCCGGGCGATTGTCGTGCATGGTGCGATAGCTGCGGTAGCCGCCGCGCGATGTGTCGATGCCCCAGCCCTGCCCCGCGGTATCGCCGGACCACAGGAACGAGATCGACCGGCCGGCACCCGGCGCAGTGCGGAAATGGCCGATGCGGCTTTCGCCAGCGATGCCGGTCGCGATGTCGTCGAAGCGCACGCGATAGAAGATGTCCTGCCCGGGAGGCAGATCATTCAGCAGCAGCTTTGAGGCGAAGTCGGCTTCGGGCAACGCATCGCGCGAAGCCGACGCGATGACGGTCTTGAAGCTTTCCACGGTCGAATAGTCCACCTGCATCCGCGCCGGCCGGTCGGCGCGCGCCCAGATCACGGCGGAGCCATCCGAGACGTCGCCGGACTGGATGCCGCCTGCGATCTGCGGACGATCAGCGGCGCGGCTGAGATGTGGCGTTGCGAGCGCGGCAACGGCGAGGCTCGAGGTGGAACGGACCAGGAATTGCCGCCGGGTCCAGGCGCGCGAGGCGCGGAGCGCTACCATTCAGGAAACCTTCGTCGACTAGCGACGGAAGGTGCCTGCGTCGTTTGACCCCCGGCTTACGGTTTCTTGACCGCGGGTCTACGGTTTTGCGACGTGCGGATGACGGCTCGGAACTAAGCTAATGCTTCCAGTTGCAGATGCCCCCGCTGCGACACGGCCAGGTCTGGATGCGGGTGTCCATCGCCTGCGCGTCGAGCGGATTGCCGTGGCGATGCGCGAGCTTGGTGCGTGCCGCGCCGCGCGGCTGCGCGGGCTTGGCGTGCGCAACCTTCGGCTCCGACACGCGCACGCGTTCGGCGGCGACTTTCTTCGGCACGTCGACCGGCACGGCGCGCGCCTGCGCCTCGTTGCCGCCGCGCGCCTCCAGAGCGACCGGCGCGAATTGGGTTTCGGGCCCGAGCCGCTTCGGCGACAACACTGCCTTCGAAAGGTCGAGGCCGAGATATTCGCTGGGCTTGTAGTCGTCAGCGCGCGCGACGCCGCCCCATGCGAGCATGAGGGCAACGGCCATTGCAAAAGGAGCGCTCTTTGGAATCACGGACGCCTCCTGAAATTGATTGTTAAGAGGTAATTTACCTCTATTTAGGAGGCGTCGCGCGCAATTCCAGCGGTCAACTGGCGCCGTGGTTAAGAAGTTTGGCGGTGTCAGGCGACCTTTCGCGGTGCACCCGTCCCTTCAAGAAACCCCATCAGACGGGTACGGATGATGGTTTCCGCCTCAGTCATGATCCTGTCGACGAGTTCCTTGCAGGTGGGGATGTCGTGGATGAGGCCTGCGACCATGCCGCAGCTCCACGCGCCCGCGTCCATCTGCCCGTCCAGCATGATCCTGGGATAGACGCCCGCGACCTGGTCGTGGATGTCGTCGATCTTCAGTCTGTCGCCCTTCTCGCGTTCGATCTCGAGCAGGCGGTCGACATTGGCGTTCTTCAGCACGCGCTCGGTATTGCGCAGGCTCCGCATGATCAGGCGGGTGTCGAGCTCGGTCGCGGCGACCAGCGCGTTCTTGACGTTCTGATGCACCGGGGCTTCCTTGGTCGCGATGAAGCGCGTGCCCATGTTCATGCCGGCCGCCCCCAGCGACAGCGCCGCGACGAGGCTGCGCCCGTCGGCCATGCCGCCGGACGCGACGAACGGGATCTTCAATTCCTCCGCCGCGCGCGGCAGCAGAATCATGTTGGGAATGTCGTCCTCGCCCGGATGGCCGCCGCACTCAAAGCCGTCAACGCTGACGGCGTCGCATCCGATGCGCTCGGCCTTCAGGGAGTGGCGCACCGAGGTGCATTTGTGGATGACCTTGATCCCGGCAGCCTTCAGCGCGGGCATGTAGGCTTCCGGGCTGCGGCCCGCGGTCTCCACGGACTTGATGCCGCCTTCGACGATGGCCGCGATGTATTCCGGATAAGGCGGCGTGGCGAAGGTCGGCAGGAAAGTGAGGTTCACGCCGAACGGCTTGTCGGTCATGTCGCGGCAGCGCGCGATCTCTTTTGCCAGCAGCTCCGGCGTCTTCTGCGTGAGACCGGTGATGATGCCGAGCCCGCCGGCATTGGAGACGGCAGCCGCCAGCTCGGCAAAGCCGACGAAATGCATGCCGCCCTGGATGATGGGGTGCTCGATGCCGAACAGTTCGGTGATCGCGGTCTTCACTTAAATTACCTCCCGGGCTTTTGCTTGGTGTGTTCGGACCAGTCTAGCCGGACTTTTGCGCCGCGGTCACCCTTTCTCTCCGAACGGCCGTTGGCTCAATGCCCCCGCGCGGGAGCGCCCAGCTTGATCGGGCGCAGCACCGCGGCGGTCGGGATCATCAGCACCGCGATGATCGCGAGCGTCCAGAACACGTCGATATAGGCGAGCAAATCGACCTGATGCTGCAAGGTGCGCCCGACCCAGGCGACCGCCTGCGAGGCCGCATCGCTCGCATTCGAGCCCTGAGCCTGGAAGAAGCGGGTCATCGTCTCGATGGTCTGCTGGTAGCCGAGGTCCGATGGCGCGGCGTGTTCGATCAGGCGGCTCTGGTGGAATTGCTGGCGCTGCGCCAGGATTGTCTGCGCCAGTGCAACGCCCATGGAGCCGCCGATATTGCGGGCGACGTTGATCAGTGCCGAGGCCTGGTTGGTCTTGTCGGGCGGCACGCCGTCATAGGACGCGGTCGTGACCGGCAGGAACAGGAAAGGCAGACCGAGCGCGAGGAAGATGCGGGACATCGCGGCATAGCCGTAGGTGATGTCGCCGGTGAGGCCCGTGAGATGCCACATCGAAAACGCGACGATGCTCGCCCCGAGCATGATGAGGTATTTCGGCTGCACGCTGCTGACGAGACGGCCCACCACCGGCATCAGCACCAGGGTCGCGATTCCGCCAGGTGAAAGCGCAAGACCCGCCAGCATGGCGGTGTAGTTCAAATCGCTCTGGAGCAGTTGCGGTAAAAGCTGCGTCGTCGAGATCAGCACCGCGCCGGTCGCAAGCATGACCAGGAAGCAGGCGGCGAACTGGCGACGGCCCAGCAGGCGAAGATCGACGATGGGATCCTCGCGCGTCAGCTCCCAAGGGATCAGCGCAAACAGTGACACGGCCGAAAGTACCGCGAAGAACACGATCACGTTCGAGCCGAACCAGTCGCTGCGCTGGCCTTCGTCGAGCACGTATTCGAGCGAGCCGAGCCCGATCGCGACCAGCAGGAAGCCGACATAGTCGACGCGCAGGCCCTTGCTCAGCAGCTTCTCCCGCTCCTCCTCCGCCCCCGATGGCTCCTTGACCAGCGTGCCGACCAGGAACAGCGACAGCATTCCCATGGGGACGTTGATCAGGAACACCCAGTGCCAGGTGTAGGTGTCGGTGATCCAGCCGCCGAGTGTCGGACCGACTACGGGCGCGACCACGACGGCGACGCCATAGATTGCGAAGGCCTGGCCGCGCTTGTGCGGCGGAAAGGAGTCGGCGAGGATCGCCTGCTCGCTGGTCGCCATCCCGCCACCGCCGAGGCCCTGAAGGATGCGGAACAGCACAAGCGACTGCAAATTCCAGGCGAAGCCGCACAAAAGCGACGAGAGCGTGAAGATCGCAACGCAGATCATGTAGAAGCGCTTGCGGCCGATCACGGTCGACAGCCAGCCCGAGATCGACAGCACGATGGCGTTGGCGACGAGATAGCTGGTGATGACGTAGGTGCTCTCGTCGATGCCGACGGCAAGCCCACCGGCGATGTGGCGCAAGGCGACATTGGCAATGGTGGTGTCGAGTACCTCCATGAAGGTCGCGATCGAGACGACGAATGCGATGAGGTAGGGATTATGACCGCCCGCCGCCGAGCGCTCCGGCGACCAGCCGCCCGCTGACGCGCCCCCTTGCGCCGTGTCCGTCATCGCACCCTGGTCCAGGGCACGACCGACATGCCGGGGCCAACGGGCAAATCGGCTGGCCAGCTGTCGACCACGATCTTCACCGGCACGCGCTGCACCACCTTGACGTAATTGCCGGTGGCGTTCTCCGCCGGCAACAGGCTGAACGCAGTGCCGGAGCCCGGCTGCACGGACTCGACGTGACCGGTCAGCTTGCGCCCGGGATAGGCGTCGATGCGGATCTCAACCGGCTGGCCCGGCCGCATGTCGTTGAGCTGCGTCTCCTTGTAGTTGGCGACGATCCAGACTTCGTCAGGCACGAACATCATCAGGCTCTGGCCCGGGTTGACGAAAGTGCCCTTGGCGCCGCTGAGCTTGACGACGCGGCCGGACTGCGCGGCAACGACGCTGGTATATTGCAGGTTCAGCTTGGCCTGATCAAGCTGCGCCTGCGACTGCTGGAGCTGCGCCCGGGCGCCTTCGAGCTGGGCCTGCAGCGTCTTGATGCCGACTTGCGCGGCCGTCACCGCGGTCTTCGCGCGCTCAGTATTGGCCTGCTGCGCCTGAAGATCGGAGCGGGTCTGCTGCTGGCGCTGCACGGTGCCTGCGCCCTTCTCGACCAGATCCTGAGCGCGCGCGAATTCTTCCTGCGAGAACTTGAGCTGGGCCTGGGCCTGATCGAGCTGCGCCTCCGCCTGCTTGATCTGCTCCTGCTGAGAAACGATCTGCGCCTCGACATTGGCGATGTTCGCCCTGGCGACCGCGACCTGAGCATTGGCCTGATCGATGGCGATGCGATAGTCGCGCTCGTCGATCTTGGCGAGAAGGTCCCCGGCTTTGACATGCTGGTTGTCCGTGACCGGGATCTCGGTCACGTACCCGCCGACCTTGGAGGCCACGGAAAAGCTGCGCGCGGCGACGAAAGCATCGTCGGTGGATTCATAGTGGCGTACCTGAAGCCAGTAGAGCACTCCGCCGATCAGGGCCGCGAGCAAGACAATGGTGCCAACGGTTGCCACCAACCAATGCTCGCGAATCCGGTCCCGCAGCGACGGCGCCTTCGCCGGCTTCGAGTCCTTGGCTTCGCGGACCTGATCAGGAGAGGTCTTCGGAGCTTCCTTCGCCCTCTGCGGCTGCTCCGCGGATGGATCACGCTCCCGGGTTTGAGCATCCACGGTGAACACCTTTCTCAGGGATCAAACTGGCGGCAGAGCCGCCAAAGCCGGCTCACGCGACGCGAGCCCAACTGCAACTCCTGATCATGGTTCCGCTCGTTGCGAGCACCATCGCGTTCGTGAACGCCCTGCCTAAAAAGCGAGCGCGGCGCACCGGGTGCCGCGCTCGCGTCGAGCTTCCTTTCAGCGGAAATGTCTAAGCGGCGGGGACGCCGTAATAGGAATCGATGCCGCGAACCGCGGCGTCGTCACCCCAGTTCCACTCGCTCCGTTCGCCGTATTTCGGCGCGCCTTCCAGCTCCTTGGTGGTGATGCCGGTGATATAGCCGCCGAGCTCCGTGTCGTATTTCAGCGACTGCCACGGCAGCGGATAATGGTCGTTGCCGAGGCCCAGAAATCCGCCGAAGCCGAGCACGGCGTAGGATACCTTGCCGCTGATCTTGTCGATCATCACGCGTTCGATCGAGCCGATTTTGTTGCGATCGGCGCCGTAGACCGATGTTCCCTCGACCTTGTCGCTACCGATCAACCGACCCATTTCGTCTCGGTCCAGTTCACCCTGATTCAACATCTCAATTCTCCACTCAGCCAGTGTGAGACAACCCGAAGAGGTGCGCGATCGTTCCGGCATGTTCCTTCAGACTTGAGGAACATCGCCGGAAACGGGCGGTTCTCTCAACTTCAAATCCCGGAAACCAAATACCGGAACACGAAGGGCGCCCTCGATGTCCCAGACCGTCTCCGACTTCATCGTTCAACGTCTGCATCAATGGGGCGTGCGCCACCTCTTTGGCTATCCCGGCGACGGCATCAACGGCGTATTCGGCGCCCTTCAGCGCGCTGAGGGCAAGATCGGTTTCGTCCAGACGCGGCATGAGGAGATGGCCGCCTTCATGGCCACCGCCTATGCGAAGTTCTCCGGCCAGCTCGGGGTGTGTATCGCAACTTCGGGTCCCGGCGCCTCGCACCTGATCACCGGGCTCTACGATGCCCTGCTCGATCACCAGCCCGTGCTCGCGATCGTCGGTCAGCAGGCACGCAATGCGCTGGGCGGACACTATCAGCAGGAACTCGACCTCGTCTCGATGTTCAAGGATGTGGCTGGCGCCTATGTCATGCAGGCATCCTCGCCCGCGCAAATCCGGCATCTGATCGATCGGTCGATCCGGATCGCGTTGGCCCGGCGGACGCCCACTGTGGTCATCCTGCCCAACGATATCCAGGAGGAGCCCTACGAGGATCCGCCGCGCGCACACGGCACCCTGCACTCCGGCGTCGGCTATAGCGCGCCAAGCATCAAGCCTCGTGACACTGACCTCGATCGTGCCGCCGAGGTGCTCAACGCCGGCAAGAAGGTCGCGATGCTCATCGGCGCCGGCGCGCTCCATGCCACCGAAGAGGTGATCGCCGTCGCCGACCGCTTGTCCGCCGGCTGCGCCAAGGCACTGCTCGGCAAGGCGGCGCTCCCGGACGATCTGCCCTGGGTCACCGGCTCGATCGGCCTGCTCGGCACCGAGCCCAGCTACAACATGATGATGGAATGCGACACGCTGCTGATGGTCGGCTCCGGGTTTCCGTATTCCGAGTTCCTGCCGAAGGAAGGCGCGGCGCGCGGCGTGCAGATCGACATCGACGCCAGCATGATGTCGATCCGTTTTCCCATGGAGGTCGGCCTGGTCGGTGATGCCGCCGAGACGCTACGCGCCCTGCTGCCGCGGCTCGCACCCAAGACCGACGGCGCCTGGCGCCAGGGGATTCAAGAGGACGTCGCGAAATGGTGGAAGACGCTCGATGATCGGGCACATCAGCCCGCGGCACCGGTCAATCCGCAGCTCGTCACCTGGGAGCTGTCGCCGCGCCTGCCTGACCGTGCCATCATCACCAGCGATTCCGGCTCCTGCGCCAACTGGTTCGCGCGCGACCTGAAGATGCGTCGCGGCATGACGGCCTCGCTCTCGGGCGGCCTCGCCTCGATGGGTGCCGCGGTGCCCTATGCGCTCGCCGCGAAATACGCCCATTCCGACCGCCCGGTGATTGCCCTCGTCGGCGACGGCGCGATGCAGATGAACAACATGGCCGAGCTGATCACCGCCGCGAAATATTGGCGCGACTGGAAGGATCCGCGCTTCGTCGTCTGCGTCTTCAACAACGAAGATCTCAACCAGGTGACCTGGGAGCAGCGTATCATCAACGGGGATCCGAAATTCGAGGCATCGCAGCGCATCCCAAACGTGTCCTATTCGCGGTTTGCCGAGCTGATCGGCCTCTCCGGCATCTATGTCGACAGCCCGCAGATGCTGGGCTCGGCGTGGGAGCAGGCGCTGGCGAGCCGGATGCCGGTGGTGCTGGAGGTGAAGACCGACCCCGAAGTGCCGCCTTTGCCGCCGCACATCACCCTGCAGCAGGCCAAGAACTTCGCGCTTGCGCTGATGAAGGGCGATCCCAACGAGAGCGGAGTGATCAAGGGGGCGGCGCGGCAGGTGTTGGAAAAGATCCTGCCTGGAAGTGAATGAGGTGAAGCATGAGCGATTTCCGCGATATCCAGCACGGCGTCAACGATCCCGTCGATGGCCTCGACGTGAAGCGGCAGATCAACGACAACCGGACGCCGCACGAGCGGGCACAACGCCATGCAGACGTGCGTGCCGAGGCCACCGCGACGCCGACCGAGCCGTTTCTGCCCGAACGGCTTCGCCGCAAGCCGACGGATCCGATCAATCCGCGCACCGGGCGGCGTCCAACGGATTAGCCGTTAGGAACCTCGGCCCCCGCGGCGTGTTGGTCGGCGCAACGTCGCGCGGCGAGAGGCTGCGCGCCCATTCGAAGGGATCGGACCATGAAACGAATGATTATCGCAGCTGCCTGCGTGCTTCTCGCAGGTCCCGCGCTCGCCCAGTCGCTCGGCGAGAAGACCGGCGTCAACTCGGCGCTCGGCGTCGCGCCTGCCACCGCCGACTTCGTCAAGGAAGTCGCCATCAGCGACATGTTCGAGATCGAGTCGAGCAAGCTCGCCGAGCAGAAAGGCAACGCGCAGGAGAAGACCTTTGCGCAGCAGATGGTGACCGACCACACCAAGACCAGCAGCGAACTCAAGGGCCTCGTCAGCGGCGGCAAGGTGAAGGCGACCCTGCCGACAGCGCTCGACAGTTCGCACCAGAGCAAGCTCGACAAGCTCAAGAGTGCGAATGGGAAGGACTTCAGCTCGGATTACAATTCGTACCAGGTCAGTGCTCATGAGGACGCGGTCTCGCTGTTCGAGCGTTACGCCAAGGGCGGCGACAATTCCGACCTGAAGGATTGGGCCGGCAAGACGCTGCCGGCGCTCAAGCACCATCTCGAAATGGCCAAGGAGCTCGGCAAGGCGCCGAGCGTCGGCCAATCGTCCAAGTAATGGTTGCCGAGGACGCCGGCCTGCAGTCGGCGTCCTCTCGTTTTGCAACGATGCCTGTCTCCGCGCATTGAGATCGCGAGATCGCGGAGAGCCTCATGACACATCAAGACAAGACTTCATTATCCCGCCGGCACGTCGTCCAAGCGGCGAGCGCAACGCTCGCTGCTGCGCTGGCCTCTTCGACAGCGAAAGGAGACACATCCATGGCTGAGCAGAAACTCGTCGATCCCGTCAGTCGTTTTCCAAAGCCGCCGTTCAAAAAACAGTCGCAGCCCTGGCCTGGCCTTGCCGGCAAGATGGAGCCGCCGCCGGATCACGGCGAGAGCAGCTACAAGGGCTCTGGCCGGCTCGCGGGCCGCAAGGCGCTGATCACCGGCGGCGATTCCGGTATGGGCCGCGCCGCTGCGATAGCCTATGCACGCGAAGGCGCCGACGTCGCCATCAACTATCTCCCGGCCGAAGAGCCGGATGCGCAGGACGTCATCGCGCTGATCAAGAAGGAAGGGCGCACCGGGCTCGCGATTCCCGGCGACCTCAAGGATGAGGCTTTCTGCAAGCAGCTGGTGGAGCAGGCCGTCCAAGGTCTCGGCGGACTCGACATCGTCGTCTGCAACGCGGCGCGGCAGCAGACACGTGCGTCCATTCTCGACGTCTCCTCGGAAGACTTCGATGCGACCATGAAGACCAACATCTACGCGCCGTTCTGGATCATCAGGGCGGCGCTGCCGCATTTGAAGCCCGGCTCGTGCATCATCGGCACGACGTCGGAGCAGGCTTACGATCCCTCGCCCGATCTCTACGACTACGCGCAGACCAAGGCAGCGACGATGAATTACGTCAAATCGCTGGCGAAGCAGCTCGCCTCGAAGGGCATTCGCGTCAATGGCGTCGCCCCGGGACCGATCTGGACGCCGCTCCAGGTCTCCGGCGGCGCTACAATGGAGAAGCTCGAAAAATTCGGCGGCATGACGCCGCTCGGCCGTCCCGGCCAGCCCGCCGAACTGGCCTCGATTTACGTGCAGCTTGCCGCGGCCGACGCGAGCTATGCGACCGGCCAGGTGTATGGGTCCGCTGGCGGATCGGGACAGCCGTAGCCCGGCGCTGCAGGCTGATGTCACGCGGCAGAGCCCAGGAACCTTCTTTGTCTCCGGGCTTTACAAAACTGTCACAAAGGACATTACGCTTGCAGACAGATGGCATTGGTAGAGGTCAAACCCAGCCGGATCGATACCGCGATCGCGGATACGATTGCTGATCACACCAATTCAGGCGTCGAGCACACGGCGCAGACATTAACCTGGGCCGCCGACGAGCACGTGCTGCTCGCGCTGGCCGCAATAGGGTGGCTCTACACTCACATTCGGCAGCCGCAACAGCGGCCCGTGGCAAATCACATCTTGGCCGTGTCGCTGGCAACGGCCGTCCTGCCGCATCTCCTGAAATCCGTGTTCGATCAGACCAGGCCAGACCGGCTGACCATACGCGGGCACGGGCATGGAGTACCCGTCTCAGGACGGGCGCGCGACGCCTTCCCCTCCGGTCACGCGGTCCATATGGGCGCCCTTGCCTCGGCGGCGGGCTTGCTGCCGAAGACGCCGCGCCGATTGCTGCGCACAGCCGCAATCGCACTATCGCTGACCCGGATCGCGGTACTCGCGCACTGGGCAAGCGACGTGGTCGAAGGCTTTGCGCTTGGCGCGGCCGTCGAGAGACTCTTGCGGCCATGGACACTGACGCAATCGTTCCGCAAGCAAGTCAATCGGCGGGAAAAGCCGTGACCGAATACATCGTGCGCTTCATCGCCGGTGGCATCATCGTCTCCGCTTTTGCGATCTTGGGCGACATGCTCAAACCCAAAAGCTTTGCGGGGTTGCTCGGCGCAGCACCGTCGGTCGCACTGGCGACGCTCGGCATCGCCGTCGTCCAGCACGGCCCGCAATATGCCGCGGCCGAAAGCTGGACGATGATCTATGGCGCGGTCGCGCTCGGCTGCTACAGCGTCGTGGTCTGCCATCTGCTGATCAGATATCGTCTGTCCGCGCTGCCCGCGACCGTCCTCGCTGTCATCGTCTGGCTTGCGGTCGCCTTCGGCCTGCTCGCCGGCTTCGGAGGTGCGGCCTGATGCCGGTCAAGCTGTCGCTCTCCGCGCTCAAGCAGACACGCTGGTACGAATACGGCATTCGTTTCCTGCTGGGGGGCCTGGCGACCGTGCTCACGGGGGTTCTGGGAGCGCGCTTCGGTGTGTCCGTCGGCGGACTTTTCCTTGCGCTTCCCGCCATCTTCTGCGCGAGCGCCACGCTGGTCGAAAGCCATGAACGCCGCACCAAGGAGAAGGCCGGCCTCAGCGGCACGCGCCGCGGGCAAGAGGCCGCCGGGCTCGACGCAGCTGGTGCCGCCTGGGGAAGCATCGGTCTCCTGGCATTCGCCGCCGTCTTTCATTTCACCGTGGCTGCAAGCGTTCCGGGCGCTTTCGCTGCCGCGTTGATAGTCTGGGCCTTCGTTTCGGTCTTGGCCTGGTGGCTCAGGCGCAAGCTGCGCATCGTCTCCCGCAAACCGCACCGATCAGCGCATTCACTATCGGCCAAGGGCTCTCCCCTTGCGAAGCGCTAGCCCGCTTTGGCATGCGTTGCCGGCTGCAGTCTCGGCGGTTGAAGGCCCGGGCTGTTGGCCCAGCGCTCGACCTGCTCGATGACCTTCTGGTGGCTTGGGCGCACCGGCTTGGGTGCGTCGCTCACTTCGAGATGTATGCGGGGCAATCTGACTTCGTTCGTCATGATGTCTCTCCCATTTGCCGGGAGCATACACCTGCCCAAGAACATTTGCATCACATAACTTATTGAAATTGCTGTTCTTTTTTACTAACTTGGCGCCGTAGCCGCATCTTGTGGAACCGCGGCCGAATGAGTTCGTTGAGTAAACTACTCAACTTGCTCATTTTGGATGATTGATCATGAACGACCTTCGCGCCGAGCGGCTCCAGGTCATGCTGTCACCGGAAGAACTGGCCGCGGTGGACGACTTCCGGTTCAAACATCGCATGCCGACGCGAGCCGCGGCCGTGCGCGAGCTCCTCAAGCTTGGATTGGCCGCTGCCGCGGTCGATGCAGGGAGCAATGTCAAATCGAGCAGCTTCGGGGTTTTCGGGCGCGGCCCGGACGGCCACACACACGCCAATTCGGCGCGCGACTCCGAGGATTAATCCAACCTGATGCTCAAGCAAACGGCCCCGGCACGGGAGTGCCAGGGCCGTCCTTGGAGATTGCTTCCGGATCACCGGGGGCATGACAACCGGAAGCAATCCCTCGACTCTTTGCGCGGGGATTCGTTCCTGATGGAATTAGCCGCTCGGGGCGTCGCCGGAATCATCCGGCGTCATGCCGGAGCCGGGCGTCTTGCTGTTGTCGTTCAATTTGGGATCGCGCGTGGCCTCGCGAGAGGGCGAGCCCTCCGGCTCCGACTTGTGCACGGTCTGCGCACGCTGCTTGTCCCGCGGCTGCTGTTCACCGCGTTGATCTCTGATGATGCCTTGGTCGGAATGGGCCATGATAGCTCTCGCCTCTTTGCTGTCTCGAAGCGCTTACGCGCCGGAGCGTCGAAGGTTCCGACCCGCGAGATCAGACTGCTAACTGTGCGCCGAGTGCACCGGCGCCGATGCATTTTCGTGATGCACCTGCCGCACCGTCGTCACGGTGGCGAACGCGACCGACACGCCAAAGGCGAGGACGAGCGAAAGAAGAGCCAGACGTGGAGCCATTGCAAAAACCTCCTGGAATAGGAAATCAACGCGATCGACTGTTACGAATGATCCTGCTTGCTGTCCGTGAGCAGTCTCACACGCAGATCCACGAAAACGACAGCATTACGCATCCTGCTTTTGAGGCCTGCGCGCTGGAACGGGCGGCACCTCGCCGTCGAGCCAATCCTGCTCGTCGGCAAGTGCCGTCCACGCATTCGCCATGCGCAGAAAACGATTGTGTGACGGCTGTCCTTCGGCGCGCTCAGCGAGCTGGAGGCAGTTGTCGGCGTTATCCCTGAAGATCTCGGACTGTTTCATGAAGATGAATTGGGGACGGAACCGCCGCGTCGCAACCGCCCTTACCGGATCATAACATCTGCGGAACTTTCGACCGCTGTCTGCCATTGAATATCCATGCGGATTCTCCTCGCGATGGTTTTGGCGTTCATCAGCACGGCAGCGCTTGCCGACAGCACCGGGGAGCGAAGGCCGGCCGGCCGCACGCCGACCGCAACCGAGACCATCAGCGATCTCTACACCTTCAGCCGCTTCCAGCAGGGTCTGCTGGAGAGCACCGACCTCAAGGGCAATGCCGAGGTCAAGAACCTCGCCGCCCTGCGCGCCGAAGAAGCGGCCCGGCGTGACAAGGCTCTGAAGTTGATTCAGGAGGCGATCGGCACCGAACCGCGCATCACCAAGACGACCCCGGCGAGCGCGAGCCTGATCGAGCCCGAAACCTCGGACGGGCCGACTTTCGTCAGAAGCTTCTATGCCGCGCAGATTCCCGAGTATGAAGCGGTGATCGACCTGCTCGAACGCTATCTCAAGGCGCCCGACAATGCCGCGCTTGCAGCGTTCGCGCGAGAGCAGCTCCCTCTGTTGCGCTCGCAGGTCAAGGACGCCGAGCGCACGATGGCAGACAAGTAGGGCGGCCAAGCAACCCCTTACTTTTGCCGGTTCTCCGGCCGCGCGCTGCGGTTGCCCTCCAGCATCTTGTCCCTGCCGGCATCCCCATTATCATCCTTGCCGCCCGAACTCGACGTGCCGCTACCGCTGGGATTGGACCGGGTCGACGTACCCGTGGTTGGTGTGTCCGCGCGTGGCGTGGCGGAGCTTGCGGCGGGATCACCGGTGACGGCCCCGCGGCCGCTGGGGGCCCCACCTTGCGCGAACGCCGATCCGGCCAACAACATCACCGTGCCGATGACGGCAAATCCTTTCATGTGGGCTCTCCCTGTATTTGCGGGCTAACGGCAGGCCCGGGCCTCCGTTCCGCAAAGGGATCAAGTCCTAGAAACAAGTTGCTGAGAACAGGTCAGAAAAACATTGGAACCCGATGGAACCATTCTGAATGGACGCACTTATGCTAATCGGGCTGAGCAAAGCAGGTTCCACTTCCGGGCGCCGTGACGTTGGCGCTTGATTTCGAATTTGGCTGACGCTCTATTTTGATAAACCGCGTCTTGCCTGGGAATCGGCCGACGCCTGCGGGGGACAAATTATGAGCGACCTCGATCCCGGATCTGCATCACGTTCCGGTCGTCGCATTCCAAAGCCAAAGACCAACGGCATGTCGGAGCCGGATTCCCGGGCAGAATTGCTGCTCGCCCTGCAGGCCATGCGCAACGGCGATTTCTCGGTGCGCATGAGCGGCGACTATCTCGGCATCGACGGCAAGCTCGCCGACACTTTCAACGACATCATCGCCGCCAATCAGCGCATGGCGCAGCAGCTCGAGCTGGTCGGCCAGGTCGTGGGCCGCGAGGGCAAGACGCGCCAGCGCGTGAAGTTTGGGCTGGCCTCCGGCTCCTGGGCCGACATGGAAGGCTCGGTCAACACGCTGATCGACGATTTGCTGTGGCCGACGCGCGAGGTGACGCGAGCGGTCGCGGCCGTGGCACAGGGCGACCTGCTCCAGACCGTCAAGCTCGACGTCGATGGACGTCCCCTGCGCGGCGAATTCCTGCAGTCGGCGACCATCGTCAACACCATGATCAAGCAGCTCGGCGTGTTCACCTCCGAGGTGACGCGCGTGGCGCGCGAGGTCGGCACCGAAGGCAAGCTCGGCGGCCAGGCCCAGGTGCCTGAGGTGACCGGCGTCTGGAAGGATCTGACCGAGAGCGTCAACTCGATGGCGAACAACTTGACCAACCAGGTTCGCAACATCGCCGAGGTGACGATCGCAGTTGCGAACGGCGACCTCTCGAAGAAGATCACGGTCGACGTCCGCGGCGAGATCCTTCAGCTCAAGGAAGCCATCAACACGATGGTGGACCAGCTCCGCTCCTTTGCCTCGGAAGTGACGCGCGTGGCGCGCGAGGTCGGCACCGACGGCAAGCTTGGCGGCCAGGCCATCGTGCCCGGCGTCGCCGGAACCTGGAAGGATCTCACCGACAGCGTCAACGCGATGTGCGGCAACCTCACCGCACAGGTGCGCAACATCGCCAACGTCACCACCGCCGTGGCGCGCGGCGACCTGTCGCGCAAGATCACGGTGGACGTGCGCGGCGAAATCCTGGAGCTGAAGGACACCATCAACACTATGGTGGACCAGCTCAACTCGTTCGCCTCGGAAGTGACGCGCGTGGCGCGCGAGGTCGGCACCGAAGGCAAGCTCGGCGGCCAGGCCCAGGTGCCGGGCGTCGCCGGTACCTGGAAGGACCTCACCGACAACGTCAACTTCATGGCGTCGAACCTCACCGCGCAGGTCCGCAACATCGCCGATGTTGCCACCGCCATCGCGAGCGGCGACCTCTCGAAGAAGATCACGGTGAACGTCTCGGGCGAAATCCTTCAATTGAAGGAAACGCTCAACACCATGGTCGATCAGCTCAACGCCTTTGCCGGCGAAGTCACGCGCGTCGCGCGCGAGGTCGGCACCGAGGGCCGGCTCGGCGGCCAGGCCAACGTGCTCGGCGTCGCCGGCACCTGGAAGGACTTGACCGAGAGCGTCAACTCGATGGCCTCGAACCTCACCGCGCAGGTCCGTAACATCGCGGAGGTGACGACCGCGGTCGCCGGCGGCGATCTGTCGAAAAAGATCACCGTCGATGTCCGCGGCGAAATCCTGGAGCTGAAAGACACCATCAACACCATGGTGGACCAGCTCAACGCCTTTGCCGGCGAAGTCACGCGCGTGGCCCGCGAGGTCGGCACCGAAGGCAAGCTCGGCGGCCAGGCCCAGGTGCGCGGCGTCGCCGGCACCTGGAAGGATCTCACCGACAGCGTCAACTCGATGGCCTCGAACCTGACCGGCCAGGTCCGCAACATCGCCGAAGTCGCGACCGCGGTGGCCAAGGGCGATTTGTCGAAGAAGATCACCGTCAACGTGTCAGGCGAAATCCTTCAGCTGAAGGAAACGCTCAACACCATGGTGGACCAGCTCAACGCCTTCGCCGGCGAAGTCACGCGCGTCGCGCGCGAAGTCGGCACCGAAGGCAAGCTCGGCGGCCAGGCCGAAGTGCCCGGCGTGGCCGGCACGTGGAAAGACCTCACCGACAGCGTCAACTCGATGGCGGGCAACCTCACCGCCCAGGTCCGCAACATCGCCGAAGTCGCGACCGCGATCGCCGGTGGCGATCTGTCCCGCAAGATTACCGTCGACGTGCGCGGCGAGATCCTTCAGCTCAAGGACACGCTGAACACGATGGTCGACCAGCTCAACCGCTTCGCGGGCGAGGTGACGCGCGTGGCGCGCGAGGTCGGCACCGAAGGCCGCCTCGGCGGCCAGGCCAACGTGCCCGGCGTGGCCGGCACCTGGAAGGACCTCACCGACAGCGTCAACTCGATGGCGGGCAACCTCACCGCCCAGGTCCGCAACATCGCCGAAGTGACCACGGCCGTGGCGCGCGGCGACCTCTCGCGCAAGATCACCGTCGACGTCCGTGGCGAGATTTTGGAGCTGAAGAATACCATCAACACCATGGTGGACCAGCTCAACGGCTTCGCCGGTGAAGTGACGCGCGTCGCGCGCGAGGTCGGCACCGAAGGCAAGCTCGGCGGCCAGGCCGAGGTGCCCGGCGTTGCCGGCACCTGGAAGGATCTCACCGACAACGTCAACTTCATGGCCTCGAACCTCACGGCGCAGGTCCGCAACATCGCCGAGGTCGCGACCGCGATCGCCGGCGGCGACCTGTCGAAGAAGATCACGGTGGACGTGCGTGGCGAGATTCTGCTGCTCAAGGACACCTTGAACACCATGGTCGAGCAACTCCGCTCCTTCGCCGCGGAAGTGACGCGCGTCGCGCGCGAAGTCGGCACCGAGGGCCGGCTCGGCGGCCAGGCCGTCGTGCCCGGCGTCGGCGGCACCTGGAAGGACCTCACCGACAACGTCAACCTGCTGGCCGCGAACCTCACCACCCAGGTCCGCAACATCGCCGAAGTCACCACCGCCGTCGCGCGCGGCGACCTGTCGCGCAAGATCACCGTCGACGTGAAGGGCGAAATCCTCGAGCTCAAGAACACCATCAACACCATGGTGGACCAGCTCAATGCGTTCGCCGGCGAAGTGACGCGCGTTGCCCGCGAGGTCGGCACCGAAGGCGAACTCGGCGGCCAGGCCCAGGTGCCCGGCGTCGCCGGCACCTGGAAGGACCTCACCGACACCGTCAACTTCATGGCGGCGAACCTGACCGAGCAGGTCCGCGGCATCGTCAAGGTGGTGACCGCGGTCGCCAACGGCGACCTCAAGCAGAACCTCACAGTGAAATCGAAGGGCGAGGTCGCGGCGCTCGCCGACACCATCAACAATATGACCGAGACGCTCGCGACCTTCGCCGACCAGGTGACGTCGGTGGCGCGCGAGGTCGGCGTCGAGGGCCGGCTCGGCGGTCAGGCCGACGTGCCCGGCGCCGCGGGCACCTGGAAGGATCTCACCGGCAACGTCAATTTGCTGGCAGCCAACCTCACCTCGCAGGTGCGCGCGATCGCGGAAGTGGCGACCGCCGTGACCAAGGGTGACCTGACGCGATCGATCCAGGTCGACGCCCGCGGAGAGGTCGCGGAGCTGAAAGACAACATCAACACGATGATCACGAACCTCCGTCTTACGACGGACGTGAACACCGAACAGGACTGGCTGAAGACCAATCTGGCAAAATTCACCAACATGCTTCAGGGCCAGCGCGACCTCACCACCGTTGGTCGCCTGCTGTTGACCGAATTGTCGCCGCTGGTGAACGCACATACCGGCGTGATCTATCAGGTCGAGAACGAAGACAGTCCGCGGCTCCTGCTGCTTGCCTCCTATGCCGGTGACGGAGTCTATCCGTATCCGCGCGTGCTACCATTCGGCGACGGCCTGATCGGCCAATGCGCGCTCGACCGGCGCCCACGCGTGATTGCGGACATTCCGGCCGACGTGGTGCCGATCAATTCGGCGCTGCTTCGCGTCGCGCCGAAGAACCTCGTGGTGCTGCCGGTGCTGTTCGAAGGCCAGGTCAAGGCGGTCATCGAGCTCGCCTCGCTCACCTCCTTCACGACCTCGCAGATGACCTTCCTGGAGCAGCTCACGGACTCGATCGGCATCGTGCTCAACTCGATCGAGGCGACGATGCAGACCGAAGGCCTGCTCAAGCAGTCGCAGCAGCTCGCCGGCGAGCTCCAGACCCAGCAGCGCGAACTGCAGCAGACCAACGACCAGCTCGAACAGAAGGCGCAGCAGCTCGCCGAGCGCAACGTCGAAGTCGAGCGCAAGAACCAGGAGATCGAGCAGGCCCGCCGCGCACTGGAGGAAAAGGCAACCGAGCTCGCGCTGACCTCGAAGTACAAGTCCGAATTCCTGGCCAATATGAGCCACGAGCTGCGCACGCCGCTGAACTCGATCCTGATCCTCGGCCAGCAGCTCACCGACAACCCGGACGGCAATCTTACCGGCAAGCAGGTCGAATTCGCCCGCACCATCCATGGCGCCGGCACCGACCTGCTCAATCTCATCAGCGACATTCTCGATCTCTCCAAGATCGAGTCCGGTACGGTGACGGTCGACGCCGAGGAAATCCTGACCGCGAACCTGCTCGAGACGGTCGGGCGGCCGTTCCGTCACGAGGCGGAGAACCGCAATTTGTCGTTCAAGATCGACGTCGATCCGAATCTCGCGCGCAGCCTCGTCACCGACTCCAAGCGCCTGCAGCAGGTTTTGAAGAACCTGCTCTCCAACGCCTTCAAGTTCACCGCCGAGGGCGAAGTGCGCCTTAAGGTGGCCGCCGCAGTCGGCGGCTGGGGCACGGATCATCCCGTGCTGAACTCGGCGCCGGCCGTGATCGCATTCGAAGTGTCCGACACCGGCATCGGCATTCCCCTGGAGAAGCAGAAGCTGATCTTCGAGGCGTTCCAGCAAGCGGATGCCGGCACCAGCCGCAAATATGGCGGCACCGGCCTCGGCCTTGCGATCAGCCGTGAGCTCGCAAGCCTGCTCGGCGGCGAGATCCACCTGCGCAGCTTGCCAGGCAAGGGGTCGTGCTTCACGCTTTACCTGCCGCTGAAATATTCCGGCCCGACGCTCGCGCCCCGCGCGGCGCCCCAACAGAGCCAGCCGCCGGCGCTGCAGCCCGCTACAGCCGAACCGCAGCGCGTTATCGAGCAGCTTCCCGACGACCGGCTCAACCTCGAACCCGGCGACAGCATCCTCCTGATCGTCGAGGACGACCCGCACTATGCGCGCGTGCTGGTCGACCTCGCGCGCGACAAGGGATTCAAGGTGCTGGTCGCCGCCCGCGGCGCAGAGGCGCTGGAACTTGCAAAGCAGTACCAGCCGAGGGCCGTCTCGCTCGACGTATTCCTGCCGGATATGCTCGGCTGGACTGTGCTGAGCCAGCTCAAGCACAATCCGCTGACCCGCCACATCCCCGTGCAGATCATCACGCTCGACGAGGACCGCCAGCATGCGCTGGCGCGCGGCGCCTTCTCCTTCGTCAACAAGCCGACGACGACCGAGGGTGTCTCGGCCGCGCTGACGCAGATCAAGGAATATGCGCGGCCACGGCGCAAGCGGCTGCTGATCGTCGAGGACAACGAGGCCGAGCAACTCTCGATCCGTGAGCTCCTGCACCACGACGACATCGAGATCGTGGCGACCGGCACCGGTGCCGACGCGCTCTCGATGCTGCGTGAGAACCCCTGTGATTGCGTCGTGCTCGACCTGCGCCTGCCCGACATGACCGGCTTCGAGGTGCTGGACCAGATCCGGAACGATGACGCGCTATCGAATGTTCCGGTCGTCGTCTTCACCGGCCGCGAGCTGTCGGCCGAGGAAGATGCGGAACTCCACACCATGGCGCGGAGCATCGTGGTCAAGGGCGTGGAATCGCCGGAGCGCCTGCTTGACGAGACCGCGCTGTTCCTGCACCGCGTGATCACGGAATTGCCGGTCGAGAAACAGCGCATGCTCGAGAAGCTGAACAGTTCCGACGAGGACCTGATCGGCAAGACCGCCCTGCTCGTCGACGACGACGCCCGCAACATCTTCGCGCTGTCGAGCGTGCTGGAGCGGCGCGGCATGAAGGTGCTGACGGCCACGACCGGGAACGAGGCGGTGACCCTGGTCGAATCCAACCCGGAGATCGCCATCGTGCTGATGGACATTATGATGCCGCAGATGGATGGGTATCAGACGATCGGCGTCATTCGTGAAAATCCGACCTTCGCCCGTCTCCCGATCATCGCGTTGACGGCCAAGGCCATGAAGGGCGACCGCGAGAAATGCCTCGAGGCCGGCGCGTCGGACTACCTCGCCAAACCCGTCAACACCGATCAATTGCTGCTTGCAATCCGCATGTGGCTGCACCGCTGAGTTGGATGCCCGTATGGACCACGAAAAGGTCAACATCCTCCTCGTCGACGACCAGCCGGCCAAGCTGCTCGCCTATGAGGTGATCCTGAAGGATCTCGGCCAGAACCTCGTGATCGCCTCGTCCGGTCGCGAGGCCCTGGAGGTGCTGCTCAAGACCGAGATCGCGGTGATCCTGGTCGACGTCTGCATGCCCGAGCTCGACGGCTTCGAGCTCGCCGCGATGATCCGCGAGCACCCGCGCTTCCAGAAGACCGCGATGATCTTCATCTCGGCCATTCAAGTCAGCGACATTGACCGCCTGCGCGGCTACGAGATGGGCGCCGTCGACTACGTCCCCGTGCCGGTCGTGCCGGAGGTGCTGCGCGCCAAGGTCAAGGTGTTCGCAGAGCTCTATCGCAAGACGCGCGAACTCGAGCGGCTGAACCAGGATCTCGAGGACCGCGTGCGTGCACGCACCGCCGAGCTGGAGAATTCCACCGCAAAGCTGCGCGAGAGCGAAGAGCGGCGCAGCATGGCGATCGCCGCCGGCAAGATGGGCTCCTGGGACTGGGACTGGATCACGGGCGACTGGATGTGGGACGAGGGGCAATACCGCATCTTCGGCGTTGGCCCGGAGAGCTTCGAGGTGAACCCGGCCAACGTTCAGGCGCTGTTGCATCCGGATGACGTCGATCAGTTGCGCAAGGCGATCGCCGAATTCAACAAGGGCACACGCTCCTATGAAACGGAGTTCCGCATCGTGCGGCCCGACGGCGATGTGCGCTGGTGTGTCGGCACGGCCGCCGCCACGGTCGACGAGAGCGGTCGGGTCATGCGCGTCAGCGGCGTGACGGTGGACATCACCGAACGCAAGCGCGCGGAGGAACGGCAGACTCTGCTGGCGCGGGAAGTCGACCATCGGGCCAAGAATGCGCTGGCGCTGGCGCAATCGATCGTGCGCCTCACCCGCGCCGACGAGGTGAAAGCCTATGTCAGCGCCGTCGAGGGACGCATCAATGCACTGGCGCGCGTGCATACGATCCTGTCGCTATCGAGCTGGCAGGGCGCCGAACTCTCGAAGCTGATCGACGAGGAGCTTGCGCCCTATTCCCTCGGCGGCCAGATCAAATTGGCGGGGTCCGAAGTTCAGTTGCTGCCCGCGACCGCCCAGACGCTGGCGCTGGCGCTGCATGAACTTTTCACCAACTCGGCGAAGTATGGCGCGCTCTCGACGCGGACGGGACGGCTCGCAATCGGCTGGCAGGTCGAGGACGAACTGCTCACCCTGACGTGGGAGGAATCCGGCGGCCCGCTTGTCAAGACGCCGAAATCCCGCGGCTTTGGTACGCGGAGCCTGCTTGCGAGCGTCGAGTCCCAGCTCGGCGGGCAGGCGCGATTCGATTGGCGCGCCGAGGGCCTGTTGTGCCGGCTCGAGGTGCCGTTGGTCGGCAAGAGTGCCGCGACAACCGCGCCCGGCAACTTCGAAGCCGCCGGCTCCGCCGAATTGCAGCGCGCGTCCGGTTAACCGGAGGCCGCACTCTTCCTGCGCTCGATCGTTTGCGGTTCGCGCGCGACCCGTCCCTCGAGCCAGGCTTCCGTTTGGGCGAGATCACGCAGCGCCTTGGCATAGCGCCGCGCCGCGCTTCGCTCCGCGCCGCGGGGCAGCTTGCGCGCCTTGCGGAGGATGTCCGCCGCGGCGTTACGATAAGCCAGAGAGCGATAGAGAAAGACCACCTTACCCATATCGAATGTTCCCGTGTTGCGTGGTCATTCTTGCAGGCTTGGCATGAACGTCGGATGAAGCGGGCGATAACGATTCCTTCATGCGGATGGAACCGGCGCGTATCGCAGGCGTTGCTTGCGACATCGGAATAAAGTTCCATGCGCGCGAAAAAGTCGGACCTGATCTCTCCGAGCGGGCTCATCAAGCTGATGACGCACGCCATGATGGGCGCAGCCCTCGGGCTCGCTTTCAGCCTCTTGCTGGTGCTGTCCAATCCAGGCGTCGCCAATTTGCTGAGTCACGGCGGAAGGCAGGCCGTAGTCGTTTTTGCCCTCACATTGGTGACGACGTTCGCGATCGGCGCGACACTCACCGGCGTCGTATTCATCCTCGCAGAGAACGACCAGCAACCTTGAAGTATTGGTGATTTGCCGGAACTCCCTTGTTCGGACCTCCCGCGACGAATGACGGTTGGCTGCCTGCGTCAATTCAACTCAGGGAGTTCCCGCGCATGAAGACCACCAAGCTCGCGCTTGCGGTGATGTTGGCAACCGGCCTCGCCGCCGCGCCGTTCGCCGTGCAGGCCAAGTCGCACAAGGCAAAACACGGATCCTCGATGTCATCGTCGCAGACTACGGGCGCCAACACCAAGTCCTCCAAGGGGCCTGATCCCTCCGGTCAGGGCGGCTCCGGTCCCGGCTCCGACCAGGGCGGCACCATGACGAACAACAAAGGCGGCATGAGCAACACCAAGTAATCTACGCCGACATGTCGGACAAAAGCCCCGCGAACAACGCGGGGCTTTTCCGTCCGGGAGTCGCTGACTTCACGCTGCGCTGCGTTGAAGGTGCCGGCCTTCCTTCACTTCTTCGATGATTTTGGCGCTGAAGGCTTCGAGATCGCCGGGGTTGCGCGAGGTGATGACGCCCTGGTCAGCAACCACCTGCGAGTCTTCCCATGCCGCGCCGGCATTGATGACATCGGTCTTGATCGATTTGTATGAGGTCATCTTGCGGCCCCTGGCGATGCCTGTCTCAATCAGGAGCCAAGGCGCATGGCAGACTGCCGCAACGACCTTCTTCGCGTTGAAGATGTCCTTGACGAAGCTCAAAGCTTTCGGCTCGACCCGTAGGAGGTCAGGATTAATCTGCCCACCCGGCAGAACGATCGCATCGTAGTCGCTGCTCGATACCTGATCGAGCGTCTTGTCGACCTTCACGGGCCGACCCCAATCCTTCATGTCCCAGCCCTTGATCTCGCCGGGTGCAAGCGAGACCACATGGACCGTCGCGCCTGCCTGTTTCAAGCGGTCGCGCGGCACTTCCAGTTCCGATTGTTCAAAGCCGTGCGTGGCCAAGATCGCGATCGTCTTACCCTGAAGCTCCATGGAACACTCCGTTAATGTGAGAGGAGCCCGGTCAATCGGTCGAGCCGGCTTCCGTTCCGCGCGATTGCCGGCCTCACGCGGATGTGCGGCAGGTTATGTCGGCCACAGGAAGGTTCGCCGAAAAGATCGGTTGAACCGCATTCAATCCATCGAGGTGGCGAATGACGAACGTCCGGTCATTGCTCTCGCGCCGGGCGGCGCCGCTGCTCGGCGCAATCATGCTCATCTGCGGCATCATCATCGCGATCGGAGGCGCGTGGCTGATAGCCATGGGTGGCTCGTTCTAATATCTGCCGGCCGGCCTCGGCCTCTTGATCTCGGGCGTTCTATTGCTGGGCCGGCGCTCCGAAGGTGCCCTGATCTACCTGCCTTGACGTGACGAACTCGCTTAGCTGCGTCGGGCCTCAGGTGACGTTAAGGCGCGCTGCAGGATCTGACTTCACCAGATGATCGAGTCGTGCACGCTTGCGCGCGATCAAGAGCTGGGCGGCGGCGTCGTCGAGCCCCTCGCGTTGCAGCTGCCGGATGGCAGAGCCCAGTTCGAGAATCTCGGCGCGCAGCTTTAGAATCCGGTACGCATCCGGGTCTTCCTCCACCGTGCGCTCCCAAAGCTCTCAGCGGCGCGCGATCACGCGCAGAGGACTACCTGATGTCTTCGCGGAACGAAGGCGCATCCTATCGCGGACATTCGGCAGGACATCGCCGCCACCTGCAGCCTTCCATTCGCCGATCAGCAGATTGATTTTCCGGCGCAGATCCATCTGCGCCAGGGCCTTCTCTGTGCAGTCGCGATCGCGCTCGACGAGTTCGCGGACGGACACCTCAATATCGGCCATTTCCAGCCTCAAGGCGCTGATTTTACGTCGAATTTCATTAATTCTGTTGTCCATGGCTTGTTAGAACAAAATAAGAACATATAGTCAAGTCACGATTTCAGAAGGGAGAAGCGACATGCAGGTTCAAGGTAAATACGACGCCAAGGCCTTCCTCACCGCCAAGACTTTCCTCACCGAGCAGATGACGCGCGCGCAGGGCCTCCGGCTGAAACGGCTGAGCGAAGAGGCGTATCAACCCGCGCAATATGCGCGGGATCTGTCCTCCAGCGAGGCAGCGCGGCGCATTCAGGTGCTGGAAGCCGAGATCGAGCTGGCGGATTCGTTCTAGGCCAGCTCGCGTATCCCCGACGTTGCTTGCGCGCTTCGGAACCATGCCTGTCCCGGATGGTTTTCCCCTGCCAAGGGAGAACATGCATGGCACGCAAGGCAAAGAAGCGCCGCTACTCGCGCAGCTCCGGCAGCGATGTCGAAAGCGAGATGAAGCGCTACAAGAAGGGTACCGCGAAAAGCGGACCGGGCGGTCGAGGCGGACGCGTGAAGAGCCGCAAGCAGGCGATCGCGATCGGCCTGTCGAAAGCGCGCAAGAAGGGCAAGAAGGTCCCGAAGAAAGCCGCGAAGCGGAAGACGTCCAAGAAGACGTCAAAGAAAACGTCCAAGAAGACATCCAGGAAAACCAAGAAGACGTCGAAGAAGACGTCGAAGCGCAAATCCTCCAAACGGTCGCGCTGACCTCCGTCAGATCATGCTGCCGGGCATGAAGCAGCGGATCGAAACGCCGAACGCGGTCTTCACCGGCCACACCATGGTGCGGCCGGCCCGGTTCGGCTCGGTGATCACCGCTTCGTCCGGCACCTCGACCCATTCGCCGTCGAGCCGCACGCGATAATGTCCATTGTGCGAGTCCCAGTCGGGATCGGCGACGGCAAACCCATCCGCATCCGAGCAGCACGGACCGAGATGGCTGCGCAGGCCGTCGAACCACGGCTTGAGGGGTGAGTCCGCGTAGCGGCCATCGTCACGCCCGAGAGCGTTTCCACCCCACAGCACGAATGGCGCCACGAGCAGCGCAGTCCTCAGCGAGAGCTTCAATCGATCCATGTCGGCACCGATCAAATACGAATTGCCGGCCGGCTCAGCGGCGGCAAGTTCGAAGTTCCACGCTTGCAATCGTCGGCAGCGTCATTGCCGCCGAGTCCGTACGAGATTTGCAATGGTGATGAGCGAACACGGCTTTTTCGGACGAACCGGGTCATCCTCCCTGCCGTTAACGAGAATGTTATCGGCGATCTGCGGAAATCCTGAAGGCGAACAGGAAAGGCGGCCCAAAGGCCGCCTTTTGGAGTTGCGCCGATCGACGTTCGCCCTATGCGAGCGGCACCGCCACGAACCGGGTCGCCTGTGCGCTTCTGACCTGCAGCAGCACGCTGCGCTTGCCGGACGATTTCGCCTGCGCCAGCTCCGAACGGACATCGCCGATATTGGCGACGGCCTTGCCGCCCACGTTGAGGATGACGTCGCCGGTCTGGATGCCGCGTTGCGCGGCCGGACCTTGCGGATCGACTTCAGTGACGACGACGCCCTTCTGGCCGGCGCCCTGCACGTCGCCGGCCGGAGCCAGGCTGAGCCCGAGACGCGGCGGCATGCCGGCATCTGGCTGCGACTTGCCCTCGTCGGCTCTGGCCTGCCGCTCGTTCGGCAACTCGCCAAGCGCCAGTGTCACCGTCTTGCTGTCGCCCTTGTGGACGACATCGAGCTTCACGGACGTGCCCGGCGCCAGGGTGGCGATGGTGCGGGCGAGATCGCGGGAATCCTTGATCGCGGTGCCGTTGACGGCGGTGATGACGTCGCCCGCCTCGATGCCCGCCTTCGCCGCCGGGCTGCCGTCCTGCGGATTGTCGACGATCGCGCCGCGCGCCTCCTTGAGGCCGAGGCTGTCGGCGATATCCGACGTCACCGGCTGCACCTGCACGCCGAGCCAGCCGCGCGTGACCGCGCCCTTGTCCTTCAACTGTGCGACGACGAGCTTTGCGGTCGAGGCCGGAATGTCGAAGCCGATGCCGACCGAGCCGCCGGAGGGCGAGAAGATCGCAGTGTTCACACCGATCACGTTGCCGTTCATGTCGAAGGCCGGGCCGCCGGAATTGCCCTTGTTGATCGGCGCGTCGATCTGGATGAAGTCGTCATAGGGGCCGTTGCCGATGTCGCGGCCGCTGGCCGAGACGATGCCGGCGGTCACGGTGCCGCCGAGGCCGAAGGGATTGCCGACGGCGACCACCCAGTCGCCGATGCGCGGCTTCTGGTCGGAGAATTTGACGAACGGAAAATCCTTCTTGCCTTCGACCTTGATCAGCGCGAGATCGGTCTTCGGATCGGTGCCGACCACTTTCGCGCTGTAGGTCGTGCCGTCGTCCATCGTCACTTGCACAGACTCGGCGTGATCGACGACGTGGTTGTTGGTCACGGCATAGCCGTCGGCGGAGATGAAGAAGCCCGAGCCCTCACCCGTGATCATCTGCCGGCGGTGGCGCGGCATGCCCTCCATGCCACCCGGGCCGGGGAAGCCGAATTGCCGTGAAAATTGATCGAAGGGCGATGCTTCGTCTGAATCCATTCGGTTCTGTTGCAGCATCGCGCTCTTGTCGTTGTCCTGGTCGATCCTGACCCGCACCGAGATGACGGCGGGTTTGACCTTGCTGACGAGGTCGCCGAAGCCCGGCGGTGTCGCGGCGGTCTCTGCGGCCTGGGCGGGCGCAATGAAGGATGTCGCACTGAACGGCGAAGAGCCGGGGGCAGTCGCCAGTACGGCCAGGCCAAGCGCGGCGACGGTGCCGAGCAGCGCGAGCCGGCGCGGTCTCAGTATCTTGCGGGACGTTGTGGTGTCGGAATTGACGTGATCGTTCATGTCGATATGTCCATGTTGAGAAAGTCGCCCTGCACCCAACATGGTGGTCGCCACCTTACGGCGTCCCGTCCACGTCATTAAATCTTGGCAAAGTGGCCGGGGCCGGCGACAAAAAACGAGGGCTGCACATTTGATGCAGCTCAACGCGGGCCCCGGGCAGCGTGGAAGACTGCAGCCACCGGATGATGTCCATCGGAGGCGCGTCATGTACAAAGACATTCTCGTCCACATCCCTACCGAGCGCCCGATGCGCCCGGCGATCGACGGCTCGATCTCGCTCGCGGCCGGCCTCAACGCCCATCTGGACGCAGTCGCGGTGGGTTATGTGGCAACCAGCGCGGCCTACGTGATGGAGGGCGGCGCTGCCGTGGCGGCTGTGTTCGAGATGGAGCGCGAAAGCGCAGTGCAGCGCGCCGAGGCGGCGCTCGCGGTGTTCAAGAGCGAAGCGATGAACGCCGGCATTTCCTACACATGCCGCCCGCTCGGAGAGATGCCGGGGGATGCGGTCGGCTTGCTCGGCGAGATGGCGCGGCTGCACGATCTCAGCATCGTGCTCCAGCCGGATCCGGCGCAGGGATCACTCGACAACGATGTGCCCCGCGAGATCCTGTTCCAGGCGGGCGGCCCGGTGCTTTTCCTGCCCTACACCTTCCATGGAGCGTTCAAGGCGAAACGGATCGGCATCTGCTGGGATGGCAGCCGCCTCGCAGCGCGCGCCATGCGCGACGCCGCACCATTCCTGGCCCGCGCCGAGGAGATCGTGATCATTGCGATCAATGAAACAGATACGGTTCCCGACGAAGTCTCGACGCGCAATCTGGCAAGGCATCTCGGCCGGCGCGGCCTGTCGACCCGCACGGTCAACCTGTCGGCGGCGCGCTCTGACATTCAGCCGACCATGCTGTCGCTGGCAGCCGATGAGAACCTGGATCTTCTGGTCATGGGCGGCTACGGCCATTCGCGTTTGCAGGAGCGGTTCCTCGGCGGCGTCACCCGCGCCATGCTGGAAGCCATGACCGTCCCGACGCTGATGTCGCATTAATCGAGGGCTGATCCAGGTCGGGCCGGTCGCAAGCCTTGTCGTTCGGGCTGACAACCGCGTCCTTGAGCGGTGCCGGCGTCGGCAAGTTCAGGTCATGTTCGAACAATTTGGACCGTCACGCCGCGGCGGGCCTCTCCCACGCCGTGGCCTCGACGCCGCCCTCTTCGTGTGGCGCATTGCACGCGTCGAAATGCGCCTTGAGTTCGACTTCGGCGAGATATTCGAAATGTTCGGCCTGGCCGAGCAGTTCCCAGCTCTGGAGCGGCCGGTAGGCGGCCTGCTGACGACAGAGGGACGCTAGCGCGCGGTAGCGACGTACGTTATCCATGAGACCCTCCCTCGCATTCACAAAGCTTATTGGCCTTATTTGCGTCAGGGCGATGGCGGTTGTGCAAAAGATTTGCTGCGCCCGCCGCGCGCTTGACCCGCTTGATTCTAGGCAAACGCGTGTTGGGGCGAAAGTTCCAATCAGCGCGGACTCAATATGCCCGGTGGAAAGCGGCAGACCCTGGCACAGCCATTCGGGTACCGGCTCGCTCCGCCTGTCTTCCGTAGCCTACCGGATCAGCGCGGGCTCACCGGCTCGGATCGTCTGCGCCGAACTATGTTGCCGGTTCGGAACCCTGCCGGCCTCCGCAGCAGCGCGGATGGCCGCGATGTTGCCGGCATAGTCCGCGTTGCCCCTGCCGCGAAATACGGCGGACCCCGCCACAAGCGTATCGGCGCCCGCAGCGGTCACGGCCGCTGCATTATCGCGCGTGATGCCGCCGTCAACCTCGAGCCGGATCGGCCGGTCGCCGATCATGCTTCGAATCCGCCCGATCTTCTCGAGCTGGGACTCGAGGAACGACTGGCCGCCAAAGCCCGGATTGACCGTCATCACCAGGACGAGGTCGAGACGATCGAGCACATACTCGATCGCGCTTTCGGGAGTGGCGGGACACAGGCTGACACCGGCTTTCTTGCCGAGCGCGCGGATGGCCTGGAGCGATCGATCGAGGTGCGGACCGGCTTCGGCATGCACCGTGATGACATCCGCGCCGGCCTTCGCGAACGCTTCGAGATAGGGATCGGCCGGCGCGATCATGAGATGCACGTCGAAGACCTTCTTCGTCAGCGGCCGGATCGCCTTGATGATGTCGGCGCCATAACTGATGTTCGGGACGAAATGCCCGTCCATGACGTCGCAATGAATCCAGTCGGCGCCCGCCGCGTCGATCGCCGCAATCTCCTCGCCGAGGCGCGCGAAATCCGCAGCCAGGATCGACGGCGCGATCAGGATTTCTCTCGTCATGGCTTCGCACTCCGCTGCGCGTCCGCACCGCCGCTGAACACGCGGCTCGCCAGGACGTCCATGGGATCGATCGTTTCGAGGTCCGCGATCTCGAGCATGCGATCGAGATCGGATACCAGGCGATCGGCCTGCCGCAGGCGGATGCGGTCGACGGCGTTGCGGATCGAGCGCGCATTGGAGAAGAACGGTTGGGTCCGGCGCAGTGCGATATATTTCTCGAAAGCTTGGCGCGCCGCCGCCGAGAGGCGATAACCCCGTTCCTTCAGCATCAGTTCGGCGATGACGAGCAGCTCGGCTTCCGCATAGTCCGGAAAGTCGATGTGATGCGCGATGCGCGAGCGGAAGCCGGGGTTTGACGCGAAGAAGCTCGTCATCCGCTCGCCATAGCCGGCAAGGATCACGACGAGGTCCTCGCGCTGGTTCTCCATCACCTGGAGCAGAATCTCGATCGCCTCCTGGCCGTAGTCGCGCTCGTTGTCGGGACGGTGCAGATAATAGGCCTCGTCAATGAACAGCACGCCGCCCATCGCCTTCTTCAAAATCTCCTTGGTCTTCGGCGCGGTGTGGCCGATATACTGGCCGACGAGATCGTCGCGCGTCACCGAGATCACCTGCCCGCGCCGCACGAAACCGAGGCCGTGCAGGATCTTTGCCATGCGCAGCGCGACGGTCGTCTTGCCGGTGCCGGGATTGCCGGTAAACGACATGTGCAGCGTCGGCGGCGACGAAGCCAGTCCAGCACGCTGCCGGATACGTTCGATCAGCAAGAGCGACGCGATCTGGCGCACGCGATTCTTCACCGGTTTCAATCCGATCAGCTCCTGCTCGAGCTGCTGCAGCGTGCCGATGATTCCAGCCGCTTCGGCCTCCTTGCGGAGATCGAAACTGGTCTCGCCGGGCTCAGTGGTCATTGCGTGGGGAACATCCAGCATCGGCACCTCGAAGAAAAGGGCTTCGCCGCGGGGGAGCGGCGAAGCAGTGGTCCGCCAAGGAAACGGAGCAGGGAGTGCTCCGCGCGGAGGAGAATGAGTTAGGTTGGTGGGTGCGCGGGTTGCCGGCGCACGGTGGTGTAGCGGATCGCACGTCCGCCCACCTCCTGCCGCACCAGCTCGAACTCGGCTTCCTGCGGCGGGCGGTTGACGATGAACGAGATCCGCACCGATTCCCAGTCATGGCTGGAGTCGAAGCCGCTGAGGCGGATGTAACGGTCGCCATACACTCTGCGGCATTCGGCGAGCTCCATCATCACGCCCGCGGCGTCCTGGAGATCGAACATCGGCAGACCCCACATCTCCCAATAGGTGTTGCGGGGATGCGGATCGTCGGTGAACTCGATGTTCACGGCCCAACCGTTGGTCAGGCAATACTGCACCTGCTTGGTGATCTGATCGTCGGTCAGATCGGGCAGGAACGAGAAGCAGCCTTGGGTCAGCTTCATGTCAAATTTCCTCAAACGGTTTCGAGTGCGGTCGGCACGAAGTCCGGCGCGTCGGTGGATTCATAGTTGAAGGTGACGTCCTTCCAGACCTCGAGCGCGGCTTTCAGCGGCGTGCAGGTCTCAGCCGCCCTGGCCAGGATCTCCGGACCTTCGTGGACGTAGTCGCGCCCCTCGTTGCGGGCGAGGATCATCGCTTCCAGCGCCACACGATTGGCGATCGCGCCGGCCGCGATGCCCATGGGATGGCCGATGGTGCCGCCGCCGAACTGGAGCACGACGTCCTCGCCGAGCAGGTCGAGCAGCTGATGCATCTGCCCGGCATGGATGCCGCCGGAGGCGACCGGCATCATCTTGTTCAGGCTCGCCCAGGACTGGTCGAAGAACAGCCCGTGTTCGAGCTTGGTCGGGTTAAAGTCTTCGCGGCAGACATCGTAATAGCCGCGCGTGGTGTTCGGATCGCCTTCGAGCTTGCCGACCACCGTGCCGGCATGGATGTGGTCGACGCCGGCAAGGCGCATCCACTTGGCGATGACGCGGAACGACACGCCGTGGCTCTTCTGCCGCGTGTAGGTCGAGTGACCGGCGCGATGCAGATGCAGGATCATGTCGTTGCGCCGCGCCCATTTCGCCATCGACTGGATCGCGGTGTAGCCGATCACGAGGTCGATCATAACGATGCACGATCCGAGCTCCTTCGCGAACTCGGCGCGCTCGTACATGTCCTCCATCGTTCCCGCGGTGATGTTCAGGTAGGTGCCCTTGGCCTCGCCGGAGGCCGCCTGCGCGCGGTTCACCGCCTCCATGCAATAGAGGAAGCGGTCGCGCCAGTGCATGAAGGGCTGCGAGTTGATGTTCTCGTCATCCTTGGTGAAGTCGAGCCCGCCTTTCAGCGCCTCGTAGACCACGCGACCGTAATTGCGGCCCGAAAGCCCGAGCTTCGGCTTGACGGTCGCGCCGAGCAGCGGCCGGCCGAACTTGTCGAGTCGCTCGCGCTCGACCACGATGCCAGTTGCCGGTCCCTGGAACGTCTTCACATACGCGACCGGGAAGCGCATGTCCTCCAGCCGCAGCGCCTTCAGCGGCTTGAAGCCGAACACGTTGCCGATGATCGACGCCGAGAGGTTGGCGATCGAACCAGGCTCGAACAGGTCCAAGTCATAGGCAATGTAGGCGAAATACGAGCCAGGCGTGCCCGGCACCGGATCGACGCGGTAGCATTTTGCGCGATACTTCTCGGCGGCGGTCAGGCGATCGGTCCAAACCACCGTCCAGGTCGCGGTCGAGGATTCACCGGCGACAGCGGCCGACGCCTCGATCGGGTCGACGCCCTCTTGCGGCGTGACGCGGAACAGCGCGATGACATCGGTGTCCTTTGGCACATAATCAGGCTCCCAATAGCCCATGCGCTTGTATTCCATCACGCCCGAACGATATCTTTCCTTGCCGCGGACGGTTCCTGCATGTGCATTCATGGCTCTCTCCTGCTCTTTCTCTCAGAATGATTAGGCCGCGACGGGCTCGCGGGCGTCGACGCTGGGATCGAGTTCTCCGGCGCGGTAGCGCCGCGCCATCTCGCTCAAGGGAATGACCTTGATCTTGCCGGCGTGGCCAGCGGTGCCGAACTGCTCGAAGCGGTCCCGGCAGAGCTCGCGCATCGCATCCATCGCGGGCTTGAGGAATTTGCGCGGATCGAACTCGGAGCGCGTTTGCGCGGCGACCTTGCGGAACACCGCAGTCATTGCCAGCCGGCAGTCGGTATCGATATTGACCTTGCGCACGCCGCTCTTGATGCCGCGGACGATCTCCTCGACCGGCACGCCCCAGGTCTGCGGCATCTCGCCGCCGAACTGGTTGAACATGTCCTGGAGCGGCTGCGGCACCGAGGAAGAGCCGTGCATCACGAGATGCGTGTTCGGCAGCCGGCGATGAATCTCCTCGACCACCCGCATCGCCAGAATGTCGCCATCCGGCTTGCGACTGAACTTGTAGGCGCCGTGCGACGTGCCCATCGCGATCGCGAGCGCATCGACTTTGGTGGCGCGGACGAAGTCGACCGCCTGGTCGGGATCCGTCAGCAACTGATCATGGCCGACCGTGCCTTCGACGCCATGACCATCCTCCTGCTCGCCGCCGCCATGCTCGAGCGAGCCGAGCACGCCGAGCTCGCCTTCGACGGAGGCACCGACCCAATGGGCGAGATCGACGACGCGGCGGGTGATCGCAACGTTGTAGTCGTAATCGGCCGCGGTTTTGGCGTCGGCCTCAAGCGAGCCGTCCATCATCACCGAGGTGAACCCGTGGGCGATCGCGGACGCGCAGGTCGCTTCGTCGTTGCCATGGTCCTGGTGCATGCAGAGCGGGATGTCCGGATAGGTCCGCTCCAGCGCGTCGATCATGTGCGAGAGCATGAGGTCGCCGGCATAGCTGCGCGCGCCGCGCGAAGCCTGGATGATGACGGGCGCATCGACCTCGGCCGCCGCCTGCATGATCGCGATGCCCTGCTCCATGTTGTTGATGTTGAACGCCGGCACCGCGTAACCGTGACTGGCGGCGTGGTCGAGCAGCTGACGAAGGGTGATACGGGCCACGACAATTCCTCCTGTTATTGCTTGCCGGCGCGGGCCATCGCCCGCCGGGCGGCTTCCGCAACGCTTTGCGGCGTGATGCCGAATTCGCGGTAGAGCACGGGGGCCGGCGCCGAGGCACCGAAGCCGCGCATGCCGACGAATTCGCCGTCAGTGCCGATCCAGCGATGCCAATCGCCGGCGACTGCCGCCTCGATGCCGATCCGTGGCGCCGTGCCGAGCACAGCGGCTCGGTAATCCTCCGGCTGCTCCTCGAACAGCGCGAAGCAGGGCGCGGAGACCACGGCCGCGCGGACGTGCTCGGTGGCAAGCAGGCGAGCCGCTTCCAGCGCAATAGACACCTCCGAACCCGTTGCGACGAGCGTCACGTCTCGGCCGCCGTCCGGCGAAACGATGAGATAGGCGCCTCGTGCGACGCGGTTCCTACCGCGGACATCGCTGCGGAAGGCCGGCAGCCCCTGACGGGACAGGCACAGCACGGATGGGCGATTTTCAGCTTGTAGCGCGCAGTCCCATGCTTCCAGCGTCTCAACCGCGTCGGCCGGCCGGAACACAAGCAGGTTCGGAATGACGCGAAGCGCTGCGAGATGCTCGACCGGTTGGTGCGTGGGGCCGTCCTCACCGAGGCCAATGGAGTCATGGGTCATCACATGAATGACGCGGATCCGCATCAAGGCCGCAAGGCGGATCGCCGGCCGGCTGTAATCGGAGAACGCGAGGAAGGTGCCGCCATAGGGAATGAAGCCGCCGTGCAGCGCGAGGCCGTTCATCGCGGCCGCCATGCCATGCTCGCGGATGCCGTAATGGATGTAATCGCCGGCGAACGCGTCGCGCTTGACGGGGGTCTGCGCCTTGGCATGCGTCAGGTTCGAATGCGTGAGGTCCGCCGAGCCGCCGACAAATCCGGGAATCGTCCCTGCGATGCCGTCGAGCACCTGTTGCGAGGCCTGCCGCGTCGCGAGCTTCGGACGCTCGGTGGCAAAGCGCTCGCGCAATTTCGCCGAGGCCTGGGCATAGGCGGTCGGCAGGACAACCGCTTTGCCCTCGACAAACAAATCGCGCTGCTCGGGCGTCGCGCATTCATAGCGATCGAGCCAGGCGAGACGCGCGACCTGCCCGCGTTGTCCGATCATCCGCCATGCTTTCAGGATCGTGACAGGCACCACGAAGGGCTGGTAGTCCCAGCCGAGCGCTCGCCGCGCCGCCGCCGTCTGCTCGGTGCCGAGCGGCGCGCCATGCGCCTTCTCGGTGCCCTGACGATCCGGCGCGCCATAGCCGATGACGGTGCGGCAAGCGATCAGCGACGGTCTTGCGCTCTCACGCTCCTCGGCTATCGCCTGCGCAACCGCTTCGGCATCGTGCCCGTCGACACGGCGCACCGACCAGCCGGAGGCAGCGAAGCGCGCGAGCTGGTCGTCGGAGGTCGCAAGCGACGTCGGCCCGTCAATGGAGATGCCGTTGTCGTCGAACAGCACGATCAGGCGGCCGAGCCCGAGATGGCCGGCGAGCGAAATCGCTTCCTGGCTAATGCCTTCCATGAGACAGCCGTCGCCAACGATCACATAGGTGAAGTGATCGACGAGACCGTCGCCATGCCGCGCATTGGCCATGCGTTCGGCGAGTGCCATGCCCACCGCGGTCGCAATCCCCTGCCCCAGCGGACCGGTCGTCGTCTCGACGCCCGGCGTATGGCCATATTCCGGATGGCCCGGCGTCTTCGAGCCCCATTGCCGGAAGGCCTTGATGTCGTCGAGGCTGACATCGCCGCCGGTGAGATGGAGCAATGCATAGAGCAACATCGAGCCATGACCCGCCGACAGCACGAATCGATCTCGGTCCGGCCAATGGGGATGAGCCGAGTCGAATTTCAGGAAGCGCGAGAACAGCACGGTCGCGACATCGGCCATGCCCATGGGCAGGCCGGGATGGCCGGACTGCGAGGTCTCGATGGCATCGACCGCGAGGAAGCGGACGGCGTTGGCGAGATCGCTATGCGAGACCGGCGTGAGGTCGGCGTCGGCGTGGACGGAGATGTTCATCGGATCCTCCCCTCGTTCACTTCAGGTTTCGCTTGCGCTCGATCAGCTGCATGATCAGCGGCGTCAGGATGAGCTGCATCGCAAGATCGAGCTTCGCGCCGGGGCACACGATCGAATTGGCGCGGGACATCCAGCTTTGCGGCAGCATCGAGAGCAGATAGGGGAAGTCGATGCCGCGCGGGTTCTTGAAGCGGATCACGACCATCGATTCGTCCGGCGTCGGAATCCAGCGCGCGATGAACGGATTGGAGGTGTCCACCGTCGGCACCCGCTGGAAGTTGATATCGGTCTCGGAAAATTGCGGGCAGATGTAGTGGATGTAGTCAGGCATGCGCCGCAGAACGGTGTCGGTAACGGCCTCGGTCGAATAGCCTCGCGCACTGCGGTCGCGGTGCAGCTTCTGGATCCATTCGAGATTGATGACGGGCACGACGCCGATCTTGAGGTCGGCATAGCGCGCGACGTTGACCTTGTCGGTGACGACGGCGCCATGGAGGCCCTCGTAGAACAGCAGATCGGAGCTCTCCGGCAGCCGTTTCCATTCTGTGAAGGTGCCGGGTGCGGCGCCATGGAGCGTGGATTCTTCGGCGTCGTGGACGTAGTGCCGCGTCGTCGCCGTGCCGGTCTCGCCATAGTCGCGGAACGCTCGCTCCAGCTCCTCGAACAGGTTGGTCTCGGGGCTGAAATGGCTGAAATGCCTGTTGCCGCGATCGGCTTCCTTCGCCATCTGCGTGCGCATTTCCGCGCGATCGTAGCGATGGAAGGCGTCGCCTTCGACGTAGGCGGCGTTGACCTTCTCGCGGAAGAAGATCTGTTCGAACGTCTTCTTGACCGAGGTCGTACCTGCGCCGGAGGAGCCGGTGATGGAGATGATCGGATGCTTTCTGGACATGGGATCCCTCGCTTACAGCCGGAAGAAGCCGCGACGCGCGAACAGCGGTGCGGAGACGCTGGCGACCAGCAAGGGATCGCAATGCAGTTCCTCGACGCGCTGCACCTCGTTGCTCGAGCCCATGATCAGCGGCACGCGCTGGTGCAGGCTCTGCGCCGAGAGTTCGAGGATGCGTTCGCGCCCGGTCGAAGCCGAGCCGCCGGCCTGCTCGACGATGTAAGCCATCGGGTGCGCCTCGTAGACGAGGCGCAAGCGGCCGTCGCCGTAGCCCGGCCGTGCATCGGAGGGATAGAGGAACACGCCGCCGCGCGTGAGGATGCGATAGGCCTCGGCAACCAGCGAGCCGACCCAGCGCATGTTGAAATTGTGGTTGGCCTGCCCTTCCACACCGGCCAGGCATTCGTCGACGAAGGCGCGCACCGGCTGTTCCCAATGCCGGCGGTTCGAGGCGTTGATCGCGAACTCCTCGCAGGTCTCGGAGATCTGCACGGCGCTGCGGGCGAGACGGAAGCAACCGGACTTGCGGTCAAGTGTGAAGATGTCGACGCCCTCGCCAAGCGTCAGCACCAGCGAGGTCTGCGGGCCATAGGTAACGAACCCCGCCGCGAGTTGCGCCGAGCCGCGCTGATGGAAGGCGAGCGCGAGATCGTCAGGCGCCGGCAGGATCGAGAAGATCGTGCCCACGGTCATGTTGATATCGATGTTGGAGGAGCCGTCGAGCGGATCGATCGCGACGCAGATCTTGGCCTTGCTGTCGCCGATCTGGGGTTCGCGCATCTCCTCCGACGCCAGCGCCGCGATCGGCAGCTTGCCGAGACAGCGGCGCAGGATCGCATCCGCCTGCACGTCGAGATCGCGCTGGACATCACCGTCGCTGTTGCGGCCGGTGGTCAGGCCCGATGCGTCGGCGAGGTCTCCGGTGGCGATGAGATCGGCGATCTCGATCGCGGCCGCCGCGATGGCGTCGACCGCGGCCGCTATCGCCAGCGCACGCGGCGCCGTCTCGGAATACCGCTGAAGGTGGTCGTCCAGCCTGAGTTGCCCGGTCATCTGCGTCCATCCCCTTTGCTGGTGCCGTATCCAGTTCCCTCCTCGCTGGAGGTCGGTGCGGTCAGTGCCAACAACGATGAGATTGACAGGGGAGGCTTAATAAGGAAAATTTCTATTCATAATGAGCGCCAAAGAATTATCTTATAATGCCCACACGGCGGCACAGCTCCGGCATCTCACGATCCGACAGCTTCGCTCGCTCGCAGCGCTCGCGGCCAAGGGCAGCGTCACGGCCGCCTCGACCCAGCTCGGCCTGACGCAGCCGGCCGTGACCCAGCAGCTGCGCCAGCTTCAGGATCTCGCCGGCCTGCCGCTGCTGCAGCGGACCGGCGACGGCATGCTGCTGACGGAGGCGGGCAAGGAGGTGCTTAGCCTCGCCGAGCGCGTCGAAGCTGCGATCATGGACTGCCAGGGCGCGCTCGACCTGCTTGCGGGGCGGACCGGCGGCACGGTGCATCTCGGCGCGGTCTCGACCGCAAAATATTTCGTGCCGCACGCGATCGCGGCATTCTCGAAGCGGCATCCGAAGATCGAGCTCAAGCTCACGGTCGGCAATCGCGAGGAGATCCGCGAGGCGATGCACGGCTATGATCTCGACTTCGCGGTGATGGGTCGGCCACCGGCCGACGTCAGCGTCGACGTCCGTCAGCTCGGGCGTAATCCGCACATCATCGTCGCGCGCAAGGGGCACTGGCTGGAGAAGGATTCCGGCCTCAGCCTCACCGACCTCGTGCACGAGACTTTCCTCACCCGCGAGCCCGGCTCGGGCACGCGGACACTGATGGAAGGCATGTTCCAGAGGTCGGATCTCGAGCCGATCATCGGCATGGAGATGAGCAGCAACGAGACCATCAAGCAGGCGGTGATCGCCGGGCTCGGCATCGCCTTCATCTCCGCCCACACCGTGGCGCACGAGCTCACCGAGGGCCGGCTCGTCGTGCTCGACGTCGCGGGCCTGCCGATCGTGCGGCAATGGTACGTGATCCGCCGCAGCGACAAGGTGCTGTTGCCGCCCGCGCAGGCGATGTTCGATTTCTTGGGATCGGAGGGGTCGAACTATCTGCCCGAATTGCCCGAACTCGGCGCGCGATAGCCCGCCGGAATTCAGCCCATGAGCTTCATTGCGACCGTAGCCGCGAGAATGACGATGATCTGGAGCAGGCGCTCCGTCGTGAAGATGCGGTTGAAGGTGGTCATGGCTTGCCCCGGCCGAATTGGGATTTCTCGGTCGGGAGGTTGCTAGCACAGACGGGCGTCGAGAGAACTCCGTAATCGCCCCGGGCTTTCCGTGCGCGACCCGACGACCGACGCGGGCCTGCCCCAGGCCGCGCCGATGGTTAACGATCAGGCCGCACGCGTCGCAGCGTAATCCATTCGCGCGGCGAAATAGGCTTCCAGCTCCCGCAGCGCCCGCGCTTCCCAATCCCTCGCCTGCTCGAGCAGCGACCAGCTCTGGTCGGGGCGGAATGCAGCGGTCTGGCGATAGAGCGATGCGATCCCGCGGTAGCGGCGCACGTTCTCCAAGATGGCGTGACCGGTGATTTGGCCGTTCATGTCCGAAAACTCCCTCGTCATTCCCGGGGGAGAAATTGCGGCCAAATCTTTTTCGAAAAGTTAGCGCGGCGCGGCAAGCGCGCGAATGGTTTCCGGACTGTTGCCCGCGCGCAACGTGCGCGGCCCTACAAGGCCGTCTATTGCGAATTCGTTGCCGCGCTCTCGCTCCGCGGCTTCAACCCGCCGCGGCTGATGATTGCCATCGTCGCGCGGCAGAGATCGGCAAGGCCGATCACCAGCACGGCGAGCAGGCAGAACAGCTTGATGGAATCGGCATGCGCGCCGGTCAGCGAATTGAATTCGAAGAAGGGCGGCATGAACGCCCACCACACCAGCGGAATGGTGAGCACCGCGGCGAACGCCGCCGCCGGTGCGCCCACGACAATGCCGAGCACGAACAGGCTGGGCAGGAACGCCGCGAAATAGAGTTTTGCGCCGAGCGCGACACAGGCGCCCTGGAGCGCAGCCGACATTGCGACAACGACGAAACCAAGTAGAAACGCCTGCCACGACCAAGGTCGTATCCGCGCTACGCCAACCAGCTCCGCACGCCTCATCAGCCTCCCCCTGCCGCCCGTTAACCAGGCTCGCTTGCGACCAAAGTACTACAGCGGCAGGGAAACTGCGAGGTGGAAATTGCCGGCCGGACGGCCTTGGTAAACGGGCCGAATCGCACGACTTGGGCGATCCCGGCCGCTACTCGGTGGCCGCATAGACCAGACCCGCGACGGGCAGCGCGAGGCCAATGGCCGATGCGAGCATCCAGCCGCCTTGCGCAAACGCCCAGGCGCCGACCGCCGAGCCCGCCGCGCCCGCGGTGAAGAACGTCGCCATGTAGAGGCCGTTGAGGCGACTGCGGTGCTCATGCCCCAGCGCGAAGATCGCGCGGAAGCCGAGCACGACGTTGCCCTGCACGCCGATGTCGATCGCGATCGCGGCCACGACCAGGCAGGCGAGGTTCAGCACCGATCCGGCCGCGCCGACATGCGTGATCAGGAAGCCCACGGCCGCGAGCAGCAGCGCGACCAGTGTTGCCATGCGGCTATGGCCGCGATCGGCAAGACGCCCCGCGATCGGGGCCGCGAACACGCCGGCGACACCGGCAAGCGCGAACAGCGCGATGCCGCGCTGGGTGAAGCCGAATTCGCTCGCGAGCAACAGCGGCGTCACGGTCCAGAACAGGCTGAAGGCACCGAACAGGCTGGCCTGGTACAGCGCGCGGCGGCGCAGCAGCGGCGTACTCCGCACCAGATGCGGCATCGACAGCAGCAACGCGCCGTAATGCATGCGCGCGACCGGCTTGCGCTTCGGCAGCGTGATCCAGAGCACGGCTGCGAGCGCGATCATCAGCGCGGCCGAGCAGAAGAACACTGCGTGCCACGACAGCATCGCCGTGACGAAGCTCGAAACCGGCCGCGCCAGCATGATGCCGAGCATCAAGCCGGTCGAGACGTTGCCAACGACGCGACCGCGAATCGCTGCCGGCGCAAGGTGCGCCGCATAGGGAATGATGATCTGCACCGCGACCGAGCCGAGCCCGATGAACAGCGCGGCGATCAGGAACGGCAGCGCGTGGGACGCGAACCCCGCGGCGAGCAGGGCTGCGGCGCCGAGCGTGATGACGGAGCAGATCAGGGTACGGTTCTCGACGAGGTCGCCGAGCGGCACGATGAAGAGAAGCCCCACGCCGTAGCCGATCTGCGTCATGGTGACGATCAGCCCCGCCGCCGCGTGCGACAGGCCGAGCGCAGCGCTGATCGGCGCGATCAGCGGCTGGGCGTAATAGATGTTGGCGGCGACCATGCCACAGGCCGCGGCAAGCACGAAGGTCAGTCGCTGCGACACCGCATCCGGCCCGGGCGCGGTCTCGATCGTGGCATTCATCGTCATTCACACGGTCTCCAGATATAGGAAACGTTTGTTCCCTAATATGACAAAAAATTCAGGCGAGCAGCTTCATCGCCACGGCGACCAGGCGCTTGCCGTCGAGCGACAAGCGCGCCTTGCCGACGACGCGCAGACCCTGCGTGATGCAGATCATCAGCCGCGCGGTGTCGTCGGCGGCCACATGGCGGGGTATAGAGCCGTCGGCCTGCCCCTCGCGAATGAGGCCGGCGATGAAGCCTTCGTTGGTCTCGAGCCGCGCGCTGACGAGGGCGGCGACCACCGGATCGACCGCGGACAATTCGACCGCGCTGCCGACCACGAGACAGCCGCGCCGCCCCTCGCTGCCCTGGGAGTGCTCCACATACGACAGCAGCAGGTTGCGCAGTCGCTCGCGGCCATTGGCGCCTTGCGCCGCGGCGCTGCGCGTCTGCTCCTGGCGCAACGCGACGTAGCGCTCGAAGGCGGCGAGAAACACCGCATGCTTGTCGCGAAACGCCTTGTAGACGCTGCCGGTCGCCAGCCGCATCGCCGCGGTGAGATCGCCGATCGAGGTCGCATGATAACCGCGCTCGGAAAACACGCGGACGGCCCTGTCGAGCGCCGTGTCCATGTCGAATTCCCGGGGACGGCCGGACGGACGGGCAATGGAGCGGGATTTGCGGGCGGTCTTTTGCATTGCGGGATAATAGGGAATGATTGTTTCCGAATAAAGACACTTGAAGGACACTTGGTTGTGATGGAGGTGTAAAGGGAGTGAGTGCCGTGTCCCGGACGCGCTGCAACGCGCGAGCGTTGCTGCGCAGAGCCGGGACCCAGAGGGCGACACGGAGTAATACGGCGAGATGGGCCCCGGCTCTGCAGCGCACCGTCGAAGTGACGCTGCGCTGCGTCCGGGGCACGAGAGCGGATCTTCTTCGCGTTCATCTTCGACTTGCAGACACGCCTTCTCATCCTCGCGGCGCATTTCGCCCGAGCTCTGCTTGGTCGCTCCACCCTCAAATCCAAGAGGGCGCAGGGAAGGCCGGGTGCTGACCTCGCACCCGCGGTCCGCTGCGCGAAAAGCACACGCAGGAAAACCGCACAGCAGCATACAGGTGGTGCCAATCACTCGGCCTTCCCTGCGCGATGGTTGGACGGCTTATGCCGTGCTCTCCCGGGAGCCGAACTTTCCTTCTGGCCTCCCTCACTTCCGCGAATTGGATGATGCTGTCTGCCCGGTTGGGCTCGCACACACCTCCGCAAAAGCTTGACCGTAGCAACGACGGCCAGGACCACACGGTTTTGCCGTACGCGCATTCGCCATTTCGCCGCAGGGTTCGACGGCCTCGTGCACGTGGCCATCGAAATACCGACGAGACGAACTTCACAGCGCCGCTCGTCCGCACGTGGCCACGGGCTCACAGGGACTACCCGCCCTGCCCGCACCTCTCATGCCGACGCTGTCGCGTCCACCGCAAGCCCGGCTCGCAATCAAGACGACAACGAGATCGCCCCTCAAGGATGAGCCGGGATGGGCGACATATACGACAAAACCGAATTTCGGTAAAGTGGAATATTTTTGCGGGGAGGGGTTGACGGAGGGCGACACAGGAAGAGTCTCGTAGCCCGGATGGAGCGCAAGCGTAATCCGGGAAGGTGCCGAACGCCGGGCGAGCGGCCCCGGATTGCGCTGCGCTCCATCCGGGCTACGAAGCCTCACTCCTTCGTTCGCACCGGCGTTCCGTCGGCCATGAGTGTCACGCCCTTTCGTTCGACGATCATCCCGTAGGCCTGCGGCTGACGGTGAACGTCGAAATTGAAGGTGGTGCGCTTGTAGGAATTGCAGAGATCGAGATCGCAGCGGGCGAGCGCGATCTCGTCGCCCTTGGTCGTGCATCGCGCGATGATCTCGCCGGAGGGCGCGATGATGCAGCTTCCGCCGATGTGGTCGACGCCCTCCTCGACACCCGCTTTGGCGACGCCGACCACAAAGGTGCCGTTCTGATAGGCGCCGGCCTGCATCACCAGCTGATTGTGAAACAGCGAGAGATCGTCATGCTCGGGCGCGGGCGGATTGTGCACCGGCGTGTTGTAGCCGATCATCACCATCTCGACGCCCTGCAGGCCCATCACCCGATAGGTCTCGCTCCAGCGGCGGTCGTTGCAGATCGCCATCCCCATCACGCCGCCAAAGGCCTCGGTCACGCCGAAACTGCTGCCCGGATCGAAATAGCGCTTTTCCAGATGCTGGAATTCGCGCCAGGGCTCGTGCTCGGCATGACCGGGCAAATGTACCTTGCGATATCTGGCGACGATGGCGCCGCTTCGGTCGACCAGGATGGAGGTGTTGTAGCGCCTGACAAGCCCGGCCTCGACCGTCAGCTCGGCATAGCCAAGGCAAAATCCGATGCCGATCTCGCGCGCGAGATCGAACAGGGCTCTGGTCTCCGGCCCCGGCATCTCGCGCTCGAAGAAGCTGTCGATCTCGGCCTGATCCTCGAAATACCAGCGCGGAAAGAACGTGGTCAGCGCGAGCTCGGGATAGACGATCAGGTCGCAGCCGTTGGCGTGCGCCTGGCGCGTCAGGGCCATCAGGCGCGCCACGACCGCGGTTCTGGTCTCGGTCCGCGCCACAGGGCCGAGCTGGCCGGCCGCCACAGTCACAAATCTCGCCACAAATTTTCCCTCGTCCGCTTCCCGTCAGGTCGCGGCAGAGACTATCGTGCGATGCGTCGCGCGCACAGCCTCGCTGTCCGGCACGGTGCCCAACCGAGAGGCAGCCCGACCGTCACGTGGGACGCGCCGAGGATGAATTGCGATTGACCGCATCCAGGTCGCGCGAAAATACCCTCATGGAGCGCCGCTCACCATTCTGCGGCGACGGGCTCGTTGAAGAACTGACTGCGCGCCGCCATGCGCGAGGGCTGGCGGCGACGATGCCGCTCCGCGACGCGCTTGTTCCGTGCGGCCGCCTTGGCCTGCCTGGGCTCCGCGGCCTTGGCGTCCGAAGCCTTAACGTCCGAAGCCTTGAGCTCCGCGGCGGGCTGCGCCGCCATCGCAAGTGCCTGGCGCGTACCTTCCGGCGCGGCCGGCGGCGCCGCGTCTGATGTTGACGCCACGGTTTTGGTCAACGGAATCTGTCGCACGTTGGTGTCGAAGACGATCTTCTCCGGCCATGTCTGCGCAGAATGGATCCGGGCGATCGAGAGGTCCGGCCCGGTCTCTGCAGCCGCACTCACGGGGCCGGCCATGTAGTAGTCAGCAAGGTACAGGAGGGCGAGCAGAGCGCTGCCGGTGAAGACGAAATAGCGGATGAGCGGCATGGGTCCCTCGATCGCCTCATTGTCGAGGCCCCTGCAGCAACGGGAAAGAGTGGTAATCGTTCCGGCCCGACGCCGCAGCAATCGCGGGAGAGGAACTCGCTCAGCCGGGCACTGGCATTCCGCTTGCTGCACGGGAGTCAAATCTCACAGACCCGCAGTGGGTCTGTCTCATCGTGAGGCGATCATGCATCCGACGTCCCGTTTCGAAGCGACCATGCCGACCCAGCTCCACGCATTGATCTCCGATCTGCGCTGGCGCATGCAAATGATCGACGCCGACATTCTGGAGGAAGAGCGGAAGGCTGGAATCTCCGATCCCCAGAACGTGGCCTACCCCATGCTCGCGCAGAACCTGCGGGCCCGCCGCGACAATATCCGGGTGAGCATCGCCATCCTCGAAAGCCGGCTTGAAAAGCGATCGACCGAGTGGCCGCGCGCGGCCTGATGCGCGCGACGGCGGTAGCTCCCGGTCAACGCGAAGGAACTCGCGTTGCCAATCTGCAACGGTTCCCGTCCGTCTGAAGCCGGACAAAACTAATTCCCATTGCGGCCACGAACCCCTCTCACAACGCCGTGAGACGAGCAGGGGAACTACGATGCGTGCGCAACGAGTCTGGGTGGTGAATGGGGCCGCCAGCGTCGAACAATTGCAAACCAGGTTGGACGAGCTGAACAAGCGGCTCGCTCAACTGGAGACCCAGCACCCCGAGAGCTGGAAAGTCGAAGAGCTCAGATCGAGCGCGCTTAGCCTGTCGCGCGAGATCGACGAGATCCGCTGCGCCGAGGCGACGGCCGCGCTGAGCGAGTTGCTGCGGAAGTAGCCGGCGTTCGCGATTCGCCCGTCGCGCAAGGAACCAACGCCGCCTCCCCGCCATTGCCATGCCGAGCATGGAGCAAAATCATGACCAGGCACCTGACGCGGGCCGATCTCGCGCGCGGCGTGGCCGGCGCTGTATCCACGCTGGTCCTGTGCGCGACGATGGCATTCACCATCGCGCGCCACTTCGCGCTGTAAGGGATTTGGCGCTGTAGAGCATTTGGCGCTGGGAGGTATTTGCGATGACGTCCGACCCCGAGGAATCGGTCAGGCTGCAAGGCTACGGCGAGATGACCCTGCGTACGGCCGTCACGACGATGATGCTGCTTGCGCCGCGCGAGCGCACGGAAGCCGCCATCTTCCGCGTCCGCGACGGCGCGCGGCTCGCCTCAAGCGAGATCGCCGAGCTTGCCTCCGAATGGGGCATCAAGCCAGCGCCCGAGATCAGGTCTCCGAACCTCGTCCCGGAGCAGCATTGGACACAAATCGTTCGCGGCATGGTCCGCGAGGCGCCGCTGCCGGCGCTGATGATTGCGTTTATGATCGGTGTGCTGGTGGCGCGGCGATAGGCCTCTGACCGAGGCTTGCAACGCCGAATTATCGATATCGGCCAAACGCCGAGCCATGCCGCTCGCACACGCGGCCCTGTCCGGCCAAATCGGCCGTGGACCCGCCCTGAAAATCGTTGCAAGAAGACGCTCCCGGGCGTCCGGCGGCCGGTCCGCCAAGCCTTTGGGAACGAGCCTTTAGGAAAACGTCGACTTTTGGAAGAATGGTCGGAGTGGCAGGATTCGAACCTGCGACCCCTGCGTCCCGAACGCAGTGCTCTACCGGGCTGAGCCACACTCCGACAAGAGGCCGGCTTATAGCGTCGGGTTTGGCGCACCGCAAGCGGCCGAGCTGAGGAATCTTATCCCTGTGAAAACGGGTCTTGAAACGCTGATTTTACCGGCCGGTGCGGCCGGCGCGGAAGCTGCCGCCCGGACATTGGCCGCCGGCGGGCTGGTCGCGTTCCCGACCGAAACGGTGTACGGGCTCGGAGCGGACGCCGGAAATGCCGGCGCGATCGCCCATCTCTACGCAGCCAAGGGGCGGCCGGCCTTCAATCCGCTGATCGCGCACGTCGCCGACCTCGCGGCCGCGCGGAGGATCGGGCGATTCGACGCCTGCGCCTTGCGCCTCGCGGAGGCGTTCTGGCCGGGGCCGCTGACGCTGGTGGCGCCGAAAACGGAAAACTGCCCGGTGGCCGAGCTCGCCACCGCGGGCCTCGATACGGTCGCGATCCGCATTCCGGCCCATCCGGTGGCGCAGGCAATCCTGCGCGCCTTCGGCGGGGCGGTGGTGGCGCCGTCCGCCAACCTCTCCGGCCACGTCTCGCCGACGCTTGCAGCCCATGTCGAGGGCGACCTTGCGGGGCGGATCGACCTGATCGTCGACGGCGGGCCGGTTACGGTCGGCGTCGAATCGACGATCGTCGGCTGCTTCAATGCGCCGATGCTGCTGCGGCCCGGCGGGCTGTCACGCGAGCGGATCGAGGCCGTGCTCGGCGCAGCGCTGGCGCGACTGCCTGCGGAGGCCGACAGCGACGACAGCCAGCCGCTCGCCCCGGGCATGCTGGCCTCGCATTACGCGCCGCGTGCCCATGTACGGCTCAATGCGCAGGACGTGGCGCCGGGCGAAGCGCTGCTGGCGTTCGGCCCCGCGCGCCTGCCCGGCGTGGAGGCCGCCGCTGCCGTCATGAATTTGTCGCCCACCGGCGATCTCGATGAAGCCGCCGCCAATCTGTTCGGCTATCTTCGCGCCCTCGATGCCAGCGGGCCGCGGGCGATCGCGGTGATGGCGATCCCCGAACAAGATCTGGGCGAAGCGATCAATGACCGGCTGCGCCGGGCGGCTGTGGCGCGATAAGAGCGAAGCAAGAGAAGACAATGAACATCAATCATCCCGGCACCCCACCGCTAGCGCCCGAGCTGATCGAACAATTCCGCAAGATCGTCGGCGAGAGGCACGCCATCACCGATGCGGCCGACATCGAGGCCTATGTCACCGAGGAGCGCAATCTGTTCCACGGCCGCTCGCCGCTGGTGCTGCGCCCCGGCTCGACCGCCGAAGTCGCCGCTATCTGCAAGCTCGCCTCCGAGCACAAAATCGCGCTGGTGCCGCAGGGCGGCAATACCGGGCTGGTCGGCGGCCAGACCCCGCACAATGGTGAGGTGGTGGTGTCGCTGCGCCGGCTCGACAAGATCCGCGAGATCGACACTGCGTCGAACACCATGACCTGCGAGGCCGGCGTCGTGCTTCAGATCGCGCAGCAGAAGGCCGCCGAAATGGACCGGCTGTTTCCACTCTCGCTGGGCGCGGAAGGGAGCTGCACCATCGGCGGCAATCTCTCGACCAATGCCGGCGGCACCGCCGCGCTCGCCTATGGCGTCGCGCGCGAGATGGCGCTGGGGCTGGAAGTGGTGCTGGCGGACGGGCGTGTGCTCAACGTGCTGTCGAAGCTGAAGAAAGACAACACCGGCTACAATCTGCACAATCTCTTCATCGGTGCGGAAGGCACGCTCGGCATCATCACCGCGGCGACGCTAAAACTGTTTCCGAAGCCGCGGTCGATCGAGACCGCCTTCGTCGGGCTGAAGTCGCCGGACGCCGCGCTGAAGCTGCTGGCGATCGCGCAAAGCGAGGCCGCCAATGCGCTGACGAGTTTCGAGCTGCTCTCGGAGATGGCGGTCGATTTCTCGATCCGCCACGGCATCGACGTGCGCGATCCGCTCGCGCAAAAGCATGCCTGGTACGTGCTGATGGAATTGTCGTCGCCAGGCGACGACGCACGCACGCCGCTGGAAACGATTCTCGGCCGCGCCATGGAGGACGAGATCGTCGACGACGCGGTGATCGCGGCCAATCTGACCCAGCGCGCCGGCTTCTGGAAGCTGCGCGACGAGATGTCGTCGGCGCAGAAGCCGGAGGGCGGCTCGATCAAGCACGACATTTCCGTGCCGGTGGCCACCGTGCCCGCCTTCATCGCCGAGGCCAATGAAGCCGTGGTCAAACTGATCCCCGGCGCGCGACCGGTGCCGTTCGGCCATCTCGGCGACGGCAATCTGCACTACAATGTCAGCCAGCCCATCGGCGCCAACACCGCGGATTATCTGGCGCGCTGGCACGAGATGAACGCGGTCGTGTTCGCGATCGTACTGCGCATGGGCGGCTCGATCTCGGCCGAGCACGGCATCGGCGTGCTCAAGCGCGACGAGCTGCCCGACGTGAAGGACAAGACCGCAATCGAGCTGATGCGGCAGCTCAAGGCGATGCTCGATCCGCTTGGAATCATGAACCCGGGCAAAGTGCTGTGAGTGCTTTCGCGATCGACGCGATCACCGAGGCCGATGTCGAGCCGGTGGTCGCGCTGTGGCAGCGCTGCGGGTTGACGCGGCCGTGGAACGATCCGCATGCCGACATCGCGCTGGCGCGGCGGCGCGATAATTCCACGATCCTGCTCGGCCGCGAGGCCGGCGCCATCGTCGCCACCGTCATGGTCGGCCATGACGGCCATCGCGGCTGGGTCTATTACGTCGCCGTCGATCCGGATAGCCAGAAGCGTGGTTACGGCCGCGTCATCATGGCCGCGGCCGAAGACTGGCTGCGCCGGGCTGGAATTCTGAAGCTCCAGCTCCTGGTCCGGCGCGGGAATGAGCAGGCCAATGCGTTCTACCAGTCTCTGGGTTTCGAGGAATCGACCTCGGTGATGTTCCAGAAGTGGCTCGACGGCCGCACCACAACGCCAAGCAATTGAGATCGAAGCATGACGATTTCCGACCGCGTCCGCATCAAGGACGTCCGCGTGCTCTCGGACGGCTGGACAACCTTGAAGACCACGACGTTCGAGTACCGACGCGCCAATGGCGAATGGCAGACGCAGCACCGCGAGACCTATGAGCGCGACAACGCCGCGGCCGTGCTGCCGTATAATCTGGCACGCCGTACGGTGATCCTGGTGAAGCAATTCCGCCTGCCGGCGTTCATCCGCGGCTACGACGATCTGCTGATCGAGGCGGCCGCCGGCGTGCTGGACGACGCGTCGCCCGAAATGCGCATCCGCGCCGAGGCCGAGGAGGAAACCGGCTATCGCCTGCACCACGTCCACAAGGTGTTCGAGGCGTTCATGAGCCCCGGCGCCATCACCGAGAAGCTGCATTTCTTCGTCGCCGAATACGAACCGGAGATGCGGGTCAGCGACGGCGGCGGCCTCGAGCATGAAGGCGAGGACATCGAGGTGCTGGAGCTCGGCATCGACGAGGCGCTTTCGATGATCGCGGACGGCCGCATCATCGACGCCAAGGCAATCATGCTGCTGCAATACGCGGCGCTGCATGTGTTCAGGTAGGTGCCGAGCTGCTTTCTTCCTTCTCCCCTTGCGGGAGAAGGTGGCGCGAAGCTCCGGATGAGGGGTACGTTTCCACGAGCTCAGTTGCATGCGGATAGAGACCCCTCACCCGTCTCGCCGCTTCGCGGCGAGCCACCCTCTCCCGCAAGGGGAGAGGGAAAAAAGCGAGCCTGGCTCTATCAGTGCAATTCTGACCTGCGCCACCACTCTCCCCGTTGAGCAACACCAAAACTATCTCTAGTCTGTCGCCAACAAGAACCAGGAGACGCGCCCCATGTCCGCTTCGCGCGACGACGAATTCGGCTTTGCGCCCGACTATGACGCCCCCATTCCCTATATGCAGCGCACGCGGGACTATTACGCCGCGATCGGCTACACCACGGCGTATCGCTGGGCCCACTACACCGAGGCGCCGTTCCAGCCGCTGAAGAAGCCGCTGTCGCAATCGCGCGTCACCATCATCACGACCGCCGCGCCTTACGATCCCACCAAGGGCGACCAGGGGCCGGGCGCGGCGTATAATGGCGGCGCCAAATTCTACCAGGTCTATGACGGCGACACGGCGAAGCAGCACGACCTTCGCATCTCGCATATCGGCTACGACCGCAAGCACACCACGGCCACCGACAATGGCAGCTGGTTTCCGCTGCCGCAGCTTTTGAAGGCGAGCGCTGCGGAGCGCGTCGGCGAGGTGGCCCCGCGCTTCTTCGGCGCGCCGACCAACCGCAGCCATCGCGTCACCCTCGACACCGACGCGCCGGAGATCCTGGCGCGCTGCCTTGCCGACAAGGTCGATGTCGCGGTGCTGGTGCCGAACTGCCCGGTCTGCCACCAGACCACAGCGCTGGTGGCGCGGCATCTCGAGGCAAATGGCATTCCGACCGTGATCATGGGTTGCGCCAAGGACATCATCGAGCACGCCGCCGTGCCGCGCTTCCTGTTCTCGGATTTCCCACTCGGCAATTCCGCCGGCAAGCCGCACGACATCGCCTCGCAGGCGCAGACGCTGGAGCTGGCGCTGAAACTGCTGGAGACCGCGAGCGGCCCGCAGACCACGATGCAGTCGCCGCTGCGCTGGAGCGAGGACGCCTCCTGGAAGCTCGACTACAACAACGTCGCGCAGCTCTCAGCCGAAGAGCTGGCGCGCCGCCGTGCCGAATTCGACAAGCAGAAGGAGATCGCGCGCGGCAATCGCGCCGCCTGACGTCCTCCGACAACCAAAAGAAACAGGGAGAGCGACGTGACGCGACCGTTCGAGGGCGTGAAGATCCTGGACTTCACGCAAGTGCTGGCCGGCCCCTATGCGAGCTACCAGCTCGCGCTGCTGGGCGCCGACGTCATCAAGGTCGAGCGGCGCGAGGGCGAGGACATGCGCCGCACGCCGCTCTCGCGCGAATGGGCCGAGCGCGGCCTCGCGCCGGCGTTCCAGGCCATCAACGGCAACAAGCGCAGCCTGACGCTCGATCTGCAAAAGCCGGATGCGATCGCGATCGTGAAGAAGCTCGCGAGCCAGGTCGACGTGGTCATGGAGAATTTCCGCCCCGGCGTGATGGACAAGCTCGGCATCGGCTATGACGCGCTGTCCGCGATCAATCCGAAACTGATCTACTGCGCGGTATCAGGCTTCGGCCAGACCGGTCCGGACCGGCTTCGCCCCGGCTATGATGGCAAGATGCAGGCGCTGTCCGGCATCATGGCGATCACGGGTCATCCCGAAACCGGCCCGACGCGTGCGGGCTTTGCGGTGTGCGACGTGCTGTCGGGCGCCACGGCTGCGTTCGGCGTGTCGAGCGCGCTGTACCAGCGCGATCGCACCGGCAAGGGCCAGCTGATCGACGTCTCCATGCTGGAGGCGACGATGGCGTTTCTCTCGGGGCAGGTCGCGGACTGGTCGGTCGCCGGCCATCGCCAGCAGCTGTCGGGCAATCAGGCTGTCAGCCGCAGGACCACGGCGAATTTGTTTAGATGCGGCGACGGTCACATCCTGCTCGCCGTCAACAACGAGAAGCAATATCGCGCGCTGATGTCGGCGCTCGGCCGTGAGGACACGCTCAGCGATCCGCGCTTTGCCGACTGGTTTGCGCGCAACGAGAACGAGCCGGCGCTGCGCGCCATCATCGAACAGGCACTCGCGGCCAGGCCGGCGCGCGAATGGGAGACCATCCTGGAAGATGCCGGCGCGCCCTGCGCCAGCATCTGGAAGGTCGAGGAAGTCATCGACCATCCGCAGATCAAGGCGCGCGGCGCAATCCAGGAACTCGATACGCCCTACGGCCGCCTTCGTTTCGCCGGCAGCGGATTCAAGCTCGCGCATGGCGGCGGCAGGTTGGACCGCATGGCGCCGGAGCTGGGGGCGGATACGGACGCGGTGCTGGGCGAACTGGGGTTCGACGCGGCGGAGATCGCAGCGTTGCGGGCGAGGGAGATCGTGTAAGGGCGAAGCCGCCTAAAACAACGACCCCTGCCCGTCATCGGCCGACCCGGCCGCCGCTTTCCGCACCACCTTCTTCTTCGGAGCCTCCGCCTCCATCTCTTCCGCGCTGATCGGCAACAGCAACTGGTCGTCGTCGTTGACGACGCGGTTGACGCGGGTGGAGACCGGGTGCCAGGTGAATTCGCCGATTGGTGGCGCGGTCATCAGCGGCAACACGGCATCGACGTCATCGCTGCGGCTGTCGAGCCAGCGCTCGAAATCGCGCGGACTGATGGTGACGGGCACGCGATCATGCAGCGTGGCGAGATCCTCGCCTGCGGCCGCCGTGACGATCGCGACCGTGTCGAGTTCCTCGCCGTTCGGCCCGACCCAGGTCTCGAACAATGCGGCAAAGCCGAGCGGCGCGCCGTCGGCACGATGGATGAAGAATGGCTGCTTGCGGCCATCCTCCGTCTTCCATTCGTAATAGCCGTCGGCCGGAATCAGGCCGCGCCGCCGGCGAATCGCGCGTTTGAAGGCGGGCTTCTCCAGCACCGTCTCGGAACGCGCATTGATCAGGAGCGTAAACCCGCGGGGATCCTTGACCCAGCCCGGCAACAGGCCCCAGCGCATCAGGCGAAAATGGCGCGCGCCGTTCTCGGCCAGCACGACCGGAATCGGTTGTGTCGGGGCCACGTTGAACCGGGGCGGGAAGTTCGGCTGCTCGATGTAGCCGAACAGTTGCCGCAAAGCCGCGGGGGCCGAAGTTATGACGAAGCGTCCACACATCCTTGAGGGCCTATATAGGGTCCGTTCAGGTCCTTTTAACCCCGAACGTTAACACTGCGGCAGATGAGCTCAACGGTCTCCCAGCCGGCGCGAATGCATGGACAGACGGCGCCCGAGGCCGCGGCTTGGGCCGAGCGGCTGCGCGTGGCCAACATCAACCCGCGGACCGGGCTTGCCACCGACTATCTCAACCATTTCAATGAAGCCGTGATGCTACTGGAAATGGTGCCGGACATGCCGGAATGCGCGGAAGATTTTCTGACCTGGTCGCCGCTGTCCTATGCCGAGCATTTCACCGCCTCGAATTTCAAGGCCCGGGATCTGGCGATCGAGGCCTATGAAAAGGCCGACCCGAACGTGCGCGCCCAGTTCGACCACCTCACCGACACCATGACCTCGATCCTGACGGCGGTCGGCTCGGCCATGCGCGAGGTCGAGAAGGACACGACCCGCGTTCGCCTCGCCGAGCAGGCCGCCCAGTGGGTCAAGCCGCTGATCGCGGCCTGCGGCGGCATCATCAATGGCGGCGCGGAAGCCGACATCGACACCATCATGGCGAACTAGGCCCGAGCAGGTGAAGTCATGGCTGCGATCGTTCAGCCCTCCCGTCCCCAGATCGCGGTCAGTGCCGCGATTTTTCGAGACGGCAAGGTGCTTCTGACCCGTCGCGCACGCTCGCCGGCAAAGGGGTTCTATTCGCTGCCGGGCGGCCGGGTCGAATTCGGCGAATCGCTGCACCAGGCGCTGGCGCGCGAGATCGACGAGGAGACCGGGCTCGATATCGACATCGTTGGGCTCGCGGGCTGGCGCGAAGTGCTGCCGGCCGCGGCGGGCGCCGGCCACTATCTGATCATGTCCTTTGCCGCCCGCTGGGTGGCCCGGGAGCCGGTTCTCAACGACGAGCTCGACGACTACCGCTGGATCGCCCCGGAGGCCCTGGCGAGCCTTGGCGACCTCAAGCTGACCGGCGGGCTGGAAGAGGTCATCCAGTCCGCCCGCGGGCTGATCGGCCCCTGACGGCCCCGCCTTGCGTCCACGGCCCCGAGGAGGCATACACCCGGCCGATGTCGACGCGATTTTTGGCCATTTTTGCCCTGATTCTCGCCTGCGCCTCGGTGCCCACGAGGGCTCAGGACGGGGCAGCGCCGTTTGACGGCGATTTGCAGCGGCTGGCGGAGATCCTCGGCGGGCTGCACTATCTGCGCGGCATCTGCGGGTCCAACGAGGGCAACAAATGGCGCAGCGAGATGCAGGCGCTGATCGATGCCGAAACCCCCGCCGGCGAACGCCGCACCCGCATGATCGCCGGCTTCAACCGCGGCTATAACGGTTTCCAGCAGACCTACCGGAGCTGCACGCCGGCCGCGACGGTGGCGATCCGCCGCTACATCGAGGAAGGCGCGAAGATCTCGCGCGATCTCACGGCGCGTTACGCGAACTGAACTCTCCATTCGTCATTCCGGGGCGCGACAAAGTCGCGAGCCCGGAATCCATTCTTCCACCGTCTCTGCGACCAGATGGATTCCGGGCTCGCGCTGCGCGCGCCCCGGAATGACAGCGGCGGGAACCCTGTCATCGACTTTGTACACAGCCGTTAACCGTTCCTAAAGATGTGGCCTAGCGGGCGTTAACCCGCGTGCTACACCTCTCGCACAGCGCATCGCCGTGGATCGCGCCCCAGCCCCGACGAGTTTCATGAGCCATCCAGTGTCCTACGCCCCCGCACGCGCGCCGCTGCCCGATCACGAGCAGAAACAGGCCGCACTGAGCTATCTCAACGAGGCCTGGGCCGAAGCACGCCATGATGGCGTCGACGGCGACTGCCTGGCGCAGGCGAGCCTGTTCGCGGCCCTTGCCGAGCTCGTCGGCACCTATGGCGAGGACGCGGTGGCGAAGTTCGTCGAAGGCTTTCCCGGCCGAATCCGCAACGGCGAATTCTCGGTCGACATTTCCAGACAGTAAGTCTTTCTCCAGGCAGTAAGCCTTGCCGAAAATGACCCCGCCACGCGGGCGGGGCCAGTTTCCGCTGCAAACGGGGATGCGCCCCCAGCCCGCTAAGGCTCGATCTTGAGCGTCGCTTTCATGTTGGGATGAAAGCGGCAGTAATAATCGATCGTGCCCGCCTTCTTCAAAACCAACGTCCCTGATTTTTTCGCCGGCAGGTTGACGTCGAAATCGCCGTTCCTGGCCGTCGCAGTGTGGGCGAAGACGTCCTTGTTGATCCATTCAATGGTGTCGCCGACCTTCGCCGAAGCGTCTTTCGGCGACACTTCGAGATTCTCCATCGTGATCTCTATTGTCGCAGCGTGCGCCGGGACGGCCAACGCCACGAGCAGGACCGCTGTCGCGATCGCGGACAATCGTCCCGGCATCATCGCCTCCCTATTTCAGCTCCGCCGCGACATGCTCGGCGTGCTGCTGATGGCCCTGAAAGATTTTCAGGCCGGTCTGCAGCAGGCTCTTCAGTTCGGCATTGCTGGCGGATGGAATGAGCTGGGTTTCCAGCGCGCCGTTGACCGTCTTGTGGTAGGCGACCTCGTTCGCGACATAGGCCTTGTCGAACGCCGCACCGCTCAGCTTGTCCAATTCGGCGAGCTTCTCGCTTGCCTGCTTCGACAGCGCCTTGCTGGTGTCGTTGTCTTCAGGCGTGACGTTCAGCTTCTTGACCAGCGCGAGCGCCTGCTTGTTGACGGCCTCGTGGTCGCGCAGCATGTCCTCGGCAAACGCCTTCACGTCCTTGTTCCTGGCCTTCTTCTGCGCCTGCTTGGCTGCGTTGATATCGATCACGCCCGCGGTGTAGGCGATATGGGCGATCTGCGGATCGGTCGGCTTGTCGGCTGCTCTGGCGTCTTGCAGCAGCGCGGGGCTCGACAACAAGACTGCAGCGGCGATCGCCGCGCTCCAACGAACGAACATGGTTTGACACTCCTGTGGTGCCGGACGCTTTGCCGGCGCGTTGCTTCACAGGCGTTGGATGGGACTCTGGCGCGAACGTTCCCGAAAAACTTCAGCCGCCGATGCCGAGCCGCTTCAGCACTGACACAGTGAGCCGCTCGCAGCGCCACCCGGCGAACGGGAACGCATCCATCACCACCGGACCAATCTCCTTCTCGACGTTCTCGCGCAGCATGGTCCGCGCACGGTGCAGCCGCGTCTTCACGGTCTCGGGCTTGACGCCGAGCAGCTCGGCGGTCTCCTCGATGTTCATGCCTTCCATGACGCGTGCGACGAAGACCATGCGGAAGACATGCGGCAACTCATCGATGGCGCGCTCGACGACGCGCTGGATTTCACGTTGGGCCATGGTCCTTTCCGGATCGCCTGCGGAAGAAACGGGAAATTTGATGATCTGCGCCTCGAGCATCGCTTCGGGCACCGAGCCGAGCTCGACATGCGGCCTGGCGCTTCGCGCCCGGCCAAGCGCCTCGTTGATGGCGATGCGCGACAGCCAGGTCGACAGCCCGGACTCGCCGCGGAAGCCGTCGAGATGGGTGAAGGCGCGGACATAGGTTTCCTGAACGACATCCTCGGCTTCGCTGTCGCTGCGCAGAATTCCGCGCGCCAGACGATAGAGCCTGCGGTTGTTGGCCTGCATGATCTCGCGTAACGCGGCCTCGTCACGGCCCCGCGCCCGCTCGACCAGTTCGGCTTCCAGGGTCCGGATTTCCGATGTTTTGGCGCCGGCGGATAGGCCGGCTGCGGTCCGTGGCATGGCGGTCACCTGCTCGTTTGGCTTCGTCCGGACATTGGATGCCGCCCCAAGGGAAAGGTTCCCAACTTTCTGGCCTCCCCCGGAGGCCTAATCCGTCTCGATCGGCAGCGCCGGATCCCTCGCCCACTCGCCCATCGAGGCATCGTATAGCGTCAGCTTGTCGTAACCGAGCTGCGTCAGCAGCAGCAGGTCGATCGTCGCCGAGATGCCGCCACCGCAATAGCAGATCACATTCTTGTCACGGGTGACGCCTGCCGCAACGAATTTGGCTTCGGCATCGGCGAGCGTCGTCAGCGTCTTGTCGGAACTAGTGAGCGTTGCCGCGGGAACGTTCACGCTGCCGGGAACACGGCCGGGCCGCCCGTAGCGGCTCGGCTCGAGGCCGCGATGAAACTGCGGACCGAGCGCGTTGACGATAACAGTCGCGGGATCGCCGAGCCGCGCCTTCACTGCATTCTTGTCGACGAAGAAACCTGCGCGCGGCGTGGCCTTGAAGGTCGTGGCGGGATAACCCTTCGGCGCGCCTGTTACGATCGGGCGCCCCTCGTCCTTCCATTTGTCGAGGCCGCCATCGAGCACGCGCGCATCGACGCCGAGCGAGCGCAGCATCCACCAGAACCGCGTCGACCACATCATGGTGCCGATGCTGTAGAGCACGACGGACTTGGATGCATCGAGGCCGTGGCGGCCGAAGGCGGCCTCCAACTGGGCCACATCAGGCATCATGAAGAACTGCTGCGCGGAGGCGTCGGAGAACTCGCCTTGCAGGTCGAGAAAATCAGCGCCCGGGATGTGGCCCGCCTCGAACGTCTTGTCGCCGGGCACCGCGTGATAGGGCACATCGCTGCCTGGTGGCACCGGCTCGTTGTAGGTCGTGCAGTCGTAGAGGCGCAGGTTGGGATCGCCGAGCTGGGCTGCGAGTTGCTCGGTGGTGATGAGGGGTGTCGGTTGGGTCATTCACTCCTCCCTCAGCGTCGTCCTGGCGAAAGCCAGGACCCATTGCCACAGGATCAAGTTGTGGCGCACAAGCGTAGCCACCCATCTTCGCAACGAAATGCAGCCGGGGGAATGGGTCCTGGCTTTCGCCAGGACGACACCGGGTGTGCGGGACGTTTGTGTTACCTGCAATCCCTACGCCTTCAACGTCTCCAGAAACCGCACCGGCTCACCTTGCGAGGCCGTCACGAGCTCGCCCTGCCACATCACGCGGCGGCCGCGGATGAAGGTGCCTACGGGCCAGCCGGTGACGCGCAACCCGTCATAGGGGGTCCAGCCGGCCTTGGACGCGACCCATTTGTTGGTGATGGTCTCGCTGCGCTTGAGATCGACGACGGTGAAGTCGGCGTCGTAGCCGGCGGCGATGCGGCCCTTGCAGGCCATGTTGTAGAGGCGCGCGGGGCCGGCGCTGGTGAGATCGACGAAACGCGCCAGCGACAACCGCCCCGCATTGACGTGGTCGAGCATGAGCGGCACCAGCGTCTGCACGCCGGTCATGCCGGAGGGCGAGGCCGGATAGGTCTTCTGCTTCTCTTCGAGCGTATGCGGGGCGTGGTCCGAGCCGAGCACGTCGATGATGCCCTGCTCGATGCCGCGCCAGATCCCGGCGCGGTGATCGGCGCCGCGCACCGGCGGGTTCATCTGCGCCAGCGTGCCGAGCCGCTCGTAGCATTCAGGCGCAACCAGCGTGAGATGATGCGGCGTCGCCTCGCAGGAGGCGACGTCCTTGTGGTCGCGCAAAAATTCGATCTCTTCCTTGGTCGAGATATGCAGCACATGGATGCGCTTGCCCGTCTCGTGCGCGAGCTTCACCAGCCGCTGCGTCGCCATCAGCGCCGCAGTCTCGTCGCGCCACACCGGGTGCGAGCGCGTGTCGCCCTCGATACGCAGCGGCTTGCGCTCGTTGAGGCGGTACTCGTCCTCGGCATGGAACGCGGCGCGGCGGCGGATCACCTGGAAGATGCGGCGCAGGCTTTCGTCATCCTCCACCAAGAGCGCGCCGGTCGAGGAGCCGATGAAGACCTTGACGCCGGCGCAGCCGGGTGCACGCTCCAGCACCGGCAAGTCCTGCACATTCTCGCGGGTGCCGCCGATGAAGAATGCGAAGTCGCAATGCATGCGGTGATGAGCGCGCTTCACCTTGTCGGTGAAGGTGGCCTCGGTCACGGTCAATGGCGAGGTGTTCGGCATCTCGAACACGGCGGTGACGCCGCCCATCACGGCGCTGCGCGAGCCGGTCTCGAGGTCTTCCTTCTGCTCCAGCCCGGGCTCGCGGAAATGCACCTGCGTATCCATCACGCCGGGCAGGATGTGCAGGCCCTTGCAGTCGATCACCTCCGCGGCGGAAGCCTGCGACAGCGCGCCGATCTCGGCAATGCGGCCGTTGACGACGCCGATATCGCGGGCTCCCTCGCCGTCCTGGTTGACGACAGTGCCGCCCTTGAGGATCACGTCGAAACGCTGGGTCATGGCTGAAGGCCTCTCTCGTCCCCAAGCGCAGGGCTTGAGGTCTTGTCGTTTTTGCCTTGCGGGCTTACGTTCCGGAGCAACATGTCGCAAGAGATTTTCGTATGAAATCAGCGTTTCTTCCGGACCGGGGCGTGATCAAGGTCGCGGGCGAGGATGCGCGCAACTTCCTCAATGGCCTCGTCACGACCGATGTCGACAAGCTGAAGCCGGGCTTCGGCCGATTCGGCGCGCTGCTGACGCCGCAGGGCAAGATCATCGTGGATTTTCTGATCACGGAAGCGCCTGCCGGTCATGGCGGCGGGTTCCTGATCGATTGCCCGAAGCCGCTTGCCGACGGCCTCGCCACCAAGCTGAAATTCTACAAGCTGCGGGCCAAGGTCACGGTGGAAAACCTGTCCGAGGATCTCGGCGTGCTCGCGGCCTGGGACGGCAAGCCCGCGGCCCAGCCCGATCTCGCCTTCGCCGATCCACGCAATGAAGACCTCGGCTATCGCATCCTGATCCCTGAAGACCTCAAACAGAAGCTGTCCGATCTGATCGGCGCCGAGCTCGTCGACGCCGCCGCATACGAGGCCCACCGCATCGCGCTCGGCGTGCCGCGCGGCGGGCTCGATTTCACGTACAGCGATGCGTTCCCGCACGAGACCAACATGGACCGCCTTTCCGGCGTCGATTTCGACAAGGGCTGCTATGTCGGCCAGGAGGTCGTCTCGCGCATGCAGCATCGCGGCACTGCGCGCACCCGTAGCGTCAAGGTGCTGCTCGAGGACTCCTCGCCGGAGCCCGGCGTCAGCGTCATGGCCGGCGACAAGCCGGTCGGCACGATGGGCTCGTCGGCGCAGGGCAAGGGTATCGCGCTCGTGCGCATCGACCGCGTCGCCGATGCGCTCGATGCGGGACAGACGTTGACTGCCGGTGGCCTCGCTGTGAGGCTGGCGGAACCTGACATCGTCCGCATTCCAGCCAAGCAGCCCATCGCATGAGCCGCGCCCCTCGCCTGCATGCCGACGGAAAGACGCGGTGCCCCTGGCCCGGCGAAGATCCGCTCTACGTCGCCTATCACGACACCGAATGGGGCGTGCCGGAATATGACGACCGCGCGCTCTACGAGAAGCTGATCCTCGACGGTTTCCAGGCCGGCCTGTCCTGGATCACGATCCTGCGCAAGCGCGACAATTTTCGCAAAGCCTTCGACGATTTCCAGCCGGAAAAGATCGCACGCTACAACGAGAAGAAAGTTCACGCGCTGATGAACGACGCCGGAATCGTGCGCAACAAGGCCAAGATCGACGGCGCGATATCAAGCGCGAAATCCTATCTCGACATCATGGAGAAGGGCCCCGGCTTCTCGAAATTGCTGTGGGACTTCATGGACGGAAGGCCCAAGGTCAATCATTTCAAGACCACCGCGAGCGTGCCGGCCTCGACGCCGCTCTCCATGCAGATCTCCAAGGAGCTGTCCTCGCGCGGCTTCAAGTTCGTCGGCCCGACCATCGTCTATGCCTTCATGGAGGCGACCGGCATGGTCAACGATCATCTCGTCGACTGCCATTGTCACGCGAGCTGCGGCAAGACGCAGCGCAAGCCGCGCCTCAAGTCCAAATGACGGCCAGGAAGTCGTCACGCGATGTGGCGTCCCGCGCCTGGCAGCGCATGCTGTCGGGCCGGCGGCTCGATTTGCTCGATCCCTCCCCGCTCGACATCGAGATCGCCGACGTCGCGCATGGGCTGGCGCGTGTCGCCCGCTGGAACGGCCAGACCATCGGCGCACACATCTTCTCGGTCGCGCAGCATACGCTGCTGGTCGAAACCGTGATGCGGCACGAGAGCCCGCGCGTGGATCAGCGCATGCGGCTTGCCGCGCTGCTGCATGACGCGCCCGAATATGTGATCGGCGACATGATCTCGCCATTCAAGGCCGTGCTCGACGGTCATTACAAGGCGGTCGAGAAACGCCTGCTCGGCGCCATCCACATCCGCTTTGGCCTGCCGCCGGTACTGCCGGAGGAGATCACGCTGGCGATCAAGGCCGCCGATCGCGGCGCGGCCTATCTGGAGGCGACGACGCTCGCCGGCTTCAGCGAGAGCGAGGCCAGGCGCCTGTTCGGCAAGGATCCCGGCCTCTCCGACAACGTCCGGCGCGACTATCTCACCCCCTGGACGGCTGCCCGGGCTGAGAAGCAGTTTCTGGAGCGGTTTGCCGCAGTGTTTGCGTGATCGTTGTCGTGGGTTAGAGTCCTGCAGGGCGGGTAAAGGCGCCCTTGCGCCGTGCCCACCCATTTTTCGCAAATGAGACGAAAGTGGTGGGTGCGCTTCGCTTTGCCCACACCGCCAACGCTCGCTATAATCTGCGGAAAAAGGTCCGCCATGATCCACGTCTGTTCCCTCGCCGCCCTTCCCGAAACCGTCCGCCTCACCAAGGCCAGCCACGTGCTGACCGTGATGGCCAATGTCGAGCAGGTGGCCCGGCCGGTGTCGGTGCTGCCGGCCAACCATCTCAAGGTGTCGATGGACGACATCACCGAGGAGATGGACGGCTTCGTCGCGCCATCGGAAACGCATATCGAGCAGGTGCTGAACTTCGTGCGCGGCTGGGATCGCGACGCGCCGCTGGTGGTGCATTGCTATGCGGGCATCAGCCGCTCCACCGCGAGCGCCTTCGCCGCCGTGTGCGCACTCAATCCGAATCGCGACGAGACCGAGATCGCGAAGAAGATCCGGGCGGCTTCCCCGATCGCCTCGCCGAACCGCCGCATCGTCGGGCTTGCCGACCGTGCGCTGGGGCGCAACGGCCGCATGCTGCGCGCACTCGACGAGATGGGCCCGGGCGCGATGATGGTCGAGGGCCGCCCGTTCGTGATCGAGCTCGAATGATCGTTGCGCACGAAATCGTGGGTGTGCTCCCTCTCCCGCTTGCGGGAGAGGGGTGGGGAGAGGGTATCTCCGCATCGGGACAGTCCCCTCGAGGAGAAAGCCCTCACCCGGCGCTGCGCGCCGACCTCTCCCGCAAGCGGGAGAGGTTACAGCGAGCTCGCAGCGAGACCGGCCCAATCAATTGGCACACCTGTCTCATCACTCACGCGATCGCCGTCGCATGAGCGAAAAGCTGCTGACGCCGATCGAGATCGGCCTGACTGCCGCGATCGTCGCGATCGAGAATCATGAGCCGCTGATCCTCACCGCGCGCGACAGTGACGGGCTGGCCGGCCTGCCGTTCGGCCCGTTCGATGCGCCGAGCCATCGCACCTTCGAGATTGGCCTGCGGGCCTGGGTCGAGGAACAGACGGGCCTGCGGCTCGGCTATGTCGAACAGCTCTACACGTTCGGCGATCGCGGCCGGCATGCCGAGGCCGGCGACACCGGCGCGCACATGGTGTCGATCGGCTATCTCGCACTGACGCGCGCCATCGGCGGCGACCTCGCAGCCACGCGTGCGAGCTTCGCGCCATGGTATCGCTTCCTGCCTTGGGAGGACCGGCGCGAGGGGCCGCCCGCGATCATCGCGAACGACATCATCCCGGCATTGACCGAGTGGGCTGAAGTGGAGACGCCGGAGACGACGCGCGCATTGCCGCGCAAGGATCGGGTGCGGTTCTATTTCGGTCTCGAGGGCGCGGCCTGGGACGAGGAGCGCGTGCTCGACCGCTACGAGCTCCTGTACGAGGCCGGGCTGGTCGAGGAAGCGCGGCGCGACGGCCGTCCTGCGGCATTAGCGCGCAAGGCACCGTCCGCGCTCGGCACATCCATGCGCTTCGACCACCGCCGGATTCTTGCGACAGCGATCGCGCGACTGCGTGCAAAACTGAAGTATCGTCCTGTGGTCTTTGAACTTTTGCCCGCCGAGTTCACACTTACCGAATTGCAGTATACGGTGGAGGCGATCTCCGGCCGACACCTGCACAAACAAAATTTCCGCCGCCTGGTCGAAATGGAAGCCCTGGTCGAACCGACCGGGGTGATGTCGACACAGACGGGCGGACGTCCGGCGGCGCTCTACCGCTTCCGTCGCGACGTGCTCCAGGAGCGGCCCGCGCCGGGCTTGCGCGTACGCTCCCGGCGCTAACCCGAGATATGTGTGATCGGCCCCTGCCCGCCGATTGCCTGGAGGCTTTATGTCTGACGGCCCGTTTGACGTCTTCGCGCTGATCATTGCGGTCATCGCTTTCATCATCGCGATCAAGGCCTCCAGCCAGGCGGCTGAGCTGCGACGACGGCTGAGTTCGCTCGAAGCGACGTTCCACGCGCAACGGCCCGTGCAGCCGCCGCGGATCCCGGCAGATGTGTGGGCTGAAGCGTCCGCGACGACTTCCGCAGCGCCGCCGCCGCTTGTGCCCCAAGCCGAAGCGGAAGCCGAGGCGCCGCCCCCGCCGGTCACGGGGGATGTTTCACCGCCTCCGCTCGCAGCGAGCACCGGGGCCGACGCGACGCCGCCTCTGCCCGCACCCGCGCCCGGCTTCGAGGAACGGCTCGGCACGCGCTGGGTGGTGTGGATCGGCGGCCTTGCGCTCGCGCTCGGCGGCTTCTTCATGGTGCGCTATTCGATCGAGGCCGGCCTGGTCGGCCCCGGCGTGCGCGTGTTCCTTGGCGGCGCATTCGCGCTGGCGCTGCTTGGCGCCGGCGAATGGTCGCGGCGCAAGGAGAGCATCTCCAACATCGGCGCGCTGCCGATCGCCAACATTCCCGCGATCCTCACCGCGGCCGGCACGGCGGTGGCATTTGCGACCATCTACGCGGCTTACGCGCTCTATGGCTTCCTCGTCCCCGCGACCGCCTTCGTGCTGCTCGGCCTCGTCGCGCTCGGCACGCTGGCTGCAGCTCTCTTGCACGGGCCCGCGCTCGCCGGCCTCGGCGTGGTCGGCGCGTTCGTGACGCCGCTCCTCGTCTCCAGCGGCAAGCCGGACTATTGGGCGCTCTATATCTATCTCGCCATCGTCACCGCCGCGAGCTTCGGCCTCGCGCGTATCCGACTGTGGCGCTGGCTTGCGGTCACCACGATCGCCTTCGCCGTACTCTGGATCTTTCCGGGTCTCGATACCGGCGACTTGCAGGTTGCGCCGCACGCTTTCCATGTGATCGCAGGCTTCGTTCTTGCCGCTCTTCTCGTCGTCTGCGGCTTCATGTTCGGCCCGACGATCGAGGACGGTGAGATCGAGCCGGTCTCGTCGGGCTCGCTCGGTGCCTATCTGTTCGGCGCGATGCTGATCGTGCTGTCGAGCGCGCATGCGGACCTGGCGCTGATCGCCTTCGCGGTGCTCGTCGGCGCGACGTTGCTCGTCGCCTGGCGCGCGCCGGCGGCCACCGGCGCGCTCGGCGCAGCCGCCGCGACCGTCTTCGTCGTATTCGCCGAATGGGCGGTGCGCGCCAATCCCGACATGCTGGTGCTGCCGGGCGGCCCCATCGCCGGCATCGCACCGACGGCGATCGACAGCGCGGTGACGCTGCATCTGGTGATGGCGGCGATCTTCGCCGCCGGCTTCGGCATCGCGGGCTTCCTCGCGCAGGGCCGTTCGAACTCGGCGATCATTCCGGTGGTGTGGTCGGTCGCGGGTGTCGCGACGCCGATCGCGATCCTGGTCGCGCTCTACGCACGCATCGCGCATCTCGACCGCTCGATTCCGTTCGCCATCCTCGCGGTGCTGCTCGCCGCCGCCTTTGGCGCTGCGACCGAAGCGCTTGCGCGCCGCGAGACCCGGCCGGGCGCCATGATCTCCACGGCCTTGTTCGCGACCGGCACGCTCGGTGCGCTGGCGCTGGCGCTGACATTTGCCCTGGAGAAGGGCTGGCTCACGATCGCACTGGCGCTGATGTCGCTCGGCACCGCCTGGATCTCGATGCAGCGGCCGATCCCGTTCCTGCGCTGGCTGGCCGCGATCTTCGCAGGCCTCGTCACCGCTCGGATCGGCTATGATCCGCGCATCGTCGGCGACGCCGTCGGCACCACGCCGATCTTCAACTGGCTGTTGTGGGGCTACGGCCTGCCGGCGGCATCGTTCTGGGCGGCGAGCCTGTTCCTGCGCCGCCGCGCCGACGACGCGCCGCTGCGCATGGTCGAGAGCGCCGCGATCTTGTTCACCGCGCTGCTCGCCTTCATGGAGATCCGCCATTTTGCGACCGGCGGTAACATGACGGATGCACCGTCGCTGCTCGAATGCGCGCTGCAGGTCTGCGTCATGCTCGCCATGGCGATTGGGCTCGAGCGCCTGAGGCTGCGCAGCCGCAGCGTCGTGCACAATGTCGGCGCGGTCGTGCTCACGGCAATCGGCGGGCTCATCAGCGTGTTCGGCCTCTTGATCCTGGAGAACCCGCTGCTGTGGCGCACCGACATCGGCGGCGCCGTGTTCAACCTGCTGCTGCTCGGCTACGCGCTGCCGGCGGTGCTGATGCTGCTGCTGTCCTATGCCGTGGCTGGCGAGCGCGGCAAGGCCTACGCCAACACGATTGCGGGCGGCGCGCTCTTGTTCGCGCTGACCTATGTCACGCTGGAGATCCGCCGCTTCTATCACGGCCCGATTCTCTCCGCCGGGGCGACCACGGGCGCCGAGCAATACACCTATTCGATCGGCTGGCTCGGCTTCGGCGTGGTGCTGCTCGGCGTCGGCATTCTCGTCAATTCCGAGCGGGCGCGGTTGGCGTCGGCCGTCGTGATCGCGCTGACGATCCTGAAGGCTTTCGTCATCGACATGTCGACGCTGACGGGCGTCTACCGCGCGCTGTCATTCATGTGCCTCGGCATCGTGCTGGTCGCGATCGGCTGGCTCTACCAGCGCATCCTGTTCCGGCGGCAGGTCGCACCGCCGCCGGCTCCGCAGACGAGCATTTGAGGGTCACGCCGCGCGAACCGATTCCAGGAACTGCGCGACCTCGACCTTGAGCCGGGTGCTGTCGGTCGCCAGCGATTTCGCCGCCGACAGCACCTCGGTCGAAGCCTCACCGGTCTCGATCGCACCGCGCTGCACGTTGGTGATGTTCGACGAGACCTCCTGCGTGCCGACCGAGGCCTGCTGCACGTTGCGCGAAATTTCCTGCGTCGCCGCGCCCTGCTCCTCGACGGCGGCGGCGATGGCCGCAGCCACCTCGGACAGCCGCTCGATGGTGCCGCCGATCTCCTGGATCGCACTGACCGATTCCTGCGTCGCCGCCTGGATGCCGGACACCTGCGCCCCGATCTCACCGGTCGCTTTCGCGGTCTGCTCCGCCAGCGCCTTGACCTCCGAGGCGACGACCGCGAATCCGCGGCCCGCTTCGCCCGCACGCGCGGCCTCGATGGTCGCGTTCAGCGCCAGCAGATTGGTCTGGCCCGCGATGGTGTTGATGAGTTCGACGACGTCGCCGATGCGGGACGCCGCCTGCGACAGCGCGTTGACGCGGTCGTTGGTCCGGCTCGCCTGCTCGACGGCCTCCGCCGCCATCCGCGCCGAATCCTGCACGCGGCGGCTGATCTCGGTGATGGAGGACGACAGCTCCTCCGAAGCGGATGCCACCGCCTGGACGTTGGTCGAGGCTTCCTCGGAGGCGGCTGCAACGACGGTCGCGAGTTCCTGTCCGCGCTGCGCGGTGTTGGTCAGCGTCGAGGCGGAGGCCTCGAGCTCGGTCGAGGCCGAGGACACGGTCCCGACGACCTCGCCGATCATGGCTTCGAATTTGCGGGTGATGGCGTCGACACGGCGGCCGCGTTCGATCTTGGCTTCGGCGTCGCGCGCAGCGGCCTCGTCGGCCGCCTTCTTGGCGATCAGCGCCTCTTTGAAGATCTGCAGCGCATCCGCCATCGAGCCGATCTCAGTCTTCTCGCCGCGATGCGGCACCTCGGCCGAAAGGTCGCCCTCCCCGAGCGACTGCATCGGGCGGATGATCGAGGCAATGCCACGAGAAACGTCGCGCACGAGATAATAGGCCGCGCCGATCGCGATCACGACCGAGAGCACGATGATGCCGACCAGCACGCGGAAGATCATGGCGTAGCTGTCGGCGGCCTGCTTGGTCTCCAACTCGGCGCCGCGGTTGTTCATCTCGATGCCCTTCTGGAGCAGCGGGTCGGCGGCCTGGGCCATCTTCGCGACCTTGGTCTGCAGCAGCTCGTTGGCGTCGGCCGGGAAACGGCCAACGCCCTTGCGCGACAACGCCATCACGTCCTGCACGCCGTTCAGATACTCGGCCCACGCCGTGCTCCATTGCCCATAGAGCGAGCGCTCCTCGGCGGAGGTGATCAGCGGCTCGTAGACCTTGCGGGTCTGGTCGATGCGCGCGCGCAGCGAAGCCAAGCGCTTTTCGGCGGCGTCCTTGCCCTCAACGCTGTCCTGCATCAGATGCAGACGGAGCGCGACGCGCAGCTCGTTGATGTCGGCCCGAAGCGAGCCGAGCGCGCGCACGCTGGGCAGCCAGCTCTCCGCAATCTCGACCGTATGGGAATTGATGTTCTGCATGGTGCCGATCGCCGTCACGCCGACACCGGCGAGCGAAAGGACGAGGACCGACAGCACGGCCAGAAGCTTGAAGACGATGGACAATTTCGACATCACGACAAATCCCGATGTTACCTGGCAAAGCGCAAATCACCTGCGCCGCAAATCGCCATGAAGATGACGAGACGGAGGTCAGTTCAACAATGCTGGCTGGTTCTTATCCCGAGAGATTGCACACATAGTCGCAAGCAGGCGTTAACAGGGACCTACGTAAAATTACGGGACACTTCCGACAGACGCTATTTCTCCTGCAACCATCTGTTGCAGCTCACAGCCACCTCATGCTGCCACGCGCAGCCTGCCCGCTTGCGCCGCAGCATGCGACCGACGCGGCGGCTGTCACGCCGCCCGTACCGATTCCAGGAAGCGCGCAACCTCGCTCTTCAGCCGGTTGCTCTCCTGCGACAGCGATTGCGCTGCCGAATGCACCTGCGCCGAGGCAGCCCCCGTTTCGCCTGCGCCGCGCTGGACGTGGCCGATATTCGCCGAGACTTCCGAGGTGCCATTCGCGGCGTGCTGGATGTTGCGGGAGATCTCCTGTGTGGCAGCGCCCTGCTCCTCGACCGCGGCGGCGATGGTCGACGAGATCTCCGACATCCGCGCGATGGTGTCGCCGATCTCCTTGATCGCCCCAACCGAGTCTTGCGTTGCGGTCTGGATCGCACCGATGTGCTGGCTGATCTCTCCGGTCGCTTTCGCAGTCTGCTCGGCGAGCGCCTTCACTTCGGTCGCGACCACGGCAAAACCCTTGCCGGCCTCGCCCGCCCGTGCCGCTTCGATCGTGGCGTTGAGCGCCAGCAAATTGGTCTGGCTGGCGATGGTGTTGATCAGCTCGACCACATCGCCAATGCGGGAGGCGGCCTTGGTCAGCTCGGCGACGCGCGCATTGGTGCGCTGGGCCTGCTCGACCGCGACATCGGCGACACGCGCCGATTCCTGCACCTGACGGCTGATCTCGGAGATCGAGGAGGTCATTTCCTCGCTCGCCGAAGACACCGACTGCACGTTCGCGGAGGCCTCTTCGGAGGCGGCTGCCACGACGGTGGCAAGCCCGTTGCCGCGCTCGGCGGCCTGCGTCAGCGTGTTCGAGGACGCCTCGAGCTCGGTTGCAGCCGACGAAACGGTATCGATGATCTCGCCGACCGCGCCTTCGAAATTATCGGCGAGCCGATGCATGTCGGCCTTGCGCTGCTGGCGCCCGCGCGCATCGGCTTCGATCTGCTCGGTGCGCAGCCGCTCGGCCTCTGCCATATTGGTCCTGAACACCTCGACGGCACCGGCCATCTCGCCGATCTCGTCCCTGCGCCCGATGCCGGGAACGGAAATCGAGAGCTCGCCGCGCGCAAGCCGCGTCATCGCCCCGACCATGCCGGCAAGCGCCTTCGAGATCGAACGCCCCAGAAGGAAGCCGACTGCGGCGAGCACGACGACCGTGACGCCGAAGGCGACGGCCATCCACAGACGCACGGAATCGCGGGTCGCAGCCTCTGCAGTTTCGGCCTTCCTGTAGAGGTCTTCGACTGTGTTGCGCACCTCGATCATGCCTGGTTCCAGCCCACGGAAGGTTTTCATCATGCTGGCGTCGAGGGCAGCAGTTTGCTGCGCGGTCTCCACCCAGGCCGCGAACTCGGACTGGTATTTCTGCAGCTTGGCTGTGATGTCATTCATCACGGCCGTAGGGACTGCGACGACCTCGATCGCCTTGGAGAATTCGGCTGCGGCCTTCTTCATCTCGACGGTGTATTTTTGGTCGCGCCGCAGCATGAAGTCCTTCTCGTGCCGGCGCATCATCAGCATCCAGCTCGTGGACCTGGGATCGTCGATCTCCTTGAGCTTGGCCTCGATGTCGTGCACCGCGGCGCGGAGCGAGCCGGACAGGCCCAGCGTCTCGTTCAGGCCGAGCCGGGTCTCCGCGGCCACCAATTTGCCGAAGTCCGAGGCGTATCGCTTGAAGTCGTCCTGGGCCTGCTTCATCCGGTCGGACAGCGCGCTCATGCCGCCGGCCGCCATCAGCCGCTCGACCTCCTCGAAATCGCGGTTGATCGGCCCGATCAACTCCGCGTGGGCCTTGGCGTAGCTCTCCTTGCGGCGCTGCTGGAAGTTCTTCTCGTTGCGGCGCGCCTCCAGCATCTCGATCGAGAGCTGCTTGTCGAGGTCGGCAATCGCACGAGCGCGGTTGGCAACGTTGCGGGAGGTGTCCTGGGAGAGACTGCCGATCTCATAGATCGCGCCAAAGGCCACGAGACCCAACAATCCGAACAGTCCGATCGCCATGACCTTGTGGGTGAGGCGAATGGAAGGGCCACTCATGGGATGTGCTCCAATACGATCGATACGCAATGCAAGGAGGGCGACTCGGCACCCGGAATATTGCGGAGATCATGACTGCATCGGTTTTCCGGAAGGTTAACCCTACGCGATCTTCCTCGCGGCGCCGCAATATGCACGCGCGCAAACGCCCCGCTGCTACGCGCGGCGGTTGCAGCTCTCTCAGGACATGCGCCCGTCACGCCGCGCGCACGGTGTCGAGGAAATTGCCGACCTCGAGCTTGAGGCGATTGCTGTCGCCCGACAGCGACTGAGCCGCCGCCAGCACCTGCGATGACGCCGAGCCGGTCTCGCCCGCCCCGCGCTGCACATCGGTGATGTTGGCCGAGACCTGGTGGGTGCCTTCCGCCGCCTGTTGCACGTTGCGGGAGATTTCCTGTGTCGCCGCACCCTGCTCTTCCACGGCAGCCGCGATGGTGGAGGAAATCTCCGAGAGCTTCTCGATAGTGCCGCTGATGTCCTTGATTGCGCCGACCGAATGCTCGGTCGCGGTCTGGATGCTGGCGATCTGCTGCCCGATCTCGCCGGTGGCCTTCGCGGTCTGTTCGGCGAGTGCCTTGACCTCGGCGGCGACGACCGCAAAGCCGCGACCGGCTTCGCCGGCGCGCGCGGCCTCGATGGTCGCGTTGAGCGCCAGGAGATTGGTCTGACCTGCGATGGTGTTGATCAGCTCGACCACGTCGCCGATCCGCGTCGCCGCCCTGGACAATTCGCTGACACGCTCGGTGGTGACACGCGCCTGGCCGACAGCTTCGTTGGCCACGCGGGCCGATTCCTGCACCTGCCTGCTGATCTCGGTGATAGAGGACGACAGCTCCTCGGTCGCCGACGCCACCGCCTGCACGTTGGTGGACGCCTCCTCGGAGGCTGCAGCAACCATGGTCGTGAGCTGCTGCCCACGCTCCGCGGTCGATGTGAGCGTCGACGCCGAGGCTTCGAGCTCGGTCGCTGCCGAGGACACGGTATCGACGATCTCCCCGATCGCGGCTTCGAAGCCGTCGGCCAGCTTCCGCATCTCCACCTTGCGCTGCTCGGCTGCCCGCTTCTCGGCCGCAGCGTGATCGCCGCGCATGCGTTCGACTTCGAGGCCGTTTTGCTTGAAGACTTCAACGGTCCGCGCCATCTCGCCGACCTCGTCACCTCGGCGGGTGCCTGGCACGACCGTCGTGAAGTCGCCCTTGGCGAGCCCACCCATCGCAACCGAAATGGCTGAAAGCGGGTTGAGAATCCGGCCAAAGGTGATCCAGAAACTGAGGCCAGCGAGCATCACCGAGGCGCAGAGCAACACGACCGTGAAAGCGAAATTACGGGTGCTGACGTCTGCCTGCATCGTGGCTTCGCGGTCAGCGGCCGCGCCAATGGCTTCACCGAGCTTCAGCACCGCATTGATGCCGGCAGTGGCCCGCGTGAAGTACTCGGGTCCCGTGATCTTGTAGTCCCCGGCTTCGCCACCGGCGAGCACAAGCGCCCGCGTTTCACCGTAGGCGCCAAAATAGGATTTCTCGACCTCCGTCATCGCCTCGCCGATCTGCAGGGCGAGGTCCGAGCGCAGCCGCACCGGCAATACCGTGTCCCATGCGAGTTCGACCTTGGCCCGCAGCGCCGAAAGGCGCTCATAGCCCTCCGTCCCGAGCTTCGCGCGCGCACCGACGACACCGGCCAGCAGGGCCCGCTCCCTTCCGGCGTTCTCGGCCATCTGAGCTGTCAGATGTCGCAAGCCGATGAGCTGCGCCAGCCTTGCCACGGGCGGGCTGGTGAGCGTTTCGAGCGTCAGCCGCAAGCGGTTGCTCGCGACGTCGATCACCTCCGTAATTGTTGGCACGAAGCCATCTACGAGGTCAGGCTCGCGTTGGACGCGCGGGCGCGACATTCCCGCATCGGCCTTCTCACGCAAGAGACGCAGCGCCTCGAATTTCGCCGCGGCGTCCGCAATCTGTCTTTGCCCCGCCGTCATTTCGGGAATCGCGCTGATATCGAGGATGGCTTGGCGAAAGGCCTCGTCGGCCGTCGCGCGCGCCTTTGCGATTTCGGCGCGGCGCTCGGCGCTGACGACATCAGGAGACTTCAGCACGGCGTTGGTCAGCCCGCGTTCAATCGCCCAATGTCCTGCGCTGCGCAGCAGCAGTTGGGCAACTGCATTGACCTTCAGGAAAGCCTCGGACTCTCGCCGCTTGAGGACGGCCTCATAGGCGATGAATCCGGCCGAGGCCAACCCTAGCAAGACCAGGGCAGAGATGATGATCGGCAAGATCGTGCCGATCCGGACATGTCCGAGCCGACTCCACGCGCCGGCGGCCCGAGTTCGGGCCTGCTGATGATGAGCAGGGCTCAACATGCTACGTTTCCCCCCAAAGGAAACACGCAGCCAAGTCCTTGCCGGCTGCATGGACGTTGATCGCCCTTGCCGGAGAATCTAGTCCTCGAGTTTCGCGTTCTGGTTAACGGGAGGGTTCGGAGAAATACTGAGATTTCAGCCCAAATAGTTGAAATGGAAGAGGTAATTTCGCGAGCAAGTTGTAAATTTCAGCTTGAGGTCGCCGCTGTTGGTTTTTGCAGCCGACGTTCGTCGAAATCATGCGCGAGACGTTCGCGGCGACGATCAGGATGCAAAAACGCCCCGCCTGAGGAGGCAGGCGTCTTCCCGAACTGTCTGGAACGAGGTTCTTAGGCGGCGCGCACGGTGTCGAGGAATTTCCCGACCTCGAGTTTGAGGCGGTTGCTGTCGCTCGACAGCGACTGTGCCGCTGCCAGCACCTGCGACGATGCCGAGCCGGTTTCGCCCGCGCCGCGCTGCACGTCGGTGATGTTGGACGAGACCTGATGGGTGCCTTCCGCCGCCTGCTGCACGTTGCGGGAAATCTCCTGCGTCGCCGCGCCCTGCTCCTCGACGGCCGCGGCGATCGTGGACGATATCTCGGACAGCTTTTCAATGGTGTTGCTGATGGCGCTGATCGCGCTGACCGAGTCCTGCGTTGCCGCCTGAATGCCGGAAATCTGCTGACCGATCTCGCCGGTCGCCTTCGCGGTCTGCTCCGCGAGCGCCTTCACTTCGGAAGCCACCACGGCAAAGCCGCGACCGGCCTCCCCGGCGCGCGCTGCCTCGATGGTGGCATTGAGCGCCAGCAGGTTGGTCTGGCCGGCGATGGTGTTGATCAGCTCGACCACGTCGCCAATGCGAGCCGCCGCCTTGGACAATTCGCCGACCCGGTCGGTCGTGGTGCGGGCCTGGGTAACCGCCTCGCTCGCGACCCGCGCCGATTCCTGCACTTGGCGGCTGATCTCGGTGATCGAGGACGACAGCTCTTCGGTCGCAGAGGCAACCGACTGCACGTTGGTCGACGCCTCCTCGGAGGCCGCAGCCACCACTATCGTCAGTTCCTGTGCCCGCTCCGCCGTCGAGGTCAGCGTCGAGGCCGAAGCCTCGAGCTCCGTCGCGGCCGAGGAGACGGTATCGACGATCTCGCCGACGGCGCCTTCGAAACTGTCGGCAAGCCTGCGCATATCGGCCTTGCGCTGCTCGGCCGCCATCTGGTCCTGCCGCATCTTGGCTTCCGCTTCCTCGCGCGCCTTCTGCTCCGACACGATCTTGAATTTCTCGACAGCCGCGGCGACGCCGCCAACCTCGTCCTTGCGGCCGAGACCCGGCAGGACGACAGAGAAGTCACCAGCAGCGAGCTTGTCCATGGCAACCGTGAGCGCGCGGATCGGCCGCGCGATGGTCAGGAAGGACATCAGCCACGAACCGATGAGGACGAGCACGGCGCACGCGCCGACCACCATGCCGAGACGCTCGCTCGTGGCCATCTCCTGTTGCGCTGCAGCGATTTCTTCCTCGCTTTTATGCTTGGCGAAATCGGCAATCTCGCTGGTCAAATTATCCAGTTGCGTAGCGAGCGGCAGCGTCACCTCACGGACATGGCGCGCGCCTTCCTCGGAAATCTTGGCGGCGCGGGCGGGGTCCGTGGCCGCCACGGCCATGGCCTCGCTGCGAACGGAGGCGTTCTGCTGCGCACCCTTGAGGTAATCGGCGGACGTAGACTTGAGCTTCTCCATCCGCGCGCGATTTTCCGCGGAGTGCGTCAACCTAAGCATGGAATCGACGACGCCGTTCAGCGCTTTCGACCGCTCCAGCAGAAGCTCGCTCGCCTTTTGCAAGTCGCCCTGATTGTTGGCGAGACGCATGTCTCGAACAGCGAGCTGCATGCCGCGTATCCCAAGCTTGGCTTCGGTGGCCTCGCGGACCAATTCCTGCTGCGCAATCGCTGCTTGGTTGGAATGACGCACGGTGTTGTTGCCGATGACCTGGCTCGCGATCATCGCGCCGACCAGAATAACGCCGAACGCCGAAGCGAGCGCGAGCTTGGTACCGATTTGCAGATTCTGGATGAGTTTCGACATGGGCGCGTTTCCCGGGGATTACGCGGCCAAGTCATTGTCGGCCGCCCTCGGCGTTGATCGCCCTTGCCTAAAAACTGAGCTTCAGGTGTGGTTATCCGGTTAACGACCGCCCCCGGACAAATACCGGACTCGCTAGAAATCCCTTGAAAAACGGCACGGTCCGCGCGCTTAACAGGTTAACCACACGCGGCGGTAGGGTGCTCGATTTCTAGCCAGTGCGACCAAGGGCCTTCTGGCTCTCGCCGATCAGGCTGATCCGGAACACCGGCTCCTTGTTCTCGTCTAGCAGCTCCATGCGCCATTCCGCGTTCTGCTTCAAGCTGCGCGAGATGCCGCCGAGCAAATTGGCACAGACTTCGGTCATCTCGGCCCAAGCCGCAGCGCGATCCTCGAACTCATAGGGCTGGTCGGCAGCACCGGAATAGCGGCCGGTGCTGATACGGAAGAAGTACAGCGACATCGTTGAACCCTTTGATCGGGCCGCGCCCCCCGGCCGTACGCAAACTGAGACGCGAACAGCTACCAACGCATGAAAGCCGCCGTCCGTATGACTACGGCGCGGCGGCTTCGTGTTTGATGGCAGCTCTCAACGAAAAAGTGCGCGGAGTGTCCCGCGCAGCCAACTCACTGGGTCGAGCGGCGCAGCTCCAGCGGGGCGTCGTCCCTTGCGGACTCCGATTTGGCTTGCGGCTTTACCGGCTCGAGCCGGCTGCTCTCGACGCGCGGGGTCTCGACACGCGCGGCGACTTCGGTGTTGGTCGCGCCGACCGAACCCGTGTGTTCCGAGGTGCGCAGCGAGCGCGGCCGCGCGACGGCCCGCGCCATCAGCATCTGGTTGCCGCCTTGGTGATGGAAGTCGCAATAGGCGAAGCCCATTCCCGATACCGAGCCGCGGAAACTGCGATCGTCGGTCTTTTCAAGGTTGAAACAGGGCTCGAACGGAATACCCTTGATCGAGGCGCAGACGTTCTGGCCGCGGATCTGAAGGGTGTTGCCGGGCAGGCGGAGATGTTTCACCGGACCTGCACCCGAGAACTGCACAGCGCCGGCGGCGCCGAGGTCGTCCATGATGCGGCCCGCGCCGCGGGTGCCGTCAAAGCAGGTGAAAGCAAACACCTTCCCGGCGACGAAGCGGCGCGCCTCATCGGCGTTCATGCTTCCAGCAATGGCCGGCGCAATCGTCGCTACCGCCGTGACCGCCCCCAACACAATACGCGCAAGCATGCTCAACTCCGAACCAACCCCGCAGCGGGCTATGCCTTATCTCTTTACCCGCTGCTTACCATACTAACCATGGCGACATTGAAGCAGCATGGTTGGTAAAGTCTGAACGCTGTTAGACAATTTTTACCACGGTGCGACCGCGGACCTGGCCGGCCAGGATTTTCGCGCCCCATTCCGGCACGTCGGAAAGCGGAATTTCGTGAGTAATTTCAGCTAGTTTCGTCCGATCCAGATCGGACGCCAGGCGTTGCCAGGCGGCTTTCCGCGGCTCGATCGGGCACATCACGGAATCGATGCCGAGAAGGCACACCCCGCGCAAAATGAAAGGTGCGACGGAAGACGGCAGGTCCATGCCGCCGGCCAAGCCGCAGGCGGCGATCGCGCCGCCATACTTCGTCATCGACAGCAGGTTTGCGAGCGTGGTCGAGCCGACGCTATCGACACCACCCGCCCAGCGCTCCTTGGCAATGGGCTTGGCGGCCGCCGACAATTCGTTGCGGTCGATCACCTCAGTCGCGCCGATCTCTTTCAGATAGTCCGCTTCGGACGCACGGCCCGTGGACGCGATGACGTGATATCCGAGCTTCGAGAGCACGGCGGTCGCAACCGAGCCGACGCCGCCCGCCGCGCCCGTCACCACGACCGGACCGCTGTTTGGCGACAGTCCGTGCTTCTCCAGCGCCAGCACGGACAGCATCGCAGTGAAGCCGGCGGTGCCGATCGCCATGGCGTCGCGCGCCGACAGGCCCTGTGGAAGAGCGACCAGCCAGTCGCCTTTCACCCGCGCCTTCTCGGCATAGGCGCCGAGATGGGTTTCGCCCATGCCCCAGCCGGTGCAGACGACCTTGTCGCCCGCCCTCCATTGCGGATGCGAGGACTGCTCGACCGTACCGGCGAAATCGATGCCGGCAATCATCGGGAAGCGGCGCACCACCGGCGCCTTGCCGGTGAGCGCAAGGCCGTCCTTGTAGTTCAACGTCGACCATTCCACGCGGACGGTGACGTCGCCCTCCATCAGCTCGGCTTCGTCGAACTGCGTGAGCTGCGCGGTGGTGCCCTTGTCCGCCTTGTCGATCCGGATCGCCTTGAACGTCGCCACAGCAAAACTCCCTGACTTGTTTCAGGGGATGTTTAGCCGATCAGGCAGGCTGCGCAACCGCCCGCTGGACCGGTTTCTCCACGATTGGAAGATTGATCAGCGCCGAGACCACGCCGAACAGGATCGAGAGCCACCAGATCGGCATGTAGGAGCCGAACCGCTCGAACACGATGCCGCCGAGCCAGACACCGAGGAAGCCGCCGACCTGATGGCTGACGAAGGCGAAGCCATAGAGGGTGGCGAACCAGCGCGTGCCGAACATGATTGCGACTAGCGCCGAGGTCGGCGGCACGGTCGACAACCAGGTCAGGCCGGAGACCGCGCCGAACGCAATCGCCGAGAACGGGGTGATCGGGAACGAGATGAAGGCAAGCGTCGCAAGCGCGCGGGTGAAATAGATGGCCGAGAGGATGTAGCGCTTGGGCAGGCTGTTCTGGAGATACCCGACGCTCAGCGATCCCATGATGTTGAACAGACCGATCGCCGCGATCACCCAGCCGCCGATTTGCGTGGAGATGCCGCTATCGACCAGGAAGGCCGGCAGATGCACCGTGATGAAGGCAAGCTGGAAGCCGCAGGTGAAGAAGCCGAGCACCAGCAGCACGTAGGAGCGATGGCCGAAGGCTTCCGCGAGCGCTTTGGTGAAGGTCTGCTGGTCCGCAGGCGCCGCCTTTGCCGTGCTTGCGACCGGCGGCGTCGAGAGCGCCAGCGCCAGCGGGATGATCAGCAGCATCAGGAAGCCGAACACCGTGAGCGCCTGCTGCCAACCAAAATTGTCGATCAGAGCCACGCCGATGGGCGCGAACAGGAACTGCCCGAACGATCCCGCCGCAGTGCCGGCGCCGAGCGCAAGGCCGCGTTTCTCGGCCGGCAAGAGCTTGGTAAATGCCGACAGCACCAGATTGAACGAGCAGCCGGCGAGACCGAAGCCGACCATGACGCCGGCGCCGATGTTCAGCGATAGCGGCGTCGAGGAATAGCGCATCAGGAGCAGGCCGCCGGCATAGAGCAGAGCGCCGACGCACATCACCCGGAACAGGCCGAAGCGATCGGCGACCGCGCCGGCGACGGGTTGGCCCAATCCCCACAGCAAATTCTGAAACGCGATCGCGAGGCCGAACACATCGCGGCCCCAGGCATATTCATGGCTCATCGGCTGCACGAAGAAGCCCAGCGCCGAGCGCGGGCCGAAGCCGAGCATCCCGATCGCGCAGCCGCAGAGAATGATGATCGCCGGCGTGCGCCAGGAGGAGGAACGGGAGACCGAACCGAGCTCGCCCATCTGTGTCGACATGCTGTTCCTCGTGCATCGTCGCGGATTCGCAAATGGCAGCCGCGAGCCAGCTCGTTTAATGCATCTGCATGAAACCCCCAAGTCAAAAACGAATGCATTCCGTGAAGAGCTGGCGCGGGAGCATTGCATTTCCTCGCGGCCTCAGCCGACGCGCCGAAGGGGGCCGACTTGACGGAAATGTGTGCGGCGAGATCTAGCGGCTCCCAACGCGGCGTGTTATCTTCTATTTGCTCATATCGAGCATATTAAAATGATTTCCGGCCTGTCGGCCGGATTTCTCAGGCTCTGTATATGCTCAGAATGAGTATAAATGACATGCACGGGAGGCTTGGATGCCGCTAACTGGAATTTACGGCCCCGACGACTTTGCCAACCGGCCGCAGGGCCACGTCATCACGCCGGCACGGCCCGGGCAGGCGCGAACCGGACCTTCGCTGCCGATGCCTTCGCTGGAATGGACTCCGGAGGTCGAGCGAGCCACCGCACCGCTCTACGAGCGCGTGAAACACGTCATCCCGCCGATCGAATGGCCGCTGATGGCCCCGACGATCAAGGCGATCAACGAACTGAAGCAGGCCCGGGGCGCGGTGATCCTCGCGCACAATTACCAGGCGCCGGAGATCTTCCACTGCGTCGCCGACATCGGCGGTGATTCGCTCCAGCTCGCGGTCGAAGCCACCAGGGTGAAGGCCGGCATTATCGTCCAGTGCGGCGTGCACTTCATGGCGGAGACGTCGAAACTGCTCAATCCGGACAAGACGGTGCTGATTCCTGATACGCGTGCCGGCTGCTCGCTCGCCGCCAGCATCACCGGCGCGGACGTCCGCCTGCTCCGCGAAAAATTTCCCGGCGTGCCTGTCGTTGCCTATATCAACACCTCCGCGGAGGTGAAGGCCGAGGTCGATATCTGCTGCACCTCGTCGAACGCGGTCCAAGTGGTCGAAAGCCTCGGCGCACCAAGCGTGATCTTCCTGCCCGACCGCTATCTCGCCACTTACGTGGCCTCGAAGACCGACGTGAAGATCATCGCCTGGAAGGGCGCCTGCGAGGTGCACGAGCGCTTCACCGGCGCCGAGCTGCGCAGCTACCGCGAGGCCGATCCCTCCGTACAGATCATCGCCCATCCCGAATGCCCACCGGACGTGCTGGCCGAGGCCGACTTCACGGGCTCGACCGCGCACATGATCAACTGGGTGCGCGAGCGGCGGCCGCGGCGGCTGGTGATGATCACGGAATGCTCGATGGCCGACAATGTCCGCGCCGAGCTGCCCGATGTGGAGATGCTGCGCCCCTGCAACATCTGCCCGCACATGAAGCGCATCACGCTCGCCAACATTCTGGAGAGCCTGCTGACGCTTCGTGAAGAGGTGACGATCGATCCCACGCTCGCGGACCGCGCAAGGCGCTCGGTCGAGCGGATGATCAATTTGAAGAATTGAAGGCAACTCCCAACCACAAACACAATCGTCGTCCCGGACAAGCGAAGCGAAGCGGAGCGAAGATCCGGGACCCATAACCACAGGGCGTGGGTATTGGCAGGCTGGCAGCTCCAGCTTGCCGCAACAACCCGCAGTCGGGGTTATGGGTCCCGGCCTTCGCCGGGACGACAGTTGAGAGCCTGGAGAAAGCTATGACAACAAATACCATCCACACCCTCCCCCGCTCCGACGACGTCGTCATCGTCGGTGGCGGCCTTGCCGGATTGTTCTGCGCGCTCAAGCTCGCGCCGCGGCCCGTGACATTGATCTCGGCCGCGCCGCTCGGACAGGGCGCGTCGTCCGCATGGGCGCAAGGCGGCATCGCCGCGGCAATGGCTGAAGGCGATACGCCGGAAGCGCACGCCGCGGACACGGTTGCCGTTGGCGGCGGCATCGTCGACGAAGCTGTCGCACTCGGGATCGCGCGCGAGGCCGCGCCGCGGATTCACGACCTGCTCGCCTATGGCGTGCCGTTCGACCGCGATCTCGGAGGCAGGCTCGCAGTCGGGCGCGAAGCCGCACACTCGGCGCGGCGCATCGTGCATGTGCGCGGCGATGGCGCGGGCGCCGCCATCATCGCGGCGCTGGGCGATGCCGTGCGGCGCACACCGTCAATTCGACTGATCGAAGGTTTCGTCGCCGAAGCACTGCTGACCGACGACGGCGCCGTCACCGGCCTTCAATTGCGCGAAGCGGGCAATTTCGCCGCACGGCCGGTCCTGCTCGCCGCGCGCACCGTGGTGCTGGCCACGGGCGGCATCGGCCATCTCTATGCCGTCACCACCAATCCGCGCGAGGCCAGCGGATCCGGTCTTGCGATCGCCGCACGCGCGGGCGCGGTGATTGCAGATCCCGAGTTCGTGCAATTTCACCCGACCGCCATCATGGTCGGCCGCGATCCCGCGCCGCTCGCCACAGAAGCGTTGCGCGGCGAAGGCGCGACGCTGATCAACGGCCATGGCGAGCGCTTCATGGCCGCGCGCCATCCGCTCGCCGAGCTCGCACCGCGCGACATCGTGGCTCGCGGCGTGTTCGCGGAGATCTCGGCCGGACGCGGCGCCTTCCTCGATGCGCGGCAGGCGCTGGGCGGACGTTTTGCCGACAAATTCCCGACCGTTCATGCAAGCTGCATCGCCGCCGGCATCGACCCCGCCACGCAGGCCATCCCGATCGCACCGGCGGCGCACTATCACATGGGCGGCATCGCGGTGGACGATCGCGGCCGCAGCTCGATCGACGGGCTCTGGGCCGGCGGCGAAGTGTCGTCCACCGGCGCGCACGGCGCGAACCGGCTTGCTTCGAATTCGCTGCTGGAGGCCGTGGTCTACGCCGCGCGCATCGCCGACGACATCGCCGGCCGCACCATTGCCTCGCCCGCGCGCCTTGCGGACGGGCCGACGCCGCGGGACGGCGCGCCGGATGCTGCGGCCGTGAAGCGGCTGCGGATGCTGATGAGCACCCATGTCGGCGTGATCCGCGACGGTGACGGGCTTGCGGACGCAGTTCGCAACTTCGCCACGCTCGAACGCGAGGCCACGAGCATCGCGGTCAGCAACATGGCAACGGCAGCCCTGCTCGTGGCGGCGTCGGCCTGGAACCGGTGCGAGAGCCGCGGCGCGCATTTCCGCTCCGACCATGCCGCGGACGTGCCCGCCCTGGCGCAACGCACCATGACCATGCTCACGGCGGCACACGAGATCGCGGACAGCCTGACCGAACGCCAGATACCGCGAACCGCGCAACCCCTGATCGCCTGACGGAGTCTGCCATGATCACCCCGACCTCTCTGCTCTATCCCGACGCCTTCCTCTCCCCGCTCGCGCTCGACGAGGCCGTGCTGCGCGCGCTCGATGAGGATCTCGGCCGCGCCGGCGACATCACCTCGCTTGCGACGATTCCCGAATCAACGAAGGCGCAAGCGATCCTGGTCGCACGGCAATCCGGCGTGATCGCCGGCTTGCCGCTGGCGCTCGCCACCTTGCAAAAGCTTTCGCCCGACATCGAGATACGCGCGCATGTTCGCGACGCCGCGCGCGTCGCCCGCGGGCAGCAGGTGCTGACGATCTCGGGGCCGGCACGCGCCATCCTCACGGCGGAGCGGACCGCGCTGAATTTCGTCGGCCGCCTGTCGGGCGTCGCGACGCTCACGGCGGACTATGTTGCGCGCACCGAGGGCACCCGGATGCGGATCTGCTGCACGCGAAAGACCACGCCGGGCTTGCGCGCGTTGGAGAAATACGCGGTACGCTGCGGCGGCGGGTTCAATCACCGCTTCGGGCTCGACGACGCGATCCTGATCAAGGACAACCACATCGCGGTTGCCGGCGGCATCCGGCCCGTGCTGGAGCGCGCCCGCGCCCATGCCGGCCATCTCGTCAAGATCGAGATCGAGGTCGACACGCTGGCGCAGTTGCGCGAGGTGCTCGACACCGGCCTTGCCGACGCCGTGCTGCTCGACAACATGGACATTGCGACGTTGCGCGAAGCGGTCAGGCTCAACGAGGGACGCCTCGAACTGGAGGCATCCGGCGGCGTCACCCTGGACTCGATCGCAGCGATCGCGGCGACCGGCGTCGACTACGCCTCGTCCGGCGCGCTGACGCATTCGGCGCCGAATTTCGACTGCGCGCTGGATATCGAGGCGTGAGGGCTACCGCCGCTCGGTTGCGCCCATCTCGGCGGAGCTCTTGGCTTCCTGGATGAGCTCGGCGGATAGCGCAGCGGTCTGCGCTGGCGTCCCCCAACTCGGTTCCTCGCTGCCGTCGCCCCAGGCGCGTGGGCGATAGAAGGTGTGGACGCCGGTCTTGTACATCTTCTTCATCTCGGCGACCCAGGACGGGCGCACCCAATAGGCGTGGTAGTGCGTGGACTTGCCGACCTCGGGCAGCCAGATCTGGCCGTCGAGCATGGCCTTCGAGATCTTTTTCGCACGCTCCCACATCTCGGGCTCGCGGATCACGTCGGCATTGTTGTCGCAGGCAAAGGTGAACTGGCAGGCGAGATGGCGGTGCTTGTTCTGATAGACCGCGCCGCACACGGTGTCCGGATATTTACCGGAGAACACGCGGTTCATCACCACCTGCGCAACCGCCATCTGGCCGCGCACGGCCTCGCCGCGGGACTCGAAATAGACGGCTTCCGCGAGGCATTTTTCAGACTTCGCGCGCGACTTGTCGTCGAGTGCGAGCCGCTCCGCCGGCGATCGGGCGCGCTGGTTGTCGACGTTGACCTCGCCCTTCGACGCGACGCTCTCGCCGCTCTCGATATCCTTCGCAATATCCTCCGACGGCGGCGACAGCGAGGCCGTCACCTTCATGTCGGGGTCGGGCATCACGATCAGCGGCTCCGCACCGGGCTGCCAGCTCTCGATGCTCTCGACGTTGCCTCCGAGCGAGGAGCTGCCGAAGAACAGGTTCGAGGTTTTGACGCGGAATGGATCGCGTGGCGGTGCAGCCGGAATGGTGGCCTGCTTCAGGGCTTCGAGCGGCTGGAGCGCGAGCGAGCGCGCAGCGTCGCTGGGTTGTGGCGCACTGGTGTATTGCGGCAGCGGCGGCGCGCGCAGCGCTTCCGCAAGTTCGGGATCGAGCGCGGCCGCGGACTCCGGCGACATCGCCTGTGGCAACGCGACGGTCTTGGCGCCGAACACCGAGCTGTTCGACGTCGCGGGATCTTCCTGCGCGGGCGCTGCCGTCGGCGCGCCGGCTCCGGGGGCCTGCGTCGGTGTAATCGTTGCGAGCCGATCACCTTTCATGGAGCGATCGACCTTGGGAAAATCGGCGGCCTGGTAGCGCGGCGGCGCCTGGAGCGCCGGATTGCGGCTGATCGCGCCGGTGACGTCGCGACCGTCGAGGCTCGCGAGGCGAACCATCGCACTCAGCGGAACCGAAGTGCCGATCGGCCGGGAAAAACTGTAGGTGGCGAGTTGTATGGAGGACGCAGCAGAGAACACCTGCTTCTGCCAACGCTCCGCGACGCCGGGTTGGCGCGCCAGCAGCGAGGCAATGTCCTGATAGCCGGTCTCTCTCGGCATCAATGCGAAGATGCAGAGACCGATGCCGAAGGACGCGAACCGCGCGCCCTTCGGATGGGTACGCAACAAAAACATCGATACGCTCACGCTACGCTTACGCTAGAAAATCGAGCCGCAGTACATCCGTGCAATTCGATCTTTCTCGTGAGTATCTAATTTAGGTTGCCGGGGCGTTAATCGGCGTGGCGCATGCGGCACACGCAAGCAATCGCAGGTGTTTTCACGGGGGTGATTGCATGCGTGGTAAATGTCCGCTGACGGGACGCGGTAAATATCTGGTCAACGCGAATGGTGAAGGAACTCTTGCGCGCACGTGTCATTGCGGGACGCGCGGTTCGGTTCCATCGCTACATCAACACCCGCTGTTCTGCCCCGCGAAGGCGGGGCATCCAGTACGCCGCGGCTTCTGCGTTCAAGCACTCACGTCTCGGCGTACTGGATCGCCCGGTCGAGCCGGGCGATGACAGCGAGTGTGTGGTGATCGCAAATACGATGTGGCAGCCGTCAAGCCTCAAAATGAAAGAGGCGGGGTTTTGCCCCGCCTCTCTCGCTCTCAACATTTCAACTCGCCGCTCCGCTTATGCCTGGCTCGCGATCGCCTTGCCGAGCGCAGCTTGCGCGGCGGCGAGGCGGGCGATCGGGACGCGGTAGGGCGAGCAGGAGACGTAGTCGAGGCCGATCGCGTGGCAGAAGGCGACGGAGGCGGGATCGCCGCCGTGCTCGCCGCAGATGCCGACCTTGAGCGAGGCGCGCGTCTTACGACCGCGTGCGACGCCGATCTTGACGAGCTCGCCGACGCCTTCCTGGTCGAGCGCGACGAAGGGATCGATCGGCAGGATGCCCTTGGACACGTAGGTGCCGAGGAAGCTCGCGGCATCGTCACGGCTGATGCCGTACGTCGTCTGCGTGAGGTCGTTGGTGCCGAACGAGAAGAACTCGGCGCTCTCCGCGATCTCGGCCGCGAGCAGGCAGGCGCGCGGCAGCTCGATCATGGTGCCGACTTGATAGGTCAGCTTGGTGTTGGTGTCGCGCATCACCGCCTTCGCGGTGGAGTCGATGCGCGCCTTGACGAGGTCGAGCTCCATCTTGGTGGCGATCAGCGGCACCATCACCTCGAGGCCGACGGCCTTGCCGGTACGCTTCTCGGCCTCGACCGCCGCTTCGAAGATCGCGCGCGCCTGCATCTCGGCGATCTCGGGGTAGGCGATCGCGATACGGCAGCCGCGGAACCCGAGCATCGGATTGAACTCCGACAGCTCGCGCGCGCGGTCGGCCAGGCGCCGCGGGTCGGTGTTCATGGCGCGCGCCACTTCCTCGACCTCGGCATGGGTGTGCGGCAGGAACTCGTGCAGCGGCGGATCAAGCAAGCGGATCGTGACGGGCAGGCCCTTCATGATCTCGAACAGCTCGACGAAGTCGGCGCGCTGCATTGGCAGCAGCTTTGCCAGCGCAGCGCGTCGCGACTGCTCGTCCTCGGAGAGGATCATCTCGCGAACCGTCCGGATGCGCGTCTCCTCGAAGAACATGTGCTCGGTACGGCAGAGGCCGATGCCTTCCGCGCCGAACTTGATCGCGGTGTGCGCGTCCTCCGGCGTGTCCGCGTTGACGCGCACGCCGATCTTGCGGACCTGGTCGGCCCATTTCATCAGCGTGCCGAACTCGCCGGACAGCTCGGGCTCGATCATCGGCATGCGGCCGGCGAGCACCTGGCCGAGCGAGCCGTCGATGGTGATGACGTCGCCGGTCTTGAAGGTGCGCGAGCCGATGCTCATGGTGCCGCGGCCGTAATCGACCCGGATGGTGCCGCAACCGGAGACGCAGGGCTTGCCCATGCCGCGCGCGACCACCGCAGCATGCGAGGTCATGCCGCCGCGGGTGGTCAGGATGCCTTCGGCGGCGTGCATGCCGTGGATGTCTTCGGGGCTGGTCTCGATCCGGACCAGAATCACTTTGCGTCCGTCGGCCTGAAGCTTGGCCGCCTCGTCCGAGGAGAACACGATCTCGCCGGAGGCCGCACCCGGCGAGGCCGGCAGGCCGGTTGCGATCACGTCGCGCTTGGCGTTGGGATCGATGGTCGGATGCAGCAGCTGGTCGAGCGAGGCGGGGTCGATCCGCGTAACCGCTTCCTTCTTGGTAATCAGGCCTTCATTGGCGAGCTCGACCGCGATGCGCAGCGCCGCCTTGGCCGTGCGCTTGCCGCCGCGGGTCTGCAGCATCCAGAGCTTGCCCTGCTCGACCGTGAACTCCATGTCCTGCATGTCGCGATAGTGCTTCTCGAGCAGCGTGTAGATCCGCGTCAGCTCCTTGAAGGCCTCCGGCATCGCCGATTCCATCGACGCCTTGTCGGAGCCCGAATCCTTGCGTGCTTCCTCGGTGATGTCCTGCGGGGTGCGGATGCCCGCCACCACGTCCTCGCCTTGCGCGTTGATCAGGAACTCGCCGTAGAGCTTGCTCTCGCCGGTCGAGGGATTGCGCGTGAAGGCAACGCCGGTCGCCGAGGTCTCGCCCATGTTGCCGAACACCATGGCTTGCACATTGACCGCGGTGCCCCAGGATTCCGGGATGTCGTGCAGCCTGCGGTAGGTCACCGCGCGGGCGTTCATCCAGGATGAAAACACCGCGCCAATCGCGCCCCAGAGCTGGTCGTGCGGATCCTGCGGAAAATCCTTGCCGGTTTCGCGCGCGACCGCGTCCTTGTACTTGCCGACCAGATCGACCCAGTCGTCGGCGGTGAGATCCGTGTCGAGCGTGTAGCCCTGGCTGTCCTTGAAGGTGTCGAGGATCTCCTCGAAATGATGATGCTCGAAGCCGAGCACCACGTCCGAATACATGGTGATGAAGCGGCGATAGCTGTCATAGGCGAATCGGCGATCGCCCGACAGTTCCGACAGCGCTTCCACGGTCTCGTCGTTGAGGCCGAGATTGAGCACCGTGTCCATCATGCCCGGCATCGAGGCGCGGCCGCCGGAACGCACGGACACGAGCAGCGGGTTCCTGGAATCGCCGAAGATCTTGCCGGTCAACTTGCCGACATGGTCGAGCGCCTTCTCAACCTGCGACTTCAATTCCTTCGGGTAGGACTTGTCGTGCGCGTAGAAGTAGGTGCAGACCGAGGTCGGAATGGTGAAGCCCGGAGGCACCGGCAGGCCGAGATTGGCCATCTCGGCGAGGTTGGCGCCCTTGCCGCCGAGCAAATCGCGCATCTCCGCTTTGCCCTCGGCCTTACCGTCGCCGAACGTGAACACCCACTTGCCGGCCTTGGCCGCAACAGGCGCCGCCTTGCTCGGTGCCGGCTTCACGGCGACTTTCGGCGCAACCGGCTTCGTCGGTACCTTTGCAACAGCCTTGGAGACAGCCTTGGCGGCAGGCTTCACAGCCGGCTTGGCAGCAGCCTTGGCAGCGCCCTTGGCCACGGGCTTCGGGGCGCGCTTGGCAAGTGCCTTGCGGGCCGCCGGCGCGGCTTTCGCCTTTCCGGAGGACTTTGATTTCGCTGGCATTTTCGCTGGAGTTTTCGAGGCGGCTTTGGCCATAGCTTGCACACAACCTGCGAGAGGAATGGGTAATTGCGCGCCTTACACCACTTTGGGCAGGTCCGCGCAAGTCGAAGAGTTCCGTAGAATGAAGGCCTAGAGATGGAGCCACTTCAACAATCCGAGCCCGATCGCACCATTTACGATGAGAAAAATCGCGACGATCAGGTTCAGGAGGCGCGGCATGATCAGGATGAGCACACCCGCAAGCAGAGACAGGATCGGCGAGATGTGGGCGACGGTGATGTGCATGAATTTTCTTTCCGTGGGGTGGGGGCGAATCGCGGCGGGATCATAGCGGACTGGGTTCCGCGGGTAGAGACGCACTGAGCCCACGCGAGTTCCCGGCTTCGCGAAAACTGCCCGAAAATGCCGCGAATGCGGCGGGCATTGTCCGGAACATCGCGAAGACGCATGCATTGGCAACCGGTCGCGCCATTGGCGCTTCCCGAAAACCTTCTCGAAGGAGTTGCCCATGCGGAACAGGATTCTTGCTCTTGCAGCGCTCGCGGCCGCGATCGGCTCGCCCCTTGCGGCGCAGGCGCAAAGCAGCGTCACCGTGGGACGCGCGCCCGTCGTCGTCGACAGCGGCCCGACCATTGCGGTCGAGCAGCGGCCGGCTTTCCGCGACTATGTCGTCGAGCAACGGGTGCCGGCTTTCCGCATCCCGGATCGCGTGGTGGTCGGTGCCACCTTACCTGAAAGCGGCGTCACCTATTATGACGTGCCGCAACGTTTCGGCGCCACCACCTATCGCTACACCGTCGTGAACGGCGAGACCGTGCTGGTCGAGCCGCGCTCGCGGCGCATCGTCGAGGTGATGGACTAGCGTTTTCCGGAATCAACTAGGTGTCCGGCGCGTCACATCAATCAGGCTGACGCGAGCAATAGAGTCGGACATCAGGCCCCGCCCGGTCCTCCCCCCGCCGGGCGGGGCTTTTTGTGCTTTCGTCATTCCGGGGCGCGCGAAGCGCGAGCCCGGAATCCATCATGCGGCGCGTGATGTGGAGAAATGGATTCCGGGCTCGCGCCAAGTGGCGCGCCCCGGAATGACAGTGTTGGCGGCCGCAAGACCGCGCTCAATCCTGGATCTTTGAGAAATCCGCCACCGCGCGCGTGGCGCTGCGGATCTCGTTGAGCAGCTTCAACCGGTTCTCGCGCACCTTCGCATCCTCGTCGTTGACGCGAACTTTCTCGAAGAACGCATCGACCGGCGGGCGCAGCTTGGCCATCGCACTCATCGCAGCCGCGAAGTCTTCCTTGGCGACGGCAGCGCTGGCTTCCGCCTGCACTTCGCCGATCGCCTTGGCCAGCGCCTTTTCCTCGGCAAGGCCGTAGAGCGCAGCATCGGGCGCGCCTTCAAAGCTGCGCTTGTCCTTCTTCTCCTCGATGCCGAGGATGTTGCTGGCGCGCTTGATGCCGGCGAGCAAATTCTTGCCGTCCTCGGACTCGAGGAATTTGCCGAGCGCCTCGACGCGGCGAACGATCATCAGAAGATCGTCCTGGCCGCCGAGCGCGAACACGGCATCGACGAGATCGTGCCGCGCGCCCTGCTCACGGAGTTGGACTTTCAGACGGTCAGCGAAGAAGGCAAGCAGGTCGCTCGGAAGCTTCTGCGCATCGGCAGGCTTCAAGGACAAGCCGGCGAGCGCGGACGCCGCCACCTTCATGAGGGATAGACGCAGTCCGTTCTCGGTGATCAGCCTGATCACGCCCAGCGCCGCACGACGCAGTGCATATGGGTCCTTGCTTCCGGTCGGCTTCTCATCGATGGCCCAGAAGCCAATAAGCGTGTCGAGCTTGTCGGCGAGCGCCACTGCCACGCTGACCGGATCGGTCGGCACGCGATCGGCAGGCCCCTGCGGCTTGTAGTGCTCCTCGCAAGCCGCCGCGACGGAAGCATCCTCGCCCTGCGCCAGCGCGTAGTATTTGCCCATCAGGCCCTGCACCTCGGGAAACTCGCCGACGACTTCGGTCAGCAAATCCGCCTTCGCTAGATGCGCGGCGCGCGTCGCCTTGGCGACATCGGCGCCGACCAGGGGGGCGATCTCGGCAGCGAGGCGTTCGATCCGCTTGATGCGCGCGGCCTGGGTCCCGAGCTTCTCGTGAAACACGATCTGCTCGAATTTCGGCAGGCGGTCTTCCAGCTTCGTCTTCAGGTCCGTCTCATAGAAGAACTTCGCATCGGACAGGCGCGGACGGATCACGCGCTCGTTGCCGGCGACGATGGTCTTGCCGCCGTCGGGCGCCTCGATGTTCGCGGTGAGGACGAATTTGTTGGTTAGCTTGCCCGTCTTGGGATCTTTGACGACGAAGCATTTCTGGTTGTTGCGGATCGTGGCGCGGATCACCTCGTCGGGGATCGCGAGATATTCCGCTTCGAACGATCCCATCATGACGACCGGCCATTCGACCAGGCCCGAAACCTCATCCAGCAGCACCTGATCCTCGACCAGTTCGAACCCTTGCGCGAAGGTCAGCTCCTTGGCGTCGGCAAAGATGATGTCCTTGCGCGCCTGCGGATCGAGGATGACTTTTGCGGCCTTCAGCTTGGCTTCGTAATCCTCGAAGCGGCGCACGGAAATCGCGCTAGGCGCCATGAAACGATGACCGTAGGTGGTCTGGCCGGACTCGATGCCGTCCACCGAGAATTTGACGACATCGGGCTCTTCGGTCTCAGGCCCGAACGTCGCGGTGATCGCGTGCAGCGGGCGCACCCAGCTCAGCGAGCCTGGCTTGCCGGAGCGCGCGCCCCAGCGCATCGATTTCGGCCAGGGGAACGTGCGGATGATCACGGGGAGGATTTCCGCGAGCACGTCGATGGCGTCGCGGCCGGGCTTCTCGATCAGCGCGATGTAGAAGTCGCCCTTCGGGTCGCGCTGGATCTTGGCCTCGTCCAGCGACGTCAATCCCGTCGCTTTCAGAAACCCCTGCACGGCCGCATCGGCCGCGCCGATCTTCGGTCCGCGGCGTTCGGTCTTCAGGTCAGGCTGGCGCGCGGGGATGCCGTGCACGGTGAGAGCGAGGCGGCGCGGCGTCGCGAACGCCTTTGCGCCTTCGTAGACGAGACCTTCGGCGACGAGCTTGTCGGTGACCATGCGGCGCAGGTCTTCCGCCGCCTTGGCCTGCATGCGCGCGGGGATTTCTTCGGAGAACAGTTCAAGCAAAAGATCGGGCATCAGGCCGCTCCGCCCGCTTCAGTATGGATCCAGGCCTCGCCGCAAGCCTTTGCCAGTTCGCGCACGCGAAGAATGTAGCTCTGCCGCTCCGTCACCGAGATCACGCCGCGCGCGTCGAGCAGGTTGAAGACATGGCTCGCCTTGATGCACTGGTCATAGGCCGGCAGCGACATCAGATGCGCCTCGCGCTTGCCGTCCTTCCAGCCAGCTTCTAGGTACTTTCTGCACGCGCTTTCAGCCATCTTGAATTGCTCGAACAGCATCGCGGTGTCGGCGATCTCAAAATTGTGCTTCGAATATTCCCGCTCGGCCTGCAGGAAGACATCGCCATAGGTGACCTTGGCGTCACCGTCGCGGCCGTTGAAGTTGAGGTCGTAGACGCGATCGACGCCCTGCACGTACATCGCGAGCCGCTCGAGCCCGTAGGTGAGCTCGCCCGCGACCGGCGCGCATTCGACACCCGCGACCTGCTGGAAATAGGTGAACTGGCTGACTTCCATGCCGTCGCACCAGCACTCCCAGCCGAGGCCCCAGGCGCCCAGCGTCGGGCTCTCCCAATCGTCCTCGACGAAGCGAATGTCGTGCACGGCGGAATCGATACCGATCGCGGCAAGCGACTTCAGGTACAGCTCCTGAAGGTTCGGCGGCGACGGCTTCATGATCACCTGGAACTGGTAGTAGTGCTGCATCCGGTTCGGATTCTCGCCATAGCGGCCGTCCTTGGGCCGCCGCGAGGGCTGCACATAGGCCGCATTCCAGGGCTTTGGCCCGAGCGCGCGCAGCGTAGTCGCCGGATGGAAGGTACCCGCACCCATCTCCATGTCGTAAGGCTGCAGGATCACGCAGCCCTGCTCGGCCCAGAACCGCTGGAGCGCGAGGATAAAGCCCTGGAACGAGCGTTCCGGGCGCATATGGGCGGGCAAGGAGGCGTCCATCGTCAGATCGGGCTCTCGCGGGGGGTTGAATCGCGCGGGACCGTATCGACGGCAGGGGTGGGAATCAAGGCAAAGGGGGTGGAATGGCCGTCATTCCGGGGCGCCCGAAGGGCGAACCGGAATCTCGAGCTTCTCAGGTGCGCAACTGCGCACCCTAGTTCGATGCTTCGCATCGCCCCGGAATGACCGCGTATGAAAAGACGCCCGGCTAACCCGGCCGATAGGCTCCGGTCACGGGATCCTGCTTCAGCGTCTGGACGGCCCCCCTATGGGCGGCCTCAGCGACGCGCGAGAGGCGCATCTCCTCCAGCTCCTGGTTGATCCTGACAGCGGTCTTGTAGGCCCAGCGGACCACGGCAAGCCCGCCCAGGACGCCCGCGAATGCGACGAACGGCGGCATCGGTCGATCCTTGTCTATTGCTCAGCCCCCACGCGCATTCTTGCGCAGACCGGGCCGCGCCGCAATTGGCACGGCTTCAAGTCTGCTTGGGACCAAATGGCGCGGAGGGGCTCCGTCTAGAACCCGAATTTCGCCCAGATCGCGCGCGTCTCGACCGCCGAAATCAGGTCGTCCGGCAGGCCGGCCATTGATTCCAGGACCGAAAGCTGCCCCGCGCCGGGCGATTTCCGGCCCAAAAGGCTGGAGAGCAGACCGGTCGGCTGGGCAATCACGGGGGTGAGAACCTTGTCGCCAAAGCGGGCACGAAGAGTTGAGCGGAGATCGCCGATGCTGTCGGCAAGCCCCAGCGCGACAGAACTCTCGCCGGCCCAGTATTCGCCCGTGAACAGGGTGTCGTCGGAGCCCTTCAAGCGCGCGCCGCGGCTCTCCTTCACCAGCGCGATGAAGATCTGGTGGATCTCGCGCTGGAGCGCCTTCAGCTTGGCGACGTCGTCGGGGTTTTCAGGGAGAAACGGGTCGAGCATCGCCTTGTGTGCGCCGGCGGTGTAGAGGCGCCGCTCGATGCCGAGCCGCTTGATCGCCTCCTGGAAACCAAAGCTGCCGCCGACCACGCCGATCGAACCAAGGATCGAGGACGGATCGCAAATGATCTCGTCGCCGGCGCAGGCGATCATGTAGCCGCCGGAGGCCGCGACGTCCTCGACGAACACCAGCACCGGCAGCTTCTTCTCCGCCGCAAGCTGCTTGATGCGCAGGTAGATCTGGCGCGACTGCACCGGCGAGCCGCCGGGCGAATTGATGACCAGCGCCACCGCCTTGGCGTTGCGCATCGAAAACGCCCGCTCCAGCACCCGCGAAACGGTCGCAAGCGTCATGCCCGGGCGCAGCGGCGTCACTGCGCCGATCACACCGGACAGCCGCACCACCGGCACCACGGCCGTACCGGGACGGAAGCGCGCCGGCAGATATTGCATGAGCTTGTCGGCCAGGCCGGAACTCTCACGATCGTTCAATTGTTCGGCCATGCCGTTACCTCTGATTAACCATTTCTTATCACGCGACTGTCATTGGAAGGGCCCGGAACGTGTTTTGCAGAAACCCCGTTGAGAGGCTGCAATGGGCCGGCGGAGAACACCATGAAAATCTATCTGCTGATGCTGCTGATCGGTGCGCTGTTCATGGCGATCCGCCTGACGACACCGCAAGAGCAGCAGTCGGAATCGCTTCCGCAATAGCTCAGCACGGTTCCACCAGGGGTAGAACCGCCCTTCCCTCCAGAATATCCATCACCTCTTTTTTAGGCACGCGTGATTCCTCGTTGAGTATGAGGCCCGGCAACAATCGTGTCGGAGCCCTCCCGCCCTTGATCGCGCGCACCAGCACGCGGATCGCGGGCCGCCCGGCTTCACCGTGAACCGGCAGAATCGCGAGACTGCCGAAGCCGCGAGACAGCGCCGCCAAAACGTCCGCAATCCCATCTGCGCGCCAAATCAATGTCAGCGCGCCATTCGATCGGAGGATGCGCCGCGCCGCATGCGCCCAGCCATTCAGCGTCTCATCCCTCGCCACATGCGCGATCTGGCGCGCCTGGTCGGGCGAGCCGCGATGGCGGGCGGGATCGTTGAAGGGCGGGTTCATCAGCACCACGTCGACGCTGTCGGGCGCGAGCCCGCTGGCCGCGAAGGTCTGCGCGTCCGCGGTGACGTCGAGCACGATCGTCTCGGCGGCAATCGCATTCGCTGCCGCATTGGCGCGCGCAAGCTCCGCCAGTTCGGGATCGATCTCCACCAGGCCGAGCCTGATCCCGGCCACGCGCCGAGCCAATGCAAGCCCGGCCGTGCCGATGCCGGCGCCGAGATCGACGACACGGTCGCCCGCGCTCGCCTCCGTCGCCGCCGCGAGCAGAATGGCGTCGTGCCCGGCGCGATGGCCGGACCGCTTCTGCTTCAGCCGCAATTGTCCGCCGAGGAAGGCGTCCTCGGTGAGGTCTGCCAGGGCTTCACTCATCGCCGCGCAGTTCGTGGCTGAGGCCGGCCTCGGTCAGTAGCTGCCGGGCCTCGATGGCGTCGTCCTCGTGGACCAGGATCCGCCGCGGCAAAATGCCGAGCGAGCCCTCGATGATGCTCATGTTCTGGTCCAGCACCAGATGATGGATGTTGGCGCCGTCGAGCAGCGCGCCGATCGCCGACACCAGCACCATATCGTTGGTCCGAACCAGTTCTCGCAAAACACAGGCCTCCTGCCTGACGGGGATTAAGCGGCAAATGTCAATGGTTCCACGGCCCTTGCCGCATCCCCGTCCAGTTTCTATTGTCTTTCCATCAGAATAGCCCTTCCGGGGCAAATATTGGAGACCGGCGTGGCCGTCATCGTACCTTTCGAAACTCCCGGCGCGTCGATCGAAGAGCTGGTTGCCCTTGTCGCCGGTGACATGGAGCGCGTCAACGCCACGATCCTGTCGCGGACCGGTTCGGACGTGACCATGATCCCGGAGGTCGCCAACCATTTGATCTCCTCCGGGGGCAAGCGCCTGCGGCCGATGCTGACGCTGGCTATGGCCAACCTCGCCGGCTACACCGGCGACGGCCATATCAAGCTCGCCGCCAGCGTCGAGTTCATGCATACCGCCACCCTGCTCCATGACGACGTCGTCGACGAAAGCGAGATGCGCCGCGGCAAGCTGTCGGCGCGCATGCTCTGGGGCAATGAGGCGAGCGTGCTGGTCGGCGACTTCCTGCTCGGCCAGGCCTTCCGCATGATGGTCGAGGTCGGCTCGCTCCGTGCGCTCGACATTCTCTCCGCGGCCGCTGCCACCATCGCCGAGGGCGAGGTCATGCAGCTTGCCGCCGCCAAGAACACCGCGACCACCGAGGACGAATATCTCGCCGTGATCCGCGGCAAGACCGCCGAGCTGTTCGCGGCCGCCTGCGAGGTCGGCCCCGTGATCGCGAACCGTCCGAAGGCGGAGCAGACCGCCTGCCGCTCGGTCGGCATGAATCTCGGCATCGCCTTCCAGCTCGTCGACGACGTGCTCGACTATGGCGGCAAGAGCGCCAAGCTCGGCAAGAACACCGGCGACGATTTCCGCGAGGGCAAGATCACGCTGCCCGTCGTGCTCGCCTTCCGCCGCGGCAACGACACCGAGCGTGCCTTCTGGATCCGCGCGCTCGAGCGCGGCGAGATCGGCGACACCGACCTCGACCACGCCATCGGGCTGATGAACAAGCATCGTGCGCTCGAAGACACGCGCAGCCGCGCCCAGCACTACGGCGCCATGGCCGTGGACGCGCTGGCGCTGTTCCCGTCCTCGCCGATGAAGAGCGCGCTGGAGCAGGTCGTGGCGTTCTGCCTGGCTCGGTCGCATTAGCTTCTCGCATCCCTAGCGCTTGCTGGTAGCCACACCCTCAGTGTCGTCTCGGCGAAGGCCGGGACCCATTACCCCGGTCAGCGTTGTCTTAGCGGCTGTGGCCCCCATCGTGCATCACAACAACAGTCGTGGGTATGGGTCCCGGCCTTCGCCGGGACGACATCGTTGAGGTACGCGCCACCACTGCATCAACAGCGTCATTGCGAGCGCAGCGAACGCAGAAGGACTCTAGATTGCTTCGCTCCGCTCGCAATGACGGAGCAAGGAGCGCAGGCGTCGCTCGCCAACTCGCATCCCGGATCACAGAGACAGTTTTGCAGTCCCGCACATCGTCCTGCCGTGCGGGGAAGTCGCCCTTGTCACTTGCATTTTGAAAGTTACATCCCTACTTTCGAACCATGCAGCCCAAGTCCCCCTCCATTCAGGAATGTCCGGTCGGCCGCGCCGTGGAGACGGTCGGCGAATGGTGGAGCATTTTGATCCTGAGGGATGCGTTCCAGGGCGCAACGAAGTTCGACGAATTTTCGCAAAGCCTCGGGATCGCGCCGAACATCCTGTCGCGGCGGTTGGCCCATCTCACCGAAAGCGGCATGTTCGTCCGCCGCCGCTATCACGAACGGCCACCGCGCTACGAATATGTGCTGACGGACAAGGCCCGGGACTTCTTCCCCGTGGTCGCGACCCTGCTCGCCTGGGGCAACAAGCATCTCGCACCGAAGGGCGAAGCGATCCTGCTCGCGAACCGGCACGATCGTCGTCCGTTCAATCCGGTCGTGCTCGATGCCGCCGACATGCAGCCGATCACGCTCACCAATGCGGTCATCATCGCCGGTCCCCGCGCCAGCCGTCTCATGCGCAAACGGCTGACCTCGCTCAAAGCCATGAACCCGGCCGTCGCGCCGGCTGGAGACTGACATGCGTCGTATCGTCGTGACGGGAATGGGCGCGGTGTCGCCGCTTGGCTGCGGTGTCGAACTGTCCTGGCGCCGGCTGCTGGCGGGCCAAAGCGGGCTGCGCCCGCTGCCGGAATGGTCGCAGGCGCTGCCCGCACGCATCGCCGGCCTCGTGCCCGACAAGGCCGAGGACGCCGACGGTGGCTTCGATCCCGCGCAGGCCGCCGCGCCGAAAGACCAGCGCAAGATGGACCGCTTCATCCTGTTCGCGCTGCTCGCCACCGCAGAAGCGGTTGCGCAGGCCGGCTGGACGCCGCAGGACGCGGCGGCGCAGGAACGAACTGCGACGATCATCGCCTCCGGCGTCGGCGGTTTTCCGGCGATGGCGGAGGCGGTGCGCATCACCGAACAGCGCGGACCGCGCCGGCTGTCGCCGTTCACGATCCCCTCCTTCCTCGCCAATCTCGCCGCCGGCCACGTCTCGATCAAATACGGCTACAAGGGAGCGCTGGGCACACCGGTCACGGCGTGCGCCGCCGGCGTTCAGGCGATCGGCGATGCCGCGCGCATGATCCGCGCAAGCGAGGCTGATGTCGCGATCTGCGGCGGTACTGAAGCCTGCATCGACATCGTCAGCCTCGGCGGCTTTGCCGCGGCCCGCGCACTGTCGAGCGGGTTCAATGACGCGCGCGCCTCGCGCCCGTTCGATCGCGACCGCGACGGTTTTGTCATGGGCGAAGGCGCCGGCATCCTGGTGATCGAGGAGCTGGAGCATGCATTGGCGCGCGGCGCGACCCCGATCGCGGAGATCGTCGGATACGGCACGACCGCGGATGCCTATCACATGACATCGGGTCCGCCCGACGGCGACGGCGCCCGGCGCGCCATGGAGATCGCGCTCCGGCAGGCCAAGCTTGCGCCCGCGGATCTGCAGCACCTGAACGCGCATGCGACGTCGACGCCGGCCGGCGACGAGAGCGAGCTTGGCGCGATTGCCGCGCTGTTCGGCCGTCACCGCGGCATCGCCGTGAGCGCGACCAAATCGGCCACCGGACATCTGCTCGGCGCCGCCGGAGGGCTCGAGGCGATCTTCACCGTGCTCGCCCTGCGCGACCAGATCGCGCCGCCGACACTCAATCTCGAAAACCCCGATCCCGCCGCTGACGGCATCGACATCGTCGCCGGTGTGGCGCGCCCGACGCCGATGCAGCACGCGATCTCGAACGGGTTCGGCTTCGGCGGGGTGAATGCCAGCGTGATCTTCCGCCGGATGGGCTAAACGACGGGGCCTTAATCGACGGGCCTTGCAATCGCGGCAAGCATCGCTACCAAAGCAGGATGATCAACACGAATTTCTGGCTGTTCCTGGCCGCCGCTTGTCTCATCGCCGCCGTTCCCGGCCCCGGCATTTTCTACGTCGCGGCACGAACCTTGTCGGAAGGGCGCGGCAGCGGTTTTGCATCGACCGCAGGCACCGCGCTCGGCGGGCTGGTTCATGTGGTCGCGGGCAGCCTCGGCATCTCCGCGATCATCCTTGCCAGCGCCGAGCTGTTTGCCGCCGTGAAATTCGTCGGCGTACTCTATCTGGTCTGGCTCGGCATCAGGACTTTTCGCAGCGCCAGCCGCGCGCTGTCATTCGGCAACGAGCCCGTCGGCGACAAGCGCGCCTTTCGCGACGGCGTGCTGGTCGAGGCGCTGAACCCGAAGACCGCCGCATTCTTCCTCGCCTTCATTCCGCAGTTCCTTGACCCGGCGGGATCGAACCCGACGCTGCAGTTCATCACGTTGGGCGCGATCTCGGTAACGCTGAACACACTCGCCGACATCATGGTGGTGCTGATGGCCTCCGCGACACGCACGCAGTTGATCGGATGCCCGCACCTGATGCGACGCCTCACCCAGGGCTCCGGTGTCTTCATCGCAGGGCTCGGCCTGTCGCTCGCACTGGCGCGGCGGCCCGTGAATGGATAGCGCCGCCATGCTTGCCCCGCAAAGCCGCACTTACGAGTCTCACGGCCTGCGGCTGCACTATGTCGACTGGGGCAACGACGGCGCGCCGGTCACCATCCTGGTTCACGGCGGCCGCGATCATTGCCGGAGCTGGGACGTCATCGCCCGGTCGCTGCAGCCGCATTTTCACGTGCTCGCACCCGACCTGCGCGGTCACGGTGATTCCGACTGGACCAAAGGCGGCAGCTACGCGCTGACGGAGTATGTGTACGATCTGGCCCAGCTCGTCCGTGCCGTCGCGGCGCCTCAAATCACTCTCATCGGCCATTCCATGGGCGGCATGGTCAGCCTGATCTTTACAGGGTCATTCCCCGAACAGGTCTCGAAGCTGGTCGTGCTCGACGGCGTGACGATGTTGCCGGATACACCAAAACCGCCGGTGCATGAGCGGATCGGCAAATGGGTCGGTCAGCTCGACAAGCTGCACGACCGCGCACCGCGCCGCTATTCGACGCTCGAAGACGCGGCGGCGCAGATGGTGCTTCACAACAAGCGGCTGTCTCGCGACCTCGCGCTGCATCTCGCCACCCACGGCGCGCGGCAGAACGAGGACGGCACCTATAGCTGGAAGTTCGATCCCTACCAGCGCGCCTCCGCGCCGCACCGGCTCTGGCCGGACGATCACATCGCGCTGTGGTCGCGCATCACCTGTCCGACGCTGCTCTTGAATGCCGGCGAAAGCTTTCTGGCTGGCGCGAGGGCCGCGGGCCTGGAGCGCTATTTTCCGCAGGCGCGCGTCGAGACCATCGCCGGGGCTGGACACTGGCTGCAACATGACAAGCCGCTGGAGGTGTTGAGCGAGATTCGGCGGTTTCTCGGACTGGCTGAGAACTCGTAGCCCGCATGAGCGCAGCGACATGCGGGACGCGGCAAGCAAGGTCCCGGATATCGCTTCGCTCATCCGGGCTACGCAGCTTGGGCTGGCCGCGCTATCGTATGGCGGGCAAAGGCGCGACAGCGCCGTGCCCCCCATGCATCCGGTTGACTGAACAATTGGTGGGCACGCTTCGCTCTGCCCGCCCTATACGGCGGTCGTACCTAGCTCAACGTCCCCGAGTGCACCCACCAACCGGAATGATCCCTGCGGATCTTCTCAGCGGCGGCATGCGCCTCGGCAGATGCGCCATAGATCGCAAAGCACGTCGCACCCGAGCCGGACATGCGGGCTAGCTTTACGCCGGCGGAGCCACGCAAGGCTTCCAGCACGTCGCCGATGACAGGCTCGATGCGCATCGCCGGGGCTTCGAGATCGTTGGCGACGGTCTCGAGCGTGTCGACCCAATCGGCAATGGAGGCGGCCTCGCCCGGCCAGGCCGGGGCGTCGAGGACGGAGGTGGCGCCAACCAGAAGTTCGCCATTGCGCAGGCCCAGCGCCTGGAACACATCCTTGGTCGCGACCGGCACGCGCGGATTGACCATCACGCAGGGCATGCTCGGCAACGCGAGCGGCAGCAGCTGCTCCCCGACACCGGTCATGTCGCAGGCGCGCGAGAACAGGCACACCGGCACGTCGGCACCGGTCGCAAGCGCAACCTTCTGCAGCCGCGGGTCATCGAGCGACAGATCGTTGAGACGCGCCAGCAACCGCAGCGCCGCCGCGGCGTCGGCCGAGCCGCCGCCGATGCCGGCAGCGACCGGGAGCACCTTGTCGAGCGCAAAGACGCCCAGCTTCAGGTTCGGGACGGCTTCGGCCAGGAGCTTGGCCGCCTTGAACACGAGGTTGTCGGCCATATCGCCGCAGGCCGCCGCGAGCGGCCCCGTCGTGGTGAGCTTCAGCTCGCCGCCGGGCTCCAGGGTGAGCCGGTCGGCGCAGTCGGCAAACGCGACGACGCTTTCGAGATCATGATAGCCGTCGGTACGACGGCCGACCACGCGAAGGCTCAGATTGACCTTCGCGCGCCCTTCTTCAATCAACGCCGGCATTGACGACACGCCCCCAGAACTTAGTTCTTCCTACGCATGATCTTGCCGGAAAACCGCTACACACTCTTCCGGATCATGCGCTCAACTCAGCCGCCTTTGCCGTCGTCCTTCTTCTTCTCCTTCTCCGCCTGCGCAGCCGAGGAGTTCGAATTGTCTTCGGTCATACCGTTTGCAATCTTGGCCTCGATCTTCGGAAGCTCATCCGCTTCGGGCTTGAGATCGCGGGCGTGCGCCCACTGGAACTTGGCTTCCAGCGTGCGGCCGACGCGCCAATAGGCGTCGCCAAGGTGATCGTTGATGGTGGGATCTTCGGGCTTGAGATCAATGGCGCGCTCGAGGTTCTTCACCGCGTCCTCGTAATTGCCGATGCGGTAATAGGCCCAGCCAAGGGAGTCGACGATGTAGCCGTCATCCGGGCGCTGCTCGACCGCCCGCTTGATCATCTTCATGCCTTCGTCGAGATTGATGCCCTGGTCGATCCAGGAATAGCCGAGATAGTTCAGGACGTGCGGCTGGTCGGGCTGCAGCTCGAGCGCCTTCTTCATGTCGGCTTCGGCCTTGCCCCACTGCTTGGAGCGCTCCTCGCAGATGCCGCGATAATAATACCAGACGCTGTTGGCCTTGTCGATGCCGGCCGGCAGCACGTCGACGCCTTGCGAATAGGTCGCGCCGCATTCGCCGAACTTCTTGCGGCCGCGCTCGATGTTGCCGAGCGCCATGATGGCTTCGAGATCCTTGGGATCCTCAGTGGTGACGCCCTTGAGAATCTTGATCGCCTCGTCGGTGCGGTCGGCGGAATCCAGATCGATGGCGAGCTGAATCTGGGCGTTGCGCTTGAGCGGCGAGGACGACGGCACCCGTTCGTAGACCTTGATCGCCATCTGCGGCCGCTTCACCGATTCATAGAGATCGGCGAGCGAGAGCAGCGCCAGGGGATGGGTGGGCTGGAGGTAGAGCGAGAGCTGGAGATAGACCAGCGCCAGATCCTCGCCGCCGCGGCGGGTCAGTGTGGCGCCGATGCCGTAGAGTGCTTCTGCGGCGCCGGCTTGCGCGCTATCGACCAGCGGCGGCATCTTCTTGCCGGCCTTGGTGTCGCGCAACCCTTCCACGATCAGCGGATGGCGGGCGAGCTTCTTGTCGAAAGCCTGGTAGACCGTGGTCGCGGCGGCCGAGTCCTTGTTGCGCGACAGCCAGCGCGCATAGGCCTCGGTGACACGCAACATGGAATCGTCAAGCTTGTAGGCGCGCTCGAACCGGGTGCCGGCGTCTTTTTCCTTGCCGGCGAGCTCGAGGATCATGCCGGCGTGGAGGTCCTTGAAAAGCGGATACCATTCCGGACCGGCCAGCTTGTCGATGGTGGCGACGCCGCCCTTGGCATCGCCCGCACCATAGGCAGCCCAACCCGATAGCAGCGTGGCGACGAGATCGGTGATCGGACCGCGGATCGACTGGTTGATGTTGGTCTGCGCGGCCGCGTACTTCTTGAGCTTGAGATCGTGCACGCCGACGACGAGGCGCGCAACGCGGTTGGTCTTGTCGATGGTCAGGATGCGCTCAGCAAGCTTGACGGCTTCGTCGATGTCACCGTCGGCAACCGAGGAGATGAAGGCGCGGTCGAGCAGCTCGTTGTTCTTGGGATCGGTGCGCAGGGCCGAGCGATAGAACGCGGCAGCGGAGGCCGCGTCGCGCTCGACGCTGGCGTGGCGGGCGGCGAGATAGCTGCCGGAGGTGGTCAGCGCCTTCAGATCGTTTCGGGTCGGAAACTGCGCCGCGGTGTCGGACGGATGGTCCGGCGTCTGCGCCCGGACCGCGCCGGGGACCGTCGCCATCGCTGAGCCCATGAGGGCAATGGCGGCAACAGTCCAACGGTTGAAACGATTTGAAAGCATCAGGGCTCGCCTTGAGTTGGTAGTGCCTGGGTTTGCAGAAGGCCGTATCGCATGCGAACGCGGCCGGTGGCATGGGGACCCGGAACCGTCAGGCCGACAATGCCGCTTTTGGCGCTTCACCGCAAGGATTCGGGCCGGGCGATCCCCTCCGCACGGCCCAAATCGACCAAGTGACCGGTCAAGAGCGCCCCAAGACGCCGCCAGTATGGCCTTATCGTGACCACGACCCGCGAAGGCGGCCGGGTTCTCACGCGAACGTGCGTCACAGGGCGAAGATCACGCAACTTTGGTCACATTGGGCCTTGGTCACATGGATCGTGGCTTACTGACCCCAGCCTACATCGCCTCGTAGTTCGGACCGCCGCCGCCCTCCGGGGGAACCCAGGTGATATTGCCGTTGGGGTCCTTCACGTCGCAGGTTTTGCAGTGAACGCAGTTCTGGGCATTGATCTGGAAGCGCGGGCCCGAACCTTCCTCGATCCACTCATAGACGCCGGCCGGGCAATAGCGATTCGAGGGACCGGCGAACACGTCATGCTCGGAGCTCTTCTGGAGGTTCATGTCCGTGACCTTGAGATGGACCGGCTGGTCCTCCTCATGATTGGTATTGGACAGGAACACCGACGAGAGCTTGTCGAAGGAAATCTTGCCGTCCGGCTTCGGGTAGGTCCTCGGCGCGTGGGTCTTGGCCGGATCGAGCGTCGCGCGATCGGGCTTCGCGTGCGACTGGGTGCCAAACAGCGAGCCGCCGAACAGCGTGTTGCACCACATGTCGAAGATGCCGAGCCCGGCGCCGATGAAGGTGCCGAACTTCGACAACAACGGCTTGGCGTTGCGGACAGGATAGAGGTCCTTACCGACGACGGAATCGCGCCAAGCGTTCTCGTATTCGACCAGCTCATCATTGGCGCGGCCCGCAGCGAGAGCTGCGTTAACATGTTCTGCCGCGAGCATGCCGGTGCCCATGGCATTGTGCACGCCCTTGATCCGGGGCACGTTGACGAAGCCGGCCGCGCAGCCGATCAGCGCACCGCCCGGGAAGCTCAGCCGCGGCACCGACTGGTACCCGCCTTCGGTGATGGCGCGCGCGCCGTAAGCCAGCCGCTTGCCGCCTTCAAGCGTCGCGCGGACCGCCGGATGGTTCTTGACGCGCTGGAATTCGTCGAATGGCGACAAATAGGGGTCGTTGTAGTTGAGATGAACGACGAAACCGATCGACACCAGGTTCTCGTCATAATGGTAGAAGAACAGGCCGCCGCCGGTGTTGTTGTTCAAGGGCCAGCCAACGGCGTGCTGCACGAGGCCCTTCTGATGCTTGGCCGGATCGATCTGCCAGACTTCCTTCAGCCCGATGCCAAATTTCGGCGGCTCACTTTTGGTGTCGAGCGCGTATTTCGAGATCAGCTGCTTGGTCAGGCTGCCGCGCGCACCTTCGGCGAACAGCGTGTACTTGCCGAGCAATTCCATGCCACGGGTAAAGGAGTCCTTCGGCTTGCCGTCCCGGCCGATCCCCATGTCGCCGGTGGCGATACCGCGCACTGCGCCATTGTCGTCATAGAGCACTTCGGCCGCTGCAAAGCCGGGATAGATCTCGACGCCTAGCGCTTCCGCTTTGCGCGCCAGCCAGCGGCAGACATTGCCGAGCGAGCCGATATAGCAGTGATGGTTGTCCATCAGCGGCGGCATGATGAAGTTCGGCAGCTTGATCGCGCTGGTCTCGGTGAACCAGAAGAAGCGGTCGTCCTTGACCTGCGTCTTGAGCGGACAATCGGAATCCTCGCGCCAGTCCGGGATCAGCTTGTCGAGCCCGGCCGGGTCGATCACGGCGCCGGAGAGAATATGCGCACCGACTTCGGAGCCCTTCTCCACCACGACGACATTGAGATCGGCATTGATCTGCTTCAGCCGGATCGCCGCAGCCAGGCCCGAGGGACCGGCGCCGACGATGACGACGTCGAATTCCATGGATTCGCGCGGGGGAAGTTCTTCGGTGCTCATCTGATCTCAGCCCTTGAGACGGTCCTTGGTCGATTGCGCCCTCTTGTTTCCGATTTTTCCGGGTAGGACAACCTCGGAAATGCGTTTCGCCGGGGTGCAAGGCACCCCAAACTGGACTAATAGTCGGACTTTCCGATGATCCCAGAACCCGCACCCACCGTCCGAGAGCTTCTCGCCTTCTATCTGGAGGCCGGAGTCGATTGCACGCTCGCGGAGGAACCGATCGACCGCCTGGCGGAATTGGATGTTCCACCTCCGGCCCCGCGCGCGCCGCCTCCCGTCGAGGCCCCACGGCCGGCCGCCGCGCCCGCGGTGTTGCGCGGCGAGGCGGCACCGGCGCCCGACGTCGCAATCGCCTCGGCGCGCGAGGCCGCACGCACCGCGCCGACGCTCGAGGCGCTGCGCGAGTTGATGCAGAGCTTTGAGGGCTGCGCGCTGAAGCACACGGCGACACGGTTGGTTTTCGCCGACGGTAATCCGCAGGCGCGCATCATGTTCGTCGGCGAGGCACCGGGCCGCGACGAGGACATCGAGGGGCTGCCCTTCGTCGGGCGCAGCGGCAAGCTGCTCGATTTGATGATGGGAGCCATAGGCCTCAACCGCACCACCGCCTACATCGCCAACGTGATCCCCTGGCGGCCGCCCGGCAACCGCACGCCGACGCCGCAGGAGACGCAAATCTGCCTGCCCTTCATCCAGCGCCAGATCGAGCTGGTGAATCCGGATGTGCTGGTGACGCTCGGCAATCCCTCCACGCAGACGCTGCTGTCGACCCGCGAAGGTATCATGCGTACCCGCGGCCGCTGGTTCGACTACGAGACGGGCGGGCGCACCATCCGCGCGCTGCCGACCTTCCACCCCGCCTATCTGCTGCGCTCGCCGTCGTACAAGCGGCTGGCCTGGCAGGATCTGCGCGCGATCGCGAAGGTGCTGGCAGGCGCGTGAGGAGCCGTACGGCCTCTCCCCGTCATTGCGAGTTGGGACCAGTCTTGAGGGTCTGACGCGCGCTGGATGAAACTTTTCGCGGGTTGGCAAGAGCGGTAAACTGAGGTGCCGTCGGCAAAGAGGTCGATTGCTCACTGGTGCGTGAGAGCCCGGTTGCGAGTTGGACCCGGGTTGCCTGGATGACCCACACTGGCGCGGAGGGGCAGTATGGCCCTAGAGCACGCTTCCTAGCATTCTTTTTTGACAGGCGCCCTATGCCGCCGGCGCGAACTGTTGAGGAGAGGAGCATGGATATTCTGTACGAGCGGGTGGCGGGCCTGGATGTGCATAAGGACACAGTTGTGGCCTGCCTGCGGATCATGGTCGAGGGGAAGGCGCAGCGAGAGTGCCGGACCTTTGCGGCCACGACTGAGCAGCTTGCAGAGCTGCGACGATGGCTGGAGGAAAGCCGGTGCACGCATGTGGCGATGGAGGCGACGGGCGTCTACTGGATGCCGGTGTTCCGGATTCTGGGCGAAGGCGCTTTTGAACTGATCGTCGCCAATGCGGCGCACATCAAGAATGTTCCGGGACGCAAGACCGACATGAACGATGCGATGTGGATCGCCGACCTGTTGGCCTGCGGGCTGATCAAGGGCAGCTTCATTCCGGAAGAGCGGGTGCAGGAGCTGCGTGCCCTGACGCGAACACGCAAGCAACTGGTGCGCGAACAGACGCGGCACGTTCAGCGGATCGACAAGACGCTGGCAGAAGCCAACATCAAGCTCGGCTCGGTCATCTCCGACATCATGGGCGCGAGCGGCCGGCGGATCATCCAGGCGATGATCAACGGCGAGCGGCAGCCGAACAAGCTGGCCGAGCTTGCCGGCAAGCAGATCAAGGCGTCGCCGAAGGAGCTTTACGATGCGTTGCACGGCCGCCTGACGGATCACCATCGCTTTCTACTCGCGCTTCATCTGCAGCAATGGGATGTTCTGGATGAGACGATTCGCCGGCTTGATGCCGAAATCGCCGAGCGGATCGAACGTATGGAAGCGGAGGCGGACGGTCGCAAGATCCCCTTTCGCCACCTGATCGGGTTGCTGACCACGGTCCCCGGCGTCAGCGCGGTCGCAGCGCCGGCAATTTTGTCCGAGATCGGCGCTGACATGAGCCGCTTCCGGACTGCTGGCCATCTCGTCGCCTGGACCGGCCTGTGCCCCGGGCAAAACGAGAGCGCCGGCAAGCGCAAATCCTCGCGCCTGCGCAAGGGGGCACCGTGGCTCAAGACCATGCTCGTCCAATGTGCTTGGGCCGCCAAGCGTAGCAAAAACAGCTATTACCGAACTCAGTTCTTCCGATTGCAGGCCAAGCGCGGGCCGCAAAAAGCCATCTGTGCTGTCGCCGCTTCGATCCTCACCGCTATCTACCACATACTCAAAGACGGCACCGAGCACCGCGATCTCGGTGCCGCCTACTTCGATCGCCGGCCCATGGAGGTCCAAGCAAACCGCCTCGTCGCGCGCCTCAAGAAGCTCGGCTTCACTGTCCAACTCCAGCCCACGGCGGAGGCAGCCTGACGCCAAACACCTAACCGTTTCTTCCTAGCGCAGCGAAGCAATCCAGAATCTTGCCGCGGAGGGACTCTGGATTGCTTCGTCGCTTCGCTCCTCGCAATGACGATGGAAAGAAGGACTACGTCCCCTTCGGCCGCACGATGGCCCAGCCGATACGCAGGAGTTGCTGGCGTCCAGTCACCAGCCATTCGAAGGCGCGCGGAACTTCCGGGACGATGCCGGGAAAGCGCGCGAGAATGTCTGGCGGCGGGGTGCCGGCGGTATCGGAGGCGCGCCAGACCACGACGCCGCCGGTCTCGCTGAACTTGGCCTGATTGATCCACGGCGTACGCGCAGGCTCGGCATCGATGAAGAGATGCGGCCGGCCGGAATGCAGCGTGATCAAGCTCGCAAGCTGGGTCTCGCCGGCGACCGCGCGCAGGCGATGATTGGTGCGGCGGGCAAAGCTCTCGTCGAAGAAGTCCGAAATCGCGCGCGCCGGCATCGACGTCGCGATCTCATTGGCACCGGTCCACGGTAGGAGCAGGACGGCGAGCACGACGCCGATTGCGGGCGCGATGACGGCGGCCGCCCAGACCATCCGCAGCATCCTCGCGCGGCGCATCGCGATGAGATCGCCGGCCCCCACGACCACGGCAAGTCCCGACAACACCAGCACGACGCCGGCGCCGCCGACGACGGCGTCGAGGCCCAGCAGACCCGAGATCAGCACCGCGCCGAGCGCCGGCGCCAGCGCGAAGAAATAGACGAAATTGCGCGCGAGCGGCTCGACCGGCGGGCGGTAGATGATCGGCGCCTCCTCGCTCTTGGGAACGAACAGGCCGGTGTTGAGGACGGTCAGCGCCGGGATCGCCGCCGCACCGAACAGGAGCCCCCCGAGCAGCCAGGCCGCGTGCAGCGCGCGGGCATTGAGCTGGGCCACCTCAGGCAAGGCCGGCAGGACGAGCACCTCTGCGCGCATCAGCCAGACGGCATAGGGCAACGCCAGCACGGCGACGACCACCAGCGCAAACAGCGGGTCGAATGCGCGCAACGTGCGGCGGCCGTCCGCGGTTGCGAGCGCGAAGACGACGATCAGCAGCAGCAGGAAGATCGCAGCCGGGGTCGTCAGCAGCAAGAGGCCGGCCTCGATCGACCAGGCGAACCAGGCGTTGCCGCGGCGCTGCCCGATGATCTGCCAGGAATGCAGCAGCAGCAGCGCCCAGAGCGGCCGCGCCAGCACTAGGGGGCCGAAGTCGAGTGCGGGCGAGGAGAAGGCCAGCAGTGTCATGGTCAGCAGCACGGCCAGCACTGCCTGCTGGGGGCCGACCACCGCGCGGGACAGGTGATAGAGCGTGATCAGCGTCGCGATCCCGCAGAGCTCGGCCAGCACGTAGACGCCGAACACGTGACCGCCGGCGGCGCGATAGGCGATGTCGGCGAGCCAGACCGGCAAGGGCGGGCCGAGATCGGTCCCGACCTGGTATTCGCGGCCGAAGGCCAGCAGCGTCGCGAGGCTGCCGGGCGGGCTGCGATAAAACACCAGCGCCACGAACAGCCACATCGCCGCCTGGAGCAGCACGGCGATCCAGACGATCAGCCGCGGCCGCGCGCGAATGAGCTCGATGACCAGGGAGGTAAACCGCATGCAACGTCCGAAAGATGCAGCCAACCCGTGCAGCCGGCCCTATTCGCTCACGACTATTTTGATAGAGGGCGCGGCGCGTCGTGGCAACCGAGTCTCGTCTAGAGATTTGCCGACGCGTCGACTTCCAGGCTCGTGTCCACCTGCAGCTCGATCTCGGTCACTGCAAACAGGTCCTGTGCCGGCTCGACCGTCCAGGGCATGTGCTTGGCACGGGCGGCAGCGACGGGAGCGAAAAAGCTGCGGTGGTGGACGGTGGGGCCGAGGCGGTTGAGCGCCTCGAGATGCTCGGGAACGGCGTAGCCCTTGTGCTGCTCGAAACCGTAGCCGGGACAGTCCTGAGCCAGCGCGCACATCAGGCGGTCCCGCGTTACCTTGGCAACGATCGAGGCCGCTGCGATCGACAGGACGATGCCGTCGCCGCCGATCACGGCCTCGCAATCGCATGCCGTGTCGAGCCGGTCGCGGCCGTCGACGAAGACGTGCCGGGGCTGCTCGGGCAGCGCCACCACGGCGCGCTTCAGCGCCCATAGCGAGGCGCGCAGGATGTTGTCGCGGTCGATGCGGGCGCGCGAGGCGACGGCCACCGAGACCTGGGCGGTGGCGCAGATCTTGTCGAACAGCCTTTCGCGCTCCTCGGCCGTCAGTCGCTTGGAATCGTCGATGCCGCGCGGGATGCGGTCGGGATCGAGAATCACCGCCGCCGCCACCACAGGACCGGCCAGCGGCCCGCGGCCGGCCTCATCGCAGCCCGCCACCGGCCAGACGCCGCGCTTGATCAGCGCGCGCTCGCGACGGAAGCTCGGGGCGACCATGATGGCGCCCTTGGCGCCGGCCAGCGCCTTGACGATTTTATTGGGCGCAGCCCTCCCGTTCTTAGGCGCAGCCTTCCCGTTCTTGGGCGCAGCCTTCTTGGGCGCGCCTTTGGCCGGCTTCTTGGCGGATTGATCCCGAATCATGGCCGGGATCGTGCGCAAGCGGCATGGCCTGCGCAACCGGGAACCTCGGACAATTCCCGTTATTCAAGTCAGCTGCCCTATTCCGCCAGATGCACCCGCCGGTCCTCGCCGACTTCAATGCCGGGCGCGACCACGACTTCCCAGGGATGGCCGTCAGGATCGGCGAAATAGCCGGAATAGCCGCCGTAGTCGGTCTCATGCGCGGCCTTCAGCAGCGCGGCTCCCTTGGCGACGGCGAACGCCAGCACCGCATCCACCTCCTCACGCGCGCGACAGTTCCAAGCGAGCGTCATGCCGCCAAACGTCGATGGCCTCGGATGATCAGGCAATTTGGCGTCGACCGCGAGCTGATCCCAGGGAAACAGCGCGAGCACCGGACCGCCGGTGTCATAGAACGCCACGGCCTCGCCGGTCACCTTGAGCCGGCGCGAGAAACCAAGCGCGTCGTAAAAGGCAATACTGGTGCGGATGTCGTTCACGCCCAGCGTGATGACGGTAAGTCGCGGGATTGGAGCCGGCAGTTCCTGACTCATGCGACGCCTCTCTCACTTCGTCCCTCAGAACAGGCTGAGCTGATCGCCGTTCCGCTTTGGCTTGGCAAAATGATCCGTCGTCAGCTTGGAGCGCCGCTTGTTCAGCCCGAGCCTGTCGCAGGCGATCTCGAAGCGGCGTCCGATGGTCCAGGCCATCGGGCCGGTGCCCTTCATGCGCTCGCCCCATTTCGGGTCGTAGTCACGGCCGCCGCGCATGTCGCGGATCAGCGTGAAGACGTGACGATAGCGGTCCGGATAGTTCGCCATCAGCCATTCCCGAAAGAGATCGCGCACCTCGAGCGGCAATCGCAGCAATACATAGGAGGCCTCCTTGGCGCCGGCATGGGCGGCGGCATCCAGGATGCGCTCGATCTCGGAATCGTTCAGCGCGGGGATGACGGGCGCGACCATGACGGTGGTCGGAATGCCGGCCTCGGAAAGCTGCTTCAGCGCCTCCAGCCGCTTCGACGGAGTGGACGCCCGCGGCTCCATGGTGCGCGCCAGTTTCGGATCGAGCGAGGTCACGGAGATCCCGACCTTGGCGAGATTGCGCTTGGCCATGCGCGCAAGAATGTCGATATCGCGGGTCACCAGCGCCGACTTGGTGACGATCCCGACGGGATGGCCGGCGCGCTCCAGCACCTCCAGAATGCCGCGCATGATTTTGCGCTCGCGCTCGATCGGCTGATAGGGATCGGTGTTGGTGCCGATCGCGATCATCCGCGGCTCGTAGCCCGGCGCCGCAAGCTCTTTCTCGAGCAGCGCCGGCGCCTCGGGCTTCACGAACAGCTTCGACTCGAAGTCGAGCCCCGGTGACAGGCCGAGATAGGCATGCGTCGGCCGCGCGAAGCAATAGACGCAGCCGTGCTCGCAGCCGCGGTAGGGATTGATCGAGCGATCGAAGCCGATGTCGGGAGATTCGTTGCGGGTGATCACCTTGCGCGAGGTGTCGATCCCGACCGTGGTCTTGAACGGAGGCAGTTCTTCAAGGCTCTGCCAGCCATCGTCGAATGTGACGCGCGCCTCGGCCTCAAACCGGCCGCTGGCGTTGGACTGCGCGCCCCGGCCTCGCCTGCGCTGGCGGTCGATGGCGACCGCCAGCTCAGGGAAGTCAGAAGGCGCACCCGCCGGCTCGGAGGGCGCCGTGACCGGCGGGTGCTTGAGAGCATGAGAGGATGCTGGACTCATGAACACAAGATAGCACGCCAAAGGAACAAATCAAGAACGCAAACAAAAAACGTGAAAACAACCCCATGCACAGTAGATCTGCCCAAACTTCGCGCGCCCGCTTTTGACCTCACGCAACAGTGCCGTCACGGCGATCCCGTTTGATGCTGCCGAGGATCGATCTCGCCGGAACTCGGTTGGTGACGATCCCGGGTGAAGGTCGGCAGGAACATGACAAATCAACAACAATTGGCCGCAGCGAGCAGCGACCTCGATCTGCTCGATCGCTATTGGCGCGCCGCGAACTATCTCTCCGTCGGGCAGATCTACCTTCTCGACAACCCGCTGCTGCGCGAGCCGTTGCGGCCCGAGCACATCAAGCCGCGTTTGCTCGGCCATTGGGGTACGACGCCCGGTTTGAATTTCATTTATGCCCATCTCAACCGCGTCATCCGCGCGCTGGACCTGAGCGTGATCTATGTCTGCGGTCCCGGCCACGGCGGTCCCGGCATGGTCGCCAACACCTATCTCGAAGGCAGCTACAGCGAGATCTATCCCGATATCGCGCGCGATACCGAGGGCTTGCGCAAGCTGTTCAGGCAATTCTCCTTCCCCGGCGGCATCCCGAGTCACGCGGCGCCGGAAACGCCGGGCTCGATCCACGAAGGCGGCGAGCTCGGTTACGCGCTGGTGCATGCCTATGGCGCGGCCTTCGACAATCCCGACCTGATCGTCGCCTGTGTCGTCGGCGACGGCGAGGCCGAGACCGGCCCGCTCGCGGCGTCCTGGCACTCCAACAAGTTCCTCAATCCCGCGCATGACGGCGCGGTGCTGCCGATCCTGCATCTCAACGGATACAAGATTGCCAATCCGACCGTGCTCGGGCGGATGCGCGACGACGAGATCCGCGATCTCTTCCGCGGGCTCGGCCACGAGCCGCTGTTCGTCGAGGGCGACGATCCCAAATTGATGCACCGGACCATGGCAGACGCGCTCGACGTCGCGCTCGTCAGCATCCGGTCGATCCAGCAGCACGCCCGCGACGGCCGCAAGAGCGTCGAACGCCCGCGCTGGCCGATGATCGTGCTGCGCAGCCCGAAGGGCTGGACCGGCCCCAAGGAAGTCGACGGCAAGAAGGTGGAGGGATTTTGGCGTGCGCATCAGGTACCTGTCGCGAACTGTCGCGAGAACCCGGCGCATCTGAAGATTCTCGAAGACTGGATGCGCAGCTACGAGCCGGAAAGGCTGTTCGACGCGAACGGCGCGCTCGTTGCCGAGCTGCAGGCGCTCGCGCCCGAAGGCCATCGCCGCATGGGCGCCAATCCGCACGCCAATGGCGGCCTTCTGAAGAAGGAGCTGAAGCTGCCGGACTTCTGCAGCTTCGCCGTCGAGGTCCCTCAGCCGGGCGGCGTCGTGGCGGAGGCAACCCGCGAGCTCGGCAAATTCCTGCGCGACGTCATCCGCCTCAACGCCGGGGCCCGCAACTTCCGCATCATGGGCCCGGACGAGACCGCGTCAAACCGGCTCGATGCGGTGTTCGAGGCCACCGAACGCGTCTGGATGGAGCCGACAGAACCTTACGACGTGCACCTCGCCCAGGATGGACGCGTGATGGAAGTCCTGAGCGAGCACCTCTGCCAGGGCTGGCTGGAGGGCTACCTGCTCACGGGCCGGCACGGCTTCTTCTCCTGCTACGAGGCGTTCATCCACATCGTGGATTCCATGTTCAACCAGCACGCCAAATGGCTGAAGGTGACGCGGCATCTGCCGTGGCGGCGCCCGATTGCCTCGCTCAACTATCTGCTGACGTCGCATGTCTGGCGTCAGGACCACAACGGTTTCAGCCATCAGGATCCCGGTTTCGTTGATCTCGTCGCCAACAAGAAAGCGGACATCGTCCGCATCTACTTCCCGCCAGACGCCAACACGCTGCTGTGGATCGCCGACCACTGCCTGCGGACGTACAATCGCATCAACGTGATCGTCGCCGGCAAGCAGCCGGCGCCGCAATGGCTGTCGATGCAGGAGGCAGCCACGCATTGCGACGCCGGCATCGGCATCTGGAGCTGGGCCGGCACGGAAGATGCGAATGGCGAGCCCGATGTCGTGATGGCCTGCGCCGGCGACGTGCCGACACTGGAAACGCTCGCCGCCGTCGACCTGCTGCGCAAGGCGCTGCCCGAGCTCAAGATCCGCGTCGTCAACATCGTCGACCTCATGACGCTGCAACCCAGGGAGCAGCACCCGCACGGCTTGTCGGACCGCGACTTCGACGGCCTGTTCACGCGCGACAAGCCGGTGATCTTCGCCTATCACGGCTATCCCTATCTGATCCACCGGCTGACCTATAACCGCACCAACCACGCCGGCATGCACGTCCGCGGCTTTGCCGAGGAAGGCACCACGACGACGCCGTTCGACATGGTCGTGCTCAACGAGCTCGACCGCTATCACCTCGCGATCGAGGTGATCGAGCGCGTGCAGGGGCTCGCGACCAGGGCGGCGCAGGTGAAGCAGCAATTCCGTGACAAGCTGATCGAGCATTCGCGTTATGTACGCGAATACGGCGAGGACATGCCGGAAATCCAGGAATGGGTCTGGCAGAACAGCGCCGGCGGCAACACGCCGGCAGAGGCAGGCGACTGACAGCAGCCATGTTGAACATGGTTCTCGTTCTCAACTCGGGATCGTCGAGCATCAAATTCGGCCTGTTCGAAATCTCGGCGGCCGAGCCCACCCTGCTCTGCAAGGGCCTGCTCGACGAGCACGAGACGAAGCCGCGGCTCGTCGTGAAGAGCCCCGCGGGCGAAGACCTGTTCGAGAAACGGAGGGAAGCATCGGATGCGGCCAGCGATCATCTGTTCGCCGACGTGCTCGGCTTGATCGAGGATCGCTTCGGCGACCATCGCTTGCGCGCCGTCGGCCATCGGGTCGTCCATGGCGGTCCGGATTATTCCGCTCCGGTCGAGCTGACGGAGGATGTCACCGCAAAGCTGGAGGCGTTGACGCCGCTGGCGCCGCTGCACCAGCCACGCTGCCTGGCTCCGGTCCGCACTATCACGGCGATAAGGCCCGACCTGACGCAGCTCGCCTGCTTCGACACCGCTTTCCATCACGGCATTGCGCCGCCCGCCAGCCGCTTCGCCATTCCGCGACGTTATGAAGAGCGCGGCATCCGGCGCTACGGATTTCACGGCCTCTCGTTCGAATATGTCGCGGGACGGCTCGCCCGAATCGCGCCGCAGCTCGTGGCGAAGCGCACTGTGATCGCGCATCTCGGCAACGGCGCGAGCCTGTGCGGCTTGCGCGACGGCCGCAGCATCGACACCACGATGGGACTGACGCCGCTCGACGGGCTGGTGATGGGCACGCGCTGCGGCAGGATCGACCCGGGCGTGCTGCTCTATCTGCAACAGCACGAGAAGATGTCGGTCGAAGATGTCCAGCACCTGCTCTATCACGAATCCGGCCTGCTCGGCGTCTCCCGCATCGCTTCGGACATGCGCACGCTGCTTGCAAGCAGCGAAGCTGCGGCGCGGGAGGCGGTCGAGCTCTTCACCTTCCGCGCCGCGCAGGAGGTGGCGGCGATGGCGACAACGCTTGCCGGGCTGGACTGCCTGGTCTTCACCGGCGGCATCGGCGAGCATGCCAGCGAAATCCGCAGCGCGATCGGTGAGCGTCTCGACTGGCTCGGCGTGCGCATCGATGCCGCGGCGAATGATGCGGCGCGCGAGCGTATCAACGGGGGCGATAGCGCAGTCGATGTCTTTGTCATTCCAACGAATGAGGAACTGATGATCGCACGACATTGTGCGGCGGTGCTGCGAACGATTTGAGCACGATGGCAATCTTACTTCCCTTCTCCCCTTGCGGGAGAAGGTGGCGCGAAGTGCCGGATGAGGGGTTTTGTCGTCGCTCACGTATGCATGTGAGTATGCGGAGACATACCCCTCACCCTGTGAGTTTGTGTCTCCTCGCGGTGCTGCCCTCTCCCGCAAGGGGCGAGGGCGCAGTCACGAGCATCTCAACTGCAGGGTAAATTGATCCAGTGGCCCGCGCATTCTAATGCGTCCCCGACCAAATCTGGAAACACCCGATCGCGACCTCGATCACGATCAGCACCACCACCGCGATTTCGAGCCGGAGCGAGCGCTGGGTATCGATGATGTCGGTGAGCGCGTTGGCGGTCGCGGACACGGCGGTGAGCTTGCGCTCGAGCGTGTCCAGGCGCTCCTTCAGTTCGTACTCGTCTTCAAGGCGGGCATAGAGCCGGTCGAGTTCGGGTTTCTCCCAGAGCACGTCGGGTTTCTCGGCCACCGCAACACGACCGGCGACGCGCTGCTGGACGAGAAGCGCATTGCCGATCAGTTGCAAGATGCCCTTGCGCCGGGGCGGCGTGCGGCCCTGCTCGGCGAGCTTGCGCGCAAATGGCTCGATCACGTCGAAGACCGCGGCGACGCGGCGCTCGTCACGTGCGAGCGAGGTGCTCTTGGCCAGCGCGTCCGCGATCAGCAGCAGCCGGTCGTCGGAGAATTTGGCGAGGCAGATCGGGCCGCCCGGCTGGATAGCCTCGGCGCTTTCGTCCTTGCAGAGTTGCGCATGTGCGATCTCCTCCTCGTAGGGGCTGAACTCGCCGATCACGCGGGTCTTCAGGCTGTCGATCAGCACCTTCTCCTCCGAAGGGAGGAGACCGATCAGCACCACGACGCCGTAGCGGAAGATGACCGCAAGGCCGGCATGGACGCGGAAGGCGGCCGGCGTCGAGGAGACTGTCGCGCCCATTTCGAGTCCGGAGGGATTGATGCGTTCACCCAGCATCAGGGCGCGGATCCGCAAGGTCGGCGCGCCGTCCGGCCTGGGAGATGTTGCGGGCGAGTTAACAGCAAGTTGATCGGCGTTCATTCGAAGCCTCTTCAGCAGCACCATTGCACGGTTTTCCCGTTCTCGCGCTCGTCCGCTATCGCATCCTCCTCTTGCAAGGTTGCGAACGGCCGGCGCGCCGCGCAATGTTGCGGCTCATCTCCGGACTAATACGGACAGGACAGGCTTGGGGCGACACATTGGCAATATCGCGGCCCCGTACGCGACATATTTGGATGAGAGAGCCGCAGCGGTTTACCATCGTATACCGAAGCGCGGCCGGAAAGTTGCACTCGGCAGCGCCACATGTTTTATGACGCCCTCATAATGAGCTACGCTTCTCCCGAAGTGTGGACAGTGAAGCTTCAATCATGCTGAGCGTCATCATTCCGACCGAAGGCGTCGAGCAGACGGCGGTCGCAACTCTGGCCGCGCTGGTACCCGGTGCTGCCGCAGGCATCATCCGGGAAGTGCTCCTGGTCGACGGCACCCGCAATGGCGTCATCGAGCGCGTTGCCGACGTCGCGGGCTGCCGATTCATCGGCTTCGAGGGATCAACGCAAGGCGCCGCGCTTGCCGCCGGCGCACTCCAGGCCCGTTCGTCTTGGCTGATGTTCCTCCCTGCGGGCGCCGTTCTGGAAACCGGGTGGATCGAGGAAACCACCCAGTTCATCCAGTCGGTCTCGACCAGCGGCCGGGATCGTGCGGCCGTCTTCCGCTATGCCCGCTCGCCCTACGCCGATGCCGGCTTCCGCGATATCCTCCGGGCCCTGATGCGCAAGCTCGTCGGTCCCTTCGGCGATCAGGGACTTTTGATCGCGCGTGATCACTACGACCGCATCGGCGGCTACCCGCCCCAAGCCCGCCGCTCCGAGGCGCGGCTGCTCCGGCGGCTCGGCCGCTCGTCGCGGATCATGCTGCGCAGCCGGATCGTCATGGTCGGCTGAGGCACCTCGATACTTGCCAAAGTCAAATAAGTATTTGACAATGGCAAATATCGAGGTGACCCATGTCGTTCAATCCTACCGACGACCACATCGCAGCGGTCCGCGCCTTCAACCGCTTCTACACCCGCAAGCTTGGCGTGCTCGACCAGCACCTCGGAAAAAGCCCGTTCTCGCTCAGCGAGGCCCGCGTACTCTACGAGCTCGCGCAACGGGATGACCTTGCCGCAAAGGAGATCGGCAACGAGCTTGGCCTCGATCCCGGCTATCTCAGCCGGATCGTGCAAAGCTTCGACGAAAAGGGCCTGATCACCCGCAGGCCCCTGCCCGTGGATCGCAGGCAATACCAGCTCAGCCTCACCGCCAAGGGGCGCCAGACCTTTGCCAAGCTGAACCTGGGCTCGCAAAATGAGGTCGCCGCAATGCTGGCTCAGCTTTCGGCCAGCGATGCAACGCGGCTCACGCAGGCTATGGCGACCATCGAGGCTGTGCTGGAGCGTCGAAGCCAGCCCGCGGCTTTCATGCTGCGCAGCCATCGCGTTGGCGACATGGGCTGGGTCATCTCCCGGCAGGCCGCCGCCTATGCGGCCGACTACAACTGGGATATCAGCTACGAGGCCCTGGTCGCCGAGATCTGCGCACAGTTCATCAAGAATTATGACGCCGCGCGCGAGCACTGCTGGATTGCGGAAGTGGGCGGCGAGCCGGTCGGCTCGATCTTTCTGGTCAAGGCCACGGACGAGATCGCCAAGCTGCGCCTGTTGCAGGTGGAAAAGAAAGCGCGGGGATTCGGTGTCGGCCGCGCGCTGGTCGACCAATGCATCCAGGGCGCACGCGAGAGGGGCTACGGCAAGATGACGCTGTGGACGCAGAGCATCCTGGTCGCCGCACGCGGCATCTATCAAAGTGCAGGCTTCAAGCTCGTGAAGACCGAGCCGCATCACAGCTTCGGGCAGGATCTGATTGGGGAAACGTGGGAGCGGGATCTCTGATGCTGCAACAGCGGGCGAGATGCGCATGAATGTGCCCTCGCCCCCTGCGGGAGAGGGCAGCGACGCTGCTAGACATAAGCTCACTTGGGTGAGGGGTCGACTTCGGCACATTCCGTGCCGATAGATACCCCTCATCCGGCGCCATAGCCGAAGCTTCGCTTCGGCGTTCTTTAAGAACGGCGGCCCAAGGCCGCCTATGCCACCTTCCCCCGCAAGGGGGGAAGGGGAAGCAAGCGCTCACACCGTCGCGCCCTGGGCCTTCGGCCGGCGCAGGTGCTCGTCCAGCCGTGGCATGATCTCGACGAAATTGCAGGGCCGCGTGCGGTAGTCGAGCTGGGCTTTGAGGATGCCGTCCCAGCCGTCGCGGCAGGCACCGGGCGAACCTGGGAGGCAGAAGATGTAGGTTGCGCCCGCGACGCCGGCGGTGGCGCGGCTCTGGATCGTCGACGTGCCGATCTTGGCATGGCTCAGCATGTGGAATGCGATCGAGAAACCGTCCATGCGCTTCTCGAACAAGGGCTCGATCGCCTCCGGCGTGACGTCGCGCCCCGTGAAGCCGGTGCCGCCGGTGGTGATGACGACGTCGACGCCCGCGTCCGCAATCCAGCGGCGGATGACGGTGCGGATCGCCTCGACGTCGTCGGTGACGATCTCGCGCGCGGCGAGATGATGGCCGGCCGCAAGGAGACCGTCGGCGAGCGTCTGGCCGGATTTATCATCCGCCAGCGCGCGCGTGTCAGACACGGTGAGCACCGCGATGTTGAGCGGGACGAACTGTTTTGCTTCGTCGATGGAGGTCATTGCAACACACCTTCTTCACAGACCACTGACGTCATCCTGAGGTGCGCGCACTTGCGCGCCTCGAAGGATGCGCCACGGGCTCGCCATCCTTCGAAGCTCGCCAATCGGCGAGCACCTCAGGATGACGGATAACCCCTACTGTCCGCCACCAAACGTGTTGCAGGCCTGGACGGTGCCCTGCTGGTAGCCGGTCATGAACCACTGTTTGCGTTGCGCCGCCGAGCCGTGGGTGAAGGAATCCGGCACGACCCGGCCAGTCGACTGGCGCTGCAGCGTGTCGTCGCCGATCGCGCTCGCCGTGGTGAGTGCGGCGTCGATGTCGCCCGGCTCCAGGAAGTTCGGCCGCTTCTTCGCCTCGCGATTGACCCAGACACCGGACAGGCAGTCGGCCTGCAATTCGACCTTCACCTGGAGCGCATTCGATTCCGCCTTGCTGCCGGCCTGCTGCTGCAGCCGCGTCACGCGCGGAATGATGCCGAGCAGGTTCTGGATGTGATGGCCGGCCTCGTGGGCGATGATGTAGGCGGTGGTGAAGTTACAGGCGGACTTGCCGGAGCAGCCGCGAAAACGCGTCTCGACCTCGCGGAAGAAACCGGTGTCGAGAAAGATCGTCTTGTCGGGCGGACAATAGAACGGTCCCATCGCCGACTCCGCCCGGCCGCAGCGCCCGCCATTGGTGACGTTGCGGAACAGCACGACTTTCGGACCGGTAAAGGACTGGCCCGAGGCCTGGAAGATCTCGCTCCAGCGATCGTCGATCTCGCCGAGGATGCCGGAGATCATGCTGCCCATCTCGTCGGTCGGCGCGCCGCGCTTGGCGTTGGAGGACGATTGGCGATCGCTCTGGTAGGACGGCGCCTGGCCGCCACCGGTGAGGATCTCGGCGCCGCCGATCAGGATGCGCGGATCGATGCCGAAGGCGTAGCCGACCAGGCCGAGCACGATGATGGTGCCGATCCCGAGCCCGCCGCCGCCCATGGGGAGGCCGAACCCGCCTCCTCCACCGCCGCCGCCACCATCGTCGCGACGATCCTCGATGTCGTCGCTGCGGCGGAAATCATCGTAGCGCATGGCGGCTTCCCTCGGTCCTGGCTCAACTCGGCGCAAGAGCGCGAAAGCTCAACGCGCCACATACCTAAAATTTCCATTGCGTTAATCAATATCCCGCTCGGCAATTATTGCCTAGTGCGGCAGCATGGCAATGCCAGCAATTTTTTCCGGGCATCGAGCAATTTTTTCCGAGAGGAATTTCGATTCTTTTTGCGCTCCGATCACAGCCGCAACGCGAAGAAACACGAAATACACTGCAAAACATGGAGAATGCGCGGAGCGAACCGCGTGCAAGGTGCGACGTGAGGGCTGCTCACGAAAGCGGCGGGTTAAGTCGATTTTTACTTTGCCGCTTCAATGTAACGGTCAGTCGGTTGTTTGGTCCCGCGTCGCCGACAGCGTCGCCTGAGTCAGAGTTCTTGAGTCATGGTAGAGTCGCGTCGCGGGGCGTCTGCAAGGGCGCCCCGCACAAATTTTGAGTCTCCTTCGCACAGCATCGTCCTTGGCGATTGCGTCGCCGAGATGTCGAAGCTTCAGGCTGGTTCGGTCGACCTAGTGTTCGCCGATCCACCCTACAATCTTCAGCTCAAGGGCGATCTCAAGCGCCCCGACGAATCCCATGTCGACGCGGTCGACGACGATTGGGACAAGTTCGATTCGTTCTCCGCCTACGATGATTTCACCCGCGCCTGGCTGCTTGCCGCCCGCCGCGCGATGAAGCCGTCGGCGACGATCTGGGTGATCGGCTCCTATCACAACATCTTCCGCGTCGGCGCGATCATGCAGGACCTCGGCTTCTGGCTCCTGAACGACATCGTCTGGCGCAAGACCAATCCGATGCCGAATTTCCGCGGCCGCCGCTTCACCAACGCGCACGAGACCATGATCTGGGCCGCGCGCGACGAAAAGGCCAAGGGCTACACCTTCAACTACGAAGCCTTGAAGGCCGCCAACGAGGACGTGCAGGCACGGTCCGACTGGCTGATCCCGCTCTGCACCGGCGAGGAGCGCCTCAAGGGCGCCGACGGCAAGAAAGTGCACCCGACGCAGAAGCCGGAAGGCCTGCTCGCGCGCGTGCTGCTGTCGTCCTCCAAACCCGGCGACCTCGTGATCGATCCCTTCAACGGCACCGGCACCACCGGCGCGGTCGCAAAGCGCCTCGGCCGCTCCTATATCGGCTTCGAGCGCGACAAGACCTATGCGAAAGCGGCACAAGCGCGCATCGCCGCGGTCGAGCCGTTGCCGGAGGCAAGCCTCGCCCCGTTCATGACGGCGCGCGAGGCGCCGCGGGTTGCGTTCTCGGAATTGATCGAGCGTGGCATGATCATGCCCGGCACCAAGCTGTTCGACGCCAAGAAGAAGCTCGGCGCGCTGGTCCGCGCCGACGGGGCCATCATGTTCGGCGACAAGGTCGGCTCCATCCACCGCATGGGCGCGGTGGCGCAAGGCGCGCAAGCCTGCAACGGATGGACCTTCTGGCACATCGAGACCAAGAAGGGTCTCAAGCTGATCGACGAGCTCCGCGCCGAGATTCGCGCCGGCATGGCGGCGGGGTAGCCGCCCTGTCATTTCAGACGCGCCTCCTGGCGCGACCCCGGAATGACGAGACTGGTTGAACACAGCGGCCGGCGGGACTAGATTGACCGCCTACGCCCCGTCTTGACCGGTCGAGCCATGCGACGACAGTCCGAGACATTGCTGCTGGTGCCGCTGCTGCCGATCTTCCTGGTCGGCATGTTTCCGATGTTCCTGATCGCGCTGCTGGGATTTTTCGGCCTCGCCTTGTTCGGCGTGCTCGTCGTCTGTGTCGGGCTCGCCAGCAGCAACGAGGCCCATGACAGCTTCAATCACGACGTCATCGTTCACGGCTACGCGCGCGGATCGGAGCGCGCGGCGCGGGCCTCCGACATGCATATCGCCACCCGGCTCGGGCTGCGCCTGGAGCTCGTGGGCGCGGCCATGGTCATTACGGCGGCGATCGGCCTTTGTTACGCCGGCTGATCTGCGTGACGCGCAGATACCGCCCGGCAAACTCGCCGGTTGCCCTCCCCGATAAGGTTCAGGCAAGACAAGGCCGCTTGCGGACATGTTGCTGCCTCCACTTTCAGCCAACAAACACAGGGGAGATGCCCGATGCTCAAATTCTATTTCAACGGTTCGCCGAACCCGACCAAGGTCGCGCTTTATCTCGAAGAGGCCGGCCTGCCCTTCGAGCCGGTGAAGATCGACACCCGCAAGGGGGAGCAGTTCACGCCGGACTATCTGAAGATCAATCCGAACGGAAAGGTGCCGGCGATCGACGACAACGGCACCATCGTGTTCGATTCCAACGCCATCCTGCTGTATCTTGCCGAGAAGACCGGCAAATTCCTGCCCGCCGGCAATGTTCGCGGCGAGATGCTGTCATGGCTGATGTTCGTCGCCACCGGCGTTGGGCCGTATTCGGGTCAGGCCGTGCACTTCAAGCACTTTGCGCCGAAAGACCAGAACCACGACTACGCGCATAACCGCTACCAGTTCGAGACCGATCGCCATTACAGGATTCTCGACGGTCACCTCGAAGGCCGTCGCTACATGGTCGGCGACAGCTATTCGATCGTCGACATGGCGCTGTGGGGTTGGGCCCGGATGGTGCCGTTCAAGCTTGGCGACGACGCCTTCGCGCGATATCCGAACGTGAAGCGGCTGGTGGACGAGATCTCGGCGCGGCCCGCGGCGGCGCGCGCGATCGCGCTGAAGGACAAGTTCACCTTCAAGGCGGAGATGGACGACGAGGCCCGCAGCAACATGTTCAGGCACATGACGACGAAAGTCGCCTGACGGCGTCAGGTCACAACGCAAGGCCACGCGCATGCGCGTGGCCTTTTGCTTTCGAGGCTCAGGCGGCGTGGACCGAGCTCAGGAAGTTGGCGACTTCCTGCTTCAGGCGGTGGCTGTCGGCCGACAGCGAGCGTGCCGCCGAGAGCACCTGCGAGGAGGCCGAGCCGGTCTCGGACGCCCCGCGCTGCACGTCGCCGATGTTGGACGACACAAGCTGCGTTCCCTGGGCGGCCTGCTGCACGTTGCGGGAGATCTCCTGCGTCGCCGCACCCTGCTCCTCCACGGCAGCGGCGACCGTCGACGAGATCTCCGACAGCCGCTCGATGGTGCCGCTGATCTCCCTGATCGAGCCGACCGACTCCTCCGTCGCAGCCTGGATACCCGAGACCTGCTGGGCGATCTCACCGGTGGCCCGCGCGGTCTGCTCGGCGAGCGCCTTGACCTCCGAGGCCACCACGGCAAAGCCGCGGCCGGCTTCACCCGCGCGCGCCGCCTCGATGGTGGCGTTCAGCGCCAGGAGGTTGGTCTGGCCGGCGATGGTGCTGATCAACTCGACCACGTCGCCGATGCGGGCAGCAGCCTTGGAGAGCTCGCTGACGCGCGCGTTGGTCTTGCTCACCTGACCGACGGCTTCGCCCGCGATGCGCGCCGATTCCTGCACCTGGCGCGCGATCTCCGTCACCGAGGAGGACAGCTCCTCGGTCGCGGAGGCGACCGCCTGCACATTGGCCGAGGCTTCCTGGGAGGCGGATTGCACTTCGGTGGAGAGATCCTGAGCGCGCCTCGCGGTCGCGGTCAGGGTGCCGGCCGAGCCCTCGAGCTCGTGCGATGCCGAGGATACGGTGTCGACGATCTCGCCCACCGCCTGCTCGAACTGGCTGGCGAGCCGGGCCATGTCGGCCTTGCGGCTCTCGGCCTGCCGGGCCTCGGTTGCGGTCTGCTCATGGCGCAGCCTTTCGGTGTCAATCATGTTGGTCTTGAAGACGTCGATCGCCTTGGCCATGTCGCCGATCTCGTCGGCTTTGCCGCGCGAGGGTATCTCGACGGCCAGATTGCCCCCGGCAAGCAACCCCATTGCGCGCGTCATCGAGGTCAGCGGCCCCACGATGCTGCGGGCGGTCAGGAAGGCGACGATCAGTCCGAACAGGACGGCGAGGCCGCCCGCGATACCCTGTAGCGACGTCGTGCCGTCGATCACAACATCGGCCGCGGTGCGCGAATCCTTGTAATCCGTCTTCAAGGCGGTTTCCGCGACCTTGAGCTTGGCGATGCTCGCGGAGATGAGCGGTGCGAGATCCTTGTGGTAGATCTCGTCGGACCGCAGCATCGCGGCGGAGGTCGTTTCGAACGCGGATTTGTAGATGCCGAGGGCGGTCTTCACAGGCGTCAGAGACGAGCGAAGGTCCGCCGCCTGCGGGCTCCTTTCGACGGCCGCCAGGCGCTGCACCGCCCTGTCGACATTGGTTCTGAAGGCGGTGGGCCCGTTGGTGTCGCGCAGGGCGAGGAAGCGCCAGTTCGCGATTCGAACCAGCAGGACCCGGGACTCGAGGTCCGCGACGAGCGACACCGTGTCGTCGTCGGCGGCGGCGCGGGCCACATCGACCAGCTTGGCCATCTTGACGGTCAGCTCTTCGCCACTCGGCAACAGCGTCGCCTTGCCGGTCCGCGCCTCGTTGACGGCGTCGCCGAGACTGTCACGCAGGCTTTTCATTTTGGCGATGTCGGCGATCAGATCGTTGTAGAGCTTCCGCCGCTCCTCCGAGAGGGTGCCTTTTGCTCCGAGTTGCAACAGCCCGGTCGCCGCGGTCTCTCGCTCGGCAGCCTCCCGCATCGCAGGCTCGTTGGCGTCGTAAATGTAGCGCAGATTGGCCCGCTGGATGGCCTGAAGATGGGTCGATATTTCCAGGACGCGCGCCGTGCTGTCCGACAATTTGGAGAGTTTTGCGACCTGATCCTGGACGGACCGCAAATTCCAGATGGCCACCACCGCCATCACAAGACCAACCGCCACCAAGGCCATGAAACCTGCGTACAGGCGTCCCCTGATCCGCAAACGAAAACTCGGCATTCCCACTGTCCACCCAGATGCATGTCAATTCGAGCGGCCGGCCTAATCCGGCGATCGTCACCGGCCACCCTGGCAGCCGCGCGTCGCGTTGTTCGCGACCCACGCTGCACCGCGACACAATGGGGGACACTCGTTAATTGAACCTTCAAATTGTTCGCGCGCGCACGCGTCAGATGGCACAACATCTGCTGATTTTATCGGCAGGTGAACAAGGTTTTGGCGCTAAGCCCGCAGCGCCATGCAGGCCGCTGCAGCTTGTCCGGCCAGCGCCACCGACACGACCATCGCCGGCCGCGGCGGACGGCACCGGTCGACGGACGCGACCTCGCTCGATCCGCTCAGCTCGCGGCCCTCACGAGCGTTTGCGGAAACGGACCGAGGGCCTTCTCGGTCAGCACCGAGTCGCAATATTCCCGGATCTCCTTGATCTTGCCGTCCTCGAGACGAAACACGAGACAATAGTCGTTATCGTAGCGCACGCCTTCTGGCGTGACGTTGTCGCCCTTCGCTTCGACGACGACGACATCGCCGTCGGCAATGAAGCGATGGGCGACCGTCCGCGTCCGATCGACAAGGCGGGTCCGCACATAGCCGTGCAGATCGTTGAGGATCGCATGTTTGCCCGAAAACGTGCGCGACCAGGAGTACTGGCCGGTCACGATCCATTTGGCGTCGTCGGCAAGACTTTCGGTGAACAAGGCGCGGTCGCGCACAGCCGGATCGGGACTGGCGGCGGCTGCAAAGATATCCTGCATCAGCTTCTTGTTGGCGCTCGCGTTCATGGCGGCATCTCCCTTGGTGAGAACATCGAGATCATCGCCGCCGGCTCTAAATTCTTCAAATCGATAGTGGGTATGATATCTATTCGCCTCATGAATTTGAATTCGCTCGACCTCAATCTCCTGACCGCGCTCGACGCACTGTTGCGCGAGGTCAGCGTCAGCCGCGCCGCCTTGCGGATCGGGCTGTCGCAGCCGGCGGCCAGTCATGCGCTCCAGCGTCTGCGCGACATCCTTGGCGATCCGCTCTTGGTACGCACTGGCGCGCGGATGGAGCTGACGCCGCGGGCGCAAGCCTTGCGCGCGCCGTTGGCGCAGGCGCTCGATCAGGTGCGCGGGCTGTTCCTATCGGATGAATTCGACGCGGCGCGCAGCGAGCGGCAATTCCGCCTGATGATGCCGGATCTCGCGGTCGAGCTGTTGATGCCGCCCTTGATGGAAAAGGTGACGCAGGCCGCGCCCAATGTCCGAATCGACGTGGTGCCGTGGCGGGGACCGGCGATCTTCCACGCCGAGTTCGCCCGCACAATCGATCTCGTGATCTCGATCGGCAACGCCTTCAAGGGGTTTCACCGCCAGTTGCTCTACACCGACAGCGACGCGCTGGCCGTGCGGCGCGACCACCCCATGGCTACGAAGCTGAAGCAGCGCGAGACGTTCCTGGCCGCACGCCATGTCGGCGTCATCATCCGCGGCCAGCCGGAGGACCTGATCGACACCTGGCTACGCACCAAGGGCATCGACCGGCACCTCGCTCTCGTCGTCCCGGGTTATCTCGAAGCGCTGCACGTCGCCGCCCGCACCGACCTCGTCGCCTTCGTGCCGCGCCGGCTGATCGCGGCGCTGTCCAAGCAGCTCGGCCTCGTCACGGTGACGCCACCGCTCGCCCCCGGCATCGACGAGCAGTTCATGTTCTACCCGACCCGCGCACAGATGGATCCGGGCTCGATCTGGCTCAGGCGGCTGATGCTGGAGACGGGACGGCAATTGGAGAAGAAAGGGCGCGCTGGGTAGGACGCCGCTTCAAAACAAACGGGTCGTCCCGGCCTTCGCCAGGCGAAGGCCGGGACCCATAACCACAGCACGTGGTTTGGCGAAGGCTCGCGATTGTCAGCTTGCGTCACAACTTCCCCCTGTGGTTACGGGTCCCGGGTCTGCGCTGACGCTTGCCCGGGACAACAGGGGAATATGTTGCCGCGCTCCTACGCCTTCTGCGCGTCCATCACCTTGCGCACGGCGGGGCGGTCGGACATGCGCTTGAAATGATCAGCGATTTTTGGCGTCGCGTTGATGTCGACGCTGTCGCCGTCGAGCCAAGTCGACAGGGTGTAGAGATAAGGATCGCAGATTGTGAACTGCTCGCCCATCACCCAGGGCCCCTTGTACATCTTCTGCTCGATCAGGGCGAAGCAGGCGCCCATGGTCTTCGGGATCATCGCCTTCATGTCGGCAAACGAGCTCTCTTCGCTCGCCCAGCGCGCGCCGCGCATCTTGTGGGCATGGTTGATGTGCACGGTCGAACAGAGATAGGAGTTGAACGACTGCACCTGGGCGAAGTCGAAGGGATCGTCGAGCGGCGCGAGCTTCGCCTTGGGGAAGGTCTGCGCGAGATAGGCAAGCATCGCCGGGGTCTCGGTCAGGACGCCGCGATCGGTCACCAGCGCGGGCACGCGGCCTTTCGGGTTGATCGCGAGATACTCCGCGCTGTTCTGCTGGTTGGTCTTGAAGCTCAGCCGCTCGGCCGCGTAGTCGGCGCCGGCTTCTTCCAGGGTGATGTAGGTGGCGAGCGCGCAGGTGCCGGTGGCGTAGTAGAGCTTGAGCATGTCGGACCTCATGGGAAAGCCGGAAGGTAACGGTTGCGGGCCCCGAGGTCCATAGCACGGCCTTCCCAGTGCTCTTGCTCTTCGCAGTTGCCCACCGGCGCCCGGCTGTGCCAAGACGCCCTAGTTGGAGGGGCTTTCCCATGACCGTACTCATCGCCGGTGGCGGCATCGGCGGGCTGACGCTTGCGCTCAGCCTGCACGGAATCGGCATTCCCGTGAAAGTGTTCGAGAGCGTCGCCGAACTGCGGCCGCTCGGTGTCGGCATCAACGTGCTGCCGCATGCGGTGCGCGAGCTGATCGAGCTCGGGCTGATGGACAAGCTCGATGCCGCCGGCGTGCGCACCCGCGAGCTTGCCTATTTCTCCAAGCACGGCAAACCGATCTGGAGCGAGCCGCGCGGGCTGGAGGCCGGCTATAAATGGCCGCAGTTTTCGATCCATCGCGGCACGCTCCAGCAATTGCTGCTCGACACCGCGATCGAACGCCTCGGCCGCGACAACATCCTCACCAGCCATCATCTGACCGGCTGGAGCGAAACCGTTGACGGCGTGCGCGCCGATTTCATCGACAAGGCCACCGGCAAGGCCGCGGGGACTTACGAAGGCGCGCTCCTCATCGCCGCCGACGGCATCCATTCCGCGGCGCGAGAAAAACTTTATCCCGACGAAGGCCCGCCGATCTGGAACGGCCGCATCCTCTGGCGCGGCGTCACGCCTGCAAAGGCGTTCCTCACCGGCCGCACCATGATCATGGCCGGCCACGAGATCCTGAAATTCGTCTGCTATCCGATCTCGAAGGAACCGGACGCCGCGGGCAACCATCTGATCAACTGGGTTGCCGAGCGCCACATGCCGCCGACCTATCAATGGCGGCGCGAGGACTATAACCGCACCGCCCGGCTGGAAGAGTTCTTGCCCTGGTTCGAGAGCTGGCAGTTCGACTGGCTCGACGTGCCCGGCCTGATCAAGAACTGCCCGCACGCCTATGAATATCCGCTGGTCGATCGCGATCCGGTGTCACAATGGACTTTCGGCCGCGTCACGCTAATGGGCGACGCCGCACATCCGATGTACCCGATCGGGTCCAACGGCGCCTCGCAGGCGATCCTCGATGCCCGCACCATCACCCGCGAGATCCTGGCGAACGGCCCGACGCAAGCGGCCCTGCTCGCCTATGAGGCGGAGCGGCGGCCTGCAACCACCAGTCTCGTCCTGCTCAACCGAAAGAACGGCCCCGAGCAGGTGATGCAGCTGGTCGAGGAGCGCGCGCCCGACGGCTACAAGGTCGTCACTGACGTGCTGTCGCAACAGGAGCTCGAGGATGTTGCCGCCAACTACAAGCGCGTCGCCGGCTTCCAGGTGGAAGCGCTGAACGCGAAGCCGCCGATCGTGAGCGCGGGTGCGCGCGCGACGAAATGAGTATTCGCACGAAGCGAGACGCACGTTGATGGGCCCTCGCCCCTTGCGGGAGAGGACAGCGACGCCGGTAGACGCGGACTCACTCAGGTGAGGGGTCTGTCTCCGCGAAACCAACTCGCATTAGAACTCGCTGAACCAACCCCTCATCCGGCGCTTCGCGCCACCTTCTCCCACAAGGGGAGAAGGAAGGAAGAGTGCGCGGCAGCTATTTGCCCACCACCCTCGTCGCTTCGAGCAGCCGCTCGCTCGCGCTTGCCGTCGCCAGCAGCGTCCCGTCTTCCGCCGTCAGCCTGGCCTCGACGAACGCAATCGTCCTGCCGAGCTGCGTCACCTTGGCCTCGCCGATGATCGGTCCGGGCTTTGCGGGAGCCAGGAAATTCACGGTCATGCTGATGGTGGTGGTGTAGAGCCGGCCCTCGCTCATCACCAGCACGGCGGGGCCCATCGTGTCGTCGAGCATGGCCGATAGCATGCCGCCCTGGATGAAGCCGGCCGGATTGCAGAACTCCGGCTTGCCGTCGAAGGCGAGCTTGATCCAGCCTTCCCCGGGCCGGGCGTCGAGCAGGCGCCACCCGAGCAGCTCGGCACAGGGTGGCCTTGGAAAGTTGTCGAGCGCGGTCTTGATCATGCGACCCTCCGTTGCCAGCCACAGCTAACGCAGGCCTGCTGCCAGCATGTTGTCAGCAGGATGGGCTGCTAGCGGTCCAATCCATGCGCAATGACCTTACGCATGACGTTGGGCAATGCTTCGTCGGCGAGCGTGGCGATGGGCACCCAGCGCATGCCGGCGGGTGCCCGCGTCCGCGCCCCCACCCTCGCCGTGTAGACCACCAGTTCCAACGGGAAATGCGTGAAGACGTGGGCGACCACGCCGACCTTGCGTTGCCAGCGCGACAGCCCCTTCAACTCGGGCGCCTGCTGTTTGGCCTTGGCATCGTCCTGTCCGGCCAGCCAGTCCGAGCCCGGCACCTCGGTCATGCCGCCGAGCAGACCCTTTTCGGGGCGGCTGCGGACGAGAAGCTCGTCGCCGCGCGTGACGACGAAGGCGGCGCCGTGCCGTAGCGCGCCGCTCTTCTTCGGCGCCTTGCGCGGAAACGTGTCCTGCGTTCCCAGCGCGCGCCCCGTGCAATCCTCGTTCAGCGGGCATAGCGAGCAGGCCGGCTTCTTCGGCGTGCAGATCGAGGCACCCAGATCCATCAGCGCCTGCGCGCTATCGCCAGCGCGGGAGTCCGCGAGCAGCGTCGCCGCCAATTGCTGGATCAGCGGTTTTGCCTGTGGGAGCTCTTCTTCAACTGCAAAGAGCCGCGAGACCACGCGTTCGATATTGCCGTCGACCGGCATGGTGCGGCGGTCGAACGCGATCGCGGCGATCGCTGCCGCCGTATAGGGCCCGATGCCCGGCAGCGCGCGCAGGCCCGCTTCGGTGTCCGGAAAGGTGCCGCCATGCTCGTGCGTCACCGCGACCGCGCAGGCATGGAGATTACGGGCGCGAGAATAATAGCCGAGCCCGGCCCACATCCGCAGCACGTCCTCCTGCGAGGCCCGCCCGAGCGCGGTGACGTCAGACCAGCGCGAGACGAATTTTTCGAAATAGGGCCCGACCGCCTTCACCGTGGTCTGCTGCAGCATGATCTCGGACAGCCAGACGCGGTAAGGGTCGGATGCCGCGCCGGGCGCAGCGCGCCAGGGCAATCGGCGGCGATGGCGGTCGTACCAATCGAGCAGCGCGAGCGGGCGCGACGAGGTCTCCGGCGGAACTGGTTCCGATTTCGCCCTGAGGGCGGATTTGGGGCTCATGCTCGCACTGTAGCGGCAATGCACCGATCTCTCCACGTCATGCCCACGCTGGGCGCGGGCGTCCACGTCTTTCTTCGCGGCCAAGAGCCTGTGGCCGACGCTCCGGAGTGCTATAAGGTCCCATGTCCAAGCTTCGCCCCATCAAACCCGGTCCCATCAGCGCCAAGCCGCTGTCGCTCCTGCTCAACGACGTCTTTGCCGAGGCCTACGCCAAGCAGGGTTTTGCCGCGCGCGAGCTGGTAACGCGGTGGGCGCAGATTGCCGGGCCGGAGATCGCGGCCCATGCCGAGCCGCTCAAGATGCAATGGCCGCGGCCGGTCGAGGGTCAGCCGCAGGAGCCGGCCACGCTGGTGCTGCGGGTCGAAGGTCCGATGGCGCTGGAGATCCAGCACTCCGCCGATGTGATCCTGCAACGGGTCAACCGCTTCTTCGGATGGAGCGCGGTCGGCAAGCTGGCCTTCCGCCAGGCTCCGCTGTCGCGCGCCCGACGGCCAACCCGGCCCAGCCCGCCGGACGCCAAATCGGTGGCCGAGGTGGCTGAGCGCCTGGGCGACATCGAAGATGAACAATTGAAGTCGGCGCTGGCGCGCCTCGGGGCCGCCATCAAGCGAAATTGAGCCTTATTCTGCGGCCAAACTGGACCTGTCCTTGCCGCTCGCCATTGCCTCAAACGACGTTTCAAGCTAGCGACAGGCCGTCTGAATAGGAATTTCGGGCGACACCACGCCAATCCGGGAGCCGACCTTGATCATCACCCGCCGCGCCTTCAACACGATGCTGTCGCTGACCGGGCTTGCCGCGGTCGCCGGGCTCTCACCGCTGCGGTTCATCTCGGAAGCTATCGCGCAGGCCGCTGGCGACGTCGCCAAGCCGGTGTCGCTGCCCGACATGGCGCTGGGCCCGAAGGACGCCGCCGTCACCATCACCGAATACGCCTCGATGACCTGCCCACATTGCGCGGCCTTCAACGAGCAGGTGTTTCCCAAGATCAAGTCGGAATACATCGACACCGGCAAGGTACGTTACGTCTTCCGCGAGTTCCCGCTCGACATCAAAGCCGCCGCCGGCTCCATGCTGTCGCGCTGCATCGCCAATGGCGACGCGCCGAAATACTTTGCCGTCACCGACATGCTGTTCCGCCAACAGAACGACTGGGTAGTGAAGAACACCACGGAGACCCTGACCCGGATCGGCAAGCAGGCCGGTCTCACCCAGCAGCAGGTCGAGGCTTGCCTGAAGGACCAGGCGCTGCTCGACAAGATCGCCGCCGACCAGAAATATGCCAGCGACGTTCTGAAGGTCGATTCGACGCCGACGTTCTTCGTCAACGGCGAGAAGATCAAGGGCGAGACCTCGTTCGAGGAATTCGCCAAGAAGATCAATCCGCTGCTCAAGAGCTGATTTGCACGGCACAATCCTGATTCGCATCTCGATAACCGTATCTTTCCCGGCATAAATCCCTTGGGAAAAGCGGCTTTCGCCGGTTGCCCTCGCGGCGCACCGCGGCCATTGTCCGACCGCATGAGGCGCCTCGCGCGACTCGCCCGGATAGCGACATTGCCTTTCATGGTATTGTCCCGGCAGGGGGATTCGCGCCTGCCAACAGAGATGCGTGCTTATGAAAATCACCCGCCTGCGCCTTCACGGCTTCAAATCCTTCGTTGAGGCCACCGACTTCGTCATCGAGCCCGGCCTGACCGGCGTGGTCGGCCCCAACGGCTGCGGCAAGTCGAATCTCGTCGAGGCGCTGCGCTGGGCAATGGGCGAGACCTCCTACAAATCGCTGCGCGCCGCCGACATGGATGCGGTGATCTTCGCCGGCTCCGGCAATCGCCCCGCGCGCAACCACGCCGAAGTGACGATGACGATCGACAATTCCGATCGCACCGCGCCGGCGGCAATGAACGACAGCCAGCTGCTTGAAATCTCCCGCCGCATCGAGCGCGAGGCCGGCTCGGTCTACCGCATCAACGGCCGCGATGTGCGCGCCCGCGACGTGCAGATTCTGTTCGCCGACGCTGCCACCGGCGCGCGCTCGCCGGCCCTCGTCCACCAGGGCAAGATCGGCGAGATCATTCAGGCCAAGCCCGAGCAGCGCCGCCGCGTGCTGGAAGACGCCGCCGGCGTCGCCGGCCTGCACGCCCGACGCCACGAAGCCGAGCTGCGGCTCAAGGCGGCCGAAACCAATCTCACCCGCGTCGAGGACGTGATCGGCCAGCTCGCAGGGCAGATGGAAGGCCTGAAGAAGCAGGCCCGCCAGGCCGTGCGCTATCGCGAAGTTGCGGCCAAGGTGCGCAAGGCCGAAGCGACCTTGTTTCATCTGCGCTGGATCGGCGCCCATGCCGACGTCAACGAATCCGGCCACACCCACGATCTCGCCGTCCGCGAGATGGCTGAGCGTACTCAGCACCAGGCCGAAGCCGCACGCATCCAGGCGATTCGCGCTGCCGAAATGCCGGCGCTGCGCGATGCCGAAGCGCGCGCCGCGGCGGGGCTGCAGCGCCTGACCAACGCCCGCGAGCTGCTCGATCGCGAGGAAGAGCGCGCCAAGGAGCGCGTCGCGGAACTCGAGCGGCGCCTCGCCCAGTTCGAAGGCGACATCTCGCGTGCCCAGCAGCAGACCATGGACGCCGATGTCGCGCTGCAGCGCCTCGACGCCGAAGATGCCGAGCTGAGGGAAGAGATCAAGTCGCGCGTCGAGAAGCGCTCCGGCGTCGACGAGCGTGTCGCCGAAGCCGAGGCGGTTCTGACCGAGACCGAGCAGCAGTTCGCCGAGCTCACCACCGCGCTCGCCGACCTCACCGCCAAGCGCAATCAACTCGAAGCCAACGTTCGGACCCACCGCGACAAGCTCGCCCGGCTCGACCAGGAGATTTCGAATGTCGCGGCGGAAGAGCAGAAGCTCACCCAGGAGACCGGCGGCTTCGGCGATCTCGACGAGCTGACCGCGACGGTCGAGAACGCCGAGCAGACGCTGGCAGCCTCGGAAGCCGCCGCTCAGGCCAGCGAAGCCGCGCACGTCGCCGCGCGGCAGACGCTGGAATCCTCGCGCTCGCCGCTCGTCGAAGCCGACAAGCGCGTGCAGCGGCTCGATACCGAGGCGCGCACGATCTCCAAGATCCTCAACGGCGAGACCAAGAATCTGTGGCCTCCGATCATCGACGGCATCACGGTCGACAAGGGGTTTGAAAAGGCGATCGGCGCAGCCCTCGGCGACGATCTCGACGCGCCGGTCGATCCGTCCGCGCCGATGCGCTGGACCAACGCTGGCGTCACCGACGGTGATCCGGAACTGCCCGAAGGCGTCGTGCCGCTCGCCAGCCACGTGCAGGCTCCGGCCGAGCTGAGCCGCCGCTTGGCGCAGATCGGCGTGGTGCCGCGTGAGCGCGGCGCCGAGCTGATCTCGCAGCTCAAGACCGGCCAGCGGCTGGTCTCGCCCGAAGGCGACGTCTGGCGCTGGGACGGTTTTGTCGCAGCCGCCCATGCGCCGACCGGCGCAGCAAGGCGGCTTGCCGAGCGCGCCCGCCTGATCGACATCGAGAACGAGCTGGAGCAGGCCCGCATCGACGCGCAGATCAAGCGTCAGGCGCTGGAGAACGCCGAGGCCGAGCTGCAGATGGCCGCCAGCACCGAAGGCGCGAGCCGCGAAGCCTGGCGCGCCGCGCAGCGCGAGCTCAACGTCGCGCGCGAGCGCCACGCCACGGTCGAGCGCGAGATCAGCCGCCACGCCGCGCGCAAGGCGACGCTGTCGGAAGCGCACAGCCGTCTGGCCGCCGACCGCGCCGAGGCCGAAGCCGCCTACGAATACGCCGAAGCCGGGATCTCCGAGTTGCCGTCGAGCGAGGACACCGAAACCCGTCTCGCCGCCGTCCGCAGCGATATCGAAGGCCATCGCCGCATGGCCGCCCAGGTCCGCGCCGAGGCCCAGGCGCTGGCGCGCGAAGCCGAGCTGGCCGACCGCCGCGTGCAGGCGATCCTCGCCGAACGCACCGAGTGGCAGAACCGCAAGGAGAGCGCGGCGTCCCACATCGACACCATCCAGGCGCGCATCGCCGAAGTCTCGATCGAGCGCAGCGATCTCGAGAACGCGCCGGCCGTGTTCGCGGAGAAGCGCAGCGCGCTGATCACCGAGATCGAGTACGCCGAAAACGACCGCCGCATGGCCGCCGACGCGCTCGCCAGCGCGGAGACCGCGATGGCCGAAACCGATCGCGTCGCCAAGCTGACGCTGGAGGCGCTCTCGAGCTCGCGCGAGGCCACCGCCCGCGCCGAGGAGCGCATGGAGGGCGCGCGACGCCGGCTCGAGGACATCGAGCGCGAGATCCGCGACATGCTGGAAGTCGAACCGCAGGCCGTTGCCGGCCTCGCCGAGATTGAACCCGGCACGGAGCTGCCGCCGCTGCACGATATCGAGGAAGACCTCGAAAAAATGCGCCGCGATCGCGAGCGCCTGGGTGCGGTCAATTTGCGCGCCGAGGAAGAGCTGCGCGAGGTCGAGACCCAGCACAACGGCCTGGTTACCGAGCGCGATGACCTCGTCGAAGCCATCAAGCGGCTGCGCCAGGGCATCCAGAGCCTCAACAAGGAGGCGCGCGAGCGGCTCCTGACCTCGTTCGAGGTCGTCAACAACCACTTCAAGCGCCTGTTCGTCGAGCTGTTCGGCGGCGGCGAAGCCGCGCTGCATTTGATCGAGAGCGATGATCCGCTCGAAGCCGGCCTCGAAATCATCGCCAAGCCACCGGGCAAGAAGCCGCAGACGCTGTCGCTGCTCTCGGGGGGTGAGCAGGCGCTGACGGCGATGGCGCTGATCTTCGCGGTGTTCCTCACCAATCCCTCGCCGATCTGTGTGCTGGACGAAGTCGACGCGCCACTCGACGACCACAACGTCGAGCGCTATTGCAACCTGTTGCACGAGATGACCGCCTCGACCGACACGCGCTTCATCATCATCACCCACAACCCGATCACGATGGCGCGGATGAACCGCCTGTTCGGCGTCACCATGGCCGAACGCGGCGTCTCGCAACTGGTGTCGGTGAACCTGCAAGAGGCAGTGGACATTCTCGACCAGAACGTGGCGTGATTTTTTTGGCCGTCATTCCGGGGCGGTGCGCAGCATCGAACCCGGAATCTCGCGCCACCATTTCGAGATTCCGGGTTCGCGCTACGCGCGCCCGGAATGACGGCGAACTAAGATGATCTCGCCCACGCTTCCCGCTGAGCTAAAGGCCGCCCTCGACGGCAAGCTCCAGGGCTTCTCGCGCACCGACGCTGCGCAGCGATCGCAGAAAATCTCGACCACCTATCGCGCAGGCGGCGGCTCCGGCACGATCAAGTCCGATGCCGATGCGCTCGCCTATGCGTTCGCGCGCATGCCGGCGACCTACGCGGCGGTGGCGGCAAGTCTGAATGCGCTGACCGAGATCGCACCGGACCTCGCTCCAGAAACACTGCTCGACGTCGGCGCAGGTCCGGGCACCGCGAGCTGGGCCGCGGCAGAGGCGTTTTCATCGCTGCAAGATTTCACCCTGCTCGACGCCAACGCCACGCTGAGCCGTCTCGCGCTCGACCTGGCGCGCGACAGCACGCGTCTGGCGGATTGCCGCTACCTGCCGGGCGATGCCGGCGCGAATCTCGCCGAACTTTCGCCAGCCGATCTCGTCGTCGCGAGTTATGTCATTGGCGAGCTCAGCGACGGCGATCAACGCAAGCTCGCGGAAACGATGTGGGCGAAAGCGCGCCACGCGCTGGTCGTGATCGAGCCCGGCACGCCCGCCGGCTACGCGCGCATCCTCGCTTTGCGCCAGCAACTGATCGCGGCGGGGGCCTATGTCGCCGCACCCTGCCCACACGAAAAGCCGTGTCCGCTGGCGGCGCCCGACTGGTGCCATTTCTCCCAGCGCTTGCCGCGCTCGCAGGCTCATCGCCAGATCAAGGGCGCCGAGGTGCCGTTCGAGGACGAGCGATTCATCTATGTGGCGCTGACCCGTACGCCGCCCGCAACCCGCGCCGCGCGCGTGCTGGCGCCGCCGGAGGTCGGCAAGGCCGAGATCACGGCAAAGCTCTGCAGCGAGCAAGGCGTCGAATTCGCCAAGGTCCCACGTCGCGACAAGGCCGCCTATGCAAGCGCCCGCCGCTGGCGCTGGGGTGATGCCGACCTGTCCGAAAGTTAACCTCCTCCGGGACTTTCGCCTTGAACTCGGATAGTCCCTCATCCGACCAATCCTAGCTCCCCTCTGCGCCGGGCTCTCGCTCCGCGCCAATTTGGTCTAGGCTGCGCCCGCCTTCTTCCCCCTTCAGGAGTTCTCCATGTCGACCGGCTGGATCGTTCTCGGCGTTATCGTCGTCCTCGTGTTCTTTGCCTTCGCCGCCTACAACCGGCTGGTGGCGCTGGGCCAGCGCGTCGGCCAGGCCTTTGCCGATATCGACGTGCAGCTCAAGCAGCGCCACGATCTGATCCCGAACCTGGTCGAGACGGTGAAGGGCTATGCCTCGCATGAGCGCGGCACACTCGACGACGTCATCAAGGCGCGCAATTCGGCGATGTCGGCGCAGGGACCGGCGCAGGTGTCCGCGGCCGAGAACCAGCTCTCCGGCGCGCTCGGCCGCCTGATCGCGCTGTCGGAGGCCTATCCCGACCTCAAGGCCAACGCCAATTTCCAGCAACTCGCCAGCGAGCTGTCCGACCTCGAGAACAAGATCGCGGCCAGCCGCCGCTTCTTCAACAGCGCGGTCCAGGAATACAACACCGGCATCCAGCAGATGCCGGCCGCCCTGTTCGCCGGCATGTTCGGCTTCACCAGGAAGGACTTCTTCGATCTCGGCGCCAGCCGTACCGAGGTCGAGGCCACGCCACAGGTGAAGTTCTGAGTTGAGCCGATAGGCCGGCAGGGCATCGCGTCATGGCCGCGTATGGTCTCTACACGCACATCGCCTCGAACAAGTTGCGTTCGATGCTGCTGCTCGCCGGCCTGTTCGCGCTGGTGTATGTGCTGGTCTATGCCGGCGCGCTGATCGCCGAAGTCGTCATCAATGGCGACGAGACCGTCGTCCATTATCTGAGACGCGCCTTCTATGATCTGAAAGTCGCCGCACCGGTTGCGACCGTCGTGGCAGCGGCCTGGATCGTGATCGCCTATTTCTTCCACCAGTCGATGATCGATGCGGTGACCGGCGGCCACGACGTCACGCGGCAGGAGGAGCCGCGGCTCTATAATCTGCTCGAAAATCTCTGCATCTCGCGCGGCATCACGATGCCGAAGCTGAAGATCATGGAGAGCCCGGCGCTGAATGCGTTCGCGACCGGCCTCAACCCGCGGCAATATTCGGTCACCGTCACCACCGGTCTTCTCAATGCGCTTGATGACAAGGAGATCGAGGCGGTGCTCGGCCACGAGCTGACCCACATCAAGAATGGCGATGTACAGCTCATGGTGGTCGCCGTCATCATCGCGGGCGTGGTCGGGTTCTTCGGCGAATTGTTCTTCCGCCTGTTCACGAATTTCAGCTGGAGCTCCGGCGGCTCGTGGTCGTCGGGCTCCTCCTCGTCGTCACGATCGTCCTCGTCGTCGAGCGACAGCAAGAGTTCCGGGGGCGGCGCGGTGATCGTGATCATCATCGCGGTCGTGCTGATCGTGGTGGCCTGGCTGTTGTCGCAGGTGGTGAAGCTCGCGCTGTCGCGCTCTCGCGAATATCTTGCGGACGCGGGCTCCGTCGAGCTGACGAAAAACCCGGACGCCATGATCTCGGCGCTGCGTAAGATCGAGAACCACGGCGAGCTGCCGGGCGCAACCTCGGCGGTGATGGAGCTCTGCGTCGACAATCCGCGCGAGGGTTTTGCCGATTTGTTCGCGACCCACCCCTCGGTGCAGTCGCGGGTCGACGCGTTGGTCAAGTTCGCCGGCGGCCATGATCCTGGCCCGCTGCCGCCTTCCGCCGACGAGACCGAGGAGGCCGAGGAGCCGGACACGCAAGCCGAACGGCAGAACACCCCACCGCCGCTGCGCCAGGGTCCCCGGCAAGGTCCTTGGAGCGACGCAGGCGGCACGGCCAGTCCGCCACCCGTGCCGGCACCCAGCTCCGCCGGAACGGCCGGCAGCAATCCTATGGGTCCTTGGGGCCGCCATTGAGGCGATTTGACGCCACGCGCGGCAGGATTCGTGGCGATTGGGAAAAACCTCGGGAATTGCCGTAACTGGGGCCTGCGGAATTGAATTCTCCCTTGTTTCTGCCATGTTCGCGCCCAACAGCAGACTTGGGACATCTTTGCGACATCGATTTGGGGCCCGGCCGATTGCGACTTCGCGATCGGGGGGCGCGTTAGGGGACAGCAATGGCAAAGCCGGCAGTGGTTGTGGTGGGCGCGGACAAGGGCGGGGTCGGCAAGACCACCGTGTCGCGCACCTTGCTCGATTATTTTTCCGCCAACAACGTGCCGACGCGTGCCTTCGACACCGAATCGCCGCGCGGAACCCTGAAGCGCTTCCACCCTGACATCACCGAGATCGTCGACATGACGACGACGTCGGATCAGATGAAGATCTTCGATACGCTCAACGCGACGAGCCCGTCGGTCACCGTGATCGACGTCCGCGCCGGCCTGCTCTCGCCGGCGCTCGCCTCCTTGCGCGACATCGGTTTCCTCGACGCCGCCAAGGCCGGCCAGATCACCTTTGCCGTGTTCCACATCCTCGGACCCTCGATCGCCTCTCTGGACGAAATCGCCGAGACCGCGGGCTTCATGGGGGGCGCCAAATACTTCCTGGTGAAGAACTTCATCAACGATACCCAGTTCTTCCAGTGGGATCAGGCGACCTACCAATCGTATTTCAACCGCATCAAGGACGCGACCGAGCTGACCATCCCCAAGCTCAACGAAATGGCCTATGAGCAGGTCGAGGTGTCCTCCGTCCCATTCCTGAAATTCGTCGCCAACAAGGGCATCAACGACGAGGCCGCGAACTACTCGTTCGTGCTGCGCGGCTATGTCCGACACTGGCTTGCGAACGTCTGGAGTGAGTTCGACCGGATCCGGCTGACCGATATCGTCGGCTCGACGAAATCCGGGGCCCGCAACAGCGAAAAATAGTTGCGCAAGCCGGGCGGATACGGCTGGATTGGTCGCCGAGTTCGACTGATATAGCTATCGATGTCCGCGACGCCCCTCTACATCATTTGCTCGCCCCGCCCGCAGGTCGGCAAGACCCTGCTGGCGCGGCTTTTGAGCGAATTTTTGCTGCTCAAGAACGGCAACGTCGTGGCCTTCGACGTCAACCTGAAGGAGCCGTCGCTGCTCGACTATCTGCCGAAGATCACGGAGACCGCCGACGTGATCGACACCTATGGCAAGATGCAGCTGATGGATCGCGTCATCGTCGATGACGGGGTTGCCAAGGTGATCGACCTCGGCTTCCATGCCTTTGACGAGTTCTTCAAGATGACGGAGGAGATCGGCCTGTTGAAAGAGGCGGCGCGTCGCCACGTCGCGCCGATGATCCTGTTCGTCGCCGACACCGACCGCGTCTCGGCCCGCGCCCACGAGATGCTGCGCGAACAGATCCCGCGGATCAACCTGATCACGGTGGACAACGAGCACATCGTGCGCGGTGAACTACCGGCCGCGATGGCTGCCGGACGGGTATTCCGACTGCCCGCGCTGCCCGGGTTCCTGAAGACCTATATCGGCCGCCTGAACTTCTCCTTCACCGGCTACCTGCGCCAGGAGAAGGATGCCTCGACCGAGCTGCACCAGTGGACCCGGCGGAACTATCTCGCCTTCCGCGAGCTCGAGCTCAGCCTGATCCTGCAACGGTCCTGAATATTTTACCCGGATATTATTGACGCGGAGAGGCTCTGCGGTTACGGAGTTGACGCACCAGCGTCCTCAGCAAGGCCTCTTCACCGTGACCATCGACCGGAAAGCAGCGATCGCCGCCTACAAGGAGCGGAAGACCGTTGCAGGCATCTACGTCGTCCGCTGCGCGGCCTCGGGCGAGGCCCGGATCGGCCAAGCCCCAAACCTCGAGACAATCCAGAACCGCATCTGGTTCTCGCTGCGCCAGGGTAGCCACACCTGCCGTAGCCTCCAGGCTGCCTGGAACAGGCATGGCGAGGCAGGCCTGACGTTTGGCGAATGTGAGCGTCTGGAGGATGAGGAGACCGCCTATGTCAGGAATGCGCTGCTCAAAGAGCGCACGCTGCATTGGCTGTCGGAGCTGAAGGCCGAGCCGATCTGAACGTCGCCAGCGGCGACCGCTCAGTGCCCCTCGAACGTCATCAGCGTGCGCACCGGCACGTCCATCGCGCGCAGCTTGGCGGCGCCGCCGAGGTCCGGCAGGTCGATGATGAAGCAGGCGGCGACCACATTGGCTCCGATCTGGCGCAGCAATTTCACCGCGCCTTCCGCGGTGCCGCCGGTGGCGATGAGGTCGTCGACCAGGATCACGCGCTCGCCGGGCTGGATGGCGTCGACATGCATCTCCATCTCGTCGATGCCGTATTCGAGAGAGTAAGCGATGCGCACGGTGGTGTGTGGCAGCTTGCCTTTTTTCCGGATCGGCACGAAACCGGCCGAAACCTGGTGCGCCACCGCGCCGCCGATGATGAAGCCGCGCGCTTCCATGCCGGCGACCTTGTCGATCTTGTTGCCGGCCCAGGGATTGACGAGTTCGTCGACCGCGCGGCGGAACGCACGCGCATCTGCGAGCAGCGTGGTGATGTCGCGGAACAAGATCCCGGGTTTCGGGTAGTCCGGGATGGTGCGGACGCTCGCCTTCAGATCGTGGTCAAAAGTCATGGTGCCTCTCAATCAGCGCGCGCATCCAGGCGGAACGCGTTCTCGACAATTCGTAAGCCCACCTCGCCGCTGAGCGACATCAGCGATTCCGGATGGAATTGCACGCCGGCGACCGGCAGGGTCTTGTGCTCCAGCGCCATGGCGACGCCGTCCTCGGTGCTGGCGGTGACGGATAGCACCTCCGGCATGCTGTCGCGCTCGACGTAGAGCGAGTGATAGCGGCCGATGATGATCTCGTTCGGCAGATTGCGCATCAGCCGCCCGCCGCGCACCTGCACCCGCGAGGGCCGGCCGTGGGCGGGATGCGTGAGCTGCCCGAGCTCGCCGCCGAAATATTCGCCGATCGCCTGGACGCCGAGACAGACGCCGAACACCGGCAGCTTGTTCTCTAGCGCCGCGTCGATGGTCTTCTTGATCCCGAAATCCTCAGGCCTGCCGGGGCCGGGCGACAGCACCAGCAAATCCCATCGCTTCTGCTTGAGCATGTCGAGCGCATGCACATGTCGGACCACGGTGACGTCGGCACCGACCTGGCGGAAGTAATCGGCCAGCATATGCACAAAGCTGTCGTCATGGTCGATCAGCAGCACCCGCTTGCCGCTTCCGGTGGCATCGGGCGCGAAGGCCGACAGCGGCTTCGGCGGATCACCGCGCAACGCCTGGAACAGGGCCGCGGCCTTGACCTGGCATTCGCGGTCCTCGGCGGCGGGATCGGAGTCGAACAAACAGGTGGCGCCGACACGCACTTCCGCGAGGCCTTCCTTCATCCGGATGGTGCGGATGGTGAGGCCGGTGTTGATGCTGCCGTCGAAATTCACCGCCCCGATCGCGCCGGCATACCAGCGACGCGGCGAGCGCTCGTGATCCTCGACGAACTGCATCGCCCAGAGTTTTGGTGCGCCGGTGACGGTGACGGCCCAGGCATGGGTGAGGAAGGCATCGAGCGCATCGAAGCCGGGACGCAGCATGCCTTCGACATGGTCGACGGTGTGGAAGAGCTTTGAATAGGTCTCGATCTGCCGGCGCGCCAGCACCTTGATCGTGCCGGGAACGCAGACGCGCGCCTTGTCGTTGCGGTCCACGTCGGTGCACATGTTGAGCTCGAACTCGTCCTTCTCTGAGTTCAGGAGCTGGCGGATCTGCTCGGCATCGCCGATCGCATCGGTACCGCGCGCGATGGTGCCCGAGATCGGGCAGGTCTCGACCCGGCGTCCGTCCGAGCGCACGAACATTTCCGGTGAGGCCGAGACGAGAAATTCGCCCTCGCCGAGATTCATCAGCGCGCCGTACGGCGACGGGTTGATGACGCAGAGCCGCTGGAACACTTCCGCCGGCGAGCGGTCGCAGGGCTCGGCGAAGAGCTGCCCCGGCACCGCCTCGAACAGATCGCCACGCGCAAAGGCGGCGCGCGCGGTCTCGACCGTAGCCTGATATTCGCCGGGCGCGTGATCGGCAAAACCCTGGCGCGGTGTCTTGAGATACGGGCTCTCGGCAGTCTCGTGCGGCAGGCCCGCGGTGGACTTGCCCTTCCAGGCGAAATCGTAAGTGAGCACGACGCCGCGGCCCGTGGCGCGGTCATAGGCGAGCAGGCGGTCGGGGACGTAGAGCACGATGTCGCGCTGGTCGCTCTCGCGCGCGCGCTTCTGTACGAGATCCTCGATCTGGAACACGAGGTCGTAGGCGAAGGCGCCGAACAGACCCAGCACCCCGTCGTCATTAGCGGAGAAAGCGGCGACGAGATCGCGCACCAGCGACATCACGCTGGCGCGCCGCGTGCGCTGGTCTTCGTCGATCGGGGCGTCGCCGCGGATGATATGACCGGCAAGGCGCGTGGGCGTCTTCTCGGAGATCACGACGCAGGGTTCGCGCAAGACGTCGGCCAGGAAGGAAATCAGGACCTCCCCGCGCGCGTTCAGCGCTTCCAGCTTGAAATTGACGCCGGTGGTCTCGAGCTTGAGCGGCGGATCGGAGAAGCCGAGGTCAAAACTCTCGTAACGGCCGGGCACGGTCGTACCCGACGACAGCACCACGCCGCGGCGACGGTCGAGCAGGTTGACGAGATCGTCGAGCCGGTTGGCGCCGCCGGAAAACTGCTCCGCCACGCGCGTGACCGCAAGCCTCGCGCGGGTCACATAGTCGCTTCGAGCCGGAAGGGCAAAGACGGTCCTGTTCATGGGGTCCTCTTACGAAACTTGTCGAGGGAACGCCACACAGGACAAACGATCAGGCCGCCGCACTGCGTGGGCGACCTCAGACGATTTTGGGAGAATAAATCGCACCGGCCACCTCTCAGGAGGTGCGCCACCAAAGACGGGCTGGGCGGACGGCGGTGCTCATCGGCGGATACTCACCATGGCGCGGGAACGACGTCAAGAGCCGCTGGGCAGGCTCGACCGGCAAAATGGCGCAAATCGCAACGAGCGTTATCGCCGGTCTTGCAGGCTGGCGCGCCCCACGGCCGCGTCGCCGGCATGACGCTCGATTGCGTCTCGCATGACCGTGAGCACGAGCTCGCCGTCAGATCCGATGACCTGGGCGCGGTCGCCAAAGGTTTCGACCAAAACGCTGGTCTCTCCTGTGACCGCACACCAACTCGCTCGATCGTCGCTCACACTCAAGGCCGTGATCACCGCGGCGGGATCCAGACTTAACTTCCGCAACAGCAGGTCGATCGCTTCGGCCGCAAGGTTTTGCTCGGCAATTCTCAAGAAATTCTGGATCGTGTCAGTCCCCACAGTCGACAGCCGCGCGCCCACTATCGTAGGGGGCGTCGCAAGTTCATAAAGTCGTCCACCCGCCTCGTCAAAGACGCATAGCCGCGAGCCCTTGTTGGTCCTTACGCCGAACGCCGTGCATTGCTGCCCCTCCACATCCGTGTCGAATCCTGGAAGCACCATGACCTTGAGCTCCGGGTCAGGCCTCACCGCCCCGCAGGCCGCCGCGACCGTGATCTGCAAATCGTCAGTCATCTGGAAGCTGATGTGGCGAACGCTTTGCCAGATCCGGCGGTGGGACAGATGTGGGTTAAGCTGCGCAAGCCGCTCGATTTCGGAAGCATACTGCTCCTGCGCGACGGCGTGCAATTCGGGCCAGCTCGCGATCCATCGGGCCGCGAGCGGTATCATTGGTTGCTCTCGTTCTACCGCATAGAAGCGCTTATCAAGCGCGCTGAGCGCCGCGGCGCGGTTTTCGAATCCGGTCTGCAGCGCAGCCTCGTCGGGATGTGCCTCTACCCAGGCGATCATCTCCTGCAAGATCTGGTGTTGCGCGCTCGCTCCCATCGCCTCCAATCCAGCGAGTGCGTCGCCGGACGTCGTTGGGAGCATCGCGAGCCCTGTGTTGCCGATGAACTGGCTGTGACCGCCGTTGCAGACCTGAGCGAGATAGAAGTCGGCATGATAGGCCTGTATGGCCACGGCCGGGAGTTCACCTCTCGTGTAGACGCCGAAATGCTGAATTCGGCTGACATAGTCGACCACAGCGCCAGTGAGATAATGGGCCTTCTGGGGGTCCCGAGCCGCCTCCAGCGCTTCGCGGGACACCACAACCTTGGTCAAGCGGCCGTCCACAATCATCGTGCTCTCCTGCAGTCGCATGGTGGAAACCTCTGCGACTGCACTCTATGATTGCAGTGATCGATTTTCAAACGCGATGCGGCGCTAGCGCAGATCGCGGCGCGCCGCCGCACAGCCTACCCCAGATGCTTCCGGAAAAATTCCGTCGCCCTGCCCCAGGCGAGCTCGGCGGCTTCGCGATCGTGGACGGCCTGGCGTTGCTCGTTGACGAAAGCGTGCTCGGCGTCATAGCGGAACAGCTCCAGCGACTTGCCGGCGGCCTTCATGGCCTTTTCGAAGCCGTTGACCAGTTCCGGCGTGCACCAATCGTCCTTGTTGGCGAAATGGGCCTGGAGCGGGATCTTGACGTCGGCGGGCTTGGCCGCCTGCTCGGGCGGGATGCCGTAGAACACCACGCCGGCGGCGAGCTCCGGCACATGCACCGAGCCGATGATGGTGACGGCGCCGCCGAGGCAGAAGCCTGTTAGCCCCACCTTGGCGCCGTTGCGCGACAGATATTGCGTGGCGCCGCGCACCGTCTGCGTGGTGGCGTCCATGAAGTCGAGCGAGTTCATCTCTTTGCCGGCGGCGTCGGTGTCGTGATACGGCACCACCTTGCCCTTGTAGAGATCGGGCGCCAGCGCATCGAACCCGGCCAGCGCGAAGCGGTCGCACAGGCCCTTGATCTGGTCCGACAGACCCCACCATTCCTGGATGACCACCACGCCCGGCGCGTTGCCGCGCGCGGCATTGGCGAGATAGCCCGATGCGTCCTTGCCGTCCGGGCGCTTGAAGGTGATGGCGGTTCCCATGGTGTCCTCCGACGAGTTTTTGGATTCGCGGCATTTTGGCGTTTGAGCGCGCGATAGGCAATCGCGCCTGACAACACACTCTCGTGCCCAACAAAAAAGCCCCCTTGCGGGGGCCTCTTCATTCTCGGCTCGGGCCGCTCAGTGCGAGTCGGCCCACACCTTCTTCTTGGTGAAGTACATCAGGCCGGCGAAGATGATCAGGAAGATGAACACTTGGAAGCCGAGGCGCTTGCGCGCTTCCATGTGCGGTTCGGCGGTCCACATCAGGAACGTGGTGACGTCCTTGGCGTACTGCGCGACCGTGGTCGGCGAGCCGTCGTCATAGGTCACCTGGCCGTCGCTGAGCGGCTTCGGCATCTTGATGGCGTGGCCCGGGAAGTACTTGTTGTAGTAGGACCCCTCGGGGATGGTAACGCCTTCGGGCGCCTTGTCCTCAAACCCCTGGAGCAGCGCCGAGACGTAGTCCGGGCCCTGCTCCTGATACTGGGTGAAGAAGTCGACGATGAACCAGGGGAAGCCGCGACCGTAGGAACGCGCCTTGGTGATCAGCGACAGATCCGGCGGCGCCGCGCCACCATTCGCGGCACGCGCGGCCTGCTCGTTCGGGAATGGCGAGGGGAAATAATCCGCCGGCCGGCCCGCGCGTTCGAACATATCACCGGCGTCGTTTGGGCCATCCTTGACCTTGTAGTCGGAGGCGAAGGCAGCAGCCTGCGCGACCGAATAGCCGGGACCGCCGGCTTCCGCGAGGTTGCGGAAGGCGACGTAGGACAGGCCGTGGCAGTTGGCACAGACTTCCTTGTAGACCTTCAGGCCGCGCTGCAATGCGCCGCGGTCGTACTTGCCGAACGGACCGGCGAACGACCATTTGTTGCCCGGCGGCTTGTCGCTGCCTTCGGAGGCACGCGCGCTGTCGGCTGAGCCCGCAAACAACGCGCCCGCCAGCGCAAGCACGATCGCGCTCGACACCATCGGCGTCGACCTGCTCCCGGTCTTGGCCAGGACGGCGTCCGAGATCGAGTTCGGCACCGGCCGCGGCTTCTCGATGCGCGAGAGCAGCGGCAGCACGATCAGGAAGTAGGCGAAGTAGCAGAACGTCAGGACCCGGCCGGCGATCACATAGATGCCTTCCGGCGGCTGCGCGCCGAGATAGCCGAGCAGGATGCAGACCGCGACGAAGATCCAGAAGAACTGCTTGGCCAGCGGACGGTACTTCGACGACTTCGTCCTGGCGGCGTCGAGCCAGGGCAGGAAGCACAGGATGATGATCGCCGAGAACATCCCGATCACGCCCGCGAGCTTGTTCGGGATCGAACGCAGGATCGCGTAGAACGGCAGGTAATACCATTCCGGCACGATGTGCGGCGGCGTCACGCCCGGGTTCGCCGGAATGTAATTGTCGGCGTCGCCGAGATAGTTCGGCATGTAGAAGATGAACCAGGCGTAGAGCAGCATGAAGCAGGAGACGCCGAACATATCCTTGATGGTCGCATGCGGCGTGAACGGAACAGTGTCCTTTTCCGTCTTGGGCTCGACGCCATCAGGGTTGTTCTGGCCGGAGACATGCAGCGCCCAGACGTGGAGCACGACGACGCCCGCGATCAGGAACGGCAGCAGATAGTGCAGCGAGAAGAAGCGGTTCAGCGTCGGATTGCCGACCGAATAGCCGCCCCACAAGAGCGTCACGATGCTCTCGCCGACATAGGGAATGGCGGAGAACAGATTGGTGATGACGGTGGCGCCCCAGAAGCTCATCTGGCCCCACGGCAGCACGTAGCCCATGAAGCCGGTCGCCATCATCAGCAGGTAGATGATGACGCCGAGGATCCACAGCACCTCGCGCGGCTCCTTGTAGGAGCCGTAATAGAGGCCGCGCAGCATGTGGACGTAGACGGCGACGAAGAACATCGAGGCGCCGACGGCATGCATGTTGCGCAGCAGCCAGCCGTAATTGACGTCACGGACGAGCAGCTCGACCGACTTGAAGGCGAGGTCGGCATGCGGCGTGTAGTGCATCGCCAGGATCACGCCGGTCAGGATCTGGATCCCCAGCATGAAGGAGAGGATGGCGCCGAAGGTCCACCAATAGTTCAGGTTGCGCGGGGTGGGATAGACCACGAAGGAGGAGTGCATGAGGCCGAGGATCGGCAGACGTCGCTCGATCCATTGCAGGGCCGGATTGCTCGGCTGGTAGTCGGATGGTCCGCTCATGATGCGATCCTGAGGAAATAGTACGACGAGACGGCGCGAAGCTTCGGACGAGGGCCCGAAGCTCAGCCGATCTGGATTTTGGTGTCGGAAACGAACTGGTACGGCGGCACCGGCAGGTTCGCGGGCGCGGGCCCCTGGCGGATGCGGCCGGACGAATCGTACTGCGAACCATGGCAGGGGCAGAAGAACCCGTCGTAATTGCCTTCATGGGCGATCGGGATGCAGCCGAGATGGGTGCAGATGCCGATCACGACCAGCCACTGATCATGGCCGGACTTGACCCGGGCCTCGTCGGACTGCGGATCGGGCAGGCTCGCCACGTTGACGGCGCGCGCCTCGTCGATCTGCTTCTTGGTGCGGTGGCTGATATAGATCGGCTTGCCGCGCCAGAACACCTTGATGTCCTGCCCCTCGGCGACCGGGCTGAGATCGACCTCGATCGGCGCACCGGCGGCGATGGTCGACGCATCAGGATTCATTTGGGAGATAAAGGGCCAGAGCGCAGCTGCGCCCCCTACTGCTGCAGCTGCCCCCGTTGCAACGAATAAGAAATCACGGCGTGTCGGATGGTCCGCCGAAGACGCTGTCGTCACGATTCCAACCCTTTCTTCTTATGCAGCCGGCGGAACCGCTCCAGGAGCCCCCAAGGTCCCCAGAACAGCCTGCCGGCGCCCGCGGCCCCCCGCGGCGGCAGAACTTCACGTGCCCCCACCAAAACAAGGCGAAAACAGCAGTCCAGAATCGTTCTATTGGCACCCTTGCCGGGCGAGCGCAAGCCCGCTATCGGCGCGGGAGCGTGCAATGCACGAATTCCGCGGCCAGCGATGTTTTATTGAGACATTTCCGGCCCGCACCGAACCCAATCTAGGCCTTGCACAGCCCATGCAGATCGCACTTTTCCAACCCGACATCCCCCAGAACACCGGTACGATTCTCAGGCTCTGCGCCTGTCTGGACGTGGCCGCCCATATCATCGAACCGGCGGGCTTCCCGGTCTCGGACCGGCATTTCCGCCGGGCGGGAATGGACTACCTCGATCAGGTCAGCATCGTCAGGCACGACTCCTGGTCGAAATTCGAGCAATGGCGGGCGGCGCAGGGCGCCCGCCTGCTGCTGTTCACCACCAAAGGCGCGACCGACTACCGCGATTTCCGTTACCAGACGGCGGACATCCTGCTATTCGGGCGCGAGAGCGCCGGCGTCACCGAGGCGGTGGTCGACGCCGCGGACGCGCGGCTGGTGATCCCGATCGCTCCGGGGCTGCGGTCGCTCAATGTCGCCATGACCGCGGCGATGGCCGCAGGCGAAGCGCTGCGGCAGCTCCGGAACCCGCAAGTTTGATATGTTGAGGAGAGACGGTTGAGTTACGCGGTCAAGGAAATCTTCCTGACCCTGCAAGGCGAAGGCGCCCATGCCGGGCGCGCGTCCGTATTTTGCCGTTTTGCCGGCTGCAACCTCTGGAGCGGGCGCGAGGCGGATCGCAGCGCGGCCACCTGCAAATTCTGCGACACCGATTTCGTCGGCACCGACGGCACGCTCGGCGGGCGCTATGGCTCGGCCGCGGAACTCGCCGACACCATCGCCGCGCAATGGACAGCTTCCACCGACAACCGCTATGTGGTGCTCACCGGCGGCGAGCCGTTGCTTCAGGTCGATACCGCGCTGGTCGACGCGCTCCATGCCCGCGGCTTCGAGATCGGGGTCGAGACCAACGGCACCATCGCCCCGCCCGAGGGGCTCGACTGGATCTGCGTCAGTCCGAAGGGCGGCAGCGATCTGGTGATCGGGCGCGGCCACGAGCTGAAGCTGGTCTATCCGCAGCCGCTCGCCATGCCGGAGGCCTTCGCGAGCCTCGCCTTCGAGCGCTTCTCGCTGCAGCCGATGGACGGGCCCGAGGTCGCCCAAAACACCGCGGGCGCAATCGACTATTGCCTCAATCATCCGCAATGGCGGCTCAGCGTCCAGACGCATAAGTCGCTCGGTATCAGATAGGATTGGTTTTCGAACAGATGTGGGAATTGACGAAATCGTTTCGCTTCGAGGCGGCGCACTCATTGTCGGGAACGACGTTCGGCGCGGCCAGCGAAGAGATCCACGGCCACTCCTTCCGCGCCGAGGTGACGCTGCGCGGCACGCCCGATCCCAAAACCGGCATGGTGGTCGACCTCGGCCTGGTCCAGCGCGCCATCGAAGACGTGCGCATGATTCTGGACCATAAGTATCTCAACAAGATCGAGGCACTGGGCACACCGACGCTGGAAAACCTCTCGCGCTTCGTCTGGGAGCGGCTGGCCCCTATCGGCAAGCTCACCCGCGTCAGCATCCACCGCGACAGTTGCAACGAGAGCTGCACCTATTATGGGCCGCAAGGCTGACGACAAGGCTGACGGAATGACATTCACATTGGACCCGAGCTTGATCGAAGACCGCAAGACGCGCGCACGCGCCTGGTTCGAATCCTTGCGCGACGACATCTGCGCGAGCTTCGAGCGGCTGGAGGACGATGCCCCGCAGAGCCTGTATCCGGGCGAGCCGGGCCGCTTCAAGCGCACGCCGTGGCAGCGCACCGATCATACCGGCGCGGCCGGCGGCGGCGGCGTGATGTCGATGATGTCCGGCCGCCTGTTCGAGAAGGTCGGCGTGCATTGCTCCACCGTGCACGGCGAATTCGCGCCCGAGTTTCGCGCGCAGATTCCCGGTGCGGCGGACGACCCGAAATTCTGGGCCTCCGGCATCTCGCTGATCGCTCACTTACGCAATCCGCACGTGCCGGCGGTGCACATGAACACGCGCTTCGTCGTCACCACAAAGGCCTGGTTCGGCGGCGGCGCCGATCTCACGCCGGTGCTCGACCGCCGGCGCACGCAGGACGATGCCGACAGCATCGCCTTCCACGCCGCGATGAAGCAAACCTGCACGCAGCCGAACGGCATCGCCGATTACGACAAGTACAAGAAGTGGTGCGACGAGTATTTCTATCTGCCGCACCGCAAGGAGGCGCGCGGCATCGGCGGCATCTTCTACGACTGGCATGACAGCGGCGACTGGGACGCCGACCTCGCCTTCACCCGCGATGTCGGCCGCGCCTTCCTGAAGATCTATCCCGACATCGTGCGGCGCAATTTCGCGACAAGCTGGACCGCGGAGGATCGCGAGGAGCAATTGATCCGGCGCGGCCGCTATGTCGAGTTCAACCTGCTATATGACCGCGGCACCATCTTCGGTCTCAAGACCGGCGGCAATGTGGATTCGATCCTGTCGTCGCTGCCGCCGGAGGTAAAGTGGCCATGACGACGATGAAGCCCGCAACGAGGCCGCTGCCGCGCGCCATGCTGATCGACATGGACGACACCATCCTGTCGGCCTATGCGCGGCCCGAGATCGCCTGGAACACGATCACAGCGGAGTTCGCGGAGGAGCTCGCGCCGCTGCCACCACAACTGGTCGCAAGCACCGTGCTCGCTTTCGCGAAAAACTTCTGGGCCAATGCGGACGCTTCGTGGCGGCTCAAGCTCGCCGAGGCTCGGCACCTCACCGTCAAGGGCGGTTTCGCCGCGCTCGCGGCCGCGGGTCACCGCGCCCTGCCCGACGAGCTCGCCATTCGTCTCGCCGACCGCTTCACCAGCTATCGCGAGGAGGAGATGTTCGTCTTCCCCGGCGCGCATGACGCCATCGACAGGCTCAAGGCGCTCGGCATCAAGCTGGCGCTGGTGACCAACGGCGCCGCCGACACCCAGCGCGCCAAGGTCGAGCGCTTCGAGCTGGCGCATCGCTTCCACCACATCCAGATCGAGGGCGAGCACGGTTTCGGCAAGCCCGAGGAGCGCGCCTATCTGCACGCGATGGACGCGCTCGGCGTCACCGCCGAGGATACCTGGATGATCGGCGACAATCTGGAATGGGAAGTGGTGACTCCGCAGCGTCTCGGCATCTACTCGATCTGGATCGACGTGCATGGCGACGGCCTGCCCGAAGGCTCGATCGTCAAGCCCGACCGCATTATCCGCTCGCTGACAGAACTGGTGCCGGGCTGACTGCAATCGGGGTGCACAAGCAAAAACGTCGAAAACAACCCCATGCACAGTAGACGGCCGCAGCAAAATCAAAGACTTGCGGCAAACGCAAACTGCGGATCTGACAAAATCGGTTGCTCCGTCGGGCAAAACAGGCGCATGGTGTCATGGTCGCGACGCACGGGACGGAAGAGCCCTTGCGCCATCCATCGAACAGGCGCCATTGCCTCTCGTGATGGGATCGCTCCGGCCTAAAGCTCTCTGATCGATTCAGCAGCCCGGCCGGCGCATACGCGCTACCGCAACACATCCACTGACCGAGTAGCCCGTGATCGGCATGTCATGCCGGTTTGCTAGCTTCACCGTCAATCAACCGAAAGGACCATCCATGGAACTAAAAGCCGGCGATATCGTCATGCTGAAATCCGGCGGGCAGCCGCTCACCGTCGCTGACGTGAAGGGCGACGAGGTGATCTGTCTCTGGATGGGCGCGGAAGGCGATCTGTTTCGCGAGACGCTGCCGCTCGCGGTGCTCGATCGACTGGAAGAACTCGACGACGAAGACGAGGATGAAGACGAAGACGAAGAGTAGCCCCTGGGTCGGAGTGCTCGGCTCAGTCCAACCTGATGTCCGCTCCTCTGCCCATAGCGGCACAAGAGCGGACATCGCTAGATGCTTCGAACGTCAATCCAACGGGACGTTCAAACTGGTATCTTTGGTGATAATGCCGCCGCGGTTACCGATCTCAATCGAGCCATAGCGCTGCTTGAAACAATCGGGCAGCGGCCGGTCGCCTTCCATGCTGAGCCAAAGGCGCAACAGATGACGCTTTTGGCTAGCAATGGGCCAATCGCGGAATCCGGTCCGGTCATGCAACAAAGCATGATTGTAGACGAACTGCATGTCACCCGGCTGAAGTCGCATGCCGAAATGCAGCGCGGGATCATTTGCGAGCGCGTCGAAGAGATCGAGCGCCTCGACGTGAGCCGGCATCAGTCTCGGCGCATCGGGAAAACGCTGCGCACTATCGATATACTGGCGCTGATAGAACCCGGTCAGGAACCCCGTATGCCAATTCAGCACCGGGATTTCAAGATATGGCTTTTCGTTCTCCGGCACCTCGCCTCGCCGGTCCGTCGCGATCGGATCAAACAAGAGAGCCGCAAGGTCGGGACGCCTGTCAAACATCTCGTTGTAGATTGTCGTCGTACTGACCAGGAGAGAATCCCCTCCCTCCATCGCCTCGCGAATGCATAACAATCCAACCACGTCGGACGAATCCGTGTGAAATGTCTGCCGTTCCGAAGTTTGATAAATTCGGGTGTTCGGGTCCTTCGCATCGGCGCCGGTGTCACGGACGTGACCGAGAATGTGCCCCGCTGCATTCTGGGATCGCGCCGATCCAAGGTGCGCGCCCACTCCGCAAAATATCGTAGCGGCAAACTCCTGACTGTATTTTTCCACCGGGAGGCCGCGGATGACCTCGAAACCAAGGCCAGCCAGGAGCGTTGTCTTAAGCTCTTCCAAATGCGCGCCGAAGCGGGGAAGCGGAAAGCTTTCCTTCGTGATCTCGGCGATTTTCTTGTATCTGCCAAGATATGTTTCAGCTGCGTTCTCGAGCTCGGCGATCTCGCCGGCCGCAAGCGATATCAACCATCGATCAGGATTGGCTTTCATCTCAGCGCCCTGCCAGGCGGACGGGATGTCGACCTTCCCTGGAGGGTGATGAATCCCGCCGGGCATTGAGACCATATTCATGGTGTTGGCTCCTGGGGATGGACGTCAGAAATAGGGAGGCCGGATCGACGATATTGTGCCGACCGCTTGTTTGCAACTTGGCTAAAGCGCGCCTGGGAAAAAATGGCATCAGCCGGAACGTTCGCGAAGCTGGTTGAGTTGAAAGTCATGTGCCTCACGTTGCGGACAAGGCCGCACCGCGCGGTCCTGATAAGGCTCTGCAAGAGGCGAAAGCTACTCTGCGGCGTGCTTGGCAGCACGGCCGCGCGAGGATCGCGATGTACACGACGGCGATATACGATGAGCTGAGCCAGATCGAGCGCGACGTCGTCGAAGGAGAGCGGCGGCTCGCAGAGCAAGAGGCGCTGATCATTGAAATGAAGCGCCAGAACGAGGACACAGCCAAAGCGGAAGGCGAACTCGAACGGATGCGGATCGAGCAGCGACGTCGCGATCAGGATCGGCAACGTCTGCTCTCACGGCTGCAACCCTGAAACAATTCCGCCCAATGAGGCTGATCCGCCGAAGGCGTCGCCTTTTCTGAGACGAGACACCGAGTTAGGTGCGAGAGTCCGGCAGGGGTTTACACCCTTTGTATCGCCGGATCGATGTCCGAGGACTGGTAAGCCATGGAATGGCCAAGCAGGCAAACGAGACAGTCCCACCTTCTTCGCTGTTCCAAGTAGGATTCGCACGAATGCGGAAGATCGTCGGTGACACTGACCCCAGCTTGCCGCAGCCGCCGTCGTGCGTTGTCGAACCGGACCTGCCAGAGCTGCCGATCCCCGTCGTCGGCTTCAGCCGATGCTTTCTCGTGCAGGAACACGTTATTGAGGGTCGAAAGGAGTAGCAACGCGGAGGACCATAGTTGGGTGACTGCGCCGGATTGCTTGAGCCAATCGGCGTTTTTTGGCAACGCACTTCTGATCAGCGAGACGGCATCGAGGACGATGAGTGACGACCGGGAGACGGAGTAGAACGGTTCAGGGAAGCGGAAGTAGAACAGAACGGGATAGAAGTGGTGAGCTTCTTTGGTATCGGTGACCTCTGCGGCCAACTCGGACAAATTGTTGTAGCCCGCACTCAACTGGTTATTTGCGAACAGATGCGCGAGCAGGTCCGCGGCATCGCCGGTCTCGCCGCAAAGCGCGTGAATCTTGAGGCAAAGCGAGTTCCTGCTCCTGAGCGCGCCGTAGATCTGCATCAGGTAAGTGATGGTGAGCGATATGACTGACGTACCGATCACCGAATTCAGAAGAAACAGCAATTTCGCTCCGGTGCTTTGCGGACCGAAGTTGCTGCCGCCTACGATCGAGAGGCTGCTTCCGGCGACGTAGAGCGCGGTCACGAAGTCGGTTGGGGTCTCCTGGTTGCTGCTTGTAATGCTGGTCCCGAGCTGAGGGTGCACAATCAGTGCAGCCCCAAGCGCGAGCAAAATCGACCAGGTGAAGAGCAAGGCGACCAGGATCAACGGGCCGCAGAATGAAAGCAGATGGTTGCCGTTGCCCGCCGAGGAAAGCCGGCGCAGTGCAAGCCAAACCAGTCTGGCCAGGCGGTCGCTGAGAATTCCGGTGCCGGCGCGTGCGTAGAGAACCGTGAGGAATACGTCGGCAAGGACCAGTGCCATCAGCAGCGTGCCGGCTACAGGCTCAACCCAATGGGCCATTTGTGCTCCTCGTCCTAAGCCGCCTCCCGAGCCGTGGTGCGCTTACTGCCGGTTCGGCTCGCGACTTGACCCGACGGTGTTCGCATCGCTTGGCATGAACTTGAACAGCGTGAAGTTCTTGTCCGTCCAAGCCATGTGGAACCAGGGCGAATCCTGGATGTGCGACGCGGTGACATAGATTGCGCCATCAGGACCTTGCGCGAAGGTGTCCGGCCAGCGCAGGCGCGAATCCGTCAACAGCTGTCGCACGGTACCGTCGCTGGGGTTGAGGACCTTGACGGCATTGTCGGCGATCGAGCTCAGATAGATTTCGTCATGTTCGCCGGTCCAGAGCCCATCGACGGGCTCCGTCGTTGCCACTGTTTCCGGGCGAGCGTGAGCTGCCGCGTCAGCACTCTGGATGCTGGACGTGGCGATCCGGTAGAGAGTCTTTCCGGTCAGGGCCTGCCAATAGAGGGTGTTGCCGTCCTTTGTGAGCGCCAGACTATCGGCATTGAACAAGGGCTGCCGTCCGTCCGGCCGTCGCAAAGGCTGGCCATCTGACATCACAGTGACACTCGGATCGAATTGGGTCGAAGGATCGTCGCTGAGGACACGCCAAGCCCGCCCGGACTCGATGTTGAGAACAATCAGGCCGCCGGGCGAACCGGAATCGGTCAGATAGGCGAATTTTCCGTCGGGGGCGATACGGATGTCGTTGAGATAGCTGGCCGGACCAGCGACATCCGCCGCGATCGGAAAGATCCGCTTCACAACGTTCGACTTCAGATCGACCTCGACGATCTTGGGTCCACCCTTCACGGTCTTCTCGGCATTGGGAGCCGCGGGATCGACGACCCAAAGCGATCCGCGCCGGTCCGCAACGACGCTTTGAACGCAAACGAAGTGATCATTGGGCGATACCTCGGACATTCGCGCGTTGCGCCAGCCGTTCCATTCCTCATTGGGATATGGCTTGGTCGAGCCGTCCGGCATGAGTTCGGCCACCGAAACCGGCGTATCCTCTGTCCAGCGCGGGAAGTTGACGAATATGCGGCCGTCCGGGGCGACCGTAACCCCGGTCACCTGATGCTCGAAGGTTGCGACCGATCGCAGCCGACTGTCGCGACTTTCGACAAGAGGCGCGACAAGCCGCTGGGCCTTGGACTTGATATCCTCTGTTGCGGATTGCGCATGAACCGCGGACGAGATGGATAGCACGACTGCTACGCAGGAGCTGAACGCGATTGGACGCATGAGAGGCCCTTTCCAAAAAGTTTAGGGCCCAATCCGGCTTTGCTTCGATCGTTCCTAGCGCTCGCATCGTCAACGTTGGTTCTTGAGAGCAGGCGCAGCCCATTGCTTTCGGCGCGTCCGGCCTTCAGGGAGGTTCCAGTTTCAGAACCGCGCATCCAGCCGCAGGACCGTGGGGGGTAACAGATTGACGCCTGCCTCACTTTTGCGACGAGACCGCGCAATCTCTGCTATCCCCACCTTCACTGTTCGCGACCTTCAGGTTCGTGCGCGCAAGTATTGGCAGACCGGCTATGAACATCTCGATCGCGCTCTCGTAACACTCGTCGTAGGAAGGTGTGTCGAAGAACGAGTCCATGACTTCATGCAGGACGAATCCGCGAACGAGGCTGCGGAGGATTCGCAGAGCATCGTCTGCCGCCGTGCCGCGCAATCCGCACTCGGACAGGATTTGAGTCATAAACATCCGCAAGCTCTCCAATGCCTCTCGCCATTCAGCAGTATCTGTCGTGGGAGTCCGAAACGTTGCAGCGGACATTGCCGGGCGCTCGAGCGCATACCATCGCATCGCGTGTGCTGCCGCCCTCAACGCCTCGAAAGATCGCTTGCCTTCGCACGCAGCCTGCAATCGGCCGAGCAGATCGCGATAGCCTTTTATAGCCAGGAATCGGCGCATTTCGTCAATGCTGGACCGCTTCTCACCTGAGCAGCGTTCGAGTTCGGCGACAATGTCGTTTGCGAGCTTTCGCTCCCACGGGCTCGAGAACAAGTGCCCGACGTTGATGTCTGTATTCATCGCTGATCATCCTTCATGGAATAGCACGGGGGCTGCTTGATGTATTCGACCCAGACCTCCTCGCCGTTGCAGCGGGTGCGCCTGCACAACCGCGCAACGACGGTTGGTGCCCATGCGAACTGCAGGACGAATTGGGCGGGCGGCGGATCCTTCACACGCAACTGCGCGCCGGCGTCCCAAACCGTCGTGACTTCGCATTCAGTGCTCTGGCCTTCGTCCGGGCCGACAAGTCGCGCACGTAGTGGCGGATCGAAATGCACTCTCTTTGGTTCGTGTTTTACCTGAGCCGGGAAGCCGATTGTCACCGATCTCAAGGCATCGCCTCTGACAAGTGGTTGCTGCTTCGCCGGCAAGAAAGATTTGGTTTTTAGCTGCCGCTGAACTGGTTGGTTGTGCATCGGAACCCCTCGACTTCGATGTTCGTCCTTCCGTACTTTCACGGTTTCGCGCGAGCTCTCTTTCCTTTCACGCGAGAGCCTGCAATACGAGGCTCCTGGTGCAGTCGCGAAGCTATCCGTTCCGGGGCGGCTTTGCTCGGCCAGGTTGGAACTTCTGTTCGGCTGCCGCACCGTTAAGGAAGGGTGAATTGCAAACCATCTTCACGACCAGGGACGTGCATCCTCGTGATCGCTTCGACTATTGGCACAGCGTGGCGTGCAAGGAGATCGTCGAGCACGAGTCTTTCCCCGACTCGCGGGCTCACTTCGAAGCGGAGATCGAGGTCGGATCGGTAGGGGCACTGGATCTAGTCGCCTTCCAGAATTCTCCGCTCAAGGTGGAGCACGCGCAGGCCCATATTTCCCGGATGAGTTCCGACCAATTGCTTTTCTGTCGAGAAACAAGCGGTCTTGTGAGCGTGGAGCAAGACGGACGGCAAATCACTCTGCATCCCGGCGACATGACGCTGCTCGACCCGGCTCTCCCCTATTCAGCAAAGTTCTCCGAGGATTCGAGGACCTTGGTCCTAAAGCTACCTCGACGTGAACTGCAGGCGCGGGTAGGAAAGACCCGCGGCATGCTCGCACGACAAATTCCGGTGGGCGCAACCGATGACACTCTGATCTCATCTTTCAGCGCAGCGCTGCCAAGTCTGGCCGGACAGGTGCGCCCCGTTTGCGGACGATTGGCTGCTGATTTCATGCTGGATTTGATTGCGTTCTCGCTCGCCAAAGCCGTCGAGAGCACCACGCTCCGCATCTCCTCGACCAAAGCAATGGCAATCCTGGAAATCCGCGCCACGATTAAATCGAGGTTAGCGGATCCCGACCTCGATCCTCAGTCGGTCGCCGATGCCGTGGGCCTTAGTGTCCGTTACGCAAACAACATTCTCGCTTCGCAGGATACTTCCATAGGGCGCCTGATCTTGCGGGAGAGGCTTGAAAAGTGTCGGCAGGCTCTCGAAGAACCTGTTCAATTGCGGCGTAGCGTGAGCGAGGTTGCATTCGGGTGGGGGTTCTCCGACCTGACGCACTTCGGCCGATGCTTCAAGAAAGTCTATGGAATGTCGCCCAGCGACTACCAGCTTTCTCACCGAAAAGGGTAGACAAGCTTTCGCTCAGCTTGCGGCACGAGGCCGGAGCAGAGCGAGATCATCGCCTCCGTCGCGGTCACAGTTCAAATCAGCAAATCATGATGCGCAGGTACAATGGCTTGGTGCGCGCCGTTATTGCCGTGATCGTCCGCGTGTCCGCTCAGTGCATGAGGGACGATCTTGACGAGGTCCTCCGCTTGACCAGGTGGAACGTGCGGATCGAGCAGATTATTGAGCTGTTTCAGCTCAACGACCGCAACGAGAGCAGAAGGAGTTGCGCCGCTATCGAAGCGGAACACCGGTCCTTGGTCCAGGCTGCCGGTCCCCAACGCAGCTTTGGCGGGGTGTGCGTCTTCTGATGCGATTGCAGCGGATTGCGCGGCGTGCTGCGAGTTACCGTGTGCGGGGTTACCGCCGCTTGCGACGCTTGGCTCTCCGATATCGGCTGCTTGCGATGCGTTTGCAGAGGTTGAGTGTAACTCGTTCTCCGAGTTGCCGTGGTCCACGGTGGCTGGTTCTGCCGTCTTCACTGCCCCCGCAGGCTCCGAAGCCGAAGCGTGATGCTCGGCGCCGTGGCCGACGCCGTTGCCCGGCTTGGAGCCAGCTTCAGTCGATTCTGTGGATGCCACCTTTGCAGAGCCCGGCTCCGAAGCGTGCTGCGAGTTGCCTTTGCCTGCGCTGGCGGCCGTTACGACGCCCGGATCGGTCTCAGTTGCGTCCGGTGCGTTTGCAGCGCTCGAGTGCCCGGATTTGCCGTGTTCCGTGCCGCCTGGTTCTGCCGTCTTCGCAGGTCCGTGCGCAGCATCAGAAGCCGAAGCGTGATGATGATCGGCGCCATTGCCGGCGCCGTTGTCCGATTTGGAGCCAGCTTCAGTTGATTCGCTGGCTGCCGCCTTTGCAGACTCTGGCTTCGAAGCGTGCTGCGAGTTGCCGTGGCCTGCGCTGGCAGCCGCTGCGGCGCCCGGATCCATATCGGCTGCGTCCGGTGCGGTTGAGTGCCCGGGTTTGCCGTGTTCCGCGCCCGCTGGCTCTTCCTTCTTCGCTGCCCCGCCCGCAGGGTCCGAGGCCTTATCGTGATGCTCGGCGCCATTGCCGACGCCCTTGCCCGGTTTGGAGCCAGCTTCAGTCGATTCGTCGGCTGCCGCCTTTGCAGACCCCGGCTCCGAAGCGTGCTTTGAGTTGCCATGACCCGCGCTGGCTGCGGCTGCGGCGCCCGGATCGATATCGGCTGCGTCCGGTGCGTTTGAGTGCCCCGCTTTGCCGTGTTCCGCGCCGTCTGGTTCTGCCTTCTTCGCTGGCTCTCCCGGAGCCTCCGAGGCCTTATCGTGATGCTCGCCACCATTGCCGGCGCCGTTGCCCGGTTTGGAGCCAGCTTCAGTCGATGGCTCCGAAGTGTGCTGCGAGTTGCCGTGGCCGGCGTTGTCTGCCGTTACGACGCTGGGTTGGCCGATCTCGTTCGGTGCAGTCGATGAAAAGCCCGTATTGGCCGGACCACTGTTGGATGTGACATTTGCGGCTGCCGGGGCTGTCGCGCTATGAGCAGGCTCGATGGATGATGCGTGCGCCGACGCGGCAGACGCACCATCGCTCTCCTCTGTTGCATCCGCCGACGCGTCGGTGGAGCTCCCGAGGCTCGTCGGCGTTCCCAAGCCGGTCCGATGCCCGAACTGGAAACCCGAGCCGTTGTTGGCAAGTATAGCCCAAGCTCCAGCCGTCCCGAGCGAGCTCTCGCTCCCCTCGATAGTGGTTTGGACATGGTCCTTGCTCGAAGCAGCCTCATCGGTTTCGGTCGCGGATATCAGCACTGCTTCGAGCTGCTCCAAGGTAGTCGCGACAGCGGCGCCATCTGACTCGGAGGCGACGTCCGCCTCCGCAATGGATACAATCCCCTCCAGATGGATTTCCAGCAGGCCGCGATCGCCGATATCGAGGATACGATCGGTCGCATTCACATAGACGATCGTTTCGTTGCTTGCGGAGTCGTAGACCCAGGCGAGTGTATGTGGCGGTATAGACCTGGCTGCCGCCGTCATATGCAGCCAGGCAAGCGCTCCGAAAGCCGCAAGATTGATCCTGCCCGGCCCAGATGCGAAGTCGAACACGGTGTCGGAAGCTGTCGACTTGGAGTCGATCGGGGAACGATAAACTACGTTTTCAACGTTGCCGCCTACGCCGATACTGGCATCGTGACCAAGGTCCGCGCCAACAGGCATGTGGAGATTGTCACCCGCATCGCCCGCGCCCCTTTGGCCCGGAGCGCCTTCGTGAGCGGCGTTGTCGTGTCCAGTGGTCACACCGGCGGAAGACGGATGGACATCGTGCGAAAGGAAACTTGGGGCTGAATGGTCGTCATCATTGGCGGCAGCATGAGTGATCGCAGCCAGTTTTGTGGTCGCACTCTCTTGGGTGGCGGCCAGGATGCTGTCGATCGAGGCTTCACGGAGGTCATGCGCGTGGGCGGCGAGATGGGGGTCCTGCAGTGCGTAGATCAACGCACCGGTGAGAATAGCAAAGTTGCCAGATCCTCCGTGCATCGACATCGCATTGGAAAGAAGCCGCGGGAATTGATGTTCCGGGGCCGGGTCGTCACCGATCTGGATGTCGATTGCTCCTCGCAGCAAGCGCGCAGGAAGATCGGGCGCGCTCGATCCAGCAGGAGCGTGGTGTGTCCACGGTGTCGCGCCTCCGGATTGCTCGGCCGTGCGCAGCGCTTCCATTGCCGCCGCCGGGTTCGTGATCTGGGCGGCCTTGGCGAACAAGTCTCTCTGGGCTTGCGTGGGCGTCTCGCCGGATTCCCAGACGACGAGGTGCCGGAGAATTCCTTTTTTCCAGGGCTCATACGCGGCGTGCTCGTACCCGGCGTGCTCGCCCGTGTGGCCGACGCCGTTGTCATCCGGGAAGATGTCGTTCGCTTCCGACGCCTTGAGTTCGTCCGCAATTGCGAGCGCCAGAAAGGCCAGGGAGAGCGCGGCCAGGCCGGAGGGGCGTTGCAGCAATGCGATGGTCGCGAGCACGGTTCTGTTGGTGATCTCAAGCTTCTGGAAAATATTGTACAGGTGGACCTTGACCGTGCCGTCGGAAACGTTGAGCTGACGCGCGATCTCCTTGTTCGACAGTCCTTCCGCCACGAGTCGTGCAATTTGGCGTTCGCGTTGCGTCAACAGCTCCAGCATCTTTTCGACTTTGCCGTCGCCCTCCGCTTCCTTACCGGTTGCCGAGAGATCGGACTTCGCCAGTGCCACACCGCTCTTCGTCATCAGCCGCAGTGATCGCAGCATCGTGGCGGGAGAGGCATATTTGGAAATTGCGCTGCAGGCGCCGGCTGCGATAGCGGAAGCCAGATCGTGGTCGGTGTCGGACTCGGTGAAGAACACCAGGCGCGTGGAGAGCTTCTCAGCTTTCACGATCGCGAGGATCTCGGAGACCGTCAGATCCGGCACCCTGTCGGCAAGAAGCGCGACGTCGGGTGTCAAATTCCGAATTGCTTCGAGGCAACCTGTCCCATCGCCGGACGTTGCGACGACCTCGAAGTCCGGCTGCGTCCCGAGAACCGACCTCAGTCCCTGCAAAACGATCGGCTGCGGATCGACGAGCACAAGCCGGATGGGCTTGAGTATCCCCTGCCTGGCGGATGCGTCCAACATCGATCTTGCCCTCGGCCCGGTCCTCTATGTCCTTCGGCATATGGCCGTGGCCGGGTGGGATACTAAAATCATAGGAGGCTCGGCGGTTCCCGAGCCCACACCAGATTTGGACGCATGTGAGTGAAAAATATGTCCTTTGACCCCATGGCCGTTGCTGTCGACTGGCTAGATGCCTATCGCGCGGGCGATATAGAGGCGATCCTGGAGCTCCATGCCGACAATGCCGTTGTGCACTGCGGCTGTGCCGGCCGCCAAACCATCACCGGGCGCGAGGCACTGCGTGCCTATTGGGTCGATCACCTCCGAAAATATCCGGCAGGCACGTTGGATGATCTCAATCCTTGGCACAACGACGGCACCATTATCTCGTACATCACCAGTGCCGGCGTGATGAGTGCACTTTTGGCGTTTGATGCCGCCGGCAGGATCAAGGAACTGGAGTGCAGTCCCTCACACCAGGCCTGAGGCGTGATTCAAGCCGCCAGCGGGACGCGACTTGATTAGATGAGCTGCCTCGCCGCGGCCGAGATCATCACCAGCCCGCCGGTGATCACGGCGACGTCGAGGATCGCGGTGTGGATGTGCACCGGCATCCGCTCGACGAAGGCCTTGGCCAGGAACGCGCCGGGAATCGCGATGGCGCCGATCAGCAATGCAAAGGCGAGCACCTGTGCGGTCACGGCGCCGGCAAGGCCGAACACCGAGATCTTGATAAGGCCGGTGCCGAGCGAGATCATCGCGTCGGTCGCGATCACGGCGGCGCCCTCGAGCCCCGCGGCCATCAGCAGCGACAGCAGGATCACGCCGGAGCCGGAGGTGCCGCCGACCAGCACGCCATAGCCGACCGAGCCGGCCGCAAGCCCAGTGTCGCCGATCTTGACCTGGCGGCGGCGGAGCACACGGCGCAGCGGCACGCTCAGGATCAGCATGGAGCCGATCACCAGTGCCGCGCCGGCATTGGTCAGCCGTGTATAGCCGTAGGCGCCGAGGGCGGTCGTAACCGCTGCACAGGCCAGCACGATCAGCGCGCGGCGGCGATCGGCGTAACGCAGATAGGCGATCGCGCGGCTGGAATTGGTGAAGATCGCGGAGATCGCGATGATCGGCACCACGGGCTCGGCGCCAACGAGAGGCACCAGCACCAGCGGCATCAGGGCGCCGGTGCCGTAGCCGGCGAGACCCCCGATGATCGAAGCAAACAACGCCATCAACGCGACCAGCAGAAGCTGAAAGATCGAGATGTCGGCGAAGCCTGAGACGATGGTCACGTTCTCTCGTCGCGGCTGATTCGTGCCGCAGCTTGATCGGCGATGGAAGCGATTGCGGCCTCCTCTAGGGGAAAATCCGCCGCAAGCCAAGCGTCCTCCGCGAGCGTCAAGACATGTCCGAGCGCGGGTCCTTCCGCCATGCCACGCGCGATGAAGTCGGCGGCGCGCAGCGGAAATTTCGGCGCAGTCCAGCGCTGCGGCAACTCGGCGAGCGCACGCCATCGCGACGAGCCGACGTCGCCGCCCGCTCGCGCCCAGCCCAGCACCACGCGATCGTGATAGCGCTCCGCACCGAGCCGGTAGAGCAGCCGCCGCGCATCGGCCTCGCCCTTGGTGGCCAGGCGCCACCAGCGGTGCCCCATCGAATCCAGCGCCTTGGTTTCCGCATTGGAGAGCCTCAGGCGCGTGGCGACGCGCTTGGCGTCTTCGGTCACCGCGACCGTCAGCGCGGCGAGCCGCCGCGTGCTGCTTGCGGTGAGGCCAAGCTCGCGCTCGATCGCGATCATCGCCGAGAGCGGCCCGGTGTAGACCACGCCGCCGGTCAGCGCTTGCAGCAATCCACCGTCCGCCATGGCGAGCGCGGCGGCAGAAGCGCCCTGAGCGACGAGCAGCTTCAGCATCTCCATCCGCAGCCGCTCGGCTGACAGGCTCGCCAGGCCCGCGCGTCCCCGGATGCAGGCGAGGTAGCCGTCGCGGTCGGGATCGCCGGCGCCAAAGGCGGCGTGGATGCGGAAGAAGCGCAGGATGCGCAGGAAATCCTCGGCAATGCGCTGGTCGGGATCACCGATGAAGCGCACGCGCCGCGCAGCCGCATCCGCGATGCCTCCGACATAATCGTGGACGACGCCGTCAGAATCGACCGAGAGGCCGTTCATGGTGAAGTCACGGCGTTCGGCGTCCTTCACCCAGTCGCGGCCGAACGCGACCTTGGCTTTGCGGCCGAAGGTCTCGGTATCCTCGCGCAGCGTCGTGACTTCGTACGGTTGCCCGTCGATGACGAGGGTGACGGTGCCGTGGTCGATGCCGGTCGGCACGGCCTTGATGCCGGCGCTCTTGGCGCGCCGCATTACCTCGTGCGGGAGCGCCGTGGTCGCGATGTCGATGTCCCCAGGCACGAGGCCGAGCAGCGCGTTGCGCACGGCGCCGCCGACCACCCGCGCCTCCTCGCCATCCGCGTTGAGCAATTGCAGGACGCGCGCGGTCCCGCCCGAAATCAGCCAGGGCGCATCGGCGAGCATGGGCACCGCGCTCATCGGCCGGTCCTATCTTTCCACGCCCGGCACGAGCTTGCCGTTCTCGACATGGGCGGGGACATAGGTGGAATCCGGCGCAGCGCCGGAGAAATGCGCAAAGCCGATCAGGCCCGCGATCACCAGCACGAGCGCCGCCAGCATCAGGCGCGCGACGATGATGGTCGGCCAGGACGATTGCACGAACAGGCCGGAGCGCGTGGCGGCGAGGAACAGCGCATAGACGGCAAAGGGAACGAGGAAGATTCCGATCTCGGTCAGGATCGGTCTGATCATGATGAATAGATCCGCTCGTAGAGCACACGCAGCATGCCGGCCGTCGCGCCCCAGATGTAGCGTTCCGCAAACGGCATCGCGTAGTAGGACCGCTCCATGCCGCGGAATTCCTTGCTATGCACCTGGTGGTTGGCCGGGTTCATCAGGAAGGATAGCGGCACTTCGAACGCATCATCAACCTCGGAATGGTTGATCGTCAGCTCAAAACCCGGGCGCACCCTGGCAACCGTCGGCAGGATGCGGAAGCCGAAGCCGGTGCCGTAGAGATCGAGATAGCCGATCGGCTCGACGAAGTCTCTGGACAGCCCGACCTCCTCCTCGGCCTCGCGCAGCGCCGCATCGAGCGGCGAGCGGTCGATCGCGTCGATCTTGCCGCCGGGAAAGGCGATCTGGCCGGCATGGTCGTTCAGATGCGCCGACCGCTGCGTCAGAAGGATGGTCGGCTCGGGATGATCGACCACCGCGATCAACACCGCCGCCGGCCGCACCGGCTGCTCGCGCGCGATGATCTCGAGCATCTTGTCGGTGCCGGGATCGCCCGAGGCCGGAATGATGTTGGGATCGTAGAGACCGGGCGGAACGTCGAAGCCGAGCCGCGCCGTGGAGCGGGCGAAGAAATCGGCCGCACCGATCACGGCGGGATCGTTCCTGGAGATAGGCTTGTTCAAAGCGCGGCCCTCACCTGCTCCGCATCGGCCATGGCGAAGAATTCGCCGGCCGATTCGACACCGAACATCGGCTGGCCATCGACCATCCGCTCCTCACCCATGTCAACCAGATCGTAATAGAGCGCGCGGGTGACCTTGGCCCAGAGCTCGGCGCGGACATGCAGATAGGGCGTCAGCCCGCCGTCTTTGGCCTGCTCGAAGCGCAGCCGGTGCGCCGCATCGCAGGTGACCCAGTCGTCGACATTGGTGCGGAAGCGGAGCACGCGGTGGTTGTCCTCGCCGTCCTTCTGCATCTCGACCGCCATGAACGGCGCGTCGTCGACGCGAATGCCGACCTTCTCCACCGGCGTGACGAGGAAATGCTTGTCGCCTTCACGCTTGAGGATGGTCGAGAACAGGCGAACCAAGGCATGACGGCCGATTGGCGTCCCCAAATAGAACCAAGTACCATCGGAGGCGATTCGAATGTCGAGATCGCCGCAGAACGGCGGATTCCACAAATGCACCGGAGGCAGGCCCTTTTTGGCACCTTCGGCATCGGCAGCAGTTTTGGCAGCGGCAGTCAGCCCCTCGAGACCGCGATCGGCGCTCTGCCCTTGGTTCGCCATGGTTTGCCCTGACTTTGTCATTTGGCACGATCGGTCATTTGGCACGATTGGTGCAGGTTTACGTTGTATCCGGGTGCTCGGTTCCACCCCGCATTTGTCCGGTGTGGAGGTCGCCACTTCGTGATGCCCTACATATCCCTAAGCCGATAAGGTGGGGATAGGTTAATTCAACGAATACATGGCCTTCCTGCAAGTCTAGCATAGGGCCCGCGTCTTGAGTTGAGGACGTGATGACATGACGACGCAAGCGAGCCGCATGGCAGGCTGAAGGAGCTAACGGATGGCGGAGAGTGTCGAGAAGCTCGAAGACGGTGTCGTCCGTTCGGCCGAGCAGGTGTCGAGCCAGATTCGCGCGGCAAAGGATGCGATTGCGTCCGTCATCTTCGGTCAGGATCGCGTGATCGAGAACACGCTGGTCACCATCCTCTCCGGCGGCCATGCGCTGTTGATCGGCGTCCCCGGCCTCGCCAAGACCAAGCTGGTCGAGACGCTCGGCGTCACGCTCGGCCTCGATGCCAAGCGCATCCAGTTCACGCCCGATCTGATGCCTTCGGACATTCTCGGCGCCGAGGTGCTCGACGAGAGCACCTCCGGCAAGCGTGCCTTCCGCTTCATCTCCGGCCCCGTGTTCGCGCAACTGCTGATGGCCGACGAGATCAACCGCGCCAGCCCGCGCACGCAGTCGGCGCTGCTGCAGGCGATGCAGGAGCAGCACATCACCGTTGCCGGCGCGCGTCACGATCTGCCGAAGCCGTTCCACGTGCTCGCCACGCAAAACCCGCTGGAGCAGGAAGGCACCTATCCGCTGCCTGAAGCCCAGCTCGACCGTTTCCTGATGGAGATCGACGTCGACTATCCCGATCGCGACGCCGAGCGCCGCATCCTGTTCGAAACCACCGGCGCCGACGAAACGCTGGCGAAGGGCGCCATGACACCTGACGCACTCATCACCGCGCAGCGGCTGATCCGGCGCCTGCCGGTCGGCGATTCCGTGGTCGAGGCGATCCTGTCGCTGGTGCGGTCGGCCCGTCCGGGTCCGGACGGCGGCGACACCAGCAAGTTCATCGCCTGGGGACCGGGCCCGCGCGCCAGCCAATCGCTGATGCTCGCGGTGCGCGCACGCGCGCTGATCGACGGCCGCCTCGCGCCCTCGATCGACGACGTGCTCGACCTCGCCGAGCCCGTGCTGAAGCACCGCATGGCGCTGACGTTCCAGGCGCGCGCCGAAGGCCGCACGATTCCGGACGTCATCAAGCAGCTCAAGACACGGATCGGTTGATGGCCGCAGAGAACGGGCGCGCAGCGAAGGAGATCATCGCGATCCGACGTGCCGATGGCGAAAGCCGCACGCTCGCCGCTTCGCTGCCGCGCCTGGTGCTCGAGGCCCGCCGTATCGCCGCCAACGTCATCCACGGTTTGCACGGCCGCCGTCGCGCCGGCTCCGGCGAAAATTTCTGGCAGTACCGCCGCTTCGTCTCCGGCGAGCCGTCGCAGAACGTCGACTGGCGGCGCTCGGCGCGTGACGATCTTCTCTATGTCCGCGAGCTCGAATGGGAAGCCTCGCACACGGTCTGGATCTGGCCCGACCGCTCGCCCTCGATGGCGTTCGCTTCGAAGCAGGCGCGCGAATCCAAGCTCGAGCGGACGCTGATCGTCGCCTTCGCGCTGGCCGAGCTGCTCGTCTCCGGCGGCGAACGCGTCGGCATTCCCGGGCTGATGGCACCGACCGCGAGCCGCAGCGTCATCGACAAGATGGCGCAGGCGATGCTGCATGACGATGCCGACCGCCTGAGCCTGCCACCATCCTTCGTGCCCGCGGCGCTGGCCGAGACGATCGTGCTGTCGGACTTCTGGTCGCCGATCTCCGAGATCAGGACCACGCTCGCCGGCCTGTCCGGCTCCGGTGCGCATGGCACGCTGGTGCAAATCGTCGATCCCGCCGAGGAATCATTCCCGTATTCCGGCCGCGTCGAGTTCGTCGAGCCCGAGGGATTCGGCGTGATCACCGCCGGCCGCGCCGAGAGCTGGGCGCAGGATTACACCACGCGGCTCGCGCTGCACCGCGACCAGATCCGCGCCGAGACCAACAAGCTCGACTGGCTGTTCACGACGCATGCGACCGACCGCTCGGCCGCTGAGCTCTTGCTGTTCCTGCATGCCGGCATGCAGGTGAGCAAATCGGGCGCCCGCACCACGACCATCAAGGCGGGGCCGGCCGCATGATGGGACTGCCGCTCGCCTTCACCGAACCGCTGCTCCTGATCGGCCTCGTCAGCCTGCCGGTGCTGTGGTGGCTGTTGCGCGTGATGCCGCCGCGGCCACGCCGCATCGAGTTTCCGCCGACGCGCCTGCTGTTCGACATCGCACCGCGCGAAGAGACCCCGTCGCGGACGCCGTGGTGGCTGACCGCATTGCGGCTCATGGCTGCGGCGCTGGTCATTTTCGCCGCCGCCGGCCCGATCTGGAATCCGCAAACGGGCGCGGCCACGAGCAAGGCGCCGCTGATGATCATGTTCGACGACGGCTGGAGCGCGGCATCGAACTGGGACATCCGGATCAGGGCCGCCGACGAGTTGATCGCCAGTGCCGAGAACGACCGCCGTGCGATTGCGCTGGTGCCGCTGTCCGAGCCGAACCGCGATATCACCCTGATGCCGGCGGGCGCCGCGCGCGTCGCGCTGCGGCAGCTGACGCCAAAGCCGTATTCGATCGAGCGCGTCGAGACCCTGACCGCCATCGATCGCTTCCTGAAAGCGACCGGCGACTGCGAGATCGCCTGGCTCTCCGACAGCGTCGACACCGGTCGCGGCGAGGAATTCGTGACGGGCCTCGGCAAGACCATCGGCGATCGCAGCCTGACCGTGTTCGAAGGCGGCACCTCGTCGCCGCTGGCCCTGGTCGCGGCCGAGAACGCCGCAGCCAAAATGACGGTGAAGGTGCTGCGCACCGACAGCGGCATTGCCATCGGCACCGTGCGCGCGCTGGACCAGAAGGCCTCGCCGATCGGCGAGGCCCGTTATTCGTTCGGCCCGCAGGACAAGGAAGTTGAAGCTTCGTTCGATCTGCCGGTCGAGCTGCGCAACGACATCACGCGGCTGGAAATTGCCGGCGAGCGCTCCGCAGGCGCGGTGCAGCTGCTCGACAAGCGCTGGCGCCGCCGCGCCATCGGCATCGTCTCGGGCTCCACCAGCGAGACCGCGCAGCCGCTGTTGGCGCCGACCTTCTATCTCACCCGCGCGCTGGCGCCGTTCGCCGACGTGCGGCTCGCCGACAAGGGCTCGCCGCAGCAGGGCATTACTCAGTTCCTCGACCAGAAGCTGCCGATGATCATCCTTGCCGATGTCGGCACCATCGCGCCTGAAATCCGCGAGCGTCTCAATGCCTGGATCGACCAGGGCGGCGTGCTGGTGCGGTTCGCCGGTCCGCGGCTGGCGCAGGCCGAGGACGATCTCGTCCCGGTCAAGCTGCGCAAGGGCGGCCGGACGCTCGGCGGCAGCCTGACCTGGGAAAAGCCGCAACATCTGGCCTCCTTTGCCGCCGACGGTCCGTTTGCCGGAGTCGTGGTCCCCAAGGACGTCACCATCAGCCGCCAGGTGCTGGCCGAGCCCGACGCCGTGCTCGCCACCAAGAGCTGGGCGTCGCTGGAAGACGGCACGCCGCTGGTAACCGGCGAGCATCGCGGCAAGGGCGTGGTCAGCCTGTTCCACGTCAGCGCCGACATGCGCTGGTCGGATCTGCCGATGTCGGGCACCTTCGTTGAAATCCTGCGGCGCGTCGTCGACATGTCCGGCTATACCGCCAAGCCGGGGGCAGGCGTTGCCACTGAAGGGACCGCCGAGACGGTGGCGCCGCTGCATATCCTCGACGGCTTCGGCGCATTCGGTCCGCCGCCGGCCGCCGCAAAGCCGCTGCCCGCGGATTATCGCGACCGCGCCACACCCGATCATCCGCCAGGCTTCTATGGTCCGGCAGAAGGACCGCTCGCCGTGAACACGCTTGCCAGCGCCGACCGTATCGCAGCCCTGAACACCGCGAGCCTGCGCGCCCGCCGCGCCACTTACACCAATGCCGAACCGCAGGATTTGCGCGGCTGGCTGCTGTCGACGGCGCTCGCGCTGTTCCTGATCGACGCCATCATCGTCGCGGTGCTCGGCGGCGGCCTTGCCGCGCTGCTGCGCCGCCGCGCCGCGCCCGCGATGATCGTCGTTGGGTTGGCTCTCGCGGGCCTCGCCTCGTTCGTGCCGACGCCGTCGCACGCGGACAGCGCGTCCGACGAGTTCGCGATGAAGGCGGTGTCGCAGACCCGCCTCGCTTATGTCGTGACCGGCAATGCCGACGTTGATTCCATCGTCAGGGCTGGGCTATCGGGACTGACGCTGTTCCTGGCCCAGCGCACCGCGCTCGAGGCCGGCGACCCCGTCGGCATCGATCCGGCGCGCGACGAGCTCGCCTTCTTCCCGCTGATCTACTGGCCGATCGTGCCGGGCGCGCCCAAGCCGTCGCGGGACGCCATCAACAAGATCGACGTCTACATGAAGCAGGGCGGCACCGTGCTGTTCGACACCCGCGACGCGGTCGAAGCGCCGCCCGGCGCGAACGGCGCCGCGCAGACCCCCGCCATGCAGACGCTCCGCGAGATCCTGTCCTCGCTCGATGTGCCCGAGCTGGAGCCGGTGCCGCGCGAGCACGTGCTGACCAAGACCTTCTTTCTCCTGCGCGACTTCCCCGGCCGCTTCACCACCGGCCAGACCTGGGTCGAGACCTTGCCGCGTGAAGACGATGACGACGGCGCGCAACGGCCGGCGCGCGGCGGCGACGGCGTCTCGCCGATCATCATCACCTCGAACGACCTGGCCGGCGCATGGGCCGTGCGGCCCGACGGCCAGTCCATGCTGCCGGTGACCGGCGGCGACCCCCGCCAGCGCGAATTCGCCTATCGCGCTGGCGCCAACATCGTGATGTACACGCTGACCGGCAACTACAAGGCCGATCAGGTGCACGCGCCGGCCCTGATCGAACGGCTGGGGCAGTAGGATCTATATGAATTACGGCATCGCATTCACGCCGCTTGTTCCCACGATCGTCCTGTGGCTCGCGCTGGCCGCGATCATCGTCATCGCGCTCGTGCTGCTGCTGGCACGTGCGCGCGGCGCTGCCGTGCGCGTGGCCGCGTTGGCGCTGTTCCTGCTGGCGCTCGCCAATCCCTCCTTCACCCGCGAGGACCGCGATCCCCTCACCTCTGTCGCCGCGATCGTCGTCGACAAGAGCCCGAGCCAGAATTTCGGCAATCGCAATCGCGAGGCCGCTCAGGCGCAGGAAGCGCTGGTCGACAGCCTGAAGAAGATCAAGGGGCTCGAGGTCCGCGTCGTCGATGCCGGACAGGCCGACGGCGAGACCGACGGCACCAAGCTGTTCGGCGCGCTGGCCTCGGCCTTGTCGGACGTGCCTGTCGACCGCGTCGCCGGCGCCTTCCTGATCACCGACGGCCGCGTTCACGACATTCCGGCCAACGCCGCCGGGCTCGGCTTCCAGGCGCCGGTGCACGCGCTGATCACCGGGCAAAAAGACGAGCGCGACCGCCGTATCGCGGTCATCGCGGCGCCGCGCTTCGGCATCGTCGGGCAGCCCCAGACCATCACCTACCGCCTCGATGACCAGGGCGTCAGCGGCGAGCGCGCCAAGGTCACGGTCCGCAGGGACGGCGAGGTCATCAACGAGCGCACGCTGGGAAGCGGCCAGAGCGCAAGCGTCGATGTCGACATCAAGCATTCCGGGCCGAACATCGTCGAGATCGAGGCCTCGCCGCTCGAGCGGGAACTGACGCCGGTGAACAACCGTGCCGTCGTCGCCATCGACGGTGTGCGCGACAAGCTGCGCGTGCTGCTGGTCTCGGGCGAGCCGCATTCCGGCGAGCGCACCTGGCGCAACCTGCTCAAGTCCGATGCCAGCGTCGATCTCGTCCACTTCACCATTCTGCGGCCGCCGGAGAAGCAGGACGGCACGCCGATCAATGAATTGTCGCTGATCGCATTTCCGACCCGCGAGCTGTTCCAGCAGAAGATCAACGAATTCCAGCTGATCATCTTCGACCGCTATGCGCGCCAGGGCGTGCTGCCGATCGCCTATTTCGACAACATCGCACGCTACGTGCGGTCCGGCGGCGCAGTGCTGGTCTCGGCCGGCCCTGATTACGCCTCCAACACCAGCATCTGGCGCACGCCGCTGGATTCGGTGCTGCCGGCCGAACCCGTCGGGGTGACGGAAAAGCCGTTCTACGCGCATCTGTCCGACGTCGGCAAACGCCATCCCGTCACGCGGGGCCTCGAGGGTTCGGCCTCCGAGCCGCCGCGCTGGAGCAGGTTCTTCCGCACCGTCGATACCCGCAATGCAGTCAACCCGCCCGTCATGACGGGCGTCGACGGCAAGCCGCTGCTGTTCCTGTCCCGCTTCGGCGAAGGCCGCGTCGCGCTGCTGCTCTCCGACCACATCTGGCTGTGGGCGCGCGGCTATGAAGGCGGCGGCCCGCATCTCGACCTGTTGCGGCGGATGTCGCACTGGCTGATGAAGCAGCCCGATCTGGACGAGGAAGCGTTGCGCCTGCAGGTGCAGGGCAAGAATCTCGTGGTGGTGCGCCAGACCATGGCGGACAGCGTTCAGCCGGTGAGCGTGACCTCGCCGTCGGGCGTGTCGCGCGACCTGACGCTTGCGGCCGGCGATCCCGGCGAATGGCGCGCCAGCCTGCCGGCGAGCGAGCTCGGCCTGTGGCAAGCCACCGACGGCACGCTGAAGGCGCTGATCAATGTCGGCCCGACCAATCCGAAGGAGTTTTCGGAAGTCACCTCCACCACCGAGACGTTGAAGCCCCTGACCCAGGCCACCGGCGGTGACGCCGTGCGGGTGGTCGACGGCGCCAGCGTCGAGCTGCCGCGCATCCTGCCGGTCCGCTCGGCGAGCGTCTTCCACGGTGACGGCTGGATGGGCGTGCGGATGCGCGACGCCAGCGTCGTGAAGGGCGTCGGCGTGCTGCCGATCTTTGCCGGCCTGATCGGGTTGCTGCTGCTGCTTGGCGCGTTTGCCGCGACCTGGATCCGCGAAGGGCGCTAGGCGGCTCACGCGCCTCCCTTCGCTTCAAGCGGAGTTTCTCGACCATGACAGACCCACTTCAACCGATCGGTTCTGGAGCCGAACGAACGCTCGACCAGCGCACGTTCAGCTCGCCTCGTCAGACAACGCGCTACATCCAGTGCGGGCCGGCGGACGGACCATTGATGATCTTCGTCCATGGCTGGCCGAGCATCAGTTTGATGTGGCGCGCGCAGATGGGCGCGTTTGCCGCCGACGGTTGGCACTGCGTCGCTCCCGATCTGCGCGGCTACGGCGGCTCTTCCACCCCTGCAGCCAACGACGCCTATACCATCGAGAAAATCGTGACGGACATGGCCGAACTCCATGATCACCTTGGCGGCAAGCCTGCGATCTGGGTTGGCCACGACTGGGGCTGTGTTGTGGTCGGTGAGTTGGTCGCGCATCAGCCCAAGCGCAGCCGCGGAGTCGTGCTGACCTCGCTGGCGTATCAACCCGACGGGCACGCCCTGCGCACAGTCGTCCCGCTGGTCGACCGAACGATTTATCCGGCTGACCAATATCCGGACGGCCAATGGGATTACTACCGTTACTACACCACGCACTTCGAGGCGGCAGTCGCCGATCTCGATGCAGAATTGGCAGCATCGCTGGCGTCGATCTTTCGGCCAGGCGACCCCGCCGGCATCGGCAAGGTTTCGCCGAATGCGATGGTCACGCGCAATGGAGGGCGCTTTGGCGCCGCGCACCGCGCCCCGCTGATTGAGCCCGATCCGGCTCTCTGGCCGCCGGCGGACTTCGACGTGCTGGTGCAGACGTTCAAGACTCATGGCTTCCGCCCATCCTGCGCGTGGTACCTGAACGACGACGCCAACATCGCCTATGCGCGCAAGGCACCCAGTGGCGGCCGCCTGTCGCAGCCGGTGCTGTTCGTTAACGGCGACTTTGATCAGATCTGCAGCATCACCGGAAATCGCCAAGGTGACCCGATGCGGGCCGCCTGCCCGGACCTGACCGTGACGAGCCTGCCCGCGGGGCATTGGCTGCCGCTGGAGCGCAAGGCAGAACTCATCGAGGCCATCCGCACCTGGCTCCAGAGCAAAAAGCTCTGATGCCGTAGGCGTTCAGTTGCCCGCACGACACAGCGAGGAGCCGGCCCGCTCGGGTCGGCTCGACAGCGGTTGACATCCACTGACCGATCGGGCGATGTTACATTATAACGTCGCGGGATCAGGGATGGTCCCTCGCGATGTGGGGTGGCGTTTCCAGATGAAGTGGTTTCGGTCGAATATCAGGCACGGCGCCCGGCTCGCGATCTTCGCGATGCTGGTGCAGTTCGCGCTGACGTTCGGCCACAGCCATTGGTTCGCCCAGGCCGCTCCCCTCGCCCAGTCCTCGCTGCAGCAGACCGACAGCAACCACGGACTCGCTTCGATCGACCGCGCCGCGGTCGAGCGGCAATCGCCGGTGGCTCCCGACCGGGAGCACCCGGGCGAGGACAATTGCGCGATCTGCGCATTGGTCGCGATGGCCGGCACCGTCATGTTTGCGGCGCCGCCTGTGTTGTTGCTGCCGCAGGCGATCGAGCTGCTCTACCGCACCACCGACGCCGAATTCGTCCACCTGAAATCGGCCGGCACGGCATTCCAGCCCCGCGCCCCTCCCGCGTCCTGACTTCCAACAACGCTTGATCACGCCCGGGCTCGCCGCTTTCAGGCGCGTACCCGGGAGCAGTTGAAGTCGAATTCCGTCGTGCAGCGACGGCAGGCCGCCGCCGATCAGCAGACCATCATGCGGACGGCGCCTGACTGGAATCAAGACCATGTCATTTGAATTGCGACGCGTGCAGCATCTCGCCGGAGCAAGCCTGCTCCTGCTCGGCGCCGCCGCCACATCCGCGCTCGCCCAAGAACCTGTACAACAGCCTTCGCAGGATAAGTCGTCGACGGAAATCCCTGCCGTCACCGTGACGGCGCCAAGCCCGATCGTGCGTAGAGCCGTGGTGCCGACCCGCAGCCCGGTCCGCGTCGCCCACACCGGACGATCGCGCAGCCGCCAGCCCGCGGCGGAAGCCACGCCGGCGGCAGCGGCTACCGCCGCCGCACCTCAGCAGGGCGTGCTGCCCATCGTGACCAACCAGTTCGCGACGGTCACGGTGGTGCCGAACGAGGAGATCCGCCGCGAGGGCGGCGGCCAGCTCGGCGACCTCCTGTTCTCGAAACCCGGCATCACCGGATCGAGCTTCGCGCCCGGCGCCTCCAGCCGGCCGATCATCCGGGGGGTCGACGTCAACCGCGTCGGCATCGTCGAGAACGGCACCAATGCCGGCGGCGCCTCCGATCTCGGCGAGGACCATTTCGTCCCGATCGATCCGCTCGCGACCAACCAGGTCGAAGTGGTGCGCGGGCCGGCTGCGCTGCGCTACGGCTCGACCTCGATCGGCGGCGTCGTCAGCGCCACCAACAACCGCATTCCGGACGCGCTGCCCTCCTGCGCGCCATCGTTCCAGGCCTACGGCATGCCCACCAAGGCGCCGCTCGCGAGCGCCGCGACGTCGCCTTGCGTCACCGCCGAAACGCGCAGCGCGTTCAGCTCGGTCGATCGCGGCGTCGAAAGCGGCGTGCTGCTCGACACCGGCGGCGGCAATTTTGCCTTCCATGCCGACGTCTACGGCCGCAACACCACCGATTACAGCATTCCGAGCTACCCGTATCTGAATGATCAGACGCGGACCGTCGCCAACGGCCGCCAGCCCAATTCGGCGACGCGCTCGGACGGCGCCTCGATCGGCGGCTCCTACTTTTTCCAGGGAGGCTATATCGGTGCGGCGATCACGCAGAACGACGCGCTCTACCACATCCCCGGCATCGACGGCGCCGACCACAACACGCGGATCGACGGCCACCAGACCAAGATCAACGTCAAGGGCGAGTACCATCCCGACGCCGCCGCGATCGATGCGGTCCGTTTCTGGGCCGGCGCGACGGACTACAGGCACAACGAGATCGGGCTCGCGGACACGACCGACCCGACGACGGATGGCGTGCGGCAGACCTTCACCAACAAGGAGCAGGAGCTCCGCACCGAAGTGCAGCTGATGCCGTTCAACGCGCGCTTCGCCGAGGTGACGACGGCGTTCGGCTTCCAGGCGGGCCACCAGGAGCTGACCGCGCCAAGCCCGGATGATCCCGGCGCGCTATTCAATGGATTGTGGGACCCGAACCGGAACTACCGGGTCGCGGGTTACGTCTTCAACGAGTTCAAATTCACCGAACAGACCAAGGCGCAGATCGCGGGCCGGATCGAACATGTCGAACTGCACGGGTCGACGCCCGATTTCCCCGCAGACTTCCTGCCCGACGGGACGCCGCAAACGAGCACCGTCCGCAATCCGTCTTTCACGCCGAAGAGCGGCAGCATCGGCTTGCTGCAAGACCTGCCGGGCGGCATGGTCGGCAGCATCACCGCGCAATATGTCGAGCGTGCGCCCAAGCCCGCCGAACTGTTCTCGCGCGGCGGCCATGATGCGACCGCGACCTTCGACATCGGCAATCCGAACCTCACCATCGAGACCGCGAAGTCGGTCGAAATCGGCTTGCGCAAAGCGACCGGACCATTCCGGTTCGAGGCGACCGCCTATTACACGCACTTCGACAATTTCATCTATCGCCGCCTTACCGGCGTGATGTGCGACGGCGATTTTGCCTCCTGCGGCGCGCCCGATGCAGAGCTGAACCAGGCGGTCTACTCACAACGCAATGCCAACTTCCGCGGCGGCGAATTCCAGTCGCAGCTCGACGTCGGTGCATTCCAGGGCGGCATCTGGGGCATCGAGAACCAGTTCGACGTGGTCCGGGCCACCTTCACCGACGGCACCAATGTGCCGCGCATTCCGCCGGTGCGGCTGGGCGGCGGCGTGTTCTGGCGCGACGACAACTGGCTTGCCCGCATCAACCTGTTGCACGCATTCGCGCAGAACAACGTCGCCGTGATCGCGGAGACGCCGACGGCAGGCTACAATTTGCTGAAGGCCGAGGTCAGCTACAAGACCAAGCTCAACCCGAATGCATTCGGCGCGCGCGAGATGCTGCTCGGCCTCGTCGGCAACAATCTGTTGAACGAAAACATCCGCAATTCGGTGTCGTACACCAAGGACGAGGTGTTGATGCCCGGCATCGGCGTGCGGGCCTTTGCGAACTTCAAGTTCTGAAAGCGCGATAGCTGGCCGAACTTCATCGCGCATTGGCCAAAGCTGCTGCTTCAGGGGCGTCCTCTGCCGCCTCCTGAAACAGCACGGCAAACAGCAGGGTCCACAATGTCAGGAGAGAAATGGGGATCGTGTAATATGGCGTCGCGATCGGATAGGTGAAGAAGAAGGCGAGGTTGAGCGCCAGATTGGCCATCGTGAGCAGCGCGACGCGACGCGTGCCGTTCGCCTGCCGCAACAGCCAGATCGAGCCTGCAATTCCGACCACGATCAGCAGGGTCTGGAGCGGGTCGGCGAGATAGTCCCGGACCACCACGAACGAAAAATCCAGCGGCCTGACATCGGGGTTGTTGCCGTAGGTCGACGCGAACGGACTGCCGGCGTTGACGGCGTAAGAGACGATGGTCGGCATCACGCCGGCCAGCAATGCGACGCCGAACACGGCCCCCTGCAAGAACCGGGACATCGTCCGTTCCGCAAGGAACGCGACGAGGAGAAGCACGCCGTAGCCGGACGCCAGGAAGAGATTTGCCAACCGAAAATCGACGGTCAATCCGAGCAGAAAACCGATCGGCGCCAGCAGCCAGATATTCGGTTGAAATCGTGGGCCCGCCAGCCATCGCGCCGTGAGACATCCAGCGAGCGCGCACACGACGACGGTCGGGGCCATCGAATAGCTCGCCTTGACCGGATTGACCATCAGGTAGATCGCAAGACAGCCGAAAGTCCCGGCCATCAAGACCGACCTCATGCTGCGCGCGAGAGAAAGCGCAAACAGCGCCAAGCCGAGGACGACAACGGTCGCCAGCATGTACATGGGCACCACCTGGTGACCCGGCGGAAACAACGCCAACACAAGGCCGACACCCGGCGGGTATTGAATGACGACCTTCCCCGTGGCCGGCATCAGATTGTGACAGGGCGCAGCACTCGTATCGTTCCAGTCCGGGTAGCCGATCTCCTTCAGCTTTGCTTTCTGATAGCCATCGTCGTCGCGGGTGAGGCTGGTGTCGAAGCCCTCCACCGGTCCGAACCGCTGGAACAGATGCGCCTGCCTGAGGTAGCAGATGTCGTCATAGACGCCGCGAGCCTCGTTCCATCGCATCATGGTCCAGAAATGGCCGACCAGCACCGCGAGAAACAACACGGCGAATACGGCTTTGCTGGTGTGGATTTTCTTCATCGGGATCATGCTGGGGCGGGAGGTCGCTGCTTCAGCGGAATGCAAGATAGAGATTGGACGATAGCGGGCCGAGCGACAAACCGGTGTAGCCCACCGTCGCTGACTTAGAGATGGAAGACTTGGCGGCGAGCCCCAGCAGCCGTTTTCGCGTCATGAGGATCAGGTTCTGCTCGTCGGTCCATTCCGACTTGCCGGCGATCGTGCAGGCGATCCTGAAGGTGCCGTCCAGATAATGCGCCAGCGGGATGGCCGTGTGGTGCTCGACCGGAAAGAACCTGTTGGGCACCGTGATGAACACCCGCCGCGCGACGCGGCAAAGCTCCTCGACCAGGAGCACCTGGTTTCCGTGGCTGCCGGCATGTTCGAGCACGGCATTGGACGTCGCGACGTCGAACGCATTGTCGTCAAACGGCAGCCGCGTATTCGGTTCGATCTGCACGTAACGGCAACGCGGAAAAGCCGCCTTGAATCCTATTCCTTCGCCGAGCCCGCAGGCCGTGATCTTGTGCTGATGCGGGTAGCTTCGCTCCAGCACGTTTGCGCCGTCGTTAATCACGTCGGACACGCCGACATCCAGGATCTCGTCCGCCGCAGACGGCTGCATCCGGGCGATGAAATCCTGGAAAATGCGGTCGCGCGCCGCGATCAACAGCTTTTCCGCCGTGCTCCCGGACGCCACTTCCCGATAATATTGCTGATCGACCGGCACTGCCCTACCTTCATGTGAGCTTCGAAGCGATGGCGCGTCAGGTTCGCGTCTTGCTCCAGTCGGGACCGACCGGCCCCGACACACCTTCGAACGCGCCCTCGACCAGCTCGATGACGAGGAGCCGGTTGTAGTCAACCGGGCCTGGCATCGTGACGCGGCCCTTGGCGACCTGCTTGAAGCCGACGCGGCTGTAATAGGGCTCGTCGCCGACCAGCAGCACCAAGCGATGGCCCTGCGCCTTCGCATCCTTCAGCGCGCGCTCGAGCAGCAACCGGCCGACGCCGCGGCTGCGGAACGGAGGCTCGACCGTCAGGGGTCCCAGCAGCAGTGCCGGCGTGTCGCCGACGCAGATCGGCAATTGCCGGACGGATCCGATCAGCAACGTGCCGACGCGGGCGGTGAAGGAGAGATCGAGCACATGATCCACATGCTCGCGGATGCGGTACGCGCTGAGCACGAAGCGGCCGGGTCCGAAGGTGCGCTCGTGCAGCCGCTCGATTGCCTGAGCATCGCCGGCGGCTTCCGACCGGATGGTGAGGGAGAGATCGTTCATCGCGTCGGCGGGATATCACCTTGGAGGGCAGCGGTCCATACGATTGCGCCCGGCCCCGGAGGCAATTTCAGGTCCGCCCGAGCGGCGGTTGGGACAGGTAGGCGAGCATCTTCATTTCCCGCCGGCCGCGCGTCACGGTGTCGAGCACGAGCCCCGACGAAGCCGAAAGCAGCGCCATGATCATCAGCCCCATGGAGAGCACGGCGGTCGGCAGGCGCGGGACGAGGCCGGTCTCGAGGAAGGTGATCACCACGGGCAATCCGAAAGCGATCGACAGCAGTGCGAGGACGATGCCGATCGCCGAAAAGAAGCGCAGCGGCCGCTCCGACCGATTAAGCTTCAGCATCGTGTTGAAAATGCGCAACCCGTCCTGCCAGGTATTGAGCTTGGAGAAGGAGCCTTCCGGGCGCGCGTAATAGGGCGTCTCGACCTCGGCGACCGGCAGCGCCAATTCCAGCGCATAGACCGCAAACTCGGTCTCGATCTCGAAGCCGCCGGACAGGACCGGAAAGGATTTGACGAAGCGGCGCGAGAACACGCGGTACCCGGACAGGATATCCTTGAAGGCGTGGCCGAAGGTTGATGCCAGGAAACCGGTGAACAGCCGATTGCCGATGCGATGACCGCGCCGGTAGGCGGCTTGCGATTGATCGATACGCAGACCGACAACCATATCCAGATGCTCATCGATGAGCTGATCGATCATGCGCGATGCGCTCGGCGCGTCGTAGGTCGCATCGCCATCGACGAGCACGTAGATGTCCGCCTCGATGTCCGCGAACATGCGGCGCACGACGTGACCTTTGCCCTGGCGCCGTTCGCTGCGCACGATCGCTCCCGCCTCGCGCGCGACCGCCGCGGTGCGGTCGGTCGAGTTGTTGTCGTACACGTAGACCTCGGCCGCAGGCAGTGCCTTGCGGAAATCGGCGACGACCGTCGCGACGGCGGCTTCCTCATTGTAGCAGGGCACCAGCACGGCGACCCGAAATGGCCATGACCTCGTCGATTGAGACAATCTTCATCCCTCGTCCATGCGCCGACACCGCAAGCGCGGCGATTTACTAGCACAGGCAGCCATCATCGCCACGTCGCAATCCGCGGCCTGTCGTGAAGGACTTCCGCGATCCGCAACCGCGTGCCGGGCGTGGTCCCCTCGGGCAGCGCGGTGACCGCGAAGAACCCGCACTCGGCGATCTCGCGGTTGGGCGCGGGCAGGCGATCCTGCTTGAACTGCCTGACGACGTAGACCGCGACATGGTCGCGGCGGGACACGTGACTGTTGAGGAAGATGCCGTGCAGCACGGCGTCGCCGGTGAGATCGATATCCCCCTCCTCCTTGAGCTCGCGCCGCAGCGCCTGCTCCATGGTCTCGCCGAGATCGACGCCGCCGCCGGGCAGATACCAGCCCGTGACGTAGCTGTGCCTGACCAGGAACACCCTGGTGTCGGCATCCAGCACCACGGCGCGGACGCCGAGAGTCATGCCGCGGACCAGCAGGAAATAGGCGTGGAAAATTCGCCGCAGCAGCGGCTCGAATCTCCGTCGGACGCTGTTCAGACCTTCCGCCATCGGGCTCCCTTGATGCCCCGCTTGCACCTGGCCTGCGACCTTGCCATTACAGCGGGCGAATAGCGAGGCAATCGCCCCCCATGGCCCCCTTCACGCTCGCCCATCTGTCCGACCCGCATCTGCCGCCGCTGCCGAAGCCGCGGTGGATCGAGCTCGCGGGCAAGCGCGCGTTCGGCTATGTCAACTGGACGCGCAACCGTCACAAGTACCAGCGCCGCGAGGTGCTCGACGCACTCGTGGCCGACGTGAAGGCGCAAGCTCCCGACCACATCGCGGTCACAGGCGATCTCGTCAATCTGGCGCTGGAGGCGGAGTTCGCGCCGGCGCGCGCCTGGCTGGACGGCGTCGGCCCGCCCGATCGCGTCACCACCATTCCCGGCAATCACGACGCTTATGTTCGCGCCACCTCTCATCGCTTCGGCGAAACCTTCGCGCCCTATCTTGCAGGGGACGACGGCCGTATCGGCTTTCCGAGCCTGCGCCGGCGCGGGCCGCTCGCGCTGATCAGCCTGTCCACGGCGGTGCCCACCTTGCCGTTGATGGCGACAGGTACGCTCGGAGGCGAGCAGCTCGCGTCGCTCGAAGACGTGCTCAAACGGCTCGCAGCCGAGGACGTCTTTCGCGTGCTGCTGGTGCATCATCCGCTGAAGTCCGGCGCGCGCCACAAGCGGATGACCGACTCCGCCGGGCTGCTGACGATTTTGAAACGCCACGGCGTCGAGCTGATCCTGCACGGGCACGACCACATTCATTCGACAATGTGGTTCGACGGGCCCAACGGCAACATTCCCGCAATCGGCGTGCCCTCGGCCTCGTCGCTCGCGCACGGGCACACCCCGGCTGCGGCCTACAATCTGTTCACGATCGAAAAGGACAACACCGGCTGGCGTTGCGAGCAGACGGTGCGGAGCGTGGGGACTGGACTTCAGATCGGGCAGATCAAGCATGTGAGGTTGATCTAATTTAGTTCGCCGTCATTGCGGGCGTGATCCGTAGCCCGGATGGAGCGGAGCGTAATCCGGGGCGGTGCAATCTGGAGCGAGAGGTGTCCCGGATTGCGCTGCGCTCCATCCGGGCTACGAGAGGTCACCAGCTCCGCAGGGCCGCGAGCACGGCAACGCCGAACAGCGCGGCGGCGCCGAGCACGAACCCCAGCACGAACGGCCAGAGGCGCGAGCGGCGCCGCGGCGGTGCGACCTCGGGCTTCGGCTCGGGCGGGACCACCATCGCATGCTCGCGCTCGATCATGCGGCGCGCGACGTAATCGGTCACGGCCTCGACGATGATAGCGGTGTCGTGCGATTCGGCGAGCACGATGCGGCCGAAGCGGGTGTCCTGCACGAAGCGGTACATCCGCTTGTCGCGCCCCATCACGATGTGCGCGACGACATCGATCCAGAGCCTGGGCGTATCGCCCTGACTGATGCCGCGGTCGAACAGGTCGATCTGCTCCGGCACCTGCGCGAACAGGGGATCGAGCGAATCGTTGAGGATCTCGAGCCGCGCTACCTCGGCATCGCGCAAATCGACGACGACGCCGGTCCGGTCGGCGGCCTCGATCCGCGCGCGCAACAACGCATCGCGCAGCCGCACCGGGCGCGGCTGGCTGGGATGGATCCCGCTGGTCTCGGGCTCTGACATTGGCGGCCTCGTCCTCACTTGGCGGGATTAACCTATCAGCAACCAAAGTGTCCGCAAAGGGCCTACAATTCCAGTGACTTACGGCGCCCACAAATCTTTCACCTGTGCCAAAAACAGACGGTCCCACCCGGCTTGCGCCGGATGGGACCCTCCGTCCTTGGACGTCTTCTTATTCAGATTGGCATGTTAGTCAGATTTCACGCCGAGACCCGCGACGGCTCTTCCACGATCGAGAAGCGGACGCCGGCCTTGTGGCGGTTCTCTTCCGAGACCGAGCGCCAGGCGTCCTCGGCTTCCTTGCGGGTCTTGAACGGACCCTGCACCTGGGCCGAACCTTCCACCAGCTTGTGGAAGTTCATCGAACCGAACTCGCCACCGATCACCCAGAAATTGCTGTTGGTCATTGTCAGTCTCCTGTCGATTAGCGTGATGCGTTAGCCGAACTGGTTCATCGTGTTGTGGGCGCCGCCCGCCTTCAGGGCAGCCTCGCCGGCGAAGTATTCCTTGTGGTCGTCGCCGATGTCGGAGCCCGCCATGTTCTGATGCTTGGCGCAGGCGATACCCTGACGGATCTCGGCGCGCTGGACGTTCTTGACGTAACCGAGCATGCCCTGGTCGCCGAAATATTCCTTCGCAAGATTGTCGGTCGAGAGCGCCGCCGTGTGATAGGTCGGCAACGTGATCAGGTGGTGGAAGATGCCGGCACGCTTGGCCGAATCCGCCTGGAAGGTACGGATGCGCTCGTCGGCTTCCTGCGCCAGCGGCGTATCGTCGTATTCCGGCTTCATCAGCTCGGCACGATTGTACTTGCTGACGTCCTTGCCCGCTTCCTTCATCGCGTCGTAGACCTGCCAACGGAAGTTGAGCGTCCAGTTGAACGAGGGCGAGTTGTTGTAGGCGAGCTTGGCGTTCGGAACCACCTTGCGGATCCGGTCGACCATCTTGGCGATCTGCTCGATATGCGGCTTCTCGGTCTCGATCCAGAGCAGGTCGGCGCCGTTCTGCAGCGAGGTGATGCAGTCCAGCACGCAACGGTCTTCGCCGGTGCCCGGGCGGAACTGATACAGATTGGAGGGCAGCCGCTTCGGACGCATCATCTTGCCGTTGCGGTTGATGATGACGTCGCCATTGCGGGCGTTCTCTGCCGTCACTTCCTCGCAATCCAGGAAGCTGTTGTACTGGTCACCGAGGTCGCCGGGCTTGTGGCTGACCGCGATCTGCTGGGTCAGGCCGGCACCGAGCGAGTCGGTGCGGGTCACGACGATGCCGTCTTCGACGCCGAGTTCGAGGAAAGCGTGGCGGCAGGCCCGGATCTTGGCCAGGAACACCTCGTGCGGCACGGTCACCTTGCCGTCCTGGTGGCCGCACTGCTTCTCGTCCGAGACCTGGTTCTCGATCTGGAGCGCGCAGGCACCCGCCTCGATCATCTTCTTGGCGAGCAGATAGGTCGCCTCCGCATTGCCGAAGCCGGCGTCGATGTCGGCGATGACGGGCACGACATGGGTCTGGAAGTTGTCGATCTTCTCGATCAACTCCTTCTCTCGGGTCTTGTCGCCTTCCTTGCGGGCCTTATCGAGGTTGCGGAAGATATCGTTCAGCTCGCGCGAGTCGGCCTGACGCAGGAAGGTGTAGAGTTCTTCGATCAGCGCCGGCACCGAGGTCTTCTCGTGCATCGACTGGTCGGGCAGCGGACCGAACTCGGAGCGCAACGCCGCGATCATCCAGCCGGACAGGTACAAATAGGTGCGATCGGTCTTGCCAAAGTGCTTCTTGACCGAGATCAGCTTCTGCTGGGCGATGAAGCCGTGCCAGCAGCCCAGCGACTGCGTGTACTTGGTGGGATCGCCGTCATAGGCGGCCATGTCGGCCCGCATCAGCGCCGCGGTGTAGCGGGCGACGTCGAGGCCGGTCTTGAAGCGGTTCTGCAGGCGCATGCGGGCGACGGCCTCGGCCGACACCCCGTTCCAGGTCGGCTGGGTCTCCAGGAGCGACCGGGCCGCCTCGACCTCACTTTGATACGAGGCGGGGGCCTGGAGGGTGCTGATGCCGCGGGGCTGGTAATTCATGTGCCTGATCCTTTCACCGGCGATGGCGACCAGCCATCGACATTCTTGACAATGCATTGCGAGATGCGTGTCAGAAGCTAAACGCGAGAAAGCTCAGCTCGTACAGTAGGCTTGTATTTGAATGGTGATGTCATGTAACATCGGTACTTGTAATAGATGTCACTTTGTAACTCTTGTAAATTAAACAGGTCAGCAAGGCTGTCCTTGATGCCCTCTTCTGGAGACCTGAAAATGCCCGCCGGTTCCAGCAAGAAGCTCTTTGTCGGCCCGCGCTTCCGGCGCATCCGACAGCAATTGGGGCTGTCGCAGACCCAGATCGCCGAGGGGCTCGGGATCTCGCCGAGCTATGTCAATCTGATCGAGCGCAACCAGCGTCCGGTGACCGCGCAGATCCTGCTGCGGCTGGCCGAAACCTACGACCTCGACCTGCGCGACCTCGCGACCGCTGACGAGGACCGCTTCTTCGCCGAACTCAACGAGATTTTCTCCGACCCGCTGTTCCGCCAGATCGACGTTCCCAAGCAGGAACTGCGCGACCTCGCCGAGCTCTGCCCGGGCGTCACCCACGCGCTGCAACGGCTCTATGCGGCCTATACCGAGGCGCGGCAGGGCGAGACGCTGGCCGCGGCACAAATGGCCGATCGCGACGTCGGCACCCGCTATGAGGCCAATCCGGTCGAGCGCGTCCGCGAGCTGATCGAGGCCAACCGCAACTACTTTCCGGAACTCGAGCAGGCCGCGGAGACTCTGCGCGACGAACTGAACGTGCCGGCCGAAGAGCTTTACGCGGCTCTCGCGGCACGGCTGCGCGAAAAGCATTCGATCCAGACCCGCATCATGCCGGTGGACGTGATGCGCGAAACGCTGAGGCGCTTCGACCGCCACCGCCGCCAGCTCCTGATCTCCGAGCTGGTCGACCCGCCCGGCCGCGCGTTCCAGCTCGCCTTTCAGCTGGGCCTGGTTGAATGCGCACAGCATCTGGAGACCATCATCGGCCGCGCCGGCCCGCTCGACGACACACCGCGCCGCCTGTTCCGGATCACGCTCGGCAACTACTTTGCGGCCGCCGTGATGATGCCCTACCCGGCTTTCCTGGCCGCGGCGGAAGCGCTGAATTACGACATCCATCTGCTGGCGCAGCGCTTCAATTCCGGCTTCGAGCAGGTCTGCCATCGGCTCACCACCCTGCAGCGGCCGAACGCGCGCGGCATCCCGTTCTTCCTGCTTCGTGTCGACAATGCGGGCAACGTCTCGAAGCGATTTTCATCGGGCACATTCCCGTTCTCGAAATTCGGCGGCACTTGTCCGTTGTGGAACGTGCACTCGACCTTCGACACGCCTGATCGCCTGCTGAAGCAGGTGATCGAGCTGCCGGACGGCACGCGCTATTTCTCGATCGCGCAGATGGTACGCCGCCCCGTCGCGCCGCACCCGCTGCCGCAGCCGCGCTTCGCCATCGGCCTCGGCTGCGAGATCCGCCACGCCGCGCGCCTCGTCTACGCTGCCGGGCTCGATCTGGAGAAAACGGAGGGCACGCCGATCGGCGTCAACTGCCGTCTCTGCGAGCGCGAAAACTGCGCCCAGCGCGCCGAGCCGCCGATCACGCGCACGCTGATCCTGGACGAGACGACGCGGCGCGTGAGCTCGTTCGCGTTCTCGAATGCACGGGAGTTGTGAGGGGACGGCTGCGCGCTGAGTGGCAAGCGCACGCCACTCACTCCGCTGTCGTCCTGGACAAGCGAAGCGCAGATCCAGGACCCATATGTGGACGGCCCCCGTGGCACAAGAGCTTAGTGAGGTTTGATCGGATCGCTTGCATCCATATGTCCGGCCTGTTGATGCGGCTTTGTCGGACCGCTGGCCAAGATGGTTTTCGCGACACGAGTTCCAATCACCCATGCGACCTTATTCGGCCAATGGGTCCTACGGATTTGCTCGCATCTCGAACGATCGATCGCACCATCTCCTCTGCTCTTGCAGCTCCGGTTCGGCCGGTGGGGCTAACCCGCCGGTCGGCCGAATCTTTCGATCACACGGCAGCGGCCGTTTGGGCCTCGTTTTGCGCCCCTAGCCGCGCGCGATCGTATTGCTCTCCCGTCGTCATCAGCTTCCAGGCGATGCGGGCCATCTTGTTGGCCAGCGCCACCGCCGCCAGCTTCGGTGTTTTGCGCTTCAAAAGCTCGATCAGCCAGCTCGGCCCACGAGCTTTCGATTTGGCGATCTTGACCACCGAAGTTGCCCCAAGCACCAGCAGCTGACGCAAGGTCTCATCGCCTGCACGGGTTATCTTGCCGAGCCTGGTCTTTCCCGCGGTGGAATGGTCCTTTGGGGTCAGGCCGAGCCAGGCGGCAAACAGCCGTCCCGAGCGGAAGGCGTGAGGATCGGGTGCCTTCATCACCAGTGCTGCGGCGGTGACCGGACCGATCCCCGGGATCTGAGCCAAACGACGGCTCAAGGCATTGGCACGGTGCCAGGCGAGAAGCTTCGCCTCCACTGCCTTCAGCTCGACCTGCACCTGATCATATTGGCGGGCAAGCGTCGCAAACAGTTCGCGGGCCAGCGTCGGCACCCTTTCATCGTGCTCGATTGCGGCCAGGAACGAGACCAGCTTGTCCAGCCCCTTGGCCTCGATCAGACCGAACTCCGCCGCATAGCCGCGGATCATGTTGGAAAGTTGAGTGCGTCGCACGACCAGTTGTTCGCGGATGCCCAGCAGCATCAGCGCGGCCTGTTGCTCGGCGGTTTTCACCGGCACATAGCGCATCCGCGGCCGGCTCGCCGCCTCGCACAGCCCCTCTGCATCGCGCCCATCGTTCTTATTGCGCGCCACGTAGGGTTTCACCAGCTGCGGAGCGATCAGCTTGGCTGTGTGTCCCAGCTTACCTAGCTCTCGCGCCAGGACGTGAGCCGCCCCACACGCCTCGATCACCACCACCGTCGGCGGCAGCTTGGCAAAGAACTCCAGCATCCCCTTGCGGCCAAGCCGTTTGCGCAGCACGACCTGCTCCGAGGCATCCACCCCATGCAGTTGAAAGATATACTTCGACGTATCCATCCCAATGCGGATAATCTGGCTCACGGACGGCTCCTGTGAATGAGTTTCTGACAACCTCATTCTGGCACACTGATGCCGTAGGGGGCCGTCCACACCATCACCCCGGAAGCGAGTTTGGCGAAGATTCGTAACTACGATCTCGTGCCACAACGACTCGCTGGGGTAATGGGTCCTGGCTTTCGCCAGGACGACATCGGGGAAGCAGCAATCCGCCCAATCCCTACGCCAGCGTATGCACGATCACCGGCCCCGCGGCGGCGCGGGCGTCGCCTGCAAGCAGCGCGCCCAGATCCTTCTCGATCCAGGCGATCGCACGCCTGTTCGCCTCCTCCGCCTGCTCGAACTTGTCGAAAATCGAAATCGCCGTGACCGTGTCGTCGCCGGCGTAGACGACGTAATAGGCGCGGAAGCCGTCGACGTCGCTGATGATCGGAACGGCGCCTTCCTTGATACGGCGCGCCAGCTCTTCGGCGCTCCCGCTTTTCGCCTTGGCCTGACGGATGGCGGCATACATGGCATCCTCCCTTCCGGCTATCTGGTGTGGGGCCTGGTACCCGGATCGCATGCTACGCCGAAGCGCGCGGACAATCCACGCTTGGTTAACCCGGCACTAATTCACTTCCGCGATCTGCAACCATCGATTAAGCACGCCTCAACATCGCTGCCTTAGTCTCGCCCCACTCACTTTTCGCAAACAACGGCGGCTTATTCTGCCGCGTGAAGTGACATCAGGGGGTTCATCATGCGCATTGCGTTGCTGCTGACCGCGACCGTTGTCGGCGCGCTCTTTGCCAATCCGTCCCATGCCGGGCCGCTTGATGCGTCCGCCGGCGCAGCGCAGGCGTTACCGCCGGGCTTCCAGAGCTACCGCGGCTACATGTTCGACCTCTCGGAGAATTCCGACCGCAAGGATGTCGACAAGCTCACCGAGAATGTGAAGAGCCAGATCGACGTGGTCGAGGCTGCCGGCCTCTCGCCGCGCGTGCTGCGCTTCTTTCGCACCGTCCCGATCATCGCCAGCGAGCTGGCCTGCCTCGACGAAGGCGCCGCGACCGCGTGCTACGGCCGGGTCACGCCTGATATCCAGCGCACCGCTCCCCGCACGCTGACGGTCTGGGACCCCAACAAGCAGCGCTGGAGCAATCCGAACGCCGTCGACCTCGCGGTCGATTCCGGCCTCGGCGTGATCATGCTGCGGCCGGACATGATGCGGTACGAAAAGGAAGCCGTGCTGCTGCACGAGCTCCTGCACGCCTACCACGCGCGGCTGTTGCCGGACGGCTACGCCAACAAGGGCGTGATCGGCTATTACGCCTACGCCAAGTCCAAGGATCTCCTGCCCAAGGAATCCTATGCGCTGAAGAATCACATGGAATTCTTTGCGGTGACCGCCAGCATCTTCCTGGCCGGGAAGAGCGAATTCCACGACCCGAAGTCGCGCGAGGCGCTCAAGGAGAAGTTGCCGGATTATTACAAATATCTGGTCGGCGTGTTCGGCTTCGACCCCGATCCGGCAGCGTCGAGCGGCCCGGTCGCCTCGCTGAAGTAAGACAGACAAAGCGCGCCTGCGCCCAACACACCAGGGCCGCGTCAACAACGCGGCCCGTTTTCTTTTCAAGCTGAGAGTTGTCTTTTCGAGCTGAGAATTGGCAGGCCGTGTGACAGACGGCACAGTCGCTCGATGACGTATCTGGCATCGTCAAGTTCATGAGGGCTGCATCAGGCAGCCTCAAGTGGAAAGATGCCATCATGACAAAGCTCGCCTTCTCCGCTATCGGCGCTCTTGTAACCGTCACGACGCTCGTGGGCTCCGCCCAGATCTCCCCCGCTGCCGCCGGTAGCCTGGACTGGCTCGGTAACGACAATTACGTGCGCTGCCTGAAATATGTCAGCTCGCTCGCCCATGGCGATGCCGCTGCCTACGACCGCGGCCGCAGGGCCTGCAATCGGCAATACTATCCCGGCCATCCCGGCTACGACTACTGAACGGCCAGGACCGACTGACAAAGAGCCGCGCAAACAGCGCGGCTCTGTTTTGGTCACCGGAAGCTGCGGATGACGCATGGCCGGGAATTGCCAAGGTGGGGCCCGATCTGCATAGTCCGCCCGCATCGATACTGTTTTCGAAGAGGATAGAACAACATGGCGGACGCCGACCTGGATGTCGTGATCCGGCAACTGGCCAGACAGCTGCATACGGGCCTGATGTCCCGCGCCAAGGAGCGGCGGGATCGATTCAACGGCCTTGCGGCCAAGGCCAAGGGCAAGGAGACCGGCGACCGCTTCAAGATGATGGCCAAGGCCACCATGGAGCAGGCCATTGCCGCCGCCAAGCGCCTGCAGATGTCCGCCGACAACGTCGCCGACAGCTACGCGCGCTCGATGCGGATCGCCGCCAGCACGCCGGTCGCAGTGAAGGTGGAGAAGAAGGCTGCCAAGGAGAAGCCGGTGAAGAAGGCCAAGAAGGCCAAAGCCAAGAAGGCGAAGTAGGCGCGCACTTTCTTCCTTCTCCCCTTGTGGGAGAAGGTGGCGCGAAGCGCCGGATGAGGGGTTGTTTCCGCGAATCCAACTGCAGCAGACTCACGCGCGGAGAGATACCCCTCACCCGTCTCGCCGCTTCGCGGCGAGCCACCCTCTCCCACAAGGGGAGAGGGTTGCAGCGGCGCACGCAGCTCTAGATATCTCTACCGCCCTGGCGCGGCGAGCCGGGTCGGCTCGGCGCGCGCCAGTTCGGCGAGTTTTGCGCGCGCCGCATCGCGGGTGTGGGCGTCCTTGCCGGCAGGCAGCGCCAGCGCGGCCTCGAAATCGGCGCGCGCCTCGTTCGCCTGGCCGCGGGCGAGGAAGGCGAGGCCGCGGTCGAGCCGAGGCTGGGCATCCGAGGGGTCGAGGCGGACCGCGGTGTTGTAGCTCAGAATCGCGCGATCGAGATCGCCGGCGGCCGCGAGCGCGAGACCGCGCTGGTGATAGGGCGCGGCGTGCCTGGGATCATGCGCGATCGCCTCGTCGTAATCCTCGATGGCAAGTTCGAGATCGCCGTTCTGCCGGCGCGCCAGCGCCCGATCGCGATAGAGCGAGGCGCGGTTGGGATTGAGATGGATGGCCTCGTCGAAATCCGCGATCGCCCGCCGCCAGTCGCCGTGGCGCAGCGCGATCCGTCCGCGCCCCTCAAAGGCGAAAGCGATCAGCGAGCCGCGCAGCGGCGAGAAGCCGATCACCGCCGAACAGATGTCGGGCTCGTCCTCGTCCCCGCAATTGACGACAGTGTGCGTGGACAGGCCAATCAACACGCCCAGGACAATCAACAATGGTACCGCAGCTTTGGTCATCTTCGACGGCGGCAGGCAAAGGGCCGGCCACGCATCCCCTTTCGCAGGAACTGTCACGGCAGGGTGTTAACACCGGCCGAGACCGTCCTGTGTGCGGCAGGTCACAAAGCGCGCAAATTCGGGCGGCTTCAGCGTCGGCCCCAAGGGCCGCGTGAAGACGAGCGGCCCCACGGGCTTCGCGGCGGGTAGTTCTCATTGGCGCCGACCGACGGCGACGCCTGCGCGCCGAGCTCGGCTGCGAGCTGCTGAAGCGCCGCGATGCGATTCTGCGTCGAGGGATGGGTGGCGAACAGATTGTCCACGCCGTGGCCCGACAGCGGGTTGATGATGAACATGTGCGCGGTGGCGGGATTTCGCTCCGCCTCCAAATTCGGGACCTGATGCGCCGCGCCTTCGATCTTCACCAGCGCCGATGCCAGCCACATCGGCTGACCGGCGATGCGAGCGCCGAGATTGTCCGCGGCGTATTCGCGGGTGCGGCTGATCGCCATCTGCACCAGCATGGCGCCGATCGGGGCGAGGATCATCATCAGGATCGAACCGACGATGCCCGGACCATTGTTGTCGCGGTTGCCTCCGAAGAACATGCCGAACTGCGCCAGCATCGAGATTGCACCCGCAATGGTCGCGGTCACGGTCATCAGCAGCGTGTCGTGGTGCTTGATATGCGCGAGCTCGTGCGCGATCACGCCGGCGAGCTCCTCGCGGCTGAGTTGGCGCATCAGCCCGGTGGTGACCGCAACCGCGGCATTCTCGGGATTGCGCCCGGTGGCAAACGCGTTGGGCTGCGGCTCGTCCATCAGGAACACGCGCGGCATCGGCAAGCCGGCGCGGCCCGCAAGCTCGGCAACGAGCCCGACCAGCTCCGGCGCGCTGCTGCGGTCGACCTCATGGGCGCCATACATCGACAGCACCATGCGGTCGGAGTTCCAGTAGGTGAAGAGATTGGTCGCCGCGGCAATGACGAGCGCAATCATGGCGCCGCCGGCACCACCAATCAGATAGCCGACACCCATGAACAGGGCGGTGAGGCCTGCGAGCAGCATTGCGGTACGAAGATAGTTCATGGCCGTCTCCCGGGCCGGCCGTGGCCGCTGGAGGCGCTGCGGGCCGGCAAGCATGAGGTAGGGATGACCCCGGCCCGCCCGCAAGGTTTCCGGGTGCGTCGCGGAGCCGCGGCTATTGACCCAGGCAGGGACCCAAGGGCACGATCGAAGCCATGCACTTCGAGATTCTCGGCGAGATTACCGAGATCGAAACCTTCGCCAGCGGCTCCGGCATCCGCGAGGTCGCCCGGCTGCGCCGAATCTATGGGCGAGGACGTTGGCGAAAGCGCAAGGGCATTGCCCCGGTGCGATTATCCGATGGCTCTACCCACATCGCTGAGATACATTGGTATGAGGCTGCCGGCATCGGCCGCAAGGAATTCAAGCTCAAGGGCCTGCTCTGAAAATCATGACGAAGTCGCGAAGCAAGCAATTGGTGATCTGTGTGGACAATGAGGGGTATGCGGCCTCTCTCGAGAAGCGCAAGATCTATGAGGCGTTGCGCGACCCCGCGGCCGACAAGCATGGCATGCTGCGCATCATCGATGAGTCAGGCGAAGATTATTTGTATCCGAAGACGTTGTTCCGCTCCATCGCGTTGCCACTCGCCGTCAAGCGCGCCGTATTAGCGGCCTAGCGCTCATCCACCCAGTATCAGAGATATCGATGCCGACGAACTGCCTTGGTTCTCGCCTTGCGGTCGCAACGATCGCGGCCGCCGCCCTGCTCACACTCGCCCTTCCCGCCTCCGCCCAGCTTGCACCGCCGTCCGCAAAACCTGCAGCCCCCAGGGCCACTGCGCCCTCGCCGCGCGCGGCGTCGTGCCATAACGGGGCGAATTTCGATCGGTTTCTGGCCGACGTGAAACAACAGGCCGTTGCCGCCGGCGTGTCGCAGCGGACGATCGCGGCGACCTCGCCTTACCTCGTCTACGACCAGGGCATCGTCAATCGGGACCGCGGCCAGCGCGTGTTCGGCCAGCTCTTCACCGAATTTGCCGGCCGCATGGCCGCGCCCTATCGCATGCAGAACGGCCAGCAGCACATCAAGCAACATGCGGCGGCGTTCGCGCGCGCCGAAAAGGAATACGGCGTGCCGCCGGCGGTGATCGCCGCGTTCTGGGGACTGGAGAGCGATTTCGGCGTCAACATGGGCAATCTGCCGACACTGAAATCCCTGGTGTCGCTGGCCTATGATTGCCGCCGCTCGGAGATGTTCGTGAACGAGACCATCGCGGCGCTGAAGATCATCGACCGCGGCGATTTGCATCCCGACGAGATGGTCGGCTCCTGGGCCGGCGAGCTCGGACAGACCCAGTTCCTGCCCGTGCATTACGTCAACTATGCCGTCGACTATGACGGCGACGGACGACGCGATCTGCTGCGCAGCGAGGACGACGTGATCGGCTCCACCGCGAACTACATCGCCAACGGATTGAAGTGGCGGCGCGGTGAGCCGTGGCTGGAGGAGATCAAGGTGCCGCAAAACCTGCCATGGGATCAGACCGACCTCACGGTGCAACTGCCGCGCTCGAAATGGGCGCAGTTCGGCGTGACCTATCCCGACGGCCGGCCGCTGCCGAACGACAATCTCGCGGCCTCCGTGCTGCTGCCGATGGGGCGCTTTGGTCCGGCCTTCATGGCGTACCCGAATTTCGCGGCCTACACGGAGTGGAATAACTCGCTGATCTATTCGACCACCGCGGGTTATCTCGCTACTCGCATCGCGGGCGCGGCTCCGATGCGAAAGCCGTCCACACCGGTCGCGCAGCTGCCGTTCAACGAGCTCAAGCAATTGCAGCAGCTTCTGGTCCAGGCGGGTTTCAACGTCGGCAAGGTCGACGGCGTGCTGGGCCAGCAGAGCCGCGCCGCGGTGAAGGCGATGCAGATCAAATACGGTCTGCCGGCGGATTCCTGGCCGACCGCGGAGCTTTTGGCCCGGATGCGCGGTGGCACGGCGCAGGCGCAGCCGGCGGGGGTGGTGCGGTAGAATTTTCGCACCGCACAAGCCGCTCCCGCGATTGTAATTTTCCATGAGGTTCCCATGTGAGTGGCTCAGGTTTCTCCTGAGATTCCCACCACAGAGCGAGCATCACATGTCCTTCCACGACGCCGTCGTTCCCGCCTATTTGCAAATGCTGAACAGCCTGACCGGCCTGCTCACGAAAGCCGAGGCACATTGTGCGGCCAAGAAGGTCGACCCGAGCGTCCTGCTGGGCTCCCGCCTGTTCCCCGACATGCTGCCGCTCTCGAAGCAGATCCAGCTGGTCAGCGATTTCGCAGCCAAAGGTTGCGCCCGGCTGACCCATAGCGACGTGCCCTCCACACCGGACACCGAGACCAGCTTTGCCGAGTTGAAGCAGCGCCTGGCGAAGACCATCGACTACGTAAAATCGTTCAAGCCGGAGCAGTTCGAAGGCGCTGATACCAAAGACGTCACCTTCCCGGCCGGCCCCGACAAGTCCATCACCATGAAGGGTCAGCAATTCCTGAGCGCGTTCTCGCTGCCGAACTTCTATTTCCACGCCGCGACTGCTCACGGCATCCTGCGTCACAACGGCGTCGAGATCGGCAAGCGCGATTTCATGGGCCTGAACTGAGTTCGTGGGGCGCGCGGCCGGAATCGGCTGCCGCCGCCCAAATTGCACATGATTTATGCTGCGCGGGCCCTGCCGCGCAGCTCGCCTGCAGTTTCCGTATGGCTCCTCCCTTGCGCTGATTGCCGCGATGCACAAGTGTTCCGGACCTCTCACCTCCTGGAAGCATTCCCATGAGCCGTTCGACCAAATTGTTTGAGACCTACAAGCTCGGCCCGATCACGCTGGCCAACCGTTTCGTGATGGCGCCGTTGACGCGTAACCGCGCCGTTCCCGGCACTTTCGTACCCGGCGCGCTCGCCGCCGACTATTACGCCCAGCGCGCGTCCGCAGGCCTCCTGATCACCGAAGCAAGCCAGGTCTCGCAGCAGGGCCAGGGCTATCAGGACACCCCCGGCATCTACACCAAGGAGCAGGTCGCCGGCTGGCGCAAGGTCACCGATCAGGTGCACCAGCGCGGCGGCAAGATCTTCATCCAGCTCTGGCATGTCGGCCGCATCTCGCACGTCGACCTTCAGGCCAATGGCGCAGCCCCGGTGGCGCCGAGCGCGGTCCGCGCCAAGGGCAAGACCTTCGTCAACGGCGGCTTCGCCGACGTCTCCGAGCCCCGTGCGCTCGAGCTTTCCGAAATTCCGGGCATCATCGACGATTTCAAGCGCGCCACGAAGAACGCACTCGAGGCCGGCTTCGACGGCGTCGAGATCCACGGCGCCAACGGCTATCTGCTCGAGCAGTTCGCCAAGGACGGCACCAACAAGCGGACCGATGCCTATGGCGGCTCCATCGAGAACCGCGCGCGGCTGATGCTGGAAGTCTCCAGGGCCGTCGCGGCGGAGGCCGGCGCCGATCGCACCGGCATCCGCATCTCGCCGGTGACGCCGGCCAACGACATCACGGATTCGAACCCGCAAGCCTTGTACGACCATATCGTCGACGGTCTCGCCGCGCTGAAGCTCGTCTATCTCCACGTCGTCGAAGGTGCCACCGGCGGTCCGCGCGACATCGCGCCGTTCGACTATGCGGGCCTGCGCAAGCGCTTCGCTGGCGCCTACATCGCCAACAACGGCTATGATTTCGATCTTGCCACCAAGGTGCTGGACGCGAACGCGGCCGATCTCATCGCCTTCGGCAAGCCTTTCATTTCCAACCCCGATCTGGTCGAGCGGCTGAAGACGGGCGCGACGCTGAACGATTGGGACAAGAACACGTTCTACGGCGGCGGCGCGAAGGGATACACGGACTATCCGACGCTTGCGGCTGAGCCGGCGGAGTAAGCGGGCACAGCTGTCATGCCCGCGAAGGCGGGCATCCAGTACGCCGCGGCTTCTCGATTCGATCACGACCGCCTCTGGAATACTGGATCGTCCGCCTTCGCGGACGATGACAGCGGAGAATAATCGAGAGAGTACTACGTCACGCAAAGCAAGAAAAAGGCCGGGATTGCTCCCGGCCTTTCGTCGTTATGAGACGTGCCTTACTGCAGCGAGGCGCGCTTCGGGGGCTGGGCCGGCCACGACTTGATCAGGGTGTCGTAGTCGACCGTTTCGCCCTTCGGCTTCTCGTTGGCGAGCTTGCGCTGCGGAGCAATCGTGCCGTCCTTCTGGGCCTTGGCGAACCAGAACTCGGCCGTTTCCTTCTTGTGCAGCTTCGGACCGCAGGCACCCTGCACGCCCGACTTCTCCAGACGCTCCATCACGGAGTCCTGGGCCGCGGCGAGCGAGTCCATCGCGGCTTGCGGCGTCTTGGCACCGGACGACGCATCGCCGATGTTCTGCCACCACAGCTGTGCCAGCTTCGGATAGTCGGGCACGTTGTTGCCGGTCGGGGTCCACTGCACGCGCGCGGGCGAGCGGTAGAACTCGATCAGGCCGCCGAGCTTCGGCGCACGCTCCGTGAACGACTTGTCCCAGATGTCGGATTCACGGATGAAGGTGAGACCGACATGGCTCTTCTTCAGCGACACCGTCTTGGAGACGATGAACTGGAGATAGAGCCAGGCCGCCTTGCGGCGATCCGCCGGAGTCGACTTCAGCAGCGTCGCCGAACCCGCGTCCTGGTAGCCGAGCTTCATGCCTTCCTTCCAGTACGAACCGTGCGGGGACGGAGCCATGCGCCATTTCGGCGTACCGTCCGCGTTCATCACGGCGATGCCCGGCTTCACCATGTCGGCGGTGAAGGCGGTGTACCAGAACATCTGCTGGGCGATGTTGCCCTGCGCCGGCACCGGACCCGACTCGGAGAAGGTCATGCCCTGGGCCTGCGGCGGAGCATACTTCTTCATCCACTCGAGGTACTTGGTGATCGAGTAGACCGCGGCCGGACCGTTGGTGTCGCCACCACGCTCGACCGAGGAGCCGACCGGACGGCAGCCTTCCATGCGGATGCCCCATTCGTCGACCGGCAGACCGTTCGGGATGCCCTTGTCGCCGTTACCGGCCATCGAGAGCCAGGCATCGGTGAAACGCCAGCCGAGCGAGGGGTCCTTCTTGCCATAGTCCATATGGCCGTAGACCTTGACGCCGTTGATCTCCTTGATGTCGTTGGTGAAGAACTCGGCGATGTCTTCATAGGCCGACCAGTTCACGGGCACGCCGAGTTCGTAACCATACTTGGCCTTGAACTTCGCCTTGTAGTCGGCGTTGGTGAACCAGTCGTAGCGGAACCAGTACAGGTTGGCGAACTGCTGGTCGGGCAGCTGGTAGAGCTTGCCGTCCGGCGCGGTGCCGAACGACTTGCCGATGAAGTCGTTGACGTCGAGCATGGGATCGGTGACGTCCTTGCCCTCGCCGGTCATGTAGTCCGACAGCGCGATGGTCTGGCCGTAGCGGAAGTGAGTGCCGATCAGGTCGGAATCGTTGATCCAGCCGTCGTACACGTTCTTGCCGGACTGCATCTGGGTCTGCAGCTTCTCGACGACGTCACCTTCCTGGATGAGGTCGTGCTTGAGCTTGATGCCGGTGAGTTCGGAGAACGCCTTGGCCAGCGTCTGCGACTCGTATTCGTGGGTCGTGATGGTCTCGGAGACCACGTTGATCTCCATGCCCTTGAAGGGCTCGGCGGCCTTGGCAAACCACTCCAGCTCCTTCTTCTGGTCTTCCTTCGACAGCGTCGAGGGCTGGAATTCCGCGATCCACTTCTGGATCGCAGCGTCGTCGGCGGCGCGCACCGGCGCCGAGACGGCCAGCGACACCGCGACGATGGCGGCGACGCTGGACATCGTCAGAAAGCTATTCTTGGTCAATGAACGTTCCCTTCTCCTAAACTGCCGCATGTTATTCCTCCATTGCAGCGACAAACTTTTTACAGACCCGGGTTGGTCCCGGATCTGGCCGTTCCTTCGCGGGCTAGACCGTGCGAAAAATGAGCACGGCCGTGGCCAACGAAATTCCTGATGCGATCCAAAGCCGCGAAATTTCAACTCCGTCCTCGCCGATCGGCAGCGTGGCGAGGGCGTCAGTGCCGGCGAAAGCGATCCAGAGCAGATGGATGACCGCTGCCGTGATCAGGGAGATGAACAGGCGGTCGCCGCGCGTGGTCGGGATGCGCAGCACGCCGACGCGTTCGGCTTCGGGATAAGCCATCCCGAGCCAGGTCATCACGGCAAGCGTGCAGGCGAGCGCGACAAAGAAGATCGCGGTCGGCGGCGTCCAGGCCATCCATGCAATCCATTCCATTGATGCCCCCTACACCCGACCGAGCGCGAAACCGCTCGCGATATAATTGCGGACGAACCAGATCACGAGCGCGCCCGGGATGATGGTCAGCACGCCGGCCGCAGCCAGCAGGCCCCAGTCCATGCCCGCAGCCGACACCGTGCGCGTCATGATCGCCGCGATCGGCTTGGCCTGCACCGAGGTCAGCGTGCGCGCGAGCAGCAGCTCGACCCAGGAGAACATGAAACAGAAGAAGGCGGCGACGCCGATGCCGCTCGCAATCAGCGGCACCAGGATCTTGATGAAGAAGCGCGGGAAGGAATAGCCGTCGAGGAAGGCGGTCTCGTCGATCTCGCGCGGCACGCCGGAGACGAAGCCTTCCAGGATCCACACCGCCAGCGGGACGTTGAAGATGCAGTGCGCCAGCGCGACCGCCCAGGGCGTATCGAACAGCCCGATCGCCGAATAGAGGTTGAAGAACGGCAGTGCATAGACCGCGGCCGGCGCCATGCGGTTCGACAGCAGCCAGAAGAACAGATGCTTGTCGCCGAGGAAACGGTAGCGCGAGAACGCGTAGGCCGCCGGCAGCGCCACCGAGATCGAGATGATGGTGTTGAGGACGACATATTCCAGCGAGTTGATATAGCCGGAATACCAGCTCTCGTCGGTGAAGATGCGCTTGTAGTGCTGGAGCGTCGGGGCGTGCGGCCACAGCGTCATCGTCGAGACGATCTCGGCATTGGTCTTGAAGCTCATGTTGACGAGCCAGTAGATCGGCAACAGCAGGAAGATCAAGAACAGCGCCATGATGAGGCGACGGCCGGGGATCGAATGCATCACGCGGCTCCTTCCTGCGGCTTCCGCTCGGCGCCGGCATTGGTCATGACGGTGTAGAAGATCCAGCAGACGATCAGGATGATGAGGTTGTAGACCAGCGACAGTGCGGCGGCCTTGCCGAGGTCGAACTGGCCCAGCGCGATCTTGACCAGTTCGATCGACACGAAGGTCGTCGAATTGCCGGGCCCGCCACCCGTCACCACGAACGGCTCGGTGTAGATCATGAAACTGTCCATGAAACGCAGCAGCACGGCGATCAGCAGCACGCGGTTCATCTTCGGCAGCTGGATCGCCTTGAACACCGCCCAGCGCGAGGCGCCATCGATCTGCGCCGCCTGATAATAGGCTTCGGGAATCGACTTCAGGCCGGCGTAGCAGAGCAGCGCGACCAGGCTGGTCCAGTGCCAGACGTCCATCACGATGACAGTGACCCAGGCGTCGATGTCGTTGGAGACGTAATTGTAGTCGATGCCGATGGCATTGAGGACATAGCCGAGCAGGCCGATGTCGGGGCGGCCAAAGATCTGCCAGATCGTGCCGACCACGTTCCACGGGATCAGCAGCGGCAACGCGAGGATGACGAGGCAGGCCGCGACCGTCCAACCCTGGCGCGGCATCGACAGCGCGACGACGATGCCGAGCGGCACCTCAATTGCAAGGATCACCAGCGAGAAGAACAGATTGCGGCCGAGCGAGGCCAGGAAGCGGCCGCCGAGATCGCTCGAGGGATCGAGCAATTCCTTGAACCAGCCGACACCATTCCAGAAGAACTGGTTGTTGCCGAAGGTGTCTTGCATTGAATAGTTCACCACCGTCATCAACGGCAGCACCGCCGAGAAGGCGACGACCAGGAACACTGGCAGCACCAGGAACCACGCTTTTTGGTTGACGGTCTTGTCCATCAGGCGGCTCCCTCCACCAGAAGGCTGTCGGCATAGACGTGGACGTGCGACGGGTCGAATTTCAGGCCGGCCGTGCCGTCCGGACTGATGAAGCCGGCCGGCGCGCGCGCTGCGAGTTTTGCGTCACCGAGGCGCGCGCGCGCGAAGCGGATACGGCCGAGGTCGTCGACGCGTTCAATCTTCGCACTGAGCAGGCCGGGCGCAGGCGCGACGGCCTCAACGAATTCCGGACGGACGCCGATCTCGATCTTCGCGCCATCAGGCAGCTTGTCGTAGCTGCGGTTGAGCGTGATCACGTGATCGCCGATCTTGGCCTCGCGGCCCCTCACCTCGGCCGGCAGGACGTTCATGCCGGGCGAGCCGATGAAATAGCCGACGAAGGTGTGCGCGGGCTTGTCGAACAGCTCGGCCGGCGTGCCGCTCTGCACCACGCGGCCGTCATGCATGACCACCACGGTGTCGGCAAAGGTCAGCGCTTCGGTCTGGTCGTGGGTGACGTAGATCATCGTCAGGTCGAGCTCGCGATGCAGCGCCTTGAGCTTGGAGCGGAGCTGCCATTTCAGCTCGGGGTCGATCACGGTGAGCGGCTCGTCGAACAGCACGGCGGCGACGTCGGAGCGGACGAGGCCGCGGCCGAGCGAGATCTTCTGCTTTGCATCGGCGGTGAGCCGCGTCGCCTTGCGGTTCAGATAGGGCTCGAGGTCGAGCAGGCGGCCGATCTCGGCGACGCGCTTGTCGATCTCGGCCTTCGGCACGCCGCGGTTCTTCAAAGGGAACGCCAGATTTTGCCCCACCGTCATGGTGTCGTAGATCACCGGAAACTGGAACACCTGGGCGATGTTGCGCTTCTGGGTTGACAGCGGTGTGATGTCCTCGCCGTCGAACAGGATTTTTCCCCGCGACGGCGTGATGATGCCGGAGATGACGTTGAGCAGCGTGGTCTTGCCGCAGCCGGACGGCCCGAGCAGCGCGTAGGCGCCACCCTGCCGCCAGGTCATGGTGACAGGCTTGAGAGCAAAGCTGTCCTGCGGCGCGTCATTGCCGCCGTAGGAGTGCGCGAGATCGACGAGGTCAATGCGGGCCATGTCGCATCTCCCTCAGGCTTTTTTCTTTGACGCGTTTTCTTCACGCGAACCGCTCGGCACTTCGCTTGAAAACGCTATGGGACCGGGAGCGGCGACCAAACGGTCTGCCGCATCGAAAACGAAGACGTCGTTGGGATCGAGCACGGCATCGAGTGTCTGGCCGGGCTCGAACTCGTGCACGCCGTGCAGCACGGCCACCCAGTTCGATCCGTCGCGGGTCAGATGCACGAAACTCTCCGAACCGGTGATCTCGGTCACCGTTACCGTGGCATGGAAGGCGTGGCGGTCAGTCTCGCCATTGGCAAGCGCGAGCTGATGGGCGCGAAATCCGACGCGATAAGCGCCGTCCGCGAGCGAGGAATAGAGACCAGACGCCGGCGCGGCAATGCCACCCGCATATTGCACGGAGCCGTTCTTCTTCTCGATGCCGACGAGATTGAGCGGCGGATCAGAGAATACCTGCGCGACCCGCAAGGTCTGCGGCCGCCGGTAAACGCTCGGCGTCTCGCCGATCTGGAGCGCCTTCCCCTCCCACATGCACACCGTGTTGCCGCCGAGCAGCAGCGCCTCGGTCGGCTCGGTGGTTGCATAAACGAAGATCGCGCCGGACGCCTCGAAGATGCGCGGCAATTCGGTGCGCAGCTCCTCGCGCAGCTTGTAGTCGAGATTGGCGAGCGGCTCGTCGAGCAGCACGAGGTCAGCGCCCTTCACCAGCGCGCGCGCCATAGCGGTTCGCTGCTGCTGGCCGCCGGAAAGCTGGAGCGGCGTGCGCTTCAGGAACGGCTCGAGCCGGAGCAGCCGGGCGGCTTCCGCGACCCGCGCCTCGATCTCGGCGCGCGGCTTGCCCTGCACGCGCAAGGGCGAAGCGATGTTCTCGTAGACCGACAGCGAGGGGTAGTTGATGAACTGCTGATAGACCATGGCGACCGAGCGCTGGCGCACGTCAACACCGGTGACGTCCTTGCCATTGACCAGCAGCTTGCCCGATGTCGGCTTGTCGAGGCCAGCGAGCAGCCGCATGATCGAGGTCTTGCCCGACAGCGTCGGCCCGAGCAGCACGTTGAGCGTGCCGCTCTCGAGCGTCAGCGAGACGTCGCGGATGTGTGGGATGCCGTCGACAGTCCGGGTCACGTGATCGAGTGTCACGGTCATGAGCGTCCTCCTGCTTCCAGCAGGGGACTTTGCTGCACGGCGTGGGTCCTGATCCAGTCGTCAAGCGCCGCGATCTCGTCGGCACTTAGTCGCAGGCCGAGCTTGGAACGGCGCCAGACGACGTCGTCGGCGGTGACGGCCCATTCGTTGGCCATGAGATAGCGGACTTCGCGCTCGGTCAGCGTCGCGCCGAAGGCCTGGCCGAGATCGGCCGCCGATTTAGCATCCCCAAGCAGCTTGATCGCCCTCGTGCCATAGGCGCGCGCGAGGCGCCGCGCATGCTCGTGGCTGAGGAAGGGATAACCGCGCTGAAGCTCCGCGATCAGGCCGTCGACATCGGACACGCTCATGTCGCCGCCGGGCAGCGGCCATTTGCCGGTCCAGCCTTCGCGCGCTTTCGCACTGCGAAGATAGGGCGCGAGCCGCTCCAGCGCCTCCTCGGCGAGACGGCGGTAGGTCGTGATCTTGCCGCCGTAGATCGACAGCAGCGGCACGCCGCCGGGCGTGTCGAGCTCGAACACATAGTCGCGCGTCGCGGCCTTGGCTTCGCTGGCGCCGTCGTCATAGAGCGGACGCACGCCGGAATAGGTCCAGACCACGTCATCGGGCGTGACAGGCTTGGCCAGATATTCGCTTGCCGCCGTACAGAGATACTGGATCTCCTCGGCCGTCGCCTTCACCTTGGCGGGATCGCCGTCATAGTCGCGATCGGTGGTGCCGATCAGCGTGAAATCGTCCTGGTAGGGGATCACGAAGATGATGCGGCCGTCGGCGTTCTGGAACATGTAGGCGCGGTCGTGGTCATAGAGTTTTTTCACGACGATGTGCGAGCCCTGCACCAGGCGTACCTTGGCTTTCGCGTTGACGCCGGCGCCGCGGCCGAGCACATCCTCGACCCAGGGCCCGCCGGCATTGACCAGCGCACGGGCCTGGATCGACGAGCGCGCGCCTGTCAGCGTGTCGATCATGCCGACGGTCCAGATGCCGTCTGATTGTTTGATATCCGTTGCGCGCGTGCGGGTGCGGATCTCGGCGCCCTTGTCGGCGGCATCGCGCGCGTTGAGCACGACGAGACGGGCGTCGTCGACGAAGCAGTCGGAATATTCGAATGCGCGGCCGTAGCGGTTGGGGATCAGCGGCCGGCCGACCTCGTCACGCCCAAGGTCGACCGAGCGCGTCGCCGGCAACAGATGACGGCCGCCGATGTGGTCATAGAGGAAGAGGCCGAGGCGCAGCAGCCAGGCTGGCCTTAAGCCCGCATGGTGCGGCAAGACGAAACGCAGGGGGCGGATGATGTGGGGCGCGATGCCCCAGAGAATCTCGCGCTCGATCAGCGCCTCGCGGACCAGCCGAAACTCGTAATATTCGAGATAGCGCAGGCCGCCATGCACCAGCTTGGTCGACCAGGACGAGGTCCCGCTCGCCAGATCGTTCATTTCGCACAGGAAAACCGTGTTGCCGCGGCCCACCGCGTCGCGCGCGATGCCACAGCCGTTAACACCGCCTCCAATAATGGCGAGGTCAAAAATACGCTCCAACAGACGCATCCCCCGGCGACCGCCCGTTCAATCGAGCGGTTACTTTCGTTTTTGATTAGATCACACCGGAAAACGAAAGCAAGATGAAAGAGAGGCGAAAGGAAGTGAAAGCGGAACTTTTAAGTGGGCAAATGAGGTGGAGAAATTGGCAGGCCGAGCGCCGCGATTAAGGGCAAAGGCTCGATCGAATGGCATGGGGCATGACTCGCATCAACCAGAGCGCTCGATCCCTTGAATGTAGCAACATGCCTACATATACTTGGCGGACGTATGGCACTGCTACGGCGAGGAGGCGCTGACGATGGTGACAACGCTAACCAGTCGAGAATTCAATCAGGACACCAGCGGCGCGAAAAAGGCCGCATCGCAGGGCCCCGTCTTTATTACGGACCGCGGCCGTCCGGCCCACGTCCTGCTGTCAATCGAGGATTATTTGCGTCTGAGCGGCGGGCACATGAGCCTTGCCGAAGCTCTTGCGCAAGCGAGCGCGGACTTCGATTTCGATCCGCCTCGCATGGCAGGTGAGATTAGGGCTGCCGATCTCGACTGATGTTTCTGCTGGACACCAATGTCATTTCCGAACTGAGGCGGCCAGATAAAGCTGATCGCAACGTCGTCGCATGGGCCAATGCAATTCCCGCGGCGAATTTTTTCATGTCCGCCATCTCTATCCTTGAAGTTGAACTGGGCGCGCGCTTGATCGAGCGCAAAGACGCGGCGCAAGGTGCCGTCCTGCGCACCTGGATCGATGGCCAAATTCTGGTTCGCTTTGAGGGGCGGATCCTGGCCATCGATACGGCCGTGGCGCAGCGCTGTGCGCAACTCCACGTTCCCAATCCTCGGGCGGAACGCGATGCTCTCATCGCAGCGACCGCGCTTGTTCACGGCTTAACGGTTGTCACGCGCAATGTGGGGGATTTCGAACCAACGGGCGTCCCGCTACTCAATCCATGGGACGCCGCATGAATTCTACCTCAGCCGCACCACCGGCGCGCCCTCGGGCGCTTCTTGTGCCTCGCCTTGAGCCTCATCAACATCGGCTCCCTTCGGCATCGCCGCCATCACCTCGATGCCCTTGCCGTGGCAGATGGTGGCGAGGCGCTCGGGCAATTCCTGGTCGGTGACGAAGGTCTGGATCTGGCTGATATGGGCGATGCGCACCGGCGCGCTGCGCCGGAGTTTTGTGGAATCGGCGACCAGCATGACGCTGCGGGCATTGGCGATGATGGCCTGCGCCACCTGCACCTCGCGATAGTCGAAGTCGAGCAGCGCGCCCTCCTCGTCGATCGCTGACGCGCCGATGATGGCGTAGTCGACCTTGAACTGGCCGATCAGCTGCGTCGCGGTCGAGCCGACCACGGCGCCGTCGGCGCGTCGTACCGTGCCGCCGGCGACCACCACCTCGATGCGGGGATGGCGGTAGAGCAGCATGGCAACGTTCAGATTGTTGGTGATGACGAGGAGGTCCTCGTGCGAGGTCAGCGCGCTCGCGACCTCCTCGGTCGTGGTGCCGATATTGATGAAGAGCGAGCAGCCGTTCGGGATCAGCGATGCGGCCGCGGCTCCAATCGCCTTCTTCTCGTCGGCGGCGACGAAACGCCGTGCCTCATAGGCGAGGTTTTCGACGCCGGAGGCGATGATGGCGCCGCCATGGATGCGGGTCAGCGAGCGGCGCTCGCAGAGGTCGTTGAGATCCTTGCGGATGGTCTGCGCCGAGACCTCGAACCGGCGCGCCAACTCCTCGACCATGACGCGGCCCGAGGCTCGCGCGATGTTGAGGATTTCGGCTTGGCGATGGGTCAGTCCGGTCACGGCGATGGCCTCAAGTCAGGAAGCTGCATGGTGCGGCGGTTCGCGCGCTCGGTCAATGCGCGCGCCGATCACGGTTAACGGACGAAGGTTCTCACCACGCCATTGCGGCAGCGAGGCGCGCGAGCAGGTCCGGATCGTCGAAGGCGCTGGCGGAAGCGATAGCCCCGGCGGCGACGAGATCAGCATGGCTGAGGCTGGTCCTGATGCCAATTGTCGGAATACCGGCCGCTGCGGCCGATTGCACACCGGTGCGGGAGTCCTCGAACGCGATCGAGGCCATCGCGCTGGCGCCGGCAAAGCGCAACCCTTCCTGATAAGGCAGCGGATGCGGCTTGCCGTGCGACAGCTCGGCGCCGATCACGAGCGCCTTGAAGCGGTGCGTGATGCCGAGGCCGGACAGCAGCAGCTCCGCATTGAGTCGCGGGGCGTTGGTCACGGCCACCATGGGAATACCGGCCGCATCCGCCCTGTCGAGCAGCGCCATCAGGCCCGGCAGCGGCTCGATCTGCCCGGCGACAAGTGTGCGGAAGACTTCCTCCTTCTCATCGAGGATCATGGCACGCCGTTCGGGCGCCTCGTCGGGCAGAAAGCGCTCGCCGATCGATACATTCGCGAAGCCTTGCAGCTCTCGGGAGAAGCGCGCGTGATCGAAGACGTGGCCGCGAGGGCCGAGCACCTGATTGAAGGCCTTCAGGTGCAGCGGATCGGTGTTGGCGAGCGTACCGTCGATGTCGAACAGCAACGCCCTGCCGATAGCCTCAATCATGTCCGTACTTTCCCGAATATATGACGCATCAATACGAAAGCCGTATCAATACAGCGCCAATCGCGCAATGACGCACGTGCATGACCAATACGCGACACTCGACAAAGTCGCACGTGGCTGCAACACTCCGTGCAAGATCAAAAAGGAGGAAACGATGACGATCAACCGACGCGATCTGGCTCTTTCGACTCTTGCAGTCCCAGCTCTTGCCGTCTCCACTCTTGCAGTTTCAGCGCTCACGACACCGGTGCTGGCGGCCTCGGCGGACGAGGAAGCCGTGGCGAAGAAGGTCGAGGCGTTCCGTCTCGCGCAGATCGCGGCCGATCCCAAGGCGCTCGGCGCCCTCTGCGCCGACGAGGTGAGCTACAGCCATTCCAGCGGCAAGGTCGAGGACAAGGCGACCTTCGTCGCCAACGCCACCGACGGCAAATCCAAATTCCTGTCGATCGAGTACAAGGACCCGACCATCAAGGTCGTCGGCCCCGCCGCGATCGTGCGCTTCCACTGGGTGGCGGAACAGGAGATGGCGGCCGATGGGAAAAAAGTGCCGACCAACCTTCACATCCTGATGAACTGGCAGAAGCAGGGCGACGATTGGAAGCTGCTCTCGCGGTCTGCGACGAAGTTGTGATTCGAGTTCTTACCCTCTCCCCTTGCGGGAGAGGGTGGCTCGCCGCGTAGCGGCGAGACGGGTGAGGGGTCTCTCTCAGCGAGTGAACCTCTCACAGTTGAATTTTCTGAAACAACCCCTCATCCGGCGCTGCGCGCCACCTTCTCCCACAAGGGGAGAAGGGATAACGGTGTTCGCGGCTACTACGCCGCTTCCTTCACATCACCGTTAAGCAGCTTGCGCGCGGCGCGCTCGGCTTCGCGGGCGTTGCGGAAGAGCTGGCCTTCGAGACGGTTGAATTGGTGGGACGATGCGAAGAAGCAATAACCGCCCTGGCCACGAACAACGATTCCCGCGGTCTCTGAATTAACTTCGATGATGTAGCTGTCCGGCATGGCCCGTAGATTCCTCAGTGCGGGCAAATAACCGGATCCCCGCCCGAAAGTTCCTCGGGCAAATCAGCCGGTTTCCACCCCGAATCGACAGGCAATTGGGTACGCTGGGACCTCATCCGTTTTATGACTGGTTCTTGGCAATGCCGCGACGCCGTGTCTTAGTCGCGCCGCGTTTGGTGGCGCCGCATGCGTCGGATGATGAGACGCAACGCCGCGCGCGATTAGGTCGCGATCGCAGTGTCCGTCGGGCGAACCGGTTGCGGACGACCGTGCTCGTCGATCGACACGTAGGTGAAGTTGCCGTCGGTGACGAGGAACGGTTGCTGCTCGCCGCGGCGCAGCGCCCACGCTTCCAGATGCACGGTGATGGAGGTGCGCCCGACGCGAACGAGGTTGGCGTGAACCGAAACGAGATCGCCGACATAGACGGCCTTGCGGAAATTCATCGCCTCGATGGCGACGGTCACCGTGCGCGACTTTGCGACCTTTGACGCAAACACGCCGCCGCCGACGTCCATCTGGCTGAGCAGCCAGCCGCCGAAGATGTCGCCGTTTGCGTTGGTGTCGGCAGGCATCGCCAGCGTGCGGATGCAGAGATCGCCGCTCGGCCCGGCATTGGCTTGCTCGTTCATGCCGCTCTCGCTTGAAGATTGCTCACTTGAAATTATCCCAGCCCGGATCCGGTGCAAAGCGCTCGCCGAATCTTCCGGCCAGCGCGCGCAAGGTGGATACGACATGATCGACACCACGCGTGCGCGCATAGTTCAACGGGCCGCCGCGGAACGGTGCATAACCGGTGCCGAAGATCATGGCGCCGTCGACCATGTTGGCATCATCGACGATACCCTCGCGAAGCGCCGCAACGCAGACGTTGGACATCGGCAGCACCAGGCGGTCGATCATCTGGTCAGTGACGCGCGGACCGGTTTCGGGCAACGGCGCCTTCTCGGCCTTGCCGTCGCGCCAGACATAAAAGCCCTTGCCGGTCTTGCGGCCGAGATCGCCCTTGGCGACCTTCTCGCGCAGCCAAGCCGGCGTCGGCGGCAGCAGATCGCCGAACTTGGTGCGCAGCATGTCGCCGACATCGAGACAAATATCGAGCCCGACCTGGTCGGCCAGTTCGATCGGTCCCATCGGCATGCCGAACTGCTCCGCGGCGGCGTCGATCAGGCGCTGGTCGATCTTCTCGTCCAGCATCACCATCGCTTCCAGCATGTAAGGCGTCAGCGCGCGGTTGACGAGGAATCCCGGCGAGCTCTTCACCGGCAAAGGCAGCCGATCGATCGCGCCGACGAAGGCGAGTGCCTCCTTCAGCACCTGCGCATCGTTGCCGTCATGGCTGACGACTTCGACCAGTTGCAACCGCGACACCGGGTTGAAGAAGTGGAGGCCGACCAGCCGCTCCGGCCGCGCCAGCGTGGTGCGCAAATCCTGGAGTGGAATGCTCGACGTGTTGGTCGCGAGAATCGCGCCCGGCTTCATCCGCGGCTCGAGCCCGGCATAGACCTTCTGCTTCAGCTCGAGCTTCTCCGGGACCGCCTCGATGATGAGATCTGCGTTGCGGACGCCGTCCCCGTCCATGTCGGGGATCAGGCGATCGAGCGCGTCGCGCACCTCGGTCGGCTTGCGGATGATCTTGGTGTAGAGCTCGGCGGCGCGCTTGACCGCGCCCGCAATCGGCTCCGCCTTCATGTCGGCGAGCGAGATGCGCAGCCCCTGCCCCGCGCACCAGGCCGCGATATCCCCGCCCATGGCGCCGGCGCCGATGACGTGGACATGCTTGATCGTGTTGCCGGAGCCTGCCGCCTTCTTCATCTGCTCCCGGAGGAAGAACACGCGGATCAAATTCTGCGCGGTCGGCGTCACCATCAGCTTGGCGAACGAGGCCTGCTCTGCCCTGAGCATCGCGGCCTTGCTGCCGCCATGAGTCTCCCAGAGATCGATCAAGGCATAGGGCGCCGGATAATGCTCGCGGGACGCGGCCTTCGCCGCCTCCGAGCGCATCCGCCTGGCCAGCAGCCCGCGCACCGGGCCGAAATTAGCCGCACGCGTCAGAAAGCCCGGCCGCGCCCGCTTGAGGCGGCCGAACAGCGCATCCTTGACGGCATTGCGAACGTGGCGTTCCTGCGTCACGGTGTCGAGGAGGCCGAGCGATTTGGCACGGCGGGCATCGATGGTGCGGCCGGTCAACATCAAGGCCATGGATTGGGTCGGATTGACCAGCGCGGTGAAACGCGCGGTGCCGCCGAGCCCGGGATGCAGGCCCAGCATCACCTCGGGGAAGCCGAAGCGCGCGCCGTCGATCGCGATGCGCGATTGGCAGGCGAGCGCGACTTCGAGCCCGCCGCCGAGGCAGAAGCCGTGGATCACCGCGACCGTCGGCAACTTCAGCGCTTCCAGATGGTCGACCACGGCATGGGCGGCGCGGATCCGCGTCTCCACCATCCCGGCATCATCGGCGCCGCGAAATTCGTTGACGTCGGCGCCCGCGATGAAGCCGGACGGCTTTGCGGAGCGGATCACGAGGCCGGCAGGACGCTCGGTCTCGATCGCCGCAAGCACGGCGTCGAACTCCTCCATCACGTCCGAGGATAGCGTATTGGCGCTGGCGTCAGCGCGATCGAACAGCAGCCAGGCAACGCCGTCGGCGTCGCGCGTCAGCTTGAAGTGCTTGTAGGGACCATCGGCAGCGAGCTTGGGCCCGAGCTCCAGCACGCGGTCGCCGAGCGCGGTCATGATCCTGGAATCCATGATCACACCGCCTCGATCAGCATGGCGCCGCCGAGCCCGCCGCCAATGCATTCGGTGGCAACCCCGCGCCGCGTGCCGAGCCGCTTCATCGTATTGACGAGATGCAGCACGATACGATTGCCGGAGGTGCCGACGGGATGCCCGAGCGAGATTGCGCCGCCATCGACATTGAGTTTTTCGCGGTCGATCTCGCCGGCCGCGCCGTCCAGCCCCAAGATCTCGCGGCAGAACTTGTCGTCATTCCAGGCGGCGAGGCAGCCGAGCACCTGGGTGGCAAACGCTTCGTTGAGCTCCCAGGTCTCGACGTCCTGGATGGTGAGATCGTTGCGCTTCAGCAGCGGCGTCGCCGACATCACGGGACCGAGACCCATGATGCTTGGATCAAGTGCGGCCCAGTTGCTGTCGACGATGACGGCCTTCGGCGTCAGCTTGTGCCTGGCGACCGCTTCGTCAGACGCCAGGATCACCCAGGACGCGCCGTCGGTGATCTGCGAGGAATTGCCGGCAGTGACCTGGCCCCAGGGACGCTCGAACACCGGCCTCAGCTTGGCGAGCGTCTCGGCCGTCGAGTCCGGACGCACGCCATCATCATGGTCGAAGAATTTTCCGTCGCGGGAGAACGCAGTCTCGACCTCGCCCTTGAGAAAACCTTCTGCCTGCGCATGCGCGAGCCGGCGATGGCTCTCGGCGGCATAGGCATCGGACTGCGCGCGGGTGATGCCGAAAAGATGGCCAACGAGTTCGGCCGTCTGGCCCATGTTCAGGTCGGTAATGGGATCGGTCAGCCCGCGTTCCAGGCCGATGATCGGCTTGAGATAGCGCGGCCGCAGCTTGAAGGCTTCGGCAAGCTTCGCGGCGACGCCCTTGGCGGTGGCGAGGCCGGCGAACCAGCGCACGCCGGAATTGGGCCAGACCAGCGGCGCGTGGCTCAAGGCCTCGGTGCCGCCGGCGAGGATCATGTCGGCATGGCCCTCGCGGATGTAGCGGTAGGCGGTGTCGATCGACTGCATGCCCGAGCCGCAATTGATCTGCACGGTGAAGGCGACCATGTCTTCGCCCATGCCGAGCCGAAGCGCGGCCACGCGAGCAGGGTTCATCTCGTCCGCGATCACGTTGACGCAGCCGAGGATGACCTGGTCGAAGGTATCAGGCGAAAACGGCTGGCGCGCCAGCAGCGGCCGGCCGCATTGCACGGCGAGGTCGACCGGCGTGAACGGCCCCGGCCCCGAACGCGCCTTCAAAAACGGCGTCCGGCTGCCGTCGACGATGAAAACCGGTCGTGCCATCAGCTCGCCGCCCTCTGTTCACCGAGTTCCTGGAAGAACTGATGCACGTCGCCGGATTTCTTGTAAATCGGCGACAGTGCCTCCGGCGCAAAATCGTCGACCTCGATCACTTCAGTGACGGCTTCGCGGGCCGCGGCCAGCTGCTCGCCCTCCGCCTGCGTGATCACGCCCTTGGCCACCGCATCCTTCCATTCGCTCATATGAGCCGCGCGCATGCGCCTGGCGATGGCGTCCGTGCCTGCGACCAGGTTGAACGCGCGCTCCAGCCGGGCGAAGCCGCCATCGTCGTCGACATAAGCGAGATCGGGCGTGAGGCGGTCGCGCGCGGCCGACGGCTCCAGCACGAGGCTCGCGCATTGATGCACGACCCGGTCGGAGGGACCCAGCACGCGGGCACCGAAGGGCTGGACCACGAATTTGAGAATGCCTGCGACGAAGCGGTTCGGCAGATTGGCGAGAATTTCCGCAAGCCGGTTCTCGATGGTCCGGAAGCCCGTCGCCATGCACCATTCGAGCGCGGCAAAGTCCTCCTTCTGCCGGCCCTCGTCCTGCCAGCGTTTCAGCGCGGCCGAGAGCAGATACAGCTCGGACAGGATGTCGCCGAAGCGCGCCGACAGCATCTCCTTGCGCTTGAGCGCGCCGCCGAGCGTCAGCAGCGCCATATCGGCGCAGAGGGCAAACGCCGCGGAGTAGCGCGAGAGTTGACGATAGAATGGCCTGGCGTCGCCGGCGTCGGGTGCAAGTGCGAAGATACCAAAGCTCCAGCTCCGGCCGAACGCGCGCAAGAGTGTCTCGAAGCTGTGGCCGACATGCTTCCAGAACGCCTTGTCGAAGGCGGTGAGCCCGCGCTCGCGATCGGCATCCGCGAGCGCATTCATCTCGTCGAGCAGATAGGGATGGGCGCGGATGGCACCCTGCCCGAACACGATGAGATTGCGGGTGAGGATATTGGCGCCCTCGACGGTGATGCCGACAGGGACGGCGCGGTGGAGATTGCCGAGATAGTTTTGCGGACCGTCGATCACGGCCTTGCCGCCATGAATGTCCATGGCATCGTCGACCGCGGTGCGCATCCGCTCGGTCGCGTGCAGCTTCATGATACCGGAGATGACGGCGGGATGGATGCCGGCATTCAGCGCGGCGCAAGTGAGCCGTCGCGCCGCGTCGAGCTGATAGGCGGTCGCGACGATGCGGGCGAGCGGCTCCTCGACGCCCTCGAATTTTGAGATGGAGATGCCGAACTGCTCGCGGATGCGGGCATAGGCGCCGGTGGTGCGGGCGGCATAGGCGGCGCCGGCGGCGGAGAGCGACGGCAACGAGATGCCGCGGCCGGCGGCGAGCGCCGTCATCAGCATCTTCCAGCCCTGCCCCAGCCGCGCCTGGCCGCCGATGACGTAGTCGAGCGGAATGAAGACGTCGCGGCCCCAATTCGGGCCGTTCTGGAACACCTGCATCGACGGCAGATGGCGTTTGCCGATTTCGACGCCGGGAAGGTTGGTCGGGATCAGCGCCACGCTGATGCCGAGCTCTTCCTGGCTCCCCACCAGATGATCGGGGTCATAGGCCTTGAAGGCGAGGCCAAGCAGCGTCGCGACGGGACCGAGCGTGATGTAGCGCTTGTGCCAGTTGAGCTTCAGACCCAGCACCTCCTGGCCCTCGAAGGTGCCCTTGCAGATGATGCCGGTGTCGACCATTGAGGCGGCATCAGAGCCGGCCTCGGGGCTGGTGAGGCCGAAGCAGGGAATGTCGCGGCCATCGGCAAGTCGCGGCAGCCAGCGCTGCTGCTGCTCCTTCGTGCCGAAGTGCATCAGGAGCTCACCCGGGCCCAACGAGTTCGGCACCATCACCGTCACCGCGGCGGCGATCGAGCGGGTCGAGATCTTGCGTACCACTTCCGAATGCGCATAGGGCGAGAAGCCGAGGCCGCCGAACTCCTTCGGAATGATCATGCCGAAGAATTTTTCGCGCTTGATGAAGTGCCAGACATCGGGTGGCAGGTCGCGCCATTCCCAAAAGATCTTCCACTCGTCGAGCATGGCGCAGAGCTCGTCGACGGGGCCGTTGAGGAAGGCCCGCTCCTCTTCGGTCAGCGTTGCCTGCGGGACCTTCAGCAGCTTCGACCAATCAGGGTTGCCGGTGAAGAGATCGGCGTCCCACCAGACGTCGCCGGCCTCCAGCGCCTCGCGCTCGGTGTCCGACATCGCCGGCAGCACGCCGCGCGCCCAGGAGAAAATCGGCTTTGTCAGGGTGTCGCGGCGGAAGCTCATGGCGGACCTCATGCATCGGCGCGGTGATGGGGCATTTTAGCGGAAAGTGGCCGGCGGAGGTGAACACTTCACCTGCGAAAAGACGCGAATTGACGCGGCTGGGCGGCCGCCCAGGGCCATAACGGCCGAGGCGTGGTGGCAGTTCCGGGAGAGGGCCTGGCCGCGCCAGTCCTCACGTCATTCCGGGGCGCGCGAAGCGCGAGCCTGGAATCCATGGTGCGGCAGCGTCGGTCGATGAATGGATTCCGGGTTCGCGCCTAGCGGCGCGCCCCGGAATGACGGGATGGAGAGAGAGGCGCCTAATCCGGCCGCACCATCTCGAACATGTTTTCCGGCTTGATCTCGAAATAATCACCGCTGCGGCCGGCCCGGACAATCGGGCGGGCGGCGGCGGTCTGGTAGACGCCGTCCTTGATCATGGCCTTGTCGATGTGGACGGCGACGACCTCGCCGAGCGTCAGCCAGGCATTGGCCTCCTTGCCGTCGGCGCCCTTGAGCCGGACGATATCGGACACCTTGCATTCGAAGGCGACGGGACTCTCGCCGACGCGCGGCACGTTGACGAGCCTGCCGGGCGCGGCGGTGAGGCCGGCAACCTCGAACTCGTCGACCTCAGGCCCGACGTGCGCCGCGGTCGCGTTCATGTGCCTGGCCAGGTCCATGGTGGCCAGATTCCAGACGAACTCGCCGGTCTGCTGGATGTTCTCGACCGTGTCCTTCCAGTTGGTGGAGGAGAAGCCGATGATTGGCGGGACGTAGCAGAACGCGTTGAAGAAGCTGTAGGGTGCGAGGTTGACGTGGCCCTTGGTGTCGCGCGAGGAAATCCAGCCGATCGGCCGCGGCGCGACGATGGCGTTGAAGGGATCGTGCTTGAGGCCGTGGCCCTTGGCGGGCTCGTAGAAGTGCAGGTCTTTGTCGGTCACGGGCGCTTTTCCTGGTCCTTGTAGCCCGGATGGAGCGAAGCGTAATCCGGGGCCGCAGCACAACGCTCAACCATCCCGGATTGCGCTTTGCTCCATCCGGGCTACGTCGGCCTGCTTATAGGAGGAAACCCGTCGCCGCGTCAGTGCCGCGGGGACAATCCCGCGATGACGAAATCGATCATCTGGTCGATGGTCGGGCCCGGCTTGGTAGCGCACTGGGCGATCATCTGGGGGTGGAAAAACCGCATCATCGCGGTGCAGGCGCAGAGCGCGGCCAGTTGCAGGTCCGGCGCCTCGAACTCGCCGGAAGCCACACCTTGCGCGATCATCTGGCCGACGACCCCGCCAATGCACTCCATGTGGTTGACGCAGACGTCCCAGTCCTCCTGCATCGCGATCTCGACCATCTCGTGCAATTTGGAATCGCCGACATAGCGCTCGGTGTTCATGCGATGGATGGTGGTGAGCAGTTCGCGGAAGCGCGGCAGTACCGGACCCGGCCTGGCCACGATCCGCTGTGCTTCCAGCTCGACCTCGCCCATCAGCGAACGGGCCACCGCCTGATGAATCGCCTTCTTCGATTCGAAGAAGCGATAGACGTTGGCGGGGCTCATCTTGAGCTCCTTGGCGATGTCGCCGACCGTGGTCTTGAGATAACCGATCTGGCGGAACAGCCGCTCGGCCACCTCGAGAATACGATCCCGGGTGTCGCCTTCGATATGTTCCGAAACCAGTGTCATCTGTCAGGACTCGCCAATCAGCAGTTTATCTTCACTTATTCAGCCGCCTCAGCAAGCGGAATTGCGTGCTGGTCATCGCTCCCATGCTGCGGCGCGGCAGGCTGCTCGGGCGTGCCCGCCTCGTCCAGGCTCTTGCGGAACCAGAGGGCGTAGAGACCCGGCAGGTACAGTAGCGTGAGGAAGGTCGCAACGAACAATCCGCCCATGATGGTGATCGCCATCGGCCCCCAGAACGCCGAGCGCGACAGCGGGATCATGGCGAGGATGGCGGCAAGCGCCGTCAGCACCACCGGACGGGCGCGGCGGACGGTGGCCTCGACGATCGCCTCGCGGCGGGTCAGGCCGTGCGAGACGTCGGTCTCGATCTGATCGACCAGGATGACCGCGTTGCGCATGATCATGCCGGCGAGCGCGATCAGGCCGAGCAGCGCCACGAAGCCGAACGGCGCGTTGGCGATATTGAGCCCGAAGGAGGCGCCGACGATGCCGAGCGGCGCGGTCAGGAACACCAGGATCAGGCGCGAGAAGCTCTGCAGCTGGAACATCAGCAGCGTCAGCATCACCATGACCATCAGCGGGAAGAGAATGAAGATCGAGGCGTTGCCCTTGGCGGATTCCTCGAACGCGCCGCCCGCCTCGATGCGGTAGGCCGGCTCGAGGTTGTCCTTGATTGCCTTCAGCTTCGGCGCGATCTGGCCGGTGACGTCGGGCGCCTGCACGCCGTCGACGACGTCGGAACGCACGGTGATCGCCATGTCGCGGTTACGCCGCCACATGATCGGCTCCTCGTGGGCATACTCGATCTTGGCGATCTGCTGCAGCGGCACGGCCACGCCGTTACGCGAGGTGATGGTGAGATCGCCGACTGCGCCGAGGTCGAGCCGTTCGGACGATACGGCGCGCGCGATCACGCCGACCTTCTCGATGCCGTCGCGCACGGTCGTCACCTGTGAGCCCGAGATCAGCATCGACAGCGCCTGCGACACGTCCTGCGGGGTCAGGCCCATGGCGCGGGCGCGGTCCTGGTCGACGACGAGCTTGAGGTAAGGCGACTGCTCGTTCCAGTCGAGCTGGACGTCCTTGACGCTCTTGTTCTGCCGCATGACGTCGCGGACCTGATAGGCGATCTCGCGCACCTTGTTGGCGTCGGGGCCGATGACGCGAAACTGCACGGGAAAACCAACGGGAGGACCGAAATTGAAGCGGTCGACGCGCACGCGGGCCTCGTTGAGCGCGCCGTCGGCAACGGCGTTTTCAAGCTTGGCCTTGATGCGCTCGCGCGCCTCGACGCCCTTTGCGACGATGACGATTTCGGCAAACGCCTCGTTCGGAAGCTGCGGATTGAGGCCGAGCCAGAAGCGCGGCGAACCCTGCCCGACATAGGCCGTGTAGGTCTCGATGTCCTTGTCGTCCTTGAGCATGGTCTCGGCCTTCTTCACCGCCTTTTCCGTGACGTTGAAGGCGGTACCCTCGGGCAGGCGCAGCTGGAGGAACAGCTCCGGGCGCTCGGACAGCGGGAAGAACTGCTGCTGGACGTGGCCGAAGCCGACGATCGAGGCGATGAAGACGCCGACGGTCGCGGCCACCACGGTGATGCGGTGGTTGACGCACCACTGCACGATGGCGCGCAGGCCCCGATACATGCGGGTCTCGTAGACCGCGTGCGGATCGTGATTGTGGTGCACCTTGATGTTGGGCAGCAGCATGACGCCGATATAGGGCGTGAAGATCACCGCCACGAACCAGGACGCGACCAGCGCGATCGCCACGATCCAGAAGATGCTGCCGGCATATTCGCCGACCGCGGAATTGGCAAAGCCGATGGGGAGGAAGCCAGCGGCCGTGACCAGCGTTCCCGTGAGCATCGGAAACGCAGTTGATTCCCAGGCAAAGGACGCCGCACGCATGCGGTCCCAGCCCTGCTCCATTTTCACCACCATCATCTCGACGGCGATGATGGCGTCATCCACCAAGAGGCCGAGCGCGATGATCAGCGCACCGAGCGTGATGCGGTGCAGGTCGAGCGACATCGTGTTCATGACGACGAAGACGATGCCGAGCACCAGAGGCACCGACAGCGCGACCACGATGCCGGTACGCCAGCCCAGCGCCAGGAACGACACGAACAGCACAATGACGAGGGCTTCCATGAAGGAGTGCACAAACTCGCTGACGGCGTGCTCGACCACCTTGGGCTGGTCGGCGATCAGCTTGACGTCGACGCCCTGCGGCACCGCCTTCATGAATTCAGCCGTCGCCTTCTCGACCTCCTTGCCGAGATCGAGGATGTTGGCGCCCTTGGCGGTGACGACGCCGATGCCGATCGCGGCCTTGCCTTCCTGGCGCACGATGAAGCTCGGTGGGTCGACATAGCCGTGGGTGACTGTGGCGATGTCGCCGAGGCGGAACACGCGACCGTTGCTCTCGACCGGGGTTTCGGCGACGGCCTTGGCGCCGTCGAGCGCACCGGTGACGCGCAACGGCACCCGCTGCGACGAGGTCTCGACCGTGCCGGCCGGCGTCACGTTGTTCTGCTTGGCGAGCGAATCGAACAGCGCCTGCGGCGTGATGCCGAGCGTGGCGAGCTTGGCATGGCTGAACTCGACGAAGATGCGCTCATCCTGGTTGCCGTAGACGTCGACCTTGGTTACGCCCGGCACCTTCAGAAGGCGCTGACGGAAACCCTCCGAGACCTTCTTGAGCTGGGCGTAGTCGGCGCCGTCGCCGGTCATCATGTAGAGGATGGAATCGACGTCGGAGAACTCGTCGTTGACGACGGGTCCCAAAATCCCCGAAGGCAATTGGCCCTGCACGTCGGCCAGCTTCTTGCGCAGGAGATAAAAGAGATACGGCACGTCCTTCGGCGGCGTGGAATCGCGGAAGGTGACCTGGAGCGCGGTGAAGCCGGGCTTGGAATAGGTCTGCACCTTCTCGAAGTAAGGCAGCTCCTGGATTTTCTTCTCGATGGGATCGGCGACCTGCGCCTGCATCTCCTGCGCGGTCGCGCCCGGCCATAGCACGGAGACGTTGACCACTTTCACCGTGAAGAACGGATCCTCGGCACGTCCGAGCTTCTGATAGGAGAAGAACCCGGCGACGCCGAGAATGAGCATCAGGAACAGGATCAGCGTCGGATGGCTGACGGCCCAGGCCGAAAGATTGAAGCGCTTCATCGCACTCTCCAAAGATGATCCGGTTACAAAAAACGACAGCCACTCTGTTCAACGCGTCGTCGCGAGGCAGCGAAGCAATCCAGGGGGCTGGGCAGGTTCTGGATCGCTTCGCCGCTTCAGCCAAAGCATTTGCGCTTGGGCCGAAACTCACCTCACACGACGTAACTTGTAAGCGAGACTTAAAAGGACAGTGACGAGACGATCCGCACCCTCTGGCCCGGATCGAGCTTCTGCACACCGAGGGCGACGATCTTGGCGCCCTCTTCGACGCCACCGGCGATGACGACGTCGTTGCTCTCATAGGACTTCACCACGACCGGCTTCAGCGTGACCGCGCCGTTGTCGTCGACGACGTAGAAGGACGGCTTGCCGCCTTCGTTGAACAGCGCCGACAGCGGCAGCCGCGCGACGCGCTCGGTCGCAGCGTCCGACAGCGTCAGCGTCGCAGTCATGCCGAGCGAGACCTTGTCGTCGGCCTCGGGCAGCGAAAACTTGGCGAGATAAGTGCGCGTCGCTGGATCCGCGGTTGGCGCGATCTCGCGCAGCCTGGCCGTATATTTCTTGCCCGGCTCGGACCAAAGAGTGACGCTGGCGGCGCCCGATTTGGCACGTCCGACCAGCGTCTCAGGGATCGCGACGACCGCTTCCTTTTCGGCAAAGCGGGCGACACGGATCGAGGTCTGGCCTGCGGCAACCACCTGGCCGGGCTCGATCAGCGTTGCGGTGACGACGCCACGGGCGTCGGCGTTGAGCGTCGCGTAGGAAAGGGAATTGTTGGTCAGCTCGACCGAGCGCTCGGCCCGGTTGAGGCGGGCACGGGCCTCGTCGGCGGCGGCGCGGCTCGAATCCAGCTGCGCGTCGGTGGTCCAGCCCTTGGCCTTCAAATCCTTGGCGCGCTGCTCGGCGGCGGCGGCCTGGGCCAGCACGCCGGTCGCAGCGGTCTGCTCGGCAACGGCTTGCTCGGCCTGGAGCTTCAGATCGACCTCATCGAGGACCGCGAGCGGCTGGCCGATCTCGACGGTCTGGCCGACTTCGACCAGACGCTTGGCGACCTTGCCGGCGACCCGAAAGCCCAGATCGCTCTCGATCCGCGGCTTGATGGTGCCGACGAAGCTGCGCTCGGGCTTTTCGGCATCATAATGGGCGGTGGCGACGAGAACCGGCCGCGGCGGCTCGGCCTTTTCAGCGACGGTGTCATTGCACCCCGCGAGGGCGGCAGCCATCAGCGCCAGCGAAATACCCGCCAAGAGCCTCGAATAGCTGGACAAAACGGATCGGACGAACATCGGAGGACACTCCCTCGGCTGCAATGAGAGGAATGTCGACTAATCACTGATGAAAGTCAATATTCGTCAGTCATCAGGAAAGCGTGATCGTTAAGAGCTGATGAAGCCGCAATTTGCGCAGCAGCTGACACCCAAAATTCGCAAAACCAGGCTGGCCAGCGTGGCCGGGATCACATGCCCCGCATGACGCAGGCATTCACCCGGCTGAAAGTCCGGTTATTCCGCCCGGTGTGGCCATTGTTGGAGCATTTCGCCCAGAGCGCTTCGACTTCCTTCACACTGCGCTTCTGCCCGGGCGTGCCTGACGGCGCCGGCTCGGTCGCAGCGGGGCGTTCGGCGGGTGGTTTTGCGGCGACAGGCGGGGCCTCGCGCCGCGCCGGGCGCTTCGGCCGGACGCGCTCGCAGGTGTTGTCGTCGCCGAGCTCGTAATTGGCCTCGCAACTGATCCTGACGCAGTCCTCGCCGCTCGGCCGGAAGCCATGCTCGCAGATCAGCGGGCAAACCCGTGCAGGACGCACGCGAATGGACTCCAGCGCATCGACGCTCGCAAGCTTCACATCGAATTTGGTGCCGGCGTTCTTGTTGAAAAGCTGGAGTGACTTTTGCGCTGCCTCATTCCAGGAGCCGCTGATCTCGCCTTTCAGGCAGCCGACCCGGCGCAGTTCGCCTTGCAGCAGACGAGGAATATCGGACGCAGCCTGCTGTGCCGGCTTGGCTGCACTCTCGACATCGGGAGACAAAGCAGCGAGCTGGGTCGCGGCCTTCGGATCGCGCGCCTTGCCGTCGTCCGTGCCAGGCTTCGCCTGCTCCGCAAGCTTGCGCTGAGCCTCCGCAGCCTCTTCGCGTGCCCGCTGCTCGGCCGCAAGGCGCGCCTGTTCGGCCGCCCTTTCAGCAATCTTGGCTTCTTCGGATGCCTTCGCCTTCGCAGCCTGCTCGGCCGCGAGCCTCACCTGCTCCTGCGCCTTTGCCGCAGCCACCTGCCGTGCGCGCTCAGCCTCGGCAGCCTTCTGCTCTGCGGCCTTGGCTTCTGCAGCCTTGGCTTCTGCAGCCCTGGCTTCTGCAGCCCTGGCTTCCGCAGCCCTCGCTTCTGCAGCCCTGGCTTCCGCAGCCTTGGCTTCCGCAGCCTTGACCTCCGCAGCCTTGGCGGCGTCCTCGCGCACCCTCTTCTCTGCCGCAAGACGCGCCTGTTCGGCTGCCTTGGCTTCTTCGGCCGCCTTGGCCTTTGCTGCCTGCTCAGCCACGCGCCGTGCCTGTTCCTGCGCCTTGGCCTCGACGAGCTGCCGCGCGCGCTCGACCTCCGCCGCCTTCTGCTCGGCCGCCCTGGCCTCGGCCGCCTTTGCGGCCTCCTCCTCGCGCGCCTTCTTGCTGGCTATGAGACGCGCTTGCTCGGCGACCCTCGCTTCCTCCGCAGCCTTGGCCTTCGCAGCCAGATCGGCGGCGAGCCGGGCCTGCTCTTGCGCCTTTGCCTCGGCAATCTGCCGGGCGCGCTCGACCTCCGCCGCCTTCTGCTCGGCTGCTTTCGCCTCCGCGTCCCTGGCGGCATCCTCACGCCTCTTCTTTTCGGCCGCAAGGCGCGTCTGTTCGGCGGCCCTGGCCGCTTCCGCAGTCCTGGCCGCTGCAGCCTTGTCGGCCGCGATCCTTAGCTGCTCCTGCGCGATCGCGGACCGCGCGGCGTCTTCCATCAGCTTGCGGTGCTGCGCCTTGGCCAGTTCGGAGTAGAAGCTGTGAGGATAGGTCGCAATGAAGGAGGCCCATACATCCGGCGTGCTGATCTGAAGCGCCAACTCATAGGCGCGGCGGATCTCGGGTTCGGCATCCTTGACCGGGGCTGCGGCCTCAACGAGCGCAAGATCTTCACCGCCGAGGGAGCCATACAGGAACGGCTCCTGCCTGTTGTTGGTCGCCTTCAACACGTCGTCGCGCACGAAGCCGAACGCCTTGCGCAGATCGAGCCCGGGCCGCGGCAGATACTTGATCAGCGCGGTCGTGAACGGACTGTTCTTGCTGTCGCCATCGGCCGCGGTCGAGCCGGCCTTGGCGGCAAAGGCAACCAGGGTGTTGGATCCGGCCGGCTCGACCCGCGCGAGCCCGCGCTCGATCGAGCGCGACACCACGGTGCGCTTCATGTTCTTCTTGAAAGGATTGTCCCGGCAGGCGTCGAGAATGACCAGCCGCAGCCGCTTCGCGGGCTCGATCACCGTGAGCAGCCGGTCGAGCGGTATCGCCTCATCATAGGCGTCGATATCGCGCTCCAGCAGCGCATCCGTCGGGATGATGTAGTTGGTGCCGTCGATCTCGATGCCGTGCCCGGCGAAATAGAGCACCGCGATATCGGCGTCGCGACTGCGGTCGGAGAAGTCGCGTAGCGCCCGCCGCATCTCGACAGCCTTGAGGTCGCGCCTGAGATCGACCACGTCGAAGCCGGCGCCTTTCAACGTTGCCGCCATCGCCTCGGCATCGTTGGACGGGTTCGTGAGCTTGACGACGTTCTGGTAGGTGGAATTACCGATCACGAGCGCAACGCGTTTCGCCGCCAGCGCCGGTTGGGCCAAAAGCATCAGAGCGCAAAGCGCCGACGCGAATGTGCTCACGGCCCACATCAAAAAAGGAATCCCTCAGACAGGCAATTTGGAACCGTAACATCGAATGGTTGAGAAGGCGACACGACCCTCCGAAGAAATGTGAGCGCCGTCACACTTCACAGTGCGGCGCTCACCCCCAATCCGACGAAAACGGTACAATTGACGCCGAGGGGCGCCAACGCGCGTCATCGCCCCTGTTCGGCGAACTCGTGCTTGCTGTCGTGGCCGCCGATGAAGACTAGGATGCCGGCGATCAGCGGCAGCACCGCAAGCACGAGCAGTCCGCTCGAGGTCTGGCCGGTGGCTTCCTTGACCCAGCCGATCAGATACGGACCGCCGAAGCCGGCGAGATTGCCGACCGAGTTGATCAGGGCGATGGCGCCGGCCGCCGCCGGGCCGGAGAGCCACGCGGTCGGCAGGGTCCAGAACACGCCGAAGCAGCAGAACACGCCGATCGCGGCGACCGTCAGCACGATCATCGTCAGGGTGGGGTCGGTGAGATAGCTGGAGACGCAGAGCGCGACGGCAGTGAGCAGCAACGGCGCGCCGACATGCATCACGCGCTCGCGCGTCGCATCGGAATGCCTCGCCCACAGGATCATCGCGATGGTGCCGAACAGATACGGGATGGCGGTGACGAAACCGGTCTGGGCGTTGGTGAGGCCGAACGCCTTGACGATCTGCGGCAGCCAGAACTGCATGCCATACAGCGCGCCGACGAAGCCGAAATAGACCAGGCTCAGCATGATCACCTTTGGTGAGGATAGCGCCTCACCGAGCGACAAATGCTTCACCGCCTGCTTGGCCGCGATCTCGGCATCGAGCTTGGTCTTGAGCCAGGCTTTCTGCTCGGCCGTGAGCCAATCCGCCTTCTCCGGCCTGTCGGTGAGATAGAACCAGGTGACGATGCCGAGCAGCACCGAGGGAATGCCCTCGATGATGAACAGCCACTGCCAACCCTTCAGGCCCATCGCGCCGTCCAGCCCGAGCAGCAGGCCCGAGACCGGGGCGCCGATTACGGTGGAGACCGGCACGGCAATGGCGAAAGCCGCGAGGAAGCGGGCGCGATATTCGGCCGGATACCAATAGGTGAGATAGAGGATGATGCCGGGGAAGAAGCCGGCTTCGGCGACGCCGAGCAGGAAGCGCAGCACGTAGAAGCTCGTGACGCCGCTCGTGAGCGCCATCAGCGCCGAGATGATGCCCCAGGTCACCATGATGCGGGCGATCCAGCGGCTGGCGCCGAACTTTTCCAGCGCCAGATTGCTCGGCACCTCGAAGATGAAATAACCGATGAAGAAGATGCCGGCGCCCCAGGAGAAGATCAGCGGCGTGAATTTCAGCTCGGCATTCATAGTCAGCGCGGCGAAGCCGAGATTGACGCGGTCGAGATAGGAGAAGAAGTAGGCCAGCACCAGGAACGGGATCAGGCGCCAGGAGATGGCGCGGATCGTCGAGATCTCGATTTCCGACTTGGCTGCGCCGGCGGAACCGGCATAGGTCGTGGTCTGGCTCATGGCTTCCCCCATGGTTGTTGCTTTTATGGGCTGAAAGCCGGTTTTGAATATCGCGGGCGAAGAGTCAATGGAGCAAGCAATGCAGTGGGCGCAGCGGGCCACCACGTTGCGCTACGACAGAGATCGGTGATCCACGCCGCGCACAACTACTCCGCCAATTGAAACTTCTCAAAACGATCGAGCTCCTCCTCGATCTTCCGTTTGAGCTCCTTGCGCCCTGCGGTTTTCTTTCCCTCACCGGCCCAGGTCCATTTCTGCATCAGCAGCTTCTTCGCCTGCCGGTCGGTCTTCAGATCGAGCGCGGCGACGATCTCGTCGCCGACCAGCACGGGCAGCGCGAAATAGCCGAGCTTGCGCTTGGCCTTCGGCACATAGGCCTCGAACAAATGGTTGTAGCCGAAGATGAGATTGGTGCGCTTGCGCTGGATGATCAGTGGATCGAACGGCGACAGGATATGGACGAGATCAGGTGGCGCGCGCTCGCCCGGCTCGAGCGCCACCGGCAGTGCCCAGTGCTCCTGGTTGCCGGCACCCTCGATGGCGACAGGCACGAGCTCGCCACGGCGGACGCGCGAGCCGATCAGGGCAGCCACCGCCGGCTTGCGCGGCGCGTCGAGATGGCAGACCGAATCGAGGCTCACGACACCTTGCGATCGCAGCGCGCGATCGAGCAGATAGGCCGTGATGTCCTTTGCCGACGCCGGCTTCGGCAGCTTGTCCCAGCCGAAATGGCGCGTCATCAGCTCATAGGTCTTGAGCATGCCCTGGCGCTCGCTGATGGTCACGGCACCCGTATAGAAGGCGAGCTGCAACGCCCGCTTCGAGGGTTTTCGACTTTGCCAGAGATGCTCCTTCTCGGTGAGCACGTCGTCCTCGATGTCGCGGATCGTCAGCGGGCCGGCGCGCACCAGCCGCATCACCTTGCGCGTGTCGGCAGGCTTCACCGAGGCGAACCATTTGTGCCCCTCACGGCGGTGCTCGCGCATCGCCGGCAGAAAGAAGCGGAAGTCGCCGGCCGGCACGTAGGAGAGCGCATGCGTCCAATATTCAAAGACGCTCTTGTCGACGCTCTGGGCGTGGCGCAGGTCGGCGCGGCGGTAGGACGGGATCCGGCTGAACAGGATGTGGTGATGGCAGCGCTCGATCACGTTGATGGTGTCGATCTGCACATAGCCGAGATGGGCGACCGCGTCGGAGACGGCTTGCGCGCCGTCACCGAACGGCGCGCGGTCGTCCAGCCGCTGGGCATGAAGCCAGATTTGCCGGGCCTGTTTCGTGGTGAGTGGAATCGGTTTGGGCGCGCGGGACATTGCGGAATGCAGTGTAGCGGGATTCGCATCCAGGCAAGAAGCCGATCCAGGAGCGACAAGGAAAAACCGCGCTGCCATCTACTGACAGCGCGGTCGGAAGGTACGCTACCCGCGCCTACTTCATCGACATCGCCTTCTGCGCCTTCATGTAATGCATGCAGGCGCTTTTCATCTTGCCGTTGCTCATGTCGGTGTTGGCCATGGCCATTTCCTTGTTCATGGCCGTCTTGGCCGGCGTATCCGCCGTGCCGCTCATCATGGCGGCGGACTTCATCATATTATCGCTGGTGCATGCCATCATGGCGGCGGATGCCGGTGAAAGGGAAAGGGTGAGCGCGACAAAAGCGGCGGCTGTGAGCAAGATCTTCATCGAAATGTCTCCTCCGTAAAACGAAACCGGCGTCATGCCGGCCTTCGCAATACGTATTCTCCGGCGAAGACGTTTCGTAGAGAAGACAATTTTCTTGCTGCGGTGCGAAGGCGGGGGCTCAGCGGCCGGCTTTCGGGGCTTTGGACCGGTCGCCCACGCTGCCTGTTGCGACATCTGGTTCGCACGAGGCCTTGCCGCGCTCCTCCGCCTGGCAGCGATAGACACTGCCGGTGAGACGATCGACCAGCCACATGTTCTCGTCGGTCGGCGCTTGAAGCCCGACATAGCGGGAGGTCAGCCCCGTGATCAGCGTCGACAGCAGGATCGCCACCGCGATCATCGCTGCCCCGATGTAGATGGGCATGGAACTCAGGGACACGGTCCGATCCGGCGGGCCACTGCGATAGAACTGGTAATCACTTGGCCTCGCCACTGGGTGGAACTCGGCTCCCTTCGTTTGCGCCTGTCGGAGGCTGTGCCCTGCTAGGCGTCCATCTGGCCGAAAAATTGTTCGCAGACAGGCCAACACGCGACGGCTTTGCGACAATCGGTGACCATGGGTTTCCCTGAGTGAACCGGCCCCGGCCCCCGAGCCGGCACCTGGGCGCGGCGGCCCTCAGTGATGCGGATCACGACGGGACTGCGAAGGCTCGAACGCTCGCCGGGCAGCGTGCGACCACTCTCTTCACGCGTCTGCGTCCGTCCTCCAAATGGACCGCGGGTCGGCCATCCATGAACCCGAAACCGCTTGAAATTCCCTGACATGACCCCGGACGGCCCCGTTTCCAGCGTGACCAAGATCACACCAGGGGTTTTGAACCTGCCCTATGCTTGCAGCATCAAATAGCCATCAGGCGTCACAACGAGGATACGACAATGACTGGTTTTAATAAGTCTTTTGCACTGAAGGCGATAACCCTCTCGGCAGTTCTCTCGATGACGGCCGGCCTGGCCATGGCCGGCGACGGCAATGTCTCGACCAACCAGATCCTGGATGCACTGAAGCCGAAGGCGGCGACCCGCGGTCTGTCCGCAGGTCCGCAGGTGGATCCGGCGGTGCAGGCCAAGGAATCGACCTTCCTGAACACCGTGCGCAACCGCTCGACCCGGTCGCTGTCGACGGGCGAGCGCGAGCAGATTGCCGAGCTCGCCGCGACCAAGCCGAAGATCGATCTGGAGATCCAGTTCGACTACAACTCGGCCGACATTGCCAAGACGTCGGTGCCGTCGGTCCAGGCGCTCGGAAAGGCGCTGTCCGATCCCTCGCTGAAGGGCTCGACCTTCGTGGTCGCCGGCCATACCGATGCGGTCGGCACCGAGGCCTACAATCAGGGACTCTCCGAGCGGCGAGCCGACACCATCAAGAAATATTTGGTGCAGAACTACGGCCTCACCGGCACCGATCTCGTCACCGTCGGCTACGGCAAGACCAAGCTGAAGGACGCCGCCAACGGCGCCGACCCGATCAACCGCCGCGTCCAGGTCGTGAACATGGACACCAAGACCGCGTCAAAGTAATTCACAGGTCATCGCCCATAAAGGCGCCGCCTGCCGTTCCCCGGCAGGCGGCGATATCATATCCAGCTTTGGAAGAGCATCAGCCGGTTGAAGCTCTGCATCGACGTGCCGACGAAGGCCGCCGAGATCGGCAGCATGGCGGCAAAGCCCGCTGCCGCGATCGCGACATAAGCCCACAACAGCCAGCGTGGCAGACCGTCCCGGCGCAGCACGTAGACCAGCGCGAGTGACGCCACGGTCGCGGCCGGCAGATAGTAATAAATGAAGGCCAGCGTACGCGGCAGCAACGCCCAGGCGAGCCAGGACCCGAAATAGAACACCGCGATCAGGAACGCATCCCGGCGACGCGCGACGACGAAGTCGCGCAGCACGACGGCGAGCGCGGGCAGCGCCGGCCACAGCACCAGGGGATTCCCGAGGAATACGATCGCGGAGACATTGTCGCCCGCGGTCTTGTCGAACAGGAACCACACCGGGCGCGCGAGCAGCGGCCATGACGGCCAGGCGCTCATATAAGTATGGCCGGCGATGGCAGTGGTGGTGTTGTCGGCGAAGATCCGGCGCTGCGCCTCGAGCAAATCCGGCAGCGACATGCCGTAGAGCGGGACGAAGGCCGCAAGATATGTCATCGCGGGCAGGACAATGAAGCAGAGCACGACCTGATGTAATCTGAAGGCGGGCCAGAGATCGGGCCGGTACCAATCCTCTGGCTTCGCGTCGGCAAACAGGGTGTGCCAGCCCTGCATCAGGCGGATCACCGCGACGATGGCGATGCAGATTCCGAGCGGAAAAAGGCCGCTCCATTTGCAGGCGACAGCACAGCCGAACAGGCTGCCGGCAGCCGCGAACAATGCATGGGGACGATCCTTTCGAAAACCGTGCATGAAGGCGGCAATCGCGAGCAGGCCGAAGCCGAGTGCAAAAATGTCGAGCATCGCGACGCGCGCCTGCACGTACAGCATCTGGTTGCAGCCGGCGATCAGCGCGGCGGCGATCGCAGGCCCTTGCGCGGCGAACAGCGCGAGGCCGCACAGATAGATCGCGACGATCGCGAGCGCGCCGAACAATGTCGCGGGATAGCGCCAGCCCAGCGCGGTGTCGCCGAAGGCCGCGATCGATAGCGCGATCAGCTCTTTCGCCAATGGCGGATGCATCGGATTGAGCATCGGTTGCGACATCGATGGTGCCAGCATCTGCCGCGCTGCCGGCACGTAATGCACTTCGTCGAAGACGAACTTCTCCGGCGTCGTCAAGCCGATCAGCAGGGCAAGATGCGCGACCAGGAAAATCGCGACAGCAATCACTGCGCTCCGCGACACCTTCGGAACCGCGGCCAAGTCGCGCGGCACTTGTGGGGAAGTTTTGCGTGGCAAATTTGCGTCACCGCCGAGAATAATTGAGATCGCGGTTTTCATTGAACGCATTCTGCCGCAACTGTCACTAAGCATAACGCAGGTCTCGCGCTGCTTGTGATAATTCCGCCACATCGCAAGCGCGCGTGATCCGGTACGATCAGGGACACATCGATCGGTTGCGAAATGAATTTGCGTTTCTGGCTTTTCTCCACGTTGTTGTCGACGGTCTTGTGCGCGGCGTCTTGCGCCCAAGCGCAGACGCGCGTCGGTGAAGCCGTCGTGATTCAGAATGAAGTCGTTCGCGTGGCCACAACCACGACGCCGATCAGCGTCGGCGACAGCATGCTGCGGGACGAAACCGTGCGCACCGGCGCCGGCAGCGCGGCGCGCTTCGTGATGGCCGACAGCACCAATCTGTCGCTCGGTCCGAGCGCGACGCTCAAGCTCGACCGCACCGTCTTCAACGACGAGCACAGCTATCGTGACGTCGCGATCCGCATGACGACCGGCGCATTCCGTTTCGTCACCGGACATTCCGAGAAGACCGCCTACAAGATCACCACACCGCTCGCGACCATCGGCGTGCGCGGTACCACTCTCGATATCCTGTCCCAGCGCGGCCGCTCGGTCGTCGTGCTGCAGGACGGCGCCGCCAGTGTCTGCACGACGAGCCAACAGTGCGTCCAGCTCACCCAGCCCGGCGACACCGCAATCATCACCTCGACCGGCGGCAAGGTCTCTATCAATAAGACCAATACGCCGCCCTGGACCTTTGCCGCGACCTGCGCCGCGAGCGCGGGACTGTGCGCGGTCAACCAATATGCGGACGCGTCGCCGACCATCACGCCCGCCGCCCATGACGACGGCATGCTGTGCGGGCGCTGACGATGGAAGTATTCAACGTCAGGCGCTTCATGCTCGCGAGCGTGCTGACCGCCGTGGCTGCGTTTGCGTTGATCGCGGTCGATGCCCGTCCGGCGGCAGCCGCCACGGCGTGCGAGTCCGAGTGCGGAGGTCCGACGCCCACCCCGGCGCCGAGCTATTCACCCTCGCCGTCGCCGACCCACAGCCCCTCGCCCTCGCCCAGCCCCAACCCGTCATCGTCGCCGAGCCCTTATCCGTCATCCTCGCCGAGCCCGACGCCGACTGGCGCGGATTCCAGCGGCGGCTCGATCGGCGGCCTTGCCAACCAGCGCTTCAACCAGATGATCACCAACCGGGTGCTCGGCACGGTGCTGCTCGGCGTCAACGAGCAGGTCAATTGCAGCAACTGCGTCAGCGCATTCGGCTCCGCCGGCTCGTTCTCGGCGGGCATTCATGGCCGCAAGGAGCTGACCAACAATCTGTCGCTGCTCGCCGGCATCGCCTACACGCAGTACAGCGAGGGCGGCTACAACATCACCAGCGCGCCGATCGGCGCCTTCGCGCTGCGTTATGACTTCACCGACTGGGGCTCGTCGCGTCCGTTCTTCGACGTCGGCACGATCCTGACGCCGTGGGAGAAGGCGCGCTACACCCGCAGCTACAACACGAGCCTCGGACCGGTGAGCGTCACGAGTTCGACCAACGCCGCGAACTACGCCGTCTATGGCCGTGCCGGCTGGATGAGCCGCGTGTCGCCTCGCGACGAGGTCGCCGCCTCGATCGAGGTCTGGCAGCTCTGGCAGCGCGTCTCGGGCTATACGGACAGCGCAGTGGCGTTCAATCCGTTCGACGCCAGCATCGCGACCGGCACCGACCGCACCAGCCTGGTCAAGATCGGCGGCCAGTGGACGCATCTCTACGGCAGCAATATTGAGGCCAACATCAATGGCGGCTGGGTGCAGTCATTCGCTGGCCATAGCGGCATCGTCGCCACCGTGACCGGCGACGGCGTGGTGGTGCCGACCATGGGCAACCAGGGCTGGTTCGAATATGGCGGCCGGCTCGGCTTCCGCGTGCAGAAGGGCTGGATCGTCGACCTGTTCGCCAACGGCACGCTCGGCCCGCAGCCGGTGGGTAACACCATCCATGGCGGCGTGGGGCTGCGGATCAATTATTAGCGGCGGACCTCGCCTCAAATTCCGCTGTCATGCCCCGGCTCGACCGGGGCAATCCAGTACGCCGCGGCCTATGGATTGACCCACGACCGTCTCGGCGTACTGGATCGCCCGGTCGAGCCGGGCGATGACAGTGAGTATGTGGCAAGGGCACGCGCTTCACGCCGCCGACTTGCCCTCGAACGCCCGCCGCAGCGCCTCCACATCCAGCTTGACCATCTTCATCATGGCCTGCATTGCGCGTGCGGCAGCCGCCTTTTCGGGGCTCGAGAGGAATTCGAACATCACCTTCGGCACCACCTGCCAGGCCACGCCCCAGCGATCCCTGAGCCAGCCGCACTGCTCTTCCTTGCTGCCATGGGCCAGGAACGCATTCCAGACGCTGTCGACCTGGGCCTGATCGTCGCAATGGATCATCAGCGAGATCGCGTGGGTGTATTCCATTTTCATGCCGCCGTTGAGCGCGACCAAAGGCTGTCCCGCCACAGAGAATTCGACGACGAGCACGGAGCCTTCCTTGCCGGACGGGCCATCTGAAACATTGCGCCGAACATGCGTGATCGCCGAATTCGGCACGAGCGAGACGTAGAATTTCGCGGCTTCCTCGGCGTCGCCGTTGAACCACATGCAGGGAACGACCTTGGACATCGTGAATGCTCCTCTTCGGCTTCTTGCTGTCGTGGGCTTAGATCAGGGGTTCGCCATCTCGGACTGCGCGGCGAAGGCTGCCATGTCCATCCAGTTCACACCCCACATGTGGCCGTCCGGATCCTCGAAGCTGCGGCCGTACATGAAACTGTATTCATCCTTCGGGCTGGGATCGGCGACCCCGCCTGCAGCCGCGGCCCTGCTGACGATATCGTCGACCTCGGTCCGGCTGTCCGCGGACAGGCAGAACAGCGCCTGGTTTGAGGTCTTTGCATCCGCGATCGGCTTCGGCGTGAACTGACGGAATTTTTGGTGGGTCGTCAGCATCGCGTAGATGGTCTCGGAAAAGACCATGCAGCTCGCTGTTTCGTCGCTGAATTGCGGGTTCCTCGTCGCACCGACCGCCTCGTAAAACGCAGTGGCGCGCTTGAGGTCGGTCACGGGCAGATTGACGAAAATCATCCTGGGCATCGGAGCTCCTTGGGCGGGGTTCTGCCCAAGGACGGACGGCTGGGCTGCCACCCGACAGCGCTTCCGGATATTTCTCGCTCTCTAACCTGCGGGGTTCTGTCGCATCGCCCGACGCGGTCTTGGGCCAGCCCTACTTCTTCTCGTTCGGATCGCGGTGAATGGGATCGACCCACAGCACGGTCTCGGGCTTCTCGACCGGCTCGATGTCGAGGTTGATCGCGACCGCCTCGCCGTCGCTGCGCACCAGCACGCATTCCAGCACCTCGTCCGGGCTGGCGTTGATTTCCTGATGGGGCACGTAGGGCGGGACGAAAATGAAGTCGCCGGGGCCAGCCTCTGCGGTGAATTGGAGGCTCTCGCCCCAGCGCATCCGCGCCTTGCCCTTCACCACGTAGATGACGCTTTCGAGATGGCCGTGGTGATGCGCGCCGGTCTTGGCGTCGGGCTTGATGCTGACGGTGCCCGCCCACAATTTCTGCGCACCGACGCGCGCGAAATTGATCGCGGCCGCGCGGTCCATGCCCGCCGTCGACGGCACGTTGGTATCGAGCTGGTTGCCGGGAATGACGCGCACGCCGTCATGCTTCCAGCGATCGTCGTGATCGTGGTCATGGTGCGAATGCGAATGGTCATGGCCGGTCATGGGACTTGCTTTCTATTGGTTCCGTGTGCGGCAAACTAACCCAAAGCCGCGACATCGAGCCATAACAAAAACGGAACCCCCGTAACCGTCGGACGTTGTCCCAGCGAGCAAACCGCAGGAGAGTTTCATGGGTAGCACGACCGACAAGATCAAGGGCACCGCAAACGAGGCAATGGGCAAGGCCAAGCAGGGCGTCGGTGAAGCCACCGGATCCGAACGCCTGAAGGGTGAAGGTGCGGTCCAGGAAGTGAAGGGCAAGGGCCAGCAGGCCATGGGCGACGCCAAGGATGCCGCGAAGGACGCGGTCGATCGCGCCGCGGCCGCAGCCAAGCGCGCGACGGAATAAGACGAGATAACACCGTCGCACTGAAAGCGAAAAGACCGGCCGAGAGGCCGGTCTTTTTGTTTACGGGCTCACTTCACCCCGAGCAATTCCACGTCGAACATCAGCGTCGCGTTTGGCGGGATCACGCCGCCTGCGCCGCGGGCGCCATAGCCGAGCTGCGGCGGAATGATCAGCGTGCGCTTGCCGCCGACCTTCATGGAGGCAACACCCTCATCCCAGCCGGCGATGACGCGGCCCTTGCCGATCGGGAATTCGAACGGCTCGTTGCGGTCGACCGACGAGTCGAATTTCTTGCCCTTCTGGCCGTTCTCGTAGAGCCAGCCGGTGTAGTGCATCACGCAGATCTGGCCGGGCTTCGGCGAAGCGCCGGTGCCGGCGACGCTGTCGGTGATCTGCAAACCTGAAGCTGTGGTCATGGTCTTCCCTGCGGTCTGGGCCGAGGCCGTGGTGGAAACGAAATCGGACACGCCGGCGATCACGGTGATCGCGAGTGCCGACATGATGGCGAGGAGCACGCGCTGTAAACGCTGCATAAGAGACCTTCCGTTTGAGGCGCAAGGTGTCTAGCGCAACGCCGACGCCGTTGCCACCCCTCACACCTCGATATTTTCGAGCCGCACGGGCAGCTTGCGGATACGCTGGCCCGCGGCGTGATAGATCGCATTGCAGATGGCCGCATTGGTGCCGACATTGGCGAGCTCGCCGAGGCCCTTCACGCCTGCCGGGTTGATGTGATCGTCCTGCTCGGAAAGCAGCATCACCTCGACACCGGGCACGTCGGCATTCACGGGCACCAGATAATCGGCAAGATTGTCGTTGACGTAGCGCGCATTGCGCTCGTCGATCTCGGTGGCTTCCAGCAGCGCCGAGGACATGCCCCAGATCAGGCCGCCCATGAGCTGGCTGCGCGCCGTGCGCGGATTCATGATGCGGCCCGCCGCGAACGCTCCCACCAGCCGCGGCGCACGAATTTCATGGGTAAAGCGGTTGACGCGGACCTCGACGAACTCGGCACCGAAGGCATAGGCGATCTTGTCCTTCATCTGATGGCCCCCGACGAGCCGCGCGTGCCCGCTGTGCATCGCCGTGAACGAATCCAGCGGCGCCCCCTCGGGCTTCCACTCGCCGTATTCTTCGACGATGCCGACACCGAGTGCGTCGAAGGCCTTATCGAGATCGAGTGGACGATCGCTCTGCGCCGCCTGCGTGCTCGGCGCCTGGCTGATGCCGACAGTCTCCTTGGCCTTGTCGGCAAGGCTGTCGCTCGGCATCACGGCCTTGAACAGCCTTTGACGAATCCGGTCGCACACCATCATCACCGCCGAGCAGGTGCTGGCAGTCGAGTTCGAACCGCCGGCAACAGGCGCCGGCGGCAGATCGCTGTCACCCAGGAAGACCGCGACCTTCTCCAGGGGCACGCCGAGCCGCTCGGCCGCGGTCTGGGCGATGACGGTATAGGCACCGGTGCCGATCTCGTGACCGGCGATCTCGACCCGGGTACGGCCGTCGCGCTGGAGGCGGACGCGCGCGGCAGACGGCGCCATCTGCGTCGGATAGCAGGTGGCGGCACAGCCATAGCCGATCAGCCAGTCGCCGTCCGACATCGATTTCGGCTGCGGCGAACGCTGCGACCAGCCGAACGCCTTGGCGGCCTCGTCGAAGCACGCCATCAACGACCGTGACGTATAGGGCTTGCCGCCGATCGGCTCCACGTTGGTGTCGTTGATGCGGCGGAGCTCGACCGGGTCCATGTTCAGCTTCACCGCAAGCTCGTCCATCGCGCTCTCCAGCGCGAAGAGATACGGCACCTCCGGCGGCGAGCGCATGAAGCCCGGCGTGTTGCGGTCGGCACGCACGATCGACACCAGACTGGCGACGTTCGGGCAGGCATAGAGCCGTGTCGTCGTCTTGGTGCCGCCGACGCAGTAAGCATCCGGCCGCGACGAAACCTCCGCGCCGTCATGCCTCAAAGCCACCAGCTTGCCGTCCCGACCCGCACCAAGCCTGATCTCATGGCGCGTCTCGGCGCGGTAGGTCGCGATGGTGAAACCCTGGTCGCGGGTCGGCACCAGCTTGATCGGCCGGTTCAGGCGTTTGGCAATGCCGGCGATGATGGCGGTGCGGGGTGTCATCGAGCCGCGCGAACCAAAGCCGCCGCCGACATAGGGATTGACGACACGGACCTTGTCGGCGTCGATGCCGAGCTGCTCGGCGACGCCGTTCTTCAGGCCATAGACATACTGGCTGCCCTCGTAGATGACGAGCTCGTCGCCCATCCAGGCGCAGCTCGTCGTAAACAGTTCCATCGGATTGTGGTGCTGGGTCGGCGTTTCATAGGAGGCGGTGAGCTTGACCTCGGCCGCGTCGAACGCCTTGGCGAAATCGCCGACCTCCGGGTCTTCCTTGAACTGCGCGTTCTGTCCCTTTGCCGCTGCCGTGGTGATCCCCGGCGAGTCGAAGCTCGCACTCGGTGCCACGGCCGTGTAGCTGACCTTGACGCGATTGGCGGCCTCGCGCGCCGCCTCGTAACTCTCGGCGATGACGACGGCGATGATCTGGCCGTCATGGGCGATGTCGGCCGATTTCAGCGGCTGGATCGTGGTGCCGGCATAGCCGCCATTGCTGAACAGTTTCGATTCCTTCAGCTTGGGAGCGTTCTCGTGCGTGACGATGTCGATCACGCCACGGACCCGTCTGGCATCATCGAGATCGAAATTGTCGATGCGGCCCTTGGCGATGCCGCTGGTGACCAGGAATGCGTAGGCCGGATTGTCGAGCGGCATGTCTGACGCATATGTCGCCCGTCCGGTGACCTTTGCGGCCGCGTCATAGCGCGGCACCGGCTTGCCCATGTTCGCTTTCGGCTCGGGAGCTGCAGCGGTCATGATCAGATCTCCATCGTTACGGCCTGCTGGAGCGCGCGCGCCACCACGCGCTTGCCGAGCGCGATCTTGAAGCTGTTGTGCTGGCGGCCCCTGGCGTCGGCAAACGCGACGTCGGCCACGCGTTGCGCCAGACCATCGTCGAATGTCTGTCCCTTCAGCAGCGCTTCCGCCTCGCGCGCTCGCCACGGCACGGTGGCAACGCCGCCGAGCGCGACACGCGCGTCCCTGATCGTGCCATCCTGCACGTCGAGCGCGACCGCAGCCGACGACAGCGCGAACTCGTAGGACTGACGGTCGCGCGCCTTGAGATACACCGAGCGCGGCCAGCGGCCGTGAACGGAGAACGCAGAGATCAGCTCACCGGGCCGAAGCGTCGTCTCGATGTCAGGCGTCCTGCCGGGCGACTTGTGCAACTCTGCGAACGGCAGGTTGCGCGTGCCGGACCTGCCGTTGATCTCGATCATCGCATCGAGCGCGATCAATGCCTGGGCAAAATCGCCGGGATAGGTGGCGATGCACTGATCGGACGTACCTAGCACCGCATGCATACGATTGACGCCGTCCATGGCGGCACAGCCCGAGCCGGGATTGCGTTTGTTGCAATTCTCATAAGAGACGTCGCGGAAATAGCCGCAACGCGTTCGCTGCATCACGTTGCCGCCGAGCGTCGCCATGTTGCGCAGCTGGGCGCTGGCGGCGAGCTTCAGGGAATTCGCGATCACCGGATAATTGCGCTGGATCTCGGCATGGGCGGCCACGTCGGACATCTTGGCGAGCGCGCCGAGCCGCAAGCCGTCACTGCCGGGCTCGATCGCCGACCAGCTGCGCGCCAGCGGATTGATATCGACGATCGCGGCGGGCCGCATCACGTCCAGCTTCATCAGGTCGATCAGCGTGGTGCCGCCCGCGAGCGGCTGCGCCGTAGCCTTGGTCAGCGGATTGTTCGCAGCCGCGGCAGCGCTGAGCGCCTGCACGGCCATGTCAGGGTCTGTTGCCCTTTGATACGAAAACGATCGCATGCCCCTAGCCTTTCATGATCTCGGGCGCCGCCTGCTTCACGGCGGCGACGATGTTGGGATAGGCGGCGCAGCGGCAGATGTTGCCGCTCATGTATTCGCGGATATCGGCCTCGCTGCCCGCGTGTCCCTCCTTGACGCAGGCCACGGCGGACATGATCTGGCCCGGCGTACAATAGCCGCATTGAAACGCGTCGTTGTCGACGAAGGCCTGCTGCATCGGATGCAAATGATCGTCGGTGGCAAGGCCTTCGATCGTCGTGATTTCCTGCCCCTCGGCCGCGAGCGCGAGCGTCAGACACGACACCACGCGCCGGTCGTCGATCAGGACCGTGCAGGCACCACATTGGCCGTGGTCGCAGCCCTTTTTGCTGCCGGTGAGCTTGAGATGCTCCCGCAGCGCGTCGAGCACCGTCGTGCGCGCGTCGATGCGCAGGCGCTTGTCCTTGCCATTGACCCGCAGCGTGACATCGACAGGAAGTGCCGGATCCTGGGCGGTCGACACGCTCGCATCCTGCGCGGCCGCACGCGCGGTCATAGGGACCAGCGCACTGCCGGCGGCGCCCGCCATGAAGGCGCGCCGATCGAATCCGGATGGTCCGGAACCTGGCTTTTCGGACATGGAGGGCCTCCGCCGCTTCGAGCAAGCAGCGCACGCCGGCACCGCTCATCGGCCCTTAACCTGAAGCAATGAACTCCGTTCCGAACGACAAAGGGCGACGCAGCAAATGCCGCGCCGCCCTTCGTCAACTTTTCCTGATCTTGCGCGGGGAACCCCGCACGCGGCGATCAGTATCCCAGCGCGCAACCGTCCTTGCGCGGATCGGAACCGCCGGTGAGCGTGCCCTTGTCCCAGTCGATCCAGATCGCCTGCGCGCCGCCGAGCGGACCGACGACGCTGGCGGTCTTGTGACCGAGCTTCTTCAGGCCTTCGACGATATCGGCCGGCACGCTGTCCTCGAGCTGGTACTGGCCTTCGTAATGCAGGCCGCGCGGCATATCGATCGCCTCCTGCACGTCGCAGCCGTAATCGAGAATGTTGGTCACCACATGAGTCTGGCCAACCGGCTGATACTGTCCGCCCATCACCGCAAACGGCATCACGGAACGCCCGCCCTTGGTGAGCAGGCTCGGCATGATCGTGTGCAGCGGACGCTTGCCGCCGGCGATGCAATTGGGGTGGCCGGGCTGAATGCGGAAGCCACCGGCGCGGTTCTGGAGCAAAACGCCGGTCTTGTTCGAGACGATCGCCGAGCCGAAGGAATGCGCGACCGAGTTGATGAACGAGCAGACGTTGCGGTCCTTGTCCACGACGGTGATGTAGATGGTCGAGGGGTTCATCGGTGGCGCGACGTTCGGCAGGTCGAGCATGCCGTCCATGCGGATCTTGTCGATGTGCTCGTTGCAGTATTCCTTGGCGAGGATCCTGGCGACCTCGACCTGCATATGCTCGGGATCGGCGACATGCAGCTCGCGATGCATGTAGGCGATGCGCGCGGCCTCGGCTTCGAGGTGGAAACGCTCGACGCTGAGCGGCGCGTATTTCGTCAGGTCGAACCGCGACAGGATGTTCAACATCAGCAGCATGGTGAGGCCGGGTCCGTTCGGCGGGCACTGCCAGACGTCATAGCCCTTGTACATGGTGCCGATCGGCGTCGTCGTCTCGGTGGTATGCGCGGCGAAATCGTCGAGCGTGTGCAGGCCGCCGATTCCGCGCAGGGTCTCCACCATGTCTTCCGCGATCGGGCCCTTGTAGAAGGCGTCGCGGCCGTCCTTGGCGATCGCCCGCAGCGTCTTGCCGAGCTCGGCCTGGCGAATGACGTCGCCGGCCACCGGCGGCTTGCCGTCCGGCAGCAGATAGCGCTCCGTGTTGGTGCCGGCCTTCAGCTTCTCGAACTGGTTCTTCCAGTCGAAGGCGATGCGGGGGGCAACGACGTAGCCTTCCTCGGCGGCCTTGATCGCGGGCTGAAGCAGCCGGTCGAAGCCGAACTTGCCGTGATCGCGCAAAACGGTCGCAAAGGCGTCGATCACGCCGGGGATCGAGACCGCATGCGCGGAGGTCAGCGGCACGGAGTTGATCTTGCGTTCGAGATACCAGTCGGCGTTCGCCGCCTTCGGGGCGCGGCCGGAGCCGTTATAGGCGATGATCTTGCCCTCGCCGCGCGGCTGGATCAGCGCAAAGCAGTCGCCGCCGATGCCGGTCGATTGCGGCTCGATCACCCCGAGAATGGCCGAGCCCGCGACGGCCGCGTCCACCGCCGTGCCGCCCTCGCGCAGCACCTCGATCGCGGCGAGCGACGCCTGCGGATGCGAGGTCGCCACCATCGCGTTGGTGGCGTGGACCGTGGACCTGCCGGGGAAATGGAAGTTTCTCATCGAATTCTTGCTCTCATTGGCGTCTGGCGCGGATGGCGTGTCGTTTCGGAAAAAGCCGGGCCTACATGACACATTCCGGCCCGCCGGGGCAATGCTGGCATGCCAGGGAAATGGCTGCCATCCGTTGGGAATAGAGCTGCTCCTTGCGGGTTTTCCGGGCGGGCTGCGCCTGCTAAACGGGCGCCATGATTTACAAGGTCGCCGCCTTCTACCAATTCGCCGCCCTGCCCGATTACCGCGAGCTGCGCGAGCCGCTGCGCGCGTTCTGCGCCGGCCTGGCGCTGAAGGGCAGCGTGCTGCTCGCGCAGGAGGGCATCAACGGCACGGTCGCGGGCCCGGGCGAGGCGATCGACGCGCTCGCCCATGAGCTCGCGCACGGCGATATGTTCGGCGGTAGGTTGAACAATCTCGAACTGAAGTTCTCGACCGCCGAGACGATGCCATTCGGCCGGCTCAAGGTGCGGCTGAAGAAGGAGATCGTCACGCTCGGCGACGAAGCCGCCGATCCGACGCGGCAGGTCGGTATCTATGTCGATGCGGCCGAATGGAACGCGCTCATCGCGGCGCCCGACACGCTGGTGCTCGACACCAGGAACGCCTTCGAGGTGGCGATGGGAACGTTCGAGGGCGCGCTCGATCCAGGCATCAGGAGTTTTGGTCAGTTCAAGGATTTTGCGGCCGACCAGCTCGATTCCGCCAAACACCGCAAAATCGCGATGTTCTGTACCGGCGGCATCCGGTGCGAGAAGGCGAGCGCGCACCTGCTCGCGCGCGGCTTTGCCGAGGTCTATCACCTCAAGGGCGGCATTCTCAAATATCTGGAAGAGGTGCCCGAGGCTCAGAGTCGCTGGCGCGGCGAATGCTTCGTGTTCGACGAGCGCGTCGCGCTCGGCCATGGTTTGCAAGAATTTGGATTACGAGAACCTGGCTCGCGAGAACGGGACAAGGACGCGGCACGTGACGAATGAGATCAAGACGCTCGGCGAGCGCATCGACACGCTGGAGACCCGCCTCGCCTATCAGGACGACGCGATCGAGACGCTGAACCAGACCATCACCGCGCAGTGGAAGCAGATCGACGCGCTGACGCGGAGAATCGCAGAGCTCGGCGAGCGGCTGCAGGAGGCCGAGGCGAATGCGCCGGGAGCCGCCAATGAGCGCCCCCCGCATTATTGAGGCTACTGACCGGACGCCTTGAGCAGGAGGTTGCTCACCTCGCCCGACATCATCAGCCGGTTGCGCCCGGCCTCCTTGGCGGCATAGAGCGCCTGGTCGGCGGCCTCGATCAGCGAGACCACGCCGGCCGTGCGCTCCAGCGCCGGCCGGCACGCAGCACCGCCGAGCGAAGCGGTCACGCAGCCGGCCGCATGGTTGCTGGTGTGGACGAGGCCCGCATCGCGGATCGCCCGTCGGATCCGGTCGCCGATCAGGGCGCAGCCGGCAGCGTCGGTGTTCGGCAGCAGCATGGCGAACTCCTCACCGCCGTAACGCGCCGCCAGATCGCCGGAACGATGCATCTCGGCGGCGATGATCTGCGCCACCTGCCGGAGGCAGGCATCGCCCGCGGGATGGCCGTATTCGTCGTTGTACGACTTGAAGTGATCGACGTCGATCATCAGCAAAGAGAGGCTGGAGCGCTCGCGATAGGCACGCGCCCACTCCTCCTTCAATCGTTCATCGAAGCGGCGGCGATTGGCAAGCCCGGTGAGGCTGTCCTCGATCGCGAGCGTTTCGAGCCGGGTCTCGAGCTTCTTCTGCTCGGTGATGTCGCGCGAGATCGCGACCACGCCGTCGACGCTGCCATTCTCCTTGCGGGTCACCCGCATGGTCGATTCGAGCCAGACTTCGGCATTCTGCCGGTGCGCGTTGCGATAGGTGACGCGCACCTCCTCCTTCTCGCCGCGCTTCATGGCATCGACGAGAGCCTGGACCTGCGGCCGGTCGTCGGCGTGAACGCCGGCGAGCGCGAGGGTACCGATCAGCTGATTGGCGCGCCAGCCGACGACGCCAATCGACGACGGCGAGACATAGCGCAGCCGCTCGTCGAGCCCGATACGCGTCACCATGTCGCTGGAGCCTTCGGCAAGCAGTCGGAAATGCGCTTCCTTCTCGACCAGCGCGGCCGCCATACTCTGGCCCCGCTGCAACTGCCGCACCAGCACAGCACCGATGATCGCGAGCAGCATGACCAGCGCGAGCACGTAGAGCATGCGAGAGATCGCCGCAGCACGCCAAGGCGCCAGCAGTTCGTCCTTGTCGACGGTTGCAAGCAGGATCAGCGGATAACGGCCAGAGCGCTTGAAGAAGCTGACGCGTTCGGCGCCGTCGAGCGGCGACTTGAAATGATAGACGCCACCCGGCCGCTGCAGGGCGGCGTCGCGGAACAGCGGCGTATTGGCAACGCTGCGGCCGATGAATTTCTCATTGCTCGGGTAGCGCGCGATGATCAGGCCGTCGCCGTGTGTCAACGCCACCGAGCTGTTGCGGCCGATCTCGAACTGTTCGTAGAAATGCGAGAGATATCCCGAGCTGATGGTCGCGAGCACCACGCCGCCGAAGCTGCCGTCCGGCTTGTTGAAACGGCGCGACAGGGTGACGACCCACTCGCCGTCGAGCAGGCTCTTCACGGGCCGGCCGACATGGGGCTCCCGTTTCGGCGAGAGCTGGTGATAACGGAAGAACGCGTCGTCGTTGAGCGTCGAGCCGATCGTGCCGGGCGAGGTCAACCAGTTGCCGTGGTCGTCGATGATGGCGAGGTTGTGGATGCGCTCTATCGCCTTCTTGCGCGCCTCCAGCAGGGTTCGAAGCTTGGCGATCGTGGCCGGCTCGGTGCCGTCCATCTCCAGCCGGCTGACGACGCCGACGACGCCTGAATCCAGCAGATCGAGGCTGTCCTCGGCATGCTGCGTCAACGAGCGCGCAACATTCGCCATCTCTGCCTCGGCGCTCTTGAGCACCGCGTCGCGGGCCGCCCATTCCCGCCAGCCGCTGACGCCGAGGATGGCCACGCAGGTCAGCGCGACGAACGCAGCCGCCCGCAGCGGCAGGCGGCTCCATCCGGCTCTTTTGGTCACAGCACTCATGCGGCAGAATTCTCCGAAGATCGGAAACTCTGCTGCTTCTGTTAGTGAAACCTGAAAGGCCGGGAGAAATATGCAACGATGTCCCCGGTTTCCCGTAGTCGTACGGACGCCGGAATCAGCGCATCGCTAACAAGGCTTTAGCAAACCTATCGGAATCCGGCGCACCCGCGGTTAGCTGAAGATGGCCTTAACCTTGTCCCAGAGCGAGGGATTGTCGGCCTCCGCATCGGCCTTCGAGGGCGTTGGCTGGGCGGCGCTCACGGGATCGGAAGCGGGGAAGGTATCCTTCAGGCCAGCGTCGAGCTTGGCGTGGCGGTCGGCGGCGAGCGCTTCGTGCAGATCGTCGGCGTGCTTGTCATGCGGCGCGGGGTTGAATGTCTCAGCCATGGTCTCGTCCTCCGTTGGCTGGTCAACGCGGCCCAATTGCGCTTGGTTCCCCTGTTCCGCTCAGGGCCACGGCGGTGTATCAGGAGCCGTAACCATCTCAGGACCGTTCGTGCCCCAATCTGCGACAAAACCCTTCATCGACGTCCTCTCCGGCCAGCGGCAGGTCATTCCGCCGGTCTGGATGATGCGGCAGGCCGGCCGTTACCTGCCGGAATATCGCGAGGTGCGCGCCAAGGCCGGCGGCTTCCTCGATCTCTGCTTCAACCCCGAGCTTGCCGCCGAGGTGACGCTGCAACCGATCCGGAGGTTCGGCTTCGATGCGGCGATCATCTTCTCCGACATCCTGGTGATCCCCTATGCGCTCGGACGTTCCGTGCGCTTCGAGGTCGGCGAAGGTCCGCGGCTCGAGCCGCTGGATGATCCCGCCAAGGTCGCGACGCTGGCGAAGCACGCCGATTTCGGCAAGCTCGCACCGGTCTTCGAGGCCCTCAAGATCGTGCGCGGTGCGCTCGATCCCAAGATCGCGCTGATCGGCTTCTGCGGCGCTCCGTGGACGGTGGCGACCTACATGGTTGCCGGCCAGGGTACGCCCGACCAGGCGCCGGCGCGGATGATGGCCTACCGGCATCCGGAGGCGTTCGCAGAGATCATCGACGTGCTGGTCGAGAACTCGATTGAATATCTGCTGACCCAGCTTGCCGCCGGCGCCAACGCCTTGCAGATCTTCGACACCTGGGCCGGCGTGCTGCCGCCCGCCGAATTTGCGCGCTGGTCGGTCGAGCCGACGCGGCGCATCGTCGATGGCGTGCGCGCCAAGGTGCCGGACGCCAAGATCATCGGCTTTCCGCGCGGTGCCGGTGCGCAATTGCCCGGTTTCGTCGAGGCGACCGGTGTCAACGCGGTCAGCATCGACTGGACCGCGGAGCCGGCCTTCATCCGCGAGCGTGTGCAGAGCAAGGTTGCGGTTCAGGGCAATCTCGATCCGCTGGTGCTGATCACGGGCGGCGCCGCGCTCGACCGCGCGGTCGACAACACGCTAGCGAATTTCGCGCAAGGGCGGTTCATCTTCAATCTCGGCCACGGCATCCAGCCGGAAACGCCGATCGCCCATGTCGAGCAGATGCTGAAGCGGGTTCGGGGCTGATTTATTTTGTGCCTGGGAGCGCGGAAAAACAAAAAACGCGAAAACAACCCCATGCACAGTAGAGAGATCACGCCCGATCAATGACTTAGGGCGGACGGAAATCAGGCGCGCCGTCATCGCATCAGATCGCGCCAACATTTGACCCGTCGGGCAAAACAGGCGCATGATGTCATCATCGCACCCATGCCAAGCCACGCGGCCGACTTACCGCGGCCGGCTGCGCTCGATGATCTCGGCGGCGCCCTTGGCCAGCAGATCCAGTCCCACCGCACGGCCGAGTTCGCGGGGACGATTGGCGGGGCCCGAACGCAAGGCTTCGATGATGGTGTTGCCGGAGAGATCGAGCACGGACGCGGTGAGCGACATCTGATCGCCGGCGATGGTCGAAAAGCCCGCCACCGGCGAATTGCAATGGCCGTTCAGCACCCACAGCACCTCGCGCTCGGCATCGGCGCAGGCGTGCGCGGAGGGATCGTCGATCGATGCGAGGATGCGACGCGTCTGCCAGTCCTGTGCCGCGCATTCGACGGCGACGATGCCCTGCCCCGCTGCCGGGAGCATTTCCGCTGCGGTAAACTCGTAGGCGATGCGCTGTGACAGGCCGACGCGGTCGAGGCCGGACCGCGCCATGATGAGCGCATCCGCAGGCCCCACCGCGCCGCCATCCGGCAGGCGCTGCTTCTCGGCATTGTCGAGTTTTCGCACCCGCGTGTCGGCGGCGCCGCGGAAGTGGATGATCTCGACGTCGGGAAACAATCGCCGCGCATAGGCGGCGCGGCGGACGGCGTTGGTGCCGATCTTGAAACCCTTGCCACGTGATTGGCGCAGCGCCTCCAGCGTCACGCCGTCACGCAGCACCAGCGCATCGTTGGGAGGATCGCGCGAGAGCGTGGCGCCGATCACGAGGCCGGGCGTGTCTTCGTTGCCGGGCATGTCCTTGAGCGAATGCATCGCCGCCTGGAGTTCGCCCGACAGCACGGCGGCGCGGATCTGCGCCACGAAGGCACCGCCCTTGCCGCCATGGGGCAGCAGCTTGCTGGTCTGGTCGAGATCGCCCGTGGTGTCGAACTTGACGATCTCGACGTCGAGATCGGGCATGGCAGCGGTCAGGCGGCGCGCGATCTCTTCCGTCTGTGCCAGCGCCATCGCGCTCTTGCGCGTGCCGATCTTGAATCGCTTAGCCAAGCCCTGGTCCCTTTCCGTGCGCGGATTTACCGCGCATCCTCCAATATCATGTCGGAGGCCTTTTCGGCGATCATGATGATCGGCGCGTTGGTGTTCCCCGATACCAGATCGGGCATGATCGAGCCGTCGACGATTCGAAGGCCTTCCAGGCCCCTCACCTTCAGCCGCTGATCGACCACCGCGAGCGCATCATTGCCCATACGACAAGTCGAGGTCGGATGGTAGATGGTGCTGCCTCGCTCACGGCAATAATCCAACAGCTCGGCATCCGTGGCGACCTTCGCTCCGGGATCGTATTCGTCGACCACGAACGGCTTCAGCGCCGGTGCATGCAATATCTTGCGCAGGATCTTCAGACCTTCCACGTTGGTGGTGCGGTCGGTCTCGGTCGACATGTAGTTGATGCGGATCTCCGGCGGCACTGTCGGGTCGGCGCTTTTGATGCGCAAGGACCCGCGGCTTTCGGGACGCAGTTGGCATACCGACGCCGTGAAGCCGGAGAAATCATGCAGCTTCTCGCCCATCTTGTCGGTCGAGAACGGCAGGAAGTGGACCTGGATGTCCGGCGAGGCCAGCCGCGGACTGGTCTTGAAGAAGGCGCCCGCCGTGCCGGCCGCAATCGTCAGCCACCCCTTGCGGAACAGCGCATAGCGCGCGCCGGCCATCGTGCGGCGGAGCGGATGATTGACGGTGTCGTTCAGCGTGATCTTCTGCGAGCAGCGCATGACGATGCGGACCTGCATGTGGTCCTGGAGATCGTGCCCGACGCCCGGCGCGTCCAGCACGACATCGATGCCGTGCTTGCGCAGGAGGTCGCCGGGTCCGACCCCGGAGAGCTGGAGCAGTTGCGGCGAGTTGTAGGCGCCGCTCGACAGCACGACCTCCTTGCGCGCGCGGGCGCGGCGCAAATTGGCGCCCTGACGGTATTCAACACCGACCGCACGGCGGCCCTCGAACAGCACGCGCTGGCCGAGCGCACCAGTTTCGATCTTGAGATTGCCGCGGGCCTTGGCGGGGCCGAGATAGGCCACCGCCGTCGAGGCGCGGCGGCCGTTACGGGTCGTGGTCTGGAACAGGCCGACGCCTTCCTGGGTGGCGCCATTGAAATCAGGATTGTAGGGCAGACCGGTCTCGACCGCGGCATCGATGAATGCCTTCGACAGCGGGTCCGTCACGACCATGTTGGACACCGACAACGGGCCGCCGCTGCCGTGATATTGATCGGCGCCGCGCGACTGGTTCTCGGCCTTCTTGAAATAGGGCAGCACGTCGTCATAGCCCCAGCCGGCGTTGCCGCGCTGACGCCATCTGTCGTAATCCTCGTGCTGGCCGCGGACATAGAGGAGACCGTTGATCGAGCTCGATCCGCCCAGCGTCTTGCCGCGCGGCTGGAACACCTGCCGGCCCTTCAGCTCGGGCTCGGGCTCGGTCTGGTACATCCAGTTGACGGTCTTTTCCTTGAACAGCTTGCCGTAGCCGAGCGGCACGTGGATCCAGATGTTGGAATCCTTCGGGCCTGCCTCGAGCAGCAGCACGCTGTGCTTGCCGTTGGCAGATAGCCGGTTGGCGAGTACGCAGCCGGCGGAGCCGGCGCCGACAATGACGTAGTCGAATTCAGGGTCGGAGGGCGTCAGGGAGGAAGTTGCGTTCATGCGCTACTGTTCTTTTTGTTTGGTGTGGGCGTTTCCAATCATCACTTAGCACGATCATGCAGCGACGCGCAGCGCCTCGACCAGCGACCTGAATGCACGGGCGTATTCCGCGCCCGCCCTTGCGATATCGGCGCGTCCGGCGCAGGCGACCGCGGCCTCCGTCACCGCGCCCAGCAGCAGCCGGGCCAGCGGCTCGACCGGCTGCCGCGCGATCAGGCCGGCCTCCATCGCCGCCGCAATCGCGCGCGGCAGCTTGCCGCCGAAATGTTTGGCGTCGATCTCGCGCCAGCGCTCCCAGCCGAGCACGGCCGGGCCGTCGCGCAGGATGATCTGGCTGGTCGGGCCCTTGGCGGTCGCGGCGAAATAATGCTGGGTGCCTGCGACCATCGCGGCGAGCACGTCCTTCTCGGCACGGGCCGTGCTGTCGATCTCGGCGACGAGATCGCGCGAGACCTGGTCGAACACCGCTTCGAACACCGCCTCCTTGGTCTTGAAGTGATGATAGACCGCGCCCTTGGCGACGTGGGCGGCTTCGGCGATCTCGTCCATCGTCGTCGCGGCAAAGCCTTGCGTCCCGAACAGGCGGCGCGCCGCCGTCAGGATCGCCTCCGATGTCGCTGCGCGCCGCTCCGCCTGTTTGGCCATGGGTCTGCTGTAGTCGAAACGGACGAGGACAGCCAGTTGACTTTTCGACCGTCGGTCGGTATTTACCGACTATTAGTCGGTTTTACTCGTGAGGTGCGCCATGCCGAGCCGTGATGTCGTCGAAGCTTTTGCCAAACGATTGGAGGACGGGGATTTCGTCGGGGCGATCCTCGACTACTGCACGCCGAACGCTGCCACCTGTGAAAACCAGGCCGAACCCCTCGTCGGACGCGACAAGCTCGCGGCCAAGGAGCGCGGCGTGCTGGCAGCCTTCAAGGAGGTCAAGGCAGTGCGCATCGGGCCGAGCCTGATCGAAGGCGACCATGTCGCCACGCGCTGGACCTTCAGATTCACCAACGCCGAAGGCATCATCCGAACGTTGGATGAGATCGCATGGCAGACCTGGCGGGACGACAAGCTGATCGAAGAACGGTTCTATTACGATCCGAAGCAATTGGGACGCTGAGCCATCTACCGAGGTCTTGCGGCCGCACCAGCGTCGCCGTCACCTATCGACGCCTATTTCGTTGCGATTGGCCGCGTCGGCGTTATCGTGCTGGTGGGTGCCGTTGGTCAAATCGAAAACGTCAGCCAGGTATTCCAGCCCGCCGGCCGGTTCGCGGCAGCGAATTCACCGTATCCCTTCAGATTGAGGTACCCCTGCATGTCTCGAACAGGAAACAGAAAGCCGACCTGAGGGCCTACGCCGAGGACGCGTGACCGGAAGCCACCGAGGATCGGGTGTTGTCCGGCATCGTCGGTGATCTGCTGATAGGCATATCCCACCAGCCCGACAAAGACCTGCTTCGAGAGAAACTGGGAAGCGCCCCAATCGAAGTGAAAATCAATGCCGTTCTGATATTGGGTGTCGTTGTTCTTGAAATTGTAGGTAAGTCCCACGACGGCGGAAAATTCGTGCCCTGCTTGCGGATTGAAGTAGGTGTAACCGCCGCCGCCATCGATAGCGCCGCGGCCAATGCCGAGATTGGCAAGGCGGTTTGGATCGTAGGCGCCGACTGGAATGTCGCCCGTCACATAAGTCATGAAGTTGTGAACGCCTGTATTCCACTTCAGTGTCGCCTGGGGATAGAGGTCACCGATGGAAGTGATGGAGTCGCCGATGCTCCCCGAGCGGGTTGCCCCGAACGGTCCGATGCCCGCCATCAGCGTCCCATTGAGGCCGGCGCTCGATCGCCCGAACAGGCCCGTCACGCCGATGGCGAATTGTCCGCCCAGCAGCGGCGTCGCGAACGTGTAAGTCGGATTGAGCAGCAGGAGATCGGCCTGCGCATTGAGATGTAGATCCAGACTGACGTTCACTGTCCTTGGAATTCCGCCCAACCGAATTTCTCTGGCCGCAGCTGTGGCCCCGAACGCCGATATGGACGTGTGATAGTATACCTCCGCCATGGACCAGCCCGGCACCGCGGGGGCTGCCGCGAGGCTACTGAAGCGGCCGGGGAGCCAGTACGAAACACCACTTTCATCCGCGTATGCCGCATCGGACACGCAACCGAGTGGCGCCATAGCAGCGCCGAAACTCAAGAGGATGAGCCAGAGCTGACATGTCTGCCTGGACGTGGCGCGCATCATTTGTCTGCCCCAAATTGCTGGCGAACAATTCGACCTATTTGCGCTAGTGCCTCAGCTCACCTTCCTCGCCGGCGGAAGTTTCCAGGAGTCATCGATGATGGAGGGAGCCTTTTCGCTCGGCCAGTACAGCCGCATCATCAGAACGAAGTCGCCGGAGGGCGCCGGGAGCCAGTTGGACTCCTTGTCCTTGCCCGGGGATTCATTCTGAATGTAGAGATCGGTCGAGCCGTCCGGATTGGATTTCAGATTTTGTCGCGCGCTGATCGAATAGCGGTCGATCGGATTGGCCACGAAGAAATACTCGCCGTTGTACATCGTCACCGACCAGAAGCCGAGCGCCGGCGGAAGCTGGCCCTTGGCAAAGTGCATGACGTATTTATGCGCGCCGCTGTATTTCCGGTCTTCCGCGTCTTTCTGCGAAGTCGGATAGACGGCATCCTGCGGCCGGTTGGCGCCGAGTCCAATGGCGGTGACGAGCGCCCGCATCAGGTAGTCGGTACCGTAGATGCCGGTTTTGGTCGTGAAGGCCCAGCCATTCTCGTCCTTGACGTCCTTGTTGACCTTGAACTGGAGCATGATCCGATCAAAGCCGACCTCGGGCACGCGCTTGACGAAATCCGCCTTGAGCTTGCTCGCGTCGAAGTCCTGGCCCGGTACGATGCCAATCCGGGCGAATTTGGCGATTTGCGGTGCATCCGCGGTCGTAGGCGGATTGCTCTTCATCAGTTCGCAGAGCAGTGTGAAATAGGCCACCGCGCCCATGCGGTTGACCTGCTCGCGCACCGCCGTCTTCATGTCGAGCGATTGATCAACCGTGCCCGCCGGCGGCGTGTACGGTTTGCCGTAGGCGCTCAGCGGCGCCAGCTTGAATTCGTCCTGGAGTTTGTGGACCTCCGCGTAATCCTCCGGCGTTCCGGTGCAATAGATACGGCCAAGCAGCCAAACGATGCTTGTAGGCGATTTGTACTCCGTGGCGCCCGCCGGCAATTCGCCTTTCCAGCCAGGGCCTGTGATCGCGCAGGTTTGCGCGCCGGTGCCTGTGGTCCGCTTGCCCGGAACCTGGAACACCGTGGTCCAGCCGTCCAGCATCGGAAACAGCGCGTAACGGTCTTTCATGTCGGGGATGCTGAGCACCCACGGCTCCTTGCCCACATCGAAAAACGCAGTCGTGTAAAGCGTGTCCGCATTCGGCGCCGTCACGTCGCGGAAGGACGCGTCGGGATATTTGCGCAGCTTGATGATCTGGCCCATCGGCGCCCGCGTCCCGACCGGCGTCGCGACGTTGGTGATGATTCTCCGCGTCATCTCCATCGTCACCAAAGGGTAGCCGAAGATATAAGCGTCTGTGGCGAGTGCGAACTCCTCAAGTCCGTCGCCGATGCCGAAGAATTCACCATGCTCGGCACGAGTTGACGTGGCCGTGGAGGCGCCGGCGAGCAGGCTCATACCTCCAGTCGTTACATTGCGACGGGTGATGTCCATGGAAATAAACTCCGTTGGCGTAAACCCCAAAATCCCTTGATCTCGCAAAGTCGGTCAGTTCTCTTGATCTGTGTCAAGCGTGCGTGGGCCGGCGTAGGCGCGCCAGAGAACGTGCAACATTTGCCGCACTGCGACTTGGCTCACATTCTTGGAATTGAAGGTGCGGCCTGGCTGTTCGGAGTGCCGGGTGGTGTGAGGAAGAACCGGAGCGCAAGAATCTCTTCCGGTCCGCCGCGCGGTTGAAGGATACCAGCTTCCATATTGCGCCCGTGTCCGTGGCGCTCTCGTCGGAGAGACAAGCTCCTTCGTCCTCTTGATTCAGATCAATAGGACACAAGCTCGCCCGTCGTCTGATAAATCGACTTCAGTAAGATCTCGCCAGGGGGAGTTCTGCATGAAGATTCTATTTCTAGCCTTCGCGATGATGGGCGGCCAAACAGCGATTCCAGTCAGCGAACGCGTGCCCCAACTCAATGTCGAAGCGACCTGCAAGGCGACCGTAGCCACTGACAAGGCGATGGCGCTGGATCTGCCGCAGTCCTACGACGACTGTATGCGCGACGAAAATTCTGCCCTGCAACAGCTTCATTCCGTATGGCTCACGAATTCCGGCAGCCTTCGAGACCGATGCGAAGGCGAAGCAACGGCTGGCGGCAGTGACAGCTATGTTGACCTGCTTACCTGCCTTCAAATGGCCGATTGGGCGAAATCGACGCCGGACACTCCGAAATTGAGGGGAGCGAGCAAGAACAGAAACAAGCTGTGACGCCAAACAGGCGATTATCATCCGTTCATTCCGGTCCAGGAGCTTCACCCCAAGTCCGCGACCGCGGTAACGCCAGCGCCAGGCATTTGTATCGATTTGTTATCGATACGACGTCACGAACACGCAGAAGTGGTCACAGCAATCGTCACAAGCTCGGATCATTCATAGTTCGTCAAAGGTTTGCAGCGAATTCTCCGGACCGGGCCGGACAAGCGGCTCGTGCTGCTGGGCTCTGGAATGCGGACTCAAACGACCAGCTATTTCGCGCGGCTGTTCGCCGGCGATCTGTCGGCCTTTGGCGGTCCCGCAACCGACGAAGCCGTCACCGGCCATATCCGCGCCGAACAGATGTCGCTGGTGCTCGGCTATTCGGTCGGCATCATGCTCGCCAATGCCTGCAACGCCATCGTGCTGGCGATCGCGCTGTGGCAGTCGCCCGACCGGATGTTCGCGCTGATCTGGGCCCTCACAGTGGCCGGCGCCGCGATCGCGTTCGGTCTGCAATCCCACGCCGCGCGCCGCATCACCAAGCCGCAATTCGTCTCGCGCCGCGCCATGCACCGGCTGGTGCGCAATGCCGCTCTTCTCGGCGCCGCCTGGGGCATCGTCCCGGTCGCGTTCTTTGCAGGCGCCTCGACCGGCGGGCAGCTCGTCATCACCTGCCTCTGCTCGGGAATGCTGGCCGGCGGCGCGCTTGCATTCGCCACGATCCCGATCGCGGCCATCGCATTCACGGCGCCCATTTTCCTGGGGATCGCCATCTGCCTCGGCAGGAACGGCGACCTCGCCTTCCTGCTGATCGCCTTTCTCGTCGTGGTCTACGGAAGCGTGTTGTTGCGCGGCGTGTTCGTCAATTCATTCGCGTTCGCACGGCGCGTGATGCGGCAGATCGAGGCCGAGCGTTCGGTGCGGCAGGACCCGCTGACCCATCTGCCCAATCGCGTCGCCTTCAGCGAAACGCTCGATGGCGCCTTGAAACGGCTCAGCCTCTCCGGCGAGGAATTCGCGGTGCTTCTGCTCGATCTCGATCGTTTCAAGGAGGTCAACGACAAGTTCGGCCATCCCGCCGGCGACGAGTTTCTGGTCGAGATCGCGAGTCGCCTGCAACGCTGCACCCGCGCGGCCGAGCATGTCGCACGCATCGGCGGCGACGAGTTCGCGCTGGTGATGGCCAATCTGGTGCGGCCGGAGGATGCGCTCGAGATCGCCGAGCGCTTCGTCGCGGCCTTCGACGAACCGTTCCGGATCGAGGGCCGCCAGATCGTCGGCGCGACCAGCGTCGGCATCGTGCTGGCGCCGCGTGACGGCAATACGCCGCTCGATGTCATGAAGAACGCCGACGCCGCGCTCTACCGCGCCAAGAAGGCCGGGCCGGGCACGGTCTGCTTCTTCGAGGAAGCGGACGACCGCTCGTCCCGCGACCGCAAGGCGCTGCAATCCGATCTGGAAGGCGCCATCGCCAGGGACGAGCTGTTCCTGGTGTTCCAGCCATTCCTCGACCTCGGCGGCAACCGCATCACCGGCTTCGAGGCGCTGCTGCGCTGGCAGCATCCCCAGCGCGGGCTGGTGCCGCCGAGCGAGTTCATTCCCATCGCCGAGGAAACCGGCTTGATCCACGAGATCGGCGAATGGGTCGTCCGCCGCGCCTGCGCGATGGTTGCCGAGTGGCCCAAAGAGATCAGGGTCGCCGTGAATTTCTCGGCCGCGCAGTTTCACAACAACGGCCTCCTCCAGATCATCGTGCAGGCGCTTGCGGACGCAAAGGTCGCGCCGCACCGGCTCGAGATCGAGATCACGGAATCGATGCTGCTGTCGAAATACGGCTCGGCCGCGTCCGTCCTGAATGCGCTGCTGGAGCTCGGCGTCACCGTGGCACTCGACGATTTCGGCACCGGCTTCTCCTCGCTGACTTACCTGCGCAAGCTGCCGTTCAGCCGCATCAAGATCGACCAATCCTTCATCCGCGACATGCTGGTGCAGCCGGACTGCGCCGCGATCGTGAAATCGGTGATTGGGCTCGCGCGCGACCTGCGCATCGGCGTGGTTGCGGAAGGCGTCGAGACCGCCGACCAGCTCGAATATCTGCGCCAGATCGGTTGCGACGAAGTTCAGGGTTATCTCATCAGCCGGCCGGTGTCGGCGGATGGCGTCCTGGCCCTGCTCGAAACGAAGAAGTTGCGGGCGACATACGCGGCGTAGACCCTCTGCGGCGCATCCTTCGAGACGCTCGCCTTTGGCGAGCTCCTCAGGATGAGGTCCTTCTTCGCGGCGAGACTTTAGACCCTCATGGTGAGGAGCGCCGCCTTACGGCGCGTCTCGAACCATGAAGGCCGGGCAGCTGCCTCAGACCGGATCCGCCCGCAGCAGCGTGTCCACCGTGATGGTGCCCCGTGCGCGCGAGACGCAGGCGCAGATCTTCTGGTTGCTTTGCTTCTGATGGTCGCTGAAGAAGACGTCGCGATGGTCGATCTCGCCGTCGATGGCAACCACGTCGATGGCGCACAGGCCGCATTCGCCGCGCTTGCAATCGTACATCACCTCGTGGCCGCTGGCATTCAGCACGTCCAGCATCGAGCGCTCGCGCGGGATCTCCAGCTCGACATCTGAGCCCTTGAGCCGCACGCGAAACGTCTCGGTCGGCAGCGTGCCGCTGGAGCCGAACGTCTCGTAGCGGAGATCGGGAAGCGGATGGCCGGCGCCGATCCAGGCGTGGCGCGCGGCATCCAGCATCCGCATCGGGCCGCAGAACAGCGCCAGCGCTTCCTTGGGCACCGAGGCGAACAGGGCGTCGAGATCGAGCCGCCTGCCCTCATCGCTGGCGTGAACGACCAGGCGATCACCGAGCGTTGCGGCGAGATCGTCGAGATAGGCGGCCTCGGTGCGCGAGCGCACCGCGTAGTGCAGCGTGACATCGGCGCCGCGCCGCGCGAGCGCCTGCGCCGCACCGAGGATCGGGGTGATGCCGATGCCGCCGGCGATCAGACAGTAGTTTTGGCGCGCCCAATCAACCGCGAGCAGCGAGGCGGGCGTCGTGACGTCGAGCCGCGCGCCCGGCTGCAAGGACCACATATAGCGCGAACCGCCACGTGAATCCTCGGCGCGGCGCACCGCGATCCTTAAACCCCGCGACGAGGCTTCCCCGACCAGCGAATAGGACCGCGTCTCGGGCTGCCCGTCGATGGTAACGCTGATATTGATGTGGCTGCCGACCGGATAGGCGGCGCCGTCGAACTGATCCGGCCGGATCAGGAATTCGCGGATGCCGGGCGCGAGATCGCGCGTCGAGACGAGCGTGGCCGGACTCCAGGTTTCGATGAAGCGCATGGCACTTCCCTCAATCGGTTGCGGACTTGATCAGCGCCAGCGCCGGCAGCAGGTCGAGATGGGTCCGGTTGCGTAGCGCGAGCCGCAGATTGCGCACCGCAAGCCGCGCGTGCTCGCGCATGACCGCCTCGGCGCGGGCGCCTTCGCGGTTCTCGATGGCGTCGATCACGACGCGGTGGTGCTCCTGCCCGATGAACAGGATTTGCTGTGCCTCGGGCAGCGCCGACTGCGCCATCACGAAACCGCTCGGGGACGCAAACGGCAGCGACGAGGCGCGGTCGATCTGCCGGATCAGCGGCGGGCTACGCGACAGTTCGGTGAGCAGGGCGTGGAAGCGCGCGTTCAGCGTGACATAGGACGAGAACGCATCGACCGAGATCGGGACCTGGCGCAACAATTCGTCAATCGCGGCCAGGCACTCCTTCAGCGGCTCGAGCTCGCGCGCGGAGACGCCGCGCTCGGCGGCAAAGCGCGCGGCGAGCCCTTCCAGCGTGCCGCGCAGCTCGATCGAGTCGGAGATGTCGCGCTCGGAGAACGCCTTCACCATGAAGCCGCCAGAGGGGATCGCCTCCAAGAGGCCCTCCTCCTCCAGCCGCACCAGCGCCATGCGCACCGGGGTGCGCGAGGCGCCGGTCGTCTCCACCGCCTGGAGCTCGGAGATGCGCTCGCCGGGGCGCAACGAGCCCGAGAGGAGCTGGTCGCGCAGCGCGAGCTGCGCCTTCACGGTCTGCGAGACGGAGCGGTCGACCTCACGCTCGGCCATGTCGGCTTACTCCGCGGCCTGGAGATGCTGGGGCGGGTTTTCCTTTGCCACCATCTTGTCGATCAGCTTGCGCGTCCACATGGCGCCGGCGTCGATGTTGAGATTGTAGAAGATGCGATCAGGATTCTCGTCCATCGCGCGCTGCTGCGCCTCGAGGATCAGTTCGTCCTCGTGGAAGATGCCGGAGACGCCCTCGCGGATCTCGGTGGTGATGCGCTGCTCGCCGAGCTGGTAGTTGCGAACGAAGGCCCAGAAATAGTGGCAGGTCTTCTCGGTCTCCGGCGTGATGGTGTTGAGCACGAAACCGTTGACGCCCTGCGAGCGGTCGCCTTCGGGCGCGCCGGTGCCGGTCGGCGCCACGCCGACATCAATGGCGATGGTGCACGGCGCCTCGAAGCGGATGATCTGCCAGCGGTCGACGAGGCCGGACTTGCCGGGTTCCTTGCCGAGCTGCTTGGCCCAGAACGGCGGCGCCTCGATGCCGCGCATCCAGCGCGTCACTGTCACCGTCTTCTCGCCATGGGTGACGTCGAACGGCGCCTCCGCGACCGCCTCGTTGCCGATGGACGAGCCGTGCACGAAAGTCTCGTGGGTGAGATCCATGAGATTGTCGAGCACGAGGCGGTAGTCGCAATTGACGTGGATGGTCTTGCCGTCGCCGGCCCAGGCGGGATCGTGATTCCAGTGCAGGTCGGGCACCAGCGCGGGATCGGCCAGCGCGGGATCGCCCATCCAGAGCCAGATGTAGCGATGACGCTCGACCACCGGATAGGCGCGCACGCAGGCCGACGGGTTGATGGTCTCCTGCGAGGGCATGAAGGTGCAGCGCCCTTGCGCGTTGTATTTCAGCCCGTGATAGCCGCAGACGACCGTGTCGCCTTCGAGCCGTCCCTTGGACAGCGGCACCAGGCGGTGCCAGCAGGCATCCTCCAGTGCGGCCACCGAGCCATCGGCCTTGCGGTACATCACGACGTGCTTGCCGCAGATCGTCCGCGGCAGCAGTGCCGGCTTGACGTCGGCGTCCCAGGCGGCGGCATACCAGGCGTTCATCGGGAAGGGTTTTGTCACCGGTCTCACTCCCAAGGCTTATGAATACGTTATGTATACAATAGCGGAGGAAGAGAATCATTCAAGAGCCAAAATTTCGTACTATAGTACCTTTATCTTAAATCGTGTATACAAACCCGTCCGCTGTCATTCCCCGCGAAAGCGGGGAATCCAGTACTCCGCGGCGGTCGTTGGTTCACTCAACTGGCGCCACGGCGTACTGGATCACCCGCTTTCGCGGGTGATGACACCTGTTGATGCGGCGAGTCTCCCCCCTGGAGGAGCAGTGGCAGCGGCGCTTTGGCTCGACGACTACGCCCCGAACACCTTCGCCAATCCTGCCTGAGCCTCCTGTTGAATCGCCTTCAGGTGCTCGGGACTGCGGAAACTCTCCGCGTAGATCTTGTAGACGTCCTCGGTGCCCGAGGGCCTGGCGGCGAACCAGCCGAAATCGGTTTCGACCTTGATGCCGCCGAACGGCTGGCCGTTGCCGGGCGCCTTGCTCAGGGTGGCGCGGACGGGATCGCCGGCGAGATCCTTCAGGCCGAGCTGCTCCGGTGTGACGGATTTCAGGATGTTCTTCTGCGGCGTGGTCGCGGCGACGTCGATGCGCGCGTAATGGGGCATGCCGAACTCAGCGGTGAGATCGTTGAAGAGCTGGCTCGGATCGCGGCCGGTCTTGGCCATGATCTCGGCCGCCAGCAGGCCGAGGATGATGCCGTCCTTGTCGGTGGTCCACACCGTGCCGTCGCGGCGCAGGAACGAGGCGCCTGCACTCTCCTCGCCCCCGAAGCCGAAGCCGCCCGTGAGGAGGCCATCGACGAACCATTTGAAGCCCACAGGGGTCTCGACCAGCTTGCGGCCGAGTTTTTTCGCGACGCGGTCGATGATCGAGCTCGACACCACGGTCTTGCCGATCGCGGCGTCCTTGCCCCAGTTCGGGCGGTGCGCGAACAGATAGGAAATCGCGGTCGCGAGATAATGGTTCGGATTCATCAGGCCGCCGGTGCGCGTCACGATGCCGTGGCGGTCCGCGTCGGTGTCATTGGCGAAGGCGACGTCGAAGCGGTCGCGCATCGCAATCAGGCTCGCCATCGCATAAGGCGATGAGCAGTCCATGCGGATCTTGCCGTCCCAATCCACCGTCATGAAGCGGAAGGTCGGGTCGATCGCCTTGTTCACCACGGTCGCCTTCAGGCCGTAGCGCTCGATGATCGGATGCCAATAATGCACGGCGGCGCCGCCGAGCGGATCGATGCCGATATTGACGCCGGCGGATTTGACCAGGTCGAGATCGATGACGTTGCCGAGATCGGCGACATAGGGCGTGATGAAGTCATAGGCGTGGACGTTCGCAGCTTTGCGTGCCCTGGCGTAGTCGATGCGCTTCACGCCCTTCAAGCCGTCGGCGAGATAGGCATTGGCTCGCTTCTCGATCACGGAGGTCGCGTCGGTGTCGGCCGGTCCGCCATGCGGCGGATTGTATTTGTAGCCGCCGTCCTCGGGCGGATTGTGCGAGGGCGTGACGACGACGCCGTCGGCAAGGCCCGAGGTGCGGCCCTTGTTGTAGGTCAGGATCGCATGCGAGATCACCGGCGTTGGCGTGTAGCCGCCGTCCTTGTCGATCATGATGTCGACGCCGTTGGCCGCGAACACCTCGATGGCGCTGACCAGCGCAGGCTCGGCCAGCGCATGGGTGTCGATGCCGATGAAGAGCGGGCCGGTCAGCCCCTTTTCACGTCGATAATCACAGATTGCCTGTGTCGTCGCCAGGATATGGCCCTCGTTGAAGCTGGTCTTGAACGAGGTGCCGCGATGGCCGGAGGTGCCGAACGCCACCCGCTGCGCGGGATCCGCGACATCAGGCTTGCCGGCGAAATAGGCCGTCACCAGCTGCGGAACGTTGGTGAGCGCGTCCGGCGAGGCCTGCTTGCCCGCCGCGGGATGAACATCAGCCACTGGATATACCTCGTCCTGTCGTAGAATTGCGCGATACCATAGCATCGGCCAAGCCCCCGCCAAGGGCACAACACCCGCGATGGGGCGGCCGTTCCTGAGATCATGCTATGGTCTTCCGATCGGGGCTTTTCGAGTCGGGGCATGACGCTGTTTCAGAGGCTCTTGGTTGTTCTGATGGCCTGGCTTGCGACGGCGGGCATCGCGCCCCCTGCGATCGCCGCGGAGTTCTACACCGAGGATTTGCGTATCCCGATGGCCGAGGCCGGACCGCAGGGGTTGGAGGCGTTCCTGGTCCGGCCGGCCGGGACCAGGCGCTATCCGCTGGCGCTGCTCAGCCACGGCTCGCCGCGCAGCTTCGACGATCGCGCGACAATGTCCGCGCACAAATATTACGGCATCGCTCTCGAATATGCCCGGCGCGGCTTTGCCGCGCTGATCGTGATGCGGCGCGGCTACGGCACCTCGCCCGGCGGACGCATCGACAGCGTCGGCGGCTGCGCCAATGCGGCTTATCTGCCGGCCGCGGCGGTCGCGGTCGCGGATTTGCGCGCGGCGATCGAGGCGATGGCGCGCAGGGCCGACGTCACCACATCAGGCATGATCGCTGTCGGCCATTCCGCCGGCGGGTTCGCCACCGTCGCGTTGACCGCGCAGGCGCCAGCGGGTCTCGCCGCCGCGATCAACTTTGCCGGCGGGCGCGGCTCGCGCGACGACGACGACGTCTGCAATCCCAACGGGCTGGTGCAGGCCTTCGCCACGTTCGGCAAAACCTCGCGCGCGCCGATGCTGTGGGTCTACGCCGCCAACGATTCGTACTTCGGTCCCGAACTCGCGCGCCGCCTCCATGACGGATTTCGCGCCAGTGGCGGCAACGCGAATTTCATCGCGGCGCCGCCGTACGGCGACGATGGTCACTATCTCTATTCGGTGGTGAGCCGTCCGCAATGGACGCCGTATCTCGACGCTTTCCTGCGCGAGCGAGGTCTCGGCCACGATGCTCTGAGCCCGCCTGATCCGCTCCCGCCGCCGGGCCAGCTCAGCGAGGCCGCGCGCGCCGAGTTCGCGCGCTATCTCGCCAGCACGATGCCGCACAAGGCTTTCGCGGTGTCGCCGAACGGCGGTTACGGCTGGCGTTCGGGGCGGGCGACAGTCGACGACGCCCAGCGCGATTCACTTGGCGCCTGCACAAAATGGTCGCCCACCTGCACGCTCTATGCGGTCGACGACAAATTGGCCGGGGCTGCGCCAAGCACATCAACCGACCAGAGCTCGCGGTCGCGATAGCCTCGCTGCGCCGCTGGCCGCTCGCGCCGTCCGAACCGGGCCGCACGACGGACCGCCAGAAAATCGGTTGTTAACTCGAAAGATATAATACGTGGTCCATGCTGCGGGATCGAACACACATCAATGCCCGCGCGACGTGGACACACGTTGCGATTGCCGTGCTTTGGTTGGCATCCAACTCCGTGCACGCTCAGGCTCTGAACGCCGCGGAACCGGCGTTGGCGGCTGGCGGTCACGATGCAGATCTCGGCGCTGGAGAGACGCCGGCCTCGCGGGCGGCGATTCGAAAAATCATCGAAAGAGAAACGGCCAAGACCGATCTGCCCGCCGACATAGCCGAGGCCGTCGTCTTCGTTGAAAGCGGATACAATCCGGCCACCATCGGCGCCGTCGGCGAGATCGGCCTCATGCAGGTTCGGCCCGAAACGGCAGCGATGCTCGGATTTCGGGGACATAACGCAGAGCTCGCAGAGCCCGACATCAACATCCACTACGGCGTTCTCTATCTGAGCCGCGCATGGCGCCTGGCAGGCGGGGACCTTTGCCGAGCCCTGATGAAATATCGAGCCGGTCATGACGAGGAGTCCATGACTCCGCGCTCCCAGGTCTATTGTCATCGCGCCCGCAATCGTCTTGTCTCCATGAACTCGACGAATGTGGGAAACCAGGCCGCCGCCGTCCAAGACGTAGCACCGGCGCCAACTCCGGCGCCCGCCGTCTCGAAGTCAGCACACAATCAGAAGTCAGCGCACAATCAAAAGAGACCGGCACAGCCGAAGGACGTTTACGCGCGTTACCGTCAAGGCACGGCGGTCGCGAGCAGGGCATATTGGGCAGCACAGGAAGCCCGGGTCCGCCTGATCAAGGCTCGCGTCGAGGCCAAGTGGAAGCGGGTCGCATCACGCCAATAGAATTAGAGTTGGCTGCCTTGAGACGAGCAGCGATTGGACGAACGGCATTTTTGAAACCGAACTTTGAAACCGAACCTGAATAGAGATCATGCACAACAGTTTGAGAGTTTTGTTTGCAATCGTCGCGACCGGCGCCGTGGCCTTGTCGGCCTTTCTCGCGATTCGGTTCCTGGTCGGTTTCAGTGGCTGAACCCGATGGCGCAGCTAGCACCATATCGTGCTGCGCCTGCGTCTAGAGCCGCTCGCTCAGCGCGAGCTTGTAGCCGACGCCGGTGACCGTGGTGACGACGGGCGTGCCGCTGCCGACGAGCTTGCGGCGCAGCCTCGCCACCAGGGCATCGACAGTGCGGATGTCGACCTCGGCCTGGCGATTGCTGACGACCTCGATCAGATAGTCGCGGCTGAGCGGTCTGCCGTCGGCGCCGACGAGCGCCGCGAGCAGGTCGAATTCGGCGCGCGTCAGCGCCACCGGCTTGCCGTCGCTGCCGAGCAGCTCGCGCCGCGTCAGGTCGATGATCCAGTCGCCGAAGGCGATCGAATTGTGGTTGCGCGCCGCCTTGCGGTCGATCGAGCGCCGCCGCAGCACGCTTCGCGCGCGCGCGAGCAGGTCGCGCAAGTCGATCGGCTTGGTGACGTAGTGGTCGCCCGCGACCTCGAGGCCGAGGATGCGATCCACATCGGTGTCGCGGCGCGTCACGAAGATGATGCCCGCATTGCTGGTCGCCTGGATTTCCTTGGCAAGATCGAAGCCGTCGCCATCCGGCAGCTGCACGTCGAGGAAGACGAGATCGGTCCGCGTCCGCAGCGCCTGGCGGCATTCCGCGCAGGAGCCGGCGCCGACCACGTCGAAATTGTTCTCGCTGAAATAACCGACCAGCATCGTCCGCGTCACCGGATCGTCCTCGACGACGATCAGTCGCTCGCGGCCGGCGACACGCAATTCCTGACCTGCGGAATCAGCCACGATGTTGGATGTCCTGTGTGCTTGCGAGCCGACCTGGAAGCTCAGGTCGCCGAGCGCGCCGTCCTGTGAACGTACATTCACGACTGTTCGAGCCCCCTCGAATTGCCTGCTGCAATACTAGGCGCGTTATCGCGCCCAAACAACATTGGTCACGATCTAGCCGTATTAAGTATGAATTGGCCCACACTTCTCGTCCCGCGCATCATGTTCGGGAGCCCCGCACAAGCAGCAGTCGTGCAGGGCTGAAGCCCCTTCCGCCGCCGCTTGCCTCGCCAAACGCTTCAAATCTACTGTGGCGTCCCGAAAAGTCTGCCCCAGGAGGTGGCGCCATGGAAGTCATCCTGCTCGGCACCGGCGGCCCGCGCCCGGACCCGCGCCGCATGGCGACGACCACGCTGATCAGGCTCGGCGAGGAAAATATCCTGATCGACGCAGGCCGCGGCGTCATGGTGCAGCTCAGCAAGGCCGGCGTGCCGCTCGGCTCCATCAACACGGTCTTTCTCACCCATCACCATTTCGACCACATCGGCGACCTCTACGATGTGATGCTCAATTCATGGTTGCACGGGCGCAAGGGCGACCTGCGCATCTATGGACCACCGGATACCGAACGGCTCGTCGATACGCTGGTCACGCAGGTCTACGACAAGGACATCGCCTGGCGCGATCAGGGCGAGCCGAGCTTCGGCGGCTGGAAACCGGTCGTCGCGACGGACATTATACCCGGCCCCGTTCTCGACACCGGGCGCTGGAAGATCAGCGCCGAACTCGTCTCGCATGGCGACGGCCTCGACATGTCGCCGGCCTTCCTCGCACGCTGGATGTGTCTCGGCTATCGCTTCGAGGCCGAGGGCAAGGTCATCGCAATTTCCGGCGACACCGTGCCCTGCCCCGGTCTCGAGCGACTGGCTGAGGGGGCCGACCTGCTGGTCCAGTGCTGCTTCCTCGCCACGCCGGAGATCGACAACGAGCACCTGCGCCGGCTTGCGAAATTCACGATCGCCTGCGGCGATACAGTCGGCAAGGTCGCGGCCAAGGCCGGCGTCAAGAAGCTTGCGCTGACCCATCACCGGCCTCGCACCGACGATTCCATGCTGGATGCGCTGCTCGCGGACGTCAGGCGGGACTACGCAGGTCCAGTCGTGCTCGGCGAGGACCTCACGCGGATCGAGGTCTGAGAAACTCGAGATGCGCGACGGCCGTGCGGCCTCAGGACGATCCAACCTCAACCCGAAATGACAACTGCTCTTCCGTTCCAGGCGCGATGTGCATCAGGCCCGGCTTGTCAGTGAATTCGCCGTCGAAGCCGGCGGGACTGGCATAGCCGCGCCAGGGCTCGATGCAGAGGAACGGAGCGCCCGACGGCTTCGACCAGACGCCAAGCTCGCGAAAGCCGCGCCATGACATTTCCAACCACGGCCCGGTGGACGCGCCCTGCTCCGCGGCATAGCGGACCGAATTGCTCGCGATCCGATCGAAGATGAGTGCGTCGTCGACGAACAGGGTTTCGGACAAGGGCAACACGGAGCCTTTGATCGGGCTCGGTTCTATTGCCGGACGCAGCAAGCCGCCGTCGAGACGGCGGACGGGAGATGGCTCTGCGTGCGCGAAGCTCAGCGCGTAGCTCTCTTTCGCCAGTCCCGGTTGGAGCGGCCAATTGAAAGCGGGATGGCCGCCGAGCGAGGCCGGCAACATCTCCTTGCCGGTGTTCGCGACCACGAGTGAAAGATCGAGACCGGATTCGTCGAGCGCATAGGTTGCCGTCAGGCGGAACGCGAAGGGGTAGAGCGCGCGCGTCGTATCGCTGTCTTCGAGCACCAGGACACAGCGACTTTCGCCACGTTCCGCCCACGCGAAGCGGCTGTCACGCGCGAAGCCGTGCTGGGTCATCCGGTAGCTCCTGCCCCGGTGCCGCAATTCGTCTTTGGCGAGACGCCCGACGATCGGAAACAGCAGCGGCGCATGTCGCGGCCAGGCCGGCTCCGCCTGCCAGACGAACTCGACGCCGGCATCGCTCGCCAGCGAACACATCTCCGCGCCTTGCGCCTTGATGGTCGCGGTGAGCCCGCCGCAGCGGATCGTGTGCGTGTCGTCGGTCATAACATCCTGTTCCGATCATGGCAGTTCACAGGACAGTTTCCAAATGTTCGCGGAATGTTGGAGCGACACTCTGCTCAAGAGCGCTGATAGTCGTCTTCAATCCGGATGATGTCGTCTTCCCCGAGATAGCTTCCAGTCTGGACCTCGATCAGCTCCAGCATGATTTTACCGGGGTTCTCCATCCGGTGCACCGCGCCCATCGGGATGTAGATCGACTCGTTCTCGTGCACGCTTTTGACGGTCTCGTTGACGGTGACGCGGGCGGTGCCGCGGACCACGATCCAGTGCTCGGCACGATGATGGTGCTTCTGCAGCGACAGCCGCCCGCCGGGCTTGACCACGATGCGCTTGACCTGATGGCGCTCGCCATTGTCGACCGATTGGTAGCTGCCCCAGGGCCGATGCACCTTGAGGTGCTCCTCGGTGACCTTCGGTGCGACCGCCTTCAGTTTTGTGACCAGCCGCTTCAGCCCGTTGGCATCCTTCTGGCGCGAGACCAGCACCGCGTCGGCAGTCGCGACCACGATGAGATCGTCGACGCCTTCGAGCGCGACCAGCGCGGAGTCGGTGGTGACGTTGCAATTGCGGGAATCCTCGAACACGGCGGTGCCGTGTGCGGCATTGCCTTGCGCGTCCTTGTCCGACAATTCCCACACCGCGTGCCAGGAGCCGACGTCGGACCAGCCGCAGGACACCGGCACGACCGCTGCGCGCGCGGTCTTCTCCATCACCGCATAGTCGATCGAGATCGCCTTGGCCGCGCCGAACGCCTCCGGCTCCAGCGTCACGAAGCCGAGATCGCGGCCGGCATTGCTCACGGCACTGGAAATCGCCTCCACGCTCGCCGCGTCGACCTTGCGGTATTCGTCGAGCAGGACGCTGGCCGGGAACATGAAGTTGCCGCTGTTCCAGAGATAGCCGGAATTGACGTAGTCGGCCGCCTTCACCGCATCCGGCTTCTCGACGAAGCGCGCGACCGCGTGCACCTCGCCGGAGATGACCTCCCCCGGGCTGATATAGCCGTATTCGGTCGCCGGCCGCTCCGGCTTGACGCCGAAGGTGACGATGCGCCCGGCGCTCGCGGCGGTGAGGCCCTGGCGGCACGCCGCGACGAAGGCGGCGTTGTCCTGCACCACGTGGTCGGCGGCGAGCGCGAGCACGATTGCCTCACTCGAGCGGTTCTGCGCGAACACCGCGCCGGCGGCGATCGCCGGGCCGGAATCGCGCCGCATCGGCTCCAGGATCACGTCGGCTTCGATGCCGATCTCGGCGAGCTGCTCCAGCACCATGAAGCGATAAGACGCATTGGTGATGACGATCGGGCGATCGAACAGCGAGGCCTCCGAGACGCGCAACAGCGTGTCCTGGAAGGTCGAGCGCGTGCCGAACAACGGCAGGAACTGCTTGGGGCGCACCTCGCGCGAAGCCGGCCACAGCCGCGTTCCGGCACCGCCGCACATGATCAGGGGAATAATTTTTTGAGACACGTGTGAGCTACTCGAGAGAGGGGTTTATACGCGGTGATAATTTCGATACCATTCGACAAAGCGGCCCAAGCCATCCGCCAGCGGAGTCGAGGGCGTAAAGCCGACGTCCCGTTGCAGGGGCGAAATGTCGGCGCGCGTCTCGAGGACGTCGCCAGCCTGCATCGGCAAAAGCGTGCGGATCGCGGGCTTGCCGATGATCTTCTCTAGTGTCTCGACGAACTCGATCAAATTGACCGAGCGGTTGTTGCCGATGTTGTAGACCCGATACGGCGCATCGCTCGACGAATTTTCCGGCTGCTCGGCGTTCCACGCGGGATTCGGCGTCGCGGGCCGGTCGAGGGTGCGGATCACGCCCTCGACGATGTCGTCGACATAGGTGAAATCGCGCCACATATTTCCATGATTGAAGAGCTTGATCGGCTCACCCGCAAAGATCGCGCGCGTGAAGAGCCAGGCGGCCATGTCGGGCCGGCCCCATGGACCATAGACAGTGAAGAAGCGAAGACCGGTCACCGGCAGCTTGTGAACATGTGCGAACGTGTGCGCCATCAGCTCGTTGGCCTTCTTGCTCGCGGCATAGAGGCTGACCGGATGATTGACCGAATGCTCGGTCGAATACGGCAAGGTGCGATTGGCGCCATACACGGAGCTCGACGAGGCGTAGACCAGATGCGCCAGACCGTGGCGCCGGCCGGCTTCGAGCACGGTGACGAAGCCATCACAATTGGCGCGGATGCTGGTGATGGGATCGTCGATCGACGCGCGCACGCCGGGCTGCGCCGCAAGGTGCACCACGCGGTCGGGCGAGACCTCGTCGAACACACGCGTCACCGCAGCGAAATCTGCAAGATCGATCTCGTGGAACGTGAAAGCATCATGCTTGAGCGTCTCGAGGCGAGCGCGCTTGAGCGCGGGATCATAGTAAGGGGTCACTGCGTCGATGCCGACAACCCGTTCCCCGCGCGCGAGCAAGCGCTCACAGACATGCATGCCGATGAAGCCGGCAGCGCCGGTAACCACCACGGGGGCCAAAATAAACTCCGTTGTTCGTCCTCATATACCGCATTGCCAGACTGAACCGGCAGAGGCAAGGGTTCAGCATCGGAGAATAGCACCCTCGCATCGGCAAGCTTAATGCCGGGCGCTTCGGATGTCAGCCTCCCCAAGTTAACCAGAAGCGGCGCCCTTTGCCTGTCGACGAAACATCGGACGCGCGTCCATAAAGGGCTCCCGACTGCCCGGAAGTCTTTCAACGAGTGTTCCCGGGGAGCACCGAACGAACAGCACCTGGCGGCATTCGGCGCAGGGCTCGGCCAGGCCCCCTCCGCCTGCCAGACGAACTCAGCGCCGTACTTCTGCTTGAGCCAGCACATCTAGGCGCCGTGGGCGTGGATGGTCGCGGTGAGGCGGCCGCTCCAAAACCTGTGAATTTCCTTACTCAACTCCCAACCTCGCGGGCGATCCGACCTTTTGCACAGATCACATCGGCGGCAACTTATTTCCCTGCAATCAGGGAAATAAACAGCGAAAGGATGGCACATAGTCGGGTGGCTCCAAGCCGAAAGACCGGAAAACCTCAGCAAGACTCGAGAGTGACGATGCTCGCGCGCAAACGTATCAGGGAATATCAAGACACCTAACAGGGAAAGAACAGAGCAATGAACACGCGGACCAGGTATCTCATACGCAGTGGAGACGCCCAAGAGTTCTAAGAACACTAAGCCGACCCAACTTTGAGACCCGCCGTCCTGCGAAGTGCGCCCCCTGTCTTTGAAGGAAGTAGGCGCCCTTACTGGTATCGCTCCAAACGATTTCAAGTAGAATAGCAGAAGCGTAGAGGGCAACGACTGCTGTCAGATCATAAAGCCTGAACTTCCGCGACGAGCGGGAGTTGCGCGAAATGATCGGTCGTGGCTACCGGTCCGCCGAAGTTGCTGCAGTCTTGGATCGAGCACGCCACGTTGCAGATGCCTACGAGCCCCTCACGTTTCGATTGGTCCTTCTCGTCTCCGGTGCTGTCGCCGTCCTGCCTACAACCATTTGGTTAGGGCGATTGGCTGGATGCTTGGCAGCTAGTTCGCTTCCCGCCCGCCTGCGTTTTGCTTAACATGGCCCATGGCAAGAGGGTATTCGAAGGCGATTCGATCACTTCATTCTGCCGCTATACGCGGTCATTCCCCTTGCGGTAAGAGCCCAGGCCGTGACGGGCAGATGCCTTGGTGGCTTGCGGACAAGTGGCGCGCGAGGCACTTTTCGCACCAAATCGAGCGACTCAGCCCCTATTGGCTGGCCTCAGTCATCTACAAATGCGCACCGACTATTCTCCGGACGACGATCTGAAACTATGTCCCCGAAGCCAGGCGTCGCGACTGAGTGTGGTCGGCTGCTGGAACTATCCGGATCAGCATCACCGCTTCACTGATGCCGCAGAGACGATCGCGGCAGCATACCCGGGACGAATAGGCCTTGCCCCGCTCCCTGCAGCCTAAATTCAGAGGTAAGCCGCATATGCGTGCTTCAAGCCGTCGTGAAGCGGTGTCGTCGCGCGCCAGCCGAGTCGGCTAGACGGCTGACGTCGAGCAGCTTGCGCGGCGTGCCGTCGGGCCGCGAGCTATCGAAACTGATCTCGCCGCTGTAACCGACGATTTCGGCAACCAGGCGCGCGAATTCGGCGATGGTTATGTCCTCGCCGGTGCCGATATTGGCCAGCTCGGCACTGGCATAGGTGTTCATCAGGTGCACGCAGGCATCTGCCATGTCGTCGACATAATGGAACTCGCGCCGCGGCGTGCCGGTGCCCCAAACGACGACATTCTTCGCGCCCGAAACCTTGGCCTCATGGAAGCGACGGATCAGGGCGGCGACCACGTGACTCATTTCGGGATGATAATTGTCGCCGGGGCCGTAGAGGTTGGTCGGCATCACGCTGATGAAGTCGCATCCGTACTGGCTGCGATAGGCCGACCATCTTGATCCCGGCGATCTTGGCAATCGCATAGGCCTCGTTGGTCGGCTCTAGCGGACCAGTGAGCACGGAGTCCTCGCGCAAGGGCTGCGCGGCGTCCTTTGGGTAGATGCAGGGCGGGCCCAGAAACATCAGCTTCTCGGCGCCGTTTCGATGCGCGGCCTGGATCAGGTTAGCCGCGATCGCGATGTTGCGCAGGGTGTTGTTGGCGACGATGCCGCCCACCTTTGCAGCGGCGAGGAAGATCACTCGCGTCTTCCCGAACCAGTCGAACCGCGGCCTCCTTGCGGAGATCGACCTCGCGCCGGTCCACGGTGATGAGTTGAGGCGCGCAAGCGCGCTGCCGACCATGCCGTGATGGCCTGCGACGCTCTTGCCTGCAGTTCAAACGGTACGTTTGCAACTCGTCGTGCCCGTTTGGCACCGCCAGATCGCTCTCCATCATCTCGGCGACGAGCTCTAAAAAGCTCTGCTTCGGCGTTCAGCCAAGCACCTCGCGCGCCTTGCTGGCGTCGCCGACGAGGAGATCGACCTCGGTAGGGCGGAAATAGGTCGGATCGATCTTCACGACCTTCTTGCCGGTCTTGGTGTCGACGCCGGTCTCGTCGACGCCCTCGCCGCGCCACGCGATGCGTCAGCCGATTTGGGCGAACGACAACTCGACCATCTCTCGCCCCAAGTGCATCTCGCCCGTGGCGAGCACGAAATCGTCGGGCTTGTCGGCTTGCAGGATCTTGTGCATGCCCTCGACATAATCGCGCGCATGGCCCCAGTCGCGCTTGGCCGAGAGATTGCCGAGATAGAGCGTCTGCTCCAGATGCGGGCGACGCCACGCGTGATCTTGCGCGTGACGAAGGTCTCGCTGCGGATCGGACTCTCGTGATTGAACAGGATGCCGTTGCTCGCGAACATGCCATAGGCTTCGCGGTAGTTTACCGTGATCCAGTAGCCGTAGAGCTTGGCAACGCCATAAGGCGAGTGCGGATAGAACGGCGTCGTCTTCTTCTGCGGGATCTCCTGGACGAGACCGTAGAGCTCCGAGGTCGAGGCCTGGTAGAACCGCGTCTCCTTCTCCATGCCGAGGATGCGGATTGCTTCCAGCAGGCGCAGGACGCCAATGCCGTCGGCATTGACGGTGTATTCCGGGCTTTCGAAGCTGACGGCGACGTGGCTTTGGGAAGCGAGATTGTAGATTTCGGTCGGTCGGATCTGCTGTACCAGACGGGTCAGATGGGTCGAATCCGTCATTGTCGCCGTAGTGCATCAGGAACGGGAGTTGCCGACATGCAGGTCCTGGTAGAGATGATCGACTCGCGCGGTGCTGAACAGCTCATTAACGCTTCTGGCGAATGACTATCGATTTTTGTCGTGGAACGCCGAATAGTGGAGATCGCTTGCATCTGACGTAATTCAAAGCATTAACCATGCGCCGCGACAAATGGCCAAGGTTTTAAATGCACTTTTTTTGTTGCCTTATCGATTTAATGGTTTAAAATTTAATAATCGTAACTCCTCGCTTCGGAATGCCGGCTCGACATTCGAACTAGGCCTGCGTTAGCGGTAGATTGGTGTTGGTAGGAGTATTGTCTTGGCCATCGAATTCAACTGGGCAGAGTCGGGGAACTCCAATTTTCAGCTCGCGACAGGCGTTACTCTCACCGCCGGCACGATCAATCCGAACGATCTGCTGATCGCAGTTGTCGTGCCGCTGGTGCCCCACACCGGCGACCACGGGGACGGACCGCTTGTTGGCCCTCCGTCTGGCCCTGTCACGCCTCCTTCGGGTTGGATACAACTTGATAATACAGCGCTGTCGCTCGATGGCGTGCCAGCGAACGCATCGGTCTTTTACAAGGTCGCAACAGGAAACGAGAGCGATAACCTCCATTTTGGTTGGACCAGTCAGTCGGACTATTCCTGGACGCTTCTGAGCTATTCGGGAGTGGACCCGACCTCGCCGATCGACGTCTTCGGAGGCGAGACCAACACGGGCGACTACGTTGATGAAACAATAGCCCCCTCGGTTACGACCACCAGCGCGAACGATACGCTCGTCAGCGTCTGGATCAGCAAGGGCGGCGCTGAGGACTATACAGCAGATCCGACGACGACGGTTCGCTCCAACACCAATTCGAACACGTACGAATTCCCGCAGATCATGGTCGGAGACGAACATCTGACGTCGGCCGGAGCAACCTCTCCTAATGAGATGGATCAATTGTATCCGACTAGGGACCAGCGCGGATTCTCGATCGCGCTTCGGGAGGCGGCATGCTTCATGGCGGGAACGATGATCCGTACGCCCGACGGAGAACGTGCGGTCGAGACGATCGTTCGCGGAGACCGAGTCGTTACGTCCGACGGCCAGCCGGAACGAGTGGTTTGGGTCGGGCGTCAGACCATTTCCATGCTGTTCGCTGATCCGCTTCGTATACTGCCGGTTCGCATTCGGGCCGACGCCCTTGGTGAGGGCGTTCCTTCGCGCGATTTTCTGCTATCGCCTGATCACGCAATCCTTGTCGGGGGTGTGCTCATTCAGGCCGGTGCGCTGGTTAATGGCACATCGATTGTACGCGAAACCAAAGTACCTCTGACGTTCACCTACTATCATGTTGAACTTGAACATCACTCGTTGATCCTGGCCGAGAACACGCCGGCGGAGACTTTCATCGACAATGTCGATCGTCTCGCCTTCGACAACTGGCACGAACACGAGGAACTGTACCCGGAAGGCAAAGCCATCGTCGAAATGCCATTTGCCCGCGCCAAGGCACACCGACAAGTACCTCGGGTCGTTCGTGAACTCCTCGCCGCAAGGGCAACTAATATGGCGGCGTCCAGCGCGCAGATAGTTGCCGCCTGATATTTCATGCTCGAACGAGCCGCTCGGGCATCGGGTCTAGGGTGGGCATCCGGGATAGATGGGTCTGGGCCAAGACACAACATCTTTGATGGCGTATCGCGATGAACCGTAGCCAACGAGGGGCAATAGACCGATCTTATCTCGCGGGGCCTTGGCGCGCGCGCGAGGTGATCTGCGGCAGGATCGCACGGGGATGACCCTTGGCGAACTTGCACTCGTCGTGTGCGCCCAGGTCGTGATCCTGGGTTCGATCGGTGCTCTAAAATTGCATGCTTGGCGATCGGACGTCTTAAATCGGAACTTCAGCTCCTCCTCCTGGCGTGATCAGGATGGTTCGCTTGAAGCCTCCTCCAATCCGCCCTCGTTCGACGCGCCGGGTCATGACGGAAGCTTTAAACCGAGGTTTTGGCAAACGTTTCCCGAGCCGGTTCTGACGATGGTCCGGCTGGTGACCGGTCAATTGGCCAGACCGAGACGCTTGGATAGCGCACGGAGATTACGCCCGGCGGCACGAAGCGGCAGCGCGCATCCTATGGTCTTCGATGCGGGACGAAGCATTCGTATCCCGGCTGGCCTCCCCACTGGCGTGAGGATATATGCAATCGGAGATATCCATGGCCGCGCGGACCTGTTGCGTTCGGTGCTCGAAAATATCAATTCCGACTACACAAGGAGTCCGGCCGAACGGCCAATTCTCGTTTTCCTGGGTGACTACATCGATCGGGGACCATCATCGAAGGACGTCCTGGATATCTTAGTCGAATGCAAAGCCAGAATCGAAAGCGTATTCCTGAAAGGGAATCACGAGACCTTCGTTTTAGCCTTTCTTCAGGATCCGACGGCCCTGGACTCATGGCGGACCTGCGGCGGCCTTGAGACGCTCCACTCCTATGGTCTGAAGCCCACCCTGCAACCCGACATGCAGGAGCGAATTGACCTCGCAGTGCAACTCGCCACGACCCTACCCGACGATCACCGGGCATTTCTTGGCTCGCTGCAAACATGGTTTCAATGCGGAGACGTCCTGTTTGTACATGCGGGAATTCGTCCGAATATCCCCATCGCTCAGCAGGACGAAAGCGATCTCCTCTGGATCCGCGAAGACTTCCTCGATTTCCGGGCGCCCTTCGAGGCTTTCGTCGTCCACGGCCATACGCCAGTACGTGTCCCCGATGTGCGGACCAACCGCCTGAACATTGACACCGGAGCCTTCGTGACGGGACGCCTGACCTGCGTCGCAATCGAAGGCTCAGCAGTCAGACAAATCTCAGAATTGGCATCGAACGTGGGCGGACAAGCGACTGTGCACTAAGCCAACTCACCTCTCCTTGAACGCGTGCTCAGCCTGGTCCATCAGAGGTTTGGTCAGATAAGACAGTGCCGTCCGGCCGGCCGTCTTGATGAACACTTCGACCGGCATGCCGGGCACGAGCTTGGCGGTCCCGAGTTTTTCGAGCTCATCCGCGCCAAGTCCCACCCGCACTGTATAGAAGCTATTGCCGGTTCTCCGATCCTCGGTCAAATCCGGCGATACCATTGTTACCGTGCCTTCGATTTCCGGCGTGGTTTTCTGGTTGAACGCTGCAAATCGCAAGGCCGCCTGTTGGCCGAAATAGACCTGGTCGATATCGCGCGGCGAGATTTTCACCTCGATGGCAAGCGCGTCTGCATCTGGAACAATGAGCATGATCTGCTCACCAGGCGCAATCACACCACCAACGGTATGAACTGTCAGTTGATGCACACGACCACTTTGCGGAGCGCGAATGTCCACGCGGCTCAGTTGATCCACCGCCGCCGTCTTGCGTTCCGACAACTCCGAGAGCTTTGCGCGCGTTTCGATCAGGTCCTTGCCGACCTCAGTTCGCAAATCCTGATCAATCTGGATCATTTGGAGCTGAATTTCGGCCGTCTTGCCCTTGGATTGCGCGATGGCCCCGGTCAATTGACTGCGCTCACCCTCAAGTCGCGCTGAATCGCGCTCAAGCGCGGTTAGTCGTGCGATCGGGATGAGGTTCTTCTGCCAAAGGGCACGAACACCCTCGAGTTCCTGACGGATCAGATCGATTTCCTTGAGCTTTGCGTCGACCTGGCCCGAATATCCCTTTACTTCTTCCGCCAGTTGCGCAATTCGCTCCCTCAGCTGGGCTTTCTGGCCAGCCCTGGCTTCCCTTCTCAAACTGAAGAGGGCTTTCTCGGCAGCGACGACATGCGCAGCCACAGAAGAGGTGTCGCGCGCGCGCTCGATCAAAGACATCTGGAAGACGATTTGCTCGGAATTGTCGCGCTCCGCCTCGAGACGACCTTGACGAGCAAGGAGTTCATCGACGCCTTGAATAACAATTGTGGCGTTGGCGAGCGTTTGGGTCTTGTCCAGTCCGATCAGGATCTGCCCTGCATCGACATGGTCACCTTCACGCACGTGCATCTCACCAACGATGCCGCCTGTTGCGTGTTGCACCTTCTTGACGCTCGAATCGACGACAACAACGCCCTGCCCGATCACGGCCCCGGTCAATTGTGAGGTCGCGGCCCACCCGCCAATTCCAAACGTCGCAAATAAAATAATGAGAATGCCAACGATCATGTAGCGCTGAATAGATCGTAACGCTGGCGTTGCGGCTTCGCCCTCCATCACGCCCCTCCTTGTCCGTCGGCGACAACCCTCAACGGTACCGGCGTGCGCAAGACTTTCCTCAGTACCTCTTCCTTGGGCCCGAACGACTGCACTCTGCCTTCCCCAACCACCAGAACGTGGTCGACCCCTTCAAGGGCCTTGGGGCGGTGAGCAACGATGATGACGATCCCGCCACGGCGACGCACACCAAGGATTGCCTCGGTCAGCGCATCCTCACCCTCTGAATCGAGATTGGAAGTGGGCTCGTCCAAGACGACAAGAAATGGGCTCCCGTAGAACGCGCGGGCAAGGCCGATACGCTGACGCTGTCCGGCCGACAGCGCCATGCCGCCCTCGCCCACTCTCGTTGAATAGGCGTCGGGAAGAGACAGGATGAGATCGTGCGCTCCGGCAGCGTTTGCGGCTCCCAAAACCGCTGCAGGAGTGGCCTTGACGTCAAACCGGGCGATATTGACGGCAATGCTGCCGTCGAACAATTCGACATCTTGAGGAAGATATCCGATGTGTTTGCCGAGGGACTGGGATGACCAGTGCTCCAGTGCGGCATTATCCAGTTTAATCTTGCCCCGTGCATGTGGCCAAACCCCCACGAGCGCCCTTGCCAAAGTAGATTTGCCTGCTCCGCTTGGGCCGATGATGCCAAGCGCTTGCCCGCCTTTCAACGCGAACGATACGTCCGACAGCAGGGGTTTCTGGGAGCCCGGGGCCGCGACATGAAGCTGCTCGACGACCAGGGCACCGGTCGGCGGCGGCAACGCGAGCGGCTCTTCTTCGCGCGGCAGGAGCTTGAGCAAATCGTCGAGGCGCCGACCTGCTTGCCTTGCGGAGACGAAGCCCTTCCAGTTCGCGATTGCGATCTCGACAGGAGCAAGTCCCCTGGCAGTCAAGATTGAGCTTGCAATGATAATACCTGCAGTAGATTCCTGATTGATGACCAGATAGGCACCGACCGCGAGGATAAGCGATTGCAGAAGCGACCTGAACGTCTTTGAAATGCCGCCGAGCCCGCTTCCGATATCGCTGGATCGCTCATGGGCCGCCAGGTATTTCTGATTCACGTCCTGCCATCGCTCGGCGGCCTGACGCCGCATTCCCATGGCCTGAAGTACTTCAGCGTTTCGTCGTCCCTCAGCCGCAAGGGCACTGCGCAGGACTGCATGTCGTGAAGAGGCTTTGGCCGGACCGCGGCTTTGAATTTCCGTGAGAGCGGTGAGGCCGACCAGTATGATACCGCCGAGCAGCGCGGCTATTCCGATCCAAAAATGGAAGAGGAAGCAGATACCCAGATAGATCGGTATCCATGGCAGATCGAACAAAGCGGCCGGGCCGCTGCTCGACAAGAAGCTGCGAACCTGGTCGAGATCGCGCAAAGGCTGCAACCCGTCGCCGTCGCCCCGCGTCTTGAGGGGCAATCTGACGAGCGCATCAAAGACCCGCAGTCCCAGTCGTTCGTCGAGATAACGGCCGATGCGCAGGCTTATCCGGCTTCTGACCAGGTCAAGCCCTCCTTGAAGCACATATAGCATCGCCACGAGGGCCAACAGCGCGACAAGAGTCGGGATGCTGCGGCCTGGCAGAACCCGGTCGTAGACCTGCAGCATGAAGAAGGAGCCATTCAGCATCAAAAGATTGCTGAGGCCGCTGAATATCGCAAGAGCCCAAAAGATGCGACGGCAAGAAACGACGAAGGTGAGTACTTCGGAGCGCGCGTCCCCGTAGACCGCATCCGCCCCTGCACGCTCGCGGAAGATTCGGGAGCGCATTGTCTCCAGCGCCCCGCCGGAGACCTTCGATCGAACCCGATCGACGATGATCCCCACTGCGGCCTTAGCCACCTGCCAGTGAGAAACCTCGACCGCAGAAGCGTCGGGCGGCGGGAGCTCCCGCCGCGATCCCAAATCACTCATAAGTCCCCCGCAAAATCGTCTGCCCCTAATCGTCAAGTGCTATCCAAAGTGGAAATCGTGGCTATCGAGTGCGCTCAATTTCGTGTTTTTCAGCGTGAGGCTGTCGGAGCCGGCGGAGATGACCACATCGCCACCGCATTGCGAAGCGTGAGCCAAAACGCTGGCGAAACTGTCGAAAGCGGTGTTGTTGAATTGTATCACATCGTGATTCCAACCGCTGGCGTGGAAGTCCTTGATGACGTCATTGCCGAAGTTGGCCGCGAAAACGAACGTATCAATGCGTCCGTTACCCAGGAAAACGTCATCCCCATTCGTGCCGGTGAGTGCGTTTCTTCCGGTTGTTCCCAGAATTGCGGCCCCATCACTGTTGGCAACAACGTGCCCAGAGCTGTCGACTTCTTGCGCCGTGAATTTATGAACGGTGTTGGGAAAGCCGGCTTTAGTTGTGTACGTCCAAGTTCCATCCGACCCCACGGTGGCCGAACCAAGGGCCTTCGTGTCATCGAAGAGTTTGATAGTGCTGTTGGGATCGGCCGTACCCTTCAGTGTGACGGCACCCCAACGGTTCTCCGAAAGATTCGTGAATTCGACATGAGCCTGCGCATCGATCTCAAGGTGCGTGGTAGCGGAGGTTTGACTGGTGTTGCCCGCAGCATCGGTCGCTGTCGAGGTCAAATCGTGTCCACCAGCGCTCAGGTTGCCCGCATCGAAGCTCCATACCCCCGTGCTGGTTGCAGTTGAGGTCCCGATCTGGACCGAGCCGTCAAAGATCTTGATCAGGCTGTTCGCTTCTGCGGTGCCCTTGAGCATGACGTCGTCGGCGATGGTGCTGGCTTTCGCGGTGGTCCCGGCCTGCGAAGCAACATCCATCGTCGGCGCAGTCGGAGCATGTGTATCAATCGTGATCGCAAATGTCCCCGACGCGGGACCGCCGGATGCATCCTGCGCGGTGAGATTGTGAATTCCATCGTTGAGCGTGGGCGTCGCTAGGGACCAATGGCCGCTGCCGTCAACATTGGCGCTACCCAGCTGAGTGGAGCCATCGAAGACTTTCACGGTGCTGCCGGCGACGGCCGAGCCCGTCAGCGTCAGCGTGTTGTCGTTGGTGATGTGGTCGCCGACAACACCGCTGTCGGTCGTGAACGAGGCGATCGTCGGCGCCGCAGGCGCCGCGGCGATCGTCACCGAGACCGGCGAAGACGCCGTGCCGGTGTTGCCCGCAGCATCGGTCGCCGTGGCCGTGAAGCTGTGACCGCCGGTCGACAGCGCCGCAGTGGTATAGCTCCATGCGCCGCTGGCGTTGGCGACCGCGGTGCCGAGCTTGTTCGCACCGTCGAACACCGTGATCGTGCTGTTGGCTTCCGCCGTGCCCGTCAGGACCTCGACATGCGTGCTCGCAAGCGTCGCTGCAGACGTCGATGCGACCAGCGTCGGCACACCCGGCGCGTGCGTATCGATCGTGACGGCCAGGGCCGTCGACGCAACGCTGGTGCCGCCCGAGGTCGTCGCCGTCGCCATCAGCGAGTGACCGCCGTCGGAGAGCGCGGCCGTGGTCAGCGTCCAGGCGCCGCTCGAGTTCGCCGTCACGGTCCCCAGCACCGTCGAACCGTCAAGCACCTTCACGGTGCTGCCGGCGACGGCCGAGCCCGTCAGCGTCAGCGTGTTGTCGTTGGTGATGTGGTCGCCGACAACACCGCTGTCGGTCGTGAACGAAGCGATCGTCGGCGCCGCAGGCGCCGCGGCGATCGTCACCGAGACCGGCGAAGACGCCGTGCCGGTGTTGCCCGCAGCATCGGTCGCCGTGGCCGTGAAGCTGTGACCGCCGGTCGACAGCGCCGCAGTGGTATAGCTCCATGCGCCGCTGGCGTTGGCGACCGCGGTGCCGAGCTTGTTCGCACCGTCGAACACCGTGATCGTGCTGTTGGCTTCCGCCGTGCCCGTCAGGACCTCGACATGCGTGCTCGCAAGCGTCGCTGCAGACGTCGATGCGACCAGCGTCGGCACACCCGGCGCGTGCGTATCGATCGTGACGGCCAGGGCCGTCGACGCAACGCTGGTGCCGCCCGAGGTCGTCGCCGTCGCCGTCAGCGAGTGACCGCCGTCGGAGAGCGCGGCCGTGGTCAGCGTCCAGGCGCCGCTCGAGTTCGCCGTCACGGTCCCCAGCACCGTCGAACCGTCAAGCACCTTCACGGTGCTGCCGGCGACGGCCGAGCCCGTCAGCGTCAGCGTGTTGTCGTTGGTGATGTGGTCGCCGACAACACCGCTGTCGGTCGTGAACGAGGCGATCGTCGGCGCCGCAGGCGCCGCGGCGATCGTCACCGAGACCGGCGAAGACGCCGTGCCGGTGTTGCCCGCAGCATCGGTCGCCGTGGCCGTGAAGCTGTGACCGCCGGTCGACAGCGCCGCAGTGGTATAGCTCCATGCGCCGCTGGCGTTGGCGACCGCGGTGCCGAGCTTGTTCGCACCGTCGAACACCGTGATCGTGCTGTTGGCTTCCGCCGTGCCCGTCAGGACCTCGACATGCGTGCTCGCAAGCGTCGCTGCAGACGTCGATGCGACCAGCGTCGGCACACCCGGCGCGTGCGTATCGATCGTGACGGCCAGGGCCGTCGACGCAACGCTGGTGCCGCCCGAGGTCGTCGCCGTCGCCATCAGCGAGTGACCGCCGTCGGAGAGCGCGGCCGTGGTCAGCGTCCAGGCGCCGCTCGAGTTCGCCGTCACGGTCCCCAGCACCGTCGAACCGTCAAGCACCTTCACGGTGCTGCCGGCGACGGCCGAGCCCGTCAGCGTCAGCGTGTTGTCGTTGGTGATGTGGTCGCCGACAACACCGCTGTCGGTCGTGAACGAAGCGATCGTCGGCGCCGCAGGCGGGGTCGGGGTGGAGGTCGTGCCAGGATCTACCTGCAGGCCAGTAAAGGTCTTCAACGCGCCGGTGAGTTCGGCCGCATCCCCAAGCGAATTGGCGATTTTCGCACCATTCGCCAAGTTGACCTGGGTGATGGCCAGTGCAGACACCTTGGTATCGCTCGCAGCGACAGTATAGCTGAACGTCAGCGTGTTGGTGCCTGCCCCCCCTGTGTATGTCGCCACACCTCCGTCATTCAGGACCAACGACGGCTTGCCGGTCACAGTCATGGCTTGGTCGAACTTGACGGTGAATACGATCGAGGTTCCAACGCCCTCAGTCCCCGAACTCGGCGAAGGAACGACGCTGACAACATCGGTTGTCGCAAAGCTGCCGGCCGTGGGGCCCGTCTTCTTGCCAGTCAGGAGATTGATGTTGTTTTCGATGGTGAGATTTGATCCCTGCACTTCCGAGGGCAGATCGCCAAAGCCCGTATCCGTGAAGGTACCCGTGGGATCGACGTAGTTGTTGCTGACAATCACTCCATTGAGGACGTTTCCGCTGTCTTGGAACAGCCCAATGTTCAACGAGATCGACATGTTGGGGCCGGTCGCGATGATAACATTGTTGGCGATAGTCGTATTGGTAATCGTCGAGCCGAGTTGGGCTTGAACGGCGAGCCCTTCGTTCGGTTCAACTCCCTGAGGTTGATAGATTGTATTATAGGCAATCATCGCATTATTCACGACGTCGCCAACAAACTGGATGGGGTCAGGATGCGACCCCGGCGTATACCCCAAGCCCTCAAAGACGTTGTATTGGATCGTAGGTGTAACAGTCCCGTTGCCCAAATCGATACCATCGGCGGGCATGTCGTGAATGTAGTTGTATTTGGCGACGAACGTGCCAGTGCCATTATAGTTGATGGCGGCGCCCAGTCCCGTTCCTGCCGGCGGCGGCTGCACCGACGGAATATTCATCTGATTTCCGTCGAAGGAGCAGTTCAACACCGTGAGATTTCCCACGTTGGTCGAACCTGCATCGATGGCAACGGGCTGGTTTGCGCCAAGCGAGAAGTTGCAGTTCTCGATCGTCGTCGTGCCCGTAGTTCCCGGCTTGACGACGACTGTCCAACCGCCACTCAGCGAGAAGTCGAAACCGTCAAGCGTAACGTTGTTACCAAGGATGCTCACGACATGGTTGGCAGTGTCGATCGATACGCCAGCCGGAAGATTTGCAGCAACGCTCGGATCCTTGAGCGCCGTGCCCGCCGGAACACCAACCGCGTAGTCTACGCCCGCGACCTGCCAGGGTGGGCGAACCGCATAGCTGTCCAGCAACGACGCCAGCTGTGGCGTGCCGATATGCGCACTGCTCGATCCATCTGCGTAGCCTGAGGATGCCGAATTGACCGTCACGTTGAGACCGGCGGATGCCGCACTCACGTTTCCTGCCGCATCCGTTGTCGTCGCCGTAAATTTCTGAGCTCCATTCGACAGCACGCCGGTATCGAAGCTCCACGCGCCACTGCTGTCCGCGGTCGCGGTCCCGATCTGGGTTGAGTTGTCAAAGATCTTGACTGAGCTATTGGCCTCCGCGGATCCCTTCAGCACGAGGTCGTTAAGGGTCGTCGTGCTTCCCACCGACGATCCTGTTTGCGAATACGCACCAATGGTCGGAGCAACCGGGGCGTGTGTATCGATCGTGATCGACAGGGGCGCCGATGCGAGGCTAACCTGCCCCGAAGAATCGACATCCTGCGTCGTGAGGATGTGGCCTCCGTCACCGAGCGCCGCAGTTGTGAATGACCAGTTCCCGCTACCATCCACATTGGCCGTACCCAATTGGCTCGAACCATCGAATATTTTCACAGTGCTGCTGGCAACGGCCGAGCCGGTCAGCGTCAGTGTGTTGTCGTTGGTGGTGTGGTCACCGACAACGCCGCTGTCGGTCGTGAACGAAGCGATCGTTGGAGTGGCAGGAACTGCAGCACCGATGACTGGATCCAGGGGCTGTGAAAGCGCACTGACATTGCCTGCGACGTCGGTTGCCGTTGCTGTCAGGAAATGAGCTCCTTCTGATAGTCCGACCGTCGTAACGGTCCAGTTCCCTGAGGAGTTCGTCGTTCCCGTCCCGACGAGGGTCGCGCCATCGTACACCTGGACCGTGCTGTTTGCTTCGGCCGTGCCTGTTAACACCACCTGGTTGCCGTTGACGATTGAGTCGCCGGCCTCGAAGGGCACACCCGGCGCGTGCGTATCGATCGTGACGGCCAGGGCCGTCGACGCAACGCTGGTGCCGCCCGAGGTCGTCGCCGTCGCCGTCAGCGAGTGACCGCCGTCGGAGAGCGCGGCCGTGGTCAGCGTCCAGGCGCCGCTCGAGTTCGCCGTCACGGTCCCCAGCACCGTCGAACCGTCAAGCACCTTCACGGTGCTGCCGGCGACGGCCGAGCCCGTCAGCGTCAGCGTGTTGTCGTTGGTGATGTGGTCGCCGACAACACCGCTGTCGGTCGTGAACGAGGCGATCGTCGGCGCCGCAGGCGCCGCGGCGATCGTCACCGAGACCGGCGAAGACGCCGTGCCGGTGTTGCCCGCAGCATCGGTCGCCGTGGCCGTGAAGCTGTGACCGCCGGTCGACAGCGCCGCAGTGGTATAGCTCCATGCGCCGCTGGCGTTGGCGACCGCGGTGCCGAGCTTGTTCGCACCGTCGAACACCGTGATCGTGCTGTTGGCTTCCGCCGTGCCCGTCAGGACCTCGACATGCGTGCTCGCAAGCGTCGCTGCAGACGTCGATGCGACCAGCGTCGGCACACCCGGCGCGTGCGTATCGATCGTGACGGCCAGGGCCGTCGACGCAACGCTGGTGCCGCCCGAGGTCGTCGCCGTCGCCATCAGCGAGTGACCGCCGTCGGAGAGCGCGGCCGTGGTCAGCGTCCAGGCGCCGCTCGAGTTCGCCGTCACGGTCCCCAGCACCGTCGAACCGTCAAGCACCTTCACGGTGCTGCCGGCGACGGCCGAGCCCGTCAGCGTCAGCGTGTTGTCGTTGGTGATGTGGTCGCCGACAACACCGCTGTCGGTCGTGAACGAAGCGATCGTCGGCGCCGCAGGCGGGGTCGGGCTCGAGGTTCCGGATCCGGCAATGACCGCGCTCACCGCCTGAGAAGGCGCGCTGACATAGCCGAAAAAGTTGTTTGCCTTTGCCGTCAGGCTATGCGTCCCGGCAGATAGCGTCGCCGTAAAAGTCCAGGCACCGGATGAATCGGTGTCGACCAGACCGATCTGCGTCGCGCCATCAAAAATCTGTATGGTATAACCGCTAATCCAGGAACCAGAGCTCGCCTGCCCCTTTAGCGTGACTGCGTCCCCACTCACTGTCTCACTCGTGACAGTTACGGTCGGCACCAACGTCGAATGTGTCACAACAGGTTTTGCGGAGTTCGTCTGAGCCCCGACAGGTGCGGTTGGCGAAGGTGTGATGTTCTGGAAATACAGCCCACCCGTCTCCATATTGGTGTTGTTGTAGTACTTGGCATTGGGGGAATAAGTCGGATCGGAGAAGAAGCTTTCGTTGCCGAAAGTGCCCCCTCGCGTATCGGCGAAATTATCGTGGATCAGCACGGTTCCAGCCAGACTCGATCCCCCATTGACCGTCGTCATGACGCCGACGTTGGAGCCCGGAAGGGCTATGATCGTATTATAAGCCAGTTCCGCGCTCGTGACCGTCGAACCGTTGTCATTGAGCATGAAGCCCTGTGTACCGTCCGAATTTGACACGACGGTTTGGTACACAGTGTTGTACATGATGGTTTCAGTGAAGGGATTGCTCCCCATTGTCTGAAGCCAATCGGGATGCGCATTAACGTTCCCGTTGTCATTCAGCACATTGTACTTGATGGTGACCTGCCCACCACCCTGTGCCTGGATAAAATCGGAATAGGCATTCTTGAGCAGCGTATACTCAACGGTGAGGCCCGACGTACTTGTGTAAATGAGACCGTTGTTGAGCTGATCCGACTGCATATTGCCGTCGATGACGCAATTCTTGACCGTCAGATTTGAAGAGCCGTTGTCTCCGTAGATCGTGAAATTGCTGTTTGATCCAATCTTGAAGTTGGAATTGGAAATCGTCGTATTCGCAGCCTGCGTGATGACGGACCAACCGCCGGCGAGCGAGAAGTCGTAACCGTCAAGCGTGACGTTGCCCCCCGTGACCGTGACCTGATGGAGCGAGGAGTTAACTGAAACCCCAGCCATTTTTATTGTTGAAGGGTCCTTCAGGACGGTGCCCGCGGTAATGCCGACGGCATAGTCGACGCCGGCCACTTCCCAGGAAGGGCGCACAGTGTAGCCGTCCAATATTCCAGCCAATTGCGGGGCTCCGCCAGGCGCTCCAGCAGAACCATCGCCAACCAGCGGAGGATCGACGATCAACGTGCCACCGTGACCGTCGCTCGATGCCGTGAAGTTCGCCAGCGAATAGTTGCCCAGCAACTCAATACTGGCGGTATGCGTGCCGTCGCTGACCGTGAGTATGCCAGGCGAGTTGTTGCCGGTGTAACTGATCTGCGCGTTTGCGCCAGCTGTGACGTCCGCAAGATCAATGACATCGCCGATAGCAAGTTGACCGGCAATTTTGCCGCTGAATGTCGAGGAATCGTCGATCTTGAGGGTGCCGGTCGCTCCGTCGAATGCGACGGCACCCGAGAATGAAGACGAGAGCTCCAGAGTGCCACCGTCCGAGACCACGGCAAGCTGAGCGCCGGCATCCGCGGACGCACCTCCGCTACCAGCGACCTCCACCGTCGGGGCCAAGGAATGAGCGGGCGTATCGACGATCGTGACATCGCTCGGCGAACCCGAGCCCACCTCGCTATTCGCGTCCGACCGCAAACCTACCCCTTGGTCAAGCTCGGCCGTATGCCCGTGATGAAACACGTCGCGATGAAGAGACTGGGCGATTGCCATCCGAGATGCAGCACCCGTCGATCGGATGGCCATCAATGCGTCAGCCGCCGCGGCTTCAATCGACGCGATGATATCTGAAGAGCTGTGGCGCTCGGCATGATCAAACTGCACGGATGGATGCGTTTTGCGAGTCAAATTTGGCCCCTTTGTTCACGCACGTTTGGAATTCCCGCCTCAGCCGCTCAAGTTGCGCACCCCTGCGCTTTAAACCTGATGAGCTGTTACCCCAAACCCAACTCCTCGACTGATCCTCGGTCTGGTCTTTTTTAAGACGATTTCTAGGACTTCCTACGAAACGTGCCGGTGAATATTTCGCACAACTGAATCATTGAACGAAGTAAAAAAGGACAACAACGCCGCCAATCCGCCACGCTTGCTAAAAGCGCCTAAGCGAAATAGGTTCTTTTTTACAGAACGGCCGAATTAAATGGGTTTTTAAATCTACTTTAAATAAGACAGCTGCTTGAAGGTGTCGTCCGCTGAGAAATCGGCCGACTAGTGGAAAATGCCTCGATTCAGCCCCATCACGAATCAGAGCATACGGGCGCTCGCACAGGTGATTGGTCAATGTTGATGATTCAAATCGTCGCAGGCATCCAACGCTCTTCATGGGAGCTGCCGAGAGGGCAATCATTGATTTTATAGATCTCGACGCGCCGCCCCTTGTTGACGCTCAATATGGAGATCGCCCAAGTGATGCGGTGGACGAGGAAGGCGCCAAACACACAAACAGACGCCTCAACCAGCGCCGGCCCGACTAAGCGTGAGAGCCAGCCCCAGCCTGGGCGCCCCCGTAATTGCACGGATTGGCCCTCATCGTGCAAACCACTCATCGGACCGACCTGACAACCGATAGATCAGCAATCCCAACCATTCGTGGACGGCGATATCGACACGTCGCAAATTGTCCGTGGCCGTGTCTTCCGGCACCCACATCTCCTGCCAGCCATGGGTCCGCGACCCCACCGAGAAGGCGAACACATCAAAGCCAACCTTTCGGAAGGCACCGATCGCTCGTGGCATATGGTAGGAGGAGGTTACAAGGAGCCAATGCGATCCAGGCCGTGGATTGATGAGGTGCGCCGTATACCGCGCGTTCTCTGCTGTCGTCAGCGAATTCCCTTCGACCAGAATGCGATCCGCCGCAATTCCGAACGAAATGAAGTACTGCTTGACGACCGATGCCTCACTTGGGCCGTCGACGCCATCTGTCCCGCCAGAGAAGATGATCTTAGCCGCTGGGTATCTTTTGGCCAAGGCAACCATGACCGCCATCGGCTCTGTATCGTCTCGGAGAACGATGGTGCTGAGATAGCCGTGGCTTTGTGAGTCATACGATCCGCCAAGCACAATGATCCCATCGACCTGCTCGCGAGGAAGCGTCATCTCCGGGAATCGCTGCTCGAGAGGCGTCAGGAGCATATTTCCGATCGGTGACAAGCCTCCGGCCGCCAAGACAGCCAGAGACAGTGCGGCAAACAGCATCGCGCTTCGGCGGCGAAAAATAAGCAGGATCAGCGCCAGCACTGCGAAGGAGGCAATGACATTAGAAGGGACAAGAAAGAAGCCAATCAACTTCGAGAACGTAAAGTGCATCGCGACATCCTTTCAAACCATTGCGGGCGCACCCTCACGAAGCTCGCAACGATCTGACTTGTACGAGAGTTCTCAGGACGCCAAACCGGAGCGGCGAGGATCAATCAAGCGATTCAATTCAGTCAAATGCGCCTTCAGGCCAATCAGGAGGCCGGTCAAAATCCAACCGGATCCCCATATGTGCACGGTGAATGCAATGTAGAGAGTGAGAAAAAGCACGATCCCAACGATCGTTGCGAGCTTCTTCTCGGTCGGCGTCAGGTGTTGCCCACGACTCCCAATTGGAGCGGCCCCCATCAACGAAAGCCCGACCAGCACAGCCCCAGGATAGCCAGACTGGATCGACAGCACGAGCCATAAAGAATCGATGGAATGGTCTATCTCATCCGGGAGCTTACCAAACCCAAGCCCGAACCAGGGCGATTGTGACACGTAAAGAGTGACCATGTGCCAAGTCCATTCGCGGTAATAGCCGGACTCGGGCGAGAAGGTCAGGTTCGAGATTATGAACCCGACGGGATTATTGCTGATCACGAACGCAGCGCTAACCGCAAGTATACCTATCGCGACCAGAACCAGCCAGCGGCCAGCCATACGTGAAAACATCGAATTGTAGGCAAGCAGAATGAACCCGATAATCATCACCTGAAGCGGTGCCGACGAAAAGGCCAGGACGGCTCCGAGCCCGCACGCCCCAATGACGAAGAACCGCCCGGGGACAGGGACCGAGGCCGCGATAAGTATGCCGATCGTGGAGATAAAGCCAAACAGAATAGGATGCTCGATTGTTCCTGTCGCCCTCAGCAAACCAAGGCGATAGGCGTCGTCCCAGGAATCGATGCTATGCATCGGGCCTGCGATTGCGGCGGCCAGATCGTGCGCGAACCGATGGTTAGTCACAGGATCGAGCGCCCCGACGAGCGCAACCACTGCAATTGCTCGACAAAGCAGGTTGGCTAAAGCCAGCGCATGACCGCGCTCAGACAACAGAATTCTGGTCGCCATGTAGGCGACGCCAAACTCAAGAATTGTGGGGCCGGCATGATTGAGCGCCGATACCGGATCGTCGACGTTGGCGGGTCCATAGACCAGCCAGAACCCGGCTAGGAGGACAAGAAGATCCGATAGCACGAATCTGTAGCGTCCAGCCGATGCCTTCTGTAGTCCCTTCACAATCAGGATCGGCGCCAGCAACAGACAGAGCAGCCTAACGACAGTCAGCCTCAGCCCGAATATATAGAAAGAAAGTTCCTCAGGCAGGAACAGGCCGACGACAATTGCAGTGACCATGAACGGAAGCGCAGACGCGCGCCCCGAAATCGAGGCCGGTTGCCTGCCCGGAAGATGGGTCAAGACTGCGGACGCCGACGGTCTCATTTCACTCGATATCCGCGGTTAACGGTATCCCCCTCGTAGCCCTAGAATATCACGTGAGGGGACGACATCGTCAAATTTAATCGGTAGAGTCGTTTAAATAATATCATTAATACTGCTTCTCCAGCCGACAATGTGTTTGCCTCCAAGGAGCCTCGAAGCAGTCGGCGCCAATGAGCGCGCAAACTGTCGAGCGTGGCCCGGAAAAACATGTTCCGACGTGTTAAATAGGCGTTTTCCATCCGGCCGCCGGAGACCTTGCATCCAAGTATCTGCCGATCCTGGAGCTGCTTTGCCAACTCCCTTGTCCACGAACATAATGTCTTTGCCGCGCGACTATCCCGCTAAATGGATCCCGCATGACCGCTGGCAATACACGCTAACCGCTGACAGCCCTCCTCAGGTTCAACGATCGCTTCGGGATCATTGCCGCGGTGAAACTGGTAACGTTACTTCCGTCGAGACGCCTACCCGCTCCCGTCGAGAGAACCACTGCAGGAGCCCGGCCTCCGGGTTTCGGCAGCAGGATTTGCAACCGGCGGCCCGATTGGCAGATTAGTGCCAATCGTGAGGCCGTAACCCAGCGCCTTTGTACAACGCGTGGGCAACTCTATGGCGCTCTAGAAGCGTTGTCCGGATCTCAAGAGGGTGTTGCCGCTCTTACGGTACCCTTGGCCCGGCGACGGGGTCGTCGAAATGACCCCGATCATATTCGTCAGATCCGCAAAGTTATCGTGGACATAGGCGTCCGCTATCGTGCCTTTGACCTGAGATACCCGGAAAAAGGTGCTCCCCCTAAGTCCCCCGACGGCTGTATTCGACGCGGTATTGTACGCAACTTCCGGTCCATTCATCACTTGCGTGCCTGACCCGAGTTGCGTCTCCAGGTCGATGAAACTGCTCGGACTCGCTTTGGTCGCAACCATATGAACGTAGGTGTTGAATAGGATCTTTATGTTGTTGGCCCTGCCGTCACCCGCGAATTGTATCGCATCGGCGTGAGCGCCGGCTTCATAGCCCATGGTGTCGAATAGATTGAAGCGCGCATCGATATCGGAGGTCGCCAAGTCGATGAAATCATTCTGCGCACTATGTAACCAGTTATACCTCCAGAAGGACGTTACGCCGGTTCGCAAAAAGGCCAGGCAACCGAAGACTGTTTCCCCTGCCGAGCCCAGCCCGTCGATCTCGCAATATTTAACTGTCAACGGGCCGGTATCTATGTCGATACAGAGGTTTTGAAGCCTGGAGTTCGAGATCGTTAGATTGGCATGGCCGTTGCTTCGAATTTGCCACCAACCTCCCATCGTAAAATCGTAACCATCGAGGACAACGTCGTCAGCTTCGAGCCGCAGCACGATCGGGTTCGTTCCCGAACGAGAGGCTACATTCGGCATGATGCTTGCCGGATCCTTCAACTTGACACCAGCACTTACCCCCACGCGATAATCCACCCCGGCGACGGGCCAGGGTGGACGGACCGGATACGGCGAAATTCCGTTCAAGCTGGTGAAATATGTTGGATATTGCGCTACCCCGGCCGGCGCATCCTGGCTGCCAGAATCCGCGGCCGATGGGACAGCCGTTTCATTCGACGATAAGGCAGTCGCAGCTCGCACGATTGCAGGTGCCGCGATCAGGTTGATCAAACCCGTCAAGACGCTTCGTCTAATGATACGCGAACCGTCCATAACGGGGATCCTTCGAAGCCAATGTTCGCTATCCTGACCGGGCCAGAGCGATAACCCGATGAGCGACGGAGTTGCTCTCTGCCAGATCGCAGGTGGCAACTCAAGCGTTAGTGAAAGAGACGCTGCCATAGCTTCTCGGAGCAGAACGAACGATCAAACGCAAATCAAACAACGAAGCCTAGCGCAGACCTTACCTTGCGGGCTTCCAAGCCACCGGCGGTTGCGAAATCTGACCGGCGGTTTGCTGACCAAGCATGATGTATTGCTTTGCCAAATGATGCTGCAAACCGCCCAGGGAAAGCATATTCATCAACCTCGCCCGCGGGCCTTGCATTCCGGACATCAAACCTGCGATCACCGTCAAACTTGCATCGTTGAGAAGCTTCACCGCCGAACTCTCGACGAAGAACCTGAGATGCGTACGGTCGAGGATACCGGAATCCTGATAGGTGAAACGTCGCGTCAGCAGGAGTGGCAGCGAGACACTCAGATGCGCAATATTTGGCACTGAAACGATGATATGCCCTCCGGGGACCAGAAGGCTCGAGAGCTTCCGAAGCACTCCGACCGAGTCGGTCAGATGTTCGAGCACGTCAAGGAGCAAGATCAGATCGTAAGTTTTCAGTGCGGGCAGGACATCTTCAATCGGACCGATAAGTGCGACATCCACGTTCTGTGTCAGCTCGTCGCGCAGATCCGAATTTAGTTCGACCGCCGTAGTCTCTGCGCCTGGATACTGGGCCTTTAGCCACTTCAGCGTGCCCCCCGCCCCCGCGCCCACCTCGAGTATCCTAGTCGGATTAGGTGGCAATAGCGGTTCAATCTCACGCCGAACAAAGTGATAGTAATCCATGCTTCAAACTCGCCTTACGAGGGCACCAGGACTAATGCTCATCGATTTGCCTCTGCTGCGAGAGCCTCACATAGGTCGCGTTGATGCCTCGCGTCAGCCAAACGGCCACGGCCCCCTTTTGCGCGAGAGCTCTCTCCTCCACGAAATGCCAGGAAACAACGGCCAGGACTACCGTTATCGGCATGGACATCGCGACCATCATGACCGGCGTGCTCTTGACGTAAAGAGACGCAATGATCTGCTCGACGGGAAAAGCGTAAATATACATACCGTAGGAGTAATCACCTAGTCGGTTATATGCAAACAATAGTCGGCATTTCAGAAAGCCGATGTAGAAAATGGTGTACGACCACGACACGACAAACAACTCGTGAAACCACGGTCGACCGTAGGAGATGGCCGTCCCCAACGCCAATAAAGTGACGATGAGAAGCCGCAACTGCATTCGATCACGAAACTGGAAGATCGTCATGCCCGCGACGAAGGGTAAGGACAGCAGATGCAGATTTCGAAGGATTGTGATGTGCGGGTAGTCTTCCCGGATTAGTGGGATGCTCGCAATATACCAGAAGGCGTAAACGGCCAGAAACAGCGCATAGCGACGCCAATTGGAGGTGAGGCCCGCGAGACCCACGACCGTGAGCATGATGTAGCAAAGCACCTCGTAGACAAGCGTCCAAAGCGACCCGTTGATCGCTACGGGATACGGATTCTCTACGAATACGCCGGGCAAACCGAATTGCAGCGGCCAGAGAGCAAGATTTCTCGGTATGTACAGGAACGTCTCTTGATCCGACAGATACCGGGCTAATCCAATCTTGGTGGTTGCTGGACCGAGTATAAGCGCGGTGAGTACCAGCACGCAAAGCAGACCCGGGTAAATTCGCAATGCCCTCGCGGTCGCGAAGTGTACGAAACTTCGCCGATTGTGGAAGCTCAGGGAAATAAAATATCCGGAAATAGCAAAGAACGTCAGTACAGCGAGCGTGCCCAACGTCATTCGAAGGGCTGTCTCAAGAGGCTCCGACGTCCCGGGACCGAACGAGAGCGGATAGGCGTGCGAGATCAAGACCGCACCGGCGGCGATCATTCTCAGAACGTTGAAGCTGTTGTCCCTGCCTTCGGTGACGCTTGACTGCAACAACATCGATTGATGGCCTCTGATGGTACCTTACGCGGAGTACCGATCATCCGCAAAGATTAGGGATTCGAATGCTTAATCCAACGCCGATCCTCTATGTTTGAACAGACCGGCGCCGCACGAGCCAGTCGCCAATAGCGTTAGAAAGCGCCCCGCGAAGACTGCGGTTGGTGTGCAATTCGAACCACACTTGCGAACCAATAAGTCCGAGCCCCAGCAGAAAGAGCATTCCGCGCGCCGGCCACGTCGGATCCGGTTCAAGCGCAAGAAAAGCGGCAAGCGTGGCTGGCACAAAGATGGCTGATATCACGTCCCGCATGACCACCGCCGGCCCTCGGCGAGACTGCTTGTCGCCCAGTGATGCAAAGAAGACCAAGAAAGAGATGAACTCCCCGATTGCTATGCCCACGAGCATGGACTCCAGACGCGGCCAAATAGCTATGCAGCCTGCCGCGAAAAGCAATCCGAAGCCAGACGACAAGTTCAAGACCGCGAGCTGCTTCGTACGGCCACCCGCCAAGAGAAGTGAAGTTGGTGCGCCCGAGCGCTGAAGTCTCAGGCAAGCGATCAGCACGAAGAGGACATGAGCCAGCGCGCTGATCGCAAAGGACTTCCCGTATATGAGCGGGATAATTCCGTCGAGAGTTAGCACCATCCAGAGCGCGTAAAGACTTGTTATAACTGAATAGACGCCTTGTAAGACGCGATAGCGTTCCTGCCGGAGTGCCACATTAGCATTATCGGCGAGCAGAAATGAAAACCCAGGCCCGCCGAGAACGTTCACGATCAAGTGCGTCGGAATCACGCTCATACTGAACATGACAGCGTATGTGCCTAGCTCCCTCACACCGAACCAATATCCGACCAGGACGCGGTCGAGTTGGGACATGATGGCGAGACCAATCCCATTGAGCGTCAGAGGGAGTCCGAACGCGAGAGCTTGTCGTAGCTTGGTCTTGTTAAAGCGAACCCGGTATGGAGAACGCGCAAGCGCATGAGACAGGCCAACATAAACCGTCCATTGGAACGCCATGCTTACGATGATCGCCCAATGATTGCGCAGCGTTGCCGCAGCGAAAAGTAGAACGACAACCGAGGTGAGGTTGGCCACGACTTGGGCAATGGTGTCCGGGCCATAATTATAGGTCCGCTGAATTTGTTTGGTACTCAAGTGACCAAACGACCCAATCATCGAGATGCAGGCTGCCCAGGCAAAACTCGATGAGAAATCGGGCACCCCGAACAGCCGAGCGGATAATGGCGAACAGACCACGAGCAAGATTGTAAGCAAGACGCCATTGGTTAACGACAACAGGTGTGCCGTCGCCAGCGCTCGCGCCGATCCATTGATCATGACGAAACGGTCCAGCGCAACGTCGGTCGCAAGGCCGCCAAGACTCAAGACGACGCCAATCGCAATCGCCGTCCCGAACTCGTCCGGCGCAAGCAATCTCGATAGGATAATATTGCCGACAAACCGCGAGCCGAACACGACTAGCGGCGCCAGGCCACCGACGAAGACACGTTCCGTCCACGTCCTAAGCAATGTCACGCGCGTCTTTCCATACCCTGCGATTCGGTGCGCGGTGAACGCTTCGTTTCACCGAGACGCACCCGAGCTCCTATCGGGCATATCCTGCCAAATCCCGCGCATATCGATAACTGCGAGGTGGCGGCGCTCAGCGAGAGGAACGAGCTTGAAATCGTCGTGATCGACCAGGACGATCGCTACATCGCACGTCTTGATGGCTTCATTGAGGTCGGTCAGGGTGGCACCGTGCTTGGAAATACTCGCGGGCAGTTCGCGAATATTCGGTTCGACGATTTTCACGCGACCTCCATAACGCTCGGCGAGCTGATGCGCCACTTCCAGGGCCGGGCTTTCCCTGAGATCGTCTACGTTCGCCTTGAATGCCAAGCCGCAACACGCCACGTTCGCGTAAGGATGCTCCTCGATCAGGGCCATGGCTCGCTCCACGGTCCATGAGATCTTTGAATCATTGACTTCACGGCTCGTCTTAATGAGGCGCGCGAGATCGGGCGCCGAGTCGACGATGAACCAGGGATCGATCGCGATGCAGTGCCCGCCCACTCCAGGACCGGGGCGCAGGACATTAACGCGGGGATGGCGATTGGCGAGATCGATGACCTCCCAAACATTAATTTTGTAACGATCACAGATCAGGGAGAGCTCGTTTGCAAACGCAATATTCGTATCGCGGAACGCATTTTCAGTCAGTTTGACCATTTCTGCGGCACGGGCACTGGTCGGAACGCACGCACCTCTCACGAACGTTTTGTAGAACCGCTGCGCTCTTCGGGCGCAATGAGGCGTCACGCCTCCAATGCATCGATCATTGTGGACCAGTTCGGTTAGGATTCGTCCGGGCAAGACGCGCTCCGGGCAATAGGCCACCGAGATTGCCTGTTCGTCCCCATCGGCCAAACCGATTTTCAGGTCGGGCCGAAGATCGGTGATCCGCTTTGCAACGGCTTCGGTTGTCCCGATCGGCACGGTTGATTCCAGAATCACCAGATTGCCAGGGCGTATAACTCCGGCAATACTCTCCACAGCGCTCATCACGCTTTTGAGGTCTGCTCGCTTTTCCTCGTCGATGGGTGTGGGGACCGCGATCATGAAGACGTCTGCGTTTGGCGGATCTTTTGCAACCCTTAGAGATCCCGCCGTCACAACCTTTTGAACGAGACCTTCCAGGTCGGGCTCTGCGATGTGGATCGAACCCGAGGCGACGGTCTTGACCACACGCTCGTTGACGTCGACACCCACGACCTGCATGCCACGGCTGGCAATGACAGCAGCCGTGGGCAAACCGATATATCCCAACCCGACCACGACAATATTCTGAAACTCAGCCATTTAGCATTACCTTCACAATTCGCGTGCTGGCGTGACCATCCCCGAACGGATTATGCGCACGCGACATTTCCGAATAGTGGGACGGATCATCAAGTAGTGAGAATGTCTCGGCGACAATCCGGTCGCGGCTGGTCCCGACGAGCCGGGCGGTCCCGGCCAGCACACCCTCTGGGCGCTCCGTAGTATCGCGCATGACGAGGACCGGTTTTCCGAGCGAGGGGGCCTCCTCCTGGATACCACCGGAGTCTGTCAACACGATATGAGCCATGGAAAGCAGACCGACAAAGTCGGCGTACTCCTGCGGCTCGATGATTTCGGCGCGTGGATGCCCCGACAATCGGCCCTGCAGAACATTTCGAACATTCGGGTTGAGATGCATGGGCAGAATCAGCATCACGTCTTCTCGCTCGAGAATTCGCTCAAGAGCATCAGCGATGCAATCCATCCCCTGGCCAAAATTCTCGCGCCGGTGCGTGGTCACGAGAACGATACGTCGGCTGCCTCGCCGCTTTTTGAGATCATCCCAACGTCGCGACAGCTGCGGATCGGCCTCGACGAACGCCTTGGTCGCCACCAGCGCATCGACAATCGTATTGCCCGTAACGTGGATCCTGTCCGCAGGAATATTCTCCTTTAGCAACACGTCGGCAGCGAGCCTAGTCGGGGCGAAATGCTGATCCGCGATCGTTCCGATGATCTTTCGGTTCACCTCTTCGGGCCAAGGAGCATAAATGTTACCGCTGCGAAGACCCGCTTCGACATGCGCAACGGGAATGCGCCGATAGTAGGCCGCCAGGGAACCCATCATTGCGGTGGCCGTATCCCCCTGCACGACCACCCGATCGGGGCGGACCCGGTCGAGCGCTTCGCCAACGGAAAGCAAGATCCTGCTGCTCAACTCGTCCAAGGTCTGATTTTTCTTCATCAGATCGAGGTCGATGTCGGGAACGATCTTCACGAGGCGCAACACCTGGTCCAGCATCTCGCGATGCTGGGCCGTCACGCACACCGTCACATCAATCGCGTCGAGGGCCTGAAGCTCCTTTACGACGGGAAAGAGTTTGATGGCTTCAGGCCGCGTCCCAAACAAGACAAATATTCGCTTCGTCACGCGCGACGCCTCCTCAACCAGAACGAGACAGTCGACCAGGGCCAATGCTTTGCTGGCTGAGGAAGGCGCGAACCAGTATTGCCGCGAACATGACGTTGGTCTTGGTGTATCGCCACCACATTCGACGCGGCTCCTGATAGACCCGATAGAGCCATTCAAGTCCCATTGACTGCATGAGAGGCGGGGCTCGCCGCACATGTCCCGCGATGACGTCGAGCGAGCCCCCAACGCCCATAATAAACGGCACAGAGAGCCGGTCCTTATGTGCGGAAAGAAACCGCTCCTTGCGTGGCGTCGGCATAGCGATGAACAGACAGTCGGCCTTGCTGTCGATAATCTGCTGGACGACCTCTTCCTCTTGATCGGTACGGAAGTAGCCATCCCTCGAGCCGGCGATCTGGAGCGACGGAAACTGCTTCTCAATGACACCGGCAGCACGATGCAAGACATCAGGGGTCGCACCCAGCAGGAATGGCCGGAACCCGTCGCGCGCGCAAACTGAGAGCACCTGCCAGCATAGATCGATGCCGGTGACACGCTCCTGGACCGGAACCCCGAGCATCCGGAGCGCGAGGACGATGCCCATGCCGTCGATGCCGATCAGGTCGCTGCCCAGCACGTCTGAACGGAGGATGTTATCCGAACGCATATTTACGAATTTTGCGACGTTCAACGCGACATGATGGAGGCGCCGCCGATCGCGCATTGCCCCCTGCACTCGCTCGACGGTTTCGGTCATGGTTAAAATGTCGACGGAACATCCCAGCAGATCTGCCCGCATGCTAGGCTCCTAAATCGATTAAAAAACGCGCCGTTGGCGCACCAACTGATTTCAATAATAATCCGTGCTCATTTATTTAATTATATTATTATCTTGTCAACAGCGATAATAATTTTTCGGTTAAAATTGATAGCAGGCCTTGAATGCCCACCTTTTGGATGGTGCCCGGAGAAAGCAGACGATGAAGCCCCCTAAACCCTCTATCTCCGTCATCATTCCTCACCTCAACCAGCCTGACCAACTGGCGGCATGTCTTGCAAGCCTGAGTGCGCAAAGCCTGGATCGAACCTCATTCGAAATCATCGTCGTCGATAACGGCTCCGCCTCGCTTCCTTGGCAGGTCATCGAGCGATATCCGGGAACTCTTCTTCTACAAGAAGCCAAACCCGGTCCCGGACCGGCTCGCAATAGGGGGGTTGACGCCGCCAGCGGCGAGATACTTGCTTTCATTGATGCTGATTGCCGCGCGCACAAGGATTGGCTCGGGTGCGCCTTCGAAACCTTGGACCGGGCGCCAGCGCAAACAATTTTAGGCGGCGACGTGAGGATATGGCGAGAGCCAAATCTGCCGATTACCGCTCTCGAAGCGTATGAAAGCGTGTTCGCGTACCGCTTCAAGCTCTACATCGAGCAGCACGGGTTTTGCGGCACCGGCAATTTGGTCGTCAGAAGATCGGATTTTGGGCGGATCGGCCCGTTTCGTGGAATTGATATCGCCGAAGATATCGACTGGGGACAACGCGCCTGTTCTGCCGGGTACACGTTCAACTACGTTTCCGGTATGATTGTCTTTCATCCGGCCCGAGAAACTCTGCACGAACTGCTTGTCAAATGGGATCGGCATATCCAGCACGCGGTAAACGCCGGAAGACACACAGCAAAATGGCAAGCTTTATGGCTGTTGCGAGCTGCAGCCGTACTGCTCTCCCCCGCCCTCGATTGGGTCAAGATTTTTGCCAGCGACCGCGTCGACGGTGTAATGGCGAAGGCGAAGGCTCTACTGGTGCTGGTAATCGTGCGGGCATACCGGGCGTACAAGATGCTCCACCTCCTGATTTCGCGCAGAGAGGTCGAATGGAATCGCAAGCCCCACCCTGGCTAGGTGTCTGGTCGTGGGGGAAACCAGCCAAGCTGATCCCTCATTCCGGGAGGAGTTATGGGACAGATACTTCACGGCAGCGCCACGACCACGCACGCCAACCGAGCGGCAATACAGCTATCGAAAGCTCCGCTCAAAGATCTAGCCGCCCGGCACGCCCTTAATCAGAAAACAGTCTCCAAGTGGCGCAAGCGGACCTTTGTTCACCGCCGATGGGTCCGAAGATCGACGGCTACAACCTCGCCAAGCGGCTGAAGACACTACGCGGCCTCACACCCTACGAGGCCATCTGTACAGCTTGGGTAACGAGCCAGACCGCTTTCGGCTCGATCCCATCCACTTGACCTCGGAACTGAACACCTAGTCCTAGAACGACAGGCATATTAGGTCTGGTTAGCCCGTGTGAAAGCTGCATGATGTGTCAGTTCCGGCAGGTCAGAACGACTTCCAAACGACCAGAGAATCCAACCAAGCTCATAGCTTCGACACTCGAGGCGAAGTTCAATTTCTGAAGGATCAATCAGCGAGGCGTCGTGCTGGAGTAACGCATTGCTAATCGAACGCATGACTCTCGGCCCCTTTGATTTCAGTTCCCCTCGTCGAACTTGCGAGCGGATGCTCAAGTGCAAGTCGGGCACAAGCATCGACTTGGAGAGCTGGTTTTGGCCCAGGACCCACCGAAATCCCTTGCAGATCGCATCGCGCGCCTCTTGTACGCCGTGTTGCTCGGCCATTTCAAGAAACGCCGGAGCCATACCGTATTGGTGAACCGAGTACACCTCGTAGAAGTCGAGCACCCTTCCGCTTGCTGCATCGAAGAACCACGGCCATTCGCCAGCTGGGCCCTGAAGGCCGATCAGCTTTCGGGTGGTCGCGTTGGCGATCTCTATGAGCCGGCTGTCATTTGTCAGCTCGCCATAAGTGTAGCAAGCAAGAAGCAGATAAGTTTGGGTCGCAAAAGACGCAAACCGACGCCTTGGTCCCTGAGCCGCGTCGAAAAATAGACCTGATGGCGAATGGTATCGATCACGCAAAAATTGAACCAGCTCAGCAGCCCTCGACGTCCACTTTCTATCGATCTTCGCTTGCGCCACCACACCGGCGATGATCATGCCAAGATCTTGCGCACGAAAGGACCGCCACTGGTTCCGGTCGGCAACGAGCCCTTCAATATGGCGAAGAATATCGTCGGGCAACGCCACGCCTAGCTCCGCTGAAGTCCAGAGTGCCACGCCTAACGCGTATTTGGAAACGGGGAGCGCCTTCAACTGTCGCGCATTGCGCAAGAAGATCTCGCGCAGGTTAACGTGAGCGGGGACTGATGGTACTCGCGTCATCCCAAGGAGCACATTGAGAGTATAGAATACATCGCTTTGAGGAACCGATTCATTTGGCTCGCTGCGCCCGTCCAAATGATAGATATGAGACCAGCGACCGCTTTCGCCGAGCCAGCATCGATCCAGACCTTTCAGGGCATAATCCACCAGCGGAGAATTTGCCGGTGTCAAAGCATCTCGGACATTCATAATGGATCCGCTAAAAATTAACGATATTGATTGCGTCGACCTCTTGCACATCGATTATTTAGCCGACTTATCCGAAAAGGCAAATCAAGCGAGGCATTTTACTGATACATCGCAATTGCTCAGGCTCGTATCGGCGCCCCGCCGTTCTGGCGCGATGCCCACAGGAGCCGGTTGGTCATGCTGTGGGCGAGGGGGCAAGTCCCGAACGTACGTTTACCAGCACTTCAAGCAAGCGCGACGCAAAGATTGTTCACGGCACGGCGCGGTCCTACAAAGCCAGTTCACCCCCTGCGCGGGACGCCGCAAAGAGTCGGAACAGGAGTTGCAGTTCGGTGAAATATCTCTCTAATGCCGATGATCCAGACGCCCAGATGTCTCCCATCCGGCGTTCCTGGCATCGGCTTGCATTGGCTCTAACGCATCAATCTGTTCTCGATAGGATTCTTTGAGTGAAGGTAAATGGCCCTGGATCAGCACCGCATTGCGATCATCATTGTAGGCTTCCGCAACCCCGAAGACGTACGGGCTTGCCTCGCCGCGCTGTCGCGCTCGACGGATGAACCGCACTTTGACGTCTTCATTTGCGAGAACGGCGGAGATGAAGCGTTCGTTCTGCTGTGCGACACACTGATCGGGCCGGGAGGGCCCTGCACCAGAGGCTCGGATCCGCCCCCGGAAGCACCGCCGGCCGTTCCTTCCCGACAGATCGAGATCGCCCGGTTTGCGCTCAAGGGGCGCAGCACCCGTGTGTGGGTTGGCTGCGCAACGCAAAACTTGGGGTACGCCGGAGGCACCAACGTCTGGATTCATCGCGTGTTGCCAAATCCAGAGTGGGATGGAGTATGGGTGCTCAATCCGGACTCGGAACCCGAACCGGACGCTTTAAAAGCTCTGGTGGATCGCTCTTCGGCTGGCAACAAGGGGATGGTCGGCAGCACTATCGTGCCTGATGTCCACAGCACGTATGTTCATTGCCGCGCCGGTCATCGATGGCGCAAGTTTCGAGCAGATCTCGCGCTGATCGGCCTCGGAGAGCCCATCAACACTCCTGTGGACCTCAAGTCGATAGAGGCTGATCTCGACTGCATCGCCGGTGGATCGATGTATGTTACGAGGCGCTGCCTCGAGGACATTGGCCCCATGGATGAACGCTTCTTCCTATTCTACGAGGACGCCGATTGGTCAAAGCGAGCAAAAAAGCACGGTCTTGGATACGCGCCGGACTCGATTGTACCGCACAAAGGGGGCACGACAATCGGATCGGGCCGTCGTCGAGCACAAAGATCCTACCTTTCGGTCTACCTTGAAAGCCGCAATAATCTCACTTTCGTCCGGATGCACTGGCCCCGCTACGTTTTGCTGGCAGGATTGTTTGGTTGCATCCACGCGATGATGTATCTCGTCGCGCGCTCGCCAAGAAACTTCGAAGCGGCTGCGAGAGGTTTGTTCGCGGGGATACGAGGCGAAACAGGCCAGCCGCAGTTTCACGATAAGTGAATACGTTCGCCACGTTCGCTGCAGCGATATGAGAGGGACACGGGTTTCGGCGCCCCATTCATCGGGACGTGACTTGGTCGCGCGCCCCCCCACCCTTCATTGATCCCAAGAACCGCTTGAGTGGGGTTGTCAATCTCGTCCACTGATAGGCGCCGTTGAACTTCAAAAAGAACTCCAGCGGGCCATCGGACGGATCCACCTTTGTCCGTCCACGCAACATATCAGGAGCCGTTGTATCGATCTCTTGCGAAGATATTGAGTACACCGTTTCATAGCCGGCCGCCCTACAATCGGCGAGCATACCAACGTCATACTCTCCGTAGGGAAATGAGAAATCGAGAATTGGTCCCCTGTTCAATTGCATCAATCGAACTTTCGAGTCCTCAAGCTCCTCCCGCAGCTGCTTCGGACCGAGAGATGGCATTAACGGATGGCTTATCGTATGTGACCCGAGCGAGACCAGCGAGGCACTAAGAGCCTGCAATTGCTCGCGGGACATAACCACCTCCTGGGCCTCCGAACTTCCGCCGGTACCGATTGCGCCTTCGATCTCGTTCATAACCCATCCCGGCGCGCGCCCAAGCCAGCCCACGGGTACGAATATGGTGGAGTGGAACGCATACTCAGCAAGCTTGGGAAGGGCATTTTGGGCGACGCTGACGAACGCGTCGTCGAACGTGATTGCAACGCATTTCTTGCCTTCAGGGAGGGGGCCGCGGTGTGAGGCCGGCACCACCTGGGCTCTGCGGTGAAGAGCATCAATCTGACGCTCGAACGCTGGCCGGTCTTCAGCCGAGATACCGTGGTAGTAAAGTACGGTAAGGCGCTGCGCGGACGACCGCCCCAAGATGAAACGCAAGATCGTGCGACCAGCATAATAACTCAGGCTGATCAGGATCTTCACGTACCGGCGAAATTCTATCGCTCTCATCGTGCGGCACTTAAGAAATTGATGAAAGTTCATGCTACTCCATATCATGAGATCAGTAAAAAGATTGCTCCAACCGCCTGGAATTAGGCTCCGAGTCAAAAAATAAGGGAGGTCAATTGTCCTGGAAGTAAGCTTTAACACTCTTCAGCCGCGCGCGCCGGAGGGGCCGTCAAACCGAGGCATCTGACGCTCATACCTCAGGTCGGCTCGAGCGAACGCAGCATGCTCCATGGCAATTGGTCCGTCTCACAAGAGGCAACGACAGCGAGGACGGGGGGAACCCGGGACACGAAGCCGAGTTCGCGAAGAAACCTGAACCAGATATAGTTGACAACCGTCAGGTAGACTGGTTGGTCCGAGTAGACCACTCTTCTGAACACAAAATACGTACGACCGTTCAGCTCGTTCAACCTGCGAATGAGATCCGCCTCGTGGCCAAGCGGCGAGACCCTGGCTACCCGCAAATGGCACGAGGGTGATCTTGCATCCACGATATGCATGTATTCGAGGTTCTCGTCGCTGACGACGACTTCAAACTTCTGCTCGGCCAGAAACACAGCAATCGCATTTTGTATCTCGACCGGATCTTCCGGCTTCAACATCAATTTCCACCCGATCGTCAGCGGGATCAAAACGATGAGCATCCACTTAAGCGCGGGAGAATATGTCACGTCTAACGCCTAGCATGCTGATTGCAGCGACGAGGATCAGAATAATGACGTTCACAGCCAACTCGGATAGCGGGCTGTGAAGCATCGCGTAATGCGCGTAGCTCAGCCCCATGAGGCTCATACGAAGGACGTTCACTGCGATGACGCATGCGCATACAAGTCCGCACCAGAGGATGTCTTGCGGGCGCCTTCTGTGGCCTGTCATTTCGCTGATCGCGATCCAACACAGCAGGCCGAGCGATACATTTGCGAGCGACGAACACGACGGGAAGATCGCGAGTGTTCCCGAGTGATCAGCAAACTCGACCATATTGGCGTGCCGATCCGTTCCCAGCATCCATCCGACAAGCCACGCATCGATTGCCAGCACATATTTTGCGAACATATCAAAGATGAGGCGGCTCCACAGCATAGGAACCGTGGTGGCCAGGAGAATGACTGCCCCGCGACGCAATGGTTCGGATACCTGCTGGGTCGACAACACGTAGATGCTCAGCATGGCAACAGCGATCCAACTAGCCGCGCCAATGGGAAGTGCGATGACCAGCAAGAGAATGGCCGCAAGGGCAACGTCGACGGCACGCGCCAGCTCAGTTCTGTCGGACAGGACCAGCGAAATTCCTGCAAAGCATGCCGCGATAACCACGGCGCTCACATCGAACGTGCCCAAAACGGCATCCTGCCATCCGATCCGATGCACCGACGAAATGGCTTTCGCGGCCAAGCCGTTGATGCAACCGATTATGAATACCCCCGCATAGAGCTCGCCGCGGGTCGGGCAATATTTCAAGATGGCGGTCATATCTTCAGCCATTTCGCTCGATGACCTGCTCCTGGACTTCAAATTCCAGGCGCGCCCCGCGGCCAAGGAAACTCATCTTGCTTCCGAGTGCCAGTTGCGGACCAAGTCCGACTTCCAGAATAGCTGAAAGACCCACTTCAAAACAATAAAATTAAATAGCGACAAAAAAGCGTGACGCTCATGCAGCGCTTCTCCATACTGATTTTATTGTTCTTTTCCCCCTTGAAATAATTTACCATAGCAGTGCTATTTAATTAAATTTGGAAACGCTCTATGATTATTTAGGGACCTGGCGGACGCGTTTCCAGGACGCGGGCACAGCTGGGAAGCTTTTTACGCGGGCAAACAGTTTGTACGGTTGCGAACTACCGGGAGGCGATTTGTGTCATTGATAGAAGCGTTGCCAAATCCATCGAAGGAATATCGCTCCGACATTTGGGGCACCTTGTCCGACAAGGAGCGAGCGCAACTGCGCGCGTGGAACGACACTCAGGCTGATTTTCCGCAAGTTTGCGCGCAAGAATTGTTTGAGGCTCAGGTCGAGCGCACGCCGGACGCAATTGCGCTTACATTCGGAGAGCGCCGCTTAAGCTATAGCGATCTAAACGAGCGAGCCAACAGTGTCGCTCACTATCTCCGCAAGCGTGGGGTTGGTCCCAACACTCTGGTGGGTGTTTGCTTCGAGCGCTCTCCCGAACTGATCGTGGCCTTGTTGGCCGTTTGGAAAGCAGGCGGAGCATACGTTCCCCTTGATCCGGCCTATCCTAAGGAGCGGTTGTCCTTCATGATCGAGGACGCGAACCCGCTCGTCCTTCTAACGCAACAAGGGTGCCTGTCGCTCTTAACGACGCCTGTAGACAAGGTCATCTGCCTGGATGTCGATTCGCCAATCTTGAGCGGCGAGTCCAAGGCTAATCCCCCGTCGGCAACGATCCCCTCAAATCTGGCCTACGTCATGTACACGTCCGGCTCGACGGGCAGGCCGAAGGGGGCGATGATCGTGCATCGGGGCCTGGTCAATTACCTGTGGTGGGCGATCAAGACTTACCCCGTGGCTGCAGGGTTTGCCGTACCGGTTCACACATCGATATCGTTCGATTTGACGGTTACAAGTCTCTACACCACCCTTTTGGGCGGCGGGACCGTTGAACTTTTGCCAGAGGATGTTGGCGCTCAAGGGCTCATGGCCGCCCTCAAAGCCCCCGGAAAGCGAGGTCTCGTCAAGATCACGCCCGCGCATCTCGAGTTGCTTAACGCACAAATCGCGCCCGAGCAGGCCGCAGATGCAGCCAGCGCATTTGTGATCGGCGGGGAAAACCTCGTTGCCGAAACTCTCCGCCTCTGGCGCGAACATGCGCCTGCGACGCGTTTGTTCAACGAGTACGGTCCGACCGAAACAGTCGTCGGCTGCTGCGTGCACGAGGTTCAAATTGGTGATCCGACAAGCGGCTCTGTCTGCATCGGACGTCCAATCGCCAATACACAGCTCTACGTTCTGGAGGAGAACATGAAGCCGGTCGCGCCCGGAGTGGCGGGCGAGCTGTTTATCGGTGGGACTGGCGTTGGCCTCGGTTACTTGAACCGGGCCGAATTGACCGCGGAACGATTCCTGTCGGACCCATTCAGCACTGAAACAGACGCGCGCCTCTATCGAAGCGGAGACCTGGCTCGTTTTCGCAACGACGGCATCCTGGAGTATCTCGGCCGAGCGGATGATCAGGTGAAAATTCGCGGCTACCGCATCGAGCTCGGTGAGATCGAAGCCAATCTCGCGGCCGAACCCAACGTGCAAGCGTGCGCCGTGATTGCTCGCGAGGACGAGCCAGGAAACCGTCAGCTCGTGGGATACATCGTCCCCCGTTACGGTGCGCTGGACATGAACGAGCTAAAGGAATCGTTGGGAACCCGCCTGCCCGAATACATGGTCCCTTCGCAATTCATGCTGCTCGAAGCCCTCCCGCTCACCCAGAACGGGAAGGTCGACCGAAAGGCTCTCCCCGCGCCTCTTGCTGCCAGCAGGGGCGAGGGCGGCCCCCCACGAACCGAGACTCAAAAGGCCATTGCCGCTGTCTGGCACGAGCTGTTGCGGACGGAAGGGATCGGCATTCAGGATGATTTCTTTGATCTTGGCGGGCAGTCTATGACTGCCGTCGGTCTTGTTGCGAGACTGCGCGCGCTCTTCAATATCAACCTCGAGATTGCTGTTCTGTTCGAGCGACCGACGATCGCCGGACTTTCGGAGGCGATCGATATGCTCGTGATCACCAACCAGAGCACCAGTACTTCTCCAGGCGCTCGTGAAGAGTTCAATCTGTGATGGATGATGCAGCCCTCCTTTCGACGCTTCGCGCCCGCGACGTCCGCCTGTGGATCGAGGATACGCAATTGAAGTGCAGCGCCCCGGTAGGGGCGTTGGATGATGAGCTAAAGCAGGCGCTTGCCAGCCGCAAGCAATCGATCATGACAATTCTCCGGCAAGCCGAAGCCCGGAATATCGAACGAACCTCGATCGTGCCTATCAAGCCAGATGGATCGAGGCCTCCGATATTTGCAGTTTCTGGCCACGGCGGCGACATCTTTTGTATGCTTCCGTTAGCGCGACACCTGCACGCGGAGCAGCCGATGGTCGGCATTCAACCGCCTGGTCTCGATGGCAGTGAGCCGCTCTCAACGGTCCAAGATCTCGCACGTTATGAAGTCCAGCAAATCCGCAAGTACCGTCCGGAAGGCCCCTATCTGATTGCAGGGCACTGTGCAGGCGGAGCTTTAGCCTTCGAGGTCGCGCAACAGCTCACAGCAATGGGACAGAAAGTGGCCCTGCTTGCGCTCATAGGCAGTGCGTATCCGACGATGTTCAATCCAACATCGCTGTTGCTCGTACGCCTTTCCAGCTACCTGAAAGTGCTGACCCCGAGCGCGTTCAAACGCCGCCTTCAATTGAGGCTCGAACGACAGAAGGGCGTGGAACTCGTGGGAGCCAGCAATCTCGCCGCCAGAAGCCGGGTAGAGAATGCAACAGTCGCGGCGGTCCACAACTATACGCCGCGGGTTTATGACGGCCATGTCGACCTCTTCATTACAGCCGACTGGTGGCATCGCGCACACCTTTGGAAGCCGTTTGCTCGCTCGGTCAGCGAACACCATCTTGAGAAGTTTGAGGTCAATGATCTATTGATCGGCGAGCACGTCGGCGTCCTCGCCGGCGCAATGCAAGAGCGGCTAAACCAGATCGGCGCCTGAGGCTCCGATACGCGCTTGGCGGCGAGAAGCCGCCAAGGTCCCGGCCGATCCCCATTCCGGGCGCACTGCAAGAATTTGGCAACGGCAGCACCAGGTCAAGACGATTGTGATGGCAGCCTGGATGCCACCCGCGTCGAACGGCCCGATTTGGCTCAAAGCGAGGAGCCGATCACTTCCTTTAACACCTCGTTCGCACCTCCGTATATGCGCTGGACCCGGCTGTCGGTCCACAAGCGCGCAATTGCGGATTCCTGCATGTAGCCGTAGCCGCCGTGCAACTGCACGCACTCATCTATGATCCGACACTGGCTATCAGTGAGCCAGTATTTGGCCATGGCCGCGGTAACGGTATCGAACTGACCATTGATAAACTGCTGGATGCAATTATCCACGAACACCCGACCGACATGCGCCTCGGTCCTGCATTCGGCGAGCTTGAAGCGCGTGTTCTGCAGGTCCAGCAGAGGTTTGCCGAATGCCTTACGTTCCTTTACGTATGCGGTGGTGATTTCGATGGCGCGCTCCGCTGCCGCGACCGCGCTCAGTCCGATCGACAGCCGCTCGTATCGAAACTGATCCATCATTTGAAACAGGCCGCGCCCCTCGCTCGGGCCAAGCAGGTTCCCGACGGGAACACGCACTTCGTCGAAAAACAATTCACAAGTGTCTTGAGCGTGCCGACCGACCTTCTCGAGTGGCTCGCCTACCCGATATCCCGGGAGATCTTTGGTCTCAATCACAAGCAGTGAGAGGGCTCTCGGCCCGGACACTCTGGGATCAGTCCGGACCGCGAGACAAACAAGACCGGCCTGCCAGCCGTTTGTGATGAACGTCTTTGATCCATTGATCACATAATGATCGCCATCTCTTTGCGCTGTGGTTCTGGTGCTCTGGAGATCCGATCCCGAACTGGGTTCCGTCAATCCGACCGCACCAACAAGTTCGCCAGCGGCCATTCGCGGCAGCCATCGAAGTTTCTGCTCTTCGTTTCCATAGGCGAGGATATAATGTGCAACTATGCTCTGAATGTTGAAGCCGAAGTGGACACCGCTCCGAGCAAGCTGTTCGATGATAACGGCCTCATAGGCGAAGGTCCCACCTCCCCCTCCATACTTCTCAGGTACGTCCGGAAGTAACAATCCAACCTGACCTGCCTTGAGCCAAGCCGAAGCGTCGGGGAAGCCACGTTCGGACCAACGCGCATGGTTTGGGACAAGCTCCGCTTCGATAAACTGTCGAACCGAGTTCTGAAAGATCCTTGTCTCATCGCTCATCCAAGGCGATTCAGGACGTGTCGGCATCATCATCTCGACTCACATTCGGATCGTGCACACCGACGTTGCAGCATCGGCCAAGCGTTTGGCAAGGGGCGCAGGCGCCATTTCTTGAATCGGTCAAGGCAGATAGTAACAACAGAGAGAGCCAATTCGGAGCAAGACGCCGCGTGGCGGGACGATGGCTTGCCTCCTGATCGGGGATTTAAGACTGGCCCGACGTAATCGCATGGCCCTTTGCCAAATCACGCATTGCGATCATTCCGATCGACACATTCGGTCAACCTCGACCCACTTGCGTTCCGTGACAGGCATGCGTCTTCAAGCAAGACAGACGATTGCATTGTGCCGAGCACGTCCGTCGCGTGAGTGCGGCCGTCCGACCTCCAACCGACGGCAACGGCATTCGGGCGACCGCCGGTTTGGTCAACCCGAACCCCTATCTTTCGGTCTCCTGCGAGGCCGGGACAGAATCCCAGGTCGACCGACTTGGCAAAAAGGGGCTCGGCGCCAGGATTGTCATTAACGAAACTGGTAGTGCGCCCCTATTCGCTCGGAGCGAGCAGTAAAAGCGGTCCGCCCCCGTCGCAGCGACCCGTATCGAAGTGCTCCGAATGGCCAATGACTTTAACGCATAACGCAAAGCAAAATAATAAATCATATTGCAAATTTTTGTTTTATATATAATAAAATAAACCCGATTTAATATGACCCGCCGTTTCCTGCTTGCGGCTGATAGTGAATTTTGCACCACCACGGCAGGCATTTTCCATAGTGGAGTAATTGCATTGTGCGGCTTTGTTGGCATTTTCGAGTTCAAGGAACCACTCGAAACGGCGCGTAACCGCGCTTTGGAAATGTCCAAGATGATCAGACATCGCGGACCAGATTGGAGCGGCGTCTACTCGAATGAAGGCGCAGTGCTTGCTCATGAGCGACTTTCAATCGTCGATGTGGAGCACGGGGCCCAACCCCTGATAGACGAAATGGCGGGTCGGGCGCTGGCCGTAAATGGCGAGATCTACAACCATGTCTCGCTTCGAGAGAAGCTGAAGCAACATCACGCCTGGAAAACGAAATCCGACTGCGAGGTCATCCTCTATCTTTATGACGAATATGGCCCCGCCGTGTGCAATATGCTCAGCGGGATTTTTGCGTTTGCTTTGTTCGATGAAAAGAAGCGTGACTTTTTTGTCGCGCGAGACCACATCGGCATCATTCCGCTTTACATCGGGTGGGATCGTGCCGGGGCAACCTACGTCGCGAGCGAGATGAAGGCTCTGGACGCCACCTGCGAAACGATCCAGGAATTTCCGCCAGGCCATTACTATACTGGGCGGGACAGGACTTTCGTCAAATGGTACAATCCATCCTGGGAGCACCAAGCGCCGACGGAAAAGGTTTCGCTTCAGAAACTCCGGACGGCACTTGAGACTGCGGTCAAGCAGCAACTCATGTGCGACGTTCCCTACGGCGTTTTGATATCCGGCGGCCTGGATTCGTCTCTCATCGCCGCCATCGCCGCGCAACACCGGTTCAAACGAATAGAATCAGGCGATACCGAGGAAGCTTGGTGGCCTCGCCTTCACTCCTTTTCCGTCGGGCTTGAAGGCGCTCCGGATATGCGCTTCGCGCGTAAGGTGGCCGAGCACATCGGAACGGTTCACCACGAGATTGTCTTCACGATCCAAGAAGGGCTTGATGCAGTGGCGGATGTCATCCGTCATCTCGAGACGTTTGACGTTACGTCAATTCGAGCGGCAACGCCCATGTATCTGATGGCGCGCAAGATACGGTCGATGGGCATCAAGATGGTGCTTTCGGGAGAAGGCGCGGATGAAGTGTTCGGCGGATATCTGTATTTTCACATGGCCCCGAATGCACAAGAATTTCACGAAGAGACTGTTCGAAAGCTGTTCGCCTTGAGCAAATACGACTGCTGTCGCGCTAACAAGGCCACAGCCGCCTGGGGGCTCGAGACGCGCGTACCATTTCTGGACAAGGAATTTCTGGACTACGCCATGTCAATAGACCCCGCGGACAAGATGTGCCCGGGAAAAAAAATCGAAAAAAACATTTTGCGAGAAGCCTTTCCCGACCTTCTACCCGATGAGATTCTGTGGCGTCAAAAGGAGCAGTTTTCGGACGGTGTCGGCTATGGCTGGATCGATTCCCTGAAGGACTACGCGAACAGCAAGGTCACTGATGAAATGATGTCAATCGTGGAGCGGACATTTCCGAACCAGACGCCAACTTCGAAGGAGGGCTATCTGTACAGGACCATCTTCGATCGCATTTTCCAAAATCCGACCGCCTGCCTCACGGTTCCGGTAGGCCCGTCGATCGCTTGTTCGACGCCCACCGCATTTCGCTGGTCGCAGGAATTTGCGAAAATGGATGATCCTTCAGGAAGGGCTGTGCGGAGCGTGCACCTTCAGGCAACAGAGTCGGTCTGATTGTCCCTGGAGCGTCGCGGCAAAATTACCGCCCGGAGGCTCGACGAGAGTGGCCTAGGAGACCGCTAAAGGATCGGCAATGTCGAAATGGGGAAACCGAATGCATCTGCCTTCGGTCTCCCTTTCGTCAAGGGCTAAACAGCGATGATCGTGCTGATTCCAATGAACCGTTCGCGTTCGAGTACCGAGCGACTTTGGTTGCTCAGTCCTGCTTGCGACGTCGCTTCATCAGCCAATAAACGCCGTATGCCGCGGCCGCGAGCGGAATACCCGCACCGGCGATGGGCCCCGGAGCGCCATGCACCCCACCATTGGCCCAATTGGTGGGAGATCTTCCGCCGTAGACCCAGTCGTTAGACGAAAGAGCAGCGTTGTAGAAAACATAGCCGCTGGTTGCGGTACCCGACACGGCTAACAGAACTAAGACAATCTTCAAAATTGCGGACATGTTCAGCTTCCCGTCACCTGTTATAATTCTGATCTTCTAACACAAATATACATCCGACACCTGAAAATTAAACACACCGCGGCATTTGATCGCATTTATTATCAAATGCAATCCGTGACTTAGGGTTCCAGTTTTTCATAATCCGACCACTTGATTCACGATTAATTTCGCCTCTCGTCGATTTAAATTTTGACGTGCACTAACTTATCGATATGGTTTGAACGGGCCTGTCCGGATTTCGCGCAAGCTTTAAACTTGCGGGTGTCTTGGCTGGCCTGTCACGGAACGCGGGAAAGACCGGATGCTGCAGAACACCGACAGATCGAGGACTGCGCTCGGCAATGCCGACGGCCCGCCGCCGGGGGGCGCGACCGGAATCGGTCCGCTGGTGAATTTGGCACGTGGATTTTTGCGTCGTCAGTACGCCATCGTAATTTTTGGCGCGGTCCTCGCCCTGGCTGCTGGCCTGATCTACCTTCGCATCACGCCACCAACTTACACAGCTCAAGTGCGCATCCTGTTGGGAAATCAAAAGGCGCAGTTCATTCAGCAACAGTCTGCCGTTGCCGAACCGTCCTTTGACCCGAGGGAAATAGAAACCCAGCTGCAAATTCTCAGATCCAAGGCTATCGCAAGCGATGTCATCGACAAACTCGACCTCACGGCCGACCTGACGAGGAACACGGACTCTCCATTGACATTAATGGGACGCCGCCTTCGCAAGTGGTTTGGTGGCACACCAGGCCCCGATGAAAGCGAGTCACAGGCGCGACTGGCTGGCGACGTTATGACGGCGTTCCAAGAGCGGCTTACAGCAGCGCGCGTGAACTTGAGCAACGTGATCGAACTGACTTTCAGCTGGAATGATGCGGCGCGTGCGGCCCAGATCGCCAACGCAATTGCCGACGCGTACATCGCAGATCAGCTCAATGCAAAATTCGAGGCCAATCGAACGGCAACTCTCTGGCTGCAACAAAGAATAAAGGCGCTAGGAGATCAGGCTGAAACCGCTGAGCGCGCGGTCAACGCCTACAGATCTCAAAACAACATTTTCTCGACGGAAGGAAAACCTATCGACGAGCAGCAAGTTACTCAGGTGAATAGCCGCATCGTAGCGGCCCGGGCTCAAACGGCGGAATTGCTCGCGCGCCTAAACCGCTATGAAAGTATTCTCAAGGAGAATCCCTCTAAGGGGGAGTCAATCGGCACACTCGACGCCTCTGGATCGGATGCGCTGGCGAGCCCTATTATCAACAGTCTGCGCCAACAATACCTCGAGCTGGTCAGGCGGGAAAGCGAATGGTCGGCGCGGTTCGGCAAGGACCACCTCAGTGTCGTCAACCTGCGCGCTCGAATGCGCGAAATTCGAGCGTCCGTACTCGACGAAGTCCGCCGCCTGGCAGAAACGAGCCGGAGCGACTACGAGGTTTCCAAGCAACGCCAGCAAGATCTCGAAAAGCAGTTGTCAGAGGCCGTTTCGGTGTCACGGGCGACGAATTCGGCGGAAGTCACTCTGCGGGAGCTCGAAAGCCGAGCCAAAGGCTATCGAACGCTCTACGACACGTTCCTGCAGCGATATATGGGATCGGCGCAGCAAGAATCCTTCCCTATTTCGGATGCCAGGGTCATCTATCCCGCCTCCATTCCTCAGAGCAAAAGCAAGCCCAAGACGACAATCATACTTGCGATCGCCTTGTTCGGAGGTCTTGGTCTTGGCGTTGGACTGGGCTTGCTCAGAGAAACGATGGACCGGGTGTTCCGGACGCCGGATCAGCTCGAGGCAGCTCTGCGCCTCCCCTGCCTTTCCGTCGTTCCACTTCTGCAAGCGGCCAGGCTTCGGAAACTGAAAGCCAGCCTACTGCCGGATCGGGAAACCGGCAGGAGGACGGTTTCCACGCATTCGCCTTTGCATTGGGCCGTGATGAATATGCCGCTGTCGCGGTTTGCGGAATCGATTCGCTCAATCAAATTGGGCATTGACCTCAATCCGACGCAAACGACAAACAAGGTCATTGGCATAACGTCTTCACTGCCCCATGAGGGCAAGTCGACGATCGCGGCGTCTCTTGCCCAACTGATCGGACAGGGGGGAAAGAGCGTAATCCTCGTCGACTGTGATCTCAGAAACCCGTCTCTATCAAAGGCCCTCGCGCCGGATGCGAGCGTCGGTTTGCTTGAGGTCATTTTCGAAAAATGCTCTTTGGAAGAGGCGATCTGGCAGGAGCCAAAGACGAATTTGGCCTTTTTGCCGGTGGTTAAGATTCGGCCGCTGCTTCATAGCAGCGAGCTTCTGGCAACCGAACACATGCGCAAGTTGTTCGCTCGCTTACGAACCACCTATGACTATGTGATTGTCGACCTGCCCCCTCTGACGCCCATCGTCGACGTCCGCGCCACGGCGACGCTGGTCGACTGCTTTATGCTTGTCGTCGAGTGGGGGAAAACCAAAATCGATGTGGTGCAACACGCCCTGCACACGGCACCAAATGTCTATGAGAACCTGATTGGCGTCGTTCTCAACAAGACAGACATTCGGGCGATGCTCCAGTACGATTCCCACAGAAGCGACTACTATAGCGACGACCACTACGTGCACTACGGTCTTACCGACGCTTAACACTATTTTTGCGCGCTTTGCGTTTGTTGCATTTTGGCAACATTCTCGCACCGAGTTGCTGGGGCTGTCACGACGGCCTGTCCAGATTCCATACAAAATGGCATTCTCCCCAGCGCTGACTTTCCGACGAGCGTGCGGGGGATCTCCTGTTTACCATTGCGCAAATGACGGTGAAACGAACTGCCATGCTCCTAGTGCTGTTTTGCGCCGGGTGTTCGATCGTGCCGACGACTGGACCGCAGGGGGTCGATGTACTCAACAAATCAGAGGGCGGACAGCCAGTTAGCGTTCCTTACGCGCTTGTAAAGGTCACCCCCGAAGTCGTTCAGACGCTCGGTCAATATATACCGAGGTTGTCGACGGCATTTGCCGACCGGTCGCCGCCGAAGGCATTTCGCTTCGGCATCGGTGATATCGTCAGCGTGACTATTTTCGAGGCCGCGGCCGGTGGGCTGTTCACGTCCGAGAATGGCGTGCGGGCTGGAAACTTTGTGACAGTCCCCAATCAGGCGGTCGACGAGAACGGGAACATCGCTGTTCCGTACGCCGGAGAGGTGCGGGCAAAAGGCCGCTCGCCTACCGAGGTTCAAGCGGACATTGTCGGCAAGCTCAAGGCACGTGCGCTTGAACCGCAGGTGGTGGTCTCAGTCGCCCAGCAAAACACATCACTTATCAGCGTTCTGGGGGATGTGCGCACAGCTGGCCGCTTCCCTGCAAGCCCTTCGGGTGAACGCATCCTTGACGCAATTGCGAGAGCCGGCGGTCCAGGCACTCAAGGCTACGATATGTGGGTCTCGCTTGAGCGATCGGGTCATCGCGCCAGCGTGCCTTTTGGCGCTCTCTTGTACGAACCCACGAACAACATCTACGTGCTCCCGAGCGACGTGATCTATGTGTTCGGCCAGCCACAGACATTCGTCGCGGTGGGTGCTGCTGGCGCATCGGCCTCTGCCGGTCAGGGCCTCTACAAGTTTGACGCGTGGAGACTTTCGCTCGCGGAAGCTGTCGGCAAGCAGGGCGGCCTTAACGACTCCCTCGCCGATCCAAGCTGGGTGTTTTTGTATAGAGGCGAAACGCGCGAAGTTGCGGCGCGACTTGGCGTGGATTGTACGAAGTTTGCCGGCCCAATCATACCTATCGTTTATAATGTCAATCTTCGCGATCCGTCGGGGTATTTCCTCGCACAAAATTTCGAAATGAGGAACAAGGACGTGATTTACACATCGAACGCCGCGTCGGTTGAGACGACGAAATTCCTGACTTTCCTGCGGACCATCATGGCTACCGCGAACGACCCCATCACCTACGCGACGAACGGACTTATCCTCAGGAACACCATTCAGGGTACTGGCTCGGCAACGGTCATCACAACGCCCACACCGATTCACTGAAGTTGGCCATTGTGATGGCGACGGATCTCATCGAGCACAGCCACGAGGCCCTTTCCCTGCGACATTGATCGCAGGGAGGCGATGTCGGCCTCCGGCTCTCGAGGCAGCAGTATGTTCATTTGGCTTTACTTCTCGGCAATTTTCGTTGCCTTCGCCGTGGCGTTCAGTGCGGTTCGAGCCGAAGGTGCAACTGGCTTCGGTTGCGCCATGATGGCGGTCGCTCTTATCCGCCTCGCCTTAAGTTCACGCTTGGGTGCCATCGACAGGTTGTGCCGCAACATGCGCCCGGCTGCGCTCATTGCGCTGATCGTCCCGGGCTTATGGATATTGCTCCAAGTCGTACCGGCTCCCTCACCTTGGCCGTCTGACGCCATCTGGTCAACAGCATCCAGCGCGCTGAGAATGCCGATCGACGGGACGATATCGATCGACACCGGAGCGACACTCCTGTCATTTGCCCGGTATTGCGTTGTCATCGCAACAGGGATTGCGGTCAGCGCCGCAACCGTGGATCGACAATCTGCGGAGAATTTTCTCTACCTCCTGACTGCCATTGCAGCGTTTGTCGCAGGACTGCAGCTCGCTTCCGAGCTCGGCTACGTTCACAGCCTCGATACCGACGCCGCGGGAGCCGTCCTCGTTTCTACGATCGGGATCATCCTGTCGTGCGCTTCGGTACTTAACGTCCGGGAACAATATTCCAGCAAACGTCGCCAGCCAAAATCCAGGTTGCACGCGGTCGTGGGCCTTGGGGTAGCGACCGCAGCATTCGCCCTGGGGACATTTTCAATGATGATGCTGGGAGAGCTGACGCTGGCTTTCGCAGCGATTTTTGGGATGAGCGCCCCGGTCAGCATCTATATCGTTCGAAAATGGCGCTGGGGAAGATGGGGCAAGGCGGGGGTTTTGACCACCGGCGTGGTTGCTCTTCTTGGTTTCGTGGCCATCGCGCCGCTCAAAACGGACGTGGACATCACAAAATTGATGTCCCCCCAAAAAAGCTGGAGTGCGACAGACCTGCTGCTGTCAGATGCAAGGCCATTTGGCTATGGAGCGGGCGCCTTCGAGGACATACTTCCGGTCTACCGTGACGTTGGCGACGTTACTCGCCACGTCTCCGAAACCGCGGCGACGATCGTCGCGGTAGAGATGGGCCGGACCTTCCTGCTCGCTGCGATCCTCGTTATGGCTGCAGCGGCCATTGTTCTTGCGAAGGGGTCGTTGGCTCGCAGCAGGGATTACGTTTACGCCGCTGCGGGCGCTGGCGTCTTAGTGACGACCGCGATGACGGCGTTCATTAACAGCGACGCCTTGAGCTTTTCAGCGCTGCTGATCATCAGCGCATGCATCGGCCTGTCGTATGCCCAAAGCCGAAGCGCAATTGAGAACGTCGTTTCATCGCTGCGAACTCGCGACGTCGACAGAACGCATCCAGTTGTTGCCGGGCTGACCGTTGATAGACCCTTGATGCGGTCATGCTGCGCCCTGTTCGGACTATTGCTGGCAGCGCAGGCAACCTGGGTATTGCTTCCAACGTACTTCCTGTTGGGAACCAAGACGGTCGCCTTTGGAGCGACGTATCCGCCGGTCTCGGTCCGTGAAAAGAATAGCCTTGCGAATGCTGCATCGATTGCCATCGCTCGTGGCGATCTGTGGGCAGAATACGGTTTTGCAGGCGCGGCGCTGTTGCAAGGGACGCCGACACGAACTTCTGATGAAGCTGTGCGTCATGATCTTCTCAAAGCCTTGAGATTGTCTCCATACCGAAGTGATGTTTGGCTGACATTCGCGTTGCTGGCGGACCAGCATAAGTGGGGCGCCTATGATCCAGGCGCACTGCTTAAGATGGCGTACTACACGGCTCCCAACGACGTTGAACTCGTACCAGCGAGGATTAAGCTTGCGCTGCGCTTGAGCGGCGCGGTTGCCGATCTCGAGCTTCAGGACATGATCAAGCGGGACGTCAGTCTCATTGTAAGCCGACTGCCGGCTCTGAGGCCGACACTCGTCGAAGCTTATGCTTCGGCAAGTGTTGACGGACGGCGCCTTGCCGAACGACAAATCGCCGAGACTGACCCGGTCTTTCTGAAGGAAATGCGGCCGCGGTGAACGTTATGCCTCTCTCCTCGAGGGCTCAACGTGCACGAGCCCTGCGCGCTGGAGTTTGGCTCGAACACACATCCCGGTGACATAGCCAATTTGAAGGAAGGCCTCCGCGGCTAATCCCCAGAGAAAAGCAGCATAGACGCCGTTCGACGCGCCCCAACAAAGCGCTTCTGCGAACGTGAACAACGCCAAAGGCAGGAGCGTCTCAACGCGGAAACATAGCCCTGCTACGTCTGCCTCCGGTGGGGGCGGTCTTGTGGGGCTGAGCGGATTACTTTGTAACAGCACTTATGGACAGCCATAAGTTCAGTACTCAGGTTGAGCGTCTCGAGATGGTCGAGACCGGCCGTCGCCGTCATTGGACGGACGACGAGAAGCTGAAGATTGCTTGAGAGCATGCACGCGCCGCGGGCGATTTCGTCGACGGCGCGGCGGCGCGGGATATCGCGGTCGTTGCTGCTGACGTGGCGTCGGCTGTTCGCTGGGGTAGTGGTGTGGCTACCGAGCAGCCCAAGCCGGCGTTTGTGCCAGCGGTCGTGGTGAGCGCGGCAGCATCGCCGAATGCGCTGCCGATACAAGTTGCCACGCGGGCGAGCGGCCGGATGGTGATCGAGCTGGGCAATGATCGCCGGATCATCGTCGATGTTGACGTCGACGCGGCCGCGTTGTCGCGGGTGCTCGGCATTTTGGAGCGCCGATGATCCCGGTCGCAGCAGGCGCGCGGATCTGGATCGCGACCGGGCATACCGACATGTGCAAAGGTATGCAGGGCTGGCGCTCCTGGTGCAGGAAGGCTTCGGGCGTGATCCGTTTGCCGGGGACGTCTTCGTGTTCGGTCGCGCCTGCACTTTGATTAAGGCGTTGTGGCACGACGGGATCGGTTTGTCGCTTTGCGCCAAGCGGCCGGACCGAGGTCGCTTCATCTGGCCATCGGCGGTGGACGGCGTGGTGGCGTTGACCGCGGCCCAGCTGGGCTATCTGTTGGAAGCGATCGACTGGCCCAATCCGCAACACAGCTGGCGTCCGCAGAGCGCTGGATAGGCTGCGCAAAAATCCTCTGAGATTGTAAAAAGCCGGCGCCAAGCAGCTTTTATGATTCCATTGAGGCATGGAAGACGGCCTCGAAAAGCTGCCGGACGACATCGAAGCGCTGCACGCGGCGTTGCTTTGCGGCGCGCGCCGAACTCGCCATCGTGCGCGCGGACGACCTGGCGCTGATCGCGCATCTGAAGCTGCAGATCGAAAGGCTGAACCGCGATCGGCATGGTTCACGCTCGGAGCGCACCGCACGTCTGCTGGATCAGTTTGAGCTGACGCTGGAGGAACTCGAGACCTCTGCGACCGAGGACGAACTGACAGACGAAATGGCCGCGACAAAGACTGCGAACGGGACGACGACTGTGGCGTCGTTCAGCCGCAAGCGCCATCGCGCAAGCCGTTCCCCGATCATCTGCCTCGCGAACGCGTGGTCGTACCGGGACCCATGGCGTGCGCCTGCTGCGGCGGGATGCGGCTGTCGAAGCTCGGCGAAGACATTACCGAGACGCTGGAGGTGGTTCCGAAATCCTGGAAGGGGATCCAGCACGTCCGGGAGAAGTTCAGCTGCCGGGACTGCGAGAAGATCAGCCAGGCGCCGGCGCCGTTCCACGTCATCGCCCGCGGCTGGGCCGGCCCGAGCTTCCTGGCGATGGTGCTGTTCGAGAAGTTTGGCCAGCACCAGCCGCTGAACCGGCAGGCCGAGCGCTGCGCCCGGGAAGACGTGCCAGTCAGCCTTCGACGCTTGCCGACCAGGCCGGCGGCTGCACGCTCGCGCTGATGCCGCTGTTCAATCGCCTCGAAGCCCATGTGCTCGCCGCCGAGCGCTTGCACGGCGACGACACCACGGTGCCGGTTCTGGCCAAGGGCAAGACCTCGACTGGCCGGATCTGGGTCTATGTCCGGGACGACAAGCCGTTCGGCGGACAGGCCCCGCCAGGGGCTGTGTTTTACTACTCACGCGATCGCGCCGGCGAGCATCCGCAGGCGCATCTGGCGAGCTACAGCGGGATCTTCCAGGCCGACGCCTATGGCGGCTATGGCAGGCTGCCGCAATGCGGGTCCAATACTGGAAGCCGCCTGCTGGGTCCACGCTCGGCGGCCGTTGTTCGTGCTGGCCGACCTGGCCGAGAACGCACGCCGCAAGGCGCAAGGCGGCAAGAAGCCGGCGGTGATCTCTCCCCTGGCGCTTGAAGCCGTGCGCCGGATCGATGCTCTGTTCGAGATCGAGCGCGGAAGAATGGCGAGACGCAGGAACGGCGCCGGGCCGTGCGGCAGGAGCTGAGCGCACCGCTTGTTGCCGATCTGGAACGCTGGATGCGTGAGCAACGTGCCAAGCTGTCGCGCGGCAACGACGTCGCCAAGGCGATGGACTCCATGCTCAAGCGTTGGAGCGCGTTCACCCGCTTCCTCGACGACGGCCGTATCTGTCTATCCAACAACGCAGCAGAACGGGCACTCCGCGGCATCGCGCTCGGCAGGAAGTCCTGGCTTTTCTGCGGCTCGACCGCGGCGGCGATCGCGCCGCGCTGATGTACAGCCTGATCGTCACCGCCAAGATGAATGACATCGGCCCGCAAACCTGGTTGGGTTTCGTTCTGGACCGCATCGCAGAGCATCCCGCCACCGGCTCGACGAACTCCTGCCGTGGAATTGGTGCGACACGATCCGGCGCGTCGATCAGGCCGCCTGAGTGGTCCTGCCGTGGTTCTCACCGAATGCTTACCCTGCTACCAATCCGATGAGGACATGAGCAACTTATAATTGCATCTCTGCTCGGGCAATTTCAGAGTATTCTCGCGGATTCGAAATCCCCAAAGCTGGTTGATTAGCCTAGCTCGGGTCTTCGTTCCCAGTTTAATTAATTTGACTGCCGCGCCAGTATGAGTTATTTCCTTCATTCATTAATTTCTGGTTAATTAATCTAGTTGGAAGGCTTTAATCCAATGAATTTCATTGACCAACGCCTCCATGCCGAACTACGGAGCTCGGCCTTTCAGGGCCGCGACGTTCCCCCGGTTCCGATTCGGAAATGGCCCATTCGCTATCATTCCATCGAGGCAGCAACGATCCTGTTCGATGTCGCAACGATTGCCTTGGCGAGCGTCTTGGCGACCTGTGTACATCATGTCCATGAAGGCATGCGCGTCGACCTGGGGCAGCCGATCGGTTCTGCCATTCTTGTCGCAACGCTTTTTACGTTGTGCCTGAAATCGCAGGGCCTCTACGAGCCCACAGCGCTTCTCGCCTGGCGTCGCCAGGCCCGAATGATTTTTGCCACGTGGGCGGGCGTTTTTCTGCTTCTGTCCGGCATAGTTTTCGCGCTGAAAATTGGTAGTGAGCTGTCGCGCGGCACAAGCATGCTTTTCGCGGGACTAGGCCTTGTGGCACTGCTGGCCAATCGAATGCTCGCAAAAGGCCTCCTTACAAAGGGGCTCGCCGAGCGACGTTTCTCCGGGCTCAAGGTTGTGTTGATCTCCGGGCACGAAGCTTCTGGTCCTGATTTTTTCGATACCTTGGCCGCGGTTGGTCTCGACATCAAGGAAAGCTTTGCGCTGCCTCGACCAGGCGTGAACTCGAACATTCGCCGAAGGCTTGCTGCCAACGTGATTGAGCGTATCAGGGGCTCTGACATCGAAGCGGTGGTCGTTGCGGCCGATACGAACCAATGGCCCGAACTCCGCGACTTCGCGGCTGAGCTCAGGGTACTGCCCTTTCCCGTAACATTCGTTCCAACCGGCCCGGCCGCTGAGGCTTTCAAGCGTCCCTCCAGGGATCTTGGCGACTTGGTGAGCATTGAGCTGCAACGAGGCCCCCTCAGTGCCGCCGAATGTACCGCAAAGCGGTGCGTTGACCTCTTTGGTGCGGGATTGATGCTGATCCTCATAGCGCCGATGCTTGTCTTCATCGCGGTGGCGATCAAGCTTACCTCGCGGGGCCCAATTCTGTTCAGACAGCACAGGATGGGATTCAACGGCCGAACCTTCCAGATCTGCAAATTCCGAACGATGACAGTGCTCGAAGACGGACCCGCGGTGATCCAGGCGCGCGCCGTCGATAACAGAGTTACAGGTGTTGGAAAGTGGCTTCGCCGCACAAGTCTTGACGAGCTACCGCAGCTCTTCAACGTGCTGCATGGTAGCATGTCGCTTATTGGTCCCCGGCCGCACGCGGTCGCGCACGACAATCAATTTGACAAGCTCGTAAGGAACTATGGCTTTCGCCAGTGCGTCAAACCTGGGTTGACCGGCTGGGCTCAGATACACGGTTACCGCGGACCAACGCCCACAACCGAGTTGATCGAGCGCAGGGTGGAATGTGATCTTTGGTATATAGAGAATTGGAGTTTCAAGTTGGATATCTGGATCCTTCTTCGAACTCCGTACGAAGTGTTACGTGGCCGGAACGCCTACTAATCGACCCGCGCCTCGATCCTTCCATCCTCAAGAGCCTGTGCGATGTGCTCTAGCACTGCTTCTCTAGCCTGCAGAGACGGGCAACGCGCGTCTCTCATTGAGTTTTTGTCGGTGAGAAAATTCAACTGATCGATCGAAGGGGCGACGCCCGGCATCGCCTCGGCCAACTCTCGCTCGATGCGTTCCCAATCCTGGCTCATAGCAATTTCCCGATATGCATCGGTAATGAAGCTACTCCGGCCTATCGACCTTTGAAAAACAAAGTCGGTCGCGTGGTTAAGGACCAAATAACCCCCCGCGAGTTCCCTATCCTTATCTCGCCGGGCCGAAGACCAGGGCGCATTATGCGGCTTCCGCCGCACTCCCAGAACTTAAGTTACGCAAGCGCGCCGCTTTCGGCCGGTGCCGGCCCGACAGCATCGCGCTTGTCGAAAGTCAGATGTGGCCCGAGCGACGTCATCGGTGCCCCAGGTTCAGGAGGATATTATCTGGGCCGCCCTTAAGTTGCGCTAGAATCAATCAAAGGACTACCTTTACGTGCGGATGGCCGGACGTTTAATCCTTATCCTAATTGAAATCGCGCGCAAAAATTGCCGATTAAATAAAACTAAGACCTTTTAATGTGCAAAAAATTAAGTAAAATCTCTTTGATTTTGGTTCTGTTTTAAAAGTCGCCCAAACCTCGGTTTCTTCGGGAAAGCAAATTTTTTGACACAGGGCGCATCTTTGCTGGATTCAGATCGCATGACCAAGCTGGCTTTTTTGGAAGCGATGAATTTTGACGAGCTCTGGATCTTGCACGAGCGGCTCACAAAGATCCTCTCGGACAAGATCACTTCAGAAAAGCTGGAACTGGACAAAAGATTGGCGCAGCTCAATGGTGCGGATCTTGGCGAGAGCCAGGAGACGCAACCGCGGCGGCGGAAGTATCCCAAGGTCTTGCCGAAATACTACAATCCGTCAGCTCCTAACGAGAAATGGTCGGGCAGAGGCAAAATGCCTCGATGGTTGGTCGCCGCGCTTCAAGCCGGCCGGAAACTTGAGGACTTCAGGATCGAAGCCGCCGAGAAGTCTGATAGCTGAATCGTTCAGGCGGCATCAGTTGGCCAGCTGACAAAATGTGCACGTTGCAACGGTTGTTGCACGATGCCGAGAGGCCGGCAGGCAGAGCGTACAATCGCAAAATAATCGTACTATTAAGATCTTGGCGGGCGCGACCGACTGCTCGAATGGAATTCGACTTTATCATCTTGGATCGACAACACCGTGAGTAACCCTGTTGCGTACGCTCCGGTGTCGATGTTGATGCGATGGCTTCTAATCTCGGGTTCCAGGCTTGGAGTATGGCCATGAACCACTACCTTGCCGAAATCTCGGTCGCTACTGAGAAACGGCTCGCGAATCCACATCAGATCCTCTTCGCTTTGCTTATCGAGCGGAACGCCAGGCCGCACGCCAGCATGAACAAAGAAGTAATCTCCGCAGCTGAAAAAAGGAACGAGGTTCGCCAGGAAGTCAGTGTGAGCGGAAGGAATTGCGGCGGCCAAGGCGACGCTAACTTCCCGTCCTCTCTGCAGCACGTCTCTGGCGGAGATCGTTATTCCGTAGGACATCAGCGTCGTCATGCCCCCCAGTTTAATCCAGTTAGGAAGCATCTTTGGGTCGTCCAGCAGCCTTAACAATAGGGCCTCGTGATTGCCTCTAACAAAAACGGTCTCGTGCCGCTGCCCTCGGTCAATGAGAAGGTCGATTGTGCGCTTCGCATCGGGGCCTCGATCGATATAGTCTCCGAGAAAGACTTGGATTGCCTGTTCTGGCCTGGAACGAGCCAAGTCAGCATCGATGAGATCAAATGCACCGGCCAGCAGATCAGCGCAGCCGTGAAGATCGCCCACTGCGTAGATGCGGACCCCTTTTGGCAGGCGCGCGCGCCTATCGAAACGAGAAAAAAAAGTCCTCAGCAACATGGAAGCTTATCGAACCGCTCAGATGCCGGTCGCACTGGGGCGTTAGCGAAATGAGCCTGAGTACGCACCCCAGAATGCCGGCCCGCCATAAGGTCCATAGGCGCCATAAAGGGCGTAGCAAGAGTATCCGTCAGGACACCCGTGACGGTGCCTACCGGCCGGATACCGTACTTCGTATCCAGCAACACGATCGACCCTCGACGTCCGAATTGGGAGAGCTGCGTCCGCAGCCCGTATCGGTTCAGGGATAGATGCGGCGGCAACCGCTCCCACGAATGCTCCCCTCACAAGCCATCTAGCAAAGTTGAGCGCCGACATGAAATACCTCGCATTCACCTTAGACTTGCCAACGAGCCACACCACGGCGAAAACGAGCCATAACACAGCGAAAAGCCAATATCTATCCCGCCAAATTGCCCGGCCCAACGCGTGACGGGAAGAACATGCAACTTGCGCCCCCATTTTAGGCTGGACGTCGACCTCACAAGCGCGCGAGCAACTAAATAGACAATCGTTTGGTTAACAGCCCAATCAGGATATTCCTGCGTCGAAAAGTCGCGCAACGTCGCTACGCGTCAAAAAAACACCGGGGATGCTATAATCTTCCTGCATTATTGGCAGATGTCGGCACGTACTTTTTTCAGCAACAAATAAGAACTCACTTTGAAGATCACAGTATTTCACGAACCGTGGTGGTTGTCCGCTGTGAGTGGCGGCCTCGTTCACGAATCCGTTGTCAAACGCGGGAACGATGTGGTTGGCCGATTGCCTTACGTCTTCGCGCGCAAGGGCCCCTTTCGTCTGCTTCGCATGCCAGCATTCACACATGTGCTTGGCCCCGTCGTCGATTCCGGAGACGGAAAGCCGCAAACGCGTCTCACCAGACGACTGGCAATTACCCAGCAGCTAATCGACCAATTGCCGTCAACATCAGAGCTCAAATTCTGCTTGGATCCATCTTTGGATGATGGTTTGGCGAAGATTGACGGTCTTGCCTTCCAGGACCGCAAGTGTTCGGTTGCGCCTCAGTTTACCTTCGAAATCGACTGCCGGCGAAGCCTGGACGATCTCCTGGCCGCTCTGGATCTGAAGACCCGGCAGCACATACGCCGCGCCGAAAAGGCCTATCACGTTCGTTCACTGGACCAACCGGAAGTCTTTATCGATTTCTACTTGAAGAATCTCACCGCCTTCGGCCGGACCAGCCGGATAGGTTTTGACAATTTTCCGGTCCTTTTCTCAGAGTGCCGCGCCCGCGAGTGTGGAATTATTCTGTCGCTGTTCAATGAAAACGATGAGCCCATCGCAATGACTTTTTTGGTGTGGGGCCACGGCACCATGTACTACCTGCTCTCTACGCGCTCCCGTCATTCCCATGACTCCGGCGCAATCAGTCTGTTGTTATGGTCAGCAATCAAGAGGGCACACGAGCTAGGGCTCTTTCTCGACCTCGACGGCATCTACTCAAGCGGAACCGCTCGCTTCTTGGCCAACTTTGGTGGCAAGCTGAAAGCGCGTCTCGTCGTCCGGCGCAGCCGGATGCCCTACAGCGCGCTCCAATACGTGAAGGCGCAGTATTCCGGCAACGAGAGCAATTTTTTCACTTGATGATATTCTTCGCGTGCAGCGCTGAAAGTCGTCTTAAGCGACGCTAGGTAAGGCTACGGAATGTTCGACGGCGCCGAAAATCCCCGCCAATATCTTATATCGCTGCGAGCTTCCGGCGCCAGGCCGCCCTTGTTCTGCCTTCCTGGTTCAGGCGGCGATGTGAGAATTTTCCGGGACCTGGCTGCAGCGTTACCGCAAGCGCAGCCCGTTTACGGGCTCGACATGGAATGGTTATGCGATCTTACGGAACATTTCTCCGTAGAGCAGATCGCTTCCTTCTACCTTCGTGCTGTCAAAGCCGTTCAACCGAGCGGTCCATACCAGTTCTGCGGGTACTCGTTTGGTGGGCTAGTCGCCTATGAAATGGCCTCGCAATTAGCAATAGAGGGCGACAGAGCGAGCCTGGTGGCTCTGCTCGACGCGCCGAATCCCGCCCAACTTGCCGCCTTACCGGAAGCGGATGCGACGGCTTATCGAAAAACCTATGTAAATGACCGGCTCACAAAGTACGGCCGTGACTTGATAAAGGGCAATATCAAGACCTTCCTCAACCGCGGGCTCGTCTTTCTTAGCTCCCGCAGCAGAGGATTGCTAACACCCTGGATCAAGAAAGCATTTCGGACTATCGGAAGGCCGCTGCCCACCAAGCTGAGAGGCGACGATCCTGGCTTTATAAATGCTTGGCACGCTTACGTTCCGAAGCCCCATCCGATGAGCGTCGTCTGCTTTCGCGCCCAAGATCGTGGCCCGGAACACGATCTTGATCCGACCATGGGATGGGGTACGTGCGCGACAGCTGGCGTCGCTATTCACCTCGTTCCAGGAAGACACGTCGACATGATGAGAGAACCATCAATATCTTCCGTGGCCGAAAAGCTAGACGTTCACCTGGTCCAAGAAATTAGAAGTTTGCACTAAGGCTGCCACCGCTGCCGATCACCCGGAGAGTTCGCTTCGCTTCACCGCGTGCAACAAATGGATCTTGTTAGATCCGTTTTGAGCCCATTTGCGCCAACTTGTATGCTTCGGCGTAGGCACGAGCCACTGCACCCGCACCATAGCGCGATCGGAATCGAACTTGGGCACTCATTCGTGCGCGCTCAAGAAAGTCGGTGTCAACGATAAATTTCTCGATGGCGCGTGCGAGGCCCGTCAGATCACGTGGCTCGACCAAAATTCCGGTTTCGCCGTCAGCGATGATGTCCGGAATTCCGGCAATCCGAGTGCCGATTGCGGGAAGACCAAGCGCCATGCCTTCCAACAGGCAAAGCGGAAACATTTCTCCCTCCATATAACTTGGCAATACCACCACGTGTCCCGACCGCATAACCGCCGGAACTTGCCGATGGTCGACCCGTCCTAGACACTCGACCACCTCGCTCAAATCCAAGCGAAGGATCTCCGCCTCAATTTCTGGCCGCGTCGGCCCGTCACCGATCAGGATTGCGCGAAGCATTGGGTATTGGGAATGGAGCTGCCCCATGGCGCCCAGCAATTCCATATGGCCTTTGCCTCCAAACATGCGCGCCGACATGATCAACGTTAACTGTCCCGGCAGGGGCTTCAGTGCGACGCCCTCGAACGCAGCTTCATCGACGCAGAACGGAATGACAGTCATTTGGCTTCTTGAAATACCGCGCCCGATCATTTCCTCGGCTGCAGTCGAATAAGGGAATACAACTCTATCCGCGTATCGCCTTTCCAGCCAGAAGGTAATGGAGGACACCAAATTCCAATATTTCGAATACCAGCTTAGCGTCGCGTGATGCGTGATTATAAGTGGAGAGGACCAACTGGCGAGAAACCCTTCAAGGCCTGCTATCCCGACAGCGTGAATATGCATGACGTCATGGAGCCGCTGCAATTTCCCAAGAGCCCGTACACGACGCAGGCGCGTCAATAGTTGCGTCCATTTTCCCTGCCGGCCACTCGTCAATGTCTCGCCCTCCGAGAGATCAAAGACAGCTATTCCATTCTCATTGGCGATCCTGCCCACTTCCTCCCGGGAGCGAAGATCAATTGCAATAGTGGACAGAAATCCTAACCTCTTTTGCGCAACGCAAAGTTGGAGTATGAATGTCTCCACGCCGGTCATCCCGAAATTCGTCGGCATGTAGTGGAGGATTCGCAATGACGGAAGGCGCGAATACTTCGTGCAGGCCATACCCAAATCCCCTTGCCTATTCTTTCAATAAACTTTTAGTTGATCTGCCCAGCAGCGAAAATTACTCTGGTGCGTTTACTTAGATAACAATAGTCTTGGCGTATCTGTTCGTGAATCGCACCTCTGGCAAGGCAACCTCCGTTCGCCGAGCTGGGCGATAACCATCAATATTTCACCACTATGCACCAACAGGATTCCAGTGCTTCAGAATGGACCTGCGACCATGGATTTGAGCGTGACACCCCCACGCTTCTGTTTAAATTAGCGCAAAGCAACTGCAAATCTCCCTTTATTATGGAAAGCAATCAAATTGCGCGTCAACAAAGCTACTTGGGACAAGATTGGCTATGTCACCAAACCGGGCTGATACACGTACACATTTGGCTTTGTGACGATCACTCAAGCCTAAAATGGCCGAACGCTGTTTTCACTTTAGTCGCGCGGGTGCCAACCGAGATGTCGGTAAGTGAAGAGTATCTGCTTGGTGCGTTCGATATCGGTTACCGACAAGCCAGCGATTGATGGACAGCGCGGTTCGTGACGACAGCGGCGGCGCAATCGAGCGGCCAAATCAAACAGTTTACGTCTTGAGACGCCTCGCCCCAAACCGCCACGGCCGACGAGCGAGCCATGCAGCGGGACTGTTCTTCTCGCAAACGCTCGGTCGTTAGCCGTAGCCCGCGCGAAATCAAATCTCGAATGAATTGGAACAAGACACGGAGATGGTCGTGCCGTGCGCCACCGCGGTGGCGAGAATTCAACGACGAACATTCATTGGAGCCGAGCCGAACGTCCCGCGACCGGCTTTTTGCTACCACTGACTTTCGCTTAGACTGATCGGCTGAAACACGATACGACGCCTCGACAGCTCGAGTTCGACCCTCTGTGAATGTTGTTTCCAGCCCATCGTCGTACGCACTTTGAATTTTGGCTCCTTGCCTTGCTCCTCTGCTGCAAGAGCGCCGCGAGCGGCCTCGTACATCATCAGAAGGCTCGGCGTTGTGAAATCTGAATAATCCATACGCAACCCGTAAAGAACTCCACTCAACCGCGTTGGCGACAACCACGGCGCTCCCTGAAATAATGGGTGCAGCCTACCTAAGGCTTTGTTGGAAAGCGGGTATATATTAGCCATTTTGTTCGGTTTGGCTAGTCGCCCGTCGCTGGCATCAAAGTCCAGTAGGGCCACAGTTTTACCTACTGGGGCCCGCGCGCCTTCCCTTTGATTTTATTTAATTTACTTTATTTTCCAACCTAACTCGGGGAGCATTAAACCGGCCTTGTTTTTGGGTTCAAAAGACGTCGGTTGCCGCTCAAGGCGCTGGTCGCTCGCGATAATCGATGGAAATGTGACGCGCGTCACATTTGACTTCCAGCGCTTCTCCCACCTGCCCGTTCACATTGAGAGCGCATACGATGACGCGGGTGCTGCGCGATGTCGGCTTCGAGATGGTCGAGGGTGCCAATCTCACCCGCGACGCCATGACGGCGAAGCTGCTCGAGTTCGGAAAGAAGAGCGAGGGCGCCGATGTCGCGCTGTTCTTCCATGCCGGCCACGGCATCGGGGTGAACGGCACCAATTACCTGCTGCTTGTCGATGCCGAGATGGACGTCAAGCTCGGCGCGGCGATCAATGTCGATCTCACGCTCGAACAGACCATGGCCGACGCAAAGGTGAAGCTGGTGTTCCTCGATGCCTGCCGTGACAATCCCTCGTGGCCAGGATCCGTTCGGCCAAGGCGATACGGTCGGTGACCGTTACGAGCGGTCTTGCCGAGATGAAATCGGGCGAGAGCACGCTGATCGCGTTCGCCACCGGCCCGGCCTGACCGCGCTCGACGGCGAAGCCGGACCAACAGCCCGTTTACCCGCGCACTCGTCGCCGACGTTGCGCAGCCGGGCCTCGAGATTCAGCAGGCGATGACCAGGGTTCGCGCCCAGGTCAACGATGAGACCAACAAGGCGCACCTGCCCTGGGGCCACACCAATCTCTCGGCCCGGTTTGCCTGAACCCGGCCGCTGCGACCGGGACGGACGCTGTTGTTTCCACTCCCGTCGTTGCCCAGGCTGGCGAGGTCGAGCTCGAGTTCTGGCGCTCGATCAAGGACTCCAACAAGGTCGAGTAACTCAACGCCTATCTCATCAACTATCCGAATGGCACCTTCAAGTCGCTGGCGCTGGCCCGAATCGCCGCGATCCAGGACGGTCCCTCCACGACGACCCGTAACTCCACGGCCGGCGTCGATCCCAGGTCCTTCACTGATACCGCCGACCAGACCACCGAGGACCAGATCGGTCTCGACAAGAGCCAGCGCCGCGACGTGCAGCGCCGCCTGACCGGCCTTGGCTTCGACGTTGAGGCGACCGGTAAGTTCAACGAGGACATCCGCTCGGCCATCATGCGCTGGCAGGCTGTCCGCGGCCATCCCGCGGCCGGCTACCTCAACAAGCTCCAGCAAAAGGCGCTGCAGTCCGAGATCGTTTCCACCCGCGTCGCTTCCGACGAGTCGGACGAGCCCGCACGTCGCCGCTCCTCCGGCGGTGGCGGACGCCGTGCTCATGGCGGCGGTGGCGGCATGGGTGGCCCCGACGCCTTCTTCGGTAACATGATGGGCGGCATGTTCGGTCGCCGTTGAAGTGTCCGAAAAGCCAAAAAGAGAGGTTGGGCCATGATGATTGATGTAGACAAACTATCTCTGCGAGAGGTTCTGCACCTGCGTCGTGAAATTCAAATAGTGTTGGCGCAAAAACCCCAACAACGAGGCGAGAGGATCATCCGTGTCGAATCCGAGTTGGACAGCGCGATAGATACTCGACGCGCAACAAGGCATACGGATGCCTAGCGCAGCTCTTCCGCTAAGCCAGTTTGAGCAAAGTACCAGAACCATCGCTTGCGCGATGATTCGGTCGTGTAAGGCGTCACGTCCAGGGTAGCGTCGAGACCGGCTGCAAGTCACCGCAGTGAAGGGACTCACTCCAAGGAGCTACGCGACCCGCGGCCCACCACAAGATCCGCAACTGCATCGCCCGTGTTTATACGGTAGGCCGAGCTGATCGAATACGGATCATCGGCTTCGACGCGAATGCGATCCAGGGAAATCGTCATGGTCTCCGATGGCCATTGCAGCACCATTTTGCCAGCGTCATTTTTTCCACGTCCGTTGGAGCAGACCGGCAGGCGCCATTTAATACGGTTTAATTCTTTAAGTCCAAGAGGCCACAAATCGCCTCACCTTTGAGGGGCTAAGCCGCGCGCGGAACTAATTCTCAACAAACTTTGAGACGACTCAGGTAGTGAAAGGATAGGGAGCGGAAACGATCGGATGACAATTAAGAACATCGTGATACCTTTGGAAATTGAGTATCTCCAACAGGCCGCCAAACATCGTGGGGTGTCACGCACAAGGCTCGTTCGACTGCTGATGGAGCGTGTCGTCAAGGACGAACTAGTCCCGCTAATTCTCGGGAATGAGAGCCTGCAGAAGCAAGAAGAACGCCAGCAGCGTTATCGCCGTTTCCGAAACTCCTAGGTTCTGTGCCCAAACCCCTTGAGGTTGAAGACGCGGAGTGATTCAAGGCCCCAAATGGAGGCTTTGATGGCACGCTTCGATTTGACAGACGCCGAGTGGTCAATCATCTGTCCGCTGTTGCCGGGAGCGGAAGGCAAAAGAACGGCCGGCCGCGGCCGGACGATCGCAAAGTACTCAACGGCATCTTCTTTGTATTGCGTACCGGCACGCCGTGGCGCGACTTGCCAGAGCGCTACGGCCCCTACACCACGGTCTATAATCGGTTCAATCGCTGGGCGAAGGCTGGAGTTTGGCTTCGGATATTCGAGGCTTGGCAGCGAAATCACCCCAGTCGCTGCAACTGATCGATAGTTTCATCATCCGCGCCCACCAGCTCGCCGCATGTGGTAAAAAGGGGGTCCGGATCACGCCATTGGCCGTTCTCGTAGAGGACTAAGCACCAAGATCAATGCCGTTGTTGACCACCAGGGACTACCGGTACGGATCGTGCTGTTGCAGGGCCAATCAGCCGACAAAACTATCGCGCCGATGCTGATCGAAGGGCTCAAGCCGGATCGCGACCTCGTCGCCGACCGCGGCTATGACGCCTGCGTTATTGTCGATCTGGTTGAACGTCGTGGCGGCCGGGCCCACATCCCCACCAGCAGAGACCGCAAGGTTCAGCGTTCGGTCGACCTCGCCATCTATCGACAACGCAATCTCGTCGAACGCTTCTTCAACAAGCTAAAACACTTCCGCCGCGTCGCCACCCGCTATGAAAAGACCGCCCAAAACTTCCTCGCAGCCGTCCTTTTGGCTGCAACACGCCTATGGGCTAGGTTTGAGTCCACGGCCTATAGGCGGCGGGGACATCTGCCGCGCCGTCATGAAATACCGGGCGGGTCATGGCGAGGACACGATGACCCCGCGGTCGCAGGTCTATTGCAACCGCGCCCGTAACCGTCTTGTCGCCATGAACTCGACCTCGGTGGGGACTGAAGTGGCGGCTGTTCCGGATCCGGCGCCTCGCGGTTGCGGCTGTAGCTCCGGCCAAACCGGCGAGCCGCCCGAAGCTGTCGGCGCAGCCGAAAACGGTCTATGCCCACAATCGTCAGGGCACCGCGGCCGCCAGCCGCGCCTTTTGGGCCGCGCACGAGGCCAGGGTCAGCCAGATCAAGGCGCGCATCGAAGCACGATGGAAGCGCATGGCGTCGCGTTGATTCTTTACAGCCGTTCGCTGAGCGCGAGCTTGTAGCCGACGCCGGTGACCGTCGTAATCACGGGCGTGCCGCTGCCGACGAGCTTGCGCCGCAGCCGCGCTACCAGCGCATCGACGGTGCGGATGTCGACCTCGTGGCCTGGCGGTTGCTGACGACCTCGATCAGATAGTCGCGGCTGAGCGGCCGACCATCGGCGCCGACCAGCGCCGCGAGCAGATCGAATTCGGCGCGCGTCAGCGCCACCGGCTTGCCGTCGCCGCCGAGCAATTCGCGCCGGGTCAGGTCGATGATCCAGTCGCCGAAGGCGATCGAATTGTGGTTGCGGGCCGCCTTGCGGTCGAGCGAACGCCGCCGCAGCACACTGCGGGCGCGCGCGAGCAGGTCGCGCAGATTGATCGGCTTGGTGACGTAATGGTCGCCGGCGATCTCGAGACCGAGGATGCGATCGACGTCGGTGTCGCGGCGCGTCACGAAGATGATGCCCGCGTTGCTGGTCGCTGGATCTCCTTGGCGAGCTCGAAGCCATCACCGTCGGCAGCTGCACGTCGAGGAAGATGAGATCGGTGCGCGCGCGCTGTGCCTAGCGGCACTCCGCGCAGGAGCTGGCGCCGATCACGTCGAAATTGTTCTCGCTGAAGTAGCCGGCCAGCATCGTCCGCGTCACCGGATCGTCCTCGACGACGATCAGCCGCTCGCGGCCGGCGGGACGCAACTCCTTGAGTGCGGAATCAGCCACGGTCTTCGGTGTCCTGTGTGCCTGGGATCCGACCTGGAAATTCAAGTCACCGCGCGACGCGCTGTCATGTGAACGGACATTCACGACTTGTTCGAGCCCCCGAAATCGCCTCATGGAATATTAGGCGCGTTGTAATGCTCAAACAACATTGGTCATGATCTTCAGGGATTAAGTATGAATTGGCCCACATTTCTCATTTTGCGCATCATAACGCAGGACTGCCCTCCAGAGGGCCTTGCGCCGGCCGCGGCCGCCGATCCCGTACATTCGGCTTTGGACTCAACCGGCGGTTAACGTAAAAAGGCCTTCGGCTTCGGAAAGCCCATCCGCGCCTCTATGGTCCCGCCTGTACAATGCGAAATACGGAGCAGGCATGATGCAGGGGCAGACCCGGTTGGCTGCCGGTCGAAGCGAGCAAGGCACAACGCCATTCGGCCGTTCGCACACGCTCGATGTCCTGCGCGGCCTCGCCATCGCCGGCGTGATGGCGATCCACGTCTCGCAATTTTTTCCGTCGCATATCCACGCCGTCGACTATACCTTCATGTGCGGATGGACCGGCGTCAACGTGCTCTACTTCGTCAGCGCCATGACGATGTGCCTGATGTGGACGAAGCGCGTCGAAACCGGTCCGACGCGCAAGTTCTAGATCCGCCGTGCCTTGCGCATCGCGCCACTGTTCTGGCTCGCGATCCCGGTTTACCTGGTCATCAACGGCGCCGGGCCGAGCGACAACGCGCCCAACGGCATCGGCCCTGTTCAAGTGATCCTGACCGCGACGTTCCTGCACGGCTTCTGGCCGGACAGCGTCAACAGCGTGGTGCCCGGCGACTGGTCGATCGCGGCCGAGATGACCTTCTATCTCGTCTTTCCGCTTCTGATCACCGCGTTCGGATCGCGCCGCCATCTCTATGTCGCGCTGGCGATCGTGCTGCATCTCGTCAATGTCTGCCTGTTCAAGCCGTGGGCCTTCGCGCTGTTCTCCGCCTATTACGGCCCCGGCATTTGTCTGGACCACGCTGCACATCAGCTTCCTGAATCAGTTGCCGGTCTTCCTGGTCGGATGCGCGCTGTTCTTCTCGCTGCGCGACGGATTTGCCAAGTCGGACGCTGCGATCTATGCGGTCTTCATCGCGCTGTCCTTTGTCGCCAATCGCGTCACCGGCTCGCACGAATTCAACTATCTGATGATCAACCTCGTGCTCGGCGCGCTGGTTGCCGGCTGCATCAAGCTTGCGATCCGCTTCCAGCCGCTCGAAGCGCTCGGCCGCAATTCCTTATTCGATGTACCTGTCACTTCGCGGTGATCTACGGCCTGCGTCAGCTCTGGCCGGTCGCCGAGGGACTGGTCTCGCTGTTCATCGCCTATGTCGTCACTGCCGCGCTGAGCTATCTCGTCGCACGCGCGACATGGCATCTGGTCGAACGGCGCGCACAGGACCTGGCGCACCGCCTGACATCCGCGGGATCGGACCGGTCGACCCTCCAGCCGGCCATTACTGCCACCGCGGCCGGCATGCGCTGACCGGCTTGCTTCATTGCCGTTTTAATCTCTACTGTGGAGACTCCTGACGCTGGAGTCGGCACCATCGAGGTCATACTGCTCGGCACCGGCGGCCCGCGCCCGGACCCGCGCCGCATGGCAACGACCACGCTGATCAGGCTCCGCGACGAGAACATCCTGTTCGACGCAGGCCGCGGCGTCATGGTACTTGCGGATGTCAGGCAGGATTATGCGGGGCCGGTTGTGCTCGGCGAGGATCTCACGCGCATCGAGGTCTAAGCGCCAACGATCAGTCGCCTCCGACTGGGGACGATCCGACCTCGATCCGGAACGACAGTCGCTCTTCCGCACCCGGCGCGACATGCATCAGGCCCGGCTTGTCCGTGAACTCGCCGTCGAAACCGGCAGGACTGGCGTAGCCGCGCCAGGGCTCGATGCAGAGGAACGGCGCGCCCGACGGCTTCGACCAGACCCCGAGCTCGCGAAAGCCGCGCCATGACATTTTCAGCCAGGGGCCGGTGGACGCAGCATAGCGGACCGCATCGCTCTCGATCCGGTCGAAGATGCGTCATCGGCGAACAGGGATTCGGACAAGGGGAGCTGCATGCCCTTGACGGGACAAGGCTCCGCGGCGGCGCGCAGCAGCCCGCCATCGAGACGGCGGACAGGAGAGGCTTCCGCCTTCGCAAAGGTCAGCGCGTAATCCTCTTTCGCGCTTTCGGGTTTGAGCGGCCAGCTGAACGCCGGATGGCCGCCGGTCGAAGCCGGCAATGTCTCCTTGCCGGTGTTGGCGATCGTGAGCGTCAGATCGAGGCCGGCGGCGTCAAGCGCGAAGATCGCTGTCAGACGGAACGCGAACGGATAGAGCGCGCGGGTCGCCTCGCTGTCTTCGAGCACCAGCTTGCAGCGGCTCTCGCCGCGCTCCGCCCATGCAAAGCGGCTGTCGCGCGCAAAGCCGTGCTGGGTCATCCGGTATGTCTCGCCCCGGTGCCGCAATTCGTCCCCGGCAAGGCGCCCCACGATCGGAAACAGCAGCGGCGCATGGCGCGGCCATTCCGGCCCGGCCTGCCAGACGAATTCGGTGCCGGCATCGTCCCTGAGCGAGCAGAGCTCGGCGCCGTGCGCTTTGACCGTCGCGGTGAGGGAGCCGCTGCGAAGGGAGTGGGTATCGTCACTCATGGCCGACATCTACACCGCGACCTCACACGCAGCAAGGCAGCGCCAGCCATGCAGGTAGAGCTCCTCCACCGTGCAGGGCTGCGTCATATTTCCGTACCTAATGGTTGCTCCTTTGCGTTTCGTCCCCCGCCGGGTCGGCCCGGACTCCGATCAACCATCGTGGTAGCCAATTGAAATTCTTCATCAACGGCCGCTTTCTGTCGCAAAAGCTCACCGGCGTTCAGCGTTATGCTGCCGAGATCGTCAAGGCGATCGACGTGCTTTTGGCGTCGGAGCAAACGCCCGCCTCGCTGCGGAACGCAGACTGGCAGTTGCTGACGCCCGTGGATGCAAGCGAGCAGCTTCAGCTGGAGCGAATCAATATTCGCGCCGTCGGCCGCTTGCGCGGGCACGCCTGGGATCAAATCGACCTGGCGCGCGCCGCTGCGGGAGGCCGCTTGATCAGTCTCGCCAATTCCGGCCCGGTGTTCCATCACGACCACATTGTCGTGATCCACGACGCACAGGTCTTTCGCAGGCCCGACTTCTTCAACTGGCGCTATCTGGCGGTTCACCGAACCATGGGCCGGCTGCTCGCCCGGCACGCAAGTATCGCAACCGTTTCGGGCTTTTCGCGCAAAGAGCTTACCGAGGTGCTGAATCCGTCGGCAACAGCGATCCCGATCTTCCCCAATAGCGCAGAACACTTCGCCAGGACGAAGCCGGATCCCGGCATCATTGCCCGTCTCGGGATTCAGCCGCAGCAATTTTTCCTCTATGTCGGCTCCAGGACCAAGAACAAGAATCTTTCCGTCGCGATCCGGGCGATCGAGCTGCTCAACAGAACTGACGTTCCCCTGGTCATCGTCGGCGGCGACAACAGCAAGGTCTTCCAAGACAATTCGAGCGAAGGGGTTTCCGGCCTGTTGCTGGCCGGGCGTCTGACGGACAGCGAGATCGCAGCGCTCTACGCGCATGCATCGGCATTCGTATTTCCCTCGCTCTATGAAGGCTTCGGCGTGCCGCCGCTCGAAGCCATGATCTTCGGCTGCCCGGTCATTGCCTCGACTGCCGAAGCGGTCGTCGAGACGTGCGCCGACGCCGCTGCGTATTTTGACGCCAATGATGCCGAAGCATTGAAGCAACTCATGCTCGAAAGATTGGCAATCGGCGCCATCTCCGATCAGGAACGCCAGCGGCAGCAGGAACGCGTTGCGTTCTTTTCGTGGCAGAAGTCGGCGAAGTCGTTACTCGATCATCTTGCACCACCGGCAAACATTGCCAGCGCTGCTTGAAGTTCGATGCAGTTCGCTCATTGCGCGCATCGGTTTTCGCACAAACAATTTGCAACTGGCTGCAACGCGCGCACATGCGCATGGTTCCGCCAAACCTTTCTGTTCTTCGAGTGACAATCGTGCGCGCAAAGAGCTTGGCGCAACATCACCACATCGCTGCCCCAATATCGCTACGGATTCGAGGAACTGTGTTTCGCACTAGCGAACTCGGAGCAGGGACTCACGATGTCCGGCTCTCCAACGCGGTCCTACGGAAGGCAAACGATGAAAGTGTTGCACATCGCCGAGACGATCCGTGGCGGGATTGCGAGCTACCTGAACGAGTTGCACCCACAGCAACAGGCGAGCTTCGGCACCGGGAACGTGCATTGCGTCGTGCCGTCGGATCATCGTCGCGATCTTCCAGCGATCGATGACAACCAGATTACGACGTTCGAACGCTCCGGCCGCGGCGTTGCCGGACTGTTCCAGATGTTGCGCGCAAGCATGCAAGCGCTGGATGCCTTCCGTCCGGACGTCGTCCACCTGCATTCCTCGTTTGCCGGCCTCGTGCTGCGCCCGGCGCTGGCGGCCCGCTCGGACGGTCCGCGCGTCGTCTATTGCCCGCACGGCTGGGCGTTTTCACGCGAGACCGGCCGCCTCAGTCATCTCGTGACGAAGGCGGCGGAGAACCTCCTTGCGCGCACGTCGGACCGAATCATCTGCATCTCCGGCGACGAGTTCAACGAAGCCGTCCGCGCCGGGATTCCCGCCGAGCGCCTCACCCTCGTCCACAATGGCATCTCGAAGAGCCGCACACCGCAGCCTGTCGCGGCCGACTGGACGTCCAAGAAGGTCAAGGTCCTGTTCATCGGACGCCTGGACCGCCAGAAGGGCTTCGACCTCCTGATCGAAGCGGCACGCTCGCTCGAGGATGTGCTTGATATCCGCATGATCGGCGCCTCCGTCGTCAACAAATACGAAGGCCCGAGCGTCCCGCCCAACGTGTCCCTGCTGGGCTGGCTCGACCGGCCGACCATCGAGACCCAGCTCGAGGCCGCCGACCTCGTCGTGATCCCGTCACGATGGGAAGCCTTCGGCCTCGTTGCGCTCGAGGCGATGCGCGCGGCCAAACCCATCTTGGCGTTCCGCAGCGGAGCATTGCCCGAGATCGTCGTCGATGGCGTGACCGGCGTGCTTTGCGAGCCCGTTGCGGTCCAGCCGCTCGTCGACGGCTTCCGCCGAGCACTCGATCTCGATCTCAAGGTGCTGGGACAGCGCGGCTACGACCGGTTCAAGCAGTTTTACGACGTCCAGAAGACGCATGGGCAATTGCAGCAGGTCTATGCCGAGCTCCTGCAGGACGATCGGGCACCGGTCGACGCGAAGGCGGGGCTGCAATCGGACCTCTCCAAGAATTTCTGATGGCTCCGCTCCCACGCACCTTGGTTCGCGGCGGCCTGCGCCTCGCGGGCCTCATCGCATCCATTTTTCTACCGGTCTCTGTCTGCGCACAGCAGGCTCAACCGCTCGATGCCCGATTCCTGCTGGGGGTCGGCACCCATCAGGGGCTGGGTGGCCCGGTGAGCGCGCGCGGATACGTGCCTTCGGAGAACGTCGCGCAGATCAAGCAACTCGGCCTCAATGCCTTCCGCGATGATTTTCCCTGGTCCGATTTCGAGGTCGGGGGACGCCGGATGGGCTTCACGCCCAGGCTCGGCAGGCTCGAAGCGCAGGTCAGGTCCGGCGTCGCGCGCCCCCTCCTGATCCTGGCCTTCGGTCATCATCTGGTTCCGAATTCCTCGCCGCCGACCACCGATGAGGCGCGGCAGCGGTTCGCAGACTATGCCGCGGCGGCGGCGCAATCGGTCGTGGCGCAGCACCCGGTCTTCGAGCTCTGGAACGAATGGAATCTGGCGGCGAAGAAGGATCCGGCGTTCTCGCCGGAGAACTACCTGGCGCTCGCGCAAGTCGCGCGACCGGCGGTGAAGCGGGTTGCACCGAATGCACCTTTCCTGGTCGGAGCGCTCGGCGACGATCCGGGCTGGACATGGACGGAGAAGATGCTGCGGACCGGCATCCTTCAATATGCCGACGGCGCTTCGATCCATCTCTACAATTTCTGCATGGGCCCGAGCAAACGCACCTCGGCCGAGATCATCGACCGGCTCACGGCGTTTCACCGTCTCGTCGCCCAGGCCAGCGGAAACCCCGACTTCCCGATCTATGTCACGGAGACGGGCTGGACCACGGCCAGCAACAAATGCGGCGTCAGCGAGCAGGCCCAGGCCGACAATACCGCGCAGCTGATCCTGTGGGCGTCCACTGCGACGCGCTGGTTCAAGGGCATGTGGCTCTACGAGCTCAAGGACAGTGGAAAGAACCCGTCGGAGCTGGAGGATAATTTCGGACTCTATCGTTTCGACAATTCGCCCAAGCCCGTCGCCTGCGCGGTCCAGGGGGCCTGGGTTTTCATTCGCCCCACCCTGAGTGCCGAGCGACGCGAACTCGCCAATGGCGTCGTGTCGATCAATGCATCGACGAATTCTGGCAGCAGAATTGCAGTCTGGTCCGAGGCCCCGGACCGGCGTTACGAAATCCGGCTCAAGGGCGATCAACAGGGCGCAAGCTTTTCGATGCCGTGCGATCAGGCGGCAAAGCCTGCATCCGGGGTCTGGATCCCCGTCTCGAGCACACCGGTCCTGATTGCAGCCAATGACAGTGCCGTTCCCGCCCTGGAGATAAGGCCGGCGCGGTAGACGCGATTTTGCAGACATGAGGTTGACGCGATGAAAGTTCTTTTGACGTCCACGCTTTATCCGACGCCTCAGGCCCCAAAGATCGTCGGCGGCGCCGAGATCTTCGCCCGACGCTTCGCCGAAGGGCTGGTGCAGCGCGGTGACGAGGTGGAAGTGATCCGGGCCGCATCTACGCCCGGGCAAGCTCCGGAAACCTGCGACGGCATCAACGTCCATTCCGCGCCGGTGCGGAACGTGTACCTGCCCTTCACGGAGCAGAAAAACGTCGCATTGCGCAGCATCTGGCATGCGGTCGACGACTGGCAGATGCAGGCCCCCCTGATCGCGGAACGCATCCGGGCCTTCAAGCCGGACGTGCTGCACTCCAACAATCTGTCGGGTCTCACCACCGCGGTCTGGCGCGTTGCCGCCCAGCTCGGGGTTCCCGTGCTCCACACGCTTCACGACTATTACCTGACCTGTCCGCGCTGCTCGCGCTTCGAGAACGGACGGTCCTGCGAGCACACCTGCACGAGCTGCGGAATCCTGAGCTTTCATCGCAAGCGGGCCACGCACTGGCTCAGTGCCGTGGTCGGCGTCAGCGAGCGCGTCCTGTCGATTCATACCGACATGGGCATGTTCTCGGAGACGCCGATCCGCACCGTGATCCGCAACGCCTCGACCGAGCCGCCGCGCGAGCCCTATCCGCGTCCGATCTGCACCACGGAGGTGACGTTCGGATTCATCGGCCGCCTCACGGAAGAAAAGGGCATCGAGAACCTGATGCGGGCCCTGGCCCTGCTGCCCCGGGATCGCATCCGCATGTTGATCGCCGGCCGGGTCAGTGACGAGGAGCAACGGCGCCTCAGGACGCTCGCGCCGGATGCACGAATAGAGTTCATGGGCTTCGTGGCGCCCGACGATTTCTACAAGCAGGTCGACGTGGTGGTCGCGCCCTCCATCTGGCACGATCCCGGTCCGCTGGTCGTCGCAGATGCCAAGGCGGCCGGCAGGCCGCTGCTGGGAACGCGCTTCGGCGGCATGCCCGAGGTAATCGAGCACGGAGTGACCGGCTGGCTGACCGAAGCCGATCCGCAAGCCCTCGCCAAAAGCATGCTCGCGGTCGCAGCAGATCCGCACAAGATCGACGAGATCAGCCGGCGGCTCATCGCCGATACCAACAAGTGGATCTTCTCCGACGTGCTATCTTCATACAAGAGCTTGTATGAGCAATTGCGCGAGCAGCGAATGTCGCGCGTGCGTGCTGTAACGTCCGACGCGCCACAAGGGCGGTCCGTCGGCAAGGAGCGCCTCATTCCGAGATGACACGCCTCCTCGCGATGGCGGGCTATGTCTATCAAAGCGCCGCGGCGGTCATCCTGATCTTCGCGATCAGCCATCTGCTGCCCGCCGCCGACTACACCAACTTTTCGCTCGCGCTGGCCTCGAGCCAATTGCTCTGCGTCCTGATGTTCGAGTGGCTGCAGCTGGCCGGACTTCGTTTTCTCGCCGCAGCCGGGGACAACGAGGCGGCGCGGCTGAGATGGTCGCTGTTTGCAGCAGGCCTTTCGAGCGCGGCCGCGCTCGTTGTGGTCGGAAGCTGCGCGTCCCTGGCGAGTGCGCTCCCGGCAGGAATCATCGCGTTGGGCCTGGGCATATCCGTGCTTCAGGGCTTGGCAGATCTCTACTTCCTGTCGGTCCGTCTGTCCGACCGGCTCGGCGTCGCATCCTCTCTCCTTGCGCTGCGTGCCACCGCACTTCTGGCGGGGGCAGCGGCGGGAGGCGTGATTTCGGGGACGGCTGAAGCAGCGCTGCTCGGGATTGCGTCGGGCCACTTGCTGGGCCTCGTCGCCGGGCTCGTCGCATACCGCACGCCGCTGGAGCGCGCCTCTTTGCAGGCGATGCTGGCTGACTGGAAGACTTTCGCCGGCTACGGCATGCTCGCGGCAGGCGCCTCCGTCATCCATTTGTCGGTACCTGTGCTGCTCCGTGTCATCATCATCGGCCGCCTGGGCGCGACCGGGGCAGGTGCCGGATTTTCGATGGCGCTCGACCTGCTGCAACGTCCGTTCTGGGTCCTCAACGCCGCGATCCACACCGTGAGCTATCCCGATGTCGTCAAGGACTTCGAACACGGGACCGTCATGAAGTCGGTTCAATCGGCCCGGCGGATGTTCGAATTCATGATCTGCACGACCCTCGTGCTGCTCGGCGGCCTGGTCGGCTTCATTCCGGATGCGGCCCGTATCCTGGTGCCGCGGGAGAGCCTTGACGGGTTCCTGGCGACGGCCCCCGCGGTGGCCGCCTTCTATTTCCTGCACACGCATCTCCAAGCGACCGTCGCAGTGGTTCCACACCTGGAGAAGCTCGCGACCCGGCTTGTGGTCGTCGCGGCCGGTCAGCTCGCGATCGTCGCGGCCGTCGCGCTGGCGGCGGTATGGGCCGGACTGTCGCCGCAGCAGGCCGTCGGCTGCGCTGCGCTCGCTACCCTCGCCACGATCCTGATCGCGCTTGGTCCGACCCTGCGGTTCGAGGCATTCCCGCGCTTGTCGTTGGTCATGCAGGCCCTTGCGGCCGCCATCCTGATCGGATCGCTCGCTGCGATGCCGACCGGGCCCGCGACATGGCTCACCGGCAAGATCGTGATCGCCGCGATCGCGACGGCGGTCATCGGATGGCGCGGGGATTTTCTATTGCTGACCCGCCGCGGCTAGTTCGTCGCATCCAAGTCTGCGACGCAGGTCGGGTTGCGGATAAACTTCAGCAACACGCACCTGCACCATTGCTGGGCATCCACAACCAAAACGAGTAAATTACAACATCTAATCGAAGCGGCATGTGCGAACTTCGCATGCAAGAAAACGCATGGGTTGCCGAAGGCACGAAACGAAAGACACTCCGAACGGTGGACAAGCGGGCCGCGTCGCACCGTCGTACGAATTCACTCGCGAGAGTTGCGCATATATTCAGCACCGCAATTGGTGAAAATCACGAAAGCGCCCTCCTCACGTCATCCTGTCCCGGCATCTCATTCATATTCTGCTGCGCAGAGATCGATTCTGTTCCTGCACAAGGAACTCGTTTCGCTCGCGATTTGTAGCTTCGATTTTTATCTGAAATTCACACTCGACAGAGAAGCTTGAACGCAATCCCTGCGAGCATTTTCGCTCGCGCTGAAATCGAGTGTGCAATGTCCGATCAAACCATCCTGTCCGCCAGCGGCTTCATCAACTCCATCGGCGTGAACACGCATGCCGGCTTCGGCTGGACCGGCTACAACAATCTCGCGCTGATGGTCGATGACCTCAAGTATCTCGGTGTCACCCATCTCCGCGACGCCATGGGAACCAGCCCGGCGGCGCAACCCGTCGTCGAGGGTCTGGCTGCTGCCGGCTACAAGTTCGACTTCCTGGTGTCGTCCGCCCTGCCCCAGACCGGCACAACCGGGCTGCAGAACTACATCGCCTCGCTCCAGAAGTTCGCGACGAGCCACCCGGGCAGCATCAGCGCCATCGAAGGGCTCAACGAGGCTAATCACCAGCCCTTCAGCTACAATGGCAGCTCGAGTCTTACCGCCGCGGCTCAGTTCCAGAGCGCGCTCTATCAGGCGGTCAACGCCAATGCCGCGCTCGGCAGCATCCCCGTGTACAATCTGTCACTGGCCTATAACGATCCGCAGGGCTACAGCCAGCTCGGCAACATGTCGGGCTCGGTCGACTACGCCAACGCCCACGCCTATGTCAGCACCAGCCTGACGACCGGCAGCTCGATTTCGGCCACGCTGAGCGCCGTGATGGCCGCGGCACCGGGAAAACCGGTCGTCATCACCGAGACCGGCTACACCACGCAGGCCAACACCCAATATCTCGGCGTCAACGAGACGGTGCAGGCCAAATCGATCCTGAACACCCTGGTCGATGCCTGCAAGGCGGGCGTGAGCGCGACTTATCTCTACGAGCTGCTCGACCGCGACTCCTCCGCCAGCAATACCAACCCCGAGGCCAATTTCGGGTTGTTCAATTCCGACGGGACGCCGAAGCTCGCCGCCACGGCCATTCACAATTTGACGACCATTCTGGCCGACGACGGCAAGGGAAACCTGCAGCCGACTGATCCACTGAACTACACCCTGAGCAACATGCCGGCCACCGGCAACAGCATGGTGCTCGGCAAGAGCAACGGCGCTTACGAGCTCGTGGTGTGGGCGGAGCCGAAGCTCTGGAACGATCCCACCGATACCGAGGTCTCCAATCCGGCTCAGACGGTCACCGTGAACCTCGGCGGCGTGCATCATTCGGTCAAGGTGTACGACACGCTGACGGGAACCACTGCGATCGCCAGCTATACCGACGTCAGCACGATCACTATTCCGGTCAGCGATCACCCGCTGATCATCGAGATCGATGCCCCTCCGACCACCACGACTCCGCCGGACACGCGGACCAGCGTCAGCGGCACCGCTGCCGAGATCGTGCCGCAATTGTCCGACCTCAGCACGTCGACGGCGCTGAAGACGATCACGCTGACCGACTCGCATGTCCTACCGGTCGCCTCGAAGGCGACCATGGACTACATGATCGCCCAATACGGCGGCGCTCTCTCCAAGATCGAGGGGGGATACTCGTTCTCGGTAACGAATACGGCCGCGACCTGGCGGAGCACGAACACCTACAATTCCGGCGGGACGCTGCTGTCGAAGTCGGACACCGGCCTGAATTCGAGCGGACAGCCGACCTCGACCACCGTCGCCTACACCGACGGTTCCAAGGACCTGATCAGCTACACCGGCGGCGTGAAGACGAAATTCGTTCACGTCGGCACCGACGCAACCAGGACCACCGACACCTACAACACCGCCGGAACCCTGCTGAGCGAAGTGGTCCAGAAGTCCGACGGCTATTACTCCACCACGCTCTATACGAGCGGCGTGAAAACCGCCGCCTATGTCAAGAATGCCGACGGCTCGCAGGACAATTACACCTACGGCATCACGGGCAAGAGCTTCACGACCCAGGTTCAACACCTCGATGCATCCGGAAAGATCACCTCGGTGACCCGCAGCCACGCCGACGGCTCGCTGGACTCGACGCAAGTCTACAACCCCGACGGCAGCAGCGTGATCACCACCTATAGCGCCACGGGCGTCAAGCTGGTCGAGACCGCCTATCACGCCGACCACAGCAAGGATGTCTGGACCTACAACATCACCGGCCAGACCTACGCGACCGAGCACGACGTCTACAACGCCACCGGCTTCCTCGCCGGCCTGACGCGATTGCACAGCGACGGCAGCCTTGCCTTCAAGCTCACGCAGACGACCGCCGGCACCAAGACGACCGATTGGTACAATGCCGCCGGCAGTCTCACCGGCGAGGTGGTCCAGAAGGCCGACGGCTTCTCCTCGACCACGCTCTACAGCAACGGCGTCAAGACCAACGCCTATGTGAAGAATGCCGACGGCAGCCAGGACAATACCGCCTACGGCATCACAGGCCAGAGCTACACCACGCTGATCCAGCACGTCGATCCCACGGGCAAGGTCACCGCCGTGACCCGCAAGCATGCCGACGGCACGCTCGACTATACCCAGGTCATCAACAGCGACGGCGGCAGCGTCGTCACCAATTATGATGCCGCGGGATCGCGGACCAAGGAAACCGACTTCCATGCCGACGGCAGCAAGGACGTCTTCCTCTTCAACATCGCCGGCCAGACCTACACGACCGAGCACGACATCTACGATGCGACCGGCTTCCTCACCACGCTGATACGCAAGCACGCCGACGGCAGCATGGCGTTCAAGCTGTTGCAGAGCGCCGATGGGACCAAGACCACGGACTGGTACGACGCCAGCGGCGTCCTCACCAGCGAGGTGCTCCAGAAGCCGAGCGGCTACAGCGCGACCACGGTGTACACCAACGGCGTGAAGACCGCGGCGTACATCACCAACGCCGACATGAGTCACGACAATTACAGCTACAACATCATCGGTCAGAGCTACACCACGCAGTACCAGCACCTCGATCCGTCCGGCCAGACCACCGAGGTGACCCGTTGGCATGCGGACAACTCGCTCGACTATACCCAAATCGTCAATAGCGACGGCAGCAGCGTGGTCACCAACTACGATGCATCAGGCGTCAAGAAGACGGAAACCGACTACCACGCCGATGGTTCGAAGGACGTCTTTCAGTTCAACGTCGCCGGCCAGACCTACACGAACGAGCACGACAGCTACGATTCGACCGGCTTCCTCACCGATATCGTTCGCACCCACGCGGACAACAGCCTGGCCTTCACGCTGAAGCAAAGCGCCGACGGAGCCAAGACCTCCGACTGGTACGACGCCCACGGCGTCATCACCAGCGAGGTGACGACCAAGAGCGATGGTTACAGCTCCACGACCGTCTATAGCGGCGGCGTGAAAAGCGCTGCCTACATCAAGAACGCCGACGGCACGTCCGACAACTGGAACTACAATATCACCGGGCAGTCGTACACGACCCAGCATCAGCACCTCGATGCCTCCGGCAAGATGGTCGAGCTCACCCGGACCCACGCCGACGGGACTCTGGACTATACCCAGGTCATCCACGACGACGGCAGCAAGCTGACGGACATCTACAACAGCGCCGGCACCAAGACCCAGGAGATCGCCAACAACACCGACGGCTCCAAGGACGTCTTCCTGTTCAACTTCAACGGACAGACCGGGACGACGCAGCACGAGAACTACAACTCCGCCAGCGCGCTGCAATTCTTCGATCAGAGCAAGGCCGACGGCACCCACAATGTCACGGCTGTCGCCGGCGGCGTGACGATCCAGGGCGGGGCCGGCAACGACGTGTTCTCGGCCGCGCCGAACTCGACCACCATCGCCTACGATCATGGCCAGGACCAGATCCTCAACTTCCAGGCCGGCGACGGCACGACGCACGACGTGGTCCAGATCTCGAAGCTGCTGGCCGCGGACTACGGTCACCTGCAGATCACGCAGTCCGGCACGAATGCGCTGATCACGTTTTCGGACAGTGATTCGATCCTGCTGAAGAACGTCTATGTCTCCAGCCTGACGAGCCACGACTTCGTGTTCGTCTGAGCCGGGCGGACTGATTGCTGCATCAACGTCGAGCGGGCCGGGACCCATCAAGGTCCCGGCCCGCTCACTTGGCGTCTGCCTCATCAAGAGGCAGTGTTGGGACGATGAAGACGTTCGCTTCCCTGGCAAGACGGTCTCGAGGAACTCGAGGCTGACCGATTCGCGATCACGCTGCCTCCGCCGCTGCATCCAGCGAACTTGCGTCACAATTCGACTCTAGAAGAGAGATGAACCGCGCAAGGACTCCGAGGCCCGATGGAAGCCAGTGAAGCAAGACGTTTTGTCGTTCTCGACTTCTACCGCTTCGTCGCCGCGCTCGGGGTCTTCATCTTCCACCTGAAGCTGATCGACACTGGCATTTCGCCGGCCTGGAACGGGTCCTACGGCCTGTTCGTGGACATGTTCTTCATCCTGTCCGGCTTCGTGATCTCCTATTCCTACCCGTCCGACGCGCGTGGCGTGGCGGCCTATTCCCGTTTCATGATCCGTCGCATTGCACGGATCTATCCGCTGCACCTGCTGAGCTTGCTCATCTTCGTGGTGCTCATCGGCGTCGGCCTGGAGCGCACGGCCCGCTCGACCCCGCTGGACTTCCTGTACAACCTTGTGCTGCTCCAGGCCTGGGGCGTCACCGACCATCTCAGCTTCAACTCGCCGTCCTGGTCGATCAGCGCGGAATTCTTCTGCTATCTGGTGTTTCCGCTGCTGATGCTGCTTGCGCGCAAGGTCCAGCCGATCGTGCTTGGCGCGATCGTCGCAGCGCTCTATCTGGTTCTTGCCCACGGCCATCTGCCGATCTGGCAGGAACGGTCGCAGATGTATGGAGCCAATTTCGACTACGGGATGCTCCGCGCGCTGCCGAGCTTCCTGAATGGCATCCTGCTCGCCATCCTATTTCGGATGTCGCATCCCTATCGGCACAAGCGGATGATCTTCGCCGGCATCGGCACGTTCGGCCTCTCCGTGCTCGTCCTCAACGTCTTCGCCAAGCCGGATCTGGCCATTGTCCTGTTCTCCTGCGCGATCCTGCTCACTGCGGTCGGCGAAAGCGCCTTCAGGCAGTTTCCGGGTGCCCGCCTGCTTGGACGGCTCGGCAACACCTCATATGCGATCTACATGCTGCATGATGCGGTTCTCATTGCCGTGTTCAAGCCGTTGTGGACCTGGCTCGGACTGCGGCCTGATCAGTTCGCCCTGTTCGCCCTGGCGTGCTGTGTGGTCCTGACCGTCATCGCTGACCGCACCTACGCCTATTTCGAAAATCCGGCGCGGCGCTTCATCAACCGCTGGGCCGACATCGGGGCCGCATCCCCGCGCAAGGCGGCCGCAACCGACACCTCCGTCCGCTTTGACAACACCACCGAACGGGCGGTCAACTGACCGCCTGCCGATGACATGAGGCCGTTCAAGCGACCTTCCCGTCGGCCTCCGGCACAGCCCGCATCGCGCTCTCGCCCAGCAGCGGTGCGATGTTGGCGCGGGACAGTTCCATGACTTCGGGGAGCATCTGCCGCACCTTCCCGCCGGCGGCTTCGTGTGCGCCCAGGAAGTGCAGCACGAACTTCTCAAAGCTGTCGTCGACCAGGAACTGGGTCGGCGACAGCAACAGCGATTCGCTGACGCCAAAGTGTGCGAACAGGCCCTGGAACTTGTCCTGATAGGTGATCGCTGCGACAGGCGTGCCCTGCCCAAGCGCCGCAATCGCCAGATGCATGCGCCCGGTGATCACGCCGTCGACCCGACCAACCACGGCCTTGATCTCGCCCGCCGACAGCGCCTGATCGACATGGTGCACGTGATCGCCGAGCGTGGGCTTGAGGCGGTCGGCCAGCGGCCGCAGGCAATTGTCGTCGGCGATCTCGGGGCGGTAATCATGTGCGAGCAACAGCCAGCTTGCATTGTGCTCCCGAGCAAGCCGCTCAATGGCGACCGCCGCGAGCTCTATCATGTGCCGCAGCTTGGCCGGCTCCGGCTTCCTGAACAACATCGGATGGATGTTGAAGACGAAGACCTTGCGACCTTGCTCGCGTTGTCGCGCGATCGTCGCCGCGATCTGCTTCACTGCGGCCGTCTCCGCCCGCGGCGTCAGCATGAACGCCGCGTCGGCGACCAGATGGGCGCGTTTCCGGGCGAAATCGTCGAAACGCTGAAGGGATATCGCATCGCGCAGGTTCAGGACCACGCCCGGATCTAGCAGCCGGAACACCTCGCGCAGCGCCTTGGCCGGGCGGGAATTGAAACTGAATCCGAGCACGCTGACCTTGGCGCCGAATGCCGCCATCAGGTCCGCGACGAGCAGCATGCGCGCGGCATCGACCGGAGAATAGTAGCCGTCGAGCACATCGGCGCCGAGAACCAGCCCGAAATCCGGCCTCGTGAGCGACAGCTCCTGGGCGACCGTCTCGTACGAAAAGGGCTGCCGCCAGAGTTCGAGCGGCTTGAAACCCATCGCGCGCACGTCCGCGCTGGCCGCTGCGGTTGCGGTGACGATGTAGACCTCGAGATCCGGATAGGTCCGCCTCAACTCCCCCGTGGCCGCTTCGATCATGGCCTCATCGCCGCGCGACTGACGAACGCTCCAGGGATCGGAAGGGAGCACGACGAGCCGGCGCGGGTCGTTGCGCGGCGCGGCGTTGACGCCGACGTCCCTCCGGGCGTTCTGCCATCTGCGCAGCTCGAGCAAATCGAGCGCCAACGGCGTATTCTTGGCGCTGTTGAGCCAGCCTCGGAGTTGCCTGCGTACGGGCACCGGGATCAATTGCTTCACGACAGTCTCCTCGTCTTCATCAAGCGGTCGCACCGCGCTTCACGACGAAATCAATCAGGGAAAGGAGCTGCTTCCGCCAGAACAGCAGAAGGCCCGTCAGATAGGCCGCGCCAAAACAGGACGACAGCAGCCCGATCCGCAAATAGGGGTTCATGCCCAGCGTCGCCTCCCGGCACAGCACGACCGCGCCGTAGGCCAGAACGATGGCGCAAAGGCAGCCCGCGATGGGACGTAGAAACTGGCTCCAGTTCAAGCCAAGCAGCCGAAGCGCCAGCGCAAACGTGACGGGGGTCACCACGAGCTGCGAGAACGCGAAGATCGTGGCCAGTTGACCAATGTCGCGCGACGGAAGCAGGAACATGGCCGGCACGACCGTGCAGAATTTCAGGATGTTGAGCCCAAAGACATAGTTCGGCTTCCCCAGCGCGCCGAAATAGGCGCTGTTGACGAACTGCACCGTCTGGACCGCGCCGATCAGCATCAGCGGCCGCATCACGGCTTCGCTGCCGCCCCATTTCGCGCCAAACAGCAGCAGGGAGAACTCCGGCGCGATCGCCGCGAGCAGCACGAAGACGGGAGATCCGATCAGCGCGCCGAGACTGACGCTGCGCAGATAAGCGCCTGCGATGCGATCCCGCTCGTGCGCGATCCTGGACAAGGCGCTCAGCGCGACGTCCATGACCGCCTGGGTGAGAAGTTGCATCAGGATCAGGTAGACTCTCGCCCCGACCGTGTAGATGCCGAGCGCCGCGACGCCATAGAGCGACAGGATGATCATGTCGATGGTCCGCACGATGGCGAAGTCCAGCAGCCGGTTCAGCATGACGTGGATGCTGTAGCCGGAGAGCTCGCGGAGGCTCTTCAGATCGTAGCCGCGCATCGGCAACCATCGCGGCTGGCTCCAGAGCCACAAGCCGCTGATCGCGCTCTGAACGACCACCTGGATCACGAGGCTGAGGGCGCCAAACCCGGCATAGGCACAGGCGATCCCAACGACGCCGGAGACGGCTGTCGCCACCATGGTCCTGACCGCGAGCACGCGAAAGTCCATCTGGCGCTTGTAGAGCGCCTCCTGGAACAGGGTCGCGGTACCGATCGGAAGCGAGAGACTGGCGGCCGTCAGCAGCGGCGCGAGCCCCTTCACGTCGAACCAACGCTCGATATGTGTCGCGAGTAGTGCAATCAGAACGGCCAGCAGCACCGAGGCTGCAAACGAGCAGAAGAACGGCAGCGTCACATCGGCGGGCTCGAGCGTCCGCCGCTGGATCAACGCATCGCCGAAGCCGAATTCAGCGATGGAGCTCAAAAGCAGCAGGACGAAGGCGACCAGCGCCGCGAGGCCGAAATCCGCGGGATCGAGCAGTCGAGCCAACACCAGGAACAGCACGAACGACAATGCGCGGCCGCCCCAATTCTGCGCGAGCGACCAAAACAGCGCCACGACGACCTGATGTTGCCTGCCTCGAGTGACGTTCATCAACAATTCGACCCAATTTCGATCCAGACGACGCGAAACGATGATGACGCGCCACCGCTTGTCGCCGCTCACAACGGCGACTGATTGCTCGCGACATTACGACGGAGTGATGGCAATCAGATGAGCGCCATCACGATTCCGATTTAGAGTGGAAGTGAGTTCAAATCGTGGACTACACTCCAATCGCTCTCTGCGATGTGATGCAAAATGGATGCCTTGATGAATTCGCCCGCCCCGCGTTCTATCCCCAATTCCAGACGCCTGCGTGTGGCGATCTACGCACCGCATTTTGCAGAATATTCCTACCGGCTCGCTGCGGGATTGGCTCACCATTGCGACGTCAGGCTCGTGCTCAACCGCAAGGATGCCAACCAGCAATGGGAACTGGCCGATATCGCGGTTGCGGCTCCCTTCGAAACCCGGATTCGCGATTTGAGCCTGCGCCGCGGCGGCGTGCTCGGGATCCCGGCCTCTTTCTTCGACATAATTTCGTTTCGTCCGGACGTCGTTCATTGTCACGAAGTTCCGGAGATCTACACGTCCCGGCTGATCCAGTTCCTTCGCCCACTCGGCATTCCCCTGGTGCTGACGGTTCACGATGCTATCCCGCATTCGGAGGGCGGCTCCGGCACCTCGCCACGCGAGGACGGCTGGCGCGGACGCATGCGCGCCGCAGCCTCGATCGTCACGACACATGGCGAGAGTTGCATTGCCGATTTTCGTCGCGCCTCGCCCGACTTCAAGGGCGCAACGGTCTCCAGCATGCACGGCGTGCTCATGGTTCCACCGGCCCGAGGTACGGTCGCGGCGCCCGAAGCCGCACGCATCCTGTTCTTTGGACGGATGTGGGCCTACAAGGGCCTCGACGTCTTCATCGACGCCATCGACATACTGGCCAAGCGCGGCGTGGCGCATGAGGCGATCGTCGCCGGCCGCGGCCCGGAAATGACCCGGCTCGGGGCGCGGATGGAAGCGATGCCGACGGTCAAGACCATCAACGCCTACATTTCGCCCGCGGACACCGGACAGCTGTTTCAGTCGGCGACCGTGGTCGCCCTGCCCTACAAGGATGCAACGCAGAGCGGCGTGCTTGCCTCCGCTTACGGCAATGCTCGTCCCGTCGTTGCCAGCGCCACCGGCGGCATTCCCGACGTCGTCACCGACGGAGTCAACGGGCTGCTGGTTCCACCGGGCGACGCCACTGCATTGGCCGATGCACTCGAACGCGTGCTGACCTCGAAGCCGCTGGCCGCGACATTGACCGACGGCGCACGGCAAACCGCGGCGGGTATTTTGAACTGGGACCACATCGCCGAACAGCTGCTGGGGTCCTATCACAAGCTCGCCGGCCGTACCGTGAGCTGACCGCGACGGGCACGCGGCGGCTCAAACCGATTGCCCGACCTTCAACGGCCGAAAGACCATGCCGCGGATCACGCCGTCCAGCAGGCGCCTCAGCCTGACCTCGATCAGCTCATAACTGACCGCGCTTGCGACCAGCGACATCACGAGCCCGAGCACGATGAAGGCGGCCCACAGCAGCCAGCGATCGACGCCGGCTGCGACCAGCTTCAGGCCGATCACCTGCAACGGGAAGAGCACGAACGGGTGCACGAGATAGAGGCTGTAGCTGATCTTGCCGACATATTGCAGGGCCGGGACGCTCAGAGCCTTGCCGAGGCCCGACTCCGGGGCAAGCACCATGCCGAACAGCAGGAAGCCGGGAAGCAACGCCACGAAGGGGTGAAACAGCACCAGGCTTGCATACATGGCCGCTCCGCAAGCCAGGCCCACGGCCAAGCCGAGACGTCCCGGAATACGAATCCGAAAGCCGGTGGCGCTGTAGAGCATACCGACGCAGAAGAACGCTGTGATCGGCCAATGCAGCAGGCAAGCGATGCCCAGCAGGATCAGGGGGGCTGCCAGCATCTTGCCTCCGACGCGCAGCATCGAGAACGTCACTGCAAACCAGATGTAGAACGCCCACTCATAGGTCAGTGTCCAGGCATTCTGCTGGGCGATGGGCATACCAAGCGCGTCCTGCACGAAAAACAGATTGGCCGCGAAGATCCCGAGATAGCTCGTCAGGTCGATTCCACGGAAGAACTTGTAGCCGACGATCGGACCTATCGCGAACAGCGCAAGATGCAGGACGACGAACACCGGCATGATGCGCAGGACGCGATCGAAGAAGAAGCGCGACAGCGAGCCGTGCCGCACCAGACTCGCCGGGATCAGGAAGCCGCTGATCATGAAGAACAGCTCGACGCCATGCCCGCCGACATTGATCACCGATTGCAGCCAGAGCCAGAGTGGCGGGAGGAAGCCGGGATCCGGGATGTCGTACATGCCTCCCTTCGGCATGTCGTAGAAATGATCCATCAGCACGCTCAGCGCCGCAATGCCGCGCAGCCCCTGGACCGACGGAACGAACGATCCGTCGTAGGCGGCGCCCGGCTGGTGCGGCGCGTTACTCATTCTGCAGCACCCTGGGTACTGAGCGCAGGCTCGAGAACGACCTTCTTTCTGCGTGCCGAGCGAAACCTTTGTCCGAACGCGATACTGGGCTTCTCGACGTATGTAAACGTCATCCAGCTGACCAGGATCGACAACGCCAGGATCAGGGTCAAGAAGATCGCCCATCCGAGCGGCCCGTCGCCGAACCAGACGAGGCGATGGATGAAGACGATCACGAACGGCGACATCAGGTAGACCGAATAACTGATCACGCCGACGAACGCCATCGGGCGCCACGCCATTCTCTCACCGAACACGGCAAAGCCGATGAAGACGAGCGCCGCGCAAACATAGGCCGCTGCGATCGAATAACTGTAGAAGAAATTCTCGTGGTAGACGCCTCCGAACCGCCGATCGGCGAGGGCGATGGCGAAGATCGCATACAGGAGCGTGCAGACCGCCACGTGGGACCATCGCAGCTTTCCGCCGATGACGGTGTCGCGGATGATCTTGCCCAGGAACATCGCCGACAGGTTCAGCCCGACCTCCATCACCGAGGAAACGGCCCTGTTCTCAACCAGGAGCGCAGCTGTGGTTCCGACCAGCGCGGCCGCAATGACGATCGTCACCGCCGTAAAGCGCCGGTTCAGCAGCCCCATCGCAAACAGAATGGTGCATCCGACATAGAACAGCAGCTCGATCGCCAGCGTCCAATAGAACACCCAGAGGTTCGGGACGTTCACGAAGGTCTGCAACATCGTCACGTTCGCGGCGATCTGCCCGAACGGATAGATTTTCGAATCCAGCAGCTGCATCGTCACGAGCCCGACTATGAGCGAGGTCCAGTAAGCCGGGTAGAGCCGGAAGAAGCGGCTGATGGCAAAATCCCGCACAGGCGTGGCGCTGTCCGGGAAGCTGAACGGAATGACGAAGCCGCTGACGAAGAAGAACAACACCACGCCAAACCGGCCAAAGTTCATGTAGTAGCCGAACACATCGTGGATGGGCCAGTAATAGGCACCCGTCGGGTGCTTCTGGACGATCACCTCGAACACATGCTGGACCAGGACCGACAACACGGCAATGCCGCGCAGCGTGTCGATGAATGCGAGTCGCCTATGCATCATTCGTTCTCACCTGCTTCCGCTCGCCGCCGGCATATCCGGACGGAAGCCTTCCAATGACGGCATCGGCGGCCGCACTACGATTGGTATGGCATCGCCGGCCCGCGTGGAGGCAGCGCGGCGCGAAAACACCTCGCTGAAGCTCAATGCGATGATCAGGAGGCCGGATGCCGGGCCGTAGTTCAACACCGTGATCGTGAACAAATTGACGACGAAGATCAGCGTCAGCTTGTACACGTCGGTCGCGCCGAAGGTCGCCCTGAACACCATCACCATGAACGCGACGAACGGCAGACCGAACATCAGGTAGGTCCCGATATAGAAATTGTCGACGGGCACCCAAAACGCCGCGAGCGGCGAGAACAGCTGCTGCGGATAGTTGAAGCAGCCTGCACCGCAGCCGGTCACCAGGCCGATCGGCATGAGCTGCGTCATGTAGATGAACGGCTTTTGCCAGCTGTTATTGATGCGATCGAGGATGCTGAAAAGGGTCGAATGCGGCACCGCGGCGGTCCCGGAAGCAACCACGATCATGAAGAACGGCACGAAGATCGAGGCATACGACCACAGCGCGATGGTCCGGATCGCGGGAAAGCGCGACCTCTCCGGTAGCATCCGCACGAACACGAGCAGAAGCAGATAGAGTACGAGGACGATCATGGTCGTCTTGCTCGTGGTCAGCTTGATGGTATAGATCGCAATGGAACCGAATAGGAGGCACCAGGTGGTGCTCATGCGAATAGACGTGATCGCGAACGACACCAGGATGAAGAAGGCGGCCATGGTGTTGTCGGCCGCAAAACCCATCAGGCGCTGGTCGTCCCCGCCATAGGCCCACCACAGCCGGCCCGCCTCCCGAACCGCGCCGAAGGACTCGTATTTATACCCGACCCAGGGCATGAGATAGAATTTGGTCAGCAACACTCCGATGACGGAAAGATAGAACGTCAAGGCGATGACCGACAGCAGTTTCTTGTACGAGCCGAGGCTCGAATCGCAAAAGCAGAATCCGACGAACACCGGCAGCATCATCTTAAACGATGAGATTGCTGCGTTGACCGTACCCAGCATGAAATAGCCGAGCACGAGCGACAGCATGATCTGCACCAAGACCAGGAGCGCCAGGGTACTGCGATTGCGCAAGATGCAATGGACGAAGAACTGGATGAGGCACAGAAGCGCAATGGCGTCGGGCACATACCAGAGCGCGTTCATGTGATAGATGCTGGTGTAATAGCGAATCACGCCGCCGAAGGCGTCGCGGACCAGATAGGCCCCGAGCGCGACTGCCTCGATGTTGAGGCTGATCAACGTGATTTTCGGCCGATGCAGCGCGAGGATCGTCATATCGGGCTCAGTTCGTCAGCCGCGCCGATTGCGCGGGAGATCGCGCGAAATCCCGACAGCTTCCGAGCGCATTTCGCATGAGCTTGCCGCCGGGGATTTCGACGTAGAGATAAGTGAAGTGCGAGACCGCCAGCACGGCGGCCAGCGAGACCACGAGGTTCAACGTCGCCGGCAGGCCCGCCCAGACCGAATCCAGCGCGGCTATACGCCCTGCCCCGACGGCCCGCACGAAATATTCGGCAAGCAGCACCACGAGCGCGTGCACCATGTAGATCGAGTAGGACCGTTTTCCGAGCCAGACCAGCGGCTTGACCACCAGCATCCGCGGCACCAGCAGCGCGTCCGGAAAGGCCAGCAAGCTGCCGAGGAAGATCGCGAACGTCACCGGCGCAAGGAACGTTGCCGCAGGATTGGTCTCCGACAGGGACACCAGCACGATGCTGGCGATCATGGCGGCGAATTGCAGCGCGCCCTGCACGGCAGGACCCGGCTTGGCCGGCAGGCGGTCGACGAACCTCACCGTCAGCACACCCAGGAAGAAGCTCACGAAGCAGCGCAGGATGCCGAAATCGGTCTGAAGCCCGAGGCTCCTCTTGTCCAGTACGAAGATGATGACGACCAGACTGCAGATCGCAAGCGCCCCGCAGAGAACGTAGAACCAGAGCAGGGACCGCATGCGCTGGGCAAGCAGCACGATCAGGCCAAACACCAGATAAGTATAGAATTCGACGCTGATGCTCCAGCTTGGCGCATTCCAGCTGAGATAGTCGATGAACCCCATCGAGTGCAGCAGCAGGACGTTGAGACCGAAGGAATAGGCATTGTTCACTTCGAACGCCGCCGGCGCGGCCGCCACGACGCCGGCCATGACCAAACCGATCCGCAGAAGTCGAAACAGAAGATTTGCGATCAGCATGACGATGTGCAGCGGATAGACCCGCGCCAGGCGCCGCACCATGAACTCGCGCAGCGAGAAGCGCCCGAAATCGCCCTCGACGTAGCTGAGCGACATGACGATCCCGCTGAGAACGAAGAACAGATCGACCAGTAGCCACGAGCTTCTGAAGAACGAGCAGTTGATCCACGCATTGTGCGGGAACGCCGCGAGGAAGGTCGGCATCAGCAGGAGATGGTGAATCACCACCGACGTCGCGGCGATCCCCCGAATGCTGTCGAGCGGCAGGACATGCGCCTTCTCACGATGAACCATCTCCGTCACATCAACATTCCCAGCTATTGCACCGCAGCAGTGTGTATCAGGTCTTGCGCGTGTTCAATCTCTGCGATCGCGGGCTCGCATTCGACGCATGAGGGTCGACGATAATTTCAAGGCTCGCAGATCATTCGGACATGCGATCGCCAAGTTCACGCCACTTTTTACGTGAGATCGACCTGCGCCGGCGCGCAAGTCACTTCGGACGTGATGATTGCGAGTATTTACGTGCAAAGTGTGCGCGAAATTCGACGCTGCTGCGATCAACGCGACCACAAAGAGTTTTGATCCTTTCGCATGCACGCTGCCCCGCATATCGCCTGATAATTTTTCGCAGCCGGGAACAATGACTCGCGTAACGACTTGTGTCGGTTTTGCGACGCATGCCCGAGGCACTTCGACATGCAACGCCTCAAATGTTTTCAGTCTGCAACATTCCTAGGCGGAGGCATGCCGATCTCGCAGGCATTGCATATCTCCATTTTGCAACCGATCGGGAAAAGGCAATGCACGCGTTGTCTTAGAGCACATGCACTCAGCTTTTGCGTCGCACAAAAATTGACACAGTTAGCTGTCAGGTTTCGCGTGTTCTCCTATTGCAACAGGGAGGAAGGGACACGGATGGGTTGCGGACTAACACGTTGTCTTGCGAGATCGCGATGGCTACCAATCATCTTGGCAGGTTCAGCCTTGATGGTCGGGAGTATCGATGCTTGCCGCGCCCAGTGCGTCGAATTTTCCGATCGTGCCTCACAGCTCGAACTCGACACATTCGTAAAATCGCCCTCCTCGCTCCTGGAGCGGCTGCGCAATGACAAGGAGAAGCTGAGATATCGGCTCTCCAACTATATCGCCACAAGCCCGTCGGTGTTGCCGTCCGTTCAGACGCTCATCTCCACTTCGGCTTCAACCGATCGCTCGTCCATCGGCGCCGCGCTGAGGATTGCCGAAGGGCGATGCACGTCGAAGAAGCCGGACGCCGCACGCAAGATCAGAGATTTCGTGCAGCGGATCGGCGATCTCAGCGTGCAGGCAGGCTATGCCGCCGCGGGAGACGACGCCTCCGGCGCCCAGGCGCAATCGCAAGACAAGGGCCCGGCGCAACCGCCTCGAGGCGGGGCGCTGCTCGAAGGCGAGTGGAAGACCAAGCTGGCCAACCCGTTCAAGCCCGTCCCCCTTCCGAATTGATCAGCGATCGTCAAAAGGCAGCGAATTAGCAAATGTATCAGCCTAGAGAACATTTCCAGTCGGGACACCGATTCGGCATCGAATTCGGCGGGGCCGTCCTCAGCTTCGAGCGCGTGACCGACGTCCTGCGCCGGCAATGGCCGATCATCGCAGCCTGTACTGGTGCTTCGCTGGCCCTGGTGATCGTCTATCTGGTCACGGCGCAACCCATGTACACGGCGAATGCCCGCATCATGATGGATACGCGCCAGGCCCAGGTGCTGGACAAGGACAGCAACGCCAACAGCGCCCTGATCGACACAGGCTACGTCGACAGCCAGGTCGAGGTGATCAATTCGGACGACCTGATCCTTTCGGTCGTCCGTCGCCTGAAGTTGACTGAGGATCCGGAGTTCAACGGCTCCAAACCGGGCCTTCTGTCCATTGTCCTGGGCAAGGTCATGTCGCTGTTCAGTTCCGGCGAACCGGGGTCGCAGGAGCAGCTCGAACATGCCGTGGTCGAGGCGGTCCAGAAGAACCTGAGAACCGAGCGCGTCCTGACGACCTATGTCTTGTCGCTAAACTATCGCTCCCGCAGCCCCGACAAGGCCGCCAAGATCGTCAACGCCATTGCCAATGCCTATCTGGTCGGCGCGCTGGAAGCCAAATATCAGTCCACCAAGCGGGCAACCGAATGGCTTCAGCAGCGCAGCATCGAGCTGAGTGAGCAGGCAACCACCAGCGACCGTGCCGTGCAGACCTTCAAGGCCGAGCACAACATCGTCGGAACCAGCCGCGGCCTGATGTCCGAACAGCAATTGTCTGACCTCAATACACAGCTGGTTCAGGCGCGCGCGGCGACGGCCGAAGCCAAGGCCAAACTCGACCGGATCAACACGATTTCGGACCAGGATGTCGCACAATCCACCGTGACCGACGCTCTCAACAATTCGGTCATCACCCGCCTGCGCGCGCAATACCTCGATCTCGCAGCTCAGTATGCCGATTGGTCCAAGCGTTATGGCAAGGCCCATCTTGCCGCCGTCAATGTGGCCAATAAGATGGAGGAAATCCGCAAGAACATGGCGGACGAACTGCATCGGATCGGAGACGCTTATCGTAGCGACTACGAGATCGCCAAGAGCCGGGAGGCTTCTCTCGACAATAGCGTGAAGGATCTCGTCGCCCAGGCCGGCCACACCGGCCAGGCCGAGGTCCAGTTGCGCGACCTCGAAAGCGCGGCCGACACCTATCGCAATCTCTACAACAATTTCCTCGAGAAGCTGCAAAGCGCGACGCAGAATCAGAGCTTTCCGCTCAGCGAGTCGCGACTCATCAGCACTGCCAACAGGCCGGATCGCAAGAGCTCGCCGCGTACGGTTCTGGCGCTGGTTGGCGGCCTGGTGGGCGGCCTCTGCCTCGGCTTCGGCGTCGCATTCGGGCGTGAAATGCTGAGCGATGTCTTGCGGACGCCCGGAGAGGTCGAGGATGAGCTCGGCGTGAAGTGCCTCGGCGTCCTGCCCGACATTCGTCCACCGACCAAGACCGGCGCGTTGTTGTCGACGTCCGCGAAGACCGGTCCACCCAACCTGTCCCGCTACGTCGTCGATCATCCATTCTCGCGGTTTGCCGAGACGTTGCGCAACATCAAGGTGTCGATCGACGTTGCGCGCCTGACCCGCGAGATCAAGGTGATCGGCATCGTATCGTCTCTCCCCAAGGAGGGAAAAACGACGGTGGCGGCCAACTTCGCCCAGTTGGTCGCGCTCACCGGACATCGCACGGTCCTGATCGACGGCGACCTGCACACGCGCTCACTCACGCGCGAGCTCGCGCCGAACGCCACGACCGGACTGGTCGAGGCGCTCAACGATCCGGCCAGCCTGGGCTACCACGTGCAGCGAAGTAAGGAGACGGGGCTTGATTTCCTGCCGTCCGTGGTGGCCTCCCGCATGGTCAATTCGGCCGACGTCATTGGATCGAAGGCGATGGCCGAGCTGCTCAAGGTGCTGAAAGAGCACTATGAGTACATCGTGATCGACCTGGCGCCGGTGATGCCGGTGGCGGATGCAAAGGCCGTCAGCTTCCTGATCGACGCCATGGTCTACGTGATCGAATGGGGGCAGACGACACGAAGCGCTCTTCAGGAATCGATTTCGGGATCGGAAGTCCTGCAGAAGAAATTGCTCGGCGCCGTGCTCAACCGCGCCAACCCGAAGATGCTCAAGCGCATCGAGGCTTACAAGGGCAAGCACCACAACAGTTACTACGTCGAGCATGCCTAAAGCATGGTTCGGAAAAGTGCACGGCGGCTATCCGAAAAGATCTTGCTTAGACCACGACCCAAAGCGCGATGACGATTCATCCTGATCGCATCGCCTTTTTAGGAGGCGCGACGTCGCGCCGAACTGGAACGACCTCGGGCCCGCGGCCATTTGGCAGCGGGCCTTTTTGCGTTTCGTGGAACTGTCGCTTGAAGGCGATCGAGGGCTCCTAGAGCGTTCCATTGCTTAATTGAATCGGAGGGGATTCCGGTTTTTGGCGGTTTGTGATTCAAGATGCTGACTGGATTGGAGGCCAGCATCGGATGACCCGACCTCTTTCCCTGGATCTTCGCGAGCGTGTGGTGGCGTCTGTTTTGGCGGGCGAGAGCTGCCGGTCTGTGGCGGAAAGGTTTGGTGTTGCGGTCTCGTCGGTTGTGAAGTGGTCACAGCGGCAGCGGGCGACCGGCTCGGTTGCGCCCGGCAAGATGGGCGGTCACCGCAAGCCTGTGCTTGATCCGCACCGCGCCTTCATCGTCGAGCGGATTACTCAGACGCCGCACCTGACGCTACATGCTTTGAAAGCGGAACTGGCAGCCTGCGGGGTCAAGGTCTCCCACAATGCGGTCTGGCTGTTCCTGCGCCGGGAAGGGCTTCGGTTCAAAAAAAACACTGTTCGCCCTCGAACAGGCTCGCGCCGACGTCTCTCGTAGGCGCCGGCGCTGGCGATCCTGGCAGGCCGGGCTCGACCCGGGCCGGCTCGTCTTCATCGATGAGACCTGGATCAAGACCAACATGGCCCCTTTGCGGGGCTGGGGGCCCAAAGGCGCCCGCCTGCGCGGCTTCGCGCCGCACGGTCACTGGCGCACCCTCACGTTCCTCGGCGCGCTCCGCCATGACCAACTCACGGCCCCTTGCGTCTTTGACGGGCCGATCAACGGCGAATGTTTCCGCGCCTATGTCGAGCACCTTCTCCTGCCAACCCTGCGCGATGGCGACATCGTCATTCTCGACAATCTCGGTAGCCACAAGTCGAAAGCTGTCAGGCAGATCATCAAGGCTGCTGGCGCCAGGCTCTGGTACCTGCCGCCATACTCACCCGACCTCAATCCGATCGAACAGGCTTTCGCCAAGATCAAACACTGGATGCGGCAGGCTCAGAAGCGCACCATCGAGGAGACTTGGCGCCACATCGGTCACCTCGTCCAAGACATCCAGCCGCGCGAATGCGCAAACTTTTTCGCTAACGCTGGTTATGGTTCAGTCAAAATGTGAAACGCTCTAGGCGCACGAGACCGACGATTGCGCCGAGCCCACCGCGACAGCTGAGGCCCCCGTATTCGTCCGGAATCCACAAACTACGGTTGTTGGCATAGCCAAAAGCAAGGATTGACGAGACAACGATGGTTAGGACAATGCGCCAATTGGCAACCCTTCATCGGCAAGACGAGGCAATCCGGGTCCTCGATGCGTCAAAATGCCGAAACTTTTTAGCATCTTTCTGGGTTCCGTGAGGCTAGTCTTAGCCTATATTTTTAGTTCTTTGCCGGTGGGCTCGGAATGCTGATTGTCCTGACAATTCTGATGATTTGGGTTATGCTCAACATCCTGTTTGTGTTGATCGTTGTTCCCCCGCGCAAACCGCGCCCGCAGGCGATGGCGACGACGCTCTCGCCCGAGCCCATCGACCGGAGCCAGCGGGAAATCGAGCAGGACGAACCCTTCTCGGCCCGCTATGTCATCGTTTCCGTTGCGATGGGGGCTTTCTTCGTGCTGGTGCCGCCGTTGCTCGCCTTGCGCGATGCGATCATGCGGCTCTTCAGCAGGTCGTCGAGAGACGGAACCTGATTCTTCGATCCGGTTCCGTCAGTGAAGGGCTGAGCGGCTAGTAGGCTTCCTGGAACATCACGGCGGACGCTGTCCGGACCATGATCTTCAGGTCGAGCCAGATGCTCCAGTTGCTGACGTACCAGACATCATACTCGACCCGTTTCTCCATCAGATCGATCGTCGGCGTTTCCCCCCTGAAGCCGTTCACCTGAGCCCAGCCCGTCAGGCCCGGCTTCATGTGGTGGCGGTAAACGTACTTGCTGATGAGCTCGTCGTAGTAATTGTCATGAGCAAGTGCGTGCGGACGCGGCCCGACCAGCGACATGTCCCCGCGCATCACGTTCCAGAGCTGCGGCAATTCGTCGATGCTCGTCATACGGAGGAAGCGCCCGATCTTGGTGACGCGGGCATCCTGCTTGGTCGCCTGGGCAATCGCCTCGCCGTTCTCGCAAACGGTCATGCTGCGGAACTTCCAGATCTCGAACGGCCTGCCATTGAAGCCGCGGCGCGACTGGCGAAATATGACCGCCCCCGGGGAATCAAGCTTGATCAGCACGGCAACGGTGAGCAGCAGCGGCGTCAGGATCACGAGCGCGAACAGAGCCACGCCGACATCGAGACAGCGCTTCTGCAACCGCTCGAGAATGGTGAGCGGCGGCCGCTGGATTTCGACCGCTACGGTTCCACTAACCGGCAGGAAGGGACGAGCCACCAGGTCGGCGATCGGATCGTCCGGCAGCAGGCGTATCGGCTGCGGGACTGCGCGCAGATAGGGCCCGAGCTTGCGGAGCATCGGCAATTCGTCCCAGTCGATCGCAAGCAGGTATTCATCGACGTCGGCCGAGCGCGACTGACGGATCACATCGCGAATCTGCCGCTCCCAATGGCCGTCATCCCGCTCGTCGCCAAGCACGAAATGGCGCATGACGTCGAAGCCGTTTCTCCGCAGGTCCTTGAAGCGGCTGGAGGTGAAATCGAGCGGCTTGAGGCTGAGCAGGATCACCTTGCGATCGACCAGCCGGCTTCTCGCAAAGCTCGTACCGAACACCGCCTGCCAGACGAAGCGAAGGCTGACCAAGCCAAGTCCGCCGATCACGGCGAACACGATGACGGTGCCGCGGGACAGATTGTCGGTCGATTTCAGCAAGAAGGCAGCAACGGCAAGGATCGTTAGTGACGTAAGCCAGATAAACACCGCCTTTCGAAGCTGCCAGACGATATTGAGCAGCCGGTGCGTGGCATAAACGTCCCTGAAATAGGCGACCGCAACGAACACCACGCCGACGAATAATCCCGCTCCCACCGGAGCGCCGTCGGTGGGCGAAGCGACGGCCGCGCCGTACAGCGAAGCCCCGGCGGCATAGCTCAACAGGATCAGCAGAAAGTCAGCAGCCATGACGACAATCTGAAATGGCCTCTGAAGAGCGCCACCTCGCGTCGACGACAGCGCGTGAGCGTTTTCAGAACCGTAAGTTGCAACAGCCATTCGAACCTCTACCTATCGAGAGAGTGTCTGACGCTCATCGTGATGCTGAAGACTCGTCACTTCCCCGCGCAGAACGTGTTGCGTGATCGCAGCGACATTGTGGCGCTGCACGCAAAACTTTTGCGGCGCACGAATGATGTTGCCGTGTTGAAATGCGAAGCGAAACTTGACGCGCTGAAAATGTCGTCACAGTGCCGACATATGAGCGAACGCGCTGCCCCATTTTGAATCAAGTCCCGCGTCCGTCGCGATGCTTTGCCGTCGCGCGAGCACCTCTTCGCTCATCTTTCAGGCGATGCAATCCTTCGGCGGAGCACGATGAGTCATTTGCGAGAATTTCGATGATTTTCTATCTGGGCGTGCGATGCGGATTTGCGTTCCGGCATGCATTTTGCCGCGCTCTCGCCTTCAGCGATGCAATTCTTACGGGCCGACCGTTCGCACCGCGATCGTATGACAAGGTGGGCAAAAGCTGCCGCCCTTCTTTTGGCGTGATCGAGCCGGACAACAAGGGCGCTCTCCACCGACTTCACGTTGTTCGTGTTAGATGGGAGCTCTCCGGTGCCGGCGACTTGGGGAAATTTTTCGACCACCCGATCGATTGAGCGCCATGATATCTCTCTCCCGACCACGCCCGCCTGTTCCCAAACCGCAATTGCCGGAGGGAGTCCGCATCTACGCGATCTCGGACATTCACGGATGCGCGCATCTGCTCCAGCCCATGTTGCGCGTGATCGACGCCGACGTTGCCTGCAGCCGGCCGCGCTACGCGATCGAGGTCTTCATGGGCGATTACATCGATCGCGGCCCGGATACGCGCGCCACCCTCGACGTCCTGATCGAACGAAGCCGCCGGGGCAACGCGGTTTTCCTCAAAGGGAATCACGAGGCATTTCTGGTGAGGGTCTTCGATGACCCTTCATTGTTCGAGGATTGGATCGCCGTCGGCGGCACCCAGACATTGGTGTCCTACGGGCTCGCGCCGCCGGACCTGACCCGCGACAAACCGGCCTCGATCCTGCGCGACCTGATTCGCGCAATGCCGCCTGAGCATCTGGAATTCCTCGACAATCTGCGGCTGAGCTTCAGTTGTGGAGACTTTTTCTTCGTTCATGCCGGAGTTCGACCAGGGGTTCCGTTGGCCGAGCAAACCGAGCGTGACTTACTCTGGATTCGTGAAGAATTCCTGAGTAGCGACGAGCAGTTCGACAAATACATTGTACACGGTCATACGCCGGTCCGCAGCGCCGAGTTCCTCGCTAATCGCGTCAATATAGATACGGGAGCCTATGCAACTGGCAATCTCACTTTGATGAGCATTCAGGGAAGCAGCATGCTCGCGGTATAAACGATTGGACGGGAGCCTTGCTGATCCCGCCTTTGCCAGCTAATTGAGCACGTGTGGATGCAAGTGCGCCCGGCTCTCAGCAATCCAAACGCTCCAGGCGCGTTCATGTTTGCCGTAAAGCTCCAGCCAGCGTTGCGCGCTCGCGGTGCGCCCGGGGCAATGCTCCTCCAACCGCCCCTGGTCAGGCACGGCACCGGCCTCGAATTCGACTTGCGGGTTGTCCAACCGCTCGAATTCGATGGTTTCCGAGGTCGTGAGGCCCACGAGCACGCGCTGCCCAGCTCCGTTGACGATGTATCGCCGCGGAGCGTCCTTCCTCGCCTCGGTCATGCCTTTGTGCCCCCTTCCGATGCTCAGTCTTGCGAAGGTTTCGCGCAAACGAACGAGGCTAGAACGCCCGTCGGGCATGTCCGAAGGTCGAGATCCGTAGCGAGCGAACGGACCGATGCGAAGAGCGAGCGGATGAAATCTCGATGTCCCGCTGGTTTCGCCAGGCGCGAAGAGCATAGCCTAAAAAGGCGCCGGCGCAGAAAATCGACACGGAGATTGAGGCAGACGCCATTGCAGAAACCATGAGACCATCCCTGGAGAGTGCGACGCCCATGAAGAGCAACCAGTGTGTCGACATCATGGTTCTCGATCTTGACCAGTGCTGAAAGATTGTTCGTACCTGAGCCGAGACGCATGGCGTTGTTCTCTGGATTTCAATTCAATCCGGAGTGCCATCCCCCAAGAAGCGACGCGCAGCTTCTCACAAAGCTATTCCGATGTCTCTACGGAGCATCGCGATCACGACAATCGTCGGTCCCTCCATTCGCTGCCGGGCGCGATCCAATGGGAGCAAAAGCAGAAAGCTCTGATCTTCAGTTATCTTTGTCGGCATTCGGCAAGACTGGTCAACTAGCGAAAGTTCAGATCCGCGCGGCACGCCACCCGCGTTCGACCGCTCTCCGACCTTAGCCGAACATGGCGCGGAAAGCGGGCTTGAGCAGGCAGGCGATGCAACTGATCAATCGATGGCGCGTTTCGCGGCATCGAATCTTCTGAATTTCGCTCGATGCGATCCTGCTCAAGAATGTCGCGGCGACGACGCTCGGCAGCGGCGACTTCATTGTGTCGCCGCGCCCGCTTGGGGCCCAGGGCGGAACTGGACCCGTTGCCCGCCACGTCCTTCTGGACTGGCGTATCAGCCCGCGAACCTGGACGTCGAGCGATGCGGATCGGCGCTTCCATTCAATCGGGAAGGCTTGGTTTCACGCCCCTCGCTCGGCTCCTCGCCCCTGAAAAATGGCGCCGCAACGAGTGACGTACAGACATAGCCAAGCTGGAGCAGACAGGCAGTCGCGATCATCGAGAGTGCCGCATCTGACACACTTTCACCAGCGCCCATCGCGATCAGAGCTACGATGACGCACCCAGCGGCAATGGCTGGAAATAACACAACGAACCGGAAACGGATTCCAAGAACCATACCGACGAGCATCGCGCTCAGATAAAAGGTCGTCACGTTCATTGCTCCGCCAAATCACATCTTTTCTAGCGGCGATATTCTAATAATGGCTTAAATTGGGCATCGAGTTTTTCTTAGATTCTGCTCCGTGATGGAGAGGGAGATCACGCCCGAGACCCACTGTTCGTACTCACGAAGCCGACGAATGGCAGCACCGGTCGTCGATCGTCAGCGCCGGATCGGAGGTCTGCACCATCGGCTTCGCCTGCCGAACGAACTGGACCGTCTGCAGCTAACCCGGGCGGATTGCCAGAGGTGATGAACCTGCCGTGCGAAAATGGACGCGTAGAGCCGCCAGCCGATCGTAGGTGAATGTCTGGGAGCCCTGCGCCCTGAGCTAGTGCCCAACGTGGCTACGACGGAGCGGTAGTCGCCAGATAAGCAAAATAAGCCAGCCGAATACCGTCCTCGAGTGAGGTCTGGGCGCACCAACCGAGCGCGGCAAGACGGCTGACATCCAGCAGCTTGCGAGGCGTGCCGTCCGGCCGGGTCGGATCGAACGTGATCTCGCCCCGATAGCCGACTATCGCTGCGACAGTACGGGCAAACTCGGCAATAGTAATGTCCTCTCCGCTGCCAACATTGATAAGCTCGCCGGACGAATAGGTTTTCATAAGATGCACGCAGGCGTCTGCCATATCGTCAACGAAGAGGAACTCGCGCCGGGGCGTCCCGGTTCCCCAAACATCGACCGTTGCCGCGCCTGACAGCTTGGCCTCGTGAAACCGGCGGATCAGTGCCGCAACGACATGGCTGTATTTCGCGTCGTAGTTGTCACCGGGGCCATACAGATTGGTCGGCATGACGCTGATGAAATCGCGACCGTACTGGCTACGATAGGCTTCCGCCATCTTGATGCCGGCGATTTTGGCGATGGCATAAGGCTCGTTGGTCGGTTCGAGCGGTCCGGTCAGAACCGCGTCCTCGCGCAAGGGCTGAGCCGCAAGTTTTGGATATATGCAAGAGGAGCCGAGGAACATCAGCTTCTCGGCGTCGTTCAAGTGGGCCGCCTGAATCACGTTGGTAGCAATCGCGATATTTTCGTAGATGAACTCGGCCCGCAAGGTATTGTTGGCTACAATGCCACCCACCTTGGCCGCGGCCAAGAACACGACCTGGGGCCGGTTCACGGCGAACCACTGGAACACCGCAGACTGATTGCACAGGTCGACCACGCTTCGATCGACCGTCACGAGCCTGACGTCCTCCCGCGCGAGCCGGCGCACGAGCGCGCTACCAACCATACCGCGATGGCCGGCAACGTAAACGCTTTTGCCTCTCAGCTCAAACGCTGGCTTTGCCACCTGAGGCCTCCCGCATCGCCTCCTTGAGGTCGCTTGCCATCATCTCCTGCACGAGCCGCGGGAACGTGTATTTCGGCTTCCAGCCGAGCCGCTCGCGCGCCTTGCTGGCATCGCCGACGAGTAAATCGACTTCGGTGGGCCGAAAATAGGTCGGATCGATGCGGACGACAGTCTTGCCGCTCTTGGTTTCGACGCCAACCTCGTCAATCCCCTTGCCGCGCCATTCGATATTTAGGCCGACTTCTGAAAAAGCGAGCTCGACCATGTGCCGGACCGAATGCATCTCGCCTGTGGCAAGGACGAAGTCGTCGGGCTTATCCGCCTGGAGAATCAGATGCATGCCCTCGACGTAATCCTTGGCATGGCCCCAGTCTCGCCTTGCCTCCAGATTGCCGAGATACAGGACGTCCTCGATTCCCACTTCGATACGCGCCACACCTCGGGTAATCTTTCGAGTAACGAACGTCTCACCACGCAGTGGACTCTCGTGATTGAACAGGATCCCATTGCTCGCAAACATGCCATAGGCCTCGCGGTAGTTGACCGTGATCCAGTAGCCGTAGAGCTTGGCAACGCCATAGGGCGAGCGCGGATAGAATGGGGTCGTCTCCCTCTGCGGAATCTCCTGAACGAGACCATACAGCTCAGATGTCGACGCCTGGTAGAAACGGGTCTCCTTCTCCATACCAAGAATGCGGATCGCTTCCAGGAGCCGCAATACGCCCACGCCGTCGGCATTCGCCGTGTACTCGGGGCTTTCAAAGGAAACGCCAACATGGCTCTGTGCGGCAAGATTATAAATTTCGGCCGGCCTGATCTGTTGCACCAGCCGGATCAGGTTGGTCGAGTCAGTCATGTCGCCGTAGTGCATCACAAACGGCACGTCGCCGACATGCGGATCCTGATAGAGATGATCAACGCGCGCGGTGTTGAAGGACGACGCCCGCCGTTTGATGCCATGCACAATATAGCCGAGCGACAACAGATGCTCGGCGAGATAAGCGCCATCCTGACCCGTGACGCCGGTAATTAGAGCAACAGGTTTAGCCATTTCCGAAAAACTGCTCTCCAAAGAACGGAGGGCCATGAGCGAGCCAGCGCTAGGCTCCGAGGTCGACAATACCGCGCAACGTTGAGCCCTTCTTGGACATAAAGGCCTCCTGGGTCAACCCCCGGTGCGAGCCAGCGGCTCGGTCTCCATCAGGTCAAAAGGAAGGCTCTTCGTCGAGCCTATCTCTTGTTTTTGCGTGACACAGTTAACACGCCCCGGGAGCGTCAACTCGCTCCAGGACTGCGCAAATCAAACAAGGACACTTCGGCGCGCGACCACGCACGCCAATCGGTGGGATAGCACGCACATTAGTATTTGACGGAGATCACCGCGGCGCGGCAGCACCAGCCGTCGGGGGGGCCGTAATAATGAACTGTCCCGGGATACCAGCCGCGCCCAAAAAAAGGAACCGACAGCGGGTTTCCGCCCCTTACACCAGCAACAAAACCACTTGGAGCGTACGGGTGGCGATGGCCTTTGGCGGCCTCCGCTGACGTAGACAAACTGGATAGGCAGGCCGCGACCAAGACAAGGCGTGTCAGCAACTGGACCGAACTCGACATCATTCATCCCTCTCAACATGCCCGTGGCGCCAGGTAGCGGAAGTTGTCCACCCTGGCGCGCTGCTCGCGCTCGCCGGACGCGCCCCCGGTCAATTATCCGAACCGAGCGGGCACTTTTTGGAGCTTACCGAACAAGCCTTACCCATGGCAACAGTGTCAGGGGCGCCGGCGAGGCGGACTATGCAAGATCGTCTGGTCCGATGGCCTTGAAAAGATCGCCAACCGGGCCGCGACACCGTGCCTGCTGAAGGCGATCAATAGATCAAGATGGCCACCCGCACAGCCGCTGAGCAAGCCCTTCTCGAGCGCCGAACCAGACGCCGATTGCCAACCTGACCGTTCTCCGCAAGGCCGGGGGCGCGGCGCGGGCCGTCGATCAATGCAGGAGACGGCGGGCTCGCGGTCAAAGCGGCGCGGATGGCTTCTGGCGGACGGGCCGGCAAGCGGGGCGCCTTGTCGCAGGCAGAGGGATGAGGTGGCATGTGCGCGACATCGAAGCCTTTATGCTCGCCCCACAGATTCGCGACCATCGACCTCCTCGATCCGGTCGAGTTCGAGCCGAATGCTTCAGCGCAACCGGGTGACCACCAACAAGACAGCACCTCACGCGGCGGTTTGGGGGTGATGCAATCCAGCGCTGGCGCTAGACCGTCAAGCGATCAACGAGATTTGCGCCGCTGGTCTGTCCGGCTTGACTTTGGGACGTGACTGGTCCTGTCGGCGACATCTGCCTTCGTCGAATGGTTGACAGCCTCGTTCTGGCGTCTTCTCTTTTCGGTTGGCACTTCCTTGCCCGGCCAGACGCTTCTGGCTGCCGCGGTCGGCGCCGCATTTTCACTGAGCAGTTGCCGAACGCGCGGAATGCAGATCCGGTTCGCATCGAAATGATCGACGACGTATCGACGGGCCGCCTCGCGCATAGCAGTAAATTTCGATGGGCTCGCCAGCACCTCAACCGTCTTTGCCACCAATTCGTCAACCGCGAAGAACGGCACCAGAACGCCAGTCTCCCCCGGGCGGATAACCTCTCGCACGGGCGCGGTGTCGGACCCAATTACGACACAGCCGCTGCTCATCGCCTCAAGCACCGACCAAGACAACACAAATGGGTAGGTTAGATAGACGTGAGCGGATGAGACCTGCAGAGCGCTCAGAAAGACAGGATACGAGACCCGACCAAGGAAGTGGACGCGATTAGCATCGATTTGATCTTTGACTTCGTTCAGGAAGATCGATTTCCAGGTCGTGCCTGCAGGCGGCGACTGCCCATATGACAGCCCGTCACTTCCCACGATCAGGACTTGCGCATTTGGTCGCCGCGCCAGGATCTCCGGAAGCGCCCGCATGAACACGTGATAGCCACGGAGCGGTTCGAGGTTCCGCGCCACGAATGTAATGACTTCGTCCCCGCGAGTGAGTTCGCGCCCGCCGGGCAGCGTAAGGCGCGCCGCGGGATTGGGCTTTATTACGTCGGTGTCGACCCCCTCATGAGCGATATCGATCATGCTTTGATAGTGCTCGGGAAACGTCGAATGCTGCCATGAGGTAGGTGAGATACCGAGATCGGCTTCGGATAAAGCCAAAAGGGTCGCGGCATTCTTCAGGTGCAGCCCGACATAGCCGTCCAGACCCGGCTCAGGAAACTCCGAATCAAACCCGAGGTCGCGATCCTTGGCGCCATAGTAGAACTCGCAATAAACTGCCAATTTGGAGCGCGGAAACACGGTTCGCAGCGGCAACGTTTCGCCCCAACCAGGGTGCGCAAGAATTACATCTGGAGAAAACCCCGAAGCCGCGACGCTGGACAAGCTATAAAGTACTTGTTCCGCGCGTCGGCACTCGAGATCGAAGCGCCTCGCGAATGGGTGCGTCATCGAAACGTCTGCATCGGCAAGCGCGTATTTGGTAAGCTTAACTGAAGGTATCGCCCGAGAAGTCGACGCTCCAATTGCCACCAACTGATGACCGGGCTCGCGTGAAAGGGTGACTGCGAGATTCCGAAACTGGGCGGGGAAATTATTGTGGACAAACAATATTTTCATTGACTTTGCGTCCAAATGGGAAGCTCACCCGCAGTGCCATCGCTTAACAAAATCTCCAGCCGCCCTTCGGCTCAAACCTTGTGACTTTCACTATAACAAAGATTTCCGGCCGCGAGGTCTGAGGCCTGTGATAAGTTGGATACAGTTAAAGCGTTCGGACCTTGCCAAGCGCAATGGCCCAACAGGGGCGGTTTATGAGCGAAGCTGATCAGCGAAAGACGGTTGATCTCGACCGTGGGCTATTTTTTGTAAATTACCGGAGCGCCGAGGACCCTGCTGCTCCGCCGAAGGTGATCGTTGCGCCCGCACGAGGCGATGAAGGCCATTTCGAGTTCATCCTGCATCCCGACGCCTCGGAACCGACACTGTGGGGGCCAAATTCGGGCTTCGTCATTAGGGCTCGATCGCCCGGCCGCCTCCAAATCGAGGTGTTGCCGATGCGGCCAGGCGGTTCCCGCGCGGCAGTCGTGCGCATCGAGCCGATCCAACCCGGCCGCATACCGGCCGTTTCACACGGCCGGGTCGAAAGTGGCAGGACCGGCTCTGCCGTGAAGGGGGACGGACTGAAGGTGCTCGCTCATGTCGCAGGTGTTGGCGATACGACGGCGGGTCCGAACACTTGGATCGCAGGTCCAGCCTCCCCATCGCGGATCGAAGGCATTGCGTTGGACTGGGCCGACCGGCCCGACGGCGTCGAGATCCGCTACGCGGTTCAGTTTTTGAAGGGACAATCGGGCAGCGGAAAGATGGTCTCTCTTGGTGCGTTCGCAGGGACGCGCGGTCGCGCCATGCCGCTTACGGGCGTGGTTCTCGAGATGGCAGGAAACAACGAATACGAGTTTGTTGCTGAAGCTCTCTTCCTGAACGCGCCAACCCTTCGGGCGATCGGCCAACGCGTGGTGCTATCGGGTCCGACCGGCCGTGAGCCGTTGATCGGCCTGCGGATCGCCATCGAGAGAGCGGACAGGGCGCTCGCAGCTTCCAACAAGGCCGCCACTCCCGCCAAGACCACCTCAAAACCTTCTGGTTCTGGTCGAGTCCGGGTGTTTCGCAGCAGGCCCCGTCAGACCACGTCGGTCGACTAAGATAACCGGCAACAGCGGCTACCGATAGTCGCCATCGCGAGGGCAGGACGGCTGGAATGGCATCGGAGCAAGATGATGGCGCGACCGCATATTTAGGTCTGCAACATCACTTTTTGCTCGAGCGGCGGGCTGCTCGTGCCCTTTCGGCTCAAGACTTCAACCTCGCGCTGGCTTATGCGGACCGGCGGTGTCGGATAGATCCTCCTCCGGCAGCGCATTGTTTTGTGCTGCGGGCCGAGGCGAACTGGCATCTTGGCCGGCAAAAGGCCGCCCTCAGCGATCTCGCACAAGCTCTCAGCATTGCCCCGACAGATATCAACGCAAATCGCCGGATGCTGCTCTGGAGCGAAGATGAGCGTCGCCGGGCCGCAGCGTCCAACCTGATCGCTCATGACGAAGCGCCCAACACGGTCCGAAGCGCCATTGCGGTACTTCAAGCGTCCGGCCAACGTCGATGGGCTGCCGTTTCTGTCTTTGATAGTCACGTGGCCGGCTGGGTTGCCTGGGGCGACGAAGCCGAAATCGAGGCAACGATATCCTTCGAAGACGGCACTCTCACCAGCGTTTTGGTCGCAGACCCGTTTCATCCACTGGCCAGCCGTCAGATAAAGGCAACCGGCTTCCGGCTCCGTCGGCCGCCTTCAGAGCGACCTCAGCAGCTGATCATGACCTCCGAGGGAGAGGCGTTCAAGATTCAGCGGCTTCCGCCGAACCTCGGCTGCACACAACGGCTCTCGCGGGGCGAGACAAGCAAGTCGGTTGCCGATGTGTCCGATGCTCTGCCCACGATCATCGTGCCGGTGTATGGCGATCTCCAGGCAACCAGGAGCTGCCTACAAAGTCTCATTCAAGCGCGGACTGCCAGCCCCGGCACGAAGACAAAATCGCGCGACAGTGCCTATCGGATCCTGGTTGTAAACGACGCGACCCCGGATCCAGAGCTTCGAGATCACCTGCTCGAGCTTGCGGCCACGAACGAAATCGACCTGCTGATCAATCCGATTAACCTTGGCTTCGTCGGCGCGATCAACCGTGCGCTATCCGAAGTGAAAAATGGCGACGTCGTCCTCCTCAACGCGGATACGGTCGTCCCCCCGGGGTTCGTCGAACGTTTGGCTGCCGCCGCACACTCGGCACCGGACATCGGAACTGCTACTCCCTTTTCGAATAACGGCGACATCTTCTCTTTTCCCATACCGAATCAAGAAAATCCGATGCCAGGCTATGACGAACTCATTGCTCTGGATCGGATAGCCGCGGCAACCAACAAGAGCATAGTCGTCGATGTACCGAGCGGGATCGGCTTTTGCCTCTACGTCACCAGAGCCTGCCTGGACGCAGTGATTGGACTTTCTGAAAGCTATGAAAGGGGTTATCTCGAAGACGTCGACTTCTGCCTACGCGCCCGTGCGAGCGGTTTTCGGAGCGTATGCTCGGCTTCGGTCTTCGTTGGTCATCACGGATCACGGTCGTTTGGCGAGGAAAAGCGCAAGCTGGTCCGGCGCAATCTCGACATCCTTGACCAGCGCTTTCCCGGCTATCGAAGAGAATGCCTGGCATTTGAAGCCGTTGACCCCTTGCGCTTCGCACGCGCCACGATCGAGCGCGGCTTAGGCCGCCTCGATCGTGATTCCGTTCTCATCGCTACCGCCATGGGATCGAGCCTCGATATTGCACGGGCGCGCGCCGCCGAAATTGCGAATGCTGGCGAGCACGCTATCCTCATCATTCGAGACCTCGCTGGACTGCGCCTTTCCGCGTACGATGAAAGTGCCCCACAGTCGATTTTTATCGACCTCTCCTCCGACGCGGCTAAGGATCGTGCTGCCAAAATCATTGCCGATCTGCGGCCGACGCGGCTCGAAGTCCTCGACCCGGCCGTAGACGCGGAACTCACCAGACTTGCTCATAGCCAGGCCATCCGAATTGACACCTGGATCACGGCAGATATGGAGGGCATTTCGTCTCAACTGAGTACAAAGGCGCCGCTCCTTGCCCCCACGCCGGCGGCCGAAGCATTTGCACGCTCGCGCATGCCGCGACGCACGATCAACACCCGGTCCTGGAAAGTCGAGCCGCTGGTTCTTCCGAGCGGCCAGCCTCTTGGCAGAACTCTGGCCATCGTTCCCGTATCATCATCGCCTGTCATCTTTCGCGTCATCCGCGCGATCGCCGCGCGATTGCAGCATGAGGCAGTATCCATTGTTGTGGCCGGAGCAACCTTGAACGACCTCGAGCTCATGTCATTCCCTAATCTGTTTGTCACGGGAAACACGCACCTTGCAGAGCTCGCCGATGTCCTGCTGCCGCACGCTCCGAGCTGGCTCTTTACTGACTTTGGCGATCCTCTATTCGGCCATCCGACCATCGAAGCCGTCCGGCAAGCCAACAGGAAGGTTGCCTATTGCGATTGGTCAAATCGCCTGGTCGCTCCTAGACCCGGTGATCTTCCGATCTCGCCAGACATCGATGACGCGGCGCTCGCCGACGCTCTCGCAAGCTGGATAGGAGCGCCCCAAACATGATCCGAGCTTCCCGCGGCCAACCAGGTTCAACCCCGAAATCCGTGACTGGAACCCAAGTTAGTCGGCTTGCTCTGGCCGCTGACGGGACGCTCACGGGCTTCGTATTCGATCCAGAAGACCTCGGGCGCAACTTTACCGTTGACGTTCTGCTGGATGGCCTGGTGATTAAAACCTGTCATGCTACGAGCTTCGTTCCCGAGCTCGCAAACCGGGGCATGAGGAATGCGCGCTACGGATTTGAGCTGTTGCTCGATCCCGATCATCTATCAACGGCGCGTACCGTCGAAGCGCGGATCGCAAATCTAGGGACAGGGGTTGGCCTTCCGATTGACTTGAATTCGACGCGAAAGGGTACGTTCGATGATACGCGCACCAAAAGCTTCCTGCGCTGGCTAGGCGGCCTTCGTTTCCATGGATGGGTTGACTCGAGTCTCGAGACTGTCCTGGATGCCGTTGTGGATGGCGAGACGGTTTCGCAATTGCGCGCCACTCAGTGGACGCGCATCGACGAGAATGGCTCCTCCCACTCGGGCCGCAATGTTCGCGCGTTCGACTTCAACTTGCCACAGCGATTTGCAGATGGCTGCGTCCACCGGGTGAGCCTGCGTCAAGGTGATGGCGAATTGATGCCTTATGCAACGTTCGTCGCCTTCCCTGACGGACTTTCCGCAATCCTATCTTCCCTTGGAGATAACGGCGCAGAGCGTCTTCGCGGCACACTCTACGACCAGCTCATTCCTTCCTCGCTTCCCTTTGCGGACTATGAAGCCTGGCTTGAGCGTTTCCCATTGCCTGATCCGAGCCCTAGCCAGCTCGAACTTGCCGTTGTCGTTGCCGGTGAAAGAGACTCAGAACAAACACTCGCGACATTGCAAAGCCAGAGTCACGAGGCGTGGACTGCAGCCGTAATCGAGGGAACGCCCCCCGCGATAGATCCTGCCCTCGTCTCTGAATTTCTAACAGATACGAACCCAGTGGCGGACATCCTGGTGTTTGTCATGGCCGGCATTCAATTGGCGCCCAATGCTTTGGCACGGATTTCGGCAGCATTCGATGACCACCCCGATGCGTCGGCAGTCTATTGCGACCTCGACTTTCTCGCCGACGATGGTCGATTGTGGCCAATCGCCTTGCCAGCATTTGACTATGAACGAATGCTCGAACAGGGCTATTGCTCATACCTTTTCGCCGTTCGGCGCGACGCCGCTTTTGAACTGCTGCGTTCGAAGCCTGACAATCTTTATCGGCTTTTCAACTCGATGCTCGACCGGACGGGGCCGCAACGGGCCATCCTGCATTTATCAGGCTCGGCGGGGACCTTGCCGAAGCTGGACCGGCTTCACTGCACGCCTTACCTGCAATCCGCCACGCAACGGCACCTCATCGCGCGTGCCATCAGATCGGAAGTCATTCCATCCGAGGGAAGCTTGTTTCCCGCGGTGCGAGTGAGACGTGTGAGGCAACGCCAGAAGACAACGATACTGATACCGACTCGTGATCGAGCCGCCATGCTACGCACATGTCTCGACAGCATTGCGCCTGCTGTCGCGCGCAGCGGGGCAGATATTCTCGTGATCGACAATCATAGCACTGATCCGGATTCGTTGAACTATTTGGCCGATCTGCCCCGTCGGGGAATCGGAACCATTCGTGTCGAAGGCGTCTTCAATTTCGCCAAGCTCAACAATCGCGCGGCGGCTGCGGTTGACAGCGATGTATTATGCCTTCTCAACAACGATATCGAGGCGACGTCCGACGACTGGCTCGACGAACTGTTGTCTCGCCTTGCAGAGCCGGATGTGGGGGCGGCAGGCGCGCTCTTGACCTGGCCGGGCGGCGTCGTTCAGCATGGGGGCGTGGTTCTCGGGATGAACTTCGCGGCCACCCACGCCTTTACAGACAGGCTCGGCAGCGATCCGGGGTATCTCGATCTTCTGCGCATAGCCCACGAGTGCAGCGCCGTGACCGCAGCATGTCTGGTGACGCGTCGCGCAGACTATCTGCGGCTTGGCGGGCTGGATGAGTTAAATTTTGCCGTTGCATTCAATGACGTGGACTATTGTCTTCGATTGCGTGAGATTGGCAAACGCATCGTACTGACGCCGCACGCACGGCTCCTTCACCTTGAATCTGCAAGTCGAGGCAAGGACGACCGCCCCGACCGACGGGACAGGTTCGATCGCGAGCTTAATCAGCTACGTTCGCGATGGGGAAAGGCACTTTTGGAAGATCCGACCTATAACCCGCAATTGTCGCGTGACGGGGTGCCTTACGGCGCATTAGCGTGGCCGCCGGCAGATTGCAGTCCGAGAACGAACCAGCCGCCGAGCTCCCGGGCGATCCCGTCAGGCTTTTGAGACAGCATGGCGATTAACCAACTGAAGGCCTGTTGGCAATCACGACCGCGTCAACCGTGTCCTGTAGCCAGCGGCGCCCGGACGCAATCTCTTCAGGCGACAGATTTTTGACCCAGCTAATATGCGGGCCGGAGTCGCTGTTCAATTGAAGAGGACAATCGATTGCTGGAAGTTTGATCGGTGGAAGCGGTTGGCCGAGAAACTGACCAAGTCGCACCCATCGCTCAGCAATGTTGCCGTCCAGCAACGCGATCGCGGCATCGAGCGTCAGACGCTGGGGTAGCGAAACATCATCGTCGGGCACACGTGCCTTGCGCATTCGTCGATACCATGCCTGCAGCGCGACCAGGTGACCGATATATTCGAGGTTTCTTTCAACGCGATCGGCGGCTTTTCTGGGTGCCGCGAATCCCCAAGGCGCGTCCACCTCGCGCTGCGATTCGGAACGAATACGTTTGGTCGCAACGTCCGAGCGAATAACCTGCCCGGCCGTAGTGAAAGATCCAAAGCCTATTCGAGTGGGTCCCACCATTCCGCTACTGCCCCCGATGAAGATCCGTTCTTCCCGGAGGAAAACACCGTCCGGAACTCCGCCAAACAGTGATGCGGTCGCTTTGTCGCCACTCTCGCCCCATGGCGTGAAATTGAAATGAATAAACCCGCTTCCAACTTCGGTGTGATTTGAGCGGGACCGTCCACCTGAAACCAGACAGTCGCAGCAATTGATAAGCGATCCAAGTGTGACGAAGCTCATCAGTACAGTCTGCTTCAGGCCCACCGCGTGGGCCGTGGAGGCCTCCTCCTCGAGCAGCGTCCCCTCGCGCACGTGGCCGTTTGCACCAATTCGCGCTTTGGTGAGCAAGACCGAGCCGGTTACATAGCCACTTGCGATCTCAGCACTCTCACCAATGACCGATTCGATCACCGTCGCCGGCCCCTCGCTCCCGATTTTCGCGCGCGGCCCAACAAGCGTTTTGCGCCCCGCCAGACGAGTGCCAGGAAACAGTATGGCTTCGGGAAACACGCGGTCGAGGTCGACATCGTCGTCTAGAAAAGTCTGGCGCGGATCGACGACGTTAACTCCCTTATCGCTGAGCTGCCGGAGGCGGGCATCTTGCAACGAAGGCGTCATGTGCTTTTCCTAGGCCTGTAAAAGGCTAATCGGCGGGAAGCGATGGGAATGTGAGGCTCTTCTGAGGGGCACGCAGATCCGCAGGGGCTGGCAAGTATCGCTGGAACGACAACGGCAATATCGACGCTTGCCAATTATATTGTCAAAGAAACGACAACACGGTAGGATTACGGCGATTTAGCATATTTTTTCTTTGGTTGATGATGCGTATTGCTGGCTCTGTACTTCTGCTCATCGGGTTAATTCTTTGTGCTTCCATCGATTGGGCTGCGGTCGGGTTCGTGACGATGGGAGCCGGCCTGCTTGTCTTGCAAGCTGCTGAAAGGAAGCAAGAGGCAATAAAACTGCAGGACGTTCGATCGCCGATCGGACCGATTGTGCGACCTGTCGGCCGGACCGCCGACTGCGAGCAGTCGACGAGCTTCGATCGGGACCGCTGGCGACACTTGGCTGAAGGCGATCGCGACATCGCGCAGGCCGAGGCAATTTTAGCAAGATGCGGCGCAAAGTACGCACAACAGTTCGCCAGAACCTACCTGATATTCGAAAACAGGGCACTTCTATCGAGCATATTGAGCACGATAGTTGCGTCTTACAGGCTCGATTCCAGGCTTGATGGCGATGTTGGAGCTAAGACGATCGCCAATTTCTCCGTCGACATGCAGGATTCCGCGGCGATTTTCGATCAATCGCCGGCAGGCCTGACACCAGCGCCGCGACCAGATCGTTCGGAACCAGCGATCGAGGAGAAACGGACGAACGCCCCCGTGGTGCTTACAACACGCGAGCAAGACGGAGCGCCTGACGCTGTACGGATTGACCACGATGCTGACGAGCCGGAGGCACCTTCGCCGGCCGAAAACGATACCACGGAAAACCTCCGGCAACTCCTCGAATGGCTCGATCGACCTGCCGCGCAAAAATAGCGATCGTCCGTGCCAGCAGCCGGATGCGCGCGGTCGCAACGAAGTTGGAGCGCGAAGATTAGGCGTAGCAACGGACGATCACACCTAGGTGTCAGGACACTCGGTATAGAAAACGCCATTGGCCGCAGAAATACTTTCCAGGCATTGGCGCTTGTCCGTGATCGGGCCTGCAACTGAAAATTCAAAGGACTTCCCCTGTACAATGAGCGCGTAGCGCCCAGCAGGAAGTGATTTTCCTGACTCCCGGGATCGAATCTCGTACATCTGCGGATTCCCTTGCAAAGGAATCGTCTGATAAGGAACAGAGATGTTGCGGATGACCCAGGTGCCGCCTTTCTGCGCGACGACCGGCTTGCCCGACGAGTCAAAATTCGTTGCCTGCCTCACCTGCGCAATCACGCGCACCTCAACCGATTCGTGCGCGCCCTGCCCGTCCTTGTCGAATACTATGAAATGTGCGTTGCCATCTAGAAGCATCGTTTCGCTGGGCTTGGTAATCGCAGCCGAAATGGCAACGCGTGGATCCGGGGCATGCCCGGGCAACATCTGGAGCGCAAGGAGTTTGCCGCCCTGCTCCGCATATACCCCGTATGCCGCTGGGAGCAGCCTGCTCTCGTGGATTGCCTTTTCGACCGTTGGAACTTGAGAACTCTTGTTGTGGACCGAGAGTTCAGTCTTGGGCTGGATCGGCTCTGGCCTTTGAGGCGTCGGCAATGACGTCCGTCCTGCGAACGTGATCGCCCAAACAACAACGCCGGCGACGAAGCAGAACATTGCCAAGTGGCGTAAAGAGAGGGCCGGCAAAAGTTGCGATTGCCCCATCAACATGCGTCGAGAACCTCGCACATTCTCGACGGGTGATGATCCGCCAAATTCATATTCGTTGTCGGCTGCCAAGATGCTCGTCTTATCAGCGACGGTCGCGGCTATGCGGAAGGAGCGTTCAGGTATCGCAGCAGACCGGATCTTGTCGTGAACGATCGGACCGCCCTTCGCATTCGCTTCAACGCCCGCAATCGCGACTTCTAGCGCCAGCGCCAGTCGTTGCTGCTCAGCCGGATCGCCGGCTTGCAATTGCTCAAGCTTCTGCCGCGCCAACTCATAGATAACCTGGCGCAGTTGCTCCGGATCTCCCTGCACGGCGTCAATTGTGCGAGCCAGAACGAGCGCAAACTCCACTTCTGGATGTGCGGTATTCGCGATGCCTGCCGCAGTTCTAGTTGGCTCCAACGTCATCAAATGGGCTTCTATCCAGCTCAGATTTGGTCAACCTAATGCGGCGAAGGCACAGATGCAAAGCCGCCAGGGGCACTGCGCCGCACGACCAGGAGTTTAGACGTTTTCGGGGCGCTAACCGCAAGGCGGCTGACCGCTGCGCCAGCCAGACAAGGGCGCTTGAGCATATAGTAACCGGGGCCGCCACAGGCGCCATGTTAGCCCTTGTAGCCGAGAAGGCCTGTTTGCCGGTGACCGCGCGGATCCCGGCAAACACTTCGGACCGATGAATTGACAGCCTCCCGGCTCACCGTCGTGCGATGCAGTCCAGAAAGCGTTCCCGAATTCTGATCAAACCGAACCTGGACCCACGACGTTCCGGGCGTCGAAGCGACCTCTCTCATTGGTTGCCCATCGAGCATGCGCTCGCTACAATTCTAGAATTGCTCCCTTATTGCTCTATTCATCACATTGTCGGCGGGCCCGATTGATGGCCAAAGAAATTGCAGCGGACAAGCTTCTGGTCGAAAAGGCGCTCGTGAGCGCCAAGCACGCCTTGCTCGTGGTCCGTCACGCCAAACTGTCCGACCGACGCGCCGCCATCAAAATGGTCGAGCAGCTCCTGGCTGACGCTTCGGATTACAAGGAGAGCGCTGTCGTACCCGGCGGAGTCGATGCCTATCTTGCGGCTTCGGCTGCGATAGACGAACTTGTTCAATCGCTCCGGTCGACCGGGGCGGATAGCGCTCCTTTGTGGAGCAAATCTATCGCCGCGATCGAAACCTGGCGAGATGTGCTGACGAAGACAAATTAAGGAAACGGACCGGCATTCTCTGAACGGAAGTCACGTCATGGACAACTGCACGCGGATCTGCACTGTACGTTCAGGCATTTCCGTTATTTCTGGCAGTTGAGAGCTGTTAGACGACGACTGGCGGCAGACCTGTGCATGCGTCTCCGTGCAAATGTCTGTGGCTCGACTGTGCGACCGCCCGACAAAACCTTACCACGCGGCCAACTCCGGCCTGCCGGATCGGGATGCATTGAACACTCAACGGTCGGATGCTTGTTTCCGCCTGAACGTTCGATGCTCCCCGCCGCGAGTCATATGGCTTCGCAATTTCGGCAAGCTTTTAGCCGGACGGATTACGGCCGCGAGATCAAAAACTGGTTCAGCTTCTTGCCTGCCCCAAGCTGGGCCGTCAGCCAGCGCGGCTGTTTCCCGCGCCCAGACCACGTCTCTTTGGGATTTTTGGGATTTCTATATTTAGGCAACACTTTCGGATATGGGCGACGGTGACCTTCCCTCCCGCCCCTCTTAGTAGTTGCCATTTTTATCTTCTGAAGTCGCTCTTCGAGTTTGGCTTTTTCTGCCTCGATCTTTCTGCTCAACTCGGAGGTGATCTCCTCGTGCAGAAGCCAGAGCTCATCCACCGACAACACTTTCAACTGGCCGTAGTCCATAATCCCTCACGCGAATCCAAGCCGCTTCGTGACGCCCATCAATGCGCCCAACGATTTAATTAAGCAAGATTGAAATCTCTAGAGATACACGTTATGAGACGCCGACCATAACAAAAAATAACAGTCCAGGCCGCCGCTGGTTCCGGAGCTTTTTGAGCCACATTTTGACTCATTGGAAGCCAACCGGGCTTTCGGATTGGGGTGCCGACGGGTATTCAAATAAAGGCGCCGCGGCACTCGCCTGCGCAGATCACAACAGCGTGCGCAATGGAGTTCGGGCATTCAAATGTGTTTGCATTGGCCCGCGCGCTGACCGCAATCGCCGCTTACGTGAGACAATCGACGCATTCGGACATAATTTCTGGTGGATGGAGGCGCGCCGCGGGCAGTTGTTGGAGAGCCTGAATGGACAGGTTCCTGCGATGTCTCGCGACCAAGGATCGCCAACTACGACGATCCGGAGCACGCGACGTCTCTGACGGCGCGGAAATATTGACCGTCATTCAGCCAAACAAGGGCCCGGCATGGCGCCGCCGGAGCAGAAGCGAATTGCCACGTCGAGCCAGGCATTGACTTTGGGGAGCCGCACGGAGCGATCGATTTGGCCTTCGCCTTCAGACTGTCGACAACTCGGATTGACGAGACATGAGCCCGCTGCAAAGTGATTAGAACATTCCGATGCAGAAGCACAGCTAGTGCTTCATGCGTCCGTTGCCGAATATGAAAGCAGCTTGGAAGACGGGCCCTTCTTCAGTGCGAACCTCGATAGCCATGTCACGCCGATCTTCGGCGAGATCATCTTTAATCATGCAGGCGAGCGATTGTGTGGCTTCGATTTCGGCTGCCTTTTCGTCAGCCAAGTCCTGCCCCATGTCGTCAGGATAGAGATCACATCCGTCCCGAATGTCGAAAAAATAGCGGGTCATTCCAGTATGCCCGAATGGAAATGAATCGAGCTCAAGGGCTCTGCAAAAAAGCAATGCAAGCCTAAAGCGGCAAAACGACGAAAGCCACTCCAAAAGTCTGCGGCTTTCGTATTGCACATCCACAATTAAATAAATTAAATCGAAATTCAAAACTAGATATTCAACGCATCGACTTCCCCGCCGTGACGCCGAAGACGAGGCACAGTATTTTTCCGATCAATCCAAGAACCTTGGTAGCATTTAAAAATCATCTGCAATGCACTGATTTTAAAAACAGCGAAACCGGCCCGATCTCGGCGTCACTGGCCCGGGCCGGTTGATGTGAGTTATCACCGTCTCATTAAGCGGCCTCAATCTCCCCATCGCCAGTCTCAACGAACGTGGTACTCGCTGATCCTTTCTACCTTTCAAGATTACACCGATCACGTGGGATCGCTCCGTCCTAAGCATATGCGACCCGGCACAACCAATCCAAAAGGCGACGGGTGCGAGCGCTGGAGAAGGATGGACGTTTGCGCCGCTATTGAGACGGCTCGTTTGCAGCCTCCTCGCACAAACAGATTCTTGGCCGCAAGGCCGCAGCGCAACATACTTCTGGCTTGCGAGTTTTCGGGCGATAGCAAGGATGCAGACGCTCCCCTTGCGTTCCTAGCCCGAACGGATCGCCGTCCCGAACATTTAGTTTCGCCGCCGCGGGATTGGCGATCCTGAGGCCGCGATGCGGCGCGTTCAACTGCTGCAAACAGCTTCATTCCGACAGCTGATCGCAATGACCCGAGCGCATTGAACCGCGACAGTTCTCTTGAGGTGAGTGGTCGACGCTCATAGTCGGAGCGCGTAGTTCGATAAGGTTGGTCACTGAGTCACGAAGACGCCTACGAGTAGCTTGCGAAACCCTGTAGAACTATGCCCGGTCGGCAAATTGGTTGACCCGTGCGCATCCGGTGAAACTCAATGGCAGAAGGCTCGGCATTGCTCGCGCGATCAGCGCAAGCAATCACCAACGGTTGCTTGGATCGGACTTTTTTATGTCTGCCCCTGTGTCCCCTGTCCAATATTTTCTTTTCCCTGACCGAGAGACGCCGGATCAGCGCATGGCCGCTTCGACGCCGCGTCCGACCTAGCGACGACTTCTTGCGAAACTTCGCCGATCCGGTCGAGCGGCGGATTCATTTCACGCAACGTCATCTCGACTCCGAGGTTGTTCAATGCAGCCTGATCGAATGAGCTCAAATTATCGGCCCGGGCGTGAGCCGTCGGTAGCATCGGCCACGGACTAGGTAGGCCCGCCTATTTTCCATTTGGCGGTCCCTGAGCATCGTTTCCACGATCTTCGTCGCATCGTTCGTCATGACGACGTCTCCACCTCCGCATTCCACACCATCGGATCGGCTTGGACGAGAAAAATCTGTCCCTAGCAAATAAGTGGCGCGGCTTCTTTGGCCTAAGCGCGGCCAGAATATGGTTGCAGCCTCTTATCTACGAACATCCAGGAGAGCTGCTCGGCCTGCGATCTAGATGGTCTCGCGGCCACGGTCTCGTGTTCGCCGCAGGGCTGCCGGAGCGCTTGCAGTGCCCCTGCCAAAACCATCGCAGCCTTTTGAGTTTCTGATCCTCTTCCTCGATCTTGCTTCGGATATGGATCTGTCCGATTTACCTTTTGGTCCAATCAGGCGCGAAGAACTTGCCCGAACGAAGGCCGGAAAGCTCGAAAGGTAGGCTGCTATTTCTTGTCGCTGCGCGGTGTTCCGCCGTTTTCGGTGCACTCGTTAAAGCAGGCCCGCTGGTCGCGGACGTTGCCCTTCACGCTTCCCGCTGTCGGGTCCGATGGCATGCGCGGTGGGCCGCCACTACCGCCGCTTCACACTTCTTAGCCACTTCTGCTGAGGCAGCCGCAGCCTTGTCGCAAGGAGAGCGAACGAAGAGAACGGCAGAGCCGACAATCATGAATATGCGCGACATCATGGAAGAAGCTCTCCAATAGCAGCTCGATCAAAACTACCGGACCTGGATGGGGGCTGCAACGTCAAGTCCCTTGGACCTGCTCGCCAACCCTTGCCAGTCCGATTGAGCAAGCGACGCGCGCGCTTCGCCGGCCACCGCTGAACAGTACGCGGGGGACGCGGGGACCTTGATGCGTCGGAACCTCGATGTGGTCGCGAAAACAAACGGGTGCCCAGCTCCCGCAGCCGGTTAACGCCGAGGGCCGCGGGACAAGAAGGGCGGGATTGCATGACGGTGCAGGAGGATGACCCCAGCGACTGTGTCTATCGGGGTGTCTGACCGCTATTGGGCGGGACGCCGCCACGTGAGACGGCACCCCTTGCCGCGCGGTTGCCTCACCTCCGGGCAATCCCATGACCACGGCAAACATCGGTCCAGACGATTGGGTTCGCAACTCAAACCGCTCGTTAGCCTTACCACGATGCATCGCGCCGTCTGGGCAAGAGCGCACTCCGGGTTGATTTTGCAGCATTCAACAATGCGCGAGCGGTGATGCAGCTTCGGCTACGGGCGAGTAGGCCCCAATCCGCGACCGTGTTGACCCGACCCAACAATGAATCCCGAGCCCTCAACGCGGTCCAGAGGCACGCTCAGGTAGCGGTCAGGATAGACGTATGGACGAGCTTCCTACGACCATTCAAAGCTGACGGTCGAATGCGGTCATCATGTCGCGCTGTCGCAATTCTGGCGCCCGTAGCGGCGAAGAGATGGCGCTCCGCACTCGTGTCCGCCTGGGAGGACCACCCTGTTCCGATAGTCATGGAGCAACACGCGAGCAGATCCTCCGACCAAAGCTTCTCTTACGCGCTGCCGAGTCCGAGGAGGAGCCAGTCACCTCGAGCCATGGGCAATGAAAATTATAACCGCGACACGGACCTGTCGTCTGCGCAGGTCCGCAAAACCGGAACTGCGCACTAGTTCACGATCGTTTGCCGGAACGTCGCTGAAAGCTAAATTCGAACTCATCTTGCAACCGCATATCATCAAAATTTGGCTAAGAACTGATGTAGTTCCAAATGGAGAGGACTGAAATGCACTATCCGTCCGATCACGGTTTGCCGTTGGTACAGTTGAAAGAACGACGGCGGGAAATGGTCGTCGCGCTTCAAAGTCGGGTTGGCCCGATTCTGAATGAGGAGCTGAATCAGATCGCCGCAATCCAGCAGGCCATTTCCGCCTTCCAGGACGTCATTGCCGATCTCGACTATGAGGCTGAAATGGGCTGGGAGGCGGCCGAGCGATCTGGACATGCCTTTCCTGCGATCGGACGACGAGGGCTCGTTCACTCGCCCGTCTAATCTAGTCATTTGCTCAGAGCGGCGGGAAGCAATGCCCCGCCCAAGGCTCATTGATTGGAACGGACGATCGAGAGCCTGTTCCAGGTCGTCTTCCAGCGCTTCAAACAGACTTCGTTAAGTTCGATCGCACGGCGGCCGCGATCTTGACGTCGAATGGGTGCGGCTGGACCCTAGGGTTACCAAAGTCACGCTCTTTCCTGGGCCGCAGCACTTATCATTTGAAATGCCGCGGCTTTTGAACTAAAATCAACAAGTTAATTGACGCAATGATTATTCATTGAGGGCTGGTATGAGTAATGGTAGCCAGATTTCTGTTGGTGCCTTAGACCTTAGAATTCGAAACATCGTTCGGCAGATTAGGGAACTGAACGAACTCCAGAAGCGGGTGGACGAGGCTGAAGTGAGAAGCCGGGTTCGGTATGTATCAGCATCGACCCGTCGCTCCCGTGTACGACGGAGCAGTCTGCGTTAGCCGCTCTCTGGGGTCCCAGGCTCGCCTATCCCCACCATCGAAGCGCGCCCCATCCGATCGACTTCCCGGCGGTCTAGGTCACTGCAATGACCGTGTCCTGAAAATGCAAAATCGCCCGCCTCGCGGAGAATAAGACGGGTTGATAAGGTGTGTTGATGGATCGCCGAAGGTCACGGCGCACTTCGTGACCTTGGCAGCCGCAACGTTGCAAACGTTGCTAGGGACGCGTCGCCGGTCGGTTCAGGCCCACACGCTCATCGCGCCATTGAGCATGATCCAACCGTCAGCATCACGGCTATCGCCAACTGACCGGGACCGGCGTTGCTGGCGAACGCGGTGACCCGCCGCCAGCTACATCACGCTAAGGACACGATCAGCCTAGGTTCAAATCGCAGGTTTGCACGAAAGTGCCAAGCGCCGTGGAAGTATATGCCGACCATGCCCCGCTCCCGTGAGGTACGGCGGCACAAACCACTTTCGTGGCGCAACAGTCCAGTTGGACCGCGTGAGGGGTCGTCGTGAAGCGCTTAGTCTCGGCAATGCGAGTTGTTGATGTCACACGAACGCCAATTGAAAGCCCGCAATGCCCCACCTAGTATCGCCGCGTTTTGGCGACCTTCTTTCTTGTTTGGATTTAGGTGGGATCAGTGCGCAGTGTCAGTGAAATTATGGCGAGCAAGCTCGATCAGCGAATAGAGATCATTGCCAGGCAATTGCGTGAGTTAAACGAACTCCAGAAGCGGGTCGACGACGCAGAAGCAAGGAGCCGCGCCAAACAGGGCGCTGCTTCGTCACGACGACCGCCTAGATGGCGCAAGTTCGTACGTCTTCATACTTAGACGCGTGATAGCCAGGCTTGGACCGGTCGGTCCTTACCCCATTCTCACTTTTGCGCGCAGACTGTCTCGCGATTGGATTTTGAAATCGTCCAAACGGCGGCCGGCTTGAAGTTGCGCGACCAGCCAGCGCGGCTGCCTTCCGCGCCCCGCCCAGGTCTCGGAGGGAAATTCAGGATTGCGATATTTCGGAAGCACCGGCGGGTAGGCTCGGCGCGCGGGTTCTGAAACTCCGAGCTTTCTGAGACGCTCCTCAAGACACAGCTTTTCTTCGCGGACCCTGCGTTCCAGAACCTCCGTCATCTCTCCATACAGAGCCCATAGATCGTCCAGATCAAGGCGCTCCATTTCGGCAACAAATTTCATCGGATCACCCCAGCTTTTTCGCCCCGATCCTGTTAAACGCAGGATCATGGCGACATTTAATTCCTGGTTTGGCACTTGTATGCTGATTTGCGGCCTATTTTTGCCCGCTTGGGGCGAGCGCTCAGGCGAAAACGCCAGGATGCGACCTGCGGCCCGACGTGCCCTCGGCCTGCCGGAGCGCGGCTCGCCGTCGAGGAGCCCATACCGATCGACACGGTCCCTGCGATGCAGTCGAATTCTAGACAAAAGCCAAGCAACTACTCGACTGGTCGTGCGAGGCTGCTCCTCAGTATCGAGGGGGTTTGATTCGCACCCGCGCGAATTATTGCTCACGACCGAGTCTTTCGAAGGCCGAACAAAATTGAGTGCGTGGATGTCACGAAACCGAAGAGGCCGCCCTGAGAGCTTCCTGCAGAGTTTAAGAACGCATAGCTTCGACAAAATGCGCGATCAAAACCGCAGCACCTATGGTGACGACAGAAGCAAATAGCCAGGTCACGACCGCGCCCGTCTCCAACGACGTTCGAACTGAACGCGCGTCTTCATTCACAGTCAAAAACCAAGCTCGGAGAATTGTCATTCCAGTGCCCGTTGGGGGATTCGTAGCAACAGATGCGCCCAAATCAGACCATTCTCGATCACCCATCCGGCTGCAGCTCGCAGCGAACTAGCGTCGCTTCTGGGATCCGCCCGAGATCGCGCTACCGTTCGGTCGAATGACCGTCGCCCGGCCGCTGCGGTCTCTCGAATAGTAGACGTTGGGCGTCGCCATCGGCGCGACGTGCCCAAGTGGATTCGAGAACGTTGGATTTGGCTGCGTTGGAACAGGCCGTCCCGAACGACCGATGGGTTGGGTCGTTTGAGCGAAGACAGGTGGATGAATAAGAAGCGCGAAGATCACAATGAAGGCGCGGAACATGATTGAGGCGCTCCTGTTTGCGCTCGAGAAGTGCGTCAGCTGACCTCAATCGGCCTTCTGAAGACGGCGCCGCTATTGCGCGTTCCAGAAGTGATTGTGCCTCGCTGCAGACCCGCTCACCAGACTGTCGTCGCCAACCAGTAAATCGACGCCTTCTCCAATATTTTGCGACCTGATGAAGTTCCTCGTCGGGTTACGCGACGACTACCCGGACGCCTAGACCGGCCTGTTCTTCGTAGCTGACCAGGGCAGCGGGCCATCTCTGCAATCTCGTCGTCAGTGCCTCAGCCATCGTATAGCTGGAGCGAAGCTTGCGCAATCGCTTAGACACCGCTGCGCTTGGTGGCGAGAGATAAGGCAGCTTGATCCGATGGACCAGCTTGCCGTCATACGCGAGCCACCGGATGCAATAATGCCTCCGAGCATGAGCTATCAATCCACGAGCAGGAATTTGAGCTTGGGGGAACTGATGCCTTTGCTGAGGAGGTTGACGAACGGGTCAACCGTTTGTCGTCACGAGAGATTGCTGGTGGACCTTTGCGTGTTGCGGCCCGCCAGCGTCTCGTCCGACAAAAACGAACTCGAGCGCAGCACCGCTTCCGACCTCCGCTTCAGAAGTTGCTCCAACTCCGCGAGCATCGCGAGCCTCTGCTCGACCTCTGCTATCGACAAAAGCTTGCTATCCTTACACAGGATCTGAGACGGCCTCTTCATCCCCACCCCCCAAGAGAATGCGGCGGAGAATGCCGATATTCATCACGACCGTCTGTGATATAGATCTCCAAACACTTTCATACGGCTATATCAGGCCGAACTGGCCAAAGCCACCCGCCTTACCCGCGAAGATGTCCACAACGCTGTGTTATGCAAAGGTTCTGCAGCGATTAGCCCACACCCAGCTTCAGGTACACCACGAAGAGCACAATGAATATCAGGAGGAAGACGAAAAACCAAACCGCGGTCTTTCAACGCTTGCGAATTCGCGATTTGGATCGTTCTCGGTATCCATAAAGACGGCTCGCTTTGGGAAAACAAGCCGCCCTCGCCTCGTAACGGGCGCGAGCAATTGTCTAATCGCCCTCTCGGTGGCAAGCGTTTCCTGATTGCAGTTTGCCACTAGAGTGCCAGCATCAGCGGAAATTTACGCACAAGCTCGAGATTGACGTAGCCGATCCACTTGTGCGGACAGAAAGCGAGAGATGCGGCATTGATCAGGCGGTCTCGTTTATTGCTTCACGCGTGCCGAGCGATCCGTCCCCCTTCGAGCTTCGCCATCAGGACCAAGATGCACGACATCGTAGACGGGTGTGTCGTTTCTCACGGCAATCCTCCAAGGTACTGAAATCGATAACAAGCAATACTGGGAGAGTATTCACGTGTGCCTCGGACGGCGCAGACTACCGCCAGTTTTATCTGGCAGCCAGGTCAAAAGGGCTGTCGCAAAGGCCACGATCAGTCCACCTCAAGGTGACGATCGGCGCGCCGCACTGATCGATCGCAAATACGGAAGGCGACGAGTAATCCGTAATTTTTCTTGAATTCGCCGTTGAGTTCGGTAATTGTCGCGAGTTCTCAACTCTCGTCTGTCATGACGCTGACGAAGCAAGTAAACTTTTCAATTACCGAACTTTGTGAACTGCGGGGCATATCATGCAGCGCCGTCTCCTTGCGACACCGCGGCTCAACTAACTTCGTCAGCTTTGCGTTTTGAGCGCCGCCGGAGTCCACGAAGTCAAAGGACCAATCGGCCAAGCAGGCTTCAAGGCCCATGCACATGGAACACACAGACTTCCAGTACTCTGCGGCTTCTTCCACGAGCATCTCCAATTGCGCGTTTAGCTAGGCTGGTGATTATGGACCATGACTTTCGCCGAGAACGCCTCAGGACCGTACGAGACCTTGCTGAGAAGGCGGTCCCCTTGAAGAAGGGGCTTCTTTAGCTGGCGCGTCACTAGAGCAGTGCCTTGCTGTCCATGCAAATGAAAACGCGCCAGGGCAATATTCACGATCGGTGCGAGAATAGTCATCCAGCTTTCAGCATCGGAGTCGATGTCATGACATTTGATCAGCGGTCCTACGATCGAATCCTTCGTCCTCCTTGCATCAAGGCAGCGTTGATCTACCTGGGATTTTAAGATTTGCCCAAGGACGTGCCCTTGGCAGAAGTTGCCGGCACGGCTCAATTCACGCCCCCTTAACAGCGGGCCTCAGCTTTCCTCGAGCTCAAGCCCCACTCGTGAGCGGGCCGCTGAAACTTGACGGGGAGATCGTCCGTAGCTGGCACCATGCGCAATGGAAAGAGCCGCAGCATGGAGACTTTTGAAAAGCTGCCGCTCGACGAACTGCTGCGCCTGCGGCGCGCTGTGCGGGCCTTGATAGAGAAGGAACTCGAGCGAAGGATAGAAGACGCAGCGGTAAAGCAGAAAGCAAGACGCCGGCTGAACTAAGGGCAGCTTTGATGCGGCCGTTCCGGTTCCCGGTTCGGGGCCGACGCCCGGACGACACGATCTAATTGTGCCTCGGGGTCGCTTGCACTCCCGTCGCTATTGCGGTTCAATGAGCGGATTTCATCCAACCGGCTTTTTAAATGTGCATACATCTTACCGAGTTTGACGCTGCGATTATCGCCGAGTTACCGCGACTGTGGCGACGACGCTTCGCCAGCGAACTGAAGCGACTTTGTCTGTTGTCGGCGCTCGTTGGCGGCTTGACCGGAGCCGCGGAAGCGCAAACCAGTCTGCAGTTGCGCCCGCATTCTGCATGGGATGGACTGGGGCCCGACCCAGACGCCGCTCAGTCGGTCTCTCGCTTCACGACTGAACGTCGCTCCGCGAGACAGAAGTCGAAAGGTCCGCTCAATTCCACCGGCGAACAGCCGCCCTCCGTGGCGTCGCCCGATCGTTCTCGGAGACCTGATTCTTTCGAGGAGTCCGTCGAACAGGATCAGGAAAATCGTCAACTCAAGCGGGCAACGGAAATCTGCAAGCGCTGTTGACGCGAACTTCCCGGTCCATCGGGTAAAAGCCCGCGTTTGCCATCGGCATTATCCGGCAAGCTAACGTGGAGAAGTTTATGATGCAACAATCGATGCGCTTGCGTGCGTTGCGTGACATCAATGCCCAGCCCCGGGACTCGGTGCGAGTGTGGGGACAATGCCGCCAATTTGTCAAAACATTCTGCATGAGAAACGTTGAGTGAGCTGCAGAGTCCGCGTTAGTCCTTGTACAGCTCGATCGCTTCCTCCTTGAGACAGTCAGCAAAGCTAGACGCCGAGGGGGGCCGGCCCTTTGTCCTTGATCCCGCGCGACACATTGAACAAAGCGTAAGCAGAACTACTGTTCTTGCAGACGAGGCTGCGCATCTGGTCGTTTACGTCAGGCCGGTCCCCGAACACCCGACTCGCCGTTAGTTCTTGAAAGCGGTCGCAGCGCAGGCAACCTGGCTATCTGCATCCTTAGCGGATGTTGCACTTACCCAGATCTGCGAAACTGCAACCGCCAGGCACATCGTCCTCATGGCGCCATACTCGCTGCAGGGCACATTGCCACCAAGCTCTGCCGCTTGGCCGTTTCCGTAGGGCTCCCGAAGCATGCGGAATAGTTCCGTCGTGATGAGAGCACGGAGGCGATGCGACTGGCTAAAAACGGCACAAAGTGTTGACTGCAACCTACCACCGCAACGTTCTTCGATACGAACCAGAGCGCTGGAGGTTAACGCCGCATCCACACGTTGAATGACATCTGCGAAGAACAGTGCTGGGCCGCCGAGCTGCAGTTGGCTTCTTCGCCAACCCCTAAGACGTGCTCGTCGCCTTTGTTGAGTTGCTCCCGTACGAAGAACTCAAGGGCGGCACACCAAACAACCACTCCTCAAGATGCTGAATGACGCGAGGAACAATGTCCTTCAGAGTCGGTTAGTACGCTATTCTGGGTGTTGACATGCACGTCTGCAAGATAATGTACATGGTGACGATCGCCACCCTTGCCGGTACCTCTGTCATGGTTGCCGGCAGCGGAAGTCAGGCGGCTGGCGCAGTTAAGCAAGAGCGCTCAAATGTCGTTAAACAGCATGTCTTCATCGTTCGCCAACCGTTTCCAATCCAAGGGGATCCCGCACCTCCTGTGGCGCCTGTCGGCGTTGCGGGTCCAAGTTCCAAGATCAATTCGCGAATAGACAGCAAGATTTACAGCCGATTTTGAAGCGTAGCCCACCCCCGTTCTGTCCGACCGGGGTTACGAAATCAACGGGGCATGCGAGTTTTCATTGCCTCCACCCGCTTGCGATCCTCCGAAGCAGCACACGCGCGTGGAGCGAGGCTTTTTCGCCCGCTAAACAAGGTCGTACAAATTGCCCGCGGCGTTGGAGAGTGCTCGGATCTCCCTGAAGAAAGCTGCCAAGGTTTGTTCGCGACACGGCACGGGCACTAGTCGATGCGGGTCGGATCACATGCCCCCTTATATCCACGCCATTTCCAGCCCGAGCACGGAATTAAGCCCCCGGCATCGCAGCTGCTGCATCTGGCTTAACAAGTTCCAGAACCGCATGGGCCCGTCGCCTTGATAAGCCTGCGAGATCACTGTTCATACCAGAGCATCTATTTTCAGCTACATACGAAGCTGCTAAGCTTATCCAACGACCATTTTAAATAGAAGTCATATTAACCTGACGGACGTTTCCGTCGTTCCAATTGCTCTGCCGAGTTTGGCGTGTCGTGCAAGAGCTAGCCAGCGAGCGTCCCGCCCAAAAGAAATGGTATTGAATTTAACCGTGTGCCGTCACCTTAATTTCATAACACGATTGCCGAGTTTACGTGGAGACGCCATCATTGTTGGCGTCAGTCGCCTCAACATTTTGGGGCGCAATTTCCATGACCGGTCCATTGGACGCCAGTGGATGCTGGCCGACGAGCTACCAATTCCCTTGCGGCAGGGGGAAAACTTATTTGGGCATCGCAACGCGCTTTGAGGTACGATTTCAATGGAAAGTCATTATCCGGGCTGGACGCCGACCGACGATGCGCGATTTAGGCGTATGGTCGAGAATGGTGCGTCGGAAAATGAAATCGCACTTGCGCTAAGGAGGACTCCTCAACAACTGCGACGACGAGGCTACGATCTTGGCCTGCCGCTAAAATGGTTCAAACAGTTTCGTGCGATTGGCCAGAGCGAACGGTTGCCTTGAGACGACGGACTAGTCAGGCCAGCATAGTTCAAGATGTCAGCTATGGAGGATGCTTATTACTTCGTTTGGGTGCTCGACCAATGCGGCAATGCCTGCCCTCAGATTTGGGCCGGAGATCAATTTGATCGAGCCGATTGGCAATTGAAGCATGTCGTGAACAAACGCCAGATCCGAGCGGTCGAGCGCGCGATGTCGCTCAACAGCCTCGCTGCTCGATACCCACTATCTTGATAACTGTGCACGCTCTATTCGCTTTCTAGGAAGCAGCTTGCGAACTTCGAAATCAAGGCTTGCGGGTCAGTAGAACCAATTGGGATCAGAGCGACCGAGCCCGGCCGATACAAGTGTAGCACCTGACGGTTACTCGGACGATATCGAGGTATGGAGACTGAACCGTCCCGGGTTTGCCGGAGGCTCCAACTCCTGAGAGGATGGAGCCATGACGAGCAAGACGACAAACAAGTTTTCACCCGAGGTCCGGACCCGAGCGGTTCGGATGGTTCTGGATCACGCCAGCAAGCACCCGTCACGCTGGGCGGCAGTGATGTCAATCGCGGCCAAGATCGGCTGCACACCGCAGACGCTGCATGACTGGGTCAAGAAGGCCGAGGTCGATAGCGGGCAGCGGGCCGGCGTTCCGACCGACACGGCCGAGAGGCTGAAGGCTCTCGAACGAGAGAACCGCGAGCTTCGGCAGGCCAATGAGATTTTGCGCAAAGCAAGCGCCTATTTTGCGATGGCGGAGCTCGACCGCCCGTCCAAGCCATGATTGCCTTTATCGAGGATCATCGTGGGGCGCATGGGGTCGAGCCGATCTGCAAGGTGCTGCCGATCGCCCCCTCGACCTATCACGCCCATGTGGCCAAGCGGCGGGATCCCGCCAGGCTGTCGGCGCGTGCCCGGCAGGATGCTGCGCTGAAGATCGAGGTCCGGCGCGTCTTCGATCAGAACTTCGGCGTGTACGGCGTGCGCAAGGTCCGGCGGCAGCTCAAGCGTGCAGGCTTCGATGTTGCCCGTTGTACCATGGCGCGACTGATGCGGGACATGGGTTTACAAGGTGTCATCCGCGGCAAACCGGTCAAGACCACGATCAGCGACAAGGCCGCGCCATGCCCGCTGGATCACGTCAACCGCCAGTTCAAGGCGCCAAGGCCGAACGTTCTCTGGTTCTCCGACTTCACCTATGTCGCGACATGGACCGGCTTCGTCTACGTCGCCTTCGTGATCGACGCCTATGCTCGCAGGATCGTGGGCTGACGAGCCTCGCGCACGGCGCATGCAGGCTTCGTGCTCGATGCGCTGGAGCAGGCCCTGCATGATCGACGGCCGGTCCATCGTGGCGGGCTCGTGCACCACAGCGACAGGGGCAGCCAATACGTATCCATTAAGTACACCGAGCGCTTGGCTGAAGCTGGCGTGGAGCCTTCTGTCGGCAGCGTCGGAGATTCCTACGACAACGCTCTCGCCGAAACCATCAACGGCCTCTACAAGGCTGAGGTGATCCATCGGCGCGGGCCATGGCGAAACTTCGAGGCCGTCGAGTTCGCGACCCTGGAATGGGTCGATTGGTTCAACAACCGGCGGCTCCTGGAGCCCATCGGCAACATCCCGCCGGCCGAAGCCGAGCAACGCTACTACGCCATGCTGGAACACCCCGCCATGGCGGCATAACTTAAACCAAGTGGCCTCCGGCAAACCCGGGGCGGTTCAAAATCACTCAGTTTCCATCTGCGTATTTGGAGGTGCTTCACCTTGCTGTACTATCGGCTCGAGCCGATCACACCCAACAGGGTGAGCGCATTGGAAGGAATTGAAATCAGCGCTGGAGCTCTCCGACCTCATTCACCAAGTTGTCGGCTATCCTGGATTCGACGTCGTTGTGCATCGCAATCAGCCAGTGGCTGGCGGCCTACCGTCTTATCAGCGCCTGGAAGCCCGATCATCTTCCAACGCCACGCCGAAGAGATCGCCGATCGGACGCGAACGAAATGCGATCTCGCAGGCTGAAGTGCTCGACCAATCCAGATCGACATCCTGGACAACCTTGGAGCCCGACGAAGTCGTTGTAACGCCAGGCCAACTCGCAGCGAACCGCAATAAGATTCCCTCGACTTCGAGGTCAAACTTGAAGGGAGTGACTTTGGCCCCACCGGGCCAGAGACCAAACCCTCCGGCCGAGGCATCGCGCAGGCGGCAACGCTTTGAAAACACCAATGGACCGAGCGTGGCGATCGCAATCCGATTGATCCAGCATGGGTTTTGAGCTCGCCGCTATAGCACTCGCAGCCCTCCAACATTGAGCAGGGTCGCCACCAAGCGAGCGCCTCCCACCGCCAACACGCCACTACAGAGAATGCTTGCGGCCTTCGCGACCATCAACAATGCTCAGACGCCTTTTCGGCAGTCGGCGTAGAAAGTCGGATCATCGTCCCGACTAACTCAGCCTTGAGCTTTATCGCTTTGGAGAAGCACCGCGCGAAATGACGGATTTCACTCGTTGCAGGGTATGTGCAAATCCTGCCTGCATTTGCTGCTCATGCGCCTGATCTCTCGGCGCCGATAGAAAGGACACTTTGACAAGCATGCGATTGAGGAGCGACACGACGACGAGATTCTCGGAATGTTGCGAACGCAGCTCCGTGAGCCTGCGACGCATCTCAAATGGATCCAGCGTTGCCTCACTGGTGTTTTGCGACGTCTTCAAACGTTAAACTCAACGATAATATTGCAACGCGGCCGAAGCGGACGGTGGCAGCGGGCCCTGCTTTGGCAAGCTCGGACGAACGAGACAAAGGAGGTGTACGGTCGACCTAGCGTAGCTCGTTGAATGCCGGCAGCAACCAAAGCTGCAAATTAAGCTCGATAGCCGCGACCCGGGTTAATTGGAAACCTACATTCGCCGGCCCGCACATCTTATTGTCAGCCGGTTGCTGGAGGTATAACTGTTATCAAGCTGAGAGCCTGCGGGTAAGGCTCTTGTAAGGCAGAGGCACTAAAATAGCCGGTCGGAGATATTTAGAAATAATACGTAAGAGCCATTGGCGGACCCGGACTATACCGATGTCCATTCTGCATCGTATCTGGACCAACCTCAAAGACCTCGTTCGGTATGGTCCGCGCTTCCTTATGCGCCGCGCCCCACGGCTTACCGGCGCAGAAACGGTCAAAATCTACGTCTCTGGTCAAGCGATTCACGTCAGAGTCGGCGACTCTGACATCGATACCGTTCGAGATGTCTTCGGCTCTCATCAGTACGACATCTCTCATTCGATCCCGATTGTCGAGGACCGTGTCAACCGTCGATACGAAGAGATTATTGCCTCCGGCAGAACTCCGGTCGTCGTGGACGCCGGCGCAAATATTGGCGCAGCATCGCTCTGGTTCAAGAAGCAATTTCCGGCCAGCATCGTTGTCGCTGTGGAGCCAGACCCCGAGAACTTCCGGATTCTGACGAAGAACGCAGAACTGACCGATAAGATCATTCCCGTTCGAGCGGCAATCGGAGCCGAGGCTGGTTTTGTCCACGTCCTCGAAGGCGAACTGGGCTAGGCATCCCGCGTAGAGCGTTCATCGAGCGGCCTGCCTATCGTTACGATGCGAAATGCCTTTGATCACGCCCCCAATGGGGTGCCTTTCATAGCGAAGATAGATGTCGAAGGCTTCGAAAAGGATCTTTTCTCGAACAACACTGAATGGCTCGCAGACGTCTTCGTCGTACATATTGAGCCCCGCGACTGGATGCTGCCGGGCGCCGGCTCAAGCTTCACGTTTCAAAGGGCCCTGGCTGCCTACGCCTTCGAGATTTTTATCACTGGAGATACTGACCTACATAAAGCTCCTTTAGCACCGCACCGGCCGACTTCTCGATTGTCGTTGTTGGGCGCGGCAGGTCGACACGCCCTTTCCCAGACGACGAGGCCAGCATCAGCCCGTTTTGCTAAGGCAAGGTCCGTCCAATGCCGACCGGACCGCACCTCCCCAGCAGTCGGAGAGCGGCCGGCTTCCCAAAAATCCCCGCGTAGGCGGAGCAAGGCACATCTGGCTTTTGTCCGGGAACAGCCGTGCCGCTCACTCAGACCGGAGGTTTGACCCGATGAACGGTTCGGTTCGCGGTGTCCGTCAGCTTCATGCGCGCAGTACCCGTCGCATTCGAGCGTTAGGCACTTCGCATCAACTCTTGCCTGGTGAAAGCGGCGAGCAAGACGAAGCTCCCCAATCGCCCATCACCGGCTCCTCGCGTTTGAAGTCGTCAAGCTCTCGGAGCCGCAACATTATCGCCTTTCGCCAGACGCTTCTCGAAGTGTTTCGCCAGAAAGCAATAGAGGCGGCCCTCAAGCGGGTCGACGCCGCGCCGACTTTCAAAGAGGGCGCCGAACTTCACACGGCGAACTCAAGGAGATAAACCGCTGTAGCCGCGCCAACACCGCAACCGCAGCTTCGATCACCGTCCGCATGAAAGGACCAGACGAACCAAGTTACGTAAGCGAACCACGCTTCCGCACTTCGCGCCAAGTTCCCTCAGCTCGACACAATCCGGTCGCTCCGATCGTCAGTTGAGATCTTGTCCATTCCTACATAGCTGCCCTCAAGGGACTTGGTCAGCGATCCGCCAACTACGCAGGCACGAATAATTTCTATCCTTCCGAATAATAAAAATTAAATCGACCGCAGATTTATCTAGCAAAAAGTGTTATCTTACAATAATCTAAGGAAAATTATGTTGAACGCAGAAATTATGATGTTCCCACTCTAGCAGCGAATGTTCGTTGTCGAGACGTCGCTCACACGACTTTATACTTTGTGTAAGGCGGCCCTGCAAAGCGGCTGACAAAAGATTGAACCGCCTCCATTAGCCTCGCCTTCCAAGCGAGGACGTTCGCGGAGTCTCGATGACGAAAGTAGGCTTCAATTTCGCCATGAATGAGCAGTCGCAACACGCCTCTGCTCCAATCGCGCGACGCCTTCCGGACCTGCAAGATGGGAGCGAGTTTGAGGACGATGTTGGTGTGTCGAGACCGATCAGAACTCTCATCCCGCGATTGGTGCTCATTGCATTTTCAGCAGTAGTCTGTGTGATGTTAGCTCTCGCCTTTGTCGAAGATGGGACGGAAACAAAGAGCAAGCCTCAACCCATCGCCGCAAAATCCGCGGCGGGTGGACGAAATGGGGTCCCAACCGACGATCTGGACGCCACACGCTTGATTGAAGCGCTCACAAACGAATTGGCCGCCACGCGTCGTGAGCTAAGCACTAAAGCTGCTCAGTTGCGCGAGGCCGGCGATGACGCGGCAGAATCCAGGAAGACTGCCGAAACAACAGCCCTCGCTTTGCAGGAAGAACGCAAGCAGACTGCCTCACACATGAGTATGCTGGCAGCTGCCCGGCGCGATCTCGACGCCAGGGCGATCGACTCCGGCAAGACCGGAGTTGAGGCCATTGAACTTAGAAAGACTGCCGAGGCCACAACCTTTGCTCTGCAGGAAGAGCGAAAGCGGACGACCTCGCTCGTCAACGATTTGGCGGCTGCGCGCCGCAACCTAGAGATATCTGTCGTCCATTCTGCCAAGGCTGGAGACGAAATAGTCGATCTGAGAAAGACCGCCGAGACCGCATCCATAACTCTGCAAGAAGAACGCAAGCGCACCGCATCGCTCACAAGCGATCTAGCAGCCGCACGCCGTGACCTGGAGGCCAAGTCTCTCCAATCCAGCAAGATCGGAGAGGACACGGCGGACTGGAGAAAGACCGCTGACGCGACAAGCGCGGCGCTAGAGGACGAGCGCAAGCGAACAGCTTCGCTCATGAACGATCTGGCTGCGGCGCGGCGCGATCTGGACGCCAAGACGGTCGAAATCGGCAAGGCGGGTGCAGAGACGGTGGAAGCCAGAAAGGCCGCCGAGGCTACGACTGAAGCTCTCCAGGAAGAGCGCAAGCGGACCGTTTCGCTCGTGGGCGAGTTGGCGGCGGCACGCAGCGACCTGGATGCCAGGGGCCGGCAATCCGACAAAACCGGGGAAAACACCGCGGACCTGCGAAAGACCGCTGACGCTGCGAACGTGGTCTTGCAAGATGAACGTAAGCGGTCTGCCTCGCTCAAAAGCGATTTGGAGGCCGCACGCCGCGACCTGGATACCAAGATCGCTCAATCCAAGGGAGCAGAAGAGGAACTGAGAAGGTCCGCTGAGACTGCGAACGCGGCCCTGCAGAATGAGCGCAAGCGAACTGCCTCGCTCGCAACCGACTTGGCATCCGCACGCCGCGACCTCGACGCCAAGGCCAGTCAATTCAACAAGGCCAAAGAAGAGGCAGCCGAAGTAGAAAAGGCTGCAGACAATACGAGCGTTGCCCTGCAGGAAGAACACAAACGAGCGACGAAACTCGCGGGCGACTTGACGACTGCACGCCGCGACTTGGACATTCAAACGGCTCGATCCGGCAAGATCGAATTGGAAACGGCGGAGCTGAGGAAAGCCGCTGACGCAACGAGCGCCGCCCTGCAAGAAGAGCGCAAGAAGACGACTGCGGTCACGGCTGAACTCGCGAGCGTGCGCAATGCCTCGGCCAGGGTCACTCAACCAGACCAACCCAGAGCTCCTGCTGCCGAAGCGCACAAGACGATCGATGCGACCGCGCAGTCCAAAGAAGGCACAACAACGACTGCGGACGCAGACGCCGCCAGAAAGCCGATATCACCCCCCTTACCGCAGCGAGCGCCTCTCGATCAAAACCCTGAAATCGCTCATTTGGTCGAACGAGCCGACTCTTTCCTCGCCCGAGGCGACATCAATAGCGCTCGCGGGTTCCTCCAGCGCGCCGTTGAATTGGGAAGCGCCAAAGCCAGCTTTGTCCTGGCGCAGACCTATGACCCTCGCGTCCTGTTGCGTTGGAACGTCTACGGAACGCGAGCCGACATTGCGAGGGCGCGTGAACATTATGCACGGGCTCTCTCCGGTGGAATTTCCGAGGCCAAGACTGCTCTTGATTCATTACGTCAGTGACATTTCTTGATGGTATATGTGTGAGGCTACGATGCGTCTTTGCGTAAAGCTACTGCTTGTTCGGATGACGACTGCGCTGACTTTGGTCTTTGCTACCGAATTGGTCCATGCTCAGGCCCCTTCTCCGCCCCTAGTAAAGCAAGCGACATCGGCGCAGAAGGCACAAAAGGACAGCATGAACGCTTGGACCCTTGGCTTGGCCGCAGGCCTACTCGAGGGGGCCCCGATACGCTTCGCTACTGAGATCGCACGAGTCGTCGACGACGGTCATAACATGATCGTTCTGCCCATCGTCACGCGAGGACCGGTGGAAAATCTCAACGACCTCCTCTATCTGCGCGGCGTCGACCTAGCAATTGTCAATCTCGATGCGCTTGAAGAATACAAGGCGCAGGTACCTGACATCCAAAATCGCGTGACTTACCTGCTAAGCCTCTTCCCGTCGGAACTGCACATCTTCGTTCGGCCGGAAATCAAGAGTCTGCAGGATCTTGCCGGCAAGAAAGTCAACTTCAACACCAAAGGGACGGCCGCCGCTTACACCGGCCCATTGATTTTCAGCCGTCTCGGCATCGATGTGGAGAAGACATTCATTCCGCATCAGGTCGCTCTGGAGCAGATGCGCCAGGGAGATGTTGCGGGCGTGGTCTTCATAACTTCCAAACCGGTAGACGCCTTTGCACGAGGACGCTGGGAACCCGGCTACAAGTTCCTTCCGGTCGTTTACGACACCAAATTCGAAGACTACTATCTTCCGTCAACACTCGAGCCCAGCGACTATCCAGCCCTCATCAAAGAGGGCGAACGAGTGTCGACGATCGCAGTTCCGACCGTACTGCTTTCATTCAATTGGCCAAAGAATTCAAACCGCTACGATCGCGTTGCCCGCTTCGTTGACTACCTTTTCTCACGAATGGAAAAGCTGCAGGGCATTGGCTTCGATCCCAAGTGGAAGTCGATAAATATCGGAGCAAACGTCCCGGGCCTCGCAAGATCACCTGCTGCAAAAGCCTGGCTGGATCGTCAGCCGCGTGCAAAGCAGGTGTCGCAATGAACCACGCCGGGCTTCCCTTGCTGCTGATATCCTTGTGGTTAGGAAGCGGAGGTGCGTCGGGCCAGCCCCTGCAATCGCCCCCCGTAGCGGGAAATTGGATCATCAGCGAAACGACATCGCCAATCGACTATTCGCCGATCGTCATAGCAAACACAAAGTCAAAGCAAAATGCAGGCGCCCCTCGAATGGAGCTCTTCATCTATTGCCGCGGCGGCAACACCTTTCTTGTTGTCGGTGGTCAGAGTGTCTCCCCGCGTGCCGACACCTACGAACTTTCGTATTCCGTAAACGGTAGCAGTCCCGCCCATGCCGGAGTGGGATCATCGCTCTTCGGCGGTATCGCCATGCCCGGTGAGATCGTGAGCTTGCTGCAAACGCTTCCTGGCGAAGGCGAGATACGGATTCGACTCACGACGCGATCGGGGGACACTCGCGAGGGAATTTTTCAGTTGGACGGGCTGAAAGTCGCAAGAAGCAAGTTGGCCAAAGCATGCAACTGGCCGCCCATCAACGCTAAGCTGCACAATTGATTATTCAGAGAGGACATTTCCCATGTTTACTTTTGCAACCGCAATTCAAGCCGTAGCCGCGATTGCTTTACTGGTGACGGCGCCCGCCCTGGCAAAGAGCACCAGCGTCAAGCCGTCAGCGACCTCAAAGCAAAGCACGTCTGCCAAGACGCAGCATCGGCTCATTTTGCAGGTCAACAGCAACGATCCAGCGATGATGAACCTGGCGCTCAACAATGCAGCCAATGTCGTCCAATATTACAGGGAGCTTGGCCAGTCGGTTTCGATCGAAGTTGTTACGTTTGGACCGGGCTTGCACATGTTGCGGGACGACACTTCTCCCGTGAAAGCGCGAATCGAAACGCTGGCGTTGAGTACACCTGAGATTTCGTTCAAGGCGTGTGGCAACACCAAGCAGAATATGAGCAAGGCGGAGAACAAGGACATCCCGCTCATCCCCCAGGCGCAACTTGTGAGCTCCGGCGTCACTCGCATCATGGAGCTGCAGGAGCAGGGCTGGTCGTATGTAAAGCCGTAAACCGACAAGAAATCGCAGCGATTCCGACCACCCGGATCGAGGCTGCGACCGGCTAGATCCGCCTCCCAGCCTTGCGCCCATGCATCCGGGGATTGGATCTCCTCGCACCTGCTAGTCTGCGCAGCAAAGGAAATCGGCTCGCCGGACGAGATGAGTACGCGTTGACCTAGGCTCCCCGCCGCTACGCACTTTCTACCCTGGTTGGGACTGCAGGCGAGACGATTTAGACGCCTCGGACGCCGTCATGGGCTCTCCTGGACCGACCGGGCCACGGACCGCCGCTGGCGCTATAAGGCCGCCAGAGCGGTCCTAAGCCAAACCTGCCGTCTTGGATCACGAAAGTCGAGGATCTGAGCGAGCAAGTCAGCTACGGCCCTTAGAAGGGGACGACGCCCCGCTGGCTTGGACCAAAACCAGCCTTCCCCTCAAGAATTCGCTGATGGAGCTAGACGCACGAAAAATGGACGCAGGGTGCACAACGTCAGAACTACGGCACGTATACGCCGAAGACCGCCTGATGACGCGTGCGCGCTGGCACGGCGAGCTATATGTGTTGGCGTTGGGTGAAGGTCAGGCGGCTTGCTGATCGTCGGATTTGCCGGCTTGGTGCAGGAGCTTCCATTCCCAGGGCAGCAGTTCGTGCAGCCGCGATGCGGGAAGATCGGCGATACGGGCGAGGACGTCGGCAAGCCAGGCTCTTGGATCGACGTCATTGAGACGACACGTCGTGATCATCGTCAGCATGATGGCGGCACGGTCGGCACCACGCTGGCTACCAGCGAAGGTCCAGTTGCGCCGTCCCAAGGCGATGCCTCTCAAGGCGCGTTCAGCGCAATTGTTAGTCAAGCAGATCCTGCCGTCGTCGAGGAAGCGGGCGAAACCCTCCCAGCGCCTGATCATGTAGTTGATCGGCTTCAGGACCTCGGACGAGCGCGAGAGGGTTTCGCGCTCGCGCAGCAGCCAGGCGTGCATGTCGTCGAGAAGCGGCTTGCTCTGTTCGCGGAAGACGCCTTCCTCGAGCCGCTTGGCGAACAGGCACAAACCCGTACCATCCCAGAAGATCAGCTTGATCCGGTCCGCGCGCTTGGCACGGAACACATAAATACCACCCGAGAACGGATCGGCCTTCATGTGCTCGCGTACGAACATAGCAAGCCCATTCCCTTGCGGAAGTCGACTAGCTTGGTTGCCACCATCACCCGGACAGTGCCCGACGGGCCGATCACCGGCTTGCCTTCAGCGCATGGACGATGGCCGCAATCATCGCCACGTCTGCGCCTCGGCCGACCCGGATAGTGACGCCTTCGGCTTCAATCTCGATGCCCCCGGCATCGCCACGGGGAGCCCGGACATCCGGCTTGGCCTTGCGTCGCGCCGTCTTGCGCTGATGGCCAGCAACCGCGACCGGTACCGTGGCGTCTACCACCCGCCGGTACAAACTGCGGATCGTCAGCCATTGGCGCGGGCTGCCGGCGCGCTTGTCGGCGCTAAGTGAACACTTGTTGTGGGAGCAGCCCGTGTCGCCGGCCAATCTCGGAAACGACCGCGCCTGGTACCAGCGTCTCCTCGACGATTCGGGCCTTGTCGTCCTTGGAGAACCAGCGACGGCGTCCCGTCTCCATGATCACTTCTAGCCGGCGCGCCGTCCCGTCCGACTTAAGCGTATGGTCAAGCATAGACACAAGCCTCTCCCTTCAAAGAGATCGTGAAACTCGCCTATCCCATGTGCCGCGAGAAAGGTGGGAGCGGAGCGACGCTTACGGCAAATGATGCCAATTTAACTGCGCAAGGTGTCGTTGGCGGCAATGGAACGGCGATAATCGACGGCAAAGAGCTGCTGCCTTCGAAGCCGCATCGAGCGCAAACGTCGTATTTGGCGTAGCCAGCAGGGGCGCTCTCTCGCTCGGAGATGCCTTTCATTTCAGCGGGACGATTTCGGGATTAAATGATTCGGACGTTATCGAGCTCAACAATTTCAATACCAGTTCTGCCATCGTCAGTTACACCCAAAATCCTGGGCAGACTAGCGGCATGCTAACAATCACAAACGGGAGCGGAAGCCGTACACCTAAACATTCTTGGTGATTGCGCTGCTGATTCTTTTAATTTTGCTTCTGATTCGCCAAGCCAAGCGGTGATCACGTACACCCATCATGATGTCATCTCGTAAAGCATTTTCACTCAATGCGAGATTGCAATAGTTCATACATCGCAGCGGTAAACGACGGGCGAATATCGATTAATGACGTCGGTTCGCATCGCGCGCGACACGCTCCACCCGCACCAAGCCTTCGTACAACTCATATCATACGGGACCGTCGTTGGATAACACCATCATATGGGCTGGAGGAACTCCCCCAATGCTCGCAACATTTGCCCTTTCGGCAAGTCTACAAAGCGCGCGTGCAACGTGATGGGCCCCTTGGAGCCGTCGAGCAGAACCCTGACCTGGCTCTTGCTCCTGCCTTTACCGGTGACGATGCCTGATTTACCAGCCAACCTCTTCCCCGCGGAGGAAGCGACGACTATCCTCTGGCCCTCGATCAGGGACTTTTCGGAGACCAATCGACCCGGCGCCATCGGCAAGTTACGATTGCGTTGGAACATACTTCACTTATCCGCCGTGAGACAAAAATAACCGCACGCATCGTACAGGGCGCGGATCTGAATGAACATTGGACCAATCGCTTCCATCGTTCTCGAAACCGCCAGCGACTTCCCTCGAAGGGTCAAGCAATTGCAATCGAGTATCTAGGTATGGAAAATGAAGTCGCTGGCGTGCACCGCCGTGGCATTGACATTCTTTAGCAGAATCGTGTCGTGACTATCGAGCGTAATCAGCGTGTCGCTTCCCTGTTGGGTTTCGGCAGGTAGCGATCCCGCGGTGAGACCGGCGAATTGCCTTACGTCAAGCCGGTCTAACCCAACGATGAAGTCGGTCACTGTGTGTTGCACGGACGGCCCCGAAGAGGTCGGCGCGAACACAAACTGGTCCGGCCCACCTGCGCCGCTGAGCGTGTCCGATCCAGTTGAAGCAAGAATTACGTCTCTTCCCGATGAGCCCTGCAGCACGGTGTTGGAGCTTGCTCCAGCTCCGTTGAAGACAAAATTGACGGTGTCCGTTGCGCCAAACCCATCAGTTACCGTCAACGTGAACTTGTCGACGAGTGGCGGTGCAGCACCTGGGTTGTAGACAGCGCCGGCCGCGAGGACGCCATTGATCGCTGTCAGGGAGCCGCTGCTGCCAGATGGAGTCACTGCACTTCCCGATCCAGCCTCTTCGGTCGTCGCGCTCAACCTGAAGCTCTCAGCCGACGCGTTCGCGTCGCTGTCCAAGACCTGCAAGCCCAATACCGTCATCGTTCCATTGGCATTGTTCACCACGCTGACCTGGTCAGTGACAATGGCTGGCGCATGGTGATTCCAGATGATCTCCGAGCCGCCCGCACCATCCGACAGGACGGAGAAATCGGAAGCGCTATAGGCCCCGACCAAATCAAAGCCTCCGCCTGTATAGCTGACATGGAGAGAACCTGAAGCGTTGATACTCACGTTCGCAGGAGCTATCCCATTGAGATCAATGGCATCTCCAGAGTCGAAACCAGTGACTGTACCGGTGAAATTGATTGGACTCCCAAGGACCAGTTTACCAGATTGGCTCGTTGCAAATTGAACATGCGCGTCTGAAGCTGCATCGAGTTGAACTGTTGCGCCATAGATGTCGACGACGCCCGCGCCAGTCATTGCGCTGGCAACTTCCAGGCTCCCGGACAGCGCCTCGATGATCCCGGTATTAACGAAGCTCGAGAGCCCAGAAATGAGCGAGGCGCCTAAGCTGTCGATCGTGCCCATATTGAATAGAACGCTTACGCCGGAGAAAGTGCTTGTTCCGTTGACAGACCAATCCGCCGAAAGTTCGTTGGTGACGATTGCGTTGTAGGCGTTAATGCCTCCGACCAAATGTCCATAGTTATCGACGACCGCCGTGCCGGTAGACGTGGTCATGGCATTCACTGCTGCCAATGTTCCGACTGAATGAGCATAGTTCGTGACGGCGACGTTTCCTCCATCGTGGCTCACTGCTGAAATGCCGTAGCGCCCGCCAAAAATCAGCGCTCCGGCCTCCGCCGTGATCGTGACCGATCCCGTGCCGTAGTTTTCGCCGCGAATGCCGTCCGTTCCTGCGGTTGCAGAAATAGACCCGTAGTCGTCGATCTGGATGTTGCCGTGAACATTATCATCGGCAACGTTCGCAACGTTGGGATTGTAGCTTGCCAAAATTCCGGCCGGCGCATCGCCTGCGGCCGTCGGGATAGAGCCGGAAGAAATAGAAGCGTAAGACAAAATAGAGATCATGCTCGTCGAAGGCACGACAAACGATCCGCTGGAAGGCGCCTTATTAATCGCGGCTATGCCGGAGCTTCCGGAATTGATGACATTCCCGACTGCGGTGGAAATGCTGATGTTCCCGGAACCGTAGTTGTTCGCTGAAATGCCGGCCCCGAAGCCGTTGGTGGGGCTGCTTCCGCCGAGCGCCGTGATCGATCCCGCCAGATCATTCACGGTCACGTCGCCAATACCGAAAGTATAGGCGCGAATGCCGTCGCCGGCAGCGGCAACGATGTTGGCGGTATTGTTAACAGTCACATCGCCGTACAGAGTGGTCAGGGGGAAGCTGGCAGGGATGGCTGTCCCCCCCAAATAGCCCGCAATGACCCCCGCGGGCGGGTTTCCCGTTCCGGTCAATCCCGTTCCCGAATTGATCGTTCCTGCCGCAGTGACGACAATTGAGCTGTTTGCAGTGGCATCGATCGAGGTCGCTTCATTGGTGGCGTTTATTCCAACGCTGCCGGCGTTGATGACACCGCCAGACGAGGTGATGATCGAGATATTTCCGCTACCCTTGGTGAAGGCGAAGATCCCGTAGCTCGTGCCAGAAGTGATTGTCGCTCCGGAATAGACGTTAACGGCGATGTTGCCTGTACTGCCGGTGGCTTCGGCGTGCGCCTCGATGCCATACTGTGCGCCGGTCACCGATGTTCCAGACGCATCGTTGACCGTTATATCCCCGTTTCCATAGTGATAGGCATTGATGCCGACGCCCGCATCGGCAACGATATTTGCATCATTGTTGACAATCACTCTGCCGTTTACGTTCAAGTTTACCGTCGCGTTCGTGCCGCCGAAAAAGCCGGCTGCAATTCCAGACGGCTGCGCGCCGCTATTTGTCAAAGTCGACTGGGAATGAATCAAACCCTGGGCGTAAATGGTGATCAGCGCGGCTGCGGACACATCGATTGAGGTTGCGAGATTTGTCGCGCTGATACCACTGCTACCTGATGTTATCACGTCGCCGCTTGCTGTTGTCACAGCAATGTCGCCGGGCCCGTAAACGGAGGCGCTGATTCCGTACGGAGCCTTTCCTGTCGCCGACGTCGCAGATGTCAGCGCCTGAATATTGACGTTGGACCCGAGATTAACGGTGACGCTGCCATTGCCGTAATTGTAGGCGTTGATACCATCACCCGCTGCTGCCGCGATGTTACTGTTGGCGTTGACGAGCACGTCGCCCCAAACGTTCGCATTGAACACGCCCGCAAGACCGGGGTTGTAGCCGGCCTGGATTCCCGAAGGCGCGCTACCGGAGTTGTTGTTGTTGCCCCCTGAGTTAATGCTCCCTAACGCCACAACGGTAACAGTGCTCGCCGCTGCCGCAGCGATCGCCGTCGCCTGGTTTGATACGTTGATACCGCTACTGCCGGAATTTATGACCGAGCCATACCCGGTCGTAACTGTGATCTTGCCAGAGCCGTAGTTAAAGGCGGCGATGCCATACTGCGATGACGTTGTGCCCGGAGTAGTTATACCCGCCGCCGTCGCTGTAATGCTCGCATTGTTGGACACAGAGATGTTGCCAACGCCGTAGTTGCTCGCGGAAATGCCGACTCCCGCTGCCGCATTGAGCGTGGCGACGTTCTCGATGGTGATGTCGCCAAACACCGTAGCATTCGGTGGGTTGGGCGGTGTCGACGGCGCACTCGTTCCTAACAGATAGGACACCGAAATCGCGCTGGTCCCAGCATTTATCGTTCCGGAAGAGGTCGAGATCGAAATCGCCCCACTACCAGCCGGCACGGAAGTACCTTGATTCTGGGCGAGGATACCGTTGGTTCCGGCGTTGATCAGTAGTCCGGGCGCCGTCGTTACGTTTATGCCGCCCAAAGTTGAAATCGCTGAAATGCCGCTGGACGTTGTGCCGGTAATCGAGCCACCAGCAACGATGTAAAGCAGACCGGCACCATTGGTGCGCGCCGCAATTCCAGTGACCTGGCCTGACACGCTGCCGTAATTGACGATGTCCGTCGACCCCGATCCGGAGTTCGTTGCGATCGCTGTGCCGGCCGTCGACGTAATGCTCCCCGCATTGATGAGGGCGATATTGGCTCCGGTCGTCGTTAAACTGACTCCCGTTCCGGAGACTGAAATTGACGACGTTTGGTTAATCTGAACCGTCGCATAATCGGCCGAGCTGCTGTCTGTGGAATTCACCGCGAAGCCAACACCGGTGCCGGAGATTGTATCGTTCGCGAGAACATAGAAAGATCCCGAAGAGGGCGCAAATGAGCGCTGCGTGGTAGTAGGAAACAGCGCCGATATTGGTATCACGACGATCTTATCCGCAGACAGCACATTGAAAGCTGTCCCGGATGCGGCGCCAATAACTTGATAAGAGTACGTTTGGGAGTGGGCGCTGTCTGTAACGGTCAATGTCGAGCCACTGATGCTGGCACTTGATACCGTCACACCACCGAGAAAATCGAGCGTGTCCCCGATCGAAAGTCCCGCAATGGTCCCGTTGAAAGCAGAGGGACTATCGAGCGTCAGCAACCCGTTGCCATTCACAAAGGTGATGGTCTGCCCGGTCGGCCCGCCCGCAACTGAGCCACCGAGTTCCAGCGCAGCATGATCGCCGATGGTGAACGCTCCCTGACCGGAAACGTTGCCGAAGACCAGAGCCGCTCCGAAAGCCAATACATTTATGGATCCGGTATTATTGACCGCGAGCGGACCCGAGGACGAAAAAATGCTGAGGCCGGACGCGTTGATGGTGCCGGCATTGTTGATCGCGTTCGTGACGCCGCCAAAGTAATTCTGCCCGTTGACGTTCCAGACGCCACCAGCATTGTTGTTGAACGAAGCAGCGCTAATATTGAATGACGCCGCGCTAAAGTTCACATTTCCGATGACACCGCCCGAATTGCTGACGGTAGCACCACCAACATTCGTGCTGTTCGGCCCATTGTAGATTCCTATGGCCGTGTTCAACCGGGTCAAGGAGAACTGCGTCGCCGCAATTGTCCCGGAGTTCGTGACCGTTGCGCCTTGGTTGCTCCAGTTATTGACCTGGATGGTCGCGTTGCTGAGAGATCCAAGCGCTACCATCACGCCGGAAGTGGCCTGCCCTCCAGCATCGTGCAGGTTACTGATCGAGATGACACCACTGCCGCCGGTCGATGGCTGCCCAGTGCCCACGACTATTCCATAGCCGGTTGGGTCCGTTACGGCGCCATGATTGGCGATCGTGACATTGCCACCTCCTTGCGCAAAAATGTTCAGGCCCGCCGAAACTGCATTAATAAGGGACGACTGTTCAAGCGTTGCGGTGATCGCTCCCGTTCCAAAATTGAAGAGACCGACACCGACTCCCGCTGCCGCGTTAATCGTAGCGCCTGTATCGATGACGACGTTCCCGTGCACGAAAGTATTGACCGTCTGGCTACCTCCGGCGTTATAGCCGCTCCAGATACCCCCGGGTTGGCCGCCACCCGTGAACATGTTGAAGGCTGAATTGATCGTTCCGAAAGCCGTTACAGATATTTGCCCTGTAATCGGATTCGATGAGGTGCCAACGGCCTGATTGCTTGCGCTGATTCCACTGCCGCCGGAATTGATGATGTCGCCGGTCGACGTCGTGACCGAAATATTTCCGCCATTACGCTCAGAAGCATCGATCGCGATGATCCCGTACAAGGCTCCGGCCGTGATCGTAGCGTTCGGGCCCACGGTGATAGTTACACTTCCGGAACTGCCGACACCGGAACTCAGCGAATAGGCCGTTATCCCGTATTGCGCACCCCAGACGTTGGTGCTGGCCTCCTCGAGTAATGTAACGGCGCCATTGCCCCAGTTGTAAGCGTTCACGCCGGTGCCAGCGTCAGCGGTCACGTTCGCAAAATTGTCGACCGAGACGATTCCATTGACGTTCGTGTTCGAAACTCCGTTCGAATAATAGCCTGCCGAAACTCCCTGAGGCTGGGATCCGCCCGGAGTAAGATGCGTGCCGGAATGGATGGTCCCGCGCGCGGTTATGCTCACGGTCGATGCGGCAGCGACACCAATCGCAGTGGCCTGGTTGATCGCCTGAACTCCGATTGAACCGGAAGTGACGATGGCGCCAGCTTCCATTGTGATCGAAACTTGACCACTTCCATAAGTCCCTGCGCTGATGCCAAAAACATCGCTTGCCGAGATCGTTGACCCCGCGCGATCGGTGATCGTGACGTTACCACTACCATAATTGTAGGCACGAATTCCGTCGCCACCAGCGGCCACGATGGAGGCGAAATTATCGATGATCACGTTGCCAAACACAGCTGGATTTACTGTGTTGGTCGTCCCTCCTTTGTAGACAGCCAAAATTCCTGCGGGTCTTGCGCCTGAACCTGTAAGAGTAGTTCCCGATTCGATGGTGCCGTTGGCGGTCACCGAGATCGTACTGGTCGTGGCGCCATTGAGTTGCGATATCGAGGCCGCCTGATTGTAAGCAAGAATGCCTGCGCTGCCGGACCTAACACTGCTGTTCGCAGCGGCCGTCACTGAAACGCTTCCCGAGGAAGCCGAGAACGCTTCAATGCCATATTGTTTTGAGCCAGTGATGCTCGCGCCACTGGCGGTCGACACGCTTACATTGCCACTGCCAAACGTGAAAGCCTTCACGCCATCATACACGCCTGAAATGGGCGGTGATGCTGGTACAGCGACAGCAACATTGCTGCTGTTGGCGGGATTGAGATTGCCAGCAACAACGCCGCTTGAGCTCTCACCGTTCACAGCTTGACTGACGACACTGCCGGTATTGCGGGCGGCGTCGATGATCCGCGCCTGGTAGGTGTAGTGGAGTGGATGTGCCGCGGCATCCACCAGGCTCCAGCTGGTCGGGGTATTTTGTAGGACGTCGATCCAAGTCGCACCGCCGTCACTGCTAATCTGGATTTTCTCTCCGACAGCGAGCACACCGTTCGTACCCGACACCGTCAGCGAGGCCGAACCTCCCGAGTTTGCAATAGCCGTGATCGCCAACGCCTCAGTTGGGCCCGTAGTATCAATCGTAAAGCTCAGCGCCGACGTCAACGAAGTGTTACCAGCCGCGTCACTAAACTGAGCCGCGACCTGCTTATTGCCGTCGGCCCCGAGGTCACCGGCCGTCACGGTAAGAGTGATCGAGCCGGCCAGAACATCGGCGGAGGTGATGACATGTGCTACAGGATGCAATAATGCCGAGCCGTTCAGCAGAAACTGAACTGTATCGCCAATTGCAACTGTCGAATCGAGCGATATCGCAATGCTTGGCGCGATGTGGGAGGTGACGTTATCGGTATTCGATTGCCCGGTGTCAGAGGCTGCCACGAGGTCCGGCGTCCCGCCAGTCGGCACAATCGTATCAACCGTCAGCGTGGTCGAGGTCGAGGCCGTATTGCCCGCCGCATCGGTCGCGATCGCCGTCACGACCAGCGGACCCTGGCCGGCAGGTGTGATCGACGTGGTCCAGTGACCGGTCGCATCGACCGTCACGGCCGCACCATTGACGGTCAGGGCCGAGCCGATCTCAGCGGTGCCGCTGACCTGGATCCCGCCGGCAGCTTCCGCGGCGTTGATGAGGTTATCTCCGCCCTCGATCGTCGTGATCGCGACCGCAGGCGCAACGGTATCAACCGTCAGCGTGGTCGAGGTCGAGACCGTATTGCCCGCCGCATCGGTCGCGATCGCCGTCACGACCAGCGGACCCTGGCCGGCAGGCGTGATCGACGTGGTCCAGTGACCGGTCGCATCGACCGTCACCGCCGCACCATTGACGGTCAGGCTCGAGCCGATCTCAGCGGTGCCGCTGACCTGGATCCCGCCGGCCGCTTCCGCGGCGTTGATGAGGTTATCTCCGCCCTCGATCGTCGTGATCGCGACCGCAGGCGCAACGGTATCAACCGTCAGCGTGGTCGAGGTCGAGGCCGTATTGCCCGCCGCATCGGTCGCGATCGCCGTCACGGCCAGCGGACCCTGGCCGGCAGGTGTGATCGACGTGGTCCAGTGACCGGTCGCATCGACCGTCACCGCCGCACCATTGACGGTCAGGGCCGAGCCGATCTCAGCGGTGCCGCTGACCTGGATCCCGCCGGCAGCTTCCGCGGCGTTGATGGAGGTTATCTCCGCCCTCGATCGTCGTGATCGCGACCGCAGGCGCAACGGTATCAACCGTCAGCGTGGTCGAGGTCGAGACCGTATTGCCCGCCGCATCGGTCGCGATCGCCGTCACGACCAGCGGACCCTGGCCGGCAGGTGTGATCGACGTGGTCCAGTGACCGGTCGCATCGACCGTCACCGCCGCACCATTGACCGTCAGGGCCGAGCCGATCTCCGCGGTGCCGCTGACCTGGATCCCGCCGGCCGCTTCCGCGGCGTTGATGAGGTTATCTCCGCCCTCGATCGTCGTGATGGCGACCGCAGGCGCCGTCGTATCCAGCGTGAAGCTCAGCGAAGCCGAGCCGGTATTGCCGAAGCTATCGGTCTGGCTTGCCACGATGGTGTGCAATCCGTCCGCCAGCCCGCTCGGCGTGAACGACCAGGCGCCTTGCGCATCGGTCGTCACCGTGGTGGCGCTGGCGACGCCGTCGATGGTGAAGTGCACCACCGTGCTGGCAAGCCCGGTGCCGCTCAGCGCCGGGCTCGTGGTGAGGTGGTCGGTCGCCGAGGAGCCGGTGTCCGAGACCAGGGCCTCGGTCACCGCCGGACCGGTGGTGCTGACCGTATAGACCACCGCGCTGCTGGTCGCGGTGTTGCCGGCCGCATCGCTGACCTGGGCCGTCAGCGAGTTGCTGCCGTTGTTCAGTGTGACCGTGGCGCTCCAGCTGCCGTTGCCCTGCACCACCGCGGTGCCGATCGTGGCCGTGCCATCAAGGATGGTGACGGTCGCGCCGGCATCGGCCACGTCGACCGTGCCGGTGATGGTCTGGCTTGCCTGGTTGGTTGGACCGCCCGTGCTGGTGATCGCGACCGCAGGCGCAACGGTATCAACCGTCAGCGTGGTCGAGGTCGAGGCCGTGTTGCCTGCCGCATCGGTCGCGATCGCCGTGACGGCCACGGCGCCCTGGCCGGCAGGCGTGATCGACGTGGTCCAGTGACCGGTCGCATCGACCGTCACCGCCGCACCATTGACGGTCAGGGCCGAGCCGATCTCAGCGGTGCCGCTGACCTGGATCCCGCCGGCAGCTTCCGCGGCGTTGATGAGGTTATCTCCGCCCTCGATCGTCGTGATCGCGACCGCAGGCGCAACGGTATCAACCGTCAGCGTGGTCGAGGTCGAGACCGTATTGCCCGCCGCATCGGTCGCGATCGCCGTCACGACCAGCGGACCCTGGCCGGCAGGTGTGATCGACGTGGTCCAGTGACCGGTCGCATCGACCGTCACCGCCGCACCATTGACGGTCAGGGCCGAGCCGATCTCAGCGGTGCCGCTGACCTGGATCCCGCCGGCAGCTTCCGCGGCGTTGATCAGGTTGTCACCGCCCTCGATCGTCGTGATGGCGACCGCAGGCGCCGTCGTATCCAGCGTGAAGCTCAGCGAAGCCGAGCCGGTATTGCCGAAGCTATCGGTCTGGCTTGCCACGATGGTGTGCAATCCGTCCGCCAGCCCGCTCGGCGTGAACGACCAGGCGCCTTGCGCATCGGTCGTCACCGTGGTGGCGCTGGCGACGCCGTCGATGGTGAAGTGCACCACCGTGCTGGCAAGCCCGGTGCCGCTCAGCGCCGGGCTCGTGGTGAGGTGGTCGGTCGCCGAGGAGCCGGTGTCCGAGACCAGGGCCTCGGTCACCGCCGGACCGGTGGTGCTGACCGTATAGACCACCGCGCTGCTGGTCGCGGTGTTGCCGGCCGCATCGCTGACCTGGGCCGTCAGCGAGTTGCTGCCGTTGTTCAGTGTGACCGTGGCGCTCCAGCTGCCGTTGCCCTGCACCACCGCGGTGCCGATCGTGGCCGTGCCATCAAGGATGGTGACGGTCGCGCCGGCATCGGCCACGTCGACCGTGCCGGTGATGGTCTGGCTTGCCTGGTTGGTTGGACCGCCCGTGCTGGTGATCGCGACCGCAGGCGCAACGGTATCAACCGTCAGCGTGGTCGAGGTCGAGGCCGTGTTGCCTGCCGCATCGGTCGCGATCGCCGTGACGGCCACGGCGCCCTGGCCGGCAGGCGTGATCGACGTGGTCCAGTGACCGGTCGCATCGACCGTCACCGCCGCACCATTGACGGTCAGGGCCGAGCCGATCTCAGCGGTGCCGCTGACCTGGATCCCGCCGGCAGCTTCCGCGGCGTTGATGAGGTTATCTCCGCCCTCGATCGTCGTGATGGCGACCGCAGGCGCCGTCGTATCCAGCGTGAAGCTCAGCGAAGCCGAGCCGGTATTGCCGAAGCTATCGGTCTGGCTTGCCACGATGGTGTGCAATCCGTCCGCCAGCCCGCTCGGCGTGAACGACCAGGCGCCTTGCGCATCGGTCGTCACCGTGGTGGCGCTGGCGACGCCGTCGATGGTGAAGTGCACCACCGTGCTGGCAAGCCCGGTGCCGCTCAGCGCCGGGCTCGTGGTGAGGTGGTCGGTCGCCGAGGAGCCGGTGTCCGAGACCAGGGCCTCGGTCACCGCCGGACCGGTGGTGCTGACCGTATAGACCACCGCGCTGCTGGTCGCGGTGTTGCCGGCCGCATCGCTGACCTGGGCCGTCAGCGAGTTGCTGCCGTTGTTCAGTGTGACCGTGGCGCTCCAGCTGCCGTTGCCCTGCACCACCGCGGTGCCGATCGTGGCCGTGCCATCAAGGATGGTGACGGTCGCGCCGGCATCGGCCACGTCGACCGTGCCGGTGATGGTCTGGCTTGCCTGGTTGGTTGGACCGCCCGTGCTGGTGATCGCGACCGTTGGGGCCGTGGTGTCCAACGTAAAAACAACGGGCACACTCGGATTGTTACTGGCGTCGGGGAAACGGGCGACGATACTGTGCGTACCATCACCTGCCAGTGTGACGGCCGTACTCCAAGCGCCGCCAGAGCCAACGGTAACTGAAGCAATCTGAGTGGTGACACCGTCATAGGTATCATACAGCGTCACCGTCGTTCCAACAAAGGCGGCACCGGCGGTTCCACTGATCGTCTGACTACCGTGGTTGATTGGGCCGCCTGTGTTGCTGATAATCACAGCTCCGAATGGCGCCACAACGGCAGCTTGCGTGGTGTCCAATGCGGGGACAAGTGGCTTCGTTGCCGACGAAGAACTTCCGGTAATCAGAGCGAGCGTTACCGTGGGTGGAGTGATCGATCCGCCACTAACCTGTCCCTTCACGTCGTCTACAATAACGGTAGTCGAGGCCTCGGTGGGTGACGGTGGGGGACTGCCAGCGAACTTTTGTAGAGACTTAGTGTCGACGTCGCCTCGCTTGCCGTCGCTGGGCGGCGGAGTATTCGGAGCCAGCTGCTTTCCAATGTCGTAGGTCGTCAACACCTGCTGAAACGCGCTGAACTCCTGCGCAACCTGGCTCTGGCTTTTGCTGATAACTTGGGTGACGACTTCGAGATTGGCGGTCGGCGTTATGCTTAGCGAAGGGCCGTCGCTGGTAACGATCCCGATTGAATCTCCCGCAACACAGGCGCCTTGAAGTACACTCCCTGGAACGCATTTGAAGACCTGTACCGAATGGATCTGACCATCGTGCTGATCCGCAACAGAGATTGAGACCTGGCCGTCCACTGAATCGACGTTGAGAAGGACTGCCGTGCCGCGGATTCCGATAACGGCACTCGGGGTCGCAACCTGCATGTCACCCGTCTTGGCAACCTGACCAGCGACGAAACTGACCGCACCTTGCATAAGTGTGAACAGAGAATGGTTCGAGCCATTGGTCAGACTGACCAAGGTGCCATTCGCATTATTCTGACCGTCATATCCCAAGTCGTTCAACATGAACCGTGCGTTAGCGCTCAAGTTGAATGTTGAGCCGTCGATCAGAACCAGACCAATTGTCGAGCCACTTCCTGTCTGCACAACGTCGTTTTGATAGACGACGTCCCCATTATTTGCCTCGATAGTAACGCCATTGCGAACGATGCTGGCGCTTCCCGTTACTGTTGCAACATGGCCGATCACCTTGACAGCCGACGCCGCATTTCCCGCGGCTTGAGCGAGGGTTTGATAACCAGTTAGCGCTTCGACAACTCTCGCATCGACTAGCGCGCCGTCTCTTGAGACCAGCGAAGGACGTTTTTCGCCGTGAAAGTAACCTTGGATTGTGAGGCGGTGGTCAGAATCCGAAATAACTAGATCTCGCCCCGACCGTGCGTACGCGCCAGAGAACAGGAGATGCGCGTCGGAAATGGTTACCGTATCGGCTGAGCCGTGAGCCGATGAACTTATGGACCCCCAGACTAACTCGGCCCCGGCGTCGAACATCGGTTGCAATGGGGTATTCAAATCGCCCCCCAAACAGAAATCTGTAAAAATCAATTTAATCTTACTAGCATCTGCTCAATTGTCTGAAAAGAGGTTTTGTTCTAATGCTAATTGTTTGGACCCCGGCGATCGTTCGGCCTGCGGCGATGATCCCAGCGTTTCACTAGCGCGCAGATTCTGCGTGGGGGAGAACCAGGCCAGTGGATCAGTGCTTCGTCCAGGCGGATACACCCCGGGATCCACTCGCACGGTGCAACCTGGAACATCCATCCCTTGGATCTATTCGAGATCCGCCACCAACTTCGTGCAGGCGCGCAACCGGCATTCCAATCGCCACATTCTTGTAGCGCGTCTGTGCAGCATTTATCACTTACAGGAAGTGCGCGACCCGAGCGAACGAGAGCGAATCCGCAAAGCTGCTCAAGTCGCCCTTCGAGATCCAGCTGGAAATTAGGACCGCTCAACTGCTGGAGCGGCGTTAATTAAAAAACTAAATCTGTCGGATTTAAAAGACGGAACAACGAATAAGTCAAGACAGTCAGGGACGGTGATCTATTAGTCCGCCTCGTGACGATTGAAGGCGCAACTTCAACTGACGCGCGCCGTCTAAAATCGGCGGCATCGCTGCCTCAGTAAATTGCTCTGCTGACGACTTCCTCCATTCGGGAAGGCGCACGTCAGGCGCAAATAGCTCTGACACCAGCGACTTCGATTACCGACGATGACTTCGCACGAGATGATACGATTATACCACTGGCTCTGTCTCGGGAGGACCTACGCACTGCACCCTGCTCTGCCCTTAAAACTCGGGCTCGAAGCTCTTGCAGTTCGGCAAATTGTGAGTTGAGAGCCCCAACGAGTTGCCTCAGAAGAACGATACGATCGCGCTGACCGCGCTCACTCATGATACGCCCCCTCAAATAATGGGACTTTCCAAAAATCAAATCACCTAACGCCAGATCGACAGCTGAAACGGACGCTTCAATTGGGTCCGACGGACTATAGCAAAGGTTCACATGAAAGATGTGACATAGTAGGCGTCGATGTGCAGGTGCACCCCGATGCCCCGGCCGTGATAATCTTACACATGGGGCGGGGAGCATTGCTCACCTCCGCGCCCAACTAAGAGAACATGATCGCTTCTGCGTTTTCATCATGCGACGTCCCCACACAAGACTACCGGCTCTGGCCGTTTTCGTTCGGGCCTGAGGGCAATACGCCACCGCCGATAACAACACCGACCAATGGCTCGGCGAGTTGGAACCAAATGTGTGTTGACGTGCCGGGCCGGACGATCCCAAATTCTGAACACTGCTATCACAAAGAGGCAAAAAAAGAGGCGACTTAAAGCCGCCTCTTTGTGACCTGCCGCACTACGCAACAGATTGCGCGTCCTGCGGCATATCGGTTTGAGCTCTTGCAGCCAGCGCAATGCGAATGCTGACTGGTACCTGACGGTGCGATTTTGCGCGAGGGTACGGCAACTCGCTAACCGGCTTGCCGTTTGGATAGAGCGCTACATGCTCGGCCCAATTGTCGAAGCCAAGACGATCAACGTTGTCGATGAACGTCTCCGCTGGGGTATTTTCTGCAATGATCAACGAATGATCTTCCACCTCGACGTGATAGTAGACGAACGTCGATGGGACCGCGGTCTCTCGCGCGATCGAAGCGCCATTCACAAGCGCGCCAGCTTGGATGAGCGTGCCGTCCACCAACAGCGCGTGATCGGGAGAGACCAATAAGTCTCGGGACGGCACATTGTCGGCCAAAGCTCCTGCCCGAACGCGGATCGGCAGCGACCGCATTTTATCGGCAAAGACGGTCGATACCGTCTGAATGCCGACCCAATCGACTGGGACTGTGCGTCCATCATGAGTCAGCACGAGCTCGCCACGCTTGAGTGCTTCTACAGCCACATCACCCTGGGGCGTCCGGATCAGCGTACCGCTGTAGAAGCAGAATGTGACCTCGGCAGTTGTGTCGACATTCGTCAGCCTGCCGTGTTGGCCGTTCAAATTGCCGGAATACGCGGTATCCGTCAGGAAGAAATAGTTACCGTGGTTGTCCTGGATAATGATGCCGTTATGGCCAGCGAGATCCGCAGTCGCGATGAAGGTATATTTGTTGCCGTTGCTCAGCGAGCCGCTTGCGACGTCGCCGATTTTGACCTTGTCGCCGTGATCGAGCGGATCATTTCCGGACTGGTCTACCGCCTTGACCCCGACCGCGACCGGGTTGACGCCAGGTGACGAGGAATCAGCATCGACGAGTTTAAATGTTCCGCCCGTCTTTACCAACTCGTACGCGAAATTAAATTCCTCACTCGTTTTTGCAGCCATCGCGATAACCTCGGAAATCCAATATTTACCCTAGCCCAAGTTCCTCATAACGGATTGCCAACGCCGTTGATATACGGCGAAACAAAATAACTGTAACTTGAGATATATTGAGCAAATGAATTTACGATCTTTCCACTGGTCATCAGGGCTAGGCGGGGACAGCAGTGCTGAGTGGCTGGCAGACGCAGCTCAGGGCGCCGCTGCCACAGCAGCGAAGGTCCGCAGCGGAACAACAGATTCGGGCCACAACGAAAGATTGCTCAAACATAACGGCGGGCTACTCGGCTCACTGGCGCAGAGGTTTGGGCCCCAAGCTACTTTTAGCCGGGACTGGATTTACGTAATCGTTTGACTTGCGTGAGATACACTGGTCGAACCGGCCGCCCGGCGGGGCGGCCCTTTCTTCTGCCGACCCCTTCGCCCAACCTAAACAGGCTCATCTTAAAGGAGATGGCGTATTCAGTCGCACATGGAGCATCGGCAAAGACATCACTTCACCAATTGTGCGAAAGATTTCCCACTCGTTTTGTTTGTTCGGCCCCGCTGTTTTTGAAAGCGCTGCAAGCGAGCGTAAACCGCCTGCCGCGTGCGGCCCAGCTGTTCGCCGACCTCCCCAGCCGACGCGCCACCGCTAAAGAGGAGAAGCAGTTTGGCTTCCTCGTCTGGCAGCCATGGACGCGTCAAAGTTCGATTGTTCGTCATGATCGGTTACAGCGTTCGCAGACTTAGGCGCGCGGCGGTGCAGGCCGCCGCGGTGCATCAGGAGTTCGGGCCGGCCGTTCGACCCGCGGCGGCTCTGGTATGCGGCTACGCTCAGGCTCACGATTGCCGCGCACCATCCACGCCGCTAGACGCGCATAGCTTCGCCTCAGAGCCGGTGCAAACCAAGCCGATACCTCTTCGTGATCCATGCCGCGAAAGAATGTCTTCAAATCATTTAAAAAGACTTGCCGTGTTTTCCCGGACGCGTAACTGCTCTTCAATAGTGCGATGCGAAAGGATGGTCATGATGGAAACAGACCGCTGGCTTGAAGCCATACTGCAAGACGTCCGCCGTCGCGCAAAGCACAATCTTCACTCAGCATCACCGGAAACATCTTGGCCTTCTCGCGATCGCGATTGGGTGCTCGGTTCGAAGCTGCCGAACGTGCCAAAGTGACGGCTGTCCTCCTCCGAAATAATTGGTTCGAACAGCGCTCCACCAAGGCTGGCCTCGAATATCGCATGACTGAGGTAGGTCTGGCAGAGCTTAGCCGACCGCGATAACCGCAGGGCGGGTCGGAACGACAACAAGCTCGCGGGCTACGGATCTTGGATGCGTACCCTGGTCATGTCCTCTCGGCAAAGAGCTGATTTACCCTTCAAGGTCAATGAGGTCCCAAGGGCTCGATAGTGGTTCAGGCGAATTCGGCCGATCACTGATGTGCAAAACTCCTCGCGCTCGTCCTACCGTCATTCGAAGAGAGGGGAATTCAGATGATTACACTCAAAGCGTTTGTACTCGCCCTTGGTGCCGGGATCGCATTTTGGAATTGTTCGGGCGACTTCGGCTACGACGTGGCACTGGCGACCGCCGCCTGCCTGCCATAACTTTTCGACGACAGGAACCCGCCTTGAAGGCAACCTACATCGGACTGGTAGTGCGAAGCCCGCCAGATCAAACCGGCAGCAGCTCAACATAAACGCTCTTGCTCTAGCCGTCTTGGCACGCGATGTCCAAGCTGTCGCAAGCGATGGCGAAAGCCTGTTTTGCCTTAGCTTCTTCGAAGCAAAATTTGGTTCCGACCTTCCGCTCGATCGGTCCACCAGACGGTTCTCGTATCTTTGGCGATGCTCCAGCAGCACGCACAGTCAGGCAATGTTCGTTTGTCATCAAGCCTCCGGAAAATTGGAGTGACCTGCCCCTGAAGTTTCACGCAGTAGCGGTTAGAGTCTCGGCGGATGTTACGCCGTTTGGCGCGGTGTTAGCAACGTGCGATCGGCGGAGCTGGTCGGGGTTGCGCAGCCGATCGCACGTTGCGGTGAGGTAGGCGGCATAGGCCGCAGGGGCCAGATAGCCGAGCGAGGAATGCGGGCGTTGGCCGTTGTAGTCGCCGACCCAATCCGCAATCTTGGCGCGGGCGTGATCGAGGCCGAAGAACAAGGTTTCGTTGAGAAGCTCGTCCCGCATCCGGCCGTTGAAGCTTTCACAGAAGCCGTTCTGCATCGGCTTGCCCGGCGCAATGAAGTGCCAGTCGATGTTGTTCTCCTTCGACCAGGCCAGCATGGCATTGCAGGTGAACTCGGTGCCGTTGTCGGAGACGATCATGCCCGGCTTGCCGCGCTGATTGATCAGCGCCGTCAGTTCGCGTGCCACCCGCCGCCCCGGGATCGAGGTGTCGGGGATGGCCGCCAGACATTCCCGGGTCACGTATCGACGATATTCAGGACCCGGAAGCGACGGCCGCTGGCGAACTGGTCGTGGACAAATCCAGCGACCACCGGGCGTTCGGCCGAGCCTCGAGCAGTATCGGCGCTCGGGTGCCCACGGCGCGGCGGCGGGCTCGGCGCTTGCGCACGCTGAGGCCTTCCTCTCGATACAGACGGTAGATCCGGTTCCGCCCGGACGGCTCGCCCTGCTGGCGAAGCAGCACGAACAGCCGGCGGTAGCCGAACCGCCGACGGGCATTAGCAAGCTCGCGCAAGTGGCCGCGTAGTTCGGTGTCCGGCGGTCGGCACGATCGGTAGCGAACCATCTTGCGGTCAGCGCCGACGATGCCGCAGGCCCGCCGCCTCCGACAGACCCATGACGGCCTGCAGGTGCGCGACGGCTTCGCGCTTGGCGACGGGCCCTACCATTTTTTTGACAAAAGCTCGCGTAGCGCTGCAGCATCCAGCATCTGCTCGGCCAGCAGCTTCTTCAGCTTGGCGTTCTCCGTCCTCGAGTTGCCGCAACCGCTTGGCATCGGAGACGTCCAGACCGCCGAACTTCGCCTTCCAATTGTACAGCGTCGCTTCAGAGACGCCATGCTTCCGCGCCAAATCGGCAGCCTTCGCACCTGCCTCATGCTCACGCAGCACGCCAATAATCTGCTCTTCCGTAAACCTGGCTCGCTTCATCTGTCCGTCCTTCAGAAGGCCGGACTCTAACTTCAACTGGAGGAAATCGGCAGGGGCAGGTCAACAGTTGAACAAGACGCAGTCTGGGGCAGACTGCGGCCCGCGCATTGTCAAAAAATCCGGGTGAAAGGGGTCTAGGTGCAAAGCCAGCCCATTGTGCAAACAAAATGCTGTTCCATTACAGGAGCTTAAATTTTGCGGCCTTCGTGCACATAGGGAGGCCCGCTAAAACTACCGAGGTAGGCGACTTCCGCTTCCTGAGCAAGGCCGCGCAAACCCCCAGGGCCGCTTCCCGTTAGATTTTGGACCCGTTTGAAGGGCGGTTTGCAACATCAAGTTCGAAGCGATCCGGCGCGGGGAATTGCCGATCCCGCATCGTCTGCCGAAGGCTGAATAGGCCGGAAAGGCCGGGCGAAGCAGCGGAATGATTATGTGAGGCGGGCAACAATTGCCAAAGCTAAGCCGCAGCCGAAGTCACACGAACAATTCCAAAACAAATCTCCGTACCTTGGGCGAGCACAAATGCTTTGAGTGCAATTATATGAAGACCCTCTCGTCCAGTGAGGGCGAGGATGAGCCATGATCGTTTCCAGGCAGCTTCAAGGGGACGGGGCGATTGGTTTCGTTCACCGAGCCGTTTATTCCCCTACTTCCATTAGGCGGCGCCGTTTGCCTCGGTATTGCAACCAACCGCAGCTCTCGACAGTACACCCTTTTCAAGTGCCTTCTTATAGGAGATAAACTTTGGCCTAGGTTATGCAGCTTGGCTTAGTATCCAGCAGCCAAGCTGTTGTTGGCACCTCAACGTTTCCCCAGAAACCGCTCATGCAACGTGATGGGGCCCTTTGAGCCGTCGAGAAGAACCCTGACCCGTGTGCGCGTTGCACCTGTCCCAAGAACCACGCCACGTTTACCGGCTAGTCGCGGGCCAGCGTCGGCCTGCACGACGATTAACTGGCCGGCGGACAACGGCGTCATTGCCGACGAGTCCAAGCTGGAAGAAGTTTGCAGCCTCGAATGGCGATCACCCATCGATTGCGCTCTCATAACCAGCATCGCCGCCGCTCCTACCAGCTGGACAGCGCGGCGCTTACCCAAAATGGCGAAGATCTGTTAGCGGGGCCGCTTCGCGTGCTCGTAGGCCACCGCTCCCGTCTGGTCGCTTCGATTCGCTCGCGATCAGCACAATGGCGAGCAATCGCAACTATCGAGCTCGACGGCGTCTCACCAGCCAATACACGCCATATCCTATCGCGAGAAGAGGAAGGCCGGCGCCTGCAATCGGTCCGGGCGCTCCCCGGATTTGGCCGGGCGCGTTGGAGCAATTCCCGTTGCCATTGCAGGCGCTCGCTGTCGGCGAACCCGTCATCAGAATAAAAGTCAAAACGGCCGCAGAGGGTAAGGACAAGGTCAGCTTTTTCATTTGTATCTTGCTCCACGCCACCCGCCAAGGGAAGGAAATATCTAAACTCCACGAATTTAAACAAGAGCTGTCCAAGATTAAATGATTAAACAACGACTGATCTTTTTCAGCGGAACCCAAATCCGCGACCGCATTACTATGAAGACCCGGCGAAGAACGACTTGTCGAAAGTTCGCACTACAACAGATGATCGTTGGGCTGAAATCAGTCGGCGGTTGTTCGACCCACGATACAGCCGTGTACGACGCTACCCGACCGATGGCAACAAGCAGTGGATCGGGCGCATCGGGACCCGCCGCGCCATCATAAGCCTTAACATGGACCAGCTTCTTCGGAGCCGATGGTTCCTTGAGCCGAAGTGGCCCCACAAGCCGGCGATTGTGACCTTCGCCGCACCCGATTTCGTTCGTGCCATGTTCGTGACGTGTCGTCGGGAGGCGTCGCCATCTTTCTCCAAGACTAAGGGTCATACCGAAAGAGTTTGAGCTGCTGATTGACGGAGTGCCTGCGATGACGCTCTGCAAAATGGTCTGGCGCCGCGATGCCTTTGTAGGCGCCAAGTTTACGGTCCGCGAGGCTTGCTAATAGTGTTACAGCGTAGTTGCCGTACAGGGATACCCTGATGTGGCTTGCGCGTCCGCCGGCGAACCGGATGCTTGACGCATTTGCGAAATCCCGTGTTTCGCGTCACAACGGCTTCGGGACGCGGAGCTTAGCGCTCCGCTCTGGGCTGTTCTCGACCTCGCGGTTCACTTCCGGACCAGCGTCAACCTCATGCCGGTCAGCATGGTGTAGGCAAGGCGTCGCCAGATCAGGTTCATCAGCACTAACATGATCGCATCCTCTCACTTGAGACGTGGCTTAGGTTCGGTCCGATTTGTTTCAGGGCGACTTCGCCAGCAGAGGATATGGCTTCTTCGGGGAGGCGAGGCCGCGTTTAAACCGCCGCTTCATCACTGAGGGCAGTGTCGCCGAAGCGCCTGCAGGTTAGATTAGATAATAATGGGGATAAAATATGCGGTTTAATATTCAAATTGCCATAAGCGAACAATAACGCTCGCGTGGTGAACCTTACAGTTCCCCTCACCGACACAAATTTAAGCAACGCATGCTATGCTGAAAGTGGTCACGGCCGCCCCGTGACCGGGCGGCCGTGTCCTGAGCGTCCTCAACCTACCCCAAGCGAAGTGCACGGCCGCCACCTGTTATCAACGTTTGCAAAGCACTGCAACCGACAGGAAGTCCCTTGGGAAGCAGTTGGACGCCACACGGCGAGTGAAGGCGCAATGACGCACGAAGCCGCGGTAGGGCCGATAGCGGGCGCAACCGTTGCTGCAAGTCCTCAGCTGATTGTCGAGGTAAGATTGACGCCCGTTGTTCTTCGACTGTGCACGCCTGAGCTCGTTCACTCCAGGCCGGGAGAGACGAACGTGTTCATTTGAATGTTAGTCATTCTCATCGGTGTCAGTGTCGCAATTCTGATCGCCCACACGATCGATGCAATACGCTCCTGAAGCGGGACGGGTTCACACCTGTGAACGCACGCCGTCGCAGCCGGCGTCACCCCTCGCGGAAGGTGGGCCGCCAGCTTTCCAGCCAGTATCCACTGGCGGCCCGTGCCAATCGAAAATTCTGGCCTTGCGTGGTCAGACGACTGGCGAAGTGATACTGCTTCGCAGTCACCCGACCCCGCAAGCGCTTGGTGCAATTAACGTAACGAGGCGAGGTTACCGGCCGCTCCTTCGAGCGGCACTATGGCCAGCCGGTAGGATCAAAGCACCAGAGAGCGGCGCAAGATCAGCGAGCGCCCCTCAGTCGACATTACACCATGCATCGCGGCATCCCGCGAGCGCGACATGCATACTGATTCACTGTGCCGCAGTTCAACTCGCCTGGATCGGCGACGGTGTCTCGCGCGCGGCGTGGACGCGCTTCCAGTCCAATCCTTCGAGCAAGGCTGACAGCTGCGCCGCGGTCAGGCGAATGACGCCGTCTTGCACGTTGGGCCAGCAGAACGAACCGGTCTCAAGCCGCTTGGCGAACAGGCACACACCCGTACCGTCCCAATAGATCAGCTTCACCCGGTCGGCGCGCTTGGCGCGGAACACATACACGGCGCCGGAGAACGGATCGGCCTGGATGCTCTCACGCACCAGGGCCGCGAGCCCTTCGGCACCCTTGCGGAAGTCGACCGGCCTGGTCGCCACCATCACCCGCACCGCGCCCGTCGGACCGATCACGTGCAAGTCTTCAGCGCATGGATCACCGCCGCAACCGTCGCGGCATCCGCGCCGCGGCCGACCCGGACGGCGACGCCGTTGATCTCGAGCTCGATGATGCCACTGTTCTCGGCGCCCTCGGGCGCCCTCCGGAGGCGTCGGCGCTGCCGCCGTGAGCGCTCCGGCGGAGTGGACGGTGGGGTAACGACAGCGGGCACGAACGTCTGCGGCTCGGGTCCCACAGGGATCGCAACCGGCTGTCGCATTTGCCGGCGCCACGTAAACAGCTGTTGCGGCGACAATCCGTGCCGCCGCGCGACCTCCGATACCACGGCTCCCGGGGCCAGCGTCTCCTCGACAAACCGCGCCTTGTCGTCGGCTGAGAACTGCCGGCGTCGGCCGCTCTCCGTGATGACCTCGACCCGACGAACCGAGGCCCTAGGCTCAAGCATATGGTCAAGCTTAGACACAAGCCGATCTCCAATCAGAGATCGATCATTCCTCGCTCGACGCCTTCAATGGAAGGTGGGACCGCAACAGCGCTTACCATTGGACCATGGCGCTAGATGGATCGTTTAACACTCACAAAGCTCGCCCCCGCTGCTGCAACGGTCACCTCGGTGGGCGGACTACGTTGAGACCTCTCTGCGTGATGCGGTACTCAGTGCCATCAGGCGTTTCACGACGCTCGATCCATCCGTTTAGCAGAAGCGCTTTCTTTGTTCGTGGTGGGTCAGGCATCTTGGATGCGTGCGTCCATTTTGCATGCCGGAGGAGATCCAGGAATTGACGATGGCGCCGATTAAATATCTCCTCGGGAGTAGCCTCAGCGGCGCGATGATAACGGCGCACCTCTTCAAGGATCGGTTCGAGCGATCCCCATTCAGTCATGTACAACTCATTTGGTTCAAATTTTTTATGTAATACTCTTACTTCGACTAATTATCTCTTGTTCTAATTCGCAGAATTGCACACGAAACCCCACGGCATTGTCTATTGATCTGCCGACTTTACCAGCGAAGCTTCGCCTTGTGTCAAAGCCGTGCGCCAGACCGTCGGCCTAGCGAACGTTGGGTTTAGGTAGCCGTTCGGGATGGAAGTGTGTTGGGTTGATCTTCCAGTCCGGTCGCTTTTTCTCCTCTTGGACGGGCATCAGGGTTGTCTGAAAAAACAGCCCCCCAACCTCGCCAGAGCACGAAGCGTAGTTCGAAGCGGCCGTGCCCGTCAGCTTGATTTCGACTTCGTCAGCACCGAAAACGTTTTGCTGTCCATCAGCGTGTCGGCACGTCGTCAGCGTTGCCGCAAATCGTGTTCCGGCGATCTGATACGTTCCGCCGTAACTCATGACTGTATCGCCACCTGTGATAACGCCGTTCCTCAGATGAACACGGCCGGTGCCCGAACCGCGCTCGGTCTGAAACCATGCCATATATTCGCCGTCTTTAAGCATGTGTTCGCCTCGCTCAAAGCGCAATAAAGCCGAGCATCGGACCAAGAGAGCGGCGAAAGTATTACAAAACCATGAATGATCCAACAGAGCGGGAGGTCATCGGCGTGGGCGCCGGCGTGCAGGCGCTCTATCGGCTTGCTAGAACGACGCGAAGACGCCGGGCGCCGACGATTTCGAAGAGGAAGGCGGCTATGAAGCTTTTGCAAGCCAGCAGAGCCCACCGGCGCCCTCGCAGCGCGCGAAGCAAAACCAGGACGTCCAGGTAAGGCTAACAGCGAGGAACAGCCACTTTAGCGGAGGGTTTTTGGTGGAAGAGCCTCCGTTTCGTTTGCGGGCTTGTGATGAAGATCGGAGCCGCCCATCATTCCTCTGCAAGCTGGGACGCGTCCGAGGCGCATCTCGGCAGGTAGGAGCGCGAAGTTGCCAACGTCCTATCCGTGGGACGACTAGAGAGGCGCGGAACAGGGCTGCCTGCCCGAGCGGCTTCAACCGATGTATCTTGTAGCGGGCCAAGCGGATGATTGGCGCGTCTCTGCAAGATCGTTGGTTAAAAAGGTTCCCATTTGGCAGCATGACGACATAGGACATCTTTGTTACCTCGATACTGACAACCTTGAGATACCAGACAGACCCGACGAGGCTTGTCGGATTTTGACAGCCGCCCGTAATAATCCGGGAATGCAGCCCGCGATATAAATCGCTAAGATTTACTACCGCTCCAAGTTGCGGGAACGCGCGCACGCCCTTTCGCGTTATCGCAGCTAGGTGACCCATGTCGATCTTTTCGATTTTGGCAGGATGGATCAGCTTCAACGTAGCTGTTGCCGTTGCGTTGACCCTCCGAAGCCCGGTTCGACGCAAGCCCGTGTTGCAGCCTTGCGTTTTTTACTTAGTCGCGCGAGCAGAAAATTACTAACGGCTCTGCTTCACGGATTCTCTTCTTTCGGCATTGTGAGCCCTTCTGGCTTCAATCACCCTAGTCCGAAAGCCGATAGCATTCGAGCCAGCCCTAACAGAGACGCTCGCTCAGCACTTCCATGACGCGCACCAGAGCTGCGTCGGCTATTAGGGGATTGCGGGAAGCTGTCGCGTTTCAATATCCTCGCTCTGTGAATGCTCTCGAGAGATGAATCAAGCGGGCGTAGAGCACCCTTATTATGATAGCCCGCGAAAGGACAACAGAACTGGGTTCGTTCTGCCAAATTCAGCAATTTGTGCTCTCCCCGCCCGACTAGCTTTCTTCTTAGCGCGGCGTACGCACGTCGCGTGTAGCGCTCCAGCCAACCAAGGAATCCACGGCTCCTGGAATTTCGTCCAAACCGTCATTCTTTAGAGCTTCTTCAATGCCTTTGAGAACGACCACGCGAACACGGTCGCCCCGATGAAGAGCAGTCGAACGCTCGTAAGAGGCAACGCCGCCCGGCGATGGAGCCGCCAGCAAAGGCGCAGCGCATTCATTCGGGAACGCGCTTCGCCTTCCCGCGCAAAGGCCGGGGCGTCGCCCGCTCCCGCAGGTTTCGCGTTTGTCGGAGGTTACGACCATGCCCCAATCTTGATGCAGCACGGTGGCTCATTGACTCGTTCGTAACTTCAGTAAGAGCGATACACTCAACCATACATTTCCACTGTGGTGTCCTGCTGCGAGTAAACATCGACTTCGACGTTCTCAGGCACGAGGATTCACGATCCAATATATCCTATTAGTGGACTGGGAGAGCGCCTTGTCGTTGACGAATTGTCCGGAAAATGACATTTCGATGCCGGCACGCCCTGGTCCAGCGAAGTGCTCCACCTGCTGTGAGGGCTAAGCGTGCTGCTAAACGTAGCCTCCAAATCGAAGTGCCTAGCGATCGATCTTCTTCCTATCAGCTACCGGCTGCTTGCCGAGCGTTGTCCCGATATTTAATCCGAGCAAGGATTTGCAGCCCAAACAATCAGCTTTGCTGGGTTCCCCAGAAGCTTTAGCAGCATCTTGCAAACCTTGGATTGAACCTCGCCCGAGTTGAATTGCACGCAGGATCAAAAGCAGGCCCGTTCGGCATTGGCACCGGGTTAACGAAGATTGCCGTCGGCTCGCTCACGCAGCTCGCGCTGTCCTTGCGCGATGTTCAAGAGCGTTGATCGTCAAAATAAGGTTGTCGCGGCGGGATCGGAGGTTTAGCGCAAGCAAAGGATAGGTCGGCTGGCGCACGTCAAATACCCTAGCTTTTGCTTCTTCTTCGAGAATGTCGGAATTCATGAGATCGATGCGCCACCAAAGATCGGCGATAAGCGCGCTGAGCTGCACTTCTCCGGTGATGCCGGAATGGGACATGTCTTGCATCGTTTTCGCCTCAACCTGAGACAGCCTCAACATTGAGACTGACACTTGATGTTGACTGAGCAAGCGTGATGCCAGCGCGTACCCTTGGCAGGCAAGTTCCGGAATAATTCGCCGGGACGATACAAGCTTAGTTCGCGAATTCGCTTCGGTTTCGTTACGTTCGCAGGCAGCGAGGCCAGGCTCGCGCAACGGCACCGACGCGGCGTAGTTTCACAGGAAAAGGTGGGCCGCCAGCTTTCCAGCCAATATCCACTGGCGGCCCTCGCCAATCCTGAAAATTCTGGCCTCACGCGGTCAGACGACTGGCGCGTTCCAATCCTGTTAGGTGGCCGTGCCCCGTGCAAGCATCCGCTAAAATCAAGGTAACGCGGCAAGGTTACCGTCCACTCTCGCCAACGATGCCGAAGCCGCAATCAGCAAGAAGCCCGCGAGAGAGCGGGCTTCAATCTACCAGGGATTTTCTGGGGAGCCTTTCCCTGAGCCGGGACTGCCAATGGGAACTCCGTTTGGGGCGGTGCCCGCGCCTCTGAGGGTATTGTTGGACTGGGCGCCTGCTGTCCCGACCGCTGCTGGATTGGTCGTGGTTGCACCGGAGCGAGCGGCACCGGCGGTCAGAGGCGTGGTCACCCCTTGACCGGAAAAGGTCGGATTGTTGGAAGTTGCGACGGGTGCGCCTGACCGGCCGCCTGCAGGAGATAGGCTACCCGTGCCGGACGGCCCCGAGGATGATGCTCCCGAGCTGGAGGAGGCGCCTCCAGCTGCGGACGATCCGCCTCCGGCGCCCCCACCTCCACCTCCACCTCCACCTCCTCCAGCTTGAGCGAGAGCGGTTGAAGCCAGAGCAACGCACGCGACTGCTGCAACAAAGGATTGCCGTACCATGGGAACAATCTCCAGTGATTTGCCCGATAACGGTCGATCAATGGCGGGAGTTCCTTCAGTTCGTGCCTCGCCCGATGGCTTCTAGGGCCACTCCGGCCAGACGATGGCATTGAAGCGACATCCGCCGCGGTGAAGCTCACTATCTCCGCATACTGGGTGGCGGCAACGTCAACTGCGGGTTGGCCTGACTAAGTGAGCTGTCAGTATCAATCTCTCAGGCAGCGGCCGTAAGACAACTGAGCAAGCCGAGCGAGGCTGCAGCCTACTGTTCCGCCACCGATCTTTTCTAAGGCGTCTGCGAGGTGCTGATGCCTATCGGGGGTTAGGTGTTGCAAAAGCTCGAGTGAAACGGCGACCCCCGAGGATGAAGATCATGACACGCGCGAAGTGCTAAGTGCTAAGGATTGCTGGCGCAACGACAAGCACTGCTGAGACAAAACTCCAGGCACCGGGTAGCTTCCCGAACGCGCAGGCCAAGCGCAATGCAGGTGCGGGCGCCGCGCAAAATGGGCTGCCACTCGGCTCTCGAGCGGGAGGCACTTCGCTTCCGCTGTGCCTGTTTCCAGAGGCGAGGATTGGATGTCCAACGACGCGATGCCATTTCGTCCTCACCGGAGACTTGCATTCCGTGGATGAAAGCGCGTTGCACTATGAGTATGTCTGCAAGCGCGTTGAGCGCCGGGAGCAAGTCTGCCGCGCTATGAAAGCCTAGTTCGCCTCTGGCCAGTTCGCGCGGGAGCAGCATCAAGCTTGCTCATTGTGCCGAGCAGTTCGATATTCGGTTCTCGGCAAGGACTAAAGGAGAGTGAGAAATGAACAGTTTCCCACAGAGGGCCGTCGGGGTGACGCTGACCGGCGAGGAATGGACCACAATCCTGATGGTGATCACGCGCGGCCAGGACAGCCTCTCGCGCCACGGCTGCAGCGTCTACGGGCGGGCCGTTGAAAGGCTAGCTGCGCAGGTCTGCACTGCATCGGACCAACATGCCAGCGGCCTTACACCGGGCCTGCGTTTGGTGGGCGCCGAATGAAGAGACAACGGCTTGGAAGAGGTAATGCAATATCCGGCGCTCATTCCAACGCGAGTAGTGCCCTACTTTCTTCAAACACCAGCGGCACAGTCCTACGCTGGCTTGCCCTTGAGCCGCCGTCAATTCGGACTTGGGGCTGGCGCTGCCACTTGCTTGCGGATCCCGCCGGCCGCATTCATACGATTCAATGCTCTGTTCTTAATTAACCGAACTGAGCAATTTGGCCTCATTCCAGACCCAATTCGTAGCAAGTTGTTAACGTTGCCAATGCGGGGACTGGCAAATGCCAAAAACTATTGTACTCGGGATACTTGGCTCAGTTGCAATCTGTTCGATTGTTATTGGGGGCCGTAGGTCGGATGCACCCCCTCAGTCGGATGCGCTGCTTGCGTTTGTTGGACCTATTTCGACTGTAACCTCTAATAAATCTGATAGGTTGCCAACTCTTGTGGAGAGTGCTGTCGCGCTGCCCAAGCAAATAACGGAGGTAAGCTTCGTGGCGGTGCAGCAAGAGCCCCGACCGGCTTCCCCTATAATCTGGCCAAAACCATCGCCTGATTTCGTTCCTCGTCACTGGCATGATCCCTACGCTTCGCAGCCGGAAGCCAAAAAGCTTGCAAGCAGCGCAAAAAAATCCGCCAGGCGGCCCGCCGAAAAACGTCTCGCGAGCGTAGCAAAAGAATGTTCGACCGATGGGTTTGCGCCGCTCCTGAGAAAGCTCAGGTTGGCTGCCGATTGCGAGACCTAGAAGTATCCGTTCAAATGCAAGCGCTAAGCGGCTCCCTTGCTTCGCGATCGGGATAGCTCCGCGAAGATGCCTCCGGCTTGGACTGCCGATGAGCCACAGAATGCGAATGTCACGACGATCGCAGCCGGTGCTGTTCTGTCCAGGCCAGCGACCTCTTCCTTTCAGCTGAAGAGGTTGGGTCTGAGCGCAGGTGCCAGCCCACGCAGCAGCCTGCGTTTCGGGCTTATCGTGGTGCCGGGCCGGTGCTGGAGACCTTTAATCTGCTGAGATGGATCGTCGAACACGGGAGCCCCGCCAGCTCGCCGGCGAGTACAGCAATTCGGAGCGCGGGGAAGAGCGCCTTGTCATTGGCGAATTGTCCGGAAAATGACTCTTCGATGCCGATGCCGATGCCGACACAACCCGGTCCAGCGAAGTGCTCGTGGTCCCTGCGAACGCTGACCGTGCCGCTGATGTAGAATTTAAACCGAAGTGCCTAGCCATCAATCTTCCCCCCATCTAGTACCCCCTGCATGCCGAGGGTTGTACTGAGCGGATCCGATTCCAGCACGGATTTGCGGCCTAATCAAACTGCTTTGCCTAGTTTCCCAGAAGAAGCTACCACGGTGCTTCGCGGACAATAAAATGAACCTCGCCCAACAGTTTAACTGCACGATGAGCAAAGGGTAGCCCCCCATCAGTCCGCGGTTGGTCACGCGCACGAGCAGAAGGTGAGCCTGCTGATAGATGCTGTCGCCGCTCAGCCGGAGGCCGTTTTCCAACGCCACACCGGCCGAGCGATCGCCTCAGGCGCGAGGATTGACGACCCTATAACCTCGTAGAGAACGCGCGTGGATTCTCGGGGCGCCTCCTCCCGAGTTGGGATCGTATGCCATCCATACGTCGCCGCCAACATGCTGCTCTAGGACAAACACGTGACCATGCCGCGCGGCAACCATTCCCGGAGCCGGCGTTACGCGAGGAAATGGTAGCCAATTGGACGCGAGATTTAAGTCCGTGCGATGCGACCAAATACCTTGATGGATGCACCGCATCCGCAGAAAGCGTGAGGGCAGCCTGCCGGCCGGCTACCAACGACTTGTCCTCTGTCTACCGAGGCTTCAGCATACCACCTCCGAGCGCGCGCCGCCTGAAGCGCCTGCGATCGTCGTGAATTGCTGAATAGATTTGGTTGCGAGAACGAAAAGTCGCAGGGCACCGTGACGTTGCACTCAGGCGCTTTATTAAAACTTATGCGGCGCGCTTCTGTAGCGGTGGCCCCGATAATGACCAATACAAACGCGACAAAAACTGGGTCTTAACATATGTAGGACTCCTACGGAGTTGGTCCTGCCCCGGCGCCAGAAAGCCATTCGAGCTTGGCGAAAATTGGACTCTGGGGCGTAAGCTCGATGCATTAGTTTAAATTATTTGAATTATTATAATCGCCCCGTTGGGCGTCCTGCAGCGTGGCCAATGGTTGGCGCGCCAGCCCGGCAGCGCGATGGCGTGGAGCGCGCCTTACCGCATCAGCTCTTGACCAGCAGGTCACCAAACCCGTGAGGTAAGAGTTTTGCAGTAAATAACAGATAATTTCCGATTTTTATAAGCGAATGTTGCTTGGCAAGGAGATTGCGATGCCCTCGGAAATTGACTTGGAGTTGGCCAGTTTGACGCAGGAGATTGCCGCGCGCCATCGGGCGGTTGAAGACAAGCAGATCCTGATCCAAGCTCTCGAAAGGGACGGGCACGACGTTTCTGAACAAGAGGCCGCGCTACGCAGGGAGCGATCCGATATAGCGTTGCAGGTCACTCGACAGTTTCAACTGATCCAACAAGTGGCGGAACAGAGCGAATGAAGCGGCATTCGATATTAAGATGTCATCTTGCCCTGACAGGGAAAATCGTCAATCATCGTGGGTTGTGTTCTCGCGACCCATCGATGTTCACATCCTTGCTATCGACGGGACCTGGAGCCGGCCTTGTAAAATGACTGACGTTTCCCAGGCAGGTGCGAAGCTCCATATCGAAAGTCTCGACGGACTAGCCCTGAAGGAATTCTTCTTGGTGCTGCCAACCAGAGGAGTTGCCTATCGGCGCTGCGAGCTGGCATGGGTCAATGGCGAGGAGATTGGCATCTCCTTTCTACACGACCATCGAAAGATCTGATCAGTGGACGAGCGTCGAAAACACGACCGCGCGGAGATCGATGAGATCGCCTACATATTCGGCGATGGATCTAGTGTCCGGTGCCGCGTGCTCAACATCTCGGAAGAAGGAGCTGCGATTGAGCTGGCAGACCCGCGATCTACAAGACCGCAATTCAAGTTGATGATCCAGAACAACCGCGCCATCAAGAACTGTTGCTTGGTATGGTCGAGCGGCAGCCGTATCGGCGTGAAGTTCGTTGACTGAGCAGCGCAGACGTCCGCCAATCTTGCCCTCAGGCGCTCTGGTTGGGAGCCAGCCGGGAGTGACATCGCTCGCGTATCGGATTGGCGAGCGCGCTAGTCCGACGGTTGTTGCTAAGGCTGTTTCGTGCTTACGCAGCCGAACCTCAAGGGGGAAAGCCGTAGATCGGCAGGCCCGGTGCCTCTCACTTAATGTGAGCGCACCGGCCGCGAGGGTGACGGATATGTCGCTAGGACAGGCAAGCCATGATGGCGAGGACAACGTCGGATCCGAGATCGCCGGACCACAAAGAGAAGAAAACGCCTGCACCAAGCACGATTGCAAATTTGAGCGCCATCATTTGAAATCCCCTTCAATATAGAGAGGTAAACCCCGGTCGTTTCAGGACTGTTTCAAGCGAGGAGTTTATGGCTTCATTCACCCAACCGTTATCTGCTGATCCGGATCCAAATTGTTGCGCAATGGCAAAACAGAAAGCATGCGTCGGGCGTCAGTTGCGGCCGGGCGTTCTAATCACGCACAAAGACCACCATATTCACCAATTTAGTGGGCTAGGCGTTAGTTTCAGTATCGAGCGGACTGACGGTCAAGCAACCGCACCATTATGCCCGCACCCCACATCCATTATCTTGAAAGGAAGCTGACTGCTTCCGCCGAGGATGCTTTAGGAGGCTGCCAAGCAAGGCAACGATTTTGGAAGCGTGGTTTAAGTGCTGCCGAGTACCGCGCTGCGGTTTGGCGGGCTTTCTTCTGGCCGGGCGGCAGGCACGAACGGTTGGACCACAGCTTCGCCCCCTGGTGTGTATGCGCACTAAGCACCTTAGGAAGATAGCCTGGGGCCTCAGGCCTACCATGCCTCCCCTTTGGACAGATCTCCTGACCTGCTTCTCTCTGGGCTACTGACTGGAAACGAACCGACTCTGAGTGCATATTGCGCCGATGCAGGTGCCGTGCCCCAGATGCAAAGTGATCGTCGCCGTTGGCCACACGAGGTGGTTCTTCGACGGCGGCGAATGCCGAGAGCTTCGCGGGACTGTTGCCGGCGATGCGAAGGAATATGAAAAGTGCTCGGTTCTGATCGAAGCGGTGGCTAAGGCCGGAAAAAATGCGACGACCTAAAATGAGCGGCATAGCGTCCGACAAGCCCGCCTTGGGTTAGAGCGGACCCGCCCAACAAGTCTCGACCCAATCCGTCGCGCTGAGGAAGTTCGGCGGCTGGTTGAAGAGGAAATCGATCAGCAGCGCGCTATTGTTGAGGAGCTACGCCGCAAACTGAATTGAGGCCTGACGGTTTACGTTAGAGAGCTCTCACGACTAAGGCCGCAGCGGAGGGACCGCTGCGGCCCTGATCGTCGAAAAAATCCGGGTGAAAAAGATCTAAGTGAAATATCTACCAGCCCCGGTCGCAAGATCCTACCCGCCCGAATTAGTTAATTTCAAATTAAATCTGTTGCGCGGCGGAGGCAACCAGAGCTGTGCTTAACGTGCGTGAAACTGGTGAGGGAAGGCCCGCCGGGGCTGGGTAGTTGGCGGGCCTCCCCCCAAGCACAAGGCCGCGTATGTCCCCCACGGCCCCGTCCCAAAGCTTAGATTATTATAAAGACATTAAGGATGAATGGAGAGGAGCAGTTCACGGGCTCTGCATTCAGTCGTAAACAAACCGGAGCGATTGGTGTCCGCCTCTCGCTATCTGCAACTCCCGCCGGCCCCCAAGGTCGGCGGGTTTTTATTTCGATTGTAGCAGGGCGTGTCATCTGATCGGTCGTCAAGATCAATACGGCACCGGCCGAAGCGTAGCCGAGCGCCCCATGTAAAAGCGATGATCCCCGGCAGCTTTAGCCGCTTATCCTGAACAACGCGCCGCCAGATCAGGCTCATGAATGTCAATCGGCGCGCAACGCCGCACACCGTCTCGCCAGCCTGTAACGTCTCTTCAATCAGACGGACCTTCTCGTCGTAACTCCATCGGCGCCGACGTTCAGCGCCCAATACCTTCACCTGCATTCGCCACATGACCTTAAGGCTAGACTTAAAGTCACATCCTCAGAAAGACGCCCAAACTTCACAAGGCGGCCGCCCCCGGAGGGATACTCTGATCACCACAAAAGGTAAAAAAAAGGCGCCCGTAGGCGCCATTTTCTAAGCTGCTGAAGCCTTTTACCTTCAGGCTACGGCCGTCGCGTCGGCTCCGATAGCTTGCGCCCGTGCAGCCAGCGTGATCCGGGTGCGGACCGGAACCTGCCTCTGCGCTTTTGCTCGGGGATACGACAATTCGGTCATCGGCTTGCCCTCGGGGTAGAGCTCCTGATATTCGGCCCAGTTGTCGAAGTTCAAACGATCCACGTTGTCGACGAAAGTTTCCGCCGGTGTATTTTCGGCCAGGATCAAAGAATGATCATCAAGCTCGACGTGATAGTAGACGAATACTTCTGGGACATTAGTTTCGCGCAGAATAGACGTGCCGTTCACTAACGCTCCCGCTTGGACTAGTGCACCCTCGACCAAGAGGGCATGGTCTGGCGAAAGCAACAAGTCGCGAGAAGGCACGTTCTGCTCCAATGCACCTGCGAGCACCCGGATTGGCCAAACACGCATCTTATCAGCGAAGCGCGTGGAAACGGTCTGCACGCCGAGCCAGCTGACCGGCCTCACCTGGCCGTCACTCGTCAACACGAGATCGCCGCGCTTAAGCTCTTCAACGGCAACCCCGCCATTCGGCGTCTGGATCATCGTGCCCGCCATGAAACAGGCTGCATCGGTCGTGATGGTGTCGAGAGTGCCGCTCTCCCCGATAGAGAAGTGCGCGTTGCGATAATCTCCCTGCAGAACCACCGTGCCGACTGTCGTGGAGCCCTGCTTGATGATCAGCGTTGTTTGCCCGCCGCTAAAGCTCGTCGTATAGGTCTCTGTACCCGCGCTTGCGACCGTAAGCTTGATCTGATCGCCTGACTTGAAGCTGGTAACAACTCCATGAAAGTTGCTCGACTCGCCGCTCATGCTTGAAAGGTCGAGCGTGCCGGTAGCTGCATCGAAAGCAATCGTCGGCTTGATCGAGCCGGTGCCAACAGTATTGTCGAACTTAAGCGTACTGTTGGAGGCGATATGGAATGTCGAAGCGGTGCCTGTACTATCGACCGCGCCTTTGAACTCCAGCGTACCACCGCTCGCCGTGATCGTGCCCGATCCATTGACCGTGGTGCCAGTATCGATGACGCCGAAGCCTGTTAGTTTCGCACCAGATCCAATGGTGATTCCGGATGCGTCCTTGAGCGTGCCACCACTCAACTTGATGGTACCGCTTGTGATGCTTTCGGCCGCATTGATCGTCAAAGATCCGGAAGGGCCGATTTCCAAAGTTTGATCGGGGTCACCAATCGAAATAGCGGATGAAGCCGTTGCAGTGCCTTCGATCTTCAACGTCGAATTGGCTGACGTGCCGATCGTAAGGCCAATGCCACTATTGATTGTGCCAAAGACGTCGAGGGTACCGCCGCTCGCCGTAATCGTACCCGAGCCGGAGATCCCAGCACCGGCGGTAATTGTTCCGGCCCCCGTGATTACCGAGAATGAGTTCGATAGATTTATTGCACCGCTTGTCGTTAGGGTTTTTCCAGACTGAACCGTGAGCGTCGTGAAGTGGGTCGAGCCACCCTGGTCGTCGCCGGTAATAGTGAGCGATTTGATGGACACATTCACATTTAAATTGATCGATAGTGTGCTGTTGCCATTGCTTGAAACCAAGGTGACGTCATCGCTTGCCCCCGGAACTCCATTCGGGCTCCAGTTGTTCGCATCACCCCAATTGCTGGTAAAAGCCCCGCCGTCCCACGTCTTCGTTGCCATTTGCGCAATCCTTTAAATTTCCAAAAAAGCGAAGCTAAAAGCGTCCCCTGCATTGAATGGGGAGTTAACCGTTTGTTATCTAAACAAACCCGCGAGGAAAAGGCGTCGCGATTATCTTTGAGACGTTTTGAGCAGAATTCGAGATACTTTGGTTAACAGTGCGAGGAACCCACTACCTTTGGTAACAAAACGATACCATACAATCCCAAATTCTGGGCACTGCTATCAGAAAGGGGCAAAAAAAGAGGCGACTTAGAGCCGCCTCTTTTTGACCTGCCGCACTACGCAACAGATTGCGCGTCCTGCGGCATATCGGTTTGAGCTCTTGCAGCCAGCGCAATGCGAATGCTGACTGGTACCTGACGGTGCGATTTTGCGCGAGGGTACGGCAACTCGCTAACCGGCTTGCCGTTTGGATAGAGCGCTACATGCTCGGCCCAATTGTCGAAGCCAAGACGATCAACGTTGTCGATGAACGTCTCCGCTGGGGTATTTTCTGCAATGATCAACGAATGATCTTCCACCTCGACGTGATAGTAGACGAACGTCGATGGGACCGCGGTCTCTCGCGCGATCGAAGCGCCATTCACAAGCGCGCCAGCTTGGATGAGCGTGCCGTCCACCAACAGCGCGTGATCGGGAGAGACCAATAAGTCTCGGGACGGCACATTGTCGGCCAAAGCTCCTGCCCGAACGCGGATCGGCAGCGACCGCATTTTATCGGCAAAGACGGTCGATACCGTCTGAATGCCGACCCAATCGACTGGGACTGTGCGTCCATCATGAGTCAGCACGAGGTCGCCACGCTTGAGTGCTTCTACAGCAACATCACCCTGGGGCGTCCGGATCAGCGTACCGCTGTAGAAGCAGAATGTGACCTCGGCATTCGTGTCGACATTGGTCAGCCTGCCGTGTTGGCCGTTCAAATTGCCGGAATACGCGGTATCCGTCAGGAAGAAATAGTTACCGTGGTTGTCCTGGATAATGATGCCGTTATGGCCAGCCAGATCGGCAGTCGCGATGAAGGTATATTTGTTGCCGTTGCTCAACGAGCCGCTTGCAACGTCGCTGATTTTGACCTTGTCGCCGTGATCGAGCGGATCATTTCCGGACCGGTCTACCGCCTTCACCCCGACCGCGACCGGGTTGACTCCAGGTGACGAGGAATCAGCATCGACGAGCTTATATGTTCCGCCCGTCTTTACCAACTCGTACGCGAAATTAAATTCCTCACTCGTTTTTGTAACCATCGTGATAACCTCGAAATCCAATATTTACCACACCCCAAGGTTCTCATAACCGATTGCAAATCCCGTTGATATACGGAGAAACGAAATAACTGTAACTTGAGATATATTGAGCGAATGGATTTACGATCTTTCCACTGGTCATCAGAGCTTGGGGGAGACAGTGGTGGTGAGTGGCTGGCAGCCGTATCGCCGATATTCACGTCGCCAACGCCTTTCCCAAACCAGAAGAGTGCCATCGATGTCTGGGCCAGCAGCAGTTTCGTCATCACCCAAAGCTCCTGCGATTGCGCGAGCCTCGTCCACGACCCGTCAAAATTTGGCCGGTTCGAGCAAGTGGGAATCTGCGTAATTCTGAGCGGGACGATCGACGAGCGCGCGAGCGGCGCAACAGGTCGGCTCGGCGACATCTTGCTCTTGGACCTGCGCGAGCCAATAGAATTGGTCCGCGAAAGCGACGGGACGAATTCTTCCGAAATGACGTTGTGGCTGCCGCGGTCGCAACTGCTGGATCGGCTGAAGGGCCTTACAACTTTAAACGCGAGAGTGGTCAAGGCCGATCAACCGGGAACGGTCGTCGCAACCGCAGCGTTGCGAGCATTACTCACTCAGCTGGACGTCACAACGCCGTCCGTTTTGGACCAGTTGGCGCGCGGCATTGCCTCTCTGACAGCGGATGTGGTTGCCGCGGCTGCAGCTGGGGAGCCGAATGTGCATACGGCCCACGCACCACCGTTAGAAAGCTTCGTGACGCTGTCACAATTCATCGAGACCAATCTGGCTGCGCGGGACTTGGGCGTTGAGAAGCTCGCGCGTACGTTCGGGCTTTCGCGCGCCTCGCTCTACCGACTATTTGAACCGGTCGGCGGTGTCGCTTCCTATATACGAACGAGACGCCTTCACCGGGCATACCAAGAACTAATGGCTCCTGGCCTTCAGAACCGGCGCATTGGGCCCATAGCATACGGTGCCGGCTTCCGAAGCATCCCCGCCTTCAATCGTGCGTTTCGTGCTACGTTTGGACAGCCACCCCGCACCACGCGGAAGACACAGGTCGCATTTCCCAAGTCCCGAGCTCGAACCATCGAAGAGATGGGACCTCTCGCACGCTGGCTCTCGGAGATATCGTAAAGCGGCTTGCGCGTTGATGGGGCGCTCGATTGGCTCGTGCAAAATGGCTAGGGTCTCGTGCTACTGCATTTCATGACGTGAAGTTCGATACCGGCGGCAATCGAACGCGCGGGTGAGATATCAACCGTGCTCAACAACAGGTCCACAAAATCGAACGTGAAAAGCCTCACGATTCCACCGGTCTTGTCCTCCCTCCAAGCTACGATCTGATGCTTGTTGGTGAAATCACTTTTCATCTCCCAGACCGTCTTGCCGTACTCAGTTCGAAACGCTGGGCGATCTGGGTCCCTGATAATCTTAAGTATGGTTTTTCCGACGACCTGAAGTCTGTACCGCACTAACGGCTTCTCAAGAACATCGCTGTCAATTCCAACGTTCTTATTATCGTGCTCCGGAAATTGCGTCTTGCTCGCAAACGATTGATAGCAGTCGATCGTCATCTCCGGCAACGAATCCGCCGCCCGCTGTGCGCAAACAGACGAAGATGTAAGGATGGCAAAGCATGATAATATGATGAGCGCTTTCATTTAATTCTCCACACGTTGCTACCTTCTCGTCGCAGAGATGACCGTTGTCGGCGAAAAATCTAATCTGGCAATTTCCTGAGTTTACCAGATAGCTTTGGCGCGAGCCCTCAATGGTTTCAAGGTCGCAGCATCAACCTGATATCGCGACGCTGTCATTCGAGTTGTTGGGTCTGCTGTTCTTACCCGTGAAGCAAGCCGCAAGACTCTTCAGTGGCGCTGTTGAGCAAAGCGACCTCCGTAGCGGATTCGCGGATCTTCTGAGATCAGGACGAACGTCGCAGCTTCGGCGGACAGGCAGGGCCTAGCCAAATACGTAAGCAACACTGCCATACCGAATTTAACTTAATCGCGTTCTGGTTGATTACTTGCTGCGGCAAGGGTGATACAAATTTGACGAGAATTTTGTCGATTTAATATTAGCTCATTGGCGGTGCCCAATTGAATTACACGGGCGATTTTGACGCCGCGCGGCCTGCTGTAGATGGCCAGGGCTCTCATCCCCTGGCCTCGAGTCACGGGGATTCGTTTGCCGTACAGGCTCACGGACACGCGCCCGACGGCGCACTCCTCGTACCTGATCCCAATCTGTTGTTTCACGGCGAGTACAAGCGTGCTGGCGTCGACCTCGTCCTATCTAATGATGGGCGGGAGTTCGTCGTCCATGACTATTTCAAGGGTGAGAAGCGCGCAGCGCTTTCTTCGCCCGACGGCGCGCATCTCAGCGGAGATCTTGTCAACGCGCTCGCCGGCCACGTTCAGTATGCTCAGGCGGCGCCCAGCACAGCGACATCCCAGATTATTGGCCACGTAACGAAGCTGGCGGGGAATGCCACCGCGATCCGCAACGGCGTATCAATCATCCTGAATAATGGCGACGACGTCCAGAAGGGCGACGTGCTGGTAACCGGTTCGGATTCGACCCTCGGCGTCACCTTCATCGACGGCACAGTGTTCGGCCTGTCCTCAAACGCGAGGATGGTGTTGAACGAGATGATCTACGACCCCAATGGGTCGAACAACGCGTCGCTGCTCAGCTTGATTGCGGGCACAATCAGCTTCGTCGCCGGTGAGACCGCTAAGCACGGCGACATGAAGATCGATACTCCGGTCGCTACCATGGGTATCCGTGGAACGGCCGTGCTCACCCAGATAAGTTTCTTCGTGCCGCTTGGCGGTGGAGATCCGCAGCCTCACGCCAATTTTCAGGTTCTGGTCGAGCCCGACGGCACCACTGGCTCCTACGTCTTGTTCGACAAGATCACACTGCTCCCGATCGGGACAGTCAACCAAGCTGGACAGATGATCCAGATCAGCGGCGGTAATGTCTCGGTCTCCAATGCATTATTGTCGCCGGAGGTTCAGAAGCTCATCTCCGATGTGTTCTCGCTGAAGTTCAGCGCGAATTCGGACAACACCAGGCTCACCACGAATTTCACCGACACGGTCACCCCCGACAGCCGTGGTCTGGCGATGAACGGTGCAGGCGGCCTAGCCGGTATCCCGAACTTTAACTTTACGATAGCACCCGAGAAAACGGCTGTATTCAATCAAACGGGCGATCTGTTCATTCCGTTTATCTCAATCAAATCTGTCGATGTGATTTCTGCTTCAGATAAAGCGAGTTTCACAATTGCAGATCAGGTCATCATCACCGATTCCAATCCTGCTGACGTTCTTGTTCCATATGTACCAGGAACCGCCACGATCAAATCGGTGAGCGGGCCTTCGACCGCCCCACCAGGTGCCGATCTGGCAAAGCTTTTAACTCTCAATGCCGCGACTGGCGCAATCAGCTACGATCCCGCAAAGTTTGCCTTTCTTGGCGCCAATCAGAATGTCGTAGTCATACTCGAATTTGATAGCAGAGCGGGGTCCGAAATCTTCCATAAAGCTCTGTCTCTAACCATCACCGGGAGCAACGATCCGGCGACGATCTTGGGAACGGCTACCGGCACGGTGATGGAAGACGGCGGGCTGACGGCGCACGGCGTTCTGATGGTCCATGACGTCGATACCGGGCAAGATAACTTCCAGACGGCGGCTTCACTCGCCGGGGCCTATGGCACCTTCACGTTCGATCCAACCACCGGCGAATGGAGCTATACGCTCGATAACACTGCCGCCAAGGTCCGGGCGCTCGCCGACGGCCAAGTTGTCCACGACACACTGACCGTGAAGTCGGCCGACGGCACTGCTTCGCAACTGATCGACATCACTATCACCGGGAGTAACGATGCGGCCGTGATTTCGGGAACGGGGATCGGCGCCGTCAAGGAAGACTACAAGCTGACTGCGTGTGGCACTCTGACGGTCCATGACGCCGATACCGGCGAGGATCACTTCCAGACGCCAGCTACCCTCGCCGGGGCCTACGGTACCTTCACGTTCAATCCTGCCACCGGCGACTGGAGCTACACGCTCGACAACTCTGCCGCCAAAGTTCAGGGGCTTGCCGGCGGCCAGGTCGTACATGACACTTTGACCGTGAAGTCGGCCGACGGCACCGCTTCACAGCTGATCGACGTCACCATCACCGGCAGCAACGATGCGGCGGCAATCTCGGGAGCGGTGACCGGCGCGGTCGAGGAAGACGGCAAGCTGACTGCGTGTGGCACCCTGACAGTCCAGGACGCCGATACCGGCCAGGACTACTTCCAGACTCCAGCCTCGCTCGCCGGGACCTACGGCGCCTTCACGTTCGATCCCGCCACCGGCGACTGGAGCTATTCGCTCGATAACTCTGCCGCCAAAGTCCAGGCGCTTGCTGGTGGCGAGATCATCCATCAAACTTTGACCGTGAAGTCGGCCGACGGCACCGCTTCACAGCTGATCGACGTCACCATCACCGGCAGCAACGATGCGGCGGCAATCTCGGGAGCGGTGACCGGCGCGGTCAAGGAAGACGGCAAGCTGACTGCGTGTGGCACTCTGACGGTCCAGGACGCCGATACCGGGCAGGATAACTTCCAGACGCCCGCTTCTCTCGCCGGGACCTACGGCACCTTCACATTCGATCCCGCCACCGGCGAATGGAGCTACACGCTCGATAACTCTGCCGCCAAAGTCCAGGCGCTTGCTGGTGGCGAGATCGTCCATGACACTTTGACTGTGATGTCGGCCGACGGCACCGCTTCACAGCTGATCGACGTCACCATCACCGGCAGCAACGATGCCGCGGTGATCTCGGGAACAGCGACTGGCGCAGTCAAGGAAGACGGCAGACTAACTGCGTGCGGCACGCTCAAGGTCCAGGACATCGACACCGGGCAAGACCACTTCCAGACGCCAGCCTCCCTCGCCGCAGCTTACGGCACGTTCACGTTCGACCCTGCCAGCGGCGAATGGAGCTACACGCTCGATAACTCCGCCCCCAAGGTCCAGGCGCTTGCTGGCGGCCAGGTCGTCCACGACACCCTGACCGTGAAGTCGGCTGACGGCATCGCTTCGCAGCTGATCGACGTGACTATCGCCGGCAGCAACGATGCCGCCGTGATCTCGGGAACAGCTATTGGCACGGTGAAGGAAGACGGCAAGCTAAGTGCGTGCGGCATGCTCACGGTCCAGGACCTTGATACCGGGCAGGATCACTTCCAGACGCCCGCTTCTCTCGCCGGGACCTACGGCGCCTTCACGTTCGATCCGGCCACCGGCGATTGGAGCTACACGCTCGATAACTCTGCCGCCAAAGTCCAGGCGCTTGCCGGTGGCCAGATCGTCCATGATACTTTGACCGTGAAGTCGGCCGACGGCACCGCTTCGCAGCTGATCGACGTCACCATCACCGGCAGCGACGATGCGGCGGCAATCTCGGGAGCGGCCATCGGCGCGGTCGAGGAAGACGGCAAGCTGACTGCGTGTGGCACGCTGACAGTCCAGGACGCCGATACCGGGCAGGATCACTTCCAGATACCAGGCTCCCCGGCCGGGACCTACGGCACTTTCACGTTCGATCCTGCCACCGGCGATTGGGGCTACACGCTCGATAACTCTGCCGCCAAAGTCCAGGGGCTTGTCGGTGGCCAGGTCGTCCATGACACCCTCACTGTGAAGTCGGCCGACGGCACTGCTTCGGAGCTGATCGACGTCACCATCACCGGTAAGAACGATGCCGCGATAATCTCGGGTAAGCTGAGCGGCAATGTGGAGATTCCCGATGACGGCCCGGGTAGCGGCAAGTTAACCGATACTGGCAAGGTAACCGACACCGACATCGACAATAATCCCAACACCTTCATACCGAAGCCTGCTGGGTCGGCCACTAGCCACGGCTACGGCACTTATCAACTGACCGCGTCGGGCATTTGGACCTATACGCTCGATTATTCAAACCCGACCGTACATAGGCTCGATGAAGGCCAACATCTCAACGACACCTTCACAGTTCAGACCATTGATGGCACTGCCAAGGTCGTGACGACTACAATCAGCGATGATGATCCGCCGCATCGAGCTCCGGCTGGCGTCGCTGGCTCCGAAATCAATCTCGGCTTAGCCGACCCGTTCTTGCAATCTGGCGCCATAGTCACTGTCACACTCGCCGGCGTTGCGGACGACTGGATCGTAACCGATGAAGTTCGAAGCGCTGATGGTACTTGGTCGGTGCAAACAGCCGATCCTGCATCTCTGTCGATAACAACGCCGGGTACTTTCGAAGGCGCCGCGCTTCTAATAATAACTGAAGTAGTGACCACGCAGGACGGTACAAGTACAAACCACGTCGTCGCTGACAATGTTGAAGCCTACGCCCAAGGAAGGCCAATCTTCGCTTATGCAGGCGACGATTTCCTTACGGCGGCGAGCGGTCATGACTTGATCGTGTTCTCGCAACCCATTGGTCATGACCTCCTTTACAATTTCGATGTTCGTGCCGATCAAATCGATCTGATCGGCTTTTCCGCCACCGACTTCGGCGCCGTTCAAGCGCACATGCTGGACGATGTCTCCGGCAGCGCCGTCATTGCGCTGGGTGATGAGCAATCTATTACGCTACCGGGCATCTCATCGTCTTCGCTAACGGCAAGCAATTTCGTTTTCGATCTGGCACCAGCGTTCAGCAATGTTGGCACGATGTCAGTTTCTGACGGAGCCTTACTCCCGATCAGCGGAGAAATGAACAATACCGGCACCGTCCTAGTAAGCGCGGCAGGCGACGAAACCATCGTGCAGCTCATTCAACCCGGATTGACGCTTAAGGGGGGCGGGCAATTTTTACTCTCGGATGATAACAGCAACATCATTTCGGGAACGAGCCCGAATGTCACCCTGAACAACGAAAACAACGTCATCTCCGGTGCAGGTCAATTGGGCAACGGACAACTGAACTTCATCAACGCCGGCAACGTCAACGCGACAGGCAACCAACCGCTTATCATCGACACTGGCTCGAATGTGATCCACAACGCGGGAATTTTGGAGGCTTCTGGACCAGGAGGCCTGATCGTTGTCAGCGCAGTCGACAATTCGGGCTTCCTCTGGGCGAATACTGCCAATCTGACGGTCAAAGGTGCCGTTAGCGGAAACGGCACAGCGATTATCGATGGCCCAGGCCTGCTTGAGTTCGAGGCCGCTTCAAACGCCAACGTGGTTTTTGGCCTGGCTAGTGGCGGCACCCTGTCGCTCGGAGATGCCTTCCATTTCAACGGTACGATTTCAGGGTTCAACGATTTGGACATTATCGAGTTGAACAACTTCAACCCCGATTCAGCCACTATCAGTTACGTCCAGAATGCGAACACCGGCGGCACGCTAACCATCGCAAACGGAGCACAAGTCGCTCACCTGACTCTTCTTGGCGATTACACTGCGGACTCTTTCAATCTTGTTTCCGATTTACCGGGCCACGCACTGGTGACGTACGCCCACCAAGGGATCATCTCATAAGCATTTCCATTACAAGATCTTTTTAGCACCGGGGAGGTAGCGATGAGGGACTATCAATCCATGTCGTTGGACGACCTTTTGCTTCATCATCATGAAATCAGCGAGACGATCCAACAACGAACCAATCTAAAATCTCACCTGACCAAGCCGCGGAAGCCATATCCGCGTGTCCGTCCAAAATACCGAAACCCAAACAATCCGTCACAGACGTGGTGTGGACGCGGGAGTCAGCCGCGATGGGTACACGACCTACTTGCGGCAGGAACAACACTCGAAGATCTAAAACTCAAATAACCCATGATCCTGTCGGACGTCGACCTTCGATGCTGACTTGTTCGATGCTGCGGTTTGAGGCGGCTCATGATCGACTCGACTCGAGCACCAGCAGCTCGGAGAGCTTCACCATCGCGTGCTCGCTCCTTTTGGCAGATCAGCGGGAGTTAGCTTTGCCAACCATCTGCTCGCTACGACCGATGACGATCAACGGCAGAAGCCCCCGGATCTTGAGAAGCACCCGAATTATCCCAGCCGAATCAAACGATCGAGTTCACGGTGCATAGCCTGGCTCCAAGATGGCATCGACACACCGAAGGCCTGGCGGAGCCTTGACGTGTCCAGCCGCGAATTGGCAGGCCTGATTGCTTTTGTGGGAAACTCGCTGGTCGCGATGGCGTGAATCGTCGCAGCCTTGACTGCCTGACCTCTCAACTTGAGGCCATCCACGATCGCTGTTGCGAAGCCATGCCAGGACGTCGCGCCGGCGTTTGCCAGATGGACGAGCCCCTCTGCCGCCGCGAAATCCTCGGCCAAATCCGTAGTGTTTGTGCGTCGATCAATGATGGCCGATGTCGCCTCTGCGATTGAAGCCGCCGCCGTTGGGGCGCCAAACTGGTCCGCCACCACCCGCAATTCGTCACGCTCGCGCGCCAAACGCGTCATCGTGCGAAGGAAGTTTGTTCCCTGTGCGGCGTACACCCACGACGTTCGCAAGATGAGGTGGGCTGCGCCAGATGCCTGGATTGCTCGCTCTCCCTCCCACTTGCTACGCCCATAACTTGAGAGGGGTCCGCATCTGTCCCCTTCGCGCCAGGGTGTCTCGCCCGATCCATCGAAGACATAGTCTGTAGAGAAATGGATCAGGGGAACGTTACGTTTACGGGCCCAAGCGGCCATGGCGGCGGGAGATGCTGCGTTCACGCGCAGAGCGAGTTCTGCCTCATCCTCAGCCTTGTCGACAGCTGTGTAAGCAGCTGGGTTAACTATGAGGTCGGGCACTAGGCCATCTAACGCTTCAGCTACGGTCTCGGGCCGAGAAAGATCGAGTTCCGCACGCTGCGGCGCCAAGACCACGTGTGAAGTATTCAGCAGAGGCAACAGCGCTCCACCAACCTGCCCACTGGTCCCGGTCAGAAGGACCCGCATTACACTTGCCCGTAAGTCGGCAAATTCGTCACGTCCACGAGCAAAGGCGCCTCCGCGTCACGCGGCGACAATGACGGGTTGGGAATGCCCCAATCGATCCCGATGGCGGGATCATCCCATCGGACGACAAGTTCGTCCTTTGGGCTGTAGAGATCATCGCATTTGTAAAAGAAATCCGCCGTTTCAGACAGCACCGCGAACCCGTGCGCGAAACCTCGAGGCACCCACAATTGCCTGCGATTTTCCTCGCTAAGTTCAACCGCCACATGCCGCCCGAAATTCGGACTTCCAACACGGACATCTACGGCAACATCCAATACCGTGCCCCGCACGACACTGACGAGCTTGCCTTGCGTCGAGGGGTTTTGTAGGTGAAGGCCGCGAAGCACCCCATAGGACGAGCGCGACATGTTATCCTGCACGAACGGGCGGCTGACACCGTGTTCGGCGTAGCGGTCGAACCGGTAGGTTTCGAGGAAAAAGCCCCGCTGGTCGCCAAACAGCTTGGGTTCAATAACCAAAACCTCAGGAAGCGTAGTCGCAATAACATTCATTGTGATATATGAGGGGCTCGAAAACCTTGTTTACTCTAGATTTATAGCGAACTTGTGCCGGCTATTCCATCTGATACGTTTTAATTGGTAAATTTGTGAGAGGGCCATGAAGGGCATCATACTCGCCGGCGGAACTGGCTCGCGCCTCTACCCCGTGACCACCGTTGTATCCAAGCAATTGCTTCCGGTTTTCGACAAGCCGATGATCTATTATCCCCTTTCCACGCTGATGCTGGCAGGGATTCGCGACATTCTGATCATTTCGACCCCTCTGGACAAACCTCTGTTTCAGCGCCTGCTCGGCGATGGATCGGACATCGGCGTGCGATTCTCCTACGAAAGCCAGGACGCTCCCCGTGGTTTGGCTGACGCCTTCATCGTGGGACGCGAATTTGTAGGCCAGGATTCGGTCGCCCTCATCCTGGGCGACAACATCTTTTACGGCCATGGCCTTCCAGAGATGCTCGCCCACGCCGGGGCGCGAAAGAAGGGCGCAACGGTGTTTGGCTATTACGTGAACACGCCCGAGCAGTATGGTGTCGTCGAGCTCGATACCACCGGCCGAGCGTTGTCAATTGAGGAGAAACCCAAGCAACCAAAATCTAACGTCGCGGTTACGGGCCTTTATTTCTACGACAACGACGTCCTGGACATCGCCGCGAATGTGAAGCCGTCCGCCCGCGGAGAAATCGAAATCACCGACGTCAACAACGCTTATCTCGTGCGCGGTGACCTCTTTGTCGAGGTGCTCGGGCGCGGATTTGCGTGGCTTGATACGGGTACGCATGCCTCTCTCGTGGAGGCCAGTCACTTCGTACAGATCCTGGAGCAGCGCCAGAGCTTGCGGGTCGCTTGCCCCGAGGAAATTGCCTTGCGGCAGGGCTACATCTCTCTGAAAGCTTTCGAGAAAGTGGCTGAGAAGACGGCCAAGAGTAGTTACGGGGAATACTTGAAATCGGTTGCCCGTTCTTTCCAACAGTAATTTCAATCACGGAGGGCGCTCCAGATGCGCTTCAAAGGCTCAACGATCTTCGTGACTGGGGGGGCCGGCTTCATCGGCTCTGCCGTGGTGCGACATTTGTTGCGCGATACACATGCGCGCGTTGTCAACATCGATAAGCTCACCTACGCGGCTAATCTCGACTCCTTACCTGGCGCCGAAGGCAATCCGCATTATCAGTTCGAGAAGCAGTGCATTTGCGAAGGCGCCTCACTTCGCAAGTTGTTCGAGAAGTATCAACCCGACGCGGTGATGAATCTCGCCGCCGAGAGCCATGTCGACCGCTCAATCGATGGTCCAGGTGAATTTGTTCAGACCAACATCGTAGGTACTTTCACGATCCTGCAAGAGACCCTACGCCATTGGCGAACCCTGTCCCCCGAGAAGCGTGCGTCGTTCCGCTTCCTCCACATATCCACCGACGAGGTCTTCGGCTCGCTGGGCGATGAGGGGCTCTTCACGGAGACGACAGCCTACGCCCCGAACTCCCCCTACTCTGCCAGCAAAGCTTCGTCTGATCATCTGGTACGCGCTTGGCGGGAGACTTACGATCTGCCGACGCTGGTGACGAATTGTTCGAACAATTACGGGCCGTTTCACTTTCCGGAGAAGCTGATCCCGCACATGATCATCAAGGGTCTCGCGGGTGAACCGTTGCCGGTCTATGGCGACGGCAAGAATATCCGCGACTGGCTCTATGTCGAGGATCATGCCAAGGCTCTGACGACGGTTCTCGAACGAGGCAACATCGGCGAGACCTATAACGTCGGTGGCCGTAACGAACGTACCAATCTGCAGGTTGTCCAGACAATCTGTGACCTACTTGATGACATGGCTCCCACAAGCGATGGATCGCGCCGTCACCTCATTTCGTTTGTTAGTGACCGTCCCGGCCACGATCATCGCTATGCAATCGACGCTTCAAAGCTCGAGCGACAACTTGGCTGGCGCGCGGAAGAAACTTTTGAAAGCGGAATCGAGAAGACCGTGAAGTGGTATCTCGATCAGAAGCCGTGGTGGGCCGCAATTTTGGAGCGGGGCTATACGGCCAAGCGCGTAGGCATAAAGCTTTAGATCTGCGGCATCAGTCCTAAGCTGACTTTTTAGCCCTCTGCCGGTTGCGGCTGATGGAGGGGTTCAACCAAGATGTGCTCCACAACAATTTTGCCGCTGTGCTCCAAGTGACGCCGCGAATGCACCTTCTGAATGCTCGTTAAATTCGATAAACCATCGCGCTTCCAGAACTCATCAGTTTTGCGCTTGCGAATGAAGCCTTGCGCGACTTGCTCAAACCAGAGGTCCACATAACGAAGTCTGTTTCTAACATGCGCTGGCGTGGGTTCGCCATCCGGAAAGCTTCCGGCATCAACATGAGCTAAGCGCCGAAGCGACCCGGGCGATGCTCGATGCTGCACCCAACCCGCAGCAGCCTCTCTCGAAGATCCACGTCCTCGAATCCCCATCCCCAATAGTCGTTCGAAAACCCATTCGCCGAGCTAAAGTGCTCCTTGCTCATTAAAACGACTGCGCTAAAGAGCTGCCGAACAAATTCCGGGGTGAAGCTAGAGTTGAGCCCGTCCGATATCGCCATCGCAGGCCTCTCTGACAGGCGATAGTCCGCCTCTTCGGGTAAGAGGTCTACGTCATGGAAACAGACATAATCGACGTCCGGCGCCATTGCCTGAAATCCAGCGTTGTTAACGAAACCGCGATTGAAGGGAAGATTGCCGGCCTGCTCTGAAACCATAATCCGGACGGCAACTGTCGAGCTGAGCGTGTCCCGAGCAAAGAAGGCCAGTAAGTGCGGAATGAGTGCCGCAAGGTGTTCCGACCTGTCGCGATAGGGAACAATGATCCCGAGGGTTGTCGGCATTCATTTCCACCTTACAGGCGGTTACGGCGGTCACCAAGTGATGCACCGCCATTCAGCCCCCTGCTAGAATTAAGTCCAATCCCGTTTTTGGGTATATCAACCCTCTATTCATGGTAGAGCCGAGAGTAAAGTTCATTTTCATGGCCGCAATTTACCTTCTGACGCCGGCCCATTTTTTCCTCAGCTAGGGCCGTGTTAAATAGGTTCGTTGATCCGCCATATTGGCTCCCCTCATCTAAGTCATTCGATGCAAGGTCCATTAGAAAATAGCGAAGCAACCGAGAAGTTGGCCGGACTTTCAGCTCCCGACGCCGCCGAAACTGCGCGGAGCTTGATCGAGCAAGGCCGGCAACTCCGGAAAGCCAATGATCGTGTCGGATCGCTGGCGGCGTTTGCCCGAGCAACCGATGCTGACCCTTCGAACGTAACCGCTGCGATCGAATGCGGTTATGATCATCTTCACCTCGTCCAGATCCCCGAGGCACGGGATGCCTTCGAGCGCGGCCTTGCGCTTGATGCCGACAACAAGTCAGGCCTGATCGGCTTGGGTCACACCTTTAGGCATCTACGTGATCTCGCGGAGGCCCAGCGCTGCTTTCAGCGCGTCCTCGAACTCGAGCCCGGTCATGCGGGCGCATCCATGGGGCTCGGTTACACTTTGAAATCGCTGGGCCGCAGCGATCAGGCGCTTGACGCGTTCCTGTCGGCCGCAAAGACCAGCCCCACGAACACTGCCGCGAAGGTCGAGGCTGCGAACATCCTTCGCGATACCAACCGTATCGACAACGCCATTGCCCTGTTGCAGGACGTCATCGAGCAGGGCCCATCAAATGCGGGACATATCTCGGCTCTCGCGCGGCTGTTGAAGCAATCGGGCCGCAATCTGGAAGCGGCTGAAACGTTTCGAAAGCTCATTACGGTTGACCCCACCGACATTAGTTATCGTATAGAACTGGGTCATATTCTTCGTGACATCGACGCCCTCGACGAGGCCCTCGAGGTCTTGACCGCAGTCCTGGAGCAGGAGCCTGCGAATGCCAGTGCATGGGTCGCGATGGGCTGGCTGCATCGCAAGGCTGCAAGGCTTGACCCTGCTGCAGAGGCGTTCCGGCGTGCGGTTGACCTGCAACCCACAAATGCCGGGTCGCTGCACGCGCTTGGCATCAGCGAGCGAGACCGCAGCAACCATGGGGCTTCCCTGGACTGTTTCAACCGTGCTCGCGATGTCGATCCAAGGGCACTTTATATTCGGCAAGAGATCTGCAATTCGTTGCGAAATCTCGGACGTTTTGACGACGCCGCCGCCCAATACCGGGACGCCCTGAGGGATTGGCCGGCATCACGAGAGTTACACCTTGGACTGGGCTATGCGCTCCGAAGCGCCGGACACAGCGACGAGGCCTTGGCCGCTTTTGATGCGGCCACGGGAGACGATCCGGCGCATCCGAACGCGCCCATCGAGGCCGGTCACGTGCTCTTGAAGCTCGGCCGGCCGACCGAAGCGGTTGAGCGTTTCCGGGAAGCGCTTACGCGCGCGCCGGGGAATCCGTCGGCCTTGGTTGGCCTTAGCTACGCACTTCGCCGCCTGGGGCAGTTAGATCAGGCCGAGACAGCCCTGCGCGAGGTGCTGGCCACACAACCAGACCATGGCGGCGCCCGCGTGGCGCTTGGTCATCTGCTTGACGCCCAATACCGGCTGGACGAAGCGGCCGAGCTGTTCTCGCAGGTCATCGCCAGCCAGCCCGATCACGCCGAGAGTTACGGGGCTCTCGGCAACATTCATCGGCGGCGCGGAGATCGCGATGCCGCGCTCGCGTCGTTCCGCCGGGCGGCGGCTGCTGAGCCAGCCAACGAAATGCGGCTCCTTGATGTGGCCGTCGAGCTGAGAGATCTGGGCCAGCTGGACGAGAGTGCCGCGGTCATCAATCGAGTGCTTGCCTCGGCTCCCACGGAAGCGCGTGCGTTGATGCAACGCGGGCAGCTGCTGCGCCGGCAGGACCGGCGGGACGAGGCGCTGGTGGTGTTCAAGCAGCTGATCGCCCATCACCCGGACAATGCCCAGGCGATGGTTGAAGCAGCGAGCGAGGAGCGTGCGCTCGGCCGCCCGCAGCTTGCGACACAATGGCTTGATCAAGCCCTTATCGCCGAGGCCGATCACGTCGGAGCCCTAATCGGGCTCGCCGAATTGGCCATGCAAAGCGACGATGCGGAAGGGGCCCTGGAGATTTATCGCCGCGCAGCGGCCGCACATCCTACAAATGTTTGGGCATGGCTTGGCGGTGCGCGAGCTGCTTTCGAAGCGGGCTCGCGCGATGAAGCTTTCCGCTTGATCGCAGAAGCTCGTGAGCGGCTCGGATCGCATCCCGAGATGGCTGGGATGGAAATCGAGCTGCTGCGCCAACTGCGAGAATGGACCCGGGCGCAAGAGACGATCGATCAGGCCTTGGCCGAGGCGCCGCGTCCAAATTTCTGGCTCTGGTCGCATAAGGTCCAGATTGCGACCATGACCGGCGACTACGTGCTGGCCGAGCAGGAGTTGAATGGCCCGACGCCGGCCTCGAGCGTAACCGACCACGCGCGGGTCGAGTTGCTTCGCGGGCAGCTTGCCGAGGCCAGATTTGCCTACGGCGAGTCGATCCCGGCCTATCAGGAGGCCATTCGCCTCAATCCCAGCGATGCATGGGCCCATTTCGAGCTCGCGCGCGCGGCATTGATGAGCCTCGACATCGATACATCACGGAAAGCGCTCGCGAACTTCATTCGTGTCAGCAGATCCTCGCTTCTCCTCAAAGGTCAGTCCCTCAGCCCGTCGCAAAATCACGTCGGACAATTGCTCGACGAGTTCGTCCTGGATGCCGATGCCTTGGCGGAACTGCAAAGCATCATGTCTGGCGATCCCGCAGTTCAATTCGGCCGATTGCGAGCGATGCTCGCGGCTTATCCGGACTACACGCCAGCTGCGATGCTTCTGGCGATCGCGCTGCGTCAAAATTGCCAATTTACAATACCGCCAAAATCGGATCCGGGAGCTCAGAGTCCAATCCCGCGGCACATCGTGCAATTCTGGGATCGGGATCCGCCGAAAGAAGTGACTGAGCTGATGGGATCGTGGCGGGAACTCAACCCAAGTCACCGCTGGACTTGTTTCGATAATGACAGCGCGAGAGAATTCCTCAGGCGTGAATTCGGTGTGCAGGTCCTTCGTGCCTACGATCGCGCCGTCGTACCGGCTCAACAGGCCGACCTGTTCCGCCTCGCCTGGCTTGCGGCGCGAGGCGGCATCTATGCCGATGCCGACGACCGATCCCTTGCACCGATCGACAGCTATCTTCATCCAGAGGCGACACTGGCAGTGCATCAGGAGAACTACGGTTCGATCGGCAACAATTTCATCGCCGTGACGCCGGAGCACCCTGTCATCGTCCGCGCCCTCGATATGGGCACCGCGGCCATGAACCGCGGCGATACCGATCTGATTTGGCTTTCGACGGGCCCAGGTCTCCTGACCCGCGCATTTGCGCTGGAGTGGGCAAGCGGACGCCCCGGTGGCCTACTTCGACGAACTCAAGTACTCGATCTCGGCCATCTCCAACGCGTGATCGGCATCCACTGCCCCGTCCGTTATAAATCAACAGACAAGCACTGGAGCCGCACGGCGTTTCGCCGAAAAGGGAAGCCACGCTAACCGAGCTCTAAAAGGTCATCTCCATTCTGGCAGGAGGTTTATCATTGTCTAATCCACCCTCGCGTTGGACGTTACCTTCGCAGCCGGGTAGCAAACGAATGTTCGATCAGAACAAATTCGTCTTCTTCTCGACGCCCTCTACGGCCAGTTCGAGGAGCCCGCTGGGTCGCCGCCGACGGACTGAGGCAGGTCACTGCAACACCGTAGCCCTCTCGCCAAGGCGCTGAAGGCGGAAGCGCTGGCGAGACGCAGTTTGAGCGCAGTCGGACCGCAGCTGCAGATCGACCTCCGGGGGCACTGGGCCGAGATGAGAGGAGCGAAACTCACGGCGTTCGTGTTCATCTCAACGAGGCGATTAGCCTGTCATTGAACTGAACCGATCGCGCATCGCCCTGGCGCGCACGAGCGCCCGAGGATTGTCCATCAACACCTAGCGCCGAGGAATGTGCTCTCCACCCGGCAAACCAATCCCACACCGCTGCTCTAGGTGTTGCAGGCGGCAGCCAACCCAAGCTTTCTCAGGAGCGGCGCAAACCGATCGTTTGGGCATTCCTTCGCCAAGCTCGCTTGAACTTCTTCGGCGGCTCGCTTGACCCGCTTCTTTGCGACGCCCGCGTGCTTTTGAGCCTCAGGCTTTGGAGCATACGGGTCGCGCCAGTGACGAGGAATGAAATCAGGTGTTTGGCTAGGACGGCTAATCGGAGGAGCGGGAAGAGGCTCTTGCTCTGCAGCTATGAAGCTCACCTCCGTTATCTGCTTGGGCAGATCCAGGTCTTTCACCACAAGAGTTTCCAACCTGTCGGATTTCTTCGTGCTCGCAGCCGACGCCGGTGCAGCGAATACTACAAGCACCTCTGACTGAGGGGATGGATCCGACCTGCGACCCCCAGCGGCAATCGCGCAGATTGCGACTAAGCCAAGCACCCCAAGTACGATAGCTTTTGGCATTTGCCAGTCCCCACATTGGCAATCTTAGCAATCTGCCACGAGATGCGTCCGGAATGAGGCGAAACTTCCCATTTTGGCTAATTCGAAAGCGGCGCATTTGGCGACTAGTAGCACTGGCTCACCGAAATCAGGCAAAACCTGCCTGAAATCCGCCGACAAAGCGACTGGGACGACCGAAAGATAACCCGGCGGTCCGAGTCGAAATCCGATCAAATCCGGCCTCAGTCCGAATCACTGGAGCGGGCGCGGCGCGCCCGCCCATGGTGCTTCTGTTCTTTCAGCGCATCCTGAACGCGTCAAAGGCGTGCGCCAAAAAGATCACGACACTCAGGAAGGCCAACGTGGCAATTGCCGTCTCTGTCATGGCCTCACCCATTTGCTGGAGATGCCCAGAAGAGCGGCCTGCACGAACTGTTCGTAAAGTACATTGATAAGCGCCAGCATGACCACATCCCGTTCTTTATCATCCCGTGGAACGTTAGGGTGGGAGTGTTTCAGGCTCGCTTCGTTGCGCCCGGAAATGGTTTCGCCGCCACGGCGAAGGGGCTGGCCTACGGTGTCCCGACGCGGCGCCCGTAACCTCTCGACGGCGATCCTGAGCTTCTTGGACTGGCGCCGCCGCCGGTCCGTGTCTGCTACCCCAACCCATTCGGCTTCGGCACTCCGCCTATCAGTGTTCTTATACAACATGCCTCTTTCCGTTTTCGGCGACGCGCAGCCGCAACGGACGGGTGTCTTGCCGGGCCTTGCAGGCATGGCCAACGATGTTCTTGACAGCCACCACGCGAAAGCCTCTGAGGAGTGGACGGCGTGTGCAGAAGGCACTATTTTCGCGACATGATGCGGAAATTAATCATTTTGATTGCCTGGTGCGGCCTCGGATCCATCGCCTTTGTAACACTCTCTCCGATCGGCTTGCGCCCTGAATTAGGATCTGCCGGGTTCGAGCGTTTCGCAGCTTACGGTGCCCTCGGCGTTCTCTTCGTAGTGGCATATCCTCGCCGATTCACACTGATGATGATATTCATACTCGGTGTGGCCGTTTCGCTCGAGCTGCTGCAACATCTCACGCCTGACCGCCATGGCCACATCGCGGACGCTGCGCAAAAGGTTATTGGCGGGCTTGTTGGTTCGAGCGCCGCGAAGTTCGCCCATCTGTGGCGAGACCGATCCTGAAAACGGCGGCTACCGCGGCGGCGATAGGGTTAGCCATGCAATTGCGTGGGCAAGCGTCTCAGTCACCAGCTGTGGGTGTGCGTTGATGCATGCGTTCGTCGCTCTCTAGTTTCTATTGTCGCGGTGGCCTCGCCGCGACTCCGCTTGCTTATCTGGCAAGTGCCGGCGGCCCGCGCCGGATACTAAGCGAGGTGGCGATATACCCTATCCCAAATGCTGCTGCGCTGGTGGTCGCTCCATACTCGTCGGAACCGCCACAGATAAGACGACGCGACCATCTACTGGTGGAGAATGAGATTTTGCTCGCACGGACTCACCGAAGAGACCTCGGCAAGACAACCCTGCTTGCCGCCAAGTCTCCCCTCCGCGCTCCCCTGCTTACCATCTTGTTGGCCGCTACCCGCTGTGGTGACGCCCTCACAGCTTATTGGCGCTTGGCGTTCCGAATCAGGCAGGTTCGTCCGAAGTGCCGAATGGACGCTGCCGCTCGAACGATGTGCACCGAAAGACTATTGTGACTAGGAGTTAATTTTGGGCTGGATCGCAAATCTACTCCGCCTTCCGGACGTCGGCCTTCGACCTCGGGACGGCACCCACGTGGACCTACAGCCGTTATCGGCGCGCGGCGCTCGATGGTTGAAGCACAACCTGTTTCGCTTCCCCGGTGCGGTCTGGTCCCGCAAGCAGGGTTGTGTGGAATTGGCAGAGGGCGACGTTATCGCGTTGCATCTCGTGGTCGAGCGCCTGAAAGAGGCTGGTGTTCGGGTGCGATTCTATGGGCGGCTTCGGCGCTGGGACGGGAAGGCGCCGGTGTGGACCTTGCTGGTGCGTGGAAAACGATGATCCGGCGGCGTCGAAGCCATTGGCTCATCGACGCTCTGCAAACCCGTGCGGCCGGTTAACCTGCAAGCTTCGCATCAATGTTAATCCGCGAGTTTGGTTGTGTGCGTTCTACTCCGCGCTAAGATTCGCTTACCGGACATTGCATGCCCGGGCCCACCATGGCGAAAGTCGGCGCGCTCTCATATTCGGCGTGTCGTCTTCGTTCGCCCAACAACGCGCGCGAGTTGATTTTGCAGAAGCCGTCAAAGGAACCGCTCGATCTCGTCGAAATGCGTCGAGAGATTAGCGTCCTGCGAAGCTGCCATTCGGAAAATGGCCGCGTCACGAACCTTTTGAACAAGCTGATGATCAAGGTTGCACATCTCATGGAGCCAGAGAACGCCGCTCACGCTGAACAGCTGCGCAAAGCTTACGAAAGAACGATGGCAGAGGTGGAGAGAGCCGTCGCGCACAATGAACCCAAGCCGTCCAGGTAAGCCTAATAGCGAGATCATATTGTAGTAAAGCGCCACTTCATCGGAGGGTACCTACAGTCGTGAAAGAGCCTTCGTTTCGCGTACGGGCGCTTTTGCTGCGAGGGGTGCTTGCCATTGCCAGGCGGCCCCGCCCAGCTTTGCCAGAGGCACGGGTATTAGAACGAGGGCCGGCAATCGCTACTGGGTCAATCTCGATGCTACTGCGTCGGTGGGTGCATTAACCCTTCCGCAGCGTTGCCGCGTCCGCGAGGACTCCGTCGGCGGACTTGGCGGCCTTGAGAAAATAACGCGACCATTTCACCGGATGACGTCACGCTCCACAGGAATGAACCTATTCTCATTCAGCGAGATGCAGCGCGTCCTTAGACCTCGCCAGCGCGAGAAGTGGAGCAGAAACTCCCAGAACTTGACCTCCTGGACCATCAGAGCCGGTCTAAGGCATAGATGAACCTGGGCCCTTTCAAGAGACTACACCGTTTGATTTTGCGAAAATTGCTCGCATTAGCTGCATATCAGAAAGCTACACTAATTAAACCGCTTGGCAACTTTAACTCGCAGATAAGAAGGTACTCGCTCTAAAAGAACGAGAAGCCGATCTCGGAGTTGAAGTCCGACAAGGCGCAAGGCCTCGTCCGATTACCAGATCTTCTTCACGCGCGACGCCTAGCCCTTGGACGTCATGGTTTTGACTTTTCTGTTATTCAATTCATCTGCCATTTGTAAGCTGAAGAACCGCTTTAACAGGCGATCAATCGCTGTGTCGAAACGTTCTTCGAGATCCAAATTGGCGAGTACCCCAGTGCTTTCCAAGGCGTTGCGGATAGCGCGCTCATTAGGAGCGGTTATCCGTGCTAACTCCGATGTCGGCCGCGATAGCGCGTCCGACTTCTGCGGTTTCGCCGGCGATGGCGACTTCGGCACGCTTGCCTGCGGGCAGGTACGGCGCACCAATAAACTTAACGAGCGCCCTTCAGACGCCTCCGCGAGAGGTATTCTGCGACCTCATTTGGACTGAAGATCAAGGTTGCCTTGAGCTGAACTGAAAATTATGATCGCCGTCCTTTTGAAGAAAAATAATAGTGCGGAGGGCGTCGTATGACCGGGTTCGAAGCCAAGCTTGAACGTTTTGAATGCCTCGCCACTGAATGCGAATTGATCGCTGAGCGAGCGAATGAAAACGATCGACAGCTGTACCTACGCGCTGGCCAGCGTTATCGCGATTTGGCAAAGGATATGCGCGAACTGATCGCTTCCTTCGACATCGCCGCGTAAAGTACAGCGTGCTGCTTAGCGGGAAGCTGTTCAACGGCCCACACATCCGTCCCCGAGGCGACTAAGGGTCTCGATTGGCGCCCGGTGAGTGGTTCAGCGCAGCCGATGGGGTATTAGAGGACCCCAGCCTAAAACAGGTCTTTGAGGCGCATTGAAGCATCCTTACGCGCTGGTCACGCCTGCTTAGCCTGGGGGGTGCAAGCCAGTCTGCCTACCGTTCCGGCGGCCTAAGACGCTTTGAGCGCTCACGTCGGCGATCAGAAATATGCTCGCGAACGCCGTAGCCAACGCCAAACCCGGCACCGAAGATAAGCAAGATGACGACAACGTCTGCCATTCGATGCGTTCGCCGCTGCCGAGAGAATGCCAGAAGTGGGCCACCAGCTTACCAGCCAATCCGCTGGAGGCCCGTGCCAGTGCTGAAAATTCTGGCCTTGGGCGGTCAGACGACAGGCACAACGATACTGCTGTGGACGTCAGGCGACCTGCAAGACTGCGCTGGGATTAAGGTAACGCAGCAAGGTTACCCGGGTCCTTCGCACGCGGTGTCCGAAGCGTTCTCGCATTGGCAGTGGCCAGCCGAAGTGTCTCCCTGAGAAGGAGAACTTCTTCGTATTGTTTCTCAGTTTGCAATTTTGTCGCCAAACGCGCGATTTGGTTGTTGTTGAGGAGTTCGACGCGCGCAGCAATATTCGTGTGCTTATTCGACATAGACCACCCCCACTGCGTTGTGTTCCGGGCACTTTTTATGACTGTTCCAAGGTTTCAAGACATCGCATACCAACCGTTGGGAAGCGGGATGAATGGCCAGGACGCGACTTCAAGATTATCGTTCGCGGCGGCGGGCTTCATCGCAGCTGTCGGATCGGCGACGGCTTCTTCCACCTGGGCGGCACTCGCCGCGGTGCGCGCGGCGCACCTAAAATCGATTTGCATGAACAAAGCTCCCCATCGGAAGCGCGGAAATTTGCAGTGTTCTAAAAAGGGTCGATAAGAATTAGGGCACGACGATATATCGGGTCCGCGTCGCAAGCAATAGTAGTGCGGCTCTGACTTAAGTCGAATTCCGCCGTCGCGCAGCGGCGACATACAAAGCGCGAATTCACCGAGCGCCCTTCAGGCGACACGACGTCGAGCACGTCGTCATCACGCCGTTGTCGCACCTAATGCAAGCCTTGACGCATTGATCATAGTTCTTCGGATCAAAAGGCGAGAACATTTTGGCAGCGCATGCATTCGTCGAGTTGGTGACGTCTTCCTCACGCGAACAGGCCGAAAGCCCCGCAGCGACCGTGAGGATAACAACCGCATGGATTGTTCGCTTTCGAGCGCGCTTCACGTTGGGTCAGACCAAGGCGTGCTGGACCGAAGCTACCGGTCTTGGAGACTTCGACTGCATGGCGGCGAGATATCGAGATGTCGTGACTACGGCAAAAGCGACGGTAATGGCAAAGGCGACCGTGGAAACAACAACAGCGGTACGAGGACCAATCATAATTTGAAGCGCTCCTCCCCAGGGCGTCCCCCGGCAATCACCTTAGCGACATGGTCCCAAAGAGTTCAAGCTTCGTCTCATAGCTCGAAGGACCTTTGCGAACTTGCGATGCCAGAGCCCGGCGTGCGAGTGTCTACTTTTGAACAGTTCGCCGACCCAAAGCTGTGAGCCCGCCCCGCAGCTACGCTGCGCGCTTCTGCTCGCCAATCCAGAGCGTTAAGATGCGATTTCACTGTTTGCGCGCGATGCGGTTCAATTGACTGGCGGGTCTCATTTAGGACAGTCTTGCTTTCCGATTAAGGATATTCGAATTCGAACGGCGTATGGAAGCCGCCGCGGCGTATTGTTGTCTCTATGCGCTTGAACCGCCAATTCACGATTGTGACCGGACTGGGCCTTGCTCTGGCAACGTACGCAGCGGTGGCAGCGCTGAAAGGCTGGCCGGTCATCGGCGGGCACCATCACGGCGATCGCGTGATGCTCATTGAGCGATTTTGCGTGTGGGCTCTTTTTGGATCTGCGCTATCGCTCCTTTTACCGGGCAGGCTGCTGATCGTTTGCGGCTTCCTCATAGTGACTTCACTCGCAATAGAACTGTCGCAAATCGTTCGCCCTGACCGCTATCCCAGCCTCTTCAGCGCTGCGCTGAAAATCCTAAGCGGCATCGTGGGTGCAGCGGTCGCACAAATCGTTCTCATGTTCTTGCCTCGTCCTCCATAGTCGTTGTATTGCCCTCATTTGCCCAAGTAACACTAACGCACAGATGTTCTTGCGCCGCTCGGCAACGGGCCCGATGCTTCATGCAGTCGCGAAGTCGTCCTCGTCTTGCGTAACGGCGGCTTCGCGGCGAGGGGTCGCCGCCCCCTCGGTCGGCGATCCCGCCCACAATGCTGCTGAGGTTCGGAGGCAAAGTGTCTGTTGAATGGACGGGCTTTGATCGGCGACGCGTCACACGCAAAACGGTCGACCAGACAGTCATGCTCTCGCTCTCAGGCGGAGCGACAGTCACGCGCTGCGCAATGCGTGACCTCTCAGTTTTTGGGGCCGGCCTACTGCTAGAAAATGCTCCGATCCCGTCGACTATCCTCCACCTATCGTTTGACCATTTTCGAACAGGCTTCGCCTGCCGCCTCATATGGCGTCGCGATGCTTTCGTCGGGGTGGCGTTTGTCCATTAGCGTGCTGCGATCTAACGCCGGCGCAGCGCGCGCGCTGATCGCGAAGCTGAGGTGCACGGTCGGCAAAGGCCGCCTAGGTCCTGATCCTGACCGGGTTGCCGGGACGTCACTGGATAAAAGCGCCGAACTGGATGGGCTGGCGGCGATGCCGAGCGGCTCGCCCCGGGCTCTTTAGGCGGAAAGAGCTGCATCGGCAGTCCGATGATGATACCTGTCTGGTCAGCACCGACATTGCTCATCCCAATGTCGGAGTTAGGACCGCGTTGAAGGCGCCACCTCGACGCGGTCCGCCACTATTGACCGAAGCATTACACAGCGGTCGCACAGCTAACGTGGCTTGCAAGCCCCGCCTCTGCTGATCAGAACGTGCGGCCGAAGCCTACTACTCCGCCCATGCTCCCGGGCTGGTGCGGGGCAGGCGACGTCGACGCATTCTGCCCAAACCCGTATGTGTTCGTCCCGGGCACAGGTACCGAGATCTGCGAGTTTCCGTTCACGCTGTGCCAGTGATGGTGCCGCTCGGAAAGGAATGACGAATTCACGTTCTTCGTTGTGAGTACAAGGTCCAGTCCAGCTGCGGCTGCAAAGGGGCGAGGCGCCGACCATCGCACCAAACTTCCACGGGGCTTCTTCTTCGCAGCGGCCCTTCCCTTTGCATCTACTTCCGTCGCGCAGTCTCACATCCAAACTCAGGCATAGCCGAGCTCGTCGAGCACGTATCCTGATAGATCATCATGATACTTCGCTCGCCGAACGGCTCTGTGCGTATGTCAATTAAACTGACATAGGTTTGGGATTGCCAGATTTTCCCGGTAGTCGTCAGATTCTTGTTGGCAGAAGCGAGTCAACTTGGCATGCTCCTGTGACCGGGGCTCGCACGTTCATCTCGCATCTATTTACACCCGGGGACTGAAGCAACGGCAACGCTGCGGCAGCTGTTTTAGTACGTGTTGTTTAGATCAACCAATGAACTTCTGAGGCCGCCTTTAGGTGGCCTCTTCGTTGGGAACTCAATTCTGCAGGGATATTGCAATGGCAAAACCAGCCGTTTCCCGGGATGCTTTTCGTGGACTATTCGCTTTATACGCGACGAAGGCTCATCACGATCACAAAGCCGGAGAATGCCTTTTGAGGTTGTTCGGGTCTGCAGAATACATTCCTGATCGCCTACTGCAGCAATGGTCTGAAAAAGCTGATCTACTCGGTCCAGAAACCGTCGGTAGTGTAGTGGGGCCGCGCGCCCGTGAACTCGCGAGCGGCGGCACGCGGTACGACCATGCGAGTGATTTTCTCCACTCGCTCCTGAGAGACCTCGGGCGAAAAACGCAGTGATCAGATGCGCCGTTTCCGCGCGCTCTTGCCGCGCCTCTGCTCAACTTTGACCTCATAGGAAGTCTTCTGCCCCTCACGCAGCTCGTTAGACCGGCGCGTTCGCCTATTAGCCCCTCGACTTTAACCTGCGCCTTCTCCCTGGGTCCGGGGAGGTGCGTGGCGCCTCAATCTTCGAGGCGAGCGACCAGGCCGCTGGAGAAATTTGATTTCGATAAGGAGCGGTCAATAACATCTGGAAGATTGCCTTGCTGGCGCTGTAACGAGCTGCAGTCCTGCTGAACTCGCTGCCAATCAACAAAGGGGTGCCTGATCGGTCAATGACGGACCATCGCCAGGCACGACCGCGCCTATGTATCGACAGATCAAAGAGAGCAAAAGCGTCAGCGTTCATCTATGGATACCTTGAATGCGCACTTGAAATAGACAGGACACATTACGAAATCTGACGGGGAGAACTTTCGGGCAACGCTGGGGTTCCACGCCCGGATACATATGATATTAGTTGAAGATTAAAACGTTCGTTGCTACTCGACGATCTCCGGTAGCTATCCATATAGAATGCGACCGAAAATTTTGCGTTGCGAATTTACGGGATGCTTCAACTCCGACTTGCCCCACCGAAAGCCTACAGATGTCTCATTTACCTGCCGACAAGATCGCGCTCTTCATCGATGGAGCCAATCTCTACGCGACGGCGAAAACTCTGGGCTTCGACATCGATTACAAGCGCCTGCTGAAGGAGTTTCAGAGCCGCGGGACGCTGCTGAGGGCGTTCTACTACACCGCGATCATCGAGGATCAGGAGTACTCCTCGATCCGGCCGCTGATCGACTGGCTCGACTACAACGGCTACACCGTCGTCACCAAGGCGACCAAGGAGTTCATCGACGCCTCCGGCCGCCGCAAGGTCAAGGGCAACATGGACATCGAGCTCGCCGTGAACGCCATGGAGCTCGCCGAGCACATCGACCAGATGGTGCTGTTCTCGGGCGACGGCGACTTCCGCTCTCTGGTCGAGGCCGTTCAGCGCCGCGGCGTGCGGGTCACCGTGATTTCAACGATCGCGAGCCAGCCGCCGATGATCGCCGACGAGCTGCGCCGGCAGGCCGACGTCTTCACCGACCTCGTCGAGCTGCAGTCCAAGCTCGGTCGCGACCCGTCCGAACGCCCCGCCCCGCGTGATCGTGAAGCGCGTGGACACATGCCAAAATTCTTGCAGGAGCCGAAGGGAAACGACCCACACGACTAGACCCTGAAGGCGGCGCCCGCATTCCGCAAGTGCGGATGGGCCGGTGGCATTTGTCGCTTTGAGATATCTCCGCGATGGCTCGATATCGCTTGCGTGAAAGGGGCGGCATCCGGCAACCTATCTTGCTGGCGAAGCGAACCTGCTGTGGCTCTGAAGAACCCCGACGCAATTGCCGTCATCGTGACCGCCCTCCGGCTGACTCACGGCGGCGAAGCTGCGCGAGCCATGCTGATCGGCGGCATGAGCTTGGCCGCCTGACAGAGGCGACGTTCTCCGCACCGGTCGAGCGACGCGATGCCGTTCGATACCTCAATTTGCACCTCGAACGTCCGCCAGCCGCTCGAATTCTGATCCTCCGGCGCGTTCCTTCAGCACAGAACGATAATTTCAACTCTCAGGCAGGGCATGCACCTGTAGGCATAGGCGGCGGGGAGGTTTGCAATTGCCGGCAGCGACGCGAGAAACTCCATTGGCCGCTGACATCTGTTGCAGATGAGGGTTGGTGCCTTGTCCGTGTCACCGCCGAGGGCCAATGCGGGTCCGCCAAAAGGTGAGAAGGGTAATTCCAATGGCCGGCGTTTACACCTCCGGACGGCTACCGGGCCGCCGCATCGAAAAATAGGCCCCGCCGGCGTGAGCCGCTATTGCTCCTGAACCGAGACTCAGTTCTGATTTCGGTCATTGCGGCTAAATTGCTTGCGGGAGGCGATCGTGACTGGCGAAGCCGGATGCACCGTTTGCAGCCAAGCTCGACTCCTCAAAGCTGTTTTTCCCGTCACCAAAGGCTACGAACTGAAGCGTTATGAATGCGCTAGTTGCGGCAGCGACCTGTGGCTAGTTACGAGAGTTTCCCGATCATCAGCGCCTAAGCAGCAAAGCGGAAGATCCCGACGAGGTACGCGGCTCAAGACCATCGAAGCCTTGAAAGGCGCCGGTCGTGCCGCAGCTAATCAAAAACCGAAAGCCCCGCCAGCGTGACTGGTCCCCGCAGCTTTTCCATTTCTGTACGATCAGCCGCGGCGTTCCGATTGCCATTGGAGAATGAGATTTCCCGTCCACCCGCAGGGCGGCCGCGACAGGGCACCATTATGATACCGATCGCTTAGACCTCCCTGGCGGTGTGAATTAACTCGCCGCCATGCCGACCTGCACCGGGGAAGCGACCCCGAAATCGCACGAAGCCATTTCCCGGCCCCGCGAAATCTTGCTGAAACAGAGGGGGTCGAAAGTGGCGTAATCGAACACGGGGATGCCACATGTTAGTCCTGATGAACCTGATCTGGCGGCGCCTTGCCTACACCATGCTGACCGCTATGCGGTCCAAGCTTGTGCGCCAATGACGAGAAGGGCGGCCGCGTAAGAAGGCATCCGTGCCGCGTCATGGACGGTCCGCCAGCCCGCCCCGGAGCCTTCCCCCTGGGCGCCAGGATTCAAGGAGCCGGCGGGCTCCGTACCAAAGGGTATCCGTTAGACTGGCAGCATCGAAGCCGCGACATTCGGGGCGATGCCACCCACTTCCATAGGCGCGCATTTCAGTGTGTGACTTAGCTTTCGGTCAGGTTTGCCAAAAAGCGGCCCCAGGACGGGAAAGACCTGAAGCCGAATACGTTCCCTGACCGCGCCAGGCCGATTGACGCTCGCCGCCACGACACTTGGATACCGGCATGCGGCATGCAGAAGGCACCTTCAGCGAGATGCGCGAGATGGGCCTACGCGATGTCCTGGTCCACTGCCATTGCGGCCATCACGTTGATCTAAGGGCCGATCGTTGGGCCGGACCACGTTCGCTTCTCTGATGTCGAGCCGCGGTTTGTGTGCGCCGGATGCGGCAACCGAGGGGCCGGGGTCAGACCGATTTCAGCAGCCGCAAGCCGCAGCCTCAAGCGCTCGTAGCCAATCCGTATTTTTCCCAAGACAAGGCGCCGCCAGCTTGCGTAATACGCGTTTACGCACTCGCGGCCCGACGCGTCCTTGTCCGGTAAGACGCGCCGGGCCTAACCATTCCCTGCTTTCCCCGTAAGGTTTGGCTGAGCCAGCATAGAGCGATTCTACAAGCGACTTATAGGTCTACGTCTCTGTGCAGCGCTCCTCTCGCTTCGGAGCAAAAATCCCATGTCTCGGGCCACACGTTTGACGGACGCGATATACCTTCCAAGCTCGGTTGCGATTTCCCCCGCGGTCGAGCCAACGTTGACCATTTTGATCAGCATCTGTACCTCGCCCTTGGTCCACTGCTTAGGTTTGTGGTTTCGCACGCGCCAAGCTCCGGTTCGCTCGAAGCGGAGATTAGCAGAATTGTTCCACTTCTGGAACGAAATGCCCACTGCGTGGATTTCGGTTCCACCGAATTTGTATTTGCAAACGAGACGAAGCTGGGGCAGAATTTTCTGCACCGGGGCTGGCTTCATATTTCACTTAGTTCTTTTAACCCGGCTGCATTGACCACGCGGGGCCGCAGCGATTTAACCTCCCGCTGCGGCCTTCGCCGTATGCCCGCCAGCGTGACCGGCGGTGGGTCGTCCGAAGATAGCCGCTCGAAGCGACTGCTTAGCTTTGTTTCCCGTGCATGCAGGCGATCACGAACTCCCGCTTTGCGCGACCTTGTCCCTTTCCTCTTCCGCCCGCACTGGAAAACCCAAGTTCGGTGGCGAGCTGCTGGCATTTTTCCAATTTTTGTTTCCAATTTTTGCGGGTTGCGAGGCGCGCCCTGCTGAGCCCGTACAGCGCCTCCGACCAAAGCCACAGCAATGGAAGCAAATAAGATCGGCCTAATCATTCTGCGCACTCCCTACCTGCAGTTGATCAAATCGCTGCAAGAAAATAGTGCACCTGCCCGCATTGCCCTCAATCAATGCGGGCAGAGGACCCTCGATCCCCCTTGAATTGTAGCATGGCAATGCGGGGGTGAGCCGGCGGGCTTTACGGTATATTCTTAAAAGCGAACTGAACCTCCACACCGCGCGCTTATACTGATGAGTATCCGGGATTTTCGCTAATCCCGTCCCGGGGCTGGACGGATATCAAGCCGCCGGGACAAGGTATTGTCTGCCCAGCGGCTCTATTTCGCCTGCCGGCTCAGGGGAGCACCTGCCAATGTGAACCGGCGGAGCTTCAAGCGACTTTCTCCCACCTACGATAAGCGGTAGCTCACCCGCGTTCCGAACCACTAGGAATCGACAATTTGCGAGATTCCTAAGATGCCGCTTCGCTGGCGGCATGCGCGCTTGTCGATATACGAAATGGCCTGGCCATTATCCGCCCCGCAGCCCTGCTGAATGGCTGGCCGACGGACATGTGACCTGCAGCATCCAATGCCTGAACGGCCGTTGCGATCGCAGGGTCGATGTGCGGATCGAGGCGCTCCCGCAGGATCAGCCGCGATCGTGCGTCGGCTTGCGCCTTGTCTGCTCGGCATGCGGCGCCGCAGGATCTGTGCATAGCCGCGGGCAAGTCCGGCCAAGCATGGGCTTGAGGTTCTGATTCCAGCGATGAAGCACGTCACCGAACGCCCTTTTGCCAATCCGGAAGTCGCCGCCGACTAGCTCGTTCAGCTGGCTTCGGCCATCGAGGCGGTACAGGACGGCAGAATCCATATCGAGAAGATCAACTACCCATTCCTCTACACGCTTAAGGCGAGCGGGGCAGAGTTCGGCGCCGGCATCAAGTGCGCTGCCGAGAAGGGCTGGCTCGAGCTCCACTAAAGCGGGACCTATGTGCCACTCCTGGCGCCGGGCGAGGACTTGCTGGCGAGGGAATGACGTGGTCCGTTTGACGAGCCGATCGCGCTGCCAGACGGCTTCCTGAGCTTGCATCAGCAGCCTGCCAAGAAGAGAACACGCCGCGCCTGAATAGCGAGCCGCGATGGTGGCGCTAATCCTCATGGAAGGCGGCGGCCCGACGATGTGCGCTCGTATTGGCGTCATGCGCGCTGCACAATCTGCTCCGCTATCAAAAGCCCCGCGCTTAACTTGCGTGGAGGCACCCTTCCGGCGCGCGTCGTATCCACCCGAATGCCGGGGGACCGAATCAATGCCTAAACGAGTGGCCAGAGCGGAGCAGCATCCACGCTGCGAGAACTGCGACATCTAACAATCCTGAGAACCTTCGTTCTCGACACCCAGTCCGGTCGCGAAGTCGGGGTGTACCAATGCCCAGCTGCGCCAAGCTGCACTGGAAAGAGGGACGCAAATCAGGACGAAGCGCGCGACCCTAATCAGCTGGTGAGGTGAGGCGCTGCGATCAGCTCGGCTTCGCTCCACGTTCGAATTCGACCGTCAGATTTTTTAGCGAGACCTTGACGGCGAACCCAGCATCGAGCCAAGCGCGTGCTTGACTGTGACCCGCGCGGACGTTCTCGTTGCTCCACCACGAGGTGAACTTTCGAGCCGACGCCGGGAGCTTGCGTCCTAGGACGTCCTCTATTTCGGCGAACGTTAGCCGAACGATCGGTCCACGCTCATTCGACAGCCGAACATGCAGTGGGTGGTAAATGGACTTTCTAGGGTTCATGGCCTCAGCACCGCAAATGTAAAGCCTTCATCATAGAACATCCGAGCGGCGCTGCACTGGACCGCAGACCGCTTGGACCTCGCAATAGCGGCAGTTCCTGCGGTTGAGAAGACGCCCGCCATTAAAGCGGTCTTACTCGTTCTCGGCTTGCGAAATTGCGCGGTCCAGTTCGGCTGCCAGGTTCGCGTAGTGAGCGACGACCCTCTCGACAGCTTCTCGCTTGATGACGGACTTTGCGGCGTCTCTCAACTGCTCGCACTTCCCGATCTGCTCGCGCAGTGTCGCAAGATGTTCGAGCATGTCTTTCATCACGCGTTCCCCAACGGGAACGCGCTAACGGCAAAGTCGGAAACCTGCAATCGGGCCTCAGTGCTCGGTCCGGCCGAGCTTTCGACGCGACTGTGCCAGCTGCTTGTCGAGCTGCTCCTCGACGAACAACAGGACGAGGCGTCGAGTGTCCCTGTCGGTGATGTTCTGAAAGGCTTTGATCAGGCGCAGCATCTGCAGATCTTCAACTGGTTGGGTCATGGCAAAGACCTCATCGGAAAAGCGACACATTAAATTATGTTTAAATATGCCTCTATTATTTCCGAAAAGGAACATGGAACTTGATTGAAAGTTAAACACCGCCGGCTCGCCGCCCAGAGCTGGCGGAGCGGCCCCGGCCACCCTCAAGGAGCCCCCCTGAAGCCGGGGCCGTGTCTCTTTAGATGGAGGGAGTAGTGTCCCCAGTCGAACGCCGATTGACACGGTAAGCCAGACCTGTCGACGAAAGCAGAAGAAAGAACCCTTTGAGATTTGAGCCCTTCAGTCTCTCTGCCATCGTGAACACTGATTAGGAACTCCCGTGCCTTGCGACGATTGCCTGTCCAAGTATGGAAGGAAAGAGCATGGTCCGGACGTCGATAATCGTTGCAGTAGCCTCGTTAGTACTTTCCGCAGGCGCATTCGCTCAGGGTGGCGGAGGTGGTGGCGGCGGCGCCGGTGGTGGCGCAGGCGGTGGCGGCTCTTCGGCCAGTTCCGGGGCTTCCAACGGCGGATCGTCTTCGAGCGCGACCGGTCAGACCGGAGCTGGCAACCAATCTCCTACAACTGGCGGAGCCGGCCAGACCACGACCGGAAGCGGCGTCAACCAGTCGTCTGCAGGCAACAGCGCCTCAAGCACGACGAAAAGCACGGACCCCAACGCGCCAGGAGGCTTGCCTGCAAACGCACAAGCTAGGCGTAACGCAGGTGCGGGCACCGCCCCGAATGGGCTGCCAATCGGCTCGCCCGGTTCCGGGATCGGGTCGCCCGAACACCCCGTCGGTTCAAGCCGTTGAGCGCGCCCCATCAGGTTTCGCAGAGCAACGCACTCTTAAGGCAATGCACACTGCATCCGCCTGTCGATGGCAGCAAAGGCGGTGGCCGCCTATCCAGACCGCTTTTCCAGTTCTGCGACGATCAAAGCGCGCTCCTCTAACTGAGCCTTTTGGCTCTCAATTAGGGCATCGAGGATGGAAAACGCGAGAGCGAGATCGCGTTCTTCGCGCTTCAGCCGGGCGATGACCATCTCTTGCTGGCTGATGTGTTGCTCGCCTTCTCTAAGACGGCGTTCGGCTACGATCAAAAGCTCATGAAGGCGCGAAATCGGCCGCTCCTGCCTCCGCTCAGGCTCAAAGCGGGCGAGACGCCGTGGGCCACACCAAACCTCGACAGGATCAACCGCAGCCGCGGCAGAGCCCAGCTGGAGAGCCTCTTCGGCGTTAATACAGTCTATCTCTTGCGCGTTCAGTATCCCGCCGCAGTCGTCGAGCGTGAAGATATGACAGCGCATCGAAGCTTCGCAGCTGTGGTTCAGTCAGGAATACCGACGCAGGGCCTAGACGTTCCCTTGTCCGGTATGCACCGGCTCAAAAAACCTTCAAGTGCCGCTTTCTCCGCTCCCAAATTAACTTCGAGCGCGGACATCAAGCTTAATTTCAAGCTTCAATTGCGGCGACACATCGGAGGGTTACGCTTCTTTAGCCCGGTGGGACATCGATCTTTAGACGGGCCTGTGTAGCGATCTCGCCACAGCTTTTGGTTAAACGCGATGCTAAATTCTCCGGCTCGGCACAGGAGGGCGTAATGTCCATCGATCGCTCACAGACAATAGAGTGGAACGGTGAAGTTCTAACCGGGTGGATTATCGTGGACGGTCTTTCGAGAAAGGTCGCTGCGGACCGCAAAACGATTCACAACCATGCCCCGGGTTTTAGCGACGCTCTCAGTTGGGAAATCGACCGATTTTACGGTGAGATCTTCGAGAAGATGATGCCGTATTTTCGGGCAACCGCCATTGGGCGCTAAGGTAAGCCCGCCAGCGTGTACCGGCGGGTTTTGTATTTTTTATCGAGGACCTGAACCTTCACACTCCCTGCCTACACCCACGAGTATCCGGGGTTTTTTGCTAATCCCAATCTCGGGGCTGGACTGAAACAAACGTCGCCGGGCCGAAGGTATTGTGTGCCCGGCGGCGCATTTGTTTTGACTAGGCTCAGAGCCGATGCAGCCGCTGACCTAGTTCAGCAAGCCCCATGCTCAGCCAGAAGCAACGGCGGGCGAGCCGTAGCTGTGCCCGCATGGGCAGAAGCCGGATCAGGCGCACTCCAATTTCTCGTTAATCAGATCCAGGCGTGCGCTGATTTCAAGCACTACCTAGTGCGTCCCATCAATGGCGGTGTCCGCATCGGGCCCGGCGAGGACAATCGCAAGCAAGCCGGTGAGTTTCTTCGGTCTTCGCTTCCCTTAGGAGATCTAGGGGTGCCTAGGTCATGCCGTCACCCCTTGCTGCCAGTGCTGCGTGCCGATCTGCTCCAGCGGCCCGTCATGGTCAGCAATCCCGCTCTCGGCATAGTCCTGCTCCAGATCGCGCCGGCCACCGGAGGCCCACCGGATTTGATCGCCGCCGCCGGATCACAGCTGCCGAGTGTTGGCCCGTCTTCGAGGTCATTCTCTGCCGGGTCGTCGTCTCCGCCCGAGGTGTCGTCCTCCAGGTCGGCCGGAATGTCCTCCTCCAGCTCAGTCATGACGTAAGGGTCGGACTGGTCGAGGAAGGCGATCAGCCGGTGATCTCCGCTGCAGCCTCTTTTCTAAGCCTGGCGAGGTCGCTGAGAGCCCTTGCGCGCTCCTGCTGTTGGATACCGAGGGCGGACAAAATCGCGCCGGTAGAGTCCGCTGGCAGTTCGCTGACGTTTTCCATGGTGGTGGGGCCATGACCGGCAGCCGGGGCTAGAAACCTGCCAGTCAGACAGGCGCGGCGCCTTTAAGGGAGAAACTTTGGGGGCAACTCCCTCTGGACATCACGACGGCCCCCCGGCCAAAGGCCGGACAGCACATGGCACACTCGAATCTGCCGCTAGGATAGCGGCTGAAATTCAGCATGTGACACGGGCAGCACTGGTTTGGGTTTCTAGACCCACCCGAATCATGCACTTGATGGTGTGATTTTCAAGGACTGCTTTTGAGCGAGGCTTCACATGGGAAGGCCTGCCGTGGTTCGGACTATTACAATCACCATTGATGGTGTTGCGCATCACGGGACATATTTCGTCCAGAACTGCGCCGTCTACGTGCAATCCGTCCTCGGAAGCAAGGCAACCCACGTCGGCGGGTCGCCCCCGGAAGCGGTGGCCAAGTTGCTCCTCTCCGAAATAATTCGTAGCCGTACTGAGGCGATGCACTAAGCGCAGAATTGCGCTTAGGTAGGGCGCGCCTGAGTCGTGGGGGAAAGTGGCACAGAGCACGGTGAGTCTACTTGAACGCGTTGGCGCTCTTTTTGGCGCGCTCCATGTGCGCCACGAGGGACCGCGTGCGGTGGCTGCGAAAAGTTGTCATCAACGCTGAGCGCATGCGGCTCGGGATCAAAGAAGAGGAAGTTGCAAGCCGAGGAAACTTTCTGATCTCTGCGTCGGCACTCCTCTGCTTCACTTAAACGGATCCTGGATCGAAGGCGCCGACTGCCTGATGCGGCGCACGCTCACCGGCGTGCCGTCGGAGACGAACAGCAGCTCGTATCGGCGGCCTTCATTGTCGGTCGCTGCGCAGGTGACATCAGTCACCTTCTTCGCAGCGAAATTGCCAGTCTGGCGGCAGGTACCGGTTGATGGCTGCTCGGCCGGCACCGGCAGTCCGTCGACCTTGGGCCGATCCTTAGAATTGAGCAGCATGAGATCGATCGCCAGCTCGTAGGAATTGTCGTCGGCTCGCTTGCCGTTCGCGCCGGAGAACGATACCACGTGGTTCTCATCGTCGGGATCGTCGACGGCGACCGCGAAATTGACCCGCCCCTTGTCGCCGTAGGCATAGACCAGCGTCTTGCAAGCGAAGCTGCGCCCGGCGACCTTCAGCGTCTTGCACTTCCCCGACATCAACGCCAGGAAGCTGACAAAAGCATTCGGTCCGGCGCTGGATGGGGAGGTTAAGGATTGTTCCTGAGCAAAGCATGGCCCGAAGGAAACTAGGAAAACAAGTGCTGCGGTAGTCGAATGATTTGGCATTTGGTCACTTGGAAGAGTTAGGCACGAGCCAGACCACATCAGCATGGAAAGCGCAACGGTCGCAAAGTGAGCCCTGGATCGCGCGCCAGCCGCCGTTTGCTGCACTGCGCAGCAGTCAAAACGCGCGTCGACAACTAGGCAGCCCTAACGATCCTGGTCAAGCTAGAGCATAGGTGCATGCGGGCTCGCGCGAAGGTGTCGATCAGAACCGGGGCGTCGAATCTCACCGGATGCCCTGAAGCACCTCCGCACCGCGCAGAGATCCCGGGCCTCGCTCCCTGAGCCAATCTTACCGTGCTGCTCGATGGTATGGCGGTTGGTGGTGATGTAAACGATCATAGCGCATGCGGAAGCGCGGCGATCAATCTCGCGGCGCAGTTCCTTGGCGCGCGCTCTCGCCGGCTCGCCCATCAAGCGACGGCCAGACTTGGCATCGGCTCGGACCTGATCGCGGATGCTCTCGTACATGTGCTTGATGTAGTGGTCTGAAAGTTTTTCGAACGGCATCCGCGTCACCATCCTTGCAAAGAAGGGTGGGCCGCCAGACCTAGGGCGTATCGCTGGCGGCCCGTGCCGGACAGTTGAAATTGTGGTCTTGAGGATTCGATTTGGGGATAAGACCAGCCCTGTCCGGCCTTGCCATGAATGCGCAAGCGCGCAGCGGTCTCAAGTCAATGTTCGGATTAACCTCACTTCTCAAGGTTAAGTGCGCTGACTTGGTGCACGGCTTCCCTGCAATGCCGCCCTGAGGCTTACGAGGGCTGCTTTCAATAGATAATTGGAAGAAACGGAAATCGCGGAAAGACACCTTAACGGGAGGAGCCCACCAGGTCCGTACTTTGCCCGCATTGTTCGCCCGACGGGCGGGCGTTGTGGCGATCAATCGCGGCCTGTTCATGGGCTCAGGCGGGTGAGGTCTTGGGAGCCGTCGCAGATGACCGACGTCGGCCTGAACGGGCGTATGGTTATCACGCGTCTGAAGGCTTTGCGCCGATACTGGAGCGCGCTGGGTGCAAAAACGCCGCCCGCTTGAATGAGTCGCGGGCGGCGACTTCCAGCCCCGAGGGGGATGATGCAAAACCCCGGTATCGATTAGTCTGGATAGACTACATGACGATTCAAATAAAATTGGGCACGATAGCAATCGTAAGCCATGCCGATCTGGGCGCTGAAATCGTGCACGGCTTTCAAAGGCTCAGTCCCCGCCAGCCCCGGGATTGAGTGTTTCTGCAAAAACCGCCCGCTTGAATCTTAATTCTCATCGCGGGCGGCATTTTTATTCTGGCCGCTAGAAAGACAAAGACCCCAGATCCGGGTTGAGATCGGATCTGGGGTCCAAGCGTACCAAAGGAAGCGTTCGGGTGTGCGACGACCGAACACCCGCACGCTACGCTCCGTGCCCTAATTTAAAGTTACCATTGTCCAAATTCAGTCCGGGGCGGCTTGGTCGGACATGCCTCCGGTTCGTCTAGGAAGTTTGCGGCGGCAATGATGGGACCGCTGCCAAGCGACCCCATCGGCTCAGCCATCCGCCCACCCACCCTGACGGCCGCCCGCTCAAGATCACCTTCGGCAAGATGCAGGAGAAGGGCGTTTGGGGCGTCGTGGTCTGGTGCGCCAACTGCCGTTGCAGCCATCGGGGCGCGGTCAGTGCGGACCCGTGGCCGGACCATACGCGGCTGGCCGCTGCCAGTACAAGAGCAGCTATGGTCAAGCCCTTGATCATCGGGAGAACGGTAGCCTTGCCGAGTAAAGTCTCGCTCAATGGTAGTGCAGGCTCGACTCGCTTTGCCCGACCAGCCCTAAGTAAACGATTTCTCTATTTGGCCCGCAAATTGTGCCGCGACTTTCCGCGACAGCTTTATCGATCTGTAAGAAGAGCTGGCTTAAAACCCGTCCCCATGGAAAAGCGAACCGCTCGCCGTCGACGTGTATTCAAGTCGGCACTCATCGAGTTTCCCGGAGGCTCCTTCAGTTGCGTCGTCCGAAACTTCTCCGATCTGGGCGCCAACCTGGACGTGCCCAGCGCATCTGGCATTCCGCACGAGTTCACACTGATCATTCCGAGCGCGCAGTCCCAGCTTTCCTGCCGAGCGGTGTGGCGGTCGGAAGGACGCATCGGCGTTGCGTTTTCCTGATCATCGCTCTGGTGCCGGCACTGGCCCGCGCGGGTTAGAAGGCACAGCTAGGGACGCCCATGATCCCGGCTTCGCGGTGCCTAGAGATCGTCTTGCCGGCTGGAACCGCAGATGTCGTCGGTAACCGGTTGACTTATCGCAAGCGCTAAATCACGGTCCTGCTCGCCGGCACGTGGGGGGCTAAGTGATGACCGACCAGAAGAACTACAATGAGCGCTATTTCCTGCGCTTGCTCCAACATGGCCCGTTTCAGCGGCGGCCGCGTGGAGGCTGGCGCTTCGGTGTCAAGGTAATCAGCGACGGCGTCGTTGAGCGGCTCCTCGCCGGTGGTCACACCGAGATTGCCGGCTCGCAATTGAGGCTGAAGCCGCTGGCCTCTAACCCGCCGAGCGGATCGAGCCGAGCGACGACCTCGCCATCATACTGCTGGCGGACTACCTGACGCGCGAGCGTGACGCGGCTACGCACGATCGACTGGCTGATCCGCATACTTGATGACGACCGGCTGCGCGATGCTGTCCCGAGGTCTGGTTGACGCGCGGCTGCATTCCATTGCGCCGCCTGCGAAGATACTGGCTGGGTATGCGAAGCCCACCCCGGCCGCTCTTGGGACGGTCCACACGCCTGCGGCTGCGGCGCAGCCGGCGACCCTTGCCCACGCTGCAATGCTTCGGAAGCCGACCGACCGCGACCGCCAGCGGGCTTTCGGTTCAGCTTCGGCCTATTGGCGGATTTGGCCCGCTGCTTCCGGAAGAGATAGGCGCCCAGTCCCGAGGTCACTTACGCCGGCCAGGGTGTGGTGAGCGTCTAGCTTCGCTCGCTATTCCGCGCGGCTAATTCCTGGTCCAGCTCCTTCAAGCGGACGAGTAGGTTTTCCACTATCTCCATGCAATCGGAATGCCGCAATGACCGCACGCCCCGCGCGGCCAGCTCTTGCTCCAATATAGTCGCCACGATGCCTTGGATGCTCACAATCGTCCCCCGGAAAACATTGCTCCGGCCAGATACGGCTCAACAAAGAATTTGGGTTCGCTCAGCGAAAAGCCGCAGCGTGGTTCCAGCCCCACTGCGGCATTCCCGACAACTTAAAATTGGGTCGTGCTTAAATCGCGCCGGTGTTCTCACAGTAGAACACCCCGTTCCGAAAATGGACTCCGGATAACTACCGAACTCGGGTTTCTAAGCATTGTTGCTTTCGGGAAAACATGGCAACGCTCGCTTTCCAGCCCCATGCTCCCGGCTGCCAATCCAATTGCGGATCAGAGCGCCGGAGCTCGAAAGTGAAGGTCGCAGGAACGGCTGAGAGGCTGCTCCTGCGACCGACGCCGCGTCTGAATCTCTGACGCATCAACCGAACGGTTGAGACCCGCCGAATTTCGACAGTCTCCCGTAATAGACCGGAGATGCGCCAGGCATTCCATAACCCTACGCTGCCCGCTTTTGGTTATTTGGATGACGCGGGACAATCCACCGATCCTTATTTGCAATGTGTGCAGGCGGCCCATGGCGTACCTAGCGAGACTTCCAGAGATTGCAGGTCTGCCCGCTGTGTACGCCTATCGCTGCCTACCTTGCCTGAGGGTCGATACCATTGTGCTGGGCCCGCTCTAGGAACGCCGCTCCCGCGAAAACGTTGAATGACCGGTCTGTGGCGCGACGGTTTCGCGCCATCCACCCGGAACGGTCTGTCGTCTACCGCGCGTATGGCGGCGGGCCGGTTCTCGTTGAAACTCAACAGCAGAGCCGTCCGTAGCCTTAGTATGCCGTGTGTAAAAACTCGAAAAACTGCCGCTGGACGAATTGCTGCGTCGAACGTGCCGTACGCGCTCGTCTAGGCTGCCGGTTTGCCCGCCAACACTTGGACTTGGTCAATATCCATTCCTTGGCTCCCTCTTCGGTCTCAAAATCCCGATATGAGAGTCGGGTCCGCAACCTGTCTTGACGGCCACAAACCAACGTCCGCCTCTCACGTTGCGGTTCAATTTTGGCACCAGCTGAGCCATTCCTATGCGTCCAGTCCGTCCAACCGCAGGAATAAACTCCGGATTTAATTTAAATGGAACCAATTTAGTCGACGCTGTATTATCTGTGGATTACAGCGGAGTTTAACTCCATGCATGATGAAGACCTGGCCCTTCAAGCCGTCAGCGATGCGCAAATCATTTTGGAAGAGTATTTAAAGCCGCAGCCGCGCAACAACGAGCGCGCCATTCTCGACCAACTGGTGGAAATTTTAGAGCGCCCCGACCTCATTGTGGCGGTTAATCGGATGCACCACCGCTAGAATTGCGCGCGAGCTTCAGCCATTCGTCAGCGAGCGGCCCCTTCCTCGTCTGCAGCGCATCGTACGCAGGCTGATGCGCTGGAGATTGAGGCGGTGTTAGTAGCTCTCTGCTCGCGCAACCAAATGAAACACGCGCGCTTGCAACGCGGGCCTATGTTGTCCGGGGCTCCGTAAAGTCAACGCAACCGCAACGGCTACGTTGAAGCCGATCCATATTGCGAAGATCAAAATGATGGTCGACATGGGCAAGTCTCATCAGCGTTTTGCCGTAACTCGGGATGGTAGCAAATCTTAGTTTTGAGATGAGGGATTGCATATCCGGGCGATTACCTGCGACGATCGGAATTCGGCAAGTGTCAACCGTTCGGCTGAGACCCATATGACGAACAGGTTGTGCCAGCGTTCTCCCTCGCGTGTCGATTACTGTCAGGTCGAGGCTGGATCGTTTCTGCTTCCGATGCGAGGCAAGACAGCGATACGCTTGAACTTGACTTCCAGCGCGGCCTTCGTCGTCTCACCCTTGTGGTTGCGCACATCTATGTAATGCGAGTCTTTGACGCTGGCCCAGCGCTCCAGGATATCGTTGAACGCCTTATGGCCGCTGGATAGTATGGCGAGCTGCTTTAGTGAGCCTTCCTGACCTTTCGGAGATGTCCCCCTCGCAGATAATTGAGGTGAGACGACAGGATTAAGTGTGAGGTAACAAACTGCGGCAATGACCGCTCGTTACTTTATGCAGAAGGCGTTCATCCTGCATCGATTGATTTATGTTAACGACAAGCGAAAGTATGGATGTTCATAGTTGAGCTAATCATCCGATAAAAAAGATCGCGGGCACACCGTGTCATTGCTGACAAGCTGGAGGCCGCAATGAATCTCCAGGGGATAGCCGGAAGATTTTCCGAAGGTGACATACATTACGTGCTTGGTCGATTCCGGACTGTCCGTTTAGCCTACGGTGCTGCAAGGCGGCTATTTGGGCGCGGCGTTTTGGCGGAACAGAATGGAATTCCGACGCTCTTTCCCCATCGGAACGTCTCCGAAATCGTTAAGACCATTTCCGAAGAAGCAGTGTTTGTGGGGTTAAATCTCCCGGCGTATATAGTGAGCGAAATTGACACCTTTGCTCGCACGGAGCCGCTTCACGCCAGCTACGACCCGAATGGCCCCACGTTCCGATATTCGGAAGTGATCAGAGGTAAAGCTCCCGACGGTAGATCCGTGCCAGTCGCCGGTATTCACAAGCCGACCCGCTGTCCTGCAGTGCAAGCCATTGTCGATGATCCCGTATTACAAGCCATCGTGCGGACTTACCTTGGGCACGAACCTCGCAAGGTGATGACCATCATCAACTGGAGCTTTGCGGCGGACTTTACCCAGGAGGAGCGCCGACGGCTGAAGCATCAGAACGTGCTTGACTATCATTATGACGTGGAGGGATACAACTTCGTATACGCCAACTTCTATATAACCGATAGCGACCGCAATTCCGGAGCGCACGTAATGATGAAGCGCTCACACAATCGCAAGCCGCTTCGTATGCTTCTTGGCTCGGCGTCGGCAAGCGAAGCAAGTGTGCGCAAGCAGTTTGGATTAGAAAACGAAGTCATCATCGAAGGCAAAGCAGGCACCGGCTTCGTTCAGGATACGTCATGTTACCACCGCGCTACTCCGCCGACCGAGCGCGACCGACTTATGCTTGCTGTTCGATTTATCAATTGAAAGCCGCTCGGCGTCGGAGTAGCTGAGCCGACGCAACCTTTCTCCTCACGTTGCATTCGCCGTGCCATTTAACCTTGCCTCATTGCTGTCTGACGAATTCCGATCTACGGACCCGTCCAGCAACAGAAGGGGCATTGCAGAGCAGCTTACGGTCGCCGAATTTCGCTTTCAGTTTCGCGAAAATCGTATAGAGTTGAGGAGCTGCTTACGATTTTAATCGGCTTCTATTTTGTGTGAGGCGCCAATGGATCTTTCCAGCGAGCGTTTGCGACGCATTTCCGAGGAAAGGCAAAGACTGATCGATATTTTGCTGGAGGTAAAGCGGCTGCGCAAACTTGTTGCGGCAGCAGAGGCCGAAGCCCGAAACAGAGCTCGGCACGTGCGCAGGAAGAACATCAGGCTGGTCGCAGACGCGAACGTCACCGCTTCTCTTTAACCTCTTTCCCACTTGGCGCTCGCCGCTTGTGCCGCTGTATCGAGCTGGCTTGCGATCGCCCAGGTGTTTTAGGATCAAACGGACGAGATCTTACAAGCGAAGTGATCTCGAAAATCAACGGCCTCAGGCGGTCGATATACAGGCGCTGTCACCGCGTTCTGATGGCGAATACGGTATCTACGGCGATACTCAAATAGCGGAGCCGCATCAGCTGGCGAACTTGGGAGCATCTTGGAAGCAGCGCTTTAAACGGCGGTGATCCGGCCACCATCTAACATCGGCCCTCTCGGCTCCTTGTCGGGCTTAATAGCCGGGTCCATGGCCCGCCGAACGATGCCCGGGTCGCGCTTCTCGGTGCCCTTGATCTGGCGAGCTTCGTGGATTTCCTTTGCAAGCCAAGTTCTAAGATGGGTCCTGATTTGGCGAGCTGCTATGGGGGACGCGGCAAGAACATGAGAACGACTTGTGCGGTCGCTGCACCGACGATGCCGCTTAGGATTTTCTGGGCAGCGCTGAAGAGGGCGGGATAACGATCAGGGCGAAGGATTTGCGACAGTTCGATTGCGAAAGCTCGCCGACAACGCGGATTTGGAACAAGGCATATTCAAGCGTTACGACTAAAACCGTCAGAGTTTTTGAGGCTGCCGATGTCCGATGAGGCGCTCCAACGGGAACTACAAGAGCGAGACGTTTGTCGAAGGCGAACGGCGGCTTGCTTAAACGCCACTTCCTCAACGTAGCGCAAAACCAAACGGCGCGCGTCGCCGTTCTTGATTTTCTGAAAGCCATGATCAGGCGTAACATCTGGAGGTCTTCAATACTGCTTGTCACGGAATGATCTTTCGAAGAAAGCGACATTCTAGTAGGCTTCGGATTGCCCAGGCACCTGACCGTTCGTCAAATGGCTTATCGCCGTCTGCACCAGCCCCACCGATCCTCGCCCCGGCATCGCCGGGCCGGCGTCTTCTGACGGCGCCGTCACACGTGGGACAGCCGTCGCCCGATAGGCGTGGCCGCTCTCGCATCGTACGGCCGACTAAGGTTGGATGCTCTACGGGATTATCGTGGGACGAGTTAGATGAACAGGCTTCAACAATTCGTTGAGCAAGGCGCATCTGGCGAACGCACCGGCCGCACCGCCTACGCATTCAACCCTCGATTCTGCCTGAAGCGACCAAGGATCTAGATTGGCAGCCAGTGGCCGAGTTCAGCGCCGCGGACGAGATTTTAGGAGACCCCGACTTGAGGAAGGTCTTTGAGGCCGCGTTGAAGCACGGTTAGTCACGGGCAAGAGGCAGAGGGTAAGCCTGCTGACAGACGCTGTCGCCGCTCGGCCGGAGGGTCGTCGTCCAACGCCCCACCGGCCGTGCGATCGCCTCAGGCGCGAGGATTGACGACCGTATAACCTCGTAGAGAGCGCGCGTGGATTCTCGTCGCGCCTCCTCCCGAGTTGGCATCGTATGCCATCCATACGTCGCCGCTAACATGCTGCTCTAGGACAAACACGTGACCATGCCGCGCGGCAACCATTCCCGGAGCTGGCGTTGCGCGAGGAAATCGTAGCCAATTGGACGCGAGATTTAAGTCCGGCACGATGCGACCAAACACCTTGATGGATGCACCGCATCCGCAGAAGGCGCGAGGGCAGCCTGCCGGCCGGCTACCAACGACTTGCCCTCGGTCTACCGTGGCTTCAGCAAACGACATCAGAGCGCGTGCTAACCGAAGCGTCTGCGATCGTCGTGAATTGCTGAATTTATATGGTTGCGAAAACGAAAAGTCGCAGGGCATCGTGACGTTGCACTCAGGCGCTTTATCAAAATTTGGACGGCGCGCTTCTGAAGCGGTGGCCCCGACAATGACCAAGACAAACGCGACAAAAACTCGTCTTAACATATGCAGGACTCCTACGGGTTAATCCTGCCCCGAAGCTAAAAATGGCTTCGAGTTTGGCGGAAATTGGGCCTCAGACATCTAGCGTCGAGCGTCGATTTGAAACGAATTAAATCCTCATAAATGGAGCCGTCGCGCGTCCTCCAGCGTGGGAAGCAATTTGCCCGCAGGGGCCGCGCTGCTCCCTCGGTGTGCGACTGCGCAATCAACGCCTAGTGCCTTGAGTCAAAGCGTTTCCTTCGTTCGCGCGCAACTCGGGGCCGGGGTGCTGTTGGATGGTGCTGGGTCCAGGCGGAGCGAACGCTGCCCAATCGGCTGGTTTAAAAACTGGGAGACGTGGTTTAAATTTAGAAGATTTGAAGACGCGGATAAGCTGCAGTGCCCGCCGCTTGCAGGAGCCAATTGACGTCATGCGCCGCGACGAGAAGCTGGAACCGACCCATTCACGGATCACGTCTGCGCTTTGGCCAAACCGCGAAGCCTCTTTTCTGCTTTGCAAGCACCGCCCGCTCGTAGCGCTCGAGGCAGCGCAAGCTCTTTGCATCGACCTGTTCGAGCAAGGTCAATAGCGCAGTCAGCATGTCAAAGCGAATGTGATGGATCTTGGCGAGGCAATATCCGCGGTCGCCTTGATACCAAGAGCTGCGATGATCGACAAGCAGATGCGCTCAATTGACGAACCTTTGCTCGTCTCCCGTCGTGACAGTCCATGGCGCAGCGCGTTGGCCTGGAGCGGGCCTTACCGGACACCGATTGGGACCTGTGCTCCGTTTGGCATTTCTACGATGGGCTTCGATTTGTAAATTTGTGGCCATCTGTGCCTCACGCCCGCTTCAGCAGCTTTGCGAACAGTGCACGCCGCTTTAAGCGGTACTCTTTGCCTCTAGAAGGCGGGGTGACTAGGCACGATCATATTCCGAACATCGCGCACACTACACGGGCGCTACCGAACTTGCCGCCCTCACCTCGCAGCTTCATACTCATCCCTGGTATCGCGATGGTCTCGCCGCTGAGGCTACGCTTTTGGCGACTTAAAAGGAATGTCGCAAATTCTGCAAATCAACAACGGTTGTAAACGCTGCTGGACAAACAATCCTGTACCATACGCGCGCCGCTCTAACGGGCGCCTTTGAGCCTGCATGATGTCGAAGACGGCGTCATGACACCGTTCTCGCACTTAATGCACGCGTTGACGCATTGATCGAATTTCTTCTGATCAAACGTTGAATACAACTTGGCTGCGCACGCATTTGTCGCGCCTGTGACGTCGTCATCACCCGCACAAGCGGCGAGCGCTGTGGCACCCGCCAAGATCGCTTTCCGCACAGGATCCGTCTGCTCACAGGCGCAAAGCTTAGATATCCGCGACCGGCTTAAGAACTTGCAGCGCACGCAAGGCGACGGGCTTGATTGACTTGGCGCTGTCCCGCAAGAGGTCGCGGTTTTCGGGATGGCAGCAAATGCAACCGCAATTACGCCGTCCGACAGTGAATGCAAAACACGCAGTACGAGGAAAAGTCATCATGAAGCCGCTCCTTGCCAAAGGAGGCCCCCGCGAATCGTTCTAGCCGGTTCAGGCTCCCAAGTCGATCTCCGGGTAGTGACGCTTTCGGCGATGCCCCCACCATCCGGCGGGGACCCTCGTCTGTATTGTGCTCGTGGCCAACAACCAGCGTGGGTACGGCGTTAACTTCGAGGCCGCCTCAAGCGCCAACGTGGTTTTTGGGTTAACCAGTGGTGGCACCCTGTCACTCGGAGATGCCTTTCATTTCAACGGTACGATTTCAGGGTTCAACGATCTGGATGTTATCGAGTTGAACAACTTCGACGCCAATTCAGCCTCTATCAGTTACGTCCAAAATGCGACGACTGGCGGCACGTTAACAATCGAAAACGGAGCAGTCGTCCACCTGGCGACTACACCGCCGATTCTTTCAACCTTGTCTCCGATTTGCCGGGCCACGCGTTGATCGCGTACGCGCATCAAGGGATCATCTCATAAGCATTTTCATTACAAGATCTTTTCTGCACCGGGGAGGTAGCGATGAGGGACTATCAATCCATGTCGTTGGACGACCTTTTGCTTCATCATCACGAAATTAGCGAGACGATCCAACAACGAACCAATCTAAAATCTCACCTGACCAAGCCGCGGAAGGCATATCCACCTGTCCGTCCAAAATACCGAAACCCCAACAATCCGTCACAGACGTGGTGTGGACGCGGGAGTCAACCGCGATGGGTACACGACTTACTTGCGGCGGGAACAACACTCGAAGATATAAAACTCACATAGCCCACGATCCTGTCGGGCGTCGGTCTTCGATGCTGCCTTCTTCGAAGCTGCTGTTTGAGGCGGCTCATGATCGCGACTTGACTTGAGCACCAGCAGGTTCGGAGAGCTTCACGACCGCTTGCTGCTCGTACCCCCCTTTTGCCGGATCAGCAGGAGTTAGCTTTGCCAACCATATGCTCGCTACGACCGATGACGATCGACGGCAGAAGCGCCCGGATCTTGACAAGCACCTGAACTATCCTAGCCGAATCAAACGATCGAGTTCACGGTGCATAGCCTGACTCCAACCTGGTATCGACACACCAAAAGCTTGCCGGAGCCTTGACGTGTCCAGCCGCGAGTTGGCAGGCCTGATTGCCTTTGTTCGCGTCGTAAGCATGCGGCGTAGGCTGCGCGTTCCAGCCGATGCCGCCGGCTGGCCGGTTACCGGGCTAAACCTCGTCGGGCTTTTTCGGCCTTCGGCTTAACGATCGCCGCGAGCAACCGACCTCGACACCGTCACCACTGACCTGATGTCAGGCGAGTACAGCAACCCGGTCAGGGTCATCGCCTTCACCGCCGGGCGTTGGTCGAGGATGTCTCGGAAGACATCCTCGCGCTCTGCGGCAAGGAGTTGCGGCCGGTGCCGCTGAGCCTGCGCAAGACCAATCTGGCGCGTCTGCTGCGCGGCCGGCCGGACGGCATGTTCGTCGCGCCGTTCGAGGGCGCGGAGCTCGGGCCGGAGCTGTTCGGCGCTGCCTGCCGCATGGGCCCGGAGGGCCTAATCTCAAAACGACGCGACCGGCGCTATGGTGCCGGACGTTCGAAGGACTGGATCAAGGTAAAGACTCGGACGCACCCTGCGATGACGCGCGTGATGGACGCGCACAAATAAAAGCCCGATCCACTATCTCTGTGAGCGACCACCGCCCTCAGCGGTCGTGAAATCGTGGTTGGCCTGTTTCTCCTCGTATACCCGCTAATAGGCCTTTCGCGGCCGCCTGGAAGTTTCTGGGCGAGCGTGCGAACAAATACATCATCGCTTGGATGCATCCAAACAGACCCGCCAGCAACACGTATCGGGGCCAGTGCATCCGAACGAACGTTAGATTATTGCGGCTTTCGAGGTAAACTGAAAGGTAGGATCTTTCTGCTCGACGGCGGGCTGATCCGATGGTCGTCCCCCCTTTGTGCGGTACGATCGAATCAGGTGCATAACCAAGGCCGTGCTTCTTTGCTCGCTCTGACCAATCGGCGTCCTCGTAGAAGAGGAAGAACCGTTCATCCATGGGGCCGATGTCCTCAAGGCAACGCCTCGTGACGTACATCGATCCACCGGAGATGCAATCGAGATCAGCCTCTATCGACTTGAGGTCCACAGGGGCGTAGACGGGCTCGCCATGGCCAATCAACGCAAGATCAGCGCGAAGCCTCCGCCATCGATGACCGGCGCGGCAATACACAGTCGCGCAGTGAACATCAGGCACGATCGTGCTGCCCACCATCCCCTTGTTGCCAGCCGAAGAGCGCTCAACCAGAGCCTTCAAAGCGTTCGGTTCGGGCTCTGAGTCCGGGTTGAGCACCCATACCCCGTCCCATTCCGGGTTTGGCAACACGCGATGAATCCAGACGTTAGTGCCTCCGGCGTAACCCAAATTTTGCGTTGCGCAGCCAACCCACACTCGTGTGTTGCGTCCCTTTAGTGCAAACCGGGCGATTTCGATCTGTCCCGAAGAAACGGCCGCCGGCGCCTCGGGGGGGGCATCCGAGCCTCTAGCGCATGGCCCTGCCGGCCCGATTAGTGTTTCGCACAGCAGAGCAAATGCCCCGTCTCCGCCGTTCTCGCAAATGAAAACGTCAAAGCGCGGTTCAACCGCTGAACGCGATAGTGCGGCGAGGCAAGCCCGTACGTCTTCAGGATTGCGGAAGCCGACGATGATGATCCCGATGCGGCATCGATCCAGGGCCATTTACTCCCACTCAAAAATTTAAACCAGAATTAACTGATGCAGTATGGCCGAATCCAAGGGGTGCAAAAAGAGCGTCTTTGCGTCTAGCTTCAGCCCCACCACACCGCCCACCGTCATCGGCCAGACAAAATGGCCACGGTCTGGCGAAGTCGCCGTCGAGAGTCTGAAACGCGGCGACATGGTGCTCTGCAGCGACGGGCAGATCATGCCTATCAGCTGGATTGGACGGCAGACTGTGTCCACAGTATTCGGCGACAAGGAACGCGCTCTTCCGATCCGCGTCAAGGCCGGCGCTCTCGGTCCAAATATGCCGTGGCGTGACCTGCTCGTCTCACCAGATCACGCGTTACTTGTTGACGATGTTCTTATCCAAGCAGGCGCACTTGTGAATGGCCGCGTAAGCTGCTGCTCTCAGTGATATCCCGCAATCCAATTCATGTAAGCGCTGTCCTCAGGCCACCCGCTTTGAAGTCCGGACGGCAATAGGACCACGCAAGCAGCTGATCGATGTCGCTATTTGGATGGCCGTTGACGATCCTGGTGCGGGGGGCGGTCAGGTAGGCAGGCGGATCGACCTCATCCAGCTTACAGGTTTCGCCCAGAGAGGCGATGGTGGCCCGGTGTTCAGCGCCACGGAACCAGATCTAGGTAGCCGGCGGGCGTCAGCGCCCGCGGATGGATAGGGAGCAGCGCTACAGCCACTCGTGTTCGGCAGGTTCCGAAAACCTAAACCGGCGGGCGTTTAGCGCCCACCCGGGCGCCCGGCTGCCGTTGAGGAGCCGCGCCGGGCGGTCTGGGGCGTGTGAAAAGTGCCGCCCGGCGGGGCGTCGTCGACCCGCCCGGAGCGGGACTTGCCTGGAAGTTATATGAGTCGTCGAACTGAAGCACCGCTGTTGTCGTTCCTGCGTCTTTGTCCCCAATGTCCCATCGATGGTTCCCGGTCGCACCTTTGGCTCGCTCCATGCGTTCTGAAGAATCAAACTCAGCTAAGACTCCTCTTCGTGGATCTCATGTTACGGTCTCGGCCGCGCTTGGTCGGCAGTCTTTTTCCGGGCCCACTCTTTCGCGCTGGTGCTCGGCTAAGGGCCAGGGACTGCGGCAACGTGTGTGTTGCCGTGTTGCTTCGCAGTCAGTCGCCTCAGATAAAAGCCCTTGCCTTTGATCGATAGTGCAATCTCGACACTAACTTTTTTGATGCGCTTGTGACCCAGCTGGTCCAAGAACGGCATCAGCCAGCGTTCGAGTTCGTCTTCCCATCCTGACATGGTCACCCAAGTATCTCATTGGCCGCAAACAAGCTCGCAGCCCCGTGATGGAGCGGCCCCGCCACCATCGCTGAAAATAAGCTTCATCGTCTCCCCCCACTCCCTAAAGCGCAGAGAATCTGATTCGTGCCGGACGGGGAAGACTCGGCAGATGATGGCCGCGGCGCCGATCCTGCCTGCGACTTCTCGTCATTCTAGGAGCCGATTTGATAACGTCCTGCGCATCTTGAACGACATCGGATCAGACGAGATGTCAGCTACCCCTTGCTTTTTCTGACGTAGAGGTCCTGCCAGATTCCTTTGCCGCGCTTACTCTCTGCAAGCCAGTTGCAGCTCTATGAGCGCTATCCTTTGCAAGGCGGCGGCTTCGCGTTCACCTCCACCTGCGGTACGCAGGATAGATTCTGCAAGAAGATTGACATGAAGCGATTGCACAGGCTCCGGCAAGGTCGCTACTGCCGCCTTCAGAGCGGAGGTCATCACCTCAATCACATCGGGCGAAAAGGCCGCATTGGCAAAGTTCTGCATAAAATTGCTCTGCTCGCTCCAACCCGCTCTCTACAACGCCGGGAAAACCTGGCAGTTCCCTATGGGGCGTCACGCGAGTTGAAAGCACGGCATCGAGTATGTCCTCGCTTACGACATCGCAGAGCGGTGCCAGTCGAAGGTATGTGTTAGACACCAACGCGCCTTAACGCTCGGCGTAACGATGTTATCTTGACTTCACGGGAACTTTGCAGTGTCACCAATCAAGTTTCTTGCTCTCCCACTTATCCTTCTGACTGTTCAAGAAGCATCCGCCGGCGATTGGGAGGTGTTTGGTCTTAAGGCACGCATGTCGGTAATGGATGCTGTTCCTATCATGGCCGGCGCTTGTGCCAGCAATATCGAAACACTCCAACCTCTGGCTCCTGTCGAAAATCTGGACAGGCGCATTTGTACGCGAGCAGACGGCTCATCGCTCGAAGTTTGGTTCAGATGCGGAAAGTTATTCGCAGCGTTCGTTCGTAAGAAGATCGAGGGCGGCAATGCCGCTACTGGAACCGTCTTGCAGGACTGCGGTAGGGAAACCAACATCGAAACTTTGGGTGAGCGTCGGATTAGTCTGAGCTGCGATGGAAATGGCTCGGTGACGATCGAATTTCCTCAGGTCGGGGAACGATTATCGCTGACTCGGAACTATTACGCTTTGTCGGGTCCTACTTGCCCTTGATGCAAGACATGCTATCCCACACCGCGCGCGGGTGGCGCACACGGGGCAATCGCTTGGTAGCAACTGTCCAGCAAGAGGGGCACGCTTAGATGACACAATACACTGAGTTTCCTGGTCCGCCGGGTTACAACGTCTTTCAACCGAACGGCATTAACGATTCAGGCGTGATCGTTGGCGTGGCCGGCAATCAAGGTCCCAGTCAGGGGTTTGTGTATCGCGATGGCATCTACACGCTGTTCAATGATCCATCGGCAGGAACTGGGGCTAATCAGTATACAGACCCGACAGCAATCAATGATCTCGGCGATATCACGGGGATCTATTTCGGCGGCGACGGTATTGGTCACGCATTTCTCTACAGCGGAAGCACGTTCGAAACACTGCCCAATCCTTCCGGTTACAGCGCCTTCCAACCGAATGGCATCAACAACGCAGGCGTCATTGTCGGCGTTGCAGGAAATCAAGCACCCAGCCAAGGTTTCATCTATAGCAACGGCGTATACACTGCGTTCAATGATCCTTCGGCGGGATCTGAACCCGGGCAATACACGCTACCTACCGCTGTCAACGACTCCGGCGATATCACGGGAATCTACACAGACGACAACGGCGTTGCTCACGCGTTCATCTACAATGGGGGTGTCTTCACCACACTTCCCAATCCTCCGGGATTCGATGTCTTTCAGCCCAAGGGCATCAGCGATTCTGGCTTGATTGTAGGGGTGGCGGGCAATCAAGGACCCAGCCAAGGGTTTATATATAGTGATGGTGTCTACACGCCGTACAACGATCCGGCATCCGGTAGCGGTCCCGGTCAGTACACACTTCCCACTTCGGTTAGTGGTCGAGGAGAAATCTTAGAGACCTACACCGACGGCAACGGCATTACTCACCAGTCCGTTGCAACGCTGGAGTCTGAAATTCCTTGTTTCTGGCACGGCACGCTGATTTTGACTTCCGAGGGTGAGGTGCCGATCCAAAACCTTAAGGTCGGCGATGTGGTAGTCACGGTCGATGGGCGCGAATGCACCGTCAGATGGCTTGGCCGACGCACAGTATCCAAGCTGTTCGCCGAACCACTGCGAGCATTTCCTGTTCGGATCAAGGCCGGCGCGATTTCCGACAATGTCCCTTCCCGTGACCTTTTACTTTCGCCCGATCATGCCATTTTTATCAATGATGTGCTGTTACAGGCGGGCGCTCTTGTGAATGAAACATCCGTTTTGCGCGAAACGGACGTGCCGCACACGTTCACCTACTATCATATTGAGCTTGACGATCATTCTTTGATCTATGCTGAGAATACGCCGGCTGAGACGTTCATCGATAATGTGGGACGTCTCAGTTTCGATAACTTGATCGAACATAAAAATCTGCACCAACGTGCTGAACCAATTCTCGAAATGAAATATCCGAGGGCGAAAGCTCACCGCCAGGTGCCGCGTTCAATCCGAGATCAGTTGACTGAGCGCACTGCTGACTTTTCGGAAGGGGATGCTTCTGCGGCTTAACGCTGCCCTGGGACGGCTGGGCAGGTTGATGTAGAAGTTGCATCATAGCGTCGATCGGGCGACCGACTGAAACAATCCCGTCTGCCCTATATAACGGACATTCAGCGGCACCGCGTCAACGGAAGTAATGGTCCGAAGCGGCTATTAGCGCTGTCGGCGACTTACTTCCCGACGTTTTCGAGCCTGTGAATGTCCAATGGTTGCTTAGCGTCTGACGGCATGCACCAAGCTACTATTTTCACAGCATTAACATTGCTGGCTTTGAAAGTGTCCCAAATGCCCACACCGGCACTTTCACACGCCAACTTGTTGTCAAACTCCATGCTCGACGTGCTTTGCAACAAGAACGTCTTTCCATCGGGTGACACGAAGAATGCGAGAAGCAAAATGAACTTCATAGCGGGACCTAACGATTGAATTGAAGATTTCGTATCGTCTGCTCATTTTGCTGCCGATCCAGTCTTTCCTTAGCCTCCGGCGATACCCCTTGCGGCGCTGCAGGCGCCCCGGACGGAGTACGTCGCACGCGAGCTGGTGGCCTTATGCGGGGCTGCCCGTCTTCTCGGAATCTAATGAAGTTCTTTTCGGGAGATGCTTCCGAGACCTTCTGCTTTGTGAACGCTGGGAACTGGACGATGTTCGGAGCTGGCTTCGGGTCCTGCGTGAAGGTTATAGACAGCGTTTCATCGACTTCGTACCAACCACCGGCGTTTACAAAGTTTGTGCCTAGCGGGAAGTTGTACGTGAAATTGCCCGAGCCATCCAGGCGGACGACGATCTGTGCTGCAAAGGTTGGTTTATCGAAACTAACCGCTCCGGCCAACTCCGGCTGGTTTGTAGAATCAATGAGACGCTGCAGCCACTCCTGAATTCCAAAATCTTGGGCAAGCGCATGCGGAGTGGTCCTGGCATTATCACAATCGTAGTGGATCTTCTCGTTCAGAAGATCTCTGCCAGCCACGTAGTACGTAACAGCGCCGTTCTTCCAGGTCTTGATATCGATGCCTGCGCCGGGACTTGCGCCAACAGCAAACGTGTTGAAGTGATTGACCGCCGTGCCAGGAAATTTGGTGGTGCCGGTGAGACCGATGCGAGCGTTTAAATCCGTATCGACTTTGGGAGTCAGCTGGATCGACATGCTCCAATGCTGCGGAAAATCGGGCGGAAGTCGTGTGCCAGGGGGGACACGTTCGAAGGAATGCAGAGCGTCTCTTAGCTCACACGTTGCATGCAGAGTGATTGCCTTGATCGGCAGCGTAAGGTCAGGCGCCATCGCCGGCGTCGCTACGCAGCCAAACCCAAAAAGGCAGCTACCTAGAACGAAAACAGGTTTACCCCGCACCGGTTTTGCTCCCAAGACCCGCTGCTACCTTAAGGAGAGCATGAAAGCAGGTAAAGCTCTTTGTATTCGGGCCGATGACCGATGCTCTCGCAATTCGGAGATCAGCCTGGCAGCATTTTGCTGAAGAGCGGTCGTCCGCTGCGGGTAGTTCAACGGCGACCACCGAGAGCGGGAAAGTCCGATTAGTCACCTGAGCTGACATTACCGTGCTTCCATCGCGCGATCTTTCACCACGAGAAAGTTCGGATATTTCAAGCTGATAGCCGGGCTTCGGGTATTCGCTCCGGTATCACCGTTGCCCAGAGTGCAAGTTTAGAGGACGGCCGCTCCATTGATCACAATAGGAGTCCATCATGGCACGCGCATCGATTAGTCTCGTTAATGTCACCAAGCCGACGGCCAATACTCCGGTCCTTTAGCGCCGCAACAAGTTTACGTCCAGCATCGATCAGCAGATTACCAAGATTGGGCTGTTCCGTGGAGGAAAGCTCCTCATTCGGTCGCATCTGCGCCCGATAGAATGTCGAACGACAACCAATCACAAGAATTAAATGTGATTCTTCGGAATCAATCTGCCCGAAATTCGACGTCTAACCCGCGCGGTAGATACAGCCTGCTGTCCGGGCTCCTACTGTCGATGCCAGCATCTGCTCTCATAGCCGATCTGATATTTCGCCATCAGAGCTACGGCTGGGTCAATGCGATTGATATGTTGATTGTCCCGCTCGCTATATTCTGCTGGATCTTCTCAACTATCAGAGCGATCCACCTGCTTGGGCGTAGCCCTGACCGCGCAGTCGCCCTTGGTGGTGGCCGACGACACAGGCAATGCAGTCTGGCGCAAGTGCTTCACCAGAATAATCGCCAGATGTTCCGTAGCAGGGAACAATAGGCGGGTCACGGCGGTTCTCGCTCAGGAGCCTTCCATGAGCTTGAGACGGTCGATCGAGCGACTCGGACCTTATCCCTCGCTGTTTCTGCTGGCGCTTCCGACGGCGACGGTCGAACCTCTGAAGCTTGTCGCGGTGGCCGTGGCGGGAAAGGGCCACTGGATCGCCGGCACGGCGATGATCGTCGTCTGCTATGCGCTCAGCCTTCTGCTGGTCGAGCGGCTTTTCCAAATCGTCAAGCCGAAGCTTTTGATGATGCCGTGGTTCGCGAAACTCTGGGGGGCCTTTATTTCTGTACGGACCCGCGTATGGATGGCCCTAAGAGGGTGCGTCGGACTTTCGCCATGACCACCGATGCTATGGAAAGCAGCCAGGCCTGTCGGTGGCGAAGACTTGCCCGACCGCTACCGTGCAAAGGCTGACCCACTTTGATGTCTGTTTCGTCAACCGGCCGGTCGATAGCATTTACTCGCCTAATGTTTGCTTCGTCTGTTCCTTTGAGGTTGCTGTGGACTGGTATTTGCCTCGGCATTCGACGAAGAGAGAGCATCTACCCGACCGCTGATCGAACCGAGCTGATCGGAGAGAAGTTTGCGTTCTCCTTGTTCTGCGGCAATCCGGCGTTGAAGCTGGCTCACTTGGTCGGCCAACGTCGTTTGACCGTTCTTAATGTCGTTCAAACTTTGTTGGAGGGCCGCTAGGGTGTGCTGCGTCTCGTCACCGTTCAGCACCTGATGGGGCGCATTCGCGGCTTCGAGCGCCTCAATCCTGTTGTTCATCCAAATAACGCTTGCGACGCCCGCGAACACCACGAGAGCAACGATCACCCACGGAAGTGCCGATTGACGCACGCGGGCCGGAGCTTGGGAGTCTTCCATTCTGACCTCGATTAGGAACGAGCGAACCTAACGCTTGGATCGAAGGTTTGTTGCCAGTCCCCTTTTGCTGCCAGCATAGGAATGTGCATCTGCAAGATCTGGCGGACTAGCGAGGCAGCACGGAGGGAGAGACCTCAATGACGCGCCCCTGAACTGAGGAAAACTTTCGGTTTTAAGGAACAACAGGGCCCATCCAGCATCGCCAAGCCGTTCCGAGCCGCCCCCTGGTCGGAGCAACAATGCGGCCCTCGCCTTCCCCCAGAGCGGGGGCCGTCCCACTGCAATTTAGGCAAGGCCGTCCCTAGAAAATAAGAGGGGACCGACCATCTCTTATGCCAGCTCACTAGCCACAATTCCACAAGAGCTGTTTTCGATTCGAGCATAACGATGCCAGGTTCAGCTCTCGATACTGATGAGACAATACTCGACTGCGCGAGGCAATACGCGTGCTTGGTCGCGGCATTCCCTTTCGCGCATCGCGAGTGCAAGCAAGGCTTCCTCGATCAGATGGATCACTTCCTCGCACGCGGCAGCGAATTTCATCGGGTGGTTAGAAGAAGAAGGCAGTGGCGACTCTCTGGTGACATTCTGAGTTCGGTCGTCGGTCGAGCCGAAATCAAGCGGACAATCAGCACGTCTGAGGCCGAAGCCATACGACACTATTACGCGACGCCATCCGTCTCTCATTTGGCTACGCTTTCGGGCGAAGAACTATCCGGATTAGCTGACCTCATGGAGGGATGGGCTCAGGATAAACGCCTCGATTGCCGCTCAACGATTGAGCTACTCGGTTGGTCCGATGGCATGCGGAGTTTGGTCGACGTGGTCGGCGACAACTACATGCCTCCGCCATTGCCCGCCGACACGAAGCCTTCGCTGTTCAAGTTTCTTGCGACCAAGATGCATAGACGATGAATCGAGCAGGGCTTCTGATCTCTGGCGAACTTCCTGCTCACGTTCCAAACCTGCTAGACCGAAGGTCTGGTTCAACTCAATCAGATTGAGTAGCGCATCTTCAATCGATCGGAGATGCGGGGAAGAAAAGCCAGGAAGCGAAGCCTCGCTTAAAGTAGCGGTCGGACGAAAGGCTCACCGCCGTCATTCAGTCCCCCTTCCCTCGGGAATCGGATCGAACGTTCCGCTACGCCTCGCTCGCGAGCGGGCTGGATATCGTCCGCAAGACCCTCAGCCAGCAGGAGATCGCAACAATCCAAACCACGCGCATCGAAGCTGATACCGGCCAGATCCACCTGACGACCATGCTCGCGCATTCCTCCGGCGAGTGGATATCGTTGGACTGTCCGCGCGAGCAAGGAGACCGACGCGCCCCATCGAATGGGCGCGGCGCTCACATATGCTCGTCGGTATGCCCTTTTTACCCTGGTCCGCATTGCCGGCGAGGACGATCTGGACGCGCCAGACCTGGTTGTCCCTTCTCCAACGGCACCTCTGCCACAAGCCGCTCAAGGACCAAAAGGTAAACCCTTAAAAAGTGTTCTGAACCGCGCGCCGACACTGGATTCGTGCCAATCAGCCGAAGTGCGGGAGCGCTTGCTAGGCGAACTTCAACCCCTAGCGCTGAGCGAGGACCTGCTTGCTTGGGCAAAGGTCAACTTACCGACCAAAAACACTCTTCAGGCAGCGGACGCAACTGCCGTCGAGACCGCCTATCGGTCGCGGCTTGAGGCGTCGGCCTCTCCCGAAGCAAACGCCAGCAATCAGGACTCGTCAGCAGCAGATCAACTTCGTCCGCTGGAGCCCATCGCAAGAGCGGACGTAGACAGCGAAGTAGTTGAAGTGGAGACCCGGCACCCCGCTCCCACCCTCGCCTTCCCGAAAGAGCCCCCGCGCAAGCGCAGCAAAGCACACCTCTTGTTTGTTCGAGAGCAACCCTGCTTGATCTGTAAGCAGTCGCCATCGGACCCCCACCACCTGAGGTTCGCCCAACCTCGAGCGCTTGGGCGAAAGGTAAGTGACGAATTTACCGTACCGCTCTGCCGGTCCCACCACCGCGAGCTGCACCGACATGGTAACGAGAGGACTTGGTGGACCAACGTGCAGATATCCCCGCTTCCTGTCGCGAGGAAGTTATGGGGATCTAGTCCTGTGCAGAGATTGCTCGGGTAAGGAGCATTTCGGTCAGGAGGAAACGGTACCACAGACAGCGACTTCATCGCTGTCACGATCAGTGCATCCTGTCATCGTTCGCGCCCTCGAGAGGGGAGCGGCGGCCATGAACCGCGGCGATACAGAATTGATCTGGCTTTCAACCGGCCCAGCTCTGCTGACACGAGCGTTCGCTTTGGAGTGGGCAGGGCAACGTCCAGGCGGGCTCCTCCGGCGAACCCAGGTACTTGATCTCAGCCACTTCAACGCGTGATCGGGATCCACTGCCCTGTCCAGTACAAATCGACAGACCGGCATTGGAGCCGTATCGCCTTCCGGCGCGACCGCCGACAAGGCAAGTCAAGCTTGCTTAGAGAAGAATCGCCTTTCCAGCGGTATCTATGCCGCGAGATCGATACACACGCGGTAATGCTCGGCGGATGAATGGACGCCCTAGCGGCCGTTGGAGGTCGCCGCAATCCGCTACTCCCACCAAGAATGCGTGAGCTTCGCTGACGCATTTCCGGAGCCAAGACCATTCCTGAAGTTCTAACTAGCGTTTGCCTCCTGATATCCGCAGAATACTCCAATTATTTAAAATCGATTTTAGGAGACATTGCGATGGGCAAGCCGTCGGTTTCTCGTAGTGCGTTTCGAAGCCTGTTCGCCGTGCGCGGCGCAGAAGCCATTCCCAGACGTCACCGCGCGGTGACTGAGAGCGACGAAGGAAATCTCAGCGCGGCGACAACCAAGACCGAGGTAGTCAAGGTCAATCCACTGGCACCAACCATCAATTGGTCTCCGGCAACACCGGCCGCGGGGCTCGAGGGGGCCGAGGCGGTTATGAGATTTGCTCTTATTGATGCGCTCCGAGGTATAGCAGCATTGAGCGTTTTGTTCTTTCATGCCTTTGCAGGAGGTCATACGCCGCTGCTGCATGACAGGCTGCCCAATTTAGTCCAGTGGCCCCTTAACCACGGCAATCTTGGCGTCTCAGTCTTCTTTGTCTTAAGTGGCTTTGTGATCTCGCACTCGCTGCTTTCTGTCGATTTGACGCGGGGGATGGCTGCCCGCTTCATGTTGAGGCGGTCCCTGCGTCTCGATCCCTCTTATTGGTTTGCTATCGCGGTTGGATGTGTCGCGGTTCTGATAAAGGGCGAACCACCGTTTACCGCGATGCAGATCGGTGCCCATCTTCTATACGCCCAAGATCTCTTGGATATGCCGGCCATCGCCACCGTGTTCTGGACGCTCTGCCTTGAGATGCAGTTTTATGTCGTTTTCGCGCTGCTCTTGCTTTGCAAATCGAGGAACACGCTGATTGCCGCCTTTGTCCTGAGCATCCCGCTCAGCCAGTTCGCGATCTGGAATGGGCTGTTCACCACGCAGTGGTACGGTTTCCTATTGGGAGTTGTCACTTATGTAAGCTGGAAGGACAGATCGCGATTCGGCTGGTTTCTCGCCTATGCGGGCTGTCTTGCTGTGCTCGCTTTTACTGGGCACGACCTATTTATGTCAGCATGCGTCGGGACAGCCTGCTTCATTCTTTTGTTAGGACATTGCGGAAAACTGGAAACATACGGCAACTGGGGAGCCCTGCAATTTCTCGGAATGATTTCTTATTCACTTTACTTGATCCATGATCGCGTAGTGGGAGCCACGTTCCGGATTGCGCCGAGGTTTCCAGGCAACGGCTTAGGTAAAGAAATTGCTTCCTATGGAGCCGCACTCATACTCTCCATTATGGTCGCCTTCGCCATGTGGTTTGCGATCGAGCGCCCTAGCATGAGGCTCGCTCGTATGCTTCCGTTGACGGCTCGTGGATCAACGATAATTGCAAATGCGTAATTCCCGTGTGCATTCGCGCGCTGTAGGACGAGGAATATGCTGGGATCGGCTTCAGCAGATGGCGAGGTTATCGATGCCGAAGCATGTTGAAGCCGATGCCTTGTTAGGCAGTCCCGACCCGTCGCGGCTGATCCATGCGCTGCGCCCGTTCTTCGCCATGCCCGATATTGAAGAGAATGCGCCTCGCAAGTCAACTACCGGCAAGAAGGAGATCCCGCTCTCGCCCATCGCGGTCTGGCCTACCCCGGACATCCATCCGCGGGTAGTCATGCGAAGGAGGCAGAAGGTTAGGCTGCTGATAGCTGCTGTCGCCGCTCGGCCGGAGGGCCGTTGTCAAACGCCCCACCGGCGTGCGATCACCTCAGGCGCGAGGATTGACGACCGTATAACCTCGTAGAGAACGCGCGTGGATTCTCGTGGCGCCTCCTCCCGAGTTGGCATCGTATGCCATCCATACGTCGCCGCTAACATGCTGCTCTAGGACAAACACGTGACCATGCCGCGCGGCAACCATTCCCGGAGCCGGCGTTACGCGAGGAAATCGTAGCCAATTGGACGCGAGATTTAAGTCCGGTACGATGCGACCAAACACCTTGATGGATGCACCGCATCCGCAGAAAGCGCGAGGGCAGCCTGCCGGCCGGCTTCCAACGACTTGTCCTCTGTCTACCGTGACTTCAGCATACGACATCTGAGCGCGCGCCACCCGAAGCGCCTGCGATCGTCGTGAATCGCTGAATAAATTTGGTTGCGAGAACGAAAAGTCGCAGGGCATCGTGACGTTGCACTCAGGCGCTTTATTAAAATGTAAACGGCGCGCTTCTGAAGCGGTGGCCCCTACAATGACCAACACAAACGCGACGAAAACTCTTCTTAACATATGCAGGACTCCTACGGGTTAGTCCTGCCCCGAAGCTAAAAATGGCTTCGACTTTGGCGAAAATTGGGCCTCTGACATCTAGCCTCGAGCTTAGATTTAAAACGAATTAAATCCTCATAATGGAGCCGTTGCGCGTCCTCTCCAGCGTGGGAAGCAATTTGCCCGCAGCGGGCCGCGCTGCTGCATCGGTGGTGCGACTGCGGAAAACGCTTCGTGCCTTGAAACAAAGAGTTTCCTTCGTTCGCGCGCGCAATTCGGGCCCAGGTGCTGTTGGAAAGTGTTGGGTCCAGCGGTGCGAACGCTGCGAATCGGCTGGATTAAAAAAGTGGGAGACTTAGTTTAATTTAGAAGATTTGAAAGCGCGGATAAGCTGCGATGCCCGCCGGTGGCAGGCGCCAATTGATCTCCTGCGCCACGACGAGAAGCTGGTACCGACCTAGTCACGGATCACGTCTGCGCTTTGGCCAGACCGCGAAGCGCCCGTTTCTGCGTCCGCTTCACCGCCGCCCCTGAGTGTGACGGTGATGCCGTAGTGAGGATCTTCGGATCCGGATGGGCCGGATCTTCCGGCGCATAGGTGAAATCGTACGATGAGATATCGGATTCGGCCGACCGTCGCTAGATGAAGCAGCCGACTAAACCATAACACCCAAACAAGGCTGTTGAGCCTGCGTCAGCACATCAGCGCACTTGCTTTCTTAGACTAACGCCGATTCCGTTCCCGGCTTCTTCAATAAATTCCACACCTGCAAGCTCGAGAGCCCGCCTTAAAGCAGCTTCGTTCGCTGCTGTTGTTTGAATCTCACCATCGTGTCCTTCCGCACGTCTTATCGTTGCGACGCCAACTTTCGCGGCCCCCGCCAAATCCACGGCGCTCCAGCGCAGAAGTGCTCGCGCAGCACGCAACTGAGCGCTTGTAATCTTTGAACTCATATGATATCTTTTATATCACTTGATTGATTTTGGAGGAGACCATGAGACTGCGCCTACAAATAAACGATTCATCGCATCGTCGCACATTCATAGGCGGCTCGGACGCTCGGATCATCATGGGCGAGGATGAGGACAAGCTCGTCAGGCTCTGGCGCGAAAAGCGTGGCGAGATCGAGCCACAAGACCTCAGCCAAGAGCTGATCGTCCAATTGGGGACCATCACCGAAGACCTCAATCGCGCCTGGTACGAGCGCAATTCCGGACACACCGTAGGGGCCGTCCAGCGCCACGTGCGGCATTCAATTCACAAGTGGATGGGAGCCACCTTAGACGGGCGCGTCGAGCAAACCGGTGCGGTATTTGAAGCCAAGTTCATGCTGCCGTGGAATTTTTCCGAGGAGGCAGCAGCCGAAAAGCATATGGCGCAGCTGCAGCACAACATGTGGGTCGTTGCGGCGCGATCGGCCGTGCTCTCGATTATCAACGGGGGAGGCAAGTGGGTTGAAATCACAGTCAGTGCCGATCCGCTCTACCAACACCTCCTGCTGACCGCGGAAAAGCGGTTCTGGCGCTGCGTCCAGACCGGCGAGCCCCCCGTCCTGTTCGGGATCGAGGCACCCCGGCCACGGCTGGAGGCAGTGAATGTCGTCGACATGTGCGGCTCCAACTCCTGGGCGGATCTTGCCGCAACCTACCTGCGAACCCGAAATGCCCATGGCGAGCATGAACTCGCGAAGGGAGAGCTCAAGAAGCTCGTCCCGGAGGACGCCAAGGAGGCGATCGGGCACGGCGTTAGGGCCAAACGGTCGAAGTCCGGCGCCATCAGCTTTGACGCCATGCAGACGGAGGTCGTCCATGCACCAGTCCAGTGAGCGCATCGGCACCATTGCGGCAGCCTTGGCTCGCGCCCAGGCCCAGCTTACCAATCCGGAAAAGAGCCTCACGGCCGTGATTCAGTCTCCCTTCCCACGGGAATCGGACCGGACGTTCCGCTACGCCTCGCTCGCGAGCGGATTGGATATCGTCCGCAAGACCCTCAGCCAGCAGGAGATTGCGACGATCCAGACCACGCGCATCGAAGCTGACACTGGGCAGATCCGCCTGACGACCATGCTCGCACATTCCTCCGGCGAATGGATTTCGTCGGACTGGCCAGTCTGCGCTGGCAAGGAGACCGAAGCGCCGCATCGAATGGGCGCGGCGCTCACATATGCCCGGCGCTACGCCCTTTTTACATTGGTCGGCATTGCAGGAGAAGACGATCTGGACGCGCCAGACCTGGTCGTTCCTGCTCCGACGGTCCCTCTACCACAAGCTCCTCATGGACCAAAAGGTAAACCCACAAATACTAAGTTGAACCGCATGCCGACGCTGGATTCGCGCCAATCCGCCGAGGTGCGCGACCGCTTGCTGAGTGAACTTCACAACCAGGCGCAGAGCGAAAATTTGCTTGCTTGGGCTAAGCTTAACCTACCAATAAAAAATACACTTCAGGCACCGGACGCCGCCGCGGTCGAGGCCGCCTATCAGTCTCGGCTTGAGGAAGTGGCCTCCCCCGAAGCAAGCGGCGATCAAGATTCGCCACCAGCTGATCGACTTCCTACTCTGCGGCCCATCACGAGAAATGGCCTAAGCAGCGAAGTAGCTGAAGGGGAGGTAACGCCCTCCCCACCGGCCCTCGCCTTCCCGAAAGAACTCCCGCGAAAGCGTAGCAAAGCGCACCTCATGTTTGTTCGGGAGCAGCCCTGTCTGGTCTGCAAGCAGTCGCCATCGGATCCGCATCACCTCAAATTTGCTCAACCAAAAACCCTTGGACGGAAGGTCGATGACGAGTTCACGGTACCGCTTTGCCGATCTCATCATCGCGAGCTGCACCGACATGGCAATGAAAAAACTTGGTGGACTAACGTGCAGATATCACCCCTTCCTGTCGCACGGAAGTTATGGGAATCTAGCCCTGTGCAGAGATTGCTCGGGTAAGGGGCATTTCGGTCAGGAGGACAAACGTTCGATTGACAGCGACTTCATCGCTGTGGCGCTTAGTGCATCCCGTCATCGTTCGCGCCATCTACATGGGCACGGCGGCCATGAACAGCGGCGATACCGATCTGGTTTGGCTTTCACCGGCTCAGGCCTCCTAACACGCGCATTCGCGCTGGAGTGGGCAAGTGGACGCCCCGGTGGCCTACTTCGGCGAGCGCCCGTCCTATCACGTGCTGCTTGAAATTGCGCGCCGGGTGGCAGTCGCCGAGAGGCTCCGCATTTGCGAAAGATGCGAACGCCAATGTCAGTCTTGCCCTACGACTTGCTGAGCATCGACGGTGATCCTCAATGACGAGGTAAGCGACGTTCTTCAGCGTCTTGGTGGTTGCTCAACAACGAGCGAACTGCGCAGGATGGGCTGCATTTGCAGCTGTTTAGCTTCATCGTGCCAAACGCAGCGGACGTGATCGCCAGCCATCGAGTCGACCGTCATGAGGGGACCACCCGACTTCAAGCGAACGACGGACCCGAGCTCGATCGTAGGTTCAGCCATTTACCTTATCCTTTCGTAGACATTTGTCTCTACTGACATTTGAGACATTAATCACCGGCGCACACCCCTTAAAGGTGGAGTTGACGCGAAGCAAGTTGAGATCGATCTGATCAGAGTGACGACGCGCCGAACATGGTCGCATTCTTGCCCGTATGCTCGCCGAAACGCCCGCCATCAAGGTCCGTTGAACTAAGATGCGGCGGGCCGCGGTCCAGTCGATTGCCGGAGCCAGGCTGCTCTCGGAGAATCTCAATCCGACGAAAGCCCTTTTCCTGTGCCTGGTTGTTGACTTCAAACCACACGCACGCAGCATAATCACCGCTAACATGTGAGACAGTCATCAGCGGTCCACCCCACTTGAGCCTGACCGTGTCGCCATCTTGGATTTTTTGTTTCATTTTAGATACCCTAATCGATGCTCTAAATCTTTCTAAGAGTTCAGATCATAGCCTTGGACATTCATCGAGAAGCAACACAACAAATTGCAACGAGCAAATTTTCGCCGATAGGGATTTGTCCTTTTCTGCTGTGCGAGCGAATACACCGGACACTGCCACCCATCAGCACTTTTTTTCCTCACTTTAAATCGTTAGACTTTGCAGGATGTTGTCCGGCACACACTCCTCGAGCCAGATTGCAATTTCTTGAATGTCCCCGTTCCACCAGCAACCGGTTCCGTCAGACCCGATCAACACTCGAAAAGGACCATCTGGCATTTCCAAGGATTCAGCATGCCCGAGAGCACCATCGAACGAGATGGCTTGGCTTCTTGGCGAAAATGCAGCGGCTAATTTTCCCTTAGAGTCTGGAGCCCATGCAGAGGAACCTGGCGGACTGATGGTTCTACTCACTTCCGAGATGACCTCCAAAGACGGCGTCCCAACGAGAGCATCTCTTCGCAGATCCAACGCACCGCCCCCACCGACCAACAGGTATAATAGCGGCTGAACCTCCCCATTCGTCGACGGTGTTCTCGGTCTGCCTTGCGCGTAGACAGAGAAACAACGACCGAACGAATCCAGCCCGGATAGTATGAGCTCGCAGATGGCGGGCACACGACTTGCACTTCGTCCATCCGTCCTTATTGCCGGGGTTGGAAAATCTCTCCTCTCAAGTTGTGGCCAGCCAAGACGCATAGAGAAGTCAAGGGCAGTACCCATCGGTAAAGGATTTGTCGATCGAATCATCGGTTGTATCCAGGCGGTTGCCGCTCCCGCTTTAAGCGTCGTGACACAAACCTTGCGACTCCAAACAAGCCTTTCCGAATAGACTGACGTTCCGTTGATACCAACAAAAGCCGATCGAACGCTGTCGTCATATTGCCAAATGTCCAGATTGAGTCCCGTTATGCTGGGATCGTCTTGAGTGACCTGGAAGTACATTGAATTCGTCCAAACTTCTCCATCAGTAGCTGCGATTGACTTGCGATCAACTGTCTCTGGAACGACTTGAAACGATCCAGCGCTTGTCGTAGTCCCCCGCCAATTTATCTCGATCCACTCGATACCATCAGTTGTTCCAAGCGTGATTGTACGCACCAACCCAAGTGGTGCGGACTGTATCGCCCAATTTTTCGGAAGCACTCCTGGGCAGCCTTCAACAGCTCCTTGCAAGGAGTTATTGCTCACCACGTTCGTCCCCGCTGCCCAAATTGAAATTCCCTGATCAGAAGAGATCGCCGAGCAAAACTCACCCTCTGACCAAACGTCTCGTGAATTGATCAATCTCCCTTCGGTATTTTGACCGAATTCAATCATAGAAGATGCATCGACAACCACCGGGCCTGCCTTCTTCCAACCTTGCCCGGTCGTAAAGTTAATATAAATATCTGGCGGAAGAGGGCGCATAACGCTAGGAAGGAGAGAAAGGTCGCTTTCCTCACGGCCCATTTTGGCATCATCGTCGCACTCCGATGGATCAACATCGATCGGCCCAAAGACCTTATACCCTGCCGCAGCGCCTCCCTCGAACGCTTCTACTGCCGCAGCAGCTTGATCAGCCGCTTTGTTCTTTGGAAGAGAAGACCCCTGTGCCTCATATTTTGAAATACCATGTTCAATTACCGAGAGTTCTTCGAGACATTGTCCGCGAAGACCAGCAAAAAATGGATCGCCTCCATCAGCCGAAGCAAGGATCTGTAAACGCTTCTCCTTCAGCGAAGACAAAGCCTTAATATCGCGTAGCCTCAAGTACGCCGAGACAATGGATTCAATAGCTCTCATCGACTGCTTCGGTGCCGTCGGCAAATCATTGAACGACGCACTCTCCCCCAAAAAAGTATAATAACCGGCCTCACGTCGTTTTCAATTGCTTTTGCTTCGCAGGCGCCCCAATCCCATAGTCTGACTTGTACTCGACTCATTGCAAACTGTCGTCGAGCAACTGCTTGATGGATTTCACGCTGCACCCAAATGATCCCCGATGATTTGCGTATCTCGAGAGAACGTGGACCCAGCTCCTGACTAAGGGCTAACGGAGGCTCCTCATACACGTCGAGCGCGGAGGTTTGCCGGGGGGCCGCCAAGCTGGTAAGATTAGCGGTGAAGGCTCTGGAGATGCTGAATGAACCAATGCGCTGTCGTAACAATGGTCTACAATGAACCAGCCTTCTTGCCCCATTGGATTCGGTATTATAGCAAGCAGTTTGGCGCAGATCATTGTTATATTGTTGACCATGGATCTGACGATGGAAGCACGCGGGACGTCGACGGTACTAATCTAGTGCGTATCCCCCGGTCTCCTATGCATGATAAGAAGCGTGCAAACTTCATTTCCCAGTTCTGCACCTCACTTTTGGAATGGTACGAGACGGTAATTTATACTGACGTAGATGAGTTTCTTATACCAGAGCCTGACAGATACAGCTCCCTTGCAGAATACTGCGCAAATAATCAAAGCGAGTCTGTCAATGCAATTGGCCTTAACATCATTCATGTCCCAGACCTAGAGCAAGATCTTGACACTACCCGTCCGATGATCGGTCAGCGGCAGTGGGTTAGATTTTCGTTTGCAATGTGCAAGCCTCTGCTAGTTCGGTCGCCCACCAAGTGGACGCCCGGCTTCCATTCATCAAATCACCCAATCCGATTTGATCAATTGTTCCTATTCCATGCGCGCAACTTCGACCTTCCTACTTCACTGAAGCGCTTGGAGAAGACGCGCGCGATGCCCTGGGGGGACGGACCGCCAGATCACTACCAGCGGTGGACGGCCGATCAGCATGAGCAAATCGTTCGAGCTCAAGCTGGATTGCCAAAGCTGCGAACGAGCCTACACGCAGACGCTCCCCACATTAAGAAGCACCTTGACTGGATTGAGAGCTTTGTGAAGCAGCACCCAGACCAGAAAGACCTCTTCTACTACAACAACGGAGTGCGCTGCGACGAGCTCCTCCTCATTCCGGACCGGTTTCACGGCTATGTTTGAGAATGGAGTCTATGTGGGATCAGATGGCTGGTTGTTTCTTGCCGACGGATCCAACGATGTGCGTAAACTCTACACTGAGCTCTCCTTTCTCTCTCAAGATACGATTCATGGTTGGCGCCAGCGGTTGATTGCACGTCAAGAGAGACTGCTTGAGCGACAAGTCAAATATCTTCACGTCTGGGTGCCTGAGAAGCTCTCTATTTACCGGGATCACATCGGCCCTGACTTTCCTCTGCTTCAGCATTCACCCGCAGATCGAATTTGGTGCAATGAACTTTCCGGCTTCGTGCTGAACTTGATCCCTGCCTTCGCTGAGGAAAAGCAGCGCCAACAGCTTTATTGGAAAACAGATACGCATTGGACATTCGCTGGCGCATACAGAGCTTATCTCGAGATCTGCAAAGCACTCGGTGCTTCCCCTGACTTAATGTTAAGAACAAGACCTATCCATCACATCGAGCTCACCCTTGATTTGGGATCAAAGCTGAACCCACCCGTCAAAGAGCTTTGGGGAAGCGCTCAGCTATTGAACAAATCCAGAATCGTATTCAAAAATGAGATGGTCCGGTTTCTCGAGTTGCTAAACGGCCGACTTCAAGCAAACATGCACACCGGAACCTCGATAGGTTATGACAATCCCGCGTCATTGGATAACCGAAGGGTTTTGCTGTTTGGCGACTCTTATTCAGAATATCGCCCGCACCTTTTGTCCGGATTGCTTGCTGAAACGTTTCGCGCCGTTCAGTTTGTTTGGTCAGCCTCCATTGACTATGAATTGGTCGACAGATTCAAAGCGGATATAGTGATTTCCGAAATGGCAGAGCGCTTCGTGACCAGAGCGCCAGCGGACGATATGGATCTTACAAAGCTGGTACACGATCGCATCGTTAGCTTTTTGAACAAAGAATGCGCGATGTCCAAAACGAAGTTCTCTTGGAATGTTGGTTGAAAGTTCGCGCGACCGCCCCCCCGGCAAACGCACGTCCGTAGCCAAACCCTAATTGGAGCACGCTGGTGCAAAACGCGACAACTACCGAACACCAACGAGTCGTGGAATTCGTTTATGATGACAAATTGGTGAGGTTCTTCATCGAAGAGCCCCGCGATGTCGTACAAAAGGCTCAACTGCACAAGTCTTTCTACGAACAAAATATCCTCGAACGCTTGAAGTACTCCATTCCCGAGGGCGCCATCATTGCTGACATTGGTGCGAACGTCGGCAATCACACTGTTTATTTTGGGCTATTTTGTAGACCCGCAAAGGTCTATGTCTTTGAGCCAAATACACACCTGCAATCGATATTGAAGAAGAATATCGAGCTGAACCATCTCACTTCGGTAGACCAATCATACCTAAGATTCGGAATAAGCGGATCCGACTTTGAGGCGAAGATTCGAGTTTCCTCTAGCGAAAATTGGGGAAACGGCCATTTGGTGAGCGTCAATAGCGCGGGGAGCGCAGAAGTCTTCTCCGAAAACGTCTCAGTGAGAGCCCTAGATTCATTCGAGATCAAGGAGCTCGATTTCATTAAAGCAGACGTGGAGGGTCATGAGCTCGCCTTACTCGAAGGCGCACAAGAAACTTTAAAAAGGTGTCAACCTGCTATCTTCATTGAAGTTGGACAAAAGCGCATCGAACAAGTGACGTTTTTACTCGAATCTCTCGGCTATCGCCTCATTGATTTTGTGACAATGTATCGAGGGCAAGGCAATTACCTATTTGTTCCCACGCGCTCGCCCAACTCTTCTTAGTTACAAGTGCGGGAAGACATCACCGCTGCCGTGGCGGCTAGGAGATTACCCTCCGGATCACCGAGAGTCGGCATCAAGGCTCCGCCCTCGTCACACTCATTCCATGAGTAGATGAGCAACACTCTGGAAGGGCAAGAGTCTAGATTGTTGTCGATGTACGAAACTGCCGATCGAAGGTGGGAGCTAAATTGTTCAGGAGTCGCAATCGAGTAATACCGGTCTGGATCGAAATTCTGCGGACGCCAATGCGAGCTTGCGTCTTGGCGAGGTCGCGTATCCCAACCGACGATCGCTATGGGCACTGTTTGCGCCCCGGTCTTCGACAGTTGACGCCAATACTTCTGAGCCTGCTTATCAAGGTCAACGTATGAACTCAGGTGCCCTGGAACAAATGACGGGATGTAGTTTGAAATTGCGTCTGCTCCTACCTCACTAACCAATGGCGCGCCGTTGACTCCATTCATAATCACAATGTAAGGGGCCCCTAATCCTCGGCCCGTCACAAGCTCTCTCAGATACGACAGTGCGGATCGGACATTAGCGAGATTGCCACCGAAATAGTTCTGGATGTCGCTCGGATACCAAAGAAGAAAAAGCAAAGGACGTTCTTTGACCCCGCTAACTTCAACCCTCTGATAATTCTTTTGCGCCATATAAGCCGCCCACTCTTGACATTTCTCTCTCCACCCAAGCTTGCCGCTGGATGATGATCCGAAGTGCTCTAATGTGGCAATGCCGCACCAGTTGACGCACGACTTGTATTTGCTCGCTTGGTAGAGATCCCACGCCGTTCGGAAACTGGTGTCCGACGCAAACCAGACAAAGGCCCAAAAGTTTAAGCCGCCTTTGGCCGCCGCTAAGATTTCGTTGTCCATAATTACCTGCGAACCGACACAACTTACATCGCTGAGACTCAATTCCTCGCAGTGCTTTGGTGCTCGTGCATGAAACTTGTTTGGCCCTAAGTTTTCTTGGGCAAGTATCGAATTGTCTTTTCGAGCGTACCAAGCGTCCCAACGAATTGCACCGGCGGCGCTAAGTGGAGACGCTGCTCTGCTGGAGGACGAGACTGTGGCTGCCACCGCCACGATCGACGATTGCAGAAACTCGCGCCGTGAAAATCGTGCCATGGCCCCTCCATCCGAGCGCGGCGCTTCAAATTGACGTCCGTCATCTCAGGGCAAGACAGTGACGAAACGAGCGCCTCTTCATAAGCTCGCGTGAGCTTCGAGACCACACGAACCCAATCCGTAAAACGCTCCAAGGTTAATCGATGTTCCGTGCCCGTTCGATCCTGAAGTATAGGACTTACGCCAGATGTCTGACCCGCTAGGCGATTAGGTCACTGGCTTAACATACTTGGTGATCTCGGCATGCAATTTAGGCAAGTCAAGTTCCTGCTCAAATTGCCGAACCTTCAAGCGAGAATTCTCTTCACTCGCATGATTCAACTTCGATAGTATTGGGTCGTTTAGCCAAGATTGGAGCAGGCCCATCGTTCTGGAGAAATCGCCGCGCTGGAACGACAACTGGTGAGCTCCCCAGAGAAAGTTTTCAAACTCCCTACTTGGACCCGCCAAACCCATCGCACCACGGCCGCGCGCCTTCTTCAGCACGAACTCCTGGAATGATTTTGCAAAATAGTGGTTTATCTGCGCCACTTCATAGCGCGGCGGCTTCAATTGCTCAGAAATGCTCACTTCATGGCCTGCAGAGTTCACGGCCCGCCCAGGCCGAATGAGCGCCGGAACGTGAAGCCGTGACATGGACCAGACGTTAGAGATGCGTGCGATTGATTTCACATGATCGTTCTCAGCCGAGAAGGTAAACCTCTCCGTTGTTAGGCCGGGCTCCCAATTGTACTGCAGTGGCGATGAAAACCACCGCCAATGCAGTAGGATCGCATCAACGATCGCGGATCCTTCTTGTCTAGCGCGCCCCTCAATGTCATCAATCACCCCCGCGAAAGTTTCATCCAGTCTGCCCAGAGGTACGAGAAACTCGTCTGCGTCAAGAAAGGCCACCCACTCACAGGCATGCACATCTTGCAACAGGTGCAGCACTGAGTTGAAGGCCTTTCGCTGAGGAGATACCGGTCCGGCAACAACGTTGCGGATAGCGATGATTTCACCACGAGCGGAAAGGTAATCTAGGATCTCGTTTGTTCCATCATCCGAGTCATTGTGTACGACAACAATGAGATCGCTTCCGAGGCCCTTATAATGCGCAATCCACTCTAGAATCCACGGGCCTTCGTTTCGAACGGACGCAACCACCGCTACCTTACCAGTTTTCGGGATGAACCGATTGGCAGCATAAATAAGGCTCGTCGCAAGATTTTCAGGAACCGACTCAGCAAAAAAATCGAGTTCGGCATTAAATATGGTGGATGGCTTATCAGGGAAACGGGTCTGGAGTAGCGCCACCTCTCCCGGACTTAACTTTACCCCATCAATCAAAGAAGTAGCGCTGGCTCGCCCTTGTCGAAGCTCTTCAACAAATGCATCAACGTGAGCGCTTTGGGCCGCATCCAACGAAAAACGGGCGGATATCGTCTTACTGATCTCTTCGTGTCGGTTCTCATCACAGAGACGCGAAAGATCGTGCAGGAAAGAGGATTGCATAGCAGCTCAATCAACGTTCTTGTAAGCTAAAGCAAAGAGCACCTTGCACGCGGATCTAGAAAGTCTGGTTCCAAGGTGGTCGTTCAAATGATAGGGTATGCCCCTAACCGCCGATCAATTTTTGTCCAGCACCTTCTTCCACTGTAGTGCGCTATCCTCCTCCGAAGAATTTGGACTACGTCCTTCGTCTGCCCCGGCCGCATTGAAATGTTGCTCCGCTGACGAGATTTTTCCCGCCTCGATCCCCAAACGGACATCCGGATATTTCTTCAAATACCATTTCTCATCCACGACCGCCATGCCACCTCGCCTCCCCTCGAAATACCCGTAGCCGATGAAATGCATTAGACCGCTTTCGATGGCACCACGCTCGACCGCCTCTCTTACGTCCGGGTTCGCCGCCAGATAACTATCTTCGTTGAAATCAACCTGCGCAAGCGCGATCTGGAGGAGGAGTTTCAGGAGGGGGAGCGGAATCTTGATTTCCTGGGCGGCCTCGGCCTGGTCGCGGCTGGAGTTGAGGCTCTTGAGGAGGGGTTCGTAAGAGGGGACAAACATATGGGGCTCTCGTTAGTCGGGGGTCGCGGATTTTTGGTTAGCCGGGGCTCCGGATGTGCGCGAGCGGCCTTGCTTTGAGCCGGGCGGCTGCGACCGCTGGCGAAGCGTTGTCGTGGCCGATCCGGTCTTCCCTGATGGTTCGGCCTTGGTCTTTGCTTTAGTTTTTCTCTCAGAATTTTTCGTGCGCTCTGCGGGCCTGCGGGGCGCGGTGGAAGGTTTGGCAGTCTTCGGCTTGCCGGCCGTGCCAGGCGCCTGGGTAGACTGGGCGACGCCATCTGCACGACGCGCCTCAGCAGGCGCCTCTGCGGGGCTGAGAAGCTGACGCGTAACCTCGTCGACATAGGCGGCCTGGGCGAGCGCCTGCTTCTTCGGCAGCTTGACCGCACCGCGGATCGCCGCGTGCATTGCAGCAATTTCGGCGACGTGCTTCTCGGCCTTGAGTGAGTGGGTGACGCTTTCGGCATGCCGGCGGTGGACGTTGAGCGGGTCGGCCACATAGGCGATTTTGGCGCCGGCGGGGACCAGTGCCTGCAGGTAAAGACGCCAGTCGCCGGCCATGCGGAAGTGCTTGAGCTCCGAGCCGCAGGCCTCGAGCGCCGTGAGCAGCGCCTCGCGGCGCCAGACCACCGAGCTGACGTTCAGGATCGTGTTCTTGACCGCAAGATAGCGCGCGATGAAATCCGGCCCGCTGAACACCTCGCTGCGCGACAGCGCCTCCGGCTCGATGCTCGCATAATAGGGCTTGTAACTCGCATAGACCTCCCGCCCTTCCGCGTCGATCGAGCGCGAGTCGGAGAAAGCCAGCGCGATGTCGGGATCGGCCTTCATGATGCCGACCAGGCGCGCGAGGAACTGTGGATCGGACTGATCGTCGGCTTCCGCGATCCAGAGGAACTCGCCGCTGGCCATCTCGGCCGCCTTGGCCCATTGCGCAAAGACCGATCCGGAGTTCTCCTCGTTGATGATGAGGGCGAGATCGCGCTGCCGGCCTTCTGCAACCTCCATGATGACGTCGACGCTGCTGTCGGTCGAGGCGTCGTCCAGCACGAGGATTTCGTCGACCGGATGGGTCTGATCAAAAATCGTATCGAGCCGCTCGCCGAGGCAATGGGCGTAGTTGTAGTTCGGCACCGCCACCGAAACGGTCGGCAGAGTGGGCGCAGCAAGCTCGAGCAGGCCCTTGACGTAATTGGGGAACGAGAAATCCTGCTCGATCAGATCCATCATGCGATCCCGCTCGGCGGGCGCGACCGGCGATCGGATGAGTTCGCCGATCGCTCGTGCCATGGCCGCGGTATCGCAATACTCGACGACCCGGCCAAGCTTGTTCTGCAGCAGGAATTCAGGGATTCCGCCCGAGTTTGCGAAAGCAACCACGGGAACGCCGATGCCGAGCGCTTCCAGAGCAACCGTTGGGAATGGATCTTCGCGCGAGGTGAGCGCAAGCACGGAGGCGGCCGAATAGAAGGTCTCCATGTCGCTACGGAAGCCGATCAGATGAAACGTCTTCGTAGCCTCTGCCGCCGCGACTTCGCCCGCGAGCCATTCCATCATGCCGGGATCGTGGTCGCCGACCCACACGAAATGGACGCTGGGATTGCTCAAATGCGCAAGCCGCCAGGCCTGCAGAAACAAATCGAACCCTTTGCGTAAGTCAGCATAGCCGACGCCGAGCACGACCGGCCCGCCCGCAGGGATACCCAGTTCGTAGCGCAGCTGCCGCGCCTTGTCCGGTGCGGCCTCGATCTGCTTGTAGCTGCCTTGCGGGAAAATCACGAACCGGTCGGATTTATCCTCCTCAAGCTTCAGGCCCGCCACGAGACTGTCCTGGACAAAGCGCGAAGCAAACACGACCTTGTGCGAGGCGGTGATGCTGCGCCGCGCCAGATCCTCCAGGTTCTTTTCCCGCAGAATACGCGGCAGTTCGTGGATGAGACTGATCGTTCTGATGCCGCGCTTGGTGAGGAACGGCACGACGCTGCCGCTTGCCGACGTATTGACGACCGCGGCCGTCACCCCCTGATCGCACAACTCAGCCAGCTTGCCCGGAAGCTCGTTGACGCCGCGGACGATGGTAACCGGCGCCACCTGCGCATATTCAGACTCGAGCTTGCCGCCTTCCATGAGCAGGAAGCGGACATCGACGTTGAACGCGCTTCGCAGCGTCTTGCCGATGTGAAGCAGAAGGTGCTGCGCGCCGCTCGGAAACGCGTCATGCCCCACCAGCAGCAGTTTGGGCATGGTGGCATCGCGCTGGATTCCGGCAACCGCCCGCGCCGTCGCATTCAGATAGGCTGATCCGTAATAGAGGTCAGGCTCGAGATAGGCGCCCTCGCACCATTCATTCCAGGCATTGACGCAAATGATGCGCTCGCCGAAGAACGTTTCGGTCTGAGCGCGCTCGATCAAAGCTGACAGCCAGGCCTCGTATTTCGCCGGCGTGGAGCCCTGGATCACCAGACCAGATCCCTGACGCCGCGCGTCATTGTCCCAGCTAGGCACCACCGTCTTGATCAGCGGGAAATCTGCACGCGGCTCTTTCAGCGAATAGTCGACCACATCCTCATAACGGTAGACCTGGCCGTTAAAGGTGTCATCGAACAGCTCGACCTCGTTGTTGATACGTGGCGTGAACTTGGTGATCTTGTGCGGCGGAAATTCGATCGCGCCGTCCAGTCCATAAATGCGGGGATCGAAATCGTCGAAGCTCTGGCTCATGACAATGATTGGATCTTCGCCAAACTTCTCGGCGAAGATCTCGCGCCAGCGTTCAATGACCTCCTTGGCATTCGGGATGATGCCAGGCCGGTACACCATTAGAAGCGGTCGGCCATCGATACGAATATAGCGCGGGTCGGAGAAATGCCGCGCATAGTCGGCGAGCAGCAGCTCGTCATCCTCGGCAAGATAATCCTGCGAGATCAGAACTTCGCCTTCCATCCCATCCCAGCGCCGGGTCCAATTTTCGTTCGCCCACATCAGGCAGAACGGCATGTCGACGTCACGGGTCTGAAGGAATTGCTCCAGCGGCCGCTCCAGCAGCCGCTTGCCGTTGAACCAGTAATAGTAGAACACGAAACCATCGATGCCGCTGCGGCGCGCAAGCTCGACCTGCTTGCGCATCGTGTTGATGTCTTCGAGGCTATAAAAGCCGAGATCGCGCGGCACGCGCGGCTGATAGTGATCTTTGAAGCGCGGGACGCCGCGGGCAATATTGGTCCACTCCGTAAAGCCCTTGCCCCACCATTTGTCGTTCTCGGGGAAGGAGTGGAATTGGGTGAGATAATACGCCAGAACTTTGGCGCGTCGCTTGGCTCGCGGCGGCAGCGGTTGCAGCTCTTCAAATTGCGGACCGCTCCGCGTGAATCTGCGGATTTCTGCGGGGATCGTGGCCTCGTTCAGCGGCGGCTTCGAATAGACGCCCTTCTCCTCGCGATGCTCCAGGAAATGCACCAGCGGGTTCTGCTCAAATTTTCCCCCGAGATAGCGCTGCACGTAGAAGCGCACATCGAATTCGGCTGACGGGTTGCGTCCCTCCTTGAACCCGTACGACATGAAATGCTCGAACGGGTCGACGCCGGCGTCGCGAATATCAGGGTAGGTCGACAGATAATATTGCGAGTCGAATTCGGGGATCGGGCTGAACGGCCCCTTGCGATTTGCCAGATAGTGACCGAGCGGGCTCTCGCTTGGTGTCAGTCCGTAAGACGTCCGATACCAGGCAGGGTCGAAATGTGGGTTGGGCCTCGTTCCGGCGGGTTCGCCAATGCGCGCATAGTGCAGCAGCGGATTGACGCGGGAACTTGTCACGTCGGGGTTGGTCGCGATGTACCAGGCCGTATCGAACAGGACGTTGGGACGTCGTCCCTCCAAAAAACCGTGCAGGAAGAAATGCTCGAAAGGATCAACGCCGGATTTTGCAACGTCACCATAGGTGCTGACGTAGTAATCGGTGTCGAACAGGCCGTGTCGAACCAAATAGTCCTTTGCGATTTTCAGCTGCTCCGGCGTGACACCTGCTTCATGAGCAGCCGTGGCCTGTCCCGATTTTTTGGGAGCTTTCGACTTGCTTCCGCCAGACTTCCGGTTGGCGGAGGTTCGGACAAGACCGCTGACAAAATCCGACATCTGAAGCGCCCCAAATCAAGAAGCAGGCCACGTCCTCCAAGCAAACCTGGTGCCACCGGACGCCGAAATTGAATCGAAGAGACTGCCCTTGCTGTTTCTAGATGCCAGCAGAACCTGGCGCAATGCAGCCAAGCAGAGTGTCGTATTTAATCTTAATTCATGGCCCCGTTTCGTCGAAAACAGTGTTGCAAAAGTCACTCAATACGTGCCCCCTTATGTCTCGGGCCCGGTTCGCTGCTCTTGATGAATGTTGTTGCGCTGGCGTGCTTTAAAGCCTCACGGCGAAGGGTTCGATGGTGCGGACGCGTAGACAAGCAACTGCGAAGCTGGCCCTTACCTGGTCGGACCGCGGTTCAGCGCGGCAAGGCGCTGCCGCGCCAATTCATTGCCCTGCTGCGCTGATTTCTCATACCACCTGACAGCCAATTCTGCATTTGTGGGAGCGCCGGAACCTGCAGCATAGGCGTCTGCGAGCGCAAGCTGGGCCGCGGGCATGCCTTGTTCCGCAGCTCGTTCGAACCATTCGACCGCCTTTTCCGCGTTCCGCTCGCAGCCCTGGCCCTTGGACAGCATCACCGCGAGATTGAATTGGCCGAGCGCATGGCCCTGCTTTGCCGCCGCCTCATACCAACTGAGACCCCGTTGAAGATTGAGCTCGACGCCGTTGCCGGTGCAGAACATCACCCCGAGCTGAAACTGGGCTACCGCATGGCCCGCGCGCGCGGCTTTCTCAAGCCATAGAGCCGCCTGCTTGGGATCGGCACCAAGCTTGTTCTGACCGAGATTGAGGTTAGCAACCTCCATCATGGCTTCGACGGATCCGGCCTCGGCGGCGCTGCTGTACCATTTCACCGCGAACGACGGGACAGGAGGCACCCCCAGCCGCCCCGCATAGAGGTGCCCGAGCATAAGCTTCGCCGGCCCGTAGTTGGCCTCGGCGGCCTCCGTCAGGAGGTCCGTGGCGCGCCTGAGCGAGCGCTCCTTGTCAGTCTGTAGCAGGAACTGGGCGTAGGCGACCTTGGCCTCGGGATCGCCGGCGTTGGCGGCCTGCTCCAGCCATTGTTTTGCCTGCGCCTGGTCGGTGCCGCCTCCGCCGGCCGCATGGAGACGCCCAAGCTGAATCTTGGCCGCGCTCAGGCCGCCTTCGGCTGCGACCTCGAACCATTTGATCGCAGCAGGGATATCCTTCTCCAGGCCGGTGCCATTGGCCAAAAACGTCGCGATGTTGAAGGCCGCCGTGGGATGCTTGTTCTCGGCGGCGCGAAGGAACCATTTTGCCGCCTCCCGCAGATTGGGCGGCGCGCCGTCGCCCGTGGCAAAGAACCGGCCGGTAAAGAATTGAGCCTGCACATCGCCGCGCTCGGCCGCCTTCTGATACCAATACGCGGCCTCTCGCAGGTCGGGCTCCGCGCCCGCTCCGAGAGCATAGAATTCGCCAAGCGCCAGGATCGCCGGCAGATAATCCTTGCGCGCCGATTTCCGCAACAGCGTTTCCGCGCGCTCACGGTCTCGTTCCACACCATCCCCGTTGAGACGCATGATACCGATATGGTAGAGCGCAACGGCGTCTTCGTGTTCGGCCGCCTTTGCAAACAGCCGCGCGGCCTCAGCATGATCCTCAGGCAGTCCCTTGCCCTTCAGATGCATGAACGCGAGCGCCACCGCCGCCCGGACGTAATCCTGATCCGCAGCCCTGCGGTACCATTCGGCGGCGAGCTCGAAATTCTCCGGCAGTCCGCGGCCCTGGAAGCAGACATCGCCGAGCGCAAACTGGCCGGCCGCAAAGTCCTGTTTCGCGGCCGCCATATAAGATTTGAGTGCCGCCTTGAGGTCCCGCTCGCAGCCTTCGCCATTTGTGTAGAGGTCGCCAAGCAAGACCTGCGCCTCGGCCTTGCCCGCATCTGCCGCGGATTTGGCCCAACGAAACGCAGCTTCAGAGTTTTTGGCAACGGCCGTCCCATGTGGAAAGATCAGAGCATGAAGCGACGATGCCTTCTCACCGAGCCGCTCCTCGGACGACCGCCGCCAGGTCTCAGCTGATCCAGGCCCGAGCCCGGCCTGCACGCCATGGCGGTAAATCAGCGCCAGTTTGTATTGCGCTTCGAGATGACCCGCCTGGGCCGCGCGCTCGTGCCAGGCCACGGCCTCGGCAATGCTGCCACGAACGCCCTCGCCTTTTTCGTATAGGAGCGCGATCCGGTGATCGGCTTCCGCATGGCCAAGCTTGCTGGCGTCTCTCCAGGCATGAAAAGCGTCAAGAAAGCGTTGAGCCTCATAGGCAGCGACCCCCGCATCGAACGGGGGCCGTCGGTGACGAAACGATTTCCCGCGCAAGACCTCCTTGGCTCGCCAAAGGAGAAATTGGGCTGCCATCATGGCTCGCGCATGGCCTCTTTCATGCCGCGAAGCATGCCGCCGAGCAGATACATCGCAACCGATCGCGTTCCGACGTTGACATCCCCGGTGAGGGTCATGCCGGGGATCAAGCGGAAATTCTGGGGCACATCGATGAAGTTCGCGTGCTCGACCGAGCAACGCGCCTTGTAATAGGCGTCAACGGCCCGGCCATCGTCATCCAGCGTAAATGCGCCTTCGCTGATCCAGCGTACCTTGCCCTCGGCCGTGCCATGTTCGGTGGCGTTGAACGCGTCCACCTTGATGGTGCAGCGATCTCCCGAACGAATGAACCCGATGTCCCGGGACGCAAGCTTGATTTCCGCTTCAAGGCGCGTGCCGATCGGCATGAGGGTGATAAAGGGATCGCCCGGCTTTAGAACGGAACCAATCGAAAGCTTCGCCATCGTCAGCACAACCGATGGTTCGGTGGCAGTCAGTCGCACCAGATCCTGGTGTTTATTGGCCTTCTCGTAGGACGATCGTGCCGTATCCAGGTTATTGCGGGTCTGCACCAGATCCTGGCTGAGCTGCGCACGCCACTGCTGGACAAAAGCATTGCGATCGGCAATGAGCGATTGCAGCGTATGTTTGGATTCGAGCAGGCTGTTATGCGTGCTGTCCATTTGCCGCAACAGTTCGATGCGCTGATCTTGCGACACATAGAGATTGAGCTTCGAACCGCTGCCGCTCTCGGCCAGGCTCGTACGCATATCTTCGACCTTCTTTGCGATCTCTTCGCGCTGGCCGAAACGCTCGTCATCCTTCTCGAGCTTCTGGATAGTAGCTTTCGTCTGCTCGATCTTGGAATTGAAGCTCGACAGCTGCGCCCTGTACTGCGCATCGCGCTGGTCGTACAGCGCCCCCTGCAGATCCGCATAGCTCTTGAACGCCTCGTCATTGCGATCGGGGAAGACCAGCACACTTCCATCGAGCTCGGCCTTGTCCCGCATCATTTGCGTTTCAAGGCTCGCGATCTGCAATTTGTACTGATGCACATCCGCCGCGGTAAAGGTCGAGTCAAGCGTAGCGACCAATTGCCCGGTCTTGACCTGATCCCCTTCCCTGACGTCGATGGTCTTGATGATCGAGGGGTCGAGCGCCTGCAACACCGTGATTTGGTCGACCGGAACGATCTTGCCGCCGACGCTCGAGACCACACGATCGATGCGCGTCAGACACATGATCCCAACGATCACGACAACGAAAGCCGTGAGCACCAACAGGGTGGCGCGCGCAACCCGGGGCTCTGCCTCCTCGCGGATCGCGTCCGTCTCGGACTGAAACTGTCGAACGGTCGTAAGGGACGCTTGCTGACTACGAGACAAGGCTGGGGCTCCGTCGAACCGGTGCAATCATATGATTATTCTGCTGATGCCAAAGCCCGCTATAGATGTCGTTGCGCTCCAGGAGCTCCTCGTGGCGACCGACATCGTCGATCACGCCGCGATTGAGGACCACAATGGCGTCGCACTTCACGAGCGAGGACAGACGGTGCGAGATAACGATCAACGTGCGCCCATGAGCGATGCGTGCGATATTCGCATTGACGATGGCCTCGCTGTCGGCATCGAGCGCGCTCGTGGCCTCGTCCAGGATCAGGATCGGCGGGTCGACGATCAGCGCCCGCGCAATCGCAAGCCGCTGCCGCTGACCACCGGAAAGGTTCGGCGAGCCTTCATATATATAGGTCTCGTAGCCGCGCGGCAGCTTGTCGATGAACTCCTCGGCGCCGGCAAGTCGCGCCGCGCGTACCACCTCATCGAACGTAGCATCAGGCTTGGCCGCCGCGATGTTCTCCCGGATGGTTCCACTGAACAGGAAGTTTTCCTGCAGGACAACACCGACATTGCGCCGAAGATGGTCGACATCATACTCTCGCACATCGATGCCATCGATCTTGATAAGCCCACCATAATCAGAGTGCAGCCGCTGCAACAACCGAGTGATCGTGGTCTTGCCCGAGCCGCTCTTGCCCATGATCCCGAGCGTTTGCCCTTGCGGGATTTCGAACGAGACGTCGTTGAGCGCCGGCGTGACCGTCCCCTTGTACTTGAAGGTCACACCGGAAAATTCAACCTGCCCCTTGAATGGCGTGCGCACACCGTGACCTGAACGGCCCTCTTCGGCGGGTTGATTGACAAGCTTGCCGACCGTGGCGACGGCCGTCCGCGCTTCGTCATATTGGTTGATGAGCTGCGCCATTTGCATCAGCGGAGCCGAAACCCGCTGCGATAGCATCAGAAACGCAAACATGGCGCCAATGTAGATCGGATCATTCGTCGTGAGCGCCAGATAAACGCCGATGGCGTAAGAGCCGCTGACCGCGAGCCGCTCCAGCGGTCGAACCACGGTTTGGATCATGGTGCCGGTCATGGCCTCGCCAATTCGCGCTTTGGCGACGCGGGCGACCAACACGTCCCACATATGCCGTTGACGTGCGTCGAGCGCGAGCGATTTGATGGTGCGAATGCCGTTGAGCGATTGGATCAGGAACGCACCCTGCGCGCCCTCCGCAGCCATGACGGCACCTGATTTTTTACGATAAGCCGGCAGCATGAGCACCAGCCAGGCCACGATCAGGCCGGCAAATCCGAGAACGATGAAGGTCATGACCGGGCTGAAGAAGAACATCACCGGCAGGAAGAACAGCAGCATCGTGGAGTCCAGGACGGTGCCGAACAATTGGCCAACCAGGAACGTTCTGACCCGGAAGACTTCGCGGATGTCGCGCGAGATCAGGCCGACCGCGTTTTGCTCGAAATAGTCGATCGGCAGGCTCAACACTTTTTCGAACACGTAGGTCGACAGCTTCACGTCGAGACGCGAGGTGAGCCGGTGTACCAGGAACTGTCGCAGGAACGAGAACGCGGCTTCGAATGCGATCACGACCAGCATGCCAACGCAGAGCACGTAGAATGTGTTGTACGCCTTGTAGAAGATCACCTTGTCCGACATGAGGCGCCAGAACATGATCGGCGCGAGCGATAGGAAACCGAGCACGAGCGCGGCGATCGCGACATCGCGCACCATGCGCCGTTCGCGGAAGATCAGCGACGTGATGAGGCCGAAGCTGAACGGCTGGTCCTCATCCGAAATCTCGTAGTCGCGCTTGACCAGCACGACATCCCCCGACCAGATGTCCTCGAACCGCGGCTGGTCGATGACCAGCAGGGCGTCGTCCGCCGCATTGGGATCACGCAGCGTGACGCGGATATTTTGTGGATCGCCGTCAACGGAGAGCAGCACCATGGCGGCGCCATTGCGAAGCCAAACGACCGCCGGCAGTGCCTTCTTCAGCTGCGCCAGATGGGCCCAATCGAGCTTGACCGCCTTGGCCTTCATGCCGGCATTCTCGGCACATTTGATCAGCTGCGGGATCGAGACGTTCTGATCGCGAAGCAAATTGTCCTGCACCAGCTGAGTCGGCGTCAAATGCATCCCATGCTGGCGGGCCACGATGACAAGACACTCAAGTGCCGAGGCGGGTGTGGGGTCGGTCGAGGCGCCTTCGCGAACGAGTTCGGAGCTCATTGGGGTCCTGTCTCTAACCTCTAGAAGAAACGATATGGCCTACCGACGGAGCCGAAAAATCTAACGCTCTGACGCTTCGGGCCAAGCTATTAAATTCATATAATAAATCAGGTGATCTTGCTATGCGGAAAGCCCGCTCCCATGGGGTAAAAAGCCACCTCTTCTGCGATAAACCTTAACACTGCGGCTCTTCTGCGATAAACTTTAACACTGCGGCGGAGAAGCTTCCGGTCACAAGCTAGGCAAATTGCTCGTGAAAATCGAAGCCGCAGGCGGCAAGCTCCTTCTGAATGGCAACGCCATCGGCCTCGGGCATTATCGCCAGCGCGCAGACCTCGAAATCCTGGCTCCGCACCGATACCGTAGGGAAGCCTGCACTGAGCAGCAGGTTGCCAAGCCGCTCCGGGGTAAAACCTGTGCGGTGGGCCATATAGTGTTGCCCCTCTTCGATCGAGCGGGTATGGCCATAGAGCATATCGAGCGGGCGTATCGGCCCAACCGGCGATTCGTAGGCCACAGCGGCGATCCCATGCTCAACGATGAACTGAGCCACCGCCTCCAGATCCGGGCTCATGATGAGAGCGAAACCATCTGACTTGAGAACTCGGTGGAATTGCCGCAGCGCCGGATAGACCTCGTGCGCATAGAGATGCTCAAGCACGTGCGAGGACCAGACCGCATCAAAGCCTTGAGGGCCAAAGGACGCATCGAGCCGGGTGATCGAGCCGACGACGTCCGGCCGAACGCCCGGGTCGATGTCCAGCCGCACTTCTTCCCAATCCGCTTTCGCCGTCATTCGGGCGATCCGTCGGGCAGGACCTGGACCGGAGCCAGCGTTGAGCATGCGCTTGTGGGGCAACGACGTTCCTTCCGGACAATCTCAATCAAACCTTGGCCCGAGATTACCAAGCCGACCGTACCCCTGCCAGCCGGTCACGACTCTCACCGAATTAACGGTAAACGATGAGAACTCAATAGCTTAGTCGAGACGAAAAAGCCCCGCCGAAGCGGGGCTTTCCAATCCGCCGATCAGCGGAATTAAGTGAGCTTGACCACCTGGTCGGTGAAGTAAAGCTCCGTGATGCCGGTGACCTTGATTTCCTGACCATCGTTGAAGGTGATGGTGTAGCTGCCGGGCGCCGTCGGATCGAGCGACTTGACGTCGCCGAGCGAACGGTCGTTGAAACCGACAATATCCGTACCCCCGCCACCGATAATCGTATCGTTGCCAATCTTGGTTTCAACGTGGAAGGTATCGTCGCCCGCGCCGCCCTGCAGCGTCGAGGACGCTCCGGAGCTGCCATAAAGCCAGAATTCATTCTTCGATCCGGCCGCGCCCGTATCCTGGAAGTAATCGCCTTGCTGGCCAATGATAGTATCATTGCCTGCACCGCCGATGAGCGTGTCGGTGCCCGCACCAGCCGACCCATCGTACAATTTTGTGTTGCCGGTGGTTCCCTGCAGGAGCTGATGCTGGCCAGAGCCTGCGATCAGGAAGTTGTTGCCCGCACCGCCCGTGAGCGTATCGCCACCGCCGCCGCCATAGAGTGTATCGGCACCTGCGCCGCCCTGCAGCAAGTTGGCTTCGCCCGCCTGCGTGCTGCCCGAACCAAGGGCCGAGGCATCGCTGGCCGTGCTGCCCGAAATGACGGTCGAATTGATGCCGCCATGCAGCTCGTCGCTGCCGGTGCCACCGTTGATCGTATCCGCACCGTAACCCCAGATGGTGTCGTTGCCGGCGCCGCCCAGAAGCGTGCTCGAACCGGACGAGAAATCACGGATGTCATCGTTATTGTCGCCGCCGTCGAGCAACTGATGCCCGCCGGTGCCGGCCCGCAGCACGTCGTCACCCGCACCACCGTAAATGCTGTCCTGACCACTGCCGCCATAGATGGTATCGCTGCCGCCGTCACCAAAGAGCTGGCTGTTGCCGCTGCCGCCGCCAATCACGTCGGCGCCGGAGCCGCCCCGCACCGTGTCGTTGCCGCTATCGAACAGGTTGACGCTGTCGTTGCCTTCACCCATCGCCACGAAGACGCCGTTCGATCCGCCCGCAACGTTGAGCTGGTTGCCGCCGGCATCATCCATGATGATGGCCTTGAGCGTCGAGGAGGTCTGAACGGTCGCCGAATTCGTGAGGTCCACAACCTGAACGATGCCGGGAACCGGTCCGCTGGTGTAGGTGCCCTGCTCAACCCAGGCCTTCTTGCCGTCCTCAGGACCCGGATCGTAGACGCCGCCGTTTTCAAGCGACGCGATCAGTGCCGCTTGAACCGCGGGATCGAGATGCCCCGCCGCCGTGAGGTCGGCATTCAAATCCGTCTTCGTCAAATAGCTGACAGCCATACAAGACCCCTGAAATTTCCTAACCCAGCCGGCTCATGGGGAAGCCAGATGGAAACGATCAACCTCGAAAAAGGCATTTCAAAAGGCGCAAAGAGAGTCTGCCCCCTTCTCGCCTCCGTTAATCTACTGTTAACGGAGCACCGCAGTGCGTGCAAGATCAGAATTTAATTCCCGCCAACTTAAATCTCAGGCAACATCATATTGTGGTTAACTTCGATTTGGCTGATCAGCCCGAGCACGAAACGGCAAGCTCGCCTAACCCGAAGCCCGCATGGTGTCATTGAGGCGGCCGGCAGCGGTCTAAGCGTGCGGAGAACATCGGGGGGCCGTGGTCGCGGGCTCGATTTTGCTGACGCGACAGCCGGCATCCTGCTACGGCTCCCGGAGATCACTAGAAACGAGGCCCGCGGTCTTCGCTGTTCATGAGCACGATCATTACAGTCGCCCAACGCAAAGGTGGCGTCGGCAAAACCACGCTCGCTGTTTGTATCACCGCGGAACTCGCCAGGCGCGGTCACGGCATATCCTTGGTTGATGCAGATCCGCAGCGCTCCGCGTCCCTGTGGGCCGAGCCCGGCCAGCTCGAATTTCCCGTTCACGAGATAGGCTTGGGCTTGGATACCATCTCCGTATGGACGCGCGATGTCTTGAGCGTGCAATCCGAGTTGCTCGTCATCGATACCGCGCCAAACGAGCGCGAGATGGGGGCCTCCATCGCGCTGGCCAATCTGATCCTCATCCCCTGCACGGCGTCAGGGCTCGATCTCGAAGCCACTGCCGCAACACTCGCGATCATTGCAGCAGTGCGCGCCCGTCGCCGTTTGCCCGCACAGGTGATTTTGGTTCCCAATAGGCTTGACGCAAGAACCTTGGAAGGCCGCCAGCTGGTTCAGGAATTGCAGACTTTTGGCGAGATGGTGGCGCCCGCAATTTCAGCACGGTCGGCCTTCGTCCGCTCATTCGCGATGGGACAATCGGTCGCAAGTTTTGCACCCGATGAACCCGCAGATTTCGAGATTCGCGCGCTTGCCGACACCGTTGAGGATGCTCTCGCCCGCCCCTAAGGACGTCCTTGTGGAAAACACGCAGCAGATTTAATTCGGACGCCCGCTTTCAAAATTTCTCGCGAAACTCGAAGCGAAAATCCTTCTGCGAGGGCATCGTACCAAGGATGGCCTCTTTGCGGCCATAACCGGGAACCGCGGCCTGGGTGCACGCGGTGCTCTTGAAATAACAAACCTGGATTTGGATCGCTTTCGGACAATTGTTCTCGGCGCTGATGACATGGTCGAAAAGGTTGGGGCTGGTTGCAAACGGTCGCGCGAATCCCCCAACGCTGAGACACGGCTTCCCACTGAAATCACGGTGGCGGAGAATCTCGGTGTTGCCGCTGCTGCTGATCTTGGGCTGCGGCACCTCACGCGGCCGGTAGGTTCCGCCCACCTCGGGTCTCGTGCCAAGGCCCGTCAGCGGATCCGTTGTCCCTTGCGCCGCCGCCGGCGACACGACCAGCAAGGTAGCAATCGCAGTAGAAGCAACGAGCGACTGTTGCAACCATTGAGGGGGATGCATGCAAGGGCCTATCTGCGCCATGGATTGACAAACTGTGAGATTGCGAACGGTAAATAAACAGTTAAAGTGGCTGGAACGTTAAGATACATCTTTGATCTGTCGAGATTTGATATTTATTTGTTAGGGGTGCGTAGCGGATGCGTCGCGAAGTTGGAATGGGCCGGCATGCGCCCGGTCGGCGAGCACCTCCGCTGCACCGCGAAGATCATCCGTCGCACAGCGGGCCCGATTCTCGGACCGATCAGGCCGCCGCCCCCTCCACCGAGACGTCCTCGCCGCTCCGGCCAACGCGCAAATCAGTTTGGCCGTTGGGGCTGGGGCTGCAACCAGGCGCGCGGGTCGCATTCCGACTGTTGAGCCTCGAGTTCTTGACGGTCACGGCGGCCGCCTATTTGGCAAGCAAGCTTTATCACCACGCTGTTGTCCCCGACGCCATCGCCGCCGCCCGTTATCTCCCGGCAGCTCTCCTGCTCGCAACACTCTATTGCGTGAGCACGCTTTGGCTCGGCGACCCAGCCCTTCTGCTGGCTTTCCGCCGCCGGCAATTGCTCTGGAATGCCGTCCGGGCCACCGTCCTGTCGTTCTGCTTTTTGTTGAGCGGAATGTTTCTCCTCAAGACGTCCTTGGAATATTCACGCGGCGCATTTTTCGCACAATTGGTGACCGTGTGCCTCGCCACGTTGGCGTTGCGTGGCATCCTGATTCGGCGTCAGGAGCGGGCGCTCGGCCAAGGACGACTGGCCCTGCGCCGCGCCTTTCTGATCGGCGATCCTGCAGCCTCCAGTGCATTGTCAAAGCGCCTTGACGCGAACGGGGTCGTCACCATTGCTCAATTCCCGCTCTCAAGCCTGGATGCCGATCAACCTTCCTCCATGACCCGAGAGCTGATTGAGGCCTGCCGCTCATTGGCCGTGGATGAGATTTTTGTTCTGCCCCAACCAAGCGAGCTTGAAAGCGTAAGGCCCGTGCTTGACCAGCTGTCGCAGCTGCCGGTCGCGGTCCACGTCATGGTGCCGGGACTGGATGGGCTGCTGTCGTCGTCAGAGATTTCCGCGTTCGGCGACGTCACAACCATGAAGGTGCAGGGTGAACCGCTATCCGCCGCTGACGAGCTTCTCAAGCGAGGTTTCGACATCGTTGTCAGCGCATTGCTGTTGGTGACGTTGGCCCCACTAATGTTGATGATTGGGGCCCTTGTTAAATTGACGAGCCCAGGTCCCGCCCTGTTTCGTCAGGTCCGTCACGGCTTCAACAATAAAGCCATCACTGTGTTGAAGTTTCGCACTATGCAGGTGCGCACGGATGACAAGTGTGAGGATTTCCGCCAGGCAGCGCGTAACGACGACCGAGTGACATGGGTCGGGGCAATGTTGAGAGCGACCAGCATTGATGAGTTGCCACAGCTCTTCAACGTGCTGCGCGGCGAGATGTCCCTGGTCGGTCCGAGGCCGCACGCCGTTGCCCATAATAAGATGTTCGAGGAGCGCATCCCGCCTCTATCGCGACGTCACAACGTCAAACCCGGCATTACCGGTTGGGCTCAGGTCAACAGGCTCAGAGGGGAAACCGACACGCTGCAAAAGATGCAAAGGCGCATCGACCACGATCTGTTCTATGTCGACAATTGGTCGTTTTACTTCGACCTCAAAATCATGTTCCTGACCGCCCTGTTGCTCTTCTCGAGGAAGAACTACCAAAACAGCTATTGATTACGGAGGAACTTGATTTGGGTCGGTCGGATCAGCCCCCGGTAGGGGCAGAGAATAACACGTTGCGCGCCCCTTCTCACAGCTTGCGAGCCACCGCCGTGAGGTTTTGGCTGTAGATTCCAGCTGCGGTTTCGCCCGTCTCGACTGCGATGAAGAAGCGCAACCCCAGGCGCAGCAGGTTCCAAAACATCCAGCGGACTGCGCTTTTCAGCCCATGCACGACCGGCTCATCTTCAAAGCACTCAACCTGCCCAAATCCGCCGGCGCGCAGTACAGCTCCGAGCGATTGCTGCGTGAACGCAAGCTCGTGAGTGAAATCGCCGTAGCGGATTCGCCCAAAAAACGGTGATTCGGCGTTCGGCGCATGGATGATCCAGCGCCCATTTGGCTTGAGCACCCGCCTCACCTCGGCGACCAGGCGAAGCAAATCCTGCTTCTTAAGGTGCTCAATCACATCGTAAGTCACGACCACATCCAGGACATCGGCCGCGGTCTGTTCGATTTCGGCAAACAGATCCCCTTGGCGGACTTCGCTAATCCCCAGACGATGCGCAATCGCGACTTGTTCCGCTGACCCATCGACGCCCAACAGCTGAACGTAGCCCTCGCGACGGGCGGCAAGCAGCAGCACTCCATATCCGCAGCCGAGATCAAGAATAAACGCGTTTCGATCAGCCGGGAAGAACCTGCGCACGAGATCACGCAAGATGACTAAGCGCGGCGCAAGATCGTTTTCGTTGACTGGCGCCCGCCCGAAACCTCCGGAGGAGACATATCGCTCATACATAAATTGGTTGGCGTCTTCATCATTTGGCAGACCTGACATCAAGATGCTCGTTCTATGTTGCCGGTGCAAAGGACAGCTCGGGGAGGCAGCTGCGTTCGGCGATGCCGCCTCAAATCATTACAAAATGAAAACCCATTATGTTTCACAACACCTCTTAAGCGATGAGATGCTTGGCCTGTTCGGGAGACTCATCGTGAACCGCCCCGGCCGCCCAGCGGGGCGCGCAGATGGTGCTGGATCCGTCTGACCAAACCCGAGACATTTGCAGCTTCGCGCGCGATTGCACTTAACGGAAGACCAAGCCAGCGGTTAAGGCAGATCCATAGCACGACCGCAATCGCAACCTCGCCGCAAATGGGGCCGATCAACATTCCGTAAATCTTGAAATTCGGAACTAGCGCTGAGCCGAGCACCAGCGATGCAAGCGAGACGGCCAGCACCAAAACCGACACGACGCGCATGGCATTCACGCTAATCAGGACCTGCGCTGCGATTCGACCCGGCAGACTAGCCGCAGACATGACAAGGAAAAGCGCCATCACCGGGTGGTGAAAGGCCACCCGTGAATGGGTCCACCAGTCGAAGATGACCGGGCCAAGCACCATTAGGAATGACGTAACCGCGATCAAGACGAGCGTAGATAGTTGTACGATCACCGCGGTGAGGCGAACGACCTGTTGCGGCTCGCCGCGTCCGGCCGAATGGCTGATTTCGACGCCGACCGGCGCCATCAACATGAAGAAGAGCTGATCGACAAGCCGCATTGCGGTCGCATACACGGCATACACCGCGACCGCCGGTCCTCCCATCAAGGTGCCAAGCACGAGCCGCGGTCCTTGAACCAGAACGCCTTGGGTCGCCAGGTTGAAACAGGCGAACCCCAGTGCGGGTTTGAGCTGATCGCGAAAGAAGCGTCCATCCATAACGCGGAAATCCAGGCGCGCCCAGGGTGCCGCTGAGCGGGCAAGACAAACGATGATGATGAGGTCAACCAGGGCGACAGCCGCCATGATGGCCGCAAGGTACACCGGACGGACGCCGAGGACGCCGACGGAGTAGATCGACGCGCCGAGTTCGACAAACTTTACACCTGCGGCAATGTTATAAGCAGCTCCATAGCGTCCCGCCGAAAAGAGCACCCCGGCCATGAAGCCGCGAAGCGTCTCGCAACAAAGTTGCAGCGCGCCGAGCGCCAGTATGAGCATGACCGCGCCTGACGAGAATTCCGCTAGATTGAACCAGTCGACGAGCGGCAGCGAAGCTGCCAGCGCCAGGATTGCGGCGAGCAGGATCGGAAACGGGCCAAGAGCTAGATTGCAGGACATCTGAAAGCAGCGTTGCGCGCGCACCTGATCGCCAGCGGCAACCAGCATGATGAGCTCGTTCGTCGCGGCGGCCACGAGGCCAAGATTGGCATAGGCTAGATAGGAGACGAGCGCGTTGATCGTCATCCACTGGCCGTAACCTTCAAGCCCCCATGTCGCAATGAGCACAGGGATCAGCGCCACGGTGTTGAGCGCTACGGCAACACGCCAAACCCCTTGCCCCAGGAGGCCAATCGCAAGCCGCTTGATCAGGGCCGGCATGGATAAAATCCGGCGCAAGCGCGACGAGTATAGTAACGGTCAATATTCATCTTGCCTTGCCTTGCGCTGCAGGTCCCGTCTTGCCCTTCAACATGCGCTTGACCACCGAACTGTCTCTCTAATGGAGAAATCGGGCCAGTTCGCCCTTGGTAGGTCTTTTACGTTAATTTTCGATCGCTCAGCGCAAGTGACCGCCGCCCACCTTTTCGGCCCGATTCGGGCTACAACACCGCCGTTGACCTTCAGGCCGAAAGCTCCGCAATCCTGCAATGAGCCATTCTGCACGCATTCTCCTGGTCGGAAATTACGCCCCGGATCGCCAGTTTTCGATGCTGCGCTATACATCCTGGCTCGCCGCGGCCTTGCGGCGCCAGGGGTTCGAGGTCGACCTTATCGCGCCGTCGGTTCGCCTCGCGAAACTAGCCTCCGGCCAAGGCCCAGCCCGCAAATGGCTGGGCTTCGTGGACAAGTTTCTGCTTTTCGCGGCCGAGCTCAAGGTGCGGGCTTCACGCTACGATTTGGTCCACATCGCAGACCACTCGAATGCGCCATACTTGCTGTTGCTTGGCTCGACGCCATCGAGCATCACTTGCCACGACCTCATCCCGATCAAGGTCCTGTCCGGCGAGGTCGAAGGCCAGCGCCTACCCTCAACAGGACGCTATCTCCAGCGGCTCATCCGCCTGTCCCTTCATCACGTCGCCAACATTGCCTTTGTCTCCGCGCCGACGCAGGCCGATTTCACGCGCCTGATTGGGCTCCCCTCAGGAACCAGTGATGTCATTCCCAACCCGGTCATAGGGTTCGGCGGTATGGATCAGAACCGCGCGCTCGAGCTCTTGCGGCAGGCGGACTTGCCCGTTGACCGTCCGTTTCTGCTCCATGTTGGAAGCAATATCTGGTACAAGAATCGAGGGGGCGCGGTCGAGTTGTTCGGTCTTTTGCGCGATCATCCCGAATGGGAGCCGTCGCTTCGCGACGCGTTGATGGTCTGCGTAGGACCGCCGCTTCCCGAAGACGCCACGCGAATAGCTTCGAATTGGCAGCGGAACTTGATTGTCTTGAGCGAGGCATCGAACGAATTGATCGAGGCTCTGTATATGCGGGCCGAGGCCTTGCTTTACCCGTCATATGAAGAAGGGTTCGGCTGGCCGATCATCGAAGCTCAGGCCTGCGGCTGCCCGGTGATCACCACCGACAAGGAGCCCATGCGAAGCATCGCAGGACCAGCCGCCCTCTTGATCGATCCTCACCAACCGCAAAAATCAGCAGCCACGATTGCGAGAAACTGGGCCTGGCTGACCTCACAATCCGAAGCCGCGCGCAGTCACGCTGGATCCTTTTCGGAGGATGTTGCCGCAGCGCGCTACGCCACGTTCCTGGTCAAGGTGCTGGCTGAGCGCAAGGATCGCATGCCGTGAATTTGCTTTTGACAATCCCGCGTTTCGGAACGGCCTTGCTGCTCAGCGGCCTTGTCCTTCTGCTGTGGCCCAACCTGACGCTGTTTGTAGCTGTAGCCTTCTGCGGTTTGATGATTGGCCTCGCGACGCTTTATGCCGCGATCGACGATCGCAAGGCCCTGCGCATCTCCTGGATCCTCAGCACCTCGCTGCTGTTTGCCTATGACGGCGGTTCCGTGTCGACCTATCTCAGCGCGCCATCGGCTCCGGAGTTTGCCATCATGGTGAAGGATCGTCCGATCGAGCTGATTTCATCGACGCTGGCTTTGGTCAACATCATCTGCGGCCTGCTCCTGATCGTAGGACAGCTCGAGAGCCCCGTGACCAAGACAGCGGAAGCGACCGAAGACAGCTGGTTCTCCTTCGCTTTGGCGACCTTCGGGCTCATATTGATCGTCGCTGCTTATCTCGCTGGTGACCTCGGCTACATGGGTATTCAGATCGACGAAGCCGGTCGCATCACGGTCCTTGGTGCGGCGGCCGCTCTGTTTCAGGGGCCACTCGCCGGCATCGCTGGCTTCATGCTGGCGCGAAGCCGGCGGCGCACGATGACAGTGTTTTATGCAGCGGTCGTCTTGATGGTCGTCCTCGCGGCTGTCCCGACCGGCCGCCGGCCCATCGTGTTGATCTTGATTGTTGCCACGTTGGGGTTTTCGTTGGCCGGCGGGTTGCAACGGCTCTCTTTGTCTCGAAAACTGCTGGGTGTTGCCTGCGGTGGGGCCGTTGCCTATGTCATGAGTTCGTATTTCTTTGCTCTGCGGCTTGCAGGATGGGAGCTGGGCACCGATGCCACTCTGGCTGACCAGATGAGCCTGGGCCTGGAATTTTTGGTCTCCCCCTCGCTGCAGGATCGTTTTACAACGCTGTTCTACGAAAACGTTCGAGAGCGGACGTTTCTCCTGGGCTACCTTGCCGATTTGATGGAGGCCGTATCCAACTCCGCTCCGCTTTACGGGGAGGCGCTGCTCTACTACGTGCGACTGTGCATCCCTTCAGCACTCGACCCCGGCAAGGACCAAATCATCGCCTTGCAGATGGTCGAGGCCCTGGCGCATCCGAAGCTGGGATTGCCTGTGATCGATCAGGCCAACACGATTCTAACGGACGGGATGACTGATTTTGGAGTTATTGGTGCCGGGCTTTACGCGCTCGTGATGCTTGTCCTCCTGCGGGGTGCCATCTTTCTGATTCAGAAATTCCCGGCTCCGATCACCGTCATGTTCGGCACTTTTGTCGTCGTCCATCTGGCGCTCAAGCCAGAACTCACATTGGACGAATATCTTGTGCCTTTGCGCAATCTCGCAGTGATCGTGCCACTGATGTGGCTTATCGAGGCAATGACAGGAATGGCCTTCTCACGACGCTTGGCGCATCAACAGGATGAACAGCGGCATCCAGTGATTTGACTGCGGATCGTGCACCAGCCGTCGTGGCACTGAGCGTGTTTGGTCCGGTGGTGATTCGGCGATAGGCCGTACCGCTGATCTGCTGACGACGAATCTTTCGAGGACCGTTGATCAGATAGTATTTGATGGCATCGGCGAGATGGTTTCGTTGGGCCCTGCTGGTGAGCAACGCACGGAAGCCGCCATTGCTCGCCCGTTTGCCGTCAGCCCTGACCGCTGCAGCCGAGGTAAGGCATACCCGCATGCCCGCATTCCATGTTGCACGACCAAGCTCGACATCGGACATGAAGAGAAAATATCTCTCGTCCAGCCCGCCGATCCGATCCCAGAGCGTCCTGCGAACAACGACGCACGATGACTGCACCCAATCGACTTCGGCCGAAATCACCGAGCCGTCGGTCAGTGATTCATTCAGATAGAGTTCACTCCCGCTCTGCGGGCTCAAGCGTCGCTTGACCTGTTCGGTCAGGGTCGGAAATGTTCTTGCGATCTCGACCGGGGCACCATCATCACTGAATTGCAGAGGGGCCAGAACGCCGATCGAAGGGTCAGCGTCAGCCATTGCGATGAGGCGCTCAAGCGCATGGGGCTGATCCCACACCACGTCAGGATTGCACAGGACGACATAGCGTGAGGAGGGTAGAGCGGCAACGCCGAGGTTACAGCCCCTTGTATAACCGATATTTCCGCCAGGCTCGACAAGCAGAAATGCACCTTCCGGCGCGTCCTTGGACAAAGCGCGCCGCTCACGCTCGTCCATCGAATTGTCTACCACCGCAACGGCAAGCGTCCTGGCAATCGTCTGACGATGAAGCGACCTGATTCCCTCCAGCAAGCGCTGCGCCTTGAAGTGATTGACGATGACCACAGCGGCGGCCGGCCTGACGTGATGCGAAGCGGCCGCCATTCTAACTCCCCCCGGTCCACATCGTCGGTCCAACTCCAAGCTCGCGTGCGAACTCGCGCGCCAAATGATCGTTCGTAATAATTGTCACCGGCCGCATGCGCCACTGGTTAGCCGCCGCGGAAAGGTCGGTCCAATCCTTCACTGCCACAGCAAACGCTGTGAGAATATCTGTCTTATTTCCATCCCCTAAATTTATAATGCACCGGCGGTCGGAAATAAATTCCAATGCGCCTAGTTTGTTAGTAACCATAACGGGCTTGCCATGCCATAGCGCCTCGAGCGGCGTAAGCCCGAAAGACTCGAAACGCGTCGGGCAAACGAAGTAATCGATGTCCTCGTAGAAGTGCTCCCGATCGGTTCCTCTCAGGGCGCCCCGGAAAAAAACGCGCCCCTGCGCCGCAGCTGCGACGTTTGCGACCTTATCACGATACCTCTCAGAGCCTGGGCGCGGAGCACCGGCAATGTGGAGCTCGGCAGGCGGAGCGCCATCCTTGGCTTGCCAGGCCACGAATGCCGTCACGAGTTCCGCCAGCCCCTTTCGGGGGGCAATTTCGGCCATGAAGCCGAATCGAATGGGCCCGGGACGGCGGGCCTGGGGTTCGGCCAAAGCGGGACCGAAGAATGGTTCCGGCAAGATAATCGACTTATTCTGGAATAAACTCGCCAGTAGCGAACTCTGGGCTTCCAGCTCGGACGAGAAAATAATCCGCTCGCTCATCGCAAGCAGACTAAATTCAATCGATGCCAAATAGGGGAATTTCTTGATATCGCGGGGGCGTTTAAATTCGGCGCGGGCGAGATTTCCCTTGGGCGTATAGACAAGCCGCACGCCCATGCGGCGCGCCCGCGCTGCAACCCACCAGCCGGTCGGATTCCATGCTCCGGCAATGAACACGCAAGCGTAGCCACCAAGGTCGAGGCCCTCCAAATTGCCAAAGGCGGGTCCGGACTTTGCAGCACTTTGTGCAGGAAGCCGATCCAGGCGTCCCGCGGCCTCGACCAGGCCATCCTTGCTCAAGACGTCCAATTGCACGCCGAGCTTTTCGAGCTCGCGCGCAAGCAGCAGCACGCTCTCGGGGATTCCGCCGAACCCCAGGCAGAACCTGTGGGCTATTGTCAAAACCCGTGTCCGCCTAGGGCTGTTGACCGTCAACGCCTCCATGGACGATCGTCTTCCCGATCGATGCCTGGCACGGCGACCGAAGGCAGCAGCGCACCTAGCGCCTTGGCAAAGCGTTCACGGCTCGGCTGCGGAACCTTCGCCAAACGGGCGAGAAGGCGGTCGCGCACGATGGGGTTGGCAGCCGCAAAAATCGCAGCGGATTCCTCATAGAGGCCGTTCTGCACCAGCGAAGCGAATTCGTCCAAGACGGTTTGCGCCAGTGATGAATCAAGGCCCGGCAGCATCGCGAGCGCCACAGGATTGCGCTTGATCGCAATCCATCCCTCGTGTGGTCCCATCAAATATGACGTTCGCAGATAGGCGAGGTTGTCCGCCTTAAAGCCGCCGGACGCATTTTCGAACGAGAACAGCAACAGCCAAAGGTAAGCGTCTGCCGGCGCGCAGTGCAGCGCCGCCTTCACGCTGCGGAGGAGATTTCGCAGTCGGGTGTCGATGAGATCGGCCCGCCCTGCGGCAAACGCTTCCTCGTAGAGGTAGAGGTTCAGCACGGCCAATGAGCGCTTGGTGGAAGCCCTGCAGAAGCCAAAGACGTCGGCGCCCTTCGCATCGCCAATGTAGCTTGTGACGAGCTCGGTTGGAAAGCTTCGACCGGTCAGAATGGCCGCAGCAGTTCGATCGGCGCCTTCGGTTTGCCGAAACATTGGCAGGGTAGCCGCAGCCCAACCAGCCAGCAGGCAGCCGCAGCAAGCGACCGCTGCGCGCAGCAGCCCGTTCGATTTGCTTCTAATCAGAATAGCCGTAGCGATTGTAATATTCGTTTCTGTAGTAGTCGTGGTGGCCATATCTCGACATCAGCTTGAGATCGGCCTTGTTCAGCACCACCCCAAGGATGTTCTCCCGCAGGCTGCGCGCGCCGTCCAGCGCATGCCGCACGATATCGATCTTTGTTCGTCCCCACTCGACGACGAAGACATAGGAATCGATGATGTCGGTTGTAGTCCTGACATCGACCACGGGTGCGAGCGGAGATAGATCGACCACCACGTAGTCATAGTGCTTGCGAAGGTCGTCGATCAGCGCCTTCATGGCCTGCGACGCCAGGATTTCGCTCGTATGCGCGGTGCGCGCGGCAACGACGGCGGGCAGGAAGTACAGACCGGTATTTCCTTCCTGCCACACGACCTGCGAAAGTCCGTCGCGGCCAGCCATGACCTCGATCAAGCCACGGTTCGCATCGGGTGTAAGGGCACGCGTCAGGGACGGATTGCGCAGATCGCCATCGACCAGAATCGTCCGGGCACCGCTCTGCGCCAGGAGCGCGGCGAATCCGGTCGCAACCGTCGACTTGCCCTCGTTCGGGAGGGAAGAGGTGAAGCCGATGACCTTGCCAGTCCCCGAACGGAGGGCAAGGTCAGCTGCGACCTTGACCGAGCGGATGGATTCGGCGTAACGGGAAAATGGCTCGTTGACCACATGCCAGTAAAGGCTGCCGTTCAAAGCGATTGCACGCGGGCCATTGAGCACCGCGGCAACCGGCGGACGTCCCTTTTGCTCCTCAATCTGCGGCAGAATTGCAATGCAATCTGTCTTCAGGACAGCCTTGACATCGTCCGTGGTGCGGAAAACGTTCTCGGACAGATCACGGAGCCGAGCAACGGCGAGTCCGAGGAAAAGACCCGCAAAAGCTGCGATCGGCATCACGAAGCTGAGCTTCGGCGCGCTCGCCTTCAGTGGACGAGACGCTTGCGTAATGACCCGCGCTTCGGTGATCGGAAATGACTGTTGCTGCACCGATTCCATGTAACGTTGCAGGAAGTTGTCATACAGCGCCCGATAGGTCTGCGACGAACTCTCAAGGTCACGCAGCGAAACTTGAGCCTGATTGGTGGCTTGAGACTCCGTTACCGCTAGTGATAGCTGCTTCTGAACACCAGCTTCACGCTGCGTTGCGATTTCGAGATCGCTTTTGTAGGACTCCGCCAGGCGACGCAGCTCATCCAGGATAGAATTACGAATTCCTTGCATCTGATTGCGCAGATTAACCGCCGCAAGATGGCCGCGGCCATAGCGCGCTGACCAATCGGCCTCGCGCGTCGCCAGGTCGAGATATTGCGATCGGAGCTTGCTCACCACTTGATTGTTCAAGGTATCGGCGACCGTTCCATCGACCGTCGATTCCGGCGAGTCCGTTTGGAGGACCGCCTGAATGCGATCCAATCGCGCCTTGGCCTCCGAGGCCTGCGCTCTCGCAACAACGAGCTGGCTGTTGAGCTCAGCGAGCTGTTGTTCGTTCATCAAGCGACCGCCTGACTCCACGATATTGTTGTTGGCCTTGAACGCGACCACGGCGCGCTCGGCTGCAGACGCTTGATCGCGAAGCTCCTTGATGCGGTCTTGCAACCAGACACTAGCCCGCTTGGTCGCTTTATATTTGGAGTCGAGTTGGTCGACGACGTAAGCCTCGGCGACCGCGTTGGCGATCTGGGCGGCGCGATCCGAAGAGAGGGACGTAAAGCTGATCTCGATGATGTAGGTGAGACCCACTCGGCGTACGGTCAGATGCTTGGAGAACGCCTCGGCCGTCCGTCGCAGGGTTTCAAAGTCAGAGCGACTTGCGTCCCCTGCAAACAGCCACGCGAGCCCGCCGGAAATCATCCCAAGCAGCCCCGACCTGCCACCGAATTCCGGATCATCGGTTAGATGAAGATCTTTGATGACGGCGAGCGCGATCGTTTCCGATTTGAGAATTTGAACCTGGCTTTCGACGGCCGCGCTGTCGATTGGAATGTCTCCCACAACCGACTGCTGCTGAAACAGCTGATTTTTGCGGGTATCGATGATCAAAGTGGCCGTCGCCGTATAGCTTGACGGCGTCGCGATCATATAAAGCAGCCCGAAACACAAGCTCGCCGCCACGATGGTCAGGATGAGGCGGTACTGCCGGCGCAGAAAACCGAGAAGACCCTTGACCGCTTCCGTGGACGAGGCGGCCTGATCCGTTGCCGCCCCGGCGTAGGCCACCGCCCGATCAAGACTGGGAAGTACGTTCATGGGTGTCCGCTATTCGAAGAAGGCCCGGCCTGTCGATCGTCGCATGGAGCGGTAGCGATCGATTGACCGCAATCGCGTCTATTGACTGGTACCAGTTGCAAGCAGAGTGGTCGTTCCCGACGTCGTCCCACCGCCGGAGACGCTGGAGGTGTAGCTGAAATTAGCGGTTGGCGTGTTGCCTCCTCCGATGGCTTGAGGCGCACCGGTGCTGCTTGGGGTCCCGGCAAGCGCGCTCGTCTGGCCGCCAACGCCGCCACCACCACCGGCGCCGCCACCGCCGGTTGCAGCGGTTCCCTGGTCTGGCGCAACGCCCGAATAAGCCAGGAAGACGTCCTGGTCCTTGGTCTTGGCGATCGCCTGCAGGATGTTGTTGGCATAGGCCTGGTCGGTCTTCACGACCACCTTTGCCGCCTGCCCAAGCGCCGAGCCGATTGCCGCCTTTTGGTCTTTGCTGGCGTTGGGGATAAGTCCCATGATCGCGTCAAGGGATTTGGGATCTGCGATCGCAATCTCGCGAAGCTGCGAGATCATGGCCGCGCCTCCGTTTGGAAATTGCTGCAAGATTTGCTGCGGATTGGCGTTGAACTGCTGGACCAGGCCCTGCTGCTGCTGACCCTGCTGAGCGAGCGCGCCCGCCGGCACAACCAAGGTGCAGGATGCCGAGACCGCCAGCGCGACAATCAAGCGTCGCGAACAAAACCGAGCGAAAGAGATCATATTCAACCCCTATTAAATATTATAATATCCATAACATGGCGGGTGGCAGCCCGCCAAGGCAAATGGCCGCTTCGAGCATTTCGAAAGAGCCTATCACTGGGTTAACCTTTACGCTGTGTCGCCTCCGTAACGTGCCTTGTCCGAGCTTGAGAGGACCGCTGAGCGAGCCCCATCCCGACAAGCGTCATCACGGTGACTGCCAGACCGGGCACCTGCAGCGAGAAGTCGACCATCGAATGCAGGACCGCCATGGCGCCGCAGACAAAGCCTGCAAGTGGAAAGATTGCCCCCTTTTGCCGCCGCAGCGCTCCGCGGAACAAGGCAACGAGCGCCAACATCCAGCCGAATCCCACGAGGGCCGCCAGCGGAATTCCGACCTCGGCGGCAATTTCGAGCAGCGTGTTGTGCGCGCGGTCCCAGATCCCCCAAATCGAAACATCGCCGCTCCGAAAACGCGGGAAGACGGATACAAAAGTCCCCAAGCCCGTTCCGGAATAGGGATGTTCGGAGATGATTTGCCAGGTCGAGGCATACGCCTCCCATCGCCCTCCACCGCTCAAGCCATATTGACCCAGGCGCTCCCCAACCTGACCGCCAAGCAAGAGGAAAGACAGTGCGGCGGCCCCAAGGACCGGCAGAACCAACCATAAGGCGGCCGGCCGGGATCGGATCTCTCGATTAAAAAGGAACGCGATTGCCGCGCATATTCCAATGAGCGAGATCGCAATTCCGGCCCTAGAGCCCGTCAACATCATTGCAAGAAAGCAAAGCAGGAATCCTCCACAAGAGGCGCTAAGGTTGACGTCCCAGCGCAGATTTACGATCCGCCATCGGCCCTCCCAGAATACGCGCTGATCGAGCATGTTGCGAAACACGCGCAACGTCCAAAGAGCCGAGCAAAGCCCAAAATAGATCGCCGCAGTATTGCGGTTTAGAAAGGTGCCGCTCAGCACCGACCGAAACAGGACCTTCTCCCGCCACAGCACCATTTCCGGCGCGACGATGTAGGTTGCTATACCGAAGGCGGCATAGACAACACCCGCCCATGCGATGATCTTTAGCAGGCTTTCGGCATTTCGCCTGCCCATGCAGACCAGGTAGGAGCAAAGCAGCGCGCCACTACAAGCAAGGGTGTTGCCAAGTGCAAAAAAAGGCTGATCCCTCACAACGGAGAGGGGCGCGCGCCCCTCGCCCAGCAGCGAGGACAATTGCAGCCAGGCCATGTCGGGCCGGCCTTGCAACCAGGGATTGGCACTTAGCTGCTCGTGTAGCACCAGGGCATATCCGATCGCGACGAGAGCAAGAAATGCAATGAAGCCAAGGTCCCGTGGTGTTCGTAATCGGGGCCGCACGCACAACAAGGCGATGCCCAGACCTGCAACCAAGGCGCTGACTGCACTGGGATCGGTCGCGCCAAAGGGAAGAGGCGCAACGGCAACCATTGCGCCAAGCAGCCCAGTCGCAAGGCGGTTTTCTTGCGAGCGCTGTCCGTTCTTGGCTTCAGGCGAGATGCTCACGTCCCCAGCTCGCGATCCGCCATGGCCGGGCCGCCGGGAGCGTGACCGACGTCAAGGCGCTGTCTTGATCGCCGTCCGAAGCAGGACAGCATTCTGCGCAGCCACGATCGGATCGTTGACAGTCGCTGTGACCAGTCGGATGAATTGCATTACCTTGGCTGCCTCAACCGACGACGCATTCGAGATGAACACGACATCCTTCGCCCGCATCTGGAATTTCGTCGCAAGGAAGAAACCGCTGGGATCGCGAAAATTCACGTTATAAATGACCGGAACGATATCGCCGGGAAACCGCCTGGTATCAACTCCGAGACGCTCTGCGACGTCGCGCATCTCTCCGCGATAGAGAAACACTGACGCTGGATCGGCCGAGCTGTCGTTCAACCCGCCAGCCTTTGCGACGCCCTCAGCGAGTGAAATTCGCCACGCGTCGAAATTGAACTGTCCCTGCGAGCCGGACGCGCCGAAGGCGACGAAATTTTGCGGCTCACGATAGACGTAGATAGTGTCGTTAGGTTGCACGTAGATATTGTTGATCGGTTCATAGACCAATTGCCCGAACGGCACCGTGGTGCGCCGTCCGCCCCGTTCCAGCATGACCCAGGTATCAAATCCCTGTCCTTTCGGGCCCCCAGCTCGGGTAATCGCGTCCAGAATTCGCTCGCCAGCGGCGTTTGCGGGAAAACGTGAAGGTGAGTTGACCTCACCCAGAACGCTGATCAGCGAGGTTCGCTGATCGATCAACGTCACCACGGCCTGAGGTTCGATGGCCCTGTTCTTGAGGGCTTCCACGATTGCCTGCTGGACCTCTGCTGGCGTCCTCCCCTTCGCGCGGATGGCACCTGCGTACGGCACGGAAACAAAGCCGTTGTGATCCACATTCTGATTCGGGATAGTCACGAAATTGCCCGGGCGCACACCTGCTTCCAGCGGAATGAACAGTCCACCAGCCGCCGCCTCGAAGATGGTGACGCTGACTACGTCGCCCACGCCGAATCGAATCTCGGTCGGATCGGAACGGAACGCCTTGGTCGCCTGGTTGGACAAACGCGGCGAAAACGCAGCGAGCACCGCCTCTACGTCCGGGGTTACTTTAACCAAGGCGTAGGGCAGACTTTCCGGACTTCCGGCTTCCGATGCACGAACCGCATCGCCCTGGGGACCGCTTGCCGGCATCATTGAGCAGCCCGCCGACAAACATGTCACCAGCGCAACCAAGCTCAGGCTCGCGATAGTCCGGAACTGCATCTAACCTCCAACCCTAACCCTGCCGTATCACGGCAGGATGGGTGAGGGTAGCATCGCAATCGCTAACTATTATTGGCAACGGAACGTTGATGGCGAGTGTTGCAACCACGCAACATTTAGTCAACTTGCTCAAATCACTTCCGTAATTCAGCCATCAGGCCGGCGTCGATGCTCGAACGGCGCAAGACTTGCGGTTTTATCCTTAGCGGTCCGTTAACAAAGATCGGTTTCGCCATCACGCCGGCTCTCTGCCCTAGGGTCTTGGCCTCTGTCGCTTGGCACGCTGGACGGTATCCGTAGGATTGAGGCACCTGGCGCCACCATGCCGAACCGCTATTGGCGAACCAAGGTGCCAACTATTTGGCCGCAAGGCGCGCCGCTGTTTGAGCCCGGCCCCGTCGAACGCCCGAATACGCGCACCCAAGAAGATGCGCAAACGAGACTTAGACCGCGACCTTCGACCAGAATTGCGGGTTTTGCGGCGACTGCATCCTGACCCACTGATAATTGGTCTTTGACCACGGCCGGACATTCGCGTTGAGGTTGTCGATGACAACGTCACCCGAGCGGGTTCTGACCACAACTACAAGATGATGCTCACCCGAGCCGGTCACGACTTCCGCCAACAGCAAGGCACGCGCCGGCCATCCTCGCTCGAGCAGCGCGTGGCGCTTAGTGACGGCGTAGTCGTTGCAGTCCCCCTGCGAAGGCGCCACGATCCATTCTTCACCGATAACGCCGCGCTCGTTGCGCACGGGCGTAATCGATCGATTGACGTCCGAGTTGATCTTGACGAGATCGGCATAGCGTTCTGCCGTCAGTTTCACACCGCCGCCGCGGAACAAGGGCTTGCCTGTCTTGCAGTCCGAGGGATAGCGAAGGCAGAAATTGATATGCGCCATCGGCGGCAGGACAGCGCCGGCGAGTTTAATCCGCTCAAACTGATATTTGAGATTGATCGGTGCACCGATCATTGCTGCTCGCGTATCCTGAACGGACAGAACAGCGGTAAAAAGCAACGCGAAGCAGATCCAGAATTTGCGCAACATCCCGCACTCCCCAAGCATCGTGATCCTTGAGGCAGTAATAACAGCGACAATTTAGAAACGCGTTTGGCCGGACGGTCGGACTTGCCTCAAATTGTGCAGGTCTGGACGAGGAGCTCTTAACCAAAACCGAGAGGCGGAGGCCGATCAGCTGGCGCGCTCGTCTTTATGAGCGATCCCCGGGGAGGACCCCTCTTCCAGCTGCAACTTCTCAAGCAATAGATCGGTAACGATCTTGCGGAGCCGTCTGTTCTCAAGGGTTAGCTCTTCAACCAGGCGATGCATATGCTCGGCACTTGGCTGTCCTTCCGGCCCCAAAGCCTCCATTTGGACAGCGTCCTCGCCGCTTTGGAACTCCCCGGGCCGGCGCGGAAGCCTGCGCCAACGATGCAGGGTCATCACACTGACACCGAGCGCCTTGCTGATCTGGACCTGGGAACTGCCTGCCTGAACCAGCGCATCCGCCTGGTTAAGCTTGAGGAATATTTCGTGTCTCGAATGCTTCTTCATCGATTTCGAAGGTCATCGAGCCTGCAGCTTCGAGACGGCGCAGCAGGATCGCTGCAGCGATTAGCCATCCAGCCAATGCGCGAACCATAAGGCAGTAAAGTTAACATATGGGAACTCAGGCAAGAAGCGCCCACCAGTTGCAGATCGATGCCCGACTCGCCCGCCGAGTGGCGGTCTGGCGCGATCGAAGGCTTCCGGCTTGATTAATCGAAACGCATTGGACAGTTTCGTGAACCGCCTGCAGTCCGCCGGCGGGTGGGAAACTGGGGGCTTTCGGACATCACATGCGGCGACGAGATTTATTAGCCGGTGGGCCGGCTTCGCTATTGGCCGCATCCGATGCAATGGCTCAATCGCCACCGCGTGCGCCGGGCACAAGCCCGACGCATCAGGTCGACGTCCGCCGCGATTTCGGTGCGGTCGGGAACGGTCTGGCTAACGATTGGGCAGCCATCGAGACGGCCGGGCTCTATTTGGAGCGCCTTGGCGGCGGCCGACTTTATTTCCCGACCGGCCGATATCGCCTCCCCGAAATCGCTAAAAACATCACAGTTCGCAGCAATGTCGAATACTACGGAGACGGGCACAGCTCAGTCATCATTGGATCGAACGCCGCCTTCATCAGCCCAGAAGATGCTGCCTTCGGACGGACGGCGTACGACTCCTACAAATACATGCCGATCAGTGACATTGTGGCCGGCGATCAATTCATTGATCTGCGGGATGCTCGCGATGCGGTGAATTTCAAGCCGGGCGACATCGTCATTGCGCGTTCGGTCAACGCGATCGTCACACCTGGCGACACCCTGCCCTATTACGTGGAGATGAACCGTGTCGTCGGCGTCGACGGACGACGCCTCTTGCTCGAGGATCCGGTCGATGACGGCTGGAGGGGCTTGATCGTGGCGAACGTCACGAAGCACATCGCGCAAGGTTACAGCATCCATGATTTGCGGATCGAGTGTGACAATGGATATCCGTTCTTCATCCAGGGAAGCTACAAGAGCGTCATTCGAAACTGCTGGACCCGTGGCTATGCCGTCGCTTGCTTCAATGCTTTCACGCGAAGCGCCGCACACGATATTAACGCCACGGTTCTGTGGAATGCAGCTGGAACGTCAGCCTCTTTGTTCGAGGTCGAAACCGGCTCCGTACGCGCCAATTTTCACGACATCGACGTTTACATGGCAGGCTCATCGAAGCCTGGAACGCAGTTTCCTCTGTTCTACTGTCAAGAATTCTCACGACGAACGTTGATACGAAACATTCGGGTGGCCGCCGCCGGTCTCGACGTTGGCATGGTGTTGCAGATCATGAGCGGAGGCCACCGGCTGGAGAACATCGAGGTCACGGCAAAATCAATCGACAAAGTCCTCGACTATTTCGTACCCGATCCGGGCGAATATCAGCTCGGCCATCTGGGGTTAACGCTTGCCAATACCTCGATCGAAACACTCGATCCTGCGAACGGATTTCACCACGGCTTTGTTCTGCATAACAATCACAACGATGGAGAAGTTCAAAACGTAACGATCAGTCATTGCTCGCTGCGTGGCGCGACTGACCAGAGCGAGCACAATTTGATATGGTTCTACAAGGGCGTTCAAAGGAATGTTATGCTCGACGGCGTCAGTGGGCCCGGATGCGTAACGATGGATCCACCTCCAGGCCTGGGTGTCCCAGACAAGCCCTATCAGTTTCATGGCGTCGTTCTACGGAATTGCGATTATACTCACATAGCGTCGCAAGCCCTGCTGGACCAAAGTCGGTTTGTTGCCTGCGCGCGAACTTTTGGCCGATTGCCCACAATAAGGCGGTTGTCCGAGTCGCCTTGGTCGAGCCCTGTAGCAACACCGGAGCTCGTGATGACCATTCCGCCCGATCCCTCGATCTGTAGAGGCGATGCGATCCTAATCGAGTTGTCCGGCTGGTACGCCCCCCTGCCGTTCCCGGCGTATGTCCAGGTTAAGGCAATGGGAACCGTCGTCGCCACGCTCGCCCTAACACCTCACGAATATCAGGACATCCGGTTGATGCTCAAACTTGAGTTCGTTGGCACGAGGTTTCTCAAGCCAGACAGGTACGTCATCCGTGGACCTATTATGATCAACAACAGAATGCTTTCCAACTGGAGTTACGTCGCGGGTTCGCTCGCTACACAGGAGCCGAACGCAATCGAACTTCTCGCTTGGATTGAAAAGCCGACGCGGTCAGGGGCCGCACTCAACGTGGGACACGCCAACATCACGTTTCGAGCGATTGAAGCAGCGCTCTGAGCCGCACCGGGTCGCCGCCCTAACCATGAATTTCATTGGCGACGGTTTGTGCCGAGAGAACAGGGCGATCGCACGCAGCACCCCCATCGGTGCGCGGTCCAAGGCGAAGATTCCGTTGGTCGGCCCCATTGGCGCCGACAGTGCGCAAGATGATCGGAAGGGCATTGCCGGACCTCACCTTCGTGAGCTTGCAGTCGATTTAGGAGGCGATCAGCCGCGCTACTTGTTAGCAATCAGCAGTCGTCTTCAAACTGGACCTCGACCAGCCTGGGGCTGCGGCCGATCGCCTCTACAATCGCGTTGGGCGGGGGTGATTGAGCAGCCTAAGCGCCTCTCAGCCGGTGTCCCCTTCCGGCATTGTAGGGACCTTAGTAGGCAAGGAATCGCCGGGGCCCCCCGTTACTTCCCCTAAACTGTCACGCGTTAATCTCGAAAAGTAACGCGTTAATCCGGTTCGATGGACCTCGAAAAAGTTCTCCGTCGGATCGCCAAGGCCGGTCGCTCGCTACAAATTCGAGACAGTGGCCATGGGCACATCCGCGGCTCCCCCCTGGTCTTGCGTCGTAGTGTAACGCCATAATCGAATTATTCAATTTCAGGGGCGCGCCTAAAGTCATGGACTCGAGGAGTTTTTGCCAGAAACCTGTTCCTTCACTGTAACACCATAATCTTCATTAGTAACGCTATACTCTTATTTTATCCCACGAACGAATAGAAGTGAATCGCGAAACTCCGGTGCTGTAACTACTTAATCCGCAATTGTAACGCGAAAATCGCGAGAATCACACGGTCACTCACGGCCAACCTACCGGCAAGCGACGGACACGATTCACCAGGCCATCAGTGGCGGCTGTCGAGGCCGCATTCCCGCGCAAGTGCGGAGCTTCGGAAAGCGGAAGCGCCGTTCAGCCGTACTCGACCGAAAGGAAGCCATAGTCGAAGTGCGGCGAAGAGATAGGGATCGGCCGCTACGGGTTGACGGCGACTGCCACTCATCGTCAACCGACAGTAGCGGATCCTGACCGCGCCGCTTTCGCTGATCCTATCACCGGACGGCCGGCCCCCACGGTTTCAAATCTACGACCAGGTGGTCCTATTTCGGCTCGAACCCTAGTCCACACAGCAAATCTCGGCCGTGATGCCGGCGCACTCCATTTGGCGCAGACGGCTCAGTTGATTGCGGCGCATAGCGTCCGCTTTCGCCTTTGACCTCGAAAGGACACCTTGCCGTCGCGAACGTGTAACAGATCGGAGACGCCGTCCCGGATGAAGTCTTCGCACATCGCCCGAACAATCTCGGCCAAGCCGTCCGCGCCAGTGCCTTTGAGCAAGGCACCCGAGTTCGCAAGTATCCGGGTCCTTCCTGTCGCCGAACAACAGCGGATAGTATCTGGTCGCGCGGCAGCTTTCTTCCGATGTGCGGCCCACACGTGGGGAAGCCCTCAATATCTCTTAGTGATCAGCGAGGTCCGCCAGAGCACGCAACAACCATCCAGTTGCGGCCCTGGAGATTCGACGCGGCATTCCAGCGCCGACTGCTCGGACGCCAGATCCGACGGTTCGTCGTCAAGACCCATCGCAATTCAGCTGGATCGCGACGGGCCACCACAGATGATTCCGCGCTCTAGTTGATTTTGCGAAGCGAGCCCTTGTCGAGCAGCTTTGAGCGCAACTCCGTCTCGGCGTTCTCGACACGCTCTCTCAATTTCAACAATTCTCGATATTGTATTTCGAGAGAATCTTGCGCGGATTGAGTTGCTGGCGCGCGATAGTTCGTTACACAGCTCGAAGAATATCTGATCATGAACTTGTTGCCTGCCCAATTGACGCAAGTAGTTGAGTTGCGGAAGGTCGCTAAAGAAGTTTGCCAATAGTTGATAGATGGCCGGAATTGCATAAGGCGGCAAGCCATCCCGCTTATTAAGATTGACGCCTACGCAAAAGCTTAAATCTGGAACCTCGCGTACTCCAGGGCCGTCACGGGCGATGGGACTTGTCGGTCTCCGGGCGTTTCCGACGCGCGCCGCTACGGCTTATCGCTGTAGCGGATGAGGCGAGAGCCTCCCTTTTCCATGCGCTTCACTTGCTTAGAAGTCGAACAACTCCCGCCGTCGCGGCTCCTGCGGATTTCGTACGGCTGATCCAAATTGCATAGAAACTTCCCTGAGTACCGCTCAGGCGCTGCGGCGCACATAGTAAATACCTGTGGGTAGAGCGATATATTCCCTCGCCGCGCGACTTCTTATCCCATGATTTGCGAATCACCGGATTAAGGGGTTCGCCATGGAGGTATGTGACTTTCAATCGATGTCCGTCGATGAGCTATGGATTATTCATCAGGAGTTGACGAAGAAGCTTGCTCGGATGATCGAGGCGGAAAAGTTCAAGCTTGAGCAAAGGCTTCGCGCGATTGAAGAAACCAACGAGGCCTGGCGACCCGATCGCGAGCGCCGCCCATATCCCGCCGTGCTGCCCAAATATCGAAACCCGAATAATCCGAACGAGGTATGGTCAGGACGGGGGAGGCAACCGCGCTGGATAGCTGCCAAGCTCCAGGCTGGGGCGCATCTCGAGGAATTTTTGATTTCGGAGGCTCGCGGAACGGACTCCTCCAAAAATATTTGATGTCGACCATTTGATCTCGTCGCTAAGGAGCGATGTCGCAATGCCGTACGTCCTTGATGGTTCGACCGAGTTTTTCGAGGCAATTGCGGCGCCCGCCGACCTAGGCTGCCTGGGCCATCCAATGGCGACTTTCCCACGATAGGAAAGATCGCAGGACCGGACATTTCCCCCACGCGACGTTAGCGACGATTGGTCCCGGTCCAAACTTCCGTTCCTGTGAGCCGATTAAATCACGGTTAGGATTGGCGTGCTCATTCTGGCCGAGTGCATTTTTTTCGGCGCGAGGCCATGACGTATTTAATCGCCACTTATCCGATCGCTTTCCTGTGGTCCGCCTTCGTCGCTGGCGTGTTTGTCGGCTACGCCATTCGTGCACTTATTTCCATGCAGCGGCGAAGAATTGCCCGCACGAGAAGGTACGATCTCTCCGAAGATTGATCAAGATTCCAAGCAATCGTCGTATGCGCGGTGAGAGGAACCCGGTCGCGCAGCCCCTGCCCTGGTGCATTGCGGTCCCAAGTTTGCCGACAAAACCTTCAGAACGCTCGTAAGCAGCCGCAGGATCGAGCAAGCCGCTCCACGCGAAAGGCGCAGCCGCCCTCAAGCGAGAATAACTTGCGAGTGCACGGCATCACCGGTTGATGGTGCCGCCTTTCACGACGCGTTTGGTCGACCGAGTCCGCGGGCGCTCGGCCTTCGCAGAGCTCAGTGGACCAAACACGGTGACGGCCACCCGGGGAGCGCTCCCCGACGGCCTTCCTCTATTCACTGGCTGCTGGAGTGCAAGAGATCCGGCTCGGATGGCGTTATCTCGGTCGAAGCCCGCGCGTCAGCGCGGACTGAGTGGAACGAATTCGTTCCACTCTCCCTCAGGACCCGTTCGCCGTTTAAAGACGAGAAATCCTTTGCTCGTCGACACGATGTCGCCCGGCTCCAGCGTCGTGTCGTTCATGGCTCGCTCCAGGGCGCGCTCTGCGGCTATTTTCGCCAGATCCTGTTCGGCGGGAGCTCGTAACCCGAGGCGTCGCTCGCGACGTTCGGCGGCAATCCGTCTACGAGCTTCCTCGATCTGTATCTTCCATTCTTCACGCGACATTTCAGTCGACGTCTCGCCCACTGGCTCCTCCGTCGCCGACCCGGCCGGTTGTTCTGCAAGACACGCCGTCGCGCTCACCGCAAACGACAGAGTTGTCGTCCCAACTTGCACCCAGTGGCGAAAAAACATGTCGTCGGCCCGAGCTTGGCTCCGCGCGCAGAGGCGGTCATCACCGGTTTCAGCCACCAGTCGGACAAACGCCTAGGATCAGCAATCGCAAGAGCGGGAGGCCTGCAATTTACACTGCTAGCAATGAAAACGACGCTTTGATCAGGACGACGAGCGGTCAACTGCCCGACTGGCTGAAATAGCCGGGAAAACGCGTCAGCATTGCGGATCTGACGAATTTCAAATGCGAGACGGACACGTCAAGTTCCTTGAGCCGCCTCTGACCATTGGAGATTTCGGCGCCAAAAAGGTCCTGATGATGATTGTCCAGCGCTTCCCGCTCTAGATATTCATCGTCGCCATTGCCGAAGGTCACGGCCGCACGCGCGAGCGCATCTTCCACGCGACTGCTCAGCCCCGCTTGCTCGTTTTCGGCAGCCTGCAGAGCGACGTCAATCGCCGTCATGATCGAAGCAACACGCTCGCGATCGGTCTGCGCATCACGTTCGGCCGAACGCGCTTGGAAGCGCTTGTTCTGCGCGAGCGGATTGTTCGTTCGGGCTTTCAGAAGACGATGGAACATCTGGCATATCCTGTTTGTGCCCTTGGGCCCAAGGATCGACCCGCCATGGTTAAAAAAGGGCTAAACTGGAAACCGCTTCAGTGCGGCTTCGCGCGATCCAGATGCGCCAGGCATCTTCATGCTTGGTATAGAGTTCCGACCATCGATCGACGTTCACGCAGGTCGAACCGCTGCCACCTATCGCGCTCCCTTCCTCCGCCCGCGACGGAGGATCGTCGAGCATTTCGAATTCTGCGGTTTCCGCGCGCGAGAGGCCGATGAGGACGCGATGTCCATCAGCATTGACAAAATACCGTCGCGGTCCAGCGTTCCAATGAACCAGCATTTTGGCTCCTCAAGGCACCGGCTTCCAAAAACTCGGGCCCAGAATTCGCCTTGACGAACCACACGACCCAACGTGACCAGCACTTCAAATGATCGAAGCCGTACTAAACTGACAATATGCAGAATTATTAGGCGTCCGGCGAAGCTGCTGCAAGCGTGGTGATCACTCAAGGTAACTTGGAAGCCGTACCGCCAGAGCCAAGCGTTAACAGAAAGAGTTGACGGGCCCGGCGGCCACAACGCGGGACACCGGCGCTCCTGCATGCGTCGGTAACGTCAGAGCTCGTTCACTCACGATCCTGCGCATCGACGCGCCTCACATTTCCGCCTGTCTCGCGTTCCCTTCGATCGCGCGCTCTCATTCCACTCGATTGGCCGGGTCGATGACGCGGAATGAACGCCGCCGTTTGCCCTGGAGCCGCAGAAAAGGCGGCGGCCAATTACTGCCGTTGCGGGAAGCACTACCTAGCGCGGCTTTCCTCGCGCTTCCAGCGCCGATTGTCGCAGACCATGCAACTGCTCCGACGGCTCCGTACCGCGCGGCTCGTCCATGGAGATTGCATCGAGGCCCGCGGCATAAACGCGCCAGCCGTTTGGCTCCGTCGAAGTCAGATGCAGGACGCTCGACGAACCTCGACTTTTGTCGTCATTCGCTTCGGGATCCACATCCGTATATCCACGGACGAACGCGACGCGCACGCTGCAGGTAAGGTTGAGCGGTTAGCTTAATACACGGTGTTGCTTGCGAGATTTCGCCGATCGCATATTCATTTTCGCACCGGGCTTCCCCAAGGCCTGGCCCCACCCAAGCAAAGCCGTCGAGCGAATCTGGGTCGCTTGGCGGCTTTTTCGTCTTATTTTGTAAATGAGGATTCTTTGAGTATGGCGCGCGAGCCCTGGTCGTTCAAGGAAGACCGCAAGTTGATGGAACTGGCCAAGTCTTCAGTCTCTTTGGAAGAAGCCGCGAAACAGCTCGGCCGGACACCTGATGCAATCAAGCGCATGGCATTGCGCCTGGGTCTTTCGCTTAGGTCGAAGAAGCCGAAGCAGGGCTGAGCAACAAAAGCCCGAAGGACCCGATCATCTGCCGGGATGATGCAGCCCGCTTCCGACAGCGCGTTCAAAGTCCGCGATTGGAGCATTGCGGATCACAAAGCGGAAGCAAGAGCGTCTTATCGAGGCGCAGTCGAATGTTGGGTCGCGCCCGGATAATGGCAGAGGGGATGCGGACTGATCCCGAGTTGTGCCTTTTGCCGTGTCTTTCCGATCTTCGAGCACGATTGGCCATCAACATTGTCGCCATCGCACGGTAACACGCAGCGAGTTACCGTGCGATACGACTCATCTAGAAAAATAAACGATTCTTTGATGGCGTGTTTCGCTCTCCCACAGGACACGAAGAGTTCGACAAAGAATCGTTTTAAATTATCAAAAATCCGTTTTTGTTCTGGGTCGGTAACGGGGGGTGTCGCGAAATTGGAATGGGACGAGCTCCTACCCTGGACGCGTGAAAAGCGATCATTCGGCGACACCGCTGATACATGCTGAGGGGGGAACAGCGGCAAACAGGGACGACTGGCGACGCATGCCCAAATCGGGCTGAAATGGAACGTCAAGCCTAAAACTGGCCCCGATGACCTGATGGCAACCCCACTTTGAGGCCGACCATCCCGGTGCCGCCGGCTTCAACGCCGGTATGACCACCGCGCGGATTTCGCCACCAAGGCTCCTGTGTCTCGGGGCGCATTGATCACGGCTGAAGCGCCGCCGATGGGTTACAGCGGAATCTAAATCGCGCTGGTCAACGAAAATAGACAGCCCGACGACCAGGCAGAATTAGGCCTGTCGACAAGGGCAGCGCAAAATGGCGCGTTACCGCAACGCAAGGGCTTGCTGCGTAGCAGCTTCGGCTTCGCCCAAAATTGCGGTGTGTCCTCTTCGGCTCGAACTACCGGAAGCTTTTGACCACAACCTTGTCGTAGCCCTCACCGTCGGTGCCAAACCAATCTGAGTTACGGCATCGTCAGCGATGCGGGGCCCCGTCCATCTATCTGGGAAGACGGGCGTTGCAGGCCGAGCCGGTGGATTGTCCGCTGGGAAAAGGCTTAAGCCGAGTCGGCTCCATGTCGAGACGTTCAACGGGGCGCAACGGGTTGTCGAACGGATATCACCTGAGCACCGGAAATTTGCGACGCAAACCGCAGGGACGGCTCGCCGGCCGGCGTACGTCTACTGCGGCTTTTGCTTCGCTATTGCCTGTAGCTTCTCGAGTTGCTCTTCCGCATACAGGATGATCAAGCGCCTTACGTCCTGGTCGGATATTTTCTGAAAAGCCTTGATCAGACGTAGCATCTGCAGATCGTCGACGTTCGGCATGGCAAAGAGCTCATCGGATAAAGCGGCGGCTGAAATAACAGAAACTATGCGATTGTTCTCGACGAATAGAAATAGCCAACTTCAGCCAGAGTAAACTCGTTGCCTTGCCACGGAACCGGAGAGGTTACTCTTCTGCCCACCTGCTTAAGCGTGAGTGTGGTCCTTTAGAGATCGCGCCTTGAAACGCCCCTGAATCATGGATGCCTCGTTGGCGCCAGCAGGAACTTAACGATATCTGGGCTTTTTGATCCCGATCGGTAGCCAACCGGCTACGCTGCCGGCATGCGCAGAAACCACTTGATTGCAGCCGTATGCATCTGCCTGGCGCTCATTGTCTACGCCACCTTTGCAAAGTTGGCAGGACGCCCTGCGCTAATGGGGCATCACGAAGCCTATTGGGTCGTCGTGATCGAGCGCTTCAGCGCTTATGGGCTGCTCGGATTTCTCCTGTCGTTCCTGCTGCCGGGACGGTTCGCTTTAACCTGCTCTTTCGTTATCGCGGTCGCCATAGGGCTGGAGATCATGCAAATGCTCACACCCGACCGGGATCCGGGCCTGCTTGACGCCCTCCAGAAAGTCGCCGGAGGTCTCGTGGGTGTCATGCTCGCCCAGACGATTTTGGCCTTCTTGCCCAGACCTCCGACCTGAGGCAACAGGGAGGGAACCGCCCGAGCCATCCCGATCGGTGGGCAGAACAAGGCAACTTTGGTTCATCCTCGGGCTACGCGGTTCGCCACCCTGGCTTGTGATGCCGAAGAGCGCACCGCTCTGCCCCAAACCGGGCTACCCACGCCTCCCGCCCCCGCTGCCCCCCAAATGGGCAAGACTCGTTGGGTTCCGCGCCGCGTTTGTGTGTCCCAATTAGACCCTATCTTAGCCCGTCCTGACTAGGATCTGCAGGAGCGTCCTTCGATCTCCGCGCGGGCAGGATGAGACTACAGCGACCGACCTTTGTGTTTGCGGCGCTCGTGCTTGCGAGCACAATGGCGTCCGGGCTGGGCGGGCATTTCGCAGCCGAAAGCATCATCCGGCGTCAGCAAGCCCATCAGCTCGACGAATTGACTGAGGTTGTTCTGCGTCGCGCCGAATTTGCAATCGATTTTGCCGGCGCGAGCCTGGGCGAACTTGCGCGGCGCGACCTTGCCGATTGCGGGCCCGCGACGCTGCAGGCGATCCGCCTCCACGTCTACCAGCGTTCCGCAATCAAGGATGTGCGCCTCGTTAACCCTGATGGCTCGGTGATCTGTTCGGCCTATTCCGAAACGCTGGAATTCGACAAGGGATGATCGACCGCCGCGATATGCTTCCCGCGCGCGACAAGAGCCTTTCGCTCTTCCGTGTCGAGCAATTCGGCGGCGATGCTCTGGGCGTGCTCAAAGACATCAATGGCAACGCCGCATTGGTCGCCATTCTTGGCGTCAACGCCAGCCTGTTCGACATCATGCCCGCCGGGTTGCGCGTCCATAGCGAAGTGATCCTCGCCTTGAGCAACGGCGAGAAACTTGGCGAATTCCTGCTCGATCCCGACAAAGCCTTGCAGGCCCCGATCGATCTCGACAAAAACTCCACTCGATTCCCACTCCATGCGACCATCCGCCTCGAACGCGGCATCCTCTCGACGTGGAACAGCGAGGCCTACTGGCCGACGCTGGCCGTAGCGTTTGCAATCGGCGCGCTTTTCGGCAGGCTTTCGTAGGTCGCCTCGGCCTTGCCCGTTCCAGGCGAGTTGTTCGGAGGCACTTCATTGCCGCCTTTGAGATCGGCCTGCAACTTCACGAGTTCTGCGCTCGCCGTTGCGGCTGTCATGATGATCAGCCCCCCAGCATCGCCGCTCCCACCAGTGTCGCGTAGCCTCGATCGCTGTCGTTCCTCATGGCATCCTCCTGCAAGCTCTGCGGCCCGCTGCGATTAAACCCGGCCCGCAATGGAAATTCCGGATGGAGATTTACGCCTGATTTGGAACAACTATCGCGAGATCTCGGCTCCTTATACCCGGAGCTTGAGAAATCACGTGCGGGGGCTAAGCCGAGCGGCGCTGGCCCAGGAACTGGTTCGGCGTCAGGAGTTCTGCCATCTGATGATGGGTGGCCTGGAGCGCCTCGATGGCGCCGTCCAGATCAAAATCGGCGTCCCGGACAGATGCGAAAAATTTAGCCGTCAGCGCGAGATCGAGCTTAACGCGGGTTGCTCCATCGCGGCTTTTGCGGCGGTCAAGTGACAAATGGATGGCCCGCATTCTGGCCTCGGCAGGCGTGCAGCCACTCAGCCCGGCGAGTTCGTCATAAGTCATCCAGATCTGTGCCATGTTCAGTCACTCCTTTACTCGGCCTCAGCTTATTTTTCGTGCTTAAAGCTTCGGTTGCCGCCGCGCGCGCGCCGACCATTTCGCAGCCATAGGGTCAATGCGAGCTAAACGAAGAAGGACTATCGTGCCGAGCCCCCGGTGGGTTGCATACAGCGAAGATCGATCTATGCTCACCCGATCGATCAACCCTTGAACTGAGGCAATCGCATTGGGACAGATCACTTCGGAAGCCCTCTCCTTGAGTGATGTCCTGTCTCGTGACGCCACGCGGCATGTCCCCGCCTTCGGCAAACGTCCCGCATGGCTGACGCTTTGCGGTGCTCGTGCTGTGTGCCGATTTGTTGCTGGCGGCGGTTGCCTGGATAATCGTTGATTTCGCTCTGAGGTAAGCACACATGAACGACCGACCGACTGTCCTCGTTACGGGAGGCGCGGGCTATATCGGCTCGCATGCCTGCCGCGCCCTGACCGCCGCCGGCTATCAGCCCGTCGTTTATGACAATCTGTCGACAGGTCATCGCGGCTTCGTCGCCGGTCCGCTGGTAACGGGCGATCTGCTCGACGGCGCCACGCTGGCGCGGGCCTTCGCCGAGCATAAAATCACGGCGGTCATGCATTTCGCGGCGGCGAGCCTTGTCGGCGAGTCCATGACGGACCCGCAAAAATACTACATCAACAATGTGCAGGGCACGCTGTCGCTATTGCAGGCGATGCGCGATGCAGGTTGCCACCGTATCGTGTTCTCCTCGACCGGCGCCGTCTACGGCAACGCAGACTCCAAGGAACTGCCGGAAGATTTCCCCTGCGCGCCGATCAACCCCTATGGCGCATCGAAGTGGATGATCGAGCGCATGCTGGCCGATTACCGGTCGGCTTACGGCTTCGGCGCGTTCTGCCTACGCTATTTCAACGCCAGCGGCGCCGATCCGGCCGGCGGCATCGGCGAATTGCGTGACAACGAAACCCATCTCATTCCGCGCGCCATGATGGCGTTACAGGGCCATGTCGATTTTGCCGTGTTCGGCGAGGACTACGACACGCCCGACGGCACCGCGATCCGCGACTACATCCATGTCACCGACCTCGCCGCGGCGCATGTCGCGGCGCTGAAACTGCTGGAACAAGGGCATGCCGGCGGCAGCTTCAATCTGGGCACCGGCTCCGGCTTTTCAGTGCGGGAAATCCTGACTGCCATCAGGCAGGAGACCGGGCGCGAGGTGCCCCACACCGTCAAACCGCGCCGCGCCGGCGATCCCACCTATCTGGTTGCCGATCCCTCCGCAGCGCGAAAAGTGCTGAATTTCGTGCCGCGACATTCGGATCTACCGACCGTGATCCGCACCGCCTGGGCCTGGCACCAGAGGGCTCATCCGCTTAAGCAGGCCTGACAACATCGTCGACGTCGATCTGGCCTTATGGTCTATTCCGTTCTGAGCCAAGCGATCCCGGCGCAAACGGATGGCGTGATCGCGAACGGCCGTCGAGCCCCTTGGGCAGCTTGTCGGCATTGAGCTTCACGACCGCACCTCTGGCGTCAGCGGCCGGCACCTCGTCCTGGCTATAGATCAGCGTCGCCTCGAAGGTCACATCGGGGGCCTGCTCGGCCGTACCGGAACAGGTCGCCATCGCGCCGCTGCACACGCCCGAGAGCTTGACCTCGACTTCGTCGAGCCCGAACACGGTCGGCGGCCCCTCGGCATGTCGCCGCGTGGTCAGAACCGCCGTGAAGCGCTGCTCGTCGATTCGGTAAGAGCCGCCATACGTGAAGAAGCTATCGCTGCCGGAGATTCGTCCCTCCGCCAGATGCACGACGCCCGTGCCCTGACCGCGCGGGGTCCTGAACCAGGCCGCATATTTGCCGTCTCTCAGCATGAAAATATCCGCCGTAAAACTCAGAACGCATTTGCAACCAATACTAGGGCGCGACAATGATCCGCGCGGAGAGCATTCCGCCACGGTTAACACCCTGGAAAGCGAGCCAGTCAAATTGCTACCGACGCGCAGCGACGCGGGCAGCGCAGGCTCCTCCGCGCAGCGGGCAAGAAAGCTGGACCTCGTTGCATACCGCGCTAAAAACGATCGGCGTGCCGACCTCGTTTGGCAGCTTGCATATAACCGCTATCAACTCAGCCTTCGTGACAGCTAGCCTTCCTGTCGCGCTGGGAGGAAAGTGGTCGAGATCGCCGCCGGTCAGCAGGCGACGCCGTATCAGAAGACCGAGGCCACGCTCGCGCCCATTACAGGTATAGAGAGTGCAGCGGAGGGCCACCCGGTCGAGGCCGTCCCAGCCGAATGAAATTATCCATTGGCCAACAGCTTGCCGGCGCACTGTTTTCTCCGGTCGCCGGTTTGAACCTCTTCCTGATAGAGTGCACCAATATCTGAGAGTGATTCCGGTCACACTTGCCTGGGCGTTTCGCTGCTAAGCATCGGCTCTGGACGGGGACCGGGCAAATATCGGTCGAATCGGATGAGATTTCCCATGAAAAGCCTGATCGGCGCTGTTGTCGGCGCGTGCTGTCTTGCTGCCCCCGCTTTGGCGGAGACCCCGGCCGCCATCGTCGAGGACGTGCAAGGCAAGGTCGACGGTGTCGCGTTCATGGATTATGTGGCGCCGGGCAAGATCATCAAGCTGGGGCCCAAGGCAACCATTACGCTCAGCTATCTCAAATCGTGCCAGCGCGAGACCATCAGCGAAGGCGTCGTCATGGTCGGCACCGAGCAGAGCACCGTGCAACTCGGCGAGGTCAAGCGGGAAAAGGTGCCCTGCGATACCAACGCGGCAAAACTGTCGGAGCGGGAGGCGAACCAGAGTGCCGCGACCACCTTCCGCACCATGCGGTCGGACGCCAAGGGCAGCGCTCCGGCCAAGCTGCCGACGCTCTACGGCATCGCGCCGTTGGTGCAGGCCAAGAGCGGCAGCACCCTGGTGATCGAACGCACCGATGGCAAGGAGCCCACGATCAGCGTGCCGCTCAAGAGCGAGACGATGGTCGGCGGCAAGTTCTATGACTTCGCCAAGGCCGGGAAGTCGCTGACGCCGGGCGGCAGCTATCTCGCCATCCTCGGCACCAAGCGTTACGCCTTCCAGGTCGATCCCAGCGCCACGTCGTCGCCGACGCCGATCGTCGGACGCCTGCTGCGGCTCGAATAGGCAGCTAGCGACGAGGCGATGCGGCGGATCGGCAGACGGGACATCGTTGCAGCGATCCTGATTGCGCTTCTTGCAGGCGCCATCGTGACGTCTCCGCCGCTGCAGACGCTGCAGGGCCTGTCGCTCGACATCCTCACGGCACTGCGGGGCAAGCTCGTCGGCGACCACCGCGATCCCGCGACATCACCGGTCGTCGTCGTGGCCATCGACGGCGAGACCTACGACACTCCGCCGTTCAAGGGATCGCCAACGCAGACCTGGACGCGCGAGATCGGCCGGGTTCTCGGCAGCATCGACGACGGCGGCGCCAAGGTCATCGGCTTCGACGTCATCTTTCCGAGCTCGATCGAGCAGTCGGAGATTCCCTTCGGCGACGCGTCGCTGGGCAGCCGCATGAGAGGCTTCGATCGGGACTATCTCATCGCCCTGCGGAAGCTGTCCGACAGCGGCAAGCTGGTGCTCGGCGAGATCCTGAGCAACGACCATCAGGAAAGGCCCGACCGCGCGCAGCAACTGGCGGTGAGAAACAATATCCGCGCCCTCAACGTCCATACCGACACCGACGACGTGATCCGGCGGATGCCGCTGAGCTTCTCGATCGACGGCAAGCCGGTCCCCGCGATGGCGGTCGAGCTCGCCGCGCGCGCGCTCGCTGTAAAGCCCGAGATTGCACCGTCCGGAACGACCGAATTGTCCGGTTATGCAATTCCGAGCGCGGTACCAAATACACTGGCGCTCAATTTTCGTGGACTGGGCCGCGACATTCCGACTTTCTCCTTCGCCGATCTGCGAGCCTGCGTCGAAAAAGGCGACAGCGATTTCTTCCGCCGCGCCTTCGGCGGCAAAGTCGTGCTGCTCGGCACCGCCCTGAATTTCGATGATCGCAAGCTCACCTCGATGCGACTGTCCGGCGGATATGACGGAACGCCGGGGCCCCGATGCGCCCAGCCCGCCCCGGCAAGCACCGCACAAAAGGCCCGCAGCGACATCGCCGGTGTCCTCGTGCATGCCAACGCGGTACGAAATCTGATCGAACGCGATGCGGTGACCGAGCTCGGCTTTCCACTGCGGAGCATTCTCACCATCGTGTTGGCGGCGATCGTGGCCTGCGCGGCTTGCGTGCTCGCACCGGGTGGCGCACTGATCGCATGGCTCGGCCTCATCGCGGTATACGCCGCTGTGGCCGTCGGTGCATTCGTCTATGCCTTGGCGCTGCCGCTGACGGAGCCCGCGCTCGCGAGCCTCGCCGCGCTCGCGATGATGATCGGCTACCGTTTCGTGCTGGCCGATCGTGACGAGCGATTCCTGCGCAAGAGCTTTGCGTTTTATCTCGCCCCCGAAGTGATCGACACCATGGTTGCCTCCGGCAAGATGCCGGCGCTCGGCGGCGAAATGCGCAACGTCACCATGTTCTTCTCCGACCTGAGTGGCTTCTCCTCCATCGCCGAGACGATGACGCCGGGCGAGCTGGTGACGCTGATGAACGAATATCTGTCGGCCATGACCGACATCATCGAGAGCCATGGCGGCTATGTCGACAAATATATCGGCGATTCCATCGTCGCCATGTTCGGTGCGCCCGCCGACGATCCCGCGCATGCGCGCCACGCCGTCCATGCGGCACTGAAATGTCACGCAAAGCTGGCGGAGCTCAACGCCGGCAGCGCCGCCTTCGCCGGCCACGGCCTGTCGCACCGCATCGGGCTCAACAGCGGCGAGGCCGTGGTCGGCAATATCGGCTCCCGCCGCCGCTTCAATTACACCGTGATGAGCGACACCGTGAACGTCGCCTCGCGGCTCGAAGGCGCCAACAAATATTATGGCACCGCAATCATGGCCTCAGAAACGACTGTCGCGCAGACAGGCAATACTTTCAAATGGCGCGAGCTCGACTCCATCAAAGTGATAGGACGCGGCGAGGCGATCAAGGTGTTCGAGCCCCTCGCGGAGAAGGGCACGGAGAGTGCCGGGCAGACGAAGGTTGCCGCCGCGTATGCAGAAGGGCTGGCGTGCTGGCGGGCAAGCGAGTTTGCGAAGGCGGCTGATGCGTTCGGGCGAACGGCGGAAATGGATTCGGCGTCAGCGCTTTTTGGCAAGCGCGCGACTGCGCTCGCTACAAATCCACCGGCGTCGGATTGGACGCCGGTGAACATCCTAGAAGGAAAGTAGCGCAGCGTCGCACCGCTTTTCGGGTCCACTCCACGCTAGAACGGCAACCCCACATAATTCTCCGCCAGCAGGCGCTGCGCCGTCTCGGACGACAGCAGATACTCCAGCTCCGTCTGCTGAAGCCTGTCTTCATACTCGGAACGGTCGGGGAAGCGATGCAGCAACATCGTCATCCACCACGAGAAGCGTTGCGCCTTCCAGATCCGCGCCAGCGCCTTGGCGGAATAGCCCTGAAGCCCGGAATCATCGCCGTTCTGATAGTGCGCGAGCATGGCGTGGTAGAGATAATAGATGTCGGAGGCGGCGCTGTTCAGCCCGCGCGCGCCGGTCGGCGGCACGATGTGGGCGGCATCGCCGGCGAGAAACAGGCGGCCGTAGCTCATCGGCTCGGCGACGAAGCTGCGCAACGGCGCGATGCTCTTCTCGATGGACGGCCCCGTGATCAAGCGGCCGCCTACCTCGTCCGGCAAACGACGCTTCAGCTCGGCCCAGAACGCATCGTCGCTCCAGTCCTCCACCTTGTCGGTGAGCGACACCTGGACGTAGTAGCGGCTCAGCACTTGCGACCGCAAGGAACACAGCGCGAAGCCACGCTCGTGCTTCACATAGATCAGCTCCGGCGAGACCGGTTTCGTGCGCGACAGCACGCCGAGCCAGCCGAACGGATAGATCTTTTCGTATTCCCGCAGCACGTCCTTCGGGATCGACCTGCGGCTGACGCCGTGAAAGCCGTCGGCGCCGACAATATAGTCGCAATCGACTCGAACGGTCTCCCCATTCGAACGATAGGTCACGTACGGCCGGTCCGAGGTCAGGTCATGCGGCGTCACGTCCTCGGCATTGTGCACGACGTTGCCGCCGAGGCGGTCGCGCGCCTCGTAGAGGTCGCGCGTCAGCTCGGTCTGGCCGTAGACCAGCACCGAATTGCCGCCGGAATGCTTGTAAAGGTCGATCTGGGAGAGCACGCCGTCATGGGCGATCTCGAATCCCTTGTGGATCTCGCCCTCGCGGTCCATCCGCTCGCCGCACTGTGCCTCGCGCATCAGCCTGGCGAAGCCGTGCTCGAGCACGCCGGCACGGATCCGGGCAAGCACGTGGTCGCGGCTGTATTTTTCCAGCACGACCGTGTCGATGCCCTTGAGGTGCAGAAGCTGGGACAACAGCAGCCCGGACGGCCCGCCGCCAATGATACAGACCTGGACTTTCATTTTTGCGTCCTCCTCGGCACTTTCTTGCAGATTCAGCGCCGCTGACCGATGGAGGCTTTCGTCTTTATCTTGTACTATTCGAACATGAGAAGCGCAGCCCCCGCCCCGGCGATCCGGGTCTACAATTTGTTCGGCGAGTCCGGCGATCTGCCCGATGTCGTGCATTGCGAGACGATAGCGTCGCGCTCGGTGCTGCACGACTGGACGCTGGCCGTGCACCGCCATGCCCGGCTGCACCAGGTGCTGCTGATCGAGCGCGGCGGCGGCGAAGCCACGCTCGACGGGCGCGTGGTGCAGCTGAAGCCGATGCAGATCGTCAACGTACCTGTCGGCCACGTCCATGGCTTCCGTTTCGTTCCTGATACCCAGGGCTGGGTACTGACCATCGCCGCGGAAATATTGGACGAAGCGCTGCTCGCCTCCGAAGGACTGCGCGGCGCCTTATCGCGCTCGGCCGTGATGCGCGGCACGCCGCAGATCCGGACCACCATGAAGCAGATCTTTGCCGAACATGCCGCGCGCGATTTCGGCCGAGCGCATGTGCTGCGTGCACTGTCGGCGGCCATGATTGGGCTGGTAGCCCGCGCGCTCACCGGCGAGAGCGGCGGCAACGGCACGGCTGAAAGCGGTCTATTCCGCCGCTTCGAAGCGCTGCTGGAACAGCATCATCTGGAACGCTGGAGCGTCGCGGACTATGCGGGTGCGCTGTCGATCACGCCGACCCATCTCAACCGGGTGACGCGGGCAGCAACCGGCGACACCGCCTCTCACCTGATCCTCAACCGGTTGATCCGCGAAGCGCGGCGCAACCTCGTCTACACCAATTTGCCGGTCTCGACGATCGCCTATGCGCTGGGCTTCGAGGACCCCGCCTATTTCAGCCGGGTCTACGCCGCCGCCACGGGCGTGTCACCGCGCGCCTTTCGCGCGCAGCTCCACGGCGAGGAGACCTGAGACGATCACACGTCGAAGAACACCGTCTCTTCCGGCCCCTGCAAATTGATCGTGAAGGAATACACGATCTTTCCGGCGCGTTCGCTGCGCCTTGCGATCAGAGTCGAGCGCCGGACCTGCTGCTCGATCAGGTTGAGCACGGGGTCGGCGGCGTTGGCGGCCTCTTCGTCCGAGAAATAAAGGCGCGTGTTGAGACCGATGTTGATACCGCGCGCGACAATCCAGACATTGATGTGCGGAGCGCCTCTGCGGCCCGTCTTGTCGATGATCGCGCCCGGTTTGATGGTTTCGAAGGTGACGAGACCGCTCTCGAAGTCGGAGCCGGCGCGGCCCCAGCCACGAAATTCCTCGACCAGCGAGCCGATCGACCGATCGGCCGCATGGTTGTAGCGGCCGGCCGCGTTCGCCTGCCAGATCTCCAGCAGCACGTCGCGCAGCGGCGTGCCGCTGCCGTCGATCACCTTGCCCTCCAGCGTGATGCGTTCGCCTTGCGTGTTCGGCGTCACCAGCACGTTGGAGAAGTTCTTCTCGAAAATGTCGAAGCCGGCCATGGCCGGGATCAATCCGATATGCACGTAGGGCCCGGCCGTCTGCGAGGCGGTTTCCTTGAGGTAGTTGAGCGGCTGCGGCATGGACCTAGTTCCCTGCGGTGCGATTTTCGAAGTAAGTGGAGCGCCGGCCGCGCAAGATGATGTCGAAGCGGTAGGCCAGCGAGTCGAACGGAGCCGATGCGTTGAGGTCGAGCGGCGCGACGAGGCGCTCCAGCGCATCCTTGTCCGGGATCGTCGTCAGGATCGGGCAGACCGGGATCAGGGGATCGCCCTCAAAGTACATCTGGGTGATCAGGCGTTGTGCGAAGCCCGAGCCGAACACCGAGAAGTGGATGTGAGCAGGACGCCAGCTGTTGACGTAGTTGCGCCAGGGATAGGGTCCAGGCTTCACGGTGCGGAAATAATAGTAGCCGGTGTCGTCGGTCAGCGCGCGGCCGCAACCGCCAAAATTCGGATCGATCGGCGCCAGATACGTGTCTTTCTTGTGCCGGTAGCGGCCGCCGGCATTGGCTTGCCAGAACTCGACCAGCGTATTCGGGACGCCGCGGCCGGTCTCGTTCAGCACGCGGCCGTGGACGATGATGCGCTCGCCGACGGGGTCGCCGTCCTTGGCGTAGTTGCGGATCAAATCGTTGTCGAGGGGGCCGAGGTCGTTGTGCCCGAACACCGGCCCCGTGATCTCCGAGACCGAGTTCTCAAGCGACAGCAGCGCCTGGCGCGGCGAGCGCAGCACCGAGGATTTGTAGCCCGGCGCGTGCGCCGGCGGATGCATGGAACGGTCGCGCTGGAAGAAGCCACCGTCACCAAGCGGTGGCGTGAACGGCGCGGGGCGGTTGAGGCGGGGATCCCGCAAGGCTGGCGCCTGGGCATGCATCGGCGTTGTCTCTCCCTCTGGCGCCCCGTTGGGGCGCACGGCTTATCGGGAGATGATGACGCAGGCTATTCTCAAGATAAATAGATCGATTACAATGAATACCATGAAAAAAATCGATCATTTGGCGCTCGATGGCCACGCGCTGGAGCTGTTCCTAGCCGTACTGGAAGAAGGCTCGGTGACGGCGGCCGCAACGCGGCTCGGCCTGACACAATCCGCGGTCAGCCACGCCCTGAATAAGCTGCGGCGGATCGTCGGCGATCCGCTGTTTGCCAAATCCGGCCGCGGCATTGTGGCTACGGCGCACGCCCAGGCGCTCGCCGCAAAGGCGCGAGCGCTGATCGACGAGATGAGGAGCTTTGCCGGTGGCGTCACGTTCCAGCCGGCGAGCGCGCAGCTTTCGCTGACAATCGCGGCGAACGACTTCCAGCGCGACCTGCTGCTGCCGCGGCTCTTCGATCATGTCGCCGCGCAAGTGACGAACCTGAACCTGCGCGTGATCCCCTCGCAGTCGCCCTCGCCGGCGATGCTGCGGGAAAACCGCTGCGACCTGCTGATCACGCCGCTACCGCCATCCGGCGTGGACATCGTGCAGAAGCGCCTGCTGCAAGACCATTACGTTTGCTACTATGACTCCAAAGCGCGTGCCGCGCCGGCTACGCGCGGCGCCTATCTCGCGGCGCGTCACATCACGGTGGTCTACACTGACAATGAGCGGCTCGACTTCGATCGCCGGCTTGCAGCCGACGGCTTCCACCGCGACATCGCGATCTCCGTGCCGAGCTTCTCCGGCGTGCCGTCCTTCCTGCGTGGCTCGCAGATGCTGGCGAGCATGCCGAGCCTGTTGGCGCCCGGCGTGATGCACGGCTTCGCGCATGTGCGGATTCCGCTGGCCTCGCGCACGCGAACGCTGGCCGAGCTGCCGATGTTCATGGTCTGGCACCAGCGCTATCAGAAGGACCCGGCGCATCGCTGGATCAGAAGCCAGCTCGAGACCGTGGCGGCGACGGCCTCGCACCCCGTCCCCGCGAAAACCTGATCCCCGTCAAACCCACTGGTTGCGCCGGGGCGGCCACGCTAGAATTCCCCCATGACAGTGACCGACATTGCGAGCCGGACCTACAATCACAGCTGGCGGCTGGATCCCATCATCCGCAGCCTGCTTGATACCGACTTCTACAAGCTATTGATGTTGCAAATGATTCGGGAATCTTACCCGAACCAGCAGGTGACATTCTCGGTCATCAACCGATCGCGCCATGTCCGGCTCGCCGAGATCATCGACGAGGGCGAGCTGCGCGCCCAGCTCGACCACGCCCGCACCATCCGCTTCACCAAGAAAGAGCTGATCTGGCTTGCCGGTAATACTTTCTACGGCAAGACCCACATGTTCTCGGCGGACTTCATCCGCTGGCTCGCCGAATTCCGGCTGCCCGAATACGAGCTTCGCAAGGTCGAAGGCCAGTACGAGCTGCACTTCCACGGGCCGTGGAGCCATACCACGATGTGGGAGATTCCTGCGCTCGCCATCCTCAACGAATTGCGCTCGCGCGCAGCGATAAAGGGCCGCGGCCGCTTCGAGCTCGACGTGCTCTATGCCCGCGCCAAGGCAAAGCTGTGGACCAAGGTGGAGCGCCTGCGCAAGCTTGATGGCCTCCGGCTCTCCGACTTCGGCACCCGTCGCCGCCATGGCTTCCTCTGGCAGCGATGGTGCGTGGAGGCCGTGAAGGAAGGCCTGGGCCCGTCCTTCATCGGCACCTCCAACGTGCTGCTCGCGATGGACAATGATCTCGAAGCCATCGGCACCAACGCCCATGAACTGCCGATGGTCGCGGCTGCGCTGGCCAGGGACGACGAGGAGTTGCGCTGGGCGCCCTACCGCATCCTCGACCAGTGGCGCCAGACCTATGGCGGCAACCTCTTGATCGCGCTCCCCGACGCTTTCGGCACCAAGGCGTTCCTGCGCGATGCGCCGGAATGGGTCGCAGACTGGACCGGCTTCCGCCCCGACAGCGCGCCGCCGATACAGGCCGGCGAGGAGATCATCAAATGGTGGGAGCAGAAGGGCCGCAATCCCAGGGACAAGCTGCTGGTCTTCTCCGACGCGATGGACGTGGGCTCGATCGAGGAGACCTACCACCACTTCGCCGGCCGGGTACGGCTCTCCTTCGGCTGGGGCACCAATCTCACCAATGATTTCGTCGGCTGCACGCCGGACGGCTCGTTCAACCTCGATCCGATCTCGCTGGTGTGCAAGGTGTCGTCGGTCGACGGACATCCGGCCGTCAAGCTTTCCGACAATCCCGAGAAGGCGACCGGCCTGCCTTCCGAGATCGAACGTTATTTGCGCGTCTTCGGCGACGCCGGCCGCGTGCGCAAGCCGGTGCTGGTCTAGCGCCAGAGCAATCTCTCCATCAGGTAAACCACTTGGGGCAAATGCGCGACATCGGCGCGCCGATGCCGCGTCAGTTCCGGTTCGGCGGCATTTGCGACGATCTGCAAGCATCCAGTTCACAACGCCTTCACCCTGCGACGCAGTCTCCTGGCATTTTCAAGTCGAGTTAAGCACCTTTCGTGGGTCATCCGCGTTATGAGCGGATCGCTCCGCTGGGGTCGTTGAGCGACTTGGGGAACGCAAAGTGTTTCGCAGAACAGCGCCGTCGACAAAGGGACGCAGCTTCCTTCACGTCATCAAGCTCGTTTCGCCTTTCGTCACGGTCGTTCTGCTGCAGGCGGCGATCGCCGGGTTCAGCCTGGAGGTGATGTCCTCGGTTCGCGCCTATGTCGCGGGCGAAGCGCTATGGTCGCGCTCGCAGAAGAACGCCGTCTATTTCCTCAATCTCTATCTGCATTCGGGCGACGCCAGCCAGTTTGCGCAATATCAGACCTCGCTGGCCGTTCCCATCGGCGACGAGTTCGCACGCTGGGCGCTCGAGCGCGATCCGGTCGACGTCGAGGCCGCCCGCATCGGCTTCCTGCAAGGCGGCAACCATCCCGATGACGTGCCGGGACTGATCTGGCTGTTTCGCTACTTCAAACAGGTCAGCTTTCTCAAGGAAGCGATCCGCGAGTGGGCTGCCACCGACCCTATGCTGCTGGAGCTGAGCGTGTTCGGCGAGGTCATCCGGTCAGAATTGAAGAACGGGGCGATTCAGGACGGCAACCGCCTGCAATTATTGTCGTCGCGGCTCTCGGAGCTCAACACTCAGTTCACGGTCCACGCCAACCGGTTCTCCACCGTCCTCGGCGAAGGTTCGCGCGCCATCAAGATGACGCTGACTGGCATCAATGTCGTCACGGCCGTGACGCTGATCCTGCTCCTGATCTGGCACACGCGGCGATTGGTGCTGCAACGACACGCGTTCGAGGACGCCTTGCATGCCGAGAAGGAGCGCCTGGCCTGGCAGGCGTCGCACGACTGGCTGACCGGCTTGTCCAACCGCCGCGCCTTCGAGGCCCGCCTGCAAAGCGAGTTGGACGACACCGCGGCGGGTTCGCTGGGCCTGATCCTGCTCGATCTCGACCAGTTCAAGGAGGTCAACGACAGCTGCGGTCACCTCGCCGGCGACCGCCTGCTCTGCCAGATCTCGCGTCTCCTGCAACAGGAGCGGCGGCCGCATGACCTGGTAGCCCGGCTCGGCGGTGACGAATTCGGCTTAATCCTTCCGCAATGCACGCCGTACGACGCCGTGGATATCGCCGAACGGCTGCGCCGGTCGCTCGAGCTATCCGTCTTCGCGTGGGATGATCGTTGCTTTGCAGTGACGGCCAGTATCGGCGTTACCTGCATCACCGACGGCAACACCACCCTCGAGGACGCTATGCGGCGTGCGGATGCCGCCTGCTATCGCGCCAAGGAGAACGGACGCAACATTGTTCAGGTCGACAACGGGACGACGGACGTCATCGTCGTCACCTCGCGGCAGCGCAAGGCCGCCAGCGCGTAGCAGCGCTCAGCACTTTATCGTACTCGCAGAATCCCGAGCCCCGCGAGATGCGCATCCAGAAATTGCTCGACCTGCTGGCGCAGCATCTGCGGTGGCACGGCCAGCATGCGCTCTTCGAGGCCGAGCGAGATGATCCCGTGCACGGCGGAAAACAGGGTGCGTGACAGCAGCGCGATCTGCACGTCGTCTGCATTCGGAAGCAGCCGCACCAGGGGCGCGTGCATCAACGCGAAGGCGTCCATCACCATCTGAAGGATGTCATCGGGGTAAGGGCGGTCGTCCTCCATCCGATGTTCGAACAGCGAGCGCAGCAGATTGGCGTGCCCCGCGAAGAATTCGAGGTAGGTCGCAGCCAGCCCGTAGAGCTGGCGAACCGGATCCTCGGCCGGAACCTGGCGCAGCCGCACCGTCAGCGCATTAACGGTCTCCCGATTCACGGTCAGGATCACGCCGTCGAAGTCGCCGAACTCGTTATAGACACTTCCAACCGAGCAGCCGGCGGCGTCCGCGACGTCCCGGACTTTCAAGGATTTCAGTCCTTTAGTCGCAATAATGCTGCGAGCGATCTCCACGATCTGCTGCCGCCGTCGAGATTTTTTTCGGTCCCGCAACGATTCGTCTTGAACATTGTTCATTTTCAGGATACTCATTTGAACAATGTTCAATTTAACCCGGAGACCTGCAAAATGCAAATCCTCGCTGTTGATATCGCCTCCACCCTCGTCGATGACGCCACAGCTCTCGTGACCGGATTTGGCCGCGCCTTCCTACGGTTCGCGACGGGGCCGATCGATCGCATTGCAAATGCCTGCGACATTGCCGGCGTCCTGACGGAGCGCCGGGCGACCTTCCGGATGTGGCGGGCCAACCGCGGCCGTGCCCGTCATGAGGGCCGCCGCATCAGCCTGCTCGGCCGCCTCTCGCCCTTTCGCAGCCTCGCCCATCTCACCTGAGGCGCGCACGCCACCCTTGCCGGCGCGTGATAGAGCCGCGACCGACCATTTGCGAACCAAACGTCGCCACGCGGAGACCAACAGGATCGGAAGGCAAAGGCGCAGAGCAGGCCGGGGACGATCGTCGTCAACCCGCAAATGCCCGTCGCATCTCTTCCGGTCGACGGCCCACCCGACAATGAAACAAGCTCAGACAGCGTTTCCAAAACAGGACTAGTCATGATCAGGGATTTGATGTCGTCACGCCGCTTCGCGCCGCTGTTCTGGGCGCAATTCTTCTCGGCGCTGAACGACAACGTTCTGAAGAACGCACTCGTCATCATCCTGCTTTACAGCGCCGCAACCGGCCACGGAGATGCGCTGGTGACGGTCGCGGGCGCCGTCTTCATCTTCCCCTATTTCATCCTGTCCGGGCTCGGCGGCCAGCTCGCCGACAAATACGTCAAATCCGTCGTCGCAAGGCGGCTCAAATTCGCCGAGATCTTTGCCGCGGGCTTTGCCGCGGCCGGCTTCTTCCTGCACTCGGTGCCGCTGCTGTTCGCCGCGCTCGCACTGTTCGGCGTCATCGCCGCGCTGTTCGGTCCCGTGAAATACGCGATGCTGCCGGATCAGCTCGAGCTCGGCGAACTCGCGACCGGCAACGCGCTGGTCGAAGGCGCGACCTTCATGGCTATCCTGCTCGGCACCGTTGCCGGCGGCCAGTTCGTGGCCGGCTCCGCACATATGGGCTGGGTCGCATCGGCCGTGGTCGTGCTGGCCCTGCTGTCCTGGGCCTTCGCCTCCCGCATTCCCGCGACGACGCCGTCCGCGCCCGATCTGCCGGTCAACGGCAATCCCTGGACCTCGACGCTCGGCCTGTTGAAGACGCTGCACGCCGACCACCGGCTGTGGGACGGCACCGTGATCGTCTCCTGGTTCTGGCTGGTGGGCGCCATCGTGCTCTCGCTGCTGCCGGCGCTGGTCAAGGAGGTCATCGGTGGTACCGAGGGCGTGGTGACGTTGTGTCTCGCGATCTTCGCAATCGGCATTGCCATCGGCTCGCTGTTCGCCGCGAATCTGAGCCACGTTCGCCCGAACCTCGCGCTGGTGCCGATCGGCGCCATCATGATGGGGTTTGCCGGCATCGACCTCGCCTGGGCGATCGGCGTGACCGCCAAGGGGCAGGACATCACCGCGGGCGACTTCGCAACCTCGTTCGCGGGACTGCGCATGCTGGTCGATTTCGTCGCTTTCGCATTCGGCGGCGGGCTGTTCGTCGTGCCGTCCTTCGCCGCCGTCCAGGCCTGGTCCGCCCCCTCCGAGCGCGCCCGGATCATCGCCGCCGGAAACGTGCTGCAGGCCGCCTTCATGGTGGCCGGCTCGCTTTTCGTCGCGCTGCTGCAGGCCGGCGGATTGCACATCGGCTGGATCTTCTTCGGTCTCGGCGTCGCCAGCTTCGGCGCAGTCTGGTTCGTGCTGACGAAGTGGGGCAAGGAAGGCGTGCGCGACTTCGGCGGGCTGCTGTTCCGCGCGCTGTTCCGCACCGAGGTCCGCGGGCTGGAGAACCTGCCGCCTGCTGGCACGCGCATGCTGATCGCGCCCAACCATGTCAGCCTGATCGACGGCCCGCTGCTGCACGCCGTGCTGCCGATCGACGCGAGCTTCGCCGTTGATACCGGCATCGCCAAGGCCTGGTGGGCCAAGCCGTTCCTGCGGGTGGTCAAGCACTACACCATGGACCCGAGCAAGCCGCTGGCCGCGCGCGACCTCATCAAGCTCGTCGCCGCCGGAGAGCCGGTGGTGATTTTCCCCGAAGGACGCATCACCGTCTCCGGCTCGCTGATGAAGGTCTATGACGGCACCGCGATGATCGCAGACAAGTCGGACGCGGTCGTCGTCCCGGTCCGCATCGAAGGCGCCCAGCGCTCGCATCTCAGCTATCTCAACGGCAGCCAGATCAAGCGCTCGTGGTTTCCGCGAGTGACCGTGACCATCCTGCCGCCGGTCAAGCTTCCGGTCGACGCGGCGCTCAAAGGCAAGGCGCGCCGCAATGCCGCCGGCGCGGCACTTCAGGACGTGATGATCGACGCCATGGTAAAGAACGCCATGCTCGATCACACCCTGTTCGAGGCGCTCGGACACGCCTATCGCGACCGCGACACCGGCAAGGTCATCGTCGAGGACGCGCTCGGCACCAAGCTGACCTATCGCAAGCTGATCCTGGGCGCCCAGGTCTTGAGCCGAAAGCTGGAGAACGGCACCGCTGTCGGCGAGAATGTCGGCGTGCTGCTGCCGAATTCCGCAGGCGTTGCCGTCGTCTTCATGGCGCTGCAAAACATCGGCCGGGTGCCGGCGATGCTCAACTTCTCGGCTGGCCCGGTCAATGTGCTCGCCGCCATGAAAGCCGCACAGGTCAAGACCGTGCTGACGTCGAAAGCTTTCATCGAGAAGGCCAAGCTCGACAAGTTGATGGCCGCGATCTCCGCGGAAGTTCGCGTCGTCTATCTCGAGGATGTCCGCGCCTCGATCGGCACGGGCGACAAGATCAAGGGCCTGCTCGCCGGTACTACGCCGCGCGTCGTTCGCCAGGCGAGCGATCCGGCCGTCGTGCTGTTCACGTCGGGTTCGGAAGGCACGCCCAAGGGCGTGGTGCTGTCTCACCGCAACATCCTTGCGAACGCCGCACAGGCGCTGGCGCGGGTCGATGCCAACGCCAATGACAAGGTGTTCAACGTGCTGCCGGTGTTCCACTCCTTCGGGCTGACCGGCGGAATGATGATGCCACTGCTCGCGGGCATTCCGATCTACATGTATCCCTCGCCCCTGCACTACCGGATCGTGCCCGAGCTGATCTACCAGACCGGCGCCACGATCCTGTTCGGCACCGACACGTTCCTCACCGGCTACGCGCGCTCGGCGCATGCCTATGACTTCCGTACGCTGCGCCTGGTGATCGCCGGCGCCGAGGCAGTCAAGGATCGCACCCGGCAGGTCTTCATGGAGCGCTACGGCATCCGCATCCTCGAAGGCTATGGCGTCACCGAGACGGCGCCGGTGCTGGCAATGAACACGCCGATGGCCAATCGTCCCGGCACGGTCGGACGCCTGTCGCCGCTGATGGAAAGCCGCCTCGACCCGGTCCCCGGCATCGAGGAAGGCGGACGCCTCTCGGTGCGCGGACCGAATGTGATGCTCGGTTATCTCAGGGCCGAAAATCCCGGCGTGCTCGAACCGCTCGCCGAGGGCTGGCACGACACCGGCGACATCGTCGCCATTGACCCGGCCGGCTTCATCACCATCAAGGGCCGCGCCAAGCGCTTTGCCAAGATCGCCGGCGAAATGGTCTCGCTGTCGGCGGTCGAGAACATCGCGACGACGCTGTGGCCGCAGGCCGCATCGGTCGCGGTGTCGATCCCGGATCCCCGCAAGGGCGAGCGCATCGTGCTGCTGACGACAGAGAAGACTGCCGAGCGCAGCGCAATGCAGGGCCAGGCCAAAGCGATCGGCGCGTCCGAGCTGACCGTTCCCGCGGCGATCATGGTGGTGGACAAGGTGCCGCTGCTCGGCACCGGCAAGACCGACTACGTCACCGCAACGACGATGGCTCGCGAGCAGGCCTCAGGCGCGGAACGCGCGGTAGCGTGAGCGAGATGCGCGAGGCGCCTCAATCAGGCGAGGCGCGATGCCCTCATCGGTCGCTTCCGATCGTCTGAATCTCAGGAGCCGGCTTCACTGCGTCGCTCCTGCGCGTAACGCACCAGCGCCGCGAAGCGATAGATGCCGTGCACGAACTTGCCGTAGGGCGTGGTGATGAACAGCGCGAACACTGCACCCAAATGCAGCGCCAGCAGCGGCCCCATGGCTGCAGTCTCGCGCAGAATCAGAAGCAGCATGCCGGTGAAGCCGGTTAGGAACAGCATGGCGATGAAGCCGACATCCATGCCGTAGCGCTGCTCGTCGAGCAGCGCCGGATCGCGCCGCATCTTGGCGACGAACAGGCCGATCGGGCCGATGATCAGGCCGAGGCCACCGAGCGTGCCGAGCACCACTGGCAAATCCCACCACGGATACGGCGCCTCGCGGCCGAGCAGATAGTGATACAGCGTGGCGACCGAGGTCGCGGCGAAGCAGAGCAGGAAGCCGTAGAAGGTCAGGTGATGGAAAAGCTTGCGCCGGTCGGTCGGCTTGTCATCCTCATTGTAGCAGCCGACGCCGCCACCATGGAGATAGCGCAACTCACCAGCGTCCCGCATCGCCTGAAAGATGGAGCCACCGTCCGCACGGCCGCCGATGGGCGGGCCGATATCCCGCCAGAAGGCACGCACGCTCATCACCAGCGCGAAGATCGCATAAAGGAAGGCGGCGCTGAACAACGCCGCCATCGCGTTGTGCGGCATCAACTTGTAGAACGCGCCGGGGCCGGTGTGCACGCCAAACAGCACGCTGCGGTCGTTCAGGGCTGCAAAGCCGAGGATGAAAGCGGCCATGCTCAGCGCGGCGACGATGCTGATGACGAGACCGTTGCGTGCGAAGGCACCGGACAGCGCCTGCGGCCAGGCATAGACCGCATAGGATTCCGCGCGCGCGATCGCCAGCGTCCGCGGGACGTTGACGTTGAATTCGTGCGGGGGCGAGAACTGGCAGTCGACGTAGCAGGCGCCGCAGCCATGGCAGAGATTGGCGAGATAATTGAGGTCGCCGTCGGAGAAGGCGCGGCGCATCTCCATGGCGGGAAATACCGCGCAAAGACCCTCGCAGTAACGGCACGAATTGCAGACCGTCATCAGGCGGTCGGCTTCGTCGAGAATTCTAGTTCCGTGCATGTTTCGCCGCTTCCCGTCCTGCGATCCGCCCGAACACGCTGCCGATGGTCATGCCCATGCCGGCCGCATAACCCTTGCCGAGCACGTTGCCGGCCATGATCTCGCCGGCCGCGAACATGTTGGCCGACGGCTTGCCGTCAGCCATCAGCATCCGCGCTTCCCTGGTCACGCGCGTGCCGAGATAGGTGAAGGTGATACCGGGCCGCACCGGATAGGCAAGATAGGGCGGCGTCTCGATCCGCCGCGCCCAATGCGTCTTCGGCGGTGTCATGCCTTCGGTGCGGCAATCGTCCAGAATGGTGTGGTCGAAGGTGCCGGGCTGCACCGCCGCGTTGAATTCGGTGATGGTCTTTTCCAGCGCGGCCGGATCGAGCTCGAGCTTGCCGGCGAGTTCGGCAATCGTCTGCCCTGCGATCGGAGGGAACAGCGTCGGCATGAAGCTGGTGACAACGGTCGAGTCGAAGATAATGTAGGCGATCTGGTCGGGCTGCGCGGCCACCAGCCGGCCCCAGATCGCGTAGCGCTTCGGCCAGATGTCCTCGCCCTCGTCATAGAAACGCTGGGCGTGCTTGTTGACGACGATGCCGAACACAACGGAGTCGTGGCGCGTGATGATGCCGCCGTCGAATTTCGGCGCGCGGGCGTCGATCGCGACCGCATGGCACTGGGTGGGATCGCCGACCTCCTGCACGCCCTTGTCGAGCAGCATCTTCAGGATTGAGCCGCGGTTATAGGGCGTGCCGCGGATCAGGAAATTGTCGGCGGCCTCGCCCCAATATTGCTTCAGCCATTCGATGTTGGCCTCGAACCCGCCGGCGGCGGCGACCAACGACGTCGCGCGGATCTCGGTGTCGCCCTTGATCGGCCGTTTGAGGCGGGCGGCGAGGAACATGCCGTCCTCGATCACGAGGTCGGTGACCTCGGCGTCGTATTCGACCTCGACGCCGAGCTTCTCGGCGGTGAGATAAAGTGCGTTCAACATCGCGCGGCCGCCACCGAGAAAGAAGGAGTTGGTGCGACCGAGGCTCAGCGTGCCGCCGAGCGAGGGCTGCCAGCGCACGCCCTGCTCGACGATCCAGTTCAAAATGTCCTTGGACTCACGGATCATGTGCCGGGCGAGCGCCTCGTCGGTTTGGCCGCCGGTGACGCGCAGCAGATCCTCCCAAAACTCCTCCTCGCTGTAGGGGCCGGTGAGGATTTCGGTCGCCTCGTTATGGGCGCAGCGCATGTTGCGGGTGTGGCGGGTGTTGCCACCGCGATAGAATTTTGGCGCGCCTTCGAGCACCAGCACCGACGCCCCACCGCGTCGCGCGCTGATCGCCGCGCACAGCGCCGCGTTGCCGCCGCCGATCACCAGCACATCGTATTTGCTGCTCATGCCGTCTGCCCGATGCGACGAAGTTGGAGACATTCTGCCGCCGGCGGCCCCGGTCAATCCGGAACCATTGCGCACCTTTGTATACAAAGATATACGGACGTCCGGCAAGTGGCACCGCTGCATGGGCAGGATGCGCGTGGCGAGCCCACGAGGATGCATGGCACGACGCCCGACAAAGGCAGGCGGCTCGATCTCGCGCGGCGGCGGCGTGGCGCTCGGCGAAGCCGTGTTCCGCTCGCTCTGCGAGGCGCTGCAGGCCGGCAGCTACCGCGCGGGCGACCGCCTGCGCGAGGAAGAGGTTGCCCAGCGGCTGAAGGTCAGCCGTACGCCGGTGCGGGAGGCTCTGGGGCGGCTTGCGGCACGCGGATTCGTCGAACCTGCCGGAGGCCGCGGCCTGATCGTACGCAACCTCGACATCTCGGAGGTGCTCGAGCTCTACGCCATGCGCGAGATCATGGAGGGCGCCGCCGCCCGACTTGCCGCGGAGCATGCCTCGACGCCCGAAATCGATGCACTCAGGGATATCGAGCAGGCTTTTGTCGAAGCGTCCGAGACCGACGCGGCCGAGATGGCAGGAGAAATGGCAAGAGAAATGGCAAGGCTCAACCGCGCCTTCCACGAAGCGATCTGCCGCGCCGCGCGCAACCGCTATCTCGATAACGCTTCACGGGAATTGCAGGACTGGATCGCCCTGCTCGGTCCAACCACGTTCACGGTATCCGGCCGCCCCTCGACCAGCCACAGTGAGCACCAGGCCATCATCGACGCCATCGCGGCTCGCGACGGCGGCAAAGCGGAGCAGCTCGCGCGCACACACATTCGCGAAGCGCTACGCTGTCGGCTAAAGCTGTTGCAAAAGCAGTAGCAGAGCCCGGCGCTCAGGCGACCAGTTCTGCGGCAATCGCCTTCAACACGTCCCGCACATCGCCTGGACTGAGCCGCACCTGCAGCCCACGCTGACCGCCATTGACGTACACTTGGTCATGCGCGAGCGCGCTTCTCTCGATCACGGTGCGCACGGGCTTCCGCTGCCCGAACGGGCTGATGCCGCCAACCTTGTACCCCGTGAGGCGCTCAGCCTCCGGCGGCTTCATCATCTGCGCCGACTTGCCGCTTGTCGCGGCGGCAAGCTTTTTCATCGAAACTTCCTGGTCGGACGGGACGATCACGCAGACCGGTTTGCCGTCGACCAGCGCCATCAGCGTCTTCAAGACGCGCGCGGGATCTTCGCCGAGTGCAGCAGCCGCCTGGAGGCCGATGCTCTCGGCATCGGGATCATAGTCGTAGGTATGGACGGTGAAGGCAACGCTTGCGGCTGTGAGCGCGCGTGTGGCTGGGGTGGCTTTGGACATGGACGATGTTTACCACCGCCGCTGCTAGGAGCGAAGCGACGGGTACGGCGCACTCTCTCTCCGAGTCGTCCTGGCGAAAGCCAGGACCCATTGCCCCAGGGAGGTGTTTGGCGAAAATTCTAGCCCGGTACTGCGACCAGCCACAATCGATGGATCACGCGGTATGGGTCCTGGCTTTCGCCAGGACGACGCCGGATATTGGATGGATCCTCGCGCCGCCTAACGACCGCCCGCCGTCCTACTCCGCCGCGTCGCGCATTTCGGCGCGCTCGGCCCTGGCCGCGCAGAACTTGAACTCCGGGATCTTGCCGAACGGATCGAGCGCCGGATTGGTCAACAAATTCGCCGCCGCTTCCGCGTAGCAGAACGGCATGAACACCATATTCTCGGGAACGTCGCGGTCGGACCGGACCTTGACCTCGACCGCGCCGCGGCGGGTCTCGAGCCGGATGAAATCGCCCGGCGCGAGCTTCTTCCTGTGCATGTCCTTTGGCGACATGAACGCAACCGCCTCGGGCTCGATCTGGTCGAGCACCTGCGCGCGGCGGGTCATCGAGCCGGTGTGCCAATGCTCGAGCACGCGGCCAGTCGAGAGCACCATCGGATATTCGGCGTCGGGGATCTCGTCCGGCGGGATAACGTGAGCCGGCACGATCTTGCCGCGGCCGCTCGCCGTCGGAAATCCCGTCGTGAAGATGATCTCGTTGCCGGGCTCGTCGGGACTGTCGACCGGATAGGTCACCGCGCCTTCGCGCACAAGCCGCTCCCAGGTGATGTTCTTCAACGACGGCATCAGTTCTGCCATCTCGGTGAAGACATCGCCGGGCCCGGCATAATTCCACGGCAGGCCCATGCGCTTGCCGATCTCCTGGATGATCCAGAGATCCTGCCGCGCATCGCCCGGCGGCTTGATCACCTGGCGCGCGAGCTGCACGCGGCGATCGGTGTTGGTGAAAGAGCCTTCCTTTTCGGCAAACGCCGAGGCCGGCAGGATGACGTCGGCGTGGAACGCGGTCTCCGTGACGAAGAGATCCTGCACCACGAGATGATCGAGCATCGCGAGCGCCTGGCGCGCATGTTGGAGATCGGGGTCGGACATCGCGGGGTTCTCGCCCTCGATATACATGCCCTTGATCTCGCCGGCATGGATCGCATTCATGATCTCGACCACGGTCAGGCCGCGCACGGGATCGAGATCCTGGCCCCACAGCTTCTCGAACGCATCGCGCATGTCGTCGCGGCCGACCGGCTGATAGTCCGGCAGGAACATCGGGATCAGACCGGCATCGGAAGCGCCCTGAACGTTGTTCTGGCCGCGCAGCGGATGCAGGCCGGTGCCGGGGCGGCCGACCTGGCCGGTGATCAGCGCCAGCGCAATCAGGCAGCGCGCATTGTCGGTGCCGTGGACATGCTGGCTGATGCCCATGCCCCAGAAGATGATCGACGATTTTGCCCGCGCATACGTTCGCGCGACCTCACGCAGGGTCTGCGCCGGGACGCCACAGATCGCCTCCATCTTCTCCGGCGTGAACTCCTTGATCTTCTCCTTGAGGTCCTCGAACCCCTCGGTGTAGCCGGCGATGTACTGGTCGTCGGTCAGCCCTTCGGTGATGATCGTGTGAATCATCGCGTTCAGCATGGCGACATCGGAGCCCGGCTTGAACTGCAGATGCTTGGTCGCATGGCGCGACAGCGTCTGCCGACGCGGGTCCATGACGAACAGCTTTGCGCCGTTCTGCTTGACCGCATTCTTGATGAAGGTCGCGGCGACAGGATGATTCACGGTCGGGTTTGCGCCGATCACGATGATGACTTCGGCGTCCATCGCAGCCGAGAACGGCGCCGACACCGCGCCCGAGCTCAGGCCTTCGAACAGCGCCGCGACCGACGAGGCGTGGCACAGACGGGTACAATGGTCGACGTTGTTGGAGCCGAAGCCGGTGCGCACCAGCTTCTGGAACAGATAGGCCTCCTCGTTGGAGCCCTTCGCCGAGCCGAAGCCGGCAAGCGCCTTCACGCCCTTCTCGTCGCGGATCTTGACGAGGCCCTTGGCCGCGATCTCGAGCGCTTCTTCCCAGCTCGCTTCGCGGAAATGCGTGAAGGGATTGGCCGGATCGACCTGGTCGTTGGAATCCTTCTTCGCGTTCGGCAGCCGCACCAGCGGCTTGGTCAGGCGATGCGGATGGTGGATGTAGTCGAAGCCGAAGCGGCCCTTGACGCAGAGACGGTTGCGATTGGCCGGGCCGTCACGGCCCTCGGCATAGATCACCTTCTCGTCCTTGACCTCATAGGTCACTTGGCAACCGACGCCGCAGAACGGACAGAGCGAATCCACCTTCTTGTCGGCATAGGTGACGCGGGTCTGCTTCTCGTCCAGCATCACCGCCGGCATCAACGCCCCGGTCGGACAGGCCTGCACGCATTCGCCGCAGGCGACGCAGGTGGACTCGCCCATGGGATCGTCGAAGTCGAACACGATCTTCGAGCCATGACTGCGATAGGCCATGCCGATGACGTCGTTGACCTGGACCTCGCGGCAGGCGCGCACACACAGGCCGCACTGGATGCAGGCGTCGAGATTGACGCGCATTGCCGGATGGCTGGCATCGGTCGCCCAACGCTCGGCGGCGGGGAAGCGGCTCTCGGTGACCCCAGTGGTTTCGGCCCAGTGCCAGAATTTGGAGTCCGGATCGTGCGAGGTCTCGCGCGCCGGTTGATCGGCGACCAGCAGCTCCATGACCATTTTTTGCGCGGAAACCGCGCGCGCGCTCTCGGTCTTCACCTTCATGCCGACGGATGGCGTGCGCTTGCAGGACGCCGCAAGCACGCGCTCGCCCTCGATCTCGACCATGCAGGCGCGGCAATTGCCGTCGGGGCGATAGTCCGGCGCGGGCGAATAGCACAGATGCGGAATCTCGCGACCCTGGCGTTTTGCGACCTGCCAGATCGTCTCGCCTGCATTGGCCTCGACCTGCTTGCCGTCGAGCTCGAACGTAATCTTCGTCATTCGGCCGCTTCCTTGAACTCGTCAGGGAAATATTTGATCACGGTGGACAGCGGATTCGATGCCGCCTGTCCAAGCCCGCAGATTGAGGCATCGCGCATCGCTTGGCTCAATTCGTCCAGCAGTGCGCGGTTCCAGACCGGTTGCTGCATCAGCAGCGCAGCCTTCTGGGTTCCGACGCGACACGGTGTGCACTGGCCGCAGCTCTCGTCCTCGAAGAACTTCATCAGGTTCAACGCGGCCGCGCGCACGCTGTCTTTTTGCGACAGGATCACGATCGCCGCAGAGCCGATGAAGCAGCCGTATTTTTCCAGCGTGCCGAAATCGAGCGGGATGTCGTCCATCGCCGCCGGCAGGATGCCGCCGGACGCACCACCGGGGAGGTACGCGTAGAACTGATGGCCATCGGCCATGCCGCCGCAATATTCGTCGATCAGTTCGCGCACGGTGATGCCAGCAGGCGCGAGCTTCATGCCCGGATTCTTGACGCGGCCCGAGACCGAGAAACTGCGCAGGCCGTGCCGCTCATGGCGGCCGTGGCCCTTCCACCAGTCAGCGCCTTTCTCGACGATATCGCGCACCCACCACAAGGTCTCGATGTTATTGATCAACGTCGGCCGCCCGAACAGGCCGACCTGGAATGGATAAGGCGGCTTGTGCCTGGGCAGGCCGCGCTTGCCCTCTATGCTCTCGAGCAGCGAGGATTCCTCGCCGCAGATATAGGCGCCGGCGCCGCGGCGCATATGCAATGTCGGACCGCCCGGCGGGAGCTTCGCGATCTCGCGTTCGAGGATTTCGCGCGATGCCGGATATTCGTCGCGCAGGTAGATGTAGATATCCGAGGCCTGCACCACATGGGCGCCGATCAGCATGCCCTCGATGAAGCGGTGCGGATCGCTCTCGAGATAGACGCGATCCTTGAACGTGCCGGGCTCGCCCTCGTCGCCGTTGATCGCCATCAGCCGCGGGCCGGGTTCACCAAGCACCGCGCGCCATTTGCGCCCCGTCGGGAAGCCGGCGCCGCCGAGACCGCGCAACGAGGCCTCATCGAGCGCCTTCAGCAGGTCGTCCGTCGGCAGCTCGCCCGAGCGCAGGCGATTGAGCAGCTTGTAGCCGCCGCCCGCGACATAGGCGTCATAGCCGACATATTCGGGCAGATGCGCGTGGGTGTCGCCAGCCTTCGCCGCCGCCATGACATTGGCGACCGTGGCGTGGTCAACGAAGTTGTGTCCGACTTCCGCGGCAGGCGCCGTATCGCAGCGACCGACGCAGGGCGCACGCACCACGCGGATGCCGGGACCGGACGCATCTTGCAAATCGGCGAGCAGCTTCTCTCCGCCGAGCATCGCGCAGGTTAGCGAATCGCAGACGCGGATCGTCAGCGGCGCGATATCGGGCTCGCCTTCCTTCACCACGTCGAAATGCGCGTAGAAGGTTGCGGTCTCGAACACCTCGGCGAACGCGAGCTTCATCTCGTCTGCGAGCGCAGCGAGATGCGCAGCCGAGATCTGGCGATACTTGTCCTGGATCAGATGCAGATATTCGATCAAGAGGTCGCGACGCCGCGGTCTGTCGCCGAGCAGCTGCGCGATCTCGTGCGCGGCGGTGGGATCGACCTGCCGTCCCTTGGGCGTGGATTTGGCGCGCTTCCGTCCCTGGCCGGGATGTTCGAACTCGCGAACCTTGTGAACGTCGTCGTTGCTGCTCATGGAGACGTCGCGTTCTCTTCAAATGCGTGGTGAGTTTGGACCGGACCGCCAAGGCGATCAGCCTTCATTTCCCGACTCGATCAGCGGAACCACCGGTTCCCGCGTCCCGCCGACCAAGCCAAATTCAACGCAACTCTAATCTCTGGCATGCCAGATGCAAGACAATTTAGAGCGTCTCTAGAATGATTTAGGAGGCAGGCGGTCGCCCGCCATGCCCCTTTTATGCAAGCGTCGGACGGAACCTGATCTCAGGTCTTGCTCATGCACTCTTCGATGTAGAACCAGCGGTCATCGCCGGCGAGGCCCTTGGCTTTCACGTCGGCGCGACAGGCCTTGAGCTTCGGCTTGTTGGCCGCCCACTTCGCCTTCATGTCTTTCAGCTTCTGCATGGTGAGCTTCATCTTGCCAGGCTTGGCTTCGGTCGTTGCAGCAGGCGCTGCAGGTGTCGTTGTCGTCTGCGCGGATGCGGCATGAAGGCCAGCGACGACCAACACGGCCGCAAGGCAAATTCGAAGGCAAGTTCGGTTGCGAATCATTTCAATCCCCTAAGTCCCATTCTTGATGATGTCTGAAAGGCCAACGAAGCGGGACGCCTGATGAGCATCCCGCTTCCGTCTCGACGGCGGTCAGAAGATCTTGACCGCGCTCTCCAATGTCTTCCAAACACCCCAAAGCAGGGGGACGCCGACGAAGGCCCAGAACATCGCCGCCTTGGCGTCAAGCCCGCCAAATCCGATGCCGTAGGAGCCGTGTGGTCCCGCGGCGGCGGCGCTGGCGCTTGCCGCCTGCAACTTCGCGACATCGGCCTCCTTCATGTGCCATTTCGAATCGACTGGCTTGATCAGATAGTTGCAGATCAGGCCAGCGATCAGCATCGCACAGAGGATGTACATCGTCGTGTTGTAGAGCTGATCGCGCGGCACACCCGCCGCAAGCTGGAACTCGCGGATGTAGTTGACGACGACGGGGCCGATGATGCCCGCGGTAGACCACGCCGTCAGCAGCCGGCCATGGATGGCGCCGACGAACTGGGTTCCGAACATGTCGGCGAGGTAGGCCGGCACGGTGGCGAAGCCGCCGCCATACATCGACAGGATGATGCCGAAGCCAAGCACGAACAGCAGCTTCGAACCCATCGCCGCAAAAGTCGGCGCCAGCGCGTAGAGCACGATGCCGAGGATGAAGAACGTATAGTAGGTGTTCTTGCGCCCGATCTTATCCGACAGCGATGCCCAGAAGAAGCGGCCGCCGATGTTGAACAGCGACAGCAATCCGGCGAAGCCCGCGGCGATCGCGGCGATCTGCGCTTTCTGTCCCGCATCGAGCGCGTTGAAGCCGACGTTAGGCAGGCCGATCAGCTTGCCGGCGAAGATCTCCTGCAGCATCGGCGAGGCCATGCCGATGACGCCGATGCCGGCCGACACGTTCAGGCACAGCACCCACCAGATCAGCCAGAATTGCGGAGTCTTGTGTGCATCGTTGAGATGGACGTTGGCCTTCGAGATCATCGCGTTGGCCTTCGACGGCGCGGTCCAGCCCTCGGGTTGCCAGCCGGGCGGCGGCAAGCGATAGCGGAACGCGCCGATCATCATGAACGCGAAGTAGATGACGCCCATCGTGACGAAGGTCTCCCAGACGCCGACCGAGGTCGGGGTCTTGAAGTAGTTCATCAAGAGGTTCGCCAGCGGCGCGCCGATCATGGCGCCGCCGCCGAAGCCCATGATGGCCATGCCGGTCGCCATGCCGCGACGGTCCGGGAACCACTTCACGAGCGTCGAGACCGGCGAGATATAGCCAAGGCCGAGACCGATACCGCCGATCACGCCCGAACCGAGCCACAACAGCCAGAGCTGATGGGTGTAAATCCCGATCGCACCGAGGAAGAGGCCGCCGCACCAGCACAGCGCCGAGACGAAGCCGGCCTTGCGCGGGCCTACGCGCTCCAGCCAGCCGCCCCAGACTGCAGCCGCGATACCGAGCAGCACGAAAAAGAGCGTGTACATCCATCCCATGCTGGCGACCTTCCAGTCGCAGCTGGTCGTGAACAGCTCTTGAAACAGCGACATCTCTGCGCACGCCTTCGGCGCGGTCACGCCGATCGCGCGCGACAGCGGCAGCCAGAACACCGAGAAGCCGTAGGCCATGCCGATGCAGAGATGGATGCACAGCGCGGCCGGCGGTACCAGCCAGCGATTGAACCCGGCGGTCGCGATAGTCCGCTCGCGATCCAGAAAACCTGCGCCGGCACCCGAAAGTGTTCCCGCGCTCTCGATGGTAGACATGCATTCCTCCCCTAAAGCCGCCCTTCTGAACGGCCTGCCACGATGGTCCTGTTCCTCAGCCGTTGCAGCGCAGCCTTTGTCCCTGCTGCTCCGCACAATGATCGACGCGCGCCAGGATCGTCACGCGCATCCGAGACGTTAAACCCCTTGCCTTGGGGACTATGCCCGACGCCACGGCCGGGCTTCTTTCGATGGCCCATTTGCTCCGCATATCGCAGGCACGACTCGACCTCCGCGTCTCGGCGGAGGAAGTCGATTGGGGCAGAAGTGATGATCGATGTCGATAGACAAAAGGTAGGTATCAACCGAGTGACTGCCGGCTAAGTGGGCAGCGCACCATTGATATTTTCTATCGAGCGATCGGCCTTCTCTATCAAGAACACGATGCGCGCGTCGTTGCGCTCGGTGATCTCTACCGTGTCGCCGGTCTCTCGGATCAGGTTTGGAATGTCAATCACCGACAGGGGATCGGTGCAGTACACTTCGAGCTGATCGCCCGGCTGCAGCGGCTTCAGCGCTTTGCGCGTCTTCAGGGCGGGCAACGGGCATTTCAGTCCGGTGAGATCGAGCGTCGTTCTGGTCATCGGCGCAACATGGCGGGAGGGGTCGATGACGTCAACGCCAACACAACATCCAGACTCAGAGCAGATCGGCATAGGACAAGAAACCCACGCTCTGCCCCGGCTCGACACGCGTGACCTCCTCGCCGAGCTCGATGAGGCCGTCGGTGTCGACGAGAGAGGACAACAGCCCCGCTCCCTCGCGTGGAAACTTGATTGCCTCGAGTGCGCCGTCCTGCATGCGCCGCAAGGAGGCGCGAACATATTCCCGTCGGCCCGCCTTCTTCTTGTAGGTGAATGCCGCGCGCACCGGGATCGGCAACGGCTGCTCCGGCAGGCTGCCCGCAAGCGCAAGCACCGTCGGCCGCACCACATGCACGAAGGTGACGAAACTCGCGACGGGATTGCCCGGCAATCCGATCAGCGGCGTGCCGTCGATGATGCCCATCGCCACGGGCCGTCCCGGCTTGATCGCCATCCGCCACAACACCAGCGAGCCGATGCTCTCGACCGCCGCCTTGACGTGGTCCTCCTCTCCGGTCGAGACGCCGCCGGTGGTGAGGATCAGATCGTGCGTGCCTGCGACTTGCTTCAGGCCATTCGCAAGCGAGATACGTTCGTCGCGCAAAATGCCAAGATCGCTGACGTCGCAGCCGAGCCGACGCAGCATCGCCATCAGCATGAAGCGGTTCGAGTCGAACAGCTGCGAGGCCGCGCGCGGCTCGCCGGGAGAGGCCAGTTCATCACCGGTCGAGAACACCGCGACGCGGATGCGCCTGACGACGTCGAGCCCGACAAGGCCGAACGCCGCCGCGAGCGCGACATGCTGCGGCAGCAAGCGCTGGCCTGCGCGCAACGCAATGTGGCCCTGGGGAATGTCCTCTCCCGCAGGGCGGACGTTCGCGCCCGGCTTCAGCCCCGGCGGCAGCACAATTCGGCCGGCATCGTCGAGGCGGACATCTTCCTGCATGAAGACCGTTTCGGCATCCGGCGGCATCGGCGCGCCGGTGAAGATGCGCGCGGCGTGGCCGGCCTTGATCGGCGCCAGTGCCAGACCGCCGGCCTGGATGCGGCCGTCGAGCGGGAATGCCCGCTCAACGCTATCAGGAAGATCGGCGTTGCGCACGGCGTAGCCGTCAACAGCGGAATTGGTGAAGGGCGGCAGCGGCAGCGGCGCCGCGATATCGCGGGCCAGCACGCGCCCATCAGCGTCGATGAGCGCCACGGTTTCGAGATCGACAATCGCGTTGACGCGCGTCGTGATCAGGCCAACGGCCTCGTCGACCGACATCATTGGTCCGCCGAAGGCAAAACAATCGTCCGACAACTGCGCCATGGTGCCTCGTCAACGCATCGCAGCGCTTTTCGCGACCGCTTCCTCGACCGGCATCGCCGCGCGCAGCAGCAATTCCGCGGCCGCGGCGATATCGTCGAGATGGACGGTCGGCAGTCGGGTTTCAATGGCGACATCGGCCGCGATTCCGAAAATTCCGGGGTCATCGGGAAACAGCAGCGGCTTGTCGTTGGCGGCGCGATGCACCTCGATCTTGCGATGCGGCTCGCGCTTGAAACCCTCGACCAGGACGAGATCGACAGCCGACAATTTGCTCAACAGTTCCGGCAGACGCGGCTCTGCCGCCCCGCGCAACTCGTGCATCAGCGCCCAGCGATTTGACGAAGCAACCAGCACCTCGGCCGCGCCGGCCTCGCGATGGCGCCAGGAGTCCTTGCCGGGAACGTCGACGTCGAACTGGTGATGCGCATGCTTGATGACCGAGACGCGCAAGCCAAGCGCATTGAAATGCGGGATCAGCCGCGTCAACAGCGTGGTCTTGCCCGCACCGCTCCAGCCTGCAAGGCCGATGACTTTCATTCCAGCTCCGTCTCCGCGAGCGACCCGGTCCTTGATGGAACCACTCTCTCCTCCGTCATTGCGAGCGCAGCGAAGCAATCCAGGAATGCATCCACGGCGGCAGCCTGGATTGCTTCGCTGCGCTCGCAATGACGAATAGGCGGCATTTCGTTCTCTCGCTAGCATGCTTATATCGGCTTGACCCGAATGTCATGCTAACGTCGCGGCCATGATGAAGATCGACAAAGCCCCAGCGCCCCTGATCGTCCCTGACACCGACGACCCGCGCCTCACCGAGAGCGTGACCGGGACCGACCAGTCCGGCGCCAGGATCGAGATCAAGGTGCCGGTGGAGCGCCCGCTGACGCTCTACCTGAATTCGCAGGAGATCGTCACCATGATGACGATCGGCGACTATCCGGAATATCTGGCGCTGGGCTATTTGCTCAACCAGAACATGCTGAAATACAACGACGCGGTCACCGATGTCGAATACGACGACGACCTCCAGGTGGTGGTGGTGCGCACCGAGCACCACACCAATTTCGAGGCCAAGCTGAAGAAGCGCACGCAGACATCGGGCTGCGCGCAGGGCACCGCCTTCGGCGATCTGCTGGAGGCGGTCGAGAGCGTCGCGTTGCCGAAGGCGGAGCTGCGCACCTCCTGGCTCTACCAGATGACTCAGACCATCAACACCATGCCCTCGCTCTATCTGGAGGCCGGCGCGATCCACGGCTGCGTGCTGTGCAGGGAGGGCGATCCGCTCTGCTACACCGAGGATGTCGGCCGTCACAACGCCGTCGACAAGATCGCGGGCTGGATGTACCGCCACGGCGTCGATGCCTCCGACAAGATCCTCTACACTACGGGACGGCTCACCTCGGAGATGGTGATCAAGACGGTCCGCATGGGAATTCCGATCCTGGTGTCGCGCTCCGGCTTCACCGCCTGGGGCGTCGATCTCGCCCGGCAGGTGGGCTTGACGCTGGTCGGCCGCGCGCGCGGCAAACGGTTCATCGCGTTGTCAGGCGAGGAGCGCATCGTCTACGACCAGAACCTCGCTTATGTCGAGGAGGAATCGGCCAAGCACAAGCGCAAGGGTGAAGGTGGTGACGATTAGCTTTCCGAGCACGCAAGGCGTGCTGCTCGCCGGCGGCCTCGCCCGGCGCATGGGCGGCGGCGACAAGCCGATGCGCACCATCGGCGGCCGCACCATCCTGGAACGCGTGATCGCGCGCCTATCGCCCCAATGCAGCGGGCTGATCCTCAATGCCAACGGCGATCCCGCCCGCTTCGCCGCGTTCGGTTTGCAGGTCGTCGCCGACGACGTGCCCGGCTTTCCCGGTCCGCTCGCCGGCATCCTTGCCGCGCTCGACTGGACCGCCGCGAACCGGCCTGAGGTGGAATGGGTGCTCAGTGCCGCCGGCGACTGCCCGTTCCTGCCGCGCGATCTGGTCGCGCGCTTGCACAAAGAACGCCTCGCCGCGAATGCCGAGCTCGCCGTCGCGGCATCGGACGGCCAGTCGCATCCGGTGATAGGCTTGTGGCGCGTTGGTTTGCGCGACGAACTGCGTCACGCGCTAGTGGTCGAAGACCTCCGCAAGATCGACCGCTGGACCGCGCGCTACCCGCTCGCGACGGTGACGTGGCCGACCGAGCCGCTCGATCCGTTCTTCAATGCCAACACGGTCGAGGATATCGCGGAAGCCGAGCGGCTGGCCGCGCTGGATGCGGCGTCTTAATCAAGCTCTACGCCGGCCGGAATCCCGCGCGCTCCAGTGCGGCACGCGCCTCGTCCGAGCTGAGTGCGGCGAGAAAGGCCTGCACCGCAGGCCGCTGCTTGCGTGCCGTCACCAGCGCAAAGTCATAATGCTCCTCCGCGAGCGGAATGAAACCGAGGCCTACCGCATGGGCGACCGGAGCAATGGTCATGCCCCAGTCGGCGCGGTGCTGTGCGACCGCCGCGGCCACCGCGTTGTGCGAGCGTGGCTGGTTCCAGTAGCCCTCCGGGCGCGCACCACCGAGCAAACGATCGATCAGGATGCGCGTGCCGGCGCCTTGATTGCGGTTGACCATGATGCAGGAGGGATCAGCGAGCGCCGCGACGACGGCGTCCCTCGCACTGTGGCCTTCGAAACGCTTGTCGCCCTTGCGGAACACGATGCCCTGCATCCGCCGCCAGCCCGGCACGAGCTCAAGCCCCTCGATCAGGTAAGGCGTATTGTAGGTCTCGCTCTTGTCGTCGAACAGATGGATCGGCGCCAGATCGCATTCACCGCGCCGCGCCGCCGCAAGTCCGCCGAGACTACCGACGGCGATCGAACGCACGGTCAGGCCGGCATGCGCGAGTTGCGCCGTGACGAGATCGAGCCCGGTGCAATGGCTGCCGACGATGACGAGATCGGGCACCCGCACATGTGGCGTGAACAGCGTCACCTCGGCCTCGGTTCCGGCCGGCATCTGGTCGGCGAGCGCGTCGATGCGCAGAAAACCGTCGGCCTGCGCGAACGACGTGATCGCACCCGACCCCTTTCCGGAGGGATAGGCGATCAAGCCGTCCTTGCCTCCGACCAGCGAGACCATGACGAATTCGGTGCGGCCGAGCTCGGAAGCAATGCGCACCGGCACGGTCGCGTTCACCTTGGCATCGGAGCGCGGCGGCAGTCCGGCCATTTTGCGCAGCATTGGCACGATCATGTCGTGGAAGGTGAACATCGCGGAGGTCGGAAAACCCGGCAGGATCACCACCGGCTTGCCGTCGCACACCGCAAGGCACAGCGGCTTCCCGGGCTTGAGCGCAATGCCATGCGCGATGATGCCGGGCTGGCCGAGCCGGCCTATGATGCGATGGGAGAGATCGCCCGCGCCTTTCGACGTGCCGCCGGAGAGCACCAGCATGTCGGCGTCCGCCAGCGCACGGCGCATGGCGGCTTCGAGCTGGGCTTCGTCGTCGGGAATGGCGCCGAGGAAAACCGCCTCACCGCCGTTCTCGTCGATCGCAGCAGTGACGATCGCGCCGTTGGTGTCGTAGATCGCAGCGGGCGCGAGCACCTCGCCCGGCTGAACCAGTTCGTCACCGGTGGAGATCACGGCAACACGAGGTTTGCGCACCACGCTCGCCTCGGCAAGACCGCAGGCCGCCAGCATGCCGACCTCGCGCGAGCCGATGATCGTGCCGGCGCGCAGCAGCGCCTCGCCGCGCGCGATATCGGACCCTGCGTAGGATATGAATTGCCCGGGCGAGGCCGCGCGACGGACGTCGATCGCACCCGATCCCGCCGGCTGGGTATGCTCGACCATGACCACGGCATCGGCACCGCGCGGCAGCGGACCACCGGTGGCAATCGGCGTTGCCGTTCCCGCCTCCACTTGCAGCGCCGGTACGGTGCCGCAGTGAATGGTCTCGCCATTCAGCCCGAGCCGAACCGGCGCGCCTTCGCCGGCTGTCGCAAGGTCCGCTGAGCGCACCGCAAAACCGTCGACATTGGAACGGTCGAACGGCGGCACGTCGATCGGCGCAGTGATGTCTTCAGCGAGCGACGCACCGAGCGCAGCACCGAGTTTGCGCGTTTCGCTCAAAAGAGCGCGCGGGAACAGCTCGGCCTCGAAGCGAGCCAAGGCGTCCTCGCGGGAAAGGATCTTGAGGAACTGCTCCTGCTCGAGCGCGCTGCGGGTTTGCGATTGCGGGATCATCGTCATGCCAAGACCCATATCATTCCCGCATCAGATAGGCATCGACCGGCGCGCTTGCTGGAAATCCCTCGTGGCTGGCGGGAACAAGCAGCCATGCATCCGCACCGGCCATTGCCTGGAGCGGCCATTCTCCTACCGCAAGCGGCACCCACGCATGATGTTCCTCCGCCAGCAGAACCATTTCGGCGATACCGACGCTGGATGCAATCTTGCGCGCGAGCGGCAAAGTTAACTGTCGGCGCGGCAGCCGCGCCGACAGCCGCTCGACGAGCGGCAGCACGAGCGCAAGCCAGACCGCAAGCGCATGATCCGGCGATCCCGGCAAGGCGACGACAGGAACGGTTCCGAGCCGCCCGACCGCGGCGGTGCGTCCGGGCTGGAGCGCAAGACCATGGGCGATCACGTCACCACGCTGGGCCAGCGCCGTGACCGCTGCATCGTTGCGACCGACACCGCTGCCGCCGATCGTCAGCAGGAGATCGCAGGTGGGCACGCCAAACGCCTCCGCGATCGATCCCGCGTCTCGCGCGCCGGCCTCGCTCGTGTGCACATCCAGTCCTGCGGCGCGAGCGATCTCCGCAATCAGATGCATGGTCCCCGTTGCGCCTGGTACATTGACAATGCGCAGCCGCGGACGGCGCACGTTCAGTCGGTCCAGTCCGGCGGCGCGCGCGAGCAGCAGAGCGCCAGGACCGACCGGATACCCATCTGCCGCGGCAGGCGTGCGTCCGTCGATATCACTTCCAGCGCGCCTGACGCCCTGCCCCGGCACGCCCTCCGCCAACACCTGGACGAGCGGACCAGACAGCTCGACTGCGTCGGCATCGAGCACACAGTCGCATCCCGCCGGCATCGCGTCGCCGGCATCGACCCAGGCGCGCGCTCTTGCGAGAGCTAGCGGTGAATAGGAGGACGCGCCGACCAGATCATTGGCGCGTAACGCCCAGCCATCGGCGGCAGCGACGTCACGGGACGGTCGCGCCGCGAGCAGCGGATTGCCGGCCGCGATGCAGCCGGCCGCTTCGCCCAGCGGCAACTCCACCGGCGCGAGCGGATCACACCCTGTCAGCAACGCGGCGAGCGCGGAGTCGAGCGGCGTCAGCGATGGCGGCAGGCGCTGGGTCATGCGTCATGATGGACCATGCATCGCCCGGTTTGGCAACCGCTGGCAATACGACCGTCAGCCGCCCGACTTGTCCGCATTGGGGAAGAACAGCTGTTGTCCGTCGACCTTGTATCCGGCGATCGCCGCCTGCCCGGCGGGCGAGATCAGCCAGTCGATGAAGTCCTGCCCCAGCTCCTTCTTGACGTTCGGGAACTTCACGGGGTTCACCAGCATCACGCCGTACTGATTGAGCAGACGCTTGTCGCCTTCGACGACGATGTCGAGATCGCCACGCTCCCGAAAAGCGATCCAGCTGCCGCGATCGGACAACACATAGGCCTTTGCCGTGCGCGCTGCATCGAGGGCGGAAGCCATGCCCTGCTTGGCCTCGCGGTACCAGCCGCCTTTGGTGCTCGCGATGTCGATGCCGGCGACGATCCAGAGCGCGAGCTCCGCGGCATGCGTGCCCGAGCGGTCTCCGCGCGTCACGAACGGCGCGCCCTTGGCCTCGATCGCCTTCAGCGCGGTCGCGATGTCCTTGCCCTTGACGCCGGCGGGATCGCTCTTCGGCCCGATCAGCACGTAATCGTTGTACATCACGTCGAAGCGCTTCGCGGCAAAACCGTCGGCCACGAATTTCTCCTCCTGCGGCCGTGCATGCATCAGCACGACGTCGACTTCGCCCCTGCGTGCCCCCTCGAGGACCTCGTCGGCGCGCCGCGCGATCACCGTCACCTCGATGCCGGTCTTGTCACGGAAGATCGGCAGCAGGTAATCGAGCAGGCCGGACTCCTGCGTCGCTGTGGTCGTGGCGAGCACGATCGCGCGTTCCTCCGCGGATGACGCCGCAACGCTCGCGGCGAGGCCGCAGAAAAGCGCGAGTGCAACGGAGAGGCGGCGGACGGCCATGATCGGGTTCCCACAGGCTATGACGCGATCATGATGATGATCGATTGCGCCGCACTCGTGACGCGTCTGCTCATTGTGCCCGCCGTGTCGGGAAATTCCGGCAATGCGGCGCGCGCGACAGCCGCGAGGTCCGCGCCACGCGAGCGATTCAGGATCGTTCACCAAAGCAGAGATCGCGCGTGGGGATGTGTTGCAAAGCAGCGAGATGATCAGGCATGGTCGTAGCGGACAAAACTGGAAATGCAGAATTCCACCTGCGTCGAGCTCCAAAAAGAAGCAAGAATTTGCATAGGAATGCAGGATGGAATTCCTGACGACCAGCGAAGCCGCCGACTATCTTCGGCTCGGCGAACGCAAGCTATACGAACTCGTCACCACCGGTGCGATCCCCTGCACCAAGGTGACCGGAAAGTGGCTCTTCCCGCGGCACGAGCTCGACCTCTGGGTGCTGTCCGGACTGGCGCGTCCGGCCGGCATGCTGATTGCTGAGCCGCCGCCGGTCGTCGGCGGCAGCCAGGACGAGCTTCTGGATTGGAGTCTGCGCGAATCCGGCTCGGGGCTGGGATCGATGAGCGAGGGCAGCGCGCGCGGGCTCGAGCGCTTGCAGCGCGACGAGGTGATGGCCGTGGCGGTGCACTTCCACAGCCTCGATGCCGATGGCAATCTTGCCGCGGACGCCAATGCGACGGTTCTGCGAGACGCTCCGGACCTGCATGATGCATTGCTGGTCGCGTTCGTGCGCCGCGAGCAGGGTCTCGTGCTGCCGCCGGCCAATCCCAAGCGGCTGCGCGGCCTCTCCGACGTGCTCGCGCTCGGGGCCAAAATGGCGATGCGGCAACAGGGCACGGGCGCGCAAATGCTGCTGGATGTGTTGCTGAAGCGCGCCGGCGCCTCGACGCGCGATTTGCGCCGGATCGAGACGCCGGTCCTGACCGGGCCGGATCTCGCCGAGATCGTCCGCGCGGGACAAGCCGATTGCGGAATCGCGACGCGTGCGGCGGCGCGCTCGGCCGGCCTCGATTTCGTGCCGCTGGTCTGGGAGAATTTTGACCTCGCGATGCGGCAGCGCAGCTATTTCCGCCCCGCCATGCAGGGCCTGATCCGGTTCCTCAGCGAAAAGCGGTTGCTCCAGCGCGCCGAGGAGCTGACCGGCTACGATCCCTCCCCCGCCGGACAAATCCGCTTCGCCGGCTGACGTTGACGCCCGCCCCCAAATAGTTGCAAAAGAAACCAATTCAGCCGGGCCATACCCGGGGGTACACCGGCCAACGCGCCGGATCAGGGGAGGACAAGCATGAAGCCAACGAAATTTGGACTGCCGGTGGCTGCCGGCATTGCAGCGACGTTCCTGGCGACGACGTTCCTGGCGACGACGCTGCTGCCGGGCGCCGCAGTGGCGCAGGTGTCCGACGACGTCGTCAAGATCGGTGTGCTTACCGACATGAACGGTCCGGCCTCGGCGCCGACCGGCCAGGGCTCGGTGACGGCGGCGCAGATGGCGATCGACGATTTCGGCGGCACCGTGCTCGGCAAGCCGATCAGCATCGTCGTCGGCGACCACCAGCTCAAGGCCGATATCGGCGGCGCGATTGCACGGCGCTGGTACGACGTCGACCAGGTCGATCTGATCGTCGACGTGCCGGTCTCCGCGGTCGGGCTCGCGGTTCAGAACATGGCCAACGAGAAGAAGCGGCTGTTCATCACCCACTCGACCGGCACCGCCGATTTCCACGGCAAGTTCTGCTCGCCCTATGCGATCCAGTGGGTGTTCGACACCCGCGCGCTCGCGGTCGGCACCGCGGACGCGGTGGTCAAGCGCGGCGGCGACAGCTGGTTCTTCATCACCGACGATTATGCCTTCGGTCATTCGCTGGAGCGCGACGCCTCGGCCATCGTGACCGCCAATGGCGGCAAGGTGCTGGGCTCGGTGAAGCCGCCGCTGGCAACGCCCGACCTCTCTTCGTTCGTGCTGCAGGCGCAGGCCTCCAAGGCCAAGATCATCGGCATCGCGGCGGGTCCGCCGAACAACATGAACGAGATCAAGACCGGCTCCGAGTTCGGCGTGTTCAAGGGCGGCCAGCAGATGGCGGCACTGCTGGCGCTGATCACCGACATCCACGGCCTCGGCCTGCAGGCGGCCCAGGGGCTGTTGCTGACGACGTCGTTCTATTGGGACCTGGACGACAAGACCCGCGAATGGTCGAAGCGCTACTTCGCCAAGATGAACAAGATGCCGTCGATGTGGCAGGCCGGCGTCTATTCGAGCGTGATGCACTATCTCAACGCCATCAAGGACGCCGGCACCGACGATCCGCTCAAGGTCGCAGCCAAGATGCGGGAAAAGCCGATCGAGGATTTCTTCGCCCGCAACGGCAAACTGCGCGAAGACAATCTGATGGTGCACGACCTCTGGCTGGTGCAGGTGAAGACGCCGCAGGAAAGCAAATATCCGTGGGACTATTACAAGATCCTCACGACCATCTCCGGCGACAAGGCGTTCGGTCCGCCGGACCCGGCCTGTGCGATGGTGAAGAAGTGACCGCGTAGCGGTCATCCCGGGATGGTCCGAAGGACCAGACCCGGGATCTCGAGATTCCGGGCTCGATGCTCTGCATCGCCCCGGAATGACGGTCCCTTGTTGCGACCGTCACTTCACCACCCCGATCTCGCGAAAATACTTCATCACGCCTGGATGGATCAGCTCCGGCTTCGGCGCGGCGGCGACGGTGTTTGCGGCCGTGGTCTCGCAGGCTTGCGCGAGCTGCTTGCAGAATGTCGGCTCGACGACGTGAAGCGTCTTCGCAAGACGATAGGCGACATCGTCGGGCAGATCTTCGCGCGTCAGCACAAAACTCCAGGACCCGAGCGAGGCGATCGGTTCGGACTGGTTCGGGTAGCTGCCGGCCGGCACGGTGAGCGGCTTCAGGAACGCGTGCTTGGCGCGGATGCGCGTGATCTCCTCGCCGCTGGGCGCGATGAAGCGCGCGCCTGAGGCGCTCGAGGCGACCGCCGCGAAGCCGGGCCAGCCGATGCCGGCGCCCCAGAGGGCGGCGACACGGCCGTCCTCGACCATCGCGGGGCCGTCGCCGGCGCGGTCGAGATAGATCGCCTTGAAATCCTCGTCCTGCTTCAACCCGAGACCATCGAGCACGTAGCGCGCCAGGATCGGCAGGCCCGAGCCCTTGGCGCCGAATGCGACGGGCTGGCCGACGAGATCGCGGATGGTCTTGTACGGACTGTCCGCGCGCACCACGAACATGCCGGGGTTGGAATAGATCGCCGTGAGAATTTTCAGCCGTACCGGCGCGCGGCCGATGCCGGCGAAGGCTTCATAGGCCGGCTCGCCCGCCACCAGAGCGAGATCGAGCTCGCCCTTCTCCAAGAGCGGAATGTTCTCGTTGCTGCCCTTGGTGTTGCGCGGGGCGATGATCACTTGCGGATCGGCCGCGTTCATCGCTTGCGCAAAGGCGTTGCCATAGAGAGGAAAGCCGCCGCCGGGCGTCGCGGTGCCCAAGCTGATCGTCAGGCCGGGTGTCGTGGTCGGAATGGCGTTGCCTCCGGTTTGAGCGGCGGCGGGGCTGACCAGCAGCGCCGCGCCGAGAAGAAGGGTGGTCGCGAATCTCATGGTCGGTCCCGGCGGGGGCGCGTCAACATCGACTTGCGGCGATGTAGGCAGCGCCCCGATTTTGTGAAAGCATGCGGCCCAACGACAATAGAACAATGGGAGGCGTCATGTTGCGAATTTTGCGTAACAGTGTTTTCGGGCTGGTTTTCCTTTCAACGCTTTTGGGCGCCGCACCTCCCGCCTCCGCCGCTTATCCCGACCGTCCCGTGCACTGGCTGATCGGCTTTTCCGCCGGCGGCCCGGTCGACATCGTGGCGCGGATCATGGCGCAGTGGCTGACCGACCGCCTCGGCCAGCAGTTCATCGTCGAGAACCGCACCGGCTCCGGCGGCAACATCGCGGCCGCGGCCGCGATCACCTCACCGCCGGACGGCTACACGCTGCTGTTCGTCGCGCCCAACAACGCGATCTCCACCTCGCTCTACAAGAAGCTGCCGTTCGACTTCCTGCGCGACACCGTGCCGGTCGCCAGCATCATGCAGCTCACCAACATGCTGGTCGTCTCCAACGCGTTCCCGGCGAAGACGGTTCAGGAGTTCATCGACTACTGCAAGGCCAATCCCGGAAAGATCTCCTTTGCCTCGTCCGGCAACGGCACCTCGGTGCACATGTCGGCGGAGCTGTTCAAGGTGATGACCAAGTGCGACATGGTGCACGTGCCCTATCGGGGATCTGCGATCGCCTTCCCCGACATCATCTCCAACAAGGTGCAGCTGATCTTCGACAACCTCCCCTCCGCGATGGAGCAGGCCAAGGGCGGCAACGTCCGCGCGCTCGGCGTCACCTCGCCGCAGCGCTGGCCGAGCGTGCCTGACGTGCCGGCGATCGCCGAGACCTTGCCGGGCTTCGAATCGGTCGGCTTCTACGGCATCTCCGCGCCGAAGGGCACGCCGCAGGACGTGATCGAGATCCTCAACAAGGCCGTCAACGAGGCGCTGAAGGACCCGAAGCTGGTCGCGCGCCTCACCGAGACCGGCGGCATCCCCAAGCCGATGACGCCGGCCGAGTTCGGCAAGCTGGTCACCGACGAGACCGAGAAGTGGCGCAAGGTGGTGGAGTTCGCCGGCGTGTCGGTGGACTAGGCCTGTGGAACTGCCCCGCGCCCGCAGCGCGCCGACGCGACATCGGAGGGGACCGGAAGACCCCTCCCAACAAATGTGCGAAAACAACCCCATGCACAGTAGAAACATTGAGGGATTACAAGAGGTTACGGAATCGAAAAAACGAGCCCCTGGCGCGATTGCCAGGGGCGGCGGGCGAAAGCTCGGCGAGGTGGGCTTGCGCCGTCGGGCAAAACAGGACTATAAGGGCATCATCGCCGATTTCGGTTATTCAAAAATCTTAGACCTCGCCGCCCCGACGTTTCCAACCGCCGGAGCCAGCATTGCACCCCCGCCTCCGTCCCTGTAAACGAACCGCGCACCGTTGCCGGCCGCGCCTCTCGCGGCCCGTCTCGCGGCGGGGCCTGTAGCTCAATGGTTAGAGCCGGCCGCTCATAACGGTCTGGTTGCAGGTTCGAGTCCTGCCGGGCCCACCAGCCTTCGCTCGCTATGCGGACACTTTGAAAACGACTCGATTTGCGCTTTAAGAACGACTCGATTTCGTTTTGAAAACGACTCGATCTCCCAACATCCTGACACGCCTATCGAATTCCGCCTCGATTTTTTCGCCCACTTTTGAGCGCCGAAAAAGTCAGGGGGGTCTGATCAGCTTCGCTGCGTTCTCCGACGCCTCCAAACCCCGCCCAATCACCTAGTGAGCAAAGCATGAAGCAGCCATCAACGAAGTTCGTGTTCCATGAGCAGGAAGTCTCGGGCGTCACGTTTCGGGCCATGGTGGAGACCGGACGCGTCGTGCTGCACATGCAGAACTCGAGCGGTCGCGAGTCCAGCGTGGACCTCATCGGAGAGGCATTCGCGCTGCCCTGCCTTTGCTATGCCGAAGATGGCTGGCAGCGCCGCGGAATGGTTTCAGGACCATCGGGCTGGGCTGTCTGCCACGACTCCGCGCGCGAGCCCCGAATGTTTCTCGGGCATCTGCACCGGGATGACGTGCGGCTTCTGACGCACGAATTCGGCCTCCATAAAAGGGGTAGCGTCCATCGCCAGGTCGAATTCAAGGACTCGATAGCTGGCCAGGCGCTGAAGCAGGTCATGCTTCACGATCCCGCCCGCGCTGCCCTTTTCCGTGAGGCCGATGCATCACTGGATCACTGGGCCGAACAGGTTGTCTCCGAGGAGCCGGCGCGGCCCGGGATGTCTGATTTGATGTTTGGACTTTGAGCCTGAGACAAAGGCCGGCCATAAAGCGAGGTTCAGTTGCGACGGGTTCTGTTCACCGGCGATGAGCGCGAGGTCGGCGGTTGCATTCACTGCGGCGGTCCGGCAGATACGCTTGACCACGTGCCATCCAAGCTGTTCTTGGATGAGCCATTGCCGGCAAATGTTGATGGCTGTGCCGCCTGCCGCTCCTGCAACAACTCGCTCGGGCAGGACGAGGAATACGTAACGTGCATAGTGGAATGCGCAGCAACCGGACATGCGGACCCGGAACACGTAGAGCGGCGCAAGGTGGCGAATATTCTCAAGAATAGCCCGGCACTAGTGCAGCGATTGAAGCGAGCCAAGGCTGGGACCGAAGCTGGCATTGTCTGGTCGGTCGAAGAAGATAGAGTGAAGCGCGTGCTCGTAAAGCTGGCGCGCGGGCACGCGACGTTCGAACTCAACACGCCTAGGTTTGAGGAGCCGGATGTTTATTGGGCGCGTCCGCTTGTGACCCTATCTGCTGACGACCGCGCATACTTTGAGGGGACGGCAAGCGGTCTAGTGGGGCTCTGGCCCGAAGTTGGTTCACGGATGCTCACGAGGCTCGTCGAGCCCGAGCCAGGAGTGTTTCAGGATGGCTGGATAATTGTTCAGGAGAACCGATATCGTTTCCGTCCCTGCTGGGATGATGGGGTTCGCATCTTCATAGAGCTGAGGGGGTATCTCGCCTGTGAGGTAGGCTGGACCGACGACATGCTGGAGTAGACCTGTGGCCACACCCTACGGCAAAATAGACTTCGAAACCGAAGCTCTAAAGATCTACGAAACCGACGAGCGCGAGCGCCTTTTCGCGGGGGCTTACGAGCGGTTTCCCGGCTATCAAGGCGCTCAGATGATCGACGCCCTCGATTATATCATGGACGGCTTCGAGCAGAGCTTTGCCTCCAAATACACTGAAGGGGATTGGCTGGCTATTTCGGAGCAACTCGCCGATCACGTGCACAACGGCTTAACGTGAGAAAGCGCAGCCGACCGCAGCCATCAAGCGAGATGCCAAGCCGAAAGATTCCTTGGAAGGAGGATCCTGCTCATCGCTCATGGACGATGGCCCAAGTTAAGTCCAAGAACACCACTCCCGAAGTGCTGGTCAGGCGAGCGGCGCACGCCATGGGTCTTCGTTTCCGACTGCACCGTAAGGACTTACCTGGCAAGCCAGATCTTGTCTTCCCGAAATGGAGGGTCGCGGTCTTCGTCAACGGCTGCTTCTGGCACTGCCATGTTGGATGCGGCCGCGCTCGCGTGCCGCGATCGAACAAAGCTTACTGGGTCCGCAAGCTAGACAGGAACGTTCAGCGCGACCGCCAAACCACCCGCTCGTTGCGCAAAGCCGGCTGGCGCGTCATCGTTATCTGGGAATGCGAAACGAAAAGGGCCGCTCTCCTGACATCGAAGCTGCGCCGAGTAGCCTTGGCAAGGGCTCATGGCTGAGCCCCGGGAGCGGCACGGCGCATCAATGCGTTGTCTTCGGGACGAGTTGCAGCGAACCTGAGTGCGTTCAGCGGCCGACGCTCCAAGTCGAACGTGTCGACGAAGCACAACGGATTGCCGCTCGGTTCGATTCCGAGCTCCCGGACAGACGTTTGATCGAGCCTCCACAGGGGGTGGACGACCGCGTAGCGCCTTTCCACGCGGCCGTCGACGATCCGCTCTTCGACGCAGGGCAGACGGCCGCCAGAGCCGACACGTTCATACCGCAGCGTCCTGGGCCGCATGGACACTACCGCCTGTGCCAGCGAATGAGCCTTCTCGAGCCAGCCTCGGAGTTCCGGATAAGCTTCGAAGTTTCCATCGAGACCGCATGCGTAATGCGGGTCGATCATTGCTCGCAGGTAGGAAATCGCCAGCCGCCAGTCGAGCAGCGGATGGTATCGCCGGTTCTGATACTGCTGCACGCATCCGTAGCAGGAGGTCGTGCAGCGCGAGGCGTGCTTTTCCTCAAGGAAGTCCCTCAACGGCCACCGCCCGCGGTCGTTTACGACCTCATCGAGCAGCCGCGCGATCTCGGGGCGACCGTCGCTCCCGGCTTCTCCAAGACGCCGGCAGAGGCCGGATCCGTTGATCAGGGTGTCGGCGATCTGAAGCATCGGGCTATCGCCTCGCAGCCGAGGCTCCAACGCCTCGAACTCGTCCGGAGCCACGTCGAGCACGAGCGCGGCCTTCTGCACAAGGAGGTGCGTCGCACTGATCGCCGCGGACCTGGCGCCGATCCTGGACCGCACACCCCGGCGCGCTACGAGATCCAAATTCAGGCGCCGATTGAAGGCAGTAGTCTCGAGGAACAGCGCGTCCGTCTCCTTACGTGCAAGCAGCCCGAACCTCATCGCGACAGGCGCCGTCAACGTCCATCTTCCGTTGCCCGCGATCCTTTCGATGCCCGGGTCGACAGCCTGCTCGGGCAATGTCACGTTCTTCCAGCCTAAGACATCATTGTCGGTGACGACGTCGGCCCCGAAGAACCGGGCTTGGCCGTTCTCGTCCTCGACGCCGCTGTTGAGGTTCATGATCGTCGTGCCGGCTCCGGCGTGCACAGTCAGGCTGCCGACGCTCTTCGGCACGCCATCATGCTGAATCGTGGCGACGGTCCTGATCGCCATCTGACCAGGAGTTTCAACGTCCTTGGACGTCGGCCGGAAGTCGGTCCGAAATGCACTGGGCGAGACATAGTAGTTGAAGGCGTCCTCGGGTACGTCCGCGCCGCAGTCTCCGCAACGAATGGGCGCGCCCGGGCGGTCAACCGTGTGACTTGCCGCGCCACATGCTCCGCACCAGGCGACATGGGTAGCCTCTCCGAACCAGTCGGACTTCGGCGGGTCCACGACGATCTCCTTACCGCGGCGCTCCGGGTCAGAGAGCGGCCCAGTGAATCCGATGACACGATGTCGCGCCTTGTCCTTGACGAGGACTGCGCCGGGCGCGAACTCATAGATCGCCATCTCCAAGTCGCGATCCATGACGCTCCAATCGTACTCCTCAGGAAAGACGCCGGGCTCGCGCCTGGCACCAAGATAGAGATTCCGGACGCGCGTCGGCATGCCATACATCGGAAGCAGCCCCTGTTCCGCCAGGAACTGGGCCAATCCACCGCGTACGCGCGGCTTCTGCGCAGCCAACGCCATGACCTCGCTCATGAGAACCGCCGGCCTGGACATGTCGAGCAGTTGCTGACGCTGCTCAGGCTTCAAGATCGCCGTAGTGATAAAACGTTGCCGGACGTCATCAGTGTCTTCCAGCGCCTTGCGGAGCCTGTCCGGCCAAGCGGATCCCGTGTCATAGAATTCGTCCGTCGGAACGTATTCTCCATGGACGTCCGGTGGCGTAAGCCCGTCCCCGGGGTAGGGAAGACCATGCGAGATGCATTCGTCGCGCACGAGTGCGAACGCGGCTCTCAGCCAAACCTTTCGCAAAAGGCGCAGCGGGATCGGATTGTGATCCACGGCCAGAAAAGGCGCCGGCGGCGGATCTCCGGTGATGGATTCTGGATGACGGAAGTAAAATGCGTCGTGGCTGCGTCCGCGACAAAAAGTGGTGACGAACGAGAACGCCTGCCCTCGGCGGCCAGCACGGCCTACGCGTTGCTGATAGTTGAAACGCTGCGGAGGCATGTTCGCCTGATAAACAGTCTGCAGCGAACCGATATCGATGCCCACCTCCATGGTCGTGGTCACGGACAGCATGTCGATTTCCTGCGCGTGCTGCCCGACCACATTGTCTTGGCCGACGAAAATGTCCTTGTACCGCCTCAGCCGATCCGAAAAGTCGTCAGTCTGACCGCTCAGTTCCTCGCACTTCAACCTGAAACGAGGGGTGTTCTGATCGTGCCCGCGGACGATGCGGCGCCCCAGAAAGTTCGAGTTCCACAGATCTTGGACCGGACCGGTCCGCTCCGCCTGCAGCGGCATATAGCAACGTGTGCATCGGCCGACGCCACGATGCATATGAACGCGTTCGCATGCTGTGCAGCGCCAATAGGGATCGTCCGGCCGGGCAATCTTCAGATAGAGCTTCCCAACCTGAATCGTGCCGCCATACTGGTTTTCGGCGGTCAGACGCTTCAGCACGTCATCGAGGCCAATCTGCCATTGCGTGCCGAAAATATTGTCGGCGAAACGGCGCACCTTATTCGACTCCTGCACCTCCTGAGCCGAATGCCATTGCTTCGTGTCAGTCGGGTCGTAATACTCCCCTTCTTGGACCCTGCCTCCGCTGGCGAAGACGCGCAACCAGGCGTCCATCTCGTCCGCCGCAGCGCCCTCAGCCGCCGAGAGCGACGGATATGCCAAGCCAGTTTCCTCGATCGCGAAGAAGCTGTTCGCAAAGATCACGTCCTCAATGAGCTCCGTCTGGCTCTTCATGATCTCTTGCGACAGTTCGCCCCGCAGAACAGGCGTCAACGCATTCGAGAACGTCACCTCTCCCGCGATCTCGCTGAACGCCTGCCACCAGGGATGCTTGTTGAATCGCTTCCTTCCAAACTCGTCGAAGGGATGGATGCCCAGCCGGACGAGCTCGGAGGTGATGCGGGAGACGTTCGTGCTGTTGACCGAGAATTGCAGCAGATGATCGAGACGAACTTTCCGGGTAGGCACGCTGACCGCGCCGCCGCCGGAGTTCCTATTCCAGGCTTCTATCATAGCGGCGACGCCGCCCGCGTCGGTCTTCGCCCTCTCCTGAATCATCGCGATCTTCTGATCTTCGGTCAGGTACGTGGCTTCCGCCTCTCTCAAGACAGCTCTAGCGACGGAGACGAGGATTTCGCGCCGCAGGTCGCGAAGATGCAGTCGCTCGATCTCGAGCGACTGATTTGCGGCGTCTTGACGGCTGTCGCTAAAAACGATGCTCTTTGGATCTGCGCCAATGGCGTGAAGGAGTTCGAACATCTCCGTCGCGACCATCTGGGATGCTTTTCCGACGCCGGTCCGGAAGGCCCTGATCGGGGAGCGCGACCTGCTCTCCCGTGGCCGGTTCGAGTAGTCGGTCGAGCACTTCGGACAGCAGAACGGCTGGGCAGTCTTCGGAAACGCCACTCGCTTCCTCACCGTCACCGCGGCGTCGGTCTGGAAATAGAGATGACCGCCAATGTGACCCGGAGGCACATTGGCGCCGATTGTCGCCACGCCGGTGTTGGGATCGAGAGAAGCGTGCTCCCAGGAATCGAACTTTTTCTCGGAGCCCTTCCAATCGTTCCGCCGCGGCCAGAAGACCGCGAACTGATCGAATAGCATCCTGTCGTAGTATTCGGACACGCCCTTCTCGGGAATGTTCTCGAGATCCGCCGCGGACGGCAACATTTCGACGACGGCGCGGGAGTCCTTGTCGCCGCGCTGTCCTCCAATGAGAAGCTCCCCGCAAGCTTCGCAATACAGGAGCTCAAACAGTCGACGGCCTCTCGCCTCGTCCCCGACCTTGTCGCCATGCGAGACGCCTCGCTCCATCGTCAAGTCGTCGACCTCGATTCCGCCCTCGACCGGTCGGATCGATCCGAAAAGCCCTTCCACATTTCTGATGAAGCCGTGAAACCTAAAGGAAGGCACACCCTCCGGCAGTCTCGTCCGGAATTCGTCGCTCTTGCTCTCTGGCAGAGCCCGAACCAACATCAGCCCACGGACGGCGTCCGTTTTCGTCTCGTCTCCAAACAGACGCGCCGCCACATCAGCAATGGAAGTCGCGCGCACCCCTCCATCACTCGCGCAGACGGCGGTCAAGTGTCAATCGGCTTGCAACTTTGACCCCTCATCGGCGTCCAATTTTGACCCCTTTGTGCGGCGTTGTTTGCTGGTAGCGCTCGTCTCGTCGGAGCTGGCCGGGATAGCGGAGGCGAGACGAGCGCGGGTGGCGTGATCGTCGTCTCGGCTTTTGAACCGCCAGCTGTCGTTGCCGGTCTCGACGATGTCACAGTGATGGGTCAACCGGTCGAGCAGCGCGGTGGTCATCTTGGCGTCGCCGAACACACTCGGCCATTCGCCGAAGGCGAGATTTGTCGTCACGATGACGGAGGCGCGCTCATAGAGCCGGCTGACGAGGTGGAACAGAAGCTGGCCACCCGACTGGGCGAAGGGCAAATAGCCGAGTTCGTCCAGCACGATGAAGTCCATCCGGGTCAGATGCTCGGCGAGCCGTCCTTGCCGTCCGTTGCGGGTCTCGGTCTCGAGGCGATTGACGAGGTCGACTACGTTGAAGAAGCGGCCGCGAGCACCGGATCGGATGCAGCTTCTGGCGATGGCAATGGCCAGGTGGGTTTTGCCTGTGCCGGTGCCGCCAACCAGTACGACGTTGCGTTGCTGGGCGATGAAGCCGCCGCCGGCTAGGTCATTGACGAGAGTCTGATTGATTGGCGTGCCATCGAACTGGAAGTCCGCGATGTCCTTGGCAAGTGGCAGCTTGGCAATGGTGAGCTGGTATTTGATCGACCTGGCTTGCTTCTCATTGATCTCGGCGTTGAGCAGGTCGCCGACAATGCGCTGAGGTTCGTGCTGGCGTTTGACAGCGGTCGCCATGATCTCGTCGAAGGCCGCCTTCATGCCATAGAGCTTGAGTTCGCCCATGAGGTCGAAGATTTGGGTTCGTTCCATCAGATGGTCCTCCGGAGGTTGTCGTAGCGGGCACAATCGGCGATCGGTGCATGACGGAGCGTCAGTGCGGCCGGCGTCATGATGTTGGCCGGTGGGGCGAGTTCACGTTGACGGGCCAGGATATTGAGAACGACATCTGCGGAATGGACGCTGTGACTGAGCGCTTCGGCACAGGCCGCTTCCACCGCGGGGAGACCGTCAGTCAGCACCGCGTTGAGGATATCGACCATCTGCCGATTGCCATCGTCGGTGCTGGCAAGCTTGCGCCGGATCCGCTCGATCGCGGCCGGCAGCACCCAGTCCTTGAAGGGAGCACCGTTGCGCAAGGCGCCGGGTTTGCGGACGAGCACCGGCACATAATGCCAGGGGTCGTAGACGGTATCGCCGCGACTAAAGGATCGCGGGTGCTCGGCAACGATGCGTCCATCCTGACGGATCACGATGCGATCGGCATAGGCTTGAACCTCGACCGGTCGTCCGACTGCGCTGGCTGCGACCGAGTACTTGTTGTTGTCGAAGCGCACCAGGCAGGTCCTCGAGACCGACGCCGTCACGGCATGGAAGCCGTCGAAGCGGCCGGCATAGGGAACGAGCTTGGGGCGTTCGGCTTCGAACACGTCCCAGATCGTCTGATCAACCAACTCCGGATGGCGATGAGCCTTGGCGTAGGCGATGCATTTGTCGAGCAGCCAGGCGTTTAACTCGTCGAGGTTTTTGAACCGCAGCCGCGGCGTGAAGAAGCGTTCCCTGACCAGCCCAACCTGGTTCTCGACCTGCCCCTTCTCCCAGCCCGACGCTGGCGTGCAGGCGACCGGATCGACCAGATAGTGGCTGCACATCTGCAAGAAGCGGCGATTGTAGAGACGCCCTTTACCGACGAAAATCGTCTCTACCGCGGTCTTCATGTTGTCGTAGATGCCGCGAGTGCAGGTGCCTTTGAACAGGGCGAACGCCCGGTCGTGGGCATCGAACACCATCTCCTGCGTCTCCCGCGGATAGGCTCGCACGAACAGCATGCGGCTGTGACAGAGCCGGACATGGGCGGCCTTCACCATCACCGTGGTGCCGCTCAGCAAGACCACCTCGTGGCTCCAGTCGAACTGGTAGGCTTCGCCTGGGGCAAAGCTCAGCGGAACATAAGCGGCTGCGGTCGGTTGCCCGCGTTCTTTGCTCCAGCGCCTGGCGTAACGCCGCACCGCATCGTAACCGCCGTCATAGCCGCGGCCGCGCAACTCTTCGAAGATCCGGATCAGCGTCAACTGTTCACGAGCGGATTTAGTCACGTTCGACGCAAGCAGCCCGTCAAGTTCGACTGCCCATTGTCCGAGCTTTGGCCGCGGCTGCACCTGCCGTTCGTACTCGAAGGAGGTCTCTCCCGACCTCAGCACCTTCCGAACCGTGTTCCGCGACACCTTCAGGTCACGGGCGATCTCCTTGATCGTCTTGCCCTTGATGAAGTGCTCGCGCCGGATCCGGGCAATCGTCTCCACGATCAGCATCCCCCACCACCTGCTTTGTTACGAAGCAGGCAGCGCAACAGACCAACCTGTAGGGGGTCAATTTTGGACGCCGATCCCCCGGCTTAGGGGGTCAATATTGCAGGCCGAATGACAGTCATGCCGCTGCTGCTGCAGCTGAAGGACGCCGCCAGCGAGAGCGTCGCGGCCGGCCTGCTCGGGCTCCCGCCGACCGTGCTGCCGAGCCTCGCCGAGCGCGGCCTGATCCGTCGACTGGACGGACCGGTCTGCGGCCTGGTCGCCGGCTTCGTCGCCTACAGCAAGTCGTCGATCGACGATCTCATGGAGAAGGTTTGGTCCGCCGCGCGCCCCGCCGGCGACAATTGCCGCTCGATCGCCGTCGCGGCCCGCGCCATCGGCACTGGCGAAACGCCCTGGGCGGCGATCGTCTCGGCCATCGTCGCCGGCGACGCCGGAGTTTTCGACAAAGGCACCAAGCGTCGCAACATCCGCGTCAGTCTCGCGGTGGAGGACATCAATGCCTTCGTGGCAGGCGTCGCCTGCCATCTGCACGAAGATCCCTCCGCCTCCACGCCTCCCGAGTGGATCGCGCAGTCGACCGCCGCAGAGATCCTACACGTCAATGTCGCCTTCCTGTCCCGGCTCGCCGGCTCCAGGCCGGATCTGCTGGCGCAGCGCGGCCCCGGCTACACGCCGTACGCCAGCATCGAGGTCCACGCACTCGCCGGCGTCTACATGTTCGTGGCCGAGATCGCGCGCCGCAGCGGGATGCACGCCCGCCGAGTGCCGACCTGGCTGCGCTCGAACGGCGTCCATCCGGAGATCGCGCTGCAGGCGAACCGCGACTTCGGATACCTGCGCCTTGCCGTCGAGCCGCTGCTCGACAAGCTCCTCGACGATACCGCCGCGAAGAACGCATCGCTCGCCGAAACGCCCGAGACCGTCCGCACCAGGTTCCTCGCAGCCGTCGCGGCCGGTGCCGGCCCCAAGGCCACCGCCGAGGCGATGCGACTGCCCTACCGGAAGGCCAAGCTCTGGGTGGAGGTCTGGCGCAAGACTGGAGCGGTCGCCGAGCGGAAGCACGGCTACCGCTCCAAGCTCGACGCGCAGGAAGACTTCCTCCGGGAGCTCTTCGCCAGGCGCCCGACCATCAAGCTGGCCGAGGTGCACGAAGCGCTCACCAGTCGCGGCGCGAAGACCAGCAAGACGTCGGTCTGGAATGCGCTCGAACGCTTCGGGATCGCGCTCGCCGAGCGCGACGGCCGGCAGGCTGCGTCCAGATGTCATCTCAATCAAAAAGGCAAAGCTGGAGCCACGACATGAACAAGTTCATCAGCATCCGCCAGGCCACGCGGAGAAACCAGGCCTGGGCCATCGATATCGCAATGCTCGACCTGGACGGCCGTCCGATTGTCACGCTGGTGATCGACGTCCACACACGCCGCCCGCTGAGCGCGACCGTTTCATCCGAGCTCTCCGGAGCGGTCACCGACGGATTGGATCAGCTCGTCAGGTCGTTCGACCGTCCCGAGGCTATCTGGCTCGACTATATCCACGACCACGCCTTCTTCCCCTTCCTGACCTGGGCCGACCGCCATGGCATCCCGCTCGTCTACGGCTCGCCGCCCGCTACGAGCGCTCTCGCGAATGCGGTCCTACGCGATCTCGGCGCTCACCTCCAGAACAAGCCGCTCACGACGCTCATGGACCTTGGCCACCAGATCGAGCGCTGGCGCGAGTCCTACTCGCTCGCTGCCCGCACCTTCCCTGACATCGACCAGTAAGAGGAGTACACGATGATCGTCACGATGACCGAAGAGTGCATGAGGGGCATGGCAAAGCGACTGCGTAAGGTGCTGAGCGGGCTCGGCGTCGAGCTCAAGCACACGGTCTGCCTGGAGCTCGCGGCCAAACTGTGCGGGTTCGAGAACTGGCGCCACTTTTGCCTGCGCAATCCCGACGAGCCGCTCATCCTCCTCGACGACGAGGTCTCCGATGACGAGTTCGCCACGCGCGACGCGTTCCAGATGGCGGCGCTGCAGGCGGCGGACCTGGACGCGGTCGCCCGCGAGCTGCTGGACCGCGCGAACCCGACGGGCTCCTGGGCCAGGCAGTCCGAGGAGGCCGTCACCGAGTACGTCGGCGGCAACGACCCAAGCTGAGACCTTCCCGCAGCAGCCGAAAGCTAGTCCTTCAGGGACGTCCGCCAGGTGGCGGACGCCTCCCCTTCGGCCCCCTCACTTCGGTTCCCGGTGTCTTGTCGTCCAGAGGCGCGTTTCCGCCGACGACAGCAGGCTTCTTCCCCACCGCAACAACTTGCCGAACCAGCAAAGGCGCTACCAGTCTCGTCGGTCGGCACCCTGATCCTCGTCATCCGCCTGATCCTTGTAGCTATCGGCGATCCTATTAAGCAGCGCGCGCGTTCTCACGTTGGCGGCGCCCGCCGACTTTGCGTCAGCCCGGTACATCGCCACCAAATCGCGCTCCTGCTCTCCGCCATCGTTCGCCCGTCGCATGGTCGCGCCGCGTCTGTTACGCAGAGCCGAGTAAAAGCCGTCTTCCAAGGCGTCGCTCCTCGAAGTCTCAAGAATCTGCCGGACGGCGGGCGGCGGCCATGGCAAACCATCCCGCCGGGGAGCCGCCGACAGGATAGCTCCGATCTTATCTTCCGTGATCGGTCCAAGGCGCTTCTGTTGGGCGATCTTGCGAACCTCGTCCACCCAGGTTTGCAAACTGCCAACATCGATGTCGCCATTGACCGTTGTGCCGGGAACGGTCGCCCAACTCGACAGCACGCGCCACGCCTGTGTTGCGACCGTCTTGTCCTGCTCAGAAATTTCCGCAGGCGCGACCTCGCCGTCCGGAACGTATGCACGCGCGATCAGGTCCATGAATAGACGCGGCTCCGTCGCCAGGGCCGCCTCGAACACCTTCGCTGGACGTTGCGAATGCTCCAGCAGGGAATAGTAAATCCATTCCAGTCCCGCGAGCTCCTGAGGCGTAGCAGCAGGATCAGCGTCAAGTCGTTCGAACAGTTGCACGACGTAATACTGGAACATCCCGTCACCATCTTGACTCCCCCCAGCGATGGTCGATGGATGGCGCAGGACTGCAACAACGAGAGCAGCAGGCACAGTGAGCGTTTCATGCCCGCCGATCCACGCCAGCGCTGTGCCGCCGCGGTCAACAGCCAGAAGCTTGTCGATCACGAACAACGGATCAGCGCTCTCGGGAATGGAGTGGTCTTCGATCTGCTGCCAGTACGCCCGGGCAACCGCAGGTCCGGCGGCATCGACGGTTTCCCAGGTTTGCTGTCCATCCGAGAGCGAAAGCGCCAGTCGCGCCAGGACGTCCGGCCCCTCCGATCTGCTCACACCTTCCATGAAGCGACCGAGCAGCCACTTCTCTCCTCTGAGCCGAACGAGGCCAAACAAAAAGCCTCGGACGAACTCCCGCAGTTTCGACACCGGCAGCGCGGCTTCCAGCAGGCTGTCCTTGATCGGATCGGACGCAACGGCGGAAGCGAGCGCCTCCCCGAGAATCCGGGGCTGCCGAACCTGACCTGCCATCGCAATCACGGCTTCCGCCGAAGCCGTCGCCAGAATCTGTTCGGCGGCAACGGAACGCTTCGAATTGATCTCCTCTTCCACGTCACGCCAGGACCTGTCGCCGCGAAAAGTGAATGTGGCGCCACCGAACAGGTAAGCATGCCTCACGACCGGATCGGTCGGCTCCAATTGCGCGAGCAATGCCTTCAATGGACGGAGCGCGTCCGATTTGAGCGACCAAGGCGCCTGAACCGCCTGCTCGTGCCGGCCGATCATCCGCCGCAACGCTTCATGAAGCTCAATCCGCTCATCCGGACTGAACCCCACGGTTACGCCAACCAGCATAGCCTCCGCGTTGGCGCGCCATTCCTCGTCGAAGCCGTGCCAGCGATCCAGCAATTCGACCCAGCGCTCCGGCGTGTTTCCAGCCGCAGCGAGAAGGCGTTGACCGATATCGGCGTAGTTCCGAAGGACCGCGTCACGAGTCAAAGTCTGCGCCTGGTCGCCCGCCGAGAAGTCTCGCCATCGAGGAAATGCCGCACCCTGTTCCGACGCAAAGTCAGCCGGCGCGAGAGCGATAAGCAAGTCCCATCCGACCCCAGGATGTCGTGCAACTATGGCGTCCAGCACCTCGAGCCGTTCAGCCGCACTGGCGAACGTCTGCGGGCGCCACGGCAAAAGGACGCGCTTGAGAGTGGCGTCTGGACGGTTTCCCCAACTGCCGCCAGGGTCCATCTCGGCCAATCGGGAAAGCGCGAAGGCTACCCGTCCCAGATAATCGGGGCTCCACGCCAGAATCTCGAGCGCCCACATGAGATCGGCGAGATACTCCGTCCTGTCGTAGAGAAATCCTTCATCGCTCCTGAACAGGGAGGCGATCGGAGAAGGATCGGCGTCCAGCGCTCGCTCAAGACAATCGAGGAACGCTTCAGGTGAAGCCTCGGCAAGTCCGCGGAAGTCATGCGATAGAGACCACCACTTGCGCTCATCCGCGCCCTGCAGCAGCGCACGAACAGCCGCTTCGGTTCGACTCTTCGCGTCGCGAACAGCGCCCGCACGCTCGGGAAAGACCGCAAGTGCGATCATGGCTTCGGTCAGCCCGTTCCTGAGCAGCCCGGAAGCGAGCTTGGGCGGGCCCAGCTGAAGTTTCCACTTGTCGGCCGGATCGGCATCAAAATCCGGATTATCTGCCGACAGCACCTCCAAGAAGGCGTCCGACAAAAGATCAAGGTGACGAGCGGTCAGGTGTCCGGCCAAAAGAAACCAGCTATCCCGCAACGACGCCAACTTCCAGGCAGAGCCCGCTCGACGAAGCGGGCTATCCAGAACGCCCGCCCAAGGGGCGAGTTCAGCCTCCAACTCATCATAAGTTCGGCCACTCAGCCGCTCAAGCACGTCGCGGTCGACGGGATGGGCCACATCCCACGCGCCAGCGAGCATGGCGGCCAGCAACGCCGACGAGACCGGAGACGCCGCCCACGAGGGCATTCTGTCGGGGCCCGCGGGCATCAATCGGCGCAAAACTGCCAGACTGCGTCCGCATTCCTTCGCCAAGCCTTGAGCTTTGTACTGATCGACGCCCATGAGGCCCAGCTCTCGCTCGACCGTGAGGCGCCATGGCCGTGGCAGCTGCACGATCTTGTCGGACCTCAGCGCCTCCGAACCCAGCGCAACAAACACGTGATGGCCACTCCTGACGAGCGAAGCGGCCAGCCCGGAATCGCCTTCTTCAAGGACCACAACGACCTTGGCGCTGAGGTCGGCCAGAGCCCGAGCCGCTTCCGTCGATCCCGCGACGAGAAATCGACCTTCCCAGAACATCCGGTAGGCCGTCGGAAGCGGCTCGACGACAGCTCCCAAGAACGCGACCGCTTCGTCGACCGACTCGGCTTGAACGCTCTCTACGGAAGGCGAGCCGACCAGCCAGCGGCGCAGCCGGGTGGCCTCTTCATCGCGATCGGCGAGCAGAAGGCCCGCGCTCATCGGCGGGTCCGTGGCAAGGGACCATTCTTCGAAGGCCTGCCTGAGATCTCGAGTACCCGGCCTCCGCTTCCCGATCCGGCTCGCGAGCCACTGCGAAACTCCCGGGCAGAGATCGAGCCAATGCACCAGGTCGTCGCCGTCGATGGCGCTGACCTTGCGCCAGACCGGAGGAAGAACGGCTTCCTTTTCTTGAACCCAAGCGAGCTTCGCGGGCCAGCGATGAGGCGTCACGAAAACGAAGGTGCTGTCGGCGCGCTGGATGGTCGTGGGTCCAGTTGAGCGCTTTTCGTAGTCCTCATCGGCCTTGCCTTTGATGTCGGTCCGCTGCGCTCCGATTTCCCACACCGACACTCCGTTTGGAACGTTGTCCTTCCCGATCTCCACATTGCAGACACCGTCCCATCCCGGGAAAACGATGCTGTCGCCGGCGGGGAATCGAAACTGCGCGCTAGGTCCCACCGTCGCCAAGATCAGTCGGCTGATGAGCTCCGGAAGTCCCTCTTGCCCGTCGCGCGTTCCAGCCCATACGGCCAGGTCTTGTGCTTCGATCCATCGGAAGGGCGATCCGACCGACAGAGCCGGAGCGGACGGAGCCGCTACCGAGATGGTGCCATCAGCCTGGAAGCTAACTCCGAATTTGGCCATTGCCTCACCGACGGCCTCGGCGTGTTCTCCGAGAGAGTTCCGCTGTCCCCGCTCGAAGTCGGAGATCACCCACGGGCTAACCTGGGCGGCGAGCGCGACGTCCCTGATCGACTGCGCCGACAAAGCGCGCGCCGCCCGCAGATTCCTTGGGGTGATTGCAGAGGCCTTCGTCATCTTCGCTCGCTGATTGAAAACCGGGTCTCTACCCCATGAGGACAACCGAGGCTACGGGCGCGAGTGCATTCTCGCCGCGCACGCGGTGGAACACGTGGAAAGCTATGCCCTGCCGATCAGAAATCCAGGTCTCGTGCTGCGCACGGAACGAACGAAGGGGACGAAGGGATTCGGTTCGGGCGCCCTCGATGCTAATGTTGACGGAAAAGCCAACGATCCGAGCACATACTTTCACTCGGGCGAGCAAGCGTTCGATATCGCTCGCGTGGCTCGACCGAGATCGCTGCCCGCGCCATCGCGGAAGTGTTGGACGGGATCGGCGACACCTGCCCCGAGTGCTGAACGCCCAGTAGGATCTCGCCGAGCGTCAGTCCTCTTGAACCTAAGTTCTATCTCCGCCGCGCGAATAACGATCGGCGCGTCCGTTGGCTTGATTGTTGTAGTCCCCACAAAGCGCCTCGAATACAGCTTCTATCTCGATGTTGCTCCAGTTCCACTTCTCAGATTCCCACCGCTCGTCATAGAAGCCGTCGAACCGATATGCTCCTTGATCGTAATGGACCGCAATAAGGCCCGGCGTGTCCAGCCCAAGAGCCTCATCGATCAAAACGCCAGCCCTTCGAAGCCTTCCGTCGATCGTGCCGGCACCTTCGAAATCGGGAGACCTGTGAATCGGCGCTCCCAGCTCTCCGAAGGCAAAATGCCATAACGCGCCGCTCACACATGCTCCACCCATCCAGGGATCGTAGAAAAACGGGGCGAGCGCCCCCACCTTCTGCCCCGGCAACGGGAGGCGTAGCAGGTTGGCCAAAGCGAAGGTCGGGCCCCGCATGAATTGCGTGTTCTTGAAATTACCTGCAGCCTTTTGGATAAGATTTTCGATAGCCAATCTGACGGACTTGGGATCGTAACCCCCATCTCCTCCGTATCGACGGTGAGGTGAGATTTCCCCCTCGACCACAGCAATCTGACGGCCTTCAGCGACTTGACGATCAAGTTCGATCTGCGCGTCCATGCCCGCATCCAGCATCTCCGGAAGACGCTGTGGCGCATCGACGATATCTAGGGACTTCACCTCGATGAAGAACGACAGCGTCTTTGGCTCGCCATTTATTTCGGTATCCAATTCGCACTCGAAATCAGGACCTGCCCGGGACGTCTCCGGGATCTTGCTGATCCTCAGCCTTCCGCTACCGCGCTCGCGCAGGAGCCTACAAAGAAGGGCTTCCGAATAAATGTCGAAGACCGAACGATACACCTCGTGGCGCGGCGACTTAGATTGGGCGATCAGCTTCGTTAGCATTTCCTGCGCAAAAATGCTCATCGACGTATCGGCGACGGCGGCGTCCTCGATTGCGCGCAGTTGCCCACGGTCGAAGCATCTAAGCGTATAATCCTGTGTGATGCCGGATTGCCGGTGAAACTCGTCGAGGAGAGCCCTGCTCACCGGATACGCAAGCCGAAGCGCCTTCTCATACGTCTCCTCGAACTGCTTCTTGAAATCACCATGGGTCTTCGGATCAGCAAGAAGGAGAAGCATGCGATCGGTGAGTTCGAGCAGCGCGGGATCGCGATCACGCCGAGCACGATCCCACAGAACGTTTAGCCATTCACTGTCAACTACGCCAAGGAAGTAAGCACGGTCCTGCCGCGACAACGGAAGATGTCGTTCGAATGCATCGGCCAGTTCGGTGGACCCTGGCCCCGTCCAGATCGGAGTGTGAGCAAGCATAAGTGAAGGTTGCCGCATTTTCGCGCGAGAGGAAAGTCCTTCGATCGTTGACAGTGAAATGCGGCAATTGGAACGCCTACTTAGGCCGACTTCCGCCGCGCCTCCGCCGCCGGCTTCTTCGCGGCCATCTCCTTGGCGGGCTTCTTACCGGCAATCGGCATCAGCATCTCCTTCTGGCCTGCAGCAGCCTTCCGCGGCTTCTTGGCGGGCTTAGCGGCTTTCGCCGGGGCGCCCTCCTGACCTACGCTCCGACGCAGCGCCTCCATCAGATTGACCACGTTGGTCGCGACAGGCTTCTCCTTCGACGTGATCGCCTTACCGGCGCGCTTCTGGTTGATGAGGTCGATCAGCGCGGACTCGTAGTGGTCCTCGAACTTCTCCGGCTCGAAGCTGCCCGCTTTCTGGTTCACGATGTGCCTGGCGAGATCGAGCATGTCCTTCGTGACCTTCACATCCTGGATCTCGTCGAAATACTCCTGCTCGCTGCGCACCTCGTAGGGATAGCGCAGCAGCGTCCCGACGAGCCCCTTGTCCATCGGCTCGAGCGCGATGATGTGCTCGCGATTGGTCAGCACCACCCGCCCGATCGCGACCTTGTCCATCTCGCGGATGGTCTCCCGGATCACGGCGAAGGCGTCGTGCCCGACTTTGCCGTCGGGGCGGATGTAGTAGGGACGGATCAGGTAGCGCGGATCGATGTCGGCCTTGTCGACGAACTCGTCGATCTCGATGGTGCGCGTGGACTCCAGCGCGATCTCCTCGAGCTCCTCCTTGGTGACCTCGATGAACTGGTCCTTCTCGAGCTGGTAGCCCTTGACGATGTCCTCGTTCGGCACCTCGTCGCCGGTATCGGCGTCGACCTTCAGGTATTTGATCCGGTGCCCCGTCTGCCGATTGAGCTGGTTGAAGCTGATCTTCTCGCTCTCGGACGTGGCCGGATAGAGCGCCACTGGGCAGGTGACGAGGGACAGACGCAGGAAGCCTTTCCAGTTCGCTCGCGGGGCCATGGTTACGCAACGCTCCAGGTACGGGACTTGGACTCAAGACGAACGAGGCGGGGCGGTTCCGACACTGCGCGACGTCCGGATCATTTCTCCACTTTCGACTTTGGACGGACTCGACTCTGCTGTTCTTGATATGTTCTAATCGATCATGGCCGACCGACCCGCGAGCTGGCGCATGCCGACACCGAAGCAGATGCAAAAGATGGCCGCTGCCGTCGGCGGAAAGGCCCCATCCGTACGCGGATTGGCTCCGAATGAAGCTCTGCCGCCGGAATACTGGCAGGCGCTCCTTCAGGACCCTCGCGCCGAAGCGGTCAGCCCCGGCCCCGACACCGCCGGACGCCTGCTGCCGCTGCGGCAGATTTCCCAGCACCTTCTCAGGGTCGGCTGCCGGCGCTGCGGCAGGTTGATCGAGATTCAGAAGGCGGACGCCACCCGGCTCTACGGTCCGGAGGCGATCTGGAGGGATGTCGGTCAGCGGCTGCTCGACAACACCTGCACCAACCGAACCGGCCGCCATGAGGAAGATGGCTGCTGGCCGACCTTCGACGTGTCCTAGGCGCCAGTCGATGGCGCCGAAGTATCATCCGACGCCCCTCTCCGGAGGCGACCGCAAGGCTCTCAACAAGGAGCTTGGGAAGTCGCGCGCGATGGCCAACATCCTGGCTGCGCAGTCTGTCGAGATACGGGCGAAGGCGGAGGCCATGCTGCAGCAGGCCGACAAGTTGCTTTGCGAAAGCTGGAACGAGCGGATGTGGGCGGACGGCGGCCCGATCGACCCGTCCCCGACCATCGACCAGGCCCTGAACGGGGGCTACGCATGGATCGAGATCGAGTGCTCGCGCTGCAGGACCAAACGGGACGTCGACATGGCCGCGCTGCGCCATCCACCGACCACGTTCGTGCACGACCTGGCGAGCCGCCTCCGCTGCAGCAAGTGTGCTAAGGCCGGACGCCGGCAGGCTGCCACGCTGTTGCAGCTGGCCCAGCGGGGCCGGCATCCGGATCCGGAGACCTGAAATCTTGTGCAATCTCTACTCGATCACCACCAACCAGGCCGCCATCAGCGCGCTGTTCCGCGTGGTCAACCAGTACGTCGGCAATCTCGCGCCGATGCCAGGCGTGTTTCCGGACTACTCGGCGCCGATAGTCAGGACCGGCGCCGAAGGCCGCGAGCTTGCCACCGCACGCTGGGGCATGCCGTCGTCATCAAAGGCTCTCATGGACGCCACCAAGAAGCGCGCCGAGAAGCTGCAAGCCAAGGGCAAGACCGTGGATTTCAAGGAATTGCTCCGGATGGAGCCGGACTCCGGCACGACCAACATCCGAAACGTGAAGTCAAAGCACTGGGCGCGCTGGCTCGGCGTCGAGAACCGCTGCATCGTGCCGTTCAACAGCTTCAGCGAGTTCAACAGGGCAGAGGGCGGAGACATCTGGTTCGCGCTCGACGAGACCCGACCGCTCGCCTGTTTCGCTGGCATCTGGGCAAACTGGACGTCGGTCAGGAAGGTCAAGGAAGGCGAGACCACGAACGACCTCTACGCGTTCCTGACGACCGAGCCGAACGCCGAGGTCGGCGCCATCCATCCGAAGGCGATGCCGGTGATCCTGACGACGCCCGACGAGGTCGAGACCTGGATGACCGGGCCCGCGGAGGAAGCCCTTCTGCTGCAGCGGCCGCTTCCGGATGGGGCGCTGCGGATCGTCGCCCGCGGCCTGAAGGAAGACCCCGCGCCGGCAACCTAGCGTGCGCTCGCCGCCCGGAATGCGCTGGATGCAAGTAAGCTTGAAGGAACGGCACGACGCTTCCGCCGTTCGCAGACTGGCATCAGATTTAAGGATACGCGGAGCCGCCGGTGCGAATACTCGTCGTCGAGGACGACCCCCTCATCCGGGAATTCGTGGTGGAGGCTCTTCGTGAGGCGGGCTACGAAGTCATCCATGCGTCCAATGGGGAAGACGCGCTGGCATGGTTCGGAAGGCGCGTCGCGGATGTGCTCGTAACCGATATCAGACTGCCGGGCGCCATCGACGGGTGGCAGATTGCCGAACGTTGCCGCGAGCAGGATCCCGAGCTGCCGGTAATCTACGCCACCGGCTTCTCGCCCGTCGCACCCCGCCCGGTGGCGGGCAGCGTATTCCTGCGGAAGCCTTTTCCGCCGGAGGAGGTCGTCCGAGCGGTAAACGCGGTCGGCAGGGAGAGACACTCCTCCCCGTGACGAGACCAACCCGGACCCGCGCCAAGCCCCTCACCGGATATGCGGAGCGACCTTCCAAAGTCGCTGCGGAGTCGGTTACGTTTTGGGGTCGGCCGGCGGCCTCAGCGGACTGTCGGCCCATTTGAGGGCCGCAGGGTCGTGCAGCGGATCGTCGACGCAGTGCGGGCAAACGTAGCGGTCCCGGCCGCCCCCCTGCGAGACGAGCTTCATCGGCCTCCCGCATGAGGGGCACGCCTTCCGGATCGGATGAAGCACCGACATGTCGGTTTCCCTGCCGCTACCAGCTTAGTTCCGCTCACAGCGCGAACACAAGCGCTTGTCGGAAATTGTCCGGCGCCGCTCACGTTGGTGCAGGCCGATATCTTGACTCTCCAGCCTCGGACGTACTCAATTCCTGCGGTCGGTGATGTTGCGGGGGTGCGTCATGGAGCTGGAATTCTATCAGGGTCTCGCCCATCGGGTCCGGACCCTCGCCGAGAAGGCAGACCCGTTCACCAGGCGACGCCTGCTGGATCTCGCCATGCGATACGACGCCAAGGGCGGTCCGACCTCGCGATCGGGAGCGACCGAAAGGCCGCTGCCGGCACCACGCACCACGCCGCCGTCTTCGATCTTCTCCGGGCCTGGCGAGGCCTGACGAACCTCGGTCGTACGCCGCCTTAGCGGACTACTTGGCCGGCAGGTGTAGCGGGCTGCCCGCCGTCTCTCCAAGGACGGGTCAGCCAACTCATCGAGGACATTCGGCGGCGTCGAGCGAGAAAGTGCCGGCTTTGACGTCAGGCCCGAGTCTTATCGGCCTTTCGATCCTATAGAACGCTCGGTATCGCTAAGGCCAATTCGTCGGCCGAGATCTCAATCGCATGGTGCGATGATGCGCCGAGCCTCTCGAAGCGTTTCCTGACGCAATGGTCGATCAGCTTCTCGACGATCTTGCGCTCCTTGGGCGGGATCGAGAATCCGAACATGCGGTTCGTGTCGTGGATAGGCTGCCCGAAAATGATCCTCTTCCCGTTCAGATCGCCGATCTTCTTGACGCGGTATACGCCGCCGATTTCCGCCGGCTTCGTTGTGTCGGCGTAGAGCCAGAAGCTGACGACGAACGTTCCCAGGGACAACGTCCAAGATTTGCCTTGGTCGATGTAAAACGGATAGTCGTCGCCATAGTGCTGAAGCTCGGCTGCGGAATAGATGGGAGGGCGCAGAGCCTTTATCGCCGTCCACGTCTCCTCGTACTGCTCGTTACAGCGCTTGAGAGACGGCTCGATGAGCGCAACGAAATGGATTTTGAAATGGGCGAGCAGCGCTGGCGCCATGGTTAGCAGGGTCAGAAACGTCAGAGAAGACTGAGGCGGCGGAGCCGACTTGAGGATTTCCTCGTCCACATCCAAGGATTCTTCCTCGTTCCAGAGGACATCGAACCACTTGCGGGCGGCGGCGACCGACGTTGCATCGGAAATGGCGGCTTCGAGGTCAGACAGTTTCTTTAATCCTCGGTTGGAAGCATTGGCCGAGCCAACGACGACAGTATGGGGACCGAGGTAAACCTTGGAATGCAATCCGTTTCGGGTCTTGATCCTCGTATTGTTGCGACGGAGGAGACGTTTGAGCTCGTCCGGATCGCAGAAACCGCTGTTCAGATCACACAGGATGCGGACGGGTGCGGCGGTATCGAGGAGCTTCAGTTCATCTGCCATGCCGCGACCCCAATATGCCACCGCGAGGTCGATGGACGCGGACTTGGCGTGGGTGACGGAGGAGTTGATCGCATCGAGGATCTTGGGGCCGAAAAGGAATTCAGACATCGTCGTCTCCGCGAATCTCCGGGTGACGACATGAAAGATGCGCCCCAGCGTCGGAGATAAGGTCGCGATTGGCTCACGTCGTCAAGGGACGCGCCAGCGCGACCTGCTCTGCGGCTCGATCAGCCCGCCGCCTCTTCCGCAATCGACAGGTCGTCTTCGGTCAGCTTTGTCTCGAGCCGCAGGCTGTTCAGCCTGGCGCTGCGATGCCGAAAGCTGGTACCGCGCATCAGGACGAACCTGAACCGCCCGGCGATTAACATCTGCAAGATCGGCGTCAGCGCGTCCCAAGGGATTCCGATGTTGCCTGAGATGCCGTCGGGACGGGCGGCCAGCGACCCGAGGGCGACCGGCTCGAGCTCCTTGCGGCGGTCCGTGATGAGCTCCGGGGACGGTAACAGCGAGATCTCGACCCTGTCGGACTGCAGCCCGGTCGGCTGCAGCAGCCTGCCCCGGACCTGGAGGTGGCGGAATTCCTGATACGGGTCGATGGGGCGCCGCTCCGCGTTGAGCGAGAACGAGTAGCCCCAGTCCCAATCCTCGATCGCCACGATGTAGTTGACGATTTCCTCGCGCGGCTTGCGCCTCCGCCTGGTCTTCCTGACCGCTTTCGGCTTCGGCTCAGCCATCGCAAGCCCCGCATCACCAAGGACCCAACGAAGCTAACCGAGTCGCTCCCGTCCAGAAACCGGATCAGGCCGCGCCCGCCTCCGCCACGATCTTGCGCAGGATCGCGAGCCGCCCCTCCGGTCCGGCGAGATCACGGGCGGCCTGTTCGAACTCCATCCGCTCCATCTTGGCGAAGCCTTCCCACCAGTCGGGAGCCCAGCGCTCCTCGATGACGTTGCCGAGAACGAGGATGAAGTTCGCCTGCACGAACTCGTTCTCACTCAGTCGGTCGCGCAGCACGGGGACGGCGCCTGCCGCCTCGCCTACGGCGCCGATCCTCGAGGTCTCATCCTGCTGCGCCTCCCCGATCTTCTCCTCGATGAAGTCCAGGAGGTCGAGAACGGCGGCTGCGAATTCGGTTCGTCTGGATGTCATGGCAGCTGCTCCGTTCACGATAGGCTCGGGGACGGAATAGGCGCCGAAAGTTTCTCATGGGTCTCATTCCCATCGACACTGGCAAAATTTGGCGACAGAATTCGTCTCGTAGAAAGCTTATGATGTCTCGTCATTGATGCCGGACATTTCTCGCAGCTCCCGTCTTGACATGGGAGGCTTCTTTCCCGACGAGCAATTCGAGATAGCGACCTCATTTCCTCGGGAATTTAGAGATTGCGATGACCACAATGAGGCTCAACAAGACCTGAAAAACTAGCCACAAAACGAGTGTGTTCACAGCCACTTACGCGATCGAGTCGTTTTCAAAGCGAAAAACGGGGTGATCGAGTCGTTCTTAAAGTCAAAACCGAGTCGTTTTCAAAACGCGGGGTCGTGGAATATCAATACGATAGCCGAGTCGTTTTCAAAGTGGCCCCACACTCGCTTCGCGAGCTTCGGCTCGGCAAGCCACCCGAGTTCTATCGTAGCGAAGTGAGCAAGGGCTGCCTCGCCGAAGCCCGAAGGGCGGAGGCGGGCTGCAAGACATGCTCATTGATGCGCCGCCAGCCGTCGTGAGTTGAGTGTCACGATAATCCCCGAACCGCTTATACGAACCCCGTATTCACGACCTTCCACGGCGGACCGGCTCTTCGACCAAAGTCTGAACCGTTGTCATTCTGCTTGTGCACTCCCGTAAGTTGCGAAATGATCCAGGACGGGAGCAGAAGTGCAAAAATTTCTCATTGCAGTTTTGACAATCTTGAGCGTCGCCTTGAGCGCGAGTCTTGGGGTCGTACTTCACGAACCCCAAGTCTCTACAATTGAAATAGACCGAGATCGGGCCGCTCTCTACTCACAGATATCGACCACGCAAGAGGAGAGTGAAAAGTACGGACCGGGAATTCTGAAAGGATTAATCGAGCTTCGGCTGGCGATCTCGCGAAATACGCTGGCCATGCTCGATCAAAAACGCACCTCCTTCGTCAGACGTATCGCTCTGGATTATCGGCTGGACGGCCGACCGGTTCATGACGCATCGGACCAAGAACTAGGCATGATCCTTGAAGAACTTTCGCAGGCAGAGAAGAAGGCTGCCGCCTCCAAACTAGAGGCAGCGAGATATTCAGGCGGACTAATTCACGTCATGTCTCTTCTAAAGGCAGAGACTGATGAACTGAGCGTATCTCAGCTTAGGTTGAAGTTTTACTCCGCGAAGCACGGGATACCGATGCCGCTCCCAGACCTCACCGATAATGCGACTAAGCCAACTCAACCACCGGGTAAGGTTGTAAAGGATCGCGACGCGCTATGAAGTATACTTGGAGGCCGCTTTTCGCTCTGGCATTGGCAGTATCGTGCCCCGTCTCGCCTACGCAGGCACAGTCGCCTACAGCCGATGCTCCGATCGGCCTAGTCTGGGGAAGCTCTCAGACGGAAGTCCAAGCCAAAGGTATAGAGCTTAAAGAGATCGAAGGAACGGACTTTGGAAAGAGCTATCTCGCCTCGAAAATGGACAAGGCGCTAGCTGACCAAAGCGCCGCTCTATTGTCGTTCGGATTCAACGACAAGCTTTGGCGCGTCCTCATAACCAGCCGCCCCTTTAGTGACGATCCGGCAGGAAGCGCTATTTCTGCCCGCTACACCGAGTTGGCGAGTCTTCTGTCAGAAAAATATGGCAAGGGGACTCAAGTTCACAGGCTTGGGGAGTCGATTTATGGCCAATCCGGCTACTTTGTAGCAGGCATACGAGGCGGTCAGTCAAAGTGGTTTACGAACTTCGACACTCCCAATCTCTTCATTCAACTCGGCCTCACGGCCAGTGATAGCTCCACAGCGACGTGGCGTCTGATTTACGAGAACAAATTCTTTCGACGAGACTTTGAGGCATCGAAACGCTCGCGCGAGAAAGGCACACTATAACTTACGACCAACTTGGACCTCCTCGGCCCAGAGTTGAGCCTCGTCTATTTCAGACATCGAACACTCCCATCTGCCCGACGCGCACCCTCTTTGCCCCTGACCGTTTTCATCGACCGTGCATCTAACAGCTCTGCCAGCACTTAACCTGGCCGAGATCATGAGGCCAGAGAGCTTTCAGTGAGATTCAACAATGTCGATTTTTTCACCGCAGGAGCAAACTTTCCTCGCGCGCCACGGCTTCTCCGAGGAAGATGTTTATGATGGACGCGGCCAGGGAAAGCGCTGGCGAGAATACAAAGCGAAAGAGGCTGGAAAGATACTGATACTTACCAGCTCGCCGTGTCGGGCCGAGGGGCATTTCATACGGACACGCGCCGGGCACTGCGCTCAGTGTAAGCCGGCGAACATTGGTTTCACGGCGAGAGAGTCTGCATCTGGTTACGTGTACATAGCAGGATCGCTACTGGGTCGAGTAATCAAGATTGGCGTTGCTGGAGATATGGGCCAACGCGCACGTCAGCTGAATTCCGAGCGATACGGCGGCCACGGTGATTGGTCGGTTCTGATACATGTATGGGTAGACGACTGTGGCAAAATCGAACGCACCATATCGGATAGAATAAAAGGTGAGCGCGTCTACGCGACGTATTGGAAAGATGGACTAGAGCAAACCGCGAAGGAAATGATTCAGTGCTCGTTCAGCACCGCATTCAAAGCCTACACCGAAATTGTTGGCAGCATCGTCAATGAGCAACGCTATTTGGCTCAGTGGCACGAGTATGAGTTTTCATCGTAGCAGAAGTGATATAGTGGACTGCCAACATGAACTTTCTGTCAACGTGGATTGAAAGCGCGAAACAGTGGCAAACTCTGATCGCGTCCTCCATTGCGATAGTCGCTGCGGGAGTTGCGTGGTACAATACGTCTCGAACATTGAAGGCGAACGCCGAACTCGAAACTAAACGTCGCTCGCAAAAGCACGCCGCGTTAAGGGCAATTCTTCCACTATCCCTTAGTGTTATCAGCTCCTATTGCTCGCTCACGATGCGTGGACTAGAGGAGCTTTGGGGTGAATGCGTGGATGGTGCACTACCGCACAATCTCAATGTCGAGCCAACCTTCCCCGAACTGCCAACCGAGACGGTGAAGGCATTTGCTGACTTCATCGAATACTCCGACGCGTTGGATACTTCATTATTTCGGCGGATGTTGGCGCGCATTCAGGTAAGTCGCGCCCGGATAGCTGAAGTTGTAAGAGTTATTGAACAAGGCGACGAGGAGGCGATGATCTTAGAGATCAACATTGAGGAATACATACTAGATGCTGCCTCCATCTATGCTGCTGCTGCCGCTGCTTTCGATTATGGTCGCGAGAAAACAGATACACTTCCTAAAGAACTTACTTGGGATCAAGTGCGATCCTCCCTAAGAAATATGAAAGTATGGGAACACGACGCCCAACGATTGTACGCAACCATCGAACGGCGAGAGGCAGACGGGGCTTCTCCCTAGATCACCACCGACTCTATCGAATGCGTAAGATCCGAGAGTTAATTGCACTGCTAGCTTAATTCTGGGGAACGCGAACGTGCGCGTGCCGGGCGGCGCGAACACCCGGGCGGTGGCAGAGCCTGCGATCTATTGCGAGCCGGCTCTTGCCGCATTTTCCAGTGGACCGGCTGATTTTGTTGGTGCCAGACATGGTCAGGATCGCGACACTCCCCTCTGCGACGCGCGATGTCCGCGAGCGCATCCAGCGGCGGATGTGTGGCGCCGCTTCGGCCTCTCTCATGTCGGGACTGATGATGCGAAAGCTTCTGGCGATTTTGCTGATCTCGTGCTGGGCCGGTTTGTCTTACGCACAAAAGGCCGACCTCATTGTCACGAACGCAAAGCTCGTGACGCTCGATCCCGCATCGACGATCGCGCAGGCTCTCGCAGTCCGCGACGGCAAGCTCGTCGCAGTTGGCGGCAACGATGCCGTGGAAGGCCTGATCGGGCCCGCGACGCGCCGTGTCGACGCAGGTGGACGCACAATCATTCCGGGATTGATCGATTCCCATATTCACGCCGTGCGCGCCGGCCTCACCTACGCAACCGAGGTCAACTGGATCGGCGCAAAGACTATCCCTGAGGCCATGGAACGCTTGCGCCAGGCGGCACAAGCGCGCCCGGCGTCCTGGATCATCGTGGCCGGTGGCTGGAGCGAATTGCAATTTGCGGAGAAGCGGCGGCCGACGCTCGCCGAGGTGATGTCGGCCGTTCCTGACAACCCGGCTTACATCCAGCTGTTCTATTCGGCGGTGCTGATGACGCCGAAAGCGCAGCAAGCCCTCGGGATCTCCGCGGATCAACTGCCGGCCGGTATCACGGCCGCATCGGGCGACACCACGGGCTGGCTCAACGGCTCCATCGTCAGCATCTCCGCGCTGTTCGATCGGCTGCCTCGGCCGAATTTCGACGAGAATGTCGCCGGGACCCGGCAGTTCTTCACGGAGCTCAATCGTCTTGGCGTGACCGGGATCGTGGATCCCGGCGGCTTCAGCATTTATCCCAGCCATTACGCCGCCCTGCAAAAGCTCTGGCGTGAGAAATCGCTTTCGGTTCGGGTTGCCTTCAGCCTGTTCGCCCAGAATGTCGGCGCGGAATTCGAGGAGTACAAGGCTCTCACGCCGTTCCTGCCGATGGGATTTGGCGACGACATGCTGCGGTTCAACGGACTAGGCGAGCGGATCACCGGCGCCATGTACAACAACAATGCGCCCGACGCGGCCGCCAAGGACAAGTTCCGCGAGATCATTCGCTGGGCGGCCAAACAAGGGCTGACAGTCACCATCCACTGGCAGGACGACAAATCCGTCCATCACCTCCTGGACCTCTATGACGAGGTCAACAAGGAGACGCCGCTCGCGCCACTGCGCTGGTCGATCGCCCATCTCGACAATACCTCGCCCCAAACGCTGGCGCGCATGAAAGCCCTCGGTGTCGGCTGGACCATGCAGGACGCGATGTATCTCGGAGGCGACCGTATCGTGGCGCAGGCCGGCGAAGCTGCACGCAGCATGCCGCCCATCGCCACGGCGTTGCGCATGGGGGTCCATGTCGGCGCCGGCACGGATGCGCATCGGGTCGCATCCTACAATCCGTTCGTGGCGCTGCAATGGATGCTCGACGGCAAGACCGTCGGCGGACACTCGACGCGCGGGCCGGACGAAACACCCAGCCGCGAAGATGCCTTGCGCCTCTACACCGTGGGAAGCGCGTGGTTCTGCTTCGACGAGACGCGGCGCGGCACGCTGGAGACCGGCAAGCTCGCCGACTTCGCAATTCTCGATCGGGATTTCATGTCCGTCCCCGTCGAGCAGATCGGCGCTACGGCGTCTCTGTTGACCGTCGTGGGCGGCAAAGTCGTCTACGCAGCGGATGTTTTCTCGGGCGCAAAATAGAAGCTGGAAGCCTGCCGTGCTGCTCCGCGGCTCAGGCGATGGCTTCGGCACGCCCGGTCATGGTCCGCAGGCTGAAGGCCGCGAGCGCCAGCGCGCAGACGAGGTGCCAAATGACGCGGGGATCGACCAGGCTGCCGATGGCTGCACCGAAACCTATTGCGACGATGGCCCAGCACAGGCTGGCGACGAGCGATAACCGTGCCACGGCGGTGTCTTCGGGCCGACCGGCACGAACCAGATTGATCGCGGAGGTCAAGCCGGCGGCCAGGCTTCCCGAGAGAGCCCAAACCAGTTCGGTGCTCCCGAATGGGAAGGATGCGATCGATCCAAAAGCGTGAAGCCCGGCCCCGATCAAGAGCAGAATTGCGAAAATCCGGTCGAGCGTTGATGCCTTGACCATTGGCAGCTCATCTCCCCACGACGCTGAACCGATTTCTACATTCCGGAGCGTTGTTGCCGGCCGGCCACGACAGCTTTCGTGCCACGGTCAGATCCACCCCCCGATGCGGCGGCTAGATAGTTCAACTTTGTTCCACGTGCAATAGCCAACGGGTGGCGGCGGCCTCGAAGGCCCATCCGCACCGGGCGGTGGCAGACCTGTGATCTGTTGCGGGTCGGCTCTCGGGTCTTCGCCTGCGAACGAAATCTGGTTTTGAAGGGCGACACCTTGTGAACGCGTAGTGCGGCGCCAGCCTTTTGAGGCTATGACGGTGTGGCCGAGGCTGTCGGCGCCCGTCTGGATGATCGCCCCTGCCGAGCCCTCTCAACCGGTGCGATAGTTGACCGCTCTCTCGCGGCAGGAGACTTCCCATGACCAGTGAAAAAGGCCCGAACATCAAGAAGAAGCAGAAATGCAAGAACTGCGAGGGCAAAGGCCTGCTCAAGAAGGGCGACAAGGTGGTGAAGTGCCAGCGCTGCAAGGGCACGGGCGTGCGGTGAGGACGAGGTGACGCCGCCCGGCCGCGCTAATTCGTGCAGACCCCGCCGGCAAAGTGCTTCTCGACGATGTACTTCGAATGCACCACGATCGGCTCGACCAGCTCGAAGTCAGTAGCGCCGCCGACGTAGAATGTGCGGTCGGCGCCCTGCATGCGGGCGAGGTCGGCATAGATGCCGGTCTTGATCTGGTCCGGCGTGAAGTGCTGGAAGTAGGTGAATTCGTCGAACGTGTGCCAGCGCGGCTGGCTGGTGTCGATCGTGCCGCCGAGCAGCTTGGTCAGGCGCTTGACCTCAGCAATGACCTCGTCGCTGGTCTGCTTGTCCCTGGGGCGGGTGTAGAACTGCGTGAACATGTTGCCGCTGTCCTGAAACTGCCGCGCGACCGCCCACGGCGTGCCCTGCTCGGTGAGCGGCAGCACCGGCGCGACCGGCGCATCCATCTTCATGTCGATCCAGAATGTCGTCATGCAGTACGGATTGATGTTGATCTCGTGATTCACTTTCTGCTCCGCGGCATTGGGAGCAAGGCCGAGCTGCGCGAACACGTCCGTCGTCAGCGGACAGGCGAGCACCAGATAGTCATAGAGCTTGCTGTCCTTGACGATCTTGAGGTCGTTCAGATCCTGCTCGGGATATTCCATGTCGATCCGGACGCCGGCCGCCGAACGCTCGATTTTGGTGATGTTGACGTTGAGCCGGACGTTGAGGCGCCAGGACACCCGCTCCCACAGCCGCTGGAATCCGTCGGTGAAACGCCGCGGCCAGCTCCCGATGATCCAGTTGACCGGGCCGTGCCCGAACACCATCGGAAAGAACGTCCGAACCGACATGTAGCGCAGCGCGTAGGGCGTCGCGATGTCGTCGAGCTGGCCGTAGCCCATGATCGTGATCGGAAACTGGAACAGCGTTGCCAGCGGCATCAGATCCTGTCTTGCGAGCCAGGACTTGAAGTCGACGCAGAGCTCGGGGCGCTCGTGGATCTTGTCGAGATAATCAGGCGCGTCGATGACGCCGCTCAGCTGCCAGCGGATATAGAGATATCGAACCGCCGCCCAGAGGAAGGTCCACAACGAGATCGTGGACTTGGTGTAGGGGTCGTAGAGCACGGCCTCCATGAGCGATCGGTACGTGAAGCTGTTGCCGTCAGGCGCGATGTCGATCGAGGTATAGGGCTCCTCGGCATAGGTGGTCGCGCCGACCTCCTCCGCGATCTCCAGCGTCTCCTGGTAGGCCCAGGTGACGTAGTTGGCACCGAGGTCATAGCTCATGCCGTCGACGGTGAGACTCTTGCAGAGCCCGCCGATCTGGCCGAGCTTCTCCAGCACCGTGACGTTGTGAAACCCGTTCTTCGACAGGAACCATGCGGTCGACAGGCCCGCCGGGCCCGCGCCGATGATTGCAATGGTCGCGTGGCAGTCGACGGCGTCGATGCGGGTCATGAGGTTTCCAGGGTGAAGCGCGGATGTGTCGGGCCGACGCCGGGACGGTGATGCCGTGACGCGGCAGCGTCGTTCAACTTCAGATCGACCTTTCGCCAGCATGCATACTGCTGGTTTTCCGGGCGTGGCGCAAGCTATGGTTGTGATCAATTTGGCAATCCCGCAAGCGGGGCCATCTCGGGGACGCGCTCGCTCGCGACGGACGTGCACCGCATCCGACCTCCTCGATTGGCACTTCCTGCGGCAAGGCGCGTTGCGGTCTTTTCGAGGGAGGTGCAGATGACCAAGACCGACACGCACGGCGTAAAGACCGGGACATCGCCGACGGGTTCGGCGGCGCTCAACCCCGGGGATGAAGCCCCGCGGGGCGCGCGGCGATTGAGCCAGCTGTGACTCGTGATCGCGGCTTCATTGTTCCAGCAACGAACAGCCTGCCTCCGTGTTTTCCGGATGCGAGACACAATGAGGCGCGCCATGGCCAGGGTTCCCGGACTGAAGCCCGACGACTTTCCCATCGAAGCCGACAAGGACAAGCTCAGGACCCACAAGGGCGAGCCGGTGGCCTCGGCCGAGTCTGAGAAGATCGCGGATCAGATCGCCGAACGGCTCAACGAGCATGCCCACCAGGAAGAGCAGGATCGTTGGTCGGCCTAGGCCCCTCGCCTTGCCGACACCATTCCGGAAATAGCAACGGCCGATAGGAACGGCTTTGTAGGAACGACCTGGGGCCGTCGCGTATTGGGCCGCGCCGGGTTCTTGCGATTCCGGCAATGGCGGCCCCGGTCCGAAGCCCCGCCCCCGGGCCACAGGCCGGGGCCGCCTGATGGAGGACTGCGCGAGACACCATGGAGGCGCCCACACCAGGGATGCAAAACCCGCTTCGACAGGCGCGGCTTTACGGCTACCTGATCGAACGCGAGGGCGCGCTGTTTCATCCCGGCGGCAGCCACCCGCTGTGCAGCGCCGGCATGACGCGACGCATGATCGAGGCGGGCTGGCTGGTGAAAGCCGGCGACCGCTACGAGCTAACGCCGCAAGCGCAGGAACGGATCGCCCCGGGCGCGATGAGTTCGGGATGACTCATCGTCGCTGTTGCCGGATTTGCGCTGCCCCGCAGGAACAGGTGCGTCCCCAGATCTTTGCCTCGGCACGGCATGTGACGACGTCAAGCAAAGGAGCGGACATGAAAAAGCTGGTTCTCGCAGGGCTCGTTGCGGCTCTCGCATTCCCCCCTTCCGCATTTGCGCAAGGCGGCGCGGGTGCGTCCAGGACCGGGTCGAGCATCGGCTCCTCCGGCACCGGCGGCACGACGGGAGCAGGAGCCTCCGGCCTCAACACGTCATCGGACAACAATGGCGGCGGCGCGAACGCACCGGCCAAGTCCTCCACGGCGCGGCCAGGCGACAACGACACCAGGCACACCCAGGGCGGCCAGCAGGCCATGCCAGGTTCCGGCTCCACCGGAGCGAACCGCAAATAGGCGCGCCGCGAACGATGTCACCCCGCCAGTGAATTCCTCGTCGCGCGAAGGATATCGTCCGACAGCTTGGGATCGTCCACGGCGCGGGCGAGCACGAGGGCGCCGACCATTGAGGCGGCGGCTGCGAGCGCCTTGTCCTCGCGCTGGCGTGGCTTCAGCGTGGAAGCCATCCGGCTGCTCAGCAGCGCGATCGTGCCGCGCACGCCGGCGGTGAAGCGCTGCCTCAGGCCGCTGCCTTGACGCGAAACCTCACAGGCGAGCGCAGCGAAGGGGCAGCCGGCGGCGGGATCGTCGCGATGCCCCGGCGAGAGATACTGCGAAAGATAGTCCTCGAGCGCGAACGCCTCGGGCAATTCCTGGCCTTTGGCCTTGATCGCATGGGCCACGGCTTCCTCGACCAGCCGCTCCTTGGAGCCGAACTGACTGTACAGGCTGCCGTGCGTCATCCCGGCCGCCTCGGCGAGCGCGTCGACACCGACGCCGGCGATGCCGCGCTCCCGCAGCAGGCGGGAGGCGGTCTCGAGAATATGCTCGCGATTTTTGGCGGCCTGTTCCTTCGAGACGCGCATGGGGACAATCCTCGGATACGGGGCTTGACTTTTATAATTACGATCGTCATGTATATCAATAGTTACGATCGTAATCAAACGATTTCACGCCCTTTAGTGGCGCCGGAGAGGCATTATGAACAGGATTACACCGAAGATCGCGCTGGTGACCGGCGCCTCCTCAGGCATCGGCCAGGCCACGGCGGAGCGGCTCGCCAACGCCGGCTACAAGGTGTTCGGCACCAGCAGGCGGGGCGCGCAGGGGCGCAAGCAGGCGTTCGAGATGCTGGCTCTCGACGTCACCAGCGATGCATCGGTGGAAGCCGCCGTCGGCGAGGTGATCCGGCGCGAGGGCCGCATCGATCTGCTGGTGAACAATGCCGGCTTCGGCGTTGCCCCTGCCGGCGCGGAAGAGAGCTCGATGGAGCAGGCGCGCGCGATTTTCGAGACGAACTTCTTCGGACTGATCCGGATGACGCGCGCCGTGGTGCCGCACATGCGGCGCAATGGAAGCGGCCGCATCATCAATATCGGCTCGGTGCTCGGGTTTCTGCCGATGCCTTACGGCGCGCTCTATGCCGCGACCAAGCACGCGGTGGCGGGCTATTCGGAATCGCTCGACCATGAACTGCGCACGCGGGGCATCCGGGTCTCCGTGGTCGAGCCCGCCTACACCAAGACCCCGTTCGACGCGAACTTCATGGAGCCCGACGCCACGTTCGACGAATATCGCGAGGCGCGCGCCGGCGTGACCAAGCGGGTGAACGAGGTGATGGCGACGGCCGAACAGCCCGGCGTGGTGGCCGACACCGTGCTGAAGGCCGCGAGCGCGGCGCGTCCGCAACTCAAATACGCGGCCGGCAGCCTTGCAAAGCGCCTGCGGTTTCTGCGTCGGTTTGCGCCCGCAGCCCTGGTGGATGCCGGGATCCGAAAGGATTTGCGGCTCGACGCGACGGCGGCGCCGCAGCCCGCCCGCACCGCGCGGGCTTTCTGACGGCCGCAAGCTTGCTGTTGCGAAGAACCTTCGGACCGAGAGGAAAAATGAAAGCCCTCATTTTCAAGCGTTACGGCAAGCCGGACCAGATCGCGTTCGCCGAGGTCCCGCTGCCGACGCCCAAACCGAACGAAATTCTGGTCCAGGTTCACGCCGCGGGCTTGAACCCGATCGACAACATGATTCCGAAAGGAACGTTCAAGCCGATCCTCAAGTTTCAGCTGCCGGCCACGCTGGGTAGCGATCTCGCGGGCATTGTCGTCGAGGTCGGAAGCCGCGTGACCCGCTTCAAGCCGGGCGACGCCGTCTTCGCCAGCATCTTCGACCACGGCACCGGCGCTCTCGCCGAATTCGCGACCGTGCCGGAGGATGCCGCCGCGCTCAAGCCGCCGAATCTGGACTTCGTGCACGCGGCCTCGATCCCGATGGTCGGCCTGACATCATGGCAAGCTCTTAGGGAGCACATACGTCTCAAGCCCGGCCAGAAGGTGTTCATCCCCGCGGGCGCCGGCGGCATCGGCACATTCGCGATCCAACTCGCGAAATATCTGGGCGCCAAAGTCGGGACGACGACCAGCACTGGAAACATCGATCTGGTGCGCAGCCTCGGGGCTGACGAGGTGATCGACTACAAAACCCAGCAATTCGAGGCGGTGCTGCGGGATTACGACGCGGTGCTGGGTACGCTCAGGGGCGACGCGCTCGAGACATCGCTTCGTATCCTGAAGCGGGGGAGCAGGATTGCTTCGCTGGTCGGGCCGCCGGACGCCGCGTTCGCGCGCGCCCGGGGAATGAATGTCTTCATGGTGCTGCTGTTCGGATTGCTGAGCCGCAAGATCATTCGCCACGCCGGCAAAATGGGCGCGGACTATTCGTTCGTGTTCGTGCACCCGGACGGCAGGCAACTCGCCGAGATCGGCGAACTCCTCAAGGCGGAGCGCATCCGGCCGGTGATCGACAAGGTCTTTCCGTTCGAACAGGCGAAAGAGGCGCTGGCCTATCTCGAAAAGGGACGAGCCAAGGGGAAAATCGTCGTCCAGATGAGATGAGGGCGCGGATGCGCCCCGCGCGCATCGCCTCAGTCCCAAACCCGCCATAGCTCCGGCACGCTCTTGAGCCCACACCCTCATTCATCGTCATTTCGAAAACGTAGACGCGTTTTCGGATACGCACGATCGCGCGTGTCGGCCCTGATGCAATTCCCCGCACGGTACCACATCATCGTTGCAGCGCTCTCATCATTCAGGTGATCGCATCGACCGGCCCGCGCCGGAGCGACATCATCGGCATCGGTCATGACCGCTGTTTCGAGACCAGTCGCGTTGCAGGCCCAAGCATGGGAAGATGGAATCCAGATGTCACAACCTGACGAGTCCGCGCCGATGGCGGACATTCCGTACAGTGAGCGGACCAAGATCACCATCGAGCGCAAAGGCCACATCGTGCTGATCGGCATCAACAGGCCCGGCATCGACAATCGGCTGGATCCGGAGGCGACGGAAAACCTGGCGAGAGCCTACTACCAGTACGATCGGGATCCCTCGCTGCGTGCGGCGGTTCTGTTCGGCTACGGCGAACGCTTCTCCAGAGGTGTCGATGTCGACGCCTACAAGGCATTCGCCCAATCGGGACGGACGATGATGGAAGGACCCGGCTTCATCGACCCGCTCGGGCGAACCAAGCCGGCGCTCACCAAGCCGCTGATTGTCGCGGTGCATGGCGACACCTGGAATATGGCCCACGAGATCTTCCTCGTTGCGGACGTCCGCATCGCATCGGAAGACACGGATTTCGGCCAGGACGAGAACACACACGGCCGCTTTCCCGGAGGCGGTTCAACCGTCCGCTTCCCCCGAGAAGCCGGCTGGGGAAATGCCATGCGGTTCATTCTCACGGGCGATCATTGGGATGCGAACGAAGCGCTCCGGATCGGAACGGTTCAGGAGGTGGCAGCAAACCGCGACTCCGCCCTCGCGAAGGCTGTCGAGATCGCCGAGAAGATCGCCGCATGCGCTCCCCTCGGCATCAAGACCTCCATGGCGTCCTCGCGCCTTGCGCTCGAAGACCCCGAGACCGCGCTTGCCAAGCTTGGCGACCAATATCGCGCGCTGCTCACGACGAGGGATTTCCAGGAAGGGCGGGATGCCGAGGCGCAGAAGCGTCCACCCGTTTACGAAGGACGGTGAGAGCTTCACCCACTCTCACCCCTCCACTCTATAGAGCCTCCATTTTTCCGGGACGCCCTTGAGCTGATGCAGGCCGTGATCCCTGAAGCGGATCTCGGACTGCGTCGTCATCAGCTCCTTCACCGCGCCGGAGACCAAGACTTCACCGGCGCGCGCCTTTGCGGCGACGCGGGTGCCGATGTGGAAGGCGAGGCCGACCGCCTCGGTGCCGCTCACGGTGTATTCGCCGGCATGCAGGCCGACCCTGATCTCGAGACCGAGCGTACGCACGGCCTTCTGAATCGCGGTCGCGCAATTGATTCCGGCAGCCGGCGTCTTGAACGTCGCCAGCACGCCGTCGCCCGTGGTCGTGACTTCCTTGCCGCGCGAGCTTTTCAGCTCCTTGCGGACCGCCGCGTAATAATGACCCATGATCTTGGTCCAGCGGGCATCGCCGAGCTTTGCGGCTTTTGCGGTGGAGCCGACGATATCGACGATCAGGATCGTGGCGAGCGCTCGCTTGAGCTCGGTGCTGCTCGCGGCCCCGTCGGCGCCGGAGCACGATCGCGCCGACGAGCGGTTCATAGCGATGGTTGCGGCGCCGCGCGATCGCGGCCTTGGCGTAATCCTGGGCCCGCTGCGCGCTGCCGCAGCGAATTGTCTTCTGCTGCGGCAGACGGGTCCAGTAGACCTTTCGTCCGTCACCGGCACCCTGGACCTCCACGGCGCCCCATTTCAGGAGGATCGCCGTGCCGACGCGCCGGACGCACCACGCCTTCGACGTGTAACCCGATACGTTCGACTGATGGAGTCCGATGCGGAGGAATTTTGGCATGAACGTGCGGCCGATCGATGACACGCTTGGATGAAACGCTTGGGCGGCTTCGCCCGAGCGTAGTCACACAATCCTGCGTTGGCAACAGGACTCGAAGCTCGCCCGCTGCGTAGCCCCGGGGGCGTCCGTCATCTTCAAAACGCAAAGAGCTCGATCGGATCACTGAAGCCGCGCACTTCATATTTTCCGACATGCTCCAGCTCGAACTCTCGCTCGACCAGCTCGGCAAAGTCGCGTGACAGCAACACTTTCTTTCCCAATTGCTTGGTCAGAGCTTCGAGCCGCGAGGCCATGTTCACGGCGGGACCGATCACGGTGAAGTCGAGCCGGGTGGACGATCCGATATTGCCGTACATGACGTCGCCGACATGGACGCCGATGCCGTAGTTCAGCGGCGCGCGGCCGGTGCCGTTGTTGCGCGCGTTCAACGCGGTCATGGCCTGACGGGCTTCGGTCACGGCATGCAGCAGGTTTGGGCAGGCCTCGGGCTCGCTCAGCGGGAAGATCGCGAGCAGGCCGTCACCGATGAATTTCAGGATCTCGCCGCCATGCCGCGCGATCGGCTCCGACATCGCGTCGAAATAATCGTTGAGCAGATCGATGACGTCGTCGCGCGGCCAATTGTCGGAAATCCTGGTGAAGTCGCGCAGATCGCAGATCATGATCGCGGCGCGCACCGTCGTGCCGGTGCCGCGCCGTGTGGCGCCGGCGAGGATGAGCTCGCCGGCATGGGAGCCGACATAGGTCTCGAGCAGCGTCCGCGCCAGTCGATTCTTGACACGGATCTCGCTGACCAGCGCCAGCACCGGCAATAGGTTCTTGAGGGCGGCGACGTGAGCGTCGTCGAACCCGCCGGGCCGGTTGGTCGCGAAGGTGACGAGATGGCGCTTGCCGAGCGTGTGATAGAGCGGCCAGGCCACATAGTCGGTGAGGCCCTGCGCGCGCATCTCGCGGTAGAGCGTGTGCTTGCGGCCGAGCGCGGGGTCCCGCTCGAGATTTTCGCGCAACTCGGTCGCGCCGTCGAACATTTCGCTGGCGGGACTGCCGATGAATTCGGACCGCTCGCGGACGTCATGGTCGACCCGTGCAATCTCCGCCTCGCGCATGCCGTCGGACCACATGAAACGGGCGCCCAGCCATTGCGGGTGCTGGATCAGCACGTGAAGCGTCGACCGCGCCAGCGGAATGCCGGCCTGCTGAAGCCGGATGCACATCTCCGCAAAGATATTGTCGATGAAGCGCTCGTCGCGCGTTCCGTTGATCAGCCAATCGACGACTCCGTCGGACAGCGTGGCGGATTTCTTGTCTGGCGCGGTCATATCTGCCCGTTCATATCGTGGCCACCCACATCGTGCTTTGGGCGGCGGTCTGCATCAGGGCAGATATCGTGCTCCGGCGCGACGGCGTCAACCTAGCCAGTTGCACGGATTGTACGCAGTGCTCTGATGGGCGGGAACGCTGTTCAGCCGACGACCTGGATAGAGCCCAGCACGGCCAGTCCCGAGACGAGCGCAAGCGTCGACACCCCGGTCAGTTCGACTTTCGAGGTGTTTTCGTGCGAAATCGAAAAATCCGTGCCGTCGAGACGGATGCCGCAGTCGCCGCGCGCCGCATAGATGAGATGCGTGCCGGCGGACAATCGCCGCTCACCGGGCTCCCTGAGCGCTTCGAGCTCAAGCGCGACCGCACCGCGCCGGCCCATCAAATTCACAACTTCGACTGGCCCTTCCTCGAGCCTGGTCACGATCTCGAGCTCGCCGGTGAAGCGCACCGTGGTGAACGGCTCGCGCTCGTCGAACTCCTGGGTGGGCGACTTCAGCACCAGTCCGCGCCCGCCGACCACCATCTGCAAACGGTCGATGCCGGGCATATGGGAAAACGGCCCGGGCGCCACGATCGGCGTAGCCGCGAAGCGCCACAGCAGGCTGTCCCAATCCTTCGCTGAGGAACCAGCGCGATGGGCGTCCGCAATATCGGTGAAGATGCCGCCGCCGTTCTTCCAGGGCGAGCGGGCGTAGTCTTCGGATTTCAGCAGTGTGATTTTCATGTCTCGAGGTAGTCCGGGAGCGCAAGAGGGCGGGTGCCAGTTGCGTATCATGCAGACGGGATCGTCGCCAGCTCTCGTCCGTCAGCACGCCAATCTTTCGCAACTACTTCGTCGTCAGTGCCGCGACCGGGCGCCACGCAACATCAGGCGCGCTCTCAACCAACTGCCCGCAGCGATCGCGCATCAGTTCAGCCGGACGATCCGGGCCGCGCATGTTCAGCACGGCTTCAAAATCAGCAAGTGCAGCCGCAAACCGGCGCGCGCGATAGTTCGCGAGGCCCTGTTCATAGCGGACGATCCAATCGAGCGTCTCGTCGCCGCCGCCCTCCCCGACGAGTCCGACCAACTCGTAGACCGCAAACCCCTCCTCGCGTCCATACACGGCGATGCTGTCGATCTCGCGCGTGATGATGGCGCTACGTGCGAGACGTTCGGTCGCTTCGCCAATGAGGATTTGCGTGCCGTAGGATTTGTTGGCGCCCTCGAGGCGGCTCGCGACGTTCACGGCATCGCCGATCACGGTATAATTCAGGCGCAATTCCGAGCCGATGTTACCGACCAGCATGCGACCGGAATTGATGCCGATGCGGATCTGGAGCGGCTGGCCGAGATCGTCGGCAAGGCCCGACGCCGCGATGGCCCTGCAACAGCCGAGCGCCGCGCGGCAGCAGCGCAGCGCGTGGTCGGCCTGCGGCTGCGGCGCGCCCCAGAACGCCATGACGGCGTCGCCGATGAACTTGTCGATGGTGCCGCCATTGGCGACGACGGCCTCGGAGGCGAGGTCAAGATAGCGCGACAACAGCGGCACGACACGGTCGCCCAGCCGCTCGGACAGCCCGGTGAAGCCGGCGATGTCGACGAACATCACGCTGAGCTCCTGCATGCTGCCACCTGGCCTTGCCTCGACGCCCTGGCGCAACAGCGAGCGGACCAGATCGGCCGGGATGAATTTGCGAAACGCCGACAGGCCGGCCGCCATCTCGGCGATCGCGCCCGACAGGCTCGCGATCTCCTTGAGCCGCGACGGATGGCGGCGGACCTGCTCCAGCGCGAAGGCTTCGACATGACGCAGCTCGCCGACGACGCGCGACAGCGGCGCGGCGATGACGGAACGCGCCAGCATCGCCGAGGCCAGCGCCGCGAGTACGGCGCCGATGGCAAGGCCGAGGATCAGGCGGCGCAACGTCGTCTCGACCGGACCGAGGAACTCGGCCTCGGGGATCACGGTCGCGAGCGACCAGCCGGGAAACGGCAGCGGCGTCAGCGCCACCTCGTAAGCCGCACCAGCTGACGTCAGCCGGTTTCGCCAGGCTTCCTTGCGGCCATCCTCGCCCGCCTTCACGAGTGCCATCCGCGCCAGCGGTAGCAGCGTCGTATCGCCCTTCGCGGCGTGCAGCTCGTCGGCATCCTTGTCGGGCGCCGCGATCAGCTCGCCACTGCCGTCGATGATGAAGGCCGTTCCGGTGCGCCCGACCTCGAGCTGCGACAGGAAGCGCGCGAGCCTGGTGTACTCGATGACGATGGCGAGGACGCCCTGCCGCTCCTGGTAGACGTCGATCGGACCGGCAAAGGCAATCGACGGCCGCTCGCCGGTCGGATGGTCCATGACCTTGAACCACTCCGGCTCCCCGGCCGCCAGCCCGGTCTTGAACCAGGCGCGATCCGCGACGCGAAAATCGGTCGGCTCGAAACGGCGATTGGCGAATTCGATGTCGCCGGGAACCACATCGTACTCGTCGATGCGGCGCTGGCCGGCATGATCGGTCAGCGATATCTCCATCATCTCCAGGCGGCGGTCGCCGAGCTTGTGCGCGGCGAAGAAGGACCCGTCAGGCCAGCCGAAGGCGACCCAGGAGATCGTCGCCTGCGATTGCAGTTGCGACAGGAACACGAATTCGCGCTTGTCGGCGTCGCGGGTGTCGAGCACGTTCTGCAGGAACAGGGTGCGGATCGCGGTGTGGGCGGCACGCGCCTCGTCCACGATCGCGGCAACCTCCTTGCGGACGGCGGCCACGATCTGCTCGTTGATGGTCGATGCGAGCTGCCGGCTCGCCGCCTCCGCCGTGCGCCACCACAGGAGGCTGGAGAGAGCCGCGGTCAAAAGGATCGCGGTCAGGACCAGCGCCGAGACGGCGAGCCGAATGCTGACCGTCAGCTTCGCGATCTCGCGCAGGTGCCGTCCGGGATTAACATTCATCGCTGTTTCCGTTCTCCGGCAAAGCGGCGACTGGCCACCTCCTGTTACCGCTCTACGCGGAACGCGTGCATTCGTTACCTCTGGCAGGCACCGCGTGCCGCCGCCAATGCTCTCCGGCTAAGGTCTCGATAGAGACTAGGCATTGGATTGACCGACCCGTCACCCGCCAATCTGATCCAAGCGCACAGCCGTGCGCCGATCTGACGGCCTCACGAACTCGTGACCTGCTCGATCAGTAACGCGAGCCGAGTGCGAGACGAACCGGACAATGCGCTCTTCGCTTGCCAAGCGATGCCATCTCGAAAGGAGAATTCGATGTCTGCCAAACTTGCCGTGACCACGCTTGTTCTCGCCGGCGCCATGTCGACCGCACTCGCGACCCTGGCCACTGCTGCTCCGCTGACCAAGGCCGAGGGCGATGCGGCCGTCGCGGCCAAGAAGGAAAAATGCTTCGGCGTCGCACTGAAGGGCCAGAACGATTGCGCGGCCGGACCGGGCACGACCTGCCAGGGCACCTCGACCGCCGACTTCCAGGGCAATGCCTGGAAATTCGTCCAGGGCGGCACCTGCACCAGCATCGAGCTGCCGGGCGGCAAGAAGGGCTCGCTCAAGCCGGTCTGACGCGCGGCCTCGCGACCGCGACAACAGGGAAGAGCGGAGAGAAACCATGACGACGGCCATCGCGCCTGACATGTCTGCGGTGCCCCTCCGCTATTCCGCCCCCATCAGCGGCGTCGCCGGGACCAGCTTCAAGCCGGAACACCTTCAGGCGATCCTGGGCGCGAAACGGCAACGCGGCTTCTTCGAGGTCCACGCCGAGAACTACATGGGCGCAGGCGGACCGCCGCATCGCGCGCTGGAAGCGATCCGCCGCGACCATCCGCTGTCGCTGCACGGCGTGTGCATGTCGATCGGCGGACCGCAGCCGCTCGACAAGGCGCATCTGGCCCGCTTTCGTGGACTGGTGGCGCGTTACCAGCCCGCGCTGGTATCCGAGCATCTCGCCTGGTCGACGCATGAGACCAGCTTCTTCAACGATCTGTTGCCGCTGCCTTACACCGCAGCCACGCTCCGAAACGTCTGCGATCACATCGACCAGGTGCAGGACGCGATCCGCCGCCCGCTGCTGCTGGAAAACCCGTCGACCTATGTCGCCTTCCGCGAATCGTCGATGAGTGAGACGGATTTCATCCGCGCCGTTGCCGAACGGACCGGTTGCGGGCTGCTGCTCGATATCAACAATGTATTCGTATCCGCGACCAATCACGGATTCTCAGCACTCGACTACCTCGCGGACTTTCCGCTGGCGCGCGTCGGGGAGATCCATCTCGCCGGCCATGCCGAGCAGGCCGACGACGAAGGCGATCTGCTGCTGATCGACAGCCATGACGGCCCGGTCGCGGACGCCGTGTGGAAGCTGTACGAGATCGTGGTCCAGCGCCGCGGCGGCGTGCCGACGCTGATCGAGTGGGACAGCAAGATCCCGGATTGGCCGGTCCTGCGGGCGGAAGCGGCCGCTGCGCAGGCGATCCTCGATCGTTGCCGCCCGGCCGGGTTGACGGGAGATCGTCATGCCGCCTGAGCCTGACCTTGGCTTTGCCGCAGCCTTTGCACCGGCGCTGCTGGACCCGGTGCGTCCCGCGCCTGAGATCGTGACCGGCCCGAACGGCAAGGCACCCGGCAAGCGCTACGACGTCTACCGCAATAACGTCACGGTCAGCCTGATCGACGCGCTCGCCGCGATCTATCCGGCGGTGCAGCACATCACCGGCATCGACTTCTTCCGCGCCATGGCGCGCTTCCATGTTCGCCAGACGCCACCGATCTCACCGCTGCTGTTCGAGTATGGCCGCGACTTCCCGGCCTTCATCGCGCAATATGAACATGCGCAGATGATGCCATGGCTCGCAGATGTCGCACGCATCGAGCGGGCCTGGCTCGATGCCTATCACGCCGCGGACGCGGCACCGCTGTCGCCGGCGCAGCTTGCAGCGGTTGCGCCGGAGCGGCTGGGCGATCTCGTTCTCGTGCCGCACCCGGCAGCGGGAATCGTGCGGTCGCAATTCGCGGCGGTGACGATATTCGCAGCCAATCGCGACACGTCGCCGGTCGGGCGCATCGACGCTGCGACACCGGAGGACGCGTTGGTCACGCGCGCCGAATTCGATGTCGTGGTCCGGCATCTGCCGCCCGGCGGAGCCGCATTCGCGAGCAGCCTGATGTCGGGTCGGCCGCTCGGCGAGGCCGCTGCACGCGCGCTGGACGCGGCGGCCGACTTCGACATCGCTTCGAACATCACCGGCCTGATCGAGGCGGGCGCCTTCACCTCAATCGCTTTTGGAGACGTCTGATGATCACGGACCAACGCATGCAGGCGGGCGGCGGCCTCCCCTTGCTCGGGCTCCTTGTCGACAAGGCCAATCATCTGGTGCAGACCATCGCCTCGCCGTCGGTCGTTCAGCTCGTGCTCCGCGTCGCGCTGGCGGTGCCGTTCTGGCGTTCCGGCATGCTCAAATGGGCAGGCTTCCTCAGGCTCAACGACACCGCGGTGACGTTGTTCAGCGACGAGTTCATGCTGCATCTGCCGGGCGGGCCCTATCACTATCCGGCGCCGACCGTGATGGCGTTCCTCTCCGGATGCGGAGAGATCATGTTTCCGATCCTTCTCCTGCTCGGCTTCGGCACGCGGTTTGCGGCGCTCGGACTGCTGTTCATGACCGCCATCGTCGAGCTGACCGTGCCTGACGGCTGGCCGATCCACATCACCTGGGCGGCGATGGCGCTCGCCATCATGGCCTACGGGCCGGGACGCGTCTCGCTGGACCACCTGATCTGCCAAGCGCGCGCCCCCCGGCCATAGGCGCGAGGCGCCCTCTCACATCCCGCTCAGCCCGCTATCGACCGCGAGCGTCTGCGCGGTGACGTAGACGCTCTCGTCCGAGAGGAAGAACAGCACGGCATAGGCGATCTCCCAGGCGGTGGCCTGGCGACCGAACGGGATTTGGCCCTTGCCGCGTGAGGCGCGGCCGGCGCCAGCCTCGCGGCCGTTCGGCGTGTCGACGAGGCCGGGATAGACCAGATTGGCGCGGATGCCGCGGCGCGATCCGAGATGGGCGATGTTGCGCATGAGGCCGCCGAGCGCGGCTTTCGAGGAATCATACACCGCCATCTGCGAGCCGGCCTTCAGCGCGGCGATGGAGGAGATGAAGACGATGGCGCCGCCGTTGTCGAATTTCGGCAGGCCTGCGCGGCAGCACAGCATCGGGCCGCGAACGTTGACGTCGTAGATCGCATTCCACTCCTCGGGGCTGACGGCATCGAGCCCGACTTTGCCGAAGGTGCCGATGTTGAGGACCATGCCGTCGAGCCCGCCCATGGCGCGATGTGCTTCCTCGATCATGCGCTGGACGTCGGATTCAGAGGTGACATCGGCCGTGATGGCAAAGCCCTCGCCGCCTTCGTCGGTGATGTGCTTGACGGTCTGCTGCGCGGAGGTGTGGTTGAGATCGGCGACCGCAACCTTGGCGCCCTCGCGGGCGCAGAGAATGCTCATGGCGCGGCCGTTGCCGATCGGATCGGTGGCGGCGTCGAACACGCGCTGGCCACCGCCGACGATCAGGATCCGGCGGCCCTGGAGGCGTCCCCTGCCCGGCGCTTCGCCCAGCGATTCCGCACTCGGGGGGCGGACATAGCGGTCCGGCCTGGTCTCGGGATTTTCGGACATGCGCGCCCCCTATTTCTTGCCGCCGTCATAGACCTTCATGCCGGCTGCCGGGTCGAGATCGGTCTCGGTTGCTTCGGTGACACGCGCCATCATCATGTAGAAGCCGAGCGCGACGATGGATTCGACGATCTCCTGGTCGCTGAGATGCTCGCGCATGGCGGCGAAGATCGCCTCGGGAACGCGAACGTTCTCGACCACTTCGCGGCCGAATTTCAGCAGCGCGCGCTCGGCCTCGCTCAGGCCGGCGGCATCGTAGTCGGCGCGCTCGACCGCATCGATCTGTGCTTGCGTGCAGCCTACGCCGAGCGCGATCGGCACGTGCTGGCGCCACTCATAAGCGCCGCCTTCGAGCTGGGCGGCCTGGAGGATCAGGAGCTCGCGATTGACCGCACTGAGCTTCTGCTTGTGCAGAATCGAATTGCCGAGCCGCATCGCCGGAATCATGTTGGCCTCGGCATGCGCCATCATGCGGAAAATATTCAGCTTGACCGGCATGCGGTCGAACGAGGCGCGGATGTCGCCGCTGGTCGTCTCCGGATCAATCAGGGGCAGCCTTGCCACGATTCTCTCCCTTGGCTTTTCGTTTCTTGTTGTCCTGCGTCCCGCCATCCGCTGCGATCAGCGACAGGAAGAAGGCGAGATAGCGGTCGATCGCCTCGATCACCTTCGGCCGCGGCGACGGTGCCGCGCCCATCACGTAATGCTCGAGACGGATGTAGATCAGCCCGGCCGCGAACAGCCGCGCGGTCTCGCGCGGATCCGGCGTCGAGACCAGGCCGGCGAGCGCAAAACCGCGGAAATAATCCGTCATCATGCTCTGCTCGCGCGCATAGAAATGATCGGCGAATTTGGCGCGAATGCCGGGCACGCGGTTGCGCTCGGCGGTGATGACTTTCTGGAACTGGTGCTCACGCGGATCTGACCATTGCTCGACGAGATCCAATGCAAACTGCCGGCAGAACGCGGCAGGCTGGCGCGCGAGCTGCCTGTAGCGCGGCTCTTCCAGCCGGCTCGCCGAGCTGGCCGGTCCGTGCTCGCTGACGATCGCCTCGAGGATCGCGGCCTTGCCGGCGAAGTGATTGTAGAGGCTGCTCTCGCGGATGCCGACGCGACGCGCGAGCTCGCGCATCGAGGCGCCGCCATAGCCGCTCTGCGCGAACAGATCGAGCGCCTCGGCGAGGATGCGCTCGCGGGTCGTGGGCGCAGCCGCTTCCGCCCCGCTGGTGGTGTGGACAGCCATGCGGCTTGACTAACGAACGATCGTTCGCTAGTCAACCGTCGGCACGATCGCTCGTTCGGTCTTGCGCTTCAACTCCGCTCTCAAAAGAAGCGGAGAGCAATCTGGGGAGACTGGGTCATGGCGCGCTTCGTCCATTTTCGTCTGCTGCGCGCCGCAACATTGTCATTGGTCGTAACGTCCTCCGCAATGCTGCCCGCGCGCGCCGAGGATCCGGCCGCCTATCCCACCCACAAGATCAGGATGCTGCTGCCTTATGCGGCCGGTGGCGGCGGCGACGTGATCGGACGACTGCTCGGCGACAGGATGGGCAAGACGCTCGGACAGAGCGTCTATATCGAGAACCACACCGGGGCTGCCGGCACGCTCGGCACGCAGATGGTCGCGGCGTCGGCGAACGACGGCTACACCATCACCGTTGGCGGCATGACCACGCATGTGCTGGCGCCGGCGATCTATCCGAAACTGCCCTACGATTCGATCAAGGACTTCACCACGATCGGGCGCATCGGCACGTCCTCGATCATGCTGGTGGCGACCAAGGATTTTGCGGCCAACGACATCAAGGGCCTGATCGCGCTGGCCAAAAAGGGCGAGCCGATCCAGTACGGAAGCTGGGGCGTGGGCTCGACCGGACAATTCTGCGCGGAAATCCTGATGCAGCAGACCGGAATCAAGATGGACCACGTGCCGTTCAACGGCATCGCCAAACTGGCCGGCGATCTGCTCGGCGGCCACATCTCGCTGGCGACGCTCGACATGGCGACCGCGACGCCGCTGGTGAAGGACGGCTCGATCAAGGCGCTGGCCGCCTGCGGCGAGCGCTCGCCGAGCCTGCCGGATGTCGCCAGCTACAAGGAACAGGGCGTGCCGTTCGACCGCAGCCTGTCCTGGGCGATGTATGCGCCTGCGGGCCTTGCCGAACCGATCGCAAGAAAGCTGTCGGCGGCACTGAAGGACGCGCTCGCCGATGCCGAGGTGAAGCAGAAGCTGCTGGGGCTCGGCATCACGCCGCAATTCGTGGCGGGCGACGAGCAGCGTGACATCAACGCCCGCGACATCGCGGCCTGGAAGCAGGTTGCCAAGGACGCGGGCATCGAAGTGAAGTAAATCGGGGTCGGGTGGACAAGGTAACAAGGAGAGCGCGGGCATGAGCCGCATCTTCGGCGCGGTGCGTCAGAACGGATATGTGGTGCGGGACATCCACGCCGCGATGAAGCACTGGATCGAGGTGATGGGCGTCGGCCCCTGGTACTACATGGATCGCATCCAGACCGACTGGTTTCGCCATCGCGGCGAAAACTCTGCCGTCGAGATGAGCATCGCGCTGGCCAATTCCGGCGACCTCCAGATCGAGCTGATCCAGCAGCGCAACGACGCGCCCTCGCTGTACAGGGAATTCCTCGAGTCCGGCCATGAAGGCCTCCAGCACATGTCCTACTGGAGCCACGACTACCAGGCCCTCTACGACAGGGCGCTCGGGCTCGGCTACAGGATCGGCCATGAGGGCCAGATCGGCGGGGACAGAGGGCGCTTTGCCTATTTCGACACCCAGGCCCATCCAGGCACCGTGATCGAGATCTCCGACATCAGCGGTACCAAGGGGCCGTTCTTCGAGAAGGTTCGGCAGGCGGCTTTGAGCTGGGATGGCACGCGGCCGATCCGCGAGGTCGGCGTGAGCCGATGACGCCGGAGGTCGGCAAGGGGATGCAGGACCGACCAGGTTCACCGGGCTGCTGGCGCGGTAGAAATCCGTGGTAACGTGAGCCTCGTGTCCGAACCTTCAGCGAGGCAAGCATGTCCAACACTGACAAGGTTTTCGCCGGCTCGATCCCGAAACTCTACGACGAATATCTGGTCCCGCTGATCTTCGCCGTTTACGCCGACGACATCGCAAGACGTGTCGCGGCCCGCTCTCCCTCCGTGCTGCTCGAGATCGCGGCAGGCACCGGCGCGGTGACGCGCGCGGTGGCGGCGGCGCTGCCGCCCGGCGTCCGCTATGTCGCGACCGACCTCAACGAGCCGATGCTCGCCGTCGCGGCGCAGCGTCAGGCAGACGACGATCGCATCTCGTGGCGCCAGGCCGACGGATCAGCCCTGCCCTTCGACGATACCGAATTCGACGTGGTCTGCTGCCAGTTCGGCGCCATGTTCTTTCCGGACCGCGTCAAGGCTTACGGCGAAGTGAAGCGGGTCCTGAAGGATGGCGGCACGTTCGTGTTCAACGTCTGGGACCGCATCGAGGACAATGTGCTGACGCATGAAGCCACGATCGCGCTTGAAGAGCTGTTTCCCGACGACCCGCCCCGTTTCATGGCCCGAACGCCGCACGGCTATCACGACAAGGCCGTCATCAGAACCGACCTCGAACGCGCAGGCTTCCGTGACATATCGATCGAAACGCGAGCTGAAATAAGCCGCGCGCCATCGCCCGAGCACGTCGCGATCGCGCTCTGCCAGGGCACGCCGCTGCGCAGCGAGATCGAGGCCCGCGATGCCAGCAAGCTTCAGGCTGCGACCGACATCGTTGCCGAGGCGATCCGGACGCGCCATGGGTCCGGACCGATCGAGGGCAAGATCCAGGCTATCGTGATCGAGGCGCGGCGGTCCTGACGGGCTTCGATCTGCCCGCCTCCTACCAGAAGCCCCGCTGCATCGGCTGTGCCGGCTGATAATATTGATACTGGCCGCGCCGGCGCGGATTGACGGGCTGCGGGTTCGGATCGCGCTGGAAGAAGAAGCCGAAGCCGTTGCCGCCATTGTCCCAGCCGTCGTCGCTCGCCATCGCCATCGGAGGCGCGGTCGGCTTGCGCGTGATGAAACCGCCCTGGGGCTGGTTGCTCAGCACCGCGACGAACTCGGTGCGGTAGTTGGTCTCGCTGCTCAGTGGCTCGTCCGAGATGATGATCGAGGACCGCGGCAACGCAGTCGGCGCGATGCGATCGAGCACCTCCTGCGGGATGGTGATCCGGTCGAGCGCGTTCTTGGCGTTGTCGCCGTCTTCGATCGTGACCACGCTCCAGCGCAAGCCGGCGTCGTTCTTCGCCATCGCCGTGAAGATATGCGTGCCGAGCGGCAGGTCCGGACTGCGGATGGTGACGGGGACCTCGATGCTGGTGTCGAACACCTCGCCGCCGCCGTCCGGTGCCGGCTTGTGCGTGTTCCGCCGCACATAGAGCTTCTGCGTCGCGCGGCTGATGTAGACCGAGACCGGCTCGAGCGCGAGCTTTGCGTCGGTCGCGGCCTTCACGGCGTCGGCCTTCCTGGCCGCTGCCGCCTTGGCCGCCTCTTTCGTGGCCGCGACCGCATCGCGCTTCGGTTGTGCGGCAATCTTGGCAGCATCGAGCTGCGTCGTCGCGTCGGCGGCCCTGGTGGCGGCCTTCTGCTTCAGCTCCTCGGCCTTGGCGCGGGCCTGATCGGTCTTGGCGGCCGCGAGCTGCTTGTCGGCGAAGGCGAGCTCGGCATCAGCGCGGGTCTTCTGCTGTTCCAGCTTGCGCAGCGAGGCCGGCAGCGATGCCGCCTCTTTCGCGGCCAAAGTCGCGGCCTTCTTCGCCTCGTCGGCCGCCCTTGTGGCCTCCTCGGCCTCGCCGGAGAGCCTGCCGATTTGGCCCGGCGCTGCGGCAATGGCGTCCCGCTTCGGCATGAACAGTGCGGGATGAACGATGTCCATCGGAGCCGCGTCGTTCGGCGAGATGATCACCCGCATCCCGATGTTGGTCTTCTCGAACAGGCCCTCCGCGAAGCCGAACGGCATTCGCACGCAGCCATGCGAAGCGGCATAGCCCGGCAGCGGCCCGCCATGCAGCGCGATGCCGTTCCAGGTGATGCGCTGCATGTTCGGCATCCAGGCGTCGTCATACATGGTCGAGTGGTGGTCCTTGTCCTTCTCGACGATGGCGAAGACCCCGGCGGGCGTCTCGCGCCCCGTCGTGCCGGTGGACACCGGCGCGCGAAAAATCCAGCCCTCGGCGTCGTAGAAGGTGACCTGCTGGCTCTTGATCGAGACGATCGCCATGATCGGTTCGCCGGCCTCGCGCGGCGCCACCGCCTCGGTTGGCTGACGCGCCTGCTTGGCGGCATTGGCCGGGCCCACAGCCGCAAAGGCGAGCATCGCCGCCAAGGTCACAATTCCGGGAGGCCCCCAACGCCGCATCGCCACGGTAGATTGCGCCGTTGTCATCAGGTTTCTCATGCCATCCTCGGTCGAAATGCCAGTCCGCCGGTCATTGATCAGATTGCGATCTTTGAATTAAGAAATTGCAGCCGCCTTACGTTCCGTCTGTGGCGACATTCGGCACGTTCCGGCGATAAATCTCATATACGACGGTTGACGCAGGCGGAAGGGCGGCGCGCGGCCGAAGCTGGCGGTCTATCGCTGCGACAGAATGACCGGGGGTCGGTGACACGGCTCCCAGCGCCCGGCGTCGGACGGCGAAGCCACGTTGAACGGACGATGAACGCCCATCGCCTTGCGATCGCGCGGATTCACGCCATTCGGCGGCCGCGCGGGGGCGGCGTAAGCTGAGCCACTGGAGTCAAGACACTGCCTTTTCAAACAAGCTTGGCTGCCTTGCCAAACAAGGCCGCCTCGCCAAAGGAGACGAGCCGCTGCCGCTCCTCGTCCCATAAGGTCAGCCGCACGGTCCGCAAACTCTGGAGCAGCGTAATCCGCCCGACACCAGCGAACTGCGGATGGTCGCGCAACACGTCCTGCAAGCGATAGCAGGGAATTCGACTGGACAAATGATGGATGTGGTGAACGCCGATATTTGCCGTGAACCATCGCAAGACAGCCGGCAGTTGGTAGTGAGAGCTGCCGTGCAGCGCGGCGTCGTGAAAATTCCAGGTCTCGTCGTGGGCCCAGTGCGTGTGCTCGAACTGGTGCTGGACGTAGAACAGCCAGACACCGATCGATGCCGCCAGAACAACGATCGGCAGATGCACGAGCAGGAACGGCCCATAGCCGACCAGCTGGATCATCGTGACGGCGAGAACCGCGAGGCCGATGTTCGTGCCCATCGTGCTCAGCCAGGGTTTCCAGCCGCGACGCATCATCCCGACCGGCAATCGGTGCTTCAAGATGAACAAATATGTGGGACCGACGCCAAACATCACGAGGGGATGTCGATACAAGCGATACAGCGTCCGACGCCATCGCGACCGCCCGAGAAATTCGCGCGTGGTCAGCGTATCGATGTCGCCCAGGCCCCTGCGATCGAGATTGCCGGAGTTCGCATGATGGCCTGCGTGATTATGCCGCCAATAGCCGTATGGCGTCAGTGTCATCACACCGATGGCTCGGCCGACCCAATCGTTCGCAACGCGGCCGCGGAAGAACGAGCCGTGTCCGCAATCATGTTGGATCATGAAGAGGCGGACCAGCAAACCCGCCGCGGGCACCTCCAGCAGGAGGGCAAACCAATAGCCCTGGTCAAGAGCGGCCCAAATCAGAGCCCAGAGGACGACGAACGGTATCGCTGTAATCGCAAGTTCGAGGATACCCCGTGTGTTGTCGGGCTCGCGATAACGGGCGAGCAACTGCGCCGATGCGCGGATTTCCGGTATTCCTTGGCTCATATCTGCTCTGCTCCCGACATGCCGCCCAAGAAGCACGGTTATGGCCACCGACGCAACAAAATCGCCCTCCGCCTGGACAGCTTCCCGTCGGAACCGAGCCATCGCCAGGCCAAGCGGCGCTTTCAGAGCTTCAGACGGTGAGGCCAAGCCTCGTCAGACATCGCGGCTTAAACGCCCAGCGCCTTGCGGTTGAAGGTGCGCAGGAAACGCAGCGACAGCGTCCGGACGTTTGCGACGTTCAGCAACCAGCCGGCAGCAGCATAAGCGAGCCCGCCGGCGAGGCTCACGACCATGAGCGGGACGAGGCCGATCCCATTGACCTGGGATCGTGCCAGGAGGATCGCAGCCGCCATCGCCGCAGCGGAGACCGCAACGCCGGCGAGGCGGTGGAGGTCGAACGGGACCGGATGGGCGCGATGCATCAGGACGACGGCAACGAGGAAGCCGATCGCTTCGGTTGCGAGCGTCGCCAGCGCCGCGCCGTAGAGGCCATGGCTGGCCACCAGCACGAACATCAACGCGACGCTGACGACCAGCGTCAGGAACGACTGCGCCGCCAGCATGAACGGCCGCTCGGCAAGCTGGAAGCTGATCTGCACGTAGAATTGATTGGCGATGCCGAACAAGCGCGCGAGCACCAGGGTCGGCAGCAACGCCGACACGCCGGCGCGGAAGTCGACGCCGACGAGCGTGCCGGCGACCTGGTCGGCCGCGAGCGCGAGCCAGACGGCGACGGGCGCGACCACGACGAGCAGAAGCTCGAGGCTCTCGGTCAGCCGCTCCCGCGTCGTCTCGGTGTTTTTCTCCGACAATGACCGGAACACCAGCGGCACGGTCGCCGCGGCGACGCTGGAGGCGATCATGACCATGAACTGTCGCGGCAGATCGGCGGCGACGCCAAAGATGCCGGCGGCGTCCTTGCCGAGCAAATAAGCCACGATGAGGCGGTCGCAGGCTGAATAGACCGCAACGGACAATCCGGCCAGCGTCAGCGGCAGGCCGTAGCGCGCGAGCTGCACGAACTGGCTGCGCTGAAAGCGCGCGATCCTGGTGCGGTCACCGACGAGGTTCAGGATGATCCCGGCGAGCGAACCCAGGCCGAATGCGGCGAGCAGTCCCAATCCACCCCAGCCGAGCCAGATGCCGAGCAGGCCGAAACCGACGCTCGACACGCTGCGCACGATCGAGATCGCCGCGAACCTGTAAGGGCGCAGTTTTGCGCGCTCGAACTCCTGGCCGACATCGACGGCATTCGCCATGATCGCGACGAACATGCTGGCCAGCAGCAGCCCAACGCTGAGATCACTGCGGAACAGGAAGACCAGCGGCGTGGTGGCGCAGAGGACGGCGACGGTGAGCGCGAAGGCGACCATTGCAGTGCCGCGAAAATCCACCTCGGCCGACATCGCCTGATAGCGCGACACCGAGAGCTTGATCCAGGCGAAGAAGATCGCGCCCAGAATGCCCGCCAGGCTGATGCCGACGACATAGACGCCGTACTCCGCCGGCGTCAGCAGCCGGGTGTAGGCCGTGACGGCGAAGAAGCCCACCGCCGCAGGCAGGATGTAGGCGACGAGATAAATCGAGAAATGGCGGTTCAGCATGCGAGCACGGGACCGGCAACATTGTTGCGAGTGTGACGGCCGTTCATCAATTGGACCATGGCAGGGCGAACGAATTGCGCCGCAGCATCTCTGAAGAATGTCACATAAGTCTGGAGATCGGGCGGCGAATGCGGCTTTGAGGCCGCTTTCGCGGGTTAGCGTTAAATTTGCCCTTCCCTGACGGCGGCAGGGCCACCGAAAGGAACCGTGATTTCGCAGATGGCAAAGTTAACCCAACGAGGGGAAACCCCGGCGTTGCAAGGCGTCGCTTGGTACGATGGCGCGTTGGTTCCGATTAAGGAATGCCGTGACCAGGCTCGACAGACGCGAATTTCTCCTCGGCAGCGCCGCGGCACTCGCGGCGGGCGCATCGGCGTCCGCAGCGACGGCGTCGAAACTCGCCCAGCGCAATCAGGGATTTGGTGCCGCGGCCACGCTCTGGGATCTGCAAGCCGATCCCAGGCTCGGCGAAGCCATCAGCACCTATTGCACGCAGGTGGTTCCGGTGCTCGAGCTGAAATGGCCGATGCTGCGTCCCGACGCGCACACCTTTGCCTTCGAACGTGCCGACGCGATCCTGGATTTCGCCCGGCAGAACGACCTGACGATGCGCGGGCACGCGCTCGCCTGGTATCACGACATCCCGGACTGGACCAAGCAGATCAAGGATACCAAGGGCGTCGAGCGCGCCTATGTCGACCACATCGGCACCGTCGTCTCCTATTACAAGGACAAGCTGACGTCGTGGGACGTCGTCAACGAGCCGATCCCGGACAATCCGCGCAGCCCGAAAGACCGGCGCGAGTCGTTCTGGACGCAGCATCTGGGCAATCGCTGGATTCCGCTGGCGTTCCGCACGGCGGCCGCGGCCGATCCCTTCGTCAAGCTCGCGATCAACGAATACGACATCGAGTCGGCCAAGGACACGTTCATTGCGAAGCGCGCGGCCTACCGTCATCTCATCATGGACCTGCTCGACCAGGGCGTGCCGTTGCACGCCGTGGGACTGCAATCGCATCTGCATGCCGAGCTCGAGATCGACACCCATGGGCTCGCCGAGTTCGTCACCGAGCTGCGGTCCTGGGGGCTGGAGGTCTATGTCACCGAGCTCGATGTCGACGACCAGAAGCTGACGGGGACGCCGGCGGAGCGCGATGTCATCGTCGCCAAGCGCGTCGATGATCTCTTGACCGCGATCTCGACCAGCGGACCGGTGCGCTCGATCCTGACCTGGGGCCTATCGGACCGCTACAGCTGGATCAACGGCACCTTTGCGCGGGCGGACAAGCAGCCGAACCGCCCCTTGCCGCTCGACGGCGAATTCAAGCCGAAGCCGTTCATGAACGTGATCAGCAAGTTCACGAAGGACGCGTGAAGGCGCCGGGTCTCAGCGCGTCTTCGGAGCCTCGAACTGAACCTCGTCCCCGATGTCCTCCGGAGACAGGCTCGGACTGCGACGGTCGCGCGAGCTGAGGCGGAACACGTCGCGAATGTCGTCGATCGAGGTCGACGAATAGGACTGGATGCACAGCGCCACCTGGTCGGGCGAAGCGGCGCGCATCATCGCTTCGATGGCCGGGCGGTCGAGGCGCGTGTCGTCCCAATGCGAGACCGCGATGCTGTCTTCGGTGATCCGATGGGCGGCCAGATGCGCGGGCGAGTTCGCGACGAAATGGCCGTACATGAGATATTCCGAGAACTTCTTCTTCCGGCACAGTGCCAGAACCCAGTTCAATCCCGTCGCCGACTTGATCGCGTCGGTCATCGCACGCGCGGTGTCCTTGTCCCAGACCAGCGCGTTGCCGACATAGTCGTCCGCGGGGAAGGACCGGTCCTTGATGCCAAGGAGCTGATCGACGGTGCGGAGCCACAGGACATGCAAGGGGTGGGCGGCGTCGATTCCGTTGCGCGTGACGAATAGCGGCGTCTTCTCGGCGCCGGCATATTGCCCGACGTCGAATTCGCGGAAGAACAGATTGTCCGAATCCAGGATGCAGACGCGCTGCTCGGGCGCGTTGAGGACGCCGGCGATCTTGAGGATCTGCTGGATGTGCCAACCATGAACAGGTGATGACAGAAGCGACAGCCAGACGCGCCGTTTGCTGATGAACTGGAGAGCCGGCGGCAGCGCCCACAGCCATTTCGGCAAATAGCGCGAGGCCGGAACGATGACACGCTTCTCGGAAGCGAACCGCGCGAACAGCGGCAGATCCTCATCGTTAACGAGAACATAATGCCGCGTGTAGCCCGTCAACCACGTGTCGATGCTCTCGCTGAGCAGCGAAAAGCGCTCGATATCCTTGGCGTAGCTGGCGGTCAGCAGGGCAACGGAATGCATGGCGCACGCTCGTATGGCGATCAGGCCGTACTCATAGCGGCGCATAGATAGGCTGGAAACTCACAATCTGAATCAAGGTAAAGCGAAACAGAGGGGTGACCGCAGGAAAGGTTAGCCTTCGGACGCAAGGCTTCTGACGTAGGCGATCGCTTGCTCAGCTACGGTGGGATCAAGATCCGTTTTACGTATCCTTTGCTCAATCAGCTCCAGGTCCAAAGGCCGCGTCCCATGGATCGCGCTGACGAACCTCTTATCCCTATCATCCAACCTGGCGAGTTTTGACACGACGAGGTCTTCCAGCGCAGGCGCCACGCCGGTCACCGTCCGTCCCCCGACTTCAGTTTGTACTCTGACCGCCCGGTTCAGCCATCCTCTCGGGAGCTTAGCCGTCGTCTCATCGACGCCATCGATGTAGAAACCATGCGTGCGGTGGAACTGGCTTTCAGCTCCAAAAAGGCCGTCGATGTGTTCAGACGCAATGGGCTGCACACCGTCACGCGTGTGCTTGGCCTCCTTCATTTCCCAGACTTTTGCGTTTGCTGGGAAGGCATCGATTTCCGGCGATTGCCTCGTCGCCTCTGGCGCATCGGACATGGAAGCCAGTATCGCCTGACTGCCAACGATGTACACCGTATCCGTGTCAAATGCGAAGGCCAGGGCTCTGACGACTCTAAGCAAGTCCTCGAAATCACGTACGGGGCCACCCTCAGCCATCACAGATCTCAATCAGAAGCAATTTGAGTACTCAAGGCGCGTTCGACGATTCGTCTTGCAGCTCTTCGTAGCCGGATGCGCATGTCGTAATCCCCAAAATGGACGCCTTCGGTGAGAAAGAATGGCGACGAATTGCGCAATTTGACCATCTCGCGATCGCGACTGATCAGTTTCACCGCAAGTTCTCCAGTCGGAAGAGCAAGCAACTCCTGCCACTCGCGCACGAAAGGCCAATCGGTAAATTGGTCAGCCTGACGGGTATGAGCTGCTTTGGCCTTTTCGACCAAAGATGGATCGCGGCGAAGCCTCCGCACGATCAGCCGATGCATCATCAGCTTCGCGGTATCGCCAACCACACCTTCGTTCAATCCGTCATCCATCTGTTCATCCGGGCCCAGCTGGAAATATAGACAACTCGCCGGGAACAAAACAGGGTGCAACTTCCCAATAGTTACCACTTTGGCGCGGTGAGCCCTAATCCAACGGCAGCCCCTGCTCGATGCCGCGAAAGCGCAGCGGCGCCAGCGCGGAGGCGCGCTGCCACCAATCGGCGACGCGGTCGTCGAGCGCAGTCACGCCTCGACCCTGACCGGGGAAGATCCGGATCTGCTGCACCGTCTCGGCTTCGAACCCCTTGCCCTTGCGGGTGATCTTGAGCGCGGCGCCTTCGCGGTCCCGCTGGGTCAGCGGCACCAGAAGCCGGCCGCGCGGACGAAGCGACCGAAGCCAGAGCGAATGCGGCTGCGAGAAGCCGGCATGAACGATGATCACGTCGGCGGGTTCGCCGATGTCCTCGCATCCGTCGCCATGGACGACCGCGACGTTGCGATAGGCGCCAAGATAGGTTGCGGCGCGCGCCGCAAGCCGCTCGTCGCATTCGATCGCCCGCACCTTGCCTTTGGGCCCCACGATCTTCGACAGCACGGCCGAGAAATAGCCGAGCCCGCAGCCGATCTGGACGACACGGTCTCTTTCCCCGACCTCGAGCAAATCGATGAAGTGCGCCCACAGGCTCGGCAGCCCGGTGTCGAGCTTGCGGCGCGCATCGATCGCGACCAGCACATTGTCCTGGAGATGAACGGGATCGGCATCCGGCGTCAGCCGATAGTTGCGCGCCGCCTCGCTCTTGACGCGCCAGGGTCCCTTCGCCAGAAACTTTTCGCGCGGAACAGTGGCGAGGGCTTCGAGCAGGCGCGTCGAGGAGATCCGCTCGCGTCTTGCGATCAGCTCCACGTAACGCGTACGCGCGGCGGCAAGGTCGCTCATCTCACGGGATGGCCTGTGCGCGAACAGGCGCCTCCGCGCCGAGCTCGTCGATCAGTTGCATCGCCTGTTTCAGGTCCGGCGTGGAAAAGCCCTCGCTGAACTTGCCGACGATCGGTACGAGCAGGAGACGAGCGTGCTCGCGCTTTCCGGCTTCGTGCGACAGGCGCGCGAGGCTGACGGCGGTGCGAAGCTCCCACGACAGCGCGCCCTGCTTGCGCGCGATCTCCAGCGACAGGTTGAACAGATCCTCGGCCTCCTGCACCGAGGCCGGATTCCCGTCCGACAGGGTGATTTCGCCTTGCAGGCGGTAGACTTCGGCGAGGTAGGAGTGATCGCCGGTCCGTCTTGCGGTCGCGAGCGCACCGTCCAGCGCGCGCAAGGCGGCATCGCGCATCCCGACTTTGGCGTAGGCCTCCGCGAGCAGGCAGCGGAACCAGCAGCCGGCGAGCCAGGAATCCATCGCTTCGTATTCGTCAAGGCCGAACCGCATCTGGCTGAGACCTTCGTCGGCCTCGCCGAGCTGCGCCAGCGCCCACCCGCGCAGGATCGCCGCCTGCTGCTTCCAGTGCAGGAAATTGTGCTCGGTGGCGATGATCATGGCGCGGTTGGCGTGGTCGCGCGTGCCCTCGACATCGCGCAAATGCTGGCAGAGATAGGCGCCGAACACGAGCGCGAAGGCGAGCGTGAAGGGATGGCGGATCTTCTCGGCGTTCGCGATCGCCTGCTCGCTGTGCTGGCGCGCCGCGTCCGGCCGGCCGAGGAACCACAGGAGGTAGCCGAGATAGGACAGCGAGACGACGCCGGGATCGGTGCCGTGCCGCTCCATCAGATCGGAGTGCAGGTCGGGGCTGTAGAGGTTGATGCAGCGATGCAAATGGTGCTGGGACGCGGCAAAGCGCCCGCGATAGAGCATCGTCATCGCGATCGAGCGATGCGCCTCGATCAGATAGCCGGTCTGCTGCGCCGGTTGCGTCCCCTCGTTCAGCCGCTCGCGCTTGGCGAACTTCAATAGCTCGACGCTGAGATCGTGCGCGCGGGTGAGATCGGCGCGGATGAAATGACAGACCCAGAGCCCGCGCGTGGCGGCGAAGGCCTTTTCGTCGTCGTCGAGCTGCTGGCCGAGTTCGAGGGCGCGGACGTAGTTCTCCTCGACCTCCTGCACGGCATAGCCCTTGGCGGCGATCAGCGCGTTGCCGAGCGCGATGCGCAGTTCGAGCTCCATCTCGTCGGCGCCCTGCATGCGCGCATTGGCCTGCACGACGCTGAGGCCGCGGCCCAGATGCCCGATCGCCTCCAGATTGGCGCCACTCTTGGCCGCCTGCTTGCCGGCCTTGAGCCAGAAGCTGGCGGCGCTCTCGCTCTGGCCGGATTCGGTCATATGATGGGCGAGCAGTTCCGGTTCGCGCTCGGTCTTCTCGGGATACATCTCGGCGAGCACCTGGGCGATCCGGGAATGCAGCTTGCGCCGCTCGCTGTGCAGCAAGCTCGCATGCGCGGCGTTCTGAATCATCACGTGCTTGAAGGAGTAGAGCGCGTCGGGCGGATGGCCGCGGCGCATGATCAGCCCGGCCTCCTCCAGGTGATTGAGCGCGGCCTCGATCTGTTCGGCGGGCGTATTGGCGACCGCGTGCAGAGTCTCGTAGGAGAATTCGCGACCGATGGTGGCGCCGATCTGCGCGATCCGCTTGAACGGTCCCATCCGGTCCAGCCGCGCCATCAGCGAGTCCGTCAGCGTCGCCGGGATCGCAAGCTGCCGCCACGGGCCCGACAGCACATAGCGCCCGTGCCGTTCGGTCAGGAGGTTGGATTCGAGAACCGTCTTGGTCAGCTCCTCCAGGAACAGCGGCACGCCGTCGGTCTTGACGATGATCTCCTCGATGACCTCCTTGGGAAGCTCGCGTCCCGCCACGCGCTCGACCAGCGTCGCGCGCAACTGCCGGCTCAACCGGTTCAGCACCAGGGTCGTGATATGCGAATGGGCGTTCCAGCTCGGCTGGAATTCGGTGCGCGCGGTGATGATGACCAGGATCGGCCGGTTCTGCGCCCGGTCGACCAGGAGATCGATCACCTCACGGGACGTCGGGTCGATCCAGTGCAGATCCTCGAATGCGATCACCAGCGGCTGCTCGCGCGCGAGGCCGAGGAAATGATTGACCAGCGCCGCGACGGTCGCATCCTTTTGCTGCTGCGGCGACAGCTCCAGCGGCGGATAGCGGTCGCCGGTCGGAATTGACAACAGCGCGGCAAACAGCGGCGCAACCTGCTCGATGTCGCCATGAGCGGCGGCGATCGCGGTCTCCAGGCTCGCCAGCGACTGCACGGACGCATCCTCGCGATCGAGGCCGAGAGAGAATTTGAGCTGCTCGGCGAACGGATAGAACGCCGTGGAGGTGTAATAGGGCGAGCACTGGAACGAGACCTGTCCATGGCGATCGCCCGCGATCCGGTCGAAGATCTCCTGGATGATGCGCGACTTGCCGATGCCGGGCTCGCCGAACTTGACCACGACCTGGCCCTCGCCCTCCTTCGCCTGCTGCCAGCGCCCCATCAGCAGCGCAATCTCCTCCTCGCGGTTGACGAGCGGGGTCAGCCGCGTGCCCATCGCGGCGGCGAAGCGGGTCTCCACCCGCGAGGCGCGCATCACGTGCCAGGCCTGGGCCTTCTCCGAGATGCCCTTGAGCGCGTGGACGCCGAGATCGCGGTAGTCGAACTTCCCCTTCAGCAGCGACTGGGTCGACGTGGAAATCACCACACCGTTGGGCGGCGCCAGGCCTTGCAGGCGTGCGGCGAGATTGACGGTTTCTCCGACCGCGGAGTCGCGCTCTTCGGTGCCCTGTCCGACGAGGTCGCCAACCACGACGAGACCGGTTGCGATGCCGATGCGGACGGCGGGTGAGTGGCTGAGCGCACCACGCGGCTCGATCGCGCGGGCGGTCGACAGCACCCGGACGATTTCCAGCCCCGCGCGCACGGCGCGCTCGGCGTCGTCCTCATGTGCGGTCGGATAGCCGAAATAGACCAAAATACCGTCCCCGACGAAGCGGGCAGCAAAACCTTCGTAATGCTTCACCACGCGGACGCAGGTTTCGCGGAAGCTCGCGATCATGTCGCGCACGTCTTCCGGATCGAACTGCACCGAGAGCGAGGTGGAATCCACCATGTCGCAGAACATGGTGGTGAGCTGACGCCGCTCGGCGCCGACCTCCGTCCGGACTTGCGAGCGCACCGCCGCGTCGGACTTTTCCGCGGTTTCGGCCCGGAACAACGCGGTCATGGCCCGCTGGAGCCGCTTCCGATCGCCGAGCGGCAATCCGAGCTCGACGAGATCGGATTCGGTCAGGTCCGCCATGACGTCGAGATCGAGACGGTGCTGCGCGAAGAGATCGGTATAGTGGCTAAGACCGATGCCCTCGAGCCAGCGCTTCAGCCCGCCTTCCGTTCCCGTGCCCGGCTCATTCTCCAGCATGGTGATTCCGCCCGACCAATTACTCCGTCGAAGGGCTTAGGGCCCCGCAACCACAGATTTTGGGGCCAAAACTTCACCTCAGACTGGACGCGTTCCCCAACTTCTTGGAAGAATAGCCCAATCGGATCAAAAGGGAACGGAATTGTCGGACGTCACAGGCCCAGCCCCGCGGGAATCAGCGAGCACGACGGCCGAAGCGAAGATATTCGCGGATATCGGCGGTCTTCTCGATTTCCATGCCCGCAAGACGCCGGCGGCCCCGGCCCTCCTCGCCCCCGGCCGGCCGCTCCTCAACTACGGCGGGATTGGCGAGCGGACGCAGGATCTGGTCCGCACGCTGCGCGGGCTTGGCATCGCCCCTGCCGACCGTATTGCGGTTGCGCTGCCGCGCGGTGCCGACAGCGCAATGGCCCTGATTGCGGTCGCCTCGAGCTGCGCTTGCGTCCCCGTCAATCCCGATCTGACGGCGGACGAGCTGCAACGCTATTTCAGCGAATTGAAGCTGACGGCACTCGTCACCCGGGCGGACACGAACTCGGCGGCCCGCGATGTCGCCAAGGCGCTCGATATTACCGTGATCGATTTCGTGCCGGGGTCGCAAGACGATCTCGGCGGCTGCGCGTTCGTGGGGCCGGCGGTTGGACCGGCGATCAGCAGCGGCGCCTCGCGCGGCGACGATGACGCGTTCATCCTGCTGACCTCAGGCACGGCGGCGCGGCCGAAGATGGTGCCGCTGACGCATCGCAACGTCTGTCTCTCCGCCTACAATGCCGGCCGCGTGCTGTCGCTTGCGTCCCACGATCGTCTGCTCAACGTCCTGCCGCTGTTTCACGCCCATGGTTTGATCTCGGGCCTGCTGACGGCGCTGGCCGCGGGCTCCAGCGTGATCTGTACCGAGGGTTTCGACGCATCCTCCTTCTTCGGCTGGATGCGGCAGCTGCAACCGACCTGGTACACGGCAGTGCCGACCATTCATCGCGCGCTGCTGACGGCGGCGGAAGCGAACCCGGATCTTGCCCGATCGTCGTCGCTGCGCGTGATCCGCTCCGCCTCGGCCTCGCTTGCGCCTGCGATCCTCGACGGGCTGGAGGCGACGTTCGGCGTTCCCGTGCTCGAGACCTACGGCATGACGGAGGCGGCCTCGCAGATCGCGGCCAATCCGTTCGAGCTGCGCAAGGTCGGATCGGTCGGCCGCGCCGCGGGCCCCGAGATCGCCATCATGGACGAGGCGGGCCGTGCGCTCGCCAGCGGCGAGCCCGGCGAGATCATGCTGCGCGGACCCAACATGAGCCGCGGCTACTATAATGACGAGGCGGCGACGCAGGCCGCCTTCCGCAACGGCTGGTTCCGGACCGGCGATCTCGGCTATCTCGACGCCGACGGCTATCTCTTCATCGTCGGCCGTATCAAGGACGTCATCAACCGCGGCGGGCAGAAGATCTCGCCCCTGGAGGTGGAAGAGGTTCTGCTCAGCCATCCGGCAGTGCTGGAGGCCGGCGTGTTTGCCGTCCCGCACCAGAAGCTCGGCGAGAACGTCGCCGCAATCGTGGTGCTGCGGCCGAATTCCGAGGCGACCTCGGACCAGTTGCGCCAGTTCGCACGGAAACGGCTCGCGGCCTACAAGGTGCCGAGCCTGATCCGCAGCGTGGCGACGCTGCCGAAAGGCGCCAGCGGCAAGGTCAAGCGCAATGCGCTCGCCGAGCTGATCGCAACAATAGGCGGCGGCGAGGAGGAGGCGCGTCTGCCGCACAACGCGCTGGAGACCGAGCTCGCCGGGATCTGGGCCAATTTGCTGGAGCTGCCGCAGGTCGGGAGCGATCAGGATGTCTTCGCGCTCGGCGCCGACTCGCTCGCGGTGACGCAGATGCGCTCGCGCCTGCGCGAACGCTTCAATGTCGACTTCTCGTTCGAGGACGTGTTTGATTGCGCCACGGCCGCCGCGCTTGCGGCCCGGATCGAGACCGCTGCAACCCAGACGATGCTGCCTGCCTGGCGCCAGGCCACGGAAGCAGACGCGCCGCTGTCGTTCCAGCAGCAGCGGATGTACGTGCTCTCGCGGCTGGACCCCACGCGCTACAATTATAACGTCGTCGAAGTCGCGCTCCTCAAGGGTGGGCTCGACGTCGCCGCACTCTCTACTGGCCTCGCCGCGGTGTCGGCGCGCCATGAGGCGTTGCGGTCGGTCATCACCGAACGCGAGGGCGAGCCGGTGCAGCTTGTGCTGCAATCGCCGCCGCAGTTCGAGCGGATCAAGCTCAAGCCCTGCCCCGCGGACAAGCGGGCCGCTGTTGTCAGGCGCGAAGCGTTCCGGCTCGCACAACATCCGTTCGACCTCGCGCACGAGGCGCCGCTGAAGGTCACGCTGCTCTCGTTCGACAAGAGCAGCCACGCGCTCGTGGTCAATGTCCATCACCTCGTCACCGACGGCTGGTCGCAGCGGCTGTTCTGGGAAGAACTCGCCGCCCATTATTCGGCAGCGCGCAGGAACGACGTGGCCGCACTGCCTTCGCCCGCCTTCCAGTACCGCGACTTTGCGCTCTGGCAGCAGAGCTGGGCGCAGTCGCCCGCGGCCAGGGAGCAGCTCGATTACTGGCGGACGCAGCTGGACGGCGTCACCACGCTGCCGCTGCGGACCGACCGGCCAAGGCCGGAGGTCTGGAGCGGCCACGGTGCCCGTCACTATCTCGAATTCTCCAAAACTCTGTCGGCCGACCTGCGCGCGCTGAGCCAGAACCAGGGCGTCACACCCTTCATGACCCTGCTCGCCGTATTCCAGTGCCTGCTGTTCCGCCACACCGGACACGAGGATGTCGCGACCGGCTCGCTGATCGCCAACCGCAACCAGATCGAGAGCGAGCGCCTGATCGGACTGTTCGCCAACACCGTGATCCTGCGCAATGATTTTGGCGGCGATCCGAGCTTCGGCGACATGTTGCGCCGGGTACGGCAGGTCACACTCGATGCCTACCGCAACCAGGACCTCCCGATCGAAGAAGTCCTGCGCGCGCTTCAGATCGCGCGAAGGACGGACGGCAATCCGCTGTTCCGGATCATGTTCATCCTCCAGAATGCATCGATCGAGGCGGCACGTTTCTCCGGTCTGTCGACGCGGCGGATCGAGATCGATCCAAAGGTGGCGCGATTCGACATCACGCTCGAACTGGTCGAGGCCGACGGCCGTTTCACCGGCTTCTTCGAATACGCCACCGATCTGTTCGACGCGGCGACGATCGAGGGCATGGCCGCTCAGTTCAAAACCCTGCTCAAATCCGTCATCGCCGATCCCGAGCAGCGCATCTCGCACTTGCCACTCCTGACCGAGGCCGAACGCCGGCAGCTGCTGGCGCAGGGCCGGGGCGTGTCGGCCAATTTCACCACGCGCGGCAATTTGAGCGAACGTTTCGACCGCCAGGTCAAGAAGACGCCGAACGCGATCGCCGTGTCGGACGGCCGCACATCCCTGAACTATCGCGAGCTGGCGCGCCGCAGCCAAGCGGCCGCGCGCTGGCTGGCCCGCGAAGGCGTCGGCGCCGAGACCGTAGTCGCCTTGCTTGCAGATCGTGGGCCCGACCTGCTCGCGGCGATGATCGCCGTGCAACGCGTGGGCGCCGCCTTCCTCAATCTCGATCCCGACCAGCCGCCGGCACGGCTCGCAACCATCCTCGGATCGAGCGGCGCCCGCATGCTGCTGACCGGACGGGCGCAGTCGTCCATGGCCGAGGCACTGCTCGAACCGCTGGTCGAGCGCATCCAAATGGCCGAACTCGAGGACGCCATCGCGCCAGCGTCGAGCAAGCCGGCCCGTGCAACGCGGCGCGCGGCGTCGAGCCTTGCCTATCTCATCTACACTTCCGGCTCCTCCGGCGCGCCGAAGGGCGTCATGATCGAGCAGCGCGGGCTGTCGAACCATCTGGCCTCGCTCATCTCCGAGCTGAACCTCTCGTCCCGGGACGTGATCGCGCAGACCGCGCCGCAGAGTTTCGTCATCTCCGTGTGGCAGTTCCTCGCGGGGCCGATGGTCGGCGCGCGCGTCCATGTCTGCGGCACCGCGATCGTGCAGGACCCGATTTTGCTCGCGCGCGAGATCGAGCGCGAGGGCATCACGGTGCTCGAGATCGTCCCATCGCTGCTGCGCGTGATCCTCGATCGCATGGACGAGGCACAAATCCGACGCGCCTTTGCGAGGCTGCGCCTTCTGATCTCGACGGGCGAGCCGTTGCCCGTCGATCTCTGCAAGGCCTGGTTCGCCCGCTGTCCGAAAGTGCCGCTGATCAACGCCTATGGTGCCTCGGAATGCTCCGACGACGTCTCGCTGCATCGCCTGACCAGGGCGCCCTGGACCACGACGGGCAACGTCCCGGTCGGCGCGCCGCTGCCGAACACCCGGCTCTACGTGCTTGACGCAGGCCTGCAGCCGCAGCCGGTCGGCGTGACCGGCGAGCTCTGCATCGGCGGCGCCGGTATCGGCCGCGGCTATGTCAACGATCCCGCGCAGAACCGGCAGCGCTTCCTGCCCGATCCGTTCTCGCGCAAAGCAAGCGGCCGACTGTACCGGACCGGTGACCTCGCCCGCCGCCGCGCCGACGGCACGATCGAATGCCTCGGTCGCGCCGACCATCAGGTCAAGGTCCGCGGCTACCGTATCGAGCTCAAGGAGATCGAGAACGCGCTTGCCGACCATCCCAGTGTGCGCGCCGGCATCGTCGAGCCGCGCCGCGAAGCGGGCGGCGATATCAGGCTGATCGCTCATATCGTCGCAAAATCCGGCAGCCGGAGCAGCGCCAGCGAGCTGCGCGACTTCCTGAAGAGCCGGCTGCCGGGCCATGCCATCCCGTCCGCGTTCCTGTTCCTGGATCAGGTGCCGCTCAATGCCCATGGCAAAATCGATCGGGCCGCGCTGCTGGCGCCGGCGCAGCAGGAAAAATCCGGACCGGATGCGGCGGTGCCCGCGCGGCGCTTCACCGAAAAGGTGCTGTCCGACATCTGGATCGACCTGCTGAAGGTCGAGAGCCTCGGCGTCACCGACAATTTCTTCGACCTCGGCGGCCATTCGCTGCTGGCGGGCCAAGTCATGGCGCGCGTCGCCCGGGCGCTCGGCGTGTCGCTGCCGATCAAGACCATCTTCGAGGCACCGACGATCGACGAACTTGCCCGGCGGGTCGACGAGGCCGTGGCGGCAAAGCCGCGCAAGCCGGCCGCAAGTTTCGCAAGGCTGGCTACAGCGAGCCTGGCCGAAGGCAGCCCTCCCATGCTCTCGATCGCGCAGGACCAGATGCTGCGGATCGAGCAGAATCTTTCGGGTTTGCCGCTGTTCAACCTGCCTTTCGCCTTCCGTCTCCAGGGGCCGCTCAATCTGGCCGCATTGGCGCAGGCGATCGATGAGATCGTGCGCCGGCACGAATCGCTGCAGACCCATTTCGGCTGGAGCGGCGGGGAGCCCGTCAGCCGCATCGCCGCGCCCGGCGCCCTCGGCCGTGTCCTGACCGTCGAGACGATCGGCGACGGTCAGCCCCACAACAACAAGCGGCGCAAGGCGCTGGAGCTCCGCAAGATCAATCTCCTGATCGAACAGGAGACCTATGTCCCGATCGACACCACGCGCGCGCCGCTGCTGCGCGCCCGGCTGTTGCGGCTCCACGATTGCGATCACGCGTTGCTGCTGACGCTGCACCACGCCGTTGTCGATGGCTGGTCGATCGGCGTGCTGTTCGAGGAATTATCGAACCGTTATGCGGCGCTGGCCGGCCATCGGTCGATGCCGCTGCCGAAACCGCCGCCGGCCTTTTCGGACGTGGCGCGCTGGCAGCGCTGGTGGTGCGGCACCGATGCCGCCCGCCGTCAGACGGCCGACTGGACCGAGAATTTGCGCGGGGCGGCTCCCCTCTTCGAGGGCGTATCAAGGCCGGGCCCGTCCAGGGGGCACCATCCGGTCAGCCTCAAGCGTGAGCTGATCGGCCGGCTCGCGGCCTTCGCCGGGCAGCACAATTGCACGCTGTTCATGTGCCTGCTGACCGGCTTGAAAGCCGTGCTGCTGGCGCGGACCGGCCGCCACGACATCTCGATCGCCACCGCCATGGCCAATCGCGCCCAGCCGGACACCGACCGGATCGTGGGTCCGTTCGAGAACACGGTGATCGTTCGCACCAAAATCACGCCGGAGCTGTCGTTCGCGCAGGCCGTCGCCCGGGTCCGCCAGAGCGTGCTTGACGCGCATGCGCGCCAGGAGCTGCCGTTCAACATCCTGGCCGACCATCTGGAGCAGGAGGGGGTCAATCCGGCCTCGCTGCTCCAGGTCTATTTCACCCTGCAAAATCCGCTGCGCCAGCCGCTCGATCTGCCTGATCTCACGACAGGATCGATCGGCAACATCGCCCGCGAAGGCCAGCCGGTGCTGCCGATCGACCAGACCTGGCTGTCGCTGATGCTCAAGGAGCGGTCGACGGGAATCAGCGGTTCGTGCAATTACAAGAGCGAGTTGCTCGACGGCGCTACGGTCGGCCAGTGGATGGAGGATCTCGTCGCGCTGCTCGGGGCGGCTCTCGTCCAACCCAATGCGCCACTCGGCCGATTGCTCGATCGCAGGGCGGCATGACCGGCCGCAGAGCACGGGCGAATACGGGGTCACTCGTCAAAGCTGTGAATGACCAAGTTGCATCTTGATTATTTGGCGCCATCGCGCAAGATTATTCTCGCGTTTTGATTTGGACGATTATTTTCAACCGGGGAGTTCGTTATGGGTTTCATCAAATTTACCAAGGGCACCTCGTTGAGCGACAAGGACCGCAAGGCCCTGCAGAAGTTGCTCGGCGCCGAGAAGAAGAAGTTGCAGTCCGCGCTGAAGGACGTCGACGCCAGTATTTCGATGCTGGGCGGCTCCAAGAAGAAGAAGAAGAAGTCGTAAGACTCGTCGGCCGGGACGCCGCACGAATCTTCAGGCTTCAGTTTTCGGGCTTCAGTGTTCAGATTTGGCCGCTCGCGTGTCGAGTTGGGGTCTCGCACAAGCTTGCGCCCGTAAACCGGCCAGCAATCGACAAGGATTCGCCCGAGTGGACCGCTAGAAGCGGTCCGCTCAGTTGCTTCTTGCTCAGTTGATTCTTCCGTCATGGCAGGGGATTTGGCCCCGGCCTGACGCCATGGGCCCAATTGATGGCAGACGACAGAATTGAACTGTTTGTCGGACTGATCGAGACTTTTGACGCGCCGGATGCGGTCGATACGTGCCGGCGCCTGCTCTCGGTCGACGAACGGGTACGAGCCGACCGCTTCATGTTCGAGCGGCACCAGCGGCAGTATATTTTCGCGCATGCGATGTTGCGCCTTGCGCTCTCGCACGTCGCACCTGAGGTCGCACCCACCGACTGGTCGTTTGCGGCCGGGCGTTACGGGCGGCCGTTTGTCGCATCGCCCAAGACTTCGAGCACGCTGCATTTCAGCCTGTCGCACGCCGACGGCTGCGTTGCCTGCGTCGTGTCAGGGCATGAGGCCGTCGGCGTCGACGTCGAGACCGTGTCGCGTCGGGTGGCGCCGCTGTCGACCGCGCTTCGGTTCTTCGCGCCGGAAGAGGTCGAAACGCTGCGCGGGCTGCCGGAGCCCGCCGCGACTGATCGCTTCTTCGACTACTGGACGCTGAAAGAAGCCTATCTGAAGGCCAGGGGATTCGGCCTCAATTTGCCGCTCGACGCCTTCGCGATGCAGGTATCGCGCGAGGCGATCGAGATCAGCTTCAAGCCTGATATCGCCGACGATCCGGAAGGCTGGCGATTCCAGCTGATCTCGCCGTCGCCCTCGCATCGTCTCGCGATCGCCGACGGCTCCCGCGCCACCGGCGGCCTTCCCATCACCCGCAATGCGTGGCCGCTGCAAGAGGCGGCTGAATGACACTGCCGCGGCTGCGCGTCTTTCCCGCGATTTCGCGCAACCGCGACCCCAAGAAATATGTCGGCGAGCTGATGCGGGTGGCGCAGTTCGCCGACCGCAACGGCTTCGAAGGCATCCTGCTGTTCGAAGGCAACGACGTGTTCGTCGAGCCCTGGGCGATGGCCCAGCACATCATCAGCGAGACGACCCGATCCTCGCCGCTGATCGCGGTCAATCCGGTCTACATGCACCCCTTCACGGCGGCGAAATTCGTCTCGTCCTTTGCGCAGCTCCACGGCCGCAAGGTCTATCTCAACATGATTACGGGCACGGCGGTCAGCGATCTGCAGGGGCTGGGCGACGAGCAGTCGCATGCCGACCGCTATGTCCGGCTCGGCGAATTCGTTGCGCTGATGCGCCAGTTGCTGGCAAGCCCGCGGCCGGCCACTGTCGAGGGGCGGTTCTACCGCGCAAGCAACCTGCAACTGCGGCCGCGCCTGCCGCCGGAGCTGATGCCGGAATTTCTGGTCGCGGGCCAGTCCGAGCCGGCACGGCGCGTCGCAAAGGAGACCGGCTGCATCAAGATGCAGATGCTGCCGCCCGATCTCGACCGTGGCCTCGATGCGCCGGGCGTGAATTTTGGAATTTTCGCCCGCGAGGGACGCGAAGAGGCACGGCAAGCGGCAAAGGCCCGCTTCCGCGACAATGCCGACGATCGCGAGCTGCTCGTGCTCACCGTTGAGAACAGCGATTCCGTGTGGAAACGGCGCCTCTACGAGGGCCAGAGCGGCGAACTCGCGGACAATGGCTATTGGCTGCTGCCGTTCCTGACCTTCCAGGCCGACTGCCCCTATCTTGTCGGCAGCTACGCGGAGATCGGCGCGAAGCTGAAGGAATTTGCCGCGAAGGGGCTGACCACGATCATGCTCGACATGGTCGCCGACGAGACCGAGATGCAGCACGTCTGCAAGGCGCTCGCGGCGAGCGGGATGTTTTGAGTTGTGTATGAAGTCGACCTAACCATCCACATCGTCATTGCGAGCGTAGCGAAGCAATCCAGAGTCCCTCCGCGGAAAGATTCTGGATTGCTTCGCTACGCTCGCAATGACGGAGAATGATGGCCTACTCAGCGAGAAATCACCGCGCCTCTTCGAATCCGGCCAGCACCGAGGTCAGGTTCGCGCCGAGGATATCCGAGAGATAGCCGCCCTCCTGCACGAACACGGTCGGCAGGCCCATCTTCGCGATGGCCTGGCCGATGCGGCGGAAGCCGGGCGTGGTGACGGCGAGGCCCTTCAGCGGATCGTGCTCGGAGGCGTCGAGGCCGAGCGCGATGACGAGGGCGCCGGGCGCAAAGGATTCGATCGCCTTGCGTGCGACGTCCATCGCATGGATATAGCCGTCATCCCCCGTGCCGATCGCCAGGGGAATGTTGAGATTTGTGCCGAGGCCGGGACCTTCGCCGCGCTCATGCGCGTAGCCCCACACGTAAGGATAATATGCGACGGGATCGGCATGGATCGAGACCGTGTAGACGTCCGGCCGCGCGTAAAAGATTCCTTGCGTGCCATTGCCGTGATGGACGTCGACGTCGAGGATCACCACACGCTCGTGCCTCTGCCGCAGATGCGCCGCCGCGATCGCGCTGTTGTTGAGGAAGCAGAAGCCACCGGCCATATCGCGATAGGCGTGATGGCCGGGCGGCCGGCAGAGCGCATAGGTCGCGTCCTCGCCGTCCATCACCATCTGCGCCGCGGTGACCGCGACGTCGGTCGCAGCGCAAGCCGCGGCCCAGGTGCCCGGGCCGATCGGCGCCGCGGTGTCGGCGGTGTGCCAGCCGAGCTTGCCGATGATATGGGTGGGATAAGTCCCGGCGTGGCGCACCGGATGGATGTTGCCGATCATCTCCGGTCCGGAATCGCCGAGCGCGGTCCACGCGTCCCAGGCCTCGCTCAGGAACGACAGATATTCCGGACTATGGATGCGCGCACGCGGTCCCTGCCCAAATGTGGTTGGCTCGACCAGGTGATGCTTGCCGTCCTTGAGCCCTTTGAGCAGGCGGTCGGCACGCTCGGGCTGCTCGGTGGTGCGCTTGACCACACCGCGAACCAGGAAGAATTGCGGATCATGGCTGCGATGCAGCTCGGTATGGACGGCTTTCACTCAAACACTCCGTGGTCGCTTTGACGGTGCCACAGATGTCTAAATCCCCGCGGCGGCGACATGCAAGCAAGAAGAATGCCGTCCCTGTCGCACCGCCCTGCGCCGGAAGCAGATCGCCTGACGGTCAGCAGCGCCCGCGCTGAAGACAGTGCTCGCGGCCCTGCTGGTCGGTGCGGAAGGACTCGACGAAGCCGCCCTGACGCTGGGTGACGAAGATCGTCTTGCCGTCGTGGCCCCCGAAGGCGAGGTTGGTCGGCTCCTTGGCCCTGAGCGCGATCTCCCGCTCGACCGCGCCATTGGCCTTCATCAACGTGATCGTGCCCTTGAGGATGCGCGCGACATAGAGGCGGCCGGCCACGTCGGTGCGCAGGCCGTCGACGGTGTCGGGCTGAAACGCCTTGACGAGTTTTGAATTGGTGAGTTCGTTGCCGCCGACCGTGTAGGACCAGATCTGGCCGCTGCTGGATTCCCCGACATAAAGCGTCTTGTCATCGGGGCTGAGATCGATCCCGTTGGTGGTGCCCATCGCGCGCGGCGCCGACATGAGCTGTCCCTGCACCGTTCCGTCGGCTTCCTTCGCGATGCGCCAGATGTGACCTTCGCGACCTTTCCAGTTCGGATCGCTTGCGTAGATCGTACCATCGCGGGCGATGGTGAAGTCGTTGGGCTGGTTCATCTCGTCGGAGTGAAACCAGATGGCGGGTTCGGTCGATCCCTTCGGAATCGCGAAGATGTTGTGCTTCTTGTAGTCGGCGATGAACATGGTGCCGTCGCGCGCGAAGCGGATGGCGTTGCCGACGCTGCCCTCGGGCAAAGCCGTAAACGGCACGGACGCCGCGCCGCCGACAGGCAGCTTGCCGATGGTGCCGGGCTTGCCGAAATTGACGACGAAGAGATTGCCATCGAGATCGGCGGCAGGCCCTTCGATGCCGAAGGTGTATTCGCCTGATGGCGTCACCTGCACGCTTTCGAACAGTTTTGTTTCCGCTCGTGCCGGTGCCGTCGCAAGGACGAGAACAACGCTACTGCACAGGCACCAGAAATTCCTGCCGGATGTAATAGCCATCGCCGTCGCTGCACTCGCCATTCAGATAGGGATCGGCCGGCCGGAAGAAGCGGCTGAACCCGGGTTTGTCTACAGCGTTCCTTTGTGTCACGACGACGACCTTGGCAGCCGGTATTTCGCCGCATTCCTTGTTGGTTTTGCCAAAGAACTTGCGCTGCGGCGGGCCGGGCTTGATCCGCATCCGGATTCCTGGAACCATTTTTGACACCAGCAGATCCGCCGTGTCGAGCAGGCGCGTGTAACCAGGCTCGGCCTTCGGCAGGCCTTCGCCACCCGGCGGCATCAGCTTCTCCGCGCCTAACCCACGAAGCCGCGTGCGCAACTTGCCGGAATCGGGATCACCAGGATAGATCCAGCCATCCTGCGACAGCATGAAGCGAAGCACCGTCGCGTCCTTCTGTGCGTCCGATTGGCCCGGCTTCAAGCCGAAATCCGAGTGACAGCCGACGCAGTGCTTTTCGACGAGGCCCTTGCGCAAATTGGTGAGCCGGACGCTGTTCTGCGCGTCCCTGGCCACGAAGACCGCCAGTTGATCGATCAGCGCCTGGCTGCGCACGTCGCAGGGCAACGGCGGCGGCGCATCGCCCGCGGCGCGGTCGATCCGGATCACGGTCTGGTTCTTGTCCTCGACCAGCCAGATTGCGCCGTCCTCCGCGACCGTCATGCCGACCGGGGCGCCCTGCGGCCGCACGCCGTTGACGCGGTGCCAGCCTGCGATCAGCTCCTCGAACGGCGCGGCGGCGACGTCCCCGGCCTCGGTCTGAAAGCTGTGGGTCGGATCGGCCGCGCAACTGACATGGTAGCGCACCGGCGCCGGAGCAGGCTTCGGGAAGCCGTGGTCGTCGACGTCATAGACGATGACGCGGCTGCCGGTCGGGCGATAGCCATGCAGGCCGACCAGCAGCTTGCCCTCGAGCTCCGGAAATTTCGCGTGGTGATAATAGAGCATCGCGAGCGGCGCGCCGTGCGGCGGCAGCAGCGAGAACGGCGCCTTGTAGAGAGCGTTGGCGGTGCACAGCGATTTGTAGAACCCCGACTGCAACACGATCCTGAATTCGGGGCTCGGCGTCGACAGATCGTAGCAATAGGGCCAGCCGTAATGCCTGCCCTGCTCGATCGCGTTGATCTCCTCGTTCGGCTTGAAAATGTCAGGCAGGTCGCGACCGTTCTCGCCTTGCAGGAAGGCATAGCCCGCATCGGGAAAGTTCGGGTGCAGCGCCAGCGCCATAGAGTTGCGCAGGCCCCGCGCATAGACGCCGTGCGGCGGGTCGGGTTCGCCAGGCTTCAACGCCGGGAAGATACCGCCCGGGGGCGGCGTGAACAGCCAGATCGACGCCATCGCGGAAGCGCCCTCGGCCGCCGCGCAAGGTCTCGTGATCGGCGCCGGCGTGATGCAGTCGTCGCTGTGTGAGCCGATGTTGACGAACAGCCGGCCGTTCTTATCAAAGACAAACTGCTTGAGTGGATGCGCGCTCTCGTCGAGCTTTGTGCCATCGGGCAACATGATCCGGCGTCCGGGCATGTGACGGACGATGGTCTCGACCGTGTCGCGCGGATTGTCGGCGAGCGGATCGAACCGAAAGATCGTCTCCGCGCTCGAGGCATAGAGCTTCTTGTCCGGACCGATCACGAGACCGAACGGATATTCGATTGCAGTGAGCAGCTCCTTGAACCGCTGTCCCTGGCGCGCGCGCGGGTCGAGCAACAGCAGCCGGCCATCGGTATGGCCCCAGCCCGCCATGTCGGCGACCACGAACAGGTCACGACCGGGCACCTGGATGATCGAGCGCGGGAATTTCAGCCGATCCTCCTCGCTGGCGACGAGGCCAGCGCAAAATCCCGCCTTCATGTCGATCTGGATTCTGGGAAAGGCGAGATCGGCGCTGCCGCAGGTCTCCGTGCCGATCGCATAGCCGCTCTTGCGGAGCGGTTCTGATGAGCCTACCGAGGCGAGGGTCAGGAGGACCACCGAGGCGCCCGCGCATGCACGCAGGCTTCGGCTTTCACGCCAAAATGTGAGGTGGTTCACGGCGCCTCCCGGACTTTCCGTCCAGGGTTGTTCCATGCCGTGGAAATGCCGTCCAGTTGATCAACACCCCCTTGTGATCAAACCAGCAGGGGGCTTGGCGCCGACCAATCTCCGTAGATTCCCTTACCGGGCTCGACCCGAATGTTTCGCGAAGGCTTGGAATGGTATCGGTTTGCCGTCCCAATCGCTCCCAATAGGAGACGCATATGGTCCAGGTCTATTTTCATTGCTCCAACTTGGACGGCACGCTGATCGATCGCAGCGGCACAGCCGTGACCAACCTGACCGAGGCGCGCGACCGTGCCGCCCAGATCATGAACGCGATGATCCTGACGCCCGGCGCTGAGGATTGGCGCGACTGGGTGATCCATGTCAGCGGCTCCGACGGCGAGGAGATCTTCGACCTCCCCTTCACTGCCATGCTCGGCAAGCCGCACTGAGGTGATGCCATGTTGCTCGCGTCACTGACCCTGCTCCGCCAGCCCCTGAACTTCGTCGCCAGCAAATGGCTGACGCTGATCCGGATCGCGGGCAATCCCTACCGGCCCGAACTCCACTACATGCGCGGGCCTGGCCCGAAATGGCACGCCAAGTATCAGGCCAGCCGACTGGATCGCGCGCGCTGAGCCCTGCGGCTTCCGCTTCCCACTGATCGGTCTCTCAACTCGTGATGCCCGGGGATAGCCGTCCGAAGGACGGCGTCGCTTCCGCTCGCCTATGCCCGGGCATTCACGCGTTGGCGCCACCCCCGCCTGTTTCACACCAGCCATGCCGCGTCGCCCTTTCGATGTTCTCGGTGGGGGCGATGTGCCATTCTTCGCGCGCTCCCGCCAATTGCGGAGCTCAGCGCAACGAAGCCAAACCGAAGACAGCACACAGACATCATCATGCCGCACCAGTTCAGCCACGCCCAAACCGTCCGCAAGCCCGCCGTCACATCCAAAGGCGGCATCGTCGCCGCGCAATCGCGGCGGGCGGCCGAAGTGGGGGCGCAAGTGCTGGCGGCGGGCGGCGACTGCGTGGATGCGATCGTCGCCACCACCTTCGCGCTCAACGTGCTGGAGCCCTGGAACAGCGGCATGGGCGGCGGCGGCGCGATGGTGCTCTACCGTGCCGCGGAAAATCGCTACGAGGTGATCGACTACGGCATGTGCGCGCCGCAAAGTCTGCGCACCGCCGATTATCCGCTCAGCGGCGAAGGCGCGGCTTCCGATCTGTTCCCCTGGCAGCGGGTCAAGGACGACCGCAACATCCACGGCCCCGGTTCGATCGCCGTGCCCGGGGTCGTCGCCGGCATGGAAGAGGCGCATCGCCGCCACGCCAGGCTGCCGTGGAAAGATCTGGTCGCGCCGGCTGCCGCCCTCGCCGGCGAAGGCCTGCTGGTCGACTGGTGGACCACGCTGACGATCGCGGCGTCCGCGGCCGATCTTCGGCGCTATCCCGCGAGCGCGGCAACGTTCCTGAAGGACGGCCTCCCGCCAAGCGCGCCATGGGGCATCAAGTCCGAGACGCGACTGCCGCTGGACACGCTGAAGGCGACGCTGGCGCATCTCGCGGCCGCCGGTCCGCGCGATTTCTACCAGGGCGATCTCGCCAGGAGTATCGCATCCGACATCAGGGCCGACGGCGGCGCGCTGTCGGTGGAGGACCTCGCCGCGTTCCAAGCCCATCTGCGCGAGCCCCTCGCGATCCCCTATCGCGGCGGCAAGGTGTTTGCGACGCCGGAGCTCACGGCCGGGCCGACAATGGCGCATGCGCTGCGCCTGTTGCAGCAGAACCTGAAGCCGGGACGCGCGCCCGATGCGGCCGCTTACGCCGAATATGCGCTCGCCCTGCAATCGGCTTATCGCGAGCGGCTCAAGGATATGGGTGATGCCGACGGCAAGCGTTCGCTCGGCGCGGACTATCTGGCGCCCGCCTGCACCACGCACTTCTCCGTGGTCGACCGAGACGGCAACATCGCGGCGGTGACGCAGACGCTGCTGTCATCCTTCGGCTCGAAATACGTCACGCCGCACACCGGCATCGCCATGAACAACGGCATCATGTGGTTCGACCCGACGCCGGGCACCACCAACTCGCTCGCCCCTGGCAAGCGCTGTCTCACCAACTACACGCCTGTCATCGCCGAGGCCAAGGACGGCAGGCGGCTCGCGGTCGGCGCCTCCGGCGGTCGCCGCATCCTTCCGTCGGTGATGCAGATCGTGTCGTTTGCGATGGACTTTGGCATGGATCTCGATGCCGCGATCCATCAACCGCGCATCGACGCCAGCGAAGGCGCGATCGTGATCGGCGATACCAGGTTGCCGGCGGACACACGCGAGACGCTTGCGGCGCGATTCGACTATGAAGAAGCGCGAGTGCAGTCCTTGCCGCAGAAGTTCGCCTGCCCGAGCGTCGTGATGCGCGACGGCGACACCAATTCCGGCGCCGTCGAGATCTTCCAGCCTTGGGCGGACGCGGTGGCGGAAGGCTGAGCTTAGATCCCCAGCCGGTCCCGCACGCGACCAGCGATCACTGCCGTCGTCACGCCGACCGGCCAGAAGGCATGCATCGGGATCGGCTTGATGCCGGTGACGGGCATGTCGATCTCGGCCTTGGCACCGCCGATCAGACGTCGCGCGAGCTGCGCGCCCATCGCGGTCGAGAGCGCGACGCCGCGGCCGTTGCAGCCGAGCGAGATCAGGATGTTGTCCGCGGGCTCGTGCACATGCGGGTAATGATCTTTGGTGATGGCGAGCCGGCTGTTCCAGCCATGGGTCCAGGCAACGCCCTTGAGCTGCGGCCATAGCCGCTCGGCGTATCGCATGAGATAGGCGACGTCGCGCGGCGAATTGATCCAGCGCATCGGACCGCGACCACCCATCAAGAGGCGGTTCTGCTGATCGATGCGGTAATAGACAGTGATGTGGCCGCTCTCGTAAAGGACGGGACGCGTCGGCATGATCGAACGGGCAACATCGTCGGACAACGGCGCGGTGGCGGCGATCGAGGAGAACACTGGCACAATGGTGCGGCGAAGCGCCGGCCAGAGATCGTCCGTAAAACCGTTGGTCGCGAGCAGCACCTTGTCGGCATGCACCACCGCGCGCGGCGTCTCGATGCGCCAGCGGCTGCCCTCGCGACGGAGTGATAGTGCCGGTGTTTCGCCATGGATTTTCGCGCCTGCGGAGATCGCAGCGCGCGCAAGGCCGCGAGCGTAGCTGAGCGGATGCAGGTCGCCGCCGCGGGTATCCAGCATGGCGCCGATGTAGCGATCCGTGCCGGTCATCTCGCGCAGCTGCTCGCGATTGAGGTACGACACCGGCATGCCGCGGGCGATGCACTGCCGCGCGGTTGTCTCGATCGCGGCGGCGCTGGCCTGGTTATAGGCGGCGCGCAGCGTGCCGTTCTGCCGCGCCTCGCACGGGATCTGATAGCGGCGGATCAGATCGTGGGTGAAGTTCGTCGTGCCGCAGGAGAACGCGATCATGCGGCGGCCGAGCTCAGTGCCGAAATCCGCCTCGATCTGATCGGGATCGTGCTTCAGGCCGGGATTGGTATGGCCGCCATTATTGCCGGATGCGCCCCAGCCCGGCTCCTGCGCCTCCAGCACCAGCGCCTCAACGCCCTGCTCCGCCAGATGCAACGCGGTGGACAGACCAGTGTAGCCACCGCCGATGATGGCGACCGAGACCGTCTTGTCGATGTCGAGCGGCGGCGTGGCCACCGGCGCGACGGCGGTGTCGGCATAGAGAGACGGCGGCAGAGGCAGGCGCGTGGTCATGGCAAGAACCGGTCAGAGCGGATGCAGCACGCGGCGCAGAAAATCCTGCGTCCGCGCATGCTGCGGTTGGTTGAGCACCGATTTCGCCGGTCCCTGCTCGACGATGACGCCGCCGTCGATGAACAGCACGCGGTCGGCGACGTCGCGGGCAAAACCCATCTCGTGGGTGACGACGACCATGGTCATGCCGTCGTCGGCAAGCTTGCGCATCACGCCGAGAACGTCGCCGACCAATTCAGGATCGAGCGCCGAGGTCGGTTCGTCGAACAGGATGGCCTTGGGCTGCATCGCCAGCGCGCGCGCGATCGCGACGCGCTGCTGCTGGCCGCCGGAGAGCTGCGGCGGATGCTCGTTGGCTTTCTCGGCAAGGCCCACCTGGGCGAGCAGCGCGCGGCCACGCTCGAATGCGGCAGCGCGCGGCTCCTTCTTCACATAGAGCGGACCTTCGACCACGTTCTCCAGCACCGTCCGGTGCGGAAACAGATTGAAGCGCTGGAACACCATCGAGACCTGGGTGCGGATCTTCACGATCGACGGCGCGTCGCGATCGACCTTCAATCCCTCGACGCTGATCTCGCCGCTGTCGTAGCTTTCGAGACCATTGATACAGCGCAAGATGGTGGATTTGCCGGAGCCGGAGGGGCCGACGATGCAGACCACCTCGCCTTTCTGGACGGACGCCGTGATGCCCTTGAGCACCTCGTTCTCGCCAAAGCTCTTGTGGACGTCGGTCAGCTCGATCATTTCTTGCCGGCCCGCTTCTCGAAGTGACGGACCAGCAGGATCAGCGGAATGCTCATGGTGAGATACATCAGCGCGACCATCGTGAACACGTTGGTGTTCTTGAAGGTCGAGGATGCGATCAGCTTGCCTTGCAGCGCGAGCTCGGCCACCGTGATAGTCGAGGCCTGCGAGGAGTCTTTCAGCATCATGATCATGACGTTGCCGTAGGGCGGCAGCACGATGCGCACCGCCTGCGGCAGCACGACCCGGCGCATGGTCAGCCACCAGCCCATGCCGATCGATTGCGCCGCCTCGATCTGCCCTTTGTCGATGGCCTCGATGCCGGCGCGGAAATTTTCCGCCTGATAGGCCGAGTAGGCGATGCCGAGCCCGAGGATCGCGGCCTGCAACGCGGACAGCGTGACGCCGAGATCGGGCATCACGAAGTAGAGGTAGAACAACAGCACGATGATCGGAATGCCGCGGATCACGTTGATCAGGCTGGCGCTGAGCAGCGACAGGACGCGGATGCCGGAGACCCGCATCATCGCCCAGACGAGGCCAAGCACCGTCGACAGCAGCAGCGAGCCGATGGTGACGACGATCGTCAGCACGACGCCGCTCATCAGGATCGGGAAGAATTCGGCTGCGTCGTGCCAGAAGCCTTTCATCGATCAGCCTTCATCGATTGGCCTCTTGCGATCAACCCTGTGCCTTCAGGCCCCATTTGTCGAGGATCTTGTCGATGGTGCCGTTGGCCTTCAGCTTGGCGAGCGAGGCGTTGATCTTGCCGAGCAGCGCGGTCTCGCCCTTGCGCACGCCGATGCCGACCGAGCCGACGGTGACGGGCTTGTAGCCGTCGACCAGGCGCACCTCGGGGAAGCCGCCCTGCTTCAGATTGTAGGCGAGGATCGGGCAATCGGCGTAACCGGCCTTGAGGCGGCCGGTGTTCACGTCGCGCAGGATGTCGGGGATGGTGTCGTAAGCCTTGACGTCGGCGAACAGGCCGGACTTCTTCAGCGCGTCGACGAAGGCGGTGCCGACCTGGGCGCCGACCGTCTCGCCCTTCAGATCGTCCTGGGTGGCGTAGGCCTTGGTGTCGCTCTTGGGAACCACGAGGCCTTCGCCATAGGTGTAGATCGGGTCGGAGAAGTCGACGACCTCCTTGCGCGGCGCCGTGATGAACATCGCGGCCGCGATGATGTCGATCTTGCTCGATGTCAGCGACGGGATCAGCGCCGAGAACTGCATCGGCTCGATCTGCACGTTGAAGCCGGCGTCCTTGCCCACTTCAGTGACGAGATCGACCATGATGCCCTGGATGGAATTGGTCTTGGTGTCGAGGAAGGTGAAGGGAATGCCTGTCGGCGTCGAGCCGACCTTCAGCACTTGCTGCGCCGAAGCCGGCGCTGCTGCGGCAATCGCGAGTGCCGCTACCGCGGCCAGACCAAAACGCTTCATCGCATTCCCCTTTGGGTCCGGCCGATGGCGGCGCTCGCGGATCTCGTCATCGCAGACGTTGCGGGCCAAGCCGTTTCGGCCTATTTTCACCAATATGAAAATTTGGTCACACTTTCACGACCGATGCAAGCGGTTTTCATGCACATGAAGGAAGCGGTTTGACGTGAGCGGTGGCAAGAGAATGCGCAGACCGGCCGCCGCAAAGCCGGCGAAGAAGGTGCAGATAAAGGTGAAGGTGAAAGCCAACGCCAGGGCTACGGCGAAAGCGGCCGAGCCGGCGATGGATGTCGCGGTTGGCCGCCGCATTCGCGATCTCAGGCGGATCAGGCAATTCTCGCTCGAGACGGTCGCTGCGCGCACGGAGCTGTCGATCGGCTTCCTGAGCCAGATCGAACGCGGCCTGTCGTCGCCGTCGCTGCGCGTGCTGGCCACGCTCGCCGACGTGCTCGGCGTCGGCATCGCCGCGCTGTTCGGCGCGAGCCCGAGCGCCGACGGCGCATCCGACCAAATCGTCACGCGCGGGCTTCAGCGGCCCGAGCTGAAGCTCTGGCGCACCGGCGTGTCCAAGCAATTGCTGAGCCCCGCCAGCGCCGACAACCGGCTCAATCTGTTCCTGGTACATCTGGAGCCCGGCGGCTCCACGGGCGACGAGCTCTACACCCATGACGGCGAGGAAGCCGGCCTCGTGCTCGAAGGCGAGATGATGCTGACGGTGGACAGCGAGACGTGGTCGCTGAAGACCGGTGACAGCTTTCGCTTTGCCAGCCGCAGGCCGCACCGGTTTTCCAACCCGGCGGAGGATACCAAGGCGGTGGTACTGTGGGTGAATTGCGTGACGGGGGCCGGGTAGTTTGCCGGCGCTCCGTCTGCTGGCATAATGTGAGGGCATTTCGCGAGGTGAGGGAAGCCACCGATGGATGACCCCATCATCGCCGCGATCCGACGGCGATTGAAAACGAAACCCACCGATCTAGGCCGCCCCCCGCACGCGGGATTGATGCCGGGCAAGCCCGGCGATATCGACTCCGACGAAAAGCATCTTCGTTTCGGGCTGCCATCCCTTTTGAAACGCATCTATGCAGAGATCGGGAATGGAGGCTTCGGCCCGGGATATGGGCTCATCGGGCTAACGAACGGCGTTCCCGACGATACCGGCAAGACCGCTGTTGCGATTTACGACGTGTTTCGCAGCGCGCCAGAGCTGGGATGGCCCGATGCCCTGCTACCTATCTGCCATTGGGGATGCGCGATCTACTCTTGCATCGATTGTCTCGCCCCGGACTTCCCGATGCGAATCTTCGATCCCAATGCTCAGGATGGAGACGACTGGAGCGCCGCATTCTTCGAGGAATCGCGCGGTTTCGAAGATTGGATCAGCTCGTGGGCGTCCGGCGTCGATTTGTGGGATGCCATGTACGGCAATGATGGCCACATCGCCCGGATTCTGTCCGCACGGCGCGAGCCGCCTTGAACATCATGACGTGAACGCCTCCCATCATCATTGCGAGGGAGAGAGTGTTACCCAAACCGGTGTTCGTACCGGTCGACGGTCAGCGCGCTCACATCCACATCCGGCTTCTTGCCCGACAGCATGTCCGCAAGCACCCGTCCCGAACCGCAAGACATGGTCCAGCCGAGCGTGCCGTGGCCGGTGTTGAGGTGCAAGTTGGCGTACTTCGTCGGGCCGATCACGGGCGGGCCGTCCGGCGTCATCGGACGCAGGCCGCTCCAGAACGTCGCCTTGGAGAGATCGCCGCCGCGCGGGAACAGATCGGTCAGGGAGTGATCGAGCGTGGCGCGGCGCGCATCATAGAGCTGGCTCGAGAAGCCGGAGATTTCGGCGGTACCGCCGACGCGGATGCGATTGCCGAGGCGCGTGATGGCGACCTTGTAGCTCTCGTCCATCACGGTCGATTCCGGCGCGCCGGAAGCGTCCTTGATCGGTACCGTGATCGAATAGCCCTTCACCGGATAGACCGGCAGCGAAATATCGAGCGGCGCGACCAGCCGCGACGACCAGCTTCCGAGCGCGAGGACGTAGCTGTCGGCCAGCAACATCCCGGCGCTGGTCGCGACGCCGCTGACGCGCGCGCCGTCGGTGACGATGCGCTCGATGCCGGTGTTGAACATGAAGCGCACGCCGAGCGCTTCGGCGTGCTTGGCCAGCGCCTGCGTGAACATGTGGCAATCGCCGGTCTCGTCCTGCGGCAAGCGCAGTCCGCCCGCGAACTTCTCCTTCACGCCCGCCAGCGCCGGCTCGGCCGCGATGCAGCCCTCACGGTCCAACACCTCGAACGGCACGCCGTATTGCTTGAGCACGGCGATGTCCTCGCCGGTGCCGTCGAGTTGGGCCTGATAGCGGAACAGCTGGAGCGTGCCCTGCGAGCGCTCGTCATACTGGATGCCGATGTCGCGGCGCAGGTCGCGCAGGCAATCGCGGCTGTATTCCGCGATCGGGATCATCCGGCTTTTGTTGACCGCATAGCGCGCGCTGGTGCAGTTGCGCAGCATCTTGACGAGCCAGACCCACATCACGGGATCGAGCTTCGGCCGGATCACCAGCGGGCCGTGCTTCATCAGCAGCCATTTGACCGCCTTCACCGGGACGCCGGGACCGGCCCAGGGCGAGGAATAGCCGGGCGACACTTCGCCGGCATTGGCAAAGGAGGTTTCGAGCGCCGGTTCGGGCTGACGGTCGACCACCGTCACCTCATGGCCGGCACGCGCGAGGTAGTAGGCAGAGGTGACACCGATGACACCGCTGCCGAGGATCAGAACTTTCACGCTTCGTCAAACTCCCGCGGCATCACGCGCGCCGCTGCAAGAGGCAACTCGCAACGGCGAGAGCAATTATCAGGCCACCCGCTTGATGGCATCACCGAGGATCGACACGATATCGTCGATGTGGCTCTTCTCGACGATGAGCGGAGGCGACAGCGCAAAGCTATCGCCGCTCATGCGGAAGTACAGCCCGCGATTGAAGCAATCGACCATGACGTCGTAGCCACGCACGCCGACCGTACCGTCACGCGGCGACAGCTCGACCGCGCCCATCAGACCGCAATTGCGGATGTCGACGACGTTGGGCAGGCCCTTCAGCGAATGCAGCGCATCGCGCCAATATTCGGAGATCGACGCACCGCGCGTCAGCAGGCCTTCGTCCTTGTAGATGTCGAGCGTGGCGATACCCGCGGCGCAGGCGACCGGATGCGCCGAATAGGTATAACCGTGGAACAGCTCCATCGCGTTCTCCGGGCCGACCATCAGGCCGTCGTGAACCTTGCGGCTCGCGAACACGGCGCCGCAGGGAATGGTGCCGTTGGTGATGCCCTTGGCCGTCGTCATCAGATCAGGCGTGACGCCGAAGAAGTTGGCGGCGAACGGGGTGCCAAGGCGGCCGAACCCGGTGATGACCTCGTCGAAGATCAGGAGGATGCCGTGCTTGTCGCAGATCTCGCGCAGGCGCTGGAGATAGCCCTTCGGCGGCGGCAACACCGCGGTCGAGCCGGGCACCGGTTCGACGATGACGGCGGCGATGGTCTCGGCGCCGTGCAGGGCCACCAACCGCTCGAGATCATCGGCGAGCTCGGCGCCATGCTCGGGCTGATCCTTGGCGAAGGCGTTGCGGGTGAGATCGTGGGTGTGGCGGATGTGGTCGACGCCCGGCAGCAGGGTGGCGAAGGCGCGGCGGTTGGCGACCATGCCGCCGACCGAGGTGCCGCCGAAGCCGACGCCGTGATAGCCGCGTTCGCGGCCGATCAGCCGGGTACGGCTCGCCTGGCCGTTGGCGCGATGATAGGCGAGCGCGATTTTCAGCGCGGTGTCGACCGACTCCGAGCCGGAATTGGTGAAGAAGATGCGATCGAGGCCCTTCGGCGCGATCTCGGCCAGACGCTCGGCGAAGTCGAATGCCAGCGGATGGCCCATCTGGAACGACGGTGCGAAGTCCAGCGTCATCAGCTGGCGCTCGACGGCGGCGGCGATCTGCTTGCGGCCGTGGCCGGCATTGACGCACCAGAGACCGGCGGAGGCGTCGATCACCTTGCGGCCGTCGACGGTGGTGTAGTGCATGCCCTCGGCCGAGGAGAACAGGCGCGGCGCCTTCTTGAATTGCCGGTTGGCCGTGAACGGCATCCAGAACGAGTCGGTCTTGATGGTGTTCGGAATCTGATGAAGGGTCACGGGCCACGCTCCTTTGCTGACCTGCTACCAGAGGCACGGCTTGAAAAGCGCAACAAGTCCTTTTCTGACGGGCTGCAAGCCATTGATTTGACTGGGGCTGCCGGTCCATATTTGCGCGATCCGCAACACTTGCAACACGGGTCAGGGACATGAGCGTCGATATCGGTGGACGGCTGCGATTCATCCGGGCGCGCCAGAAGCTGTCGCAGCGCGAACTCGCCAAACGCGCCGGCGTCACCAATTCGACGATCTCACTGATCGAATCCAACCAGATGAACCCATCCGTGGGGGCGCTCAAGCGCATCCTGGACGGCATTCCGATGGGCCTTGCCGAATTCTTCGCGCTGGAGCCGGAGAGCCGGCGCAAGATCTTCTACCGCGGCGAAGAGTTGACCGAGGTTGGCAAGAAGCCGATCTCCTATCGGCAAGTCGGCGACAATCTGTTCGGTCGCAGCCTGCAGATCCTGAAGGAGCGCTATGAGCCCGGCAGCGACACCGGGCGCGTTCACCTCGTCCATGACGGCGAGGAAGGCGGCATCGTGATCTCGGGAAAGCTCGAAGTCACCGTCGAGGACGAGCGCCGCATCCTCAATCCGGGCGATGCCTACTACTTCGAGAGCCGTCGCCCGCATCGCTTCCGCTGCGTCGGCGGCAAGCCGTGCGAGGTGATCTCGGCCTGCACGCCGCCGACGTTTTGAAGTTATCCGCGATCCCACGGGCCACCGGTATCATACGGAGCTTGAGCCATCTCAATTTCCGCAACCTGATCCTCTATATGTTTCGAGCCATAGCCAAGCAGCCTCCGCTTTCCGGAGCCGCTTCGTAACAGGGCTCGCTATGAAGATCACGCTCGCAAATGCAGAGGCTGCACTCGATGAAGTGCAGCGCGACAGCGACAGGCTCCATTCGGAGGAGCTGCGCAAGGCCATCGCGAACTACATCGAGGCGCAGCGAGAAGCGCTCAGGGCTCTTCGCAAGAAGCTGCATTAGCACCCGACGGAGCGAGACCGCCTCGCCGGCCCGCGGCCTCAGGCTACGTCAGTAACTCCTCGATCCGGATCGGAAAGCGGCGCACGCGCACGCCCGTCGCATGCCACACCGCGTTGGCGACCGCGCCTGCGCTGCCGGTGATGCCGATCTCGCCGACACCCTTGATGCCGAGCGCGTTCACGTGCGGGTCGTGCTCCTCGACCGTGATCACGTCGAGCGGCGGCACGTCGGCATTCACGGGGATATGGTACTCGCCGAGATTGGCGTTCATGATCCGGCCCGTGCGGCGGTCGGTTATGGCTTCCTCGTGCAACGCGAAGGACAGGCCCCAGATCATGCCACCGAACAGCTGGCTCTGCACCATGCGCGGGTTGACGATGCGTCCCGCGGCGAAGGCGCCGACCATGCGGGTGACGCGGACCTGGCCGAGCTCGGGATCGACCTTCACTTCTGCGAATACCGCGCCATGGGCGTGCATCGCATACTCCTCCATCGCCGCCGGATCCGGCGCGCCGGTGCCGCGCGCCTCGACCTCGGCGACGCCGGCGCGCGCGAGAATCTCGGAATAGCTTTCGCCGCGGCTCTCGTCGTCGCGCCGGATCAGCCGGCCATCGCGCGCGATCACGCCGGCATTGCCGGCACCGAACAGTGGCGAGCGCTCATCGCCGGTGGCGAAATCGGCTAGTTTTGCAATCACGGCCGCGCCCGCGCTGTGGATCGCAGCACCCGCGGTTGCCGTGTGTGCCGAGCCGCCGGCAATGCCGGCATCGGGCAGGTCAGACGTTCCCGCCTTGAACTCGACGCGGTCGATATCAAGCCCGAGTTCGTCGGCCGCAATCTGCGCCAGTGCCGTCCAGGCACCCTGCCCCATGTCATGCGCGCCGATTTCCATGGCGCCGGAGCCGTCGCGGCGAAGCACGGCACGCGCTTCGGCCTGGAACATCAGCGCGGGGAAGGTCGCGGTGCCCATGCCCCAGCCGACCAGAAGGCCGGTGTCGTCGTGCATCTGCCGCGGCTGGAGCGATCGCTTGGCCCAGCCGAAGCGCGCGGCGCCCTGTTCGTAGCAGGCGCGCAATGCCTTGGACGAAAACGGCTTGCCGGTGATCGGCTCGACGTCGGCATAGTTCTTCAGACGAAAGGCGAGCGGATCGATGCCGCAGGCCCATGCCATCTCGTCGATTGCACTCTCCAGCGCGATCGAGCCGGTGGCCTCGCCGGGCGCCCGCATGAACAACGGCGTGCCGGTGTTGACGCGCACGGCATCATGCGATGTGCGGATCGCAGGCGCCGCATAGAGCGTGTGCGAGGCATCGGCCGCAGGCTCGTAGAAATCATCGAACGTGCTCGAAACCGTGCGCGCGTGGTGATCGAGCGCTGTCAGGCGCCCCTCGCGGTCGGTGCCGATGCGCAGCCGCTGCCGCGTCGGCGCGCGATGACCGACCGGCCCGTACATCTGCTCACGGCGCAGCACCAGCTTGACCGGTTTGCCGACGAGCTTTGCCGCCATGATGCCGAGCACCGGAGGACCGGCCATGAGCCCCTTCGAGCCGAACCCGCCGCCGAGGAACGGACTGCGGATGTGGATCTTGTCGTGCGCGATGCCGAACAATTCGGCAACGCGCGCCAGCGACAGCATGAGGCCCTGGGTCGGCATGTCGATCTGCAGATTGTCGCCGTCCCAGGCAGCCACGATCGCATGCGGCTCCATTGCGTTGTGATATTGCGGCGGCGTTTCGTAAACCGCGTCGATCCGCTTCTCGGCCGACGCAAGTCCCGCCTCGACATCGCCGCGGTGATTTTCCGTGGGGTTGCCGACGCCGACGGCCGGCGGCACGAAACTTTCACCCGCATCGAGGCCGATGAGCGCGGGCAGCGTCTCGTAGCGCGGCGCCAGCAGGGCCGCGCCTTCCGTCGCCGCCTCCAGCGTCTCCGCGATCACGACGGCGATCGGCTGGTTGGCGTAGCGAACCTCGTCGCTCTGCAACACCTCCATGCGGAACACGAATGGATTGGTCTTGATCTCGGGGTCGATCGCGAGTTCAGGCTTGTGGTCCGACGTCATGACATCGACGACGCCGGGATGGCGCTTGGCAGCCGCGACATCGAGCGAGGTCACGCGGCCGCGCGAAATGCTGGCGGCGGCCATCACCGCAAACAGCATGCCGGGCGGATGATTGTCGGCGGCATAGGTCGCCTGGCCTTTGACCTTGAGCACGCCGTCGCGGCGGGTCAGCGGCTGGCCGATGTTCGAGCCGTGGCGCAGATGAGCGGGCGCGCTGGTGAGATTAAGCTCGGGCATGAATGGCTCCGGAGGTCGAGGCAAAGGGAGAGGCCGGCAGCGCGGGGATGCGCGCGGGCGTACCGGCGGCGGCGAGGCTCAGCGCGCGCACGACGATGCGGCGCGCGAGCTCGATCTTGAAGGCGTTGTCGCCGGACGGTTTTGCGTCGGCGAGCGCGCGCGAGGCGGCTTCCTGGAAAGCGTCCACCGCGGGCGCGACGTTCCTGAGCATGTCCTCCGCGGCGCGAGCGCGCCAGGGCTTTGCGGCGACACCGCCGAGCGCAAGCCGCGCCTCCGCGATCTTGCCGTTCTCGATCCGCAGCGCAGCCGCAGCCGAGACGACGGCAAACGCATAGGACGTTCGATCGCGGACCTTGAGATAACGCGCATGAGCAGCAAAGCCGCGCGCAGCGGACGGCAGGCGCACCGCGACGATGAGATCTCCCGGTTCGAGCGCCGATTCACGCTCGGGGGTCTCGCCGGGCAGGCGATGCAGCTCGTCGAGCGCGATCTCGCGCCGCCCGTTCCTGCCCTCGATCTCGACGATGGCGTCGAGCGCGACCAGTGGCACGCAGAAGTCGGACGGATGCGTTGCGATGCAGTTTTCGCTCCAGCCGAGCACGGCGTGGGTGCGGTTCTCGCCCTCACGCGCGTCGCAGCCGCTGCCGGCCTCGCGCTTGTTGCAGCGGCTGGCGGTGTCGTAGAAATACGCACAGCGCGTCCGTTGCAGCAGATTGCCGCCGACGGTCGCGGCGTTGCGCAGTTGCGCCGATGCGCCGGAGAGCAACGCTTCGGCGACGGCCGGGTAGGACTTGGCAAAGTCGGCGTCATGCGCGAGATCGGCGTTGCTCACCAGTGCGCCGATACGCATCCCACCCTCGGCGAGGCGCTCGATGCGATCGAGCCCGTCGAGATGGCTGACATCGACCAGACGATCCGGACGGCTGACGCCGCCCTTCATCAGATCGAGCAGATTGGTGCCGGCGGCGAGATAGACCGCGCCCGGCTGCGCGGCGGCCGCGACGGCCTCGGCGACCGTGGCGGGCCTGACATAATCAAATTGCTTCATGCGGTGCGCCTCTGATTGGATTCGTCCATGTCGGCCTGCGCGTCGAGCACGGCATCGACGATGCCGGCATAGGCGCCGCAGCGGCAGAGATTGCCGCTCATGCATTCGCGAATGCGCTCGGGATCGTTGCCGGCCTGCGCCTCGCTCATCATGCCGATGGCGCTCATGATCTGGCCGGGCGTGCAGAAGCCGCACTGAAATCCGTCATGGGCGATGAAGGCGGCCTGCACGGGGTGCAGCTGGTCGCCCCGCGCCACGCCCTCGATGGTGAGAATGTCGGCGCCGTCATGACTGATGGCCAGCGCGAGACAGGAGTTGATGCGCTTGCCGTCGACGAGAATGGTGCAGGCGCCGCATTGGCCGCGGTCGCATCCCTTCTTGGTTCCGGTCAGATGGAGGCGCTCACGCAAGAGATCGAGCAGCGTGACGCGCGGATCGTCGAGGACGAAATCGCGCCGCGCACCGTTCACGGTGAGGCTGATGGAGTGGTTCATACAAGGCTCCGATCAGATATGGACATGAGTCGTCGCGCAGCGCGCCACCGCCGTGGCCGCCGTTGACATGCGCCGCCCGAACATCATCCGGGCCAACGTCTTCAGCGAAGATACGGAGGCAGCCTCCGCTTAACAAGAGCCGGCGGGAAATATTTGGAATTCGTCAAAAGCCCGTGCGCATCAACGCGATGCAGCCCCGTAAGGGTTCAATCTAACCAATTCGTGATCTACATTGCGTGGATGGACGAGCACACCGACCAGACCCGGAAGCCCCGCGCCGATGCCGTGCGCAATCGCGAGCGCGTGCTCGAGGCGGCCAAGGCCGTGTTCAACGCGGGTGGTCCGGAGGCGAGCCTGGAAGCCGTCGCAAAACGTGCGGGCGTCGGCATCGGTACGCTCTACCGGCATTTCCCGACCCGCGAGGATTTGTTCGAGGCGGTGTACCGGCGCGAGGTCGAGCAGCTCAGCGAGCTCGCCGAGCAGTTGAAGAACGCCAGTGACCCGGTCGACGCGCTCAGGCGTTGGCTGCGCTCTGGCGTCGAATTCGTTGCCACCAAGAAGGGCATGGTGGCAGCCCTGGCCCTCGCGGTGCAGAGCGGGTCGGAGTTGCATGCCTTTTCCTTTGAGCGCCTGACGAAGGCGATCGGCTCGCTGCTCGATCGCGCAGCCGCGGCCGGCGCGATGCGGGCAGACGTCAGTCCCGAGGACTTGCTGCGCGCGTTCTTCGGCATGTGCTACATGCACGACCAGCCCGGCTGGCAATCCTCGGTGCTGCGAATGCTCGACGTGTTCGTTGACGGGCTGCGGGTGCAGCCTGTCATGAAAGCCAGGGTGCGCGCGGCCGCCAAGTCCGCGAAGCCGGCTGCAAAGCGGAAGCGATAGCCCGCGAGATGTGCTAGGATCGGTACCGCCGGGATTTCAACGCGGAGCCTGTCATGCGCATCGCCGCCTTGCTGGTCTTTCTCAGTGTCGCCTTCGGTCCAATCTCAATACGCGCCGACGATGTCGCGACGGCACAGGATATCATCCGCGCCCAGGAGCAGGCATTCGGCCGCGACGACGCGAGCGTGGCCTATTCCTACGCCGCGCCGGCGATCCGGGAGATCTTCCCTGCGCCCGACATCTTCATGTCCATGGTGCAAAACGGCTACCCGCCGGTCTATCGGCACAAGAGCTTTGAATTTGGCGACAGCAAGAGCGAGGGCAGCCGGATTGCCCAGCACGTCCATATCATCGATGCCAATGGCGAGGCCTGGGAAGCGCTTTACACGCTCGAGCAGCAGGCGGACGGCAGCTACAAGATCACGGGTTGTTCGCTGCTGAAGGCGGGGCAGGCAGTCTAGGTCGCAAAGCCCGGACCGGTCCTGACGGCATTCATCCGCGAGCGGATCAGCAGCGTCACGACGATGCCGATATTGAGCGCGTTCCACGCCACGCCGTTCGCGAACGCCGCGGCATAGGAGCCCGTCGCATCGAAGATGACGCCGGACACCCAGCCGCCGAAGGACATGCCGAACACGGAGGCGAAGATCACGATGCCGACGCGAGTTGCGGCTTCGCTCGCCGGCATCGCTTCGCGCACGATGATGGCATAGCTCGGCACGATGCCGCCCTGGAACAGGCCGAACATCGCGGAGATCAAATACAGCGAGGTCAGGCTGTCGAAGAACAGGTAAAACACCAGCGCAAAGCCTTGCGCCAACGCACCGATCAGAAGCGTCGGGATGCCGCCGATCTTGTCGGCGAGATAGCCCGAGCCGATCCGGCTGACGATGCCGCAGGCCATCATCAGCGACAGCATCTCGGCGCCGCGCGCCACGCCATATCCGAGATCGCCGCAATAGGCGACGATATGCACCTGCGGCATCGCCATGGCAACGCAGCAGGAGATGCTGGCGATCGAGAGCAACACCGTCAGCGTGTTGGTCGAGAGCTTGAGGTCGACCCGCGGCGGCGCTGCATTGGCATGATCGTGAACCTTGTCGTGGCCCATCTGCGCGCGCAGGACCAGCACCAGGATGGTCATCAGGCTCACGCAGACGAGGCCGATGCCGATATGCGTGTAACGCCAGCCGATCGTCTGCATGCCCGTGCTCACGAGCGGGGGCCACATCGTGCCGGCGACATAATTGCCGCTCGCGACGATGGTCACGGCCAGCCCGCGATAACGCTCGAACCAGTGCGAGGCTTCCGCCATCAGCGGCGCGAAGGTCGCCGAGGTGCCGAGCCCGATCAGGAAATAGGCCGCCACGAACTGCCAGAGCTGGACTGACAGACCCGCCAGCACGTTGGCGACGCCGAGGAAGGCGATGCTGATCGCCATCGCCGCCACGATGCCGAACCGGTCGGTGATCCTGCCGGCGATGACGCCGCCAAGCCCGAAGCCGAACATCATCAGGGTGAAAGCCAGCGACACCGCGCCGCGCGTCGCCGAGAATTCGGCCTGCACCGCGGGAATCATGACGACGATCGCCCACATGCCGACGCCGCCGATCGAGCCGATCAGAAGCGCAATGACGAGGCGCATCCAGGCCTGACGCGAATCAGGCGTGAATGCTTCAGGTGTCTGTCCTGATTGATTTGGCGCGTGCACGGGCGGGACCATGGCCCGCGGATCGCCACAGGGTCAAGCATTGTGGCGCGATATTGGGCATGCACGGTGCACTGCGGTAAGAAGGAGCTTGGCGAACGCGCGGTTTGCCATTAATTTGCAATCTGCGTGTGCAACATGGCCGCGCGGAGCGTATGTCGGCGGAATGTTGCTGCGACTGACACGATCGATGCGGATCAGGGTGGGGCGCATCATTGCCCTTGCCTATCTGTTCTGCGTGCTCGCGCCGGCCGCAAGCCTCGCCTGGGGTAGCGCTCCAGCACCGTGCCTCGACGACGCGCTCCCCGCCGAACTCGTGCCGGTGCATCACCAGATGCAGGCCGGCCACACGCATGACGGCGCCTCGCATGACCACGCCGGGCCGCATGCGCATCACCAGACCGCCGCGCAGGACGCGCCCGCGCCGCATCATCACGATGGCAAGGGCACGCCGGGGCCGTGCTGCGCGATGATGTGCGTGAGCGCGTTGCCGGCCGACCTGCCCAGCGTCGCAAAGCCGCTTCAGCCGGTTTCCGCCTGCTCGCCCGAGATCGTGGCCAGCCTGCACAGCGCGGCGCCGCCCCTGCTCTACCGCCCTCCCATCGCCTGATCTGACGCGCGACGACGTCAGGCCGAGCGCGCATCCGCGCGCGCGAACCTGTGGTCTCCAGACAGATCAGGGATGACTCATGCTTACGCTTTCCGGGGCGAAGTCCGCCGCTGCATCCACAGCGCGGGGACGACACTTTCGATTCATTTGGCCGCTGCTGGCCGCGACGGCATTGGGGTTGTCCGGCTGCATGCCGGCAACGACACAAGTCCCCGGCGCTGATCCTGCCGATCCCGCGGCCAAGGTCGCGCGCGCCAGCTATCGTTCGACGATTGCGCCCTACACCAGCTTGCGGCCAGCAACGCCCGCACCATGGCGCGAGCGCAACGAGAGCGTCGCGCCGCAACCCAAGCAAGACCGGTAGGAGCGCGCCATGACACACCATCTCGCGCGACGCCTTTACGTTCTCGCTGCGCTCGGCCTTTGCGCGCCCGGACTTGCCGGCTGCGCCGCCTTCTCGCCCGACAGCGGGATGAAGGCCGTCTCGGAGTTGACGAGCCAGGCCATCAACAAGGATGTCGCCTTTGTGCGAACAACCGAAGGAGCCGGCGCGGTCGACGCGCGCGTTCGCCAACTGCTCTCGCGAACACTCAACCCCGAGACCGCCGTGCAGATCGCACTGCTCAACAACAAGGGGCTTCAGGCCGCCTATAACGAGCTGGCGCTGGCCGAGGCCGATCTCGTCGAGCAGAGCCTGCCGCCCAATCCCGTGTTCTCGGTCTCGCGGATCTCGGGCAACGGCGCCAGCGAAATCGAGCGTCAAATTGTCGGCGACATCCTCGCGCTCGCCACCCTGCCGTTCCGCTCGGACATCGCCCGCGATCGTTTTCGCCAGGCGCAATTGCGAGCTAGCCTGGCGACGTTGCGGCTTGCTGCCGACGTCCGCCGCGTCTATTGGCGCGCCGTTGGCGGCAACGAGATGGCGGCGTTGCTGACGGATGCGAAGGCGACGGCGGAATCGACCGCGCAGCTCGCGGTCAAGCTCGGCGAAACCGGCTCGATCAACAAGCTCGATCAGGCCCGAGAGCAGGTGTTTTACGCCGAGACCACCGCCGACCTCGCCACCGCGCGACAGACGGCGACGAGCGCGCGCGAAAAGCTGGCCCGGCTGATGGGACTGTGGGACGGCGGCCTCGACTTCCGCCTGCCCAATCAGCTGCCGCCGCTGCCGCGCCGGCCGCAGGCCTTGCCGTCCATCGAAGCCGACGCGGTCGCCCATCGCATCGACCTTCAGATCGCGCGGCTCGAGCTCACCGCGCTGGCGAAGTCGCTGAACCTCACCGAGGCGACGCGCTTCGTGACCCTGCTCGATCTCGCCGGCATCTCCCGTCGCACCCGGGATCCGGAAGGCGCGCCGTTCCGCGAGCGCGGCTTCGACGTCCAGTTCCAGATCCCGATCTTCGACGGCGGCGAGGTGCGGGTGCGGCAGGCGGCGGAGACCTACAATTTCGCCTTCAATCGGCTGACCGAGCGCGCCGTGAATGTACGCTCCGAGGCGCGCGATGCTTATCGGGTCTATCGCTCCGGCTACGACATCGCCAGCCACTATCAGCGCGAGATCATCCCCTTGCGAAAAATCATCACCGAGGAGATGCAGCTCCGCTTCTCCAGCATGCAGGTCGATATCTTCGCGCTGCTCACCGAGGCGCGGCAGCGGCTCGCGTCGCTGCGCGGCGCAATCGACGCCAGGCAAAGATTCTTCCTCGCCCAGTCCGACTTGCAGACCGCCGTCAATGGCGGCGGCGCGCCTGCTGACGGCGACAATTCAACCACCATCGCCGCGGCAGCGCCTGCCGATGGCGGTCACTGACATGGAGGCCAACATGTTTTCCCGCCGAGGATTTTTGGGTAGCGCGGCGCTCGCCGGCGCATCCGTCGTCAGCGGCCGCGCGCAGGCCGCCTCCATTCCGGAAGCCCCGCACATGGACAAGGTGGTGATGCAGCCGCCGCTGCACCCCGTCAGCGGGCCGGACTATCGCCCCGTCGTCACGCTGAACGGCTGGTCGCTGCCGTTCCGGATGAATGGCGAATGGAAGGAATTCCATCTCGTTGCCGAGCCTGTGGTGCGCGAATTCGCCGAGGGCATGAAGGTGAATCTGTGGGGCTATAACGGCCAGTCGCCGGGCCCGACGATCGAGGCCGTCGAGGGCGACAAGGTCCGCATCTTCGTGACCAACAGACTGCCCGAATACACCACCGTGCACTGGCACGGCATGATCATTCCCAGCGGCATGGACGGTGTCGGTGGACTGACGCAGCCGCACATCCAGCCGGGAAAAACCTTCGTTTACGAGTTCGAGATGAGGAAGAGCGGGACCTTCATGTACCACCCGCATTCCGACGAGATGGTGCAGATGGCGATGGGCATGATGGGCATGGTCGTCGTGCATCCGCGCGACCCGAGCTTTCGACCGGTCGACCGCGACTTCGTCTTCGTCATGAGCACCTATCGCGTCGATCCCGGCACTTATCTGCCGAAGGTCAACGAGATGACCGACTTCAACATGTGGACCTGGAATGCGCGGGTGTTTCCCGGCATCGATCCGCTGCCGGTCAGGCTCGGCGACAAGGTGCGCGTGCGCATCGGCAATCTCAGCATGACCAACCATCCGATCCATTTGCACGGCCACAGCTTTGCGGTGACCTGCACCGACGGCGGCTGGATTCCGGAGAGCGCGCAATATCCGGAGACGACGACGGACGTACCGGTCGGCGCTGTCAGGGTGTTCGACGTGCTCGCCGACAACCCCGGCGACTGGGCGTTCCACTGCCACAAGTCGCACCACACCATGAACGCGATGGGACACGACATGCGCAACATGATCGGGGTGTCGCGCAAGGATCTCGCCAGGGCCGTCGGCAAGCTCGCGCCTGACGGCATGGCGATGGGCTCGACCGGCATGGCGATGGGCAACATGGAGATGCCGGCGCCCGACAACACGCTGCCGATGATGACCGGCACCGGTCAGTTCGGCCCGATCGAGATGGGCGGCATGTTCACGGTGATGAAGATCCGCGAAGGCCTCGCGCGCGACGACTATCGCGATCCCGGCCCCTACCAGTTCCCGCAGGGCACCGTCGCCTACGAGGTCACGCCGCCGGCCCCGGAGCCCGTGCGGCAACAACCAGGCGGACCGCCGATGAAGAACATGAAGATGTGAGCGCTTCGATGAACCACCACCAACTGGAGATACCAATGAAGACGACGATCAAGCTCGGTCTCGCGCTGGCCGCGCTTTCCACCGCGCAGGCCTTTGCCCACGACCAGCACGGGCACGGCACCTTTTCGGCCGGCGAGCCCGGCGATCCCAAAAAATCCGCGCGCACGATCGAGATCCTGCTGAACGAGATGGACTACGCCCCCGCCAGGATCGAGGTCAAACGCGGCGAGCAGATCCGCTTCGTGCTGCGCAACGTCGGCAAGGAGGACCATGAATTCCTGCTCGCCACCACCAAAGAGAATCTCGCGCATGCGGTGGAGATGAAGAAGCATCCGCACATGGAGCACGACGATCCCAACGGTGTCAGGCTCGCGCCGAGCAAGACAGCCGAGATCCTCTGGAAGTTCAGCAAGGCCGGCACGTTCGAATTTTCCTGCCTGATTCCCGACCACCGCGACTACGGCATGGTCGGCCACGTCACCGTGAAGTAACGCAAGGGAGGTCCCCATGAACCGCATCATCCGTATCGCCGCCGCGCTGTCGCTGGCCGTCGGCCTTGCCACAGGTGCCCTGGCGGCCCAGGGCGCCGCGATCAGTGGCGAGGTCAAGAAGATCGACGAGGGCGCTGGCAAGATCACGCTCAAGCACGGACCCGCGAAAAACCTCGGCATGGATGAACCCATGACCATGGTCTACCGCGTCAAGGACCCGGCCGTGCTCAAGCAGGTGAAGGTCGGCGACAAGGTGACTTTCGAAGCCGAGGAGGCTGCTTCGGGCTATACGGTGACCCGGATAGAGAAGGCGAAGTAGGTCATCTCGGTCATTCCGGGCTCGCGCTTCGCGCGCCCCGGAATGACGGCCTGAGAGCCCCCAAATACCGCGGTCAGCCCCCATGCCGCACCCTTTATTAACCCTTTGCTAACCATACACCCGGCAAGAATTGCCCAGTGGAGTCGAGTGTCGTCAGCCGCGTAGAACGGGGAGTGCCCTGTGGACGCCAGTGCGGTGCCTCACTTTCGGAACGGCGGCCCTTCGGCCGCCGCGCAGACATTTGGGGCGCGCGGACGGCAGTCGCGCGGAGGGGCAGCTACCATGGTCGACGTCACCGCGGGACAGGGCGTAGGCAGCACAAACGCCGGTTTCCCCACCCTTGCCGAGATCGGCAACATCCTCAAGCGCGGCGATATCGCGCTGGCGCTCGGCGTCCTCACCATCCTCGTGGTGCTGATCCTTCCGCTGCCCGCGATCGTGCTGGACTTGTTCCTGGCGATTTCGATCACGCTCTCGATCCTGATCCTGATGACGTCGCTGTTCATCCAGGCGCCGCTGGAATTCTCCGCTTTCCCGACCGTCCTGCTGATCTCGACCATGCTGCGGCTGTCGCTCAACATGGCCTCGACCCGCCTGATCCTGTCGCACGGGCACGAGGGCACGGACGCCGCCGGTCACGTCATCGAGGCCTTCGGCAGCTTCGTGATGGGCGGCAATTTCGTCATCGGCATCATCGTCTTCGCCATCCTGATCATCGTCAACTTCGTCGTCATCACCAAGGGTTCGGGCCGCATCGCCGAAGTCGCGGCGCGCTTCCACCTCGACGCCATGCCCGGCAAGCAGATGGCGATCGACGCCGACCTCTCCGCCGGCCTGATCGACGAGGCGGTCGCCAAGCAGCGGCGCAAGGATTTGGAGGACGAGAGCGGCTTCTTCGGCGCCATGGACGGTGCCTCCAAATTCGTCCGCGGCGACGCCATCGCCGGCCTTCTGATCGTCTTCATCAACGTCGTCGGCGGCATGATCATCGGCGTGGCGCAGCAGGGCCTGTCCTTTGCCGACGCCGGCCGCAGCTACACGCTGCTGACCGTCGGTGACGGCCTCGTCACCCAGGTGCCGGCGCTGATCGTTTCGACCGCGGCCGGCCTGCTCGTCTCCAAGGCCGGCGTGTCCGGCGCCGCCGACAAGGCGCTGATGAAGCAGTTCTCCGGATATCCGCAGGCGCTCGCGATGTCCGCGGCGGTCATGCTGGTGCTGGCGGCCCTGCCGGGCATCCCGACCCTTCCCTTCCTGGCGCTCGGCTCCGGCGCCGGCGCGCTCGCCTGGCACGCCCGCAACCGCAACCGCGCGACTGCCAGGGCCGAGGAAGTCGCGAAGACCGCACCCGCGCCGGGAACGCCCGGCGCAGCCGGTTCCGCTGCGACGGAGGAGCCGATCTCCGCGGCGTTGAAGATCGACGACCTCAAGATCGAGCTCGGCTATGCCCTGCTGCCGCTGGTCAACGGCCCCGACGGCACCGACCGCCTCACCGAGCAGATCAAGGCGCTGCGCCGCTCGCTCGCGATCGAGATGGGTTTCGTGATGCCCGCCGTGCGCATCCTCGACAACGTCCAGCTCGAAGCCAACACCTACATCATCAAGATCAAGGAGGTCGACGCCGGCACCGGCAAGATCTGGCCGAGCCAGTTCATGGTCATGGACCCCGGCGGCAGCCAGGTGCAGGTGCCCGGCATCCACACCACTGAGCCGACCTTCGGCCTGCCCGCGACCTGGGTCGATGCCAGCCTCAAGGAGGAGGCCTCGCTCAAGGGCTACACCGTCGTCGACGCCGCGACCGTGCTCTCGACCCACCTCACCGAGCTGCTCAAGGCCAACATGTCGGACCTGCTCTCCTATGGCGAGGTGCAGAAGCTGCTCAAGGAGCTGCCGAAGGAGCAGGGCGAGCTGGTCAAGGACATCGTGCCCGGACAGGTCACCGTCTCCGGCATCCAGCGCGTGCTGCAGCTGCTGCTCGCCGAGCGCATCTCGATCCGCGACCTCTCGACCATCCTCGAAGGCATCGCCGACTCGCTCGCCTTCTCGCGCAATCCCGCCACCATGGTCGAGCACGTCCGCGCCCGCCTGGCGCGGCAGATCTGTGCGCAGAACACCTCCTACAGCGGCTACCTGCCGCTGATTGCGCTGTCGGCGCGGTGGGAACAAGCCTTCGCCGAATCCATTATCGGCCAGGGCGAGGAGCGCAGCCTCGCGATGCAGCCTTCGAAGCTGTCGGAGTTCATGACCGGCGTGCGCGAGGCCTTCGAGCGGGCCGCGCGTGAAGGCGAGGCCCCGGTACTGGTCACCTCTGCGGCAATTCGTCCCTTCGTGCGTTCCCTGGTCGAGCGGTTCCGGGCCCAGACGACCGTGCTGTCGCAGGCTGAAATCCACCCCAGGGCGAGGTTGAAAACGGTCGGAAGCATCTGATTTGCCTTAAGAAGCCGTGTGTTTTTCGGCCACAGGCAAATGGTTTTTCAGCTTTTGGCGCCTTGCCGATCAACGGCCGGCAAGGCGCCTGACAGGCACATTACAGCTTTGAAATAATTGCCAAATTGCACGATCCAGGGCCGTTTTTGATCGCGGCTTCTCACGTCCTGTCACGCTCTTGTGATCGCCTCTTGGGAACGAATCCCCCCAATACTAGGTTGTTGGGCACCGGAAGCATGAACCTGCCCAAACACGCAGGCGACTACTTCGGGTAGATGGCGGCAGGAGCCTTCCATGAACCACTCGATTTACAGCGCAGATCGCTCGACCCACCTCAAGATCGTGGTTGTCGCGCTCGTTGCCGGCATCGCGGTGGCGGGTCTCGGGATCACCGCGCGTACGAGTTCAGACGAAGGCCTGACCCAGACCGCTCGCGTCATGAAGGCGGGCAAGCCGATCGCCATCACCAGCTCGAACGTTTCCCTCGTTCGCTAAGGAGATTTGAGTTTCAGGAATTCACGCGGCTCTTTATCAGCCCCCCAAAGTCGCCACGTGGATATGTAGACGACCCCAACCCCAAGTCGACTACAGAAAGCGCCCGCCCCCCACGGGCGCTTTCTCATGTCTGGGGTATGTCGCGCGATACTTTCCTCTCGTGTCCCGGACGCGCTGCAGCGCTCTTCGCGTTGCTGCGCAGAGCCGGAACCCAGCAAGCCACGCCGCCCGCTGACACATGGGCCCCGGCTCTGCAGCGCATCACTTCGTGCCGCGCTGCGTCCGGGGCACGGGACTGAGTTTTCGGGCACACCTACTTCAACATCGTCATCGCGAGCGCAGCGAAGCAATCCAGGAATCCCTCCAAAGAGACGGGCTGGATTGCTTCGCTACGCTCGCAATGACGGAGTCGGCGGCAGCGTCGCTCGTTCAATTCGCATCTCCATCGTAGACACACCTTCGCGTCCTCGCGGCTTGTTTCGCCCGAGCTTTGCTTCATCGCCTCACCCTCACATGAAAGAGGGCGCAGGGAAGACCGGGTGCCGGCTGGCACCCGCGGTCCACTGTGCGAGATTGTCGTGAACAAAATTGCACAGCGGCATACAGGTGAAGCCAAAACATCCGGCCTTCCCTGCGCAGTGGCTTTACGGCTTATGTCGTGATCTCCCCGGGGAGCGATGCACTATTGCCCCCGTCGCCTTGCGGATGGCTGATGCGCGTGCCCGGTTGGGCACCCCACATCACCGCAACGCTTGGCGCACAGACCCCGGGCGCCAGGACCACACGATTTTGCCGTACGCCGATCACACCGGTCGTGTGCGCGACGCCTTCGCTCACGGTTGCCCGCCCTGCGAAGTCCTTCGCGCCGGTGTGGCCAACGTCCACCGCCGTCCGGCCCGCGTTCGTGACGATCGCGATACGCCCCTCTTCCTTGGGCCGGAGTGAGGCGGAATATACGCAATTCCGAATTTCGGTAAAGTGGAATATTTTGGGCGGTACGGGTTGACTGCCTGCTTGGGTGTTTTGCCCGGCGGGCAACGCTAGCGCTTGTATGAGGCTATCATGTCTTGGCAAGGGCCGTGCCTTCATGACTCGATCACCTCATCGGCCACCGCCAGGAGGCGGTCCGGCGCCGTGACGCCCAGAGCCTTGGCCGTCTTGAGATTGAGGACGAGCACAAACTTGCTGGCCTGCTCGATCGGCAGGTTCGCAGGCTTTTCGCCGCCGAGGATCTTTGCGGCATAGATGCCGGCGCGGCGGAAGTCGTCGATCAGATCGGCCGAATAGGACATCAGAAGCCCGGCGCGGCCCCATTCCGGATAAGTGCCGACCGTCGGTTTTCCCGGCGCCATCACCAGGGGCAAGACGCGGCGCATGTTGTTGTAGAGCAGCGGCTCGCCGGACACATAGAGGGCATCAACGCCATCTCGCATGCTCGCCGAAACCGCGGCCTCGACGTCATCGAGCCCACGAACTTCATGTCGAACAACCGAAAAGGCGAGTTGACCAGCGACGCTTTGCAATGCGTTCAGCTCGATTGTGGCCAGAAGAGACGACGAACCGATAAAACCGAGCGCCTTCAGGTCCGGCACCAGCTCCTTGAACAGATTGAAGCGCTTGCCGGTAAGTGCCTGCTCGCCGCCAACCGCACTCATCACATTGCCGGTCGCATGGCCGCCCGGGTGCACATAGCTTTCGGCGAATCCTGCTTTGATGGGATCTGCGGCATAGGATGTGAAGACCAAGGGCAGGTCGGGCAGCATCTTGTGCGCGACCGGCGCGGCGGCAGCCGAAGCAATGATGACGCGCGGCTTGAGAGCAGCGAGTTCAAGCGCAAGGGCGGGCAACCGGTCGAAGACACCGTCCGCGTAGCGCCAAGCAAAGGTGAAGTTGATGCCCTCGGTAAGGCCAGCCTCCCGCATGCCCTGACGGATAGCCACAATCCGATCTTCAGCGTTTTTTGCAGGTCCCGGCACCAGCACGGCGACGATCGGCAAGTCCGGCTGGGCACGCGCCACAAGAGGTAAGGCTACCGTCGCGCCTAGTATAGCAAGAAGCTCGCGCCGCCGCATGTCCACCCCCGAGATGTAAAGAGCATTCTATCGGCTTCGTGGAGGTCCTGACCAGGAGATTGCAGTGATGCCGTTCCCAACGGCTCAGCCGGCGTCGGGTCAAAGCCTCGGCGGGCATTGCCTTCCTTTGCTTCCTTCGCCCGGCTCATGGGTGCAGGGTCAGCTCAAACACGCGGCGCGCCATACGTCGGCGGCGGCCCCTGCACCGTCGGCGCGGCTGCGGCGAACAGTTCGTCCTTGCGCCCCGACAGCGGCGGATAGATGCGCTTGCGGTTGATGGTCTGCTTGGTTGCCTTCGCGGCGGCGCCGGTGGCGCGGACGTCGCGGTCCCACCCTTCCGTATAGAGCGCGCCCCAGCCGCCGAGATCGAGCACGGTCACGTACCAGTCGATCCGCAGCGGCAGCATCGGCAGTCCCGCGAGATCGGCGACCACATTGTGGCCGGCGAAGCGGCCCATGGGACGCGCGAACTGGCAGGACATCACGGTCGGATGCAAGCCGTCGACCACGCTCGAGGCGACGTCGCCGGCCGCGAACACACCGCCGACATCCGCAACCCGCATCAGGGGATCGACGAGAAGGCGCCCAAGGCGATCGCGTGCGTCCGGGAAGCTCGCGGCCAAGGGGCTCGCGCGCATCCCGGCACACCAGATCACCGTCCGCGTCGGAATGAACTCGCCCGAGCTCAGGCCCAGGCCGGCGGCCTCGACGGAGACGACGCGCACGCCAAGCCGTGTCTCGACGTCGAGCGAGGCCAACGCCGCATCGATGACGGGACGCGCATGCGCGCCGATCGTGGCGCCCACCGCAGGATTGGGATCGACCAGGAGGACGCGGCGACTGCCGGTGATGCCGGCGCGCGCCAGCCTGTCGGGCATCTCGGCCGCGACCTCGATGCCGGTGAAGCCGGCGCCGACCACGACGATCGTCGAACGCCCCGGCGAAGGCGCGCTGCGTCCGAGCGAATTGAGATGATCCTCGAGGCGGAGCGCTGCTGCATAAGTGTCGACATCGAAAACATGCTCGGCAAGGCCGGGAATGTCCGGACGCATCACTTCGCTGCCGAGCGCCAGCACCAGCCGGTCATAAGCCAGCGTCTCGTCGCCGCCACCCCTGACCAGCGAAATCTCGCGACGTACCGGATCGATGGCCTCGACCTCGCCGATCCCGTGACTGACGCCGATCGGATCGAGCAGTTGCGAAAGCGGAAGCGCGACCTCGCCGAGATCGGCCTCGTAATTGCGGACGCGGATGTTGTGATAGGGATTGCGATCGACGACACGAATCTCGATGTCACGGCCGGCCGCGCCGATCTCCTCGCGCTTGCGTGCGGCACCGATGGCCGCCCACAGACCAGCAAATCCGGCGCCGAGCACGACGATACGCGCCATGTCCGTTGACTGCATTTCCCAAGAGAGCGACGACGAAGCGACGAACGGTCAAGCCGTCTGACCGCGCAGACTGTAGCTCATCCGGCCGGGCGGACCTAGGGCAATCGCATATGGGTCTCTGAGGCCATCCTTCGAGACGCCCGCCGTTGGCGGGCCCTCAGGATGAGGACCGAGCGTGCGGCAGCAGTTTTAACGGGCACCGATGCAGCTTAGCCTCATCCTGAGGAGACCGCGAAGCGGTCGTCTCGAAGGACGAGGCGCGCGTTCAGAACTCCCAAAATACCATATGCGATTGCCCTGCGGGCGGACCAACTGCGGTGGCAGCGGCGCGCCGCACAAATTCTCGGCGCGGCTCAGGCCTCGCGCAGTTCCGACGGCGTCGCGGCAAAGCGCTTGCGGAAGGCGCGGTTGAAATAGGACAGATCGGAGAAGCCCGACGAATGCGCGATGTCGCTGATCTTGCGGGTCCTGGCACGGGGATCGCTGAGCAGCTTGCGCGCCTGCAGCAGGCGCTGCTCCAGCACGAATTCGGTGAAGGTCGTTCCGGCCTGCTCGAACAGGCGCTGTGCCTGGCGCGGGCTGAGGCCGGAGCGCGTGGCAATCTCGGACAGGCAGAGATCGTTGCGGCCAAGCGCAGCCATCACGTCGGCGCGCATGAGATCGAGACGGGCCGCCGCATGACCTCGCCCGCGCGCAAGACTCGCATGCTCGGCGTCGGTGCCGAGCAGGAGGCCGACGAGATCGACCATGTGCTGCGCGGTGAGGCGCTGGCCGACGGCGTCGAGATGCGGCGCGTGATGGGCCGCAAGGGAGTGGTAGCGGAAGATCGTCTCGGCGACCGCGCCATCCGAGAGCACTTGCGACAGCTTGTCCTCGGCGCGCGGATTGATCTCGAGCAGCGCGCGGCGCGGCATGCGGATGCTAGTGAAGCGATCTTCCTCGGTGTGGCCGACGGTGCCGGTGATGCCCATGTCGACGAGCACCATCTGCGCGGGCGCAAGCTCCACGGCATGGCCGTTCTGCCCGACCCGGACGAGACCCGCATGCGCCGCGATCAGGACGAGATCGTCGCTGCCGTCGGCGAGGTGGCTCTGGGTACGTGAATATTGCGCGGAGGCGCCTTCGGGAATGGCGAGCGCGATATTATCGACCACGCTGACCTGGAGCCGGCAATCGATGCTGTCGCCCCGGCTCGGCCCGATATCAAGGCCGCAGGCCCCGAAAGTCCGCTCGCGCCAATGTTCGAAGGCCGGGCCGTGTGGCAGCCCCGCATATTGGTGAATGAAGATGCCCGACGTTTTCGCTGCATCCATCTGATTTCTCGCCCCTCTCCGGCACCATGATTGGGGGGCGCCGACTGCAAATTCCGGGCATTTGACGCCGCGAAACGCGGAGAGGTTCAAATCGGGGGCGGATTCGGCGGGATTTGTCGGAAGACGACGGCAGGACGGACCGTGGCGACAGCTTTCTGCGCTTGTAGCCCGCATGGAGCGCAGCGGAATGCGGGGCAGCGGTCCCGGATTGCGCTGCGCTCCATCCGGGCTACGACGTCTACTTCTTGGCGGGCGCCTGCGGCTGGGACGGCGGCACGGTTTCGATCAGCTTGCCGGAAAATACCGGCGCCGAGGTCGGCTGGCCGTTGGGCGACCCCCCCGCCTGCTCGAGCGTGACGGCGTAGGTCGCGCCGTTGACGACGTCGGCATCGTACGAGCCGAGCACCGGTCGTGCGGTGAAATCGCCGGCGCCGATCACACCCAGCGAGCGCGGGCGCGGCAGCTTGTCGGAGATCAGCCAGAGCTCGAAACTCTTGCCGGGCTCCGGTGTCGCGCCGACCTTGCGCACGGTAAAATTCTTGGTCGCACCGTCGATGGTGAGGATGAAGGCGGGACCTCCGCCCTGGCCCTGCAACAGCGCGACATATTGCGACGACGGGAGCGGCGCCGGTGTCTTCACCTCGACCGTCCGGATCCGTGGCGCCGGTCGCAAGCCGCCCGGCAGCGCCTCGGGCTGGAAGATCTGAAGCGACAGCGTCACGAGCAGTGCGGCCGCGAGCGCGCCGACGGCGGATGCGATGGTGCGCCAGCGCTTCACGCGACCCTCGAGCCGGATCACGTTGCTGTCGTCGGCAACCGGCGGCGGTGGCGCACGCACGACCTCCGGGTCCGGCGCGTGGACCTGCGGCATGAAGATCGGCATGACATCGGGAAGCGCATCGGATTCAAGTCGCGCCGGGTCGGGCTGCTCCGCTTCGGGAGGCGGCGGCGCTTGCTGCATAGTCTCCGACGGCACCGGCGGAGGCACGGTGTCGAGTGAGGAAAACTCCGGCACAGGTGGCGGCGGCACTTCGTCCGGCAGCGCTGGCGGCTCCTGCGCAAAGGCCGTCCGCGCGAGCTCGGACCTGATGTTCTCCCACACGATCGGACGCGGCTCGATCGAGCCGACCATCTGGTTGAGGACGCCGAGCCGGAATGCCCACGCCTGCACGACATCGGCGAACGCCTTGTCCACCGCGATCATGGTCTCGACCTGCGCGCGCTCGCCGGCGTCGAGCGTACCGAGCGCATATTCCGCGGCGAGCGCGATATGGTCCTCCGTATAGGCCATCAATTGCGGTCCAGACCCACCCTCACCGTATGAGCTCCCGTAGCCCGAATCTCATAGCCCGAGACATTCGCGAATATCCATCATGCTGCGCCGGAGCCATGTCTTCACAGTGTTGACGGGCGCCGCGAATTTTTCCGCCAATTGCTCGCGGCTCCAGCCGTTGTAATAGGCGAGAAGCACGAGCCTCTGACGGTCCGGCTCGAGCCGGCCGATGCATTCCAGCAGCCGCTTCAACTCCTCGGTCATCTCCCTCCGCGCCAGCGGATCGGGGCTGTCGCTTGCGACTTCCATCGCCTGCGGCTCTTCCTCGATGGAGACTTCCGTCTTCTTGCGCACGATGTCGATGGCGCGGTTGCGCGCGATCGACGCCATCCATGTGATCGGCGACGCGAGAGCGGGATTGAACTGGCCGGCGCTGTTCCAGATCTTGACGTAGGTCTCCTGAATGACCTCCTCTGCGAGATCCTGTCGGCGCAAGATACGGAGCACGATGCCATAGAGTTTCGCGCGCGTGGCGACGTAGAGGCGCTCGAACGCGGCCTGATCGCCCTGCGCTACCGCCCCAATCAGCCCGACCAGCTCTGCTGGCGTCAGCATTCAGCCCCCCGATGCGCGGCCCGTCGCGTTCCGCGCGGGCCCTGGCACTCCGCCACCATAGCGCGCGACAAAGCCGACCACCAAGGGGGCGCGGCGGCACACTGTGGACAGGACATGCGAAAACCCGGACCTTGGGGGTCCGGGTTCTGCAAATTCTCGCAGGTCTGGCGGCTAGCGTCTCAGGCGACGGCGCCCATGCGGGCACGCATCAGGCCGATGCTGTCGAGATCGGCCTGCTCGCGGGCGTTTTCCTCGGCGCGTTCGCGGGCCTGATCGCGCTCGTCGAGGAGCTCGACCTTCTTCAGCTCCTCGAAGGCTTCGGCCAGCGCAGCCTTGGCTTCGTCGAGCTGGCCCTTCAGCTCGTCGGCCGAGCGGGTCAGGTTCTCGCGTCGCTGGATGGCAGCCTTGGCATAGGTCGGATAGGCGAAGTGCGAGGGATCGTTGATCCCGGCGCGCTCCTGCTCGGTCGAGATCTCGCGTTCAAGATCGGTCGACATCCGCTGGAAGTCGGCGATCATGGTCTCGATCTGGGTGACCCGGCGGCGCTTCTCGTCGACCTGAAATTTCTTCAGGCGGATGAGGGTATCACGTGACTTCATCGACTCGTACTCCCCAGAAGTCCCTTGGCTGCGCGTGGGACAACACCGGTCTCCCCACAGGCCCGACTGGGGCCAAAACCGGCTCTGCTACTCTGTGGGATGGGATGATGACGGGACAAAGTTAGCGTTCCGTTTCCAAATTGCCGAGGATTTGCGCCAACTGGCGGTAGCCGTCCGCCAGCGATGCATTTTCGTCCTTGCGCTGGCGCAGGAACGCCTCCAGCGGCTCGTGCAGGCGGATCGCCTCGTCGACCTCGGGGCTGGAGCCGGCGCGGTAGGCGCCCAGACGGATCAATTCCTCCATGTCGGCATAGGTCGCCATCACCGCCCGCGCCTTCTGGATGGTCGGCCAGAACTGCGGGTCGGCCGATTTCGGCATGGTGCGGGAGACGGATTTGAGGATGTTGATGGCGGGGTAGCGGCCGCGCTCGGCGATCGAGCGCTGCATCACGATGTGGCCGTCGAGGATGCCGCGGACGGCATCCGCGATCGGCTCGTTATGGTCGTCGCCATCGACCAGCACCGTGAAGATCGCGGTGATGGCGCCCTCCCCCAGGCCCGGACCGGCGCGCTCCAGAAGCTTCGGCAGCTCGGTGAACACGGTCGGCGTGTAGCCCTTGGCGGTTGGCGGCTCGCCCGCGGACAGGCCGATCTCGCGCTGGGCCATGGCAAAGCGCGTCACCGAATCCATCAGGCAAAGGACGTCCTGCTCCTCGTCGCGAAAATATTCGGCGATCGCGAGCGTCAGATACGCGGCCTGGCGGCGCATCAGCGCCGGCTCGTCGGAGGTCGCGACCACGACGACGGAACGCGCCAGGCCTTCCTCGCCGAGGTCGTCCTGCAGGAATTCCTGCACCTCGCGGCCGCGTTCGCCGATCAGCCCGATGACGCTGACGGCAGCATCGACGTTGCGCGCCAGCATCGACAGCAGCACCGACTTGCCGACGCCGGAGCCTGCGAAGATGCCCATGCGCTGGCCGCGGCAGCAGGTCAGGAACGTGTTCATCGCGCGCACGCCGAGATCGAGCGGCGCGCCGACGCGCTTGCGCGAGTGCGCCGGCGGCGGCGAATTGCGGTACGGCATCGGCGCCGGGCCCTGCGGCAGCGGCCCCTTGCCGTCGATCGGCTCCCCCAGCGCATTGACGACGCGGCCGAGCCAGGCCGCGCAAGGCCGCACCTGATTTGCGGCATTGGCGATGACGGCCTTGCAGCCGCGCCGCACGCCGTCGAGGCCGGCGAACGGCATCACGACGGCATTGTTGCCGGAGAAGCCGATCACCTCGCAGGGGATGGAACGGTTGCCGCCGGTCTCGATCACGAGCCGCGCGCCGACCGACATCGCATGGATCGGGCCGGCCACCTCGACCATCAGGCCGCGCACGCCGACCACACGGCCATAAATATTGATGCCGTCAATGTCGCCGATCTGTTCGGCAAGAGCCTTCATAAGAGGGCCTTCATGAGGTGATCGCCTTCATAATCCCGGGCTTCGTGGCGAATACCTTAAGTTTCGCCATATTTCTGAACGGCGCTTAACTTCGTGTTTACCCGCATCGTTAATCATTGCGTCACTGTCTTTGTGACTGAGCGTGACTCCCCTTCAGAAGAAGGCTGAGTCGCGGGAGTCGGTTAGGCCCGTCTCTTAAAGTGGAACTTGAACGCAAGGGAATAACGAAAGCTGCTTCGCACACAAGACCTTAGGGCGATTCGACGAAAATTGCATCTACAGGGCTTGCGTTCCAGAATCAGAATTTGTTAACCATCTGTTGTCAGGATCCGAATCAGTTGTTCAAAGGCGTTTTGTTGTGTGCCGCGAATGCGGCCGACCTGACGCCCAGGAGCGGCGACTATGGGGAACTGGCATGCGCGTTTTGCTGATTGAAGATGACAGCGCCGTCGCGCAGTCGATCGAGCTGATGTTGAAGTCTGAGAGCTTCAACGTCTACACGACCGATTTGGGGGAAGAAGGCGTCGATCTCGGTAAATTATACGATTACGACATTATCCTTCTCGACCTCAACCTGCCCGACATGTCCGGCTACGACGTGCTCAAGCAGCTCCGGGTCTCCAAGATCAAGACACCCATTCTGATCCTCTCTGGCCTCGCCGGCATCGAGGACAAGGTCAAGGGTCTCGGCGTCGGCGCCGACGACTACATGACCAAGCCCTTCCACAAGGACGAGCTGGTTGCCCGCATCCACGCGATCGTGCGCCGCTCCAAGGGCCATGCCCAGTCGGTGATCCAGACCGGCGACCTCGTCGTCAACCTCGACACCAAGACGGTGGAAGTCGGCGGCCAGCGCGTGCATCTGACCGGCAAGGAATACCAGATGCTGGAGCTGCTCTCGCTTCGCAAGGGCACGACCCTCACCAAGGAAATGTTCCTCAACCACCTCTATGGCGGCATGGACGAGCCCGAGCTGAAGATCATCGACGTCTTCATCTGCAAGCTCCGCAAGAAGCTCGCGAATGCCTCGGAAGGCCGCAACTTCATCGAGACCGTGTGGGGCCGCGGCTACGTGCTGCGCGAGCCGCACGAGGTCGAAGAGCGCATTCCCGCCTGATCCTGTTTCTGACGCGAGCCCGTCGGGCTCGCTTCTCCTCCCAGCCTGGACCCCGCCGCAAATGGCGGGGTTTTGTTTTTGGGGATGCGAACGCGGCCTCATCGTCCTGCCGCCGTTGAACCGCTATCCTTCCCCCGCCGACGAATGATCGCTGCACGATGGGGGAACGATGATCCTGCAATCACTCGCCGGCCTGCCCGCCTTCCTGGTCTATTTCTGCACCGGGCTGATCGCGATCGTGACGTACCTGTTCGTCTACACCCGCATCACGCCGTACAACGAATTTCAGCTGATCCGCGACAACCAGCCGGCCGCGGCGATCGCACTCGGCCTCAGCCTGCTCGGCTTCGTGGCGCCGCTGGTCAGCGCGATCGCGCATTCGGCCAATGTGCTGGATTGCCTGATCTGGGCGGTCATCGCGCTGATCGTGCAGATCATCGTGCTCTTTCTGGTGAGGGTGCCGGTGCCGAACCTGCCGGCCCGGATCGCGGCCGGTGAGTTGGCGCCCGCGATCTGGCTCGGGCTGTCCTCGTTCGCCGCGGGCCTGCTCAACGCCGCCTGCATGATCTACTGACATGATTTACTGACATGGCCGACAAGCCCGCCAAAAAGGAGTTCGGCAAGCGCCGGCCGGCGGCCGGACCGCCGCCCGCGCAGCAGCCGGTGAAGCGCTCAGGCCGTGTCGCGCTGCTGGTGATGGGCACGATTGCGGTCGGCACCACCGCCTACACGCTGATGCCGCGGCAGACTTGCGAGCCCTCTGCTGCCGGGGCGATCGTCCCCGGCGCCACGGTCCCCGGAGCCCCGCCGGTTCAGGCGAGCACCGCCTGCAGCGGCAGAAGCAGCTCGTCGGGCGGCGGCGGCAGCTCGCGCTGGTCGTCGCGATCGAGCTTCTTCAGCGGCGACTCCTCGGGCCATTCCTCGTCCGGAACGTCGTCCGATTCAGGCTCCGGCGGCGTGAGCCGCGGCGGCTTCGGCTCGTTTGGCCATGGCTTCTCCGGCGGCGGCTGACCCATGCGACGCATCGTCTGCCCCGAGCGCGACGACTGGCGGCAGACCGCCGAACAATGCGGCTTTGCGTTCCACACCATCGACGGCGAGCGCTATTGGGACGAGCGGGCCTACTACGCCTTCACGCTCGACGAGATCGAGCGCGGCATCGAGACGCCGACCGGCGAGATCGACGCGATGTGCCTGGAGCTTGCCGGCCGCGTGATCGGCGACGAGCGCCATCTGCAGCGCTTGAAGATACCCGACGCGTTCTGGAGCTTGATCGCCGAGAGCTGGACACGCGACGACCGCAGCCTCTATGGCCGGCTCGATCTCAAATTCGACGGCAAGGGACCGGCAAAGCTGCTCGAATACAACGCGGATACGCCGACCTCGATTTTCGAAGCCGCGGTGTTTCAATGGACCTGGCTCGAACAGGCGATCGAACGGCGCATCATTCCGTCGCGCGCCGACCAGTTCAACTCCATCCACGAACGACTGATCGAAGCCTGGAAGCAGATTGCCGCAGGCCGCCATGTCCATCTCACCGGCACCACGGGTAATGAGGAGGATGCCGGCACGCTCGCTTATCTCGAAGACACAGCGCGCCAGGCGGGGCTGACGACCACGCTGCTCGACATCGAGGCGATCGGCTGGCGCGATGATGCCGGCGGCTTCGTCGATCTCGACGACCGCGACATCGCGCTCGCCTTCAAGCTCTATCCCTGGGAATGGATGTTCCACGACGCCTTCGGCGCAAAGCTCAAGGACGCACCGACACGCTGGATCGAACCGCCGTGGAAGGCGGTGCTCTCCAACAAGGGCATCCTGCCGCTGCTCTGGGAGATGTTTCCGAACCATCCCAATCTGCTGCCGGCTTTCTTCGAGGACGATCCGCGGGCAGCCGAGCTCGGCAGCTCCTATGTGCGCAAGCCGCTGCTGTCGCGCGAAGGCGCCAACGTCACGCTGGTAGCAGGCGGAATGCCGCTCGACGAGCAGGCAGGACCCTACGGCGCCGAAGGATTCGTGCGGCAGGCGCTCGCGCCGCTGCCGAACTTCTCAGACTTCTATCCAGTGGTAGGAAGCTGGCTGGTGGATCACGAACCCTGCGGCCTGTCGATCCGCGAGGACGAGAGCCCGATCACCGGCAACGGCTCGCGGTTTCTGCCCCATGCGATCTTGTGAGGCGCCTCTTCTTCCCTTCTCCCCTTGTGGGAGAAGGTGCGCGAAGCGCCGGATGAGGGGCTCTTATCCGCGAGTTCAAGTGCCAGTTGGATTCGCGGCTCACGCATCGACAAAGGCCGGGCACGGCGGCGCCGTGGCACAAACTGCATAGAGACTTTTCCCAGCGACAGACCAGCTATGTCTTAAAAGGGCGCACAAAGACACTTAGGCCCCCCGAATAGCGCGGTACCCTCTCTGCAATGGAGAGGGGGATCGGTGCCGGGGCTCGTGCATATTGTTGACGACGACCCGTCTTTCCTGACGGCCATGGAGCGTCATTTAAGGCTCGCCGGTTACGAGGTCACCGTCTATGCGTCGGCGCAGGCGTTGCTGGACCGACTGCCGAGCGACTGCATTCCGAGTTGCATCCTTCTCGATGTGCAAATCCCTGACTTGGACGGCCCTGCCCTCCAAAAACAATTGGGCGAACTCGGCTCGACATTGCCGATCATATTTCTCTCCGGCCATCGCGACATTCCGATAACTGTGCGGACCATAAAGGCGGGTGCGCAGGATTTTCTGAGCAAACCGGTAAGCTCGGAAGACCTTCTTCGCGCAATCGCCGGAGCCTTGGCACACCATCGATCGTCACGAGACCTACACACCATGCTGAACATGGCTCGTGCTCGTCTCGCTAAATTGACGCCGCGCGAGCGACAGGTCTTCGACCTTGTCGTTCGGGGCAAAATCAACAAGCAGATCGCCCACACGCTCGGAACGACAGAGCGCACGATCAAAGCTCACCGCCACGGCTTGATGGAGAAAATGCAGGTTCGGTCGCTAGCCGAACTGGTCTCTCTTGCCGAGCGGATCGGTGTCTTGGACAGCAGCGGATCCGACGAGGGCGGGACGGCCTGACAACTTCAGTTCCAGGTACCTGCCGCTCCGTTGATCTACGTCAACAACGTTGAGCTTTCGTCTCGAACTGTAAAGGCGAAGGTGTGATCGGCGCGATCATTGCCAGTGGTGTTAGGACCATCGATGGGAACGCCCATAAGCGAGCTGCGCCGGTTGCGCGGAGAACGCATCGACTGGCTGCTCTCGGTGCTGACCGGAGTGCTCGCATTATTGATTTTTGTCTTCGCTCCACTACAGGCAATGGGCATAACCGCTTTTCATCTATTTGCGGATGGTCTGTTGCTGACGATCATCGTCAGCATGGTGATCATTTCGAACAGCCCAACCGCCCTCGTTCTGATGTCGCTCGCGCTTGTTTCGAACGTCGCCGTATTCTTCCTTCGCATCTATTATCCTGTACCGTACCACCTTCACATTTTGGCCGGTGCATGGTTGGTCATCGCCTGCACGTTAGGCGTTGTCGTGCTTCAGGCCGTATTCAGGCGAGGTCTCGTTACATATCACCGAATTATCGGCGCGATCCTTCTGTACCTGTTGATTGCGGTGGCCTTTGCAACGCTGTTCCTGTTTGTAGGGCTGGCGGCTCCCGACGCAATCAGGGGAATAACTTTCGAGGACGATCATTCAGTCGCCGCATCGCTCTTTTACATGAGCTTTGTCACGCTGACGTCGACCGGCTACGGCGACATCGTTCCGGTGCATCCGTTAGCACGAAGTCTCTGCAATATTGAAAGCGTCATCGGCCAGCTTTATCCGGCGACCCTCTTGGCGAGGCTTGTGACCCTCGAGCTCAGCAGTACCGGCTCGGCGCGTAAGCCCACCCCAACCACCTGAGCCGCGGGAGCTGCACCGACAAGTGTGCGCCGCACTCTCGTCCCGTGGACTTCGCGACACTCGATTGATCCATGTCAACGTCAGCGATCATTGAGTGCACACGCTACGCGCAGCCGCACCTGAGACGGCGTCCGTGCATCTGTTCCGCAGGCACGAAAAAGGGAGGTCCGCCATGCATCCGACAAAGCGTCTTTCGATCAAGTCAGCGACTGTTGCCGGGATTGCTGCGAGCGCCTTGTTAGGGCTTGCAGGTCTTACTTTCAATTCAGCTCCAGCCAACGCGGTCGTATACTGCCAGTACGTCGAATATCCGGTGGGTTGCGTTGCCCGGGCAGGCGTCGTGCTCAAGCCTCGTCCGGTCGCGCGCGCAGCGGTCCGTCATAATGCAGGTGGCAATGCAAATGGCGGTGTCAATCGCGTTGGGGCGGGGCGGTAAGGGCCCGTCTCACGACGCAAAAAGCCGCCACGGTTTCGTCCCAGTGGCGGCCTTTTCGTTTCCACTCCGACAGCAGACGGCGTCACATCGCCCACCAGGCGGCGACAGGCACCGCGCGGGCCGACGCCTATCGGCCTAACATCGCTCCCCTAAAGCAAAGCAGCTTCGAACGCGCGGCAAGATCACGGCGCTGATAGGCCCGGGCCAGGCGTCTCACCGCGCCGCTGCCACCTTCAACGACGGCGGCATCAATCCGCCCATCGGACGGCCGGAGCGCGTCGGGTTGAGCTGATAGAGGCCACGACGGTCGGCAAGCGGCCGGAACGCGTCGGTGATGCCGACGACGGATTCGGCGGCGCCCAACAGCAGCGTACCGTCGGCTTCCAAAACCTTGGCCATACGCTCGAAGATCACGGCCTTGGTGTCCTGGTCGAAATAGATCAGCACGTTGCGGCAGAAGATCACGTCGAACGTGCCGAGATGGGAGAAGTCCTGCAACAGATTGAGCTGGCGGAACTGCACCATGGCGCGGATGTCGGCATTGAGCTGCCAGACCTCACCCGCTTGCGTGAAGTATTTCATCAGGTGCTGGATCGGCAGGCCGCGCTGCACCTCGAACTGGCTGTAGACGCCGGCCTTGGATTTCTCCAGCACCTCCTGCGACAGATCGGTGGCGACGATTTCGATGCGCCAGCCGGCGAAGGCTGCGCCCATCTCCTTCACGCACATCGCGATCGAATAGGGCTCCTGTCCCGTCGACGACGCCGCCGACCAGATGCGCAGCGACTTGCGCGCCGCGCGCGCCCGAAGCAGCCCCGGCAGGATGGTTTCGCGCAAATGATCGAACGGGATCTTGTCGCGGTAGAAGAAGGTCTCGTTGGTGGTCATCGCTTCGACCACGTCGCTCGCAAGCCGCCCGTCGCCGTTCCTGATCTTCAGCACGAGATCGGGAATCCCGGCAAGGCTCGCCTTGCGGGCCAGCGGCAGGAGCCGGCTCTCGACCAGATACTGCTTGTCCGGGGAGAGATCGAGGCCGGAGCGCTCTTTCAGGAATTTGCGCAGATAGTCGTAATCGACCGGCGTCACGAGCGGTCTCCCGCGAACAGGCGGTTGACCCGCGCACCGATCTGGTTGAGCGGCAGGATCGCCGCGCAGATGCCGGCATTGGCCGCCGCGCCCGGCATGCCCCAGACCACGCTGGAGGCTTCGTCCTGCGCGATCACGCTGCCGCCGGCGGCGACGATGTCCTTGCCGCCGCGCATGCCGTCCGAGCCCATGCCCGTCAGGATCACGGAGAGGATGGCGCCATGCCAGATGTCGATGGCGGAGGTGAACAGCGGATCGACCGCGGGCTTGCAGAAATTGACGGCGGGACCGTCGTCGAGCGCGATCGCCACGTCGGCGCCGCTACGCACGACGCGCATGTGCTTGCCGCCCGGCGCAAGATAGATACGGCCCGACTTCACCGGCTCGCCGTCGATCGCCTCGGCCGCCGGCTTTCGGCTCGTGCGTGCCAGATGCTCGGCGAGAATGGTGGTGAAGGTGGGCGGCATGTGCTGGGTAATCAGCACCGGGACGCGGTCGATCACGGGGCCGAGCTCGGCGACGAGCGCCATCAGCGCCTGAGGACCGCCGGTCGATGAGCCGATCAGCAGCACCTTCGGGGCCTGGGTCGAGAACGGACGCGTGGACAGCACCGAGGATGACGACGGCGCATGCACGGCCGGAGCCGCCGCAGGCCGCGCGACAACCGGACCACGTGCAGCCGGAGCCGGGCTTGCGGGCGCCAGCGGCGGGCTCGCGACCGCGGCCTTGCGGCGCAGCCGTGCGCCGAGGTGGCGGATTTTCTGGATCAGGTCATGGTGGAAGATGTCCGCAGCCGACGCCTCGCGCGTCGATTCCGGCTTCGGAATGTAGTCGGCCGCGCCGAGCGACAGCGCCTTGAAGCTGATCTCCGCGTTACGGCGGGTCAACGTCGAGGCCATGATGATGACGAGATCGCGCTTCTTCGCCAGGAGTTGCGGCAGCGCCGAGATACCGTCGAGCTCGGGCATTTCGATATCGAGCACGGCAACGTCGGGGTTGATGCGTTCGATCTGGTTGACCGCCTCGAGCCCGGTGCGCAGCGAGGCCGCGACTTCCATGTCGTGCTCGGCACCGACCCAGCGCGAGATCAGCCCGCGAATGACGACGGAGTCATCGACGATCATCACCCGCAACGGTCCGGCTTCCCGCGACGAGCCCGGGGTCGAGTTACCTGCGAACGCAACACTCATTACTCACCAACTCAGACTGAAACGGTCAGTTGAAAACAAACGCCGAAGGAGCCGTTCAGCCTCCGGGCGATCGCTCAGATAAGGCCGACTTCCTGGAATTTCGCCGTCACGATGTCCTTGTCGAAGGGCTTCATGATGTATTCGTTGGCGCCGGCGTGCAGCGCGCGCGCGATATGGGCGACGTCGTTCTCGGTGGTGCAGAACACCACCTTGGGCTGGTCGCCGCCGGGCATGCGCCGGAGATGGCCGAGGAACTCGTAGCCGTCCATCACCGGCATGTTCCAGTCGAGCAGCACAGCATCGGGCAAGCCGCGCTTGCAGGCCTCCAGCGCCTTCTCACCGTCCTCGGCTTCGAGGATCTGGAAGTCGAGGCCCTCCAGGATCCGGCGCGCAACCTTGCGGATGACGCTGGAATCATCAACGACGAGACAAGTTCGCATGTGAACCTCTGCTTCTCCCCCCTTTTGCGGGGGCACTTCCGATTGCAGGTACGTCGGCGGATGTGCCGGCGTATCAGGCCGCCATCATCTCGGGCGCGAGCTCGAGGACGCGGTCGACGTCGAGGACGACCATGAGCTGGCCGTCGAGACGGTGGACACCGCCGGCGAGCTTGGCCATGCGGGGGTCGAGATTGACGGGGTTTTCTTCCATGCCGTCCTCGGCGAGCCGCAGCACTTCGCCGATCTGGTCGATCAAGAGGCCGTAGGATTCACCGCGCAGGTCGACGCCGACCGCCATCGGGATCTTGCCGTCCTCGGGCTTGGGCAGGCCGAGCCGGGCGCGCATGTCGACCACGGTGACGATGCGGCCGCGCAGGTTCAGCACGCCCGCGATCTCGCGCGAGGACAGCGGCACGCGGGTGACGCGCTCGGGCATGAACACGTCCTGGACGCGGGAGATCGGCAGGCCGAACAGCTGGCCGCCGATCATCGCGGTGACGTATTCGACCATGGCGCCTTCGCCGGACTGGGTCTTCTTGGTCATGTTAGTTTCTCCTGATCCCGCTGGTTACGCTGCTGCGCGGCTCAGCTCGGAGGCACCGGCGGCGCCCGCGGTCTGTTCCTTCAGCGCCGCGATCAGACCGGGACGGTCGAACTTGGCGACATAGTCGTGGAAGCCGGCCTGACGGCCGCGCTCGATCGCCGCCGGCGACACCAGCGCGGAGAGCCCGATGATCGGCATCGCGCCCAGATTGCTGTCGGAGCGGATGGTCTCGGCAAACTCGAACCCGTTCATGTCGGGCATCTCGATGTCGGTCAGGACCACGTCGAAGGTCTGTGCGCGCAGCGCCGCCAGGCCCTCCTGCGCGGTCGGCGCGGTGCGGACGCGGTAGCCGGCGGCCTTGAGCACCGGGGCCAGCATGTTGCGGAAGAACGCGGAGTCGTCGACCAGCAGCACCGATTGCGAGTGCAGCGACGGCTTCATCTCCTTGCGGGTGAACCAGTCGGAGAACGCCATCGGCAGGAAGTGGCCGACGTCGATCACTTCGGTGGCCTGGCCCTTGATCACGGCCGAGCCGAGAATGCCGGAGGAGGATCCGCCGACCTCGATGTTGAGCCGTTCCTCGACGATGTCGATGATCTCGTCGACGACGAGGCCCATGGAGCGGCCGTCATCGGAGAACACCAGGATCGGCTGGGCGCCCTGGCTCGCGATGGTGACGCTTTCCATGGCCACGAGCGGCATCAGCTGCTCGCGGTACTGCACCATGTAGCGGCCGTTGCTGAACTCGATCTTGTCGGCCGGGAGCTCTTCCAGGCGCGTGACGAGCCCGAGCGGGACCGCCTTGGGCTGGGACGAGCCGGCGCGGAACACCAGCAGCGAGGTGGTCTGCTCGCCCGATCCGATGTGGTGAGCCCCGTTCTCGTTGTTCATGTCATGGGCCGAGGAGCCGGCGGCGCCGAGCGCCTTGGCGATGCCGTTGGGGTCGATGATCATGATGACCGCGCCGTCGCCCAGGATGGTATTGCCCGAGAACATGTCGATGTGACGCAGTTTCGTCGACATCGGCTTGACCACGATTTCTTCGGTGTGGAACACGCCGTCGACGACGATGCCGAAGGTCTGGCTGCCGACCTGCGTCACCACGATGAAGCCGTTCTCGGGATCGGAGACGGCGCCGTCGTCGATCTTGAGCAGCTTCTTGAGATGGATCAGCGGCAGCAGCTTGTTGCGCAGCCGGAGAACCGCGGTGTCCTTGATGCGCTCGATGCGGTGCTCCGAGTTGGCGCGGGCACGCACCAGCTCGACCACGGAGAGCTGCGGGATCGCAAAGCGGTCGCCGGCGGCTTCCACGATCAGCGCGGAGACGATGGCGAGCGTCAGCGGGATCTTGATGGTGACGGAGGAGCCCTCACCGGCGACCGACTTGATGTCGATGGTGCCGCCGATCTGGTCGATATTGGTGCGCACCACGTCCATGCCGACGCCGCGCCCCGACACCGAGGTGATGGCGGCAGCAGTGGAGAAGCCCGGCGCGAAGATGAACTTGTGGATCTGGGCTTCACTCATCTTCTCGAGCTCGGCCTCGCTGACCAGGCCCGAGGAGATCGCCTTGGCCTTGATCCTGTCGGTGTTCAGGCCACGGCCGTTGTCGGCGATGCAGATGATGATGTGGCCGCCCTCGTGATAGGCGGACAGGCGAATGGTGCCCTGCTCGCCCTTGCCGCCGGCGAGACGCTCGGCCGGGGTCTCCAGGCCATGGTCGGCGGAGTTGCGCACCATGTGGGTGAGCGGGTCCTTGATCAGGTCGAGCACCTGGCGGTCGAGCTCGGTGTCGGCGCCGTGCATCTCCAGCTCGATCTGCTTGCCGAGTTCGCTCGAGAGGTCGCGAACGATGCGGGGCAGCTTCTGCCAGGCATTGCCGATCGGCTGCATGCGCGTCTTCATGACGCCTTCCTGCAGCTCGGCGGTGACGTTGGACAGCCGCTGCAACGGCACCTTGAACTCGGTGTCCTCGTTGCGGCGGGAGATCTCCAGCAGCTGGTTGCGGGTCAGCACCAGCTCCGAGACCATGGTCATCAGATGCTCCAGCGTATCCACGTTGACGCGGATCGACTGGTTGGCGATGCTGGCGCCCTCGCCGGCGCCCTCGTCGGCGGCCATCGATTTCTTGGGCGCGACCTTCTCCTTGGGCGCCTTAGTCTCCTTGGCGACGTCCTTGGCAACAGGCACCGGGGCTTCAGCGGCAGGCTCAGGCTCGGCCTTGACTTCAGCTTTGGCAACGGGCGCCGGGACTTCGATCGCGGTCTCGCGAAAGGCGCGCTCGAGCTCGTCGAGCGAGACTTCGCCCGGACGCAGCGGACGCTCCAGGCTCTGGTCGGCGAGCACGCCGGAGGTCGGCGCGGCTTCGACGGCGGCAGGGGCCTCCGGCACCAGCGGCGGCGCTTCGGCCACGGGAGCAGCGGCACCTGCAGCCGGCATCGGCTGCGCCGAGCCTGACATTGCCGCCATGCCCTGCTCGACCATCGCTTCCAGCTTGTCGATGAGATCGCGGTCGGTACCCTCGGGCTCGGCTTCGGTCGCCTCCAGCCCGGCCAAAATTTCCTTGATGCGGTCGATCGAGGACAGGATCACCGTCACCGCCTGCCCCGTCACCGGCATGCCGTCACGGAATTTGCCCATCAGCGTCTCGCCGGCATGCGCCAGCGCTTCCAGCCGCGGCAAGCCGAGGAAGCCGCACGTCCCCTTGATGGTGTGGACCAGCCGGAAGATGTTATCCAGGATCTTGGCGTTGTTCGGCTCCTGCTCGAACTTCACCAGCTGATTGTCCACGGTGTCCAGGCTCTCGCTGGTTTCCGTCAAAAACTCCCGCAACAGATCATCCATGAAAACAGGCCTTCATACAGGGAGGGCGCGCACACAAGACGTGATGCGCCAATTCGGAATGGGGCCAGCTTCACCGCAAAGCGTTTAATATTGGTTGAGTATGTGCAAAAGAACGGAATCAACAAAGAGATAAGGCGCTCCGGACAAGCCGAAGCGCCTCGTAAAGACTTGATTAACGTTTGAGAGCTGCGACTTGTCTACGACGCGATAATGGTGATGGCCTCGCCTTCGTGCGCGAGCCTCACGGTGAGCCCGCAAGCCTCTGCCAACAGCCGCGTATAATAAGGCTGGATCGCATGCGCATCCGCAGCCGGGCCGCGCTCGCCGCTCAGGAGCTCGGAGATGTTCTGCGGCAGGCGCGCATTATGTCCGGTCGCGGTGATGCGGAAGCTCATCGTCTCGCCGTCGCCGATCGGATCGATCGTCAGCACTCCGCCGCGCGGGATCGTATGTTGCGAAACGACCAGCATGTTGAGGAGCAGCTTGACGCGATTCTTCGGCATCAGGATCCGCGGCAGATTCCAGGTGATCGAGCACTTGCCGTCCTCGATGTGACCGCGCGCCATGGTCTGGGCATCGCCGAGATCGATCTGCGCGCCGGACGAGCCGGCCGCGCCAAAGGCGAGGCGGCAGAACTGGAGGCGGGCAGAGGCGGTTTTCGCGCTCTTGCGTATCAAGTCGAGTGCGAACTCGCGGTCGTCCGGCTTGGGATCGTCGTCGAGCACTTCGAGCCCATTGACGATGGCGCCGACAGGGCTGATGAGATCGTGGCAGACCCGCGAGCACAGCAGCGCAGCGAGTTCGAGCGCATCTGGAGCGGTGACGGTAGCGGGTGACGAAGCGTCAGACATAAAGGGTTCCTGGAATTGCACGGCGCGGACGCGGCGAATCAAGCATGCTTGACGAATGCTGCTGGTTCTAACATTCGCAAGCCCGTGGCAGCTAGCTTGCGATCGGTTCGAAGCGGCCCTAATGCCACGGCGAATCACTCGCTTAGGGATGGAATTGCCGATGAATGAGGCATGCAAGTGAAGCGGATCATCGACGGCGCGGCCGCCTCCCACCTGATGGAGCCGCTCACGGCGCTGGTGGTGAAGGCCGGCGAAGCCATCCTCGCGGTCAACCGCACGGCGATGCGGGTCGACGGCAAGCAGGACGGCTCGCCGGTGACCGAGGCCGACCTTGCCGCCGACCGCATCATCGCGGACGGGCTGGCGCAGCTTGCGGGCGACATCCCGACGCTCTCGGAAGAGCGGACCCAGCTCGCCTCGCCGCCGTTCCGCGACAGCTTCTTCCTGATCGACCCGCTCGACGGCACCAAGGAGTTCGTCGCCGGGCGCGACGAGTTCACCGTCAACCTTGCCCTCGTGACATCGGGCGTACCGCTGCTGGGCATCGTCAGCGCGCCCGCGCTCGGGCTGCTCTGGCGCGGCATCGTCGGCCGCGGCGCCGAGCGGGTCAGGTTCGACGGCGCGACCATCGGCGCTGCCGAGCCGATCCATACCCGCAAGTTGCCGCCCCTCGGCGAGCCCTGGATCGCCGCGGTGAGCCGCTCGCATGGAGATCCCCGAACCGAGGCCTTCATCGATCACCGCCCCAACGCTGTCAGGAAGACCGTCGGCTCGGCCGTCAAATTCGGCCGGATCGCGGAAGGCAGTGCCGACATCTATCCCCGCTTCGGGCCCACTTGTGAATGGGACGTCGGGGCCGGCTACGCGGTCGTGACCGCCGCCGGCGGCAGCGTGACCGACGGCAAGGGCGGCGCGCTCCGCTTCGGCGAGCGGCACGATGGCGGCTTCATCATCCCGGAGTTCATCGCCTGGGGTGACCCGCAGGCGGCAAGACTCTGACGTCGTAAAGGGGACCTACTGGCTGAGCTTGTCCTCAAGGGCCGGCCAGCGCTTGCCCACCTCATAGAGGAAGCGCTCGGGATTGGCGGCGAAGGCGTCGCGATTGGCTTCCCGGCTGAACAGATAGAGCCGCTGCGCCGCGATCGCGAAGAAGCGGGGGTTGCCGGCGATGGTGACGCCGCGGGCGATATCGACCGGATCGTAGCCGCCGTATTGCGGCCCGTAGACCTCGGGATGGGCCAGGAAAGAGGCCCGGTTGCCCTCGTTCCGAAAGCGCCAGACTGCGGCCCACAGGTTCGCCTCGAACTCGGCCGTCCCCTGCACGGCTGCGCCATCGACGAAATAGGCCACCGGGTCGAAGCCCTCGATCGCCACGCCGCTGAAACGGTTGACGACGATCCGCTCGGTAGTGGCCGCCTGCGTCGGCGACCCAACGCCGAGGATCCAAATGCCCGACAGCATGCAGACCAGAAGGCCGATCAAGGCAATTCCGGGGCGCAAAGGGCTGGCTTCCTGCCGTTGTGCCGTCATAGTTGCTGCGGATAACATCCGAGTCGAGGGGACATCCGGCGCAACCTAGAGCCGTGCCTGTTGGCGTCAGGTTAAGGAAGCGACCGGATTCGGTACCAGGGGTTCTTTTATGACTTTCGCATCACGCCTTGCCGCAGTCGCGCTTGCCGCGATGGTCGGGTGGATCATTCCGGCTTCCGCCCAGCAGCCGCCGCCGCCCGATTTGCCGCCGCCGCAGCGGACCCCGACGCCCAGCACCTATGGGCCGGACGAACTCGTGAACGCCGGCCACCGCTTCTTCGGCAACGTCTCGCGCGGTCTCGCCTCGATCATCGAGAAGGCGGTCAGCCAATGGGGCCTGCCCAACGGCTATATCCTCGGTGAGGAAGGGTCCGGCGCTTTCGTCGCCGGCCTGCGCTACGGCGAAGGCACGCTCTACACCAAGAACGCCGGCGACCTCAGGGTCTATTGGCAGGGTCCCTCGCTCGGCTTCGACTGGGGTGGCGACGGCGCGCGCACCATGACGCTGGTCTATAATTTGCCCGCCACCAACGCGATCTACCAGCGCTTCGCCGGCCTCGACGGCTCGGCCTACATCATCGGCGGCTTCGGCATGACGGCGCTCACCGCCAACAACATCGTGCTGGTGCCGATCCGCTCCGGCCTCGGCCTGCGGCTGGGAGCCAATATCGGCTATTTGAAATTCACCCCGCGCGCGACCTGGAACCCGTTCTAGCGTTCCGCTTTCCCCTCCGGCGACGGATCAAGGTTAACGACATGTCGGGGCTGGCTTTTTGCCGGCCCCGCATGCAATGTCCTTGGTAAATTTTTCCTTAGCTTTGGGAGTTCTGGCCCATGGTCGAACCGATCATGTACCTGGCGATCGGTTTCCTGCTTTCGATGCTGTGCGGGCTCGCGATCGTGCCGCTGGTGCATAACCGCGCCGTGCGCCTGACCACGCGCCGGCTCGAGGCCGCCACGCCGTTGTCGATGGCCGAGATCCAGGCTGACAAGGACCAGCTCCGCGCCGAATTCGCCATGTCGGCGCGACGGCTGGAGATGAGCGTCGATCAGCTCAAGAACAAGACCACGAGCCAGCTCGCCGAACTCGGCAAGAAGAGCGACGCCATCAACCGCATGAAGATCGAGCTCGGCGAGAAGAACGCCACGATCTTCGCGCTGGAGGCGCGCGAGAAGGCGGTCAAGGAGCAGCTCCGCGCCACCGAAGAGGAATTCAACACCAAGACCGCAGCGCTGCGTGCCGCCGAGCTCGCGCTGACCGACAAGCAGGGCGAGCTCGCAAAGATCAATTCCGAACTGTCCGACCGCTCGATGATGGCGGAGAGCCGCCAGGTCGAGCTGGTCGTGGTCCGTGCGCAGATCGAGGAGCTGAAGAACCGCGTCGGCGACGCCGAAAAGGAATTTGCCGCGACGCAGGCGCGGCTGGCGCAGGAGCGCACCGAATCCGAGACCGCATCGCGCGAGCTCGGCGACGCCCGCGGCCGCGTCGAGAATCTGAGCCAGCGCGTCACCGACCTCGATCGCCAGCTCATCGTGCAGGTGAAGGAAGCCGAGATGCTGTCCGGCCGCGTCGGCGATCTCGAGGGCCGCCTCGCCACGCAGGGCAAGCTGCTCGCCGAGCGCGACTATGAGAACAACCAGCTCCGCCAGGCCAACGAGGGCAACGAGCGCACCATCAAGGAACTGCGCGTCGAGATCGCGGCCTTGAGCGGCGGCAAATCCTCGGCCGCGATGGAATCGATCCGCGCGGAAAAGACCGCGCTGGAGGAGCAGCTCCGCACCGCCCGCGACGAGCGCGCCAAGCTGCAGCGCGACATCAACGCGATCCAGCAACAGGCCGAGAGCTCCTGGGCGACCGAGCGGATGGAGAACGCGCTGCTGCGCGAACGCATCAACGACATCGCCGCCGAGGTGGCCAAGCTCGCGATGCAGCTCGAAGGCCCGAACTCGCCGATCGAGGCCCTGCTCGCGGCCGAGGCCGGCCAGCCGCCGAGGCCGGCGCCGCGCCCGGCCAACGACGCCCCGACCAACGGCACGGCCGCAGGCACCCTGCCCGAAGGCGGCGGAACACTGGCCGAACGCATCCGCGCGCTCCAGGCCCACGCCTCCCGCGCCCGCCAGCAGGGCGCGTAAGCGGCCCCAAGACGGTCTCACTGCCGCATTGCGGGTCGGGGGGAAGGTTTTCCGGCCCGGCAGCGCCTCGAAACTTGACACCTTCGGCCCGCACTTCTAAATCGCGGGCTCCAAAGCGCCGGCGGCCGAAACTCGGGTCGCCTGCATGATGGTTTCGGGTGCATAGCTCAGCGGGAGAGCGTTCCCTTCACACGGGAGAGGTCCAAGGTTCGATCCCTTGTGCGCCCACCATTAATTCCAAATCTACAGTGACTTAGCGAGCTGCTTTCCCCCACATTGTGCCCCGAAAAGTCTGGGGCACAACGCGGGCACATTGCAAAAAAGATCATCCCTCTACCTTCGCCCGCCGCTCCGATCCCAGTTGGAGGGCTCAGCCCGTTGCGCGTTTCGACGGTGAAAACTTCAGGCTAGCAATCAGCACAATTAGCTAATCGATCCGCGTGGCCCTTCCTCAGCTACCCGTCGGCGCATCTCGCAAACGACGGTTCCGGAGCTAATGTCAGGTTTTATTTTACTAATATTGACATTGTCAGACTCCCGACCCTATATTGCCAACGTAGGAGGCTGACATGACGGATGGGCCATTCAGAAATGCAGCGCTGAGTAGCCGCTGGAAACGGTACGGGCAGGACTTGATCAGCGATGCGGCAAGCCCCGAGGAGCGCACGATTCAGGCGTGTCACAGCATGATTGGTGACGTAGACATGAAGGCGTTCAGCCCCCTCTTCAATGAACTTAAGGGTCACGCTGAACGTGCTCAGATGGACCTGGACCCCGTGACCGTGATCGAGACGATTTTCGACGGTCACCCGCCTTCGCCTGTGGCGGATGCCTTGCAAAGGCATCTGAGCGCCAATCTCCGGGATCAGCTATCTCCCGAGAGGGCACTCGATCAAGGTCTCGCTAGCATCGCGCAAGAGTGGATCGACACCACCAAGAATAGGCTCGACGAAGAATGCATCCGCGCCCGCGACCATGGGGACATGAGCAGCGATGACTACCACAAGGGTATTGAGCGAAACCGCGAGACGTTCGCCGCCATCAAGGCAAGCGACCTCTGCAATGCCTTAGCGACGGGCAACAGGGGGGCTTTCAGGAAGGCGACTGAGAAGAAAGCTGGCGTTGATGAGGGGCCTGACGAATGAGCGCGCATCGGAGAGTCCCCGCAATGGTTGGAAAGCACCTGCGTGTTGTCGAGAAGGCGCAGAAGGCAAGCCGCACCTTACCGAAAGATGCCGTCATCGCGGAGGTTAGCAGGCACATTCGCTTCAATGCGGCGGTTCTGGACACCTTCGACGTCAAGGGGTGCAAGCCGCTGCACTACGACTTATTGGTTCTCTGCGCTGCCATTGAGTTTGCTGATCGCCGCTGGAAACGTCCAGCAACCTGGCGCCGCACCCTTAATGTGACGGTCCCGGTCATCGACCTCAAGGCCTGGCAGAGGCCGGAGGTTACGAAGAGCCTGCTTAGCGTCTTGAACCATCTGACGGGCGACATGTGGCGATTTGCCTTCGTTCAGGCGAAGAACCTCTCACCGATTGGTTCGCGGCAGATGCTTCTCGACTTCGGTACGACAAAAACCTTTGCTGTCGCTTACAGCGATGGCTTGGACTCGCGTGCCGTTTCCGCTTTGAGTGGGGACGAGGACCAAGCTCTCTGTATCCGGGTTGCCGGCAATCGTCAGAGCCGGAAAAAGGGCGACAGCTATTTCACGCGGATTCCGTTCAAGGTTGACGGTTACCGCAGCACCGAAAGCAGCTTCCGCTCACGCGGATTTCAGTTTGCGGCGATAACGGCGATCGCGGCGCAACTCTCGAACGTAGAGCGCATTGTGGTTCCCGAGAGCGGCCAGGGCGCACTTGGCCCGGTATTGCTGCCACTGCACAATATCTATGTCGACTATCGCAACCATCCCACGTTTTTCCGAAAGATGGAGCGGTTCATCAAGGCATTGCAAGGCTATCGAGTTTGGTTCGAGCAGCCGCGCTTATGGTCGACGAAGGGTCAGACGCTAAGCGCTTTTCTGGACCTACCCGGAAGAACCGAGCGGGAGCTGACGGGCACTCGCTCCTGCTGGCAGACCCGGCGGGTCGTCAATGTTGATGGCAGAAAGCAGTGCGGCTTGTGCGCCGCCTGTTTGCTGAGACGTCTTAGTCTGCATACCGCGGGCATCAACGAGGCGCCTGACATTTACGTCGTATCCGACCTCGCCGCCCCAGAGGTAGGCAAGGCGCTGTCAGCCATATCCCAGAAGGCTGATTGGGACATCATGGTCGAGTACGGCAGCGTCGGGACGCGCCACCTGCAGCACCTTGCCGACATGGCTGGCTTGCCCGCCGACGCCCTTCGCGTTCATGCCTCGCAAATCGCGACCGCGACGGGGGAAAGCCACGAAGAAACTCTCAAGAAGTTGAGGACGATGCTGGTAACGCATGCAGGTGAGTGGCGGGCATTTCTGTCCGCGCAAGGAGAACAGAGCTTTCTGAAGAGCTGGTTAGATGGAGGGCGCTATGGCCGATTTGAATGAGCTGAGCGCACAGGAAATTGGACGGCGGCTGCGAATAGCCCGGGAGAACGCGGACGTTCGGCAGGATGACGCGGCCCAGGTCATCGGCATGTCCCGCCCGACGCTGGTATCGATTGAGAAGGGCATGCGGCGTGTGCGCATTCAGGAAATCCAGACGCTTGCGCGCCACTACGGCGTGTCGGTGAACGCCCTCCTCCGCCGCGAGGCAGTGCATACTGATCTGATGCCTCGCTTCCGCAAATTGCGGGAGACTGAGGACGCACATACCACTGAGGCGGTTCAGTTATTCAACGACCTGATCAAGGCGGATGTTGAAATGGAAAATATCTTAGGTATTCGGCGGCAGCGAAATTACCCTCCGGAGCGCGGCATAAACGAAGGCGACGTTGTCGGCCTGGCCGAGAAGCATGCCAAGGAATTGCGCGACTGGCTCGGGCTTGGTCCGGGACCAATTGCCGATATCTTCTCGGTCATCGAGCTGGATCTCGGTATCCGATTGTATCAGCGCCGCCTTTCTTCGAGTTCAAAGGTTGCGGGTCTCTTCACCTACCATGATAGCGTCGGCGCCTGCATTCTTCTCAACGCCAACCATCCATTGCCACGACGTATCCAGTCGGCGGCGCACGAAGTCGGCCACTTCTATGGCACCCGACAAACCCCTGAAGTGCTCGAGGAGGATGAGAAATACTTGTCCCGCGATGAACGCTACGCTAACGCCTTTGGACGCGCATTCCTGACGCCAGCCGAGAACTTCGCGGAAAGCTTCCGGAGACTGAAGGAGATTACCGGCAAAACGACCCGGCGCCTGATCATTCTTCTTGCTCAACAGTACAATATCTCGCGCCAAGCATGCGTTCTGCGGCTCGAGGAACTCGGCCTTGTCAAGAAGGGCACCTGGGCCTGGTTCGAAAACAACGGTGGCATCACCGATGAGCATGTTCGGGAGGTTCTCGGTGAGATGGCGGACCGTCGCGATCCGGCGAAGAGCGATGCCGGCCGACCGATCTCCCATCGCCTGAGCCTGATGGCGCACGCCGCCTGGAAGCGCGAGCTCATGTCGGAAGGACAATTGGCGGAGCTCTTGAAGGTGAGTCGAGTGGAGCTTCGGGGCATTATCGACCAGATCGAGCTTGAGGAAAAAGAAACGGATGAGCTTTTCAAGCTCCCTAGTTGATATCGCGGATCCGCTCGTCCTCGACACGAGTGTTCTGATCAACCTTCACGCTTGCAAATATGGCGAGAGTATCCTCTCGGCCGTCCCGAACGATATCCTGGTTCCGGAGGTCGTGGCCGGAGAACTAGAGCACGAGACGAGCCGTAGCAACGGGGAGTATAGTTTTCTGCATGCTCTCGTAGTGGATGGAATCGTGACAGTCGCCAACTTTACGGACGCTGAGTACGTGATTTTCTACGAACTCACAAGCACCTCACCATCGCTGGACGACGGCGAAGCAGCGACTATCGCCATTGCCGCGACCAGACACCTCCTGCCGGTTATCGATGAACGAAAGGGGCGCGCCCGCGCCGGCATCATCATGAAAGCGCGAGCGCCCGGCTGGTCGTTAGACCTCTTCCGCCATCCGAGCGCCATCGCCACCCTCGGCGATCAAACTGCCGCCGAAGCGCTGTACCTCGCCTTACGTGACGGTCGCATGCGAATTCCGTCGGAAAGCGCGGACGGCGTCATTGCGCTTCTTGGCATGGAGCGCTCGCGCAATTGCACCTGCCTTCCGGGGTACCGAGACCGATCTTTCCCGTCCACAGGCGATCTCACTTATTCCGTACTGCAGCGTCAACAGCAGGCAGAGATATGATCTCTGCAGACGCGTCGGACAAGCAAATGGATGCGCGAACGGATGGCACGAGCGCCCGCCGGTAAGATCAAGATGGCGGTCCTTGGAGATGTGGCGCGATTGACCGCCCGGCATCGGACGCAACGGATATCGGCCGTAGTCCCTCACCCGCCCAAAGGGGCCGGGCGAGGCCTCGGATCGGCGGCAGGGGAAGACTTTCCCCGTAAGGGCGATCCTGTAACGTCGCGCCCAAAAGCCATCGTCGCAGGATCCGACGGGGATCTATATTGCCAGTTCGAGGGGAAGCAATGAACGTCTACTGCAATGGCACGGCTCGGATCAAACACCATGCCACCGTGAAGATATACGAGATCGAGAACGATGAGCTGGACTGGGACGCGGTCGGCGGCGACGAGCGCCAGATGAGGCCGGAAATTCACTATGAGGCGGTTTTCGATCATCCCGAGCTGGGCCGACTGACTTGGGGCATTTGGGAATATCCCATCGGGATCGAGAATTATCACGAGACAGATGCCGCGCCTCATGGAATGATCGGTGATTTTGACTACGGGCTAGAGCATGGTGAACCGGAACCCGACGAATGGATCGACTATACGGTCCCTGATCGTCCCTTCTCGGTCTTCATGGATTCTTATCACCATGCTGGCGAACTACTAACCCATCATGGAAATGACAGCGGCGGTCATCTTCTCAACAGGATGGTCTTCTCCCACCACGTAACGGCGTTGGAAGCCTATCTCGGCGACACCCTGATGAAAGAGGTCGTGGCTGACAGGTCGCCATGCAACGCTTGATCGATCAAGATGACGATCTAGCGAAGGAGAAGTTCACGCTGGCCGAGATTTCGAAGGATCTCGGACTGGTCGAACGCAAAGTGCAGGAGCGCTTGCGTTGCACGCTGTACCACAATCTCGCGAAGGTCGATGTCCTCTAGAATATTGCCTTCGGGGTCCGCATCCTGAACCTGGCCAGCGACAGGTCGAGCCTCTTCAAGGCGGTAAAGCTGCGCCATGATTGTGTCCACCGGAACGGCTTTGACAAGGACGGGAACGAGCTCAAGGTCTTCACCAAGTCCTTGGGACGGCCGATCTAATCAAGGTCTTCGTCGAGGAGATCGAGAAGGCGGTGCAAGCGCGATCCGCACATCCTTAGTCGCACTTCAAGCACCCGACAGGCCGGCTGGCCCCAAATAGATGATGTTGATCCGGCCGGCGTCCTGGGCCACCTGTGCGCGCAACATTCCGGCCCTCCCAAGGTTTAGCCCGGCTTGGACGGTGCCAAGCGGCGCCCCATCGGTCGAGAGGACACGCGGTTGTGCGATGCACCTTGATCAACCGCCGGCCACCCCCTCATCCGCAATCCCGAACTCGATGAGATCGACTTTCTTGTCACCGCAACAGAACTCGGCATCTCTATGACCATTGCGACCCTTCTGATCTTGAAGATCAAAGAAGAGACCGACGTCTGGGATGAGTTTCAGGTGCTATTGCAGCGATACCGCGCACTGTCGCGCGATCTGCAGGGCCCGAGCCAGGTCCAGAGCTCGTAGAGGCACGATCACCTCTACGCGCATCGTCCGCGCCCGGCCTATTCTCTTACCGCAAAGGCCCAGCCGCATGGCAGCTTCCGTGTCTTATGCATCCGAAAGGCCCAGCGACCAGGCAACGTTCGCCATCTGCTCCTCACGATATCGGCCCTGACTGTGTTTCGGCATGGAATAAGGACCCCGTTTTCGGGGTGATCGGCATCCAATCGGGACCCCGGGATAAGGGTCCACAGTGGCTTCCATCGAGTCATGGAAGCCGAGGTTGGGATGCTGGTGGTGGAGACGATTGGTAAGATCCGTCGCGCCTACTTTGTTGATGGTCGTCCGATCAAGGCGATCTGCCGAGAACTTGGCGTATCGCGGAAGGTGGTTCGCAAGGTCATTCGTTCTCAAGCGACGGAGTTCCGGTATGAGCGCGAGACGCAGCCGCTCCCGAAGATGGGTCCCTGGAGTGCCGAGCTTGACCGGTTGCTGGCAGGGAATGAGAGCAAGGCGGCGCGGGAACGGCTGACGCTGATCCGGCTATTCGAAGAGCTTCGCGGCCTCGGTTATGCCGGCGGCTATGATGCGGTTCGTCGATACGCACGACGGTGGAGCAAGGAACGCAGCACCTCGACAGCGTCGGCGTATGTGCCGCTGAGCTTTGCACCAGGCGAAGCCTACCAGTTCGACTGGAGCCACGAGGTCGTCCTGCTGAGCGGCACCACGGTGATGGTGAAGGCTGCCCATGTCCGGCTCTGTCACAGCCGTATGCTGTTCGTGCGGGCCTATCCGCGGGAGACGCAGGAGATGGTGTTCGACGCCCACGACCGGGCGTTCGCCCTGTTCAAAGGCACCTGCACCCGCGGCATCTACGACAACATGAAGACCGCCGTAGAGACGATCTTCGTCGGTAAAGGCCGTCTCTACAATCGTCGCTTCCTGCAGATGTGCAGCCACTATCTGGTCGATCCGGTCGCCTGTACGCCAGCGTCGGGCTGGGAGAAGGGGCAGGTCGAGAACCAGGTCGGGCTGGTCCGGGAACGCTTCTTCACGCCGCGGCTGCGGTTCAAGAACCTCGACGAGTTAAACGCCTGGCTGCTCGACAAATGCATCGCCTACGCCAAGGCTCATCGCCATCCGGAACTGGCCGATCAGACGATCTGGGACGTGTTCGAAGCCGAACGCCCCAAACTCGTTCCCTATGCCGGCCGCTTCGACGGCTTCCATGCGGTGACGGCATCGGTCTCGAAGACCTGCCTGGTGCGCTTCGACAACAACAAGTACTCGGTCGCAGCCAGCTCAGTCGGACGGCCGGTCGAGGTTCAAGCCTATGCCGATCGCATCGTGATCCGTCAGGATGGACGTATCGTTGCCGAGCACCCGCGATCCTTTGGCCGCGGCGATACCGTCTACGACCCCTGGCATTATGTGCCGGTGCTCGCCCGCAAACCCGGCGCCTTGCGCAACGGTGCTCCCTTCAAAGACTGGGTGCTGCCGGCCGCGATCGAGCGGATCCGACGCAAGCTTGCCAGCACCGACGATGGCAATCGGCAGATGGTCGACATCCTCAACGCGGTGCTGACTGACGGTCTGTCCGCGGTGGAAGCGGCCTGTGCCGAAGCGCTCAGTCACAGCGTCCATTCCGCCGATGTCGTTCTCAATATCCTGGCCCGTCAACGTGAACCCGCCCCACCGGCCAACATCATGACGCCGGCCGCACTGACGCTCCGTCATGCACCGATCGCCGATTGTGCCCGCTACGACAACCTCCGGAGGACCATCTGATGGAACGAACCCAAATCTTCGACCTCATGGGCGAACTCAAGCTCTACGGCATGAAGGCTGCCTTCGACGAGATCATGGCAACTGCCGTCAAGCGCCAGCACGAACCTCAGCGCATTGTCGGCGACCTGCTCAACGCCGAGATCAACGAGAAGCAAGCCAGGTCGATCAAATACCAGCTCACCATTGCCAAGCTACCGCTTGCCAAGGACATCGCCGACTTCCAGTTCGACGGCACGCCGATCAATCAGACCCTCGTCAATGATCTTGCTGGCGGCGGCTGCATCGTCCAACAACGCAACGTCGTGCTGGTTGGCGGCACCGAGCCCGCTTCATAATGCTCACCTTTCTATCTCGTTAGAGTTCCAGTTCTTTTTGTAGCGGAGTGCCGGACGGCGGACGTCTGAGGCACCGCGCGGTGGCGGCTCGTTTGACGTCAGCACGCTCAAGATCGGCTGCTTTGATGATCCAAGGTGCCCCTTTGCAAAGCTGGCCCGCCGCGAGTTGGTCGTCCTTGATCAGACGTCGCACGGTTGATGGACTGACGGAGAGGGCCGCGGCCGCCTCGTCCAGAGTGACCTCGCCGCGGTCGTGGCGCTCGCCTTCACGATAGGCTGCGACGTCGTTGTGGCTGCGCAAGCTGCACACTCGCGACTTGGTCCAGCCATTGCCGCGCCCCGTGGTCTTACCGGAGCGGTTTAGCACCGACGCGATCGCTTTGTCCGGCATCTGCCGCGCCAGCACGCGCACGAGATCGACTGTCTCTCCCGCTGCGCTCCAGCGGTGCTGGCCGGAGCGATTCTTCTTGACCTTGAGAGCGGAGTGGTCACCGCCGTGCCAGCGGATCACCAGATCGAGCGTGGTGTCCTCGACGCGGACGACGATCTCGTCGATCAGCGTTCGCACGATCCGCTTGCGCGTCTCGGGGGCCACGCTGGCACTCGACCAAGCACGCTCCAGGTCGGCGCCTAGCGTCATCAGCCGCTCCCGGTCGGCGGGTGTGAGATCAACAGCGGGCGAAGCCGTCAGTGCGTCCAGCTCGGTCTCCAGATTGCGCGCGACCGCCAGCCGGTCATTCCATCGCTTTTCCAGCTCGGCGGCAACGAGACGATTGGCGGGATCGACGGCATCGTATTGGCGGCGCGCCCGCCCGACCTCATAGCGAGCCTGCTCCAGCGCCAGTTCGACTTGGCCGCGTTTGTCTTCGTTCGCACGGCTGCGCGCAGCCTGCGCGGCGAGTGCCGCCTCGATACCGAGCGGCTGCAGGCGCTCGACCACCTCGGCGGCCACGTCACGATCGATCCGCATGCCGCCGAACGAGATGCAAGGGTCACCGCCATGATTGTTGGCGCCGCCCCGACAATGGTAGCGACCGGTGTTGCCGTCCTTGCCGGAGTAGGCGACGTGAAGTTTGCGACCACAATGGCCACAGCGCAGCAGGCCGGCGAGCAGAGCCTCACCTCGGCGCAGGGCACCGCGGCTCATCGGGTTCTTGCCGTTGGCGTTATCCGCAATCAGGCCGAGGTTCCTCTCATGGTCCGCCCAGCTCAGATAACCCTCATGATGGTTCGGAATCAACACCTCCCAATCCTTGCGCTCCCTCTTGAAGCCGCGAACCACCTTCTTGCGGCCGGCCTCGATGCTGATGCGGCTGCCAGTGCGCCCGAATGCATACGCGCCCGCATAGATTGGGTTGGTCAGAATGTGTAGGATCGTGTTGTAGACCGGCAGCTTCCAATCAACCAGGTGGCCTTCGGCGCCATAGGTGACGGCCGGCAGCGGAACGCGCTCGTGTCTGAACCAGAGGTGCACCTGACGCACCGACTGCATCTCGGTGAACTTGGCAAAGACGAGCGCAATCGCCTCGCCGACGCGCCGATCCGGGTCCTTCTCGATACGGTTGTGGCCGACCCGCACGTAGCCGACGGCGACCGTCATGAACAGCTCGCCCCGGCGCGCCTTCTGCTTCAGCGCTTCGAGCGAACGCTGGCGCAGTACCGACAACTCCATCTCGCTCATGGTACCCTTCATGCCGAGCAGTAGGCGATCGTTGGGCTGTCGCGGATCGTAGACGCCGTCCTCGTCGGCGATCAGTGTGCCGACGAGACCGCAGAACTCGAGCAGGGTGTGCCAGTCGCGACCGTTGCGTGCGAGCCGCGACGCTTCGATCGAGACCACGACTCCGACGCGCACCTCACAGATGGCGGCCAGCAGCTTCTCGAAGCCGGGCCTCGCGACGCCACCGCCGGAGCGGCCGAGATCGTCATCAATGACGGCAACATCGCTCCAGCCCAGCTGTCGCGCGCGCTCCGGCAAATTGTACTGACGGCGCTTACTTTCCAGGTTGTGGGCGACCTGATCAGGCGTCGACTGACGGATGTAGACGACGGCCTGACGGGCGAGGTGCTCAGGCGTGACCTTGCTCATGAGCGGCCTCCCTCGTCTCTGCGGTTGGTGTGCCCGTCTCGATATTGGCGCCGTCGGCGAGGGCCTCGACCAGCAGCCTCTCGATCAGGCGGACGAGAGTGCTTCTCTGCGACGCCGGAATCGCCGGCGTCCGGCGATCCTCCTCGAACAGGCTTCGTTGCAAGTAGCGTCTTGGTTGCATGATCCCCTCCTTCACGCAGGGGCCACGCCCCGCCTCGAGAGGCGATAAGCACATCGATTCGCGCCCGCAGCTCGACGAGCCTTTCGACAGCCAACCGCGGGCTTGCTGTGAGCGTTGCAGAGCGAGCAATATCCTCGCTCATCCAGGCCGGGATTAGGGCGAGTGTCCCGTCGGGCTGCACCACGACCAAATGGTCCTCGCCGGCGAAGCGCTTGCGGTGCTCGACCTGCACCATCTGCCCGGCCCGAGGATGGAACGGATAGAGGATCAAAACCTCGAACGCCAGACACCCGGCATTGTGACGCTGTCTCGACCGGCACAGGCAAAACCCACCTGGCCATTGCCATCGCCAGAAGCTGCATCCGATCCGGTGCCCGCGGCCGCTTCTACAACGTCGTCGACCTCGTCAACCGGCTCGAGACCGAGACCCGCAACGGTCGGCAGGGACGGCTCGCCGAGCATCTGACCCGCATGGACTTCATCGTTCTCGACGAGCTGGGCTATCTGCCATTCGCGCAATCGGGCGGTCAGCTCCTGTTCCATCTCATCAGCCGGCTCTACGAGCGCACCTCCATCATTGTCACCACCAATCTTGCGTTCGGCGAATGGCCGAGCGTGTTCGGCGATGCTAAAATGACCACCGCGCTACTCGACCGATTGACCCATCACTGCGACATCGTCGAGACCGGAAACGACAGCTGGCGATTCAAAAGCCGCGACGATGTTCAAACAACCCGCGCTCGCGCCGTCTCCGCAACCCCGACCAGCTCCGACGACCCGAGCGCTACCAGCAGAGCACGCCGCTCAAAGGGGTCCCTTTTGGAGGCCGATAGGGGGTCCCAGTCGAACGCCGATTGACACCCTGACGGGATCCGCCTCATCGATTTCGAACAGCAGAAAGTATAGCTTGGAAGCCGATGACAACCCTTCTTCAGCATCACGATAGTCGTGTCTTGCCAGGAAACGTAGACATGGAATGCTTTCGCATTGACGAAAGCGGATATACGGGCTTCGACCTTCTGAACGCCGACCAGCGTTTCCAGGGCGCCTCAGCGATTGGCATCAGCGACGAGGACGCCGCTCGTCTCATCAGGGAACACTTTCCCCGGATCCAGGCGCCGGAGCTCAAATATCGCTCGCTGTCACGTCGGCCCGCCAACCACGAGCGGCTGCTTTCGCTGCAACGCGACCTTCTTACCCACTACAGGTGCGTGACGTATATTTGCGACAAGCGCTTCCTGTTGATGCTGAAGTTCGTGGACTACGCCGTCGAGCCCTTCTACTACGAGCGGGGCATCGACTTTTACGACAATGGGCAGAATTACGCGATGGCGTCATTGCTCACGCTGACCGGCCCTACCTTTCTCGGACAGCCGGCCTATGACAACATGCTCGCGGCATTCCAACACGCCGTTAAAGAAAAGACGCCGGGGCCTTTGGAGGCGCTTGTGGCCGCAGCCCGCGCGACGCACTGGCGCGATTTCCCCGAGGGTATTGGGCCGCTTGCCCAATACGCCGCACCCGAATGTCTCTCGGCAATCGCGACGCCGGGCGTGAACACCGACGCCGCGTTGGTCGTGTTACAATCGCTCATCAGCCGAATGGAAGTGATGGCAGAGGGGCCCTATCGCGTCGAGCACGACCAGTCGAAGAATCTGCTCACCTACCATGACCTGTTACAGCGCTTCATCGATCACGACCAGGAGATCGAGTTTCGTCAAACCGAGATTACGTCGCTCAAATTCCCACTCAAGCTCGCCGAAGTCGCACAAGTTGATTCCAAGACGAGTCCAGCAGTTCAACTGGCTGACGTCATGATTGGTGCCGCGATTGAAGCGGCAAACAACATAGCCGGCTTGCGGTCCGGGGGGCTCGATCCCGAAGCGGTGATGACACTATACGCTGATCACCAGTTCATCCATATGGTCCCTTCCGTCGACTTCGAGGAACAGCGGCGTTTCAGGCAAGGCACCCAGGCTGCAGAACTGATCGACTATTTTTCGGTGAACTTCTATGGCCGCCCACGCGAAAGCTGAAGGGACCAGACCTGCGTCGGCAGAAGGAGGAAGCCTTCCCCTGCGTCTGAGCCGGTCGGCATCGGCCGCCCCTCTTCGGGCCAGCTGTCCCGCAACGCCCCGCTTGTTACCACTCGAGGAAGGTATGAACGTGCTTGCGCGGGTCCTTTGATGCTCCGCGACTTGCCGGTCTTGGCTGTGTTGTCCACTGCCGCCATGAGTTGCCGCCGCGTCAGCTCGGCAATGGCGAGCTCGAAATGGTCCTCGAGACCACGTCGCAGAGCAGAAGTGCTGGTTTCCAGTGACGACCTGCCGTCCGGTGAGGGACACCTCATAGGACCGCCTTCAATCATCAGGTTGCCAGCTCCTGCACTGCTTCTGGGTCAGCTGTTGCCTCGAGTCTCGCGCTTGACTTGGTTCGGATCGCCCCTCTTGATTACCTCGTCGATGGTGACCGACGACGACGAGATCCCTATGGCAACGTTGTAAAGCGGCAAGAACCAATGGAGCTGGGGAGTTCGCTTTCGGCATTCCCTACCTCGGGGTCGGCTTATGGTCATCGCCCTTCCAGATCGTGATGCTACTCGGGCGTATTGACCGGTTGCGGTGCCGTAGCGCTCGCATGGCTCGCAACGAAGGACCCAGCTCGCAGCCTCCTGGATCACGACCGAGTACCAAACCTGCATCGAGCATTGTCGGATCCGGTCTCACCAGCTTCGCGGTCCTCACGCCCGCATTCGGATCAACTGCCATTTCGTAGTCTCGTTCAAGCAGCTCTCGCAGGCGCTCGATGCGAGCGAACCGGAATGGATGGACCAGTTTGATCATCGGGCTAGGCCCCTCGGTCGAATGCGAACAATCGGATGATGAAATTGACGAGCGTGCGACGGGTGACGCTCATGAGTCGAGCTGTCGGTTCTCCGCCGAATGCCAGTCCGCGCCGTGGAGGCGGATCATCTCCCGACGGGACCGCTCGATGAAGATGCGCTCAACGCAAAAGCCTGCTGTAACTGAAGCCGCCAGCGCAAGGCCGCAGGCCATATAGTCGTTCATGAAATTCCAAAACATGTTGCAGCCGGCAACTCCTACAAAAGTAAGTGCCATGACCATATTGCGAAATGCCTTAACCATGCTGCCCCCAGTCAGTCGGCGAGGAACTTTTAGCATTGCAACCACGGCGATTGGCAGCGTTTGACCCTTGTGATGCGCCGTCTTTCTGCTCGATCACCCTGCGTCCGGCCGCCCCGTCGACCGCCATGGGGCTCGCTCTTCCCACTCAAGAGGGCACTCGCGAACGGGGCAGTGATAGCGACGCCAGCATACTTCATCACGGCGGGCCCCTTTCCCGAATGCCCCGGCGAGGAGTTCCGCATCCCTTTGCGCGAGGGATGACCGTCTCATTTTGGAGTATCCCCAAACGATCATGTGGCTCGGCCAACGTGCTGGGGATGTTCAAGCGGTCTGCTGAACGTGCAGTAAGTGTGAGTTTCGACGAGGATTTTGCAAAGGCCGAACGCATCCTCGCCCTCGACGGAGTTCGGCGCGCCATGGTCGCTTATTGGGCTGATGCTCTGGCCGATCTTCGCGAGAGGAATGCAAAGAGCGTCTACGCAAGGTATCATTCCTACGATGCGGTGTCGCAGTTGCTCGAATATAAAAGAGCAAGAGACAAGGTGGTGGTAGGCGAGCGATGAAGCGATCCTTCAAGGACGGGAGCGCCTTGGGTGGGGCCCGCCAGCAGCCAGCCCCGGCGGCGCCTCGCTCAGCCCGATTGTCTGTTAAGGTACTTTGTCCTGCCTCAGCCGGTTGGATCAATTGCTCGGCGATGTACTTCCGGCTCTCATGATCGCCACCGTGCGGAAGCTCGGCACGCGCTTGCTCTAGGACCATCCATGTTTGCCTAGCCTGCGGTGAGACCATGAGCTTCCGAAAATCGATCTACGAACCATTGCATCAGCGGTTGTTGCGGCGAGCGCGGAAAATCGTTCGGCTGACCTTCTCCGAAATCGAAGAGATACTTTGGAGAAAGCTTCCGGCAGCGGTACACAAATTCACGGCGTGGTGGAGCGAGGAAAGCTCCATGAAGGCCGGGCACACCCAAGCAAGGGCGTGGATGAACGCGGGCTTTCGGGCGCATGCTTCGATTAAAGTCGCGTCATCGAATTCCGCCGGGTTTGATCAAGATGTCCGGTTTAGCGCTTGTCGAAGGCCTTCGCACGCTGGAACAACACAGTTTGAAGTCCGGTGATGATCAACTTGTTCAACGTCTCACAATCGTTCGGCGACAGGTGGGGAAGCTGGCGCGAAGTCTTCCACTGCTCAATGGCGGCGGTGACAGCGGCGCGCAATTCGTCATCAGTCGGGCTGGTCATCGGTCGACCTCAATGCGATCGCTTACAGCTTGGCGCCTTTTGAAGCGGATGCAATTGAACCTTCGATGTATCGGTTGAGCGCTACTTCAGCACGGGCGAACGGACGATGCGATCGGATTGCTACCTTAATTCCGCTGCGGATGTGATCTTGCGATCTCAGGGATCGATCGCCGTCGCCCGATCACTCTAGTAACTGAGCAAAGAATTTCCCACTCGTCCTACTCGCTCGCCCCCGCTGTTTTTGAAAGCGCTGCAAGCGAGCGTAAACCGCTTGGCGGGTGCGGCCTAGCCGTTCGCCGACCTCCTCCGCTGTGGCACCTGCGCCAAAGAGCGAGAGCAATTCCGCCTCTTCGTCCGGCAACCACGGACGTGTCGATGTGCGATCGTTCGTCATTCGCGATGCCTGCATTACCTAAATGCGCGGCGGCGCTGACCGCCGCGGCGGGTCGGGAAAGCGAGCTGGCCGCTCTGAGCGCGGCGCCGCCGGCAAGCGGCTGGGTTCAGGCGCGCGATTACCGCGCGTCATCCACGCTGCTAGACGAGCGTAGCTTCGCCTGAGAGCCGGAACGAACCAAGCAGATGCGTCCTCGTGATCCATGCGGCAGAATAATATCCATGAACCATTTAGAAAACATTGCCGGCTCCGTAACTTATCGTAAACGATGCGATGGCAACAAACGGCCATGGAAGCCGAACGCCCGCTTGAAACGATACGTCAAGACATCGGTCGGCAGGAAAAGCGCAGGCCGATTTTTAATCAGTATCACCGGCAATTGCTCGATCCTCTTCGTGACCGCGATTGGGTGTCTTCTTCGAAGCTTCCCGATCACCCCGGAACAACGCTCGCTCTTTTACGAAACGGATGGATGGAGCGACGCTCAACGGGCGAAGGTGTCGAATATCGTATGACCGAAGCCGGTCTGACAGAACTTAGCCGCCCCCGATAACCCGCAAACCGGTGGGAAACGACGAACGTGTCAAAGGCCATGGAATTGATCGTCGCTGGCTGCGTGAAGGTGCGGGACCGACGTGCTCTAGTCGACTTGCTGGCGCATCGGCGCAAGGTGCTCGCCCAGTTGGAAGCCGTGTCGGGCATCAACCCAGAAAACGCAGTAAGAGCAATCCAAGAGGAATTGGCGGTGATCGAAGCCGGCCTCGAAGCACTTAAACCTCCGCCCGGTTCGCTGCCTGAGAACGAGTGGAGCTAGCGATGCGCGTAAACAAGATCAATTGGGACAAAATCGGCCGGGTGACGGAGCCGGGTCGATATAAGTGCTTTTTCGGATATCTAAACGTCACTTCAGAGGACATTGAGGTGTGGACGCGCAACCCCGATGCGACGTTCACTTTGATCCCGCGGCCGACGACTGAGCAGTCGGTCGGGGACGATTACCGCCTAGGCGCGTTCGACATCGGCAATCCTGAACAGTAGGACGGTCCGCCGTCGTCGCCCTGCGGCACAGACCCGACGGGCGTTGTCTCCAAGAGAATGTCGACCCGCGCTATCTCACGGGTCGTGAACGGACCGGTAGCGGTCAAGAGCCCGAAGCATTTGGCGCGGCTCGCGCAGTCACAGCTCACGATGCATCTCGAAGTTTTGCAGCTGTTGCTCAGTCAGGAATTCCGACGCAGGCCCTGACGTTCCATCTTGGGCATTCACCGGCAAGTACATTCCGGTACCGCTTCTCGGTTCCCGAATTAACTTCCTGCGAGGAGATCAAGCTTAACTTGAAGATTTGATTGCAGCGGCGCATCGGAGGGTTAGCTTCGTGCACCGGACATTGCCCCCGTCCGGGTCCGCCCAGGCGAAGCCGTTGCGCCATCATATTCGGCGTGGCGGCTTCGTTTGCCCGGCCACGCGCGCGATTGTGATTTTGAAGAGGCCGTCAAAACACGAAACGCTCGACCTCGTCGAGATGCGTCGAAAGACTATCGCTCTGCGAACCCGGCACTCTGACAACGCCCGCGTCACGTATCTGTTGAACTGGTTGCTGATCAAGACTGCATATCTCACCGAAGCAGAGAGCGCCGCTCAGGCGAAGCGGCTGTGGGACGCATTCACTGAAACGATGGCAGATGTCGAGAAGATCATCACACAAGGCGACCAGACGCCATCGAGTAAGGCTAACAAGTAGATCCGATTGCGTAAGGCGAGCACTGGGTTGATGCTACCCGGCGTCGCGGAGGTGGCTCTGTCTCGCGTAACCGCCGCCTTCGCGGCAAGGGGCCGCCGCCGTCACAAGCGGCGGCCCCGCCCGTGAGCGGCCTAGTAAGCACGCCGCACTACTCGGGGCAGGGAGGGCAGTCTCGGAGAAAACCGGTGGGCAAGCGCGAGCACTGCGGCTTCGTCGGTTTCGAGCGCGATCTTCTGGGCAAGCATCACGTCGCCAACTGCCAGCGGCCGTTCGGGAATGAAACACCACCCGGTCTTGGGCTGTCTTTCTTCATCAAGCTCCAAAACATTGCCCATGGTGCCCTGATGAATTCGATATCGTCGGCCGGTGTGAGAGCCCGTGACTTCGAAATAACCCTCGTCATCAAACTGCGCACGCTGATCCGGTGATAGCCAATCGCGCAAAAGACGCCGCGCACGCGCTTCCGGCCCATTTTGCTCGATGAAGCTCCGATACAGCGAACGCAGGGAGCGCAAACGCGCACTGCTGCCAACGCCGTTGCGTCTGAACAAAAACATTGCTGTGCCCACGAGGGTGGCTAGCCGCCGACAAGGCGCGGGTAAAACAGCGTCTCGTCCGCAGTCGGATCAAATGTCCGTACGGCCTTGAGATCGCCGGCTGCCGTCCGCGTGGCAGCCGTAAATCCCTGGCCGATCAACTTCTTAAAGCGCCGCTCAGCCTTGGCCAGCCCCTCGGGCTCGGTTTGGTCAAAATAATGTCTGCTGTCGCCTGTGTGGTCAATCAGGATCTGGATAGCCATGGAAGAGAACTCCGTAAGTTCTAGCCCTAGCGTGGAAGAACCTCGCGGCGCCGGCTGGTGTTCCTAGTTCGGAGAAATTTGCTGTGTTTCCCATTAGGCGCCCTGACCGGCATCGAGGAATACCTAATCCGCCGCGACCTGACCCCAGCGCAGCGCACCGAGCTGATCGCGAAGTGGAAGGCGGCATATGAAGCCGTGCATCCGGAGACGAAGCACGGTGCGACCGGGCGCCGCGGGAAAAAAGATGCCAACGTGGCGTAGTTTACTTCCGATACCGCCGCTAAGACAGGAATACCCGAAGGGACAATCCAGCGCGACGCGACCCGCGCCAAGGCGCTAGGCCCCGATCTGGACCGTGTTTCAAGACGGGTTCGCGGGGGCCTGACTCGACGATGCCTGATCTCGTTCTGAAAGGGATGGTGGTGGCAGTGTTCGCAGATCAGGGACACCATTTCAGTAAGATACCGCAGCGCGATCGTGATGAGAGAAGGCCACGGCGTCGAAGGCGAGGCGCACGCAGGTCCCTTCGTTCGGCACAGGTAACTCGCCCGAAGGCAGCCTCGCCTGCCCAATCTGCGTCAGGTCCACCTGATACAGGCGAGCTTTTCGACACGCAGCGCAGATGCGGCTACGAGGTCGGTGCGGGAGAGTTGGGTGAGAACATCGCCACGGCAGGCCTGGACCTTGAGCGGATGCCCCTCGGGAGCCGGATGTGGCTTGGATCGACCGCCGTCGCGGAACTGACCGCGCTCCGAACGCCCTGCGTGCTCATCGACCGCCTCCGGTCAGGCCTGAAACGACGCGTGATCTTACCCGAGAAAGCAGGCCCGGCGTTCAGAGCGGGGTTCTGGGCATAGTGAGAACCGGCGGCCGTGTCGCCACGGTGATTTCGCGCGAGCGGTGCTGCCGAGCCCTCCCCTGCGCCCTCTAGCGGCACTGTAGCGCTTCAGTGCAAAACTCAGCCAGCCGTTAGGCGAATCGGACTGCATTCGGCAGAGGCGGACGTCGCATGGGCGCAAAGAAGGTAACGGCGGTACGCCTGGGCTGGGGAGGCACTCAACAGTCAGAGACTTTTGCAAGCCGCCGCGGCACCACCCGGCGGCTTCTCTATTGGCCGGTGCCACGACGCCGCCTGATCGAACTAGGTAGGCACCAAGACGTTAGGCTACATCGCGAGCCAAACGGCGCCCCTCGCGTTCGCTCCGCTTCGGCAGGGAACGATTCAGCAGCTTGGCGTTGAATCCGCATGTGTGCCGTCGCATTGCGTCAGTCTCGTTTCGGAGTATCGCGCGTCCACGGCGCCCGCAAAACTGCTATTCCTGGTTACATCGAGCCCTGCGACCCCACGCTCCGCGAGAATCCGCCGCGCGGCGAGGGATGGGTCTACGAGATCAAGGCCGACGGCTACCAAGCCCAACTGCATCTGCATGAGGCGGACGCCAAAGTCTATTCGCGTATTCCTCGAATCTCTGACCGCCGGCACCCTGAACTTCTTCGATCTCGCATCCCTGGCCAAGCCTGCCGCCTTCGCAGCTCAGCTCGTCGCCATGCGGCGCATCAGCTGGGTCGTCTACGCCAAACGGCCGTTCGGCGGCCCCGCGCAGGTGCTGGCCTATCTCGGCCGCTATCCCATCGCGTTGCAATCGCCAACAGCCGGCTCATACCCCTCGACGAGGATCACGTCACCTTTACCTGGAAGGACTACCGCCAGAAAGGCGCGACAAAGATCATGAAGCTCAAGCCCGACGAGCTCATCCAAAGGATCGAACGCGAGAGTGGCGCCGCGACGATGCTGGCCATCTCCGCTTGGGAATGTGCCTCAGTGCGGCGGAGATGAATCGCGAGCCAACGATGCCCGATCGCATATTGAGCTGGTCAACTATCCGATGCTTTTCAAGCTCAAGGACAACGCCGCCGAATAAGACCGGCCTCCATCACGCCATCGAACGCGGATGGCTCGAGCTGCACGAGTCAGGCGCCTATGTCCGGATATTGAAAACAAAGGCTGCCAACCGAGATGGTCTTACTGATAGCGGAGCACTTTAATTGATGGCTGTATCGAACCGGTAAACAACGAGATGAGCCGCTCCGAAAGCCTCGACCAGATTGCCGCAAGCAGGGCAATAGTACCTGCCCTCCGTGCCACGCTCGGAGGCAAGCTCAAGACGGAGGAAGCCAGCACCGCACTCGGAACACGTCACATCACTCTTTCTCATGCTCCGACTCCTCACGCTGCGCGTCGCCACGACTCTCCAACATATGCTTGGTTGCGGCACATCTCACTTGCCCAGATCCTCGGTCGTCATCACCATTGCGGGTCCGCTGATACCCACCCCTTGCGCGTGTGCCGACGAAGTTCACATAGATAACGTGATGGAGGTCGATGTCGCAGCCAAACCGGCGGAAGAAGTCTCCATTCTCGACAGACCTCGCGCAACAGCTGGCCGCGCAGATTCCTCGTCATCTCGGTCCGTCTGGCAGATCATAGTTGGTACGAATCGGACAAACATCAGCCCGTACAGCGACGTGTAACGGATGAAACCTCTGCCAGTAAATTACGCGACGTTCAAAACGTCCATTCGAAGTTTCTCATCGTCATACTGCCTCGCCAGCCTATTTGCGTCGAATTCTCCCGCTGTGTCGAGGATTTCCTGCATCCCGTTGCATGGAAGCGATCACGAGGTGGCCCTGGAGCAGGCCGTTAGTCGCGCGAAATTCCCGGCTGTGCACAACTCCTTCGAGCATCCGTCATGCGCGCGCTGCTAGCTGATTTAAGATTGTCGCAATCGGCTGCTCGCTGCAGCCCAAGTCAATCGTTTACAGCGAATTAAGCAGAGCAGGATTTGATGCCGCGCGGACAGGAAGCTTGGATCTCGGGGATGTGTGATGGGTGCTGCCAGGAAGCAATCCGTGAAACTAGATACGGGAATGTTCGAGGGCGTGCCGGTCCTGCGTCGCAAGTGGCAGGCTGCACTCAAGCCCGGTCAAACTCTTCCCCGCTACGAAGATGTGCTGCTGGGCAGCCTCGGGCGACTCGCCGATCACATGGTGCTGCTCAAGTGTGAGAACGACGCATTCGCCGTTTCGCGGACGGGTCGCTATGCGCAGGAATGGCTGGGCGATGAGCGCTGGGACATTCCGATGGACGCGCTGCGCCCGGATTGCGCGACCGTCCTCAGTGAGGCAGCCGCGAACGCGATTGCAAACAACCGTCCTTATCTCACCGCCGCTCACTGCGTGCGCAACGGCATGGTGCGAACGTATGACGTGCTCGCGCTGCCGACCTTCGCGCGTTGGGGCGGCACGCTGGTCGGCGCCTACGTCAAAGAGCGCGGCACCGAATACAATCTGCCCGATGCGATCTTTTCTACGACCGATGACGGCGTAATCTCGCTCTCGACCATTCGCGATGCGACGGGCCAGCCGGTTGATTTTCAGGTCGTGCACCACAATCACGCAGCAGTGAGACTCCTCAACGTGGCAGAGCGAAGCCTGCTGTGGCAGCGTCTGAGCAACGGAAGCCATCTGCTCTGTTCGCAAGCGGTCGTAGGGCGGTTGCGGGCTGCGGTTGAGGACGACCAGGGTAACCAGTTCGAGATCGACAGCGATGATCGCAGCCTTCGGTTGGCAATTACCGCCTTCGGCGGGATCCTTTCCCTGGTCATTTCCGACGTCACGTCCTTCAAGCGCCGAGACGCTTCGTTCAGAATGCTGTTCGACTCCAATCCAATGCCGATGTGGGCGTTGGACTGCGAGACGATGGCCTTTATGAGGGTCAACGACGCGGCGGTGCAGCACTAAGGTTACGCTTGCGAGACCTTCCTGCGGATGAAAGTTCGCGAGATCTGGCCAAAGGAGGAGTGGCTCAGCTATACGCAGGCGCTGCGGGACGTCGGCGATACCTACCAGTCCGAACATCACTGGCGTCACGTGAAAGCCGACGGCACCGAGATTTGTGTGCTCACCTTCGGGCGACGCATCGTGCTCGAAGGGCGCGAAGGCTACCTGGTCGCGGTGGTCGACATCACCGAACGGCGTAAGGCCGAGGCTCGCATCGCACATATGGCGCTCCACGATGGATTGACCAACCTCCCCAACCGCGCGCTCCACCAGGAGCGGCTAGGCGAGGCGCTCGAAAGTGGCAATGCAGCCGGCAAACGCGTCGCGGTGTTGTGCATCGACCTTGACCTCTTCAAGAACGTCAACGACTCCTTCGGCCATCCCATGGGCGATTGCCTGCTCAAGCAGGTCGCCGACCGGCTGCGGTCGCGTGTAGCCAGCAACAATCTGGCGGCACGCCTCGGTGGCGATGAATTTGGAATCATCCTGGCTGACGATACCTCGCCGAAGCAGGCGAGCGATTTCGCCGCCGGGCTGATCAGTATGTTGAGTGAGCCTTATGAGATCGACGGCAATCAGGTGGTGATTGGCGCCTCGATCGGAATTGCACTTTCGCCTGGCGACGGCACGACTAGCGAGGAACTGATGCGCAACGCCGACATGGCGCTCTATCGTGCCAAACAGGATGGCCGCGGCACGCAGCGTTTCTTCGAGCGCGAGATGGATCACCAGGTGCAGCGGCGCCGCGAGCTGGAGCTCGACTTGCGCCGCGCTTATGCCAATGGAGAATTTGAGCTGCACTACCAGCCGCTGGTCGACGTCGCGCTTGACAAGATCTCAGGTTTTGAGGCGCTCCTGCGCTGGCACCATCCGGAGAAGGGCATGATCTCGCCGGCGGAGTTCATTCCGGTGGCGGAAGATATCGGACTGATCGTCTCGCTGGGCGAGTGGGTATTGCGTGAAGCCTGCAACGAGGCGGCGAAGTGGCCGTCCGAAATCAAGGTCGCGGTCAACCTGTCGCCGGCACAATTTCGTAGCCGTAATCTGGTCCAGGTGGTGATTTCAGCGCTCGCCAATTCGGGTTTGTCGCCCAAGCGGCTCGAGCTCGAAATCACCGAGTCGGTGTTCCTGGCGGAGACCGAAGCCAATCTCGCGATCCTGCACAAGCTGCGCGAGCTGGGAGTTTCCATCTCGTTGGATGATTTTGGAACAGGATATTCCAGCCTGAGCTACTTGCGCAGCTTTCCGTTCGACAAGATCAAGATCGATCGCTCCTTTGTGAAGGATCTCGCGAAACGTTCCGACTGCGTCGCTATCGTGCGCGCGATCTCGGGCCTCGGGCGTAGCCTCAACATCACCACAACTGCGGAAGGGGTGGAGACGACCGAGCAGCTGGATCGGCTTCGCGCAGAGGGCTGCAACGAGGTGCAGGGATTCTTATTCAGCGGCGCCAGGCCGGCCGCTGAGGTGGAGCAGCTCTTGCGTCGTTTTGGCGCGAGGGCCTCGATAGCGGCGTGAAATTTCGGGCCCGACAGCACCAGGTTCGTAAGGATTTGCGCACAGATCCGGATCGGGATCGCGATACCGCCCGAGACCGTCTCTCGTGCCCACTGCGCGGCATCTGGGAGCGCATTTTTGCTACGCTAGCCGGTGGCGAGGATGCGCCCGACCGCCTGTCGTGCAACTCCTACGCCGATACATGATGTAGTCCGATTGCAAATGCTGCACGGCGGATAGAGACTGCTGTAAGAATCCACCTTCATCAGCTAGGAGAGGCGGGCTTGACCACGAAGAAAGAGCACAGCGCGGGCGACGCCGCTTTGGACTTTCCTATCAGGGACAGTACGCGTTAATCTTGCTTTGGCGCGAAACTGACGACGACGCGTTAGTATGGCTTGAAACGCTGGACGAGACGTCGTTCTCGTGGCCAACGGCGAAACCTTTCTGGAGCAGCTGAAGCATTCTCTCAAACATAAGTCGCCTGCTGACGGTCGCGAGCGTGAAGCTCTGGAAGACATTGAAGGCCTGGATCGACATCCTGCCGAGCTCGACCTATCCCGAACCTGGCTGCACCTCGAGGGAGCGCGATCCGTTTGCAGACGCCATAGCATTTAACGAGGATGCCGCCGGAACGCGGCGAACTGTCCATCGATTTTGCTGGAAACGTGCGCGCCATCGCGGGACCAGCAGGAATTGTGCGCCTCATTTGAATAATAATCTCGAGATTGGCTGGAAAGGGAACGAAGCGGCGATTGCCGATCTCTATTCCTCGCCGCAGAGGTCGTTCATGGGCAGTCATGATCTTGTCTCCAGCAGTTTCCTAGGGCTGACCGCAGTCGGAATTGCGCTACTCTGCTCGAGCCTGCTTGTCTTCGTCTTCACATGAGGTGAGCCGTCGCTCGTGTGGCCCCTCTCTGCTCATCCAGTTCATCGCCTGGACGGACTGCTTCCCCGGGATTGGAGGCTGGCATCAGCGATCGCCGCTTGAGCTGTGTAACCATGCACGTCAGCGGTTCGCCACGTTGCCGGCATCAAGCGTGTTGCCGAGGAACTTGAGCAAGATGAAGACTGGCTGCGAGAAGTCGCCAATGAAATTGAGATTGAACATGGCGCAATCTGGGGCTATGGCGCCGGAGAACATGGCATGCAGGTTCACTACGTCGGAATCGACAACCTGATCGAACACGTCCGGATGTATAGGAAAGCCCGGAGCCGCCTAAGCGTTCGCCGCCAGAATAATCCAAGGAGCCCGCGGCCTATGCGGGGATGCTTACGGCCCAGTCTCCCCCGAAGACGTGCTCTCCGACGCCGGCCGATCCTCAACGCACATTGCCCCCGTAAACCGGCACAACCTTAAGGTTGGGCGATCGGATAGTTTTATGTTGCGCAGGTTTAGGCTGGGATGTGTCGTGAATGCTGCGATAGCAGGCCTTGGAGCCGGGCCCGTCGCGCGGCTTTTGAAAAAATATATCCGCTTTGCGCGCGGGGTCGACGACCTGACAGTCGCCGAGAAAGTCTATGCGATCGCCGGGTTTTTGGGAATTGTTACGGCCTTTCTTCTGGTCATGTCTGTCCAGACCGTGCGACTGCAGAATTCCTATCGTAATATGCAAGCCTCCTCCGCTGCTGCGGCGATCAATTCCGGACTGGTCAACGCATCCATCTATGCGATCGTGATGGACTCGCGCGGCATCTACATGTCCACCGAACGAGCCAAGGTGAACGAGTTCGCGGACGGAATCCTCAAGCGCAGCCACGAGCTTGCGGAGGTGATGAAGGGCTGGGAGCCCACGGTCCGTTCGGAAGACTTCGAACGGTTCGCATCCCTCAAACGGCGGATTGCCCAATTCATCGATTTCCGCCAGGAGTTGGTGCGCCGGGCCGTCGAGATTAGCCCCGCAGCTGCCCGCGAGTTTGGGGACACCGAAGCCAGCAGCACGGTTCGCAGCAGGCTGAATGCGGATCTGGAAGCGTTGCAGCGCGGCTACAACGAACGCACTCGCGAAGCAGATGGGCTCGCCGAACAGAATTGCTATGCGGCAGGGTACCTTTTCATGCTGGGGTTGGCGGCGCTGGTGCTTGCCGCGCTTAACGTTCTCGTGATCCGGGATTCGGTGCTGGCGCGGCTCTCAGACATTGCCCAGGCGACCGATCGCATCAGAACCGGGGACATCGAAAGCGAGGTGCCACATCTGCGACGCCAGGACGAAATTGGCCGCCTGGCACGCGCCGCGCAGAACTTCCGCGATGCTGTCGCTCAAGTCTTTGAGCTCGAACAGCTTGAATTTGACCTCTGCAAACAGCGCGACGCCGCAATGGCCGAGCGCGACGCGTTCAACGACAAGTACCAGAGCAAAAAGCGGCAGCTCTCCGCCGCTATCAACAGCATGCCGCAGGGCCTCATCATGCTCGACGGCAAGGCACGTGTGATTGCAATGAACAGCAACTATCGCCGGATGTATAATTGCCCGAGACCATCGAATCAGGGTCCTCGCTAGAGGAGATCCTGGAACACGGGCTGTTCAGCGGCGACATCAAAAAGTACGTTTCGGCCATTCTCGTTCGCATCGGAAAGAAGGAGCCGGCGGCTTACGAGGTAAGGCTCAACGACGGCCGGATCGTCAAGATTTATGAACGGCCAATGGATGGGGGCGGCTGGGTCTCCGTCCAGGAGGACGTCACGGAACAGCGGCAGAAAGAGCGTATTCTCGAGCGTACCGAACGGCTGCTCGCCACGGTCGTCGAGAACGTGCGCGAAGGTATCATCGCCAAGGACGCGCGCAGTCTGCGCTATTTGTTCATCAACAAAGCGGCCGAACAGCAGATCGGCATGTCGCGCACCGACGTTGTCGGCAAGACCGCGCGCGAATTGTTTTCCTCTGAAACGGCCGAGCTGATCGAAAAGCGCGACCAGCAGCTACTTGCGCAAAGCCAGCAGCTCGAGCCTATTGTCGATACGATCTGCAATCCAGTTCGTGGCCGCCGGGTGATCTCGTGGAGGCGTTTGCAGATTGGCGCCCCCGGGGAGGAATCGCACATGTTCGTGAGTATGGTCGAAGACCTCTCCGATCAGGTTGGGACCGTCGACTAGCAGCTGGCCTTACGTCGCCCTCCGCAGGCGAATGCGGGCACTATCGCTCATTTCTGTGCCAAATGGTTGGCATCCGCCCGAGGAAGAGTTCTCCACCAGTGCTGGCCTAGCTTATCAGGTGTGTCGCTCTCGCAACGACACAATTGTTCCATTGGCCTTCGAATCGTTTTTGACTTCACAGGGTGGCGAGTCCGGCGTTTGATTATGGCGGCCACCGGGGTAAGATCTTTTATCTCGAAGACATTTTGAGGCGGGTTCAAGAGGCCGCTGTCCAGCGCCAGCGGTCTCTTCGTTAGCTTCATCGGGAAAGTTCGTCCGATGCCGACGCAAGTATGGGCTCTCGCCACGTCAATCGGCTGGACAGTCGTCGTGGCCGCGATCCTGTTCTATTTGATCTTCGGACCTGGCTAATCCGGCGCCCTTAAAGGGGGCGAGACGCCTAGTCGTCGTGATTGCGCAGCCGTGGCCAGGGACTGCCGGGCGCAAAGGGGCCGTGCCAAAAAGAGGACCTACAAGCGCCCCGCCGAATTGGGAACGTCCGCGGAGGAGAAATCGCTGTCTGCCGGAGCCTTGAAAGGACACGCCGAACGTGACTACGCGGCTGCCACGGATCGCGAGCAATCACCGATCGTAGTCGACATCGACATCGGTATCGGCATGCCGATCGCGGCGGTGTTGATGCTGTTGCTGCCGTTGGCTTCGACAACGACATGTCGACCGATGATGATCGGCACCATGTTGCCGATCAGCATGATGCTGCTGGCGGCCGTCGCCGGAAACTATGCCTCACCGAGCAGTCGACGGCATTGCCCGGCTCTTGCGATCAGGTGCTTGGCGAGATGCCCGATGATGGCATTGTCCAATCCGTCTTTCTGCGCTTGCTTCCGCACGGCGGCTACAATGTCCGGAAGCTGCTCGGCCATGGAAAGCAGTCCGGCGATCACCTTGTCAGCATCGAGGCGCGTTTCGCGCGCGAACTTCTGCCAATCGCGCAAACTAATCTGGCTGAGCTTGTAATCACCGCCGATTTTCATCGCGAGCTTGATCTTCTGCAGATCGACGTCATCGTAGGGAAGAATGCTGGCGATGTCGTAGAGCGGGGCGAGCCGCACGTGAGGGCCTCCGGCCAGCAGCAGCGAATAATTCTTGGCATGAGCATCCGTACCCGCAATCAGCCAATTGAAGCCGAGCGCGTCGACAAACGTGTCAACGTCGGCGACGCGATCCGTGGAGTAGGTGCGCAAAAGCTCGATCACATTGGCAGGGCTTGGTCCGCCATCGTTTTGATACTTTCTGGTCGGCAGGATCCCGAGCGCCTGGCAGATATCTTCCTGGTGGACACGGACGATCTCGTTCCCACTGAACTGCCGGTCGTACCGCTCGATGACGATGGCGATTTCTTTTCCGAAATGCATCACCTGGGTATCGGCGACGGGCAGACCGAGATTGCGCGCAAGTATGAGGCAGATGTGTTCATTTTCCGCGTGTCCATCGAAATGGCCGGTCGGCGGTTTAAGGATATGGGTCGTCGGAATCCGCCCAGAGGGAATTCCCCACTTGCTCTTTTGCAGAAGCAGGGCGGTTTTGGGTTGGGCGCCCGCAAGGCTGAATTGTCCGGTGTCGCGCGGCAACCGCCATGCGGCGTGATCCTCGCGTAAGGTTTGCAGGCGTTTGGCGATCGCCGTTTCGTCAAGCCATTCGACCTTGTCGTCAGCACCGCTTCGCAACGACTCTAGCCGATCGGGCGTGACGAATTGAATGGCACCCGCGCAGTCCTCGCCGACATGGGAAATAAGGGCAAACACGTTGCGCGCCGACACCTGAAATCGTCGGGCCCACCGTTCGAGCACGTGTTCGTTGTCGGGCAGGAGTCCCCAGAGGAAAGCCTGCACGGCGGAAGGTCCGTGCTCTTCGGCCGCGAGCGGCATGGAGAGCGACAGCGGATAGGCTCCCTCGGCCTGGCGCCAGTCCTTGTCGTAGACAAAGGTGAGCCGGCCGCGGGCGTCATTGCGCACGCGGCCGATTTCCCGACCATCCAGCAGAGCAACAAGTTCGCTCGTCATGCCTTTTTCTTCCTGGCCTTGGCCACGATGGCGTTGATATCGACGGCTGGCCTGGTGACCCCGCGGGCCGGCGCTTGTTCGGTGCCCGCATCCAGGCGGATGTCCAGGGCGTCAAGGGCGCGAAGGATCAGACCGAGTTCAGCGCGCGCGTGACCGTGCTCTACTTCGATCACCCATTGGCGGCTGACGCCAATGCGTTTGGCAAAAGTCGATTGATCGAGTTTGAGCTTCTTGCGCCGGTCGCGAAGGACGGCACCGAGTTCGGCCGGTGTGCGTATGAGCATGGGATTTCCAAATGTCAACGTTCGCTTACTTTAGCATATGTCGACGTTCGTTGACAATTTGTAAATGTCAGCGTTCGATGACATTGACAAATGTCATCGATCGCTGACATGGCGGCCAAACCTAATTCATGTGTCAATTGAGCCAGGCCGATCGGCATCGATATTCACCCCGGCGCTCGCACCGGCTTCGGCTTCTTCGATTACGGCACCGGGGTCGCGATCGGCCATTATCGGGGACAATGTCTGCATCTATCAGGCGGTCACGCTCGAGGCGCGACTTTCCGACGGATGACAAAGGCAATGTGATCAGGAGCGACACCCGCCACCCGATCCGGGACGACGGCGTCGTGATCTACGTCGGCGAAACGATCCTTGGCCGTATCACCATCGGCTGAATCACGATTGGCCGCGGATCGACCATCGGCGGGAATGTCTGGCTGCTCCGCGACGCCGCCGAGCAGCATGGTGACGCGGGCCACCACGCGGAAAGTTCCAAGCGGCGCCTGATCCCATATCTCATGCTGTCACCGGCGCTTTCCACCGCATGAAGCGCCGCTCCAGTGCCTCCAGAATGGCATTGAACGTCAGCCCGATGACGGTGATGCTGAGGATGCCGAAATACATTTGCGGAATCAGGAAGCTGTACTGGCTGTTGATGATGAGATAGCCGAGGCCGGCCTTGGCGCCGACCATTTCGGACGCAACCAGCACCAGCATGGCCGACGCGCTGGCCAGGCGAATACCGACAAAGATGGTCGGAAGCGCCGCCGGAACGATCACCTTGCGAAACAGCTGCTGCGGGGTTGCACCCATGGTCCGCGCCGACTTGATCAGCAATGGATCGACCTGTTTCACCGCGGCAATGGTGTTGAGCAGAAGTGGCCAGGCGCAGCTATAGATTACCATCGTGATCTTCGACAGCTCGCCGATTCCGAGCAACAGGATGAAGACCGGCAGCAGCGCAAGCGGCGCCGTGTTGCGGCAGATCTCGATGAACTGGTTCACGAGCTTGCCGAGACGCGCATTCCAACCGACGGCCACGCCAAGCGGGACGATAAAGGCGACCGAAATCAGAAATCCGCTCAAGGCGCGCAGCAAGCTGGCGGAGACGTCATCATAGAGCTCGCCGGTTTGCGCAAGCTGCCAGCCGGCCGCGATCACCTCCGAGAAGGGTGGCAGGAACACGGTATCGATCAGCCCGAGCCTCGGAGCCGCCTCCCACGCCGCCAGCAGGGCAATCAGCAGCAACGAGCGGTGCCCGAAGACAGCCAGCCCGCGGGCCGCGGCGCGGATCTGGTCCACCAGCGGCGATGCCGGTCTTTCCACGCAGGTGAGCGGCTCTCGGCGCCCATGTGCAAGCTCCAGCAGCGTCAACATCTCGAGACTAGACATGGGCGACCCCTTCCACTTTGCGATCGGCTCGCGCGAAAGCGCCGGCGGTCAATTGCCCTTGCTGTGCTTTCAGCACTTCCTCGCGTAACGGGCTCCAGACCTCGTGGCGCACGCGGCCGAACTCGGGCAGCGAGCGTACGTCGTCGTCTGCGCTGCGCAGCACGTCCGGAATGTCGATGACCAGCTTGATGCGGCCGGGACACGACGTCATGACCGCCACCCGTTGGCCGAGCACGATGGCCTCGTCGATACCGTGGGTGATGAAGACGATGGTCTTGCCGGTGGCGCGCCAGATCCGCAGCAGCTCACCCTGCAGCGTCTCGCGCGTCTGGGCGTCAAGCGCGGCGAACGGCTCGTCCATCAGCAGCACCTCGGGATCATAGGCGAGGCTTCGCGCGATCGCGACGCGCTGCTTCATGCCGCCGGAGAGCTCATGCGGGTAGCGGTCGGCAAAGCCGGACAGCCCGACCAGGTCGAGGAAATGCCGCGCGATGTCGAGACGCTGCTTGGCCTTAAGCCCGGCGATATCAAGCCCGAACTCGACATTCTGCGCGGCTGTGCGCCAAGGAAACAGCGCATACTGCTGGAACACGATGCCGCGGTCGCGACCGGGTCCGGCAATCGGCCGGCCATCGAGCAGAATCCGGCCGCTGGTCGGCAGCGTGAGCCCGCCCAGCAGATCGAGCAAGGTGGATTTCCCGCAGCCGCTTGGGCCAACCAGGGCCAGGAATTCGCCGGAGCGAACATCGAGCGTGATGTCCTCCAGCGCGGTGAAGCGCTGGCCTGGTCCGCCGCCCTCACCGCGCACGAAAAATTCCTTGCGGACGTGCTCGAAGCGAATCTTGGCAGTGGTCATGGGACCTCCGCCGTCTTTCCGGGACGGAAATAGTTGAGCGCATTGGTGTAAGTGTCGGAAGCCTTGACCTGCCCCGGCTTGAACAGGCCGTCCTTCACCAGCCAGTCGATCCACACCTGGATCTCGCTGTCCGAGATCACGCCACCCTTGGACGCAACGCCGGTGCTCTTCCAGTATTTGATCGAGGAGGCATCCTCGTTGCGCTTGCGCTCGGCGATGATCTTGTCGAACCGGGCCCGCACCTCTTCCGGTGGTGTGATCTGGGCCCATTCGATGGCCAGCGAAATCCCCTCCACCAGCTTGCGCGAGGCATTGGGATTGTCCTTGATGAACTTTTCGCGCAATACATAGGCGCCGCCGGTGAACTGGCCGAACAGATCGGTGTCGTTGAAGAGCGCGCGGATGCCGCCCCGTTCCAGCGCCTTGTCGCGCAGGATACCGCTCAGCGCGCTGACCTCGACCTGGCCCTGGCGCAACACTTGCTCGCCGCTGAATGGCGGGATCGCCACCAGCGTGACCTGCCTGGCTTCACCTGCGCTGAGGCCGGACCTAGCCAGATATTCGCGGAGCACGAATTCCAGATGGGCGCCGAGCGTGTTGACCGCGACCTTCTTGCCAATCAGGTCACGCGCGGTCTTGATCGGGCTGTCCTCCTTCACGAAGTAGCCATAACAGGTGTTGGCATCGGAGCCGTAGTAGCCGACCACCGCCTTGACCGGCGCCTTCGCCGCGGTCAACTTGAGGATCGCCCCATAGAACGCGCCGCCGATGTCGATATCGCCGGTGACGACGGTCTGGATGTCCTGCGGCCCGCTGATGGTGTTACCGACCCATTTGAGCTTGAGTGGCGCGAGATAGCCGAGGTCCTCGGCCAGCTTGATAAACGTCACCTGCCCGGCCGATCCCTGGTAACGGATCTCGGTCTTCTCGAGCGGCGGCTCGGCGAATGCCGGGGCCGCAAGGCCGAGAGCTACGGCGCCCGCCAATAAAACCCGCAACGTCTGGCGGGTGGCACGTCCCAACCGGGCGCGGCTTGCGCGAAGCAATCGAAGTATTGCGTTCATCATTTTGACTCTCGTGAGCTGATCTGGATCAAGCGGCTTTAGCGGTCTGGGGATTGGATGTCCTGACGCGCGTCACGCTGCGGCGACCGTCGACGCTAAGCGGTACATCGCCATCGATGGTGGCGCGGCGCACAACGCGGTGCTGGTCGCCATAGTCGTTGACCGCGTAATGTTGCGTGGCGCGATTGTCCCAGATCGCAACGTCGCCGGCCGCCCAGCTCCAGCGAACCGTGTTTTCCGGCGCCGTAATATGCGACTGGAACAGGTCGAACAGCTTCTGGCCGTCGTATTTCGGTAGGCCGACGAAGCGCTGCACGAAATCTCCGAGCACGAGCGTGCGCTCGCCGGTCTCGGGATGGACGCGCACCACCGGATGCTCGGTTTCGTAGATCGTTCCGGTGAACACCTCGTCGAAGTGCTTCTTGTCCGCCTCGGTTGCCCGCGTCTTCACGGCATAGTCATAGGCGTTGCTGTGGACGGCCCACAGTTCGTCGGCGAGCTTGCGCAGCGGCGCCGGCAGGTCGAGATAGGCGGCCGCCGTGTTCGACCAGACGGTATCGCCGCCGTAGGGTGGAACCACCACGCCGCGCAGCACCGAGATTTTCGGATAGGCGTCGACGAACGTGACATCCGTATGCCATTGGTCGGCGCGGCCACCGCCCCGGCCCGAGTCCAGCTCCAGGATCGACGACGTGCCCTTGAGCGCGCCGACCGTCGGATGGGGCACCAGCTTGCCGAGCCTGATGGCAAAGCGCTCCTGTTCCGCATCGTCGAGATGTCCCTGGTCACGGAAGAAGATGACCTTATGTTCGAGCAGCACCTGATTGATGGCACGGATGGTCTCGTCCGAAAGGTCGCCCGACAGTTTGATGTTCCTGATCTCGGCGCCAAGCCTGGCCGCACGCTTGACGATGTCGGCGCGCGGAATGACGTTATCGATGGTTGTCGTGTTGCTCATGGTCGTGCTCTCGTCACTGCGATCCCCTGGACAAAGCTCCGCCATGCGCCGGTCGCGGAAACGACGGCGGAGATAGATGAAATCGTTTTCAGGCTAGGGGCCCTACTCGGCCGCAACGTGCTCCGGCAGACGGCGCGAGCCGGGACATCGGTCACTGGGATCGGATTGGCGCATGATGAAACGACCTCGCGTTGAGGCCTTGAATGGTACGAGCGATCGATCGTCAGTCAATGAAACGAAACCAGCTTTGTTTTCGGCGATAGGCAACGAACGCTTCGCCGTCGATGCTGACACTGAAAGATTCGTAGTGATAGCTGCCCGCCCGGCTGCAAGAGGAACGCAATTTGACGCGACGCAACGCACTTCTTGTCCAGAGACGCGATAAAATCGTTACAGCCGCCGCCATTTCTCGTCGTGACGACTGCCCTCCTCTTTGGTTGGCGCTCTGCTCGCAAGCTTCATGCTTCCATCCAATTCAACAACGCAAATTCATTTCGTCGACATCAGCGTGACAGCAGACGTAGAGTCTCGCCTGCTACAGCTTCCAATGCACGCGGATCTCACAAATGAGCGAACGACGGCAGCTTTCCCTCAACTTCTTCATCTATCCAGACGGCCATCACGAGGCGGCCTGGCGTCACCGGAGTTCGGCAGCCAATCGCATCCTCGACGTCACCTACTATCAGGAGCTGGCGCAGCGCGCTGAAGCGCACAAGTTCGACGCGGTCTTCTTCGCCGATGGTCCGGCGCTGGCGGACAATGTCCGCTATGCGCAGCGGTTTCGGCTCGAGCCGATCACGCTGCTCACCGCGATCGCCTCCGCCACCCAGCGGATCGGCCTGATTGCCACGGCATCGACGACCTATACCGAGCCCTACAACCTGGCGCGGCTGTTCGCCTCGCTGGATCACATCAGTAGCGGTCGGGCCGGCTGGAACATCGTGACAACAAGCTCGCCGCAGGCAGCGCAGAACTTCGGCTTGCCCGAGCACCCTCCACATCACGAACGCTACGAGCGGGCGCGGGAGTATCTGGACGTCATCACGCGGCTTTGGGACAGCTGGGAAGACGACGCGCTCGTCAACGACTCCATCTCGGGTGTTTTCGCCGACACCGGCAAGATCCACGCGATCAATCACATCGGAAAGCATTTCCGCGTGCGTGGGCCGCTCAACATCTCAAGGACGCCGCAGGGGCGACCGGTCTATGTCCAGGCCGGCTCTTCCGTCGACGGACGTGCCTTTGCGGCGCGTTTCGCCGAGGCGATCTTCACCGCGCATCAGACACTGGCGAGCGCCCAGGAATTCTATGCCGACATCAAGCGTCAGGCGCGCGCCTTCGACCGCGGCCCCGATCAAATCAAGATCCTGCCCGGCATCAGTCCTTTCATCGCCAGCACGCAAATCGAAGCCGATCGGCTGCAGGACGAGTTCAACGAGTTGATCCAGCCCGAGTATTCGCTGACCCAGCTGCGCCAGATGATCGGTCTCGACCTCTCCGGGTTTGACCTCGATGGCCCCTTTCCTCGTCATCTGATCGATACCGAGGGCGCCCGCGGCGTCGCCAGCCGTTTCAAGTTGGTGATCGACATCGTTGATCGCGAGAAGCCGACGATTCGTCAGCTCGTGCAGCGCCTGGCCGGCGCCCGCGGCCATTGGGTGATTGCCGGACCGCCGGAGAAGATCGCCGACAACATTCAGACCTGGTTCGAGAACGGCGCAGCCGATGGTTTCAACGTCATGCCGCCCTGGCTGCCCGGCGGCTTCGACATCTTCGCCGAGCAGGTCGTGCCCATTCTGCGCAAGCGCGGCCTGTTCCGTCACGATTACACGGGCACAACGCTGCGCGATCATTACGGCCTGAGCCGGCCGGCCAGCATCTTCTCCAACGCCATTCAAGCGATCGCATAATTCGCCTGACAACACTGATTTGACGACGTCGCAACAGAAGCCCAACGGGTTGCTTTCGTTGGGTCGCCGGACGGCTAAGGCGTAAGTGAGGAGAGATTTATCTATGCTCCTCATAGCAACTGGGTCTGAGCGAGGTTCGCTCCCGGTGAACCAAGTTCTCACGGATTCGGCGAATAGATCTGTCCTTCCGCGGCCGTGCCTTCCAGACATCTTATGGTGAGTTGTCGCGCCGGGTTTAGCCGGCGGGTGTCAAGTCTCGACGGCAAGGAAGAATGACGCGGCGCCGAAGGCGGGATCTGCATGTGCCTCGTCCGATGGGGCTACCCGTACGTTTTCGATCGCTTCCGCTTCCACATGACCCTAACCGATCGTGTTCCCGCCGATAGTCAGCCCGAGGTACGGCAGGCGTTGGATGCGGTCTTCGCACCCTGTTCCTCGACGATTAAGGGCTGGATAGTCGGACAGCCGACGAACGAAATCCTCTACCTCGTCGGGCGGCAACAAGCGCTCGTGGGCCGCAACACACGAGATGCAACGCTGCGAGGCGCTTGAATTCGGCGTTCGGGCGATCGTTTTTGATGAATTCCACCGCATCGATTGTGCAAAGTTGCGATTCTGTTAAGCGCAGAGCTGCCCCACTTTAGAATGACATTCGAGCCCTTTGCCCGGATCCGAGAACGGTCTTTCCGCATTGGGGGCAGCCTGGGCCGGAGCGTAAGTGATGTAGTTTCACGCCGGTGCGCGACACTACGAAGCGAGGTCTTTTTGAACGTGCATCTCGGCGACCCTACTATCTTTGGTGAAGCCAATAGCCAATAGCTTGGCAAGCAGTAGCCGCCGACATGTAGGCCGGGGGTCTCGCTGGGAGTCACATACTTTAGGCCATTTCTCGGCATTCTCCAATAGTCGACGGAAGTAAGCGCGTGAGGACCAACAAATTGTCCCTGTCTTTGAACCTGTCAGCGCGAACGAGCTTTGAGTAGGGTCCTAACATTCGGCGGCACCGCATTTGGCTAAGCAAGCAACACCAGAAGGAAATGGCTCTGCTGAGTGTCAGGAGCTGGTGCGGCGATTAACGTTGGAGATCAGATCCCTCAACGTCTGTCTGGAAGATTTTCTTCACGTCCGAGCCGAGGCACTCGGCATTAGTGGAACACAATTGGCGATCTTGATGGCGGTGACGGACTTAGACAAGGATGGCGGTGCTCCGGCTGGCGTGGTCGCAAAACTGATGAAAGTCGACCCATCCTTCATCACGCTACATTCGAAGGCGCTGGAGAAAGTCGGATTTGTGCGGCGCAAGCCCGGTATCAGGGATGGTCGGGTCGTCCAGCTGTCGCTAACGGACAACGCCCGTAAGCGTCTCGCGAACATCGCTGCACAACAGGAGGAACTGGATCAGTTCGTTTTCGGTGAGATTGGCATTGAGGAATTGACGAGACTGTCTAGTCGACTTGCAGCGCTCAGGAAGCGGCTGGAGAGAGCTCGCCTGAAAGCCGAACTGGACACCGGCGCGGTGTCAGCCCGCGGGAGGGGCCGACGTTAGAAGGGAGGCGCTTTGGATCATCAACGGTTGCTTGAATGCGAGGGCCGCATGCCCTCATGTGATGCACCGTCATCATGAGGAGCACATCGGCTCCTCGCGCCGGTCGGGCCAGTCGCAGCGGCGACAGACTAAAGTTACCATTTGTGGATCGGGAGCTAATCGATTTGGGCCACCAAGGCGGATTCGGTGTGAGGCCAGAGTTCTCCGCGAAGCTCCAGATGGCGGGACCTGGGAAAGGGGCAGTGATAGTGGCGCCGAAGGCGAGCCCCTTTCCCGAGTGCCCCCGGGCGGCGCCTTCCTGGCGTTTGCCCCTCAGGTTTCAGTGTACCGGATGGACGTGGTAGATGAGATAAGAGCTTGCGCCAGACGATTTGGGTAACGTGCAGAGCCGGTAGCTAGCCAGCGCTGGTGCTCCTGGATAGCGTGCTCTACGAAGGAAATCGAGTACGACTTACAGTGAGCAGCTACACCTCTCCTGATGGGCACCAGAATTTTTTCAGCGCGACTGCGATCCATGTCGTGCGAAAGCATGCATCGGATTGATACCGCAATAGGCGTATGTGCCGGATGCAGTGGCCATACACTGGCTATAGCTGGAGAACTGGCAATTGCCCGGATATCCCCAACTACGTCCCTGCAGGCAATAAAGGTCCTGTGGAGCGGCGGGTATATATCCGGATCGATGGCTCGGGGCGGCGGAGGAAGGGGATCCCAGTCCGACGAGGACAGAAATTGCTAGCATGACGATGTACAGAAGGTGACGCATGGATTTCTTGCCTCCAATAAGCCTCGTTGAAGAATAGAGAATCGAATTTACGCTTTGGCCCGATCAATGGCAAACACTCGCCTGCCGTGTGTCTTCAAGAGAGTCGTGGACCTTTTCCCGACGAAGCGGCGGAAGATAACCGGCCCTCGAATGTGCCGCCGAGCGCCTATTGCTTGAGCTGCACGACTTAGGCGCATGAAGGTTTCAACGAGCTCGAGCTTGTCTAGGATTTCCTGTTCGCCTTGATTTGGCGCAGAAGCGAATCGGCATATTCCCTGCGCTCGCGCAGGAAACGCTCTTGATGCGCTTTGAAACTCTCGACTCGTTTTCGGATCTCATCGCGTTCGCTGCCGCCATCATTGGGTGCGCTGAGGTCGCTGTGCTCGAGGAGTTCGCTCGGTTGAGGCCGCTTGATCTCCACCTTTACCGATCGGGCGAACGCCATCGTTTCCGCGACGAGCGCATTGAGTTCGCTCTTCCAATCATCCATTGATACAACTCTCACGCAACACCGCCTCGCTAGCCGAGCCAGTTCATTACAAGCCAGGCTGAGACCATAGCGTAGACGCCGATCTCCTATAAGGGCAGCCCACCCCCAATCCGTCCTTCAAAAAAGCCGCCGACGATATCGCCGGCGGCCCTCCGGATTCGAATTGCTATCGTGAATAAATGCTGGCCAGCCCCGGTACGGCGATCCTAGACCCAAAACGGATTGTTTCCTAGCTTTACGAATCAAGAAGCTTAACGCAGCGATGTGAGGCTCCAATAATGAGCCTTTTGACTCAATCCCGCGCCAAACGCGAGATGGCGCGTAAAACCTGCACGCCAAGCGCAAAAACGCTCAATGCAAGCGCCATCAAACGTCTAGCACTGAGAGTGCCGATGGAGGCAGCCGCACATTGTCGGTGCTCGACAACTGTATGAGGCACCATCGACAAGTAATTTCAGCCCGTCTGCAACGCGGCGCTCGGTATAGGTTCATATTTCCGCAACGCGTGCACAATGCGAAAGCGGTCTGGCAACATAAAGCACTATCCGCATCACCAGCGTGCCCGTCAACAATAAGCAGCCAAGTTCAATAGCGAATTGCAGCGGGCAAGAGCAGGGGCGATCGGCACTGACTCATAGTGTTTCGGGCAGCGAACCAGTGGCATGCTTCTGCGGGGAGCGCGCCGCAGTTGTTGCCAAGTGCTCCAGTGCTGCTATCAACGGATTGCCAATCGTTCTTCGCAATCGGGCTGGTCCACTCAGGTGGCCACCAGAGCTCGAGCACGCGCGCTCGACAAGGGGGCGATCCGCCGTTCTTTTTGAGAATCTCCCGCAAGGCATCAAGGGTCTGTTCGCGACCGACCGCAAGCTCTTCGGGTCGAGCCAAGGAGATGCAATTCGTACCTACGACGTAGTTGCGAACACGCTTGGCAAATGTTGCCGGATGGTGGCTGTCGAGTTCATGCTGCTCGCCATTCGAATCCACAATGACGTTTCCCGTCAGCTGCCCGTCCTCTCGCAGCTTCAGGCGCTGATCAGGAAATCTTTCGTAGGCTTGCTGCGGATCGATTTTCTCGGCGACCTCAAAGCCCCCATCACGAATTGACGTACGTTTGGGAGCTTACCGGAAATCACGAAAATATGGTCGCCCTCTTTGACTTGGCGCCTCACATCCGGCCGACAAGCTCCAAGGCTCGCTTTCGGCCCGAGATAAGAACCCTTCACATGCTTCCCAAGCTGCGGATCGTAGCCGCTGCTGGTTATGAAGACTTTTCCAATGATCATTGCCTCCGAATCTAATTTAAGAATCCTCTGCGAACTGCCAAGTCAGTTTTTGCTTAAGCGCATTCGGTACTAGCTTGATGGCGGCATGCCTACGGCTTTCGTGCAGCGCAGTTCCGGGGTCTCCGGCGTGTTATCGACGAGACGAAGAGCAGCGCATGATGCAGAAATTGTGGGCCGAATACGTCGAGGCGAACCCGTAGCACTTCAAGCCGCCCGCGGACCAGCGCGTTTTTGGCCGCACGGTGTGGAAGATTCAATTGGTGCGCTAACCCCTTGCTTGGACGGAGCCTGTATCGTCGGACTTCCCGAGCAAACGACATACAACTATGAGCCTGGGGCGCCGCGGCGCCGCACAACGCGAGCATGGCTTGCGTGCGCGACCATCTGGGTGGCGATAAGCATGGCTGCGCTCTCCATGCTCGATATAGGATGAGCGTTCTGCTGACTATAAATGGCCAAATCGAGCTCGACGCCAAAACCAGGGACAGTAACCGTCTGACGCAGCTTCCTGATGCCAGTCACGGTACGAGAGCAGATGAAGCTCCGGCCGTTATATGAAATCCGGAATGGGATACGTTGCTCGCGCATCATAACCAGCCTTGACGACTCAAGGGGAACCTTGGACGCCCGGTCTTGCGGCCGGGTCCGAGATTTGCCACGCGCCCGGGCGGAGACGATCATGGCCGTGAAGGCAGTAGCGCGATTCGCGCGCTATGATCGTCCGTTCAACAGCCTCACGCTGCAGGATTTCCGCAGGTGAGCCTGTGGTTTCGTTCAATTCCGCCCAGAGCGGCGCTGATGATTAAACATCGCAAGAACTTCACGCTGCCCGACGCTTTGGCGGCAGAAACGGAGCAACAACTGCTTCACAGCCGCCGGTCTGGCGTCGCAAAGGAATCCCTGCACCTCCTTGCAGGCCTCCGCATGCAGCTAATCGAGCGGGCGAGACGGCTGAGCAGCTGAGGATGGCTGGCGACCAAACCGAGGTGCAAGGATATTCCATCGCCTGGCCCCAACCTGCCGCCGAGCTCGTACGCTTCCCCGATCGAGAGAGGTCGAATGATTTCGACGGCGACAAAGCGGGGTCTTCGGTCTGGTGAGCGACAATCATCAAAAATGCTTGAGTGCTGTTTCTCATCCCAGGCAAGCGAGACTGTCCGGGAGAGATCGATGATTTTGCATACATGAGGAATGGCCGCACAGAATACAAAAGTTCGATGGGGCGGATCAATACTATGCGCTTAGGCTCCACCTTTCAGACCTCGGGATGAGGGTTGCTCGTGCAGCCCAAAATCGTCAATGCGAACACATGGGCACTGCCGCGTACAGCAGCGCACGCCGACGGGGTTTCGTAAGCGTTCGGACATCAGCTTCGGCGCGGAATTTTTTTATGAAGTTTGTCCTCGTAGCCATTCCTTCGCAGTGAATCGCCAATGTGGCCGCCACAACAAGCCGCATGACCGTATCCGGGCCGTTAGCCGATACAGCCTTGGCGAGCAGTCGCACGCCGTTTACCGCTCCGCTCTTCGATGGTTGTCGGCTCGCAAATGTCGCTTTGAAATACTCCGACTTTGGTCCCTTCCGGAGAAGCGGCCCGACAGCCCCCCTAGGACAAGGAGATTCCGCCTTTGGACAGCAATTCTGTGTTCGCGTACCGCTTTTCATCGGCACGAATGACGTGTTCTATTTGAAACACTTGCGACGCAAGAAAGTCTAACCATGTTGCTTCTCAACCAGCACACCGATCACGGCGCTCCTCTGGCTGCCTCCGATGCCAGGACGCTCAGCCTAGAAGCTGCGCACGAAGTCGAGCGCTTTCTTGAGCACCGAGATGGTCACAAGGCAACGCCGCTCATTCGTTGCCAGGTCTCGCCCGTGAGATCGGGGTGAGTTCGATTAACCTAAAGGATGAGGGCCATCGACTCGGTCTGGGTAGTTTCAAGGCCTTGGGCGGATCCTACGCCGTGATCAGGCTGATATTAGAGGAAGTAATTGTGCGGCTCGGCAGGGCTATTGACCCTTCCGAACTTCACATACCTGAAGTGAAGGACGTGGCGCGGGCCATGACGGTATCGTGCGCCACGGATGGCAACCATGGTAGGTCGGTAGCGCACGGGGCCCAGTTGATTGGCGCGAACTGTGTCATATTCGTTCATTCAGGCGTCAGCGAGGAGCGTACCACCGCCTTTTCTCGTTTCGGCAAAGCGTTTCGGCGATTTCTGCAATGCAGAGAGCAACTCCGATCCATCGGCTTGATCAGTCAAATCCAACGCCCCATGCTCCCCATCTCGATCTGCTTTGGCCTTTCTCGTTGACGGGATACCAATCGATGGTCAAGAGCTGCCGCGAGCCGCGTTCCCGACTGCATCGTTTTCAGCGACGTTGTCCCCATGGGTGGCCTTCCTCCCACCGGGCTTTTGATGGAGTTGCACATAGCGGCTGTCCAATAAGAGGTTCTGCGTTGTGTGAAGTAAGCATCGCTGAGACGGGCGTACGTTTCCAAGCACATTTGTCCCTGCTTGCTCCTGCGGCTGGGCGTGCGCATGAGAGAGGTCGATAGGATGACGCCTCCAGCGCTCCTGTGCCTGACTGTTCGAGGCTCGATCCTTTATCGCGCCACAGGCGAAACGGCGCAGGAATGCTGCGCAGCGCGGGCAAAAACGCATAATCCGAGCGCAGTCGTATGACTAACTTTGCCGCGCGATGGAGGGGTCGTACGTTGTTGGTGGGCAGCTGTACGAGACGGCACAGTTGAGTTGCGTCGAAACTCTGGACGTTGCTTGCCCAGGTGCGGTTCATTTCCCCGGCACTCGCGCCTCGAAAGCGAAGGCCATCTGGCAACATAATTAGTCGATTGGAAGAATTGGAATGGCTACGTACAAGAACGTGAACTATCTGGAAAAATCTAGCAGCGAGGCTTTTGATCAGGATCACGGTCCAGGAGCGACGGCTCCCTTTGCCGGAATTTACCGATGCATGGGGTGTCATCGCGAAATCGGCATTGCATCTAAGCATGTGTTGCCGCCACAAGGGCATCATGCGCACACGCAGGCGCAAGGATCGATTCGATGGCGATTGATCGTGTATGCCGACCATGATCCGAAATAGTGCCAAAGTCCGACGAAAGTCGGACTTTTTCTTTTTGGCATGCTGCGACTGAAGGCCACACTCGATTGCTGCGGCACGTGGTCGTTGCCGGTATGGATGGTCAAATGAACACGCTCCTTTCGGTTCAGCCAAATAGCAACATGTTCGACGTGTACGTAAACGACAAACGTGAATTGCTGGTCGTGCCTCGGGGGGCTCGACTACCTGTCATCGGAGCGATCGGTAAATGGCGAAAAAAGAAGACTCGGGTTGTCAGTGTCAGTCATGAGATCAGGTTGGCAGTCCAGAAGGACGGCCACTACATGCGAAAACTGAGAGATCTGAAAAAGCAATAGCAGATCCGTCCGGACTCTCGACCAGGGCATCCGGCAACGGCTGTCCGGACGGCGAGTAGTCCCAGGCGCGCTTGCATCTTTTCCGATTTGATCTTGTCTCCCGGATTGATCGAGTAACGCCAATAACCGGCTGAGTCTCGGCTCAGCGAGTATAGGTTGCCTGGATGTGTCCCCTCCTACTCCGTAGGTGGACTTATCCGACTTGGCACGGCCTGACCTAAGCTATCGGCATGGACTTAGTTAAGAGCAGGTCCGGCTTGTGCGCGCGGCTTCAGAGCAACACAAGCATGAGCGGACTTGATCGAGGAATTTAAATGAATACAAATGCGAGCAGACTGGAGCAGAGCAGTGCGATGCCCGCGGCCGTCAGAGCCAGGAGGCTCCCTGAGACAAGGTCGTGATTGCGCATGAACGCCCTCGATCGCGCCATAAAGCGAGAGCAGCGGCTTGCCTCGCATTATTCGAGCGGTTTGATACTTATGATTCAAATTCGCTGCATTGTTGCTGCCGATATGTGGATAGAACGCATTTTTTCTGCATGATGGGGCCCAGCTTCGCCGGCTTGCCGCAAGAGCAAACCGATATCAGTTCCTGTACTTTACAACCCAAGGGCGTTCATCTATTGGACGCTGCAACGCTTGCACAATTCTTCGTTCCAACACACCTGCTGTGAGCCGTTTCATAATTGCAATACAGCTCTTCGAGTAATCTCCTGACATGCGCGGACTCCTGATCGTACTCACCGTTTTTGTGATCATGTTGGCGGCACGTGGCCAGCACCAAAATGGTTTCGTGCCACGCCCGACCGCGCCCATGCCACCAGTCAGCGTGCCCTAATTCGATGACTTGGGTCGGGCAGCAAAGATTCCACTTGATCAATATTGGGGAAGCTCGTGACGTTGCTCAAACTCATACTCCCGATCTGCACCGCAGCTTTCGTGTCCAGCACCTCTTCCGCCCTGGCGTGGGGGCAACTAGGTCATTCCGTTATTGCGGAACTGGCGCAGCTACACTTGAGTCCGGCCGCACAAGCCAAGCTCAAGGAGCTAATCGGGGACACCTCTCTGGCCGCCATTTCGAACTGGGCCGATGAGTACAAATTCACGCCGGAAGGAAAGAACACCTATCGATCGCATTTTGTCGATATTGACACGGAACGTTCGACCTACGACGCAGCGATTGCAAGGACATGAACAATCAGGGCTCCTGCATCGTGCAGGGCCTTCCGGCAGCCATCGCGGTCCTGAAGGAAAATCGAGCTCCCAAGACGACAGGTTGCGCGCGCTCAAGCTCGTGGTTCATCTTGCCGGGATCTGGAGCAGCCGTTGCATGCAAGCGAACGCAACCGGCGGCAACAAACTGCATGTCGTCTTGCTGGCCAAGCGCTCCGACGGCACGGGATACACGAGGGCGTCAACCTTCCACAGCATGTGGGACGACTCTCTTATAGACCTTCAGGCCTATTCGTGGGGGAGCTACGCGGACGCGCTCGATGCCAATCCATTGCCAACGGTGGAAGCGCCGCCATATGACGAGGCACGCATCGCGGCCTGGGCGAACGATACGCACAGTCTCGGAATAAGGGCTTACCAGCTTCTGCCGCCAGGAACGCTCGATCATAACGACACGGGCCCCCTGTGGACATCAACAACGATTACGCTGTAGCCATAAAAGCGGACTTGGATGGCGAGTTGGCAAAAGGGGCAGCGCGCCTCAAAGCCATTCTCGATGACGTACTCGGAGGGTCTTAGGCCGGCCTTTCCTGAAGCTCTGGCACCTATCGCGTTGTTAACTCTTCATCGCAGAGATGATCGCTCCCGGCTCGCCATGACGGCAGGCTATTATGCTTAGAGTGGCCTGCTCACGAGAGAAATGTCAGGGCGCTCGGAAACTCTCACGCTTGAACGACGTTTATGAGGCAATCGCCCTCTCGGCATTCGCTCGCAATTGGATGATCCATTTTCGCCGCGCTGAACGTCAAAGCTCGCCCGGATATCACGAGAGTAATGTCGGTTGCACCCCGGACTTGCTATTGGGCGAGCGGAACGGCCATTTCTCGCCTAATCCAAAGAGTGACGACGGTAATGACGGTTGAAGCGTGGCTGCCGGCCACTTTCCCGCAGCAGTGGCGATGCGGCCGAAGTCTTCGAGACGACAGGACTTGACATCGGTACGCCAAGCCATCCCCGGTGACGGCGTTTGTGAATGAAACTCCCGCGCTTGCGTTGGCTGGGGATGATTGTTGTTAAACCATGGCGAACCGACCGGGGCGCAGCGGGTCGCCGTCGTAGGCAGTAGGCCGACCATCAGGCGGCACAGACGAGCGGGCGCGTCGGGCATCAGGCGGCGCAGATGAGCCGGCAGGTCGGCCAAAACCTACGCGGCGCGGCACCCCTCGCAGCCGCTGCCTGCCCTCAGCAAGAGAACGCCATAACGGTTGAGCTGATGAGCTGATGATGAGCGCATGGACGTTGGTGCCTCTGACTGCCGCGCGAGCGCCGATCGTTGCCCGTTGGCCCGCTTTTACCGCCTCGCCCTAAGCGAGTGCCTTGACCAAGTCGGGTCGATGGCTGGGCCTTACCCGCCGGGCCAGCTTTGGCCAAGTGACCCCGGCGCCGCTTTCCCAGACTCCCAGTCGACTCCTCAAGGTCCTGGTTCGGAGCTCAATCTGTGGCCGCTCGCGCTGCGGACACCTGCATAGGCGAGGCTAGCGCCGCTAGTGGGGTGGCAGCTTGCAAGCATGCGCTCGGAGGGGGATCGACCACACAGCGTCGGCCTCTGTTTCTCGCGTGAAGCGGATTGAACCGCAAGCATTCCGATGGCTCCCTCCGACGTCGCTGGCTTTTGCCTTTGGACCTTGGACAAGAGGACTGCTTAATTATGGCGAGCGGATCGGAGTGCGCTGCTGCGCGCCCTCCGATATATCGACCGAGCAAGCTCATTGTGGGCCAAGTGGTTGGCCGCGAATCGTCGCTCAGGCAAATCTTGCAGCGGATGAATCCGCAATACGGCGTCGGGGTGAACGTCGTTGACGAGGGCTCAACCGCGATGGCCCTGGAGGACACAGTTGCGCTCGCCGGCTGGCCACGTCATGCAATGGCAGTTTGAGCCGGGGCCCGATCTCTGCAAAACCGGCCTTGAGGTACAGTGCCGACTTGGGGCTACGGCTCCACACCTGCTGATTAGGCGCTCCCACCTCAAGCTGGCCCCAGCCTTTCTTCGTCCCCAGGGCCGCTGCGGCCTCAATGAGGCGCATCGCAATCCCCGACGACCGTTGATCCGGAACGACATAGAGCTCGGTAATTATGCCGTAACTTCCTCGCGCAAAAAGGGCGGCGCCCTCTGATAACATGATGATGCCGACTGGGCATTCCTGTGAAAAAGCGAGAAAGCCTGAGACGTGCTCCTTCATCGCAAGGAGGTCGGCGACCAGCTGCTCATCTAGTGTTGCCTGCGTGTGGCCCGCCCCAAGTTCGGCGAGCAGCGCAGTAACCATCCGGGTCACCGTTGTAGCATCATCGACAGACACTTCACGTGTGGTTACCATGTCACATTCTCCTTCTCACTACGTAGTTCAGCCGCTGCGTCAGCCCGGAAAGCTGCCGCGGTAATCGCCCAGAGCAGATATGCTGTCATGTTGAACGCCAGATGACACCTTGCTTCACACCATTGAGAGGCGATAACCATTAGCTCTGCTCCTGGCAAAGACCATCACCCGACGATCGAAGGAGCGCGGCTGCGCAATAGCCTCGCGACCTGCAATTTCAACACCGGGACGGAACGATTGAATTAAACAACAAGGGCGCCCCCTCGCTCGAACGCTCGGACGTGCGTCGTCCAGCGATAATGCGTTGCTCGAACAAGTCATTTCAGATCAGCAGCGCTCCGTTCTTGCAGCACGATCAGTTAATCAATAGTCTCAAAGAACGATTGATCGCGCGAGTCGAAGACGAACTATATTCCATCGCAATTGGAAAACTTGCTTTCTTAGATCGACGGCGCACGGATCATTTGTTGTCGCGTTATACTATTCAAGCCTTCAACTCACGATCTCGATCAAAGTTCGCCCGCACTGATGATCCCGTAAACGCCTCTCCTCCTGCGGGCCACTCGTTCAGTCGTCCGAACTCCTTCTCTCGATCCCGCGATGCTAGGGTTAGTTGCATGATGGCACCCCCTCCTCTCACGCCGATGTGAGGCGAACACGAGCTACCCGGGCAGTTCGGAACAAGGTTGCGGTGATCCATACCGGCAATCGCCACCGACACACCATGCCTCCCCAACTTTGTCGCGGTTAGTCAAGATCGGTTACTACCATCCATCTCGATTACGGATTTCAGTGCACGAAAGAACCATACAAGAAGACATCGGCGATTTACCGAAGCTATGAACTTATCATGCGCCACTCACGCTGATGAGGGGCTAAACGGGACATGTCGTTTCGACTTAGGGTTCCGCAAGCACCACAGATCGACATGGTTTCTCGGAGTTGGTATTGATTTTTTTGCAGAGCTTGCATACAACGCGAGCCCGCGTCTGCCTGGACTACCTTAGCCGAGCCTTGCTCGCTGCCATTATTTTTAGGTTGTGGGCGTGCGCTGAATCCGTTCGGATGAAACTGTTCGAATGGTCTTACGCGGCTGTTCGTCAGTTATGACGATGAAGATCCGAGCGGCTTGGATGCTGCAGCTTAGGGGGCGTTTGCGTCTCGGCGATCACCGCGCGCGTCCAAGCCACCTCTGAAAGCGCGATGATGGCAACCAAGCGGAGTGCGCGCGATTTTTCTTCGCTTCATCGCTTTATTGCGAGAGATTTCTGCACTGCTGATGCAGTAACCTAGCAATTGCCGAGAGCCGGCACTCTAGAACGATGGATGCAGGTGGCGCTGCTAATCCATCTGCGCTCGAAGCTGGCCAATGTGAGAACAATGTAAATTACGAGCTAAATCACGGGCTTATAGCCGTGGCTGATGATATCCCACTAGAGTGCGAGCGCCTCTATTAAGAATGACGTCTACAACCCAAGGACAAGCATTACCTGATCCTTGGCCGGAAGCTGCGCGTCATTGCGCCTCTTGGCGTTCGGACTTCTCGGTTCAGGCAGGTACGGCAAGGGCTGATATGAACGAGGCACGCAAACCCCAGACGTTGGTCGCCGACGGCATCACAGCGCCGCTCCGGCATATCACCTTTCGTCGCATCTGGCTGGCGGGCCTCCTCTCGAACGTGGGGGCTCTGATTCGGAGCGTCGGGGCTGCGTGGGCTATGACCCAAATGACCTCGTCGGCCGACATGGTCGCGCTCGTTCAGACTGCACTGACGCTTCCGATCATGCTGATTGCAATGCCAGCAGGAGCGGTAGCGGATATGCATGACCGCCGAATCGTGTCGCTGATCTCGCTCGGAATCACACTCATCGGTATAAGTGCGCTGACGGTGCTTGCATGGCACGATTTGGTCACACCGCTCCTGCTGCTCGCGTTTTGCTTCGTCGTTGGGAGCGGCTTGGCGCTAATGGATCCGACGTGGCAATCTTCGATAGGTGAGCAAGTGCCGCCCGACGCATTGCCGGCCGCGCCGCGCTGAACAGCATCAGCTACAATATCGCGCACTGCGTCGGCCCAGCCCTCGGCGGCATCGTCGTTGCGACCGCTGGCGCAGTCGCTGCATTCGCATTAAACGCGCTGCTTTATCTTCCCCTGATGCTCGCATTGCTGCTATGGAAGCGCGTGGTCCCACCCTCCCGACTGCCGCGTGAACAGTTCAGCCGCGCCATTGTCTCCGGCATTCGATACGTCACGAATTCCCCGTCCGTTAAAATCGTCTTGATCCGTTCGATAGTGACCGGTGTAATTGGCAGCGCGATCATCGGCCTGATGCCGATAGTCGCGCGAGATCTCCTGCATGGCGGCGCGCAGACCTATGGGCTCCTGCTGAGCGCCTTTGGTCTCGGAGCAGTAATCGGCGCACTTTATATACCCGAGATGCGCAAGCGTTTGAATGCCGAGCCATCCATTCGCGCCTGCGCGCTATCGATGGGTGGAAGCCTTCTCACAGTGGCTCTGAGCCGCGATCTGATCTTGATAGCGACCGCACTGGTGCTGGCGGGGGGCCGTATGGATGATGGCATGGGTGCTGTTCAACGTCGGCATACAGCTGTCAGCGCCCCGCTGGGTTGCCGGGCGCTCGCTCGCGGCTTATCAGGCGGCGGGATCAGGCGGGATTGCGATCGGTAGTTGGGGTGGGGGCAGGCTGACTGACGCCGCTGGTGTCGACACTGCGCTTCTGATGTTAGGCGCCCTATTGCTGCTCTCGCCTCTGATAGGCCTCCGGTCACCCATGCCGTGCATCGGCGCCCGGGGTCAAGAAGCCGAGCTGCTCGAGGATCCTGACGTGCAACCGGCGTTGACCGGCCGGAGCGGCCCTTTGATCGTCCTCCATAACGCGATGCTGGCAGTCCAGCTCTTCCGTCAGCGCAACGGCGCCTATGGATGATCAATCGCGCGCGACATTGCCGACCCGGAATCGTGGACGGAGCGCTATCACTGTCCGACTTGGTTCGACTACCTGCGTCAGCGTAACCGTGCGACGGTATCGCAGCGCGCGCTGGAGAGGGAGGCGGCATCGTTTCACATCGGTCATGACCCTGTGCGAGTTCGTCGCATGCTAGAGCGCCCGTTTGGATCAGTGCGCTCGAAGGACGACAACTCCAACCGCTTTGAGAGCGACGTCCTACTTAACGAAAATACCCCCGCCAGGAGCCGATAGCGCCAGCCTCGTTGGTGACGACTAAGCGGACGTCCATCTTTCCGAAGACCTCGCTCCGACATTTCTTGCGTCGGTATCAGAGTTGAGCGTAGGCGGCTGATCGATTGCACCTACGCCGGTTCGGTAAGCCTCAAAGCAGTGCCCCTCGCGCGCCTCGCAGGAAACACCGAATCCAGCTGCGAAGGACAATCAATAATTGAACTACGCGAGCGCGCGAGTTGATATCGCAGCTAGGCTGCTTGCACTCTCCCGAGGAAATTATCTAGCTCGTGCTTCAGCCGAGAGCTTTCCTCGGACAGCAATTCGGTGTACCTCAGCACCTGCATCGAAGCCCCCCGGTTTCTTTAGCGCGATGGGTGACATCACTGGCGCTTTCCGCCACCCGAGTAGTTCCGGCAGCAGCTTTCTGCAAATGAACGCCACTTTCTCGCTCGTCGTCTTCTGTTTCGCGATCGAGGCGACGACCCCCTTGGCGATCTCCGAAATACGAGCGATTATAACGCCTGTCTCGGTAATTGCGCCGACCGCTTCGGTGGTCGCGGTCTGAATGCCGTCGATTTGCTCTCGGATCTCAACGGTCGCTTGCGCCGTCTGCGTCGCGAGAGATTTCACTTCCTGGGCGACAACCGCAAAACCTCTACCGCGATCGCCGGCGCGCGCGGCTTCGATCGTCGCGTTCAATGCGAGCAAGTTGGTCTGGCGCGCAATCGCCGCGATTAGCTGAACCACGCTGCCGATCCGCTCGGCTGCGGCGGCCAAATCAACCATGCGCTGATCGCTAACTTCGGTTTTGCGAACCGGATCGCGGGCCATATCGGCGGTCGCCTCAACCTGGCGGCCGGCATCAGCAATCGTTGTCGCCATTTCGCTTGTCGAGGCCGCAACACGTTGGACATTGGCGGACGCCTCTTTCGATGAAGACGCGACCTGAATCGAGAGCTCCCGGCTTTGATCAGCCGAACCAGTGAGGCTTCGTGCCGACGATTCAAGTTGTGTGGAGGCGGTCGAGACGTTATCGATCACCTGCCCCACGGCTGCTTCAAATTCGCCTGCGAACCGAGCGATCTCGGCTTTACGCTGATCGGCAACAGTCTGATCCCGTTCGGTCTTGGCGTCGAGTTGCGCCTGTACCTTCTCGCGAGCTCTCAGCTTAAAGTTCTCTACTGCTTCGGCCATCTCACCAAGCTCGTCCCTCCGACCCAGACCTGGCAGAACCACATCAAACTGCCCTTGGCCGAGTTGGCGCATCGCCGACGCCATCAAAGCGACTGTTTTGGCAATGCGTTGACCGAACAGGAAAGCGAGTACGCCTACGAGCAGCGTTGCTAGCCCTTCCACCAGACCAACTTCTGCCGAATCTCTTCCGCCCGCATTTCCGCGGCCTGCGAATAGGCGTCAGCAACAGTCATGATTCGCACGATTACCGGGCGAATGCGGTCAGATTTGTCCCAGATCGCTTACCTGGTCGGTCAGCGTTTGCTGCGTTACCATGAATGACACAAAATTGTCTTTGTAAGCGCGAGCAAGTTTGAGAATGTCAGCTTTCGCTTCTGCAGGCAGGCTCGCCTTAGCAAGCTCGGTTTCAAACTCCGTCTCCAGGTTGGTCAGTTTTTCCCCATTGTCTTCGCCCCGCAGGATGAAGTCCTTTTCGTGCCGACGCATCATCAGCATCAAGATCGTGAGGCTCGGCTGGTTCGCTTCTGCCAGCTGTTGCTCCGCGGCGTGCACGGCCTTACGCAACTTGCCCTGAAATCCATCATCTTCATTGAAGCCGAGGTTGCGTTGAGCTGAGACCACGTTCTGAAAGCGGGTGGCAAAGAGATTGATAATCGGCTGCAGGGCGACGGCCTGCTTCAGCGGGCTATCGTCCGGCAAAGCGGACACCAATGTTTGCAGGCGAGATAGGGTTTCCATCTGACGCTCGTGATGATCGGCATGCCTCTTGATCAGCATTTCAGTCGGCCTGCGGCGGAAGTCGCTCGCGATTTGGCCGGATTCCAAGAAGCTTTGTGACAACGATACAACAAGAGCTTTCAGTTGATTGCTAGCGCTCGACTGGCGCTGGATCAGGCTCGCATAGTTCCAAGCGGCAATACAATTGCAGCCGTGACAACGACACCGGAAAGCCCGAGCAGCGCCATTTGCTCGCGCAGTCCGATTCGGAGTGCGCGGCGGATCGATGATCTCCGAGAACCACAGCAGGCAATGCCGCTCATTCTTGTCCATTTGCTCATGGGTTGACCCTGCAGGTGGTGTCCGATTGGCGCTCTGAACGCGCTTCAACGTTTAGCGAAAAATCGAGTTGTTTGGCTCGCGCGGTCGATAACAAGCCGCTGCGTAGTTTAGATTGATTTCGAAATCCTGAACTCGTGCACGAAAGGCGCACGTTATATCAGCAGAAATTGATTTTCTGTCCCGATCAAAATGACAGCGCTCCGATTTCCGGTTCGACGATTTTGCGTCACGGAGCAACCGCCGCGATTGAAGCATCGTTCGCGCATAAAACATGCGAAATTAGCATCTAAATGGAGATAAGCAGCGCGAAGAATCGGCTATGCGGATACGCAACTTGCGCGGCCGGACACGTCGCGCAAGTTCTGGAGTACTCGGTGAGTGGTCGATCTACTCACTTCAATACTCCCTTCAGTCGCCCGCTTTGGGCGTTTCCTCCCTGACTTGGCCGTGCGAAGACCTTGCACGGCCATTTTTCTTGGCTCATCGCGTCGCCAAGCCCAATCGAGAGCTTAGCGTTGACGTCGCCCCTCTTGAAGTGCGTGGACATCAGTAACGACTTCTGAAAAGAGGAATCCGCGCCTCCTCTGTCTGTCAGAATCGGCCGACAGGAGATCATCGAGGTCTGATTGGGTTATTCCGGAGACTGCGTAGAGCTGGGGTGAAGGTTAGAAGTCCCCGCGCTCAGGCTGATTTCTGATTAGGTCCATAGTATTCGCTGGGACGGCGGCCGGTGCTCAAGGCGATCAACAGACGATCGCTGGTACTCTCAACGTCTAACGCGGGATCCGTCTTTGCATCAATCCCGAGCACGCAGAGGTTCGCGGGCGCGCCCTCACGCCAACTGTCCGCGGCCCAATCGGGCCTTCGGCAGGCACGGCTGTTACGGCATGCACCAGCACGAAGACCCATCGCTACCGCGATCGATGCAGTCGTGGACAACTGTCTGGTTTGAAGGTGAACAAAATCGTCCGGCCGGCTCTGCTTAAATTACGTCAGGTTGGCACCCCCATCTCCGCCGCCAACTCAGCAGCCGTGCAGCCATATATTGAGTGCAACTCGGCGGTGGCGGGCACCTAACCCCTGTCCTACAGCATCCTTTTGAAGGATCTCAAAATGACGTCGACATATTGGAGGTGTTCGATCAAACGTGCATAAGCTCGCGTTGCCGACGCGCGGCGCATGCACATCCCATTGCGGGTTTCCACTTGCGGCTGAACGCACTACCAATTTCTGGAGGACCACTTCAGACGAAGATGCACGGAGCACGGCTAAAAGCGAGTCTCGCTTCGCGGTGCGACGTTGCTGCTGACGTTCATGACGCCGCCGAACCGACTCGACAGCTGGGGGTTGAGCCGCCATCGATGTCAGTTGCTCGGGAACGGCTAGCTCCGTCTCTGGCATCGCTTGCGCGGGACTCGGCCGCACCTCCATGAATTTGAGGGTGACACGGCCCGCATCGGTGATGCGCCATCCGCCGTTCACACGCTCAATGAGCCTCTGGGAAAAAATATCGAGGTTCGGCACACGGGCGGCCAATCTCTTCGTGCGCTCGGCCCAATCCCGACCGCTCGTCGCTAAGATGGCCATGTCGCGTTTAAGATCCACCATGCTCGCGAACCCATCGGGATAGCTCGCCAGAATCTTGAGGACTGTGACCTGGAAGTTCACGTGAGTGATGACATCAACTTTGCCGACGGCTAGCGCCACATAGTCGGCGCCTCGCGAAGGGCGTCTCGGCCGATCTGTTTGAGGCGGTCGGGCATTGTCTCGCCTCCGCTGGCCGCCTCCAGAAGTTTCGATGCAACATGCGCGCGGACGCCGGTCTCGTCCCGCGAAATTTCTTCGCAGACTTCGTCAAGGACCGCGCGCAGCAGCGCGGCAGTGGGGCCATCGAGCATTTCAAGATCTCCCCTCAATCTTTCGTGAGGAGGATAGTACGTACTGGACGCTCCTTGATTCAAGTGGATCAAGAACACCCCGCAACCAAATGCGGCTTCTCAGGAGCGACCTCGACGATCTCTCGGCGCCTGTAGGTCGCCTTCGAGCCCGCCCAGTCTTAGACCCTCCCGAACTCCGCACGGACTAGCTGCCGGTTGCATCATTTTTTCGCACTGCTTCTCTGGCACAGGCTGGCCGGAGCAGACGGCTGCTCGGGTCGCCCGAGTTCGCACCCGAGCAGCATCAGGTTGTACTGCAGCCAGATCGTTTGCTGCTTCTCCCGCTTGCTGCGCCGGCACAAGGCATTGGCGTACGTGCCCATCCGGAGTCGATAAAGGTGGTTGGTCATAGCTTGCCCTTACGCGCCCCGAAGTGAGGTGGCTTCATCGCAATCCGTCTTCGAACCAGAATAGTCAGTTCACGAAGACGCTGCGCTTGCACCCTTCATAATAACGATCTACCGAACGTGATTAACGCATGAAGGAATGGGCTAGCGACGGAATTCGGCAATTGTCGCGGATTTTGGATGAATTTCATTGCGCCGACCCGGATGATGAACACCGGCGATAAGCAACTGACCCTGCGCGGCCCCACGCTGATCCGAGTTGCCCAAAAGCCCGCATGGCCCCGGATCGACGTCTTAGCAACGTTGAAAACTGCTTGCGTATCTTCCTGGCGGGCGGCTTGAGGAAAAGCTCTACTCAACAGCCATTCATAACCTCTTGTCGCCGCTCAATCTGATGGCATGTCAGTTCACGCGTAGGGCCGAGTGAGACGAACAGTCGAGCTTGCGCGAAATGAGCAATCTCTCAGCGCGCCCGACGCTCCGGCTTCTATCAGATCTCTGAAGGGGCCTCCGGGCGTTTAAGCTGTACGCCACGTACAAGGCGCCTCCTTGACATCGTCGTTGCAATCGCAACGCGTGATCCGTCCGAAACGTACCGACTATTTGATTTCTTTCCTACCAGCGGCATGGTTCCTCCTTTCAAGCTGAAGTAAGTGGGACAACCAGCGATGGAATGCTGCTTACGATGTATTACTTATCCTTCCAACTCGATCGACCGCAGCTCCGGTCACGGTCAAGAGTCTTCTGCAAAGTATGCCATGTGTACGGTCTGTGACGCTCTGTTGTAGTGCCGAACAAGCAACGAACCTGCGCCAACCGTGGCCACATCAGCCGCGAAGGCAAATCCGAAATGCTGGGAACGAGCGAGCACCGCATCTTTTCTGCCAGTAGCTGTTGTCCCTCTTCCATCAACGAGGTCGGCGAGCCAATGCTTCGCTTCTATTTCAGTCTTGCTGGGCAGCAAAATGTCGACGACCCCTTTGGGCTGGCATTCGAGAACGAGCTGCAGGCGTTTCGTGCGGCCGAACGATTTGCGAGCGACTTAGCAAGTGTTCAGCCTTCGCTACGGGGCACAACTTGGGTGGTCGTCACACGTAAAGATCGAGACGAAATATATCTTATAGGCATATGATCGATATCCCGATTCGCGCCAATTCGAAGCTCGCGATACGCCCGCGTGTATCGCAGGCACGCGACCGAAGACAGGCGCGTCTAAGTGCGTTTGGCGAGACATGCCATCTCAAGCTAGGCGCGCAATCTCCCATCCAACGCACTATCGCAACAAGAGCGAGCCTTGGCTGCGCTAGGCGCAGCAGGTGGACTCGAATAGCGCTATCCGCTTCGTCGGACCTTTCGAAAGACGACCTGTGGGCCGTCGGCCCACAGCAGCTCAGCCAGCCGTTCACGTCCTCCCCTCCGCCGCACATACTCATCTGAGTATTGCAAGTCATGCTCGATCCGGTCCGCCTCAGACACAAGGATGTCTCTGGCGTCCGGCGACCGTGATTTCCGGCACCGGAGCTCAATCCTTTGCAGGGCTCAGCCGGATTTGACGCGCGGGTTATCCGTCAGTCCTGGGCTGCTCGCCGGCACGAGTCGCTGTGTTGAGCCACGACATCGAGGCTGCCCCGATCTGAAACCAGCAGGACGCTACGGTGATCAAGGCCTGGAGGCCGAGAGGAAAGATACCTATCGGGTCATCGGCGCTTGCTGCAAGGTAAGGGACGCTTGCTGCAAGGTAAGGGAAGAGGACATCGCTAAAATGGCTGCGTCGGTAGCAATCGTGATCGCAGCAATGTCTCCTTGACCTCACATCTCGCAGATAACCTGGTCCTAAGAACCGACCACATCCGGCGCAGGTCCTATGCCCACACGGAGAATTATGATTTACGAGGATGAATCGCATCGCGTTGGCTCGTTAGTGCCTTCAGGTTAGCTCTCTCGACGGCTTAGGCATGTTTCGCTGGAGACAATTGCCGTCCCTGACGAGCCGCAACAAGCAGGAAGCGCGGATGGTTCGCCTTCGGCGAGTCCACGAATGCAGGTTACGCATCGTGATGAGCAGCAGCACGGGGTGAGCCGGGGAATAGAATACGATAGGCGACAGATCAGCAGGAGATTATCGCGGCATTTTCCCCATTGCGCTCTCCCGCCGGGCGCATGATGCACGTTGAGCTTCATTCGCATGAGCTCCATGTACTCTCCTTCAAAGTCTCTCTGACACCCGATGAGTTGCACTAGACCACGCGCAGCCAGCGAACCATTTGTGGTCGGCCTCTCGGCGAGCCGCGAAGCGGTCTTCGCATTTCTTGGAACAAAGAGCAGTCCGTCAAGAAAAATGACGGATCAACCCGAACCTTCCGCCGCATACGCCGCAACACGTTACCCTACCATCGCTGGCATTACGGAAGCTGTTACGCATGTGAACCTCCTATTGATGTTACGTGGTCAGGCTTCGTGCTTCTATCAGCGCAGCACACCCGCACGCCAGGTGAGGCGTCGGCCTGTCAAGTCTCATTGCATGAACAGATCCGGACGCAACCGGTTGAGTGGCGCCTGCTGGGCGAAGCGGCACGCTCAATCACGTGCTTCGCAAGCCCGATCTTGATTGTTAAGAGTATCGATATTTCAATCCTGCTTAATGCAACCGATTTAAACCTTGGCGCTGTAATCCAGCGTATGGCCCGAATCGGTCGACGCAAATTGACCCCCAACGCCCTGGTGATTTTTGGCGCGCCTTTGGTTCGCCAGAATCGGACTCTTCCCGAGGAGTTTTCGGCCAATAGCTACTTCGGCCACTGACTCCGAGGACATCCGTGTTACGCGAGCCTCCTGGGTCGGCAGCGCATTGATGTCGCTGCGCATCGAGATTGATCGCTTCGGGCCAGAGGTCCTGCCTTGGGTATCGACATAGCGGCCGGCATTGAGGAAAGGCTTGACCCCGTTGAGCCCGAAGCGCTGGAGTTTGCCTTGGCTCCGCGGGTTGTCCCGAACGTGTCCGAGAGCCCCGACTCCCGATGCATCGCGTGGCGCAGCGCCATCACTGCCTCGCGCTGCGCATCCGACAAGAAGCTGTTGGTGCGTGCGCTCATGGGGCTTGGCTCCGTCATCTGCGCACTTCGCCAGGCGAGACCATCGACGTGCGAACATCGGACGGCGCTGCAGAGGACCATCGGTGGCGGCCGCGTCGACCTGTTCGATGCAGTAGCAAGTCTGCCGAGCAGCGCAAGCAGACGCCGAGTACCGCGCACCACGCGTGGTCGACCGCGCACTGTTCGCCGGCCTCGTCGTAAAGCGGCTTTACGCTGCCGATCGTGGCAACCATCTTCGACGGGGCCTGAAAGCCAATGGCTTAAGTGGCAGGTCCGCCAGAGTGCGCTTCGCCAATGGTCCCGAGTGCCACCATGATGCAGATGGCGACCAGCCGAGCCCCTGCCCTGCGCCTCTTTCCGCTTCAGATGCTGCGGCGCATGGCCCGACTTATTTAGCTCCAATCGCTTGGCTTGCGTTGTTCCTAGGAGAGGCGCTAAATGAAACAACTGCGTGTGGAGCTTCCTAAGCTCTCCCTCAAAGTCAGCTTGGTACTCTGTAAGAGGTATTGAGCCAGTTGCGGCCGGCGAACCATTCGTGGTCGGCCTCCCGGCGAGCCGCGAAGCGGTCCACACATTTCTTGGTGCAAAGGGCAGTTCGCCAAGAGTAGTGGCGGATCAGCCCGAACCTTCCGCCGCAGACGCCACAGCACTTTACTGTACCATGGAGGGCATTCTGAGAACTGTTGCGCATTCTCGCCTCCTGTTGATGCCATGCAGATAGCCGCCGCGCCTCGCCCGCACGTCAAGTGCGGCGTCGGCATTTCAAGTCTCGAAGTATGAACGGCCGGCGCAACGTTGACATGAAGTGCGCCTGCTGGGCGAAGCGGCACGCTGTATAGCGTATCTACGCCAGCCAAATCTTGATGGTTAACTATACCGATATTGCGATCCTACTTAATGCAATGTTTTGCGGTTTGCTGCTGTAATCCTGCGTCCATCTCGGATGAATCAACGAATTTCGATTGATCTCGCAGCGATTGCGCGCAAGCTCCGATCGCCAGCAATCTATGAGACCACCTTTTTGCTCGGCCCGCCGGGATGGACGGGATCCGATCAAAATACTTAGAGAGCGGGCGAGAACGTTGACGTGCCATTCTGAGCTGCTTGAATCCCGCGCAGGAAGCGGTCTCGTTAGCACCTTAGCTGTGAACTTGCCTTGACGCCGTCTGTATCGAATCCTACTTCACGACAGGAGGCGCACATGAAATACGCGATTGGACTACTCCTTGCCGGGTTACTCGTCGGTTCAGCACTGGCTCAAAAAAGTCATCGAGAACCTATGCTGATTGAGCAGATACGTCCCGGAGTGACCTACGAGGACTGCGTCACCCGGTGCCAAAAGTGCGGAAGCGGCAAAAATCCGTACTGCATCAAGAATTTCTGCACCGGTTATCCTCCCCGAAAGCCCGGCGCGGCACCGCTGCCAGTGGTCTGCCCACAATACTCATAGGCCAGTCACAGTTGGCAGCCTTTTTCATTCGGCGAACGTCGCCCTTGGCCTGTCGATCTTGAGATTGACTGATTGGGCTTCGGAAGGAATCGTAATGCCCTATGAACCGCCAAGGCTAATCGCAGCCAATTGCACATCGGCCGATCGCGATGCCGCAGCGCTACATCGAAGCAATCTTGCCCGATTTCTTGTCAAGCCAGAAGTGCGGCGTCCGTGTCGTCGTAGAGTGTTGCCCTATTGGTCGTGCGTCCCGTCGACGATATGCTCGACTTGCTTGTCGAAGATCGCCTATCGCAATCTCACCGGACCGTTCGGCTCGGCTGTCTTTACGATGAAGGCATCGACATCCGGTCGCAGGTCAGTGTGTCCTGTACTCGGTCGTCGAGCCAATGTAATTCCGGTACGGTCTTCGACGGTGCCGGCGCATCCGCTTCCGGGTTAAGGACCACATTATCAATCAGCCGGGTCCCGCCGACGTGGGCTGCCACGCAAAGAGCCGCAGGATGGCTGAGGGGGCTCGCGGCGGGTTTCAGAGTGTCGGCATCGACGAGCTCCACATAATGCAGCGGATCGACTTGATCCAAATGACGCCTGGCAATTGCTACGAGAACGTCGACCTCGCGCTCGCCTGCTCGGAATTTGGCGTCTGCCGCGAAGAGAGCGCGGCTAATGCAAAGGGCGCGCTGGCGCTGTTCGTCGTTTAGATAACGATTGCGACTGCTCATCGCGAGACCGTCCGGTTCTCGAACAGTTGGCACCGTGATGATCTCGACTGGAAAGTTGAGATCCGTGGCCATCCGACGCACGACAGCGCATTGCTGAAAGTCCTTTTGTCCCAAGAACACGGCATCTGGCTGCACCATATTGAGCAGCTTGCACACGACCGTCGCTACACCGCGAAAGTGCCCCGGCCTGAAAGCTCCACACAACGGCTTTGAGAGTTCGCCTGGTTCGACAAAGGTCTCAAAGCCTCCGGGATAGACCTCCCGCGGATCCGGTGCAAAGACGATCGAGACACCCCCATCTCGGCACAGCCTTTCATCACGAAGAAAGTCGCGCGGATACGTGCTGAGATCCTCATTCGGCCCAAACTGAGTGGGATTTACAAAGATACTTACGACCGTAGCGTCGCTTTGCGCCCGGCTTGCCTCGACCAGCGCCAAATGACCCTCGTGCAGGTAACCCATCGTCGGGACGAACCCGACGCGCCTGCCAGCCTTGCGAGCTTTCGCGAGAGCCAAACGAAGCCCGGCGAGCGTTGTAATCGTTTCCATGTCGATTTCCACGTCAGGGTGAATTCGAACGCGTCCAGTTTGAGATCTGGTCTTCGAGGCCTTTGGGAAGCCGATAGGATTCCTGCAGGGTCGGAAATGTGCCATTGCGGACGTCCGCGGCCCAGCGTGACAGCGCCTCCTGCAATAACTTAAAGCCCTCTACATAGGCGCGAACGAATCTGGGACGACGGCCTTCTGTCAAGCCCAGCACATCATGGAATACCAGGACTTGACCCGAGCACTCCGGTCCTGCACCGATCCCAATTGTCGGTATCGTCAGGGATTCGGTCGCTCGTGCACCGAGTTCGGCGGGGATGCCCTCCAAGACCAGCGCGAAGCATCCTGCCTCCTGGAGTCTGCGCGCATCGTCGAGCAGGCGTATGGCGTCGTCGGCTCTCTGGCCCTGTACCTTGAATCCACCCATGACATTGACGCTCTGCGGAGTGAGGCCAAGATGGCCCATGACAGGAATTTCGCAGTCGACCAGGGCGCGGACTGTCTCCACACGATTGGCACCACCCTCCAGTTTCACGGCGGCGGCGCCACGCCGCACAAAATCGCCCGCGTTGCGTATCGTCTCCTTGATACCGAGATGAAAGCTTAGAAAGGGCATATCGGCAACGAGCAAGGCGCGGGGCCTTGTGCGCACGACAGCTTCGAGGTGATGTTTCATCATCGCCATGCTGACCGGCAAAGTGTCTTCGAATCCGAGGCAGACGTTTCCGACGCTATCACCGATAAGGATAATGTCGACGATGGGATCGGCGATACGTGCCGTAACCGCATCGTAAGCGGTGCTCATTACGATACGACGCTTTTGCTCCTTCCATCGCTGCAGAACAGGAATCGTGACGCGTTCAATGTGCGGCTCCGAAGTGTAGCTCATGCTAGATTCCGATCTATCCAGTGCTGGGCTGATCTCATCGACTGCCGCCGCCATCAAACCTTCAGCTTTCAGCGGAGCGGCGCAGTTTTCGCTCTGGCAAGAATAGAGCGAGCATGGTTTCGGACCGGGGTATGGACCATGGTGCCATCGACTGCAACCGCGCCCTCCCCCGCCGTAAGCACCTTGTGTGCCCAGGCGATTTCTCCTTCGTCGGGGCGAAAACCTGCGCTAATTGGCCCAATCTGACGAGCATGGATCGCGAGTTTTCCGCCGAATCCGAGATCGCGGGCATAGCGGGCGTCTTCCCTCGCAAGGTCAGCGTCATCGACCGAGGTCGTGACGCCATCAAGTGGAGGCACTTTTGCTGCAAGTCGGGAGGCAAGCACCAGACTGGATCGCGCGAAAAGCAAGGCTTCACGGGTGTGGGAGCACCCCAGTTCGGCGAAGAAATCGATAGAGTCGAAAGCTAGTCGATTTATTCCGGGGAACGCCGCAATTTCGAAGGCATCCCTGAGCCCACGGGCTGTCTCAATGAGCGCAATTATCGGTAGGCGCCGCCTTAGATCAGCTGCCAACCGCAACAGGGGCCTGCCTTTTTCCGCCTTTGGAAGGACAACTCCATCGATGGGAAGCGAAGAGACGAGCGCCACGTCATCGCTATGCCAGGGGCTACCCATTTCGTTGATGCGCACGAGGACGGAATGATTCGAAAGACCAAGGTAGAGGTGAAGGGATCGACGCGCTTCGCGTTTTGCCTCCGGCGGGACCGCATCCTCGAGGTCCAGAATGACGGCGTCCGCCCCCGAAGCGGCGGCCTCCTTGAACCGCTCAGGCCGGTTTGCCGAAACAAAGAGCGGCGCAATAACGTCGAGCCCGGACATCTGCATCAATCCACTTTCGCTCTCAGAGACTCAAGTTGCCGGACGATCCACAAACGCAATGGTTCATGGACATAAAACGCGGGCAACAGCCATGAACGCCACCAATCTCTCGAAGGCAGCGCCCGCGATGGGCACGCGGACTCTTCGATGTGGTCCGTCTGATTGGATGCAGTCACAGCAAGCAAGCCAGACTCGTTCCGCCAGCGCCCTTCAACTTTCGAGAGGCAAAAGGCCCACGCGGCTTACCGAGCTAGATTTCGCGAATAGCTCACAGCTGAACGCGCATCCGATGACCACTTGAGTCTACCTGCATAGCGGCGTTTGTAATTGGAGAAGCGCCTCCATTGTCCTCGACGCACGCCAAGCTGGCGCAGGAGTTCAGCGATTTTAGGCATTTTAGGCAAGATTCCAGCCAAACTGGCAAACGAGCCTGGCTCCGCTCAATTAGCCATCTTCCCTCGTCATCCAACAAATGCCGGTTCTGCACACTGCTACTGGTCGGGAGGGCGGGCACATCGCATTTCCGGGCCATGACGGTGCCAGGCGGGCGGCTTCACTAGTGCCTGCTTACAGCCGAATAGCTGTAGAATTCTTGTCTGAGCCTGGCTCCTGGGACACTGAGGGTCACTTCGGAGATGATCATTCTAGCTGCCCAAACGACCAAAGCTCCGTCCCGATTGCTAGCCTCCGGACACGCAGAGTCCGTCCACCGCATCGGCAGCATCTCGAATGCCGGCGTAGATTTCGTCAAGATCTGCTGCCGTTACGCAATAAGGCGGCATCACGTAGATCGTATTCCCGAGTGGTCGTAACAACAGATTTCGGTCTTTAAAGAAGGAGTAAAGCTTTGGACCTATGCCCGCGAGATAGCCAGCATCGTCAACTTTGAGATCGAGCGCGGTGATAGTGCCGGTCCGACGGACGTTCTCAAAACGCGTGTCGGCGCGGAAGGGCTCGATTGCCTCTTCTTGCATAGCTGCGACCGACGTCACGCGGCCACGGGTTTCCGGAACCTCCCAGAGTTCCAAGTTCGCCTTTGCAGCGGCACAGGCGACCGGGTTTGCCGTATATGAGCTGGAATGAAAGAACGTACGCGTTCGATCACTCGAATAGTGAGCTTCAAAAATCTCTTCACGGCAGAGTGTCACAGCGAGTGGAAGCGCTCCTCCCGTGATTCCCTTGGAATAGCAGACGATATCGGGCGTAACATTCGCGTGCTCGCAGGCGAACAAGGTTCCGGTGCGGCCCCAGCCTGTCATGATTTCATCAGCAATGAAAAGGATGTCCGAGACCTCGCAGATCCGCTTCATCTCTCTGAGCACCCAGGACGGATACATCAGCATGCCACCTGCCCCCAATATCAGGGGCTCCACGATAAAGGCCGCCGGACGTTCGTTTTGGCATGCAGATGCAAGCGCATTAAGCGTTTCCCGCTCTCGTCCTTTCGCGGGAAACGGAATGGAGGTAACGTCGAACAGCAATGGACCGTACGCTGCATTGAAGACGCCGCGAGCACCAACCGACATGGCTCCCACAGTATCGCCGTGATACGAATGTTGCATCACCACAATGCGTGTTCGTTCTTTGCGGCTGTGATGCCAATAACCGAGCGCCATTTTTATTGCCACTTCCACACTAGCTGAGCCGCTGTCGGAAAAGAACACATAATCAAGGCCGCGCGGAGCAAGTCTCAGAAGTCGTGCTGCAACTTCCTCAGCGGGATCGTGGGTATAGCCGGCGAAAATGATCTGGTCGAGTTTGCCTGCCTGTTCTTGAATGGCGCGTACAATCGGTGGATGACAATGACCATGGGTCACGACCCACCAGGATGAGATTGCGTCGATGATACGGCGACCATCTGCCGTGTGGAGATAGGCGCCATCGCCACGCACGACCTTGCTCATTTTGCCTTCAAGCGCGTGCTGCGTAAATGGATGCCAGATGGGTGAGGTCTTCCTTTGCTTCATGGTCTCAAATCGTCGTGGATGAAATGCGGATTTGAACGCAACCTTAAGCCTTTTCGATGTGAGCGGAGAAAGCAACGGCAATCGCCCCAACCAACGCACCCCTCCGATTTCGCAAATTGCGTTCTCAGTTTCGGCATTTTGATCACCGATGAATGCAACCCCGAGAATAGGAATCTGGCGCCTTCGCAGCGCTTCTATCGACAGCAGCGAATGGTTGATCGTGCCCAACGCCGTGCTCGCGCAAAGCACGACTGGAAGCCGCCATCGCTCGAAGATATCCACATAGAGTGTGCCGCCATCTAAGGGCACCATGAGCCCGCCGGCGCCCTCGATCACGAGAGGCCGGTCCCCAATGTCCGGCAGGTTGAGCGAATCGATATCGATGCGAATTCCGTCAAGCTCGGCGGCATGATGGGGCGAAGCGGGCGTTCGAAGCCTATATACCTCCGGCACGATACGATCAGGCGAGAGACCGCCTAGCTTTGCGACAAGCTGGCTATCAGTCTCTTCGTCAAGCCCAGCCTGAATCGGCTTCCAATAATTGGCTCCGATAAGATCGGCGAGCCCTGCGCAGAACACCGATTTCCCGATGCCCGTACTTGTGCCGGTTACTACTATCCGCAGGCTCATCGAGGCCAGCCCATGGTCTGCTCCATCAGAGCATCGAGCATCGTACGCACGTCCTGCTCTCCAACGTTGAGCGTTAATGATATTCGCAATCGGGCTGTGCCTGCCGGTACGGTTGGCGGTCGGATTCCGCGAATATCGAAGCCACGCTCCTGCATCGCCGAGGCGAGCTGCATCGCTTGTGCATTGTCGCCGACGATATAAGGCACAATGTGCGAGTCCGAAGGACATCGTAGACCACGCGCCTTCATCTCGCGATGTGTGAAAGCGACCAAGTCTGCCAAGCGCTGCTGCCGTTCGGGTTCTTGCTGCAAGATCAACAGCGCCTCGCGGATGCCAACTGCCATCAAAGGCGATGGCGCAGTCGCGAAGATAAACGGACGAGAGCGATTGATCATGAAATCGCGCATCGCCTTGGAGGCAGTTACAAGTGCCCCCGCAGCGCCCAGAGCTTTGCCGCAGGTATGGATGACCACCAGATTTTCACTTTTCTCATAGGGCGCGGTTAGTCCTCGTCCCTGGTCTCCGTACACACCGGTGGCATGCGCCTCGTCCACCATCAGGAACGCCTCATGCCTGCTCGCGATCGCGACCAGGTCTTTAAGCGGCGCGAAATCGCCATCCATGCTGTAGACACTTTCGACGACGATCCAGACGCGCCCCATTCCGCCCTCGGACCGCCAGGCACGGATGGTGTCTTCGACTGATTGGGGATCGTTATGACCGCTTATCCGAAACTCCGCCCGGCCGGCTCGCGCGCCTTCATGGATACTCGCGTGCACAAGAGAATCGAGTATGAGTAGATCGCCGCGCTGCGGCAGCGTTGTCAGGATAGCGAAGTTTGCGACATATCCGCCCCCAAAGAAAAGCGCCGTCTCCGCACCAAAGAACCTCGCAGCTTCCGCTTCGAGATTTTCGTGCTCCTCGCAATTTCCACGGAGAAGTCGTGATCCGCCGGCTCCAATCGGTATGCCCGCCTCGAGCGCAGCCAAGAGAGCGTTTTTCATACGCGGCGCGCTCGCGAGCGCCAAGTAGTCGTTCGAGGTGAAATCAACCCCCGCTCGGCGCTTCAGAGTTCGCAAGCGGTTGTCATCTTTCAGGGCACGCAAGGCCCGAACATAGGTGTCGACATTGCCGATACCGGCAGGGTTCATTGCTCACTCCGAGGACAGATACGAGCCGGCTTTGATGGCCGCAAAGGACACAAATCGAGGGACCCGACGAGCAGTTGCTAGTCTGACAGAATGCGGTTTTCCCGGCCGACCCGCACGACGCGTGGCCTGAACGTCCTTGCTTCCGCGTCATCAAACAACGCATATGCAACAATGATTATCTTGTCTCCAGGCATTGCCAGTCTCGCGGCCGCACCATTTAAACCGATTATGCCCGACCCTGGCGGCGCTTCGATCACGTTGGTGGCAAACCGCGCTCCAGTGTCGATGTTGTAGATTTCAACGCGTTCGTTGGTCAGAAATCCTGCCGCTTGCGATAGGGCGCGATCAATGGAAATCGAACCTTCGCAGTGCAGATCGGCTTCGGTCACGGATGCCCGGTGGATTTTGCCTTTCATCAAAGTAATCTTCATTGTTCACCTGAGCTGGCGTTTTTGCGCATAGAGCGCTCGCAGATCCGCTTCATGCAAGATTCGATTTGACGCTGAGTCGGACTAGCAAATTCGCGTCAGGGTCGCGCTGCGGATTCTTGGTGGTCAGCAGCACATCACCCATGAAGATCGAATTTGCTCCGGCAAGGAAGCACCGCGCCTGCAGTTCATCGGTCATATATTGGCTTCCGGCGGACATCCGGACGACGCTCTTCGGCATCATGATCCGGGCGGTCGCGACCAGGCGAACCAAGGCGATCGGATCGGGGCGCTCAACGGTGTCATTGACGGGCACACTCGAGACTTCATTCCACAGGTTGATCGGAACGCTTTCCGGATGGCTCGGCAGATTGGCTAGCAGCACCAGCATGCCGAGCCGGTCTTCGACGCGCTCGCCCATGCCGATAATGCCGCCGCAGCAGACCTCGATTCCGGCCTCGCGGGCATGCGCCAGGGTGGCAATGCGATTCTGCAAGGTGCGGGTGGTGACTATCTTGCCGTAGAACTCCGGCGAAGTATCAACGTTATGATTGTAGAAATCGAGCCCAGCCCCGGCGAGCCGAGCAGCCTGCGTGGGCGTCAGCATGCCAAGCGTGACGCATGTCTCCATGCCAAGATCCTTGACTGCGCTAACCATCTCGCAGACCTGATCGAGATCGCGATCTTTTGGACTACGCCAAGCCGCCACCATGCAGAAGCGAGTGGCGCCGGCGTGCTTGGCGCACCGCGCCGCCGCTACCACGGCGTCGGGATCCATCAGGCGGGTGGCTTTTAACCCCGTGTCGTAGTGCGCACTCTGTGAGCAGTAGCCGCAATCTTCCGGGCAGCTGCCTGTCTTTATGCTGAGCAGGCTTCCCGTTTCGACGTGATTTGGGTCGAAGTTCACGCTATGAATGCTCTGCGCCTGATGCATCAAGTCGGAAAATCGAAGGCCATAGAGCGCTTCGGCTTCGGCAAGCTTCCAGTCATTGCGGACCGGAGCAATGGTTTTGCTACCGTTCTGCTGGTGTCCTACAGCAGCAACCATAAGATCGGCTTCCCACTAGCTAGATTGTCGGGCGCAGCCCACAACCGGAGCTTCTACGCTCTCCCGAATGGGGAAAAATCGCCAACTTTCATCAAACGCGCGCGCATCATGCGCCTAGTTGTGCTTTGGCGCGGAAATCCGTCGTCAAGCTCGGCCAGCTCAGTGACTCGTGAAGATAAGGCCGAGCGCAGTGCGGCCGGGTTCAGACCGGCGGGAGCGGCGCGGATGGCGAAGTCTCGCTCATGTCGCGCACGTTGGGGACACTGGGAGACCTCGTCGGCCCCAACAGAAGTGGCGGCAGCCGTTGCGGTGAAGCCGATCCCGAGATAATTGAGAGACCCAGTCATAGGATCACGACCCTCATCCATGATTCGTCACATCGTGTTGTTTACTGCCAAGGATAAAGCTCACATCGATCGTATGATGGAGGGATTGTCGATTCTGACCACAATTCCACATGCGCGCCGGATCGAGGTTGCTCGCAACCAGAAGAGCGATCAGATAGGAAACGAAATTGACGTTGTGGTCTATGGTGAGTTCGACAACGAGATGGAACTCGCATCCTACAAAGCGCATGAGCTATACAAGGAATCGATCAGGCGGGTACGACCGCTCCGAGAGATACGGTTCGCGGCCGACTACTATGTATCAACAGAGCCGGTGTCGCACTGAATGGACTTAATAACCCGAGTTACCCTGCAAAAGGCAGCTGTAGATTGTGGGCCCCCGATCAGTCGTTTTCATGAGTTTGCGGCAGGCGGCTGATAGAGATGCATGTCCGCGAGTTGCAGTGGATTGAGCCTGTCCCGGCGATGCGACGTCTCGCGCATCGCCCGCACCTCACGTTTCTGGATAGCGCGGCGCGACATAAGTTGCTCGGACGCTACTCGTATCTGACCTGCGACCCGTTCAGCACCTATAGGGTCGATGACGGGCAAGCGAGCTGCAACGGAGCGGCTCTCGACGGAGATCCATGGACAGCTCTTCGCGAGCTGCTCAATAAATATCCCCAAGAGCATCACGACGATCTGCCGCCATTTCAAGGAGGTGCGGCCGGTTTCTTTGCTTACGATCTGAATAGGACATTGGAGCGACTGCCGCTGCCGGCAATTCCCGGTCAGGGTTTGCCGCAATCCATGCTGCATTTCTATGACATGGTCCTCAGCTTCGATCACCGCGACAACAGATGCTGGATTGTTTCTACTGGATGGCCGGAGCAGGATTCCGCGCGTCGAAGATCGCGCGCACACCGACGAGCGGACGAATTTGTTGGACTGCTTGCTGGCTCAGAAACACCCCGAGATTTCTTGCCGGGCAAAGCGGGCGCGTGGCATTCAAACTTCAGTCGGGAGGGCTACATTGCGGCGGTAAGCCGGGTTATCGAGCTCATCCTTGCTGGAGACGTGTTCCAAGCCAATATCTCGCAGCGCTTCAGCGCCAAGCTACCAGCCTCATTTGATCCGCTTCATTTCTATTCCCAGCTGCGGGCATTCAATCCGGCCCCGTTTGCAGCTCTCCTACGGTATGGCGATCTCACCATCGCATCGAGCTCCCCGGAACGCTTCCTAAAGCTTGATGGGAGGCGTGTCGAAACGCGCCCCATCAAAGGCACGATTGCGCGGTCTGGTGAGTCCAGGGAAGACCAGCGTCGAGCCGAAATGCTAGTTACATCCGCAAAGGACCGGGCTGAGAACACGATGATCGTCGACCTTCTGCGCAATGATTTGTCGCGCGTTTGCACCGCGGATTCAGTCGATGTTCCCGCGCTTTGCAAGCTCGAATCCTATGCCTCAGTCCACCACCTCGTCTCGGTCGTTGCAGGTGAGCTTGCACCAAATCGTGATGCTGTCTCGCTTCTTTGCGCTTGTTTTCCCGGCGGCTCAATTACTGGGGCCCCAAAGGTACGATCGATGGAAATTATCACGGAGATCGAGGGTGTTGCACGCGAGGTCTATTGCGGGTCGATCGGCTTCATCGGCTTCAACCGGCGCATGGACACGAATATAGCGATACGCACTGTAACGATAGAGAACGGCCTGGCTGCTTTTCATGCAGGAGGCGGTGTAACGGCAATGTCCAACGCGGAGGCCGAATACGAGGAGACGCTGGCCAAAGCGCAACGAATCTTTGACGCGTTTGATGCTGTCACATCCGGTGTATCTTGATTGTCATAATCGACAACTACGACTCTTTCGTCTTCAATATTGCGCGCTATTTCCGCAAACTTGGTGAAGCAACGGAGGTGATCCGCAATGACGCCGTCGGTCTCAGCGATATTATTAACTTGAAGCCACGCGCTATCGTTATCTCGCCCGGCCCCTGCACTCCAACTGAGGCCGGATTATCCACAACCGTTGTCCGCCAATTTTCAGGTCATATTCCAATTCTCGGCATTTGTCTTGGGCACCAGTGCATCGGCAGCGTTTTTGGGGGACGGGTGGTGCGTGCAAGACGTCCTATGCACGGCCGGTCTTCGTACGTAACGCATGTTGGTCGAGGACTGTTCAACGAGATCCCTTCGCCAGTTTGCGTGGGCCGCTATCATTCTCTTGTTGTTGAACTCGATGGGGCATCCGATCCGCAGCTCGCAGTGACAGCTCGTTCGGAGGAAGGGGAGATTATGGCCATCGCGCATCGCCATCATCTAACGTTTGGCGTACAATTCCATCCAGAGTCGATCCTTACTCATCAGGGGCACACCGTCCTGATGAACTTCTTGCGGCTGGCAGAGCGCTCCGTCTAGATGGAAATCGGCGATCGCACGCGCACATCGCGTTCAAGCGCGCGAACGCGAATGCGGATTCCGACGAAGTCGCCCAGGCGTACCGATATGAAGTCGCCCGTGGATTCCGAGACGATGTCGCCCACCTTTCCGATTTGATCTCGCCCAGCGGCGAGGCGTTCTGGCCGGCTGGTTCTCTGGCATCGGTCAAGCCGCGTGGTCAATCTGGAATCGCGACTTCAACCTGTTTTTCTTCTTCTGCGGTTGCTGTGGGCATGTGGGCAACGCGATTGCGTTGTCCAAGCGCAGCGGCATGTCCACAGCGCCACGGGCTCAAGTCTTTCGGGCGGATTGCCGGGTTCGGCGCAGGCTCTCACCGGTGAGGTCGAGCCGATGGGCATTGTGGACGAGGCGATCGAGCACGGCGTCGGCATAGGTGGGATCTCCAATGAGCAGATGCCACTGGTCCACGGGGAGCTGGCTGGTGACGATGGTGGAGCGATGACCGTAGCGATCTTCGAGGATTTCCAGGAGGTCGTGACGGGCACCGGCGTCGAGCGGCTCGAGTCCCCAATCATCGAGGATCAGCAGATCGACACGGCCAAGGCCGCGCAACAGGCGTGGATGGCGGCCGTCGCCGCGGGCGAGCGCCAGATCGTCGAACAGTCGCGGGACGCGCTGATAGAGCACGGAGCGATTGTCGCGACAGGCCTTGTGGCCGAGCGCCGAGGCGAGCCAACTCTTGCCAACGCCGGCCGGGCCGCAGATCAGGAGATTGACGTGGTCGTCGATCCAGCGGCCCTCGACAAGCTTAGCGAACAGCGGGCGGTCGAGACCGCGCGGGGTGCGGTAGTCGATGTCCTCGACGCACGCCTGCTGGCGCAGCTTGGCGTAACGCAGGCGAGTGGCGAGCCGTTTGTCGTGCCGCAGCGAGGCTTCACGTTCGAGCAGCAGCGCAAGCCATTCGGTGTGACCGAGGCTTGCGGCCTCACCGGTGGCTTCGATGTCGGCGAAGGCCTTGGCCATGCCGTGGAGGCCGAGGGCGTTGAGGCGGTCGAGGGTCGGATGGGTGAGCAAGGGATGATCTCCTAATTGTAGTAGCGCGGTCCGCGGATGTTGGCATGCAGGATCGGCGCATCGTCCGCGGAACGCTGGTGAGCAGAACGCCGATCGAGATTGTTGGCGAGGATCGACTTGACCGAACCATAGGTGCGCGCGCCGATGTCGATTGCCCGCGCAGCCGCGGCGTCCAGCCGTTCGCGCCCATAGGAGGCGGCGAGCCTGAGGATGCCGAGGCAGGCGCGGAAGCCTTGCTCGGGGTGCGAGCGCTCGTCGAGAATGAGGTCGCACAACGCGCTGGTCGCCGGCCCGATCGCGGCGGCGTCCTGGCGGATACGCGCGATGGTCCAGCCGGCGTAGCGCCGATGGCTGGAGGCCATGTGCTCCGGCACGGTGGTGTGTTTGTGATTGCCGCTCATGCGCTGATGCGCGGCGATCCGCTCGCCCTTGTGGAAGATCTCGACGGTACGGGCCGTGAACCGCACCTCGACCTCGGCGCGGGCGAAGCGATGCGGAACGCTGTAGTAATGCTTCTCCACCTCGACGTGGTAATCGAGACTGACGCGGCGGATCCGCCACTCGGCGAGGACATAGGGGGACGCCGGCAATGGCTTGAGCGCCGGCCGGTCGACCTCCTCGAGCAACCGGCGGCGTGTCACGCCGAGCCGCCGGATCGGCCGTTCCTCATTCAGCCTCGTGAGCAGTTCGCCGATCGCCGCATTGACCTCGGCCAGGCTGTAGAAGGTGCGATGGCGCAGGCGGCCGAGCAGCCAGCGCTCGACGATGAGGACGGCCTGCTCGACCTTGGCCTTGTCGCGCGGCTTGCGCGGCCGCGCCGGCAAGATGGCGGTGCCGTAATGCGCCGCCATCTCCGCGTAGGTACGATTGATCTGCGGGTCGTACAGGCTCGCCTTAATGACCGCGACCTTGGTGTTGTCGGGCACCACCAGCGCCGGTATGCCGCCGATCGCCGCGAAGGCGCCAACATGGGCGCTGATCCAGTCGGCGAGCCCCTGCGTCCACGTCGCCTGCGCGTAGGTGAAGCTCGATGCGCCGAGCACGGCGACGAAGATCTGCGCCGTTCTGCGCTCACCGGTCAGGCGGTCGACCACCACCGGCACGCCATCGCCGGCATAGTCGACGAACAACTTGTCGCCGGCCGCATGGGCCTGGCGCATCGTCACCGACAGGCGGCCCTCCCAGGCGCGGTAGAGCTCACAGAAGCGCGAGTACCGGTATCCGCCGGGCTCGGTGGCGATATATTCCTCCCACAGGATCGACAGCGTCACGTGCTTGCGTTTGAGCTCGCGGTGCACGGTCGCCCAGTCGGGCTCGGCGATGCGGCGGTGACCCTGACGGTTGCCATTGCCGGTCTTCGCGAACAGGCGAAGTTCCAGAACCGTGTCGGTGACGTCGTCTGGCAACGGCCAGCTCAAGCCCGCGGCCTCGAACCGCCGGAGCGCCAGGCGCACCGTCGAGGGCGCCGCGCCCACCCGTCGCGCAATCTCGCGGCTCGGCAGCCCGGCCGCCTTCATTCTGATCACATCGCGCACACGGCGCATCGCAAGCCTCTCCGTCGGCATCCAGGGTCCCCTTCGCAAAGCCGAAAGAGTTGACCCTATGGGAGCCAGAAGAGGCCTCGTCACCCGGGCGACATCATCCCGGAATGGTGGGCGACATCATTTCGGAACGGGTGGGCGACTTCAAATCGGAATGGTGGGCGAGATCATCTCGGAATCCTGGGCGACATCGATCGGAATCCGCACGCGAATTTCGGACGTCTAACTCTATTAAAGCGGGATGGGGTTAGATAGTCGATTGCGCGCGTCATTGTTGATGCAGGCGTCGACGTTGGGGCGCTTCCTGGATCCGCAATGATTCCGGTCTCTACGGGAGTTCGGGTGTGGTTGGCGACGGGCCACACGGACATGCGCAAAGGCTTCGCCTCATTGTCGTTGCAGGTGCAAGAGGTGCTGCGCCGCGATCCGCTGAGTGGTCATGTGTTCTGCTTCCGCGGACGTAGGGGTGATTTGTTGAAAGTGATCTGGCATGACGGCCAGGGAGCATGCCTGTCTACAAAGAAACCCGAGAGAGGTATCGTTCTGTCTGGCCGTCGCTGGCGGACGTCGATCTCGCAGGCGCAGATGAGCTACCTTTTGTCCGGCGTTGATTGGCGCAATCCTCAAGAGGCTTGGCGTCCGACGAGCGTGGGCTGAGAGTTTGTCGTTGAATTTGGCGGTGAATGTGATTCCATCTGATTATGGGATCTGCCGCTGACGGACTGCTGTCCGATCTCGCCGCTGCACATGCAATGATCCTGGCCGAGCGCGCCGCAAGGCTTGCGACGGAAGCCAAGCTTGCTGAAGCGGCCAATGCCCACGCGAATCAATCGAGCACTGAAGGGCTGATCGCCCACCTCAAGCTCGAGATCGAGAAGCTGCCGCGGACGTTCTATGGCACGCGCTCGGAGCGGTCGGCGCGGCTGCTCGATCAGCTAGAGCTGGAGCTTCAGGAGCTTGAGGCGGCTGCAACTGAGGATGAACTTGCAGCCGAGAAGGCAGCAGGCAAGACGCAGACGGTGCGCTCGTTGAGCGCAGGCGGCCCGTCCGCCAGGCCTTCCCCGACGACATCGTGCGAGAACGCGTGGTCCTGCCGGCTCCGACGCAATGCCCCTGCTGCGGGTCGGCGCGGCTGTCGAAGCTCGGCGAAAGCGTGACCTCGACGCTGGAGGAGATCCCACGCCGGTTCAAGGTGATCGACACGGAGCGGGAGAAGTTCAGTTGCCGGGACTGCGAGGCAATCACACAGTCACCGGCACCGTTCTATGCCACGCCGCGGGGCTATATCGGACCGCAGCTTCTGGCGACGATCCTGTTCGACAAATTTGGTCAGCATCAGCCGTTAAACCGTTAAACTGACAGAGCCAGCGCTTCAAATGCGAGGGGATCGACCTGTCGGACTCGACGCTGGCGGACCACGTTGGCGCCGGAGCGTTCGCGGTCAGCCCTATCTTTGAACGGATCGAAGCCCATGGCTCTCCGCCGATAGCCTCCATGGCGACGACACCAAGATCCCGATCCTGGCGAAGGGAAGGACGGACACCGGGCGGATTTGGACCTATCTATGGACGGTCCCCGCTTTGCAAGGCCATTTGCTTTGTTTTGGCTAACGATCGTTTGCCGCTATCTATCCGGCTTTATGGCATGCCACGAGCCTTGATGAGATCCGCGGATCGGCGCCCAATTACGTTGGCGAGCTCTGAAGCTCGATAGGTCCAACGGGCTTAGCCGACCCCGGTCCGACCGGTTGCCATCACTCTGCTTTGCCCTCGCAAACGGAACCACGCTCGATTTATACTTGCGCGCGGTATTCTTCACCATTGGCCATGATCGCCCAAGCGATCCGTGCAGTTTTGTGAGCGAGCGCCACCGTCACGACATTGAAGGGACGCGTGCCGAGCAGCTCTGTTATCCAGGTATTGGTGACCTGATGGATACGGACGCGATGAACGGCCGCTCGGGCGCCATGTATTAGCAACTTACGAATGTAGCCGTCGCCACGCTTGCTGATACCGCCCCAAACGCTCCCTTCCCCCGGTCGAATGCTGCTTCGGTACTAATCCAAGCCAGGCGGCGAAATGCCTTGCCGAAGCGAACTGTTGTGGATGATCGACAGACGCCGCCAGGGCGGGTGGCGGCAAATGGGCCGATGCCCGCCACCTTCATGAGACGCCGACAGACTTCATTGTCTTTGGCAGTTGCAAGGATCATTTTCTCGTGGCTTTCAATGTGTAGCTCAAGGTCTTCGATCTGATCGACAAGGATTGAAAGAGCGCTACGCGCGCTCTGTGGGATGCGCTCGTCAACGTCCACGAGTGCCATGAGCTCTCTCGCGTTTGCTTTTCCCTTCCCGGTCACGATTCCCAACTCGCCCAAATGACCACGCAGAGCATTTATCGCGCCTGTGCGCTGTCGAATAAGCAAATCTCGCGTGCGATGTAGCATTAAAATTCCCTGCTGTTCGACGGTTTTTACAGGGACAAAGCGCATGCCAGGCCGTTGGACGGCTTCCCAGCACGCCTCCGCATCAGCAGCATCATGCTTGTTTGTCTTCACGTAGGCTCGGACGTAGCGGGCCGGCATAAGACGTGCTTTGTGACCAAGCTTTATTAGTTCACGAGCCCAATGATGAGCGCTGCCGCAAGCCTCAAGACCAACGAGACAACTTGGAAGCCGTGAAAAGAAATCGAGAACCTTCCCGCGCCGCGGGCGAGCTTCTTGCGGATAATTTCTCCATCCGCCGTAATCCAGTGGATTTGAAACCAGCTCTTCGAGATATCAAGCCCGATTGTCACCATAGCTTGTCCTCCTTCTTGAGGTGCCCTTTCGCAGCTTATCAGGGCGGGGACCGTCCATCTCATTATGTCCGCGACGATCGGCCATTTGGCGGGCAAGGTCCGTCGGCGGCGCTGTTTTACGCCTCGCGCGATCGGCGCGGCGAACATCCGGCGCGGCATCTTCAGGACTTCGCCGGCATCCTTCAAGTCGACGCCTATAGCGGGTTCAACGCGCTCTTCCATCCCGGGCGCAAGGCGGCGCTCGCCACGGCCGCCTTCTGCTGGGCGCACGGCCGCAGAGCATTCTTCGAACTGGCCGATATCGCCCAGAACGCGAGGCGCGGGCGGTCGGCGACAGCGATCTCGCCCATTGCGCTGGAAGCGGTCCGTCGGATTGACCAGCTGTTCGAGATCGAGCGCGAGATCCACAATGGCTCTGGGACGTGGCGAACGGAATGGACACAGAGGATGGCGCATCTGGGTTTACGGCATAGGTGACGACCAGTCATGGCGTTCACCGACTTCGGCATCGAAAACCTGACGGAACTCATCAGGATGCACAAGGAGGACCCCGAACTCCTCAAGCGGTGGAATCGGTGAGCCCCTGTCCGCGGCCTAGCTCGGATGGATACGTTCTCAAGTCTCAATCGCATATTTGACGCAGATGCTGGCCAGAGAGTTTCAACATATTAAAAGGCCTCCGGTGGGCATACCGGAGGCCTTCTTGGAGGTTAAACTTAGAGTGATAGAACCGCTCTTTCTCCTTCCGCTCGTTTGACTATGAAATCAGAACACGCGCTGGGCGCGAAAATACATGGAGAAGCTGCCCTGGTCCTTAAGCTCGTACGCGGCGCCAGGCTTGGCGATAGCGGACTGTGCCGGGAGTGCCACGGTGCTTCCGCTTGCAAACTTCTGATCGAGCATCATGTATGCGAGCTCGGCCGAAAAAGTCAGGTTCTTGACTGGCGTCCAACCCGTTTTCGTGCCGATAACCGAGTAGTTAAAGTCGGGGTTACAGCCTCCACCGCCGCTTGAGAGCGCCAAGTTTGTCACGAGGGCACCGCAAATATAGCCTTTGGCAGTATTATTGTAACGCACGGCAGCATATGCACCAAAGATGGTGCTCGCCCAATGGGGATCCCAGTTGTGCGTGTACCCGCCATTGAAACCGTATGTCGTGGTTAACTGCTGGCCGGAGCCACTCGCGAACACCGAGTCAGACACACCAGCGAGGCTGACGCTCTGGTACGCGCCCGCGAGACCCGTGCCTCCATACATCGCGAAGCTAGGAGCCGCCATATAGTCCTGGAAGTTGTAACGGCTTGCACCGTTCGTATAGACCGCTGACATGTTGATTGTGTCACCCGCACCGGTCGGGATGTTCTTAATCGACAGTGCCAACTGACCCGCCCAGCCCCACTTGTCGTCCGGATGGCCAGTGATCTCTGAGGCGCCATAGTATGCAGCATGGTTGTCATGCGCCGCAAATGAACCTTTGAAGTAACCCCAAGCCTGATCAACAGTAACCGACGCGATGAGGTCTGGAGCTCGCGAACCGCCGAAGTCGTTCGCGCCCCATGTACCGGTTGCCATGCCCGCAGCTGTTGCCGCGCTCACGTTCCAGATAGCGAGTTGCTTATTCGCGACCTGATCTTCAGCAGACAACGACGCCGTGATGCCCTGGCCAAAGTCAAAAGTGTAGGCGAATTCGTTGACGGGATCCCACCCGGCGGAGCCTGGCAGCTCGTAGGCATTCGCGGGATACTGGGCCCAAGGGGTGCTGAACTGTGAAGTAGCTCTACCGAACGTGAAGCCAGCGAACTGGATGAACGTGTAATAGAGAGCGGGCGTAGCCTGTGCGACCTGATTACCGACCGCCGTCGAATAGCTCGTGCCCCCGTTCCCGGCACCGGTATAGGCGCCCCCTGTAAAGGTCCAGGCCAGCTCGGCGAAGGTGCGGACCACACCGAACTCGGTGGCGGTACGCGTATCGATCGAGAGGTCTTGACGAGCACGCGCGCTGTAATACTCACTAAGGCGGTTACGCGCGCCCCCCACACCGTTGTCGGCTGCTTCAAAATGGTAGCTGGTGTTCAGGGTGACTTCCGCACGCGCATAGCCGCCCAATTTAATACAGGTGTCGGTGCCTGGGATGTAGTAAAAACCGGCACCATATAGTGAGCACACCTTCACGTACTCAATCGCCTTGGCCTTGACGGGGAGATCGGCTGCTTGCGCCCCGCCCACCGCGATCAGACCTGCCGCCGAACCCAGAAAAAGGCGCTTCGCCATCTTCATTAAAGACCTCCAAACGTTTCACATCAAGAGTGGCCGCTCTCACCCCAGAGACTTGCCACCTCTGCCCCCATCATTCTCGATCTGAAGGGCCTTCTCGAACGCCTACTGATGTTGAACCAGCGGCGTCGCGGCGCGGATCATTCCGCCGCTCGCATCGCCACGTTGACAGATTGCGATAGGTTGCGGCATGAAAACTCCGTACGGATCGTACCGATAAGCGCGCCACTGGAACGAGCGTGGTTCGACCGCCTCATAACTGTACTATTTGTACGATCAGCGCAGAAAAGCGTACGATTCGTACTTTCGTTCCGTAGCACTGCTCCGATAGAGTTTGATTGCGGCCGAACGCGCGAACATCCGACCATACGCTTAGGGCCCAGATGTTCACGCGGTAATGTCATACTTAGGATGATTGCTGCCGATAAGTATGAGCGCCTATCAGAGCTAGCACCTCGATAACATTCGAGTGCGGAATGCGATGGGTCGTTCCCCGTATGTCGGGAGTCCCTACGACTAAACGCCGTCGCAAGCCCTTCACACCTTCACAACTTTCGCCGATCTTTTCGAAGGGCGACTCGCTACCCATGAGACACCGCCAATGTAGCGTCGTCGGCGACAGCTTTGGCCGCGGCTGCTTGGGATTCGACGATTGCTCCCTAAGCGTTGGCGCTGATGAGCGGCCAGCTCAACACTACTTGGCGTACCAGGCCCTGCCATTCTCGTCGCCGACTTACTCTTACCGCGCCTGGGGCGGCGCGCGGCAAGAAACGAGGCTAAACCCGGGTTAACCACTCTGAACGTAGTCGCCTGCTCGGAATCAGACAGGGTTAGTGGTACCACTATGAATCGAACCCTGCGTCCAGCGTCCTCCGAGCGCAAATGGAGGCGACGCAGCCGCGCCCAAGCGTGGGGTGCGATTGATAGCTGGCGGAAGGCCCGAAGAGGCCAAGTTTCGCATTTGGCCAACGCGGCGAACGACTAGGAGGCGCGCTCCGAGCTCCCTCGCAGTCCGGCGCTACTGGTGATTGTGACCGCCTAGGCGGTGATCATGTTTTTGCTGTCGTTCTAGATTGAGGAGCCACCCTCGTTACCCTTGCAGTCCGCGGGGATGCGGACGATCTGCACCCCACGATGTCGTCTGAGCCAAGGGATTGCGCGTAAGCCCTTCTCGATGAGGTTGAGTGCGGATTATCTTGGCATTGGCGAGAGCCATTGTTACGGGTCATAGCGCCTCATAACCCCATAGGGAATGCTGTGCGTCGAGCCAATCAATTTCGCACAATAGATGCGGGTGCCCATGAGAATTGCCTTAACTCCGAGCACCATTCTGCGATGTTAATAATCGCGCACGGGACAATCACGTGTCTCGCGCCGCTGATGTTCTCGGGCGTCGGAGTTTTCCGACAAGCCGGTGATCGGCTCATCTCGGCTCTCCTCTAGTGGCCCTTAGGGCGTTTCCTCCCTCCACTTCGCCGCGCGCAATTTTCGCCGGTCTTTTTTTGCGTTCATTCATCAAAGGCGGTTGTCGGGAAAACCGGTGTCCACTTCTCCGGATCATGCGCTTAAGCGGCGGTGCGCGGGCGGGTGTTGCGGAATTCGATGCGCTTCTTGGCCGTGCCGACCTCGACGATGCGCTTCACGAAGATGCCGGGCGTGTGGATGTGGACGGGGTTGAGCTCGCCCGCCGGAACCAGATGCTCCGACTTCGGCCACCGTGATCTTGCCGGCGGTCGCCATCATCGGGTTAAAGTTGCGCGCGGTCTTGCGGTAGATCAGATTGCCGGCGGTAGCGCCCTTCCAGGCGTGCACGATAGCAAGGTTGGCGAACAGGCCGCGCTCCATCAGATACTTCTCGCCGTCGAGCTCCTTCACTTCCTTGCCCTCGGCGATCAGCGTGCCGACGCCGGTCTTGGTATAGAAGGCCGGGATACCGGCGCCGCCGGCGCGGATGCGCTCGGCCAGCGTGCCCTGCGGGTTGAATTCGAGCTCCAGCTCGCCGGCGAGGAATTGCTGGGCGAACAGCTTGTTCTCGCCGACATCGGACGAGATCATCTTCTTGATCTGGCGGGTTTCAAGCAAGCGGCTGAGGCCGATGCCGTCGACGCCGGCATTGTTGGAGACCACCGTCAGACCCTAGACGCCGGAGTCGCGGATCGCCTCCGAGAACGTCTCGGCGATGCCGCAAAGGCCGAAGCCGCCCGACATGATCATCATGCCATCATTCAGAACGCCCTCGAGCGCCGACTTCGAGTCGGGATAAAGCTTATTCATGAACGACTGACCTACTGGAGGGGCGCCGACGGCTAGGATGCCAGCGGGGGGTCGACTACGTATCCTTAGATTGAGGAGGAGAGTCGGCAGGTCTTGGCAGTGCGCGCATACATCCGGCTACTTTTCTCCAAATATTACAGGAATCCATCAATCGAGTAGAGAGCGTCAGTTCGATAGCGGCACCGATTGCGGTGTGGCCTGCTCCGCAAAGCTCAGCGAGCTCGTAGTTCGACCGCGTCCCAGTCCCGAGTGATCGAACACATAAGGATCAAAACACCTTGATGGGGTAAGCAAGAGCTTAACCCGAAGCATTCTCGGATACTACCAATAGGAGGCCAATCCATTGTCGGGAAACATTTTTTATCGATGGCGGCCACGGCAATCAGCCATAGCCCAAGCTCACCGTGACGGGCGCGTGGCCACTAACTCCGCGCAAAGAGGCGAGCGACGCTCAAAAATCTCCGCCAATCATCGTAGGACTCCGAATATGGGATCGGCGGTGAAATCCTAAGCAGAACGCGCGGCTGAATCGACATTTTCCATCTGGTGCATTCGCGACGTAGGAGCCCGCGGCATTTAGCAACACACGAGGCGCCTGCTTGTGCGTCTCGCGTCCCGCCCGGCCATAGGCGCGCATCGATAAGGCTCGATGCGCGCCTGTGCACTGACCGCAAAAATGTGCCGGATAGATGCAGGCGCGAACACACTGTCGTTTCAATTGCAAGTGGGGTACGCAGTCGCTTTGTCACGTTTGACGCTTCACCTCTGGCTTGGCCACTTGATGATCTGGCATTTACCGCTCGACAAATCGCGGAGGCATCAACCATGTTCAAAGATACAAGGCGCGGAAGTTTCATTCCGGCAGAACTCCTGCACACTCTTATCGAAACTATGACGCAACGCGGTCGAGCGGTACTACGTATTAGGCCGCAGGACGGCAACTCTGATCATCACGATCTCGAGCTCTTGGGCGAAGCTCTACTATCTCGACGTGGTGAGGCCTCTGGAGTCGCAATCGCTCAAGCGCTCCTCGCCGCTTTCGAGCAGGCGGCTGCTCCACAACGGTTAAAGTTCCTCTCCTCCCTGGTAGACAGGTTCGGGCCAGATCGTCGCGCCGTCGATCTGGCGATAGCCGCCTATAGGCGCAGCGAGGACAGCGGCAAAAATCAGCTTGCCTGGCTTCACACGGCAGCGGAGCCACGCCGGCAGGAGCTCTTACGGCGTCTTAATTCTGCGGTTGGCGGAACCGCTTCTCTTGTGCGCATGCGGGAGGTGCTCTTGTCGTTGTTGTCCAAGCACCCTGAACTCAAGCCGGTCGATGACGATTTTGTTCATTTGTTCTCATCCTGGTTTAACCGGGGCTTTCTCGTGCTGAAACCAATCGACTGGAGTACTTCCGCCAACATCCTCGAAAAACTCATCAAGTATGAAGCGGTCCATGCAATCCAGGATTGGGACGATCTGCGAAACCGCCTAGCGCCACCCGACCGCCGCTGCTATGCGTTCTTTCATCCGCAGTTGAGCGACGAGCCCCTTATCTTTGTCGAGATCGCGCTAACCAAGGAGATACCATCAGCGATAGGTCCGCTGCTGGACAAATCGCGGCACGCGATCGACCCTCATCACGCCACGACCGCAGTGTTCTATTCGATCTCAAATACGCAAAAGGGACTGGCAGGCGTCTCATTTGGGAGTTTCTTGATCAAGCAGGTTGCTGAGGATCTCGCTCGCGAACTTCCGGACTTGAAGACCTTCGCCACGCTATCCCCTGTTCCCGGATTCGCGGCTTGGATCAAGCGCGAATTGAGGATCGAGGCCTCGGCAGTTGTCAATGAGGAAACGAGGCGCGCGCTGGCTGCGCTTGCGGACGGCGGTGACATCGAGAATGCGAGAGGGGCTCTCACGTCGCTGGCTGCCTACTATTTTCTCAGAGCAAAACTTCCATCCGGGAAGCCGCTCGATCCGGTCGCCCGCTTCCACTTGGGCAACGGCGCGCGCTTGGAGCGCCTGAATCTTTCGGGTGACCTATCGGCTAAGGGGATGATGCAATCCTATGGCCTTATGGTTAACTATCTTTACGCGCTCGACGACATCGAGGCGAACCACGAGGCTTTTGCGGAGCACGGTACAGTCGTTGCCTCGGAGAAAGTGAAGAATGCGCTTCGCGGGAAGCTCTTTTCGCGCGATCTCGTTCCGATCTCTCAGACACACTCTAAGCGGAAGATCCCGTTATGACTTGGCACTTATGCGACCGTCTGCTCGCCTCGCTGGCGTCCGATCAGTCTGTCTGCTTCGAGAAAGACGACAGCAACTCGGTTACCTACGCCGAACTCGGTGCGCTCAGCGGCCGTATCGCAAATTAGCTAGTTCGCATTGGCATCGACTTCAACGATCGCTTCGCAGCTAAGATCGAAAAGTCAGTCGAGGCGGTCTCGCACTTTATGTCGCGGCGCTCCGCGCTGGCGCGACCTGTCTGCAGCTTAATACCGCATATACGCCAGTGGAGGCTGAATATTTTATCCTCGACGCACAACGGACATTAATTGTGCGATCCGCGGCAGCAAGCTGACCTGCGTTCCATTGCTGCAAAGGTGGCGGGCGGATCGAGACCCTCGATCAGCAGGGTAAGGGCACGCTCATGGGTCCTGCAGCAACCTTGCTGCTGATTTCGATTAGGCCGCGTGCGACGGACGATCTTGCAGCCATCCTCTACATATCGGGCACGACCGGGAGGTCGGGAGGTCTTAGGGTGCCACGTTGAGTCGTGGCAATATCTTGTGAACGGGCTGATGGCTGGTCGGCCAATGGCGTTACTCGCACGGAGACCCTCTAATCCATGCTTTTCCAATATACCACGTTCACGGACTGTTCGTAGTCCGCAATGTGACGTTCGCCGTACGGCTCGTATTCTGTTCATGCAGAAGTGCGATGCCGACGGCGTCATTGCTGTGATGTAGCCGCTCGACGGTGCTGATGGGCGCGACAACGTTCTACATCGACTGCTGCAAAGCAAGAATCTAAAAGCAAGCCGCTATGAGGTTCTTCATTTCCGGCTCTGCGCCGCTACTGGCGGAAACCCATTGCGCTTGGAAAGAGAGAGTTGATCACAAACTCCTCGAACATTACCGGAATGACGGAGACCGGCAGTCTTCCCTGGTTATTCGAACATGCCGGATAGGACAGCTGCAGATTTCCGTGTTGACAGCTTTTTCCATCACTGGAGACCTCGGCACGATCGATGGTCGCGGCTACCTCCACATTGTTGGGCGCGCACAAGACTCATTAGCAGAGGAGTCAAAATGTCTCTCCCAGACAAGTCGAGAGGGACATCGATTTGATCCCTGGGGCCTCAGGATCGGTCGTGGGCGCCTTAGCTGAGAGTGACTGCGCGTTCGGAGGAAGGCGGGATCTTGGCCATCACACTGCTTCGATCCAACTTTCGGCGTGCAATTCCATCCAGAATCGATCCTCACGCGAGAAGGGGACAGGCTGATGGCGAACTTTTTGCAAAGTACAGAGGGAGTTGGCCGGCACTAATGGAGGATCATGTCAGCGTTCACCGTAGCTTAGTACGCGCCGGATGTACCCAAGGCCCGAGTCAACTCTTGACAGCATTGTAAACGAGAGCCTCTTGGCAGATTCGCTAATCGGTTCGATCACTGAATTGCCGGTTCAGTTGAGGCATAAGCGCTCGAGATAAACTTATAACAACTACATGCCTTTTGCTCAAGGCCGTGACGGTCATTGATATGCAAGATGCCGCGCATCTTGCGAATTAACCGTTGTTTTTCAAATCGGATGAGAGCTTCCGTTACCCCAGCGCGACGTAATCCCAGCACAGAAGCAAGATAATCGTGCGTCACTGGAAGCACATGCGTATCAACAGCATCGCTGGCCAAACAGAGCCAAGAAGCAAGGCGCTTCTCGCAATCGTGCCAAACTCCGCACAATCCTGTTTGAGCGCACTGCAAGCTCAGTGCTTGAACGTACCGAAGTAGATGTTCGCGGATTTCAGGACGCTCGTGCATCACCCGGCGCAGGTCCTCGATGCGCATTCTGTGCGCACTTCCGGCAACAATTACAACAGATTGATGTGTTGAAAGATGCCCTCCCACCAAGAGCGAAGCACCGACGGCGCCTTGATGGCCTATCACAGCGTTCTCAAGGATGTTTCCCGCTGCGACCACCCTTAGAGAGATGAGGCCGGATTCGATGAAGTAGACATGATCAACACGTCTCTTGGGCTCTTGGAGGACCATGCGATCCTTCAGCACAATCGGCTCGAGGAGTTCACCGGCCGCTGCAAGATCTTGCAGCGAAAATCTCGATAGAATGTCATTTTTAACGAAGGACCGCGCACGTGAACGAACTCCATAAGGCGGGGAAACGATTAGCTCTGCGCCAGTCGCCGGTTTAGGATCCCGAGGGTTGGCAAGATCGAGAACAGTCGGTACGTAGACGGTCATAGTGCAGTGGCCTCCTAATTGGATTCCGCTGGGTCAACCCGCTGACATTCACAAAATGATTACGTAGTATAAAAATAGTTCCGTACTTATTTATGCAAATATCCCCCCTCTCTATGGGTGAATTGAGCGTCCGAAGCGCGATCTTTGGTGGATTTCACTATCTGTCGATCCCGCGCAAGTTCCGCCCACGGGTTGGCGGCCCGCTGTTTGTATCCGGTCACTCGATCTGAGTTCTTCGCAAAACTTACTTGCCTTGATCGTCGACAGAAAGACGCCCTCTTGCATGTCGCAGCGAAATGCGCCTGCCGTGCCGTGCGCCTAGGCCGAACCATTCCGTGGTCTTGAGCGGGCTCACGGTGCTCAGACAGCAACGCCGCTGTATCAGCCAAGCTCTGCAAGGCGCTCTCCAAAGCGCTTATTTTGGGGCCACTCACCGAGCCGTCAGCTCGCGCTCAAGTGTGCACGCAGCGGAGAAGCATGTTCTCGAAGTGGCGCAGCGGCATGGGTCGGCGGCGCCGTGGCTCAGGTAGTGGACTAAGTACTGGTCTAAGAAGGTTGGTTGCGCAGCAGGTTTCCGTCATTGAGCAGCACCTCGCCAACCAGCCACAAAGACACCGACACGACGCACGCGCTATCGCTGCCGATTGCATTTGCGGCAGCTATACTGCATTCACTAGACGATCGATTCCATGAAACCTGCGATGCTGGAGCAGGCTGAATGGGTGGAACGGACGGGCAGTTGGCGGATTCCTCGTTTGCGGTCGGCAAAACGAGGAGCCGTATCATGGCTGGATGGCGGCGAGCGGTCGAGTTGGCGAAGACCGACCAAGAGATCGCAACATTGGCGGCTCTTTCGCGGTCGAGAACTGAAGTCGCGAGACGGGTGTCGCGGGCGCAGATGCTGCTGGCCTATCGCGAGAACCCTTCGTGTTTTGCGCAGTGGGCCAAAGACTCGGAGTCCATCATCAGACGGTGCAGCGCTGTGTCGAGCGAGCGCTGGCCGATGGGCCGCTGGCCGCCCTTACGATCGCCCGCGCCCCGGCAAGCAACCAACCATCACGCCTGAGGCCAAAGCCTGGTTGGTGTCGTTGGCGTGTGACGAGGCGAAGGACCATGGCTATCCACATGAGTTGTGGACGACGCGGCTGTTGGCGCGCCATGCGCGCGAACACGGGCCGGCGGCAGAGCATGCATGCTTGACCAATTTGGTCCAGGGAACGGTGTGCAAGATCCTCGGCAAGGAGGAAATCAAGCCACACAAGGTGCGCTACTATCTTGAAAATCGCGATGCTGAGTTCCAACGGAAGATGGCCGAGGTCCTGTGCGTCTATCGTGAAGTCGCAGTCCTGAAAAACGCCCCTGCCAAGTCGAAGAGACGGGGAAAGCCGGTGGCGATCGTGTCGTGCGACGAAAAGCCGGGAATCCAGGCCATCGCAACGACGGCGCCGGATTTGCCGCCCGAACCCGGCATCCACGCCGGCTTTGCGCGCGACCACGAGTACAAGCGGCACGGCACGCTCAGCCTGTTGGCCGGGATTGATCTGCTCCCCGGCAAGGTCCACGCTCTCGTCAGAGACCGTCACCGCAGCCGCGAGTTCATAGAACTCCTCAGACTTCTCGATGTCGCTTATCCGAGGAGCACCACGATCAAGTTGATCCTCGACAATCATTCCGCGCACATCTCGAGAGAAACCAGAGCCTGGCCCGCTACCCGACCAAGCGGGCGCTTCGAGTTCACCTTAACGCCCAAGCAAGGCTCGTGGCTCAACCTCATCGAGGGCTTCTTCTCCAAGTTCGCTCGTTCGGTGATATGATTCGAACCAAGAAAACCCTGATCTAGGTTGTGCAGATATTCGATATTCGGCTCACTACACCAAGTACGACTACGTCAGTTCCTTGACCGCTCGCTTGAGGCCTGCCCACGGTCGGCTGCAACCGGACTTTCCGCGGTTTCTCCTCCGCTCTCCAAGATGATCTTGAGTTATCTCGCGGTCGATTTTACTCACGACCCCGGCCAATGTCTGAGGACCATTATGCGGCGCGTGATCGATTTAGTGGGGTCTCAATGTGTCATTTCACCAAGCTGTGGGGACCGGACTATCACTCAATTAGAGTACAAAGAGCTCGCGCGGCGCACAAGTCAGCGCCTCAACACCCGTGTCAGTTACGCGGATTGTTTCGCTCACCGTAACGCCGAACTCCTCCTCAACCCAGTTACCGAGCATCAGATGAAAGGTCATGTTGGTCTGGAGAACAGTCATATCTTCCCTGCCAAAACTTGCGGTCGGTTCAATCCAAGCAGTGAATTGATTTTCGATGCCAATGGAATAGCCACATCGCGATTCCTTCGGAAAGCCGTGCTTCTCAATCGCGCTGTACATGGCGTGCGCGACCTCACTGCAAGTGCGTCCAGGTCGGATGAGATCGAGTGCCGTTTCGATAGCAGCGACCTGCGCATCATGTAGACGGCGTACGCGGTCGGCAGGCGCACCGATTGAGAAGGTACGCATAAGAGCTGCAAGATAGTTATACCGATTTCCGCTGACTTCCGAATTGATCTGCATGCCATCGCTGAAGACACTCTCGCTCCACAAAATATGGGGCGTACCCGTGCGCGGGGTTGAGGAAATCAACGGCGGCCGCAATCCGGTCGCAGCGGGACCGCCCTTAACGCCATTAACCTGCGCCGCCATGATCTCAACTGCTGCATCGGCTTCTCGCACACCAGGGCGGATAACGTCTCTAGCCCGCATAACGGCCGCGTCAGCAAGCGCGGCAGCCTCGCGCATAACCGCGATCTCCAGGTCTGATTTGACGCCGCGGATCCAGTCCACCACTCTCGTGCAATCGACGATCCGGGCCTGCGGCAATTTCCCTATGAACTTCTCTACGGCCGGGGCCATTAGGTTGCCCTGTTCAAGGCCAATCCCGCCCTGCGCCACACCGACGTCATGGAGGAAATCAATCACCGCATCGTAGCCGTCGGTATTTGCCTTACCTACTAGATTTTCCGAGTAGCCGATAATCTTTTCTCGGGCCATGAAGCTCTGGTGAGCTGCTCCTGGCGCGCACATCTTGCGTACGATAAGAGTCGGCTCTTCATCTTGGATCGAGACGACAAGCGCATGCACAGCCAGCATACGCGTCACGTTGCCGGTCAGATAAGTGATATTGCCCCAACTCGAAATGATAAGTGCATCGATTTCACGCCGGGCCATTTCCGATTTGACTGCTGCCAATCTGCGCAGATATTCTGTTCTTGGGAAGGCCTGCGGCGCTTTTGCGATTGCCATCGTTGTAGGCTCCATGTTGTCGCGTAAAATTACGCTTTGCGGAACAAAGCGAAAGCTCGCTGCGCGATAATACATCGGTACACCACCTCAGCTACCGAATTTACTTTCTATAACCCGACCTAACGAATATTATCGAAGGATCCTGCGATTTTATGCAGTTTATCGGCGGAATCGAGTCCGCCGCAGTCGGGCAATCAGGCTGTCATCCGCCTTGAGCTTACTTGGCCTACTCCAAATAGGCAGCGAGGCACGCAAATTGCGATCGGCGCTGTACCGCGATCGAATAGGTCCTGGAAGCTTTATTGTGGAGACCGAGACAACGGCGACCTCTCCTCCAGGATCGAAACGGTATCGAGACTCGCCACGGTGCATGGCTGTCTCGTTTCACAAGGAAGTCAATTGCGCACTGGTCGCCCACAATTGAGAACCTTTCGATTCTGGGCAGAATCGGCGCTACTTGCCGAGTGCCTCGGTGAGCTCCGGAACCGCCTGGTAGAGGTCGGCGACCAAGCCGTAATCGGCAACCTGGAAGATCGGCGCGTCCTCATCCTTGTTGATCGCGACGATCACCTTGGAGTCCTTCATGCCGGCCAGATGCTGGATCGCGCCGGAAATGCCGACCGCGACATAGAGCTCGGGGGCCACGACCTTGCCGGTCTGGCCGACCTGCCAGTCGTTCGGGGCATAGCCCGCGTCCACCGCCGCACGCGAAGCGCCGACGCCAGCGCCGAGCTTGTCGGCGAGCGGCTCGATGTACTTTGCGAAGTTCTCGCGGCTCTGCATGGCGCGGCCACCGGAGACGATGATCGTGGCCGAGGTCAGCTCGGGACGGTCGCTCTTGGCGACTTCCTCGCCGACAAAGGACGACAGGCCCGGATCAGCCGCCGCCGCGACGCTCTCGACCGACGCGCTGCCGCCTTCACCTGCTGCGGCGAAGGTGGAGGTGCGCACCGTGATGACCTTCTTGGCGTCCTTCGACTTCACCGTCTGGATAGCGTTGCCGGCGTAGATCGGACGCTCATAGGTGTCGGGGGCAACCACCTTGGTGATTTCCGAGACCTGCATGACGTCGAGCAGGGCTGCGACGCGCGGCATCACGTTCTTGAAGCGCGAGGTCGCGGGCGCGACGATGGCGTCGTAGGACGGCGCCAGCGAAACGATCAGCGCGGCCAGTGGCTCGGCCAGATCGTGCGCGTAAAGCGCGCCGTCGGCGAGCAGCACTTTCTTCACACCGGCAAGCTTTGCGGCGGCTTCCGCCGCAGCCTTGGCGTTCTCACCGGCCACCAGAACCTCGACGTCCGCGCCGAGCGCGGCCGCTGCGGTCAGGGCCTTGTTGGTCGCATCCTTGAGCGACGCATTGTCGTGTTCGGCAATCAGAAGCGTCGTCATCAGAGCACCCCGGCTTCGTTCTTGAGTTTCGACACCAGCTCGGCGACGTCCTTGACCTTGACGCCCGCCTTGCGGCCCGCCGGCTCGGTCGTGTTGAGAACCTCTAGGCGCGCGGTGAGATCGACGCCGTAATCGGCGGCGGTCTTGTCCGCGATCGGCTTCTTTTTGGCCTTCATGATGTTGGGCAGCGACGCATAGCGCGGCTCGTTGAGACGGAGATCGGTGGTGACGATCGCCGGTCCCTTCAGCTTCACGGTCTGCAAGCCGCCGTCGACTTCGCGGGTGACCTTGAAGTCGCTTCCTTCAACCTCGAGCTTCGAGGCGAAGGTCGCCTGCGACCAGCCGAGCAGCGCGGCCAGCATCTGGCCGGTCTGATTGCTGTCGTCGTCGATCGCCTGCTTGCCGAGAATGATCAGGCCCGGCTGCTCTTCGTCCGCAATCTTCTTCAGGATCTTGGCGACCGCGAGCGGCTCGACCGCGCCCTCTGCCTTCACCAGGATGCCGCGATCGGCGCCCATGGCGAGACCGGTGCGGATCGTTTCCGACGCCTGCGCCGGCCCGATGGAGACCACCACGACTTCGGTCGCCTTGCCGGCTTCCTTCAGGCGCAGCGCTTCTTCGACCGCAATTTCGTCGAACGGGTTCATGGACATTTTGACGTTGGCGAGTTCAACGCCCGATCCATCGCTCTTGACGCGGACCTTGACGTTGTAATCGACCACCCGCTTTACCGGCACCAAGATCTTCATCGATCCTCTTTCATTTGAGTGTTTTTCGATCGCATCTGTGGATTACCGGCCTGGACGATATTCCCCGACATCGACGGATTGCCGTAGGAAAGGCCGGCTGATCTCTTTGGACGCGTCGCTCTGACCGCAGGCCCCTGCAAAGAAAGATGCGGTCAAAATTAATGTCCACCCGTCTTGCGCTTGCCGCGTAGTTTCGTCCGCAAACCACTTCTCTCTCGGCGCGTCGAATCGGAAATGGGAGGATGAATAGCCGTAAGCGTGGCGCGATGCACGACACTCAATATGCTCCGCGGATCGAACGGAAATCGCGCTAATCTGCAGCGTCGCAAGCCGAAAATCTGCGATTGATCAGAAACCGGCGCAGCTTCCATGTGTTAGTGGGGACACGTACATAGCACTTGCCCACTGACGTTGCGGATGCCTTTGAGCCACACATTTGCTAGTTTTGCCGAATTTTCTGTCGGCTGTCTGGTCGCTGCGCCCATCCTAATTCTGGCAATCGGCGGGAGGCCGAAGCCAAGCGATGCTCTTCGCAAGGCTACTAACATAAAGGTCAAGGGGCAATGGTGATTAGCGAGCCATAAGCAGCAAGCCCCCTCCGAGACTGAGCGACTCCTGTATGCCTCATCTGTAAGAAGGAGCACGTGCACTCCGATTGCTCTTAGATCGCTCGCTTCGATCGTCGCTTGAGGATTCAATCGCCGTCAACGCGACCAGATCTATCTAGCGCCGGGAGACGCGATTCCTCTCCACTCGATCACGAGTGCGCGGCTCGCCTCACCAAGGGACTCCCGACACCACCGCTCCGAAGTCAACCGGCTTTTGCTTCGCGAAGGTGCTCCGGAACCGAGCCTGATTCCGGAGAATTATTGGGATTTGACGCATAATTTCTGCGCAACGATTTGCATTTGGAGCATTCAACACAAACTAAAGTGTATAGTTCGCTATGGAAGGCGACGCCATGCAACCGGTCAGCTAAGAGACAAAATGAATGGCCAAGCGCGACGAACAGCGGTCCGGCGCGGACGGATGGACGCTTGAGGGGCGAGTAGCGCTCGTTACGGGAGCCGCAGGAGGGCTTGGGAAAGCCATCGTGGCCGAACTGCGCGACCGCGGCGCCCTCGTGTATGGCGCGGACATTGGCGGCGATGGCGTCTTCCATGCGGATCTCTCCACTGCGAGCGGAAATCGGGACATGGTCGCGCATGTACTCGCCACCACTGGGCGTCTTGACGTCCTCGTGTTGAATGCTGGATGTCAATTCGTGTCACCACTGGATCGTTTTCCAGATGTCGAATGGGATCGCCTTCGAGCGGTGATGCTGGATGGCCCCTTCTTCGCACTAAAGGCTGCATGGTCGGCTTTGACGAAAACTCCCGGTGGTCGCGTTGTCGTCACCGCGTCAGTGGCGAGCTACGGTGGTGCACGCCAGAAGGTTGCGTACACTGCCGCAAAGCACGGAGCTCTCGGTCTGGTCCGCGTTGCCGCTTTGGAAGGTGCGGTCCATGGTCTGACTATCAACGCCGTCGCGCCGGGCTGGATGGATACCGCGCTAATGCGAGGTCAGCTAGAGGCTCAGGCTGCAAACCGAGGTGTGAGCATCGACGAGGTAGTTGCTCTTTTCCGCGCGGCGCAGCCAGGGAATCGCTTTGTCGATGTTCGTGAGGTCGCAGCGGTCATTGGTTTTCTCGCGAGCCCTTGCGCTTCCGGAATCAATGGCACATGCATTCCCGTCGATCTCGGTGCAAGTGCAGGCGCATAGGCAAAAAACCGCCAGGTGATCTACGTTCATTAGATGGCGGCGTCCAGTGGGCTTGATGGAACGAGGGTCGGGCGACAGCATGTCTCATACCGCTACCCAAGACGCTTAAGAGGCGCCGTGGCGGCGTCACACCCGCGGATCCCGCTCGATTTCGCCCGCGCCTGAATTGGGGGTAGGCCGACGTGTGGGGGGCCTCAGCCCTTCGCGTTCTTAGGTAAGCACTGATCGTCTGGTTTCCGCGGCATGCTCCGAAGTGATGCTGGAGCGAAGGTGATAACACCCTCATTCACCAGCGCCTCGTAGGGCGCGCGCTCGAGTCCGACATGCCGTTCAAGAACCGGCCAGCTGTGCTCGCCAAGTAGCGGCGCCGGGGTGTGCGCTCCGAGACGTTTGCCGTCTTGCAAGATAGCAACGCCTGCTTGACGCTGCGGTCCTGAGATCTCGCGAATAAGATCGATAAAGAAGCCGGCCGCGATAAGGTGTGGGTTTTTCAAAATCTCCTCGGTGTGCAAGGCGGGAGCTGCCGCAACACCAGCCTGTTGGAGTATCGCGGCCGCTTGATGTGGCTCCTGCTTTTTCGTCCAAGCCGAGATGGCAGCATCGATCTCGTCGTGGCGTCGCCTTCGAGATTCAGCCAAGTCGAATCCTGCATCCCCAATCCATTCGCTGTGTCCGATCACGCGCGCGAGGCTTGCGAACATCTCTGTGCTTTCGACAGCGATGGCGAGCCACCGGTCCTCGCCTGCGCACGGGTAGATGCCGTGCGGCGCAAAGAACGAATGTCGGTTCCCCCGGCGCAGCGGAGCGGTGGGATCGGCCTGATATTGCAGCAGTGCCGGCGTGGTGAACTGCAGCATCGATTCCACCATACTGATATTGACGTATTGTCCCTCGCCGGTACGACGCTTGTGAAGCAGAGCTGTAAGAAGTGAGGCACAGCCGTAGAGGCCGCCGACCGGATCGCCGTAGGCCATATGCGCCATCGTCGGTGGCGTACCGGGACCGCCCATGAAATGGGGCAGCCCGGACCCTTGTTCTAAGGTCGAACCGTATGCACGCGTGCCTGACCAGGCGTTGCCAGTTCCGAACGCGGACATTGAGGTCATGATGATGTTGGCGTTCACCGCGACGAGATCGGCGTACCCTAGGCCCAGCTTGTCCATTACGCCGGCAGCCTGGTTCTCGATGACAGCGTCGGCCTTGGCAACAAGTGCGAGCGCGAGCTTCTTGCCAGCAGGGCTCGTGAGGTCGAGGCTGATACCGCGCTTGCCGCGATTAAGTGCGCAGTAGTGCTTGGTGTTCTCATATTGCTTTGCCGCGATATATTCCGGCGTCCAGTTCACGCCTCGCCACCAATCGGGATAGCGGCCCGCCTCGATTTTCAGAACTTCCGCGCCCAAGTCGGCAAGCAACCGGCTCGCCAACGGTCCGGCCCACCCCATTGTAAAATCCGCAACCGTGAGGCCGGATAAAGGCGAGTCATGCTGAAGCGGCTCTCCATGCGATGCATGAGCAGACGGCCCTGGTTGAGCGATTAGCTCGCCGTCCACCGCGTTGAGCGTCTCACGCGTTGGCGTCTTGCTGAGACTGAACGGGGTGCGAGGCACCTTGAACAGGCCGCTTCGCGTGAATAGTTTTGCAAGCGACTCACGCGCCGCGAAAATTGGATGGATCAAAATTCCGGCAGCGTCGGGCACCACCACGATCGGGACCCGGTGGCTGCGGCCACGTTCCGCCCACTGCTCAGCTGTGCCCACGCTTAGGGCCTTAATCATTGCCTTTTCGACTTCATCGAGCCGCTCAAACCGCAACTGTCGTGTCGCGAGCTTTTCGTCGGTCCCTTCCTTTTCCATCCCCAGGACGATGCATAGCGATTTCCATTGATCCGGCGTCGTCGCAGTGATGCCAACCCAGCCGTCCTTGCAAGGGTAAATGCCAAGCGGTCCATGAGGCGAAAAGCGGTTGACGCCCTGCCGCTTTATCGGCGCACCGTCTTGTTCAACATAATAAATGTGCATTTCGCTGACCACGAGGTTCGCCTCGAGAATGCTGAGCTCGAAACGGCGCGTAACTTGGGTTGGCTTGGCCAGCATTGCGGCGAGCGCCGCGATATAGGCTGTGACCCCGCCGATCATCGTCGCGTGACGGTCGCCTGCATGCAGAGGCGGCCCCCCGACCGGCCCTGCGAGATGTGGCATCGCGGTCAGGGCCTGAATGACAAGATCGCTTCCCTTCCACGCCTCGTAGGGGCCCTGACGGCCGAACCACGTTAGATCGACGGTTGCTTTCTTGGGATTGACGTCGAACGCGCTGAAATTGGAGTCTTCACCGATTAACACGACATCGGCCGCCTGGCACAGACGTTGAATGGCCTCCAATTCCAATGGCGCGCCGGACACGAACTTGTCGGCAGACAGGTAGGCGTAAAAAGCCTGCTCCGGGTCGGTCCGTTCACGTACGATCGTCGGCGCGTCGCCAACCATCTTGACGGCTGTCACCGATGCTCCGGCATCGGCGAGCAGCCGGCCGCAGTATGCGCTTGCGGCTCCGTTGCCGATCTCGATCACCGTCATACCCGCCAAGGCGCGCTGATTCTTTGATTGCATTTCTTCCAAGTCCTAATGAACGACGCTCGTCAGCGAGGATCTAGAATGTCGCGAAGCGCGTCGCCGATGAAGTTGAAGACCAATACGAGCCGAAAGATCCGATTGCGCCGAGGCTGACCAACAACGCAACTTGACAGCCGTAGATCAGCCGCGAGAATCTATCGCGTCCGAAATGGAGCCAGTACGCGGCCGTCATCATGTTGAGGAGATCGCCGAAGTCCATGCCATCGGGATCGAACGACGCAATATGTTCGGCAAAGATCGCGCAAATCAGCATGACAGCGAGCACCACAATGCCAACGACGGCGGTAGGAATGGGAGCCAGCTTCCAAAGCATTACGAGTTGCGGGTTTATCTTGAGCGCTGTGAACAGCGGCGACCGCACCTGATCGGCAATCGCATCAGACGCCATATCTGATCCCCGGAACCAGCCATGCGCAGATGATATCGCAATCAGCACGCCCAGCGCCAAGAACAGAACTGCGACCTGCACGACCGAAAAATTGAGCTGAAAGATCCCCAGTACGAGAAAGCTGCTCAAGCCGGGGATGCCGAGAAGTAATGACGACCGCCCCAGCAAAGATTTGCCCGATCTGCAGACCCAGCAATGTCATAACGGGCAGCAGCGCGTTGCGCAGCCAATGAATCCAGATCACGACGACATTCGGCATGCTTTTCGCGCGCGCCGTCCCGACGTAGTCCTCCGCCACAACCTCGAGCATGACAGAACGTGTCTGGCGCATGAGGAGCGCGCAACTAGTAACAGCGAGTGCCATCGCTGGCAGGAGCGCTAGCCCTCCGGGCAGACAGTCGCTAAACGGCACATAGTCTTGCACCGGAAGCCACCGCGGCTCCATGCCGAGCAGCAAGTTCGTGATGACTCCGCACCAGCATCCGAGCATCGCAACGGCGGCCACGGAGAGTACCGTGGCGCGATAATCGGCAAATCGTCCGCAATAGATTACCGAAGCGGTTCCTGCCCGCAGCGAGAGTATAACGGCAAGCAGCACGCTCATCGCGCCGAAACCGGGAGCGAGTTGGACCCTCTCCGCCAGTTGGCCCGCCACGCGAGGATTGTTCTGTACCGAGCGGCAGAGGTCACCTTGCACGAGGTTGCCGAGCAGAGCGCGTATTTAACAACGACCGGGTGATCGACATTGTGTTCCTTGCGAATGACGTCGAGCTGCTGCTCGTCCAGCACCTCGCCGGCGCCAACGAAAGCACGCGCCGGATCGCCGGGAACGGTCCATAGCATGCCGGAGATCAGATCGGTGGTGATGTACAGCAACGAAATCACGTGGAATACCCGCCGGAGCAGGAAGCCAAGTATTAGGTCCGCCCCGGCATGAGTCCCGCCCACGATGTACTACTCCCGTTCAACGCTCGGGGACCTCGCTGTGATTGTCGCCACCCGATCGTGCTCAATGAAAATATAAAGTCGGTCGACACGTAAAGATCGCGAAGAACCGTGCAGAGACTGCAGAAAGCCTGCAAAATGATGGCCTCTGATTGCGGATTCCGACGTGAAGCCGGCGGGTCAATCGTCGGCTACGGTTGCGATCTGTAGCCGGCCGGAGATTCCGATTAGTAATCTGCCGAAGGAGACCGGTGCTGATCGAACGCGGGCAGCCCGGTGAGTCGGTGGCGCAAGAAGCGCCGCGGCACGGGCTGAACGCGAAGCCGGTTGCACAGGTGCAGGGGATCAGCAGCGGCGAGTCGATGACGTGCCGCTGCGGTGCGACGTGAAATCTCTGCCGTGGCCTTCAGAATGATCAGATTCTTTACCAGCCGTCGACGAACGGCCGCTTCTTGCCGGTGCGAGCCGGCGGCGGCGGGACCGAGCGCAATCCCGCAAGAATCCACTCTCTCGTTTCAGCCGGATCAATCACGTCATCGATCTCGAAGAACGATGCTTCGTTGACCGCCTTTCCGAGTTCGTAGCGATCGGCAACCATGCGCTTGAAGGTCGATAAGCGCTCCGCCGGATCCTCTATCGCGGAGAGCTCATTGCGCCGATCGAGTTTCACTTGGCCCTCCAGCCCCATGCCGCCAAATTCACCGGTTGGCCACGAGATTGTGAACACTGTAGCATGGAAGCTGCCGCCAGCCATGCCCATCGCGCCAAGACCATATCCTTTGCGAATGATTACGGTGAAGGTCGGCACACTGACATTGGCGCCGACGAGATACGCTCGGCAGCAATGTCGAACTAGCCCCGTCTTCTCATGTTCAGGGCCGACCATATTGCCCGGCGTGTCACACAGGAATAGCAGCGGAATGTCATGTGCATCGCACAATTGCATGAACCGCGCAGCTTTGTCTGCTGCAGGACTGTCAATAGCGCCAGCCAGATGCACTGGATTATTCGCCACGACTCCGATCGGTTTGCCTTCTATCCGTATCAGCGCTGTGATCATGCCGGGACCGAATCCACGGCGGATCTCCAGCATCGAACCAGTGTCGGCCATTGTCTCGATAACCTTGCGCATGTCATAGGCGCGTAGACGATCCCTCGGCACGACGTGCCGGAGCAGGCGCTGGTCGGAGCAACTCCAGCCAGACGTTGCTCCCTGAAAGTACGAGAGGTACTGCTTAGCCACAGCGACCGCCTGGGTCTCGTCCTCAACCGCAATATCGACCACACCGTTCGGGACTTGCACGCTCATGGGTCCGACTTCTTCTGGCTTGAACACTCCAAGCCCGCCCCCTTCAATCATCGCAGGTCCAGCCATACCGATCGTCGAGTTTGCCGTCGCGATGATCACGTCGCAACAACCGAGCAAAACAGCATTCCCAGCAAAACACCGCCCCGATGTGATTCCGACCAGCGGCACGAGACCGCTCAAGCGCGCAAAGCGATTGAATGTAACGAGCTCCAATCCTGCAACGGAGCGGTGATCGGAGTCACCCGGGCGGCCGCCACCACCTTCGGCAAACAGAACCAGTGGAATGCGCCAGTTCTCGGCAAGGCTGAACATCCGGTCCATCTTCTCGTGACCTTTCGTGCCCTGTGTGCCGGCAATTACCGTGTAGTCGTAAGCGACGACAGCCGCACGGCTTTCCTTGTCAGTGAAATGATCACCGTTGATGGTTGCGAGGCCCATGATCAGGCCGTCTGCCTGGGTCGTTTCGATCAATTGCTCCATAGGCGTCGTGCTCCGCCGAGCGGCAACGACCAGCGCGCCGTATTCATGAAAGGAGCCGGAATCTACGAGAGCTTCAATGTTCTCGCGAGCCGTACGTTGGCCGGTGCGCCTACGCTTTGCAACGGCCGCCGGGCGATTGATATCTTTGGTCTTCTCATGCCGCTCCAGCACCTCTGCGAGATCCGGCCGGATTTCATCGAGATCGATCTCTTGGTCATTCTCAGGCGCGTGCCCCGCATCGTCGCTCGGCTCTATAAACGCTAAGGGATGGCCTTCAAAAATCGTATCACCAATTGCGATGGTGAGCAATTTGAGGCGTCCACCAACCACAGCCGTGATCAGGTGCTGCATCTTCATCGCCTCCATGACGAGGATCTGCTGGCCTTTGCGGACCAAGTCGCCCTCCTTGACGCTGATCGAGACGATCGTTCCTTGCATCAGCGCCAGCAGCGGCACGGTGCCATCAGGCCGAGCTAAACCAGTGTGGTCGTTGATCGCCTGTCTGCCGCCATTTCCGGTTGCCTCATCGCGTCTCTCCTGACCATAGGTGAGCACCGCGAGCGGATCGCGCGCATTGATGCGGGCGCCGGCCGAGTGATGTATTTGCGTTTCAGATTCCGGCTTAAAGTAGAGGCTTGGATGGGCGTCATTGTCCACTGCCAGCAGATCGGCAATCCGCTCCTCCACGAATCGCGTATGGATGCGGCCGGCGCGGAAGTCGGGGTGCTTTAGGATCGATTTCAGAAAATCGACGTTGGTTGGCGCGCCCGCGATGCGGAACTCCGACAGTGCTCGGTAGGCCCGCTCGCCAACGTCGGCGAAATCGTCGGATCGCGCATGCACGATCACCTTGGCGAGCAGCGAGTCGAACCGCGGGTTGGTGCGATATCCGGCGTAGCCGTAAGCGTCCACGCGGATCCCGGGACCGCTCGGCGGCTCAAACACACTGAGCGTTCCACCACACGGACGCGCTTGTCCGTCGCCCGACATTGTCTCCATGTTGACGCGCATCTGGATGGCAATGCCGCGCGGTGAAGAAATTGACGCCTGATCGAGCCCGATATCGCCAAGCCGCGCACCACGCGCGATCTCGAGTTGCGCACGCACCAGATCGACGCCCGTGATCTCTTCAGAAACCGTGTGCTCGACCTGCAATCGCGCATTAGCTTCGATGAACGCAATTTTGGCAGCGCCTGAACCGTCGGACGCATCCACCAGGAATTCGAAGGTACCGACGTTGCGATACTTTACGGCCGAAGCCAGATTGACGGCCGCCTGTAGTAGCCGCTGCCGAACATCGCTATCAAGCGCCGGCGCCGGCGCGATTTCAATCAGCTTCTGCCGCTGCCGCTGCACGCTGCATTCGCGCTCCCAGATGTGACTGATCGCACCAGTGCCGTCGCCGACGATCTGCACCTCGACGTGCCGCGCCTTGGGAAATAGCTCCTCCACATACACGTCGGCATTGCCGAACGCCTGCAGCGCTTCCGCACGGCAGAGCTCATAGGCTTGCTCGAGCTCTTCGCGGCTATGCACTGGCCGCATACCGCGGCCACCACCACCAGCCACCGCCTTGATCATCAGGCCTCCGAGCGAGTCGAACATCCGACGCGCATCGGCCAATGTCGTCGCCTGCGACGTCCCGCGCATCACCGGCACGCCGCATTTCGCCGCCATCGTGCGAGCGGACGCTTTGTCGCCGAATACGTTCAGTGTCTGGGCCGATGGCCCGACGAACGTAATACCTGCATGACCGCAGGCGGCGGCGAAGTCGGCATTCTCGCTCAAGAAGCCATAGCCGGGATGAATGGCGTCGCAGCCCGCTTCCTTCGCAACGGCAATGATTTGCGTGGCATCGAGATAGGCCCTCGGCCCAGTACCCTTCAGCGCATGCACATCGTCGCATCGCCTTGTGTGCAGTGACGCTGCATCATCTTCAGAAAAGATCCCGACGGAACGGATTTTCAGGTCGGCAGCCGCGCGGGCAATCCGGATGGCAATCTCGCCGCGATTGGCGATCAGAAGGCTCTTCATATGGAGTACTCGATTTGTATCATGTATTCAGCACGGCATCGTTGCCAATCAGGCTCTGTTCGCTGAGTGCAATAAATTTCTCGACCGAAGGGCCGAGATCGCCGGCACGCGAAACGAGATGCGTACCGAACGCCGAACAGCATCCGGTACGCGCAGGTCGCAGGACCGTTAGCTACTTTTTGAAACTGACTTCCTGGAAAGCACGCCACTGTCCGGGCCATGGCCACGGTCGGAACGCGATGTTGTCCCGCCAGGCGAACGTGACGATCGGGCGATAGGTGGTCACGCCGCCGAGGACGTTGGCGTGCTTGTAGCGGGCGATCTGCTTGATCAGTTCCGCCCGATTCTCCGGGATCATGGTATTCTTCAAGTCCTCGATCATCGCGTCCGCTTTGGGATCGCTGGTATGGGAAAAGACGCCGAAGCCCTTGCCCGGGACGAAGCTGTGCACCATGCCGGTCCATGGCTCAGCCGGATCACCCGGCAGGCCGTGGCCCCACATAAACGGCAAGAGGCCGTCCATCTCGGGCGGGGCATGGCCGCGGCGGGCCAGAGCGACCCAGGCCGAATACTCAAGTCCTTGCACCTTGCAGCGAATGCCGACCGCGCCGAGATAGGCAAACACCGCCTCGCCCATTTCCTTTACGTTCGGCTCGCGCGGCGTGAGCAGGTTGTAGCACGGTGTCTCGAAGCCATTCGGATAACCCGCTTCGGCCAGCAGCTGCTTCGCCTTCTTCAGCTCGTAGGGATATGGTTTCAGGTCCGGATCGTAGCCGGTCTCGCCCTTGCCGACCTCGACATAGCGCTGGCCCTGCCCGAACAGTACGTTTTTGATGATGGCATCGACATCCACCGCGTGCGCCACCGCCTGCCGCACCTTCAGCTTACTGAAAGGCGACTCCGGCTTGTCGGCCGCCATATCGATGTAGAGGTTGTTGTTCGCTACGGGCGAGAAGGTCGTCACGCCCGGCATCTTCTTGAACTCGCCGACCGCCGACAGCGGCACCGTGTCGATCCAGTCAACAGCGCCGGACTTGAACGCCGCAACGCGCGTAAGGTCTTCCGGAATGACCTTCAGGACCAGGTTCTTGACCTTCGGCCGGGCATCCTTGTTCCAGTAATCCTCGAACGCCTCGAGCTTCAGATCTTCCTTAATCGAGCGCGAGACGAACTTCCACGGGCCGGTGCCGACCGGTGCCTTGGCAAAGCCATCCTCACCCACCTTCTCGAAATACTTCTTCGGAATCGCCCACAGCTGCAGCGCGTTGGGGATGTAGTTGCCGTCCGGCGCCTTGAAATGCAGCTTGAAGTGATGATCGTCGATGATTTCGAACTTTTCGATATTCGCCTGCGTGTAGGAATAGGGCGAGATCTTCGGATTCCTGAGCCGCTCATAACAGAATTCGAAGTCAGCCGAGGTCAATGGATCGCCATTGTGGAACCTCACCCCGTCACGAAGATGCACGTCGATGATCGGCTTGTCTGGTGTTCCCTCGATGGACCAGGATTCGGCCAGCCAGTTGACCATCTTCAAATCCGGATCATACCGGACCAGCTGCTCGTACATTTGCCCGATGTAATACTGATCGCCACCGCCAACCATCCTTGTGGGATCGAGCGTTGATGGTTCGGCGGCGAGCGCCGCGACGATCGTATCCCTGGTTTGTGCCGAGACTGTTGCATTGAGCGCGAGCAGACCCAATGCGGCCGCAAGAACACGCACGACGATCACACTTCTTTGCATCATGTTTTTTTCAATTCCCGATTTGTCGTACAAGCGTAAAGGCTGCTCAAGAATAAAAACGCCGAAGCTCGGCCCTGAATTAGAGAAATTCTGCAAAAACGAGGCTGCTCTTGAGAGTTAAACGCCCAGTCGCGTTTGCCAACTCGAATCCGAAAGCGCAGTCGATACGGCGTCGGTGCTGTCACGCCCGCGCCGCTCTAGCCGACCAGGTCTTGACTAAGGTAGAGCGTCGCAGGGCGACAGGGATCTATCTTGTGCCACCGGAAGCGAATGGCTCAGGCATTGCGGCTGCGTCGGTTGGTGTTTGCTGGTGAAATGAAGGCTGTCGACCCTGACGAAAACGTAATGCCGCCGGGCGAGGTCGGCGAGATCTACATGCACCGCCCGGAGGGCTCGCCGGCATGCCACCGCTCCACAGCGGCGCGACGGCTCGCAGCCTCCCAGGGGACGATCGTGGCAGGTGGATCGATCTTAAGAGCTTCGCGGTATCCGGTCTGTTATGCTAAGGAATTGACACCCGCAAATTAGCCCTGTGGTTGGATGACTCAATGTTTGTTGCGCCAACGGTGAATCGGTCGCGGTCGCACCGTAGGGGGAGAGGACGCGCTCTAAATGAAGGAACTCACCGCGCTCGATGCTGCTCGTTTGATCGCCCAGAGACAGCTGACGAGCGAAAGCCTGACGCGCGCGTGCCTCGAGCGTATTGAAGAGCGCGAGCCCGCCGTGAAAGCGTGGGAGTATCTCGATCCTGATCTCGCAATCGCGCAGGCCCGGCTGGCGGACCGATCGCCCATCCGGGGCCCACTGCATGGCGTGCCCCTGGTGATCAAGGATGTGATCGACACAGTGGATATGCCGACGACTTATGGCTCACGCATATATCGAGACTATCGGCCGGCGAGCGATGCGGCCTGTGTCGCCCTGGCCCGCGCAGGCGGTGCAGTCATTTTCGGCAAGACAGTCACCACCGAATTTGCGGGCGGCGCTCCGGGCAAGACCCGGAATCGGCACAACCCGCGGCACACCCCGGGAGGATCGTCCAGTGAGTCCGCGGCCGCCGTTGGATGCGATGGTGCCTTGGGCGCTCGGAACGCAAACCTACGGGTCCACGATCCGACCAGCTTCCTTCTGTGGCGTGGTGGGCTATAAGCCATCTTACGGTAAGGCAGAGGTGAGGGTATCAAGACCCTGGCCAGCGGCCTGGACACGCTGGGTCTTTTTGCCCGCACAGTAGCGGACGTCGCGCGCTGGTGTCGGTCGTTACAGGCGGTCGCGTTGGCGAGGTGGACGCATCGAGCGCACCCGTATCGGCTTTCTGAATACGTCGCCCTGGGGAGAGGTTGCGGATGCAACTCGACATCTCCTCGATGACTGCGTGCGCCGGCTGACTGGGGGCGGAGCGCAGGTGCGCGATCTTGCTTCGCCGTCCTGCATGGCGTCGTGGCGCGAGATCCAAGATGTCGTTTTCGGTTGGGAAATGCTGCAGGCACTCGCCTACGAACGCGTCTTTCGGCGCAACGACGTTGAACCACGAACGAAACAGATGTTCAAAGAGTACGAGCAGCGGTTGACGCCTAAAAACTACGAAATCGGTCTTGGGCACGCCCGTGAAGCTGGGAGGGAATGCGCCGACCTGTTCCACGATTGCGATGTGTTGCTCGTCCCTGCCGCGGTCGGAGAAGCCCCGGAAGGCATAGACCACACCGGTGACGGGCGTTTCAACGGGGTTGGTCGATGCTGCACTTGCCTTGCCTGACCCTGCCGATGGGCCGCGGCGCTGCAGGCCTACCGATCGGATTGCAGCTGGTCGCCCGACTAGGAAACGATGCGACGTTGCTACGCGCTGCCGCCTTCGTCGAGGCGTGTCTCGTAGCTTAGGGGCGGTCTTATTTGACCACTCCTGGCGCGGCGAGATCCAGGGGCATGGACTCGGTTTGGCGCTGAGCGGCAGGCTCGCGCGGCGAAAAGGGCGAACTCGGGCCTTTCCGTCGACGTCAATTATGTTCTGGAACGATCCCGAAGGAAGGAAATATCGAGCCGTCTACTTCGAGCGTCGACAATGTTGGTGCTATGACGATTTCGCTAAATGGACGAAGCACGACGGCATCATCTTGCACGGCCGGTCGGACGCGAGGCTCAATCCGGCCACCGTGCAATTTGTACTGCGCAGTTCGCACCGGTAGAGGAGCGGCGGCACCACGCGCGAGGCGAGACGCCGCAGTGGGTAGGGACCAGCGCCTGGCCCTCATCGACCGCGAGGAAGTTGGCCTAAATCGGCGGGGAAGGACGGGTCATCGAGCTTGACCGAGTGATGGACAGTATTAACCTTGGAGCTCCGCTGCGCAGCGACCTCTCCCGGCTTTATGTAGTGCATAATATAAAGCCGAGATTGGCACAGCCGGGGCGACGCTTTCAGAGGAAGGCCGCGACTACATTTTCGCTCAAGCTCCACGACCCGTCCTTCCTGGCGCCGATCTACGCGAACCTTTTGACCTACGAGGGTGGCGACGGTTACACCACACAGGAACGGGAAGTCCCCCCAGCCCCGCCAGATTGATCGGACGAGATCGGTGGTCCGGTGAAGAGGACGCGCGATCCGTTCTCGATTAGACCCAGGCCGATAGCTGCCGCCAAGTGGCTCTTTCCGCCACCGGGCAGCGGCGAGCGCGGTCACTTGCGCCTTGGAGAATCATCCGCATAGCCTCGAAGTCAAAGCTATCGAAGGTCTTTCCGGCAGGCAGCCGCGCCTCGGTTCGGCGATACGCATCGCGCGGGAACAGCCGATCACGGTAGACCAGATTGAGCGACGCCATTGGCTTGCGCCGCAAGGAATGTATCACGTGTCGATAATCGACGACCTGATCGTGCTTGCCGTTGGGATGCGGCCGCCCGCGCGGCAGGGTGACGAGATGGGTACCGCCGACGACCACATCGAGACGATCGGCGTAAATGTGTATCCGCAGCTGGTGGCCGATCAGGCGTGACGGCACGATGTAGAACACCTTGCGCAAGGTGAAGCCGCCGTTTGATCGCGCGGACAATCACCTCCGCGTAGTGCGAGGTGCGGCGATCTGGCAGCGGCTGCAGGGTGGCGCGCTCGTGCTCGATGCGCTTGGCATTGCGGGCATTGCGACGGCTGACGATCTCGTCGATGAAGCCGCGCTACGCGGCGAGATCATCGAAATCGGCAATGCCGCGCAACAGCAGCGCATCGGCGATCGACCGCTTGAGATGGCCTCCATCGCACAGACATTATGGACTTCATCAGCGAATGCCGATTCACGCCATTCCATTGTCCACCGACGGCATCCTCGCTAGAACGCTTGTGCTGTTACAGTACTCAAGCCGAGGCATCGTAATAGTCGTGAATTTCTGGTTCAGGACAGCTGTGTTCGCTGCCGACTTGATGGTGGAGGTGCAGCGAAAACACCTTCTGCATGGCAGATCTGTTTGTTTTCTGTTCTGTTATACTTGAGCCGGCGGCGGACCGCTGAGCAGATGGCATGCCGCCTCGCGGCCGTCGGCCAGTTTTATGAGCGGCGGGTTGTCGGTCTTGCACACCGCCATTGCGTGCGGGCAGCGCAGACGGAATTTGCAGCCGCTCGGCGGCTCCAGCGCGCTGCCGGTATCATCGAAACCCTCCGCCGCCTTCGGCACATAGTCCGGATCCGGGCGCGGCACCGCGTTCAACAGCGCCTGCGTGTAGGGATGCTTTGGCGCCGCGAAGATCTGCTCGCTCTCACCCGTCTCCACCACGCTGCCGAGATAGATCACCGCCACGCGGGTCGAGAGATGCTCGACCAGCGCCAGGTCGTGCGCGATCAGGAGGTATGTCAGGCCGAACTTTTCCTGGATGTCCATCAGCAGATTCAACACCTGCGCGCGGATCGACACGTCGAGGGCGGAGATCGGCTCATCGAGGATGATGATGCGCGGATTGAGCGCAAGCGCTCGTGCAATCGCGATGCGCTGGCGCTGTCCGCCGGAGAATTCATGCGGATAGAGATCGGCCGCCCTCGGCGGCAGGCCGACAATCTCCAGGAGCTCGGCGACGCGCGCGTTGAGCCTCGCGCGATCGCGCTTGTAGTGCGCAAGTATCGGCTCAGTGATGATCCGACGCACCGTAAGGCGCGGGTTGAGGGAGGCGTAAGGATCCTGAAACACCGCCTGCACCTGCCGTCGGTAATCCTTGATCTCCTTGCGCGACATCTCCTCGAGACTCTTGCCGTCGAAGGTCACGGCGCCGGAGGTCGGCGTTTCGAGTTTCAGCACGAGCTTGGCGATGGTGGTCTTGCCGCAGCCGGATTCTCCGACCAGCGCGATTGTCTGGCCCTCAGGAATATCGAGATTCACGCGCTCTACCGCACGCACTGTCGCCTTGCCGCGATCGCTGCGGACCGTGAAATGCTTGGAGAGGTCGCGAAGTTCGAGGCCCATGATCGTTACTGCTTCGCTGCGAGCCAGCAATTGACGACATGACGGTCGCCGAGGTCGGTCGCCGGCGGATAATCATCGCATACCGACATGCGTTTCGGGCAGCGCGGCGCGAAGCGGCATCCCTTAGGCAGATCCGTCAGGCTCGGCGGCTGGCCAGGGATGGCGGCAAGACGCCTGCGCTTCTGTCCAAGGTGCGGGATCGCCTCCAGCAGGGCTTGGGTATAGGGATGCTGCGGATTGCGGTAGATGTCGCGCACCTTGCCGGTTTCGATGATGCGGCCTGCATACATCACCGCGATACGATGGCAGAGACCGGCGACGATCGAAAGATCATGCGTGACCAGGATGATGCCAACCTTCGTGTCCTGTTGGATACTGCGCAGCAGGTTCATGATCTGGACCTGAATGGTGACGTCGAGCGCAGTGGTCGGCTCGTCGGCGATCAATAGACGTGGCGAGCAGGCGATCGCCATGGCGGTTACGACACGCTGGCGCATGCCGCCGGAAAACTGGTGCGGATAGTTCTTCAGCCGCCGCTCCGGTGAGGGAATGCGCACGCGACGCAAGCCTTGCGCGGCGGCAGCCATCGCCTCGCGAACGGTCCTGACCAGTTTGTGGTACAGGAACGGCCCGGAGACCTGGTCGCCAACGGGGTAGACCGGATTGAGCGAGGTCATTGGGTCTTGTGAGATCATCGCAACCTTCGGTCCGCGCACCCGGCTGGCCATGTCCTCTTCGCTGAGCTGCAGCAGGTCTTCGCCGTCGAGCTTCACACTGCCGTCCAGCCTGCCGTCACTGTGGATCGGCAGGAGGCGCAGGATCGATAGGCATGTCATTGTCTTGCCCGAGCCGGACTCGCCAACGATGCCTAGTGTCTCGCCTTCGTGCACTTCAAATGAAACGCCATCCACCGCCTTCACCACGCCGCGGCGTAGATGCAGGTGCATTTGCAGGTTCTCGACTTGCAGAAGGGGCGCCGCGGTCACAGTTGTCTCCGTTTCGGGTCGAGCAGGTCACGCAACCAGTCGCCGATCAGATTCGATGAGAGACAGGTGAGCATGATGGCGATTCCAGGTATGGTGATGCCCCACCACGCGTAAGTAATGTACTGCCGCGCGTCAGCGAGCATCAGTCCCCATGATGTGTCGGGCGGCTGAATGCCAACGCCCAGAAAAGAGAGCGAGGCCTCGAAGATGATCACTTGCCCGACCTGCAGCGTCATCAGCACCACGAGCGTGTTGAAGATGTTCGGCACGAGGTGCCGTAAGAAGATGGTCACCGGGCCGCAGCCGGCGACTTTGGCAAAGGCCACATAATCGCGCTCGCGCAGCGACAGGATCTCGCTACGGATAATGCGCGCGTACCAGCTCCAGTAGGTTAACACGATGACGATGATGACGGTGGAGAGCCCGGGATCCATTGTTGCGGTGAAAATCAACGCTAGCGCCAGGGTCGGAATGGCCATCATGATCTCGGTAATGCGGACGATGATCATATCGACGATGCCGCCGAAATAGCCGGCCATGATGCCAAGCATCGTGCCGATCGCACCGGAGAATCCGATCGCATACAGAACCACGATTGCGGATACCCGCGCGCCAGCAATGATGCGCGAGAAGATGTCGCGGCCGAGATTGTCGGTGCCAAGCAGATAGTCGTAACTACCGCCCGCTTGCCAGAACGGCGGCCGGAACGCCGCGCCGAGGTCCAGTCCGTTCGGGTCATGCGGTGCGATGCTTTCGCCGCCCATGGCTGCGACAATGATCAGCAACAAGATCAAAATCGGGATCCATGGCGTGCCCTTCAGGCGGAAACGGACCAAAAACGGTAGCTGCGGAGCGTCCGCCACGGTGACAGGTGTCGGTGCCAAGATTATAGTCACAGGCGGATTCTTGGATCAATAATGCTGTAGGACAGGTCGATAAGAAAATTGGACAGCACGAAAAGGATCGACGTAATGAGAACGCCGGCCTGCACCACTGGATAGTCGCGCGCAAATACCGCTTCGACGACCGTTCGTCCAAGTCCGGGCCAGGCGAACACCGTCTCGACCACGAACGAGCCGCTCAGCATATAGGCGAAGTAGACGCCCATGATGGTAACGAGCGGCAGCAGCGCGTTGCGGAAGGCATACTTCCAGATCAGTAGACGCTCCGGCGTGCCGACGGCACGCCCCATGCGAATGTAGTCGCTATCGAGCACCTCGAGCATGCCGGAACGGATGACGCGGGTCTGCGCTGCGACCGGATACCAGCCAAGCGCGATCGCCGGGAGGATCACGTGCTGGAAGCCGTCAGCACCGAAGGCGGGAAGCCACTGCAGGTTGACCGCGAACACCAGGATAAGGAGGAGCCCAACCCAGAACGACGGCACTGCCTGGCCCAGCATTGCAATGATCCGTGCGATTTGGTCGATCCACGAACCACGACGGACTGCCGACAGCACGCCGAGCGGAATCGCGAGCGCAAGGCTGAAGGCAAACGCCGCCATGGCCAGGTAGATTGTTGCCGGCAGCCGTTCGAACACGAGCTCTATCGCCGGCATCTGCCAGCGATAGGACCGGCCAAAATCGCCCTGGACCGCCTTCCACAGGAAGATCAGGTATTGATCCCACATCGGCCGATCGAGACCAAGCTCGTGCCTCATTACCTGCACCGCCGATTGCGGCGCGTCCATCGGCAGCAGCAGCGACAGGGGATCGCCGGACAGCCGCGACATGATGAAGATGATCAAACTGGCGCCGAGGATGCTGATCAGCGCATTGAGCAGTCCTTTGGCGAAGACGATTCTCATCGGCCGGCACTCCGGTTAGTGACAAACCTGTTGGCAGACACCGCCGCACGAGAAGCGGAGCCGCGACGCATCGCAGGCTTCCCCACCTGGGCGGCACCCGAGCGCCTGCCAGGGACATCTGCTGCCGTCATACTCATCACGTTTTTCACAATCATGTCCGAGGATCCACCCCACAAAGCGAAACGAGATGCGTACCGAACGCCGAACAGCATCCGGTACGCGCAGGTCGCAGGACCGTTAGCTACTTTTTGAAACTGACTTCCTGGAAAGCACGCCACTGTCCGGGCCATGGCCAGCCCCGGAACGCGATGTTGTCCCGCCAGGCGAACGTGACGATCGGGCGATAGGTGGTCACGCCGCCGAGGACGTTGTCGTGCTTGTAGCGGGCGATCTGCTTGATCAATTCCACCCGCTTCTCCGGGATCATGGTATTCTTCAAGTCCTCGATCATCGCGTCCGCTTTGGGATCGCTGGTATGGGAAAAGACGCCGAAGCCCTTGCCCGGGACGAAGCTGTGCACCATGCCGGTCCATGGCTCAGCCGGATCACCCGGCAGGCCGTGGCCCCACATAAACGGCAAGAGGCCGTCCATCTCGGGCGGGGCATGGCCGCGGCGGGCCAGAGCGACCCAGGCCGAATACTCAAGTCCTTGCACCTTGCAGCGAATGCCGACCGCGCCGAGATAGGCAAACACCGCCTCGCCCATTTCCTTTACGTTCGGCTCGCGCGGCGTGAGCAGGTTGTAGCACGGTGTCTCGAAGCCATTCGGATAACCCGCTTCGGCCAGCAGCTGCTTCGCCTTCTTCAGCTCGTAGGGATATGGTTTCAGGTCCGGATCGTAGCCGGTCTCGCCCTTGCCGACCTCGACATAGCGCTGGCCCTGCCCGAACAGTACGTTTTTGATGATGGCATCGACATCCACCGCGTGCGCCACCGCCTGCCGCACCTTCAGCTTACTGAAAGGCGACTCCGGCTTGTCGGCCGCCATATCGATGTAGAGGTTGTTGTTCGCTACGGGCGAGAAGGTCGTCACGCCCGGCATCTTCTTGAACTCGCCGACCGCCGACAGCGGCACCGTGTCGATCCAGTCAACGGCGCCGGACTTGAACGCCGCAACGCGCGTAAGGTCTTCCGGAATGACCTTCAGGACCAGGTTCTTGACCTTCGGCCGGGCATCCTTGTTCCAGTAATCCTCGAACGCCTCGAGCTTCAGATCTTCCTTAATCGAGCGCGAGACGAACTTCCACGGGCCGGTGCCGACCGGTGCCTTGGCAAAGCCATCCTCACCCACCTTCTCGAAATACTTCTTCGGAATCGCCCACAGCTGCAGCGCGTTGGGGATGTAGTTGCCGTCCGGCGCCTTGAAATGCAGCTTGAAGTGATGATCGTCGATGATTTCGAACTTTTCGATATTCGCCTGCGTGTAGGAATAGGGCGAGATCTTCGGATTCCTGAGCCGCTCATAACAGAATTCGAAGTCAGCCGAGGTCAATGGATCGCCATTGTGGAACCTCACCCCGTCACGAAGATGCACGTCGATGATCGGCTTGTCTGGTGTTCCCTCGATGGACCAGGATTCGGCCAGCCAGTTGACCATCTTCAAATCCGGATCATACCGGACCAGCTGCTCGTACATTTGCCCGATGTAATACTGATCGCCACCGCCAACCATCCTTGTGGGATCGAGCGTTGATGGTTCGGCGGCGAGCGCCGCGACGATCGTATCCCTGGTTTGTGCCGAGACTGTTGCATTGAGCGCGAGCAGACCCAATGCGGCCGCAAGAACACGCACGACGATCACACTTCTCTCCATCATGCCTTTTCCTCCCCGATTTGTCGGACGATCGTAAAGGGCCTCTCAAGAATAAAAACACTGAAAAGCGACCAAAAATTATGGAAATTCTGCAAAAATGACGCCACCCTTGAGAGTTAACCGCCGAGCGACGGTCGCTACTCGACTCCGACGCCGGGTGCTACCCGCAGCCGAAATAGCGCGTCGTCCCTGTGACAACACAGTCTCATCGGCTTGCGAGGTCTCCTCAACTAGCCGAACCTTCCCGTCGTAACTTCATCGGCGTCGACGTTCCGCGCCCAGTACGCTCACCTGCATTCGCCGCATGACGTTAAGGTTAGACTTAAGGCCATATCGTCGAATCAATTGCCACACCTCGCAAAGCGGTCCGACCGGCGTAGAGGCGATCTCCAAAGAACAACCGCCGGCATGGCATCCTGGCGGCCTTCGCGTGCTAGCCGGTGCCACGTGAACAACGGCTCGCAGAAACCCGTTGAGCCCCACCGTTACCGACACAAATCGTGGTCCGCTGTAGCTCTCGGGTACGCTCCGCTGCTTCTCTTCGAATGTCGAACGGCGCCGAGCGCCCGCAGGGCGGCATGGACCGCCGGCTGCCACAGCGTCCACCGCTGTCCTGATGCACCTGTCGGATCGCAGCCACGAGCGCGGCATTTCCGGGTGTGCTTGCACTCACTGGACGCGCCAAGCGCCGGCCGCCCAAAACCTCGAGCACGGCGCACATCAGCCGCACCGGATGAGCATCGCGATGGTCCTCGATGAAGCGAAAGCTTATGTCTGCCGTCCGGCAAACATCGCGATCGAGTTCCTAAGAAACAGCCGGATCGGAGGCGTCCGGAATGGCCTGTAAGACGAAGCCCAGAGATTTGGCTCGCGCTGAAGGTTAAAGAGGACGCGGCCACGATATGGTCCGCGCCGGGGTCTGTGTAGCTCTGAGTGCATGCCGTGCCGGAGGGTGTTTTAGAAAAGACTGCGATCTTGCGGGCGGTCGCGGTCACCGCCCTTGACTTGCCCGTACATCCTCGATCTTCGGCCAGCGGAAGACGCCGTCTTCGAGCCGCTTGGCGAACAGGCACAAACCCGTACGATCCCAGAAGATCAGCTTGATCCGGTCCGCCCGCTTGGCAGGGTACACATAAACAGCGCCCGAGAACGGATCGGCTTTCATGTGCTCACGTACCAACATAGGAAGCCCCTCCATTCCCTTGCAGAAGTCGACCGGCTTGGTTGCCGCCATCACCCGGACAGTTCCGGACGGGCCGATCACCGGCGTGCCTTCAGCGCATGGACGATGGCCGCAATCATCGCCACATCCGCGCCTCGGCCGACCCGGATAGTGACGCCCTCGGCTTCGATCTCGATGCCCCCGATATCCGGCTTGGCCTTGCGTCGCGCTGTCTTGCGCGCATGGCCAACAGCCACGGCCGGTACCAAGGCGTCTACCACCGCCGGTACAAACGGCGGATCGTCAGCCATCGTCGTCGGCAACCGGCGTGCTTGCCGGCGCCAGGTGAACACTTGTTGTGGGGTCAGCCGGTGTCGCCGGGCAATCTCGGAAACGACGGCGCCCGGGACCAGCGTCTCCTCGACGATCCGGGCCTTGTCGTCCTTCGAGAACCAACGACGGCGTCCCGTCTCCGTGATCACTTCCAGCCGGCGCGCCGTCACGTCCGATTTAAGCGTATGGTCAAGCATAGACACAAGCCGATCCCTTCAAAGAGATCGTGAAACTCGCCTATCCCATGTGCCGCGAGAAGGTGGGAGCGGAACGACGCTTACGATTTTGCTGCCGGTGCAGGAGCTAAAGTGCTTGGCGCTCGGCCATGCCCTCAGATCGCTGCCACACTCACCGACGATGAGACCGTGTCTAAGCTCACAGCGTGAGTACAATATAGTTGCGATCGATAGATACAGGAACCGTTTCGGCTACGTACGGTCCCTTAGCAAGGGATTCGCCCGATTCGACCGCAACTGCGAAAGTGCGTGCCTTCACAGTTTCAGGGTCGCACCATGACTGACCGGTGCGAATATCGAACTCCCAGCAATCTCAAGGACAGCGTAGCATTTCTCCATGGTGGGTCAGTTCATATTGGCCAGGCAGCTCCGATTCCGACCTACTGACAAGCATCCCCCTTGCAAAGCTCAGCCCCTTGATGGGGGCAGCGTTTTATCAATGCGAAAAACTCATCATGGATTCTGAAAACCCCTATCTCGCGCCCCCTAACGAGGACAATTTTGCAAGTGCCGTGCGCGATTTCATCAACCGTTGCAACAATATGGCTGCTCATCGGATGTCTAGCCCATACAGCGCACTAGCATTCTCGCGGAAAATCATCCGTTTCCAGTCTTCTGGAATAGCTATCTTGAACGCATAGCGTGGGTCATCTTGATCCCAGTGCGGAAAGAGGCTGACAATCCCCCTATGACCCGCCGCATGCTGCCGGCCGACGCGTCGACCTCACTGAAAAAGCGAACCTATCATCCCCGCCCGCCCCGTAATCGCAACAATGTTCTTGGCTTCGCAACATCGCTTCCGACAAATGTTTCTCTATAATCGTCCAAGGCTCGTCCTCCTGTGGTGAAGATCGGCTCGGCTCGCCGAGCAATCCTCACACGTGCAGTGTAGGGGAGCCGCCACCGGCAGAGGCGCAAATAAGCTCATACCAAACAAGCCTCCCGCGAGAATCATCACGAGAGTGTACCGTGCCCTTCACGGGATCGCAAAACACCGGGATTCAGCAGCCGTGGCAACGTCGATTGCGGCTCCGCCCTATCGAGATCGCATTCCCGGATCAATGAAAGCCGCTGCTCGCGAGTGACTACCGCTGGAGCCCCCAATCTGGAAACTCCAAAAGTTCTGCAGGTCGATCGGGTGACACCTTCATCGCTTGGCCAGCGAGAGTCTCATTTCCAATCAGTTCGACCGCTGCTGCAGCTATCCCTTCGGCGGGAATGAGCGTGAACGCCAAGTCTTTGGTTGAGGTGCCCGCAGCGCGATTGCGTAGCCGACTTTCCTGAATAGGTGGAGTATCCACCAGCTCAGGACACAAGCAGTTGACTGCGATGTTTGCAGATGTCTTTAAGGCTGAGAGCGATCGTGTAAAGCTGACAACGGCCGCTTTGGAAGCTGCGTAGATCGGCGAACTAGAGTAGGCCAGCAACCCCGCAACGGAAGCCGTCTGCAGAATTGCGCCGCCGCCGCGTCTTTTCAAAAGTGGTATTGCTGCATGAGTAGCGCGCACGACCGACAAAAAATTCACCTCGATCATCCGCACCCAGGCCTCAATGGGCTGATCTGCAAAGCCGCTTGGAAACATAACTCCAGCATTATTATGAAGTATGTCGAAGCCACCGTAGGTCGCTTCTGCATACGAAAACATCTCGGACAGAGATGTAGTCGAGGTGACATTTGCAACGAAGAAGCTGGCTTCCCCCCCCGCGTTTTCGATCTCGTCAGCAACTCGTTGTCCGATTGGATCAATGTCGACGACAACGATACGTGCGCCATTGGCTGCTAGTGCCATAGCTGTCGCGCGACCAATCCCTGAAGCAGCGCCAGTCACGATTGCTGTTCGGCCACCTATTTCCATCTTTCCTCCGATATCGCTATCAAGCCCTGACAAGCGTGGCAGGTGGCTCGATCTTAAGAGCTTCGCGGTATCGATCGGTCAGGCTTTTGACCGCGTCTGCATCAACCTGAATTTCGCCTGCGGCCGACGCACGAAAGAGGTCGAAGATTTCAAATCCCTGAGCATTCTTCGGCATTGTTCCGTAGCGCGGCACAAGGTGGCAATGGAAGTGGGGCACGCTTTCGTTCATCGAAGCCGTATAGATCCGCAAAGCGCCAGTTACATCCAATAATACTTTTTGTAAGTGTCGAAACGTTGGACCAAAGCTCAGCGCTTCGGCATCGTTGAAGAACGCTATGCCTGCAACATGGCGCTGAGTTTGAACCATCATCCAACCGGGCACCCCCCTGCCCGGCATCAAGTGGTGAACGAGCCAAAGATCGTCTTCATAAATGATTCCTCCTGGCACTGAGGAAACATCCATGTTGGCCTTGCAAATGGCACAGTTGGGATCATGCATCATCGCTTCGAAGTCCCCTATAATGTGCCAGTCGATAGGCGTCGTGGATTAGCGTGACAGCGCGAGCGCAGTCATGAGCTGTGATTGGGGGAGGCTTGCCGGCTGCCAAGCGCTCGAAGCACTCAACGAGCACGCGACGACAGCCGCCTACATAGCCAAGTGGCGCCGGGACCATTTCATCTCGATCTGGACCGAGAATGTGAACTCCACCAGCGACCTCGCGCACGATTGCGTTTTCTGCAGCAAGCTTTTGCTCGCTGTCAGTCGAATTATTCGGCCACGTCGGTAGTGTGTATCCGACTTCATTGTGAAAGATTATTCCTTTAGGCGTGCGTAGGGTTACGTGCGCATAGTCCTCGACTTCGGAGTTATGAACAACGTTGCTCAAGACCGCCGAAAGGACCGATGGCTCTTCCCCGGTGATGAATCGACAGATGTCAAAACCATGAGAGCCAAGGTTAAGCAGAGCACCGCCGCCAGCTTGATCCTTTCTGAGCATCCAAGGCGAGTCCCACGCGAGGTAACGTTTCATCGTGGGACGGATCATTCGGAAAACGATGTGTGAAATAGCTCCAAGCTCGCCGCTCTGTACCATTGAGCGTGCCATCTCTGCCCACTGCGTATAGCGAGTGAAGTAAGGTACGCTGACCCACGAATTGTGCCTTGATGCCAGGTCTGCAAGCTCCCTTACTGTTGTGTCATCAACGCCCCACGGCTTTTCCATCAAAAATGGAATCCCGGCTTCGACAAGATGGCGAAATATTTCCGGCATATCGACGTGGCGTCCTAGGGCGATGATAAAATCCGGTTGTGTCCGGTCAAGCATTTCCTTGTAGTCTCGAAATGGCTTAACCTCGAAACGCTCCGCGCGATTGCGAACAACTTTTTCGTTCTCGTCCGATATACCGACAACGTCCACATTCATAGCGCGCAGCAGCTCGACATATGCGGCATCATAGGTTGAATGCCAATGGCTCACTCCTATAACTGCTACACGCTTCGGATAGGACATCGGTCGCCCCGTTATAGCTAAGGTTTGTTATATTTTGCGTTGTACATTGCAGACGCTCCTGCAATCTGCCTTGTTACCAACGCTGTTGCTAAGCCGCCCAGATAACCACGAGTACTTATGCCGCCTAGATCGCAACCTGCGGCGTAAAGATTCGCCATCGGTGTGAGCGAGACTTCATCCCTATCCGCCTTTATCAGAGACAAGGTAGAAGACGTAAGCGACCTTCGCAGGACGCTCATATCAAGATCGGCTTGTAGCCCGCCGCAGGTGAAGGTGATGCCCGCTCGTACCATCACTGCGCTGAAGGGAGCGGTTACAAGGGGCACCGCATTCCTCTGTCTTGAGGGAAGAAGTGCCCTGCCGCGACCTTCGAGGTGGGAAAAACGAGCGGGAGGCGCCGCTAACGCATGGCCATAGAAACAGTTTAGATGTGTTGTGGCTGCTGCACCTGCCCTTGTGGCGGCAAGAAAGCCATCGCCGGTGCTCCAAGGATTGCTTCGAAGGTAGAGGGAGTCAGCGTGAGGTGTGATGTACTGTGTGATCAAACTCGTGTTGCCCTGAAATCCGCCGGTGGCAAGCACCGACGACTTCGCCTCGACGGCAAGAGGTCCTTCATCATCGAACGCAACCACACCCGCGACTTGATCGTCCGAAAGGAGCAATCTCTGCATGCCCGTCCGGAGACGGAGACGTCCACCTTTCTCGCCGAACCGCCGCATCAGCGTGGAGACCATGGTGCGAGGATCCGCTACTCGCCCCCGCCCGTACCACTCAAAGACGTTTCAGGCTCGAGTGGAACACCCAGCTCTTCTAGCCAAGTGTGAGCAGCGGTCAGGACATCTACGACAAATTCTTGGAGCGCTTCACTGCCGTCGGGAATCTCCTGCTTGAGTTGCCTCTTGTCGGAGAAGGTCCAGATTAGCCCATGTGAGAGCAGCATAGAGCCGCCGACCCTGCTCCCCTTTTCGAGGACGACAACGTCTGCACCCTCATCAATTGCGGTAAGCGCCGCGCAAAGGCCGGCCATGCCGGCCCCGACGACAACGACGTCTACCTGCTGCCTTCTCATCCTCTGCTCATCCTGTGACTATTGAATCTGCCAAGGTTTTCCAGGCTCGAGGGTGCGGGCTTTGCCGTTGAGGCCATCTTCCTGGATCAACATCATCACGGCCCGCGCGATATCGTCCGGTTCCAGAGCAGCCAGTGCTGCCCAAAGGGTCGGAATTCCCTGAACTTGCACCAGACCGGTCTGACTTTGAGCAGTCAGAAGAACGGGGCCGCCGCAACCAAGATCGCCCTCGAGGCTGGTCGTGCGAACCGCAGCTCTTCAGTCGACCACAATTTCAATGACGCGTGGCTTGCCGGCCGCTCGCGCGCGCTTCAGCGCATGGCCGAGGTCGCCAATGCTGGTCAGCCGCTCGCCCGCCATGCCATAAGCCTCGGCGAGCTTGCAGAAGTCCGGAGGCGCCGGCGACACGCCTACCGGCTCGACTCCCCGCTTGAGCATCGAGTTCTCGATCTCACGATAACCGCGATTGTTCCAGACGACGAAGATGACCCGCGCTTCTGCATCGAGCGCCGCGCCTAGTTCCGGCAATGTGAACTGAAAGCCGCCGTCGCCGGTCAGGCAAACGACCGGCGCTTCAGGTTCGGCGAGGGCCGCGCCGATCGCCGCGGGTGGGCCATAGCCCAGCGCACCGAAACCGGTTGCGGCATTGAACCAGCCAGCCGGACGGTCGTGGTCATAATAGAGATTGGCAGCGTAGATCGGCTGGGTCGAGTCGCCGACGATGATTGCGCCAGGCAGCGCGTCGCGGATTGCTTCCACCGCGCGAACTTGCGCAATATAGTCAGGCTTCAATTCAGCCAGTGCTGCGTCTCTTGCTGCGGCCGCGCGTGACTCGCCGTTTTTCGCAGCGACGTGAGCGGGATCAAGCTCGGTCAGCAGCGCACCAAGTGCCTCGGCGCAATCCGTCTGGATGGCAACGCTGATAGGATGACGGGCGATCTGATCGGCGCCAATATCGATGCGGATGAGGTTCTGCGGCAGCACGAACCCACCGTTGCCATAGGCGTCGTAGTCGGTCGGACCGAATTCGGTGCCGGCGGCTATCACTAGATCGGCGTCCGCCATCAGCGCGCGCACCGCCTTTAGGCTGGGACTCGCCGGCACGCAAAGGGGATGGCGATGCAGCAGGCCGCGCGCGTTGGCGGTCTCGACGACCGGCGCGCCGAGCGTTTCGGCGAAGCTCGTTAACGCCGCATCGGCCCGTTTAGCGCCACCGCCGGCGAGGATGAGCGGACGTCGGGAGGCCTTGATCAACCTTGCAGCTTCGGCGATCGCCGAAGCTGCCGGAGGCGGCGGCGCGGCATTGCTGAGTGCAGCCCCGATCCCACCGGCCGGCTTTACCATGACATCGGTCGGGATCTCGATGTGGACGGGGCCAGGACGCGCGGAGGAAAACAGCGCGAAAGCGCGGGCGAGCGCGTCCGGCAGTTCCGCGGCCTCGGTGACACGCTCGGAAAACAGCGCCACCTTCTCCATCATGCCGCGCTGGTCGGGCAATTCGTGCAGGAAACCTAATCCTTTGCCGAGCGTGCTGGTGGCGTTGACGCCGGAGATCACCAGCATCGGCACGGAATCGGCACGCGCCTGGCCCATGGCGGTTATTGTGTTCGTAAGCCCCGGCCCGGTGATGACGAAGGCGACGCCCGGCCGGCCGCTGGCACGTGCGTATCCATCGGCCATGAAGCCCGCCCCCTGCTCATGACGTGGCGTGATATGGCGGATCTTCGAACGCGCCAAGCCACGGTAGAGCTCAACCGTATGCACACCTGGAATGCCGAACACAGTGTCAACGCCATGCGCCTCGAGTAAGGTGATGAGCGCTTCGCCGAGCGTGGTCCCATGCATCTTGGTCATTGGCGCGGCACCTGACGTGTCAGACAGGTCGGGCCGCTCTCGCTGGAGATGCATAGCGCATCGGCTTCGAAGGTCGAGGCCATGCAGCCGGCGGGTTCGATGAGGACTGAAAGTCGTCCTCGGAGAATCGGTGAAAGATGCGGCTGTTCGCTCGAAGCAAACCTTGACGAACTTCGAGGCTGGGTCGCGTACACGCAGGATGGACGAAGGCGGCTCCCTCTCGCTAACTCAACCCGGCCAAAGTATAGATGCCCGCTCTCGGCAATTTGCATACCCTCACACTCAGTCATCAATCCGAACCTCGATAAGCCCATCCCGAATGCGGGTTTCGAAGACTGGAACTGCACAATCGGCAGGTCCTCTAACCACAGCTCCGGTCGTCACGTCGAACTGCGCGCCATGCAAAGGGCACTCGACGAGTCCGTCCTCAAGCCAACCGTCTGTCAGCAGAGCGAAAGCGTGGGTGCACACGTTGTCGGTCGCATAGACCTTCCCATCCAAGAGATAGACAGCCAGTTTCTTTGACCCAACCTCGTATGCGTACATTCCGTCGCCCGGCAAGTCGTCCAGGCGACATAGACCGATCCAATTTACTGTCATTGTCCTCACAAACGTTTATCCTCTTAACGTGGCGCGTCTGCCAACCCGGGGAATCCGCATCACGACGCCGACGCAGGCCCCGATTAGGGTAATCTCGTCGCTATAGTCGTCCTTGATGAGATCGATCTGATTCCTTTCGCCTCCGGACGAAATTCCCGGTCAGGGTTCGCCTGACAGTTCCTCCAAAGGAGACAATTGTCAGCTGATTGGGCCGAAAGTCCGAGCGGCATCAGCACCTTGTGATGAGACAGGTGACGGCGCCGACGACCTTCAACGGTGTCTGCATTCTTCCTTGATTTTTGTTCATTCTGGAACGCGTTTTCAGAGATGAATACAGAGAAGCCGCCGTTCGCCGGTATTGATTGCCTCGAGGGTTACTGGGTAGGTTTCAATCGATGGATCCGGCCCCTCGCAACTAGCGTTGGTCTGAACTGATTCCTCTGCATCGACACTGACAGCATATGTACGCACCCACACTTTGTGAGGGTTGAACACAGATTGACCCGTCTTGATATCGAACTCCCAGCCATGCCATGGGCAGCGAATGATCTCGCCTAATCGCTCGAATCGCGCATGACCGGGAGCGTCCCCCGTGACCATTCCGTCCAGCAATCCCCGGCAAAGCGGCGCGCCTTTGTGCGGACAGCTGTTGCGTATCGCAAAGTATTCATCGTTGACGTTGAATATCCCGACGCTGCGCCCAGCAATGTCGACGATCAGCCGACCGCCTGTAGGAATTTCGTCCGCGTAGCAGACCTGATACTTCTTGGACACTGACACGCGTCTCCTATGCGGCTTTTGAGATGGGCGGCAGACTCAGACGGAAGGTGTCAATTGCATTCTCCGAGAAGATGCGGCGCCGAAAGTCCTCGGGATAGTCGACAAGCGTTCTTGCTGGATCATCCCAGTCCCAGTGCGGGTAATCAGATGCAAACATCAGTACTTGCGATCCACCGATCCAGTCGATGATTTGCTTGAGCTGGCTGGGATGCTCTGGCTCTTCCATCGGTTGCGTAGCAAAGCGGATGTGCTCCTTGATGTACTGGCTGGGCAGCTTCTTGACCCAGGGCGTCTGCCTGCGAAGCCCCTTCCAGTCAAAATCCATTTTCCACATTAGTGGAGCCAACCACGAGAACCCTGCTTCGAGCATGCCGATTTTCAGGCTTGGGAACTTTTCGAAAACTCCCTCAAACACAAAACTCGCTACGTTGACGGAATACCAAGAGGACCGAATCTGACGCATCTCGATGTAGTGACTTGGGAAGCCCGCAGCTGAGATAGGCGGATTTACGCCCGTACCCTCCGCGCCGAAGTGCATCGCGACAGCTAACCCATTTCGGACGCAGGCTTCATAGATCGGATGGTAGAAACGATGCCCGAAGGGTCTCGGTGCGCCACAGCCCACCATCACCGAGCAAACCGCTGGGTGTGAGCCGAGCCGATCGATCTCGGCGGCGGCTCCATTCGGATCCTGCGAATTGATGTGAAGAGCAAGACGAAACCTCTCATCCTTGGCTATCCAATGCTCCAGCGAGAAGTCGTTAAACGCCCGGCACAGAGCGCTTGCGTAGTCCACATCAAACATTGCACTGGCGGCCTGACCTATCCCACCAGTAAGGATGGCCAAGTCGATGCCGCTACCATCTAGTAGTCGTACCCTAGTGTCCTCGACGTCGAAGGCAGAGGTGAAAAAGTTTTCCTTCGGAGGCGGGTTGTTTTCGTCCACCAATTCCGCACGACGCCCGCGGACGCCGCCGTTGAAGCCGAAACTAAACCCCGTCTCGATCCCGTATTCCGCAAACCGCTCCGCATTGAACTTACTCAAATACGGGAAGAGGTCCGACTTACTCCTGTAACCGTGATGCACATCGGTGTCCACAATGGTCATTTTTTTTCGATTCTTTTGATCGACCACGTTGTTCATTGCATTCTCCTCAGCTTACAGCGCACTGCATGTGAAACTCTATCACTCGCCTTCGGCAAACTAGAATAGACAGTTCGTTCCAAAGTTGGTCAGCACACGATGTGTAACCGCGCCACATCCTGCTTGATGTTTGCAGACTTGGACAGCCACGCAGCCCTTCATCGCAAGGATGGAGCGAGCCGGCATAGCCCTGAGCAGGGCGGCCGTTAGCGAGCGATATGTCAACGGCCTTGTCCTAATTCAGCGGTAAGCTCTTGGGCCAGCTAACCGGCGCCTGAAAAAAGCTCAGATGATCATGACCAGGATTCGCAATCATTCCTTGCGCACCGCAGGACTGCGGCGTCGGCCACTCGCGCCCCACTTGGAACTCGCGTAACCCCGCCCTCTTTCCCGGATCAGAACGGCCGCTATTGTGCGCCTGATCGCTCCTCTGCGGACCATGTGCAGCTGCGCAAGCGTTATCGCGCGAATCCTCTCAGCATAGCGAAGACATGGGTGGGAACATTATGTTGTCAGTGCCGAACGCGTGCATTCCGTGACGTAGAGGACACGGGCGAACGAGAACCTCGTTGTATTTGCGTCATGCACGTAAGTCGTCAAACCATGGTGCGGCTGCCCGCATGCGACTCATCGATTGACCGGCTCTATCCGAATCAACTGCTCGACAAGTGCTGCCGGAATCGATTGCCCGCTTCGACTAGCTCGTCGCAGTGCCGAAATGTCGCGCCCCCTGTTGACGCCCTCGGCCCCAATCACGTGGCCAGCGTCGTCAATTCCGACCTGGAGCCAGCTGTTGGAAGCCAAGTCGCCGATCTGAAGGAAGCGCGATGCCTTGGTTGGTAATCCTATACATTGGATATTGATGTCATACTGATCGGACCAGAACCATGGCAACTCGTTAAAGCAGCGATCTTGCCCCATCATGTTTTTTGCCGCAACGACTCCCTGAGCGCATGCCGAGCTCCACGATTCTGTGCGTGCCCGCAAACCATGCCGGCCAATCGGATAATTCGTCACTTCCCCGGCTGCAAATATTGCACCGTCGGAGGTCCGGCATTGTTGATCAACGAGAATTCCATCGGCCGTGGCGAGCCCGCACTGCGAACCAAGCTCCGAATTCGGAACAACGCCGATACCTACCACCAGGATGTCGGAACGGAGCTCCCCTCCGGGCCACCTCAAAATTATCTCACCGCTCTCTTCGAAAATCTCGCCCGCCTCGAGGTCAACCAAGACCTTGACGCCCCGTTTGATATGCAAGGCGCGCGCAAACTCTGAAAGCTTCGGCGTTGCTGCACGCGAAAGAAGCAGCGGCGCGCGTTCTAGAACTGTCACTGTACATCCGCGCACGCGTGCCGCCGCAGCTACTTCTAGTCCGATGAAGCCGCCTCCTATAATGGCAACACGTGGACTCTCACACAGAGCTCTTCTGAGCCGCTGAGCATCCTCAAGTGTGCGCAGGTAGAAAATACGCCTAGGGTCGACATGCGGAAGGTGAAGTTGTCGCAGACGGGAGCCCGTTGCAAGCAGCAACTTATCATAGTGAACCTGTGATCCATCCGCGAGAGTGACTGTCCGGTTCTGCCGATCAATGCTCGTTGCGCTTAGGCCGTCTCGCAGCGCCACGTTCGAGCCATAAATCTCGGACGGACGAAGCTCCGGGTGGACAGGTTCAGCTGTCAGTAGATATTCCTTGGAAAGCGGGGGCCTGTCATAAGGCCGGCCCAACTCTGCACCAACGACTTGGACATTGTGGCCAGGTGCCTTTCGGCAGAGCTCGGAAGCGGCGTGATGGCCAGCGATGCCACTGCCGATGATTATGAAATCGTCCATCCGTTCCGTTTCCGACTGCTCAAGTCATTTGGCATCAAAGCTCATCGTGTTCCTAGATACAGCTGATCTTAATTTTGATCAGCACAACCATCTTCATTTCGTACTCGTCTGATTGAAACCGTTCTGCTGCTGAGCGATGGTTTGGCGGAGCGTACGCAAGCGTCGCGCCGGTTTCTGCGACGACACGGAAAATTGGCCTCTCGCGCTCCTTGTTCAGTTGAAAAGCCTGGCTGGCATTTTGCGTTCGTGCGGCTGGATTGTCTTCGCGTAGATCCGAAAGGGGAAGTTGGTAGAGGCAGTAGTCCCGTTCTAGGTGTGGTCTCTCAGGAGGTTGTCCATCTGGTCTGAACCGAGGAAGCTGAGGTTGCGAAGCTTCAGTGTTCCAAGGAGAGACCAGATGAACGTCCACAAGAATGCGCCTTTGACGCCCAAAGGTCGAGAGGCGATGGTCCGAAGCGTGGTGGAGGGTGGGCTGAGCAAGGCCGACGCTGCCTACCAGTTCAACACGACACCGAAGACCGTTGCCAAGTGGGTCCAGCGGTTCCGCGAGGAAGGTGTGGATGGTTTGCGCGACCGCTCGTCGCGACCCCATTCATCGCCGAGCCAAACCCCGCCAGCCACGTGTGCAGCCATCGAGGCCTTGCGCCGGCAGCGCCACACCGGCAAGCAGATCGCAGCCGAGGTCGAGGTGTCGGCGGCCACCGTCAGCCGCGTCCTGCGCCGCTTGGGCTTGAACCGGATACGGGACCTGGAGCCGGCCGAGCCGGAACGCCGATACGAGCGCGACAACCCGGGCGAAATCATCCACATCGACATCAAAAAACTCGGGCGTTTCCAGCGTGTCGGCCACCGCATCACCGGCGATCCGAGTGGCCCGAACAAAAGCCGTGGCGCCGGTTGGGACTTCGTCCATGTCTGCATTGACGACCATTCCCGCGTCGCCTTCTCGGAGATCAAGCCCGATGAGACGGCGGAGAGTGCTGTTTCTTTCCTCAAGGCGGCTGTGGCTTATTACAGTATTCCTCCGGGGTGGGCCGCCTTGTTGAGTTGCAGGTATCCGACGAGGATCTAGCTTTAAGGCTAGCCTTAAGGTCGGTAGATGCGGGTAGAGGTCCTGGGCGGGGTTGAGCGTCGTCGTCGCTGGTCTCGCGACGATAAGATGCGGATCATCGAAGAGACGCTGGCGCCCGGCGCGGTTGTGACGGAGATCGCGCGGCGGCACGGCATTTCGACGAGTTTGGTGTTCACGTGGCGGCGGCGGGCGCGCCTGGCGAGTGTCGTTTCGGCGGGACCGAAGCTTGTCCCTGTTCAGCTCACCCCGGGTGCGACCGAAAGCGTTCCATCGATTGAAGCCCCAGCGGTGATTTCGCCCCGGAGGCGCCGGGGCCTGATCGAGATCGAACTCGGTGGCGGCAAGCGTGTCAGCGTTGACGAGAACGTCGATGCTGACGCGTTGGGGCGGGTCCTTGATGTTCTGAGCCGGCGATGATCCCGATACCGGGTGGCGTCAGAGTCTGGATCGCAACCGGCCACACCGACATGCGTCGCGGCATGCAGGGTCTGGCTTTGCAGGTTCAGGAGAGCCTGAAGCGGGATCCCCACGCCGGAGATCTCTATATCTTCCGAGGCCGGCGTGGCGATTTGGCAAAGATCCTCTGGCATGACGGGATCGGGCTGTCGCTCTATGCGAAACGCTTGGATCGCGGAAAGTTCATCTGGCCTTCGGCGTCAGGTGACGCGGTGTCGATCTCGGCGGCGCAGATGGCGTACATGCTCGAAGGGATCGATTGGCGCAATCCACAACTGACGTGGCGGCCGACAAGGGCGGGATGAGCGAAGAAAAATGTGGAAACCCGCGTATTTTGGGGTGCCGCAAATCACTAAAACTATGATTCACTTCGTCTCATGGATGCTGATCGCGCCGCTCTTGCCGAAGAAAACGCCGCGCTGAAAGCGGAGCTGGCGGTAGCGCGGGCAAAGGCGTCGGAGGACGCCGCGCTGATTGTGCAGCAGACCTTGCGGATAGCGAAGCTCGAGCGCCAGGTTTACGGCCAGAAATCGGAGCGCTCGGCGCGGTTGATCGACCAGCTGGCGCTTACCTTCGAAGAATTGGAAGCTAACGCGACGGAAGACGAATTGGCGGCGGAGCAGGCAGTCGCCAAAACGACTACGGTTGACGGATTTACGCGCAAGCGCGCTGAGCGCAACACGTTCCCAGACCACCTTCCGCGCGAGCGGGTGGTGATCGATCCGCCGACGGCGTGCGAATGCTGCGGCGGCAATCGCTTGCGCAAGCTCGGCGAAGATGTGACCCGAACGCTGGAATCGGTGCCGCGTCAGTGGAAGGTAATCGAGACGGTGCGCGAGAAGTTCTCTTGCCGCGACTGCGAGAAGATCAGCCAGGCACCGGCGCCATTCCATGTGATCCCGCGAGGGTGGGCGGGGCCTGCTGCTCTATGAGAAGTTCGGCCAGCATCAGCCTCTGAACCGGCAAACCGAGCGTTACGCGTTGGAAGGCGTGCCGATCAGTCTGTCGACCGCAGCCGACGCCGTCGGAGCGTGCTGCACGGTATTGGAGCCGCTGTTGCGTCTGTTGGAAGCCCACGTCATGGCATCCGAACGCCTCCACGGCGACGACACCACCGTGCCCGTGCTGGCCTTGGGCAAGTGCGATGTCGCTCGATGCTGGGTCTATGTAAAGGACGACCGCCCCTTCGGCGGCTCAGATCCGCCGGCGGCAATGTTCTATTACTCGCGCGATCGAAGGGGCGAGCATCCGCAGGCGCATCTGGCCAACTATAGCGGTATCCTGCAGGCCGACGCCTTCGGCGGATACACCAAACTCTACGAGCCCCCGCGAAGTCCTGGGCCTATCAGGGAGGCGGCCTGTTGGGTGCATGCCCGGCGCCCGTTCTTCGCCATGGCGGATCTTGAGGAAAACGCGCGACGTAAGGCTGCTGGCAAGAAGGAGATCGCCCTCTCGCCGATTGCGATCGAGATCGTGCGTCGCATCGACGCCCTCTTCGCAATCGAGCGCACGATCAATGGCCAAGGCGCCGACCACCGAGAGGCTGTCCGCCAGGCGCAGAGCGCTCCGTTGGTTGCCGATCTGGAAGCCTATATGCGTGAGCAGTGCGCCAAGCTCTCCCGCGGTCACGATCTGGCCAAGGCCATGAACTACATGTTCAAGCGCTGGGGCTCCTTCACACGCTTCCTCGACGATGGCCGCGTCTGTCTCTCGAACAACGCCGCCGAAAGAGCGCTGCGCGGCATCGCATTGGGCAGAAAGTCTTGGTTATTCTGCGGGTCCGACCGCGGAGGGCGTCGTGCCGCCGCCATGTATAGCCTCATCGTCTCTGCGAAGATGAACGACGTCGATCCTCAGGTCTGGCTTGCCGATGTACTCGCTCGCATCGCCATCCACCCCGCCCACAGGCTCGATGAGCTGCTGCCCTGGAACTGGAAGATTGCGCAACAGCAAGGCCTCGCGGCGCAGGCGGCTTGATGGGGCCCGTCAACAAAGTCAGCCACGTGTTTACCCTCGGCCATGTCGCCGAGATGCTTGGAGAAGACGAGGAATGGCTGTTCGAGGTCGCCGAAGAAATGGACCCCGAGGATGGCCAGCTATGGGTCGTGGGCGTCGATGAAGATGGGGTGATGGCGTTCACCGATGAGGGGATCGAGAACCTCAAAGAGCTGATCGCAATCCACAAAGAGGACCCTAGCATCATCGAAAAACGCCGCCAAGTGCTCGCTGCGACGATGAAGCCGAAAACCGAGGAGTCCGACGAGCTCTAACGGTTAACTGGAAAGATCAGCGCGCTGCGGCCTACCGCGTAGGGTTACTTATTACAAAACCCTCGGCGTCAACGTCACGCGCGTCATGACCGACAATGGGAGTTGCTACCAGTCCTTCGCATTCCGCGATGCTTGTCGGAATTTGGGCATCAAGCATATCCGCACCAAGCCCTACACGCCCAGAACAAACGGCAAGGCCGAACGCTTCATCCAGACCGCACTTCGGGAATGGGCTTATGCCAAAGCCTATCCAACGTCAGATCGGCGCGCCCAAGAACTGCCAATCTGGCTGCACCAATACAACTGGCACAGACCACATGGTGGTATAAACTCGCAGACGCCAATCAGCAGACTCGGTCTAACCGAGGACAACCTCTTGAGGCTCCACATCTAGGCCGCGCTAGTGATGAGGCCATGTTTCCTGGCGTTCTCTAAGACAGTATTGTGACTAGAGATGTACCTCGGCTTCTGCCGGTCGCGCCGAGCAGTGCATCAATCGCGACGGACGGCTGCCGTTGCTGCAGGTCGAGCTGACTTTGGGCAATGCGTTAGATATTTCCAGGTTTGCCACTCTTACATCCGTGACTGCTCGCGTTAGAGGCTGCGATCTATCCGCATAAGCATCGGGAATGCAGGCCAGTCAGTCCTCATTGTTTGGCGGACGATAAAATTCTTGGCGCCAATACTGCACCGCATAGTCGTTTACCCATAGACGCAAGCACCGGAGTCGCGCGCGCTGCGCCATCGATCGCATCAGCAGTCCGAAGACCGTGCACACTGTTGGTGCAGGCGAACGCTATTGACCTCGGAGCGCCGCTGCTCCGTCAAAACGTAGGTAGCCCATAACTAGACGACCGATTCCATGAACTTGGCGGTGATGGAACGGGACGTTTGTTTGTGGATTCCTCGTTTGCGATTGACTGAACGAGGAGTTTCATCATGGCAGGATGGCGGCAAGCGGTCGAGTTGGCGATGATGGATGAGGAGATCGAAACGTTGACGGCTCTTTCGCGGTCCAGGACCGAACCGGCGCGCCGGGTGTCGCGGGCCGCGATGCTGCTTGCCTACCGCGAGACCCCGTCGTTCTTTGCGGTGGGACAGAGACTTGGCGCTCGTCATCAGACGGTCCAGCGCTGCGTCGAGCGGGCGGCGGGCCGATGGCGCGCTGGCGGCGCTCGACGAGCGCCCGCGACCGGGCAAGCGGCCGGTGATCACGCCGGCGGCCAAGGCCTGGCTGGTGTCTCTGGCGTGCGACAAGGCCAGGGAGCATGGCTATCCGCACGAGTTGTGGACGACGCGGCTGTTGGCCCGCCATGCCCGCGAGCACGGACCAGAGGCCCGACATCAATGTCTCGCCCGTCTGGTTCAGGGCACGGTGTGCAAGCTTCTCGGTCAGGAGGACATCAAGCCGCACAAGGTGCGCTACTATCTTGAAAACCGCGACGCCGAGTTCGAGCAGATGATGGCGGAGGTTCTGTATGTCTATCGCGAGGTCCAGGTTCTGAAAAAAGCCGCTGGCCGGTCGAAGAAATCGGACACACCGGTCGCGATCGTCTCCTATGACGAGAAGCCGGGGATCCAGGCCATCGCGACGACAGCGTGCCGGGCGTGCACGCGACCTTCGCGCGATCATGAGTACAAACGTCACGGCACGCTCAGCCTGTTGGCGGGGATTGACCTGCTCACCGGGAAGGTCCACGCGCTCGTCAAAGACCGCCACCGCAGCCGAGAGTTCATCGAATTCCTCACGCTCCTCGATCCCGCTTATCCGGCCCGGACCGCAATCAAGTTCATTCTCGATACTCATTACGGGCATATCTAGAGAGAAACCAGAGCCTGGCTCGACACACGACCGGCAGGCCGCTTCCAGTTTACCTTCACGCCCAAACACGGCTCCTGGCTCAACCTCATCGAGGGCTTCTTCTCCAAGTCCGCCCGCTCCGTCCTGCGTCACATCCGGGTAACATCAAAGTATGAACTCAAAGAGCGCATAATGGCCAGAATTGACGACGTCAATCGCCATCCCGTCGTCCATACCTGGTCCTACAAACTCGCCGACGCCCCCTGATATGATTCGAACCAAGAAAACGCTGACCTAGTCAATGGGCGATTTCGGCAATTGAGTCGGCAATTTTGCCGATCTTGGCCTCATTGGTAGTCGTCCATGGAAAGGAGAAGTTCAGCGCGAATAAATTCTCGAAAGATCGTGCCGCTGCGGAAAATACCGGGCCGGGCAGAATGCTTACGCGTTGCTTGTGAAGCGCCCTTGCGGCTCTGCCTGACTTAAACCCTTGTGGAGCATGAACCCAGCACATATACCCGCCGTTCGGCCGGCTGATGGAGCAACCAGCTGGCAACCTCTCGCCAAGGAGCTGCAGCCCCCGCTCCATCCGCGAGGCGAGCGTATCCCGGATCCGGCGCAGGTGCCTGTCTTGGCTGTGGCACGATAGATATTCGGCAAGCGCCTGCTGAATCCGAAAGTCGTTGATCGCGTAACCTCCCAAACAAGAGGCGGCGAGAATGGGCTGTGCGTGTTTGCCCGCTATCACCCACCCAAGCCCGTATTCTGGGGCCAAGCTGCACTCAAAGCTGCTGAACTGCAGCACAGTCTCGCTCGAATCAAACTTTTTCAAGGACCTGGGATTGCTGATGCCGTAATAAAGATCGCCAAGCATATCATTTTCAATGATGGTGACGGTGTTCTTGTGCGCGGCGGCGACGATCCGCTTCATACCTTCCTCACCATAGGTGATGCCAGTAGGGAAGTGATTGTTCGCCATCAGCAAAGCAACCCTAATGTTGTTATTCTTAACTAGATATTCGAACTGGTCTGGATCGACGCCGGTTCTAGGATGGGAGTAGATCTCGACGACGCGGAGGTTCCGGTGTTTGATACTCGATAAGGCCGGGAAATATGATGGGCTTTCAACCAAGATGACATTACCGGGATCGGTCAGGGCGTCCAGGCAGAGATTGAGCCCCTGCGTAGCCGATCCCGTTACGATAATGTCCTGATATCGCGTAAATATGCCGCGCTGCGCGGCGCGCTTGGCTATCTGCAGGCGGAGATCAATATCGCCCATGACGGCGTCTTTGGCGGGCAGCTTCCGGCGGCGGAGAATGCGGCGCATCACGCTGTCAAGTTCTGCACAGTCGAAGAGATCGTCGCTTGGTTGCGGAGCACCGAACGCATTCAAGGTCCGATTCTGCCACGACAAAAGCAGGGCCTGCGGAAAGTCCCCGATGGAAATTGGTTCGACCGAGTTTTCGCCGTCTTGCGAGAAATCGCCTAGCTCCGACGAAATGCGCGTCAAATAATATCCTGATCGCGGGCGAGCCGTGCAGTAGCCTCGGCTCTCGAGCAGCTCATAACCGTGATGAATTGTAACTGCGCTGAATCCTGTCAAGAGGCTGAGTTGCCTAATCGATGGCAAACGGTCACCAACCTTGAGCGTACCGGCATCGACCCGCTTGCGGATGTGTTCAACGACGGCATTGTAGCGGTATGGCATATTGTTCAACAACGGCAGTGAACGTCACTCTCCAGCAGGACTGATAACAGAAAAGATCGCGGACCTGACAATGAGCCCTATTCCAGAAGCTCTGCTCCCTCACAGAGGGCCATCTTTTCACTATTTCGTAGACGAAGCATTAGGCGCATTCAATGCCGAATTCCTCTAATGTATGGACAGATTCAGCTGAAATTCTGCGTCCGATTAGAGCATCGCGCTGGGATCCGCGCGTTCTGCTCGCGCTCAGGACGCGCCACCGCGTGATCTCCTGTCTCGCTCACGTTCGCAATCCTTGGCGCGTGCGCTCGAATCTGCTCGACCATGGAGACTTTGCTCGCCATGAGCCGATCCGTATCAACGTACATCGCGCGCGAACGTTTGCCATTGGCGTGAGCCCGTTTTATCGGATTGTATTCACTCCTTCTGATGAACTCGTTGACGACAAGCGCCTGAACTCGCCGAACGACACCGTCGTGAAGTCCGACGGCTCGATTTGGTTCGCTGATCCCACCTTCGGCCCGCTCGGCAATTACGAACGCTACAAGGCCGAATCCGAGATTGATCCAAACGTGCAACGGCCCGATCCCGTGACCGGCAAGGCCACGATCGCCACCGAGGGCGGGCCGGGGCCGGACGGGCTCTGCTTCTCGCCGGACGAGAAGATCCTATGCGTCGCGGGATCCGGTGGCGTGCCGAACCGGAAGATCCTTGCGTATGGCGTGTCGCCGGCTGGCACGACGATTTCCAACAAGCGTGTGTTCATCGATGCCGGCCCGAGCACGCCGGACGGCATGTGTTGCGACGTCGATGGCAATCTCTGGTGCGGCTGGGGCATGGGTGATCCCGAGCTCGACGGCGTGGTCGGTTCGCGCCCGACGGCGTCATGATCGGCCGCATCGCGCTGCCCCAACCTCTGCTTCGGCGGACCGACGCGCAACCGTCTGTTCATGGCAGCGATCCAGTCGATCGATGCGCTCTATGTGAACGCCCAAGGCGCGCTAGGCGTTAGAGCGTTTTCAAGCGAAGTGGCCACCGGCTCGCGGGAAGATAACACGTCAGATCGAGAAGTCGCGATCCCGGTCAAGGGAAGTCCAGTCTCCAAACCTGACGCCGGAGCGGTGATCCGCCCGGCGCCAAAATCTTGTCAGTCGCGGATCGGCTTACGCCGCGTTGTGACCCGCGACGGCCTTGGCCTCGAGATACTCTTCCAGACCGTAGCGGCCCCACTCGCGGCCGTTGCCGGACTGCTTGTAGCCACCAAACGGCGCGGAGCTCTCGTTCGGCACGCCCTGCAGGTTGACGTTGCCGGCGCGGATCTGGCGGCCGACGCGGCGCGCGCTTTCCACGGTGTCGGCCGAGACGTAACCGGCGAGACCATAGGGCGTGTCGTTGGCGATCCTGACGGCGTCGGCTTCGTCCTTGGCGCCGATGATTGTCAGCACTGGTCCAAAGATTTCCTCCTTCGCGATCGTCATCTCGTTGGTGACGTCGGCGAAGATGGTCGGACGGACGTAGAAGCCCTTGTTGACGCCTTCGGGCAGGCCCGGACCGCCGGCGACGAGCGTTGCGCCCTCGTCGATGCCCTTCTTGATCAGAGCCTGGATCTTGTCCCACTGGCCGCGGTTGACCACGGGTCCGATCGTGGTGCCTTCGGCGCGCGGATCGCCCGCCTTGGTCTTGTCGGCGACCGCCTTCGCGATCGCGGCGACTTCCTTCATCTTCGAGGCCGGCACGATCATGCGCGAGGGCGCGTTGCAGGACTGGCCGGAGTTGTTGAACATGTGCATCACGCCGCCGGTCACCGCCTTCTGCAGGTCGGCGCCCTCGAGGATGACGTTCGGCGACTTGCCGCCGAGCTCCTGGCTGACGCGCTTCACGGTCGGCGCTGCGCGCTTGGCCACGTCGATGCCGGCTCGGGTCGAGCCCGTGAAGGAGATCATGTCGATATCGGGGTGCTCGCTCATGGCGGCGCCGACCTCGGGGCCGAGCCCGTTGACGAGGTTGAACACGCCCTTCGGCACGCCGGCTTCATGGAGGATTTCCGCAAAGATCAAGGCCGAGGTCGGGGTGAACTCCGATGGCTTCAGGATCATGGTGCAGCCAGCGGCGAGTGCGGGCGCGACCTTGCAGGCGATCTGGTTGAGCGGCCAGTTCCAGGGCGTGATCATGCCGACCACGCCGACCGGCTCGCGCAGCACCATGGCGGTGCCGACCGGTTCCTCGAAATGATAGTTCTTGAGCACGTCGAGCGTGGTCATGAGGTGGCCAAGACCGGCGCCGGCCTGCAGCTTCTCCGCCATTGGCAGCGGCGCACCCATTTCGTCGGAGACGGCGGCGCCGATCTCCTTGAGACGGCCCTTGTAGATCTCGATGACCTTGGTGAGCAGCGCAACGCGCTCGTCACGGCTGGTCTGGGAGAATGTCACGAACGCGCGCTTGGCGGCGGCGACGGCCTCATCCACGTCGGCCTTGGAGCCCAGCGCAAGCTCGTACATCGCCGCTTCCGTCGCCGGATTGACTACGGCGGTGGATTTCTTGACGGCGGGATTGACCCAGGCGCCGTCGATGTAGAATTGCATGCGATTGATCATAGTAAGCCTCTTCTTGAGTGAGCATTGGAGGGGCGCCTTTCGACCACGCCTAGGCTTCGCGGCCAAGCGGGCCGCGGTTCGGCATGCAGCATCGCGTTCGGCGTGGTCACATCAGGTTGCCTTTTGCCACGGAACACGATCGCGCCTGAAGGCTTAAGCGCCGCATGTCGCTGTGGCTGGCCGACCGCCCGAACCTGGAGCGCCGCAGTCAATAACCACGTCCCAGATCCACGACATTGGTCAAGGACTGTCCCCTGAGAAAACGTTCGATGTTATCGGCGAAGATGGAAAATACCCGCTCCGGATAGTTTGTCGCACTTCCTGAAACGTGCGGTGTCGCAATTACGTTCGGCATGTCCCACAACGGGCTTTCCTGAGGCAGCGGTTCCCGCTGGAACACGTCGAGCAACGCACCGGCGATCGTGCCCGCCTTCAGCGCCTGGATCAGTTCGGCCTCCACGACAACTTGGCCGCGGGCGATGTTGATCAAAAAAGCATTGCGGCGCATTCGCGCGATCTCAGCCGCACCGATGAGAGCCGCGGTGGTTGCCGTCGCCGGTACGGCCAGCACCACGAAATCGCAAAGCGGCAACATTTCGTCAAGGGCGCCCGAGGCAAACAGCCGGTCAACACCATCGACAGGCACTGAGGCATCCCGCTTCGAGCCGACCACAGTCATTCCCGCACTCTTCGCGCGTCGGCCGATCGTCGCCCCGATCGAGCCCAGACCCACGACGCCGAGCGTCTTCTCGGCCAATGGCGCGACAAAGCGCGGGCTCCATCTCCGCTCCGCCTGATCGCGCAGGAGTTTACGGAAATCCCAATGCAGCATGGTTACGCCGGCCATTACATAATCAGCGATGATATCACCATGAATGCCGCGCGCATTTGTTATGGTGATTTCCCCTATCGTTTCGCGAAACGGCATGATCGAATCGACGCCGGCGAAAGGGCATTGGATCCAACGCAGTTTTTTCGCGTGTTCAAATAGGTCGACGGGTAACGAAGATGCGAGGAGGGCATCCGCCTCGTTTATGCAGCGCGCGAGCTGATCAGGGCTTGGCGCGATGATCGTGCGAACCTGAGGGAAGCGATCCGCAACAAGCCGTGCATACAATTCAGCGTCAGGGTGGCACAGAACAATGGTAATGTCTGGTCTTTCAGCGGGCATGCTCATCTCCAAAGTAATAAGACTAGCTAAACCGAAGCTCTTCGAGATTGGTAGCAACGCAGCCGATTTGCCTACTTGTTAAGCGGTAATGATGAGCAAGTCGCTGCGCGTCCCAGGCATGCAGCAACAAACGATGTTCGACTGCCGCGTTTGCGAGATCCATATTCGTGACACTGTAGCGAACAACGTACGCGATTATCTCCCCAGTAGCCGGTCGACTAGAGTTTATTCGCTCATCCGCGCCCGTAACATCGAGAAGCCCGTTCTCAACGGCAAAATCGGGCGTGGCGGAGCCCTGCAGGCGCCCATCAACAAGATCAGAAGCAGCTGTGTCGAACAGTTTGGAGAGACCAATAAAGTTGCTGCGGGTCAATATTCAGCAAATAAACTCGCCGAGGGTTTCGCTGGTGCTTGCCAACTATGTCATCCTCGGCGGGTTGATCAGACAGGCGCGTGCCAACTCGGCGCTCGCCCTGCGGATCGAGAGAAGATCAACGACATGGTCGCGACCGCGCTTACTGATACTACTCTTGTCGAAACTAGGCGCCATCCGGATCGGGATCGGCAATTTCGGCCCGAAGGCGCGCACCGCGAGGTTGGGATCATCCGGCCGCTGCACGATCTGCGGCAACAGTTTCATGGCGTGAATTGTCATGCTATGGGCCTCTTCGCGATCGAACAAGCGCAAGATCGGCAACCAGCGAGGGCGACGTCATCATGGGTTTCGCCGGTACCGCAATTCCGACATGGCGACCAGGTGACGGTGCGCGTCGGCAACGAGGTGATGTCCAACGAGTTGAAAGCGCCGCACCGCCACATGCTGGAACTCGCCTGACTCAATCCGGCCTATGCCGACCGCAGGATGGAAGCATTGAGGCGCAGAGGCCCGCGCATCGTGTGAGCGAGCCAACAGCAGTCGGAACGTGGGTGGACGAAGCGCAGTGCCCACCACGTTTTGCGTTGCTCGGCATGGTAGCCGCCTGTCTTTCCACCCAACAATGCGCGGTTACGTCGCGTAATCGGGCTCTTTCCGGTCGAGTATCCGCTTCTGGGCATCGAAGTGCCGCTCGGCTGGGGACGGACTCGCTCGCACGACGCCAACACTGCGCGTCGTTTCGTCGATCACCTGTTGCGGGAGATGCTTCAGCGGCTGGTGGGTCCACATAGCGTAGAGCTGCACCTGTGCGGCACGCTCGATATAATAAAGCTTGTCGTAAGCCTCTGCGATTGTCTCGCCGACAGTCGTGATGCCATGATTGGCCATGAACAGCACTTTCTTCTCCCCAAGCACTTTGGCGAGCCGCACGCCCTCAGCTGGATCGCTCGCAGGCCCTGGGAAGGAATCATCATATGCGATTACCCCCGCCATCATGGTTTCGCCCTGACCGATTTGCTTAATGCGCGGATCTTCGAGGCGGGTAAGGGCACTGGCGAACGGCATATGGGTATGAAAGATCGCCTTCGATTTCGGCGCGGCTTTATGGATCGGCGCATGGATGCAATAGCAGGAGCGCTCGACCACGCCTTCTCCGCGCTTCACTTGGCCATCCTCGATGCCTACTTCCATGAATGAAGAAGCAGTTACTTCGGACCAATGCATCCCGAATGGAATCTGATAGTAGCGGTCGCTGCGGCCGGGCACCACATAAGTCAGATGATTGTAAATGCCCTCTGAGAAGCCCTGAAGGAAAGCTATTCGATGCGCAGCCGCTAGATCGACCCGCGCCTGCCACTCCTCGGCGCTGCAGCTCTCCCGCAGCGATTTCGGCGAAACCTTGAAGTCCATGCGCTTCCTCCTGTTTGTGCCGGCCCCTCGGAGACCGAGCAAATCAAGCTCCGGAGTCAATTTTAATCAGCACAAGCAAGCGAAAGGTTTCGAGTTTCCCCCGACAGCGCAGTTGAACTGCAAATAAATGCGATTATCGCAGGATTTGCGAACCGTTCCGTCACCCACGACTGGCTCCAGCGATTGCGACAGCGCGGAGCAATATCGAACTTAGATACACGCGCGAGCCTGAGGCGACCCAATAGAGAGAATGTAACCCTACCGGCGGTTATCCATTGGCAAGGCCTCCAAACACCTCAGGCCACGCCGCAGGTCCGGGTGCCGTCGACGCCTACATTACATCTCCAAGATAGACCATCGATCTCTTCGTCAGCAGGCGCAAACAGGAGACTGGCGACCGATGCGTAGCGCCGCTACCCCGCGTTCCGCCATACCAGACAACTGTGGAGATTGATTCGACAAATTTGGGGACCGTCCATTCGATGCTTACCTCGTGCTCTTTCGGTAGACATCGCACACCTCACCATCGCAACATCCTCGCTTGCTCCCCGCATGTGACCCACAACATGCGCAAATTGCCGGATGCGAAGGGGCTGTCCCAATATCCATGGATGGATGTTCATTATCATCAGGCGCGCGTTGCTTGTGCCGTCTTCACATATGCGGCAAGCAATCGCACTGTCCTAGACGACTCTCCGCACTCCGAGCCTTTCCATCCCAGAACGGTCTGGCCGACAGTCTCGGCAGGGCGTTTGATAGTGGACTGGTGAACGCGCGTTCCACCTCCTCGAACATGGCTCATCGATGAACATTTCACTGGAGAGGCCATGCCCGACGAATTCCGCTTCACCCGCCAAGCATTGGTCCACCAGCGGTCTGCCCGCCTGGCCACATCTAGGTCCATTGCAATCGTCGGTCGGACACCATTCCTACGAAGGACATCGAGTACTCTAAACCCGCCGACACGATTCCCATATTCATACGCGGACGTACTGTGGACGTCAGGAATCCGCGGGTACGGTGTGGCTTCAGCCGCGAAACTTGGAGGGACAACTACATCCGGACGTGGGTACCAATTGAAATGCTCGAAGTGCAGCATGAAGCAGACCGCTACCCCCTGGCCATTCGAGGCGAGGCCTGCTGGGATGGGCGACCAATCATAGTAGCCGTTGTCCATGCGAGCCACGGGCGATAGCTTGTCCGAGTTGCTCCTTCGGCGTCCTCTGGGATCAAACATCTAGCTCCCGTCTTCGGAGGGTGACGGGGACCGCTCCCGCGGTTGCCTTGAACGCGCAGCATCAAATCAGGCTGCTCAGATCCTCGAGCTCGTAGTCAGCGGGGGGTTTACGATGCCGAATTGCAGCGATAGGATCGGGGTGCTGGGCAAGGTCTGGCTCACAACGAGGCCTCCTGACGCGTGACTATTGTTTGCTGTCGTCGCTCACCACCAAACTAGTACGCGCCCTTCGCCTATTCTTCTCTGCCAGTTTTCGGCCGACGAGCCAATTATTAGGAATAGCGGCCGCTGAGGCCGGAATATAGGTCGATCGCCTAGATTCCTCAGCGCCCGTTGCGGCGCGAATCCTCCTCTTGTTTCCACATCAGAAAATGCGGGCCGAGATCGGCGATCTTGGTGGCTCCGATTTGAGCCATGCTGATGTCGATCTCGCGATGGAAGATCGCCAACGCCTTGGCTGCACCGGCTACTCCACTGGCAGTCACGCCGTAAAGAGTCGGCCGGCCTTGGAAGACGAACTTGGCACCCATGCAAATGGCGATCAGCGCGTCAACGCCACGGCGGATACCACCGTCGAGCATTACAGTCACTTTGTCGCCCACCGCGTCGCAGATCGCGGGCAGCACCTCCAGGGGGGACGGCGCCTTGTCGAACTGCCGCGCCCCGTGGTTGGAAACGATGATGCCGTCCAGGCCAAGCGAGCGCGCGCGGACTGCATCATCGGGGTGCATGATTCCTTTGAGCACGAAATTACCCTTCCACAGGTCTCGATAGCGCTCGACATGCTCCCAGGTCATCGGCGACTTTAACTGGTAGGCCACGAAATCGGCGACTTTTTCAGCGCTGGCCGTGGGTCCGGCGTACTTGACCCAGTTGTCAAAATAAGGACTGCCGTGCTGCAGCCAATGCATCATCCAAGTCGGATGGCGTAGCGCTTCGAACTTGATCTTCCATGTCGGCTTTGGCGGCCAGCCCCAGCCGTTCCTAATATTGCGCTCGCGGTTGGAGCCTTCCGGCGCATCGACAGTGAAGACCAGAGTCTTGAGCCTGGCGTCACTCGCCCGCTTGATGATGTCCTCAGAGATCGACGGGTCCTTGGCCGAGTAGAGCTGGTACCAGCCGTGGTCGGGTGCCAACCTGCCGAGATCCTCGATCGAGCCCGTGCTGGCGCCCGACATGACGAACGGCACGTTAGCTTCGCGCGCCGCCTCAGCCAGCATTATGTCAGCACCATGACGAAACATGCCTGCCAGGCCGGTCGGGGCGATGCCGATCGGACTAGAATAACTTCGGCCGAAGAGCATCGCAGACTGGTCGCGTACACTGACATCGATCAGGCGCCGCGGCACGATGCGCGCATGGCGAAAGGCCTGTTCGTTGGTGTCCAGCCCGACCTCGTCATCGGTACCGCCCTCGATGAAATCGTAAGCGGCCCTGGGGAGCCGCTTCTTCGCTAGCTTGCGCAGGTCGTCGATATTCACAACCCCTTTCATCGTCATTCTGCTTCCCCTTGAGAGACCATCGAGCCCATTTCTCATCCTCCGCGAAGTCGATATCTACTCGGCAGCAGGTCGCCCAGCAAAATGAATCCGGACCTGCCGCAAACAAGTTGTGCCTGTCCTAGAACCTGAGTGTAGAGAACTTTGCATATCGATCCGTGCACCGAGTAGCGTGCCGGCGCTTAAATACCGCGCTCGAAAGGTTATTTCCGATGGATTTCAACGGACTCTTTCTTGCAAAGGTCGATGAGGCGCGTAGAGCAGCGCTCGAGCGCAAAGCCGCCACGGGGCAGGCACGAACCTTGCGGAACAAGGTATCTCAATGCATGACGCACATAGAGCAGACGCAGGATTCGTCGATTTAATGGTGAAGGTGCAGCGGAGGCGCCTTCTGCTGGCAGATCTTGCTCAACCTAACGAGCAGGCCCACCCGTATCATATGACCGCGCGGAAGCGAAGCGAGGTAGTTCGATCGGGTCTCGACCTACCTGCTGAAGTTGCGCCGTGCGCTGCGAGCGGACATCCGCAGTAATGGGCCGCAATACGGTAGGGAGCTGAACGATTCATCAGCACGGAAAGCGCGCTGCTCATTGGAGCAGTTTCTCAATTGTTTTCTGTTCTCTTCATATTTGAGCCGGCGGCGGACCGCTGAGCAGATGGCATGCCGCCTCGCGGCCGTCGGCCAGTTTTATGAGCGGCGGGTTGTCGGTCTTGCACACCGCCATTGCGTGCGGGCAGCGCAGACGGAATTTGCAGCCGCTCGGCGGCTCCAGCGCGCTGCCGGTATCATCGAAACCCTCCGCCGCCTTCGGCACATAGTCCGGATCCGGGCGCGGCACCGCGTTCAACAGCGCCTGCGTGTAGGGATGCTTTGGCGCCGCGAAGATCTGCTCGCTCTCACCCGTCTCCACCACGCTGCCGAGATAGATCACCGCCACGCGGGTCGAGAGATGCTCGACCAGCGCCAGGTCGTGCGCGATCAGGAGGTATGTCAGGCCGAACTTTTCCTGGATGTCCATCAGCAGATTCAACACCTGCGCGCGGATCGACACGTCGAGGGCGGAGATCGGCTCATCGAGGATGATGATGCGCGGATTGAGCGCAAGCGCTCGTGCAATCGCGATGCGCTGGCGCTGTCCGCCGGAGAATTCATGCGGATAGAGATCGGCCGCCCTCGGCGGCAGGCCGACAATCTCCAGGAGCTCGGCGACGCGCGCGTTGAGCCTCGCGCGATCGCGCTTGTAGTGCGCAAGTATCGGCTCAGTGATGATCCGACGCACCGTAAGGCGCGGGTTGAGGGAGGCGTAAGGATCCTGAAACACCGCCTGCACCTGCCGTCGGTAATCCTTGATCTCCTTGCGCGACATCTCCTCGAGACTCTTGCCGTCGAAGGTCACGGCGCCGGAGGTCGGCGTTTCGAGTTTCAGCACGAGCTTGGCGATGGTGGTCTTGCCGCAGCCGGATTCTCCGACCAGCGCGATTGTCTGGCCCTCAGGAATATCGAGATTCACGCGCTCTACCGCACGCACTGTCGCCTTGCCGCGATCGCTGCGGACCGTGAAATGCTTGGAGAGGTCGCGAAGTTCGAGGCCCATGATCGTTACTGCTTCGCTGCGAGCCAGCAATTGACGACATGACGGTCGCCGAGGTCGGTCGCCGGCGGATAATCATCGCATACCGACATGCGTTTCGGGCAGCGCGGCGCGAAGCGGCATCCCTTAGGCAGATCCGTCAGGCTCGGCGGCTGGCCAGGGATGGCGGCAAGACGCCTGCGCTTCTGTCCAAGGTGCGGGATCGCCTCCAGCAGGGCTTGGGTATAGGGATGCTGCGGATTGCGGTAGATGTCGCGCACCTTGCCGGTTTCGATGATGCGGCCTGCATACATCACCGCGATACGATGGCAGAGACCGGCGACGATCGAAAGATCATGCGTGACCAGGATGATGCCAACCTTCGTGTCCTGTTGGATACTGCGCAGCAGGTTCATGATCTGGACCTGAATGGTGACGTCGAGCGCAGTGGTCGGCTCGTCGGCGATCAATAGACGTGGCGAGCAGGCGATCGCCATGGCGGTTACGACACGCTGGCGCATGCCGCCGGAAAACTGGTGCGGATAGTTCTTCAGCCGCCGCTCCGGTGAGGGAATGCGCACGCGACGCAAGCCTTGCGCGGCGGCAGCCATCGCCTCGCGAACGGTCCTGACCAGTTTGTGGTACAGGAACGGCCCGGAGACCTGGTCGCCAACGGGGTAGACCGGATTGAGCGAGGTCATTGGGTCTTGTGAGATCATCGCAACCTTCGGTCCGCGCACCCGGCTGGCCATGTCCTCTTCGCTGAGCTGCAGCAGGTCTTCGCCGTCGAGCTTCACACTGCCGTCCAGCCTGCCGTCACTGTGGATCGGCAGGAGGCGCAGGATCGATAGGCATGTCATTGTCTTGCCCGAGCCGGACTCGCCAACGATGCCTAGTGTCTCGCCTTCGTGCACTTCAAATGAAACGCCATCCACCGCCTTCACCACGCCGCGGCGTAGATGCAGGTGCATTTGCAGGTTCTCGACTTGCAGAAGGGGCGCCGCGGTCACAGTTGTCTCCGTTTCGGGTCGAGCAGGTCACGCAACCAGTCGCCGATCAGATTCGATGAGAGACAGGTGAGCATGATGGCGATTCCAGGTATGGTGATGCCCCACCACGCGTAAGTAATGTACTGCCGCGCGTCAGCGAGCATCAGTCCCCATGATGTGTCGGGCGGCTGAATGCCAACGCCCAGAAAAGAGAGCGAGGCCTCGAAGATGATCACTTGCCCGACCTGCAGCGTCATCAGCACCACGAGCGTGTTGAAGATGTTCGGCACGAGGTGCCGTAAGAAGATGGTCACCGGGCCGCAGCCGGCGACTTTGGCAAAGGCCACATAATCGCGCTCGCGCAGCGACAGGATCTCGCTACGGATAATGCGCGCGTACCAGCTCCAGTAGGTTAACACGATGACGATGATGACGGTGGAGAGCCCGGGATCCATTGTTGCGGTGAAAATCAACGCTAGCGCCAGGGTCGGAATGGCCATCATGATCTCGGTAATGCGGACGATGATCATATCGACGATGCCGCCGAAATAGCCGGCCATGATGCCAAGCATCGTGCCGATCGCACCGGAGAATCCGATCGCATACAGAACCACGATTGCGGATACCCGCGCGCCAGCAATGATGCGCGAGAAGATGTCGCGGCCGAGATTGTCGGTGCCAAGCAGATAGTCGTAACTACCGCCCGCTTGCCAGAACGGCGGCCGGAACGCCGCGCCGAGGTCCAGTCCGTTCGGGTCATGCGGTGCGATGCTTTCGCCGCCCATGGCTGCGACAATGATCAGCAACAAGATCAAAATCGGGATCCATGGCGTGCCCTTCAGGCGGAAACGGACCAAAAACGGTAGCTGCGGAGCGTCCGCCACGGTGACAGGTGTCGGTGCCAAGATTATAGTCACAGGCGGATTCTTGGATCAATAATGCTGTAGGACAGGTCGATAAGAAAATTGGACAGCACGAAAAGGATCGACGTAATGAGAACGCCGGCCTGCACCACTGGATAGTCGCGCGCAAATACCGCTTCGACGACCGTTCGTCCAAGTCCGGGCCAGGCGAACACCGTCTCGACCACGAACGAGCCGCTCAGCATATAGGCGAAGTAGACGCCCATGATGGTAACGAGCGGCAGCAGCGCGTTGCGGAAGGCATACTTCCAGATCAGTAGACGCTCCGGCGTGCCGACGGCACGCCCCATGCGAATGTAGTCGCTATCGAGCACCTCGAGCATGCCGGAACGGATGACGCGGGTCTGCGCTGCGACCGGATACCAGCCAAGCGCGATCGCCGGGAGGATCACGTGCTGGAAGCCGTCAGCACCGAAGGCGGGAAGCCACTGCAGGTTGACCGCGAACACCAGGATAAGGAGGAGCCCAACCCAGAACGACGGCACTGCCTGGCCCAGCATTGCAATGATCCGTGCGATTTGGTCGATCCACGAACCACGACGGACTGCCGACAGCACGCCGAGCGGAATCGCGAGCGCAAGGCTGAAGGCAAACGCCGCCATGGCCAGGTAGATTGTTGCCGGCAGCCGTTCGAACACGAGCTCTATCGCCGGCATCTGCCAGCGATAGGACCGGCCAAAATCGCCCTGGACCGCCTTCCACAGGAAGATCAGGTATTGATCCCACATCGGCCGATCGAGACCAAGCTCGTGCCTCATTACCTGCACCGCCGATTGCGGCGCGTCCATCGGCAGCAGCAGCGACAGGGGATCGCCGGACAGCCGCGACATGATGAAGATGATCAAACTGGCGCCGAGGATGCTGATCAGCGCATTGAGCAGTCCTTTGGCGAAGACGATTCTCATCGGCCGGCACTCCGGTTAGTGACAAACCTGTTGGCAGACACCGCCGCACGAGAAGCGGAGCCGCGACGCATCGCAGGCTTCCCCACCTGGGCGGCACCCGAGCGCCTGCCAGGGACATCTGCTGCCGTCATACTCATCACGTTTTTCACAATCATGTCCGAGGATCCACCCCACAAAGCGAAACGAGATGCGTACCGAACGCCGAACAGCATCCGGTACGCGCAGGTCGCAGGACCGTTAGCTACTTTTTGAAACTGACTTCCTGGAAAGCACGCCACTGTCCGGGCCATGGCCAGCCCCGGAACGCGATGTTGTCCCGCCAGGCGAACGTGACGATCGGGCGATAGGTGGTCACGCCGCCGAGGACGTTGTCGTGCTTGTAGCGGGCGATCTGCTTGATCAATTCCACCCGCTTCTCCGGGATCATGGTATTCTTCAAGTCCTCGATCATCGCGTCCGCTTTGGGATCGCTGGTATGGGAAAAGACGCCGAAGCCCTTGCCCGGGACGAAGCTGTGCACCATGCCGGTCCATGGCTCAGCCGGATCACCCGGCAGGCCGTGGCCCCACATAAACGGCAAGAGGCCGTCCATCTCGGGCGGGGCATGGCCGCGGCGGGCCAGAGCGACCCAGGCCGAATACTCAAGTCCTTGCACCTTGCAGCGAATGCCGACCGCGCCGAGATAGGCAAACACCGCCTCGCCCATTTCCTTTACGTTCGGCTCGCGCGGCGTGAGCAGGTTGTAGCACGGTGTCTCGAAGCCATTCGGATAACCCGCTTCGGCCAGCAGCTGCTTCGCCTTCTTCAGCTCGTAGGGATATGGTTTCAGGTCCGGATCGTAGCCGGTCTCGCCCTTGCCGACCTCAACATAGCGCTGGCCCTGCCCAAACAGTACGTTTTTGATGATGGCATCGACATCCACCGCGTGCGCCACCGCCTGCCGCACCTTCAGCTTGCTGAAAGGCGAATCCGGCTTGTCGGCCGCCATATCGATGTAGAGGTTGTTGTTCGCTACGGGCGAGAAGGTCGTCACGCCCGGCATCTTCTTGAACTCGCCGACCGCCGACAGCGGCACCGTGTCGATCCAGTCAACGGCGCCGGACTTGAACGCCGCAACGCGCGTAAGGTCTTCCGGAATGACCTTCAGGACCAGGTTCTTGACCTTCGGCCGGGCATCCTTGTTCCAGTAATCCTCGAACGCCTCGAGCTCCAGATCTTCCTTAATCGAGCGAGAGACGAACTTCCACGGGCCGGTGCCCACCGGTGCCTTGGCAAAGCCTTCCTCACCCACCTTCTCGAAATACTTCTTCGGAATCGCCCACAGCTGCAGCGCGTTGGGGATGTAGTTGCCGTCCGGCGCCTTGAAATGCAGCTTGAAGTGATGATCGTCAATGATTTCGAAGCCTTCGACATTCGCCTGCGTGTAGGAAAAGCGCGAGATCTTTGGATCCCTGAGCCGCTCATAGCAGAATTCGAAGTCAGCCGAGGTCAATGGATCGCCATTGTGGAACTTCACCCCGTTACGAAGATGCACGTCGATGATCGGCTTGTCTGGCGTCCCCTCGATGGACCAGGATTCGGCCAGCCAGTTGACCATCTTCAAATCCGGATCGAAGCGGACCAACTGCTCGTACATCTGTCCGATGAAGTACCGATCGGCGCCGCCGATAGATTTTGTGGGGATCTAGCGTCGTGACTTCCGTCGCAAGCGCTGCGACAACCGTATCCCTGGTTTGTGCCGAGACTGTTGCATTGAACGCGAGCAGGTCAAACAACGCGGCTGCAAGAACACGCGCGATGATCCCACTTCTTTGCGTCATGCTTTTCCTCCCCGATATGTCATACAATCGTAAAGGGCTGCTCAAGAATAAACGCGCTGAAAATCGACTCAGAATTAGGGAAATTCTGCAAGAATCAGGTCCTCTTGAGGGTTAAACGCCGCGCCACGGTCGCCAGCTTGAATCCGAAGGCGGCACCATTCGCAATCGACACGGCGCGTTCGGCGCTGCGACGCCCGCCCCGCTCTCGAAGAAGATCGCAACAACGTCGACCGGCTGGCGACGCCAGATGATTAGCGAGCCGAATGGCTGCCCGAGGCCGCGGCCGAAGGCTCGACAGCGCCTCACAGGCCGTCACCGGACGCCAAGCTGACGGGTGACTGGACCGTGGCCGGTGATACCTCGACCTCGGCCGCGATTTGCTTGCCGGTGTGGCGCTGCCGGCGCAACGTCTCGACGGCGGTGCAAGTGGCCGGCGGGATTTGGCTGGACGATGAATGAGGTCGCGACGAGCGGTCGCGCAAACGGTCCAGGCCTTCCCCGCGGAACCGCTTCACCCACTTCGCGATCGGCTTCGGCGTCGTATTGAACTGGTAGGCCGCGTCGGCCTTGCTCAGCCCGCCATCGACGACGCTTTGCACCATCGCCTCTCGACCTTGGGCGTCATAGGCGCATTCTTGTTGACGTTCATCTGGTCTCTCCCTGGAACACTGAAGCTTCGCAACCTCAGCTTCCTCAGTTCAGACCAGATGGGCAACCTCCTGAGAGACCACAGCTGGTGCGAGTCTGTTCGAGCGCACTGCGCGAAGCCTTGAACGTTTACAGCTTAGGAACTGCAGTTCATTATTGCGCAATGGTCAATACAAAAGGATCCAGCCGCACTCCTCGCTCCGAGATCGACCGGAGCTATCGCTGAAAGTTGGTGACGGCGGGAATCGGAAAGGCGGCATATCGTGGGGGTGCTTGACGCCTCCACTTCTCCACCGAAGGAGCGATATGCCGTGTCCAACGATAACGTCATCCAGCTGATTCAGCCAGGAATCTTCGACGATCAACTCACAGAAGTGTTGCGCAACGGGGCACGTGCCCTTCTCGCCAAGGCGATCGAGGCCGAAGTCGCGGACTTTCTCGGCCAGCATGCCGATTTGAAGACCGCGGACGGCCACCAGCGCGTCGTGCGCCACGGTCACCTGCCGGAACGCGAGGTGATGACCGGCATCGGTCCGGTCGCCGTCCGCCAGCCACGTGTACGCGATCGCGAGGCGGACGCCACCGACCCCGACCGCATCCGGTTCTCTCCGTCGATCCTGCCGCCCTACATGCGCCGCTCGAAATCGATCGAGACGCTGCTGCCGATCCTTTACCTGAAGGGTATCTCGACCGGCGACTTCTCGGAGGCGCTGGCTGCGCTGCTCGGCAAGGATGCTGCCGGGTTGTCGGCTTCCGCCATCGGTCGCCTGAAGGACGGTTGGCTCGATGAACACACCGCGTGGCAGAAGCGCGATCTGTCGGCAAAGCGCTACGTCTACATCTGGGCCGACGGCATCCATCTCGAAGCCCGCCTCGAGGACGAAAAGCAGTGCATCCTGGTGCTGATCGGTGCGACGCCGGAAGGCCGCAAGGAACTGGTCGGCTTCACCGATGGTTCCCGCGAGAGCGCGCACGACTGGCGCGAGCTGCTGCTTGATCTGAAGCGGCGCGGGCTCGCCGTGCCTCCGCGGCTCGTCATCGCCGATGGAGCGCTCGGCTTCTGGAAAGCTGCCGGCGAGGTCTGGCCGAAAACGCGCGAGCAGCGCTGCTGGGTGCACAAGACCGCGAACGTGCTCGCCAAGTTGCCGAAGAGCCAGCAGCCGAAAGCCAAGCGCGCGTTGCAGGAGATCTGGATGGCTGAAACGAAGGTCGCCGCCGAGCTGGCGTTCGACGCCTTCATCGAGAGCTACGCGCTGAAATACGAAAAGGCGGCCGACTGCCTGAACAAGGATCGGTACACGCTGCTGGCTTTCTACGACTTCCCGGCCGAGCACTGGAAACACTTGCGGACGACCAACCCCATCGAAAGCACCTTCGCCACCGTGCGCCACCGCACCATCCGATCGAAGGGCTGCCTATCCAACAAGACCGCGCTCGCGATGGTCTTTAAACTGGTCGAGGGCGCGCAGAGAAGCTGGCGCCGCCTCGACGGTCATAACCAGTTGTCAAAACTCGTTCTCGGTGTGACATTCAACGACGGGATCGAGGTCATCGCCAAGTCGACCGACCGCCAGCCCACAACCGCCGCCGCCTGACCGGCTCAGGCCGTCACCAAAATTTGGCGATAGCTCATCGACCGCCGGCCAACAACCAGATCTGGCTCACTAACTCTGCTGCAGTAGTCCCAATCCGGTGGGTCCAAGGTCAGCAGCCTCCCCAACTGGAGAGTTTTTCTGCGCGAATTGCAATGGTATCGTACAGGTACGGTAGTCAGTCACTCGGCAAGGAGCAACACTGCTGACACTGGCCAAGCCGCAACCTAAGCTTGGCTGCCGATATCGGGAAACGAAGGCCGGGTCGTTGATACGGCGTTCGTCGGAGATGGACAACATTGAACTTCTCAGCGGAGGTGGAAAAACGACCTTTCGCTGGTCACGCAATCTACGGCATGCCCGGAGATTTACAATCGACGGGGAACTAGGAAGTTCATTCGCCCAGACGCAGGAAAGTTGGCTAGACCGGCGTGCAGCACGAATTCAATCATAGTCCATGACAAACCAGAGTTCTCAGACCGCGTCAGCCTTAGAGAGGCTCAGAGCGCACATGGTGTTGGAGGGGGCGCGCAGTTGATGAAGACCTAGATCTTCATCGAGCCCGCCTACTTCCGCCCCTGCAGGCCCTTACCAATGCTCCGGGAACAAACATAAACCCGGCGCCGACGGATGGCGCGCCGAAGAAAGGGCGCATGCTTGAGGAAGCTTGTGCTAATCGTATTCGCTTTAACCTGTACATTGTGTCTAGGAGCAGCTTCGACGAAGCTCGCGCAGGTGAGAGCCGTCAGCATCTGTGTGTGGTCTTCTGGGGCGGCAGGTGATGCAACGTCTTACGGAGTTGTTATTATGCGATCTGATGGCCTTCCTTGCACCGCTGCTACGTCTAGCGTTGGCATGCCGGACATAGGTTGCATTGACTGCGACATTCACCCGGCAGTCCCGAATTTGAATTCCCTGCTCCCGTACATGGATGAGCATTGGCGAAGGCAAGTCGCCGAACGGGGACTTGAGCTTCAGGATTTTAATAGCTCAAGTTTCCCTCCGAACATCCCAGCTCTCTGCCGCTCTGACTGGCGTCGCTCAGGAGGGCTGCCAGGTTCACAGCCTGAGGAATTGATTACAAACGGAGTTGTGCCTTTCGGAACGCGGGCGGCGATACTGAATCCGCTATACGGCGTCCAGGCCATTGCAGATGAAGGAATGGCAGTCGCATTTGCGAGAGCCCTCAACGCGTGGATCGCGGAGGAGTGGTTGCCCTGCGATAACCGACTTTATGCGTCCATTGTGGTTACTCCGCAGGATCCCGGCGGGGCCGCCGAGGAAATCGAAAGATGGGCTCCAAATGAGCGTTTCGTTCAAGTGCTGATGCTCGCCTCGACTGAGCTGGCGCTTGGGCAAAAATTCTACTGGCCCATTTATGAGGCGGCGGCAAAGCACGGCCTGCCGATCGCGCTACACGCTGGGAGCAACTACAAACAAGCTCCTTCTTCTCTCGGATGGCAATCGTTTTTTCTCGCGGAATACGTTGATCATACCAGTATATTCCAGTCTCAGATATTAAGTATCATTACTCACGGGGTTTGTTCCAAATTTCCTGAGCTAAAGTTCGTGTGTTCTGAATCTGGCTTTCTCTGGCTGCCGGCTTTCATGTGGCGTGCGTTGAAATCTTGGCGGGGTATGCGGTGCGAGACTCCCTGGGTTGATAGATCCCCCGCTGACATTGTTCGCGACTGTTTTCGGTTCACGCTCCAGCCGATCGATGCTCCCCTCGAAGCTGCTATCTTTGATCGAGTCCTCGAGCAGCTTCGATCTGATGAGATGATCCTTTTTTCTACCGACTATCCGCATCATCATTTCGATGCCAACAGCGCGTTACCGGGAGGTATCTCGAATGAGTTAGCTAACAAAATCTGCGTCGACAATCCTTTGAAGACCTATCCTCGTTTGCGGAGACTTCAACAATGAACAAGCCGATCGAGCGGGCCGCTCTCCAAGGCGCTGCGAAGATCAAGCAGCGGCGAGTCGACTGTGACATCCATCCGGCGCTGCGCTCATACAGTGATTTGCATCCTTACCTAAGTCAGCGGTGGAAGCTGCATCTGGAAAATTATGGAATTCGCTTTCGGGTGCCTTTCGTCGGCGCGTCGAGGTTCCCGCAGGTAAACCCCGCCATTTCTCGGCGCGATGCCTGGCCCCCGGAAGGTGGACCGCCGGGATCGTCGCTATCCTTCATGCAAGAGCAATATCTCGACCCCTGCGGCATCGACTACGGCATTCTGTTCGTTTTGTCTCCGGACGGAATGATGGAAAGGAGTCTGGAGTTCGGAACGGCGCTGTGTAGCGCCGTCAATCAATGGCAGTATAGTGAGTGGACGCAAGAAGATCGGCGACTGAAGGGGAGTCTGCTCGTCAACGGCGAAGATGTAGAAGGCGCGATTGCGGAGATTGAGAGGTGGGCCGGTAAGACGGACTTCGTTCAGATCTCTATGACGTGCCGTGGGGTCGAGCCACTGGGCCGTAAACGCTATTGGCCAATCTATGAAGCGGCAGTTCGACATGGTCTGCCGTTGGGATTACATCTAAGTGGCGACAGCGGTTCTCCTGGCGGAGCCGGTTGGCCATCGTTCTATCAGGAGAGCCACCATCGGTTTAGCTTTGTTCATCGTGAGCTTCTTACGAGCTTTGTCTTCGAGGGAGCTTTCGAGCGCTTTCCGAAGCTGAAGGTGGTGCTCGTTGAGGGGGGATTTGCCTGGATTAATGCTTGGTGCTGGCGCGCAGATCGTCAGTGGCTTCGCATGCGTGATGAAGTACCGCATCTGAAGCGGCGTCCGTCCGAATACGTAAGGCAAGCGGTATATGTGACAACGCAGCCCATGGATGAGCCTGAGAGACCAAATGATCTGCGTGACGTGATGTCTTGGTTTGGTTGGGATCGGTTTCTGTTCGCATCTGATTATCCCCACTGGGACTGGGACGACCCCAATCAGGCGTTCAAATGTTCTCTCTCGGACTCGGAGCGCCGGATGATCTACTCCGCAAATGCGCAGGAGCTGTACCGGCTGGAGTTCGCCAATGACTAAGCATATCATCGGATCGGTGGGCGATATCCCCAATGGCGGGCGCCTCACAGTAACTGTCAGGGGCCGTCCAATCGTAGTCTTCAATCGAGACGGGCAATACTTCGCCTTGCTTGACCGATGCCCACACTCCGGGGCCAAATTGAGTCTGGGCCTACTTACAGGCATTCTTCAGTCCAACGCGCCGGGGTGCTTTCGATATTCGCGAGAGGGAGAAATCATCAAATGTCCCTGGCACGGCTGGGAGTTCGACATTCGCTCCGGACAGTCGTACTGCAGCCCACAATCTGTTAAGACGAGGTCGTATGATGTGAAGGTACAATCCGGCGCCGAGCTTGAGAACGGGCCGTATGTGGCAGACGCTTTCAGCGTCTCGGTGGAAAGTCAGTACATCGTTTTAGAAATGTAAACCAGTGCATTGCCAATTGGCAGAGGCAGAGCCTTAGCAATACTCTCTGATCAACATCTGTTTCCTCGTTTCCACCACGTAGTTTCCGCCCACGTCGCTGACGGAATCCCATGGGCAGGAAAGATTCAGCGCCAGAAATTGCGAAATGCGCCCGAATAAAGAGTGGCCCTGGAAGAATGCTTAGGTTGTGACAATGCGGCTTTGGCCTTGAGGCCATCGTAATCGGTATCCTTAGGAGCTATCGCTGAAAGTTGGTGACGGCGGGAATCGGAAAGGCGGCATATCGTGGGGGTGCTTGACGCCTCCACTTCTCCACCGAAGGAGCGATATGCCGTGTCCAACGATAACGTCATCCAGCTGATTCAGCCAGGAATCTTCGACGATCAACTCACAGAAGTGTTGCGCAACGGGGCACGTGCCCTTCTCGCCAAGGCGATCGAGGCCGAAGTCGCGGACTTTCTCGGCCAGCATGCCGATTTGAAGACCGCGGACGGCCACCAGCGCGTCGTGCGCCACGGTCACCTGCCGGAACGCGAGGTGATGACCGGCATCGGTCCGGTCGCCGTCCGCCAGCCACGTGTACGCGATCGCGAGGCGGACGCCACCGACCCCGACCGCATCCGGTTCTCTCCGTCGATCCTGCCGCCCTACATGCGCCGCTCGAAATCGATCGAGACGCTGCTGCCGATCCTTTACCTGAAGGGTATCTCGACCGGCGACTTCTCGGAGGCGCTGGCTGCGCTGCTCGGCAAGGATGCTGCCGGGTTGTCGGCTTCCGCCATCGGTCGCCTGAAGGACGGTTGGCTCGATGAACACACCGCGTGGCAGAAGCGCGATCTGTCGGCAAAGCGCTACGTCTACATCTGGGCCGACGGCATCCATCTCGAAGCCCGCCTCGAGGACGAAAAGCAGTGCATCCTGGTGCTGATCGGTGCGACGCCGGAAGGCCGCAAGGAACTGGTCGGCTTCACCGATGGTTCCCGCGAGAGCGCGCACGACTGGCGCGAGCTGCTGCTTGATCTGAAGCGGCGCGGGCTCGCCGTGCCTCCGCGGCTCGTCATCGCCGATGGAGCGCTCGGCTTCTGGAAAGCTGCCGGCGAGGTCTGGCCGAAAACGCGCGAGCAGCGCTGCTGGGTGCACAAGACCGCGAACGTGCTCGCCAAGTTGCCGAAGAGCCAGCAGCCGAAAGCCAAGCGCGCGTTGCAGGAGATCTGGATGGCTGAAACGAAGGTCGCCGCCGAGCTGGCGTTCGACGCCTTCATCGAGAGCTACGCGCTGAAATACGAAAAGGCGGCCGACTGCCTGAACAAGGATCGGTACACGCTGCTGGCTTTCTACGACTTCCCGGCCGAGCACTGGAAACACTTGCGGACGACCAACCCCATCGAAAGCACCTTCGCCACCGTGCGCCACCGCACCATCCGATCGAAGGGCTGCCTATCCAACAAGACCGCGCTCGCGATGGTCTTTAAACTGGTCGAGGGCGCGCAGAGAAGCTGGCGCCGCCTCGACGGTCATAACCAGTTGTCAAAACTCGTTCTCGGTGTGACATTCAACGACGGGATCGAGGTCATCGCCAAGTCGACCGACCGCCAGCCCACAACCGCCGCCGCCTGACCGGCTCAGGCCGTCACCAAAATTTGGCGATAGCTCTATCCTTAGCTACCCTAGGTATGTCCGGCCGAGACACTGAGCACGTTCTTGGGAAATGCTGACCGGTAAGGTTCATGGATCGCACCCGTTTTGACCGGGCAGGCAGCGTAGCTGGATAATGCATAGGCATACGCCTATGACTACGGGTATGCCGTCCGACCAGAATGCTTCTCCCCTCCACCGCGGGTCTAAGTGATCAACTCGGCGAGCGCCGACATCGGTGGCCGACTGCCGAGAAGATCCGACTGGTCGAGGAGATAATGCATCCGCCGCGCGGCACTCAGCCTTAGATTGTGCTCCACCCTAGTCCATGGCCACGCTCGAACGGCATCGCAGAAGCCTTCGTCAAACCTTCAAACGAGATTATGCGAGGGGTCCCGCTGGGCTCCGCGACAATGAATTGCTCGGCGTCGGATATCGGCAGCACGGAGGTGCTGTGGCGCATCCGAACCAAGGGGCAGAAAGAGAAGTGACCGAAGCCGCTGCTCAATGGCTAGTACCCACTTTTCTTGGAACGTGAGTCGTGATTCAAGGTCGGGATGATACCCGAAGCAAGAGAAGTCCACCTTTCGAGGAAAGATCGCAAGGTGCTTGAGGCGTGCTGCCGCTCACCGGTGACGTTGCAGCGCGATTTGAAGCGGGCACAGATAGTTCTGTTGGCGGCGGATGGGCGCAGCACCCGGTCGATCGCCAAGGAAGTTGGGGTCCAGCCGCGGATTGTCAGCCTTTGGCGGCATCGCTATGCCGACCATGGCCTTGAAGGGCTGCAAGACAAGCCGCGGCCTGGCAAGCAGCCGATCTATACGAAGACGACCGACAAGCGGATTCTGAAGCTGCTGGATAAGCCGCCACCACAAGGGTTTGCGCGCTGGACCGGCCCTCTGCTGGCCGAGGCGTTGGGCGATGTTGACGTCCAATATGTCTGGCGGTTCCTGCGCAGCCACAAGATTGACCTGGTGGCTCGCAGGTCCTGGTGCGAGAGCAACGACCCGAACTTTACGGCCAAAGCCGCCGATGTTGTCGGCCTCTATGTCGCGCCGCCGGCGAAGGCCATTGTGCTGTGCGTAGACGAGAAGCTCTCGATCCAGGCTTTGGAGCGAGCGCGGGGTTATCTGAAGTCGCCAATGGCCGCGCCTTGACCGGCCAAAGCCACGATTACAAGCGGCATGGCACCACAACATTGTTTGCGGCGCTCGAAGTCGCCACCGGAAAGATCATCGCGACCCCTTCAAAACGGCGGCGCCGCGTCGAGTTTCTTGATTTCATGAACAGCCTCACCGCGGCTTTTCCGGGCCGAAAGCTTCACGTCATCCTCGACAAGCTCAGCAACCACAAGAAGAATGAGACTGGCTCAAAGCCCATCCCAATGTGCAATTCCACTTCACGCCGACAAGTGCGTCCTGGCTCAACCAGGTCGAGGTATGGTTCTCAATCTTGCAGGGGCAGTCGCTCAGCGGCACCTCCTTCACAAGCCTCAAGCAGCTTCAGGAGCACATCGATGCCTACGTCAACGCTTACAACGACAAAGCCAAGCCATTCGTCTGGACCAAGAAAAAGGTCCATCAACGCCATTTCAAAGGCCGCCGTATCACTCAGCTCTGATTCCGGGTACTAGCTAGATCCGCAAGGCCTACGCCATCACTGAACTGAACATCGCCTCCTCGGCTGCCCAGAGCATCGCCACTATCGCAAAACTCATCGGTAAAGTGGCTGGACCCCGTTGATGCCTAACGCAATGTCGGCGAGAAGCTAGCAGCTCGTCGATGGCCATCGGCCGGGGCGTTGCCCCTTCACGCCAAGCGAATGGACAAGTCCTTCTGCGCCGCAGGATCTGTTGGCGAGCGCTCTGGTATGACGCAAGCGAGCGCCAGCGGACCTCCTTGCGGCCTCCGCCAGCGCCGGATTTTTCCACTCTAAGCCTTCGGGAGGGCCCGCTTCAGGTCTGCCGGAAAGAATACCGAGGACGAGCGCGCCGCAAGGTCCTGCGCTGTGTAGGGCCCTTTGGGATGGAAGCCCTCAGTCATGAGCATCTTGATCTCTGCGATCTCTTCGCCCGACACGGCGAGGACCTTGCCTGAATGGTCAGCCGCCAAATCGGAGGCCATGAAGAGCACGCCAGGAGCGACGTTCTCGGGACGCAGGACGGGATCGGGTTCGCCCTCCCGGGTGCTTGGAACGTCCGCCCACATGCGAGTGACCGCGTTTGGTGCCACCCCCATAACGCGGATTCCATATTTGCGGCCCTCGATGGAGAGAACTCGTATCAAGCCATAGATTCCCGCCTTGGCTGCTCCGTAGTTTGCTTGGCCGAAATTCCCGAAAAGCCCTGATGTTGAAGATGTCATAATAATCACACCCGGCCGACGATTATCTTTGAGCCAATTCCAAACCGGTAGCGAGCAGCAGTAGGTCCCCTTCAGATGAACCTTGACGACGAGATCCCAATCCTCCTCGGAGATTTTGGCAAACGTCCGGTCGCGCAAGATGCCTGCATTGCAGATCAAGATGTCGACGTGGCCAAAAGCATCGATCGCGGCTTTGAGGATATTTTCACCTCCGGCCAAGGTGGATACGTCGTCGTTATTGGCGACGGCGCGCCCGCCGGCCGCTACGATCCTAGCCACCACCTTTTCAGCTGCGCCGCTAGCGCCGGAACCATCCACTGAGCTGCCGAGATCATTGACGACGACAGCCGCGCCCTCATTGGCGAAAAGCGTTGCATAAGCCTCGCCAAGCCCGCCACCTGCCCCAGTGATGATCGCCACCTTGCCGTCCAACAATCCCATGCTGTGCTCTCCAAATCTCTGCAACGTGAGCGCGCGCGGCGCTACCGCTTAGTTATTCCTTGCTCGTCCGCTCTCGGCTCATACATACAAGCCCAAGCAGCTCGCAGGCGTGCAAAACACACCTTCATGCGAGAATTTCGCTAAGATAGAGCTGGCTCTATGAGCAAGCCTTCCAGCCTTTAAGACCGAAGCTGTGCCGTTTCAATTCCACCGACCCTCACTCGCGATGCTGAGCATTACGCCGCTCCATCGCAGTGTCGAAATTATAATCCGCCCACCTTGTCGCCACGTCTGCTGACTTGCTTGCCCGTCGCGCCCGCCGTACGCCGAGCACTTGCAGCAACAAAAGCTTACCTCTACCGCTAGGAAGAAAATCGGCCCAGTTTTGCCCAGGTGCGCGCATTCCGGACTATTTTCACGTTCTGGCGCAGAAGTTCATCGCGCAACTCAAACAGACAGCTGCCGATACAAGATCGGCTACACAGCGTCGGCGGCCTCGCTAATGGCGCAGTAGATTTCAGTCAGGTCTGCCGCCGTAACGCAATAAGGCGGCATCAGGTAAATCGTATTGCCGAGCGGCCGCAGCAGCAGAGATCGATCTTTGAAGAACGCTCCAAGCTTCGGACCGATGCCCGCCAGATAGCCCGGATCGGTCGTCTTCAGATCGAGTGCTGTAATGGTCCCGGTCCGACGAACATTTGCAAAGCGCGCGTCGGTGCGGAATGGCTCCAGTGCCTGCTCTTGCAACGTGGCGACCGACGCTGCGCGGTCGCGAGTGTTTTGGTGTCGCCAGAGATCTAGATTAGCCTTTGCGGCGGCGCAAGCGACTGGATTGGCGGTATATGAACTCGAATGAAAGAAAGTACGGGCACGATCCTTCGAATAATGCGCATCGAAAATGCCTGCGCGGCAGAGTGTCACTGCAAGTGGGAGCGCCCCACCGGTGAGACCCCTGGAATAGCAAGCGATATCGGGAGTGACATTGGCCTGCTCGCAAGCGAATAGTGTTCCAGTGCGGCCCCAGCCCGTCATGACCTCGTCCGCAATCAACAGAACGTCCGAGGCTTCGCAGATCTGCTTCATTTCTCTTAGCACCCAGGCTGGGTACATCAGCATTCCGCCCGCCCCCAATATTAGCGGTTCGACAATAAAGGCCGCCGGCCTTTCCTTTCGGCAAACAGAGTCGAGCGCATCGAGAGTCGCCTGCTCGCGGCTCTGCGCCGGGAATGGGATCTCGATGACGTCAAACAGGAGTGGGCTGTAAGCTGCATTGAACACGCCGCGGGCACCAACGGACATCGCCCCAATGCTGTCGCCGTGATAGGAATGTTCCATCACGACAATGCGCGATCGATGCTCGCCGATATTATGCCAATAGCCCAAGGCGATTTTTAGGGCGACTTCCACGCTCGTGGAGCCACTGTCAGAAAAGAAGACATGGTCGAGCCCGGCTGGTGTGAGTTTCAACAGCTGCGTCGCAACTTCTTCGGCCGGATCATGGGTATAGCCGGCAAAGATGATCTGGTTGAGCCTACCTGCCTGATCTTGGGCCGCGCTCACAATTTGCGGATGGCAATGACCATTTCGTTACTACCCACCATGATGAAATTGCATCGATAATGCGAGATCCATCTGCAGTGTAGAGGTAGGCACCGTCGCCGCGCACAATCCTCGTCATCTCGTCCTGAAGCGCGTGTTGCGTGAACGGATGCCAGACGGGCGACCTTTTCTTTGGTATCATCGCTTGAAATCATCTGGACGGAATGAGGCTTCGAATGCAGCCTGCAACGTGTCTGCCGTTAGAGGAGAAAGCCAGGGCAGCCGCCCTAAGCAACGCACTCTCCCGATCTCGCAAATTGCTCTCTCACTCTCAGAATTCTTTTCGCCGATGAATGCAATTCCGAGAATTCCGATCTGTCGCTTCTGCAGAGCCTCTATCGACAGGAGCGAGTGATTGATTGTGCCGTGCTCGCACAAAGGATGACCGGAAGCCGCCATCGCTCGAAGACGTCAATGTACAGAATATTCTGCGTCAGCGGCACCATCAACCCACCAGCGCCTTCGATCACGAGCGGCCGTTTCCCATTATCGGGGACATGGAGAGAATCTGTGTCGATCCGAACTCCGTCGAGTTCCGCGGATAGATGGGGCGAGGCAGGTGTTCTAAGGCAGTAGAGCTCCGGCACGATCTGATCGGGCGAGAGACATCCCAGGCGCGCGACGAGCTGGGTATCTGTTTCTCCTTCGAGGCCAGCCTGAACCGGCTTCCAATAGGTCGCGCCAAGGAGATTGGCGAGACCTGCAGAAAACACGGTTTTGCCAATTCCCGTATCAGTGCCCGTCGCCACGATGCGGTGGTCCACTGAGACCAGCTCCTCGACTCTTCTTTCAGCGCATCTAGCATTGATCGGACGTCGTCTTCCCCGACATTGAGTGTGATCGAAATTCGGAGGCGGGCCGTGCCCGCTGGCACGGTTGGCGGCCGGATACCGCGGATATCGAAGCCGCGAGCCTGCGACGCAGAGGCTAGGCCCATTGCACGGGCATTGTCTCTCGCACCGTTCAGACTTTGCACCATCCTGGAAGCATCGATCATGTAGAATGGCAAAGCGGTCTCTGGTTTCCATACTGCAGAGTTCGTCTCGTTTCTTGAGAGGGAAGCCTGTCGCATGCAGCATCGACCTTTAGATCTACGTCGGTCACGGAAGCGCTACCGATATTGGCCTTTCAGCGACGTGGTTTGCACCTTTGGACTAAGCTGAGGGTCCGCTGCGTACTTGTCGAGGTGCTTCGTTAAGCAAGACCGGAGGTGATACCGAGCCGGTGCAGCAAGTGCGCGTCGTGGTCGCGTTGCGGATTGGTGGTCGTTAATAACACATCGCCAATGAAGAGCGAATTGGCGCCAGCCAAGAAGCACAGAGCCTGGAGTTCATCGGTCATATATTGCCGTCCGGCCGATAACCGCACCACGCTCTTCGGCATCATGATCCGAGCCGTCGCTAGCAGCCGCACCAGCGCAATCGGATCGGGACGCTCCGCTGTCTCACTGACAGGGACGCCTTTGACCTCGCTCCATAGGTTAATCGGAACGCTTTCCGGATGGCTGGGAAGATTAGCCAGCAGCACGAGCATGGCGAGGCGATCCTCGACATGTTCGCCCATACCGAGAATGCCGCCGCAGCAGACCTTAATGCCGGCCCTCCTCACATGCTCAAGAGTGTCGATGCGATCCTGAAGAGTACGAGTGCTAATGATCTTGCCGTAGAACTCTGACGAAGAGTCGACGTTGTGATTGTAGAAGTCGAGCCCGGCATCAGCGAGTCGAGCGGCCTGCTTAGGTGTCAGCATGCCGAGCGTGACACAGGTTTCTATGCCGAGCCGTTTGACTGCCCTAATCATATCGCAGACTTGATCGAGGTCGCGATCTTTCGGAGTGCGCCAGGCCGCGGCCATGCAAAAGCGGGTCGCGCCAGCATCTTTGGCGCGCTGCGCGGCGGCGACAACATCGATCTGCTTCATCAGGCGGGTGGCTTTGACGCCTGTGTCGTAATGCGCGCTCTGCGAACAGTAGCCGCAGTCTTCAGGACAGCCGCCAGTTTTAATGCTGAGCAGGCTCGCGGTTTCCACGCGGTTGGGGTCAAAATTGTCGCGATGAACGCTCTGAGCCTGAAACATCAGGTCGGAAAACGGCAGAGTATAAAGCTCCCTGGCCTCCGTTATGTCCCAGTCACTACGCGCCCGCGCGCTCTTGCTACGATCGTCTTGCTGCACTCCAACCCCAGCAACCATAGGACTTATTCTCCAATCCACGTCCGATCGTAGCAATAGCTGATCATGGATCGAGGCTAGCGCTCGTGGCGGCTTCCAGTGACTTTCACCGACAGCCGCAAAGTAAAGCGGGTCGATACCTAAAGTTCGCGAAGATCAGTCCGAGGCTGCAGGAATCCTGCAAATTGAACGCCTCCTGAGATGTGGACATCGAACGGTCGCAGCGCATCGCTCGCCCGAGCCCGCCGATATCGAGTCCAAAGCAATCGTTCTTATCCTAGTAGATGATGACGGACGACGAGACCACGGCGATCGCGCGCCGCACATTGGGCTCAACCGGTGAGCGCGTTAGGCGGGGTGAGGCCGCAGTCACGCGCGGACCTGCTGCATCAGAACTCGCATTGCGCTTTCGCTCGACTTGCCAGCGCTACGCCAACCTACACTTCAGTGCACCACCATCTCGCGTGGTGATTGGTCCACACGACTTTTAGACCCATCGTCAAGTTCTTTAGTGGCGTTCAGAATGCGCGGCTGCCACATTGGCAATGCCATATTGCTAGTTGCAGACCGAGGTATTGATACGCTCGCGCTTGCGAGGCTCACCAACGATGCTATCTAGAGCCAACCGGGAGCACATGAGCCCGTTAGCTGTCTGGCTCTGGGCCACGACCTCGACGTCGGCTAAATCGTGGTTCGCCACAGGGGATATCTGTACTCAAACTCCATCGAGCCGCTACGCCGTCATCATCCCGCTCCGTTTGCTGGTTTGGCCAGTCCGGATGAGTAAGTGCCGACTTCCGAGGGAACGAACATTCGACTCCCCCATATCTGATCGGCGGCTCGATCCGGACGATAAGATTCTGCTCCAATCGCCGATATCCCGCCTGAAATATGCGTCGAACCGGAACAGGTTAGCGACTTTATTCTGAGCTTTGCGCTAATCACTCCGACGGTAGAGCAGGCGCAATGCTGACATGCTTTGGTCTGCCTGTAATATTTGCAGCGGAAACAGAAAATGGCTGAAAATCTGATTCCCTTGGGCGAGAAGCTTTTCCGCCGAGCTCGGATGACGCCGGATATCCCGGCGGTCAGTTGCTCCGAGGTCACCCTCACCTGCGAGCAGTTGGAGGCGCGAGCCAACCGCATCGCGCGGGCGCTAGAGGGGTTAGGGGTCAAGATCGGCGATCTTGTCACCATAGGGCTGCCAAACGGAGTCGAGTTCATTGAGGCGTCCTGGGGCGTCTGGAAGCTGGGCGCGACACCCCAGCCAGTCTCCTCCCGATTGACGAGCGTCGAGTTGGGGGCAATCGTCGACTTGGCCGACCCGCCAGTGGTTATCGCCTTGCCCGGCATGGAGGTTGACCGGCGACGGGTCACCGTCGAAGACCTCCTCGCACTGTCCGATGATGAGCGTCCGCTGGGGCCGCGCGTCGCTCCGGCGTTGAAGGCGATGACCTCGGGGGGCTCGACCGGGCGACCCAAGCTAATCCTTTCGAACTCGCCCGGCCTGACCTCGGCGGCACCGGTTGACCAGGGCGGCTGGCGCATCCGGGCGGGCGAGACGATGCTAATACCCGGGCCGCTCTATCACGCCGTCCCTTTCAGTTGCGCTCTAGAAGGCTTCGTCAACCACGCGCATGTGGTGCTGATGCCTCGCTTTGACCCCGAGGAGGTGCTGGCTGAGGTAGAGCGGCGCAGGGCGACTTGGATCTATCTCGTGCCGACGATGATGAACCGGATCTGGCGGTTACCGGAAGAGGTGCGAGGCCGGTATGATGTATCTTCGCTGAAAACGCTTTGGCACTTGGCCGCACCTTGCCCGCCCTGGCTCAAGGAAGCCTTCATCGGCTGGCTCGGGCCGGAGGTGATTATGGAGCTCTATGGCGGGACGGAGTCCCAAGCTTGGACCACCATCACTGGAAGCGAATGGCTCGATCATCGCGGCTCCGTCGGTCGTGTGATGGTTGGCGAAATGAAGGCCGTTGACCTCGACGGAAACGAATTGCCGGTGGGTAAACTCGGAGAGATTTACATGCGGCGCCTGGAGGACTCGCCGACACCCTACCAGTACCGCGGCGCGACGGCTCGCAGCCTTCCGGGCGGTTGGGAGAGTCTAGGCGATATCGGCTATTTTGACGCTGATGGTTATCTCTATCTCGCCGACAGGCGCTCGGATATGATCCTGGTCGGCGGCGCTAACGTCTATCCCGCTGAAGTCGAGGCCGCTATCGACGAGCACCCGCTCGTGCTCTCGAGCGCCGTGGTAGGCCTGCCGGACGAGGACATGGGTTCAACCGTTCACGCGATCATTCAGGCTCGACCAGGACTGACCGCGGACACGTTGCTAGCGCACCTCGAGCAGCGGCTGGTGGGCTACAAACGCCCGCGAACATTTGAGTTCGTGGATGAGCCCCTTCGCGATGATGCGGGGAAGCTCCGTCGGACCAAGCTGCGTGATGAACGAATTGCGCGAACAAAGTTGGCTGCTAGTCAAGGCTAGGCGGCTTCGGTTGGACCTACAATGTCCTACGGGAAGACTCGTAAGCGTCTTCGATTTGACGGGGCGCGTGGCAGTGATCCCGGGCGGTAATAGGTGGCACGAGACTAGCAGTCGGCGCAGGAAAGCGCGCAGCTGCTCGGGTCCCCGGCAGCGCGTCGACTAGGAATTAAGAGATGGAGCGCGAGCAAGTGATCCGCATGAGCGCGGCGGCTTGGCGGTCCGCAACAGCGAAATGCCAATGCGAATCGAGGAGACCGCCCTGTGAGCCAGTTAGACAATTTTGTGGGCACACGATCCGTGGCCGAGCAGCACCGCTTCGACGTCGAGGCGCTCACGGCGTGGCTGCACGCCAACATCGAGGGCTTCCAGGGGCCGCTCGCGGTGGAGATGTTCAAGGGCGGGCAGTCAAATCCCACGTACAAGTTGAACACGCCGTCGCGGAGTTACGTGATGCGCGCCAAGCCCGGGCCTATGGCCAAGCTGCTGCCATCGGCGCACGCCATCGAGCGCGAGTTTGCGGTCATGAGCGGGTTGGCGGGCACCGAAGTCCCCGTGCCGCGCATGTACGCCCTGTGCGAGGACGAGTCGGTTATCGGGCGCGCGTTCTACATCATGGAGTACATGCAGGGCCGCGTGCTATGGGACCAGTCCCTGCCCGATGCCACGCCTGCTCAACGCGGTGAGATTTACGAAGAGATGAACCGCGTGATCGCGGCGCTGCATACTGTCAGCATTGACGAGCGCGGCCTGGGGAACTACGGCAGGCCCGGCAACTACATCGAGCGTCAGATCGGCCGCTGGAGCAAGCAGTACAAGATGTCCGCCGACGGCGCGGGCCCAATGACACAGCCGATCCGCGAGATGGAGCGCCTAATCGAATGGCTGCCCACACACATCCCCGCTACTGCGCGCGGTGAAAGTAAAGTCTCGATCGTCCATGGCGACTTCCGCTTGGATAACCTGATGTTCCATGCCACCGAGCCACGGGCGATTGCCGTGCTCGACTGGGAGCTGTCCACGGTGGGCCACCCTCTCGCGGACTTCAGCTATCACTGCATGGCCTGGCACATCCCACACAGCTCCTTTGGCGGCATCGGCGATCTGAATTTGTCCGGGCTCGGCATCCCGCGTGAAGACAACTACATCCGCCGCTACTGCGAGCGCACGAAGCTGGCGACGCCCGATGCGCTCAAGGCGGACTGGAATTTCTACATGGCCTTCAACCTCTTCCGGGTGGCGGCGATCATGCAAGGCATCGCCAAGCGCGCCGAGGCCGGCATCGCCTCGAGCGCACAGGCGGCCTCTTCCGGCGCCAGCGCGCGAGCTTTCGCTCAGATGGCCTGGCGATTCGCCGAAAGAACCTGAACCGATTATTTCCAAGGAGAGCACGTTGGCTTTCGGCTACTCTCCCAACACCAAAGAAGTGAAAGCGAGCCTTCATCGACACATGGTGAGGGCCGTTCGCCAAGTTGTCCCGACAGCAGAGCGATTTGAAATCGGGGCTCTGCTCCCCAATCGTCTTGATGTGTGCGCGTCGGAGCTGGCCCAAGCGGGTGCCATAGCTGCGGCCGGTAATTGGGGGCGTGATACCAGCCCATTATCAACGGGTATCAGGCGGCGTTTTTTTCGGCGCTCGTCGGGCGTCCAGAGTGGTCAGGTGTCCCACGTCATCGTCGAGGCCGGCTTCTTGCGGGCGCATGTGAGTGCGTCGCGCGGCCCCCGGCCATAGGCCGCGCATCGATAAGGCTCGATGCGCGCCTGGACCCGTACCCCTCGGGTGGGGCTTTCAATTGCCCACACATTCAGCGGCCAAGCTTATGCCCAGGGCGATGTCGATCAGGCGTTTGAGCCTGCGCCAGACACGCTGTTGCCAGGCGGAGGGTCCGCTCTGCCGATGTGATAGCTACCGAGGCAAGCGGTCGCAGCGGGTTTGGCCTGCTGCAGGAGGTCCTGATATCGCCGGAAAAACCTGCAGACTGTGAGCGATGCCATTCGGCTGAAATTGAACAATGTCGCGGAAAATCTGGCGTGAACTCGCCGAATGAGACGATAATCGGCGTCTAAGTCTCAGTAGAATGACGGCTCACAATACCTCAAATTGCAGGCGATATGCCGCGTTGGGGCGCGTACTTTTTTTCAGAGGCAACTCATGACCATGAACGCCGAACGGCCGGAGACCGGCTTTGCCCTCAACCCGCAGGACGAGCTCAACGACCTGCGCATGTCCGACAAGGCGCTGCCGCTCTATAAGAAGGTCAAGCAGTTTATTCGCGAAGTGGGCGAGCCGGCGGATGCGGAGTTCCACCGCCTCGGCGAGGGCCGCGGCCCGGACATCTGGCAGTTCGCTCCTGGACAGCTCGAGGTGCTGGAGGCTGCCAAGGACAAGGCCAAGGCGCAGGGCCTGTGGAACTTCTTCCTGCCGAACGCCAAGACCGGGGAGGGCCTCTCCAACCTCGACTACACCTATATCGCCGTCGAGCTCGGCAAGAATCGGCTGACGTCTGAGATCATGAACTGCGCCGCGCCGGACACCGGCAACATGGAGGTGCTGGAGCGCGTCGGCACGCCGGAGCAGAAAGAGAAGTGGCTGAAGCCGCTGCTCGAGGGGAAGATCCGCTCGGCCTACTGCATGACCGAGCTGAACACCGCCTCTTCCGACGCCAAGAACATCGACACCCGCGCGGTCCGCGTCGGGGACGAGTACATCATCACCGGCGAGAAGCACTACATCTCCGGCGCCGGCGACCCGCGCTGCAAGGTGATGATCACCATGGTGCGCACCGGCGAGGAGAATGCCCCGCCGCACCTGCGCCAGTCGCAGATCCTCGTGCCACTGCCCTGCGAGGGCGTCGAGATCGTGCAGGGCCAGCAGGTGTTCGGCGATCCCCACGCGCCGCACGGCCACATGCACATCCGCTTCAACAACGCCCGCGTGCCGGCGTCGAATATGCTGCTCGGCGAGGGGCGCGGCTTCGAAATCAGCCAGCTGCGTCTCGGCCCGGGCCGCATCCACCACTGCATGCGCGCTATTGGCTTGGCGGAGAAGGCGCTCGACCTAATGGTCCAGCGCGGCATGAGCCGAGTGGCCTTCGGTAAGCCGATCATCCAGCTCGGCGGCAACCCCGAGAAGGTCAGCCGCGCGCGCATCGAGATCGAGGCCATGCGCCTGATGGTGCTGAAGGCCGCCAAGGCGATGGATGTGCTCGGCAACCGCGAGGCGCGGGTGTGGATCCATATGGTCAAGGCGATGGTCCCGGAGCGGGTGTGCCTGATCATCGACCAGGCGATCCAGATGCACGGCGCGCTGGGCCTCTCGCAGCACACGCCGCTGGCGCAGATGTACGCCTCGGCCCGCCACCTGCGCATCGCCGACGGCCCGGACGAGGTGCACCACATGGTAGTCGGCCGCAACGAGCTACAGCAACTCCGCGCCGAGGCCGACGCCTCCCTGGCGGCGGTGTTCCGGAATTAGAGTCGCTCGAGTTCTTCTCTCTTTACGGGCCCGTTCCGCAACGGCCGGGTGAGGCGGGCTCGCGCTTGGTAGCGTGGCGAGGCGGCGTCGGGCGGTCGATTTTGGAGCTCCTGACGGCGCGGAGTCTAGCGATGCGCCCGTCTCGGAGAGAGCTCGCTATGAACATGGGTCAAGGCTTGCTCTTCGTATCATGTAAATCGATCTGCACCTCAGCGGCCGCGGTCTCTTGGGAGGCCAACGTTGCACAAGCGGCGTGGGGCGAGGTAAATAGGCGAGGAAAAATCCGCGCGGCAGGTCTGGTGGCCAAGCGCGCAGGCCAATACCGGCAGAACCGATCAGAGATGAATTGCGGTCGAGGCCGCGTACGCTGTCTAAGAAGCGTCACTCCCGGACCGATAAGTTGATCCGCGCGGGCTCAATCGAGGAGATATTTGAGTTACCTCGGTCCTCTCTGCGAGAGGGCCGTGATGATGATTGCAGCGTAATGCACCCCGATAATTGATTTTCGGTTGCGGTGCGCCTAGCCGGTGCGGCTGCGCGATGACTTCGTGACAGTAAATATGACTTCTGCAAGGGATCCGGCTGGGCAGCAACCGTCAGGTGGTGCGAATGCCGCGCAGACGCTCTGAGCGCCGCGTCAACAGTTCGATTGTAGTTATCATGACGATGGAGAACAGGATCAGCACGGCAGAACCGATCAGAGATGAATTGCGGTCGAGGCCGCGTACGCTGCCTAAGAAGCGTCACTCCCGGACCGATAAGTTGATCCGCGCGGGCTCAATCGAGGAGATATTTGAGTTACCTCGGTCCTCTCTGCGAGAGGGCCGTGATGATGATTGCAGCGTAATGCACCCCGGTAATTGATTTTCGGCTGCAGTGCGCCTAGCCGGTGCGGCTGCGCGATGACTTCGTGACAGTAAATATGACTTCTGCAAGGGATCCGGCTGGGCAGCAACCGTCAGGTGGGGCGAATGCCGCGCAGACGCTCTGAGCGCCGCCTCAACAGTTCGATTGTAGTTATCATGACGATGGAGAACAGGATCAGCACGGTAGCGGCAGCCGAAATGGTGGGACTGATCTGCTCACGGATGCCGGAAAACATGACTTTCGGCAGGGTACGTTGCTCGGCGCTCGCGACGAAAAGAGCGATCACGACTTCGTCGAAGGAGGTGAGGAAGGCGAAGAGCGAACCAGAGATGATACCAGGAAGTATCAGCGGCAGGGTAACTTTGAAGAACGCGGTGATCGGCGGCGCTCCCAACCCGGCGGCTGCGCGGGTCAGAGCCTGATCGAAGCCTGTCAGCGTCGCGGTCACGGTGATAACGACAAACGGCGTGGCCAGCGTGGAGTGCGCCAGAATCAATCCTGCAAATGTATTGAGCAGCCCGACATCTGCATAGAAGAAATAAACCGCGACCGCTGTGATAACGACCGGCACGATCATCGGCGAGATCAGTACGGTCATCACCGCCGTTCGCCAGGGGAAGTTCGGCCGACTGAGCCCGAGCGCGGCTAGTGTACCCAGCAATGTCGATAGCAGCGTGACCGCTACCGCGACGAAAAACGAATTGTGCAGCGCGCCCTGCCATCGGTCAGTGAGAAAGAACTCCTGATACCAGCGCGAGGACACCCCCGGCATCGGGTAGGTGAAGAAGGGGACGGAATTGAACGAGAGCGGGACGATCACAAGGATCGGTGCGATCAAAAACAGCAGTACCGCCCCGCAGATTAGGCAGTGCAGGTAATACCAGCCCCTCTCCATTGGAGTAGCATAGGCCGAGACAGCCATTGTTTTCACCCCATCTTGATCCGGTCAATGCCGACCAGTTTGTTGAAGACAAAGTAGAGCAGCAGCGTCGCACTAAGCAGGATGGCGCCAAGAGCCGAGGCCATGCCCCAGTTAAGCTCCTCATTCGTATAATGGGCAACGAAGTAGCTGATCATTTGGTCAGCCGGCCCCCCGACGAGCGCAGGTGTTATATAATAGCCTAAGCATAGAATGAAGGTCAGCAGGCAGCCCGCGGCAATCCCCGGTAGAGTTTGTGGGAAGTAGACTTTCCAGAAGGCGTAGAACGGGCCGGCCCCGAGCGAGCGTGCTGCGCGGACATAACTTGGCGAGATCGTCTTCATCACGCTGTAAATCGGCAGCAGCGTGAAGGGCAACTGGATATGTGTCATGGCTACAATCGTCCCCACCCGATTGAAGATAAGCTCGGCCGGGTGTGAGATGACATGCAACGCGATCAACGTGTCGTTCACGACACCGTGCTGCTGCAGAAGTACGACCCAAGCGGTAGTGCGCACCAACAGCGAGGTCCAGAGCGGCAGCACGACCATGATCATCAGCAGATTGCTGGACCTGGGTGACAATGTCGCCAGGAGATGCGCCACTGGGAAGCCCAGCAGAAGGGTCGCGGCGGTTACGCTGATGCTAATGCCCAGCGTTCGCAAAAAGGCGTCGCGGAATATTGCGTTCTCCGGCGGCGATGCGACGATTTGGCTGTCCGGCCCGAACTCGTAATCGACAGACCGCAGCAGGTAAAAGGCCGTATAGGCCGAAGTTCCGCGCCTAAGCAGGCTCCATACGTCGTGCTGCCCCCAGAACGGATTGATCTCAATCAGGGCGGCCTTGTACGGGCCGGCTGAGAGCGTGCTCGCCTTCCGGGCACTCGACGCGACGAGGCTGCTAGCGCCGGGTAGCTCATAGTTTATTCGCTTACCGATCAGAGCCGAGGTCTTTTGAGTCCAGGACTCTTTCAGGTCGCTCGCGAGCGCAGCATAGACAGCCTCGTCGGGCAGGTCTTTGCCTTTCCAGGTGCTTAGAGCGGCCATCGTTCGCGGCATCAGCCTCAGCAGCGTCGTGTCATGGACCGCGTCGAGCATCATCCGGCCGATCGGAAAGACAAAGACGATCAGGATGAAGAGCAGAAGCGGCAGAACGAACGTGAAAGCCCTTAGCTTGCGACGGCGCTCGACCTGTTTCAGTTTGGTCCGCAGCGGAATATCATAAGGACTGCCGGCGATTTGGACGACAGTCGTCGCCATCGATTCTCTCCAAATTCAATGTTGGAGGCGACGAAGAGAAGCCTCGCCGCCTCATCTCCTTCGCCCTTACTTCGCGAGCCAGCCTGTAAAGCGTTGGCGCAACTCGTCGCCCTTCGCAGCCCAGAAGGCGGGGTCGACCTCGATGGCCTTGCCCATATGGTCGGGCGCAGTAGGCAAGTGGGGCAGAATCGCCGGATCGACAAGCGCGCTCCCATCTCTGTTGGCGGGTCCGTAGGTGATGAAGTGCGTCAGGTCTGCCTGCGCCTGAGGCGAAGCGGCGAATGCGATAAATTTGTAGGCATCGTCCAGCCGCGGACCGCCTTTGGGAATCGCCCACAAGTTAAAGCTTAGCGCCGCGGCATCCCACATGATCTCGAAATTCTTGCCGGAGTTCTTGACGGCGTCGTAGATTCGGCCGTTATAGGCCGCAGTCATGACGACCTGACCGTCAGCTAACAGCTGTGGCGGCTGAGCGCCGCTCGTCCACCAGACGACATCCTTCTTGATCGTATCAAGCTTCCTGAAGGCGCGGTCGACGCCTGCGGACGTGTTGAGGACCTTGTAGACATCCTTGATGGCTACGCCATCGGCGATCAGCGCCCATTCGACAATAGCGTATGGGTCCTTAAGCAGTCCGCGTTTGCCGGGGAATTTCTGCAAGTCAAAGAGGTCGGCGATGGTCTTCGGGCCGTTCGCGAGCTTGTCCTTGTCATAGGCGATAACCGTGGCGGAGACTTGATTCGGCAATCCGCAGTCCTGCTTTTCGGCCCCCATGAACTTGGCCCGGTCGAGGCCCAACTTCTTCCAGTCGATGGTCTCGAGGATGCCCTCGTCGCACAATCCTACGGCACCCGTTTGGGTAACATCGACCACGTCCCAGCTCACAGTCTTCGACTGGACCATGGCGCGGATCTTGGCGACACCATAGTCGTATTCGTCTTCAGTAATCTTGACCCCGGTCGCTCTCGAAAAGGGCTCGAATAAGGCCTTGCGCTCACTCATCTGGTAGGCACCTCCGCCGGAGGCGATCGTCAGTTGATCGCCCGCGAGAGCGGATGTTACCGGCATCAGAGCGCTCGTGGCCAAGCCTGTCACGGCCATTGCGCCAGCGATCATTAGGAATGTCCTCATCGACTTACTCTCTCCCCTGTAGCCCCCCAGATGGAGGCGCCGTTGCCGCAGATCTCACCTCGCTTGCGGTGAAGGCTCCACTCGTCGTCGCCGGCGCGTCGAGCGCGCGACAATCCTCTGCTTTCCAGCCGATAGTAATTTCCGCCCCGGGTTCGACCTGGACCACGCCATCCGAATTTGGCAGCTTGATCACGAAGTCATCATGACCGCACACCGAGACGCGGGTTCGCACATGGTCGCCCAGGTAAATCAGATCGGTAACGCGCGCGTTGAAAACATTCGGCAGCGAGCCCGGCACAGGATTCAGTGTTACCCGCTCCGGCCGTAACGACAGCACGGTCGGCCGGCCGACCGCCTGGACATTGATGGCTAGCGCCTGCACAATGCCGGCGCTCGGAATCTCCACGTTGCAGGTCGCCCCACTCATCGCCACGACGGTGCCGTTCAGTCGATTGTTCTCGCCGATGAACTGGGCGACGAACGCACTCTGCGGCCGCTCGTAAAGCTCGGCGGGGGCGGCCAGCTGCTGGATTACACCATCGTTGAACACCGCTACTCTGTCCGACATGGTCAGCGCCTCACCCTGATCATGCGTCACGTAGACAACGGTGACCCCGAGATCTTCGTGAATATGCTTGATCTCGAGTTGCATCTGCTCGCGCAGCTGCTTGTCCAGCGCGCCGAGGGGTTCGTCCATCAGCACAAGCTTGGGATCAAAGACGAGAGCGCGGGCGAGCGCGACTCGCTGCTGTTGTCCGCCGGAAAGCTGGCCGGGCCGGCGATTGCCGTAAGCGCGGAGCCGCACCATGTCGAGCGCCCGCTTAATTCGGGTTGCCGCCTCAGCCTTGCCGAACTTACGGACTTTGAGCGGGAACGCGAGGTTCTCCTCCACGGTCATATGCGGAAACAGCGCGTAATTTTGGAACACCATGCCGATGTCGCGCTTATGCGGCGGCATGTTATCGATTGGACGCCCGGCCAGCAGGATCGAGCCATGAGTGGGCGCCTCGAAGCCGGCGAGCATCATCAGGATCGTCGTCTTGCCGGAGCCCGAAGGGCCCAGCATCGTCAGAAACTCACCCCGAGCAATGTCCAGGTTGAGATTCTTAACAACCAGCGTTTCGCCGTCATAGGTCTTTTGAACGCCGGAAAACTCCACAAAGGCATTATTCGTGCCCGGGATCGCCCCTACTCCCGCGCGCCCTGGCGCTCCCGCAAGTGTGGCGCCCGCCGACGGCCGGATCAAGATCTTCTCCTTGATCGAAGTAGCTGCTTGCGCGTTTGAGATCGCATAGAAACGCGTGCGTGCGGCGCTTGCGGTTGACCCACTGTTCCCTCTGCTTGTATTTGACTCCGCGACCGTGCGATCGACATAATCTATTATCTTGCACGACAAAATGTATCGGGCTCACAGCGCTGGTTTTCACTTATATGGCCGGTCGGAGAGCCGAAATTCTGCGTAACTCAGGCAATACGAGCCATTGTCGCGGTCGCCTCTTCGACTGCAGAGGAGACCCAAAAGAAAGGGGCGCGAACTCGAGAGGACCTGTCTCGCTAAGCGGTTGCCCTTGCTGTTGATCGACCACATGTATGATTCGGTAAGATACTACGCATTTCGTGCGTTTCCTGGCCGCGCCGATCACATTTAAAAGGGCGTTTCGGCAGCGCCGCCCCTGACGCCCAAAGGTCGAGAGGCGATGGTCCAAAGCGTGGTGGAAGGTGGGCTGAGCCAGGCCGACGCTGCCTACCAGTTCAACACGACGCCGAAGACCGTCGCCAAATGGGTCAAGCGGTTCCGCGGGGAAGGTGTGGATGGTTTGCGCGACCGCTCGTCGCGACCCCATTCATCGCCGAGCCAAACCCCGCCAGCCACGTGTGCAGCCATCGAGGCCTTGCGCCGGCAGCGCCACACCGGCAAGCAGATCGCAGCCGAGGTCGAGGTGTCGGCGGCCACCGTCAGCCGCGTCCTGCGCCGCTTGGGCTTGAACCGGATCCGCGATCTGGAGCCGGCCGAGCCGGAACGTCGCTATGAGCGCGAGAATCCAGGCGAAATCATTCACCTCGACATCAAAAAACTCGGGCGTTTCCAGCGTGTCGGCCACCGCATCACTGGCGATCCGAGTGGCCCGAACAAAAGCCGTGGCGCCAGTTGGGACTTCGTCCATGTCTGCATTGACGACCATTCCCGCGTCGCCTTCTCGGAGATCAAGCCCGATGAGACGGCGGAGAGTGCTGTTTCTTTCCTCAAGGCGGCTGTGGCTTATTACAAAACCCTCGGCGTCAACGTCGCGCGCGTCATGACCGATAATGGGAGTTGCTACCAGTCCTTCGCATTCCGCGATGCTTGTCGGGATTTGGGCATCAAGCATATCCGCACCAAGCCCTACACGCCGAGAACAAACGGCAAGGCCGAACGCTTCATCCAGACCGCACTTCGGGAATGGGCGCTAACGAGTCCGGCGGGTGATCCCGAGCCGCGCGAGCGGATTCTTGATGGAAACATGTACATCGTTGGCAGCCTAGTGCCCGGAATCACGGTTTAGCGCTTACAGTAATTCCGGTAGTGCTTCATTCGACTCTCGAGTTTTCAGCGGCCATGAATCATGTTTCGACTAGAGCTGATTGCAAGCTACCCCATTGTCTTGAACAAAGGCCCGCTGCAACGAAATTCAGATTTGAAGGCCACGAATTTTCGGCAAGGCTGTGCCGCCCCCATCGACATGAGCGGGGCGAATGGATTTTCGGCGACAATTTACCCACTCGTGCGAGATGAATTTCCTGAGCTCGAGCTAAGAGTAAGTCTCCTGACAAAATCGGTCAAGCTTATCGCGGCTGTCGATCCGGGCGAAACGGCTCCTGAACTCGCCGCATCGACTTGATATCCCACTCTTCAAGGGCCATTCGGCGAAGATGGGGCGCCGTAGAGAGGCGTCGAGCTTGTGAGGGCTCGTGTTCTGCGCTTGCGGTTGCAGCCATAAGTAATGCCATTCTGGGATCTGCCTGCAAATCACGCCGTGCGATAGAACGACTAAGTCTCTTCTGCGACGGCAGCACGCGTTCACGCGGCATTTTGGCAGCCGCCGCCGTGCTGCGCGCCTAGACGCGCAGCACCGTCTTCCCGTTCTTGATCACAGTCGCATCGCGATCAATTACGCGAGCCTCGAAGGAGATCACACTGCGGTCTCGCCAGAGATCGATAGTGATGGCGTCGCCCGGGAACACTGGTGCCGAGAATCGGGCTTGGTGGCTCAGGATTTTTGCGGGATCGTAGTCGCAAAACTCTTGCAGCACGGCTCGGCAGGTGATCCCGAAGGTACACAGGCCATGCAGGATCGGTCGCGAGAAACCGGCCTGCTTAGCGACGTCGGGATCGGAATGAAGCGGATTGAGATCGCCGTTCAGTCGATAGAGCAGAGCCTGATCCGGTCGGGTCTCAATTAGGACTGATGATTCGGGCTTGCGTGTGGGCACACGGTGCGGTTCGGGCGCACCCTGCGACGGCCCGCCGAAGCCGCCGTCGCCGCGGGCGAAAGTGGACTCGGTGAGAGTGGCTACCTTCTCGCCTCCTTCGTCAATCCACACGGTCTCATCGACGACGACCGCACCTTTGTCCTTGCCCTTATCGTAAGCGCCGATCGTGCGAGTATTGGCTGTGATTGTGCCGGACGACGGCAGCGGCTTGTGCAGCTCAACCTTCTGTTCGCCATGAACCAGCATCAGGAGATTAAGCTCGCTGATCCGGAGGCCTGACTTCTGGTCCGACGCGGACGTGGCATACCCTCCCCTACCCGAAGCCAGCACTGTGGCCACTGTCGGCGCGACCTTGAGATTCTTCTCGTACACGAACGACAGCTCACGCTCATCCATTGGATCGCGGCCCATGCCAATCCCAAGCGCATACAGCATCACATCCTTCTCACCATAGGTAAAGGTACGTGGCTCGGTCTTCTGCTCCAGAATGTCAGGGTAATAGATCGGCATGGAATATCCTCCAGAATTTGGGTTAGATAAGGGTTTGATCAACCATGATTAGATCCGCCATTCGCTACGGCTCTGGAAATTCATGGGACATGTCTCGGCAGTCGGCGACTGCCGTTCGACCACTGCGGCGAAGACGGCCAATGCCATGTTCTTTGTGTGCACTTGTGCCACCATTTGCCATTACCCCGCCTAGGTTGACATGGCCGATACTTCGCGGCAGAGCCCGAGGCGAGAGAACCGAATGCTTTCCGGGAGAAACTGCCCAGCACTGTGACACAGCCTTCGCGGATCTGTTTAAGGATGCAAAGGCTGATGCCGACTTGAAGCAAGTGTCGTGCAGCAAAACGCGCGCGTATCGGCGAGATCGGATTAATATTCATCCCGCTCAAAGTGGCGGTCGACGACCAATATTCGTAAATGCCACGGTTGTGCACGAAGACTGAGCCCAACTCTGCTGGAGGCCTCCGAGGCGCCGCGGTCAACGTTCCCGGGTGTCAATGATGCGGCGAACGATGGCGAGTTGTGAGTCACGTCGCGGATAGCGCCGCGCTTGGCGCGAACAAGCAAGCCCCATCGCCAATCACTACAAATTTCGGTGCCTGAGAGGGTTGCACCCGAATACGACAATGGTGACCACAATACCTTCGACATCGGCCGGCCTTATCACTCGAAGCCGCAATTTGCGGTCAACTAGTGCAAAACGTCTCGCCCAACTTTGCTGACGCGAGCGCCCTCCTGTAAAGCGCTCGGCTCGTTCGTCGGAGCCTTTTCTGATCGCGACATTACCTTGCTTACCGCTCCGATATACCTCTTGGTTTTGAGCAGTTGGAGGGCATTCATGCATTCTTGGGACATAGATGCAGTTTTCCTGCTTAATTTCGGAGTGTCGATAGCCCAGCTTGGTTTTGTATCACTCTGCTTACGTCGGCACGGCAGGCACTCGCTTGCCACGGAGGTTGGCGTCAAGCTGAAGAACGGTAACGGGTTCAAACCACGCAAGCGCCGCCCCGAACCATCGTTGAAACCTAGGACCTATGATTAGAGAATCAAGCACGCTTGTGTCGGCTGGAATGCATCTTCTAGCAAGCGCGCAAGTCGGCTTCTGCTGCTATCTCGAGTAGCGCCGTGAAGCGCGACCGTCGGGTCTTTTTAGCCGGAAGGCTGCACGGAATCCCCAGAACTTAGCGATTTTCTTCACTGGGGTGCGGTAGCGTTGTTGATCCTAAGTTTCGATGTATTAGGCCAAGTGCAACGAGGCCATACTTGAAAGTCAAAGAATATCTGATGTTGAGCGAAGGATACGCCTTGCAGTGGGCCAGCCCCCAGAGTGCTATTGATGCCGAAATTGCTTCGACAAATCGCGATGGTTCGCCGTTCTACGTTTGGCGTTTGTTCTGCGACACGTTCTCCCTTCCGATGATTGCGCGCGGGCTGGAACGGCGCGCGCCACGGATTAGCAACACGCATAAAATGTCGAAGCAGCCGCTGAGCAGCCTCGCAAAGCGGAGGGACTTACAACGTGAGCGATCTTGAGACTTTCCGTCGGGAGACGCAAGCATGGCTCGAAGCGAACTGCCCGCCGGAAATGCGCCAACCGATTTGTTCGGAGGACGATGCCGTTTGGGGCGGCCGCCGAGCCGTTTACAAGGACCCCGCCCAAAAGGTCTGGTTGGACCTCATGGCTGAGAAGGGCTGGACAGCGCCGGACTGGCCCAAGCCATACGGTGGAGGTGGGCTTTCTCCCGAGGAGACAAAGATCCTCCGAAGCGAAATGAGCCGTCTCGGTTGCCGCATTCCGTTGAGTTCGTTCGGCCTTTACACGCTCGGTCCGGCCCTCCTCAAATATGGCAGCGAGGAACAGAAGCTTGAGCACCTGCCAAAGTTGGTCCGCGGCGAAGTTCTTTGGTGCCAAGGCTATTCCGAGCCGGGAGCTGGCTCCGACCTTGCGTCGCTGGCTACCCGGGCGGAGGATAAGGGTGACCATTTCTTGGTGAATGGCCAGAAGATTTGGACCAGCGATGCAGACAAAGCAGACTGGATCTTTTGTCTCGTACGGACAGATACCTCAAGCAAGCACAATGGCATCTCGTTTCTGCTGATCGACATGGAAACGCCTGGTGTCTCGGTTAAGCCGATCAGACTGATCTCCGGCTACTCGCCTTTTTGCGAGACGTTTCTAGACAACGTGAAAGTGCCGAAGAAGAACTTGGTCGGCGAGTTAAACAAAGGTTGGGATATCGCCAAATATTTACTCAGCCACGAACGTGAGAGCCTTTCTGGCACCGGTCTAGGGATTAGCCAGCTGTCGCTCGGGGAGATGGCCAAGCGGACGGTAGGTACGGAGGCGGACGGTCGGCTGGACGATCCCGTTTTGCGTGCTCGAATCGCTCTCTTCGAGGTCCGCGCTCAAGCGTTTGTGGCCACGTCGGAACGCGTTACCGACGAGTTGAAGCACGAGCGTGCGCACCCCGCCCAGGCTTCGGTGATAAAATATTTTGGGACCGAGCTGAACAAGCAGCGCTACGAGCTGATGATGGACGTCGGAGGCTCGGATTTTCTGGAGTGGGAGAGCGAGCGCTCTCTCGGCGGCGCCCACGCTCGCGCTTGGCTCCGCACCAAGGCCAATTCCATCGAAGGCGGCACCTCCGAGGTGCAGCTCAATATTATCGCCAAGCGCATACTCCAGTTACCCGGAGCCTAATACGTGCCCCTCTTCCACACCGAAGACCAGGCAATGCTCGCCGATACGGTGCGGCCGTTTCTTGCCGAGCAAGCGCCGGTCAGCCATATGCGCGCGCTGCGCGATGCGGACGACAGGACCGGCTTCTCGCCGGAGCTCTGGAAGCGCTTCGCTGAGCTCGGCCTGAACGGCGTCCTAATCGATGAGGCCGATGGCGGCTTAGGACTGGGTCACGTCGAGGCCGGGATAGTGCTGGAGGCGGTCGGCCGAAATCTCACGCCTTCGCCGTTCCTCGCAACAGCTGTGGGCGCGGTCACGATGCTAAAGGCCGGCTCGACGGCCCAACGGCAAGCCTGGTTGCCACGTATCCTTGCTGGCGAGGCGGTGGGCGTGCTTGCGGTCGACGAAACCGCCAGGCATCGGCCCGAGCGGATTGCGCTGCAGGCGCATCGGGTCGGCAACGGCTTTCGCCTGATCGGTGAAAAGCGTTTCGTGACCTACGGCCACGTCGCCGACTTCTTGATCGTCGCGGCTCGGACCAACGGCTCCTGTGACGAGGAGGTCGGCGTCACGCTCTTTCTAGTTGAGAAAGACGTAGCGAATCTCACGGCCGAGGCCGACCGGCTCACCGATGCGAGTCTCGCCGCGCGTCTGAAGTTCGATGGCGTGGAGGTCCTCAAGGAGGCAATCATCGGCGAAATAGATCACGGATTTCGCAGCCTGACGAAGACCCTGAGCTCATTGCGCGCCGGCGCGTCGGCTGAGATGGTGGGAGTGGGCTCGGCCGCCCTAGAAATGACCGTCGGTTATCTTAGGCAGCGGATGCAGTTCGGTCGCCTGATCGGCTCGTTCCAGGCACTGCAACATCGAGCCGCCCATCTATACTCGGAGATGGAAGTGGCTCGCGCCTGCGTGCTTAAAGCCCAGCAGCTGCTCGACTGTGGCGACGCCGGCGCGGAGCAGGCTGCGATGGTAGCCAAGGCTATGTCCGGTATGGCCAGCGCGCTCGCTGTTCAGGAAGGAATTCAAATGCACGGCGGCATCGGCATGAGCGACGAGTATGATATCGGCTTCTACATGAAGCGACAACGAGTCTTGGCTGAGCTGTTCGGCAACGCGGACTACCATGCGAACCGCTTGGCGAAACTTGCCGGGTACTAACGGCCGAAAATGCGGGCGACCAGATCGCCGCCAGACTCTGCGAGTCTGACTTGTCCTCGAGGCGAGCTTATGTACTAGGGGGTCAAATCGACTTTCGAAAATCGAGTAGGATCTTGCGCGAAACGCGGAACGCCTCGCTACGAACTTGGCGCGACTAGCCCAACTCGTACATGCGCCGCCAGCAGTAAGCATCCCCTGCCGCACCGATCATGATCAACAGGAGTTTTCGAATGCGCGAAGCGGTTATCGTTTCCACGGCCCGCACTCCAATAGGGCGAGCGTATAAGGGCGCCTTCAACATCACGCCTTCCCCCACTCTCGCAGCGCATGCGATTCGAGCCGCAGTTGAGAGGTCGGGAATCGATCCGGCTGAGGTTGATGACTTAATCTTAGGCTCCGCACTCCCACAGGGCGTGCAACAATCTATTGGACGAACGGCTGCCTTGCGCGCTGGCCTGCCGGTATCTGTCTCTGGCATGACAATTGACCGTCAGTGCTCCTCTGGGCTGATGGCAATAGCAACCGCCGCCAAACAGGTGATCCTAGATCGCATGGATGTGGTCGTCGCCGGAGGCGTCGAATCAATTTCCACGGTGGAAACCAAGGAGGTTCGCCTCGGATCGGACCCTGAACTGGTCGCGATGCATCCCGACATTCACATGCCCATGATACAAACAGCCGAGGTGGTGGCAAAACGTTATGGCATCTCCCGGGAGCGCCAGGACGCCTATGCACTGCGGTCGCAGCAGCTGACCGCGAAAGGGCAGGACACCGGTGCCTTTGATCGCGAGATCATTCCGGTTACGGCCACGATGGCTGTCGTCGACAAAGCGACTGGCGCGATCTCCAAGGAGGAAGTGTCGCTTACTAAGGACGAAGGTAATAGGCCTGGAACGACGTTCGAAGCGTTGGCATCGCTCAAGCCTGTTGTGGGGAACGGCGTTGTTACTGCCGGCAATGCCTCCCAATTGTCTGATGGCGCGTCAGCTTGTGTTGTGATGGAAGCAGAACTGGCCACTAAGCGTGGCATCGCTCCACTCGGACGCTATGTCGGCATGACCGTGGCGGGGATCGAGCCGGACGAAATGGGTATTGGTCCTGTGTTTGCCGTCTCCAAGTTGTTGCGCCTCTTTGGCCTGTCTTCTGACGATATCGGTTTGTGGGAGCTCAATGAGGCTTTTGCGGTCCAGGTACTCTATTGTCAGGATAAGCTCGGAATCCCCGATGAACGGCTCAACGTTAATGGCGGGGCGATCTCAATCGGCCATCCTTACGGGATGTCGGGCGCACGCATGGTAGGCCACGCGCTGCTTGAGGGCAAAAGGCGTGGCGCTCGATATGTCGTCGTGACGATGTGCATAGGGGGCGGCATGGGCGCTGCTGGACTGTTAGAAGTCTTGTAATGTGCAGATTTAAGGAGCTGCCGGAGGTGAACGACGGCAGCCTCTCGGAAAGCTTAATCTGCAGGCTTCGCGTTCGGTTTCCAGTCGTCGTGACGCGGCACATCGCATCAGGTGGGTGAATAAGTGGGATAAGCGCGGGCGAGCGGCCTTGTCAGAGAACTTGCGAGCGTCGGGAGCGACAGGGGCGCTCGTGGCGAAACCATCCACCGTACTGCCGAGGCCGTTGAATCGACGGCCACGCGCTCTTTGGCGAACAGCTTTGCATAGGTGGCATTGAAACCCGCCAGCGCCGGCAAAAGCCGCGACCTGCCATTCGACAACCCAGTCGATAGTTGCGCAACGCTGATCGTGACAACGCCATCAGCCAGCGATGGCCACAGAAAGCGGCCGCGCTCCAACCGCTTCATGAACAGGCACGCGCCCTGGCCGTCATGCCAAATGATCTTGATCAGGGTCGCCGCGGCGGCCCCTAAAAACATAGAGATCACCAGCGTGCGGATGAATCCGCGGAGCATATCGGTATGGCCGGTCGCAAGCCACACCCGCACATTACCCGGTATCGCAATCTTCGGCGTTCAAGCACCTCAATGACCCTCGCCAGCGCTTCCGGGTCAACGTGTGCATCCACCCGGATGCGTCGCCGGTTGCCAAGATCGATTTCGATAGAGTCCGTTGCGGGCGGCCGGTAACTGCCGCATCCACGGTGATCTTCGGACGGAGGCTTCGAATTCCTTCGGCCGTCTCTACCGCCGCGGCAATCTGCACCGGCGTAAGACATGGCACGACCCGCTGGGCCGTCCTTGCCTGTCGGCGCCAGGTGAACACCACGCTCGCCGCTACTCCATTGTGGCGCGCAACCTCCGTCACATTCGCCCTGGCGCCAATGTCTCCTCGACAATCCGCGCCTTGTCATCCTGGGACCAGCGCCGCCGCCGTTCCAACCCGCCCAAAACCTCGACCCGCATCGTCTGATGACCTTAAAGCTTGACCTAAGGTCACACGCTTCGCGAAATACCACGCGTCAGACAAGACGGCGCTCATCGGATGCGTACCTCTCAGGAGTTGGAGCCTCCGGCAAACCCGGGGCGGTTCATCGCCAGGTAAACCAGATCGGTAACTCGCGCGTTGACCGAATTCGGCAGTGAGCCCGGTACAGGATTCAGTATGACGCGTTCCGGCACGGTCGACCGCCCGAAGTGTTCGACATTAATGGCCAGCACCTGCAAGCTGCCAGCGCCCGGGATCTCCACCTTGCAAGTCGTCCCGTTCATCGGCACGACAGTGCCGTTCAGCCGGTTGTTCTCGTCGATGCACTGGGAGGCTGGCCTTCTGCTGGCGCGGTTAGCTGCTGGATTAAACCACCGTTGAACACCGCTATCCTGCACGACATACCAGCGCCCCACACTGTTCATGTGTCGGACGTATTGACCCAGAGATCCTCGTCAGTTCAGAGCCACGCCGTCAAGGCTGCGGATCGGGCGCAAAGTTCGAGCGGTGGCTACTGAACGGCAGTAGGCAACCAAGATCGACTCGGTTTCCAGACACTAACAGCCATATCAAGAGCGGCAACGCATTGCGCTTTAAGCAGACCGGCACAATGACCTTGGAGCCGTAGAAGATGCCTGACGCAAGAAACGGCACGCTCATTCGCTTCACAATCATTAGAAAATGTTCGTTGCTTAGTTAAGATCCGCGTCGCTCGCGCATCGACGCTTCCTGAACCACAGACGCAACTAACGTGCCATCGCGTTTGAATATCAGGCCGCGCGTGAAGGCGCGTCCGAGTTGCGCACTCGGCGAGTCTTGAGCGTAGAGCAGCCAGTCGTCGACCTGGAATGGTCGGTGAAACCAGATCGCGTGGTCGAGTGTTACCGGCAAGATCCGCCTGTCGAACAGCGAACGGCCACAACGTGCCATCGCCGCGTCTAGCAACGACCAATCCGAAGCATAGGCCAGCGCACCAAGATGGAAAGCCGGATCATCAGGCAGCTTCGCAGCAACTTTGAACCAGTAATGAACACGGCCATCGCCGCTCTTCTGTCCGATGTGGTGACCGATCTCGACCGGTCGCAAATCGATCGGGCGATCGGGAAGTTCCACGGGACTGCCTGGTTCATACCACCGGCGCATGCGTTCTGGCAGTTTGGCAAACGAGGGCTGCTTGGACAATTTCTCAATGGTCAAATCCTCCGGCGGGGGCACGCCGGGCATCGGGTCCTGGTGGTCAAGGGGGGGATTCTCATCCCCGGCATGAAAAGAGGCCACGGCAGAAAAAATCGGATTGCCATGCTGAATCGCGGTGACGCGGCGCATCGAATAGCTCTTGCCATCGCGCACGGCTTCTACCTTGTAGAGAATCGGCACGTGCGGCTCGCCCGGCATAATGAAATAGCCATGTAGCGAGTGCGCTATCCGGCTCTCTACAGTGCGACATGCTGCTACCATCGACTGCCCTATCAGCTGACCGCCGTAAACCGGCTGCAAGCCTGGATTCTGAGAGACACCGCGAAAACGATTTGCCTCGAGTGGCTCGAGATCTAAGATAGCGAGCAAGTCTTCTGAGAACTTGGACATTGATGTACTTTCAAGTTTTAATCGACGCCCCTGCAGGAGATGGCACAGCCGCGAACGCCAAAATCCCGAATGCTCGGGGCCGGCTTTTTCGAGCCTTAGTATGCGCGTGATGTGCGTTCGGTGGCGAGCAGCGCGCTCTATTTTGAAGTGCTTCGCCCAGACCAGATTTCGCGCCGCTTTGGTCCTAATTTGTGCACTAATAGCGAGGCGGTGGCTAGATCCTAGGTTTTGCGCTTTGATTGGTTCACGTGCTCCTTCTTACGGGGGGCGTCGGCCCCGGTGGCGACGGCGTGCACGCAATTTCGGAGGTCTGAGAAGGAGTACCGTCGCCGCCGTGGGTCGCGATCATTGCGTGCAGCCGGCTCAGCGCAGCCCAATGCTTGCGCCAGCGCGCTCCGGACGAGGCAACTCGGCATGCGATCGCGCGAGTTCGAGCAAGCGCTCGCGCACGTCTCCCTGCACCGACCCGCTCCGGCCGCTGCCCGACATAACGTGAACCAACATTTGTTCACCCGTGGCTGCTGGCTTGTCGTCCCCTTCGCGGGAGAGCACGTGAAAGAGATGCAGGCGCTTATCGTCGGCGCGCAGGACCTGCGTAACCACCTGCACGCGGTCTCCAGCGTGGAGTTCGCCGAGATGGGACAGATGCGTCTCGACAGTATAGTAGCTGCCGAATTTTGACCGGTATTGGGCGTCGATACCGACGTAAGTGAGCACATTGTCCGTGGCGATACCGCAGAGTTGTAGGTAGCGGTTCTCTGTGATGTGGCCGTTGTAGTCGACCCAGTCAGACGGCAATTCGAGTGCCGGCATCAGCAGCGGGCCAGACCCGCTGACGGCCTGCGGAATACGGTCGCGTAGCCCCTGTTCCCACCGCGCAAGCGTTTCGCCGGCACCATAGCGCTGTGAGCGCAACGCCTGCAGCACGGCAACGAAACAATCATCGCGCTGCCGTTCAAGCTCAGAGCCGGACGGGTTTTCGGTCCGCGCATCCGATTGCTCAGCAAGTTTGTTTAGGAACGTGTCCGTGAGATCTGGCACGTCGGTTAACTTCGACCACGGTCCCTTCAATTGAGGTCCCCATTTCTCGATGAAATGGCGCATGCCCTCCCCACCCCCGCCGACGCGGAAGGGGCCGATGATTGCCCGGCGCAGACCGAAGGAGTACCGGACTGCATCGTCGACCTCCTGCACCGTAGCCAAATCATCGTGGACAAGCCACAGCGCTTCGCGCCACATCGCTTCTTGCAGTCGGTTAGCAATGAACCCATCCACCTCCTTGCGTACAACGAGTGGATGCATCCCCACCGATTGGAAGATTTCTGCCGCGCGCGTCAGCATCTCGGGCGCCGTGCTCTGTGCGCCGCACAATTCAACCAGCGGCAACAAGTACACTGGATTGAAAGGGTGCGCGACGAGAAAGCGCTCGGGGTGGTCCATCCCCGCAGCCAGCAATGACGGCTTGAAGCCAGACGTTGAGGAACAGATCAGTGTCTCCGGCCGGGTCTCGCGACTGGCGGTCGCGAGCAGCTCCTTCTTGATATCCAAGCGCTCTGGAGCGGATTCTTGCACGAGATCCACATCGCGAACCGCGTCCGCGACTGAGTTTACCATCGTCAGCGAGCCCTCAGTGGGCAGCGGAACCCACGTTAGCCGTCTAAATGCTCGCCGCGCGCTGGCCAACGTCTCTTGGACGCGTTCGACTGCACCGGGAGCCGGATCATACAGCTTAACATCAAGTCCGTTGAGGACAAACCGAGCAGCCCAGCCACCGCCGATTACTCCACCGGCCAGCAGACCGATCGCTCGCGGTCGCCTCGCCTCGACTAATTTTGCATTCTTAGACATGAACCTTAACTCTCTCAGACATGAACCTTGAGGGCGAGCTTCTGGCGCACCTCTTCAGGTCTCATCACCCGCACTCCGATCCCGTCGAGAATCTCCGCCGCCCGCTTGACGAGTTCCGCGTTAGTCGCCAGCCGACCGCGAGAAAGGTACACATTATCCTCCAGCCCTACCCGCACGTTGGCGCCCACCAACGGTGCCAATGCCGCATAGGGAAGCTGCATCCGTCCGATCGAGAAGGCGGAGTAGACGGCTCGTGGCGGGAGCTGGTGGACCAGCGCCATCAGCGTGGTCAGATCGTCGGGAGCGCCGTAGCGAATTCCCATGCATAGCTGGATGAGCGGTGAGTCCCCGATCAGCCCTTCTTTCATCAGGTCGTGCACGGTGACCAGTTGTCCGGTATCGAAAACCTCAAGCTCAGGACAAACCCCGAGTTCTTTGACACGCGCTGCCATCGCGCGCAGCATTCCGTACGTATTGGTCATGATGTAATGCCCCCCGGCGGAGCTCCAATTCATCGTCCCGCAATCGAGAGTGCAAATCTCAGGACGCAATTCTTCGACGTGCGCCAGTCGCTCGATCACGCCTGGCAGATCCGTCCCCACCGGGTTCGGCGGCAAGGGAGTGTCGGCCCCACCGAGCGTAAGGTCGCCGCCCGCCCCCACGGTCAAGTTGATAACCGGATTGACATCCGACTTCCGTATGCGCTGGACCACTTCCCGAAACAGCGCTGGATTCCGCGAGCCTCGCTTGGTCTCGGGATCGCGGACGTGGAGGTGCACCACCGCCGCCCCCGCGCGCGCCGCCTCGATCGCCGAATCCGCAATCTGCTCCGGGGTCACCGGCACATGCGGGCTGCTCGGAGCCGGCCCTCCCCCTGTAACCGCACAAGTAATGAAAACCTCGGAAATCATTCTCGCCTTCTCCTCTTTGCCAAACGGCGATGCATTCCATTTGGCAGAAATAGTACCGGGCTCCCTATCTGAATTTGACTAATATGAGCTGCCGTGAAGGAGAAATTCGGCGCTTGATCGCCAGAACGCGAAGATTTTATCGCGTCAGTTGGCACTGACGCGAGCAGGCCAACCTTGCTCTCGACTTTGCGCCGCCTTTGTTTGCTGTTGAAGGCGCTCGAGGTCTGTGGGGCTGATGTGGCAGCGGATCACGTGGCCGGACCGCGCTTCTATCAGCGGCGGCTCGATGATCTCACAGATCGCTCCGATCTTACGCGGACATCGGCTCTGAAAGACGCAGCCCGACGGCGGATTCGCGGCGGAGGGGATTTCGCCCGTCAGACGGATGCGCGATTTGATGGTCCCGTCAAGGTCGGGGGCAGCTGAAAGAAGAGCTTCCGTGTAAGGATGGCTTGGACCTTCGAAAACCTGCTCTGATGGGCCCAGCTCCATGATGCGTCCGAGGTAAAGCACGGCAATTCTGTCGGAGAGATAGCGGACGACGCCGAGATCGTGCGATATGAAAAGGTAGCTGGTAGCGCGGGCGGTCTGAAGGTCGGCAAGAAGATTCAAGATCGCAGCCTGAACTGAGACGTCAAGCGCCGAGGTGGGTTCGTCGCAGACCACCACGCGAGGATCGCCGGCAAAGCTTCTGGCTATTGCCACCCGCTGTTTAAGCCCGCCTGAGAGCTGCCGCGGCCGGAGAGCTAGGTGTCGGGTAGTCAGCCGGACCGCCGCTACGAGTGCATCGAGCCGGTCCGCAAACTCGGTACCGCGCAAGCCCCCGAGCTTGCGCAATGCGCGACCAATGATGCGGCCGACAGAGTGGGAGCGATTCAGCGCCGCGTCTGGATTTTGGAAGATGATCTGTACCGCCTTCACCTCTTGATCCGTTCTGCGGTCGAGACTGGCAGCGAGGGGCTTGCCGTCGAGCTCGATCGTTCCGCCGGAATCGGGACGCACGAGGCCCAAAAGCATCCGGGCCAGGGTGGTTTTGCCTGAGCCGGACTCGCCGACCAGACCTAGTGTTTCTCCCTGGAGCAGGCTTAGGGAAACATCGACAACCGCGCGGACCGCATGGTTGCCTTGGCCATAAGTCTTCGAAAGATTGGCAATCCGCAGGACCGGCGCTGCCGCCAATGTGGGCTTTGGTACCCGCGCATCGGCCGGTGCGGCAGGGGGGTGATCAGCGGTCCGATCCGAGTAGTGGCAACGCACGAGCCGACCGTTAGAATCTCGCAGCTCAGGAATTTCCGTTCTGCAGCGATCGTCGGCGAGCAAACAGCGTTCGGCGAAGGGGCATCCCGGCAGCAGCGCGCCGGGCAAGGGTAGAAAGCCAGGAATCGTGTCGAGCCGTCCTTGGTCCTTGCGCTGCCCGCCTCGCGGCAGGCACCGCAGAAGCGCCCGAGTGTACGGGTGGCGCGGTGAACCCAGGATCTCTTGCGTCGGCCCTTCCTCGACCAGCATCCCCGCATAAAGGACACCGATGCGGTCGCATGTCTTCGCCACAACCGCGAGGTTATGGCTGATGAACAGGATCGAGGTACCAAACTCGCGCCGAAGATCGGTGATGAGGTCGAGGACCTCGGCCTCCACGGTAGCGTCCAGACCGGTCGTGGGCTCGTCCAGAATAAGCATTGCGGGATCGTTCGCCAACGCCATCGCGATCAATACACGCTGCAGCATTCCGCCTGAGAGCTGATGCGGATAGCGTTGCATGACTGAGCTGGGATCAGCGATTCGCACCTTTTTCAGCATCTCGAGTGCACGAGTTTCGCGTTGTGCCGGCGGGATGCGCGTCACCTCGAATACCTCGACCAACTGCCGCCCGACCTTCAGGGAAGGGTTCAGCGCTTTGCCAGGGTCCTGATAAACCATCGAGATTTTTTTTGCCCGCAAGTCCCTAAGCGCGTCGGGCCCGAGCCGCATCACCTCCGCGCCGTCGAGTATAACTGACCCGCCAGTAATTCGGCCGTTCCGGGGCAGATAGCGCACCGCTGTGAACGCCACAGTAGATTTGCCGCAGCCTGACTCCCCGACCAGCCCGTATGCTTCGCCGCAAGCGATCTCGAAACTTACGTCGCGCAGCACCGCACGGCTTTGCCCGCCAGCGCGATAGGCTACCGACAGTCGGTCCAGGCGAAACGCAGGCTCAACCATCGAGGGCTCCATGCAGCCCGTCGGCTAGCAAATTTACCCCAACTACGAGGCTAGCAATGGCCAGCGCGTCGAAAAGCACCGTCCACCAATATCCCCCGCTGGTCATCCCGTAGTTGGTCGAGATCGACAATCCCCAATCCGGCGAGGGTGGCTGCAGGCCAAATCCGATGAAGCTCAGCGTGGCGACGGCGAAGATCGCATAACCGAGGCGCACCGTTGATTCCACGAGAATGGGCGGGATTATGTTGGGTAGAATTTCGAAGAACATGATGTGTGCGGCATTCTCTCGGCGGAGAGCGGCCGCAGCGACGTAGTCGAGCTCCCGTTCCGATAGCACGGCAGAGCGGACGGTGCGGGCGATGAGAGTACCGAAGGAGAGGCCGATGACGATGATGACTGTCATATTGGAAGTCCCGAGCGCGACGATCGCAATTAGCGCGACAATGACCGACGGGATTGCCATCTTCGCCTCGATCAGTCGCGAGACGAGGTCATCGACGATGCCTCGGAAATAGCCGGCGAGAAGGCCAAGCACGGTTCCAACAACGGTGGCCAGGATCGTGGCGAGAGGCGCGACGGCGAGGATGTCGCGCGAGCCAACAATGACGCGGGAAAAGATATCGCGGCCGAGCTGATCGGTGCCGAACCAGTGTTCTTGCGAGGGGCGCCCGAGCGCATTCAGGATGTCCTCGGCTAAGGGATCGTAGGGTACGAAGCTGCGCCCGAAAAGGGCGCAGATCACCCAGAAAAGCACGATGGTCATGCCAACCAGAAACGAGCTCGAGCGGAACAGCCCGGAGAAAATCTCCTGGCGCCTGCTCGATGGTACAGCGGCGGCGAGGTTAGTCATTGGCATTCCCAATCCGAATGCGCGGGTTGAGAAGAGAGTAGAGGAGATCGGCGATCAAAGTCGCTACGGCATAGATAATGCCAATAGTCAGTACGCACGCCTCAAGCATCGGGAAATCCTTGCTCTTGGCCGCGTTGAAGATCAACGATCCGATTCCCTGGTATCGGAACAATGTCTCCACCACCACAAGTCCGCCAATGAGGTAGCCTGTTTGGCTGGCGATGACAGTGATTGTCGGCAGTAGGGCGTTCCTGAGGACGTGCCGCCAGATGACCCCTCGCCAAGGAAGGCCCTTCAGGACGGCGGTGCGGGTGTAGTCAGAGTCGAGCGCCTCGATCATTCCTGCACGTGCCATTCGGGCAATGTACCCAAACAGGACAAGGACGAGCGGCATCGCGGGCAAGATCAGATAGTAGACTTGGACCAAGGGCCCCGCGCCATCCGGCCAGGCGGCGGAGATTGGCAGCCAGCGCAGCCAGACGCCGAAGAGCAGGATCAGCACGATGCCGGTGACAAACTCGGGTAGTGCCGTCATCGACACACCCGCGATGCTGATAATGCGATCAATTGGCCGGTTCAAGTTCAGCGCAGCCAGCACCCCACCGAATATGCCGAGCGGCACGACGAAGAGAAAGGCCAGCGCCGCAAGTTTCAGTGAATGACCAAGCGCCTGCATTACGAAGGGCGCGACCGGGGTCCGATAGATGTACGACTCCCCCATGTCGCATTGAATAAGATGCCAGATCCACGTGCCATATTGTACGAGGAACGATCGATCGACCCCGAGCTGGTGGTTCAGCTCATCTACCGCAAGCTGATCGGCGAAGGGCCCGAGGATAGCGCGTCCAACGTTGCCGGGCAGAACCTGTCCGGCAAAGAAAACGAGCAGGCTCAGTAAGAAGAGAGTCATCAATGAAAACGCGAATCGTCGAGCAAGGAAGCGCTTCATGATGTTCTTTGGCTAAGTCGGTGGAACAATTGATCGTCGCTGGACCAATTCACGCGAGCCGAGCGAAGTTATCGCTTTCCCGCATTCTGAAGGAAGAGCTGCATCATGCCGGTCGGCTGGACCCCTGTGATGCCGCGCTTCACCACGGTCAATTTGTCGTAGAAATAACCGTAGAGCACCGGTGTTTCTTGCAGCAGTAGCCGCTGGATTTTCCCTGCGGCAGCTCGCTGCGCATCGAGGTCAAGTGCGGCGATATAGCTGTTGGCCAGGGTGTCAAACTCGGTGTTCTTGAAGTGTGCCGGATTCCAAGGGCCACTGCTCATCAACGATGATGTGAGGTAGACGTTTGGCACGCCGCGGTGGCCGAAGTCGGAGATGCTCATTGCTGAGTCCAAGTATGGCGATTTGCCGGGGACAAGACTGCCGTAAAAGGAGGCCCGGTCCATGACTTCGAGCTTTAGCTCGATGCCGATTTCCTTCACCCAACTCTGGATGAGCTGTGCGTAAGCCGGGACTTCAAGATATTGCATCGTGGTGAGCGTGACCTGGAAACCCTTCTCCATCCCCGCCGCCTTCATCAGCTCTTTTGCCTTGCTGATGTCCTGATTGCGTTGCCGGATCGTCGGGTCCATCGAGGGATAGATGGAGGCGAACGGGCTGTCATTGCCGACCACGCCGCGCCCCTTCAATAGACCTTTTGTAAGTTTTTCGCGATCCAGGCATAGCGCAACGGCCTGACGGACACGCGGATCTTTGAAGAATTCGCTGTCGCACCGCATATTAACCGGCTGATGCGCAACGGAATGTAGACTCATGACATCCACCGTCGGATCGTCCAGCAGCGCTACACCGGCAAGCGCGGAAACCGTATTAATGATATCGACCTGTCCGGCCTGAAGAGCAACGATTTGCGGCTGGATATCAGCAAAGAACGTGAATTCTGTCCGCGCTGGCAGCGCCTGCGCGCCCCAGTAATTTTCATTGCGCACAAAACTCGCACCAACGTTCCGGGTGTACTTGTCGATCTTGAACGGACCAGTACCGTCCCACGTCTCCTCAAAATTGCCGGAGTAGCTCGCGGGCAGGATAATAGCATTGGGGGTGTCAGACGAGACCAAGTAGGGGAAGTTGCCGTTCGGACTGTCGAGATGAAATTCTACGGTGTAGTCTTCCACCTTCCTGGCACCGCCGTTCTGGAGGATTCCCTTGAACGCCGAGAGCGCGCCTGAGGAATTTTTCGGATCGGTCAGCCGGTCGAAGGTCGCAACGACGTCGTCGGCCTTCATTTCGCCGCCCGAATGGAATTTGACGCCTTTGCGCAGCGCGAAGGTCCAGACGGTGCCATCCTCGTTAGGCTTCCAGCTTTTCGCAAGACAAGGCTTCGGCAGCAGGTCCGGTCCATCGATGCAGAGATACTCACCGACCTGCTGAAGCATCAGGTACAAGGGGGCGTTGGAAGCCTTCACAGGGTCGACGGCCGTCGACGGGGGGTAGCATGCGACCCGAATGGTGGCACCAGGCTGAGGGAGGGCGCCGGCTGCCGTCGGCGCTACACCGAAGCCAGCCGCCAATGCTACCCGCCCAAGGAACGGCAGCGACAGGCCAAGTAAGCTGCCGTGCCGCAAAAGCTCTCGACGGCTCACGCGGCCATCAACAAAACCGTCAATCAAATGGTTCTCGAGAGGCGTGAGGCCGGAGCGAAGATCGTCGAGCGTGGTGATAGCTCGGGTCATGGCGATTCCCCTTTCTGACAGAATGCGCTGCGCGTCATGCACATGAGATACGCAGCATCGGACGAAGAGAGCCTTTCGACCGAACTTTTCGATCTCTGCCCTCGACTTCGGCGTGACGGCGAACTGGGTAAAGCGACCCGACTAAGGGCCCGGAACCGTGCTAGTTTAAGATTAACCTGACGCTTACGCCTGAATCATGCGAATTCAGGCGTTGGCACGCATAATTGCCGCTCCATCTCGAAACGGAGCGCGGAAAGGCGGCAAGGTTTGGGTTTTTGATCTTCCTCGGTGCTTCCAATTATCTGAACGCGAACGTGTGATAAACGGGTTTACTTTTATTCAGAGCACTCATCTCCGACCGACGGAAACTTCATTCCGAAGGCACGCACAACACGCCTCGCTCGCTCCAGAGGAGGCCTCATGAAATCGCGTGGGTGCAGATGGCTTTCTGAGTCGCAAGGAGATTGGCATGCGCGCAGCTCTCGTGGTAGGTCAACCACAAGAGCTTCACGCCGCCAAATCGATGGCCGGGATCAGCCAGAGCGACCGACCCGCTCGCCCCCCCATACCGCATTGACAACTCAGAGTTCGCTTACGAACGTGGTTGAAGGGTCGGCTGAGACTTAGACTGGGACGTTGTATCTACTCATCAATAGCTTCGCGTTGGTAACGGCGTCATATACCGGCAGGCCGGTCTGCTCACGCACCTGCTGCGTCACTATTGGAAACCCCGCACATTCGAACAGGACGGCCTCGATATCGTCGTGTTGCTTTCGCATAAGTGCGATTGCGGCTCCCACGTCTCTGGCGACTTGTGGAATGGTGTAATTATTCTCAGGCCCCGACATGATGCGCCAGGTCTCAGAATTTTCAATGCCAGCAACCACGACACGATCGAGCGACACGACACCGGCGAGTTTTAGCAGATCAGTGCTCAGGGGCCTTGAATCGAACGTCATTACGCCGACTCGCCCCTTGATCGTGGCCATAAGATACGGCAGGAGCAGCAAAGAGGACATCGAAACAGGCACAGTTAGGGCCCGCGCCATAGCCTTCTGGTACTTAATCGTGAATCCGCAATTGCTCGTGATCGCGACCGCCCCCTCACGCACCAAATCCTTCGCTGCGCTTATGAATGCGGCTTCCATTTTGTCGTCCTCGCCACCGAAAACGACATTCTTCGTCCATGCGCCTGGAGCTTGGCGATAAAGCGTAGGAAACGGGAAGGTAGCAGGATTGCTGAGCGATCCCGCCATGGTCTGTGGAGTATTCTGTAACTGCAACACGCCAAGCGCCCCACTTTTCTGCGCCATGTCAGAATCTGCCTCCCTGAACCCTGGAATTCATTGCCGACTTCCACGTCACCAGCCATCTAGCAACGCCAAGCGGCAGTTATCTTCCTGTTGTCCATCCGTGAAACACCTGCCTGGAATCAGCTTGGCCAATTCACGAGATTCGGGCACGGATCTCAAGAAAGCATATTGCCGACCGGAGGTGCTTTTCTGTCGAATCAATCTACATTAGCGCCGAAATCCTGCACCAGTTCTCGAAAACGCGAAGACCTCATGAGATCGCACCCGCGATTCAAAATCAGAGGCTTGCGTGTAGTCAACAGTGACTATGGTCGCCAGCAAACTCGCTATGGGCGGCAACAAGCGCAGTGTTCGCGGCGTACGCCAAATGCAAAAACCACGCGCGCGGGACGAGCTTAAGGCAGATCCGTTGAAGAACTTAGGGGTCCGATCTCCGAACGATGCTCCAGGCGCTTCGGATCATTCACCTGAGTGGGCACCTGCTAAATCAGAGACAGTCAGCCCGCCCATTTACGTTCGATAGCATCTCGGTCAGCAACACCGAAAAACGGCGCAAGTCCGCTCGAATGTGCATAAATGTCGCTTTATATTGCGCCAACGAGATGATTTTCACCGCGTGATTGCCGCTATGATGAATTTCCTATTTAAGCAAAGTTGCGGTCGAATTTACAACTTTGAGAAAGCCATCGCCGCTCATGAATGCGCGCCCAGCAATGACGGTCGGCCCGGAACTATCCAGAGTGTTTGATCATATTGAGACGAACAAGGACAAGTTCGTCAGCCGTTTGCTTGAGTATTTGAGACATCCCAGTATTAGCGCCCAGAACGTGGGAATGGGAGAGGTCGTCGAGCTCCTCGTGAGCATGCTGCGCAGACTGGGGCTCGAAGCGAGCGCAATCCCCACCGCAGGGTATCCTGTGGTCATGGCAAGGTGGGAACGCGCGCCGGGAGCGCCGACGGTCTTGCTCTACGGGCACTATGACGTCCAACCTCCAGATCCCCTGGAAGCCTGGATTAGCCCTCCATTTGAACCGGTGGTTCGGGAAGAACGCGTCTATGCGCGCGGTGCCGGCGACAACAAGGGTCAACACTTCGCTCAGATCCTAGCCTTAGAGTCACATTTGGCCGTACATGGCTCCTTGCCATGCAACGTATTAGTTTTGCTAGAAGGTGAAGAGGAGATAGGAAGTCCGCACATTGCCGAGTTCGTTGACGCTCATCGGGATCTACTCAAGGCGGACTTAGTGATCACGGCAGATGGGCCTCTCCACGAGTCGGGACGCCCGATTATTGCATACGGAGTCCGTGGAATCGTAGCGTTCGAACTGCGGGCTCGTGCAGCCAGATCGGATGTTCATTCAGGCAATTTCGGCGGCCTTGTGCCGAACCCGATTTGGACGCTTGTGCACTTGCTAGCGACCATGAAAAATGCAGACGGAAACATTACGATTGATGGCTTTTACGATGATGTGGTCGCACCAACAGAGCTTGAGCGCGCCGCCGCAGCGCGATTGCCTCTAAATGCTGAGGACGTCCAGCGGGCTCTCGGCCTCGCAAAGCTCGATAATCCAACAGATCTGCCGCTCGCGGACAGGCTTATGTTTCGCCCGACATTGACCATTAACGGACTCCACGGCGGGTACGGCGGGCCCGGATCGAAAACAATCGTGCCGAATGAGGCCGTCGTGAAGTGCGACGCTCGGCTTGTCGATCGGCAAGATCCCGATGACATCCTTAGGAAGATAGAGGCTCACGTTAAGAGCCATGCTCCGGACGTGGAGTTCGTACGCATAGAGTCGACGCCTCCATCAAAAACCCGCCTCGACGCACCGTTCTCAACAGCTATTCAGTCCGCGGTACAGATTGCACACGGCGTAGAACCTCTGGTCTATCCCTCGCTTGGAGCAACCCTGCCCGACTACGTCTTTACAAAGATTCTAGGCACACCGTCCTTTGTGGTGCCTTATGCCAATGCCGATGAAGCCAATCACGCTCCGAACGAGAACATCGAGATTCGCTGCTTTCTGAATGGCGTTCGCACCGGAGCGGCCCTGTTGGATACGTTGGGGGGATCTGCACGCTGAAGCGGACATTCGCGCTCCCGTGGACAGTCGTCCAACCCACTTGTCACTCCAATGGCTCATGACCTGAAGCCGTATAGTTGCGGTGCTGGGCGAGGGCCGGCAGGAAGGATTTCCAAAATCTTATCAACGCAGAGTGACGACAACGTGAGAATTTCGGTCGTTAGGCGCAGTACGCAGCGAGCGCAACACCGGCAGCCACCGCCCCGCTGACGTCCAAAACGTTGGCCATTTCGTTGGCAGGCTGATCCTGAGGCGTTGAAGACCAGATTTCTTTCGTCTTTGAAGTCGAGTTGCCGATGACGAGCGCCGCCTCAGCTGCCTTTCCTTCGCGCCGCAGAACATCTTGCACGTACGTAGCAGCACCGAGCAGTGCCAGCGTCTGGAATGACCGACTTAAAAGTCGATTTGAAAGCGCATGCGGTTGGTTGAAATTGCTCGCCTATTCAGGATACTGCTATCACACAGATGTTTGCGCTGCACTTTATTGCCTGCATCGGGCGGGCATATTGCGGCGAAATAGACCTGAACTCTGGAGCGGATATGGAATACGATCGAATTGACGCCCGGATCCTTGAGATTGTGCAAAAGAACAACCGCTTAACTTCTGAGGTGATCGGTGAGTTGGCTGGGCTTTCCGCTACCGCGTGTCAACGAAGATTGAAGAGGCTCCGTTCGGAAGGCATCATCGAGGCTGATGTTTCCATCGTTTCGCCCAAGGCAGTCGGACGGCCTATTCAAATGCTCGTGCTGGTGAGTCTCGAGCGCGAGCGTTCAGATATCATCGACAAGTTCAAGAAGGCGATCAAATCATCAGTTGAAGTCGTGAATGGATTTTACGTTACAGGGGACGCTGACTTCGTCCTCTACATCACTGCGCGTAGTATGGAAGACTATGAACAGTTCACCCGCCGGTTCTTCTATGAGAACTCAGATATTAAGGGAATCAAAACGATGGTCATTATGGACCGCGTCAAGGCAGGGTTTGCCGTCCCCATTGAGGCTCCATCAGAAGATTAGTGTGTAATTTCAGCTTGCAAATCCGCGCGTCTACACGCTGTTTCGTCAGTCCCTCGTAAGAGATTGACTAAAGTTGAAGCGCTCGAACGTCTATTTTACACCTGGTCACGAATGGGTATTCGACCTCAAGCCCCAAACGGTAGTCTGTCTCGACAGTAGGCTCTGCCCGGGAGCTGAATGCTAACTAACGGAGGGTAGTGTCCGTGGCCACGTGCATTGCATAATGCTGGTGACCGAGACCCGTAACTCGAATACGCCGGGAGCACGGAGAGGTCTCAAGCTAACGCACGACGCGTTGCGACTAGACGCCCAAGCGGAGACCAACAATGGACAGCATGCGCCGCGAGATCGAGGCTTAGGTAAAGCGGATGTGCCGAGCGCCGCCTACTATAGCGCTCATACCGTGCGCGCAATCGGAACTTTTCATGCACTCTGTTGGTGAACAGGTGTCGGTTAGAGAAGCCGGTCACCTGTTTGATTCGAGACGCAGCCGAACTCTTATGGAGGCGACTAAGCGAAGGGCGCACGATCCCGACGTGGATTCTAGCTCTTCGTCCAGTGAGCGATCACACCGGCTGATGTGCTGTTGGAAGAATGACAAAGGCCTTCCGAACCGTTTCAATGATTTTCCATTCACCGTTGGTATTCGGGTGAAAATATATGGAATCGCCGGCTTCGAGGACAATCGTTGGCCCGCAGTCCGGCGTGAACGTACAGCGTCCTGACAGAAACGTTGAGAATTCCGCCTCAGCGACCTGACGGCGCCATTTTCCAGGCGAGCATTCCCAAATGCCGGCACTGGTTGAGTCGCTCGAAGACTTGAACGCGACTTTACTGCGCATAATGGAGACTGGCTCGCCGATCGGCCGGGCAACCGGGCTGATGCTATCGAGCTCATTGGTGGGAAGATTCGCGGACGCTTTGAGGACAACTGGGGTCATGATTGGTTCCTGTTCGGATCTTAATTTCAGTCACGCTTCGATGGCACATAGCCGACGGGAGCAAGGTTCGAGATCGCAAGAGTAAGCGGATCGGGGCGCCGGGAATGATCTTCCAGGCCCTCTTTGCGACGCAACGCTTCGCGGACAAGAACGGAGCCAACATATCGGAAGGGCTCGATCGGGAAATTGTCTACGCGCTCACGAACCAATCCGCAGTTGGACCAGTGGTCGTTTTGGTCAAGCGCGAGCGACGCAAGTATTTTTCCACCCAGAACAGTGGGCCCGACCCCCTGCCCAGAAAAGCCAATCCCGAAAAGAATGTCGGGGTGATTGTCTAGACGGCCGAAGAATGGCAGTCCGTCGACGGACCGATCAATCGGGCCAGTCCAGGACGATTCGATATCCATGTCATCAAGCATCGGGTAAAGCTTGCGGAAGCTTTCCTCGACTTCGCCAGCCCTATGCGACGGCCCCTCATAGTAGTTGGCGACCTGTCCTGCAAATGCGAAGTGTCCTAGCGATTTGCCGAAAACGATACGACCATCAGGCGTGTTCCGATAATAGTTCAGGAACATGCGAGAATCACATATTGCCATACCGTTTTCGAATCCAATCTCTCTCAGCTTGCCGGGGTTAGCCGTTGTCGCGATCATGTCACTGGAAACGATCGCCACCTTACGCCGAAGATAAGAGAACTTCGCTCCCCAGGCGTTCATGGCAAGAATGACTTTCTTGCTTGCAATTGAGCCTTGGTGCGTGATCACCTTTGGTGTTTTGGTCCGTTCCAATCTCACCATGGGTGAATGCTCGTAGATTGTCACACCCAGCTTCTGAGCGTGCCGTCGAAGGCCGAAGGCAAGGATGGCTGGCTGCACTGTGGCGGCATCTGGTTCGAACACGCCAGCCAAATTGCGACTAGTGCCGCTTAGCCGCGCCACATCCGCGTTGTCGACCACCTCGAAGGGCCGCACGTTGTGTTTGCCTAGTTCATCGATCAGGACGTTCCAGCAGCCAATTTGCGGAGGGGAAGTAGCGGTCCAAAGCCAACCATCGGCTCGGAAATCTGCATTTACGCCATTATCCCGACAGAAAGCTCCAATTTCCAATACTGCTTCCGCTGAGCTTTTCGCAATCCGGGTTGCTTCAGCTGTACCGCAAAGCTTGTGCAACGAGAGATACTTAGCCCAGAAGCTGGTGACAAATCCGCCATTGCGGCCGCTGGCGCCCGACCCGCACAGGTCTCTCTCCACTACCGCGACTTTTAACGAGGGCGACCGCTCTTTGATCCGGATTGCCGTCCATAGACCCAGATAACCGCCGCCGACGATCGTCACGTCGGCCGTGACGTGTGCCGATAAGGACTGCACTCGAGGCGTCCCTAACCGGTCGAACGCCTGTTTTAACCAAAAATTGTCCATTCTCCAGAGCCTATTGAAATTGCATTTACATTCAGAATAATGCGTTTGCTGGACTTTTTGCGTCGCACTTTCTTGCCGTTTGGACCATTTCCTGCATCATGCAGACATACCGCGGTGAAATTCACCTGAGGCCTGAGCCGACATGCAATACGATCGAATAGACGCCCGCATCCTCGAAATCGTGCAAAAGAACAACCGCTTAACTACTGACGTAATCGGGGAACTAGCAGGACTTTCAGCGACGGCGTGTCAACGACGACTGAAGAGGCTTCGTGCGGAAGGCATCATCGAAGCGGATGTCTCCATCGTTTCACCCAAGGCGGTAGGAAACCCGATTCAAATGCTCGTGCTAGTAACGTTGGAGCGGGAGCGTTCAGATATTGTCGACAGGTTCAAGAAGGCGATCAAAGCCTCAGCGGAAGTCGTCAATGGATTTTATGTCACCGGCGACGCCGACTTCGTGCTCTACATAACTGCGCGGAGTATGGAAGACTATGAGCAGTTTACGCGACATTTCTTCTACGAGAACCCGGATATCAAGGCGGTCAAAACGATGGTTATCATGGACCGCGTAAAGGCGGGCTTTGCCATGCCCATTGAAACTCCAACAGACGATTGATCTCGCGTGGGCTTCTGCCCGCTGTGCACTTTTTAGCGGTAGTTCGGTCCAGACGCCTCAAAAGTTGTCAATCGGCGTTCGACCGGGACCCCCTATCGGCATCCAAAAGGGGCTCTGACGCATTTTTGGTGCAGCACTGGTCACGTGGCGCCGATTAGCCGAGCCTGTAGCAAGTCGAGCTTGGCGCGTCCGTACATTTGGCGTTTGACCAGTTTGAGCTTGGTGATCTGGCCCTCGGTCTGTCCGTTGGACCATGACGTCGCGATCGCTGCGCTGACAGCGGCCTTGTCCTTGATGACGCCATTGGCGAAAGACATGACGAGGCTTGCGCGCCTCGTTCCAACCATGGTTCAAGCTCTACGTGAGCCTTCTTGCGGATCATCGCATGGAAAGCGGCTATGATCTCTCGAGCTTCCACCAAAAGAGGAACGCCTTGCTCGATCGCCGCAATGGTGACGGTTTCTGACTTTGATAGCGTATCGCGGCCATTGGTCATCAGGCGGGCGATCGTTCTCGCGGACGGTATGCGCTGCAGGCTCTCAGCATCGGGCATTTCGGCACGTCGACGGCGTGTCGTCCATTCGGTAAAGACCCGCAGCGAGCCTCTAAATCCCTGCGCCTTGAGGCAACGCCAAAGGTCGGCGCCATTACAATGGCCAGTAGCCCACTGAACGTCGAGCCACGGCAGGTAGTGCTCGAGCGAGCTCTCGCGGACCCTGAACACGTCGGATCGCTGACCTCGCAATACCTGCGGATGAGGCCCTGGCTATGGGCGGTGAGCCGGACGATCTCCTTTATGGAGATGCCCGTCTCAGCCTGTTTGAGGATTGCCGCGTTGGTGTCTTCTCGCCGAAGATAGCCCTCATATTGAATGCGCTCGGCGGCGGTCAACAAGCTGGGATTTATGGTGGCGGAGCCGACCGCGATGCGGACCTGGCGCATGGATCTGCGAACCGCATCCAGGAAGGCGTGGCTGGCGTTCTCCATGAGGTGCCAATGGTCGGCGACCTGGGTGGCGTGCGGGAGTGCCTTGACCGCAGCAAGGGCGTAACCACCGCCGCGGTCGCGCGCGACCACAGCGATCTGTGGCTGGCCCGCGAGCCAGGCCTGCGCAGTGGCTGGCTCTCTGTCGGGTAAGAGAGTGATCGGCCGTCGCCGCTCGAGGTCGCAGCGGCCCCCCAATGCAAGGCCAAGGTGATGGACGATTAGATCGAGCCGGGTCGTTCGCCGCGCCCACGGTGCTAGAGCGCCGTCATCGAAGCGCTCGGTGAAAATACGCCGACCGCAGAGAGCAGTAACGCAGCGGAAGCAGCGCGCCACGACCACCAGGCGAACCTGCCGCCCCGCCAGCGGCAGATCGGTGAGGCGCCGCTGATATCGGCTATGAATCCTCTCTGAACTGGTCCCGCAACCGGGACAGAGACTCGTCCTGCTCGTGGGATGTACGGTGATCACGGTTGTAGCGCCACTACAAAAGGCGCTTTCCACGTCAAATCCGCGAGGGACCAAGACCGACGGACGTAGGGCTCGCTGCATCATATTGATTCCTTTGTGAAACCAACGCGAGCCGGCCTTGAACTTCATTAAAAATGATGGTGTGGAACGGCCCTTCGGACCGGCATCAAAAGTGCCTAACGTAGTCGCGTAGAGAGGCGCCACAAAGGAAGGACCGTTCCATGGAGAAGATTATCACAGTGGGTTTGGATTTGGCCAAGTCGATCTTTCAAGTTCACGGCATCGCCGAAAACGGGAAAGTCTTGGTTCGTCGCACATTGCGGCGATCGCAAAGTTCTGCCCTTCTTTCGGAGCCTTCCAGCCTGCTTGGTAGGTATGGAGGCCTGTGCGAGTGCCCATCACTGGGCACGCGAGATAGCGGCGCTGGGCCACTCTGTCCGCATGATGCCGCCAGCCTACGTGAAGCCTTACGTCAAACGAAACAAGACCGACGCGGCGGATGCTGAAGCCATTTGTGAGGCGGTCAACCGCCCGACAATGCGGTTCGTGCCCGTGAAGACTGCCGAACAACAAGCAGCCAGCATGATTTTGCGAACGCGAGAGACGCTGATGAAGCAGCGCAGCCAGACTGCAAATGCCCTGCGTGCTCATATGGCCGAATTGGGCATTATCGCCGGCACAGGCATGGCAAGCATCGCAAAACTCCTGGTGCTTCTCCGGGACGAAAAGGACAATAGGATTCCCGGCGCCGCCCGCTTTGCCCTGATCCTATTCGCTGAACAGATTGAGCTGCTTATAACCCGCATAGAGAAGCTCGACAGAGAGATTTTGGTTGCCGTCAGAAAGGACCCTGATGCAAGGCGTCTGATGAGCATTCCGGGTGTCGGTTCTCTCATCGCGGCTACCGTTCGGACATCCGTCGTGGATGCTCGCGATTTTGCGACTGCACGAGATTTTGCGGCTTGGACGGGGCTCACACCGAGGGCACAGTCCAGCGGCGGGAAAGAAAGGCTCGGCGCGATATCAAAGCGTGGAAATCGGCAACTACGGACGCTCCTGATCGTTGGTGCGACCTCTATCATCAAGCTTGCTAGAAAGTCTCACTCTGGATTCGGACCATGCTGCAAAGACGGCCGGTCAAGGTCGTATCGGTCGCGCTCGCCAATAAGATTGCGCGCACGATCTGGGCCTTGCTGGTCAGAGGCGGCATCTATCAGGCTCCGGCCGCAATGCTGAAATCCTAATCTCAAGAGCTCTCCGGCGGAAGAAGAAAGCTGCCGAGGAGGCAAGGTGCAAATCTGGATGAACCCCGAATGACGTCATTCCCGGTCGCAATCAGACCGCCTGACTCACTGCGCTTCGAGCGCGAGAAATTGATTGGGCGATTGCTTCCGCGGATATCATCGTGGCCAGCGGCCAGGCGCCGCGTTCACAGGCCGAACATATGACCGCACCGTCATCCCTTGTTCTACCAGAGAAAGATCTTGCAGCCCGGGCCGTTCCACATATGAGTCAGAGCCCTTATTCCATGCCGAAACACAAAAGTTGTCACTTTCGCTTGCCGTGCCGCTTGCAACGAGGATCAGGAACTTTTCCTTTGGTGCTCGCAAGGGATATGGCGCTTCGTCACTCTTTCAGTCTGCAGGAATGACAAAAGTACTGGAGCGAGGGTCTGCGGCAGCTCCAAAGGATTTTCAGTCGGTGACAGCTGAGTAGACGCCAGTGTGCGTTGCATCAGACCATCAGACGTCCCGGTCAGCCGGTGAATACGACAGTTTTCTTTCCGTTCATCAACACGCGATCCTCGAGGTGATGCCTCACCGCGCGGGCGAGAACGCGCCGTTCAATATCACGGCCCTTCCGGACGAGATCTTCTGGCGTATCGCGATGCGAAATCCGTTCGACATCCTGCTCGATGATCGGTCCCTCGTCGAGATCAGAAGTCACATAGTGCGCTGTCGCTCCGATCAATTTGACTCCTCGTTCGTAGGCTTGGTGATACGGCTTGGCGCCTTTGAAGCCTGGCAAAAAGGAGTGGTGGATGTTTATGCAGCGACCCGACAGCTTGGCCGAAAAGCCGTCTGACAGAATCTGCATGTAACGGGCGAGGACAACAAGCTCTGTGTTGGTCTCCTGCACGAGTCCCCAAATCCGCGCCTCCTGCTCCATTTTGGTCTGCTTGCTAACCGGGAAATGATAGAAGGGCAGCTGGCCTAGATCTGTGGAAGCTAAGTGCTCGCGGTCATGATTGGAAACGATCGCGGTTAGTTCCATCGGCAGTTCACCGATTCGCCAACGGTAAAGTAAATCGGCCAGACAATGGTCGACTTTAGAGACGAGCAGCATCACACGTTTCTTTACGGAGCTCTGCCGCAGATTAAATGTCATGGAAAGACGCCCAGCGAGTTCGTCGATTGAGGCAGCGATGTCGGCTTCCGAGTTCGCATGCTCGAGGCGATTGAAGACAACGCGCATGAAGAATCGACCGGTCTCGTTATCATCAAATTGCTGAGCATCGATGATGTTGCAACCAGCTTCGAATAGGATCCGCGAGACTGCCGAAACGATTCCCGGGCGATCAGGGCAAGACAAGGTAAGAATCATGGAACGGTCGGACATGGCAGTCGCCGCCAGCGGCGGCCCTCGTAAAACACAGAGCTGAAAGTCATTTTTTAGAGCGTGCCATGAGCAGCTCCGGGGCGATTAAATCTTCGGCCTTTCGCAATTCGCCTTTCACTCGAGTGCGATTCGAATCGTAGAAAGGACGAAGCGATGCGATGGCAGCGTGCCTTTGGCCGGCGATCTCTATTTCGAAGTCTCCGTCAGACAGCCATTTGGCACTTACCCCACTCGCGCAATGCAAATATCCCATGCCGATACCGCAGCCAAGAGTATGGCCGAATCCCGCTGACCGCAGGTAACCAACGAGAGAACCATTGCGCCAAACGGGCTCTGTTCCAAACATGAGCGGCACCGCGCGGGGCGCAGCTAGCTGGACAAGGCGTCGGTGCGGGATTTGGCCGCGCTGAGACTCGAGAGCCGCGCGGCCGATGAAATCCTCCCCCTTGTCCCAAGCAATGGTGAAGCCCAGTCCTGCTTCGATCGGTGTGTCTTCATCACTTACGTCTGCCCCCCAGTCGCGGTAACCCGCCTCGAGGCGCAGCGTATTTAGGGCCACGTAGCCCGCGTGTTGCAGATTGAGATCGCGCCCAGCAACGATAAGTGCATCGTAGACACCCAACGCCTGCTCGGCAGGAATATGGAGCTCCCACCCGAGTTCGCCCACGAAGGTCATGCGGAACGCGAGCGCCATGCCATAACCAATTTCGATTTCTCGGGCCGTGGCGAACGGAAACGCAGCGTCTGAAAAGTCAGCTGGGCTGACGCGCATGAGCAGATCTCGTGAACGCGGCCCCATGACCGACAGACATGTGTAGCCCGATGACACATCGGTGACGAACACGTGGCCTGCATCTTTGGCATGGGTCCGCAACCACGCAAGATCTCGAATGCGCTGAACGGCTGCAGTTACGATGAGGAATTCGTTCTCGCCGGTTCGTGCGATCGTGACGTCTGACTCCATGCCGCCGCGGTCATTGAGCCACGGCGTATAGACGACACGCCCCACCGGAGCATCAATGTTGTTAGTCGAAAGGCGTTGAAGAAAGGTAGGTGCATCGCGGCCCTGCACAAGGAGATGTGCGAATGACGTCTGATCGAAGAGTGCAACTCCGGAACGAGCCGCCTCATGTTCCGCCCCGCTTGCCTTGAACCAATCATCGCGAGCAAATGTGCCGTGGCCGCTCGCCTCCATCCCGGGAGTACCAAACCACTGCGCTCGCTCCCACCCCGCGGCCTCGCCGAAGATCGCACCTGCGGCAGCTAGTCGATCATGCAGCGGCGACACTCGCACGTTGCGAGCTGTCATGGGGGATTTGTGAGGCCAGTGAAGGGCGTAAAGGAGTCCAACAGCTTCGCCTGTTCGGTCGCGCAAATATCGACGGTTGCGCTGGAAGGGCATGGCGCGTCGGACGTCCATTTCCCAATAGTCAGCCGCCGGCATACCGGTCGACATCCAGTCGGCCATCACTTTTCCCGCCCCGCCGGAGGATTCGATGCCACACGAGTTGAAGCCCGAAGCAACATAGAGGCCGGCGATATCGGGCGCAGGCCCTAGCAAAAATCGATTGTCGGGCGTGAAACTCTCCGGTCCGTTGAAGTTCAGTTGCAGTCCCACATCCGCAAGCGCCGGCATACGCCGCATTGCATTGATGAGGTGAGGCTCCATGTGATCGAGATCGTCAGGCAGAGACTCAAAACTGAACTTTGAGGGAATGCCTTCCATGCCCCACGGCTTGCCCTTCGGTTCGAAGAAGCCCACCAGCAATTTTCCTGCATCCTCCTTGGCATAGAAGCACGCATCAAGATCGCGCACTGTGGGAGTATCAGGCAGCAAGCCTGAAATGGCCTCGGTCACCACGTAGAAATGTTCTGCCGCATGGAGCGGCACGGTCCAATTAAGGTCAGCAGCCAGCGTCCGGGTCCACATCCCTGCGCAGATAACCACCTTTTCGGTACGCACGACGCCCTCGGCAGTTTCGACGCCGGCGATTCGCCCCTTCTCGACCAGGATACGGGTCACCGGCGTGCGTTCCAGGACTTTTGCTCCTCCCTGCCGCGCGCCAGTGGCGAACGCGCGCGCCGTGTCCACCGGATTCGTCTTTCCATCGGAGGCAATCCATGCCGCGCCAAGCACGTCGGTTACGTCGAGCAAGGGTACCCGTCGCCTAGCCTCCGCAGCGTCGATGATCTCAACATCGAGACCAAAGGAGCGCCCCATCGACGCGCCTCGCCTCAGCTCCTCGAAACGCGCAGGCGTCGCGGCGACGGTAATCGACCCACATTGCCGAAACCCGGTGTGCTGACCAGTCACCTGCTCAAGCTCTCGGAATAGGCCTGCGGTATACTGCGCCAGCTTCGCCATGTTTTCGCTGGCGCGCAGCTGGGTAACGAGCCCCGCCGCGTGCCACGTAGTACCGCAGGTGAGCTGGTCTCGTTCGAGCAGCAAAACGTCGCGATGTCCAAGTCGGGTGAGATGATAGGCGATGGATAGGCCAATGATGCCACCACCGACGATGACGTATTCAGCTTGGGAAGGCAGTTTGCTTTGCATTTGAACGACTCAGAGAAATGACCGCTGGCTGCCCGCGCCTTGCGCGGGATCAGCAGGTGAATAGCGCGGGATGTTTGGAGGCTTGGGCTGTGGGAGCCGATCTGCACATGCGCGAAATCAAACGTCGCTGTATCTTGTGTCTGATGGCTGATGCCGAGCGTGCAGCTATGCGCGATAACGGTAGGCTATCTTGAGCTTTGCAAATTCGGTCCCCCTCCCGCACGTTGTAATTCGGACTTGGTCAGCCGGAGCGTTCTATTTCTCACGCAAATAGTATCGGGCTGATGGAGTTGAATTAAACTGAAATGACGCTCTCAAAGCAGAAATACTGCACACTCTCCGCAAGGTCCGGCGATTTTATTCTGTCGACCTGACCTTACCTGAGCACATCAGACGCGATCCGGCGCGTGTAGCATGCCATGTTGGCTGCCACAGTTTCGCTGTGAGAGATCATCCTGACGAGAACGGAACCTGGCCGGCCAGTGCAAAACGGCGATGAGATCGTGCAGCGCGGCGTTCGCTTCACGCACGAGTTTACGGGCGTCTAGGCGAACATGGGGCCGTGCCGCCGATGAACCGGAGGCGAGTTGTTCAGACTACCCGTCGCCCACCGCATATCTGTCCCTCTGAATGGCACAACAGGGGCCTTTCTTGCACGCAGCAACAAAGACCACGGTATACCTCGTGCGATGATTGCCTATCGACGATCTTCTCCCGCGGGAATAACGCGAATGTCGTCCGTGCTTATTGCGACGTTGAGACGATCGCCGGTTTTCGGATGTTGCCCAAACGGAAAGCGCTCCTGCATCGTCAGCTGCTCTCCATTAAGGTCAAGCACGATTCGCGTCGCCCCACCGTAGTAGTGCGCCTGCAAGACGCGCCCTTGATAGGATGGTCCGCTACCGCCATCGGTCGATAGCCGGACGTGCTCCGGCCGGATCACCGCTGTAGCAGAACCAGCACTCCAATTTCCACCGAGGCGCAATCCAGCCGTCGACGTGAAACTGCCATCAGCCCCTACGGCTCCCTTCAAAAGAGAGCACCAGCCAATAAATTTGGCAACGAAAGGCGTTTCCGGCGACTCGTAAATCTCGCCAGGCGTGCCTATCTGCTCAACCTGACCGGCATTCATGACGACGATGCGGTCCGACATAGCCAGTGCTTCTTCCTGATCATGCGTCACAAACAGGGTCGTGACGTTGACGCTCCGCACTACTTCCCGCAACTCTTCTCGCATGCGTAGGCGCAGCTGCGCATCGAGATTTGAGAACGGTTCATCAAGAAGCAGTACTGCTGGTCGCATCGCAAGAGCACGCGCAAGCGCGATCCGTTGCTGCTGCCCGCCCGAAAGTTGCGCCGGAAGACGGTCAGCTAAATGAGGCAGCTCCACCAGCCTGAGCATTTCCTCAACCCGCGCTTTGCGCTTGTCACGCGGCCATTTGAGATTTTCGAGGCCAAATTCAATATTTTGCGCGACCGTCATATGCGGGAATAAGGCGTAGCTCTGAAATACCATTCCGGTATCTCGCCGATAGGGTGGCTGGCGCGTCATGTCGACGCCGTTTATCGTAATGCTACCCGACGTCGGTTCTATAAATCCCGCCACCATGCGCAGCGTTGTTGTCTTGCCGCAGCCTGACGGTCCAAGCAGGCAAAGTAGTTCGCCACGACGGACCCCAATCGAAGTGTTCGAAACTGCAGCAACGTCACCGTAGTATTTGGAAACAGAGCGCAATTCGACGACAAGATCATCTGCTTCAGGCACGAAGTTGTCACGCTCTTTCGATAAAGCCAGCATATTCACTCCTATCTACGCAAGTCTTTCCGCGCCAATCAGACGTTCAATTGTTAGGATAACGACCAATGTTACGACGATCATGAGGCTAGAGACGGCCGCCACTAGTGGGTCATAGCTGGTATCGACGTACGCAAAGATTTGTACCGGCAGAGTAACGTGGCCGCCGTAGGTGAGAAATGAGGAAACGGTCACGTTTCCAAACGATGTCACGAAAGCAAAGATCGAAGCAGAGAGTAAGCCGGGCATGATCAGCGGCAGCGTAATGCGTCGAATGACTCGGAATGGTGTAGCCCGGAGGTTCATTGCGGCCTGTTCGAGTTGCTGGTCGTGCAAAGTAAGGCTCGCGAGGATCGTACGTACGACGTATGGTATCGTAAGAACTAGGTGTCCCAGAAGTAACGGATACATTGTCTGTGTAAGATCGAGCCACGCGAACAGCTGCAACAATCCGATTCCGAGCACGACAGCCGGGACCACCAGCGGCGAGAACGCCAGGCCTTGCAAGAATGCCTTTCCTCGAAAAGAAAACCGGTTCATGGCGAATGCGCCGGCAAAGCCGACCAACAGCGCGACGATGGCAACTAGCACAGCCACGTAGGTACTCGTCCAGAGCGCGGCCATAAATAATTCGTTTGCAAATGCGACTTTATACCATCGTAGAGAAAACCCCATGGGAGGGAAGTTCATGGTGTCGCTGCTGGTGAACGATGATAGAACCACCAGGATCGCGGGCGAGGCAAGCATCAAGTAAACGAGCGCACGAATAAGCGTGCCGGACACGGCCATCAGACGATCAATTAGATCAGCGCGCATAGATTCATCCCCTGACGGTGAAACGCGAAGCAACCAACGCATTGAGCGCCACTGTGAAGGCAAGTCCGCTCACGAAAAGTACGAAAGCCATTGCCGCACCAAACGGCCAGTTCAGTTGCGCCATAATGGTCTCATAGATCAGGCTTCCGAGCATCGCGACGCGTGCTCCGCCGATTAGACGAGGCGTTATGAACGCCGAAATCGAGAGAACGAATACAATGTTAAAGCCAACGAGAATTCCAGGCACGGCAAGTGGAAGAATGACCTTTCGAAAAGTCACGAAGCGGTTGGCACGCAGATTCGAAGCTGCCTGCTCCAATACTGGATGTATTTGGGTGACTACGCTCATGACCGACAAGATCATGAATGGGAGGAACTGCTGTACCAAAACGATCAGCACCGCAGGTCGACTAAAGAGGAGCGTTTTTGGCGAGGAGAAAATGCCAAGGTATACGAATAGCGAATTGAGGAGACCATTACGACCAAGAATGATCAGCCAGCCAAATACAACGACGACGAGACTGAGCGTCAACGGGAGGATCACAACAATCATCCGCCACCTCCGCGCCGCAGACGTTAGACGGGCGAGCGAATATCCGGTGGGAAAGCCGATCAACAAGCAGACCAGACTGACGATAAGTCCGTCGACGAACGTCTCCACCAGAACAGACGAGTAGTAAGTATCTGAGAAGAAATGCACGTAGTGCTTAAGGCTGAAACCCGTACCATCTAGGAGATGGGTACTTGGCAAGAAGCTCGATCGCAGCAATCCTAGGACTGGAAGCACCAAAAAGCCTGCAAGAAGCAAGACCATTGGGGTCAGCAAGATCACCAGAGTTAGGCTTCGGCGCTTGAGCAATGACTGCTTCACGGCGTACCCTTCGTACTTCGATCGAGCGTTCTAGGTTGGCCCGGCGTTTGCGTACTCCCGAGAATCCGCGCCACACCGAGATGAAACACTCCTAGTTCCGGATCGTTTTATTGACCCGTTCGATCCAACCGCTGCGGTTTGCCCAGAGCTGTTGCCAATCGATCTGCTTTCTCAGGGCATTGCGCTCAGGAGAATTGAACAGGAGATCTCTGCGAAGATCTTCGGGCAGTTTGACATCCGTCGTTACTCCATACCGGAGCGCCTCAGGTATCGCGAGCATGCCTTGATCCGAGAGCAGCTGGTCAGCAAAGGCGTACGCGGCTTCCGGATACTTCATGCCCTTGACGACGTTGATATAACTGATTGTGGAGTAAACGCCTTGGGAGGGAAAAACCGTGACGATAGGAATGCCCTTGGTGCGCAATTCGTGAGCGCGGCCGTCCCAAAAAATACCGGCGTAGCCCTCTTCGCTTTGAAACATCTGCAGTTCGGCGACGTTCGTTTGTGCTAGCGCAACAATGTTGGGCTTCGCGGCACTTAGTATCTTCATCGCAGGCTCCATTTCCGAAATCGAACCTCCATTCTCCTCAGCCATGCCCAGAAGATATAAGCTGCTGGCGATTTGGTCCGGGGCAGGTAGGATCACGCGTCCGGTCAGGTCGGACCGGGCGATATCTGAGTATGAAGTAAGAGGCCGCTTGATATATTTGGAATTGAAAACCGGTACGACGGACGAAACGTTAAACGGAACACCATAGTCACCGAATTCGCGAAACCCCGGAAGAACACGTTTGATGTTGGGAACGTCTGACACCTTGATTTCTTCGACGATGTCGGCCTTAAGAAGCTCGACGACGTAAGAGCTGTCGCACATAAACAAGTCGTACGGCGGGCTGCTCTTATTCGCGATCAGTTTGACGAGGTCTGCTTGCGTCGCGCCAGCGGTAAATTGGACTTTTAGCCCGTACTTTTCTTCTAGCGGCCCGGCCACGCCTTTTCTAAGAGCTTCGTCGAACGCGCCGCCGAATCCGTTCACGCGCAACGTAACATTGGCGAATTTTTTCGTCTGAGCCTGGACGTAGGGAGCGGCCAGCACGCCAGCGGCAGCCGTAGTAGCAAATCTCAAAAATGCTCGTCTTTTCATTGCCGGATCTCCTCTCTTTTGTTCCCCTCAACAGATGATGAGTGGTTGTCCCTCAGTCTTTACGTTGGCCTTCAATACCGTGGAGAATGGGCCTCCAATTTAAGTATTGAGCCGTTCTCGAGCAGAAGATCACTGGTCGGTTTGTACGCAACTCGCTCCAAGCCTCTTTGCTCATTTCCTTGCGCCTCAGTCCGGAGCAATTTCGAGCGAAGTTCGCCGCCGCAGCATGCGGCGAACGCCCCCGGCTTCGCTAATGAGATCCGCGCGACTCCGCCGCTTTGATCTATTTCGTGGAAATAGTATCGGGCGATCCGCTCGAATATAACCAAAATTGCTCCTTTTGCGCATAAATTGCGCGCTCTGTCTGGTAAAGATGAAGCTTTCCTGCGAAGTTGAGGGCGAACATATTGGAACGCGGATTGGGCATTAGCCCTTATCGCCGACCGAGAGCATCTGTGCCGCGCCAGTGACAAGGGGATTCGCTTCATGAACCTTCGCATTCAGAAGCGATTGCCTAAAGCGCCGTCAACCGGCGGTGATGTCCAGCACCCTACGTGATTCCCGGTGCGGGTTGATTGTCGCCGGCCGATTCTCCAGCTCGGGCTGGTCGAATGTAAAACCCCCAGCATTCGTCAGCAGGGACAGTCCTCTGCGCGAAACTGCCGCAGTGATGGTGTTCGCGAGCAAGTAAGCGACAGTCATAGGCCCAACGCCCCCGGGCACTGGGGTTATGTAGCTTGCGCGCTTACTCGCTTCGACGAAAGCGACATCTCCAATAAGTCTGGCAGTGCCGTTCGAATCGATTGTACGGTTGATACCTACATCAATGACGATTGCGCCTGGTTTAAGCCAATCGCCCCGAACCAGTCCCGCGCACCCGGCGGCGGCGACGACAATGTCGGCCCTTCGACAGAGATCGGGTAGGTTTCGCGTCTGGAGTTGTGCACCTGTAACTGTGCATCCAGCATCGCCAAGCAAAAGCGCCAGGGGCTTTCCAACGACATTCGAGCGACCGATGACAACAACGTCCATTCCATTTAAATCGCTGACAACGGTCTTAATAAGATGAACAACACCGAGCGGAGTGCAAGGGGCGAGAGCGGGCCGACCCGCTGATAGTCTTCCAATGTTATACGGATGAAAGCCATCGACATCCTTGGCCGGATCAATGGCTTCTAGGACGCGCCAGTGGTCGATATGGCCGGGGAGCGGAAGCTGAACGAGTATGCCATCGATGGAATCGTTGGCGTTAAGCTCCTGGATTAATTTCAACAGCTCGTCTTCACCAATATGACTCGGCAGCACCAGTTGTTGCGAGTTGAAGCCTACCGCCTGCGCCTGTCTTGCCTTGGTCTTTACATAAATCGAACTCGCCGGATCTGTACCGACTAGCACCACAGCCAAACCAGGGGTGACATCACACCTGGATTGCAGCAATGCCACATTCTGCGTGACACGAGCCCGAATAGCCTCAGCAATAGCTTTTCCATCGATCTTGATGGCATCCATGGTTAGTTCCTGAGAGAGGAAATTGGGCAGCTTGTGGACGCGCCTGATTTGTCTCTCCAAGCGACATTCAATGCAACTTCAGGCCCGCTGGACGAGAGCAGTATCGGCCTGAACGAAAGTCTGTCAGTTGGGGCGTCGCGGGGCCGTCGAACATGGCTTACGAGTTAGCCGTCTCGGGCGCGACGTAACGAGAGTCTTTCAAGCAGCAGATTCCTTGGCGAGTTCGTCCATAACCTGCTTGGTCGCTCGATACGCTAGATCAACAATCTCGTCTATCTCAGCTTCGGATACGACTAGAGGTGGTGCAAAACCAAGAATGTCTCCGTGTGGCATCGCTCGCGCAATTAGCCCCCGATCACGGGCAGCTTTCGAAATGCGTGCTCCTACTTTGTGGTGCGGGTCAAATCGTCTTTTCGTCTGGCGATCTGCAACGAACTCAACGGCGCCAAGTAAGCCCACCCCACGAACTTCCCCGACGATCTCGAGCTGAGCGAATCGTTCCTTGAGTCGCTTCTGGAAATGCGAGCCGACGATCCTGGCGCGCTCGCTTAGTTGTTCCTTCTGGACGATATCAAGCACTGCATTGGCAGCTGCTGCCGCAATCGGATGGCCCGAATAGGTGTACCCATGCGAGAATGCCCCTACTCGTTCCGCAGCTTCCTCCATGACAGCGTAAACTCTCTCGCCAACGATGGCTCCCGAGAGCGGCACATAGCCGGAAGTCAGGCCTTTGGCGACCGTAACCAAGTCTGGCTCGATCTCGTACAGCGTGCTCCCGAAATCGGCGCCGGTTCGGCCAAATCCACAAATTACCTCGTCGGCGATGAGAAGAATGTCGTAGCGCCTGAGCACGGCCTGAATTTCACGCCAATAACCGGTCGGGGGCGGTGTGATGCCCCCCGTACCCAGCACCGGCTCGGCAATGAATGCGCCGATCGTTTCCGGCCCCTCTCGCAGGATCAGTGCTTCAAGCTCCGCTGCACGGCGCCGAGAAAAGGAGTCCTCTGTCTCACCTGGCTCTGCGCCCCAATAATGGTGCGGGGCGCCCGTATGCAGAATCCCGGCAAAGGGGAGATCCATGTGATCATGGTAGAACGACATGCCGGTCATCGAGCCGGAGACTACCGAACAGCCATGATAGCCTCGTTCGCGCGAGATGATCTTCTTCTTCTTGGGCTGACCACGTAGATTGTTGTAGTACCAGACGAGCTTGGCTTGGGTTTCATTAGCATCCGAGCCGGATAACCCGAAGAACACTTTGCTGGGCTTGCCAGGTGCCATGCGCACGAGACGATCTGACAAAATGGCGAGCTCTTCGGTCGTGTGGGCCGCGTACGTGTGATAGTATGCCAGCTTGTAGGCCTGTCGCGCAATTGCCTCGGCCACCTCGGTGCGACCGTAGCCGATATTTACACAGTAGAGGCCGGCAAAGCCGTCTATGTAGGTGCGCCCCTGGGCGTCTTCGATTCGAATACCTTTCCCTCCTGTAACGATCGTGGGATCGCCACTTTTGCCGCTAGCGAAATCCTTCAGCTGCGTGAAAGGATGCAAAACACTCGCCCGGTCTCGTTCGGAGATGGTCTTAATGTCTACCATATCGCTTCTCCCTAAGCCGCCAAATCGCCAAAGCAGACATATTTCAGCTCCATATACTCCGCCAATCCGTGCCGCGACCCTTCGCGACCGAGCCCAGACTGTTTCCAACCTCCGAACGGAATAGGAGGCCCTGTGAATGAAGCCGTATTGACGCCGACCATGCCGTACTCGATCTGCTCTGAAAGCCGGAGCGCGCGACGCAAGCTATCGGTGTAAATGTACGCCGCCAAACCCATTTCGCTGGCATTGGCTCGGGCGATGACCTCTTCCTCAGAGTCGAACGGAAGCACAGCAGCTACAGGCCCAAATGTTTCCTCACGTGCAATCAGCATGTCTTCGGTGACATCACTTAGCAACGTCGGCGGAACGAAATTCGGTCCCATAGCAACTCCGCGGGTTGCGGAAATAGCTCGCGCGCCCCTCTTCACTGCATCGTCGATTTGTGCCCTACACTTGTTGGCGACCGACAACTTAGTCATCGGACCAATTTCAGTGGCCGGTTCCAGACCATGGCCGACCCTGAGTTGCGCCACCGTCCTACCAAGCGCCTCGACAAAAGCAGCGTAGAGACCCCTTTGCACATAGATGCGGTTAGCCGCTAGGCAGTCCTGACCGGAAGTCGCAAATTTTGCGGCCATCACGCCTTTGACGGCCTTGTCAAGATCAACGTCATCAAAGATGAGGAACGGGGCATGCCCTCCGAGCTCGAGCGAGACCTTTTTCACCGTCTGCGCGCTGCCCCCAAGAAGCAGACGTCCAACTTCGGTCGACCCTGTAAACGAGAGAGCGCGTATTCTTGGATCACGCAAAAGCGGAGTCGAGAGATCGACTGGATCGCCAACGAGCACCTGGAGTACGCCGCGCGGCACGCCAGCCTCTTCGGCCAACCGAGCCAAGGCGAGAGCAGAAAGCGGCGTCTCCGGAGCAGGCTTTACAATTATCGGACAACCGGCCGCAAGAGCCGCACCCGCCTTTCGGGTGATCATAGCGACCGGAAAATTCCATGGCGTGATCGCCGCAGCGGCACCGATGGGCTGCATTCTGACTTGAAGCAGACTTCCATCTTTATGACTGGGAATCGTCTCGCCGTATGCACGCTCGCCCTCGGCCGCAAACCACTCAAGAAAGCCAGCACTGTACTTAATCTCGTAGCGCGCCTCATCGAGTGGCTTTCCCTGCTCGCTCGTAATCAGGATAGCAAGCTCTTCTGAGTGCTCGTTCATCAATGACGCCCAAGACCGAAGAAACGCTCCGCGCTGGGTCGGCAATAGTCCTCGCCACGTCTGGAAAGATCGTTCGGCGGCAGCGATGGCCAGATCCATGTGCGTAGGGTTGCAACGAACAACCTCCGCGATCCCTTCGCCAGTAGCGGGATCCACCACAGAGTCCCTCTCATCGCTCGCAATCCAGCGACCGTCGATGAGCGCGTTCCCCGCCAGAAAATCGCGACGACGGAGATTTTGCAGGTGCCTAGCAGCAATGCCGATCAAATCCGGACCCCTTGTGACGAGCAGCTTGAAAGTCCATTTGAACTCCATGCGGTCGCGTGGTGAAATCTCCGGTGCAGAATACTGTTGGCGCAGAGATATTTGCGTCGCAATTTCCGGCCATTTCGAGGATTTTCTGCAAGACGCAGGCGTTTGTGATGGAATGCAGCTGAAAGCTGGGAGCCAATTATGCCGTACGATCGAATAGATGCCCAGATCCTGAAAATCGTGCAAAAAAATAATAGGCTGACTTCTGGGATGATTGGCGAATTGGCGGGGCTTTCTGCTACCGCGTGTCAGCGACGGCTAAATAGGCTCCGTTCGGAGGGCATCATCGAGGCGGATGTATCCGTCGTGTCGACGAAAGCGATAGGACGTCCTGTTCAAATGCTCGTTCTCGTGAGTCTCGAGCGGGAACGCTTAGAAGTCATCGATAACTTCAAGAAGGCAATCAAATCGTCAGCCGAAGTGGTCAGCGGATTCTACGTTACAGGGGACGCTGACTTTGTTCTCTACATCACTACGCGCAGCATGGAAGAATATGAGCAGTTTACCCGACGCTTCTTCTATGACAAACCGGACATCAAGGGATTTAAGACCATAGTCATAATGGATCGAGCAAAGGCAGGTTTTGCCATCCCCATAGAGATTCCGCCTGAAGCTTGATACGAGTGCACGGTTCACAAAGCGGGCACATGTGTGTTTTTTCCTCGCTCGCCCGCGCGAAATGCAGAAAACAGGCAAGGTTCCTCCTTTACACTGTTCTCGATCAGAGAATCGAGGCGGGGCTTGCGCACCGAAGCGCGACGCAGCAACTTCCAAAAGGGAATTAGTGGACGTCGCCGCATCCTCGCCCGCGAGAACGGAGTTGCCATGCCGGCACAGTTCGGGGAGCGCGTGGAATGTCCGGCCACAGGCCGAGAGTCAAATTCCATCGCGCCGGGCCCTAATTCCGAACCTCGATCTGGCCCTCGGGAGCTTGGCGGAATCAATAAGCGCCCGGAAACGTGGTGCGCAAAAACGAAATCTGACAAGAAACGTTGGCCAGTATGAGAATCCAACTCTGCCTGGGCATGGCTGATGTGGTCTCGCCATGGGAGCAGAAGTGACGCATTCGTCCAAGTCCGTGCCGGCCAGTAGCGACGGCATCACCGCGCCGTTGCGCTATCCTGCCTTTCGTCGAATTTGGCTTGCGAGCTTGCTCACCAATCTCGGGATCCTGATCCAAGGCGTAGCCGCAGCCTGGGCAATGACACAGATGACATCTTCCGCGGATCAAGTCGCGCTGGTGCAGACCGCGCTCTTGCTGCCCGTGATGCTGATTTCGATGCCGGCTGGAGCGGTCGCTGACATGTATGACCGTCGGATCGTGGGGCTCGTTGCACTCTCGATTGAGCTTTGCGGCGCAACCGCGCTGAGCGTGCTCGACTGGTTCGGTCTCACCACTCCAAATCTCTTGCTGGTGCTTTGCTTTGCGGTCGGCAGCGGCATGGCGCTGATGGGGCCCGCTTGGCAATCCTCCGTGAGCGAGCAGGTGCCCTCCGAAGCACTTCCTGCCGCCGTGGCGCTGAATGGCATTAGCTACAATATAGCGCGCAGTATAGGGCCGGCCGTCGGCGGCATTGTCGTTGCGGCGGCCGGCGCGGTAGCTGCCTTCGCGCTCAATGCACTGCTCTATCTGCCGCTGATGTTCGCACTCTTCATGTGGAAGCGCATCTCCGAACCCTCTCGTTTGCCTCCTGAGAAGCTTAGCCGCGCCATCGTTTCGGGCGTGCGCTATATCGTCAATTCGCCCGCGATAAGGATCGTGCTCACCCGATCCATGGTCATGGGCGTGTTTGGCGGCGCGATTTTTGCACTGATGCCGCTAGTCACGCGCGATCTCCTGGGCGGTGGCGCCGAGACTTATGGCCTTATGCTCAGCGCCTTTGGTTTGGGCGCGGTGGTAAGTGCGCTCAACATCACTGAGGTACGTAAGCGCATGAGCGGAGAGGCAGCGATCCGCGCCTGTTCACTGTCTATGGGCGGAGCGGTTGCCGCAGTCGCTCTTAGTCGCGACTCCGCTATGACGGCGGTCGCACTGGTCTTGGCGGGAGCGGTGTGGATGATGGCCTGGGTTCTTTTTAGCATAGGCGTGCAACTGTCGGCCCCACGATGGGTCGCAGGGCGGTCGCTCGCGGCGTACCAGGCAGCGAGTTCGGGCGGGGTTGCCCTCGGTAGCTGGGGCTGGGGCCATCTGACGGATGTCGTCGGAGTTGATACTACGCTTTTGATCTCGGCTGGCCTGATGTTCGCTTCTCCGCTCTTGGGGCTTTGGCTACCTATGCCGCGTATCAGCGCTCGGAGCGAAGAGGCCGAGATGCTTGACGATCCTCAGGTGCGGCTGGCGCTGACTGGCCGCAGTGGCCCGCTTGTTGTGGAGATCGAGTATCGGATCGCGCAGGAGAATGCGCGCGCATTCCACATCCTGATGCAGGACATTCAGCTGTTTCGCAAGCGGAACGGTGCGTACGGCTGGTCGATTGCTCGCGACATCGCTGATCCCGAATCGTGGACTGAGCGCTATCAGTGCCCAACCTGGTTTGACTATTTGCGCCAGCGTAACCGCGCGACTCAGTCGGAACGCGCGCTGGACGAGAAAGCTTTGGCTTTCCACATGGGTCCCGAACCGGTGCGCGTCCGACGCATGCTGGATCGCCCATTCGGATCTGTTCGCTGGAAGGAAGACACTCCGGACAGAGATGTAAACCATGTCCTCCCCGGGAGGCTGTCGAGGTAGCGGGCGTTTAGAGCCACAGAGGGAATAATTGCGCTTGCAGCAAAGCGCCTCGCTCCATGCTTTGAATTTCAGCCAGTTCTCGCTTTCGCCACTGAGGACCGCGGCGATGCGGAAGTCAGCCAAGAGCGTGGCAGGAGCGACACCTCTCCCAGCACATCCTACCCTCTAGACTGCGCAAAAATGGGTCCGACCGAGCGGCGACCACGGCCCGTTTGAGGCCAGCCGCCTTGCGGACGCATCGAACAGAAAGAATGGGGCCACCCCGAAGAGTGACCCCATCAAGTCAGGGAGGAAATGTCCCAAGGAGGGACCTCTGGGATCAGGCTGCGGCCTGATCGATCGGTGAGAAGGGCAAACCGAGGCTCTCTGCCACGGCCCTGTAAGTGAGCCGCCCACGATAAACATTGAGCCCTGAGCGCAGGTGCGGACTTTCGAGCACGGCTGAGAATCCCCGGTTGGCGAGAGCCAGGCCAAAAGGCAGCGTCGCATTGTTCAGCGCTTGGCTTGAGGTGAGTGGAACAGCTCCCGGCATGTTTGCGACGCAGTAGTGAATCACGCCATCCACCTCATAGGTTGGATCGGCGTGCGTCGTCGGGCGCGATGTCTCGAAGCAGCCGCCCTGATCGATAGCCACATCAACCATTACGGAACCTTTGCGCATCGAGCTCAACATGTTCCGGCTTACAAGCTTCGGCGCGCTCGCGCCCGGAACGAGAACGGCACCGATGACGACGTCTGCCGCAAATACCTCCTGTTCAAGAGATTCTATAGTTGAGAATCTGGTACGAACTCGCCCGTTGAACACCTCGTCGAGTTCGCGAAGCCGAGGAATCGAACGGTCCAGGATAGTAACCTCAGCTCCGAGCCCCACTGCCATCCGGGCCGCGTGAGTGCCGACAACTCCCCCTCCGATCACCACGATGCGCGCGGGTTGCACCCCGGGCACGCCGCCAATCAGCAATCCTCGTCCGCCAGCGGACCGCTTCAGCGCCGCACCCGCTGCCTCGATCGCCAGCCTCCCCGCAACCTCACTCATCGGAGCAAGCAACGGAAGCCCACCCTGCGCGTCAGTGACTGTTTCATAAGCAATTGCGGTGCAGCCCGATTTGATGAGCCCTTTGGCCTGCTCCGGATCTGGAGCTAGATGGAGGTAAGTGAAGAGGATCTGGTTTTCGCGCAATTCTGTCCATTCGGACGGTTGTGGTTCCTTGACCTTCACTACCATTTCGCTCGACGCGAACACCTCGCGAGCAGATGCCGCGATGTTAGCGCCAGCTTTGCGATAGGCATCATCTGTAGCGCCAATGCCCGCACCGGCATTCGTCTCGACCAAGACGCTGTGGCCAGCGGCCACGTAGTCGCGAACGGCCCCGGGCGTCAGCCCCACGCGGTATTCGTGTGTTTTTATTTCCTTGGGAACGCCGACCTTCATTGCAATCTCCGTGGTGCGCGGCTCCTTGTAATCGGAAATGCGGTACAAACCTGCACCGCGGAGAGCCAAATGGCGCATTAATCCGGCGATCTTCGCCGCCTGCTTGCAGGATTTAGAACAGGAGAAGCGGGACCCGAGTTGCGGGGATGATACAACTGAGTGATCATGAGGTCCGCTGACCGATGCGGCCTTAACACCAGCAATTGTAGTGAGTTTGATCTAGCGGCAATCGGTCGACTTGTTCGTTGTTTTGCCCCATTCGCAGGGATGCTCAATTCGGCAATACGAGTAGCGCTTACGAGGGAGGCCCGCGGGTTCATCAACGATGGATCGGGTTTTTCAAATTTTTGCTGAGCGATTAACAGAAAGCAGACACCCAGATGCAGCTCAGCAGAGCATGGCTGATGTCACCGCTGCGCTGAACTTGTCTTGCTTCGCCTATCTTGCTCTTCCTCAAAGACGAGGGAGCAACCCCAACCTAATATCGACATATCCATCCTCTTGGACCGCCCTTTATTTGAAGCGCGGCTACGAATCCATCGATCCGGTAGTACGTCGGGCGATCCGCCAGTCTGACCCCTTCCGCTGGGGGCTTAATTTCGAAGCGCGAAATCGACCGGAATCTGAGCGTGAGCTGTTCGAAGAAGCTGCCGAATTCGGCATTCGGTGTGGGATCACCTTTCCAATCCACGATAACAAGGGCGCAACTGCCGCGCTGACCTTTGCGACTGATGCGCGTCGAACTGCTTTCGAACGCTCGATAGTCAAGCACGCCCAGAACCTGCGACTAATCGCGATTTTTTTCCATGCAAATGCGAGACGTTTCTGGACGTCCGATCGCGTTGTGGGTGGGGTTGTCTTGTCTCCTCGCGAGTTCGAATGTCTCGAATGGTCTTCTCGCGGCAAATCTGCGGGGGACATCGGGATTATTCTCGGCATCTCGGAGCGAACCGCTGGCTTTCACTTGGATAACGCTCGAGCGAAGCTCGGCGTTCGCTCGCTTCGTCAAGCCGCCGTGCTGTTAGCCGAATCTAAATTTCGAAGATAAGCGACGACACTTCATAAGCACCTGTGCAACTGCACAGGATGCGCTGCTTCGGCTTCTCTGCTTCATTGCCACCATAATCAGGGAGGCAAGAATGATGCAGCTCATCAGGCCAGAGTACTACGGCGAGTTCGTCGACGATCTCACCGAGATGCACCGGCTGCGGTATCGCGTTTTCAAACAGCGCCTGGACTGGAACGTCGAGGTCAGCGGCGAGATGGAAGTCGACGAGTTTGATGTCCTTCGACCCGTGCACCTCCTGAACCGCTCGAACGCTGGACGTATTCAGGGTTGCGTCCGACTTCTGCCTTCGACCGGCCCAACCATGCTGAGAGACACCTTCCCGATCCTTCTGGACGGGCAGCCGGCGCCACGAAGCGACCGGATTTGGGAGAGCAGTCGATTCGCGCTCGATGTTCCTCTGGATGCGCCGAAGTCAAGTGGTGGACTTGCTACTGCTACTTACGAGCTATTTGCGGGCATGATTGAATTCGGCCTTTCGATTGAATTGACCGAAATCGTTACCGTCACTGACGCCCGGATGGAACGCATTCTTCGGCGCGCGGGCTGGCCGCTCCGCAAAACCGGAAAAGCTCGTCCTCTCGGCAACACCACGGCCATTGCTGGATACCTGGAGGTCTCGCCCGATGCGTTGCGTCGCATCCTCAAAGCAGGACACATCTCAGGTCCGGTGCTCTGGGCTCCAGTCATCCGAGCGGCCGCCTAGGATCTGGAAGCAACTACAATCGGGGCATCGCTGCGCATGGAGCGGAAACCTATCTGCTTAAGACTTACGATGCACAAACCACGTCGATCAACACCCTCCGTTCAAGCCAGCAAGGCAATCGAACTGAAACACCTGCAATCGGTTGTGGCTGCGGCTGATTGTGGCAGCCTCCGTCAAGCGGCGGAATTGCTGAGAACCCAACAATCGAGTCTCAGCCGAAGAATCAGCGAGATCGAATATCACCTGGGAATTGCGGTTTTTGAGCGCTTCAGCGGTGGTGTGCGCCCCACGCAGGCAGGCCGCAGTGTTCTTCGCTTGGCAAGGACAATTCTGGAGGAGTTCGATGCGCTCATCGCGACCGCGAAGGCTGTACGGAACAGCGAGGCTGGCCGGCTGAGTGTCGGGCTCTGCACCTCACTTTCAATTGGAAACCTGCAGACGTCCTTGTTGGATTTCAAGCAGCGATTCCCGCAAATCGAGCTTGTGACGATCGAGAAATCGCGAACACGCCTCGCGACTGCACTTCGCAACGGCGTTCTCGATATCCTGATCGTCACTGGGAACCTGCCGTTACTCGACAACCGGGTGATGCCGCTGTGGAGCGAACGTGTTCTGGTCGCCTTACCCCATGATCATCCCCTCACCGCGCGCGACACAGTCTATTGGACTGACCTGCGCGGTGAGACGGTCCTGCTGAGCCATTACGATCCGGGAAAAGAGTTTGAAGATCTTCTCATTTCCAAGCTCGTGTCGCCTGAGGACCGTCCTAAACTCGAGCGCCACGACGTCAGCCGCGGTATCATCAAGAGCCTGATCAGGATGAACACAGGAATCAGCCTGGTGCTGGAATCCGACATGGGCATCAACTATGCAGGCCTCGTCTACCGCGAATTGCGCGATGGAGCGGGTCCGAGCCGATTCGACTTTTCGGCATACTGGCGAGACGACAATGAAAACCCTGCGTTGGCGGCCTTCTTGAACTTGCTTTCTGAGCGCTATCCCTCGCCTCCGCTCGGATGTTGACGGGCCCGTCGAGCCTTCCGAAAACTTCTGTCCGCTGCCATGAACCGTGCCAACATGGGTGCAATCAGTTTCGCCGGCTCCCCGATCGGCTGTCCGCTCTCTTGTGCAAGGATTTCGGAATATGCCACGAGATCCCTGTGCACGCTCGCCGGGAGTTCATGCGTAATCTTGATCGGCTTATCGTCTTCGATCGCTCCAAGTTTAAGCTTTGTCATCGTCTTCAGCCTCTGTATGGTTCGAGCACCAGGTCACGGTTGACGATCACCCGCACCGGAAATCCCGGACGAATCGTCAAAGTCGGCTGGATGTTGAGATTGCGGCGGACCACCTGCTGGCCCGTCTGGTTCATCGAGTCCCCCGCCCCGCGGCGGAGCGCAGCGATGAGGTCGCTGTTGATGCTACCCGTATCCGATCCGGAATTCACCTCGGTGCCGACGGCGAGCAGCGTCGAAAGCGCAGCGGCCCCCAACAGCTCCTTCCAATGGTTGTCGACCTCATCCTCAAGCCCAGAGTAGCCCGCGGCATCTGCGCCCGGCTGCCGCTCCAGCACGATCGACCGCCCATTTGGCATGATGAGGCGCGTCCACACCAGGAGCACGCGCGATTGGCCAAATGCGACTTGGCTATCATACGTCCCGATCAACCGGGCTCCTTGCGGGATAAGGCGAGCTCGTCCGGTAGGGGAATCGTATACCGCTTCTGTGACTTGGGCCGTGATCTGCCCAGGCAGGTCGGACCGAATCCCCGTGATAAGAGCGGCCGGAATGACCGTTCCCGCCTGGACCACAAAGGGAGAGACCGGTCTTGCCAGGCGATCGTGACTGGTGGTTCGACGGTCAACGGAAGCACTGACGAATGCAAGTTTTCGATCCTGACCATTCTGGGAAAATGCTTCGTCGGATGATGGCGCTGCATTTGATGGGGCTTCACTTGGCGATGTGACAGTGGCCTGTGCGCGGACGTTCGTGCTGGCAAACACCTTGCTGGTGCGTGCCGCCTCGCTCTCCTGATTGACGCGCTGCTGTTCCGCGTCAATACCCAGCGGGCTGGCCGTCGAAGAGCCCTGTGCTGCAACGATCGGCCGGCCAAGATCGCCGGGTAAAGGTGGTCCAAGGCGCGGCACCTCCTTCGGGATCTCAGCATAGTCCTTCGGCAAGGTTGCAAGCTGATCGGCGACGTTGTGGTGGTCGGTCGCGTAAAGCTCCTTGGCGGCCGGCGTGCGTGATCGCTTCTGCTGCAGAGCCCAGAAGACCGCACCAGAGATGAGCAGCAGCAAAAGGGCGCTACCACCCGCAAGCACCTTGCGCGATAGGCGCGTAACTTGCGGCCGTTCCGGCCGGAGCCGAAGGGTTTCGGCGATATCTTCCGGCGGTTTGACTCGCGGAGGGTTCTTGGGTGTGTCATTCGGCTGGCCAGTCTCTGTCATAGCGACCTCCCGTCGGTTCGGACGATCCTGACCTTCTGCTGGTGCTCCTCCCCCAACCTCAGTTCCGCGGCCGCGAACAGCCGATCGACGATCAGCACATTGCCGTAAGCGCGATAGTTGACGAGCTCGGTCTTGCCATCAGGCCCGATCACGAACAGCGGCGGCATCTCGCCCTGGCCGACGCCGGGCGAAAACTCGATGTAAACCTTGCGCCCATCGTCATAGGCATTGACAGGACGCCAGGGCGGGCTGTCTCCCTCGATGGCGTAGCGGTAACGGCGCTGCGCCTGATCCGGGATGACGGGTGTGGGCGGCAGAGCTCGACCACGCGCGGTCCGGTCCTCCGGATAGAACCACGCGACCTGTGGCATGTAGGGCTTTTCCCGGGAGCGCAGTTCCATCAGGTAAGTGCGGCGGTCGGTGTTGACGACGAGATTGGTCTCGATCGTCGGACGTGTCGGCTTCACCATGATGTGCACACGTCGCGTGTCGCCGCTGCCGCTTTCGGTGTCGCCGAACACCCAGCGGGCGGTGTCACCGGCGGCGACCGGTCCCGAGCCGATCAGCTGCTCACCGGGCTCCAGCGCAATGTCCGTGATCTGCCCCGGAGCGGCATAGACCTGATAGAGAGCGCCCGGACTATACGAAAACACCTGCACCGCATTGAAGTAGCCAGCCTTCCGCGGCTGCACACGTGCGGCGTCATTCGCGGTCTCAATCCGTTCAATCGGCTCCTTGGCTTCCGCGTTCTTGCCGCCGCGGGCCGCCTTCCAGGCCGGTGGGACATGCAGCGGCCGCGGCCGATCGTCGGCAAGCGCCGGCAGATCTGGAGCTGGCGGGACGTCGCTATCGTAACTAATTTGCGGCGGTTTGAACGTGGTGCAACCGCCAAGGGTGGACACACCAATCATGAGAGCCAGAGCCAGGCTCGGGCGGCCCCTCTGTGACGCAATAACGAGACCTGACGGCATGACTAGCCCAGCTCCTTCGACCAGTTGATGGCATTCACGTAGATGCCAAGGGGATTTTTGCGTAGGCGATCGAGATCGCGAGGCATCTCCACGATGACGCTGACGATCGCGCTCCACCGCTCGGTTGCAGCAAGCTGACCGTTGTCGTAGCGGCGTTCGACCCAAGCGAGGCGAAAGCTCTCAGGGGATGCCCGAATGACGCTCGAGACCTCGATCGCAATTTGCGTCTTGCCGAGCTTGGCGAATGGATCGTTGTTGCGGGCGTAGTCATTCAGTGCGGCCGCACCGCGATCGGTTGTAAAGTCGTAGGCGTGGAGCCAGTTTTCGCGCAGGACAATGGCGTCCATCGGCAGGCCACGCACATGCTCGATGAAGCGCGCCAGGTGAAAGGCTATTTGCGGATCGGTCGGTTGATAGCCTGCATTTGCCGGAGCAACGGCTTTCGCTTCCCCCAATTGATCGACCTCGACCACCCAGGGCGTGATCGTCCCGTGCGCGGATTGCCAGACCAGGGCGCCGGCAAAGCCGGCTGATAAGAAGAGGCAGCCAAAGGCCATCAGGCGCCAGTTCTTGGCCTGCACGCGCGCAGACCCAATGCGATCATCCCAGACCTGGGCTGCGCGTTGATAGGGAGTGATGGCTTCTGGCGTGCGGCCATAGTGAACAGCCGATCGTTTGAACATTGCTTGACCTCAAGAGATGGCGGGAATTCGAAAGGAGGCGTCAGTGATCCTCTTGCGAGAGGTCGACAGATCCGCCGCCGCCTCCGTGATCACCCGAACGGATCGCGTGCGTTGCCGCTGATGCGCCATGACTGATCGTCTGCGCTCTCTTCATGCGCCGAACCCAGGCGGGCGCACTGTCGGAAGCTCTCGAGGAATCCCCCTCCCCCTTACCGGCATCGCTCGCCGGTCCACCACGACCAGCTGCGACCGAACGCAAGGGACTTGCGGCGCCGGACGCGCTCGCCTCGGAGCCGGACTGACTTCCCGACCGAAACACGCTCATGGTGCCACTTGCAATCGCGCTTCCACCCCGTAGCGAGCCTGCAATCGCGCCGCCGGCGAGACCGGCAGCGCCGGCGGCAAGGCCAGCGCCAGCCGCGACGACTCCACCCGCGGCAAGTCCCGTCCCGACGGCGCTGCCTGCACCGAGCTGCGGACCTCCGGAGACGATGCCGTTGGCAATCCCGGGTCCGAAAATGCCGAGGCCCAACAAGGCGAGAGCGCCGAGCACCAGCGCCATCGCGTTCTCGATGCTCGGCTGATTGCCGCCGAAACCTGCCGTGAACTGCGAGAATAAGGTCGATCCGATGCCGACGATGACGGCGAGGACCAAAACCTTGATGCCGGAGGAGATGACGTTGCCCAGCACCCGTTCGGCCGCAAAGGCGGTCTTGCCGAACAGACCGAAGGGGATCAGGACGAAACCTGCAAGCGTCGTCAGCTTGAACTCGATCAGCGTGACGAAGAGCTGGATGGCGAGAATAAAGAAGGCCAGCAACACCACGATCCAGGCGAACAGCAGGACCGCGATCTGGACGAAATTCTCGAAAAAGCTGACATACCCCATCAGCCCCGAGATCGAGTCCAGGATCGGACGGCCGGCATCGAGCCCCACTTGCGCGATCCGGCCTGGCCGCAAGAAATCTGCCGATGACAGGCTCGTGCCCGAGGCCTTGAGGCCGAGACCAGCAAAGCTCTCGAAGATGATGCGCGCGAGGCTATTCCAATTGCTGATCAGGTAGGCAAAAACACCGACAAACAAGATTTTCTTGACGAGCCGGGCAACAATCTCCTCATCACTTCCGAGGGACCAGAACAGGCCGGCGAGGGTAAGGTCGATTGCAACCAAGGTGGTCGCGAGATAGCCGACTTCGCCCCCGACCAGGCCGAAACCGGAATCGATATAGCGGGTGAAGGTTTCCAGGAACTGGTCGATGACGGAGGTGCCGCCCATTGCTCACTCGCTTTGGCTTGGAATGGAGGGTGAGAGCGACGGGAGACGGCTTTCGTCCTTGCGCGGCACAGGCGAGGAAAATGGCGCGGCGCCTACCCCGCTATCACCGTCTACCGATCCACTTTTCCCAAAGAACTGGCTGCGCCGTTCCGCCCAGATCCTCTGGCATTCGAGCAGAGCCTCTCTCTGCTCGTAGGTGACGGAGCGGCATTGCTCGAGCTTTGCCGCCGTCGGATCGGGCTTCGCAGCGGGCGAGGCGGAAGATTGGGTCGCGCTATCGTCGCCGCGCAGGCGAATGGCGCAGGCGGCGACGACCAGGACTGTGAGGCTAACTGCCACCGCCATCGGCAGCCGTTCAAATCTGTTGTTCATCATCAGTGGAACATCTGCACGGTTGTCGGTTGATAGCCCTGACCTTGGGTCAGAAAGCGCCGCAGCTGCTCCCTGCCCTGATCCTGAGCGACGGCCCGTTGCGCGGATTCGAGCGATTGCGCACGCCCTTGCGCGGCAACGGTGGCCGTGAGGTCCGCAAGCTGCTGAGCTTGCAGCGCAAGGAGCTGGTTGCCGGCCTGACTTGCCTGCAGAGCCCCTGACGCGCTCTGGCTCGCCGTGACCAGGGCCGACATCTGGGTGCGGTTGGTATCGAGATTGCCGACGACGGTTGCCTGCACCCGCATGGCGTCCTGCAGGCCGGAAACCGCATTCTGCCAGCGTGTCTGGGCGTTGGCGACGAGGAGCCCATTGGACATGCTCGCGGATGCCGGCGCATAAGTTGTCGAGAACGCGCGATCGATCTGCTGGACATCGTAGGCAATGCGCTGCGCTTGACTAAGCAGCTGCTGCGTGCGCTGGACCGATTGCTCGAGCTGCTGCAAGGATGAGTACGGCAGGTTGGCCAGATTCTTCGCCTGATTGATCAACATCTGCGCTTGGTTTTGCAGCGAAGTGATCTGGTTGTTGATCTGCTGCAGCTCGCGCGCGGCCGTCAGCACATTTTGTACGTAGTTGTTGGGATCGAACACGATCCACTGTGCCTTTCCTTCCCGGGGCGCTTGGGTCAGGCTAATTGCGATGATACTTGCTGCCAGCAGCGGACGGAGACGTTTCATGACAAGCCACCTTCCTTGGCAAGCTGCGGAATGAGATTGCAGGCCCAGCCGAGGTCGCGCGCCTTGAGCCAGCCGGTGACGAAATCGTCTCGTCCGTGCTCCTCAAGAACCCGCTCGATGAGAGCCTGGTCGGTCTTGGACGACGCGGCCGCAAAAGCCAGCGCGATTTCGCCAAGACCAAGCTCGAACAGGCGGTTGCCCCGGCGCGACTGGCAGTAGTAGTCGCGCTTTGGCGTCGCGCGGGCGAGGATCTCGATCTGCCGGTCATTCAGTCCAAAGCGCCGGTAGACCGCCATGATTTGCGGCTCGATCGCGCGGTCATTGGGAAGCAGGATCCGGGTCGGGCAGCTCTCGATAATTGCGGGCGCAATTGCGGAGCCATCGATATCGGCCAGCGACTGGGTCGCAAATACGACGGAGGCGTTCTTCTTGCGCAGCGTCTTCAGCCATTCGCGGAGCTTGCCGGCAAAATCGGCATCGTCCAGCGCAAGCCAGCCCTCATCGATGATGAGAAGGGTCGGACGGCCGTCGAAGCGATCCTCAATCCGGTGGAACAAATAGGAGAGAACCGCCGGCGCGACACCGGTCCCGATCAACCCGTCAGTCTCAAACACCTGGACGGAGGTCTCTCCCAGCCGTTCACCTTCGGCATCCAGCAGCCGCTCAAATGGACCGCCGAGGCAATAGGGTTGCAGCGCGCGCTTCAAGGCATTGGACTGCAGAAGAACGGACAAGCCCGTCAGCGTCCGCTCCCGAACTGGCGCTGAGGCGAGCGAGGTCAAGGCCGACCAGACATGATCCTTGGTCTCGGGCGTGACCTCGATGCGCTCGCGCGCAAGAATCGATGCTATCCAATCGGCTGCCCAACCGCGCTCCGCGACATCGTCGATGCGCGCAAGCGGCTGGAGCGCCACGAATTCTGCCGAGTCTCCGCCAACCGCGCCGCCGAGATCATGCCAGTCGCCTCCCATGGCGATCGCCGCCGCGCGGATCGACCCGCCGAAGTCAAAGGCAAAGATCTGAGCGGCCGGATATCGCCGGAACTGCAGTGCCATCAGTGCGAGCAGCACCGATTTCCCGGCGCCGGTCGGTCCAACGATCAGAGTGTGTCCGACATCGCCGACATGGAGCGAGAAGCGAAAAGGGGTCGATCCTTCCGTCTTGCCGAAGAACAGTGGAGGCGCCTTGAAATGATGGTCCCTCACCTCTCCCGCCCAGACCGCCGAGAGCGGGATCATGTGGGCGAGATTCAGCGTCGACACCGGCGGCTGGCGCACGTTTGCATAGACCTGTCCCGGCAGGCTGCCGAGCCAGGCCTCAACGGCATTCACTGTCTCGGCCATTGAGGTAAAGTCCCGGCCCTGGATCACCTTTTCAACGAGGCGTAGCTTTTCGTCCGCCGCGTGCGGATCCCTGTCCCAAACCGTGACCGTTGCCGTCACAAAGGCCTCTCCAATCTGATCCGAGCCGAGCTCCTGGAGCGCGTGATCTGCATCCAAAGCCTTGTTGTGGGCATCGGTGTCCAGAAGCGTGGACGCCTCGTTCGTCATCACCTCCTTCAGGATCGCGGCAATCGACTTGCGCTTGGCAAACCATTGCCGCCTGATCCTGGTCAGGAGTTTTAGAGCATCGGTCTTGTCGAGCATGATCGCCCGCGTGGACCAACGGTACGGGAATGCGAGGCGGTTGAGATCATCGAGGATCCCGGGCGTCGTCGCGCTCGGAAACCCCACAACCGTCAGGACACGCACATGCGCGTCACCCAGCATCGGCTCAAGCCCGCCTGTCAGCGGCTGATCGGCAAGCAGCGCATCGAGATACATCGGGATTTCCGGCACCCGAACACGATGCCGCTTGGTCGACACCGTCGACTGCAGGTAGGTGAGCGTTGCCTCGTCATCGAGCCAGCCGCATTCCGGCATAAAGCCCTCAACGAGCTGCAGCACGCGGTTGGTCCGGTCGACGAAGCCACTCAGCACCTCGCGCGCATCCGCTCCCGCGCTGCGATGGCCGCCCTCGTACAGGAGACGCTCGGCCACAGCTGCACTCTCTGCAGGCGGCAGATAAAGGAAGGTGAGGTAGTAGCTCGATTCATAATGGCTGCCGGCCTCCTCGAATTGCGCTTTCCGCTCCGCATCCACCAAGGCGGATGCGACATCCGGGAATGTGTCGGGCGGATAGCGCCCTGCCGAATGCCGTTGCGCCTCGACGAAAACCGCCCAGCCCGATCCGAGACGCCGGAGCGCGTTGTTCAGCCGGCTTGCGACCGCAACAAGCTCAGCCGGCACGGAACTGTCGAGATCCGGTCCCCTGAACCGCGCCGTCCGCTGAAACGAGCCATCCTTGTTCAAAACAATTCCCTCGTCGACGAGCGCGGCCCAGGGCAGGAAGTCGGCAAGGCGCGTATTCGAGCGGCGGTATTCGGCAAGATTCATCATGGGACTATTCTCAAGCGCTGAGGTGACCGGGAACCCGAACGTGCCGGCGCACGACTTCGACGAATTCCGGATCGCGTTTTGCGGCCCAGACCGCGGCCATGTGGCCAATGAACGCCAGCAGGAGGCCGGCAAGCCACAAGCGCAGACCGAGGCCGAGTGCGGCGGCCAATGTGCCGTTGAGAATGGCAACCGATCGCGGTGCACCGCCCATCAGGATCGGCTCGGTCAGCGCACGGTGGACAGGGGCGACAAAGCCCGGGACTGGCTCATCCATCAGATCACCACCCCGCCGCCGAACGAGAAGAACGAAAGGAAGAAGCTCGAGGCGGCAAATGCGATCGACAGACCAAACACGATCTGGATCAGCCGCCGGAAGCCGCCCGAGGTGTCGCCGAATGCAAGCGAAAGACCGGTCACGATGATGATGATGACCGCGATGATCTTGGCGACGGGTCCTTCGACCGATTGCAGGATCTGGTTGAGCGGCTGCTCCCAGGGCATGTTCGAGCCGGCGGCCCAGGCCGGCACGCTGGCCAGGTACAGACAAGCGAATGCCGCAACTGATGTGAAACCTCGCCCGAGAGATGATCCTACGTTCATGATTGATCTCCGATTTTCGAAAGGGTGTAGTCGCCTGATGGTCCAAGCCCGGTGACAGAAGCGAGTTCGCTCAAATGCCGTTCGGCACCACGGCCAGAGAGCACGGCGATGACGTTGATGGTCTCGGCGATCAGCGCGCGCGGGACCGTGACGACGGCCTCCTGGATGAGCTGCTCGAGCCGGCGGAGCACACCAAGCGCGGTGCCGGCGTGGATCGTGCCGATTCCGCCGGGATGTCCAGTCCCCCAGGCTTTAAGCAGATCGAGCGCCTCGGCTCCGCGCACCTCGCCAATCGGGATACGATCAGGGCGCAGGCGAAGCGACGAGCGCACAAGTTCGGACAGTGAGACCACGCCATCCTTGGTGCGCAATGCCACGAGGTTCGGCGCCGTGCACTGAAGCTCCCGCGTATCTTCAATAAGAACGATGCGATCCGAACCTTTGGCCACCTCCGCCAGAAGCGCGTTCGTCAGCGTCGTCTTGCCGGTCGATGTGCCACCGGCGACCAGGATGTTCTTGCGCGCGGCAACCGCATCACGAAGCGCGTTCGCCTGCGCCGAGTTCATGATGCCGGCAGCGACATAGTCGTCCAGGCCGAAGACAGCGACCGCAGGTTTGCGGATCGCGAAGGCCGGCGCGGCGACGACCGGCGGCAACAAACCTTCGAAACGTTCTCCCGTTTCCGGCAGCTCAGCCGAGATTCGGGGCGAGCCGGCATGAACCTCAGCGCCCACATAGTGCGCGACCAGCCGTACAATTCGCTCGCCGTCGGCAGCTGATAGACTCTCGCCGGTATCGGTAAGGCCGCTCGACAGCCGATCGATCCACAGCCGGCCATCGGGGTTCAGCATCACCTCAACGACGGACGGATCTTCCAGAAAGCCTGCGATGGCCGAGCCCAGCGCTGTGCGGAGCATGCGCGCTCCGCGCAACTCGGCTTCCGAATGAAATGAATGGATCGCCACGACTGCCCCCCAGTTGAGTGAGGCAGCTAGCGTCTAGCCGCCTCACATGAGAACAACTAGAAAAAGCAGAACCTGCGCGACAGCAACAATGGGACCGTGTCAATCGTAGTCTGGCGTAGAAGAAGAAAGATTAGGGACGATCGCTTCTGACGCGCCGAGCATCATGACCGGGACATCAGCCCGGCGACAGGCGGGCTTCACCACTCCGCATGATCATCCGCCTCCAGGATGGCGAGCTCGGCTGGTGGAATAACGACCTCAACCGAGTTCCAGCCCCCAGCCGGTTGATGTGTGACCAAAGCGCCAGCCTTCCGTTTCCGGCGCTCGAGCCACGGGACGGTGGCGAACCAGACCAGCGCTGTCACCTGCAGCAAAACGTTCACACCGAACGCGGTCTGATAGGCCGTTAAAGGATAATGCCCCGTCTCTAGAGGCCATTGCCCCAGAATCAGTCCCGTCCCGTACTGCACGACGAAAGCCCAGCCAAATTGCAGGACATTCAGACCGCCATTGGCGCGCGCAACCAGCTCGGCCGGGAAATAATCCGCTATGATGGCGTAGGTCAGAGCAGTGGCTGATCCGCACACCGACACAACGCACCACGGCAGGAGTGATGGCCAGGGCGGATGCAGGATCAGCACAAGCTCCGCCACAATCAACATCGCCGCGACCAAGCCAAACAGAGCCTCGCTCTTCTTAGCCCGGCGGCGCACCCAGTTGGCAAGGACGCCCAAGACCAGAGCGCCGAGACTCAGAGCGACCGCCATCACGAACAACTCGTTGACGAGTCTCGTTCGATCCAGCCGCTCCACATCGGAAAGCCAGGGCGCCGCCCATAAGGATTGCAGTGCCCAAGCGGACCCGATGCAGGTCGCCGATAAGGGCGCCATTCTCCAGAACCGCGCATCCGAGTAGACGGTTTTCAGAGTGGCGGGCGTCCTGGTGCCCTGTGGCCCAGTGGTTCGTTCGGGAACCACGAGATAGATCAAAATGGCAGCAAGCGCGCTTGCGGCGGCCAGCACGCCGAATAGACCCCGCCATCCGATCCAGTCCAGCAGCACCTCGGCAGGAGCCGTTGCCGTAACGGCCCCCAATGAGCCCAGCATAATCATGTAGCCATTGATCAGCGCCATTCGTTCTCTTGGAAACCAGAGGACGATGATTTTCAGCCCGGACATCAGGGCTGCTGCACTCCCAAGTCCGACCATCGCGCGAGCAAAAAGAAGGGACAGGAATCCCGTCGATAGCCCAAAGAGCGCGGCCCCCCCTGCAGCAACAGCCAAGAGCACGCTCTGGACCCGGCGCGGCCCAAAGCGATCAAGTAACATGCCGATCGGAATCTGGGCCGCCATAACGACCAGAAAATAGATTGACGTGAGCAGCCCGATATCGGCAGCGCCAAGCCCGAGATCAGAGGCGAGGCGCCCAGCAATGAGCGTATTGATCGTCCGGAACAGGTACGAAAGGTAGTACCCGGCCGCGAAGGGAAGAAACACGCACGCGATGAGCCGCCACACAGGGATTGGCTCAACTCGTGCCACCGGCAATATTTGCGACCCAAGCTCCTTCCGCACGCTTCTGGCGGCCGGCGTAACAAAAGGAGTTGGGCAGGTTTCGAAAGTTTGGAGCGCTGCCGCCCTCCACGGCGGCAGCGCTCGGCTCGGAGTTTCCATCCGCCGCAACTGCTGACAGACCTTCCTGATGCTCTGCCGCGCGCTGTGACGCGCCGCCAAGAGCTTCACCGCCCGGTCGACTGCCCTTGCCCAGCCGATCGATCGTCTCCCGGATCAATGGCTGACCGAGCCGTACCCGCCGTTCGACCTGCTCCGCCAATACCTTGAAACGCTGCTGCCCGAGCAGGCACGCCTCTCGCTGGCCGGATGGCAGCATGGGCGGCGTCACGGTGAGGTGATAGCGCGCATGCAGGGCTACGATCTCGGCGATGATCGCGATCTCGTGCTCGAGCCTGGCCATCTGGCCACTTATCCGGTCCAGAGCCTGATGAACGCGCCCCTCGATGGGCGGTGAAGGATTCAGGAATCTTTCAAGCGCCGTCTCGACGACCATGCTCTTGCCGAGCCCCGGGCGTTCGGTCGCAACTTCAAGCCGCTGAAACATGCTCTCGGAGAGCTGAACGGTAACCTTCTTGGTTCGCGCTCCTTCGTTCGGGCTCGGCTGCGCATCGCTGTCGGCTTGATTCACAATCGAGTTAGGCTGGCCTCCAAGCTCTCCATCGACTTGCACTGCTTGTTCGCTCCCAATTAGCGGCCGCGACCTGCCCGCGCACCGCGGCACGCGCGGCGTCGATTTCGGAATCGAAACGGCTGAATCGCGCCCAGCGATGATGGACTTGACACAAGGGCCAATCCGAACGTCACTTCAACCGCACCGACTTCTGCGTCGTAGTGTGGCGTAGCCAAAGAAAGACAAGGCGGTCTCAAGAAGAGCTTGATTTGTAAGCCTGTGTCATTCGCGCGCAGCTAACGGGCTGTTGCAGCGGGCCCGGGCGCCTTGAGTGACGCGCCCATCGCTTGTTGCTTCATGGCGTGCTGCCGACCTGCAGTCTGCTTATCTGATTCAGCGCCGCACCCATTGCCAGGAACTGCCAGGGCGCATTGGGGCGCGCGTACTGATTACTCATGCTTGACAGAGGCGTGCATGTCGATGCTCACCTCTTTCAGGACGGTGGATCCGCTTGCAAGCCGCCGTCCGATCGCCTCAACAAAGCGATCGTACGTTCCGCGCCCTTGGCGCGCTCGGAGGGCGCTCGCATCTGCTGCGATTTCAACGACTTATCCCGATGATGCTGATCGAAAGGTTCCTTTCAATCACCAAAGGGGTTTTCAGCCCCGTTGCGCAAACCGTGGCATCAGCCGTTGCGCGGTCGCCTATTCAGGTTTAGTGGGTCGAACAATCTTGGCGCGCAGCTTGTCAGGATCGCCCGTAGAATGGTGTGGAATCTGCATGCCTTCCCGAACATTAAGCGAGAGTATCGTCAAGACGAGTTTAAAGAACTTGGATTGGCACAGACTTGAGCAACATCTTTCTACACTTGTATTGGATCAAGCTTGCGCGGCTCAGCTTCTCGGTCTTCTTCGCCGTAACGGCAACCTCTTTCAGAAGCGGCCGGCCCCGATCCGGAGCCGAGCTCGCGATGCGTTCCTAGCAAACGTCGAAGCGCACTTCTTAGAACATCTTGGGCAAGATTGGGCGCGCGAGGTCAATGAACTGACGGGACTTAGCCATCAGATAGAAGCGGGCTATGCAGAGATATTGAGGAGCCTTTCTGCGACCGACGCCGCCAAAATGGCTCCGGAGGTTCAGGCCGCGTCTGGGTTATCCTGGTCAGCTCATGCATTCGATGACATGATGAAGGAGTTTCACGCCGACCTGCTGCGCCGAAGACGCATAAAGTTGAGCCATTTCCGCGTACGGCGTCGGGATGGTACATCATTCAATCCGGACGGCGCGCTCGGCAATTTGGTCAACATGGCCACGATGACCCTGCTGTTGCTTGGCTACCAGCAGTCATGGTTCGACGTGGACGGGTTCCTTTTTTTGCCGGCGTTGCCGGAGCCCACGGATGTCGACAATGACCGGACCGCGGCCACTCTTGCGCTGGCGGCTTCTTGGCGTCTTTGGGAACGCTTGGAGCAACGTTGTCGATATTTTGGCCGCGGATTTCGTGTTATCGGCGAGCCCATGCCGAGATGGGTGCCGAAGGACGCCAAGCGAGCGATCGCGTATGAGCTCATTACGCCCGAAGAAGGACTCGACTACTACGCTAATGTACGTCTTACCGATCAGCTAGCGCGGACCTATCACGGGTTGCTGCAGAATACCAACTTGAAGACTTGGGCTTCAGGGATAGACGGTCCTCTTGAACTTCCGCCGAAAGGATACGTGTCGCCGGAGGAAGGCCATTCCTGTATTTCGCTCAGCGAAGTGCTTGGTTACTTTGTCCTCGACGATCAGGAGCGTCCGTGCGGGCTGAGGCTCGTCGAATGGATACGCGGATATTCTACGCTGCAAAGTCTAGCCGGCGAGCGCTACCGCACTCTCGGTTTGAAGGGACTATGCCACATCATCCCCCGCAGCGAGTTGCGCGCCCTTTTGGAGCGGGTCGGCCTGAAGAATGGCGCCGCAGACCTTTTTATCAACCAAGCATCAATGCGCAAAACCAGCCGCGATCTTTTTGACCAGCCGCTCGTGAGAATGCGAGACGGTTCCCTCATGCTCTTTGGCCCAGCGATCATATATTCTGAGCCTGGCCGCGTAACGCTTTCTGCTGTCGGAAAACAAGGCGAGCAGCTAGGGCGCAAAGGCAAGGCCTTCGAAAGGGAAATGTTGCGCTTTATCGCTGGTCAAGGATTGGCCGCGAAGGCCTTCAGGCTGAAGATCGCCGGAGAAGAGTTCGAGTACGACCTTGTCGTGCCTTGGAACGAATATCTTTTCGTCTTCGAATGCAAAAATCGAACATTGTCGGCCCATAATCCAGCGGCAGCTTACTATTTCGCCTTGGAGATGAACTCTGCCGTAAATCAGGTCACCCGTTTGGCTACTGCATTGCACGACCATGCTGACGCGGTTCGCGACGTATCTGGGATTGACGCAAAGAATATGATTATCGTTCCTTGCATTTTGAGTTCGTTGCCGTACGCAGCGGCTGACGCGCGGAATAACGTTCACATGACGGACGTGTCTCTTCTTAAGCGTTTCTTCTCCAACTCGCGTGAACCAGCGACAACCAAACGCAGAAGCTCTGCTACATCACTCTGGCTTGGGGATAAGCCCACGCCAGCCGACTTCCTTTCTTACCTGCAAGCGCCATCCCCACTACTGGCCTTAATCGCACGGACGCGCCACGCGCCGTTCTATTTCGATCTCGGCGAAGAGACCGCAGTCGCGGTGACGGACATAATGGACAAAGACACTCCTGTGATGAGCTTGGGAAGGCTCTTCTCAGCCGAATACGGATTCATCGAACGAGGCACCTCGCGTTCCGACTTAAACAAGAGGAGACTTGTGGAGCGACAAGCCGTTCGGGAGGCCGACAGAAAATGGCGGAAAGTTCAGACTCGCATCAAGTGAAACACTCGCAACCGGGGGGATCGATCCTCCCGTCGAAATCCACGTCGTAAAACGAGATGTCCCACCGCTGGTCCAAATTTCGATCCTCCGATACTCTGGCTGTCCGGCCCCCATAGATCTTCGCAGCTTTGCAGGTGGGCGGCGCCTTGACGTCAGGGATTGCCCGGCTTTGGCGAGAAAGGCTTGTACATCTGTGATGGAGATCGCGAAATTCAGCGCCTCCCCCTTGGCTCAATGGAAGCGCGACAAGGATGATCGGTTGTTTCTGCTGGAATGCCCAAGGCGACATCACGGGCTTGTCCTGCGCCGGAGCTTTTGGCGCTTCTTTGCCCTCAAGATAGAGGTCGATCAGCATTTTAAGCGCGAACATGTCGTCGCGCACCTCAACGGCCACTTTCTGCACGCAGACCAATTCCTGCGCCGGCCGCTCGCCCGGTGTGAAGCCCATAGCGACGACCTATCTCCGTTCTTGATTTATGGTGCGCTCGGAGGAACCGGACGGACTCAATTTGTCGCGTCGCGCAAAGATCATTTGGATCGTCGGAACGGCGCTGCTGCTGGTGCTGCTGCTGGTCCTCCGGTTTATCCCCTACCACGGCCAGATTTGCGAGCCAGCCGGGGAGGCCAAGGTCGCGAACTGCACCTCTTATCAGCTCCTTCCCTTCATCGTGTTCGAGGTTGCGCAATTCCTGGATAAAATGGGCGGCGCGATTACCGCCGTTGCGACCATTGCGATTGCCATCTTCACGTTCACGCTCAAGCGGGCGACAGACAAACTATGGGAGGCCGGAGAGCGCCAGCTACACCTGCTTGGGGAAACATCGGCCGCTCAGTCCCGGGACATGCAAGCCTCTATCCAGGCCGCCACCGACTCTGCGAACGCAGCAATCACGAGCAATCAGATCGCTGTGACCAATGCCGGACGGCAGTTACGGGCATACGTCACTGTGCAAGACATCAATATGGTGACCCACCGGCTTGCCGATCGCGTAGGCACCCTCCATGACAACATCGTTCCCGGCGCGGTACACACCTATCGATTTTCCGTCATTCTGAAGAACGGCGGCATGACTCCGGCGATCAACGCGCGAACCAACATAAGTCACAACACATTTAATAGCGAAATCCCAGCGGACTTTCATTTTCCTGATTCGACCACTTTCGGCAATGCTCTGATCGGTCCGCAACTGGTCTGGCACACGCCGTCGATTACAATCCAAGCGGCGGAGCTTGAAACACCCTTGGTAGGAGCGTTGCATTATCTTTGGGGATGGATCGAATATGACGATATCTTTTCCAGTACCACACGGCATCGAACGGAATTCTGCTTCAAGATAGAGTGCGAGCGCCTTCAGCCCACGAACGAGTTTTGGGTTAGCTTTGCTCCTCATTCCAAGTTCAACGCCGCCGATGAGGATTGTCTACGGCACATCGATCCTGCCGGTTAGCACCCAGAGGCTAATCATAATTAATCTTGAGAAGATTGAGCTGGTGAAGGCGAAACGTCGACTCTTCAGGCGCGTATCTCACTTCAAAGAATTCAAAATCGCTACGCCGTCCAGGCAGCATTTCTGGTCAATAATGCGCATGATCCTCAGCCTGTCCGCCAAATCGGTTCTTGCACCGAAGACTATCCCCGACAGATCTTCGAATTCGTATTGCAGGGTCCGCATCGGCTTCTCACGCAAATCGAAACCCGAATGCACTACGGCCACGTGGCGACAGCTATCGGCGAATGAGCGGCGCGAATAAATTCTGCAGGGCTGCATCGTCGAATTTGTCCGCTTCGGAAGTGGACGCGCGAACTGAAGGCGAACTTGATCTCGTCGATCTTCCTTCGACGACGGCGATCCGCTCCATTACCGTTTCCACTGCGCGAGAGACGACCGCTGTGCTTACACGCGTTCTAGTTGCTAATTTTTTAAGAGTCTCGATGTGCTCCGTAAGGGTCGATTCCGAGTCGATGCTTTCGACAGTCCTATCTATTTCATCGAACTCTCTTATAATGACCTCGTTAACAGCCTGAGGAATCTCGCTGCCTAAATGCAGCTTCCACTCTTCAACCGCATCTGAGATTTTCTCAAGATCGTCCGGAGCGCAATTGTGGATCATTCCAATCGCAGCGGTCTCAAGGCAATTGGCGAGCTCGCCTGCAACAGTGAACTCGTCAAAATAATCTCCGTCACGCAATTTGGCGATGAGCTCGATTACGTCGTCGCCGTCGCGCCAGGAGTCAAGCCCGTCTACCGGCGCGCGCGCAAGCGCGAGAGCAAGATCTGAAAATCGTTGATCGCCGCTGGATCGATGCCAGGCAATTAACAGCTCTATGCGTTGTGTGTTCGAGAGACCGGTTTGTTGCAACGAATCCCCGTGTTTTCCGGGCGTCTTGATCCATACCGGGAGGTGAAGAAAGTCACCCGCAATCTTGGCGAAGCACGTGGCCACAACTGCAAGGCTATCGGCTGGAAGCCTTATGGTCTTGCAATATGACCAGACCGCTCGTGCAAAGTCCGATTCGACGGCAGAGGCGGCGATCTCACGTAGAAGCGCATCGTCATTGAGATACTCCGTCAGATAATCTCGCAAAGAAGGATTCACAAAACTTACGAGCGGCCCGCTGATCTTAACGAACCCTCCCTCAAGGGTTCGCAGGGCCTCGTCAAAATCCTTGGGTCCGTGCTCTTCGCCATATTTCGCGCAGAGGCGCGGGTGTAGACTTTCATAGGAGAGCTTCAGCTCCTTGAGCCCAACCCCGTATTCGGAGCTAAAAAAGAGAGCGAGCAGGAGATGCTGGCACATCTTCGCGATGTGCGTGCGGAAGGCAATGTCCCATAACTGCTTCGGATTCGTGAGAGCATCGATAAACGCGGCCGGATAGATCTCCGGCAGAATGTCCCGCACACGGGTGCTATCCGTCATCCAATCGATAATGCGTGGGCTATAGTTCTTGTGATCGACGATCTTGGCGATATGACCGCTTCCGATGAGCGCGCTTATGTGACTCTGCGGCGTTCCCGCGACGAGCAGATGATTGTAGAGAATGCGCGCCTTGATCCGTCTGGTGTAAATGCCGACATCGAGCACATATTTGCTGATATCCAGGCGCTGATCGGCTAAGTACTCGGAAACCAGCCGGGCCTCCTCGAATATATAGGCCCGCGTGGTCAAAATGAACCGCGCATTTGGGGATTTCCGGACGCGCTTGATAAAGCGCGCGAGATCGGAGTCCTTGTGCGAAAGGGCACTCCGGTCTAGCGCCACCCTTCCGAGAAAATCATCGAAGAAGAAGACCTGTTTCTTCGAATCTTCGATGGCGGCAAAACCGTCATCGAGACTTCGGATCGCTACAAGCTCCCAATCCTCGGCGATATAGGCGTAAGATAGCATCTCGGCGAGCGTGGTCTTACCGACGCCCGGCGGGCCTGAAATGATCACAAGATGATGCGCTTCCAGCGTATCGCGGGCACCATTGAAGCTCGGGTTCGGCGCATAAACACGTACCTTGGCTTCGATTTCTTCACGGGTGATATTATTGACGGTATGCGCAGCCGACCGCAAGACGCGCTCCAATACACCCACGCCTGACAGCCAAAGCTTGATATGAGACTTCTCAGTATCAGGGTATTTCCTGATAAGCCCGTTCAGGTCCCCCGGCCCTAGAATGTCACCTTCGCTTTGGAGAGAGGGGCCTATCAGAGCCGCAAGTTCTGTTTTTCTGGGCGGCGTCAGCGCGCGCGATGTTGCAAGCACGTAGCGTTTAGGCGCGAGACGATCAATCGACGAACGCTCCCGTTTGAGTTCTGATTTGAGGCCGGGATAAGTTGAGCCAGCGTAATGTTTGGCCTGAAGGATGATCTTTGCGCCGCCTTTGGCGTGTCGGCCATCCATGCCGCCGTCTGGACCGGCCGCAAACGCCTCGAAACGGATACCAAGCTCGCGGCCGACGAGGTCACGGGCGAGGTCCTCGAAATCGGCTGGCGAAAGGTTTCCGAACTCGTAGGGCATCCTACAGCTCGCTGTAAATCGGGATGGAGACCGCGTGTGCATCGACGCTACCGACCACCTTTTTATCCAGCGGAAGCGTCTTCTTCTGGTCTGACCACACCTGCTTGAATCGCTGCACCGTTTCGGTGGCGGTATCGAGGACAAGCTTTTCAGAAATCTTCGCTTTCGCCGCAAGATGCTTGAGTTCATCTTTGGAAAACTCGGTCATTTTCTTGGTGCGTGAATAGTTCAACGCCATCTTGTCATCCGCAATATAGGGAATGGTCGAAAGCAGATCGTAAGCGGGCGACAATGCTGGCGTTCGCCGGTCGGGATAGATCAGCGACCAGTTCTTAAGGTGCATGTCGGTATTGCCGATCAGCGTACTGAAGACGAGCCTGCGAATAAATTCGGCGACGTCGGCATCACCGGTTTCAATGCCGAGCACACCTGCGATCCCCTTATAATTGACGTGCTCGTATTTCTCGTCCGGCGCGACGCCAAAGACCTGCGCGAAGTCTTCCATGTGAACAGGACCGTCGGCGGTCCGGTCAAACCGCTTGACGGCGAGCGCCTGTCCTTTGAATTCGCCGATGCCCTCGGGCAGTCCATCGATCGCGTTCACGTCGAGCAGCTGAAGGTCCGGTACGTCCATGCCCATGGCCTTCGCGATCGTCATCATCGAATATTCGTTCTCGGGCACGCCCGCGTACTGGTTGGACGGCAGTTTGACGATCCACGATCCGCCGACGCCTTCCACCGGGATGGTCAGGCCGCCCCTCTTGGAATTGCTCTTGAGCGCCGAGAATTTCAGCTGCACACCAGCCAGGGAAAACCGCAGCATGTTGTGCCGCTCGTCCGGCGTTAAGTCCTCTTCGACCTGCGGCGGCAGGGCCTCGCCTTCCGCCGGATGGACCGACAATGCGCCCGGAAGATCCTGACCCAGCATCCACAGCAGGAAGAATTCACGCTTTTCCTTTACGCCCGCGCGCTCTGCGAGATAACGGCGCAGCGGTCCTTCCGGCAACAGGTTAGAGAAAAACGGCGGAAGAACCATGCGGTAGGGCCTGAACGCGGTCAGGAGATTGCCGAACTGGTCTTTGAAAGACAGGCTCAGGGTCGGGCGATCTGGATCGTCGATATAGCTTTGATTGAAGGCAAAGAGCGTCCGGTCCCCCTGCACGAGCGTGAGGGTGGCGATGGGTTTGCCGTACAGATGAACGTCCAGAACCGAGACGTCAGGCATCGTCGTCCCCTCCATCAAAAGCATAGGCCGGACGCGGCGCTTCCACAGGATGCGCGATGCGGTTGCGAAGGCCCTGCAGTACGCCCGCAATATTATCTAGTACGGGCTTTGGTGGCGGGCTGGCCTTATCGTGACGCAAAGTCTCAATGACATCCGTAACGAGGGCGAGGTCGGACTTTGAAAGGCGGACTTGTTTTAGGAAGCGAAGATATTCTGCGATGCGGTCGAGCGCAGCTGAACTGCCGTACTGCTTCTTCTGTTTGGCGATGAGGCGTTCACCCTTGGCAAAAAGGACAGACTGCCCATCTTCCTGGAAGAATTCAGGGGCGGTCGAACGGAGTACACCCTCCACTGCGGGAAGAAGTTTTTTAGGCACAAGCACGACTTCGAGGTCGAGCGCCCGCGCCATTTGGATGAAGCTCGACAGGCCCGGTTCAAGGCGCCCGGTTTCGATCTGGGAAATGTGCGCCTGGGTCAATCCGGAGCGGGCGGCCAAAGCGCGCTGGCTGATAGCCTCCTTGACACGCTGGCCCTGCACTTCTCGGATAAGCTCCTCGCTTTGGTACGCCATGATAAGTATCCTGATCAAAATTGACTCTTGATAATGATATTATATCATTGTTGCAGCCGAGTCAAGGACCGATAATTATCCTTATCAAGAAGACTAAATGATAAGTATTCTATATCGCCTTGGTGAAAAATAGGGATATAGACCATGACGAGACCAGCGAGAAAGACACCAAAGCACAGCGCCGGAACGCCTTCAGGCCGGCCCTCGATGACGAGCATCTGATCGCAATAGGTCAGGTCGCCCTGCGTGGGGAGATGCTTGACAATCCGATCGATCTTACTGCCCAACAGGTGATCCAGCGCCACTCCCCGGTCGTCCGGAAAGAACTGAGCAAGTTCACGACCGCGAAGAAAATCGGCTTGGCCCAGGAAGCTCTACACAGGACATGCCCGAGAGCAGCAACGCGATTGCCGAGTTTTTCGGTGATCCGTCTGGGGCCGCAACACCGATGCTTCGCATGGATTGATGAGCAGTGACGGCGACAGAAAGGCAGCGACGCAACGATATCAAGCGACAGGAGACGGCGCTCGTGTTCTGGCGTAGGAAAAGAAAGGATGGTCGGTCGATCAATGAGAGCCGGGATCGCCTGTGACTGACGTCGTACTCCCAGGATCGCTTGATTCCATGCTCACTTCCTTAAGGACCGTCGATCCACTGGAAAGTCGTCGCCCGAGAGCTTCGACAAAGCGGTCGTAGCGCTCACCGCCCTTGGCACGCGCGGCTGGGCTCGACTGCTCGGGAAGGGCTGGGGTAGACGTCAGCCAGAAGCGGACGAACAACGCGATCGTCTCCAGCGTGACACCGTCATTCCGTTCGAGCCGTTCCAGTATGCGTACGATGCGGTCGAGCCGCTTGGCTATGGCCGCCTCCCGCCGGTCGGAGTCGTCCGGCGAGAGGAATGAAGAGATCGCGGCCTCGGCGACCAGAGACTTGGGCTTGCCGTGACGTTTTGCGAGAGCCTCGAGGCTACCGAAGATACCTTGATCGAGGTAGATGCTCAGCTGGACCTTTTTCATGACGACCGCTCAGAGGCCCATTTTGTCGTCAGGGTCGAGGCTGACAGTGCGTGCCATGCCCTGCATCGACCGGGTTAAGGCCGTTGCCTGCACGACCTCGGCGTCGGCATCATCCGGGGCAGTGTCGAACTCGTTTTCGGCAAGCGGGGAGCGGATCACAACTTCTTCATGCTGCGGTAGCTCAGGCTCGCGGCGAATACCGCCATTCGGATCGCGGGTCTTGCTCCTCAGCGAAGCGAGCAATTCGGCTGAAAGCGGAATCGGCTTCTGTCCCGACCATTCATCTGACCGTGTGGTCGATGTGACTGGCTTCGTGCGCGAGGGCGTCAGGATTCGGCGTTGGAGTTGTGGATCCTCATAATATCGAACCTTGCGGGCGCGTATCGGGTGCACCCCCGAAACCATCACAATCGCCTCATCGGGCGAGAGCTGCATGACCTCCCCAGGCGTGAGCAGCGGCCGGGAGGTCTCCTGCCGGCTCACCATGAGGTGGCCGAGCCATGGCGAAAGGCGATGCCCGGCATAGTTCTTCATCGCCCGCATCTCGGTCGCGGTCCCGAGCGCGTCCGACACCCGCTTGGCGGTGCGCTCATCGTTGGTCGAGAACGCGATCCGGATATGGCAATTGTCGAGAATGGCGTGGTTCGGGCCATAGGCACGTTCGAGCTGGTTCAGGCTCTGGGTGATCAGGAAGCTGCGGATGCCGTAGCCGGCCATGAAGGCGAGCTGGCTCTCAAAGAAGTCGAGCCGGCCGAGTGCTGCGAACTCATCGAGCATGAGGAGCAGCTGCTGCCGCCGCCGGCTGGGATCCAGGCTTTCAGTCAAGCGCCGTCCGATCTGGTTGAGCACGAGCCGCATCAAGGGTTTTGTGCGGGCGATATCGGATGGCGGCACCACCAGGTAAAGGGAGATCGGCCGATCCCCGTCCACGAGCTCGCGGATACGCCAGTCACATCTGCCGGTGACCTTGGCGACGACGGGATCGCGATAGAGCCCCAGGAAGCTCATCGTCGTTGATAGCACGCCGGAACGTTCGTTTTCGCTCTTGTTGAGGAGCTCCCGTGCAGCCGAGGCGACCACGGGATGACCCCGCTTTCCCAGATGCGGCGTCGCCAACATCGCGTTCAGCGTCGCCTCGATCGGGCGCGAGGGGTCCGACAGGAAGTTGGCGACACCGGCGAGCGTCTTGTCGGCTTCCGCATACAGGACATGGAGAATTGCGCCGACGAGCAGGGAGTGGCTGGTCTTCTCCCAATGATTGCGGCGCTCGAGGGCTCCTTCCGGGTCGACGAGGATGTCGGCGATGTTCTGTGCGTCCCGCACCTCGCAGTCGCCCTTGCGGATCTCGAGCAGCGGATTGTAGGCGGCACTTGCCGGATTGGTCGGATCGAACAGGAGCACCGGGCCAAAGCGGGCGCGCCAGCCCGATGTCAGCTGGAAGTTCTCGCCCTTGATGTCGTGGATGATGGTGGAACTCGGCCAGGTCAGAAGTGTCGGAATGACAAGGCCGACGCCCTTGCCCGAGCGCGTCGGAGCAAAGCACAGCACATGTTCCGGACCGTTGTGCCGCAAATAGTTGCGGCCAAAGCGGCCGAGCACGACGCCGTCGTGGCCAAGAAGCCCGGCACGCCGAATCTCCCGGGCATCCGCCCATTGCGCCGAGCCATAGGTCGTGACGTTCTGCGCTTCCTTGGCCCGCCAGACCGAGAGGAAGATGGCAACGCCAACGGCAGCTATTCCGCCTCCCGCCGCGATGCATGCGCCCTGCATGAAGATGACGGGCGCGTAGGCATCGAATTTGAACCACCAGATGAAAAACCCGGCTGGCTGATAGATTGGCCAGCGCCCGATCATGAACCAAGCGGGACCGAGCTGCGGCTGGAAGGCCAGACGCCAAGCCGTCCACTCGGTCGCTGTCCAGAGGAAGGCGAGCACGACCAACGAGACGACGATCAGTTGGCTCCAGACAATCTTTGTCGCGGACATGGACCGAGGCAATGCGGCAACGCCAGCTGGTAGCGCAACGGCGATCCGCTCGGCGTCGTAGTCGCGCGCAGATTGGCGCGGAGATCGGCGGGTCAGAGCGAGAGGTCGCGCTTGCGGCCGAAACTCCAATCCACCCCGCCAGGACCGGCGATGCCGCTCACCTGCCTGCCCAGTTCACGCTCCAGCGACGGTAACCAGGGCACGAGCTGGAAACCGAGGCCGTTGTCGATCATGGCGAAGCGGCCGGAGGCGAGCGATAGCCTCCGGCTGTAAACCCCCGAAACGGACTCTCCTGCCTCCGCGGGCAAATGCGCCAGCCCGGTTTCGGAGGCCAAGCGCCGCCCCACGGTCTCGAGCTCGCGGTTGCGTAGGGTGCCAATCAAGTTGCGACCGAGTGTGACCTTGTCGCCATCCCGGCTGGCGAGGCCCTTCTCTACGAGGGCGTCGATCCTGTGGTCGAGCGCGGCGCGGACTTCGGCGCCGAAACCGGCACGAGAGAAATCGGCGCCATCACGAGCGACCAGGCGCCGGTCGAGCCAGGTCGCCCCATCCGCCGTCACCTGCTGGTCAAGATTGAGGTCCGAGCGGACAGCCAGCGCGATCCGCTGCCGGCCCCTTGTATCCTCGAACCGCCGCAGCTCCATGATGCCACCGATAGGCCCGTCGCCAGCCGCTTCGACGTCCGGCAGCTTCAGATGATGCACGCGCCCATCGATCCCATCGACCACCGCGAAGGCCGTGCCCCTGAGCTCATCGTCAAGCCCACGGGCGATAAGGCGGCCGATCACGGGTTCGCCATGGCGCTCGCCTTCGAGTGCCCAGGATGACGGTGCGCGTGCGGCGCCATCCTTCGTGAGGCTCTTGTGCAGCCGCTTGATGATGTCGCCACGCTCGCCAAGCGCTCGCAGGCGCTGCTCCGCGTCAGCCGCCAGGACCCAGCGCGCCGGCCCCGCCGGCTCGGCCAGGCCCAGCCGCTCGAGGTTGCGCATCCTTCCGATCCGGATCTCACGCAACGGGTCGCGCGCGGCTTCCCGGTCCGGCCGCAGATCAATGACCCCGTCCGCCGCCCCTGCTTCCCGGGCCAGCACCCGATCGAGCCTGGTCCAACGTTCAGCCGTCACTTCCCTGTCCAGGTTTTGGCGGATCTCCAGCTCTGATCGCGGGCCGAGTTCACGCGTGACGAGATCCCCGGCTCGGGCGCGCAAGCCCTTCGAGATATAGTCCCGGCTGATGACAAGGTCCTTGTCGTCATCGCCACGGCCCCTCACGAGGACGTGGACATGCGGGTGCTCCGTGTTCCAATGATCAACCGCCACCCAATCGAGTTTGGTGCCAAGGTCCCGCGAAGCTTGATCCATCAGTTCGCGGGTGAAGGTTCGTAAGCTTTCCAGCTCAGTGGCATCATCGGGCGAGACGATGAATCGGAAATGATGCCGATCGTCCTCGCAGCGCTCGGCGAAGGCGCGGCCGTCGGCCTCATCGCCGCTAGCGTCAAAGAGCTTGCCGGGTGCTCCGTCGCGGGTGACGCCGTCGCGCTGGAGATAACCGATATGGGCACGCAGGGCGCCTGGCGAACGCATCCGGCGCACAACACGCGCCTTGACGATGGCGCTGCGGGCACGGTTGTTGAGGAGCCGGGTCGCGGCAAGGCTCGCCGCGCGGCCGCGCCCAAACGTGCTGCCATGGCTGCGGCCACCATGTGAGAGGCCGCCGGCCTTCTGCGCAGCTGTGAGGGCCTGCGCCAGGAACGGTTTTGTCCGAGCCGGGCGCGTCGAGCGGATGCGGCCGGGACGGATGCGGAAATCATCGTTACCGGCCATCGTCCGCTCCGAAGCGTGTCGAAAGCTGAACCAAAATAGCGCGTTGCCGAACGTCGCAAGGTTTGCTGGACATTGGCAATGTTTGCAGCGTGATTTGAATTTGCTGGAGATTCCTGCCCCGACCGACCGGCCGCACCTTGCGGCTTTTACCCTGCCTTCCCCGGTCGCTCACTCCCAGCTCTCTGCCGACCACTCTCAACGTTGCGACTGGCTTCGACATCATGCGACGAAATGCGATTGCGATCATCGGGACTGCACCTCGTCTGATCGCCGCGCAAACAGGCCCGTCCCGCGAGGCACGAGTGCAGTTGCACCCGCCCTAGGCGCTGCTTTCGACGAATTCATCGTGCGGATACCGGATGCCGAGTTGGTGTCAGCCGATAAGCTCTTGGACCGCTCAACAAGGAGTGGCGCTTGCTGCCACGCGGCGAAGCGTCTGCCAGCCGAACCACCGCTGTTGCGCTGCTCAATACCGATCAATGGTGCGAGTGTAGCGGTGTAGATCTGTGTTTCATCCGGAAGCGCTCGACCGGTGGCCAGATGCTCCTCGTACCGTCTTGGTCCAGCATTGTAGGCTGCGAGAAACCCTGCTGATCCGAAACGATCGAGCATCTCGCGAAGGTACGCTGTCCCAGCCATGATGTTGTCGTGAGGATCAAACGGATCGATACCGAGATCGTAACGAACGCTCAGTTCGACCCAGGTCGCGGGCATGATTTGCATCAACCCGAGCGCTCCGCGAGGTGATATGGAGTGCGCATCACCACCGCTTTCGGCCTGCATGACAGCACGGATCCAACGCTCCGGGATTGCGAACCGATGCGAGGCTTCGGTCACGAACGCGGCGTATGCAGGGCCTGGAAGCAGGTTTGAGGAGCGCGCAGCTTGTGCGCGCGATCCAGCCTCCGCTCTGCCGGCCGATGGCGCTCCGAACATCAGCAGAATTCCCAAGAAGCAAGCAGCGGCTCGAGATAGCAATGTGTGGACAGCCGCCAAGGACAGAGCTCTTCCCGGCCGGCACTGAGCCGGCGCGAGACGGCCGCGGCGCGCGCGGATTGCCGACAATTCGGCCGGGACGGAGGAATGACGGTGGGATCGGTCGAACAGAGAAACCGCAACCCAGTGGAGCAATGCCGGCATTTGTCAGTCCTCCCTGGTCCACGCCGGTACCGCTTGCCCGATGACGGCCGATATCGGGATCGGTCCGAAATATCTGCCGTCAAAGGACACCGCCGACTGCCAGTTCATGAGAAAGACCTCGTCCTCAGCGACGACGCGGCAGCCCTGCCAGGCCGGCAACGGCCTGCCACGGCCGTCGCGCTCACGTGCCTGACCCATTTCGATCCCGTCGACGACGATAGTGAGTCCCGTTCTGCAGACGGTTTGTCCGGGCAACGCCAGCACACGCTTGAGCATCGGAAGACCGCTCGGCAAATAGCCGTTGAAGTCGAGGAAGCTCGCAAGCGGCTCTGGTGGCCGAACGGCCACGAGCTCAGTGATGTGCAATCGTGCGGTCCCTTGCAAACGGTAGAGGCCGATCGGCACACTTTCGGAAGCGTTCCAGATGTACGACAGTGAGGTGTCGGTGACCGGCCAAAGCGCGAGCGTTGTGGCCCCACATATCGCAAGGATGATCCTTAGTCGTCCCATCAGAACACCAGCCTGCGCCGGTGGAGCCACGCCTGGTGGCGCGCACGCGTATAAGGTCGTGGCGTTTCGTTGACGGAAAGACGGTTGTGGATGTGATGCCAGTATTCGGGGGCTACATCGGCTGGATCGATACCGAGTGACTCCACGGCGTCGATCAACTGGAGAACGCGCTCGACCTTTCGCCAGCCAGCCAGTCGCAGCAGGCTTTCGCCGCCGGGGCTGACCCAAGGCACGGTCGAATAGCGCTGCCGCGGCGCGATCGCGCGCAGAATGTCGATGCGAGACAGGATGGTTCCGAAGTCATTGGAGGTCCAGCGCACGAACGCGAAGATGCTGCCGGGCACAAACGAGAGAATGCGCCGGTGCTGGTCAATGATCTTCTCCGATACCGGCTTGCCGAACCGGATTCGGTTCTCGATCCGCTTTTCGAGCCACAAGAGTTCAACAGTTGTGAGGTCGCTCACCTGGCCACTCCATAGTTTTGAGAGGAATTTTGGACATGCCAACGGGTGCGCTGTCGCCGGCGCATCGACGTCAGTGCCTTGGTTTCGGCAGGACGGTTGTGATGATGCGCCGATGATCGGCGTTGTCGAAGCGCCGCAACGTTCCTGCTGCTGCCGAGAATCGCAGCCGAGTAGCTCCAATTCGTTAGAAGGCGTCCGAAGGATTCCAGGCTTGCTGGGGTACTGACCGGCGCCCCATCGCCGGTCGCATTGCGACGATGATGCCTCGCGACAATTCGCGAACGGAACGCACGGTGCGTTCCGGCAGTCGGCAACGGAGGCGCATGATCGACTTCTATGTAGGGCTCGACGTGTCGCTGGAGGCGACGAGCATTTGTGTGGTTGACGGCGACGGCAATGTCGCCTGAGAGGCGAAGCTGGACACCGATCCGGATGCGATCGAACTGTTGCAGGCGGAATGACGAATTCATCTCAAGCGCGTCGGCGTGGAAGCGCTCTCGTTCAGCGCCTGGCTGTTCACGGCGGTTGCCGAAAAGGCCCTCCCGATGATCTGCATCGAGACCCGGCACGCTAAGGCGGCGATGAACGCGATGCTGAACAAGACCGCCCGCAACGACGCAAAAGACAATGCGCAGCTGATGCGCACTGGTTTGTTCCGCGCGGTTCATGTCGAGTCGGAGCGCGCACAGACGTTTCGGGCGCTGTTGGTCGCGCGCAAGGCGATGCTCGGCAAGGTGCTGGACATGGAGAACATGATCCGCGGCCTGTCGCGCCCATTCGGCCTCAAGGTCTCGGGGTTTTCTCGGTCGGGCGTTTTGATGCGTGGGTGCGCGATCGCTTGGCCGGGAAGAAGGATTTGAAAGCGATCGTCGCGCCGCTGTTGGACGCCCGCAGTGCCATGCGGCAGCAGTTGGCAGAACCGCACCGCGCGGCGCTGACGTTTCGCGCCACCGTCGATGATCCGCCGCGATTCAAGAAGTCCACGAACGTCGGCGCCCGTTTCGGGCTGACGCCGCGGTGCTATCAATCCGGCCAGACCTGCCGGATCGGCAGCATCTCCAAATGCGGCGATGAGCTGACGCGGGCGATGCTGTACGAGGCCGCGATCGCGATCCTGACGCGCATTCCGAAGAACTTTAAGCTGCGGCTGTGGGGCCTGCGGCTGGCCAGGAAGAAGGGTCTGAAGCGCGCGGCAACGGCCGTGGCGCGCGCCCTCGCCGTGCTGCTGCACAAGATCTGGATCGATGGCACCACCTTCCGCTTTGGCGCCGGCGGCAAGCGCGGCCGGGTCGCTGCGGCGCTGTAAGGGCCTCCGCGACCCGCCCGCTTCCACGCGCGCCTTTTCCTTCCGCCACGGCGGAGCGGCGTCTCCCGAGGAGACGGGGTTTTGGGTGAGATCGCAACTTTCCTTGCCGGCGGCTTCATGCACACCTTTGAAGCCATCATGCACGGCGCTGGTTAGCCTGACCGCCCATTCCTCAGATTCCGGCTTGTGGTGGTCATCGTGCCAACCACGGATGTTAGCGAGTTCTCCTCGACGAGCGAGCTGCCGCAAAGGAAAGCAACGATCGTGATGCGGTGCCCCCGTTTCCGATGATCGCGCAGATTTGCGCGCGATCGCGTGCGCGCGCATGCGTTGGCGAAAATAATCGTATTGCGGAGAAGTTTTACGCGTGAGAGAGTAGATGCATGCGGCATCCTCGTTGCACGCGCGGCCGACTTGTTCACAACGTACTGATTCACAACTGGAAGTTAGTGTCAGTATGTTAGTAAAGTTACGGGAGCAAAAAGTCTCGACGCCGCGGAAACTTAGCTCTGATTCCGGTCCCCGATAGCACGAGCATCGCGTCCCCGATGGCACGAGGGTTCTGGTCCCTGATAGCACGAGCGAATTCACAGCTTATCCCCAGCAGGAAGGACGACGCCGCGCTTGCGCAGTCGCTTGCTCGACGGGCCGATGAGGACTGGTGCGAAATTCAATCGCTCTGCGCCATTCCGATGATGCGTGATGATGAGCCGATAGCCTGGCAATGTCTGACGACGGACGATCTGACGCAGGTCGTAGGCAAAGTGTTTAAACGGCGACAGGCTCCCGGACTTCGCATGCAAGTGCACGAGATCGAAGCTCCAACCGCCATTCTGACGGCCGCCGTGCTTGCGGACGAGGCGATAGAGCCAGCGCTCCAGCCCGCCGGTCAGATTGAAATAGGTGCGGTCGATCGTCAGCACGAGTGCTTCATCGAGAACGCCCGTGTAGAACCAATCGGGCAGGATCAGCTCGATTCCACGGGCATGCCCGTGCAGATCGGCTGTCTCTTTCCATTCGTTGATCCAGGAGAAGCGATGCCGCCGCCGTTCGCTTGGCTGACGGATCGATGTCATCACAGTGGTCGATTGCAGCCGGTCGAGTGCGGCTTTCAGGCGGTCGTAGTCGCGCACGCTGGTGCCGCGGCCGACGAAGGTCAGGATCTCGTAAGGCGTCGCTGCCATCAGCCGGGACGTTTTCAGGCCGGCATCACGGGCTTCTACAATCTGCGAGGCAGCCCAGATCAGAACGTCCGCGTCCCAGATCGTCGCCATGCCATGTTCCGCCACGGCCTCAACACGAATGGTGACGGTGCCTGCGCGGAAATCGATCGGAACAATGCGCCTCGACTTTGCCAGCGAAAAGAACGGATACGCCATCAGGTCTTGCGCGTCCCGTGGCGCCAGATCGCCCGGGAGGGCGCGAAACAGATCGAGTTGGTCGCGCTCTGATCGCCGCCTGCTGCTTGCAGTGGAGTTGCTGTCCGGCATGGGTCAGCGCCGCTCCTTGCCGGCATACGGAATGGGTGTGTGCCGCTTCGCGGGCAGGACCGTGCCTGTGCCGGGATCGCTGGTGGACGTTTTGGCGCCACGGTCAACCCACGCCTTCAGGTCCTCGATCGCATACACAACGCGACCCCCGAGCTTGCGGTAGGTCGGGCCTGTTCCATAGGTGCGGTGCTTTTCCAGGGTTCGGCCGGAGAGTCCGAGAAAGCGCGCCGCTTCGGGCGTGCGCAGGTATCGCGGCGGCAGGCCGGCGTTCGGATCGGGCATTTGCGAGGCTCCGTGGTCGTCTGGAGCGCGGCCGGCTCGGCCCGCGCGTCGACGGTCACGATGGCGCACTCAGCGTGCTTAGAGGGATGCCGAAGATCGAGCGACGATTTTCGGCACCCCTGCTCTACTCCTTGCGAGATGAAGGACGTAGCAATGCGCTATAGCCGCCGCGCATCAGAGCCAAGCCCGCCTGCACGAGGCGGATGGTCCGGCTGCGCAATTCGTGGGTTTTCCAGGCGCGCTCAGGGATGCGTTTTCGGCCGAACAGCACCTCGGCGATGACGCGATAGGAAGCACCCTCCATGTGTCCATCGAGCGCTCGCAGCACCAAGACGAGTCGTTCGCGGCGCTGCGCCGAAAGCTGATGAAGGGGAGGTCCCGGCGGGCGGCCGTTGATTGCGCGCCACAGCCGATGTGAGGCGTGGGCGCGGATCTCAAAGTCCGCATCGAGCGGCAGTTCGGCCGCATAAGAGACACCAAACTGCGGCGCCTCTTTCAGCCAGAGATGATGTTGTGCCCCTTGAAGGCGCAATACGGCATGCCAGCCGTCAGATGCCTGTCTGATGGCGCCCGATGAAAGGTCGGCAAGCTGTAGCCCCGCGCCGACCGCTTTTGAGCCGGACGCGCTGCGAACGACCGGCACCACCGTCGGCAACGCCTCAGGAGCCCAGAAGATAGTCTGTTGGTGAAAGGACCCCTGCGGGTCATGGGCGAAAGCAGATGCCCCATCTCCTTCGGAATTCGGAAGTCATCTGCGATCGATTTTCACGATAGGAAGCCCGATAGTTGGAGCTGCGCCGCAGTGACTCCCAGGCGAAATCCGCCATCTCGCCCGACTTGATAGCGTGCTGATACGCCTCTGGTGAGCGCCAGTCGAACTCGGACATTGCTGTGATCCCCTGCTGTAAGACGATTGCGGCGCAATGTCTATGAAGCTTGGGATTGTTGGGGAAGTCGCCAATTATGCATTGCGTGATGCCCGCAGGCGATCACGCGTCAGCGGGGAAATCTGTTCTCGGGTGCGAATTCTTCATGACAGATTTTGCTATTTGGGCGCGCCGCCGCGAAGCAAGTCACGGTAGCCGTGGTCTGCCATCCATTTTGCGCGGGCCAGGTGACTATCAAACGCATTGCGGGCGCGAGCAGGTTCGCGATCCGGATCAATGTGCAACACGATCCGGGTCACCTCTTTCCAATCCGCGCCATCGGCTTCGGCATCAAGAAGTCGCCAATACGTCACGAGATGCTGCTCGTCATAGGTCGTCAACACCGGCTCATGCGGCGCGACATCCGCGACATCGGGATCTAATGGTGGCTTCGTCATGTAGGCTTATGCGCGCACTTCGCTAATCTGCATTGTACGCGAAACTTACCAAAATAGTTCGGTTATAGCCAGTGGTTTGATGGTCGGCCTAATGGCTGTTTGAGCGCATGAAAGCTCGTGCGCTCGTGGCCTGGAATGTGCGCCGGATCCGCGTGGATCGCGGTATTCCGCAAGAGCAACTGGCCTACGATGCCGGGATTGACCGCTCATATATGAGCGGCCTTGAGCGGCAATCTGAGAATCCGACAATTGATCTTCTCGACCGACTCTCCGAGACGCTGGGTGTTCATTTATCTGAATTCTTTGTTCAGCCACCCAAGGGAGCGGCGACACCCAAGACGTTGCCTAAGGGTCGCAAGTCAGCGCGTCCACGTTCCAAGAAGCAATAGCATTGGGCGAGTTCGCCACGCGGACAAGCGCCACGTAAGTGCGTGTCTTAAACTCGAAAATCAACTGACCAAGCCGGTCTAGCTGCAGCTTTGGTCAGTCGACTTTCCTCCAAGAGGAAGCCCCGCCCGAGCAGTTCGGGCGGGGCTTGGCGCTAATGAGTCTCACTCTCCGTTCTTGCGCGGCCGCGACCAGAGCAAGGTGTAGCCTTCGCCGCCTTCCTCATCGAACAGGTTCGCGTAGATCGGCGCGTTGAACGAGGGGTCGTCGAGCTTGAGCGAGAGGTAGTCGCGTCCCTCTTCGGAGCGCTTCGACCACGCTGCCCCGATCTCCGCCCGGCCCACATAGATGCGGTGGCTGGGAGCGTTGTCGTTGGAGCGGTTGGTCTCGGCGACGATGCGGACGCCCTTGGCCTGCAAGCTCAGGGTGATGATCTCGCCCTGGAAATCGTTACCGACCTTCTTGAAGGAACCGATGTTAGCCATGTCACTTCTCGTGCGCCAAGAGTGACGGGTGGAGTCCGTCACGCGCACTTGTTGCCCCTGCGGGGTGGGAGACCCCGCAGCCCACGTGCCGCAAGCACGGGGGTTGAAGCAGATGGGTGAGGTAAGCTGGGTGCCTCCGGCGAGCCATAAATGAGCAGAACCCGTCAAAGTCGGACGACCCGGGACTTCCGTCCGAGGCTGGTCCGGCGAGCGTACCTGCTACGGAAAGAGTTATCGAACCGATGTTTGAAGCCTCGTTGCAACATGGAATCCGCCGAACCGGAAGTGGGCGGATCGGTCGAAAGACCGGAGGAGTGCCGATCTCCGCTGAGTGGACGGAGATCAGGGACGTGCGTGATCGCGCACGTCAGTCAGCGGCCCAGCTTGCGGTGACCGTTGGCCGGAATCCTCACGGGGTAGAGTCGGTCCCTAAGGCAGGTGAAGGGACGACAGGTGAACTTGGGAACCTTGCCGTGTTCTCTCGCGCCGGATGGCGCGAGATGATCGAGGCGACCGATGATCGGCGCGGCAGGGGGCGGAGTCTTCGTAGTAGTCGGAGGGCGGGAAAGCCGTCCACATGGCGAAGGGAGACAGTGGGTGAAGCAAGCCGGCAGGAGGCGGGCCGATGAGGCCCGGCGCGGTGAATACCGCGTTCGTCCTCGACATGCAGCGCAAGCTTCACAGGTGGAGTGTCGCGAATGCCGAAAAGGTGTTCGCGGATCTGTTCAACATCGTATGCGACCGCAGGACGCTTTTGGAAAGCTGGCGTCGGTTGACCCGTAACAAAGGCAGCCGCACACCGGGTACCGATGGCGTCACGCGGAAGACGGTCGAAGAGCAGCTGGGCGGCGCAGTACGGTTCATCGAGGATATCCGCGGTGAACTACGTAGCGGCACCTATCGGCCCGAGCCTGTCCGGCAAAGGCTGATCCCCAAACCGGGTAAGCCCGGCAAGGTGCGTCCGCTCGGCATTCCGACGCTCAAAGACCGACTGGTGCAAATGGCTTTGAAGCTCGTGCTGGAGCCGATCTTCGAGGCGGACTTCTATCCGACCTCCTATGGCTTCCGGCCCGGCCGGAGCACCCATGATGCGCTGGCGAAAATCCAGCGACGACTGCACCCCACACCCAGCGGCACTTCCGAGTACCGCTTCGTGATCGAGGGTGACATCAAGGGCTGCTTCGATGCCGTCGATCATCATGTGCTGATGGAGCGTGTGCGCCGACGCGTCGGGGATCGCAAGGTCCTCAGGCTCGTGCTCGCCTTCCTAAAAGCCGGTGTCATGATCGAGGGCACCGTCCGCCACCCTGTTACGGGCACCCCGCAGGGCGGCATCATCTCGCCATTGCTGGCCAACGTCTATCTGGCGGCCATCGACGAGAGATACGGACGGTGGTCGATGCGCCCTCGCGAACGACCGCAGAATGCAGCCGACCGGCGGCTTTACGATCGCCGGAGAAACAGGCCTACATTCTACGCCGTACGTTACGCCGACGACTTCGTCGTGCTGACGGACGGGACCCGCGAGGAAGCAGAAGCTGAAAAGTTTGCGTTGGCGCAGTTCCTCAAAATGGAATTGCGCATGGAACTGTCGATGGAAAAGACCAGGATCACCGGTGTCGGGGAAGGCTTCGACTTCCTCGGCTATCGAGTGGTGCAGACCAAGGCACGCCGCACCGGTCGTATGGTCGGTAATCTCTTCATTCCGAAGAGCAAGCTGAAAGACCTGCGCCACAAGATCAAGGTCAGGGTGAGGGCGACGCCGACAGGCCAAGCCCTTGCCGATCTCATCGACGATCTCAACCCGGTCATCACCGGATGGCGAAACTACTACCGCTACGCCACGTGGGCCACGCGGGACTTCGCCAGTCTGGATTGGTGGCTGTGGGAGCGCATCGGGCGATGGCTGCACAGGAAGCATCCTAAGACGACGTGGCAAGAACTGCGTCGTCGCTTCCAGGCAACAGCGCCCGACAGCCGCTGGCGATGGGTCGACGGACCGAGATCGCTGCGGTTCTTCCGGGAAGGCGGATCACTCCACTTCCCACACCGGGGCATACGCATACCGAACGGATGGAACGATCCTGGCGAGAAGTTCCGTAAAGGAGCCGATCGCTTCTGGGCGTCGTTCAACACCCTCATGGACGCGTGAGGATCACACGCGGCGTAAGCCGCGCATGGAGAGCCGGTGGCTTGGAAACTTGCACGCCCGGTTCGGCGAGAGGGGCGCAGAAACCATCCGTCGCAAGACGGACAGGCGCTGTGCCCCTACTCTACCTGTTGTATTTCGAGCCCGCGACCACCGCGGCCTCGATGGCGATCTAAAGGCCGAGGACGATCGGCGACGCACCCGCTCGCGGGCCGCAGCGCAGCGGAGGACGTCGTTGTGGCGACTTTCTTGTCTCGCGAGGAATGGGCGAAGCCCAGGGGAAGAAAGTCGCATCAACGGCGTTGCGGCTCAGACGATCGAGGCGCAGCCGGTCTTCGGCCAGATCAAGCCATCAAAGAGGCCACGTGGTCTGCGTGCTGAACCGCAATCTTAAGGAGAAGACTGGCGAATCTCGGTTCTGCTGAACAAGGGTTGGTACGGTTCGGCGCAGAAAAAGAAACAATCTGCCGCAAAGGGCGGTATCGTCCTGGAACGAATGATCGAGCGCGGCGCGCCGCTCCACCGCAGCTATGTGGGCCAGACAGAGATTGGTAGGGCTCTTTTAAAGCGCTCCGAGGAGAAGCGCTGTTACTTCTCGCTCAAGCTCGACGACCCCTCGTTCAACGTGGCGCCCTGGGCGACCTTGCTCGACCGATGATGGCGACGAAGCGTCATAAATCATGCGTGGTGGTTGTGAGAACTGGTTGAGGCATATTCTCCACACCCCGCCCGACTCCGATGGGCGGGTTCCCGCGAAAACGGTCAAGCGCGTCCATGCCGTGCCGCCGATGCAAACCGCACCTCCGCAAGCGAAGGCCTCGCGCCAAGCCAGTGAAGGCACCCCGATCTGCGATAGGGCAAACACCACATGATAGCCGGCGATTACCGCAGGGATGGCGAATGCGGTCGCGATCGCGAACCGCAAGGTCAAGGACCGACTAAGTGCGACGGCGACCTGACCAGCGGCAAGCGTCAGCGCGCCAGAAGCAATTCCGATAAGCAGTGCGCCGAAGACGCCCGCGCCATCGCGAAACGCAAACATCCCGATGCTGAGTGCGGCAAAAAACGGCAAGGCATACACCGCGAGCGCAAAGATCGCCCAGCAGAACAAGCCAATGCCGAGTGTGTTGAGAACAAGCCCAAGCGCGAGCATGGTGGTGGCTCCATGTGCATAGATGTACCGGTCGCGCCTTCCACCACCACCACGGCGCAGTTTCGGTGGTAAAATCGAAACGAGGCGGAGTTGCGGCGTGCAACTCCGGCTCGGTTGTCTCGATGTCGAGTTCGACGGCGCTCACGCGCCGCCGAACCTCCAAACCGGGATGCCGAGGCGCTTCGCCTTATCGGCAAGGTTGTCCTGTATCCCTGTGCCTGGGAAGTGCATGACGCCGATCGGCAGGAGTTCGAGCATGGCATCGTTGCGCTTGAACGGCGCAGCCTTCGCATGCTTCGTCCAGTCGGGTTTGAAGGCGATCTGAGGCACCTTGCGGCTGGTCGCCCATTTCGAGGCGATCAGTTCAGCGCCCTTCGGGGAGCCGCCATGGAGCAGGACCATGTCGGGATGCTTGGCATGAACCTTGTCGAGCCGATCCCAGATCAGATGATGGTCGTTGAAATCGAGCCCGCCAGTGAGTGCGATCTTCGGCCCCGGCGGCAACATGACCTCAGTCTCGGCGCGGCGTTTTGCTGCGATGAAGTCACGGGAGTCGATCATTGCCGCGGTGAGCGTTCGGTGATTGACCAATGATCCAGACCGAGGACGCCAGGCCGAGCCGGTGTGGACCTCAAATCGCTCGATGGCCTGGTCGCGGAAGAGCTCCAGGCAGTTGCGGCGCTCGATCAGCGTGATCCCTTCGGCCGTCAGGCGCTCGAGTTCGACCGATCGCACTTCGGAGCCGTTCTGCTCGCGCTGGCTCTTGTGCTGAGCCTGCTCGTTGTCGTCGAGGTGGCGCTCGATGCGGTCGAGGGCCCGATGGAACAGGTTGACGGTCGACCAGAGCAGATCGTCAAGGTCCGGTTCAAGCCGCGTGTCGTTCAGGGTCGCAACAAGGGCGTCAAAGATATCGACCACGGCGCCGGCGATGATCTTGCCCTCGGGGAGTGGTCTTGGATCGGGCTGGTCGTCGAAGGGACGATGGCCGAAGAGTTGCAATTCGGTGAGGACGTGGTCGGTTGGGGAAGAGGCATGCGGCGGTTCGATGTCGTCATGGTCGGTCATGGGAAGAGGTCCTTTGCCGGATCGGCCGCGACCATCGCGGCCTTCGTGGCGATCCTCTGACGGCAGGAGGAACGGGCCAGAACCCGAAAGGGCCGCAGCGGCAGCGGAGGATGGCGGAGGCCGGCTATTTTGCTTCGCGATGCAAAGCGCGCTGCCAAACGCATGATGTGTCTTCACATCGCTGGCGCGCGGCGGAAAATAGCCGGACGCAGCCATTGCCGGCCCGGGCCGCTTGCCGTCCGATCGCCCTCTAGAAGGCCGAGGTCGCGTCCTCTTCCGGTATTGGCCTCGCCTATGACCGGCTTATCAACGTCGATCGAAGACCGGGAGCTATTCCGCGGCCACCGTCGACGAATGCAGGAAGCGAACGACGTCTTCTGGCACAAGCTGAAACCGCAAGGCTGCTCGGAGGGTATCGAGACCGAAGACATCCAGATCTTCGTTGAAGTCGCCCAGCCGCGGCGACAGCGCGATGGCTTCAATGCCGGCGTCTGCTGCGCGCTGGCTGAGAATAGCCTGCACCGCATCGCCGGCGGCATCGGCGTCGCGGGCGATATAGAGCCGACGCAGGCCAGATGGGAGCATCATGCCTGAGAGGTGATTGGCCGAAAGCGCAGCGGCCATGGGCATAGTCGGCAGCACGTAGCGCAACGACAGCATAGTTTCGATACCCTCGCCGGCAGCGAGCACGTCGTCCACCACGCTGAAGCGAACAGCGTTGCCGAGGAGATCGCCCATCGCGCGTCGTGGGGTATCGATCGGAGCCTTGCCGAGCCGAACACGATCAAAGCCATCCGGATCGAGCCATGTGCGGTGCACGCCAGTGATCCGTCCATCAAGGTCCGTGACGCAGGCGATCATCGCCGGCCAGGTCTCGGTCGGCAGATGATCGTCCGGTCGATAGTAGCAGCATGGATGGAAGCGCAGGCTGCCACCATGGTGGATGCGCCCTATTCCGCGACGCTGCAAATATGCCTCGGCTACTGTCCCCTCGATCGGGCTAGATATCGCAAAGAGCCGACGGGCAGCTTGCCGCGATCCGATCGGCACTATGGAACGAACAGGTTTCAGCGGCAGTTGCTGCTCGGAACGAGGCAGGTTCAAAAAGCGCCTCGCCTCCTCTGCGGCCTCATGAAAGCCTCGCAAGGCCAGACTTTCACGAATGATGTCGAGGAGATCACCATGCTCGCCGGTTGCGGCATCGGTCCACTTGCCCGCCGGCCCCTTCGGCGATTCCTTGAGCCGCACAAACAATGAGCGGCCCGGGGCGTTGTGGACGTCGCCGACCACCCAGTACCGGCCCGCCCGCTTGCCATTGGAGAGATAGTGTCGGCACACCGCCTCCGCCTCGCGCGCGAGGCGGCCTGCCAGTTCGGAAGCATCGCGGGGCATCAGGCGGCCTCCCGCTCACCGATGCGCGCAACCGGATAAGTATCGAGCACCTTCGACAGGATCTCGACGCCGCTTGCGGCCGTCGGCACGAACATGCGCAGCTTCCAGGAGATAATCTCTCCAAAGAGCCCGTAAGCCCGCAAGCGATCGCGCATGGTGTCGTTGAAGCCCGAGAGTTCGATGCGGTGTGCGCCCATCACTCGGACACGGCGAAGTTGGAGTCCCTCCGCAAGCTCGAGGACGGTCCGTCCCTCCATCAGCGCGGCGAAGGCAGCGTCCGGCGTCAACGCCGGCGCGTCCGCCGCAAGGGCGTTCGCGACCCAGGTCGCCGAGACCTTGCGACCGATGATGCGCTCGCCCGCGTCGGTCTGCAGCCGATAGACCCGGGTCGACTCGTTCGGCAGACGTTTCCAGATCGGCAGCAGCAAGCCGGCCACTATGTGGATCGTGCTTTCCGTGAACTCGGGTACGTCGGCAAGCTCCGCCAGCCAGGCCGCGGCGAAGCGTTCACGGTCCGCCTCGCCCCAATGGCTTTCCGCCATCATCTTCAAGGGAACGCTATGCTGCTCCATGGGGCGGATCAGGCGGACGCGCCGCTCGATCTCGCCATCATCAAGCATGAAGCTCGGAGCTGCGACTTGTACGGCGGCACGGCCCGAGCGCTCATTGATCATCAAGACAGCACGAAGATCGCAAAGACGACCGAGAGCGTCATCCAGGCTCACAGGATGATTGCGCTGGCGCTGGGTGATCGTGAGAAGCCGGGTCTCGGCGCTAGTGCCGGGATGGGTATAGATCGTCCGCCGGTCGATGACGGCAAAGCTCTCGGCGCGAAGCGTTTCCAGCCCGACGTCGTAGGTGCCGGAGGCGACCGCGCCTTCGATCCGGGCGGTCAATAGCTGCTCGAAGACGGTGAACAGGATATTCTGAAGCTCGATCGTGAGCGCCAGCAACCGGTTCAGGAAGGTCGTGATCGGCGGCAGGCCATCCCTGAGACCATTGGCATCCGTCAGCTTCAGGCCGGTCGCATCCTCAAACTGCTCCAGCGAGCAGCCCTCAACCTTGCCGCGCGCGAGTAGTGTATAGAGCTGCCGCAACGCGTCGCGGCCGTACTGGCTTTCGAGATTGTCCTCGGGCCGAAACAGGCCCTGCCCCCCGGTCTGGCGCTGGCCCCGCGTAATGGCTCCCAACGTATCGAGCCGGCGGGCAATGGTGCTGAGAAAGCGCTTTTCAGCCTTCACGTCGGTCGCGATGGGACGAAACAGCGGCGGCTGCGCCTGGTTGGTCCGGTTGGTGCGGCCGAGCCCCTGGATCGCGGCGTCCGCTTTCCAGCCGGGCTCGAACAAATAGTGGACCCGCAGGCGGCGATTCCGCGCCGACAGCTCGGCATGGTAGCTCCTCCCCGTGCCGCCCGCGTCGGAGAACACGAGGATCCGCTTGACGTCATCCATGAAGGCCGACGTCTCGGCGAGGTTGGCGGAAGCGGCCCGGTTTTCGACGACCAGCCGGTCTCCCTTGCGAACGATGCGACGCGAGCGGCCGGTCACTTCGGCGACCATGTCGGTACCGAAGCGCTGGACGACCTGGTCCAGCGCCCCAGGCACCGGCGGCAACGAGGCGAGCTTGTCGATCAACCGATCGCGACGTGCGACGGCTTCCCGGCTCTCGACCGGTTGGCCGTCGCGATAGACGGGCCGGGAGCAGAGATTGCCCTCCGCGTCCGTGAAGGGCTCGTAGAGCTGGACCGGAAAGGAATGGGCGAGATAGTCGAGAACGTACTCGCGTGGAGTGATGTCGACCTGGACGTCGCCCCAGTCCTCGGTCGGGATCTCGGCGAGCCTTCGCTCCATCAGCGCCTCGCCGGTCGAGACGATCTGGATAACGGCGGCATGGCCGGCGTCGAGATCGCGTTCCATCGAGCCGATCAACGACGGCGTTTTCATCGAGGTCAAAGGGTGGCCAAAGAAGCGCTGCTTGGCGCTCTCGAAGGCAGATCGCGCGGCCGATTTAGCCTGGCTGTTCAGCGTACCGGTCTCGCCGGTTATGTTGGCGGCCCGCATTGCCGCATCGAGGTTGTTATGGATGACGCTGAACGCGCCGGCATAAGCGTCGTAGATGCGAACCTGTTCGGGGGTGAGCTGGTGCTCGATGAGCTCGTACGCGACGCCCTCGTAAGATAGCGACCTCGCCGCGTAGAGACCGAGCGCCTTGAGGTCACGAGCCAGCACCTCCATGGCCGCGACGCCGCCCTCCTCGATCGCCTCGACGAACTCGGCGCGGGTGGCGAACGGGAAATCGTCACCGCCCCACAATCCCAATCGCTGGGCGTAGGCGAGATTGTGCACGGTCGTGGCGCCGGTCGCCGAGACGTAGACGACGCGAGCATTCGGCAAGGCGTGCTGGAGCCTGAGCCCCGCGCGCCCCTGCTGGGAGGCCGCCTGATCGCCACGCTCGCCTTTCTGGCCTGCCGCATTCTGCATCGCGTGGCTCTCGTCGAAGACGATTACTCCGTCGAAGTCGGAGCCCAACCATTTGACGATCTGCCGAACGCGCGAAAGCTTTTCGCCGCGCTCGTCGGTGCGCAGCGTAGCGTAGGTGGTGAATAGGACGCATTCGGCGAGCCGGATCGGTGTGCCCTGCCGGAAACGTGACAGCGGCGTCACGAGCAGCCGCTCCATGCCGAGCGCGGACCAGTCGCGCTGCGCGTCTTCGATCAGCTTGTCGGATTTACTGATCCAGACGGCACGGCGGCGGCCCTGCAGCCAGTTATCGAGCAGGATGCCGGCGACCTGCCGCCCCTTGCCAGCGCCGGTGCCGTCGCCCAAAAAACAGCCGCGGCGAAAACGGACAGCATTTTTCGCATCGTCCCGTGCGGCCGCGACAACATCAAAGGTCGCATCCACCGTCCAGGAGCCCGCAAGAAACTCGGAATGCGCCTCGCCGGCATAGATGATGCTCTCAAGCTGGGCATCGGACAGGATGCCATCCGCCGCGACATTGGCCGGCAGATGTGGCCGGTAAGACGGCTGCGGCGGCGCGACTGAGGCCATCGCGGCGGACTGCACGAGTTTGGTCGGATGCGCATGCGTGTCCGGAATACGGATCGCCTGCAGCGCGTATTCCTCATAAAGCGCGTCAGTCAGTCGAGCGCCTTCGGACGGCGTCCATCCGACCGTCTCGTAGGTGAGTTCGACGCCCTCGGTCTCGCCATCTCCCGAAGTCGACGATGGTCGTGGTGCAAAGGCGCCGGTCGGCCGCGACGTCGCAGGGCGCCTGATGACGTCGACCACGACAGGGGTGGCGATGGGCAACCTCGGCGGCACATGCTGGATCACCCAGCCGAGCAAGGTGGCGACATCGCTCGCGATGCCCAGTGAAGCGCCAAAGACCTTCGGGTCTGCGGCGGGCTGCTTGTCGATCACGACCAGCCTTGTGTCGGTCTGCGTTCCGTGTTTCGCGTAGACCACGCCGTCGATGGCGGCAGAAAACACCACCCGCCCGCATTGCTGGAGGCGAACGAAGGCATCTCGCCATGCCGGATTGTCCGGCGCAAGGCTGGCGCCGGTGATGGCCACGAGACGCCCGCCGTCGCAAAGCCGCGCCAAGGCTGATGCGATATGCCGGAGAGCCGCGTCCGCCATCCGCCGATCGACGTTCGCCAACGCCGAGAACGGAGGGTTCATCAGGACAACGCTCGGTACGACACCCGCATCGAGGTGATCATCGATCTGGGCGGCGTCGAATCGAGTGACCGTAACGTTGGCGAACAGTTGGTCGAGCAAGGCCGCGCGGGTCTCGGCCAGCTCGTTCAGTACCAAGGCGCCGCCGGCGAGCTCGGCAAAGATGGCGAGCAAGCCGGTCCCCGCGGACGGCTCCAGAACCCTGTCGGACGGCGTGATCCCGGCCGCGGTGCATGCAGCAAGCCCCAGCGGGATCGGTGTGGAGAATTGTTGAAGGGGCTGGCTATCCTCGGAGCGCCGCGTATGGGTCGGCAGACAGCGCGCGATTTTCGCGAGCATCGGCAGCATCGCGGCCGTTGACCCAGCCTTGGTCCGGAGAGCCGGGCCAAACTTGCAAAGGAACAGAACGGTTGCCGCCTCGCAGACATCATAGGCGGTCTTCCAGTTCCAGGCGCCAGTGGCGTCGGAAGCGCCGAAGGCAGCTTCCATGGCGCCGCGCAGGACAGCGGCATCGATGCGACGGCCGCGCTCGAGATCAATCACGAGCTGTCGCGCGGCCCTGACGGCGGCGGAGGTGAGACTTGCAGCGGCACGCATCGAGAGCGGCGCGGCGGCAGCGCCGCCAGCGAGAGATTCGGTCATGACCGGGTTCTTTCGGAGAGCAGGAATGGGTCGAACCATCAGGCGCTCTCCTTAAGACCCGACGGCTCAAACCCTTCCCGGCCCGGCTCTCCCTCTCAGCCCTCGCCCATAAGAATGGGGACCGGCGCGACACACCGGTCCCCAAGCAATTGCCGGACGGCCGGAGCCGTCCCTTTCTACGATGTCACTCAGCCGCGTCGAGCTGTTGCGGATCATCGTCGCCCGCGTTGTCCCGATCCTCGTCATCGGCGAGGAATTCGGGGAGCGGGCCCGCTTCACTCTCCTGCTCCCCTGACGCCGCATTGGGATCGACGAGACGCAGCGGCTCCGGCAACCAGCCCGAATCATCGAGCAGACGCTCAGCCTCCCTGGCCATGTCCGCCTTCTTCAGGTGGTCGATCAACTGCGCAGACGACTCGCCCTTGGCTTCCCGCACTGCCTCCAGAATGCGAGGCTTGGTGACCCGGCCGAGATAGTTGTCGACGGAGGCCTTCCACCCAGCCTGAACCATGTCGAGGCCGACCGCACGCGCCAGAACATCAGCTTGGTCGAGCCGGGTGCGGACGCCGTGGGCGGAGACGCGGCCCTGATTGTAGCGGCTGGCCGGCTCATAGACGGCGTTGACCGCAAATGACGCGCAGTGGGCGAACAGGGATGCCTGTGCGGCGTCGTCGAGGACTGTGAGCGCATCCCAGAGATCGTTCTCGCTGTCCGGCAATCGTGCTTTCCAGGATTCATGCCGCGCCTCAACGGACTTCGCGGACGCGCTATCCCTCAAGCCAGGCGCTTGAGCCGGAAAGGTCGGCGTGCGAAGTCCGATCTCAAGGCAGCTTCCGGATGAAGCGGACCGGTAAAAGGCCGTCAGCACGAAGTTGTGCAGCACCGCCTGGAACGCAATCGCAGGATTTTCCGCCAGCGCATCCCGCAACGCCAGCGTGCGATGCGCTGTCAGCTCGGTGATCAGCCGATCCGGCAGAGGTTTGGTCGCGTCCTCATCATCTTCTTCCGTGTCAGCAGCGCCGCCAGCCACCGCGATGACCGTGCGCTGGACGGAAGTACCAGCCGCCTTCCCCTCGATCGACTGTGTATCGGCGTCCTGCCCGACATCGGGCTCGGCCGCCGACACATCGTCTTCCGGCCGGACGTAACCCCGATCCACCGAGAGGCGCCCTTCGGAATCGATGCTGACGAAGACGCCAGCGCAGGCGATCTCGGCCGGCTCGTACATCATCGGCCGGTGTTCGAACGCGACCATCGCCGCCTCGATTTCGCCGAGGCGCCGATCGACCTCATCGGCCAACTCGTCCGCATCCTGATAATCGGATTCAAGCCTGGCTTGCTCCGCGTTAAGGGCGTCGATAGTGGCCTGCTCCTCGGGGGAGAGATCGACAGGTTTGCCATCGATTTCGCGCAGGCCCTCCGTGTGGCCGTAGGGGAATTCGACGGCGACCGAAATCCACTTCCAGCCTTCGGCTGCAATCGTCTCGGCTTCGGCTTTGAGCTTTTCTGTCACGAGACGGTCGAGCAAAGCAACGTCCTGAAGCCAGCCGCCATCATCGTGCTCGAACAGATCCCGCAAAACGCCGCCACCAGCCTGCTCGTAAGCATCCAGCCCAATGAACTGAACGCGGCGATCGGACGCGCGCACGGTATTTTCCGTGAGCATTCGCCGGATCTGATAGGGCTCATCATAGCCGGATCGGCTGACGTTCTCCCAGACTTGCTCCTGGCGGGCGTGATCGGCTGTGACCGAGAACGCCATGAGCTGCTCGAGCGTCATGCCGTCTTCGGCATAGACCTCATGCAGCTTCGGCGACACCGACGCCAGCCGGAGGCGTTGCTTCACGACGACCGGTGTCACGAAATGCCGGGCCGCGATATCCTCGTCGGACATGCCGGCGCTACTCAAGGTCTGGAATGCCCGGAACTGATCGAGCGGATGAAGCCCTATCCGCTCGTCATTCTCTGCAAGCGAGTCGTCTTCAGCGATGCCCCCCTCGCGCACGACACAAGGAACCGCCTGCGTCTTCGCCATGCGCTTCTGCTTTACGAGAAGCTCCAGCGCGCGATAACGTCGGCCACCCGCCGGCACCTCGAACATGCCGGTCTCATTGCCTTCGGCGTCCACAACCGCCCGCACGTTGAGACTTTGCAGGAGCGTACGCAGCGCGATGCTTTCGGCGAGTTGCTCGATGGAAACGCCCGCCTTCACATGCCGGACATTGGACTGGCTCAGGACCAGCTTGTTGAACGGAATGTCACGTGAGGGGGACAGCGTGATCTTTTGGACAGCCTTCGTCATATCGATTCTCCACGACGGGCAGCCGAGAGCCTCTCTCTCGACCTCCAACCCGTCGCGGAAACGCCCCTGCCCTCTCACTCTCGTGCTCGCGGTGACGGAGGAGAACCTCACGCCGCTTCCTGATCCGCTCTCTCCGTGGTGATGTCGACAACCACTTCCGGCAAGAATCCAAGGAGATAGTCCGCTACCTTGCTGGCCTGGGAAGCGGCCCGGACAATTGCACGATTGTCCTCGCGCAAGACTTCAAGCCACGAGCCGATATAGTCGGCGTGCCGCACCGTGGGCACCATACCGAGCGAGGCGCAACTGAACGCCGACGAGATTTCCGCAACCAACTCCTCGAAGGCGTACTTCCTGGTACCAAAGCTGCCCGACAAGTCGCGGTTGAGACGCGATGCATGGCCGCTGGCATGCGCCAATTCATGCAGGGCCGTTCGATGCCAATTGATCGGTTCGAAATAGGCTTGCGGCGGGGGCACCTGCACATAATCTTCCGTCGGCACGTAGAAGGCGCGGTTGCCGCCGATGCGGAAGTCGATGCCGGTCGCCTGGATCAGAGCATCGACCGTCGGCTCGATCATGCCGGGTGGCGGTGGTGGCGCAGCGGTTACGATGTCCGAAGCCAGCCCGTCGCATTGATCGAGATTGAAAACGTTGAAGCGCTTCAAGAACGGAACAGCTTGTGCCTCTTCGCCGGTCTCATGTGCGCGGCGCTTTTCGTCGACCGGCACAAAGCGGTCGGCATAGACGACGGTCGTGCCGCGTTCGCCCTTGCGGACGTGACCACCGAGCGACAGCGCCTGACGGAATGTGAGCCAGCTCTGCCCTGTGAATGCGCGCTCAGTGGCTGCTCCCCAGAGAATCAGAACATTGATGCCGCTATACTGACGGCCGGTCGCGGCGCTTTTCGGCATGGCCAAAGGCGCCTTCGCCGCCGCGGTACCCCAAGGCTGCACCCATGGCACTCGGCCAGCCTCCAGTTCGGCGATGATCTTGTTGGTGATTTCGTCATAAAGGTTTGCCCGGTCCTCACCGGTGCGCGCCCGAGTATGGTGTCTGGACATCGCGGATCTCCGCGACGGGCGCCGCGAGCTTCTCTCGCAGCCTGTAACCCGTCACGGCAAAACCCGGCCGACACTCTGACTCTCGCCTCTACCTGAGAGAATACGACATCTGCGAGGCAGCCCGCCTTCAATCGGTGTTCATGGGAATTGCGTTGAGCTCCCTAGGGCCGCAGGCCCGACCAGGCGTGCGCCAGGGGCGCATCGCCTCAAGGGAAAATAGCACCCGGAGAGCGTGAGCATAGCGACCCGAAGGGACACGCGGGTCCGAGTGCAGCGACGAGACCGGTTAAGAGGGCACCCGGGAACGGGGCAGTGATAGCGATCGCCGCAGGCGAGCCCCTTTTCCGAGTGCCCCGGCGAGGAGCTCCGCATCCCCTTGCGCGAGGGATTAAAGCCGGATGGCCGAGACGCAACGCGGCTCGGTTCACGAAAGCCCGATGCGGCGGAGCCGCACGCGCGCGAGCGGAAGAACTCCCCCAAAGCTTGAGTCGGAGAACCTAGATTTCCTCGCGCGCATGCGTCTGCGCGTCATAGATCCTGATCTGAAGCATGGGAAAACGCTTCTTCAGTTCTTCGCCTCCTGCCCTGGCGCCGTCTCTGGTTGTAAATTCGGCTTTGAGCCGGCCGTCGACTTCAAGCGCGTAACCAGAGGCCGGCAATTCACGGGTGGCAGCAACCATTTCATTCCCATTATGCAGTGAGGTGGTTCAAGAATGATGGGTAGCGTGAGTCGCCCAAACCGCGCCAGAGCCACCTGCGCAAGTGCGGTGATTGGCCAACGCACGTTGTGGATTGGCGCCTTGCCGGGATCGCATCAAGGATGGGCATTTGCATCATCCGAACAGGCGGACGGCTTTCCACTTGCGCGGATGCATGCACGATAGAGCCATGGCTCCACGTAACTGCCCTTCCAGAGACCCTGGCCGGTGCGCTCAGCCTCGCGCTGAGCTTCGCGATATCTGCCCTTCGAATATTGAGGCCAATCCAACGCAAGACCGTTGTGCACAAGCCATTCGCCGAGGTCCGTACCACCAACCGAGCAGGTCGCCACCGCGCGGCCATACGGGTCGAGGCTGACCGGGACACAATTGACGGGACGGCGGGCAATGAAGGCGTCAAGGTCGTTTGCGGCCTGCGCACCGCAACGGTATTGCAAGCTGTCTTCGCCGCGGCACAGCTGGCTGCTTTCCGGTGCATCAATGCCCAAAGCCGGATGCGCACGCCATGCATGTCCAGCGTGTCGCCGTCGATCACGCTGGCCTGTCCGACAAAATCATCGGCCAAGGCCCCGCTCGACAGAATTGTGAGAATCAATGCGACAGCGGTTCGACGCATTTCCAATGACCTTGTAGCTGCCGCAAATCTCGCGGATTGATTTCGGCCAGTTCTCAAGGGGGTTTCAGCGCCGGCGGAGCTCGGACCGCTCGGGATAGTGAAACTCCGCGCCGCGCAGCCAGCGTCCCTCGAAGCGAGCCCAGAACAGAATTGCATCCATCGGCCAGGTGGATTCATAAACCTTCCAGACCCATCATTCTCTAATAACTTCGCCGGTCGCGGTGAATGCCAGGCCCCTCAGCCGGCAAAAGCGCGTAAATTTCGTCCCGGCGCGCCCGTTGGGATGAGGCAAGGGCGCTGCAGCGCGCTTTGCCGGACAAGGCGCTGAAAGTCGTCATGCGCGAGGCGGACAAGGAAGACAAGATTGCAGCGTGCCTGGTTTTGCACAGGGCGGCGGAACAGGTAGAAAAGCACCTGCGCCGACGATATGGAATCCCTGCTCGGTATTAGCAGCCGGAACGAACCTAGGCTGCAAGGATTCGTCCCGCGCGGAGGAGCGATCTTGATGCTGATGACCAAGGAGAGGCGGGCGGCGATCCGCACGGTCCGGGGGTGGGCGATAGCCGCGCTGCAGGAAGCAGCCGCGATCCGCAAATGTGAGTACCACGGCTGGATGCAGGACCGCGCAGACCCGCACGCCCGTGAGCGGGTGTTCGAAATCGCCCGCCTGGATCCGCCACCGGGCTTTCGCCCGAGGCGGCCACCGGCGCGATGACCGAGGTCCTGGACTCTTCCGGCGATACCTGCCCCGAATGCCCGCCCGAGGTCTAGAGCCCCGTTCCGATGGAATCGGAACGGGGCTCTAGAGTCCAGTTTTGACGCGTTTTCTTTACGCGAACCGTTACCCACTTCGCTCGAAGACGCTCTAGGCAACGTGACGGACAATCGACGCGAGCAAAGATCAGCGCCCGAGACGCTTCTCGACCCGCTTCCGGCTGTTGCCGACCTTCTTGACAGCTTTCTTGACCGCCGACGCCGACCGACCTGTCTTCTTGGACTCGTACCCCACTTCATACTTTTGCCCGCCGGCCACACGGGCCCGGTCCTGCTTGCGCCCGCGCGCCATCTTCTTCTTCGCTGCCGCCATCGGCTCCTCCTGTCGGATTTGATGACAAACCAACGCGGCAAGGGATTCACGGGTTCCGGAACGATTCGAACTGTGTCAGTTTGAATCAGCTGTTGCGTGGAGTGCTTCAGTGGCGTTTCAGCGCAAAAGACCCGCGGCCATCGGCGTGAAGGCGCCGTTGCCCGGCTTCATCGAACCGGCCTTGGCGACCTCGATCGAGAGGGTACCCTCCGGTAGCCGATGGATTCACGAAATCAAGTTCGACGGCTACCGGGTGCAGGTGCATCTGGCCAACGAGGCGGCCAGGATCTTCACCCGGCGTGGCCACGACTGGACGCATCGCTTCAAGAAGGTCGCCGACGATGCCTGGCGCATCAAGGCGAGGTCCGCCGTCATCGACGGCGAGATCGTCGTTCCCGCCGCCGACGGCACGACCGATTTCTCGGTGCTGCAGAACGAGCTCAAAGGCAAGTCGACCAAGATCGTGCTGGTGGCGTTCGATCTGCTCTATCTGAACGGCCGCGATCTCCGGAAGCTGCCGCTCATTCAGCGCAAAGCCGAACTCAAGAAGATCCTAACCGGCACCGACGTCCAGTTCAGCGAAAGCTTCGAGATCGAGGGACGCGAGATGTTCGCGCACGCCTGCAAATTCGGCCTGGAAGGTGTTGTCTCGAAGGTGCGAGACGGTCCCTATCCGAAGGGCCGTACAAGCGACTGGGTGAAGAAAACCTGCATCCAGCGCGAGACGCTGACCATCGCCGGCTTCTCGCTCGACGAGGGAAAATGGGACGGCATCTATGTCGGCCGCCTCAAGGGCGACGATCTGATCTATGCGGGCAAGGCCGACCACGGCTTTGACAAGACGTTCGCCGCTGACCTCCAGAAAAGACTGAAGCCGCTGATCCGGAAGACGCAGCCGCACACCAAGCGGATCGCACATAAGGGCATCTGGGTCGAACCAAAGCTGCTCGCCGAGATCGAGTACCGCGCGAAGTCGGCCGAGGGAAAGGTCCGGCACCCGTTCTTCCGGGGCCTGCGGGAGGATTTGTGATGGATGCATTTGATCGGGCCAACAAGCCCCTGGAGAGTCAACTGACGATACCGGCCGAGCTACATCAGGCCGTCATGGAGCTCGCCCCTGAGAAGCGACGGGACCGCGCCGCAGTGAACCAGGCCGCAGCACGCGTATCAGATCCCGAACGATGAACGCTTGAAGGAGACCGCTGGCCTTTGCTCGTGAGTCCCACCACAGAAACTAACCCCGCGCCCGCCGCAACGCAGCTTCCAATCGCTCCTTCTCCTTATCCCAGCGGGCTTCTTCAGTTTGCGATCTCTTCTCAAGAGCCACGACCTCGACCTGGATGGCAGCCGCCCGCTTCGCGTGCTCCTGCTCGGCCTTGTCCAATGCAGCCTGCGCCTTATCGACCTCCTGCTGATGGCGTTCACGCTCCTTCTGCCTGGCGGCCTCTTCCTTCGCCCGTTCAAGCTCGCGGCGCCTTTGCTCCCGTTCGTAGGCGAGAGTGGCTTCCGCTCGGCAGCCCTGTCGACGGGGCGAGAGGAACGCTTCTTCGCCTTTGAGCCTTTCGACTTGCGGGCGGCTTTCGTTCGTTTTCCGCCCTCAAGATCGGTGGGCAGCACGGCATGCTCACTGAAAGGCCGGCCGGTTCCAACCGGACGTCTGAGAACGACGCCGGGCCTTGCCATAGTCGCGGCGATAACGTCCGGGTCGTCGCTCTCCTTCGCCGCGCCCTGATGGAAGAGATTGCTGTTAGCGCCCACGCCTCCAGCGCCACCTTCATCGATGGCGCGGCGATCGCCTGATCGAAGAAGCCCAGCGAAGTCTGGTAGTAGGTCTTCAGTTTTCTTGCCATCGGTTTGATCCGCCCTTTCCCGATCGATCGTCAACGTCGCGCACGCCACGGCGCCTGCGGAACACGACAAGGCCTCGAAGCGTTCCCTAATCCTTGAAGGACGTCCATGCATTTCGCAACGCGCTCTTAAGGATTGGCCTCGAATGAGCCGGACGTCGACCCTGCCCAAGCGCCTGCAGCCGATGCTCGCTACGCTCACCGACGCGCCGTTCGACGACCTCAGCTGGGTTTTCGAGGACAAGTACGACGGATTCCGAATGATCGCCGAAATCCGGCGGGGCAAGGTTGCGCTCTACAGCCGCAACGGCAAGATCATCAGCCGCAGCTATATCGAGGTTGCCAAAGCGCTGGAGGCGTGAAGGGCGACGCCGTGATCGACGGTGAGCTTGTCGCGATCGGTAAGGATGGCATCTCGCATTTCCAGTTACTTCAAAACGCGCTGCGCCACGAGGCCAAGCTGCTGTATTGCGCGTTCGATCTCATGTTTGAGAACGCAGCGGACTTGCGCAGCCACCCCCTCCTCGAGCGCAAAAAGCGATTGAAGGCAATTCTGCCGCGCGACAAGCTGATCGCCTTCAGCGCTCACCGTAAAGGGAACGGCACGAAATTCTTCGCCGAGGCCGAGCGGAAGGGTCTCGAAGGCATCATGGCGAAGCGCGCCGACAGCGCGTATGCGTCCGGAAGCCGGACCCCGGATTGGCTGAAGATCAAGACGGCAAAGCGACAGGAAGTGGTGATCGCAGGCTTCACGGCGCCCAGGCGCAACAGGCCGTTCTTCGGCGCCCTGGTCCTCGCCGTGCGCGAAGATGACGCTTGGCGCTACATCGGTCATGTCGGCACTGGCTTCAGTCACAAGGTCCTGGAAGACATCCATGCCAAGCTCATGAAGCTGACGGCCTCAAAATCACCCTTCCCTGCCAGAGTGAAGGATGAGGCCGCGACGACCTGGGTCAGGCCCTCGTTGGTGGCCGAGGTCAAATTTGCGGAATAGACCAGCAAGGGCGAACTGCGCCAACCCGTCTTCCTCGGGCTCAGGTCCGACAAGCGGGCGAAGGATGTCGTGCGCGAACGAGAACGTTCTCGAAAATAGCGCTTCCCTTCGTGCCCAACCGGCGAACGGAATTGAACCGGCGTCGCGTGAGCCGCCGCGAATCCGCCATGAATCGGGCGGACACAGAAGTCCGCATCAGAGCATAGTCAGACCCACAGCCCGGTGGCGACGATTGCTCGCACCTCGGATCGTAATACGGGGAGAATAGGGACTAGCGATCCCAACAATGGCTGCCGGCACGCCGCCGGCTCTAGAATGATCTTCCTGGTGCGCACGCTGTGCATCACGCGCAATGGGCCTCGATTGCGCAGGGATGATCCCAACACGTAACTCGCCTCGGCGAAAGCCTGGGCACGTGGGGATTGTCCTATGAAGACCATCGGCTGGGCTGCAATTATTTACACCATTCACGATGCCTACACCTTCGGAGCGCTCGTCCTTTTGGTCGCGGGCGAGCTTGCTGCTGCCTACGCGTCAGGCAAGCGGCTGAAACCGGATGTTCGCAAGAAATTAAGTTCTCGGCGTTTAAGTTGAATTTAACCATCTGCCCGTATGGTGATGGTGCCGAAATCCCGTTTCATCTGTAGTTTCAGAGGTATCGATGAGCGAATCACCAAAAAATGTCCAAAAAATTGACGTCCAAACATTGGACGTCATTCGCAAGGCGATGGCAAGCGGCCTGCACCGCCTGGTCGTGCGCACTCGTAAGGTCAAGCTGAATTGGTGGAGCGGCCATGTCGCCGCCGAGGAAACCGTCACGACGGTGGAGCCGACCGATGCTCGGCACTGAGCTCCCGGAATGGCGCAGCCGTAACCGATTCACCCAGGACACGTTGCGGATGGCGCTGGGCGTCAAATCGCGTCAGACCATCATCACCTGGGAGAAATCGACCGAGCCGCTGCCTCGCCTCGTTGAGCTGGCGTTGATGACGCTGGAGCGGTTTCCTGAGGAGCGGAAAGTGACGACGTTGGCGACGGTTCACCGAACCCCTCTCCCGGCGTCGTTTTAGCCTTTCTTGTTCGCGGCGAGCTTGGCTTCCGTAGCGATCACGATGAAGCCGCCGCAATGGCGCCAGCGGAATTCAAGAAGTACGATATCCGCCCTTCCGAGCCGGCGTCATGGCGGTCGTATCTGAAGGAGGCGCAATATCACCAGGCGCCTCCATCCGCGCGATCCTTCGCGACCGCCCTCACCTGTCTCTTCCTCAGCTGTGAATTCCCTCCCGGTCGTGTGTTCAGTCGCCTCCAAGGTCGTGGATTTCCGGTCGCATGCCCTCGGGCGTGACTTCGAGCGTCGCAAGCGTGATCGGCAGCTTGAAGCGTCGCCGTCCAGCGCTGCCGGGATTCAGGTAGAGAACGCCACCGACCGTGTTGATCTTCGGCACGTGGGAATGCCCGCAGACGATGACGTCAATGCCGGCACCAAGATCGTCCTGCAGCGTCTTCAGGTCGTGCAGAACGTAGATCGACTTTCCCGCCAAGCGCACGAGCGTCGTGTCGGGATATTGGCGGGCCCACTCGCCGCTGTCCACGTTTCCACGGATGGCCGTGACGGGCGCGATCCGGCGCCAGCGACGTCTTTCGGAAATCCAGCGCCACGTCCTGCGCATCTCCTGCCGCCGCTGCGAGCGGACCGTGGAAATCCAGACCGCCGATGCAGTCCGATTGTATGGCGGCAACGCGGTCTGGAAGGACGTCGCGCAGCGACTGCTCGACAACACCTGCCAGCAGCGCACCGGCAGGCATGAAGAAGATGGCTGCAGGCCGGCGCTCGACACGCCGTAACCCGCTTCCATATCGCCGATCCGATCTCTTGTGCCTGGATGTCCGGATGGCCCCGAAGTATCACCCTGCGCCCCTGCCGGGCGGCGATCGCAAGGCTCTGGCGAAAGAGCTTGGCAAAGCACGCGCGATGGCCAACATCCTGGCCGCCCAATCGGCCGAGATGCGGGCCAAAGGTGAGGCGATGATGCAGCAGGCCGACAGACTTCTTTGCGAAAGCTGGAACGAGCGGATGTGGAGCGACGGCGATGAGAGTGACTAAAGGCGACATGTGCGTGAACACCATCAAGTTGAAGCAAGGAAAGCAGGATGTGAAGCAAAGAGCTGCAGAGCCGAGCGGCATGTTCAAGAACTGGCGTGTCGTCGCCTGCAGGAATCCCGCCCGAGCTGCCACACAGAATGGGCTCGATACCCGCTTCTGCCGCACTCATGCTGAGCACTACGCCCGTCACGATATCTTGAACGCTGCGGACTGCGGAGTTCCTCAACTTCGACGAAGGATGTTCATTGTCGGGGCTCGTGACGGCGCCGCGTTTTGTTTCCCCGATGGGCTTGCGGACGAGCTGCTGCTTGGGGAGCCGCCGCGATCCAGACGAGTTATGGACGGTGGGTGATCGGTTCAAGACGGCTCGAGCTGTGGTCCACTGCTCCGAAGGGCGACCCCTCACACCTCCTTGGATAATGCCTGCTGGGGATCGTATCCGCATCGTTGGTGGGCACCATCGCCTTGCCGTATGCCGAGCGAAAAAGGCGACATCGATCCCGGTACTTGTTGAAAAGCGTCACTTGGATGAGGTCATGGCCATTCTCCGCCTGATACCTCATTCGTGAGCCTTCCCAGAACTACGTGCCAATTCTACATGAACGCCACAGCCGACGTGGGTACTCCGAGTGATTTCAGCTTGTAAATGAGGCGGCGGAGCGCCAGCATACTCAGGTACTCAGGTAGCCATCGGCCGCCTTCGTGGAATATTGGTTGAATAAGCCGCTGGTGAACAGCGGCGAACGCTTGGCAAACTTGCTGCCGACACTAGCAGACTATGCGCCATTTCCTCGTCAGCCAGGCTGAACCCGGTCCATTCCGCCTGTTGCAACTCGACAGGTCGCACAATGACCAGCGGAGCCAGCGTCAGCGCATACCTCGCTATGGCCGCCTGGCCGGCATTGAAAGGGGGGCTTATGCGCGGCTTCCTCTTGGACATACCAGATTGATGTTCTACACCCTTTAGTCGCGAGAACGTTTACAGCATTGAACGAAAATGCGCATTCTCAAGTGCCGGGGACCTTATGACTCAATTCAATATTGCCATCAGCAACTGCAACAGCGTGGACTGTGCCGAAGTAGTTCTCACGAAAGGCACGCTCAATATTAAGTATGGCCCGAATGGATTGGGCAAAAGCACATTGGCTAAGGCAATCGTCAGCAAGATCAGAGGGGACGGTGGCCTTCAAGACCTCGTACCATTCAAACACCGTGGCAATGCGGAGGCGGCACCTCCACAGGTTGAAGGCATCGACAGCTTGGCATCGGCCTTGGTCTTTGATGACGACTACGTTCAGCAGTTCGTATTCCAAAAAGACGAAGTTCTCAAAAATAGCTTCGACATCTTCATAAAGACCCCGGAATACGTCGCTGCGATGGTTGCTATCGACTCGCTGCTATCAGGGATTAAGCAGGCGCTGACGAACAACGCAGAGATCGAGCAGACCATCACCGATCTGAAGGAACTGCGCGATGCTTTTGGTAAGTCTAAACCAGGCAGCATTCCAAAAAGCAGCAAGATTCATAAGGCGTTCGGCACTGGCAACAAGATCGAAAACATTCCTGTGGCCCTTAAACCGTTCGAGACATTCATCCGGAGCAACGAGCCATCCAAGTGGATCGCTTGGCAGATCAAGGGCAACGACTTCTTGAAGCTGGGCGACACCTGCCCCTATTGCTCCACCGCGCTAGCAGGCGAGGGCCAGAAAGACACTGCTCTCGCTGTAGAGAAGGAGTACGATGCTACGGCGGTCGGCCATCTAAATACTCTGAAAGCGGTCATCGAAAGGCTCGGCAAATACTTCAGCGAGAAGTGCCGTGAAAACCTAGAAAAGGTCACGAAAACCAGGCTCGAGCTGACAGCGCAGGAACTCAGCTTCTTGACCGGACTAAAGGCTGAAATAGATGGGTTGATCACTCAACTGGAAGGCCTGCGGGCTATTTCGTTCTTCTCTTTGAGGGACGTTGAGCAAATCAGCGCACGGATTACGCCACTGAAGATTGACCTGGCGCTGATGGACAAGATGGACTCCGAGGACACAAGGAGCATCACGGATCCCGTCAATGCGCAGCTGGAAAGCCTCTTGTCGAAAGTTGGCGAATTGACCGGACAGATCAAAAAGCACAAAAGCAAAATCAAGAAGACTATTGAGTCTAATCAGGCAAGCATCAACGCGTTCCTAAAGTCCGCAGGTTATAAATACACGGTGGAGATCGTGCCGGAGGCCGAATCCTACAAAATGAAGCTGGTGCACCGTGATTTGGTTGGGCACCTCGAGACCGCCTCAAAACACTTGAGCTACGGTGAGAAAAACGCCTTTGCTCTGGTTCTTTTTATGTACCAGGTCTTCAGTGAGAATCCGGACCTAGTAGTGCTGGATGACCCAATATCCTCATTCGACAAGAACAAAAAGTTCGCCATTCTTCACGAGTTGTTCAAAGGCAAAGCCAGTCTCAATGGGCGAACGACCTTGATGCTCACGCACGATATCGAGCCTGCCATTGATGTCATAAAGAGCACTAAAGATGTTTTCCAAGCATCCAAGCCCTCGGCATCGTTTCTGTCGTCGCGGGGCGGTGTGGTGAGGGAAGTCCCCATTTCGAAGGAGGACATCCAAACGTTCGGGAAGGTCTGTAAAGCAAACATCGCCGCCCTGCAGGACCCGATTCTCGCAGCCATTTATTTGCGGCGCGATTACGAGCTGCGGGATGATGTCGGATTGGAATACAATCTTCTAGCTAGCCTGTTCAAGGGGCGAGCAGTGCCGACGCTGCAATCAAAAACCGAAAACCGGGATATGACGTCCGAGGAAAAGGGGGCAGCAGAAGCCAGCATCCGACAAGAGCACCTTCCCGGGTTTTCCTACGACGCACTTGTCGCGGAGGTGAACGATGTAAACTGCATCCGTGCGAAATTTTTGGCCACAGACGTCGGTTATGAGAAAATCCAGCTATTCCGGGTTTTCAACATTGATCACGACGACGACGTGATCCGGAAATTTATCAACGAGTCCTATCACATCGAGAATGAGTATGTGATGCAGCTCAATCCGCATAAGTTCGAGAGCATTCCTGAGTACGTCATCGAAGAGTGCGTACGACTGTTGCCCATGGCTAGCTAGTGATCACGACGATGGCGTTGCAGTGGCACACCGACATAGAAAAAACCATCATCAGAATATGACGGTCCCGCACCGAAAGTGTGCTGATACAGAACGAAGCTCTTTTTCGGAAATGAATCCAGAGCCAGAAGAAGAGGCGCTGGCGCCGAAATTAGGACGCAAGCTATCGGGCCGATAGAGCGTCGTCAGGCAACTCCTGCGAGAGCGGTGTCTCCCGAGCTGTCCAGCGGTTCAAGGACGGCTGGTACCCGATTGGTCATAGTGCGGTCCGTCTCATAGCGTGGATATCTGCTGGAACGTCGCTTAATACCGATATGGATTCCTGCAATGAGGCGCGCGATGAGCACAAATCCAGCGCTTGGATGAATTCTTTGACGAATTTCAACGCTTAATCGGGGCGATGGTGGTGCGGAGCACTCGCCTTGGTTCGTCAGCGTTCGCGGAACGCCGTCAGACGCGCGAGACGCCGTTTGCGTCTGGCCAGGGTTGCGGATTCCACTGCGTGAGCCGAACACAGCGCCATTAAGGCTTCGCAGAGAACATGCTGACGCCAGGCGAGCGTTCAATCATGCTCCCTATGTGCCGAAGTTCATTATTTGCTACGCGGATTTGTTCTGATGCCCTGCGGGCAATCAAACAATCTTTACTCAGCAGCTGATGCCATGAGGCTCCACTGTTTGTCTCCCCGCAAGGACGTGGCGACGACCGGCTATATTTGAGCTCAGACACCTTCGAATTCGATTCCGGCGATCAACAGCCGGGCAGCCAATTCGACGTCCTCTTTTCAGTGGCTGGTGATTACGCTGTGTTGTGCGGCATTCATCCCAAGATGAAGCTTGGCGTGCATGTCAAAAAGTAGCGCGCCTACAGAATTGAGGTATTGAAGATCACTGCATGCGACATAGTAGGCGAAGAGCGTAACCGTCAGCGCCGCACATAGGCCGGCCGGAGCGAGCCAGGGAGCGCGATAGTCGGCCTCACTCGGCTGGTTATCGGAAAGTATCGCGACCAGGACGACGATGATCGCCGAGTGCCCGATCAAATCAATCTTGCCGAATTCGAAGCACGCGCTGATGAACATTCCAAGCAGTATGGCAGCTGCAACGCGCCGGACCAGTGGCGTCCAAGCCAGGGCAAACGCGAGCGTGAATTCGACCATACCAGCGGCACGCATATAGAACTCACTGTCGAACCCAAGCGTCATGCCGGGGTGCTCGATCAGAAGTGGGAAGCTCCATTCCGGGTAGGCCCACTTTTCCACCGAGGCCCACATCAACGTGACGGCGGTTGCGTAGCGAACGACATCGAGCGGCGGAACGCCGAACAGATCTTTTTGCAAGCCAGTGAGCGCGAGGTAGGCCGCAAGGCCCAGAAAGATCGGATAATCAGCCAGCTGAAACGTTCCGTAGTCTCGAACGGCGAGCGCGAACAGCACGGCGATCCCCGCTGCGGAAAAGAGCATAGTGCGGCGCGATAGCAGGCCTGTGGCGATGGCGAGCTGCAAAGGCCCAACCATTGGCGAAGTCGTTTTCAATTCCGGAGTCAGCAAGATACCGCCCACCGCCCAAAGCGAGATGAAGAAAAATCCGCAGACAGCACGGATCATTTCCTCGGTGTTTAGCCAAAAAACTACCCCTCTTGGAAAAGCGCCCGCCTCTGACGATGTATTCAACTTAGCATAAGTTTTAAGGATATGACGGAGCCCGCATCCGACGGTTGTTCGCTGCGTAAATGGCGACACGCCAACAAGGATTTTGCGGCGAGACTATCGCAAGTCCCTTCAATTTTACCGATTTTGACGACGGGCCTTCAATGCAAGTGTCGTACTGAATGTAAGACAAAAACGGATGTCTGGAGTAGTCCATGTTCGGCGCGTTTCGTACGAAGAGAGTGCCCGTGGGCTCGGCGCTGGCCCGCACCGCAAAGCGGCTCACAGCATGCAGTGAAACCCTGGAGACGTGGGCGGGCGGTTTCCTCATCCTCGTGTTTGGCTTACTGGGAGCGGCATTGCCGCACTTTCCCTAAGAGCCTCCCCGACCGCGCGATCGGGGCGCCGGTCACCGCGCTAATTTGGGAAAAGGCGTATCCTTCGAGGATGCGGTGAGCGTCTGAAGAAAAGCGATCAAATCCGCTTTTTCGCTTTCCGTAAGAGATAGAGGCCTTATTGAAGGCGAGCGACTCGGACGGTCAATCCCACCCTTGTCATAGAGTTCGATGACCCCTTCGAGGGTCGCGACCGATCCATCATGCATGTAGGGAGCACGCCGCGCGACATCGCGCAATGTCGGCGTTTTGAATGCGTACCGCAGCTTTTGCGACGTCGGAAACAGCCGGCCGCGTCCAACGTCGTCGTTCTTTGCGACGCCAATATCGTGAAACGATCCGTCAGTAAAAGATGCTCCACCGTGGCAGTTTGAGCAATGGGCTTTGCCGTTGAAACTCTCAAACCCGCGTTTTGCCGCCGCGCTGATCGCTGTTTCGTCTCCCATGATCCATCGGTCGAATGGAGATTCGCCAGCAACGATGGTTCGTTCAAAAGTAGCCAAGGCGGCTTCGATCCTGGGTCGCGTGATCGCATCGTCCCCGAATGCGGCTGCGAATGCGTCAGTATAGGCCGGGATAGCGGAGAGACGCGCGATCAATTCTGATTCCGTCAAATTCATGTTGGCCCGGCCTGTGATCGGCCCGAGCGTGACGGCTTCGAGAGTCTTGAATTTGCCGTCCCACCCCAACGGTTCGGTGAACGCCACATCGATCAGGGTCGGCGCACGCAATGGCAGGCCCCTGGGATCCTCGCCGATCGCACGCGCAAGGCCATCCCCCCAGGAAAGCGACGGATTGTGGCATGTCGCGCAGGAACGGGTGCGGGACTTCGAGAGCAGCGCATCGAAGAAGAGTCTTTCCCCGAGAGCAGCTTTCGGCACCGTGTAGGGATTACGATCGGGAAAAGGGATCGCCGCCGGCCGACGATAGCTGGCGCGCGCCGTGGTATCGGCTGATGTCTCCGCCGCTACCGAGGCAAACGGCTGGCCCGGCGGAAAAAATGCCGCGAGCAAAGCTAAGCTGACCCAGACCCTCATCGGCTCCTCGACGATATATCGCCTTCTATATGGCCCCCCGGAAAAAAAGCCTTAATAGCAAGTATCGGGTACTGCCGATTTAGCGAACTCTCCTTCGGAAAACCTGTGCGCCTCCATGATTTGGGCGCGCCAACAATTGGTGCAGCGGATCCGTGTGAAGTTAAAATGGAAGCCTCGATGAGTTTCACTTCACAGCGCTCAACAAAACCGTAGGCTGGAGCTGCAGCGCGCTGATAGCGCCGCTGATTATGATCGCGCCCGACGATCGGAGTCTTTGTAGCCTCGGTCGCTAACATGCTACGCACGATGCGGATCCGGAACGCATTGAAACGCAACGGCGAGAGCGCACTCAGGACTGAACAAAAAGTCTTGGTTCGTCTTAGCCGGTCATCGCACTGCTCAACTGACGCTTTGCGAGGCCGCCTCTCAGGTTCAGGATCGTTGATGCTATTTCGGTAGCAGGGACCGGGCGGCTGAATAGGAATCCCTGCGCCTCGTTGCACCCTTCCGCTTTTATCTGATTCAACTGTTCAATCGTCTCGACCCCCTCCGCCGTTGTTGTTATGCCGAGACCTTTTCCGAGACTGGTAATGGCTCTTACGATTAATCTAGATCCATTTGTCGCTGTTGCGTCACGGACGAATGACTGATCGATTTTGAGCTTGTCAAACGGGAAGCTGCGCAGATAGCTTAGCGAGGAGTATCCAGTACCAAAATCATCTAAAGCGATGCTTAGCCCCTGCGCCTTCAACTTGTGCAGTGTTGCAATCGTCTCGGCGCTGTTTCCAAGGAGAACAGACTCCGTGATTTCCAATTCGAGCCTTTGCGGGGCCAGCGTTGAAGCATCAAGCGCGTTTGCGATAACCTCCGCAAATCTTGGATCGCGAATCTGAGTCGCCGAGACATTGACCGCAATCTTGAGCTCGCTCGGCCAACCGGCCGCCTGCTCGCAGGCGCGGTTGAGAACCCATTCACCCAGCGGAGTGATGAGACCAATGTCTTCTGCAATGGGAATGAATTGGTCAGGTGGCACCAGCCCACGCTTCGGATGAGGCCAGCGCAATAGTGCTTCGAAGCCGCTGATCCGGTCCATCCACAAGTCATAAATGGGTTGATAGAACAGAGTGAATTCGTCCTTGTCCATGGCCTCGCGAAGATCGAGTTCGAGCGCGCGGCGGCTCTGAAAACTTGCGTCCATCGCCGGTTCGACAAAGCGCCATGTTCCCCTGCCGCCCGCCTTGGACCGGTATAACGCCATGTCCGCATTTTTCAGGAGCATTTCGCGTGTCGTGCCGTCACCGGGCGCGAGTGCAATTCCGACGCTGCACCCGACGATGACGCGATGCCCATTTAGCTCATAAGGCGCTCCGATACATTCCACCACACGGCGGGCGAGACGTTCGGCATCTTCAGCGTTTTGGACATCAGATTGTATGATCGCAAACTCGTCGCCACCCAACCGGGCGACGGTATCAATCTCTCGGACGCACGCGCTCAATCGGTCGGCGACCGCGCAAAGCAGCCCATCACCGACCGGATGGCCAAGGTGTCATTGATCTGTTTGAAATTGTCCAGATCCAGGCAGAACACCGCAAAGCCAGAACCCCGGCCGGCCGCGGCGACGGCGTGTTCAATGCGCTCGGCGAACAATGAGCGATTAGGTAGTCGGGTCAGATCATCATGCCGCGCCATGAAGGTAATTTGAGATTGGGCTCTTTGTTGATCGGTCACATCTTCGCAACTGATGAGCCAGCCGCCGTCAGAAGTGAAGCGATGCCCAATAGAGACGACGGGTCCGTCGTTAAGGCGCTGGAGGTAGTTGCCGCGCTCGTGGTGAGCCAAACATTTCTCCCGCTCCGCCAGCAGATCGGCCACCGTCTGGCGCCCATGATTTCCAGCGGCAACACTCAAACCGAGTACTTCCTCGAAAGTCATGCCCGGAGCGACGAGCTCAGGCGAAAGATCAAAGATCTCACAGAAGCGTCGATTTACAACTTGCAGCCGTGCCTCACTATCGTAGAGGCAGAGACCATGAGACATGTGTGTCAGCGCCGCATCCAGTCTCAGATTCGTCGCATGCAACTCGGCTTTCTGACGCTTCAACCCGGTGATATCGCTATAAACGAGGATAACACCCCCCTCTTGGGTCGGGCTGCGGCTAACTCGCAGCCACCGTCCATCTGGGAGGCGGGCTTCGCCCGCCAATCCTTCGACGTCGTGAGAGACCTCTCGTTGAGTGATTTCCGCTCCGGTTGATTCATCGCTCGGCACCCGCTCGCCTCGAAAATCCGGATGAACAAGCTGCGAGGAGCAACCGATGAATTCGCTGGCTCGGGAATTGACCAATGCTATGTGCCCGTTCGCGTCCAGGAGCACGATGCCTTCTTGAGAATTTTCAAGCGCATCGGAAAGCCGCGCCTGCGCGGAGCGACGTTGCGCCACCTCTCGATCCGGTGGTGTGATGGGACGAGGCTACGTCTGCCATTGCCTTGCGACCAATATCGTGCGGCAGCGCAGCATGTCGCGACGACACTCCGGCCGCTTCGTCAGGACTCCTTTCAGACGTGACTGCTCGGCTTCCATGCGCTTCTTCACGCCGGAACGAATGAGAGAAGAAGCGCGGCCGGCAGATTGTGGGCACTCACGTTTTCGCTTATCTTTGGTTGCATATTTAATCCAGACAGGCAGGCTCGAGGAGTGTTGTCATGGGCGTATTTGATACTTTGGCCAAGCAACGCGGCGGCATTGAAAACACGACATTCAGTATGGACGCGATTGGAAGTCGGATTTGCAGTTCGTGGGATACAGTGGCTGCGCATCAGTTTGATGTGGTCATTATTGGAGCCGGCATGTTTGGCGCTTACTGTGCCGACAAGCTGTATCGGCGGGATGCCGACAATAAGATCAGAATTCTGGTGCTGGAGGCGGGCCCATTCTTTCTTTCAACCCATATCAACAACCTTCCTCTCGGCAACATGTCACAGGATGCTGTGTGGGCCCGCCCCTGGACGGGTGAGCCGCCCTTCGTGACAGAGGATGTTAATAACAAAAAAGCTTTGGCTTTCTGTGTAGGAGGCCGTTCGCTGTTCTGGGCGGGCTGGTCGCCGAAGTTAACGCCCGTTGATCTCGCGCAGTGGCCGGAAGATGTTCGGGATTCCTGAACAGCCCCGAGGGCTACGACCATACGGCAACTGAAATTGGCTCAAATCAAAAGACGGAATTCATTGAAGAGACAGACACCTACAAGACGTTGTACAAGGCATTTCAGACGGCCGAAGGAAAAGTCTTTGGCAAGGGCGGAAGCCGCATTGATCGCATCGAGCCGGCACCACTTGCCGTGATGGGCCGGCGGCCCACATCCGGCATTTTTACCTTCGATCAATACAGCAGCGTGACCTTTCTCATCGATGCGATCAATCAAGATGTAAATAACAACGCAAACACGCCATGGGACCGACGTTTGATGTTGCTTCCGCGCACGGAAGTCGTCGGCCTGACCCTTGATGACAAGAAACAAGCGGTAACGTCACTTGATCTGGAAGTAAGCGGAGATCGGAAGAGGCTTCGCCTCGCGCCCGGTGTTACCGTCGTCCTGGCCAACGGAACGGTCGAGGCTACTCGACTGGCTCTGGCGCATCTGGGGGTCGGCCAGCAAACCCAACCTCCCAAGGTAGGCAACTTCATGACGCATATGGGTAACAGCACCACGGTTCGAATTCGGCGCAAGGCACTCGGGCTCGGTCCGCCAAATCCGTCAGGGAACGACCTAGCTGCGTTCATGGCTCGCGGTGAACTACTTGGACGACGGTTTCATTACCAGATTGTCGCGGCCGCCCTTCGGCCCGAGAGCAGCAGCCCGTGGGATTTTGTGATGAGATTGATGCCGGACGTAGACCAGCTTGAGCGGTGGATAGGCGACCGTGACCAGGAGTGGATTTCGATCGTGTTTCGCGGGATCGGCGAAATGGAGGGCAATCGTCGCATAAAGCGACCGGATGAGTGGAAGAACTTTATCAGCCTCAAAGGGGATCTCGCTTACGCGAAGCTTGGCCCATCGCAGAGTGACACTCAGTTATGGGGGGCGCTCGACGAAGTGGCGATTGAGTTGGCCAAGCAACTTGCGGGAGACGCCGACAACATTCGGTACCCGGCAGAACCCAACCATAGCGACATTGGGACGATCTACCACGAGGGCGGCACCCTATTTATGGGCAATGCCGAAGAGTCGATAACGGACACGTACGGCAGGTTTCATCACCTTCCAAACGTCTACGTCGTCGGGCCTGCGGTGTTCCCGACTCTGGGCTCCGCAAATCCTTCACTCACTGGGCTCTCTCTGGCGCGCCGCACCGCCGACACCATTCTGCGGGCGCGCCGGACCACACCATCAACTTCCCAGGAGGAAATTCCTTCGGCGTGACATTGTCGAGGGAGGATGCGCGGCCGAGTGGCGGCTCTGCCGGCTGGCCATGAATCAATTGGGCAGCGCATGCAGATTGGCTGTACGCATCCGACGAGGCGGAGCTGCATCAGCTTCGGATGCGCATTCACCAAGGGGAGCGCCAGAAGGCAGCGCGGGGCGAACTGCGGCTGCCTCTGCCAGCGGGACTCGCCTACGATCGAGCGGGCATAATTCTTCCAAATCCCGATGAGGAGGTGCAGGCCCGTCTTCATCTCGTGTTTGCCAAATTCCGGGAACTGCAAAGCGCTCGCCGGAGTCGCGCAGTTCTCCGAACCGGATCGAAAGATCGACCCCCTCCTCCACTGGATCGACTATTCTGCGGTAAAGGTCACCACTAATCGCAAGGCTGGATAAGCTTTGGCTATATCGAGCAACAGAGGAAGCAGAACAAGCCTGCCAAAAGGCAGCTGGCATATCGATCCGTAACCTCCCGCTTGGTTTGCCATGCTTCGAGCTCAACGCGCGTTCAGCGTCGCCAGTTTCATCAAGGGCGTGAGCGCAACTGGCGAAGCACGCCTCACCGTCCGGCGTCAAACTGAGATGGCGGATGGTACGATAAAATAGCTCGATGCCCAGGCTGGGGCGGCGCCGACTTGCAGACGGCTGGGGCCGCCCGTGCGTCTTATATCGCAGCGCTCCAGGCGGCCGACAATCATGATCTCGGGCCGCTCATCGCTTTCGCACGATCATGAACTGGTCAAATCGTCACTCCGGCAAAACCTCGGCGAACTCTCGCATTGCAACGAAAAGCTCGTAACCGGATTTGTGCCAGAATGACTCGAAGGTAATCGCCTTGCCGTCCAGGTCAGCGGTCAAGGAAATGCCGCGCCAGGTGATCGGAAAATGCTCCGGCTTGTATCTTGAGAAAACCAAGCGGAAGTTGTGCGACACCGTATTTCGAATGGCGCGCGCGTAGTCGTACCAGTCCACATCGCGAAGCTTTTTGATCGCTTAGCAACTCGAACGGGACGCGAATGAAGGCATGAAGCTGGTTAAGTACAAAGTAGGTAGTGATCGAAAACCGCGACGCGTCTTGCTCAAGTAGCATTGCAAGATCGGAGTAAGGCGCCCACGTGTCGAGCACCTTCATCTGTAGGCCTCGCGCTTCTTCGACAGCACTTGGGTTATACTGAGCTCCGCCTTGAAGCCAATGGCTCGAGATGATGGCCAGCCGATAGGATCGGTCCTGCCCGGCGCAAACTCGTCGAGAATTTCCGATTTCATAAAGCGCATGACAACTCGGCTGACGATTGGCAGTATATTTGTGCCCCAATGACGCAGTGTCGGGCCTCGGCGGCTGCCCCTTTGCGCCAGGTGCACGCGGCAACATTGTTACCGAGGATCTCGTGTTCATGCTGGAGGCATGGGACTCTCCACCGGCATCGACCTCGATCGCCTGATGCAAACGCGCGAGATTCTCGCTCGCCATATCCCGGCAAAGCATCTGACGGGGCATCTGCATGAAACGGGCATTCCCAAGGTGCTGCGGAGGCCGGCATGACGGCGGCCGCGCCCGGGACCGCATCGGACCCGCGTCCGCTGGCCGGCCTTCGTGTCATCGAGTTCAGCCAGATGGTGATGGGGCCGAGTTGCGGCTTGATCCTCGCTGATCTCGGCGCCGACGTGATGAAGGTCGAGCCGCCCAAGGGGACCGCACCCGCTATTTCAAAGGTCCCGCCGCCGGCTTCTTCGCCACCTACAGCCGGAACAAGCGCAGTATCGCGCTGGATACGTCGACCGCGGAAGGCCGGGACATCGCACGCAGGCTGATCCAGAACAGCGACGTTCTGATCGAGAATTTCAGGCCGGGCTTGTTGAAGCGGATCGGTCTCGATTATGACACCGTCGCCGCCTTCGCGCCGCGCCTGATCTATTGCTCGCTCAAGGGCTATTTGCCTGGCCCTTACGAGAACCGCCTCGCGCTCGACGAGGTCGTGCAGATGATGGGTGGCCTCGCCTACATGACCGGCTCGCCCGACCGGCCGATGCGCGCCGGCGCCTCGGTCAACGATGTCATGGGCGGCATGTTCGGTGTGATCGCGATCCGGGCCGCGCTCGCCGAGCGGCAGCGGACCGGCCGAGGTCGCTATATCCAGAGCGCGCTCTACGAGAACAACGTCTTCCTGATGGCGCAGGCCATGATGTGCGAGGTGGTCAGCGGTCAGCCGTCGATCCCCTATTCGATCAAGGACAGCCCTTGGCCGGTCTACGACCTGTTCGACACCAGGGACGGCTCGAAGCTGTTCGTCACTATCGTGAGTGAAGAGCAGTGGGAGGCGTTCTGCCGTGCCTTCAATCGCGAATGCTGGCTTGCCGATCCGCGCTTTGCGACGAGCAACGACCGTGTCGATCAGCGCGATTGGCTGATCCCCGAAATCGTGAAGATATTCAGGCAATGGGACAAGGCCGATCTCGCCGCACGCCTCGACTTGCTTGACCTGCCCTACGCACCGGTGAACAAGCCCGGCGATCTCTTCGATGATCCGCATCTCAACCAGTCGGGCGGCCTGACCGACATTCGGCTGCCCGACGGCCGAACGGCAAGGACGCCGCTATTGCCGATTTCCATGGACGGCCGACGCCTGACCAACCGCTACGATCCGCCGCAGATCGGCGAGCAGACGAACGAGATCCTGAGCGAAATCGGCCTTTCTCCAAACAAAATCGAGACGCTGCGACAAGTAAGGACAATCAAAGTGGCGCCGTCCTGACCGATCGGCGCGATCAGAATAGAAGACAGGGACGAGCACATGAAATTTCACCAGGCGCTACGCGCTGATCGCGGGCTCCACATTGGCCGGCGCATCGCTGCTGCCGGGACGATTGCGCGCGGAGGCAAGCAGGTCTCGCTCGCCTTCGGACCGGTTTCGCCGGTCTACGCAATCGGCATGATCGCGGAGTTGAAGGGGTACTTCAAAGACGAAGGGCTCGACTCCAAGCTTATCACCAGCAATGCCGGCACGTTCGGTCGCCAGACACTGGCCGCAGGACAAGCGTTGTTCGCGCATGGAGATGCCAGCCATCCACTCCAGCTCAGCGCGCGTGGCAAGCCGTGCAAGATTCTGCTCGCCACCGAGATGATATGCTCCTATGCCAACATCATGGTCCGGCAGGACCTCTACCGAGAGCGGCATCAATTCCGTCGAGAAGCTCCCGAACTACAAGCGCGCAGATGGCGCCAAGCCGATCGTCGCCGCCACCGCACTGGGGTCAGGCACCTGGGTGTTCGGCACCTATGTGTTCGAGGTGCGCGGTCTCGGCCACAAGGTAAACTGGGTCGCCGGCGGCGGTCCCAACACGATGTTCCCATCGCTCCAGACCAAGCAGTTCGACGCCATCATGGCGCCGCCGAGCTGGATCGTCGAAGTCGAGAAGAAGGGTTTTGGCAGGACCGTCTACGACACCTCCAAGCCCGGCGTGTTCGAAAAGGATTTCAGCGGCACGCTACCCGTAGCCGCGGAGCTGCCGATGTATCGCGTAAACGGCGCCTTCGTGGCTAGGGCTGCCGCTGTCACAGGCGGCGGCCCCGCCCATGAGCGGACTAGTAAGCACGCCGTACTACTCGGGGCAGGACGGGCAGTCTCGGACAAACCGGTTGGCAAGCGCGAGCACTGCGGCTTCGTCGGTCTCGAGCGCGATCTTCTGAGCGAGCATCACGTCGCCGGCTACCGCGTTTGTTCGAGAACGAAACACCACCCGATCTTAGGCTGCATTTTTCATCAAGCTCCAAGACTATGGTGACCTGATGAATTTAATACCGTCGCCCGGTGTGCGCGAACAGAGCAGCGTCTCATCTGCAGTCGGATCAAATGCCCGTACGGGTTTAAGATCACCCGCCGCCGTCCGGTTGACAGCGATAATCCGCGGCCTGTCAGCTTGTTGAAGCGCGGCTCGGCCTAGCCAGACCCTTTAGGTCGCTTTGGTCAAAACAATGTCGACTGTCGCCTGTATGGTCCATCACGATCTGGATAGCCATGCAAGAGAACTTCGCAAGCCCTAGCCCTGACGCAGAAGAACCTCGCGGCGCACCTTAGGGTTCCTAGTCGCGGAGAAATTCGCCGTGTTTTCCGTTGGGCGGCCCGCCTGCAATCGGCGAGGCTCCGGCGTGTCGACTTAGAGTGGGTCCGCCATCGAGCCTGGTCAGCTCACAAGGGGCGTTATGCGGATCGTGACGGGGCGACTTGCTAGCATTGGTGTGGTGATTTCACTCTGCTGTTGGCAGGCGACGGACGCAACAGAACTCGCGGCAGGTCCCGCGGCCTCACTCGGATAGCGCGCTGGTGGGGAGAGGAAGCCCGGGCCAATACTGTCCGTCCTTGGTCGGCCGAGGTCCGAATATCGCCTGACCAACTCTTATGACATCGGCACCTTCCTCGATTGCTATCTCGAAGTCGCTTGTCATCCCCATTGAGAGGAGATCAAGTCGCGTCGATGTTCTATCGCGGAGTGCGTCTCGAAGCCCCCGCAGCAACTTGAAACATTCGCGAACCTTGTCCGCCTCTCCGCTCAGGACGGCGAGAGTCATCAAGCCGCGAGGGACAAGGGCTGGATAGTCGGACAGCCGAAGAACAAAATCCTCTACCTCGTTGGGCGGCAAACCGTATTTGCTCACCTCACCCGAGGTGTTGAATTGAACGAACACGTCGAGATGCCGGCCTTCGGCGCTCAGGCGGGCCTGGAGCGCTTCGGCCAATCTCAAGGTATCCAACGCATGAAACTCGTTCGCGAACTTGACCATCGATTTCACTTTGTTCGTCTGGAGGTGACCGATGACACTCCAGTTCAACGACAGGTCGGCCAAATCGCGGACCTTGCTCTCCGCCTCATGGACCTTGTTCTCGCCGAACTCGCAAAGGCCGAGTTCGGATGCGATACGGATAATTGCGGCGGGCACGGTCTTGCTGACAGGCAAAACACGAACTTCTGAGCGCCTGCGGCGAGCCCGCATACAAGCCCGATTTATGCGCTGCTCAAGCTCATCAAGATTGGCGCGCAATAACGAGCGCGGATCGTCCGTGAATCGGGCGCTATTCATCTGCGACATCGCGAATTCCTCGCTTCCACGTCCATGGTGTTTGACATGGCAAAGGCCAATGATTCGGTAGCACATAAAGCAGAGTCGAGTCCGGCTGGTTCGTCAGAACCTCTCCCATCGACGCATCATCCAGGCCGTATCCCCTCCTAGCGAGGATCCTAATCCCAGACAAGGTGCTCCGGATCTCGCGATCCGCCATCGCCCAACTCGCCGCTCTGGCTCAGGGAGGACAGCACGGAAAGTTCTGTGCTGCTCGGGAGAGACAATTCACGCCCCTCCATTCACGAGTAAGGCTCATATTCGTTCAAATCGGGGCAGTTCTGGTCTGACGATGAGCGCCTCACCATCAACGATGCAGAAACATGCGCTTGTCGGCAGGAACACCCACTACAATGGCGTCGAGAGCGGCCTTTATCGGTGCAGCCGTCACACCCGGACGACAATCGAGTATCTATGCGAGAGCCGCACTTCTTTCGGACGCAACATTTTCAGAAGCGGCCACCCCGATGGCAAAAAGGTCAGCAGCGCGCCGACCGCCGCTCCATACTGCACCGCATCGGCCTGCGCCATCACGCTCGTGCTGCAAATTGTTGGCAGGAGCTGGATGCGATCACCGAGTTTCGATAGGTTTCTCCGTGGAAAGCAGTTCGGGGATGTAGGCCGACAAAACGTGACCCGCCAGATCCGCCAAGGAGTTGGGCCAGCGGCGGTGTTTGACTCATACTTCCGACCCTTGAGATGGAGTGTGTAGTCAGTACGCTTTTGCGACGTCACCTGACCCGGGGCCTGCGTGTCCAGGGTCATCGCGATGTCGACTTCGCGCGTCGAGAGTGAATAAAGGCGCGGGAGGTAACAAGCTTGGTCCCAATGTGGAGTCGTGGATCCGAAGGCCGCGACTGTCATCTGACTGCTGTGCGCAAGTTGGAGATGGTCGACGGTGCCGAAGATGCTGGGAGCTGAGACGGCTTGCTTTTCGAGCGAACTAGCGGCGAATTCCGCAGAAGCACCGGGCGCGCACTCCATGTCCGACCCACATCCAGATGCTAAGGTTTGCGCTGCGTCGGTGGAACAAGGGTCGCGGAGTGCGCGACGCTCAAATCCCGGACCTGCACCGTCTCAAATCGCTGGGTTGGGCCCACGGCCTGAACAGGTGAATCGGTCGGCCGATCCGTGGTTTATAACGAAAAGATAGTTTATCGGTTTGGTTCTGAATTGCGCTACGGAGTTGGTAGTCCCAGTAGGACGTTGTCAATCAGTCGGGTCGAACCAACGTAGGCTGCGACACAGAGCGCCGCCGGAAACCGCAGGGGACTCTCGGCGCGCTTGAGCGTATCACCGTCGACAAGTTCAAGATATTGCAGCCGATCCACTGTCTCAAGTTGCCGCTCGGCGATCGCAATCAGCTTCTCCACCTCGCGCACTCCTGCGCGGAATTCTTCCGCCGCGGCGAACAGTCCACGACTGATGGCAACGGCTCGCCGACGTTCTTCCTTGCTGAGATACCGATTGCGGCTGCTCATCGCGAGCCCGTCCGGTTCCCGAACGGTTGGCACGGTGACGATCTTGATGGGAAGATTGAGATCTGTCGCCATGCGACGCACGACCGCGCATTGCTGAAAATCCTTTAGCCCGAAAAGCACGACGTCCGGATGCACCATGTTGAACAGCTTGCACACGACGGTCGCCACGCCCCGAAAATGCCCAGGCCTGAAAGCCCCGCAGAGTGGCTTCGCCAGTTCGCCCGGCTCGACGAAGGTCTCGAATTGAGCCGGATAGACTTCCTGTGCACCCGGCGCGAACACAATCTCAACACCGGCATCGCGGCACAATTTTTCATCGCGCACGAAATCGCGAGGATAGCTGCTGAGATCCTCGTTTGGTCCGAACTGAGACGGATTGACGAAAATGCTAACGACGGTGACATCGCATTGCGCTCGGCTCGCCTCGACCAGGGCCAGATGGCCATCGTGCAAATACCCCATTGTAGGCACTAACCCGACGCGTTTGCCCGCGCTGCAAGCCTTCGCTAGCTCACGACGAAGCTCAGCGACCGTGGTAATCGTCTGCATCGTTGCACCTTACATCAGGTTGGGTTGGGAGGAGCCCAGGTTGCGATAATGTCACTCAGGCTTTCAGGAAGCCGATAGCACTCCTGCGGCGCCGGGAACGCACCGGTGCGGACATCGGCAGCCCAGCGCGAGAGCGCCTCTTGTAACATCTGAAAACCATCTGCATAGGCGCGAACGAATTTGGGCCGATGACCTATGGTTAGCCCCAGCACGTCATGGAATACGAGCACTTGGCCCGAGCAGTCGGGCCCCGCGCCGATTCCGATGGTTGGTATCGATAGCGATTCGGTCGCTCGCTGGGCTAGCTCGGCCGGAATGCCTTCAAGCACCAACGCGAAGCATCCGGCCTCCTGCAGACGGTGAGCGTCATCAAGCAGCCGTAAAGCGTCATCGGCGTTCCGGCCCTGCACCTTGAATCCGCCCATGACATTGACGCTTTGCGGGGTGAGGCCGAGATGGCCCATGACAGGAATTTCGCTATCGACCAAGGCACGCACCATTTCCACGCGCTTGGCCCCGCCCTCGAGTTTCACGGCATCTGCGCCTCGCTGCAGGAACCCTCCAGCGTTACGTATCGTCTCCTCCGGACCAAGGTGAAAGCTAAGAAACGGCAGATCGGCCACGAGCAGAGCACGGGGCCTTGTGCGTGCAACAGCCTCCAGATGATGGTTCATCATTGCCATGCTGACCGGCAACGTGTTGTCGAATCCGAGACAGACATTGCCAACACTGTCGCCCACAAGAATGATGTCGACGACGGGGTCGGCGATGCCTGCCGTAACCGCATCATAGGCGGTGGTCATGGTGACACGCCGCCGCTCCTGCCTCCACCGCCGCAAGATTGGAATTGTGACCCGCTCAACTGACACTTCCGAAGCGTGGCTCATTTTTGATACGTTCCATCAACTAGGCGAACGGTAATCCGATGTTGCGAGCGACGCGGCTGAGTATTACGCGCATCCTGGGACCATGCTTTCGTATGGAGGACAAGAGAAAACTGTCAACAGTGAAAGGAAGAAAGAAACATATGTCTCCAAGGTCGCGACCGAGTGCACAAACATTCCAAATGGTCGCGCGACCACCAAGCAAGAATTTCCAAATTCAAATTGTCATGTGGAAGCACCTTGAGTCACGCCGCGCCTCAAGGCGCGCTGGGGCGGTCGGAGCCATTCCAGATGAGAGCGCACGGGACGACGCAGGGGGCGCTGATCTAGTCGTGCCGAAGCGCTGCGATTAGCTTATGGTCTTCCAGTGGCGGAAAGGTGAAGCTGTGGTCAGTCGGGGTCCGGGTCAGTGGTCCCGCGGACTCAGGTCATGCTGTCGACACCGCCTTGACGCTTCACCAGGAGTTCGGCCGTTTCCGCGGTTGTTGGCTCACGCCATTGCACGCTGCCCGCGGCACAAATGATCTCTTGGTCGAGCCGCATCAGCGCTTGGCGAGCGATGTCGGCGATGTCAGAGCGCAGGGTGCTGGCCTGCTTGGTTGCCGCCACCCTGCAAAGCAGGTCGAGGTCCGACCAACCCGCAAATGAATGACCCGCGATTGCGTTCTTCTTCACGTAGCCGAGGCCATTCTCCATCTTCTCTACGTGCGCGCCCGATACGTAGCGCGGGCGCGAGGACGGAAGCCCCAATGCTTCGCGAACGCAATGAGCTTGTTCTTAAATTGAACCGACCGACTCACTGCGTCATGGCGCACCACGAGCGCGCGTGGGTTACCGCACAAAAACGCCACCCATTCGTCGGCGCTGGCACCTACCGGATGTTGTAGTAGACGTGCGCTCTGCATGGCACCCGCGACTAATGCACGCGAGACTTCTTCTGACTTGTTATTTTTTGCATTTGTCGGCGCCTGGATAATGGTCTGGTGCTGCAGGTCGGCTGCGGCGCGCAAGCGATGACATCGATTGTGCAAGAACCGACCCAGATGCGTGGCCGGCGCTGTTCGCATGGCCGCTCAAGGCCAGTCGTCGAACATTTTGAGGCTCTTGCCTATACTGAGATAGATCGGGACTTAGCGGCACGTTGGGGATATTTCACAGGGCCGTGCAGTGTCGTGCTTGGCGTATTCGAACGTTCGATGGATTGCTGAATGTCCTTCAGTGCGGACTAGGGCTTGCAACATACTATGCCCCACCAACCCTAAGCCTCTTTCAGCAAGAGCAACGGCCCGATCAACCTGCGGCCGATCAAACCGCCTCCTCACCGCTCCGCCGATCGGTTGACCGCAGCCAACCATATTCGCACTTGCTGTTTTCTATTTTCCTTCCACAGCCCTTACACGACGATCTACAATCGCTTCATCGCTGGGCAAGCGAGGACGAGGGTGCGCAACTTCGAAGCGCTGGCCACGCCTGGCGAAGATGGGGTTGTGCTGTCGCTCGATTCGACCTCGATTAAAGCTCACCGGTGTGCCTCCGGCGGAAAAGGGGGAGCACAATCAAGCAATCGGCCGCTCGCGTGCAGGCCGTACGAGGAACCTCCATACGCTGAGCGATTCCTTTGCCGGCCAGTGGTCCTGCATCTGACGGCAGGCCAGGATGCCGATATCGCAGCGGCTCCCGATGTGCTGGCGCTCGCGCCACCTATGAGTGCGCTCCTCGCCGCAAAGGGTACGACGGCGACAAGCTTCGCGGCGAAATCATTCGTCGCGGCGCGAAACCCGTAATCCCCAATAAATCTAACCGTGTTGCCATCCAGCGCTTCAACAAATGCGCCTACAAAGGCCGAAACGTCTCGAACACTGCTTTTGCAGGCTCAAGGACTTCCGGCGCATCGCCCCGCGGTGCGACAAGCTCGGCCGGAATTTCTTGGCCGCTGCGCATCTTGCCGCTCTCGTCGCATATTGGCTCGATTGAATTTGGATCCTAGTCTTCTTGAGCGCGGCGGCCCCTTGAATTTCTTCTGGGTCCGGAATTTGACGGCGGCCAGCCCAAGCGGAGCCCTTCAGTCGTCACCGCCAGGCTCGAGTGCATCAGGATGCCGCAACCGTGTGCGAGCTCAGGCAGCCCGCCTTGTCCCCGGCCGCTGTTTATGCTCTTCGTGATTCGGATCGGTCGGAGTTCTATCTTTGATAGCTGAACTCGGTCGTATCATCGAGCACTAGAACCGGACCGCCGGCGGCAATCGTGCGCTCACGCGCCGATTGAAAGTGGCCCGCCAGAATGTCCGCTTCGCTGACCCGGTCATTAGAGAAGAAGCGATAAGCTGCCTTGGTATTCGCCCAATTGGCAGACGAGCGGAATACTTTGTCCGATGGCGCTTCCAATCTGCGTGAGCAGCGGAATCTGTCGCCGAGCCGCGCGTCCCTAAACTGGCATCCACTAGTCTCTCGATCAATCCAACATTCACCGCCTAAAAATCGCAAACGGCCTTTTGCCGATCGATCCCTCAATGTGAGCCCCATAGAGCACCCCCTCGCGCATCAGGTGCTCAGCAAGGAACACAAGTGATTCTTCAAGATTTTGCTGATCAGCGGATCAGCTCAAGCGGAGAAAGTTATGGGTAATTGAAAGCCGGTCAACCGCGCCAGTCGCGGCGCTCCGTGCCATGCCTGGCACACCAAAATAGGCCCCTGGCCATAGGCCAAGGCCTTATCCACCTTTTTGAACGATAGATCAATATTTGAGAAGAATCGGGCCGCCAAACTGATAGTTGAGCCGTGCAGTCATAAGATCGAGATCCTGGCGGATGCGGTCGACCCCACCAGCGGGCTCGGTGGAGCCGACCATGGTTGGCCGCATGAACAGGTGTGCGTACTCGAATCCAATCGAGGTGCGAAGCCGTACTCGAAACCGGCTGCCAACGCGGCGCCCCAAAGAACGTGCTTGCTTTCTCCACCTAAGTCGCCCGTCGTCCAGATGACCCGAAACGTATTGCTCGTCACCGCGGCGCCACCTTTGGCGTAAAGTAGTACGTTGTCGAAGGCATAACCGATCTGCCCCGTTACCAGGCCGAACGCATCAATCTTGGTCTGGTTGATATCCAAAAAAGCCACGCTGGGATTCCAACCAGTCAAATGAGCCCAGTTCCCCTGGCCTTCAACACCAAGCACGATCGGGCCCGTCTGCCATCGATAGCCGATCTGCCCGCCCACGCTTCCGCCGGTGGCATCATGGCAGCCCTCAGGCTTGCCACCATCGGAATCTCAGCAATTCGAGCTTGAACCAAAGCCGCCGTTCATACCGACGTTGTAGCCGCTCCAGTCGTAGATTGCAGCCGCGACGGGCCGCGGGGCATTAATGTAGAGAGGCTTGGCCGGCTGCGCAGCCAGATCCGCGCCGAATGCGGGCACCAACGCGCCAAGCCCCACAATGCTCACAGTCGCAAGCAACAAGTTCTTCATTTCTACTCTCATCTCTTCAGTGCCCCGAGCCTCATGCGTCTTAACCACGTCCGCGCGAATTGCTGTGACTGCATCGCAACATTTGCGCTGAAAGAAATGCGTGAACCGAACGCTGCGTCAGGTTGCGGTGCAGATCATCTCCAACAGAGTCGCAATCCACCTTCGCGTGCGAGCATAGATTGCGGCCGCTGATTTCAGCGGAGTAAGCGCACGCAAGTCAGATCGTCGCAAGCCACACCGCAAGTGAGAAGAGTGAAGCGGTTTGCAAAACTCTTGCTCTTGTCCCGTGCCGCCACTAAAGACCCCGTTACGACCATGCTCGTGTTGCACCCACCGGCTCCGAGAGATCAGATGAAGTCTATTCGATTGAATCAATGTCCTGCAGATGCTGACCCGTTCGTCGCAGATGCCGCTGTGTCCCACGGTCGACAGAGCATGCGAAACACAACCTCCGCCCTCGGCGGATGAAGGATGCGGCCCGAAGGATTTTGCTTATTGGTTGAGCGAGCCGTTCTCCACCCGAGGCTTCCTACCACACCGCCAATGCCCAGATCGCCGATAATGCTTGCCGACCGGTGGTGGCCAGCGGCCGCGGTGTGTTCATCTTCTGAGCTGAAGTTCTGAGTCGATAAAGGACAGCGAGCATGTTCGTTTCATTCTTCCCTCGACCAAAGTTGTTCTTTGCGTCGTCAATTCTTTGGACGGCGTTGGCGATGGCGTTTTGGTATGTATTTGCCGGCAATCTCTTTCAAGCCCCGGAGAAGCCGGTCGGGCTTGCGACGTTCTGGTCGGCCTCGGCGCTGTGGTTTGATCTCTATTTTGCGCTGGCCGTTACGGTGTTCGCGGCGGCATGGATGTTATTTGCCCCCCATCCCTGGGCGACGTGGTCCATTCTTGGTTCGGCGCTGATCCTGTTCACCTCTTACTTTCAGGTCCAGGTCTCGGTCGCGATCAACAGCTGGTATCGACCGTTCTACGACATGATCCAGGCTGCGCTTTCGAAGTCGGCGCCGGTCACAGTTGAGCAGTTCTACAACGAATTGTCGACCTTTGCCGGTATCGCGCTCGTGGCCGTCGTGGTCGGCGTGATGACGCGATTCTTCGTCAGCCACTACATCTTCCGCTGGCGCACAGCGATGAACGATTTTTATGTCGCCAACTGGCCGCGGCTGCGCACGATCGAAGGCGCCTCCCAGCGCATCCAGGAAGACACGATGCGCTTCGCCAGCACCATGGAAGGTCTAGGCGTCAACCTCATCAGCGCGGTGCTGACATTGGTGGCCTTCCTGCCGGTTCTGGTGAGGTTGTCCAGTAACCCACCGAGCTGCCTCTGTTCGGCTCGATTTCCTATCCGCTGGTGTTCGCCGCGGTGATCTGGTCGATCCTGGGCACCGGCGTTCTCGCGCTTATCGGCATCCGCCTGCCCGGAATTGAATTTTTCAACCAGCGGGTCGAAGCGGCCTATCGCAAGGAGCTCGTGCTCGGCGAGGATGATACGGCGCGTGCCAATGCGCCGACATTGAGCGTGCTGTTTAGCGACATTCGCAGGAATTACTTCCGGCTCTATCTGAACTTCATGTACTTCAATATCGGCCGGATCGTCTATCTGCAGACTGACGTCATCTTTCCTTATCTGCTGCTTGCGCCCACAATCATCGCGGGCAGGATCACCCTCGGCGCGATGAACCAGATCCTCAACGCGTTCACGCAAGTACGAACCTCGTTTCAGTATCTCGTCAACTCCTGGAGCACGATCGTCGAACTGATCTCGATCTGTCAGCGGCTGCGGAGCTTTGAGGCAAAGATCCACGGTGGGCCACTGCCGTCGATCGAGACACAAAAGGAGCCAGCCTCATGATTGGCGTAGCTGCAGGAGTTGACGAAACCCGGCCCTTGAGCCGCTTGCCGCACACCCTACCCGACGCCCCCACACTGCGGTCATCGCGTCCTTGATCGTAGCCCCATATCAACGCTTGTGCTCTCGCGGTGCCTCGACCGGCCTCGGTCCAACTGTTGCGCGTGCCCGAATTGCACGCACCGCATACTTGCGATGCCAGCCGGTCGTCGCGCATATCGCATCGAGATGCGCTTCTTTTCCGCCCGCGTGGCCGACCGGCAACGATCCCTTTCGGCCGACACCACCTGCCGCCGCGCGCCCATGCTGATCTTTCCCGCCATAGACGCCACCGGACCAATTCGATGGCAGCCACCCAATCACCCGCGAGAAGTTGTCCAGTAACAATCCGGATGGGGCAATGCGCTTCAGTTCGGCGTCTCCAAGGACGCTTCGGGAGCGGCAGCATGCGAAGCGTCTCCGAATTCCGTTCACCGCGTCTTTCGCAACATCGGCGTAAGTGGCGGTGAGCAACCGTGCTGTATCTCTCCAATGATCTTGAACCCGTGGCGTTGGTAAAAGGGAATGTTTTCAGGATTCGAGCTTTCGAGGTAGGCAGCGAGGCCCTGCTCATCACAGCGTTGAAGAGCGTACTTCATCAGAAATGTGCCAAGCCCTTGTCCGGCCCAGTTCGGATCGACAGCGATCAGGGGCAAATACCAATGTGGCTCGGAGGGATGATGTTCGGCCATTCCCTGGCGCAGGTGTGCCATATGTTCGCTGATTTCAGGGCGCAGGGACAGCGCCATGATTGCGTCCAGCGCATCCTCATCCTGCTGCACGCCCGGAGGCAGCCACAGGGCCGCCGCGCGAGTCTCTCCCGTGACGTATGCTGTGCCATGCTCGAATGCTCGTCCGCCACAGGCCTTGATGAACTGAGTCATGCTGCCAAGATATTGCCCAGGGTCCGGCCAACTCCAACGCATCAAAGGATCGGCCGCAAAGCCGAGGACAATCGTCCAGACGATTCTTGCCCGAATACTTGCGTTTGCCGAGGTGACGCCCGGCTCTCTTGTCATGATGCACCGCTTTTCGATCGCAGAGTTGAACGTGAGCGGAATGGATGTGCCCCGAACATTCATCCCCTTTAATTTCCCCCTCCGGCTCTCATCCCGCCTCAGAAGGCCGCCTTCGACGGCGGCTTCGGACGAAGGTTCCTCGCTGGGAGCCCCTGACCCTTGGACCTGCCGAGGACTTGTGCTTTTCGCCATGAGAGCGTCATCTGGATCCTGCCCTGTCCGAAAGGGCTCATTTTGTCGGCGTCGACAAGCCTGGCAGCCTTCCGAAGGAAGCGAGAAGGACGATTTGTGTTACAAGGTGATCTTGTTTCGCCAAACGTTGCGAGTTGCATTCGCTCGACGAGTCTAAGCACCGCAGTCTAATTTGGAACCTGCCAACCCAGGTAGGTGCTTGGGATTGTCTGCCGCAAGGATTGCCAACGACTTCCCCTTCAGCCTTGCCGCAGCGATCGCACCCGTGACGTCGCCCGCGCGGATCGAGTTGCCGCCTCCGTCGGCCGGCGTCGTCTGGGTCAACGATCATCACCGGCTCGACCCCGCCTCGCCCTGAGGCGGCCTCGCCGCCACCGGCCGCGAATGTGGCACCCAGACCTTCGACGACCACCTCGAGACCAAGAGCGTGATGATCGCCACGCACGAGCAGCCGTTCGACTGGTATCGCGACACGGCCAACCAGAAGCGGCTGAACTAACAGAACGACAAGCGGCAGACGTTCGAAGAAGGCGGGCCGCATCAATGGAGAGAGTCAATGTCGACATCCGTGAACGCAGGCACTCGTCTTGCTCGACTGCCGGTCGAGCCATTCTATCGCCGCATCATACTGCTGATCGGCATAGGAACGTTTTTCGACGGTTTCGACATCTACATTGCCAATACCGTGCTGAGCCTGATGCTGAAGACGAGCTTTTCGACCTAGCCCAGAATGCGGTCTTCATCTCCGCGACCTTCGTCGGCATGACGCTGGAAGGTTTGGTACCGGGTTTCTCGGTGACCGCTATAGACGCCGCGTCGCGCATAATCTTGCCAGCAGCCAGGCGGAGCGCTCGATCTGCGTCAGGTCCACGTCGGGCAATGCGCAGGGTTCGAAACCGATATACTTCCAGCCGCCGGCGAGCGTGGCCTTCGCCGTTCGCCGATCCAGCACGATGTCCAGATAGTCGTCCGTGCACCGGCTCAGGGCGGTGTCGCTCACGCTCGCTCCGTCGGGCGACGGCGTTGCGTCGGATCGGAGCGACGGCAGCGGGCGCACGCCGCCGCGTCCCGCAAGTTCAGCCCGGCGCACGCTGGCCTGCCCCCGCGGCGTCGCTGCGGTAGCGGCTGGTCGAGGTCTGGTAGTACTGCGCGCGGATGGCCACCATGGCCTCGATCAACGCTCCCCACGGCGCGGGAAAGCGTTCTTGCGCCATCAGGTGGTGCAGCATGCGCGTATGGCCGGCCAGCTCGTCCTTGAGGAACTCTACCACAGGCATAGCCGGATAGCGCTGCAGCAGCAGGATCGCCGCGTTGTCGGCCTCGCCGGCCGAGCTGTCCTTGTCGCGTCCATGCAGATCGTTCTGCAGACGCCCTATCGCGGAGATGAGCCGCAGGACTTGGCGAAACGCCGGACGCGCGCGCAAGGTCGCCATGTCCAGCCCCCACAGCAAAGACAGGCAACAGAACACATTCGCGTAGGCGATCGAATCGATGCCGTTGAGCAGGTACTCGGCGTAGGACCAGCGTTCCGCCCCTGCCGCCCGCACGTGTCCGGCGCGCAGCGCCGCGCAGTAGCGCCGGGTATCGTCGAGAAGCTGAGCATAGTCGCGATGATCGTAGGCGAGTGCGGCCAGAGAGGTGCGCAGCACAGCGCAGCCCTCGAATCCGGGGAGCGCGCACGGCACGCCCTGCCCCAGCGCCTGCTCCACAGCGGCGAGCTGCTCCGGCGCGATCAGGCCAACGTCGTTGCAATCGTCGAGCCAGAACAGCAGCGCCAGTTCGCGATAGAACGCCACGATCAGCGTTTCGTCGTGCGGATCGCGGCCGGTGCGGGCGCTGGTGTCGAGCAGGCTCGGGTGGATGCGCTGCAGGATGTACTGGCCGCCCCTGACCGCTTCCATGGCATGCTCGTCGGCGAACCCGTTCAGGGAATGCCCCCACTCCAGCACCCGCTGCAGCGCGCGTTCGGTCTGGATCATGGCGCCGCTCCTGCTCTCTCGGCCAGGGCGCGCCGCCCCCAATGAAGCGCCAGCCACAACCCGGCAAGTTCGGCCACACGCACGACCCGCGTGGGGCAATACAGTTCCTTACCGATCCACAGCGGCGTCTGCGGCAATGCATGCGCCGCATGGCGGGCGAGCATCCACTCCAGCGCATGCGCCACCGCCTCCGCGATGCGCCGGCGCCCTGTCGGCTGTTCGCTCCCGTCCATCACATGCAACGCGAACAGCGCATAGGCGGTTTCCTCGAATGTGGACGCGCGACCGGCGCCCCAGCCGCCGTCGTCGCGCTGCGCCTGCAGCAGCGCCGCCAGCGCGCGCTCGTCGCGCCACTGGGGGTTGCCTTGCGCCAGCGCAGCGATGGCATGCGCGGTGGGATACAGCCATGAAACGTGCCATTTTTCGTTGTCCCATACACCGTGCGGGTTGCAATTGGCCTCGACATAGTCGCTGGTGCCGGCGGCGGGCTTTCCCAACAGTCGCAACGCATGCAGGGCATGGATGTTGGTCGACACCGAGGCATTGCGCTCGCCGGGGAAGGTGACGAATAGCTCGCCGGTTTCGAAATGGCGCAAGGCATCGACCGCCGGCTCGCGGCCTGCAAGGCGCAGGACGCACAACGCAATGGCGGTGTCGTCCGCATCGGCCGCGAAATGCAACGCCGGGCCGAGACCGCGCACGCCCAGGCGGGCGTCGAGCTGCAAGACGATCACGCGCATCACCTCGGCGAGCGCGGGATGCGCGAACAGCCCGGCCAAATGCAGGGTGTACAGCGACCAGCATGGCTCGAACACATTGATCGGCCAGACGTTGGGAACGACACCTTCGATGCCGCTGCGCGTCGCCCGCGATGCTGCCTGCAGATACGCGTCGGCGCGCCCGACCTGCGTCGTGCTCCCCTGTGTCACGGCGTGCGCACGCCAGGCGGCGGTCGCCGCCGGACTGATGCCGATGCTGCCGTCGTCGTCCGGGCATGCGGTGGTCGGCGACGTCCCCCAACCTTCCCAGGAGTGCAGCAACGGATGGCCGCTCGGCAACCTCCCCAGCGCCCCCAGCTTGACCAGGCACGCTTGCCGCAACGGCACCAGCGCCGGGTGGCGCGGAAACGCCACGCCGCCCATCAAGGATGCGGCCTCGCCGCAAAATTGCGGCAAGATCAGCTCTGCGCCGATCGGCGCGTCTTCCGGCACCGCATGCGCGTAGGGATCGGGCTGGCGTTCGAGGAACCGGGTTGCAGCCTGGACTGCGTCGGCAGCGCCGGGAAGAGGATCGGCACACTGCAATGCCAGCAACGCCGCCCACGTGGGCGCATGACGAAACAGCGGGAAGTCCGCGCTTCCCCATCCACCATCGGCCTGTTGCTGCGAGATGAGCCACGCGTAGGCGTCCTGCCGACCGGTGACGTTGCCGTGGAATTGCAGAGCTCGCGCCGTGTCGTAGACGGACGGACCGACGCTGCCGCCATCGCTCATCTCGCTCAGCAGGTGGCGCAATTCGGAAAGGATCTGTTCGGACTGCGCGTTCACGCGAGATGTTCCTTCTGCAGACGGTTGACGAGAACCAGGATCGGGCAGACGCCGCGCACGTCGCCGCAGGTCCGTCGCGGCCCGGCCGATGGGCAGCGCCGGACGGCCGCACGCCACCGACGCTGGCGCCGGTCCGCCGCATAGGCTTGGCCGCAGCGCGCCGCGGCCGTGCAGGGCAACCGCTGCGATCGGCGCCGCGGACTCGGACACGGTGCAGCATGCACCGCTACCGCCGGCCGATCGCTGCGGCACAGGGGCGACTTCATGCGCACGGGCGCGCTCATGCGCATGGCGCGTGCTTGAAAAGGTGCGCGTTGGCCCGCTGCAGCATCTGCCCCAACCGTTCCGCACGCGGCCCCAGCGGGACGATGGCCTCTCCGGCGTCGCGTAGTAGATCGAGCGCGAACTGGCGCGCAGCCTGCAACCCCATGATCGACGCGCAGGTCGGCTTCTGCGCCGCCGCGTCCTTGCCGGGGGTCTTGCCGAGCGTCGCGGTATCCGCTGTCGCATCGAGAATGTCATCGACCACCTGCAACGCCAGGCCGAAACAGGCGCTGTAGCGATCGAGCGCACAATACAGCGCAGCGTGCGCGGCATCCTCCGCGATGGCGCATAGCGCGCCCATGCGAACGGACGCGCGCACTAGCGCTCCGCTCTTCATCCGGTGCATCGCGACGATCCTGTCCAGCTCGACGTGCTTTCCGACCAGCGACAGATCGATGGCCTGCCCGCCTGCGGCACCCTCGGCGGACACCGCCCGCGCCAGTTCGCGCACGAGCGCGATAGGATTGTCGCCCGGCGCATCCAGGCTCGCCAGGGTCAGGAAGGCGTGCGCCTGCAGCGCGTCGCCGACCAGGATCCCGGTGGCTTCGCCGAACTTGACGTGCACGGTCGGAAGGCCGCGGCGAAGCACGTCATTGTCCATCGCGGGCAGGTCGTCGTGGACCAGGGTACAGGCGTGCATCATCTCGATGGCGGCGCCGACGTCGTCGAGCATGTGCGCCGGCGTGTCGGCCAGTGCGCCGGCGGCCAGACAGAGCAAGGCGCGGGTGCGCTTCCCGCCATGCAAGGTGGCGTAGCGCATCGCCGCCATCAGCTCGGTCTCACCGTTGTCTTCGGCGCAGAGAAGGCGCGCGAGCGCTTGTTCGACCCGCTTTGCGCCGTCGTGCATCCAGATCTCCGGCAGCAGCCTGTCGGAAGCGCCGCGCGTCTGCGCGCCCAATCCGCCGAGCGCGGAAACGCCAGTTCGGTCGTCGTGTAGCGTGGAACCGGTCTGCATGCTGTTCATGTCCTTGTACCTGACAGGAGACGGCCACGGCGAGCGGCGGGCCGCCGCGGTGTTGCCGGTGTCGCTGCCTCGCCATACGGGCGCAAGCGATGCCAGCTCATGAGAATCCGATGCGGATTTTCATGGACGGATGTGCGGTCGGGTAATAGCGCCGGCCTTTTTCGGCGCTGCTCAACAACCGCGGCCGCACCCCGGCCTTGTGCATGGTCAGCGCCAAGGCGATGCAGAACTGCACCAGTTCGAGCCATACCAGGTGGTAGCCGATGCAGACGTGTGGGCCGGTACCGAACTGCAGCATGTCCACCCGCCGGATCGGCTCCGTGCGTTGCAGCCACCGCGCCAGGCGGAACTGATCAGGCGCCTCGTGCAGCAGCGCCGAGGTCGAGAAATGCAGCAGCGGGATGCACAGATGGGTGCCCGCGGGAATGCGCCGTTGGCCGAGTTGCAATTCCTGCAGCGCCCGCCGCGGCAGGAGCGTGGTTGTCGGATGCACGCGCAGCGTCTCGCGGAACAGGGCCTCGGCGACTGGACACTGCGCCAGGTCCGCGTGCCGGGTCGGCACCGCGCCCACGCGTTGCGCCTCCTCGACCAGGGCGTCCCACAGCACAGGCTGCCGCGCCAGCTCGATCACCATCCAGGCCATCGTCGAGGCGGTGGTGTCGTGACCGGCAAGCAGCAGCAATCGGATATTGGCGACCAGGACGTCATCGGAGAGCGCATCGTCGCTGCGATCGAAGGCGCTCACCATGTCGTTGATCAACCCGCTGCGCGCGGCATGCGCGCGCGCGTCGCGGACGAACTGGCGCAACTGCGCGTCGATCCAGTCGCGGGCGGCGCGGCCGCGCCGCAAGGGCAGACCGGGCAGGTCCACCGGGGGCGCGACGATCAACTGCAGCAGTTGCCGGTACTTGCGATGCCATCCCGGCAAGTCCTGCGCGGGGATACCCATGAGGCTGAAGATGAGATTGAGCATCAGGTCGCCGGTTTCGCGCAGGATGGTTACGTCGCCGCGGTCACGCCACGCCTGCACCCGCGCCCAGATGACGGGCGCGAACAGGTCGCCAATGCCGGCCTGAGTCAGCCCTTTGGGCAGGAACGCCGCCTTGATCGCATCGCGCGCCTGCCGGTGCGCGCCGCCGTCCTGGGCGACCAACGTTCCGCCAAGTAACTCGGGCGCGATCTCTTCGATCAGCGCCGAGGACACGTCCTTGTGCCGGAGCAGTGCGAACGCATCGGGATCCACGCACGTCATCAGGTGTCCGGCAGGGCCGAAATCCAGCCAGAAGTGGCTGCCCAGCATCCGTTCCGCGCGCCCCAGCAGGCGCGGCAGGTCGCAGACGATGGCGGGAAGATGCCCGACCAGGGGGAAAGCGCCGGGCACGACCGGGATGTCGTACCGCAGCCGGTGCCGACGAGCCAGGGGGTTGAGCAGCATGTCCATCAGCAGCGCGGCGCCGCAGGCGCTTCGGCGGTGTTGCCGGCAGGCCGCGCGGCGCGGCTGTTGCCACCGTCGGCGTACGTCGGCACATGCGCCAGCATGCCGCCGTCAATGCACACGACCTGGCCGGTGATGAACGCAGCATCCTCGGAAAGCAGGAACGCCACCAGCGCGGCCACGTCCTCGGGACGGCCGACGCGCGGCAGGAGCTGGTGCCGGCGCAGATGCCGCTGCATGCGCTCGTCCAGCTTGGCGAGGAGACGCTCGGTCATGATGAGACCCGGCGCAACCGCGTTGCAGCGGATCTGCGCATGACCGTACTGGGTGGCGAGCGAGGCCGATAGCATGTTCATCGCCGCCTTCGACGCGGCGTAGGACGTCTGCGCGGTGTCACCGCTGAGCCCCTGGCACGACGACATGTTGACGATGGCGCCGCCGCCGCGGGCGATCATCCGTGGGATGGCCTGCCGGCAGCAGAGCAGGCTACCGCGCAGATTGGTCGCCATGGTCTGATCCCAGACCGCCAGGTCCAGGTCGAGGATCGCTCGGTCGCGCGGGGTCAGATGCATGGCGCTCGCGTTGTTCACCAGCAGGTCGACCCCACCGAAGTGCCGCTCCGCCGTCTCGAACAGCGCTGCCACCGCCTGCGCATCGGCGATGTCCATCGCCAGCGCCAGCGCGTGGCCCGCTTCGGCCGCGATCTGCGCGGTGCAGGCGATGGCCGCCGAGCCATCAATGTCGGCCACCACCACTCTGCCGCCCTCGCGCGCGATGGCTAGGGCGCATGCCTTGCCGATGCCGGCGCCGGCGCCGGTCACCACGGCCACCTTGCCTTCAAACCGTCCGATCGTGTCCTCGTGGATTGCGTTGGTCTTTCGCGGCCTGCCGCTCGGCCTCGCCGGAGAAGGCGCGGGGTCGGCGGTGGCGCGCTCGTCATCGCCAGCGTCGCTTTCGATGACCCGAATGGCGGCGACCGGGCACTGGCTGGCCGCGAGCCGCACGCCGGCGTGCAGCACCTGCGGGACCGTCGCCACGCACACTTCGGCCACGCCGTCCGGTTCGCGCTGGCGAAAGGTGCCCGGCAGCGTCAGCACGCACTGCCCGGTGGTTCCGCACAGATCCTGGTCGACCACGACGCGCATCTCAGCCACCGTGCTCATGCAGCCGCACCGGCAGCGCGCGGAATGTCCTAAGGAACGCGGAGGGCTCCCGGGTGGGCTGCTCGGCCAATGCCAGCGTGGGGAAGCGCGCCTGGATCCGCGGCAGGCTCTCGGCCAACTGCACCCGGGCCAGTTGCGCACCGAGGCAGAAGTGGATGCCGTGGCCGAAGCTCAGCATGATCTTCCCGTCGGTCGACATGCCAGGACTGGTGCCGTAGAACCGCGCGGGATCGAAGCGGTCGGGGTCGGCGAAGGCGTCCGGGTCGCGATTGCCGGCCGCGATCAGCACGCGCACGTCCGCGTTCTTCGGGATCACCACGCCGCCTAGTTCGATGTCGCGCTGGGCGATACGCGGAATGGAGCTGAACATGGCGGGCGCGTCGCAGCGCAGGACTTCTTCGACGAATGCCTTCACCCCCGCGGCGTCTCCCTGCAGCCAGTGCCGCTGTTCGGGATACGCCAGCATCGCCAGGACCGCATGGTCGATGGTCGCGGCAGTGGTGGCGAAGCCGCCCAGCAGCATGCCCCACAGCATGCTGATCAACTCCGCATCCGACAGCGTGTCGGCATCGTGCTCGTGTGCGCCGACCAGCATCGACACGATGTCGTGGCGGGGATCGGTGCGCTTGCGCTCTATGAGGTCGCCGAAGTAGGCCTGCACGCTGGCGCTGGCCGCGTCCGCCGCGGCGAGCTGGGGATCGCTGGCGTGCGGGCTTAGGCCTTCCAGAATGGCGCCGATGCCGGCGGCGAGCCCGAACATGTCGTCTCGGGGCATGCCGAACAGTTCGGCGAAGATTAGCATGGGCAAGGCCAGCGCGAATTCCCGATGAAGGTCCACCGCCTCCCCGCGCTCCAGCGCGGGCGCCATGCCGTCCAGGCGCGCTGCGACGATGCGCGCGATGCTCGGCCGCAGGTTGTCGATCTGGCGCATGGTGAAATCGCGCGAGATCAGCCGGCGCAGACGCGTATGCGTCGGTGGGTCCTTCATCGCCAGCGTGGACGCCAGCAGATTGAGCGACAGGCTGGTCGCCGCGCGCGGGAAATAGCGCGCCAGTTCGCCGGGCGCCGGTCCCCGAAACGCATCCCCCGTGGCCTTGAGCGCCCAGTAGATGTCGGCGTGGCGGCTCAACAGAAAGAGGCCCGACGCCGCGCGATGCACCGGATCGTGCTCGCGCAACCATCGCAGGAACGGATACGGGTCGTCGATGCACGCTGGCGAAGCCAGTTCGGCGAAGGCGTCCCGGCATGCTGCTGTGGTTTCTTGCACGTCCATCTTGCTTAACTGTTGGCTGGCTGATCTGAACGGCGCGCGCCAGGCGCGCCGGCAAATTGCGGAGAAGATCGCGATTCCCGGGGGCGTCCGCGCATCACCAGAGCACCGGCAACTCTTCGAACCCGCCAGTGATGATCTCCTTGCGCAACTTCAGTTCTTCGGGCGCCACGGCCAGGCGCAGCGCGGGAAAGCGCTGGAAGATCGAACCGAACACCACTTTGAGTTCCAGCCTGGCCAGCGCCATGCCAAGGCAGTAGTGCGGACCGTAGGAGAACGCTAGGTGCGGATTTTCGTCGCGCCCGATATCGAAGATTTCCGGATCGTCGAAATGGCGCGGATCGAACGACGTCGCCGGCAGTCCGACCAGCACCTTGCTCTCCGCGGGAATATGCACGCCCGCGATGGTCACGTCGGTCCTCGGATAGCGCATGATGCCGTCCCAGCCCACGCCCACCGGGTACATGCGCAGGATTTCCTCCACCGCCGTGTCCACCAGGGATGGATCGCCGACCAGGCGTTCGCGCTGTTGCGGATGGCGGAACATGGCCAGCAGGCCGAATTCGATCTGCGCGACGGTGCTCTCGTGCCCCGCCACCAGCATGCCCGCGGCCAGGCCGATCGCCTCTTCCTCGGTCGCCTTGCCCTGGTCGACCGCCGCGAGCAAATCCGTCAGCAGGTTGTCGCCCGGATCCTGGCGCTTGTCCCGCATCTTTCCGCGAATGTAGGCGCGCAGTTCTTCCCAGGCCAGGCGCGACGCGCTGCGCGGGCCGCTTTCATGCTGGTGCGTCATTACCTCGTCGGAGAGCCCGGCGAAAAACGCGTGATCCTCGTAGAGCACGCCCATCAACGCGCTGATGACCATGGCCGGAAGCGGAAAGGAGAGGTGGCGCCGCAGGTCGGCGGGCTGGGGCTGGGCCGCCAGCGTCTCGAACAACTGCGCGGCGATCGCCTCGACCTGCTGCGCGAGCAGCTTCACCCTGCGGTCGCTGAAGGCCGGCGCCACGATCGTGCGTAACCGGGCATGCTCGCCCCCCTCGTGCGAGACCAGCCACCCCGGCGAACCGAGAATTACCGAATCCGGGGTGAATGCCGCGGGCGGCATTCCCGCGGGCCGGAACGCCGCGTCGGACAGCACCGCCTTGGCCTCGTCGTAGCCTGTCACCCACCAGCCTTCGTGCCCGGACGGGAAGCGCACGCGGTGGATCGGACCGTTGGCGCGTAGCGCCAACATCTTGGGCGAGGGCTCGATGTGATCGACGCGCCACATCGGCAGCGTCGGCAAGGGTTGTTCGGACATGGTGACACTTCAGTCTCTACGCGATGGAAGGGCGGAAGGTGACCGGCAGGCGCTGCGGGCTTCACGTGCGCTTGCGTTCACTTCTGTTCGTCGATGATAATCGGCGGGGAAGGCGGCCGGACCCTAGGGCCTCAAAGTGTCTTTAGCCAACTACCGAATCTTGTAGTGGCGTCCTAAACTAAACGCCTGGTGGCGCAAAAAACATGCGGAAACTCTGTCTCCACGCGCTGCAATACGGAAACCTATTTCCGATGCGTATTCGCCTATGTTGGCTGGCTACATACGCGTGTCGTCGGATTCCGAGCGCCAGAGCACGGACTCGCAGCGCGATGCGCTGCTCGCCGCCGGCGTTGATCTGGTGACCGGCCTGGGGTTCGCCACGACGACGAAGATGGCGCATTTCGCGAGACTTGATAGAGGGCCCGCGATTTTCGATGCAAACGTCAGCAAGGCGACCGTTGATCCTTCGGGCCCTTGGGGAAGCTCGTTTCCAAGAACAAGATCCCTTCTCGGCTCAACGAACTTCCATGCGAAAGGCGTGCTGAACTATAGCAACTACGTCGAGGAAGCAGCGAGGCTTGCACGGCGTCACAACACAACCCTTTCGGGACAATAAGCTCGCAAAGGAAGCAGGTCCTTCAGCCGTCCTGACGCGCAATGACAGCCGCTGCAAAGAGCCCGGGCTGGCGCTATTTCGTCGTAACGCGTACCGGCAGTGAGCTGAGGGCCCGCAATCCGCTGCTGTCGCGGTATACCGGCTCGCCCGTTGTCTCGATTGATGCGACGCTCGCCGCCAAGGCCGCCAGAACGGCTTCGCCTTCGAGCCGCGCGATCATCTGCCCCACGCAGCCGTGGATCCCGGTGCCGAAGCCGATATGCCCTGAAACGCGCCGGGTGATGTCGAACTGGTCGGGCCGTTCCCACCGCGTTTCGTCGCGATTTGCCGAACCAATCAGCAGTAACAGTTTCTCGTGCTTACCGATCGGCACCCCTGCGATCTCGGTTTCATGCGGTGTGGTCCGGAAGACGCAAGGTGCGGCGGAATCATAGCGCAGGCTCTCATCGAATGCCGCGCGCGCCAGCGAAGGATTGGCAGCCAGTACGGCCCACTGCTCCGGATGACGGGTCAAACTAAAGAGAGCCATGCCTATGGCACTGATTGTCGTATCCAGCCCCGCCGAGAGAAAGGACCGAACGAGCAGAGGCGCTTCGTCCTGGGTGATTTCGCCGCTATCGGCAGCCTCGTAGACCTGCGCGCCAAAACTGCCGGGAGCCAATGCCTCCCGTTGGCATTTTGCGGCGACCCAGGGCAAGACTTGAGGTGCCTGGGCCATGAGAGTTCGAAAGTAGTCGTTCTCGGGCCCCATGCCGGCAAAGACCATTGCGCCGTAGGTCAGAAAATTTTCGCGGCCTTCGTTGTCGATGCCCAGGGCGTCCGGAAATACGGTCACCGGAAATACTTCGGCAAGATCGCGGACTGCGTCGAACGATCTCTTTTCGATCAATTCATTGACCAGCGCGACAGCCTTGGCCTTGAAGCCGTTCTCGAGGCCCCGCATCGCACCCGGCGACATGATCCGCGCCAGCACCTTTCGGGTGCGTGTATGTAGCGGCGGGTCAGCTTCAAGGACAATGCTCGGCGGACGCCACGGCTTCTCCTTGAAATAATTGACGATGCCGGCCCCACCGGCATTACTGAAGTTCAGATGGTCCGCAAAGACCGCCTTGATCTCGGCAAAACGCGGCACGGCGAAGATGCCGTACTTCTCAAGGCGGACGATGGGCGCCTTCGCGCGAAGCGCGGCATAGGCCGGATAGGGGTCGATGCGAGTGTCCCAGGCGAACGGATCAAAATCGCTGCAGGCGTACTCCAGTGCCGATGCTGCCACCGCTTCCCTCCCACTGTCGTTTCGTGTAGTTAATTGACTATAGTCATTTATAATGAGAGTTGGCAAGCCCACGGTCGAAGGGCGTTTTTGCCATGTAGCTGCAGGAGACCCCGGGCGGAGATTCGGATGTCGGTCGAGAGATCAGGAAACCCTAAGGCGATGCGGCGCTTTCAGAAGCGCGCGCGCCAACAAGCTGACAAGCAAGCGTTGCAGGCTCGAATCCTTGAAACAGCGCGAAAGCAATTCGCGAGCGGCACACTCGAAACGGTTTCGATCCAGAAGATTGCCGATGCGCTCGGTTACTCGAAGGGCACGGTTCTCAAATACTTTCCGACCAAGATCCTGCTACTGATGGCAGTGAAGGAGAGGAATCTCGAGGAAATGGCGGATCGGCTCGAACAAGTCCGCGCGCTCCATTCCAGCGGCGAGGCCCGGCTGCGGCGCGTCATGCAGGCCTATATCGATTATTGGGTCGACAATCCCGATCATTTTCGATCGCTCTATTCGATGGCCGGCACGGTCGAGGATAGGCGTTTTCCCGACGGGGTTTATTTCGGGCAAACTGAGATCGCACGAAAGGGATACGGGCTCTTTGTGACCTCGATCGCGGAGTATCTTTCCGAATTGGGCGTGGAGGCGGCGCCAGGGCTGACGGAGCGCCTAGCGACCGCCCTGCTATCGGCGGCGCATGGGGTGATCTCGTTGCCACTGGGAACACCAACGATGAAATGGCCGGACATTCGCGGCAACGGGCGATTGGTCCTCGGCAGTCTCATCGACGCTTGGTCGGTGAAGATCAAAGCCGCTCGGCGGACCAAGACCTGGCCGAGAATTTCCATTGGTGATTTTCTTTAGCTCGGCAGCACCGGCTTGATGGCAGCCGTACGAACACCCCGTAACGCTCGTGCGCCTGGACGCGCCGCTCACGCAGAAGTTCTTCCAGCTTTCCGCTCTCAATCAACCGCATCACAGCCTCGGAGCAACAAACCAGGCACAGGCGTGCAGGAGGAGCTCAGTTTGAGCGATGTAGGCCGGCGGGACTGTTACTGTCCCGAGCCTGAAGGCTGGCGCAAGGCATTTGGAGTAGGACGTGATTTAGAAGGAGCGGGCCAGCACCAATGAGGCGATCGGCACAGGACGCTCGGGGAAGAAAAAGCCGTAAACGTCATCCTCTATGATGGCGAGATCGAGCTCCTCCGCGAATTCACCGATGCGCGGCCGCGGTCAAGACTCATCGTGCGAGCCGTGGGGCTCTGCAACGTCGGCAGGCAATAGAGCACTCGCGCTGGGACGCCCGGCAGGCTTTTTCAGCGCCTCAGGTGGTCGCCATCGGACAGCCGGCCGTCAGCGATGTCCCGCTCCAGAGCACTGACCAGGGCGAGCTAGCGCGGCCCCTCGGACGCGAGTTTCCGCGGCCGGCGCGTATCTGCAGGAAACCTGGCGCCGCAAACGGCCAGTACGTCATCACGCCGCAGATGAGCCCCGCCTTCGTGGAGGCACTCGCTGTCAGCAAATCCCACGGCATCGGTCCGGCGAGTTGCGCCAAGATGAATGCTCTCGGGCTGTACACTGCCTCGACCTCCGCAATCAGTCGCTCGACTCTGCAAGCCAATTCGGCAAGGCCGGCGCGTAATACTACTGGATATCGAGGGGCATTGATCACCGCGAGGTCCGCGCGAACCGGATCCGGAAGTCGGTTGGTGCGGAGAACACGTCCTCAACCGATCTTTAGCGCTTTCGACGCAATGGCCTCCGAGTTGGGCCCGCTGATCGAGAAGGTCTGGCGGCACTGGGAGGACAAGGACCGCGCAGGCCCGGACCGTCCGGCTGAAGGCTCAAGTCAACGATTTGGACATCATCACGCGCAGCAGGTCCAGGCCGATCGCGATTCATTTCGAACCACCGCGAGCTCGAACACTTCTCGATCGCGCTGCTTGAAAACGAGATGCCTGCTCGACAGCCGGTTCGGCTTCTTGGAGAATCGTTGTCCTCGCCCACGGTGAGGGGCAGGCTGAGCCGCGACTCGGCCTGGCCGATTTGAGAGGCGCAGTTTCGAGCAGGATTTCGGGAGGGGAGCAAGCCCAGGTCGTGTGCAGTGCGGCAGAGTTCATTAGTTCACATTAGTGAATCCCAAAATGGAAAGACTTGCGGTAGGATTTGGCTTTCCAAGGGGCGTACCCATGTTTGAACAAGCTACAACCGCTCTATTGCGAGCGGTACTTGACGAGGTCTGCGAAAAGCTACCCCGCGACGAGACGGGCGCTCGCACCCATGTCGCGTGCAAGATCCTCGAAGCCGCAAAGACCGGCGAAACGACACCAGACGAGCTGCGGCAGATTGGCCGGAAAGCCCTGACACAAGCGCCGAGGATGTGGCGTTGATCGGGCGAGGGGCGCAGTGAATTTCCAGGTCACGGTCTTAAAGATCCTGGTGAGTTACCCCGAGGGATTCGCCGTGATGGCGGACCTCAAGCGCGACATGGCCATCCTGGCGACCAGCGGCCCGGAATGGGCCGAGCGCACCAAGCGGATGGCGACGCGCGTACCGGGGCTCGACATTTTTTCGGACGGCCTCGTCGAGCGTCAAAACGGCGGCTGGAGGATTACTGTGAAGGGACGAGCCGTGCTCGAATCCATGGAGGCGCGCCGGACCGAACACGAACCAGTCGAGAAGGTGCCAGTCGAAACGGCCGGGCCACCAGTGCCCATCCTTGCCGCTGCCGGCAGAGCGAGCGAAGCGCCGACGCGAACGGCGCCAGCGTCGCCGCGAAGCCCGCGAACGCGCGCGAGCGCATGCATCTTAAGTGGACAGGGCGCGGCGGCAGCCCAACTCATCCAAAGAGTAGATAGCTCCGGTCGCTGCCGCGCCGACCCGCGTCTCGTCGGTCCAGCCGACAGCTCGGCGATAGCTGCCCGTCGCCGCGGTCCGCTTGAGTGCCTTGCCGTCGACGGGCGTGTTCTCATCGGCGAAGGGGGAGACCCAGTGCGCATCCTCGGGACAATAAAGCTCGCAAAACGAAGCATGTCGTCGTGACGGGCAATGACCGGAATTCAATAGGTGCCGAGGTTGCCGTGCATCGCCTTCCATAGGCTGTCGTAATCGGCGAATGCTAAGCCGGTGTTCACGATGCCCGCGCTCGGCACCAGGGTGGCAAGGATCGAGGACGATTAGTTGAAGAACTCACGCCGCTGCGTACCTGGTCAGGAGTTCGGTGTCGGAGCCGAGTCTGATTGGCCGGAAACAGCCTGATCTCCAGCCGGCCGCTCGTCGCTTCGCGGATACGGTCGATCGCCTCTTGCGCCCGAATATTCACCGGATGGGTCGATCCTGTCCGGTCTCTGAACTTCTAGACGAACTCGGCGGCAGACGCGAGACGGGTCAGAATCCTGCAGAGAGGTACGGCCGTAGCCGCCCTGCGGATTCCGACGAAGTCGCCCAGGCGTACCGATATGAAGTCGCCCGTGGATTCCGAGACGATGTCGCCCACCTTTCCGATTTGATCTCGCCCAGCGGCGAGGCGTTCTGGCCGGCTGGTTCTCTGGCATCGGTCAAGCCGCGTGGTCAATCTGGAATCGCGACTTCAACCTGTTTTTCTTCTTCTGCGGTTGCTGTGGGCATGTGGGCAACGCGATTGCGTTGTCCAAGCGCAGCGGCATGTCCACAGCGCCACGGGCTCAAGTCTTTCGGGCGGATTGCCGGGTTCGGCGCAGGCTCTCACCGGTGAGGTCGAGCCGATGGGCATTGTGGACGAGGCGATCGAGCACGGCGTCGGCATAGGTGGGATCTCCAATGAGCAGATGCCACTGGTCCACGGGGAGCTGGCTGGTGACGATGGTGGAGCGATGACCGTAGCGATCTTCGAGGATTTCCAGGAGGTCGTGACGGGCACCGGCGTCGAGCGGCTCGAGTCCCCAATCATCGAGGATCAGCAGATCGACACGGCCAAGGCCGCGCAACAGGCGTGGATGGCGGCCGTCGCCGCGGGCGAGCGCCAGATCGTCGAACAGTCGCGGGACGCGCTGATAGAGCACGGAGCGATTGTCGCGACAGGCCTTGTGGCCGAGCGCCGAGGCGAGCCAACTCTTGCCAACGCCGGCCGGGCCGCAGATCAGGAGATTGACGTGGTCGTCGATCCAGCGGCCCTCGACAAGCTTAGCGAACAGCGGGCGGTCGAGACCGCGCGGGGTGCGGTAGTCGATGTCCTCGACGCACGCCTGCTGGCGCAGCTTGGCGTAACGCAGGCGAGTGGCGAGCCGTTTGTCGTGCCGCAGCGAGGCTTCACGTTCGAGCAGCAGCGCAAGCCATTCGGTGTGACCGAGGCTTGCGGCCTCACCGGTGGCTTCGATGTCGGCGAAGGCCTTGGCCATGCCGTGGAGGCCGAGGGCGTTGAGGCGGTCGAGGGTCGGATGGGTGAGCAAGGGATGATCTCCTAATTGTAGTAGCGCGGTCCGCGGATGTTGGCATGCAGGATCGGCGCATCGTCCGCGGAACGCTGGTGAGCAGAACGCCGATCGAGATTGTTGGCGAGGATCGACTTGACCGAACCATAGGTGCGCGCGCCGATGTCGATTGCCCGCGCAGCCGCGGCGTCCAGCCGTTCGCGCCCATAGGAGGCGGCGAGCCTGAGGATGCCGAGGCAGGCGCGGAAGCCTTGCTCGGGGTGCGAGCGCTCGTCGAGAATGAGGTCGCACAACGCGCTGGTCGCCGGCCCGATCGCGGCGGCGTCCTGGCGGATACGCGCGATGGTCCAGCCGGCGTAGCGCCGATGGCTGGAGGCCATGTGCTCCGGCACGGTGGTGTGTTTGTGATTGCCGCTCATGCGCTGATGCGCGGCGATCCGCTCGCCCTTGTGGAAGATCTCGACGGTACGGGCCGTGAACCGCACCTCGACCTCGGCGCGGGCGAAGCGATGCGGAACGCTGTAGTAATGCTTCTCCACCTCGACGTGGTAATCGAGACTGACGCGGCGGATCCGCCACTCGGCGAGGACATAGGGGGACGCCGGCAATGGCTTGAGCGCCGGCCGGTCGACCTCCTCGAGCAACCGGCGGCGTGTCACGCCGAGCCGCCGGATCGGCCGTTCCTCATTCAGCCTCGTGAGCAGTTCGCCGATCGCCGCATTGACCTCGGCCAGGCTGTAGAAGGTGCGATGGCGCAGGCGGCCGAGCAGCCAGCGCTCGACGATGAGGACGGCCTGCTCGACCTTGGCCTTGTCGCGCGGCTTGCGCGGCCGCGCCGGCAAGATGGCGGTGCCGTAATGCGCCGCCATCTCCGCGTAGGTACGATTGATCTGCGGGTCGTACAGGCTCGCCTTAATGACCGCGACCTTGGTGTTGTCGGGCACCACCAGCGCCGGTATGCCGCCGATCGCCGCGAAGGCGCCAACATGGGCGCTGATCCAGTCGGCGAGCCCCTGCGTCCACGTCGCCTGCGCGTAGGTGAAGCTCGATGCGCCGAGCACGGCGACGAAGATCTGCGCCGTTCTGCGCTCACCGGTCAGGCGGTCGACCACCACCGGCACGCCATCGCCGGCATAGTCGACGAACAACTTGTCGCCGGCCGCATGGGCCTGGCGCATCGTCACCGACAGGCGGCCCTCCCAGGCGCGGTAGAGCTCACAGAAGCGCGAGTACCGGTATCCGCCGGGCTCGGTGGCGATATATTCCTCCCACAGGATCGACAGCGTCACGTGCTTGCGTTTGAGCTCGCGGTGCACGGTCGCCCAGTCGGGCTCGGCGATGCGGCGGTGACCCTGACGGTTGCCATTGCCGGTCTTCGCGAACAGGCGAAGTTCCAGAACCGTGTCGGTGACGTCGTCTGGCAACGGCCAGCTCAAGCCCGCGGCCTCGAACCGCCGGAGCGCCAGGCGCACCGTCGAGGGCGCCGCGCCCACCCGTCGCGCAATCTCGCGGCTCGGCAGCCCGGCCGCCTTCATTCTGATCACATCGCGCACACGGCGCATCGCAAGCCTCTCCGTCGGCATCCAGGGTCCCCTTCGCAAAGCCGAAAGAGTTGACCCTATGGGAGCCAGAAGAGGCCTCGTCACCCGGGCGACATCATCCCGGAATGGTGGGCGACATCATTTCGGAACGGGTGGGCGACTTCAAATCGGAATGGTGGGCGAGATCATCTCGGAATCCTGGGCGACATCGATCGGAATCCGCACCGCCCTCAAGAGCGAACGGCGGCTGATGATTCCGGGCTTCGAGACAATCATGTTTTCCTCCTGATCCTGCATTGACGTTGCTGCCGACTGCAAGCTGCGCTGGCGTGCAGCCTTCCGGGCTCTTCACCGGCTCTCGATCGCCGGCATTTGGGCAAGAGCCATCGCTCGCCGCCGCAATAAACGGCGGGAGTAGCTCCTCAATGGGCTTCCCTTGATTGGCGCTTAGCGCCGGTGCACTAAAGCCACTGTTTGATCTGCCTTGCGACCTCTGCGGTGGAAATCCCGTAACGGTCGTGCAGTGTCGGAAGTGCGCCAGCGTCAAGGAATTCGTCCGGCAATGCGATCTGGCGGAAACGCGGATGAACGCCTGAACGCATCAGAACCGCGGCAATTGCCTCGCCAAGGCCGCCAATCGTCGTGTGGTTCTCGGCAACGACGACAAGACGGCCCGATTTGCCGGCTTCACGCAAAATCGTCCCAGTCTCGAGCGGCTTGATGGTTGGAACATGCAGCACCGCAGTGTCGATGCTGTCGCCCTTCAAGGTTTGCGCGGCCTCGAGCGCGCGCATAGTCATGATGCCGGATGAGATGACCAGGGCGTCCTTCCCGTCACGAATCAGCTCGGCCCTGCCGAGCCCGAATTTGTAATCATATTCGTCCAGCACGAGCGGCACCTGGCCGCGCAGCAGGCGGGTGTAGATAGGCCCGTGATGGGCCGCGATGGCGGGCACCAGCTGCTCGATTTCGTGAGCATCGCAGGGATCGATGACCGTCATGTTCGGCATCGCGCGAAACAACGCGAGATCTTCGGCGGCCTGATGGCTCGGGCCGTAGCCCGAAGTCAGGCCCGGCAACGCGCAGACGATTTTCACGTTGCGGTCTTCCTCCGCGATCGTCTGGTGTATGAAGTCGTAAGCCCGCCGCGATGCGAACGCCGCGTACGTTGTTGCGAATGGCATGAAGCCTTCGGCGGCAAGGCCGGAGGCCGCGCCGAACAGCAACTGCTCGGCCATAGCCATCTGATAATAGCGGTCCGGAAATTCCTTCGCGAAGATGTGCAGGTCGGTGTATTTGCCGAAATCGGCCGTCATGCCGACCACCTCAGGGCGGCTGCGGGCGAGCTCGACGAGCGCATGTCCAAAGGGCGCCGGTTTCGTCTTCTGTCCTTCAGTCGCGATCGATGCGATCATGGCGGAGGTGGTCAGGCGCGGCTTGCCCGGCTGCGGTGCTGATCTGATGGTCCTCATGCCTGCCTCCCCGCTTCCAGCGCCGCAAGCGCGAGCTGCCATTCGTGCTGCTCGACGCGGATGAAATGATTCTTCTCGCGCTGCTCCAAGAACGGAACTCCTTTCGCCATCAGCGTGTCGGCGACGATCATCCGCGGCTTGGGCTCGGGATGGGACTTGGCGGTGTCGAACGCGGCAACCACGGCGTCGAGATCGTTGCCGTCGACACGCTGCACGAACCAGCCGAAGCCCTTGAGCTTCTCGACCAGCGGCTCGAAGGTCATGACTTGTGTGGAAGGACCGTCCGCCTGCTGATTGTTGACGTCGACGATGCCGATCAGATTGTCGAGCTTGTAGTGGCCTGCCGACTGGATCGCTTCCCAGACGGAACCTTCGTCGAGTTCGCCATCGGAAAACAACGTGTATACCCGTGCCTCGGATTTTTTGCGCTTGAGTCCTAGGCTCATGCCGACGGCAATGCTCAGCCCAATTCCGAGCGATCCGCCCGACATTTCCATTCCGGGCGTGTAGGAGGCCATGCCCGACATCGGCAGGCGCCTTTCGTCGCTGCCATAGGTTTCGAGTTCTTCCTCCGGGACAATTCCCGCTTCGATCAAAGCTGCGTAGAGTGCGATGGCATAATGTCCGTTGGAGAGCAGAAAGCGGTCCCGGCAGTCCCATGACGGATCTTCAGGCCGGTAACGCATGGCGTGGAAGTAGGCCACGGCGAGAACATCGGATATGTCCAGCGCCTGCGCGATATAACCCTGCCCCTGGACTTCGCCCATGCGCAACGCATTGCGGCGGATATTATAGGCGCGGTCCGCCAGCTTGGGCGCGTTGATAAGCGTATTGGTGGGCGTTTCCATCGATCTGGACCTTATCTCGCTGGCTCAGTGGATAAGTATGCCGCTGTTGACGTCGATCACGGCACCCGTGACGTAGGCAGATAGATCGGAGGCTAGGAAGGTGTAGATACCGGCAACGTCTTCTGCCGTGCCGAGGCGATTGAGCGGAATGCCTTCCAGAATTTTCGCTCTCATTTCATCGTTCAGCTCGCCTGCCGTAATAACCGTGCCGATCAGGCCGGGCGTGACGCAGTTGACGCGAATCCCATCAGGGCCGAACTCCCGCGCCATCGCCTTGGCGAGGCCAAGGACCCCTGCTTTCGCAGCCGAGTAGTCTGGGCCGCCGAAAATGCCACCGCCGCGCTGGGCTGAGACGGACGACATGCATGCGATCGACCCGGACTTTCGTGCACGCATATGCGGGATCACCGCCTGCGACAGAAACAGGATACCCTTGAGATTGACGTCCTGAATTCGATCCCAATCGGCCGGCGAAATGTCCAGGAACTTGACCGGCTGGGTGATCCCGGCATTGTTGATCAGGATATCGATGCGTGCGAAGGTTTCGATTACGCGGGCGACTGCCTGTTCGCAGAACGATTTGTCGGCGACGTTGCACGCCAATCCAATGTGGGACTTTCCAAGCGATGCCGCAGCGTCCGCCGCGGCGCCGGCGTCGATATCCAGAATGGCCACCCGAGCGCCCTCGGCGGCGAATCGCCGGGCGGTTGCGAGCCCGAGCCCCGCGGCGAGGCCGCGCCCGAAATGATTGCCGTCTTGCCGCTGAGCAGCATCAATTGCTCCCGCAAATTGTTCTTCCTTGCTGGATTCAGGAATGACCTGCGGAGGCCGTCCGTACAAACGCACAGTTGTCACGGATCGATGAGTCTGGCTCACTTATCGGATGCTCTCGAAGATCCCGATATCCTCAATTCGTGCCTTTGAAGCCGCAGCCCGGACCGGATCGTTTCGCGATGCGGCGAATGAGCTTCATCTGACGCCGAGCGCCGTCAGTCACGCGATCCGCAAGCTGGAGGCCACGCTTCGGACCGTTCTGTTCGAGCGCAGTGCGCGCTCTGTGCGGCTCACGCCTGCCGGCGAAAATCTGATGCGTCACACCGGGGCGGCGTTCGATCAGCTCCGCCGCGGCCTTGAGGAAGTCGCCGCGCGTGGACCGCAACTGGTGCGCGTCCACTCCGCCCCAAGCTTTGCTGCGCAATGGCTGGCACCACGGCTCGCACAGTTTCTTGCTGCGCACCCGAAGCTCGAGGTTCGATTGGCCGCAAGCACGGATTATGCGCGCGTCAGCAACGATGATTTCGATATCGATACCGTCTACGGTCCGCCGCGCGCGGAAGGCGTCGAGATTGTTCCTCTACCAGAGGAGACGGTCACGCCGCTCTGCTCTCCCCCGCTCGCAAAATCGATAAGGAAGGCCGCTGATCTGCTCGATCAGACGCTCATCCGCTCAGACGTGAAGCAGGTGCAGTGGCATCAATGGTTCGCCGCGAACGGATTGGAAGCCCCCGCGCTCCACAGCATGAGGTTCGATCGGAGCTTTCTTGCGATTGCGACCGCTGCGGAGGGATTGGGAGTGGCGTTGGAATCAACCCTCCTGGCCGGGCGTGAACTGGCCAATGGGCGATTGGTTGCCCCATTGGCGGGACGTGCGAACGATATCAGTTACGCCGGTCACCGTCTCATCTATCCGCCCGGCAGCCGACAAAGATCGGCCGTACGAGCGTTTGCAGACTGGCTGCTGGCGCAACTCGACGGCGAACACGCCCGCTCCTCGCGATGAACTGCAGGTCTGGCTGGAGCTTGGTTCAGCAAACCTCTGCTTGGCGCCGAACAGCAACCTTCGCCGCCGGGGCGTCCGCGCCTGCGGAGAACCTCAGATCATGCATTCTTCATTAGTCTGGCAGCGAGCTATCGCTGATGCTCGCCGATCCATCTCTACAAGTTGATCATCGATGTAGCGCCTGAGCGCCGCAGCCGCGTTCAACATATAGACACGCATTGAGATCACTTCCCACACCTCACGGCTCGCGCGCGCCTGCAAACCGTTGCAAGAGGCGCTCGACGCCAGCAGGCGCGAGCCGATCGCAAGCCCGCGGATTCTGCTCGCAGGAGGCGACGGCGAGCGCATCTTCTGTCCAAGCGATGCAACAGTGAAGCTCGCTTGCCAGGTCGCGCGGCTCATCGACTGGTCGGCGACCCTGGAGGCCCTGGCAGAGCTGGGGGTCAGCAGGGGTGCTGGATCTCGATCAGGGACATGCGCTCGCCGAATTGATGCAGGCCTTACTTCCGGACGTCCGCTGCTACGCGGCCGATGGATTTCACACTTTCGATAGCCTTCGAAACTGGATAGCCTCTCAACAACGAAGATGCTCAGCCCCTTGATTCAACGAGGCGATCTTCCACGGCCCTCGGGCCGGCCTACCTACGTCATGGGAAGATGGTAGCTGACCGGCAAGGCCATCGCTGCTCGGGGGCTGGGATGTCAAAGCCGAGCGGTAAAGCGGTATGTGACGATTTCTTTCAATGACTCACACAGTTGGTCTATTCTGGACTTCAAAGTACGAACGGACAGGTAGACCAGAACGGCAATGGCAAGGCGCCGAAACATCATCGCAATTCCCTCGCTGGGCTCTCTCGAGAAGACCGCAGGCCGGCTCGGACAACAACTCACGCAGGTACTTCGCGAGGCGATATCAAACGGGATGTTGAAGCCGGGCGAACGGCTGCCGTCCAGTCGCGCCCTCGCTGCATCGCTCCAATTCGCGAGGGGTACGGTCATCGAGGCGTTTGGTCAGCTACATGCGGAAGGCTACCTCGAGGCGCGCGCCAGAGGCGGCACGATCGTCGCCAACGTCAACGGCAATAGCGAACTCGTGAGTCCAGCGCAGGCATTCATTGAGCCGCCGCGGATCGGCCCTGTGTTGCGGGAGAACGTCGCCCGTCTTGCAGAGGTCGCGCAAACTCTTCGGCCCCAAGGGACGATGCCATTTGCAATCGCTCATCCGGCAGGCGCGGTCGCTCCGGATGACAAGTGGCGCCGTCTCGGTAATCGCGTCCGAGCGCTGCGCGTGGCTGCCCCGTCGGGATACATCGAGCCGAAAGGATTGCTTGATTTGCGGCTCGCGATTACTGACTACGTTCGTAAGGCCCGTGGAGTGAAATGCGAGCCCGGCCAGGTTGTGATCACGGCAGGTACGCAGCAGGGTCTTTTTGTGGCTGCAACCGTTCTTCTTGCGGACGGAGACGCAGTATGGGCCGAAGACCCCGCCTATCCCGGTATTGTCGCGGTTCTCGGAAACTTCAACGTCCAGACCTCTCGGATTCCCGTCGACGCGCAGGGCATCGACGTCCACGAAGGCCTCGTCCGATGCCCGAAGGCTCGGGTCACGTTCGTTACGCCATCGCATCAATATCCGCTCGGCATGCCGATGAGCATGGCGAGACGCACGGCTCTGCTGTCCTGGGCCCGTCAAAACAATGCCTGGATTGTCGAGGACGATTACGACAGCGAACTTCGCTACGCGGGACATCCATTTCCGTCCCTGCAGGGACTCGATCCTACACGTGTCGTCTACCTCGGCACGATGAGCAAGGTGCTGTTTTCCTCCATGCGGATCGGATACGCCATCGTTCCCCTTCCGCTGGTGGATGCGTTCGCGGGCGCCCGTGCTCTTATTGACCGCCATTCTCCGACAGCCGATCAATATGTGCTCGCGCAATATATGCGCGAGGGCTATTTCGAAGCTCACATACGGCGCATCCGGGGCGCTTACGCAGAACGGCGCGCGGCCCTGATCTCCGCCATCGAGACGGAGCTGCCGTCCTGGATAGCGCTCCAACCAAGCGACCAAGGTATGCACCTGGTGCTTTGGCTTCCTGTCGGCCTCGACGACGTCAAGCTTGCCGAGCAAGCACACAAGGCCGGGCTGGTTGTGCGACCGATCTCGCCCATGTACCAAAATGCTCCTGCTCGGTTCGGTCTAATGCTCGGCTTCGGCGGCTTTTCGGTCGCGGAATTGCAGGCGGCCGCAGTCCGCCTGAAAGGTGTCCTTGAGGCATCGGTCCGCGCGAACAGAAAGGCCAAGCTGTCCAAGCGCCCGCGGATGGAAACTGCCAGATAATATCTGGATGGCCGCGCTCAGGTCTCTTTCGAGGCAATCGGCGCTCGCCGCGAACTTGAACATTGGGTTCGGGTGCTCCGCAGCGCGCCGGGAAAAACGCGCACTGATCTCCAGTTTTGAGTCCAACTACAGCTTTCGCCAGCGGGAAACGATCGTAGGGCAAATGACATTATCCATGCTTGGGCAGGGCCGCCGATGGGTTTGGCCCCGCCATACCCGAGGATCACAAGTAGGTCGTTGCGCCACGATTTCTCCGAGCATGTCGCTCCGTCGGATATGAATCAGGCCTCCTCCGCTTTGGCCACAGCGGCGGCCAGCATTGCATCGCCGATCACATCGTTGCCCTGGGCCTTGAGCGCGTTCCCTGCACCGAGAATGTCCCGGACCTCTTTATTCTGACTAAGCTTCGACTTGCCAACGAGTCGTGTGATCTCGATCTCGATTCCGACGATCATCTTCAGCATCAGGTCGATGTAGTCCTTGGGGCTGTCAGTCATCTTCCAAGGATCGGCCTGCTTGGCCTCATGGATGCGCGTCAGCCGCGCGACCATGCCACGAACGTAACGCTCATCGTCGCGGATCGTCACGCGTCCGTACACATGAGCCACCATATAGTTCCAGGACGGCACCTGCTTCTTGAACTCGACCTTGCTGGGATACCAGTTCGGCGCGATGTAGGCATCCCCGGCGCGGAATACGATCAGCACCTCGCTCCCCGTGGCGATATCCTGCCAAATGGGATTTGCGCGAGCCACATGTGAATGAAGCACGCCCTGCTGCCCTTCCTTCGCATGCAACTCGAAAGGTAGGTGATTTGCGTCGAGCCCGCTCTTCCCGTTGGTAAAGAGGATACCGAGAGGATTTTTGTTGATGAGATCGTGAAGCGCCTCGGGGCGCGACTCGGCGAAATGTGGGGGGACGTACATGCTAGCTCCCTGGCAATTGATGAATGCCGCGCACGCTGCTCGCAGCATCAACGGGATTTCGTTCAGACCTCGGTCATCTGGAATTCACTCTTGTCTGCGCCGCAATCGGGGCAGATCCACTCGTCGGGGACGTCTTCCCAGCGAGTGCCCGGCGGAATGCCCTCGTGCGGCCATCCCTCCCGCTCGCTGTAAACAACCCCGCAGAGCGCGCACATCCAGGTCTTGTAAACCGGTGCGCCGATCGCTGTTTCAGAGTGCAGGTGAGCGCTTTCATTGCTCATCTCGGTCGCCTATGCTGTGGAGCATTCATGACACCGATGTAGGCCAGAACTGGTTCCTTCCATAGAGCCAGTCTGCGGCATTCTTGCTGTACCAGATTGACGTCCTCTGGTTCTGGTCAAGGCCGTCAACCCCGGCAGCAGGAATATCTCTCAGAGAAGACGTGCATTCCTTCTTCGAGCAGCCGAAACTGGTCATCCGACTGTTGGACAGCCATGACCGCGAAGCCTTGGGTCGCTCAGTCACGCGCCACCGCTTTCGTCGGCGCAAAGGCCTGCGAGGCGTCGGCTGTGCATTCCATCTTCCGACAAGAGCGCAAATGAGCCAGAACCGTCCAGCGGCCGGCCGGCCGGGTTACAAATGGCTTTGTAGCGAGCCACACGGCCGCTGCAGTCCTGAGCTTTCTGCAATTGCACTCGGGCGTGAAACGGGTCTAGCCATCATGCACGAAGATTGGCACCACTAACGCCAGTTGAAACGATAATGGGTCGAGCGATGTTCAACTCGCATACGTTCTTTTTGTTCCTGGTGGTGGCATTGTTTGTGGTGGTCACGCCGGGCCAGGTTCTCTTCTATATTGTGGCCCGCACGCTTGCTGGCGGCAGAAGTGAAGGGCTCGCATCGAGCGTTGGCCTGGGTACCGGAGGGCTTGTCCACGTTTTCGGCGGCACCGTCGGTCTGTCTGCCCGTGTTGTCGCAAGCGCACAAGCGTTCACCTTCCTAAAGATCGCCAGAGGCCTATATCTCATCTGGCTCGGGATTAAGGCGTGGCGCGAGGCAAGCGTCGATCCGATAGAATTGCAGACGACAGATGCGCATTCTGCTTTTCGCCAGGGCATCGTCGTAGAGGCGCCCGACCCCAAGACAGCCGCATGCTTTCTCGTGTTCATCCCGCAACTCGTCGATCCATCTGGGAGTGTCAACATGCAGTTCATCGTCCTGGGCTCATTTCGCTCGCACTCAACACGAGCGTAGACCTGATTGTGACCTATTGGGGACAGAAGACGAGGGATGGCTTTGCATAAAGGCCCTCATTCTTCGTTCAGGCGCGACAGGCATCAGGCGCCATCATCTGCGGGCTGGGGCCAACGCTACTCTTCGCACGGCGCACGAGTTCACGCTGCCGAACTTAAGCGCTCGAATAGCGCGCAGAGTCTCCATTCGGCTACGAAGGACGCCTTGCCATCGGAGGTCCTTGCTTCACCGTGCAACGGGATCACGACCAGCGTCGATGCTGGTTCGACTTCGGCCGCGCTTTGGCCGTCCGGGCCGGCAGAACATGAAGGCACGCATCAACCGGCCGGGAGCAAGGCCCGCCACTGCAATCCAACGCGCTTGCCTCTGCTGCCTTTTCTTCTCATGCTGCTGGATCTGGGTACGTGATGAGGACCGAGTTCGTGTCCACGGCCTAGAAATCGTCATCCTTCCTCGTGCTCGAAACGAGGAGTGCAGCCGGGAACGGGTGAGCGATGGCCGCAACGCCCTCCTGCCGGATCTTCAAACATCAGGCATCACCCGCCCGATCCTGAGCACCGTCAGGGTCGTCATCGAGAGCGGCCTCCCATTTCTTGCGGATTAGCGAGAAGGCGTGACATCGCTGGGATTGCCGCTAGTGTTTCGGCAAGCGCATCGCCGCGATGCTTAGATCTGCGCTAACTCGAACCATGTTGCTTCTTAACAATCGCACTGACCACCGGGCGCCTTTGGATAGTGCGGATGCGAACATGCTGAGTCGCGAAGCTGCGTGCGAGGTGGAGCGGTTTCTTAGATATCGCAATGGCCACAAGGAAACAGCGCTGATTTCTTTGCCGGGCCTCGCCAACGAGATTGGCGTGGGCTCGGTCCAATCACCGACGAGGGTCACCGGCTCGGCCTTGGCAGTTTCAAGGCTTTGGGCGGCTCCTATGCCGTCATCCGGCCCGTCTTAGAAGCAGCAACTCCGCGCCTCGGCAGGGCTATTGACATCTCGGAGCTTCACGCACCTGAGGTGAAGGCCGTAGCACGGGGGATGACGGTATCCTGCGCCAACGGACGGCCATCATGGCAGGTTCGTAGCGCACGGCGCTCAGCTAGTGGGGGGCGAACTGCGCTATATTCATTCACTCGGGCGTCAGCGATCAGCGTAGCGCAGCAATCGTCCGACATGGCGCGCAGATGATCCGCGTCAGCGGCAACTACGATGACTCCGTTGCCGAAGCATCCCGAGTTGCCGCAGAGAACGGCTGGATCACGGTGTCTACACGTCGTGGCCGAGCTACGAGTGTATCCTGATCTGGTAATGCAGGGATATACCGCGCTCCTGACTGAAGCACTACGACAGTTGCCCGAACCTCCGACCCACGTCTTCGCCCAGTCAGGAGTCGGTGGACCTGCCGCAGCGGTCGCCGGACCTTTTTCGGTGTTGTTAGGTGATAGTCGCCCGTCCTTCACGGTTGTCGATCCATCGCGCGCCGCGTGCCTGTTTGAAAGCGCTCGAACCGGGCATCGCGTCAAGGTAGCTCATGGGCAGCCGACAGTGATGGCGATGCTCGAGTGCTACGAACCTTCGCTCGTCGCTTGGCGCATCCTTTCGCGCGCAGCCGACGCTTTTATGATTGTCGATGACGAGGAGGCCGTCGGGGTTATGAACTGTTTGGCCAATCCCCAGGACGGTGATCCGGCTATCGTTGCAGGCGAAAGTGGCGGGGTTGGTCTGGCAGGGTTGCTGAAAGTTGCTGCCGATTCGACCTCGCGCGCTTGATTGGTCTTGAACCTGACGCACGGGTCTTTCTCATCAATACCGAGGCGCGACGGATCCTGGCGCTTACAACAGCTCGTGGGTCAGTCTCTGTCGCAAGTGGTCAGGAGAAGCTTGGAGGCCTAGACGCTCATGATCCGCGGCCCGTTCGGTGAACTCGTGACGGGGACGAAAGCCCAAGAGAAGGCCAAGAACGAAGGCATCCAGCGATTGATCCTACGATTGAAATCCGCCGCAGATTTCTGCTTCCAACGAGGCCCGTACGCACGTTTTCGGCACAAAAGGCATGGCTTTGCCGTCTTGCCGCAAGAACAAGCGCTATGACTTTGGCGCTTTGCAGTCCAACCGCGTTCGCCTCATCGAATGATACAACAGCTTCATTTTCTTCTTGATTCGGCACACCGGCTATGAGCCGTTTCATAATTGCGATACAGCTCTTAGAGTAATCTGTCGATATGCGTGGACTCCTGATCGTTCTCACGGCTTTCGCGATCATATTGGCGGCACCCGGCCACCACCAAAGCGCGTTCGTGCCGCGCCCGACGGCGCCCATGCCACCCGTCAATGTGCCCTAACGCCACGAGGTCTGTCGGGTACGCGGTTGCCTGCGAGCGAACGCAGGGCAGATCGGGCCGGCAACAAGGGACTGCTAGGCTGATTTCGGCGCATTCTTCAGATAGACGACAGCGCGACGTCCCGCAGAGGTCAGCTCCCCCAGAGTCGTTTTTCCCGCCCGCACCGCTTGGATCAGTTGCTCAGCCACATACCGACGGCTCTCGTGGTCACCGCCATTCGGCAGTCCCGCACAGACCTGATCCAAGACCAGCCCATATTCGCTTGAACCTCTCCCGTAAATTCGCTCACGCTCCATCTCTCCTTTCGAGGGATAATGCGATAAGGCTAGTGCCCTCTATGCAGTCGGTATAGCGCACATTTGTCGAGCGGTTAAAAGCCTCTCGCGTGCAGAAGTGAATTCATGGTTTGACGCGGCTTGGTATCCTCGCAATTTGCGCGGCGCTTGCGTTCGAAACGATCGCGCCGCGTTCGAATCGTCTCATTGCGAGGAGGACGGAATCGTCCCGTACGGCTCGGATTTCCGGGCTCTCGCCAACCGCATTTCCCTGAGCGAGCCTCACGCGGGCGCTATGGTCCTCACATGGGCGGCCATGGCCCTCTGGTTCGGCGCGGGCGGCCGTTGCGCCGCAGTTCACGCGAGACTGTCGAATCAGCCCGCACCAGGCGACGTCGAATCTGTTGGATCGATTGGCCCTGCACCTTGAGAGGCGCGATCTCCTCGCGCTCTACCAATGAGAGCTATTGCCCCGAGACAGCTTTTGCCGAAGATCTGAACACGCTGGTGGCATGTCGCCCGCCTTTCGGAATAATCTGCTTCCGCGGTAGGTCGAGGGGGCGATCGGCAACATCTTGCAGATCGGCTCAACCCCACGCGCCGCACGATCATCCTCGATGCGATCATGGCTTGAACCAGCGGTCGAGCTCCGCCGTCGCAAAATAGGCGCTTGCCTTGCGCAGGATCTCGTTGGCTGGCGACGCTCGCGGTTCTTCCAGTCCGGAGCCTTGGTCTTCTCGGCCAGCTCGGTCGGAACGCCGGCCCGCTGCCCACCGTCGATCTCGACCTTCTTGACTCAGTCATGCAAGGTCTGCGCGTGCAGCCAATCTTGGCCGCAATGGAAGTCACCGTCGTCCAGCGCGACCTGTGCTCGTTGGCCTGATACAGAGCTATACGAACCCCTCGGGCTCGGGCCTCGGGTGAACATTTGTCGTCTTTGCTTGTCACGCCTCCACCTTCTCAAGACTTGGAGCCTCCGCCAAACCCGCGGCGGCGGTTCAGATGGGCGCTCAATCCTGCAAGCGCTCAAACGCTGACGGCACGATTTGAGTGAGTTGTGCTGTCAAGATGCTCTGGTCTACTCAGCTTCTGGCGGAGCGATCCGTTTGCAACCACGGAAGCACAAAACGAGGATGCCCGCCGGAACGCGGCGAACTGTCGCTCGATCTTGCTGGAAAAGTGCGCTCTGCCCCGAGACCAGCAGGAATTATCCGGCTCATTTGAATAACAATGCCGAGATTGGCCAGAAAGGGAAGCGGAGCGGCGATTGCCGATCTCTATTCCTCGCCGCAGAGGTCGTTCATGGGCAGTCATGATCTTGTCTCCAGCAGTTTCCTCGGGCTGACCGCAGCCGGATTTGCGCTACTCTGCTCGAGCCTGGTTGTCCTCGTCTTCACATGAAGTGAGCCCCCCTCGTATGGCCCGTCTGGTCATTCAGTTCATCGACTGGACGGACTGCTTCCCTAGACTTTGAAACGCTGGCCCGGCTCCAGCAGGCCGTGATGAGTATCGTAGCCGCCCGGCCGAAATCTCGACGCGATAGCGGCCCCTGCCCGCAACCTTCGAAACAACCGTAAGCCCGTCACGCAACGCCGGTGAACTTAGCTAGAGAACTGGTCTCCAGAAAGTCGTTCCCAACCGCCGGCTCTGAACGGCATGACAGTGTTGAAGGTCGGCCGCAGCCGAGACTAACCTGGGATCTGCACCGGCAGTGCGGAATAACCGTGCACAAAATTCGATTGAACTCGCTCCGGTTCGCCGACCACATTTACCTCCAAACATCGATTCAGCATCTCCTCCCACAGGATTTTCAGCTGCAGCTCGGCAAGGCGCCTACCCACACAGCGATGAATCCCAAATCCGAAAGAGAGATGTTGCCGTACATTTTCCCGATCGATGATGAAGCTGTTGGCTCTCGCAATGACCTCGTCATCTCGGTTGCCAGAGATGTACCACATCACAACTTTGTCGCCTCGCCTGATTCGCTTGTGGCCTATCGTGAAATCGTCCACAGCGGTCCGGCGCATGTGTGCAATGGGGGTTTGGTATCGTATAATCTCGGATACCGCGCCGGACACCAGCGAAGCATCATCCCGGAGTTTTCGCATTTCGGATGGATTTTGGCTCATGAACAAGACGCCCCCGGTAATTGAGTTGCGCGTAGTATCGTTACCTCCAACAATCAGCAGTATGAGGTTGCCCAGGAACTCGCGGGGCTCCATGTTTCGGGTCGCCGGTGAATGCGCCATCATCGAGATCAGGTCACCGCGCGGCTCACAATTGACCCGTTCGCTCCAAAGCCGCGTAAAATAGTCCAGGCACTCCGACAGCACCACCTTTCGCTTTTCCCAGCTGTCGATCTGGTCGCCCATTTGTGGAGTCAAGGCAGCTACGTCCGACCAGTAGGTCAGCAACCAGCGATCCTGAAATGGAAAATCGAACAGCGTGGCCAGCATTTGGGTCGTCAACTCGATCGAGACCCTGTCGACCCAGTTGAAGGTATCGTTGCGCGGCAAACCGTCCAAAATCTTCTGAACCCGCGAGCGGATCAAGCCTTCAAGATTTGCCAAGTTCTCCGATGCCGCTATCGGACTGATAGTCTTACGCTGCTGAGCATGGAGAGGAGGATTCATTTTAATAAAACTGGGGGTCCAATACTCCTCCGGCGGGTCGACTATTGTGACGCTTCGCTCTGATGAGAATGTTGTGTGATTTGAGTCCACGGCTATGATGTCGCGGTATTTTGTTATCGACCAATATGGTCCGTATGGGCTGTTTTCGCAATAATGGACGGGATCTTCCCTTCGCAGCCGCTCGAAATGAGGCCAAACGGTATCATCCTCGAAGCGCTTGGGCTCGCTTACATCAAGGCGACTCAGCGGGATGTCAGTGCTCTCGCAGGCGCTTTCTGTCGATAACGCTGTCATGATTGTCTCGCTGACATTGGCCTGCAATTTTGCTGGATCAGCTGAGTGCGCTGTCTAGAGTTCGCGGGGAAGCTTGCTCGAACACGACGAGCTTGGGCGATGCACTAACGATGTGTCACGCATGTTCATGGCTGGACTTCGCGCGAGCTCCGAAATCTGAAATCATGTTACGGACTTTGGTTCGGTCCCTGTCGAAGAATAATGGAAAGACGAGCGAAGCTCCCCTATCAGGATTGGGAGGCGCGCGGACATGCCCTTTGTGGTAGTCAACATCAAGCCGCAAGCACTCGCAGCTGTGGCACCCAGACGCTTGTCGTCATTTTCTCGAGCAGGCAGCCCCTTTGCCACTCGACCACTTACATTGCGCGAGGCGACGGACGTCCGAACTGGCAACAAAGTATCTTCCATGCGCTGGAATAGAAGAGAATTGGCACACCTGAAACAGCTCTGGTCCGAGGGACAGAGTGCCGCGCAGATCGCGGGTCATCTCGAGTGCAGTCGCAAGCCGTCTGCGGCAGGCTGACTCGGTTGGGTCTCACTCGAGGTCACAAGCCACCAACAGCAAAACTCAAGATTAGATCGGTCCCCAAGCGAGGGCCGACGTCGATGGCTGCCCGCCGCGGTCGCGTCCGAAAGAAGCTGCCGCAAAAGGCGCTAGAAACGCGGCCTCAGGAAATGAGCAAGCGGCATCTTTACGCAATCCTAGCTGAGGCGGTCAGGAATACCGTCTAGAGCTATCGGCGCCGCGATCTCCCGGGTCTAGGCCGCCGTAGTCGGCTCATTGGGGCTATTTGGTTTCGCGCGATTTGTGCCTATCCGACGAACAGTGGCGTCCAGTAGAACGTTCGCGGCAGGAGGGCTCGATCGTACATCAAGTCATCCAATCTCAAGAGGCCGGATGCGCTGAATTGGAGAGAAGAGAGCGTTCTGCTTATTGAGCCTCGTTTTCGGGTATGCGTTGTTGGGAAGCGCCCGGCGTCCTCGTTTGCGCCGGTGTTTGGAACTTTCGGCACAATGCCGCGCCCAACGCACTACACGAGCCCGGGTGAAGCCGCTTGATCCTCAACCACTTTCGATATCTGCGACCGACGTGTGGAGAGCTGGACTGGGACTGAACACTCGGCAAATCATCGAGGTACGACGTGTCAGGGGGTGAGCCCGGTGGTGCTCCGACTGTGATCGGACCTTCTGGGTTAGACGAAGGCGCGAGTTTCCTCGCCGGCTTCGATAGGTTTGAGCTGACGGCGGAGATGAAACGGAAGAAGGTGAAGCGGTGAGTACCAGATAGCTCCACTATTCGATCGCTCGCCTGTTCTCCCGAAAGAACCTCCGATAAAATCGCCTGTCGTCGGGCGGCGCCATGCTTAGCGTTGGAGCGGCTTGACGAGCTGCCCTCGCGAGATATTGCCTGACGTCGCTTAAAAGGTCGGCTCCTGCGGTGCGCAGATACACGAAAACGGCTACCCCCAACGTAGGTGCCTTGACGTCTGTGCAAAACCGGCGGCGCCTCTGAGGCGGCCGGCTGTTCAATTGCACCCATCCGTTCTCGCTCACCCACCCGGCTCATTTCCTCACGCCAGCTGCGCGAGAGCCGCCGATAGGAAACGTTTCGCTCGTAGCAATATTGCCGCCGAGTAACGGACGCATGAAAGGACTTCTTCTGCGAGGGATCCACGAAGACGCCCACCGACAATCCCTTCATTGGCGAATTTCACTACATACCGGGACGGAGCCAAGCGGACCCATTATTCCTGGACCGATGGGGAATACGCCACGCAGAATCAACTACCAACCTTGTCAGTTGATGGAGAATACGGGACCGTATCAATGTTGGTCATTGAACCTCGCACGAGTCAAATCGTGGAGAAGTTCGAGCTCTAGCAGCTTAAACGGCCCTGGTGGGCATCTCGTTGCCGAAGATCAAAGATTATCGAGGCGGACGAATTGGGGACCCCGCCGTGGCCGTGTTAATTCGAGTATCTCGCTTGCAGAACTTGTTCTCTGTGTCCGAGGGGAGCGGATTGTTATCCGACAGCGCGTTTCTTCGGCAGATCGGCCGTCACGCAAGCTCCCAATTGTCTAGCGACAGTCCCGATCGCCCTTGGCAAGCAAAGGGATGCAAGACAATTCGCTTGCGACGGAAAACTTCGTAAACATGGGATAACAATCCTTGCAGACCTCGATCTTAAGCACGTATTACGATGCTCGCCTTCCTTGGTACACCATCTATCCAACTGTAGCCCAGTTCTCCAAAGCAGTCGGCGGCGACGCCTGTGAGAGATGGCTGCAGCAGCTGCCGCTTGATCAATCGGTGTCGCTCTATTTCCACATTCCGTTCTGTCGATCGATATGCTGGTATTGTGGCTTCGCTCGAAGCATCACTCGCCGGCATTCTGCTATCCTCGACTTTTTGGGGGTTCTTCGTAGGGAGATCGATTTGGTCGCGGCGCAGGTTGCGCAACCGCTGCCTGTGAGCGACGTCCACTTCGGCGGTGGAACGCCGACCCTCATCGAGCCAACGGAATTCCGGCGGTTGATGGAGCTTCTGCGCCGCCGCTTTGCGATTTCGAACACGGCCGCCATTGCTGTTGAGATCGACCCGCGCACGTTCACGCTCGCCACATGCGAAGGATTGGCGGCTGCCGGCGTGAACCGCGCGAGCCTCGGCGTCCAGAGCTTCGATCCAATTGTCCAAAAAGCCATCAACCGGGTCCAGAGTGAGGCACAAACAGAGCGCGTTGTCCAGTCGCTGCGGCAGCATGGAATAATGCGCGTCAACTTCGACCTCATCTACGGGCTGCCAAATCAGACGGTGCAGTCCTGCGTTCAGACCGCGACAACGGCGCTGGCAATGCGACCAGACCGGCTTGCGGTGTTCGGCTACGCGCACGTTCCTTCCTTCAAGAAGAATCAGCGCCTGATCGACGAGGCAGCGCTGCCAGACAGCCATGCCCGTGCAGAACAAGCAGCCGCGATGGCCAATACACTGACTGCAGCGGGCTACCGCCAGATCGGACTCGACCATTTCGCCTTGCCGCACGATGAGCTCGCGCTGGCGCAGAAAGCCGGTCGCCTGCGGCGGAATTCACTCGGTTACTCGGCCGACACCTGCCATAAAGTGATCGGCTTCGGACCGTCGGCGATCGGCCGGCTTGGCGAGGGCTACGTCCAGAACGAAGTTACGGCGGGTTCCTACAGCGGCCAAATCAACGCCGGCCGTCTGGCGACGTCAAAGGGCTACTGTCTCAGCCTTGAAGACCGCGTCCGGGCCGCGATCATTGAGCGGCTAATGTGCGATTTCGAGGTGGACGTGCCGGCAATTTGCGTTGCTCATGGATTTGACCCGGTCGGTTTGCTCGGTTCAGGCGAACGCTTGGCAATGCTCGCTGACGATGGGATCGTCGAAATGGAAAAGGGATTCCTCCGCGTGAGGCCGGAGCATCGTTTTCTCACCCGGGCCGTGGCAGCCGCATTCGATTGTTTCTTCGCGCCCCCTCTGTTCAGACCAGCCAACGCAATGATTGGATGAAATGATCACGTTTTGCTGCACGCGCCAGGAAGCCTGAGGAATGCGGTCGCTCACCTGGCACACTCACAACCAGCTCCAAATCGATCAACGACGCCGTGCGAAGCTGTGGGGCGGAGAGCCGCCCTGACCGCGCCGCAAAGACAAGCTGGACGCACTACTGCCGGGAAATGGACGCCCCGACAACAACGCTCCTCGCTAAAAGCAGCATGACCATACATCTCGACAAGTTTCATAGCCACGGACCTCGATGGGGACGACGATTGGATGCGCGACGCAGCCAATCAACTGGAGATCGAGAACGGACCATCTTATGTCGTCGGAGATGATGACCGTTTAGCGACTTCCGTATCGAAAACCCTCATCGAGCCCGTCCGGGTGGACAAGGACATCTGACCCTTGGCTCCGCCGGTGGCCGCCGAAATCATGCGTGATACGGCGCAAAGGATATTCGAGCGCCACAACTACAACCAGATCCGGCGGGATCACCGTCTTCGAAAAGATCGTTCCCTGTAAGAGCTTCGCGCGACGTGGATCGAAGCGAGCGCCTAGAATTCGCCCGCCGACGCTGCGATATCGATCGGCCGTGAACGCCGGGGCTGTGGGTTCGAGCGACACATTAGCTACGATTCACGCAGCGACAGCCGACCTCCCGCTCAGTCAACTACCAAACCTAGCAATTGATGGAGACGACGGACACATGCCAGTCAGTGGCGGTGAAATTCGCTCGGGCCACATAAGAAGTCGCCGCGCGATATAGATTTCATCGATCAATGGAGCTGATGGATGTTTTGCCTCGTTGTCTCCAGGTATCAAACTGTCTCCAATCGTGCCCTCCATCTTCCCATGAGAGCCACTCGAGGGTTTGGGGCGGCGAGCTTACGGGCCGCCAAGGATGTTAGCCCCTTCTGCCTGCCTGTGCTTCATCCCATCGACCGAGCTGCGAGCGGCGTTTCTTGGATCGGGCGTGTTGTTCTGCGAGCTCCGCTATTGCCGCTGCTCTCTGTTGAAAACAATTTTTCTTCGTTTTGGCAGAGGGTTTGTCGCAAGGTCCCTGGCCTCCGTGTATCGGCCACCAATCTCTTGCTAGCGAACGCGCACACCGAGCAGCCCGCTAATGTCGACACCGTCCAGCAGAAGCTCGCCTTGATTAGCGATCGAGCGACTGGGTTGTTTTGCGCTGTGTACCCACACGTAGGCCAAGCGGCGCCGCTGTGGTGATAGCGCGCAAGGTTGAGCGGTCTCGCTGACATAGAGAGGCCGCCTGGTGTCAAGCGTCTCCCACCGCATTCAGGGACAGGATTTGACATCCGCTCTAGGCCGTCAGGTGGAAGTGCACTTTATTCAAATCGATGGGCGCGAAAATCACCATGCATCGTTGCGTTATAACGCCGCTATCCACGCAAGCATATCTGGCTGGCGTCGTTGCTTTCATGTCTGAACCAACTGCGAAGCCAGGAGGCCGTATTGTCCTTTGTCTGATAGCTAGTCTCGCCAGCAGTTCGGCAGCGCCGAGCGGCGAGATCTCTGGCCCAAGAAGCCCCAGCCCTGATGAGCTCGCTGAGGCAACAAGCAGAACAATTTCGGATCCGGCCATGACATTCCGAAGCGGGCGGCCCAAGGGAGCAGCGCGCCTTTCTAGGAGCTCCTTGCCAAAAACAGCTACGACCACAACAAAGCGTGACGTCGCCATGAAGATGGCCAAGAGCAGAATTGAAAAGCCGATCGACCCATTCGCAAAATTCGAGAAGCTTCGCGAAAGAGGTGGCGCTTTCACTGCTCCTGGTCCTGCGGACACGATAGATCAGGATACAGCTTCTGTCAGATCCCAATTTTCGGATCTCGGGATTGGATTTGCTGGCTGGACGCTAAACACGTTTGTCGACAATGAACTCGGCAACGCCGCCAGAAGCACCATCGCCAATCAGCAATATGTCGGCCAGAATCCGACATTTAGTACGGTCAACTCTATGATCGTGACTTATGACCTCGCTCGGCTTGGAATTCCCGATGGTCAGATCGTGGTCGGAGCCGAGCATCAACACTGGACATGGCAGAGCGCTGGGCCAGATCGGCTGGGCCTCAATGCAGTTTCTTACTATCAAACGCTATTCGACAGAAGGATCGAACTGAAACTGGGCTACCTCAGGAACCAACATGAGTTTGCGGGCGCTGGAGACAAAGTGTTTGGACCCTCATCGAGAATGCTGTTCCAAGCCGGCATGAGCAACAATTGGGCGCCAACGCCGGCTCTTAATCTGAAGTACAATTTTGATGATCGCCTATATAACAAACTCTCAATCCAGCGCTCGGTCAGTCCAGCAGGACAATATGCGCATGTAAGCGAGAATCCCACTGGCTTGAACTGGAGCACGCGCGACGCAGGCATTCTTTTGCTTGATGAGCTTTCCTACAGGAACAAGCCTACTCCGGGTGTAATGGAGACTTGGCTGCGGGCTGGCGCGGGCTTCAACAACAGCAGCTACACGGACCTGCAGCATCCGACAGAAGCGACGACCAAGGCCAACAGCGTCTACTATGTAGGTGCGGACAGGCAATTCTGGCAGTCTGCCGTCCACGGCTCGGCATCTCGCGGAGTCTATGGCGGGCTCTCTGCAATGTATGCTCCGCCTGACCTAAATAGAGCTAGTCAATACTACGAGATTCGCCTTTATGCGAAGGGCCTATTGGACAGCCGGCCCACAGATCAGATGAGTCTTGTTGTCAGCAATACCATCTGGAGCCATGTCGCGGTGGACGCTGCACTGGCAAAAGAGCAGCTGGCGCACCGCGACAGTACAGCAATTTCAGGACTGTACACGGCGCATCTGGCGCCCGGGATATATACAACCGTCGGACTGACCTACATCAATCACCCAACAAGCATCACCTACACACCGCAAACCGGACACGCCCTGAATATATTAGTATCTACGTCGGTATTCTTCTAAAGGCTCAGGACTGGGCGTGAATTCACCGGCATGTAGTCGAAATCACAATCGTTCCCTTTCAACGGCTTGGGCCGCTGATCGCGGCGTTTTGCTATCTCTGTGCTCCTGGCGCGAGGCCGGGTACCGCGTGAATTTAGGCACGCCCAAGGTAGCCTGCTGTTGGGAATGGTAGCTTGGTCGGTCTAGAGCGCTAGACCGGCGCCGTATCGCGCAAAAGTCGTATCCTCTTGCGGCAGTGACATTGCTTCCCGTTCGCTGCTCCTGCAACTTGTCAGACTCGCGTCCGAGCTCTTACTCTGCCATGACAACGCCGAAATCGTGCCCTCGGAGATTCCCGCGAAGAGACTTGGTAAGTGGAACCGCGACACAGATGCCACAATTCAGCCAGCTCCGGCAATCGCGCCCTGTCTGTCCGACGGTCGTGCCGTCGTCCGAAGGGCGATGCGCAAGGTTGGCGGAAACGCACCCCCTTCCGTGGGCAAGTCAACCGGACGCGGCCAGATGACTTGCGCCCTCGGCGCTGAATCATTTTCGGCTGGACGAGATGAGCTTGAGCATCTTACTTCAGCAAGGAGGTCGCCTCCCGGGTCTGCGCGCGCGTTAGCTCCTCCCACCCAATTGCGCGTGGCGTTCTGCTTGGTTTAACTTCTCTTCGCAAACATCTATTCGCGCGAACATGCGACAAGGCCAGTGCATTATGTGAATTTGCCGCGCCCTGCTAGGCAACTTTCGTGGACGCGTGCTTCGTCGTCTTGAGGCGCGTCACACTGCATCGACCATCGACACTGACGGGCGCGTCACCATCGAGTGTGGCACGATGAACGACGCGATGCTGGTCACCGTAATCGTTAACGGCATAATGCTGTGTTGCGCGGTTGTCCCAAATCGCGACATCGCCTTCTTTCCAGGTCCAGCGCACGGTATTTTCGGGCGCCGTGATATAGGACTGGAATAGTTGAAACAGCTTCTGGCTGTCGCGTTTTGGGATATCAATAAACCTTTGCACCAAATCGCCGAGCACCAGCGCGCGCTCGCCGGTCTCGGGATGTACACGGACCACCGGATGCTCCGTCTCAAAGATCGTTTTGGTAAAGACCTCATCAAAATGCTTCTGATCGATTTCGCGAACACGGCAGGTCCCGGCGTAGTCGAAGGCGTTGCTGTGAACGGTCCAGAGTTCGTCGGCAAGCCGTTGGAGCGGCCGCGGCAGATCCAGGTAGGCCGCCACAGCATTCGACCAAATTGTATCGCCGCCCGACGATGGGATCACAATAGCTCTCAGCACCGCAGCTTTGGGATACGCCGCTAGAAAGGTTCCATCGGTGTGCCATACATCGGCTCGGCTACCTCCACGCGCGGAATCAAGCTCGATGATCGAGGTCGTTCCATTGATCGTACCGAGTGTTGGGTGCGGCACCAGCTTTCCCAAACAAGCGGCAAAGTGCTCCTGCTCCGCGTCATCAAGATGCCCCTGATTGCGGAAGAAGATCACTTTATGTTCGAGCAGCAGGCTATTGATTGCAGCGACGGTTTGGCTCGGCAAATCACCCGAAAGTTTGATATTTCTAATTTCAACACCGATGCGCGCGGCGCGCTTGACGACGTCGGTCGCTGGAATGACACGCTCGGTCGAAGCCGTTTCTTTCATTGCAATTTTTCCAAGTTTTGCGGATTGTTCAAGCAGACGAGGGCGCATCTCACTCGCTTTCGATGACGAAGCTCGCGCTGCGGGTACTCTTGAGCAAGCACCATGCCAGTCGGACACGAGCTGTGAACGTCGGGTCGATGATCCGAACAGCTTGCCAGGAGCTCGATGGCACCTCGATCCTCTTGCAATCCGAATCCGCGAATACACCAGAGGTGAAAACTCTGAGGCAAGCGCCCCGGGTCCGGGGGCGAAAGGCACGCAACACCGAGAGGAATTGTACCGCTCAGTACCCGAACAGAAACGCGCCATACGGCTTCGTGCAACTTTGAGCAGCGAGCCGTGCGTGCCGTTCTCGTGCAGTATGGCACCTTCCCAACTGTTTGCAGCAATCGGCCAAATACGAGCCGCGTATGCGAACGAGCCATCACCGGCTCTGAAGGTGTCCGGGACCTGCCCTGGCCGCGATCACTGCCGGAACTTCATCCGCTGGAAATGGAAGAGGAATAGATGACATTGGAAGAGCCCCAAATTGAATTATAATTACGGTTTCATCCACGCGAAAGCCATTGATCCGCGGCACTGGGATCGCGATGTTCTCGATGCACCGACGTCCGAGGGCAGTGAGGCAGATGCCCGGCATTGTCCCGGTGTCTTTGCCTAAGACGGCAAAGATATGCCCACTACCGATCGTTATAGGTGTTTCAATGTTGTCGAAGTAATTACCCTCGACGAGTGCTTGCACAGACGATCCAGCATCCACTGCATGGAAAAATCCGCCGCTGTGTTGCGCATTCGTGTTGTGGAAGTAATTGTTAACGAGATGGATAATGGCCTGCGCACCGTCAATGTGCGGCGCCCGCCCCGAGATCTCATGAAAATAGTTATTTGCGATAGTGATCGTCTGCGGGACACCAAGAAACAGGAGGTTCCAATAGTGCTCCCCGTTACAATAGGAGGAATAGATATCGCTGCCATCGAAGTCGTTCCAGGATAGCCTAATATTCGTCGTGGGGCCAAAGCCGCCGGCAATCATCTGACGCCCGATATTGTGAAATCGGTTGTGATCGATCCACACCAGGTCGGCTCGTGCAATTGCAATAGCATCGCCGGCAAATATCACGCCTTCATTGATATCACTGATGGTCAGGTTGCGAATAACGACGTTGCTGACCCCATTCAGGCGCAGCCCCTTCCCTTTGATTGTAGCGGTCGAGCCAATGCCGATCACCGTTTTGTTTGAGCCAATTTCCAGCGGGCGCCTGCCGGCCCTGTCGAAGACGACCGACGTCTTCTCCTTGCCATCGCAATGCGCGTCGTTTCCATCGATAAGAAGAAGGGACTCACGCTTGTAAGGTACCGAACAGGCACGGCCGTGTTGGCATCCCTGCCCTTCGCCTCGCCCCTCCGTACCGGTAAAGTCTATGGTTCAAATTACCTGGATCTCACGCGGAGTATGGTCATTGCACTGGCCGAAGCTGTACGACCGACATAACTCATAATTCAGAGCTTTGGTTGATCTGACCTGAACTATCTCGCCTCCCAGCCCGCCCGTCGCTGCAGAGCCAAAGCCCTTGATGGCCTCGCATCGCACATCGTTCGGTCCGAGCACGGACAAGACGCCGAGGACGGCAGCAAGCCCGCCGAGCACGCGCAACGACGCTTGATGTGCTCCACCGTGTGTTTCATAGGCATATGCTCTCTCTTACCTCCGCAATTCCGCACGACAACTTGAATTTTCGAGCCGAAATGCTGAACTAGACGGGGCCATCCGCATGCGGCGTTAACGCCATTAGATCGTCGTCAATAAGGCAGCTGGTAACATCGGAAGCATGCTAAACAACAGTCGAGGTGTGCAGCCGCAGGCAGTGTGCCAGGTGGAATCGACCTGGGTAGCCATTGAGCGGCTCACGGCCGATGGAGCGCGGTCAGAATGAAAGCAAGATCCTATCCCACGTTTCACCGTAACGCGCACGGCTCGAAAGCAACGGCTTGACCAGCTTGCAACCGCGCTTTTTGATTTGCGCCTTCGACGCTTGATGGGCTAGCTGCCCTCAGGGACCAGCACGCCCCGGAATGCAACTACCAAACCTGGCTGTTCCTGCGATCCCGAATGAGGCGTACCGCAGTTCAAATCATGAGTCGCCCGGTTTCCGTCGGGCTGCCTGGGAGCTTTACTGATGTACACGCCGTCCTGCTTCCAACTTCTCGATATCGCCGACCTTCAACGGACAATGCGCGAGGCACGGACGGCGACACTGATCACGGCCACTCACGACGGGCTTGTTGGAACGATGCTGCCCGTAGTACTCGACGAGAGCGCAGGCTCGATGGGGACGATTTACGCGCACGTGGCGCGTGCTAATCCGCAGTGGAAGCTGACACCAACCGGAGAGGCCATGGCAATCTTCGCTGGGGCGGAGGCCTATATCAGCCCTTCATGGTACGTGACCAAGCACGAGGGAGGCGAGGCCGTACCAACGTGGAACTATGTCGCTGTGCATGCCTACGGACCAGTTGAGTTCTTCGAGGATTCCGATCGGGTCCGCGAGGTAGTCACGCGGCTGACCGATGTACATGAGCGCTCAAGCAAACACCCCTGGGCGATCTCGGACGCACCTCCCGATTTCATCAAGGCGGAGCTCGAGGGGATTATCGGCCTGCGATTGCAAATTACACGGCTAGATGGCACACGGAAGATGAGCCAGAACCGCAATGCCGCGGATCGCGCCGGCGTCATCGAGGGCTTGTCCAAGAGCGAACGTGAGGAAGACCGTCGTGCGGCTCACCTCATTCCGAAAGGATGACGAACCCGATCGACGTATTGTAAATGACCCGGTGTCACGTGGATTTCCTCCACTTCCTCGACTGCTCTCCTTCTGCACAACCACGCACTTGCGGCGGGTTTCTGCTCCCGGCAGGTGCTTTACACAGGACAGGAACGCGCGGCGTCCGCGAGCGGCAACCGCGGACGCCCAAGCTGCTAGCCAATTCCAGCTTTTATGCCTTGCAAGTCTCAAGAGATTTGCAAGGAGCCCTCCAAACGTCTTCTGACATTGCGGTCAGATTGCAGATTCTCTGACAGTTCACGACGGTATGCGGTCGCGCACACTCCCCAACGGGCAGCAAGAAACGCGAATGTCTCACCTTTGCAAGGTCGCGCACCTCACTTCTGTCGCGATGATCGGGGCTCCCGACCGCCCTTCGACCTCGAGTTCGGCCTAAGACGTTCAAGAAACCTGTTTCCCCTGATCGACGCCCTCCGGCGCAACCGGCATGCTGAACTGAAAGACGGCCCCGTGAGGATCATTGGCGCCCGCCCACATCCGGCCCCCATGCGCCTCAATAATGGAATGGCAAATGGCCAGCCCCATGCCCATGCCTTCTGACTTGGTGGTGTAGAACGCCTCGAACATGCGGTCTGCGCTGTTTGGATCGAGTCCTGGACCTGTATCCCGAAAGCTGACCAATACATTATTCGAGCCATCTGTGCGCGTCGTTATCAGTAATTCGCGCTCGCCTTCGTTGATCTCGCTCATAGCCTCGATGGCATTCGTGATCAGATTAAGAATCACCTGCCGTACCTGAACGCGATCTGCCCGAACGAGCGGCAAAGCCTCAGGCCGTCGGGTTTGCACCCACACGTCATTTTGTACAAGTTCCGCGCGGACTAGGGCCAACACCTCTAAGATCAATTCGTCAATTGCAAGAAGCTCGGTTTGCATGGGCGCTTTGTTCATAAGAGCGCGGATCCGACGGATCACGTTTCCTGCGCGCATACTGTCACGAACAATCAAACCGAAGGTCTGCCGAACCTCTTCCAGATTTGGCGGTTGAGCACCGAGCCAATTTAGCCCCGCCCCCGCATTACTGCTGATCGCGGCAATCGGCTGGTTCACCTCATGCGCGATCGAGGCGGCCAGATGTCCCATTGTCGTGATCCGATTGGCGTGTGCAAGGCCCATCAGAGTCTCGCGATAGCGCCGTTCGCTTTCACGGGCCTCCGCTTCCGCTCTCTTTCGTTCTGTCAGGTCCAGGACGAAGCCAACACCTTGGTTCTCTCGCGCATCGAACACGGCGAGGCCAACGAGCACTGGCACGCGACTGCCATCCTTCCGAACATACTCTTTCTCGAACTGCTGAACAGCTCCGGTCCTTTTTGCTTCTGTGTGAGCATCCATTGTGCGCTCGTGCCATTCTGGAGGCGTCAGATCGAGACCGTTCACTCGGCCTGCGAGGAGATCTTCTTGCTCGTATCCAACCATCTTGAGGAAGGCTTGATTTGCTTCGATGATCTCGCCCCCTTCGTGAATGATAAAGATTCCGATGATGTTAGCGTCGAGCAAGCGCCGGATTTTCGCCTCCCGTTGCTGAACTTCGCTGTACAACCGGCTGTTTTCGAGCGCTGTTGCAGCTTGAGAGGCAAGCATTTTCTGCATTGATGTTCGGGCAACCGAGAATATGCGCGGGGCGAGATTATTCTCCAGATAAAGTACGCCGATCAGCTTGCCCTGCGTGATCAGTGGCAGGCAAAGAATAGAACGCGCTTTGCGCTCCCGGATATAAGGATCTTCGGCAAATGAAGGCTGGACGACAGCATCTTCGAGAACCACGTTTTCGCGGACACGTAGCACGAAATGCAGCACGGATTCGGGAAGAGCCATCGGAGTTACGGGCTGTTCATCCACCTTTATAACGAGCGCATCTGCTACCGTTTTGCCTTCCGCTTCGATCCGTGGCTCGCCGCCATGCAGCAGAATCAACACACCTCTTTCGGCGCCGGCCTGCTCAATGGTAGTCCGCATAAGCTTGTCAATTAGCTTCTGAAGCACAATCTCGCCGGAAATCGCCTGCGACACTTTGATCACCGTCGCCAGATCAAGTTGCTCAACCGGAGCTCCGATCGTCATGCCATTCACGGCAAGCGGGGGCTCCTGATGCATGAGATGCGGATGCAGCTCCTCGAGTTGACGCACTTTACCATCCGCTCCCCAACGAAGGTAGCCGCGCCGCGCGTCCTGCAGGTAAACCCGGGAGATCCTGGCAAAACCGCGTGCAGCATAAAAGCGCGCAGCAAGTTCACAAGCGATCCCCTCGTGGTGGGGGAAACCGTTACGTCCTGCGGTTTGGATTGAGTGTTCGTACAGTCGCATTGCGTCTGCATCCCGGCATTCTAACCTCGCAATTTCAGCGCCGACCAAGGCAGCCCGATTCTCGAAGTTGTCGGGGCAATTCGTCGCCCATGTCTGCAGTTGCCTGTAATGAGCATCAATGACATCTCGGTGTGGCTGTTGTTCGCCTTGGCCCAACCCGTCGCAATAACACGAGTGAGACAGCGCACCATAAAAGTGAAACTCCGCGGTCAAGGGCTCTGTTGGTATGGTCCATAGTTTGGGCTCGGCCTTCGAGCGAGCCTCAACAGCCGCAGCATAATCGCCGGATAGGAAGCGCGCCTGAAGTTTGCGGATCCAGTAAACGGTTTCGCTGGGTGACTCCGGACCTCCTGCCAACGATCGTTCAACGTCTAGCTCGTCAAATTGTTGGCCGTCGAAGCAACCGAGCGAGCGCGTGAGGCCGCGCATGGTTCTGACGATTGCGAGCTGAGCGGCTACCGCCTCAGCAGCAAATTGTACCTTTCTGTTCCGGATCGTAGCAGCGCTTTTCTCTAACTCGTTCTGTACCTCTTTCAGGTGATCTCCGGCCATCATCATACTTCCGGTTAGATGGACCGAACTGTACGCCTCATAGATGACATCACCGCTACTGACCGCGGCTTCGAGAGCTCGCCGGATCAAAACTCGGCCGTCTCTAAGCGGCTTCGTCCACGGGATCACGGTGCCTCCGACGGCCAAATAGACGTGAGCCCGAAAACGAGAGAACTCGCCGCGATCAACCAGGTCGCAAGCAAGACGACCAAATTTATCGGCCGCTTGGTAGTCACCGAAGCGTCCGGCCGAGATTCGGCCTAACCATGCGTAATGGGCGCAGGAAGCATCAGTGTTGCCGTATTCGAGGCTGATGCTGACCGCTCGGCAGATCACTAAAGCGGATAAATTGGCGTCCGTGAAACCTGCAGCCGGAAGAATCCGCGTCAACACGGCGAGCGTGGCAAGCGTGGCCTGGTCTGTCATTCGAGGCAAACCAGCAAGATCCTCGATTGCGTCGGGCAGCTGTGACCACATCCGCTGATATTCGGCCAGCATTTCCTGGTCCGTCGGACGCTGCGACCACTCGATCCCGACGTCGCGAAGATATTCGAGACCTATGAGCACTGCCCGGCCGTGCTGACCTAGCGTCAAGTAAAGATCGACCCGCAAACATGCGACCGTTGCTCGTTGTGGCCCGTTCAAAGCTCGCTTCGACAGTGCGGACAAGAGACGCTCTGCAATCTCCAGCTGTCCTACCAAGAATTCGCATTCGGCCCGGCTGGTCTCGAGTGCGAACGCGAGCTCGCGGCGCCTTTGCCAAAAATTGGGCGCGAGCAGCGCAGCACCGACGGTGAAATATGCTAGCGCCGAGGCGTAGGCCGCCGAGGCCTTGGCACGCTGCCCTGCGATCAAGTTCAACTCGGCGAGCTGCTCTCGCTCCTGACCGGAAGCGATTAGCGCGACGCCTCGATTGAGCTGACTGACAATGTCGAAGATGGCCTCTTCGCGTTTGTGCGCAGGGATGTGTGCCGCGAGCATCCGACCGATCCGCAGATGGGAAGGAGCGCGCGAGGATTCCGGCATCAGCAAGTAGGCCGCCTCTTGAACGCGATCGTGGACAAAGCGGTAGGCTGTCCCATGCCGCACGATCAGTTCCTGCCGGATTGCCGGCCACACGGTCGCGTGCACCTGCTCCTCTGGAATTTCGAGCACAATCGCAAGCTCCGCCGTCCCGGCGATGTTGCCGAAACAGGCCAGCTGTTGCAGAGCTTCCTGCGTTTCCTTGGGCAGCCGGATGAGCTTGCCGAGCATCAGATCGACGACGTTCTCGGTGTACGCTTTTGCGTGAATTCGCTGCAGATCCCAACGCCAGCGCGCCGACACGTGATCGAACGTCAACAGCTGCTCTCCGGCTAGTTCAGACAAGAATTGAACGGCGAAGAACGGATTGCCCATCGTCTTCTGATGCACCAACTTCGCAAGCGGGGCAGCGCGTTTTGGTCCGCAGCGAAGGGTATCCGCGACCAACTGCCCGACGTCATCTGCGCTGAGCGGCGATAGCGTGATCACCTGTAGATTTAGGCCGGCTCTCCCGATGGACTCGAGCTTGCGTTTGAGCGGATGATCTGCATCAACTTCGTTGCTGCGGTAAGCTCCAATAAGCAGCAGGTGCAGATCCGGCTGGGTCAGCAGATCCTCGATCAGGTCGAGTGTTGCAACGTCATACCACTGCAAATCATCGAGGAAGAGCACCAATGGATGGGTTCGCCGGGCGAACACGCCAATAAAGCGACGAAACACGAGCTGGAAACGGATTTGCGCTTGGCGGGCTGGAAGCTCAGCAACCGCGGGCTGCTCGCCGATAACAAGGCTCAAATCGGGGATCAATTCGACCATCAGCCGTCCATTCCCACCGAGCGCCTCCCGGAACGCCTGCCGCCAAGTCGCGAGTTCGCCCTCACTTTTGCTGAGAAGAGGACGCACAAGGCTCTGAAAGGTCTGCACTAGTGTCGCATATGGCACATCGCGCTTCACTTGGTCGAATTTGCCTGATGCCAAGAGCCCGCGATAGGGCACGAGTACTTTGTGTAGCTCCTGGACGAGCGAAGACTTACCGATGCCGGAATAACCGGCAACCAGCACCAACCTCGGCGCGCCGCTCTTCACCGCTCGATCGAAAGAGCCAAGCAAGGTCTCGATCTCGCGGGCTCTCCCATAGAGCTTCTCGGGGACGATCAACCGATCAGGTGTGTCGTCTGCGCCAAGTTCAAAAGGCTCGATGCGACCATGGTTGGCCCATGCTGCCAGACAGTGTTGCAGATCGTGTTCAAGGCCAGCGGCAGTCTGGTAGCGTTCCTCGGCGGTTTTCGCGAGGAGTTTCATCGCAATGTGAGAGATTGGCTCCGGGACATTTTGCGATTTCTCGAGGGGCGGTGTTGCTTTTCTTGCAATATGACAATGAATCCACTCCAACGGGTCTGAGCCCGTGAACGGCAGCGCGCCGGTCAGCATCTGGTAGAATATCACGCCAAGTGAATAGAGATCACTGCGAGAGTCGACCGAGCGATTCATTCGTCCGGTCTGCTCGGGCGCCATGTAGGGCAGCGAGCCGGCGATGAACTCGGCAGGCTCAAGCGGCACCCGCTCGCGGGAAAGCCGGGACGCCAGCCCGAATCCGGTGAGTCGCACTTGTTCGTCAGGACAATTGACCAGAATGTGACCGGGTTTCAGGTCCTTGTGGATTAAGCCGCGGCGGTGAAGCTTGCCCACGGACCTCGTGACACCGAGAGCAAGGCGCAGGAAGCGCTGAGGCTCCATGCCGACTCCAACTAAGTTTAGCAGCGGCTCGCCGCATGGATCCTCCAGGACCAGCATGGTACGACCAGCTTCCCGGATGAGTTCCAGAGGCCGCACCGCCCATGCCTCATCTAGCTCCTCTCTCAGCTCATACTCGTGGGCGAGGCACTCGATCGTGGCGGGGTGTTCCGCGGTGGGCCGCACGAGAAGCACGACAGCCTTGCTGCCGTTGATTTGCCGCCACGCACGGCAGAACACACGACCTCCGTCCCTCCACAGGGGCTGGATGTCGTTGTCGAGATTTGAGCCGAACACCGTTCGGCTGGGAGGGTCGCGCGGCATTTGCCTGACCAGACTAAGAAGACGCGCGCCAAATCTGACACATAAGAGGCGCCATTGTGAAGGAACTTCGCAAAATTCGCTGCAGGGTCCGGATCATGGCCGCCAAAGAGAGCCCGCAGCAAGCACAATATAACGGACGCACGCTATATGTTAGAGCCCGATCGTGTCGATCGAGCGCAGCCCTGCGCGCAGCTCGAGCCCGGGCGGCGGCTCCGGACTACGCAGCGCGCCGGCGCGGAAGGAGTCCTTCGCGATAGAGCGACTCAAGCCGAAGGCTTCCCACGCCAAGGACAGCGGCTCGATTGACGTGTGGCCGAAAATGCCGCCACTAACAATGAAGTTGTTTGGCACGTCTACTTTGAAGAGGAACAACTCGCCGGGCTGGAGCGCCCGAAACTGCGTGGTGCCGCTGGGTTGCCACGAAAACGTCCTTTGATCTGCTTCCGCTTCATCTCTTCCCTTTGGCAGGTTAAAGATAGCTGGAATACCGGGCCGCCCTCTGTTTCGTATTTCAAGGCGGCGGCACGGACAAAGCCTGGCAGCAATCCTCTTGAGGCAAATGTAGGGGACGGTTGTCGCCGGTCCAGCGGCGATCGAACCTCTCAACCACGAGCACACGGTTGCCTTCAAACTCCTCGATCGCGATGGCGGCGCTCGGAAGTCCGAGAGCTGCTGTCAGCTTGAGGCAGAAGAACTCATTCTCGACGCTGTAGGAAAGATTGAGGCCGTTCGGCAGTCGGTCAAGCTGCGGTTTGAGAATGTGCGTCGTGGCTGTAGTCGCCAGCGGCTTGTACCAACGCCCTTTCCAGAACAAGAGCGCGGTCTTTTCCTGGGCGCCGGCGATCGAGATCGGAAAGTCCTCGTCCTCACCAAGCTCAAGGAGGTCGCCGAGAAGCCGGGCGATTTCCTCGTCGTCAACGGGTCTGCCGTCAACAGCCCCGGCAGCGCCGGGTTCGATGCCGTCCGGCAGGAATTGCAATGGGCCGACGCAGTCCCGTCCGACACCAGTGAGTAGGTCGTAAGCGTCGATACCCTGAGCGTGGACTCGCTCCGCCATACGACGACGGATGGGCATGCTGTCGGGCAGGAGATTGTCGGAAACGGCGACGACGGCGGCACGGATATAGCGGTCCCTCACGCAGAGCAGAGATAGCGACAGGGGCAGCGCATGCTCCCAGGCAAGCCAGGACGGATCGTACTGAAAGTCGATTGCGCCGACGAATGGTGTCCTGCAATGCGCGTTCACCGGCTTCGGATCGAGGAGAGCACAAGGTTGGCTTTGTGGGCAATCTCGGATCGGCACATACTTTGATCCGTCATCTCCTCGACGAAGATGGGTGCGCTGCCTAAAACCCAGCGTCGCTCCTTACAAGCTCGGTTGCAGCGAACCCGTCTTCGGTACCCCTTTCGAACGAAGACGGCTGCGATCCTGAACAACGTGTTCCTTGCCCTGACCAAGGCCGGCCACCAGCCTTGGATTGGCGAACAACCCCGCAATGTCAGCATGACAGTGGGCCGTTAAGACGATCTCGTTCACGCTCGACCACCCCGGGGCCAGGACGCAGGCCGACGGACGACTCCAAATACCGCATGAAGCTTCCGAAACCCTCCGACTGGAGATCCCAGCCACTGAAGAACAGCGGAACGCCTTCTCGTCCCAGTCGCACTGCGACAGATCTAACTTGCCAACTACGAACTCCACCTAGTCGGCTCGAGAGATGCTAACTCGATCGATCTACAAGACATGTACAACGTGACCCTACGTACGATTTAAACCTTTCCCGTCCTGTGTGAAGTAGCAGGGAGTCACCATCTACTTTGGCTGCTAAACGAGTCTCAGTTTTGCCACGCGGGTCACATCATCTGGGACACCATCACCACGGATGTACTGGCGATGTGGGGCGAACCCGGCGCACTTCTTCTCAAAGGAGTGCGCCGGGCCGCCTTAATGAGTTTGCGTCGGAAGATTGATGAGCTAATGGGCGGTTGGCGGCTGCTCCAAGCGGACCGATCGAGCCAGTTTCAGCCCTATACTGCGGCATTGAGGAGCTAAGCTTCGAATCAGCGTGCTCGATACGCACCTAGGTGCCCGCCAATCCCGCGAATGCGCCCTCTCCATTTGAATTACACACATCATCTTCGGATACGAGCAGCGAAGCAATCGGCAGGACGCACGAACGTGGGCGCCCCGCAGCTCGAGACGATTACATTTCCTACAAAGCACGACCGAAAGGACTTGAATCGCACCATGCGTCAGGTTGTACGAAACCGATGCAAGGTGCTTTCCCAAGCTCGCTAAAGACGCAACTCACAGGCGCTCTGACGACGCAAAAAAGAATTTATGTGCTGATGCCGCTGCTACTCGTTCTGATGTCCATTTTCTTTACTGCGGGTGCGATAGTCTACGCCGCATGCCGATCTCAACAACGCCGGCGGGATCGGCGCATGAACAGGCACATTCGGCCCAATTCGCTCAGCTCGCGCCCCCGCGTGCAGCTACCGAGGCGGCGGGCATTTTGATCCGGCCGCTTAACGAGACTCCGCCGACGCCTCATACGCCTGAACGGGGATGCCAAGCGGCACCCGCCGCCAGCTAGAGCGAGCGCCTCAACTTGTGGATTCGGTACTTCTCCAGCGGCTGCTGATTGATTTGATCAATGCCGCCGGGCCGTTCCAACGGGACGGCGGACAGACAGAAGCCAGTTCTCGACCACTCGGGCCCTTTTTGCTAGACTTTCGTGATAATGTCTTACGCACGCAAACGGCTGGCCGTTCGCATACCTGGAAGATCTCAGAGATTTGCACTGCGCGAAAGCTCCTGAGAGAAGGCCGCCACGAGCAACCTTTGGTCGTGGTTCGACGGAACTTCTACCACGATTGCAAAAGTGAGGCTCTTATCGTGACCAAGCGCTCTGAACCGCGGAAGCAAGCCGTAACTGTCGAAGGGCCGGAGGTGAGACCGAGCGTGTTGGTCGTCGACGACGACCTCTCAATGCGCGAATCGCTCGTCAACCTGTTTCGTTCGATCGGTCTAGACGTTGTTGCTTTCGGATCGGCCCAGGAACTGCTCCAGACCGAGCTTCCTGATGTTCCCAGCTGCCTTGTGCTTGATATCAGACTGCCGGGCCTGAGCGGGCTGGAGCTCCAGATTGAACTAGCCAAACTGAAGGTTCACATTCCCATTATTTTCATCACCGCTCATGGCGATATTCCAATGACCGTCAAAGCGATGAAGAATGGAGCAATCGATTTTCTCGGCAAGCCGTTTCGCGATCAGGAATTGCTCGATGGAGTGGTCGCAGCGATCGAACAGGATCGCAAGAGACGAGCTATAGACAAGGTTGTCACGAAGCTGCAGTCCTTGTTCGAGGCTCTAAGTCCACGAGAGCAGGATGTCTTGAGACTGGTCGCCACGGGCCTCTTGAACAAACAGGTAGCCGCGGAACTCGGGCTTGCCGAGATTACAGTCAAAATCTACCGGGGGCACGTGATGAAGAAGATGGGGGCTCGATCACTAGCCGATTTGATTAGAATGGCGGAGAGGCTGGGAATTGGGACCGACCGTTTCAGAGTACAAACCTAAGTATGATTTTACAATTTCTTCGTACACGCGCACCCTTCAGCTGGCCGCCATGCTTCGGCCAGTGCCTTCGCCCAACCAGGACGGGTGGTCTTGTCTAACACTATTTCCGTTGTCGACGATGATCCTTCAATTCGTGTCGCGCTGAACAACCTCTTGAAATCACAGGGCCACATCGTTCATACGTTTGCTTCGGCTGAGGAATTCCTGGAGTCGTCTCAATTGAACGGCACGTCCTGTGTAATTGCAGACGTGCAGATGCCCACGATGAGCGGCTTTGAACTTTTAGAACAGATGCGGGCCCAAGGCCACGCTGCGCCATTCATTTTGATTACTGCCTTCGCGGATGATCGCACCCGAGCCCGCGCTTTGAGCGCCGGCGTGACCGGCTTTTTCGCTAAACCGTTTCCCGCTCTGGACTTGATGGCTTGCGTCGATGAAGTACTCCGCGAGCACCGTCCCGGAACAGACGCCTGAAAGCGGGGCAAGCAATCTGGACCAAGCCGCACCCGCGCAGCGCTCACGATGTCGATCAACGCGCGATTGCTCGTGCTTACCCCGTGCCAGTGGCGACCATCACCTTTCCATGTAGCCGCACTCCTGTCGCTGTTGTCGCACTTTCGACGTCTGGTTGAAGCACTTGCTATTTCGCGCTCCTGACAACATGCCTCTCGTATGATCGCGTAATCCGACGAGGCCGAAACGCTCGTCGCGTTAACCCAGGAGCGCGCGATCTTGAGTGCGACAACCATTGCTGAGTTCGGCGCGAAAGCGCCACGGGTCCGGCCGCCGAGTTGGGGGGAAAAGGAGGCGGCGATCGCGGCCAACATCACGGAGTTTGTCAAGACGTTCGCTGCGGAATTCCGAGAAGCCGCAAAGACGTATGTTGGCAGATCGAATGTTGGCGGATCGAACGTTTTGCACCGCCAGATCCGCTAAATTCGGTTCGATCCCAGCAACTCTTCGGACTGAAGCACCGGAAGCTTACGCATCCGTTGGAATGACAACACAAGTGCCGCTGGCAGATTCGATCTCAAGCCATGCTCTTGCTGCCGAACGCATCCACGCCGACGACTCCCCGGCGATTGTGTCGACCAAGCGCAAGGCCAAAACCGGTCGGGCGGCGGGCGTGTCCTTCTAGTCCCTGAGACCGTGGCCTGAGCATGTCGCTTCCGGCTCGCGGTCCATGTTTGCCCGGAGGGCGTCGGATCTTTCCGAGTCAGATGAACTTTTCGGATCACATCCTCCCTCCTTTCCACGATTTATCTATTTATCCTGATGCAAGGTACCGCACGCATGCGCAACGTCTTCGCGCGCGGCTAGGTAAACCTGTTCGCGAAAGGTGACTTAACACGGGGACCGTCGCTGGATGGGGACGAAGCTACTAGAGATGGTAGCTTTGTTCCGCCTGGTTCTCAGGTAACCCGTTGGAGCTGATTTTCAGATGCGCTACGCGCAACCCAAACGATGCCGAGAGGCGAGGAACCCGCGGTCATGGCCTGCCAGTCCTGCACGATGTTGGCCCGCGTTGTTTCATCGGGCAGATTGTCCGGTCGACGCGACGACCGCATGGTTGGAGTACACAGGGGCGCCGAATGAAGACAATTGAAACGCTAGAGTCCAATGTGCGCGCGTACTCACGTTCCTTTCCTGCTGTCTTCAATGGGGCGCGCGGTTCAATTATGTTCACAGAGGGCGGCCGAAAGGTCATTGACTTTCTGTCTGGCGCTGGAGCGCTAAACTATGGCCACAACAATCAGCAGATCAAAGCAGCAATCAGCGACTATCTGGAGTCGGACGGGGTCGTCCACGGCTTGGACATGGCCACTCCAGCGAAAGTCGAATTCATGGAGACCTTTAGCTCTGTTATTCTTCGGGAACGGAATCTTTCCTACCGCTTTCAATTCACCGGGCCTACAGGAGCTAATGCCGTTGAAGCAGCTCTAAAGCTCTCGCGTAAAATCACAGGGCGTCACAACGTCATTTCTTTCACGAACGGATATCACGGCCAAAGCTTGGGAGCCACAGCCGCGAGCGGTAACCGCTTTTACCGCAAAGCCAGCGGGATTCCCTTATCGGGCACAACTTTCATGCCCTATGATGGGTATCTTGGCTCCTCGTACAGTCCGGCGGATTACGTGCGAAAGCTGTTAATGGACGAGAGCAGTGGTACTGATCTTCCAGCCGCCATTCTCGTCGAAACCGTGCAAGGAGAGGGAGGCATTAACGTCGCCGGTAAGAAATGGCTGCAGTCGATGCAGGCTTTGGCAAAAGAGGTCGGAGCTATTTTCATAGTTGACGATATCCAAATGGGCTGTGGTCGCACGGGTGAGTTCTTCAGCTTCGAGTTCGCTGCATTGTCGCCAGACATTGTTGTGATGTCGAAATCGCTGAGTGGTTACGGCTTGCCGTTGTCGATGCTCTTGATCAAGGAAGCGATCGACGCATGGGAACCAGGCGAGCACACGGGAACATTTCGCGGAAACAACCTTGCACTCGTTTCTGGCAAGGCGGCATTGGATCTGTATTGGCGCAACCAGACGTTCTCGCAACAGATCCAACGCTTGGGTGCACTTATGCGGCGTCGACTCGATGCTATCGCGCATCAGCACGGAAACGAGTTTGCCGTTCGTGGACGCGGTATGGTATGCGGCTTCGATTGCAAAACGAGCGAGATCGCAGAGGCGACGTCACGGAGAGCATTTCTGAAGGGATTGATTATCGAGCGATGCGGACCGACGGATCAGGTTGTCAAGTTCCTGCCTGCACTTACGATCGCCGAAGAAACGTTGGGACAAGGGCTCGATATATTCGAGGAGTCATTGACTGAAACCTTGAAGTTGGCCCGACCAAGCTAACTTGCCGGCACACGAGAGACACTGGTCCTAGCGACAGCATCGCCGCCAACGACACTGGCGTGGGTCCTTGCTTCGCGCCGAAACGGTCAGGGGTTGTGAGGCAATAATGTGGAGCTAACGCCTGAACGCCAGCGCTGTTTGTGATCCGCTGAGTCGCTGGTGCGCGAAGAACGCCTTGCTCCCTGCTTGGTCCGCAACACGTGAGTGTGGAGCCCCCTTGGTCCGCCGAAGGCGACCTCGTTGGCGGAGCGGAGTCGAATGGTGTAGTAGGCCTTCAAAGTGCTGCGCGAAAGAGTCATTGAATGACGATCGCATCTAAGCCCGTCCACAACTGAGGAGAGTCCGCCCGCCGCTGCGATCTACCGCCTCATCCCCAGGCCAAGCTCAGCTGATATTGGTCGAGAAGCCTGCCTCGGCGACGTCGCGCACGCGCATCTGACCGTGCTCTTTCACGCACTCCTGCGTTAGATCCGGCCTCCTAGGAGCATTAGGTCATGTTGCTCGAACGCAGTTGGTCATCCGCCCAAGTACGATCAACCAGGCCTCCCCCGGATGCACATAAGCGACGAGCTTCAGCTAGAGATGGTACTCCACACGCGCAGCCCGTTTCACGCCTGGCCTTGATGAGCACGTGTCCATCACACGGGTGCGGGACATTCCGCAGCTGCGGTCCAGCCGAGCCGTTTCCACCATAAATGCGGCAGCAATCACTGCGGCGGCGGCTTTCGACAAAAGTCGTCACGGCAAGCGCGGCTCAGGCGTGAGTTGCACGAAGCCGAACGAGCAGCTCAATTCAAAAAGCGTTGGTCCTCGGCTTTTGCTCCACAACTCGGAGCACCGATATCCGTGTGCCCCGCAGCCCGATGCCATAGCCCCAAGTTGGCGTGATCGAGTTCAGCTAACAGACGCCCCGTTAGCTTGATCACCCCGGCGTCGACGGGACCAAATGTCAACTATGCTGGGCGAACCGAAGAAGCCCGACGCATCTGCCGGGTCCGAGATGCGTCGGGCTGAGTGGGAGACTGAGTGCGACAGTCTTCCTCCCAGAGCCGCGTCTGCAACTAGCATGCCGTGCCCGCACTGCTAGCCCAGCATCTCAAACCAAATATCGGCTCTCTGCCGCACAGTTTGCTGAGGCGTACAGAGACGCTCGGCCCACGGCTAGTTCCTCAAGGCCTAACCAGTTGAGCTTATTGCCCTTCCAAAAACTCCTACCATCACCTTTCGTCTGAACCAAAAATGAGGCAGAAGAGCGGACAACGGGCCGCCGGCTCATCAACAACAGATATCTAGATGTTTGGTAGATTGCAACGCGAGACTGGAATGATGGCCCCGAGCTCGCGCACGACCGGGGCAAGCGGTCGAGATCTGAGCTTAGATTTCGCGAAAGGTGCGCTCATTGTCTTGGTAATCGTTGGGCATCTGATCCAGTATGTCATCTATCGAGACGGCGGCTTTTGGTATTCGCCGTACTACAAAGCAATCTATATGTTTCACATGCCACTCTTTATGGCGATAAGCGGCTATCTTTCTTCTCGATCGTTGCTGCAGAAGTCGTTCACTCAGGCCGCCATCGCCCGTGCGACGCAGCTCTTACTGCCCATGCTGTTTTGGTGGGCGCTCATGGAGACAGCTAAGTCAGCGGCATTGTGGCGCGCGACCAGCCTAACTACCGGACTTTTGGAATTTGTAGACGATCTTGCTGGCACATACTGGTTCATCTGGGCCACGTTTGTTTCTTACCTTCTCATCAAGATACTCACCAGGCTGAGCCACCGATCGTTGGTCATATCTGGCTCAGCGATACTGATTGCACTCGCTCCTCTGACGTTCTCCATATCACCCTTGATCAGGTTCACTTACCCGTTCTTCTGCTTGGGATTCTTGTTTGCTCAATCGAACGAACGATGGACGACTACATCGCGATGTCAGAAGCCGCTCTTGATTTTATTTCTCTCGGTCTTGACTTGCGTATGTTTTCTAGCCTGGGGCAAGGACACTTATGTCTACAATAATCTTGGACTGATTTACGATTTTCGGTCGGCCAAAAACGTGCTTCTGATGTTTGTTGGCGCTGCAGCTGCCTCAGCAATCGCCATCGAACTCTTGCTGCAATGCTGGCGCTTTAGTCACTCAACCCGAATCGCCCGCTTTATAGCTATGGAGTTGGGCCAGACCACGCTGCTGCTCTACCTTATCCAGGGTACCGTGTTCCATCTAATGGATTTCATACAGCTCGGAGAACTTTGGGATCTCACGACCCGGTTGATCATCGCGGGTCTGCTCGGGGCCGCAATTGTTGCGATCGCGCTAGTGGTCCGCTCGACTGTTCGCGGCGTTCCATATCTGTCTCAGCTCGTCCTTGGAATGCCACCGCGGTCAGGTCTCCCGCGAGCGAAACCCGCAATGAACTAGCTGTATGGATTTGATCGTCCGAGTACGGCAGGATGTTGCGATGGCACCGCCTTGTGCTGCCGCCGGAATAGCGTTCGAAGCCCGATCGGGCGGCGTCGGCGTCCACCGGCCGAGCCGGTCGGCATAGAGTAACCTAACATGCGAGTAACCATCGTCCATTTCGGCACCTTATGGCAAGGCAGTCTCAACTCGTTCCGGAAGCCGACGACAACTCAGACTCCCTAGTCTTGCGGAGCCGCACGCGTCTTCAGGCCAGCGCATCGGCAGCGTCATAGACGACCGCATATATTTCGTGCAGGTCTCCTGGTGTTACACAATATGGCGGCATCACATAGATCGTATTACCGAGTGGGCGCAGCAAGAGATTGCGCACTTTAAAGAAGGCGTGAAGCTTCGGGCCGACGCCTGCGAATGGCCGGTATCCTTCGTCTTCAGATCGAGTGCACTGTGACGGTGCCGCTACGGCGAACGTTTGCAAAGCGCGGATCGCCGCGGAATGGTTCAATTGCCTGCTCTTGCATGGTTGCGAGCGCAGCAATGCGTCTGACTTGTCTTTCCACAGTTCCAGGTTAGCCTTCGGCGGCACAGGCCAGCGGATTTGCCGTGGACGAACTCGAGTGAAGGAATGTGCGTGTACGGTCTTTCGAGTAACGAGCATCGAAAATCCCTATGTTCAAGGGCGGCTTCACTGTCCGAGTAGAACACATGGTCCAAGCCTTGGGGTGAGCTTCAAAAGGAGCCGAGCGACCTCCTCGGCCGGATCATGCGTGTAGCCGGCGAAAATGACTCGCTTCAATTTGCCGGCCTGTTCGTGAATCGCGCTCACGATCTGCGGATGGCAATGGCCGTGAGTGACGATCCCACCAGGATGCGACTGCATCTATGATTCGATGATCATCCGCAGTGTGGAGATAAGCACCGTCGCTACGCACAACCTTGGTCATCTCTTGTGAAGCGCATGCTGCGCGAATGGATGCCAGATTGGCCACCGGTTGTTTGGCTTCATGGCTGGAAGTCGCTGGAAATGAACGAGTCTTTGAAGACGACCCGTAGGCTGTCTGCCGTCAGAGGAGAAATCCAGGGCAGCGGGCCTAACCAACGCACCCGCGCGATGTCACAAATTGCGCTTTCAGTTTCAGCACTTCTTTCGTAACCCTACGCGGTAGGCCGCAGCGCGCTGATCTTTCCAGTTAACCGTTAGAGCTCGTCGGACTCCTCGGTTTTCGGCTTCATCGTCGCAGCGAGCACTTGGCGGCGTTTTTCGATGATGCTAGGGTCCTCTTTGTGGATTGCGATCAGCTCTTTGAGGTTCTCGATCCCCTCATCGGTGAACGCCATCACCCCATCTTCATCGACGCCCACGACCCATAGCTGGCCATCCTCGGGGTCCATTTCTTCGGCGACCTCGAACAGCCATTCCTCGTCTTCTCCAAGCATCTCGGCGACATGGCCGAGGGTAAACACGTGGCTGACTTTGTTGACGGGCCCCATCAAGCCGCCTGCGCCGCGAGGCCTTGCTGTTGCGCAATCTTCCAGTTCCAGGGCAGCAGCTCATCGAGCCTGTGGGCGGGGTGGATGGCGATGCGAGCGAGTACATCGGCAAGCCAGACCTGAGGATCGACGTCGTTCATCTTCGCAGAGACGATGAGGCTATACATGGCGGCGGCACGACGCCCTCCGCGGTCGGACCCGCAGAATAACCAAGACTTTCTGCCCAATGCGATGCCGCGCAGCGCTCTTTCGGCGGCGTTGTTCGAGAGACAGACGCGGCCATCGTCGAGGAAGCGTGTGAAGGAGCCCCAGCGCTTGAACATGTAGTTCATGGCCTTGGCCAGATCGTGACCGCGGGAGAGCTTGGCGCACTGCTCACGCATATAGGCTTCCAGATCGGCAACCAACGGAGCGCTCTGCGCCTGGCGGACAGCCTCTCGGTGGTCGGCGCCTTGGCCATTGATCGTGCGCTCGATTGCGAAGAGGGCGTCGATGCGACGCACGATCTCGATCGCAATCGGCGAGAGGGCGATCTCCTTCTTGCCAGCAGCCTTACGTCGCGCGTTTTCCTCAAGATCCGCCATGGCGAAGAACAGGCGCCGGGCATGCACCCAACAGGCCGCCTCCCTGATAGGCCCAGGACTTCGCGGGGGCTCGTAGAGTTTGGTGTATCCGCCGAAGGCGTCGGCCTGCAGGATACCGCTATAGTTGGCCAGATGCGCCTGCGGATGCTCGCCCCTTCGATCGCGCGAGTAATAGAACATTGCCGCCGGCGGATCTGAGCCGCCGAAGGGGCGGTCGTCCTTTACATAGACCCAGCATCGAGCGACATCGCACTTGCCCAAGGCCAGCACGGGCACGGTGGTGTCGTCGCCGTGGAGGCGTTCGGATGCCATGACGTGGGCTTCCAACAGACGCAACAGCGGCTCCAATACCGTGCAGCACGCTCCGACGGCGTCGGCTGCGGTCGACAGACTGATCGGCACGCCTTCCAACGCGTAACGCTCGGTTTGCCGGTTCAGAGGCTGATGCTGGCCGAACTTCTCATAGAGCAGCATGGCCAGCAGGCTCGGCCCCGCCCACCCTCGCGGGATCACATGGAATGGCGCCGGTGCCTGGCTGATCTTCTCGCAGTCGCGGCAAGAGAACTTCTCGCGCACCGTCTCGATTACCTTCCACTGACGCGGCACCGATTCCAGCGTTCGGGTCACATCTTCGCCGAGCTTGCGCAAGCGATTGCCGCCGCAGCATTCGCACGCCGTCGGCGGATCGATCACCACCCGCTCGCGCGGAAGGTGGTCTGGGAACGTGTTGCGCTCAGCGCGCTTGCGCGTAAATCCGTCAACCGTAGTCGTTTTGGCGACTGCCTGCTCCGCCGCCAATTCGTCTTCCGTCGCGTTAGCTTCCAATTCTTCGAAGGTAAGCGCCAGCTGGTCGATCAACCGCGCCGAGCGCTCCGATTTCTGGCCGTAAACCTGGCGCTCGAGCTTCGCTATCCGCAAGGTCTGCTGCACAATCAGCGCGGCGTCCTCCGACGCCTTTGCCCGCGCTACCGCCAGCTCCGCTTTCAGCGCGGCGTTTTCTTCGGCAAGAGCGGCGCGATCAGCATCCATGAGACGAAGTGAATCATAGTTTTAGTGATTTGCGGCACCCCAAAATACGCGGGTTTCCACATTTTTCTTCGCTCATCCCGCCCTTGTCGGCCGCCACGTCAGTTGTGGATTGCGCCAATCGATCCCTTCGAGCATGTACGCCATCTGCGCCGCCGAGATCGACACCGCGTCACCTGACGCCGAAGGCCAGATGAACTTTCCGCGATCCAAGCGTTTCGCATAGAGCGACAGCCCGATCCCGTCATGCCAGAGGATCTTTGCCAAATCGCCACGCCGGCCTCGGAAGATATAGAGATCTCCGGCGTGGGGATCCCGCTTCAGGCTCTCCTGAACCTGCAAAGCCAGACCCTGCATGCCGCGACGCATGTCGGTGTGGCCGGTTGCGATCCAGACTCTGACGCCACCCGGTATCGGGATCATCGCCGGCTCAGAACATCAAGGACCCGCCCCAACGCGTCAGCATCGACGTTCTCGTCAACGCTGACACGCTTGCCGCCACCGAGTTCGATCTCGATCAGGCCCCGGCGCCTCCGGGGCGAAATCACCGCTGGGGCTTCAATCGATGGAACGCTTTCGGTCGCACCCGGGGTGAGCTGAACAGGGACAAGCTTCGGTCCCGCCGAAACGACACTCGCCAGGCGCGCCCGCCGCCGCCACGTGAACACCAAACTCGTCGAAATGCCGTGCCGCCGCGCGATCTCCGTCACAACCGCGCCGGGCGCCAGCGTCTCTTCGATGATCCGCATCTTATCGTCGCGAGACCAGCGACGACGACGCTCAACCCCGCCCAGGACCTCTACCCGCATCTACCGACCTTAAGGCTAGCCTTAAAGCTAGATCCTCGTCGGATACCTGCAACTCAACAAGGCGGCCCACCCCGGAGGAATACCTTCTTTCCCCCGATAATGCGATCCCAAGAATGTCAATCTGGCGCTTTCGCAATGCCTCAATCGGCAGCAGGGAGTGATTGATGGTCCCGAGTAGCGTGCGGGCGCGGAGCACGACGGGAAGCCGCCACCCCTCGAAGATGTCGATGTAGAGTGGGCTACGGTTCAGCGGCACCATCAGCCCGCGGGCGCCTTCGATGACGAGCGGTCCCTCCCCGGCCTGCGTCCCGATGAGCGAATTCCGTCTATCTCGGCCGAATGATGCGGGGAAGCGGGTATTTTAAGGCGGTAACGCTCCGGAAGTATCCGATCGGCCGGAAGACCGCTCAGCCGTGCAACCAGCTGGCCATCGGTCTCCCCTTCAAAACGATTCTCGCCAACGATATAGGGCAGGATCTGCGAATTCGAAGGACTTCTCTCGCCTCGCACAGCCATCTCCCGATGCGTGAACGCGACCAGCTTCGTCAGCCGTTCTTCGCTCCGGCTCCTCCTGCAGGATCAACAGAGACTCCCGCACGGCCACCGCCATAAACAGCGACCGAGCGGTCGCGAAGATGAACGGGCGACAGCGATTGATCGTGCGCAGCACGCCAGAGGCGGTGACAAGCGCGCCGGAAGCTCCCAGCGCCTTACCGCAGGTATGAACAACGAGGAGATTCTCGCGTCCTTCATAGGCCGCCGAGAGCCCTCGCCCTTGCTCGCCGTAAACGCCAGTTGCATGAGCTTCGTCGACAACCATGAACGAATCGTGCAGGTGCGCGATCCCGAGCAGGTCTCCAAGCGGTGCGACTTCGCCATGCATGCTGTAGAGGCTCTCGACTACGATCCAGACCCGCCCGGCTCCTGCGGAGGGGCGCCCGTCGCAAATTGCGCTTTCGATAGCCTGCGGATTGTTATGGGCACTGATTCGAAACGCTGCTCGGCCCGTTCGCGCTCCTTCATGAATACTGGCGTGAACCAGCGAATCAAGGACGAGCAGGTCGTCTTGTTGCGACAGCCTTGTCAGCACAGCAACATACCCGCAATGACGGAATTCATTCATCACTCGCTGAGCAACGATGGACGCCGCAAAACTCCCAACTGGCAGGACAGGGTCTTCCCGCGTTGGCTTGTTGGGTTCAAACTTGCAGGATGGGATTTTCTCGATCAACCGGCACAATGCACGGCCTGACGATGCTCGCATCCTCCTCGTCAAGTGACGCGTATGCAACGATACTTATCTTATCTGCGGGCATCGCCAGTCGCGCCGCCGCACCGTTTACGTCTACGGTGCCGGACCCTTGTGGCGCTTCTGTCACAAACGTTGCAAAGCGTGTTCCCGTCTCGAGGTTGTACAGTTCGACGCGAACGTTAATCGGATACCGGTCGCGTCCAGCAGCGCGCGATCAATCGAGATCGAGCCTTCATAGTGCAGGTCGGATTCAGTGATCGAGGCGCAATGATATCGTTCCCTTCATCAGGACAATCTGCATTTCTTTACCTAGGCTGATGGCTTGCGCGCGGCACGCCCATTGTTCTGGATGACTTAAAGCGGGTCAGACATAATACCGAGCCGGGCTAGCACACTTGCACCCGGTCAACTTGCGGATTTTTGGTCGTCAGCAACACATCGCCGACAAAGATGGAATTCGCACCGGCCAAGAAGCATAGGGCCTGGAGTTCATCAGTCATGTACTGACGCCCGGCGGCGAACCGTATGACGCCGTTGGGCATCATGCTCCGCGCGGTCGCCACCAGGCGCACCAGTGCAATCGGATCCGGACGCTCCGCCGTGAACCTCACTGGCACGCCATTCACCTCGTTCCAGAGCTTGATCCAGATGCTTTCCGGATGGTTCGGAAGATTGGCGAGCAGTAGCAGCATGCCGAAACGGTCCTCGGCGTCGTCACCGATGCCAATAATTCCGCCGCAGCAGATTTTGATGCCCGCCTGGCGCACGGGCGTAAGAGTGTCGACTCGCTCTTGCAAGGTCCGGGTCGTGATGATGCTGCGGTAGAACTCAGGCGAGGTGTCCACGTTGTGATTGTAGAAATCGGGGCCGGCCTCGGCGAGCCGTGCGGCGTGCTTTGGCGTGAGCATGCCGAGCACTACGCACGTCTCCATGCCACAATCTTTAACGGCGGCAATCATATCGCAGACCTGATCGAGGTCGGGTCCTTTGGATTGCGCCAGGCGGCCACGCAGAAGCGGGTCGCCCCGGCGGCCTTGGCCCGTTGCGCGGCGGCGACCACGTCAGACCGATCCATCAAGCGAGCCGCCTTCAGTCCAGTGGATACAAACACTCACATGCGCAGCTCCGGAAACTACACTCTTGCCCGCTATTGAAGGAGAAATATCGCGGAGTTGCGCGGGCCATCGCGCGCATATCAGGCTAATAGCCGGCCCGCCTTCCAGGATTTCATTCGCAGCATCGAGGCACGCGCAACAACGCTGCCCGACGCGCCTCACCCAGGTCACTAGCCGATTCGTACGTAGTTGCGCCCCGTAGGTCCTTTACTGATGCGAGGATTTGGCCGCCCGCAATGTGTACCGGATCGACCGATCCGCTCTAATTCGTCACCTGGCCGATTCCTCGCTGGCGTTGTTATGCGCGTCACATTGCGTACAATAGACGAGCCGATTCTGCGGCGTGCCTTGCCGCTTTGAGAAGCGCAGCGGCCTTTGGTGCGCAGAGTGGTGCCCGCGGGCCTTTGGCGGGCCTGTGGCCGGCTAGGCTCCAGCGCCACTGCGCTCTCGATTAGGTGCCGCCGCTCGACTTGGCATCGATGCGGCCGGATCCGTTAAGACATGGCACTCATCTGCGCAAACAGAATTGCCGCTTCAGACGGCCCCAGCCCGACGATGCCCACGAAGGGTGACGGAGGCATCGGAATGACCTGACGGGTCGGCCTCCAGAGATGCAGGCAATAACGACTGTTGTTCACATACTGTGACTGAGGAGGATGCAGCTGCATCACGCATTCCTCCTGATGCCAAAACAGATCTTTGGCGAGACACATCTCCTCCCAATTTGGAGATCGCCGTGGCGTCGACACAGAGACATGCTCCCAGCCCGGACGAACGAAGCCGATGATCTTGAGCTGGCAGCCACAAGGCCCCTGCACGAAGAAGAGACCCGAAGGACCAGATCCGGGTGCGGTGGCGAACTGGCCATCGGCGCACGCGTCCCGCTTCGAGCCTTTCTACAATTTGCTTCCTCACACCTCCTCCCTCTTTTGACCGATAGGGTCAAATCCGGCACCACTCGTGTTGTCCGACTCATACATAGACCGGCCGCCGCGCCGGCATGGGCAATCCCAACTACTGCGGACCATCTGCACCGAACTTAGTTGGAAGACGAACATCGGCTTTGTCCGGATCGTCCAGCGGAGAGTTTCTCCTGCAGTTTATCTTTCGACACCTGATCTTTCCTTGGATTTTCTCGTGATTCGAGCCTTCGTTGCGAACTTGCCTCATGCAGACAATCGGCACAGACATCCACGATGGTTGTCGCGGCAAGCCGGGCCTGCAGGAGCTGCTGCCGCCCCTTCGCCTAAACAAGTCCGCAAGGTATGGCGTTGGGCTAACCGTGCTTGATGCCAGAACCGACTGAAATGCCTCAGAGCAACAATGGCGGCGGAGGCCATTTGGCGCGGCATGATCCGGCGAACCGGCTAGTTTGGCACCAAACAAACGTCATCGGCTTCAGAATGCAAAACGATGCCAATGTATCGACAGCTCGTCAACGAGAGGCTTTGCTCTTGCGACGATCTGACGGTGGGCTTTCATCTCAGTCCTTTTCATGTCGAGCGGTAGCCGGCTTACCGCCTGAGACACCGTCAATGCGTCATCTATGTGGCCGGTCACAACGGATCCACGGCCAGGGAACGCGTGACGAAGTTTCGCAGTTCAGCCCTAGAGGGCCTCGAGCTCCAACACGGCGAGACTTCGGTGGCCGCAGTCACAGTTCGCTCCGGTAGCGATCAGAACTGCCCGTCAAGCTCGCTTCTTTGCCGCCCCTCCGCGAGGCGAGCCAGCTTGTCATATTCCTCAGCGACCTTGAGGAGCCTGCATCTAGATGTGCCGTCCTCGATCGACTCCGCTTTTAGTCGGGTCGCTTCCGCACGGCCTCGCCAATGTTTGGCGTCTGAGAATAGATTTTTCTGCTTCATGCAAAAGAGGATGCAATGTTTAGATCAAGAAAATGCGACACCGGCCCTACGTAAGATCCCGTAGGCTGGCTTTCGCAAAAGCACCTCATTTGCAGTTAGCGCTGCCACTCGCTTTGTTAATGTCCGACATGCGACAAGTCGCTGGCAAGAGACGTAAGCGCGGCGAGTAAGCTTCACTGCAATCCCTCGGTGTGAGACGGCCGATTGGAAAGGCCACGCGAACGGAGCATGATCGACGAGATTTGGCTTCACCGGCCGTTCACGCAGAATTCTGCGCGAAATGCGCGGCTCTCGACATAAATGGCTTGAATCGGACGTGGCGTCAGATTGTAGGGTCTTCTTGCGGGCGAGCGTCCACGATCGCCTGCCGATGGCTTGGGAGCGACGGCTTGCAGACGGGACGCACTTGGCCTGTGCAGCAGACATTACGGGCTGAGGGCGCCAGCGCTACCTATCCGCACTCCAGTCAGCTTGCGTGAGCAATGTCGCGATCCGATTGCAGTTCGAGACCCTGGCCAGGGAAGGGTCGACAGATGACGCGCCCTGGACAAGCAGTCTCACTCGACCGGCACCGCTTGGAGCAGCACGTTCGCGCGGAGCACTCAGAGCTACCAAATCGAACGATGGCCACCCTCGATGAGCTTCTCGCAACGATCAGCCACGCTTGCCGTTGTCAGGACGTGCGCGCATTCTCAGTTTCACTATTCGACGATTCCAAGCAACTCACGAGATCAAATCGCGCACGCTTCCTGCGAAAGGCCGCGACTGCGTTCAAGATCGCATTTGTTCCACGATTTGAGGAAGACATCCGCCTCAAGCTAGCATCGAAATACGCCACAATATGTGATGCGCTCAGCCGGCAGTCTGGCGGTCAGGCAGGTACCGATCTTTCCAAAGCTCTAGCGGCTCAGCTCTCCCGCTTTAATGACGCACTGATGGAACAAGTCGACTTCACATCACTTTCGCTCTTTGCGTGTTCATTCGGCCGCCATCCTGCGTCTTCCGACTGCCGCGATGGCGTGATCAGAATTGCTGAAGTTTGCCGCGACAAGAGCGAGCCGCTCCAGGACCTAACCGGCCAGCACCTATCATTGCTGATAAGCGGCCTTAGCAAGTGGCCGGATCAACCGGCGGTTCGTGAAGCCGCTCTCAGGATCGCGACTGAGATTTCTTGCCGTACGCGTTCGGATGATCGCCTCTCAGCGCTCACCCCGCGGCATCTATCAATGCTCGTGAACGGCGTCGGAAAATGGCTAGGAGAGGAACGCTTTCACACGGCAGTTGTGATCATCGCAGATGAGCTTGTGCGCCGAAGCGATCGACTCTCCGATTTTACCCAGGAACAGCTGGCGAATCTGATCAGCGTCTTTAGCAAGCGGCCGGAAAATTCCAGTTGTCGCAAGGCAGCGATCGCGATCAGCAACGAACTTCTCCGCCGCTCCGATCAGCTCCCCGATTTCAGTCAGCAGCGTCTGGCTAAGCTTGTAAACGGATTCAGCAGGTGGCCGGGCGAGCTCGCGCCTCGGCAAGCCACCGCCAAGATTGCAGGAGAACTCGTTCGTCGCGGGCTTTCCGTCGATCACCATGAGTTGGCGAGCCTGGTAAACGGCTTCAGCAAATGGACGGCGGAGGTTGCCTGTCTCGCGGCGAGCGTCGCGATCGCGGATCAAGTCATCCGCCACGCTCGCGGTGCCGAGCGCCTCTCTTATTTTCGTTACCAGGAACTCGGGGTGCTGGTAAACGGTTTCAGCAAATGGCGGCAGGACCCGAGCTGCCGCCAAGCCACAATTGAAATTGCCGGTGAAGTGCTCGCCCGCTGTGACCGCGCCGACGGCGTCTCCTGCATTACTGAACAGGCACTGGCGAACCTCGTAAATGGGTTCAGCAAGTGGCCACAACAGCTGTCTCTTCGCGACGCGACGGCTGCGCTCGCCCGGGAGGTCGTTTACCGTGCCCGACGGGCCGGTCAGCTCTGTGATTTTACGCAGCAAGGACTGGCTATTCTGTTGAACGGCTTCAGCAAATGGCCAACGGAAGTTCCGCTGCGCGAAGCTAAGACTGCGATCGCGAACGAGGTCCTTTCTCGGGCGTGCCGTTCCAACCGGCTTTCTCATTTTACGCGTCGAGCACTGGCGATCCTCGCCAACGGCTTCAGCAAATGGCGACAAGAGGAGATCTCTCGCCATGTGACGGTAGCCATCGCGCAGGAGATTCTTCGCCGCGCTTTCCAGGTTTGTGATTTTAGCGAGCAGGAGCTTGCTCAGCTCATGCGTGCGTTCAGTCACTGGCCGAAAGAGGTCACCTCTCGCGAAGTCGCAGTCGTGATCTCCCAGGAGGTCCTGCGCCGCCTCACCGGGACTGCGCGTTTCACCGAGCAAGAGTTCGCATACTTGGCGAATGGGTTAGCCAAGTGGCCCGAAGTGGCGATCTGTCGTCGAGCCGCTGCGGCTATACGCAATTGGACAGCGCAAGGTGACCGACGACGAACACCATGTCACGCGGCGTTTTGAAGCAAACGGAACACGGCTGCACACTGCTCGTAAGGCACGAAGGGCTGCGCTGCTCCAAAGGACGATAACTCAATGCAGGATCACGCGAGCAAGCGGCGCGACCAACGGCACCACACTTTTAGGCGCGAGGTGATCGTGATAGGCGACGAGATGGGCTCGCAACCTCGTTCAGCGGGGCGGATTTCTGGTCGTACTTTCAGCCATCGAGGCAATGATCAACGCGTAGTGAGTGGCGAGGTTTTGACCGGCGGCACTATGTCGAATGGTACATTGAACGGCCGCGGCAGATCTCTGCAGATGCTCGGCGCTCTGCGTTCCACTTTCCAGAAGAGCACGGAGGCGGCGTCATCGCCGCCGCTCTCGGCAGAGATGCATCAAGTGTTCGCTCACGCCGCAGCCCTTTCGGGCGGATTGCTTCCGAGCCCGCGTCCATCGTGTTTTTCGGGACGGCAACAGCGCCTCCAGAGTGCAGTGGCTTCTGCAGCTTTGGAAGCCAAGCAGTCGTTCAACTGACGACCATGTAGCGCGAGCTCAAACCACAGGGAACTCTCTAATTATGCTCTGCCAGAAATGTCACAGAGATAACTGGTGCGAGATCGCAATGCACGATCCCTGGACCGGCCGACCAGTGATCACCTGCAACACTTGCGGCGAGTATGCCGAGTACAACAGCCTCGAGCGCGAAACGGCTCACGCGGTTATGGCAGCTACCTTGGCCTGTAGCGTGAGCATAGAGGACCGGCGCGATCCCCGGGTAGTTGCTGATAGGATCTTGGATGCACTGGAGAATGCCGGCCTAACAGTCGCTCGCGCCTCAAGATGAATGGGGAGGGGCGCCGATCGGCGCCGCCTACGAGGCCCTGCCCGGCGATCAGAGAGCATGGGCTGCGCCGCTCGCTCCAACAGCCGTTTGATTGCCGGCAGACTTTCCGCCTTTTCCCTGGCCGCTCTGGAGTTGCACGCGCCCATAGCAACTGTTGGAGACCAGCCACGATTATAGCAAACGCACCAATCCGGACCTAAACCGCGATGCTCTGAACGGGTCCAGGGCTGAGCACCGCTGGGCGCCGTCTTCCAACCCATGACGGCCCCCACATGGATCGAACCCGCAATGATCGCTGACCTGACGCGGGCTGCACCTGATGGCGCCTTTCGAGGTCCATCGTTCAAAGTTTGTCTGGAACGGCAAAGTCACTGCTCAGTGCCTTGACGGGAATTGCACTCATTGACCAGAATAACCGCTGCCGATGGATCTCGTTCCCATTCTGCCCAGCGGCGCCAGCCCCGAGAAATCCCGGGAAACAGCCCCATCCAGACAGTGTAGCGGGAGAGCTCGGCCGGATAGACGAGGCGCCAATTCGCACAGATGCCACAGAGCATCCTCGCCATGGAGCTTCGATTCGGCCGGCGAGCCGCGCTCCTATTCCATGGACCTTACAAGAACTTCATTGACACGCGTGGTCGCTCGTTGCCACGACCAGCAGCCTCACCGCCGCGGCGTAGCTATGCCGGCACACTTGGGCAGACCCTGGCTGCGCAATTCCGCGGAGGACGAATAGCGAAAGCCAGCCGCTTTGGCGCAGCGCCTCCCGCCCTCCTCCCGTCGCGGCAGGCTCCTGGCGTGAGATATTCCCGCAATCACCCCCGCAGGGGATTGAATCGTACGTAGCGTCAGATTGTAGAGTGCCCCTGCTAGGTGGCTCCAATCTTCAGTCGCCCTAGAATTCCTGTGGACAAAAGCGGAGCAAGCCGATCGCGTGTGATGAGAGGTGTTCTGCCAAAGCGGCTGAGGAATCGCGCTGAGTACGAGGACGCTGTTCCTGTTCTGTCTACGCAAATCGTCAAGTCGCATGAGGTCACGATTGCCTAGATGTAAGAAGGACCAATCCAGCATTGGAGACTTCGAAATACGGTTGCGAGCGCCAAGTGCCAACAAGCCGCTGCGAGATTGATGCGCTATCCTGGAGCGGTGATGTGAGAAGACCCGATGGATCCAACACGGTGTTGCTCGTCGACCATTGTGAGGGCCAATGTCGGGCAATTGTTGGCTTCAAGAATGGCGATCCTGGAAGAGCGTATATGTGCGGGGAACCAATTGTGACGGGACTGCGCCAAAAGCCGTCATCATGGTGCGCTTATCACCATGTCCGAATGCACGTCATGCCATGGTCGGACGGACGCGCCCGTCCTTGAACGAAAGCAGACTAGAAGACAACGAGTAGTGCGGGACGAGGGCGCGGCATGGATAGCGGCTGATTGCGGCAGCAAGAGAGCTGCCGCTAGCTCCGCGAGCTGGGCCTGCTCGAGATGCAGGCCTGACGATTGCCCCGGGGCCGACGCCGATGCAGGCAACGAGCCCTTTAACACCCGACGAACGAGCATTGGAAACCTCATGTGATCGCCTTGGAACGGAAATGATGTGGAAGTTTAGACACGCGAGCGATCGAAGATTGATCTCGGCACCTTGATTGAGCGCTACGCGGCGTTCAAACCTGATAAGCCAGCGATCCATTTCGATGGCGCGCCTCTAAGCTCACGCCCGTTTTGGCGCATTCGAGCAGGCGGCGCGTGCTTAGATAGCCCTGGTCGGCTCCCTCCACGATCAGCTCCATCCCGCGTGTTTCTGCCGTGGGGCTGCAACATGCGCGCCTTCCCCTTTGCTTGTCCGACCACCAACACGATCGTCCAGGAATTGATCGATGATACGGACTGCGCGACAGAGAACAACTTTCAAGGATTTGCTTGCCCGGCTTGCTCGCAGTCGCACTGGATGAACAGCAAGACTAGAAAACTTCTAGGCAAGGACAAGGAATGAGGGACACTCCCTGGCTCGACGCGCAAGCTGAGCACGGAGAGACTGTAGAACGCTTCTCGGCCAAATGGTCTGCTACCTCTTAGCTGCCCCGCAATTCATTGGGCGCACCCAAGCAATAGAGAAGCGCCTGACGAAGGCCGAACAAACTCTGCCGGACTACAAACTTTCGTATAGTCCTTCAAAACTCTTTCGAGGTGGGAGGTTTACCTCCGTACAGTTGAGCAATCGACGCAATACCTGTAGAGGTCCACACTTCGGCAGTTCGAGAGCGTGACGCTTCCGCATTTCGAAGAGCCAGCCGCGATTGACGTCGTCGATCGGGGAACGACATTAGCCTGCGCAGAGAAATCATTTTGTTAAACCTAGAGAGCAAACGGCGGGTCGCTCTAATCACCGGCGTGACCGGCCAGGACGGCGCCTATCTTTCCGAACATCTGCTGTCGCTCGGCTATGTCGTGCACGGCATCAAGCGGCGCTCGTCCTCGTTCAACACCGCGCGCGTTGATCATCTCTACCAGGATCCGCATGTCGGCGACGTGCCGTTCCTGATGCACTACGGCGACATGACGGACTCGAGCAATTTGATCCGCCTGGTGCAGCAGATCCGGCCGACCGAGATCTACAATCTCGCCGCCCAGAGCCACGTCGCCGTCAGCTTCGAGAGCCCGGAATACACCGCCAACGCCGACGGCATCGGCGTACTCCGACTGCTGGAAGCGATCCGTATCCTCGGCATGGAGAAGGAGACGCGGTTCTACCAAGCCTCGACTTCGGAGCTCTACGGCCTCGTCCAGGAGATCCCGCAGAAGGAGACCACGCCGTTCTATCCGCGCTCGCCTTACGGCGTGGCAAAACTCTACGGCTACTGGATCACGGTGAACTACCGCGAAGCCTATGGCATGTTCGCGAGCAACGGCATCCTGTTCAATCACGAGAGCCCGATCCGCGGCGAGACGTTTGTGACCCGCAAGATCACGCGCGCTGTCGCCCGTATCGAGGTCGGGCTGGAGGAGACGCTCTATCTCGGCAATCTCGAAGCCAAGCGCGACTGGGGCCATGCGCGCGACTGCGTCGAGGGCATGCACAAGATCCTGCAAGCCGACAAGCCCGACGATTTCGTGCTCGCCACCGGCGAGATGCACTCGGTGCGCGAGATGGTCGAGCTGTCGTTCGCGCAAGTTGGCCGCCGCATCGCATGGCGCGGGGCAGGCGTCGAGGAGACCGGCGTGGACGAGACGAGCGGCAAGACGGTGGTGAAGATCGATCCGGCCTATTTCCGCCCCACCGAGGTCGATCTCCTGGTCGGCGACGCCAGCAAGGCGCGCGAGGTGCTCGGCTGGACGCCGAAGCGGAGCTTTGCAGAGCTCGTCGCGGAGATGATGGCGAGCGATCTGGCGGTAGCAAAATGGGACGCGACGAGTGGCAAACGCTCCGTTTGAGCTGACAGGCAAGAGTGTCTACGTAGCCGGCCATCGCGGCATGGTCGGCAGCGCGCTTGCGCGCCGGCTGGCGCGGGAGGACGTCAAGCTCGTCACCGTGGACCGGCGCGAGGTTGATCTGCGCAACCAGGCCGCGGTGTTCGACTGGATCGCGAGGACGCGGCCGCAGGTGATCTTCCTCGCCGCGGCAAAGGTCGGCGGCATCGTCGCCAACAACACGCTGCGCGCCGAGTTCATCTACGACAACATCGCGATCGCGGCGAACGTGATCCAGGCCGCGCATCGGAACGGCGCCGAGAAGCTGATGTTCTTGGGGTCGTCCTGCATCTACCCGAAGCTGGCGGCGCAGCCGTTGCGCGAAGATTCCGTGCTGACCGGCCCGCTCGAGCCGACCAACGAGCCCTATGCAATTGCAAAAATTGCCGGCATTAAGATGGCGGAGGCCTATCGCAGCCAGTATGGCAGCGACTTCATCAGCGTAATGCCAACCAATCTCTACGGCCCCGGCGACAATTATCACCCCGAAATGAGCCACGTGGTCGCGGCGCTGATCCGCCGCTTCCACGAGGCCAAAGTGTCGGGCGCGAAGAGCGTCATTGTGTGGGGCACCGGCACGCCGCGGCGCGAGTTCCTTTATGTCGACGACATGGCGGATGCCTGCGTGCACCTGATGAAGACCTATTCGAGTGCCGAGCTGGTTAATGTCGGCACGGGCGAGGACATCACCATCGCCGACTTCGCGCGGGTCGTCGCAGAAACCGTCGGTTACGGCGGCGAGATCAGTTTCGACAGCTCGCGGCCCGACGGCACGCCGCGCAAGCTGCTTGACGTCAGCCGGCTCGCAAAGCTCGGCTGGCGCGCGAGGACATGGCTTACAGATGGAATGCGGCAGACCTACCAGGACTTCTTAGCGGTATCGGCGAAATCGGACAAAAGGAGAGAATCATGCAGCTGTTAATTGCTGAGGGCGCTCATTCTCCGATTCCCAGAAAGTTGCTTCGGATCGTCTGGCGACTTCGATTGGGTTTCCGGTGTTGCTTTGAGCTCGCGCACGCCGAGTGACGCGTGCGCGATGGAAGGCCGGCACGACTACACCGGTCGATAAATAGCGAGCGAATTGGTCAGGCGCGTCTTGCGAGACGCTCTGTTTTGAAGTTGAGGTAAACTGGTTACCATGTGCGGAATTGTAGGCATCTTGGGGCGCGGTCCGGTCGCGGATCGCCTCATCGATTCACTTAAACGACTGGAATATCGCGGCTACGACTCAGCTGGCATCGGAACGCTCAAAGGAAATCATATCGAGCTTCGACGCGCCGAGGGAAAGCTGAAAAACCTTGAGACACGTGTTCGCTGCCATCCGCTTTCAGGCCATGTCGGGATTGGGCACACGCGCTGGGCTACTCATGGCAAGCCAACCGAACACAACGCTCATCCGCATGCAACGGACAATGTTGCAGTCGTCCATAACGGCATAATCGAGAACTTCCGGGAGCTGCGCACGGAGCTGAAACAGCATGGCGCCTGTTTCGCCTCTGAAACAGACACGGAGGTGGTGGCGCATCTCATCGAGTCTTATCTGAAGAATGGCAGCTCGCCGCAGGAGGCAGTAAAAGCGTCCCTGCCGCGGCTAGTGGGCGCGTTTGCGCTTGCAATTCTGTTCAAGGGCCGACACGACCTCATGATCGGTGCGCGCAAGGGCTCACCACTCGCGATCGGGCATGGCGAAGGCGAAATGTATCTCGGATCGGATGCTATCGCGCTCGCTCCCCTTACCGGCTTGATTACCTACCTTGAGGATGGCGATTGGGCTGTGCTCAACCGCAACTTCAGCGTGGTCTACGACGCACAAGGCACAGTCGTCCGCCGGGAGGCGGTGACCTCTGGCGCATCGTCGGTTCTCGTCGGCAAAGCACACTACCGCCACTTCATGGCGAAGGAAATCCACGAACAGCCAGAGGTGATCGGGCAGACGATGGCGCATTACGTCGATATTGCCAGCGAGAGCGTGGCACTGCCGCAGGAGCTTCCGTTCGACTTCAATGAGATCGGACATATCTCGGTCACGGCTTGCGGTACGGCAGGCTACGCCGGCCACATCGCCAAATACTGGTTCGAGCGGCTAGCTCGTATTCCGGTCGAGCTCGATGTCGCCTCCGAATTTCGGTATCGTGAGGCACCGATGCGCCAAGGAGATCTTGCGATCTTCATCTCGCAGTCCGGCGAGACCGCCGATACGCTGGCCGCGCTCCGCTACGCCAAATCGCAAGGTCTGCATACCCTCTCGATCGTGAACGTACTGAGTTCGACCATTGCGCGCGAAAGTGGGACAGTGTTGCCGACATTCGCGGGGCCCGAAATCGGCGTTGCCTCGACCAAGGCGTTCACATGTCAGCTCGTCGTCCTGGCGGCGCTTGCGGTCTCCGCGGGCAATGCGCGCGGTGAATTGTCGGAGGGCGACAGCATCGATCTGGTACGCGAGCTGATCGAAATTCCTCGGCTCGTTTCAGCGGCGCTGGCCAACGAGCCGCAGATCGAGAAGCTCGCACGCGACATCACCAAATCGCGTGACGTGCTATATCTTGGTCGCGGCACCTCGTTTCCACTGGCCATGGAAGGGGCACTGAAGCTGAAGGAGATATCCTATATTCACGCCGAGGGCTATGCGGCCGGGGAGCTCAAGCACGGCCCGATCGCCTTGGTCGACGAGAGTGTTCCCGTAATCGTCATCGCTCCTTCCGACCGGGTGTTCGAAAAGACCATCTCGAACATGCAGGAGGTCGCTGCACGCGGTGGCAAGATTATCTTGATAACCGACGCTAGGGGAGCCGCAGACGTGTCCATGGATTCACTCGCGACCATTGTGCTGCCGGAGATGGGTGCGACATTCACCTCGATTGTCTATGCGATTCCGGTGCAGCTCCTGGCCTACCACACGGCCATCCTCATAGGCACGGACGTCGACCAACCCCGAAATCTCGCGAAATCGGTAACCGTCGAATAAGGCAAAGTGATGCGACCTCGGTTGTCGTGGTCAGATTCCGAATGCGCAAGCCGCGGTCAGATCGAATCACGATGTGCCGCCCAGCTCCAGGCCCCGATGCCACCGCGAGGCTTGTGCCTGTTCTTGGTCCTGTTTACGGAGACGCCGGGTTTGGACCACATACGAACCGGAGCGCCCCTCGAAGTACGAGCGCGCCTCGAAGGACAACTTGGCTCTTTCCAAGCATGGCCATCGGCGCCGCGCTTGATCGCCAGCGCGCTCACAAAATCCTTTCCGGCGAACCTCCGGTTAACTTTGAGCATATCGACATCGCTGGAGATCGGGTGAGATAATAGCGCAGTTCGGCCCCAATCGCAGGCTCGCGAGCTGTTCTAGCACGACATCTCACGGAGCTCCTCGCTGCGGCTCGTATGCCACCGATCTCGTCCTTCCCCTTTCACTGCATATCGGTACGCTTGATGAGAACTTCGGCCACGCCACAGACAACAACCTTGTCGCCGACCTTGGCGCCGAGAATTGCCCCAGGGTTCAGTAGCTTGAGAGCCACTCCTGCTGCACGAGCGGAATGACGAGCGAAAATTGTGAGGGTTTGCGGCAATTGCCGAAAATATGCCGGAAACATCAGGCGCTTACGGCTTGGTCGATAGTGCCCTGATGGCCGATTCGCGGCCATGAAACTGCACGCGGCTGCGGTGAGATTTTCTCCGGAAGCGGCCATTTCAATCGAGAGGAAACTCGCCATGTCACCAGCGCCCATTGCGCACGCCTCAAATGCCAAATCGCGCATTGGCGCCATCTTACGTGCCACGAGCGGCAACTTCCTCGAGCAGTTCGACTTCTTCTTGTTCGGGTTCTACGCCAGTGCGATCGGAAACGCGTTCTTTCCATCAGGAAGCGAAACCGCTTCACTGCTTAACACCTTCGGTGTGTTCTGGCTGGGTGCCTTGATGCGACCTGTTGGTGCGATCGTGCTTGGAGCCTATATTGACCAGATTGGCCGTCGGCAAGGCCTGATCATCACGCTTTCGATCATGGCCATTGGCACCATCATCATCGCCTTTTGTCCGGGCTACGCGACGATCGGCATTGCCGCACCTGCGATCGTGCTGTTCGGACGGCTGTTGCAGGGCTTTTCTGCCGGCGTCGAGGTTGGTGGTGTTTCCGTTTACCTCTCCGAGATTGCCACTCCGGGCAACCGCGGCTTTTACACATCTTTCCAGTCCTCGAGCCAGCAGGTTGCGATCTTTGTCGCGGCTCTCATAGGATATTTTTTGAGCGAAGCACTTCCGGCCGAAATGGTTGCCGCTTGGGGCTGGCGGATCCCGTTCTTCCTTGGCTGCTTGATCGTACCGCTTATCTTCTTCCTGCGCCGGACGCTGGACGAAACTCCGGAGTTTCTGGTCATGAAGAACCACCCAACGGCCCGCGAGGTCTTTGCCTCCACACTTGCGAACTGGCGCATCGTCATTCTCGGCATGATGATCGCGATGCTGACGACCACGACATTCTATTTCGTGACGGTGTACACGCCTACGTTCGGCAGGCACGTATTGCAGCTGTCCACGCAGAACACGCTCTTGGTGACGCTTTTGGTCGCGGTGACGAACTTCATGTGGAACCCAATTGGCGGCGCGATTTCCGACAGAATCGGCCGGAAACCGGTCCTGCTGACCATTGCCGGCCTTGCCTTGGTGACTGCATATCCAGCGTTGTCTTGGCTTGTAACGGACCCAAGCTTTGGCAAGATGCTGATCGTGGAGATGATGTTCTCGTTTTACTTTGGCACCTATAGCGGCGCCATGTTGGGCGCTCTGGTCGAAATCGTGCCGAAGCACATTCGCACAACTTGCTTTTCTTTGGCGTTCGCACTCGCCGCGGCTCTGTTTGGCACGTTTACGCCGCTTGCATCGACTTGGCTGATCGACCGGACAGATGACAAGGCGTCGCCCGGTTTCTGGTTGATGTTTGCGGCTTTGCTCGGCATTATCGCCGCGCTCACGATTTATCCAGGAAACACCAAGAGAGTCGCGAAAGCCGTTGCGACCCGAGCGGCCTAACCCGGCGGTAAGCGCGCAATTTGCCACGCGTTAGCACGCGCGCCCGCGGGACGTTGGGGGCCCAAGGCTGAACTGAAGTTGGTGCGCGACTATCCCTGCGGTGATTTTCACGATGGTGCGCGGCCGTTCTGCCGATCACGGTTCTTCCTCTCGATTCCGTCCGGTGGTCGGACGGTGCGCTGCCCGCACTTGCAGTCGCGTGAAACACTGCGGATTTCGCGCGAGGACTGGGATCCCTCGCGCGAGCTCCACGCTCTGATATTCTGTGCGGCCGCCACAACACTCGAACGCGCACATCGTCGGGCTGCGTGAATTCCCCAGCGGACTGGTCGTCTCGAAGGTAGCGACAAACGTTAGCGTAGCGGGCCGTCTTGTATCCTGGTCCAATACCGACCTCTCGGCGCTCGGATACGCAGGTTGACGGCTCACCTTCTTGTCGCATCTGGCGGGGAGTGGTCGAGAAGTTTGGTCGCGCCTGTACAACGAGCGACGGGCCAATGCGTAACCAGACCCAGGCTGTTGCTCGCTGCGCTCGATCAGCCGTAACTTCACGCACCGCGAGCTTGCGCAGATGAGGCGAGCTGTGCGAGCTCCGTTTCGAGCATAGGGTTGCGCTTGAACATAGCGTCGATCAATGCTTGGGCCGGCTGCTCGGCCGCCTCCACCCACGTCGCCTTCTCCGCTCGCGCGGAGGGCGCGAACACACGCTTGACCACGGTCGGCGATCCCCTCAGACCGCAATTGGCCATGTCATCCACCCCAGCACTTTGGGCGCTCCATTTTACGATTGTGGTGCGGGCGGCACGCAACGCATCTATCATTGCGCCGCGGCGAATTTGATTTGTTGCCTCTAACATGCTGACGAGACACGGCAGCTTGGAACCCAACACCTGGACGCCCCCTTCGCAGCGCCGTTCGGCCTCGATGGTCCGTAGCTTGAGGTCCAACGCTTTGATCGTGGAAACATAAGTGAGCTGCTGGACCCCGAGCCGCCTTGCAATGCCAGGTCCCACCTGCGCCGTATCGCCGTCGATCGTCTGCTTGCCGGTGAATATGACGTCCGGTGGGCCATATTCCTTTCCGATGTTGCGAATCGCGCTCGCCAACGCGTAACTCGTCGCCAGCGTATCGGAGCCCGCGAAGCTACGGTCGGTGAGCAGGACAGCGCGATCGGCACCAAATGTCAGTGCCTTTCGGAGAGATTCTTCGGCCGACGGCGGTCCCATTGTCAGGACGGTGACTTCGCCGCCGAATTGATCTCTTAGCTCGAGCGCAGCTTCCAATGCGAAGAGATCATAGGGGTTGATGATTGTCGGCACGCCCTGGCGCATGATCGTATTCGTAACAGGGTGCACGCGGATTTGCGCGGAGTCGGGGACTTGTTTGATGCAGACGATGCTGTGCATGTACTTCTCCTAAGATGCCGAGCCGACTCCCGACGCAGCAAATGTCATACCATCCAAGGCATTTCGCCAACGAGGAATGAATGCAGGCTGACGACGAGCCGGTTGTCGCAACTGCGATGGTTTACGCACCGGCGTGATCTCAAGCTGATCGGAGTCAGGGGCGGCAACGGAGCCGCAGCGATCACGCGCCGCTTCGACGCCAAAGCCATTTTCAGGGCGCGTACGTTGCAAACAGACGATGACAAGACTGGCCGAAGCGAAGACGCCCTACGCGTCGCCGGCGAGTAAATCCCAACCCAAGGCACAACGCTACCATCCCCATCATGCATCCGAGCTGGCGACCGCCTCTTTTCCACGCTTTCCTATCCCAGTCGGCCGAGCGAGAGAGAGAGAGAGGAGCGAGCTCGACGCTTGGCTCAGAAGCGTTTGATCTCGATGCCGTGTCTTCGCAAGGCGTAGCCAATCTGGCGCGGGGTCAGTCCAAGCAGGCGCGCCGCCTTCGCCTGTACCCACCCGGATCTTTCCATGGCTGCGATGACGCGCTCGCGATCGGTGACTTTCGCGGCACCCACCACGGGGCGCCCCAGCGGTGTCAGCTCGCTGCTCACCGGCTGAATGGGTGTGGCGGCTTGTGTTGGCGGCATGCTCAGCCTCGCGGGCAGTGAGATTGTCGGGCTCGGCTGTCGGGCCATTTCCGCCGGTCCACACTTCCATAGCAAAGCCGACAGGCATTGCCCGTGGCAGCACGCAAAATCATCTCTTACGATCGACGATCCTCGCGCTAGCGTCGCGGTCCGCTGCACGCAGTTTTCGAGCTCACGGACATTACCGGGAAATCCGCAATTCATGAGGACCTCAATCGCACTTGAATCGAATACCAGAGTACGGCCGTTCTCATTGTTAAAGTTCCTCAAAAAACGAGCGGCGAGAAGCGGAATATCAGTGCGTCTTTCCCGCAGCGGCGGCAATAGCAGAGGAACAACGCTGATGCGGTAATAGAGATCGGCACGGAACTCGTTCCTTGCCACCGCCTCTTCAAGATTTTTGTTCGTGGCCGCAATCACGCGGACGTCGACTTTGATCGTCTGATTGCCGCCCACCCGCTCGAATTCCTGCTCCTGAAGCACGCGCAGAAGCTTCGCCTGGAACGAGCCCGAGATCTCTCCAATCTCATCCAGAAACAGCGTTCCCTTGTCGGCGATCTCGAAGCGCCCCTTGCGCGCGTTGAATGCGCCCGTAAACGCCCCCTTCTCGTGTCCGAACAATTCGGATTCCAGCACGGTCTCGGTGAGGGCTGCGCAATTCAGCTTGATAAAGGAGCGTTTGGCGCGCGCTGAACGCTCGTGAATAGCCTTCGCGACCAGCTCTTTGCCGGTACCCGATTCGCCACGCAACAAAACCGTGCTATTTGATTTTGAGATCACCTCGATCTTGTCAAGTAGCGCGCGCAGCGCCGGGCTGTCGCCGATCATCCCCTCGACTTGGACCTTCTTACGGTCCCGCCCATGAGGCTTGAGCTCGGAGAGTTGCTTCTGCAGCCGGAACTCCTCGTCCATAAGGCGCCCGCGATCGCGCACAAACGAGCAATGCAGCTTCGTCGTCTGGCCTAGCAGGCTGGCGACCATCGTCAGAAGGCGGAGGTCGTCGTCGAGCTGCGCACGCGTCCCATTGTCCGCGATGCGGTCAATGCTCAGCGTACCCACAACTTTGCCGTCAACGTCTATGGGAACGCCGATGAACGCAACACGCGTATGACCGCCGGCATTTAGCATATCGACCTCCGAAGAACTGAAGGCCGAATGCAGCGCTACATTCTCCACGATGAGCGGCTGCCCCGACGCGACGATTTGATCGATTGCTCCCTGCGGCAAGCGCACCCGGCAGCGGGCGTCGCGGTCTTCGCTCCTGCCGTCCTCTACGATGATCTCCGGCCCGCCGTCATGCTCGAACAGACATACGATGCCGCGCCGCATCTGCACGAGCGATCGCAGGCGCTCGATGACGCTCGCCAGCTTAGCCTCGAGCCGACATAGGCCAGTGAGCGTGTGCGCTATTTCAACAATCGTGCTTAGCGATTTCTCTTGGGACCGCACAATACAAGCGGAAGCATCCGCGTCGGAGGTTGAGTTTGGCTTTTCGCGCAGGGAAATGCTGTCTAGCATGACGACTTCTCCGTTCCTTTCTCGATCCTCCCCATCGGACTTGTTGGATTCGTGTTGCATGCCCGATCTGACATCCAGTTCTCAGGGCGGACGAGAGATTACCCCTCTTCATGGCACGTCGGCAGCACTTAGCGTAACTAGCTTTGCCGCTTTGTTTTCCAACTCGCTGCGCGGATTCACCCCGGCCAACATGCCTTCCATCGATGAAGCTCAGAACAGCCGGGGCTCTTTAGGGGTTGATTGAATTATAAGTGTTGCCCGCCATTGATCGGCACTTCGGCGCCGGTGACATAACTTGCCGCATCTGAACATAGGAAGAAAATGACCTTGGCGACCTCTTCGGGTGTACCCACTCGGCGGAGTGGGATCTTTGGCACAAGATGCGCTTCCGTGTCAGGCGACAAAATGTCCGTCTTGATTTCGCCGGGCGCGATCGCATTGACGCGAATGCCATGCGCGGCGTAATCGTGCGCCATTTCGCGCGTGAGACAAGCGAGCGCAGCTTTCGAAGTCGCATATGCCGAGCCTGCAAATGGATGCACCCGCGAGCCGGCGATCGACGTCACGTTGACGATCGAGCCTGACGCCCTTTTTAATTCGTCGAACAGGCCTTGAGCGAGTAGGATCGGTGCCACCAGATTGAGGTGGAACACGCTCATCCAGGTGTCGACTGAGGTCGCCAGCGATGTCAGCCTGGTACCGTTTGCCGCTTTTGGTGAGTTTCCGGCATTGTTTACCAGTCCGTGCAACGGTGCGCCAGCAAGGCGCTCCTTGATCTCGGCAATCACGCGCGGCAGCATCCGATGATCGCCCAGGTCGACTTCGATATAGCTGTCGCCCTCTGAGTCTGATGGGCGACGCGCCGCGTCCAATGGTTGGCGCGCGCAAGAAATGATGCGCCAACCGGCTTTCGAAAACAATTTTCCGGTGGCGCGACCGATACCGCGCGATGCCCCGGTCAATACCAGCGTCTTTCGCTCACGCAGGGGACGGCCCGCTCGATTGGCGTGAATTGGACCGCTAGGGTCCGTTTCCGACGATTGAGGTACGACCGCTTTGTCATCTGGTAGATCTAGATTCACACGCGGCTCCCTTCCGCTCCCATCGGCTGTGCACCTTGTGCAGGATCCGGGCCAAAGCGACGCAGGGCATAAGGGGCGCACTTTTGCGACAAATGACAGGTTCTGAACATCTGGCCTGTTTGCTTTTCGACAACAGCAACGCCGCGTCAAACCCCCGGGCGCGTTGACCGCGTCGCGCTCCAGGGGTGGTCTGTGGCTCATTCGAATTGGCGGAGATAGTTTAGCTGCCTTGTGCGGAGATCAGGATCGATGACCAGTTCGTTCAATTTCCTCGGTTGGACGCGCCGCCGCAGATGCGGCTCTGGTTCGACATCGGTGGGCTGGGGCTCGTGCCGTTGATCAGATGCGGTCGAAAGTATTTCGCAACCAGCGCATGAACAAGGCCGTCGTCCAGAAGACTAGCTGACCGCGAAGGGATTAACGCAGAAACGGCGATACGTCTCCCTGGCGCGCGTCCTTGCTGCTGGGACATTCTGACGTGACCGTCTGCTACGTCAGATTCCTCGGCGGCCCGGGCCACCATTGCCGTGCTCTTCACCGCGTGGCCACCAATGGCGGTTTCGGCCCGGCGATGCCGGGACCCTAACCTTTTCTCCGGCCAGTCGACTTACACGTCGCGGTCCGACGTATCCCGGGACAAGGCCGCCGACGCTCGCCGGCATTGGCCTACGCTTCGCCGGGCATTCGCTGTACCACTGAATCCCGGCAGTGCGTCGGTCAGCCCTCAGCTGCGGACGTTGCGAAACCCGATGCTGTGGAAGCCAGCAGTATCAGGCCGACGATCTAGGCGACGATTGCTCAGGTTCAGATTCGCGGCACCTCATGAAGCCGCGAAACGCTCGTATGGATTATCGACCAGGGTCAACTGCTCCGGATTGCTCAGATCGAATTCAATAATGCGTGGCACGAGCAGACGGGCATAGCGCGTAAAGGCGCTGGTGGGGGGAAAGCGGATCACGGTGGAGCATCGCGCAAGAAGATACATGTCGATGAGCGCGGAAGCTCCACCTTCAATTCCCATTTCCGCACTATGCAACGGCCCTGCCAGATCGGCCTGGAACCGTTTTGGTGCGGCGAAGATATCGGGAAACAGACCCGATATGTGATCGAGCACCTGTGCGCTATCCGTGCACAGGAAGATCTTAACAGGCTTTGGATATGGCAAAGCCATGGCTTTACGGATTGCCATGCAGACCTGACGAAGAGCGAGCTCCGAATCGGCCCAGTACGGAGCATGCCCCATGATATCTTCGCCATTGCCGTGCCGAACATGAACGCCGATGATACTATGGCCGCTAAAGTGTTGCTCATACAAGTCCTCGATCCGCGCTCGAATCTCAGACCTGAGTTTGATGTTTCGGAAGATCAGTCGTTCGGCTTCCTCACCACAACGCCACATCAGGCAAGCGTCACAGACAATGGTGTTGGCCTCGTTATCGTCTCCTGCTTGGAACAGCTCAGTCAGTTCGTCACGTTCTCGGAAGATCTGCTCGTCCGTACGATTGATACAGTCGATCGATGGCCTATTCCACCACGGCGGGAAGAACGGGCCGGGAAACGAGAGCTGGTTGAGCCTGTCATCGCAAATCACCGGCACGCCAGCGATCTCCTCAACCGGCTCGAAGAACACCGGAAAGGCGTTGCTGAACGGTTGGTCGACATAACAGGAACCGCGCCAGTCAATAACGAGCGTTCGCCCGGTCCGCTGCGCATACGACCAGGCTGATGCCAACGACCAGAGGCAATCACCAAAGCCGGTGCGCCTCCGAGAAACAACAAAGCGTTCCTTCGTCACGTTATCAAACCCTTCTCGTTGCGCGAGTGTGGCGCACCAACTCATCTGCGATGCCGATCCACGCCGGGCGCTGGTCACCTGGACGCAAGTCACCCAACCCGCAAACTCATCCTGCACGGCACTGCGATTGGCAGGTCATGCTGGAGGTGTCACATTACGCACCTTTTATGACGGCCCAGTCTGTGACGGATGCAGCCGAATACGACGCTGATCCCACAGCCCGCGCAGTTCGTTCAGGAGAGCTTCGCGCCTGGTCTTGTCAGAGGTGACCCTGGCGAGAAGATCGGCCAGAACAGCTTCCTTCTCGATTTGCATCAGCATGTCGAATAGGTCATGCGAGACGCGCACGCTGTCATGGCTGGAGTGACCCATGCGGATCTCGCAGATTGTCTCCTGGCGGTCTCGGCCCGCATGAGCGCGAACCCGGTAAAGAGATACATGGGGCGGCAGTGACACAGCGAGCGCGGTCCAATTTTCGAGCGTTGTTGCCCGCTTTTTGATGAGGAATGACCCGACCACAAGGCCATCCAGCTCGGTCGACAAAAACGCCGTAATCGCATCGGCAACCGAATCTACGATCGGTTCGGCATTATTGTTGAACGACGTATTAAGCAGAATCGGGACGCCCGTTCGAGCCTTGAACGCATTGATAAGTTCCCAATAGGCGGCATTGCTCGTGCGGGACACGGTTTGCAGCCGAGCCGTACCATCGATATGCGTGATCGCGCCCAGCAATGCACGCATGGATTCGCGCACGCGCACGACGAAATTCATGAAGAAATATTCTGCACGACCATCCGGCAACTCAAAGAACGCGCCCGCATCCTCCTCGAGAACCGATGGCGCGAACGGTCGATAACTCTCGCGCTTCTTGACCATCGCATTGATCCGGTCCTTGTTTGTCGCGGGCCTCGGGTCCGCAAGAATGCTGCGGTTGCCGAGCGCACGAGGGCCGAACTCGGACCGGCCCTGTACCCACCCGATCACAGCGCCATCAGCGATCCACTCGGCTGCTCTGGCTGCGACGTCAGCGGTCCGTTCAATCTCGAGGTGTCCGGCCCATCCCTTCAGTTCCTGTTCAATGCTGTCGTCGCTGCCGACATCGGGCCCCCAATAAACCGCCTGTAGTCGTTCGCGGGGCGGAGCCTGCCCGGCCTCGTTCGATACCATCAGCGCCGCACCCAATGCGCATCCGGCATCATGCGAGGCCGGCTGCACAAAAATCTCTTCGAACAGGCCTGAGTACAGCAGTTTTCCGTTTAGCGTGCAGTTGTGGGCCACCCCGCCAGCCAGGCACAACCGTTTCATTCCGGTCTGCTCACGATAATGCCGAAGAATGTGAAAGACGATCCGCTCCAGCGCCTCCTGCAATGAAGCGCTCACATCTCGGTGCTGTTGCGTGAACGGCATTCCCTTTCGCCGGACCTCGACATTGCGCAGCAATGCCGGGCCGATACGGTCGAGGTGAACGCGGTAGGCACCGTTGGGGGAGAGCTCATAAAATTGGGAGAAAAGCTCGCGATAGCGAGCGGGATCTCCATAAGGAGCCAATCCCATGACCTTATATTCGTCGAACAGGCCGTAGCCGAGGTATCGGATCGTTTCCAGATAGAACAGTCCGAGAGAGTTGGTTTCTGGAAACGTCATGAGCTCGGTCATTTCGGTGCCCGACCCCACCGCCAACAGACCCGAGAGGAAGTCGCCACAGCCGTCGATCGCGAGAACCAGGCTTTCTTCAAAACCGGACATTGCCAAAGCGCTTACGGCATGGGCCTGATGATGGCCTACGAATGACACCCGCGAAGGGTCAACTTGGGTACCGAACTCTGCCGCGAGAAGGTGCCGCAACAGGAGATTCGCATCCAGCGGAATTGAGATCTCAGGTTGTGAGATGAACAACCGTTCGAGCATCGAATTGCAGTAGGCTTCAGTCGCGTAGAACGCAATACGATCGACGTCGCGAAGCTCCACACCCGCGGCTGCTAGACAGTATTCAATCGCACTGCTCGGGAGCTTGTTCGAATGTTTGATGCGGTTGAGGCGCTCCTCTTCAACGGCGGCGATCACGCGTCCGTCCTTGACGAGCACCGCGGCGCCGTCGTGCAGAAACGTGCTCGGTAGTTGCAGCGGGTTTTCATAGACCCTGTCAAGCCCGCCACTCAATCCTAGACACAGCATCTTGTTCTCCGTTCATTTTGAGAGGCCTGTTGGCCTATTTCATATCGCTTGGTTGGCGAGTAGGCTGCACGTCGCCGCGGGGCCGCAGGCATCGCCAACACGCGCGACGCTTCGCTTTAGGTCTTGTTCCTCTCACCGCATCAGGCGTTGCCGAAGCAGCGCAGCTGAGACGATGAAGGGAATGGCTGCGTAGATGCAAAGTGCGCCCACATGCAAACCGACGCTGTCGACCGGCCGACCGAGCATTGCTGGACGAATGAGATCGACCGAATGTGTCAGGGGCAACAAAGCCGCGATGCGTTGAAATGAACCAGGCAGCTGGCTGATTGGGAAGATCGCCCCGCTCAAATACATCATGGGCGTGAGGATAAGTGATTGGTAGAAGATGAAATAGTCGTGGCTCGGTGCAAGAGCTGAAACGACCATTGCGAGGCTCGCGAAAGCAACGCCAGTGAGGGCGATGGCTGGTAACGCATAGGGAATGGACGACCACTCTGCATACCCCAGCGCGACGGCGACAATCGTGATCGCCGTCCCGGCGAGCAAGGCCTTGCTCGCTGCCCATGCCACTTCACCTAGAACAATGTCGCCGAGCGTAAGAGGCGTACAGAGCACCGCCTCCCACGTGCAACCTGTCTGCATGCGAGCGTAAACCCCATAGATGGTTTCAAAGGTTGAGGAGACCATTGCGCTTGTGGCGACCATACCAGCCGCCAGAAACGCAATGTATGAAGTCCCCTCAACGCCACCTACGATCATTCCGAGGCCAAAACCAAGACCGAACAGAGAGCTCATCGGCTCGGCCAGATTCCCAAGAATCGACGCCAGAGCGACTTTCCGCCAGACCAGAAAGTTGCGGCGCCATACCGCGATCCAATTCCATGGATTGGCAGGGAGCGCGGACGCAAAACGTTGCCACATCGTTCAGTCCTTCATCTCTCGCCCGGTTAGCCGTAAGAAGACATCCTCCAGATTTGGAGGACGCTGCAGAAGGCGGAGATCCGTACGGTTGCCAAGTCGGCGACGCACCTGCTCGGGATCCTTGACATAGCAAAACAGCGTCTCCCCGCTCACCTCAGCGTGCTGCACTTGGGTTCTGACCAGCGGCAGCAACTCATGCGGGTCACCACCGTAAATCTCGATCACCTGACACCCGATCTGCTGCTCGATCAGAGCATGAGGCTGCCCTTCGGCGATCTTGCGGCCGTGCTCAAGCACGCACAGGCGGTCGCACAATCGCTCCGCCTCTTCCATGAAATGGGTGGTGAGAAGAATCGTTTTGCCGCGCGCTAATAGCCAGCGCAAGCGTTCCCAGATGAGATGACGGCCGTGCGGATCGAGGCCAGTCGTCGGCTCGTCAAGTACCAATACCTGCGGGTCGTTAATGAGGGCACGTGCCAGCGTCAGCCGCCGCTTCATGCCGCCGGACAGTTCGGCGACGCGGGCGTCCGCCTTGTTCTCTAAGCGGGCGAATTCGAGCAGTGACGGCGTCACCGCGTTGACCTCGGTCGCGCTCATGCCGAAGTAGCGACCGAAAACGAGCAAGTTTTCGCGCACGGTGAGCTGAAGATCAAGGTTATCGAACTGTGGGACAACCCCGATGCCCCGACGCGCCAACGGCGCATGTGCCGGCACCGGCTCGCCAAGCACGTGGATCTTACCTGCGTCGGGCGATGCAACACCCAGGATCAATCGCGCAAGCGTACTTTTACCCGCGCCGTTTGGTCCCAGCAGACCGAAGCACTCTCCGGGCGAGACCGTAAACGAAAGAGCGTCCACGACGGTCCGGTCCTTGTAGGACTTGCTCACCTCGAAAAGGTCGATTGCCGGGGTTGACATTTGCTTACGCGATCGCGACGGACGTTGTTCGCACCGCGTCCTTGGTCGCGTGCTTTTTCGTCCAAAGCAGGCCGTCACACCACACGTGATCGATGCGTCCCCACTGGCACGCGGCGGCAGCATCCGGGAAAAAGCCGCGTCCATGCAAATTGGCGCTGGTATTGCAAAGCAGCGGAATGGCTGTGAGCTTCTCGTACGCGATGAGAAGCTCGACCACTTTATGCTGAGATGTTCTGGAAACCGTCTGTAGGCGAGCAGATCCATCGAGATGCACGACCGCGGGAATTTTGTCCCGCCATTCCGGTCGCGTCTGGTGATCGAACAGCATGTACGGATCGGGTACTCCAGGGCTAAAAATCTCCGCCGCACGATCCTCCAGGCATATCGGCGCTACCGGCCTGAAATGCTCTCTAAGCTTGACGTCGTTGAGATGGTCTTTCATTCCCTCCCAGCTCGCAGCCGCGAGAATGCTTCTGCCACCCAACGCACGTGGTCCGAGCTCGGCACGCCCGGCAAGGAAGATCACGGGCTTGTCACTCGCGAGGATTGCCGCAAGTTCGCCCATAGTGCAGGGCGCGCCGTCCCATCCGGGCGGGACTTCGCTGGAACGAACGGCCGGTCCACTGTAGACCGTCCATTCCAGAGCTCTAAAGCCTTGCTGTGCCGCCAGTGCACAGCAAGCAGCACCGATCGCTGAGCCACTGTCGTTCGGAAAGGGCGGCACCCACACGTCGTCGAACAGGCCGGTCGCACGAAATGCACTATTCCACTTGATATTCAGGCCACACCCGCCGGCTATGCAGAGGTTACGCACCCCCGCAAGATCCGAATGTCGCTGCACAACATCAGCGATTGTGCGAACCAGCAGGCGCTCTAGAAAGACGTGAAATGACGCAAGGATGTCTTCGGCTTGCTTGGCCTTCAATCGCAGTGCGCACGCATCGAAGAAGTCGTGCAGAGCTTCAAGTGGTGATAGTGAGCTGTTGATCTGTGCAAGCTTATGACAGGCGCCCTCAGCATCCGTGGCAAAGTGCGCCTGATAAAGCTCCTGAAACGTCTTAATAATCTCCTCGTCGGGAGCTCCGAGAGCGATATAGGCCATCAGCTTGCCGGCTATGCCGAGATCCCAGCTGGTCCGGTCTGCCCGCCTGTAAGGTCCAAAGTGATGTCCTGCCGTCGCATAGGCGTGGCCTATCATCGGAAACAGGCACTCGATGAACCGAATCCCGTGCGCCTCGACATAGTAGAGGCGCGGAAACATGCAGCCGTCCCACACCAAGCAGAAAGCAGATTGTGCGGATTTGGCAAACGAGCTGGTGCAGTATGCGGATGCTACGTGCCCGGTGACATGGGGATAGCTTTGATACGGATATAGTTTCCCATCAAGCATAAGGCCGATGCGATCGCGGGACGCGAGGGGGCTATCGCCTTGGCGTTCGACATACGGCGCGCCCTTGAGCTTGACGGTCGTCGTCCCACTAAGGACTTCAAACTGGGATTCGAGCTCTCCATCCCAGCCATCAATGACGAACTGATCGACATCGCTCGGATCGAGCCCGTGCTCCGCCAAGGCGCTAACAACGGAATCCAGGTTGTCGATGGTTTGATAACGCGGATTATTGTTCAGCTTCTCCTGCTCGACGCAGAACACCACTCGCCCGTCCTCAATCAGAGCGACTGCCCCGTCATGCGTCAACTTGATACCGCAGATACGCATAGTGGCTCCTTTCAGCCTCGGCCGTTGGGTGGGATCAAAGATGGCTCCGGATTCCGAAAGCGGACCAAAAGGCAGTCTTCGTCAGCCGACTGCCCCTGGCACTGCACGCGTTCGACCTCAATGAGGGCTTCAGTCAAAATCGTGATGACCGTCTCGGCGCCAGCGACATGCCCCCATCGCTTGCAGGTCGCATCACGTGCAGATCCGAAGACCAGATGCCCACCCGGAGCAAGCATCTTGACCATGTTGCCGACTGCAGTACGCATTTGTGTCATGTCTTCGAGATAATAGAGAACTTCGGCGACCACGATCAGATCGAACAGCTCTGCGGCCGAGAACTGCAGAATGTCAGTCGCCGCCCAGCTGATATGCGACCACCTCTTGGTCCGCTGGACCGCTCGACCGATCGCTCGCGGCATAACATCGATGACCGTGAGCCGTTTGCAGTGAGGAGCAAGCTTCTCTGTAAACGCACCGGCCGCGCACCCGATTTCGAGGCCATTTGAGACGGCGCTGTTCGACAGCGACAGCCGCAGCAATTGGGTGTGACGCTCACGTTCGAACGGATTGTCGTCGAGCCGCCACGGATCCTCATTAGACAGCTCCCGTTCCAACGATTGATATGTCTGGTGCACGTTCACGACCTAATCTCCTACAAAGCTGCTCACTCAGTCTCGGCCGCAATGCCATCCGGCGCGATCAGCTGCGATGGAGCGCGCGCAAGACCTGCCCTGCGAATTGCGCCAGGCATTTCCGATCCGGGGTTAAGGCTTGGTCCAGTTGTCGCGTCTTCGGTCGAGCCCTTCGATTCATCAACGTCTGGTGATTTCGCTATTTTGCGCGAGAGCCAATCGCTGTTGCTCAAGGTACAGAGCGCATAGGCTTTCATCGGGAGCAGGAGGAAGATGTTGATCGGGGTGTGCAGCGAGAAGCCGATAAATCGAAGCTCGCCGGCGCGCAGGGCTGCCACGCTGCATCGAATCAGGGTCATCGCGACGATGGTCAGACCGGTCCACCAGGGCACGGTGCCCGTGAGCGCGAGCTGAGCGAGCGCGGCAATCGATGAGATGGCGAGCAGCAGCGGGCCGAGGTTCTGTCCAACCACGTCCAGCGTGAGGTACCGGTCGAGGCCGGGCAGCAGGTGCAAACCGAGCAGGGTGTCGCGGTAGGTGCTGCGCGCCCAGCGGAGCTGTTGGCGCAGATACGGCAAGAGCGTGTCCGGGACCACCGTGGCGGCGATGGCGTCCGGAACGTACTCCGTTCGGAACCCTGCCTTGAGCATGAGGATGGTGAGATGACGGTCCTCACCGAAGTCGCTGGGTTTTCCCCGGAAGAACTGCGTCTCGTATTGCTCGAGCAGCAACAGCAGCGCGGAGCGCCGGTACATGGCGCACGGCCCACAGCAGCACATGACGGCACCAAACCGCGTCTGCGCCGCGCGCTCCTCGTTGCAAGCCAACCAGTACTCCATGTCGATCAATCGGGTCAGCCAGCTGTCGTTTCGGTTGCTGGCCTTCAATTGGCCCATGGCCGCGCCGACGGCTGGATTCTGCATCTTGCGCACCAGCTTGCTGACCACGTCGCTGTCGATTTCCGTGTCGGAGTCGACGTTGAGCACGAGATCGCCGAATGAGCGGCGAATCGCTGCGATCTGCGCCTTGCGTTTTCCAACATTGCTTGGCAGCAGAATGATAGTGAATCTCGGGTCATACGCGTAGCTCGCGTGGACCGCGGCCACTGCGCCGACATTTGCAGAGCCGTCGTCGACCACATAGACCTGTAATCGCCCTGGGTAATCCTGGCTTGCGATAGACTTCAGGCAGGCCGCCAGCGTGCGCGGGTCCTCGTTGAAGCAGGGCACGATGACATCGACGCTGGGCAGAGCATCGGCGTCGATCGGGTCGTACGGCGGCAGTGGAGCGTCGCTTCGCAGCGCATAAAGCGCCTGCGCGCTCTTGTGGACGCTGGAGAGCAACGCGTAGGAGGCAACAGCAGCGGTGCTGATGGTGGCAAGCAGGCTCATGGGAACCGATCTATTCAGTGAGGTTGAGGAAGCGACCGGATTGCAAATCCACGGTCATGCAGTGCTGGAATGAGTTGGGCGAGCGCCGTCACGGTCTGGTCGCGCCGACCAGCATGAGGGCAGCGTCCCAACTCGTCGGGAGGGCATCCGTCGTGCAGGAGCACGATTGAGCCCGGCCGGACCGAGGCCAGCACCGCGGCAACAATCGCCTCGACGCCGGGACGCGACCAGTCTTGCGGGTCGACTGACCAGTGCAGGGCTGCCAGTTCGGCCTTCGCCGACACGGCGAAGGCCTCCTTGCTCCAGATCCCGTACGGCGCACGCATGTGCCGCACAGAGGCCCCGGGGCAGGCCATTCCAATGACCTTATTCGTCGTGAGGATCTCGTATTCCACCTCATCCGCTATGCATTTGGCCAAGTCCGGGTGCGTCATTGTGTGGTTTGCGACCTCGTGCCCTTCTGCAATGATGCGCTGGATCAGCTGCGGCTGGGCCGCCGCGTATGCACCGATCACGCAGAAGGTGGCGGGCGTCCGATGCTGCGCCAGAACATCCAGGATAGCCGGCGTGCAAAGCGGGTTGGGACCATCATCAAAGCTCAGATAGACGCAAGGCTCTCCGCCGGCATCGGCGTAGTCGCTCCGCGCTTCAGTCGCGTCGTTTGTGGACCTCACAGTTCTGGCCCGTTCCGTTCGATCGTGTCACCCGCAGGCCATTCGCTCATGGGTCTCGCAATCGGCAGAACGAGGCCGACCACGTCCTCCACACGTGTCGGAGGCACATTGAGGTAGATGTCCGGACGCGCGGACCGGACGCGGAGCCCTGGCAGAACAGTCGCCAATCCCTGTCGCCCGAGCAGCCTGGTAATATGTTTCTGCAGGGCAGCTCGGACCGTGCCAAAGCCGAACGGCACGCCAAGATCTCGCAATACGGGATACATCGCTCGGATCGAGTGGGTTATCCCAAGCCCCTCCAGATCCGGGCGAACCCCGTACAATCCGAGTTCAGCCACGAGCAGATCGGTCTGACCAATTTTTATGAAGCGGCGCAGTGCCGCGATGTGAATCGCAACGCCACGATCATCGTAGCCGATTGCCCGAATTTCAGGCCTTGCGCCGGCCCAGCTTCGATGACCTTCAAAGGGCTTTGCATTGAATTCCCCCGTCGGACCATAGGTCTTCCGGAAGAAGTCGGATAATTCAATATGGTCAGCAAGTTCAAGGTCATTCTCCCAGCACAACCTCCAACGGACTGGAGGGCGCGCCGAAACACCTCGTGTGGATTCGGGCGCGATCATGTTCATAGGGCGTCATTCCTGTTCGCTATCTGGCTCCTGACGCAGGCCAGAAGTTCGCTACCTTCGAAAGGCTTGCTCATGAACTGGCGTCCAGGGCCTCGCCTCACATCGTGTTCGGAGTGGCCTGTGAGCAGAACGGTAGGAATCGCGCCTCCGGATGCAACCAGATGATCGAAGAGCTCGAGGCCACTCATCGCGCTCGAGTGCATGTCCGCGATCAAGCACGACGTGATCGAACGGCGGTCTGATTTCGAGAACCCCTCTGCGCTCTCGAATGGTTCAGGCACGTAACCTGCGGAAAACACCATATCCGTCAGATCTTCACGCACTGACTGATCTGCATTCACAATCGCGACCACATCGCGCGTGTGCGCAACTTTCATCAGATTCGCCAAGGACGCCTTCGCTTGCATGTTCCGCACGATTTCACCGTCGCAAGGACGCAATCCAATCGGATGCGACCAAGGCACATTTGGCACCCGCAACCGGAGGGGTGCGACCGGACGGCAATCTACGGCCTGGTTGAGGGTTCGCTCAATTCTACGGCGGTACACGGTGGATATAGAATGGATTGGCGAAGCCATACGATGGTTTGCTCGTCGTATACGCCCACGCAACTTTGCGGATTTCGATCGTTCTAGCTCACGGCGATATGGCTTGCGCAACACGCGCGAAACTGCGACCGCTCGATCGAGACGTCTTGATTGATACCTAGCGCTGGGCTGAGACGCGCAACGGTTTGTAACCATTCTGATGGATCTGACATCTCGCTAAACTATCGTTTGCTATCCTCATTCGGTACAAATGGTAAAATCGATTATATCGATAGAACACATTCACAGCGTGGATCGCTCCGGATTATGCGTTTCAAGGGCCTTGATCTGAATCTCCTCGTCGCGTTCGACGCCCTGGTGACGCAAGGCAATCTCACTACGGCGGCAAGAAGCATCAATCTCAGTCAACCTGCCATGAGTGCCGCCGTCGCGCGGCTTCGCACTTACTTTCGCGATGAGCTATTCACCATGAAAGGACGGAAGCTTGTCCCAACGCCGCGGGCTGAAGCGCTCGCAGCCCCGATTCGCGAGGCTCTCGCTCACATTCAGCACTCCATTATTTCTCCAGACGGCTTCGATCCGTCTCAATCGAATCGGCGATTTAGGATCATCCTGTCCGACTTCATGACCGTCGTGTTTCTTCGAGGGGTCGTGGACCGCGTCGCGCGGGAAGCACCAACAATCAGTTTCGAGTTGCTGCCGCCCGCAGAGGAACCTGATGAGCTTCTCCGGCGCGGTGAAGTCGATTTTCTCATGTATCCGCAGATGTTCATGTCGAGCGCGCATCCGAAGGCGGCTCTGTTCGAGGACACTTTCGTCTGCGTGGGCTGCCCCATGAACAAGCAGCTCGCTTCGCGTCTCACGTTCGAGAAATACATCTCGATCGGGCACGTGGAAGCCCAGTTCGGGCGCTCCCTGAGGCCCTCCTTCCACGAATGGCTCTTGCTCGAGCATGGTTTCAAGATACGCACCGAGGTCGCGGTGCAGGGGTTTGGCATGATTCCGCCTATGTTGTTGGGCACCAACCGTATAGCGAGCATGCCCTCAAGATTGGTCAGCCATTTCGCACAGACGATGCCGCTGCGGGTTGTCGAACCTCCCCTGCGACTTCTCACATTCACAGAGGCCGTCCAATGGCCCGCCATTCATAATACTGATCCTGCAAGCATGTGGTTGCGCAACATATTCTTGCAGCAGGCATCCACGATGGTCTCTCCGTCCGAGATCAGCCAATGTCACGGCCCGTCCTAGGACTGTTCGGGCCGGTTGCGGCCTGCTCCCGCTAACCGGACTTACGCCAGGCCCGAAGCCCCCGGTCCTCTGATTGACGTTTGGCATAGTGAAAAAAAGCGCGCTTAAGCGTAGTTTGGTCGGGTCGCAGCCGATTGACTCGCCGTGCCGTGACGATCCTGCGCATCACACAGCTCGCTTGGCGGCTAAGGACTTTCCGCTGATTCGGACGGGACCGCATCACAGGTGCATGCGCCAGCTTCAGAGTACGCAAAAATTATGTGGCGTGTCCGGCGAACAATGTTCGGCCTCAGCACCAAACTCGCTTGAATCGCACGCCGCGTCAGGTTCAAGGCCAGCACCTGCGATCGACGTTGCGGGCTTCACCTGGTAGCGAACCCGCATCGCTGTTTGCCTGAACTGGTGGATCTCATTGCCTTCAACAGCGATGGAGTTAGTCCCGAAGCGCGCCACTAGATACAAATGGCTGATGACCGGCAGAGGCGATTCCTGCTCGTTCAGGTCGAATCAACATGAAAGCTGAACGCAGACGCCGCCCACGATCGCGCACCCCAAAGCCAACCGCCAGCTCGCGCAAACCCGGATGGGCGGGGAAGACTGCGTGTCTTCGCACAATGTCACAATGGAAATTCGGAACACTTCCTCTCTCGACGGCGCTTATCTTCCTCTCGATGGGCGCGATGCCGCGTGATCGAGTGCAACCGCAAGCTTGCAGACCGCAGGATCAACCCGGATCAAGTGACATCAGCTGGCGGCACTTTTCCGGCTGCGCGCGTGTTGCGGTGAGGAGTGTTCATGATGAGAGGACCGCAACTGTGCCAAGGTGCGGCCGCGTAAGCGGTCGCCGCTCCCACTCGCCAAGCCTGCTCCTCCTCCAGCTTTCGATCATTTCGGCCGACATCCCCAGCCAAATCGGATGATCGGTGCCGGGTCCTTCTTTCCGATGTCGCGACAATCGCGTTTTTCGAAAGATCGCGGCGTGACTCACACCGCGCCACCGCCGTCCATCTCGAGCTGCTGCCTCGCACCGCTGACCCCGAAGGGCTCCTTTGCTGCGGCAAGATGATTTGCCTATCTTACCCGAAGCATCTATGTCCAGCGCGCATGCCAAAGCGATACTGTTAGAGGCTGGAATTGAGGTGTGAGCGGTTGCACGAGCAAGCCAATACGGTGATAGATCGCGCTCGAGCCTTGTGTTCGATGGGATATTTGCTGCGACTCCGCCAGCTGGCCCCCCAGATTTTGGAGTAGCTTCGAGTTGATGGCCTTAAGACGTGCATCAAACTCTCAACCACACTGTAGCATCGTCTCTTGCTATTGCGGACCCGTATAGCGAGGCGGCCAGCGGTTCGCCAAGTGATTGTACAGAGGCAAAGCCGCTACGGATCCTTGCACTTCGAGTGCATTGCATCTCCCGACGCCGTCCGATGTACGCGCTCCGCGACACTGATCCGGCGCACGCCTAAACATGCAAGTTATTGCTGCACGAGTTATGTCAGGTGTTTGCTCGGGCGCGAGCGCGTGGCGCCTGGGCGACCCTAGACGCGTGTGAGTTCCGCCACATGCAACGGATATGGCACGATCGTTCGAGACCCGGTCCTTAATTGCGAGCAACGTTTTGCCAGACGCTGAGGTGCACCTGCGTTGAGATGATGCCTTCAGGAATGGTCTTGAGCTTGCCTTCCGTCATACTCCCGACGTTCACGGCGGCGGACCTGCGCCGTTGAAGAGCAGCCATCGTCTTCCGGCACTCAAAACCTGGGCAGCGATCACGCGAGCAACGCCTTTGAGCCCACAGTGCCACAACAGGACTAGCGGACGATCGAAAAAGCTGTTAGGCGCCAAGCCCGCCACCGCGCCACGACTGGTGGTGCGACTGATCCGCGATGATCAACCCAATCAACCGCACCGCGCGCCGAGGTGATAGACGTCACGGCAAGGATTGCGACTGAAAGAGAGCCATCCGATGAGATCAGTGCTGTGTCTGGGTTCGCCGTTTCGGGAGGCCGTGTCTCAGCGGGCTGTCACGCACATCCTTTCGCTTTCCTGATGATCAGGCCGCAGAATAGCCACCGCTGCTGCAGGATCAGGAGACATTGCACACTTTGGGTTAGCGCACTGTCGGGCAGAGGAAGCAAACGCCATGTTGCACAACGGCATCACGTGGACGCACCTGTCACATTCTTTCACGCACGTCGCCGCTCCGTCTCCTTTTTGCCCCACCACAGCCAAACGGCTTCGTCACGTGCGGCGCGAGTGCAATCACCAAAGGAGGTTCTGTTGGAAACGCCGAGCGGAGTCTACGATCCGGATGATCTGGCGAGCTTGGGAAGGCTGTTCGATCAAGCGATCGCGTCTTTGCCGTCATGCATGCGAACCAGCGAGAATCGCGTGGCGATCGCCAGACTGGTGATGCAACGCGCAGCGAGGGACGAATTGGCGTCGCTCGCGTACTTGATGCTTGCACTTGTCTCGGCCGCTTGAGCACCGGCATGCACTCTAACCTTCTGGGGCCAGCAGCAAGAGACGCATCATCTAGATCATTGAAATAACTTGATTCTCACGTGACGTCAGGTTGTAGGCTTGCAAATTGAGGATCATGACAAACGCGATACCACGACGGCGCCGATGGCGCATTGGAGAGCTTGCAGAGGCGACCGGTGTAACCGTACGCACTCTGCATCATTACGAACATACCGGGTTATTGACGGTGTCGGAACGTACCTGTGGCGGTCACCGCATGTACGATCGGGAAAGCCTACAACGCGTCTCCCAGATTCGCGCTCTACGTGAGCTCGGCTTCTCGCTTCCTGAGATCCGCAAGGCGATCGAGGGGCGGACATCTCTCACGGACCTGTTGCGAAACCATCTGGAGCGGATTGAGCTTCAAGTCGCGCGCGCGACATTATTACGGGATCGATTGCGCACTATGACGACGCAAGGTGAGACAGAAGTCAGTGTCGACGAGCTGCCGGCGACGCTAGATGCCATGTCGCGGATTGAGGAGCGTGCCCCCTCTGCCATCTGCACGTGCGCCTCTAACGCTAGCCGCGAAGATCGGTGGCGAAAGATTCGGGACGAGCTGCGAAGCTGCATGGACCAGGGTGAGCCTCCGTGCTGCGAGCGGGCAAATGCAATCGCGCGTCAGGCCCGTTCGCTGCTGACTGAGATCGCAGGAGTTGATTCGACTGTCTCGATGATACTTAAGGTGCTGACGCGATTGACCGAACCACACAATCTCGCCGGCTGGGATGCGAGCCTCATGCGATACCTCGATCTCGCCCTCGCCGCGCTGGAGGACCAGCTGGGCCAGAGTTGAGCGCACCCGTCGCGACGCCCTCCCACTGGAATGTCGCCAAACCCAATGAGCTCATGGTGATCCTTGTCTGAGCCAGGATCGTTTGGTCCCTAGCAGTTCGCCTCCAAAGCTGCGTTGTCCCCACTATTGGTGTTTCGCTCTGCGGATCTTTGGCAATCAACATCGACGAGCACGCTTCAAAGTACTTGATTCGTACGTAGCGTCACATTGTACCTTCTAAAAGCATCGACGCAGCAGCGGGGCGACGGACAGAGCGTCGGCTAAATTAAGGGAGACTCCGATGACCGGCACCACTTACAGACGTTCTCGGTGAGAGTTCTCCACGAGAACCCGTCGCTCGATGATCGTCCCGCGCCGTCCAAGCGTCTCCTCGGCACATGTCTGTCGAGCACGGAAGATTGGCGCGAGTACCGGGTATCGGCGGGATGTTCGATATTGGTGCTGTCAGCCTTAGACCGCTTCTCCTGACTAGTTTCGGAACGTCCATTCGTCCGTGCCCGCTCCGATGCTTATGCGCAACCTGGCAACAACCTGAGCCCATTCGTACCCACCTGAGTTCGACTCAAACATCATTGCGCCGGACTGTTGGTCGCCGTCATCCAGGAGGCGAAGCAGACCAAGTCGTAGCGCGAGACATCGGGAGCCCTACATGTCGGTCCTTCGCGTTCACAGGCTTGCAGCTGCTGCGCTCGTTTCTTTAGCCCTGAGCTCGAGCGCCAGGTCAAAAGATGTTTACATTGCCATAGCCGGTCCAATGACGGGAAGCACTGCGGCGCTCGGCGCGCAGATACGCGATGGAGCGGCCGCAGCTGTGGATTCGATAAATGCATCGGGTCTGCTGCCTGACACAAGGCTCATATTGAGGATCGCGGACGATGCATGTGATCCCAAGCAGGCCGTCGCTGTTGCCAATCGCCTGACAAGTGACGGGATCAAGCTCGTCGTTGGTCACTTCTGTTCATCTTCGTCGATTCCAGCTTCAGACATATACGCCGAAGCCGAGGTAATTCAGATTTCGCCTGGGTCGACTAATCCCCGTCTGACAGAGCGCGGCCTAACGACCCTGTTTCGGATCTGCGGCCGCGATGACCAGCAAGGCAGAGTTGCCGCCGAATACATCGCGCGGCATCACCAAGGTGCAAAGCTCGCAGTCCTCGACGACAAGAGCACAGCAGGCAAGGGTATCGCCGATATCGTTGAATCGCGCCTTCGTGCAGCCGGCGAGCATCCCGTTCGACAAAGCTATGTTGCAGGCGAGAAGGATTACACCGCTCTCGTTTCGCGACTTAAGAGAGAGGGAATCCAGCTCGTCTATATCGGCGGCTATTACAACGAGATCGGCCTGATCGTGCGTCAAGCCGCGGAGGCGGGCTCACGTCTGACCGTGATCGCCAACGATCCGCTGATGACAACCGACTTTTTGGCCATTGCCGGCGAGGCCGCGAACGGCACGCTCTTTACCTTTATGCCGGATCCAACGAAGAATGCTGCAGGCGCAGCTGCTGTCGCCAAGCTCAAGGGTTCGAGCCTAACCGCCGCAGGTTACACGCTCTACGCTTATGCCGCGGTTCAAGCATGGGCCGACTCCGTCAAACGGGCCGGCACCTTAGATGCCACGCGGGTCGCTGCGGCCCTCCGCTCCGAGCCAATCGACACGGCTATTGGCACTGTTGCATTCGATTCGAAGGGAGACAATGCCGCTCCTGGCTTCATCGTTTACCGCTGGCGCGACAATACCGTCGAAGAGGTCGAGCAGAACTGACCGGCCCGTCCCAACACCGCACGGAGCGTTCGAATGATGAACCATCCTCGATATAGCGAGTACGCGCTGCTCACGTGCCTCGCAATCGCCGCAGTCGCAGCATTTCTCACCCTCGCAGCAATGCTATCACGGCTATCGTGCGCGCCCGCAGGGCCGCCCGAAGAGTACGTTCCCATTCGTCTGGTGCCACTGCAGTGAGCATCACTTCCACATTCGTAAGGGCGACGAATATCGGGGTCCTCTTCCAGCTAGTGAAATTGATGCGCGCCTCGCTCTCGGGAGTGAGCTGTCAGGGCCTCTTTCGAAAGAACGTACGTCGTGAAACGATGTCAGTGACGCGCAGTCCGCCTGCGGATTGCGCGAGTTCAAGCCGATCGTTAGCTGCGCTGTTCGGTCGAGGGACGTGGCGTTCCATCCCCTTCCTAGAAACAGCTATCGGCTCGGAAAACGCCGTGCGACGCCTGATCCGTGCTGATCGCTATCGACCTTGAGACGGAGTCTGATCCGGTACGGCCCTTAGCCAAGTCTGTCTTCCAACACTCACATTCACGCGGGCTCGCGCTTCACGGGTCCGAACAAAGCGCACGCACCTATGTAGGCTCGCCGAACGCCCTCAACTACTCTCGTCGACAAAAAGGGAGAACACCACTTTGGATGCAAAGTTGCAGACTATGCTTTCCTCGCTCTCGCCGGTGGCTCGCGAACTGGATGCTCTACCGTCCGGGCGGCCCACCACCGACAACAATTACGTGAAACTAAACACGAATGAGAACCCCTTTCCTTTGCCAGGCGTCGTGATGCGAAGCGCAATTGCAGCTCTCGAGCTGCAATACCGCTATCCAGAAGACGACAATGTCAGCTTGAGGCAAGCGGCCGCAGCTGCCTATGGCATTGCAACCGATCGCGTGATGGCTGGCAATGGATCGTCTGAACTGCTCAGCCTCATTTACAGAGCCTTTCTTGCCCCGGGCGACGACGTCGCAATGATGTCGCCTGGTTTTTCATTCAATCGCAAGCTTGCCATGTTGCAAGGGGCCCGCTTCATTGAAATTCCCTGGTCTGAACCGGACTGCTTGCCGATGGACGAGCTGCTTTTCGGTTCGGCTAAACATGCCAAGTTCATTCTGCTGGCCAATCCGAACAATCCGACCGGAACCTTTGTTCCGCTCGCCGAGATCGAACGCCTCGTTACACGATCTGACCGATTGATCGTACTGGACGAAGCTTACGTCGATTTCGCACCCGAGGACGGCCTACGCCTCGTTGAGCGACATTCGAATCTTGTGGTCCTGCGCACATTTTCCAAGAGTTATTCCGCCGCTGGCATCCGCGTCGGATTCGGTTTGGGCCATCCCGAGCTGATCGGGAGGCTTCGCAACATCCAGAATGTCTTCAATATGAATGTGGTCGCTCACGCCGTGGGGATGAGCGTCCTTGCGCATCGCGACGCTTATGAGGAGAACCATCGCCACGTCAGGCTTGAGCGCCAGCGCGTAACGGCCGCCCTCTCTGAATTTGGATTCTGCGTAACGCCTTCCCACGCGAACTTCCTCCTCGCCCGTGTGCCGGTAGGCCAGGGTGGCAGATGGTGGCAGGCGGCGTTGCAAGACCAGAGAGTCCTTGTTGCCTTCTTTCCGGATGCCGGCCTGGAAGAGTGCATTCGGGTTAGCATCGGTACAAAGCGCCAGATGGATGCGTTTCTTGCCGCCGTCGGCAGCATTCTTAGGAAAGTGGGATGTCGTGGCTAATGGTCCCTTCGTCTGTCGTAATCGATCCGGACCCACACATGATGCAGCTTCGCGAGGCAGCCCCGAGCCAGTTTGTTCTCCAGTCGCCGCATTACGACCCTTTGTGAACGGCTTCGCAGTAATACAGCGCATTGCCAGCGAGCGCCTCTTGCACTCCCAAAACCCGGTGGACTCCGGTCCTCTCTATATAGGAGATAGTTGAGTGAGAAACGTGGTTCCCTCAAATCTGACCTGCGGCATCTTTGACCATCTTGACGAGGACGGCCGCGATATCGCACGGCAATACGCGGACCGCCTTACGCTGGCGGAGGCCTACGACCGGCTCGGTTTCTATGCCTATCATCTGGCGGAGCATCATTGCACTCCGCATGGACTGGGTCCGTCGCCGAACTTGTTTCTGTCAAGCGTCATACAACGCACACGGCGACTTCGCGTCGGTCCTTTGGTCATGCTGCTCAACCTCTATCACCCGCTGCGTGCGTTCGAGGAGATCTGCATGTTGGATCACCTGAGCGGCGGCAGGGTTGAGGTCGGCCTTGGTCGCGGCTCTCTGCCGATCGAATTGAGCTATTTTGGCGTTGGAGCCGATGTGGCCTCGAGCCGTTACGAGGAAGCTTCCCAAATCTTCGTTGGCGCGATGAATGGGGGCCCGCTCTCATACGAAGGGCAGCATTTTGCGCTGAGCGAGGTCCCTTTGACGCTTTCACCTCACCAGCGTCCTTGTCCCCCAACGTGGATTGCGACAAATCGGCCAGACTCCGCCCGCTGGGCGGCGGCAAATGGCGCCAATCTCGCGTGCATGGGCGCTTCTTCTGCCGTTCGTAAGATAACCGATGTCTATCGCGCTCATCAAAACGCCGAGGGTGACGCCAACAGTTCAGCACCATTTCTCGCGTTGCTCCGCATGGTCGTGATTGCCAGCTCTGAAGCAGCGGCCCGTTCCCTCGCCGCGCCTGCCTACGAAACATGGCTCAAAAGCTTTAAGTTCCTGTACGAACTCAATGACATCCCGCCTCCATCTAACCTGCCCCTGTCCTTGGATGCCGCAATCGACAGTGAACTGTGCGTTGTCGGAACGCGCGCTTCGGTGCGCCAAACTCTTCTCGATCACCTGGATGAGGCAGGCGCCAACTATCTCCTTTGCCAGCTCGCCTTCGGATCTCTGTCACTGGATGCCTGCCTCCATACGGCAACTGCGATTCACTCCGAACTCATAGCGGCAGACCGCTGACAGTGAGCCACAGCGAATTCCAATAAATTCGCTCTTGACCAGGCAATAAATGGCAACGCCGAGGCCGATGAGTACCGGACGCGAATGCATTGGCCATGCCGCTCTTATAGTTCAAATGGCTTTTACACACATGAGACCCTTTCAACTACATCAGCAGACAGGAGGCTTAACGGCAATAAATGGCCTGTCTCTCATTTTCCGTGCGTTGACGTCGCCCGAGCAGTGGTTTGCATGGACAGGTGAGCTGGCTCACGTTCATTCCGCTTTGCCGCGCCAGTTCGTCGATCGCATTCCACACGAATCCAAGATGTGGCTTATCGCCCGAGCGGGCCTGTCGTGACGCGGTCCCGGCAGCGGTCCGACCGGAAGGAGGAGCTCGCGCGTAAGCTCGAGATCGTGCTGGCGGAGTTGGCTTCGCTGCGCATTCTACTGGCAGCGCACGGCATTAGCACCCCTCCACCTCTGCATGAGGACTACCTCACTGTTCAGCGGTTCGCAGCGATGAACCACATAAGCCCCGAAGCCGTGCTCTCTCGGATCCGCCGCGGCAAGTTGCGCGCGGAGAAACGCGGTGGCCGCTGGTGGGTGAAATGCACGGTTTGCACAGCATAGCCGTGCAGTGATGAGAACAGTAAGAGAGACGGGAATGAATCAATCCGAAATACGGAATCCGGCACAAGAAAATGATATGTGTGTTTAAGTTGGCATCTCTTCTGAGCTCGATCAGACGGCCGATGGAGAGTCAAGAGATCGATCGAGGTCGACGTAGCGCGCGACCAACACACCATCGCCAGATCGGGAGGCTCGATCTCGATGCACCCATGCAATCAAAAAACGCGCGGGCGCCCCGGGCAACGGGATATCGAAAGGCCAACTTTCGCGTGACCGGGATCACTCAGTCATTCGGCCTGGCTAACAGAGCCATCCAGTGAACAAGCGGAAAAGCATAAACGCCTGGCACGAGAAGTCCAACTCCGATGCCGCTGGCAGTATTGTGGCAAACAGAAACACCCTCCATGTCAGTTTTGGACGTGAGCCGCCGCACGCGCCTGGTACGGCCCGGAGCAAAGGAAAGATAAATGCCTTACTCGCAAATCGCACGCTTTGCGAGCTCCCCTGAGCAACCTGCGTCTCTCAGCCCCTGCGGCGTAGCAGAGAAGTTGTATCCCAGTCATTCGCCTGTCTCAGGGCCGCCTCGCGCGCCGGTGTCACACGGGAACAGATCTGATTTCGCTGGGATGGTCGCCTGAATCTGACTGGAGAAGGAGATAGTCAATGATGTCGCCAGTACTGATGTCAGTCCTCGGGTCGATGGTAGCAGTCGAGCGTATGTTTTGGAAATTTCGAGAGTTGATCGATGGCGACAGCTCGATCTTACCTGACGTTAGAGAGATGCTTCATGTAATGTTAGACGCGAAGCTTCTTGCCGCAAAAGATAAGATTATGAGCGACGCGCGCGCCGCGATCGACGCGACTCCTGACTTGCCGCAGGCGGGTCGCGACCGAGCATACAGGTCGCTCGATTTTGCCATGAAAATGTTCATGATCGGCGAGCCGCGCCGCACTCAGGTTCCTCTTAGCGAAGTCGGTATCTGCAGCGCTAATTCCAAGATGCATTGATGCATGCCCGCTCCACCGATCGCCTGCCGCGACACTTGGCTGTGCACGGTCGATGTTAGCCGCGGCGCTTCGATTGAGCTCCGGAGGAGCTATGAAGCTGGTGGAATGGAGCGACAGCGCCTCGCTAGTTGATGAATCGAATCTGTCTCCTGGCGGCCGGCAGGCTTGGTTGGGACCTGCCACAATGCTGCAGGCTCGGGTTTGTCTCAAGCATCCGGAGGCAGGCTCTCTCCGGTCATCTTTAACGTCCTCTGCGTCGAGCCAATATGCGATTCCCCTCAGCTCTGTAGCTTATTCATCGAAAGGGCCGGCCGCTCGTCGTCATCGGGCAGTGGCGTGGGCTCGACTCTGTTCGTCAGAAGCAGTGCTTGAGCTAATTTAGCTCAAGCATCATGGTTCGCGTTTTCGCGCGATGGCTTCGATGCTTGGCGATGACCTTCACCGGACCGAAGGTGGCATGTTTGAGCCATTCTTCGGTATGCGCCTGATCAATTGAATCGAGAGGATCGGCTCACCCAGCCGACCTTGATGGATTCATCCTGGCCCTTCCGCTGCATGGATACCTCCCATCAAAACAATAGATTTTACCAATATTCTCAGAATCCACATAGCTAGCCGCCGGCTATAGCAAGGATGATTCAGGATAAGGCGCGTGACGACGTATTCGCGATCTTCAATGCAATGTGCGGATGGCGAGCAAGCCGTCAGCACATGATCACTCCTTTGCGTCTAGATAGAGGCAAGTCTTGGTCTCGCTACCGGACAAGGGCGGCGCAGTGCGACACGTCCCATTGCGTCAGCAGCGGACCACCGGCGCGCGCAAGCTGCTTGCATGCGTCAATTTGGCTCCAGCATCAGCCATGAGACAGCATGGGCAGCTGGCCTTCAAATCTCTGGCCAACCTTAGCAGCAGCGACGCAGCAATAGCCAATAGCGACAAGGGCGGCGTGGCATCGTTGGGTGCAGCGCTCTGGCAGCCTGATCCCGGATGGATGCGCTTACGCGCACCCGTACGGCGTCGCGTCGATCGTGAGTGCTTTGCGAGTCAACAAGGAACTGGGGTGTCTTTGCGGGCTCGTGGCCACGGCACATGCGTGCGCCGTATGGGATATGGACCAGGAAGGCCCTCGCCGCATCGGCGAAGGCCGAACTGCAGCCCTGCACTGGTCAGTCGATCCGCAAGATTGGGCTCGTCCCGGCGTCGAGGCGATCGTTGCCGCAGTGCTGGCTTCGGTCCGGCCGGGGGCAATCGTGCTCCTGCACGACGGATGCCCTCCCGACGAGTTGGGACGCCGCCCTCATGCTGGTCGGCGCGACCAGACTGTGTCGGCGCTCGCCCGGCTCATTCCCGCACTGGAGTGACCGTGGCTTTGCAAGCCGGTCGCTTCCTCAACCTCACTGAATAGATCAACTCCCATGAGCCTGCTTGCCACCATCAGCACCACTGCTGTTGCCTCCTACGCGTTGCTCTCCAGCGTCCATAAGTATAGCGCGACAATCTGGATGGGAAGCGCGCGACAATCAGGATGGCGAGTCGGTGTCGCGGCGAAGTGATGATTGCCGCTATGATTGTCGCGCGCAAGAGTTTTGTTCGCTCTGATTGTCGCGGAGCGTCAATCAGCGAGTGTTTTAGTGTCGTGTGCGAGGGTGGTCGCCCTGGACCACGCTTCCGTTCGAGCGCGATGCGCCTGCGATAGCTTTCGACGTTCATCTCGACGATGGTGGCGTGGTGGACGAGGCGATCGATGGCGGCGAGCGTCATAGCAGGGTCCGGGAAGACCCTGTTCCATTCGCCCGAAGGGCCGATTGGCAGTGATCAGCATGGAGCGCCGCTCGTAGCGCGCGCTGATGAGCTCGAACAGCACACTGGTCTCGGCCTGGTCCTTGGTCACATAGGCCAGATCGTCAAGGACAAGAAGATCAAAGCGATCGAGACGATTGATGGCGGCCTCGAGGTTGAGCTCGCGCCGCGCCCTGGAGCTTCTGCACGAGATGGGTGGTGCGGGTGAAGAGGACGCGCCGTCCGTTCTCGATAAGGGCCAGGCCGATCGCTGCCGCCAAGTGACTCTTGCCGCCGCCGGGCGACCCGAACAGCAGCAGATTGGCGCCCTTGCCAGGCCAACCATCGCCGGCGGCGAGCGCGGTCACCTGCGCCTCGCCTTGGAGATCATCGGCACAGCCTCAAAGTCGAAGTTGTCGAAGGTCTTTCCGGCGGGCAGCCGCGCCTCGACGAGATGGCGCTCGACGCGACGGCGGCCGCGTTCGGCGATCTCATGCTCGGCGATGGTGGCGAGGAAGCGGGCCGCCGGCCAACCTTCCTTATCGGACTGTTCGGCGAATTGTGGCCATAGCACCTTGATGGCGGGTAGCCGCAGCTCGTTGAGCAACAGATTGAGGCGCCCAGTGTCGACTGTGTTGCCCGTGTTCATGCGGCGTCACCGATCTGGGCGGCGCCGATGAGGCACTCATAGGCGGCGAGCGGTGCAAGCTGCACCATGACCTGCGGCACGCAGGCAGGATCGGGCGCGAAGTGTGCGCGCAGCCCCCCGATGTCGGGCCGTTGGCCAGCGTTAAGGTCAGCCGCGAGCTGATCAGCGAGGTCGGCCTCGCAGCCGCGCTCATGCGCCAGCGCGAGCAGATCGACCATGAGCCGGCAAGCCTTCTTGTCGGCAAGCCGTTCGCGCAAGGAGTCGAAGGTTCTCCGATAGGCCTCGCGCGGGAACAGCCGATCACGGTAGACCAGATTGAGCAGCGCCATCGGCTTGCGCTGCAGCGAATGGATCACGTGCCGATAATCTACGACCTGGTCGTGCTTGCCGTTGGGATGGGGCCGCCCACGCGGCAGGGTGACGAGATGAGTGCCGCCGACGAACACGTCGAGACGATCGTCGTAAAGGCGCACCCGCAGCTGGTGGCCGATCAGGCGTGACGGCACGGTGTAGAACACCTTGCGCAAGGTGAAGCCGCCGCTTGACGTCAGCGGACAATCACCTTCTCGTAGTCCGAGGTGCCGCGATCTGGCAACGCCTGCAGGGTGGCGCGCTCGTGGTCGATCCGCTTGGCGTTGCGGGCATTGCGGCGGCTGACGACCTCGTCGATGCAGCCGCGGTAGGCGGCGAGATCATGGAAATCGGCGGTGCCGCGCAACAGCAGCGCATCGGCGATCGTCCGCTCAGGTTGGCCATGTGAGCTCTCGATCGCCCCGTTCTCGCGGGCGATGCCGCGATTGTTGCGGGAGGGTCGCATGCCGTAATGGGCGCAGAGGTCCTCGTACCGCCGGGTCAGATCGTCCCCCCGCATTGCGATCGAAATTGCAGAAGGCGGCGGACAGGATGTCGGTCCGATGCTCCCGTGGTGCCCCACCGAGCGACCACAGGGCGTTGCAGCCCTTCGGCCAAAGCGACGAAGCTCTCGCCAGCGAGCACGACATGGGCGTGCTCAAACCCGCAATAGGCCAGCCGGAAGTGATAGAGGCGATGATCGAGCGGCACGCCCGCGATCGTGATCCCGAGTTCGCCCATGCCGGTGAAGTCGGACAGGCCGACTTGGCCCACTTCGTGGGTCTGGCGGAAGATGATCTCCTGCTCCTCGCCGTGGATCGCCCACGAGGCGCGGATCCGGCGCTCCAGCGTGCGGCGGATTCCAGCCCCCAGCTCAGGATGGCGTCGAAGCATCTCCTCGGAGATGGCCACGGACCGCACGCCGGAGGCGGCCTTGAGCATCGGCACCACTTCTGTCTCAAACACGTCGGCCAACGGGTCCGGCCGGCGACGGCCGCGCCCAACCTTCTGTGATGGCAGGCGGGGATGCTTCTCGATCCGATACGCAGTTGACGGACTGAACGACGGCTTGGCAGCGGCCACTGGCGGGCTATCGATCTGACGGTACTTCATGTAGAGCCTCATCTGGTGATCATTGATGTGTCGGCCGGGCACACGCGAGTGATTCCTCTTGGCGGAAGAACCACTTGCATAACCGGCCGGCCGCGATCACCAGTCGGCGCGGCCCCTGTTGGATCGCGCCGACGCCGGGCTCGTAACTCCGGTCGGGCTACGCCCTCCCTGCGTCACGAGCCCGGCGAAGCTCTCTCATCCTGATTGACGCTACGCTTCCATCCTAATTGCCGCGCGGCACATAAGAGCGCGCAGGCGCTTTATGCGCTGCGAAGCGACGCTCCACTGCCGCCGTACGACCCGCTCGACGCCGATGCTCTGCCCAGCGTGGATGTCATCGTGCCTTGCTTCAACGAGGACCCGCGCACGCTGGCGGCCTGCCTGAAGTCTATCGCAAGCCAGGACTACCCAGGGCGATTACAGGTCTATGTGGTCGATGACGGCTCTGCAAATGTCGGCGCGGTGGCCGCGGTCCATGCGAGCTACGCGTATGACCCGAGATTCACTATCATTCTGCTGCCAAGCAATGTTGGAAAACGCAAGGCGCAGATCGCAGCGATTCGCCGCTCATTCGGCGATCTCGTGCTCAACGTCGACTCCGACACGGAAATCGACAGCGACGTGGTCAGCAAGCTGGTGCGCAAGATGCAGAATCCAGCCGTCGGCGCGGCCATGGGCCAATTGAAGGCCAGCAACCGGGACGACAGCTGGCTGACCCGATTGATCGACATGGAGTACTGGTTGGCTTGCAACGAGGAGCGCGTGGCGCAGACGCGCTTTGGTGCCGTCATGTGCTGCTGACGGCCGTGTGCCGTGTACCGCCGTTCCGCACTCATGTTGCTGCTCGAGCAATACGAGACGCAGTTCTTCCGGGGAAAGCCGAGCGACTTCGGTGAGGACCGCCATCTGACGATCCTCATGCTCAAGGCAGGGTTTCGAGCCGAGTACCTTCCGGACGCCATCGCCGCCACGGTGGTCCCGGACAAGCTCTTGCCCTATCTGCGGCAACAGCTCCGCTGGCGCGGAGCACCTACCGCGACACGCTGCTCGGTTTGCACCTGCTGCCCGGCCTCGACCGATACCTCACACTCGATGTGCTCGGACAGAACCTTGGGCCGCTGCTGCTCGCCATCTGATCGATTGCCGCGCTCGCACAGCTCGCGCTCGCGGACAGCGTGCCCTGGTGGACCGGTCTGACCATCGTCGCGATGACCATGATTCGATGCAGCGTCGCGGCCCTTCGTGCCGGCGAGCCTCGATTTCTCGGGCTTCTCGCTGCACACCCCCGATCAACATCTTCCTGTTGCTGCCGATGAAAGCCTATGCGCTCTGTACCTTGACCAACAGCGACTGGCTCTCGCGCAGACCGCCAGATTTGCCCGACGAAAATGGAAGGCATGGCACATTTTTGTACTCCGCCCCCAAAGCCGATAAACCGAAGGAGATTGTTTGCACGTCGCGCATTCAGCACCTTGAGCACCGCATCGCTCTCCAATTGGAGGTCGTGGCTCAACTAATCTGCCAGGACAAATTCGCGCTCGGAGCGGTCAAGCTGCTCGACGAACTCACAAGCGAACTGGTCGCGGCAAAACTGGAACTCGGCGCAATAGGCGAGGCGAGCGCCGGCAGGCGAACAGTCCCCAGCAGAAAAACGCGGTGACCTCGGCTAAGCATTTCGACGAGGCAATCGCAGCTTTACCGCCAGATCGCCGTACTATCGCCAATCGTACGCAAATCGCCAAACTTGTTCTAGCTCGGGGAACGACACGTGAAGTCAAGTCCGACCCAAATCATGGCGCCTGCGTTCTTGGCTCTGATCACACGTTCAACTCTTCCTCTTCAAATCAAATCGAGGTTCCGCCTAGCGCCTGGCGGAATTCTGCTTAAGGCGCAGGTTAAGTTTGCCCGAACGGGTGTTAAGAAGACATCGCCCTAGTTTTGATAACCGGCGGTCCCTGATCGCCGAGCGATGTCTATACAGGCAGCCTCCTTTTCCTACAGATTCGTCTCGTCAACTGGCAGGCCGCGGGACAGGTTGCAGGACCACTTCTTTGGCATCCTCAAGGTAAGAATCCTGCACTTCAGGCCCTCGGTCCCAGCGGATGAGTGCGGCATCCCTTGCACTGCAATGCGACCGCCTGCGGCTGCCACGACGCAAATAGTCCAGGCGTTGTAACAGCGCGCCGACTGCGCAGTGAGATGGCTAGTCTCGTCCACGTTTCAGCTCCGACAGAAAGTCTTCTCCGTTGCGCCCCGGCGGATGAGGCAAGCCGCCGAACGAAGCGCACCACTCTGACCAAACCCCACAGGGCGGATTCAAACGGTCGTCGCAACACCAGTTACTTTCACTCATAACAGAAGATCGTCAAGCGCCTCCGCCGGCGTTTTCCAGCCTAGTGTCTTCCGCGGTCGGGCATTGAGGGCCGCTGCCACAGCGGATATCTCTTCGGCGCTGTGGATGCTCAGGTCCGTGCCTTTCGGGAAGTACTGCCGCAGCAGCCCGTTGGTGTTCTCGTTAGTGCCGCGCTGCCATGGGCTTTGCGGGTCGCAGAAGTAGACCTGGATACCCGCATCGATCTTGAGACGATCGTGCTGAGCCATTTCGGCTCCCTGATCCCAGGTTAGCGAACGGCGCAGCTCTTCGGGCAAAGTGATGATGGTGCGCGTGATCGCGTCGCGCACGGCTTCGGCCCCATGTCCCGCAAGGGCTGGCCCGTTCTTCGCGCGCGGAGCTTCGCCATGCCCCGCCAACCGTGGAAGGTGCAAGAGCATCGTAAAGCGCGTCGTGCGCTCGACCAGCGTGCCGATTGCCGAGCTGCCAAGACCGAGGATAAGGTCCCCCTCCCAATGTCCCGGCACTGCTCGATCGGCAGCTTCAGCAGGGCGCTCACTGATCATGATCTCCGGCGAGACAAAGCCCTTGCCTCGCCTGCGTACGCGCGCTCTGGGCATCCGTAACACACGCCCTGTTCGCAAGCAGGCCGTCAGCTCGCGGCGTAGCGCGCCACGGCCCTGAACGAAGAGGGCTTGATAGATAGCTTCGTGGCTGATGCGCATCGTCTTGTCGTCCGGGAAGTCGATCGGCAAGCGTCGAGCAATCTGCTCAGGGCTCCAGGCTTTGGCCCATCGCCGATCCTTGCGCTGGCCATGCCGCCGCCCCTTCCACGGAACGGCGGGACCAGGAACGGGAGCGCCGGTCGGGGCTACGACGCCGCCAGCAAGTCTTTCCTCCACATAAGTGCGCAAGGTTGCATTGAGCGCAAGCTTGGTCGGCTTAGGCCGGCGGGCGGATCGATCCGCATGCCATTGGGCAGTTATTGCCCGATACTCCAACCCGCCGCCGCGAGTGGCCGCGTTGCGCCGCAGTTCACGGGAGACTGTGGAAGCAGCCCGCCCCAGGCGACGTCCAATCTCCTGTATGGAATGGCCCTGCACCTTGAGAAGTGCGATCTCCTCGCGCTCATTCAACGAGAGATACCGCCCGGACAGTGCCTTTGCCGAAGATCTGAACATCGCTGGTGGCATGCCGCCCGCCTTTCGGAATAATCTGCTTCCGATAGGTTGTGACAATCCGGCTTCGAGTGCAGCATCTTCGCTGCTTAACCCAGCGGCAATCGCCCGCCAAAATTTATTCTGTTCATCGCGCCCGGCAACAGAGGGCCGTCCTGGCGACGGCAATGGGGCTCGTCCTGACCGCGCCGATCTGCGCCTTACAACGTTCATCGCAACCTCCAAACTCCTGGTGTTGCGACGACCGTTTGAATCCGCCCAGGTATCAGCCATAACTAATGTGGTTTCCTGCAACGATCATGGCGTCGGCCGCTCCGCGCATCAGTCTATGTCTGGCTCGCGCAGCACTGCTGCTCCAGGGCAACTCGCGTTAGGATACATTTTGGCTGGAGTAGCCGAAGGGACTTGAATCGTACGTGGCGTCACGTTGTAGGAAGTAGGGATCCGCCGCCTCGCGCCGACCAACTAGTTAACCACCGATGGCCGGAGTGCGGCGTAACACATCAAAGCAATCCTCTGGTTTAGACATCAAGATGACGACAGCACTCCTCTTTCTGACTATGATCTTCCTTCGGCGGCTTTGGATTAGGCTACAGTGTGCGCAGCTGGCGGTCCCGCAAGCGACGTGAGCGCGCCCGGCTCAATGGTGCTCTCTTTCATTCCGGCACTTCTGCTCCGCCGCCGCTCCGAGTTCCCGCACGCCGTGGTTCCTAACGCTGCATTCGGCCCTGCTCAAAGAAGGAAGTTTCCGATCCGCCACGCGAGTGCGAACGCTCTCCGCCGCCACAGATTCGCAAGGCAGAGTGGCGGCGACGCGCGTGCTCGCGCGGAGACAATCCCAACAGCACGGGTAACTTGTGACTGATCGCAACTCTTGACCCGGGACACTGAGCAGTGAAGACTGCGAGGCGTCCGTTCACGGACCGTCGAATCGGCGGCGGTGGTTTCGCAACCGGCCCCCGGCCTAACAACGTACATCTGTGTGATCTTAGCAAGTGCGGAAGCCACTGTCGGACAGAATTCCAATTAGCGGCGATGCGCAAGGCGGAGACGATAGGTCTTGCACGCGAACTAGCGCTTGAACTTCATGCGACGGCTATCACGATTGCGGCAGCGTCGACAAGGAGCACCTTTCACTCTGCTAGCGCGTCTGCAGCGCTTCGATGCCCGTCGCGGTCCGCACTGGACGAGAAGAGAGATCCAGAGCCCTGCATGGCTTTCGAACTTCATCTCGCGTCAGACTCAACGCCGCGTTGACCGTGACCAATGCATCCTGCCGAGTTCGATTCGCTGAACAAGCCTACCTAAACTGAGAGGTTTCGAAGGTGAGGCTTCCTTCCTAGAACTCGATCCGCGATAGTCAGTACAGCGGATGCATCATGAGACCTGACGAGCGCCTCGCCGACGTCCTTGAGAATAGCGCGTGTTTTGATGATGAGGCATGGGAGGTGTGGGCACAGTGCCTCTCACCCACTGAGCGGCTTGCGTATATTCGCAAGCATCGCTGTCACTTCCGGTTCACAGATTACGATGAAGTGATAGCTGTTGTACGGGGTCGGCGCTTCACCGGTTGCCCATCGCAGCTCCTTCGATGGCGTCACAGGATAAGAGCAAGAACGCTGCAAAGCGCTTTGCTCTTCTCGGTTGCGGTGTGGCTGGGCATCATCTGGCTTGCGGTGCGCTTAATCCGCTGAGATCAGCAGCCCGCTTTTCTTCAACACGTAAGCTATCTAGTATCTATGTTCCCACGCGACCAAGCGTTACGACGCGGTTGGAGATGATCTGCAAAGCCGCAACCTGACGCAGCGTTCGATTCGAACATTTCTTTCGCCCGAATATTGTGATGCAGTTACAGCAATTCGCTCCGACGTTGTTAAGACACACGAGGCTCGGGGCACTGAAGAGATGAAAGTAGAAATGCAGAACTTGTTGCTTGCGACTGTGAGCATTGTGGTGCTTGGCGCGGTGCGCCCGCATTCGGCGCGGATCTGGCTGCGCAGCCCGTCCAGCCTCTCTACACCACAGCTCCGCTGCCTGTCGCGGCTGCAATCTACGACTGGAGCGGCTACTATCTCGGCGTGAACGGTGGCTTGGGGTCAAGCGCGAATTGCTGGGATTACCTTGGCGGCACGCCCGAGGGCTGCCATGATGCGACAGGCGGTAGCGGGGGCGGCCAGATCGGCTATCGATGGCAGATAGGCCAGATCGTGTTGGGTGTTGAACGCCAGGGGAACTGGGCTGATTTGACCGGATCCAATCAAAGCATCCAGTTTGCCGATATCCTCCAGACCAAGATTGATGCGTTCGGTCTGATGACGCGCAGATCACTATACCGTCGATAACGTACTGCTTTACGCCAAAGGCGGCGCCGCAGTCACGAGCAACACCTATCAGATCACCTCGACCCTCTCGGGGGCGCAGGTTCGGAAGAGTAGACGTTCTTTGGGGCGGCATGTTGGGGGTGGGGATCGAGTACGGCTTCGCACCGAACTGGTCGGTTGGTTTCGAGTACGACCGCCTGTTCATGCAGCCCGGCACGGAGATTTCAGCGAGCCCTTTGGTGGGACCGATCGCATCCGCCATGATTTCGATCTTATGACGGCACGGCTCAACTATAAGTTTGGCTCGTCCGGCTCTTCTCAAATATTGATCTGTCGTTCAAACGGCGGATCGAAAGCCCCGGCCCATAGGCCGGGGTGCTTTTGACCTGCTCCTCTGCTGTACAGGAGCCATACACGACCTTATGCATTCTCGGGAAGGCCCGCTTGCTGCATCAAGCAAAAGCGTTCTCCTGGGCTAGTATGTCGTCGCTATCAATCCGCCCCCAAAAAGCTCACTTGCGCGAGGATGTCATAAACCGAAACGGAACCAGGCAGATCAGGCCGTATCTTGTGAAGCTGCTGTTCGAGTTGGCACCTGGCGCTGAACGGGCCTCTTTGCTCTGGGGCCACACTCAACCTCACGTTCACAGAGACTGCCCCTAAAGGGCGCGTCTGCGCCTGTGCCGTTCAAAATAGCTCCCGAGTCAATCTGCCGCAGTTATCCAGCCTCCTGGGGACGCCGCGCGTCTTCCGGGCGGACTAACCTCCAATCCAGCCCTTCGAACAGGGCTGCGAACAGGGCTGCGAACACCGCTGGCGATATGCGCATCACGCCGTCTGCGATCGTTTGGCCAAACGAACTTGCAGCCTTCGAGGCGCTTGTGAACTAACACCAGGCCCGTTCGATCCCAGACCAAAATCTTGATCCGGTCCGCTCGTTTCGATCGGAACACGAAGGCTGCGCCGCGGAGAGGGTCGAGGCAAAGCATCTCCTGCGCCCTCGCCGCAAGTCCATCGTGGCCACAGCGGAAGTCGATCGGCCGCGTCGCGATTTAAATCTTCAGATCGGCACCGGCCGCGATCATCGTGATGCTCGCACTGCGGATCACCCGGCACAGCTGCTCGCCATCTTTGGCTGTGTCCGTCCGCAGCACGACGTCGCCGATCGCGATCTCAAGCTTGATCGCCGGAACGTGCCCCCCTCCAACGCGCTTTCCAAGACCAGCGGCGCGAATGTCGACTGCGAGGCCTCGCACGGCGCCAACATGCCTCGCTGTCGAAAGCGTCGTCGCCAATCGCAAATCTGCCAGCGTGTCGCTCCGTGCTTGCGCGCCACCTCGGACACCTGGGCACCGGGTAGCAGACTCTCGGCGACGATCCGAGCTCTCTCAGCCTCCGAACGCACGCGGCGTCCCGACGGTCCTTGAAGGACCTCCAGCCGGCTCACCGGCCCTCCCGATGAGCCGGCCAAATGGACGTCCTTTTTGCTGTCCAATCCCATCCCAAACCTTAGTCCAAGCCGGAGGCTTCTTCGCACGTCCATTCGAATTCTGAAGTAAGGGTATCGGCTTCGCCGCTTACCACTTGCCAGCCTATTAATGTCAACAGCGGCTGCATCTAAGGCGATATCGGAATGAACACGCCGCTCGCAGCCGTTGTCCAGAGGTGACATTGCTCGCCTCCCCGCGTCGCGTAGGTCAATTCAAATAAGACCGTGGCGAATCGCCTTGACGACGCAGTGGGTACGGCTGTTCGTCTCTAGCTTTCGCATTGCGTTCTTGAGGTGGAAGTTGACCGTATTCTCGCTGACCTTCAGAATTACCCCGATTTCCCAGGATGATTTTCCCTCCTCGACCCACCGGAGGCAGTCCTTCTCTCGCTCGGATAGAGCCACTTGCATTTGGCATGTGCCCTCCGATGAAGGCGCGATCTCTGCAAACGCATGATGAAACTGCCAAGCCAATGCGTTCAGATGACTGAGACGATGCTCAGGGTCGGCATCGTCGAAGCTGGACGCAAACGATACGACGGATAGCCGTCCAAATGGTCCAAACAGTGGTACGGTCACGCCATGCTTCAGGCCGGCCTCTCTGGCCTCATTCAACACACGCGTTTCGCCCGGTTGCAATTGATGTTGCTCGGCGAGTCGATCCCATAGAAACGGCGCCGATAGCATAGTCGTCCGCCGAACCACGGGATCGATGGCATTGTACCTGCGTTCAGAATAGCGCTCACACCAATCGGAAGGAAAGTTCACCGTCACCGCGGCTCGGAGATACTCTGGCAGGCGAGCCGGCCCCGTGTCGGTCAGTGACCCGTAAGCCACTTGACTGAAGCCCTGTTCGCTCGAACAGCTCACAAGAAGATCGAATAACGCCTTGAGAGATCGCGTTTGTTTTGCACATTCGACGAAGCTAAATAAGTCCATTTGGCGCCTCGCGCCGCCGATTTAGGCAGGCCGGTACTGCGTGGTTTGACTGAACTTGTCGGGGGGGATTTCGGCGCCACTTCGGGTCCCTCTTGCTTGCGAAGTTCTCGACCGAATGCAACAAGCATACTTTTCGTCACGCGCTGCGAGGCGCTCTTTCTCCCGGTCGGATACTCGCTTGATGGAGCGACTGTGCATGTGCTTCTTTCCGGGCGGACGGACCTGAAGCAATCCAGCAAGTGTCGTACCAGTCACTGCGATCACGAAATCTCGCACAGTGACAAGCAATTGAGACATCCGCAGATCTAATGCCAACGCAACGAACACTGTTGGAATCGCGACATTCGTCGTGAATGCGACAGCCTCGCTGTTAGTATTGGCAAGGGATCATATCCAGCACCAGCAACTGCCCACCTAAGATGTTTAACTTTACCAGTCTCCCGCCTTTGCCTAAGACATTGCTGCTGGACGACGGTTGACCTGGTTCGTGGAGATGCCGATCATGCCCATGGCCTGTACCAGATCGTCGACCGAGCGGGTCGAGCGCCCTGCACATAACCCTCCTGCACCACGGCGGTGAGCGCCTTCTCGGCCATCCGGCGAGCCTCCCGGAAGCCCGGGAAGTAGGAGCCCTTGCGCAGCTTGGGGGTGCGCAGCTCGACCGCGCCGGCACCGGTCTCCCAGATCCGGTCGCGGTAACCGTTGCGCTAGGCCAGGCGTTTGGATTTTTCTCGCCGTAAGCTGCGTCGGTCTGGCTTTCGATTTTCAGCTCCATCAGGCGCTGGGCGGCAAAGCCAATCATCTCGCGCAGCAGATCGGCCTCGGGGGTCTTCTCTACAACCGTGCGCAGGTTCATCATATCGTCGGTCATTGGTGGGGTCCTCGGTTGCGTTGGCCTGTCGCAACCCGATCCTACCAGAGAACTGCGGGTGACTACCGCAGCCGCCCGCCCGCTGGGCGCTATCGGTAACGCGCGTCCGGGCGGCTTTGCTCCACCGAGCTACAACATCCCTGGGGACACGACCAATTGTTTGGTGCAAGCCTCGCAACCAGCTTGGTGAACTGCGGAATGTTTGTGGTATCGTTGTGCATCAGCACTATGTGCGCAACCTGCTTGATAACTTCTGGCGCGTTAAGTGGCCCTTATGCGCCAGTTAATGGTGATCGGAACTCCGATCTCAATTTGCCGTCCTGGTCGGCTAGAGCCTATTCTCAGCAGCCGCGCTGCTGGTCGGTCTAATCGGTGCCAGCGTACTTGCCGCGCACCAAATCGCGGTTCATCTCGCTAATTTCTGCAAATTGCCACTTTCGGTATCAGCGCGACGGCGACAGTGCGCCCTGGCCAAGCGGCCGCCACTCTGACAGTCCACTCACCCCGGAAATCCGATCCAAATGCTTTGGCCAGGATCGTTTGGGAGGGCAAGATGCAGTACTCGGCAGACCTCAGATGTTTTTCTTCCAGCCCTTGAGCAGCTTCAGACGTTCGTAATGCTGCCTCACGCGGACCACCAGCACACGCAGTCCACGGAAGGGCAAATAGATATCATCTGGCCAGCAATCCCGTGAAATGATGAGTACTCAGCCGCAGGAGCGGCCACGATTCTTCGGCTGGTCCGAAGTATTGGCGTTCTGCTTGCCGGTCATGGGGCCGAGGCGCAGCCGTTTAATCTCCTGCTGCTTGGGGTTTATTCTGATGATTACCGGGAAACGCCTGCGGCGGATCGACGTCACAGGGCTTCATCCAATGTGGAGAATGTTCATGTCGACGTGCTGGTTACGCGCGTCCTAAGCGGCCATCGGCCTCTCCTTCAGATGTGAGACCGCTTCGACCTTGAACTCACGGCGCCTCTTCATCGCTCATTATTGGCTACATGAAAGAGCAACTTCATGCTCCTCGCCAGAGTAGGTAGTGTCTCGATCCTCCGTGATGATGTACTCGCCTAGTCGTGCCCACTATGAGGCTGATGATTACGATCAGGTGCAGCAATGGGAAGTTAACTTGAATGGCGGTGCTCTGGACGGTCCAAAAACATTCGCATCATTCCGGTGCGCCGTTCCACCCGGTGCGAGCTATGCGCTATAATGTTAAGGCGCATGCTGCGGTGGCGTTATCCAAGAGCGCTTCTCCGTCACCCGGCTGCTGGACCGGCTTATTCAGCCCTCGCGATCGGAAGCTTGTCACCGTAGAGGGCACGCGCGTTCTCAGTATTCTTTGCCCCTGAAAAGAAGGAGTCCATTGATGATCCCTCCAAAGTTGAGGTCGCCGGAGCTGCAAAAGTGCGTCGCAAATGTGTTGTCGAAGTTAGAGGCCATGGAAACGGCGTATGAAACTATTACTATTGGTCAGCTGGTTTCGACGCGGGCGAGAACGCACGGGCCAACAACTGCCATCGATGTTTTCGAGAGCGGCAAGCGCGCGACTTACTCGGAGATGGACAAGTTGTCCAACAAACTCGCGCATGCGCTGCGTGCGTTTGGCGTACGCAAGCGCGATCGCATTGGGGTAATGTTGCCAAACTGCATCGAATTCCCCATCCTGTGGTTCGCGATTGCGAAACTCGGTGCGGTCATGGTCCCGATTAACATGCGATACACACCGCGGGAGATCGAATACGTTCTCACCGATACACAGTCGAGCTTCGCCGTTGTCCAAGGGAGCCTGTGGCCGGTATTTTCGTCGATGGAGCCTTGGCCGGAACACCTCGCGAAGGGTCGAATAATACTGGCAGGAGAGCCCCCCTCTGAGAGCACGACCACTCTCGAGAAACTGCTTAAGAGCGCTGATGACTCTCCGATAGATGAGGACATCCGCCCAGATGACCTATTGAACATTCAGTATACGTCGGGAACGACGGGCTTTCCGAAGGGCTGCATGTTGACCCACGACTACTGGGGCGTGAGCTCGTATCAGGGGCTGTGCTGGGACGAGCAGCCATACCGAAGGTATTTATCTGCGAAACCCTTCTTCTATGGCGATCCGCAAGGGGATCTTCTGAGATCGTATCGACAGGGTGGGACGCTCTTCTTGGCTCCGCAGCTCAGCTCAACGCGCTTCATCGGTTGGGTCAAGCAGCACCATATCGAATGGTGCCAAGTTACCGAGCTCATCGCGCGCCAGGCCGAAGTCGCTGGCGAAGCCGGGCCAACAAGCCTGAAGCACACCTTGAATTGGGGCTCCAGTCCTGAAACCACACGTGACTTTCGAAAGCGCTTTCGGGTGCGCACTCAAGATGCTTACGGGATGACGGAAATCGGCTTCGGCACACTAACGACGAGCCAGCTCGACGAATTGGCGCCCTTTGGGTCCGTGGGTATTCGCGCGCCCTTTAGGGAACTGCGCCTGATGAACGAGGGCGGCAACCCTACGTCAATCGGTGAGATTGGTGAGTTGTGGGTGAGAGGGCGTGGGATTTTTGAGGGCTACTGGAATAAGCCGGAAGCAAATGCCGCCTTGTTTGAGGGCGAATGGTTTAAAACGGGTGATCTGATGCGCCGAGATGACCTCGGCTTTCATTGGCTGGTGGGCCGCATTAAGGACATGATCCGCCGCTCGGGCGAGAACATCGCGGCACGCGAGGTGGAGGCTGTCATCCGCGAAATTCCAGAAGTTGCCGATGTGGCTGCCGTGCCCGTTCACGATCTCAAGCGCGGGGAGGAGGCTAAGATTTTCGTTGAACTGAGGAAAGGGATCACGCCGGACGATCTGATCATGCACCGCATTCTCGATCATGCTCGTGCGCGACTTGCTTCCTTCAAGGTGCCGCGGTACATCGCCTTCACTCGCGCACTACCCCGAACTACCTCCAGCAACAAAGTGCTCAAACGAGAGCTGACCGCCGTGAAAGATCCGTGTGCCGGCGCCTATGACACTGAAGAGAAGCGCTGGCGCTGAAGCTCGCCTGCATCTCAGATTTAGCAGGCGTGCTTTGTCAGCTCGACACTTCAAATGACCGAAACGTCCAATCCGCCCGACGCTTAGCATGAGATCGGGCTTAGTAGCGCTGAAATATGCGAGATCTTCCTCCCGGCAATCATCTGGCGCCGGGCTAGGGAACCCCGGCGCAATCAAGCTCGCGCTCGGCCTCCGCAACGTTGTGCTTTTCGATTTCGATCCGTATTGCTGCTGCTCTGATGCGAATTGACGTGTGGCTCCCGGCTTCCGAGCTCCGCGTCCACCCGACGACGTTTTTGAGGGCAGGACCGAGTTCTTGCTTCGACAGTTAAACGGCTCATGGAACGAGTTGGCATTCAACCGATGCACGCACGTCTTAGCCAAACGCCAGGCGCGACGCAGGTGCGTCGAGCCAATCATTCGCAAGCGCGACGCGCACGACAATTTGCCTCAATCAGCGACCAAGCTGCTACGCCGCTAGTCTTGCAGGGTACGATCGCTCGTAGGTATTGGTAGCCGCACAGTGTTCGCCGTCCTTAGCACGCCGGAACTACAGGTCGACCTTCAAGGCAAATGGTGGCGTTAGCCTCTCTCTTTGGCGATCGGACGATAGTTCCGGCAGCCGACGAGCAGTTCGACGTCCGCCTCAATTGATCAGGGCGAAAACGCAGCAGGCGGCAGCGGCCGAAGTGGGCAGTCCGGCGTGCTGCCGTCAAAAGTCTCGAGATGTACATCCATCGAAGCTGCGCGTCTCGATCACTGTCATAAGCCCCGGAATCCGCATATCTGACTCTGCTTCATGGCCGCTCGCGACCCGCTATGTGTCCCCGTCCTCCATGCTGATGGCGATGCCGCAGTTAGCGAGCGCGCTGATGAAAACTCGTAATTGCCAGCTTGAGCGGTGTTGGGCGCCGCCCAGTCCAGCACCCAAAGCGATATAGACGAATCCGCACGCCGTCGGGATATAGGTGATGTCCATCGCCCAAACTTGGTTCGATTGCGTGATCTCGAATCCGCGCAACAGGTTCGGTTAGATCTTGGGATCTTGGGCCGGCTCGGGCTTTGTTATGCGGGCCGGCATCGAGCCGCATCCGCCGCGTCAGCGTCCTTACATGCCGGCGGGACAGCTCGATGGGCAGATCTTTCAGCATGCGGCGAACCGTAACCCCATGCAGCCGGTTGAGCCGCCGCCTGATCGCGAGATCGGCATCCTGCACCGATCGCGGGGCCGATCCTAAACGGTGCCGCTGGCCGATCTGTAAGACCTCCATGCCTGGTCATCGACAGATTATGCTCGCGATCCATCATAGCTTACCGGTGAGCAATCCCGCCTCTGGTGAGGGCTCGTTCTAAAACCCCGTTCTCCGAGCCGCCCTATCTCAGCGCAATCAAAGTTTGCCGCATGTCATGGAGCGACTTCACATCCATCGCAGGCACGTCGCAGCGGCCCAAAGCCCAGGGCGCTGTCGCTGTTGGCATTCAGGGCCCAGCCTCCCTGGCTGGTGACGTTCAAGCTGTTAAGCGATCCACACTTCGTGGCCAAAGTGAGCGACGTCTGCGTCTTGCCGCCGGAGCACGCTGTCGTCCGATGTTGGGTGAGACGCCCAATCCAGGCGCCGGTTCGCAGTCAGCCCGACGCTGCCAATGCGTCCAGATCAGACGCGCATCCAACTCAGCCGATGGACCAAGTCCGCCGATGACATGCGCGCTTCCATCCAACCTTCCAGCAGTACGATGCCCCAGCAAACACGACGTGATCCTGGAACTTCTGGTTCAGGACACTAGAGTACAAAGAGCTCGCGCGGCGCACAAGTCAGCGCCTCAACACCCGTGTCAGTTACGCGGATTGTTTCGCTCACCGTAACGCCGAACTCCTCCTCAACCCAGTTACCGAGCATCAGATGAAAGGTCATGTTGGTCTGGAGAACAGTCATATCTTCCCTGCCAAAACTTGCGGTCGGTTCAATCCAAGCAGTGAATTGATTTTCGATGCCAATGGAATAGCCACATCGCGATTCCTTCGGAAAGCCGTGCTTCTCAATCGCGCTGTACATGGCGTGCGCGACCTCACTGCAAGTGCGTCCAGGTCGGATGAGATCGAGTGCCGTTTCGATAGCAGCGACCTGCGCATCATGTAGACGGCGTACGCGGTCGGCAGGCGCACCGATTGAGAAGGTACGCATAAGAGCTGCAAGATAGTTATACCGATTTCCGCTGACTTCCGAGTTGATCTGCATGCCATCGCAGAAGACACTCTCGCTCCACAATATATGGGGCGTACCCGTGCGCGGGGTTGAGGAAATCAACGGCGGCCGCAATCCGGTCGCAGCGGGACCGCCCTTAACGCCATTAACCTGCGCCGCCATGATCTCAACTGCTGCATCGGCTTCTCGCACACCAGGGCGGATAACGTCTCTAGCCCGCATAACGGCCGCGTCAGCAAGCGCGGCAGCCTCGCGCATAACCGCGATCTCCAGGTCTGATTTGACGCCGCGGATCCAGTCCACCACTCTCGTGCAATCGACGATCCGGGCCTGCGGCAATTTCCCTATGAACTTCTCTACGGCCGGGGCCATTAGGTTGCCCTGTTCAAGGCCAATCCCGCCCTGCGCCACACCGACGTCATGGAGGAAATCAATCACCGCATCGTAGCCGTCGGTATTTGCCTTACTTACCAGATTTTCCGAGTAGCCGATAATCTTTTCTCGGGCCATGAAGCTCTGGTGAGCTGCTCCTGGCGCGCACATCTTGCGTACGATAAGAGTCGGCTCTTCATCTTGGATCGAGACGACAAGCGCATGCACAGCCAGCATACGCGTCACGTTGCCGGTCAGATAAGTGATATTGCCCCAACTCGAAATGATAAGTGCATCGATTTCACGCCGGGCCATTTCCGATTTCACTGCTGCCAATCTGCGCAGATATTCTGTTCTTGGGAAGGCCTGCGGCGCTTTTGCGACTGCCATCGTTGTAGGCTCCATGTTGTCGCGTAACTTCTACTTTGCGGAACAGAACGGAAAGGTCGCTGGGCGATGACACATGGTACAACAACTGAGCTAACGAATTTACTCCATATTACCAAGACCACCAAGTATTCTTGCGGGCCCCTGTCATATTTGGCAGTTTATCGACTCGGAATCGAGTGCGCCGCAGTCGGGAAATCAGGCTGTCATCCGCCTTGAGCTTACTTGGTCCTTCCAATGCCTGATCGGAATGAATGTGAAAATGCAAGCGGATGGCACGTGCAGATCCGTTGCACCGTGGCGAGCTTCGCACCTCTACTCAGTTCGTGAGCTCACAGACTGCCTCGCGGCCGTCAGTGAGTTTCACGAGTGCCGGATTCACCGACTTGCAGACCGCCATCGCATGTGGACAGCGCGGGTGAAACTTACAGCCGCTGGGCGGTTCGAGCGCGCTGCCGCTATCGTCGAAGCTATCGGCTGCTTTTGGTATGTAGTCCGGATCGGGACGTGGAACAGCGTCCAGCAGCGCCTGCGTGTAAGGATGCTTCGGAGCGGTAAAGATTTGCTGCTCTGGCCGTATTCGACCACGGTGCCAAGGTAGAGCACTGCCACACGCGACGACAGATGTTCGACCAGTGCGAGATCATGCGCGATCAGGAGGTATGTCAGGCCGAACTTTTCCTGGATGTCCATCAGCAGATTCAACACCTGCGCGCGGATCGACACGTCGAGGGCCGAGATCGGCTCATCGAGGATGATGATGCGCGGATTGAGTGCAAGCGCTCGTGCAATCGCGATGCGCTGGCGCTGTCCGCCGGAGAATTCATGCGGGTAGAGATCGGCCGCCCTCGGCGGCAGGCCGACAATCTCCAGGAGCTCGGTGACGCGCGCATTGAGTGTCGCGCGATCGCGCTTGTAGTGCGCAAGAATCGGCTCAGCGATGATCCGCCGCACCGTAAGGCGCGGGTTGAGGGAGGCGTAAGGTCCTGAAACACGGCCTGCACCTGCCGGCGATAATCCTTGATCTCCTTGCGCGACATCTCCTCGAGACTCTTCCCACCGAAGCTCACGGCGCCGGAGGTTGGCGTTTCGAGCTTCAGCACGAGCTTGGCGATGGTGGTCTTGCCGCAGTCGGATTCTCCGACCAGTGCGACCGTTTGGCCCCATGATCGTTACTTCTTCGCTACGAGCCAGCAATTGAGGACGTGACGGTCGCCGACGTCGGTCGCCGGGGGATAGTCGTCGCAGACCGACATGCGCTTCGGGCAGCGCGGCGCGAAACGGCATCCCTCCAGCAGACCTCAACCGCTCAAGCGAAGTACACCAGGAAGCGACCCTCGACACTCACTCGAGGCTTTGCATTAGGATAGGCGCGACGATTGTCGAATGCCGCGTGAGCCGCCATTGAGTTGCAGCAAACCTCGGAATCATACCCCTTAAACAGAATGAACTCGTCTGCGGTCATCTCTGGAAAGTAATACCAGCGCTGCGCTGGATCGAAATGCATGACCGACAACTTAGTTGTGGTATTGAAGAAACGGTAGTTTACGACAACACTATCGGTATCCTGAATGGAGGCGCCGTCGCAGAACGCTAAGGGAAAATCCTGCGGAGGCGGCGAGAGAGCATGCCAAGTTTGAGCGATCATCAATCGAGAATACGGCCTTGTCGGAACGCCCTCCGACTGGTCCACAAGGGCGGCAAACATAGGACCAGCGACCGGCGCGAAATCAAGATGAGCCCATACAATCGGTTCGCATCCTTCCGGACTTGATTTCCCACTGCCATGACGAACAACAAACGATTGTTGGTGAGCCACAACCCACGACGCGTTGAAGTAATCTTTGATGAAAGGAACCATTTCTTTCTGGTAACTCTCGCGTAAAACAGCTGGATCGCGCTCGTTTACGCAAGATATTTTGCGCTGAATTAGCGTGAAGCCTTCCTCGTCGAGCGATAGTTCGCGCACGATCGACCGCGCGTTGCGAATAGTAACATTGTGGCCCACCAAGGGCGGCAGGACGCAATGCCTGATTGGACTGGCAGCCGAGTCGAGTCCCGACAAAACAACTTCGGGAGCTCTTTCGTCAGGTGTGCGTCGAGCAAAGACAATTTGACTTTGGACATGGTCTAAGTGATCACGGTTCACACGTGCTGTTGATGAGGTTCGTTTCGGATCTTCCATGGGCGCGTTTTTTCCTTGCAGGTATCACGCCTATCGGGTTATCGGCACGTACAAAATGGGGCCCTTCGAGAACCGATGGCCCCTGAAGAGTACAGCAAAAGAAAAGAAAGCCTTCCTGCCGATTCTGGTAGGAAGTACAAGATCGCGGCTACTTTACCAATTTGTTCGATCATTGATCCTGGACATGATGAGGGAACGGTTCCTGTCACTGCCGTTTTTGATGCTGAAGTGATCGCATCATTTTCACTGAGCACGATGGAAAGACGCATCAAAGAAATGCGGCATGCATGTCTCACAGTCCAGCCGTCGGTCATTTAGGCCAGGACTCCGCTGCGACCGGAAAAGGAGAACCCGACGAAGTTGGCCTCGTAGACGGCGCTCAACACTGCGACTACGCGCTTTGGGATGGTTTTGTCCTTTAGCACCGCACACCAGAGGTTCGCTTACTGCGATCACCTTGGGATCATGCAATGATCGCGTGCAGTTATTCCGATCTGATGCCGCGCAGCGTTCCAATCTGATCGCGCCCATGCGAAGCTACCGATGAAGGCAATTGGCACTATCGCTGCCAGTGGTCAAGCGGCTGCCGAAGAGACCACGTTTAGTTTGATGGTGCCGTTCGACGGAGCGAAGCTGACCGGAGGCGCCCCTGAGCCTCCCCTAAATCGGTGGACACCTATAGCTTACACAGCAAGAGGTGTCAGATGACGAAACGGCAGCGACGTTCTTATTCGGACGAGTACAAGCGGCAGGCAGTTGATCTGGTTTTGTCGAGCGGCCGCTCGGCGAAGTCGGTATCGAAGGAGCTTGGGCTTGACGGCTCCGTGCTGAGCCGATGGGTGGCGGAGCAGGGTACGGTGAGAGCCGGCGGCAGCGCCGTGGCGCCCACATCGCAGGCGGCGGTGCCGTCGGCGGACCAAGCTGACGTGATTGCGCGGTTGCAGCGGGAAAACGAACAGCTGCGCTTGGAGCGCGACATTTTAAAAAAGTCGATCGCGATCTTTGCTGGACCCCGGACATGAGGTTCCGTTTTATCGAGGATCGCCGCACGGACTATCCGGTTAAGATCATGTGCCGTGTGCTCGGCGTCTCGCCCGCGGGCTACTATGCCTGGCGGTCGCGCCCGGAAAGCCTCCGGGCCTTGGCTAACCGAGCGCTGCTGGAAGGCATCCAGCGGGTTCATCGCGATAGCCATGGCCGCTATGGCAGCCCGCGCATTCATGTCGAACTCAAAGCCCAGGGACATCATGCAAGCCGTGGCCGGATCGAGCGGCAGATGCGCCATCATGGCATTCGAGCCATCTCGGCCGGGCCGCGACGATGCCGCACCACCGACAGCGGGCATGGCTTGCCGATCGCGCCGAACCTGCTCGGCCGGAACTTCTCGGCCGCCATGCGCAATCAGGTCTGGCTCGCCGACATCACCTTTGTCTGGACCGGCCAGGGCTGGTTGTATCTGGCGGCCGTCATGGATCTGTACAGCCGCCGTATCGTGGGCTGGGCGATGGAGGACCATCTGCGCGCAGAACTGCCGCTCGCCGCATTACGAATGGCGATCAAGGGGCAAAGACCAGGTCCCGGGCTGATCCATCATTCCGATCGCGGCACACAAGGCGGGTTCAAACGGTCGTCGCAACACCAGTTACTTTCACTCATAACAGAAGATCGTCAAGCGCCTCCGCCGGCGTTTTCCAGCCTAGTGTCTTCCGCGGTCGGGCATTGAGGGCCGCTGCCACAGCGGATATCTCTTCGGCGCTGTGGATGCTCAGGTCCGTGCCTTTCGGGAAGTACTGCCGCAGCAGCCCGTTGGTGTTCTCGTTAGTGCCGCGCTGCCATGGGCTTTGCGGGTCGCAGAAGTAGACCTGGATACCCGCATCGATCTTGAGACGATCGTGCTGAGCCATTTCGGCTCCCTGATCCCAGGTTAGCGAACGGCGCAGCTCTTCGGGCAAAGTGATGATGGTGCGCGTGATCGCGTCGCGCACGGCTTCGGCCCCATGTCCCGCAAGGGCTGGCCCGTTCTTCGCGCGCGGAGCTTCGCCATGCCCCGCCAACCGTGGAAGGTGCAAGAGCATCGTAAAGCGCGTCGTGCGCTCGACCAGCGTGCCGATTGCCGAGCTGCCAAGACCGAGGATAAGGTCCCCCTCCCAATGTCCCGGCACTGCTCGATCGGCAGCTTCAGCAGGGCGCTCACTGATCATGATCTCCGGCGAGACAAAGCCCTTGCCTCGCCTGCGTACGCGCGCTCTGGGCATCCGTAACACACGCCCTGTTCGCAAGCAGGCCGTCAGCTCGCGGCGTAGCGCGCCACGGCCCTGAACGAAGAGGGCTTGATAGATAGCTTCGTGGCTGATGCGCATCGTCTTGTCGTCCGGGAAGTCGATCGGCAAGCGTCGAGCAATCTGCTCAGGGCTCCAGGCTTTGGCCCATCGCCGATCCTTGCGCTGGCCATGCCGCCGCCCCTTCCACGGAACGGCGGGACCAGGAACGGGAGCGCCGGTCGGGGCTACGACGCCGCCAGCAAGTCTTTCCTCCACATAAGTGCGCAAGGTTGCATTGAGCGCAAGCTTGGTCGGCTTAGGCCGGCGGGCGGATCGATCCGCATGCCATTGGGCAGTTATTGCCCGATACTCCAACCCGCCGCCGCGAGTGGCCGCGTTGCGCCGCAGTTCACGGGAGACTGTGGAAGCAGCCCGCCCCAGGCGACGTCCAATCTCCTGTATGGAATGGCCCTGCACCTTGAGAAGTGCGATCTCCTCGCGCTCATTCAACGAGAGATACCGCCCGGACAGTGCCTTTGCCGAAGATCTGAACATCGCTGGTGGCATGCCGCCCGCCTTTCGGAATAATCTGCTTCCGACAGGTTGTGACAATCCGGCTTCGAGTGCAGCATCTTCGCTGCTTAACCCAGCGGCAATCGCCCGCCAAAATTTATTCTGTTCATCGCGCCCGGCAACAGAGGGCCGTCCTGGCGACGGCAATGGGGCTCGTCCTGACCGCGCCGATCTGCGCCTTACAACGTTCATCGCAACCTCCAAACTCCTGGTGTTGCGACGACCGTTTGAATCCGCCCAATACGCTTCAACCGAGTACCGCCAAGCACTGCAAGCCGCCGGCTTCCGGCCTTCAATGAGCCGCAGAGCCGACTGCTACGACAATGCCCCGATGGAAAGCTTCTTCCACACCCTCAAGTCCGAACTGATCCATCACCGTCAATATGAGACCCGCAATGAAGCCGAGCGCGACATCTTCGCTTACATCGAAGGCTTCTACAATCAGACCCGAAGACACTCGGCCATCGGCTATATCAGCCCGGTCGAGATGGAGCTAAAATCGGCTTGATCCATGTCCACTTTTTTGGGGGAAGATCACCCCCAAACAGTGCCGTAGCGGCCGGTCAACTTCGCTGCAGTCTCGAACTTCATCGGCCGACAATGTAATCAAGGCCGAGGAGGAACCGGGGGGCGAACGAATGGAGTCACCGTTCAGTTAGAGCCTGTGAGCGTTCTGAAGCAGGCGATCAAGCACGGCATCAACGATCGTCGGCCGTAGCGGTCTTCAAGGATTTCGAGCAGATAATGACGGCATTGGCGTCGATGGCCTGGAGGCCCTCGTCGTCCAAAATCAGGAGCTCGTGGCGATGCTCTTTATCCACGACGCGGGTCGGCCGTAGCCCCGCGGGTCCAGTTCTGCGAACAGTCGCTGCAGCCGGATCTAAAGTACAGAGTGGTTGTCCCGAAACGCCTTCTGATCGAGCGCACAGCGAAGCCAACTTTTCCCGACGAGGGTTTGGTCGACAATGGCTCAGTTTTCGTGGTATTGATCCAGTCTCCGTTGAGCAGGATGTCAAACAACTTGTGGTCGAGCCCACGTGCCGACCCTTAGTGGACCTGCTCGGGCACGGCGTGATGACGCAATTTTGCCTTGCGAAGACGAAGCGCCAAGCGCCGATTGTTACGCCAAGTCGCTCCATCGTGCAGCAGCAACGCCGCGAGACAATGGACCTCCTCGGTGTCGGCGAGGCTCGTTGCCTCGGCCATGCCGACAAGGCGGAGCGGGTAAGCAAGTGGAGTGTGGGGCGGGTCAGCCGATGGCAGTATTCCGAGCCTCTAATGTTGCTGTGTATGATTGGGTTGCGCTCGGGGGAGCGCGCATTGAAACGCTATCGAGCCCTTCTCGAGGATGGGTTTGACGCTCGACAATTGCGAGCCTGGATCTCAATCGCGCGCAGCGCGGCCGTGTCGAGGCGCTCGCCGCCAATGCGCTTCTCGAGCCGGATGATCCCCAGGCACGTACGATAGCCCTGTTCTGGATGCGGCCGATCCCCAATGATCCGGTCGATCAGCGGGCGCAGCATCGGGCCGATCCGGCTTGCCTCGGCGTCCACGCGCCATAACGCCGCTGGCTGGAGGCACGTGGGCGCCGATCCTCGTGTGCCGCCCGTTGCCGCTGCCGCGCATGTGCGCGCGCGATCCACTCGCCCCCGAGGATGCGTTCAACCTTCACGCACAAATCCGCACTTTATCTCGGACGGGCGAAGCGATAGGGCAGCGATTGGTAGTCTCGTTCGATCTCGTATCGCCGGCATTCGGAACGGACCCACGGCTCGCCGGGAGCGGCTTATGATTCGGCGCGTTAAATCCCTTGAACGGCTGACGCCGTGTGCGGCCATACCGGCGCAGCACACCTCCGTCATTGAGCTTGCCCAGCCATTCGGCGATCGCATCGTTGCGTTCGGCCAGTCTGTAAAAAGTTGGGGTCCGCAGCCGCCCTACCAGCCAGCGTTCGACGATTCCGACGCAGGCCTCAGCTTTCGGCTTATCCCTCGGGTTTCGCGGCCGTGCCGGGAGTGACGGGAGCTGGCGTGGAGCCTTCGGCATACCGCAGCGCAGATCCCGGCGCGGTTGGGAAGTGGTCGCGAACACGGACGGGGTCTTCCATCCGGGCCTGCGCGTGCGGTCGTGTGTTGTTGTAATCGGCCCGCCAATATCCGAGTGTGATACCAGGCCAGCGAGGTGAACAGCGTCTCGTTCAATAATTCATCCCGCAGCCCTTCGTTGAAGCTTTCGATGAGCGTTAGCATGGGCTTGCCCGGGCGATTTATTCCCATGGGGCGCGACTCTGGTCGCCCAAGTCAGGATGGCGTGGTTGGTGAACTCGCTGCGGGGAGGACCACATCTGCATCGGCTCAACGAAGCGGGTCGGCTGCTCTATCTGGCTTCTCAACTTTTGTCATCCGCAGCTAAGGTTGCCTACGCATCTTGGCAGCCCATCTACGTAGGTGGTTATCAAGCGCCTGGAATCAGCTATATGCTCTTGTTGAGAGTGGAGGCAACTGAATGAACGTTTCGAATTTCGCAATGGAGAAGATGCGTCCGCTCGTTCATCCAGCAATGTGCGGGTCGCGTTCCGTACCCACGATTCTTGGCGGAGACAAGGGCCAACGCAATGTCGGGTACCTGGCACCCCGCGCGCTCGGCTCGTTTGAGGTCAGTATTCCAGAGCCAACTCCGCTTGCGAACGCCAGACCATCAATGGGTACTCCAGGAATGGTGAAACAATAGAGGCGGCTTAATGCCCGGCACTGAAAAGAACGACATGATGGCGGAGAGCGTCTTTGACCGCAGCGGTACTGTGTATGTCAAAACTGCACCACGAAAGGGCCGCGGTGTATTTGCAAATATTCCGTTCAAGATCGGAGATGTAATTGAGCGAGCTCCAACGTGGGGATTTGATCATGCTCAAGCCCAGCTCCTAAATCGCACAGGCCTCTTCGAGTACTACTTCGTTCGGCCTGATCGAGAAGTCAAATGTGACCCGCTGGCAGGCTACGTTGTTTTCGGATTAATCTCGATAGTAAATCACTCATCCAGCCCGAATGCACAAATACTGTGGGCCGATACAGCGTCTGGAGTGTGGGCGAGCATTGTGGCGATAGACGACATAGCAGTAGATGACGAAATAACGCATCGGTATGCGAATGTGTCCGATTATCCGCATGCTACTAGATTCGTCGACTAAGTACTGGACAGTATCGACTGATTGGACCCCGGCATGGATAGCTGTCCGCGAAGAACCTTACATCCCTCGGAACGAAATGAACGTCTCAGCGGCGCCGCAAGAGAATTTGGAGCAAGATCTCCAGCTGGCGGATGACGCGCCAGAACTGGTGTGGCGCTGCGATCTTGGTCGCAGGCCGGAGCTAGAATGAGTTGGGATTTTTTGCGGGAGCCGGATTTGAAATGACCCATACCAGCGGCGCACTTGGTATACTGCAGCTACAGAATACGCCACAGACGATGGCCGGGTCGCTCAGCAATCCTAATACTTTTCCATTTCCCACAATTTATCGGCAGGTTCCAGGTGCTTGGACCAGGAACGTGGTTTTTGGTGGTGAGGACGACACATTGAAAGAGGCGTTCATAGGGGCAGCAAAAGAGTTGGTGGGTGATGGAGCAGTCGCGATCACGAGCAATTGCGGTTTCACGATCAAGTATCAGAACGCAATGATGCAGGCCGTACCAGTGCCAGTTTCGACCTCCTGCTTGCTGCTCCTGCCCTATCTCATGGCGACTGTGAAGGGACGTGTCGGCATATTGACATTCGACTCAAGAGCATTGACGTTCGATCTGCTAAAATGCGCCGGTGTTGAGTCATACGATCGAATAGCAATCGGCGGCATCGAACATTCCGAGACATGGAAAGCCATGTCGGGGCCCGAAAATAACTACACGACTCTGCAGGTATCCTATGATCTGCAGGCCGCAATCGCACTTATGTGTAGGCGATATCATGACGTCGAGGTCATCTTATTTGAGTGCGCAGGTTTTCCAATAGTGACGCAACATCTGCGCGAGCAGATGCAGCTGCCGGTGTATGATGCCGTCACCAATGCGAATCTCCTAATGAGCCGATATAATATTGGAGCTCCAAAGATGATATCGAGAGGAGGCTTGGTGTCCCCGTTGTAATGCTCATTCCCTAGCGGGCGACTATTTTCGAGGATTGCGCCTGCGGATTGTAGTTCTCCAGGTATCCATAAGAGCGCTCTTGAGCTCGGCTACGCGCGTGGTGCAACTGGAAGCGGGCATACGCCTTGAGACGACGCCCTTGTGGCAGACGTCGCATGAATAGTTGTCGACGATTAGGTGCGGGTCGAACCGGGGTGGTTCATGGTGGAATGGACGGTCGCAGGGCGGCTGCGCTATTCCGCTTCTCATTGCGAGCGCACCGCCCAATAGCTGCGTAGCTCTGCCGGGCTTAGGCTGCCATACGGAGCGGTAGCTTCATTTGGCGATGTCCCGGGTTCTGTTGAATTTCTCAAGAGGCCGGCGTTGCCCACCTTGAGCCAATAGGCTCTGGGTGCTGATTCCACGAAGGAGAGCAACGCCATGACGATAAATATCACGCCGGGCCTGAGCGATCGGCACGATGATGGAGGTGGATGTCACGGCAGCCTCCGGGCCGCGCCACGGTCGTGACGCGGCGTGGGGGCGCACCGTTTGGCGCCGACGCGGGAACGGGGCGGCGGCGGCAAGATCGAGCTCGAGCGCCCGCGGGCCCGGGGCGTGGACGGCCGCGAGGTCACGATCCCGAGCTGGGAAACGGCCGCGCGCGCCGGTTCGGCCGCGCTGTCCGGCAGCCCGAAGGTGACGTGCCGGCACCGCCCGGATCGGAGGTTGCGAAGTCGGCGGCCTCGCCGAGGTTCGTGGCGCTATCGGCCGGGCGGCTGGCCGACGTCATGGCTGCCGATTTGTCCGCGCTCGCCCCTCTGGTGGTCGAAATCGACGGGCTGTATCTCGGCGACGATCTCATGCTGGTAGCCGCGATCGGGGTTGACGCCGAAGGCAACAAGCATCCGCTGGCTCTGGAAGGGGAAACCGAGATGCCGCAACGGTTCAGGCACTGCTGGACAACCTGATCTCGCGCGGCCATGACCCAACGTCCCAAGACATAGCCGATTGCGCGAAAGCCTTGTCGAAGGCGATCCGCCGCGCCTTCGGTTTCGGTCGCTGCGATCCAGCGCTGCAAGATCCACAAGGCGCGCAACATCATGGAACGCCTGCCGAAAGAGCATCATGCGGCCACCGGTCGGGCACGCCTGGGAGCTCGATGACGCCGACAAGGCTGAAGACTTTATCCGCAATCTCGCACGTCGACTCGACCAGCATTGGCCCGGCGTAGCGGCCAGCATCCTCGAAGGCCTCGACTGGCCACCATTTCGCCGCGTCACGCGCAACGTCAAACGCTGGCGGATGCCGGTATGGCCTTGCGATGGATCGCAGCTGGCATGATCGAGGCCAACGAAGGGCTTCCGGCGATTGACGGCACATAAGCAATTGTCAGTTCTGCGTGCGGCCCTTCAAGCTCACCACGATCGCATGACGATCAAACCCCTTATCCACCTCACGACGGCCGCCTAACATTCATTTCGGCAACGTTTTCCGACGTCGCCTTCTCTTATTCAGCGTGTAGCTCTCGATGAACGCGACGAACGCCGCTCGGCTTTGGCATCCGGATCTAATGCAACACGCGTTCATTCGTTTGCCTCGGGTGGTGGCTCTTCGGCAGGTTGGCAAGAACGTTGGCGGTTTTGTGCACCCAGCAGCGCTGCTCGCGCGTTTGCAGCCAGACCTCACCGGCCGCCTTCCAGAACCCGAGTGCGCCATCGGCGATGACGAGCTGCGGGACCACCTCGAGCCCGCGCCGCTTCATATCGAGCAGCAGATCGCGCCAATGGAGCGCGTTCTCCGGGGCACCACCGGTGAAGCCGACCTGTTTCTTGCGGTCGCCGGCGTAGCCGATCAGCACGAGCTGCATTGCTTTTCATCTTCCAGGCGAGCTTTGAGATGGAAGCCATCAACCCAAATATAGCCGTATAGACGTAACGCTTGGCCAACGCATCGCGCTTCTGCCAGGCGGCATAACTCGTCGAGCCAGCCGTTCCTCAGGCCGCCGATGCCGGAGGCCGACAACCCGGCAGCATTACCTCGAGCGGCGCATTTAGGACGGCAGAATCGGCGGCGAAAACCGATGCGGCGGCCTGGCGATTGCGTGCACGCGACCGGTAGACGGCGACCGGACGATACCGGTCGACACCTCGCGCCGCGATAGCTGGCCGTGAGAGAGGCCAAGGCAGTGACAAAGCCGTGCGGTCCCGAAATGGAGTACTTCGATCCGCACTTCCTTCTGCATAACGTGTATCGGTCACAGGTGATCGATCATGTCCATCGGCGCGCCAATCCTTCGGAGCCGCTTCGCAGCTTCAGCTCTCTGGTGTCCAACGATCTCTTATCGATAGCGCTGACAGGTCGAAACTCTCCGGAACTCAAGCTTGAGCTGCGCTATCCACGCCGCAATCTGACGTCAAATTTCCGCAGGCCCTTTGCAGATCAGGGCTCAACGTAATTTATTCCAGAACCATGCAACGTTCTGCCATTCACCGTGCACGCGTGCCACTTCATGTAACACTGCGACGCGCTGAAAGACAGGAGCAATACTTTTTATACTTCCGATATTCCTTTCATATGCGTTTGAGACTAGTAGTCGCAGTCCCACATTGGCAGCCGTTTCAATCAAATGTGCAAGCATCAGTCCGCCGAGTCCTTTCCCTCGATGATTCTCATCAATGTAGCGGGATATCTCGGCGACGCCTGTATATTCGGGGCGCAGAGAAAATCTACTCAAGGAGCACCAGCCAATCACTCTATGATTTTCGTTCTCATAGACGAACACTGGATAGGGATCTTGATGTTCCTTCAGCCAGATGATCCTTTCGTTGTGAGTGTCTGGAGCGATTGGATTTATAGCAAAGATGCCCGGCTTGATCGCCTGATTGTAGATCCTTGCGATATCGTGGGCATCAGCAAAAGTAGCGCGTCGGAACATTCGCCTGACCGTCCGTTCTTGTCTGTGCGTGCGTCCTGGGCGTCGCAACGTGCCATGCGCTCCAAGAGTCCAGACGCCGCTGCTTTTCTCGTCCTCTGCATCAAAACAGTCGTTTACATGCGAAGACTCGCCTGTGTGCTCAAACGCGGAACAAGCCACAATCGCATGTGTCCGCACAAGCTACGGAATCTCGTAGGTTGCCGCGTTGCTCGCAGACCGGCACTCAGATAACTATCCATACAGCGTAATGAGACTGGAGGACCTCTGATGTCGTACCAAGTGCGCCGGTTACGAGCAGGTGACCTTCCAAGCGTGACAGAGATCTACAACGCAGCATGTCGCGCAAGGGAATCAACGCAAGGAATGCGTCCCTGGAGCGTCAAGGAAATGGAGGAATTCATAACCGAATCCCATTTAGGAGTTGAGGCGTATACTTGCGCAAGTAATGGCGCCGTGGTTGGTTGGGCGGCATTCACGCCGTATCGCGTCAGGGAAGACGTTAGGCATACAGCCGAGATGTCGATCTATGTTCAGCATTCCGCTCGTCGTAAGGGGGTCGGCTGCGCGCTTGTCCGTACTCTTTTAAATCGAGCAAAAATCCTTGATCTGCACTGCGTTTTGGCAATGACGTTTGAAGATACGCCCGACGTTGTTTCCTTCATAGAGAAACATGCGTTCTCACGCGCCGGCTGCTTTCCAGAGATCTTCTCGAATGGCGGGAAGTATTCCGACATTTTGATCTTTGAAAAGCTTATTACCGTAGCTGATCGCCGCCGTCGCTTCTGATTTGCATTAGGGTCGCACATGCGCTGCCGTGGGGCGAATGACGTCCGCTGTTGTCGCGAGAGAGGAATCTCCGCACTGCCGATTTATGTGCAACTTTCCGACTTCACCTATCGAAGAGCTAACAGCATACCTGCTGATCCTGCATACTATCCCCACAAAAGCGTCTTTAGCAGCTATTGAAGAGCCGCTCTCCAGAGAGGCCGCTGCGGTGATCCATTGGCTCCGAGAAGGTCGGCGATGATGCCATCGAGCGCAGCTCTGCGAGAGGGGACGAACGACCCGCCACGATAGCTATCCCAAAGTAAGCGCATCCCCAAGCGCTCGAGCAGGCATTTGGCTTGATCAAGACGGTCGCGCGACAAGAGAGGCGACCCGATGCCGTGGTCCTAGCCGCGTCGAATGGCCTTTGTCCGCGCTGCCAGCGCCTACAATCCGGTGCGACTTCCGAAGTTACTGGCGCAGGCAGCCGGCCGCAACTTGCCAGGCTTCGGCAACGGGTTTGCCGATCCCTATGCGTATGATCGGGTGGACCTCTGGGACAAGGCTTTTCTGCAAGCTCGTGAGAGACCCATCTCAGGGTCTTGCGGGTGCGATGGCGAAATCGCCTTGTGGGGGTTCTCAACGGCGCCTTTGAACCGCGAGAGAGTCCGCATGGGCATCACGCGCTTTGTCCGGAATGGCGCGACAGTGGCGCGACAAAGCTCAAGCGACAGGGCGGCGAAGATCGCTCGCAGTGCATCTGGAACTCATGATGTCCTTATGAGTGTGATCGACGCAAGTCGTACATGACCTTGATTGAGATCGCCGAGATGCTCAAATCGGGATTTGAGCTCGTTTGAACCGAGCTCGATTAGGCGCTTGCTCGGCCGCGATGAGGCGTAACGTTCAAAAAAAGGCGCTCACAGCCGAGCGGCATAAGGCCGACGTTGCGGCGGCGGGCCAGAATCGGCGCGAACTCCCGCCGCGGCTTGATTCCGACAAGCTGGGCTTTATCGACGAGACCGGCACAAGCGCGGCTTTACTGCCGCCGAAACGCGGTCCGACGTCGCCACGCCCCAGTCCCGCATGGTCATTGGCTGACCACGACCTTCTCCGCTGGTGTACGCTGCACTACCGTTACCGCATCGCGTCGGACCTATGAACGGCCTTGGCCCTAGTCGCTATGTCGGACAGGTATTGGTACCCCCTCACTGCGGGCGAATCATGGTGTTGAACAATCTGACGGCACGCAAAAGTGCCACCGTCCGGATCGCCATTGAGGTCCGCGGCGCCAGCGTCCTGCTGTCGACGCCCTGCTCGCCCGATTACAATCTGCTTAAATTCAAATCGCGCTTGCGCAAAGTCGAAGCCAGGACGGTCGAAACACTCTAATCTGCCACCACCGAGCCTTGAAGGTATTTCCCTGCCGGAGGATAGATCAAGAATCTAGCTGTCTCGCAGACCAAGTTGAGCGGATCTCCTGCAAGCTTCAATGAGAGTGAGAATGCTGTCCAGCGCGGCTGAGGCATCGCCGCGGCATTTGTCGTTATCGCGCGCAACTTGGCGCTGGTCGTTGTCTACCTTCTGACAGGGATGGGGCGGCTGTAGGGCAGAATCGGCACCCCTGTGGCGCGAACCTCTCTCAAAAAAACGGCTCAGAAGCTTAATAGCTCCGTTGGCACATTAGTTGCCATGTGAAATGCGGAAACATGCAGTGACAGGAGAGCGGGATGTATTCACACGCGCAGGAGTCTGACAAGCACGAGACGACCAATGTTAAACGTAATCTTCGATCCCTCTTCGAACCGGACGGAGTTGCCGTGATCGGTGCCTCACCGAAACCGAGCCTCGCGAAAAATATTCTTAACAGTATTGTGTCTTCCGGCTTTGCTGGAAACATTGCTGCCGTTAACCCGAACTACGCAATGGTTGACGACGTGGACTGCTACAGCTCCATCTCAAATGTTCCCTTCCACATCGACCTTGCCGTGCTATGTGTTCGGGCCGAGAACATTCTTGCTGTGCTGGAAGAATGCAAGCAACAATTTGTCGGTGTCGCACAAATCATCTCGAGCGGATTCGCGGAACTCGGCTCTGAGGAAGGCCGCACAAGGCAGCAGCAAATTCAGCGCTGGGCAAGTGACTCGACGACACCAGTCGTCATCGGTCCCAATACTCTAGGAGTGATCAATCTGCATCGGCCGATAATTGCCGTAGGAGACAGTAAGACACCCGAAATCGTGCCAGGAGCCGTTAGTGGTGTCTTTCAAAGCGGACAGATGATCACGATGATGCATCCGCTAATGGGAAGGGGTATTGGGATCAGCAAGATCGCGACCACTGGTAACGAAGTCAGCGTCACGACAGCCGAACTAATCGATTTTTTCGCTGACGATGTGCAAACCAAAATTATCGTTAGCTACTGCGAGGGCATTAAGGATCCAGAAAACTTCGCCATTGCCTGCACGCGCGCAAGGCAACAAGGAAAGCCCGTCATTATGTTGCGCGTCGGCGCTCATCCCGAGGTGCGAAAGGGAATAAACCGACATACGGCAACAGAGGCCGCGAACACCTACGAACGTGACATCCGTTTGTTGGACGACCTAGGCGTGATCACGGTTGATTCCGCCGAGGACTTGGTCGAAACCGTCGTGGCATTCAACGCGTGCCGCAGGCCGCGTGGCAATCGCGTAGCATTTGCAAGTTTTTCAGGTGGAATGGGCAATATCATGGCCGACCTGATCTTGTCGACGCGCAGCTTGAAACTCGCTTCATTCTCCGACCAATTGCGCATGCAACTGGCAGAGGTTCTTCCGAGATTTGCGAACTGCTTCAATCCGCTGGATCTGAGTGCTCAGAGTGCTTTTGACACTGAAATCCTGATCCGTTGCATGCGGCTGCTCGGACAGAGCGGTGAGTTCGACATCCTGATTTGGGGCAAGGACCTGCCGATGAGCATCGAAGACGAGTCTCCGGTTGGCCTCGCTCTTAGTCAGCTAATGGCGCAGTATCCGGAAGTTATTGTTATGCCAGTCTCCCAAATGACCGGACCCTATCGCGACAGAGAGATTAATAGAGGCCCGCCCATGTTCGCCGGTCGAGCGATTTTGCAAGGTACGGCGGTCTCGGTTCGAGCCCTGGGCAAAGTGATCGCGTGGCATGCCTTAGCGACTTGACCGGCGCTGCCGAAAGCATGCGGCAGGTTCAGCAATGAGGAAGGGCTACGTTCCTCTTTGTCACGGGTCGGATGAGCACAACCGAGTTTGCCCTCGAATGCGACGAAGATAATCTGCTTCAGCAAAGTCGATCATCGGGTCGGATCATGTTCAGCAGGCGAAGCAATCGCGCACTGAAGGGCTGATCGCCCACCTCAAGCTCGAGATCGAGAAGCTGCCGCGGATGTTCTATGGCACGCGCTCGGAGCGGTCGGCGCGGCTGCTCGATCAGCTAGAGCTGGAGCTTCAGGAGCTTGAGGCGGCTGCAACTGAGGATGAACTTGCAGCCGAGAAGGCAGCGGGCAAGACGCAGACGTGCGCTCGTTGAGCGCAGGCGGCCCGTCCGCCAGGCCTTCCCCGACGACATCGTGCGAGAACGCGTGGTCCTGCCGGCTCCGACGCAATGCCCCTGCTGCGGGTCGGCGCGGCTGTCGAAGCTCGGCGAAAGCGTGACCTCGACGTTGGAGGAGATCCCACGCCGGTTCAAGGTGATCGACACGGAGCGGGAGAAGTTCAGTTGCCGGGACTGCGAGGCAATCACACAGTCACCGGCACCGTTCTATGCCACGCCGCGGGGCTATATCGGACCGCAGCTTGTGGCGACGATCCTGTTCGACAAATTTGGTCAGCATCAGCCGTTAAACCGACTTAAACCGACAGAGCCAGCGCTTCAAATGCGAGGGGATCGACCTGTCGGACTCGACGCTGGCGGACCAGGTTGCCGCCGGAGCGTTCGCGGTCAGCCCTATCTTTGAACTGATCGAAGCCCATGTGCTCTCCGCCGCGGAAAGACGGACACCGGGCGGATTTGGACCTATGTCCGCGACGATCGGCCATTTGGCGGGCAAGGTCCGCCGGGGGCGCTGTTTTACGCCTCGCGCGATCGGCGCGGCGAACATCCAGCGCGGCATCTTCAGAACTTCGCCGGCATCCTTCAAGCCGACGCCTATAACGGGTTCAACGCGCTCTTCGATCCCGGGCACAAGGCGGTGCCCGCCACGGCCGCCTTCTGCTGGGCGCACGGCCGCAGAGCATTCATCGAACTGGCCGATATCGCCCAGAACGCGCGGCGCGGGCGGGCGGCGACGGCGATCTCGCCCATTGCGCTGGAAGCGGTCCGTCGAATTGACCAGCTGTTCGAGATCGAGCGCGAGATCCAAGGGTTGAGTGCTGCGGAGCGGCTGCGGGTCCGCCAAGACAGAAGCGCGCCGCTGCTGAGCGATTTTGAGGTTTGGCTACGGGCGGAATCCACCCGGCTCTCGCGTTCGTCCAACGTGATCAAAGCCGATCGATTATCTGCTCAACCGATGGGATGGCCTTGCTCGCTTTGTCCATGACGGAAGGATCTGCCTGACCAAGCGGCCGAGCGAGCGTTGCGCGGTTTTGCGCTGGGAAGAAAGGCATGGTTGTTCGCCGGCTCCGACCGCGGGGCCGAGCGAGCCGCCATGATGGCGACGCTCATCATGACGGCTCGTCTCAACGACATCGACCCGAAAGCCTGGTTTGCCGACGTCTTCGCCCCGACATGCCGCAGAAGCGCCTGCACGAGTTGTTGCCCTGGAACTGGACGCCTCTTGCGTCGAGGTCCTCCGCCCAGGCGGCGTAGCCATGCACGTCAACAAGGTTACGCCGTCGTCACCATCGTTCGCGTCGCAAAAGACCTCGGCGAAGACGAGGAATGGCTCTGGGACGTGGCCAACGGAATGGACACAGAGGATGGCGTCATCTGGGTTTACGGCATAGGTGACGACCAGGTCATGGCGTTCACCGACTTCGACATCAAAACCTGACGGAGCTCATCAGGATGCACAAGGAGGACGCCGAACTCCTCAAGCGGTGGAATCGGTGAGCCCCTGTCCGCGGCCTAGCTCGGATGGATACGCCACATAGACCTAGAGCTTTAGTCCATCTGAATGAATGCTTGTGGATTGAAGGAAGCCGCTGCCGCGGTGTAAGGGGAGGTGGCGTAGAGCGCCCCCTTGCTGAGAGGATGTGTGTGTTAGCCCTCTCAGACACGAGTATCGAGATGACTGATTTGAGCCCAGTTCAGCCGCTATTTGGCCGATCGCCTGACTGATTAGGGCTGCTAGACGTCCGCGCCCTCCAGATACTGGTGTCTCGCCCGGTCGCGGCTTTATCTGGCTCCTGGACGAGACGACAATCATGCGATCAGACGGTGTTGCACGCCGCCTGTCGGTTGCCGTGAAGGCTGCAGGCCTGACCAAGCGCGTCACGATCCACACGCTGCGTCACAGCTTCGCGACACAGCTTCTCGAGAACGGAACCGACATCCGAATCAGCCAGGCTTGCTAAGGCACAATAATTTGTCGTCGACAGCTCGATACGCGCGGGTCGCCGTCGATTCGATCCGGGCGGCGCAGAGCCCGCTCGATCGCCTGTCGATGGAGGTGACGCCACCTGAGACATAGATGGTTCCGCTCCGTAACGTTTGGCGCGCTTCCATCCTCCAAGTCCCGCATCAACCGGGAGCGGTCCAGTACTAGTGTCCTGAACCATAAGTTAGCGACATTGGGTCGTGTTTGCCGGGGCATTATATTGGCAGAAGCGTTCGATGGAAGCAAGGATGTCATCGGCGGACTTAGTCCATCGGAACGGTTTTGGATCGGCATTGTGTCGGTCGATAAACAAGTGATGTCAGCCCTGAGAGCGGCGACGCTGCGATAGATGCCGCGCCTGATCTTCTTGTCGGTGAGGAGCGCGAAGAAGCGCTCGACCTGGTTGAGCCATGACGAACTGGTCGGGGTCAGGTGCACTGCCAACGCTGCCGTGTAGCCAGCCATTTTCGGATCAAGGGGGTCTTATGCGTGGCATAGTTGTTCATGATGAGATGGACGTCGAGTTCACGCGGCACCGCAGCCTCGATCTCGTCAAGGAACTTGCGGAACTCAGCAGCACGGTGGCCTCCGTAGCACTTGCTGATGACCCGGCCGCTCGTAACGTCGACGGTGTGGTGCCGTGCCTCGTGTAGTCATGGCTTCTTCGGGCCGGCTGGCCGGGACGCATCGGCAGCATGGGCTGACTGCGGTCCAGCGCCTGGATTTGGGAGCTCGTCCACACATAGGACGATAGCGTGCTCCGGTGGCGAGACGTAGAGGCCCACAACGTCGCGCTCCTTGGCCACGAAGTTGGATCGGTCGAGAGCTTGAACGTCTTCATCCGGTGCGGCTGGAGCCCGAAGGCCCGCCATATGCGTTGTACCGTCGACACCGATAGGCCGCTGGCCTTCGCCGCGTCGCGGAACTCCAAAGGGTGGCGTTCTCGGGGCAACTCTCCAACGTCCTCGCGATCACGGCTTCGATGCGAGCATCGTCAACCGTACGTGGCGCTCCCGGAGCGCGGCTCCTCGTGCAGCCCGTCCATGCGCCGCTCCACAAAACGCCGCGGCCACTTGCCTACCGTCGATCGGTCCAGACCCAGCTTCGCTGCCACTTCCTTGTTCTAACCGCCTTCCGCGCAGGTCAGCACGATCCGGGCTCTCTGAGCCAGCGCCTTCGCCGTCTTCCGCCGCATCGTCAGCGACCTCAGTTCGGCACGCTCTTCATCGCTCAATGTCAGGGAAGCAAGTTGCTGGACCGCCATCAGATCCTCCGTCGCTGCTGCAGCCTCCATCCTTGGCACAGCGATGCGAATCTACTGGGAATCTACGATTGCGAACTTGTGACTCGGGACATTAGATGGAGTGCCCCAGCGCTGGACGTCATGTCACCTCAAGGGGTAAGGTTTTCCGGTCGTCGCGGCGACTGTATCCAAGATACAGTCGCATAGTTGCTCTATGTTCCCAAGCTCGTGCTCTGCTGTAATGCGTACCCGGATGCTCGCTGTTCCTGGTGCGGTCTTTGGAAGGAATGTGGCCTGGGTATGAAACCCACGATTGAGAAGAGTTCTTGCAATTGCAATCGCATTGGTCTCCGATCCGGCGGAGATCATTCTGATCGGAAGTAAGCTGCCGTGCTCGGCGGTTGCGATACGATGGTCAAAAACCTTGATTCTTTCCGCTATGCGCCTCTGTCGTTCGCCAAGCTCTGCCGAGCGGTGAATCTTGCAGGAGCCGAGCGCTGCGCCAACTGCGGCCAGATTCAGAGGCGACGAAAGTGCATACGGAACGCAGTGCTGCCGAAACAGCGCCTCTTGTCGGGTTGTTCCGAGCATCAACAGCCCGCCCGACGCGCCGAAGCCCTTGGCCAGTGAGCCTGCTATGATCGTTCTCTCACCGAGGACTTGTGAAAACCGAGAGCGAGCAAATCCTTCACCATGATGTCCGACGATTGATATGCTGTGAGCATCGTCGATATAGAGAAAGAGCCCGTAACGTTCCTGGAGTTGACGCAGTCCCTCAAGCGGCGAAGAGCCTGCCATCGAGCAGAGGTCATCGCACACGTAGGCGACCACCGCGTTCTCGCGGCACAACCGTTCAAGCGAACGAAGATCGTTGTGTGGGATCGTTTCTACCCTCGTCACATCAGCGACCACGGGCTTGTGATAGCCGAGCGAAATGTGTGCAGAGCTATCAAATATAAGCAGGGGCTTTGTTCCGCCAGTTAAACGACCCGAAGCAAGAATGGGCATCGCGCCAAGATTGGCGAGCATGCCACTCGAGAAAACGAGTACTCGCGCGGAGAACAGTTCGGAGAGATCTTCTTCAAGTGCTCGCAGAAGATCGAGAGCGAGGCGCGCTCGAGCAGACGATAAATACAGCGATTGCTGCGCTTCGATCGCTTCAGCGATAACTACCGGATGATTGTCCAACCCTAAGTAGGAGCATCCCACAAAATCCAGCACCTGCGGACAATCTTTAGGCGGACGGTTCACCGAAGGAATGGTTATTGCGGTCCTGCAATCTTCGGTGGTCGTCATGAAATCAGCTAGGTATGACGCATCGAAGGACGGCTTGCTCTGTCCAATTACGTAAGCGTTGTTCCGAAGGTCTGTGACAGGACGGCTACGGTCGGAGTGAACTGTCCGCCATTGCATGTCATTCTCCAGTGTGATTTGGTGACACAGTGCGGTCAACGGCTGAGCAGAATGCGTAAAATTGTGCAGGCAGTTCCATTGCTCCACTAGTCCAACTGAAGTAAAGCATTGCTCGCCTTGCTTGTGCAGCTACTAGATTAAACAGTCGTCTGGAGCGGATCAGGGACATTCTTGTGTCACCGCTTTCGCCTACAGAGAAGTAGACGGTGTTGCACTTATGACAAGCGCGGCAGCGGCGTATGAGGTCTGTATCGCTTGGTCGTGCTCGCGTCGAGACATGGAGCGGAGCGACGCCCGATCTGAAATGGTGGCAGCGACCCCGTGCTCGGCTACTCGCTGCTTTCGGCAGATCAGGTCCGTGTGCACCGGAGACAAAACGGGATTGTGATCGGGCTGACCTTGCCCCCAAGTTTTATCGAAACTTGAGGCGGCCAAGGTCGCCACTTCTCGCCTGAACGCGCGCAAACCAAACGCGATCATTCCTGGGCGCGCTGGCCGGTGCGGTCGCCGATGATGCACGGCCGGCGCACTCAACACGACCGATCTTTTTATGTCGATGTGAAAGATCTCGCCTGGGCTCGGGCTCACAGCGGCGGTCGGGCATGGATAGCTCCAGATCGCCTATCCACCTTAGTCCCAGCAGCGTACGAAGACGCTGCTAGGGCCGGCTAAGACCTTCACCCCGGCGGGACGCTGGGTTGCCGGTGTGTGGTGCCCCGGCGCAACGTCTCGATCGAGTCTCTGCCAGAAGTTCTGGACGTGAGAAGCGGCCCGGCACTGCCTGACCCGTGTTGGCAACCATGGTGTGTCTTGAACTGGTCGACCGCACGACCTTGCTCACCCTACTTGCCAGCACCGTAGGGATCACCGCCTCTTTATCTTTGGGGTTCCAAAATGCGTTCTTGCATTCATCTGTTTCTGTTAGTTCACTGAACCTGGGCACCTCAGCTTCCTCGGGGCCGACCAGAGGACGAACTCGTGAATGCGTATTTACGCGATGTGCGCGGGCGACTATTTGGTCGTCTTGACCCGCATAACGCTGCTGTGCCGGCCGTCGACGCTGACTGGCACGTCGCCATGGACGGTGGCGCGGCGAACGACGCGATGCTGATCGCCGTAATCAGTTACTGCATAATGCTGGGTAGCCCGATTGTCCCAGATCGCGAGATCGCCTGCCTTCCAGTTCCAGCGCACAGTGTTTTCGGGCGCGGCGATATGAGCCTGCAGCAAATCGAACAGCTTCTGGCCGTCATATTTCGGAATCCCAACAAAACGCCGCACCCGATCACCGAGTACAAGCGTCCGCTCGCCAGTCTCGGGATGGACACGCACAACCGGATGTTCGGTTTCATAGACCGTTTTCGTGTAAACTTGGTCAAAATGGTTCTTGTCGAGTTCGCTGGCGCGGGGCATTATGGCATGATCGATTACGTTGCTGTGAACAGCCCAGAGCTCGTCAGCAAGCCGTTGCAGCGGCTGCGGTAGGTCAAGATAAGCAGCCACCGTGTTTGACCACACTGTATCGCCGCCGAATTCTGGGACCACAACCGCTCTCAGCACCGTAATCTTGGGATAGGCATCCACGAACGTATGATCAGCGTGCCATAAGTCTGCCCGCATTCCGGCCCGGGCGGAATCAACATCAAGGATAGAAGACGTTCCCTTCGTGGCACCTAGGATCGGATGCGGCACAAGCGTTCCGAAACGACGAGCAAAGCTCTCCTGCTCGCCGTCATCGAGATGATCCTGGCGGCGGAAGAAGACCACTTTGTGCTTTAGCACCAAGTTGTTGATCGCAGTGATCATCGGCTCCGGCAAATCACCCGCAAGCTTGACGTTCCGGATTTCGGCGCCAATTCGGGCTCCACGTTTGAGGACATCAGCGGAGGCAACGATATCATTCATCAACGACGTTTTAGTCATGGCGGTGATCTCCCAACTTCGGTCTGTACGCCGGATAATGCTATTCAGGCGCAAACGAATGGATTGCGACAGCAAAAGGGAGAGCAAGCTTGTCCTGCCTGTCTGCGCTCACTCAGACCCGTTGCTGCGGCATCTGGTTAGCAACCATCGTGCCAACGGAGTCGGCGCGCATAGCTGAATCTGACGTTCCTTCCGGCGGATGTTGGACACGGATCACCTGTCGTACGGTTGGCGTGTCGAGCTCACCCCGCATGTTCGGGAAACGCCACGATCAGATCGCGCTCGAGAAGCAGCCCGCAACACACATCATCATCTTCAATCAGCCGCGCTGCATCATGTTAAGGTTGCTCGTTTCGTCGCAACTTGTCCTATTGACAACGTCAGTAACGGAAAAGCGACAATGCGCCAAACTTGCCACTGCTTCGCACTTTTGCGTAATTGTTTGTCTCTCGCCGTCGTGCCTCGATGACGTCGCAGTCTCGACCTTTCGTCCCTGCATCTTAAGGGATTCGTGAATCGTTCCGGCCCTTTTATATTCAACCTCTGCAGATTTATTCGCTGGGGTGAGATATTCAGCGGCTTTAGAGTCACCAGCTTCTGTCCTGGAAACGGACCCGCACCAACGATGTTTGAGCTGGTCCCGTTTGTCTGAACAGAATTTTCGCGTCGATAGGTGGAGCTCTGCCGGGGTTTAGGCTGCCATGCGGAGTGGCCGCGGGGTGAAGCTTGATCCAGCGTGGTGCCGTCAAGACTCGAATGGAGACGCCTGCTGTTATACAACACGTCGACGGAACGCCCACGGGATCACGGAGTACGAGCTTCTTTATCCGTGGCATCCTTGGGCCGGATGCCTGGTCCATATTCATGAGGTGGTTGAGAAGGCTGGCAGAGAGGTTTTCCGTTGCAGCCTCTCTGGTCGGGGATCTGCGCGATGGCTGGAGATTCCGGCCTGGATGTTTGATCGGGCGGCTCGCGCGACATGGCGTGTTGGCGCCACTCCCTATGTTGACATTGCGGTCCTCACCGCCTTGGCAACGCTGCGGCAGGATGTGACGTCGGTTTCTGGCCCACCATCGCAATTGCGGATTCAAGCGCAGCATAGGGCTCTCACGACGCGAAGCGGGGAGATGTCCATGCGCCCGCCTACCGCTCACCGCCATTCTCACAGCAATGCACGTCAGTTCGATCTGTTCTGCGACCCGCCCACCGCCGCGGCGCAGACGCCGCAATGGCAGGCGTTGCCCGCGGAGACGCGCCATACGCTGACGAAGCTGATGGTCCACATGATCTTCGGTCACGCCGACGGCGACCTCGCTCGGGGACGGGAGGAGATGCGTCATGATGTCTGAGAAGATCAGGCCGCATCATTCATGGAATCGGTCGTATAGAGCTAGTCCTGTTTGCGGCCTCAGATCAACTCATGATGAACCTCTACTATTTCTTGGAGGAGATTCAGGCGCTCAGGCTAGTTAGAGATTACTTGAGGCTGACAGTCATGAAGGCGCCTCCTGTATGAGGTTGGGAGGACGAGGATCGCAGACCCTGTAACTTTTAGGAGTGGCTGTCTTGCAATGGCCGGCAGAGACGACAGCACGAGAATACGCTTGAGCGATCGGCCCGCTACAGACCGCTCGTTTGGAGCCTCTCTGGTGCTGCCATCGCCGGATGGACACGCGTTGCGAGCAAATACGAAAAGCTCGATCGGCAATCGCGCAGCAGCATGACCTTCAACGGGACAAGCGGCCGGATTGTGCTCCACCTTTGCTGTTCGAAGGAGGTTAAAGCATGGGTCTTGTCAGACTTCCCTTAGCTTACCGTGCACCATCAACCGTCATTTTTGTTGGAAGGAACAGTCGCGGAAATTGGGTCGCGCGCGAACGAAATGGCGTTTTTGGCGGTCTGTTCGTGAGCCGCGCTCAAGCGTTCAAATACGCGATGTTTGAGAGTGGTAATCGTCCCGAAGCGATACTGGAGGTTTTACGCGAAATCGAACTCGATATTCCCGCCAGTACGTACGCCCCTATCAGAACACCTCCCAACCAGGTGCCTCGGGGCAATTTGCCGGAATCGAATGGCTGAGCTCTGCCTCCACCGACGATCAGTCGCCGAACATCACGTTTGCCTCCACCGAACCCAGTCCAGTGTGGATCGATTAAATCGACGAGAACACGAGTGTCGATGCCTTTCTAAGAAGGCCCGAGTCTCAGCACAGCGACGGCACGTACGGCCCGACTGCGGGCCGAGAAGCGACGCGGGTATGTTCGAAATCAAGATCGGCGTTCTCGACGGAATGTCTCGGTCGACACCATGGACAAAGCCGCCCGGCTGATCTCCGAGACAGCTGCTTTGAAGAACTGCCGCCAAACAAAGCGCCTGCGTGAGACGGCTGTTCACAATGGGGGATTCGCGCCAAGAAGCGCGTAGCGAAGTCAGCCAAATCGGGCCAAGTTTATGAGCCAAGAGTCTGTTTCGGAGTGCTAACGTTTTCGGTCGTCAGCGCGGTCCATGTGTGCAGGCCACCTTCCGGGAGGAAACCACTGTACGACGAGCACTGTTGGCGAGCTTTTCTCCGGCAGGAAGCTGAAAGCAGACGGTCGGGAACTTTCGTTGCGCAGCCAGGGCCGTCCTGCAAACTGGTGCGCGGCAAGCCCAAGCCGTGATGGTGTTGTGCGGGAGGTTTCGCCAAATTCAGCGGCGGGAGCGCTCATGGTAAGTCCGGTGGTTTCGAAGATCGCCCCTCGGAGGTGAGCAGGGACCGGAATGACAGCGGCGAATATTAGGACGGATGTCTCTGCCGTCAACAACTGTCGCTTTGGGTAAGGAGCTCCTCAAACCGCTGATCCAGGCTGCGGTGCAGGAGACGCTTGAAGCTGAGATGACGGAGACGCTTGGCGCGGAGAAAGGCGGAGAAAGGGGAGCGCACCGAAGCGCGGCTTGGCTATCGTCGCAGCTACACGCGCTCACTGATCACTCGGGCTGCCAAGTTCGAGCTGAAAGGTGCCCAGGATTGCCAGGGGCGGTCCTCGACCGAGCTGTTCGAGGCCTATCAGCGCTCGGAGAAGGCGCTGGTCGTGGCGTAGTCCGACATGTACGTGCAAGGCGTCTCGACGCAGAAGGTGAAGCAGGTCACCAAGGAACTTGGGGGGCATGCCTTCTCGGCTGCGCGATCACCGCCACCAACAAAGCGCGTGGATGCGTCGGTGAAGGTGCCGCCGCGGCAATCAGCATGGCACTGAGTCCTAACCAACCTGCCGCGCTTATTGAAAGCTGAAGGAACGGCTCCGCTACGTGATTCTGAACTCCCGGCATGAGCGCGCTATTAGATCTATGACCGGCGCGACCTCGCGGAGGTACGGTGCGGTCTGGCCGCCTGGCTAGCCGAACGGTGGAAAGACCGGGAAGAAAAACGAGCGTTGCTGATCGCCATTGGCGTTGGCTGGGAACGCACCCGTCTCGCCGTCGAGCTTTCAAATCGGGAGAGGTTCTCTCAGGCATATTCAAGCATATTCAGGCATATTCAGGCATATTCAGGCATATTCAGGCATATTCAGGCATATTCAGGCAGCGCTGCTATTTGCACCTTCTGCGCAATGCGCTCGACTATGTGCCGCGTAAGGTCGATGACAATTGCCCGCTCAAGCAGCGCTGGATGCATGACCGGCGCTGCGTTGCAGAGGTGTCACGATCTCGCCAGCACATGAAGTCGACCAACATGCTGGAGCGGCTAGGACTGACGGACCTATGCGGTGCGAAGCCCAATGTCGAGATCTGTCTGCGGCTCGTCGGGGGCTGACCGTCGACCGCCACTGGGCGTGGCTCCAGGACCATTGTTAGGGCATTGGCCGCTTCAGCAAGCTTGGCTTCCGTCGCAAGCCTTGCGGCGCGCTCGGCCAGGATCATTGCATGTGCGGCGGTGAAATCGGACGGCAGTCCGTCAGCAACAGATTCCATCACCAGATGGAATCACATTCACCGCCAAATTCAAGACAAACTCTCGGCCCACGCTCGTCGGACGCCAAGCCTATTGAGGATTGCGCCAATCGATGCCGGACAAAAGGTAGCTCATCTGCGCCTGCGAGATCGACACCACGCCGGTCCGCCAGCGACGGCCAAACAAAAGGACCTCTCTCGAGTTTCTTCGTAAACAGGCATGCTCCCTGGCCGTCCTGCCAGATCACTTTCAACAAATCACCCCTACGTCCGAGGAAGCAGAACAAATGACCACTCAGCGGATTGCGGCGCAGCAGCTCTTGCACCTGCAACGACAATGAGGCGAAGCCTTTGCGCATGTCGGTGTGGCCCGTCGCCAACCACACCCGAACTCCCGTAGGGATCGGAATGATCGCGGGTCCAGAGCCCCGATGATCCGGCGAAGCGCCTCAACGTCGACGCCAGCGTCGGCAATGACGCGCCGCCCGCCAGCCAGCTCGATCTCAATCCGACGCTCCGTCGAATGTGCTGGCGCGCTCTCCGATGAGGCCGCCACCGACGTCACGGGCGGACCCTCGGCCACAACTGCCCTGAGAAAACCAGCCTCGGATTTGGTCCGGTTCGCTGCGAAGGCTTTTCGTCAGTCACCAGCAGAGAACGTGATAAGCCGTATCGCCGCGCTGTCGCCGCACCAGGCGCGGCTCGGACAGGCTCTCCAAAACGATCCGTGCCTTCTCCTCGTCAGACCAACGCCGTCGCCGGCCCGTGTCCACCACTTCTAGTCGATTCAGCGCACTGATCGTATGGCTGTCCATACGTGCAGTTCTCAACCATCAGGCCAGTCCGTCGCAAGACGTCCTTCCTCGGAAGCTTACTATGCGGCTGCGGTGATCGAACTGTTCTCACTCCGGGGGTGGCCGATGATTGTGCCAAATGGCACAGCTCGTATAGACGCTTTTTGATTCCCATCTCGTGCGTCAGGCGCGCCGGAGCCTCGTTTGTGCACCGCCCGACTGGGCAGGGTCACTACACGACGAGCAACTCCAGCGCCCAGGGCGTCTTTTTACGCGCGATGTTGTGACGCCCGAACAAGCGGCGGATCGCGCCATAGAAGGAAGAGGCTTGTTTGCTTCAGCTCTGACGAGATTTCTCATGATGAGATCGGGCGAGGCGTCGAGCACGGCAATGCGCGCAAAACCAAACATTTGCATCGTGTTCCAGGGGGCAGTTCCGAGTGTAGTCCTGCGAGCTCGAAGGAGTTCGCAAGTTGTCTCCCCAAATTCGCGGCGTCCGCGGCGAGCTTGGCGTGAAGCCGCATCGGCTCGCCCGTGGCCACCGGTCTCTCGTCAGGCCTCCCACATCATTTGGAACAGATGGAAAGCACCTGTCTACACGACAGGTCAGCGCGAGTGCTTGAACGCGAGCCCGGCGTACAGCTCACGGAGTTTGTGCTAGTACATCTCGATCTAACTGCCACTGCCTGAGATGATAGTCGTGGCCGATGCTGATGCAATCAAGCGGAGCATTTATCGCATCAATGTTTCACTAGGTATGTCGGGATTGAGAGACGTTAGAGTTCAATCAATCGGACGGCAGCTGCAGTGTGGGAGACCGAAGCGGGTTTGAATCGCCTGCCGCGAGCTGTAGAGCGTTGTCGCGCAGCCGCTGCTCCCAGCTCGCGACCGTTTCGCCCGCTCCGTGACGCTGTGACCGTAGTCCCTGCAGCAACGCAACGAGGCAGTCGTCGCGTGCTTGCTCAGTAAACTTGCTTGTCTTCGCCTGCGCTTCCGCCTGTCCGGCGAGTTTGTCCAGGAAGGCATTGGTCAGCTCGGGCACGTCAGTGAGCTTTGAGAGTGGCCACTTCAGGTACGGTCCAAGTCGCTCCATGGCTTCGCGCATGCCCGTCCCGCCGCAGGCCATGCGGTAGGTCAGAAGAGGACCCATGATCGGTCGGCGTAGCCCAAAGGAATAGCAGACCGCATCATCGACCTCCTGCACGGTAGCCAGATCGTCATGCACCAGCCATAGCGCCTCGCGCCACAGCGCCTCCTGCAGCCGGTTCGCAATGAAGCCATCGACCTCATTGCGCACCACAAGCGGATGCATTCCGATTGCTCGATAGATCTCAGCCGCTCGCACTAGAGCCTCGGGTGCAGTATGCCGTCCGGCACACAGCTCAACAAGCGGCAGCAGATATACGGGGTTGAACGGATGCGCGACCAAGAGGCGCTCGGGATGATCCGCGCCGTCCTGGAGCAACGAGGGCCGAATAGAGGACGTCGAGGAGCAGATTAGGATCTCAGATGCCGCCGCCCTACTGGCGGACGCTAGCAGCTCGCGCTTGAGATCGAGCCGCTCGGGTGCCGATTCTTGCACAAGGTCAACGCCGTGCACAGCGTCCGCGACCGAGTGCACAACTGTGAGTGCTCCCTCGGCCGGCAGGGTGACTTGCGTCAGCTGGCGATAGGCCCGCCGCGCGCTACACAACATCTTCTGCACTCGCTCGACCGCAATAGCCGACGGGCCATACAGTCGCACATCAACCCCATTTAGGAGGAATCGCGCGGCCCAGCCGCCGCCGATCACTCCACCCCCAAGTAGCCCGACAGCGCGCGGTAGCCTCACAGACATGATTCTGGACCTCTCAGGCACGAACTGAAAGCGCGAGCTTCGTTCGCACCTCGTCCGGGCTCATCACGCGGACATCGATGCGCTCGAGTATCTCGACAGCTCTCTGCACAAGATCAGCGTTCGTCGCCAAACGCCCACGGGAAAGGTACACATTATCCTCCAGTCCTACCCGCACGTTCGCGCCCACCAATGGCGCCAGCGCCACGTACGGGAGCTGCATCCGCCCGATGGAGAACGCTGAGAAGATGGCGCGAGGTGGTAGCCGATGCACGAGCGCCATCAGCGTAGTCAGATCGTCGGGCGCGCCGTAGCGAATCCCCATGCACAACTGGATTAGCGGCGGATCGTCGATAAGCCCCTGCCCGATGAGATCGTTCACCATGACCAGCTGACCAGCATCAAAGACCTCAAGCTCAGGGCGAACACCGAGCTCCTTCAAGCGCGCAGCCATCGCGCGCAGCGTCGCCGCGCTGTTGACAAAGACGTAATTGCTATCGGTGCCCCAGTTCATTGTTCCGCAGTCCAGCGTACAAATTTCGGGATGCAGCTCCTCGACGTGCACGAGTCGCTCGAGCGCGCCCGCCATATCCGTTCCCGCAGGATTAGGCGGAAGGGGGGCATTTGCCCCACCGAGCACGAGGTCGCCGCCCATCCCTGAAGTTAGATTGATAAGCGGATTAACGTCTGAGTTACGGATGCGCTCGACGACTTCACGATACAGTGCTATATCGCGCGACCCCCGCTTGGTTTCCGGATTGCGCACGTGAATGTGCACCATAGCTGCCCCAGCGCGCGCCGCCTTGATAGCAGAACTGGCGATCTCCTCGGGAGTTATTGGTACCAGCGGACTACGCAGGGTGCCTGCACTACCTGTAACGGCACACGTAATGAATACCTCAGAAATCATCCTACTACTTTCCTTTCTACTGAAAGCTCGATCCGTCCGGAGCCGGACCAGGTCGGCAATAGCTTTGGTCTCATCATGTTCACTCATTTCGATGCGGGGAGCGCGGCCACGCATGGGCTATAATTGATCGAGCCGCTCTCGTGGGACTCCTGCGACACCCTCTCTGCGAACGCACTCGCTCCGGTGTCTTCATCGTAGCAATCGGCGTGCCGCTCTCGGAATTGCTTGCGCAACTTGTCTGAAGAGAGAGAGGACACGTTTCTGGCGGCTTGCTCCTAGACTCACCAAGCGACTTGTCGGACTTCCGACTTCGCCGGAGTCAACCGGACACGGTCGGCACTACACGTAGGCTCATGTGAGACGGTCGCCACCTTATTCGCCGAGCTCACAACTGTTGACGATGAATCACCAGATACCCGAGCTCACAGCCGATGCTCGCGAATATGACTCCATCATCTTTTATCCGATTGTGATTCAATCTTCTGCGTCCGGCTGACCGAGCATGCCGGCTCTTTCAAGCGTCGCGTTCACGAAAATGCAGCAAAGTGTAGGCGATTGGGAGCTACAGCTCTCGCCGCGCGCCAACCTCAATGAACGCGGGCGCTGCAGCGGTCATCCACAAGTCGACTGCGCCGGTCGCGCCTCCTCACGACGGGCGGATCCACAAATACGCGACCTGGTCTTCTCCTATTCTGTCTTACCCTCGCCAGCATGCTGGTGGCTCAATGATGGTGGAAACAACAATCGGATATGCGAAATCTCGGAGATCCTATCGCCATCGAACAACCTTGATGTTGCATCTTTCGCGGAAACACGATGTTCGACTGCCTAAAAGCCTCGCGGAATATCTTGCCAGGGGCGCCCGTGTGCACGATCCACAGCACACCCTCGAGGAAGATCAGTTCTCGAGGCCTCAGGCCGGGCCATCATCATAGGTGCCAGCCGCTGCCACGCCCCGTCGCTGGATACCATCCGATCAATCACGGACAAGCATAGCCTCTCCAAAACAGCCTTTGATTAGATTGCGGCTGAAAGGCACTCGTTGGAGTCCACGCCACCTACCGCTTGATCGAGGTCTTATTCTTAGATCTCGTAATCGGAGCCCCTCCGCGAGCTCGCAACACTGAGGTCCGCGCCAAGCGGCATTCGATATCCGCGAAATGGACGAGCAACACGACTTCGCGGACCAGCTTAATGCACTCGGGTCAGAACAGCCAGAGTGTGCACGTCAAGCGCCGCTTCTATTACATCACGCAAGCGAAAAGGATTTCAACCAGAGCGGCGCGCGGAGTGTCACCACTAATCGTGCGTTGGGTGGAGGGGCAGAAGTCCGTCTTCTACACGGTCCGACATTGCAGTGCGGTTCGATCTCACTCTTCGGGCAAGTCGTCCAACCAGCAAGCAGCGTCGACGTGCTGCCGAGAAAAGATTCTTCCTATCTTTTCGGAAGTCTTGTTTTGGTGGTACCGCATATACAGGCGACCATCTGCTCCCAAGTCGAGGATCTCGATCTTTCCCGTGTAGTGAGACATGATGTATTTGAATGTCTTTTGAATTCCACTGAGACGTTGATTGACGCTGCGCGCAATTTCAAGCCCACGACGGAGAGGCACTTGAAAATGCGATGCACCTTTTACAGGCCTAGCCTGAAAGAGGTAATATGGGCGGACACCCATTTGGTGACATTTTGCGAAGGTCGCCGCCAGGATCTCGGCATCGTCATTGACTTTCGCGAGAAGTACAGACTGGTTGAAGAACTGCACGCCCAGTGCGCGCAAAGACCGAACCCGCCACTCGGCATCAACCGAGATTTCACCGATGTGATCAAAATGTGTAACTATTGCTGCGGACTTACCGGATTCATGTATCCTTCGGAACAAATCCGCTAGAGCTCGATCTTCGAACCGCTTGGGCGCAAAAGCGAACATTTTTGTGCCGAATCGAATTGTCTCCAAGTGCGGGATCGGCAGCAGATGATCGAGTATTCTGTCGAGCTTGGCACTACTGAGCACGAATGGGTCGCCTCCCGATAACAGCACGTTAGTCATCTCAGGGTGAGCGCCGATGTACTGCGCAATCAGGGAGAAATCAGGTGCGATTTCGTCGGAATCTTTGCCTACAATGCGTTTACGGAAACAAAAACGACAATATGACGCGCAACGGTCCGTTACCAGCAACAACCCGGTCTGCGCGTACTTGTGCTGTAGTCCAGGGGTGACCGTATTGTCGTGCTCGCCGCTCGTGTCCAAACTGCCATGGCTCTCAAACTCCTTTGCTGAAGGTTCCACAATATGCTTAAGCTGCTCGTAGTAACGGCTATTGGTGATCCGTTCGCGATAGAACTTTGTGACCTGATAGCGCGTGATGCTGCTGGCTTGCAACTCATGTTTACCAAGGGCGCGCGTCCCCTCCATGAATTTCATGATCTTAGTGTGGCAGCGTGACTCCAATTCTGCGGGCAATGATTCAGGTCGGCGAATGGAAGCTGCCGGCGAGTTCACCCGTGCGTTCAGATCGGTCTTGGTTGAATTCTGGTCCTTGTCGTCAATCATGATTGCCTCCGGGTTGCGCTGTGCGTCGATTGGCTCCTGGATACATGGATCGTGCGGATCGGCTTCGCTCACATTCCACACATTCCAAAGATCTTGACATCTCTGCGACGACCAAACTCCGCGTCCGAAAGCCTCGGTCCATCTGGCTCACCGCCTGGTGGAAATTATCCGCAAACCGATCGATTGTGCTCCTCTCAAGCAGTGCCGTCGCGTAAAATAGCCGACCGCGACACTCGGCGTTGACCTCATTAACGTCGAGCGCAAGATCATGCTGCTCGAAGCGGACGCAAGGGTTCACGCATTCGAGTTTCAGCCCCCCTAGCTGCGCCGGCCCGACAACATTGTTTTCACATGCAAACGCTCCCTGGAAGATAGGGCTGTGAGCCAAGGTGCGCGACGAATTGACGAGCTTCAGCATCTGGTCGGAAGGTAGATCTTGGTGCGCCTTCGCCCCCACCGCGGCGGCCTGCCCGCGCTCCACTAAAATCTCCAGCGTTGGATCACTCGACAAATCGATGCGCAGCGCCAAAGGATTCATAAATAGGCCGATCAGCCTTATTTCGGAGTACGCCCGGTTCGCACCCGGCGTGCCGATCACCAACTCATCGCGACACGACAGCCTCGCTAGTACCAACACCGAGGCTGACAGCAGCATCACGAACAAGCTCGTGTTAAGATTTCGGCTCAGCGCTTTGATTTGGTCTGTAAGAACCGGGTGCAGCGTAAACTCGACATCGCCACCGTAGTAGTCCGGCCGGGATGAACGCGGCCGATCCGTGGGCAGCTCCAGCACTGCTGGTGCGCCCACCAGTATCCGGTGCGAGTATTCCGACTGACGCTGCAACGCCTGGCCCGAGAGCCAACGGTGCTGCCAAAGCGCATAGTCCGCATACTGCACCGGCGACACCTTGAATCGAACCGCGCAGTTTTCCCTAATCGCATTATAAAACTCGCTGAGATCCCGCGTGAGGATATTCCTTGACCAAGTGTCCGAGACCATGTGGTGCATAGTAATGGCGAGCGCATGGTCATCCACCGCCAAGCGCACAAGCCGCGCGCGGATCAGCGGACCAAGTTCCAGATCAAATGGCACCTCCACCTCGCGGCGCACGAGCTCGGAGAGCGCGGCCTCCAGGTCTACCGCCCACGTCAGATGATCCCGTCTCAACAGAAGTCCGGTACGCGCCCGACCGACCTTCTGAAATGGCTCGCCGTCCTGCGCGGCGAAGGTGGTGCGCAGCAGTTCATGGTGTGCCACCAGTCCATCGAGAGCCGACTGCAATACAGCCTTATCCAGCTGGCCGCGAAGCCGAAGCATCGTCTGCACGTGACAATCTTCGCTACCGCCCTTCAGACGCGAGACAAACCAAAATTGCTGCTGACGCAGCGACAAGGGCACGCTCGCACGACGCGGTACAGCTGAAATTCCCGGAAGCGCACCTGACTGTATACCGGCGGCCGCGTCGATTTGGATCACCCCGAACACTTTCATGTGAACCTCTGGCCGTTGAGATTGACACTGGTAACGGACTTTCAGCGGGTCTCAGCAATCGGCGTGCCAACAAGGAATTGGACTGACCTGCGTTAAGGGGACAAATCCAGCGCCGCGTAGCAGCACTCTTGTGCCCTAGTCTGTCGGATTCGGAACTTAGATGTCTTGAACTGGACACCGCCCGCTCGGCCGCCTCCTGGCTTTGGCGCCGGCACGCGCTTGCGCCGCTGTATCCAACGGTGATGGCTCTCCAACAATTCGCGCCGCGCGATTCGCCTCGCAAACCAGCATTGCGGCCAAAGGCGCGAGTGTCCCGATCTGCTGATAAGCGAGCTGTCCACGGCTGACAGACGATTCACAATCAGCGCGCCTCTTTGAGGCTACGCCAAAAATCGACCGAATGCTTTCAGCGTGGTCGATAACGAACCATTTGAGCGGCTACTTTGAGACCGAAAGAGGCCGCGGAAGGTGGTTTGGAAAGCAGCGATCGTGCTGCTGGTGAGCGATGGACTTGACGGCGGAGGCTGCGGCGCTTGGCAATAGCCTGTTGCCCATCCTGCACCGACGCCAGGGTGAAGGCCTAGACTGACTGCTGAAGGACGTGACCAGCCGTGCTATCAAGCTGCTGTCCTGAAACGATCAAGGAGCTGGTATCGGATCAGGCCGGAAGAGCTCGCCGGCGAAGGCGATCTTTTCAGACAGCTGAAGAAGGCGTTTCTAGAGCGTGCATTGGGCGTAGGGCTCACGCCCGCATCTAGAAGGGCTGCCGACGTCCGTGGCTCGGGGAAAAGCCGCGACCGCACGAGCACTAAAGCATTGTTGACAGACGAGGGCGAGATCCGGATCGCGTGCCGCGCGGCCGTGCCGGCACCTCCGAACCGATGATCGTTGCCAAGGGCCAACCGCTCCAACACGCTCGACGAAAACATCATCAGTGTTGCATGGGCTGGACATGAGCGGCTGGAGATCCAGGCCTTCTGGCCGGCTGAGCCCCTAGGGCACGACGGATCCCACCTATCTGATCGGCAAACTCAGCCACTCGATCTTCGATGACGCCCGCGAATGCAAAACTGACCTCTGGAATCGATTTATCCGTTGGTCTTCTTCGACACCCCCAGGGTTAAAATCCGGGAGACGGGATCAAGAACGAGGCGGCCCTCGTCATGTTGGGGTGTTACCCCGTCGTGCGATAAACATGTGTTCCGGCTGTGAATCGAGTCGATCGGAGGCGCCGAATTCTGGCTCACGGTTATGAGTGATCTGAGCAAAGGCGGCCATATCCTGATCGCCGCGGTCAACGGCTTGAAGCGCTTCCCGACTCGATCAACAGACAAAACGATGGTTCAGGCCTGCCGTGCATTTGACCCGCAAGGGCATGTGTCCTGAAATCATCGGAAGAAGTGGATCCAGCCCGCGATCAAAGGTGATCTACGAAGTCCGGAATGCCGAAACTCGCTCTGCTCAGGCTCGAGGTTTCAAAGCCGAGTGGGGCCGGCGCTGTTCTTGGCACCGGGCATATGAATGTGTTCCGTTCTTCGCCTTCACTCCAAGATTTCGCAAATGCTCTACGCTACGAATGCCCTCGAGGCGCAGAATCGTTCGGGCGCAAGATGAGCCAGCTTGCGATCGCTTTGGCGAGGGTTTTGCGGAATCAGCGGACTTAACTCGCGGGCGCAATCCGCTAACCCGACGTGCCCAGAGGCGCTCTCTTACACCTGATTCTGACGATACCTCTGCGGCCTTTTTGACCTACCGGGTCGTGAGCTCCTAGACATGCATTCAGATTGAGGTTGTTGGGCAAGTCTCGCCACCGTCGAGCTGGGGCGCGCGGTCGCGCAACCTCTGTTCCCAGTAAGCGATCGTCTCACCCGCGCCGCAGCGCTGTGTTCGCAGCGCCCGCAGCACGGCCACGAGCGCGTCGTTCCTCCTATCTTCGAACTCAGCTACCGTCCAATTGTCCGTCCGTGCATCTGACTGTTCGGCGAGTTTGCACAGGAAGGCATCATTGTGCTCTGGCACATCGGTGAACTTCGTCCACGCTGATCTCAGCTCGGGTTGCCATTTCTCCATCAACTCGCGCATGCCGGTCGCACCCCCGCCGACGCTGAAGGGGCCCAAGACGGCGCGGCGTAGTCCGAATGAATAGCGGATTGCGTCATCGATCTCTTGTGTGGTGGCCACATCGTCGTGCACTAACCATAGTGCTTCGCGCCACAGCGCCTCCTGGAGCCGGTTCGCGATGAACCCATTCACCTCCTTGCGCACCACGAGTGGGTGCATTCCGACGGCCCGGAAGATCTCCGCCGCGCGCTCCAGCGAATCGGGCGTGGTGCTCGCTCCCCCGCAAAGCTCAACGAGCGGAAGCAGATGCACGGGCGTGAACGGGTGCGCGACAAGCAGTCGTTCGGGGTGTCTCACTCCCGCCGCGAGTAAGGACGGCCGTAGCCCTGAGGTCGAAGAGCAGATTAGGACACCAGGTGCCGCTGCTTGACTGGCGGCCGCCAGTAGCTGCTGCTTGAGCTCCAGTTTCTCTGGAGCAGACTCCTGGACGAGCTCTACTCCGTAAACGGCGTCCGCGACCGAGCTTACCGCTGTGAGAGTCCCTTCGACCGGCAAAGAAACCTGCGTCAGCTGCCGGTACACCCGCCGCGCGCTGCATAGCACCTTCTGCACGCGTTCGATGGCAGCATTAGAAGGACCATACAGACGCACGTCGACTCCGTTGAGGATGAACCGTGCGGCCCACCCGCCGCCAATGATCCCGCCTCCCAACAGCCCGACCGCTCGCGGCCGCCTGTCAGACGTTAATATTGTTTTCTCAGACACCAGAATTTTCCTCCTCAGACATAGGCCTTTGGGTGCGGGCCCCTTGCGCCCCTCATCCTCCACCGCATTCCTCCCGTAACCGCACAGGCTATTGACGGTCAGAGAGCGTTCTCATTGCTTCCGTTCCCTGAAGTCTCGATCTGTGCCAATTAGGCAGATCGGGTGTAAGTTTCACTTCATGAGTTTACTCCTTTCGGCTATCGAGGGCGGCCTCAGCACATCCAGGTACCCATCGATTGGATCTCTTGGGAACACCTGGGGCATCGCGCTGGCCCGGGCTCCTCATTCTAGCAATCCGCGTGCCGCACGCGATCCTTGCACGAGACGAGAGAGAACACGTGTAGCTCGCAGCTCGCTCTTGGAATCGCGCTGAGGAGCGGGTGCGGCAGATCCCTTCATCCGTTGGAGTCGCCGACCTATGCCGACGTTGAACACTGCTTGGACGCCCAGCCCTATAGCGGCCACACAGCTGACGCTCTCGAACATCAGTGGCGCGTTCTCCACCCAGTCGTCTAGCCTATTCGGTTCGGTAGTTGCACGAGCGGGGTGGATAATAGCTTGTTTCGCTTTCGGATCCTCCAATCGAAATGCGCTTTAAAGTTGGAAGATAGTGGTGAATGCGGGAGAGTTTTAAGTGACAAGCAATGGAGCCGAAACCGCGGCCCAATCGTACGCTCTTGCCGCCGCCGGGCTGTCCGTACAGGAGCATATGGCGCCCTTGCCGAGCCAACCATCGTCAGCGGAGATCGCGGTCACCTGCGCTTTGGAGATCATCGACACAGCCTCGAACTCGAAGTTGTCCAAGATCTTTCCACGGGGCAGCTGCGCCTCGACGAGATGGCGCTGGACGCGGCGGCGGCCGCGTTCGGCGATCTCGGTCGCTGCCGCGGCACATTAATGGCTAGCAGCCGCAATTCGTTGAGAAACAGATCGAGCCGCGCGGTGTCAACGGTGTTGTTTGTCCTCATGCGGCACCTCCGATCTCGCCGGCACCGACGAGGCACTCATAGATGGCGAGCGGTGCGAACTGCACCGCGACTTGCGGCACACGCGCCAAATCGGGAGCGAACCAAGCAAGCAGCCGGTTGAGCTCGGGCCCTCGGCCAGCAAAAGCTCGGTCGCGAACTCATCGCGAGTTCACCTTCACAGCCGCGGTCATAGCTGATGCGAGCAGACGGAGCATGACCCGGCAGGCTTTGCTGTCCGGCAGCGGTTCGCGCGAGCAATCGAAGTTTCGGCGATAGGCACGCGCGGGAACAGCCGATCACGGTAGACGAGATTGAGGAGCGCCATTGGCTGGCCGCAAGGTATGGACCACGTGCCGATAATCGACGACCTGGCCATGCTTACTGTTGGGATGCAGCCGCCCAAGCGGCCGGGTGGCGAGATGGGTGCCGCCAACGAAGACGTCGAGACGATCGGCGTAGGCGCCCCCAGTTGGGGCCTGATCAAATGCGACGAACACGTTGCGCAAGGTGAAGCCGCCCGCGACGCAACAGCAGCGCATCGGCCATCGCGCGGTTGGGATGTTCAAACCCTTAGTAGGCGGATCCGACGCTCTCCTACTTCCGGCCGTCGAGGTACTGAACGACGCATTGGCGTCTGCGCCAAACCCACGAACTGGGCCAGGTGTTCCTAGTCCGCGGGCGAGCCTGGAGTCACCAGCAGCGCATAAGGCCGTACCAAGCAGTGTTCCGATGGTCGCTCAAGCTCAACCGGCCCAGAGGGATCGGTGATTGCCCTACAATATGCGGCCCCGTCAACTACCAACGTTAGTGATGGAATTAATCCCGTAAGCATGTCACGGATTGTCGCGTCGTTGATCAAGGGTGACTTTGAGGAATTCGCGATGCAAACCGACGATCCTTTCTGGGCGCCGCAAATGCCGAATGCGCATACTCGATAAGCGTTATGATTCCCAAAGACATTTGCTGCGAGCGCGTTCAAGACTAAGGAACTAAATGCCGTGACTGCACTGTTCGAGAGTGACAGACTGCCGGGCGCTCTCTCTTCCCGACTGGCGGTGCCCTTGATCGTCGCGCCCATGGCCAATGTCTCTGGGGTGGACCTTGTGACTACCGTCTGCCGGGCGGGAGCAATCGGCGCGTTTCCGACAGCAAACGCCCGATCCGTTGAGGAGCTTGATTCTTGGCTCGGCCGGATTGAGCATGATCTCGCTCACCTGGATAAGGCTGTCGCGCCGCACTGCCCAACTCTCATGATCCGCCACCCACGATTCAAGGATGATCTTGCCTGTCTCGTACGTCACAAGCCGGACATTGTCATAACTAGTGTGGGATCACCCGCTGCTGCAATCGATGCCTTGCACGAAGTCGACTGTCTCGTGTTCGCGGACATCGCCTCCTTGCACCACGCGGAAAGAGCCATCGAAGCCGGTGCGGACGGTTTGATTTTGCTCGCCGCCGGCGCAGGAGGCCATACCGGGTGGGTCAATTCGTTTGCTTTCGTTCGCGCCGTTCGCGCCATGTTCGATGGTCCGATTGTACTTGCGGGCGGTATTACAGACGGAACTTCGCTAGCGGCAGCGCGCGTGCTTGGGTGTGATCTCGGTTGCATGGGCACTCGCTTCGTAGCCACCTTAGAAAGCATGGCAAGCGATACCTATCGTCAGATGCTACTTGATAGCACCTTTGATGACATTATCTTGACGAGCTCATTTTGGGGACTCCCAGCGAACGTGCTGCGCAGCTCAATCGTAGCGGCGGGTCTCGACCCCGCAGCACTTGACAAGTCAGTGTCCGAGGCGCGAGCAACCCAAACCGGTAAGACCTCTACCGGAGGGGGGCCGCGCTGGAGCAATATTTGGTGCGCCGGCCACTCCGTTTCTGGCGTGCACTCCATCCTCGCTGCTGCTGAGCTTGTGAAAGAGATCGCAGGAGAATACGAAGCGGTGTCAACGGGCGCCGCTTGCACTCGCAATCGGCCAGCACGACCACTTCCCAATCAGCGGAATTGGTCGGGAGCCGAGTGAACCTGATGATCTCGGTCAGGCGGGGAACGGAACCTCACGACCGCCTACGGCGGTTGCGCGGTCGGCCGCGATGTCTCGGTCGAGCGCATTCCGGAAGGCGGGGTCGGAGATTCAGCGCGGTATTTTTGGACGCGGTGCGGCGTCCCTGAGAGGCTGATCGATGCATAAAGTGGAACGCGTTCCGCGCCCGAACTTGCACGCTGTTTGTGCTGGCCGACAGGCAGCCGTTGCAGTCGCGCATCAACTGAATGGAGCTCCGCCGGCAAGAATTGGCCGGTGCCGCTCAACAGAGGCGACGTTGCCGACTGCAAGTCCTACCATTCAGCAGCCGACCTGCCCGCTTTGCCTGAGGCCGCTTGGGTCAGCATCAACCCGGCACCTGATGGTTGAGCAGGTCAAGATACGGGCAACGAGCGGCGCCGGCGAGGCCTTGTGCCATCGGCCAGCTTCCTCGAAGCTGCAGGCCATGCCAATCATTGTATCGGGTGCCTTCGAATTCGACATGCTGGCGCTTGAGCTTCCGCGTTCGGACTGCTGCTCAAACCGCGTGCGGTTACCGACCGCTTGCGCACTCAAGTCGGCCCTCAAGATGTGCAAAGTGCTGGTTGCAGTCGCTTCCTCGCTGCCCAAGAAAATGCCGGACGAGTACTCAACCGACCTGATAGGGCGGCGCATCACGCCGCCGTTCGGTATATCAGAAGGAATGAGCGCAGTTCAAACGTCGGTAATTTATCGCAAGAGATGTATCAAGCCGCAGACGCAGCCCGCCATGGCCGCGGGTACATCCAAGGGCGAACCTGTGACGCTAGGTAACGATCAGACCACGGCTGGGTTGATGAACGCCATCCTTCCCGTGTCGAACGTAAGCGCACTAGCAATGTAGTTGGGGCGTGATGCCGTGCCGGGCGCTGGGCTGTGCGCTGAGATAAAATGAAACAAACATCGGAGCTCGCGGCTGTCGCTATGGAGTCCTCGGTGCAACGACCTTGGGTAAGAGGACGCTGCACAACCGCTGCCGCTGTCGTGCTGAGGTTTGACAACGGCTGAGAATCCCGAGGAGCACACGCAATTCGGCAGCAGCAGATCATCAACCTGGGGCTCGGCGCCCGAAGGTGACATACGGTCGAGGCACAACCATTCACCTTAGACAATCCGTCCACAGGAACGAAAATCATGATCGATTTTTCACTCAGCGACGAACAGCATATGGTCCGGACCTCCATCCGCGCGTTCATTGACAAAGAGATCATTCCCCTTGAGGCCCAGGTTCTCCGCAATGAGCGCCAAGGCGGTCGTGGTCTCGAACCCGGTCAGCTGCGAGACCTACAGCTGAAAGGAAAGAGCGCCGGTTTTTGGGGCATCACCACCCCGAAGCAGTACGGCGGCAGCGGACTCGGAGCGATCATGAACTCCATCGTCTATATCGAAAACGGACGCACTTTCGTTCCGTTCAGGTTCGGCGGATCAGCTGACAACATCCTGTTCTCCGGCACGGAGGACCAGAAGCAGGAATATCTCCTCCCAACCATCAATGGCGAGCGAGTCGGCTGCTTCGCGATTACCGAGCCTGATGCCGGCTCGGACGCCACGGCAATTCGCACGCGGGCTGTGCGCGACGGCGACGACTGGATCCTCAACGGCGAGAAGACGTTCGTCTCAGGCGGAAGCGAGGCCGACTTCGTGATACTGTTCGCCGTCACCGATCCGAACAAGGGCGCCTCGGGCGGCATTACCTGCTTCCTCGTTGACCGCAACATGGGTTGGCGTTCTCAACCCATCCCGACAATGGGCCAATGGAGCGCGGCATCGCTCGTTTTCGAGGACGTCCGAGTTCCAAATCGGAACATCCTTGGCGAACTGGGATGGGGCTTTAAGCTGGCGATGGAATGGATTGGCGCCAGTCGCTACGAGATCCCGTCAGTGGCCGTGGGCGCATCGGAGCGCCTGCTCGAGATGGCGATCGAATACTCCAAGCACCGCGTATCCATGGGACACCCTATCGCGGAATACCAGGCCATCCAATGGCAGATTGCCGATTCACACGTCGAAATCGAGGCCGTGAAATACCTGACGCTCCTCGCGGCATGGCAAGCGGAAAACGGACATGACGCGCGGCACGCATCCTCGATCGCAAAACTGACCGGATCGATTACGGCTAACAAGGTCGTTGATCGTGTCATGCAGATCCACGGCGCGATGGGCTACAGCAAGGAGCTACCGATCGAACGGTGGTACCGCAATCTACGTGTGTACCGCATTTACGACGGTTCTGACGAGATCCAGCGACGCACGATCGCGCGAAACCTTTTCAGAGGTCACGCCAAGCTCGGCGTGATCGGCGCCTAAATAGCGCGGCAAATCGGCCGGCGAGATAGGAGCCATACTCAGCATCTCCGAGCGAACCGTGGGCTTCACTTCGATACACCAGCACGAAGCTCGAAGTTAGCTCGCTTCGCGATTCATCGTCCTGTCGGCGCCTTCCGAGATTCTGATTCGGCTGGGTCATCATCGACCTTATCAGGATGAACACAGAGATCTGTCTAAATCAGTGCTGCTAACTAGGCTGAATCGATTTGAAATTCTCAATCAGTCTGTTTCTGAATCACCATGCTGGCTGGGCGGAGGCTAGCATGGATGGCAAGCCTTATTCTCTCAATCTGCGCGAGCGCGTGGTGGCGGCGATTGAGTGCGGAATGTCCCGCAACAAGGCCGCCAAGCAGTTTGGAGTAGCGATCAGCACAGCGATCGGCTGGATGAAGCGGGTCGATGAGACCGGCAGCGTTGCTCGCCAGATGGGCGGTCACAAGCCGAAGGCGGTTTCGGGAGACGACGCGGTCTGGCTGTCGCAACGGATCAAGGACGGCCGCGGGCTTGTTGCCGAACTTGCCGGTCGCGGCCTGAAGGTCGACTATCACTCGGTGTGGGACTTCGTGCATGCCGAGAAGTTCAGCTTCAAAAAAAGCTTGGTGGCTGGCGAGCGCGATCGTCCCGACGTGGCACGGCGGCCAGCCCAGTGGGCAAAGTACCAAGGTCGCGTCAAAGCTGAGCGGCTGGTCTTCATCAACGAGACCTGGACCCGGACAGACATGGCGCCCTTGCGGGGATGGGCCCCGCGCGGGCACAGACTCAGCGCCAAGGTTCCTCACGGCCGCTGGAAAACCATGACCTGCGTGGCGGCCCTGCGCCATGACCGGATCGATGCGCCATGGTTCATCGACGGACGAATCGATGGCGTGAGTTTCCGGATCTATGTCGAGACGGTTTTCCTGCCGAGCCTTCGTCCGGGCGATATCGTCGTCCTGGACAATCTCGGCAGCCACAAAAGCAAAGCGGTGCGCCAGCTCATCCGCTCCGCCGGAGCCAAGCTGTTCTTGTGCCCAAATACTCACCCGACCTGAACCGATTGAACGGGTCTTTGCCAAACTTAAACAGCTGCTTCCGCAAGGCAGCCGCACGAACCGTCCATTCGGTTTGCGCTGCCATCGGCGAACTCCTTGACGCCTCCACCCCCGAAGAATGCGCCAACTATCTCAAAAACTCAGGGTATCGAAGCTAATGCCATCACGCTTTCGAATCCGAGATGGAGATCGATCATGCGGTCTTGCCTATCGCGAGCTGCGTGAGGGTGCCGCAGCGAATCGGCATACTGGCGAACGTTAAACTCCTGCCCTGACCGCGTTCCTCAAGTTGTTCTCCGACCGCTATCCATCACCTCCGCTCGGTTGACGCGTCCGTCGAGCATTCCGGAAATTTCTGTCGGCTGCCATGAACCGATCCCCGACCGGTTGGCCCTGTCTCTTTTGCGAGGATATCGGCGTGGGCTACGAGATCGCGGTGGATGCTCGCCGGCAGTTTGTGCGTGAGGCCTCACCGATCTGATCCGAGCGCGCTATCTGCATCAATCGCCTTGTTGTGAGCATCACTATCGAGAAGACTTGAAGCCTCATTCGTCATCACCTCCTTCAGGATCGCGGCGATCGACTTCCGCTTGGCGAACCATTGCCGTCGGGTCCGAGTCAGGAGCCTTAAAGCATCCGCTTTGTCGAGCATGATGGGCCCGGGTCGACCAGCGATATGGAAAAGGCAACCGATTGAGGTCGTCGAGAATCCCGGGAGTGGTCGCGGTCGGAAAGCCCACGATCGTCAGAACGCGCAGATGCGCCTCGCCCAGCATCGGATCGAGCCCACCCGTGAGCGGCTGTTAGGCAAGTAGCGCGTTGAGATACATGGGGATCTCAGGGACACGAACCCGATGCCGCCGGGTCGAGATCGTCGAGTGCAGGTAGGTCTGCGTTGCCTCATCATCGAGCCAGCTGCATTCCGGCATAAACACTTCCACAAGCTGCGAGACGCGGTTGGTCCGGTCGATGAAGCCGCCCAGCACCTCTCGTGCATCCGCGGCGCCCGTGCGATAACTGCCCGCGTGGCGCCCCCCTCCGCCGGCGGTAAATAAAGAAAAGTCAGGTAGCGCTTCATTCAAAATGAGCACCCGCCTCTTCAAATTGCGCTTTCCGCTCAGCGTCGACCGGGCTTGACGCCGCATTCGGAACAGTACTCGCAGGATAAAGCCTGGCCGAATGACGCTGCGCCTGGACGAAAATGGCCCAGCCAGAGCCTAGCCGCCGGAGCGCATTGTGGAGTCGCCCGGCGACGGCGACGAGTTCAGCCGGAACAGCACTATCTAGATCTGGTCCAGGAACCTTGCCGTCCGGCGAAACGAGCCATCCTTGTTGAGAATGATGCCCTCATCCACCGGGGCCGCCCAAGGCAGGAAGTCGGGAAGACGTGAGTTTGAACGGCGATATTCGGCAAGATTCATAGGCGTCTCTAGGAGCTGAGGTGGCTTGGAATGCGAACGTGCCGGCGCACGACTTCCACGAAATCAGGATCGCGTTTTGCGGCCCAGACGTCGGCCACGTGGCCGATGAGCCAGAAAAGAAGGCCGGAAACCCACAGGCGCAGCCCAAAACCGAGTGCAGCCGCTATCGTGTCGCCACCGCGCGCGGCGCACCGCCATCAGGATCGGTTCGGTGAGCGCACGTTGCACGGGCGCGACAAAGCCTGCGGTAGGCTCCTCCATCAGATCACCACGCAGCCGCCGAAGGAGAAGAAGGACAGAAAGAAGCTTGATGCCGCAAAGGCAATGGACAGACCGAAAACGATCTGAACCAGGCGACGAATGCTACGAGACGTGTCGCCAAAGCGAGCGATACGATGACAATGATGACGGCGATAATCTTGGCGGCGGGACCCTCGACCGACTGCAAAATCTGATTGAGCGGCTGCTCCCACGGCATGTTTGAGCCAGCGGCCCAAACCGGGAGACTGCTCAGCCAAAGGGCCACATGGCCGTGGCCGGAATGCTGGCGCGGCGGAGAAATGAAGGCATCGTCATGACCGGTCTCCAATTGCAGAAAGGCTGTAATCACCTGATGCTCCTAAGCCTGTTAACGAGGGCGAGCTCGCTCAAGCGGCGCTCGGCGCCGCGGCCGCTGAGCACCGCGATCACGTTGATTTTTTCGGCGATAAGCGGACGCGGGACTGTGACAACAGCTTCTTGGACGAGCTGCTCAAGACGACGCAACGCCCCGAGCGCCGTTCTGGCATGGATCGTACCGATTCCGCCAGGATGTCCTGTGCCCCAAGCCTCGAGCAAATTGGGCGCTTCGGCTCCGCGCACGTCACCGATGGGAATTCGATCGGGGCTCAGACGGAGCGACGAACGGACCAGGTCGGAGAGCGAGATCAAGCCGTCCTTCGTGCGGAGCGCCAGAGGTTTGGCGCCAAGCACTGAAGCTCACGCGTAGCTTCGATGAGACCGACCCGATCAGTCGTTTTAGCGACCTTGGCGAGAAGGGCATTGGTCAGTGTCGTCTTGCCGGTCTGGGTGCCGCCGGCGACCAGAATGTTGTCGCGCGCGCGAACTGCATCCCTCAATGCACCGGGCTAATCCGGCGGTATGATGCCGACCGCGACGTAATCCTCGAGGCTGAACACGGCAACCGCCGGCTTTCGGATCGCGCGCGGCAACGACCGGCGGCAGCAGCCCCTCGAATCGCTCTCCCGTCTCGGGCAGCTCGGCAGAAATCCTTGGGCTCCCCGGATGAACCTCGGCACACACGTAGTGACCCACCACGCGGATAATTCGCTCTCCATCAGAGGGGATATATTCTCGCCAGTATCCGTAAGCACGCTCGACAGTCGGTCGATCCACTATCGGCCATCGTGATTGAGCATCACCTCGACGGTTGCCGGATCTTCCAAATATCCTGCGATCGCACGCCCCAGCGCGGTACGCAGCATACGCGCTGCGCGCAAGTTCGCTTCTGAATCAAAAGAATGGATCGCCACGATTGCCCCCACGCCGAGGCAATAAAAGCTAGGTCTTAGATTACCGCAACAAAGGGAATGTGCCGTTCGTAGCCTAGCGTAGAAGAAGACGTATTTGAAAAGAGCTGGCTTGACACGCCGACCCGCCGACGGCGAGGCGAGAAATCAGCAATGACTGATGACCCGCTTTTACGATTTTTACGCCTCTCGCGGTAACGACCTTTGCTCAGGCTTGTTGCTTCTCCTGAACCACTGTCGTTCGCCCACGTGGGCATCGATTGAGATCCCACCCGCAATCTTTTGAGGAAGCTTAGCCCGCAAACACCCACGTCGAAAGGCTGGTCTGGTACACCACCGCAAGCGTAGTAACACCTGCACCATTTCCCCAGAATCAGGCAGGCCCACTACTGCACGAAATTGTCAACGCAATATGCAGGAGTTCAAATAGTGAGTTTCTGGTCCGCAATTGCAATAAGCTCGGAAAATCTCAACGGCTTTTGCTAGCTTTCCCGGACCGGATTGAACAGCGACTCTTCTGGCCCGAAGCATTCTGTAGGCGACGGCATTGGCCGTCGCAGGGCCGAGCTGAGCTCGCGCATCTACTTGAGTTGCGCGTGTAGCGAAACATGGTCGAGTTCGCCTTCCCACCAAGACACAAATACCGCGGCAATACCGTTCCCGATAATGTTCGTAAGCGCGCGCACCTCGCTCATAAACTTGTCGATCGAGAATACGATCGCAATGCCTGGGACAAGCTCAGGACTGACCACCGTCAACGTTGCGGCCAGGGTGACGAAGCCAGCACCGGTAACACCGCTTGCGCCCTTCGAGGTGAGCATTGCCACAATGAGTATCGTGAGCTGCTGGCCGAAGTTGAGATCGACCCCGAGCGCCTGCGCGATGAACAACGTCGCCAACGTCATGTAAATGTTGGTGCCATCCAAATTGAAAGAGTATCCTGTCGGCACCACCAGGCCAACGACCGCCTTCGAACAGCCGAGCCGTTCCAGTTTTTCCATCAACTGCGGCAGCGCGCTTTCGGACGACGATGTTCCGAGCACGATCAGCAGCTCATCCTTGATGTACCTGATGAACTTTAGAATAGAAAAGCCTACCAACCGCGCGATCAGGCCAAGCACAATGATCACGAAGAGCCCGGCTGTCACATAAAACAGGGCAACCAATCCGAGGAGTTTACCGAGCGCGGACGGTCCGAATTCGCCGATAGTGTAGGCCATGGCGCCGAACGCCCCGATTGGCGCTGCCTTCATTACGATCCTAATGACTCCAAACACCGCTTGTGCAGCATCGTCAACCAGACCGCGCATCCGCTCACCCCCCTCCCCAAGCGCCATCAGCGAGAACCCGAATAGGATGGCAAACAGTAGCACCTGGAGCACGTCACCTCGGGCCAAGGCGCCAACTACACTATCCGGAATGATATTGAGGAGGAAATCGACCGTCTTCTGCGCTTCCGCCGTCTTAACGTAGTTGGCTACGGCCGCGGCATCCCCCTTGGGAGCGAGCCCATGACCGACCTGAGCGAGATTGCCCATCAAAAGACCCAGGACGAGCGCGAAGGTTGATACGATCTCGAAGTAAAGTAGCGCCTTGACGCCGACTCGGCCGACCTTTCGTGCATCCTGAACATGCGCAATTCCGGAGACAACAGTGCAGAAGATGATCGGTGCGATCACCATCTTGATCAGCTTGATGAACCCATCACCAAGCGCTTTGACCCAGCTACTCGTCCCCACAACGGGCCATAGCCAGCCAACGAGAATGCCAATCAGGATCGCTATGAGTACCTGGACGTAAAGCACTTTGTACCAGGGCCCAGATTTCCGGAACAGGGCGGCGGCTTTGACAGAGCGGCGCTGGCGCTGATTGTACATCATGCTCGACCCGGCGCCGTGCTCGCAAAGAGGCCGCTCAATGAAGGTACAGCTTCGCTCAGTGTTCCTTCACTGGCGGGCGCAGGGGAATCTGACGGCTCCGAACAGCACAGTCCAGAGCCACGGACTGGCGCCTCTCCCGAATCGGCTTGCCCTCCAAGCAGAACGAAGTTCTGAACCGCTTCCGAGAGCAGCGATAGAAAGTTGAGAAAGCTTCCTTGAGAGCTGGAAAGCATCAGCGTCACCACCCATTTCTATCTTTTTAGTTGTTCGAAGATGCCATCCAGCATCTTCTAGGACGCCAATCTTAGCAGCCGCCGACCACTCTTCACTTCAGCAGGCACTCTCACCGCTATCGCGTCGGAGCGCGACCAACCTTTAGGAAACATTCGCCATAAAGAACTTATGGTGGTGCGGCCTCGCCTGCGTTCACCGGCTCGCGCCTCCTGTCCTCACTTCATGTGAATGCCCCGACATTCCCAAGAGGCTTCGATTTCGATCGCAAAAACCACGAGGCCGAAAAGACATGTCAAGCATTGCTCACGCCGCCTCCCTTGGCGATCTCGGTTCCGGTTTTTTCGAGAGCCGTGTTTTGCGGGGCTGAACAGCACTCCTCGTAAGAGAGCTTCTCACTCCTGTAGCTCGCCAAAGCCTGGAGATAGCACTGCACGACGTCCCGTTTCGCTAGATCCGAGGCAGGCGCTGCATCCAGCCACTTCAGCGCCACCTCGACCAATTCGATCGCGCGGTCCCTCTTACCGGTCTCGTAATAGTACTGAGCGACCGCCCCGTACGACAGGAACTTCGCGCCGTCGCTGCCTCGGGGCGGATTCGCCGTCAGGATGTGTTCGGAGAGCTCCTTGCCCATGGCAAAGCGCTCCGCATGTGGAAAATCGGAGTAGTCTTTCGCGGGGTCGAACAGTTGGCGGATCGCGACGCTCATCCAAACCACGGACTTCTTCTCGATCGCGTCGCGAACTAATTCGCGCAACACCGGCAGGCCAGCCCCCAGGTCGTGTATCTTGTGAAGCAACAATTCCGCGTGAAGCCCACGGAAGGTGACCTCGTCCGGCATCGCCGCGAGGGCCTCCTCGATAGCTGAAAGGGCTGTCGGCCAATCCTTTCTCTTCATGGCGGGCTCAAGTCTGGCAAAGATCGGCTCCACCAGAGCTCTCTTCTGCGATAGTTCACGCTTTCGGCGTCGGCCCGTGTTTATCCTTTCCGCATCCAGCGCTTTGGCGTCATCGCTCATTGCCCAGGATCCGTTCAGAATTTTGGGCAAGGCATGATCGAGCTGCGTCGGATGGCCAATGAAGGCGATGTGGCCGTCACGGTCAACGACGAATGACGTGGGAATCCCGACAGAAAAGCTTGGATCCAGCCAAAGCTTGTTCATTTCGCCGGCGTAGTCGAATGCGATCGCGTAGTTCAGATTTGACAAGCTTTTTGTCAACCAGGCGTCCAAGCTGGCTCGCGCTTCATTTTCCGTCGAAGCTTGTTCGTGAGCCGCGATGCCCACCACCTCAACTCCGTTGTTCCTGTATTTGTCTTGCAGGACCACCAGATTTGGCATCGAGGCGATACATGGTCCGCACCACGTCGCCCAAAATTCGAGGATATATACTTTCCCACGTTCGAACTTTCTAACGGGCTGGCCGCGTAGCCAGTTCTCGATTTTGATCGAGGGGGCCCGCGAACCGACGCTCAGCAGGTTCGCCGCACCGACTTGACTTGCGCTCTCAGTCAGACTGGTCATTGCTCAAGCTCGCTTTACCTGGCTCTGCGGAGAAAATAGCAAGTCGCATGCCAGCCAGCGCTCATTGAAATTACGCATTTTTGTATCGTTCCTGTCGAGCTCGCGACGCATGTCGCATATCCGACCAGCTGCTTGGAGCTTCTCAGGCAATCAGTCGGTTGGAGGTTCTTGACGCGCCTGTTGACCGACGAGGCGGGAAGTCAGCCAGCACAAGGTCGAGTTCACCAGTCCACGTCCTGATCGGCTTCCAGGATGACCATTTCGGCGCTCGGGATCACGACGTGAACTGACCTGCTTTGGCCCGTCGACTTGCGCTTGCGTGCGATCTGATATTTCTAATATAACTTTTTGAGCCAAGGGGGATTGAGGGATAGTGTCCTTCCTTCCGGCCATTGCTCGAGAATTCACCCCGTCCCGTACCGGACGAGGAAAGCCCACCCGAAATGCAGAAGTTGAGCACCTGCTCATTCCGATCGATGGCCGCGTAAACAAAAGCATCCATAGGCGGCCCGATCCAGGAAGCGCTCAAGAGCCGCCTGGGCGACGACGCTCTCGCGCATCCCCGGGCGGTCAGCAAAATGCTGTCTGAAACTTGAACCGCTATCTTTCTGGTCCGCGGAGCTTCGCTTGGGCTCAGCTGCGCGTCCACCTCAGCTTCATTCCGACTTGAGCTCGGTTTTTTGCGGCGCTCGGCGCCAATCTGCATACTCCAGCTTGCTTCTCTGCGAAAGCATGATGGAGCTGCTGGCGTCGATCGCGCCGCGCTTTCTCAACCACTTTGCATTCGAAACGTTTCCAACGATCACGGGCAACACACTGCAGCCCTTCGATAAAGGCTGGGCCTTCGAACAGCCTTGGTACCAATGCGGTGGAAAAACCCTGCACATAGGAGAACTATAGTGGACAGGCTAAAGCGCATAACTGAACTCGTCGCTGAAAAAACATCGATAGATAACGAGCTTAAAAGCTGAAGGAGCAGATCACTCAGGAGACTGCGGCACTCAAGAAACTGAACCTCCTCCGAATGGGTGGACACCTGTAGTAGGCTCGTTGAGCCCGGAGGTGTCGAATGGAACGTCAACGTCGGTCGTTTACTGAGGAGTACAAGCGCCAGGCCGCCGAACTGGTGGTGTCGAGCGGTCGCTCGATCGGGGCGGTTGCCAAGGAGCTCGGTCTGCGCGACTCGGTATTGCGACGCTGGGTAGATAAGCTCCGGCAGGAGCCGGCATCGGCGGCGTGGCACTCCACCACGCAGGCGACGCCGATGTCGGCGGACCAGGCTTCGGAGATCTCCCGCCTGCGCCAGGAGAACGAGCGGCTGCGTATGGAGCGCGACATTCTAAAAAACTGTCCAGAGCCGTTGCACGCCTGCGCGGGGTAGAAACGACCTTGTGCTATTCTCTGCGGCAGGGAGGGTAGCGGCCGTCAGCTTATTGGAGGCGCAATCCCCGTTAAAAAACGTGGTCCATGGGTTCATGCGGGCTTGAGAGTGGTGACGCCGCTCCGGCGACGATCCCGATTAGGAAGATGACGATTGGCATAACCCAGACCCTCCTGCTCACGATTGAAGGGAGGATGCTATGCCCAAGACGACGACTGATAACCGCCCGGAGTTGAAGCCGGTCAACTCTGGTGCCGCAGCCATCGACATTGGTTCGAAGATGCACATGGCCGCGGTGAACCCGGCCAGCGTGGACATCCCGGTGCGCACGTTCGGGACGTTCACTTCAGACCTGCATGATCTGGCGGACTGGTTTAAGGCTTGCGGCGTGACCAGTGTTGCGATGGAATCGACTGGGGTCTACTGGATCCCGGTCTACGAGATCCTAGAGCAGCGCGGCTTTGATGTCATTCTGGTCAATGCGCGGTACGCCAAGAACGTGCCCGGACGCAAAACCGATGTGAGTGATGCCGCGTGGTTGCGCCAGCTTCATGCCTACGGCCTGTTACGTGTCAGCTTCCGACCTGATACCGAGATTGCGACCCTGCGGCCTATCTGCGCCAGCGGGAGCGGCTTGTGGAATATGCTGCCGCCCACATCCAGCATATGCAGAAGGCCCTGATGGAGATGAACCTCCAACTCCATCATGTCGTCTCGGATATCACCGGTGCGACGGGCATGCGGATCATTCGCGCCATTGTTGGAGGCGAGCGCAATCCCGACGTGTTGGCAACCTACCGGGACGTCCGGTGCCATTCTTCGACTGAGACAATCCGCGCAGCATTGGTTGGCAACGACCGGGAGGAACATGTCTTCGCCCTGACTCAATCGTTGGAACTTTACGACACCTATCAGGCAAAGATGTTGGATTGCGACCGCGAACTCGAAGTCCTAATCGCAGGGCTGAGCCCCAAAACGGAAAAACCTGTCGCAAAGCTATCCAGAGCACGCATCAAGACCAAGCAGGTCAACGCGCCCACCTTCGATGTCAGAGCCGCGCTGTACGGCGTGGTCGGCGTTGATTTGACTGAGATCCATGGGTTGGGTCCGTCACTCGCATTGAAGCTCATCGGCGAGTGCGGGACGGACCTGAAGGCATGGCCAAGCGCTAAGCACTTCACCTCCTGGCTCTGCCTCGCACCTGGCAACAAGGTCTCTGGTGGTAAGGTACTGTCCTCGCGTACACGGAGGTCCTCCAGTCGAGCAGCCGCGCTGTTGCGGCTGGCAGCCACTACGGTTGGGCGAAGCGATACGGCGCTCGGGGCATTCTATCGTCGGCTGTCCTCACGTGCGGGCAAGGCGAAGGCCGTGACGGCGACCGCTCGCAAGATCGCGGTCCTATTTTACAACACCCTTCGGCACGGGATGAGCTACAAGGATCCGGGCGCGGACCTGCTTTGGGGCAACCCTCGACAGTCGTCGCGAGCGTTGCTCCGAAGCCTCTGGCCAGATGGTCGGACGGGGCCCAGTCCGCGGAGTTTTCAAGCAGGCGTTCTCCGACCATCCAAGCAGATGTGACTGTGACCGGCTCGATAGAGCCCAGAGCGCCTCTCACACCCTCGCCGGACACAACGCCGACGACGATTGAGGGGTGGACCATTCTAGATGTTCGAGGTGGGACGGCGGTTCTCGCTGGGCCTGCTGGCGTTCGGATCGGAATGCGCGGCGACACAGTCCTCGGCATTGGGCGCATCGACTCTATCGTGCGTTGGGGCAACCGCTGGATAGTGGCGACGGATAGCGGATTGATCACGACGCCATGAATGCCGCGCGGATCGTGCGTTCGTCTACAGCGTATGCGGCGTTTTGAGTTCGTTGCTAGGAGGCCAGCCTTCGTCGCTGGGATTGGTCGGACGACTGTTTTGCTCGTTCAGCCGCTCCTCCGGTGGAAACCTTCGATCTCGCCGATCGATAGGGAGCCGAGAGCAGCATCAGGAAAAGCGCCCTGGCTGCTTTGTATCTGGCGGCGGCTCTGCTGGTCTCCCGTCCTGACATCACGGTCGTCTCTTCGCGGGTGCACACGCGCCAAGTCCACCTTCGGCCTCGCCGTTCAAAGGCGATATCAAAGACTTCGAATTGGTCAGGCATTGCGGTGCACAACAATTCCGGGCAGGTCTAGAATAGTCGAAAGCGCTGACCCAATCCACAAGTGACTAACATGCCCCTCAACGCCCCCAGCCGGAATTTGCTCGTCTTTGAGGGGTACGAGTTGGAGTGGTCGAGGAAAACTGTTTGAAGGTTAAAGGACCCCGGTATAGCATCGGCAAACCCGGCTTTGATGAAAGCTTTGGAAGTGCCGCCTCATTGGCGGGTTCATATTCCCGCAGCATGGTACTTCGTCCTTCCGAGATCACAACATGTCGTCTCCAAGCAAGATTGCGCTCTTCATTGATGGAGCCAATCTCTATGCGACAGCGAAGACGCTCGGCTTCGATATCGATTACAAACGCCTGCTGACCGAATTTCAGAGCCGCGGTACGCTTCTGCGCGCGTTCTACTACACCGCCACTATCGAGGACAAGGAGTTCTCCTCGATCCGTCCGCTGATCGATTGGCTTGATTATAACGGGTACACGGTCGTCACCAAGCCGACCAAGGAGTTCATTGACGCTGGCGGTCGACGCAAGGTCAAGGGCAACATGGACATTGAGCTCGCTGTCAATGCCATGGAGCTCGCCGCGCATATCGACGAGATGGTGCTATTCTCCGGTGACGGCGACTTCCGGTCCCTAGTTGAGGCGGTGCAGCGCCACGGCGTTCGGGTCACCGTCATTTCCACGATCGCGAGCCAGCCGCCGATGATCGCCGACGAGCTGCGCCGCCAAGCCGACGTGTTCACCGATGTTATCGAGCTCCAAGCTAAGATCGGCCGGAATCTGTCCGAACGCCCAATTTCCCGCGAGCGCGAGTCGCGCTATCGCCCGCAGCAGGTCCCAGAGCGTCAGACCATCGCGGGACCGAAGGGAAACGATAGCGTTCTCGAGGAGTAATCCCGAGCGAGGCCGCTAGTAAATCCCAGGCATCGCTAAGACTTGGTCGCCTCGGCACTTGGTCGTTCGTTCAAGCTGGTCCCGCGGAATGAGCCTGACGAATGAGCCCGGCATTTGCGCCGGGCTGATCGCCAGTAAGGTTCAGGTGCTCAGCAACCGGCCAACTAGAAAAGACCCTCCGCGGTCGGTCGGTTCGGCTTCCGACATTGCATGCCTACTCAGGCCGCTTCGCATGCATGTTGCTGCCGCAGCATATTCCATGGCGCTGCGGTCGATTGCGCCGAGCTACGCAATGCGCGCGCGATTATCCCGCACCAACTCGGATTCGAAACCAACGTGAAGCATAAAGCGAAAATAGTTCCGCTTTGACCCACCGGCGGAACTTAACTCGCTGCCGCTGAACGAGAAATTTAGTTATGCGCAATAATCATGATGACTCTACCGCAATAATAAAAAATAAGGTTGGGGAAAACAGAAGCAGGGAGTTTTGCGATGGAAGCTATGCGCCGCTTTCGCGCGATGGCGTTGCTATGCCGACAGGCCGCTGTGCGTGATCCCGAGAGAAGCTGGAAGCTGCTCGCAGAGGCAGAGTACTGGGAGCATCTGGCGGCTACAGCTCTAGCCCACTAAGCGCACGAAGTAGCGATTGCGCAATTGTTCTGTTCTATCGAAGCTGCTTAATTCAAATCATATTTCGGGGCAGGTAATGACCAATATTCGCGAGGGCTATAGCTGTGCTGTTGTGCACGCACGCCTCCAAACGCTCATCGCCGAGCTTAGAGAGGTGGAGAAGCTTCGAAATAGGCTTCGAATCGTAGAGGCGAGAACAATCGGCAGAAGACGGCGGGCCGGAGCGGGCAGCAGAGCAACAGCCGTTTGGAGACGATGTTAGATGCACCCGAGCATTGATCCGCATCAGCTCATGCGCGGCCCGGGCTGGGGCCTTTCTCTGCCTGGTACAGCCCCGAGTCTACCTTCCCCTCAACAGCGCAACAGCACAACTTTCCGAAGCACGCGGCTCGAGCTTAAGACGGAGACGATACCCAACGCCATTAGCAGCACGCCTATCCAGGACGGCGCCCAGCCGCTTCCCTCAACGTCCACCTTTGCGGCCGCGCGCCGGCCGGCATAGCGGGAGGCACCCAACCAGCGACCGCTCGGTAGCCGCTGGCGCGCCGGCGAGGACCTTCTCCAACTCGACTTGCCACAGGACGGAATGATCAGGCGTGACCTGGCCGGGCGAAAGATCGGTGACGGGTGCCGCCGGCATCAGGGCCGTCGTGCCTGTACCGAAAACGAAAGCGCGCGCTCTGCAGTTAATCCTAAACGCATACATGGCGCTCCTGTTGCGACGACGCAGCCCGCACATTTCGCGCATTGGGAAACAGCGGGGGCAGCGGATCGCGCTCGTCCCTGTAACGAAAGTGTAAGTGAACCAAAGGCACACAACGGCGAGCGATACAAGATGGCGGGCCTACGGCGTAAAGAATGAGAAATAGCCGGGCACGGGGAGGCCAATCTCTTCCCAAAATCCTGGCCACCTATTCGCCTCGCCGGTGCAGCGGCAACCGAAGTTTGTGCACTCCATCCAGTCATAGATAGCCACGAGACGAGCTTGCCATTTGTACGCTGTCTTGGGCTGCAGCGTCACGGCTGTTGCCCCTACAAGTCGAGAGCAATCGTTTGGAAGACATCCTGCTACCGGAGACGGTATATTGGGTTGATACGTAAACTGTTCGTGCCCTTCTCTGATTTCGAATTCGACGATCCCCCTCGGCGGGCAAATATTGGGCGAAGGATCTGGATCGCCACCTGCTCGCAGAACTACTCGATTGGTCTTTGCGGTGCCCGCCCAAGGAATCCGTGTCCCATCATGGCTCATTTGCTCCACAGACACATTTTTCGGCTCGTGCCTTAAGAGGGTAATCCCGAAAAAATATCTTTGCCGTTCAAGCAATTTGGGCGCGTCCGCCGACCGGCGAGGTTGCTCGGCGAGAACCGGCCAGCAGCCAAGTGCGATTAGCGAGAGTAAGGTTGCTATGGAAAACGGCTTAGCGACAGTATGCCCTCGAAGCATTTTTTGATCTTCTCGACAAATTGGATCGACAACAACTGAAGCTAGGAAAATCCACGGCCCAAAAGCCACGCCTATCCTATAACGATGATCGTGCGACTACCAAGTCGTCCGTGAACAAGGCTCTAAGCGATTGAGCAGGAGTCAGTTTTCCGGTTGCGGCGGCATTTGAGATTGCAGGGATTGGGGGCTTGAGGCCCCCAAATCTTGCAATTGTCGTTTGTGGATTCCCTTTCGCTGCGGACCATGATTCTGTGGTGCATCGGAGGGGCCGATGCGACCGAAGAAGCACAGGACGACGGGATCGAACGATCTGTTCCGGGCGCGGCTGGACCAGATCATCAACATGAAGCACGAGCTGGTTCAGCTCGCCGGCAAGATCGATTGGGACTGGATCGACGGCGAGGTCGCGCCGCTCTACAGCGAGAATGGCCGGCCCGGGATCGAGACCCGGTTCATGATCGGGCTGCTGTTGCTCAAGCACACTTACGGGCTGTCCGATGAGGGTGTTTGCGAGCGCTGGGTTCACGACCCGTATTTCCAGTTCTTCACCGGGCAAGAGTTCTTTCAGCATGCCTTCCCGCACGAGCGCTCGGACCTGAGCCATTGGCGCAAGCGGCTCGGCGACAAGTTGGAGCTGCTGCTGGCGGAGAGCCTGCGGGTGGCGCACGAGGCCGGCGCGTTACGCGGCCAGGACCTCAAGCGCGTCACCGTCGACACCACGGTGCAGCCGAAGGCCATCACCTTTCCGACCGATGCCAAGCTGCTCCATGCGGCTATCAAGGGGCTCAACCGCCTGGCGAGAAGGCACGCCGTCAGGCTGCGGCAATCCTATTCTCGTGTGGCCAAGGCCGCCGCGATGATGGCGGGCCGCTACGCCCATGCCAAACAGTTCAGCCGGCATCAGCGGCAGTTGCGCATTCTGCGCAGCCGGCTCGGCCGCATCATCCGCGACATCCGCCGCAAGATCGAGGGCCAGCCGGCATTGGAGGAGGCATTCGCCCTCCCGCTTGGCCGGGCCGTGCAAATCCGCTCGCAGCAGCAGCGCCAGCGCGGCTGGAAGCTTTATTCCTTCCATGCCCCGGAGGTGGAATGCATCGGCAAAGGCAAGGCCGCCGCGCCTTACGAGTTCGGCGTGAAGGCCTCCATCGTCACCAACAACCGCCGGGCGCCCGGTGGCCTGTTCGTACTGCACGCCAGGTCGCTGCCCGATAATCCCTACGACGGTCATACCCTGCGGGACGTCATCGACCGCACCGAGGCGCTCACTGGCTGTCCGATCGAGCGGGCCTATGTCGACAAGGGATATCGCGGCCACGACACGCAAAATCCCCGTCGCGTCTTCATTTCGGGCCAGAAGCGCGGCGTGTTCGGCGCCATCAAGCGCGAGCTCCGGCGCCGCTCCGCCATCGAGCCCATCATCGGACATCTGAAGGCCGAAGGTCACCTTGGCCGCTGCTATCTCAAAGGCCGCGCCGGCGACGCCGCCAACGTCGTGCTCTCAGCAGTCGGCCACAACTTCCGCCGTATCCTCGCCTGGCTCAGAGAACTCTTGTGCCTCTTCCTGATCCAGCTATCGCATACGCTTGCCTGTCCGCTCCCGCTCAATTCGGCTTCTTAACGGACGACTACCAATGGGTGTTTTTATTGCAGAGTAGCATCTGTTGCAGCGCTTTGAGGTTTCATCAATGTCAGCCGCTGGGGGCCGTGGAGTCAACGCGCTCTGTGAGCGCTGACAGCAAACGACCACTATGAGTACGGCCATCATTACTGTGACGCTGCCAGGGCAGCGGACAACGGCGGTCGCGTTGTCATATTGTGCGAAAATTAGAAATCATTCCAGCGAGATCGCCGTCGTGCGCCCAATCGAGAGATTGACCATGCGATCTGAAGAATTCCAGCACGTGAGTGTATTCAAGCGTGTCCTCGTCTTCGTTCTTGAAACCGGGCCCCTCCACATGCCGACGGAAATAGTTCAAAGCGCGCGCTGCCCCGTCCTCGTCCATTTGCCAGCCTTCGCAAATATAGCGGGTCCGCAGCACGTCGACGATTTGCTCAACCCGGGCCAAAATGCCCTGGTGGTCGACGACAGGCTCATGGGGAGCCAAGTTCATGGCGACGGCTGGCGCGCCCGCCGCTGCCGCAGACGAGACGAACATCTTCATAAGGAGCCTCCGACTCAAAGTTGGTGATCCAGTCCCGATCAACGAAGCCGCGGACCCGGCACCCGGTTCGGTGCGCTCGCGGGCGGGCAGGGATGCGTCTGGATAGCTGGTCGGAATCAGCGGAGGGGATGACAATCTGGCGGCGCCTGGGGCGCTGTACGGTCGTTTGCTGATCATGATGGTGCTCTGTGGCTCAGGGCTTTCGACGCCCCTTCTACGCAGCGGGACAGCCGCTGCAGCCGGGGGGGCGAAACTCGCCAAAGCGACGAGCCGAGCGCTTTTAAGGGTTGCGCCTCTGGGCAGCACGCCCGACCCCGGCCATAAAGGCAGGGTTCGGAGCCGCACCGCCAAGTGCATCCGTCGCAAACGTCCCGACGGGATGTCTGCATTCAGCCGTCACCCCCGACGCCGATCGGGAGCATCCTGACCAAAGATGTGCGGCTATAGCTCTGGTCCGGGTTTCGACGCCCCCCGGACACCCTACCCCGCTAACCAAATCACCCCTTTTGAGGGGCGCTTCGGCGCGTCTGTGCACCCGTACTTTTTCCCAGGGTACGAACGGGCTGTGCTGCTTGCGCCGAATCGTTTCGGAGCTAGGGTCTGTCTTTCGCTCGATTGGACATTCCGTGCCCTATTTCCACTGCTCCTCGACGATGCTCGAACCCGGCGCTGTCATACTCCCCGGCAACTGGGGGCGCATTGTTCGCCTAACCGGCTGGCCTTACAACCAGGCGTTCCGGGAGGCGGTTTTTGAGTACGTCAGGGACCAAGAGTTCGCACAAAAGCCATCGCGCCTCGACTCGCTCTTTTTCTTTGACGACGAATATGAGGCACGCTTTTACGCCACTTCGGATGCCCGACAGGCCACGATGCTGCCCTATGAGATTGAGCTGCTCGACGCCCAAGCCCCGAAGCACTTTGCTGACTGGCGAAATCTCCAACCACAAACGCCTTTGGTCGACCGCAACCGGGTCCGTGACCATTGGTCGGGGCAAATGCTTCCTCTGCACCGGATTGACGACAACGCGACTGCAGCGTTCCGTGAAGTCATCGCTGTTACCCCGGCGCGGATTATTCGGCGTATTTAGCGCGTAGTCTTGCGCTCGCGCTTTGGTTGCGATCTGATGCCTGCTTTCTAGATATGGCATTTTGCGCCGGAGGATTTCATGTCAGTAGCGGCCGACGCGACAGAAGCAATCATGCGGGTGATTCGTCGAGAGCTCGCAGACGTTCAAAACCACATCGAGAGTAAGGAGACTGACGAAGCGCAAAGCGCGCTCGATGACGCCATTCGCAAGTTGAAGCGGATAGCGAATGAGTCGGATGAGGGTATGGATCGAAATCAACGTCGCCTAGCGAAGAAGCAAGCGCCAAAAGCCGTCGCGCGCGGGATCGACCCATCCGCGCTCAACGAGTTTATTATCGCGGAGTTGGCGCGACAGATTCATGGCCATCTCGGTCGCGCCAAGCAGAGCTTCAGCGTCGATGAAACGCTGGAGTATTTGTTCTCGAAGACCGATTTGACGGTGAAGGGTATGGCCGACATTCCTATCGCTTGCGGTCGCGGATGCTCCCACTGCTGCAACATTTGGGTGAGCGCCACAGCACCTGAAGTCCTTTTTCTTGCAAAGCGTCTATCGTCGCAGGCCGGCGCTCGCGTACGGGAGGCGCATGAAATCACCAAGTCGTTCTCGCACGAGCAACGCCCCTACAATCCTCACCGTGTCCTCTCCTCGAAGCTGATGAGTTCTCCGTCTACCAGGACCGACCCCTGTTTTGCAGGCTGGCTTCGTCTGCCGACGCAGAGATTTGTCGGCGCTCGTACACCAACGTCACCGACGAGAACATTCCCACCGCGATGATGTACATCGTCGGGCGCGATGCTTACTCAACTGCACTTTCTGTCGCATTAAAGGGAGCAGGCCTTTCGCACATCTGCTACGAGCTCAACAGCGCACTCCACATCGCGTTAAATACGCCAGACGCAGAGAGAGCTTGGCTATCCGGGGAGGACATCTTTGCGGCAGCACTCACTCAAGAGGACGCCGTCCCCTTCGAAGAATCGCCCGGCCATACCATGCTTTATGAGATGGTCTTCAAATAGCGGATGACGAAGAGAAACGCGCCTTGCACATGCGGCTCTGGCAAGAAATTTAAGCATTGTCACGGGTGCCAGGGGACAGACGAGCGAAATGAAGTCCTCCGCCGCCGGCGCGAGGCAGAGATGCGGGATAGGCAGGCTCAACAAGGGCTGCCAAAGCGGGATGCAGGCCGCGAGGAACGTAGCCTCTTGTTCCGGAAGTTCGTTGGCGAAATGGACAGCCCATACCAGCTTGCAGATCGCGTCGAGATGGTCCGGCGATTCGCAGCGCGCAATGTCGGCATACGGCTTCACCGCCGCCGCGGTCTGCAGCGTCGCGCCGGGCGCGATCTCCTCCGCAACCGTCATTGCGGCACCGCCCGGCCAAAGGCGAGTTCCGCAACGGCTGCCGCAGTCGCTGGCGGCAAATGGAAGTCCGCCCTCAGGCGACGCGCCTGCAACGCTCGTAGGGCCTGCGCGGGGGTGCTATTTGTGTCGGTGCTGAAGTTGAATTTGCGATTGGGGGCTGCCTTTGCCGAGCGGCCCTTCGCATTTCAGGAGGCGGCATGCGGCGCCTCCATTCCAGCTTCAGCGAAGCTACGCGTGTCGAACGGACCGAGGGCGCCATCGCTCACCCCGATCTGGAGAATTCCGCCGTCGCGCTGGACGATCAGCGCTCGGTTTTTGCGAGCACTGCGTAAGGTATTGATGGGATTGGGGCGAATTGGCGCTGGTTTTGCAGCTAACACTTTGAATGTCCTTGAGAACATCGAGCTTCCCGAGCTGAGTACTGGCTTTTGGCTGTCCATAAGGACTGCTACGCGCCAATTGGACTAATCCAACAAGGCGGCCCTCGCCGGAGGGAGACTCGGCCTCGATGAAATCGGGATAGCGGTTGGCCGCGATGATCTGGACGTCGAGCTTGGGGTAGAGCTTGCGAAATGCCGGCAGGATCGGCGCCATGTAGATCATCGCAAACGACAGCGAACTCGTAACGCGCAGCATGCGCTTGGGCGACAACGTGCGGTCCCTGACGCCATCGTCGGCTTTGGCGTCGTTCAGGAGCGGCCTGCAACGCTGCAACAGATCCTGCCCTGCCTCGGTCAGCCATTGCCGGCGCATGTTGCGCTCGATCAGCCGCACCGCGAGCCGCTCCTCCCATCCGCTCAGGTGTCGGCTCGCGGCCGCGTTCGACATCCACCGAATGTCCGCAGCCCTTGGACAGGCTGCCGAGCTCGGCGGTCTTGGCGAAGATCTCTAGCTGGAGCAGCCGATCCAGTTTTGGCACATATCGGAAAAGAGACTTACGAATTTGCTTGCCGCTTTCCGCAAGGCAAATTATCGACACGCCGAACTCAGACGGACTCGAGCCAATGGCGCGCCAGTAACTGCCGCCCGTTATTTTGATGGACGCACCAGACTCGAACCTGGGACCCGCTGATTGAGAAACCACATCCGCCCTACAATCAATCAGTTTTCGCCTCCGTGCGTTTTAATTTTCGCGTTGAACGCGCACACATCTGCCAGGTTTGTGGCCCACAACTCTGCAAACAGCCGAAGAGCGATTCTTAATATGGATACATCCAATAAGTCGTATTCGAATCGTCGGGCATCGATCGCAGGGTCGGGGTCCGCTGCGGGGGTTTAAGATGCGTCGAAGACGAGATGATACGGCCTATGTCATCGAGAACCGCGCGGCTGGTTGAGTACGTACTGTGATTTAGAGCAAACATTTCGCTTCCCACAGCAGAAACATCGACCATTTCGATACCGGACACGAGAGTTGGCCCGCTCTTGGTTACGAATGCCATTCGCGACGTGGATTGCGCTTTCTTCATGCAGGTGAGCAAGGCGAGATCCGTCGAGGACGCGTATAGCGTCACCGCGCCCGCCGCTGCCTTGATTTGGCTCGCGCGCTGTAGATAGACGTCGCGATCCACGTCCGGGGCCGCAAAAATCAATCAATTCAGTAATCCCGAGCGCCGTCTGGCTCAGCACGGCTTGCTGCAAGGCGCCCAAAACCACCTCGCTGCCCAGACTATGCGCAATCACGATTATCCGTGAGACTTTGCCCGCCGTTTTAATGAGCTGGAGGAGATCGAACAAGCCATCCGGAGCGTACAAAGCACTCTCCCGATCGTAGTCATAGTCCTTCACTCCGCCCTTGGACGGCCAGGAGTACATCATGACACGGCCTTTGTAGTTTGCGTCGAAAGCAATTTGAGCCGCCCTGAAGGCTGCGTCCGAAAAAGCAACGTTGTAGCCGTGCACAAATAGCATCAGGCTGTCGGCCGGATTTGCGATAGCGGAAGCAAACTCCTCACGGGAAAGACGATCGAGCTTCTGAATTCGGAAATGCTTTCCATCGGCCTCCGCCTCCTTGCGCATCCCGAACCAGCTTGTCTTCGGCGTTTCGACTTCTCCCATCTTGTGAACGATGGGAATGCTAACCGTCACGCAGCCAAATGTGTTGGTGGCCGCACGACTATAGGAGATCTGGGTCATTCCAGACCGGACCCACCGGTCACCACGCGATTGGTGGCGAAGTAGACGGGTACCAACCCCTTGATTACAGATCTATTGACCACCACCGCGGCTCCGGTGCTGCGTTTGTCGGGAGGCGCCTCCTCGCTCGCCTCACCGGTTGTCCGTCGCCACGGCCGGTAGGCATGATAGTGCCGGACATGGTGGTAGTACCCGGGGCCATAGCGATAGCCGTATTTCTTGAACGCGCTCTCATGTTTCTGGGGCGCCTTCTGTATATGCCGGTTGGCCTGCTGCGAGGCCGGACCCTGGTGGGCGCAACCGGTCGCGAGCGCGCAAAACAAGACAATGAGCACTGTTCGAAGCTGCTGGAAGGCGTGGCCGAGCCGATGCAACCGGTTCGAACCTCGAATTGGCAAGACGAGCATGACCATCGATCAGCTACCTACTTTGCAGGGGTTTGGGAAACGTTGACCGTAGCGCCCAGCCATCCGCGATACCTGTCGACAGCAGGTACGCTGGTAAGCCTGTAGGTGAAGCGAACCTCCGCCCCGCCGCCGTTGATCGCGCAACCGATATTGCTCGCACCATTGGCGGTCTCAACGTGCCACGTGCACCCTGTGATGCGGTAGCCGGGCTCAGCAGGGAAAGTCTCGGCATAGTCCGCCGAATGCTCCGCAAATACGACCGGGTGATCGTCCTTGGTTTTGTCCACCGTATACGCCCGCTCGATCAGCTTCGGGTCGATGAGCTGCGACACCGGGACGTTCACGATGAGGCGGCGGTCTTCGGGCAGTAGCGTATGGATCGCTCCGGAGAGGATTTCGGGGATCTTCACGCCGGCATTGGCTTGCGTCTGCACATGCGTGGAATTCAGTTTCGTCCAGTTCTCAAACGAGATCGTTGTCTCGACCCACTTGGTCCAGCAAACAGACGGCTGCGGAATGGCCGCGATCATGCTGTACAGGGGGCTTGCAGTAATCACGGTGGCGGGAATGATGAAGTTGACGCCAAAAACATCCGCCTCGTTCCACTTGACGATGCCGCCAACTGCGATCCCCAGCAGGGCGCCGAACTCGTTGAATGCGGGGCCACCGCTGCCGACGTTCACAACCGTGTTCGTTTGCCAGCGACCGTTCGGGCTAGTCTGGTTGCTTATCAGACCGCTCGATATGCTCAGATCCAGATCGAGCGGATAACCGAGCAGATAAAGCTGGGTCCCCATCGGGGCTTGCTGGTTGTCATCGATCACGGGCATCGGACAACGAGAGGCGCCTCCGCTGTTTCCGGCGGGCTGCGACAGATCGAGAAGAGCCAAGTCTCTGGCATCGTCGCGATGAACCGCAGGGACTTTGATCGGGTTCGCATTGCGCGGCCCGAGATGGGCATTGACTTCGAAGCTCTTATAGTTCTCCTCGCGTCCGATCACATGGCTGTTGGTCAGCACGAGGCTGTCGCCGATGAGCAGCCCGGAGCTGCCGCCGACTTCCTGCTTGCCGTTGTACATCACGCCAACGAACTGGACGTGAACCGTCCTGACGTTGTAACGCGCAGCAATTTGCACTGCCGCGCGATCCGCCTGCGCGGGAGCGCTCATGGATACCAAAAGACCGAGTGTCAGGACGGATAGAATGTCCTGACAGCGGCGATATCGAGAGGGCTGAGCTGTCCGTTCCCGTTCCATGCTGGATTACAATAGTTCATTATGGAATTGGGGTCGTACTTCGTGAATTTATAATCGCCGACCGAGCCAGAAGCTTTCTCGTTGCGGCACTGCTCCGGCGCATCGTCGCGGTTCTGTTCATGCGTAAAACCAAGAGCATGTCCGAAGTCGTGGACTGCAACCGCACGGATGCAGAACTCGCGTCTATGCCGACAGCCTTTGCTCCAATGATCGAAACTGAAATTGAGAGTCATGCCCCATGGCTTGCCGTCGAGATACCTGCCGATGACGTCGGTGTGGGCGCCTTCATCAGCGACCCGCACGTGCATACCTGGCGCGCCGCCCGTACAGGACGGCCAAGTATTCGCAAACCACACGCCACCTTGCGCCGCAGTCTCCCATGTTTCCGCAACCGCTTTTCGAACAAGATCGGCATACTTTTTGTTGAGCGTTCGCCCCCCAGCAGAACAAGAGGACGAGCAACAGGACGAGTCTAAGGCGGCGCTCGCAAAGAGGTTGTCTCTGAGCGATGCAAATCTCAGCCGCATCCTCCGCCTCATGACGAATGCGCGTTTCGTGGAGCGAACAACACAGGGCAAATTCGCTCATTTCGCGCTGACGCGTGACGGCTTGCTTGCGTTAGAAAAGCGCGAAGCGAAGGAGCGTGGCGGGTCAACCCGCTCCGTTCGAGACAAATTTCCGGTAGCCGCCCACCCGCCCCACTTAACGGCAGATGCAGACACGGTTCTTCGTACCTTTATTGATTTGGGAATGCAGGGCTCGTCGCACCCCAACACAGCCTGGACGCTGACGCGAGCGCTGCAGGCGTCCGACGAGCCATGGAGGATTTCTGCTCCACTTTCATGGGCCGGCACCTGCCGCGCTCGGATATATGAAGGCGAGGACGAAAAGCTCCTATCAAGCCCTTACCGTCGCTGTCGTACAGGCGAAAAGGCCGAAGCGCACGGGTCCTACACGGTAGAGCCGATGAACAGTCCCAAAGCCGTCTCATTCCCGGTGGGGATCCTGCATTTGCAGGGACAGGAGACCGAACATGTCGAATGAAGATCCTAGTGCTTCGAAGCCGGATGAGGTGCAAAGCGATCCCGACGCCGTCATGTTGTACGGAAGCGCCCTGGTCGACCGGCTTACATACATCTCGGCGACATTCAGCTCGCCGGTCATGAGTATGGGCAGAGCTGCGCGTGACAATCGCAATGTCCTAGTCCCACTCGTTGAGGTGAAGTTCGAGGGGCCGACCGGCCAGGACGACACTGTATCCAAGACCTTTTTTGCGGAGCTAGTGCCGCTCGAAAATATAGCTTTCGTTCTCGAGGATATTTCGAACGATCTCACGACTGTTTGCCATCACCTGAGCGCGGTGGGTGCCGGCCCGGTGAAACCTGACTTCAAGCGACTGGGCGAGACGAAGAGGCTTTTAAGCCAAGGATAACCTCGAAAAGTGTCTCGCCGATCTGGAAAGGATCGGCTGACGCTCGCGAAAGCGACGGCTCAAGGCGGTCGCCTGCCAGCTAGGCACCAGGCAAAACCACCTACTTCTTCGAATGGCAACGAGAGTGGTGGCACGTCGGCGACCTAAACTTTATACAAGAGGACGCCGCTTTCCTGATCATACCTGAGGAGTCTCATGGTGCGGCTCGGATCTTCTTTGATGACGCCGGGAGGGGATATATCGGACTCAACTACAAGTGCCCGTTAATCGATCCGTATTGGGATCTTCAAAAAAATGAAACTACACTCAAGGCGCCATAACAAACTAGAAGGAGAACACTTCTTCAACGTCCAAGAGCTTGTAAATCCCCGTTCGCCCTTGGGGAACCAAGTCGATCATGTTGTTCAACTTGGCGCGAAGCCTTGGCACGAAGACGTCCAGTCGAACGTGCTTATCACCTTTCTCTCTACGCAGCACCTCGATGTTGAAGACTTCGCTATCGATAGCATGACCCTCCACCGCACAGAGATGGCGCAAGAAGATGTGTTCGGTTATCGAAAGCCGCTTGGAGATCCCCAAACGATCGGTAATCTGACGATCACCAATCGTGAACATCCAATTCCCGATCCGAAACCTCCGGCCGGAATGCGATTGCTTGGAACGCCTCTCGGTATGCGTTCTTCGCCAGACCGACATTGCCCGGGGTGCGATTGCCATGAAGCCGTAGGATTTTTCGACGTAATCATCTGCTCCATACTCGATGAGAGGTGGCGCCTCCTCGTCAATCGGCAGATTAGAACATACGATGATGCCAGCATTCGTATTGTTAATTACAGCTTTCACGAAAGCTTTGCCCGTTTCCTTGTCGGTCGGCTTTCCCCAGTATTCCGAGATATCAAGGTCAAGTAAATACAAGTCGATATCATCTTTCTCGAGATATTGGCGAGCGCTTGCTACGTCGTTGACCCACTCTATCTTGCAATCAAGCTGCCCAATTTTCGTCAGGGGATTTTTCAATGCCGTTCCAATGCGATCTGCATCAGCCTTGTCGTCATCGACGATTAGGATGCGGGGGGCGCGCATCACATCGGCCGGACCGGAAGGACCCTTGTCTGCGAGATCGGTAGGCTTTTTGGTCGAAGCCATCACTCGGTCAGCCGCCCCTGCATCAGCATCGACAACAGAAAGCACGGCATGATCGCGATCTCCGGCTTGTACCCAGCGTGAAGCAAAGCCGTGGAGAGCGTGATTACCGTCAAGAAGGCGATCAGCATCTTCCAAGATGGCTCGTCCGCAGTCATGACGACCTCCACAGTTGGGGCACATAGCCCACATACCCTACATAACGCACAATTTCTTACCTGAGATTGGTAAACGAAACACTAAGCTGCCGGCGCATCGAGGACATGACCAAGCGGCAAGCGTGCGGCTATCGAAGTCGGTTGAGGATGTCGTTGTATGCGATACCGAGCGAGAAGCGTATCAAGGTCGGGAGGACGCTCGGAGTCGAAGAGAAATTGCGCGTGCCACTCGAGTTTTGTCCGATGAACACCGCAATGGGTTGTCGGTGAACTGATCCCCCGTGAAAGACGATGAGCGAACCGCGCCCGAGCCAAACGTGAAACTGCTCATCGCGATACCGTAGATATAGGTGAAGCCGCCCGTGCCCTACTAGCGCCGCCGACTTGCTCCAGCGGTTTAGAAAAGTCGGAAGCCAGTAGGGCGGAACATTCGTACGCAAGGCCAGCGCGGCCCCACTCCTGTTCTGGACCCATCATCGAGAAGACGCATCGCAAGTCCGACCGTAGCCTCGGCGCCCGGATATTTGTTCAGCCGCCCTCCCGAGCATACGAAGAGCATGACGACGCCGCTCGTGGTGCATGAAGTGGCGGTAAAGAATTCGCACTCTTGACTGCGACGAAGTGCATTCCCAGTCGGCACTTCGCGCGGCCGATCCCGATGCACGTCGATGATGATGACATGGCCCTTGGAGCGGCGGCAACGGCCTCACATTTCATAGGAAGGCTGCCATTCAACTCATTTCGAGAGAGCTTGAATCGTACATAGCGTCATATTGTACGCTTTCGATCGCAGTTGCGCCTCCGTTGTGCCATTGCGAAGATAGTGATCGCGGATGTGTCGACTTATGGACAATACCGCCAATGGCATGAGTGATGCTTGTTGGAACAAGCGAGAGGTTAGATCGACGCCGTCGATACATGTGCACTCGGCAGCCACCGGATCCTGCTGGACTGGGGACGCTAGGGTGAGTGAGCCGTCGGCGCGGTCTTCATCTATCGCGGCCGCGGCTTGCGACCGTGAAGTGTCGCGGTGATGGGCGACGAACCGAGGATGATGCATGAGCGAACCGACATGAGGGATGCAACGCGAGGGTGCCCCCTCAAGATCTCTTTGTTCCCAATGGCGGAGCGCGGACGTGGATAATATACAATCGATGACTGCACAGGAGCTGCGCTCTGCAATTAGTGGCGGCAGGGTCTTGGAGGTAACCACGACAACGGGCTGTGTCGTCGGATGTTCTTATTGCCCGCAGGACAAGTTCGCCGAACGGCAAAGAGCTATATCCGACGTGAAGCATCTGTCTTTGCTAGATTTCAAGCGATGCCTGGCGCGCGTACCAGCAACTGTGGACATCAGCTTTTCCGGGTATTCGGAGCCTTGGCTTAATCCGGCTTGCACCGAAATGGTTGAGCATGCCTACGCGTGTGGCCATGGAATCCGGATTTTTACAACCCTGGTAGGAATGAATGGGCGGGATCTAAGACGCTTGCGTGCGTTGCAGTTCCGCGTTTTCCTGGTGCATGTTTTTGATAACGGCACGCATATGGACAGTGCTCTCGTCAGGCGCAACTATGTCGATTTGATGCGCCAACTTGTTGATGCCGGCATTCCGTCACTGCTCTTCATAGTCATGGGCGAGGTGCATCCCGAATTAGTCGACATAATACCTGACGAAGCGCTCGTTCGCGCGCGTCCCCCGCGCAGCAGGCCTGGGAGCGGCAATCTTAGGGTGGTTCAAGCACGACAGCCAATCGTTGGAGCGCTGAAATGTCCTGACGAACGGCAATATCGGAATGTTCTTCTCCCAAACGGCGACGTTACTTTCTGCTGCATGGATTTTGAGCGACGGCACGTTCTGGGCAACCTTCTCCGCGACAGACACAAGGATCTCTTCGAAGGGGCGACATTTGGCAAGATTGCCAGTCGCATGAACGGCGCGGACGGTTTTCTGCTTTGTCGAACATGTGAATTCGCCGAGCCACTGAGGTCGGAATGCTCATCCTTGAGAGCAGTTGACCCTGACTGATCGAAACGAATCGGGAGCCCAGGCGAGGACGGCCTTGCCGCTCATCATCACATCAGCCGCGGGGACGACCCCGCCATGAACGGAGGTCGCCATGGCCTGGAGCATTTTGTTGGTCGCCGGCCTCCTGGAAGTCGCCTGGGCAATTGGCCTCAAATACACCGAGGGCTTTACCAAGCTCGTTCCGTCCGTGCTCACGCTCGTGGCCATGGCTGGCAGCGTGATCCTGCTCGGCCTCGCTCTGAAGACGCTGCCCATTGGAACTGCCTATGCGGTCTGGACCGGCATCGGCGCGGTCGGCACCGCGGCGCTCGGCATCATTCTGTTCGGGGAGCCGGCCGCCGCGTTTCGCTTTGCCAGCATCGGACTGATCGTGGCCGGCATTGTCGGGCTGAAGCTCGTGTCCTGACGAAAACGTCGAAAGCATTGACCCCACCAGGTCAACGCCGCAAGGATCGGAGACTTGCCGCCGTGATTGTCCGGCATGGACAATTGAGCTGGGCGCGTTCCAGCGCACCGCCGAGGGCGCTGCGCCGACAACGGCCCCGTGATACTGTGGCCGAAGAAAGTCGCCGTGAACCAGATGCCGATGCAGGCCCTCTGGGCCGAGACCCGTTGACCGCTAGCCTCAGTGTCGCAACGCGAACGCCCATGGTGAGGACGATACGCCCGTCGGCAACCGGCGTGCCCACGGCCATGGCGTCTGGCACGATGTACCACGCGGAGCGGCACGAACAATTCGCCACCGAACTCGCGAATACGAATAGAACAGTTGGATCCCAGGTATGCCGCTGGTGCTCCGGGGCGCCGGCTAAGAAAGTTCGCTTGCCCGAGTCATACGATGTCTGCCCTACGGAGCTGCAGGGGAGAAGATGCATCACAGAACGATATGATCGGCAGAGCGTCTTCGTTTGCTCCGAACTGCTTCCGACCATCCCGCCCAAGAGTACGAGACCATCCTACTCGTTGAGCATGGTTGGGCGGAAGTGGTGAGCTTGACTCACTCCCGATCGAGCCAGCTCGCCCGTGACTGTCACCTCACGCGGAGCAACCGCGTATTCTGGTGTAGGGGTAGCCATCAAGGATGTGCGTTCGCGTCGTCAGAACAGCTGGCTGGTCGACCACCCAACCGAATGCACGCTCGATATAACCAAGGTACGGCAAAGCTGCCCGCCCATAAGCCCAGCCCGGCACGATCGGCCGCGCGTTGCGCAGCATAGTATCGTCCCCTGGAGTATTGCTTCCAATCGAGCACGAGACCGTTGCGCACCAACCATTCTCCAATATCGGTGCCACCAGCTGAACAGGTCGCTATCGTCCGTCCACACTCATCCTCCAGGACTGGCACGCAACTGACTTCGCGATCTTCAACGAAGCTTTCAAGATCGCGCGCGGCCCTGAGGCCACATTGATATGGATTGCCCTTGATATCTCGGCACATTTGGGTCTCATCCGGCGCGTCAATGCCCCAGAGTCGAACGCGCGTTCTGTTGATTTCAAGGGTGTCGGTACTGATGACCTTTGCCGGCCCCGTCAGCCCGCCGGCCAGGACGATGCTGAACAGTGCGAGCATGGTCAACACCACGATCAAGCCTGGCATGGCGATTTTCTTTGTCGGACCGCAACCATTCCCAACGAGCGCAGCAGAGCGCTGCGAAGTGGCCAAAGGCGCTCGATCGCAGTGCCCAGAAGGGTGCTAATGTTGAATAGGTAAGCTCGCTCGACAGATGAATGTCCCTGAATGAGCAGCGCAACACCTCCCTCGCGTCCAACCTCGCCCACGATGCTGTGTGACCCGCCTGCTGCGCTGACCGAATGAGGCCATTGTTCCACGTCGTTGCGGCAGTCCGCCTCGACTGCATCGCGCGCCGGCAGGACGAAATCCGTCGTGCGCGTCCGCTGATTAGCCATCAAGCAGGCGCAGACGGCCGGCCGCAAGTTGGCATGATATGAATTCCTGGTGGCCTTGTCGGGAATGAGCATAAGCTCGGCCGACTTGCTGGCACCGATAGCTAGCACGCGCCGTCCGCGGTCGCTGCTCACGGCAACTATAAGGGAAAGCGTATGCATCGCTTAGCAAAACGGGCGCTCCGACGGCCATCGTTGTTACCAACGGCAACATGCCTTCTACAGGCGGTTGGCGACAACTCCTCCCGCAGTCACGCTGCCCAACTTGTTTCGCGAGCGCCAACACAGCCAGGTCAACCTCTAGTTGGACCAGGGCCACAAGTGCGTAGGAAACCGCGAACCATGCGATGTTATAGAGATTGGCGGCGCCGAAGCCCGCGCCGTAGAGGGCCCAAAACGTGACGCAGACAACGATGCCACACTGATACGCAGTCGAGAGGGCAAGCGCCTTGCTGTACTGCAGATCGCGATGCGCGGTGTTGGACGGGATGAGCCGATTGGCGAGCGCCTGGATCGCAAACAGCGGCACTAGAAGCGTCGTGGCATTCATACCAAATCGCGGCAGGTCGGCCGGAACAAAGAGTATGTTTTGCAGCAACAGGCCGAGCGCGAGACCAAACGCAGCCGCCGCCGCGCCGAACAACAGAAACAGCATCGAGCCGGGGACGAAGCGCACCTCGGAGACCCCAACCGCAAAGTGCGGCAGGATCTCGAAGAACATGAACACAAGCGTCGCAGCGATGGCTTGCAGAGCAAATGACGGAGCGCCCCGCTCGCGCATAGTCTCGACCAGAAGCTTGGCGGCGACGCAGCACGTCGCAAGGCCTATCGCGTAGCTTAACACAAGCTTGGCGCCTGTTACTATTCCCGGTTCGATATGCATGGTCTCAGGTCCCTCTTGCCTTTGTACTCGGGCCTTGTGTGGTAGACCGCTCGAAACCGCATTTCAGTTTCCGCACCTCGGTCCACCGCTAAACGTCCTGCTTTCCCCATCTCGGACGGGGTGTGCACTCAGCCTCCGCTCGGTCTGCGAGATTTCGATAGCAACAGCTATGCCAGCCCCGTCACCGCGCTTAAGCCTCTGATTGCGCGTTGAAACGTTCCGCCCCCGCAAGGCTCGCCGTGTGAGCTAGCTGACATAGTCTGGGTGAAATCGAACACACATTGGGGGCCCCGTCTTTGCTCAACCTGTGCCGTTTCGAACAATCGTTCTACCTCCCCTCTTGAATCGGAAACCCTGCGGCCGCCGGCGCGAAGAGACCCTTTGCACGCGAACTATCCGAGCGCGGCCGACCGCGCGGGGGGCCCAAGGGCATTCTCCAGCTGATCGGCGATGCGCTCCTGGTCGAGCAGCGTGTCGCGGAGCGCAGCCATTGCCGAGAAGCCCGCGCACTCTGGGGTAAGCCGGAGCTGGAGCGGCTCTATTCGTGTCTGAAAGACGAATACGAATTGAAGGAGCGTCTTGAGATGCTCCAGCGCAAACTGCGGGCCATCTCCGGAGCGGCCAACGCGCCGACGGACATCATCGAGACACGGCGCTCGCTGCGTCTGGAGGGTTATAGTCGTGCTGATCGCGACGAAAGTTGCGATCGGATGCGGTCAGATTATTGCGGCAGCTCAGTGAAGTGCGGCTGGTCACGCACGCGAGGCGATTTCCTGGCCTTTGAGCGGGCTTAGTAGCGTATCAGGCACGGTAGTTGCGCGGAAACGCGCTGTTCGGCGCACGCAGCGGCGTGTTTTGGCCAAGCCTTCGCCGTGCTCGTGCACGCGAGGTTCGACGAAATCCCGGTGCGGCTCGCGACCGAGCAAATAGGCGACGCGACTTCCGGCGCAATTCTCCGGAGATCGATCAACGATCATGCGTGTATGGCAGACGCACGGCAGAGCGTTCACCCCGACGATCCAGCGTGACCCCGAGAAGACCCTTTGTCAGGTTGCCTCGGACTGCCACTGAGCTTGTCCGCTGTTGCCGAGTAGCTCGCGGGATACTTGCCTGGCCTTCCCCGTCGTCCGCCAGCGCGCGGCCAGTGACGATCGGAACAAGGACGGCCGATTTCACCAGAGCGCCTCGTTATGAGCGAACGCCTTTCGCCGCTTTGACACATCGCCGCGGCTCGGTCGACGTCACCTCCGGTGATTTCCCTTGCTTGGCTGTTAGCGAAAGGCTCCAGGATCGACTAGCGCAGCGCACCGCGCGGGCTACAACTGAACATGAAAGCTCCGAACCGCGGTCCTCGGGTTCACTAACGCGACGGTCGCCGAGCTATACCCGCTCGGGACTGCAATGGAGCGTGCATGGCAGCTCCGCGTCAGCGATAAACGGACGACAAGGAACCGCGCCGCGATTTCAAGCGGTTTTGACCTCGCAAGCAGGCGCCGAGATCTCCGACGTCCCTGTTGCCTGTAGACATTCCATCTGCAGGAATTGTCCTCAAAGCGCCCTCGCCACTCACGTGCGGGCGGCAACTTCCCCCAAATCCACTTCTGAACAGAACCCGCCATGGCGATGCTTAGCTGGCTCGTTCAGAAGGCCGGCGAGCCTGAGGCCTTCAAGGACTCCTTCGAGCCGCTGTTCGCGAACGATTGCGGCGAGCAGCGAAACGGCCTCCTCCCGATGGACGGTGAAACCCACGTCAGGCGCTCGCTGAACCAAGAGGTCCAGCAAGGTCGGAAGTTCCGCAACGTGGTCGCGTAAGGTCGAGACCACATCATTGGCGAGATAGGTCGCCAAATCCCCTTTCGCCGGCGGATCAAAGTCCAACTCGACCGCGGCGCGCTTCTCGATTGCCTCTCGTATCAACTGGCGCTGGCTTCGTGCATTCATCGAGAGCATAAACGCCGCATCCGCGAGCTTGTCGCGCGGCAAGCTTCTCAGTTCGACTATGCGAGCCTGGATGTCGCCAACCGAACTCTCACGCCCTGCATCTGCTCGCCGCGCGTTAGCGGCTGCCCTGCTCTTTTGCACCCGAACCATCGTCATGCTCTCCGGCGGACGATATATCCCGGCAATACAGCGGAATGAAAGTGCAAAGTTGTGTGGTGCATGCGCGCAGTCCGCCTGACGAACGCGGAAACGGCGGTCGCGCGAAGGAGTCAGAATGCGCTATTTTCGTGATGCGCCCGTGCTTTTCTCGTCTACAAGGCGCGGGATGGCATGTTGTCGGGTCGGTGGCTCCGGCCGAGCGAAGGCCTGCTTCCAACATTCCGTCAGTAGGTGATAGGCAGCGAGGTGGTGGGCGGCGGGCGGATCACCGCCACCTTCCAGGGAGGACGAAACTGGCCAGATATTCCGGAAGACAACCAGGCCGTGGACCAGATCCGAGACGGACGACGTTGCGTTTGCACCCTTGCATCGGATCCGGCTCGCTTTGGCTATCTTCGGGAATATTATAGTGGAAACCGGAAACTGCGTTTGTGCACCATGCAAGGGCCCGCCGGGTAGATGGAAAGATTGGGACACCGGTTGAACGTGCCCGGGTTAACCCCGATTCACGCGTGATCTCGTTGGATCGCGAGAACGACGCAGCCGCCGTGGCAGGGCCCTCACCCGAAGTTTTAACCGAACTTAAATAGGACACCGTAACCGCCGCGTGGGTAACTCCACTCGATATCACCACTTTCTTCGCAGATCACCCTGCAGGTGCCGCATTCGATACACCCGTCGACTGTCACCTCAACATGACCTTTATCGCTGAGCTCGTAGCACCGTGCAGGGCAGGCCTTCAACATCGACAAGAGCCGCGAGGATGGCGTGGTGTGCGGACGCACCTTGATATGGGCACGGCCGGAATCGACAAGATAACGGTTGTAGAATAGTTTATCCTCGACACGTTGGGATGGCTCGCTCGGCATTGTTTCTGGCTCCGTCGTTCGTCGTTGTCTTAGGTTTGGATCACCGCCAGGCCCGGGCAATGCGCACGGCATCGCTAAACAGCCCACTCCAAGACCGCGCCTTGATGAACGAGCTCAGCATCAGCTTCTCTTTCTCGAGCTTTGGTGTGCCGTCGACGCGCACGTAATCCTGCATCGCCTTGGAGAAGAGCTGCGGATATGTGAGAAAGAAGTTCTGCGAGTGGGTATGCATGAGTGCCGGCATATCCTTGTACTTCTTCAGGTCCTTGATCACGAAAGAATCAGTTAGCATTTTCTTGTAAAGTGAAAGATTTTTGGCCGTCATCGGATCTTTTCGCGATCTGATAAGGCAGATCGCTTCCGCCGCGATACGGCCCGACGTCATCGCCAAATTGGACCCCTCGCGATGGATGGCGTTGTTAAGTTGGGCGGCGTCTCCGACGACCACCCAGCCCTCCCCGCAAAGCTGCGGGATTGCCCTGTACCCACCTTCGGGGATCAAGTGCGCGGAATATTCCTTGACCTCCGAACCTTCGATGAGCGGCGCGACGGATGGATGACGCTTGAAACCCTCGAGCAGGCCGTAAGGCGTCTCGCCGGTACGCTGGAAGTCGGCAACAAGACAGCCAATACCGAGCGAGATGCATTCCCTATTGGAATAGATGAAGCCCATACCGGTCATGCCGCGGGAGATGGTTCCGACCGCTTCGATGACGAGCCCCTCGTCGCCTTTGAGATTGAAGCGAGCGTCGATTGTCTCGCGTGACAAAAAATGCATCTCCTTAACCGCGAGTGCGACCTTGTCCGGTTTCGGCCGCCCCCTTAAGCCCGCGCCCGTCCCGAGCACTCCGTTCACCCCCTCGGCCAACACGACAACATCTGCATGGATTTCACCCCCATCGCGGTCTGTGCGCACCCCGACGACCCTGCCATGGGAATCCTGGAGGAGCTCGGTCACCGTGGTCTCGCACAGCACCGTAGCGCCGGCCTCGCGGACCTTCTGGGAGAACCATCTATCGAACTGGGCACGGATGATGGTGTAGCGGTTCGGCTTCTCCTCGTTGAAATCATCGGATCGATAGTGAATCCCGGTGTGCGAACGCTCGTCCACGATCCAGAAGCGTTGCTCGACTAGATGCCGCTCAAGCGGCGCATCTTCTCGGAAATTCGGGATCAGCTTCTCCAGCATGTCGGCATAAAGGATGGCCCCTTGCACGTTCTTGGACCCGGAATACTCGCCGCGTTCCAGCTGCAGCACTTTCAGGCCCCGCTCGGCCATTGTAAGCGCCGCCGCGTTCCCGCCCATGCCAGCACCGACGACGATGGCGTCGAATCTTTCCTGAATCATAACAAGCTCCCCTAGCCAGCGATGCGGTCGTGCGAGTGCGGCGATAGCTGCGCGCGGAATGCAGAGGTCAACGCCGGCAACAGTCGAATGGCGTCGGTGACGATGCCGATATGGGCGAAGTCGAAGATCGGAGCATTCTTGTCAGTGTTGATGGCAACGATGAGGTCGCCGCCCTCGACGCCGACGCGATGCTGGATAGCGCCGGAAATGCCGGCCGCGATATAGAGCTTTGGCCGGATGGTTTTCCCGGTCTGGCCGATTTGTCGGTCCGAGGTGGCCCAGCCCTTCTGGACCAGCGGCCGCGAGCAGCCATATTCGGCGCCAAGCACGTCCGCGAGCTGGTGTACCAGTTGGAAATTTTCAGGCGATCCCAGACCGAGCCCTCCAGCGACGACCACGTCGGCATAGGCAAGGTTGGACTTTGTAGAATCGCGGTCTGGCAGGAATGACAGGACCTTTGTGACGATATCTTCTTCTACAAGTCCGAGCGGATGCGAGATGACGCGCGAGACGGCGCCTGTCACGCGCTCGGGCATCGGCATCACGCGCGGACGGACGGTTGCCATCTGTGGACGATAGTTGAGTGTGTAGATCGTGCACAATAGTGAGCCGCCAAACGTCGGCCGGGTCGCTGCAAGCGAGCCGTCGGCATCGACATCGAGCTCGGTGCAGTCGGCAGTTAGGCCGGTGAGCAGTGTGGTCGCCACTGAGCCGGCGAGATCACGGCCGAGTGTTGTTGCCCCTAGGAGTAGGATTTCCGGCTTGTAAGTGTTGACCAGCTCTGACAGGGCCTTGGTATAGGACTGGTTGCGATAATCGGCCAAGAGATTGTCCGCGACGATATAGGCCAGGTCGGCGCCGTAGCAGAACGATTCGGCGACCGCCTGCTGCGTTGTCTCCCCGACCGGGCCGATGACAACCGCAGCGAGGTCAACATTGAGCTTGTCGGCGAGCCGGCGGCCGGCACCCATCAGCTCCCATGAGACGGGGTGCACGACCCCGCGTTCCTGCTCGATGAAAACCCAGACGTGCTTATACGGCTTAAATCGCTCGGGCAGCTCCCTCTTGGTCGCCGCGCGACCACCACCCGCGGCCGGAGCTGCACTTTTCGGTGTGGTGCTCATCATCTGTACTCCCATTTTCCTTCAGTTGCGGCTCGCCAGCGCAGCATGCTCCGCCTCCAGGTTGGAATTCGCGTTGAAGTTTTTTCAGTTAAGCGTCGGGCCGGATGCCGGCCGGCATCGCGACAGCACCGCCTGGCAGCAGCGCGGGGCCGACACAGCCGTTGCTGGATCTTGACGACGAACCCGGAAGCATGCGCTTCGGGTTCGTTCCGGATGCGGCATTCTGGGAGGACGGTTTGGTTCCGGGCAATGCTAAGGCACCGACCGGGCCGGTCAGGCGTGCCGGTCGATTGGTCCTCCTCATCTTAGAGATGCAACCGAGGTGCAACAGATTGAGGACCTGCGAGAGGCTCGGCTGGTAAGATTGTCGGCCGCGTCGTTGCCGGTGGAAGCGCGATCCCATTGCTCCGAGTGCGCTTGTTTCTTCCCGATCATAGCGACAGGCCCGCAACTCCTGGCGAGGACAGGAGGGGCGGCGCTCAAGGCGCCCAGCCAACAGCGCCGCGCGGCCGGCGCTGTTGAGCAACGGCTCCCCCCGCGAAACCTCGGCCAAGGATCGGCCAACGGGGGCGCACGAATCAAACGCACCTTTCAGCTCAGCCAAGTATGCGACCATCGCTTTGGCGTCGCGACGCATTATGGTGCCGGCAGGCAGCGCGCGCGAACCTGCGCGGCGTCAAAAATACAATCGATGCGGACCAAGACGTGCATGCGCTGCTCCAGACTAGCTGAGCATATGACAGCAATTGTCGTACCAATTGCGCAGGCGCTGAAACTTGACCGCTATTTCACAATCTTACTGAAGAACGAAGTCGGATTGGCGGCCTCTCACGAGGTCGAAACATTCGAGATCGTACTGACCCGTGTCCGGAATACGACAGAAGACACTCATCTGAACATTGCCGAGTTTTCCGCGCAACATGTGCGGTCCCGCTGCCGGCACATGATTGCAGGAGATAGCTACACCTGCGTACCAGCTCGAAAGGATGGAAATATCGGCGGTGAGTCGTGATTGGCCCCTAAGGAGCCGTGGTGATGAACTGCGGATCCGCGAGGCGCAACTGCAACTTTCCGCTTGAATTCGAAGCCATGGCTTGCTGTGAGGCTCTTCGGACCTTCACGGTCCAGAGCACGACATATAAGCTCAATTCACTCCAACAAATCGAGCTGGACCAATGCGGGATGCTTGTTCGCTTGTGGTGCGGTCGCATCCTTTAGCACCTTGAATATGCGCTGTTCGATCGGCGAGGACGTGACGAAGTCGGCATAGGCGCGCTCAAGCGTGGCCCTGCAACGCGCGGCGATCTCAGGATCAGATGCACCGGTCAACTCCTCGCCTGCGAGATATTGGCCCATGCGGCGCAGGATATGAAGCCGCGCCACATCGACGATTTTCGCATCGTACTCGACGCCGAGCAGTGCAAAAAAATCCTCTGCCGCAGAGGCCTTGTTCAATCGCGCAAGGATCCCATCCGTCGTCATTCTCAACCTCCATCTCGATCCGCGCCCAGAAACGACCAGGCTGGAATGTTTCAACCCGATCGCGCGACGCGCGTGGCTGATTCGCTGGTGACGAGCGAGCTCTCGTGAATGTCGCGCCAGATCGCCACCACCGTTCCTGCGCAACCAGACCTTGGTGCTCGATGGCATGCTTGCGGACGGGCGCGGAGATGGTTTCGCTTTGCTCGGCGCCGAAAGAAAGTTGCACGACAGCAGCAAGGTGATCGCGGCGAACCCTGAATGCTTGCCATTACAATCCGGAGGGAGCGCTCGGGCGGCCCCGAGTCGAGCCCTTCGTAGCTGCGCCGGGTCCTTTAACAGCCCGTGGACGTGGATGCCGGATTCATTGGTAAAGACATGCTCGTCGACAATCGCCTTGTTAAGCGGCACGGTACGGGACGCAGGGGCTGTACCGACGACCGCGGTTTTTTCCAGTTCGGATAGCAGCACGCCGGTATCACCGCAACGGAGCTGTCTGAGTGCGACGGCAACTTCCTTCAGCGGCGCATTGTCGGCTCCTCGAGCTATCAACCCACGATCATCAGACGCCGCCTCGACCCTAGGTCGGGTGCGCGCAATCGTTTGCCCCGACCTGTTTTCACCCCCCATGCGACAGGTGGCCGAAAGCTCGTAGGATATACCCGCAATGGCGCCAAAGAGGGGTATCAATAATGAACTCAGCCTCTCAAGCTTGGGACGGCTTGGACGGCGTCATCAAGGCGGCGCAGATGATCCCGCCGACGTCCGGCCATCCGGCTCTCCCCGCTCTCTTCGCCGAAGCAAAGATCAAAATCATTGCATTCCGTGCAGACCGGCGTGGTACACATCACCAGGCCGTCATCTTCGCATAGCATGCGATAGAAGAAGCGCTTCCAGCGCATGTTTTTCGTATTGCGAGCCGCCAGCGGCCCGAAATGGCGCATGAGGACACGGGACAATTCATCCCGCTTCCGCAGGCCGAGATCTTCCCACAAGTGATTAGGCTCCATGGCGCGCCGCGCGATCATCGTCGCGAGCCAGCCGCCAACCTCGCCACGAGTGGAACGTTGCGCAAGCAGGAGGTCGCGTACCATAACTGTCTCGTCAGGCGCCGGTAAGGCGGACTGATCGCGCCAGGTATAGCTCCTGACCGGGGTGGATGGGAAGTATTGCACCAACAGCGCATTGAGCTCCTGGTTGGTCAAGCCAGCCCGCTCGGGAAGTTGGCCGCCATCCATGGCTGATGTGGCCAGAATGCAAGCGAGCACATGGTGATCGAAGTCATCATTGTCGCTGATGTCGACTTCTGCCGGATGGCGCCCGGTCAGAAGCTGGTAGAGCTCACTCGCGTCGCGCTGCTCGGCGGCGTGAGCTACCGATACGCGAGATGAGATCGTGTCGGCCGTTTTTCCTTGTGTGCCGATCATAACTTTCGCACAGCTTCTGAGTGGACGATGTCGGCCTTCCCGGATCGAGAAGGCCGACAACATGAACTATGCCGAAATAGCGGCAAGCTCGGCAGCGGTCTTGCCGACCTGGCTCTCGTCGACGGGCTTGATGATGCCGTGCTCCATGAGCATATCTTCGAGCTCGTCCATGCTGATTGGCGTCGGGATAGCGCCTTGTCCGGCATTATTGTGGATCTTGGTCGCGAGATTGCGATAGTGATCCGCCTGCTTGGAGTCCGGCGCGTATTCTAGCACGGTCATTCGGCGCAGCTCCGCGTGCTGCACGACATTGTCGCGCGGCACGAAGTAGATCAGCCGGCTGCCGAGCTTCTTGGCAAGAGCATCGGCAAGCTCCAGCTCCTTGTCGGTCTGCCGCTCGTTGCAGATCAGGCCGCCGAGACGCACGCCGCCGGAATTCGCATACTTCAGAATACCCTTCGAGATGTTGTTGGCGGCATACATCGCCATCATCTCGCCGGACATCACGATGTAGATTTCCTGTGCCTTATTCTCACGGATAGGCATCGCGAAGCCGCCGCAGACGACGTCGCCGAGCACGTCGTAAGAGACGTAGTCAATGTCCTCATAAGCGCCATTCTCTTCCAGAAAGTTGATGGACGTGATCACGCCCCGTCCGGCGCAGCCGACCCCCGGCTCCGGACCACCGGACTCGACGCATCGAATGTCCCTGTAGCCGAGCTTGATGACGTCCTCGATTTCGAGGTCCTCGACGCTGCCGGCATTCGCCGCCAGGCTCAGAATGGTGTCTTGCGCTTTGGCGTGCAGGATGAGGCGAGTCGAGTCCGCTTTGGGATCGCAGCCGACGATCAGAATCCTTTGTCCCAGCTCAGCAAGGGCCGCCAGCGTATTTTGCGACGTCGTCGATTTGCCGATGCCACCCTTGCCATAAAACGCGATTTGTCTCAGCGAAGACATGTTGCTCTCCATCAACCGATTGCTAATTTTTCGCGCCGAATGCGCGAGCCTGTTTCTCTCGTAGAAACCATGGGCACACGAGTTTCGGGAAGGAGGCCATCGCTCGCCATCAGCGTCGGCGTGCCCTCAGCCCTCGCTCGTTGTTGCTCCATGCAGTTAGCAACTGGCGTGCCATTTCCTTCGCACCTGCATTAAGCCTCTGATCACCCTCGACTAACAGCGTGGCCTCGGACGCCAGCGTGCTGTGGCGGACCGGACAGCTGCAAGGGCTCTGACAGAAACCCGACAAAGCCTCGGCGCTCGGATTCCACTGCGAGCGCCGGCCAAGGAGCACAAACGGGAAATCCCGCGCCTTACGCCCGAGACAATTGAGGAGACGACATGTTGCAGATCGGGCTCGAGGACGTCGCCAACATCAAAGGCGAATGTTCCACGAGGGCATGGCGGGCACTTGCCGCCAGATCGGGTGGCATATTGCTTGCTCAGTCGCTGAAGGCTGTTCCGTGAGACCCGATGTTGTGAGGACAATATGCTTGGAATTGGAAGTAAGTTGCCGCCGTTCGACATCATAGGCGTGAAGCCCGGCTTTCACCTGCAGGAGGAGGACGGGCAAAGCGCTTTCGAGACGCTGACTGAGAGAAGTTTCCCCGGCAAATGGAAAGTCATCTTCTTTTACCCGAAGGATTTCACATTCGTCTGCCCGACCGAAATCGCCGAGTTTGCCCGCCTGACAAAGGATTTCGCCGATCGCGAGGCAATCGTGCTTGGTGGGTCGACCGATAACGAGTTTTGCAAGCTCGCCTGGCGGCGTGACCATAAGGACCTGCACCGTCTATCCATCTGGCAGTTTGCCGACACCAAGGGCGCACTGGTCGATGGCCTTGGAGTGCGCTCGCGTGATGGCATCGCACATCGCTATACCTTCATCGTCGATCCTGAGAACACGATCCAGCATGTCTACGCGACTAGCCCCAATGTCGGCCGCAGCCCCACCGATACGTTACGTGTTCTGGATGCGATACAGACTGATGAGCTCTGCCCTTGCAACCGCGAAATCGGCGGCGACACGCTTAAAATTGCCTGAGGCAACATATCGATCGTGCAGTTGGACGAGCGTTCCGGCCGCGGGACGTCAGACGCAATCGTTCTTCGATGATTTCAGGTGAGACGATGCTGCCGCAAACACTGCTAGCGAGTGCGACCCGCAATTCAGTTCTCTTTACCGGTCATGAACTCTGACGCCGCCGCCGCGATATTCGCGCGGCGGTCGCGGCGGCGATATCCACGGTCTCGATCACGACGATGAACATCGTTCACGGCCGCTTTGCTCACCTCACATCATCCGAACACAAGCGGATGCCGGCGCGGCTGCCCATGAACATACAAACGCTTGTACGCTTCTGCGCCTGCCGGACGCACATCTCCCGCCGGAGTTCCTTATACTTCGTCGTGGGCCGGACCGCGGTCTCTTTTGTCTGCGGCTTACCGGCATGCAACTTCAAGGCGTCGATCCAGCGCCCACGGGTCGGAAAGAGGGTACCAATCTCTCCTCTTGGGGCATTCTAGGTTTCAGTCGCCGCGCCTTGAGCAGGGTGGACGCAGCGGCAGATGGCTTAGCGGCGAACGAGGTGTGCCTGCCGTCGATCGACGCGCTCGCACACCGTATTTTCCGGGCCCGGCAAATCTATATTCAGCGCCTAAGCAACACGTTGCGACGAGCGATTCGCTTGAGTCGCTGATTGAACACGACAATCGGTCGGGTTTAGGTCAAGTAACCGGACGACGGAGAAACCGGTCAGCTCGTTCGCCGCACGACCTAACCGTCGGCGCCGAGCCTGAGACGACCAACTGGCCGGCAATCGCACGCCGCCTGACGATCTCGATCATCACGCCGGTCGATTTCCGAAGCTGAATCCCATCTCAGCGCTGGTGGCCCAAGCCAATCCCCAAGGTAGACGCTTTCTGCCTTAGGGAGCCTTCGGATCGCTTCATAAGCTTTGAAACCCTAGCTACAGGAGTGCGGGCCCTTGAGTGGGCCTTGAGCAGCTTGACCTCGTCCTTACTATATTCTTTGCGCTTGGTGCTTTTCGCCACGTCATGTTCTCCGATTTCGCTTTGCACATCTATCTGCAGCGCCTTGTTTTTGAAAAACGCCGCAACTGCTTCCCATTACCATATCAATGACCATCGGCAACTATTCAAGCTGGCTTTTATCTTCCAGATAAGAACATGAACTACACGCGAATTTGTTCTCTGTCCTTCTGTATCTTTGTCCGCGTGACAAACCCGATTCCCGACGCACGCCAGGCGGTTCAACATGGAAGCACGCTATCGAGACAGGGATGATCGTTTCGGTCCTTCAAAAAACAACTCGAAAGCGCTTCTTGCTTAAATACATCAACTTCACTCAAGAAGACGTTTCGCAGAGCAATATTCAGGCGTGGAGTAGCGCTGGATCGGCCAGGACGATCGTTGTGCTCCCGCGCATGATAAACCGGCCTTCACGAGTGTATGGCGTTACCGCGCGAAGAACGAACCTCCTCTCATACCTGCTGGGGTTCTGCGGAACTAGGTCGAGTAGTCACAAATGCGAATCCTGCGACGGCTGAGGTTTTCTTCGTCAGCAGATCGAGCACGGCTTTCTCTTCCTCATTTGACCGCCGCAGTATTCTTGATCGAAGGGGCCACGTAGAGATAGCCAGGAAATTCCATCCCTAGCGAACAAGATGCGAAACCATCGCCTGCCCCATGTCATGGACCCGATGAACGAGCGAGCGACCTGATCGTGATGTTTCGCCAGGCCGGCCACGACGGCATGGCAAACAACCCGCGGGCCTAGCGCCCTGTGAGCCTGGCACCGGCAGGCGATTGCTTGATCATGACATGGCAGAGCGCTTGGCCAGCACAATGCCGCTGGCGCGCCGCGGATCATTCGTGATCTGTGCACATTGATCTCCGCAGTCGAGTAAATGCAGGTCGAACTGGCCAAACCGGCGGAACGGAGTGTGCGTCATGTCGGAGGCGTCGCAACAAATCCAGGCAAGATGTGGAAATTTCTGCCGGAGCGTCAGGCAGGGCTCAGAGCCTGTGTCAATAGCGGCGAGCGTCTGCTCGATCATGGTCAATTCGTCTTGGCGCACCATCCACAAATCCTCATCGCCAGAATAAACGTTCAGGATCGACATTCAGAACCGTTGTCGCCAAGCCAAGCCGTTGATGGGTCGAATGCCACTCCCAGACGTCCTTACCGTGATCTTTGCGGAACAGCTGCCATGCCGCCCCCGTCCTGTCGTGGCGCAGCAGCGCGATCTCGACGAGGCCGCCCTCCGCATTGATATTGCCTGAGCAACACGGGCTCTCGACTAGATAGCCGCCAGGAACCGCAGTCACCTCTGGCGAGACATATCGGTAGCGCTCGCGCTTCGTGAGTGCGCGCACGATTCGCCACCGGTCGAGCTCGTTGGGATGGGCAGGCAAGCCGGCATGATGTCTTCTGATGATTGCCGCGTTCATTGCGCAATCTCCTAGAGTGCAGAGATTTCTGCCTCGATGCAGCCAACCACCAACTGCTTGCCGAAATCGACCATATAAATGAATAGGTTCGCTTCCGTATGGCGACCGATCTGGACGATCTCACCAACGTGCCCGACGCTGACCAGACACTCTTCCGGCGACGCGTCGGGAAAGGAACCGTCGTTGAGCAGATCTATCGCCGCCTTGACACGTTGGCCTGACTGGTATCTTGGCAGTCTTGGTTCGATCATCGGGATGCCGCTCCTGGCAAGGAAGGCTCCTCGCCTTCGCGGCTTCGCCTGACTAGATCGAGCTCCTTGCCTTTCATGCCGACGCGATAGCCGGAGCCGAGGAATTCGACGCCATAGATATAAAATTGTTGTAGGAACGTGCCGATCGAGACGACATAGCCAAGCTCACCTTTCTTGACCAGAACCTCACCAATCTCCTTGCCCACATAAGTGCCGTCGTTGCGGATGGTGCGGTTGGCCCGCACCTTGTCGCCATAGTCAAACAAGGGGGCGTCCGTCAGCTCGACGATCTCACTATCGCGGGTGATGTTGCTCATGCTGTCGTCCCGTTCCACAGTTCGATACAACGTCTCGCACAGCCGCGGCCGCCGCCCGTCAATGCGGAGCATCAACCGCCCGAGTTTCTGAACCGCTAGTGTCGTCATGACATCCATCGTGGCCCTCAAGCAGGCTCCTGGTGACGCGGCAGCGCCGCGTCGAGCACGCATGTATTGTCAACGGGGCAAACCGCCACGCATTGTGGCTCGTCAAAGTAGCCGGCGCACTCGGTGCACTTCTCAGGATCAATCAGGAAAACGCCGGCTCGCTCGGAAATAGCGAGGTTCGGGCATTGCGTTTCGCACGCCGAACAGCCCGTGCATTGCGACGCGATGATCTTGAACGGCATCACTTGAACCCATCCTCAGGCGGCGGAAGTCAGCGCGTTGGAGCGAGCCGCTGCATCGACCCTTTCAACGTGATGGATCTTCCCCTCGTTGACTTTATCGAGATAGAGTTTGAACCAGGCGGTGACCGAGCCATCGATGAACTCGCAGGCGTACCGATCGACCGGCTCTATGCCGGCCTTGATCAATTCCGCCTTCGGGCAGCCGCCGATCTTTGACACGAATATGGCGTGGCAATCCTTGATGGCGCCGATGGCCATTTCGAGCTTGCTGTCCTCGCCATGACCACCTTGGCAATAGGAATGGATTGCTCGATGACCAACGTATTTTGCGCCTGAAGTCGAGAGCTCGTAGACCTGGAACTCCTTGGCATGACCGAAGTGCTGGTTGATCAATCCCGAGCCCTTGGTTGCAACCGCCACCAGCACCTTGATTTCGCTGGACGCGCTGGCGAGCCGCGCAAGCGCCTCCTGCTTGGCCACAAGGTTCGCGGTGCGCGCCTTCTCAACCTTAGCCTGATACTCCTTCCGGGCCTGCTCGCCGTATTTGATGTCCATCGCCATGATTTTTTCCATGGTGAACTCCGCGCCGCGGTCCTCCCCGAGCAGTCCGACGGCGTCGGCCCGGCACTGGCGACAGTGACGCATCATGTTCATCTCGCTTTCGCAGCTATCCTGCAATGCTGTCACTTCCTGTGCAGTCGGGCCGCGTTGCCCCCTGAGGCCGAAGACGGTCCCATGCTCCGGCGACGATATCAGCGGCATCACGTTATGCAGGAAGGCGCCGCGCGACTTCACGGCCTTGTTGACCTCGACCAGATGCTGATCGTTAATCCCGGGGATCATCACCGAGTTGACCTTGCACAGGACGCCGCGCGCGGTGAGCATCTCCAGCCCTTGGAGCTGTCGATTGCTGAGTATTCTTGCGGCTTCAATGCCGGTGCAGCGCTTGTGGCCGTAAAAGATCCACGGATGGATTTTTGCACCAATTTCGGGGTCGATCATGTTGATCGTGATCGTCACGTGGTCGACCTTGAGTCTCGCGATTGTGTCGACATGATCGGGTAGCGCAAGGCCGTTCGTCGAGAGGCACAGCTTGAGATCTGGCGCGAGCCTATTGACGAGCTCGAATGTCCTGAATGTCTTGTCCGGGTTCGCGAGCGGATCGCCAGGACCGGCAACGCCGACCACGCTCATCTGAGGGATCGCGGAAGCGACCGCCAGCACCTTCTTGGCGGCCTGCACCGGCGTCAACTTTTCACTGACAATGCCAGGACGCGATTCGTTAGCGCAATCGTACTTACGATTGCAGTAATTGCATTGGATATTGCAGGCGGGTGCGACGGCGACATGCATGCGGGCATAATGGTGGTGCGCCTCCTCGCTGTAACACGGATGGTTCTTCACCTTTTCCCAGATCTCAATTGGCAGATTGGCGATGCCAGCCTGAGATCCGCAACTTGCCTTACCGCTGCCACCGGTCGTACCGCAGCCCTTGTGCGTCGCCATGACTTGCATGGTCTCGCTGACCTCGCCGCCGCAGGATACCTGGTGTTGCGCTGAAGTACTCATTGTTCCAATTCTCTTCGCAAGCCGAACCCTTTCGGCAAGCATCCCCAGAGTCTTTCTGGAAAGCCAAGAGCAACTGGCGTGCCATTCCTGCAGGATGAATTTAACATTTCGCTTTCAAGCACTTAGCTAAGCCCTGGTCGATTGTTAGCTTTATCAATTCATGTTGGAAAGCTGACAGGGGTTGCGATCACAACAGCGCTGACACCATTGTTTTGAGGCCCGGCAGGCTGCTTCAGCTATGGCTTCGGCAAACGGCAGGCGGGTGGCGTCGTTTGAAAGTTGATCTTCCGTCAGAACGTGACGCCTAGGCAAAGCACAATCCGCAAAAGACGTCCGGGGCGCTTTGAAGGACAGGTTGATAAGGCGAGCCTAGAAGCAGAGAAAGCAGTCCTGTGACTGACCTATGCCATGGAAGATCACGCGAACCCTGCGTGATGCTCCGGAAGGGCATTGTCAACCAGGTGAAGAGAAACGCCCGCTCGCCAGGGTCAGGGATCATCACGAAGGTTGATACTTCTGAGCCTGCGATCTGGGCCGGCGCGCGACTCAACCATTCAAAGCTGAACCTTATGGAGTCCAGCCATTGGCCTGACGCTGTTAAGCCGCGCGGAATGCAACGAGCGGCCTGGCGGTCGCCGAAAAGGGGAGGTCGCGAAGGCCTCCCCACCAACGCCATCCCGCTGGCCGGATGCCTCGATGCTGCGCCCCGGCCAAGATACTGCCATTGGCAGCGCGCGGCAGCACGATCTTGGTTCCGAACAAGGCTGCATGGGCTGTCGCGTTGACCGGTACGCGCTCACCGCGCCCGCCAAGACTTCCCTGGACATCCCAGTTTGACGACGTCCATAGACACGGAGTTTCATTTTTCGGTTGCTTCGCCGCCGCGCTTCTTGGCGTTTATGGTGATTGGTAGGGTGGTGTCGCTCGCCATCGCCGGTAGGTCGAGCACCCAGCCGTTTGCGATTTTAATCCAACCACCCCACAGCGTCTCGTGCTCCCAGCCGACGATCGGCTCCTCAAGATCTTTCTTGGGTACATAAATCGAAAGGCCTGTCTCAGGCGAACGACGAATCATGACCTTCATAGGGGCTCTGCAGGTTGCGAACTCTCGCCCGCACGCTCCTGACACGCACGCAACAAGGCTCTCTGTTCGGAAGTAATGTGCGCCAGGACTTGCAGCACACGATCGATCTCATCCAGCGCCGTCTCTCGCGAGAGCGAGAAGCGAACCGCACCCCGCAAAAACGCCGGCGCTACTCTCATCGCGCGCAGGACATGGGACGGCTCCATCGAGCCGCACGCGCAGGCTGAACCGAGTGAGGTGGCAATTCCGTCACGATTCAGGTGGTGGACGATGGCCTCCGCTTCGAGACGCTCGAAGGCAATGTTAGAGGTATTTGGCAGGCGGTTTTTGATATCACCAAGCACGATGCAACCGCCGAGCGCGAGAATGCCGCGCTCCAGCCGGTCGCGAAGGGCGCAAATCTGGATCTGATCTTGTATGAGGTGTGCCGCCGCGAGTTCCGCCGCCTTGCCGAGCCCAACAATGCCTGGGACGTTTTCGGTGCCAGCGCGGCGACGCCGCTCTTGCACGCCGCCGAAGATCAGCGGCCGGAACTTAATGTCCTTGCGCACATACAGCGCGCCGATGCCCTTCGGACCATGGAGCTTGTGGCCGGAGAGCGACAGCATATCGATGTCCGTCGTCTTCAGGTCAATGGGAATCCGCCCGACGGCCTGGACTGCATCGGTGTGAAAGAGCGCGCCGACTGAGCGCGCCATCTTGGCGAGGGACTTCACCGGAAAGGTCGTACCGGTCTCATTATTGGCCCACATGATCGAGGCGACTGACGTACGCTCCGACAAGGCATTGCCATAACTCTCGATGTCCAATCGACCGTTTGCATCGACCGGAATGACATGGATCTTGATTCCTCGTCGGCCCAGCTCCTCGGCAAGAGAGAGCACGGCCGAATGCTCAACGGCGGTTGTGACGATCTCGTCGCGTCCTTCCTGCACGGCGAGCGCGGACAGGATCGCAGTGTTGTCAGATTCCGTCGCGCCGGAGGTGAAAACGATTTCGTGATCGAATGCCGCGCCAATGAGAGCCTGCACATTTCGGCGCGCCTGCGTCAATGCGGGTGCAACCTCAATGCCGAATGCATGCCCGGACGACGCATTGCCGAATTGCCCAGAGAAGAACGGCAGCATCGCGGCGACCACCAAAGGATGTGCAGGGGTCGTGGCGTTATTGTCCAGGTAAATCGGCCGCACGGAGAGTTCGCTCTGCATTTAAGCCCTCACTTTGGCAGCTCCGGGGAACGGGATCAGGCGGGCAAACTTTCCGAGCCGCTCGATCAGGCGCGCCTGAATAGCCGCGAGCGTCGTGCCCGCAAGCTTGCATACCCTGCAAGCGCCGGTTAGCCCGACCATGATCTTGTTGCCGTCTATTGCGACGAGCTCACAATGTCCCCGATCGCGCCTGAGGCTTGGCCGACTCTCATCGAGCACGGCGCGGACAATCCGCTCGCGATCGGAAGGCTCGATAGTCCAAGACTGCTTCGTAGGTTCAGCCTTCAGGCCCATGTTCGATGCTCATTCCATTGCCAAGCGTACCAAGGCGACTCAGCTGAACGATTTGCCGCATGAACAGCTCGATTTGGCATTTGGGTTATCGAAGCGGAATCCTGATCCTTCGAGCGACACCACGAAATCGATCGTGGTGCCGTTGAGATGCACCCGGCTCGCGTTGTCGACAAAGACTTTAATCCCGCCTTGCTCGAACACGGTCTCATCGGAGCTTGGCTCATGAGCAAGACCCATTTTATATGTGAATCCCTGGCAGCCGCCGCCTTCGATCATGATCCGCAAACCGCTTGCCGGCTGCGCAGTCGAGGAGATTGCGGCCTTCAGTGCGTTGATGGCGCTATCCGTTAGGTTGATCATCTCTGACTCGTTCTCAGTTCTCTCGCAAAGCACAAATGGCAAATCCCATGCCAGTTGAGATGCAGATGAAACCAGCTTTCTGTTGCAGAGGCCCACCATTCGATTTGCGACCTGTCGGGTTCGCGACAGGCGGTTTTCCGGCAGCAGGATGTCATGCGTGCGAGGCCTCGTGATGGTGGCAGCAGGTATCCACGCAAATCGTGCCAAGCCGCCGTTTACGCTCTACGTCGCTGTGGACATAGCGGACGGCAAACAACTTGCAGGAAGGTAGGGGCACGTCGCATTGGGCGACCCGTGCACACCACAAATTGATGAGGAGGCTTCCATGACCTCGATCGACAACACCGCTCTCGGCCCGCTGGACAAGGAGGGGCGATTGCTGAATGCGGTGCTTAAGAGTGAAACAACGAAGTCGGGGCGATTTGGATTTCGAGGCGACATCGCGCTGAAGTTCCAAGCCCAGCTCGCCGACGAGAAACGACCGCCGGATTATTCCATCGAACAAGTTCTTGCAATTGCACAGGAAGGCGAACCAGCCATCCCAGTCCTTGCCGGATACCTGCATTCTTTCGCTTATCTGCCCGAGGCCGCGAAGGTGCTGGATGGCAGGCTGAGCCCCAACGGCAGCTATTTCATCTTCTGCAACAACATTGATCTGCTCGCGAAGTACCGCACAAAAATAGGCGACATCACCTTCCGCATTCTGCCTTGCAACGAATCAACCGTATGGAAGGAGATGATGGACCTCGCCGGCATTGACAAGAACGACCTCAAGAAGCTCGGTACCGCCGCGAGGCTCGACTACTTGCTTGATGCGGCCAAGGAAATCGATGGATCATACACGGAGATCTCATACGAGGACGGCCTAGCCAAAATGGAGCCGGTGAAGAACAGAAGCGAAAACCGCCCAGTCTGAGGCATCGCCTCAGACCCCTTTTCTCGCCAGCTCGACAGTCCGCCGCAAGGAGATTCACTGCAAACGCTTCGCCTGCGGCGGGCTCTTTCAAACTTTGGCCATGCACTTCCGGCCCCGCTTTTCGAGCAGATGACAGGCCCACTCTGCTGGTCGTGTGTTGGCCAAGAGCACTGTCGTCATCACGCTGAGGCCAGCTTACCGCGACGGTCCGACTGAGCGGGTCTATCGTGATCAGGACATTCCAAATCTGACCGGTTCATGGTCGCGGTCACACTTCAAAGGCTGATCGACGGTGTGTGGATTGGCTTTGGCGTTGCGCTCCAGGCCTTTGCCGGCCTGAGCGGCGCTGAGATGTCGCGCGAGGAGCGGTCACTATGCTGATGTTCACGGAAGGGCCGCCGGTGATCCGGACATTCCGGGGCTGCGCGATGTCCGTGCTGCGGAAGCCGGCGGCATCCGCGACTGCAGCGACCACGGCTGGATGCAGAACTCGCGCCGACCCGGATGCGCGGTAGCGCACGTGCGAAATCGCCCGATAGAATCCGCCGCAGGGAGTGTGGAGGACGGAGTGGTCGCCAAAGGGGTGGAGGTGCTGGCAACTGTGTAGCAGTGCCCGAGTACCCGTCGCGGTAATCAGCAGCACCCGCGAGGTCGAGCAGGCGGGTGGATTTCCCGTCAGCCTCGGCTTCGGCCACCCAGGCTTAGACCTATCGTCTCGGCGTGCGCCTGATGACAGGTCCAGCAACAGCCCTGCGATCTGCATGGCGTTCAACGCCGCGCCTTTGAGCAGTTGATCCGCCGCAACGAACATCGAGATCGGATGCCCTGAGGGATCGCTGAGGTCCTTGTGGATGCGGCCGACCAGAACATCACCCTGGTCAGCGGCGGCGATTGGTATCGGACCTCGTTTTTGGTGCGGTCGGACGACCTTCACGCCGGGCGCTTGCGCCATGAACGGGCGCACATGCTCCTCGCTGATCGGCTTCTCGCCTTCGAAGTTGATGGGCGCGCAGCACGGGTACGCGCATGCAGGTCACACCAGTCACGATTATCCCGTCCTCGAAGAACTTGAAAGTTGGCAATTGAGATTGACAGGCGTGAATTTCAGGAACGCCTTCCTACAGCGGCGCCGGCCCCGCTGGCGGCCCGGTAAGTTGCGCTTATCATGCGCTTGATGCGGTTCTTCTGGTGGATTGACCAAAGCAGCACCAGCGCCTTGGTCGCGGCGTACTTCGGGTTGGCGATGAGCCCCTTGCGGTCGCGGACGCGGGCCGCATTGATCTCGAGGATCACCAGCGGGAGGTTCGGATCCATTCGGAAAGCGGAGGAGTTGTCGACCACGACAGCGCCTGCCCTAACCGCGATCGGCGCGTCGTTTTGGAGATGCCGTTGCCATCCGAGAACAGGGCGATGTCGTCAGCTCCTCGATCACGACGCCCTTACTCCAGAACGACATCGTCTTGCCGGCCGAGCGGGGGCTGGCCAGCGCTTCAGCCTGCCGGGGCGAAAGCCGCGGTTGTCCGTGAAGGCGTGAATTCGGCGCCCCCCGCGGCGGTGACCGCCGACAATCGCGAGCACGGGGTCGTTACTCACATTTTCCTCCATTTCGGTTTGAGCATGATCTGGTCGGAAACTCGGATTCCACTCTTCCGGATCAGGCTGTGCAGACAACAAAAAAAGTACGCGAGCAACGGCAGCGGGCTTCGGTGGAGCTGGTGCGTTCAGTCGACGAAGTAGGCGCGCATGCCTCCCCGGGCCCCGGAGGCCGTGGTGGTCTTGGTCGCGCGTTCGGTGGTCGCGAACATGACCGCTACTTGTGCGGTATGCTTCGCAAGAATTGATGTTGAGGAGTCACGGATCTATGGCTTGAAGCATTCGAGATCGGACACTCTCAACTCGCCTTCAGCATTTTCTGAACTGGCCACCTCATCTTTTTTACGAACAACAAGTTCTGTTCACTATGATAGCCCAATAGAGCATGGAATCCACGTCTGCGGCGGCGCAACCGGTAGAAGACTGCCGGATCGAACCTCGATGCTGCATTTAAGTTCTTCGAAGGGGCGGTTTGTGCCGGCAAGGCGAACATAACTGCGTGAGTAACGCTCGATGTGAGTAGCAGATCATAATATCGAGCTACAAACCAGAGCATGTAAAAACGGCGGAGCCGGCATCCCTTGAATACAAGCACTAACGAGACTCCAGCAACGAAGGGCCGCAGGGCGTGGCATCGCTCGTTGTCGGCTGGGTTTTCCTTGTGACCTGCATGTCGCAATCACCCTGAATGATTCTGCTGGTCGCGAGCGTTTCGAAGGCGCTTAATTGGGCCCGATGGTGCGTCTTCTGATTAACATTTCTCTCATGTCTCCTCCTGCGGCCGGACGTTGGGAGCTCCAGGAGACTTCTCTCGCGGAACCGAACAAGACCCGCCGCAAGAAACCTTCTCGTCCCTGTAGTTGGCCAAGGCTTGGAGCAGCCGCGGCATATAATACTTCTTCGCACGCTCCGCCGCCAATTCCGGCATAGCTTTCGGATCGTCTAGCCACGTCATCGCCCGCTCGATCAGCTCGATCGCATGTTGCTTGTCACCACTCTCGTGGTAGTACTGAGCGACCACCATATAGGAAGAGCAGTTGAGGCCGCCGAAGGCCTGCCCAGGATTGAGGATATGTTCCGAAACATCCCTGCCGATCGCAAAGCGTTCCGCACCCGGAAGCTGCGTATTGTCGTTCTCCGCATTAAAGAGTTGCCTCATCGCGCCAACCAGGCCACTCAACGCCTCTGACTGTTTCTCAATCGCATCTCGAACCAGTTGGCGTAAGACCTGGAAACCAGTCGCCGTGTCGCGCATTTTGTGAAGCAACAGATGCGCATGAATCTCCCGGAAGTGGAGATTGTCCGGCGTCGCGGCAATGCCCTCTTCGACGGCTAATAGCGCTGTCGGCCAGTCCTTTGCTTCCATCGCCGCTCCAATTCTCCGGTGCATTGAGCGTTCGCGCGCTAGGCGCTGGCCTTCCGCAATCCGTTTCGCATCAGCGGATTTAGCTTGATAGCTGCTGCGCCAAGTGCCGTTTATTATTTTCAGCAAGACGTCGTCGAGTGTGATCGGATGACCGATAAAGGCAATGTGGCCGTCGCGGTCGACGACGAACGATGTCGGAATCCCAACAGATGAGCTGGCATCCATCCAAAGCATGTTCATTTCGCCCGTACTGTCGAACCCGATTCGATAGTTCAAATTTGAGAACTTCTCAGTCAACCATACGTCCAACTTGGTGCGAGCCTCATCCGCCGTTGGTGCTCGTTCGCTAGCTGCGACTCCGACGACCTCAAGCCCCTCGTCTTTGTATTTTGCTTGCAGCTCAATGAGATGGGGCATCGCCTCCTCACATGGACCGCACCAACTTGCCCAAAATTCGACGATGTACACTTTCCCTGGCTGGAAGTTCGTAATGGGGTCGCCACGCAGCCAGTTCTCGACTTTGAGCGAAGGAGCCGGGGTCGCCATGCACAGCACCATCATTTCTTCTCCAAGTCAGTTGTTGCGAGAGCTTGTCTCAAAACTAAGTTAGCAACCACCGTGCCAGGCGCTCCGCGCGCACTAAGCACATGAAAACGCTTTGAAAAACATCCACACGCCCAATAGGTCCACTGTAGACTGACATGCTTTGCGTGAGCGTCAGATTTCGGGCACGCATCGCGCCCTTCCGGTCGCCAAAACGCGAATGCGCATCCGCGAGCCGCGACGTAGGCTTCGCCGTAACCCTCGGCGGCGGGCTCGGGGCGCTGAGCGAGTTAAGGATCACCCCTTACTGCCGCGCGATCTAGCTGGGGCGCCCAAGGCCGCTCACATCTCCTGCCGAGTGTCTCTTGATCTGGCGCAAAGGCGGAGACTGCGCGCGCAGCCCTGAACAAGGCTATGCTAGCCAGCCGACAGGCTACTCACGAGCATTTCTGCCGCACTGATGGGCGGTGACCTGTCCATTGATTGGCACGTGCATTGATCAGTTCGACCCAGCGCTCCCGTGTTATGCGGGTTGCCTTGGACGTGCGGTTCCGGACAATCTCAAATAGGGTGGCCGCGTACTGGCTGCTCCAACCTGGCTGGGGGCATGGTGGAGCAGAGTTAGCCGCGCGTAATCAATACAGTGAGAACGACGTGAAACCATGCAGAATGTCGCAACCAAAGTCACCTGGCCCATCAACTCCTTGCGCCGTGCTTACTGTGGTCCGCGAGCACGAGACGGCGCGGTCGTGTCATTTGATCATTTGACCGGTCCCCCCGAAGGACAGCCAAGAGTCCATGTTCGGGCACGGTCAGCTCAGGAAAGCTGGGTTGGCGCCAACAGAGCAGGTTGGATGTCGCACGTTGGTGAATAGCAAATGAATCTCCGGCTGGGCTTCTATATTTGAACATCGCACCGTAGATGTAGTCGGCTCGATACCGGATCTCCCGACTTGCCTTCGTCTCTGGCAAAGCAGCCCTATTGATACCGGAGAACGTCGCTTCAAGCCCGTGGCGCGTGCGTCTGACAGTTTGTCGGACACACCCGCGCGCAGGCGCTGCAGCCGATGCAAGCGCCTTCGTCATTCAGCACCATGACCTTTTTTTCGAGCTCATCGTCCTCCTCATCGAGATCGATGATTTGGCCAGCCTCGCTTAGCCCCTTCAGCGTCATGACCTCGCGGCCGCAAACCTTATAGCAGCGGCCGCAGCCGATGCACTTCTTGAGATCGATAGAAACCAGGTAATCCGGTTCCCAACTGCGGCCGTCGCGGGTCCTAAATGACATGGCTCGAGATCCGCTATGCTTTGTCTAGCGCTTGGAGATTTTGGCGCTTGCTTTCGAGCTCGCTGAAGGCAACGTGGGCTTTCTGCGCCACACTCAGGATCGAGCACCAGTTGACCGGCAGCTCCTCGGAGAGGTCGTGGAGGTCCATCTTGGCTTGGGTCGCCTTCGCCGAGAGCTTCTTTATTTCCGCTTTCAGCGCGTCAACATCGTTCATGCTTGCCTCAATAATTCGCCACTTCCGGGAACTTACGGATCATCTCAACGCCACTGTTGACGAATTTGTCGCCTTGATCAGCGAGATCAGAGAAATGGTTGAAACCAAAGCGATGCACGTCGCGCAGCTGCTTGCTCACGACAACGAGCCGACCGCCGATCAACACGATCCGACCGAACCCTTCGTTGTGCATCTTCAGCATTGGCGAGATCATCACTCCGGTCGCCTTCTCGATCGAGAGCGCAACCGCGTTAAAGAACAGCTCCAGCCGCCATGTCGTCTTGGGGTCGGGATTGCCGACAATAGGCAGCGCACGGCGCTTGTGCTTGTCGAGGACGTAGGGTTCGAGCAAATCGATATCCTTCTTGCCCTCCCAGGCACCGTGGGAGTCCTGGGCGCGCCAGATCTTGACGAGCTCTTTCAGAAATGGCCGCTCCGCCGCCGCGGCGGCTGGAGTGACTTCGGATGTATCTCCCATCCTCGTTCCTTCAGGTTTCGAAATCCACTGTACGTTCCGGGTCTTTGGCGAGCAGCTTCCGCAGCCAGGGCGGCGGCGAGCCCTTCAGCACGGTTTCGAGTTTGACGCAAAGTTCGTCGATGGGCTCTGGTTGCAGCACCTTCATCGGATGGATCTTGCTCGCGACGACTCGTGCAGCACCCGAGCCGCCGATCGCCGCAACATAGAGGATTGCGCAGTTCCTGATCGCCTCGATCTTGGGCGCTAGCTTATCCTCATTGCCGTCTTCCGTGAGGTCACCACCGAACTGGATCGCCTCAATAAACCGATGCCCCTCCGGGCCGACCTCGTAGATCGCGATGTTCTTGGCCCAGCCGAAGTGCGCATCGACATGCTTCAAGTCCTGAGTGGCAAATGCAACTTTCATCCGTGTTATTTTCTCTCCCTGCTCAATGCAACCCAGGCGAATCGACCTGCAGGCCAGAGTTGGTGAATCGCCAGCTGTCAGGCGTCGGCCGATGGTTGATCTCTCGGTCGGTGATGATGAGATTGGCGATATCAAAGATCAGGTCGCGCGTGCCGCGATAACCAACGATTGTGAGGTGCGCAGCCCCAAGGCGATCGAACATGGGAAAGCCTACCCGGAAGAATGGAACATTGAGTCGCGAAGCCGCCTGGCGACCATGTGAATGGGACATCAAGAGGTCGCAGTCACGCGACCTGGCAAGCTCTTCAAGATCCTCCAGATCGCCGATCAGGACGTCCGCGGTCCTGACCCGCTGCAGCACCGGTGAGTTCGTCGTCGTCACCGCAGCAGTGACCTGCGCCCCCATCTCGTGGAGCGAGCTGGAGAGATCAAATAACAAGTCCGGCTCGGCGCCGATCGCGAGCTTGCGGCCGCCGATGTGGAAATGAGCATCCAGCATGGCGTCTGCCAGCTGTCCACGCTGCCGGCGATACTTCGAGGGTACTGACCGGCCGGTGATCTGGCTCAAGAACGCCATAAATTCGTCGTTTGGGATAAGGCCACAGAGCCGCTCGAATAGACGGAACGGCGCGCCTGTCCGCACCTGCATGGTCTCGGCCGCACGGCGCATTTGCGCGCCGATCGCGATCGTCCAGGCCACCTGCCCCATGGTCGCAATTTCGTCCACTCCAATCCCCCCGATCGTAGTCGGCGTGAATTCGTCGGGGATGTGGCCGTCCAGCGAACCTGCAAGGTCCGGCAGGAAGGAGGGCTTGAGACCGAAATCCTCAAAGATCGTGCGAAGCTCGTCGAGGTCGCCGGGCGTGAGGTGGCAACCAGGTAGCACGTTAACGCGGGACGCATCGCGCGGTCTCGCTGGATCGAACGGAGTCACAAGCACCTCGATCATCCGCGCCACCGTCTTGCCCCAGCCATCCTGAAAGGCATCCTTGAAATCCGGAGTCGAGACGTAGACAAGGGGGAGCTTTTCGAGCTGCGGGTGCTTCTGTCGGATCAGCCGGATGAAGGCTTCGACGTCATCGCCGTTGGTTTCGGTGACCCCAGTCGAATTGATGCCAACGATCTCGGGCGCGACGCGATTGTAGATGTTGAGGATTGCCTGTTCGAGATTCTCGTGGCCGCCGAGCACGGTCGCAACCTCGCTCATAGCAGTTGTCTGCATCGGCACGGCTTCATTGAAATGGCGCACGAACAGCGTCAGCCCAAAAGAGGCGCAACCTTGCGGGCCGTGCAAAAGCGGCATCGCGCCGCGCAACCCCATGAAGGCAAATGAGCCGCCGATCGGCTGGCTCATCTTGAGCGGATTGACCGAACAGGCTTTCTTCGAGGTAGTGACGATCGCCATGTCCCCTACTCCGCCGCCTGCAGTGCCGCCGGCTGGAGATCGGAAGGAATGTCCTTACAAGCAATGCAACGCCCGCTGGAACTGGTGAACGGCTTGGTGGGCTCGCCGAGCTTCGGGCCATGCGGCGCAATCGCGCTCTCACCCTCACTGGCCTCAGCTTGATTGGAAAAACTTATCGTCCTGACGCTGTTCCTGCTCGGGTCCCGAACTGGATCCGCGGCTTGCGCATGCATCTGCGCAGCCGTCCTTGCCTGAAGATTCCGGTCGAACTCATCCCATGGCGCGGCTTGGCGGAGCTGATCCCATATCGGATTGTAGAGCGCCTTCTCGATCTCCTCCATGAGCTTGAGAATCCCGACATAGCCCATATAGGCGTGGCAGCGCTCCTGGTTGATATCGAGCCACGGCATCGCCGCCTTTAGCGCGACGAATTGCGACTTGCCGCCCGAGAGCATGATATCGGCTTTTGCGTCCTTGAGCATCTTGTAGATCTCGCGAGGCGACATGTCCTCGATCATATGGGCGTCCTGGCCCATTAATTCCTTGATACGTTCCTTGTCCTTCTTGGTCGATTTCTTCACGGACGTGCCGACGATCTCGAGCCCGGCCTCCTGCAAGGCGGCCACCATCGACCAGGATTTCACACCGCCGGTGATGAGAACAACCCTCTTGCCGGCAAAGCGCGGCTTGAAACGTTCAATCGCAGCCCAGGCCTTGGTCTCTTCGCGTGCGATCAGGGCTTGCGTGCGTTCCATCAGCTCAGCCGGCGCACCACTCTCGATCAGCATGCGCGCGATCTGGCGGAGTGAATCGCTGGTATCCTCAATACCGTAGAAGGAGCCTTCAAAAAACGGGATGCCGTAGCGCTGCCTCATCTTGCGTGCGACGTTGATCATTGCCCTTGAGCAAACCATCATCGCGGCTTTAGCTCGGTGCGAATAAGCGACCTCGCGATACTTGCCGTCCCCCGAGATGCACGACAGGATCCGAATTCCGAGCTCATCGAGCAGGGGCTTGACCTGCCAGAGCTCGCCGGACAGATTGTATTCGCCGATGATGTTGACATCATACGGCGTCGTGTAATCGGGCTCTCCGGTACCGATGACATGCTCCAGCAGTGCTTCGCCAGCAAGCTTGTTACCAAGATTCTTCGACCCGACAAATCCCGGTGAATTGATGGGAATGACCGGTTTGCCGAATTTGGCGGAGGCCGCCTTGCAGACCATATCGATGTCGTCACCGATCATTGCGGGCACGCATGTCTGGTAGACGAAGATGGCCTGCGGGTCGTATTTCTCTGTGATCTCCTTGACTGCCCTGTACAGCCGCTTCTCGCCGCCGAAGACGATATCGGTCTCGCTCATGTCTGTGGTGAAGCTTCTGCGCCACAGATCGGAGCCGGACGAGACCGAACCACGATTGTCCCAGGAATTGCCCTCACAGGCGATTGGACCATGCACAAGATGGGCGACATCGGTGAAGGGCTGCAGCGCGACTTTGGCGCCATCGAAGGCACATCCGCCGGCGGCGCCGCCCGGCTTGAGCTGCTTGGTACAACCATTCTTACGCTCGACCTTCGACTTGCTCGCGTTCTTGGCGCAGCCCGGTTCGTTAAAGACGTCGTGTATGGTCGTGGGAAGCGAAGTCATGGTGTCTCTCTCGGGGATGTCAACACACCGCAGACCACAAGGATGGCCGGCGGACAACCTGTGATCCCCGCCGCAGCGCCGCTGTTTCTGCGGACGATGAGGCGGGGAGCTCGCCTTAGCGTATGATGTCGAAGCTGTAGTCTGTCTTGCCAACCGAGCTGGTCTTTCGATCGATCTCATCAAAGATCTTGTCGAGAATCTTGACCAGCACATTCATGCTCCCCTGATAGCCCCACACTGGATAACGATGGTGATGATGGCGATCGAAGATGGGAAAGCCGATGCGGATTAGCGGCGTTCCGGTGTCACGCTCGAGATACTTGCCGTAGGTGTTACCGATCAGGAAATCGACCGGCTCTGTGAACAGGAGCGATCGCATGTGCCAGAGATCCTTGCCTGGGAAGGCGCGGCAGTTTTTACCGAAGGGCGAGCTCGCGAACAGCGCCTGCATCTTCAGCTCCCACGCCTTACTCGCGTTCGTCGACAGCACGTGGATCGGCTCAGCGCCGAGCTCCAGCAAGAATGCGGCCAGGCCATAGCAGAGGTCTGGATCGCCGTAGATCGCGAACTTCTTGCCGTGAACATGCGCGCTGGAGTCAGCCATTGCGTCTACCAGACGCCCACGCTCCTGCTCCAGTGCATTTGGAATTGCCTTGTTGGTGATACGCGACAGTGTCATCAGGAAATCGTCCGTGGCGCTGATGCCCAGCGGGTGATTGAAAGCGACGACCTCCTGATCGTGCCCTTTGATGAAGGACAACGTCTTCTCCGTGCAATATTGCTGCATGGAAATGGTTGCCTTGGCGTGGACAGCGTTCGCGGCATCCTTTAGTGTAGTGCCCCCATCATACATGCGGAACTCGCCGTCCGTGGGGGTATCGAACACGTCACTGTTATCCGCGAGGATGGTGTAGCCGATCCCCATCAGCTCGAAGATGCGCTTTATCTCACGGATGTTTCCGACAGTGTAGCCGTCGAAGCCACCGATGAAGTTGATCGTGTTGTTCGCTTTACGCTCGAGTTTTGGGCCCGTGCCGGCTTTGCCATCCCAGAAATGCTCGAGGATGCCCTTGAGCGTATTGTCGTAGCCAGTAACGTGGCTGCCGACGAACGCAGGAGTGTGAGCGAATGGTACGTCGTAGTCCGCTGGGACTGCACCTTTTTCCTTTGATGTTTTGATGAAGGCATTGAGGTCGTCGCCGATGACTTCCGCCATGCAGGTCGTGGCGACCGCGATCATCTTCGGCTTGTACATGCTATAGCTGTTGGCAAGCCCGTCCGTAAGATTGTTAAGCCCCCCGAACACGGCCGCGTCTTCCGTCATGGACGAGGAGACGCACGAGGTCGGCTCCTTGAAGTGCCGTGACAGATGGCTGCGATAATACGCGACGCAGCCCTGTGAGCCGTGGACGAACGGCAGTGTGCGCTCGAACCCGAGGGCGGCGAACACCGCACCCAGCGGCTGGCAAGCCTTCGCCGGATTAACGGTTAGCGCCTCGCGGGCGAAGTTCTTCTCGCGGTACTCGGACGTCTTGGACCATTCTTTGATGCGATCGACTTCGGCGGGATCATGCGGATTCTCAAATAGCGCCTTCTTCTTGGCCAGCATCTGCTGGTATTCGTCTCCCCGGAAAAGCTCGGCGTGGTCGAGTATGTATTCGGCGTTCTGTGTCATCATAGCACTCTTTGGGTTCTTGCGTTCGTTCTCCTGCCCTTCCCCTCCTCTGCGGAAAGAAACGGCCCGGGGTCGGCCTCCTATTCCGCGGCCATGAGGCTCGGCTGCGGAGCGTCCTTCCAAGGTGCCGTGGTCTTCCCCCAGATCGGGGAGTTAATCGCCATGTCCATGTCGCGGGCGAAGATCGCGAAGCCGTCATAGCCGTGGTAAGGACCCGAGTAGTCCCAGGAATGCATTTGGCGGAACGGCACACCCATTTTTTGGAAGACGTATTTTTCCTTGATACCGGAGCCGACCAGGTCTGGCCGGATCTTTTCGACGAAGCGCTCGAATTCGTAGCCGGTGACATCGTCGTAGATCAGCGTGCCATCTTTGACGTAGTGCTGGGCGGTGCGTTGGTAGTCATCGTTATGCCCGAACTCATAGCCCGTGCCGACAACATCCATGCCGAGGTCCTCATAGGCGCCGATGACGTGGCGAGGACGTAAGCCGCCGACGAACAGCATTACCGTCTTGCCTTCAAGCCTCGGCCGGTATTTCGCGATCACAGCATCGACAAGCGGTTGATATTTCGCGATGACGCGTTCGGCGCCTTGCTTGATCTTGTCATCGAAGAAGCTTGCAATTTTTCGCAGCGACTCCGCTATTTTGGAGGGACCGAAGAAGTTGTACTCGCACCAGGGAATCCCGAATTTTTCCTCCATGTGCCGTGAGATGTAGTTCATCGAGCGATAGCAATGCAGTATGTTGAGCTTTGCCTTCGGCGTCGCCTCCAATTCAGCGAGAGATCCATCCCCGGACCACTGGGCGATGACGCGTAGGCCCATTTCTTCCAGCAGGATTCGTGACGACCATGCGTCGCCGCCGATGTTGTAGTCGCCGATGATCGCAACATCATATGGCGTCGGCTCAAATTTAGGGCTGGTCTCTGGGGCGCTCTTGTCAAAGATCCAATCCCGAACGGCGTCGTTCGCGATGTGATGGCCGAGCGACTGCGACACGCCACGGAAGCCCTCGCACCGCACAGGCACGATGGTTTTGCCGCCATATTCCTTCGATTTTTCTCGGGAGACCGCCTCGATATCGTCACCGATCAAGCCAATCGGACATTCGGACTGAATGGTGATGCCCCTGTTGAGAGGAAATAGCTCCTGGAGCTCATCGATGAGTTTCGTGACCTTTTTATCGCCGCCGAACACGATGTCCTTCTCCTGAAAATCGGAGGTGAACTGCAGTGTCACGAACGTGTCGATGCCGGTCGTCCCGACGTAGTAGTTGCGCCGCGAGCCCCACGAGTACTGACCGCAGCCGACCGGACCGTGGCTGATGTGGATCATGTCCTTGATGGGTCCCCAGACCACGCCCTTGGAGCCCGCATAGGCGCAGCCGCGGATGGTCATCACGCCGGGAATGGACTTGATATTCGACTTGACGCCACAATCCGACTTCCCCGCCTCGTGAACACTGAGATGCTTGGCGCGCCTTTTGGCGGTCTTCTCGGGGTAGACCGTCAACACCTCATCGATTAGCTGCTTGTTGCGCGCCTTGATCTCTGCAACGCTTTGGGTAGGTGCTCGGCTCATACAGGTTTCCTTTTCGATTGTGGTCTCAACAAGAAGCGACGCCTTTGCGGTAGACCGACGGATTATCCGATCCGGCGTTCAGGTAAGCGTGCAATCTGCGTGGGCGGTCCTACCGATCGCAACTTCGCGACGTTCATGCCGCAGCGGTAGCTCATCTCGGCTGAGCGGTTAGGAGCGCCATGTGTGACGCTGTCTATCGACGACCATGACGCTTCTCGGTGAAGTCATGCCTGCTCTCCAGCGGTTGGTCATATCGGCTTCTTTATTCACTCGCGTGCGATCACGGGGCATGTCCCTGTGCACGGGATGCAAAGGACTAACAGCCGCCTCCTGCGCAGGGGTCTGCAACGAGTGTGCCAGCGCCGGTCGAATAGAAAAAGCAACGTTTATAGAGCTAGATAGCTGCCGGATGCGGATTGTTATAAACCTGACCCTGTCTGCCACCGACAAGCGTAGCCGCAACGCCCTGTCTGAAACAAAACAATCGGTTACGCTCTCCACCAGCGGCGTGGCTGGAGTCTGGCCGCGCCGACGTCACTCCGATGCGCAGCCTGCTTCGTACGCGCCGATCCAGCGATCGCAAACACCATCCGTTCGAAGCGGTTTCAGCGGGGTTAGATGTGCCCATCGTGCTCGCGATCCAACCCCGAGCAAGAATCGCATCGAGCGCTCCACCACCTGCTGCAGATGTCTCCACAAGAACTCAGTTGCCCAGCAGCAGTCCTCTTCCATTTCCGTGTGGTATCTCGCTCCGGCGTTCTTTTATTTGATACTGCGGAGAGGCGCGCTCGGAGGGGCGAACAGCTGACGCCGTGGAGAGCACGTAAGCTGATCAATTCCCAAGCAGCGCGGTAGCTTAAAATCCGCAAACGGTCACCTTGGGCTTGCCCGGATTCGAATTTGCCGGCTACGACACAGGGCGCTTCCGCATCAAACAATCTGCAGGTTTTTGCGTTCGGCGTAGTTCGACGAAGGGGAAGATCGGATTCTGACGCGTCAGACAGTTTGAGCGGATTCACGGAAAGGCCGGCAGCTTCGCAAGTATCGGCAGTCGAGATAGGGCAGGTCGAATGCGGACCACTGGTCGATTTATCCTTTCTCGTTCCAGGACAGGATCGATTCCTTACGCTTACCTCCGTTGCTTGGTATATCAATCGCCATTGAAACCAGTTTTGCTAACGCGCTCCGCCAGCATTTTTGCAGAACAGCATGCCGAGGGTCCACTTGAACGGTATTTTTCTTGCCTAGGTAATTTATGGTAAAAAGGGCCAAGACCTCGGAGCGAAGTGCTCAGGTGCGGATTTCACGCATTGCAACGTTTGTAAATTGGTGCATCACCACTGTTACGGGATAATAGCGCTTGGGTTCGTGGGACTTGCGCTCAAGGACATACCCATCACGGCGCTGTCGAATGCAAATCCTGAAATTATTCAGGTTGCCATTCTGAGGGTTTATATTTCGTGCTGGGCTTACGGGACCAGCATCGACCCGAAAATCCAGGGTGGAAGCTATGCGGACGACCCACAGGGAGGACGTGTCCGGACCGGATCAATTGCTGCTCTCGCCTTTCTCGCGGTTGTTTCAGTCATTTTGCGTCCTGAATGAGATGGAGGAGAAGTTCACGTTAGAACCGGCCATCGGGCGTGAGCGATCCCGAAAGCCCAGGGGTCGGCGGCGGCGTTCTTCAAGATGATCAGCTTCGGCTTCCGTGACGGACCCTGTTCGTCGATGCCGCGCTTCGCGAGGAGTATGAACGGCTCCACTTCGAAAATCGACGCCGCCAAAGATCGGTTACTTGCCGCATTGAAGCTCGAGGGAGGGACGAAGAAAGTATCGCCCAATCGCTCACCTTGAACATCACCGAGCACCGGCAGTTCGGGATCGGACTCATCGCTGCCATCGTCGCGCTTTCCGCTTTGATCAGCATGTCCGCTGGGCTGGTTGGACTGATCCCACTTGGTACCTTCTCCCAACCATCACCGCCTTCTAGGTTCGGCATCACTACGCCTGGGGCCATCCTGAACGTCGTCATTCGCTTGACCGCGCTCAGCTAAATTGATTCTCCGTGTCAGTGCCGATTGTCCTCGAAATCAGCATTGGACGCCATGTCACGGCATTCGGTACTTGGGCTGGCGAAGACTCCAGCCGGGATCCCGCTCCAACGATGTCTGCCCTCTGGATGGAAGATGCCCGTCGAGCAAGCGGAGATCATCTCCTCCGAATCGATCGCTCTGCCTCGCGCACCTTTCGCTTCTGTAGGGACGAGTTGGCTGCTGCACTAAGCCGCCGCGCCGGTTCACGACCTAGCGTTCGACCCGTTAATCTTCCCTTTTGAGCTTCTCGCGCTCCTGCTGAAGCGCTTCGGTCTCTCGGGCGACTTCGCGTCCTTCCCAGTTGGTCCTGGAAATGCTGGCGGGTCTCGGCGAGAACAGCGGGGGCGAAGGATTCAGTCAGCCGAATCTCGATTGCAGATCGGGCACTGCAGGGTGAGTTCATGAGCGCTTTTGCCGCCGTCGGGTTAGATGTCATGAACCCTCCGTTTCGGCAGCTCTTAGGCCCGAATAAACGTGATCCGGCCCCCTTCGCCACGCTTCCGATGTGGCTTTACCTTTATTTCGACGTCCTGATCGAACGCCGCCAGCATGCGCAGCAGCTTTCCACGGAAACCAACTTGAACTGCCCTCGAAGCAGCTTGGAGATGTTGGGCTGCTTCACGCCGACGAGCTTCGCGGCTTCGGTCTTGAGTGATCTCCCGCTCCGCCATCAACCGCTTCAGTTGTACAATGAGGGCTGCCTTGAGTTGGTACTCGTCGGCGTTCGGGAGGCGGTTGGCCGGCAACTTCTTCTTCGTGCTCATGATCGAGCTGCGTTTATTCCGTGTTGATAGGTTCCGTGTCGCGCTGGCGCTGCCATGCGAGGCCAGATCGTCCCATATGCGGATCGGCGGCCAAAAGAGCTGCTGATCGGACCGCGTGAAGGTCAATTTGAACGCTCTACCGCGCTCGAGTGTCTTCGGAGTTTTGGCTTAACCTGTTGCGCGTGTGCTCGTCTTGGGGAACCGCATATATAGGCCGGGGAGCACATATACGTGTGCTTAAGAGTATGGAGCCTGCGGAATTCAGCGTACGACACGCGTCACTTCCATAGAAGAGATTCTGGCCAATCTGCGAACTCCAACTCGAAGCTACGTAGGCCGGTGGGTTTTGTCGTGAATTTAAGGGTCTTCCCTGAAAGGTCGGCCAATGAACCAGATGCGAATGTGAAAACTGTCGTGCCGGAAGTTGCGACCCCAATGTCTTGCTCGCCTTCCATGCTAGAGAAGTCGGTCGCCTCGGAGAGTTGCCCAAGTGCAACTCCCTCCAGCGCGTGGTGAAATTCCATGGAGGCCAAGTATGTCCTTTTGTCAGCAGCCCACTCGCTGACTGACACTGCTGTGATCCCCGCGTCGGTCAAGAGACCACCTGCGATCCGGCAGCCATATTGAACGGTGAGAATAACCCGCTCATTCCGAACTCCGGCCGGCTCTCGATCGGCGGCAGTGATCGTGCACGCGTACCGCCTAGTTTCCGCAACCGCCCCCATGCCTAGCCCGATCCACTCGAGAGCGGAACATAGTACAAAAGCGAGAGCGGGTCTTATCATTCGACTGCACCTGATCTGAAATATCGTTCCCTGCTCTGTACAATCTGACGCTACGGGCGATTCAAGCTCCTTCGATCGCTCTGCCGGATCAACGTTACTCAGGTGACTGCGGTGTCGCAGAAGCGAGGCGAGCGGTATCCCCCGGCAGTGCCCTTGGATGGGGCCGGAACGATTTCATTATCGGTGCGCAGCGGGCAGAACGTCGGTGAACCAAGGCTATGGGCCGAGCTTTTCAGGTCGGCGGCGGCCATGAGGGGCGCGACGGCCCGCGGCGCCGGAGCGCTACATTCCTGACCCAGGCGCAGGCGCTCTGTGAGCGGACGCTATTTAACGCGGAATGCTCCCGCGGCACAGGTCCCGAAATTTTGCTTCACAATCTCAATGTAAAAGGAAATGTGGCCGAGACGAGCCGTTCAAAGGCAGACTGCCGCTCAAGCAGACGCTCTTCGAGCATCTTACGCTGGAGATCATCTAGCTCGCTTTGAAGCCTTCTGCGACAACGCCAAATGTCATTCCGTACAGATCTGATCTCATTCAAGCGCTCGTCAATCGAAGCCATCACGGATACCGTATCCAACTTAAACCAGCCATGGACGAGTGCTCAATCACGTCCTTCCTCGCTAACACGCCGATAGATCTCAGGACTTGGGCCATCCGCGGACATGATGTCACGATCTCCTCCCAACGTGTCCTCTTGTATCGGCGTCTTTCAACGCAAGAGCACGAAGTAGCGGTTGCTCCTGCAGAAGTTCAGCTTATTTCGCCCTCAGCCCGCAGGATTTCAAAAGCTACCAGCAGCCCGTGAGTGGGCCGACTAGGTAATCCAACCAACACCCGCCGGATCAGGGGTCAGGCCAGTCCCTGTCGAATTGGAGTAGCGATTAATCGGACGGTCGCACCGTCAAACTCTGGGCAGCCGCGCCTTTCAGACTTGAGCACGGCAATTGCCATGCCAGCGAACCTCAGGTGGAATTGAAACAAGCCATGTTCGGTTCTGAGGCTCGTCCTTACAAACGAGCCGGGCTTCGTGGTGACGGCGCGCCAGAGCGGCCTGGATATAAGTCGGAGAGGCTTCAGTCGGCTGGCTCGGCGAAATCGTGAACGATGCGCACCGCCGGGCGCCTCTCAGTGTCTCGCCCAGCTGCGTAGGTCTTGTTACCGCCGTTCCCGCGTGCGGCCGGCAAGCTAGCAAGCGAACCTCACCACAATAGTATCTACGATCACCTCTAGCCGGGCCTGGCGCTTGTGGCATCTGTGACACTGAATGTAGTGATCACACCAAGACATCAGACTTTGTTTGTTCGTCCGGACCCGTTCTACAACTAAATCAGCAACTTGCATCTCGGACGCAACTGGCATCGCAGTTGCTAATTGTCCAATGACACCGTGAGCGCTGAGCCCGGCCAGCGGAGTAAGACGGATACATCGATTTTGCGGGAGGGTATTGGCCACCCAATCGCTTGATGGAGCACCGATGCGTCCACCGGACAGCTTACTGCTTGCGGCACACTTGTTGTTGTCAGATGGACCATCACGCCGAACGTTGAGGCGCTAGGCTGATCAACCAACAGAAAGGCCGCGATCTAAGCTCAAAGCGAACTCGCGAATCACGTAAGCCCCTCAAGCCCGTGCGTGAACGCCGGCGGCCAGCTGCAAAGTCGCACATTTTGATGCAGGCTCGCTTCAGATGATCCGCTGCATGCTGCGCCGGACCGTCGAGGAACGCGTGGCATCGCTTTCGACGGTTTCCTTGTTTAACAATCAGAACTAATGAGGCGGTGTATGAACATGTCAATCTCGGAGCTTCGGCTTGTCGCTGAAGCATCTATTTTAGCTATTGGGCTGCTGATGTCGTCAGGAGCTAACGCCGACGATGATCTGATGAGAAACGCCAAGCAGATCTTCCATCCAATACCCTCGGTCATTCCTGCAGTAAAAGACAATCCGGTGACGCATGGAAAGGTCGAGCTTGGCAAGATGCTGTTCTTCGATCCGCGGCTATCGGCGAGCGGAATCATTAGCTGCAATACGTGCCACAATCTCGGCACCGGCGGAGTCGATGCCGGTCCGACCTCCATTGGTCACGGCTGGAAGGTCGGCCTGCGCCGGGCCCCAACTGTCTACAACGCAGTGTTCAATGCGGCGCAATTTTGGGACGGACGCGCCGCGGACCTCAAGGCGCAAGCCACCGGCCCTGTGCAGGCGAGTGCCGAAATGAATGCGACTCCAGATCATGTGCTCGGTCTCTTGAACTCAATGCCCGGCTATGTCGTCTTGTTCAACAACGCTTTTCCGAACGAAGCGAGACCGGTCACCTTTGAAAATTTTGCGAAGGCGATCGAGGCTTTTGAAGCGACTCTCATTACACCTGGGGCTCCGTTCGACCAGTATCTGGAGGGCAATACACGTGCTCTCGATGATCAGCAGAAGTCAGGGTTGGCACTGTTTATGGCGAAGGGATGTTCCTCTTGCCACAATGGAATCAATCTCGGTGGACAGGCCTACTTCCCGTTCGGCGTGATGAAAAAGCCGGACGCCAGCGTGCTTCCGGACGCCGATAAGGGCCGATTCGCGGTTACCAGGGCGGCTGGCGACGAATATGTCTTCCGCGCGGCGCCATTGCGGAACGTCGCGTTGCGAGCCCCTTACTTCCATTCGGGCCAGGTTTGGAGCCTGAAGCAAGCTGTTGCCCTAATGAGTGACATCCAGCTCGGCGCCAAGCTTAGCGATAGGGAGGAAAACGACATTGTCGCATTTCTGAATTCGCTGACCGGTCGGCTGCCTAAGATCGAATATCCGATACTGCCGACGCGCACCAACACGACACCAAAGCCTTCAATAGACAGATAGCCTTAGCAGCACCGGCCTCATTCCCTGCCGAACAGCAACAGAAGCGCTCCAAGAACCGGGGGTCCCGCAATGACGCCAAAATGAATGATCCCCTGCTGTCACTGATAAGCAGGCACATAAAAAGCCGCCCGGCCTCAATGCGAGGCCGGGCGAAAGTCACGCGGGAGCGACGCTGCTTTCCGCATCGTTCCAGCTTTCGTCGGTAGGGAGGACTACCGGCGATCGACTTACGACGAGGGCATTCGCCGTCAAACAAGGAGAAGCGGATATCGCTCTGCACAACTTAGCGAGCCGCTTGCCTTCCGCTCCTGTCGTAAACTTCAGGACTTGCTCACCACTTGCCAGCTGTCCGGTTGGCACGGGCAGCGCCTTGATGGAGCTGGGATCCATCGCGCAGGCGGTTTAACTGCCGAGCTCTGAAACTCAACCGTCAGTTTGCCGTCACGCGCCAGTATTTTGGCACCGCCGAATACCAGCAAATCTTCCCGAAGACCGCGCGAAGGCGCAAATTAGGTATGAAATTCCGCAAGCGCGGTAAAATAGATTGTTGTGATGGGACGCATCCATGGGATGGATAAATGAAGCGATAGGACCGTGGTTCGCGTCGAGCGTAAGTGACTTGGAATATGTCACCTAATCGGTATGGCCGGCATGCGGTCGTCCGCCGGATTCGAGCTTGTCGCCGCTGTATGCGATCGCCTCCGCCGGGGCAAACCGGCATTCGTAGGCGCTGGACACTTTGGAAGCTCGCAAGGATATCGCGAGCTCCCAAAGCGCGTCATCTTATTCACAGATACGTTGGCGACACGCTCCGTACGATCATGCCTCGGCCCGCAACTCGCGTGCGGCGGCCACCATATTGATGAGCGCGGGACGCACCTCCTCCCATCTTCGAGTTTTCAGTCCGCAGTCGGGATTGATCCAGAGCTGCCGATCCGAAACCCGCTGCCGCGCCAACACAATCAGCTGCTTGATCTCGGCTGCTGCGGGAATGCGCGGTGAATGAATGTCATAGACGCCCGGCCCAATTTCATTAGGATAATTGTAGCTCTTGAAAGCGTCGAGCAATTCCATTTTGGAGCGCGACGCCTCGATTGAAATGACGTCGGCATCCATTGCTGCGATCGCATCGATGATTTCGTTAAACTCGGAATAGCACATGTGCGTATGGATCTGAGTTCCGTCAGCGACAGCGGAGGAGCAAACACGGAAACTGTCCACTGCCCAATCGAGATAGTCCTTCCACTGCGATTTGCGCAGTGGCAATCCCTCCCGCAACGCAGCCTCGTCGATCTGGATCATGGTCGCTCCAGCCGCCTCAAGGTCGATGACCTCGTCTCGGATCGCGAGAGCGATCTGTCGGCATGTCTCGCTCCGCGGGATGTCGTCACGGACAAACGACCAGTTCAGGATCGTCACCGGTCCGGTCAGCATAGCCTTGACGGGTTTTTTGGTCAGAGACTGCGCATGTCGCCACCATTTAACGGTCATGGGCTTCGGGCGGGAGACATCTCCAAACAGGATAGGAGGACGAACGCACCGCGAGCCATAAGACTGAACCCAGCCGTGCTTGGTGAATGCGAAACCCAACAGCTGCTCGCCAAAGTATTGAACCATGTCATTGCGCTCGAACTCACCGTGTACGAGCACGTCCAGGCCGATATCTTCCTGCCAATGCACGGTATGGGCTGTCTCCGCTTTCAGAAGCTGCTCGTACTGCGTGTCATTCAGCGCTCCCCGCGCATGAGCTGCACGCGCATTGCGGACGTCCGCCGTTTGCGGGAAGGATCCGATGGTTGTGGTTGGAAACATCGGCAATGCGAAGGCGACGCGTTGGACGTCGGCGCGCTGGGTGAACGCACTGCGACGGCGACGCATGCTATCGTCGATCGCGGCCATTCGTCCGGCGACGTTCGCACTGTGGATCTTCGGCGATGTTTCGCGGGTGACGGATGCATCCTCTGAGAGCGTGAGTTCATCGGCCACGTCGGCAGCATGGCCAGCCAGCGCTTTGCCCAATATCGAAAGTTCCTTGATCTTCTGCACTGAGAACGCCAACCACGTCTTCAGATTGGGATCGAGATCGATCTCTAGTTCAATATCGGTCGGAACATGAAGCAGCGAGCAGGAGGGGGCAATCTGAACACGGTCCCTGCCCAGTTTTTTGACCATAGGAGCAAGTTGGTCGAGTAGCGCCGGCAGATTAGAGCGCCACACGTTGCGACCATCAACGACACCGAGCGAGACCACTAGATCTCTACCTGCTCTGGCGACAATCGCGTCCAACTGGTCAGGTGCACGAACCAGGTCGACATGAACCCCGGCAACGGGCAAGGCCAATACTGTTTCAAGATTGTCGCCGACAGCCCCGAAGTATGTGGCCAGCATGATTTTAAGCGCCGGCACGGCCTTAGCGAAATGAGCATAGGCCCGGCGGACAGCGGCCCGAGATGCTTCGTCGACGTCCATCACTAGGCATGGCTCGTCGAGCTGAACCCATTCAGCGCCGCGCGAGGCTAGTTCGCGGAGAACATCGACATAGACGGGGAGGAGTCGATCAAGCAGCGACAGCGGATTGAATGCGGGATTTACGCTTTTGCCGAGCTTCAGGAAAGTGACTGGGCCCACTAGGACGGGCCGCGTCTGATAACCGAGGCTTCTTGCCTCCTCATATTCCTCGATCGGCTTCCGAGAGGCATACTTAAAGATCTGATCCTGGTGAAATTCCGGCACCATGTAGTGGTAGTTCGTATCGAACCACTTCGTCATCTCCTGTGCGGCTACGCCGGGCCCATGCTGAGCGTGACCACCGTCTTGAGCGCCACGCGCCATGGTGAAGTAGGTTTTGAGCGACACAGGACCTTCGTTCCAGCCGTAAACGTCGGGAATCGCGCCGACCATTAGGCTGGTATCGAGCACATGGTCGTAGAGCGAGAAGTCATTCGAAGGAATGACGGTCGCACCGCGGGATTTTTGCCGTGCCCAATTAGCGGCACGAAGTCCACTCCCCGCCTCGAGGAGCTCGGCTTCGCTAGATTTTCCCGCCCAGTAGCTCTCGAGCGCGAATTTGAGTTCGCGTCGTGGGCCGATGCGTGACGTCCCCAGTGTGGCAACGGGAAGCGAAAGGATTGACATAGCTTAGACCCCATGTTGGGGCAAAGGCCATGGCGGACGCAGACAGCGAACATCGCGTGAGCGACAACTGCTTGGCGCACACCGGGACGCCCCGCCCGTGGACGATATCTTGTCGAGGCAGGTCTCCTGGCTCACGGGTCGTCGCTGCTGTCCGGCCTTCCCGAAGCCGCATGGCTTCAGTGACTTCGTTGGACAGCGGCTCGCCGCTTACAGTTGCGGGGGCAGCGCCGGCATTGCACCGGCTTCCCTCTTAGCTCCGGATCAAACGAAATCCGGAGACCGCGACGGCTTGGATTATGCGCACGAGGATCGATGCGTCAACCTACCGATTCTCGCTGCGACATTGCCCAAGCGATTACGAGCGCACTAGGCAGGTAAGACGGTCTTGCTCGCGGCCTAGTGAACACGCCCGGATCTGTGGAGGCTCCGCTTTTGAAATGCATTCGCTCCCTGCTCGCGTAACGGTTGAGCTCCACCACCGGAACGAACCCGGGCGGCTTTCGGTATCTGTGTGATCGCGAGGAGGCGACCTTTTCCGTCAGCAGCTTTTCGAACCTGCGCGTCAGGAAGGTGCGATCATCCTCGGCCGGCATCCGTTTGGTCACAGCCCACGAGGCTCCCTAGACATTTCGAAAGCCGGATTGCTCCAGGACCGAACGGATGATCAGGTCGGCTCCTTGGTGTTCGGCGGGCCCGCGACCAGGCACGAGGTCGTCCGCCTCCGTGAGGTTGGCCAAGATGATCTTCTCGGTGCACTAGGTGTTCACGTGCTCAGCGACTTTTGCGCCGGCTTCGATGCGTCCGTGGCCGCTCGACGCCGGGTCTGCCTCGCCTCGACTCGCCGCCAGCGAAGATAGGCCGTAACGCGGCCACTGAGCATCGAGGGCCTTGTCCTTGTTCGTGACAAATTCGACGGTGTCCTCCGACAGAGCCCTTTGAGGGGTTCCTCGGCGTCGCTCAGCGTCTTAAGCTCATAACGATGTTAATCGACCTCGATGCGCCCCATGCGGTCGTGGTCTCCTCAAGGTCCCACATCTACAACTTCGTTCGCGAAATCGAGCGATGAGGCCTTTTGGTCGCGGGCTGCCTATCCTGTCTTGGACGGGACACAGGTGTCAGGGACCGGACAGACCACCGCGCATTGCGGCGTGTCGCAATGGCCCTCGCACTCCGTACATTTTTTGGCATCGATAACGTAAATGTCACGCTTCAGACTGATCGCCGCGTTGGGACACTCGAACTCACATGCGCCACAAACGGTGCATTGCGAAGCGACGATCTTGTAAGCCATGCCTTCCGACTCCTTAGGCGAGCGATGCCATGGGCGATCCCTTTCAAATGCCGTGCCAAACGCAGACGCGCTCAATGTTGGGCAATTTGCCCAATTCGGCTGTCCCGGGTCTGAGACCATGTTGCGTCTGCGACAGCAACAGGTCGCTTCAATTTCAGGCTACGAGCCATCGGGCCCTCTTGCGAGAGTCAGTCGCGACTTGAAGCTGGAAGCGTCCGTCGGTTTGTTTGGCACGTCAGCGCGGGGGCAAGCGAGGCTGACGCTTCCTCCACCGGCGGCGACAAAACCCGCGAACGGACGCAGGTCTAGGTCGGATCTCGGCAAACCTCCGGTCACACACCCCGACTGGAGGTTTGTGCAAGCCTCGCTCATGGCTGCAACGCTAGCTGCGCGGAGGACTCGCTGGAGGCTTGCCAAAACGGGCTTGTGGTATAACAAGCTTCGGAGGGAAATGAAGTGGCGGCGGGACGAGCGACACTGGCCTTGCAGACCGACTGAATTGCACTCAGCCTCATGCCTGGTGCCGAGTAGGCATGGCGGTGCTCGCGAGCGTCGCTTGGCCGCACTCAGCCACTCGCAACTATTTTGGACGAGCTGGAGCAGGGTTGAAAGATGACTGTGCAAATTGCTTCAGTGGCATGGCTTTTCCGAACAGATGGCCCTGCGCAAGGTCGAAGCCGAGTTCGGCCACAGCGATTAGGTCAGCCTGGCTCTCCACACCTTCGGCGACGGTGCGCACATTGTACTCTTTGGCTAGATCGACGATATGGCGGCACACCGTTCGCTTGAGGGGCCCATTCGCGCAGCCGCCGACGAACTGACGATCTACTTTCAATTTCATGAACGGGAATTTTGTCATCCCCATCAGCTGCGGCCAATTGGCACCGACATTGTCGATTGCAAGGCCAATGTTGTGAAAGCGAACCTCACGCGCAACCTCGACCAGGAGATCTAGGTTCTGGATCGCTTCCACGCTCTCGATTTCAATCGTCAAACCGCCGAAAGCGGCGTGCGACGGCATGCGCCGACAGAGATCGCGTACCGCCTGCGGGTCAATCAGGAATGCTGCCGGGAGATTGATGGAGAGATCGATCGAAGTTTGCTGCTCCAGAAGATACTGCCAATCCTTGATCGCGCGGTCGATCACGAACTGCGACAAGTTCCTAAAATGCGGATCGTGAGATTCCGGGATGAAATAGGCCGGTGGAACAACGCCCCAGGTCGGGTGCCGCATTCGCACATGAGCCTCGGCGCCGCGGCGGCTAAGGGTACACGCGTCAAACTTCGGCTCATACCAGAGCTCAAGCCAGCCAGCGTGTAAGGCTTCTCCGACATGGACCGCGGGACGGGGCGCCGGCTCTCTTGGCAAGAGCATGCCGATCCGATCGCGCAACGTCTCGGCTGCAAACGGCGCCCTGAGCGGCGGCAGCATAGCAAGTCCATATTCACTACCGACCTGCTGCACTGCCGCCATGATGATCGACTCGCGCGCTCCGAACGCCAGCACTCGGCCTGCAAATTCTTCGCGTACCAGTATCTCGAGCAATCGTCCAGGCTCGATGCGATCCGAGCCAATGCCGAGCAGGATCAGATCAGGGAACTCCGTGCGGAGTACGTGCGGCAACTCGTCAGCAGTCCTGCATTCGCTGATAACAAACCCCATATCCTCCAGCACATCCCGTAGAAAGGCGCGCAGATGCCGCTTGCCGACGGCCAGGCACGCCCGCGGCCGCACCTTACGTTGCCCGAAGATTACAGGTTTCCCTCCGACCAGTTCGGCCTGCCCATGTTCCATCGCAACCACTCCTGTTCCGTGACGGTGCCTTAAACGAGGAGCGAAGGTCCAAACAAGCTGTGCTTCCCGATATCTTTCGATTGTTCGAGATAAGCTTAAGATAGTGCATTGGTGTGCAAAATCTTTCGCGATCTTGCTCAGACGATTTTATCGGACGCACGCGTATGATACCTGTCGCGCTTCGCGCAAGTACGAGTGACGCACGCGACGTGGGAATCTCTCCTTCGGACGCACCGAGCTGACGCTCTATGGCGCTGCGATCATCGTGGCGCACGATTTGTTGAAGCGAGTAGTTCGTGAGCGACGATCGGCAATCACTCTTACGAATGTTTGATCGGCATGACCGGCGTGTGCCGTGATATGTTTTCCAATCGAAGGCAGTCCATCATGAGTTCGCAGCTGCTCAAGCCGCAGTCGATTCTGAGAACGGCAATGGCTTGCAATTACCTCAGCTCTGTTGCCTATAGCGAGTGTGGACGTGCTGCTTCCTACCGAGCCTGATAGTTGCTCTCAATTGCGTTTTCTGTATCCTCCTGAGCATGAATTTCCCCCAGAGGGCCAGGTCGGGTGTTCGTGTTGGTGCTGAAGGGCAAGGCACGTCCAGCGCGGGCACGGCTTTGCGCAAGAGCGTGCCAGGAGATGAGAACGCGGTCGCAAAAGCGGTCGAAGAGCTACTTTCCGAGTTAGGTGGCCCCGGACCGGAGTTCAGCCTTCAAGGCGCGAAGCAGGCGGCGTTGCGCCTGATTCAGGATCCCGAACAGGGCTTCATTTTTGTCGTTGAGGAACAAGGCACCGGGCAGATTGTAGGGGTAGCTAGCATCTCGGCCGTACAGGCCGTGAGAGCAGCCGGAGCGTACGGCGTGCTTCAGGAGCTATGGATTTCTCGTGACTTCCGGAGCTCTGACTGCGGTCGGCATCTGCTCGAGGCGGTAGATTCGGAGGCGAAGCGACGCGGCTGGCAGATGATTGAGGTTGCGTTGCCTCCGGATGGTTATCCGGCCCTAGAACGGGTACGCCACTTCTACGAGGAGAGGGGATATCGGGTTGGAGGATTGCGCGCGCGCAAGAGGCTCTGACAGTAGTACGACCTCTGCGCCACACACTTGAAGCGCTCTGGGCTAGCGTGCTATCGGTAAAGTCCTTCAAGCAGTAAATCCTGGGCTTGTTCCTTCTCAAAACGAACGCTTCACGCGTGCGTCGCGGCCAAGCATGATCGAGAACCTTGACGCTGATGCGGTGCTGACTCCCACCGCGAGCGGTTACCTCTTCGGCCTTCTTGGCGAGAACGTTCGAAAATATCGGCGATCAATCATTCTGCGTTGTGGGAAGCGATACCGCGACCCGCCCGACCAAAAGGCGACAGGTCGGCGGCGGCCCGTTCCGGGCGGAGCCCGACCCAGCATTACGAATCCTTCTTTTGCGCTTCCCATGCAGTGCGATTACCGGCTCTGGTTTGAGATCACCGCACACAAACGCCATCCATTCGTCACCAATTACATTCTCTCGGCGACTGGCTAGCCAGTCGTCTACCACACTCATTCCTGCAGCTTGGTGCGGCGGACCGGCGCGTGAAAAGATTCCGCACCACCTTGCCACTCCGGCTGGCGAATTTCGAGGAAGGTGAGCGAGATCAGCCATCACACTGATCCGGTAGAAGATTCCGTAATGAGCAATGCGCCGAGTGCCGCGTCCAATACGACATTCGTGCAGCTTCCACCCTGCGCAGGACTGGATGCAAGCGGACCGCTTTCGCCGTTTGGCCCCACCGAAGACGTGGCCGAGGGAATCATGCGCGACAAAGAGCCTCCCTTTTTGATCGACCGTCAGTCCGTCAGGACCGCTCGTCGCGAAGAACCAGCTGAATCGTCCGACTTTCCCCACGCCATCACGCATCAGCGGTACGCGCCAGATGCAATTGTCGCGCGTCATTGCAACGTACATTACGGTCTCGTCCGGACTGAGCACCAGGCCATTCGGGCCCGGGCCATTAGAAATCAAGCAGTCGATCCGGCCGTCAGGGCACAGTCGAAATGCCCGGCCGGTACGATCGTGCAATCCAGTCAGGCCCTGATCGGTGAAATAGATGTCGCGTTTGGTCGCGATATGCAGGTCGTTGCAGCCTCTGAAGGACTCGGAATTGCGGTGGCCCAGCAACGGCCGGATGGTCCCTCTCTGTCGATCGAGCTCCAGGAGACCGTTGATATAGTCGGACACGAGCACCCGGCCGTCCGGAGCAACCTTCAGACGTTCGGCCAGCCGTCGTATTCGATGATCAAAGACCAGACGCCCTCCGGTGAAATCCGGAAATGCGGCCGAAGGGGATCTCGACGACATAGAGATTCCCGGACTGGTCGAACGACGGTCCCTCGATGAAACAATCTACTGGATATGCCCCGCGGTTCGCGTCTGCCCATTCCGAAGAAACACCCGGGCGACGAAACTCCGCCGGCATCGACGAGAACACGCTGGTCTCCATCAGCTTGGGCGGGTTTTCGAGATGCTTATGATGCGCCTTCCAGCCTGCGACGCGGCTGGCCCTCGTATTTGTAGCCGAACTGCTTGGGCATTGGGCCCTTGTTGCGATCGTTGCGCCCAGTTTGCTCCCAGGCGTGAGCCAGGATTCCGACCGCGCGCGACAAGCAGAAGATCCCCCGCGCGAGCGGAGAGGCGAAGCCCAGTTCGCCGTAAATGACCGCCGTCGCGCCATCGATGTTCATCGGAATGAGCATGCTCTTGCGCTGTTGCATCACCCGCTCGATCGCGCGAGCGGCCTTGGCATAATCGCCGCCGACACTGCCCTCGTCAGCTGCGGCATCCACCAGCGCCAATAGCGGGGCCGCGCGCGGGTCGACTGGATGAAACCGGTGGCCGAAGCCCGGCAGATATTTGCTGCGGGTTGCGGTGAAATGGTCGATTGCAGCGCCAGCGGCCTGCTCGATCTCTCGCCCTTGGCGCCGTCGCAGCACATCCTCGTAGAGTTCGATAGCCTGCTCCCCTGCTCCGCCATGCACGTCATCGAGCGTGTTGATTGCCGAGGCCATTGCGCCATTCAGGGGCAGGCCGCAGCTCACCGCCATTTGGGCAATTGCAATGGAGGGCGCGTGCGGACCATGGTCAACGGATCCAACCAGCGCAGCTTGCAGCAGCTGCTCCTGTGCTGGCGTCGGCAGATTGCCACGCAACATCAGCCAGATCATGGCGGGAAAGGAAACGCGGCCTATCAAATCTTCAATTGGATAACCCCGATAGGCGATGCGACCTGGCGCGATATCGCAAATGGAGGTTCGCCACCAACTGGCCGCTTGCTGTCTCAGTTCTTCTTCGCTCATTTCCAGTTCCGTCCTTTCAACCTGCCGATTGCCAACCGACGCAAGCCGTCGGATGTCATGATATCGGTCCGTCCGTGGCTACGCGGACGGGCAGGAAATCAGCCTCTCCTTGCTTTGGCGTCCCGACGGCTCGGCTTGAGACCAGTTGCTCAACCTCCGCATACGAATAGCCGAGCCGCTGCAGCCATCGCTCAGTGTCTGCTCCGAGCGTCGCAGGTGGTGAAGGCACCGAAAACTCCTCATCCAGCCGGAACCCCGGCCGCGTGATTCGTAACGGCTGCGCACCGTCTTGTTCTGGCGCCAAAGTCTCGACGAATCCGCGCTCAAGGACCTGTGGCTGCTGCAACACTTGCGAGACCGTCAGCACACGGCCGGCAGGGACACCAGCCAGATTCATTTGGGCCTCCCATTCCTCAGCGGGCTTGCAACTCAATGCCTTGTTCAACTCCGCGCTCAGCGCAGCGCGGTTGACCTTGCGCATCTCGCGTCCAGCAAAGCGTGGATCCGCCTTCAGGTCCGGTCGGTCGATCAGGTCGCATAGGGCTTGGTACTGCTTCTGCTCGTTGGCGGAAATGTTCAGCGGGCCCGTCGCGGTGCGAAACGTGCCGGAGGGAGCCGCGGTAAAGTTCTCGTTGCCGATGGGCTGCGGCTCGACCCCGGCGTTCAGGTGGTTGGAGACGACCCATCCCATCGCCGCAACGGTGGCCTCGAGCAGGGACACGTCGATGAACCGACCCCGTTGCCTATGCCGCTGGTCGACCAGAGCCGCGGCGATGGCAAACGCAGCAGTCAGTCCCGCAATCGTGTCCGAGATCGGAAAGCCCGTGCGCAGGGGAGCCGAGGTTATATCGCCGGTGACGCTCATCGCTCCGGAAAGACCCTGGACGATCTGGTCATAGGCCGGACGGGCGGACCACGGTCCGCTCTGCCCAAAGCCGGAGATCGCGCAGTAGACCAGACGCGGGTTCAGCCTGACAAGCACATCAAAGCCGAGGCCAAGGCGTTCCATCACCTTCGGCCGGAAGTTTTCGAGCACCACGTCGGCTTCCTTGACCAGTCGCAAGAACACCTCGCGGCCCGCTTCCGATTTCAGGTCCAGTGCAATCGATTGCTTGCCGGCGTTCACGGCGACAAACGAGAGTCCCTGCAGGCGCTCCGCTCTTTGCGGATCCGCGCCGAGGCGCCGCGCCAGGTCGCCGCCGTTCGGATTTTCCACCTTAATGACCTCCGCGCCAAGGCGCGCAAGATGGTAACCGCAGAACGGACCCGCCAACACGTTTGACAGGTCGAGAACGCGGATACCGGTTAGCGGCAGAGACATCTGAAGAGCCTTCTTGTAGGTGATCCGATAGCGAGCGCTTAGTACGCAACTTATTTCAGTTGCTGCGCAGCACGTTCCGCGAATCGATTCGTGAAGGTCTTGATGAGGTCGATCTTTGCGGCTGCGATCTTCGGATCAAAGTCGCCTAGGACAGCGAGCGGGACCTTGGCCGCGTCGATGTCCATCTGACCGGTTGGCGAGAACAGCGCTTTCGACGCGTTCATGATCTCGATGTTCACCTCGCGATTGTCGGTCTTGTATGCAGGAGGCATCGCGTCGACGAGTTGTTCCGTCGACGCCGTGTTGATCCAGCGGTGGGTTTTGAGCAAGGCGTTGACGAGGCGCTGGACCGTTTCTGGATTTTTGTCGATGAAAGTCTGCTGCAGGTAGAGACAGGCGGTCGGATAGATTCCGCCAAAGGCCTGTTTTGAGCCTTCGAGTGTGCGCGCGTCGAACAGCGGCGTCGCACTCTTTTTGCGCGCGAGAAGGGTCGCAATCGGGTCGAAATAGACGAGCGCGTCGATATTCCTGGCCTCGAGCGCCACCATGCCGGGTGCCCCGCTGCCGACCGCGATAATGTTCACGTCGCGCGGACCCAACCCAGATTTCTTGATGTAGTAGCGCGCCATGGTGTCGGTCGATGACCCCGGCGCCGTGATCCCGAGCTTGAGGCCCTTCAGGTCGGCACCGGACTTGACCTTGTCAGCGAGGCCGCTGCGGACACCGAGCAACACGCCGGGAATGTCATTGAGCAGGAACACGCAGGAAATCTGTTTGCCCTGCGCCTGCATCTGAATGGTGTGATCGTAAAAGCCGACTGTCCCGTCCACCGAACCGCCGACCAGCGCCTGCAAAGCCTTCGAACCACCGGCCTGGAAGTTTTCGACGCTCACCTCAAGGCCCTGGTCCTTAAACGAACCGAGCTTCACACCAAGCTCGAGAGGCATATAGTTGAGGATCTGTGATCCCACTGCGATCTTCAATTTTGTCTTCTCCGGCTCGGCGGCATGCGCTGAAATGAGCGGCAATACAGCTGCCGCGATAACCACCATCAGTCTCGGAAAAGCGTGCATGGGAACCTCCGTGAGAATGGGAGCGCTACGATCAAACTTCGTGGGCAGGTGCCGGCCGCCAGACCAGCAGCCGCTTTTCCACCCGGTCGACGATGGCATCGAGCGCGATGACGAAAGCGGAGAGGACGATGATCCCTGCGAAGACACCGGCGGCATCAAGGACGCCCTCGGCCTGCGCAATCAGGTGCCCCAATCCTGCGGACGAACCGAGATATTCGGCGACCACCGCTCCCATCACGGCCATGCCGACAGATACCCGCAGACTCGACAGGATCCACGTGGTGGCGGACGGCAGGTAGACATGGCGCAGCAGGGAGGACTTCGATGCACGTAGCAGGCGCGCATTCGCGAGCACGACCGGATTGACCTCGCGAACGCCCTGAAAGGTGTTGAAAAAAGCGACGAAGAGAACCAGCGTCACGCCCAGCGCGACCTTGGAGGTGAGGCCCAATCCGAACCAGATGACAAAAATGGGCCCCAGCAAGATGCGCGGGATCGCATTGAACATCTTGATGAAGGGCTGAACGACCTCGGCCGCAAACGGGCTTAAGCCCAACCAGATACCAAGCGCCGTGCCGATCCCGATACCAGCCAGGAAAGACAGGACCGTCTCCAGCAGTGTTATGCTGACATCGGTCCAGAAGTCGGCCGTTGACATCCACTCTCCGATCCTTGCGATGAGTGTCGACGGGGCCGGAAAGAAGAACGGGTCGATCAACCCGGCCCGCACGCCCAATTCCCAGATCAGGATCAGCCCAAGCACGATGGCGAACTGCGTGAGAGCGACCTTACCCCTGCGTGGCATAGCTTTTCTCCACTTCGGCGCCGAGCAGCGACCAGATTTCACGGTAAAGCGCGACGAACTCGTCGGTGGTCTGTAGCGCCGAGACGTCGCGGGGACGAGGCAGCGTGATCCTGACATCGCCAACCATGCGGCTCGCGGGACCGGCAGACATCACAACGACGCGGTCCGCCAGCGTGATCGCCTCATCGAGGTCATGGGTGATGAAAACGAGTGAGCGCCGGTCCGCCTGCCATAGCTCGAGCAGGATGCGATGCATGAGGCGGCGCGTGTGAACGTCCAGCGCGGAGAAAGGCTCATCCATCAGGACGATCTTCGGCTCCATGATCAGGGTCTGCGTCATGGCGACCCGCTTGCGCTGGCCGCCGGACAATTGGTGCGGATAGCGCTCCTCGAACCCTTTCAAGCCAACCTTGGCGAGCCAGGGCCGCGCCTGCTCGCGCGCTTTCGCGATCGAGCTTCCCTGAAACACCAGCCCGAGGCCGACATTGTCCTGGGCTGTTTTCCAGGGCAGCAGCCCTTCCTGTTGCAGCATGTAGCCGGACTGACCGTTCAGGCCCCTAAGCGATTTGCCGAAAATGCGAACCTCGCCGGCGGCCGGCTTCAGCAGTCCGGTGACAGTATTGAGAATGGTCGATTTTCCGCAGCCGGTCGGCCCGACCACTGCAACGAATTCGGTTTCGCCGACCTGGAGGTTCATGCTTTTCACGGCGGTGAAGTCGCCAAAGCGAATCATTACGTCGCGCAGGTCGACGGCAAGTGCCGGCTGCCCTTCCATTGTTTCGCTCCGCAGAACCTGTTCTAAGCCTCAAAACAGGTAACTTTTGCTCTATCCGGAGTCAATTGCATTCTGCAACACAGAACGCAGATGAGCATGGGACACTGGACTTTCTATCCATTCTGGATATCTGTTCTGCAGAACAGAACACGAGGCTGTATCAATGGCAAAGACAGGGGTTGATGCGGTCGGGCGCGCCCTGGCGATCCTCAAGGCCTTCGGTCCTGATTGCGCAGCTATGACGCTGACCGAGATTGCCGAGGCGACGGACTTCTACAAGAGCACGGTCCTTCGCCTTGCCGCATCCCTGGAAGCGGACGGATTCCTGGTGCGGGGGACCGACCGCCTATTTCGACCCGGACCGGAGCTATGGCGCCTTGGGGCGCTCTATCAGCGTGGGCTGGACCTCGGTGACCTGATCAGACCCTCGCTCCATCGTCTGGTCGAAGCAACCGGAGAGACCGCATCCTTCTACATCGCGGAGGGCGACGAGCGCATTTGCCTTTATCGCGTTAATTCTCCGCGTTCCGTCCGGCATCACCTCGAAGAAGGACAACGATTGCCGATTGATCGTGGCGCTGCGGGCCGCGTTCTTACCGCTTACCGCGATTTTGCATTAGCTGGTGGAAAGAAGATCAGAGATCGTGGCTTCTACGTCTCGATCGGCGAGCGTGATCCTGAGGTTGCGGCCGCAGCGGTGCCCGTAATCGATGTCTATGGCAAATTGCGGGGCGCGCTCTCAGTCTCCGCCATTCGCACTCGCTTTGATGCAGATGCTCGGAAATCTGCCGTTGACGTGCTGAAGTCCGAGGCTAAAGCGCTGATTGGTTTGCTGCCTGCAACTGAGCGCTGAGCTACAATGGCAGCGTTCTGTTTATAACGCACAGCTCAGCGGGTGCCGCAATGGCCTCTCCTGAGCGTAGCGCGCATTTCTCGCATTGTTGAGGCCTGCAGATCATCCTCGATCTCGACGCCACCCATCCCTACACGGACATCAGGAGGGAGGCTTCTTCAAGGCTATTACGCTGCTCGTGTGATGTGTGCTGGTGCGCGTGTTCTGGAGCCGTCATGGCCTGACGGCCAAGCTGCGGCGCGCCGACATCGATGCAAGCGCGGTTAGGACGTTTCGCGGATTGTGCGGCCTAAAGCCGGATGGGGTTAGACCGAATCGATTTGGGATTGAACGAAGCCGCTGTCTCAGCGTGCGTGGCGAGGTGGCGTAGATCGCCTCCTGGCGGAGAGGATGTGGGTGTTGGAGCCCCCCTCAGACAGGGTATTGAGATGGCCGATTTGAGCCCTCTTCGCCGCCGCATGATCGAGGATATGACAGTCCGCAATCTGTCGCCGGCGACGCAGCGATCCTGCATCAGCGCGGTTTCGAAGTTCAGCCGCTATTTCGGCCGATCGCCTGAGCGGTTGGAGCTGGAAGACGTCCGGGCCTTCCAGGTGCATCTGGTCTCGACCGACATCTCATGGCCGGCGCTGAACCAGATCATCGTCTGTGCGCTACGGTTTTTCTACGGCGTCACGCTCGGCGAGGCGCTCATCCCCGAGCGCATTCCCTATGCGCGAGAGCCCCGCAAGCTGCCGGTCGTTCTCAGCGCCGACGAAGTGGTGCAGTTCCTCGAGGCGGTGTCGAGCCTGAAGAGCCGCGCCGCGCTCACCACCGCCTATGCGGCCGGCCCCAGGGCCTCCGAGGTCGCGGGACTGCGGATCGAAGACATCGACAGCACCCGCGGTGTCATCCAGGTGCGCCACGGCAAAGGCGCGAAGGATCGCAACGTGATGCTGTCGTCCCAACTGCTCGGCATCCTGCGCACCTACTGGCGGCTCGCCCGGCCGCGGCTTTATCTGTTCCCTGGGCGTGACGAAGGTCACCCGATTGATCCGACCGTGTTGCATGCCGCCTGCCGCTCGGCGGTCAAGGCTGCGGGCCTGACCAAGCGCGTCACGCTGCACACGCTGCGCCACAGCTTCGCGACACATCTTCTGGAGAACGGAATCGACATCCGGATCATCCAGGTACTGCTCGGGCACAATAATCCGTCGTCGACGGCGCGCTACACGCAGGTCGCCACCCATACGATCCGGGCGACGCAGAGCCCGCTCGACCGCGTGTCGCTGGAGGTGACGCCACCGGCATGACAACGGCTCCGGGATCCGGCTTATGACCCGCCCCGACGTCCGCCCGCACCGACCCGCCATCGAGATTGCCGATATCTTGCGCCGGCATGGCGACGCCTATCGTCGTGACCATGCCGGTCATCTCGGTCGCGTCGAGCGGCGGGTGATGAACCAAGGCGCTCGGCGGCCATGTCGAGGCCTGCAATGACTGCGGCATGACGCGGATCGCCTATAATTCCTGCCGGAATCGGCATTGTCCGAAGTGTCAGGGGCCAGCCCGAGCCGCGTGCCGTGCCGCGCGAGAAGCCGACCTGCTGCCGGTTCCCTACTTCCACGTCGTCTTTACGCTTCCTGCACCGATCGCCGCGATTGCTTTCCAAAACAAGGCGGTCGTCTATGCCATCCTGTTTAAGGCCGCCGCCGAGGCGATGACCGACGCTTGCTGCCAATCCGCGCCGGCTCGGCGCGGAGATCGGCGGCGTCGCGGTCCTGCACACCTGTGGACAAGCGCTAACGCATCATCCCCACATTCACTGTGTCGTGCCGGGCGGCGGCCCGTCACCTGATGGAACACGCTGGATCGCCAGCCGACCGAACTTCTTCCTGGCCGTCAAACCGCTGTCCCGGCTCTTTCGCTGGCTTTTTCTCAAACGCCTGATCGGGGTCTTCAACGCCGGCGCCTTGCGCTTCTTCGGCGATCTTGCTTCTCTTGCCGAACTCGACGCTTTCGCTGGTCGCATCAAAGCCATGCAGCGCGTCAACTGGATCGCTTGCGCCAAGCGGCCCTTCGGCGGACCCGCACAGGTGCTGGCCTATCTCGGCCGCTATACCCATCGCGTCGCGATCGCCAGCAGCCGGCTCGTCGCACCCGACAACGATCATGTTGCCTTCACATGGAAGGATTACCGCCAGGACGGCGCGACAAAGATCATGAAGCTCAAGCCCGACGAGTTCATTCGCCGCTTCCTGCTTCATACGCTGCCCGACGGTTTCCATCGCATCCGCCACTTCGGCTTCATGGCCAACCGCCATCGCGCTGCCAAGCTCGCCTTTTGCCGCGAACTTCTCGATCATGAGACAGCCCCAAACGACAGCGAGCCGCCGCCTGTGGATTTGGAAGCTCAAACCTGGGCCGAAGTTCCTGCCTGGCCCGATTGTGGTGGCGTGATGCGCATCATTGAGCGCTTTCGACACAGCTTCAGATGCTCCAGCCCTCGAACATCACCGTTCCGATGCGACACATCGTGAGCCAAGTCATGCCGTGCACGACGATCATCATTCGTCATTTCGCTCCCAGCGTCTCGATCATCGCGGACGATGTCGACTCCGTGCTTTCACACTCCGCGACAACAACGGTCCGATGCAGCAAAATGCCTATCGCGATCTCCAGTGAAGCGCGTCTGATCTCAACTCTTCCCCGACGCGCACATCTCGCGTCTCTGCCTCACGCGCCGAGCCAGCAGATCGGGCCTTCCGATCTCGAACGTGCTGCATGCTCTGGTCCTCGTCTTCGGCCAGAACGAACGTCAATCTGGATTAAGCCTGAGGGGTAGGGTCAACACCCACGCCTTCCTCGGCGGTGCAAAATCCATGCGCCAGATTCGTGTGGGCGTCGGCGGCGCCACTACAACGATCGCGTGGTTGCCCCCAGCGCATCCAGTACGAGAGCAACCTATGGCGTGAGGACACGACGCGGCAATCCTCAGCGCGCGGCAATCCTCAGATGGGCTGTGACGGGCGTCTTTTGGAGCCTCGTACGACTCTCACGGCTACTCGCCGTTCCCAGCCGGTGGTCGGCCGCAGTCGACTCTTCTGGCGCGATTTGGCGGATTGTTAGCAAAGTTGCGCGACTGTCCGACCGCCTACATCTGTTCGTCGGAGCCGTGGCCTCTCGCGAGATCTCGTGTCCGTTGCATCGTGCGGGAAAAATATTCGTCGCGCTCGCGGCGCACGCGCTCTTGATGCGCCCTGAAATTCGCAACTCGTTTGCTGATGTGCTCTCGCTCGGAGGTGTTCCAGCTCAACCGCCGGGCAGAATCGGGCGGGGAAGCTTTTGCGATTGGCGCGATGGGTGCTACAAGCTTTGGAATAGGCGCTACGCTCCGTGCGCGTTCTACGAGTGCCGCGGATTGTTGAACCAGCGCCTCCAGTTCGTTCTTCCAGTTCATCTTCTATGTTCTCCGAACAGTCATGGGAGCATGCTAATTTGGTGCGGTACGCTCGTCCAGCTACCCCTTTTGGTAGTTGCGAGGCCGCTGCTTGTCCTCAAAATAGTGGCCGATGAGCCATCTGGGCCGATGAAATTCGCGGCTTCCCTGCTAGGAGAACCCCCCACGTAACCTTCGTCACCCAAGTGACGCAACAGGATGGAAGATCAGAACGATGCGACCTGGGTCAAACCCGTCGGCTGTGCCTGGTCTCTGGCATGAAAGCATGATCGCCCAGGCTCGCCATACTCGAACTCCTCAAGCGAACTACGCTGACGCCGAAGCAGCGGAGATTGTGCGTCAATGCGCGAATCGCCCGAATGGTCCGACCAGAACTACCCTACAGTATTGCTCAAATAGGAGATGGGAGTGGCGAGGGGTGTTGTGAAATGGTTTAACGCGACGAAGGGTTTCGGCTTCATTCAGCCGGATGGGGGCGGCCAAGACATTTTTGTACACATAAGCGCCCTGGAGCGCGCTGGCCTCTCTGACCTGCGGGAAGGGCAGGCAGTCTCTTACGAGCTTAAAGTCGACCCGAGGCGCGGTAAAAGCAGTGCGGAAGATCTGCGTGTCTGATTTCATGTCGTAGGCGTCTGGCCTCAGCCCCCCTCCCAAGTCTGGCGCTTACCTCGGAACGACCCCAGCCGCTTTAAGCACTGGGGTCGTTTCATTTCTCGCCAATTTTCGACGTTTCGCGGGTCCGAATACAAGAGAACGTAGCTAGCGATGCTCGCTAGCGTAACGCCTCTTTGTCCCGTTTGGTAGACGGGTAACAGTCAGTCCGCCCGCTCGTCATAGCGCGATTTGAAGGCGCTCGCGAGCGGCTTATTGGTCGGAAGGTCATCCTCGCCGATCATCCTGGACTGGAGGTGGTGGCGCCGGCGCTGATCAAACCCGATACCATGCTGCGGCGCGAGTTCAACAGTGTGGACCAACGAAGGGATGGGAAAGCTAAGCAAGGACTCTCGAGCGGTTCGAGAGGGCTACGACATAAGGCTATTGCTGCGCGAGCTCCCTTCGCCGGACGTTGGATCCGGTCAAGGTCGCCAGCCTCGAGGGCTCACAAGCAGGCAATTCGTAGATTGTGGGCAGGCTCCTCAACGCCCTCCATCAGGAGCCTTCGGGGATCACGACGCCGCACCTGCGGCCGCGGTTGTGCATGCGGTCGCCGCGTTCTTTGCTCAGCCACACGCCTGGCGCGTACGCTGAAGCTGAAACCGCGTAGTCGCCCTTCAAGTGCTGGATGATCTCGCCGAGAAATGATACGCAGCGGCGATGATCGTTTACCTTCACATCAATAAGTGTCGGGGCAGGGCTGGATTGAATTTACCTTAATTGGGCGGGGCCATCTTTGGTGAGTGCTCGTCCAGTCGCCACGCCATTATGGGATCGCTCTCCGCCCTAGAGCCTCTCGTCGTGGAGGTTGGCAATCCTCTTGGCGCAGCGAACCGGCTAGAACTGAAAATCGAATTTTGAGATGCGCGAAGGCAATGCCGAACTCACCTATCGGAATTCCAAGGGGATTTTGCTGAGCCGGGACATTTCGGGCGTCCACCACCGATCCGCGCCCCTCGTAGTCTAATTTATGTAACCGCGGAACGCTTCCGTCCATCATTCGGGCTTCGCACGGACCAACATACGGCCCGTTGGCATCGCGCGTTGAAGCCCACTTGAGGATTCAAAGCCGGAGCGGCTGCTAGCATCAATGCTAAAGCTCGATCCGTCCTCCTAATGAACCAGCGCATGCGACGGCACCTTGAAACATCGCGCTTCCGATCGGCATCAAGCGTCGGCGCCTATCTGGGTCTTACGCCTCGACGCAACCACTCTGGCGAAACTGGGCAAGATATCACGATGGGGCGACCGTCTTCTCCCAACCTACCTGTACGAGGCGGCGATCGTCCTGCTTCATCGAACGAAGAAATGGTCCTCTCTTAGGGCTTGGGGCATGAAGCTCGCTAAGCGGATTGGCATGCGAAAGGCAAAGGTCGCCATCGCGCGCAAACTCGCCATCCTTCTTCACTGTATCTGGGTCTACGGCACATCGTTCGACTGGGGCCAGGGGAAGGAAGCCTGATCCGATCTTGTAGAGTTCCTGGTCCGGTCTGCCGGATTGGCGATGTCTCGCTGGGACGGTGTTGTGGCGGCCTCGGTCAATCAGGCGGTGGCGGCTCGTCCGCACTCCGCTGCAAACGTTGAGGCGCCCGACCCCGACATCATCATGAGGCGCTGCGCGACTTGGAAAGGACCATGATCCCAGCGAAGACCTCAACCAGCCCCGGCGATCCAATGCACGTATCAGCCGGCCCGCGCCGTCTCCGCAATCCGGACCACCTCCGACGGCGCGAGCACTACCACCGTGCCGTGGGCGAGTTCAGAAATGTAAGTTTGACAACAAACCGCAATTAAAGGGCCGATTGACACCCAGCGCGCGCGTACGCAGGCGAGGCAATCGCGGCTCCCCGGAGATCATGATCCGCGAGCGCCCTGCTAAAGCTGCCGAAGCAGTGCCGGGACATCGTGAGTGAGACCTCCTCCTCGGTGTTGGCAGCTCGGCAATCTGCAGGCCGTCCGAACGCACGAAAGGCATCACGATGCTATTGCACCGTTCGTTTGGCGGGGTTGGCGAAGCGCAGCGCCTGGTGGCGAGCGACGCAGCTCTTCGAGTAAGGTCAGGCCCTCTTTCACGACCCCGGCCGGAACGACAGTCCCACTCAGGACGCCAGTCGAGGACACCGAGTGCCGTTTGTCGTGTGTCAACTATCAACTCTCGCAGTTGATGGAGAGAACGACCCATGCAACCGTAACGATCGGATACCACCGATGCAGGTCGATTAACATCCGGAGAGACGCCCGTGCCATGCGGCGCCACGTCCATGGATGAAAAATGCGTACAAGCAGCGGCTGATCATCGACAAATCAAACGGGCGGATCCTTCGTACAGTGATGTTTAATAATGACGAGTGACGGCACAGAATCTTCGCTCCGCATCTGGCTCGCCGTCATCGTGCTAGGCATCGCCTCGTTTCACATCGTCTTGGCAGAGATAGCACCTATCGGGCTGTTGTCTCAGATTGCTCGCGACCTCGGACGAGATCAGGCAGCGGTCGGGCTCACGGTGGCCCTCTATGCCTGGATCGGTGCTGCCAGCGGTCTGTTGTCACCTGTTCTGCTTCAGAAGTTTCCTCGCAAGCCGCTACTCATCGCCTTGACTCTTATCCTTTCCGCAACAACGTTTGCGGCGACGATGTCTCACACTTTCGAAGGGTTGTTGCTGGCACGCACGGTGGGCGCTGTCGTTCACGGTTTCTATTGGGCCATGGCGGCTGTGGTTGCGTCTAAGATTGCGCCGTCCCGCAGTATGGGTGTTGCGACGGCAATCGTATTCGGCGGGATCTCGATGGCGACCGTTGTTGGCGTGCCGCTCGCGAACTTCGTCGGTCAGGTGAGCGGATGGCGTGCAGCGTTCAGATTAATTGGCGCCATCGGACTGATCACCTCAGCCCTGATGGTGGCAGTTCTTCCGAAAATGCAGGCCGGGACGCCAGCGGGATGGAGAGAGCTTGGATCAGTCTGCCGCAGGCATGACCTGTTGGGGATCTATGCCGTAACGACATTCATGGCGGCGGCGCATTTCGGGGCGTACACATTTATAGAACCATTCCTCAACGAGATTCCAAATGTTGCCCAAGTCATGATTGGCGCGCTGTTGTTCGGGTTTGGCGGAGCAGGATTCCTGGGGAACATCCTGGCGGGCGTCCTCATCGACCGCTTCATGAAGCCCATCATCACTGCGGGGCTGCTTGCTCTGTGTCTGGCGCTCGTTGGCCTTGGATGGTTTGGTCCCCAGTTGGGGACAGGCCGGGTCCTTGTCTTGCTGGTCATCTGGGGCGCGGCCGTCGCGGCGCTGTTCGCGGGACTCCAGACCTGGATCCTGCGCGCCGCCGGTTCGACAGTGATGACTGCTGCCGCGATGCACTCGGCGGTCATCAATTCGGCCATCGGCTTCGGAGCCGTCCTTGGCGCCCAGGTGTTGACTGTAGCCGGCCCATCAGGAGTGATGCTGGCAGCTGGTATGGTCATCATCATCCCTCTGCTGATAGTTCTCCCGCAAGCGGCCCCAGAGGGTGACCTAAAAAAGGGGGCGTTGCTTGATGGATAACGCCGCAGCCGTGCGCACGGCGCGGATCGCCGCGTGCCCTACCACGAATGTCGCACGAAACCTTCCGCTGGTACGCGAGCGTTGGACCAAAATGTTCGTGCAGCCCGGCGGACCGGCCGAAGGGGGTGAAACACCACGCCAGGCCTTGCCCGAGAACTCGTTGAGGAACTCGGCATCGAAGTTTTTGGCGATGTACGCGAACATCTCGGGGGATTGCGCCGTTGCGGCATTGCGAGGAGCATTCGGTCGAGCGGTCTACCGCACTGCGGGACACTTTTGCATTCTTTCCACAACAATGTCTCTGTCCTGAGATTACCCCGCATTCTAGCATCATAATTGACGCTACCGGACAGACGGGCAAGCTCGCCTTCTTCATCCCGTGAGCGTCCTCACGCTGGCGTGTGACGCGCTTCTCGATGATCGGTCCTATCGCGCTCAACCGAAGGCGCTCTTTGCTGGCTCTTCCGAGGCGCTGCCGAGCAGCTGAGCCATCATCGCCTTCCTGCGCGAAATGAGCAAGCTGATGACGTCTACTTGCGTGCTTTCCTGATTGAGCGCTCACCAGCATCACAATGGCATTCCAACCAGCGACTCGATCAATTGCGTCCTTAGACCCACTGGGATCTCAAAGCCATGGTCTAGAACTGGGCTTACTGTCAATGAACTCGCATGATGGTGCCGAAGACGAGACTCAAGATCGGCGCGGCCTCTAGATCAAGATTACGCTCTTGAGCGCATTGTGGCAGGTCGCTTCACTCGTTTCGGGATGGCCGTCGCATTGGATCATCGGCCGGTGGTCGGACGTATCTGCGGATACCCATATCCGCGAACTCGCAGGCACCTACACATCGATGCCCGCGTCGGCCAAAACCACAGGCTCAAGAGGGAGCTCATGCGCGGCGGCCATCGCGTCAACTTCTGACCTCATGGACAAAGGCGGCGCACTCATCGTTGATAAGAGAGAAGGCGCGGCTACGTCCATGATCCAATAGGTGCGTGCACGAAAATCGAGCTGTTCCAGAAGCTCCTAAAATCGGGCTGCAGTGCGGAGGACTCAAAACTGCGGACCGCGGAGCGGCTCGCTAGTTTGATGGCGGTCGTCTGCCCTCTCAGCTGGCGCGTCCTCTGGCTCATCATGCTCAATCGTACGGCCCGGACGCATCACCGAAGATCGCCTTCACAGACACCGAGATCGTATTGCTCGATGAACTCATCAAGGACGTCGGCATTCGACGAGGTCGCCTTGGAGCCCCCGCATTCTACTTGACCGAACTTGCACTATTGGGTGGCGACCTGGCCAGGGCCGCCGATCCGCCACCCGGAAATGTTGTCATCTGGCGCGGACTCTCCAGACACACCGGATCGAACTCTGCGCCGAAATTGGAGCGGTTGGAAATGTGGATAAATGAAGTGTCGTCGAACAGTTCCACCGCTGCGGCTTTGGAATCGGCTGTTTGCGCAGCAAGCGCGAGTTTCCGGTGCACCAACCTGTCGAGTAGATTGACTCGCCGCAACTGAGAAAACGGACTAGTGGCTCACCCGATAAAAATCCATTAGCGTAGGCTTCCTATGTTTAGTTTGCCTGATTTGCGTGTACTGGAAGTCGCGGCCGTCGTCATCGAAGAGGGCAGCATGAGCGCGGCCGGCCTCAGACTTGGCATCACTCAATCGGCCGTTTCACAAGCGATGAAGCGCGCGGAGGCGCATATTGGCGCGTCCCTCGTCCGTCGCGATCGTCGTCCCCTTGAGCCCACGGAGGCGGGGCAAGCTCTGCTCACCCACATGCGCGAGATAACCCAGCGCGTCGGACGAGCTGTCGAGGAAATGCGGGCCGCCGCAGCGCGTCCCGAACGCGAGGACCTTCGGCTCGGGATGATCGACACGTTCGCGTCCACAGTGGGACCACTGTTGGTCCGCAGCCTCATGGCGGGTTCAATCGCGCTTCGCGTGAGCGCGTATTCGGGGCTGGTACCCGCGCACGCAGAGGCATTGATGCGCAACGAGATCGATGCAGCTGTCACATCGGATCCAATGGAGGGCGTTGACGAAGTTACCCACTTACCCCTATTGCGCGAGCCATTCCTCCTGGTAGCACCGATTGCTTGGGCGGATACTCTTCGCGATCGTCCACTGGACGACCTACTACTCGAGCACCGACTTATCCGCTACACCGCGCGTTCGCACATGGGAACGCAAATTGAACGTCATCTCCGGCGTCTAATGATAGAGCATCCGCAGACGATGTCGTTCGACACGTCGGACTCGCTACTCTCGATGGTCGCCAATGGCATCGGCGTGGCGATTACAACACCCCTGTGCATATTGCAGGCTGCCGTCCATCGGCCGGCGCTCGAAGTCATGCCATTGCCGGCGACCGGCCTCTCGCGCACGATCGCGTTGGTGACTAAGCAAGGCGGATTAGACACGTTGGCTGCGCGAATAGCGGATGATGCTCGTGTGCTCCTGCGGAACTGGACCTTGCCCCAGATCGCGGCTCAAATTCCTTGGATGGCTCGTTCCGTCGGCAGCATCGTGTTGGATCCGCTCGCTCACGAGGACGCCGCCTGCCGGTGCGTTGCGGGTCGCCCACCCGGAGACTCTCGACGAACACATAACCCTAATTAATCATACTTATTAGCCTCCATAACATCTCCGATTTTAGCTTTAACTCTCGCCCGTGTTCGGAGAAAGTTGTTTGCGTAGCGTCCGGAACCCGGGATCAGAGATGTCAGCGACTCGCACCGAAATAGACAGTCTAGGAACGCGCGAGCTGCCGCTGCGCGCCCTGTACGGATTGGCCTCCCTACGTGGGAGCGAGAATTTCGACATCTCACTCCAGAAGCTCGGTGATCAGCCGGCACTTCTTCGGGCACTAGCGCGCATCAAGCGCGCTGCCGCGGCGGCGAACCGTGAGCTCGGAGCCCTCGACGCCAAAGTAGCAGGAGCACTAATCGCGGCTGCGGACGAGGTCATTGCTGGTAAACACGATGGGCAGTTTATCATCGATTTGCTCGAAGGCTCCGGCGGCACATCAATCAACATGAACATGAACGAGGTTCTGGCGAACCGGGCCCTGCAAATTGTCGGTGAAAAGCCCGGCCGGTACGACGTGATCCACCCAAATGATCACGTGAACCTTTGCCAGTCGACGAACGACGTGCTGCCCTCGGCGCTCAAGTTGGCGGCGCACGAAAAGTCCGGCGATCTGGTGGGTGCGCTGGAACAGGTGGCGGCCGCTCTTTCGGAGCGGGCCATTGTATTCGCTGACGTATTGCGCGTCGGCCGCACATGCATGCAGGCCGCCCAGCCGATGACGCTCGGTCAGGCGTTCGGCGGTTACGCATCAGCGATCAAGCGGCTCTCCTTGAAGCTGTCCGTAGCGCGCCAGGAATTGATGGTGCTTCCCCTCGGAGGCACTGCGATTGGCACCGGGCTCGGAGCAGTGCCGGGCTATCGCCGTGCCGTCTATGGACATCTTGCGGCAATCTTGGGCCACGCGGTACGCCCAGGCGACGACATGTTCGATGCCATGCAGAACGCCGACGCCTTCGCACGCGTGTCGTCGGAAATCCGCATCGCAGCAGAGGTAATGGCGAAAATCGCCTCTGACCTGATCATCCTTTCCTCTGGGCCAAATACGGGGCTTGGCGAATTGCGGTTGCCCGCTCTCCAGCCCGGTTCTTCGATCATGCCAGGGAAACTCAATCCAGTCCTACCAATGATGATCCAGCAAGTTGCGTTCGCTATCGTGGGCAACGACGCCGCAGTATCTCTCTCAGCGTTGAACGGCCAACTCGAAATCAATCACTTCGAGCCAGTCATCGCCTCGCGCCTGTTCGATTCGATCGAGCTTTTGACGCGATCGGCCAGAATATTTGCCGACCAATGCATCTCGGGGATCCGGGCAGACCGGGAACGGTCGCTCAGCAATTTGATGCAATCTTCGGCTCTTGCGACCGTGTTCGTACCGCGCCTTGGTTATGAACAGGTATCGACACTTGTGCTTACAGCCGCTGAGCAAACGCGGCCCTTCATCGAAATCGCGATCGACCGCGGGCTTCTGAACCGTAGCGCGGTTTTGCAGATGCTGCACGAGAGCACCCGTTATCGCGAGAATGCCGCATGAGCCGCGATTCTGCACTTGCCCTTGTACGCGAAGGGCTCACGAGCATGCCGCGAGTCGATGCACAAGGCCAGAGGATCAACCTACGAAGGTCATGCCACAGCCAACTCGCCATCGCACTGTCTCCAACCCGATGCGGCGGATGAGACGATGCGCCGCGATCGAGAGGCCGCTTGTTCATAGGTCAGTGCTCCGGCCTCTCTTCAAGTCGTGCTTATACGGACGCGCCTGGCCGAAGTGCCAGGGGCAGTGATCGGCAAAGTCAGCAAACACGTAAGACATTGTCGATAACGTATTCAAACCATTCGCGGGGGCCGTCCCGGCCTCCGCCAATCTTCACATCCTGTTCGGCCGGTAGCCCGATCAAGATGTGCAAGTTCTCCGATAGCTGGTTACGGCCTGATTCACCTGATGATACATTCACGATGCGTGATCGAGTCCCGCAGGTTCGAACACGGGCCCAACATTTTTTCGTTCGCTGCCGTACTCAAGACGGCACTGAGGCACGCGAAATCCATCCGATGCCGAGAGGCAGCTGCGCGCGTCAGAATCTCATCCGTCGTCTCGACTGGGCCCAGCTGAAGTTTCCCCACTCCCAGCCGTTGTTTATGTCGTATGCGACATTCGGTTTGAGTATAAGGTAGGTCAATCAAGATGCTCTGGCTGTAGGCCTTGTCGATGACCGTGCCCGTGTTTACCTGGTTTGTAGCAAAAGTTAGCATCACCTTTTGTATTGGCGCCATTGCATTTAGCTGCTTGCCATAGAGTGGCAAAGCGCAAAGGGGGGTCCATTCACCAATTCGGAAACGCCGCATGTTACTGGTATGACAGTCAGTTCTCGATTGAGATCACCCCCGCTTCACGGCCGACCACATTGCCGCTGCCTTGGGCCGTTTCGACTTCCAGCCTTTGGCCGATATCAATGCCGTAAGAGCTGACGCCCTTAATTTGGCCGGTAGGGCGCGCAATCGGGCCGCCAAGCAGTTTGGAGTGGCGATCAGCACGGCGATCGGCTGGATGAAGCGGGTCGATGAGACCGGCAGCGTTGCTCGGGGCCAGATGGGTTGGAAAACCATTACCTTTCTGGCGGCCCTGCGCCATGACCGGATCAATGTGCCATGGTTCATCGAGGGACCAATCATGGCGTGAGCTTCCGATCTATGTGGAGAAGGTTCTCCTGCCGACCCTTCGGCCCGGCGACATCGTCGTCCCGGACAATCTCGGCAGCCACAAAAGCAAAGCCGTGCGCCAGCTCATCCGCTTCGCCGGAGCAAAGCTCTTCTTCCTGCCAAAATACTCACCCGACCTGAACCCCATCGAACAAGTCGTGCCAAACTCAAGCGTTTGCTCCGCAAGGCAGCCGCACGAACCGTCGATGCGGTCTGCGCCGCCATCGGCGAACTCCTTTATGCATTTACACCCGAAGAATGCGCCAACTACCTCAAAAACTCAGGCTATCGAAGCTAGTCCCATCACGCTTTAACGGCGAGCCTCCCAGGAGGCTAGCGCCCAATGCTCTGTGCCTCGATCATATCCGTTCTCAGCTCAACCCGCTATCCCGATCGCTCTTGAGGACCGTGCCGGAGCGCTCGTCTGAGCTCGCCGAACTGGTTGAACATGACGATGAGAGCGATTATTCCGGCGCCAAGCTCTGCGAGCGCTTGACTGGCTAACAGTCCGTTAAAACCCGCTACCAGCGGGAATAATAGTACGGCCGGTATGAAGAGATACCCCTGCCTGGCCAAGGACACAATTGCACTGAGGCGCGCTCTCCCAAATGACTGAAGCATTGCCGTCACGAAACTCTGAACCCCAAACAGTCCAAAGAAGAGATGGAACACGATGCAGGTCGAGACGGCAATTTCGGTGACGTACTCGTTATCGCTAAATAGGCTCACCAAAGGCCTTGCAAAAATCACAACGGCCGCAGAATACAGCACCGAGAATGCGATCGTCACGAAGAGCATGAACTTCGCAGCTCTCAATATATGAGCATAGTCGCGTGCGCCCCAACCGAAACCCAGGATAGCTTGAGCGCCAATACAGAACCCGGTGATAGGCAGTGCGCCGACCATCAAGATACGCACAGCTATTCCAACCGCGGCGATGGAATCGTCGCCGAACGGCGCAGCAGCTCCGTACAAGAGCATAACGGCAAGAGCAGATAAGATACTCGTCATTGTCGCCGGCGCGCCTACCAACGCGAGCTGTCTGATGCGATCTGCTCGCAATGATATGTGAGATATCCTGACGAGAACCGTCCCGCCAAGCTTCGTAAAATACACGATATACAGTCCGACAGCAGAGATCTGAGACACCAGCGTTGCGAGGGCTGCGCCTCGCACGCCAAGGTCAAGTGAAAATATGAAGACGGGATCAAGCACAGCGTTCAGGATAAACGCGGTCATCATCACCCACATGCTAAATCGTGTATAGCCTTCGGCTCTTACAATGAACCCGCTGACGGTATTTAGTAGCATCGGGGTGTACCCCAACAAAACCGTTCCCGCGTAGTCGAGCGCCACGGGCATGATGGTTGGGGTTGCTCCGAGCGTTGCAAATATCCCTGGCAGATTTGGAAGCAGAGTGAGGGTGACTATGATACCGATCGGAGCGGCCAGCGCGAGTGCCGTGCTTGCGCCTCGACTCGCTTCTAGGTACTCACGAGCGCCCAGATGACGAGATATGAACGACGCTGCTCCAACACCGATCCCCTGTCCGGCTGCGGCGAGCAGGACCACGATCGGCAAGGTCATGCTAACAGCTGCGATCGCCTGCGCGCCTAGGGCGCCAACAAAGATCGCATTGACGACCTGCTGCAGCGCATGGATCGATAATCCAACAACAGACGGAATGGCGAGCCGCAGGATAAGACTCAAGAGATTCTGGTCCGATAGATCGACGTGCTGTTTTTTCTTTGGCATCACATTGCGCTTGCTGTCGAGGGCGAATTCTGTATTCGGTCCATTCACGGACAAGTGAACTTTTCCAAATTCGACGATGGCGTACTCAGCGCAATCCTCTCCGGATCTGCTCTGGCAAGCCGTGATCGCCTGGATAGGTTGACGTTTTCAAAGCTGATTTTTGCCTGGGCATACGCCTCCCGTCAGTTGTAGCGAATACTGACTGAGGTGTTCGAGGGTAGCCCCCAGGTTCTGCTAGTCATATTGTGCCGTTCCGCCCTTTGGTTGAGCATCGTGCCGGTTGCGTTCACTTCTCGGGATGATGATCGGCGGGGAAACGCGGCCAGACCCTAGAGCCTCAAGTTGGTTTTGGCATCTACCGGATCTTGTAGTAGACGCTCCATCATCTGCATGGCACAAGCAATGAACGTGCTCAGAACCACTGTGGTGGTTCGATGATGTCCTGCAATCTGTACACGATATCGGGTTCCTCAGCGCGATCGAGACGAACGGCAGGCTGCCGGCCCCGGCCAGCGTGGTGACTTGATTTGCGTCAGTAAATCGCGCCGCGCTGGCCGTCACTCGCGGACACGAACTGAAAATTCGTATGGCCGCAACCGGCAGCCTGCCAGACCGGTTCGATGAGCGTGGCTTGGACAATTTCTGCTTCGATCGAAAGACCACCCTGACGCCGTCGAGCGGCGGGCTATCGCGTACTGTCTGGCTCAGCCGAAATGGCGGCTTAGCGTGCAGTCCCACAAACACTCGGCATCACATGAAGATATCCCAAGCATTTAAGTTCGAGGCAGCGCACCGACTTCCAAACGTCCCGCAGACACATCGCTGTCATCGGGTGCATGGTCATTCCTATCGCGTCGAGGTCGTGCTGAACGGGGCCGTCGATCCGCACACCGGATTCGTAATGGATTTCTTGAACTTGGAGGAAGCGTTTGGCCTTCTTATAAAGAAGCTCGATCACCATTGCCTGAACGACGTCCCGGGACTGGAAAATCCGACGGCGGAAAATATCGCCATCTGGATCTGGGAGCACGCGAAACCGCGCCTCGCCCAACTCTCGAGCGTGAGGGTGTACGAGACGACGGATAGTTGGGCGGAATATGACGGGCCCGATCGCTGAATTCGGCGCTCATTTGGGACTGTGTCGATGCGGCGCGCCTGTCGTTCTTCGGCTCAGAAGCGGACTTGCTCGATCTGCGATTCGGCTCTTCATCCGCCACGCCCGCGGCCAGATTTCCGCGCTCACAGAAGAGCCCTTGGATCCGACCGGAGCGCCCGGTTTGGCTATGAGGACACCCATCACGTGACCGCATTCGAAAGGCTTCCGGCCAAACGATTCGGAATCCCGCGTTGTGCTAACCGCGGAACGATCTGAGGGATTCGTCCTCAGGAGCGAATTCGATGCTGATTGTACCGGCGAGACGACCCGCCATCCCGGACGCTGCGGCTGGGCGACTTGGTGCTGCAGCAGGTCGGCGCTAGCCGCCAATGCGAGGAGCACGGGTGGATGCAAGATCGCGCAAGCCCGCATGTGCGCGAGCGTGCCATAGACATCGCCGTCAATACCCCCCGTTCGACGCTTCGACGGGCGAAGCCTCAATTGACGCTGGCGAGGTGCCGGACTCGAGCGTCCGCGCTGACTGGTCACGGATGCATCCCTTGGCCGACTGGTTATTTCCACCCAACCAATAGCTGCGGACGTAAACCGGGCGAACAGCTGTCCACAGGAACCGATGCCTCGCCCCGCCGCATCCGATAGAGTGCAGTCAGGCCCGCACCGACCGCGGGTTCATCCCGGGAACCTCCGATCCCCAAACCTTAGCCGAAATGGCGGCCGCGCTCGAGTAATCGCCGGACTATCGCGTCTTGGCCGGCTCGTTTCGCGCCCAAAATTGGCGGGGACTGAATTTCTTGGCAACTATCTAAGCCTGCAGCACATCAGCGGTCTCTTTTCAGACAGCAATTGCAGCGCGGTCAGGAAGTGAATAATTCTCCACCAAGAACCAATTGAAAAATGGGTACACCACCCATTCGGGGAACATGGATTCTGTCCCTGTCCCGGGCGACGTCAATCTTGCGAGTTATGCTGCCGTGATGTCCGGCAAATCACGTGGCGGTGGCCTGCTCGGTCAGGTAACAACAGCATCCGCCTGTCGGAGCAGAAACGGATCCGTGACGCGCTCTTCGCCGAACACATGATTCCCCCCAAGCTTCGCACCACCGGCTTGAAGCTCCGGACGCGCAAGGGACCGTGAAACCCTCCCAGGCATCCGTCGCTCACCACATCTGCACAATGAAGCGGCCGTATTTGGTCGCGATGTAGTCCTTCACCTCGGGCAAGCAGTAGATCGAGACGAAGCGCAGCAGCCGCGGATCATCCTTCCTGTCCGCCGCCATGAACTGCAGGCACCCAGTGCGATCAAGTTACCGCGGTCGGCGAGCAGCGCCGCTACGCTAGCGGCGCGATCGAGCAAACCCGAGTTGATCGTTAGGATCATCGCTTGGCCAGGTGGGCATCGGATGCTCCGATGAAGGTGAGCTCGGCGGCGTTCTGGACGTGATCGGAACTCGCGTCGGCGCGGTGATCCGACGCGATCGCGACATAGAGCGCCGGCAGCACGAAAAGCGTGAACAGCGTGCCGATGGACATGCCCGCGACGACCACGAGCCCGATCGAGAAGCGGCTCGCGGCGCCAGCACCCGTTGCGGTCAACAAAGGTAAGAGGCCCGTGACCATCGCCGCGGTGGTCATCAAGATTGGGCGGAGGCGGACGCGCGCCGCCATCTCGATGGCCGAGCGGGAATCGAGTCTCTCCTTGAGCTGCAGCTGATTGGCGAACTGGACCATCAGAATACCGTGCTTGGATATCAGCCCAGCCAATGTCAACAGTCCGATTTGGGTGTAGATGTTCATCGTCGCCAAGCCAAAGAATAGCGGGATTAAGGCGCCGGCGATTGCCATGGGAACGCTGAACATGATGATGAGGGGATCGCGCAGACTTTCGAACTGCGCCGCGAGCACCAAGAAAATGACGATGAGTGCAAACGCAAAGGTGATGACTAGTTTGTTACCCTCCTGCACATATTGACGGGCGTCCCCGAGGAAGTCGTGGCTGAACTCTGCGGGCAGTTTCATTGCCTCGACGTCGAGGAAGTCCACAGCCTGACCGATCGTGACTCCGGGCATCGGTACGGCTTGGAAGGTCGCGGAGTTGAGCTGGTTGTAGTGGGTGAGTGCGTTCGGATTGGTCGCAGTCTCGATGGAGACCACGGTCGATAGCGGCAGCATCGAGCCCGCCGCTGTCTTGACATAATAGCTCCCAAGTGATTCCGGCGTCAGGCGTTTCTCGCGCGGCACCTGCGGGATCACTTCGTAGGAGCGGCCCTGCAGGTTGAAGCGATTGACGTAGTTTCCGCCAAGGAGGGTCGCGAGCGCGCTACCGACGTTCTGCATGGTGATGCCAAGGTCGCTCGCCTTGGATCGATCGACCTTGATTCGCACCCCCGGCTGGTTGAACTCAAGGTCAGAGTCGCTGACCATGAACAGACCGCTCTTGCGCGCGGCATCCTTCAGCTCCGACATCTGCTCGTAGATGTACTGGAAACCGAGCGTCGACTTGATCACCATCTGCACTGGTAAGCCGCCGGAACCGCCCGGAAGCGGCGGCAAGCTAAAGGCAAATGCGTTGATGCCTTCCAGTTTGGACAGCTCGGCCTGGACCAGCGATTTCAGCGCGATCGATGAGCGCTTGCGCTCGGCCCAAGGCTTAAGCAACATCCCGGCCATGCCGCCCTGCGGACCGCTGATGCCGTTGAGCACGAAGCGAAAATCCGTCTCGGGAAACTTCTGGAGTGCCTTGTCGAGCTTGGCGCCGTAATAATCCAGGTAATCAATATTGGCGTATTTCGGCGCTTTTGTCAGTGCGAATACGATGCCCTGATCCTCCTCGGGTGCGAGTTCCTTGGAAGTGTGCATATACAGAAAGGCGACGAGGCCCAGCATGGTCAGCGCAAACAGCCCGGTAATCGGGCGATAGTCGAGCGAGCGGTCGAGCTTGCGGCCGTACCAGCGCGTCATAGCGCTGAACACACGATTCACAAACTTTGCAAACCGCCCCTCTTCAGCGCTCTTCAGGAAGACCGCGCACATCATGGGCGACAGCGTCAACGCGATCACGCCCGACACGATCACCGAACCCGCCAGTGTAAACGCGAATTCGCGGAACAGCGCGCCGGTGAGGCCGCCGAGAAAGCCGATGGGCGCGTACACGGCGGCCAACGTAATCGTCATGGAGAGGACGGGGCCGACGATCTCGCCCGCGCCGTTCGTAGCGGCCTGCGCGGGCGACGCACCTTCTTCCATATGGCGATGAACGTTCTCCACCACGACAATTGCGTCATCAACCACAAGACCGATCGCAAGCACCATCGCAAGGAGGGTCAGCAGATTGAATGAGAACCCCAGCGCCAGCATCATACCGCAGACGCCAATAATGGACAGCGGAATGGTGACGACCGGAATGATGACAGACCGCAGGGAGGCCAGGAACAGGAAGATCACCAACACCACGATCGCGACCGCCTCAAGGAGCGTCTTCTCCACCTCGTCTACCGATGATTGGATGAACTTGGTGGAGTCGTAGGCCACTTCCATCTTCAGCGATGGCGGCAGGCTGCGCTTCATTTCTGGAAGCAGTGCCCGAACGCCTCGCGCTATGTTCAGTGGATTACCTTCTGGGCTCGCCTGCACGGCGACGAAGATCGCGTGTTCGCCGTTCATCGCGACGCTGGCGTTTGTGCTCTGCGCCGCAAGCTCGACTGTCGCGATGTCCTCCATGCGCACAAAGCCGCCGTCGTTGGCTTTGACGATCATGCGCTTGAAGTCATCAACACTCCGCAGATCAGTGTTGACCGTGACGTCGGAGAGAGTGAAATAGCCCTTAGTCTGGCCGGCCGCAGCCTGGAAGTTGTTGGCCGCGATTGCAGCCGAAACATCAGCTGGCGACACGCCGTGGCCCGCCATTCTCGCGGGATCGAGCCATAACCGCATCGCAAAACTCTGGCCGCCGAGGATGTCTGCCGCTGCGACGCCGTCTACAGTTGACATAATCGGTTGCACCACGCGCGAGAGATAGTCGGAGATCGCGCTGGCCGTCAGTTCTTCGCTGGAGAAGGCGATATACATGACAGCTGTAGTCTGACCGGCAGATTTGGTGACGACCGGATCGTTCGATTCCTTAGGGATTAAATATTTGACCGAGTTGACCTTCGAGAGCACTTCAGTGAGCGCCTCGTTGGGCTCGAAATTGAGCTTGATATAGACCTGGATCGTCGAGGCACCGAGCACCGACGAGGACGTAATGTAATCAACGCCTTCGGCCGAAGCGAGCGCTTGCTCAAGGGGCGTGGTGATGAACCCCTGGATCATGTCGGCGGAGGCGCCAGGATAAGAGGTTGTGATATTGACGACCGTGTTGGTCAGCTTAGGATACTGCCGGATTGGCAAAACGGTGGCCGCACCAATGCCGGTCAGCAGGATCAGGAGACTGACGACGATAGACAATATCGGACGTTTGATGAAGAGCTCGGTAAATGCCATCGCGATGCTCGCATTCAATAGACTGACGGAAATTCGCCAGTAAGCCAGGCTACAGCAACAGTCATCAACGCGGCGACTGTGGCTAGGGGCACCTTCTCAGGGTAGAGCCCCATGTTTCTCTTAAGCTAGCAACCGCCCCGGGGGGTCCGGCTCGAACCAGTAGAGCTGAGCCTCTGGGCAAAGCCGCAGACAATGTAAAGAGTCAGCTCCGTCGTAGCAGCCGATGTCCAAGATCACTGGGTCTTGCTTCTGGAGGAAGCACACAATGTGCTGATGGACCTCCAACACTTATCAACTCAGCTTAGGATTTCGCGCCGCCCCACCCTTCGGACGATCCAGCTTCGACGCTGAAACTACAGACAAGCCGACGGGCAGCTCAACTCTACAGAGGTAAGCGGGGGATATAGAACGGGTTGCATAACCTATACCAACGTTTGTCGACGAGCGGCGCCCGCATGAGCCGCGCGAGACTTGTGATGTTGTTCGAGAGCACAGGCGTTTTCCTTCGGTCTTGTGCTTCACGATGAACCGGCCATCTCGGGTCCGCCCGCAAAGTAAGTGAACCCCAGGAAGGCGAAGGTCTCGGCCACCGCTCGCTGCGCGGCTGACGCGGGAGGGCCGCGAACCGCGCCAAACTCGATCAACCGGGTTTTGTCCGCATGGAGCGCCGGCCAGTCGCGCCTTGAGGGCCAAGAGCATTTCCTGGGCATCTGCCTTGCTCTCGAAGCCGATGACGAAGTCGTGCGCAAAGCGCACGGTCACAACGCGACCGCGTGCATGGCGACCGCTCCAGTGGTCGACCCAGCGATCGAGGAGGTAATGCAGGAAGATGTTGGAAAGGAGCGGACTGATCCTGCCCTTTGCGGTGTGTGTCTTGCTTCTCGCCGCTCTCAAGAACGCCAGCTCGCAGCCGCAGCTCGATGAGTTGCAGGATACGAGGATCGGCAATCCTGTGCGCCACCATCCGCAGCAGCCACTCGTGGTCGACCGAATCGAAGACACTGGATATGTCATGATAGCCGGATGCAGGGCATCAAGCTCCATCTGAGGATTCCGCCCCGGCCGGAAGCCGTAGGAGAACCCGAGGAATTCGACCTCATAGGCGGCGCTCAACACCTCGGCCACCGCGCTTTGGACGATCTTGTCCTCTAGCGGCCGGCACACCGAGAGGCCGCCTACCCCGTCGGCTTGGGGATGTAGACGCGCCGCACCGGCTGTAGCCGGTAGGGACAGTGTGGACCCGTGCGCAGAGATCGCGGATTGGTCCGTGAGCCCCTCTTCGTACTTTGCCTCCCTTATCCCATCGACCTCCGCGCCGGCCTGCGGGCTTTTGTCGTCGAAACGCCCGAAGCAGAGCGTCTTTCTCGATGTGGTGCAGCAGGGCTGTGAACCGGTTTGGACATATGGTCGGCATGTTCCCCAAGGAGAAGGCCATGGTTCGCCTCATTGGAGCGGTCCTGCTCGAACAGAACGACAATGGGCCGTCCAGCGCGCCCGTTACATGACGCTGGAAACCATCGCGCCTTTGAGCGATGATTCGAGCGTCAGCCTTCCGGCCGCCAGCTGAGCGGCCCGGCCCTCTTGCCGGCGAACCGGTTGCCCGAGCGCCAGTTACAGCATGCTGAGGAACACGAGTATTTCTGACAGTGCTTTTCGCGCCTTACTGCGGAGCTCACGAAGACGCGATTGCTAGCTCTTGGAGCCTCGACGCAAGAGCGATCGAACAAGCGGAATAAGAAAAGACCCAATCATCGAAGGCTCCTTGGGCTCGGACCACCGCCTCTGGGCTGAACGTTACAGTTCGCCGGGGCTCTGCGGCAGCCACTACAATCTGTGGGGAACCGAGGACGGCTCCTACGCACCGGGCACCCGCACCCGCACCCGCACCCGCACCCGCACCCGCACCCGATAACAAACTTACGCCGCCGCCACCCGCAAGTATTTTTACTCTGCTTTGCTTAGCATTTCTGCTCTGGACTACGCGCCTCATCGCCAGGAATGCCCTCACGCACGCTGCGGCACTTGACGAATTTCATTTTCATTCGACGCTGCCGAAGCCAGCATGAGGGACGCGTTGCGAGTAATCGCTGCGGCTTGGCCGTAGCGCAGCGCGGAAATTTACGCTAGCTTCCGCTCGCGAGTTTGCAAATGCCTACCCGCATCCGATCTTTCCGAAGACAACGAGCGACCATTCGACCGCTTGCCCCCTCCCATCCTCAGAGCTGGGATAATCCGGACAATGAGGAAATCTGGTTTGAGTTGGCGCGCGCCATCGGACGTCAGATCGCACGGGATGAAAATCATGGCTCGGGGCAGCCGATAGAGGACCGGCATGACGACACCGTCATCGAAGAAAACGGCCGTAATATACGCGCGCTATTCGAGCGACATGCAAAAGGCGAGCTCGATTGACGGTCAGCTGTTACTCTGCCGCAAGGTCGCATTGCGCAACAACCTCGATGTCGTCGGCGAGTTTGTGGATGCCGCAAAATCTGGTCTTACCGAAGGTTCGCGGGACGGCTATCAGCGCTTGCTCAACGGTGTGCGAAGCCAGCAGTTTGACGTAGTCGTCGTTGAGCATTTCGACCGCTTGTCGCGCGATCCCGCAACCATCCAGCGTCTCAAGCAGGTTTTCGAGTTCAACGGCGTTGAGTTGATGGATCAGAAAGGAGTCTACGCGACCGCCACTGACATTAGCATCGCAAGTCTGTACAACACGATTTACAAGCCGCAGCTCGCCGAAAAGGTTCGGCGCGGCCATGACAACGCTGTTGCGAACGGAAGAATTCCGGGCTCATACGCCTATGGTTATCGGCCGAGGCCGGGCGCGCCCGGCGAGCGCGTAATCGATGAGAACGAAGCAAAGATTGTGCTCCGCATCTTCAAAGAATATGCAGCGGGCCGCTCGACCCGAACTATCGCCGCTGACCTCACCCGCGAAGGCGTGCCCTCACCAGGGGCAACTCGTCACAAGAACAAGGCGGGTCGCACCACCTGGAACCATCAGTGCATCACAGGCGGTCGGCATGGTCGCGGCATTATCGGCAACGAACTATACATCGGCGAGATACATTGGAACGTTCGCTCGACAATTCTTAACCCAGAGACGCAGAAGAAACAGAAGCGCCGCAATCCAGCAGAACGCCACATTATCGTCAAAAAGCCAGAGCTGCGGATCGTTCCGCAAGGGCTCTGGGATCTAGCGCAGAAGGTTCGTAGGGTGCGCGCGGTATCTATGTTCGGACCGACTGGCCAGCCGCGGCGTCGCGCCGTGAGTCCGCGCAACAATGAGCACCCGCTTGCCGGTGTGCTCCGGTGTGGCGTCTGCAATGGCCATATGCGAATCGCTCAATCCTCGCGTAACGGTGCGCCGCGCGCGGCATGCGCGAGCGCGCATCAGCGGGGCACCTGCGAGCACACCCGTAGCTTTGATATGGACGTTCTGCTCGAGGATGCCTCCGAAAAAATCCAGGTGAAATTGCTTTCGCCGAAAGCCATTGAAGAGGCGATGCGTACTTGGAAGGAGGAGCGCAAAAACGATCGGAACAATGGCAGCGAACACAATAAGCTAGAGCGTCGACGCCGCGTATTGACTACCGAGATCGAACGCCTCTCTTATGCCATCGCAAATAGCCGCCGCAAGCCGGACGAATTGCTCAAGCGGATCGATGAGTGCGACCTGGAGCGGGAAAGCGTTGAAGAGCGCTTGCGGCTGCTGGGCGGTGGCGGCGAAAATATAGTTGGCTTCGATCGCCCGAAATTCAGTGACCGATACTCCTCGGAGGTTAGAAGGCTTATCACCGCGCTCAAAACCAATCCGAAGGCGATCGAAACTCGCATTGCCTTCCGCAACTTGATTGAATGCATAGTAGTGCATCCGGTTCGCAAGCGGATGCCCTACGAATATACGCCCTACCTGAACAGCTCCGCGCTTTACGGAAGGAACCTTTTTCCCGAAAACCGCAGCAAGGAGCGAGAGATCAGCACGTTTGCATACTACGACAATGGCAAGTCAGGGAAATCCGTGTCCTCGTAGTAGACGCGGACCTGCATGTGGTGGCGGCCGTCGCGGATCTCGCCGTCGAGATGAGCTGTCACGTCGCGAGCCTCTTCGCTTTCAGATAGAGGCCCGTTTTGCGCAAAAACGGCCGGCCGCGCAAGCTGGACTACGCGACCGCCGGCCCCCGTCCCAGCCTGACCTCGACGATCTCAGGCGGCACGCCGACGCGGAGCGGCATGATGCTGCAACCGAGGCCGCCGGAGATGATGACGTCGCATTTCAGCCGGACATGACCATAGGCGAGCCGGAGGCCGTGCTGCGGTGGAACCGCCGGCGACCAGCCGAGCAGGCGGACCTGGCCGCCATGGGTGTGGCCGGACAGTTGCAACGCGACTCGGGCGGGCACACGCGGCGCGATATTGGGCTCATGCGCGAGCAGGATGATCGGCGCGTCGTCGCTGACCTTGGCAAGCGTCGCGTCGAGATCATCGGCGCCGAAGCGCCCCGTGCTCCGGAAGCGTCGCGCCGGCAGAAAGGCGAGCTGATCGCCGAGGCCCGCGAGCCAGAACGCGCGGCCGTCCTTGGCGAGCCGCACGACGTCGTTCTCGTAGACGGGAATGCCGGCCGCCTCCAGCGCGCGATGCGCGACCGTCGGCCCGTGCCCCACCTGCTGCACGGTCCTGTCCACCCAATAGTCGTGGTTGCCCATGACGGCATGGACGCCGAGCGGCGCTTTCAGGCCGGCCAGCACCTTGGCCCATTCGTTCGCCGGAATGATGCGCGTGACCTGGTGCAGGCCGGCGACATAGTCGCCGAGCAGCACGATGATATCCGCGTTGAGCGCATTGGTGCGATCGACGATGGCCTCGATCCGCTCCAGCGACATCCAGGGATCGCAGGCATGGATGTCGGCGATCACCGCGATCTTCAGCTGGAAATCCGCCGGCCATTGCCGCGGGGTTGGATGATAGCGGGTGACGCGAAGCCGCAGCACCGGCTCGACGCCGACGCCATAGGCCGCGGTCGAGACGCCGAGGGCGGACAGGGCGCCGATGGAACGGATGAGATGACGACGCGTGATCATGGAAGCTCGATGGTGATGCAGCTCCTTGATGCGACCCTATTGGAGCGGAAATGGGGTGCGTTTGTGCAGACCCTCTGCACGAGATGACCGGAAATTAATGACGGCCGAGCAGCCCGTACTTGCGCAGATCAGTCGTCGCTCTCGTCGGTGCCAAACAGGCCGAACTGTGCCGCCGCATCGCGCGAGGGCTCGGCGATCCCGAGATGGCGGAAGGCGTGCGAGGTGAGCAGGCGGCCGCGCGGGGTCCGCTGCAGATAGCCACACTGGATCAGATAGGGTTCGATGATGTCCTCGATCGCATCGCGTGGCTCCGACAGAGCGGCGGCCATCGTCTCGACGCCGACCGGGCCGCCGCCATAGTTCTGCGCGATGGTCGTGAGGTAGCGGCGGTCCATGGCATCGAGGCCGGCGGCATCGACCTCAAGCGCGCTCAGCGCGTGGTCGGCAATCTTGCGATCGATCCTGTCGGCATCGGCCGCCGAGGCAAAATCGCGCACGCGGCGCAGCAGCCGGCCGGCAATACGCGGCGTGCCACGGGCGCGGCGCGCGATCTCGTTGGCGCCGTCCGCGCTCATGCCGACATTGAGCACCCGGGCGCCACGGGTGACGATGCTTTCCAGCTCTTCGATGGTGTAGAAATTGAGCCGGATAGGAATGCCGAATCGATCGCGCAAGGGATTGGTGAGCAGGCCGGCGCGCGTGGTGGCGCCGACGAGGGTGAATTTCGACAGCTCGATCTTGACCGAGCGCGCCGCGGGGCCCTCGCCGATGATAAGGTCGAGCTGGAAGTCCTCCATCGCGGGATAGAGCACCTCTTCCACTGCCGGGCTCAGGCGATGGATCTCATCGATGAACAGCACGTCACGCTCTTCGAGATTGGTGAGCAGCGCGGCAAGATCGCCAGCCTTGGCGATCACCGGGCCCGACGTGGCGCGAAAGCCGACACCGAGCTCCTTGGCCACGATCTGCGCCAGCGTGGTCTTGCCAAGGCCCGGCGGACCGACGAACAGCACGTGATCGAGCGCTTCGCCGCGCTTGCGCGCCGCCTCGATGAAAATCGAGAGGTTCTTGCGCGCCTGCTGCTGGCCGACGAAGTCGGATAGCGATTGCGGACGCAACGCAGTGTCGCCGACATCATCGCTGCGGCGCTCGGGCGTGACCATGCGGGGAGGAGTGCTCATGCGGGCAGGATAACACGGTGCAGCGGTTTCGCGAGCCACCAGCACAGGCTGGCCGGCATGACAGCGACGATAGCGAGCAGGGCGGACAGCTTCAGCGCCTCAGGCGCGGAACCGACACTCGGCAAGATCACTGCGGAGTTTTCGGCGGGCACAACGAACATGCCAAACCCGACGAAGCCGGCGGCGGCCACGGCTGCGGCGAGCCACGCCATCCAGATCATGTTGAGCTCGGCGTAGACCGCGGCCAGCGCGAAGATCAAGCCGGCGGCGACTGCGGGAAAGAACGAGGCGAGAATCGTGGCGATGGCCAGCAGCACGATCGCGACCGAAACCAGGGTGCGCAGTGCCTCCAGCTCAAGGAGCGCAAGAAACATCTGCAGCACCGCGGCACCGAGCGTCGTCACCATCACCGAAACCAGCGCGGCGACCGTCAGCGGCCCCACAACGGCGAAGATCACGACGATACCGGCCACGCGCGAAAGGCGACGGAAAAGAACGGCGACGGGATTGGCGCGGGCCGCACTCACTTCGACAGCTCCTTCAGGCCCAGCCGGATGAGCTGCGCGGTCTCGGCGCTCTCGCCCGCGCTGCGCGAGGCCGATGCGATCGCGGCCGCAGCCTGCGGCTGGCCGTAGCCGAGATTGACCAGCGCTGAGATCGCGTCCGCCACGGGCCGGGGCGCGCGCTGGTCGTCCATGGCACCGGCGAGATGCACGACCGCCGGATCGACATTGGCAAAGGCCGGCGCCTTGTCCTTCAGTTCGGTGACAATGCGCTCCGCGACCTTGGGGCCGACACCGGGCGTGCGCGCCACCGCAGCCTTGTCGCGCAACGCGATGGCGTTGGCGAGGTCGGACGGCTGCAGCGTTCCGAGCACGGCAAGCGCGACCTTGGCGCCGACACCCTGCACGGTCTGGAGCAGGCGAAACCATTCGCGCTCCTGGTCGCTGCGGAAGCCGAACAGCTTGATCTGATCCTCGCGCACATAGGTCTCGATCGACAGCACGGCGGCCTCGCCCGGCGAGGGCAGATGCTGCAGCGTGCGCGTCGAGCAATGCACCTGATAACCGACACCGCCGACGTCGAGGATGACGAAATCCTCGCCGTAGGAATCGATCAGGCCCTTGAGCTTGCCGATCATAAGCCTGCCACCTTCAGCCGCAGCGCGGTGCTCTGGCGATGATGGGCATGGGTGATGGCAATGGCGAGCGCGTCGGCGGCGTCCGCGGACGGCGGATCGGCCTTGGGCAGCAAAATCTTGAGCATCATCGCGATCTGCTGCTTGTCGGCGTGGCCGGCGCCGACCACCGTCTTTTTCACCTGGTTCGGCGCGTATTCGGCAACACTGATGCCGAACATCGCAGGCGCGAGCATGGCGACGCCGCGGGCCTGGCCGAGCTTCAGCGTCGCGACTCCGTCCTTGTTGACGAAAGTCTGTTCGACCGCGGCTTCCATCGGCTTGTGACCGGACAGGATGGCGGCGAGCCCCTCATGGATCGCGAGCAGCCGGCTCGCCAGCGGCAAATCGTCCGGCGGTTCTACCGAGCCACAGGCAATGTAGATCAGGCGGTTGCCCTCGGCCTCGATCACGCCCCAGCCGGTGCGGCGCAGGCCAGGGTCGATGCCGATGATGCGAACGGGGCCACGAATCGGGAGCGTCGTCATGGGCCAGTGATAGCGGCTGGCCGCCGTGGGGGAAACAGAAACAGAACGGAAGTAACAGGGGAAGTGGCCCCCTACCCGCCCATCTTCGCCAGCAGCGCGTCCGACACCTCGAAATTGGCGTAGACGTGCTGGACGTCGTCGTGCTCGTTGAGCAGGTCCATCAGCCTGAGCAGCTTCTCGGCGGTCTCGTCGTCGACCGCGACGGTGTTCTGCGGCTTCCAGATCAGCGCGGCCTTACGCGGCTCGCCGAACTTGGCTTCCAGCGCCTTGGCGACGTCGCGATAGCCTTCAGTCGAGGCGTAGATCTCGTGGCCGCCTTCGCTCGAGATCACGTCGTCGGCGCCGGCCTCGATCGCGGCATCCAGCACCGCATCGTCGGAGGCGACGCTGCGGTCGTATTCGACGATGCCGGTGCGGTCGAACATGAAGGACACCGAGCCGGTTTCACCGAGATTGCCGCCGGACTTGGTGAAGAAGGAGCGGATGTCGGAAGCCGCACGGTTGCGATTGTCGGTCAGCGCCTCGACGATGACGGCAACGCCGCCGGGGCCGTAACCCTCGTAGCGGATCTCGTCATAATTCTCGCCGTCATTGCCGAGCGCCTTCTTGACGGCGCGCTCGATATTGTCCTTCGGCATGTTCTCCTGACGCGCCGCGGTGATCGCTGCCCGCAGGCGCGGGTTCATGTTGGGGTCGGGCGTCCCCAGCTTGGCCGCAACGGTGATTTCCCGCGCCAGCTTGCCGAACAGTTTCGACTTCTGGGCATCCTGCCGCCCCTTGCGGTGCATGATGTTCTTGAATTGGGAATGTCCGGCCATGCGTGATCTTCTCTAGGGACTCGTGCGCCAAGGTGAGCGTGGGAAGCGCGGCCTTATAGGCCGCCACCCCCCTGGAAAGAAAGAGGCTCTACGACTTTAAGGTAACACCGTATGGGCCCGTGCCTAGATGTCAGGCACCGTTAACCCTGATTTCATTCCAGCCTGCGAAAATAGCGCCCGACCGTCCCCCGACAAGAGAGACCTGATGGCATTCGGACTATTTCGGAAGCGTCTGCCGGACATGGCTGCAACTGCGGCTGCCCCGCAGGCTGCGCAGCCGGCGGCCCATTCCGAGCCTGCCGCGGCCGTCGAGAGCGATTCGGCCAAGGAAATCCTGGAACTGCTGGAACTCGAGCTGGGCGCCATGATTCGCCAGCTCGAGCGCGCCGCCAATTCGGTGGCCGGCGGCGCCGAGGCGACCGCCACGACGCTTGCCGCCATCCGCGACCGCACCGACGCCCTGACCGGCCGGACCAACGCCGCGCAATCGAACGCCTCCACCTTCGCCCATGCCGCCGACAAATTCACCCAGTCGGCGCTGGGCATCGGGGCACAGGTCCGCGAGGCCGGCAAGCTCGCCGACGAGGCCAGCGCCGCGGCACAGGAAGCCCGCGCCAATGTCGATCGCTTGCGCGAATCCTCGGCCGCCATCGGCAACGTCGTCAATCTGATCGCGCAGATCGCGCGGCAGACGACGCTGCTCGCGCTCAACTCGACCATCGAGGCCGCGCGCGCGGGCGCTGCGGGAAGAGGCTTTGCGGTCGTCGCCACCGAGGTCAAAGCACTCGCGGTGCAGACCCAGGGCGCGACGGAGGAGATCACCAAAAAGATCGACGCGCTGCAGCGCGACGCAGCCGGCTCCGCGGATGCGGTGCACCGCATCTCGCAGGCGATCGAGGCGATCCGCCCGGTCTTCGAGACCGTCAACGGCGCCGTCGCCGAACAGAACGCCACCACCAGCGAAGTCTCCGGCAACGCGACAAGCGCGTCGGAGTTCATCATCTCGGTCGGCGAAAGCGCAGCCGAGATCGATGCTGCGACCAAGGCAGCCGAGAGCCACGGCGAGAACGTCGCCAGCGCGGGCAAGGCCGTGACCGCCTTCGCACAGAAACTGAAATCGCGTTGCGCCGTGCTGCTGCGCCAGAGCGAGCACGACGACCGCCGCAAGACCGAGCGGCTGCCCTGCCATCTCAAGCTCGAAACCGCCCGGGGCGTGCTGCCGGTCTACGAGATAGCGATGGACGGCGTGCTGATCGGCGGCGCGGACGCGGGCCGCCTTGCGTCGCAAGCCATGGTCGAAGGCACCCTCGAAGGCGTCGGCGCCTGCCGCCTGCGCGTGGTCGAGCAATCCAAGGCCGGCGCCCGCGCGCAATTCGTCAATCCCGATGCTGCGCTCAGCGAGAAGATCGAGGACCGGCTCTGGTCGATCCACGAAGAAAACACCGAGTTCGTCACCCGCGCCATGGAGGCGGGTAACGCGCTGACCGCGATCTTCGAGCAGGCGGTTGCCCGCGGCGAGGTGAAGATCGACGACCTCTTCGACACTGACTACGCCGAAATCGCCGGAACCAATCCGCAGCAGTACCGCACCAGATATCTGGACTGGGCCGACCGCGCGCTGCCGGCGTTCCAGGAGGCTTTTCTGGCAAAGGACCCGCGCTTGGCGTTCTGCGCCATGGTCGACCGCAACGGCTTCCTGCCGGTGCACAACAGGATCTATTCGCATCCGCAGCGGCCGGGCGATGCTGCCTGGAACACGGCCAACAGCCGCAACCGGCGGATGTTCAACGATCCCGCGGGGTTGGCCGCCGCGCGCAACCTGCGCTCGTATCTGGTCCAGAGCTATGCACGCGACATGGGGAACGGAAATACGGTGATGATGCGCGAGATCGACGTTCCGATCCGCGTGCAGGGCCGGCACTGGGGCGGATTCAGGACGGCCTACAAGCTCTAGTGCGCGCTCAGGCAAGACGCCAAAGCGCGAATCACCTCTTAAGACCGGAATTGGAATGGGAATGCCGCGGTGAGCCGGCGAACGGCTCTGACTGGAGGACTCTCAAGACATGTCCGTCGTACAACTTGCAGTACTGGACACCGGCTCCAACCGAACGCTTGCCGAACGGCTGATCGATCAGCTCGCCGACCGCATCGGCGGCCTCGGCGTGGAACTCGCTGACATCGCCGGCAACGTCCAGGAAGTCGCAAGCCGCGTCGCGAACCAGTCGGAGCGGTTCCATCACCTCCAGGAAACCGCCGAGACGATGGTGTCGGCCAATCACGACATCGCCAATGCGTCGCAGGCAGTGCAAACGACCACGTCAGCGGCGGTCGGCGAGATCGCGCAGTCGCGCGGCGCAGTCGATGCCGCGGTCAGCCACATCTCCGAGCTCGTTGCAGCCGTGGAGCGGATCGAGGCGCGCCTGAGCGCCGTCGGCTCCGCGCTGGCACAAGTCGCAAAAGTGTCCGGCTCGATCGAGGCGATCGCGAAGCAGACCAACCTGCTCGCGCTCAACGCCACCATCGAGGCAGCACGCGCCGGCAATGCCGGCCGCGGCTTCGCGGTGGTGGCAAGCGAGGTCAAGAACCTCGCGGAAGCCACCCGCCAGGCCACACACCAGATCTCCGACACCGTGCGCGATCTCGACGGCCAGATCGAAGGCCTGATCGGCGAGAGCAGCGACGCCTCGCAGCGTGCGAAGACGGCCGGCGAAGGCGCCCAGCGCATCTCCGGCATCATCTCGCGGGTCCAGCAGGGCTTCGCCTCCGTGGAAGCCGAGATCGGCAGCGTCACGCGCGCGGCGACCTCCAATCTCGGACATTGCGACACCGTCATCAGCGAGCTCAACGAACTCGCCAGGGGCGTCGACCTCTCCTCGCGCGATCTCAAGAACGCCGATCAGCGGGTGACGAAGCTGCTCGACACGTCCGAAGGCCTGATCGCGCTGATCGCCGACAGCGGCGTGGAGACATCCGATGCACCGCTGATCCGAACCGTCGTCGAGACCGCCAAGCGGATCTCCGACGAGTTCGAAGCGGCCATCGGCCGCGGCGAGATCACGCTCGACCAGTTCATGGACGAGAACTACCGGGAAATCGCCGGCACCGATCCCAAGCAGTACAACACTGACTATGTCGACTTCACCGACCGCTTGCTGCCCGCGATCCAGGACCCGATCCAGAAGTCCGATCCCCGCATCGTGTTCTGCGTCGCCTGGGCCAAGGGCGGCTATCTGCCGACGCACAACCCGAACTACCGCCTGCCGCAGGGCAAGGACCCGGTCTGGAATAACGCCAATTGCCGCAACCGCCGCCTGTTCACCGATCGCGCGGTGCAGAAGGTCGCTGCCAACACCAAGCCGTTCCTGCTGCAGACCTATCGCCGCGACATGGGCGGCGGGCAGTTCGTTCTGATGAAGGATCTGTCCTCGCCGATCATGATCCGCGGCAAGCACTGGGGCGCCTTCCGGATGGGCTTTCGGCAGAGCTGACGGTCGTCGCGACGCGCTTACGGCGGCGGCGCATGGCGTCCTTGAATCAAAACCTCGAAAACAACCCCATGCACAGTAGCCGGGGCGAGCAGAATCAAGGACTTAAGCGCCTGATGAATCCGTCGATCCAGTAGGTGCCTGTTGAGGCCATTGCGCCGTCGGGCAAAACAGGCGTAGAGTGCTATTATTCCGAAATCCGCACCCTCCTTGCAGAGGGCCATGAGGCGTGAAACTATTTACGTTTCATACAATGCGTGCAGAGGCGAAGAACAGCCATGCGCTATTGCCCCGGCAAGGACCTCGAAGAAAGCCACCGCAGCACACTTGACGAGCATCCGCACGCAACGGGCGCCGTGCAGCAGCAGATAAAACGCTCACGCGCACAGATGGCCGCATCTGAAGAACTTCTGCGTCGACCAGCAATCAGCGGCACCGGACCTGCTGCGATGCCCACGGCCGCAGCTTGCCGGGAATTCGCCGCTGCGTTCAGATGCAGGGCCGCTGAACCCGGCACACCCGAGCGAACACTGAACGTCTTGAAGAATATATCCCGCAGTTTTACCGGCCTCGCGAGCCAGCTTGCGATACTGGAGGCTGCGGATAAGGCAGATCGCAGCGCCTCTATTTAGGGCACGCTGTTGTCCATTTTGATAAAACCTTTTCCCGGTACGCCGCGTACTAAGAGGAATGGACGATCCTGACGAACGCCCTGCGGGCAACGACGCGCCGGAGCGGAAACAATCACGTATAGAGCAGGCGCGGCAGCTACTTGCCGAACACATTGACGACCTGCGCGCCCTCGTTGAGAAGCTCCGGCGCAGGATGAATTAAGGTCGTTCTTCAGGCTGGATACGATAGGGGCTCGGCAGCTGTCTGGTAGCCCGGCGCTGGCGGCGCGCTGTAGGGCCTTCCGGGCCTCCGTTGAGGCGGCCCGGTCGCTGTGCTTTGCCCGATGAACGGCCTACTTTTTCTGCTCTGTGGTCGTCGTGGCGGCCGGGGTGCCGTCGCGAGCGTCCCGTCGCTCGTCGCGTCCTGTACGCCTCTCTTGGCGCCGCTCTGTGCGTCCCGTGCGGCGTTCCTGTCGCCGCTCGGTTCGCCCGCTGCGCCGCTCCTGTCGGCGTTCTGTGCCTGACTTCGGCACGTCCGCTGGCGGCGTGGTAGGCGCGGCGGCTGGCGCGGTGGTTTGAGCAACAGCCTCTGAGGCCGCAAAAATTGCGGACGAAGCCAAAAGCCCAAACACTCCTGCGTATCCAAGGAAGGTTAGTGCGTTGCGACGACAGACCTGTTTCGGCTCCGAACGTTCATTCATGTTCAGGCTCCCGGTTGCTGCCCCCTCAGAGGATGTCACCAGCGTCGGTGGCCTCCTTATTGATCTGGATCAACTTGGCTCGGTGCTTCAAGCCACGTTGGGATTTCGGTCGATGGGATCGACACTCTCGGAAAGTGAGGGATGATGGTCCCTGCAGTGACGATCAGTCCGTCGTTGAATTTGGTTCGCGCAAAATCCTTGGCTGCCGCTTCGGTTTCAAACGTGTTGGTCAGGCGCGGATGTCGCCGTCTTGACAGTGTGCCGTCCGGCGGCACTTCAAAAGTGACGTACCAAGTGTGTTTCATGCCCTAATGCCGCCCCGGCGGTACCAATGGCCTATCCTCGCCAGACAAAGAAAAACCGCCACCGGGACGAAACGATGACGGCTTCCTCCTGGCTTGCGAAATCGGCCTTTACCGCCTGGCTCCGACGCGATTGACGCCACCATTCGCATTGCCACCGGCGTTATGACGCACTGCGGCGCGCGCCACCGGGCGCGGCCTGAGCACGACGCCTGCCCGGGCAACGCAGCCCACCGGGTAAGCAGTGTACTGGCAATACACGACCGCATTGGCTGGGCCTGGAGTTAGCGTGAGACCTGCAAGGCCCAACAGGGCGCTAGCAGCAATCCCGGCAACAGTCGCTGACCTGATCGAAAGAAGCTTTCTCGAATGCATGGCGGACCTCCCTTTTCGCACTTGCGTCACCGAAAGTGACGGAAGCCGCCTCAGGTGCGGCCGAACACAGCGTAGGCGTCGCAGTGCGCGGGTTCGATTGATCTACATCAACCTCACGCGCGGAGTGAGCCGCAATCTCGCGAGCGGGGCTCAATGAATTCATGGAAGGGTTCCATCATGCTCCGCTATATTCTCGCTCCTCTTGCCGCTTTCGTTTTGCTCATCGTCTGCTTGACCCCCGATGATGCCGAGGCTCGGCGCGGCGGAGGTGCCTATCGGGGTGGCGGCGGTTACCGCGGCGGTGCGGTCGCAGTTCGAGGACCGCGGGGCGGCGGCGCTGTTGCAGTGCGCGGCGCAGGTTATCGGGGCGGCTATCGCGGCTATGGCTATCGCGGCTACGGTGTGGGAGCGGCAGCGGTCGGCGCGGCTGCCGTTGGCGCTGCTGCGTACCGCCGCAGTTGCTACGATTATTACGGAAACTATATTTGCGCCTATTGATCCGTAGCGACGCGCGATAGCGCGGCTTGGCCCTCTGTGCGCGCAAGCAAGCGCTGGCGGTGACCGTCCGACGATGGCGACCCAGCGCCATCGGTCTGCAGGTACGATCTGCAGGTACTCTTGGCGACGTGGCCTATCGCGGGACCGCGCGACGCCCCGCTATGAACTCTTGCGGACCTGCTTGTGTCAGAATTGCCCCGGAGTTTCCCCTTGTCTCCGCTTGTTGATAATCTAATCGAGCGGATACGGTACTCCACTTGGATCGGGGCTCGGGCTGCGATGCTTTTCTGGCTGCCTCGCTCATGGCGAACCTGTCGGGTGCGGAGCTTCACCGCGGCGATGACCATCGCATTGTTGATCGCGACGACAGGCCAAAGTCCGGCAGCCGATCCACAGCCAAAGCGAGTATTGATGCTGCATTCATTCGGTCTCAGGTTCAGGCCTTGGACCGATTATTCGGAAGCCCTTCGCGCCGAGCTGAGCCGACGGGCATCCATTGAATTTCAAGACCAGTCGCTGCTGAATGCCCGGCGAAGCAGCGACAAGTCAGACGCCCCTTTTGTCGAGTATCTTCGTTCCCTCAATATAGACCAGCCGCCCGACCTGATCGTCGCGATCGGTGCGCCTGCTGCCAATTTCGTGCAGGCGCACCGCAAGGACCTCTTTGCAACTACGCCGATGCTGTACACTCTGGTAGAGCGACGCCGCGTGGACTTCGATAAATTGACCAAGTACGACACCGTCGTGGCAATCACGAACGACGATCCTGTTTTCTTTGAAAATATCCTGCAGGTCCTACCTCAAACAACTACGATTGCCATCGTAGTCGGTGCTTCGCCGAGCGAAACCTGGTGGCGTAACGAGGTCGCCAAGTCCACCGCGCGGTTCACGGATCGTGTCCAGTTTCGATGGTACAATGAACTTTCCTTCGAAGACATGCTCAAGGATGCGGCCAACCTTCCGCCGCACAGTGCGATTTTCTGGATTGGTTTGAATGTCGATGCGGCGGGAGTGGCGCATGAGGGTAACACTGCGTTTACCCGATTTTACAGCGTAGCCAATGCACCCATCTTTTTTCACGACGAAAGTTTTTTCGGAGAGGGCATCGTCGGTGGACCAATGCAGGTCGTCGCCAGACAAAGCAAGCAGGCGGCGGAAGTCGCGCTTCGCATCCTCAACGGCGAAAACGTTGCCGACATCAAGCCGAGTTTTGTCCAGCTGGCCGCGCCTATGTTTGACTGGCGACAACTGCAGCGCTGGGGAATTTCCCAAAGCAGACTGCCGCCTGACAGCACGGTTTACTTCCGGGAGCCCAATTTGTGGGAGCGATATTGGTGGCAAATCACGTTCACTATCGCGCTTGTCCTCGCGCAAGCGGGACTGATCGCACTTTTGCTATTTGAGCATCGTCGTCGTCAATTCGCCGAAGTACAGTCGCGGCAGCGCATGACTGAACTGGCCCACGTCAATCGCTTCGCGACCGCTGGCGAACTGACCGCCTCGATTGCTCACGAGATCAACCAGCCGCTTGGGTCTATTCTGACGAACGCCGAAACCGCAGCCGCGATCCTGCAATCGCAGCGTTCCGATATCGCCGCGCTTTCTGATGTTGTCGAGCTCAGGGAAATTGTGAACGACATTTTGCAGGATGACCGGCGTGCCACCGAGGTCATTCGCAGGATGCGCAGCCTCCTCAAAAAGGCGCCGTTCGAATTGAAGCGATTGGACCTCAATGAAATTGTGCAAGAGACGATCAGGTTTCTTTCGGCGCTGACCGTCAGCCGAAAATTCGAAATGGCCAACGTGATCACGGCGGAGGCTCTACCGATCCTCGGCGACCGCATTCAGCTTCAACAAGTCATTTTGAACCTTGTGCTGAACGGGGTCGAGGCTATGAAGGACACGCCTCACGAAAGCCGCACTATCACCATCCGGACTGCGCGCGCCGATCAATTTGCCGAGCTATCCGTATCAGATCGCGGGCCCGGCATTCCAGAAGACAAATTGAAACAGGTTTTCGAGCCGTTTTACACCAGCAAAGCCGAAGGCATGGGCATGGGCTTGTCCATTGCGCGCACCATTATCGAAGCGCACAACGGGTCCATATCAGCGAGCAATCGGGAGCACGGCGGTGCCTCGTTCACGATCAGGCTTCCCTTTGCCGGGTGATCCAAGACGGCGCCCGCGGGCCGAACGCCGTGGTTGAGCCGATCCCCTCCAAAGGCTATGTCGGTGATCCTGACAACCGCCGAAGAGCGCGAGGTGTGGATGCGCGCGCCGCGGGATCAGGCCAAGACATTGCAGCGACCGCTGCCGGCGCCAACGTTCTTACCCAATTTGCGAATCTCCCCTGCGGCCATCCTTCGAGACGCCCGCCTCCGGCGGGCCCTCAGGATGAGGACGGAGCACGTGGCAGCAATTTCGACAGGCACAGTTGCCAGTCAGCCTCATCCTGAGGAGACCGCGAAGCGGGCGTCTCGAAGGACGAGGCGCTCGCTCAGGGTCAGCCGAGCTCATATGCGATAATCCGCGCCGTCGATCGACTTCCACAATCGCACGACTTTCGTCATCGCATGATTTTGCGCATTCGCACGATCATCTGCGGCGATCAATGACGCGCACGAAGAAAAAGCGTCAGAAAATGACGCTTATCATATCAATTAGCCTAAAATCACTGCAGCGATCGCCGCACAAATTCGTGAACGTCATGGCCTGACGCGCTCGCTGCGCAAAAATGCATTGCCGGACATGTCGACGCTTCATCGTTTCGCATCGATATGATTATTGTGCGCGCGAATTCGCTGACTAGATCGCCGTAAGCGATCGAGCGAGCAAGGGGATGCATATGGCAACTGTTCTCACCATCAACGGCGAAACGAAATCGTTCGACGCGCCACCTGACATGCCGCTGCTGTGGGTCCTGCGCGACGTCCTCGGGATGACCGGCACCAAGTTCGGCTGCGGCATCGCACAGTGCGGCGCCTGCACCGTGCACGTCGATGGCAAGGCAGTGCGCTCCTGCGTCTTGCCGGTCAGCGCGGTCGCGAACCGCGCCATCACCACGATCGAGCATGTCGGCAGCACACCGGCCGGCGCAAAAGTGCAGAAGGCCTGGCTCGATGCCGAAGTGATCCAGTGCGGTTACTGCCAGTCCGGCCAGATCATGGCGGCCGCGGCACTGCTGGCGGCAACGCCCAGCCCTGACGATTCCGACATCGACGCGGCGATGGCCGGCAACATCTGCCGCTGCGGCACCTATGTGCGCATCCGCGAGGCCATCAAGCAGGCCGCCTCCGGCCGGCCGTCGTGAGGTTCGCCATGATCACTGAAAAGACTGTTCCCGCGGTTTCCCGCCGCTCGCTGCTAACTGGCGGTCTCGCCACCGGCTTTCTGCTTGCCTTCCACCTGCCGCTGCGCGCCGCCGTCAACGAGCCGGAGCAGCCGAAGGACACCACCGACGGCAAGTTCGCGCCGAACGCCTTCATCCGGATCGAAGACACCGGCCGCACCGTCCTGATCATGCCGCAGGTCGAGATGGGCCAGGGGATCTACACCTCGATTGCGATGATCCTCGCCGAAGAGCTCGATGCCGATTGGACGAAGGTTGCGGTGCTGCACGCGCCTCCCAACGACCAGCTCTACGCCAATCCCGCCTTCGGCCTGCAAGCGACCGGTGGTTCCACCTCGGTCCGTGCGTGGTGGAAGCCTCTGCGCACTGCCGGCGCCAGTGCGCGGGCGATGCTGGTGCAGGCCGCAGCGGCGCAATGGCAGGTCGAGCCTGCAAGCTGCACGACGTCGAAAGGCGAAGTCGTGCATGCCGCAAGCGGCCGCAAGCTCGGCTATGGCGAACTGGCACTGGCCGCACAGGGCCAGACGCCACCGAAGGACGTCCCGGTCAAGGACCCCAAGGATTTCGTGATCATCGGCCAACCGCTGAAGCGGCTCGATACGCCGGACAAGGTCAACGGCAAGGCCGTCTACGGCATCGACGCGATCCTGCCCGGCATGAAGATCGCCGCGATTGCCAATTGCCCGGTCTTCGGCGGCAAGGTCGGCAAGGTCGACGACAGCGCGGCGGTGAAAATCCCGGGGGTGCGCAAAATCGTGGTGCTCGAGGACACGGTCGCCGTGATCGGCGACCACATGTGGGCCGCGAAGAAAGGCCTCGATGCGCTCGAGATCGAGTGGAACGAGGGACCGAACGCGAAGCTCAGCACGGAGGACATCTGGCAGCATCTGCGCGCCGCCAGCGCGAAGGACGGCGTGGTCGCGAAATCGGTCGGGGACATCGCCAAGGGGCTCGCCAGCGGCGACAGGTTCGAGGCGAGCTTCGAACTGCCGTTCCTGGCGCATGCCTCGATGGAGCCGATCAATGCCACCGTTCACGTCAGGCCGGACGCCTGCGAGATCTGGACCGGCACGCAGATCATGACGCGCGTGCAGTCGGAGGCGGCGAAAGCCGCGGGCCTCCCGGTCGACAAGGTGATCGTCAACCAGCATCTGCTCGGCGGCGGCTTCGGCCGCAAGCTCGAGCCGGACATGGTGGTGGCCGCCGTGAAAATCGCAAAACAGGTCGACTATCCCGTCAAGGTGATATGGACGCGCGAGGAGGACATCCAGCACGACGTCTATCGGCCGGTCTATCGCGACCAAATCACGGCGTCGCTGGTCGACGGCAAGGTGGCGGCCTGGAAATACAAGGTCGCCGGCTCGGCGGTGATTGCGCGCTGGCTGCCGCCGGCATTCCAGAAGGGTATCGACATCGATGCGGTCGATGCCGCCGTGGATGCGCCCTACGACTTCGCCAACTTCCACGTCGAATATGTCCGCGCCGAACCGCCGGCGGTGCCCACCGGCTTCTGGCGCGGTGTCGGTCCGAACAACAACGTGTTCGCGGTCGAATGCGCGATGGACGAGCTGGCGCGCAAGGCCGGCAAGGACCCGGTCGAATTCCGCCGCTCCATGCTGACCAAGAATCCGCGCATGCTCGCGGTGCTCAATCTCGCGGCCGAGAAGTCCGGCTGGGGCCAGGCATTGCCACCACGGGTCGCCCGCGGCGTCTGCGTGCAGCCGTCGTTTGCGAGCTTCCTCGCCACCGTGGTGGAAGCGGAGATCGACGATATCGGCGAGATCGTGCTCCGCCGCATCACCTCAGCCGTCGACACCGGCATTGCGGTCAACCCCGATACGGTGAAAGCGCAGATCGAGGGCGGCCTGGTGTTCGGCCTCACCGCAGCGCTCTATGGCGAGATCACCATCGAGAAGGGCCGCGTGCAGCAGTCTAACTTCCACGACTACCGCATGATGCGCATCAACGAGATGCCGAAGATCGAGGTCGTCGTCGTCAAGAGCGGCGAGGCGCCCGGCGGCATCGGTGAGGCCGGCGTCAATGCCGGACCGCCGGCGCTGCGCAACGCCATCTACGCGGCAACCGGCGTGGCGCTACGGCGCCTGCCGATCGATCGGAAACTGCTGGCTGCGGGGAAAAAGGCATGAGCGGCAAGATGCGTATCTTCACTGGCATCGTAGTGATCGCCATCGTCGTGGTGGCGCTCGGCGTCTGGATCATCCGCGGGCCCGGCCCGCTCGACTTCGCCGGCGGCCCCAAGGTGGCGCTGGCGGATTACCGCGCCGGCAAGCCGACCGGCGTGCCGGCCAGGCTGGAGAAGGCGAGCCTGGTTGAACGCGGCGAATACCTCGCGAAGGCGGCCGACTGCATGGTCTGCCACACCAAGCCCGGCGAAAAGGACTATTCGGGCGGGCTCGGCTTCAAGCTGCCGTTCGGCACGCTGTATTCCACCAACATCACGCCGGACAAGGACACCGGCATCGGCAATTACAGCGACCAGGATTTCCTCAACGCCGTCCAGCGCGGCAAGCGCCATGACGGCGCCCGGCTTTATCCGGCGATGCCGTACACGTCCTACACCTATATGACGGACGAGGACGTGCTGGCGGTGAAGGCCTATCTGTTCAGCCTGCCTGCGGTGCGCGCGAAGCCGCCGGAGAACACGCTGTCGTTCCCGTTCAACCAGCGCTGGGCGATGATTGTCTGGTCGGCCGTGTTCAATCCCGACACGCGCTTTGCGCCGGATACGTCGAAGAGCCCGGAGTGGAATCGCGGCGCCTATCTCGCGGAGGCGCTGGCGCATTGCGGCGAATGCCACACGCCGCGCAATCTCGGCTTCGCGCTGGACAACCGCAAGAAATTCGCAGGTGCCATCACGGCCGGCTGGCGCGCCTTCAACATCTCCTCCGACAAGGCCACCGGCCTCGGCAGCTGGCGCGACGAGGACCTGGTCTCCTATCTGTCGCTCGGCCATGCGCCGGGCCACGGCTCGGCGTCGGGTCCGATGGGTGAAGCGGTCGACCACAGCTTCAGCCAGTTCGCGCCTGAGGACATAAGCAGCATCGTCGCTTATTTGCGCAGCGTGCCGCCGCAGCCCTCGCCCGACCTGCCCGCAACCACCGCGCCCGTTGCGCCCGCCTCGCACAAGGACGGTGTTACGGCGGACGCGCGCGGCAAGAATATGTTCGCCAGCGCTTGCGCCAGTTGCCATGGCTGGAGCGGCGAGAGCCCGGTCTCGCCGATGGCGACGCTGACCGGCACCTGGGCCGTCAACGACCCCGCCGCCACCAACGTCGCGCAGATCGTGCTGTCAGGCACCAAGCGCCACACGCCCGACGGAGCGCTCTCGATGCCGGCGTTCGGCAACGCCTATAGCGATGACGAGATCGCGGCGGTGGCGAATTACGTCACGGCAAGGTTCGGGACGAAGGGCTCGAAGCTGACGGCGAAGGATGTTGCGGAGTTGCGGGAGCAGACGGCGGAGTAGGTCCCAATGTCGTCCTGGCGAAAGCCAGGACCCATTTTTCCCAACTGCCTGTTTGGCGCGACACGCTCGACCACGAGCCTGCCCATTACCATCGCCGGTGGTAATGGGTCCTGGCTTTCGCCAGGACGACACTGAGTGTGTGGCGAGCTACGCGCCAACTAGCTCAACCAAAACTTCGGCGTCGTCGGCTCCAGCCGGCCGCCTGCGCGCACCGGTGCAATCCGCAGTGCGAGTCCGGTCGCGTCATCCGTCTCCACGGCCACGCCGCTGAGCGTCGCAGCGCCCGCCGCCGGCTCGAAGCGGCCTGACGGGATCCCGGAGGTGAACCTGCGCAGCGGCTCCTCCTTCTGCATGCCGATGATGGAATCGTAGTCGCCGGTCATGCCGGCATCGGTCATGTAGGCGGTGCCGCCCGACAGGATCTGGTGGTCGGCCGTCGGCACATGGGTGTGGGTGCCGACGACGAGGCTGGCGCGGCCGTCGCAGAAGAAGCCGATGCCCTGCTTCTCGCTGCTCGCCTCGCAATGAAAGTCGACGACGATGGCGTCCGCCGCAATGCCGAGCGGACAGGCCCCGAGCTCGCGCTCGAGCGCAGCGAAGGGATCGTCGAACGGGGTCATGAAGACGCGGCCGAGCGCGTTGACGACGAGCGCGTGCTTGCCGTTCTTGGTTTCCACCAGCGCAGCGCCGCGGCCGGGCGTGCCGCGCGGATAGTTCGCCGGCCGCACCAAACGCTCGGCGCGCTCGATGAACACCAGGGCTTCGCGCTGGTCCCAGGAGTGATTGCCGAGCGTCACCGCGTCGGCGCCAGCGTCGAGAAATTCCTGATAGATCGCTTCCGTGATGCCGAAGCCGCCGGCGGAATTCTCGCCATTGACGACCACGAAATCGAGCGACCAGTCCTTGACCATGCCGGGCAGATATTCGGCGATGGCATTGCGCCCGGCACGGCCGACGACATCACCCACGAACAGAATGCGCAACTTCAGAACTCCGGAAATCGAATACGTCCGATTCCGTTAGCACATAATCCAGCGCCACGTCGTGGGCTAGTGCCGGAACCGCCTTGATCTCCTGCGCTGCAAAAGCGAGCCCGATGCCGACGATATTCTTGGCTTTTCGCAGATGCGCGAAGGTGTGGTCGTAATGCCCCGCGCCATAACCGATGCGATGGCCGAGACGATCGAAGGCAGCGAGCGGCGTCAGCATGATGTCGGGAATAACTTCAGCGGCCCCAGGTGACGGCTCGGGAATGCCGAGCGGGCCGAGCATCAGGCGATCGTTCGGATGGAAGACGCGGAAGATCAGCGCCTGGCCGCGCGCGGTGACGCAAGGCAGTGCCAACCTGGCGCCCTGCTCGGCGAGCTTCTTCATCAGCGGCATCGGATCGATCTCGCTGCGGATCGGCGAATAGCCGGAGACGACGCTGCCAGGCAGGAGCTGGAATGGCAGCCCGCGCTTGGCGAGCTTGGCGGCGGCGGCGGTGCGTTTCTTTTCGCTCAGCGCATCGCGCGCCGCGAGGGCTTTGGCGCGGAGTTCGGCTTTGGTGTTGGTCATGCGCTTGCCCCCGAGGCAGAGCTACCCCCGCTGTCATCACCCGCAGCGTGTCGGGGACGCAATTTCGACAGGCACGAACCAGAAGGAAGAACAACAAAAGTGCGAAGCCGCGAACGCCGTTGAAGCACTCGATCCCGGAGTTCCCTACGAAAGTAGGTGGGCACCATATGTCCGAGCCCACGGGCCCGGCCAGGGACAGTTCCCTAAAGGATCGATAAGGCCCCGGGGATAATGGCTCCTGACGCGCGTCGCAGCCCCGCTCGGGCAATGTAACAACGATGCTGACGAATCGCCAGCCCGGTGAACGGTCAGCCGATGGCGATCCCGTTGCCCACTGTCCGGTTCAGGACCTGGGTCGACTTCTCGATGCGCTCGGCTGCTGAGTTCAGTGCGTTCACGACCGCGGTCTGGGTCAACCGGGCGCGCTCGACGGCGGCGTTGCGGAAATCCCGCAATTCGGTCAGCTCCTGCTCCATGGTGCGGATGCGATTGCCGGCATCGACCAATTCGTCGCAGACGGTCAGCGCCGCCATCACGGTGAGCCTGGCATCACCGATCTCGCCGAACTTTCCGCGCAGCGACTGGATCCGCGTCTCCAGGCTTTCGGCGAGCTTGAGCAGCCGCACCTCCTGGCCCTCCTCGCAGGCCATGCGGTACTGCCGGCCGTTGATGGTGACGTTGATGTGGCTCATCCATCCTCTCCGGTATCGAGCACCGAGCGTATCGTGACGATCGCGGAATCCAGCCGATCGGAGATCTCGCGGCTGGAGCGCTCGAGCTTGCGCGCCTTCACCAGCGCGCCGTCGAGCTCGTCGGCAAGGCGCGAGCGGTCCGCGCCCAACGCCTGGATTCGCGCGGCGAGCTCGTTCTCGTCGCGATCGGCATCGCGCCGCCGCTCCACCGCGCTTTCGAGGGAGTCGAGCGCCGCCATGAGCCTGCGGGTCGCGATCTCGATCTCGACGGCCGAGGACTCGGTCATGGCAGAGCTGTTGGATACGCGATCGTTCATGCAGTCAGCGGCGGAACCTGTGGCCTATCTGGTGGCATTTACCTTGGAGCTTGCCGTCCGGCAAAAGACTCGGTTCGGCAAGCGGTTAGAAGCAGAAATTTACGTGGCAAGCTAGCGGAGCGCAACGCCGCCACGAAACTATGCACCGTTAAGCAACTTTTGCCGCCAAACCGGCGTTTGATTGCCTTGGCCTGCCGGAACCGAGATGCTATCCCAGCCGCGACCCCAGCGGCCGAAAGGCTCCTTCCGGCGCGGCCAAATCCAGCCACAAGCGCCTCATTTCAGACGGATTTTCAGACATGACGCAGGTCGATCACAACCGTATGGCCAATGCGATCCGCGGCCTTGCCATGGACGGCGTCGAGAAGGCGAAATCGGGTCATCCGGGCCTGCCGATGGGCGCCGCCGACATGGCGACCGTGCTGTTCACGCAATTCCTGAAATTCGACGTCGCCGCGCTGGACTGGCCGGACCGCGACCGCTTCGTGCTCTCGGCCGGGCACGGCTCAATGCTGATCTATTCGCTGCTGTATCTGATCGGCAGCCCCGAGATGACGATCGACCAGCTCAAGGACTTTCGTCAGTTGGGGTCGCTGACACCAGGACATCCCGAGCATGGCCACACCAAGGGCATCGAGACCACCACCGGTCCGCTCGGCCAGGGCATTTCCACCGCCGTCGGCATGGCGCTCGCCGAGAAGATGCTCGCCGCCGAGTTCGGCAGGAAGATCGTCGATCACCACACCTATGTGATCGCTTCCGACGGCGATTTGATGGAAGGCGTGTCGCAGGAAGCGATCGCGATGGCCGGTCATTGGAAGCTCAACAAGCTGATCGTGCTGTATGACGACAACGGCATTTCGATCGATGGTCCGACCTCGATCTCCGATTCCGTGGACCAGGTGAAGCGCTTCAAGTCGGCGGGTTGGGCGGCCGAAAAGATCGACGGCCACGACCAGGCCGCGATAGCAGCCGCGATCACGCGCGCGCAGAAATCAAACAAGCCCACGCTGATTGCTTGCCGCACCACCATCGGCTTCGGCGCCCCGCACAAGGCCGGCACCAACAAGGTCCACGGCGAAGCGCTCGGCGCCGACGAGCTCAAGGCCGCCAAGGAAAATCTCGGCATTTCGCTGGAGCCGTTCTCGGTGCCCGACGACGTGCTCAAGGCCTGGCGCGCAGCCGGCAGCCGTGGCGCGGCGGCACGACAGGAATGGGAAGCAAGGCTCGGTGAACTCGGCAGCCGCAAGCGCGCCGAGTTCGAGCGTCGCCTGCGCCACGAGCGCCCGGCAGCGCTGGCAAAGGCGTTCAAAGGCTACAAGAAGGAGCTGCTGGAAAAGCCGATGAATGCGGCGACCCGCAAATCCTCCGAAGCCGTGATCGAAGTGATTGCCGGCGCGATGCCGATGGAGTTTCTGGCGGGCTCGGCCGACCTCACCGGCTCCAACAACAACAAGGCGAAATCGGCAACCGCGTTCTCGGCCAAGACGCCGAAGGGCCGCTTCATCCATTACGGCATCCGCGAGCACGGCATGTGCGCGGCGATGAACGGCATCTTCCTGCACGGTGGTTTTGCGCCGAACGGCGCGACCTTCCTGGTGTTCACGGATTATGCACGGCCGGCGATGCGGCTCGCCGCGTTGATGGGGACCGGGGTCGTTTATGTCATGACCCACGATTCCATCGGCCTCGGCGAAGACGGCCCGACCCACCAGCCGGTCGAACATCTCTCGGCGCTGCGCGCCATTCCCAACATGCGCGTGTTCCGCCCGTGCGATTCCATCGAGGTTGCCGAGTGCTGGGAGCTCGCGCTCAACCGCATCGACGGCCCGACAGTGCTGGCGCTGACCCGGCAGAACCTGCCGCAGCTGCGCACCGCCGCACCGAACGAGAGTCCCTGCCGGTTTGGCGCCTACGAGCTGGTGGCCGCCCAGGGCGAAGCCAAGGCGACGCTGTTCGCCTCGGGCTCCGAAGTGGAGATGGCCGTGGCCGCCCAGAAGCAGCTCGCCGAGCGCGGCATTCCGACCCGGGTGGTTTCGGTTCCCTCGCTCGAGCTCCTGCTAGCGCAACCAAAGGAACGCCGCGACGAGATCATCGGCAACGCCCCCATCAAGGTCGCGATCGAGGCCGCCGTGCGCTGGGGCTGGGACGCCGTGATCGGCCAGGATGGCGAATTTATCGGCATGCACTCCTTCGGCGCCAGCGCCCCTCTCAACAAGGTATTCCAGCACTTTGGCATTACCGCCGAGGCCGCGGTTAACGCCGTTCTGAAACGCGTTTCCTGAGAGTTGAGATTGCCGAAAAAAAGGACTACCTAACTCCCATATGATCAAGCCCCGCCCGGCCGAACCGGGCGTCCGCCCTAAAAAAACCCTCGCAGGCGCGCTAGCGCGTTGTGCGGGATGACAACGGTCATTGAAGGAGACGAAACATGGCAGTCCGCGTCGGAATCAACGGTTTTGGCCGCATCGGCCGCAACATCCTGCGGGCCATTGCCGAGTCCGGCCGCAAGGACATCGAGGTCGTCGGCATCAACGACCTCGGCCCGGTCGAGACCAATGCGCATCTGCTTCGCTTCGACAGCGTTCATGGCCGCTTCCCCGGCACCGTGACCGTCGATGGCGACACGATCAGCCTCGGCGGCAACAAGATCAAGGTGACCGCCGAGCGCGATCCCTCGAAGCTGCCCTGGAAGGATCTCGGCATCGACATCGCGATGGAATGCACCGGCATCTTCACCTCGAAGGACAAGGCCTCCGCGCATCTGACCGCCGGCGCCAAGCGCGTGCTGGTCTCCGCGCCCGCCGACGGCGCCGACGCCACCATCGTCTTCGGCGTCAACCACGACACGCTGACCCGGGAACATCTGGTCGTCTCCAACGGCTCCTGCACCACCAACTGTCTTGCGCCGATCGCCAAGGTGCTGAACGACCTCGTCGGCATCGAGACCGGCTTCATGACCACGATCCACGCCTACACCGGCGACCAGCCGACGCTCGACACCATGCACAAGGATCTCTATCGCGGCCGCGCGGCTGCGATGTCGATGATCCCGACCTCGACCGGCGCCGCCAAGGCGATCGGCCTCGTGCTGCCGGAACTCAAGGGCAAGCTCGACGGCGTCGCGATCCGCGTGCCGACCCCGAACGTCTCGGTCGTCGACCTCAAGATCGTGGCGAAGCGCGCCACCGATCCGAAGGAAATCAACGAGGCGATGAAGCGTGCCTCCGAGCAGCAGCTCAAGGGCATCCTCGGCTACACCACCGCGCCGAACGTCTCGATCGACTTCAACCACGACCCGCACTCCTCGACGTTCCACATGGACCAGACCAAGGTGCAGAACGGCACGCTGGTGCGCGTGATGTCCTGGTACGACAACGAGTGGGGTTTCTCGAATCGCATGGCGGATACCGCCGTCGCGATGGCGAAGGTGATCTAAGCAAGGTCTCGTGTCCCGGACGCGGTGCAGCGCCGAAGCGTTGCTCCGCAGAGCCGGGACCCATTCAGCCGCGGGACTCGCTGCATGTGGGTCCCGGTTCTGCAGCGCACCGCTTCGCGCTGCGCCGCGCCCGGGACGAGAGAGCCAGAGATGACCGACAAATTCCGCACCCTCGACGACGTCGACGTGAAGGGCAAACGCGTGCTGCTGCGCGTGGATCTCAACGTGCCCATGGAGAACGGGCGCGTCAGCGACGCGACCCGGCTCGAGCGCGTCGCGCCGACCATCACCGAAATCTCGGACAAGGGCGGCAAGGTCATCCTGCTCGCGCATTTCGGCCGGCCGAAAGGGCGCGATGCCAAGGACTCGCTCAAGCCCGTGGCCGAGGCGCTCGCCAAGGTCGTGAAGAAGCCCGTCGCCTTCGCCGACGACTGCATCGGCGAGCCCGCGGCCACGGCCGTTGCCGGCTTGAAGGATGGCGACATTCTCTGTCTGGAAAATACCCGCTTCCACAAAGAGGAAGAGAAGAACGATCCCGCCTTTGTCGCGGAGCTCGCAAAACTCGGCGACATCTGGGTCAATGACGCGTTCTCGGCCGCGCACCGCGCCCATGCCTCGACCGAAGGCCTCGGCCACAAGCTGCCCGCCTATGCCGGCCGCACGATGCAGGCCGAGCTGGTTGCGCTGGAGAAGGCGCTGGGCTCACCGACCAAGCCCGTCATCGCGATCATCGGCGGCGCCAAGGTCTCGACCAAGATCGACCTGCTCGAAAACCTCGTGACCAAGGTCGACGCGCTCGTGATCGGCGGCGGCATGGCCAACACCTTCCTGCACGCCCAGGGCGTCGGCATCGGCAAGTCGCTGGCCGAGAAGGATCTCGCCGCGACCGCGCTGCGCATCATGGAAAAGGCGGAAGCCGCCAACTGCGCCATCATCCTGCCGGTCGACGCCACCGTCGCCTATCATTTCGCGGCCAACGCGCCGTCGCACGCCTATGGCCTCGACGCGATCCCGGCCGACGGCATGATCCTCGACGTCGGTCCGCAATCGATCGCACGTGTGCACGCCGCGATCGACGATGCGGCGACGCTGGTCTGGAACGGACCGCTCGGTGCGTTCGAAATGCAGCCGTTCGACCGCGGCACGATGTCCGCCGCCAAGCATGCCGCCGAGCGCACCAAGGCCAAGAAGCTGATCTCGATCGCGGGCGGCGGCGACACCGTCGCGGCCCTCAACCAGGCGCATGTGGCCGGTCAGTTCACCTATGTCTCGACCGCCGGTGGCGCATTTCTTGAATGGATGGAAGGCAAGCCCCTGCCCGGCGTCGAAGTTCTGCGCACCAAGTAATCGGTCGGCAAGTCGTCAGCCGCGTTCAAGCAGTGGCCTAGCAGGCCCAAACGGGAGAAAAACACAGATGGCTCGGATCACGTTGCGTCAATTGCTCGACCATGCGGCGGAGAACGATTACGGCGTCCCGGCCTTCAACATCAACAACATGGAGCAGGCACTGGCGATCATGGACGCGGCCAACCAGGTCGACGCGCCCGTCATCATCCAGGCCTCGCGCGGTGCGCGCTCCTACGCCAACGACGTCATGCTCAAGCACATGATGGACGCGGTGACCGAGATTTATCCGCACATTCCGGTCTGCGTGCATCTCGACCACGGCAACGAGCCGGCAACCTGCATGACCGCGATCCAGGCCGGCTTCACCTCGGTGATGATGGACGGCTCGCTCAAGGCCGACGGCAAGACCCCCGGCGACTGGGGCTACAATGTCGGCGTGACCAAGACCGTGACCGACATGGCCCATCTCGGCGGCATCTCGGTCGAGGGCGAGCTCGGCGTGCTCGGCTCGCTCGAGACCGGCATGGGCGACAAGGAAGACGGCCACGGCGCCGAGGGCAAGCTCAGCCACGACCAGCTCCTGACCAATCCGGATGAAGCCGTGAAGTTCGTGCAGGAGACCCAGGTCGACGCGCTCGCGATCGCGATGGGGACGTCTCACGGTGCTTACAAATTCACCCGCAAGCCCGACGGTGACATCCTCGCCATGAACGTGATCGAGGAGATCCACCGCAAGCTGCCGAACATGCATCTCGTCATGCACGGCTCCTCGTCGGTGCCGCAGGACCTCCAGGACATCATCAACGCCTATGGCGGCAAGATGAAGCCGACCTGGGGCGTGCCTGTTGCCGAGATCCAGCGCGGCATCAAGAACGGCGTGCGCAAGATCAACATCGACACCGACAACCGCATGGCGATGACCGGCCAGATCCGGAAGGTGCTCAAGGACAATCCGGAAGAGTTCGACCCGCGCAAATACCTGAAGCCCGCGATGGAAGCGATGACCAAGCTGTGCAAGCAGCGGCTCCAGGAATTCAATACCGCCGGCCAAGCCTCCAAGATCAAGAAGGTGCTGACCACGGCCGAGATGGCCAAGCGCTACGCCAAGGGCGAGCTCGCCCCGAAGGTGGCGTGATCTATCCCTCCCTCTCCCCGTTCTTATGGGGAGAGGGTTGGGGTGAGGGGCTCGCTCCGCGAGTTGTGCCCTATCAATAGACCTGTACCCCCTCACCCGGATTTTACGCGGCGCGTAAAATCCGACCTCTCCCCGCAAGCGGGGCGAGGTAACAGGCCCCCTCCCCCCTTACCCTGCGACGAACGTTAACTCGGCATTTGCCCGAGAACGGTCTATTTTCACCGGCAAGGGCAGAATCGTTTTGGGAGGACATCTCGATGAATCTGACTGAGCTCAACAGGATCGCGACTGCCATGGTCGCGCCCGGCAAGGGCATCCTTGCCGCCGACGAATCCTCCGGCACCATCAAGAAGCGTTTCGACGCGATCGGCGTGGAATCGACCGAGGAGAACCGCCGCGACTATCGCGAGATGCTGTTCCGCTCGAACGAAGCCATGAGCCGCTATATCTCCGGCGTCATCCTCTACGACGAGACGATCTGGCAGAACGCAAAGGACGGCACGCCCCTGGTCAAGCTGATCGAGAGCAGCGGCGCCATTCCCGGCATCAAGGTCGACGAGGGCACGCAACCCCTGCCGATGTGCCCGGGAGAGCTCGTCACCGTCGGGCTCGACAAGCTCGCCGAACGGCTGAAGAAATATTACGAGCGCGGCGCACGCTTCGCCAAATGGCGCGCGGTGATCGACATCGGCAGCGGCATTCCCTCGATGACCGCGATCAGCGTCAACGCCCACGCGCTGGCGCGCTACGCAGCGCTGTGCCAGGCCGCGCAGATCGTGCCGATCGTCGAGCCCGAAGTGCTGATGGACGGCGACCACGACATCGATCGCTGCTATGAGGTGACGAGCCGTGTGCTCAACAAGACGTTTCAGGAATTGCGCGTGCAGCGCGTCGCGCTCGAGGGCATGGTGCTGAAGCCGAACATGGCCATCTCCGGCAAGAAATCCGCGAAGCAGGCTTCCGTCGGGGAGGTCGCGGAGAAGACGATACGGCTGCTCAGGGCATGCGTGCCCGCGGCGGTGCCCGGCATCGCCTTCCTCTCCGGCGGCCAGTCGGATGAAGAGGCAACGGCGCATCTCAACGCCATGCACAAGCTCGGCCCGCTGCCCTGGGGCCTGACCTTCTCCTACGGTCGCGCACTCCAGGCCGCGCCGCAGAAGGCCTGGTCGGGCAAGGCCGAGAACGTCGCGGCCGGACAAAACGCATTCAGTCACCGCGCGCGCATGAACGGTCTCGCCTCCAAAGGCGAATGGCAAAGCAGCCTGGAACAGAAAGCGGCCTAGATCTTGTCGAACAAATCTCCTCCGCCGCGCCCGGCGCCGCGCCTTTATCTCGCGACGCCCGTCGTCGACGATCCCGCTTCGCTTCTGGCCGAGCTGCCCGGCCTGCTCGCCGCCGCCGATGTGGCGGCCGTGCTGTTGCGGCTGAAGGAAACCGATCAGCGCACCATGATCTCGCGGATCAAGGCGCTCGCGCCGCCGGTTCAGAAAGCGGGCGCCGCGCTGCTCGTCGACGGCCATCCTGAGCTCGTCGCGCGCGGCGGCGCCGACGGCGCGCACCTGCCCGGCATCGCCGCGCTGAAAGAGGCGCTGCCATCGCTCAAGCCCGATCGCATCGCCGGAGTCGGCGGGCTGACGACGCGGCACCATTCGATGGATGCGGGCGAGATCGGCGCGGATTATTTGCTGTTCGGCGAGCCCGACGCAAAGGGCCAGCGGCCGTCGTCGCAAGCGATCGCCGAGCGGCTGGACTGGTGGGCCGAGCTGTTCGAGCCGCCCTGCGTCGGCTTTGCCATGTCGCTGGAAGAGGCCCACGAATTCGCCGCCAACGGCGCCGATTTCGTGCTGGTGGACGACTTCATCTGGGCCGATCCGCGCGGACCCAAGGCCGCGCTGGTCGAGATCGACGCTGCGATCAAGAAGGCCCATGCGACTGCGCTTGCGGGCCAAAATCCTGCGGGTCAAGAGCACGGCTAGTGCCCGACATGAAGCTCCCGCGCATCACCATCCTGGCCACGCTGCTGCTCACAGTGCCCGCGGCCGCGCAGCTCCAGATCACGCCGCCCGTGGCAACGCCGAACCCTTCGGCCGAGAAAACCAAGGACAAGCCGAAGGCCACGCCGCACACCATCACCAAGAAGAAGGAAGCGGCGCCGGCACCCAAACCGTCAGCCTCCCCCAAACCTTCAGCGTCCCCAAAGCCTGCACCAGCGGCGACCGTGATTCCGGCGCCTCCGACCGACAATCCCAACGTCGATCTGGTGTACGGCGCCTATCAGCGCGGCCAGTACAAGACCGCCTTCGAACTCGCCACCGCCCGTGCCGAGACCGGCGATGCCAAGGCGATGACCATGCTGGGTGAGCTCTATTCCAACGCCATGGGCATCCGGCGCGACTACGCCAAGGCGCTGCAATGGTACAAGCGCGCATCTGATGCCGGCGACCGAGAGGCGATGTTCGCGCTCGCCATGCTCAGGATGACCGGCCGCGGCGGCCCGGTCGACAAGAACGAGGCGGTCAAGCTGATGGCGTCCGCCGCCAAGCTCGGCGAGCCCAAGGCGGCCTATAATCTCGCGCTGCTCTATCTCGACGGCCAGACCCTGCCGCAGGACGTCAAGCGCTCCGCCGAGCTGCTGCGCCAGGCGGCTGATGCCGGCCTGCCGGAGGCGCAATACGCGCTCGCGACCTTCTACAAGGAAGGCACCGGCGTTCCGAAAGACCTGGAACGGGCGGTGCGTCTGCTCCAGGTCGCCACGCTGACCGACAATGTCGATGCCGAGGTCGAATACGCCATCGCGCTGTTCAACGGCACCGGCACGCCGAAGAACCAGCCGGCGGCCGTAGCCCTGCTCCGCAAGGCGTCCCGACAGGGCAGCGCGATCGCGCAGAACCGGCTGGCCTGGGTGCTGATCAACGGCATGGGCACGGCCGTGGACAAGGTCGAGGGCTTCAAATGGCACCTGGTGGCCAAGACCGCCGGCAAGGGCGATCCGGAGCTGGACAAGCAATTGTCCGATCTGCCGGCCGAGGACCGGGCCAAGGCCGAGGCCGCCGCCAGGAAATGGCTCGGGACCAAATGACTTGACCTTAGGCCCCTCGCAGGGCACCCCATCCCTCAAACACGCGCGATTTCGCGCCATTTCCCCCGATCAAGACCGGAAGCTCATGCTGTATTCCGCAACTATCAACGTCATGGTCAAGGCCGCGCGCCGCGCCGGCCGCAGCCTCAAGCGCGATCTCGGCGAGATCGAGCATCTCCAGGTCTCGCTGAAGGGGCCGGCCAACTTCGTCTCACTGGCCGACAAGCGCGCCGAGGAGATTCTCTACCAGGACCTCGCCAAGGCCCGGCCCGGCTACGGCTTCATCGGCGAGGAAGGCGGCACGCGCGAGGGCTCCGACAAGAGCCACACCTGGATCGTCGATCCGCTCGACGGCACCACCAACTTCCTGCACGGCATCCCGCAATTCGCGATCTCGATCGGGCTTTCGCGCGAAGGCACCATCATCGCCGGCGTGATCTACAATCCCGCCAATGACGAGCTCTACATCGCCGAGCGTGGCAAGGGCGCCTTCCTCAACGACCAACGCCTGCGCGTGGCCGGCCGCCGCCAGCTCAACGAATGCGTGGTGGCCTGCGGCCTTCCCCATATCGGCCGCGGCGACCACGAGGAATTCCGCCGCGAGATGACCGCGATGCAGGAGCGCGTCGCCGGCCTGCGCCGCTTCGGCGCCGCCTCGCTCGACCTCGCCTTCGTCGCCGCCGGCCGCCTCGACGGCTATTGGGAACGCAATCTGCAATCCTGGGACATCGCGGCGGGCATCATCATGCTGCGCGAGGCGGGCGGCACGATCACCGACATCGACACGCCCGGCGATGCGCTGGTGACGGGCAATGTCGTGTGCGGGAATGAATTCGTGCACGGGGAATTGGTGAAGATTTTGCGGAAGTAGGCCGCAGCAGTTCGACGGCGACGTTCAAGAATCCTCGTCCTCGTCCTCGTCCTCGTCCTCGTCATCCTCTTCCTCGTCGCGATATTCACCGCCGATGGTCAGGCCCTCGATGGCCGTGGCGCCTTTCGACTTGATCACCCGGCGAAGCGGGACCGAACTCTCGCTTCGCAGTGCGTCCATCAGCTGTTCCGAATGGGTGACAATCCAGATATCGGCGCGGCGTGATGCCTTGGCGATGAGCCTGGCCAGTGGCGCCAGCAACGACGGATGCAGGCTTGTCTCGGGTTCGTTCAGCGCAATGAACGGCGGCAGCCGGTAACCCATGAACACTGCGAGCAGGCAGATATATTTCAACGTCCCGTCGGATAGTTCATGAGCCCTGAACGGCCGCGGCATATCCGGCAATTGCAGATCGAATTCACACCTGCCGTTTTGTTCCCATGCACGGAGTTCGGCGCCCGGGAATGCATCCTGGATCGCGTCCTGCAGGTCGTTGGCGTCTTCCCGAATGACGTAGAGGGTCGCCAGGGTGGCAGCCAGATCGATGCCATCGGCGCTGAGCGAGGGCGTTGCGATTGCGAGACAAGGCTTTCGTATCGGTGACGCCGGATCAGTGCGGAAGTCATGATAGAATCGCCAGCCCAGCATCGCATTTCTGATCAGGTCGATTTCCGGGCATTGCTTGCCATCGGAAAAAGCCGCAAGCGCGGTCTCTGACGGCAGCACCGCATCCTTGTGGCTGCTCCAGGCGCCGCTCTCGCCGCGGACGCTGATGAGCGAATTGATGCGCTCCATCAGCTTGACCGTTCGTTTGCCGCGCGTCGTTTCGATCATTTCGGTCTTGATCATCGGCTCGCCGGAAAACGCGGCCTGAAGCGGGCTCGGAAACCCGAGCTCGATGGAATAGCTCATGCTGTCGAATGTGGCCGACAGCCGCAGCCGACCGTCTTCGCCTCGTTTGCGTATGCCGGACCAGCAGACCGAATTCAACCCGCCTTCATCGGCGATCGTGCGGGTGATCTGACCGGTCGCCGAGTCGCGCAGCAGCGACAGGGACTTGTACAGATTGGATTTGCCGACTCCATTTTCGCCGACAAACACGGACAAGGGATGGATGGGTATGGAGAGCCGCCGAATGGAGCGATAGTTCGAGATCGCAATTTCGGTCGGACGCATGACATGCTCTCAATCGGCAGGCGCCTGTGCATTCGCGGGGCGGTGCGAACACGTTGTTTCAATCCAGGGATGCAGTCTGGATTGAGGCCTCCGAGAAATCAAGCCGACCGATCCGGTGTTCACAGCAGTCGCATATGGATGACACGAGGACCGCGCGGCGGGTGAGGGCTCTCACCACACGGGGGCATCCTCCGCAATTCTCGGCAATCCCGACGTGGAGACACCCTCTCCCCAACCCTCTCCCGCAAGCGGGAGAGGGAGCCCACTATCGATGCTGCCCCATCTGCAAACCATAGGTTCAGTGACCGGCCCTTGCCGGCGCCGGCGGCCCGTACGTCTCGGTCCCCTCCGCCACCTTCTCCCGATCGCCGCCCAGCACGCGCTGCACCGAGACGAAGAACACCGGCACCATCAGCAGCGCCAGGATCACGACCGCGATCATGCCGCCCATCACGATGCTGCCGAGCGCCTGCTGGCTGGCGCCGCCGGCGCCATGGGCGATGGCCATCGGCAGCACGCCGCAGATGAAGGCGAGGCCGGTCATCAGGATCGGGCGGAAGCGCAGGCGGCAGGCCTCGATGGTGGCGTCCACCAGCGGCTTGCCTTCTTTCCGCAGATCCTTGGCGAACTCGATGATGAGGATCGCGTCCTTGGCCGCCAACCCGATGATGGTGATCAGGCCCACGGTGAAATAGACGTCGTTGGGCAGCCCGCGCAGCATCGCCGCAACCACCGCGCCGACGATGCCGAGCGGCACGGTAAGCAGCACCGCGAGCGGGATGGTCCAGCTCTCGTACAGCGCCGCGAGACACAGGAACACCACGAATACCGAAAGCCCGAGCAGGAACGGCGCCTGCGAGCCCGACAGCTTTTCCTGCAGCGACTGCCCGGTCCATTCATAGCCGAAGCCGCGCGGCAGCTTGCCGGCGAGCCGTTCCATCTCGGCGATGGCATCGCCCGAGGTGAAGCCGGGTTTCGCCTCGCCCGAGATGCGCACCGCCGGATAATAGTTGAAGCCGGCGATCTGCGTCGGTCCGCGCGCCCATTCCACGGTGGCAAAGGACGAGAACGGCACCAGCTGGCCGCGGCTGTTCTTGACGTTGTAGTTGAGGATGTCCTCGGTCCGCATGCGGTCGCGGGCATCGGCCTGCACCACGACGCGCTGCATGCGGCCGCGATTCGGGAAGTCGTTGATGTAGTTCGAGCCGAGATTGGTCGAGATCGTGTTGTTGATGTCCTCGAAAGTGACGCCAAAGGCGCCGGCCTTCTCGCGGTCGATCACGAGATTGACCACGCCGGCCTCGGGCAGGCCTTCGACATAGACCTTCTGCAGCACGGCGCTGGCATTGGCCTCCGCGATCAGCTGGTCGGCGGCGCGCATCAACGCCGTATAGCCCTTCTGGCCGCGGTCCTGGAGGCGGAACGAGAAGCCCGAGGAGTTGCCGAGATTGTCGATCGGCGGCGGCTGCAGCGCGGAGATTTTTGCGTCGCGGATCGACGACGACAAATCGCGGTTGATGTCATTGACGATCGCCGCAGCCGAGTCCTTCGGCCCGCGCTCCGACCAGTCCTTCAGGGTGATGAAGGCCTGCGCGGTGTTCATGCCCTGGCCGGAGAAGCTGAAGCCGGTGAGAAAGGTGACGTTGTCGACGCCGGGCCGCTGCGCCAGGTATTTTTCCACTTTCTCGATCACCGCCTCGGTCCGGCCATAGGACGAATCCGACGGCGTCTGCACGTCGGTGGTGACGAAACCCTGGTCGTCGATGGGCAGGAAGCCGCCGGGCAGGTTGACGAAAGCCCATGACAGGCCGGCGAGCAGCGCGACATAGACCAGCATCAAGCGTCCCGTGCGCTTCAGCGAGAAGCCGACGGTGCTGGAATAGCCCTCCTTGCTGCGGTCGAGCATGCGGTTGAACCAGCCGAACACGCCCCTCTTGGCGTGACCGTGGCCGGCAGCGACGGGCTTGAGCAGCGTCGCACACAGCGCCGGCGTCAGCGACAGCGCGAGGAAGGCGGAGAAGCCGATCGCGGCGACCATGGTCACGGAGAACTGGCGGTAGATGATGCCGACCGAGCCCGGGAAGAACGCCATCGGCACGAACACCGCCATCAGAACCAGCGTGATGCCAATGATGGCGCCCGATATCTGCGACATCGCCTTGCGCGTCGCCTCCTTCGGCGGCAGCCCCTCCTCGCTCATGATGCGTTCGACGTTCTCGACCACGACGATGGCATCGTCGACGAGGATGCCGACGGCGAGCACCATGCCGAACATCGAGAGCATGTTGATGGAGTAGCCGGCGAGCAGCAGAATGGTACAGGCGCCCAGCAGCGCCACCGGCACCACGATGGTCGGAATGATGGTGTAGCGGATGTTCTGCAGGAACAGGAACATCACCACGAACACCAGCACCACGGCTTCGACCAGCGTCGACAGCACCTTCTTGATCGAGGCCTCGACCACGGGCGTGATGTTGTAGGGGATCTCGTACGAAATGTTGGCCGGAAAGAAGCGCGACAGCTCCTTCATCTTTTCTTCGACGGCGCTCGCGGTCGCCAGCGCGTTGCCGGTCGGCGACATCAGCACGGAAAGACCGGCGGTCGGCTTGCCGTCGAGACGGGTGTTGAACTGGTAGCTGAGGCCGCCGACCTCGATGCGCGCGACGTCGCGCAGGCGCACGGTCGAGCCGTCGGCATTGGCGCGCAGGATGATGGTGCCGAATTCATCCGGGGACGAGAGCTGGCCCTTGACCAGCACCAGCGCGGAGGTGCGCTGGGTCGAGGTCGACGGCTCTGCGCCGATGCTGCCCGAGGCGACCTGCGCGTTCTGCGCGGCAATGGCCTTGTTGACGTCGTCGGCGGTCAGCCCATAACCGACCAGCTTGGCCGGATCGACCCAGACGCGCAGCGAACGTTCGGTCGAATAAAGCGTGGCGCGGCCGACGCCGGGGATGCGGCGGATCTCACCGAGCACGTTGCGGATCATGAAGTCGCCGAGCCCGACCTCGTCCAGGCTGCCGTCGGTCGAGCTCAGCGTGATGATCTGGAGCACCGCACTGGAGGCTTCCTCGACCAGGATGCCCTGTTGCATCACCGCGCGCGGCAGGCGCGCCTCGACCCGCTTGATGCGATTCTGCACCTCCACCGAGGCGTCGTTGGTGTTTGTGCCCGGCTGGAAATTGGCGATGATCTCGACCTGGCCGAGCGAGTCGCTGGTCGATTCGAAATTGAGGATGCCGGAGGCGCCGTTGAGCTCCTCCTCGATCAGCCGCGTGACGCTGTTGTAGAGGTTCTCGGGCGAGGCGCCGGGATAGCTGGTCGAGATCGAGATCGAGGGCGGCGCGATGATCGGATATTGCGCGATCGGCAACAGCGGAATCGAAATGGCGCCGACCAGACAGATGAACAGCGCGACGACCCAGGCGAAGATCGGCCTGTCGATGAAGAAGCTCGCCATGATGCTTTACTGCATCATCTGTGCGCGTTGACTTTCCACGATGGCTTCGGCCTCGGCCCAGGATTGCGGCTTGACCTTGTCGCCAGCTGCGAACTTCTGGAAGCCTTCCACCACGACCCTGTCACCGGCCTTCAGGCCCTCGGTGACGAACCAGAAGCCGTCTTGCGCCGAACCGATGCGCACCGGTTGCACCGCGACGCGGTGATCGTCCTTGACGACGAAGACTTCGCTGCCGCCGCCGCCGTTGCGCTGGATCGCCTGCTGCGGCACCGCGATCGCGTCGCTGTCGATGCCCTGCTCGATTCGTACGCGAACGTACATGCCAGGCAGCAATTCACGCTTCGAATTGGGAAATTCACCGCGCAAGGTCACCTGACCGGTGTTGGCGTCGACCTTGGCATCGGAGAACAGGAGCGTGCCGTTCAGCGGATAGATCGTGTTGTCGTCGAGCACGAGACGCACCTTGACCGCACCGGGCGCAATACGTTCGAGATCGCCGCTCTCGAAGGCGCGGCGGAGCTGATGGAGCTCGTTCACCGACTGGGTGAAGTCGGCGTAGATCAGATCGAGCTGCTGAATGGTGGCCAGGTTAGTCTCGTTCTGGACCACGAGCGCGCCCTCGCTGACCAGCGCGGCGCCGACCACGCCGTCGATCGGCGCACGCACCGTGGCATAATCGAGATTGAGCTTTGCCCGCGCAAGGTCGGCCTTGCGGCCCTCGACCTCGGCATGAGCCTGGCGCTCGGCCGCGATCGCCTTCTCGTTCTCGGCTTCGGGCGCGGCGCGCTGGGCTGTGAGCGTGGCGATGCGGCGCGCCTGCTGCTGGGACTGCATCAGCCCAGCCTCCGCTTTAGCGAGCGCGGCTTCGTTGGCCGATACCTCGACCTCGAACGGGCGCGGATCGATACGGTAGAGCGGATCGCCGGCTTTCACTTCGCTGCCTTGGTGGAACAGGCGCTCAACAACGATACCCGAAACCCGGGGCCGAACATCGGAGACTCGCGTCGGCGCGATTCGGCCAGGGAGTTCCCGCACGACCGCGCGGGGCTGCGGCCTTACGGTCACGATGCTCACGTCGGGTTCGGTCGGTTGCGCCTGGACGATCGCAGAGTTTGATTCATCGCAGCCCGCAAGAAGCGGTGCCGCGACCGCGAGCATTATGGCCATGCAGGCGGATCGCGCGTGAAGTGCTGACATAAGGGTAGTTGCCCCGTTCTATCGCTGGTCTTCCGAAGAAGTTCCGGACAGTCTGATTTGAAAAGGAAAATAATCGGTGTTTGCTGCGACGCAATGAGAGCTTGGGCGGCTCATTGTCACACGAGCTATCCCGTTCAAAAAACGAGTGTTTTAATAAGTCACTGGATCGTGAATCGAGTTCCCTCGCGGCGTGCTGCGACGGAACAGCGCAATTACCCCGCCGCCTTCATGCGGTAGTGGCTGACGCCCCACTCGGTTCCATCGGCGTAGCCGAACAGGCCCGAGGTCGCGAGCAAGAACCAGCGCCAGCGTCGCATCCGCAGGCCTGTCTCCTCGCCATGGATGTTGCGCAAGGCCGCTTCGATGAAACAGCGATGCGTGTCGAAATTCCCGAGCCAGTCGTTGGCGGTGCGCTGATAATGCGTGCCGCTCCAGCACCATTCCTTCTCGACCGCGAAGAGATCGTCGAACTGCCTGATGAGATGATGGCTCGGCATCAGCCCGCCAGCGAAGACGTGCTGTGCGATCCAGTCGTCGCGATCGGCCCGGTTGAACAGGTGAGAGCCGGAGCGATGGGCGACGATGTGCATGAAGAACCGCCCCTCCGGCGCGAGCCATGATCGCAGGCGCGTCATCAGCTTGCGCCAGTTCATCACGTGCTCGAACATCTCGACCGAGACGATGCGGTCGAATTGGCCCTCGGGCGCGAACACGTTGATGTCCGCGCAGACCACGCGCAGGTTGAGGAGACCGCGCAGCCGCGCCTCTTCCTCGATATGGGCGCGCTGCGCCTGCGAGCTCGACACCGCCGTCACCTTGGCGTGCGGAAACTGCCGCGCCATCCACAGCGACAGCGAGCCCCAGCCGCAACCGAGCTCGAGGATGATCTGACCATCGGCGAGAGCGGCATGCTCGGCGGTCTGGCGCAACGCCTCCTCCTCGGCCTCTTGCAAGGTGGTCGCGTCGGTCTTGTAGAAGCAGGACGAGTATTTGCGGTTGGGACCAAGCACCTTCGCAAAGAACGAAGCGGGCACCTCGTCATGGCCGACATCCGGGTCCTCGGCGATCGGCCGCAGCATCATCCGCCCGGCGAAGGCGGCATCGTCGGCCCCGCCCAGCGCGGACAGGCGGGACACCGTGCGCGAGCACAGGCGCTGGATCGCCGCGCGGATCACGACATCAGGCAGCGGCACCCGTTCGGCAGTCCCGAGGATCGCGGACACGACGCTCATGCGACGACTCCGTCTTTTGGGCGGCAGGGGGAAAAGCTGTGGAATGCCGACGATTTGGAAAGTACGTCCGTACCAAAGCCCCGTTTCAACTCTGGGTTCCCCAGCTCTCCCCGAAATCGGCGCATCCGGCGCTTTTTTTGGGCTGGCGCTGTGCCATAGTGCGCCCCGCAAGCAAGTTAACGGATGATACCGGCCATGCCGCCAGGCGCCTCGCCCCGCTCTTCCCTCGACATCGAATACACCAAGCTATCCTCGCCCAGCGTCTTTCTGGTGCGGATGCTTGTCTTTCTGGTGCTCTGCGCCCTGGTGGGGGTGGTGCTCTACAAGCAGATCATCCAGGCCTTCTTCGCCAATCCCGGGCTCAATGCCCTGATCGGCGGCGTGCTGTTCATCGGCATCATCCTGGCCATCCGCCAGGTGATCCGGCTCTACCCCGAGGTCTCCTGGGTCAACAATTTCCGCATTGCAGATCCGGGCCTTGCGCCGGCCCGTCACCCCAAGCTGCTGGCCCCGATGGCGATGATCCTCGGCGGCGAGCGCACCGGGCGGATGTCGATCACCCAGACCACCATGCGGCACCTGCTCGATTCGATCGCGACCCGCCTGGACGAGGCCCGCGACATCTCCCGCTACATGACCGGGCTTCTGGTGTTCCTCGGCCTGCTCGGCACCTTCTGGGGCCTGATCGAGACGGTCGGCTCGGTCGGCAAGGTGATCGACGGGCTCAAGGTCGGGGGCGATTCCGGCGCCCTGTTCGACACGCTGAAGGAGGGGCTGGCCGCTCCGCTCGGCGGCATGGGCATTTCGTTCTCGAGCTCGCTGTTCGGCCTCGCCGGCTCGCTGATCCTGGGCTTCCTCGACCTGCAATCGAGCCAGGCGCAGAACCGTTTCTACACCGATCTCGAAGACTGGCTTGCCACCACCGTGCGCGAATATGGCAACGGCGAGGTGGCTGTCGCCGCCAGCGGTGGCGGCGGCATTGCCAGCGGCGAGCTTCAGGCCGTCGTCGAGCGCTTGCGCTCGGTGCTCGAGGAAGGCAGCGGCAGCCGCGGCACCACCGCGGCGATGGCGAGCCTTGCCGAAGCCATCCAGGCGCTGGTCTCGCACATGCGGACCGAGCAGCAGATGATCCGCGAATGGGCCGACGGCCAGGGCGAGCAGAACCGCGAGATCCGGCGCCTGCTGGAGCGCATCGCGCGTCAGCCCGAGAAGGGTTAGCGACATGGCACTGGCGCGCGGCCGCCGCGGCGATACCTCCTTCAACTACTGGCCCGGCTTCGTCGACGCGCTGTCGACGCTGGTGCTGTCGATCGTGTTCCTGCTGTCGGTGTTCCTGGTCGTGCAGTTCTTCCTGTCACAGGAGGTCACCGGCAAGGACAAGGCCCTGGAGCTGCTCAACGCCAAGATCGCGCAGCTCAACGAGCTGCTGTCGCTGGAGAAACTCGGCAAGCTCACGCTCGACGACCAGGTCTCGTCGCTGAAAGCCGGCCTCGCTTCGGCCGAGAGCGAGCGCGACCGCATCAAGGGGCTCTATGAGGGGCTCGCCGCCGCTGGCAACGACGCGCAAGGCAAGACCTCCGAACTCGGCAAGGCGTTGGACTCCGAAAAGGCGGTTTCGGCCCGCGCGCTGGCGCAGATCGAGGTGCTGAACCAGCAGATCAGCGCGCTGCGGCGGCAATTGGCGGCACTGGAAGAAGCGCTCGACGTCTCCGAGAAGCGCGACAAGGAATCGCAAAATCGAATTGCCGATCTGGGCTCTCGGCTGAATGTCGCCCTGGCGCAGCGGGTGCAGGAATTGTCGCGCTATCGCTCGGAATTCTTCGGCCGCCTGCGCGCCATCCTCGGCAACCGCCCCGACATCCGCATCGTCGGCGACCGCTTCGTGTTCCAGTCCGAAGTGTTCTTCGACACCGGACAGGCGGTGCTGCTGCCCGAAGGCCGCGCCGAGCTCGACACGCTGGCGACCGCGCTGATCGACCTCGACAAGAAGATCCCGAACGAGATCCCCTGGGTGCTGCGCGTCGACGGCCACACCGACGTGCGCCCGGTCAACGGGCCGAACTTCAAGTCGAACTGGGACCTCTCGGCCGCCCGCTCGATCTCGGTGGTGCAGTACCTGATCTCGCTCGGCGTGCCCGCCCAGCGCCTGGTCGCCGCCGGCTTCGGCGAATTCCAGCCGCTCGACACCGCCAACACCGAGGAAGCCTACAAGCGCAACCGCCGCATCGAGCTGAAGCTGACGGAGCGGTAGTGAGCGCCCTCCACCTCCGCCCTTACCGTCCCGAGGACGAGGCCGCCTCCATCGAGCTGTGGCATCGCACCTGGCAGCAGGCCTATCCGCAGATCGACTTCGCGGCCCGCCTGGACTGGTGGCGCGAGCGCTGGCGCAAGGATCTGGTGCCGAAGGCTTCCATCGTGGTCGCGGAGCAGGACGCCGCGCTGACCGGCTTCGTCACCATCGACGGCGACGGCTATCTCGACCAGCTCGTGGTCGATCCCGCGCATTGGGGCTCGGACGCGGCACGGCTGCTGGTGGATGAGGCCAAGCGCCTGTCACCGACAGCGGTGACGCTGCTCGTCAACAAGGACAACAGCCGCGCCATCCGCTTCTACGAGCGCAACGGCTTTGCCCATGCCGGCGACGAGGTGAACCCGACCTCGGGCCGGCCGGTGCTGAAGATGATGTGGCAACCTTAGATTCTGGCGATCTTATTCTGGCGGGCGTGACGCCCGTCACGTCGGGATCCCGGGAGGTCAGCTAGTCGTTGTGCCCGGGAGTTGCGCCGGCAAGCGGATGGAGATGCCCCATGAAACTGAGCGATCTGGCCAAGGGGTCTTCGGTCCTGCTCGGCGTCATCGTCGCCGGATATGTCTCGACCAGCTATGTCGACCAGCGCCTCGTCACGCCGGTCAAGACGACGAGTGCTCCGACGAATGGCCTTGGGCCATCGGCCTGCGTCGGTGAGGACGGGAGCTGGAAGAACTGGCCATGGCCGAATGTGCCGGCGCTGTCGCCGAAGTGTCGATGAGCGGCGCTGTCGCGTAACTCGCCGCGAGGCACTCTCGGCTCAAGCGGAGTTCAAGATCGAACTGCCAGCCTTCGGCTTGGGTGATCGCGCGTTGGCTGTCTTCGCGAAGCCGGATCGACTCCTCGATCGCTCGCTGCGCCCGCTCTAAAAGCTCGAGGGTCTCTTTGCTGAATGGCGGGGCCATGAGGCGCACTCCCGTTGAGGCGGGAGCACAAATCATCTCTCAGGCACCGACGCCTACGGACGAGCCTTTGGCCGGCGATACTCGATTAGGCGCCACATCCGGGGGAACTGCAAGGTTCATCCGCGCGGCTCAGGGGCGCAGGCTGTCAAATCCAACGTTCGCGATGCCTGTCTCACGCGGATACTTTGCGGCGGTGGCGAATGCTGGACGGGGAGCGTCCATAGAGCTCACGAAAGGCGGCGTTGAACCGGCGCACGCTGCCAAAGCCGGCCCGGTAGGCGATCTGGGCCAATTGATCATTTGTCTCGTCGATTAGGCGCTTCGCCCGTTGTACACGCCTGGTCTTTGCTACCTGCTGGGGGCTGGCCGCGACATAGCGCTCGAACAGACGCGCAAGGTGGCGCGAGCTTACCCCGAGCTGATCGGCGAGTGCAGCAACCGAACCGTCGTCCAACGCGCCACCATCGATCAATTTCAAGGCGCGCGCGACTGTCGAGCGCGTGCCATTCCACGCAGCACAGAAGGGCGCGGTCTCCGGACGGCAACGCAAGCAAGGCCGGTATCCCGCAGCTTCGGCAGCCGCCGCAGTTTGATAGTAGGCCACGTTACGGGTCAACGGCTGCTTCACCGGGCAAACGGGGCGGCAGTAGATTCGCGTGGTCCTGACTGCCGTGTAGAAACGGCCGTCATAGCGCGGATCGCGCTGCAAGCGCGCGGTGTTGCATACCTCAAAACTGAGCATGACTCATTTTACCGTAGACCGCCGCCAAAAGAACAGCCTTGGGATGATCAGGTCCGATTCCGGCCAGCGAGTCGATGCGCTTTTCTTATAAGAGAGCCCAGATCCGCTGAGCACTTGGAGAAACAAAGATGAACAGCACGAATCCTAAAGAGATCGTCATCAATGCCTGGAAGACTTTCAAAACCCGTGATGCCAGCTTGATCGCGGAGCTGTTTACTCCCGATGCCGAATGGATCGCGCCGGCCGGAAATGCCACCGCAGTCGCTCTCAAGCACACCGACCACATGATCGGAGCGGACCAAATCGCACGCTTCATTGCCGCGGAAATGCATCATCTGTTCTCGAACGTCGAGATCTCGTTTCTGGGCCTTCATGCCGATGGTGACACTGTGGTCGTCGAGGAGCGGATGCGAGCCACTCTTCCTGGAGGCAAGCCCTACGAGAATGACTATTGCTTCGTCTTCGTCCTTTCGGGCGACCGCATCAAACTGGTTCGCGAATATATGGACACCCGAAAGGGCTGGCAGATGATCTTCGAGCAGCTTTGAAAACTGCTTTGGCTCAGAAGCCGATGTCTATCGGGGGAAGCCAGCGGCGGTTATCGCACTCGGGACCTTGCAAAAAGCGCGTCCTCGCCCCCCAATCCTGCCAAGCATGACCCTCGCATCATTTTTCGATGAAGCCGCCCTTCGTAGCTTTGTGAGGTATGTCCCATCCAAAGTAGACTTCCACCCGAACGATCTTGTCTCCGTGAGCGGTGGTTACCTCACAATTGCGAAACCTGTGACCTCCAGAAGCAGCTGCCTCATAGACGATGACTGCTCGGTTTCCATCCTCGGTCGCGAGAACTTCATCGAACGAACTGGTTTTTTCGCTGTTCGGCCAGCAGCGGCGCAGATAAGTCGCACGATCCAACTCATTGTCGATTGGACTTGAGAAGTGATAATCATCCGCAAGAAGCGCTTCGATCGCTGTCCGATCCTTATCGACGTATGCCTTTAGCCTGGCACGTGCCAGATCGAGGGTGCTTTTCGTCATGCCATTTTTCCTTTTGAAGTTCGACCGAACGAAAGCCGACCGCCATCTCATCGACGAAGAGCTCGGGGGCTAAAGCTGGACGAAGTGCCCTTCCTGTCGGGCCTCATGCCAGGATAGAAGCGACATCAGATAGCTTGAGCCTCTAACAACCTTCGGTAAAATTCGTTGCGGGCTCACGCTGTGCGCGCTTGGCCAGAATTCCGTGACGAAATTTCGAGGCTTCTGTTGGATGTCCGCTAGTGGCCTCTTGCCGGAGGCGGCCCGGAAAGACCGGGGTCAACAAGTCGACGCTCAGCCGCCAGTTCGAGAGCGGCGCGGTGCGGTACGGTCCCACGGTGGAAAAGTTGTCTTGGCTGAAGTGGTTGCGGGTCACGGCGCCGACCGGCCGAACCGAAAGCCGGGAAGGAAACAGCCCGGCCGACCTTGCGATGCGGCAATCCGGATCGTACCGCTCGATCAGATGGACGAATATCCGCTATCGACCGGCTACGAAGGGAGACCATGTAGCGCGACGCTCTCGCCACACGTGATTGCGAGGAGCTCTTGCGACGAAGCAATCCAGAATCTTTCCGGAGAGGCAGTCTGGATTGCTTCGCTGCGCTCGCAATGACGAGATTAAGGGACGTGTTCGCAACAATCTCGCTGTCAGCGCCCGCCTTCGCGGGCGATGACACTGTGAGTGGGGTAGCAGTCCGGGCTACTCCGCCTCACGCCCCCTCGAACTGCAACCTCGCCAGCCTGGCATAGAGCCCGTTCGCGGCCACGAGCTCGGCATGCGTGCCCTGCTCGACGATCCGGCCCTGGTCCATCACCAGGATGCGGTCGCACGACAGGACGGTGGCGAGGCGGTGCGCGATGACGAGCGTGGTGCGGTGGCGCATCAGCTCTTCCAGCGCGGTCTGCACCAGTGTCTCGCTTTCGGCATCGAGCGCGGAGGTGGCTTCGTCCAGCAGCAGCAGCGGTGCATCGCGCAGGATCGCGCGTGCGATCGCGATGCGCTGGCGCTGGCCGCCTGACAGCGTCACGCCGCGCTCGCCGAGCGGGGTGTCGAAACCTTCGGGCAGGCGGCGGATGAACTCGGCGGCGTGCGCGAGCTCGGCCGCGCGCTCGACCTCGGCGTCGGTGGCATCGGGTCGGCCGAAGCGGATGTTGTCGCGGGCGCTGGCCGCGAACACATTCGATTCCTGCGGTACCAGCGCGATGCGCGAGCGGAAATCGCGGGGATCGGCGGATTTGACCGGCACGCCGTCGAGCGAGATCGCGCCGCTGCGCGGATCGTAGAAGCGCAACAGCAGATGAAAGATCGTGCTCTTGCCGGCGCCGGACGGACCGACGATGGCAACCTTCTCGCCGGGGCGCACGGTGAACGAGACGGCATCGAGCACATTGACGTCGCGCCGCGCCGGATAGGCGAAGCTGACGTGGTCGAAGCCGACTTCGCCGCGCGCCGGCACCGGCAGCGCGCGCGGCGAGGTGGGCGCGGTGATGTCGGGCTGCACATGCAGGATCTCGAACAGGCGCTCGGCAGCGCCGGATGCCGCCGAGATCTCGCCCCAGACCTCGCTGAGCTGGCCGAGGCCGGCCGCGGCAAAGGCCGCATAGAGCACGAACTGGCCGAGTCGGCCCGGCGTGATGGTGCCGGTCAGCACGTCGTGCGAACCGATCCAGAGAATCGCGACCACGCTTGCGAACACGATGAAGATGATGATGGCGGTGAGCACGGCACGCGCCTGCGTGGACGTGCGCGCGGCTTCATAGGCCTGCTCGACCTCGCCGCCGAAGCGCCTCTCGGCGAGGCTCTCGCTGGTATAGGCCTGCACGGTGCGGATCGCTCCGACCAGCTCGCTCGCATAGGCGGAGGCCTCGGCCAGCGTGTCCTGCGCATTGCGCGACAGCCGCCGCACCCAGCGCCCGAAGGCGACCAGCGGCAGCACGATCAGGGGAATGGCCAGCAGCACGAAGCCTGACAGCCGCGGGCTGGTGATCACCATCATCGCCGCGGCACCGAAGAACATCATCAGATTGCGCAGCGCGATCGAGACCGAGGCGCCGACGGAGGATTTGATCTGGGTGGTGTCGGCGGTGAGGCGCGACACCAGCTCGCCGCTGCGCGCGGAATCGAAGAAGGCCGGCGAGAGCGAGAGCAGATGGGCGAAGACGTCGCGCCTGAGATCGGCGACGATGCGCTCGCCGATCGTCATCACGAGGTAGTAGCGCGCAGCACTCGCCAGCGCGAGCACGGCGACCACCGCGATCATCACCGAGAAGTAGCTGTTGATCAGCTCGATGCCTTCAGGCGTCAGGCCGAAATCGATCATCCTGCGCACCGCGACCGGCACCAGCAGGGTGGTCAGCGCCGCGATCGTCAGCGCGACAAAGGCCAGCGCCGCCCGGCCGCGATAGCGCGCCACATAGGGCGCAAGCGCCAGCAGCGGCCGCAGCTTCGCGCGGCTCTTCGCCGGCGCCTCGATCAGGTCGGCTTCGATCGACGGGGCTTCCGCGGGCCCGGTTTCAAGCCGTTCAACTGCGCTCATGAGATCCGACCAAAAGACAAAGAGAGGTGCTCCGCTCCAGATAGGCCGGGCGAGCGGGAGTGGCAAATCCGGGATGTCCCTTAGGGGGCCGCCCGGTCCCCTACTAAGGCCCTGCAATGGCTTGTTTTACAGGGCCTCGTGGGGTATAGACCGCGCCAAATCCGTCATTCGATAGCCACTCAAGTGAGGCGCCGGGGCGCCGAGGAATTGCCATGAAAGCCGAAATTCACCCGAACTATCATACGATTAAGGTCGTGATGACCGACGGAACCGAGTACCTGACCCGCTCCACCTGGGGCAAGGAAGGCGACACGCTGAACCTCGACATCGACCCCAAGTCGCACCCGGCCTGGACCGGCGGCAACGCCCAGCTGATGGATCGCGGCGGCCGCGTCTCGCGCTTCCAGAAGAAGTTTTCGGGCTTTCTCAAAAAGGATTGATCCGGCCCCTCGAGGCTGGAGACGAAAACGCCCCCGGAGAGCCGGGGGCGTTTTTTGTTTTCTATCGCTGTCATTCCGGGGCGGCTCGGAGAGCCGAACCCGGAATCTCGAGATTCCGGGTTCGCGCTTCGCGCGCCCCGGAATGACGGAGGCCCTACCGCTCGAACGCCGCCTTCAGCGCGTTGAGATGCGGCACCAGCGGATTGCCGATCGAGGAATGATCGACCGGCGGGGTGTGGATGGTGGTGTCCAGGCGACGCACGCGGGTCTGGAGGCTCATCGAGCGATGGATCAAATCCTGGAGCTGCGACGGCAGCTTCTCGATGGTGTCGGTGGAGCCGGGATCGGCGGCGGAGAGCTTGACCTTGGTTTTTTCGCGATTGGCCTGGCCCAGCGTCATCTCGCCTTCCTTCACGGCGCGGTGCAGCAGCAGCCACGAGGCGAGCTGCATCAGGCGGGTGGTCAGGCGCATGCTCTCGGTCGCATAGGTGAGGCTGACGGCGCGATCGAGCGCCTTGGCCTCGGTACGGCCGGCGCCATCGAGATAGGCCGCGGTCTCCTCGACCAGGTCCATGCCCTCGCGGAACAGGACGCCGAACGCCGCAGAATTGGTGAACCGCTCACTGAGTTGAACGAGAGCGCCTTCGGCTTGCAAACGTTCCATGGTTAACGCCCCTTACGCAACTGTCTGACTGCCCGGCTTGGCGCCGGCTTATGATGAACAAATCATTGCGCGGGCGAGACGCCGAGTCCAGTGACAAGCGCGGATATGGTTTCCGCGGGTCCTTGCCCGGAATTCAACCGGGGCGAGACGCAAAAAGGCGGGAGCTGGGCGCAAAACAAAAAAAGAGCCGCCGGAAAACCGGCGGCTTTGAAAGTTGATAACAGGGAGGCGTCAAACAGAGTGGACAGGAGCCACTCGGTGTCCAAACAAGGACAGTTCCAAGTCATAAACTCGAAAGCTTAATGTGGAGTAAACGAGCGATTATCTTGAGGGTTCGTTAGCCATGTCGGTCAGTGGCCGAGTGGGCTTCTCGTGCCCCGGACGCAGTGCGGCATCAGAAGCGCGTTCACGCGCGTCTTCGACACGCTATGGTGCTGCACTGCTGAGCCGGGGCCCAGGGCCTTTAGCTGACGTGTTTGGAGACGCATGGGTCCCGGCTCTGCGGAGCGTCACTGCGTGACGCACCGCGTCCGGGACACGAGAGTGGAGCGTCGATGCCTACTTCTTGAAAACGCTGTTGGCCGCATCGCGCGAGGCGCGCTTCTTTGTTGCGGCTTCTTCCAATCTTGCGATCTCGCCCTTGAGCAGCGCGATACGCTCGGTCAGTTCCTCCACTGACAAGAGTGAGAGATCCTGTCCGATGTCATGGCTGATCTTCTTGCGCGGACGGTCGTCGTCTTCCATCGCCATCCTTGTTCCTCCTGCGTTCGCATCACAAGCGGCTGAGGCGGTTGCAAGCCTGCACCGCGCTGGCTAAGCAATGGCCTCGTTCCATCCCGCACCTTTGCTCAAGGACACATCATGGACAAGCTGCCCGCGCAAATGACCGTGGTCGCCATCTCGAAACCCGGCGGACCGGAAGTGCTGGTGCCGGAACAGCGGGCGCTGCCGCAGCCCGGCCCCGACGAGATCCTGGTCAAGGTGCAGGCCGCCGGCGTCAACCGGCCCGACGTCGCGCAGCGCTCCGGCGCCTATCCGCCGCCGCCCGGCGCCAGCGACCTGCCCGGCCTCGAGATCGCCGGCGAAGTGGTGGCCGTCGGCAGCAACGCCAAGCGGCACAAGATCGGCGACAAGGTGATGTCGCTGGTCGCCGGCGGCGGCTATGCGCAGTACTGTATCGCCCAGGATGGTCAGGCGATGAGCGTGCCGCCGTCGCTCTCGATCAAGGAAGCCGGCGCACTGCCGGAAACGCTGATGACGGTTTGGCACAACGTGTTCGAGCGCGGCGGCCTGAAGGCCGGCGAGACGCTGCTGATCCATGGCGGCTCTTCCGGTATCGGCACCATGGCGATCCAGCTCGCAAAAGCGTTCGGCGCCAAGGTGATCGTCACCGTGGGATCGCAGGACAAGATCGATGCCTGCCTCAAGCTCGGCGCCGATCGTGCCATCAACTACAAGACGGAAGACTTCGTCGCCGTGGTCAAGGCGGAGACCAACAATGCCGGCGCCAATCTGATCCTCGACATGGTCGCCGGCGACTATGTCGATCGCAACTATGACGCCGCCGCGCTCGACGGCCGCATCGTGCAGATCGCGACCCTCAACGGGCCCAAGGTCACCGTCAACATCGCCAAGGTGATGGTGAAGCGCCTGACCCATACCGGCTCGACGCTGCGCCCCCGTAGTAATGCGGACAAGGCGGCGATGGTGGCCGCGATCGAGGCGAAAGTGATGCCGCTTTTGCGCGAAGGCCGGGTCAAGCCGCTGATGGACAGCACTTTCCCGCTGGAAAAGGCATCCGACGCGCACCGGCGGATGGAGACCTCGGCACATATTGGCAAAATTGTGTTGGAGGTCTAGGCCAACGGCCCACAGGCCAAGCCGGAAACCCTTTGATTTTCCTTGCTTTCGTGGCATCTATCGCGACGCACCGAACCCCCTTGTTCCGTTCGGAAAACGCCGTGCACCGAAGAGCCTGCACCGAAGAGTTTGCGTCGAACGCGGAGAACTGACCTTGCGTCTGATCAGGTGCCTCGCGCCCATAGCGCTGGGCCTCATGATTCTCGTCTGCGCGTTCCCGGCGCGCGCGCTCGACGCTGTCAGCGTCCGCGGTGACGCGCCCGCGATCGACCTCACCGGCGTGCTCGAGCATCAGCGCAGCGACGCCGACCGCATCCAGGTCTCCACCGCGCCCGGCACCGACGGCATCGTCCGCCGCATCGAGGTGCGCGCCCGCGAGGGTGGCCAGAACTGGGTGGTGTTCGCGCTCGCCAACAACACCGACGACCAGCTCGACCGCCTGATCGTCGCCCCGCATTATCGCATCGTCTCCTCGGGGCTGCTCTGGCCCGATCTCGGGCTGTCGCGCATCGCGACCATCACGCCCTCGATCGGCGACCGGCCGGAGCGGCAGGAGAGCCCGACCGCCGACGTCTTCCGCATCACCCTCGATCCCGGCGCCGTCGTCACCTTCGTCGCGGAGCTGCGCACCGACAAGCTGCCGCAGCTCTATCTGTGGGAGCCGGAATCCTACAAGGACAAGGTCAACTCGTTCACGCTGTACCAGGGCATCGTGATCGGCATCTCCGGCTTGCTGGCGCTGGTGCTGACCATCCTGTTCGTGGTCAAGGGCAGCATCATGTTCCCGGCCGCCGCGGCGCTGGCCTGGGCGGTGCTGGTCTATATCGGGGTCGATTTCGGCTTCTGGGGCAAGGTGCTCGACATGTCGAACAACGCCGAGCGCATCTGGCGCGCGGCGGGTGAGGCGATCCTGGCGGCGACGCTGCTGGTGTTCCTGTTCGCCTATCTCAATCTCAGTCGATGGCACGTGCGCTATTCCCATATCACGGTGGGCTGGCTCGCGTTCCTGGGCTCTCTCGTTGCGCTGGCCCTGTTCGACCCCGCGGTGGCCTCCGGCATCGCGCGCATCTCGCTGGTGCTGATTGCCTTCGCCGGCTTCGCGCTGATCGTCTATCTCTCCACCCATGGCTTCGACCGCGCGGTGCTGCTGATCCCGACCTGGTTCCTGCTGGTGGTCTGGGTGGTCGCGGCCGGCATGACCGTCGCAGGCTCCGTCACCAACGACATCGTCGGCCCCGCTCTGCTCGGCGGCCTCGTGCTGATCGTGATGCTGATCGGCTTCACGGTGATGCAGCATGCGTTCGCCGGCGGCGGCGCCACCACCGGCGTCGTCTCCGACATCGAGCGCCGCGCGCTGGCGCTGGCCGGATCCGGCGATTTGATCTGGGACTGGGACGTTTCCGCCGACAAGGTCTTCACCAGCCCCGAGACCGAGGCCCTGCTCGGCCTCAAGCGCGGCACACTGGAAGGCCCGGCCGCGTCCTGGCTGGAAGTGCTGCACCCGCTCGACCAGGACCGTTTCCGCGCCGCGCTCGACAGCGTGCTCGACCAGCGCCGCGGCCGCCTGGTGCAGGATTTCCGCCTGCGCACGCCGGACGGTCACTTCATGTGGTTCGCGCTGAAGGCGCGCCCGGTGGTCGGCTCCGACGGCGAGGTCTCGCGCGTGGTCGGTACCCTCACCGACGTCACCGAGCTGCGCAACGCCGAGGAGCGCCTGCTGCACGATTCCGTGCATGACAATCTCACCGGCCTGCCCAACCGAAAGCTGTTCATGGACCGGCTCGGCGCCGTCGCGCATTTCGCCAAGACCATGCCGACGCTGCGGCCGACGCTGATGGTGATCGACCTCGACCGCTTCAAGCAGGTCAACGATTCCGTCGGCATCGCGGTTGGCGATTCCATCCTGCTGACCTTGGCCCGCCGCCTCACCCGCATCCTGAAGCCGCAGGATACGCTGGCGCGGCTCGCCGGCGACCAGTTCGGCCTGATCCTGCTCTCGGAGCAGGACCCCGCCCGCATCACCGCCTTCGCCGAGACCATCCGCAAGACCATCCGCGCGCCGATCGCCTTCAACGAACGCGAGATCTTTCTCACCGCCTCGATCGGCCTCGCCTTGTCCGATCCGCAGGTTCAGCTCACGGACGAGATCATCAAGGACGCCGAGCTCGCGATGTATCACTCCAAGCGCATCGGCGGCGACCGCATCGACGTCTACAAGTCCGCGATGCGCGCGCGAAAAACCGACCGGCTGACGCTGGAGAGCGAACTGCGCCGCGCCATCGAGCGGCAGGAGCTCACGATCCTGTACCAGCCGATCGTACGGCTCGAAGACCGCTCCGTCGCCGGCTTCGAGGCGCTGGTGCGCTGGGATCATCCCAAGCTCGGACGCATGGCGCCGTCGGAATTCATCACCATCGCGGAAGAGACCGGCCTGATCATCGACCTGGGCATGTTCGTGCTCGACCAGACCGCCAAGCAGCTCTCGATTTGGCAGCGCGCGATGCGCTCGCGCGAGCCGATCTTCGCATCGGTCAACGTCTCCTCGCGGCAATTGCTGCGCCACGATCTGATCCACGACATCCGCACCGTGCTGTCGCGCTCCTCTGTCGCGCGCGGCACGTTGAAGCTGGAACTGACGGAATCGCTGGTGATGGAAAATCCGGAGCACGCGGCGCAGATGCTGACGCGGATCCGCGAACTCGGCACCGGGCTGTCGCTCGACGATTTCGGCACGGGCCATTCCTCGCTGGCCTATCTGCAGCGCTTCCCGTTCGACACCATCAAGATCGACCAATCCTTCGTGCGCACCACCACCCGCGGCACCCGCCCGGTGATCCTGAAGTCGATCATCGCGCTCGCGCACGACCTCGGCATGGACGTGGTCGCCGAAGGTGCCGAGACCGATTCCGACGCGGTCGAGCTCTACCAGATGGGCTGCGAATACGCGCAAGGATTTGCCTTCGGCGAACCCATGGACGCCGACGCCGCGATGCGCCTGCTCACGGAAGTGCGCCTGGAAGCGGCGAGCTGATCCTTCTCCCCTTCTCCCCTTGTGGGAGAAGGTGGCGCGAAGCGCCGGATGAGGGGTTGTCTCTACGAATTGAAACGCTGACGTGAGGACAGAGACCCCTCACCCGTCTCGCCGCTACGCGGCGAGCCACCCTCTCCCACAGGGGGAGAGAGGAAGAGCGCACCTCTCCTCGATATCAACGCCGCCGGTCACTCTTCCGCTTCGTGAACCGCACGCTCTCGCCGTCCGGCATCCGCATCGCCACGAAGCCCGCGGCGAGGCAGGCTTCGCGCTGCGGCATCTGGATGTCCGGGCTGCGCAGAGTGTCCCACCATGAGGCACGATTCGCCGCGCGCGGCAGGGCCGCGCCGATGATCTCTTCGATCTGTTCATAGGTCAGCACGAATTCCGCCTGCTTCTGCCGCATCAGATAATCGCGCAACGCGTCGTAGTCGTTCACCGCTGTCCTCTTCGCTGGTCGAAGTCCCGCTTTGCCCAAAACCGTCAGCCGCGGAAACCAATTTTTAACTCATTCCGGCAGCGCCGTCCCGGCTTAAACACTGCTCAAGCTTTCGGGCGCATTCACTAATGTCGGGAGCAAACGATGTTGTCTCGATGGCGCGACGTCACGGCCCGCCGGCCATGGCGGCTTTCGGCGAAGCTGCTGATCATCTCGTCCGTGGTGACGGTGATCGGCTTTTCCGCCATTTGCGTCAACGTCATGCTGGACATGCGCCACGGCGAGGAGGCGCTCGCCCGCCAGACCTTGGAAAACCTGGCGACGACCATCGACTCCGACATCAGCCGCAACATCGAGATCTACGACCTGGCCCTCAAGGCGGTCGCCAGCAACATGCTGCTGCCGGAGATCGCCACGGTCTCGAAGCCGATCCGTCAGCTCATCCTGTTCGACCATGCGACCACGGCGAGGCATTTCGGCGCGATCCAGGTGTTCGACGCCGAGGGCAGGCTGACCATCGACGCTTCCACGCTCGATCCCGTTGCCGAAAACCGCATCGACGAGGATTACTTCAAGGTCCATCGCGATAATCCGCAAGCCGGGCTCTTCATCAGCCGGCCGATGCTGTTCCGCGGCGCCTATTCGATCGTGCTGAGCCGGCGCATCAGCGACACCGACGGCGGCTTCCTCGGCGTCGTCGCCGGATCGATCCGCTTCAGCTATTTCCACGAATTGTTCGAGCGGCTGAGCCTCGATCCCGACGACACCATCACCGTGCTCAAGCGCGACCGTACCGTCATGATGCGGCGGCCGTTTGATCTCGATGTGATCGGCACGAATCTGGCCGCCCGGCCGGTCTGGAAGGCCGATAATCTGAAGGTCGGCGGCGCATTCGCCGGACAGGGGCCGATCGACGGCACGCCGCGGCTCTATGTCCGCAGCAGTGGGACCAGCCCACTATTCGTGGTGGCGGGCAAACCGCTCGCCGCCGTGTTCGAGCTCTGGCAGAGGGAAGCCTACCGCATCGGCGCCGTGGTCCTGGCGCTCAGCCTGTTCATGCTGGCATCGACGCTGGTGCTCGCGCGCGAGATCGGCCGGCGCGCCGAGGCCGAGCGCAAGCTCGAGGAGATGGCGACGACCGACGCGCTCACCGGCCTGAAGAACCGCCGCAAGTTCGACCAGGTGATCGACGTCGAATGGCGCCGCGCGATGCGGCAGCAGACGCCGATCGCGCTCTTGATGATCGATGCCGATCACTTCAAGGCCTACAACGACACGTTCGGCCATCAGGCCGGCGACCAGGTGCTGGTCGGCATCGCCATCTGCATTTCCGATTCGGTGAGCCGCGCCGGCGACTGCGCCGCGCGCTATGGCGGCGAGGAATTCGCCGTGCTGCTGCCGGGTACTTCGGTCACCGACGCCCTCACAGTGGCCGAGAAGATCCGCGCCAAGGTGCAGGGATGGTCCGACGACCACACGAACTCGACGGTGTCCTGCGGCATCGCGAGTCTCGTTCCCACCGCCGGAATGGACTGGCCGCTCCTGGTCGCCGCCGCCGACAAGGCCCTCTACGCCGCAAAAGCCGGCGGCCGCAACCAGTCGGTGGTCGCAAGCCCGCCGAAGCTGTCGCTGGTGGCGTGAGTCTCGGCATCGGAGCGTGTCGCTCGCCACAACTTCAGTGTCGTCCCGGCGAAGGCCGGGACCCATACCGCGAGGTCTATCGATCGCAAACCGATAGAAGTACCGAACGACGAGTCTTCGCCAAACTGCTCCCTGGGGGTATGGGTCCCGGCCCCCCGTGCGCAATTGCGCACTAGGCCGGGACGACAGAGACTACTGCCCCAAATACTTCTTCATTTCCGCAATGAGCCCGTCACGCAGTTCCGGCCGCTTCAGGCCGTAGGCGATGTTGGCGCGGAGGAAGCCGGGCTTGGAGCCGCAATCGTGGCGCTCGCCCTCGAACTCGACGCCGTAAAATTTTTGCGATCTGGCGAGGCCGATCATGGCGTCGGTGAGCTGGATCTCGCCGCCGGCGCCGCGCTCCTGGGTCTCCAGGATCTTGAAGATCTCCGGCTGCAGGATGTAGCGGCCGGTGATCGAGAGGTTGGATGGCGCGGTGCCCTTGGCCGGCTTCTCGACCATGCCGTCGACCTCGAACATCTTGCCGGTGCGTTTGCCGACGCCGCAGATGCCGTATTGATGGGTCAGATGATCGGGCACCGGCTCGACCGCGATGACGTTGGATTTTTCCCCGAGCTTGCTGGCGGTGTCGATCATCTGCTTCAGGCAGCCGGGCGAATTGAGCACGAGTTCGTCGGGCAGCACGACCGCGAACGGTTCGTTGCCGACGATGTCGCGCGCGCACCAGACCGCGTGACCGAGGCCGAGCGGCGCCTGCTGGCGGGTGAAGCTGACGGCGCCGGCTTCGGGCTGGTTCTGCGCTAGAACGTCCTGCTCGGTCTTCTTGCCGCGCGCGGCCAGCGTCGCATCGAGCTCGAACATCCGGTCGAAATGATCTTCGATGACGCTTTTGTTGCGGCCGGTGACGAAGATGAAGTGCTCGATGCCGGCTTCCCTGGCCTCGTCATAGACGTACTGGATCAGCGGCTTGTCGACGATCGTCAGCATTTCCTTCGGCATCGCCTTGGTGGCGGGCAGGACACGGGTGCCGAGGCCGGCAACGGGAAATACGGCTTTGCGGATTTTCATGGGATTGATCGAATACCTGAGGAACACGTGAAGGGAGCAATGCCATCTTGCTAGCTTGTTTGCAGCCGCCAACAAAGGCGGATGTGGGGCCTCATCCTCACAGAGTTAAGAAAAAGGCCACCATCAAAATTTCACCTTTGTTAAGCTGTTGGCAACCGTAACCAGGCCTCCTGAGGGCGGATTTTGGCCAGACGGGTGAGGACATGATGCAATCAATGGCAGAGCTGGCGAAACGGGGCGGGTCCGTGATCGGTGCGACGATGATTGCGGCCGCCCTGCTGTTCCCGCTTCCCGCCCGCGCACAGGCTCAGAACGGTCTGTCCAATCTGTTCGGCGGTATTTTCTCCGGCCCGAACCCGGCGCCTTCGCAAGCAGCGCCCGGGCCCGGCGGCGCTCAAACGGGAGTTCAACCCTGGACCGGCGAGGACGGCGCCTCCGGCCATCCGCTGATGACAGCCGCCGCGATCCGGGAGGCCGCGGGTAACTTCAACAATTGCGTCGCAGGCATGTGGCCCGATGCCGCACGGCGCGGTATCACGCCGGAAAATTTCCAGCGCTTCACGGCAGGCCTCGCGCCCGATCTGCGCATCATGGACCTCATGGACTCGCAGCCCGAGTTCACCAAGTCGATCTGGGATTATCTCGACATCCTCGTGAACGACAACCGCCTCGCCAAGGGCCGCGAGGTCCTGGCCAAATACAAGGCGCAGTTCGACGCCACTGAAAAAGCCACCGGCGTCGACCGCTACATCATCGCCTCGATCTGGGGCATCGAGTCCAACTACTCGACGCAGATGGGCGACCGCAGCGTGCTGCAATCGACCGCGACGCTCGCCTGCATCGGGCGCCGCCAGGCCTACTTCAAGGACGAATTCCTCTCGGCGCTGGAGATCCTCAACCGCGGCGATCTCAGGCCCGAACAATTGCGCGGTTCCTGGGCCGGCGCCTTCGGTCCGACCCAGTTCATGCCGACCGCGTTCAAGCGCTTCGCCGTGGACGGCGACGGTGACGGCCGGCGTGACGTCGTCGACAATCCCTCCGACCTGATCGCGTCGACCGCCAACAATCTGAAGAAGGACGGCTGGCAGGCCGGCCAGACCTGGGGCTATGAGGTCGTGGTGCCCCAGGGCTTCAACTACATGCTGGCGGATCGCGCCAAGGCGATGACGGTGGCGCAATGGGAAAAGCTCGGCCTCAAGCGCCCGGCCAACCAACCGTTCCCGCATCCAACCGAGAAGGCCTATCTGCTGGCGCCGGCCGGTGCCCAGGGGCCGGGCTTCCTGATGCTGCAGAATTTCCGCGTGATCATGAAGTACAACCCGGCCGAGGCCTATGCGCTGGCGATCGGCCATTTCGCCGATCGCCTCCGCGGCGGCCAGCCCTTCGTGCAGCCTTGGCCGCGGCAGGAACGGGAATTGTCCCGCACCGAGCGGCTGGAACTGCAGCAGCTTCTGGCCCAGCGCGGCTTCTACAAGGGCACCCCGGACGGCCAGTTCGGCGGCCAGACCCGGGAGGCCCTGCGCAGCTTCCAGGCCTCGATCGGGGTCCCCGCGGACGGATTTGCCTCCTCCGACGCGCTGGAAAGGCTGCGCGGGCGGTAAAATCGCGCTGAAAGTAACCCTGAACAGGGATTTTGGCCGGCAGCCTTGACCGGGACGGCGGTTCACCGTGTATGGGCCGAGGGTCCCAGTATCTGAAGAGAATCCGAAAAGAGAATCTGCCCGTTTGGCGCCCGATTCCGTTATTATATTCGAGCCTGTCCCGATCCCCATTGCACGTGCCGAGATCGCATGTCGAAGAAGTCCCTATTCAAGGTGCTGACCGAGACCGGCCCGCTGATCGCGCTGGGGACGGCGCTTGCGATTCTGGTCTCGGTCGCGGGACCCGCCTCGGCGCAGTTCTTCAACTTCCCCGGCTTCGGCGGCCCGCCGCAGCGCGCGGCTCCGCCGCCGCCGCGGAACGGCGGAGGTGGAGGCGGCGGATGGTTCGGCGGCGACTTCTTCGCGCCGTTCCAGCAGCAACAGCCGCAAGCACCGCGTCAGGACTTTTCGCGCGCGCCGGCGCCGGCCAAGCGCGACACCATTCCCGACAGGAACGTGCTGGTGATCGGCGACGCCATGGCCGACTGGCTCGCCTATGGCCTGGAGGACGCCTACACCGAGCAGCCCGACATGGGCGTGATCCGCAAGCACAAGACCACGTCCGGCCTGATCAAGTATCAGCCCAAGGGTGAGCCCTCGGACTGGACCGCTGCTGCGAAGGGCATTCTCGAGACCGAGAAGCCCGACGTGATCGTGGTGATGCTCGGCCTCAACGACCGCATTGCGATCCGCGAGGCGGCAGCACCTGAGAAATCGGACAAGGCGACGGACAAGGACAAAAAGAACGACAAGGGCGCACGCGGCAAACCACCGGCCAAGCCCGGCGATGCCAAACCCGGCGACACCGCGGCGAAGCCTGACGACAAGCCGGCCGATGCCGACCTGCCGCAGGATGATGCCGACAACGCCGACGCACCGGCGGTCGCGGCGCCCGAGAAGACTGCGCGCAACCCGAACGGCCTCTACGAATTCCGCGACGAGCGCTGGGTCGAGCTCTACGGCAAGAAGATCGAGGAGCTCGCCAACGTCCTCAAGTCCAAGGGCGTGCCGGTGCTCTGGGTCGGCCTGCCCGCGATCCGCGGTCCCAAGGGCACCGCGGACATGCTGTTCCTGGATTCGCTCTATCGCGAAGGCGCGGCCAAGGCCGGCATCACCTACGTCGACGTCTGGGACGGCTTTGTCGACGAGGCCGGCCGCTTCCTGCAGAAGGGCCCGGACTTCGAAGGCCAGATCCGTCAGCTCCGCAGCGGTGACGGCGTCTATTTCACGAAACCCGGCGCGCGCAAGCTCGCCCACTATGTCGAGCGCGAGATCACCCGCCTGCTCGCCGGGCGCTCCGGCCCGATCGCGCTGCCGAGCGAGCCGGCGACCCCCGACACCAGTGCCGAACCCGGCAAGCCCGCGCCGCGGCCGCTGGCCGGCCCGATCGTCCCGCTGGTTGCGGCCTCGATCTCGACCGATCAATTGCTAGGTGGGCCGGGCTCGCGTCCTGCCGCCGTCGATGCGCTCGCTGCGAAGACGATGGTGAAGGGCGAGCCACTGGCTGCGCCCGCCGGCCGTGCCGACGATTATGCCTGGCCGCGCCGCGAAGTCGGCCGCGAGCAGGCCAAGGGCGATACGCCGGTCGCCGCGACGACGCCCGATGGCGGTACGCCGGGTGCGGCCGCAGCGATCGCTCCACCAAAGCTTGCGCCGAAGAAGCCACCGGCGCCGCAGCAACCGGCACAGGCCGCGCCATCGATGCGCGATTTCTTCGGCTTTGGCTCGCCGCCGCCCCCGCCGCGTCAATTGGCACCGGCGCCGCGCAATCCGAATCCCAACCCGGCGATCCCGCGTCCGCCTGGCAATGTCGGGCGATCGGCGGAAGTGTTCCGATAATTTTTCTAAGCTGAGGTCTCGTGTCCCGGACACGCTGCAGCGTGAAACGCTGCTGCGCAGAGCCGGGACCCAGCACGTCCGACAGTCACAAAAAGAATCGGCCCCGGCTCAGCAATGCGGCGTTTACACGCCGCATTGCGTCCGGGGCACGAGAGATCGAGTTACAGCAACTAGCCGTAATAGCGCCAGCGCGGCGGCTGACGGCGGGCGGGGCGCGCCATCAGCAGCGCGAGGGCAAAGCCGATGCCGCCCGCGACCAGCAGTGCGCCAAGCGGGTTGTCCTGCACCTTCTGGGCAATCGCCTGCGAGCCGTCGCGCAAGGTTTCGGCCGGCTTGTCGTAGGCGTCCTTGGCATAGCTGGCCGCGGTGTCCGTGGCGTCACGTACGGCATCCTTGGCCTGGCCGTAGAGATTTTGCACCGTGCCGGCGGCCTCACGCGCCTTGCCCGACGCCTGTGTCTGTGTATCGCTGGCCATGTCTCCGATGGCGCCTTCCGCGCGTCCGGCGAATTCCTTGGCCGATCCGACAATCCGATCCTTATCCATGATGCTCCTCCTCGGGGGTCAGCCCAAGTAACCGATCAGGAGCGGCACAGTTCCATCTGACTTGAAATTGGACTCAAAGAATAAGCCCGCCGTCGACGACCAATGTCTGGCCGATGATGTAGGACGACAGCGGCGATGCAAGAAACAGCGCCGCGCCCGCCATGTCAGCCGGCGTGCCCAATCGCCGCAGCGGAATGCGTGAAAGTGCACCTTCGAGCCGCTTGGGATTGTCGGTCGTGACCTTGGTCATCTTGGTATCGACAAGACCGGGCGCGATGCCGTTGACGCGGATACCATCTTCGGCCCAGGCCTCGCCCAGCGTCCGTGTCAATCCGACCGCGCCGGTCTTCGACGCGTTGTAAGCGGGATTGCCCATGGTGGAATGATAGGCCGCGGTCGAGGACACCATGATCAGCGATCCCCGCGCGTCCCGCAGCATGGAATGAAAGCGCGTGGCACAGGCCATCAGGCTCATCAAATTGACCTCGACGACCTTGCGAAAGCCCGCCATCTCGAACTCGCCGCGGCGATAGAGCACCGCACCCTGCGCGAGCACCAAAATATCGAGCCGATCGAACGGCGGCTTGAACGCTTCGACCGCTCCGGCATTGCCGACGTCGAGCTGCGCGTAGGAGAGACCGGTGAGATCCGAGCCCTCCTCTTGCGAATATTCCTTCGCGTGGGCACGCGTGCCGCAGACCGCAACTTGCGCGCCCCTGACACGAAAGGCTTGCGCAATACCGTTGCCGATGCCGCTGGATCCGCCGACAACCAGCACCTGCTTGCCTGAGAAATCGAGCTCGTTCGTCATTGCTGGCCTCCCCGATCGTCTTGCTTGTTTGACCTGTCTGCGGATCGATGCCAGCCTTGTCAATCACAACAAGAACAAGCAAGGCACGAGGAAACAGCATGTCCGATTTCAAGCAGCTCAGCCGATCCGTGAAGGGCCTGACCGTTCTCGTCACCGGCGCGGCCAGCGGCATGGGACGCGCGACGGCACGCGTGTTCGCCGCTGAGGGCGCCAACGTCGCCGTCACCGATTATGACCAGCAGGGCGCGCTGGCCGTCGCGAACGAGATCGCGGCAAGCGGCGGAGCCGCGAAAGCCTGGAAGCTCGACGTTGCCGACGGCGATGAGATCAAGCGCGTGGTCGGCGACGTCGCCGCGCATTTCGGCGGGCTCGACATCATCGTCAACAATGCCGGCATCTCCGTGCGCGTCGCGATCGACGACGAGGCCTATGAGGACGCATGGGCCAGGGGCCTCGCGGTGATGCTGACGGCGCATCCGCGCATCATCCGCGCCGCGCTGCCTCACTTGCGCAAGTCGAACAGCCCACGCATCGTCAACATCGCCTCGACCGAGGCGCTCGGCGCCACCGCATTGCACAGCCCCTATTCAGCGGCGAAGGGCGGCGTCGCCAGCCTCACCCGTTCGCTCGCAGTGGAGCTCGGCCGCGAAGGGATCACCGTCAATTGCATCTGCCCGGGGCCGGTCCGCACCGCCATCACCGACCGGATCTCGGAAGAGCACAAGACCATCTACGCCAGACGCCGCACGGCGCTGGGCCGCTACGGCGATCCCGAGGAAGTCGCGCACATGACGCTGAGCCTGTGCCTGCCGGCAGCGTCCTTCCTCACCGGTGCGGTCATCCCCGTCGATGGCGGCCTGATGGCGCGCAACGCGTGAGCGGCATCAAAGGGCGGTAGCCCGGATGGAGCGCAGCGCAATCCGGGCTTCTCACCTCGCGGGAAGACTCCCCCGGATTGCGCTTCGCTCCATCCGGGCTACGGGCAGCCATGCGCGCCCAGCGTTGACATCGCCTGTTACGGGAGTAACTTTTTCCACGACAGAGCGGGACCAACCGCTCGCACGCCCGGGAGAAAACGCCATGACGATCGCCATCCGGCAGCTTCACAAACATTTTGTCGGCGAGGTCTCGGGCCTCGACCTGCGGCAACCTCTCACCGAGGCCGAGGCGCGCGAGATCGAAGCCGCCATGGACAAATATGCGGTGCTGGTGTTCCACGACCAGGACATCACCGACGAACAGCAGATGGCCTTTGCGCTGAATTTCGGCCAGCGCGAGGACGCGCGCGGCGGCACTGTCACGAAGGAAAAGGACTACCGGCTCCAATCAGGACTGAACGACGTTTCCAATCTGGGCAAGGACGGCAAGCCGCTGGCAAAGGACAGCCGCGCGCATCTGTTCAACCTCGGCAATTGCCTCTGGCATTCCGACAGCTCGTTCCGCCCCATCCCGGCTAAATTCTCGCTGCTGTCGGCGCGCGTGCTCAACCCGAAGGGCGGCAACACCGAATTCGCCGACATGCGCGCGGCCTATGACGCGCTCGACGACGAGACCAAGGCGGAGATCGAGGACCTCGTCTGCGAGCACTCTCTGATGTATTCGCGGGGATCGCTCGGCTTCACCGAATACACCGACGACGAGAAGGCGATGTTCAAGCCGGTGCTGCAACGGCTCGTGCGTACCCATCCCATCCATCGCCGCAAGTCGCTCTATCTCTCATCGCATGCCGGCAAGATCGTCAGCATGAGCGTCCCCGAGGGCCGGCTGCTGCTGCGCGATCTCAACGAGCACGCGACGCAAAGCGAGTTCGTCTACGTCCACAAATGGACGCTGCATGACCTCGTGATGTGGGACAACCGCCAGACCGTGCACCGTGTCCGCCGCTACGACCAGTCGCAGCCTCGCGACATGCGCCGCGCGACGGTGGCGGGCACGGAGCCGACGGTGCAGCAGCAGGCGGCGGAGTAGCTTTTTGTCGCCCCGGCCTGCGCCAGGCGAAGGCCGGGGCCCATATTCCAGAGACGAAGTTATCGGACGAATCTGATAACTCCGAATCATCGCCAAACCTCGTTCGGTGGTTATGGGTCCCGGCCTTCGCCGGGACGACATACAAGGCTACGCGTGGCCCGCCTCGTTCGACAGCATGCCGGGATCGATGCCGATCTTGCGCAGTGCGCGCCCGTATTTTTCGTCGACGTCGTCGCCGAAGATCAAATCCGAATCCGCGTCGCAATGCAGCCAGCCATTGCTCTGGATTTCGGTCTCGAGCTGGCCCGGCGCCCAGCCTGCATAGCCGAGCGCGAGGATGGCGTGCTTGGGGCCGGAGCCGTTGGCGATCGCACGCAGGATGTCGACAGTCGCGGTGAGGCAGACGCCGTCGTCGATCCGGAGCGTCGCGTTCTCGATGTAGAAATCGCTGGAATGCAGCACGAAGCCGCGGCCGGTATCGACCGGACCGCCGCGCAGCACCTTCATGCTTTCGGCGTTCTCCGGCAGCTTGATGTGCTCGCCCTTGTTGATGATGCCGAGCTGCTGCAACAGCTCGGGGAAGTCGATGCTGCCGGCCGGGTGGTTGACGATGATGCCCATCGCACCCTCGGCGGAGTGGGCGCAGAGATAGATCACCGAGCGCTCGAAGCGCTCGTCGCCCATCACGGGCATGGCGATCAACAGCTGGCCGTCGAGATAGCCCGCCGAACTCGGGAGCGCGGGGGCTGACTTGCGGGTGCTTTCGCCCGTCCTCTTGCCTGTGGGAGCCATCGGTGAAGCACTCCGGTTTCAATTCCTATCCTGATGTCGGGCCGGCCGGCTGTCAAATCAAGGCTTGCAGGGACTTGATTCAAGTGCATCCATCACAAGCAATTCAATGGTTTGCCGCGGGGCGACCCTGTAAAGACGTACCATGCTGACAAGAGTTCCCCGGCGTGCGGCGATTGGCGTCGCGACAACCCTGCTCGCGTCGTCGCTGGCGCTTGCGGCCCATGCCGACGACGCATCGCCGTGGCAGCGCGACGGACATTCCGCGGTGCGGTTGCTGGCGGGATCGCGCAGCGGCGCCGTCCTGCTCGGCGGTATCGCCTTCCAGATCCAGCCCGGCTGGAAAACCTATTGGCGCATGCCGGGCGATTCCGGCGTTCCGCCGCGCTTCGATTTCTCGAAATCTGACAATGTCGAAGCGGTGACGGTGATGTGGCCGGCCCCGCAGAAATTCGACGACGGCGCGGGCGGCCATTCGATCGGCTATCACGACCAGATCGTGCTGCCCTTGCGCATCATCGCCAAGGCGGCGGACAAGCCGGTGACGTTGCGCGCCGAGATCAATTATGCGGTGTGCGAAAAGCTTTGCATTCCGGTCGAGGCCCGCGCCGAGCTTGGCTTCAACAGCGTCGCCTCGACCGAGGACGCCAATCTGCGTGCAGCGCTCGACACCGTGCCCAAGCCTGCGACCATCGGCGATCCCAACCCGCTCACCATCCGCGACGTCAAGCGTGACGGGCCCAAGAATGTCGTCGTCGACGTGGTCGCGCCGGATGCGCACACCGTCAATCTCTACGTGGAAGGCCCGACGCCCGATTGGGCGTTGCCCATCCCGGCACCGGTCGAGCCCAGCCCACCGGGCGTGAAGCGGTTTTCTTTCGAACTTGACGGACTGCCGCCGGGCGCCAAGGCCGACGGTGCTGCGCTGAAGTTCACGCTGGTCGGGCGGGAGAAGTCGTACGAGTTCAATACGAATTTGGAATGAATGCGCTGCTGGCGCCGCGCGTTCAGCTGTCGTCCCGGACAAGCGCAGCGAAGTGGAGCGCCGATCCGGGACCCATAGCCACAGGGAGTGGTTTGGCGAAAACTCGGAGCCATCAGCGAGCGCAACAACTTCTCACTGCGGCTATGGGTCCCGGCCTTCGCCGGGACGACACCGAGGATGGGACGTCCACCCAACCGAATCTTAACGAATGGTTGCTAATCCCCAAGGTTATCGCCGCATGCAAGACGCCTGGGGATCCTTCGAATTGGCCGTAATGGATGCAGAACCCGCAACGACCGGACCTGCCGGCCTCATCGCGCGGCTGCGCGAAAAATTGACGGGCGGGTCGAGCGAGGCATCGCTGACGCGGCGGCTGGCCGGCACCATCTTCGTCATCCGCGTGATCAGCGCCGGCCTTGCCTATTTCTCGCAGGTCCTGCTCGCGCGCTGGATGGGGACGTCGGACTACGGCATTTATGTTTATGTCTGGACCTGGGTTCTGCTGCTCGGCAGCATGATGGACTTTGGCATCTCGGCCTCCGCGCAAAAGATCATTCCGGAATACCGCGCCCGTGGCGAGCATGCGCTGCTGCGCGGCTTTCTCTCGGGCAGCCGCTGGCTGACCTTTGCCGTTTCCGCACTGGTGTCGCTCGGCCTCGCCGGTCTCGTCAAATTGCTGTCACCCTGGATCGATCCGGCCGAGGTGCTGCCGCTCTATATCGGCTGCATGACGCTGCCCGCTTTCGTCGTGGCCAACACCCAGGACGGCATCGCGCGCTCGCATGACTGGATGCAGCTCGGCCTGATGCCGCAATTCATCATCCGCCAGGCCCTGATCATCGGCATCACGGCCTGCGCCTTCCTGCTCGGCTATCCTCTCGGCGCGGTCGCCGCGATGATCGCGAGTGCCGGCGCGGTGTGGATCGCGATGACCGGACAGATGGTGGTGCTGAACCGCAGGCTCACCGATCACATCGAGCCCGGCCCCAAGGCCTACGACGTCGGCGGCTGGCTCGCCGTGTCGCTGCCGATCCTGCTGGTCGAAAGCTTCTACCTGCTGCTGTCCTATACCGACGTGCTGGTGCTTCAGCAGTTCCGCCCCTCCGACGAGGTCGGCGTCTATTTCGCCGTGGTGAAGACACTGGCGCTGGTCTCTTTCATCCACTACGCGATGTCGGCGACGACCGCGCATCGCTTTGCCGAATACAACGCAAGCGGCGACAAGGCGCGGCTGTCGGCTTACGTGGCGCATGCCATCAACTGGACGTTCTGGCCGTCGCTGGCGGCGACCATCGTGCTGCTCGCGCTCGGCAAGCCGCTGCTCTGGCTGTTCGGGCCGCAATTCGTGGTCGGCTACGACATCATGTTCGTCGCCGCCATTGGCCTCGTGGTGCGCTCCGCGATCGGCCCCGTCGAACGGCTGCTCAACATGCTCGGCCAGCAGAAGATCTGCGCGCTAGCCTATGCGCTGGCCTTTGCGATGAACCTGGTGCTCTGCATCGCGCTGGTGCCGCGCTTCGGCGGCCACGGCGCTGCGGCCGCGACCTCGATCTCGCTCAGTTTCGAGACGGTGCTGCTGTTCTGGATCGTGCGACAGCGGCTCGGCCTGCACGTGCTGGCGTTCGGGAAATAGGACCAGCGCCCCTGCTCTTCCGCGCTTCCGCTGGGGAACAACCGTTTCGCGGCACGCTGGGGAGCGCGGCTAAACCCCTGCCCGTTCAGCGAGGACAGCACGATTTTTCTTATTGCTCCCAAACAGTTGCTCTGCAGGGAAAGTTTATTCTACGTCATGTTGCCCAACTGACGAGATAAACCTAAGATTCCCTGGACATGATAGATCCACTCTACGTCGCCTCCGGGTTCGGCGTCGGCCTGCTGGTTGGAATGACCGGCGTCGGCGGCGGTTCGCTGATGACGCCGCTGCTGATCCTGCTGTTCGGCATTCACCCATCGACCGCGGTCGGCACCGACCTGCTCTATGCCGCTGCCACCAAGACCGGCGGCAGCGTGGTGCATGGCTGGTCGCGCAGCGTGCACTGGCCGGCGGTGCTGCGGCTCGCCTGCGGCAGCCTTCCGGCGAGCGCGCTGACGCTGCTCGTGCTGTGGAAGCTCGACCTCAAGAGCGATTCCGAGCGCAATCTCGTCAACCTCGTGCTCTGCTTCGCACTGCTGCTGACCGCGACCTCGCTGATTTTCCGCAGATCGATCATGGAGCGCTTTCGCCGGCGCCTGGAGCAGGTCGATGACCGCACCACCGCGATTGCGACAGTCGTCACCGGAATCGTGCTCGGCGTGCTGGTTTCGATTTCATCGGTCGGCGCCGGCGCGGTCGGCGTCACCGTTCTGCTGCTGCTCTATCCGCGCCTGCCGGTGGCGACCATCGTCGGCTCCGACATCGCCCATGCGGTCCCGCTGACGCTGATCGCCGGAATGGGGCACTGGGCGCTTGGCGACGTGGATTGGGCGCTGATGGGCGTGCTGCTGTTGGGCTCGCTGCCCGGTATCGTCGTCGGCAGCTTCAGCGCGACGCGCGTGCCTGAGACGGTGCTCCGCCTGACACTTGCCTGCGTGCTGTTCGTGGTCGCCGGCAAGATCATGTTCGCGGAGCTGCACCTGTCCTCGGCGTTCGAGACGGCGCTGGCCTGGACACATTAGACAGAGAACGGCCGCACCACTCTCACTGTCATCGCCCGCCTTGTGCGCAATTGCGCACTGGGGCGGGCGATCCAGTACGCCGAGACCGTTGTGATTGGCCGAGAAGCTGCGGAGTACTGGATGCCCCGCCTGCCGCCTACGCTAAAGCTTCGGCGCCCCTAGACCTCAGCCCCGGCGAAGCCTTGGCGTAGCCGGGTCGCGGGGCATCACCGAGAGTTGTTGGGTTGACGCGAACTACTCCGCGGTCCAGCCGCCGTCGATCGACAGGTTGGTGCCGGTGATCTGCGCGGCATCGTCGCCGCACAGGAACAGCGCGAGGGCTGCGACCTGCTCGGAGGTGACGAACTCCTTGGTCGGCTGCGCGTCGAGCAACACGTCGTTGATGACCTGCTCGCGCGTGAGGTTGCGGGCCTTCATGGTGTCGGGGATCTGCTTCTCCACCAGCGGCGTCCAGACATAACCGGGGCTGATGCAGTTGCAGGTGATCTTGTGGGTCGCGACCTCCAGCGCCACGGTCTTGGTCAGGCCGGCGATGCCGTGCTTGGCCGACACATAGGCCGACTTGAAGGGCGAGGCGACCAGCGAGTGCGCGGAAGCGGTATTGATGATGCGGCCCCAGCCCTTCTTCTTCATGCCGGGGACGGCGGCGCGAATGGAATGGAAGGCCGAGGACAGGTTGATCGCGATGATCTGGTCCCATTTCTCCGGCGGGAATTCCTCGATGGGCGAGACGAACTGGATGCCGGCATTGTTGACGAGGATGTCGACCGAACCGAAACTCTTCTCGCCGAGCGCGATCATCCCGGCGATCTCGGCCGGCTTGGTCATGTCAGCCGGCGAATAGACCGCCTTAACGCCGAAGTCGGACTCGATCTTGGCGCGCTCCTTCTCGATGTCCTCCGGCGAGCCGAACCCGTTGATGACGACATTGGCACCGGCGGCGGCGAAGGCGCGCGCATAGGCGAGGCCGATGCCGCTGGTCGACCCGGTCACGACGGCGTTCTTGCCTGACAGACTACCCATATTAGTCGCTCCTTTTTGCCGGGGGCGCAGTGACGTCCCCCGTGAGATCGTAGGTCACCATGGTCTCGCCGGATTGCGGCCGCTCGAGCCAGTCCTTGTGGCGCATCGACAGATGCACGTCACGCACGCCGGCTTCCCAATGCTCGACCATGGCGACATGCGAGAAATCGTAATCCTTGGACGAGGATTCGTAGTTCTTGCTGCGGTAGATCAAGTGCACCACAGTCACGGTGCTTTCGCGCGATACCTTGGCAAGGAATTCCACGGAAGGGTCGTTCTTGAGATAATCGGGCAATTTGGAAATCAGGTCGCGCACGGCCCTGCGGGCGTTGTGCACCTGCTTGTTCTTGTCGGTGTTCATCCGCGTGCGGCTGGAGAAGCGGATGTCCTTCTCGCGCTCGGTCGCCTCGAGCAGCGAGGTCGGCAGATCGCCGCGGGCGCTGAACAGGTCGATCTGGAAGATCAGGAGATCGCGGTCGGTCTCGGCGTCCAGCACGAAGTCGAGCGGCGTGTTGGAGGCGATGCCGCCGTCCCAATAATGCTCGCCGTCGATCACGACGGACGGAAAGCCGGGCGGCAGCGCGCCGGAGGCCATGATGTGCTCGGGGCCGATTTTCTTGCCGAGCTTCCTGAACTCGAAATTGTCGAAATATTTGAAGTTGCCGGAGGTGACGCCGACCGCACCGACCGACAGCCGCGTTTTCAGATCGTTGATGCGGTCGAAGTCGACCAGACGCTCCAGCGTCTTCTTCAGCGGTGCGGTGTCGTAATAGCTCTCGGCCTGCGGGCTGCCGGGCGGCCAGAGCGGCGCGGGCGGAATGCGCGGCGTGAAGAAACCGGGGACGCCGAAGGTCGCGATCAATGCGGCGCTGGTCGAGTTGAACAGCTCGCGGCTGTGGTCGCTCTTGCCGATCGGCTTCCATGGCACCGGCGCGGAGACCATCTCCCAGAATTCCTTCAGCCGCTTGACGCGCGTCTCCCCTTCGTTGCCGGCGATGATCGCGGCGTTGACAGCGCCGATCGAGATGCCGGCGACCCAGTCCGGCTCGAACCCGGCATGGCAGAGCGACTGATAGGCGCCGGCCTGATAGGAGCCGAGCGCGCCGCCGCCCTGGAGGACCAGGACACGTTGCGCGTTCGCGGGGATCGTTGCGACTTGTGGACTATGATCGGTCATGCGGGAACAATAGCAGATGGCGAGCGACCGTGGCGACAGTCTGCCGCGGCGTCAATGCATCCCGGGATCAAGTCTGGCTTATCGGGCGTCCGTCGAGGCCAGGATCATGGTCCAGAACACCTTGTATTTGGTGCCGGGAGCATAGCCCGCCGCGATGCCCAATTTTGTGACACCGCTCTTGAGCATGTTGGCGCGGTGCGGGGGCGAGTCGCGCCAGCCGGAAAACGCTTCCGCCAGCGTATGATAGCCGGCCGAGACGTTCTCGACCGCAACGGTCGCCGGATAGCCGCCGGCGCTGAGGCGCTTGGCCAGCGGTGCGCGGACGTCATGGTCCATCTTGTTGGCGGCAGCCATGGCCTGGGACTGAGATTCGGCGAGACTCATCAGGGCAGGATCGATCACGACGGTGCCGAGCCCGTTGTTCTGGCGGTATTGCGAGATCATGATCGCTGCCGCCTGCGCATCGAGCTTTGCGCCCGGGACAGCCATATCGGCATACATCGAGGGCTGCTGGACCGGTGCCTCGTTGCCAGCACAGCCGGCGAGCAGCAAAAGGATTGATATCGCGGCCGCGACGCGCATGAACAGGAGCCCCCAAATCACGGCGGTTGTTGCATACCAACCGTGGCTGAAAGGTGAATATTGAGGAAAAACGACCAAGTCGTTCCGGGGCGATGCGAAGCATCTAACCCGGAATCTCGAGATTCCGGGTCCGGTCCTGCGGACCATCCCGGAATGACGGGGATCTAGCCCGCAAATATCCGGTAGCGCCGGGGCTCCAGGCCGATCGTGTCGCCGGCTCGCAGTTCCCTGCCGCGGGGAGCGTCGATCTCGATGGTCTCTCCGCCTGATAGTGCCACCTCGGCCCGCTGCACGGGGCCGAAATTCCGGACATGCCGCACGGCGCCCTCGAAGGCGCCGCTGCCGGGCGGGCCGACCAGCATGTCGTGTCGCCGCACGAACAGTCTTGACGCGCCAGGCGCAAGGCCATCTGCCGCGAGCCGCAGCGGCCGGTCGCCGAGCGTGATGAGACCGCCGGCGATCAGGACAGGAAGCTCGATGGATTCGCCGATGAAGCTGTGGACGAAGGCGGTCGCCGGGCTCTCATAGACGTCATCGGGCGAGCCGATCTGCTCGATCTTGCCCTTGTCCATCACGACGACGCGGTTGGCGACTTCGAGCGCCTCCTCCTGGTCATGGGTGACGAAGATCGAGGTGACGTTGATCTCGTGGTGCAGCGAGCGCAGCCATTTGCGCAGCTCCTTGCGCACCTTGGCATCAAGCGCGCCGAAGGGCTCGTCGAGCAGCAGGATACGTGGCTCGATCGCGAGCGCGCGGGCCAGCGCGATGCGCTGGCGCTGGCCGCCCGAGAGCTGGCTCGGATAGCGGTCGGCGAGCCAGTCGAGTTGCACGAGATCGAGCAGCTCCTTGACGCGCGCACGGATGGTCGCTTCATCCTTGCGGATCGCGCGCGGCTGCACGCGGAGCCCGAAGGCGACGTTCTCGAACACCGTCATGTGGCGGAACAGCGCGTAGTGCTGGAATACGAATCCGACGTGCCGCTCGCGCGCGCCCTGCGCCAGCGCGTCCTCGCCGTTGAAAGACACCTCACCGGAATCGGGCCAGTCGAGCCCGGCGATGATCCGCAGCAGCGTCGTTTTGCCCGAGCCGGACGGCCCGAGCAGCGCCAGCAGCTCGCCGTCATTGACCTTGAGGTCGACGCCGTCGAGGGCTGCGAAGCTGCCGAACTTCTTGACGAGATTCCTGACTTCAATGCTCACTTGCGTCATGTCCTTCGTCGAGGTGATTTTCGAGAACGGTTTTCGCGATCAGCGTGATCAGCGCCAGCATCGCCAGCAGCGAGGCGATCGCGAACGCCGCGACGAACTGGTATTCGTTGTAGAGAATCTCGACCAGGAGCGGCATCGTGTTGGTCTCGCCGCGGATATGGCCGGAGACGACGGACACCGCGCCGAACTCGCCCATCGCGCGCGCGTTGCAGAGCAGGACGCCGTAGAGCACGCCCCATTTGATGTTGGGCAGCGTGACGCGGAAGAAGGCCTGCAGGCCTGAGGCGCCGAGCGAGATCGCGGCCTCCTCCTCCTGCGTGCCCTGCTCCTGCATCAGCGGGATCAACGCCCGCGCCACGAAGGGGAAGGTCACGAAGGTGGTCGCAAGCGCGATGCCGGGCACCGCGAACAGGATCTGGACGTCATGATCGCGCAGCCAGCCGCCGAAATAGCCCTGCGCGCCGAACAGCAGCACGAAGACGAGGCCCGAGATCACCGGGCTGACCGAGAACGGCAAATCGATCAGCGTGATCAGGAAGGTCTTGCCCCTGAACTCGAACTTCGCGATGGCCCAGGCCGCGACCAGGCCGAAGACGAGATTGAGGCCGACCGAGATCGCCGCCACCACCAGCGTCAGCCTGATCGCGGACAGCGCCTCCGGGTCGGCCAGCGCGGCGAGATAAGCGAGAATTCCCTTCGAGAAGGCCTGCGCGAACACCACGACCAGCGGCAGCACGACGAAGACTGAGAGAAAGGTCATCGCCAGCGCGATGATGACGATGCGAACCGCCCTCGGCTCGGTGCGCAGGTTGTTCCGCGCGGCCGCCGCATGGGCGCGTGCCTTGGCTTCGGGGGCCGAGAGTGAGACGGAATCTGCGATCTGCATCGTCATGATCCGCCCTCAGCGTGCCGGGATCCGGCTCTGCGCCCAGCGCTGAAGCCGGTTGACGGCGAAGATGATGACGAAGGAGACGACCAGCATGACCACCGCGATGGCGGTCGCGTCGGCATAGCGGAATTCGGACAGCCGGATCACGATCAGCAGCGGCGCGATCTCGGAGACGTTGGGCAGATTGCCGGCGATGAAGATCACCGAGCCGTATTCGCCGACCGCGCGCGCGAAGGCGAGCGCGAGCCCCGTCAGCAGGGCCGGCCCGAGCGAGGGCAGGATCACGCGAATAATGGTCTGCCAGCGGCTCGCGCCAAGGCTGCCCGCGGCCTCCTCGATCTCAGGGTCGAGATCCTGGAGCACCGGCTGCACCGTGCGCACCACGAACGGGATGCCAATGAAGATCATGGCGACGAAGATGCCGACAGGTGTGAACGCCACCTTGATGCCGGCCGCCGCGAGCGGCGCGCCGAGCCAGCCCTTCTCGGCGAACAACGCGGTCAGCGCGACGCCGGCGACCGCCGTCGGCAGCGCAAAGGGCACGTCGACGATGGCATCGAACAGCCGCCTTCCCGGGAAGCGGTAACGCACCAGTGCCCAGACGATGATGCTGCCCATCACGAGATTGACCCACGCCGCCGCGAAGGCGAGGCCGAAGGAGACGCGGAGGGCATTCAGGGTGCGGCGGCTGGAGAGGATGTTCCAGAACTGCTCGGGGCTCAGCTCGAGCGATTTCAGGAACAGCCCGGCGAGCGGAATCAGGATGATGATCGACAGCCAGGACAGCGTCAGCCCCATGGTGAGACCGAAGCCCGGCAATGTCCGGCGTCGTGCTGCGATTGCGCTCACCAGGCCCCCTGTTTAAGCCCCGCCGACAGCGCCCGATCAGTTCTTGTAGATCTGATCGAAGACGCCGCCGTCGGCAAAATGTTCCCTCTGCGCCTTGGTCCAGCCGCCGAAAAATTCGTCGATCGTGAACAGTTCGACCTTCGCGAAGGAGTTTTCGTGTTTTTTGGCGATCTCGGGATCGCGCGGACGATAGAAGTTGCGCGCCGCGATTTCCTGACCTTCCTTGGTGTACCAATATTGCAGGTAGGCGTCGGCGGCGTTGCGGGTGCCTTTTTTATCGGCAACCTTCTCGATGATCGTCACCGGCGGTTCCGCCAGGATCGAGAGCGGCGGCGCCACGATCTCGAATTTCTCCGGTCCGAATTCCTTGAGCGCCAGGTACGCCTCGTTCTCCCAGGCGAGCAGCACGTCGCCGACGCCGCGCTCGACGAAGGTCACGGTCGCGCCGCGCGCGCCGGTGTCGAGCACCGGCACCTGCTGATAGAGCTTTCCGATGAAATCCTTGGCCCTGTCCGCCGAGCCGTATTTCTTCTGCGCAAAGCCCCATGCCGCGAGATAATTCCAGCGCGCGCCGCCTGACGTCTTCGGGTTCGGCGTGATCACGGCGACACCCGGCTTGAGGAGATCGTCCCAATCCCTGATGCCCTTCGGATTGCCCTTGCGGACCAGGAACACGATGGTCGAGGTGTAGGGCGACGAATTCTGCGGCAGGCGCTTCTGCCAATCAGCCGTCGTGAGGCCTTTGCCCGCGATGGCGTCGATGTCGTAGGCGAGCGCAAGCGTCACCACGTCGGCCTGCAATCCGTCGATCACGGCGCGCGCCTGCGAACCGCTGCCGCCATGCGACTGCTTGATCTCGACGCTCTTGCCGGTTTCTTTCCGATAGGCACTCGCGAACGCCTTGTTGAACTCGACATAGAGCTCACGCGTCGGATCGTACGATACGTTCAGCAGATTGATGTCGGCGGCGAGAGCCGAGCTTGCCAACATGCCTGTCACGAGTAGTCCTGCAGCGAGCGGAACGATACGACGCATCATGTCCATCTCCATTCACATCAATGACGTCGGCGTCATCGATGGCAGGCATAACTCGGGTCGAAACACGCTTAAGTCAACGGAACCGGATTTTCTTGTTCGTAGCCGGGCAGCGTAACTTTGCTACGAAATCTTCATCGTGTGGATGCCGCATTCCGTCTTGGCCCGGCCGCGCCAGCGACCCGCACGCTCATCCTCGCCCTCAGTCGTTCTGCTCGTGCATGGCATACACCCAACCGACAGAAATCCCGACGCAACCAGAGGATGACGCGGCAATTTGGCGCGGGCGAAGATCGCCTCGAGTTCCTCGCGCGAAACATTGGCGAAGGGATTGAACTTCAACCGCGCGCCGTCGTCCTCGACCACCGGGATGTCGGCGCGCGAGTTGCCCTGGAAGCGCTTGCGGCCGTTGAGCCATGCGTCGAACGGCTTCAGCGCCCGCGCCAGCGGCTCGACCTTGCGGATACGGCAGCAGGCGTCGGGATCGGAGAACCAGAGGTCGCGGTCGGGATCTTCGCGCGACAGCGTCTCCTCGGCGGGCGTGATCGAGCGGACATCCTTCAGGCCGAGCATCGCAATCAGCGCATCGCGATAGGCCAGCGTCTCCTCGAACAGCCAGCCGGTGTCGAGGAAGATCACCGGGATCGCCGGATCGACATCCGCCATGACCTTGAGCAGCGTCGCCGATTCCGTGCCGAAGGACGACACCAGCGCAAGCTTGTCGCGCCCGACCGCCTTCAGCGCATCGGCGATGATTTCGGCGGGCGAGGCATCGCGCAAGGCACGATCGAGCTCCTCCGCCGAGGGCAGCGCAGAGGCGGAGATTGACGAAACTGGGGGCGCGATTGCGTTCACGTGCCGACACCTTCGGAGTGACGCAGTTGCATGCGCCGGTGCAGCGCCGTGATGCGGCCGTCACCGGTCGGCTGGTAGAACACCGAATAGCGCTTCGCGGTCTTCATGAAGGCTTCGGCGTCAGCCTGCTTCTTGACGTCGAAGGAATCGAAGCCCGCACGCAGCATGAACACGAACTGGTCCCGCAGGATCTGGCCCGTCGCACGCAATTCGCCGCGGTAATTGTAGCGCTCGCGCAGCAGCCGCGCCTGGCTGTAAGCGCGTCCGTCGCGGAAGGTCGGGAACACCAGCGCGACGACGGCGATCTTGCCGAGATAGGGCACCAGCTCGGCGATGTCGCGATTGTTCGGCCAGATCACACCGACCTTGCCGGTCCGCTTGAGCAACGCATCCGCCTCGGCGACGAAGCGCTCGGCCGGCACCAGGATGTCGCCGCCCTCGGGCAGCGGCGTGTCGACGGCGAGCTTGACGAAGCTGTCGTCGGCGATCTTTCCGCCGTTAACGAGTGGCATAAACGCGCTCCTTGAAGGGTTCGACGCCGAGGCGCTTTACGGTGTCCATGAACAGCTCTTCGGGCCGCTCGCGCAGCGCCAGATAAGCTTCCACGATGTCCTCGACGACGTCGGCGACCTCGTCGAACTTGACGCCGGGGCCGATCAGATTGCCGAGTGCGGCACTCTCGTCGGCGCGACCGCCGATGGTGATCTGGTAGACCTCCTCGCCGTTCTTCTCGACGCCGAGAATGCCGATGTGACCGACATGGTGATGGCCGCAGGCGTTGATGCAGCCGGAGATGTTGATGTGGAGACGGCCGATCAGATTAGCCAGCTCGTGATTGGCGAAGCGCCGCGTCAATTCCTGCGCGATCGGGATCGAGCGCGCATTGGCCAGCGAGCAATAGTCGAGACCCGGGCAGGCGATGATGTCAGTGATCAGATTGACGTTCGGGGTCGCCAGCCCGAGCTTGTCGAGCGCCTTCCACAGCGCCGGCAGGTCGCGCTTGGCGACATGCGGCAAAGCGAGGTTCTGCTCGTGGCCGACGCGGATCTCACCGAACGAATATCTGTCGGCGAGATCGGCAAGCGCATCCATCTGCTCGGCGGTAGCGTCACCCGGAGGCGCCCCGATCGGCTTCAGCGAGATCGTGACGATGGAATAGCCCTGGACCTTGTGCGGGGCCACCGAGTTCTTGCGCCATGCCTCGAAATCGGGATCCGCCGCGGCCTGCCGCAGTTCGTCCGGCATGTGCGGCAGCTTCTCGTAGGCGGGATAGGTGAAGCGCGAACGGATGTCCTCGACAACCTCGTCATCGATCAGGAGCGAGGAGTTGCGGATGTGCTGCCACTCCTCCTCGACCTCGCGCGAGAACTTCTCGATGCCGAGCTCGTGCACGAGGATCTTGATGCGCGCCTTGTAGATGTTGTCGCGGCGGCCGTACTGATTATACACTCGCAGGATCGCCTCGATATAGCTGAGAATGTCGCGGCCATGCACGAAGTGCTTGATGGTCTTGCCGATGAACGGCGTGCGCCCGAGCCCGCCACCGACCAGCACCTCGAAGCCGGTCTCGCCCTTCTCGTTCTTGATCAGCTTCAGCCCGATGTCGTGGATCTTGATCGCGGCGCGGTCGTGGTCCGACGCGGTGATCGCGATCTTGAACTTGCGCGGCAGGAACGAGAATTCCGGATGCAGCGTCGTGTGCTGGCGGATCAGCTCCGACCAGATGCGAGGATCCTCGATCTCGCCGGGCGCGACGCCGGCCCACTGGTCCGAGGTGACGTTGCGCATGTTGTTGCCGGAGGTCTGCATCGCATGGATGCCGACCTCGGCGAGATCGGCCAGCGCATCCGGCAGCTCGGCAAGCTTGATCCAGTTGAACTGGATGTTCTGCCGGGTCGTGAAATGGCCGTAGCCGCGGTCGTATTTGCGCGCGACGTGGGCGAGCGCGCGCAACTGGTTCGACGCCAGCGTCCCGTAGGGGATCGCGACGCGGAACATGTAGGCGTGCAGTTGCAGATAGACGCCGTTCTGAAGCCGCAGGATCTTGAACTCGTCCTCGGTGAGCTCGCCGGACAGGCGGCGCTTCACCTGGTCGCGGAATTCCGAGACGCGCTCGTTGACGAGCGTACGGTCGATTTCGTCGTAAGCGTACATGAGAGAATGCCTTAAACCTGGACCGGCTGTCCGATGGTCACGCCGGTGCGGCGGATCTGTTCGCGCAGATTGCCGGGCTCGATCTTGCCGTCCGCGCCGACCTGCACCGGCGCGATATAGGGACCGATTGCGCCGACGTCATCGGCCACGGACTCCGCAAGCAACGCTTTCGCCTCGTCGGAGTTGCGCACGATCGCGGCTTCCGACAAGTCCGCGGACCAGCTCTTGGCGGCGGTGCGGTAAACCACGATGCCGTCCCAGGTGCGGTTGGCGGTCACGACCGAGGGGCCGGCGATCTTGATCTTCTTCTGTTCAAGCGGGGAGGTCATTCGGCTGCATCCAATAGGTCAGAGATGATTTGCTTTGGGGTTTGGCGACGAAGCGAACCGGCATGCCGGAGCACATCGCCGATGATGAGAATGGCGGGACCGCCGTTGGTCCGGCGGACCAGCTCAGGCAGGTCGCGCAGCGTGCCGATCGCGCCTTGCGCATCGAGCCGCGTGACGCGGGCGAACACGCCGACCGGCGTCTCCGGCGAACGACCGGCGGCCAAGAGGCCGGCGCGTATGGCCGGCGCAGCCGTCATGCCCATGTAGACCACGACGGTCATCCTGGCGTCGGTCAGCGTCGACCAGTCCACGACTTCCGCGTCGCGCGCCTTGTGCGCGGTGAGGAAGGTGATGCGGGTCGCTTCGTTCCGATAGGTGAGCGGCACCTCGAAATCGGCGGCACCGCCGAGCCCTGCGGTGATGCCGGGAATGATCGAATAGGCAACGCCGGCGGCACGCAACGCTTCGACTTCTTCGCCGCCGCGGCCGAACACGAAGGGATCGCCGCCCTTCAGCCGCACCACACGCTGGCCGGATTGCGCGGCCTCGATCATGCGCGTGTTGATGGCGTCCTGCCCGATGCCGGGCTTGCCGACGCGACGGCCGACCGGCACGCGCGTGGTGTCACGGCGGATGCGGTCGAGAACTTCAGGCGAGACCAGTTCGTCATGGAAGACGATGTCGGCGTCCTGGAGCGCGCGCAGCGCCTTGATGGTGAGCAAATCCGGATCCCCCGGACCGGCGCCAACCAGCGCGACCGAGCCTTCCGGCTTGTCGGCGCGCGCGAACGCGGATGGATCGGAAATCGCCTTGAGCGCTGCGTCCGCCTCGCCTTTGCGGCCGGCCAGAACGGCGGCGCCGATCGGACCGTCGATGACGCGCTCCCAGAAGCGGCGGCGGAGCGGAAACTCGGCAATACGTTCGTTGATGGATTTGCGGAAGCCGCCGATGAACTCGGCGAGCTCGCCGATGCGCGCCGGCAGCAGTGCCTCGATCTTCTCGCGCACGCGCCGCGCCACCACCGGCGACGTGCCGCCAGTGCCGACGGCGACGACGACATCGCCGCGATCGACGATCGCCGGGAAGATGAAGCTCGAATGCTCGAGATCGTCCATGACGTTGACGGGCAGGCCGAGCGCCTTGGCGCGGACCGACATCGCCACGCCGACATCGCCAGCGCCGGCGCAGACGACCGCGATGATTCCCGAGAGATCGGCTGTCAGCGGATCGGCGGCCGCGATGTCGATACGCGCGGCGTGCCCGGAGCTCAGACCCAGGTCCTGATTGCCGTCGGTCGCATGCACGCGAATGCGCGCACCGGCCGCAGCGAGCACGCGCAGCTTGGCGCGCAGAAGCTCACCCGCGCCGATGAGGACCACCGGACCGGCCTTGAGATCGAGGAACACCGGCAAGAACCGCATACGATACTCGCTCCCCCCAGATCCGGGGTTGACTGGAATTATTTTCTATATATGTGTCGTTTCGAGCGCGCAAAGAGAAAATTTTTTCTTCTCTCTTGCACCGCAACTATAGAATTTTCGCCTTCAAACGCAAAGTGGCAGAGATGCATCTTCTCAAGGACAATTCCACTGCTGTCGGGTTGGGCAGCCCGGCCGCGGCCGAGCGCGCGCGCACGCAAGAATTTTCTGTCGACCTTGCCCCGAGCATGGACCATCTCGACCAGCTCGAGGCCCAGAGCATCTATATCTTCCGCGAAGCCTTCGGCCGCCTCAAGAAGATTGCCCTGCTGTGGTCGCTCGGCAAGGACTCCAACGTCATGATCTGGCTGGCGCGCAAGGCGTTCTTCGGCCGTCTGCCGTTCCCGGCCCTCCATGTCGACACCGGCAAGAAGTTTCCGGAGATGTATCGCTTCCGCGATCACTACGGGAAGGAATGGGATCTCGATCTGCGCGTCGAGCCCTGCCCGCCGATTGATGCCGTCGACCCAACGCTGCCGCCGGCTGCCCGTTCCGCGGCGCGCAAGACCGAGGGCCTCAAGATGGCACTCGGCAAATACGGTTTTGACGGCCTGATCGCCGGCATCCGCCGCGACGAGGAGGCGACGCGTGCCAAGGAGCGCGTGTTCTCGCCACGTGGGCTCGAAGGCAATTGGGACGTGCGCGACCAGCCGCCGGAATTCTGGGATCACTTCAACGCATCGCCGCCGCAAGGCGCGCATTTGCGCATCCATCCGATCCTGCATTGGACCGAGTCCGATATCTGGGCCTACACCAAGCGCGAGAACATCCCGATCATCCCGTTGTATCTGTCGCAAAACGGCAAGCGCTATCGCTCGCTGGGCGATCAGGACATCACCAATCCGGTCGCCTCAAACGCGTCGACCATCGACGAGATCCTGATCGAGCTCGAGCAGACCAAGGTGCCGGAACGTTCCGGCCGCGCGCTCGACCACGAGACCGAGGATGCATTCGAGCGCCTGCGTGTCGCCGGCTATCTCTGATCAAGGACGCGAGCGTCGTATGAACATGATCGTCACCCCCGCTTCGCCCGCCACTCCGAACGGCACCACGTCGATGCCAAATGGCACGACGCGACCGCAGGTCCGCATCGTCATTGTCGGCCATGTCGATCACGGCAAGTCGACGCTGGTCGGCCGCCTCTTGCACGAGACCGGCAGCCTGCCCGACGGCAAGCTCGAGATGCTCAAGGCCGTCAGCGCGCGGCGCGGCATGCCGTTCGAATGGTCGTTCCTGCTCGACGCGCTCCAGACCGAGCGTGACCAGGGCATTACCATCGACACCACGCAGATCCGCTTCCGCACCAATTCGCGCGACATCGTGCTGATCGACGCACCCGGCCACGCCGAATTCCTGCGCAACATGATCACCGGCGCCTCGCAGGCCGACGGCGCGGTGCTGATCATCGACGCCCTCGAAGGCGTGCGCGACCAGACGAGGCGGCACGGCTATCTCCTGCATCTGCTCGGCGTGAAGCAGGTCGCGGTCGTCGTCAACAAGATGGACCGCGTCGACTTCTCCGCCGAGCGCTTCAAGGAGATCAGCGACGAGATCTCGGCGCATCTGCAAGGGCTCGGCGTGAAGCCCACGGCCGTGATTCCGATTTCCGCCCGCGACGGCGACGGCGTCGCCGAGCGCACCGACCGGATCGGCTGGTACAAGGGCCCGACCGTGGTTGAGGCGCTGGATCGGCTCGAACCGGCGCGGCCGCTGGAAGCGCTGGCGCTGCGCTTGCCGGTGCAAGCGATCTACAAATTCGACGATCGCCGCATCGTTGCGGGCCGGATCGAATCCGGCAGCCTCGTCGCCGGCGACGAAATCGTGATCATGCCGGCCGGCAAGATCGCCAGGATCAAGACGGTCGAGAGCTGGCCGGTGACGCCGGTCGCGGGCCGACAGGGTGCTGGCCGCTCGGTCGGCATCACGCTCGACCGCGAGCTGTTCGTCGAACGCGGCGATATCATCGCGCATACCAACAGCGCGCCGCGCGAGACGCGGCGGCTGCGCGCGCGGATCTTCTGGTTGCACGACAAGCCGCTGGCCAAGGGCGACCAGCTCCTGGTTCGCTGCGGACCGAAGGAAAGCCGCGCCACGGTCGTCGCAATCGAGAAGGCGGTCGATCCGGGCGAGCTGTCGAGCGTCGAGAACAAGGCAATCGGCCGCAACCATGTCGGCGAGATCGACATTTCCCTTTCGAATCCGATTGCCACCGATCCCTACACGGAAAATCCGCGCACCGGCCGTCTCGTGATCGAGGTGTCCGGGCGCATCGCCGGCGGCGGTCTGGTGCTGTCGGTCGATGCCGGCCAGCGCGCCGTGCCCGTCGACATCGTGCCGGTGGAATCCGCGCTGCGGCCCGACGAACGCTCCGCGCGCTATCGTCACAACGGCGCCGTGGTCTGGCTCACTGGCCTCCCCGCCTCCGGCAAGTCGACTCTCGCAAAAGCGCTGGAGCGGCGGCTGTTCAGCAATGGCGGCTCACCGATCCTGCTCGACGGCGACACGCTGCGCGCCGGGCTCAACAGCGATCTCGGCTTCTCCGCCGCCGATCGCAGCGAGAACATCCGCCGTCTCGCCGAAGTCGCGACACATCTCGCCCGTAACGGCCACATCGCCATTGTCGCTGCGGTCTCGCCCGCCCGCGAGGACCGCGCCACCGCGCGCCGCATCGCCGACACTTCGTTCCGCGAGATCCACGTCGCGACGCCGGCGGAAATTTGCGAGGAGCGCGACCCCAAGGGCCACTACAAAAAGGCCCGCGCCGGCACGCTCGCGTCGTTCACCGGTATCCTCAACAACTACGAGACGCCGCAAGCAGCCGAGCTCGTGATCGACACCTCGACGCGGACGGTCGCCGAGGCGGCGGACGAGATTGAACAGATGCTCAAGACGACCGGCGTGCTGTTCGACGAAGTCGTGGACCTCGCCGCGAATATTTGACGGCGCCGATTATCGCGCCACATCATCGGAGTCGTCCCGGCGAAGGCCGGGACCCATACCGCGCGATCTGTCGGTGGGGATGGGGCGCGAATCCCGGACTACTAATCTTTGTCAAATTTCTCCCTGTGGTTATGGGTAACGGCCTTCGCCGGGACGACGCCGGGGAGAGATCACGCTCATTGCTTTGGCATTTGACGCTTAGGTGCCTTCCTCGCCGGCCTGCCCCACCGCCTTGACATTTTGACAACTTTTGGGGGCCTTCTCACGGCCCCGATTTTGGGGCTAATAAGATCCTGAAAGCCGCCCCTTATGGGCGCATTTTGCTGCTGTCGGGTCAAAAGCAGCCAAAAACAGCCATTTCCAACGAGAAAGCCCATCATGAAACGCGTCGATGCCCACGGATTGAAGATCGCTCCCGTCCTGTTCGATTTCATCGCCAAGGAAGCGGCCCCGAAGACGGGAATCGCGCCGGATGCGTTCTGGGCCGGGCTCGCCGCCATCATCAAGGAGTTGGGGCCGAAGAACCGCGCGCTGCTGGCGGAGCGCGACACGCTGCAGACCAAGATCGACGACTGGCACCGCGCCAACAAGGGCAAGGCGTTCGACCTCAATGCCTATACCGCCTTCCTGAAGGAGATCGGCTATCTCGTCCCTGAGCCGGCGACGCAGAAGGTCGAGACCGCCAATGTGGACGAGGAGATCGGCACGATCTGCGGCCCGCAGCTGGTCGTGCCCCTGACCAACGCACGCTATGCGCTGAACGCGGCGAATGCGCGCTGGGGCTCGCTCTATGACGCCTTCTACGGCACCGACGCGATCCCGCACGATCCGTCCGAGAGCGGCAAGGGCTACAACAAGGCGCGCGGCGACAAGGTCATCGCCAAGGCAAAAGCGTTCCTCGATTCCGCGGTGCCGCTGGCGACCGGCAGTCACACCGACGTCACCGCCTATAGCGTGGTCGCGGGCCAGCTCGCGGTGAAGCTGAAGAGCGGCAATGCCACCGCGCTGAAGAACGCCGCGCAATTCGCAGGCTTCCAGGGCGATACGGCCGCACCGAGCGCGGTGCTGCTCGCCAACAACGGCCTGCATGTCGAGGTGAAGATCGACCGCACCAGCGCGATCGGCAAGGACGATCCGGCCGGCGTCGCGGACATGGTCATGGAGTCCGCGGTCTCAACCATTCTCGACATGGAAGACTCGGTCGCGGCGGTCGACGCCGAGGACAAGGTGCTGGTCTATCGCAACACGCTCGGCCTGATGAACGGCACGCTGTCGGCCGATTTCGAAAAGGGCGGCAAGACGTTGACGCGCTCGCTCAATGCCGATCGCAGCTACAAGACGCCTGACGGCAAGGGCGAGGTCAAGCTGCACGGCCGCAGCCTGCTCCTGATGCGCAATTGCGGTCACCACATGTTCACCGACGCGGTGCTGGACGACAAGGGCGAGGAGATTCCGGAAGGCTTGCTCGACGCCGCCGTCTCCGGGCTTCTTGCCGTGCACGACTTGAAAGGCAACTCCAAGGTCAGGAACAGCCGCACCGGCTCGGCCTATATCGTCAAGCCCAAGATGCACGGCCCCGACGAGGTGTCGCTGACCTGCGAGATCTTCGACCGCGTCGAGAAGATGCTGTCGCTGCCCGAGAACACGCTCAAGGTCGGCATCATGGACGAGGAGCGGCGCACCACCGTCAACCTCAAGGCCTGCATCCAGCGCGCCTCCAAGCGCATCATGTTCATCAACACCGGCTTCCTCGACCGCACCGGCGACGAGATCCACACATCGATGGAAGCGGGTCCGATGATCCGCAAGAACGAGATGAAGGCGCAGCCCTGGATCAAGTCCTATGAGGACTGGAACGTCGATATGGGCCTGACCTGTGGCCTGCCCGGCCATGCCCAGATCGGCAAGGGCATGTGGGCCGCGCCGGACAAGATGGCGGACATGCTGGCCCAGAAGCTCGCTCATCCGCAGGCCGGTGCCACCACCGCGTGGGTGCCTTCGCCGACGGCCGCGACGCTGCACGCGCTGCACTACCACCAGGTCAACGTCACCGCGCGCCAGCAGGAGCTCGCCAAGGGCGGCCCGCGGGCAAAGCTCGAGGACATCCTCACCATCCCGGTGTCGAAGTCGAACCGGGCGCCCGACGACGTCAAGCAGGAGATCGACAACAACTGCCAGGGCATTCTGGGCTATGTCGTGCGCTGGATCGACCAGGGCGTCGGCTGCTCCAAAGTGCCTGACATCCACGACGTCGGCCTGATGGAAGACCGTGCCACCTTGCGCATCTCCAGCCAGCACCTCGCCAACTGGCTGCACCAGGGCGTCATCACCGAAGCGCAGGTGATGGAATCGCTCAAGCGCATGGCGGTCGTGGTCGACAAGCAGAACGCCGGCGATCCCGTCTACAAGCCGATGGCGCCCGCCTTCGACGGCACAGCCTTCAAGGCGGCGAGCGACCTCATCTTCAAGGGACGCGAGCAGCCCAACGGCTACACCGAATACATCCTCACCGCCCGCCGCCGCGAGGCGAAGGCGGCGGGATAAGCCCGAATAAGCGAGCACCAAAAGCCCCGGCTCACGCCGGGGCTTTTTTGTTGGAGCAGTAGCCCGGCTAGAACACTGCCAAATATTTCAGCAGCGACACGATACCGATGATGATGACGACAACGCGCGCGATCTGCTTGGCGCGGCCGTCCATCGGCAGCATGTTGATGAGGTAAAGTACGAGAATGACGACGAGAAAGGTGACGAGGACGCCGACCAACATTGCTAGGACCCCCCTTTTAGGCCAGTTGCGGACGCTCTCTCAACGCACAACTCCCGTGCCGGTTCCATTGATGCAACCCTCTGCAACTTCTAGTAATTCCGTACTTCTACCGTCAGTCGGCCTGCCTAAAACTTTACCCTTTTCCTTTCAGATGCAGTCACCGTTTGGGCCCTGAGCCACAAACGGCATGCGATTGCCTGGTCTTGCGTGCCCCTCTTTTCCGATGTTGCCCGGGGCGATTTCACGAACTTTGTCATGGGAATTGGGGGACTTCGATGCTGAATCGTCTGACCGTATCCGCGCTGCTGAAGGCGGTGATCGCGATCACGTCGGTTTGCGTGGTGATCGCACTCTCGCTCACCGCCTACGAGTCCTGGGATCGCCTGAAGACCGCCAACCGCATCTCGCAGATCGCCGTCACGTCCGCCGATCTGTTCAAGGCGATGCACAATCTGCGCACCGACCGCTCGACGACCAACCGCCTCCTGAACGCGACCGAGCCGATGGACGGCGAGATCGAAAAATACCTGCGCGCCTTGCGCGATGCCCAAATGCCCGCCATGGCGCGCGCGCTCGAGCTGCTGCCCAGTATGGACTTCCCACAGTCGGGCACCCTGGTACCGGAGCTCGCGCGTCTGTTCAAATTGTTGACCGAAGAGCAGAAGCAGTTCTGGGAGGATGTGGCCAAGCCGAAGGACCAGCGCCGCGCCGGCCTGCCCAAGGAATACATGGAGACGACGCAGGGCCTGCTCGACACGCTCGACAAGCTCTCGAACACGTTGGCCGCCACGGTCAATCACCTGGACGCCACGATCGACCAGCTCCTGTCGATCAAGCAGAACGCCTGGCTGCTCCGCAACACCGCGGGTGAGGCGTCGCTGATCGTCTCGACCGGGTTGGCCGCCGGCAAAATCACGCCGGAAGGCCGCTACGCCTATACCCAATATGTCGGCGGCACGAGCGCAATGTGGAAGGCGCTGGAGTTGTCGACGTCCGGCATGCAGTTGCCGGCGGGGCTCGCCTCCGCGATGGCCTCCGCCAAGACCTCCTATTTCGAGCCGCAATATCTGGCCTTGCGCGACCGTCTCGCCGACGCGCTGGTCAAGGGTGAGAAGCCCGAGATGACGGCGAACCAATGGAGCCCGGTCACGGTCGGCCGCATGGCGAGCGCGGTCGCAGTAGCAGAAGGTGCGCTCGATGCTGCCAAGATCCACACCCAGGAACAGCGCGGCGCCGCAGAGCGCGCACTGTTCGTGCAACTGACGCTGCTGGCGCTGGCCGTGGGGCTTGCCGTCGGCGCGATCATGCTGGTCAGCCGCCGCGTCATCACTCCGCTCAATACCATCCGGGACGCCATGCTGAAGGTCGCCGGCGGCGACCTTGCCGTCGACAGCGGTTATCTCGACCGCAGCGACGAAATCGGCGCGCTTGCCGGCGCGCTGGAGACGTTCAAGCAGCAGGCCAACGAGAAGCTCAAGATCGAGGCACAGGAGCGCGAACGCAATGCGGGCGCCTCCGCGCGCCAGCGCGCGGTCGAGACCTATGTCGGCGAGTTCGAGGGCGCGGTGCGCAAGACGCTCGGCGAATTGAGCGAAGCCTCCGGCGAAATGCGCAAGACCTCGGGCGATCTCTCCGCGGTGTCGCGGCAGACCAACGACCGCGTGCAGGTCGCGGGCAAGGCCTCCAATGACGCCTCCATGAGCGTCGACAGCGTCGCCGCCGCAGCCGAAGAGCTCAGCGCCTCGATCAACGACATCAGCCAGCAGGCCGCGCATGCCGCGGGCATCGCCAGCCGCGCCGTGACCCAGGCGCGCGACACCGACGGCACGGTGCAGGGTCTTCAAAAGTCGGCCGGCCGCATCGGCGAGGTCGTCGGCCTGATCAACACCATTGCGCAGCAGACCAATTTGCTCGCGCTCAATGCCACGATCGAGGCGGCACGCGCCGGCGAAGCGGGGCGCGGCTTTGCCGTGGTCGCCTCGGAGGTGAAGTCGCTGGCGAGCCAGACGGCCAAGGCGACCGAGGAGATCTCCGAGCAGATCGCCGATATCCAGAAGGTCGCGGGCGACGCCATCAGCGCGATCCAGACCATCGGCGGCATCATCGGCGAAGTGAACGAGGTCGCGACCGCAATCGCTGCCGCCGTGCAGGAGCAGGGTGCGGCCACGCAAGAGATCACCCGCAGCACGCAGTTTGCGGCGCAGGGCACCAGGAACGTCTCGGACAACATCACCGGCGTCAAGTCCGATGCTGACGCTGCGGCCGCCGCCGCCGACAACGTGAAGCACGCCTCCGAGATGCTGGAGAGCCAGAGCCGCCAGCTCGGCCATGAGGTCAGCGACTTCCTCGGCAAGATCCGCGCGGCGTAGGGTAGGTATCTAGAGCCACACAGGCCTCGATGTCGTCCTGGCGAAAGCCAGGACCCATAACCACCGCCGTCCGCAATAGGCAGGCTGGTGGTTAGCGGTGCGGGCCCACATCGGCATTTGGGGTAATGGGTCCTGGCCTTCGCCAGGACGACGTTGAGGGCTACTCCTTCGCCACCACCGGCACTTGGCGGAATCTTGCGCGCACCGAATCCGGCAGCGGCGAGAAATTCATCGCGACGCCGCGGCGGTCATTGGCATTGCGGCTGGCGACCACCAGACCGTCGGCGCCCGCGACGATGTCGCCCTTGCGCAAGGTGGGATCGTCGTCGATCTTGACCTGGGCGAGCCCGACCGGATCCTTGCCGTTGCAGGTGCAGCCCGCCACGATCTCGTTGCGGTACCGGAAGGCGTTCGGCAGGTCGGAATAGGATTTCCCCTTGTCCGTCGTCGCGTCGTCGATGTTGCCGCCATAGACCAGCGAGGTCTCCGAGGCCGGGCAGAAGCTCTTGCAGGATTGCGCCTTGCTCTCGGAATCATTTCCCTGCGCCGGGAAATAACGTCCGTCGCAGCCGCGCACACAATAGGCCGTGCCACCGCCATAGGAGGCCCGCTGGCGCGGCGTGTCATAGCGCGGCGTGTCGTAGCGCGGCGCGTCATCGGTCTGGAACGGCATGCGGATCTCGGGCGCCGCCCGCCCGCGGAAGCCGCCGAATAGCGCCGAGAAAAAGTCCTCCGCATGGGCCGATGGCGTCAGCGCGAGGCCGAAGGAGGCAACGGCGACGAATGCCGCCGCGCCACCGGCGAGTTTGCCGATCGAACGTCTCTTCATGTGACCTCGCTCGACCCTTAGTTCACGGCCGAATTCGAAATGTTCAGCGCCTGCCGGCCCGAGGGCAGCGCCGTCACTGCCGGACGCTTGCGCACGGAATCGCCGCCTTTCGCCATCAGCGGCGCGTTCTTCGGCAGCACGACCACCTTGGCGCCGACATTGACACGTCCGAACAGGTCGGTGACGTCCTCGTTGGTCATGCGGATGCAGCCGGACGAGACGAATTTGCCGATCGTGGTGGGATCATTGGTGCCATGGATGCGGTATTCGCTCGACCCGAGATACATCGCACGCGCGCCGAGCGGATTGCCGGGGCCGCCTGCGACGAAGCGAGGCAGATAGGGCTGGCGCGCAATCATCTCAGCCGGCGGATGCCAGTCCGGCCACTCCGCCTTGCGGCTGACGCTCTGCACGCCCGACCAGGTGAAACCTTCGCGCCCGACGCCGACGCCATAACGGATCGCGCGGCCCTGGCCGAGCACGTAGTAAAGATAAGTATTGTTGGTATCGATGACGATGGTACCGGCCGGCTCGCTCCGGTCGAAACTGACAATCCGCTTCCGCAGGCGATCGGGCAGCGCGGCATCCTCGTCGGCGGCCTGCGCGCTCTGGCTTGCATAGCCTTGGTTCGCATAGCCTTGGTTTGGATAGCCCTGGCCTGGATAGCCCTGGTCCTGCGGGTAGGCCTGGTCCTGCGAATAGGTGTAGCCCAGCGTCTGTGCGCTTGCGGCGCCGAACGGCACCGCCAGCAAAGCGGTTGCGAACGCGAAAGCGGTGATGCGGCGCGGCGATAAGCGGCGTCGGACTGGAGAGAACTTCGTCATGTGCTGCCCCGTTGGATGCCTGCATCAGGGTGATGCGCTGGTTTGATCAACGCGGTCGAACCGCCACAAGTTCCGCGGTGCGATGCAGCAGCCACGTCACAGTCAAGAGAGCGCTTCTTCACGAAGCCGCGATGGAACCCTCAGGGCACTTTGACGTTCTCTCCTGATCATGGGCGCGAGGACCGAAGACTCCGTGCCGGAGAGGTACTGTGCGCGTCCTTCCCAGTGAACGTATGACTTCCGGCAACGGCGAAGGCACTCCGCTTCCCGAGAGCCACGGCGAACTCCCGCCGGTGATCCGCCGCACCGAGCTCGTCGCCTTCTCGCTCGCCGGACTGCTCCTCATCGCAATCGTCGCGGTGCTCTATGTCGGAAAGGCGTTCTTTCTGCCTGTGGTGATGGCGTTCGTCACCGGCACGATGCTCTCGCCGGCAGCGACCTTCCTGGAGAAACAGAAAGTGCCGCGGAGCCTCGCCGCCGCGCTGATCGTGTTCGCGGTGACCGCCGTAGTCGGCTTCATCGTCGCGCTGATCGCCTCGCCAGCGATGGAATGGAGTTCGCGCCTGCCCGAACTCGGCGCGCAGTTGAAAGACAAGGTCCACGTGTTCGACCGGCCGCTGGCGCTGTGGCGAGAGCTGCAGTTGATGCTCGGCGGCTCGGAGGGATTGCCGAGTTTCCAGATGCCGAAATTCGATTGGGTGCAGCCGACGATCGAATTCCTGTCACCGACCTTTACCGAATTTCTGCTGTTCTTCGTCACCCTGATCCTGTTCATCGCCAGCTGGCGCGACCTGCGACGGGCAATGATCATGACCTTCAGCGATCATGACGCACGGCTGCGCACGCTTCGCATCCTCAATGAGATCGAGGTCCATCTCGGCAACTATCTTTTGACCGTGACCCTCATCAATGTCGGCGTCGGCGTCGCCGCCGGCATCGTCTGCGCGCTCACCGGAATGCCCAATCCGGCTGGCCTCGGCGCGCTCGCGGCCACCCTCAATTTCATTCCGATCATCGGACCGGTGGCCATGTTCGCCATTCTGGTCGTGGTGGGACTGGTCACCTTCCCGACCGTCAGCGGCGGCCTGATGGCGGCGCTCGCCTTTGGCGGCATCACCTTCCTGGAGGGACATTTCGTCACGCCGACCATCATCGGCCGGCGGCTGGCGCTCAATGCGCTCGCGGTGCTGCTGGCGCTGGCGTTCTGGACCTGGCTGTGGGGCCCGATGGGCGCGTTCCTGTCGTCGCCGCTGCTGATCGTCGCCCTGATCCTGAAGGAGCATCTGTTGCCGCAGGATTCGCCGCAGCTCCCGCAGGACTGACCGGTTTCCGTGAACGGAACTTACCCGACGACGAAACGTTTCCCGGCTGTCTCAACCGTCAACAGCTCGGAGCCCCTGATGTCCACCACCAATGCCGAAGCCGGGATGAGAGACTGGACCGACAAAGCCACCCGAGAACGCCTCGAGAAGGATGTAGCAGCCGTGAAAAGCGATATCGCCGCCCTCACCGATCAGATCACTGACGCGCTCAATACTTTTGCCAACTCGTCCGGCAAGCAGGCCCGCCGCGGCTATCGCCAAGCGCGCGAAAACGTGGATTCCGCGATCGACGACATGTCGGAGCGCGGTAGCGCGATGATGGGCGCGGCACAGGAGGCCTACGGCTCGATCGAGGAGACGCTGGAGGACGCGATCAGCCAGCGGCCGCTCGCGACCGTCGGGCTCGCGCTCGGCATCGGCTTCCTTATCGGCGCGGCCTGGCGCCGCTGAGGTCGCGAACTTGTATCGAGACGGTGGCGCAGCGGCGCCGCCGGTGCCGGCTTGTGGGGATTTGAGGAGCAACGCCATGTTTCAGCGCATCATCGACGGGATCAGCGCATCCACCGGCACCACTGTGCGGCTGACCTCGCTGGCAGCAGGCGCGGCGTTCGCACTGTTCATCACCACGTGCTTCCTGTGCGCGGCGGCATTCATCTCGGTGCTCAACAAATATGGTCCGGTGCAGGCCTGCCTTGCCGGTGCAGGCGTTTTCTTTCTGCTGACCTTGGCCGCGGCGGTGAGCTATTGGGTCTACAAACGGCAGTTGCGCAAGCAAGCTCATATCGCGGCCGAGCGCGCCACGAAGTCGGCGGCCTCGAGCATGCTCGCGGATCCCATGCTGCTCGCCACCGGACTCCAGATCGTTCGCGCCGTCGGGATTAAGCGGCTGTTGCCGATCCTGGCGATCGGCGGCGTCGCCCTCGGAATCATGGCGAGCCGCGCCGGCGCACCCGACGAGGTCTCGGCTGAACCTGCCGAGTAGCGGCTAGCGCGCGTTAGAATATTTCGTCGTAGGTCCCGCAAGCGCAATCTTTCGGAATTCGACGCTGGCGGCGCCGCGCCAAATTTCCGTCGCCCGGCGCGAATGTCCCCCACTCACGCAAACGCTACTCGGGATAGGCAGGCGGTTGCCGCTAAAAGCAGCGCCCCTGATTCCAAAAGTCATTTTTCGATGAAACCGTCCGTCCAGGCGAACCTCGCCGCATTCCATCACGACCCCCGGCTCTATTTGACGCTTGGCATCGCCAACTGGTCGGTTTTCGTCGACCACATCCCGAACAACGTCGTCAATTTGCTGACGCTGCGCAACTTCGGCTTCAGCGGCGCCGCAGACTTGTTCGTATTCGTGGCCGGCTATGGCATCGCCATCATTCACGGCAAGATCGCCCTGGAGCGCGGTTACGTCGTCGCGGCGACGCGCATCTTCCAGCGCATGTGGCGGCTCTACGCCGCCTATGTCGTCCTGTTCGTGATCTATATCGACACCATCGCCTATGTCGCCTCGCAATCCAAGGCGCCCGAAATCATCCACGAATACAACATATCGGGAATTCTCGAGCACCCGCTGCGCATCCTGGTGCGTGGCCTCGTGCTCCAGGAGGAGCCGCTGAATCTCGATCTGTTGCAGCTGATGATCCCGCTGATGGCCTTCTTTCCGTTCGCGCTGTGGGGGCTGTTGCGGCGGCCGAACCTGACGCTTGCGGCATCGGTCGCGCTGTACGTCGCGGCGCGCTGGTTCGACTGGAATTTCCATGTCTATCCGGACCAGGAGTGGACCTTCAACCCATTCTGCTGGCAGATGCTGATGGTGCTGGGCGGCTGGTTCGCCGTGACCGGAGCGTCGGGCCGCGCGCTGCACGGCCTGTCCTGGCTGCGCGTGCTTGCAGGCGCCTATCTCGTATTCGGGATGGCGATCACGCTGATGCGCCACTCGCCGGCGCTTGCCGCCTACCTGCCGGACATCGTGCTCGACAACATCACGCCGACCGACAAGGAAAACCTCGCACCGTATCGCGTGGTCCACTTCCTCGCGCTCGCTTTCATCGCGACACATCTCGTCCCGGCCGATCATCCCGGCCTGCAATGGAGATCGCTACGGGCGGTCATCCGATGCGGCGAGGAATGGCTCGCGGTGTTCTGCGTCGGCGTATTGCTGTCCCTCGCCGGCCATCTCATCCTGATCACCGGCGCCAATCTGGTGGTGATGCAGATCGCCGTGAGTCTGGGCGGCTTCGCGGCGATGGCCGCGGTCGCATATTACATCGCCTGGTCGAAGCGGCAGGACCTGCCCGCGGCCTTGCGGCAACAGGCCTAGCCCGGCACCTTCCGATTCCGCTAGGCCCGCCATCACGGCTGGGCTATGCGGAGCGGCAGCGGATTGCGCGAGGAGGCCGGCGTGGTGATGGCGAATGGCGGGGGTGAGGGAGCCGACACCGCGCCCCGGCGCGGCCGGCCAAGGTCGATCGAGACCACCAACGCCATTCTCCAAAGCGCCTATGCGTTGATGGCCACCACCGGCCTTGCCGCCACCACCATCGACGCGATCGCGCGCCACTCCAGCGTCTCCAAGATGACGATCTACAAATGGTGGCCGTCCCGCGAAGCCTTGCTGATCGACGCCTTTCTTCACCATGCCGCGCAGATGCTGCCGCTACCGCCTGCAAGCTCGGGCAGCCCCGCCGCGCGCGCACGCCGCCATGCCGCCGCCTATGCCGAAGCCCTCCAGGGCGAGTTCGGCAAGGTCCAGCTCGCCGTCATCTCCGAATGCATCTCCAAGACCGGCTCGGCGGAGCTGTTCTACGCCCGCTATCTGCAATTCCGCCGCGACGCGCTGGTCGAGATGATCGCCGCAGGCCAGAGCGACGGCAGCATTCTGGCGGAAGCACCGCCGCAGGATCTCTACGATGCGATCTATGGCAGCCTGTTCTACCGCTACGTCTTCGGCATCGCGCCGATCACGCCGGCCTACGCGCGGACTCTGGTTGACCTCGTGCTGCGGCCGAAGAGCTAGCCTGGAATTACCGCGCCGGCCGGATCGGTGCTGACAGCTTGTCGGTGCGGTCGCGCTCGGTCATGTCCTCGACCGTCTCCATCGGCGCGGTCAGCTCGTAGACATAGGAGACGTCGGTGAAATAGCGCTTGGCGGTGCCGCCGAGCGCCTCGGGCGCGACGCGGTCGAGCAGGATCAGGCCGAAGTCGGAATCGGGGCGGCGCGTCGCTTCGCTGGTGTTGAACTCCTCCCAGCGGAAATAGAAGACCTCGCCGGCCCCCTCGTTCGTGACCGTCCAATTGGCAGTGATGTGCGGATGCTTGCCGACCAGCGACAGGCCCTCGTCGGAGTGCGAGGCGAGCTCGAAGAACAGCAGCGACAGGCTCTGCGCCGCGCGCGCGCTGACTGCGATATCAGGGCCGGTGACGGCGATGCGGTCGGCATGCGGGATGGCGCGCGCCTCGAACAGGCCCTTCAGCTTGACACCCTGCCACTGGCTCTCGCTGAGCAGCGAGACGACGTTGGACATGGCGTGGATGCGGCCGATCAGGAGCTCGCGCGCGACATCGATGTCGGAGCCATGGCGCAGCGTGCGGGTCACGATCGACTGGATCACCGCCAGGATGTTTTTGACCCGGTGGTTGAGCTCGTCGATGACAGCCGTCAGCCGGCGCTCGAAACCGATTCTGACCTGGATTTCCCGGCTGAGCCGCAAATTGTTGTAGGCGACATAGCCGAACAGGCCGCACACCATCGCGGTGATCGCAAGGCCGATCGCCGCCACGATGATCGCAGTCTGCTCGGCGCGGCGCGCCGAATTGGTCTTGGCGTAATAGCCGAGCTGCCAGTCGCGACCACCGAAGCTCACCGTGCGCGTCGCCGACGGCGCCGGCCCATCCGCCGCCGTCGGGCGGGCCGAGACCACGCCTTGATCGTTGGCGACGAGCTCGCCACCCTCCCGGCGCGGATCCTTCAGCGCGACCGCGAACAACGACATGTCGTCGTTGGTCAGCATCAGGGAAGAGAGCTCGTAGGAAAATGTGATGAAGCCCGCCGGCTCCGTTGCGCCCTCGGGGATGACGGGAGCGGCCACAATGATGCCGATCGGCCCGCCGCTACGCAGGAGGGCAACCGGTTCTGAGGCAACCGACCTCTTCTCCACTCTGGCGCGCGCCAGCATGGCGCCGCGCACCTGATCCTGGTCGTAGCTGCGGCCGGGCAGCCCCTTGGTCTCGTTGCTGCGCGGCTCGAGATCCATCAGCACGTCGATCGGCTGGGTGACACCTGCCGGATCGATAGGCTTGTCGTCATAGCTGCGGATTCGCGGATTAGGGAAGCCGGCGCTCGCGATGGCGGCCTGCGCTGCGGTAAGCTCGTTCGGCTTCAGTCGGGCGATCCAGCCCGCCACCACGAAATCGGTCTTGAAGGCGTAGATGGCCGAGCGCAGCGGCTCTAGCATGTTGGGCTTGAGCACCGACGGCGCCCGGAACAGCCCGGAGGCAACCCGCGCGAGCAATTCGCGCTCGGTGAGCCGGTCCTGGACCAGGCTTGCATGGACATCGATCGCGCGTGCCAGCGCGATCCGGTCCAGCGCCAGCTCCTGGTCGTGGACGCGATAAGCCGCAAGCCCGGAGAGCAGGGCTCCGAGCAGAGCAATGAAGCCAATGATGAAACCCAGCCTGACCACGCGACTACTCAGGCGAAAGCAGGAGGTCGGCAATAAACACGGAGCATATGGACGCCGCTCGAACGGGCACGTGCCGAAACAGGGTGAACCCCAATGGCCGGGATAATGAAGGAGGAGGCATCGGTACGCAACTTGGTCGCCTGAGAAGCTTAAATCGGCCCGCCGATGGTCGGGCCGGGATGGATTTGCTCCGGGCACCGGAGGTAATCAATTGCCGTGACCGAAATTTGTTCCGCGGACACGGCTTTGCCCAACGCGTTAACGGGGAAAACGCCTGCGTTAGGTCGTCGCGGCGGTCAGCCGGCCCGTTTCAAGCCGCCTTTGGCCTCAATGAAGCCGATGATGCGGTCCAGCCCCTGGCTCTTCTTCAGGTTGGTCATGACGAACGGCCGCTCACCGCGCATGCGCCCGGCGTCCGTCTCCATCTTTTCCAGGGAGGCGCCGACATGGGGCGCCAGGTCGATCTTGTTGATGACAAGGAGGTCGGACCGGGTGATGCCGGGGCCGCCCTTGGACGGGATCTTGTCGCCGGCCGCCACGTCGATGACGTAAATGGTGAGATCGGCGAGCTCGGGGGAAAAAGTGGCAGCGAGGTTATCACCGCCGGATTCGATCAGCACGAGATCGAGCCCGGGAAACTTGGCGCGCATATCCGCCACCGCGGCGAGATTCATCGAGGCGTCCTCGCGGATCGCGGTGTGCGGGCAGCCGCCGGTCTCGACCCCGGCAATGCGATCCGGCGTCAGCGAGCCGGAGCGGACAAGAAATTCCGCATCCCATTTGGTGTAGATGTCGTTGGTGATCGCGGCGATGTCGTAGCGCTCGCGCATGGTCTTGCAGAGCAGGTCCATCAGCGCGGTCTTGCCCGATCCGACCGGACCGCCGATACCGACACGCAAGGGGCCGTGAGATTTCGACATGTAACTCACTCTCTCTTAACGTCGTCCCGGCGAAGGCCGGGACCCATAGCCACCGAACTCAGTTGATGTGGCGGGCTGTGGCCACATCCCTCCATCGCCACAAAGATTCGTGGTTATGGGTCCCGGCCTTCGCCGGGACGACAGAGTGAGGCTCGTGCTCAAGATCTGAACAGCCGCGTATATTGCGTCTCGTGCCGCAGGCTGGCGAGGTCGGCGCGAAATGCCGCGCCGCCGACATCGTCCAACGTCGCATTCAGCGCACGATTCGCCGTCGCCGCAACCGCGGCTTCCAGCCTCACCAGCACGCGCTGGCTGTCGGTCTGGCCGAGCGGAATGAGCCGGCTGGCCGCGGAAATCCAGTTCGAGACCAGCGCATGCAGGAAGGCGTGCAGCGTCGGCGCCAGCGGCACGCCGTGCATCGCGGCGACCACGCCAACAGCAACTGGATAGACCAATGGGGTGCAGCATGCCGAAACCATGGCATCCAGCCCATCGGCATCCCATGCGGCGCGGGCGATGTCGATGAAGGCACGGCCCTGCGATGTCGTCTCCAGCTGCCGCTCGCGCGACGGCACGAAGGCCGCGGCGAGCTCGGCGATATCGCTCAGGGTGTCGCCCTCGCCCGCTTCAGTGGCGCGATAGGCGTGGACCAGAAACGTCGCATCGCAGAAGCCAGAGCCATCGCGAAGCATCGCATCGAGCCAGTCCGCCAGCGACGCGGTGTCGGCTATGTCGCCAGCCTCGACCGCCCATTCGATGCCGCTGGAGTAGGAAAAGCCCCCGACGGGAAACGCGGGCGACAGCCAGGTCATCAGCCGGTAAAGCGCCGCCGCCTCGCGCTCCGCGAGGTCGCGGGCCGCGAGCGGCTCATTTGTGGTCATGAGCATGCTTGTGGCCGTGGTGATGATCGGGGTGATCGCAATGCTCGTCGTGGTGGTGAGCGTGACCGTCGCCATGTGCGGCATGATCATGGTGGTGATCATGACCGTGATGATCATCGTGGCCATGATCGTGATGCGCGTGGCCGTCGTGTCCATGTGCATGACCGGCATCGGCATAGGCGCCGCCTTCGGGATCGAACGGCGCCTCGATCTCGATCACGCGTGCGCCGAGGCCCTTCACCATGGCTTCGATGACGTGGTCGCGGCGGATGCGCAGGCCCTTGGCCATGATCTGCGTCGGCAGATGGCGATTGCCGAGATGCCAGCCGACGCGAATAAGGTGGTGCGGATCGTGGCCGCGGATCTCGAGCAACGGCTCGGGCGCGGCGACCACCTCGATCAGCCGGCCGTCCTCCAACACCAGCGCATCGCCGCCGCGCAGCGCGACGGCATTCTCCAGGTCGAGCAGGAATTCGAGCCCCCGCGTCCCCGTCATCGCCATGCGGCGGCGGTGTCGATCGTCGAAATCGAGCACGACCGTATCCGCCGGCGCTTCCGCGAAGCGGTGTTGTCCCCTGACCTGCGTCGCCCGGATCATGCGCTTTTACCCCGTTACCGTGTCTCGACCTTCTCGGGCGTGATCACTTCGATCTTCGGTGGCGCCGTAAAACACTTCACCGCGACGCGGCCGAACGTCTTCATGTGCTCCATGGCGCGATGCGGCACCAGCGCCTCGGCATTCTCCCACTGCTCGACGAACACCATCTTGGCGGGATCGGTGACGCTCTCATGCAGATCATAGGCGATGTTGCCGGGCTCTTTCCGCGTCTCCTTGATGCAGGCGGTGGCGGCTGCAATGAATTCGGCGCGCGTTTCGGGCTTGATGGTCAGGGTGGCAACGACGTAGATCACGAGAAATCCTCCCGGCTTTTCTTCTGGGCTTCAGATACCGGGCGGGACCTTAGACCAAGCGCGATCGAACGCAAAACCCGGAAAAGCTGCTCCCGGATATGCGGCCAGGACATATTCCTGAGACATGCGTCGAGGCGCTATTTCAGTACATGAAATATCGCTGCGCCATCGGCAGCACCTCGGCGGGGGCGCAGGTCAAGAGCTCGCCGTCGGCGCGGACCTCATAGGTCTCCGGATCGACCTCGATATTGGGCGTAGCGTCGTTGTGGATCATGCTCTTCTTCGAGATCCTGCCGCGGGTGTTCTGGACCGCATAGAGCTTCTTGTCGATGCCGAGCTTTCGCGCGAGGCCGCCCGTGATCGCGGCCTTCGAGGTGAACACCACCGAGGATGCGGTCATCGCCTTGCCGAAGGCACCGAACATCGGCTGGTAATGCACCGGCTGCGGGGTCGGAATCGAGGCGTTGGGATCGCCCATGGGAGCCGCGACGATCATGCCGCCCTTGACGACGCAATCCGGCTTGACGCCGAAGAAGGCCGGCGACCACAGCACGAGATCGGCGAGCTTGCCCTTCTCCACCGAGCCGATCAGCTTCGAAACGCCATGGGCGATCGCGGGATTGATCGTGTATTTGGCGATGTAGCGCTTGACGCGGAAATTGTCGTTGTCCTTGCCCTTGTCCTGCGGCAGCGAGCCGCGCTGCTTCTTCATCTTGTCGGCAGTCTGCCAGGTCCGGATGATGACCTCTCCCAGGCGGCCCATGGCCTGGGAGTCCGACGAGATCATGGAGAGCGCGCCAAGATCATGCAGGATGTCCTCGGCCGCGATGGTCTCCTTGCGGATGCGGCTTTCAGCAAACGCCAGATCTTCCGCGATCGAGGGATCGAGATGGTGGCAGACCATCAGCATGTCCAGATGCTCGTCGATGGTGTTGCGCGTGAAGGGCCGCGTCGGGTTGGTCGAAGACGGGAGCACGTTCTTCAGCCCCGCGACCTTGATGATATCGGGGGCGTGACCGCCGCCGGCGCCCTCGGTGTGAAAGGCGTGGATGGTGCGGCCCTTGAAGGCCTTGATGGTATCCTCGACAAAGCCGGATTCATTCAGCGTGTCGGTGTGGATCATCACCTGGATGTCGTAGTCGTCGGCGACCGACAGGCAGGTGTCGATCGCGGCCGGCGTGGTGCCCCAGTCCTCGTGCAGCTTCAGCGCACAGGCGCCGGCCTTGATCATCTCGACCAGCGCGGCGGGCCGCGAGGCGTTGCCCTTGCCGGAGATGCCGAGATTGACCGGGAATGCGTCGAACGACTGGATCATCCGCCCCATGTGCCACGGCCCCGGCGTGCAGGTGGTGGCGAACGTGCCGTGCGAGGGCCCGGTGCCGCCCCCTAGCATCGAGGTGACGCCAGACATCAGCGCGTGCTCGATCTGCTGCGGGCAGATAAAGTGGATGTGGCTGTCGAAGCCGCCGGCGGTGAGGATCTTGCCTTCGCCGGCGATCACGTCGGTGCCGGGGCCGATGATGATGGTGACACCGGGCTGGATGTCGGGATTGCCGGCCTTGCCGATGCCGGCGATCATGCCGTCCTTGATCGCGACGTCGGCCTTCACGATGCCCCAGTGATCGACGATCAGCGCATTGGTGATGACGGTGTCCGCCGCGCCCTGCTTGTTGGTGACTTGCGACTGGCCCATGCCGTCGCGGATCACCTTGCCGCCGCCGAACTTCACTTCCTCGCCGTAGGTGGTGAAATCCTTCTCGACCTCGATGATGAGGTCGGTGTCGGCCAGCCGCACCCTGTCGCCGGTGGTCGGACCGAACATGTCGGCATAGACGGAACGCTTTATTTTGACGGACATCACAAGCCCCGTTTGCGTTTGAATTTGGGATCGGTGCTCACAGCGAGGTCCTCGCTGTGAGCACCATGTCGTCGAATGTCATATCGAGCCAAGAGTTGGCGCCGCGGCAACCGGCGACAACCTGCTCGGCCCAGTCGGTGTAATCGACGAGGTCGTCACGTTCCTCGGCCGTCGGATCCGAATGTACGCGCGCGCCGATATTGCTGATCTTGTCGGCGATCTTGATCAGCCTGGCGCCAGCCGATTTTTTCGGTGCGTCGAGCACCTGACGCCGCCGCCGCTCCGGCTTAGGCAGGCTCATATCGTCGGTGCACTCGTCGACAAGCGACGCGACACGGTCAGAGAATTTTTGCGCGAGTTCCTCGCGCGTGGTGTCGGTGTCCTCGATCGCATCATGCAGCCAGCCGGCGGCAACGAGTTCGGCGTCGGCGCCGTCTGTCGCAGTGGCAAGCAGGTTCGCGACCTCGGCGAGGTGGTTGATGTAAGGCTCATGACCGCGGCCCTTGCGCGTCATCCCGTTGTGACGGCGCGCGGCGAGTTCGGCGGCTTCGGAGACGAGGCGGACAGGTGACAGCATGGCAAAGTCCTCCGTTTTCGCCTCAACCATGCCGCGCCACGCTCGTTCCTGTGGATTTCACAGCTTCCCCATCACGTCGCCGCGGAAGCCGTAGATGGTCTTCTTGCCGGCCACCGCGACGAGCTGGACGTCGCGAGTCTGGCCCGGCTCGAAGCGAACGGCGGTGCCGGCGGCGATGTCGAGGCGCATGCCGCGAGCTTTCTTGCGGTCGAACTTCAGCGCCGGGTTGGTCTCGAAGAAATGGTAGTGCGAGCCGACTTGGATCGGGCGGTCGCCGGTGTTGGCAACCGTCAGCGTCACGGTCTTGCGGCCGGCATTGAGCTCGATCTCGCCGTCCTGGATGAAGAGTTCGCCGGGGATCATTCTATCCTCCTCGTCATTCCGGGGCTCGCGCAGCGAGAACCCGGAATCTCAATCAACAACTCTGGATTCCGGGTTCGCCCTTCAGGCGCCCCGGAATGACGAATTCAAAACTACCTGATCGGTTCGTGCACGGTGACGAGCTTGGTGCCGTCCGGAAAGGTCGCCTCGACCTGGATGTCATGGATCATCTCGGGAATGCCCGGCATCACCTGGTCGCGGGTGAGGACCTGCGCACCCGATTGCATCAACTCGGCGACGGTGCGGCCATCCCGCGCGCCTTCGAGGATGAAGTCGGAAATGATTGCGATCGCCTCGGGATGGTTGAGCTTGACGCCGCGATCCAGCCGGCGGCGGGCCACGATCGCCGCCATCGAGATCAGAAGCTTGTCCTTTTCGCGGGGAGACAGGTTCATACAAAATCTCTTCCGTTCACTTCGTCAATTCAACCAGAGCCGCGGCAGCGCCGCACCGGTGCGCGCCAACACGGCCATCATGTCGGCGCGCAGGCGCGCCGCATCTTGGGCACAGAACCGCGCCATTGCAAAGCCATTCCAGGCGGATATCCCGACCTCGCCGACGAAGGATTCCGACGCCTCGCGGATGCGCTCGATCAGGGCCTCGTCGCCGGGCACGATCAGCGCCGTCCCGATCGCAGCGCCGCCCTTCGCCACCGCCGATCGCGCAAGCTTTGCGCCGATATTGCCGTCGAGCCTGACGGTCTCGGCGAACACCAGCCTGCCGCCACGACGCAGCCGCCAGCGGTCGACGAACTCGCCCTGCGCCATCCGTTCACCCATCGCGGTACGGCCGAACACCACGATCTCGCACAGCAGGAGCGAGGCAGTCGCATCGAGGTCTATGTCGAAGCGGCGCTGCACGCGCGCCCGGTCGAACAGGATAGTCTCCTGCGGCAGCCAGCCGAGATGCGCGCCTGCGGCAACCTTCAGCGCTATATTGAGCTCCGCCGCCTGCCCTGGCGCGCGATAGACCTTTTCCGCGGCCGCCGTCGTCAGCGTCAGCTTCGAACCATCTGCGGCAGCGATCTCGATGTCGAAGCGATCGCCGCCGGCGACACCGCCGGCCGTGTTGACGAACACGCCGGAGAGCCCTTCGTCCTCCGGCGAAGGGAAGCGTACGCGCAGGGAGCCGGACTCATGCAAGATCCCGCGACGCGTCACACCGTCGCGCGCGTGGACGTCGAAGCGCACCGCGCCGCGGGCACGGTTGGCGTCGAACACCGAAGATGTCGCTGAAACGTCGCTGCGCATCCGCCTCCCCAGCCGGTCGCGGCAGAATGCCTACAGCGCCATCTGGCGGCTGATTTCGCTCGCGTCGAGATTGGAGCGGTCGCAGGTGAACTTCACCGCGCCGCGATCCATCACCGCAAAACTGTCGCCGAGTTCGCAGGCAAAGTCGAGATATTGTTCGACCAGCACGATGGCGATGTTGCCGAGGTTGCGCAGGTACGAGATGGCACGGCCGATGTCCTTGATGATCGAGGGCTGGATGCCCTCCGTCGGCTCGTCGAGCAGCAGCAGCTTTGGCCGCATCACCAGCGCGCGCCCGATCGCGAGCTGTTGCTGCTGGCCGCCGGAGAGATCGCCGCCGCGCCGTCCGAGCATGGATTGCAGCACCGGGAACAGTGAGTACACGTCGTCCGGAATGTGCTTGTCCTCGCGCCTGAGCGGGCCGAAGCCGGTCTTGAGATTCTCCTCGACCGTCAGAAGCGGAAATATCTCGCGCCCCTGCGGCACGAAGCCGATGCCCTTGCGCGCGCGCTCATAGGGCTTCAGGCCCGTGATATCACTGCCGTCGAGCACGATCGCGCCCGAAGAGATCGGGTACTGCCCGACCATGGCGCGCAGGAGCGAGGTCTTGCCGACTCCGTTGCGCCCGAGCACGCAAGTCACCTTGCCGGGCTCGGCCGCGATCGACACGCCGCGCAGCGCCTGCGCCGCGCCGTAGAACAGGTTGATGTCCTTGACCTCAAGCATCGCTCACCGCCCCAGATACACTTCGATGACCCGCTCGTTGGACGAGACCTGGTCGATGGTGCCTTCCGCGAGCACGGTACCCTCGTGCAGGCAAGTGACCTTGACGCCGAGCTCGCGCACGAACGTCATGTCGTGCTCGACCACCATCACGGTGTGGGTCTTGTTGATTTGCTTGAGCAGCTCGGCGGTGAGATGCGTCTCGACGTCGGTCATGCCGGCGACCGGCTCGTCGACGAGGAGTAGTTTCGGATCTTGCGCCAGCAGCATGCCGATCTCGAGCCACTGCTTCTGGCCATGGCTGAGGCTGCCGGCGAGACGGTTGCGGGCATCGGTGAGGCGGATCGTCTCCAGCACCTTGTCGATCTGTTCGGATTCCGCCCGGCTGCCGCGCCAGAACAGCGTGCCCTTGACGCTGTGGTCGACATTGAGCGCGAGCAGCAAATTGTCCTGCACGGTCTGGCTCTCGAACACGGTCGGCTTCTGGAATTTGCGGCCGATGCCGAGCTCGGCGATACGGGTTTCGTCCAGCCGCGTCAGATCGGTGACGCCGTCGAACAGCACGGTGCCTTCGTCGGGCTTGGTCTTGCCGGTGATGATGTCCATCATCGTGGTCTTGCCGGCGCCGTTCGGGCCGATGATGGCGCGCATCTCACCGGGCTCGAGCGTCAGCGAGAGGTTGTTGATGGCGTGGAAGCCGTCGAACGAGACGTGCACGCCGTCGAGATACAGCATTGCGGAGGTCGCGCGGGTGTCCATGACGTTCATTGCACCTCCTCCGCCATTTTGGGTTCGGCGACGCCATCTTCGGCCGCTGCGCTCGCAATGGTCGCGGCGTCGCGCCTTTCCTTCGACGAGTCCCACCAGGCATTGAAAGTGCCGACGATGCCCTTGGGCAGCAGCAGCGTTACCAGGATGAACATGGCACCCAGCATGAACAGCCAGTAGGGCGCGAGCATGCCGGAGGTGAAGAACGTCTTTGCGTAGTTGACGACGACGGCACCGAGCGCGGCGCCGACCAGCGTACCGCGGCCGCCGACCGCAACCCAGATCACCGCCTCGATCGAATTGCCCGGCGCGAATTCGCTCGGGTTGATGATGCCGACCTGCGGCACATAGAGCGCGCCGGCGACGCCGGCCATGCAGGCCGACACCGTGAACACGAACAGCTTGTAGGATTCGACGCGGTAGCCGAGGAAGCGCGTGCGCGATTCCGCATCGCGCACCGCGATCAACACCTTGCCGAGCTTGGACGAGACGATGGCGCGGCAGATCAGGAAGCCAGCGATCAGCGCCAGGCAGCTCAGCGCGAACAGCGCGGCACGCGTGCCCTCGGCCTGCACGTTGAAGCCCAAAATGTCCTTGAAGTCGGTCATGCCGTTGTTGCCGCCGAAGCCGAAATCGTTGCGGAAAAAGGCAAGCAGCAGTGCATAGGTCATCGCCTGGGTGATGATCGACAGATACACGCCCGTGACGCGGGAGCGGAAGGCGAGCCAGCCGAAGCAGAAGGCGAGCAGCCCCGGTACGATCAGCACCATCAGCGCGGCAAACCAGAACATGTCGAAGCCGTACCAGTACCAGGGCAGCTTCGAATAATTCAGAAACACCATGAAGTCCGGCAGGACCGGGTTGCCGTAGACGCCGCGGCTGCCGATCTGCCGCATCAGGTACATGCCCATCGCGTAGCCACCGAGGGCGAAGAAGGCACCGTGGCCGAGCGAGAGGATGCCGCAATAGCCCCAGATCAGGTCGATCGAGAGCGCCAGGATGGCGTAGCAGACATATTTGCCCCAGAGCGCGACGAGATAGGTCGGCACTTGCAGGAACGAACCCGCGGGCAGCAGCAGGTTGGAGAGCGGGATGAGGATGCCGCAGGCCACGACGATGGCAAGGAAGATGGTCGCGCCGCGATCCAGCGATCGCGTCAGCATGTGAGGGGTCATGCTTCCACCGCACGGCCCTTGAGCGCGAACAGGCCGCGCGGCCGCTTTTGAATGAACAGGATGATGAGAACGAGGATGGCGATCTTGCCGAGCACGGCGCCGGCGACCGGCTCCAGGAATTTGTTGGCGATGCCGAGCGTGAAGGCGCCGACCAGCGTGCCCCAGAGATTGCCGACTCCGCCGAACACCACGACCATGAAGCTGTCGATGATGTAGCTCTGGCCGAGATTGGGGCTGACATTATCGATCTGCGACAGCGCCACACCGGCGATGCCGGCAATGCCCGAGCCGAGTCCGAAGGTCAGCGCGTCGACACGCGAAGTCGCGATGCCCATCGAGGCCGCCATGCGGCGGTTCTGCGTCACCGCGCGCATTTCGAGCCCGAGTGCCGTGTAGCGCAGCATCGCGAGCAGAATGACGAACACCGCGAGCGTAAAGACCAGGATCCAGAGCCGGTTGTAGGTAATGGTGATCTGGCCGAGCTCGAACGCGCCGCTCATCCAGGAGGGGTTGCCGACCTCGCGGTTGGTCGGGCCGAACATGGTACGCACGGCCTGCTGCAGCACCAGCGACAGGCCCCACGTCGCCAGCAGCGTCTCCAGGGGACGGCCGTAGAGAAAGCGAATGATGCTGCGCTCGATCACGACGCCGAGTGCGCCCGCCACCAGGAAGGCGAGCGGCACGGCGATCAGCAGCGAATAGTCGAACAGGCCGGGATAGCGGGTGCGGATCACCTCCTGCACCACGAAGGTGGTGTAGGCCCCGATCATCACCATCTCGCCATGGGCCATGTTGATGACGCCCATCACGCCGAAAGTGATGGCAAGCCCGATCGCGGCAAGCAGCAGCACCGAACCGAGCGAGAGGCCGTACCAGGCATTCTGCACCATCGACCAGACCGCGAGCGAACTCTGGATCGAACCGATTGCGCTCGCCGCAGCCTTGGTCACCGAGGCCGGTTGGTCGCCCATGCCGGTGAGCAGCGCCATCGCCTCCTGGTCGCCGCGCGCCTTGATGGTGGCAACAGCTTCGAGCTTCTCGACCTCGGTGGCATCAGGCTTGAACAACAGGATCGCTGCGCGGGCGTCACCCAGCGCAACCTTGACGGATCGGTTAGTTTCCTTGGCGAGCGCGCCATCGACGGCTTCGAGCGACGTCTCCTCATGCGACTTGAAGACGGATTGCGCGGCCTGGAGCCGCGCTCCGATGTCCGGTGACTGCAGAGTCAGGCTGCCGATCGCGGCATCGACGCTGCGGCGCAGGCGGTTGTTGAGGCGGACCGCGCTTGCACTGTCGGGCACGCTGGCCACGGCCTGGCCGGTCGCGGCATCGATCGACTTGCCGTCGGTGCCGGTGACGTAAACCTTCTTGCTATCGGGGTCGGCCATGAGCCGGCCGTCCTGGAGCGCGCTGATGATCGGAAAGGCCAGCGTATTGCCGCTGCTTGCGACCACGCCGATCGCCTCTTCCGTGTCGGAATAATCATCGTTGGCGAATTTGGCGACCGCATCCTCGAACGGGCCGGCCAAGGCCGGCAGTGCGAACGCGATCAGGAACAACGAGAGCAGGAGCGAACATAGGCGGGCGGACAAATTGGCTGGCACTGTGAAAGACCCCGGCAGAAAAGGGTGGAGAAGGCGGCGGGATCGCCGCCTTCTCCGATCGTGCAATGGAGCGTCAGATCCGGATCAGGAGCCCGAACCGAGGCACTTGTTGGTCTTGGTGTTGAAGTTACCGCACTTCTTGCCGACCCAGTCGCCGACCAGGTCCTTGGAGCCGTCGAGCTCCTTGGACCAGGCGTCGCCCGCGACAAGACCCGGGGTCTTCCACACCACGTCGAACTGGCCGTTGGCTTTGATTTCGCCAATGAACACCGGCTTGGTGATGTGATGGTTCGGAAGCATCTTGGAGGTGCCGCCGGTCAGGTTCTTGGCTTCGATGCCCGGGAGCGCATCGATCACCTTGTCCGGATCGGTCGACTTCACCTTCTCGACCGCCTTGACCCACATGTCGAAGCCGATCACGTGCGCTTCCATCGGATCGTTGGTCACGCGCTTCGGATTCTTGGTGTAGGTCTGCCACGCCTTGATGAACTTCTCGTTCTCCGGCGACTTGATCGACTGGAAGTAGTTCCAGGCGGCGAGATGGCCGAGCAGCGGCTTGGTGTCGATGCCGGCGAGTTCTTCCTCACCCACCGAGAACGCGACGACCGGGATGTCCTTCGCCTTGATGCCCTGGTTGCCGAGCTCCTTGTAGAAGGGAACGTTGGCGTCGCCGTTGATGGTCGAGACCACCGCGGTCTTCTTGCCGGCCGAGCCGAACTTCTTGATGTCGGCCACGATCGTCTGCCAGTCGGAATGACCGAACGGCGTGTAGTTGATCATGATGTCTTCCTGGGCGACACCCTTGGACTTCAGGTAGGCTTCCAGGATCTTGTTGGTGGTGCGCGGATAGACGTAGTCAGTGCCCGCGAGCACCCAGCGCTTCACCTTCTCGTCCTTCATCAGATAGTCGACGGCAGGGATCGCCTGCTGGTTCGGCGCGGCACCGGTGTAGAACACGTTGCGCTCGCTCTCCTCGCCCTCGTACTGCACGGGGTAGAACAGGATGCTGTTCAGCTCCTTGAACACCGGGAGCACCGACTTGCGCGACACCGAGGTCCAGCAGCCGAACACGACCGAGACCTTGTCCTTGGTGATCAGCTCGCGCGCCTTCTCGGCGAACAGCGGCCAGTTCGAAGCGGGATCGACGACCACGGCTTCGAGCTTCTTGCCGTTGACGCCGCCCTTCTTGTTCTGCTCGTCGATCAGGAAGAGGATGGTGTCCTTCAGCGTGGTTTCGCTGATGGCCATGGTGCCGGAGAGGGAATGAAGCACGCCGACCTTGATGGTGTCGTCCGCGGCCTTCGCACCAGAAATGGAAGCCAGACCAAGCATCAGTCCGGCGGTCGCGGCGAGAACGCCACGGCGGCTAAATGGCGCCGCTATATCGTGAGTGGATTTGCTATGCATGAGTGTCTCATCTCCCTGACGCAGACGTGAAAAACGCTGCGAAACGGCCCCAACGGCCGCCTGCGATTAACGGATTCGCAAGAACCGTGCCATGGATTAGACACATGGCAAGCCATTGATTCTAATTGCAAAATTGACATAAAACGAAGTATCGCATGGACTGCATCGCCTAAACATTAAGCAATTCAAATGTATGCGAATGCGGCAGGCAGGCTATTTTCTGAGCAAATTTATCACTCTGGCTAAATTTCCGGCATAACTATTTCTGCACCGCGATCGCCGATTGTGTGGGGCGTGCCTTGAAAGCGCCGCCTCAATGTTCCATATGAAGTCGAGGTCTCCTGCGAATCAGGCGACCGTTGCGAGCCGCGTGTTCTTAAGCCCTTACGGGCGTCTGGCTTGCCCCATCCCATCAAGCCATCCGACACCCCAAACACGCAGGTGTCCCTCTCGACACCCTTTTGCGCGCGCCGCGCCGAATGCGCCGGGCGCCCGCTTATGACATGGAAAGAACCCATCTTTTGACTTCGTTTCAGGATTTCGGCCTCGCCGAGCCCATCGCCCGTGCTCTCACCGAAGAGAATTACGTCACCCCCACCCCCATCCAGGCCCAGACGATTCCGACCGCGCTGACCGGCCGCGACGTCGTCGGCATCGCCCAGACCGGAACCGGCAAGACCGCGTCCTTCGCGCTGCCGATCCTGCACCGCCTGCTCGAAAATCGCATCAAGCCGCAGCCGAAGACGGCCCGCGTCCTGGTGCTGTCGCCGACCCGCGAGCTGTCCGGCCAGATCCTCGACAGCTTCAACGCCTATGGCCGCCACATCCGCCTGTCTTCGACGCTCGCCATCGGCGGCGTGCCGATGGGCCGTCAGGTCCGCTCGCTGATGCAGGGCGTCGAGGTGCTGGTCGCCACCCCCGGCCGTTTGCTCGACCTCGTGCAGAGCAACGGGCTGAAGCTTGGAAGCGTCGAATTCCTCGTGCTCGACGAGGCCGACCGCATGCTCGACATGGGCTTCATCAACGACATCCGCAAAATCGTCGCCAAGCTGCCGATCAAGCGGCAGACGCTGTTCTTCTCGGCCACCATGCCGAAGGACATCGCCGAGCTGGCCGACGCCATGCTGCGCGACCCCGCCCGCGTCGCCGTGACCCCGGTCTCCTCGACCGTGGAGCGCATCCAGCAGCGCATCATCCAGGTCGACTTCTCCGCCAAGCCGGCGTTCCTCGCTCAGCTGTTGAAGCAGGAGCAGGTCAACCGCGCGCTGGTTTTCACCCGCACCAAGCACGGCGCGGACAAGGTGGTGAAGACGCTCGAGAAGGCCGGCATTCCCGCCAGCGCTATCCACGGTAACAAGTCGCAGAACCATCGCGAACGGACGCTTGCCCAGTTCCGCACCGGTGAAATCCGCACGTTGGTCGCCACCGATATCGCCGCCCGCGGCATCGATGTCGACGGCATCACCCACGTCATCAATTTCGACCTGCCCAACGTGCCGGAGACCTATGTGCATCGGATCGGCCGCACCGCGCGCGCGGGTGCCGAGGGCACCGCGATCTCGCTGGTCGCAGGCGGCGAGGAGCTCAGCTATCTCCGCGACATCGAGCGGCTGATCAAAGTGGCGCTGCCGCGTGAGGATCGCCGCACCGACGCCGGCCGCCGCGATGCGGGCCCTCCCCCGCAGCAGCAACGACAGGGTCGGCCGGGCCGCCCGGGCCAGCGTCCGCAAGGCGCAAGACATGGTGAGGGACGCCACGCTGACGGCCGCCGCGCCGACGAAAGGCATGCGGACGGGCGCCACCACAGTGCCGCCAAGCAGGGCGACGGAAGGCCCGGCAGTGGCCCGAAGGCAGCTCCTCGTGGCCGCTCCGGAGGCAAGGCGCATTCTTCGCCAAACGGCCGTCCGGAACAGCGTTCCGCGCATAGCGCCGGGGCGTCTGATGGGATACAAGGCGTTGCCTTTTTGCGCCGCGAGAGTCGGCCGAATGGCCAACCGACCCGCAAACCCCATTCGCACTAGCCGTCCACGACCTGGAGAAATTCATGGCTAAGGAAGAGCTGATCCAGTTCGAAGGACTGGTCACCGAAATCCTCCCCGACGCGCGCTACCGCGTGCAGCTCGACGCCGGACACGAGATCGTCGCCTACACCGCCGGCAAGATGAAGAAGAACCGCATCAAGACTCTGGCGGGCGACCGCGTGACGGTAGAGATGTCGCCCTATGACCTCGAAAAGGGCCGGCTGATTTTCCGCCACAAGGACGAACGTCCGAGCGGGATGGGCGGACCTCCGCGTCCCGGACAGCGTGGCGGTCAGTTCCGCCGCCGCTAGTCGGGGCCAGCGCGCGAGCGCAGACCCGAAATTCCGACGTGTATGCTGATCCGCCGTGACCATCACGGCGGATCAAAAAATCGTGCACGTCAGCATTGTTTTGGGGTTCTGTTTCCAATAAAATGAATTAATCGATTTTCGGCCGGACGACATTAGCATCCACCGGTACAGCCGGTTCAGACACGCTGACGACCCTTCCAAAAATTCGATCTAACCTGTCCGCGCAAGCGGGCTCTGACATTGTGTTATCTGAGAAGGGACTACCCCCATGAGCATGGGAACCGTGAAGTGGTTTAACGCGACCAAAGGCTTCGGCTTCATCCAGCCTGACGATGGCGGCCAGGACGTGTTCGTCCACATCAGCGCTGTGGAGCGTGCAGGACTCGGCACGCTGCGCGAAGGTCAGAAGATCTCCTACGAGATCGTGGCCGACCGCCGTTCCGGCAAGTCGGCAGCGGACAACCTCCGCTCCGCCGGCTGAGCTTGCCGCTTACGGCCCCGATCGGCTCAAGCGAACAAATCAACGAAAAGGCCGGGCGCGATGCCCGGCCTTTTTCATCCCGCTATCTGCTCGCAGACCTCAACACCTACGGCTAACACGCTGCATTGTTGTAACGAACGCAGGTGACCTGGCGCGGCCGCGTGTAGGAGACATCGCTCATCGTGATGCCCGACTTCAGGACGAACTTGACGGAAGGCGTGTAGAGGTAACTTGCCTGACTGAAGATGAGGTAGGTCGACGGGATCAAGAGCGTCGGCGGAATCATCGAGGTGACCGTGGTACCAGCAGCCAGAGCCGGGGGCGGCGCCGTCAGCGTGGCCTGCGTCGCACCGTTGGCAATGGTGGCGGACTTGCTCCATTGGATCTTGGCGACACTGCTTGAATCGATTTTGATCTGAACCACCGTGCCGTTCACGAGCGTAGCGTCGTAAGGCATGATCATCGATATGCTTGCGGTGAACGTGTCCTGCATGTCGCCATCGTCGACCCCCGTCGACTGCGACGTCAAATCGGACAGAGTCCGTGCAATCATTGTGACTTTGCGATTGATCGCCACGGCCGATGAAAATTCGACGGTCCCGAAGAACATCACAAGCATCAGCGGCACGATGACCGCGAACTCGGTCGCCGCGATCGCACGCCTGTCGGCGAGGAAGCCGCGCACGGAGCTACGGGCATTCCTCCAGATATTCGCAATCGCCTGCATCTGTCCGCCCGGGTCCATCTGTCTCAGAAGGGTTCATTCTTGAAGGCCGCGGTCGCAATCAGCAGCCGCTTGTTGCCGCAGCCCATGTTGAAGCCAAGGCCAGTGACGAAGAGCGGCCACTGATAGAACAGCCGCACCACGACGACCTGGTTGGCGGCCCCGGCACTGTACTGCACGCCGGTTGGATTGAAGCTGCAGGAATTGCCATAATTGGTGAGGCTTAGCGCTCCGAACGAGTTTGTACTCACCACGTCGACGTAGAGCTTGCTGCAATCAAACAGAGCCGGGATCTGGCTGCAGACGTAAGCCTTGAACGTCGTTTGCGAGCAGGGTGTACTGACGCCGGAGACCGCGCAGGCCGTTAGCGTGCCGCCTTGCGCCTGCCCGGTCAGCAGCACGCGCGCAGAATTCTGCGAGGCACTCTCGAGCACCTGGCTCGCCAAGAACATCAGCGCCGACTCGATGATGGCGAACAGCAACGCGAAGAACATCGGCGCGACCAGCGCGAACTCGACGGCTGCGGAGCCGCGGCGGCTGCCACGAAACCGGCGCAACGTGGCGAGGAGCGTGAATCTCGTAGGTGCAGGCGAAGGCATCAAATTCCCCAGCAGCAGCAATCATCTGCCATGTTCAATAGCGGAAACTGATTGTTTAAGTGTTTCAGGCGATCCGCACCCGGCGGCCCGGGCCGTTAAGGCCGCGTTAACCGCGAACGACCCAGACCATGGAGACGAGAGCATGGAGACGAGGACGCGGAGAGAGAAACTCGCGCGCGTGCGGCGGGCGAGGACGATCCTTGCCCCGGCAAACCCGCCAATCAAACTCGCTGGTTGGTCTTACTTGGTTGGTCTTGGTCAGTTCGTCTTGGTCAGTTCGTCTTGGTCAATTCGTCTTGGCGCCCGCACCGGCACTGCCGCTGGCCGAGCTGCTCAACGAACCGGCCTGGCTCATCGCGCTGTTGAAGTAGGTGTCGCTGTCGCCGAGCGTCACGCGGCGCTGGCAAAGCGGCGCGCAGCTATAGGACTCGCGTTCGATCCCGCGATAGACGGTAACGAGCCGATCGCTCGGACCTTCGACCTGGATCTGGCGGTCGACCAGGATCTCGCCGCCCCGGTCGAGCGCGATGAAATTGGTGGCGCCATAACCCTTTCCGGTGACGACGATCATGCCGCCGGGCTGGAGCGTGACGTCGGCGATCAGGGGATTGCCGACCACGATGGTTGCCACCTTGCCAGGCAGTCGCACCAGCTTGGCCTGGTCGACATTGACGGCGATGGCATCGGCGGACTCGGCAACGACGGCAGCCGGCGATGCCAGCACCGCGGCCGCAACCAGAAGACAGACGCGCGCATGACGGCGCAGCAGTTGTTTACGCATACTCTTACCCCCGGGACGTCACAAACCGGCAGAAGCGATCAGATAACAGCCGAGCCGGTGCCCGACCCGGCTAACCTGCCCTCAATTCGTGAACGTTCCGCAAATTCGCCGACTATTGTTTGAACGGACTGGCGTTTCGCGGCCCTCGAGAACCTAGCGGCGGAACGGATAGGCAAGCTGCCCTCCGATTTCCTTCGGCATGGTGGCTTCATCCTTGCCGTAATCCTGCGGCAGTTGCCCCTCAGGCATGCGGAAAGTGCCGAACAGCACGTCCCAGATCGGGAACGTGCCGGCAAAATTGGTGTCGCCGCCCTCTGCGAGCGCGGTGTGGTGCCAGCGGTGGAACACCGGCGTCGCCAGCACATATTTGAACGGCCCGAAGGTCCAGTTCAGGTTGGCGTGCACGAAGGCCGAATGGAAGGTCGTGAACGGGGCGAGCCAGACCATGGCGTTCGGCGAAATGCCGGCCATCAGCAGCACGACGTCGACCGCGATGGTACCGAGCACGAGATTGACGGGATGGAAGCGGGCCGCAGAAATCCAGCTGATCTCCTCCGAGGAGTGATGGATCGCGTGGTACTTCCAGAACCCGCCGCCGTGGAACAGCCGGTGCAGCCAGTACAGCATGAAATCGGATAGCACCAGGAACAGCATGGCCTGGACCCAGAGCGGCAATAGCGCCAGCGGGCCGTGGCCATTGTCGTAGAAGGCGATGAGCCCGTCGGCATCATGGATGTTGAAGACGAAGCTCGCACCGACGATCAGAAGGCCGATCCGCATGACGCGTGCGAACACCGGAACGACAAACCAGTAGCAGATGTCCGTGACGATCTCCCGCTTGCGCCACCAAGGCACGCCGGGATTGCAGGCCCAGACATGCTCCAGCACGGTGAAGACCACCGCGAGTGCGAAGGTCGTGGGGATCACCTTCGCGATGGTCTCGCCGAGCATCAGGGCGATTTCCATGGGCAGGCTCGACATTGTCGCCTCTCTTGCGAATTGCTGGTCCCGCCTACGCGTACTCCCCCAAATTTAAGGGACGGTGAAGCCGGTGCTGCGCTTGCTGCACATCCGGAACCGGAACGAATTGCAGCTGGTTGCCTTAAGGGGAAATTCACTCTGGCCAGCGGCAAGCGGGTTTGCCCGATCGAATTAACTCTCCCGAAAGAGCTCGGATCTCATGGTCGTTGCGTCAAGCACAGCGCCGAACGAGGCGATCCCACCCCAGATGGAGTTTTGTTCATGAAGAACCTGATTGCGCGTTTCGCGAAAGATGAATCCGGCGCCACCGCCATCGAATACGGTCTGATCGCCGCCGGCATCGCGCTGGCCATCATCACCGTCGTCAACAATCTCGGCACCACGCTGAACGCCAAGTTCACCTCGATCAGCAGCTCGCTGAAGTAGGCGATCGACGAACGACTGCAAAAGCCCCGGGCCTCCGGGGCCTTTGTTTTTCAGACGGCGAGTTACAGTGGCGTTCAGCAAGTACAGAACCGATGCCGCGGTCGCGGCAAACGCGGCGGAGGCGGCGCAGACCGGCTCGCCGGCTTACTGGGTCTGTCTGGCACTGCTGCTTGCGACCGTCGCGCTCGCCGCACGCATCGCCTGCCTCTGGTGAGCACGCATTCGGCTGGTTCCGCCCCTCGAGACCGCCGCCGCCGTTTTCGGTTTGTTTAGCACTGCCGGCTAGAATCCGGCGACGCCAGCTCCGCGGCAAACCCAGGCCTCATGACGCAGCCCATGATCCTCGACCTTGCGCGCCTTCTGCTCTTCCCGGCCCTGATGGCGTTTGCCGCCGCAAGCGATCTCTTCACGATGACGATCTCTAACCGCGTATCGCTGGCGCTGGTCGCCGGCTTTTTCGCGCTCGCTCTCGCCGGTGGCATGGCACCTTACGAGATGCTGAGCCATGTCGGCGCCGGCGCGCTCGTCCTGGTCGTGGCCTTTACCTGTTTTGCGATGGGCTGGGTCGGCGGCGGCGATGCCAAGGTGGCGGCCTCCGTCGCGCTTTGGTTCGGGTTCGCACAGCTGATGAACTTCCTGCTCTACGCCTCGCTGTTCGGCGGGGCGCTGACGCTGCTCCTGCTCCAGTTCCGGCAGTGGCCGCTGCCTTACGGGCTGGCGGGCCAGACCTGGCTCGCGCGGCTGCACGCCAAGGAGAGCGGCATTCCCTACGGCATCGCGCTCGCACTGAGCGCGCTGATGGTCTACCCGGAGACCGAATGGGTGAAGGCGATCGACCTCGCTCACCTCGCATTGCGCTGAACGCATCGGGTAAACCCGGCGTTAAGCCGATTTAGATACGCCTCATTAACCATGCTTTGACGAATAGCTGGTCAACTGCCGATTACGGCGGCGTCAGCGTCGCGGCGTTTGTTGGAAAGTGAAGCGTATGAATAGGGCACGCATTGTCGTCCTGACGGTCGCCATCTGCGCCGGCGGTGTCGCCGCGTATCTGGCGAGCGGCTCGGACAATTCTGCACCGCCTCCGGCTCCGGTCGCGCAGCTTCCCACCGTCGACGTCCTGGTCGCGAAGAACGACATCGGCCTCGGCCAGACCGTCAAGCCGGAAGACGTGCAATGGCAGACCTGGCCGTCCGCGACCGCCAGCACCACCTTCATCCGCCGCAACGAGCGCCCCGAGGGGGTAACCCAGGTCACCGGCTCGATCGCACGATCCCCCTTCATCCAGGGTGAGCCGATCCGGGACCAGAAGCTGGTCAAGGCCGAAGGCTCCGGCTTCATGGCGGCAATCCTGCCAACCGGCATGCGGGCGATCTCGACCGAGATCTCGCCGGAAACCGGCGCAGGCGGCTTCATCCTCCCCAACGACCGCGTCGACGTGCTTCTGACGCGCCGTCTCAAAAACCCGGACCAGAGCAGCGGCGCTCCCGATGTCATCACGTCCGAGATCATCCTGGCCAATATCCGCGTCCTGGCCATCGACCAGGCTCCCAAGGAGAAGGACGGGCAGAACGCGGTGGTCGGCAAGACCGTCACCCTCGAACTCAATCCGGCGCAGACTGCGACGCTCTCCTCCGCACGTCAGAGCGGCACGCTATCGCTGGCGCTGCGCAGTATCGTCGACGTCAAGCTGAGCGAGATCACGCTCGATGACTCCGCACAGAAGCGCGAGGGCGTTTCGATCATTCGGTACGGTATCCCAAGCTCGACGGCGAAGGCACGATGAGGACTGTCGACATGAAATGCAGGGCGAATTTGGCGACGATGCGAACCCATGTGGTCCGCGCCCTGTCGTTTTCGGCCGCCGTCGCGCTCGCGCTCAACCCGGTGCTGACCCCTGTGGTCGCCGCCGACTATCGCCCTGTCGCGCAGGCTGCGGCCGACGGTCAGATGAACGCGCGATTCCTCTCGCTCGGCATCGGCAAGTCGATCGTGATCGACCTTCCGCGCGACATCAAGGACGTGCTTGTCGCCGATCCGAAGATCGCCAATGCGGTCGTCCGCTCGGCGCAGCGTGCCTACATCATCGGCGCCTCGATCGGGCAGACCAACATCGTGTTCTTCGATTCCGCCGGCCAGCAGATCGCGGCCTATGACATCGCGGTCAAGCGCGACCTCAACGGCGTGCGGGCCGCGCTGAAACAGGTCCTGCCGAACTCAGACATCCAGATCGACGGGCTAGGCGACGGCATCATCTTGACCGGCTCGGCGGCGAATCCAGCCGAAGCCCAGCAGGCCAACGACCTCGCAGTGCGCCTCGCCGGCGGCCCCGAGAAGGTCGTGAACTCGATCGTGGTCCGCGGCCGCGATCAGGTCATGCTCAAGGTGACGGTCGCGGAAGTCCAGCGCAGCATCGTCAAGCAGCTCGGAATCGACCTCACCGCCAACCTCAGCTACGGCACCTCGGTCGTCAGCTTCAGCAACTCCAATCCGTTCACGGCTCTCGGCCACAACCTCGTCGACGGCAATAACCTGACCACGAAGTTCGGCGCGGCCCCGTCGGTGCAGGCCACACTGCGTGCGATGGAGACCGCGGGCGTGATCCGGACGCTGGCCGAACCGAATCTGACCGCGATCTCCGGTGAATCGGCAACGTTCATTGCCGGCGGTGAATTTCCGGTGCCTGCGGGCTATGCGTGCGACCCCACCACGCACGTCTGTACCACCCAGATCAGCTTCAAGAAGTTCGGCATCTCGCTCAACTTCACCCCCGTCGTTCTCACCGAGGGCAAGATCAGCCTGCGGGTGATGACCGAGGTGTCCGAGCTCTCGAACGAAAACGCGATCACGCTGTCCCAGGCCGTGACCTCGACCTCGGTCAACTCGCTCACGGTGCCCTCGATCAAGACCCGCCGCGCAGAAACCTCGCTGGAAATTCCCTCAGGCGGCGCGATGGCGATGGCCGGCCTGATCCAGCAGCAGACCAAGCAAGCGGTCAGCGGACTGCCGGGTCTGATGCAGCTCCCGATCCTCGGCACGCTGTTCCGTAGCCGCGACTTCGTCAACAACGCGACCGAGCTGGTCGTGATCGTGACGCCCTACATCGTTCGCGCAGTTGCGCAAAAGGATCTATCGCGGCCGGATGACGGCTTCTCCGCGCCGGCTGATCCGCAGGCCGAACTGCTCGGCAACATCAACCGCATCTACGGCGTGCCCGGCCGGACGGAACCGGCCAAGAACTACCGCGGCACCTACGGCTTCATCACCGACTGAGGCGGAACGGGGACTTCATGAAGATTACTAGACCACCCCAGATTCGCAGACGCGCCATCCACCTCGGCGGCGCGCTCGTCGGCGTGGCGCTCGCCCTTGGCGGTTGCCAGCACGACGAAGCGGTCACGGCCTCCATTCCCGACGACTACAAGCAGCGCCATCCGATCGCGATCGAGGAGCAGAATCGCTCCATCGTCGTCTTCGTCGGCCATGCTCGCGGCGGCTTGACCGCCGCCCAGCGCGCCGACGTGATGGGCGTCGCGTCGGCCTGGATGCACGAAGGCACCGGCGCGATCCGGATCGACGTACCGTCCGGCACGCCCAACGCGCGTCCGGTCGCGGATACCATGCGCGAAATCCAGGCAATGCTGTCGGCGGCGGGCGTTCCGCCGCGCGGCATCAGCGCCCGCTCTTACCAGCCGGAAGACAAGCGCTTCCTGCCGCCGATCCGGCTCACCTATTCCAAGATCGCTGCAGTCGCGGGTCCCTGCGGCCTGTGGCCGGAAGATATCGGCCCTTCGATGAAGAACAAGAGCTGGTTCGAGAACAAGGACTATTACAATTACGGCTGCGCCTATCAGCGCAACCTCGCAGCGATGGTCGACAATCCGTCGGATCTCGAGCAGCCGCGGCCCGAAACGCCGTCCTACACGCCGCGGCGGACCGCTGCGTTCGAGAAGTATCGCAAGGGAATGCCGACGGCGGTCGCCTATCCTGAGGCCGACAAGGCCAAACTCAGCGACACCGGCAGATGATCAGCTACGCTCGCCAGCCCCAAGAAGAACAGTCCGAGGCATCGCTCCCGCCGGTCGAGGAGCATATTGCACCGGCGCCCCGCGTTTCCGTCCAGGCTTTCTGCGAGACCGTGGAAACGGCGGCCGCCGTGCAGTCGGCCGGCGAAGATCGCCGTCTCGGCAAGGCTCATCTGAAGATCCAGATGGGCGGTATGGCGGCTGCGGTGGAAGCCTACCGCTCGGCACCCACGCCGAACGTGATCGTGCTCGAAAGCGACGGCCGCAACGACCTCCTGGGCGGGCTCGACCATCTCGCGACCGTCTGCGACGCCGGCACCCGCGTGGTCGTGATCGGCCGCATCAACGACGTCATGCTCTACCGCGAGCTGGTGCGCCGCGGCGTCAGCGACTACGTGCTCGCGCCGGTCGGCGCGATCGACGTCGTGCGCTCGATCTGCAACCTGTTCTCGGCGCCGGAAGCCAAGGCCGTCGGCCGCATCATCGCCGTGGTCGGCGCCAAGGGCGGCGTCGGCGCGTCAACCATCTCCCACAATGTCGCCTGGGCGATCGCCCGCGATCTCGCGATGGACGCGGTCGTCGCCGACCTCGACCTCGCCTTCGGCACTGCCGGACTCGACTACAACCAGGATCCACCGCAGGGCATTGCCGACGCCGTGTTCTCGCCCGATCGCGTGGACACCGCCTTCATCGACCGCCTTCTGTCGAAATGCACCGACCACCTCAGCCTGCTGGCGGCGCCGGCGACGCTCGACCGGGTCTACGATTTCGGCGCCGACGCCTTCGATGCCGTGTTCGACACGCTGCGCTCCACCATGCCCTGCATCGTGCTCGACGTTCCGCACCAATGGTCGGGCTGGACCAAACGCGCCCTGATCGGAGCGGACGACATCCTGATCGTGGCGGCGCCCGACCTCGCCAATTTGCGCAACACCAAGAACATGTTCGATCTCCTGAAGGCCGCGCGCCCCAACGACCGGCCGCCGCTCTACTGTTTGAACCAGGTCGGGGTACCGAAACGGCCCGAAATCGCCGCGGCGGAGTTCGCCAAGGCGATCGAGAGCCAGCCGGTCGTCTCAATCCCGTTCGAGCCGCAGATCTTCGGCTCGGCGGCCAACAACGGCCAGATGATCGCGGAGATCTCGGCCAACCATAAGTCGATCGAGATGTTCCTTCAGATCGCCCAGCGCCTGACCGGCCGCAGCGAAACGAAGAAGCAAAAGTCGTCCCTGCTTTCACCCCTGATTGACAAGTTGCGGGGAAAATAGGTCGCCGCATGGAGTTCTTAAGTGTTCGGTAAGCGTAGCGGAACAGACGCCGACGTCCGGGCCCCCAAGCCCGGTGCCGTGTCGCCAGAGCCTGCACAGGTTCAGGCGCCCGCCGTGTCGCGCGTGCCGCCGCCGCCGGCAGTCTCCTCGCCGCCGCTCGCCCCGGCGAAGCCTGCGCCGACCATGGAAGCCCGCCGCTCGGACAATTATTACGAGGTCAAGGCGACCATCTTCGGCGCGCTGATCGAGGCCATCGACCTCGCCCAGCTCGCCAAGCTCGATTCGGAGTCCGCGCGCGAGGAAATCCGGGACATCGTCAACGAGATCATCGCGATCAAGAATATCGTGATGTCGATCGCCGAGCAGGAAGAGCTGCTTGACGACATCTGCAACGACGTCCTCGGCTACGGTCCGCTCGAGCCGCTGTTGTCGCGCGACGACATCGCCGACATCATGGTCAACGGCGCCGACACCGTCTACATCGAGGTCGCCGGCAAGATCCAACGCACCGGTATCCGCTTCCGCGACAATCAGCAGCTCCTCAACATCTGCCAGCGTATCGTCAGCCAGGTCGGCCGGCGCGTCGACGAATCCTCGCCGATCTGCGACGCGCGCCTGGCCGATGGCTCCCGCGTCAACGCCATCGTGCCCCCGCTGTCGATCGACGGCCCCACGCTCACGATCCGCAAGTTCAAGAAGGACAAGCTGACGCTCGATCAGCTCGTCAAGTTCGGGGCAATCTCGCCGGAGGGCGCGGAAATCCTCCAGATCATCGGCCGGGTCCGCTGCAACGTGCTGATCTCCGGCGGTACCGGCTCTGGCAAGACCACGTTGCTTAACTGCCTGACCAACTACATCGAACACGACGAGCGCGTCATCACCTGCGAAGACGCCGCCGAACTCCAGCTGCAACAGCCGCACGTGGTGCGACTGGAAACCCGCCCGCCCAACATCGAGGGCGAGGGCCAGGTCACCATGCGCGAGCTGGTGCGCAACTGCCTGCGTATGCGTCCCGAGCGCATCATCGTCGGCGAAGTCCGCGGACCCGAGGCGTTCGACCTGCTCCAGGCCATGAACACCGGCCATGACGGCTCGATGGGCACGCTGCACGCCAACAATCCGCGCGAAGCGCTATCGCGCTGCGAATCCATGATCACGATGGGCGGCTTCTCCCTGCCTTCACGCACCATCCGCGAGATGATCTGCGCCTCGATCGACGTCATCGTCCAGGCCGCGCGCCTGCGCGACGGTTCGCGCCGCATCACCCACATCACCGAAGTGATGGGCATGGAAGGCGACACCATCATCACCCAGGACGTCTTCCTCTACGACATGGTCGGCGAGGACGCCAACGGCAAGATCATCGGCCGGCACCGGTCGACCGGAATCGGCCGCCCGAAATTCTGGGAACGCGCCCGCTATTACGGCGAAGAGAAGCGCCTTGCCGCGGCGCTCGACGCCGCGGAAGTGGCGCCCCCGACGTGAGCAGGTCAGCGCAGCCATGAACATGCAAGCCCTTGCCCTCGCCTTCCTTGCCACCGCGACTGTCGGCGGCCTCGCCTGGGTCTTCCTTTATCCAATGCTGTCCGGGGAACGGAAGGCCGAGAGCCGCCGCGCCTCGATCGCGCGGGCCGAGGCGCCCACGGCCCGCGCGGCCGAGAAGACGCAGCGCTCGCGGCGCGAGCAGGTCGAAACCTCGCTCAAGGATCTCGAGGCGCGGCGCCAGCAGGAGAAGAGCGTACCGCTCAGTGTTCGCCTGTCGCAGGCCGGCCTCGACTGGGCGCCGCAGAAATTCTGGATCGTGTCCGCCGTCGTGGCGGGCGTGCTGTTCGCAGTCGCCTTGTTCATCGGCGGCGGCCTGCTCGGTGCCGCCGGCTTCGCTTTTGCCGGCGGGCTCGGTCTGCCCCGCTGGGCGCTCAGCTTCCTGAAGAAGCGCCGTGAAAACAAGTTCCTGGCCGCCTTGCCCGATGCCGTTGACGTCATCGTCCGCGGCATCAAGGCGGGCCTGCCGCTGTTCGAATCGATCAAGGTGGTCGCCGCCGACGCGCCAGAGCCGCTGCGCTCCGAGTTTCTGTCCATCATCGAGACGCAGGCGATCGGAATGCCGCTCGGCGAGGCCTGCACGCGACTCTACGATCGCATGCCGCTGCCCGAGGCCAATTTCTTCGGCATCGTCATCTCGATCCAGCAGAAATCGGGCGGCAACCTCTCCGAAGCGCTCGGTAACCTGTCCAAGGTGCTGCGCGACCGCAAGAAGATGAAAGAGAAGATCCAGGCGATGTCGATGGAAGCCAAGGCCTCGGCCGGCATCATCGGTTCGCTGCCGCCTATCGTGATGTTTCTCGTCTACCTCACGACGCCGGGATATATCTCGATGCTTTGGACTCATCCCACGGGCCAGCTCATGCTGGTCGGCTGCGTCGTCTGGATGTCGATCGGCATCATGGTGATGAAGAAGATGATCAATTTCGACTTCTGATGGTGCCTTATGGTAGAGTTCCTCGTAGCGAAACTTCACGATGTCCATTTCATGACGATGCTGCTGGCGGCCATTGCCGCCAGCGCCACCGTCTATACACTGGTGATGCCGCTGTTCGCAGGCGAAGGCCTTTCCAAGCGCATGAAGGCGGTGGCGAACGAACGTGAGCGCATCCGGCAGCGCGAGCGCGAGCGCCTCCACAAGAGTGAGAAAGTCTCGCTGCGCCAGACGCCGAAGCAGCTCGTCTCGAAGGTCGTCGATGACTTCAACCTGACCAAATGGCTCGCGCAGGAAGCTGCGCGGGACAAGCTCATCATGGCGGGCTATCGAGGCCAGGCGCCCTACATCACCTTCCTGTTTGCCCGCCTGGTTGCCCCGATCGTGCTGTTCGTCGGTTCGGTCGTCTACGTGTTCCTGATCGCGCACATGCAGCAGTCGATGCCGATCAAGATCGGCATCTGCGTCGGTGCGGCCTATCTCGGACTTCAGGCGCCGATGCTGTTCCTCAGGAACGCGATTTCCAAGCGCCAACTCTCGATCAAGCGCGCCTTTCCCGATGCGCTCGACCTGCTCCTGATCTGCATCGAATCCGGCATGTCGGTCGAGATGGCGTTCCGGAAGGTCGCGGTCGAAATCGTGACCCAGTCGATCGCGCTGTCGGAGGAGTTCACCCTGACCACGGCCGAGCTGTCCTATTTGCAGGATCGCAAGGTCGCCTACGAGAACCTTGCGCGGCGCACCGGGCTCGAGGGCGTGAAGTCGGTATGTCTCGCGCTCCAGCAGGCGGAGCGTTACGGAACCCCGCTCGGCCAATCCTTGCGAGTGATGGCGCAGGAAAACCGGGACATGCGCATGAACGAAGCCGAGAAAAAGGCCGCAGCACTGCCGCCGAAGCTGACGGTACCGATGATCCTGTTCTTCCTGCCGGTGCTGTTCGTCGTCATTCTCGGACCTACGGGCATCAAGGTCACCGAGATGCAGTGACGCTAGACGTGGACCGGCGTACGGTCCGCGGACGCCCCTTCAAGACTGGAAACCAAGATTGGAAGATTCACGTCTGATCAGTCGGACTGGCCGAGCGAGGCGACCGGCGTCCGCTTCGGCGCACCACGCCGGACGTCGCTGCGGGTCAGCATTTCCTTGAGATAGGCGACATTGGCCGCAGCCTGGTCCGGCGGCAGGTCCGCCTTCACGATGGTCTCGGCTTCGGCGAAACGGCCCTGGAGACCGACGACCAGACCGAGATTCTGCCGCACCCGCGCGCTTGCGTGCGGCGAGGCATAGGCTTGCCGCAGCGCGTCTTCGGCCTTCGGCAGATCTCTCGACAACATGTAGGACAGGCCGAGATTGGAGAGCACTCCGGGATCGCCAGGCGCGATCTTGAGCGCACTCGCGTAATAGGAGCGCGCTTCCTCGTGACGGCCCATCTGATCGAGTGCGGTACCCTGCACCGAGAGCAGGCGCCAATCCGGATTATCGGGCGAATGCGCCTTCGACAGCACGTCGAAGGCTTGCTGGAAATTGCCGTTGTCGGAGAGCGCGCGGCCGTATTGGGCCATCAGCGCCTTGTTGCCGGGATTGGCGATGGTCGCCTGCTCGAGCACGGCGGCGGCCTGGGCACGCTGGCCGTTGGCGCGCAGGGCTTGGCCGTAGGCCAACGCCGCGTCGGCGTCCTTGGGATTGGCGCGATAGCGCTCGCCATAGACTTCAGCGGCGCGCGCGGGATCGGTGGGAGCGGCTTCCGCCCGCGGCCCGACCGAGCCCGTGACGTCGGAGAGTTTCGACATTGCCGTGCAGCCGCCGAGGCCCATGGCCACCGCCGCGACGAGCGAGGTGGACGCAAGAAGCCGGGCAAGACTTAATCGCTCACGACTGAACCGTTGACGCATGACGCTTTGACTCTCGAGCCGATTGATCGAGCCGAACGCGCCAGCAATAGACTGTTAACCCTAACGGCGGGTTAATGCCCCGATCCGCGCCCGTCACTACGGCGTCTGCGGAGGCATCTTGCCGCCAAGACCCGGATCGAGGCCGAGCGCCTTCGCCTGCTCGTTCAGGTCCCGCAGCAATTGCAGTCGTTGCCGCGTCTCGATCTCGACATCGATGTCCGGGCGCACGCCCCTCGGCAATTCGCGTCGAAGATCGTCACGATTGACCAGACGCCTCGTGCGGAGCTCGTCGAGCTGCACGTCGTCGATGCCGAGCACATTTGCAGATTGCTCGATCAGTCGGCGCAGTAGTGATGTCACCGCGGCTGCGGCCTCGACCTCATGCTTACGTGCAGATCTCGAGAACTTGCTTTCCAGATCGGCCCAGACATGAGAGGTGACGAGATAAACGTGGAGCAAATTGGCCCAATCCACCTCGCCGTCGGCATAGAAGGCGCGGCGCAGCAGGAGCCGGCGCGCGAATGCTGCGACCTGATCCGGTTTCAGCGTCGTGCATGCGTCGATCTCGATGCCCGACTGGACGGCCGGATCTCGGGAAAAATCCCGTCCAGCCGGCAGCCTGACGACGCCGTGCGGCAGGTTGGAATCGAGCGGCCTGAAGACAGCATCCTTGCGCGGACGTGAGTAGCGGGCGATCGCGAAGCGATACTCGGTGCGGTCGCCATGGGACATCGGGCCGAAATGGATGACGTTGAAGCCGGCATCGTCACCGGCCTGCCCGGTCGACGACGGACAGGACAAGACGTAGATCGTGCGCCAGAATGCTTCATCGCTCTCACTCGACGTGACGCGCGGATCGGGAATCGAATAGCGCGTCAGCCCTTCGACATGCCGGTGTCCGTGCAGAACCAGATCGACATTGAGCGATGTCGCCGCTTCGAGGAAGGTCGCGGGGGCGGCGAGATACATCAGCGGCTCGTCGGGCACACCGAGAAACCGCTTTCCTTCTCCGGTCGCCTGCGGCAGTGGATGATGGTGCAGCGCCAGCACGCGCACGAGATTTTCCACCGGCTCGGCATAATCGGCGCGGCCGCCCGACCCGAGGCTGCCCGCGAGCTCGACGCTCAGCCGCGCGGAATCCGAAACCATGGCGTTATAGGCGCTCTGGTCGACGTTGCCGCTCGCGAGCGTCGTGAGGCTCGCGCGGTTGGAATCCAGCAGCACCAGATCTAGGCCGGCCTGACGGTAGTAGACGCTCTTCGAGGTGCGCGGCAAGTGCAGGTAATCATAGACGTCGTGGCGGCCTGCACGCTGGCTCGGGCGCTTGACGTCGTGATTTCCGGCAATTGCCTGGATGTCGGTGAACAGCCCGGTCTGCCGGAAGGACGCAATGACGGCGAGCGCTTCGTCGAGCGCAGGCGGCGTCGGATCGTCCACGATATCGCCGGTGATCAGCAGGATGCGATCGGGAACATCCGCGAAGTCCGCCATCCTCTCGCGAATTGCGGCATTGAGCGTCTCGATGGTCGCAAGCAGTCGACCAGACCCGTCCAGATGCAGGTCGGAAATCTGTACGATGACGAACGATCTATCCATTTTGCGTCGCTTATTCGCGAATGCCGCGCCGCGCAAACGATGAGAAAAATGCCTTCGACGATCAGGTTCAATCCGGTATCAGCCCGGGCCATGATGAGCCGGGGTATGAATCGACTCTCGCCACGTACAGAACCGCACGACACAATCTAAAATATTGGCCAATAATGCCACAACCGCAACGCTAGTAAAGCCCTGTGGCCGCTCTTGCGCGAACGGCAGCTCTCAGCATGAGATACGGGCCTGCCCAATGGAGGTTTCGCTCACCCGATCAATATTCGATGGCGAGCCGTTTGCGGATTTCGTCAATGCGCTTGTCGAGCGCATCGAACCGCGCGTGAACGGAGCGGTCGTGGAGATAGAAGACGTAACCACCGGCTAGGAACGCGAATATCCAATGATGATGCTCGACATAGCCAAAGATCGCCTCGACCGCCTGGCCGACGAATGTGACCACGCTCCACACAAATTCCATTGCATTTCCTCCCGGCCGGCTTTGTCGGCGGCCGCCGGAGATCTCCGCACCTGACGGCCGTTGCCGGAACCTAGCATGGCCCCCTTGCTGCGAGTAGCGGATCGCCGAACGGTGGCAGCAAAGCTGATTGCAGCGGCGGCGAAACTCTGCGAAATCTCGTCCGTTCGTATGACCCGCTCGATCTCACGATCCGGACCCGCCAATGCCTTCTGTCTTCGAGACGTCGCCTACCGCCATCCCGATCACCTTCGTCACCAAATCGAGTTGGGATCAGGTCGCCGAGCGGCTACCGGCGGCGCAACGCCAGTTCGCCACCGCGAACGCCTTTACCGCAAAGCCGGGCGGCTATCTCGCGCTGCCCGCGCCCGATGGCTCGATCGCGCAAGTGCTGTTCGGCCTCGAGGAGGAAGGTGCAGGATCGAGCGACCTGTTCCGACCGGGCGCCCTGCCCGGCCTGCTGCCGCCGGGCATTTATCGCTTCGCCAATGCGCCGCACGATGCACGGCTGGCCGCACTCGCCTTCGCGCTCGGCAGCTACCGCTTCGCCCGGTACCGCAAGGCGGATCGCCCCGAGGTCCGCCTCGTGCCCCCCGACGGCGTCGACGCGACCGAGATCAACCGCATGGCGGACGCCGCAATGCTGGCGCGCGACCTCATCAACACGCCGGCCAATGACATGGGGCCGGAGGAGCTGGCCGCAGTTGCGCAGGATCTCGCCGCCCAATTCGGTGCAAGCTTTGCCTGCACCATCGGTGATGACTTGAAGACGAATTTTCCGCTGATCCACGCCGTCGGCATGGCCTCGGACCGCGCGCCGCGGCTGATCGACATCGGCTGGGGCGACCCGGCTCATCCCAAGGTGACGCTGGTCGGCAAGGGCGTCTGCTTCGACACCGGCGGGCTCGACCTGAAGCCGTCGAGCGGCATGCTGATCATGAAGAAGGACATGGGAGGCGCCGCCAACGTGCTGGCGCTGGCCCGCATGGTGATGGATGCGAAGCTGAAGGTGCGACTGCGCGTGCTGATTCCGGCCGTGGAGAACGCGGTCGCGGGCAATGCCTTCCGCCCGCTCGACATCTTCACCTCGCGCAAGGGCATCACGGTCGAGATCGGCAATACGGACGCGGAGGGGCGGCTGGTGCTCGCCGACGCGCTGGCGCTGGCGGACGAGGAAAAGCCGGACCTGCTGATCGATCTCGGCACGCTGACGGGAGCGGCACGCGTCGCGCTGGGGCCGGATTTACCGCCGTTTTACACCAATGATGAGACGCTTGCCGCCGACGTCGCACGATGCGCGGTGAGGGAGAACGATCCGTTGTGGCGCATGCCGCTGTGGCCGCCTTACGATGCGTGGCTGGACTCCAAGACGGCCACCATCACCAACGCACCATCCGGCGGCTTTGCCGGCTCGATTATCTGCGCGCTGTTCCTGCAACGCTTCGTCGAACAGGCCAGGAGCTGGCTGCATGTCGACATCTACGGCTGGACGCCGTCGGCGAAGCCCGCACGCCCCGAGGGCGGCGAATGCCAGGCCGCGCGTGCGATCTACACATTGCTGAGCGAGCGCTATGCCTGATCCAGGACATGACCCAAGGCTGACACCGGCGCGGGGCGACCTCGCCGCGAAATATCTCGAAGGCAAGGTGCAGGCGCATCGCTTCGTCACGGGCGAGGAATTCGAGATAGTCGAGGCGATCGCGCCCGTGCGCGAACAGCCGTCGCCGAACGCGATGCTGATGACACAAGCGTTGCGCGGCGAGCGCGTCACGGTCTACGACCGCAACGGCGAAGGCTGGGCGTGGGGTCAGCTTTCCGGTGACGGCTATGTCGGCTGGCTGCCGGACGCAGCGCTCATGAAGCCCGCGGCCGCGCCGACCCACATGGTCAGTGCTTTACGAACCTTTGCCTTCCCGGGTCCCTCGATCAAGCTGCCGCCGGCAGAGACGCTGGTGATGGGGTCGAAGATCGCGGTTGCACGCGAGGACGGCAGCTTCGCCGTGACGCGCGACGGACAATATCTGCCGAAGGCTCATCTCGTCCCGCTTGGCCATCGCGAGCCCGATTTCGTCGCAGTCGCCGAGCGTTTCGTCGGCACGCCCTATCTCTGGGGTGGCAAGAGCAGCCTCGGCGTCGATTGCTCCGGTCTCGTCCAGGTCTCGCTGACATCAGCGGGCATCGGCTGCCCGCGCGACAGCGACATGCAGCAGGCCGGCCTCGGCCGTGCGCTGGAACCGCATGAGCGAAGCAGCTTGCTCCGCGGCGATCTGATCTTCTGGAAGGGGCATGTCGCCATCGTCCGTGATGGCAGCACCATGGTTCACGCCAATGCGCATCACATGGCGACGGTGATCGAACCGGTCGAGCCGGCCATCGCAAGGATCAGGCAAGCCGGCAGTGAGGTCACCGCGATCAAGCGGCTCTGACGGACGCTATGTCGCCGCCGACCCGTTCCCCGCCGTCTCCAGCCGGAACGCCGCCGCAAACAGCGCGCGGGTGTAATCCGTCTTCGGGTTCTTGAAGAGCTCGGCGGCCTGGCCTTCCTCGACCACCTTGCCGCCGCGCATCACGATCAGATGGCTGGCGAGCGAGGCGACGACGCGCAGATCGTGCGAGATGAACATGTAGGTGAGATCGCGACGGCGCTGCAATTCACGCAGCAGATCGACCATTTGCGCCTGAATCAGCATGTCGAGCGCACTGGTTGGCTCGTCCAGCACGACGAAATCCGGCTCCAGCACCACCGCCCGCGCGATGCTGATGCGCTGGCGCTGGCCGCCGGAGAATTCATGCGGATAACGGTGACGGGTATCCGGCTTCAGTCCGACGTCCTCGAGCGCCTTGACGACGCGCTCCTCACGCTCGCCGCGCGAGAGCTGCGGCTGATGCACGGTGAGGCCTTCGGCGACGATGTCGGCGACCGACATGCGCGGGCTGAGCGAGCCGAACGGATCCTGGAACACGATCTGCATGTCGCGCCGGAACGGCCGCATCTCCTTGAAGCGCAGACCCTGGATATCTTTTCCCAGGAACACAATGCGTCCGTTCGAGGAGATCAGCCGCAGCAATGCGAGCCCCAGCGTGGTCTTGCCGGAGCCGGACTCGCCGACGACGCCGAGTGTCTCGCCCTTGCGCACGGCGATGCTGACACCGTCCACCGCCTTGATGTGACCGACCGTCTTGCGCATCAACCCGCGCTTGATCGGAAACCAGACTTTCAGGTCGTCGGCCGACATCACCACTGGCGCGTCCGGCTGCGGCGGCGCCGGATCCGGCTTCGGTTCCGCGGCAAGCAGGTCGCGCGTATAGGGATGCTTCGGGCTTTTGAAGACCTGCTCGACAGGTCCTTGCTCGACGATCTCGCCGCCTTTCATGACGCAGACCTGGTCGGCGATGCGACGCACGATGCCGAGATCGTGGGTGATGAAGAGCAGACTCATGCCGAGCCGGCCGCGGATCTCTGCGAGCAGCGTCAAGATCTGCGCCTGCACGGTGACGTCGAGCGCCGTCGTCGGCTCGTCCGCGATCAGCAGGTCCGGCTCGTTGGCGAGCGCCATCGCGATCATCACGCGCTGGCGCTGGCCACCGGAGAGCTGGTGCGGATAGCTCTTCAGCCGCGTTTCAGGCTCGGGAATGCCGACCTGCGTCAGCAATTCCAGCGTCCGCCTGCGCGCCTCGGCATTGCTGGTCGGATTGTGCAGCTGGATGATCTCGCCGATCTGCGCCTCGATCGTGTGCAGCGGGTTGAGCGAGGTCATCGGCTCCTGGAAGATGATGGAGATGTCGCTGCCGCGAATCTCCCGCATCTCCTGCTCCGACCGGTCGATCAGTTCTTGGCCTTTGAAATGGATGCTGCCCGAGGGATGCGAGGCGTTCGGATAGGGCAGGAGCTTGAGGATCGAGAGCGCGCTGACCGACTTGCCGGAGCCGGACTCGCCGACCAGCGCCACGCACTCGCCGCGCCTGATCTGGAACGAGACCTTGTCGACCGCGAGCGTGGTGACGCCGCCCTGGTGGAAGGCCACCGAGAGCTCGCGCACGCTTAGCAAAGGCTGGTTGATCGCGTCCATTAGCTTACCTGAACGTCTTGCGCGGATCGAAGGCGTCGCGCACGGCCTCGCCGATGAAGATCAAGAGCGACAGCATGATCGCGACCGAGAAGAAGCCGGAGAAACCAAGCCAGGGCGCCTGCACGTTGGACTTGCCCTGCGACAGCAGCTCGCCGAGCGACGGCGAGCCGGGCGGCAGTCCGAACCCCAGGAAATCGAGCGCCGTCAGCGTCATCACCGAACTCGACACGATGAACGGCAGGAACGTCATGGTCGCGACCATCGCGTTCGGCAACAGATGCCGGAACATGATGACCTTGTTCGACACCCCGAGCGCCCGCGCCGCCTGGATGTACTCAAAATTGCGCCCGCGCAGGAATTCCGCGCGCACGAGTCCGACCAGCGACACCCAGGAAAACAACAGCAGGATGCCGAGAAGCACGAAGAAGCCGGGCACCAGCACCGACGACAGGATCAGCAGCAGATAGAGCGATGGAATCGCGGTCCATATCTCGATGAAGCGCTGGAACAACAGGTCGATCCAGCCGCCGAAATAGCCCTGCACCGCGCCGGCCGCGATGCCGACGACGGAAGAGACGATGGTCAGGCAGAGGCCGAACAGCACCGAGATGCGGAAGCCGTAGATCAGCCGCGCGACCACGTCGCGGCCTTGATCGTCGGTGCCGAGCCAGTTGTATTCGAGATCGCGGCAGCTCTTGAGACCCTTCTTCTCGACGACGGGCTTGCACTGCGCTTCCGTCAACATCCATGTCGGCGGCGACGGCGCCGGCGTCGGCAGATCGAGATTGTGGGTGTCGTAGGAATAGCGGATCAGCGGCCAGACGATGCTGCCGCCCTTGTCTCTGATCAGCTTCTGCAAATAGGGATCGCGATAGTCGGCCGCCGTTTCGAAGTCGCCGCCAAAAGTGGTTTCCGAATAGGTGACGACGGACGGCCAATAGAGGTGGCCATCATATTTGATCAGGAACGGCCGGTCGTTGGCGATCAGCTCGGCGAACAGCGACACCACAAACAGGATCAGGAAGATCCAGAACGACCAATAACCGCGCCGGTTCGCCTTGAAATTCTGCCATCGGCGTCTGTTGAGCGGCGATGGCACGAACGGTTTGCGCGTGATCGGCACGGCATTGCCGAGCGGCGACTTCGCAGTGGTTTCGATCGGCGTGGTGGGGGCAGCCAGCGTCATCAGACCTCCCGCGCCTCGAAATCGATTCGCGGATCGATCCACATATAGGTCAGGTCAGAGATCAGGTTGATCACGAGGCCGACGAGCGAAAAGATGAAGAGCGTACCGAACACCACGGGATAGTCGCGGTTGAGAACGCTCTCGAAACTGAGTAGTCCCAGCCCGTCCAGCGAGAAGATGGTCTCGATCAGAAGCGAGCCCGAGAAGAAGGCGTGAATGAAGGTGCTGGGAAAGCCGGCGATGACGATCAGCATCGCGTTGCGGAAGACATGACCATAGAGCACCCGGTTCTCGCTGCAGCCTTTCGCCCGCGCGGTCATCACATATTGCTTGCGGATCTCATCCAGAAACGAGTTCTTGGTCAGGAACGTCATGGTGGTGAACGCACCGAGCCCCATGGCGATCAGCGGCAGCGTCAAATGCCAGAAGTAATCGATGATCTTCCAGTACCACGGAAACTGCGACCAGCCGTCTGACGTCAGTCCGCGCAGTGGGAACCAGTTGAAGAACGAACCGCCGGCAAACAGGATGATCAGGAGGATCGCGAACAGGAAGCCGGGTATGGCATAGCCGAGCACGAGCACGCTCGACGTCCAGGTGTCGAAGCGCGTCCCGTCCCTCACCGCCTTGCGGATGCCGAGCGGAATCGAGATCAGGTAGGTCAGCAGCGTCAGCCAGATGCCGAGCGAGATCGAGACCGGCAACTTCTCCTTGACGAGCTGCAGGACGCTGACGTCGCGAAAATAGCTCTTGCCAAAATCGAAGCGAGCGAAGTTCCAGACCATCAGCGCGAAGCGCTCCGGGGCCGGCTTGTCGAAGCCGAACTGCACTTCCAGCTTCTTGATGAAATCGGGATCGAGGCCTTGCGCGCCGCGATATTTCGAATTGATGGCGTCACCGCCGGCCCCCAGCTGCCCCGGGGCGCGCTGCGCAAAGTCGCTGCCGCCGGAAATGCGCGAGGTGCCGCCGGTGTCGGCGCCCGAGAGCTGCGCGATCACGCGCTCGACCGGCCCGCCCGGCGCGAACTGCACGACGATGAAGGAGACGAAGAGGATCCCGAGCAAGGTCGGGATCATCAGCAGGATGCGGCGGGCGATATAGGCGCTCATGGCTGCTTCGCCTGCTCGAGCCTAGCGGCCTTGCCGCCATCGTACCACCAGATATCGGGGGCGCCGACGCCGTTGGCATAACGCGGCAGCTTCTGCGGACGGCCGAATTGGTCCCAATAAGCAAGCCGGTGCGTCTTGTTATACCATTGCGGCACCCAATAACGGCCGGCTCGGAACAGGCGGTCGAAGGCGCGGCAGGCGACGGTCAATTCCTCGCGGCTGTCGGCCGCCATGATATTCTCGATCATGGCATCGATGGCCGGACTGGCGACGCCCGCGAGATTGTACGAGCCCTTGGTTGCCGCGACCTGCGACGAGAAGAAGGAGCGCATGGCATCGCCCGGCGTGGCCGACATGCTGAAGCGCTGGATGGTCAGATCGAAGTCGAAATCTTCCTGGCGCGCCTTGTGTTGCACGGCATCGACGAGACGCACGCTCGCTTCGATGCCGAGCGTCGCGAGATTCTTGATGTAGGGTCCATGGTGCGGCTGGAACGAAGGCTCATCCAACAGGAATTCGATCCTGAAGATCTCGCCATTTGGCAGCACCCGCTTGCCCTCCTTGATCGGCAGGCCGGCGTCGCTAAGCAATTGCTGCGCCTTGCGCAACAGGCTGCGATCCTGCCCGGAGCCGTCGGAGACGGGCGGCGTGAACGGTGCGACGAACACCTCGTCGGGAACCTGGCCGCGAAACGGCTCCAGCAGCTTCAGCTCTTCCGGCGGCGGAGGCCCGTCGCTCGCCATGAGGTCCGAGTTCTGAAATGGCGACACCGTGCGGGCATAAGCACCGTACATGATGGTCTTATTGGTCCACTCGAAATCGAAGGCGTCGATCAATGCCTCGCGCACGCGAGGATCCCTGAACTTGTCGCGCCGCGTGTTGATGAACCATCCTTGCGCGCCGGAGGGCGTGTCGTCGGGCACGACCTCCATCTTGACGCGACCGTCCTTCACGGCAGGAAAATCATAACGCGTCGCCCAGAGGCGGGAGGTGAACTCCTCGCGGTAGAGATAGTTCTTGCCGGTGAAACCCTCGAAGGCGACATCGCGGTCGCGGTAGAATTCGTAGCGCACGACGTCGAAATTGTAGCTGCCACGACAGGGGGGCAGATCAGTAGCCCACCAGTCCTTCACCCGCTCGTATTCGATGTAGCGATTGACCTCGAACTTGCCGACCTTGTACGGCCCCGAACCCAGGGGGATCTCCAGAGACGTTTCGTCGAACGGACGGGAGGCATAGTAGGCTTTCGAGAAGATCGGCAGCCCCGCGACATAGAGTGGCACGTCGCGCGCGCGTCCCTTGGCGAAGGTCACAACAAGCGTCGCGGCGTCAATCGCTTCCGCGCTGACCATGTCGCGCATCTGCACGATGATCAGCGGATGGCCTTTCGTCTTCAGCGACGTCAGCGAAAACGCCGCATCGTGAGCAGTGAGCTTGGTGCCGTCATGGAATTTCGCCTCGGGCCGCATGGTGAAGTGATAAACCAGCCTGTCTGCCGATATCTTTACAGACTTGGCGGCAAGCCCGTACATCCCGTCCGGTTCGTCATAGGCGCGCAGCATCAGCGGCGCAAAGGTCATGTCCATGCCCTGCGCGCCATCGCCTTTGAGGATGAAGGCATTGAGCGAGTTGAAGGTCTGGTAGGACTGGTTGTAGGCGCGCACGGACGGGATAAGCGAGAAAGTGCCGCCCTTCGGCGCGTCAACATTGACGTAGTCGAAGTGATGGAAGTCGGCGGAATATTTGAGGTCGCCGAAGGCCGACATGCCGTGGGCCTCGGCAGGCATCTCGGACGCTGCCGCACCCCGGAGCCAGCCGGCGCTGAACGCGCCACCGGCACCCAAGGCCAGCACATGCCGGCGTGAAAGCTGCGCCATGCGAGAAATGTCCTTCACGACTTCTTTGCGATCCGCGCCGCCTTGTCCGCGTCGTACCACCAGATGAACGGAAAGCCGGACTGACCGTATTTGGGCAACTCCGCCGGCCGGCCGAACCGATCCCAGCGCGCGGTGCGGACTTTCGTATAAGTCCACTGCGGTACGACGTAGTGATTCCACAGCAGCACGCGGTCGAGTGCCTTGGTTGCCGCGACGAGATCGTCGCGACCCTTGGCGTAGATCACCCGCTCGATCAGCTTGTCGACCGCCGGATTCTTGATGCCGGTAATGTTGCGCGAACCCGCGATGTCGGCCGTCTTCGACGACCAGAATTCGCGCTGCTCGTTGCCCGGCGACTGCGACTCGCCCCAGGAGTTGGTGACGATGTCGAAATCCCACTCGCGCGTCCTGTTCTCGTACTGGGTGGGATCCACCGTCCGCACGCTGACGGCAATGCCGAGCCGTTCCAGCGACGGCTTGTAGAACAGCGTGATCCGCTCGAAGCTCGGATCCGAGTTCAACAATTCCAAGGAGAACTGCGTGCCGGTCTTCACGTCGACCAGCTTGCGGTCGCGCACCTCATAGCCGGCTTCCTTGAACAGCCGCAGCGCCTCGCGCAGATTGTCGCGCACGGCTTCCGGACTGCCGCCGACCGGGTTGGTATAGGCCGTGGTGAAGACTTCGGGCGGGACCTCGGCGCGGACCGTATCGAGAATCTCGAGCTCTTTTCCCTGCGGCAGCCCGGTCGCCATCAGCTCATCGATGCCGTCGAAATAACTGCTGATACGCTTGTACTGGCCGTAGAAGATCTGCTTGTTCATCTCCTCGAAGTCGAACGCGTAATTGAGCGCACGTCGCACGCGCGGATCTTTGAACTTGGCGCGGCGCAGGTTCGGCACGAAGGCCTGCATGACGCCCGAGCTGCGATTGGCGAACTCCTCGAGAATCACGCGCTTGTCGGTGACGGCCGGGAAGTCGTAGGCCGTCGCCCAATTTTTCGCGCTGTTCTCGGTGCGCCAATCGACCTGATCGGCCTTGAACGCCTCGATCGCCACGGTAGCGTCGCGGAAATACTCATAGCGCAGCTCGTCGAAATTATTACGGCCCACATTGACCGCGAGGTCGCGCCCCCAATAATCCTTGACGCGCTCCAGCACGATCGACCGTCCGGCAACGAATTCCTTGACCCTGTAGGGGCCCGAACCCAGCGGCACTTCGAGCGTGGTGGCGGAGACATCGCGCTTGCGGCCCTGCGCATCCGTGCCCTCCCACCAATGCTTCGGCAGGACCGTGAGCTGCCCGACGATCTGCGGCAATTCGCGATTGCCCGGCGCGTCGAACACGAATTTTACCTCGCGCTCCCCGACCTTCTCGGCTTTCACCACATGGCTGTAATAGGCCGAGTACATCGGGTGGTGCTTCTTGAAGGAATCCAGCGAGAAGATCACGTCGTCCGCGGTAACAGGCTTGCCGTCATGCCATTTGGCTTGCGGCCGCAAGCGGTAGGTCACGAACGAGAAATCATCCGGATGGCTGACGGCCTCGGCCAGCGCGCCGTATTCGGTCGAGACTTCGTCGAGCGCGGCCGTCGTGAGGGATTCGTAGATGAATGCTACGGCACCGGCGACTTGCCCCTTCACACCGGAGACGACGATGTTGAAATTGTCGAATGTGCCGACGGCGATCTGGCGTGCGACGCCGCCTTTTGGCGCTTCCGGATTGACGTAGTCGAAGCGCTTGAAGTCCGCTGGGTATTTGACCTGTCCGAACAGCGACAGCGCGTGTCGCCAGGTGGGCTCGCCGGCGGATTGCGCGTGTGCCGCGCCGACGCCGGGAAGACCCCCTACGGAACCAAGGGCGGGGAGCGTTGCGGCAGCAGTGCCAGTGAGCAGGAGATCGCGTCGGGTAAGGGCCAAATCAACATTCCTGTCTTGAAGGAGGCTACTCCTTTAAGTTCCCAATATAGGCGAGGTTTCGACGGAATATGTTGCTTTTTCCTCATCTTGGAAGGCCGGCTGGCTGATGGCTGCGGCCAAACGCCCCGATAACAACGCCGCGAGGCCCGGATAAGCAAACGGCCAGGCTTTTCAGCCTGGCCGCTACGAAGATCGAAGTCGATAGGCCTTACTTCGCCGCGGTGGGCAGCGGCTTCGGGCTGTCGGAGAGACTGTTCAGGTAAGCGATCACGTCGGCGCGCTCGCTATCCTTCGGAATGCCGGCAAAGCCCATCGCCGTGCCCGGCACAGCCGCCTTGGGGTTGGCGATGAACTTGTTGAGCGCATCGAAGTCCCAGGTGCCGCCCTTGGCCTTCATCGCGGCCGAGAAGTTGAAGCCACCGCGGCCCTCGCCAACATGGTCGCCGACAACGCCGTAGAGGTTCGGACCGACACGGTTCGGGCCGCCCTTCTCGAAGGTGTGGCAGGCGCCGCACTTCTTGGCGGCGGAGGCGCCCTTCTCGACCGAGGCGGTCTGGAGCAGCTTTTCGATCGGTTCGGCGGCTGTGGGGGCAGCGCCGCCTTCCTTGCCGTGACCGGCGTCTTCCTTCACCGCGATCTCGAAGCCCGGCTTTTCCGGCATCTTGGGCGAGAACAACGCCTGGGCGGTGAAGCTCGTCACCAGCAGAAGGAGACATGTGCCAAGCACGGCACCGAGAATCTTGTTCAGTTCGAAAGAGTCCATTTCCGGCAAGGCCCCACACCGCAAGAAGGATCGAGCGGCCCAATGCGGCCGCCAGGACGAGACTCGGAGAATCAACGTTCCTTACTGTTTCCCCGAGTTTTGCCATTGAGATATCGGTTTGCCCGGGGTCTGGCAACCCGTATAAGCGAGCGGGCTTCACGCCCGTCCCCACCCCATTTCTCGGCGCGGAAAACGCCCCGTTTCCAGGCCCTTGAACCATGATCGATCCCCGCATCCTGGTGCTAATTCCGGCCCGCATGGCCGCCACCCGCCTGCCCGGCAAGCCGCTCGCCGATATCGCGGGGCAGCCGATGATCGTGCACGTGATGCGCCGCGCCGAGGCCGCCGGCATAGGTCGGGTCGCGGTCGCAACCGACACCGCGGAGATCGCGTCCGTCGTGACCGCCAATGGCGGCGAGGCGGTGATGACCCGCCCGGAGCACCCGTCCGGCTCCGATCGCATCCACGAGGCCATGCAGAAGCTCGATCCGGACGGCAAGGCCGAAATCGTGGTCAATCTGCAGGGCGATTTCCCGACCATCACGATCGACAACATCCGCGAGGTGCTGCCGCCGCTGCAAGACCCTGACGTGGATATCGCGACGCTGGCTTCGCAGATCCATACGGAGGAGGAGGACCTCGCGCCGAGCGTCGTGAAGGCGATCGGGACCTCGCTCGGCGGCAGACGCATGCGCGCACTTTATTTCACCCGCGCAACGGCGCCGACCGGCGACGGGCCGCGTTACCACCATATCGGCCTCTACGCCTATCGCCGCGCCGCGCTGGAGCGCTACGTCCGGCTTCCGCCTTCGCCGCTGGAACTGCAGGAGAAGCTCGAGCAGCTCCGGGCGCTCGAGGCCGGAATGCGCATCGACTTCACCATCGTCGATACCGTGCCCCGCGGGGTCGACACGCCGGCGGACCTGGAAACGGCCCGCAGCATCCTTTCCAAATCCTGAGCCGCTGTTACAAGACCGAGCATGAGCAAGCTGAAAATCGCATTCCAGGGCGAGCCTGGCGCCAATTCCCACATCGCCATCGTCGAGGCCTATCCTGACGCCGAGCCGATGCCCTGCGCCACCTTCGAGGACGCCTTGTCGGCGATCTCGTCGGGCGAAGCCGACCTCGGTATGATCCCGATCGAGAATTCGGTCGCGGGCCGCGTCGCCGACATCCATCATTTGCTGCCGGCCTCCGGCCTCTTCATCATCGGCGAATGGTTTCTGCCGGTCCGGCATCAGCTGATGGCGGTGAAGGGGACCAGGCTCGAAGACATCAAGAGCGTCGAGAGCCATGTGCACGCGCTCGGTCAATGCCGGCGCATCATTCGCAAGCTCGGCATCAAGCCGATCGTGCACGCCGACACCGCCGGCAGCGCCCGCGACATTTCCGAGCGCAACGACAAGACCGTGGCTGCGATCGCCTCGCGCCTCGCCGCAAAAATCTACGGCCTCGACATTTTGGCCGAGGACATCGAGGACGAGGCCCATAACACCACGCGCTTCGTGCTGCTCGCGCGCGAACCGAAATGGGCCGCACAGGGCTCCGGTCCGCTGGTCACGACTTTTGTATTCCGGGTGCGCAATTTGCCGGCCGCGCTCTACAAGGCGCTCGGTGGCTTTGCCACCAACGGCGTCAACATGACCAAGCTCGAGAGCTACATGGTCGACGGCAATTTCTTCGCCACCCAATTTTACGCCGACGTCGACGGCCACCCCGAGGACAAGGGCCTCGCGTTCGCGATCGAGGAGCTGAAATTCTTCTCACGCGAATTCCGCATCGTCGGCGTGTATCCGGGTCACCCGTTCCGCGCGACGATGGAGTAGTTTCGCGTCCCGGGCGCGCGAAGCGCGAGCCGGGGCACGAGAGCTTTATCCGACCGCCTTAAGCCCGAACGCCTCCGCCAGCAGCGAATACGATTTCTTGCGTGCCTCGTGATCATACACAGCGGTGATCACCATCAACTCGTCCGGCTTGCTCGCGTCGATCAGTGGCTGGAGCGTCTTCCGCACGGTTGCAGGGCTGCCGACGAACAGGCGCGAGCGGTTGCGCTGGATCGAGGTGCGCTCCGAGTCGGTATAGGGATAGGCCAGCGCCTCCTCGACGCTCGGCAGTGGAAGATACTGGCCGCGGTCGCGGCGCAGGCGGTTGAGGTCGAAAGACGCGGCGAGCTTTTCGGCTTCGTCATCCGTATCGGCCGTGATGACGGCGACCGCGAGGATCGCGCGCGGGATCGCGCTCCAGGCCGAGGGCTGAAAACGATTGCGATAATGCACCATCGCATCGATCGCATCATGGGACGCAAAATGATGGGCGAATGCGAAGCCCATGCCGACCTGCGCAGCGAGCTCCGACGAATAATCGCTGGAGCCGAGCAGCCAGATCGGCGGCAACGGCGTATCGTCGGGCATCGCGACGACATTGTGGTAGGGATGGCCCGAGGGAAATTCACGGGTCTGCCACAGGATCAATTCGTGCAGTCGCTCGAGGAAATCGTCGCCTTCGCGACGGTCGAGCCGGCTGCGCAGCGCATAGGCCGTGGCACCGTCGGTGCCGGGGGCGCGGCCGAGGCCGAGATCGATGCGGCCGGGAAACAACGCCTCCAGCATCTTGAAGCGCTCGGCCACGACCAGCGGCGCGTGATTGGGCAGCATCACGCCGCCGGAGCCGACGCGAATGTGCTTGGTCACCGCCGCGATCTGCCCGATCATCACGTCGGGCGCCGGACTCGCGACGGAGGCGAGGTTGTGATGCTCGGCGAGCCAGTAGCGGACATAGCCGAGTCCGTCGACATGGCGCGCCAGGTCGATGCTGTTGCGCAGCGCCGCGGCGGGCTTTGTGCCAGTTGTGACGACGGAGAGGTCGAGGACTGAGAGCGGGATCATGGCGCGCTAACGTAGTGGAGAGCGGCGCAGCGGCAATGGGCAGGGCGCGCAGGTCTGACGTGCAGGCCGCGGGCTCGCGCGCCTTCGCCGCAGCGTTGGGACAGTGACCGCGCCGATAGTATGACTTTCATATTGCCCACGGATAAATTTGCACCGAACAAGCCTCCATCTTATGTTATCTACCTGATGTAACGTATAATTTATTCTAGACCGGCCTTCCCACCTCGACCTCTGACCTCACACGTTTTTTAATCGATGTGCAGAAAGTGGGCAATTTCCCATCTCTGATGGGCTGTCGAGTGCGGCCGTTTTGGCTTATCTTAGCCTCTCCCAATCTAGACCTGACCGCCGGCCGCCAACGACCCGGCGAGCCCTTGGAGTGAGTGGTGCCCATGACTGACGTGACGACGACTGCCCATACCGACGGGCAAGACGGGCACCTGAAGCGGCCTGCGATTTCCTTCGAGTTCTTTCCGCCCAAGACCGAAGATATGGAGCGCAATCTCTGGGACACCATCAACCGGCTGGCCCCGCTCGACCCGAAATTCGTCTCGGTCACCTATGGCGCCGGCGGCTCGACCCGTGAGCGCACCCACTCGACCATCTCGCGCATCCTCAAGGAGACCGCGCTGCTGCCGGCCGCGCACCTGACCTGCGTCGGCGCCTCGCGCGGGGAGATCGACGAGATCGTCGACCGCTATCACGAGGTCGGCGTCCGCCACATCGTGGCCTTGCGCGGCGATCCCGCGGGCGGCATCGGCACGGCCTATTCCAGCCATCCCGATGGCTACCAGAGCTCCGCCGACCTCGTCGCCGGCATCAAGAAGCGGCACGGCGATATCGAGGTGTCGGTCTCGGCGTACCCTGAGAAGCACCCCGACGCGCGCGACTTCGACGATGACATCGACACGCTGCAGGCCAAGGTCGATGCGGGTGCGACCCGTGCGATCACGCAGGTGTTCTTCGATAACGACCTCTACTTCCGCTATCTCGACCGCGTCCGCGCGCGCGGGATCAACATTCCGATCGTGCCGGGCATCATGCCCATGCATAATTTCAAGCAGGCTCGCAATTTCGTCACCCGCAACGGCACCTCCGTGCCGGACTGGTTCGCGGCGAAATTCGAGGGCCTCGATGAAGACGCCGAGACCCGCAAGCTGGTGGCGGCCACCGTCGCCGCCGGCCAGGTGCAGAAGCTGGCGAAGCACGGCGTCGACACCTTCCATTTCTACACCATGAACCGCGCCGATCTCGTGTTCGCGATCAGCCATTTGCTCGGCATCCGCGCCAAGAGCGCGCAGAAGGCGGCTTAAGACACCATGACCGTATCCACCTCTCCCAAGCGAACCGCCCTGCTCGACGCCGCGCGTGAGCGCATTCTCGTGCTCGACGGCGCCATGGGGACGATGATCCAGAACCTCCAGTTCGACGAAGCCGCCTTCCGCGGCGAGCGCTTCAAGAGCTTCCATCGCGATCTGCGCGGCAACAACGACCTCCTGATCCTGACCCAGCCGCAGGCGATCGAGGACATCCACGCCGCCTATTTGCGGGCCGGCGCCGACATCGTCGCCACCAACACCTTCTCCACGACCTCGATTGCCCAGGCCGATTACGATCTCGCCGACATCGTCTACGAGATGGCGCGCGAAGGCGCCCGCCTGGCCGGCAACGCCGCACGCCGCGTCGAGGCCGAGGACGGCAAGCCGCGCTTCGTCGCCGGCGCCATCGGACCGACCAACCGCACCGCCTCGATCTCGCCCGACGTCTCCAATCCCGGCTACCGCGCCGTCACATTCGACGATCTGCGCAAATCCTATGGCGAGCAGATCAATGGCATGCTCGACGGCGGCGTCGATCTGCTGCTGGTCGAGACCATCTTCGACACGCTGAACGCCAAGGCGGCGCTCTACGCGATCGCCGAGATCACGGAAGAACGCGGCATCGACATGCCCGTGATGGTGTCGGGCACCATCACCGACAAGTCCGGCCGCCTGCTGTCCGGCCAGTTGCCGGAAGCGTTCTGGCATTCGGTGCAGCACGCCAGGCCCGTCACCATCGGCTTCAACTGCGCGCTCGGCGCGAAAGATCTGCGCGCGCATATCGCCGACATCGGCCGCGTCGCCGATACGCTTGTTTGTGCCTATCCCAATGCCGGCCTGCCCAACGAGTTCGGCCAATATGACGAGACGCCGGAATACATGGCCCGCCTGGTCGGCGAGTTCGCGCGCGATGGCCTCGTCAACATCGTCGGCGGCTGCTGCGGCACCACGCCGGACCATATCGCGGCGATTGCGGCTGCGGTCGCGCCGCACAAGCCGCGCATCGTGCCGGAAATCGAACCTCGCTTGCGGCTCTCCGGCCTCGAGCCGTTCATCCTGACCGACGCCATTCCCTTCGTGAACGTCGGCGAGCGCACCAACGTCACCGGCTCCGCCCGCTTCCGCAAGCTGGTCACCGCCGGCGACTACACTGCCGCGCTGCAGGTCGCCCGCGACCAGGTCGAGAACGGCGCGCAGATCATCGACGTCAACATGGACGAGGGGCTTCTGGACTCGGAAGCCGCGATGGTGACCTTCCTCAACCTCGTCGCCGCCGAGCCCGACATCGCCCGCGTCCCCGTCATGGTCGATTCCTCGAAATTCTCCGTGATCGAGGCCGGCCTGAAATGCGTGCAGGGCAAGCCGGTCGTCAATTCGATCTCCATGAAGGAAGGCGAGGACAAGTTCATTCACGAGGCCAAGGTCGCCCGCCGTCACGGCGCGGCTGTCGTGGTGATGGCGTTCGACGAGGTCGGCCAGGCCGATACGTTCGCCCGCAAGACCGAGATCTGCAAGCGCGCCTACGACATCCTTGTGAACCGCGTCGGCTTCCCGCCGGAAGACATCATCTTCGATCCGAATATCTTCGCGATCGCAACCGGCATCGAGGAACACAACAATTACGGCGTCGACTTCATCGAGGCTACGCGCTGGATCCGCAAGAATCTGCCGGGTGCGCATATCTCGGGCGGTGTGTCCAATTTGTCGTTCTCGTTCCGCGGCAACGAGCCGGTGCGCGAGGCCATGCACTCGGTGTTCCTGTATCACGCCATCAAGGCCGGCATGGACATGGGCATCGTCAACGCCGGGCAGATGATCGTCTATGACGACATCGATCCCGAATTGCGCCAGGTGTGCGAGGACGTCATCCTCAACCGCGACCCCGGTGCGTCCGAGCGTCTGCTGGCGCTCGCGGAGCGATTCCGCGGCAACAAGACCCAGACCAAGGAAGCCGATCTCGCCTGGCGCGAATGGCCGGTGGCGAAGCGGCTGTCGCACGCCCTGGTGCATGGGATCACCGAGTTCATCGAGCAGGATACCGAGGAGGCCCGCAAGGCCTCCAAGCGCCCGCTCGACGTGATCGAGGGCCCGCTGATGGCCGGCATGAACGTGGTCGGCGACCTCTTCGGCGATGGCAAGATGTTCCTGCCGCAGGTGGTGAAGTCGGCACGCGTGATGAAGCAGGCTGTCGCCTGGCTGATGCCGTTCATGGAAGAGGAGAAGGCGCGCAATCTCGCCAACGGCATCGGCACGGAAGGCTCCTCGTCCGCCGGCAAGATCGTGCTCGCGACCGTCAAGGGCGACGTCCACGACATCGGCAAGAACATCGTCGGCATCGTGCTCCAGTGCAACAATTACGAGGTGATCGACCTCGGCGTGATGGTGCCCGCAGCCAAGATCGTCGAGACCGTGAAGGCGGAGAAGGCCGACATCGTCGGACTGTCCGGCCTGATCACGCCCTCGCTCGACGAGATGGCGTTTTTCGCCGGCGAATTGCAGCGCGAAGGCCTCAAGCTGCCGCTCTTGATCGGCGGCGCCACCACGAGCCGCGTGCATACCGCGGTCAAGATCGACCCGAGCTATCGCGCCGGTCCCGTCGTGCATGTCAACGACGCCAGCCGTGCGGTCGGCGTCGCCTCCGCGCTGCTGTCGCCCGAGAGGCGCGAGGCCTATGCCGCCGAAGTGCGTGCCGAGTACGCAAAGATTTCGGACGCGCATATGCGCGCCCAGGCCGACAAGAAGCGGCTGAAGCTGGCGACCGCCCGCGCCAACCGCGTGCCGGTCGATTTTGCCGCCAACAAGCCGGTGAAGCCGACCTTCCTCGGCACCAGGAGCTTCGACGACTACGATCTCGCCGAGCTGGTGCCCTATATCGACTGGACGCCGTTCTTCCAGACCTGGGAGCTCGCCGGGCGCTTCCCCGCCATCCTTAACGATGTCAAGGTCGGCGAAGTCGCGCGCTCGCTCTACGACGACGCGCGAAAGATGCTCGACCTGATCGTCAAGGAGAAATGGTTCCGCGCGCGGGCCACCGTCGGCTTCTGGCCCGCCAATGCGCAGGGCGACGACATCGTGCTCTATGCCGACGAGAGCCGGACCAGGACGATCGCGACGCTGCACACGCTGCGCCAGCAGCTCGAGAAGCGCGAGGGCCGTTTCAACGCCGCACTCGCCGACTTCGTCGCGCCTGCCGGCACCGGCGTGCCCGATTATGTCGGCGGCTTCGTCGTCACCGCCGGCATCGGCGAGGATGTGGTCGCCGACCGTTTCAAGATGGCCAATGACGACTATTCCTCGATCCTGTGCAAGGCGCTGGCCGACCGCCTTGCGGAGGCCTTCGCCGAGCGCATGCATGCCCGCGTCCGCCGCGAGTTCTGGGCCTATGCGCCGGACGAGACGCTCTCGACCGACGATCTGATCCTCGAAAAGTATCAGGGCATCCGTCCCGCCCCCGGCTACCCCGCGCAGCCCGATCACACCGAGAAGGCGACGCTGTTCGAACTGCTCGACGCCGAGAACACCGCCGGCGTGAAGCTGACCGAGAGCTTTGCGATGTGGCCGGGCTCTTCCGTGTCGGGGCTCTATCTCGCCAATCCCGAGAGCTATTATTTCGGCGTCGGCAAGATCGAGCGCGATCAGGTCGAGGACTATGCTGCGCGCAAGGGCATGAGCCTCGCCGAGGCCGAGCGCTGGCTCGCGCCGATCCTGAACTACATCCCGGCGCGAGAGAGCGCGAGCGACAAGGCGGCGTTCGCGGCAACACCGGCCAACGACGAAACGTCGAAGGAGCTTGCCTCGCATCCGCCGGGCTGCACCTGCGCGGTGCACCTGGTCTGGCAGAAGAAGCGTGCGGGGGCGGGTTAGGCGCCCTCCAAACAAAAAAGCGAAAATCAACCCCATGCACAGTAGGCATGGGGTTGAAGATGCTCGATAATTTTCGGTCTTGCCGAAATGACTTGCGGCGTCGGGCAAAACACCTGTAACATTCCATCATTGCCGACCGCGTCCGTTTGATACTCGCTGCCTCGTCCGCCGCGATCATGGGCGCATGCCACACGTTCGGTCGAACGTTCTGTGTCGTCCTGGCGAAGGCCAGGATCCATGCGGGCAATGACGGATCAACACACTCCGTCGTTGCGAGCGCAGCGAAGCAATCCAGACTGTCTCCGCGGAGGGATTCTGGATTGCTTCGCTGCGCTCGCAATGACGAGAAGGAAAAAGCCCGTGACCGACAAAGACCTGCACTTCTATGAGCCCGCCAAGGGCCGGGTGATCCATCGGTGACCATCGCAGGCGATACCGAACGACCAGTCTTCGGCAAATGACCCGCTAGGGCAATGGGTCCTGGCTTTCGCCAGGACGACATTGGTGAAGCAACGCCTGGCATGTGCTGGGCAACGCACAGCATCGAACGCAAAGCGTGTTGGCTGCGACCAATGGCGGTCGCCGCCGAAGCGCAGGGGAATCGGATGCTGAACGCCCAACAATTGATGTGGACCCAGATTGCCGCCGGCATCGCCGTGCTGCTGTTTGGATTGACGCTGTTCAACCTGGTCCGCATGCGGGGCCGGATGGTGGCGGCGCGGAGCTGGGACAAGGTGGAGGGCATCATCACGGTCTCCCGGGTCGACCAGCCGGCGACGCATTCCTCGGACGACCGGAACGACGCCAAGCCCATCATCCGCTATCGCTATCAGGCCGGCGGCCAGGAGCTGGAGAGCGACAAGGTCTTTGTCGGCGGCACCGTCATCACGACGAGGGTCCTGGCCGCAAAACTGACCGGACGCTATCCGGTCGGCGCCCATGTCGAGGTCCATGTCGATCCGAAGCAACCGACCGAGGCGCTGCTGGAGCCCGCTGCCGCGCAGAACGTCGCGGCGCTGGTGGCGTTCACGATGGTGTTCGGCGTCATCGCCGCCACCCTGACCGCGCATTCGTTCGCAGGCCACGTGCTCTACGCCGACAATGGCATTCCGCTGTTCGCGTTCGCGGTGCCGATCATCGTGCTCGTGGGCGGGGTGTTCCTCGCCGCCGATTATGTCCGGACGCGCCGGCTGGCGAGCGCCAGCCTGCGCTGGCCGACCGCATCGGGCAGGGTCACCCATTGCGACGTGATCGAGGAAATCGTCGAGGAGAAGACCGAGCACGACAATCGACCGACGACTTCAAAGCTCGTGCACCGCTATCAGGTCGACCTGCGCTACGCCTACAGGGTCGGCAAGCGCGACTTCATCGGCACCGAAGTCGATTGGAACGGCACCATGATCTCCGGCCTGCGCGAGGTCGCCGAAGAGGCCGCGGCGAAATATCGACCTGGGAAGAGCGTCCAGGTCTATTACGATCCGGACCGGCCCGGACAAGCCGTGCTGGAGCCAGCAAGCCGGGAAGGCGCGCTGGGGCCGCTGATCGGCGCCGCGGTCTGCGCGGTTGTCGGCGGCCTTTTTCTGATGATCCTGATCAAGGTCGGGTTTGCGTAGCGGCGCCCTGCGGCAACGCGTGGGGGTCTCTCCGCGTCGGGATTGTCGAGAATTGCGGAGGAAGTCCCTGGGTCGTGAGAGCCCTCACCCGCCGCGCGCGGGACGATGCTGCGCATCGCCCGGGGCGCGTCGGCCTCTCCCGCAAGCGGGAGAGGCGGAGCAAGCCGCGCGGTCCTCGTGAAATCCTCTGCAATTGCGGGAGAGCCTGAAAAAGCCTCACCCCTTCGGTGGTGCCAGCGGTTGCACGATCTCCTTGAACGGCGCCAGCGCCTCGCAGGCGTCGGCGTGCGCCGACAGCGCCGGATACCGCGACGGCTCGAACAATTGAGGGTGCGCCTCGCGGGTGAAGCGGACGACGCAGGCGACCACAATGTCGGCGTGACCGATGCGCTCGCCCAGCCAGTAAGGCGTGGTCACCTTGGCGCGCTCGGCCTCCAGCGCTTTCAGCACGTCCGCGATCTGCGCCTCGCAGCGCTCGACCCACAGCGCAAGCTGCTCCTTTCGCAACACGCGCTCGTAGAGCAGGCTGACCGACTTGTCGCCAAGGCCGGAAGCGAGCGCGCAGATGCGCAAATGATGCCGGCGCTCGGCGCCGGAGCGCGGCAGCATCGCCTTCTCCGGCCCTACCAATTCGTCGAGATAATCGAGGATGACCGTGCTCTCGATCAGCGCCTCGCCGTCGTCGAGCACCAGCGTCGGCACGCGTCGCAGCGGGTTATATGGCGCGATCTTCGCGGCATCGCCGAAGGTCGACCACGGCTTGTGCTCGAAGGCGAGGCCGTAAAGCCGCAGCGCGATCGCGACACGGCGGACGAAGGGGGAGTCGTATTGGCCGATCAGGAACATGGTTTGCGCTCTTCTGGCTTTTGGACGAGGCAGGGCGGATCAGTTTCCACGGCAAGGCCGCAGTGGCGCAAGCAAAATCATGGAAGCGGAGCATTGCGCCGGATGCAACGACGCCGCGACAGCGTCTGCCGGATGCGCTATCAAGGACGGCATCATGACAGCAACAATGGACATCAATCGGGAGCGGATCGCGGCGACTGAGGCCGTCATCCGTCCGCACATACGGCGCACGCCACTCCTCCAGGCCGATCTCTCCGATTTCGGCCTGCCGGCTTCACCCGTCATTTTCAAGCTCGAGATGCTGCAGCATTCCGGATCGTTCAAGGCGCGCGGCGCCTTCGCCAACCTGCTGTTGCGGCAGCTGCCGGAGACCGGTGTCGTCGCCGCATCGGGCGGCAATCACGGCGCGGCGGTAGCTTATGCGGCGCAGCGGCTCGGCGCTCCTGCCACGATCTTCGTGCCCGACATCACCTCGCCGGCCAAGGCCGAGCGGATCAGGGGCTATGGCGCGAAACTCGTGATTGCGGGCAGCCGCTATGCCGACGCGCTCGCCGCGAGCGAAACCCATGTCGCGCAGACCGGCGCCATGGCCGTGCATGCCTACGATCAGGTCGAGACCTTGCTCGGTCAGGGCAGCGTCGGAATGGAGCTGGAGCAGGATGCACCGGGTATCGACACGGTGCTGGTTGCAGTCGGCGGCGGCGGCCTGATCGGTGGCATGGCGGCCTGGAGTGCCGGCAGGACGCGCATCGTCGCGGTCGAGCCGGAGCAATCGCCAACGCTTCACGCCGCCTTCGCGGCGGGCGCGCCGATCGATGCGCCGGCGGGCGGCATCGCCGCCGACAGTCTTGCCCCGCGACGTGTCGGACAATTGATGTTTCCGATTGCGCGGGCCCATGTCGAAAAGGTCGTGCTGGTCGCCGACGATGCGATCAGGCAGGCGCAGGCAGCGTTGTGGTCGAGCCTGCGCCTGGTGGCCGAGCCCGGCGGCGCAGCGGCATTTGCCGCCTTGCTCTCCGGTCGCTATCGTCCGGCACCCGGCGAGCGGGTCGCGGTGCTGGTTTGCGGGGCGAACACCAACGCGGTCAATTTCAACAGCTAGCGAGCTTCGCATGATCGGGAGCGCGTAGCCCGAATGAAAGGCGACGACGGCGCCACGCTCCGTCATTGCGAGCGCAGCGAAGCAATCCAGTATCTCTCGGCGGAAACAGACTGGATTGCTTCGTCGCAAGGGCGCCTCGCAATGACGGGTAGGAGGCAGCTACGCACTATTCGATGATCGGCACATGCTTCGCCGCCGTCCGGGGCAGCGTGCCGTCGAGGCGCGGGTCGTCGGCGACCTCGATCTGGCGGTGGAACGGACGGAAGCCGGAGCGCTGGTAGAACGCCACGGCGGACGGATGATCGAAGGTGCAGGTGTGCACCCAGACGCGGGACAGGTCGCGGGACCATGCGAGCTCAAGTGCACGGTTCATCATGAAGCGGGCGGCACCGCTGCCGATCAGCTTTGCGGTGACACCGAAATACACGAGCTCGCACTGGCCGTCCTCGCGAAAGTCCAGCTCCAGCAGGCCTTCATCGTGGCCGTCCACGACCAGTGCATAGACCTCGACGCCCGGTGCGTGGATAATTGCGGCGAGCTCCGGGTCGTTCATGCGCGCCCGCGAAAACCATAACCACTCCTCACCGACGCGGCGATGGAGATCGCGATACCAATGCAGCGCGGGGGTATCGACCTTGCGCAGGATCCGAGGACCTGATGGAGCGTCAGGCGGATCGTTGCGGCGCGCAGGCGTCGCTGTCATCTCGAGATGGGTGACGACGGCAGCGATCTTGCCGGCGGAGATGTCGGAATAACCGTCGGGGAGGATCATGGGATGCGTCCCTTTGAAGCTGAGCGCCGGCCACACATTCCGGGTCGTCCTGGCGAAAGCCAGGACCGATAACCACAGCTGGTCGCTGTCGCGGCAGGCTGAGGCCGCCAGCGGTCCAAGGCAATTTAGCTCGGTGGTTATGGGTCCTGGCTTTCGCCAGGACGACGGCGGAGTTTGTGGATAGGCTTCATTCACCACGGCGTCAGGGTAATCGCTTCCAGAGAACCCCGGATTTCGCTGCGCTCCATCCGGGCTACGAGACGGCCTACCCCTCCCCCTCGTCGCTCGCGAGCACGCCCTTCACTGCCCTCGTCCAGCCCGCCAGCTTCCGCTCGCGCGTCGCCTGGCTCATGTTGGGCTTGAAGCGGTGCTCGAGGCGCCAGTTGTCGGCGAATTTTGTTGGTTCGGGATAGACGCCGGCCTGGAGACCGGCGAGATAGGCGGCACCTAACGCGGTGGTCTCCTGGATCACGGGGCGGTCGACCGGTGCGTCCAACAAATCGGCGAGGCGCTGCATGGTCCAGTCCGAGGCGGTCATGCCGCCGTCGACGCGCAGCACGACGCTGGCGGTTTCCGAGCTCGGCCAGTCCGCGCGCATCGCGGCCCACAAGTCAAAGGTCTGGTAGCAGACGCTTTCGAGCGCGGCGTGGGCAAGCTCGGCCGGGCCGGTGTTGCGGGTGAGGCCGAACAGCGCGCCGCGCACGCGCGGATTCCAGTAGGGCGCGCCCATGCCGACGAAGGCCGGGACGAGATAGACGCTCTGCATGGTGTCCGACTGATCGGCAAGAGGTCCGGTCTCGGCGGCGTGCTTGATGATGCCGAGGCCGTCGCGCAGCCACTGCACTGCCGAGCCCGCGACGAAGATCGAACCTTCGAGCGCGTAGGTGCGTTTGCCACCGAGCTGGTAAGCGATGGTGGTGAGCAGCTTGTTCTTCGAGGCCACCGGCGTGGTGCCGGTGTTGAGCAGGGCGAAGCAGCCGGTGCCGTAGGTGGATTTCATCATGCCCGGACGAAAGCAGGCCTGGCCGATGGTCGCGGCCTGCTGGTCGCCGGCGATGCCGGAGATCGCAATGGCGCCGCCGAACAGGTCCGGCGTGCTCTCGCCGAAGCGGGCGGAGGAATCCTTCACCTCGGGCAGCATCGAGCGCGGCACGCCGATGATCTCCAAGAGCTCGTCGTCCCACTGGCCGGTGTGGATGTTGAACAGCAGCGTGCGCGAGGCGTTGGTGGCGTCGGTGGCGTGCACCTTGCCGCCGGTGAGGCGCCACAGCAGATAGCAATCGACGGTGCCGAACATCAATTCGCCGCGCGCGGCACGCGCCCGGGCGCCGGGGACGTGGTCGAGAATCCAGGCGACCTTGGTGCCGGAGAAATAGGGATCGATGATCAGGCCGGTCTTCTGCGAGATCACGGGCTCGCGGCCGTCGGCTTTCAGTTTCGCGCAGATGTCAGCGGTGCGGCGGTCCTGCCAGACGATGGCGCGGTGCACGGCCTGCCCGGTGGCGCGGTCCCACACGACGGTGGTCTCGCGCTGGTTGGTGATGCCGATCGCGGCGATGTCCTTGGGCCCGATGCCCGCCTGCGCGATCGCCTCGCGGCAGACCGTCACGGTCGATGTCCAGATGTCCTCGGGCTCGTGCTCGACCCAGCCCGAGGCGGGGAAATGCTGCGGAAACTCGGCTTGCGCCTTCGCCGCAATGGAAATGTCGCCGCGAAACACGATCGCGCGCGAGGAGGTGGTGCCCTGGTCGATGGCGAGGACGAAAGACATGGCGGCGAACCTTGGGGTTTCTTTGGCGCTGTCCCGGCGTTGTCCGGTGATGGGAGATTGTGTCGGCTCAAAGGGAGCGGATTGGGGCGGGAAGGTCAAGACGGCTGTCCTCCCACCCTCCCCTGGAGGGGCAGGGTGGGCTCGCATGCAGCGAAGCGACCCTCCCCCTCCGGCGGAGGATAAGTGAAACGCGCCCGGCGTACAATTAAAGTAGAGCAGGAGTTACGGCGCCGCCGTGGTCACGCCACCGTCGATGACGATCGTTTGTCCCGTCATGAAGCTCGACGCATCGGAGGCGAGGTAGGCGACCGCGCCTGCGATTTCGTCGGGTTCGCCGATGCGGCGAAGTGGGGTGGTTGCGGTGCGGCGTTTCAGATTCGCTTCGTCCTCCCACAGCGCGCGGGCGAAGTCGGTCTTGACGAGGCCGGGCGCGATGCAATTGACGCGAACGCCTTTCGGGCCCCATTCGCCGGCGAGCGAACGACACAGCGCGAAATCGGCGGCCTTGGAGATGCCGTAGGCGCCGATCACGGTCGAGCCGCGCAAGCCCCCGATCGAGGAGATGATGACGACGGAGCCGTTGCCGCGCTCAGCCATCTGCGGGATCGCCAGCGCGGAAAGCCAGATGTTGCTCTTGACGTTGCTGCCCATGATCTTGTCGAAGGCCTCGTCGGTGATGTCGAGCAGCGGGCCGTAATACGGATTCACCGCGGCGTTGCAGACGAGGATATCGATCTTGCCGTAGTGCTTGGTCGCACCCGCGATCAGCGCCTCGACCTCCTGCTTGCGCGCGATGTTGCAGGGGATGACGGTGGCGTCACCACCGGCCGCCTTGATGCCGTCGGCGACGTCCTGGCAGGCGTCGGCCTTGCGCGAGGAGACCACCACTTTGGCGCCGAGCTTTGCGAGCAGCTCGGCGGAGGAGCGGCCGATGCCACGGCTGGAGCCGGTGACCACGGCGACCTTGCCGGTGAGATCGAACGGGGTGTTTTTCATTCTTGTTGCTCCGTTGAGGCCACTCATTCAGACGTCATCGCCCGGCTTGACCGGGCGATCCCGTATTCCAGAGACGGCGCGGCTAGAACCGAGAAGCCGCGGCGTACTGGATCCCTCGCTTTCGCGGGGGACGACAGCTGCCGCGGCTAGATCAACCCGCCACCGTCCGCCACGCGGCGCTGGTGGTAGTCGGTGTCGCCGAACGAGTTCTCGATCATGGTCAGGCGCTTGAAATAGTGGCCGATCTTCGCCTCCATGGTCATGCCGATGCCGCCGTGGAGCTGGATCGCCTGCTGTCCCACGAACTTCAGCGACTTGCCGATCTGCACCTTGGCCGCGGCAACGGCGTTGCTGCGCTCCTTGGCGTCCTCGAAATCAACAGCCATGGTCGCGAACATCGACATCGATCGCGCCTGCTCGGCGGCGACGAACATGTCGGAGGCGCGGTGCTGCAGCGACTGGAACGAGCCGATCGGCACGCCGAACTGCTTGCGCGTCTTGATGTACTCGACTGTTGTCTTCAGAGACTCGTCCATCAGGCCGACCGCTTCGGCGCAAAGCGCGATGCGGGCTTCGTCGACCACACGCTCGATCAGCCCGAGCGAGTCGTCGGGATTGCCGAGCACGGCATCGGCACCGATTTCGACGCCGGTGAAGGTGATGTCGGCGGCGTGCAGGCCGTCCTGGGTCGGATACGACTTCTTGGCGACGCCCTTGGCATCGGCCGGCACCAGGAACACGCCGATGCCGGTCTTGTCGCGGCGCTCGCCCTTGGTGCGCGCGGTCACGATGAGGGTGTCTGCGTTCTCGCCGTTGAGCACGACGAACTTCTCGCCGTCGATGACCCAACCCTCACCCTTCTTCTTCGCCGTCGTGGTGACGTCGAAGAGATCGTAGCGCGAGTTCTTCTCGAGCTGGGCAAAGGCGAGCGTCTTGCTGCCGTCGACGATGCCGGGCACATGCGCGGCCTTCTGCGCATCGCTGCCCGCATGGCGCAGGAAGCCGCCGCCGATCACGACGGTTGCGAGATAAGGCTCGAGCACCAGTGCCTTGCCGAGCGCCTCCATCACGATCATGGTCTCGACGCCGCCGCCGCCGAAGCCGCCATCGGCCTCCGCGAAGGGCAGACCGAGCAGTCCCTGCTCTGCGAGCTTGCCCCAGACCGCTTTGCTCCAGCCGCCCTTCTCCTTCATGTACTTCTTGCGGCTCTCGAAATCATAGGAATCGGTCAAGAGGCCGTCGATGCTTTCCTTGAGAAGCCGTTGCTCCTCGTTCAGATCAAAATCCATGTTCTTTGCTCTCCGGTATCGATGTCGTCATGCCCGGCCTTGTGCCGGACATCCACGTTCTTTCGTGGCGCTAGGCGTGGATGGCCGGGTCAAGCCCGGCCATGACGGTGAGTGCGTGTTGATAGTGTACGATCAAAGCCCCAGCACCGCCTTGGCGATGATGTTGCGCTGGATCTCGTTGGAGCCGCCGTAGATCGAGACCTTGCGGTTGTTGAAATAGCTCGGCGCGATCTGGGCGGTCCAGTCCATGGCTTCGTTCGAGCCGTCATCGCCGTGCACGTCATAAGGTGCTGCGAACGGACCGATCACCTCCATCAGCAGCTCGGTGGTGGTCTGCTGGATCTCGGAGCCCTTGATCTTCAGCACGGAGGAAGCCGGATTGGGCTTGCCCTTGCCATGCTTGCCTTCGTCGGCGACGACGCGGAGCTGCGTCAGCTCGAGCGCCTTGAGCTCGATCTCGCAGGCCGCAAGCTTGTCACGGAAGGCCGCGTCCTGGATGATCGGCTTGCCGCCGGATTCGACCTTACCGGCCAGATCGCGGATGCGGCGCAGCCGCTCCTTGGAGACGCCGACCCGGGCGATGCCGGTGCGCTCATTACCGAGCAGGAATTTCGCGTAGTCCCAGCCCTTGTTCTCCTCGCCGATCAGGTTCTCGTAGGGCACTTCGACGTCGTCGAAGAAGACTTCGTTGACCTCGACGCCGCCGTCGATGGTCTGGATCGGGCGCACGGTGACGCCCTTCGACTTCATCGAGAACACGATGAAGGAGATGCCCATCTGCTTCTTGGCGGTCGCATCGGTGCGGCACAGGCAGAAGATCATGTCGGCGTGCTGGGCGAGCGTCGTCCAGGTCTTCTGGCCGTTGATGATCCACTTGTCGCCCTTGCGCTCGGCCTTGGTCTTGAGCGAGGCGAGGTCGGAGCCGGAGCCGGGCTCGGAAAAACCCTGGCACCACCAATCGTCGACATTGGCGATGCGGGGCAGATACTGCTTCTTCTGCTCTTCATTGCCGAAGGTGTAGATGACAGGACCGACCATGCTGACGCCGAAGGCGAGCGGCTGCGGCGCCGGATAGGACTGCAGCTCCTCGTTGAAGATGTAGTGCTGCACGGAGGTCCAGCCGGTGCCGCCATATTGCTTCGGCCAGTGGCTGACGCCCCAGCCCTTCTTGTTGAGGATGCGCCACCACGTCACCATCTCGTCCTTCGAGAGGTGGCGGCCCTCGACCAGCTTGCGCCGCGTATCCGGCGGCACGTTGTCGCGGAAGAATGACCGCACTTCCTCGCGAAACGCCTGCTCTTCTTTCGTGAATGCGAGATCCATCGGATCCTCCTACCCTTGTCGTCCCGGCGAAGGCCGGGACCCATAACCACAACCCTTTGTTGTCTTGCACAGGCCATTATTGTCTGCGCCCCAAACGCCTGCTGCGGCGTATGGGCCCCGGCCTTCGCCGGGACGACGGTTACTGCAACACCTCAAAAAGCCCCGCCGCGCCCATGCCGCCGCCGACGCACATGGTGACGACCGCGTACTTCGCCTTGCGGCGGCGGCCTTCGATCAGAGCGTGGCCGGTGAGGCGCGCGCCCGACATGCCGTAGGGATGGCCCACCGCAATCGCGCCGCCGTCGACGTTGATCTTGTCGGGGTCGATGCCCAGCTTGTCGCGGCAATACAGCACCTGCACCGCGAAGGCTTCGTTCAGCTCCCACAGGCCGATGTCGTCGACGGTCAGGCCATGACGCTTGAGCAGGCGCGGCACGGCGAACACCGGGCCGATGCCCATCTCGTCCGGCTCGCAGCCGGCGGAGACGAAGCCGCGGAAGATGCCGAGCGGGTTCAGCCCGCGCTTTGCCGCTTCCTTGTCGCTCATGATCACGGAGGCGCTAGCCCCGTCCGAAAGCTGGCTGGCATTGCCGGCGGTGACCGAAAAACCGTCGCCGCGCACGGCCTTGAGGCCGGCGAGACCTTCAGCGGTGGTCTCGGGGCGCGGGCCCTCGTCCTGCGACAGCGTGACGTCCTTGAACGAGACCGCACCGGTCGCCTTGTCGGTCACCGCCATCTTTGTGGTGATCGGCGCGAGTTCGTCCCTGAACTTGCCGCCCTGCTGGGCCGCAGCCGTGCGGCGCTGGCTCTCGAGCGAATATTCGTCCTGTTTCTCGCGCGAGATGCCGTAGCGCTTGGCCACGATTTCGGCGGTGTCGATCATGGGCATGTAGACCTCGCCCTTGATCTCGAGCAGCGCCGGGTCCTGCGCATGGAAGCCGTTCATCTTGTCGTTCTGCACCAGCGAGATGGACTCGCCGCCACCGCCGACCGCGATCTCGACGCCGTCGAAAATCACCGAACGTGCGGCGAGCGCGATTGCCTGCAGGCCCGAGGCGCATTGCCGGTCGATGGTGGTGCCGGCGACGGTGACGGGGAGACCGGCACGGAGCAGCGCCTTGCGCGCGATGTTGCCGCCGGTCGCGCCCTGCTGGAGCGCTGCGCCCATCACGACGTCCTCGACCTCCCTGGGGTCGACCTTGGCGCGCGCGACGGCTTCGCCGATGGCGTGGCCGAGCAGGGTTGCGCCCTCGGTGGCGTTGAGCGCGCCGCGATAGGCCTTGCCGATCGGGGTGCGGGCGGTGGAAACGATGACGGCGTCGGTCAAGAGCGATCTCCTGATGCAAGTCGGGTGGCAAGTTGGGCGGATTGTGATGGTTTCTGCTGCTGGCGCAACTCATGGCGCGACAGCTTTCCTACCGGCGTGCGCGGCAGATCGTCGACGAATTCGACCTCCGCCGGCAATTCGTGCTTGCCGAGCTTGCCGGCGAGCTGCGCGCGCAGCTCGTCGAGCGAGAACGGCTTTGCGTCCGGCTTCAGCTTGATGAAGGCTTTGGCGGCCTCGCCGCGATACGAGTCGGGAATGCCGAGCACGATCACCTCGTGCACGCCTGGTAGGGTGTAGATCGCCTGCTCAATCATTTGCGGATAGACGTTGAAGCCGCCGGAGATAATCATGTCCTTCTTGCGGTCGACCAGGAAGAAATAGCCGTCGGTGTCGACATATCCGATGTCGCCGGTGACGAAGCGGCCGTCGACGAAGGCCTCCGCGGATCCCTCGGGCTTGTTCCAATAGCCCCTGGTGACGTTCGGGCCCTTGATGCGGATTTCGCCGACTTCGCCCGGCGGCAATACGCGTGTCGGATCGTCCAGCGCGACGACGTCGAGTTCGATGCCGGGCAGCATCAGGCCGATCGAGCCGGGCTTGTCGGGACCGGTGGGCGGATGGCCGGTGCCGGGCGAGCAGGTCTCGGTCATGCCCCAGCCGCTCTTGAGCTTCTTGCCAACCTTGCGCTCGAAGAAATTTGCGACCTCCACCGGCAGCGGCGCGCCCCCGGAGCCGATCGTCGCGAGCGAGGAGAAATCGCGCTTGTCGAGATCGGGAAGGGCCGCGATCGCGATCCACATGGTCGGCACGCCCGGGAAATAGGTCGCGCGCTTGATTTCGATGTCGCGCATCACCGCTTCGACATCGAAACGCTGATGCAGCGAGATCAGATAACCGCGACTGAGTGAGGACAGCAGCACGACCGTGAGCGCATAGATGTGGAACAGCGGCAGCACGCAGATCACGCGCTCGACGACGTCGCCGCGCGTCGCGCGCGACGGCTTGCCCCAGACGTCGTAAATCGACACGGCCGAAGTGAGATTGCCGTGGGTCAGCATCGCGCCCTTGGGCAACCCGGTGGTGCCACCGGTATATTGCAGCAGCGCGACGTCGTCCGCCGTCACCGACGGCCACTGCGCTGGCGCGGTGGCGCCCTCGACGAAGGCCTTGAAAGTGACGATGCGGGGATCATCGGGGATCGGTGCCTGCGGCGTGCCGACCTTGCCCCAATTGTCGTCCTCGCAGACGACCAGGCGATCGATCAGGCCCTTCTCCAGGAATTTCAGCGCGGTCGGCAGCAGCGCCGCGAGGTTGGAGGTGACGAGCAGGCGCGAACCGGAATCGGAGACCTTGTGCGTCAGCGCGATTTCGCCGTCGAGCGGTGAAAGATGCGCGACGCGGGCGCCGGCCTTCAGCGCGCCGAAGAAATTGACGGGATGGTCCGGCGTATTGCCGAGGAACAGGGCGATGGACGTATTCTTGCCGTAGCCGGCGCGCAGGAACGCGGCAGCCGCACGCTCCGCCATCGCGGCGAGTTCGGTGTAGCTGATCGGACGATCCCGGAATTCCAGTGCGGTGCGCGGGCCGTACTCCGCGGCGGCTTTTGCCAGCAGGTCAGGCAGCGTGCCCTGGACGATGGTGTCGTCCCAGCGCACGCCCTCGGGATAAAACTGTTCGCCGGGATGGGTCATTAACGATCAATGCTCTGCAAACGTAAGGCGGGTACGGACAGACCGGCTCCCTTCCCCCTTGTGGGGAAGGGTTGGGGAAGGGGGTGCCACGAACTCTGACCTCGCCCGGGGCTACCCCCCTCCCTGACCCTCCCCCACAAGGGGGGAGGGAACGGAGAGAGCCTTGCCCTGGCAAAGGTGTTCGCAATCACCGAGCCCAATCCAATCACGCGGCTTTCGAGCCGGCCGCGAGCGAGGCGAAGGTCTTGCCTTCGGCTGCGAGCTTCTTCAGCAGCGGCGCGGGCTCGAGGCTGGGATCGTTGGTCTCCTTGGCATAGAAGGAGAGACGATCGGCGATGTGCTTGAGGCCGACGGTGTCGGCCCAGAACATCGGGCCGCCTCGGTAGATCGGCCAGCCATAGCCATAGAGCCAGACCACGTCGATATCGGACGGGCGCGCGGCGATACCTTCCTCCAGGATCTTCGCGCCCTCGTTGATCATCGGATACATCATGCGCTCGAGGATCTCGTCGTCGCTGACGACGCGCTTCTTGCGGCCCAAACGAAGCAGCGTCTCGTCGATCAGCTTCTCGACTTCGGGATCGGGCAGCGCCGAACGGGAGCCGGCCTCGTATTTGTAGTAGCCCTTGCCGGTCTTCTGGCCGAAGCGGCCGGCTTCGCAGAGCGCGTCGGCAATCTCCGACTTGATGCCGCGGTCCTTGCGCGAGCGCCAGCCGATGTCGAGCCCGGCGAGGTCACCCATCGCGAACGGCCCCATCGGCATGCCGAATTTCGTCACGACGGCGTCGACCTGCTGCGGCAGCGCACCTTCGAACAGCAGCTTTTCGGACTGCTTGCCGCGCTGGGCCAGCATGCGGTTGCCGACAAAGCCGTCGCAGACACCGACCACGGCCGGCACCTTTGCGATCTTGCGGGCGATGTTGACAGCAGTCACCAGCGCATCCGGCGCGGTCTTGTCGGCGCGCACGATCTCGCACAATTTCATGACGTTGGCGGGCGAGAAGAAGTGCATGCCGAGCACGTCCTGCGGACGCTTGGTCGACTTCGCGATCTCGTCGATGTTCAGGTAGGAGGTGTTGGAGGCGAGCACGGCGCCCGGCTTGACGTATTGGTCGAGCTTGCCGAACACTTCCTTCTTCACCGCCATGGTCTCGAACACGGCTTCGATGACGAGGTCGGCGTCGCCGACGTTCTCGATGCCCACGACGCCGTTGATCAGCGCCATGCGCTTGGCGGGCGCGTCCGCCGGGATGCCGCCGCGCGCCGCGGTCGCTTCCCAGTTCTTCTGCATGATGCCCATGCCGCGCTTGAGCTGCTCCTCGCCGGTCTCGATCAGGGTGACGGGAACGCCGGCATTGGCAAAGGACATCGCGATGCCGCCGCCCATCGTGCCGGCGCCGAGGATGGCGACGCGGTTCACGGGCCGCGGCTTGGTCCCTTCAGGAACGCCGGCGATCTTGCTGGCCTCGCGCTCGGCGAAGAAGGCATAACGCTGCGCCTTGGACTGATCGCTGGCGACGAGCTTCAGGAAGCCCTCGCGCTCCTTCTTGAGGCCTTCGTCGAACGGCAGGTCGATGGCGTAGCCGACGGCGTCGGCCGCCGCGAACGGCGCTTCCAGGCCGCGCGACTTCTTGGTCATGGCGGCGACCGCATTGGTGAAGATCGAGCGGTCAGCCCTGGCCGCTGCGATCTTGGAGTCGTCGTCACGCAGGCGGCGCAGCGGACGCTTTTCAGCCAGCAGCTTTCGTACGAAGGCTTCGCCTCCGGCGGCCGGGCCCTCGACGATCTCCTCGATCAGACCGTTCTTGAGCGCTTCCGCCGCACCGATCGGATCACCGCCGACGATCATCTTGACCGCGAGCTCCGGTCCGACCGCGCGTGGCAGACGCTGGGTGCCACCGGCGCCCGGCAGCAGGCCGAGCTTCACCTCGGGCAGGCCGAGCTTGGCTTCCTTCACCGCGACGCGGAAATGACAGGCGAGCGCGACCTCGAGACCGCCGCCGAGCGCGGTGCCGTGGATCGCGGCCACGACCGGCTTCGGCGAGTTCTCGATCTCGGAAAGCACGTCGTTGAGGGCGGGCGGCTTCGGCGGCTTGCCGAATTCGGTGATGTCGGCGCCCGCGATGAAGGTGCGGCCGGCACAGGTCAGCACGATGCCCTTGATGGCGGGATCGGCGACTGCGGCCTTGATGCACTCCAGAATTCCGCCACGAACCGCGGCGCTCAGCGCGTTGACCGGAGGGCTGTCGACCGTGACGATCCCGACTTCGTCATGACGCTCAAGCTTGACCACTTCGCTCACGGTGTCCCTCCTTGGTGGGGTAACTTTTGTTCAATTTCGCATTGCGGAATTTAATTCCGCATCTTGACGGCAGGGTTATTTTGAAGCACGTGGCTTGTCAACGACTCCGCGCAAGAAGCAGATCAGGGATGAAGCGTACAGGAAAGAAGACAGCGACCGACCGGAATTTCGTCGTCGCGCTTTCCCGCGGACTCGACGTATTGCGTGCATTCCAGCCCAGCGACGGACTTCTTGGCAATCAGGAAATCGCGGCCCGTACCAATTTGCCCAAACCGACCGTTTCGCGGCTGACCTATACGTTGACGAAGCTCGGCTATCTGACGCCGGTTCCCCGCTTCGAGAAATATCAGCTTGCGCCGGCCGCGATGGCGCTCGGCTACGCCGCGTTATCCAATCTCGGCGTTCGGCATTTGTCCGAACCGTTCCGCGAGGAAATGATGCGTGCGACCGGCGGAGCCGTTGCCGTCGGCGGCCGCGACCGTCACAGCATGATCTATTTCGGGCAAAGCCGCGGCAGCGAGACGGTCGGCGTTCAACTTGACGTCGGCTCCCGCGTGCCGATTGCAACCAGCGCGATGGGCCGTGCCTATTTCTGGGCGCTCGAGGAGAACGATCGGGCGGAACTGTCTCGTGTCTTGCGCGAACATTACGGCAGCCGCTGGCCCAAGATGCGCGACGGTTTGGAACGCTCTGGCGAGACGGTCGCTAAATACGGATTTGCGATTTCGGTCGGCGACTGGCACGACGATATCGGTGCTGCCGGCGTCGCGCTCAGGCTCAACGACGGAACCGGTCCCTACGCATTCAATTGCGGCGCGCCGGCATTCCGCTTCACGGAAGAGCGTTTGATCACCGACATTGGACCGCGTCTGCTTGCGATGGTAAGGAACATCGAAGCGGCACTTGGAGGTCTGATGCCGCATTCCAAAAAAGACGTCAGCAAAAAGCTGAAATCAGGAGGGAAAGTTGCGCGTGTGGCCGAGGGGATCAGATAGCCTTTGTCGTCATCGGGAGCGGTTCACATCGCCCCTTCGCTCACTGAACACAGTGGGCGAGACGAGATGACGCAGGCACAGCTCGCGCAGGGGACATCGCCCCTGCTCGCGGTTCGCGACGTCAGCGTCGTGTTCGGCGGCATCGTTGCGCTCAACGGCGTGTCCTTTGACATGCACAAGGGCCAGATCCTCGGCTTGATCGGCCCTAACGGCGCCGGCAAGACCACGCTCTTCAACTGCCTGTCGCGGCTCTACCAGCCGTCGTCCGGCGACATCCTGATGGAGGGCGCCAGCATCCTGACGCGCCCGCCGCACCGGATCGCGGAGATCGGCATCGGCCGCACCTTCCAGAACGTGGCGCTGTTTCCGAATTTGTCGGTGATGGACAATGTCCGCGTCGGCACCCATGCCCGCACCTCCAGCGACATCATCAGCGACTCGCTGCGGCTGGCCTGGGTTCGCCGCAGCGAGAGCGACGTCAACAAGAAGGTGCATGAGATCCTCGCCTATCTCGACCTCGAGGACGTCGCCCACACCGTCGTGTCGGGCCTGCCGTTCGGCACGCAGAAGCGCGTCGAGCTGGCGCGCGCTCTCGCTGCCGATCCGAAGATCCTGCTGCTCGACGAGCCCGCCGGCGGCCTCAACCACGAGGAAGTCTACGTGCTCGGCGACCTCATCCGCCGCATCCGCGACGAACGCCATATGACCGTGCTGCTGGTCGAGCATCACATGGGCCTCGTGATGTCGATCGCCGACCACGTCGTCGCGCTGAATTTCGGCAAGAAGCTCGCGGAAGGCACGCCGGCCCAGGTGCAGGCGGATCCCGACGTCATCAAGGCCTATCTCGGGAGCAAGGACCAATGACGACGCTGCTCAACGTCAAGGACCTGCGCGCCTATTACGGCCAGGTCCAAGCGCTCCACGGCCTGTCCTTCTCGCTCAGCGAGGGATCGCTGACCACGCTGCTGGGGGCCAACGGCGCCGGCAAGACCACCACGCTACGCGCGATCTGCAACATGGTGCGCTCGACCGGCGGCATCGAGTTCGACGGCAAGCCGCTGAACAACCGCTCCACGGAGAGCATCGTGCGGTTCGGCATCGCCCATGTGCCGCAGGGCCGCGGCACCTTCACCACCATGACGGTGGAGGAAAACCTCCAGCTCGGCGCAATCACCCGCAAGGACAGCGCCGGCATCGTCTCCGACATCGAACGCATGTATGCGCATTTCCCGGTGCTCAAGCAGCGGCATACCCAGCAGGCCGGCACGCTCTCGGGCGGCGAGCAGCAGATGCTCGCGGTCGCCCGCGCCCTGATGCTGCGGCCGCGGCTGATGCTGCTGGACGAGCCTTCGTTCGGCCTGGCGCCGCTGGTGGTGCGCGACCTGTTCGGCATCCTCGGCAAGATCAATCGCGAGGACAAGGTGTCGATCCTGGTGGTCGAGCAGAACGCCCAGCTCGCGCTCGAGCTCGCCGACCAGGCCTATGTGATCGAGACCGGGCGCATCGTGATGTCGGGCAACGCCAAGGACATCGCGAACAACGAAGAAATCCGCAAATCCTACCTGGGTTACTGAGGAGCCGGCACGATGGAGCTGTTCACCAACCAAGTGCTGGCCGGCATCGCCACGGGCGCGATCTACGCCTGCATGGCGCTCGCCGTGGTCATGATCTACCAGGCGATCGACCACCTCAACTTCGCGCAGGGCGAGATGGCGATGTTCTCGACCTTCATCTCCTGGCAGCTGATGCAATGGGGCATCCCCTATTGGGCCGCCTTCGTGATCACGCTGGCCTTGTCCTTTGTCGGCGGCATCGCGATCGAGCGCATCCTGTTCAAGCCGCTCGCCAAGGCGCCGGTGCTGACCAACGTCGCCGGTTTCATCGCGCTGTTCGCGATCATCAACTCCTCGGCCGGCCTGATCTGGGACTTCACCATCAAGCAGTATCCGACCCCGTTCGGCTCCTCGCCCTTCCTCGGCAGCCAGCTGATCTCGACCCACCAGGCCGGCATGATCGGCGTCACCGTGCTGCTGCTGCTCGGCCTCTACTTCTTCTTCCAGTACACCAAGATCGGCCTCGCCATGCGCGCGGCCGCCTCCGTGCCTGAATCGGCGCGGCTGGTCGGCATCAACACCAGCTGGATGATTGCGCTCGGCTGGGGCATGGCGTCCGCGATCGGTGCGATCGCCGGCATGCTGATCGCACCGGTCGTGTTCCTCGAGCCCAACATGATGGGCGGCGTGCTGATCTACGGCTTTGCCGCGGCGGTGCTCGGCGGACTGACCAGCCCGTTCGGCGCCGTGGTCGGCGGCTTCCTGGTCGGTGTCTTCGAAAACCTCGCCGGCACCTACATTCCTGGCGTCGGCAACGAGTTGAAGCTTCCGATCGCGCTCGCGCTGATCATTTCCGTCCTGGTCGTCAAACCCGCTGGCCTGTTCGGCCGGCAAATCGTCAAGCGAGTTTGATCATGAGCGCTGCAGAAGACGTCGTCACGGAAGCCACGGCAGTCGAGGCGGTTCCGAAGCGGGCAATGACGCTGGGCACGGGCACCTCCCTGTTAGTACTGGCGGTGCTGTTGGTCGTGCCGATGTTCGTCAAGAACTTCATCATCTTCCAGATGACGATGCTCCTGATCTACGGGCTCGCGGTGCTGGCCTTGAACATCCTGACGGGCGGCTCCGGCCAGTTCTCGCTCGGCCAGAGCGCCTTCTACGCCGTGGGCGCTTATACCTCGGCGGTGCTGATGGAATACTTCAACGTCAACTATGCGCTGACAATTCCGATTTCCGCCGCGGTCTGCTTCGGATTCGGCTACCTGTTCGGCAAGCCGGCGCTGCGGCTGTCGGGCGTCTATCTCGCGCTCGCGACCTTTGCGCTTGCCACCGCGATGCCGCAGCTGCTGAAGCTGAACTTCCTCGAGCACTGGACGGGCGGCGTGCAGGGCCTCGTCGTCACCAAACCCGACGCGCCGTTCGGGTTGCCGATGTCACAGGACACGTGGCTCTACTACTTCTCGCTTGCCGTCGTGCTCGCGATCTACATCTTCTCGGTGAACCTGCTGCGCTCCCGGTCGGGCCGCGCCTTCATGGCGATCCGCGACAACGAGATCGCGGCCTCCTCGATGGGCGTCAACGTCGCACTGTACAAGACGCTGGCCTTCGGCGTGTCCGCCGGCATCACCGGCGTTGCCGGCTCGCTTGGCGCCATCGCCGTGCAGTTCGTCGCGCCCGACAGCTACACGATCACGCTCGCGATCTCGCTGTTCCTCGGCATGGTCGTCGGTGGCGTCGGCTGGCTGCCCGGCTCGTTCGTCGGCGCAGCCTTCATCATCTTCGTGCCGAACATGGCGGAGGGCATCTCCAAGGGCCTCTCCGGCGCCGTGTTCGGCGTACTCCTGTTCGCCGTCATCTACCTCGTGCCGCACGGCGCGAGGCAGATCGCGATCATGGGCCAGCAACTCGTCGGCCGGCTCAGAAACAACTGACAACCCGTTGATTAAGCCAAGGAGACCCGAATTGCTTTTTGAAAGAACACTGCGAACCGCTGCGCTGGTAACGGCAACGGCGGTCATCACTCTCACCTCGGGCGCCGCATTCGCCCAGAAGAAATATGACACCGGCGCCTCCGACACCGAGATCAAGATCGGCAACATCATGCCGTACAGCGGTCCGGCGTCGGCCTATGGCATCATCGGCAAGACCGAAGAAGCCTATTTCAAGATGATCAACGACAAGGGCGGCATCAACGGCCGCAAGATCAACTTCGTCACCTATGACGACGGCTATTCGCCGCCGAAGGCCGTGGAGCAGGTCCGCAAGCTGGTCGAGAGCGACGAAGTGATCGTCGTGTTCAACCCGCTCGGCACGCCCTCGAACAGCGCAATCCAGAAGTATTTGAATGCCAAGAAGATCCCGCAGCTGTTCGTCGCCACCGGCGCCACCAAGTGGAACGACCCGAAGAACTTCCCCTGGACCATGGGCTGGCAGCCCTCCTACCAGAGCGAAGCGCAGATCTACGCGAAATGGCTGCTGAAGGAGAAGCCGGACGCCAAGATCGCGATCCTCTATCAGAACGACGATTTCGGCAAAGACTACCTCAAGGGCACCAAGGACGGCCTGGGCGCCAAGGGCGCGTCCATGATCATCATGGAAGAAAGCTACGAGGTGTCCGAGCCCTCGATCGACGGTCACATCGTCAAGATCAAGGCGGCCAATCCCGACGTCCTGCTGATCTACGCGACGCCGAAGTTCGCGGCCCAGACCATCAAGAAGACCGCCGAGCTGAGCTGGAAGCCGCTGCAGATCCTCACCAACGTGTCGATCTCGGTCGGTAGCGTGATGAAGCCGGCCGGCTTCGAGGCTGCGCAGGGCGTGCTGTCGGCGGCCTATGCCAAGGACTCCACGGACCCGCAGTGGGCCAACGACCCCGGCATGAAGAAGTGGAACGAGTTCGTCGACAAGTACATGCCGGGTGCCGACAAGTCCGACACCAGCATGGTCTATGGCTACGGCGCCGCGTCGACGCTGGCCAAAGTCCTGGAGACGTGCGGCGACGATCTGACCCGGGCCAACATCATGAAGCAGGCGGCCTCGTTGAAGGACTTTGCACCGGACACCCTGCTGCCCGGCGTCAAGATCAACACCGGGCCCACCGACTTCGCCCCGATCGCGCAGCTTCAGATGCAGCGCTTCAAGGGCGAGAAGTGGGAACTCTTCGGCGAGATCATCAGCGGCGACATCGCCACCGAGTGACGCCCTGACGCCATAGTCCGACACATCGAGAGGCCCCCGCGAACGATCGCGGGGGCTTTTTGTTGACGTCCCGCATCAATCTTGTTCAATGCGGCGGCGATCCGTTCCGGGTGGAGAAAGATGACTGCCGTTCGATTTCAGGTTGCGGGCGTTCTGGCTGCATTCGCGTTGTGCACTGCGATGAGCGACCCAGCCCTGGCGCAGAAGAAATATGATAGCGGCGCTTCCGATACCGAGATCAAGATCGGCAACATCATGCCCTATAGCGGCCCGGCCTCCGCCTATGCGGCGATCGGCAAGGCCGAGGAAGCCTATTTCAACAAGATCAACGCCGAGGGCGGCATCGGCGGCCGCAAGATCAAGTTCATCTCCTACGACGACGGCTATTCGCCGCCGAAGACGGTGGAGCAGGCCCGCAAGCTCGTCGAGAGCGACGGGGTGCTGCTGATCTTCGGCTCGCTCGGCACCTCCACCAACGGCGCCATTCGCAAATACATGAACGAGAAGAAGGTGCCGCAATTGTTCGTGGCGAGCGGCGCTTCGAAGTGGAACGATCCAAAGCAATATCCCTGGACCATGGGCTGGCAGCCGAGCTACGCCAGCGAGGCACGCATCTACGCCAAGTACATCATGAAGGAGAAGCCGGACGGCAAGATCGGCGTGCTCTACCAGAACGACGATTTCGGCAAGGACTATCTGAAAGGGCTGAAGGAAGGCCTCGGCCCCAAGGCCTCGATGATCGTGCTGGAGGACAGCTACGACACTTCGGAGCCCGCGATTGACGAGCATGTCGTGAAATTGAAGGCTTCCGGCGCCGACATCTTCGTCAGCATCACAACGCCGAAATTTGCAGCGCAGGCGATCAAGAAGGCGGCCGAGATCGGCTGGCATCCGGTCCACATCATCTCCAACGTTTCGGCCTCGGTCGGCGGTGTGCTCGAGCCGGCGGGGCTCGAGATCTCGCAAGGCATCCTGTCGGCGACCTACACCAAGGACGGCTCCGACCCGCAATGGAACGCCGACGACGGCATGAAGAAATTCTACAATTTCGTCGCGCAGTACGATCCCAAGGCCAACAAGCTCGATGCCGGCGTGGTGTTCGGCTACGCGGCTGCGCAGACCATGGTGAAGGTGCTGCAAATGTGCGGCGACGACCTCACCCGCGACAACGTCATGAAGCAGGCGGCCAGCCTGAAGGATTTCGAGCCCGACACGCTGTTGCCCGGCATTAAGATCAACACCGCAGCCGATAATTTCGCTCCGATCGAGCAGCTCCAGATGATGCGGTTCAAGGGCCGGAAATGGGAGCTGTTCGGGGACGTCATCTCAAGCGAGCTTGGCCACTGAAGCCGCGCAACTCAAACTCGCTCCTGATCTGTTCATCAACTCAGACGGATGCACCTTCTCGCAGTCGCACACGAGCGCGCGCCCGTCCCTGACTACTAAAGAAGCAGCCCCTGCCCCCCGGCCGCGGGGGCTTTCTATTGAAGGCACCAGGTAAATCGTATTGAATTGCGGTTGCGTCACCAAGAACAGGCAACACAAGAAAAGGGACGCGCACACACCAAGAAAATAGGGAGATAGGAATGCCCGCTGTCACCGGCAAACTTGCGGCCGCGTCACTCGCGCTCGCGCTCATTGCGGCCTCGGCCTCCACTGCATCGGCCCAGAAGAAATACGATACCGGCGCGACCGATACCGAGATCAAGATCGGCAACATCATGCCCTACAGCGGACCGGCCTCCGCCTACGGCATCATCGGGCGGACGGAAGCTGCCTATTTCAAGAAGATCAACGACGAAGGCGGCATCAACGGCCGCAAGATCAACTTCATCTCGTACGATGACGCCTACTCGCCGCCGAAGACGGTGGAGCAGGCGCGCAAGCTGGTCGAGAGCGACGAGGTGCTGTTCATCTTCAACTCGCTCGGCACGCCGCCGAACTCGGCGATCCACAAATACATGAACTCGAAGAAGGTGCCGCAGCTCTTCGTCGCCACCGGCGCAACCAAATGGAACGACCCGAAGGATTTCCCCTGGACCATGGGCTGGCAGCCCAACTACCAGAGCGAGACGCAGATCTATGCGAAATGGCTGCTCAAGAACAAGCCGGATGCCAAGATCGCCGTGCTGTTCCAGAACGACGATTACGGCAAGGATTATCTCAAGGGCCTGAAGGACGGCCTCGGCGCCAAGGCCGCGTCGATGATCGTCATGGAGGAGAGCTACGAGACCTCCGAGCCGACCATCGACAACCACATCGTCAAGCTGAAGTCGACCGGCGCCGACGTCTTCATGAACATCACGACGCCGAAATTCGCGGCGCAGGCGATCAAGAAGAATGCCGAGATCGGCTGGAAGCCGCTGCACTTCCTCAACAACGTCTCGGCCTCGGTCGGCAGCGTGCTCAAGCCCGCCGGGTTCGAGAACTCGCAGGACATCATCTCCGCCGACTACCTGAAGGACATTTCGGATCCGGCGTGGAACAGCGATCCCGGCATGAAGGACTTCGTCGCGTTCATGAACAAGTACTTTCCGGAGGGCGACAAGCTCGACCACGGCACCATCGTCGGCTACGGCGTGGCGCAGACCCTGGTCCAGGTCCTGAAGCAATGCGGCGACGATCTCACGCGCGCGAACATCATGAAGCAGGCCGCCAGCCTGAAGAACTTCCGCACAGAGGTGTTGCTGCCGGGCGTGCAGATCAACACGTCGCCGACCGATTTCGCGCCGATCAGCCAGCTCCAGCTCGAGAAATTCAAGGGCGACAAGTGGGAGCTGTTTGGTGACGTGATCAGCGCCGACGTCGGCGGCTGATCGCCTGACACCCACGACCACGAAACCCCCTGCGAACCATCGCAGGGGGTTTTTGCTTGCGCGTCGATTATGATCACGCGATTGCACAATCGAATGATGGCAAAGCCCGCTTACGCTTTGGCGCATGATGCGGTAGGCAGGTGAGCGGCGCGTTTGCCGCCAGTCTTTTCTGTCCGCTCAAGGCCCTTCGTCATGACCGACCGACGCCCCCTGCTCCGCGCGCTCTACGACGCCGCCGTTGCCGCCGCTCATCCGAGCACCATACTGGCGCCGCACCTGCGGCCCGCGCCGAGGGGACGCGTGATCTGCCTCGCCGCCGGCAAGGGCGCGGCCGCGATGGCCGCCGCCGCCGAGCGGCACTACCTCGACACGCTCGGGCTCGCACCGGAGCGCCTCGTCGGCATCGCCACCACCCGTCATGGCTACGGCGTGCCGACCCGCCGCATCCGCGTGGTCGAGGCCGGTCATCCCGTGCCTGACGAAGCCGGACTGAAGGGCGCGGCCGATACGCTCGCGCTCGCAGCCGAGGCCGGGCCGGACGATTTGCTCTTGGTTCTGCTCACCGGCGGCGGCTCGGCGAACTGGATCGCGCCCGTCAACGGCATCAGCTTCGCGCAGAAGCAGGCGGTCAATAAGGCGCTGCTGCGCTCCGGCGCGCCGATCGGCGAGATGAATGTCGTGCGCAAGCATCTGTCGCGGATCAAGGGCGGCCGGCTGGCGCGCGCGGGCAAAAATGCCGCCGAGATCGTGACGCTCGCGATCTCCGACGTGCCGCATGACGACCCCTCCGCGATCGCCTCCGGTCCGACCGTGCCCGATCCAACCACGCTCAATGATGCGCGCGCCATCGTCGCCAGGTACAAGCTCGACATTGACGATGCCGTCCGCCGCGCGCTGGACGACCCCGCCAACGAGAGCTGCAAGCCCGGCGACGCCGCGTTCGCGCGCGCGCATTTCGAATTGATCGCACGCCCGAAGCAATCGCTCGACGCTGCGGTGAGGCTGGCGCATGAGGCCGGTTACGAGACGATCGATCTCGGCGCCGACCTCGAAGGCGAGGCCCGCGAAATTGCCGCCGATCACGCCAGGCTGGCGCTTCAGGCCCGCGCGCAGCGCAAGCGCGTCGCGATCCTCTCCGGCGGCGAGCTCACGGTCACCGTGCGCGGCCAGGGCCGCGGCGGCCCGAACCAGGAATATGCGCTGGCGCTCGCCGGCCTCTTGAAGGACGCGCCTGACATCTCCGCGCTCGCCGGCGACACCGACGGCGCCGATGGCGGTGCCGGCCATCCCACCGACCCCGCCGGCGCGCTGATCGACGCGGCGACGTTCGCGAAGATGACGGCGCAGGGGCTGCAGCCGCAGGTCTATCTCGACAACAACGACGCGACGACGTTCTTCGAGGCGACGGGCGACCTGTTGCTGCCGGGGCCCACGCTGACCAATGTGAACGACATCAGGGTAATCCTGGTCGACTGACACGGCGGCATCGCCGTCCCGCCGGCGCCGCGCGCGTTCGGCGGGACGACATGGTTAACGATCTCTGATTCTCGCCGGCGTTCTCTTTTCCAGAGGCGGCATCGCCGCCTTTAACCTCGCATTCGCCGCAGTTTCAGGAACACGTCCCGAAACTGGACGAATTGTTGGGCTGATTCACCACCGCCTGCTCTAATCGCGTCGTCCCGGGGGCAACGCGCATGGCGGAAAGTGATCAGGAGGTCGCAAGCATTGATCCGCTCGTGCTCGGCGAGCTGCTCAAATGCGCCGCCAATAATCTGTGGCTTGGGATCATCCTGTTTGGCAGCGACCGCAGGGTCATTTTCTGCAATCCGCGCTACCGCGAGATGTACGCGCTCTCGCCCGACCAGGTGCACCCGGGCACGCCGATCAAGGACCTGATCGAGCATCGGCTCAAGCTGGGCCTGAACATCGGCGGAGAAGCCGGCGCCTATGTCCGCGCCCGCACCGAAGGTTCGGTCGTCAGCGAGCAGACGGTCCAGCAGTTCGCCGATGGACGAATCATCGCCTACACCATCCATCCCCTGCCCGACGGCGGCGGCATGGCGACCCACGAGGACATTACCGAGCGCGAAGAGCTCAGTGCGCGGCTACAGGAGCGCAATTTTCAGTTCGACATCGCGATCAACAACATGTCGCACGGACTCTGCTTCTTCGACGCCGGCCATCGGCTGGTGGTCTGCAACACGCACTTTATCGAGATGTACGGCCTGCCGCCGGACCGCGTTCGTCCGGGCACGCCGCTCCAGGAGATCCTCGACCTGCGCTACGAAGTCGGCAGCGTGCCCGCGATGACGCGGGAGGAATACGCCAAATGGCGGACCGATGTCGCGACGTCGGCCGAGGCCATGGACAGCATCGTCGAGATGCGGAACGGGCGAACCTTCAAGATCAGGCACCGACCGATGCCCGATCTCGGGTGGGTCGCGACCCACGAAGACATCACCGAGCAGCGCAAGACGGAATTGCGGATCGCGCATATGGCGCACCACGACGCGCTGACGGATCTCGCCAATCGCGCCCTGCTCGGTCAGCGCCTCGAGCAGGCCCTCGAACAGGGCGGGATGTTCGCGATCCACCACATCGACCTCGACAAGTTCAAGGCCGTCAACGACACCCTGGGCCATCAGGCCGGCGACATTCTGCTGCAGGATGTCAGCCGCCGCCTCAAGCTGCTCGCCCGCGACAGCGATACCGTCGCGCGCATGGGTGGCGATGAATTCGTGATCCTCCAGTCGTCGATCTCCGATTCGAGCGAAGCTGACCTGCTGGCGCGCGATGTGGTCAGCACGCTGAGTGCTCCGTTCGGGCTCGACGGACATCAGGCTATTGCGGGCGCGAGCATCGGGATCGCCATCGCGCCCGGCGACGGCTCGACGCCCGAGCAACTCCTGCACAATGCCGATCTGGCCCTGTATCGCGCGAAAAGCGACGGCCGCGGCATGCACTGCTTCTTCGAACCGGCCATGGGCGAAGAAGCGCAAAGCCGCCGCGCGCTGGAGCAGGACCTGCACAACGGCCTTGCCGCCGGCGAGTTCGAACTGCACTACCAGCCGGTCGTGAAGAGCGACGGCGGCGAGATCAGCGGCTTCGAAGCCTTGATCCGTTGGCGACATCCACGGCGCGGACTGGTCGCGCCGAACAGCTTTATCCCGCTTGCGGAAGAGATCGGCCTGATCGTGCCGATCGGCGAATGGGTGATCCGGCAGGCCTGTGCCACTGCAAGCCGGTGGCCGGACCATCTGCACGTCGCCGTCAACATCTCGGCGGTGCAATTCCGCCAGCCGGGCCTGACGGAGGTGATCGTCGGCGCGCTCGCGGCCTCCGGCCTAGATCCGCGGCGGCTGGAGATCGAGATCACGGAAAGCGTTTTGCTGCAGGACAGGAACGGGACGCTGGCGACGCTGCACCAGCTCCGCGCGCTGGGCATCAAGGTCGCCATGGACGATTTCGGCACCGGTTATTCGTCACTGACCTATCTGCAATGCTTCCCCTTCGACAAGATCAAGATCGATCGGTCTTTCGTCAGCGGCGTGGAAAACAATGCGGCATCCCTCAGCATCGTGCGCGCGGTGGCGGCACTGGCGCGCGGAATGGGCATGACGACGACGGCGGAGGGCGTGGAGACCGAGGAGCAAAGGGACCGGATCGCAGCGGAGGGCTGCACGGAAATGCAGGGCTACTTGTTCAGCCCTCCGTTGCCCGCCGAGGAAATCGAGCGCCGTTTCCTGTTTGAGAAAACACCTGCCAGGCCCGACCGGTTCGCGGCGGCGTAACCGCCGCCAGCCCGCCTGCGATTCCGCGTTCGATGCTCCGTCGCCGGAGCAATGAATCCGTCAAAACTCGTTGGCGATCTTCGAGAGCATCCCGAGCAGGGCTTCGCGGTTGGACGGCCCGAGCAGTTCGTTCAGCCGGGCCTCGTGCTTGGTGGCGACGAGCTTCTTGGCGCGGGCCAGCACGGCCTTGCCCTTATCGGTCAGCACCAGGATGTGCGAGCGGCGGTCGTTGGTGGAGCGGATCCGCGCGCAAAGATCGCGGCTCTCGAGATTGTCGAGCATGGCGACGAAATTCGGGCGCAGGATGCCGAGGGTGGAGGCGATCTCGGTCTGGTTACGGCCCGGGTTTTTCTCGACCAGCAGCAGCACGGAGAACTGCGCCGGCGTGAGCTGGAGCGAGGCCATGCAGCGGAGAAAGTTCTCGAACACCTTGAGCTGTGCCCGCTTCAGGACATAGCCGAGCTGCTCCGAGAGTTCGCCCAGCTGGAGGGCTTCGCCAGGCCCGTCGGCCGCGTCCTTGCGGCCCTTGGCGGTCTCGGCGGGTTTTTCAGAGGACTTTTCAGCGGTTTTGGAAACGGTCATCGCCTCATGCTCGTAATCCCGCTAAGTTCGGGAGGGTCGTCCGTCACCCTTGAAGTTATATTTGATAATTGTTATGGACCATATCAAATATCGTCAGCGTATTTCAATGGCTGTGAACGGACCGTCCACGACTATCAGGGGACCGGTCCTGAATCTTTGAGGGGGAGCGTCCGGTCTTGAATACCACCATCATGCTGTTCCTGCTGCAGGACGGCATCACCAATGGCGCGATTTATGCGCTGCTCGGCCTGGCGCTGGTGCTGGTGTTCGCCGTCACCCGCGTCATCCTCATTCCCCAAGGCGAATTCGTCACCTATGGCGCGCTGACCTACGCCTCGCTGGCCGCGGGCCAGATGCCGGGCACGGCGAAACTCGCGCTCGCCCTGGGCATCGGCGCCTTCGCGTTCGACCTGTTCGCGGCGCGCAAGGCGCTGCACGGGCGCCTGATCCTACGCAGCATCCTGACCAACATCGTGCTACCGGCCGTCGTGCTGGCGCTGACCGTCTACTACGCCGCCGAGAAGCCGCCGGTTGCGGTCTGCATCGCGCTGTCGCTGGTGATCGTGGCGATGATCGGCCTGTTTCTCTACCGCATCGCATTCCAGCCGCTGGCGCACACCTCGGTGCTGGTGCTGCTGATCGCCTCGGTGGGCGTCCACCTCGCACTTCAGGGATTGGGCCTATTGTTCTTCGGCGCCGAAGGTCAGCGCGGACCTGCCGTACTGTCCGGCTCTTTCACCACCGGCGCGCTGCGCTTCACAGGCCAGAGCATCACCGTCTACGGCATTACCATCGCCTTTATCGTCGGGCTGTGGCTGTTCTTCGGGCTGACCCTTTACGGCAAGGCGCTGCGCGCGACCGCCGTGAACCGGCTCGGTGCCCGGCTTGTCGGCATCCGCACCACGCTGTCCGGGCAGATCGCCTTCCTGCTGGCGTCCGTCATCGGCGCACTGTCGGGCATCATGATCGTGCCGATCACGACGCTGTATTACGACTCGGGCTTCCTGATCGGCCTGAAGGGCTTTGTCGCCGCCATCATCGGCGGGCTTGTCAGCTATCCCCTCACCGCCGTCGCGGCGCTGGTCGTCGGCATCGTCGAGGCGTTCTCGTCCTTCTATGCCTCCAACTACAAGGAGGTGATCGTTTTCATGCTCTTGATTCCCGTGCTGCTGCTGCGCTCGCTCGCGGCGCCTGCGGTCGAGGAAGAGAAGGACTGACGCCAAGATGCAGAGCCGGCTCCCCATCCTCATCTTCGCGCTGATCATGGCGGCGATCCCGTTTGTTCCGGGCATGCCCCCGTTCTGGATCGTGCTGCTCGACAATATCGGCCTCGCGGCCCTGGTCGCGATGGGTCTCGTGTTGCTCACCGGCGTCGGCGGCCTGACCTCGTTTGGACAAGCGGCCTTCGTCGGCTTCGGCGCCTACACCACTGCGGTGCTGTCGACGACCTACGGCATGTCGCCCTGGCTGACGCTGCCGCTGTCGCTGGTGGTCAGCGGATTGCTGGCGGTGCTACTCGGCCTCGTCACGGTCCGTCTCTCCGGCCATTATCTGCCGCTCGGCACGCTCGCCTGGGGACTCGGCTTGTTCTATCTCTTCAGCAAGCTGGAATTTTTGGGACGAAACGACGGCATCTCGGCGATCCCGCCGCTGTCGATCGGCTCCTTCAAAATGCTCTCCCCCGGCTCGATCTACTACGCGATCTGGGTCGCCGTGATCCTCTCGGCGCTGCTCACGATGAACCTGCTGGACTCCCGAACCGGCCGCGCCATCCGCGCGCTCCGGCGCGGCCATGTCGCGGCCGAAGCATTCGGCGTGCACACGCCGCGGGCAAAAATGCTGGTGTTCATCCATGCCGCCGTGCTCGCCGGCCTCTCCGGCTGGCTCTACGCCCATCTTCAGCGCGCGGTGAACCCGACGCCGTTCGGTGCGCAGGCCGGCATCGAGTATCTCTTCATCGCCGTGGTCGGCGGCGCCGGCTATGTCTGGGGCGGCGTCCTGGGCGCAGCGCTCGTCGTGGTCCTGAAGGAAGTGCTGCAGAGTTACCTGCCGCTGATCCTGCCCGGCTCCGGCCAGGTCGAAACCATCGTGTTCGGCATCATGCTGGTGGCGCTGCTCCAGCTCGCACCCGGCGGCGTCTGGCCCTGGCTGATGTCGTTCCTGCCCCAGCGCACCAATGGCAAGAAGCCGGACACTTCGTTGAAACTGGAGCAGCGCACCCGCTCCCCCGGCCAATCCAGCGTCCTGCTTCAGGTCGAGAAGGCGCGGAAGCAATTTGGCGGCGTGGTCGCGGTGAACAACGTCTCCTTCGACGTTCAGGCTCGCGAGATCGTCGCGCTGATCGGTCCCAACGGCGCCGGCAAGAGCACCACCTTCAACCTGATCACCGGCGTGCTGTCGGCCAGCTCGGGCTCGATCTCGGTGCTCGGCAACAAGGTCGACAGGGCGCCACCGCAGGAGATCGTCAAGCTCGGCATCTCCCGCACCTTCCAGCACGTCAAGCTGGTGCCCGACATGACCGTGCTGGAAAACGTCGCGATCGGCGCCCATCTGCGCGGCCATTCGGGGCCGATCTCGTCGATGCTGCGGCTCGACCGCACTGATGAGGCAAAGCTGCTCGCCGAAGCCGCCCGCCAGATCGAGCGCGTCGGACTTGGCGAGCAGATGCATCAGCTCGCAGGCTCGCTGTCGCTGGGACAGCAACGCATCGTCGAGATCGCCCGTGCGTTGTGCGTCGATCCGATGCTGCTGCTGCTCGACGAGCCGGCGGCCGGCCTGCGCCACATGGAGAAGCAGCAGCTCGCGACGCTGCTGCGGGAGCTGCGCGACGGCGGCATGAGCGTGCTGCTTGTCGAGCACGACATGGGCTTCGTCATGAACCTCGCCGACCGCATCGTGGTGCTCGATTTCGGCACCAAGATCGCGGAAGGAACGCCGGCCACGATCAAGACCAATCCCGAAGTGATCAAGGCCTATCTCGGAGTGGCGGCATGAGTGCGCTGTTGTCCGTCGCCGACGCCCATGTCGCCTATGGCAAGGTCGAGGCTGTGCGCTCGGTCTCGCTCGAAGTCGGCCAAAACCAGATCGTCACCATCGTCGGCGCCAACGGCGCCGGCAAGACCACGCTGCTCTCCGCCATCATCGGCATCTTGCCGCTGAAGGGGCGCGTTTCATTCGCGGGTCAGGACCTGTCGCGGCTCGACATCGAGGACCGCGTTGCCATGGGGCTTGGCCTCGTTCCCGAGCACCGCGAATTGTTCGTGACCATGAATGTCGAGGACAATCTCGAGTTAGGGGCCTTCCGCATCGAGAGAAGCAAGGCGAAAACCTCGATGGAGCGGGTCTACACGCTGTTTCCGCGGCTCAAGGAGCGGCGCAAGCAGCTCGCCGGCACGCTCTCCGGCGGCGAGCAGCAGATGCTCGCAATGGGCCGCGCACTGATGGGCGATCCCAAGCTCCTGATGCTGGACGAGCCGAGCCTCGGCCTCGCCCCGATCATCGTCGCCGACATTTTCCGCATCGTCACCGAACTGCGCGCCGCCGGCGTCTCCGTGCTGCTGGTCGAGCAGAACGCCCAGGCCGCGCTCAAGATCGCGGATCAGGCCTACGTCATGGAGCTCGGGGAGTTCGTGCTCAGCGGCAAGGCCAGCGACATCGCGGCGAACGAGCGCGTCGCCGCCAGCTATCTCGGCTTCCAGCACGAAGCCGCGAACGGGTTGTAACGTCGCCGCGAACTCGCCTTCCTTCTCCCATTGCGGGAGAAGGTGGCGCGAAGCACCGGAGGGGTTCTCTCCGCGAATGACGACGTGGGACCATCGGCTGCGGAGAGAGACCCCTCACCCGCCTCGTCGCTCCGCGACGAGCCACCCTCTCCCGCAAGGGGAGAGGGTGCACCGCGCCAGCCGCTCTAGCTTTCACTGGATGGTGACTTCGTCTCCCCCTTCAGCGCCGCGACCTCCGCTTCCAGCTCCGCGATTTTCGCATCCCTTGCCGCCAGCGCCGCCGCAACATCCGACGCGTCGAACTTCTGCGGGATGTGCTGCGGGCAGTTCGTGTCCCACGCTTCGATCTTGAACAGGATCACCTGCTCGGGCCGGGCGCGATACCCTTTCGGCATCAGCGATGTCGTCAGCGCCTCGTCGTCCTCGACCACCCGCGCCTCGCCCCAGATCTTCACTCGACGGCGACGGGCGTAGTCCATCACGAAGATGTAGGCCTTGGGATTTTCGGACAGGTTTCCCTGCGTGATGTATTGCCGATTGCCGGCGTAGTCCGTGAAAGCCAGCGTCTGCTTGTCCAGCACCCTCAAGAAGCCCTTCGGGCCGCCGCGATGCTGGATGTAGGGCTGGCCGTCGGCCGAGGCGGTGGCGAGATAAAAGCTGTTGGCGTCGGCCAGAAACGCCGCGAGGTTCTCATCGACCTCGGTGCGCCAGCCGCGCTGCTCGGCATGCGCATAGCCTTCGCGTGATCCCTTTCGGGTCTGGATCGACTTCACCGCCGGCGTGAATGCCACGTCGCTGGCGTAGGTGTGAGTTGCCGTCATCGGACCATCTCCTGAAATCCCGGCGCATCCCTGCGTCCTCGCGACCTAAAATGGACTTTTCACGGGCTAAAACAATCGGTCCGCTTGACACTTCATCATTGCGGTATATGCAACAATGCCATGGACCGCCTTGAAGCCATGCATGTTTTCGTCACCGTCGCCGACCTGCGCGGCTTCGCACCGGCGGCACGAAAGCTGCGGCTGTCCCCCTCCGCGGTGACGCGGCTGATCGCGGCGCTGGAGGAGCATCTCGGCGCGCGGCTGTTGCAGCGGACCACCCGGCAGGTGGGGCTGACCGACGTGGGCACGCGCTATCTTGAGCGTGCGCGTCGCATCCTCGCCGATGTCGAGGAGGCCGACGGCTCTGCACGGGAGGAGCGCAACCGGCCGAGCGGGCGGCTGGTGGTGTCGGCGCCGGTCGGCTTCGGCCGGCTCCATGTCGGGCCTGTCATGATCGCCTACCTGAAGCGCTATCCCGAGGTCGCCTGCGAATTGCGGCTGTCGGACAACATGGTCAATCTCGTGGAAGATGCCGTCGACGTCGCGGTGCGGATCGGCCATCTCTCCGACTCCTCCCTCGTGGCGCGCCAGGTCGGCGAGATGCGGCGGATCGTGGTGGCGACGCCAGGCTATCTCAAGCGGCATGGCGAGCCGAAAACGCCGGAGGCATTGCTTACGCACGAGACCATCGCCTTCGGTGCATCTGCGAACTGGCGGTTCGTGCAGGACGGCCGCGATATCGAGGTGGCGCCGAATCCACGGTTCGCCAGCAACAGCGCCGACGCCGCCCTGCAATATGCCGAGGCCGGCGGCGGCCTGACCCGGGTGCTGGCCTATCAGGCCGCCGAAGGCTTGCGGCGCGGGAGGCTCAAGATCGTGCTGGCGAACTACGAGCAGCCGGCGCTGCCGATCCACATCGTTTACCCGACCTCGCGCCTGCTCTCCGCCAAGGTGCGCGCCTTCGTCGATCTCGTGGTGGAGACCGCGGAGTGGAGGTTTGGGTAGATCTCGTATCCCGGACGCGCGCAGCGCGAGCCGGGACCCAGTTCTTTGCGCGTGGATGAATGGGCCCCGGCTCTGCAGCGCAACGCAAGAGCGCTGCGCTGCGTCCGGAGCACGGAGACGTCACCCCTTCTTCGGCACGACGCGAAAGGTGCCGCTGGCACGCGCGATCACGGCGCCGTCGGCCTTCGCGAGGCACTGCGCGAAGCAGATGGTGCTACCGGTCTTGATCGCCTCACCCTCGACCGCGAGCCATTGGCCGATCTCGCCGGCGCCGACATAGTCGACCGACAGCGAGATCGTGACCAACGAGGTGGTCCAGCCCGTCGCCTGCGCGCAGCTGTAACCCATGGCGGCATCGGCCAGCGCGGCGATCAGGCCACCATGGATCAGCCCGCGCGCGTTGGTGTGCGGCTTTGCCAGCCGCAATCCCACGGTGACGCCGTTGTCGGTCTTCCTGGAGTAAAGCGGCTCCCAGGGGTCGGTGAGGGGCGCTTTGCGGAAATGCGGCTCGAAGCCGGCGGGAATGTCGATGCTGGTCATGTCTTGTCTCGCAATGGTGGCTGCCGCCATTGAACGCGGTGGACGTGACGGTTGCATCACCTACAAAGTTTTAAACGACATTTGCGCGGGCGTTTGAAATGGTGCCCCCCTGTCATTGCGAGGAGCTCGCGACAAAATTGCAAAGCAATTTTGCGCTGATGCGACGAAGCAATCCAGACTGCCTCCTCGGAGGGACACTGGATTGCTTCGCTACGCTCGCAATGACGGGAGTATGCGGTACCAGCCGCGCCTCTAAAACGGCAGCCCCACGTAATTCTCCGACAGCGACGTCATCGCGGCCTGCGAGTGCGTGACGTAATCGAGCTCCGCGAGCTGGATGCGCGCGCCGATCGTGCCGGTGTCGGGGAATTTGTGCAGCATCGAGGTCATCCACCAGGAGAAGCGCACGGCCTTCCAGACCCGCGCCAGTGCCTTCGCCGAATAGCCATCAATGCCGGCGCTGGATTTTTCATCGTAGAACTCGCGGAACGCACTCGACAGATAATGCGCGTCGCTCGCGGCCAGGTTCAGCCCCTTGGCGCCGGTCGGCGGCACGATATGGGCGGCGTCGCCGCACAGGAACAACTTGCCGAAACGCATCGGCTCGGCGACGAAGCTGCGCAGCGGCGCAATGCTCTTCTCGATCGAGGGGCCCGTGACGAGGCTGTCCGCGGCGTCCTGGTCGAGCCGGCGCTTGAGCTCGTCCCAGAAACGGTCGTCCGGCCATTGGTCGACATGGTCGTCGAGCGCGCACTGCACATAGTAGCGGCTGCGTCTGGTCGAGCGCATGGTGCACAGCGCAAAGCCGCGGGCGTGGTTCGAATAGATCAACTCGTGGCTGACCGGCGGCGTCTCCGAGAGGATGCCGAGCCAGCCGAACGGGTAGATGCGCTCGAACTCCTCGATCGACGAAGCCGGAACGCTGGCGCGGCTGACGCCGTGAAAGCCGTCGCAGCCGGCGATGAAATCGCAATCGATGGTGTGGGTGACGCCATCCTTCACGTAGGTTACGCGCGGGTGACTGCCGTCGAAATCATGCGGCTGCACGTCCCTGGCCTCGTAGACCGAGGTGAGACCGGCGGCGTTGCGCGCATTCATCAGATCCAGCGTGACCTCGGTCTGGCCGTAGATCATGACCGTCTTGCCGGTCGCAGCCTTCATGTCGATGCGGTGCCGGCGCCCCGAGAAGGCGAGCTCGATCCCTTCATGCACCAGCCCTTCGGCATGCGCCCGTGCGCCGGCGCCGATCTGGTCGAGCAGCGCAACGGTTCCCTCCTCCAGCAGCCCGGCACGGATGCGGCCGAGCACATAATCCGGGCTCTGCCGCTCCAGAATGACATTGTCGATGCCGTAACGGTGCAGCAGTTGCCCAAGCAACAATCCAGCCGGCCCTGCCCCGATGATTGCGACTTTTGTCCGCAATACTTGCTCCTCCCGATCCTGTAGGCTTTCGTCGCGGCTCGCTTGTCGCAGCCGTCCGCGCACGATAATTATATCATATAACGGTTGGGCAAAAGGGAGTGCGCGGCGGCACGCCGCGCCAGTTCCGGCTTGAACGCGCCGGCCAATTAGATAACATGTTAATTAATGAGACCGGGCCATCGAAGCCCGCCGTCAAAAGAGGGAGAGACGCGTGATGAGGAAAGCCTGTCTGGCGTTGCTGCTGGCAGCAAGCGTGAGCCCTGCGTTCGCGCAGGACAAGACCTTCGATTTGAAGATCTCGCACTGGGTGCCGGCCTCGCATCCGCTGCAGAAATCGCTCGAGGACTGGGCAGCCGCGGTCGAGAAGGATTCTGGCGGCACCATCAAGGGCAAGGTGTTCCCGGCCCAGCAGATGGGCAAGGCCTTCGACCATTACGATATGGCGCGCGACGGCATTGCCGACGTCACCTACGTCAATCCCGGCTACCAGCCCGGCCGTTTCCCGATCATCGGCGCCGGCGAGCTGCCGTTCCTTATCTCGGACGCCAAGGGCGGCTCGATGGGGCTGGATGCCTGGTATCGCAAATACGCCGAGAAGGAGATGAAGGACGTCAAATACTGCCTCGCCTTCGTCCATTCGCCGTCCTCCTTCCACTCCCGCACCAAAAAGATCGTGATGCCGGAGGACGTGAAGGGCCTCAAGATCCGCCCCGCCCACGCCACCATGGCGAACTTCGTCACCTCGCTCGGCGGCACCAATGTGCAGTCCTCCGCGCCCGAAGTGCGCGACATCATCGAGCGCGGCGTCGCCGACGGCGTCACCTTCCCCTGGGGATCGCTGGTGCTGTTCGGCATCGACAAGGTGACCAAATACGACATGGAGGCGCCGCTCTACACCACGACCTTCGTGTTCGTCATGAACAAGGACAAGTACAATGCGATGTCCGACAAGCAGAAGGCGGCGATCGACAAGAATTGCACGGTCGAGATGGCAGGCGTGGTCGGCGAGCACTGGGGCAAGTTCGAGGATGCCGGCATCGACAAGGTCAAGGCGGAGACCAGCCACGAGGTCTACAAGCTGACGCCCGAGCAGACCGCCGCCTGGAAGAAGGCCGCCGAGCCGCTGGTGAAGACCTGGTCCGACGGCGCGAAGAAGGCCGGCGTGGATCCGGACGCGGCGCTTAGCGAGCTGAAGGCCTCGCTGAAGAAATACAACGCGCTGGCGGAGTGACGCTGCGACGCGATCGGTCTCTCCTCCCCTCTGCCCGTCCTTACGGGGAGAGGGTTGGGGTGAGGGGCCGCTTCCGCAAAAATAGCGAGAGATGGACTCGCGGAGAGTCCCCCTCACCCGCATCGCATCTACGATGCGGTGCGGCCTCTCCCCGCACGCGGGGAGAGGCGAAAGAGCAGCAGCCGGGTCGAGAACGAGAATGACATCGCCTAGGAAGCTCCCATGAAGCGCAGCTGGATGGATCGCGTTATCGATTCGATTGAATGGATCGCCGCGGCTTTCGTCGGCATCGTCGCGCTCGACATCTTCCTGTCGGTGCTGCTGCGCAACACGCTGAACTATTCGATTCCCGATAGTTTCGACATCGGCCGCATGCTGCTCGGCATCCTCATCTTCTGGGGCATCGCCGCGACCTCCTATCGCGGCACCCACATCACGGTCGATCTGGTCTGGGGCAATGTCGGGCCGCGCTACCAGCGCTGGATCGACGTGTTCGCGACACTGGTGCTGCTGTTCGTCGTGACGGTGCAGACCTGGACGCTGTTCGACAAGGTGCGCGGCACCTACAACGACAACGTCCAGACCTTCGACATGCACATGCCGACCTGGCCGTTCTTCGCGATCGCCTGGATCGGCGACGTCTCCGCCGTGCTGCTGATCGCGATCCGCACCTACCGGTTGATCTTCCATCCCGAAGAGATGCACGACCCCAAGCTGAAGGCGACGGAGTAATCATGAGCACCGATGCCGTCGCCGTTATCGGCTTTGTTTCCCTGTTCGCCCTGATGCTGCTGCGCGTGCCCGTTGGCATGGCCATGGGCCTCGTCGGCGTCTCCGGCTTCTCCTATCTCGTCGGCGCCACGCCGGCGCTGAAGCTGGTCGGCCAGACCTCGATGCGCACGGTGACCGACTACACCTTCGGCGTCATTCCGATGTTCTTGCTGATGGGCTCCTTCGTCAGCAATTCCGGCATGAGCCGTGAGCTGTTCCGCGCCGCCAACGGCTTCGTCGGCCATTTGCGCGGCGGACTCGGCATCGCCACCGTCGGCGCCTGCGGCGGCTTTGCCGCGATCTGCGGCTCCTCGGTCGCGACCGCCGCGACCTTCTCAGCGGTCGCGTACCCCGAGATGCGCCGTTTCGGCTATCCGCAATCGTTTGCCACCGGCGTGATCGCGGCCGGCGGCACGCTGGGCGCGATGCTGCCGCCGTCCACCGTGCTCGCCGTCTACGGCATCATCACCGAGCAGGACATCGGCAAGCTGTTCATCGCCGGCATCATCCCGGGCATCCTGGCGATGACCATGTACATGATCACGATCTTCCTGATCGGCTATTTCCGGCCGGACTTCCTGCCCAAGGGCAAGGTGCTGCCGTGGCGCGAGCGCTTCGCCGGTCTGAAGGACATCTGGGCGCCGGTGCTGCTGTTCGTGTTCGTGATCGGCGGCCTTTACGGCCTGCCCTATCTGCCGCGCTTCACGCCGACGGAAGCGGGCGGCGTCGGCGCTGCCGGCGCCTTCATCATCGGCGTGGCGACCGGCCGCCTCGACCGCGAGAAGATTCTGGCCTCGCTGCTCCAGGCGACGCGCACGGCGGCGGCCGTGTTCACCGTGCTGATCGGCGCACTGATCTTCGGCTATTTCCTCACGGTGACGCAGACCCCGCAGAAGGTGACGGAATTCCTCACCGGCCTCGGTCTCGGCCCCTACGGCGTGCTGGCGCTGATCATGGTGATGTATCTCGTGCTCGGCTGCCTGATGGACGCCATGGCGATGATCATTCTCACCGTGCCGATCATCTTCCCCGTGATCATGCATCTCGGTTTCGACCCGATCTGGTTCGGCGTCATCATCGTCATGACGGTCGAGCTCGGACTGATCCATCCGCCGGTGGGCATGAACGTCTTCGTCATCAAGAGCGTGGTGAAGGACGTCTCCTTCTCCACCATCTTCAAGGGCGTGATTCCGTTCGTGGCGACAGACCTCGTGCGCCTGGTGATCCTGATCGCCTTCCCGCTGCTGGCGACGTGGCTGCCGACGCGGATGATGGCGCATTGATGAGGTGAAGCGATGACCATACCCGTACTGGAAACCAAATACGTCTTCACCGTTACCGCACGCATCGGCGACGTTGTCACCGCCGGCGAGACCGGCATCGGCATTCGCCGCATCATCCCGATCATCGGCGGCGAGGTCTCGGGCGCGATCACCGGCAAGGTGCTGCCGTTCGGTGCCGACTTCCAGACCATCCGCCCGAATGAGCTGATTGATCTCGAAGCGAAGTACGCGTTCGAAACCGACGACGGCGCCGTCGTCTATGTCGAGAACAAGGGCATGCGCTTCGGCCCGGTCGAGCTGTTGCAAAAGCTCAAGCGCGGCGAGCCGGTGGATCCAAAACTGATCTATTTCCGCACCGTGCCGAAATTCGAAACGGGGCACGAGAACTACCGCTGGCTGATGCAGCACATTTTTGTCGGTTCAGCAGCGCGGCATGCGGATCGCGTCGTGATCGACGTGCATCAGGTGATGTGAACGCGCGCCGCACCCAAGTACCCGCTAGTCCATTGACAGTACGGCATCTGTAGCGTATACGCTACAAATGCCAACGATCAAGAGAACCGACGAATTCTCTGACTGGCTTAGAAACCTGCGAGACCGGAGAGCGAAAGCAAAAATCCTCGCCCGGATTGATCGGCTGACGCTCGGCAATCCCGGAGACGTTGCTCCGATCGGAGGCGGCATCAGCGAAATGAGAGTCCATGAGGGCGCCGGCTACCGGATCTACTACGTTTTCCGAGGCGAGGAGATCATTGTTCTCCTTTGCGGGGGCGATAAAGGCTCTCAGCCGGCGGACATAGCGTTGGCAAAGAAGATCGCGAGCGAATTGGAGGTCTGAGCAATGGCAAAAGTGAAATCATTTGATGCTGCGGAGTACCTCGACAGCCCCGAGATGATTGCAGCCTATCTCACCGAAGCCTTCGAATCCGACGATCCGTCCGCAATAACGATGGCAATCGGCGCCGTAGCCCGCTCTCAGGGCATGGGCGCCATTGCCGAAAAGGCCGGTCTATCCCGTGAGAACTTGTATCGCTCGCTTGGCGGCGAGGCCAAACCCGAATTCGGCACTGTGATAAAAGTTCTCCACGCCATGGGTATCAATCTTGTGGCGCAACCCCAAAGCGGAACCAAGGCGGCGTAGCGGCCGGATAGCATCGGCGTCGGCGATATTCATCCCAATCTTGCGCATCGGCATTCGGGTACGGGCGCTGCACCCGGACTGTCGTCCCTTTTGCGGACTATGGATCGGCTTCCCCGCTGTCAGCCGTATTGACTCCCCCTGAATTCGTTATACAACATAACTATTCTGACAAGGACGCAAATGACACAGGGAAACGCCGAGACCGCTGACGCGGGCGCCTCCGGGCTATTGAAGATCGAGCGGGCGGATCGGGTTTTGACCGTCGGCCTCAATCGGCCGGCGAAGCGCAATGCACTCAACGACGGCATCATCCTGGAGATCGGCGAGTGTTTTGCGTCCCTGCCCGAGGATATCGGCGCGGTCGTCATCCATGGCATCGGCGACCATTTTTCCAGCGGTCTCGATCTCTCCGAACTGACCGACCATGACGCCACCGGCGGCCTTCTCCATTCCCAGATGTGGCACCGGGTGTTCGACCGCATCCAGTACAGCCGGGTGCCCGTGATCGCGGCGCTCAGAGGCGCCGTGATCGGCGGCGGGCTGGAGCTTGCCTGTGCGGCGCATATCCGCGTCGCCGAACCCTCGACCTATTTCGCGCTGCCGGAGGGGCAGCGCGGCATCTTCGTCGGTGGCGGCGGTTCGGTGCGCCTGCCGCGCCTGATCGGCGTCGCCAGGATGATGGACATGATGCTGACCGGCCGCGTCTATTCCGCGACCGAAGGCACCTCCTACGGCTTTGCGCAATATGTCACGGAAGCCGGCAACGGCCTCGGCAAGGCGATGGAGCTTGCGACCAAGGTCGCCTCCAACGCGCCGCTAACCAATTTCGCCGTGCTCCAGGCGCTGCCGATGATCGCGGAGGCCAATCCGCAGACCGGCCTGTTGATGGAATCGCTGATGGCGACGGTGGCGCAGAGCGACAAGGAAGCCAAGCGCAGGATTCGCGAGTTCCTCGAACACAAGACCGCAAAGGTGAAGCCGAAATCATGAGCGCGCAGCCGTCGTCCTCTTCCAGCATGGAGCGCGGCGCGAGCACTTCCCCGCTGCGGCCCATTTCATTCGGCGATCCCGTCGTGAACATCGAGCGGCGCGACGACGGCACGATTTATCTGCGGCCCCAACAGCCGCTCGGAGACTATCCGGCCCGCATCACCGACCGCCTGCATCACTGGGCGAGCGCGACGCCGGATCGCGTCTTCATGGCCGAGCGCGAAGGCGGCCGCTTCTGGCGCAAGATCAGCTACGCCGAGCTGCTCGCCGCGAGCCGGCACATCGCCTCAGGACTCATTGCGCGCGGGTTGTCGGCGGAACGGCCGGTCGTCATCCTCTCCGGCAATTCGATCGACCACGCATTGCTGGCGTTCGGCGCGTTCTATGCCGGCATTCCGTTCTGCCCGGTGTCGCCGGCCTATTCGCTGGTGTCGAAGGATTACGGCAAGCTCTCCTATTTGATGAACCTGCTGACGCCCGGCCTCGTCTTCGCCGAGGACGCCGACAAGTTCGCCGACGCGCTCGCGGCCAACGTCTCGCTCGGCACCGAGATCGCGGCGTCCTACGGCCGCGTGCCGGGCCGCGACGTCACCTTGCTCGCCGACCTCATGGCGACGCCGATCCGCGCCGATCTGGAGGAGATCCACGGCAAGATCGGCCCCGACACCATCGCGAAATTCCTGCTGACCTCGGGCTCGACCGGCAACCCCAAGGCGGTCATCAACACCCAGCGCATGATCTGCGCCAACCAGGTGATGCTGCGCGAGACGCTCGCCTTCCTCAAGGACGAGCCGCCGGTCATCATCGACTGGCTGCCCTGGAATCACACTTTTGGCGGCAACCACAATATCGGGCTGACGCTCTACAATGGCGGCTCGATGTATCTCGATGCCGGCAAGCCGGTGCCTGGAGGCATCGAGGAAACCGTACGCAATCTCCAGGAGATTTCGCCGACGGTTTATTTCAACGTCCCCAAGGGCTACGAGTCGCTGCTGCCTTATCTGCGCGACGACCAGGGCCTGCGCGCAAAATTCTTCGACCGGCTGCACGCGATGTTCTTCTCGGGCGCGGCGCTGTCGCCGTTCGTCTGGAACAGCCTCGACGAGCTCGCGGTGAAGGAAAAAGGCTACCGCGTGCCGATGCTGACCGGTTTAGGTGCGACCGAGACCGCGCCGTTCTTCATGTCGGTCAACCCGCGCACCAGCCGCTCCGGCCATGTCGGGCTTCCCGTATCCGGCAACGACGCCAAGCTGGTGCCGAACAACGGCAAGATGGAAGTTCGTTGCAAAGGGCCGAACGTGATGCCCGGCTACTGGCGCCAGCCCGACATCACCGCAAATTCGTTCGACGAAGAGGGCTTCTACAAGCTGGGCGATGCCCTCAAGCCCGTCGATCCCGACGATCTCAACGCCGGCTTCGATTTCGACGGCCGCATCGGTGAGGATTTCAAGCTCGGCAGCGGCACCTGGGTCAGCGTCGGCCCGTTGCGCGCGCGCTTCGTTGCGGCCTGCGCACCGCTGGTGCGCGACGTCGTCATCGCCGGCATCAACCGTGACGAGGTCTCCGCGCTCGTCGTGCTCGATCTCGACGGCTGCCGGCTGATCAACCCGACGCTGCCGACCGACGACCTCGTCGTCGCGACCCGCGACCGGCTGGTGCGCGAGGCATTTCGTGAACGGCTGACCCGCTTTCTCGGCGCGGCTACCGGCTCCTCGACGCGGATCACGCGCGCGATCCTCATGGACACGCCACTCTCGATCGACAAGGGCGAAGTCACCGACAAGGGCTCGATCAACCAGCGCGCGGTGCTCGAGCATCGCAGCCTGCTGATCGAGGAGCTCTACGCTGCCAATCCATCGGACCGTGTGATATCGGTCGGGTAAGAAAACTACAGGGGAACGCCATGTTGTTGAAGGATCAGGCTGTCATCGTCACGGGCGGCGCGTCGGGACTGGGCGCGGCGACCGCGCGAAAGCTGGCGGCGCAGGGCGCCAAGGTCGCAGTGTTCGATCTCAATGCCAAGCTCGCCGAGACTGTCGCCGCCGAGATCAAGGGCGTGGCCGTGGCTTGCGACGTCTCCGATGCCGCCTCGGCGGAAGCTGCGATCGCGCAGGCGACCAAGGCCCATGGACCCGCGCGCGTGCTGGTCAATTGCGCCGGCATCGGCGTTGCCAAGCGCGTCGTCGGCCGCGACGGCCCGATGGCGCTCGCCGATTTCGAAAAGGTGATCAAGGTCAATTTGATCGGCACCTTCAACATGCTTCGCCTTGCCGCGACCGAGATGTCCAAACTCGAGCCGCAGGCAACCGGCGAGCGCGGCGTCATCATCAACACGGCGTCCGTTGCCGCTTATGACGGCCAGATCGGGCAATCGGCCTATTCGGCCTCGAAGGGCGGCATCGTCGGCATGACGCTGCCGATCGCGCGCGAGCTGGCGCAGTTCGGCGTCCGCGTGCTGACGATCGCGCCCGGCCTGTTCCTCACGCCGCTGCTCGCCAACCTGCCGCAGGAAGCCCAGGACTCACTCGCCGCCGCAATCCCGTTCCCGCGCCGGCTCGGCCACGCCGACGAGTTCGCCGCGCTCGCCCTGCACATGGTCGAGAATTCCTACCTGAACGGCGAAGTGGTGCGCCTCGACGGCTCGCTGCGCATGGCACCGAAATAGGGCGCGACATATGTTCGTGAACCGGCGCGACGTCCAGATCCAGTGGGGTGACTGCGACCCCGCCAACATCGTCTATTACCCGCGTTATTTCGCGATGTTCGACGATTCGACGTCGACCCTGTTCGAGGTCGCCGGGTTCTCCAAGCAGGACCTGGTCAAGAAATACGGCCTGGTGGGCATTCCCATGGTCGACACGCGCGCCAAGTTCTACATCCCCTCGACTTACGGCGACTGGATCACCATCGAAACGAAGGTCGAGAGCATCAAGCGCTCGAGCTTCGAGGTGAAGCACAGCGTCTACAAGGGCGAGGCGCTGGCGATCGAGGGTTTCGAGACCCGTGTCCTGGTCGGCCGCGACCCCGTTAACCCCGACAAACTGAAATCGGCACCGTTTCCTGCGGAAATGGTAACCAAATTCACGGGGAGCGAGGCCCGGAGCTAAATCGCCACATCACCAAAAGAGGGGGCTGAATTACCCCCCGATTTCTGCTTTCAAAGAAACACATAAAGGGAGGAATAGATGAAACGCTTTTACCTGACCGCTGCCGTCACCGCGGCCGCGCTTGCGCTGCCGGCCGTGCCCGCGCTGGCCCAGACCGCCGAGGTCACCATCGGCATCACCACCACCACGACCGGCCCGGGCGCAGCGTTGGGCATTCCCGAGCGCAATGCGCTGGAGTTCGTGCCGAAGGAGATCGGCGGCGTTCCGCTGAAGGTGATCGTGCTCGACGACGGCGGCGATCCCACCACCGCGACCACCAACGCCCGCCGCTTCGTGACCGAATCCAAGGCCGACATCATCATGGGCTCGGCGCTGACGCCGCCGACCATCGCGGTGTCCAACGTCGCCAACGAAGCCGGCATTCCGCATTTCGGCCTGGCGCCGTTCCCGATCACACCGGAGCGCATGAAGTGGTCGGTGGCGATGCCGCAGCCGATCCCGATCGTGGGCAAGGTGCTGTACAACCACATGAAGGCCAAGGGCGTGAAGACCGTCGGCTATATCGGCTATTCCGACTCCTATGGCGACCTCTGGTTCAACGATTTGAAGGCGCAGGCCGTGCCGATGGGCATAACCATCGCCGACGAGGAGCGCTTCGCTCGCCCCGATACCTCGGTGACCGGACAGGTGCTGAAGCTCGTGGCGGCGAATCCCGACGCCATTCTGGTCGGCGCTTCCGGCACCGCCGCCGCGCTGCCGCAGACCGAGCTGCGCGAGCGTGGCTATCAGGGCCTGATCTACCAGACCCACGGCGCCGCCAGCATGGACTTCATCCGCATAGCCGGCAAAGCGGCGGAAGGCGTGCTGATGGCCTCTGGTCCCGTCATGGATCCCGAGGACCAGCCGGACGAAGCCGCCACCAAGAAGCCGGGCCTCGCGCTCAACTCGGCCTATGAAGCCAAGTACGGCCCGAACAGCCGCAGCCAGTTCGCCGGTCACTCTTACGACGCGTTCGAGATTCTCAAGCGCATCATCCCGGCGGCACTCAAGACGGCGAAGCCCGGCACGCCGGAATTCCGCGAAGCGATCCGCCAGGCGCTGCTGTCGGAGAAGGAGCTTGCGGCGAGCCAGGGTGTCTACAATTTCACCGAGAAGGATCGCTACGGCCTCGACGAGCGCTCGCGCATCCTGCTCACGGTGAAGAACGGCAAGTACATGCTGGTGAAATAGACGCAGCGGCAGGATTGAGACGACGAGAGCCGGCCCGATGGGCCGGCTCTTTTGTTTTGGCTGTATGAGCGAGCCGCACCTCCGGTGTCGCTGCGCCCCCTCTCCCGCTTGCGGGAGAGGGTTGGGGTGAGGGTGCCTCCGCATTGGGATTGTCTGAGTCTACGGGCAAAGCCCCCCAGAGGAGATAGCCCTCACCCGCCACGCTCTGCGAGCGTGTCGACCTCTCCCGCAAGCGGGAGAGGTGCACCGAGCCTGCGGGCGCGCTGTCATCAGGCCGCCTGCCGCAGCGGGGTCCAGGCGAACTCCGGATAGTAAATGTCCATCATCCGGTCGACATAAGCGGTGAGGTTCGGAAATCCTTCGGCGCGACGGCGCAGCGTGGATTCGAAAAACGGCGTCAGGATCCCGGCGAGTGCACCGAAGGCGGTGGCATCGACGCCGCAGGGCTTGTTGCCCATCAGATAGGACTTGTCGCCGAGCTGCACCGAGAGCGCAAACAGCGAGCGCACGGCGAGATCGACGTCGTCATCGGGCGCGTGCCGGCCTAATCCGGAGAGCAGGTAGTTCTCGGCGACACGGAATTGCGCGTCCTCGCGCAACTTCTCGCGATTGTGCTCCGGCGCGCCGTCGAAGAAATGCGCAGGCCCCTTGGCGAAGTTGACCGGGTCGACCCAGCGCGCCCCGACCAGCGCAAAATAAACGTGGTGCTCGATCATGCGCTCGAATGCCCAAGCCTGCGCGCGCTCGACGAGCGACAGACCGGCGTCGAAATCGAAGCCGTAGCGGCGCTCGATATGGGCGCGGATGAAGGTGGAATCGGCCACCGCCTCGCCGCCATCGTCGATGAAAGGCAGCTGCCCCTTGGGAGAGGCGGGCGGCATCGCCCGCTCCTTCCGGTAGGGCAGTCCCGCCATCTTGAGCTGCACCTCCGTCTTGGTGACGAAGGGGCTGATTTCCGGCAGGCCGAAGCCGGCGCCAAAGCCGTAAAGCGTGATCATGAAGGCTCTCCTGAAACGACCGAAAGAGTTGAGGGAACTTAGCCGCGGGCTGCTGCCACCATGGTGGCAGCAGCCGTGATATCTTCTGCGAAACGGGCCCCCCGCCAGGCGCGGGCCATGACATGACGGACCAGCGCGTCCGCGGCCTGGACCAGGAAGCGAGCCGCCACGGTCGCGAGCGCAAGGCGGAGGTCGACGACCATGAGATCAAGGGATACGAGGCGGCCGAACGCCCATGCGTACCAAGCTCGGACTTGCAAACGCAGGACTTGCAAAGGCGGGACTCGTAAAGGCTGGGTCCGCCACAGCGCAGCGGCCGGGCCGAAATGAGTTGGAATGATCATGGACAAATCCTCTTCAGTCGACGTGTTGACCCGGTATAGAACTCCCCTGCTGCCAACATCCTGTCAGCAGCCGCGCGCCGCCTTCTGAAAAACCACCGACAAGAGACCCCTCATGAGACGCGCCGACCGGCTGTTTCAAATCATCCAGGTGCTGAGGCGCACGCGTAAGCCGCTGACGGCGGACGCCATCGCGGCCGAGCTCGAGACCTCGAAACGCACGATCTATCGCGACATCGCCACGCTGATGGGCCAGCGCGTGCCCATCCGCGGCGAAGCCGGCATGGGCTACATCCTGGAAAAGGGTTTCGATCTGCCGCCTTTGATGCTGACACCCGACGAGATCGAGGCGGCGGTGCTGGGCGCGCAATGGGTCGCCGGCCATGCCGATCCCGCGCTGGCGCGTGCGGCTGAAGACTTGATGGCCAAGATCGCCGACACTGTTCCTGAGCGCCTGCGTCCCTTCGTGCTGGAGCCGGCAAGCCGGGCCCGGCCGAGCTGGAACAGGGAGCCGGACCGCCTGGACATGGCACGCACGCGCACCCAGATCCACGAAGGCAAGAAGATCATGCTGCGCTATCGCGACGAGCAGGGCCGCGCCAGCGAGCGCATGATCTGGCCGATTTCGATCGGCTATCTCGAAGCCGTGCGCCTGCTCGCGGCCTGGTGCGAGCTGCGCGGAGACTTCCGCAGCTTCCGCACCGACCGCGTGGTGGATGCGAGCTATCCCGACGAGAGATATCCTGAAAGGCGCGACGTGCTGCGCGCGAAATGGCGCCAGAGCCTGGTCTGGGGCCCACCCAAGGATACGTGAAGGACACGTGACGATGGATGAGAACGCCCCCATCGACCTGTCGAGCTGTTGCCAGAGTTGCGGCGCCTGCTGCGGCTATTCGGCGAACTGGCCGCGCTTCTCGATCGAAAGCGACGAGGAGCTTGCCGCGATTCCCGAAGCGCTCGTCAACGACCGTCAATCCGGCATGCGCTGCGAAGGCGATCGCTGTTCAGCGTTGCAGGGGGAGATCGGACAAGCGACCGCGTGCGGCATCTACGCAGTGCGGCCGGAGGTGTGCCGCACCTGCATGCCGGGCGATGCCGAATGCGCGATGGCGCGACGGAAATTCGGGCTGCCGGTGATCGAGGCGACCAGCGCATGATCCGGAAAAGTGTGCAGCGGTTTTCCGCCGAGATCATGCGCCAATAGAGAGCTAAAGCGCGATCGATCGCGCTTTAGGCCGGGACGGCTTCGCTGATCTCGTCGTCGATCTCGTCGTCCAGCGGCGCGAGCACCGAGAGCGGCTTGGTCGACAGCGTGATCGGCTTGCGGCCACCGGACAGCGACGGCGAGGATTTCGCCGCGCCTTCGCGCGCAAGCGCGTAGAGCGTCGAGCCGACACGGCCGCCATTCTCGATCAGGTCGCGCTCGTTACAGCTGCCGGCGATCGCGACCGCCAGCGAGTGCAGATGGCTGCGGCGATAGCAGAACAGCGCCAGCCTGGCGCGCGCGTCAGGGGAAACACTTTCAACCAGCCTCGGCAGGCCACTCTCGCTGGCGCGGTACATCTCGCCAAGGAGTTCGTCGCGGACCGGGCACGAATCGCCTTCAAAGGTATCGCGGCTTGAAAACATTGCAGTTCTCCCTCGTGGAGGAAGATGCAGTGCAATTCTCTAACGAAAGGTTAACCACGCTGCCCGGTAGTCACCCGGGGTCATTGCGCGTGGCCCACGAATCAATGGGCTGGAAAGGGCTTTGTCTCTGGCCATCCTTCGAGACGCCCGCCTTCGGCGGGCCCTCAGGATGAGGTCTGTTCCTGCTGAAAGATTCTCACCGCTCATGGTGAGGAGGCGCGAAGCGCCGTCTCGAACCATGCAGGCCCGGCAGCCACTCCAGAGGGTTGCCGTCCCTCAGTTCGCCGCCATGAAGATGGAGAGGCCGAAGCCGGTCAGATGGTGCAGGGCCTGGTCGACACCGATCAGGGTCCAGAACCAGGGATGCGCAAGATCGACACCGAAATTGGCCGAGACGAGGCCCTTGGCGCGGTCGATCGTGATGTGGATCACGAAGTCGATCAACGCCACAAACCAGAATTTCGGCGCGACGATCAGGATCAGCGGCAGCGCAACCGCAAGGTGAACCAGGCAGTGCACCAGGAGCGGCAGGGCCCAGCCGTGCTTCTGGTCCTTGCCGTGCGCCATCCACGCGGTCTGGAGGACGAAATCGGCGATGATGTGCTTGAACGTCAGCAGCAACATCCAACCAATGAGGGCTTCGACCGGGACCGCCGATGACAGGGGTGGAAACGACAAGGCGCCCTCGTTGACGTGACAAGAAGAATTGGAGCGTTCAGCGCAATCTCTTCCTGGACCGGTCAAATCGCCGGGACCTGCGATTTATGACACCTCCCGCGGCGGAATGCAGCCGGGGGGAACCGGAAAATCGCCAACTGTGGCTAACTGGTGATAGGATGGCTAATCGCCGCGGCCGAGTTGAGTAAGGTTACCTTCGGCTCGGAATTTGCATTCCGCGGCCTGCGCGCTATCATCGCCAGTAGAGAATATCGTTCTTTTTTCAGACGTTTACGAATTACAGGGCGACCGCAGCGATCACATCCGCGAGCCGCCCGCCACCGAAAGCATAAGGCCAGAGTGCTGCCATGAGTACTGAGGGCCCGACCTCATCGCCGATCGAGCCACCGCCCCGGCGACCCAAGGTGATCAAGACCAATCAGCAGCAGGTCTTCCTCTACGTCGTGCTGACCCTGCTGTTGTCGCTTGCCACCGTCTGGGGCGGCCGCATGCTGGTGCACAATTCGGAGACGCTGACCTTTGCCGTCGGCGCCCCCAACAGCGACGAGGCGCTGTTCGCAGCCAAGCTCGCCGCCGTCCTGAAGAACAACGCCTCGCGCTTCCGGATCAAGATCGTCAACAACGCCGACAACGCCAAGGCGATCGCCCAGTTCGACCGCAAGCAGGCCGACCTCGCGGTGCTGCGCACCGACGCCAAGGTGCCGCTGCGGGCGCGCACGCTCGCGATCCTCGAGCACGATCTCGTGCTGCTGCTCGGGCCGGGAAACAAGAAGATCAAGTCGCTCGCCGAGCTGAAGAAGAAGAAGGTCGCCGTCCTCGCCGAGAACGAATCCTCGCTCGCCTTCGTCCGCGGCATCCTCGACATTCCCGACGGTGCGGACGCGGCGAAGATCCAGATGGCGCCGCAGGGCGCAACGCTCGACAAGCTGTTCGCGCCGGCAAGCGGTTTTGGCGCGGTCGTCGCCATCGTCCACGCCTCGCGGGCGGTGCGGGACAAGGCGTATGAGCAGGTCGCCAGGCGCGGCGGCTTCACTCTGAACGCGATCGACGAGGCGAAAGCGCTGGCACGCAAGATCCCCGGCATTTCCAGCGAGACGCTGACGGCGGGCACGCTGTCTGCATCACCGGAAATTCCCGACGACGATCTCGACACGATCGGTCTCGAATGGTTGCTGGTCGCCCAATCCCGGATGTCGCCGACGGCGGCCGGGGAGCTCGCGCGCACCGTCTATGAGAACAAGTCCGCGCTCGGGCTCGACGGCGGCTTTGCCAGCAGAATCGAGCCCGCCTCCGTCGAGAAGGACGCCTTCGTGATGGCGCACCAAGGGGCGGCCGACTACATCAATGACGACACCAAGTCGTTTATGGATAAGTACAGCGACCTGATGTATCTGGGCGCTGCCGCGCTCAGCGTCATCGGTTCGATCTTCGCCGCGATCTACGCCAAGATCACCCGGATCGCGCCGGAGAAGGCCAGCGAGCTCTCCACCGCCATCCTCGACATCGGCGAGCGGATCGAACACGCGCATTCGCTCGACCAGCTCGAATGTCTCCAGGACGAGCTGGAAGGCATTTTACGCGGCGCCGTCATCGGCCTCAGAGACGGCACGATCAGTACCGACGGGCTCGACACGTTCAAGCTCGGCTACGAATTCGTCCGCGACGAGATCGGCATGCGCCGCGACTACCTCAAGCGCCATGCCGGCGAGGGCGCGAAGGCCGCACAGGATGTGGCCCCTCCCCAGCACGACGAAAGTAACATCGTGGTGGTGAAGACAGCTCAGAGTGCCTGACCTATCGAAGCTCGGCTGCGGCCATCCTTCGAGACGCCCGCCTGCGGCGGGCCCTCAGGATGAGGGATGAGTATGCGGCAGCATTGAACGCAGATGCTTGCAGCTGAGCCTCATCCTGCGGAAGCCGCGAAGCGGTCGTCTCGAAGGACGAGGCGCTCGCTCAGGCGCCGCTGAGACGTCATTCCCCCACAAGCGACCCGGGGCCCTAGTCAGGGAACCGTCCCCGTCCACAACCGTTTGTTCTCGGATCAACCGGAGACCGCGCGATGCGTGCACTCCTCATCATCTTCCTGCTGGGAATGTTGGCAGCGGTTGGCTATTTCGCTTATTCCGCGATGGCGGTCGAGGGCGAGCCGATCCCGACGGAAGGCTATGTGGCGCTGGCGCTGGGGGCCGGTTTTTCCGTTCTTGTCGGCATCGGCTTGATGGTGCTGCTGTTCTTCAGCAGCCGTCGCGGCTACGACGAACCGCCGCATTTCAAGTAGCGGCGCGTGGCCCACGGCCGCGCCCGTCGTTGACGGCCTCGGCCCGGGCAGGCACTTTGGCACCGAGGTTCCAGCCGGGGACCGTAAAGACCAAACCGAGCCGCCTGCCCGCATGTCCAAGCCGCTGATCTCCGCTCTGGCCCAGTTCGCGGCCGCCACGGCCGGCCGCAACATGACCAGGGCGGCCTATGTGGCCGTCACCGTCGGCGTGCTCGCCATGGTGCTCCTGACGGTCAACCCGGCCTATGAGACGGCGCATAGCTGGGTCGATGCCCTGCTTTGGACCTGCCTCATCTACTTCGTGTTCGAATGGGTGGTCCGGCTGCGCCATATGGCACGACAGGGGCGCCTGGCACTCTACATGTCCTCCTCCGCCGGGCTGGTCGACGCAGTCGGAGCGTTGGCCGTGCCGGCCGCGCTGATTCTGGGGATCGAGCCCAGGACGGCGTGGCTGCTCAGCGTGCTCTGGGTGCTGAAGGTGGTGCCGGGCATTCCCGGCCTGCGGCAGCTCCGCCGCGTGCTGGTGCTCGAATCGGGACCGCTGGTCAGCGTGCTCGTGATCTTCCTGATGGTGGTCTTCCTGGCCTCGGTCGCGGAATATTTCCTGGAGCGGGACGTGCAGCCGCAGACGTTCGGCAGCGTGCCGGCCGCGCTGTGGTGGGCCGTCGCGACGCTGACGACGACGGGCTATGGCGACGTCGTGCCGGTGACGCCGCTGGGCCGGATGGTGGCCGCGCTGGTGATGATCTCCGGCCTCGGCGTGTTCGGCCTCTGGACCGGCATCCTGGCGACCGGCTTTGCCGCGGAGACCCGGCGCGACAATTTCCTCAAGACCTGGGAATCGGTCAGCAAGGTGCCGTTCTTTGCGGCGCTTGGACCGGCCGCCATCGCCGACGTCACCCACATGCTGCGGACCATGGAGCTGCCGGCGCGCACCATGATTATCCGCAAGGGTACGCAGGGCGACTGCATGTATTTCATCGCCGCTGGCGAGGTCGAGGTCGACCTGCCCGGCAAGAAGGTGCAGCTCGGCGACGGCGCCTTCTTCGGCGAGATGGCCTTGCTCGGAAACAATTTGCGCGGCGCCAATGTCTCGACCACCAAGGTGTCGCGGCTTCTCGTGCTCGACCTCGTCGACTTTCGCGTGCTGATGGCGCGGCATCCCGATCTCGCCGAGACCATCGATGCCGAGGCGAAGCGGCGCACGCTTGAGAACAAATAAATGGCGATAAGCAAATAAATGGAGACAAGAATGTCGGACACAGCCGACGCAGCCACCGGCCCGGTGCTCGAACTCATTGGCGCACGCGCCACCATCCGCCTCAACCGGCCCAAACATCTCAACCGGCTCCAGGCCGAGGACCTCGGCGAGCTGGTCAAACTGTTCGGTCGGGTCGAGGCCGATCCTGCTATCCGCGTGCTGGTGCTGACCGGCACGGGGCGCGCCTTCTCTGCGGGCTATGACCTCAATTCCGTTGCCGAGCGCGCGGTCAGCGCGAGCGAGCAGCAGAGCGCGGGCTCCGCCTTCGAAGTGGTCGTCAACCGGCTTGAGGATCTCGGCGTACCCACGATCTGTCGACTCAATGGCGGCGTCTATGGTGGCTCGACCGACCTCGCGCTCGCCTGCGATTTCCGCATCGGCGTCGACACCGCGGAGATGTTCATGCCCGCGGCCCGGCTCGGGCTGCACTATTACAGCAGCGGCATCAAACGCTATGTGACGCGGCTCGGCGTGGACAATGCAAAAAAACTGTTCCTGACCGCGCAAAAGATCAGCGCGCCGGAGATGCTACGGATCGGCTATCTCACCGACATGGTGGCGATGGAATTTCTGGACGAGGAGGTCGACAGGCTCGCCGACATCCTCGCCGGCAACGCGCCGCAGGCGATGCGCGGCATGAAGCGCGCCATCAACGAATTCGCCCGCGGCGAATTGGACGCACAAGCCGCCGATCAGCGCCACCGCGACAGCATGCGCGGCGACGAAATCAAGGAAGGCATCAAGGCGTTCGCGGAAAAGCGACCGCCGCGGTTTTGAATGAGCGGAGCTGCAGCCGCTATTCGTCGGTGTCGTCCCGGCGAAGGCCCGGCGAAGGCCGGGACGACACAGAATGTGAGGCTCGTGCGCCTTACCCACCGGCAGCCGCGGCATGCTGCGCGGCCATCTCGGCATCGGCCGCAGTGATCCGCTGGAACGCGGGCCGCGAGGTCATGCGTTCGGCGTAGCGGACGAACACATCTTTCTTCGGCACGATGCCGAACATCATGGTCCAGCTGAACGCAACACCCCAGAGAACATCCGCGGCCGTCATGCGATCGCCGAGCAGATACGGTCCCTTCGACAGCTGCGCCTCGAGCGCGCCGAGCATGGTGTCATAGTCGGCATACGGCGATTGCGTGATCGGCGCCGGCTCGCGCTGCATGAACTTGTCGATCAGGGCCGGCTCGAACGAGGCGCCGTAATAGGCGATCCAGCGCAGATACGGGCCGCGCAGCGGATCGTCCAGCGCAGGCGTCAGCCCCGCCTGCGGAAACAGATCGGCGAGATAGATGGTGATCGCGACCTGCTCGGTCACCAGATGCCCGTTATGGCGGATCGCCGGCACCTTGCCGAGCGGGTTGATGGCGAGATAGACCGGCTGGCGCTGCCCGCCGGCCTTCATGTTGAGGACATGAAGATCATAAGGCGCCCCCAGCTCCTCCAGCAGCACCCGCGTGCCGGTGGCCCGGGTTTGCGGCGAATAATACAGCGTGATGCGGTTCGGATCGGTCATGGCAGGTCTCCATCTGGCCGGCTGGCGATGGCGTTGTAGCGGACCATACCTGACATCCTGTGTCAGGTATGGTTTAAGGGATCATGCGCGCGAGCCGGATGCTGTCGATCCTCACCACCCTCCAGGCCAGGGGGCAGGTTACCGCGCCTGAGCTCGCCGAGGCCTGCGAAGTCTCGGTGCGCACGATCTACCGCGACATCGACGCGCTCGCGGCGTCCGGCGTCCCCGTCTATGCCGACCGCGGCGCGGAGGGCGGCTATCGCCTGCTCGACGGCTATCGCGTGCGGCTGAACGGTCTGTCGCAAAGCGAGGCGGAAGCGCTGTTTCTGACGGGATTGCCGGGCCCGGCGGCGGCGTTCGGGCTGGATGCGGCGATGATCGCGGCACAGAACAAGCTGATGGCCGCTCTGCCAGCCAATTTGCGTAAAGACGCCGGACGGATGCAGGAGCGTTTTCATCTCGACGCGCCGGGCTGGTTCGGCGAGGCGGAACAACCAAGGCACCTGCGCACCATCGCCGGCGCGACCCTGCGCGGGACACTGATCAAGATTCGCTACCAGAGCTGGCGCGCCGAGAAGCAGCGCCGCGTCGCGCCGCTTGGTCTCGTGCTGAAAGGTGGCAGCTGGTATCTCGCAGGTCTGGTCGACGGCAGCGTGCGGACCTATCGCGTCGCGCGCGTGCTCGACTGCACCGCGCTCGACGATCGCTGTGAGCGGCCCGCCGGCTTCGATCTCGCCGCCTATTGGCGGGACGCAACGCTGCGTCTCGAGGCCGAGATGCATCCCAATGTCGCGATCGTTCGGCTGTCGCCCTTTGGCGTGAAACTGCTCGACGCGCTGAGCCAACCTTACGTCAAAGCGCGGACGCAGCTTGAAGAGACCGCTGATGCAGACGGCTGGCGCATCGCCAGAGTGCCGACCGGCAAGACGTCATGGCATGCCGCCGCCGAATTGTTGCGGCTCGGTCCCGAGGCCGAAGTGCTGGAGCCGGCCGATCTGCGCGAGAAGATGGCGGAACTGACAGGGGCGATGGCCGTGCGCTATCGCGCGGCGCGGAAAACAGGACCGCGGCGCAACCGGCCGCGACCGACGAAACACTCCTGAAACACGATTCTCTACTCGCCGCGTGAACGCATTCGCGTTTCGGCTCGACCGAGATGCAGGGACACAACAACGGCCCTTGCGCCATTCTGGAGAATGAAGATGTTTCGTAAGCTTGCACTTGGTCTGATCGCCGCCGGCTCGCTCGGCATTGCCGCTCTCGCTCCCACCGCCGCGTCGGCCCACGGCTTCCACCATCACTGGGGTCCCAGCTGGGGCTTTGGCGGCGTCTACGTCAACAGCGGCGTCAACAATTGCTATCAGGAGCGCGTCGTCCAGACCCGCCACGGCCTGCGCGTCCGCGTCGTGAACGTGTGCGCGTACGGGATCTACTGATATCCAGCATTCACGACAAAGCCCCGATCGCACCGCGATCGGGGCCTTTGCGTTTGGCTAACTGCCCTGCCGCTGCCGGCGAAACCAGGCCCAGGTCTCCCGCGTCGTCCTGATATAGCCGCGGCCACGATGGACGATCTCACCGTCGACGATTCCGTTCAGCTTTGGCAGCGCGTGGAACGGGATCGAGGGATAGGCGTGGTGCTCGACATGGTAGGGCATGTTCCACGCGATCCATTTGACGATCGCGCCGGTGTAGGTGGTGCGGGTGTTCTGGAATGCACTGCGGGTGCGCTCGCAGCCGGTGTGCTCGGCGTAGAGATAGGGCCGCAGGAAGAACTGCCCAATGATCAGCGGCACGATCCAGACCCAGAGCAGCAGCGGCGACGAGAACCATAGCGACAGCACGAGCAGCAACGCATAGAGCGCGGCATAGGCGCGCGCCTCGGTGACGATGATGGGCCGCCTGTTCTCGGGGATCCAGGGCACGACGACCTTGCCGGTGACGGCATGGCCGAGCATCAGCCGCAGGCGTCCGGCGACCTGAAGCAGGCCGCTATAGGCGATCGCGAGCTGCGTGTCCGATGTCGGCTTCACGCCGACGATCAGTTCGGGGTCCTTGTCCGGATCCTGGGTGTAGCGGTGATGGTCCCAGTGAAACAGGCAGTAATATTCGTAAGGCAATCCGATGATGAAGCCTGAGAGATAGCCGACGGCGAGATTGAGGCCGCGGCTTTTGAACGCGGTCTTGTGCGCGGTCTCGTGCACGGCCATGAACAGGAAGGCGACGAGATAGCCCTGCACCGCCATCAGCGGCAACGCCCAGAGGACGCCATGGCGCGAGGCGACCATCCAGATCAGCGCGCCGACGAGCAGGATCACGCCGTAATGGCCGAGGCTCTGCATCGCGCCCCTGAGGTCGGATCGCGCTGACAATTCGCGCAGCATCGCCGGCGCCAGCGGCTTCAGCCGATGGCCGGATTCTGAAACGGTTGCGTCGCTCATGATCGGATGTCTGCCCTACTTGCCGAGAAGCCCTGCGATCTCGGCCTTGATGAAGGCCCGATCGCGCGGATTGTTGACGGGGTTGCCGGCGCGATGGCCGTGCAGCGACGGGATCGGGTGCAGCACCGCAGAGCGCGCATTGACCAGCCGGCCGAGTTCGTCCTCGTTGTCGCGAACGTCGAAATAGCGGTCGGTCGCACCGGGCATCAGCAGCATGTGGGCGGTGATCGCACCGAGCGCGCGATCGAAATCGCCGTTGAATGTGACGCAGCGACTGATATCGCCGTTCTGCCAGATCCCGATCTGAGCCAGGAGATCGCTGGCGTCGCGCCGGGCAAACGCCGCGTCCCAGGTGCGGACGAGATAGTCGTCCAGCGAGGTGAAGCCCGCTTCGCGCCAGATCTCGTCGCGATAGAAACCGTGCGACATCGCCCAACCCGCGTAGACGCGCCCCATGGCGCGATAGCCCGCGACCGGCTTGTCGACGAAGCGACCGTCGCGGAAGGCGGGATCGGCGGTCAGCGCGGCCTTCACGCTTTCCAGGAAGACGTAATTATAGGGCGCGCAACGGGCGCTGCCGCAGACGACAGCCGCCCGCTCGACCATATCGGGATGCAGCGCCGCCCAGTGATAGGCCTGCATGCCGCCCATCGACCAGCCATAGACCAGGGCAAGCTTCGAAATGCCGAACCGCTCGGCAAGCAGCCGGTGCTGGACCGCGATGGCATCGTGATAGCTCAAGATCGGGAATGGCGCGGCGGTATTCGACGGCGAGGACGACAGCCCGTTGCCGAACAGGTTCGGGATCACGATGAAGTAGCGTGTTGGGTCGAGCACCCCGTCGGGGCCGATCAGCCAGTCGGTGTCGGTGTGCTGCGCGCTGAACGAGGTCGGATAGAGAATGACGTTGTCCTTGTCCGGACTGAGCGTGCCGTAGGTCTTGTAGGCGAGCTTGAGCGAAGGGAATACGGCCCCGGACCGGAGCGTGACGTCGCCGGCCTCGAATATCTGGTAGTCGCGCCCTGCCGTCATGGACCGAACTCCCGCTCACGCGGCAAGCGCGCCGCGGAAACAGCGATGCATCGATCATGCCGGTCCCGCAGACGCATCGTCTGCGTCACGCTCAATAACTGTACTTATAGTCCATTTATTGCGGATCAGCAAGATAGATCCGGTCGCGAGCCGGCTCAGGAGATGGCTGCCAGATAGCGCGCGACAGAGGCAGCGAATGCGGCCTTGGCGCCTGCGGCGATGTTGCGACCCCACCAGGCGCCGTAGATGCGGTCGAAGGCCAGTGGCTCGACGGCAGCCGCGATCCGTCGCACCGCGGCGGCATTGAGCGGCGTGTAGTTCGGATAGGAGTACATGAAGCTGACGAAGCGGCGATCCATCGTCACCTGCGCGATGTCGCCGGTGAGCAGCGCACCCCTGCCGTCCGCACCGCTCGCATGGTGCAGCATGGTGGCGCCGGCGAAATGACCGCCGGTGCGCAGCAGCAGCACATCGTCGGAGATGCGATGGCTGTCGCCGGTCCAGTGCTCGATCGACGCATGCGGACGCGTCACCCATTGGCGATCATCGGCGTGCAAATAGACCGGCACCCCGCCGAACGCCTCGCTCCAGTCGGCAAGCGCGCCATAGTAATGCGGATGCGAGATCGCGATCGCCTTCAGGCCGCCGCGTGACCGCACATGCGCGATCGCCTCCGGCGTCGCCAGCGGGACGCAGTCCCACATCAGCCAGCCGTCCGCGAGCGGCACCAGCAGCGCGCGCTGGCCGATGGCAAAGCTTGGCTCGAGTGCGATGCCGGTCAGGCCGAGATCGTCGCGCCAGACCATGCGGTGACGTTCCGAGAGCGCCTCGCGCGTAAGGAAAGTCTGCCCCTTCCAGCCGACGTATTGCCGTTCGTCCTCGCAAATTTGACAGGACGTTGGCGGATTTTCGCCATCCGGGAATTGCGCGCCGCAGGTTTCGCAGGTCCAGAGGGGCATGCCGTACTCCCAACAGAGACGATCCAACTTCAATAGGGACTCGCTGGCCATAACCGCAAGGCCCGCCGCCCGGGTAAGGGTTGGAACCAACCCGAGCAGCGCTCGTTAAACTCTCGTCCGCGCCAGAATGATTGGCTGAAAGGATACTGTCCCATCCGCCGTTTCCCGGCTGAGACCACGTTTTGGTATCGATGACATCGCGGTCCCCCTCCTCGTCTCGTATCTGGCCCCTGTTCGCTCTCAACTTCTTCATGGCCGACATGCAGTCGGGCATCGGCCCCTTCGTCGGCGTATTTCTCCAGGAGCGCGGCTGGGCGAGCGGGTTGATCGGTACCGCGATGACGATCGGCAATGTCGCGGGCATGCTGATCACGACGCCGATCGGTGGCTTCATTGACGCCAGCCGCAACAAGCGCATGTGGGTCGTCATTCCCGGCATTTGCGTGGTGCTCGCATCCGCGATCATCCTGATCTCGCAGAATTTCTGGGCGGTGACGTTCTCGCAGGTCGCACAATCCCTGGCGAGCGCCGCGATCGTGCCGGCGGTTACAGGCATCACGCTCGGCATCGCCAAGCAGAAGGGCTTCAACGCGCTCAACGGCCGCAACCAGGCGTTCAACCACGCCGGCAACATGGTCGGCGCCGCGCTGTCGGGCTATCTCGGTTACAAGTTCGGCTATGTCGCCGTGTTCGTGCTGGCGGCGGTGTTCGGCGCCATCGCGATCGCCTGCGTGATGATGATCCCGGCTAAGGCGATCGACGACCGCGCCGCGCGCGGCAGCAAGGAGGACGATCCCGACAGCGCGCCGGACGCGTTCACGATGCTGCTCAAGCACCGCGCGCTGCTGGTGCTGGCACTGGCGCTCGCACTATTCCATCTCGGCAATGCCGCCATCGTTCCACTCTATGGCCTGGCGGCGGTCGCCGAAGGCCAGGCCAACGGCCCGAGCTTCGTCGCGACCACCGTGGTGATCGCGCAAGGCGTGATGATCATCACGTCGCTGATCGCAATGAAGGCGGCGAGCAAGCGCAACTACTGGCCTGTCATCCTCGTCTCCTTCATGTTCCTGCCCATCCGTGGCGTGCTCGCCTTCTTCGTCACGGGATGGTGGGGCGTTGTGCCGATGCAGGTGCTCGACGGCATCGGCACGGGACTCCAGACGGTTGCCGTCCCCGGCATGGTCGCGCGCTCGCTCAACGGCACCGGCCGCATCAATCTCGGCCAGGGTGCCGTGATCACCGTGCAGGGCGTCGGCGCGAGCCTCAGTCCCGCGCTTGGCGGCTGGATCGCGCAATGGATCGGCTACGGCCCGACTTTCCTGCTACTCGGCGGTTTTGGCCTCGCGTCCATGGCGCTGTGGTTCGCGTTCGGCGCGGCTGTAAAGAAGTATTGAGGCCAGCCTTCTCAGCCGTCATTGCGAGGAGCGAAGCGACGAAGCAATCCAGGCTGTCTCTGCGGAAAGATCCTGGATTGCTTCGCTGCGCTCGCAATGACGATGTAGGGGCGAGTTGCGCGCTACAGCTCTCGCCGAATTCCGCTCAACTAAACTCCACCACGATCTTGCCGAAATGGCCGCCTTGCTGCATCAACCGCAACGCGTCGGGCACGGCATCGAAGGCAAAACTGCGGTCGATCACCGGCTTCATGCCATTGCGGCTGATCGCTGCCGTCATACCCTCGAACATACGGCGGCTGCCGACAGAGAGGCCGACGACGTGCAAATTCTTGGAGAACAGGCTTGGAATCGCGATCTGCTGCGAGAAGCCGGAGAGCACGCCAATCACCAGAATGGTACCGCCGATCCGCGCCGCCTCGAGTGACTGCGAGAACGTATCCTTGCCGCCGACCTCGACGACGTGGTCGACGCCGCCGCCGGTCCACTCTGCCGCGGCCTTGCCCCACTCAGGAACCGAGCGATAGTTGATCGTGTGATCGGCGCCGAGCGCACGAGCGCGTTCGAGCTTCTCGTCACTCGATGACGTTACGATCACGCTCCCGCCTGCAAGTTTGGCAAATTGCAATGCGAAGATCGACACACCGCCGGTACCCTGCACCAGAACGGTGTCGCCGGGCTTCACCTTGGCCTCCTCGAACAGCGCGCGCCAGGCGGTTAGCCCGGCGCAAGGCAGCGTCGCCGCTTCCTGGAAAGAGAGATGCGACGGAATGCGGCTGACACCCTCCGCGTCCAGCAACAAGACTTCCTGCAACACACCCGGACGTGTGCCACCGAGCGCGTAGCGCCGGCTCGCGGTTGAAACCGCTCCGTCGATCCACGATTGGAAGAACATCGGGCAGACGCGGTCCCCGACTGCTACGCGGGAAACGCCGTCGCCGGCGGCGATCACCTCGCCGGCGCCATCGGAGAACGGGATCAACGGCAATCTGGTGACGCCACCCTTGCCCTGCACCGTGAGCAGATCGCGATAATTCAGCGACGCCGCCCGCATGCGCACCGCGACCTGCCCCGGACCGGGCTTGGGCTCGGGTAGATCGGCGAGCTCCATTCCCTCGATCGACCAGTCCCGCGCGATTTGCCAGACTTTCATGGTCGGGCGCTCCGCTTCAGGTCCCAAAATTCTTCTGGATCGCCTTGTCGAGCGTTTCGCCGCCGACGAAGCGCTGGCGCAGCTCGCGCTTGAGCAGCTTGCCGCTCGGGTTCTTGGGCAGGGCATCGACGAAGATGACGCGCTTGGGCACCTTGAAATGCGCCATCTGGCCGGCGCAATGCTTGATGACGGACTCCTCGTCGAGCTTCTCGCCGCTCTTGACCACGACAATCGCAGTCACCGCCTCGATCCAGCGCGGATCGGGCAGGCCTACCACCGCAACCTCGGACACGGCGGGGATGCGGTAGACCATCTCCTCGACCTCGCGGCTGGCGACGTTTTCGCCACCGGTCTTGATCATGTCCTTGACGCGATCGACCACGGTGATGTGGCCCTCGTCATCGACGGTGGCGAGATCGCCGGAATGAAACCAGCCGCCGGAGAACGCCGCCGCCGTCTTGACCGGATCGTTGTAATAGCCGGAGAGCAGATGCGGCGAGCGGTGCACGATCTCGCCCACTTCGCCCACCTTCACATCCTCCATCGAGCTGTTGACCACGCGGGTCTCGACATTGAGCACGGGCTTGCCCGCCGAACCGGCCTTGCGCAGCTGGTCCGCAGGACCCAGCACGGTCGCGAGCGGCGCGATCTCGGTCTGGCCGTAGAAATTCCAGAATTTCACGCTGGGCAGGCGGCGCTGAAGCTCGAGCAGCACCTCCACCGGCATGATCGAGGCGCCGTAATAGCCCTTCTGCAAGGTCGACAAGTCCGTCTTGTCGAAATTGGGCGAGCGCAGCATCGCGATCCAGATTGTCGGCGGCGCGAAGAACGACGTGATCTCGTGCGTCTGGATCAATGACAGAATGTTTTCGGCCGCCGGCTTGCCCGTGATCACGCCGGAGGCGCCGAGATAGATTTGCGGCCCCAGGAACACGTCGAGCTGCGCACAATGATAGAACGGAAGCGCGTGCAGGAATTTGTCGTCCACGCTCATGCCTCCGTCGATGATGCAGCTGACATACTGCCACATCACCGCTTCATGGGTCAGCATCGCGCCTTTGGGCAGCGACTCCGTGCCGCTGGTGTAGACGATCTGCGCTAGATCGCGGCTGTCGACGGACGCATCGAGGTACGAGTCGTTGGCGTCGAGGAGATCGTCGAAGGTGGTGAGGCCCGCGGGCGCCGCGGCGGGATCCTCACCCGGCAGCCAGATCATCTTCTCGACCGCGCAATCCCTGGCGCTGGCCGCGCGCGCGGGCTCGACGAAATCAGGGCCGGCCGCGAGCAGCTTTGCGCCGGAGCTTTTCAGGATGAAATTGATCTCGTCCGGATTGAGCATGAAGTTGATCGGCACCAGCACCGCGCCGATCCGGGCCAACGCGAACCGGAGTGCCGCAAAGGTGTGCGAATTACGCGAGAGCACGGCGAGGCGGTCACCCTTTTTCACGCCGAGGCCAAGCAGGCCGCGGCCGAGCCGATTGCAGATTGCGTCCATCTCGGCAAAGGTCCAGCTGACATTGCCGCAGCTCACCGCGAGCTTGCCCGGATCGCGGCTGCCTGCGCGGCGCAGGAGGTCGCCGATGGAATGCTCGCGGGCCTTCGAGATGGTGGCTGCGATGTCGCCGGTCATTTCCGTTCCCCTGAATTTTTCTCTTGGCGCGAGCGCCGCCCCGAGCACAGGTCAGCCCACGGCATTCACGCGTTTCTTGTCTTTGCAAAAGCGTAGTCGGCGCGAACGGCCGCGTCAAATCAGCGAGCGCGGCGCCGTTACGCAAGAGTTGAGCTCAGAGCTTGTGCCCTTTTTTGCGCAGCGCCTCGATGAGGCGCAGCTTCAGCTCGTCCGCCGTCTTCTGGCTGACGTCCTGGGCGATCTGCGCGCTTGCCTGTGCCAGCGCATCCGACTTCTCCAGAAGCTTCTTCCCGGCCGGCTGGGCATAGAAGGCCTCGATCTGGCGCAGCTCGTCGACGCTGAAGCTCTGGGCATAGAGGGCGGCGACCTGGTCGACCATCGAGGTGAGGGCCGGGGTGTAGATCTCGGAGCCGGGTGCCGTCACAGCGTCATAGTCGCGCTCGATCTCCGGCCTGTCCTGCGCGACCACGGGCCTCAGCTTGAGCAGGAGTTGCGGCAGCAGCGCGCGATACTGCTCCCCGATCTTCAAGGTGACCACGAGCTTGCGCGCCGCGCTCATCGCCTCCGGCGAGGGTGCTTGCGCCGATGCACCCGAGATCAGGAGCAGGAGGGTGCCGGCGATCGTCAACACAAGTCTGGACATAAACCTCTCCGTTGGACCTCTCGACGAAATGCGGGCCGGCGATACTCAATGACCCGCGGGCGCCACGGCAGACCTGTCCGCAGGCGCGCTTTCCAGGGCGGTGTCGGCCTCCTCGACCTCCGTCACCTTCACGAACAGGTTCGGCACCCGTTCGGCCCGGTCGAGCAGCCAGGCGGCTGCGATCATGATGACGATGCCGACGGCGGAGACCGCGAGCTGCTCCCAGACGCCCCTGGTGTATTGCGTCAGGATCCAGTGCGCCGAGAACGACAGGAAGACGCCGAGGCAGAAGATCGGCAGCGAATGCTGACCGCAGAGGATCACGGGGCGCAGCCAAGCCCCGTGCAGGGTCCGCCATTTGCGCGAGATGAGATGCGTCACCCAGATCGCCAGCGCCAGAAAATGCGTGAAGCGCAGCATGTCGAGGTCGGTCTTGTCGATCGGGTAGATCGCCTTGATCATCCATTTCGGGATCAGGGCTTCGAGCGCGGGGACGTGCCAGGTCATCACGATCAGCAGCGCGAAGGCGAGCCAGGCCGCGGCCAGCGTCAGCGCCGCCTTCGACCACACCCATCTCGCGATCTTCTCGATCTGGCCGATGCCGCACCAGGCCGCGAACACGAACATCAACTGCCAGCAGAACGGGTTGAAGTACCAGGTCGTGCCGGGCGGATAGGAGGCGATGTTCCAGTTGAACCAGCGCGACAGCACGTAGAGCACCACGGACGCGGCGAGCGTCAGGTTCGGCCGGCGCACCAGGCACCACACGATGAAGGGCGCAGCGAACACCAGCGTGATGTAAAGCGGCAGCACGTCGAGATTGACCGGCTTGTAGCGCAGTGAGAGCGCCTGCCCGATCAGAACGTCCGGATGCTCGAGGAAATTGTGAACGTTGAACTCGTGCTCGTACATGGGATTGTCGAAGCGGCGCACGGTGCGGGCGATCTGCGCCGTGAACAGCAGGAACAGCATGATGTGGGCGACATACATCTCGGCCGCGCGCCGCCACAGCCGCTTCAGCGCGGCGACAAACCAGCCGCCCGCGACGATCGGCCCGTAGATCCAGCCGACCAGATAACCGGAGATGAAGACGAAGAATTCGGCGGCGTCGCTGAAGCCGTAATTGCGCAAGGTCAGCCAGGCCACGACGTCGTGCGGGATGTGGTCGAGGAAGATCATCCACAGACCGATGCCGCGGAAGAGATCGAGCCGCAGGTCGCGCTCGACCGGAGCGAGCAGCGCCGACTGGTCCCGTATGATCATGGCCCCGCCTCGTTCGGTGGGCGTCGCGCCGTCGCGGCGCCGAAAAATCGGATGCTAAAAAATTGAAATCAAAAGTCGCCTGGCCGTGTGGCCAGGGCTGACGGTAGCCGACCTTGCTGCGCGTGCAAGGGCATAGTCATCGGAGCGCCGCACAAGCGTGCCGTCCTCCGCGCTGCACCATGAAGGGCCCTTCAAGATAAAAGGGCAAAAACAACCCCATGCACAGTAGCTAACTCCTTGCGGCGCCTGCTGAATTTATTTGACGCGTCGGGCAGATTTCGGCCGCGACGGCGGCCCGGCCGCCGCCGCCGTCAGCTTAGCTCGTCACCGTCGCCTGCATCTCGTTGAGCATCGCCTCGGCCTTGTGCCGCAGCGGCAGCGCGCCGCTCTCGGCGGCGATCGCGATGGTCGCGCGCAGGGCGGCGAGGATGGCCGCCTTGGCCTGCGCATCCGACGGCGGCGTCACCACGGCCTCGCCAAACAGGGCCTCCGCCTCCAGCCCGGAGAACCCCTGTTGCCGCGCGGTGTTGCGCGCCTCGCGCAGCATGTTCTGCGCGGCCTGGGCGTCGCCGAGACGGTGGGTGGCGAGCGCCAGGTAGATCGAGCTGCGCAGCACCGCCGAGGTATAGCCGACCGCCTTGGCCTCCTCACGCGCCTCCGTCAGCATGCCGCGCGCCCGGTCGAACAGCCCCTGCTCCAGATAGGCCATGCCGAGATGGCAGGCGAGCACCGGCACGAACAGCCGGATGCCGTGCTTCTGCGCCAGGACAAAACCATCCTCGAGAATGGCGGCGGCCGCCGCCGGCTCGCCGCGGCCGAGCTTCAGCCAGCCGCCGCTATAGGCAGCGGCGACGCGGTCGTAGGGGCGGCCGGTCTCCTCCGCGATCGCGGCGGCCTGTTGCTGGAGCTGCTCGGCGGCCTCGAACTCACCCATCACGGTGTGGGTGAAGCTTTTCATCATGCAGCAGAGCAGGAGGGTGTATTTCGGGGGCGTGCCGAACGGCGCACTCGCGTCCGGGCCCATCAGATGGGCACGGGCTCGTGCGATAGTCCGCTCCGCCTCGCGATAGCGCCCGGCAAGAAAATAGGCCTGCCCGAGATTGTATTGCGCAAGGTTGCGCCAACCGGGATTGCCGGATTCTTCGGCAAGACCAACGACCTCCTCGCCAAGCGTAACGGCCTCCGTAGGTGTCCCATAGAAGTTCTGCCCACCCGCCATGACCGTCTTGGCGGCAACCCTTCTGCCGACATCATTGATCTCGCTGGCCCGTTGGTCGGCTTCCTTTCCCAGATCGATCCACTCGGCAACCCGACCGGACCAGATGAACGCCATGCGCGCCTCCATCCGGAGATCAATGGCATTCGTCTCCCTCGAACTGGTTATTGGCGTCTTATCGAGTGAACTCATCGCTGTCCGGAAGTAGTCGACCGCGTCTGCATATGCCGAGCGCAAAAGACACTTCTGTGCGGCGATTCTCCCATAGTTGAACGCCTTGGGCCAGTCCTTGGCACGCATTGCGTGGTAGCAGAGGGCGTCAGGATCATCTCTCGATATGTCGTCGTTCTCGAATGCCGCGAGAACCCGCGCATGTACGCTCTCGCGGACCTTTTCGACCATCGTCTCGTAGGTCACCTGGCGAACCATCTCGTGTCGAAACTCAAGCGAGTCCGCGATGTCGCTGTCGATCTTGACCAGCAGCTCGGCCCGATCGAGCGCTGCAAGGCAGTCCCGCAGGGCGTCTTCGGGCAACTCGGAGACTTTCCGCACGACGGCTTCGCTGGATCGCGGCCCCAATGCTGCAGCGACCTGCAAAACCAGGCGCTCCTGCCTCGACACCCGATCGAGCCGCGCCGCAATCACACCTTGGATACTTGTGGGGATACCTAGCTCTTCTATCGGACGCACCAAGGCCAGATCACCCCACTGGCCGCGAAGTGTGCCGTTATCCTTCAGACCACGGCAGACCTCCTCGATGAACAGCGGAACGTTGGCGGTGTGAGAGATGATCCGGTCCTTCAAGCCTGCATTTGTCACGGACGTGCCGAGCATGTCGGCCAACATGGCCATTCCGGATTCATCATCCAATGACCGCATCGCGATCACTTCTGCATGACAACGCGCGATCCATTCCGGCATTCCGTTCGGCCTGCTCGTGAGGAAAACAAACAGATTCGGCACCTGTAGCGACGCTATGGCGGCAATAACTGTATCGCTGGCTCGATCAACCCAGTGCAGATCCTCGATGAGAAGAACGGTGCCGCTGTGACGGGCCACGCCTTCCAGGATTGCGCAGCTGGCCTCCGAAATCGCCCGGCCCCGCGCGTAGGGCTCCAATTCGCTCCAACGCGGATCGGAAATAGGCAAATCCAGCACCGCGTCGATTGCAAACTGATGGACCGCCGACAATTCCTTTCGAGGGTCTGCCAGGCGATCTGAGTCCTTGGAGACTGCCTCCAGGAGGGAAAGCACCAGTCGCTTCAGGGTGCTAAATGGCGCGCCCTGAAGATTTGGGCTGCACTCGACGTCGAGCAACCGCCAGCCGTCAGCCCTGAGGTCCTGCGCAAATTCGTGCGCAAGCCGCGACTTCCCAATGCCCGCATCCCCCATCAGCAGAACCGTCTGCCCGCTGGTGACAACCTTCTCCGCAGCGCGCCATAGCAGCGCCCGCTCCGTCGTCCGGTCGACAAACCGGGAGACGCTACGAGCGCGTCGCACCCGCCAGCTCGAAAGATCGCTTGCTCCAATGATCCGATAGACCGGCAGAGCTTCGTTAAAGCCGCGCAGAGTCTTGCGGCCAAGAAAATCAAAGCGGACATGTCCGTCCGCAAGCTTCTGACAGGCTTCGGACACGTAGATCTGGTTCGCCTCGGCCGCTGCCTCCAGCCGCGCCGCCAGGTGCTGGGCGGCGCCGCCGATCTCGTAGACCTTGGAAAATTCGCTCGCGACCATGTAGGCCACCACATGACCCGAGTGGATGCCGACCCGGACTTGAAGTCCTGGATCGCCCAGACTGCCAACGCGCCGAACCAGCTCGATGGCCGCGTGGCAGGCCAGGGGGGCGTGGTTGTCGTCGGCGATCGGGGCGCCGAAGACGGCGGCCAACCCGTCACCCAACTCCTTGCTGACGATGCCGCCGAACTGGCGCACCGCGCCTCTCATCGCCGCAAGAGCCGGTTCGAGGCGCGATACCGCCGCCTCCGGCTCCAGCTCGGCAACAAGACCCGTGGAGTCGACGACGTCGGCGCGCAGAATCGTCACAAACCTTCGTTCGCTGTCGGGATCGACGCGCTGGCGGACCGCCGCCCCGCATTTGGAGCACCAGCTATCATCCGGACCGATCGCAGACTGACACGTGAAGCAATTCATTCCTGCGCCTCAAAGGCCGCGGTCATTCTGTCGACCAGAACCGCAAGCACCTCTCGATAAGAATACCTATCGAGAACCGCTTAGCAATCGGGCTCAGCCTTCACCATGAGCGGGGCATGGCGCGGTTGGCGATCTGGACGAAACACAGTCCTGAGTGGTAGCGTAACTAAATCCCAGCAAAGATGGGTCATATGTTCGGCGGCGCGAGGTTTGGCCAAACTGACCGGCGCCGCGGAGCTGCATGTATTTTGGCAAGGCCACGGACATATTGAGGGAAAAGGCGATGGGCTCGAGGACTTACAACGGCAAGCAGTTCAGAGACTTGATGAACAGCAATTACTACCCGCTGGCGAACATGAAAAAGAGCGTGGCGAAGCTCAAAGCGTCGGACGACATCGATCTGCCGACCCTGGAGTATGGCCAGTACCACCTGATTCTGACGCCGGCGTCGAGCTGGCCGCAGGAAAGCGCCAAGTACTGGCACAAGGAGAAGGGTCGGGCCCGTCTCGACCTCAGCACCCAGCCGAACACAGTTCCCCTGTCCAGGGATGAGCCGGGCGTCATTCCCCTGACGCGATGCGATCTGCTCGATGCCTGCGTCCGGAAATGCTTCAACTCCGAGCCGCCGATCCCGATGAAGACGAAGATCATCACCCACGAAGCCAGCGACGCTTTCGCGCACCGGCACGAGATCCGGCTGGAGTGGGACTACAAGACGGGCTCGGACAAGCCGACGCTGCTCAATTTGACGATGGTCTGCCCGCACAGATCCTGAGCTGAAGATACATTCTGCTTCGTTCGGAAGATCGTCTCCGCCCGCGGGCTACAAGCGCGCGGGTTAGAACCTCCGGCGCGTCCGCGAGGTGTCGTTCCTGTCGCATCTTCCGTCATGGGCTTGTCGTGCGAAAATGATTCGCTGTCTCCTGAACCATGACAGGAGCGGCCGATGCCCGTTGGACTGCTGGAGGTCGAAGGCACCATCGAGGTCAAGCAGTTCTGGCCGGAGGGGCGGTCGGACGCCGACACCACCAAGCTCGTGGTGGCCGTCGCGCCGGACGCGATCCGCTTCCGGAAGAACGACAGCTCGCCGTTCCAGTCGACCCACGTGTTCGACAACGCCAAGGTCAAGGGCCGAACCAACACGGCGCCGATCAAGAACGGCAAGCTCACCATCCGCCTCCAGGGCATTGACGCGCCGGAGCTGCACTACCAGCCCTCGCCGCTCTCGTCCGCGGAGAAGAAGGGGCTGACGGACGCCAAACGGCAGGCCTATCACGCGGTCACCCATTCCTACCGGCAATTCCTCGGCGCCACCGCGAGCAAGGCGCTGCATGATTTCCTCAGCAGCGCCGGCGAAGCGACGCTCGCCTGCCGGGTCTTCACCCATGTCGATGCGCCGAACGAGGTGTTCGACACCTATGGGCGGCTGGTCGGCGACATCGAGGTGACGGTCAGCGGCCACAAGGTCGACATCAATCAATGGCTGGTCGAGCAGGGCTTTGCCTATCCGACGTTCTACTCCTCGATGAACGACGACGAGATCAAAGCTTTCCTCGCGCTGGCCAAGACCGCGCGAACGAGGAAGCTGCCGGTCTGGAAGCACCTCGCCAAGACCGTCCCCGCCTTCGACTTCGACCTGCGCGAACCCAAGACAAACGAGACCGGCGTGCTGGCGAGCGACAAGGGCCCGGTGATCATGCCAAAGCTCTACCGCCGCTACGCCAATTGGTCGGCGCGCAAGAAGGCCAAGGTGACGAGCCAGAGTTTCCAGAAGTTCTTGGGCGAAGGCTCCGGCGGCAAGCCCGACACCTGCTACGAGATCGACGACTTCCTGGAGAACGGCGTGCACTCGGCGACACCGCGCAATTTTGCGGAGTTCGTCGAGGGCGGAAAGACCATCAAGTTTCAGCCGGAGGGACTGGTGTTCGGCGAGGCGCCGTCGAGTTTGGTGGGGGCGGACGGGAAGGCGATTAAAGAGTTTTGAGAGACGCGCGATAAAGATGGCCCGCACGACGCGGGCCATCTCCTCATAGAACCCCTTAAGCTTCGCGCTCCGTCAGCGCAGGCCGCCTGTCACATGCAGCGTCTCGCCCGTGACGTACGACGCGTCGTCCGAAGCGAAGAAGGCCACTGCGGCAGCGATCTCCTCGACCTTGCCGATGCGGCCGAGCGGGGTGGTGGATTCGATCCAGTTGCGCATGTCACCTTCGTGCAGGCCGGCCGAGACGACGCCTTCGGTCGCGATCATGCCCGGGTTGACGGCGTTGACGCGGATCTTGCGCGGCGCCAGCTCCTTCGCCAGGACGGCGGAGATTGCATCCACCGACGCCTTGGTCGCGGTGTAGACGGCTGTGTTCGCCGGCGCGATGGTCGATACGCCGGAGCTGATGTTGATGATGCTTCCGCCATTGGCGTTGAAGTGCTTCGAAGCTTCGCCCGAGACCAGCAGCAGGCCAAGCACATTGAGGTCGAATTGCCTATGGAAATGCTCAGGCGTGATGGCCTCGAGCGGGGCGAATTCGTAAATGCCCGCGTTGTTGACGAGGATATCGATCGCGCCGAACGCCTTTACGGTCTCTGCGACCACGTTTGTCACGTCCTTGGCGTCGGCCAGATTGCCGTGGACCGCGACGGCTTTGCCACCCTTGGCGACGATGGCGGCGACCACGCGGTCGGCGGCCTGCTTGCTGGAGCTGTAGTTGACGGCGACCGCCGCGCCCTCGGCCGCGAGCCGAGCGGCGATTTCGGCGCCGATGCCTTTGGAAGCGCCGGTCACGAGCGCAACTTTTCCTTCGAGTCTCTTGGTCATCACATATTCTCCACCGTCCGGCACGACGCCGATATTCAATAGTTCAATACTAGTGAACTATTGAATGAGTTCAAGGGAGGTGCTATATTTTGTTCATGGTGCAGTTCGTTCACCCACCGCGGAGCGAGATTTCACTGGCTGGGGTGCTGGGAGCGCTCGCGGACCCGATGCGGCTGCGTATCGTCAAGAGCCTGGCCGCGCAGAACGATTGCATGTCGTGCACCGAGGCGGCGCCCTGCCCTGACATGGCGAAGTCGACCCTGTCGAACCATTTTCGCATCCTGCGCGAGGCCGGCCTGATCCGGACCTCCAAGCAAGGCGTCCAGCACCGCAATGTCCTGCGCGAGGAGGACATCAATGCGCGGTTTCCGAAGCTGCTGAAGATGATCCTTAGCTATCCGGAGTGAGGGCTTCCCCCACTCTTGCGCAAGGTGCGGCCAACGTTTCCGCCGCAGCGCCTCCCAAAACAAAAATGGCCCGCGTGATGCGGGCCATTTTCGGATCGGGACCGGTAAGGTCCGAACTTGGTTGCGGGGATAGGATTTGAACCTATGACCTTCAGGTTATGAGCCTGACGAGCTACCGGGCTGCTCCACCCCGCGTTAACCGTTGCTTTGCCTTCGTGAAAGTGCCGGGGACGGTGAATGAAGGGCCGGCGCTGTTCGCGTGGCTTGCTTCGTCCGTCCCAAAGGCTTCCTTGGAAGGCAACCCCGGGCAAAGCCCTTGGGTGCGGGCGGTATGTACCAACCCGGGGTGGCTTTGGAAAGGGCTGTGGGGACGTTTTTTTCGACTTTATGACAGCGCAGTGGACGAATTTGTGGCCTGTTTGGCCCGCCCTTGCCAGAAGTTCCACGAGGGGCCAGCTTGCGGCAACAAAACCAGGCGGAAACGCCACTTAAAGAGGGAGAACGCCATGGACCACGCCTTGGACCGCCCCTCCGATCGCCCTTCCGATCGCCCCTTGGACCGCCCCCCGCCGAGCGCCCCGCTTCGGGCCGTCGAAGACGCCTTCCATACCATGGTCGCGCGGTCGCGGGCCGAGCCGGCGCCTGGCCTCGCCGAGCGGCTCGACCGGCTGGCGCGGCTGCGCACTGTCGTTGCCGACAACGAGGAGCGCTTCCGGCAGGCGATCTCGGCCGATTTCGGCCACCGCTGCGCGGTCGAGACCAATATCGCCGAGACCATGATGGTGTTCTCCGAGATCCGTCATGCCACGAAACACCTCAAGAGCTGGATGGCGCCGCAGCGCGTTTCGACGGCGCTGCAATTTTTGCCCGCGCGCAATCGGCTGATGCCGCAGCCGCTCGGCGTCGTCGGCATCATCGCGCCCTGGAATTATCCGCTGCAGCTGACGCTCGCGCCCGCGATCGGCGCGCTCGCCGCCGGCAACCGTGTCATCATCAAGCCGAGCGAGCTCGTGCCGCATTTCTCAGCGCTGCTGAAGGAGACGGTCGCGCAAAAATTCGACGCTGCGGAGCTGCTCGTCACCGGCGTCGAGGACGAGATCGCGAAGGCCTTCGCACACCTGCCGTTCGATCATCTGGTGTTCACCGGCTCGACCCGGGTGGGGCGGCTGGTGGCGGAGGCAGCGGGGCGCAATCTGACGCCCGTCACGCTCGAGCTCGGCGGCAAGTCGCCTGTTGTCATCGACGCTTCGGCCGATCTCGACGAGGCCGCCGAGCGCATCGCCTACGGCAAGCTGCTCAATGCCGGGCAGACCTGCATCGCGCCCGACTATGTGCTGGTGCCCGAGCGCGCGTTGCAGGCCTTCGCCGAAAAAGTCCGTGCGCAGATGCGGCGCATGTTCGGCACCGATCCCGCCAACAAGGACTACACCTCCGTGATCTCCGACCGGCATTATGCGCGGCTGGAAAATCTCGTCGCGGATGCGGCAAGCCGCGGCGCCAAGATCCTGCAGCCGGCAAAGGCGGACGATCCCAACTGGAAGGCACACCGCAAATTCCCGCCGACGCTGATCGAGGGCGCGACCGAAGACATGGCCGTGATGCAGGAGGAGATTTTTGGACCGGTGCTGCCGGTGCTCGGCTATCGCGAAGCGGCCGACGCCATCGCCTTCGTCAACGCCCGCGACCGGCCGCTGGCGCTGTACTGGTTCGGCAAGGACCGCAATGCGCGCGACGAGGTGCTGGCGCGCACCATCTCCGGCGGCGTCACCATCAACGACTGCCTGTTCCACTTCGCGCAAATCAACCAGCCGATGGGCGGCGTCGGCGCATCCGGCACCGGCGCCTATCACGGCGAATGGGGCTTTCGCACGTTCAGCAAGCTGAAGCCGGTGTTCTATCGTTCGAAATTCAACCGGCTCGCCGACCTCTATCCGCCCTATGGCGGCAAGATCGCGCGGCTGGAGAAGATGATGCGGTTCATGTCGTAGGGGCGGTCGTTCCGGGGCGCGTAGCGAACCCGGAACCTCGAGATTCCGGGTTCGATGCTCCGCATTGCCCCGGAATGACGATAACGGGGGAAACATCAGTGACTGACACATTCGATTTCGTCGTCGTGGGCGCGGGCTCCGGCGGCTGCGCGGTGGCGGGGCGGCTGTCGGAGGATGCGGGGACATCCGTGGCGCTGCTCGATGCCGGAGGTTCGAACGACAATTGGCGGATCACCACGCCGTTCGGGCTCGCTTTGCCATACAAGGCCGCGAACTGGGGCTTCGATACGGTGCCGCAGAAGGGATTGAACGGTCGTATCGGCTATCAACCGCGCGGCAAGGGGCTCGGCGGGTCCTCGGCGATCAATGCCATGGTCTATATCCGCGGCAACAAATGGGACTACGACCACTGGGCCTCGCTCGGCAATGCCGGCTGGTCGTATGCGGACGTGCTGCCCTATTTCAAGGCTTCCGAGAACAACGCAGATTTCGACGGCGCGTATCATGGCAAGGGCGGCCCGCTGCATGTCAACAGGCTGCGCTCGGACAATCCGATCCATGACGTCTTCCATCAGGCCGCCCGCGAGGCGCAGTTCCGCATCCGCGAGGACTTCAATGAAGACGACCATGAAGGGCTCGGCAGCTACCAGGTAACCCAGCACAATGGCGAGCGCTGGAGCGCGGCGCGCGCCTATCTGCATCCCCATATGGACAAGCGCGCGAATCTGCGTGTCGAGACGGGAGCGCATGCCACGCGCATCCTGTTCGAAGGCGGGCGCGCCGTCGGCATCGAATACATCCAGGGCAAGCAGACAAGGCAGCTGCGCGCGCGGCGCGAGGTGATCCTCGCATCCGGCGCCTTCCAGTCACCGCAGCTATTGATGCTGTCGGGCATCGGCGACGGCGAGGCGCTTGCCGCGCACGGGATCGGCGTCGTGCATCATTTGCCGGGCGTCGGACGCAATCTGCAGGATCATCCGGATTTCGTGTTCGTCTACGCCTCCGACTATCCGCACTTCGTCCACTCATCGCTCGGCCAGCTGCCATCCCTGCTCCGCGCCATCCAGCGCTACCGCCGGGAGCGGCGCGGCCTGATGACCACCAATTTCGCCGAGTGTGGCGGCTTCCTGAAGACCCGATCCGACCTCGATGTGCCCGACATCCAGCTGCACTTCATCGTCGCGATGCTCGACGATCACGGCCGCAAGAAGCACAAGGAGGCGGGCTTCTCATGCCATGTCTGCCTGTTGCGACCGAAGAGCCGTGGCAGCGTCTGGCTGAAAAGCGCCGATCCGCTGGCAGCGCCGATGATCGATCCGAATTTTCTGGGCGAGGCGGAGGATCTCGAGGCGATGGTCGCGGGCTTCAAGACCACGCGACGGCTGATGGAGACGCCCGCGATGCGCGCGTTGCAGAAGAAGGACATGTTCACGTCCGATGTGAGAACGGACGACGACATTCGCGCCATCCTGCGCGCGCGTGTCGACACCGTCTATCACCCCGTCGGCACCTGCAAGATGGGCACCGATGCGATGGCCGTGGTCGATCCGGCGCTGAAGGTGCACGGCGTCGAGGGCCTGCGCGTCGTCGACGCTTCGATCATGCCGACGCTGATCGGCGGCAACACCAATGCCCCGACCATCATGATCGGAGAGAAGGCGGCGGACATGATCAGGGCGGAGATGCTGGCGAATTGAAGCACACTCTCGCTCCATTGTCGTCCCGGCGAAGGCCGGGACCCCAGGGAGTAGTCGTGGCACGAGATGGTAACCACGAGTCTTCGCCAAACTTCTCCCTGTGGTTATGGGTCCCGGATCTGCGCTCCGCTTCGCTGCGCTTGTCCGGGACGACGCCTGAGTGAACTCGCTTGTCCGGGACGACGGTAATCAATTCAGCAAGAACCCGCCGTCCACCGTCACCACGCTGCCCGTCATGTACCGCGAGGCCTTCGAGGCCAGCAGCAGGATCGCGCCGTCGAGATCGGATTCGGCGCCGATGCGGCGCTGCGGAATGCGCTTGGTCAGGCGCTCGCCCGGCGGCGTCGACCAGAACGCGTGGTTCATCTCGGTGTCGATATAACCGGGTGCCAGCGCGTTGATGCGGATGTTCTGCCCCGCGAGCTCCAGCGCCATCGCCTTGGTCGCCTGGATGATGCCGGCCTTGGAGATCGCGTAAGGCGACACCGCCTTCAGCACGCCGGTGCCGAGCACGGAGGCGATGTTGACGATGTTGCCGTCCTGCTTGCGCGCGATCATGCGGCGCGCGATCTCGGTCGCGAGGAAATAGGCGCCCTTGAGGTTGGCGCCGATCACCGCGTCCCAATCGGCCTCGGTCTGCTCGGTCGCGAGCTTTTCGATGGCGATGCCGGCATTGTTGATCAGCACCGTGACCGGGCCGAGCGCGGCTTCCGCTTCATCGACGGCCCTGGCGATCGATGCGGTGTCGGTGACGTCGAGCGCGACCGCGACGGCACGGCCGCCCTTGCCGCGGATCTCGTCTTCCAGGCTCTTCAGCTTGTCGGTCTGCCGCGCCGCGAGCGCGACCGCCGCGCCATGCGCCGCCAACACCCGGGCAAATTGCCGCCCCAGCCCCTGGCTCGCACCCGTGACGAGGATGGTTTCCTGACTGACATCGAATAGGTCTGACATGACGTTTTCCTTGACGCTTTCCTTGGGCGCTTTCCCTGAGCTTTGGCGCCATCAATACAGACGATTTTAACGATCTGAAACCGGAATGATCGGTTCTGCGTTGACTCGTTCCATGGCAGGCTCCCGCGCATGAACAGTTTCGATCTCGCCGTCTATGCGGCGCTCGCAATCGCGATCGGCTTCGGTTTCAGGACCGGCCTGCTCGGCAGCGCCATGACGATCCTGGCCTATCTCCTCGCCGCCCCGATCGCGGTTGCGCTGATGCCGCTCATCGTCCCGCAGGTCGCGGGCAATCCGAATGCGCCGCTGCTGCAGAACTGGATCTGGTTCTTCGGAATCTTCGTGGTGGTCGGCATGCTGTTTGGATATCTCGGCCGCCTGGCGCTGAGCGACACGATACGGCAGGCCGGCATCGGCGACCGGGTCGGCGGCGCAGCCCTCGGCGCCATCAGGGTCGGCCTCGTCGCCACCACCTTGGTGCTGGTGTTCGACCAGATCGTGCCGGCCAACCGGCAGCCGCCGTTCCTCGCCGGCTCGCACCTGAGGCCGCTGTTCTCGACGGTGGGCCGGATGGGCTTCAAGTCGCTGCCGCCGGAGGCGGCCTCCGCGATCGACCGTCTCAAGCAGGAGCGGCGCATCTGATGAGGCGCATTTGCATCGCCGGGCAAGTGCGCATGCATTTTGATGCGAGCCAATCCCTTATCAGCGGTGCCAAGGTTGGCTAGAATGGCGGCTTCTTAAAAACCTGCATGACATTACGGGAGTGAAACAGTGGATCTTGGGATCAAAGGCCGCCGCGCCATCGTCTGCGCATCCAGCAAAGGCCTCGGACGCGCCTGCGCCATCTCGCTGGCCGAGGCCGGCGTACACGTCACGCTGACCGCGCGCGGCGCCGAGGCCCTGAAGAAGACGGCCGACGACATTCGCAAGGCCTATCCTGATGTGACCGTGACCGAGATCGTCGGCGACATCACGACGCCGGCGGGCCGCGAGGCCGTGCTCAAGGCCTGCCCCGAGCCCGACATCCTGATCAACAATGCCGGCGGACCTCCGCCCGGCGATTTCCGCAACTGGACCCGCGACGACTGGATCAAGGCGATCGACGCCAACATGCTGACCCCGATCGAGCTGATCAAGTCGACGGTGGACGGCATGATGGCGCGCAAATTCGGCCGCATCGTCAACATCACCTCGGCGGCGGTGAAGGCGCCGATCGACATCCTCGGTCTCTCCAACGGCGCCCGCGCCGGCCTCACCGGCTTCATCGCCGGCCTGTCGCGCAAGACCGTGATCAACAACGTCACCATCAACGGCCTGCTGCCGGGCCCGTTCGAGACCGACCGCCTGCGCAGCACCGCGAAGGGGGAATCCGAGAAGCGCGGCATCACGCCGGACCAGGTTCTGGCCGAGCGCGCCAAGCTCAATCCCGCAGGCCGCTTCGGCGATCCCGAGGAGTTCGGCTATGCCTGCGCATTTCTGTGCGGCGCCAAGGCGGGCTTCATCACCGGACAGAACCTCCTGCTCGATGGCGGTGCCTTCCCGGGAACGCTGTGAGGGCGGTCTGGTACGAGGAGACAGGACCGGCGGCGGACGTCCTCACCTATGGTGAGATGGCGACGCCGGTCGCAGGTCCAGGCGAAGTTCGCATTCGCCTGGAAGCCTCCGGCGTCAATCCGGCCGATGTCGGCCGGCGCGGGGGCAGCTATCGCGCCAAGGAATTTTCGCGCGTCATTCCGAACAGCGATGGTGCGGGGTTTATCGACCAGATCGGCGATGGCGCGACGCGGTTCAAGATCGGCGACAGGGTCTGGCTGTTCAACGGCCAGCGCAACGGCCGCGCCTTTGGCACGGCGGCCGAACATATCGCGCTTGCCGAGCATCTGGTGACGCCGTTGCCGGACAATCTCTCTTTTGCGGAAGGCGCGACGCTGGGCATTCCCGCAATGACGGCGTGGTGCTCCCTGTTTGCAGACGGGCCGATCGTCGGCAAGTCGGTGCTGGTCACCGGCGGCGCCGGTGCAGTCGGGCATTACGCCGTGCAACTCGCGAAATGGGGCGGCGCGCAGGTGATCGCGACCGTCAGCTCGGCGATGAAGGGCGAGCAGGCGCGACAGGCTGGTGCCGATCTCGTGGTCAATTACAGGGACGAAGATGTCGTTGCCAAGGCCATGGCCTTCACCGGCGGACGCGGGCTCGACCACTTGGTCGATGTCGATTTCGGCGGCAACATCGCGACGACCCTGAAGTTGATGGCCATGAATTCGACAATCGCGGTCTACGCCACGAACGGCAACCGCACGCCGACCGTGCCGATGCGCGAGTTGATGGAGAAGTGCATCACGCTCCGCTCGCTCGTCTTGTTCGCGCTGCCGCCCGCGTTGCTTGCGGCGGCGCAGGCCGACATCTCGAAATGGCTGGCGGCGGGGCCGCGAATCCACAATGTCGCGGCGCAGTTTGCGCTGCCGGAGACGGCGCAGGCCCATGTCGCCGTCGAGAAGGGCGACAAGCTCGGCACCGTGATCGTCGACTGCACGCGCTGATATCGGCCGGGATCACCGCTGCTTGGTGATCTCGTCTTCGTCCCGCTGGCTCGGACTGGATGAATCGGCGACTGGGTTTCCGTCGGTCCAGTCGACGCCGAATTCATCGAGCCCGTCGGCGAGCAGGTCGCCCAGCATCGGCTCACCGAGCAGATAATGCGCCGTCTCGCGCCGGGGACTGCGATATTCGGCGCGCGCCTCCACGGCGCGTGCGCGCAGATCGTCCCAATCGTCGATCGTGCCGTCGCCGCGGCCGAGCCAGGTCAGCGTGACGAGATCGATCTGCTCGTCCTCGTTCATGGCCACGATGAAACTTCCGAGTTCGTTGACGACCGGATCGGAGCCGTCATCCTCGAGGACGTCGACCGCATCGTCATCCGTCGCATTCGAGCCGGAATCCGGATCGGAATCCGCCTGCTTGACGTCGAATTCACGCGCCTTTTCGATGATGAAGGCGACCTTCTCCGCGGAAATCGCAAGCTCTGGCATGGCTGGCCCTTTGTCTTTCCCTGGGTTCCCGCGATAACGCCGCACCGCGTCAGATGATCCATTGCGCCTGACGGCGAAACTGCGCATGTTCCCCGCCAAAGCAAGAACATGAGGATGCGCCGGATGCAGTGGAAGGTCGGCAGGGTCAAAATAACCAAGGTCGTGGAATTGGAGACGGTCGGCTCGACCCGCTTCATTCTGCCCTTGGCAAGCAATGCAGAAATCCAGAAGCTGCCCTGGCTGATCCCGCATTTCGCCACCGAAGAGGGCCGGCTGAAAATGTCGATCCATTCGCTGGTGGTGGAGACGCCGACGCGCCGCATCGTGGTCGATACCGGGCTTGGCAACGACAAGCAGGGCCGCAACGTCCCGACCTGGAACAATCGCACCACGCCATTCCTGGAGACGATGATTGCGGCGGGCTTTCCGCCCGAGAGCATCGATACCGTGCTGTGCACGCATCTTCATGTCGACCATGTCGGCTGGAACACGAAATGGGTCGACGGCAAATGGGTGCCGACCTTCCCTAACGCGCGCTATGTGTTCGGCAAGACCGAGTATGAGCATTGGCGCGACCACTCCACCGAGCCGGACAAGCAGGCCGTGTTTGGCGATTCCGTGAAGCCGATCGTCGATGCCGGCCGGGCCGAGTTGATCCCGAGCGACCACCGGCTCAGCGACGAGATCAGCATGATCCCGACCCCCGGCCACAGCCCCGGACATATGAGCATTCTGGTCCAGTCGGACGGCGAGCAGGGAGTGCTGACGGGCGACGTCGCCCATCATCCCTGCCAGATGGCGCATCTCGGCTGGTCCTCGACCGCGGATTCCGATCAGAGCCAATCGGCCGCGACGCGGCGCGAATTGTTCGGCCGGTTTGCCGACACCCCGACGCTGGTGATCGGCGGGCATTTTTCGGCCGGGCATATCAGGCGGGACGGGGACGCATTCAGGTTCGAGGCGCTGGGGTGAGCTCCGTGTCCCGGACGCGGTGCAACGTGCAACGTTGCGCCGCTGAGCCGGGACCCAGAATGCCGCAACATGGGCCCCGGCTCAGCAGCGCAGCATTTCATGCTGCGCAGCGTCCGGGGCACGAGACCCGCAAGCCGGCACATTCGCCCACCGAATCGAGAGGGCTGCAATGCGCCCTCTTTGAGCGGTTGAATTTCCCGCCGCCCTGTTCCATGAAGCTGTTCAACCGATCGGTCCATTCCAGGGAGAAACGAGAATGAAGCTTGTTCGTTATGGCGAGAAGGGTGCGGAAAAGCCCGGCCTGATCGACAAATCCGGCCAGTTGCGCGACCTGTCGGCGCATGTGAAGGACCTGACCGGCGAGGCCTATTCGCCCGAAAGCCTGAAGAAGCTGGCGGCGCTCGATCCCGCCTCGCTGCCCGCCGTCTCCGGCAAGCCGCGGTTCGGCGCCCCCGTCACCGGCATGTCGAAATTCGTGGCGATCGGCCTCAACTACAGCGACCACGCCAAGGAGACTGGCGCGGAGATCCCGAGCGAGCCGATCATTTTCATGAAGGCCAACACCTCGCTGTCCGGCCCGAACGACGCCGTCGAGAAGCCGCGCGGCTCGACCAAGCTGGACTGGGAAGTCGAGATCGCTGCGATCATCGGCACGCGCGCAAAATACGTCTCGGAAGCCGACGCGCTCAACCACGTCGCCGGCTACTGCGTCTGCAACGACGTCTCCGAGCGCGCCTTCCAGATCGAGCGCCTGGGTCAGTGGACCAAGGGCAAGTCGCACGACACGTTCGGCCCGCTCGGCCCCTGGCTCGCCACCAAGGACGAGATCAAGGACGTGCAGAACCTGCCGATGTGGCTCGACGTCAACGGCCAGCGCCGCCAGACCGGCTCGACCAAGACCATGATCTTCTCGATGGCCAAGTGCATCTCCTATGTCTCGCAGTTCATGACGCTGCTGCCGGGCGACATCATCACGACAGGCACCCCGCCCGGCGTCGGCCTCGGCATGAAGCCGCCGACCTTCCTCAATGTCGGCGACGTCATCACCCTCGGCATCGAGGGCCTCGGCGAGCAGCGGCAGGAGATCGTCGCGGCGTAAGCCGCGGCCCTCATCCTGAGGAGCGTGCAACGCGCGCGTCTCGAAGGATGTGCCAAGACCACGGTCGCCCGACGTTCACGCCGGGTGACGAGAGAGCGCCTCCCGTTGCCATCCTTCGAGACGCACGCCAAGCGGCGCGCTCCTCAGGATGAGGACTGTGTGTCTGGATAAAGGTTATTTCCCATGAAGCTCACCTTCTCCCCCGCCTCGCCCTTTGCCCGCAAGGTGCGCATTGCCGCGATCGAGCTTGGGTTGATCGACAAGATCGAGTTCACGCCGGCAGCAGTCGCGCCGGGCACGGCCAACGAGGACTATTCGAAGATCACGCCGCTGAAGAAGCTGCCGGTGCTGATCACCAATGACGGCGATGTCATCCTGGACTCCTACGTCATCGTCGAATACCTCAACGAGATGGCTGGCGGCAGCCTGATCCCCGATTACGGTCCGCGGCGCTGGAAGGCCAAGACCAATCATGCCCTGATCAACGGCATGCTCGATTCCATGCTGCTGTGCCGCTACGAGAAGATGGTGCGGCCGCAGGGCCTGCAATGGCAGGCGTGGTCCGACGACCACTGGAACCGGGCCTGGACCGGCATGGCCCGCTTCGAGAACATGCCTGAAGTGCTGAGCGGCCCGTTCGACATCTCGCAGATCGGCCTGGTCTGCGTGCTCGGCTATGCCGACTTCCGCTTCGCCGATTGCGGCTGGCGCAAGGCCTATCCGAAGCTCGACGCCTTCCACCAGAAAATGCTGGAGCGGCCCTCGGTGAAGATCTCGGTGCCGCCCGCGGCGTAGTATCGCGACGGCGGGGAGAAGGATGATGCGCGATCGCTTCCCCGGCCTCGGTATTCTCGGCGCGAGCCTCGTGCTCGCGTTGACCGTCTCAGCCACTCCCGTGCGAGCCGACGGCACGGTGCCTGGACAGCGAAACTTCGCCTGCGAACCGCCATCGTCAACCGACGACGGCTGGACGACTGCGCCGCCCGACAGCGTCGGCATGGACGGCGCACAACTCTGCGGGATCGCCGCTCGACTCGAACAACGCGCGACTTCGGTCCATTCGGTTGTCGTCGCGCGCCACGGCAAGCTCGTCTTCGAGCAATACTTCGCCGGCTACGACCAACCCTGGGGACAACCGGAAGGCCAGCACGAGTTCACCGCGACGACGAAGCACGACATGCGTTCGGCGTCGAAGAGCGTCGTTTCGCTGCTCGTCGGCATCGCGATCGATCGCAAGCTGATCGAAGGCGTCGACGAGCCTGTGCTCAAGTTCTTCCCCGACCATCAGGCGGTGAAGCAGGCGGGCTGGGAGGCCATCACGCTGCGCCATCTGCTGACGATGTCCTCGGGAATGAAATGGGACGAGGCGCGGGCATGGACCGATCCGAACAATGACGAGCCGCATCTCGGCTTTGAAGTCGATCCGATCGGCTATGTGTTCGCAAGGCCGATCACCGCACCGCCGGACATGCTCTGGACCTATAATGGCGGCGGGACTGAACTGCTCGGCAACATCCTCGAACGCGTCTCCGGCAAGCCGCTGGAGACGTTTGCGCGTGAGGTGCTGTTCCAGCCGCTCGGGATCACCGATTTCGAGTGGAAGGCCTACTCGAAGAACGGCAAGATCGCGGCGGCCGCCGGCCTGCGCTTGCGTCCGCGAGATGCCGCCAAGCTCGGCCAGATCGTGCTTAATGGCGGGCAGTGGAATGGCCAGCAGATCGTCTCGGCCGAGTGGATCGTGCAATCGACGACGCCACGATTCCAGGCGATCGGCAATTTCGGCAGCACACTGTTCTATGGCTATCAGTGGTGGATGGGCCGCTCGCTGGCCGGCGGGAGGGAAATCAATTGGGTTGGCGCCTTTGGCTGGGGCGGACAACGCATTTTCATCGTGCCCGAGCTTGATCTCGTCATGATGACCACTGCTGCCCAATACGGCCAGCCGAAGGAAGGGCTCGCCGCGATCGACGTCCTCTCCAACATCGTCATTCCGTCCGTGCGTGACGCACGCTGAGTGCAAGGAAGCGAGCATGAGCCTCAAATACGCGGTCGGCGATCTCACCATCGATCGCATCATCGAGCAGGAAACGTCGTTCGTGCCGGCGCTGGAGATGCTGCCGGGACTGACACCGGAGCTGCTGGCCGAGAACCGGGCGTGGATGAGGGAGGCGAAAGCCCTGGATGACAGCGATACATTGATGCTGTGCTTCCAGTCCTATGTGATCAAGACGCCGCATCACACCATTCTGGTCGACAGCTGCATCGGCAACGACAAGCCGCGGCCGCAGCGTCCGAAATGGAACATGAAGACCGACGACACCTATCTGAGCGGGCTCGCCGCCGCAGGTTTCTCAGTCAACGACATCGATTTCGTGATGTGCACGCATCTGCATGTCGATCACGTCGGCTGGAACACGCGGCTGGAGAACGGCCGCTGGGTGCCGACCTTCCCGAAAGCGCGCTACGTCTTCGCCAAGCAGGAATTCGACCACTGGACCGAGCAGAACGCGAAGGCGGAGGTGCCGCCCTTCGCCGACAGCGTGCTGCCGGTGGTCGAGGCCAAACGCCACGAACTCGTCGGCAACGATCACCAAATCGGCGATCACGTTCGCATCCTGCCGACGCCGGGCCACACGCCGGGCCATATCGCCATCACGATGGGCCACGGCAAGGACGACGCCGTGTTCTCCGGCGACCTCATGCACTCGCCGATCCAGACGCTCTATCCGGAGCTGTCGGTCAAGTTCGACCTCGATCAGGCCAAGGCGGCAACGACGCGCCGCAGCTTCCTGGAACGCTATTGCGACACCGACACGCTGTGCTGCACCGCGCATTTCCCGTCGCCGTCGGTTGGGAAAATCCGGCGCAAGGGCAGCGGCTTCGTCTGCGCGGCGGCGTAGCGATTCCACCGAGTGGAGAGACACGATGACAGCGCTCCCCGAGATCCCGCTCCCCGCCGGCATTCGCTCACGCTATGTCGACGACATCAACGGCCTGCGCATGCACGTGCTGGAGGCCGGCTTTGAGACCAAGGGGCGGCCCTGCATCCTGCTGCTGCACGGCTTTCCGGAGCTCGCCTTCTCCTGGCGCAAGGTGATGCCGGCGCTCAGCTCGGCCGGCTATCACGTGATCGCGCCGGACCAGCGCGGCTATGGCCGGACGACGGGATGGAGCGCGGAGTACGACGGCGACCTCGCGCCGTTTTCGCTCTTCAACCTGGTGCGGGATGCGCTCGGGCTGGTGTCGGCGTTCGGCTACAGGCAGGTCGATGTGGTCGGACATGATTTCGGCAGTCCGGTCGCCGCCTGGTGCGCGCTGATGCGGCCTGACGTGTTTCGTTCGGTCGCGATGATGAGCGCGCCGTTCGGCGGAGCGCCGCCGCTGCCGTTCAACACGGTCGACGCGCCGGCAAAGCCACCGGCCGAAGACCCCGTGCATCGCGAGCTCGCGGCCTTGCCGCGCCCACGCAAGCATTATCAATGGTACTATGCGACACGCCCGGCCAATGCCGATATGCACCGCGCGCCGCAGGGCGTGCATGATTTCCTGCGCGCCTATTATCATCACAAGAGCGCGGACTGGACCGACAACAAGCCATATCCGCTGAAATCGTGGTCGGCGAACGAGTTGGCGAAGCTGCCGACCTATTATGTGATGGACCTGAACGAGACCATGGCCGAGACGGTCGCGAAAGAGATGCCCTCGCCGGCCGCGATCGCGGCCAATCAATGGCTCCCCGATCGCGAGCTCGCCTACTACAGCGCCGAATATGGTCGCACCGGATTCCAGGGCGGCCTGCAATGGTATCGCTGCGGCACATCGGGTGCATTCAACAGCCAGCTCGAATTGTTGGCCGGCCGCAATATCGACGTCCCCTCCTGCTTCATCTCGGGCAAGCAGGATTGGGGCACCTATCAGCGTCCCGGCGTGTTCGAGGCGATGCAGGCGCGAACCTGTACGAAGCTGCTCGGCTGCCACCTTGTCGACGGCGCCGGTCACTGGGTGCAGCAGGAGCAGCCGGCCGAGGTGAGCCGCCTGCTGCTCGATTTCCTGGCGAAGAGCCGCGGCGTGATTTGACCCGGGAACTTCGGCGCCCTATATAGTTTAGAATTATTCTAAACTAATCAGACAGGGCCGCCGTGAAGAATTTTGCCGATCTGACCGAGCGCGAGGTGCTTGCTGTCGCGATCTCCTCCGAGGAGGAGGACAGCCGCATCTATATGAGCTTCGCCGAGGACTTGAAGGAGCGCTATCCGGACTCGGCCAAGATCTTCGAGCAGATGGCCGAGGAAGAGCGCGGCCATCGTCACATGCTGCTGGAAATGTACGAGCAGCGCTTCGGTCCGCATTTGCCCCCGATCCGCCGCGAGGACGTCAAAGGATTCCTGCGCCGTCGTCCGGTCTGGCTCACCAAAAACCTGCCGCTCGACACCGTCCGCAGGGAAGTCGAGACAATGGAATTGCAGGCCGAGCGCTTTTACGTGAAGGCCGCCGAGCAGGCGCAGGATGTCGGCGTGCGCCGCCTGCTCGGCGATCTGGCCGAAGCCGAGAAAGGCCACGAAGAGGTGGCGGCGAAGCTGACGGACCAGATCCTGAGTTCAGACGTGCGCGCCGAGGAAGACCGAACCAACCGGCGCATGTTCGTGTTGCAATATGTGCAGCCAGGTCTCGCCGGCCTGATGGACGGCTCGGTTTCGACGCTGGCGCCGCTGTTTGCGGCTGCCTTCGCCACGCATCAGAACTGGCAAACGTTTCTGGTCGGCCTCGCCGCCTCGATCGGCGCCGGCATCAGCATGGGTTTTGCGGAGGCGCTGTCGGACGACGGCTCGCTCACCGGTCGCGGTTCGCCCTGGCTGCGCGGTCTCACCTGCGGCTTGATGACCACGCTCGGCGGGCTTGGGCACACGCTGCCCTATCTCGTGCCCGATCGCTGGGCCAACGCATTCTGGATCGCGACCGGAATTGCCGGAATTGTCGTGTTCTTCGAATTGTGGGCGATCGCCTTCATCCGCGCGCGCTACATGGACACGCCGTTCCTCCAGGCCGTGTTCCAGATCGTGCTCGGCGGCGCGATCGTGCTCGCGGTGGGGATATTGATCGGAGCGGCGTAGGCTTCCCTCTCGGTGTCATGCCCCGCGAGGCGGGGCATCCAGTACGCCGCGGCCTCTCCGTGTCCGATCGGCCTCGCTGGAATACTGGATCGCCCGGTCAAGCCGGGCGATGACTGCGAGTGGTTGCTTGGCTCGCCGCGTTCCGCTTTGCTCACATGTCAATCGCGATCAAGCGGCGGTTGCGGTGCTGGGCCAAACTGCGCATCATCGTTCGACAATAAGAACAGGAGATGCGCCATGGCCAAATCCGAATGGAGCTTCAAGAGCGCGGTCGAGCTGTCGGCCGCGTTGACCGCGAAGAAGGTCTCGTCGGTCGAGCTCACCCAGGATGCGATCGACCGCATCGAACGGCACGACGGCAAGGTCAACGCGATCTGCATTCGGGATTTCGACCGTGCGCTGGGCGCCGCGCGTGAGGCGGACGCCGCATTGGCGCGCGGCGAGCGCAAGCCGCTGCTCGGCCTGCCGATGACGATCAAGGAATCCTTCAACATCGGCGGCCTGCCGACGACCTGGGGATTCGTGCCGCAGAAGGATTTCAAGCCCGCTGAGGACGCCCTGGCGGTCGCGCGTATCAGGCAGGCCGGCGGGGTCATCCTCGGCAAGACTAACGTGCCGGTGGGACTGGGCGACTGGCAGAGCTACAACGACATCTATGGCACCACGAACAACCCCTATGATCTCGGCCGCACACCGGGTGGATCCTCCGGAGGATCGTCGGCAGCCCTCGCCGCGGGCTATTGCGCGCTCGCGACCGGCTCCGACATCGGAGGCTCCCTGCGTGTGCCCGCTTTTCATTGCGGCATCTTCGCCCACAAGCCGACCATCAATCTCTGCCCCGCGCGCGGCGAGACCCCGCCGCCGTTTCCAGCAATTCCGCGCGAGGGCGACCTCGCCGTCATCGGTCCGATGGCACGCACGGCAGCAGATCTGTCCTTGCTGCTCGACGTCATGGCCGGACCGGACCCGCTGGACGCCGGTGTCGCCTACAAGCTCGACTTGCCCGTTGCGCGGCATCAATCATTGCGGGACTTTCGTGTCCTGATGATCGACAGCCACCCGCTGCTGCCAACCGACCGGGACGTCCGTGGCGCGATCGATAGGCTCGCCACCGATCTGTCGAAGGCCAGCGTGACGATCGCCCGCGAGAGCGTCCAGTTCGTGGACTTCGCGGAGACGTCGCGGCTCTACATGCGCATGCTGCTGAGCTTTCTCGGCGCATTCTTCCCGCCGGCGGAGTTTGCGGATTCACAGACCCGGGCGAGTCAGCTTGCGCCCGAGGATCGCAGCCTCAGTGCGGAGCGGCTGCGCGGCATCACCGCGAGCCACCGCGCCTGGGTACTCGACGCTGGCGCCCGAGCTGGCCTGCGCGCGCAATGGCGCGCGCTGTTCAAAAGCTTCGACGCGGTCATCTGCCCGATCCTGCCGACGCCGGCCTTTCCGCATGACCATTCGCCGCAGCAGGACCTGCGACTCATCAGCATCGACGGCAAGGACTATCCATATTCGGATCAGCTCGCCTGGCCCGGCCTTGCGACGCTTCCCGGCCTGCCGGCAACGGCCGTTCCGCTCGGCCTGTCGAAGGACGGCCTGCCGGTCGGCGTGCAAATCATCGGGCCCTTCCTCGAGGACCGCACACCGCTGAAGCTCGCCGAGCTGATCGAACGCGAGTTCGGCGGGTTCGTGCCGCCGCCCCTATTCAATGACTAGTCCTTCGCGTCATTGCGAGGAGCACTTGCGACGAAGCAATCCAGAAATCCGCCCGCGGCAACAATCTGGATTGCTTCGCTTCGCTCGCAATGACGGGCAAAACAACTACTGGATCTGGCGCGATGCTTCGCACGCCGCGAGGTCACCGCTCCAGATTCTTCAGCAGCAATTTCAGCGCTGTCGTTGCAAACATCTGCATATTGGCCAAGCGGTCATTGCCGCCCGTCTCCAGCGTCATGACCTCGACTGCGGGCCCGGCGACCGCCATGCAGCTGTGGCCCGCCGCATCGCCATAGCGATTACCAGTGGGACCGGCGGCGCCGGTCTCGGACAGACCCCAATCGCAATTGAAGCGGCTGCGCATCCGCTCGGCCAGCAATTGAGCGTAGGGCTCCGACGAAGAACGAAAGCCCTTCATTCCTTCGTCCGAAATATCCATCAGCACGCGCCTGGCATCGCGGGTGTAGACCACGGCGCCGCCGAGGAAATAGGCCGACGCGCCGGGCACCGCGAGAAGGCTGGCCGAGATCAGGCCGCCGGTCGAGGATTCCGCCACGGCAATGGTCTGTTTGCGCGCGATCAGTTTCGCTGCGACCTGTTCCGCAATGCCGACGAGCTCTTTCATGTCCTGTACCTCTGATCCTCGCAACCGAGCTGTGCCTTCCTAGCATATGGCAGCGCCGTTGGCCGAGTTGCGGACGACGGGCAGGCCTGCTTCAATGGCAGGCGCAAGACGGCGCGGGCAAGCGCTGCGCAAACCGCAAGAGGAAACGTAAAAGGGAGACGTCATGGCGTCCCTGATCGCCGGCGGGGTGGATTGCGATGTGCATCCGGCCGTGCCGCATCTGACCAGCCTGCTGCCGTACCTGAACGACTATTGGCGCGATCAGGTGACGACGCGCGGCATGGTCGATCTCATCTCGCAATCCTACCCGCAGAACTCGCCGATCACGGCGCGGCCCGACTGGCGCCCCGAAAGCGGCAAGCCGGGCGAGAGCCTTGCGGACATGCAGCGCCATGTGCTCGATCCCTTTCAGCTCTCCCATGCCATCTGCAATCCGCTCTACGGCGTGCAGATGGTGTTTTCCGAGGATCTGCAGGCCGCGTTCTGCCGCGCACTGAATGACTGGCTCGTGAAGGAATGGCTCGATCGCGATCAGCGGCTGCGCGGCTCGATCGTGATCCCCACCCAAAGCGTCGAGAAGGCGGTCGCCGAGATCGAGCGCTGTGCGACGGACCGCCGCTTCGTGCAGGTGCTGATGCTGGTGATGGGCGATACGCCGCTCGGCAAGCGCGCGCTCTGGCCGATCTACGAGGCGGCGGAACGGCTGGACCTGCCGATCGGCATTCATGCGGGTTCCGCCTATCACAATCCGCCGACCGCCGTGGGCTGGGGTTCCTACCACATCGAGGATTATGCCGGTCAGGCCCAGGCGTTCCAGACCCAGCTCACCAGCCTGATCGTCGAGGGCGTGTTCGCCAAATATCCGTTGCTGAAGATGGTGATGCTGGAGTCCGGAGTGTCCTGGATCTCCCCCTTTCTGTGGCGCCTGCACAAGTTCTGGCGTGGGGTGCGGATGGAGACGCCGTGGGTTGATCGCGCGCCGCTGGAGATTGTGCGCAGCAACATCCGCTTCTCGTTACAGCCGTTCGATGCGCCGCCCGACGAGGCGACATTAATTCGCCTGTTTGATCATATGCAGTCGGACGAATTGGTCCTATTCTCCACCGACTATCCGCACTGGCAGTTCGACGGCCAGGAGGCGCTGCCCGCAGGTCTCACCCCCGATCTCGTGCGCAAGATCATGATCGATAATCCGCATGCGACCTATCCCCGCCTGACTTAGCCGCTGCCAAAGGAGGCAAGGCGATGAATATTCAGTTCCGCGAAAGCTCCGAAGCCGCTTCCCCATTGGCCGTCAAAACCGCGATCGCGGACTGCGACATCCATCCGGCACGCGCGACCCGCGCCGAGCTCTATCCCTACCTGGCCAAACGCTGGCAGCATCATCTCGAGGTCTACGGCGTCCATGCCTATCAGGGCATGATGGAAGGTCCGCCCTATCCGAAGGCCCAGCCCAACGCCTCGCGCCGCGACGCCTATCCGCCGGAAGGCGGGCCGCAGGGCTCCTCGCTGTCCTTCATGCAGAAGCAACTGCTCGATCCCAACAACGTGCAGCTCGGCGTGCTCAATCCGCTCAACACCGGGCAAGGCATCCGCAACCACGAGCTTTCGGCCGCCTTGTGCTCGGCGATCAACGATTGGCAGATCGACAAATGGACCAGCAAGGACAAGCGGCTGAAGGCGTCCATCGTCGTCGGCAATGAGGACGGGCTGTCGGCCGCAGCCGAAATCCGCGAGCGCGCCGGCGACAAGAATTTCGTGCAGGTGCTGCTGCTCAGCCGCAATGTCGAGCCGCTCGGCCAGCGTCGCTACTGGCCGATCTATCAGGCCGCGGAAGAGGCCGGCCTTCCCGTCGGCGTCCACGCCTTCGGCTTCGGCGGCAACCCGATCACGCCGTCGGGCTGGCCCTCCTATTACATCGAGGAGATGGTCGGCCATTCGCAGTGCCAGCAATCGGCGCTCGCGAGCCTCGTGCTGGAGGGCGTGTTCGAGCGCTTCCCGAAGTTGAAGATGGTGATGATCGAGGCCGGCTTCGGCTGGGCACCGTCGCTGGCGTGGCGGCTCGACAAGGTCTGGCAGCGGCTGCGCAGCGAGGTGCCGCATGTCAAACGGCCGCCGTCCGAATATATCCGCGAGCAGGTGTGGTGGACGACGCAGCCGATGGAGGATCCGGAGCGGCGCGAGGATCTGTTCGATGTCATCAAGTGGATCGGCTGGGACCGGCTGCTGTTCGCCACCGACTATCCGCATTGGGATTACGACGAGCCGTCGCGCGTGCTGCCCCCAGGCGTCAGCGACGATGACCGCGAGGCCTTCTATCTGGGCAATGCGAAGAAGCTGTACGGGATCAGTTGATGGCGCGGCATGTGATTGCCGCGGTCGATGAGCTTCCGCCCGGCACGCGAAAATTTCTGGAGATCGACGGACGGCCGATCGCGGTCTTCAACATCAAGGGTGAATATTTCGGCCTGATGAACCGCTGCCCGCATCAGGGCGCGGCGCTGTGCGAGGGACCGCTGATCGGGCTCGCGCAATCGAAGGATCCGGGCGAGATCGAATACACCAAGCTCGGCGAGATCATTCGCTGCCCCTGGCATGGCTGGGAGTTCGACATCCGAACCGGCCAGTCCTATTGCGACCCCCGCCGCTTCCGCGTGAAGGCCTACCCGGCCCATGTCGAGCCGGGTACGAGCGTGGTGAAGGGGCCGTACGTTGCCGAGACAATTCCGGTGAAAGTCGAGAGCGATTACGTCGTGGTGGACCTGTAGCGAGAAGCAGGTGGCGCGGACATGCGCCGGCACGATCTCAGGCTTTATTCTGCGTTGCAGCGATCATCCAGTCGCGGAATGCGGCGAGCTTCGGCGCCTCGCGGCGGCCCTCCGGCGCGACCAGGTAGAAGCCGGCATCGGCCGGCAGCGCGATCTTGAAGGGGACGACCAGCCGGCCCTTTGCGATGTCGTCCCGGACGTAGGAGGTCCGCCCCATCGCCACGCCGATGCCGTCGATCGCAGCCTGGATGGTCATGAAGATCATGTCGAAGGTGATGCCGGGCTGCCTGGCGATGTCGGCCGGCTGACCCGCCGCCGTCAACCACAGCCGCCAGTCGTCGCTGTTGGCATTGGAGGTGTGCAGCAGCATGTGGCTCTTGAGGTCCTCGGGACAGCGCAAAGGCTTGTCACCGCGCAAGAGAGACGGGCTGCAGACCGGAAACAGCTCGTCCGCCATCAGCCAGTCGGCGCGCAGACCCGGCCATTGGCCGCGGCCGTAGCGGATCGCGGCATCGACATTGTCGCGCTGGAAGTCGACGAGGCCGGTCGAGGTGGTGATGCGGACGTCGATGCCGGGATGGTGCTCCTGGAAATCGGTCAGCCGCGGCAGCAGCCATTTTGCGGCAAGCGAAGCCAGCGTCGAGACCGTCAGCACCTTGTCGTCGTCCTTGCGCAGCAGCCGGTCGGTGGCGAGGCGAAGGTCGTTGAAGGCGGCGCGGACGCCGGGCAAATAGTCGCGCGCCTCCGGCGTCAGCGCCAGCGCGCGGTTCTGCCGGACGAACAGGCGGATGCCGAGCTCCTCTTCGAGCCTGCGGATCTGATGGCTGATCGCGGTCTGGGTCACGTTCAGCTCGGACGCCGCCAGCGTGAAACTCAGATGGCGCGCGGCGGCCTCAAAGGCCCGCAATCCGTTCAGGGAGGGCAATCTGGCAGTCATCTGGCAGCAGGAAGCATGACGTTATTTCATGCGAAAGAGTACAAATTGTCGTTTGTCGCAGCGCATCGGCAGGCAGATATTAGCGGTCAAGTTAGCTCAAGGAGCTGAAAATGTCTACTTTGACCGAGAATTCGATGACAAATCATCATGCGCCCGGCCTGATCCACCAGATCGGCGAGACCCTTCACGTCTGGCACGAGCGCTACCGGACCCGCCGGGAGCTTACCAACTGGTCCGCGCGTGACCTTCAGGACGTCGGGCTGTCCTGGAGCGATGTGGCCTACGAGGCCGACAAACCCTTCTGGCGGGCCTGATTGGCCGCCAGGCCGGCGCCGCCTGACTGTGGGGCGCCGGCGGTCCCTTTTCCCTTTGGTCCCCTTGGGGCGCGTGTCATGAGCATCCTTCGCCCGGAAGATCTGAAGCAATATTCGGACACGCTGCGCACCCGACAGGGCGAGGCGCTGGGCGTTCGTTTCGTGGAGCCGCGCGACACCGAGGAGCTCCAGCACTATTTTCGCTCGCTCTCGACGCGGTCCCGCTACAACCGTTTCTTCGGCGCGATCAGCGAACTGCCGCAGGGCCTGCTGCACGAATTCCTCCAGGTCGGCGAGCGCGAACGTTTTACCGTGGTCGCGACCATGATGGTCGACGGCTTCGAGACCATCGTCGCCGAAGCGCGCTACGCGCTGCATGCCGAAACCGCGACGCTTGAATTCGGCCTGTCGGTTGCCGACCGCTGGCAGGGCCACGGCATCGCCACCGTGCTCATGAAGAATCTCGAATGCCGCGCCGCCGCGCTTGGCGCCGACCACATGTTCGGCGACACGTTGCGCTCCAACGCGGCCATGATCTCGCTCGCGCGCAAATCGAGATTCGCCTTCGTCAATCATCCGGACGACTGGAAGCTGGTGCGCTTCGACAAGGAGATCTCCGTCGCACCGAAAGACATTCCCTGCGCGAGCTGGCGCCTCGTCGCCCTTTCCCGTCAGGCCGATAGCCCCTCAGCCTCGGCCTGACACCACTCGAACCCGGCTCTGGTCAAACGAGCCGGGTTCTTTTTATTCTTCGTAGCCCGGATGGAGCGAAGCGCAATCCGGGATTTGGGCCGCAGTTGAAGCGTCCCGGATTTCGCTTCGCTCCATCCGGGCTACAGGTCCCTACTTCCCCGTGAACACCGCCTTGCGCTTCTCGATGAAGGCCTGCACCGCTTCCTTGTGATCGGCGGTCGTGGTCAGGCGGACCAGACGTTCGGCTTCGTGGTCGCGCGCGGTCTCGAAATCGAACAGCAGGGCCTCGTCGAGATTGTCCTTCATGTAGCGCAGCGCAAGGCGCGGACCCCCGGCCAGGGACTTCGCCAGTGCAAAGGCCTCGGCCTGTAATTTGTCGTCGGGCACCACGCGATTGACGAGGCCGATGGCCTCGCACCTGACGGCATCGACCCGATCGCCGGTGAACAGCAGCTCGCGCGCCCGCGCGGTGCCGACGAGGCGCGTCAACAGCCACGCGATGCCATAATCGCCGCTGAGCGCAATGCGCGCATAGCCGGTGGCCACGAAGGCCGATTGCGCGGCGATGCGGATGTCGCAGGCCATGGCGATGGCGAGCCCCGCGCCGACCGCCGGCCCCGGCAGCGCGGCGATGGTCGGCTTGCGCACCGACACCAGCGCGCCGGTGAGCAGTCGCTGCCGCTCCTGGAGATCGGCGATGCGATCTTCCAGCGACATCTCCAGCTTCTTCGGGTCGCGATGCGCGCCCATGCCCTTGACGTTGCCGCCGGCGCAGAACGCTTCGCCCGCGCCGGTGATCAGCAGCGCGCCGACATCGGGGTTCTCGCCGCAGGTGCGGATCATCGTGCGCAGCGCCGGGGTCAGCGCGTCCGACAGCGAGTTGCGCGCCTCAGGCCGGTTCAGCGTGATCAAAGCGACGCGATCGCGGATCACGCAGAGGAGTTCACTGGTGCCGGTATCGATGGTGGTTTCCGTGGTCATGCCGCTCCCTCTGTTTCGGCATTGCGAGGAGCGAATCGACGAAGCAATCCAGCCTTTTTCAGTGGAGGCATTTCTGGATTGCTTCGCTTCGCTCGCAATGACGGTGGTTGTGAATTTATCGCCTCAAAACTTCTCCACCCACGGCCGCAGCTCCAGCTCCCAGCTCCAGGCGCTGCGCGGCTGCTGCAGCAAATTCCAGTAGCTCTCCGCGATGGCATCGGGATCGAGCATTGAATCCGGCTTCTCCGGCACTTCCGTGCGCGCTGCGCTCCTGATGCCGCCATCGATCACGAAATGCGCGACATGGATGCCTTGCGGCGACAATTCGCGCGCCATGCTCTGCGCGAGCCCGCGCAGTGCGAACTTGCCCATCGCAAATGGCGCGGACTGCGCATAGCCCTTGACGCTTGCCGAAGCGCCGGTGAACAGGATCGCGCCGTGCTGGTTCGGCAGCATGCGCCTGGCCGCCTGCTGCGCCACCAGGAAGCCGCCATAGGCGCTGACCGCAACGGCGTTCGCCACGTCGGCCGGAACGAGATCGACGAACGGCCCGCGCGCGCGGCCGCTGGCGTTGTAGACGACCAAATCGGGCGTGCCGATCTCGCGTTCGACCAGGCCGAACAGACGCTCGACTTCATCAGAGTCGGTGGCGTTGCAGGCATAGGCCTTGGCGCCGGTCTCGCTGCAGAGCGCGCCAAGCTTCTCGATTTTTCGCGCGGCCAGTGCGACGCGGATGCCCTGGGCGGACAATAGTCGCGCCAGCGATGCGCTCAGGCCTTCGCCGGCGCCGACGATGAGGGCGATCTTGTATTTGGGGTGTTCCATGACGTGATCTCTCGAAGACGGGAAGCCGCTGATCTATGCACGGTCCGCGCGGACAACCACCCGGGACGATCACAATTCCGCAGGGCGAATTGCTCCCTCACGGCGATCATGCCTCCCTGACAATTTGCGGCTTTATCCGCTTTCGCGACTGGAGCATGATCGACATCATCTCAAGCGGCAAGCGCCAAATCAGCGCAAAATGACCGCAAGGCGGAAACGAAGAGGACGATCATGCACAAGCCGGCCCCCGCGCAGGCAAAACAGGTCGCGGCCGCACCATCCGGACTGCTGGCTCCCGACACCACCGGCATGAATTTCTACCGCGCCGACCAAGCCCTCACCGACCTCCTGCGCATTCATCTGCCGGAGACGCTATTCCGCCACATCGAGCCGCATCTCGATCGCCTGGGTGAACTCGCCGGCGGACATCTCGACGACTGCGCGCGGCTCGCCGACCGGCACACCCCGGTGCTGCACCAGCGCGACAAGTTCGGCCGCGACGTGCAGTGGATCGAATACCATCCCGCCTATCGCGAATTGGAGAACGCGGCCTTCGGCGAGTTCGGCATCCACGCGCTCTCGATCCGCAAGGGCATCATGGGCTGGCCGGACAAATATCCCGTCGTCGCCAAGCACGCCTTCACCTTCCTGTTCAACCAGACCGAATTCGGCATGGGTTGCCCGATCAACGTCACGGATGGCTGCGCCAAGCTGCTCGCGAATTTCGGGAGTGACGAACTGAAGGCAAAATATCTCGATGGCCTGACCCAGACCGACATGAGCAAGCTGACGCAAGGCGGCCAGTTCATGACCGAGAAGGAAGGCGGCTCCGACGTCGGCACGCTGACCACGACGGCGGTGCAGGAAGGCGACCATTGGCGCCTCTCCGGCGAAAAATGGTTCTGCTCGAACGCCGACGCGAAAGTCGTGATGCTGCTGGCGCGCCCCGAAGGCGCCGGCCCCGGCACGCGCGGCGTCGGTCTGTTCCTTATGCCGCGCTTCCTCGACGACGGTGCGCAGAACCACTACCGGATCGTGCGTCTGAAGGACAAGCTCGGCACGCGCTCGATGGCCTCGGGTGAAATCAAGCTCGAAGGCGCGATCGCCTACGCGGTCGGCAAGCTCGACCGTGGCTTCGTGCAGATGGCCGAGATGGTGAACTCGTCGCGGCTTTCAAATGGCGTCAAATCCACCGCGCTGATGCGCCGGGCCTACCATGACGCGATGACGGTGGCGAAAAACCGCGTGGTGTTCGGCAACCGCATCATCGACCTGCCGCTGGGCCGGCGCCAGATGCTGAAGATCATGTTGCCGGTCGAGCAGGCGTTGTCGATGAGCTTTCTCACTGCGGACGCGCTCGACCGCGCCGAGGCCGGCAGCCAGGATGCGGCCGCACTGCTGCGCATCCTGACGCCGACCTTGAAATTCCGCGCCACCCGCGATGCGCGAAAGGTCTGCGGCGATGCGATCGAGATGCGCGGCGGCATCGGCTATATCGAGGAATTCGCGACCGCCCGCCTGCTCCGCGACGCGCATCTCGGTTCGGTCTGGGAAGGCACCGGCAACATCGTCGCGATCGATGCGCTGAGGCGTGCGGTCGGCCGCCACGGCGCCGAATCCGCGCTCGCCGCCGATCTGCACGCCCGCCTCGATGACAGCCCCTCGGTGCCGCAGGCCTGGCGCGACCGGCTACACACCCTCACCGACCGCGCGGTGGGCTTCGCGCGCGAGGTTGCGGGAAAGGCCGACAATGAGGCCGATGCGCGCCGCGCCACGAGCCTGCTCTATCATGTCGCCAGCGCCGTCGCGCTCGCCTGGGAGGCACATCGTATTCACGACATGCGCGGCGATGCGCGAAGGCTGTTGTTGTCGCGGCTGGTGATCGATCACCGGGTGTCGCCGAGCGATCCGTTCCGGCTGACGGAAAATGCCGCGCAGCAGAAGATCGCCGCGCTGCTGCTCGGCGATCGTGATGCCGGCATGAGCGAGGTTGGCGAACTGGTCCTGGCAGCGTAGGCTGCACCCGCGTTCAAAGCAAAAAAGCGATAGGGAGTGCTCGATGAAGGCCGCCGTCCTCCATGAAGTCAACAAGCCCCTGGTCATCGAGGATGTCAGCCTGCCGAAGCCCGGCCCGCGCGAGGTCCTGATCCGGACCTCGGTCGCAGGTCTCTGCCACTCCGATCTGCACTTCATGGAAGGCCTTTATCCGCATCCGCTGCCCGCGGTGCTCGGGCACGAGTCCGCCGGTGTCGTCGAGCAGGTCGGCTCCGACGTGACCTATGTGAAGCCCGGCGATCATGTCGTCACCTGTCTTTCGGTGTTCTGCGGCACCTGCGACAATTGCACCACGGGCCGCACGGTGCTCTGCACCGACACCACGGTGAAATTGCTGCCCGGGGCTTCCAACCGGATGCAATGGGCCCGCTCCGAGAAGCTGCATCAATTTCTCAACCTGTCGTCGTTCGCCGAGCAAATGCTGGTGCACGAGAACGCGATCGTCAAAATCCGCAAGGAGATGCCGCTCGATCTCGCGGCGCTGATCGGCTGCGGCGTCATTACCGGCTACGGCGCGGTCGTGAACACGGCGAAGGTGACGGCCGGCGAGACCGTGGCCGTGATCGGGTGCGGCGGTGTCGGCATGGCTGCGATCAACGGCGCGCAGATCGCGGGCGCCGGTCGCATCATTGCCATCGACACCAATCCGGCCAAGCTCCAGCTCGCGACCAAGCTGGGCGCCACCGATATCATCAACCCCGCAGACGGCGACGTCGTGAAGCAGGTGCGCGATCTCACCAATGGCGGCGTGCATCATTCCTTCGAGGTACTCGGCCGCAAGGAGACCGCCGAGCAGGCCTTCGGCATGCTCGCTTCGGGCGGCACGGCCACCATCGTCGGCATGATTCCGTTCGGCCAGAAAATCGAGCTGCATGGCTTCGATTTCCTGCGCGAGCGCAGGATCCAGGGCTCCTCGATGGGCTCGAACCATTTTCGCGTCGACATGCCGCGGCTGGTGGATTTCTATCTGCGCGGCCGGCTGCACCTGGAAGACTGGATCTCGGCCAAGCTCAAGCTCTCCGAGATCAACGAAGGCTTTGCCAACATGAAAGCCGGCAAGACGCTGCGCAGCGTGATCATCTTTGACAGCTGATGGCTGGATGAAGCGGGACGCTCAGGATTGAGGCGATCGGTCCGGACCATCAGCCAGGTCGCAACGCGATTCTTTCAGGAGCAGCAGCGCCGCAGCTGTGACGAGACCCGTGGTGAGCAGGTACACGGGCGATATGCTCAAACCGGGCCCTTCGAAAACCAGATATGAGAACAATCCCGCGGTCGACACGATGAAGCCGAGCCAGACAAGCCTCGGAAAGCGAAATCCTCGTTCGCCGCGCCAAAGATCAAGCACGAGGTAGTACACGAGGAAGGTGTTGCAGAGTGACGCCGGCAGCACGCCCAGGACGATTCCGGCTTCGAACGCGAGATAGGATAACACGCCATCAACCTGAGCAATCACCGCGAAGGGCAAATAGCGCGGATTGAGGCAGGCCAGGGCGATGGACGCAAGCTCGAACGCGTAGAAGTACCGCTCGTGCATCTTCGGGAGCAGATACGGCATGAGCATCAGCGATACACACGCGGCGAGCAGAATAAACTCCGGCCCCGTCCGTCGAGAGCGCGCGATGAAGATCGACAAGGCGAGCCCGCTCGCCGCCGCGAGCACCATGCCGACGGCAACTCCGATCGCGTACGGCATACCCCCGGCCAAGACCCAGATGTTCGCTGCGTTCATGGTGAGGCGATCGAATGTATGGGCTTGGTCCAAATAGACCGCGAGCACGGACGCCAAGGATCTGCCGGCGACGACAACCGGAATGGCGAGAACCAGATAGATCCCGGGAACGGTGGCGAGCCATGCCAGGTAGATCCTGCGGCGCAGAATCATGCCGAGCACGAAGGGTCCCAGGAACACGCCCTGAGCTTTCACCGAAAAGGCCATCGCAAATGACGCAACGCCATTTCGGTCACGCATGAACAGCGCCACGGAAACCAACGTAAAGAAGGTCCAGATCGAATCACTCTCCGCCCACATTGCGCCGTTGAAGATCACCGTCGGTGCAAGCCAGATAGCGCAGAAGGCCAGGGAGGCGCGCAATGGTAGCCTTGTCGCTCGCCAGACGATCTGGGCCACAACGGTCGCGCAGCCCAACTCGAACACTGCCGAGATCGCTTTCACATGGGAAAGTGGCTCGCCTAGCCAATCAAATCGGGCGGCAATCAGCAGGAGATAGCTGTAGAACGGCGTGTAGTTGGTAAAGGCCTCGGCCAGCCCGGCGACACCGTGATCGCGCGCAAAGACATACCAGGGGATCAGATGCTGAATGGCGTCGTCGGTCGCGTGCTTCCGGGCAAAGTAGCGGAGCGCAAGGCCCACGAGTCCGCATCCGATCGCTACGGCAATTGCGAGCCGCCAACTGTTTGGCGGCGTCTTGTCCGGGTTGACGTCATGACCGGGCCCGCGGATCGCGTCGATTTCAACAATGTCCTTTGTCACGCGATCACTCGTGAGGCTCCATTTTCGTGACCTAATCTCTACGGGTCATCAATTCATAGTCGTATAACGTCTGGTTTCGCAGGTCTTAAGATTGCCGCGAAAAGCTTGCTTGGTTAGCGAATGCTTTAGAGGAATGACGCTCATCGAAATGGCTGGCAGCGGGAAGGTAAGCCAGCAAGACCAGATCTCGACCACCCGATGAACTGCCCCGGAGCACGATTGCGGAGGCTGGAGCGGAACTACCGCTGCAAATGTCGCGTAAAGATCCGCACCACATGACCCCTGACCCGCGGCGCCTCGTCGTAGAGGTCTGAGGCGAGCCGCTCGATGGTCTCGCGTAGCGACAAGAACTGGGCCTGCCGCGCGCTGCTTTCGGTGCCCTGCATGCCCGCAAGCTCATCCATCGCGGCGTCGCTGATCTGGCATTGCACGACCTCGCCGTCGTTCAGCATGGTGAAGCGAAAGGCGAGCCGTTCGAGATCATGGCCAATGATCCTGTCGCGCATGAGTGGCATCACTTCGTCCCGGTCGACCCCCGCGCCGAAAATGCTGAAAATCCCGCTGCTTGTCAGCGGCAAAGGCAATCCTTCGCCTACTGGAACGCAACTTCGGCGAAACTGCGGAGCTTTCGCGAATGCAGCCGCTCGGATTCCTGCTGCTTGAGCCGTTCCAGCGCCTTCAAGCCGATATCGAGATGCTGGCCGACGCGGCGGCGGTAGAATTCGCTGGCCATGCCTGCGAGCTTGATTTCGCCGTGCAGAGGCTTGTCGGAGACGCACAGCAGCGTGCCGTAGGGGACGCGAAAGCGGTAGCCGTTGGCGGCAATCGCGGCTGATTCCATATCGAGCGCAACCGCGCGCGATTGCGACAGGCGGCGAATGACATCGGGCCCGCTGATCTCCCAATTGCGGTTGTCGACACTCGCGACGGTGCCGGTGCGCATCAGGCGCTTGAGCTCGAAACCTTCGAGCCCGGTGACGTCCTCGACCGCCTCCTCGAGCGCCACCTGCATCTCCGCGAGCGCCGGGATCGGCACCCACAGCGGCAATTCACGATCGAGCACGTGGTCCTCGCGCACATAGCCATGGGCGAGCACATAGTCGCCGAGCCGCTGCGTGTTGCGCAGGCCCGCGCAATGGCCAAGCATCAGCCAGGCATGGGGCCGCAGCACGGCAACATGGTCGGTGACGTTGCGCGCGTTCGACGGACCGGTGCCGATGTTGATCAGGGTAATGCCGCGATAACCCGGCGCGACCAGATGGAACGCTGGCATCTGCGGTGCGCGCGCGGGCGCAACGCCCGTCGTCGTGCCGCCGCTGCGCGTGATCACGTTGCCCGGAGCGACGAAGGCATCGAGGCCGGCCTCGCCAGCCTGAAGCCGCTGCTGGCAGAGCTGAGCGAAAGCGTCGACGTAGAACTGGTAGTTGGTGAAGATCACGAAGTTCTGGAAATGCTCTGGATCCGTGCCCGTGTAGTGGTAGAGCCGGCGCAGCGAGTAGTCGACACGAGCTGCCCGAAACAGCGACAGCGGCTCGGGCGCGCCGGGCTGAAGCTCGAAAGTGCCGTCGGCAATGGCATCGTCCATGGTGGCCAGATCGGGCACGTCGAACGCATCGCGCAGCGACCGTGTGACGGGCGAGTTCTCGCTGGTGGTGATGGCGGCTTCGATGTTGATGTCGCGGCGATAGGCGAAGTGAACGGGGATCGGTTCGCTGGACTCGCCGATTTCGACCGGGACGCCGTGGTTCTGGATCAACAGTCCGATCTGCTCGGTGAAATAGGTCCGGAACAGATCCGGCCGCGTAACGCTGGTCTCGTGCACGCCGGGCCGCGCGACGAAGCCGTAGGCGAGACGCGAATCCAGCCGCGCATGCGTCGCGGTGGTGACACGGACGAAGGGGTAGAAGGCCCGCACCCGCGTCGTGATCGCCTCGCCGTTGACGTAAGCTTCGAACCGGTCGCGCAGGAACTTCGTATTGCGCTCGTAGATCTCTTCGAGGCGAGAGACGGCGAGGCCAGCGTCGGAAAAGGACTCGGTCGCGACGGAGGGTGGGGATTGGATGGATTGCATTGTTCGACGCCGGGTTGCTGGGGCTGAATCGAACTATAGCAAGAAAACCAAAGCAAGAAAGAAGCCGCCCGTCATTGCGAGCGTAGCGAAGCAATCCAGAAATCTCGCCGCGGAGGCAACCTGGATTGCTTCGCTACGCTCGCAATGACGAAAGGAGGCGCGGATGCGCCTTCGCGCGTCACTTCTCCCGGAACGCCCGCATGAACTGGTCGTGCAGCGGCTTCATCAGATAGGACAGCATGGTGCGGTCGCCGGTCTGGACGAAGGCTTCCGCCGGCATGCCGGGAATCAGCCTGGAGTCACCGAGCTTGGCGACCTCTTCTGCCGAGAGCGAGACGCGGATGGTGTAGTAGCTCTGGCCGGTGCGCTGATCGGTGGTGACGTCGGGCGAGACGCGGCTGACGACGCCGTTGAGCTCCGGGGTGGTGCGCTGGTTGAAGGCGGACAGGCGCAGCAGCGTCTTCTGGCCAATCTGGAGCTTGTCGATATCGACCGGATTGACCTTGGCCTCGACCTGGAGATCGTCGGCCTGCGGCACGATCAGCATGAGGGCGTCGCCGGCGGTGATGACGCCACCAACGGTATGCACGGTCGATTGCAGCACCATGCCGTCCTGCGGCGCGCGGATGTCGACGCGGCGAAGCTGGTCCTCGGCAGCGACCTTGCGCTCGATCATTTCGCCGATCTTGTCGTTGGTCTCGCGCAGATCCTTGGAGACCTCGCTGACCATATCCTTGTCGACCTGGATGATCTGGAGCTCGGTCTCGGTGATCTTGCCCTTGGCCTGCGCGCGCGAGGCGATGTATTGCGCGCGCTCGCCGTTGAGGCGGGCACTATCGCGTTCGAGCGTGGTCAGACGGGAGATCTGCACCAGGTGTTTGTCATAGAGATCGCGGACACCGATCAGCTCCTGCTGCACCAGCGAGATTTCCCTGTCCTTGGCCCGCTCCTGCGCGGAGAGGCCCTCGATCTCCTCGTTGAGCTGCTGGATGCGCTCGCGCAGCTGCGCCTTCTGGCCGGCGCGCCCGTTGACGCGGACGTCGAACAGCTTGGTTTCGGCCGAGAGCAGCGCCTTGACGTCGGGATCGTTGCCGCGATCGAGCAGCGCTTGCGGGTAGTCGATCCTGTCGATCCCGCGCTGCTCGGCCTGGAGCCGCGCCGCACGCGCCTGCGCGGCGTCGAGATTCTTGGTGACGATGGCGAGATTGGCCTTGGTAACGGTGTCGTCGAGCCGCACCACGATGTCGCCGGCCTTGACCACGTCGCCGTCGCGAGCACGGACCTCGCCGACGACGCCGCCGGTTGGATGCTGGACCTTCTTCACGTTGGATTCGACCACGATCTGACCCGGCGCGATCAGCGCGCCGGAAATCTGCACCGTCGAAGCCCAGCCGCCGAGGCCGACCAGGAGGACCAGCACGATCCCAAGCCCGAGCATCAAGTGGAACCGGATCGACTGCCGTACGGTCCGCTTCGCGGCAGGCTTCGCGCCGCCGAGCGCCATCGTGCTCATGCCTTGGCTCCGCCTTCGCTGACGATCTTGATCGGAGCCGGCGGTGTCACGCGCGGCTGGAGCACCTGGGCGAGCACCTGTTCCTTCGGCCCGAAGGCCTGCATGCGGCCGTCGCGCAGCACCAGGATCTGGTCGACCGCTTCCACGCCGATCGGGCGGTGCGCCACCACGACGACAATGGCGCCGCGCTCGCGCGCCGCGCGGATGGCGCGGGTCAGCGCTTCGTCGCCTTCGGTATCGAGATTGGAATTGGGCTCGTCGAGCACGATCAGGAACGGGTTGCCATAGAGCGCGCGCGCCAGCGCCACGCGCTGCGCCTGGCCCGCGGAGAGCGCCGTGCCCTGCTCGCCGACCTGGGTGTTGTAGCCCTCGCGCATCTTGATGATCATCTCGTGCACGCCGGCTTCCTTGGCGGCGGCGATGATACCATCGGAGGTGGCCTCGGGATCGAAGCGGCTGATGTTCTGCGCGATGGTGCCGCCGAACAATTCGACGTCCTGCGGTAGATAGCCGATATGGCGGCCAAGCATGTCCGACGACCACTGGTCGAGCGCCGCGCCGTCGAGCCGCACCTTGCCGCGGACCGGCTGCCAAACGCCGACCAGCGCGCGGATCAGCGACGACTTGCCGGAGCCGCTCGGTCCGATCACGCCGAGGCCGTTGCCGGCTTCGAGCGCGAAGGTGATGTCCTGCACGATGAGGCGCTGGTCGCCCGGCGGCACCATGGCGACGCCTTCGACCGAGAGGCGGCTGGTGGGCGCCTGCAGCTGGGTCGGCATCGTCTGCGCCGGCATCTGCTCCAATAGGCGGGTCAGGCGGTGCCAGCTCTGGCGTGCCGCGACAAAGGATTTCCAGTGCGCGATCGCGAGGTCGACCGGCGCGAGCGCACGGGCCGAGAGAATCGAGCCGGCGATGATGATGCCGGCGGTAGCCTCCTGGTGAATGACGAGATAGGCGCCGACCGCGAGCACGGCCGATTGCAGCATCATGCGCAGCACCTTTGCGACCGCGCCGAGACCGCCGGCGACGTCGCTCGCACGCTGGTTGCCGTCGAGATATTTTTCGTTGGCCTCGCTCCAGCGCGCGTTCATCCGGCCGGCCATGCCCATCGACACCATGACTTCGGCGTTGCGGCGGCTGGCCTGAGCGAGATCGTTGCGCTGGGCCGCGAGCCCCATCGCCTCGCGCGCCGGCTGGCGGGACATGAACTCGGTGACCAGCGTCAACCCGACCAGGATGACGGCGCCAACCAGCGCGGTGACGCCGATCATGACGTGGAAGGCGAAGCAGATGGCGAGATAGAGCGGCAGCCAGGGCAGGTCGAAGAACGCGCTCGGGCCCATGCCGCCGAGGAAGGAGCGGACATTGTCGAGATCGCGCAGCGGCTGAAGCCCCTCGTTGCGGCTGCCGACCAGCAGCGGCAGCCGCACGATGGTGTCGAACACCCGCTTGTTCAAGGCTTCGTCCAGGGCGGTGCCGACCCGGCCCAGGATCCGGTTGCGGATCATGTCCAGCACGCCCTGCGCCATGTAGAGGAAACTGGCGAGGACGATCAGGCCGACCAGGGTCGGAATGCTGCGGCTCGGCAGCACCCGGTCGTAGACCTCCAGCATGAAGATCGACCCGGTCAGATAGAGCAGGTTGATCATGCAGCTCATCAAGCCGACGCCGACGAACGCCGTGCGACAGGCGCGCAGCGCATCACCGAGCTCTGAGCGGCGGACGCCGGGAACGGCTGCCATCAGTCTGATCTCTTTCGGGTAGGGGCCAAAGTCCCTGATTTCAAAGGCAAATTCAGGAGTAATTGACCCGGATTAACATCGCGTTTGCGCTCATCGCCCAACGCAGTCGAACACCCGGGACCCCTATAGCCCACATCACCCCCGACCGACCTTGCACGCAAGTCCGGAATCTCACGATCTTGCGGCTTTTTCTTGCAGACATGTCACCTCTCCCCGGGCGGGGAGAGGTCAAAAGTTCGATCAATTGAACCCGGGCGTCATTAGAACCGGCCGCCGCCGCGGACCAGCCGCACCACCAGCAGCAGGATGACCGCGCCGATGGCGGAATAGATGATCTCCGATATCAGCCCGGTGCCGATGTGAATGCCGAGCTTCGGAAACAGGAAGCTTGCCACCAGCGCGCCGGCGATGCCGACCACGATATCGCCGATGATGCCGAACCCGGTTCCGCGCACCACTTTGCCGGCCAGCCAACCAGCGACGAGGCCGACGAACAGGATGACAAGCAAGCCTTCATTCGAAATGTACATAAGTGAGGTCCCTCTCCGTGAACGGTTCCATGGAAGCGGAACCGGGATGAACGAGGTCTGAATGCTGTTCCCCCGTTCCCCGCTTGCGGTCCAGGTATCACGACAGCGCGGTGACCGGCTCCGCCAGCACGCACCGGGCCGCCCGGCCCGGCCCGACCTCCACATTCCCTGGCAGCTGCTCCAGGCAGCTCGGCTGGGCAGCGGGGCAGCGGGGCGCAAAGGAGCAGTTGTGCGGCCTCTCGCCAAGCGACGGCGGGGTGCCGGGGATGGTCTCGAGCCGCTGTCCCCGCTTGGCCCCGTGGACGGTCGAGGCGAGCAGGCCCTTGGCATAGGGATGCACCGGCGAGCGGACGATGTCGCGAAGCATGCCCTGCTCCACGATCTGGCCGGCATACATCACCGCGACCCGATCGCAGATCTCGATGGCGACGCCGATGTCGTGGGTGACGAAGATGACGGACATGCCGAACTCGCGCTGCAGCTCGCGCAACAGCAGCAGGATCTGGATCTGGACGGTGGCATCGAGCGCAGTGGTCGGCTCGTCCGCGAGCAATATCTTGGGACGACACGCGAGCGCCAGCGCGATCATCGCGCGCTGACGCATGCCGCCGGACATTTCATGCGGATAGGCATCGAGCCGGCGTTTTGCGGAAGGAATGCGCACGACCTCGAGCATTTCGAGTGCGCGCGCCCTGCCCTCCGCATACGACTTGCCTTCGTGACGCACCACGCTTTCGGCGATCTGCGCGCCGATGGTGTAGACCGGATCGAGCGCGAGCGCCGGCTCCTGAAAGATCATCGACACGGTCTGGCCGCGGAACGACGACAGCTGCTCGTCGTTCATGGCGAGCACGTCGCGGCCCATGACGTTGACCTTGCCCGTGATCTGCGTGCGCTTCTTCGGCAACAGGCGCATCAGTGCACGCAAGGTCACGCTCTTGCCCGAACCGGATTCTCCGAGCAGGCCCAGCACCTCGCCGTCGCCGAGCGAGAGGCTGAGATCGTTCACGGCATAGACCGTGCGCTCGCCGGTGAAGCGGATGTTGAGGCCTGAGATCTCGACGAGCTTTGTCATGACGGAAGTTTCGGCAGCCTGTCGTGGTAGTCGGTGGCGCGCTGGAACGCGGCGCCGATTGTGAGCAGCGTCGCTTCATCGAAGGATCGGCCGATCAGCTGCATGCCGATCGGAAGGCCGCTTTTGGTGAAGCCCGAGGGCACCGTGAGCGACGGCAGGCCGAGGTAATTCACCGGACGGGTGAACAGCGTCAGCCGCTGCAACAGCGCCGGCGCGTTCGGCCCGCCGCCGACGTCGCTCTCCTCGATCGTCGGCGCCGGCACCGGGGACGCCGGTGCGATCATCACGTCGACACCTGACGTCGCAGCATTGTGCGCGGCGAGCGCAGGTCCGCGCCAGCGCATCGCCTCGAGGTAGGTGATGGCGGGGACCGCGAGCCCGTTCTGGAGCCGCATCAACACCTGAGGACCATAATCCTGCGGCCGCTCGATCATCCAGCGCTTGTGGAAGGCGGCGGCTTCGGCTGCAAGCACGAGCTGGCTTGCCGCGGACAATTGCCGCTGGTCGGGCAGCTCGACGGTGACGATGTCGGCGCCTTCGCGCTTGAGCACCGCAATGGTCTCGTCCAGCACGCGCGCGACCTCGCCGTCGAGATCGTCGACATAGAAGGACGAGGGGACCCCGACCTTGAGGCCCTTCAACGAGCCCTTGGTCGCGCCGACATAGTCGGACAGCGGCTCATGACTGCAGGTCGAATCCTCAGGATCGGGGCCGGCCATCAGCGCCAGCAGCAGCGCGCAATCCTCGGCGGTGCGGGCGAGCGGGCCGACCGTGTCGAGCGACTGCGACAGCGGCATCGCGCCGGCGCGGCTGACCCGGCCGACGGTGGTCTTCAGTCCAGTGACCCCGCAGAAATGCGCGGGCATGCGGATCGAGCCGCCGGTGTCGGAGCCAAGCGCGGCATAGGTCAATCGCGCCGCGACCGCCGAGCCCGAGCCAGACGACGAGCCGCCGGTAATGTGCGCGACGCTCCAGGGATTGCGCACCGGACCGTAATGGGCGTTATGGCCGGTCGGGCCATAGGCGAATTCCGCGAGATGCAGCGTGCCGAGGCGAACCTGGCCGGCGTCCTTCAGCCGCTGCAAGGCGGTGGAGGTCACTGTCGGAACGAAATCGCGGCGGATCAGCGAGCCGCAGGTCGCGATGTGGCCTGCGTCGTAGTACATGTCCTTGTGCGCGAGCGGCACCCCGTGCAACGGACCGCGGACTTCGCCCTTGGCGAGTTCGGCGTCGGCGGCTTCGGCCGCCTTCAGCGCCGCCTCTGCCTCGATCGACATGAAGGCGTTGAGATGCGGCTGCCACTGCGCGATGCGATGCAACAGCGCGCGCGTCACCTCATGCGAGGACACCTGCTTCATCGCGATCGCGCGCGCGACCTCGGTGAGCGTCATCAATGCGGGCTCGGTGCTCATTTCGAGAGCTTCGCAGTCTGCGCGATCGGATAGAGCGCGGGCTCGAGATCGAACGGCAACGTGCCGGCAATGGCCGCAAAGCCCTCGAAGGCCGGTCCGATGGAATTGGAGATGCGCGCCGCGATCTCGTCGTCGACGGGAACGCCGGCGACCTGTGCCGTCGCCTTGATCTCTTTTGTCGTCGGTCTCGTCATGCGGTTTCCTCCTTCGGCGCGCGGCTATGGCCTGACCCCGGGATCGCCATGTAGCACGCGGCCTCGTGGCCCATTCTATCGAGCGCGGTGAGTTTTGGTGTCGCATTTGCGCAGAGCGGCTCCGCAAACGGGCAACGGGTGTGGAAGCGGCAGCCCGATGGCGGATCGATCGGATTGGGCGGATCGCCCGTGATCGGCGGCGTCTCGGTGCGACGGTCCGGATCCGAGGACGGCATCGCGGCAAGGAGTGCGCGCGTATAGGGATGTGCCGGCTGATCCCAGACCTGGTCGACCGGGCCGAGCTCGACGACCTCGCCGAGATACATCACCAGCACGCGATCGCTGATGTAGCGCACGACGTTGAGGTCGTGACTGATGAAGAGATAGGTCAGGCCGAACTCGCTCTTGAGATCGGCAAGCAGATTGAGAACCTGCGCCTCGACCGATTTGTCGAGCGCGGAGACCGCTTCGTCCAGGATCACCAGACGCGGCGAGAGTGCGAGCGCCCGCGCGATGTTGACGCGCTGACGCTGGCCGCCGGAGATCTCGTGGGGGTAGCGGTTGGCGAAATTTGCCGGAACCAGGCCCACCTTGCCCAGCAGCTCGCGCGCCAGCGCGCGCGCGGCGCCGTCGGCCATGCCATGCACCTTCGGACCGAAGGCGATCGATTCCTCGACGGTCAGGCGCGGATTGAGCGAGGCGTAGGAATCCTGGAACACCATCTGCATGCCGCGGCGCAGCTCTCGCAGAGAGAGCGACTGGCCAACGCTCATGCCGTCATAGATGATGTCGCCGGTGTCGCGCGGCATCAGATGCATGAGCAGCCGCGCGGTGGTCGACTTGCCGCAACCGGACTCGCCGACGATGCCCACGGTCTCGCCCTTGGCGACGGTGAACGAGACATTATCGACCGCACGCACGGTACGCTTTGCGGCGAACAGGCCGCCACGAACCGGAAAATGCTTGGTCAGGCCGTTGACCTGGAGCAGCGGCTGGGCGACGCCGCCGAGGTCTTCGATCGGCTCCAGCATTGCGACCGACGTATTGGTTTCGCTCATGGCTAGTTCCTGATGTCCATGGCGCTACGCAGGCCGTCCGAGAGCAGGTTGAAGCAGATCGAGACCGCGAAGATCATCGCGCCGGGGAGCGCGGCGACCCAGGGGTTGACGTAGATCGCGGTCCGCAGGGTATTCAACATCAGGCCCCATTCCGGCTCCGGCGGCTTGGTGCCGAGTCCAAGGAAGGACAGGCCTGCCGCAAGGATCATCGAGACCGAGATCAGGCTGGTCGCGTAGACGAAGATCGAACCGAGCACATTGCCGAGGATATGAACGCGCATGATGGTGAACGGCCCCGCACCCGAGGCGCGCGCGGCATCCACGAAGTCCATGTTGCGCACGCCCGTGGTGACGCTTTCAGCGACGCGGGTGATCTGCGGCACGAACACGACGGTCAACGACACGATGGAATTGAGGATGCCCGCGCCCAGCGCGCCCGAGATCGCGATCGCCAGCAGCACGGACGGAAAAGCATAGAACACGTCGATCGTACGCATGATCGCGGTGTTGAGCTTGCCGCCGACATAGCCGGCAACGAGGCCGAGCGAGGTGCCGATGCAGAAGGCGAGGATCACAGGCAAAATGCCGATGAGAAGCGACAGCCGCCCGCCATAGATCAGCCGCGCCAGCATGTCGCGACCGAGCTCGTCGGTGCCGAGCGGGTAGCCTGATGTGCCGATGTGCCGAAGGCGCCGGATCATCGAGCCCTTGTAGGGATCTTCCAGACCGAGCCACGGCGCAACGATCGCAGACAGGAAGATCAGCAGCAGCACCAGCGCGCAGACCATGCTGACCTTGTCGCGCCGGATACGACGGCCGACGGTCGCCCAATAGCCGCGCGCCTTGGTCGCGGGCGCGGACTGAAGCGCCGCATCGCTGGCGACGGACAACGGAAGCTCGGTCATCAGCGAGCCTCCGTTAAGCATCGCCGAATTCGATGCCCATCAAGACGGCGGAGCACCTCTCCCGCGTGCGGGAGAGGTCGGCGCGCAGCGCCGGGTGAGGGTTCTTTCCTCTTGGGGGTTCTCGATTGAGGAGACACCCTCTCCCCAACCCTCCCCCGCAGGCGGGGGAGGGAGCGCACCGTTTGCTCGGCTACCACTGGGCTCATCCCGCTAGCCCCGCTTGATGCGCGGGTCGATCGCGGCTTGCGCGATGTCGACCAGCAGATTGAGGAAGACGAAGAACAGCGCCAGGATCAGGATCGTGCCCTGGAGCAGCGGCAGGTCGCGCTGGAAGATCGCCGAGTTGAGCAGGAAGCCCGAGCCCGGCCAGGAGAACACGGTCTCGATCAGGATCGAGCCGCCAAGCATGTAACCAAGCTGAAGTCCCATCACCGCGAGCGCGGTGGGCGCGGCGTTCTTGATGACGTGACGGAACACGCCGCGCTCATGCAGGCCTTTTGCACGCAGCGCCTCGACGAAGTCCTGGCTGAGAATGTCGCCGGTCAGCGCGCGCACCGTGCGGGTGACGATGCCCATCGGGATCACCGAGGTCGTGATCGCCGGCAGCACGAGATATTGCAAATGCGCCCAGTCCCAGGCCCAGGCGGCGGAGCCGCCGGATCCTGCGCCGACGGCGGGCAGCCAATTCAACTGGACCGAGAAGATGATGACGAGCACCATGCCAAGCCAGTAATGCGGCACCGAAACGCCGGCGATGGCAAAGGACGTCGCCAACTTGTCGATCCAGGTCTCGCGGAAATAGCCGGCGATCAGGCCGAGCAAGACGCCCATGGTAAAGCCGATGATGGCCGCCGCAATCGCCAGCGTGACGGTGTTGCTGACCGCGCGCATGACCTCGGCCAGCACCGGGCGGCCCGTGGCGATGGAATTGCCGAGATCGCCATGAAGCGCGCGGAGCAGCCAAAGCCCGAACTGCACCGGCAACGGGCGATCGAAACCGTAGGCGGTGCGGAGCTGGGCGGCGAGCTCCTGCGAGGCGTCGGCCGGCAGCACGGCCACCAGCGGATCGCCCGGCGTGATGTGCACGAGCAGAAAACACACCAGCGCGACGCTGATGACGATCGGGACGACGTAGACGATGCGTCTGGCGATATAGGCGAGCACGTTGTTTCTTTTCTTCCCTTCTCCCCTTGTGGGAGAAGGTGGCGCGAAGCGCCGGATGAGGGGTTGTTTCCGCGAATGATACTGCGTCAGTTGAGAGGTCCGCTTTCGCGGAGACAGACCCCTCACCCGGCTTCGCTAAGGCGAAGCCACCCTCTCCCGCAAGGGGAGAGGGTGCAGCGAGTGCGCGGCGCGAATTATTGCATCGATACCAGCGAGAAGTCGATGAACCAGCTCTTCGGCTGCACGACGCCTGTCACCTTCGGGCTGATGGCGCGGGGGCCGACGTCGTGGGCGACGTAGAGGAAGGCTGCGTCGTCCACGGAGGCCGCGTGCAGTTCGGCGAGCGCGGCGTCACGCGCGGCGGGATCGAAGGTCTGCCGTGCCTTCTTCACGAGCTCGTCGAATTTTGGGTTGTTGATGAAACCCCAATTGTTCGAGACCGGCGGGGCCATGCCCGATTGCAGGAAGCGCACCAGTGCGAAGAACGGATCCATCGCCGCGTAGGTGACGTTGGTCGCGTTCGAGCCGTTGGCGCTGGGATCCTTGGCACCGCGGCGCCAATTGGTGAACAGCGTATTCCATTCGATGACGTCGAGCTGCACGTCAAAATAGCATTCGGCCAGCGCCTGCTGCAGATATTCGTTCATCGGCAGCGGCTGCATCTGGCCCGAGCCGGACGCCGAGGTCTGGGTCTTCACCGTCAGCTTCTTGTTCGGGCCGAAGCCTGCCTCCTGCATCAGCTTCTGCGCAGCCGCCTTGTCGTACTTGATCTCGAAGGTCGGCTTGCCGCGCCAGGGATGGCCGACCTCGAAGGTGCCGGTCGCCGGCACCATCAGCCCCGCGAGCAGGCCGTCCTTGAGGCCTTCGCGATCGACGCAGAGGTTCGCGGCCTTGCGGACGCGGATGTCGTTCCAGGGCGAGCCCTCGACGCGCGAGAACTGCCACGGCCAGACATGCGGCTGCTCGTTGGCGTAGAGCTTGAAGCCGCGCTGCTTCAATTCAGGCAACGCGTCCGGCGCCGGGGCTTCGACCCAATCGACCTGCCCGGAAAGCAGCGCTGCGGTGCGCGCATTTGCTTCCGGCATCGGCAGGAGCACCATCTTGTCGACCTTGGGCACGCGGTCCTTGTTCCAGTAGCTCGCATTCTTGACCAGCTCGAGCCGCTCGCGCGGGGTGAACGCGGCCATCTTCCAGGGACCGGTGCCGGCTGCATCCTTGGCGAACGCGGTCCAGGCCGCCTGCGACTTCGCCTTGGCGTCAGCGCCTTCTGCCTTGTCGTAGAAGTGCTGCCATTTCGCCGGGCTCGCCATGAAGAGGTTGGTGAGGTTGATCGGCAGGAAGCTGTCGGGCTCCTTGGTGGTGAGCTCGATCGTCATGTCGTCGATCTTCTTCGCGGATGCCAGCGTCGGCATGCGCGAGGCAGTGACGCCGACCTGGCTCGGATCGAATTGCGGCGCGTCCTGCTTCAGCACCTTCTCGACATTCCACACCACGGCGTCTGCATTGAACGGCGAGCCGTCATGGAAGGTGACGCCCGGCCGCAGCTTGAAAGTCCATTTGGTCTTGTCGGCATCGTCGACCTTCCACTCGGTGGCAAGGCCGGGGATCACCACGCTGGCCTTGTCGGCCGAGGACAGGTCCCAGCCGGTGAGCGCGTCGTACATGGTAAGGCCGGTGAAGCGGTTGCCCTCAAAGCCCTGATCGGGCTGGCCCAGCGTGCGCGGAATATCGGCAGCAGTCATGGCGATGCGCAGCACGGTTTCGGCACCGGCCGCGCGCGGCCACGCAGCTGCGCTACTGAGCGCCAGCAACGCGATCAGCGCCGCGCGGGTCTTGTTTTTGTTGATCAGCATTGCCTCAATCCTTTTTCCGGCTTCGATGACTAATTTTGATGCAAACGTATGCAACGGCTATGCCAATGGGGAAACTTTTTCTGCAAATTGCCCCTGCGACGACAAGTCCTTGTGATCGCACGTCGGCGAAGGCAACGCACTGCCTATTCTGGCATCAAGATTGCAGGTTGGGCTCCGATTGTCCTTGAAGTCTTCCCTGGAGCTTTGGCCTATGCGTATCCGACTATCGACCTGTTTCGCCGTGCTTGCACTGGCGTTGTCCGCGATTCCGGCGGGCGCCGAAACGGTGCTGCGCTACGGCATCTCGATGGCGGACATCCCGCTGACCACCGGCCAGCCCGATCGCGGCGCCGGCGCCTACCAGTTCACGGCCTACACCATCTACGATCCGCTCGTGGCGTGGGAGATGGACGTCGCCGACCGGCCCGGCAAGCTGGTGCCGGGACTGGCCACCGAGTGGAAGGTCGATGACGAGAACAAGACCAAATGGCGCTTCACCTTGCGCAAGGGCGTGAAGTTTCACGACGGCAGCGAGTTCAACGCCGATGCCGTGATCTGGAATCTGGACAAGGTGCTCAACGACAAGGCGCCGCAATTCGACAAGCGCCAGAGCGCCCAGGTCAAGACCCGCCTGCCTTCAGTCGCGAGCTACGCCAAGATCGACGACTCCACAGTGGAGATCACCACCAAGACGGTCGATTCCTTCTTTCCCTATCAGATGTTGTGGTTCCTGGTGTCGAGCCCCACGCAATACGAAAAGCTCGGCAAGGATTGGGACAAGTTCGCGAGCCAGCCTTCGGGGACTGGCCCGTTCAAATCGACCAAACTGGTGCCGCGCGAGCTCGCCGAGCTCACGAAGAATCCCGACTATTGGAACAAGAAGCGCATTCCAAAGGTCGACAAGCTCGTGCTGGTGCCGATGCCGGAAGCGCTGACGCGCACCAATGCGCTGCTCGCCGGGCAAGTCGATCTGATCGAAACGCCGGCCCCGGATGCCGTGCCGCAGCTCAAAGCTGCCGGCATGAAGCTCGTCGACAACGTCACGCCGCATGTCTGGAATTATCATCTGAGCGTGCTGCCGGGTTCGCCCTGGACCGACATCCGCCTGCGCAAGGCGCTGAACCTTGCGGTCGATCGTGAAGCCGTGGTGGGCCTGATGAATGGGCTTGCAAAACCCGCCAAGGGACAGGTCGATCCGTCGAGCCCCTGGTTCGGCAAGCCGAGTTTCGAGCTGAAATACGATGTCGCCGCCGCCAAGAAGCTGGTCGAGGAAGCCGGCTACTCCAAGGCGAAGCCGTTGAAGGCCACCTTCATCATCGCACAGGGCGGCACCGGCCAGATGCTGTCGCTGCCGATGAACGAATTCTTGCAGCAGAGCTTCAAGGAGATCGGCATTGACATCGATTTCAAGGTCGTCGAGCTCGAGACACTCTATACGCACTGGCGCAAGGGCGCGGCCGACGAGATGAACGCCGGCATTACCGCCAACAACATCGCCTACGTCACCTCCGACCCGCTCTACGCCATCGTCCGCTTCTTCCATTCGAGCCAGATCGCGCCGGTCGGCGTCAACTGGGGCGGATACAAGAATCCGAAGGTCGACGCGCTGATCGACGAGGCCAAGCAGACCTTCGACAGCACCAAGCAGGACGAGCTGCTGGCGCAGGCGCACGCGTTGATCGTCGACGACGCCGCGCTGGTGTGGGTGGTGCACGACACCAATCCGCATGCGCTGTCGCCCAAGGTCAAGCAGTTCGTCCAGGCCCAGCACTGGTTCCAGGATCTGACGACGATCGGGGCGGAGTGAGGCTCAAGGCCGGCACTCAGCTTCAGCAAACACCACTGTCGTCCTGGCGAAAGCCAGGACCCATAACCACCGGCTTTGGTTTGACGACGACTGGTGGCTAGCAGCGCGGCGCCGCAACTGTTCCCTGGGGTAATGGGTCCTGGCGTTCGCCAGGACGACACCTCTTGTTGAGGCAGCAGCGAGAGCCTCTCGCGCCCCTCACTTCGTCAGCAGCGCATAGGCCCCGGTCCAGCCTTCCGGCGGCGGATTGATCTGGAATTCCTTGATGCGCACTTCATAGAGCTTGAACAGCTTTTCCAGCGTGTCGGCATCCTCGCTCCTGCGGCCGCGTTCGATCGCGTCCAGCGCGCCGTGCCAGTCGCGGCTGCGATAGCAGGCGAGCATTTCGATGGTGACGTTGCGCAGCCGCTGGAACGCGCCCGAATGCATCACGTCCGCGCGGCCGGCGATGGCGTAGATGACTTCCGGTTCGGTCTTGCCCTTGACCATGATGAAATCGAGCTCGAGGATCGCGAACTTGTCCTTGGCAGCGAGCGCGGTCCTGGAGCCGACGATGATGGGAAAACCGTATTCCTTCGACTGGCCTTCGAGGCGCGAGGCCAGGTTCACGCTGTCGCCGAGCACCGAATAGTTCTTCTTCAGGTCGGAGCCCATGTTGCCGACCACGCCGATGCCGGTGTTGAGACCGATACCGACATTGAGTGGGATGTAGACGTGACTGCCATCAATGGCCTCCTGCTCGCGGTCCTTGTTCACCGCGTCGATCTTCTCCAACATCTGGATCGCGGCCTCACAGGCGTTGACCTCGTGTTCGGCATCGTCGAGCGGCGCGTTCCAGAACGCCATGATGGCGTCGCCCATGTATTTGTCGATATAGCCTTTCTGATCGATGATCACGTCGGTCAGCGGAGTCAGGAAACGGTTCATCAGCGCGATCAGGCCCTGCGGATCGTGCTTGTAGGTCTCCGATATGGTGGTGAAGCCGCGCACGTCGGAGAACATGATCGTCATCTCGCGCTCCTCGCCGCCGAGGACCAGCTTTTCCGGCGACTGCGCGAGTTGCTCGACCAGCACCGGCGACATGTATTGCGCGAACATGCCGCGGATCTGCACGCGCTGCCGCTGCTCGCGCACGAAGCTGGCAAAGATCAGCGTCAGGTAGATCGCCGTGGTCGACAGCAACGGATAAGTGAAGTCGATGAGATAGCGGTATTGCACGTAAAAGAACCAGGACACTCCGATCAGGATCGCGGCGAAGGTCGCGCCAGCAAGCACGAGGCGGACCGGTCCGAGGTTCGGCGTGAAGATGATGACGAGCAAGCCGATGATGAGCGCGGCGAGCAGCTCGACGCCGAGCGCATAGTTCGGCTGGGATATCACTGCGCCGCTCAGCACGCTCTCCAGCACCTGCGCATGGATCTCGACGCCCGGCATGTTCGAGGACACCGGCGTGGTCTTGATGTCATTGAGCCCAACCGCGGAGGTGCCGACCAGCACCAGCTTACCGGCGATCTTGTTCGGCGGCACGGTGTTATCGAGCACGTCGGCGGCCGAGACGTAGATCGAGGGATCCTGGCGGGCGTAATGCACCCAGAGCTGACCGTTCCTGTCGGTTGGGATCTCCACGCCCTTGAGACGCACGGCTCGCACGCCGGTCTTGTCGGTCCGAACCAGCAAGGTCGGCGTGCCCGTGACGACACGCAAAATTTCGAGGCTGAGCGAGGGCATGACCATGCCCTGGGCGCGCATAATCATCGGCACGCGGCGGATCAGGCCGTCGCGCTCGGTCTTGATCGAGAACAGGCCGCGGCCGGCCGCGACCTTCTCGATCTCTGGCACGTTGCGCAACAGCCCGGGAAATTCGAACAGGAAGCGCTCAGCCCCCTCCTCGCCGACCGTTGCGACGCCGGTAAAGGGCAGCGACTTGTCGACCTCGGACGAAATCGCCCGCTGGCCGGTCTCGCCCAGGATCACACGCGAGCGCTTGATCGCTTCGGAGAGGATCTGGTCGTTGCTCGGCAGCTCGCGCAGCTTGGCGCGGGTGGCGTCGTCGAGATAGCGCATCTGGCTCGCGACCAGATCCGGGTTGAGCCGATCGGCCTCCGAGAACACGACGTCGAAGCCGATCGCGACTGCGCCGTGACTGGTGAGGTTCTGGATCAGGTCGGCGATCCGCGTCCGCGGCCACGGCCACTGGCCAAGCTTGGCGAGGCTCTTGTCGTCAATGTCGACGATGGTGACCGGCCGCGCCGTCTTGTGGCGCGGATCGATCAACTGAAACATGTCGAAAGTGCGCAGCCGCAGTTCCTGGATCGGCGGCGGATCCCAGAGGCGAGCGCCGGCAAACACGACCAGCAGCGCAAGGCACATCAGCCGCGCAAACCCCAACTTGCGCGCAAACCACCGCCGCAGGATCTTGAGACGTTTCATTTCAGTAGGACTTCCTGCAAACCCGCGCCGCGCCGTGCGCACCGATCATGCAGCGTCCGTGCGCGATTGGCCATTCCCGGATGCGAAGGTCGATGGATTTTTGTGACGATCAAGCGGCGGGCCAGCTGGCGAGCCCCACGGGGCGCATCACAGAATGGCGTGGTTGGTAATAATGAAATCGCTTGCCTGTAGCGTTCCAACGACGTTTTTCAGCAGGATCGCTTCGTGATTGTCGAGCGTAATAAGAGCGCCGCCGGACTGCGGCGCAATACCGAGGTCCTCGAACGAGCTGATGCCGCCGAACTGCCGCAGGTCGATCTTGTCCAGGCCAATCTCGAAATCGATCACCGTGTGCAGGACCGAATCCTGCGACGACGCCGGCGCGAACACGAATTGGTCCTTGGCGCCGCCGCCGATCAGCGTGTCGCTCGATTCGCTGGCGAAAATGACGTCCTTGCCGGCCGTTCCCGTCAAAAACACCGGGCCTTCGCCGCTTTCGTTGAAGATGAAGTTGACGGTATCCTTGATGCCGTGACTGTCGGTCACGGCGAAGGTGATCATGTCATTGACCGGCGGCATTTCTCCGGGCGTATAGGTCACGCTGGCCAGATCTGCATTTACGTCGTCCAGCGAGAGATCGTCGTCCTGCGACGGGGATACTGTGCTGCCGTCGATCGAGCCTGCGGTCACCGCGCTCAGGCTGTAGGTCTCGGTCGAAGACCCCGAGACGGACAGGCCTGTCACCGTATCGCTGTTGTCCTCGTTATGGGTGTGGGCGAAATGCGTCGTGTCAATCACCGGCGATTGGTCGACGGCGAAGGACACCATTGCGGTCGCGGTCTTGACGCCGTCGGAGATCGTATAGGTGAAGCTGTCTGCGCCGAAATAGTCCGTGGCCGGCGTATAGGTGATGATGTTGCCGTTGAGCGCGACCGTGCCGCCATGGAGGCTTTGACCGGAGAGATCGCCGACGGACGTCACGGTGATGGGATTGCCCGCGGAATCGGTGTCGTTGGCCAGCAGTTGCGCCGTGGTCAGCGTGGTCCCAACATTCTCCTTGAATGCGACCTGACCGCTTTGGCCACCCCATTCCTCTATGAAGTACCGGCCGACCGCGTCGCCTGGTGCATCATTCCAGCCACCGTTCGCGGCATCGTCGACGCCTTCAATATGGACGTGCTGCGTGCTCGAACCAAAGCCGCCGTTCGGCTCGTTGCTATCGAGACGCCAATGCGTGTAGCCGAATGCCGAGCCCGACTCGGGACCGGTCAGCCAGGAGAAATGGGCGCCGGCCCCGTCGGTATCGTCGGTGCTCCCGCCGCCGATCCAGGCGCGGTAGCCCACGGAAAGTCCCTGGACGATATCTTGCTCGCCTTGGCCGGTGATGGTCGCCAGATAGGCACCATCGGATTCAGCCTGCACTTTCGCATCATCCCAACTCAGCTCGGTGGTCACGAGCCGATAGTAGTGGCCGTTGTCAGTGTCGAGTACCCAGCCGCCATCGGTCGAAGGCGGCGTCGCGTTGTCCAGCGCATCGTCGTTCGCAACCAGCACATCCGGCGGAACTGTCACATCGATGCTGACCGAAGCGGCGTGGTCCGACACCGGCGTGGTGCCGCCGTGGCCGATGCCGGCGCTCGTGATATCGATCGAGACCGGGGAGCCGGCGCTGATCCCGCCGGTGTAGGTGTCGTCGAGCGCATGAACGTCGAGCGAGCCGGGCGTGCCGCTGAAGCCGTTAGCCGGGACAAAGCGGACCAGCGTATCGGTGCTGAGCACGAGCGCATTGGTGTCGCTGACGCCGGCAATGTCGACCCACTGGTCGGAGCCGGCGATTTCGTACTGCCAGACTCCCTGATCCGAAGTGGCGTTGTCCGCGCTGACCGCGATGGCCTGGAAGCTCGCGCCGTCGTCGGCGTCGTGGAACTTGCCAGCAAAGAGATCGCTGACTGTGGAGCCAACCGGATCGCTGTTATCTCCACTGACCGAGGCCAGCGTCGCGTCACCCAGAGTCGGCGCATCGTTGCTGCCGGCGATGTTGAAAGTGAGGACGCCGTTACCGGTTCCGGTCGGCGTATGGCCATCGTCCGGCACGATCGTGTACTGCAGCGACAGCGTGTGGCCGGCGGCAAGGAAGTCGAAGGCCTCGCTGCCTGAATTGAAATCCCACGTAAACGCGGCGTGGGTGGCGGTGCCATCGAGAACTTCTCCGGGCTGCACGGCCAGATAGTTGAGCAGCGTCTCGTTCGAGGGCTCGCCGACATAGCCGGTCTGGAGCACATCGTCCAAATAGATATCGAGATGATCGACCGCGACCGTCACATGATCGGTGGCATCGGCATCCGAAACCGTCAGCGTACCATGCTTCACCAGCGGCGTATTCGTCTCGGGCAGGTCCGCGCCGGAATGGTCGTTCGTTTCCGCCGTGATCGCGGGTGCGTCGTTCTTGCCCGTGATCGTGATTGTGACGTCGGTTGTGGCGGTCTTGCCGTAATCGTCCGTGATCGTGATGGTGGAAACCACCTTCGCGGTCTGGTCCTTGGCGAGGAAGTCCAGCGCGCCGTCGGCGATCGAATAGCTCCAGGTGACGGTGCCATTGTTCAGTCCGGCCTGCGGCAGAAGGGTCAGTCCGGTCTTGAGCGCCGCGATCTCGTCAAGCGTGAGCGACGAGGTGAGAATAGTGCTGTGATCGGCGCCAAGCGAGGTCACGACCTGGCCGGTGATCTGTGCCGTCGGCAGGTCGGTCAAGTCGACGTCGGTGAAGTGAATCGCGCCGGTCGCGGGCGTTGACGTATCGGACGTGGCGAAGTCGCCGGTGGCGTCCGCCTGCTCGGAGACGCCTCCCGCCAGCACGCCGCCGGCGGTGAAGGCCGGCGCGTGGTCATCGGTCGTGGTGATCAGCGTGTGGCCAGTGCCGTCGTCACTACCGGCGAAATGGGCATTGCTGTAGTCGGCACCGGACAGGGTCAGGCTGATGTGATTGCCGTCCGCATCGGTTACCGTCAGCACGCCGCCGGTGGAGGGGTTGCTGTTGGCGACATAGACTGCGCTGGTACCGAGCCCATACTTGATGGTCGACAGGTCGATCGTGTCGTTCGTGGACAGCGCGCCGATAGAGCCGCCGAACGCCGACGTATCGATCTGAAGATGGGCGCCGTCGCCGTCGAGTGTGATCGTCTGCGTGACCGTGCCGTCGAGCTTCAGCAACGCGCCGGCGTCGACGGTGACCGAGCCCGAGCCCGACAGTGAGCCGAACAGCGTCAGCGCCCCGTCATGGATCTCGATGCTGCCGGCATTGGCGATGGTGCCCGTGATCGACGCCGTGCCCCAACTGTCGATGGTCGCGTAATTCTCGACGCTCAGCCCGGTCCCGGAGATCGACGCGCCATGCAGGTCGATGGCACCGTGGTTGACAATCGACGACGCGTTGCCGAAGACGCCCGAGCCGGCGACCGTCCAGGTGCCGCCCAGCTCATTGTTGAACGTCGCGGTGGCGACCGAGATATTGCCGTTGATGTGACCGGCATTGTTGATCGTGACGTGGCCGCCGGTCTCGACGATGGCGTAGGTCGCAGCGGTCACGGACGAGGCGAGGGCGGGTCCGATCGTTCCGGTGGCGGAATTGTCGATCTGCGCGATGCCGGTCGCGTTCTCCTGGATGAAGATCGCCGCATGGGCGCTCGGGGCCACGATCGATCCGGTATTGGTGATATGGGTCGAGCCGGTCGCGCCCGCTTCGTTCTGGGTGACGCTGATGCCGGCGAGGCTCGTGCTGGTGATAGCACCGTGATTGACGATTGTGACGTCGCCGCTGCCGTTGGCGATGGCAGACACGCCGACCGCGCCGGTAGTGGAGCCATTATTGGTGACGCTGACGTCGCCGCCACCGTGATCGAAGGCACCGATCGCGGTACCTGCGGCCGAAATCGAGGAGGTCGCCCCGGTCGTGACTGTGAGGTTGCCGGCACCCCAGGTGAACGCCTCGATGCCGTAGCCCACATCGGCGATAATCGTTGCATCGCTCGTAACGGTGACGTCGCCCTTGACCGCATTCGAGAACGTGCCGGTCCCGCCGGGCTTGTAGCCGGCGATGATCCCGCCGGGAATGGTGCTGTCGTTGTTCGAGGTCGAGCCGGAGTGGATCGTGCCGTGCGCCTCGACGGAGATCGTGCTCCCGATGCCGGCAGCGATCGCAGTGGCGTAGTTGACCGCCACGATGCCGGTGCTGCCAGACGTGATACTGTCGCCGTTCGCCATGGTGACGCTGATGTCGCCCGCATCGATGCTGTAGGCCCTGATGCCGTAGCTCGTCGCACCCGAGATCGTAACATTTTCGCCAAGCGTGACCGTCACGTCGCCAGCGCCACCGCTCAATGCCGACGCGTTGATGCCGACGCTTTGGGCACCGGAGACCGAAATCGTGGTCCCGGCGAAGCTGGTCACCCTGACGTCGCCGTTGCCGTAATTGTAGGCGTCGATGCCATAGCCCGCCGCGGCGGTAATGTTGGCGTGATTGCCGATGGTGACGGTGCCGTTGACGTGGGTATTGGCGGTCGATCCGGTGATGGCACCGGTGTAGCCGGCCTGGATGCCCGCCGGCGTGTTGCCGCTCTGGTTCAGGCTGCTGCCGGAATTGATCGTGCCGTAGGTGGTGACGGTGATGGTGCTGCCGTCCGACGCGTCGATCGAATTTGCTCGATTGACCGCAATGATGGCCGAGCTGCCCGAGGTGACGGCGCTGCCGGCCTCGGTCGTGACGGTCTCGCTGCCGCTGCCATAGCTGCGCGCACGGATACCGTAGACGGAGCTGCCTGTGATGGTGCCACCGGCGTCAATGGCAATGTCGCCGTGGCCTAGCGTAACCGCGTCGATGCCGTATGCGCCGCCAACTGCGCCGCCGAGCTGGGTGATCGAGATGCCGCCGGCGCTCGCGCTGTTCAAATTCTCGACAAGAACGCCGACCGAATTCGCGCCGGCGCCGGTCGCCTTGCCGGTGAGATTGTTGACGGTGATATCGCCAGCGCCGGTCGCGCTGTCGCGCAGCCAGATGCCGTGGCCGGCGAGGCCCTTGATGTCGCCGGTCGCCGTGAACGAGATATCGCCGGTACCGTTCTGGGTGACGGCGACGCCGTTGGCCGCGCCCGTCAGTGCACCGGTGGGCGCGAGAACGATGTTGGCGGGCGTTGCAGATGTGCCGCCCGATGCGGTGAAGTCGAGTGCGTCGCCGCTCGATGTCGTGATATCGGCCGCGCCCTTGATCGTGAACGTGCCGGCTTTCGTCGACTGACCGGCAATGGTGCCGGTGAAGCTCTGGCCCGCCACCTTGTCGAGCTGGAGCGTATCGGCGCCACCGGCGAAGGCAATGGTCTGCGCCGTCGCCCCGGCGAGTTCGAGCGTCGCACCATCGTCGATGATCACCGAGCCGACACCGCTAAGGCCGCCGGCGAGGTCGAGCGTGCCGGCCTGCACCTCGATGGTGCCGGTGTTCGTGACCATCGCCGAAACGGTGTTGGAGCCGGATACGCCGTAGAGATTGCCGGCATTGCTCAGGCTGCCGCCGTTGATCGAGACGTCGGTCAGATAGAGCTTCGAGGTGCCGTCGACCGTGATCGACCCGCCGGAATTGGTGACGATGACGCTCGCAAGCTTCAGCGTGCCGCCATGCACCGCCATGATATCGGCGGAGTTGACGATCAGGTCACCGGAAATATCGAGTTCACCGCCATTCGCCTGAATCAGATTGTGATTGGTGATGGTGTGGAGGATGGCGGGATCAATCGTCAGCGTACCGCTGGTCACCGTGATCGTGCCGGTGTTGGTGATGTCGGCGTTGTTGATCGCGCTCGTGCCAGTCGATTCCAGCGTACCGGCAATCGTCACCGTGCCGCCGTCGATGGTGGCGCCCTGGAGATCGAGTGTAGAGCCGGACTCGACCGAGACACTACCGCTGCCGGTGTCGGTCACCGTCGTCCCGATCAGCTTCAGTGTCCCGTGATCAATCGCCGCCAACGTGCCGGTGTTTGCGATGGTTTCGCCGTTGATGTCGAGCTCGGCGCCATTGGCCCGGAGGATGCCGCCATTCGCGATCGAGGTTGCGGAGGTCGTCGCCAGCAGGGTCAACGCGCCCAGGGTTGCCTCGATCAGGTAGTTGTTCGAGATGTTGGCGTCGGTAATCGTAGTTGTGCCGGTCGAATTCAGCGTACCCGAAACGGTGAGCGCGCCGCCTGTCAGGCTTGCACCGTTCAATGTCAGCTTGCTGCTTGCATCGACCTTGACCGTGCCATGATTGGCGATTGCGGTGCCCGCAACAGTCACGTCATCCAGCGTCAGGATGACGCCGCTCTCAACCGTCACGGCAGAGGTGCTCAGCGTCGCTGATTGATCGATCTTGCTGCTGCCGATGACATCGATCGCCCCGGCGCCGTTGACGGCTCCGCCCGAAATCTCCGTGCCGGACAGTGTCAGCGTCTGGCCGCCATCGACCGACACCGTACCGGTATTGGTCACGACGTCGTTGAGCAGCGTCGCAGCGCCGGTGATCTTCAGCGTGCCGGTATTGGCGACCGCGCCGCCCTGGATGCTGGCGCCGTCCTTGAGCTTGACGGTGTTGTCGAGCTCGATGCCTCCATTGTCCGTGATCGTCGAGCCCGACACCGTGATGCCGTCCAGCGTCAGCTTGGCATCGGCGGTAACTGTGGCCGTGCTCAGCGTCGCGCCGCCATCGATCTTGCTGGCGCTGGTGACATCGATGGTGCCGAGACCGTCGATCGTACCGCCGCTGATCGTGGCGCCATTGACCGTCAGCTTGCCGTTGGCATCGACCGTGACGTTGCCGGCATTCGCAACCGTCGAGCCCTGGTCGACCGTCAGCGCGCCATTCGCCAGCACTTCGATCGTGCCGGTCGTCGCATTCGTGACCGTCTCATGGTCCAGCGCGTTGCCGGTGCCGCTGACCTTGAAGGCGGCATTGTTGTTCAGGATGCCGCCGCTCAGCACGGCATTGCCGGTCAGGTCGATCTCGCCGTTGTCCGTGACCGTACCAGCACCGCTGATCGTGGCACCGTTGACCGTCAGCTTGCCGTTGGCATCGATCGTGACGTTGCCGGCATTGGCGACTGTCGAGCCCTGGTCGATCGTCAGCGCGCCGTTCGCCAGCACTTCGACCGTGCCGGTGCTCGCATTCGTGACCGTCTCGTGGTCGAGCGCGTTGCCGGTGCCGCTGACCTTGAAGGCCGCATTGTTGTTCAGGATGCCGCCGCTCAGCACCGCAGCGCCGGTCAGATCGATCTCGCCGTTGTCCGTGACCGTACCAGCACCGCTGATCGTGGCCCCGTTCACCGTCAGCTTGCCGTTGGCATCGACCGTGACGTTGCCGGTGTTGGCGACGGTCGAGCCCTGGTCAACCGTCAGCGCGCCGTTCGCCAGCACTTCGATCGTGCCGGTGCTCGCATTCGTGACCGTCTCATGGTCCAGCGCGTTGCCGGTGCCGCTGACCTTGAGGGCCGCGTTGTTGTTCAGGATGCCGCCGCTCAGCACGGCATTGCCGGTCAGGTCGATCTCGCCGTTGTCCGTGACCGTACCAGCACCGCTGATCGTGGCACCGTTGACCGTCAGCTTGCCGTTGGCATCGATCGTGACGTTGCCGGCATTGGCGACTGTCGAGCCCTGGTCGATCGTCAGCGCGCCGTTCGCCAGCACTTCGACCGTGCCGGTGCTCGCATTCGTGACCGTCTCGTGGTCGAGCGCGTTGCCGGTGCCGCTGACCTTGAAGGCCGCATTGTTGTTCAGGATGCCGCCGCTCAGCACCGCAGCGCCGGTCAGATCGATCTCGCCGTTGTCCGTGACCGTACCAGCACCGCTGATCGTGGCCCCGTTCACCGTCAGCTTGCCGTTGGCATCGACCGTGACGTTGCCGGTGTTGGCGACGGTCGAGCCCTGGTCAACCGTCAGCGCGCCGTTCGCCAGCACTTCGATCGTGCCGGTGCTCGCATTCGTGACCGTCTCATGGTCCAGCGCATTGCCGCTGCCGCTGACCTTGAAGGCAGCATTGTTGTTCAGGATGCCGCCGCTCAGAGTGGCGCCTCCCGTCAGGTCGATCTCGCCGTTACCCGTGACCGTCCCGGCACCGCTGATCGTGGCCCCGTTCACCGTCAGCTTGCCGTTGGCATCCACCGTGACGTTGCCGGTGTTGGCGACGGTCGAGCCCTGGTCGACCGTCAGCGCGCCGTTCGCCAGCACCTCGATCGTGCCGGTCGTCACATTCGTGACCGTCTCGTGGTCCAGCGCGTTGCCGGTGCCGCTGACCTTGAAGGCCGCATTGTTGTTCAGGACGCCGCCGCTCAGCACCGCAGCGCCGGTCAGGTCGATCTCGCCGTTACCCGTGACCGTGCCGGTGCCGCTGATCGTGGCCCCGTTCACCGTCAGCTTGCCGTTGGCGTCCACCGTGACGTTGCCGGCATTCGCAACCGTCGAGCCCTGGTCGATCGTCAACGCACCGTTCGCCAGCACCTCGATCGTGCCGGTGCTCGCATTCGTGATCGTCTCATGGTCCAGCGCGTTGCCGGTGCCGCTGACCTTGAAGGCAGCATTGTTGTTCAGGATGCCGCCGCTCAGAACGGCGTTGCCGGTCAGATCAATCTCGCCGTTGTCCGTGACCGTCCCGGCACCGCTGATCGTGGCCCCGTTCACCGTCAGCTTGCCGTTGGCGTCCACCGTGACGTTGCCGGCATTCGCAACCGTCGAGCCCTGGTCAACCGTCAGCGCGCCGTTGGCAAGCACTTCGATCGTGCCGGTCGTCGCATTCGTGATCGTCTCATGGTCCAGCGCGTTGCCGGTGCCGCTGACCTTGAAGGCCGCATTGTTGTTCAGGATGCCGCCGCTCAGAACGGCGTTGCCGGTCAGATCGATCTCGCCGTTGTCCGTGACCGTCCCGGCACCGCTGATCGTGGCGCCATTGACCGTCAGCTTGCCGTTGGCATCGACCGTGACGTTGCCGGCATTCGCAACCGTCGAGCCCTGGTCGATCGTCAGCGCGCCGTTCGCCAGCACTTCGATCGTACCGGTGCTCGTATTCGTGATCGTCTCATGGTCCAGCGCGTTGCCGGTGCCGCTGACCTTGAAGGCCGCATTGTTGTTCAGGACGCCGCCGCTCAGAACGGCGTTGCCGGTGAGGTCGATCTCGCCGTTGTCCGTGACGGTACCAGCACCGCTGATCGTGGCCCCGTTCACCGTCAGCTTGCCGTTGGCATCGACCGTGACGTTGCCGGTGTTGGCAACCGTCGAGCCCTGGTCGATCGTCAGCGCGCCGTTGGCAAGCACTTCGATCGTGCCGGTGCTCGCATTCGTGACCGTCTCATGGTCCAGCGCATTGCCGGTGCCGCTGACCTTGAAGGCCGCATTGTTGTTCAGGATGCCGCCGCTCAGAACGGCGTTGCCGGTGAGGTCGATCTCGCCGTTGTCCGTGACCGTGCCGGCACCGCTGATCGTGGCGCCATTGACCGTCAGCTTGCCGTTGGCATCGACCGTGACGTTGCCGGTGTTGGCGACGGTCGAGCCCTGGTCGATCGTCAGCGCGCCGTTCGCCAGCACTTCGATCGTGCCGGTGCTCGCGTTCGTGGCCGTCTCGTGGTCCAGCGCGTTGCCGGTGCCGCTGACCTTGAAGGCCGCATTGTTGTTCAGGATGCCGCCGCTCAGAACGGCGTTGCCGGTGAGGTCGATCTCGCCGTTGTCCGTGACCGTGCCGGCACCGCTGATCGTGGCGCCATTGACCGTCAGCTTGCCGTTGGCATCGACCGTGACGTTGCCGGTGTTGGCGACGGTCGAGCCCTGGTCGATCGTCAACCAGCCATTCGCCAGCACCTTGATCGTGCCGGCGGAGACGTTGGAGACGGTCTCGTGGGCGAACTCCGCAGTGCCCTTGACGTTGACCGCTCCTGAATTGTTCAGCGTGCCGTCCTCGAGGACGCTGCTGCCATCGAGTTCCAGCGTGCCGGCGATGGTGACCGTGCCGCCGCTGATGGTGGCGGTGTCGACGATCAGCGTCGTGCCGGCATCGGCCTTCAGCGTGCCGCCGGCATTGTTAATTCCTGCAAGCGTCTTCAGCGTGCCGCCGAACAGCTCGATCGTGCCGGAATTGGTGATCGTGGTGCTCTTGGCAAAATCGCCGCCACCCTTGAACGTCAGATAGCCGGCATTGGTGAGCACGCTACTGTCCAGGAACTCGGCCTTGCCACCAACGGAGATCGTGCTTGCCGTGAAATTGGTGAGCTTCGAATCGGCCTTGAGGCTGATCTTGCCCGCAATCGTCAACGCACTTTTGTTGATGACTTCCGGTGCCTTGTGGCCGATCGCGGTGTCGTAATCGTTCATCGTGATCGACTTGGCGTAGGCTGCCGTGTCGATCGTCACCGGATAGGACGGCGTCAGCCCATGCAGCTGGTCGGTGATGACGATGACGTCGTCATTGATGGTCGGGACCGTGCCGGTTGCCCAGTTGGCCGCATCCTTCCAGAAGCCGCCGGAGGGAGCGCCGGGCTTGTCGGTCGCGATCCACACCACGGCGGGAGCGTCGGTGCCGGTGATCGTGACGGTGATGGTCTGCTGCGAGATGGCGCCTTGCGCGTCCTTGAGCGTCACGGTGTAGACCAGCGTCAGCACCTCACCCTTGGGGATGAAGTCGGCGAGATAGACCGGCAGGTCAGCCAGCGACCAGTTGATGGTGCCGGTGCCGTCCCCGGTGCTATCGGCGCCCGCCGCGATCGCGACCGACATCGCGCTCTGGAACGCCGCAAGCGGCCCCGGCGGAACGGTGCCGTCAGGCAGGGTCGCGCTGGTCAACGCCACCGAGACCGTATGTTTGTCGGTGAGGTCGACGTCGGTGAAGTCCAGCGTGCCCGTCGTCGGAACATCGCTGGTGAGCGGGCCACCCGGCACGCTGGTGCCGCCTTCGAAGATGATGACCGGAACGCTGGTGGTGATCACCGGCTTGTCGTTGGTGCCGGTGATCGTGATGGTGATGTCGATGGTCGACGTTTCGGGATTGACCGAGAAATTATTGTTGACGCGCACCTTGTAGGTCAGCGTCAACGTTTCGCCCGCCGCGAGGAAGTCGAAGACGTGGTCGGGAATCGCGTAGGTCCAGACCGCCGAGCCGTTGTTGTTGTTACCGGCGGCTGCGGCGACGCTGATCTGGATCTGCGTTGCCGCGATGTCCTGCTTCTGGAGTGCAGAGAGCGCGCCGGTGACATCCTGCTGGCTGGCGTTCTTGTAGACAAAGTTCGGCGTATCGCCGAGGTCTATGCTCACCGTCGGCAGATCGGCCAGGTTTTGATCGACGAAGGTGATGCGACCGGAGATGGTATCGTAATGCGTTGTGTCGCCGGTCGTGTCCGCACGCTCGGTAATCCCGAACGCCGTCTTCACATTGCCGTTGAGATCGAGGCTTTGACGAACGGGCGGGCCGGGAATGCGGGTGCTGGTCGACGGATTATGGCCGGGCGCCTGCGATCCCGGGTCAGGGAGATGCGTGAAGGTCGCGGTCGCGGTGGCACCGGTATCCGTCTTGATGAAGACAATGTTGCCTGTCTGCGTGATCGAGTCGGTGAAATTCTGGGTCAGCTTGGTGTTGCTGTTGTTGTCCGTGAACTTCAGCGTGAACACGTCCGTGATCAGCTTCTGGATGTCCGGCGACATCAGCGCATTGGAGATCGAGACGTTGCCGCCGCTGATCTGGATCATCTGCCCGGCCTGGTTGACCGTCGCGATCGGAAGCAGCGTGACCTTGTCGAACAGGATGTAGGAGCCCGTCGTGCCGTTCGGCTCGACCAGCACCTGGAAGCTTGCCTGCGGCTGCGGATCGCCGCCGCCGGCGGGAACGACGAAGTTGATCTGGCTCAGCACCGCCGTGCCGCGGATGCCCATGGTGGCGACCGGCGTGTCGACCTTCATGTCGCCGTGCTTGGCGGTCTCGCCGGCAACGAAAGTGATGGTGCCCGCGACCAGACTAAGCAGCGAGGAATTGTTCGACCCGTTGGGGTCGTAGACCATCTCGTTCAGCACCATCCGCGCATTGGAGGACAGGCCGAACACGGTGCCGTCGATGAACGTGATGCCGAGCGTCGAGTCGCCACCGGTCGAGACCACGTCGCCCTTCTCGACATTGTCGCCGTTGTTCAGGATGACGGAGACGCCGTTACGGACCGCAGTCGCGCTGCCGGAGAGCTTGGTGACGTGGCCGATGACCTGCGCGGCGGCAATGCCGGAGGCGGCCTGCGCATATTGCACATGGCCGGTGAGTGCGTTGACGACGTCCCCGGTGAGGTGCGCGCCGTCGGGTGAGGCGATCGCCGCGCACTTGTCGCCCCTGAAATAATCGTGAACGACGAAATCGTGCCCATCATGGGACAGCACGAGGTCGAGACCGGCGCGCTTAAAATCGCCGTTGAAGATCAGGTTCGGGTCGGGAACGACGAATGCGCCATCAGGCACGTGACCGCGGGCCTTTGCGGTAAAAGAATCGACATGGCCATCGGCGGGCGATCGGGAACCCAAGCCGTCCAAGGAAATCGCGGCGTCAAATTTGCCAGCGTAATTCAATCCGGGCACCAAAAAAGGAGTTAAAATCTAAGTAAGTATCGCTCGCCTAAACTTGCATATCATTACCAAGTCCTTAGCGAAACCACCTATTGCTTGTGTGATTTGGCATCACCAAGCAGTCGATGCTCTCAGGCGGCTGGGCGTCCGCAGAGAAGCCGAAGTAATTTTTGAAATACTCATAAGTAAAGTGGCGATTATTTTCGCTCATTTTCAGTAACCCCATGTATTCCATTGTAGAAATCCCACAATCGATACTTCTGTCATCTTTTGTTCGTGGTGCCCCGCACCACACTGCGGCAAATACGGAGCCAAATCTGTGATCCAACTAACAGAACTCGCGAAATAGCGACCCGTTAGCCATAAGGCGCAGAATCAGTTCCACGACAACTTCTGCCTGCAATCGGTCCTTCCTCGCGGCAGCTGCCGCGCTCCTAGCCGGCGAATCGTAAAATTTTACGCAATTTGAGCAGGCCCGTTTCAGCCTGTTGCCCGGTTTTGGGACCCCAGCCGGGCGCGTTAAGCAGAACAAAACCGCCTGCCTCCCACTATCTCCGCGAAAGCAACAAAGCCCGGCACGTGCAGGTCGAGGGGGACCTGGCGAAGCTGGAAGGGGATGTCAGATGGAGACCGCTGCTCGTTCGCGCGCTTGGCGCGCAATCCTTGTGCTGTGCGGATTGATCCTGTTCGGATCGGCCGCCGAGCTTCGCGCTGGCACGCTGCTGTCACCGGGAGCCGGCGTCCTCGTGCGCAAATCCGCCGAGCCGTTCGGCGTGTTCGCCTTCGCCATCTCCGCCGGCAGCCTGCAGCAGAAATGGCTCGCGTTGAGGTCCAGGCTCGACGATGACATGGTACAGCTCGCGCTGTGCGACGGCGACCGGGACAATTGCGCATCGCCTGCGGCACTCAAGCTGCTCGCCATCGTCGACCAAGCCCGCGCCCGCGACGGCCGCGCTCTGCTGGGCGAAACCAATCGCGCCATTAACCTCGCCATCCGTGCGGCCGACGATGGCTCTGACGACGTCTGGAGCTCGCCGCTCGCGACTTTCGCGCGTGGCGCCGGGGATTGCGAGGACTATGCCATTGCCAAGCTCGCCGCCCTTAAGCTCGCGGGCGTTGCCGCCGAAGATCTCCGCATCGTTGTCGTACGCGACATCCGTGCCGGCGAAGAGCATGCGGTTGCCGCTGCACGGCTCGACGGCCACTGGCTGATGCTCGACAACCGCCGCATGGCAATGGTCGAGGACGACGCCGCACGGAGCTACCAGCCGCTGTTCGTGCTCTACCGGTCGGCCGTGATGAAATATGTCGACGAACCCGTGCGGTTCTCGATGATCGCCGCCGAGGCGCGTTGATTTTCTTGCAGCCCGGATGGAGCCACCGGGTCGGCGCACAGCGCCGCCCGATGACGGGCTCCGCGAAATCCGGGGCTGCCGCCTGTCGCACGAATCCCGGATTGCGCTGCGCTCCATCCGGGCTACCAGTATAAAGTACGGCTTGCCCACAAAGCCATTTCGCCGCGCGATCCGGGACGCTAGCATGCCCGCGGCTATGCGGGGGCGACTGGAATGCGGTTCATCGTGCTGACTATGCTTGCGCTGCTGGCCTTGCCGGCGGCTCCACGTTTCACGCAATCCAGCTTCGCGCAATCCGGCCCGTCCGACCGCTCCGTCGCAGACAGGCTGCCGCTGTTCGCCAGGAACAACTGCCAGCAGATCCGCGATCCCGGCAATCAATTGTTCTGCGGTGATGCCGAGCTCGCCGCCGCCGCCGAGAGGCTGAGCACGGGAATCGAGGCGCGGCTTGCCCGCCTGCCCGATCGCCTGCCTGGAATCGAGGAGAACGCGATCTGGATTCGCCAGCGCAACCTCGGTTGCGGCATCGTCAGCCAGACCGCGATCCGCGCCGACGATTTCGACCGCGTGAAGGCATGTCTTCTCAAGGTGACCGATGAGCGCGCCGCGATCGTGCGCGATCCGGATTTCGATTGTCTCGCGGCCAACACCGCCGCGGGCGCGCTGATCTGTGCGGACCCGTCGTTGGCGCTTGCCGAGACCGAGTTGAACAGCCAGGTCCTCGGCCTGATCCGCAAGCTCGATCCGACCGCGGCACGCTTTGCCTTCGCCGAATATGGCCGGTGGACGCGGGAGCGCGACCGCAAATGCAATCTGGTCGGCAAGGAGAACGTGCCGCTCGGGGAGCTCGAGACTGCGGAGGACTGTCTGGCCGGTTATCTGAAGCACAAGGCCGACGAGATCGGCGCGGCGAAAGGCGATCCGAAGAAGGTGTTCGGCCGGCAGGTCACAGCCCGCGCGCCCGACACCGATGCCGTCGACTTCTGCGCCGCGCGAATCCACGCGGCCAATTCCTGCGGCAACTTCCTCCGCATCAACCGCGTCTACGCGCTCGACAGCCAGGTGGCCGAGCAGGAGGCGCAGGTCACGGGCGAGATCGAGATGGCCGTGCTGGCGCCCTTCGCCACCTGCAGCAAGATCGCCACGACGTGCACGGGCACCTGCTGGGACGCCAGAACGGGTCGTCCGCAGCCTGGTGTCGGCAACAAGGAGCGCTCCGCAGACGCCTTCAACGTCACACGCCGCCTGCGAATCCAGCGCACTTTTGCGTTTGTCAAAGCCGCCGATGGCTGGCGCTGCCGGGAAGACGAGTTGGCCCCGGTGAATTCAGGCACCGCGGGCGGGGGATCGTAGATTCTATCTCGGTGTGTCGCGCCTTCTCCCTTCTCCCTTCTCCCCTTGCGGGAGAAGGTGGCGCGAAGCGCCGGATGAGGGGTTGTCTCCGCGAGTTCTACCGAGAGAGATTCACGCCCGGAGAGAACCCCTCACCCGGCTTCGCTCACGCGAAGCCACCCTCTCCCACAAGGGGAGAGGGTGCAGCGCGCGGGCGGCAAGCGATCAAAACATCAGATTGTCCTTCACCAGAACCCAGCGGCCGCCCTTGACCTGCTGCACCTGGGTGATGGTGTTGGCGAGGTGGTCGGTCTTGGAGAATTTGGTCGGCGGCGAGTTGAAGATGTCGAGGAACTTGTCGCCCGATTCCAGCGCGTCCAGCATCTTCTGGCCGGTCAGATCCTTGCCTGCCTTGTTGGCGTAGAACGCGAATGTCATCACCGCGTTGTAGCCGATGATGGCCTGCGTGTTGGCGTCGGTGCTGAACATCTTCTTGTAATTGACCAACCAATCTTTCACCTTGCCCTTTGCGGTGTCCTCGTAGGGGATCTCGAATCCGGACGCCGCGTAGAGCCCTTCCACGGCCTCCTTGCCGAGCATGGGCACCTCCATCACGTTGGTTGGCGTCGCGCCGAGGAAGGTGACGTCCCAGCCGAGCTTCTTGGCTTCCGTCATCGCACCGATGGGCTCACGGAGCACAGCGCCGAGCACGACGAGGTCGCAGCTGTCGGACTTCATCTTGGCGATCTGCGCGCTAAAGTCGGAGGCACCGCGCTTGTAGCTCGTGATCGAGGCCGGCTGGACCTTCATGGCAGTGAGCTGCTGGTTGAAGCCGTCGAGCACGTTCTTCCCGTACTCGTCGTCCTGATGCATGATGCAGGGCTTCTTGAAGTTCTTCCACTCCATCATGTATTTCAGCGCCGCCCGCGTGCTCTCGACATAGGGCAGCAGATTGTTGAACTTCAGCCGCTCCTGCGGCTTGGCGGGATCGAACTTGAACGTGAACTCCGCTGCCGTCAGCGGGAACAGCTGAAGCACGCCGGCGTCGAGCAGGATATCCTGCGCCGCCAGGACGGTCGGCGAGCCCATTGCCCCCACCATCGCGAAGATCTTGTCGCGCTCGATCAGCTTCTGCGATGCGAGCACGGCCTTCTTCGGATCGTAGCCGCTGTCCTCGAGGACAAGCCGAATCTTTCGCCCCTGGACGCCGCCGGCGGCATTGATCTCCTCGACCGCCATCTTCATGCCGTTCGAGACCGGCACGCCCCAGCCTTTGATCGGCCCCGACAAATCTTGATGGGTGCCGATGACGATCTCGGAGGCCGAGATGCCTTCATTGGTGACCTTGGTTTGCGCGACGGCCGGCAAACAGGTGAGCACCACCGCGCCTGCCGCAAAGCCGAACGTTCTCAACGATCTCGACATTGACGTCTCCTCTCCTTGGGGCCCTTATGGTGCGAAGGGTGGGGCCATCACTCCTTCGCTGTTGTTCAAACAAGATTGTTCAAGCCACCGCCCGCGCCGGGTACATCGCGTCGATTTCGGCGGCGTAACGCTTGTTCACGAAGCCGCGCTTCAGTTTCATGGTCGGCGTCAGCTCCTCGTCCTCCGGAGTGAGCTGGCGTTCGATCAGATAGAATCTCTTGATGGTCTCGACACGGGCGAAATTGGCGTTGACCGCTTCGATCTCGCGCCAGATCAGGTCCTGGATCTCTGTCGCGCGGCACAGGCTGGCATAATTGGTGAAGGGGATGTCGTGGTCTTGCGCGTATTTCTCGACATTCTCCTGGTCGATCATCACGAGGCAGGTGAGGTATGGCCGCTTGTCGCCGATCACCACGGAGTCCGAGATGTAGGGCGAGAATTTCAGCTGATTCTCGATCTCGGACGGCGTGACGTTCTTGCCGCCGGAGGTGATGATGATGTCCTTCATCCGGTCGGTGATGCGGACGAAGCCCTCATTGTCGATGGTGCCGACGTCGCCGGTGTGCAGCCAGCCACGATGGTCGATGGTCTCAGCTGTCCTCTCCGGCTGGTTCAGATAGCCCATGAACAGGAAGTCGCCCCTGATCAGGATCTCCCCCTCGGGCGACAGCGCGACCTCGCCCCAGGACACCGCCTTGCCGACCGAGCCGAGCTTGATCCGCTCCGTCGGCATCATGGTGGCGACGCCGCAATTCTCGGTTTGGCCGTAGACCTCGTGGATGTCGATGCCGAGAGCGAGAAACCAGCGGATCAGCTCCGGTGCGATCGGCGCCGCGCCGGTGAAGGCGATGAGGCATCGGTCGAGCCCGATCATGCGGCGAATGTTGCGGAATGCGAGCCGATAAGCGATGCCGTTCGCGATCCGCAACGACAGCGGCGGCGGTTTCCCTTCGATCCTGTAATCGACCATGCGATAGCCGACGTCGATGGCGCGCCGGTAGACCCATCGCTGCAGCGGGGTCGCGTCCTTCAGCGCGATGGTGATGGCGGAATAGAATTTTTCCCAGATGCGCGGCACCGCGAGGAAGATGGTCGGCTGCACCTCGCGCAGATTGTCCGGCACGGTCTCCGGACTCTCGGCAAAATTCATCACCGAGCCGAGCGCGACCGAGATGTAATAGCCGCCGATCCGTTCGGCGACGTGGCAGAGCGGCAGGAAGATCAGCCGGTCCTCATCCTCGCGCGCCGGAATGAAATCGTTGGCGTGCCGCATCTGGTGCGTGACGCTGCGGTTGGCGTGCATGGCGCCCTTGGGCGGACCCGTGGTGCCGGACGTATAGACGAGGACCGCGAGGTCGCTCGCGCTGCGACTGTCGACCATCTCCTGCCACAGCGCCTCGCGGCCGGCCATGTGGTTGCGCCCGAGCGCGCGGAACTCGTCGAGCGACATCACCATGTCGTCGGAGAAGCCGCTGAGCCCCTCCATGTCGAACACGATGATCTTTCGCAGAGACGGACAGCGTGCGCGGCAGGCCAGGATTTTGTCGAGCTGCTCCTCGTCCTCGGCGAAGATCACTTTGGTCCGGGAATCGTTGACGAGATATTCGACCTGGGATGAGGCATCGGTCGGATAGATCCCGGAAGAGACGCCGCCGGCGCACAGAATGCCCATGTCGACATGGACCCATTCCGGCACGGCGTTGGCGATGATGGAAGCGACGTCGCCGGGCCTGAAGCCGATGGCGTGCAGAGCGTAGGCAACCTCCTTCGAGATCTCCAGCCATTCGCGCCAGCTGGTCGGCTGCCAGATCCCGAATTTCTTCTCGCGTATAGCCGGCCTGTCGCCCCGCGTCTCCGCGGCGCGCAAAAAGCTCTTCGCGATCGTATCTGCGACCGTCAGCACCGCCGGTCGGGCCATGCACGTCTCCTCCTTCGCGCTCCCCTCCGCTGCCTGCCTTGCCGGCGGTCTAGTGTTGCGGACGGGTCTCCAGATCTAACGCCAAGTCTTCCTTCAGCGCCAAGTCTTCCTTCAATTCAAAGTCTTCCTTCAATTCCTTAGCGCCAAGTCTTCTTCTTTTTCCAGCGCCGCTCGCCTCGTGCGCCGGCTTCCTTGGCGCCAAGGTAGAATTCCTGGATGTCCTTCGAATGCATCAAGCGGTCGCAGCTGTCGTTCATGACGATCCGGCCGATCTCCAGCACATAGCCATAGTGCGCCGTCTCCAGCGCCACCTTTGCGTTCTGCTCGACCAGCAGGATCGACATGCCCTGCTCCTCGTTGACCCGGCGGATGATGGCGAAGATCTCCTTCACCAGGATCGGCGACAGTCCGAGCGAGGGCTCGTCGAGCAGCAACAGCGTCGGCCGGTTCATCAGCGCGCGGCCGATCGCGAGCATCTGCTGCTCGCCGCCGGAAAGCTGTCCGGCCGGCTGGTTGATGCGCTCCTTCAACCGCGGGAAATAGCCGTAGACGCGCTCCAGATCGTCCGCGACGCCGTTACGATCCTTGCGCGGATAGGCGCCCATCATCAGGTTCTCGCGCACGGAGAGGAACGGGAACACCTCGCGTCCCTCCGGCACGTGGCTGAGGCCCAGCCGCACGATCCTGTCCGCCTCCATACGCTGGATCGACTTGCCCATGAACTCGATGGCGCCCTTCTGCGGGTCGAGAATGCCCGAGATCGTCTTCAGCACCGTGGTCTTGCCGGCGCCGTTGGCACCCAGCAGCGTGACGATGCGGCCGCGCGGCACTTCGAGCGAGATGCCGCGGATCGCCATGATCGGCCCGTAATAGCTCTCGATGTTGGAGAGTTTCAGGATGATGTCCGGCGTCATCACGGCATCCATTGCGTCAGGCTCCCAGATAGGCGGCGACGACATCGGGATGCTCTTGCACTTCGGCAGGCGAGCCCATCGCCAGCACCCTGCCGTAGTTCAGCGCGATGACGCGGTCGGAGACGCGGTTGACCAGCGACATGTCGTGCTCGACCATGAGCACGGTGACGCCGAGCTCGCTCTTCAGGTCGCGGATCCAGAACGACATGTCGTCGGTCTCCTCCACGTTGAGGCCCGAGGACGGTTCGTCGAGCAGGATCAGCTTCGGCTCCGAGCACAGCGCGCGCGCCAGCTCGATCACCTTGCGCACGCCGTAAGGCAGACCCGAGATCAGCTTGTCGCGGTAGGGCTCGAGATCGAGGAATTCGATGACCTGCTCGACCCTGCGTCGATGCAGCTTCTCGTCGGCGCGTACGCCTGGCAGAAACAACAGCTCCTGCCAAAGCTGCGTGGTCGAATGCCGGTGGCGGCCGACCAGCAGGTTCGACAACACCGTCGCGTTCTCGAACAGCTCGATGTTCTGGAACGTGCGGGCGATGCCGAGCCTTGCGATGTCATGGGGCGGCTGCTCCGTGATGTCCTGATCCTCGAAGAAGATGCGGCCCGAGGTCGGCCGGTAGATCCGCGAAATCAGGTTGAAAATCGAACTCTTGCCGGCGCCGTTCGGCCCGATGATCGAGAGGATCTCGCCCCTCTCGACCGCGAACGACACCGCATCGACGGCCTTCAGCCCGCCGAAATGCAGCGACAAACTCTCGGCGCGAAAATAGCTCATCGGTTGCGCTCCGACTTCACGTAGATCTTCTGCCGCTTGAAGGTAGCGCGCTTGTAGAGCGGGAACAGCTGGAAGAAGAGTTTGATCTTGAGCCAGCGGCCGTAAAGCCCGAGCGGCTCGAACAGCACGAACAATACGATGATGATGCCGTAGATCGCGCCTTTCAGGCCGTTGAGCGAGGCAAAGGCCGCGACCTTGGACTGGACATTGGCTGCGGTTTGCGTGCCCGCTCCGAAGGTCGCTGCAATGCCGGCGATGATGCCGGGCAGGTCGTCCTTGAGATAGGTCAGGAACGGATCAATCATCACGATGAAGATCGCACCCAGCACCGCGCCGTGCAGGCTGAAGGTGCCGCCGATCAGGATTACGATGATGAACTCGATCGAGAGCTGGAGCGTGAACATCTCCGGCGAGATGAACGAGAGCTTGTGCGCGAACAGGACGCCGGCGAAGCCGGTGATCGCCGCGGAGATCGCAAAGGACTTCACCTTGTACAGCGCGACATTGACGCCCATGCTGCGCGCCGCGGTCTCGCTGTCGCGGATCGCGACGAAGGCGCGCCCGGTCGGCGAACGCAGCAAATTGAGCGTGCCGACGATGGTCAGCACCAGCACGGCGAGGCAGAGGAAATAGAAGGTCGGGCTGTCGCGCGAGACTGTGACCCCAAACAGCGACACCGCCTTGATTCGCATGCCCTCGTTGCCGTTGGTGACGCTCTCCCAGCGCGCCAGAATCTCCTCGACGATGAAGGCGAAGGAGATGGTGGCAATGACGAGATAGATGCCTTGCAGCCGCAGCGCGGGGAAGCCGACCAGCGCACCGATCAGCCCGGTCAGGAGCCCGGCGGCGAGAAAGTAGACCGGAAACGGCACACCATATTTCTGCAAATAGGCCGCCGTATACGCACCGATCGCGAGAAACGCCGCATGCCCGAGCGAGGCCTGCCCAGTGAAACCCGTCAAGATCAACAGCGCCACGCCGACGGTCGCATAGATGCAGACGAATACGAGCTGGCTCATCAGATAGCTGGAGAGCACATAGGGCGCGATCAGCAGCACGGCCAGCAGGAGACCGTAGGAGACGTAATAGCCCGAATGCGGAAACAGCCTGATGTCGTCCTCGTAGTCGGTCTTGAACAGGAAGCGCATGCGTTCAGACCTTCTTGCGGACGTGAAGGCCGAACAGGCCTTCGGGCTTGAGCAAGAGCACGGCGAGCAGCACGATGTAGGGCGCTACGTCCTTCCAGCCCTCTGCCAGATAGAAGCCGGCCATGCTCTCGATGACGCCGATCAGGACGCCGCCGACGACGGCGCCGGGGATCGAGCCGAAGCCGCCGAGCACGGCGGCCGGAAACGCCTTCAGGCCCAGCACCAGACCGACATTGGAATGGATGAAGGTGATCGGCGCCAGCAGCACGCCGGCGCAGGTCGCAACCGCCGCGCTGATCGCCCACACGATCGACACCACGCGCTTGACCGGGATGCCCATGTAATAGGCGGCCAGCATGTTCTCGGAACTGGCGCGCATCGCGGTGCCGAGCGTGGTCTTGTTGAAGAACAGCCAGAGCAGCGCGCAGAGGATGACCGTCGCCGCGATTACCGAGAGCTTGTCATGGGCGAGCACCAGCGAACCGATGCGCAGCACGCCCTGGCTGAACGGCGTGTCGATCTTGAAATCGTCGGTGCCCCAGATCATGCCGGAGACCGAGCGCAGGAAATAGCCGAGCCCGATGGTGGCCATGATGATGGAGAATTGCGGATAGCCGAGGATCGGCCGCACCACCACGCGCTCGGCCAGCATGCCGAACAGCGCCATCGCCGCCACCGCGCCGGCAAAGCCGACCCAGTAGTTCAGCCCCATCATGCCGATGAAGGTGAAGGCAAAGAAGCCGCCCAGCATCATCAGATCGCCCTGGGCAAAATTGACGACCTCGGTGGCCTTGTAGACAAGCACGAAGCCGAGTGCGATCAGGCCGTAGACGCAGCCGAGCGCAACACCGCTGACCAGCTGCTGAACGAAATCCAGCATCGTCGCGCATCCTCCCGATACAACTGGCGGTTCTTCATGACCGCCTTGCCGCATCTTGTGTTCAGTCGCTACGCAGTCGTTTCGCTGCGCTCGCGCCATTCGTCCCTTCGCCAATTCAGCCTGAACCGCCAAGCGCTGTCAACAAACGGTGACTTGCCATTAGTCCAATCCGGATGACGGAATTTACGGCAGCGCGATTCACGGTGCCGAAACATCTTCGGGGCATGGTCGCGAGCGATGCAAAACCGCAAGGTGTGGCCGTGATGAAGCGGGACGACTCGGCGCTCGAAGTCCTGGGGTTAACGAAGTGTTTTGACCGTCTGGCGGTCGATAACCTCGATCTCACCATCCATGCCGGCGAATTCTATGCGCTGGTCGGCCCCAACGGCGCCGGCAAGACCACCACTTTGCGCATGGTTGCAGGCCTTTTACGGCCCGATGCCGGCACGGTCTCCATCTTCGGCGTCGATGCGCTCCAAAATCCCGTCGCCGCCAAGCAGGTGATGGCATGGGTCTCCGACGAACCCATGATCTACGACAAGCTCACGCCGCTCGAATATCTCGAATTCGTGGCCGGTCTGTGGGGCATCGCACCATCGGCCTCGGAACCGGTTGCCGCGGAGCTCCTGAACTCGCTCGGGCTCGAACCGCACCGGCACGAACGCTGCGAGGGTTTTTCCAAGGGCATGCGCCAGAAGGTCGCCCTCGCCGGCGCACTGGTGCACGATCCCCGCCTCATCATCCTCGACGAGCCGCTGACGGGACTGGACGCCGTCTCCGCCCGCCATGTCAAGGGACTCCTCAGCGAGCGCGTCCGCGCCGGCTGCACCGTCATCATGACCACGCATATCCTCGAGGTCGCCGAACGCATGGCCGACCGCATCGGCGTGATCGCAGCCGGCCGCCTGGTTGCCGAGGGCACGTTGACCGAGCTGCGCCAGCAAAACGGGCACGCCGATACCAGTCTGGAAGATCTCTTCATCGCGCTGGTGACGCTCCAGGAAGCCGCATGAGCTCGGCCACCGCGCTGTCCTGGTTCGCCCGCCACGAGCTCCGGCTCGCCTGGCGCGAATGGCTCGCCATGATGACCGGCGGGCGGCGCAAACGAACGCGTGCCGCGGTGATCGGCCTGCTGTTCTTCGCGGCCCTCCTGCACGTGCCGGCCTGGGCGGTGATCGGCCGCTTCGCCGACCTGCAATTGCCGCTCGACAAATCCTCGCTGATCGTGATCTCGGCGACGATTTTTCTCGCCTGGACGCTGATGCTGTCGCAGGCGATCGAATCGGTGACCCGGGTGTTTTACGCACGCGCCGATCTCGACCTCATCATGTCCTCACCCGCGACGCTGGCCAATCTGTTCTCGGTGCGCATCGCTGCGATCGCGCTAGCCATCACGGTGATGGCGCTGCTGTTCTCGACGCCCTTCATCGACGTGCTCGTATTCGGGGGCGGCGCGCGCTGGCTCGCAGCGTTCGGCGTCGTCGTCGCGATGGGCCTGTCGGCCGCAGCGATCGCGATCGCCGTCACCATCCTGCTGTTCCGCCTGATCGGTCCGGCGCGGACACGGTTCGTCGCCCAGATCCTCGCCGCCATCATCGGCGCGGGCTTCGTGATCGCGCTCCAGGTGGCCGCAATCATATCCTACGGCACGCTGTCGCGCTTCACCATCCTGACCTCGGGCACGATCGCCAACTACGCGCCCGATGCCGATAGCATCTGGTGGTGGCCGGCGCGGGCGGCGATGGGCGACGCCGAAGCGCTGCTGCTGCTCCTGGCGCTCGGGCTCGTGCTGCTCGGAAGCGTCATGGCAATCTTCTCGGGCCGCTTTGCGGACACGGCGATCGATGCCGCCGCCTATGCCGCGTCCGGCCGTCGCAGCGCGAAGGAGCGCCCGTTCCGCGGCGGATCGCGGCAGCATGCCCTGCGGCGCAAGGAATTTTCGCTGCTCTGGCGCGATCCCTGGCTGATCTCGCAGACGCTGATGCAGCTGCTCTATCTGGTGCCGCCGGCGTTGCTGCTCTGGCGCAACTTTGCCGACAGCTCCGCGGCGCTGACGCTGATCACGCCCGTCATCGTCATGGCGGCGGGACAACTCGCCGGCGGGCTTGCCTGGCTGACGATCTCGGGCGAGGACGCGCCCGACCTGGTTGCAACCGCGCCGCTGACGCCGTCCAGCGTCATCCGCGCCAAGATCGAGGTGGTGCTGATCGCGATCGCCGTGATCTTCTGCCCGCTGATCGCGGCGGTAGCTTTCGCCTCGGCGTTCCAGGCCGCGGTCAGCGCCGGTGCGGTCATCGTCAGCGCGGCCTCCGCGACCGCAATTCAGCTCTGGTTCCGGGTGCAGGCCCGGCGCAGCCAATTCCGCCGCCGCCAGACCTCGTCGCGGCTTGCGACCTTCGCCGAGGCGTTCTCCTCGATCGGCTGGGCTGCCAGCGCCGCGCTGGTGCTCACGCTGCCCATCGTCGGTCTCGTCAGCGGCCTGATCACCGCGGGCCTCGTCGCCATCACCTGGAAGTTCAGCCCGATAAAGGGCCGGCGTGAGGGTGCGACACTGACGCGCTGTTGATCGCGCGTCGTTGGCCACGCGCTGCATTGCAAGCTAGACTTTCCCCTGAAGTCATCGGGGATGGATTCATGCGACGACTGGTTTCGGCGGCTCTGGCGCTGTTCGGCGCATTCCTCTCGCCTGCCCTCGCCCAACAGCCACAACGCAGCGAATGCCTGGCGATGGCGAATGCGGCGCCGCGCCTCATGTCGGTCGCGTTCAGGCAGGCGGCGGCCGCGCCCGAGGTCGAGATTACCTATGCCGGCCATTCCACCTATTTCATCGACACGCCCGGCGGCTTGCGCATCGCCACCGACTATAGCGGGGCCTACCAGGTGGGCCGGCTGCCCGATGTCGTCACCATGAACCGGGCCCACAGCACGCACTATTCTCTATATCCCGACAAGCGCATTCCTCGTGTGCTGCATGGCTGGGGCGAGGACGGCAAGCCGGCCATCGTGTCGGAGCGCATCGGCGACACCTTCATCCGCAATGTCACCACCGACATCCGCCGCTATTTCGGCGACGATTCCGGCGCCGACATGATCCGCGACGGCAATTCGATCTTCATCTTCGAGGTGGCCGGCCTCTGCATCGGCCATCTCGGCCATCTCCACCACAAGCTCGACGACAGCCACTTTGCCCAGATCGGACGGCTCGACATCGTGATGGTGCCGATCGACGGCACCTACACCATGTCGCTCGACGGCGTCTCCGAGATCACCAAACGGCTGCGCGCCTCGGTCGTGCTGCCGATGCACCGCTTCGCCACCCCGCTCGACGATTTCATGCAACGCATCGGCCAACAGTTCGAGATCGACCAGCGCATGGAGCGAAGTTTCCGGATGTCCCGGGATGCGTTGCCGTCGAAGCCGACCGTGATCATCCTCGACGGCGTGTGACGCGCAATTTTCTCCAAGTCGGCTGCCCGCCGGTCGTGCTGATCTCTTCGCAACAGGAGATCGACATGACCGATTTTGCGAGATTATTGCACGCGGACGGACCGAACCCCGAGCACGCGGCGGCGCTCCAGCTTTACGGCCGCTTCGTCGGCGATTGGGACGCCGAGATCACTGCCCATGGCCCCGATGGAACGAAACACACCGCGCCCGGCGAAATCCATTTTGGCTGGGTGCTGGAGGGCCGCGCCGTCCAGGACGTCTGGATCATTCCGCGCCCGGCCGGCAGCCCGGCCTTGCCGATCGCCGGCAATTGGTACGGCACGACGCTGCGGGTCTACGATCCGACCATCGATGCATGGCGGATTTCCTGGTTCGATCCTGGCCGCTGCATATTCCGCCAGCAGATCGGCCGTCCACGCGATGCCGACATCGTGCAGGAAGGCACGACCGAAGCCGGCGACCTGACGCGCTGGAGTTTCACGGAGATCACCGAGGATTTCTTCCACTGGCTCGGCGAGGTCAAGCCGACCAGCGCAACCGATTGGCGGCTGATGGTCGATGTGAGGGCGAAGCGGCGCAAGGGATGACGACGGCGCCGCTGTGCCCGCGATGACGGGTGCGGTTGCGCAACGCGCGCTGCTGCGTGCGAGGACGAGGTGCTAGGCTCCCCAAACAAGAAGCGTACGTAAAGGGAGTGCACGCCGATGGCTGCAAGCGGTCTGCCCGCCAACACGAGCGGGCTATTCGTCGAGCCGCGCGAGGACTGGCTCGCGCTGCATCAGGAGGAGATCATCGATCCCGCGCGGCCGATCGTCGATCCCCATCACCATCTCTGGGATCGCGGGCACCGCTACCTGATCGAGGAGATGGCGGCCGATGTCGCCTCAGGCCACAACGTCATCGCGACCGTCTATGTCGACTGCCGCTCGATGTATCGCGCGCACGGACCCGAGGCGTTCCGGCCGGTCGGTGAGGTCGAGTTCGCCAACGGCGTCGCCGCGATGAGCGCCAGCGGCGGCTACGGCAGGGCCGCGATCTGCGCCGGCATCGTCAGCCACGTCAATCTGCTGCTCGGCGATGCCGCAAAACCGGTGCTGGAGGCCGAGATCGCGGCGGGCAACGGTCGCTTCCGCGGCATCCGGCATTCCTCGGCCTGGGACCAGGATCCTGCTGTCGCCGGCATGTATGCGAGCCGGCCGCAGGGATTGCTGCAGGACCCGGCCTTCCGCAAGGGCTTCGCCTGTCTGGCGCCGCTGAACCTGAGCTTCGACGCCTGGCTGTTCCATCCGCAGATCGGCGAGCTGACCGAGCTCGCCCGCGCATTTCCCGACATCAGGATCGTGCTCGACCATTGCGGCGGACCGGCCGGAATCGGCCGCTTTGCCGGGCGACGCGAGGAGGTGTTTCCGCAATGGCGCGCCTCGATCCAGGAGATCGCCAAATGCGAGAACGTGATGGTGAAGCTCGGCGGGCTCGCGATGTGCCTGCTCGGCTACGACTTCCATTTGCGCGAGAGGCCGCCGTCATCCGAGCAGCTTGCCGCGGCGTGGCGGCCTTACGTCGAAACCTGCATCGAGGCGTTTGGACCCAAGCGCGCGATGTTCGAGAGCAATTTCCCGCCCGACAAGGGCCAGTGCAGCTACCAGGTGATCTTCAACGCCTTCAAGCGTATCGCGGCGCCCTTGAGCGAGACCGAGAAGACGGCGTTGTTCTCGCAGACCGCGAGAAATTTCTACCGGCTCGATTTGCCTTAAAAAGGCTTGCTGTCATGACGAGAACAGGGGCCGGGATGTTGATCCCGGCCCCTGTTCCGTCGTGACCGCTGGGAAGCGTCGTAGAACTGTTTGAACTCTAATTAGCGCCCATCAGCGAGGCCGGACGGCGCTCGCCGGTGGAGACGAAGATCTTCTTGAGCTTGTTGACGACCCGGATCAGGAAGCCGATCATCACGGGATTGGTCTTGCGGCAGAAAGCGATCTTCTTGACGTGGCCTTCGACATGCCATTTGGCGTGCGCGCCGTCGCGGAAGAAGATGACGTCGCCCGGGCCATAGCGCTTCGGCGGCATCCCGTCGCTTTCGAGCACGATCGACCCTTCCATGATCATGATCGTCTCGTCGATGTCGTAGTACCAGTTGAAGCGGCCTTCGGTGCAGGCCCAGATGATGGTCGAAGCGGTGCCATCGGCGCTGGTGGATAGGATGTGCGAGCGCGACACCGGATTGCCTTCAATGATCCAGGACGGTTCGATCGGCCGCAGCTCGAGGTCTACATTGCAATTACCGATTTCAATCAACGCACGCGACATCTGCTCCCCCAGGGGATAAAATATGATCCGCCGGGTCTCGGCCCGGATTGTTCAAAGATGGCGGGAACGCTAGTAGCCGGCTTTTAATTCTTTCTTACGCGGGGCCCGACAATCAGCCGCAAGTTGCAGACGCGAAACGGTTAACGTCGCGATTCCCCTGCAATTTCGTGCACATGAACCCTTCTTTTCCGGGGTGCGACAAAGTGCGCGAAGCTACTGAAAGGAGCCAATGCCGATGCCCCTCACCCCGGAGGTTCTCGCAGCTGAAGGCGAGGTCGTGGCCTGGCTCGGCAGCCTTGATGTCTCCTTCGCAACCGACGAGGAGCCCTGGTTCACCGTCGACGGCATCGAAAGCCCCCGGCAGATCGGCAGTGACGGCTCCGGCGGCGCGCTCGTGCTGCTGCCCTCTCAGAACGTGCTCTACGTTTCGTCGGAAGGCCGCGCGGGAATCATCGCGGAGAGTTTCGAGGCTTTCGCCCAGCTCGTTGTGGCGCGCCCCTATTGGCTCGACATCCTCAAATTTTCCGCCGGCGGTGACCTCCATGAGATGCGGCGGGCGGCGGACGCGCTGGAGGCCGCACTCGACGACGAGGACGACGTCAACGAGGCCCGCGAGCAAATCCGCGGGAGTCTCGACCTGCCCGAGGCGAATGATCCGGTCGGTGCGCTCTACGACGCGGTGGCGGCCTCCGACACCATCGTGCGGGCTACCGACGGCAGCCCGTTCACGACGCTGTTCAACCGCTTCAGCATCGACAACAGCCCGATGCTGCGCAATGCGGCGGCGTAAGAGGTGCCTTGAGGATCCTTGCTCGGCCTGCATGGTTCGAGACGCGCCGTAACCGGCGCTTCTCACCATGAGGATCCAAGATGTCGCAACGAATCAAGACCTCATCCTGAGGAGCCCGCCAGCGCGGGCGTCTCGAAGGATGGACAGCAAGACGCACTACTTCGCCCATTCGCCCTTGCGAAACACCGGCACTTTGCTGCCGTCGGCCAGAATGCCGTCGATGTCGGTCTCGGCCGAGCCGATCATCCAGTCGATATGGATCAGGCTCTGATTGCCGCCTTGCGCCGCGATCTGCTGCGGCGTGAGCTGGGCGCCGTTGACGAAGCACTTCGAATAGCACTGGCCAAGCGCGATGTGCGAGGCCGCGTTCTCGTCGAACAGCGTGTTGTAGAACAACAGCCCGCTCTGCGAGATCGGCGAGGAATGCGGCACCAGCGCCACTTCGCCGAGACGCCGCGCGCCCTCGTCGGTGTCCAGCACCTTGTTGAGCACCTCCTCGCCGCGCGAAGCCTTCGCGTCCACGATCCTGCCGTCCTCGAAACGCACCGCGATGTTGTCGATCAGCGTGCCCTGGTAGGACAGCGGCTTCGAGCTCACGACATGGCCGTAGACGCGCCGGCAATGCGGCGTGGTGAAGACCTCTTCGGTCGGGATATTGGCGTTGCAGCTGATGCCGTTCTTGGACAGCGAGGCACCGCCCTCCCATTCATGGCCGTCGGCGAGGCCGATCGTGAGGTCGGTGCCCGGTCCCGAGTACTGGAGCGCGCGGAAACGCTGGCCGTTGAGCCAGTTGGTGCGCTCGCGCAGCACCGCGTTGTGGCTCGCCCAATTGGCCGGTGCGTCGTCGCGATCGACGCGGGACGCCGCGAAGATCGCGTCCGCCAGCTTGCCGATCGCAACCTCTTCAGGATCGTTCGGAAAGACTTGCTTCGCCCAGGACGGGCTCGGATAGGCAATGATGTTCCAGTTGATGTCGAAATTGACGATCTTTTCCAGCGCGGGCTGATAGGCCATGGAATTCGCCTTGCTGGCGCGCGCGACCTTGGAAGCATCTTCGCCCGAGAGCAGCATCGGATTGTCGCCGACGATGGCGAGACGGGCGGTGTTGTTCGAGAACGCCTTGGCCATGCCCTCATAGAGCCAGTTGGCGGCGCGATCGAAGCTGTCGTCGTGGCCGTGGCGATAGCGCGCCAGCGTCATCTCTTCGTCGGAGAGAATGGGCGTCACGATGCCGGCGCCGGCCTTGTAGGCATGCACGGCAATCCGCCGCACCAGCGGCAACGCGATCGCAGGTGCCGTCAAGAGCAGATCCTGGCCCGGCCGCAAGCCCAGGCCCACCTTCACCGCCACCTCGGCCAGCCGGTCGAGCTTCACGGGATCGATGGGAGTGGAGGTGATGCGTTGATCAGTCATGCCGGGTCCTCTGCCGAACGTCTCTTGCTCAATTTAAGTCTAGCATCGCGAGACACAAGTGCGCGAGTGCCTTGCAACACCCCAAATATACGCAGTTTCGCGCATTTTGGTTTTCAACGTGTTGCCGATTTCAGCACCCGGTCGACCATGGCGGGAGCAAGGCCGAGGTAATTTTTCGGTGATGTCAGCGCCTCGATCGTGGCACGGTCGATTCTGACAGAGACGCGGGAATCGGACGACAGCGCGTCCGCCAGTGTCAGGCCGTTCTCATTGGCGAGCCGGCAGGCGTCGTAGACCACGTCATGGGCCTCCTGCCGCCCGATCTCAGGCGCGAGCCCCATCATGACGGCTTCGGCCACGATCAGACCGCGGCTGACGGCGAGATTCTCGTTCATCTTGCTTTCATCCACGATGAGGCCGGCGAGCGCGAACTTCGCCTGATGCAACGCGCCGGCGGTCAGCACGAAACTCTCTGGGATCGCCATCCATTCGGCGTGCCAGGGCCCGGTGGCGCGCTCGAAATCCTGCACCATGGCATCCAGCATGAGGCCGGCGTGCTGGCGCACCGCCTTCGACGCGGCGAGCATCAGTTCCGAGGAGATCGGGTTGCGCTTCTGAGGCATGGTCGAGGAAGCACCGCGTCCCTTGACGAAGGGCTCGTAGACCTCGGCGAATTCGGTCGAGGCCATGATCATGATGTCGAGCGCGATCTTGCCGAGCGAGCCGGTGACAAGCGCCAGGAAATTCACGGCCTCGGCAAAACCGTCGCGTGCGACATGCCAGGTCGAGGCGGGAACGCCAAGCTTCAGTTCGGCGCAGAGCGCTTCCTGCACCTCGAACCCCTTGTCGCCGAGGGAGGCCAGCGTGCCGGCGGCGCCGGCGAACTGGCCGACCAGGACGCGCGGCTTCAATTCACGGATCCGCTCGGCATGGCGGTCGAACATCGCGAGCCAGATCGCTGTCTTGTAGCCGAAGGTGACCGGCAGCGCCTGCTGGAGATGGGTGCGGCCCGCCATCGGCGTGTCACGGTAGCGCTTCGAGAGGTCGGCGAGGATTGTGCGCAGCGCGGCGATGTCCTGTTCGACGATCTCGAGCCCGGCGCGCAGTTGCAGCACCACGGCGGTGTCCATGATGTCCTGCGTGGTCGCGCCCCAATGCACATAGCGGCCGGCATCGCCGCATTGCTTCACTATCTGATGCACGAGCGGCAGGATCGGATAGCCGACGACATCGGTCTCCTGCCGCAACAGGTCGAAATCCAGCGCGGCAGCGTCGGTCCGCGCCGCGATCTGATCGGCGGCATCCTGCGGAATCACCCCGCACTTCGCTTCCGCCTTCGCCAGGGCCACCTCGACCTCGGCATAGCGCGCGACCGTCGCGATATCGGAAAACACCTCCCGCATCTGCGGCGTGCCGAAGGCATCGCGGAACAACATGGAATCCAGCACGGTGGTCGAGGCATGAAAAGCGGGCATGGGCGTTTCTTCGTGGTTGGTGTTTTGTGCGAGGGCAGCTTACGCACACGGAACTGTTCGGCAATGGACATTCACTATTCGTCAGGTTTTCAGACGTCCCAACTGTCGCCCCGTCATGTTCTTACCCGGGCTGCATTCCTCCCCATAAATCGCATGCCTGCCATCACTCGATCGTGGTGAACCGGACAGGCCCTCCGGCGCACTCACAGAGATCAGCCGAAATCCGTTTGCTTTCATCATTGCCCGATATTGCCTTGAGGTCTGAGTTTTCGCCGTGCAGTTTCTGTTCCGGGATCACCTGCTCGATACCGACTTGCGCGAGCTGAGCCGCGAGCAGGTTCCCGTTGCCGTGGAGCCGCAGGTCTTCGATCTCGTCGTCCACCTCATGGAGAACCGCGATCGGGTGGTCAGCAAGGACGAGCTCATCGACAAGATCTGGCACGGGCGCAGCGTCTCCGAATCCACCCTGACCAGCCGGATCAATGCGGCACGCAAGGCGGTCGGCGACACCGGCGCGAGCCAGGCACTGATCCGCACCATCTCACGCAAGGGTTTTCGTTTCGTCGGCGACGTCGAGACCAAGCGGGGGGCAACCGCGCCGGAATCCGATTTCGGAGCGAAGCTTCTGCAGGCCTCTCTGCAGCTACCGGACCGGCCGGCGATCGCGGTGCTGCCCTTCACCAACATGAGCGGCGACCTCGAGCAGGATTATTTCTCCGACGGGATCAGCGAGGACATCATCACCGCGCTGTCGAAGCTGCGCTGGTTCTTCGTCATCGCGCGCAACTCCTCCTTCGTCTACAAAGGCCGCGCCGTGCACATGCACGAGGTCGCGCGCGAGCTCGGCGTGCGCTACGTGCTCGAAGGCAGTGTGCGGCGGAGTGGCGATCGCGTGCGCATCTCCGCGCAGCTCAACGACGTCTCGACCGGCAGCCATCTCTGGGCCGAACGATACGACCGCGAGCTCGCCGACATCTTCGCGGTGCAGGACGAGATCACCGAGGCGATCGTCGCCGCGATCGAGCCGCAGCTCTATACCGCCGAGAGTTTTCGCGCCCAGCAGAAGCCGCCGGGAAGCCTGGATGCCTGGGACCTCGTGATGCGTGCATTGTCGCATTACTGGCGCATCACCCGCGAGGACAATGCCGCCGCGCAAGGATTGCTCGAAAAGGCCGTCGCGCTCGATCCCGCCTATGGCAAGGCGCTCGGCCTGCTCGCGACCAGCCACATCTTCGGCGCGCATATGGGCTGGTCCGACATGGCCGCGACCGTGCCGGTGGCCGAGCGCGCCGCGCTCGCGGCGGTGGAGGCCGATCGTGAGGATGCCTGGGCCCATCACGGCCTGGCATACACTTATCTATTCCGCCGCCGCTTCGACGACGCACTGGCGGAATTCGAGCTGGCGCTGAACCTCAATCCGAACTTTGCGATGGCGCACGCCTTCTACGGCGTGACGCTGTGCTACGCCGGACGATGGCAGAACGGCGATGTCGCGGCGCGCCGCGCGCTGCGGCTGAGCCCGCGCGACCCGCTCGCAGCAATCTATTGCGGCGTCGCGGCCTATGCCCGGTTCATCGGCCGCGATTACGAAGGCGCCGCACAGATGGCGCGCGAGTCGATGCGGCAGCGCGCCGATTTCGTCGGCGCGCATCGGGTGCTGACGGCCGCTGCCGGAATGTCAGGGGATCCCGCGCGCGCGGCTTCCGCCCTGGAAGGCTTGCGCCGCGCCCAGCCCGGCATCTCGCTCGCCTGGATCACGCGTGAGCTGCCGATGCTGCGGGACGAGGATCGCGAGCATTACCTCGAAGGATTGCGGCGCGCGGGGATGAGGTAGCTAATTTCTCCTCTCCCCGCTTGCAGGGAGAGGAGAAGGGCGCCGCTACTCCTGCATCATCTCGCCGCTGCCGCCGAACTCGGCCGGGAAATCCTTGAGCTTGGGCAGGCCGTCGCGCATCGGCAGCACCGTCTCGGCGTAATTGACGTGGACGCCGGGCGCAAACGCGAGCGTGGGGATGGTGGCAGTGAAGACGTCGACCAGGCCGAGCGGCGGATGGTTGGTCATGAGATGACCGCCGCACTTCTTGCAATATTTGCGCTGGCTGAGCGGCGTCTTCGCAAAGGTCTCGACATTCTGAGCACCTTCGGTGATGCGCACGGCCTCGGGCTTCCACAGACTGAAGGCGTTCACCGGACCGCCCGACCACGAGCGGCACGAGCTGCAATGGCAATAGCCCATCGCTTCCGGCGCGCCTGTGACCTCGATCGTGATCGCGCCACAGAAGCAGTTTCCAACATGTTTCATTAGGTCGTCTCCGTTGATGATTGTTTAGATTCCTCTCCCCGCTCCTGTTTGCCGATAACTCGGCAAAACGAATGCGGGGTCGCGACGAGCTTCGCTCGCGCAGGTAACGTCGGGGTGAGGGGATCACCCCGAGAAGCGTTGAAGGTTGCGTCCGGCAAGTTCCGATACGCGCCTCGGCGCCGCCGCGCATCCTCCTTTCGGCGGACGCGACGGAAAGACGCGCAAGCTATACCGACTTGCGCCAGGGAATAAGCATCGACACCCGTTGTTTGTACTGCCGGTACTCGTCGCCGAAGAGATCGATGAGATCGTGCTCCTCCAGCGCGATGCCAACGAAGATGTAGAGCGTGGTCACGGCGGCGAACAGCAGATGGCCCGCGGTCATGACCGGCGCCGCCCAGAACGCGATGATGAAGCCGAGATAGATCGGATGACGGACGAATTTGTAGAGCAGCGGCGTCTTGAATCGCGGCGGCGACGCTTCCTTGCCGACGAGATGATTGGTCACCTGATGCAATCCGAACAGCTCGAAATGATTGATGATGAAGGTCGAGGTAAACACCAGGACCCAGCCTACCAGCGACAGCGTGACGATCGTCACAGCAAGATCCGGGTTCGCGACCTCCCATATGACCGTGGGCAGCGGGCGCCACTGCCAGAACAGGAGGAGCAATGACAGGCTCGCAAACAGCACATAGGTGCTGCGCTCGACCGGCTTGGGGACGTACTGCGTCCACCAGGCCTTGAATTGCCGCCGCGCCATCACGCTGTGCTGGACCGCAAACAGGGCCATCAGGAGCAGATTGATGATGACGGCCTCGGCCACGGGCGTGTCGGTCCCGGTGTCGATGGTCTTCGGCACCACCAGCCCCATGACGAAGCCGATGGCGTAGAGAATGGTGACGAAAAACACGAGATACGCCGCAATTCCGTACAGAAAGGCGATGAACTTGAAAATGCGTGAGCCCGCAACCGGGCCGATGGGATGAACCTGATGATCAATTTGGGTCATAAACAGCTCCGTTGTGCCAAAACGCCGGCACTTCATTGGTCGCTGCACCATGCCGCACCGGAGGTCCCAAGACTTTCGCGGACGGTTGATTTTCGCCTGAGACGACTTTGATTTTTGCTTGAGACGACAAAAACGTGCGATTTTGCTTTGAAAACAACGTGCTCGACGGCGACCTGCGGGAACTCACCTGCAGCGGAGCCACCGTGCCGTTGCAGCCGCAGGTGTTCGATCTCCTGCTCTATCTGGTGGCGCAGCGCACCCGTGTGGTCAGCAAGGATGACCTGATCAGCCAGATCTGGAGCGATCGGATCATCTCGGATTCCGCCCTGAACAGCCGGATCAACGCCGCCCGCAAGGCGCTCGGCGACGACGGTGCGAGCCAGCGGCTGATCAAGACCATTCCGCGGAAAGGCTTTCGTTTCGTCGGCGAAGTCCGGGAAGAAGCGGCAGCCGCGACGGCGCCCGCGCAACCCGTCGCTGCCCTGCCGCGCGCCCTGGCGGACCGTCCGGCGGTCGCGGTGCTCGCTTTCGAGAACATGAGCGGCGATCCCGCACAGGACTATTTCGGCGACGGCATCAGCGAGGACATCCTCACCGCGCTGTCGAAGCAGCGCTGGTTCATGGTGATCGCCCGCAACTCGTCCTTTACCTACAAGGGGCGCGCGGTCCACATCCGGCAGATCGCCGAGGAACTCGGCGTCCGCTACGTCGTCGAAGGCAGCGTGCGCAAGTCGGACAACCGGGTGCGCATCACGGCGCAGCTCAACGACGCCACAACCGGCAGCCATCTCTGGGCCGAGCGCTACGACCGCGAGCTGGTCGACGTGTTCGCCGTGCAGGACGAAATCACCAACGCGATCGCCGCGGCGATCGAGCCGCAGATTCATGCGGCGGAAAGTTTTCGCGCCCATCGCAAGCCCCCCGCGAGCCTGGATGCCTGGGATCTCCTGATGCGGGCGCTGTCGCATTACTGGCGCGTGACGCGGCAGGATCACGAGGCCGCGCAGGCGCTGCTCGAACGCGCGATCGGGATCGATCCGAATTACGGCCAGGCGCTGTCGGTGCTCGCGGCGAACCACATGTTCGGCGTGCATCTCGGCTGGGCCGAGCTTGCCGTGGTGGCGCCGGTGGCGGAAGCCGCCGCGCTCGCCGCGGTGCGCTGCGACCACGAGGACGCCTGGGCGCACGCCGCGCTCGGCAGCGTCTACTTCTCGACGCGAAGGCTTGCGGACGCACTGTCCGAGTTCGAGCAGGCGCTCGCGCTCAATCCGAACTTCTCGCTGGCGCAGGGCTATTACGCGCTGGCGCTGTCCTATGCCGGGCGACCGAAGGATTCATTCGAGGCAGCGCAGAAGGCAATGCGGCTCTCGCCACGAGATCCATCCCTGGCGATCTATCACGGCATCGCCGGCTATGCCCGCTTCACCGAGCGGCGCTATGGCGAGGCCATCGCGCTTGCGCGGGAGGCGATCCGCCACCGCGGGGACCTCACCGGCGCCTACCGCGTGCTCGCGGTTTCTGCCGGCATGACCGGCGACGGCGTGCTTGCGGAGATGGCGCTGGGCGAGCTCCGCCGCACCCAGCCCAACATCTCGCTGCACTGGATTTCGACGCAATTGCCATGGGCCAACGAGGCCGACCGCGAGCACTATCTGGAAGGATTCCGGCGGGCCGGCTTGCGCTAGACGATCGTCATGCCGGGTCTAGGTCGCGCTTCCGCCGCAGATGGACGACAACGTCGAGTCGCGCGATCTCGTGACCCGGGAGCGCTTCGGGGATCCTGGTGAAGGTCAGGCCGTCGGTGACGTCGACCAGCACATCCTCGCCTTCGAGGTAGAAATGCGGATGCACGGACGTGTCGGTGTCGAAGAACGACTTGATGCCGTCGGCTGCGATCCGGCGCAACAGGCCGGCTTCGGTGAACTGGTTCAGCGTGTTGTAGACGGTCGCAAGCGACAGCCGCAGATTGGCGGCCGTCGCTTCTTCATAAAGCCCCTCCGCTGTCACATGACGATGAGGGCGGAGAAACAGCATTTGGCCGAGCGCCAGGCGGTGGCGCGTCAGCCTGAGGCCGGCATCGCCGAGCAATTGCGCGCAACGTGCCGACGCCTCGTCCGCGAGAGAGATGTTGATATCGCCTGAATCGGCTTCGGGAATGGTGGAACGGACGTTCATTGCCGATGCACTCGCGGTTGACCGGGCACGCGGAAAGTTCATGCGTCCTGCCATCAGATCGCAGAAGCCGCAGCCCGGCTTTGATCCGAATCAAATCGGGAGCGAGCCCGCCTCTGACCTATCGCAAGGTGGCCAGGTTTATTCCCGGCCAGAATAGCCTGACATCAATGAGGCTCACATGTCCAAGCCGGTTCCCGACAAGGCAGAGATCGCGCTCGAATATCCCGACAAATTCTATGTCGGCACGTTCGGGCATTCATCGCGGTTCGAGGCACGACTCGACGGCAGCGGCGTTGCGCTGGTGCTGCAGCAACCGGGCACGGCGGACGAACGCAAATCGGTGCACCTGCACCTCAATTTCGGCTTGCTCGCCGGGATCCTGCGCGAGCTCGCGGGCAGTGTCGCGGCCATCCCCAAGGACGACATCGCGCACCGGGAGCAACTCGCGGATGCGCTTGCCGAGTTGCAACGGGTGCTGCGGCCCTCCTGAAGCCGCGCGGCGCGGCGGCGCCGGTTTGGCCGTCAAACGCCATAACAGGACGCGCTGTACATTTTTTGTGCGAACATTGTCGAGACTTTCATCTTGCGGCGCCGAATGAGACCGTGTGAGCCTCGATCCCGGATGGGGACTGGGATGGGCCGGCCGTAGCTTTACGCGCCACGACGTGCGAAGCGATTGCGCTGGTCTCGCTTGAGAAAGATACGACATGTCAAAACGAGTGTTGCTTGGTGTCCTCCTGGCTTGCGGCCTCGCGGCCCCGGCGCTGGCGCAAGAGCCGAAAGCGGGTGGAGCGATCAACGCCGTGATTCAGCCCGAGCCGCCCGGCCTGATGCTGGCGATGGTCCAGAACGGCCCGGTGCAGATGGTCTCGGGCAACATTTTCGAGGGCCTGCTTCGCTACAGCCCCAAGCTCGAACCCCAGCCGGAGCTCGCCGAGAGCTGGAGCGTCAGCGAGGACGCAAAAACCTATACGTTCAAGCTCAGGAAGGGCGTGACCTGGCATGACGGCAAGCCCTTCACCGCCGCCGACGTGCTGTTCTCGCTCGAGATGCTGAAACAGACGCATGCGCGCGCCCGCAACAACCTCGCGCAGGTCGACAAGGTCGAGGCTCCCGACGACTACACGGTGGTGTTCACGCTGAAGCAGCCGTTCGGTCCGTTCCTCGGCATCTTCGAGGTCGGCTCGATGCCGATGGTGCCGAAGCATCTCTATGAGGGCACCGACTGGAAGACCAATCCCTACAACAACGCCCCTGTCGGCACCGGCCCCTTCATGTTCAAGGAATGGCAGAAGGGCTCCTTCATCCGCCTGGTCAAGAACCCGAACTATTACGAGAAGGGCAAGCCCTATCTCGACGAGATCTACTGGCAGATCATTCCCGATGCCGCGGCGCGCTCGGTGGCATATGAGACCGGCAAGGTCGACGTGCTGCCCGGCGGCTCGGTCGAGAATTTCGACGTGCCGCGGCTGTCCAAGCTGAAGGACACCTGCGTCACCGGCGCCGGCTGGGAGTTCTTCTCGCCGCTGGCCTGGCTGTGGCTCAACAACCGCCAGGGTCCGCTCGCCGACAAGCGGGTGCGGCAGGCGGTCATGTTTGCGATCGACCGCGACTTCGCCAAGGACGTGATCTGGAACGGGCTCGGCAAGGTCGCGACCGGCCCGTCGGCCTCGACCATCAAATACTATACCAGCGACGTGCCGAAATATCCGTACGATCCGGCCAAGGCCAAGGCGCTGCTGAAGGAAGCCGGCTACAAGGGCGAGAAGATCCGTCTTCTGCCGCTCGCCTATGGCGAGACCTGGCAGCGCTGGGGTGAAGCCGTGAAGCAGAACCTCCAGGACGTCGGCATGAACATCGAGACCATCGCCACCGATGTCGCCGGCGGCAACCAGAAGATCGGCGACTGGGACTACGACATCGCCTTCACCTATCTCTACCAGTACGGCGATCCCGCACTCGGCGTCGGCCGCAACTACGTCTCCAGCGCCATCGCCAAGGGCCAGGTGTTCAACAACGTCGAGGGTTACTCCAACCCGGAGATCGACAAGCTGTTCGCCGACGGCGCGGTGGCGACGCCCGACTCCAAGCGCAAGGAGATCTACGAGAAGGCGCAGAAGATCCTGGTCGAGGACGTGCCTGTGGCCTGGATGCTCGAGCTGCAATTCCCGACCATCATGCGCTGCAAGGTCAAGAACCTGATCACCACCGGGATCGGGGTCAATGACGGCTTCAAGGACGCATGGCTCGACAAGTAATGACGGGCGTTCCAAGCTCCCCTTACCTCTCCCGCGTGCGGGAGAGGTCGCTACGCTCTTCGAGCGTAGCGGGTGAGGGTTCTCTCCACTTGGCAATCCCTCTGCGGAAATACCCTCTCCCCTACCCTCTCCCGCAAGCGGGAGAGGGGGCGCACCGCAACTGCCGCTGCGTTCAACCTGATTTGATCGCCACCTAACAATGCTCTCCTTCGTCGCTCAGCGTGTCGTGAAGGGCGTGATCGTCCTGCTTGCGATCGTCGTCCTCAATTTCTTCCTGATCCGGCTCGCGCCCGGCGATCCCGCGGTCGTGATGGCGGGCGAGGCCGGCGCCAGCGACCAGATCTTCGTCCAGCAGCTCAGGGAGAAGTTCGGCCTCGACAAGCCGCTGCCCGAGCAGCTCTTCGTCTACGTCAAGGGCGTCGTGACGCTCGACCTCGGCTTCTCCTTCCGCCAGCAGGCGCCGGTCGCGAAGCTGATCCTGGAACGGCTGCCGGCGACGCTTCTGCTCACGCTGACGGCGTTCGCCATCTCACTGGTGCTCGGCATCCTGTTCGGCACATTCGCGGCGCGCTTCGCGGGGACCTGGCTCGATACCGCCATCACGATCTTCGCGCTGATCTTCTACGCCATGCCTATTTTCTGGGTGGCGCTGATGGGCATCCTGCTGTTCTCGGTCACTGTCGATTGGCTGCCGAGCTTCGGCTACGAGACGGTCGGAGCCAATCTCACCGGCCCTGCCCATGTGGTCGACGTCGCAAGGCACCTGGTCATGCCGGCAATGACGCTCGGCCTGTTCTTCATGGCGACCTACACCCGCATGACGCGCGCCTCGATGCTGGAGGTGAAGCGTCTCGACTTCGTCAAGACGGCGCGCGCGAAGGGTCTGTCCGACGCCGTGATCCAGCGCCGTCATGTGCTGCGCAATGCGCTGCTGCCCGTCGTGACGCTCGCCGGCGTCCACTCCGGCACCCTGATCGGCGGCGCCGTCATCACCGAGACCGTGTTCGCCTGGCCCGGCATCGGGCGCCTGATGTACGACGCCCTGCTGCAGCGCGACTACAATCTGCTGCTCGGCGTCTTCGTGATCTGCTCCGCCATGGTGCTGATCTTCAACCTCATCACCGATCTGGTCTATCGGCTGGTCGACCCGCGCATCGAATTCACCACATGAAACAGTTCTGGAAATCGATGCTGAGGAGCCCGAGCGGCGTCATTGGGCTCATCATCCTGCTCCTTGCGATCTCGGTCGCCTTGTTCGGTCCGATGCTGTTCCCGAACTCGCCCTGGCGCATGGTGCAGCGGCCGTTCCTGCCGCCGTTCACGCTCGCGACCGTGCCGCTCGGCACCGACGCACTCGGTCGCGACGTGTTCGCCGGCATGATCTTTGGCGCACGCGTCTCGCTGCTCGTCGGCATGGTCTCCACCCTGGTGGCGCTGGTCGTCGGCGTTCCCATCGGCGCCATGGCCGGCTATTTCGGGGGTAGGGTCGACGACGCCCTGATGCGCTTCACCGAGTTCTTCCAGACCATTCCGAGCTTTGCGCTCGCGATCGTGCTGGTCGCGATCCTGCAGCCCTCGATCTATTCGATCGTCGCCTCGATCGCGCTGGTAAGCTGGCCGCCGGTCGCGCGCCTCGTCCGCGGCGAGGTGCTGTCGCTGCGCACGCGGGAGTATGTGCAGGCCGCCGTCGTCACGGGCCAGAGCAACACCTGGATCATCCTGCGCGAAATCCTGCCGAACACGTTGTCGCCGGTGATCGTGCTGGCCTCGCTGATGGTAGCGACCGCGATCCTGCTGGAATCCTCGCTGGCATTCCTCGGCCTCGGCGATCCCAATCTGATCTCCTGGGGCTACATGGTCGGCGCCGGCCGCACCGTGATCCGCCAGGCTTGGTGGATCACCGTGTTTCCTGGTGTCGCGATCCTGATTTCGGTGCTCGGGCTCAATTTGATCGGCGAAGGCCTCAACGACGCGCTCAATCCGCGCCTGTCGCGGGAGGGCCGCTGATCATGACCGCACCGCCCGCCGTCTCCATCAAGAATCTGCGGATCGCATTGCCCAAAGGCGCGGAACGGCCATTCGCGGTCGACGGCGTCTCGCTCGATCTGCGGCCCGGCAAGATCGTCTGCGTCGTCGGCGAATCCGGCTCCGGCAAATCGATGTGCGCGCATGCGCTGATGGGCCTGTTGCCTGACACGGTCACCGTCACCTCCGGCGAGATCCAGTTCGAAGGCCGCGACCTGCTCAAACTCGATGACGACGGCTGGCGCGATCTGCGCGGCCGACGGCTGGCGATGATCTTCCAGGAGCCGATGACCGCGCTCAATCCGTTGATGCGGATCGGCGACCAGATGGCGGAGATGTTCGAGGCGCACGGCCTGCTCACGCCGAAGGAGCGGCGCGCCAAGGCGCTGTCGCTGGCGCGCGAGGTCGGCCTGCCCGACCCCGAGCGCATCGTGCGCGCCTATCCGCACCAGCTCTCCGGCGGCCAGCGCCAGCGCGCCATGATCGCGATGGCGCTCGCGCTCGAACCGGCGGTGCTGGTCGCGGACGAGCCGACCACCGCGCTCGACGTCACCACGCAGGCGCAGATCCTCAAACTGATCCGCAACCTCCAGCGCAATCGCAACATGGCGGTGATGTTCATCACCCATGATTTCGGCGTCGTCGCCGACATCGCCGACCAGGTCGTCGTGTTGCGCCATGGCAAGGTGGCCGAGGAAGGCCCCGCCTCGGCGGTCTTCAACGCGCCGCAGCACGACTACACCAAGGCGCTGCTCGCCGCCGTGCCCTCGATGGACCCGCCCGCCCGCGCCCCCCTCGACGACCAGGCCAAGGCGGTCGAGGTGATCGGACTGGACAAGACCTACGTCACCTCGGGCGGCTGGTTTCGCGAGGACCGCCGCGTCGATGCCGCGCGCGAAGTCAACTTCACGATTCTCAAGGGCGAGACGCTCGGCCTGGTCGGCGAATCCGGTTCCGGCAAATCGTCGGTGGCCCGCCTCGTGATGCGGCTGATCGAGGCCGACCGCGGCACCGTTCGGATCGGCGAGACCGATCTCACAAAGCTCGCTGGCAAGGCGCTACGCGCCGAGCGCCATCGCATCCAGATGATCTTCCAGGATCCGTTCGCTTCGCTCAATCCGCGCCGCAAGGTCGGTCATATCATCGCCGACGGCCCGATCGCGGCCGGCACCGATCCGAAAGTCGCGTTCGACCGCGCCCGCGATCTCCTCAAGATGGTCGGCCTCGATGCCGGCGCGCTCGAGCGCTATCCGCATGAATTCTCCGGCGGCCAGCGCCAGCGCATCGGCATTGCGCGCGCGCTCGCGCTTGAGCCCGAGATCATCGTCGCGGACGAGGCCGTCTCCGCGCTCGACGTCTCCGTGCAGGCGCAGGTCCTGAGGCTCCTCGAAGACCTCAAGGCCCGCCTCGGCCTCTCGATGCTATTCATCACCCACGATCTACGCGTTGCGGCGCAAATCTGCGACCGCATCGCCGTGATGCAGCGCGGCGTCATCGTCGAGTTGAAGCCGACGGCGCAGCTGTTCGCCGCGCCCGAACATCCCTATACGCGCGAACTGCTCGCGGCGGTGCCGGGGCGCAAGGAGCGCGCGCCGGCAGCGTAAGTCAGCCGATCGCGGCTACTTCGGTCGGGGATTCGTGTTGTTCCAGGTGGGGACTGAGTTCGTTACGCCGACGGAGGGCTGGTTCGACGTTCCGACCGACGGCGCTGTCACGGTCCCGACAGTCTGCCCGGAACTTCCAATAGTCCCTTGCTGTACCGGCGCTCCGGTGCGTCCGCTCGTGCTGCTTGGTGTACCCGTCCCCGATGTTTGTGCGTTTACAGCAAGTGGCGCGGCGGCCAAGCCGAGCGCAATAAGTGCAGCAATGAACCGTTTCGTTCTTGTCATGGCTGATCCTTTCGGGCGCGTTTCTCAATGTCGTCAAGGCGCCCGTGCACTGAGTGACCTTACAACTCCACGCGCTAGAAAATGTGCCGCAGTGCCATCATCCCGCGGGGCTCAACTCTTCATCACGATGCTGCGAAGCGGTCCCGGCCGAACGGATGCACCGTGAGATCGGCGCGGCGCTGAAGGTATCCCGCTCCACCTCAGGAACGGAATGCTCACGGCCTTTTTATCCCACGTGACCGCCCGCACGGCTGCAAAGCCGAAGCCGGCACCCCACATCCGTATGAAATGATTTCCATCATGTGATGATGGATTGAGGATCTAATTGGAGCCGACATGGGCCAGGTTATTGAGTTTGTCTCGAAATCCGAGCGCGAGCGCATTCGCCTCATCCAGGAAGCGCGCGCGATCTACGACAGCATCTTCCCACCGACTGATCCGGTGAGCGAGCAATCAAGCGGAGCCTCTGCACGTCGCGGCGACGGAGGCAACCTCGCGTGATCAAGATCATCGCCGTGCTCTGCAACCTCGCCTCTCCAGCGAACTGTCATGAGCAAACCGTCACCACATCCGACTTCGCCGACGTCTCGATGCAATCGTGCCTGATGGGTGCGCCACAGCTCGCCGAATGGATGAACCAGCATCCGGCCGAGCGTCTCGCCGGGTGGCGCTGCGTGATCGGCCAACAGGCCGGCCGGGGAATTTAGGATCGGGGCCGCGCTGTCCCTGAACGATCCGAAATGCCTGGAGCGCCTACCTCACGGGCGGGTTGGTGTTGTTCCAGGTCGGGACTGCGTTGGTCACGCCGACCGACGGCCAATTATACGTGCCGATCGATGGCGCCGTGACCGTCCCGACCGACTGTCCGCTCGACCCGTAGGCTCTGGGCTGTGCTGCCAACGATCCGGCGCTCCCATAGCCCGGAGCCACCACGCCGGTGCTGTAAGATCGGCTTGACCGGTGCTTCTTGGCTTCAGCCGCGAACGGCGCGGCAAGCAACCCGACGGTGACGAGGGCGGCAATGGCGGATTTGATGCTTGTCATGGCTGATCCCTTCATTCTGTGGGCCCCTTGCCATCTGTTCATTCCGTGGAGGATTCCTATAGGCAGCCGTTCATAACGCCGTGCGCGGGCGCAGGTGCCGGGGAGCGGTCGCACGACTAGCACGCGCGCCCGCTCGCATGCCTCGCCTTCGGATGGACCCGAATCAGCGCTAGTGCATTCACCTCATCGACTTCGCGTATTGAGGCGACATGACCGGCCCCGAACTGAAGCAACTCCGCAACGATCTCTCAGACGTCCTTGAGCGCAAGCTCACCGCTGCCGACATGGCCCGGCTTTGCGGATTGCCGGAGAAGGGCGGCGCCGACACTATCCGGCGCTGGGAAGTGAGCGGCCCGACACCGTCGGCGACCAAAGTGCTGCGCGTGCTGGCAATGGCGAGCGAGCGCTATCCAATCCTGGAGAAGTTCGACGTGTTCGATCGTCATGACGTGCGCGAGGAAGACCGGCCCGCAAAGCGCGCGGCATTCCGCGAACAGATGCGCGATGAGGCACTGCGCCGTCTTGGTTAACGAGATGCGCGCACAAGTTATCCTGATAGCGCTGGGTTAAGCGTTCCTTCACCACTTCTTAAGCCGCCATTAAGCACGAAAATCATTTACGGCCCAATAAGTTAGGTTGGCTGCCGTTGTGCCATGCATGTGACAGCATTTTCGTCAAAAGCGAGCTATCTGCAGAACCAACGACGGCGCGGAAAGCGCGCCTGCCGGGGACCTAAGTGTTGGAGTTTGGACTATGAAGAAGATTCTGTTTGCGACCGTTGCGCTGCTCGTGGTGGGCGCTGCCGCACCGGCGGTCGGTGCCGATCTCGGTAACCGCAATTACTATAAGTCGCCCGCGCCCGCCTATGCCGCGCCGATCTACAACTGGACCGGCTTCTATATCGGCGGCCATGTCGGCGGCGCGTTCTCCAGCGACAACAATTTCAGCGGCCTCTCCACCGGCAATAACGGCAACGGCCGTTTCCTCGGCGGCTTGCAGGCCGGTGCGGACTGGCAGTTCAACCCGAACTTCGTCGTCGGCGTCGAAGGCCAGTATTCCTGGCTCTCCGGCAGCGTCGGCGCGGTGTTCCCGGGTGGCGTCGCCTACACCAACGACCAGCGCGGTCTCGGCTCGATCACCGGCCGCGTCGGCTACACCTGGGGTCCGGGCCTGGTCTACGTGAAGGGCGGCTACGCCTATTCTGACAACAACGAGAAGGTGACCGTCGGCGGCGTGCCGACCGGCTTCATCATTAGCGGCGACCACCGCAACGGCTACACCGTCGGCGCCGGCCTCGAATACATGTTCGCGCCGAACTGGTCGGCCAAGGCCGAGTACCAGTACTACAATTTCGGCGACGCGCACTTCACCGCGGGCCCGCTGGCGGGAACCGGCAACTTCACCACCGACGACCACACCATCAAGGCGGGCGTCAACTACCGCTTCAACTGGGCCAACTCGGCGGTCGCGCGCTACTGAACGGTTACCAAGACCTTATCGTGATGGAAGGGCCGGCATCATTGCCGGCCCTTCTTTTTTCGCTGTGCGGAACGCACCCAAGCGATTGAGCAACTTGCGATTTTTTAACCTGGCCCGAGGATACTCCGCGGCGAAAACATAAAGATCACGCGTGGGGGAATTTCGATGGCGATCCGTCTGGGCCTTGGCCGTTTGCTTGGTGGTATCCGGCCTCGTTTCAAAATGCCGACATGGGGCGTGCGCGGCAGCCTGTTCACGGCCTTCGCGGTGATCGCGGGCATGGGCCTCGTGATTGCAGCCGGCGCCGGCTTCGTCTTCAACCATCTCGGCAGCACCATGATGGACCTGAGCGGCCGCGACATCCCGCGCCTTTCCGCCAGCCTTCAACTCGCATCGCAAAGCGCAACGCTCGCGGCGCAGGGGCCGGGCCTCCTGGCGTCGCCGTCCGACGAGGCGCTGAACGAACGCACCAAGAAGGTGCAGGAGATCCAGCAGCTTGCCATGGCCAAGCTCGGCGAGATCATCGAGCTCGGCGCCGACAAGCAGGTCGCAACCGCGTTGCGCGACACCGCCAAGAGCATCGACGAGGCGACCCAGAGCCTGGTGTCGGCCGCGCGCGAACGGCTCGATGCCGGCGCGCTGCATGACAAGCAATATGAAGCGCTCCGCAAGGCACAGCTCACCTTCGTCGGTGCGGCCGGTCCTGCCATGCTGGATGCGCAGACGCGCCTGAACGCGATCCTCGGCGCGGCGGAAGTTTCCGCCGACGATGCCACCGAAGCCGCCCGCACCGTCTCCCAGGTCGCGACCATCTCCGCCAACGGCAATCTGATGGCCGCCGACATGATGGCGGCGCTGTCGGCCAACAACAGCGATACGCTGGAGGCGATCGAGAAAGAGTTCAAGGCGACGCGCGACCGCGTCAAGTCGAACCTCGAGGACCTGCCGAACATGGCCTCGATGCAAGCGGTGCGCGACACCGTGCAAAAGCTATTCGCCTTCGGTGAAGGCAAGTCCGGCGTGTTCAAGATCCGCCAGAAGGAGCTCGACGCGATCGACTACGGCCAGACGATCCTGGACGAGACCCGCAAGCTCAATGTCGGCCTCGGCATCAGCGTGCAGCAGCTGGTCGAGGGTGTGCAGAAGGAGACCAACGCGTCGACCTTCCAGGCGCGGCAGGAGATCTCGCTCGCGACCACCGCGATGCTGGCGCTCGGCGCTCTGACGCTGGTCGGCTCGGCGCTGTTCGTCTGGCTCTATGTCGGCCGCAATATCCTCCGCCGCATTCGCGAGCTTCAACGCGCCATGCAGTTGCTCTCGGCCGGCGACCTCGACACCGAGATCGTCCGCTCCCGCCAGAACGACGAGATCGGCGCGATGAAGGAAACGCTGACGGTGTTCCGCGACAGCATGATCGAAGCCCGGGCGCTTGCGAGCGAGCAGGACAGCGATCGCGTCGCCAAGGCCGAGCGTGCGGCGCAGATGGAGGCGAAGATTGCAGACTTCGAGAGCACGGTGCGCTCCGCACTCGACAATCTCGCGCAGTCAGCCAATTCGATGCAATCGACCGCGCAGAGCATGTCGACCACGGCAGACCAGTCCAATGCGCTGGTGAACGCGGTTGCCTCCGCGGCCGAAGAGACCTCAGTCAACGTGCAGACCGTATCGTCAGGCACCGAGCAGCTCTCGTCCTCGATCGAGGAGATCAGCAAGCAGGTCGTCACCTCGGCCGCGATCGCCAGGAAGGCGGTCGACGAAGCCGGCGCGACCGACGCCACGGTGCAGAGCCTCGCCGACAGCGCGAGCCGCATCAGCGTCGTGGTCGACCTGATCCAGACCATCGCCTCGCAGACCAATCTGCTCGCCCTCAACGCCACCATCGAGGCGGCGCGCGCGGGCGAAGCCGGCCGTGGCTTCGCGGTGGTCGCCTCCGAGGTGAAGAGCCTCGCGAGCCAGACCGCCAAGGCGACGGAGGAGATCCGTAACCAGATCGCCAGCATGCAGTCAGTAACGACTTCGGCAGTCGGCGCCATCCAGGGCATCGGCCGGATCATCGGCGAGATCAACGACGTCACCACGACGATCGCCGCCGCGGTCGAGGAACAAGGCGCGGCCACACGCGAGATCGCCCGCAACATCCAGCATGCCGCCGGCGGCACCAGCGAGGTCTCCAGCAACATCGTCGGCGTCTCCACGGCTTCGGCGGAAGCCGGCGCAGCGGCGAACGAAGTGCTCGGCGCCTCCGACGCGCTCCGCCGCGAAGCCGACATGCTGCGCGGAGAGATCGACGCGTTCCTCAACAACATGCGGGCGGCGTAAGAGGTCGTTCCGTAGCCCGGAATGACCGCTATGCGGGCCGCGCCAGCGTCCTTTTTCGGCTGGCGCGCCGGGACGAGCGGGTTTAAGCCGGTAGCATGAACGCAAAGACCGACACCGTGCAGTCCTCCGCCGACGCCCTGCGCTATCCCTGGGAACAGCATCCCGGCCCCGAAGAGGTCGTCGAGGTGAAGCCGGGCGTGTTGTGGGCGCGGTTGAAGCTGCCGTTCCGCCTCAACCATGTGAACATCTACCTGCTCGCCGACGGCGACGGCTACGCCATGATCGACGCCGGCTTCGGCAATGAGGAGACCATCGAAGCCTGGACGAAGCTGTTCGACGGGCCGTTGAAGGGCGTCAACATCACTCGCCTGATCGTGACCCATTCCCATCCCGATCATGTCGGTCTGGCCGGGTGGATCGTCGAGCGGTTCAACTGCCCGCTGGTGATGTCGCAGGTCGAATATCTGCAATCGGTCTATCACCAGAACCGCGGCACCGAGGAGCGGAAGGAGGCGCAGCGGCTGTTCTTCCGCCGCCACGGCATGGACGAGTCGCTCACCGAAAAACTGCTCGGCCGCGGCCAGGACTATCTCAAGCGCGTCTCGGTGTTGCCGCCGTCCTACCGCCGCATCTCGCATGGCGAGGACGTCGTGATCGGCACGCGCCGCTTCAAGGTGATCACCGGCGGCGGTCACGCGCTCGACCAGGTGATGCTGTATTGCGCCGACGACAAGCTGTTCCTCTCTGCCGACCAGGTGCTGAGCAAGATCTCGCCAAACGTCAGCGTGTGGGCGGTCGAACCCGACCAGAACTCGCTCGGCGAATATCTGGCCTCGCTCGCCAGCCTCACCACCACGCTGCCCTATGACGTGCTGGTGCTGCCCGGCCACGGCGTGCCGTTCTACGGACTGAAGACCCGCATCAAGCAACTCGCCGATCACCACGAGGAGCGCTGCCGCCTGATCGCGGAAGCCTGCCGCGAGGTGCCGCAGACCTCGCGCGCCTTGGTGCCCGTGGTGTTCAACAAGCACGTGCTGGACGAACACCAGATGGGTTTCGCCGCCGGCGAACTGGTCGCCCACGTCAATTACATGATCGTCGAGGGCCGGCTGACGGCCGAGACGACGGACGGCGTGTTGCAGTTCAGGACGACCTGAGCGCCGACTTCAATTCAGCGGATGGTGCAGAGCAACATTGCATCTCGCGCGAACTTGATCCGGATCAAGTTTCAAATCGCACGATAGGGCATTTTGCCCAAATGCCCCGCAGGTCCAAATGTGGGATAGCGCATAGACATTGGAGCTGGAAAAGCTCTAAGCATATGCGGGTCTTTGTCGGTTCCGCTGCAGGTTTGACGATGGATTACGCCCAGTTCTTCAATTCCGCCCTTGATCGTCTCCACACCGAGCGGCGCTACCGCGTGTTCGCCGATCTCGAGCGCATCGCGGGCCGGTTCCCGCATGCACTCTGGCACTCGCCCAAGGGCAAGCGCGACGTCGTGATCTGGTGCTCCAACGATTATCTCGGCATGGGCCAGCACCCGAAGGTGGTGGGCGCGATGGTCGAGACCGCGACCCGCGTCGGCACCGGCGCCGGCGGCACCCGCAACATCGCCGGCACGCATCATCCGCTGGTGCAGCTCGAGGCCGAGCTCGCCGATCTCCACGGCAAGGAAGCCTCGCTGCTCTTCACGTCCGGCTACGTCTCGAACCAGACCGGCATCGCGACCATCGCGAAGCTCATTCCGAACTGCCTGATCCTGTCGGACGAGCTCAACCACAATTCGATGATCGAGGGCATCCGCCAGTCCGGATGCGAGCGGGTCGTGTTCCGCCACAACGACCTCGCCGATCTCGAAGCGCTGTTGAAGGCTGCGGGCCCGAGCCGACCCAAGCTGATCGCCTGCGAGAGCCTTTATTCGATGGACGGCGACATCGCACCGCTCGCCAAGATCTGCGACCTCGCCGAGAAGTACGGCGCGATGACCTATGTCGACGAGGTCCATGCGGTGGGCATGTACGGCCCGCGCGGCGGCGGCATCGCCGAGCGCGACGGCGTGATGCATCGCATCGACATTCTCGAAGGCACGCTCGCCAAGGCGTTCGGCTGCCTCGGCGGCTACATCGCCGCCAACGGTCGGATCATCGACGCGGTGCGCTCCTATGCGCCGGGCTTCATCTTCACCACCGCGCTGCCGCCGGCGATCTGCTCGGCCGCGACCGCCGCGATCAAGCATCTGAAGAATTCGAGCTGGGAGCGCGAGCGTCACCAGGATCGCGCCGCCCGGGTCAAGGCGATCCTCAACGCCGCCGGCCTGCCGGTGATGTCGAGCGACACCCATATCGTCCCGCTGTTCATCGGCGATGCCGAGAAGTGCAAGCAGGCCTCCGACCTCCTGCTCGAGCAGCACGGCATCTACATCCAGCCGATCAACTATCCGACGGTCGCCAAGGGCTCCGAACGCCTGCGCATCACGCCCTCGCCCTATCACGACGACGGCCTGATCGATCAGCTCGCCGAAGCCCTGCTGCAGGTCTGGGACCGCCTGGGTCTGCCGCTCCGCGAGAAGTCGCTGGCGGCGGAGTAGGATTCTTCGCCTTCTCTTCGATCTAAGTTTCACCGTCACCGGAGCTACCCCCCTCCCCACCCTCCCCCACAAGGGGGGAGGGAGCGAGGAGTTTGGCCTCCCTTACGTCGGTAGCCGCACAGTGTAAGGGTCGGTCTCGAATTTCCTGCAACGCGGACGCTCTCTCCGTTCCCTCCCCCCCTTGTGGGGAGGGTCAGGGAGGGGGGTAACACGCAGGGACTCTCTCGGTGAGCCCGAGGCAGCGCAGCTTTTGGGGCAGCACCGCTTAACGACAACCCCGGTTCCCGCACCCACACGGCATTTCGCTGTCGCCTCCACCCGTCCAACGCGCTAGATTTACAGCGAAAATGAGATCGGGCGCGGCCAGCGCGCCACCGGGAGAAGCACGCTCGTCATGCTGCACGATTGGGGCGTGATCGCCGCCGCCTTCGGCTATATCGGCTTTCTGTTCCTGGTGGCGAGCCATGGCGACCGCCGCAGGCCGGCCGGGCGCGGCCGCGCCTCGGGGCTGATCTATCCGCTGTCGCTGGCGATCTACTGCACCTCCTGGACCTTCTTCGGCTCGGTCGGCTTCGCCACCCGCACCTCCACCGACTTCCTCGCGATCTATGTCGGCCCGATCCTGATGATCGGGTTAGGGGCCGGCGTCCTCCGCCGCGTGATCCAGCTCGCGAAGGCCCACAACATCACCTCGATTGCCGACTTCATCGGCGCGCGCTACGGCAAGAGCCAGGCGGTGGCGGCAACCGTCGCGCTGATCGCCATCATCGGCTCGGTGCCCTACATCGCGCTCCAGCTCAAGGCGGTCGCCTCCTCGCTCGAAACCATCCTGAGCGAAGACCAGGCCTTCTCCCACATCCCGATCTTCGGCGACGTGGCGCTGATGGTGACGCTGGCGATGGCGGCCTTTGCCGTGCTGTTCGGCACGCGGCAGACCGACGCCACCGAGCACCAGCACGGCCTGATGCTGGCGGTCGCGACCGAATCCATCATCAAGCTGGTCGCCTTCCTCGCCGCGGGCATCTTCGTCACGTTCTGGATGTTCTCGCCGCACGAATTGATCGAGCGCGCGATGAAGACACCGGAGGCGGTGCGCGTCATCAACTATTCGCCGTCGATCGGCAACTTCCTGACCATGACGCTGCTGTCGCTGTGCGCGATCATGCTGCTGCCGCGCCAGTTCCACGTTAGCGTGGTGGAGAATTCCTCGGACGCCGAAGTCGGCCGCGCGCGCTGGCTGTTTCCGCTCTATCTCGTCGCCATCAATCTGTTCGTGATCCCGATCGCGTTCGCCGGCCTCGTCAGCTTCCCGTTCGGCGCCGCCGATCCTGATATGTACGTGCTGGCGCTGCCGATGGAGGGCGGCGCGGATCTGCTGAGCGTCGCCGTCTTTGTCGGCGGCCTGTCGGCGGCGACCGCGATGGTGATCGTCGAATGCGTCGCGCTCTCCATCATGGTCTCGAACGATCTCGTGGTGCCCCTGGTACTGCAACGACGGCCCGAGGGGCGCACCGGCGGCGCCGATTTCAGCGACTTCCTGCTGCGCTCGCGCCGGCTCGCGATCTTCGCCATCATGGTGATGGCCTATTTCTACTACCGCGCGCTCGGCAACACCCAGCTTGTGGCGATCGGTCTGCTGTCTTTTGCCGCCATCGCCCAGCTTGCACCGAGCTTCTTCGGCGGACTGCTGTGGCGGCGCGCGACCGCGCGCGGCGCGATCGGCGGCATGCTGGTCGGCTTCGCGGTGTGGCTCTACACGCTGTTCATCCCGAGCTTCATGGATACTTCGACGGCCGGCATCCTGCTGCTCCAGCACGGCCCGTTCGGAATCGAGGCGCTGCGGCCGCAGGCGCTGTTCGGCGCCGATTTGCCGCCGCTGATGCACGGGGTGGTCTGGTCGCTGTCGCTCAACGTCCTCACCTATGTGCTGCTGTCGCTGGCGCGCCGGCCGTCTTCGATCGAGCTAGTGCAGGCCGATCTGTTCGTCCCCAACACGCTCGCGCCGATTTCCCCGAACTTCCGGCGCTGGCGCACCACCGTCACGGTGCAGGACATCCAGACCACGGTGGCGCAATATCTCGGGCCTGACCGCGCGCGGCATTCGTTCGAGGCATTCTCCGCGCGGCGCAATGTGCGGCTGGAGTCCGGGGCACCCGCCGATTTCGAGCTGCTGCAGCACGCCGAGCACCTGATCGCCTCCTCGATCGGTGCGGCCTCCTCGCGTCTGGTGATGTCGCTGCTGCTGCGCAAACGGACGGTCTCCGCCAAGGCTGCGCTCAAGCTGCTCGACGATTCCCATGCGGCGCTTCATTTCAACCGCGAGATCCTTCAGACCGCGCTCAACCATGTGCGCCAGGGCATCGCGGTGTTCGATGCCGATCTGCAACTGATCTGCTCCAACAGGCAGTTCGGCGATCTCCTCAACGTTCCCCCGCATTTCATCCAGTTCGGCACGCCGTTGCGTGAAATCCTGGAATTCATGAGCGTGAGCGAGCCGGCCGATCCCATCGACCGCGAGGCCATGCTGGCGCGCAGGCTCGCGGCCTACACCACCGATGGCGAGCCTTATCTCGAACGCCTGCCCGATCGTCACATGGTCATCGAGATCTTGACCAACCGCATGCCCGGCGGCGGCTTCGTCATCACCTTCACCGACGTCACGCCCACGTTCGAGGCGGCCGAAGCGCTGGAGCGCGCCAATGCGACGCTGGAAAAGCGGGTGCGCGACCGCACCGAGGAGCTGACCCTGCTGAATTCCGAGCTGGCGCTGGCCAAGAGCGCGGCCGAAGACGCCAGCATCTCCAAGACGCGCTTTCTCGCCGCCGCCAGCCACGACATTCTCCAGCCGCTGAACGCGGCGCGGCTCTATGTCACGAGCCTGGTCGAGCGTCAGCACAGCGGCGAGGAGACGCGGCTGGTCGAGAACATCGACGAATCGCTCCAGGCGATCGAGGAGATCCTCGGCGCGCTGCTCGACATCTCCAGGCTCGACGCCGGCGCGATGACGACCTCGATCTCGAGCTTCAAGATGGCCGACCTGATGCGCTCGCTGGAGATCGAGTTCGCGCCGATCGCACGCGCCAAGAATCTGGCGCTCGTGTTCGTGCCATGCTCGCTGCCGGTCGAGTCGGATCGTCTGCTGCTGCGGCGGTTGCTCCAGAACCTGATCTCCAACGCGATCAAATATACCCCGCGCGGACGCGTGCTGGTCGGCTGCCGCCGCCGCGGCGCCTCGCTCAAGATCTGCGTCTACGACACCGGCGTCGGCATCCCGGCGGTCAAGCGCGGCGAGATCTTCAAGGAATTCCACCGCCTCGAGCAGGGCGCGCGGATCGCCCGCGGCCTCGGCCTTGGTCTGTCGATCGTCGAGCGGTTGGCGCGCGTGCTCAACCACGGCATCGCCATCGATTCCAATGTCGGCGGCGGCTCGGTGTTTTCCGTGACGGTGCCGACGGCGAAGGCGATCACCCACACCGCGGCCGTGACCAGTGCGACGCCGCTCGCACGCACCTCGATCTCGGGTACCCTGATCGTCTGCATCGAGAACGACGCCGCGATCCTCGACGGCATGCGCACGCTGCTGAAGGCCTGGGACGCCGAAGTGATCGCGGTGGCCGATCCCGAGGGTGCGATCGCCGCGATCGAAACTGCCGGTCGTCGCGTGACCGGCCTGCTGGTCGATTATCACCTCGATCGCGGCAACGGCATCGCGGCGATCCGCGACATCCGCCGCCGCTTCGGTGATGGCATCCCCGCGATCCTGATCACCGCCGACCGCAGCCCCGCCGTGCAAATGGCTGCGCGCGACGAAAAGGTCGCGGTGCTCAACAAGCCGGTCAAGCCGGCTTCGCTCCGCGCCCTGCTCGGCCAGTGGCGCACGCAGCAGATGGTGGCGGCGGAATAGCGGGTCAGGCGCCGCCGTCGGCGTCGATGACGGCCTTGGCAAACGCTTGTGGGGCTTCCTGCGGCAGATTGTGGCCGATGCCGCCGGTGATCAGGCGATAGTCGTACCGGCCGGAGAACTTCTTGGCATAGGCGCTTGGGTCGGGGTGTGGCGCGCCATTGGCGTCGCCTTCCATCGTGATGGTTGGGACGCCGATCACCGGAGCTGCCGCGAGTTTCTTTTCGAGCTCCTCGTATTTCGCTTCGCCCTGGGCGAGCCCGAGCCGCCAGCGGTAATTGTGGATCGTGATCGCGACGTGATCCTTGTTGTCCAGCGCCGCCGCGCTGCGGTCGAAAGTGGCGTCGTCGAACTTCCACTGCGGCGAAGCCAGCTTCCAGATCAGCTTGGCGAAGTCATGGGTGTATTTCTCGTATCCGGCGCGGCCGCGCTCGGTCGAGAAATAGAACTGGTACCACCACAGCAGCTCGGCCGACGGCGGCAGCGGCGCGTTGCCCGCGGCCTGGCTGGAGATCAGATAGCCGCTGACCGAGACCAGCGCGCGGCAGCGATCCGGCCACAGTGCGGCGATGATGTCGGCAGTGCGCGCGCCCCAATCGAAACCGGCGACAACAGCCTTCTTGATGTCGAGCTTGTCCATCAGCGCGATGATGTCGGCGGCCATTGCCGCCGGCTCGCCGTTGCGCGGCGTCTCGGCGGAGAGGAAGTGGGTCGAGCCGTAGCCGCGCAGATAGGGAATGATGACGCGATAGCCGGCCTTTGCCAGGATCGGCGCGACGTCGACGAAGGCGTGAATGTCGTAGGGCCAGCCGTGTAGCAGGATCGCGACCGGACCGTCCGCAGGACCGGCCTCCGCGTAGCCGACGCTGAGGACGCCGGCGTCGATCTGCTTGATCGCGCCGAACGACGCATTCGTCGCGGCCGAGCGCGGCGCTTCCGATTCGGCGCGGGCGAGGCCGATCACGCCGAGGCCGGCGGCGACAGTTCCCCCGGCGACGCCGAAAAACCGGCGCCGGTGCTGGTCAATGATCTGTTTCATGGTGCTGCTCCCTCTTTGATCGGTCGTGCACTGACTAGCAGCGGCGACCGCGAGACACCCGTTTGGAGTTGTGAGAAGTTGTGAGGTTCCGGCTCCAGCATCTGCGACCCGATTTTGAGGCGGCAAGCTGGAATCCAGTACGCCGGGGCGTCTCGATTCCATCACAGGCGTCTCTGGGATACGGGATCGTCCGCCTGCGCGGACGATGACACCGAGCGCGAGGCGACAGACATGCGTTCGCATCCTCGCGGCGCGTTTCGCCCGAGCCTTGATTGGTCGCTCCACCCTCAAATCCAAGAGGGCGCAGGGAAGGCCGGGTGCTGACCTCGCACCCGCGGTCCGCTGCGCGAAAAGCACACGCAGGAAAACCGCACAGCAGCATACAGGTGGTGCCAATCACTCGGCCTTCCCTGCGCGATGGTTGGACGGCTTATGCCGTGCTCTCCCGGGAGCCGAGTTCCTGCTGGCCTCCCTCGCCTTCGCGAAAGTCACCGGCACCGCGCCGGTTGACGCGCATGCCGCATCCGCAAAGGCTTGACCGTAGCAACGACGGCCAGGACCACACGGTTTTGCCGTACGCACGGCCCGCCATTTCGCCGCAGTTTTTCCAGCCCTGTCGACGGAGCCGGAAACTTACAGACGAGACGAACCTAACAGCGCCGCTCGTCGGAACGAAGCCATGGGCTCACGGAGAGCAATCCGCCCTGCCCCTAGCTCTCGCACCCGAACGCTGCCGCGTCCACCGCAAGCCCGGCTCGCGAACGTGACGACCACAAGATCGCCCCTCAAGGATGAGCCGGGATGAGCGACACATACGCCAAAACCGAATTTCGGTAAAGTGGAATATTTTTGCGGCGGCGGATTGACAGGGGGGCGACACAGAGGAGGTCCGGTAGCCCGGATGAGCGAAGCGATATCCGGGGCTTTCGCCAGCTAGCCGCACTGCGGTCCCGGATGTCACTTCGCTCATCCGGGCTACAGGCGAGAGGCCCTCGCTACAGCCTCACCCCGCCGGGGTGCCCTGCTTCCACTGGCCGCCGGCAATTTTTGCGGCGGCGATCACGGCCTGGGTCCGGCTTTCGACGCCGAGCTTTTGCAGGATCGCCGAGACGTGCGCCTTGATGGTGGCCTCGGAGACGCCGAGCTCATAGGCGATTTGCTTGTTGAGCAACCCCTCCGACAGCATCATCAGGACCCGGACCTGCTGGGGCGTCAGCGTCACCAGCCGGTCACGCAGGCGCGTCATGTCGGGATCGGCGACGGCCGACAGATCGGTGTCGGCGGGAACCCAGACCTCGCCTTCCATTACCTTGAGAATGGCGTCGCGCAGGGTCTCGACGCCGAATCGCTTCGGAATGAAACCGGAAGCGCCGAAATCGAGCGAGCGGCGGATCGTAGCGCTGTCGTCGGAAGCGGAAACGATCACCACCGGGATCGCCGGATATTGCGCGCGCAGATAGATCAGGCCTGAAAAGCCGGAGATCCCGGGCATCGAGAGGTCGAGCAGGATCAGGTCGACGTCGGAGGTCTGTTCCAAAAGCTTGGTCAAATCCTCGAACGATCCAGCCTCGTCGATCCTGGCCGAGCTCAGGACGCCCGCCACCGCCTGCCGCAGCGCGTCGCGGAACAGCGGGTGGTCATCGGCAATGACGAGATGGGTCGAGGGAGCGTTCATCGTTCTCTTGCTGGCAATCGCACCGGGCCAGTAAGCCGGCGCAGGCCCTTGGGTCAATTGTTTCCCGACCAGCCGTGGCATGCAAGTGGACATTATCCCTTTGCGGCAACGGGGTTAATCCACAGGTCGGCACTATGTTGCCGAATGGAACGCCCGCGGCGTCAGGTGCGCGTCAGTGCGAAAGGCCGAAAGTCGTATTGGGGCGGGTTTCACGGCAATGTTACCTTGGGGGCAAGGCTTGGGTTGATCCGGCATGACCGGACATCCAAGGCGCGAGGAAACGATTTTTCGGGGAGCGACTCAACATGTCGACAATGGCTGTGTCTCAAGCAGGCGCGGGAGGGATGACGAAGGACGAACGGTTCGTCATTCTCGCCTCCTCGCTCGGTACCGTCTTCGAGTGGTACGATTTCTATCTCTACGGTTCGCTGGCCGGCATCATCGGCGCGCAGTTCTTCTCGGCCTATCCGCCGGCAACCCGCGACATCTTCGCGCTGCTGGCCTTCGCGGCGGGCTTCCTGGTGCGCCCGTTCGGCGCAATCGTGTTCGGCCGTGTCGGCGACATCGTCGGCCGCAAATACACCTTCCTCGTCACCATCCTGATCATGGGTCTGTCGACCTTCATCGTCGGCCTGCTGCCCAATGCGGCGACCATCGGCATCGCGGCCCCGATCATCCTGATCGCGCTGCGTCTCGCTCAGGGCCTCGCGCTCGGCGGTGAATATGGCGGTGCGGCCACCTACGTCGCGGAGCATGCTCCGAACGGCAAGCGCGGCTACTACACCTCCTTCATCCAGACCACGGCGACGCTCGGCCTGTTCCTGTCGCTGCTGGTGATCCTGTTCACGCGCTCCGCGCTCGGCGAACCCGACTTCGCGGCCTGGGGCTGGCGCATTCCGTTCCTGGTCTCGGTGCTGCTGCTCGGCGTCTCGGTCTGGATCCGGCTTCGCCTCAACGAATCCCCGATCTTCCAAAAGATGAAGGACGAGGGGAAGAGCTCGAAGGCCCCGCTGACGGAAGCCTTCGGCAACTGGCAGAACGGCAAGCTCGTGCTGCTGGCGCTGCTTGGCGGCGTGATGGGCCAGGGCGTGGTCTGGTACACCGGCCAGTTCTACGCGCTGTTCTTCCTGCAATCGATCCTCAAGGTCGACGGCTACACCGCCAACCTGCTGATCGCCTGGTCGCTCCTGTTCGGCACCGGCTTCTTCATCGTGTTCGGCATGCTCTCCGACAGGATCGGCCGCAAGCCGATCATCCTCGGCGGCTGTCTGATCGCGGCGCTGACCTTCTTCCCGATCTTCAAGATGATCACCACCAACGCCAACCCGGCGCTGGAGAAGGCGATCGAGTCGATCAAGGTTGACGTGGTGGCAGATCCGAAAGGCTGCGGCGACCTGTTCAACCCGGTCGGCACCCGCGTCTTCACCTCGCCTTGCGACACCGCACGTGCCTACCTGTCGCAGTCGTCGGTCAAGTACGGGACCACGCCAGGCGCGGCCGGCTCCGGCGTGAAGGTGATGGTCAACGGTAAGGAAGTTCCCTACGCCAACGCCAAGGACGGCAATCCGGCGGTCCTCGCCGCCGTGCAGGCAGCCGGCTATCCGAAGGCCGGCGATGCGGGCATCGTAAAGATGGCGCATCCGTTCGACATCTTCCGTCCGCAGGTGGCGGCGGTCGTCGGACTGCTGTTCGTCCTGGTGATCTTCGTCACCATGGTCTACGGCCCGATCGCCGCGATGCTGGTCGAACTGTTCCCGACCCGCATCCGCTACACCTCGATGTCGCTGCCCTACCACATCGGTAACGGCTGGTTCGGCGGCCTGCTGCCGGCGACCGCCTTCGCCATCGTGGCCTCGACGGGCGATATCTATGCGGGCCTCTGGTATCCGGTCATCTTCGCGTCGATTACCGTCGTGATCGGCTTGTTCTTCCTGCCGGAGACCAAGGACGTCGATATCAAGTCGACCTGATCGACGCAGATCGAGATCAACACTAACCGGCCGCGGTCTCCGCGGCCGGTTTTGTTTTGAGCTCCGGAATTGCTTGTTTTGACGCGTTTTCTTGACGCGAACCGGGATCCACTTCGCTCGAAGACGCTCTACTGATTGCCGCCGATGAATTGCAGCACCACCTCGCGCCGGTGCGGGCGGGCGCGATGCTCGATCAGATAGATCGCCTGCCAGGTGCCAAGCGCGAGCCTGCCGTTCAGCACCGGCACCTGGAGCGATGTCCCCGTGAGCATGGTTTTGATATGCGCCGGCATGTCGTCCGGCCCTTCGGTGTCGTGAGTCCAGCCCGCATCTTCATCGTCGGGCGCGAGCCGCGCCAGCACCGTAGTGAGGTCGACCAGCACCGACGGGTCGGCATTCTCCTGAATTGTCAGAGACGCCGAGGTGTGACGGATGAACAGCGTGAGCACGCCGTCCCGCGCATGAACGTCGGCGATGAACCGCGCCGCCTCGGCGGTGAGGTCGCTGAAGCCGCGCCCCGGCGTCTGCACGGTCAGCAGCGACGATGCGATGGTGGTGGCCGGCCCTGACGACGGCGCCGAGCGCGAGATGGATTTGGCTGATGTCATGGGGACTCCGTTACGATACCGAGGGAGCCGCTAAATCTTCCCCGACACGTCCTTCTGCACGCGGTTGGCCATGTCGATCAGCCGACGCCAGGCCCTTTCCAGGAATGACATCACGCGATCGACGTCCTGGTCGCTCGGCAGCGGGATCTCGATCCTGCGCTCGCCCTCGGCGGCCTTTGGTTCTCGTGCTTGCGGCTCCGCCTTCTTGAGCGGATCGGTTTTCGGCAGTGCCTCGTCGATCTTGCCCGACACGGTCGGCCCCGCCGCAAGCCGTCCCTTCAGCGTCTCGACTTCGGCCTGGAGCCTGCCGATCTCGGCGTCGAGCGCGGCACGTTCATCGGGTACCGCGTAGCAGGCCCAGCCGGCGCTGCTCTTGGTGCACGTCGACACCGTCCCGGTGCGGGTGTCGAGCCGCAGCACGCCCTCGGGGATGGGGGTCATGCTGTAGCGGCCGTTTTCGCTGTCGGGCGCGGATTCCGCGGCAAGGCAGCCGGCGCTGATGGCCATCGCCGCGGCGAACGCCGCCGCCGCGAGCCATGATGCTGTGGATGAATTCGCTGGTCTCATCGCGTTCTCCGCCACGACGCGCAGGTAGCACTCTTGAAGGTGGCACTCATAAAGGTGGCGCTCATCAAGGTGGCGCTTCTCGCAAATTCTACACCCCGGCGAGGCGATCCGCCGCCCAAAACGCGCCTTTGACATGAACGATCGCGGCGCCCCCTTTGATCCCGGCAGCCGGGCAAAATGGCGACGGCGTCCGCCGATCAAGCGGAGACCTGCTGCGGTGCGGCGTCACGCTGTGTGCAGCGCTGCCGTTCGCGCCGATATTTCCAAATAAATCAGACACTTAACGGGAATGGACACAATCGTGACTTGGCTTGACTTGATTATGGGCCATCAGTATGGTCCGCGCGGCTTTTGAGGGTGGCGGGCGTAATTTCCATTCAGCCGCGGCGTTTCGGGTCTTCGTTGCATGACACAGGGCACGGGACACGGCGAGAATGGAGATCGCGATAGATCGCCCGAGGAAGCTGCGCTTTCCGATCGGCTCGGAAATCTTGATCAGCGGTTGTCCGAATTTCGCGGCCGCCACGTCAAGACCGAGCAACCCGCAGGTGACGGTGAGGACAGAGCGGCCAGAGCCTCGGCGATGGCGCTTGGTTTTCGGTTATCCTCCGAGTTGGTCGCCGGGGTCGTTGTCGGAGCGGGGATTGGCTGGGGTTTCGACCGCTTGCTGTCGACGTCGCCTTTCGGATTCATCGTGTTCCTGCTGCTGGGCTTCGTCGCCGGCGTGGTGAATGTGGTGAGAACGGCAGGTGCGGGTCAGAACAGGCGCGGTGGTTCTTAAGCGATCCACTCCAGGAGAGGAATGATCGTGCCGGCTCGTGCCGGTACGGGCCGGGCCCGACCGGCAGACCGAGACCCGCCGGCATCGCCCGGCAGACCAAGAGATGCCGCGCTGATGAAAATCGATCCGATCCACCAGTTCAACATCGAGCCTCTCTTCACCCTGGGCCATATCGGCAACCACACGATCGCCTTCACCAATTCGTCGCTCTACATGCTGGTGGCGGTCGCGATCATCTCGATCCTGATGCTCGCCAGCGGCACGCAGCTGGTTCCCGGCCGCCTGCAGTCGGTCGCCGAGATCTCCTACGAGTTCGTGGCCTCGACCATCCGCTCGACGGCCGGCGCGGAAGGCATGAAGTTCTTCCCGCTGATCTTCTCGCTGTTCATGTTCATCTGCGTTTCGAACCTGGTCGGCATCATCCCCTACACCTTCACGATCTCGAGCCATCTGATCGTCACCGCCGCGCTCGCGCTGCTGGTCTTCTTCACGGTGCTGATCTACGGCGTCGCCAAGAACGGCCTGAAATTCTTCTCGATCTTCGTGCCCCACGGCGTCCCCGGCTACATCCTGCCGCTGGTGATGTTCATCGAGATCCTGTCGTTCTTCCTGCGGCCGGTCTCCCACAGCGTCCGTCTGTTCGCCAACATGCTGGCCGGCCACATCGCGCTGAAGGTGTTCGCGGGCTTCGTCGCCATGCTCGGCTTCTCGCTCGGCGCCCTCGGCTGGGTCGGCGGCGTGCTGCCGCTGGCGCTCACGGTCGCGCTGTACGCCCTCGAGATTCTGGTCGCGTTCCTGCAAGCCTATGTGTTTGCGATCCTGACCTGCATCTACCTCAACGACGCCATTCATCCGGGACACTGAGCGGTCCGGGGAATTTCCACCCAAAACCCAATCTTTCTTCCAAGGAGTCTAAAATGGATCCGGCAGCAGCAAAACTTATCGGCGCGGGCATCGCATGCATCGGCATGGGCGGCGCGGGCGTCGGCGTCGGCGTGATCTTCGGCAACTACCTCGCCGCAGCCGTTCGCAACCCCTCGGCCGCTCAGGGCCAGTTCGGCAATCTGATCTTCGGCTTCGCCGTGACCGAAGCGCTCGGCATTTTCTCGCTGCTGATCGCGCTGCTGCTGCTGTTCGTTCCGCTCTGAGGACGATTTTTCGCGCCGCTTCAGCCGAAGCGACGCGCATGACAGCAACAGGAGTAATCCATGGCTGAAAGTCATGGCGGCGCAAAAGGTCCGGCGACGGGCGCCCACACCGGGTCCGAAGGCGGTCACGGTGGCGGTTTTCCGCCGTTCGAGAGCGGCACCTATGCTTCGCAGCTGGTGTCGCTCGCGATCTTCTTCGTCGCGCTTTACGTGATCGTGTCCAAGCTCGCTCTGCCGCGCGTCGGCGGTGCGATCGAGGCGCGTCAGAACAAGATCGAGGGCGACCTCGCCGAAGCGCAGAAGCTGAAGGACCAGTCCGAAGCGGCGCTGAAGGCCTATGAAAGCGAGCTTGCTTCGGCACGCTCGCGCGCGCAGGCCATCGGCAACGAGTCCCGCGACAAGGCGAATGCGCAGGCGGACGCCGAGCGCAAGGCGCTGGAAGAGCAATTGGCGGCGAAGCTCGCCGAGGCGGAGAAGACCATCGCCTCGACCCGTGCGACCGCCATGAGCAACGTCCGCGGCATCGCGGCCGATGCGGCAGGCACCATCGTGCAGCAGCTCACCGGCGTGGTTCCGGACGCGGCGTTGGTCAATGCCGCCGTTGATGCGTCCTTGAAGGGTTAATCGATATGTTCTTCGATCCTGAAACCTGGGTCGCCATCGCCTTCGTGATCCTCATGGTCGTGTTCGGCTATCTCGGGGTCTTCAAGAAGGCCATGACTGCGCTCGACCATCGCGCCGATCGCATCAAGGCCGAGCTCGACGACGCGACGCGCCTCAAGCAGGAAGCCGCCAAGGTGCTCGCCGACTACAAGGCGCGCACCGCCTCGGCCGAACGCGAGGCCGCCGACATCATCGCGAACGCGAAGAGCGAAGCCGAGCGCATCGCAATCGAGGCCAAGGCCAAGGTGGAAGATTTCGTCGCTCGCCGCACCAAGACCGCGGAGGGCAAGATCGCGCTCGCCGAGGCCCAGGCGGTGGCCGATGTTCGCGCCGCAGCCGCGGAAGCCGCCGTCCAGGCCGCCTCCACGATCCTGTCGCAGTCGGTCAAAGGCCAGGTCGCCGACGATCTGCTCGCCAAGGGCATCACCGAAGTCAGGCAGAAGCTGAACTGAGGGGCTTCGCCCTCACCCATCAAAAAGCCGGCGCGATGAGCGCCGGCTTTTTTGTTTGTGGGCACTGCATCGGCAAATCTGATGTCATCGCCCGCGAAAGCGGGCGATCCAGTATTCCAGAGACAGTCCTGATCAGTCGAGAAGCCGCGGTGTACGGGATGCGCCTTCGCGGGGCATGACGACTATCCTTACGTGGTTACTTCTTCTTCGCCCGCGCCTTCGGCGCGGGCGAGAGCGCCTGCGGATCGAAGCCGACATAGAAGATGTAGCTGTCGGCGTCCTTGGCCGAAGGCATCGGATAGACCAGATCTTCAGCCACGAAGGTGAACGGCACGCTGCCGCCCTCCGACATTCCGACCGTGGTCCGGTAGGCCTTGGAGGCGATCACCTTCTCGCCGATGCCGCCCTGCACCACGGCGACGCGCAGCGGTACCTCGACGCTCGCAGGCGCGCCGGCGGGACCGGCAATGACGCGCCCCTGGATGCCGATCCGGGCCGTGATATCGCCGCCATTGCGGGCGCATTCGCGCGCCATCTTGGTGATGGTGGCCTGGAAGCGGATCTCATTGCCGATGGCCGGCTTGCCGGTGGCACCGACCGCGTAGGTGGAAGCTCCGGCACGCACCGTGACCTGCGGGCAATCAAGATCGTCATCAGCCGCCGGCTGGCCTGGCGCAGGCGCCGGCTTGGGTTGGGCCGGCTCGTCCGACTTGCCGCCGAACAGGCCCTTGAATCGATCGGTCAGCGACTGCGCCGCAACCGGCGAGACGGAGACAAGCGCAACCGACAACGCCAGCGCGACCGCTGCCCCCCGCCGCAACGCATTTCGCGATGACCGAAGCTCCTGCACCCTCAACGCCCCATACTCCATGACGACATCCCGGCCGATCACCGGCCGGCTTGCGCCGTTATATCGTCAAAACCGGCGAACCCAAGGCAGGCACACAGCAGACTTTGGTCACATGAATGAACGGGCTCAGCCGCGGAAATCCTCGTGCAGCAGACCGAACAGCAAATGGTCCTGCCAGATCCCGTTGATGCAGAGATAGCGGCGCGCCAGCCCCTCACGGGAGAAACCGCACTTCTCCAGCACCCGGATCGAGGGCGCATTGGTCGGGATGCAGGCGGCCTCGACCCGGTGCAGATTGAGCTCGCCGAACAGCGTCGGCAGCAGCACCCGCAGCGCGGCCGTCATGTAGCCGCGCTGGGCGTGGGGCTTGCCGACCCAATAGCCGATGGTGCCGGCCTGGACGATGCCGCGGCGGACATTGGCGAGCGTGATGCCGCCGACCATGGCGCCGTCGAGCTCCCGGAAGATCAGAAAGGGATAGGATCGGTCCGCCGCGATGTCCTCGGAATAGCGCCGCAGGCGACGGCGGAAACCGGAGCGCGTGAGATCGTCCGACGGCCAGATCGGCTCCCAGGGCGTCAGGTAATCGCGGCTGGACTCGCGCAGATGGGCCCATTGCAGGAAATCCGACATCTGCGGCGCGCGTAGCAACAGGCCGTTGCCGCGCGGCGCGAGAGCGGCGGGTCCACTGGATGGCAGGCGAAAGAGGGCCATGGTGATGCTTCCCGGGACGGATCAACCCGTGCGCGGCTCCTAATGCAGCCGCGCCTTGGCGCGTGCCCGGGTCAATCCTTCCGCAAAAGACACCGCCGTGTCCAGACCCCTGCCACTGCCCAATGCGACAACCGCAGGGCGGCTGCGCGAAAGCAGCGCACGCGCCGCATCCCGGGTCGATTCGACGCTGACGGCGTCGATCCGGGCCACCAGCTCCTCGGCGGTCTGGGGCCGGCCATAGGCCAGCACATGCCGGGCGAGCTGCTCGGCACGGGACGAACAGCTCTCCAGCGCCATCAGCAGACCCGCCTTCATCTGCGCCTTGGCCCGCGCGATCTCGACCTCGGTCAGGGTCTCGACCGAATCATTCATGATATCGACCACGACCTCCATCATCTCGGGGGCATCGGCCGGATCGGTGCCGGTGTAGAGGCCGAAGAAGCCGGTGTCGGTATAGGGCGCGTGGAACGAGTAGATCGAGTAACAGAGGCCGCGCTTCTCGCGCACCTCCTGAAACAGCCGCGACGACATCCCGCCGCCGAGGATATTGGTGAAGACCTGGAGCGAGAACAGCGACAGATCGGTCTGCGGCACGCCCTCCAGCGCCAGCGTCAGATGCGCCTGCTCGAGCTCGCGATGCACCACCTTGGTGCCGCCCTTGCCGAACTGTGCGGGTTGCGGCTTGGGACCCGCTGTCCCGTCAAAACTGGCAAAGCGCTGCTCGACCTCGGCGACCACCTGCTTGTGATCGACCGCGCCGGCTGCCGCCACCACCATGTCCGGCCCGCGGTAATGCGTCGACAGATAGTCGCGCAAGGAGTCGCGGCTGAAGGCGCGCAAGGTCTTCGCGGTGCCGAGCAGCGAGCGGCCCATCGGCTGGTCGGGATAGCAGAGCTCGTTGAGATGCTCGAAGACGACGTCGTCTGGCGTGTCCTGCGCCGCGCCGATCTCCTGCACGATGACGTTCTTCTCGCGCTCGAGCTCGTCGGGCTCGAAGGCGGGATTGGCCAGGATATCGGCGAGCACGTCGAGCGCGAGCGGCACGTCGGCCTTCAGCACCCGCGCATAATAGGATGTGGTCTCGGTCGAGGTGCCGGCATTGAGGTCGCCGCCGACCGCCTCGATCTCCTCGACGATCTCGCGCGAGGAGCGCTTCGTGGTGCCCTTGAACGCCATATGTTCCAGAAGATGCGAGATGCCGTGCTCGTTGGGCTTCTCGTCACGCCCGCCGACGCCGGCCCAGACGCCGAGCGCCGCGGTCTCGAGATGAGGCATCTTGTCGGTGACGACAGTCAGGCCGGACGCAAGCTTGGAAATCTCGACGCTCATCCGGCAACTCCCTGTTTCGCGGCGCGGCTGACCGACAGCACGAACCGCTCGACCTCGGCCTGGTCGTTCTTCATCACCTTCATGTGTTCGGATTTGGTCATCAGACCATCGAGCCAGGCCGGCAGTTGCGGCCGCTGGCCGCAGGCCGCTTCGACCGCATCAGGGAATTTGGCCGGATGGGCAGTGGACAGCACGATGCTGGGAACCGTCCGGTCCGTGGTGTCGCGGTCGGCGACCGCAAGCGCGACCGCGGTGTGGGGATCGACCAGCTCGCCCGCCTCGCGCCAGGCGGCGCGGATCGCGGCCGCGGTCTCGGTCTCGTCGGCCCGGCCTGCGTCGAATCCCTCGCGGATCGCGGCCAGCGTCGCATCGGGCAGCACGAAGCGGCCCGACTGCTTCAGCGAATCCATCAGACGGCGCACGCTGGCGGCATCGCGCCCGCCAGCCTCGAACAGCAGCCGCTCGAAATTCGAGGAGATCTGGATGTCCATCGACGGCGACGCCGTCGCGTGGACCTCGCGCACCTCGTAGATCCCGGTCTTCAGCGTACGCGCCAGGATGTCGTTGACGTTGGCGGCGATGCCCAAGGTCCGCACCGGAAGACCCATGCGCTTGGCGACATAACCGGCAAAGATGTCGCCGAAATTGCCGGTCGGCACGACGAAGTCCACCGCGCGCGCGGGTGCGCCGACGGCAACGGCGGAGGTGAAATAGTAGACCACTTGGGCGACGATGCGCGCCCAATTGATGGAATTGACGCCGGACAGCGCCGTCGCATCGCGGAAGCGATGGTTGTTGAACATCGCCTTCACGATGGCCTGGCAATCGTCGAAATTGCCCTCGACGGCGAGCGCATGGACGTTGGCCGCGCCCGCCGTCGTCATCATCCGCCGCTGCACCTCGGAGATGCGGCCATGCGGGAACAGCACGATGAGATCGACATTTTCGAGCCCCGCAAACGCGTCGACCGCAGCACCGCCGGTGTCGCCCGAAGTCGCGACCACGATGGTGGTGCGCTGGCCGCGCTTGGCGAGCACGTGGTCCATCAGCCGCGAGATCAGCTGCATCGCCACGTCCTTGAAGGCGAGCGTCGGACCGTGGAACAGCTCCAGCACGAACTGGTGCGGCGCCATCTGGCGCAGCGGCACCACCGCCGGATGGCGGAAGGTGGCGTAGGCCTCGTTCGCCATGCGGCCGAGCTCGGCGTCCGAGATCTCGCCGGCGACGAAGGGGCGGATCACCTCGACCGCGACCTCCCAATAGGGACGACCGAAGAAGCCGGCGATGGCGTCAGTCGAGAGTTGCGGCCAAATGGCCGGCACATACAGGCCGCCGTCGCGGGCGAGCCCGGTCAGCATCACGTCGCAGAAGCCGAGTTCGGGGGCCTCGCCCCGGGTCGAGATATAACGAGTCAAACTGCCCTCCAAAGGCCGGCCAAGCCTGGGCTCGATCCGCAAGCCTTTGATTTTACGAAATTACTTGTCAACAGCCAGAGGCTTTGAGCCACCATAAAGTGTTTTGCGGCATCAGGAAACCGCTTCGCAACTGAGCCCTTCCCAACGAAAAGGGGTGCCAACGAAAAGGGCTGCGGCAATGCCGCAGCCCTCTCTTGGAAGGTCTGTCGTTGTGTGCAGACCGGTTTAGCCTCTTGGGGTCACCGACCCGCTAAAACTGTTCGCACAAGCTTTCGTCGCCTGTCATGAGATCGTCAAGGGTCAAAACGGGATGCGCGAGAAAATGTTCCTGTTTTTCCCGATGCGTTTCGGCGCAAGCAAGCGCTCACCAGCGTCCATGCATCACGCATTGCTGTTATTTCCCGCCGGAGAGTTCGGGAACGAACGACGGCTCGGCTCATTGTGTCGGCGGATGGTGTCGGCGCTATCCATGCATTGCCCGGCGGAGCGCCGAGACCGGTCCGCCCCGCCGAACCGGCAGCATCCTGGAGCAGCCGGTTCGGCGCCCCGGGCGTCAGTTCATCCCGATTTCCACCGCGATCCGGATCAGGTCGGAATGGTTCTTGGCACCGAGCTTCTGCTTGAGCAGGGAGGTGGTGTTGGCGACGGTCTTGTAGGAGATGCCGAGCGCCTCGGCGACCTCGACGATCTTGTCGCCTCGCCCCAGCAGACGAAGAATCTCGAGCTCTCGCGGCGTCATCAGCGAGGCAGGATTGGCCTTGATCGCCGCGCCGGAAAACGTCACGGCTTCCGCGAGCTGCGGTGAAATGAAATTGTCACCCGCAACCACCTTGCGCACCGCCTTGAGCAGGATCCGGGGATCGTCGCCCTTGGAGACGTAGCCCTGCGCCCCCAGCTCGACCGCCCGCACCACGAAGGCCGGATCGTCGTTCATGCTGAACATGATGATCTTGGCGTCGGGATCGTCCTTGCGAATGCGTCGCATCAATTCAAAGCCGGAGACGTCGGGCAGGCTGATGTCAATCACGGTGACGTCGGGCCGCTTGCTGACATAGGCGCGATGCCCGGATTTGGCGTCGGTCGCCTCGTCGATCCGGATCGAATGGTCGGAGGCGAACAGGGTGCGGCAACCGGACAGCACCACGGGATGGTCGTCGACAATCAGGACGCGGGTCGCCGGCTTGGCAGTATCTTGCATTGTAACTCTCTAGTTTTTCGACTCATAAACCGACGGGAACAAATGGAAAGAGCAAATCCGACCGATGCGCGTTAGAATTGACCTAATGTGGCGCCGCTTCTCGTTCAGGACCCAACTGTTTCTGCCGCTCGGGATGAGCTTCCTCGCCGCGCTGATCATGAGCGGCGTGCTGCTCCAGATCTTCGCGACCGACCAATTGGCGGACGAGAACGAGCCGGGGCGGCGTTCGATCCAGACCGTTGCCGCCGCGCTCAACAACACCCTGCGCACCTCGAACAATCCGCGGCAGACGCTCGACGCCTTTGTCCATTCTCTGGACACCTCCTCCGATATCCAATTCCGTGCCGCGGAGATGGGTCCCGCGTCCTCAGCGAGGGACGGCCCGCGCAAGCCGCATGGCGTCCCGCAATGGTTTGTCGACCTGCTCACCGTTCCGGACATGGAGGCAGCAGCTCCGGTGACGATCGACGACAAGCGTGTCGGCGATCTCGTCTTCCGGCCGGACCTGTCGGCCGACCTGTTCGAGAAGTGGATCGGCTTTCTCGCGTTGACCATCCTCCTTGCCATGCTGATGGTGCTCACCGGCACCATTGCCTATGTTTTCGCGGGATCGGCCCTGCGCCCACTGCAAGATCTCGGCGTAGGCCTCACGCGGATGCGGCGCGGCGACTACGCAACGCCGATCCCGGTCGGAGGACCGCCGGAAATCCGGCAAAGCTGCGAGGAAGCCAACGCGCTGGCCGAAACGCTGGCGCAATTGAGCCGGGACAATCGCGACCTGCTGCATCGGCTGGTGTCGCTCCAGGACGATGAGCGGCGCGATCTCGCGCGCGAACTGCACGACGAACTCGGTCCGCTGCTGTTCAGCATCCGCGCCGGCACGATCGCATTGGCCGACGCCTCGCCCCCGGCGGGAAATCCCGGCAGTTCGGCGCAGGATGTGTTGCAATCGGTCGAGGCGCTCCAGCAGACCAACCGCCGCATCCTGGACCGGTTGCGACCGCTCTACATCGAGGAATTGGGTCTGGAGACCAGTGTGCAGACGCTGCTCCGGAATTTTCGCAAGCAGGCGCCGTCCATCAACCTGACGGACACGATTGATCCGGATCTCAACGCGATCGACGGGCCGCTGGCCCAGACCGTCTATCGCGTGATTCAGGAAGCGCTGACCAACGTGCTGCGCCATGCCGGCGCCAGCAATGCCCATGTGCAGGCGACCTTCGCCGGCGAGACGATCGTCATCGAGATTTCCGACGACGGCGGCGGCTTTCCCGAAGGCAATGTGTTCGGCCGCGGCCTGACCGGCATGCATGAGCGCGTGCGCGCGCTCAGCGGATCGCTGTCACTGCTGCGCGTGGACGCCAGGACCTATGTGCGCTGCCGCCTTCCCGCCGCACCGGCACGCGAGGCGCCGGTCAACGATTGAAGCGCTTCGAACGAAGTGGATACCGGTTCGCGTGAAGAAAACGCGTCAAAACAGAATCTAGAGTTCGGTTCTGATTCAATCAGAACCGAAACTCTAGCACGCGCAGCCAAGCTGCGCGTTCTGTCGCGCCGGCTCGCACAAGGTGGTGCGGATCTTGCCGTCGGGGCTAAAACAAAATGAGGCGCGAATGCGCAGCGCACCGGCGACGGAATATTCGAGATCGACGCCGTGGGGTGCAGGATGGATTTCCTCCAACCCGAAACCGGCCGACGAGAAAGCGCTGAGCCGCGGCTGCCAATAGGCTTCGAGCTCGCTCCGGCCGCGATAGCGCTGCGTGCCGTTACACGTGCATTCGACCTGGGCGTCGTCCGCATAGAGGTCGAGAAGCGTCGCGAGGTCGCCCTTCCTGCAGGCATCCACCCAGTCGATGACAATTCCCATCTGGTCGAAATCGCTCACGCTGCAATCCTGTCTGCCGCGGAAAAACGATGGCGGCTTAGGACCACACTCGTGAATGTCCAGTGAATGGTAAACCCCGGGCGATACCGGGTTCCCTGGCAGGGCTGTCGCATATGAAGAAAAATATGGCTGGAAGCTCGACTGCGGCCATCCTTCGAGACGCCCGCCTGCGGCGGGCCCTCAGGATGAGGACGGAGTATGTGGCGGCAATTTCGACAGGCACAGCTGCCAGTCAGCCTCATCCTGAGGAGGCCGCGAAGCGGTCGTCTCGAAGGACGAGGCGCTCGCTCAGGCGTCCGATAGCCTTGGGCTCCCTGCGAGACCTCGCAGTTCAACCCCGTCGCCGCCCTCTTGCCCATACGGCGAAGGCGATGAGCACGGCGCCTGCAAGCGTGAACCAGGTGATGGCGTATTGCAGGTGATCGTCCCTGAGATGCACGTCGAGCGGTCCCGGCCGCGGAATGCCGTTCTCGGGTGCCGGCTGCTCGAGATCGACATAGAACGGCGCAACCGCGCCCCAGCCCAGCGTGCTCGCGATCGCCACGTGATCGCGCACGAACCACAGCCGCTTGTCGCGGTTCGCCGCCGGGGTCAGCCAGCCAGGTGACTCGGGGAAGCGCAGATAGCCGGTGAACGAGACCGCCTGCCCCGTGACGAGCTTCTTGACCGCGCGATCCTCGACGCTGCGATCCTGCATGGTGTTTTCGACGAAGCCCGCATCGATGACCACTGTCTCGCCGCTCGGCAGCCGGGCCGGCACGAACGCCCAGGTGCCGGGGCCTGACGCATCCTTGCGTACGGCGGATCCGGGGGAATAGACCATCGCATCGGGTAACGGCGCATAGGTCGCGGTAAAGCTGACACGGCGGAATTCATCACGCGCGGGGCTTAGCGCGGGCCATCGTGCCGGCGGCGGCAGAGCGATCGGTGCCTCCGCGAGACGCTCGGTGAGGGCGGCGATCAGCTCGTGCTTGGCGAGGCGGCGCTGCAATTGCCAGATACCGAGCACGATGCAGACCGCGGTCAGGAATAGCGTGAACAGCGCGAAGCCGGCCACGCGGGGCTTGCGCACGGTCTCGTTCATTTCGCGCGGTCGACCAGCCGGCCCGGCGCCGCCTTATGGTGGAATTGCAGCGCGATCAGCAGCGACTTCATCGCGCGCAACGGCAGCAGGGTGGTCGCGAGGATCAGCGGCAGCCACAGCACCGCGTGCAGCCAGTACGGCGGCTGGTACTTGACCTCGACGACGAGCGCGCAGCCGACCACGATCGCGCCGGCCAGCATGATGATGAAGATCGCCGGACCGTCACCGGAATCGATGAAGGCGTAGTCGAGGCCGCAACGCTCGCAGGACGGCGCAAGCGTCAGGAAGCCCGCATAGAGCTTGCCCTGACCGCAACGCGGGCATTTGCAGGCAATCCCGCGCAGCGCGCTCTGCAGGACGGTGGCTTGCGACTCGGACGTGTCGTCGGCTTTGTTCATGATGACAGGGTCTATCACAGTTTCTGCCGAAACCCCTGCGCGCAAAAAAGCAAAGGGGCGGCCCCGGGGCCGCCCCTTTCTAGATCCGAAGTCAGCCCGCTCAGTGCGCGCCGTGGGCCATGGTCTCGGCGCCGTGTCCCCAGACATAGATGCAGAGGAACAGGAACAGCCAGACCACGTCGACGAAGTGCCAGTACCATGCGGCGAACTCGAAGCCGAGATGCTGGGTCGGCGTGAAGTGGCCGGCATAGGCGCGGAACAGGCACACCAGCAGGAAGATGGTGCCGACCAGCACATGGAAGCCGTGGAAGCCGGTCGCCATGAAGAAGGTCGCGCCGTAGACGTTGCCGCCGAAGGAGAATGCCGCGTGGCTGTACTCATAGGCCTGCACGCAGGTGAAGAGCGCGCCGAGCACGACGGTGAGGATCAGGCCGTATTTCAGGCCCTGGCGATCGTTCTCGAGCAGCGCATGGTGGGCCCAGGTCACCGTGGTGCCGGAGGTGAGCAGGATCAGCGTGTTCAGGAGCGGCAGATGCCAGGGATCGAAGGTCTCGATGCCGTGCGGCGGCCAGGTGCCCGGCACGGCGCAGGCGCCGGCCGCGGTCCCGAGACCACAGCCGAACACCGCATCGCGGGTGGCGTGGACGGCGTCGGCCGGGAATAGCGCCGCGTTGAAATAGGCCCAGAACCAGGCAACGAAGAACATCACCTCCGAGGCGATGAACAGGATCATGCCGTAGCGGTGATGCAGCTGCACGACGCGGGTGTGGTCACCCTTGTACTGGGCTTCCCTGATCACGTCGCCCCACCAGCTCGCCATGGTGTAGAGCACACCGACGGTGCCGACACCGAAGATGATCGGCGCAGCCGAGAACATGTGGTGCATCCAGGTGATCGCGCCGACCGCCATGATGAAGGCGGAGATGGAGCCGACGACGGGCCATGGCGAGGGATCGACCAGGTGGTAGTCGTGATGCTTGGTGTGCGCCGTTGCCATTTGCGGTCTCGCTCCTCAATCCCGTGCCTGTCAGGCACTTATCCCCTTATTTCCAACCCCGGCGCGTGAGCCCGGAGATCAGAGATTTCCCTTGCGTTTGTCGTTTTCGCTGGCCGCGAGCGGCTTCACCACCGGATCCTTCACCGGATAGAACGTGTAGGACAGCGTGATCGTGTTGAGACCGTCGTTCTCGTGGTCGTCGGCAATCGACGGATCGACGTAGAACACGACCGGCATCTCGCGCTTCTCGCCGGGCGCCATGGTCTGCTCGGTGAAGCAGAAGCAGTTGATCTTCTGGAAATAGGATCCGACCGTCAGCGGCGCGACATTGTAGGCGGCCTGGCCTGCGGTGGTCCGCGCGGCCTGGTTGGTCACCGTGTAGAAGACGGTCACGACCTGGCCGATATTGACCTCGATCTCGCTCTGCTCGGGCTCGAACTTCCAGGGCAGGCCGGGCGCGACGTTGGAATCGAAGCGCACCGCGATCTTCCGTGCGATCGGGCCACTGGCCGGCGCCGAGGTCGCGACCTGAGTCGTGCCGTTGAAGCCGGTGGCGCGGCAGAACCAGTTGTAGAACGGCACCGCCGCGTAGGAGGCGCCGACCATCAGCGCGACCACGCCGCCGCAGATCGAGGCGACCACCACGTCGCGGCCAAGCCCCTTGGCGGGCCTGCGCCCCCTAGTGGCCGTCCGGCTCTGATCCTGCGATATGGCGGGCTTCTGATCCATATTTCCTACATCGGCCGGACGAGCACGGCCGGCCCCTTGACCATGGTCACGGCGAAGAACAGCACCACGAGCACGCCGAGCGCGAGTGCGATCGCGATCGAGCGCTGACGACGGCTCTTCTTCTGCGCCTCGGTGAGGACGATTCCATCTATCTCGGGTTTGTCGGCCATTCCTGCGATCATGCGCCCCCTACCATCGGCGCAAGCGCCCGGAACACGACCTCGGCCAGCAAGGTCGCAAACAGCGCGAACAGATAAAGGATGGAGAACGCAAACAGCTTGCGGGTCGCCCGCAGCGATTGGCTGCGCTCGCGGCGGACATAGACGTTGATGGCGAACGCGAGCATGCCGGCGCCGAGGATCAGCGAGACGATGCCGTAGATGGCGTCGAAATAGCCGAGCGCCCAGGGCGCAGCCGCGACCGCGATCAGCACGATGGTGTAGAGCAGGATCTGAAGCCGCGTCGCGTCGGGGCCGGCGACGTTGGGCAGCATCGGAATGCCGGCGCGCGCGTAATCGTCGGAGCGGAACAGCGCAAGCGCCCAGAAGTGCGGCGGCGTCCAGAAGAAGATGATGGCGAACAGCAGCAGCGGCTCGACGTCGACCGTGCCCGTGACCGCGGCCCAGGCCACCACCGGCGGCAGCGCGCCGGCGGCACCGCCGATCACGATGTTCTGCGCGGTCCAGCGCTTCAGGCCGATCGTGTAGATCACGACGTAGAAGAAGATGGTGAAGGCGAGCAGCGCGCCCGCGATCCAGTTGACGAGGATGCCGAGCGTCATCACCGAGAAGAAGGCGAGCGTCATGCCGAAGGTCATCGCCTCGGGGCGGGTGATGCGGCCGCGCGGAATCGGCCGGTTCGCCGTGCGCGACATCTTGGCGTCGATATCGCCTTCGAGCGCCATGTTGAGCGCTCCGGACGCGCCGGCGCCGACCGCAATGCAAAGCAGCGAGGTGAAGGCCAGCACCGGGTGGAAATGCCCGGGCGCCATCGCCATTCCGACCAGCGCAGTGAAGATCACCAGCGACATCACCCGCGGCTTCAGAAGCGCGATGTAATCGCCAACCTCCGCTTCGGAGATGCGGGGATTGATGTCGATGGCGTTGTGGTCGAGGACGGACACTAGACTGACTCGCTTCGTTGTCGAGCCGCGGCGCCCGTCACGGGCGCCGCGAGCACTGGCTTACTGCACGCGGGGCAGCACTTCGAACTGGTGGAAGGGCGGGGGCGAGGGCAGCGTCCACTCCAGCGTGGTCGCACCTGCACCCCACGGATTGTCGCCAGCCGGCACTTTCTTCGCGAAGGCGTCGATCACGCAATAGAGGAAGATCAGCACGCCGAAGCCGGAGATGTAGGAACCGACCGACGAGACCAGGTTCCAGCCCGCGAACGCGTCGGGATAATCGACATAGCGGCGCGGCATCCCCGACAGGCCGAGGAAGTGCTGCGGGAAGAACACCAGGTTCACGCCGATGAAGGTGACCCAGAAGTGCGCCTTCGCGAGCCCTTCATTGTACATGTAGCCCGACATCTTCGGGAACCAGTAGTACCAGCCGGCGAAGATTCCGAACACCGCGCCGAGCGACAGCACGTAGTGGAAGTGCGCGACGACGTAGTAGGTCTCCTGGAGCACGCGGTCGACGCCGGCATTCGCCAGCACCACGCCGGTGACGCCGCCGACGGTGAACAGGAAGATGAATCCCACCGCCCAGATCATCGGCGCGCGGAACTCGATCGAGCCGCCCCACATCGTGGCGATCCACGAGAAGATCTTCACGCCGGTCGGGACCGCGATGACCATCGTGGCGGCGACGAAATAAGCCTGCGTCGCCGAGGACATGCCGACCGTGTACATATGGTGCGCCCACACCACGAAGCCGATGCCGCCGATCGCGACCATGGCGTAGGCCATGCCGAGATAACCGAACACGGGCTTGCGCGAGAAGGTCGAGACGATCTGGCTGACCATGCCGAAGGCGGGCAGGATCAGGATGTACACTTCGGGGTGACCGAAGAACCAGAACAGATGCTGGAACAGCACGGGATCGCCGCCGCCTTCGGGGTTGAAGAACGTCGTGCCGAAATTGCGGTCGGTGAGCAGCATCGTGATCGCACCGGCGAGCACCGGCAGCGACAACAGCAGCAGGAACACCGTCACCAGGATCGACCACACGAACAGCGGCATCTTGTGCAGGGTCATGCCCGGAGCGCGCATGTTGAAGATGGTGGTGATGAAGTTGATGGCGCCGAGGATCGAAGAGGCGCCCGCCAAATGCAGCGACAGGATCGCGAAGTCGACGGCCGGGCCCGGATGGCCCGAGCTCGACAGCGGCGCGTACATGGTCCAGCCGGCGCCGACGCCGTTGGCGCCCGGCTCGCCCTCGACGAAGGTCGACATCAGCAGCAGCGCGAACGAGGCCGGCAGCAGCCAGAACGAGATGTTGTTCATGCGCGGGAACGCCATGTCGGGCGCGCCGATCATGAGCGGCACGAACCAGTTGCCGAAGCCGCCGATCATCGCGGGCATGACCATGAAGAAGATCATGATCAGGCCGTGGGAGGTCACGAACACATTGTAGGTGTGCGTCTCGTGGAAGATCTGCACGCCCGGATACATCAACTCGGCACGGATCGCGATCGACATCGCGGCGCCGATGACGCCGGCGATGACCGCGAAGATCAGGTACATCGTGCCGATGTCCTTGTGGTTGGTCGAATAGACGTAGCGCCGCCATCCGGTCGGATGGGCGTGCTCGTCATGTCCGTGGTCTTGCGCGTGATCGCCGTGTGCCGCTGCGCTCGTTGCCATTTTCTAATCCTGCCTTGCGTCCCGATCGGACCTCTGGAGGTCCCGCCTTATGTCGCTTTCAGTTTCCTCGAACCCTTCGCCCGGCGCTCACTGCGTCGGGCCGGCGGTGGAGGCGTAGGTGCTGGTGCCGCCGCTCGCGTACTTCTTCTTCGCGGTCTCGACCCAGGAGGCGAACTCCTGGTCGCTCACCACGCGGATGGCGATCGGCATGAAGGCGTGGTCCTTGCCGCACAACTCCGAGCACTGGCCGTAGAACATGCCGGTCTTGGTGGCCTTGAACCAGGTCTCGTTGAGCCGACCCGGAATGGCGTCGATCTTGACGCCGAAGGACGGCAGCGCGAAGGCATGAATCACGTCGGCGCCGGTGACCTGGACCCGGACCACCTTGTTGACGGGCACCACCATCTCGTTGTCGACGCCGAGCAGACGGGGCTGCTTGTCCTGGGCCATCAGCGAGTCGAACTCGAACTTGCCGTTATCCGGATAGGCGTAGGACCAGTACCACTGCTTGCCGGTCGCCTTGATGGTCAGATCCGCCTTCGGCACGTCGAGTTCGAGGAACAAGAGGCGGAACGACGGCACCGAGATACCAACCAGAATCAGCACCGGAACGAGCGTCCACGCCACCTCGATCAGCGTGTTGTGCGTGGTCCGCGACGGCACCGGATTGGCTCTCGCGTTGAACTTCACGACCACGATCACGAGCAGCGCCAGAACGAACAGCGTGATCAGCGTGATCAGCACGAACAGGAAATTGTGGAACCAGACGATGTTGTCCATCACCGGGGACCCGGACTGCTGAAGCGTCCACTCCCACGCAGCCGGTTGCCCGAGCTCGGCAAATGCCGCACCGCCCGTCGCCAGCGTCAGACCCGCCACGGCCAATCCCAGCAAGTGCCGGCCCACCGGGCCCATCGACATCTTCATGCCGTTCGCGCTCCCCTAACGAAATCACCCCAAGTGCATTCCCCTATTTTCGGGAAACGCTTTATTCGATCCCCCCGTCTGACAAACCGCCGCGCAAGAATACCTCTAAGAGGAATTGGGCCAGATCGCTAGAACGCCGAAATCAAGCCTCTCAAACCATAATTCTTGATCTATCGCAATGCAGTCTTGAGCCTCGCCTGTCAGCCATCACCCGCAAGATATTTCCTAGTAACATCAGACAAAAATACCGTTTCCCGAGATGCTGCGCCTTGACAGCGGAATTGCCCGCGGTAGGCACTGGCAGACAGCCGCACCGGAACCTGATTCGTGCGGGCAACGGCGGCCGTGGCGGCGTGGAATTTGCTTGCGAATCGCCTTCAAGACGCCGTCATTCCCGTATCAGTCCGCCGGGTGCGAGCGACCCAGGCGAGCAGAGGGACCGACCCGATGGGGTTTTCGAGATCCATGGCAAGGCGGGCGACAAGGCGGGCTGGCGGCCTGACGATGCGGGCTGGCCTGCTGGCGGCGGTGGTCGTCCTGGCGCTTCCGCGCCTCGCCCATGCGCAGGGCGCGGTGCGCTCCGTCCATGGCGACTGGCAGATCCGCTGCGACACCCCGCCGGGCGCCCAGTCCGAGCAATGCGCCCTGATCCAGAGCGTGGTGGCCGAAGACCGCTCCAACGCCGGCCTGACCGTGATCGTCCTCAAGACCGCCGACCAGAAGAGCCGCCTGATGCGGGTCGTCGCCCCCCTCGGCGTTCTCCTGCCCTCCGGCCTCGGCCTCAAGCTCGACAACCAGGATGTCGGCCGCGCCGGCTTTGTCCGCTGCCTGCCCAATGGCTGCGTCGCCGAGGTCGTCATGGACGACAAGCTGCTCGGTCAGCTCCGCACCGCCAAGACCGCGACCTTCATCATCTTCGAGACCCCGGAAGAAGGCATCGGCTTCCCGCTCAGCCTGAACGGGCTCGGCGAGGGATATGACAAGTTGCCGTAGGGTGAAGGGCGGTTAGCCCCGCGATTCCTATTGTTTCCGTAATGTGAGACTTGGCGCCCTCGCGGAACTGCCGGGAAACCATTATCTTGCCTCACATCCCCCGATAATGGACGGACGCATGACCAACCCTGCCACAACCTCCCTGCTCGACCGCGCCAATCTCGACCGCGATCAGGTTCGCAACGAGCTCGCGCGCGGGCTTGCCGGTGCCGACGACGGCGAATTGTTCCTGGAATACAGCCAGACCGAAGCGCTGATGTTCGACAATGGACGGCTGAAGCAGGCGACCTACGACACCTCGCAGGGTTTTGGCCTGCGCGCCGTCAAGGACGACGCCGTCGGCTACGCGCATTCCTCCGACGTGTCGCTGCCGGCGCTGATTCGCGCCGCGGACGCGGTCGCGGCCGTGCGCGGTGGTTATTCCGGCAGCTTCGCCGCGCCTCCAGCGCATACCAACGTGCGGCTTTACAGTGACGACAATCCGCTCGATGCCCCCGGCTTCGAGACCAAGGTCAAGCTGCTCGCCGAGATCGACGCCTATCTGCGCGACAAGGATCCGCGGGTGCGGCAGGTCAGCGTCAGCCTGGGCGCGACCTGGCAGGTGGTCGAGATCCTGCGGCCCGACGGCGAGAGCTATCGCGACATCCGCCCGCTCGTGCGGGTCAACGTCTCCGTCGTCGCCGGCCAGGGCGACCGCCAGGAGAGCGGCAGCAAGGGCTATGGCGGCCGCGCCGGCTACGCCGAATTCATCGAAGCTAAGTCCTGGCGCGACGCCGCCGACGGCGCGCTGCGCGAGGCCCTGGTCAATCTGGAATCGATTCCCGCCCCCGCCGGCGAAATGGACGTCGTGCTCGGGGCCGGCTGGCCCGGCGTAATGCTGCACGAGGCGGTCGGCCATGGCCTCGAAGGTGACTTCAACCGCAAGAAGACGTCAGCGTTTGCCGGCCTGATGGGCCAGCAGGTCGCGGCCAAGGGCGTGACCGTGGTCGATGACGGCACCATTGCCTCGCGCCGCGGTTCGCTGTCGATCGACGACGAGGGCACGCCGACCAACCGCACCGTGCTGATCGAGGACGGCGTCCTGGTCGGCTACATGCAGGACCGTCAGAACGCGCGCCTGATGAACATGAAGCCGACCGGCAACGGCCGCCGCCAGGGCTATGCCCACGTGCCGATGCCGCGCATGACCAACACCTACATGCTCGCGGGCGACCGCGATCCGGCCGAGATCCTGGCGTCGGTGAAGAACGGCGTCTTCGCCGCGAATTTCGGCGGCGGCCAGGTCGACATCACCTCGGGCAAATACGTGTTTCAGTGCACCGAGGCCTACAAGATCGAGAACGGCAAGATCGGTGCGCCCCTGAAGGGCGCCATGCTGATCGGCAACGGGCCGACCGATTTGCATCGCATCCGCATGATCGGCAACGATCTCGCGCTCGATACCGGCATCGGCACCTGCGGCAAGAACGGTCAGGGCGTGCCGGTCGGCGTCGGCCAGCCGTCGCTGTTGATGGAACGCATTACGGTGGGTGGAACAGGCGGATGAGCGTCGAGAAGATAACTGCCGCCACCAAGCGGAAGAGCAGCGGCTGGGCAGGCCAGCTCGTGCAGCTCGCCGGCATCGTCGCCGCGGTGTTCATCGCCAAGGGCGCGCTAGCCGAGCCGTTCTATGTGCCGTCGGGCTCGATGGAGCCGACGCTGTTGATCGGCGACGCCTTGATCGCCTCGAAATTCCCCTACGGCTACGGCACCTCATCGCTGCCGATCCAGATCAACCTGCCCGAGAGCGGCCGCGTGTTCGCGGAGACGCCGAAGCAGGGCGACGTCGTGGTCTTCCGCTGGCCCGGCGACCGCTCGCAGGCCTGGGTCAAGCGCGTCGTGGGCCTCCCCGGCGACCGCATCCAGCTGCGTCAGGGCCAGCTCTTCGTCAACGACCGCCCCGCCGAGCTGAAGCCTGACGGCGTTGGCGCCGCCGAGGACGACAATGGCGGCAGCGAACCCGCCTATCGCTATGTCGAGACGCTGCCGAACGGCGTCTCGCATCTGATCTTCAAGATGCGCGACAACGGTCCGCTCGACAATACGCAGGAAGTGACGGTGCCGGCAGGCCATCTCTTCGTGCTCGGCGACAACCGCGACAACTCCGCCGACAGCCGCGTGCCCTTGCGCTCCGGCGGCGTCGGCATGCTGCCGATCGACAATCTGGTCGGCCGTGCGGATGCCGTGCTCGGATCCTGGGATCTCGGCATCCGGGGCCAGCCGGTGTGGACCTGGCTGTCCGGATTTCGCATGGCGCGGTTTTTCACCGCCGTGCATTGAAGGCCGGAACGTCCTCACCTCTCTCCCGCACGCGGGAGAGGGAGCGCAATAGTGATGGTCCGCGACGAATTTCTGGCTCTCGCCCTGCGAAATCCGTTCAACGCAGCGATCCTCGATGAAATCCATCGCCTCGCGCTGCCGGATGCGTGGCTCGTCGCGGGCTGCCTGGTGCAGACGGTGTGGAACGTGCTCACGGGCCGCCCAATCGATCACGGCATCGCCGATTACGACGTGTTCTATTTCGATTCCGACACCTCATGGGAGGCGGAAGACGCGGTGATCCGCAAGCTGCACGCGCAGCTCGCGCATCTCGGCCCCAAGGTCGAAATCCGCAACCAGGCGCGCGTGCACCTTTGGTATCCCGGCAAGCACGGTCTGCCCTATCCGCCCTTGATGCGCGCGACCGACGGTATCGACCGCTTCCTCACTGAGAATACGCAGGTGGGCATCCGCCCTGCCGGTGGGGATTTCGACGTCTACGCGCCGCACGGGTTCGACGACGTCGCGAAGCTGATCGTGCGACCCAATCGGGCGCCGAATTTTTCAGCCGCCAGTTACGCGGCGAAGGCGGCACGCTGGAAGACGCTGTGGCCCGAGATCACGGTGATCGCGGCAGAGTGAGATGTCCGCTTTACCCTCCTCGTCATTGCGAGGAGCGAAGCGACGCAGCAATCCAGACTGCCGCCGCGGAAGCAATTCTGGATTGCTTCGCTACGCTCGCAATGACGGTGGTGAGAGCTGCATGCTATCTCACCACGCCCGACGTGAACCCCGCCTTCCGCCGCGGCGGCTTGATTTCCTTTTTCAGGAAGCAGCGCGCTTCGCGTCCGGTGTAGCCGGGGCGCGCATAGGTGAAAGCGCGGCATTTATTGTCGGCGGTGCAGGCGGCCTTGCAGCCTTCTTCGCCTTCGCCGTCCTTCATCTCGAAATTGCGCAAATCGCCGCCGGGGCGGTCGATCGAGGTCTCCACGCCTTCGACACGCGGCTCGATCACGCCGGCGCCGCGCACACCGGAGATGCAGCAGCTTCCCGGCACCCGCGCAGGCACCGTGTTCTTCAGCCAGCACACGGCCGAGCCGCCTTCAACGTCAGGATAGCTGAAGCTCCACGAGCGGCAACGGCGGTCGCGCTCGCACAGCAGTGCGCAATCCTCGGGATCGCCCGACGTGACCGGGGTGCTGAAATAGTCTCCGCCTGGCCGATCGAACGCCGTCTGGGCGCGCGCAGGCCAGCTCGCAAACGCGAGCGAAAGCAGCGCGGCGCAGGCCACGACGCTTGCCAGGACGCTTGCCATGACGGCCAGGCGGCCCTTCCCCATCGGAACAGCTTTCGAGTTATTGACGACGCTCGGGTTTTTCAGCCGGCCATTTGATCGCCGCAAACCTGTACGGGCGATGAACGGCTCGTGCTCCCGATCGCTGGCCTTGTGTCTAGAAAGCGTATTCCGCGTAGGCTGGTTCCACCGAGCCGTTCCAGGGACCCTTGAACTTATCGAGCATCTCCTCAGCCGGCGTGCGGCCGGAATCGATGATGCGATCGAGCGGCTCCAGATGCCTGGTCTCGTCGCGGCCGAGCTGGTCGATCCGGCCGCGCCGGCGCAAGCCGGCATGTGCCAGAACGAGGCACTCCTTGGCGATCTCGAACAGATAGCGGTCCTTGATCCGCGACTTGAAGCCGAAGCGCGGCACGTCGTCGCGCAGGGCCTGACGCTCATGCGCGCTCCAGTGCTTCACAAGGTCCCAGGCGGCATCGAGCGACACATCGTCGTAGAGCAGCCCGGCCCAGAACGCCGATAGCGCCGGCAGTCGGCCCCACGGGCCACCATCGGAGCCGCGCATCTCGAGATAGCGCTTGAGCCGCACCTCCGGGAAAATCGTCGAAAGATGGTTGGCCCAATCCGACAGCGTCGGACGTTCCCCGGGCAAATTGTTGTTGCGGCCATCGAAGAAGGCGCGGAACGAGGAGCCCGAGACGTCGATGTAGTCCTCGTCGCGCTTGACGAAATACATGGGCACGTCGAGCGCGTAGTCGACATAGCGCTCGAAGCCCATGCCGTCCTCGAATGCCCACGGCATCATGCCGGCACGCGCGTTGTCGGTGTCGCGCCAGATCTCGGACCGGAAGGAGAGGAAGCCGTTCGGCTTGCCCTCGGTAAACGGCGAATTGGCGAACAAGGCGGTTGCGACCGGCTGGAGCGCGAGCGAAACACGCAGCTTCTTGACCATGTCGGCTTCGGAGGAGAAGTCGAGATTGGTCTGTACCGTGCAGGTCCGGTACATCATGTCGAGGCCATACTGGCCGACCTTCGGCATGTAGTTGGTCATGATCTTGTAGCGGCCCTTGGGCATCACCGGGATGTCGGCGCGCGACCAGGACGGCGTCATGCCGAGCCCGAGGAAGCCGATGCCGAGCGGCGTTGCGATCTCGCGCACCTGCGCCAGATGCGCCATCAGCTCGCTCTGGGTCTGGTGCACGTTCTCGACGGGGGCGCCCGAAAGCTCGAACTGCCCGCCGGGCTCCAGCGAGATCGCGCCGCCGCCCGTGACGTCGTAGAGGCCGATGATGTTGCCCTTCTCCATGATCGGCTCCCAGCCGAGCAGGAGCTTCATGCCTTCGAGCAGCGCGCCGATACCGCGCGGGCCTTCGTAGGGCACCGGACGGTGGCCTTCGAGCGTAAACGGCGTCTTCTCATGCTCGGTGCCCATGCGGAACTCGGACGGGTCCTTGCAGCCTTCCTCGAACCACTTGACGAGCTCGTCGCGCGATTGCAGGGGCGTCATATCGATCTGGTCTCGCGCCATATCAGACTCTAATCAAAAGCGCTTCGATCGAACGCGCGTGGGTGACAGGGACGGTCCGCGCAGCCACCGGCTGCACGGACGAACTGGTGTGCCGCGCGATCATCGCAACGGTGTGGTTTCGTTGACGTGGGCAGGCGGCAGTTTCATCTCGCCGCACGAGCAGCCCAGACGGTCGAGCAGACCGCTGAGCTTGACGGCATCCGCATCGGACAGTTTCGAACCGACATATTTCTCGATCGCGGCCGAATAGGCGCCCCACATCCGCTTCTGCAATTCGCGGCCGGCTTCCGTGATCTCCACGAACTGGCCGCGCTTGTCGATCTTGCATTCGCGCCGCGAGGCGAGACCTTCGTCGACCAGGCGGTCGATCAGCCGCGATGTCGAATATTGCGGGATCAGCATCTGCCGTTCGAGTTCGACCGGCCGGAGCTCGCCCGAGGGCGCCCGTGACAGTTCGAGCAGCGCGTCATACCATGCCAGCGGTGGGAAGCCGGCCTTCTTCAGGTCCTGCTCGACGCAATTGAGCACACGGCTCTGCACCCGCATCAAGCGGATCCAGGCGGAAGTCGCCTCGGTCGATGGTTTGCGTTTCATGGTCCCGCTCAAGCTTGTCGCCCGTCTCTTACCCTATTCGATGCACCTGCATCAATCTTGACTATTTCAAGCAGATGCATGTAGTCGTTCTTTCGCCTGAACCAAGCAACAAGAGGAGGAAATTCCATGAAATTGTACTATTCGCCCGGTGCCTGCTCGCTATCCCCCCATATCGCGCTCCTGGAAGCCGGCCTGCCCTATGAACTGGTCAAGGTCGATATCCGGGCCAAGAAGCTCGAAAACGGTGAGGATTATCTGAAGCTGAACCCCAAGGGCCAGGTCCCTGCGCTGGGCCTCGATAGCGGAGAGATCGTGACCGAAGGCCCGGTGATTGTCCAGATGATCGCCGATCAGGCCTCAGCCAAGGCGCTGGCGCCAGCCCACGGCAGCGCCGAGCGCTACAAGCTGCTCGAATGGCTGAACTTCCTCACCTCCGAGGTGCACAAGAGCTTCGGCCCGATGTTCGCGCCGGCGCTGAACGACGAGGCCAAGGCCTTCTTCAAGGACCGCGTCATGGGCAAGCTGAAATACATCGACAGCCAGCTCGCCGGCCGCGACTACCTCATGGGCAAGCAGTTCACGGTGGCCGACGGTTATCTCTTCACGATGCTGACCTGGGGCGACCGGATGAAGTTCGACCTCTCGGCGATGCCGAACCTTGCCGCGTACAAGACCCGCGTCGCGGCGCGGCCGCAGGTGCAGGAAGCGATGAAGAAGGAAGGGCTGATTCAGGCCGCCTGAGGCGCACATGTGAAAGGCCGGATCGAGAATCCGGCCTTTCTTTTTTTCATCCCGGCTAGGGGGTTCAGAGAATCACGCCGCCGCCTTGTTCGGAGCGAAGCGGCCATAGAAGGTTTCTCCCTTCGCGGCCATCTCCTCGAGGAGTTTCGGCGGGGTGAAGCGCGAGCCGTATTTCGCCTCCAGCTTGTGGCAAAGTTCGACGAATTTCTTCGTGCCCATGAAGTCGATGTAGGACAGCGTGCCGCCGGTGAACGGCGCAAAGCCGAAGCCGAGGATCGAGCCGACGTCTGCTTCGCGCGGATCGGTGATGACGTGGTCCTCCACCGTGCGCGCGGCCTCCACCGCCTGCACCACCAGGAAGCGCTCCTTCAACTCCTCGACGTCGAGCGTATCAGGATCGAGCTGCTTGGGCTGCAGCGCGGACAAGCCCGGCCACAGGCTCTTCTGACCCTTGCCCTTCTCGGGGTAGTCGTAGAAGCCCTTGCTGTTCTTGCGGCCCAGACGGCCCTGCTTCTCGACCATTTCCACCATCAGCTTCTTCTGATCGGGATTGATGGCGTTGGGGCCGAGGTCGGCTTCCGTCGCCTTCATGATCTTGAGCCCGAGGTCGAGCGCGACCTCGTCCGACAGCGAGAGCGGACCGACCGGCATGCCGGCCATCTTGGCGCAGTTCTCGATCATCGCGGGCGGCACGCCCTCGAGGAACATCTCGTTGCCTTCGGCGACATAGCGGCCGACGCAGCGATTGGCGAAGAAGCCGCGGCTGTCGTTGACGACGATCGGCGTCTTGCCGATCTGCCGGACGTAGTCGAGCGCGGTCGCGATCGCGAGATCGCCGGTGTTCTTGCCCTGGATGATCTCGACCAGCATCATCTTCTCCACCGGCGAGAAGAAGTGGATGCCGACGAACCTGCCCTGGTCCTTGAAGGATTCCGCCAGCGAGGTGATCGGAAGCGTCGAGGTGTTGGACGCGAAGATCACGTCCGGCTTCATATGCTCCTGCGCCTTGGCAAAGGTATCAGCCTTGACCTTGCGGTCCTCGAACACGGCTTCGATGACGAGATCGACGTCCTTCAGCGCGGAATAGTCCGCGGTCGGCGTAATGCGCGCGAGCAGGGCTTCTGCGTCGCCGGGCTTGGCGCGGCCCTTCTTGATCTGCTCCTCGATCACCTTTTGCGCATGCGCCTTGCCCTTGTCGGCGCTCTCCTGGTCGCGATCGATCAGGACGACGTCGAGGCCGGCACGGGCCGAGACATAGCCGACGCTCGCACCCATGAAGCCGGCGCCGATCACGGCGATCTTCTTCACCTTGGTCGGCGGCACGTCCTTCGGACGGCGCGCACCCTTGTTCAATTCCTGCATCGACAGGAACAGGCTGCGGATCATCGCCGCCGCTTCCTTCGAGCGCAGCACCGAGGTGAAGTAGCGCGATTCCACCCGCAATGCGGCGTCGATCGGCAGCTGCAGGCCCTCGTAGACGCAGCTCATGACCGCGCGTGCGGCCGGATAATTGTCGTAGGTCTCGCGGCGATAGATCGCGTTGCCCGCCGGGAACATCATCATGCCGGCCTTGGAGAACACCGGGCCGCCCGGCAGCTTGAAGCCCTTCTCGTCCCAGGGCGCGACAGCCTTGCCGCCGCCCTTGATCCAGTCCTTTGCCGCCTTGATCAGATCGGCGGCGGGAACGACGGCGTGGATCAGATTCAGCGCCTTGGCTTTCTCGACCGTGACCGGATCGCCCTTGAGCAAGATGGTCATCGCGTCCTGCGGCGGCACCAGGCGCGGCACGCGCTGCGTGCCGCCGGCGCCTGGGAACAGGCCGACCTTGACCTCGGGCAGGCCGAGGCGGGTCTTGGGATTCTCCGCCGCCACGCGATAGTGGCAGCACAGCGTGATCTCGAAACCGCCGCCGAGCGCGAGACCGTTGATCGCGGCCGCCCACGGCTTGCCGGAGGTCTCGATCGAGCGCAGCACCTGCGAGAAGCGCCGGCTCTGCTCGAACAGCATCTGGTTTGCCGCCGTCTCGCCCTTCTCCTTGAACACTTTTGCGTAGGCCTGGTTCATGCTTTCGAGCATGGACAGATCGGCACCCGCGCAGAACGCTTCCTTGGCGGAGGTGATGACGACGCTCTTCACTGCAGCATCCGCCGTGGTCGCCTTGACGATCGCGTCGAGCTCGCTGGTCGAGGTCTCGTCGAGCACGTTCATCGAACGGCCCGGGATGTCCCAGGTCACCAGCGCGATGCCGTCGGAATCGGTCTCAACCTTGAAGTTCTTGTAAGCCATGCTGGTTGCTCCTCGGTGCCGTCTTCGGCGCGGCGGTTGACGGTGATCTCGTAGGGTGGGCAAAGGCGCTCTTGCGCCGTGCCCACCATCATTCGCGAAGGCAGCAGTGGTGGGCACGCTTCGCTTTGCCCACCCTACGGGCTGCTCGTTACACCCGCTCGATGATGGTCGCGGTGCCCATGCCGCCGCCGATGCACAGCGTCACCAGTGCGGTCGCCTTGTTGGTGCGCTCGAGCTCGTCGAGCACGGTCCCGAGGATCATGGCACCGGTCGCGCCGAGCGGATGGCCGAGCGCGATGGCACCGCCATTGACGTTGATCTTGGCGTTGTCGATGTCGAAGGCCTGGATGTAGCGCAGCACGACGGAGGCGAAGGCCTCGTTGAGCTCGAACAGGTCGATGTCCGACTTCTTCATGCCGGAGCGCGCAAACAGCTTTTCGGTGACGTCGACCGGGCCGGTCAGCATCATCGCGGGCTCAGAGCCGATATTGGCGAAGGCGCGGATCTTTGCGCGCGGCTTCAGGCCGTACTTGCCGCCGGCTTCCTTGCTGCCGAGCAGAACCGCGCCGGCACCATCGACGATGCCCGATGAATTGCCGGCGTGGTGCACGTAATTGACGCGTTCGATTTCCGGATGCGACTGCACCGCGACGCCATCGAAGCCGCCCATCTGCGCCATCATCGTGAACGCCGGCTGCAACTGCGCCAGCGACTGCATCGTCGTCGAGGGACGCATATGCTCGTCCTTGGCGAGGATGGTGAGGCCGTTGATGTCCTTCACCGGGACGACCGACTTGTCGAAGCGGCCTTCATCCCAGGACTTCGCCGCACGCTGCTGGCTCTGCACCGCATAGGCGTCGACATCGTCGCGCGAGAAGCCGTATTTGGTCGCGATCAGATCGGCAGAGACCCCTTGCGGCATGAAATATGAGGGCACCGCCATCGACGGGTCCATCGGCCAGGCGCCGCCGGAGGCGCCGATGCCGACGCGGCTCATCGATTCGGCACCGCCGCCGATCACGAGCTCGTGCTGGCCGCTCATCACCTGGGCTGCGGCAAAATTCACGGCATCGAGGCCGGAGGCGCAGAAGCGGCTGATCTGCACGCCCGGCACGGCTTCGCCGAGGCCCGCCTTCAGCGCGGCAAAGCGCGCGATGTCGGAGCCCGCTTCGCCGACGGGATCGACCACGCCGAGAATGACGTCATCGACGGAATCTTCCGGCAGGTTGTTGCGGTCCTTGAGCGCCTTGAGCGGCACGGTCGCGAGCGCGAGCGCGGTGACCTCGTGCAGCGCGCCGTCCGCCTTGCCCCGGCCGCGCGGGGTGCGGACGTGGTCGTAGATATAGGCATCTGCCATGGGAGCCTCCTGATTGCAGTTATTGGTCGCGACCGCCGCGCGGTCGCTATCATTGGTGGGCGGAATCCTCAGAACGCTTCCGCCGGCAGTTCCATGATGGTGGAGCAGCCGGCCTGGATGCGCGCAAGGTTGGCGGCGGTCTCCGGCAGCATCCGCTCCATGAAGAAGCGGCCGGTGACGAGCTTGGTCGAGAGATAGGGCGTCGTCCCGCTCTCGGCAATCTTGGCTTGCGTCACCTTCGCCATCTTCGCCCACATGTAGCCGAGGGCGACGAAGCCGAAGAGATTCAGGTAATCGGTTGCGGCGGCGCCTGCATTGTCGGGTTTGGCCATCGCGTTCTGCATCAGCCACGTGGTGGCCTGCTGGAGATGGCCGAACGAAGTCGAGAGCGGAGTGATGAAGGGCTTCATCGCCTCGTCGCCGCCGTTCTCCTTGGCGAAGGCCATGACCTCGCCGAAGAACGCCATGATGGCGCGGCCGCCATCGCGCGGCAGCTTGCGGCCGACGAGGTCGAGCGCCTGGATGCCGTTGGCGCCTTCGTAGATCATGGCGATGCGGGCGTCGCGCACGAACTGCTCCATGCCCTGCTCGGCGATGTAGCCGTGGCCGCCATACATCTGCTGCGCCTGCACCGCATTGGCGAAGCCGTAATCGGTGAGGAAGCCTTTTAGCACCGGCGTCATCAGGCCCATGTGATCGTCGGCGGCCTGGCGGTCCTTGGGATCCTCGGAGCGATGGGCGACGTCGCTCTTCAGCGCGGTCCACATCACGAAGGCGCGGGCGGCCTCGTTGAAGGCGCGGATCGACAGCAGCGTGCGGCGCACGTCGGGATGGACGATGATCGGATCGGCCGGCTTGTCCGGCGCCTTGGCACCGGTGAGCGAACGGCCCTGGATGCGATCCCGGGCATAGGCGACCGCGTTCTGATAGGCGACTTCCGACTGCGCGAGACCCTGCACGGCGACGCCGAGGCGGGCCTCGTTCATCATCACGAACATGCCCTGCATGCCCTTGTTCTCTTCGCCGATCAGCCAGCCGACGGCGTTGTCGTAGTTCATCACGCAGGTGGAATTGCCGTGGATGCCCATCTTGTGCTCGATCGAGCCGCACTCCACGCCGTTGCGCTGCCCCACCGAACCATCGGCATTGACCATGAATTTCGGCACCACGAACAGCGACACGCCCTTGATGCCGGCGGGCGCGCCCTCGATGCGGGCAAGCACGAGGTGGATGATGTTGGGCGCGAGGTCATGCTCGCCGGCCGAAATGAAGATCTTGGTGCCCGTGATCTTGAAGCTGCCGTCGGGCTGCCGCACCGCCTTGGTGCGGAGCATGCCAAGGTCCGTGCCGCAATGCGGCTCGGTCAAATTCATGGTGCCGGTCCACTCGCCCGCCACCATCTTCGGCACGTAGGTCTGCTTCTGCTCCGGCGTGCCGTGGACGATCAGCGCCGCGGTCGCGCCCATGGTGAGGCCGCCATACATCGAGAACGCCATGTTGGCGGAGATCTGGAATTCGTTGACGGCCTGCGAGAGCGTCACCGGCAGGCCCTGGCCGCCGAACTCGGTCGGTGCCGACAGGCCGAGCCAGCCGCCCTCGGCGACCTGCTTGAACGCCTCCTTGAATCCCTTGGGCGTGGTGACGCTGCCGTCATCGGCGCGCTTGCAGCCCTCGAGATCGCCCACGCGATTGAGCGGCTGCAGCACCTCTTCGGCAAGCTTGGCGGCTTCGCCCAAAATGGCTTCACGCACGTCGCTCGACGCATCGGAGAAGCCGGCCAGATTGTCGTAGCGGTCGATCTGGAAGACGTCGTTGAGCAGGAAGTTCACGTCTTCGACGGGGGCTTTGTAGATCGGCATGGTGGTCTCCCGGCAGGCCTTGAAGTGATGATACTGGCTTAGGATTGAGCGGCTGCAAGCTGCTCCGCCATCAGGCGATGCAGCATGTTGATCGCCTTGAGCGGCCGCACCATCACCTTGAAATGCGTGATGCGTCCCTCGCCGTCGAAGCTGATGATATCGACGCCGTTGATCTCGATGCCGTCGATCATGGTCTTGAATTCGAGCACGGCGCCGCTCTCACTCTTCCATTCGCCGACATAAAGGAAGCCGGGACCGCCGAGCACCTTCTCGGCGCTGGCGAGATATTTGAAGGTGATGTCGCGGCCGCGCTGCGGCGCGTGCACGACGGGGCTTTCGAACACGGCGTCGGGATGGAGCAGGTCCCAGAGCGCTGCCTGGTCATGCGACTTCATGTAGCCGTACCAGGACTCGAGGCCGGTCATTCAGCTGCCTCCCTAAAGGCTTCGGCAAAAAAAACGCGAAAACAACCCCATGCACAGTAGCGCGAAGGTTGATTCCGTTGGGGTTTTCGGGGCGGTGTTTGCCCTCGTTCTTGGATCACCTCATATGCACATTGACGCATATGCGCCGATGCGCATAAAGTCAAGCCAATTGGTTAAGAACAGGAGGACCGGGTCATGGCTTTGGGCGACGCAATCCTCGCATGCCTGACGGAACGTCCGATGACGGGCTACGAGCTCGCCAAGACATTCGATTCCTCGATCGGCTTCTTCTGGAAGGCCGACCACCAGCAGATCTACCGCGAGCTCTCCAAGCTGCGCGACCGCGGCTACATCCAGGGCCGCGAGGTCGTGCAGACAGGCAAGCCCAATAAACTGATCTATACGCTCACTCCGGAGGGCCGAACAGCGCTGCGGCACTGGGCCGCGCGGCCAAGCACGCCCCCTTCCATCAAGGACGACCTCCTGGTGCGGCTGCATGCGCTCGACAGCATCGGGCTCGAGCCTATGCGCACCGACCTGATGGCCCGGCTCGAACACCACCGCGATCGCCACGAGAACTACGAGCGCATCCTGAAGAAGCGCTTTCCCGAAGGGGCGGCGTCCGGCGTGCTCGACCTCGGTAACCTGCTGCTGCTTCAGCTCGGCGCCCGGCACGAGCAGATGGTCGCCGACTTCTGCGAAGAGGCGCTCGAGGCCCTGTCGGCGATGAGCGCAAACGGCACCGTGGTGCCGCTGGAGGATGGCAAGCGCGAGGGCAAGGGCTAGACCGGCTTCGGCGGTGCTCGTCGCCTCTCCCGCTTGCGGGAGAGGTCGCGCCGAAGGCGCGGGTGAGGGCTCTCTCATCTCGGGGGTTCTCGATTGTGGAAACACCCTCTCCCCAACCCTCCCCCGCAAGCGGGGGAGGGAGCGCACCTGCTCTCGTCTTGGAAGGCCGCCCAACTTTAAGACACCGTCAATGGGTTCCTTAACCCGTTATTTACCGTAACAGACAAAAGTCGGTTTTCGAGGCAGACGACCCGCGCCAAATCCGATTGTCTTTCAACCGGCACGCGAGGGGAGACTGGAGGCGCCGGGTGGGGCGCCGGAGTCGGGACCGGACAGAGTCATGAATTCGCGCGTATCGTGGAGTGTTGACGGCATCGATCCCTCCGTCCGGGAGCGGGCCGAAGCTGCTGCGCGTCGCGCCGGCATGTCACTCAACGATTGGCTGAACTCCACGCTCGGCGAGACCGCCCCGCCAAACTTTCGCGGACTTTACGACCAGCGTCCGCAAGCCCAGCACGTCCCGAGCCAGGTACCGACTCAAGGACCGAGCCAGGAAAGCCGCGAAGTCGCCGACATCCACCAGCGGCTCGACGCCATCACCCAGCAGATCGAACGGATTTCAAAGCCCGCGCCGCGGCAGGACACTTCGCGACAAGACGCTTCCCGGCAAGACGTCTCGCGCGAGCAGGGCGTTGCGCGCCAGCTCAACGACGCGATCTCGCGGCTCGATGCAAGGCTGTCGCAGATTTCGAAGCCGCAGCAGGCTCCGGCACCGCGACAGGCGCCCGTTGAAATGCGCCAGCGCCAGGCCGATGCGGTCGAGCGCGCGGCAGCGCAGGTCTATCGCAGCTCACCGCCCCTGAGCCCGGCTTCGTTCGACGTCGCGGTCGCCGAGATCACGGCACGGCAGAGCGAGCTCGACGGCTTTGCGCCAAGGCAGATGCCGCCGCGCGCAGCACCCTCGATCGCGCCTGCGGCAGCTCCTTACGCGCCGCCCGCGCCTGCCTACGCTCCGCCGCCACCGCAGCCGGGGCCGGATTTCTCTGCACTCGAGCGCCATCTGCTCAAGATCACGAGCCAGATCGAATCGCTGCAGCGCCCCGACAATACCGAGCAGGCGATCAACAGTTTCCGCAGCGAGCTTGCGGAGATCCGCAACGCCATCACCGAGGCGATGCCGCGCCGCGCGATCGAATCGATCGAGAACGAGATCCGCTCGCTGCATCGGCGCATCGACGAGACCCGTTCCAACGGCACCGACGGTCAGGTCCTGTCCGGGATCGAGCACGCGCTGTCCGAAATCAAGCAGGTGCTCCGCACGCTGACGCCGGCCGAGCAGCTCACCGGCTATGACGAGGCGATCCGCAATCTCGGGGCCAAGCTCGATCTGATCCTGCGCGCCAATGACGATCCCTCGACGGTCCGCCAGCTCGAAGGCGCGATCACGGCGCTGCGCGGCATCGTCTCCAACGTCGCCTCCAACGAAGCGCTGGCACGGCTCTCGGACGACGTGCAGCTGCTGTCGTCCAAGGTCGACCAGGTCACCCGTGCGTCCGGCCAGGGCGACAGTTTTGCGGTGCTGGAGCAGCGCATCGCGGCGCTCACCGCCGCTCTGGAAACGCGCGAGCGCCCTCAGCCCTCCGAGAGCAGCGAGCAGCTCGAAAGCGCGATCCGCGCCCTGTCCGACCGTTTCGATCGCATGCAGGTCGGCAACGATTCGGCTTCGACCTTTGCTCATCTTGAACAGCGGGTCTCGTATCTGCTGGAGCGGCTCGAGGCCGCCTCCGATCCGCGCAACGGCAATTTCAGTCGCGTCGAGGACGGGCTGCACGACATTCTGCGCCACCTGGAGCGGCAGCAGGCGACCTATTCCGCGCTGGCCGAGAGCCGCAATTCCGCGCCGCCTGCCGAGTCCGGCATGGTCGATCTCGTCAAGCGCGAGCTCTCCGACATCCGCTTCAGCCAGGCCGAGACCAACCGGACCACCCAGGATTCACTGGAGGCCGTCCACAACGCACTCGGCCACGTCGTCGATCGTCTCTCGATGATCGAGGGCGATTTGCACAATGTGCGCACCGCGCCGCCCGCCCCTGCGCCGATGCCGCAGCCAACGCCGATGGCTGCTCCCATGGAGACCGCGCCGATGGCGCGCGATCCACGGCCGCAGCAACAGCAGCATCCGACATACGATCCGAAGCCCGAGCTGCCCAATCCGGCCGCCGCGCAGGCGGCGCACGCCGCCTTCGCCGCCGCGCCGCGCGAATTCCACGCCGCCGCGCCGGCAGCGCCGCCGCCGATGCCGATGCCGATGGCACCGCCGGTTCCGCCACGCGCGATCAGCGAAATCCTGGAGCCGCATACGGCGCCCACGCGCGCCGCGCTTGCGCCCGAACTGCCGCCGGATCATCCGCTCGAGCCGGGCACAAGGCCGGGTGCACGGCTTGCCACGCCGTCGGAGCGCATTGCTGCGTCCGAAAGCGCAATCAGCGACATCCCGGCCGCGCCCAAGGAGCCGGTGTCGTCGTCGAGCTTCATCGCCGCCGCGCGCCGCGCCGCGCAGGCCGCCGCCGCGCAGCCGACCGAGAAGCCGGCCCGTGGCGCCAAGGCCGCAATCGCCCGCGCCAAGGAAAAGGGCCAGGAAGGTGGCTCGACCATCACCTCGAAGATCCGCTCGCTGCTGGTCGGCGCGAGCGTGGTCGTGATCGTACTAGGCACCTTCAAGATGGCGATGAACCTGCTCGATGGCAGCACCTCGTCGCCGTCGCCGCAGGCGATGGAGACTTCGTCGCCCGCACCCGCGCCACAGGCCCCGCTGCCGGTCGAGAACAAGCCCGCCACGCCCGAGCAGGTCACACCGTCGATGACCTCGCCGACCCCGATCGGGCGGCAATCCCAGAACAATGCCGCGCCGGCTCCCGCCGCCAATTCCGGCAACTCGGCCTCGGTCGAAATTCCGCCGGTCCCTGCCGCAGCGCCGCAGCCGGCCTCCAGCGACGTCACCGGCGCGCTGTCGGGCACGAGCCGCATGAAACTCGCGATGATCCAGGTGCCGCCGAGCGAAAAGCTGCCTGACGGCATCGGTGGCCCCGGCTTGCGTACCGCCGCGATGAAGGGCGATGCGACCGCGGCCTACGAGATCGGCGTGCGCTTTGCCGAGGGCAAGGGCGTGGCCGCGAATTACGACGAAGCCGCCAAATGGTACGACCGCGCGGCGCAGGCCGGCGTGGTGCCCGCGACCTTCCGCCTCGGGACACTCTACGAAAAGGGTCTTGGCGTGAAGAAGGACGCCGACATCGCCCGCCGCTACTACACGCAGGCGGCCGAGCGCGGCAACGCCAAGGCGATGCACAATCTCGCGGTGCTCGACGCCGACGGCGGCGGACGCGGCGCCAATTACAAGAGCGCGGCACTGTGGTTCCGGAAGGCCGCCGACCGCGGCGTCGCCGACAGCCAGTTCAACCTCGGCATCCTCTATGCCCGCGGCATCGGCGTGGAGCAGAACCTCGCCGAGTCCTACAAATGGTTTACCCTCGCCGCCGCCCAGGGCGACGCGGACGCAGCAACCAAGCGCGATGACGTCGCCAAGCGTCTCGACCCGCAATCGCTCGCCGCCGCCAAGCTCGCGATCCAGACCTTCAGCGCCGAGCCGCAGCCCGACGACGCCGTCAACGTTGCGGCCCCGAACGGCGGCTGGGACAGCGCGCCGCAGGCCAACGCCAAGCCTGCGCCGAAGCCGGTCGCGAGCAAGAAGTCGGCGTCGGCGGTGCGCTGAGAGCGGTCGCTCAATCGTCTCTGAGGAAAAATCCCACCTGGTCGTCCTGGCGAAAGCCAGGACCCATTACCACAAGCAGCCGTTGTTGAAGGACGCTGTGGCCACAGCCTGCCGCGATAGCAACCAGTCGGGATGATGGGTCCTGGCTTTCGCCAGGACGACATCGGAGAAGCCACGGCGCCTCGATCACCCTCCTCACCCCCATTCACCACGCCCGAAATTCCTGGTCCCGCCCGCCGTCGAATTCCGCTATTGAGGGGCGCGGCAATCGTTCTGCCCTCCTGCGAGCATTCCGCGCAACCGATCCGTCTCGTGGGAAGCGTGGTCTCTCGATGCAGCTCTATCTCCCGATCGCCGATCTTCCGGTCAACGTCTTCCTCGTGCTGGCGATGGGCGCGGCGGTCGGCTTCGTCTCCGGCATGTTCGGGATCGGCGGCGGCTTCCTGATGACGCCGCTTTTGATCTTCATCGGCATCACGCCGGCGGTCGCGGTCGCCTCCGTCGCGAGCCACATCGCCGCCTCGTCCTTTTCCGGCGCCCTCGCCTATTGGCGGCGGCGCGCGATCGATCCGGCGCTGGCGAGCGTGTTGTTGTGCGGCGGCGTGACCGGGACGGCGCTGGGCGTGTGGACCTTCACGCAGCTGCGCGCGCTCGGCCAGCTCGATCTGATGATCGCACTGTCCTACGTCGTGCTGCTCACCACCGTCGGCAGTCTGATGTTCTCCGACGGCCTGCGCGCCCTGATGCGGACCCGGCGTGGCGCGGTGCCGCCGCGACGCACGCATAACTGGATCCATGGCCTGCCGCTGAAGATGCGGTTCAAGCGCTCCAAGATCTACCTCTCGGTGATCCCGGTCGTGATCGTCGGCATCGTGATCGGCTTCATCGGCGCCATCATGGGCATCGGCGGCGGCTTCATCCTGGTGCCGATCATGATCTATCTGCTGCGGGTGCCGACCTCGACGGTGATCGGCACCTCGATGGTCCTGACGCTGGTCACGATGCTGTTTGCGACCCTGCTGCACGCGGTGACAAATCATCTGGTCGATGCGGTGCTGGCGCTGATCCTGATGGTCGGCGGCGTCACCGGCGCCCAATTCGGCGCACGCGCCGGCCAGAAGATTCGCGGCGAGCAATTGCGGCTGCTGCTTGGCCTCTTGATCCTCTCGGTCGGTGTTCGTTTCGCGATCGAGCTGGTGATCCGGCCCGAAGACCTCTTCACCATCCGCGAACTGGGGGTGAACGGATGATGCGCGCAGCTCTCGCGGTCCTGCTCGTTCTGCTGCTCGGCTCCGCTGCACGCGCCGAGCGGCTGATCGTGTCGGTCTCCAACCATCGCGTCACGGTGACGCCGAACTATTCCGGCGAGGAGCTGGTGCTGTTCGGCTCGGTCGAGAAGGACGGCTCCGCGCCCGTCGACCGCAAGACCTACGATCTCGTCGTCACCGTGATGGGCCCGCGCGCCGACATGGTGACGCGGCGCAAGGAGCGCACGTTCGGGATCTGGATCAACACCGACTACCGCCAGTTCCTGGAGGTGCCGAGCTATCTCGCGCTGTTCGCCAACCGCTCCTTCGATGTCATCACCTCGCCCGAGATCGCGCGGCGCCAGCAGATCGGGCTCAACAACGTGCTGTTGACCCAGCGCGTCAGCGGCGACTATGCCGACGTGGTGCCGAACGACGCGTTCCGCTCCGCCTTCATCCGCCTGCGCACCCAGCGCGGTCTCTACCGCGAGGACCCGAGCGCGGTGACGTTCCTGACACCGACCCTGTTCCGCACAGGCATTCCACTGCCGGCGGAGGTGCCGATCGGCACCTATGAGGTCGAGATCAAGCTGTTTGCCGACGGCGCGTTCATCGGCAAGACCGAGACCGCGTTCGAGATCGTCAAGGTCGGCTTCGAGCAGTTCGTCGCGACGACGGCGCGGCAGAACGGGCTGATCTATGGACTGGTTACGGCGGCGATGGCGCTGATGACGGGCTGGATGGCGTCGATTGTGTTTCGGAAGGATTAGCCGCCGTCATTGCGAAGCGCAGGCGCTCTCTCCGAGTCGTCCTGGCGAAAGCCAGGACCCATAACCACAGGCAGTGATGATTACGGGGATTCGGAGTTACCACTAAGCGTCAAACTGCTCCCTGGGGTAATGGGTCCTGGCTTTCGCCAGGACGACGCTGGAAAACTACGACGCTGGAAAACTGAAACGCTGGGAAATTACGGCGTTGGAAAACTACGGCGCCTGCACCACCGTGGGCACGCCGGGCTCCAGCAATCGCAACCGCGTCCCGAAGCCGAGCACGTCAAACGTCTTGCGCAGATCCTCGCTGTTCTGGCGGAAATGCGCCCAGCCCTCCGTATGAACCGGCACGATCATCGCGTCGGGGAAGGCGCGTGCGGTTTCGATGGTGTCGTTGGTGTCCATGGTGAGATGGAACGGGCCGCGCGTTTGCGCGGCGCCGGCGAAAGGCATCACCACGCCGCATTTGAAGCGGCGCGCGACCTCGGCGACGCCGTCGAACCAGGTGGTGTCGCCGCTGATATAGACCGAGGTTGTATCCTTGCGGCTCGACGACACCACGAAGCCGATGACGTCCCCTGACAGCGGCTCAATGCCGGCCGGGCCATGGCGCGCGGGTGTCGCCGTGATCGTCAGCGTGTTGCCGTCACCGTCTTTCAGATGCGAGGTCGCCCATGGCGCGAGGCCCTCGACATGGCCGCCGAGACGCTTGGCGCCGGCCTCAGTCGTCAGCGCGCGCGGCGCTTTAAGCAGATAGTCGCGGCCGGAATTGTCGAGATTGTCCGAATGCTGGTCGTGGCTGAGCAGGACCGCATCGATCGGACCGACCGCATCGGCCTTCAGCGCAGGTCCAATCGTCTTCTCCAGCTTCACATGCGGCAGTTGATAGGCGCCCGGCGCATCGAAGGTCGGGTCGGTGAGCAGGCGAAAGCCATCGATCTCGATCAGCGCAGTGGGACCGCCGATCAGGGTGATGGAAATGGGCATGATGGACTCCTCTTACGAGACGGATTTGGCGGGCCGCGTCACCAGATAGATGCCAAGTGCGACCGGGATGATTCCGAGCAGATCGCGGGCCTCGACATGCTCGCCGAGGACGAGATACGCGAACAGCATGCCGAGCGGCGGCATCAGGAAATGATAGGCACTGGCAGCCGTCGCGCCACACACTTTCAGGAGATGAAACCAGAGCCAGTAGGCCATGATCGAGCCGCCGAGCACGAGGAAGGCGAAGGCGCCGATCAGGCCCGGCGTGAAGTCGATGGCACGAAGATCGGCGAAGGTCAGCGCCACCGGCGTCAGCACGATGCCCGCGGCGAGATTCTGCACGCCATTGCCGATCCACAGGCTTCCCTTCGGCGCGAGCAGCTTGAACAAAATGGTGCCGGCGACGAGAGAGGCGAGCGAGGCCAGCGTGAACACGATGCCGTGCCATGAATCCGTGCCGACCGACAGCCGGTGCCAGACGATCAAGGTCACGCCGATGATGCCGAGCAGGAGGCCGCTCGCCTTGCGCCAGGTCATGCCTTCGCCGAGCAGAAGCGCGGCGAGGCCCGCCGTGAACACCGGATTGGCCGACACGATCAGGCCGCCGAGGCCTGCGGAGACCGATTGCAGGCCGGTGTAGCCGAGGCCGAGATAGAGCGCGTTGTTGGCGACGCCGAGCACGGCGAAGATCGCGGCATCGCGCCAGGACAGCGACCAGTCGTCGCCGCGGGCCAGCGTGGCACCGAGGATCAAGATGCCGGCGAGCGAAAAGCGCGCGGCGAGCAGGATCAGCGGCGGGCAATGGGTGACGCCGATCTTGCCGGCGACGAAGGCGTAGCTCCAGAGCAGGCAGAACAGGCCGATCGCGAGCGGCAGCGTGTTGAAGCGGCTGCGGGGAACGGCAAGCGAGGGAGCGAGCGACATGTGGGCATTCTCCTGTGCCCTCGATCTAGGGACCCGGCTTGTCATTTGGAAATTAAATGATTAACTTCCCATCAGTGGATTTTCGAATGGAGACGCCGATGCTCGATCTGGAGCTCCTGCGCAGCTTCGTCTCGGTGGTCGATGCCGGCGGCTTCACTCGCGCCGGCGAGCGCGTCCATCGCACCCAGTCGACCGTCAGCCAGCAGATCAAGCGGCTGGAGGAGGATGTCGGCCAAGTCCTGCTGCATCGCGACGGCAAGGAGGTGCGCCCGACGGAGGCCGGCGAACGGCTGCTGTCCTATGCGCGGCGGCTGTTGTCGCTCGCCGAGGAGGCGCGCGACGTGCTGAGCCAGCCCGACGGCGAAGGCGCGATCCGGCTCGGCATCCCCGAGGATTTCGCGGCGTATCGGCTGGCGAAACTGCTCGGCGCCTTCTCACGCTCGCATCCGGGGCTCCGGCTCGATGTGCGCGCCGACCAGAGCAAGCATCTTGCCCGCGACCTCGATCGCGGCGAGCTCGACCTCGCACTGTTCAAGCGCGCAGCGGGTGAGAAGGGCGCGATCGCGGTGTGGCCGGAGCAGGTGCACTGGGTCACCAGCAAGAGCCACCCGATCCATGCGGAGGTCGCCTCCGTGCCGCTGATCGGCTTTCCGCTCGGCTGCCTCTACCGCGCCGGCGCCATCCACGCGCTGGAAAGTGCGGGCCGGCCCTGGCACATGTCCTATACGTCATCGAGCCTCGCCGGCATCCAGGCCGCGGTCGCCGCCGGCATGGGCTTGAGCATCCTGTCGGAGATGGCGATCCAGTCCGACCACCGCGTGCTGACCGCGAAGGACGGCTTTGCGCCGATCAACCGAACCGAGGTGGCGCTGATGGCCGCGCCGGGCGCGAGCCCCGCGACCCTGCGGCTCGCCGATCGGCTCGCGGAGTTCTGCGACGACGTGCAGGCGAAGGCGGCGTAAATCGTTGCGATAGTCGCGATCTGTCGCCGCGACACCGGTGCGTTCCTTCCCCCTTGTGGGGGAGGGTTAGGGAGAGGGGTACCACACGGGGACTCTCTCGAGGAGCGCGCGCCGCACGAGCGCAGATGGATAGACCTTTTCCTGGGCTACCCCCCTCCCCCGCCCTCCCCCACAAGGGGGGAGGGAGCGCAGCGTGCGCGTGGTGAGAGTGTGTTCAGCCCCGATTGAAGCGATAGCTAATCAATAACACCGTGACGCGGCAATCGCATGCACGCGGCGGTCGCCGAGCAAATGCGCGACAAAACCGTTCTTCGGAAAGATTTTTGCAAACGCCACATCGCGGATGCTGAGGCCGCCGGCATAGGCGCCGAAGGCGGGCATCACGGCGCGCTCGCCGTCAGAGGCGAAGCAGCGGCGCTCCATCGAGCGGCCACGCGCGGAGACGCGGGCCTTGGGATGGAGATGGCCGGCGATCTCGCCGCATGCGCCGGTCGGCTCGTGGCGGAAGGTGATCGGGCCGATCGCGACTTCGTCGGCGATCGTGCCGCCGAGATCGCTCGGCAGCGCCGGATCGTGGTTGCCTGAGATCCAGATCCAGTCGCGGCCAGCCTGCAAGGCGGCGACCGCGTCGCGATCCTCCGCCGACAGCCGTCCGTGCGCGGTGCGATCGTGAAAACTGTCGCCGAGCGCGATGACGATTCGCGGATCATGGCGGGAGATGACAGCAGCGAGCCGGCCAAGGGTCGCGATGGTGTCGTAAGGCGGCAGCAGCACGCCGCGCATGGCGAAGCTGGAACCTTTTTCCAGATGCAGGTCGGAGACGACGAGCAGGCGCTGCTCTTCCCAGAACAGCGCACCGGAGAGATCGGCGGCGAACGGAATACCTACGACGTCAACGCTGCGCGTCGTCGTAACCGAAATTGCCACTTGCTCCGTCATGGCCGGGCTTGTCCCGGCCATCCACGTTCTTGCCACGGAGACAAAGACGTGGATGCCCGGGTCAAGCCCAGGCATGACGGTGTGGATGGATCAGCGCGCCTCACTGGAAAATTCTCTATCCCATCGCCTCTTTGACGAGCTCGTCGGCGGCTTCGGCCAGGAGCTCGTCTCCAGCTTCGCCATAGACTGACTCGCGGCCGATTTCCAGCATCACGGGGACCGCGAGCGGCGAGACGCGATCGAGTTCCCGGTGCGTGATGCGGCCCTGGATGCGGGTGAGCATGTCGCTCAGCCGGCGCAGATCGAGCAGGCCGGTGGCGGCATCGGCGCGGGCGGCACGCAACAGCACGTGGTCGGCCTGGTGTTTTCGCAAGACGTCGTAGACGAGATCGGTCGAGAACAGCACCTGGCGGCGGCTCTTCTCCTCGCCGGTGTGCCGGCGCGCGATCAGGCCGGAGATGATCGCGCAATTGCGGAACGTGCGCTTCATCAGCGCGGATTCGGCAAGCCAGGCCTCGAGATCGTCGCCAAGCATGTCGGGGTCGAACAGCGCGTCGAGGTCGATCCTGCCGTCCCGGATCATGGCGGACATGTTGCCGAGCCCCCAGACCGCGATCGCATATTCGTTGGCGACGAAGCCGAGCGGCCGCGCGCGGGCGCGCTCCAGCCGGCGCGTCAACAGCATGCCGAGCGTCTGATGCGCGAGGCGGCCCTCGAAGGGGTAGCAGACGATGTAATGCTTGTTGGCGCGAGGAAAACTCTCGACCAGTAGCTCGCGCACCGCCGGCACGCGCGAGACGTCCTTTTGCAGCGACAGCCAGTCGCGCACCTGCTCCGGCAAGGCGCCCCACGCGCGCCCGTCGTCGAGCAGGCGGCGAACGCGTTCGGCCAGATAGGTCGAGAGCGGAAACTTGCCGCCCATATAGGACGGTACTTTCGGGTCTTTGTCGTTGGCGCGCGAGACATAGACCTGATCCTCGACCAGCGTCTCGTAGCGCACCACCTCGCCCGAGAACACGAAGGTGTCGCCTGGACTGAGGCCCTCGATGAAGGCTTCCTCGATCTCGCCGAGCAGCCTGCCGCCGCGCGCGATCACCCCTGTCGATCCGCCTGCTTTTCCTTGACCACCGCCGCGCGAGCGCACCAGCCGCACCTTCAACATGTCATCTTCGACGATGGTGCCGACATTCATGCGGTAGCTCTGCCGGACCTTCGGATTGGCGACGCGCCAGCGCCCTTCCTTGTCCTGCTTGATGCGGGCGAAGCGCTCATAGGTCTTCAGCGCGTACCCGCCGGAGGCAACGAAATCGACCACGTCGTCGAAATCCTGCCGCGTGAGATCGGCATAGGGCGCGGCGGTGCGCACTTCGTCGTAGAGCTCGTCTGAGAAAAACGGCTCGCCGCAAGCGCAGCCGAGCACGTGCTGGGCCAGCACGTCGAGTGCGCCGATGCGCAGCGGCGGCGTGTCCTGCGCATTCTCCGCGATGGCGTCGATCGCGACGCGGCACTCCAGCACCTCGAAGCGGTTCGCCGGCACCAGCACCGCGCGCGAGGCTTCGTCGAGCCGGTGGTTGGCGCGGCCGATGCGCTGCATCAGGCGCGAGGACCCCTTGGGCGCGCCGATATTGACGACGAGATCGACATCGCCCCAGTCGACGCCGAGGTCGAGCGAGGAGGTGCAGACCACGCCGCGCAGTTTGCCCGCCGACATCGCGTCTTCGACCTTGCGGCGCTGGGCGACGTCGAGCGAGCCGTGATGCAGCGCGATGGCAAGGTTGTCGTCGTTCATGCTCCAGAGATTCTGGAACAGCATCTCGGCCTGGCTGCGGGTGTTGACGAAAACCAGCGTGGTCTTGTTCGCCTTGATCAGCTCGTAGATCTCGGGAAGCGCATGGCGCGCGCTGTGGCCGGCCCAGGGCAGGCGCTCGCGCGTGTCCATCATCTCGACCAGCGGCGGCGCGGCGCCGCCGGCAATGACGATGTCGGCCGCCGCTTCCTTGCCGCCGGGCTGCGGCACCAGGAAGCGCGCCAGCGATTCCGGCTCGGCCACGGTCGCCGACAGGCCGATCGCGCGCATCTGCGGCGCCAGCCGCCACAACCGTGCGAGCCCGAGCGACAGCAGATCGCCGCGCTTGGACGTCACCAGCGCGTGCAGCTCGTCGAGCACGATGCGCCTCAGTGAGGAGAACAGGAACGGCGCATCGTCGGAGGACAGCAGCAGGGCGAGTTGTTCGGGCGTCGTCAGCAAAATATCAGGCGGATAGCGCCGCTGCCGCTGCCGCCGCGACGTCGGCGTGTCGCCGGTACGGGTCTCGATCTTGATCGGCAGCGCCATCTCGGCGACGGGACGCTCGAGGTTGCGCGCGATATCGACGGCGAGCGCCTTGAGCGGCGAGATGTAGAGCGTGTGCAGGCCGCCGGTGCGTTGCAGACTGCGGCCGGTCGAGACAACCGATTTCGCCGAAGCTGTGGGCGCAGAACTCAGCTCGACCAGCGTCGGCAGAAATCCCGCCAGCGTCTTGCCCGCGCCGGTGGGCGCGATCAGCAATGCGGAACGGTCCTCGCGCGATTTCTCCAGCAGCGCCAATTGATGCGCGCGCGGCGACCAGCCGCGGGCTGCGAACCACGCCTGGAAATGGTCGGGCAGCAGCGCGGCAGGCTCGGCCGGGATTTTGCGGATGCGGGGCGGCACGGCATCACAGGTAAGCCGTGGGTGTGGGTTCGTCGAGGGGGCTTACTTCGCCTCTCCCGCTTGCGGGGAGAGGCCGGAATGCGCGCGTAGCGCGGATTCCGGGTGAGGGGGAGCCTCCGCGAGTCCAACTGCCTCCGTTCCCGCAGAGGCTCCCCCTCACCCTACCCTCTCCCCGCGCGCGGGGAGAGGGGAAGAGAGAGCGGAGAGCCCCTACTCCGACATCGGCTTGTCGGAGATGTCCCAGTCCTTACCGGTGAAGGTGGAGATGAAGAGCGTCTTCATCGGTGTGTAGTTCTCCGGCGTGTAGCTGTAGGTGACGCCGTCGAGGAAATAGGGCGAGTGGAAACCCGCGAGGGTCGAGGCCTGCTTCAGCACGTTGGCGCGGGTGAGCTCGTCGCCGCAGCGGCGCAGGATCTCGCCCATGGTGACGGCCTGGCCGTAGCCGGCGAAGGCGATGGTGTTGTCCTGATCGATCGCCGGCGTGTACTTCTTGCGCAGCTCCTCGAACGCCATCACGTCGGGGTCCTTCTCCCATTTGGGCAGGCCGACCTCCTTGTTGTAGCGGATGGCGACGATGCCGGCGGCGTTCTCCAGGCCCGCGGCATTGAGGATCGAGCGGCCGGTCGAGCCGGCCGACAGCAGCTGCAGCGGCTTCCAGCCGAGCTCGGCCACTTTCCGGATCGACTGCGACGACGCCTTGCCGGTGGAGATGTTGTAGAAGACGTCCGCACCCGATTTCGAGAGGTTGATGAGCTGGGAATCGACGGTCGGATCGGTCAGATCGTAGGTCTGCTCCATGATCACCTTGGCGGTGCCGCCGGCGTCTTCCAAGACCTTCTTGAAGGGGCCGAGGAAGTCGCGGCCGAAATCGTCGTTCTGGTAGAGGATGCCGACCTTCGCGTTCGGCTTCACGCTGACGACGTGACGCGCCAGGATGCGCGCCTCGGTCGGATAGAGCGGCAGGCCCGCCATGGTCCATTTGAACTCTTTCGGGTTATTCCACTTCGACGCGCCGGTGTTCAGCAGCAGCTGCGGCACGCCCTTCGAGTTCAGGTATTTGTGCACGGCGGTCTGCGGGGCGGTGCCGAGCGAGCCGTAGAGCGCGAGCACCTCCTCCTGCTCGACCAGGCGCCGCGTCGCCTCGACGCATTTCGGCGCGCTGTAGGCATCGTCCATGGTGAGGAATTTGACCGTGCGTCCGTTGATGCCGCCCTTCTCGTTCAGCATCTGGAAATAGGCTTCGCCGACGCGCCCGAGCACGCCGTAGAGCGAGCCGGGGCCGGAATGCGGCACGGTCTGCCCGATCTTGATCTCGGTGTCGCTGGCGCCGGCGTCGTATTTCTTCTCCGCGGCCCAGACGTAGGGCGCGGGCAAGGTGGATGCCGCGATGGTGGCGAGCGCGGCGGCGCTGAAATCGCGCCGCGATGGATTCTTCGTCATTGTGTGTTTCTCCCTAGCGAGGACATTGTGCTGGCATCGCGGCACGTGTCGCAAGTGGGAAGTCACGGCTTTGCGACGCAATGACGCTCAAAGCCTCGCGTATAGCGCCTAGACTCAAGTTTTCTCGGCGACCACGACGAGACCCCGCACCGGCTCGTTGTTCTCGGTGCGTGGCGAGGCCCGCTCCAATGTGAGGAGCTTGAGGCCGGCCCGCGCCATCGCATCGCGCACATATTCCGCCGAATGGGCATAGCGCAGGCCTTCGCCGAGAACGATCCCGCTGCCGTCATGGGTCTCCAGCGTGAACGCGAGCACGCCACCGGGCGCGAGCACGCGCCCGGCCTCACTGAGCACCGGCGCGAGATCGGGGAGATAGACGAACGCATCGGCGGCGACGACGAGGTTCGCGCTCGCATCGCCCTTGCTGCGCAGGCCTTCGATCATGTCGGCGACTTCGAGTTCGGCATAGAGGCCCGTTGCGCGCGCCTCCTTGACCATGCCGGGCGACAGATCGATGCCGATGAACTGGTCGACCTGTTTTGCGAAGGCGGCGGCCGCAAGCCCCGTACCGCAGCCGAGATCCATGGCGCGCTTGAACAGGGCGGGCTTCTTCGCGGCGACGCGGGCAGCCACCACCGCCTTGAAGATCAGCGACGGGGCGCGATAGCCGAGATCGTTGATCAGCACGTGCTCGAAGCGCGGCGCGTATTGATCGAACAAGGCCTGCACATAGGCCTTGGGCATCTCGGACAATTGCGCGTCGCCGAGGCGTATCAGATGCAGATGAGCGCCGTGCTGATCGCTCGGATCGGACTCGCGCGATTTGCGAAAGGCCGCAATGGCCTTTTGGCGCTCGCCGAGTTGCGCGCGGATCTCGCCGAGCGTGAACCAGGCCGAGGTGAAATTCGGCGCAAGCTCGATGGTCTGCTCCAGCAGGTCGGCCGCCGCCGCCAGATCGCCCTTGAGCTGGAGGTCGCGCGCGAACTCGAAGCGGCGGTCGGCCATCAGGTCGCCGGAGGTCAGGAACAGGCGCAGGGGCATTGGGGGAACCAGGGAACGAAGCGGTGATGACTCGAAGATGCGGGGTCGCAACCTATATAACAGGCATGCGTCCGCAAGACATCCTGCTGCCAGTTGCCGCCGGCCTATGCTGCAAGCCCGGCGGCTTCCATATCGACCCTGTCCGGCCGGTGGAGCGGGCCGTGATCACCCACGGCCATTCCGACCACGCCCGCGCCGGCCACGGCGCGGTGCTGGCGACGCAGGAAACGCTGGACATGATGCGGCTGCGCTATGGCGAGAATTTCGCCGGCTCGACGCAGGCGATCCGCTATGGCGAGGAGATCCGGCTCGGCGATGTCCGCGTGAAGTTTCACCCGGCCGGCCATGTGCTCGGTTCGGCGCAGGTCGCGGTGACCTGCAAGGACACCTGCATCGTCGCCTCCGGCGACTACAAGGACGCGCCAGACCCGACCTGCACGCCGTTCGAGCTGGTGCCTTGCGACGTCTTCATCACCGAGGCGACGTTCGGCCTGCCGGTGTTTCGCCATGGCGATGCGGCCGACGAGGTCAAGAAGCTGCTGGCGTCGGTGCCGCTGTTTCCGGAGCGCGCGCATCTCGTCGGCGCCTATTCGCTCGGCAAGGCGCAGCGCATGATCGCGCTGCTGCGCCAGGCCGGTTACGACGCGCCGATCTATCTGCATGGCGCGATGGAGAAGATCACGCACTACTATCAGAGCCGCGGAATCGAGCTGGGCGAGTTGCGGCCGGTGAAGGGCGTGAAGAAGGCGGCGCTCGCCGGCACCATCACGCTGGCCCCGCCCTCTGCGACATCCGATCTCTGGACCCGCCGGTTTCCCGATCCGGTCACGGCCTTCGCCTCCGGCTGGATGCGGGTACGCGCCCGCGCGCGGCAACGCGGCATCGAGCTGCCGCTGGTGATCTCGGATCACGCCGATTGGGACGGCCTCACCGCCACGATCGCCGCGACCGGCGCCGGCGAGATCTGGGTTACCCATGGCCAGGAAGACGCGCTGGTGCATTGGTGCCAAAGCAACGGTTTGCGGGCGCGACCGCTCGATCTGGTCGGCTATGGCGACGAGGAGGAGACCGAGACGCCGCTCGCTGACGAGGCCGAAGCATGAACCGCTTCGCCAAGCTTCTCGACCGCCTCGCCTACGAGCCCGGCCGCAACAACAAGCTGCGGCTGATCACCAGCTATTTTCGCGAGGTCGCCGATCCCGACCGCGGCTATGCCCTGGCGGCGCTGACCGGCGCGCTGAGTTTCAAGCACGCAAAACCTTCTCTGCTGCGCGATCTTATCGCCCAGCGAACTGACCCGGTCTTGTTCGGCCTATCCTGGGACTATGTGGGCGATCTCTCCGAGACGATCGCGCTGATGTGGCCGAAGCGCAGCGCAAACAACGGCGAGTCTTTTCCGAGCCACCCCTCTCCCCCGCCCTCCCCCACAAGGGGGGAGGGAGCGCAGTTGCGCGCGCCGCTGTCAGTGAGCGCGACAACTGACAGCCATTCCCAAAGTGATGGACGCACGGCTCTCTCCGTTCCCTCCCCCCTTGTGGGGGAGGGTCAGGGAGGGGGGTACTCCGGGCGAGATGCTGGAGAGTCCTTCCGCCCGCGCAACCACAACAACCCGCCGCCGCCGACGCTGACCGAGGTCGTCACCACGCTGCGCACGCTCGGCAAGACCGAGTTGCCGAAGCAGCTCGAGCGCTGGCTCGACGAGCTGGACGAGACCGGTCGCTGGGCGCTGTTGAAGCTCGTCACTGGGGCATTGCGCATCGGTATCTCCGCGCGCCTGGCCAAGACCGCGGCCGCTGCGCTCGGTGACAAGGATCCGCATGAGGTGGAGCTGATCTGGCCTGGTCTCGCGCCGCCCTATCTCGACCTGTTCGCCTGGCTGGAAGGCCGCGGCGACAAGCCGGTCAATCGCGATCCCGCGCCGTTTCGCCCGGTGATGCTGGCGCATGCGATCGAAGACACGGATTTCGCCGCGCTCGATCCCGCCGACTACATCGCCGAATGGAAATGGGACGGCATCCGCGTGCAGGCGGTGGCCGGCCGCGACGAGCACGGCCGCATCACCGCGCGGCTCTATTCGCGCACCGGCGAGGACATCACCGGAAGCTTTCCGGACCTCGTGCCGTCGCTGCGGCTACCCGGCGCCATCGACGGCGAGCTTCTGATCCTGCGCGAAGGGCGCGTGCAGAGTTTCAATGTTTTGCAGCAGCGGCTGAACCGCAAGGTCGTGTCTCCGAAGCTGATCAAGGAGTTTCCGATTCATCTGCGCGCCTACGATCTGCTCGGCGACGACGAGAACGATTTGCGCGAATTGCCGTTCGCGGAGCGTCGCGAGCGGCTTGAGACCTTCATCGGCAAGCTTGACGATCCCCGCATCGATCTCTCGCCCACCGTCGCCTTCGCAAGCTGGGAGGCGCTGACCGCCGCACGCGCCGATCCCGCGAGCGCCGGTGCGGGCGAAGACGCGGACGCCGTCGAAGGCGTGATGCTGAAGCGGCGCGATGCACCCTATTTGCCGGGACGGCCGAAGGGACAGTGGTGGAAGTGGAAGCGCGATCCGCACATCATCGACGCCGTGCTGATGTATGCGCAGCGCGGCCACGGCAAGCGCTCGTCCTACTATTCCGACTACACTTTCGGCGTCTGGACCGCAGGCGCGGGCAGTGACGAACTGGTGCCGGTCGGAAAAGCCTATTTCGGCTTCACTGACGAGGAGCTGCTCCAGATCGACCGCTTCGTCCGTCGCAATACCACCGAAAAATTCGGCCCCGTCCGCCACGTCGTGCACGAGCCCGACAAGGGCTTGGTGCTGGAGGTCGCCTTCGAGGGCCTGCAGCGTTCGCCGCGGCACAAATCCGGCGTCGCGATGCGCTTTCCCCGCATAAGCCGGCTGCGCTGGGACAAGCCGCCGCGGGAGGCCGACCGGCTGGAAACGCTGGAGAAGATGCTGAAAGCGGAGGCGGCGGAGATTGAGGCGTGAGGGGAGACGGAGTTAGAGCCCAGGTGCAGCCACCCTGCAGGTGCGCTCCCTCGCCCGCTTGCGGGAGAGGGTCGGGGAGAGGGTGCCTCCACATTGGGAATCCCCAAGAAGAGAGAGCCCTCACCCGCGCCTTGCGCGACCTCTCCCGCAAGCGGGAGAGGTCGCAGCGAGCTTGCGAGCTTGCGGCACGATCATCCCGCAACCAAGGCGTACCCGCCCTGCCCGAATTAAAATCCCGTAAGCTGATTGACGCGCCGTTGCGGGTTCCCCATGTCCCCCGCCTTGCCCTATGATAGGGTCGAATCCCCTGAGGAGTTTGAGATGGCCCACGACGTCAGAGATTTGCCGGCCGGCCGCAGTGACGGCCTGAACCGCTTTCTCGGCGGCTCGCCGCTGGCGGTCGCATTTCGCCTGGTGCTGCTCTCGATCCTCGTCGGCGTCGTGCTGGCGGCGATCGGCTTCGATCCCTGGAATATTCTCTATAGCATTCGTCTCTTGTTCCAGCGGTTGTGGGATCTCGGCTTCGATACCGTGAACTGGCTGTGGCGCTACTTCCTGCTCGGCGCTGTCATCGTGATCCCGATCTGGCTGCTGATGCGCGTTTTCGGCGCGCCGCGCAGGTAAGTCGTTAGTTTTGAGCATGATCTTGTCGGAAAACCGCTCCACACTTTTCCGGATCATGCTCTAGGGAGCCAGCGGCCGATGCAATTGCGCTTTGTCGGCTGCGGCGACGCCTTCGGATCCGGCGGCAGGCTCAACACCTGCTTCCACGTCTCGGGGCGCGAGGCCAACTTCCTGATCGATTGCGGCGCGTCGGCTCTACCGGCGCTGAAGCGACTGGAGATCGACCGCAATGAGATCGATCTCATCCTGATCACGCATTTCCACGGCGACCATTTTGCCGGGCTGCCGTTTGTCCTGCTGGACGCGCAATTCTCGCGGCGGACGCGGCCGCTCACGATCGCCGGCCCCAAGGGCATCGAGACGCGGCTGCGTGCGGTGATGGAGGTTCTGTTCGAGCACTCCTCAACGACGAAACAGCGCTTCGAGCTGTCCGTCGTCGAGCTCGCGCCGGAGCAGAGCCAAAGCTTCGGCGCGGTGACGGTGACGCCCTATCCCGTCGTGCACGGCGAATCCGGCGGACCGTTCCTCGCCTATCGCGTCGAAGCGGAAGGCCGCGTCCTGGCCTACAGCGCCGATACCGAATGGACGGAGCCGCTCATTCCGCTGGCGCATGGCGCCGACCTTTTCATCGCCGAAGCCTATATGTACGAGAAGGTGGTCAAGAATCACCTCAGCCTGAAGACCTTGGAACAGCACCTTCCCGAAATCGGCGCAAAACGCCTCGTGCTCACCCATATGAGCGACGACGTGCTGTCGCGCCTCGACGACATCGCCCACCTCGCCGCCGAAGACGGCATGGTGCTCGTGTTCTGACATGCACGCACCCGTTCACTTGAAGATCGGTTCCCGTCAGGTCTTCGCCATCGCGGGCCCCGCGATGGTCGCGAATCTCACCACGCCGCTGATCGGGGTGGTCTCGACCACCGCGATCGGACGGCTGGACGATGCCGCGCTGCTCGGCGGCGTCGCCATCGCGTCCGTCATCTTCGATTGCCTGTTCTGGCTGTTCGGCTTCCTGCGCATGAGCACGCTCGCCTTCACCGCGCAGGCGCTCGGCGCCGGCGAGACGCGCGAGCTGACCGCGATCCTGGTGCGCGGCTTCATCGTGGCCGGCCTGATCGGCGTAGCCCTGATCGCGCTGCAACTGCCACTGGCCTCCGTGCTGCTCGACCTGATGGGCGGCAGCGAAGGCGTCACGCGCGCGGCGAAAACCTACTTCGTGATCCGAATCTGGTCGGCGCCGCTGGCGCTCGCCAATTACGTCATCCTCGGCTGGCTGGTCGGCCAGGCTCGCGCCAATCCGGCGCTCGCGCTCCAGGTTGTCATCAATCTCGTCAACGCGGCGGCGACGATCCTGCTGGTGCTGGTCTACGACACCGGCATCGCGGGTGCTGCGATCGCCGCGCTGCTGTCTGAAGCGGCAGGATTCGGGCTCGGCATGATCGTCTGCCGCCGTTATGCGGACGGCGGGTTCGCGGTGCCATACGCAGAGCTGTTCGACCGGGCCAAGCTGATGCGGCTGCTGGCGGTGAACTCCGACATCCTGATCCGCACCGCGGCGCTGATCGCGGTGTTTCTGTTTTTCACCGCCAAGGGCGCGCGGGCCGGCGACGTCACGCTGGCCGCCAATTCCGTGCTCAACAACTTTCTGCTGGTCAGCGCCTTCTTCCTCGATGGTCTTGCGAACGCAGCCCAGCAGCTTTGCGGCCGTACGCTCGGCGCACGCGACGCCAGGGGATTTGCGGATTCGACCCGGCTGGTGCTGCTATGGGGGCTCGGCTTCGCGCTGGTCGTGTCCGCGCTGTTTGCGCTGTTCGGGCCGAACTTGATCGATTTCATGACGACGAGCGAAGCCGTCCGTCGCGGCGCGCGGGAATTCCTGCCCTTCGTCGTGCTCGCGCCGATTCCCGGCGTGTTCGCCTTCGGCTTCGACGGAATCTATATCGGCGCGACCTGGGCGCGCGAGATGCGCAATCTGATGCTGGCCTCGCTCGCGATCTTCCTCGCCGCATGGTGGGCGCTGCAATCGTTCGGCAATGCCGGGCTGTGGAGTGCGCTGATCGCCTCCTACGTCTCGCGCGGCGGCTTGCAGGCCGCGCGCTATCCGGCGCTGTACAGGAAGACGTTTTCGAAGCAGTCGCTGTAACGCGTAGCCCGGATGGAGCGAAAGCGTAATCCGGGGCCTTCGCGTCCGCGGATAGAATCCCGGATTGCGCTGCGCTCCATCCGGGCTACGCGGCGCGAACTACATTCCCGGCCAGTCTTCCGCCGTCAGCGTGGCGGCGTCGGAGCCGACGATCTCGGAGAGAGAATCCCGCCCCGTCCGCAGGAGCGTCGAGGCGAGATCGCGCTTGATCTCGTCGACGAGGCCGAGGCCCTTGTAGACCAGCGAGGAATAGAGCTGGATCAGGCTCGCGCCGGCGCGGATCTTCGTCAGCGCGGCGCCGCCAGAATCCACGCCGCCGACGCCGATCAGGGGGAATGCGCCCTCGACGCGCACATAGGTCTCCGCGACCATCCGCGTCGACAGCCGGAACAGGGGCCGGCCGGACAGGCCGCCCTGCTCCTTCGCGCGCGTCTCCTCGCGCAGCGTGCTCGGCCGCGCGATCGTCGTGTTCGACACGATCATGCCGTCGACCCGGCGCGAGCGCGCGACCTGCACGACGTCGTCGAGCTGGGCGAGGCTCAAATCCGGTGCGATCTTGAGCAGCACCGGCGTGTCGCCGGCGCTCTCGCGCACCCGCTGGCGCGCGTCGATCACCCTGGCGAGGAGATCGTCGAGCAGCGCCCCTTCCTGCAGATTGCGCAGGCCCGGCGTGTTCGGCGAGGAGACGTTGACGGTGAAATAGCTCGCGACCGGCGCAAAGGTCTCGATCAGCTTGACGTAATCGTTGACGCGATCGGGCGAGTCCTTGTTGGCGCCGACATTGACGCCGACGATGCCGCCATGCTGCGCGCGCGCCGCGAGCCGGCGCAGGGCTGTCTCCGCGCCGTCATTGTTGAAGCCCATGCGGTTGATCACGGCCTCGTCGCGCTCCAGACGAAACAGCCGCGGTCGCGGATTGCCGCTTTGCGGCTTCGGCGTCACCGAGCCGATCTCGACAAAGCCGAAGCCGAGCCGCAGCAGCGCATCCGGCACTTCGGCGCTCTTGTCGAAGCCCGCGGCCATGCCGATCGGATTGGGGAAGTTGAGCCCGAACGCACGCACCGCAAGCTTGGGATCGTCAGCGTGCGGCTTGCCCGGCGGCAGGAAGCGCAGGCCCTGGATCGCGAGGCGATGCGCATCCTCGGGATCGAGCCAACGCAACACCGGCAGCGAGAGAGCGTCGAAAGCGCGGATCACGGGGCAAGCTCCGGAACATCGTGGCCGCCGTCGGAGCGCGTGTTGAGGTTCATCACGGCAATCACCGCGCCGAGATCGAGCTCGCCATAGAGATGCGGAAACAGCTCCTCATTGCGCGAACGCTCCCAGCGCAATGCGCTGCCGAGTGCGTCGCCGTCGACCTCGACCAGGAACAACGCGCGCTGCCCGAGATAATGCTTGCGCAGTGTCTCGGGAACCTGGGCGGCGGTCGAAAAATGGATGAATCCGTCGCGCAAATCGTCCGCGCTGCCGCGGTAGACACCCTGCCGTTCCGCCTCGCGCCAGGCCGAGGCCGGACAGATTTTGTAGATCTTGACCACCGCTTACGCAGCCCTGTTTGCTCGTTGAGTCTTTTGGGGTTTTTGGGTCGTGCGGGTCCCTGAAACCCGGGCGCGACCGTAATGGCCGCCCCCTCCGAACTCAAGACTTAGAGCCATTTCCGCTCCGATGAAATCGAAGCAGGGCTCCAAATTCCTGTTTTGACGCATTCCTGGCGCGAACCGGTACCCGGTTCGCTTGAAAACACGCTCACTGCGCCCCTTGCGCAAAAAGCGGAAAACCGGTTGATTCGCGGATAGTTTTCCTGAGTTGCGACGGGCTGGACCTTTCATGGTCAGGCAGGCCAAAGCGCAGAGGATGCTCACTCACGACCGGATCTGGGGTGCACTGGATCGGCTGGCGGCGCGCGCCGGCCTGTCGCCGTCGGGCCTCGCCAAACGCGCCGGGCTCGATCCCACCACCTTCAACAAGTCCAAGCGCGTCACCTCCGACGGCCGCGAGCGCTGGCCCTCGACCGAATCGATCGCGAAAGCGCTGGCGGCGGCAGATTCCTCGATCGACATTTTTGCCAGGCTGGTCGGCGACGAGGCAGGCGGCGGCCGCTCGGTGCCGCTGCTCCGCTTCGCGCTGGCAGGCGTGAGCGGCGCCTTCGACGAGTCCGGCTTTCCCATCGGCAAGGGCTGGATCGAATTTGCCCTTCCCGCCGTCGAAGGCAACCACAGCTTCGCGCTGCAGATTACCGGCGAAGCGCTTGCGCCTGCCTATCGCGACGGCGACATCATCCTGGTCGCGCCCGGCGCGCCGATCCACAAAGGGGATCGCGTGGTGGTGAAGACCAAGACTGGCGAGGTGACGGTGGCGACGCTGAAGCGCCGCACGACAAAGGCTCTGGAGTTGCAGCCGCTCGATGCCTCCCAGGCCGAGCGCAGGATGGCGGCGAGCGAGGTCGGTTGGATCGCCCGGATCGTGTGGGCAATCCAGTGATCGCGTCTCCCTTGCGCGTCGTGACCGGCGATGATTTCAGCCGCGCCGCATCCGCCGCAGACAGCCTTGCGACTCAACATCTCTCTCGCATAGGTTGCGGCCACTTATTGCCGAGCAAGTTCATGTTAGGGGGAATATGATGAATCGCCGTCACGCATTGAAGGCCCTCGCGGGTCTTGCGCTTTGTCCGCTCTGCAAGCCGGCCTTCGCCGCCGAAGGTGCGCATTGGAGCTATGAGGGCGTCGGCGCGCCGGCCAAATGGGGCGATCTCGACGCGGCCAACAAGGCCTGCGCAGTCGGCCTGCAACAATCGCCGATCGACATCGAGGCGACGGTCAAATCGCAATTGCCCGCGCTGAAGCTGAACTGGGGCAAGAGCGCCGACACCATCGTCAACAACGGGCACACGATCCAGCTCAACTTCACCGAGGGCAGCACGCTCACGCTCGGCGACGTCAAATACAAGCTGCTCCAGGTGCATTTCCACCGCCCGAGCGAGCACATGATCGGCGGCAAGAATTTTCCGATGGAGGCGCATTTCGTTCACCGCAACGATGCCGGCGGGCTCGCCGTGGTCGGCGTGCTGATGGCCGAGGGCAAGCCGAACCCGGCCTTCGGCAAGATCGTCAAGACCATGCCGGCCGCGGAAGGCCCCGCGGTGAAGGCGGACACGACCATCGATCCCCACGCCATGCTGCCCACGAGGCTCAGCTACTTCCGCTATCCCGGCTCGCTGACGACGCCGCCCTGTTCGGAGGTCGTCGAATGGCTGCTGCTGACCAACCCGATCCAGGTGTCGGCCACCGATGTCGCCGCGTTCGCAAAGCTCTATCCGATGAACGCGCGCCCGGTGCAGAAGGACAACCGGCGCTACGTGCTGCGGTCGATCTGAGCGGGGGCTGAAGGTCCGTAGCCCGGATGAGCAAAGCGACATCCGGGACCGCTGGTGCGGCTAGCTAGCGAAAACCCCGGATGTCGCTTCGCTCATCCGGGCTACGAGTTCGCTACAACGGAAGCGGTCGCCTCACGCACTCCGCGCCAGCGCGCCGTCGATCATGTTGACCGCGTTCTGCACGCCATACACCGCGACAAAGGAGCCGAAGCGCGGGCCCTTTTCCTGGCCGAGCAGCACCTGGTAGAGCATGTTGAACCAGTCGAGTGTCACGCCGGGACGGCCGTCCTTGCCCTTCTTGACCTGGTCGAGGAACGGCTCGCGGCGGCCGATCTCGTAGACGACGTTCTGGATGTCCTCGGCCGAGGCGTCCTGCGGAAGCTGCGATAATGCATCCCGCAAATCCTGCAGCGCCGCGCGCTCGGTCTCGGTCGGTTCGCGGAACGTCTTCGTCGGCGCGACGAAGTCGCGATAGTAATTGATGGCGTAGCCGACCATCGCGTCGAGCTTGGGATGCGTCTGTGGGCTCACGCCGGGCCGATAGCGGCCAATGAAACCCCACAGCGTCTCGGCATTCTCCGCATTCGACGACGACACCAGCGTCAGCAAGAGCTGGAACGTGACGGGCATGTCGAACTTCGGCGGATGGCCGCTGTGAACGTGCCAGACCGGATTGCCAAGCTGCTGCTTGGCGTCCTGCCTGGCAAAGCCGTCGATGAACTGCTGGTAGTCGTCGACGTTGCGCGGGATGACGTCGAAATACAGCCGCTTGGCCGCCTTCGGCTCGCGGTACATGAACAGCGACAGCGATTCCGGCGAGGCGTAGCGCAGCCATTCGTCGATGGTCAGCCCATTGCCCTTCGACTTCGAGATCTTCTGGCCCTTGTCATCGAGGAAGAGCTCATAGTTGAAGCCCTCCGGCGGCGTGGCGCCGAGCGCCCTCGCGATCGCGCCGGAGAGTTTGACCGAGTCGATAAGGTCCTTGCCGGCCATCTCGTAGTCGACGCCGAGCGCGACCCAGCGCATCGCCCAGTCGGCCTTCCATTGGCACTTGACGTTGCCGCCGGTGACGGGCGTCTCGACTTCCTGGTTGGTATCGGGATCGAGATAGGTCACCGTGCCGGCTGCAACGTCGCGCCGGATCATCGGCACTTGCAGCACGACGCCCGTGGTCTTGCTGATGGGCAGGAACGGCGAATAGGTCGCGCGGCGATCGGGTCCGAGCGTCGGCAGGATGATCGCCATCACCTTGTCGTAGGCAGCCAGCATCTTGAGCAGCGTCGCGTCGAAACGGCCGGACGTATAATAGTCGGTCGAGCTCGCGAACTCGTAGTCGAAGCCGAAATGATCGAGGAAGGCGCGCAGCCGCGCATTGTTGTGGTGCCCGAACGACGGGTACTCGTTGGAGAACGGGTCCGGCACGCGCGTCAGCGGCTTGCCGAGATGCGCGGCCAGCATCTCCTTGTTGGGGACGTTGTCGGGCACTTTCCGAAACCCGTCCATGTCGTCGGAGAACGCGAGCAGGCGGGTCTTGATCTTGTTCTCGGTCAGCACATGGAAGGCGTGCCGCACCATCGAGGTGCGCGCGACCTCGCCGAAGGTGCCGATATGCGGCAGGCCTGATGGCCCGTAGCCGGTCTCGAACAGCACCTCGTCCTTCGGGCTTTTCTTCAGCCGCGCGACAATGGCCTTCGCCTGCTCGAACGGCCAGGCGTTGGATTGTTCGGCGAGCGCACGCAGATCGCTCGGGTTCGCGGCAAGATCGATAACGGACATCTAAGGGGCCTCCGGGCCGCGGAAAATAGCGATTTCCGGGCAGAATGCAATTTTGTGAGACCCTCATCCTGAGAGCTGTGACGCTTTCGCTCGTTCGGAGCGCCTCCGCAGCGCATAAACGAGAGCTCATCGACGAACCCAGAACCGCCATTTACCGCGATAAACAGCCCCACTCCGCCTCACGTCCCGCGCGGCTTGACCCGCCGGGTCGGCAGCGCATTCGCCGGATCTTCCGGCCAGGGATGGCGCGGGTAGCGGCCGCGCAAATCGGAGCGCACGGCACTGTAGCTGCCGCGCCAGAAACCAGGGAGATCGCGCGTCACCTGCACCGGGCGCTGCGCCGGCGACAGCAGTTCCAGCACCAGCGGCACCTTGCCGGCGGCGATCGAGGGATGGGTGTTGAGGCCGAACAATTCCTGGAGCCGTACCGCGATGGTCGGCCCCTGCTCGGCTTCATAGTCGATGGCGAGCACGCTGCCGGTCGGCGCCTCGAAATGCGTCGGCGCCTCGCGGTCGAGCCGCGCGCGCATCTCCCACGGCAACAATGCCGTCAGCGCGTCGGAGAGATCGCCGGCGGAGATATCCTTCAGCGCGATCTTGTCGTAGAGCGCCGGCACCAGCCAGTCGTCGCGCCGCGTGATCAACCCGTCGTCCGAGAGGTCGGGCCAGCTGTCGCCCTCGGCCTTGCGCAAAAATATCACGCGATCGCGCCATTGTTTGGCGGCCTTCGACCAGGGCAGCCGGTCGAGGCCGGCGGCAATGAGTCCGTCGGCGAAGATGCGCGCAGTGTCCTCCGAGGGCGATACGGCGAGTGTCGCCTCGGAGAGCGTGATCGCGTGCAGCGCGCGCTTGCGCCGCGCCCGCAGCGCCATCGCGCCGCGATCGAACGATATCTCCTCGACGGATTCGATATGCTCGGCGAAATGCCGCTCGATCTCGTCCTGCGAGATTTGCGCTGCGAGCAGAATGCGTCCGCTCGCCGCCGTGCCTGTCATCTCGCCGATCGCGATATAGGGGGCGCGCGCGAGTGACGAGGTCTGATCGACGGCGGCACCACGGCCATTGGCGAGCACGAAGCTGCCGTTGCCGCGGTTGCGCGCGACGCGATCCGGGAAGGCGTAGGCCAGCATCAGGCCGGTCGAGAGGCCAGCTTCTCCGATCGCCGCCTTCTCTGACGCCGCCACCTGCGAGGCCCAGCGCCGCGCGAGGTCGCGCGCGCTTGCGGCACGCGGGGAACGGTCGCGGCGGAACTGATCCCGCCGGTGCTCGAGATCGACGCTGTCGCCGCCGAGCCCGCGCTCGGTGATGATGGCAGCTATCTCGGCGGCGGCTTCGCCCTCGCCGGCACGATGCGAATCCACGATCATGCGCGCGAGCCGCGGCGGCAGCGCCAGCGCGCGCAGGCTCTTGCCTTCCGCGGTGATGCGGCCATCGCCATCGAGCGCGTTGAGCTCGGAGAGCAGGCTTTTTGCTTCCTTCCAGGCCGGCTGCGGCGGCGGGTCGAGAAACGACAGTGCGGCAGGATCGGCGACGCCCCATTGCGCGAGATCGAGCACCAGCGAGGACAGATCGGCGCTGAGGATCTCGGGCTGGGTGTAGGGCGCGAGCGAGGCTGTCTGAGGTTCGTCCCAGAGCCGGTAGCAGACACCGGGCTCGGTGCGGCCGGCGCGGCCGCGGCGCTGGTCCGCCGCCGCGCGCGAGACGCGCACGGTCTCGAGCCGGGTCAGGCCGATGTCGGGCTCGTAGCGCGGCACGCGGGCAAGACCGGAATCGACCACGATGCGCACGCCCTCGATGGTGAGCGAGGTCTCCGCGATCGAGGTCGCCAGCACCACCTTGCGCGTGCCCTTGGGTGCCGGCGAGATGGCACGATCCTGCACGGCGGCGTCGAGCGCGCCGAACAGCGGCACGATTTCGATGCTGGAATCCTGCACGCGCTCGGCGAGGAGGCTCTGGGTGCGGCGGATTTCGGCGGCGCCCGGCAGGAACGCCAGCACCGAGCCGGCATCGGCCCGCAGCGCCGAGGCGATCGCGTCCGCCATCTGCCGCTCCACCGGCACATCCGCCTTGCGGCCGAGATAGCGCGTCTCGACTGGAAAGGCGCGGCCCTCGCTTTCGACGACGGGCGCTTCGCCGAGCAATTTTGCCACGCGGGCGCCATCGAGCGTGGCCGACATCACGAGGATGCGCAAATCCTCGCGCAGGCCGGTTTGTGCATCGCGCGCCAGCGCGAGGCCCATGTCGGCGTCGAGCGAGCGCTCGTGGAATTCGTCGAACAGGACGGCGGCGATGCCCGACAGCTCGGGATCGTCGAGGATCTGGCGGGTGAAGATACCCTCCGTCACCACCTCGATGCGGGTCGCGCGCGATATCTTCGAGCCGAAGCGGACGCGATAGCCGACAGTCTCGCCGGCGCGTTCGCCCAGTGATTTGGCCATGCGGTCGGCGCTGGCGCGCGCCGCGATGCGCCGTGGCTCCAGCACGATGATCTTCTTGCCCATGGCCCAGGGGGCATCGAGCAGCGCCAGCGGCACGCGCGTAGTCTTGCCGGCCCCCGGGGGCGCCACCAGCACGGCGGCATGATGCGCCTCCAACGTGCGCGAGAGCTCGTCGAGCACGGCATCGATCGGGAGCGGCGTGTCAAAACTGCGGGGCAAGGCCTGTCCATTCGTCATGCCCGGGCAAGAGCGCGAGGCGCGTCTGCGCACGGAAGCCGCCGGGCATCCACGTCGTCACACTAGAAAACAGACGTGGATGGCCGGGACAAGCCCGGCCATGACGGAATCGTTGCGACGTTGGATCGCTAGCCCTGCACCGGCGGCCGTCCAACGCTCTCATAGACGAAGCCGGCCGCAGCCATCTCCTCGGGGCGGTAGATGTTGCGCAAGTCGACGATGACGGGCTGCGCCATGGTCGCTTTCAGCCGGTCGAGGTCGAGCGCGCGGAACTGCACCCATTCGGTGACGATCACGATCGCATCGGCGCCTTCCGCGCAGGAATAGGCGTCCTCGCAATAAGTGATGCTGGGCAGCTCACCCTTCGCCTGCTCCATGCCGACGGGATCGAAAGCCTTCACCTTGGCGCCCATGTCGATCAGGCCCGTGACCAGCGGGATCGACGGCGCATCGCGCATGTCGTCGGTGTCAGGCTTGAAGGTGAGGCCGAGCACAGCGATGGTCTTGCCGCGCAGCGAGCCGCCGAGCGCCTGGCTCACTTTGCGCGCCATCGCGCGCTTGCGGTTCTCGTTGACCGCCAGCACGGATTCGACGATGCGAAGGCTCACATCGTAGTCCTGCGCGATCTTGATCAGCGCCTTGGTGTCCTTCGGAAAGCACGAGCCGCCGAAGCCCGGGCCGGCATGCAGGAACTTGGTGCCGATACGGTTGTCCAGGCCAATGCCGCGCGCGACCTCCTGCACGTTGGCCCCCACCTTTTCCGAAAGGTCCGCGATCTCGTTGATGAAGGTGATCTTGGTCGCGAGGAAGGCGTTGGCGGCGTATTTGATCATCTCGGCGGTGCGGCGTTCCGTGAACATCAACGGCGCCTGGTTCAGCGACAGCGGCCGATAGATGTCGCTCATCACCTTGCGGCCGCGCTCGTCGGAGGTGCCGACGACGATGCGGTCGGGGAATTTGAAGTCGCGGATCGCCGCGCCCTCGCGCAGGAATTCGGGATTCGAGGCGACGACGACGTCGGCCTTGGGGCTGGTTTCGCGGATGATGCGCTCGACCTCGTCGCCGGTGCCGACCGGCACGGTCGATTTGGTCACCACGACGGTGAAGCCGGACAGCGACTGCGCGATCTCTTTCGCAGCCGCATAGACGTAGGACAGATCGGCGTGGCCGTCGCCGCGGCGCGACGGCGTACCGACCGCGATGAAGACAGCATCGGCATCCGCGACCGGCTTGGACAAATCGGTGGTGAACTCCAGCCGCTTGGCCTTGACGTTGGTCGCCACCAGCTCGTCGAGCCCGGGCTCGTAGATCGGGATCTCGCCGCGATGAAGGGCCGCAATCTTCTTCTCGTCCTTGTCGACGCAGACGACGTCGTGACCGAAATCCGCAAAGCAGGCCCCGGACACCAGTCCCACATAGCCCGTTCCGATCATCGCAATGCGCATGAGAAACCCTGTTTGGCTTGGTTAACGAAACCGCAATTCCAAGGCGGTTTAGCATTTTCCCGGGGTGAGGGAACAGCCCGCGTGCAAAAATCGGCACGGCAATTGTACCAGTTAAGCAATCGTAAGCCGCAAGGCGCCAAACTGCTCCGCGTTCACACAGATCCCGGCGGAACACGCCTCGAAAAGAGACACCATGGCACTATCAGGCACAATCGCCGCGAGCGGGGGACTCAAGGCCCCGTCTGCTGCGCGTGTCGATTGGGTCGATTACGCCAAGGGCATCTGCATCGTCATGGTCGTGATGATGCATTCGGTGCTGGGGGTCGAGCTTGCCGCCGGCGAGACCGGTTTCATGCATGTCGTGGTGGCTTTCGCAAAGCCGTTCCGGATGCCGGATTTCTTCCTGATTTCGGGCCTGTTCCTGCCACTGGTGATCGACCGGGACTGGCGAACCTATCTCGACCGCAAGGTGGTGCATTTCGCCTATTTCTATGTCGTCTGGGTGACAATCCAGTTCGGCTTCAAGGCTCCCGCCTTCGCGGCGGAAACGAGCTGGCGCGACGCCGGCTTGCTATATCTGGAATCGTTCGTCGAGCCGTTCGGCACGCTGTGGTTCATCTACCTCCTGCCGATCTTCTTCGTCGTCACAAAACTGACACGGCTGGTCCCGCCGCCCGCGATCTGGCTGATCGCGGCCGCGCTGGAGACGGCGCGTGTCGCAACCGGCTGGACCGCGATCGACGAGTTCTGCGCGCGTTTCGTCTATTTCTATTCGGGCTATCTGTTCGCGCCCTACGTGTTCGCGCTGTCGGACCGCGCGCGCAATCATCCGGCATGGGCGCTGGCAGCGCTCGCGGCATGGGCGCTGGTCAATGCCGGCCTCGTTACGCTTGGGGCCAGCGAGTGGAAATTCGTATCGCTCGTGCTCGGCTTCGCCGGCGCCTGCGCCATCATCACGATGGGCACGCTGCTCGCGCGCGCGCAATGGCTGAACGTCTTCCGCTTCTGCGGCGAGCATTCGATCGTGATCTATCTCGCCTTCTTCCTGCCGATGGCGGCGACACGGACGCTGCTATTGCGCACGGGCATCATTCCCGACATCGGTGCGGTATCGCTGATCGTGACCATCGCCGGCGTGATCGGCTCGCTCGCGATCTGGCAGGTCGCACTGCGCCTTGGCGGCAATTTCCTGTTCGAGCGGCCCGATGCGTTCTGGATCGCGCCGAAGAAGACAGGGCCGGTGCTGCAGGCGGCGGAATAGCCGCCCTCTCGATGTCGTCGCCCGGCTTGACCGGGCGACCCAGCACGCCGAGACGTCAGTGATTGAGCCGAGAAGCCGCGGCGTACTGGATTCCCCGCTTTCGCGGGGAATGACAGTGGGGATAGCAGCGCCACGGGTCCAAAAATCCCCCTCCCAAGGCTGTCAAAGTCCGCAAAAATTCATACATTGCGGCCATGCCCAAGACATCTCCCAAGACATCCCCGAAGACCAAGGCCGAAACAAAGCCGGCTGCTGCGACAGCTGCTGCCAAACCAATCGGCGCCAAGGCCGCCGGCAAGGGCGACCATGTCTTCCTGGTCGACGGTTCCGGCTACATCTTCCGCGCCTATCACGCGCTGCCGCCGATGAACCGCAAGTCCGACGGCTTGCAGGTCAATGCCGTGCTCGGTTTCTGCAACATGCTGTGGAAGCTGTTGCGCGAGATGCCCGAGGACAACCGGCCGACGCATCTGGCGATCATCTTCGACAAGTCGGAAATCACCTTCCGCAACAAGATCTATCCTGAGTACAAGGCGCACCGGGCGCCGGCCCCGGACGATCTGATCCCGCAATTCGCGCTGATCCGCGAAGCGGTGCGCGCCTTCGACCTGCCCTGCCTGGAACAGGTCGGCTTCGAGGCCGACGATCTGATTGCGACCTATGTGCGGCAAGCCTGCGAGCGCGGCGCGAGCGCGACAATCGTGTCCTCCGACAAGGACCTGATGCAACTCGTCACCGATTGCGTCACCATGTACGACACCATGAAGGACCGCCGCATCGGCATCCCCGAGGTGATCGAGAAGTTTGGCGTACCGCCGGAGAAGGTGGTGGAAGTGCAGGCGCTGGCCGGCGATTCCACCGACAACGTTCCTGGCGTGCCCGGCATCGGCATCAAGACCGCCGCGCAGCTGATCGTTGAATACGGCGATCTCGAGCAGCTGCTGTTCCGCGCCACCGAGATCAAGCAGCCGAAGCGGCGCGAGGCGCTGATCGAGAACGCCGACAAGGCGCGCATCTCCCGGCAGCTCGTCTTGCTCGACGATAAGGTCGACCTCGAAGTCCCGCTGGACGATCTCGCCGTCCACGAACCCGATGCGCGCAAGCTGATCGCGTTCCTGAAGGCGATGGAATTTTCCACGCTGACGCGCCGCGTCGCTGAGTTCTCGCAGATTGATCCGGCCAACGTCGATGCCGATCCAGGCTATGCCAGCGGTGCCAGCGTCTTCTCGCCGCTGCCGCCTTCGGACGTCGTGCCGGCCCCGGGAACCGGCGCGCCGCCGCAAGCGCCAGTGGGCCAGCGCAACGCATCGGCAACCAAGGAGGACAAGGCCGCGAGCCCGAAGGGCGCGCCGATTTCTCTCGCCGCCGCGCGCGAAGAGGCTTTGCGCAAGCTCCCGGTTGACCGCAGCAAGTACCAGGCCATCAAGACGCTCGCGGAATTGAACGCCTTCATCGCGCGCATCCATGATGCCGGCCATGTCGCGGTCGAAATCCGGGGAAACTCGATCGACCCGATGCAGGCCGATCTCTGCGGCATCGCGCTCGCACTGGCGCCCAACGATGCGTGTTACGTGCCGCTGGCGCACAAGCAGTCCGGTGGCGGTGCCGGCCTGTTCGACGCGGGCCTCGCGCCCGACCAGGTCAAGCATGCCGAGGCGATCGAGGCGCTGCGGCCGGTACTGGAATCACCAGGCATTCTCAAGATCGGCTTCGACGTCAAATTCACCGCGGTGATGCTGGCGCAGCACGGCATCACACTGCGCAACACCGACGATGCGCAGCTGATCTCCTACGTGCTCGACGCCGGCCGCGGCTCGCACGCGCTAGAGCAGCTGTCCGAGCGCTGGTTCGGCCACGCCATGCTCAAGGAGGGCGAGCTGCTCGGCAGCGGCAAGGGCAAGATCACGTTCGACCAGGTGCCGGTCGACAAGGCCGCGCCGCTATCGGCGGAAGGCGCCGACGTGACCTTGCGCGTCTGGCGCGTGCTGAAGCCACGCCTCGTCGCCGAGCACATGACCACAGTCTACGAGACGCTGGAACGGCCCCTGGTATCGGTGCTCGCGCGGATGGAGCGGCGCGGCATCTCGATCGACCGCCAGGTGCTGTCGCGCCTCTCCGGCGACTTCGCCCAGACCGCGGCGCGCGTCGAGGCCGAGATCCAGCAGATCGCGGGCGAGCCGGTCAATGTCGGCAGCCCGAAGCAGATCGGCGACATCCTGTTCGGCAAGATGGGACTGTCCGGCGGAACCAAGACCAAGACCGGCGCGTGGTCCACCACCGCTCAGGTGCTCGACGAGCTCGCCGAGCAGGGCCACGACCTCCCGAAGAAAATTCTGGAGTGGCGCCAGGTCTCGAAGCTCAAATCGACTTACACCGATGCGCTGCCGACCTACGTGAATGCCCAGACCCACCGCGTCCACACGACCTACGCACTGGCCGCCACCACGACGGGCCGGCTGTCGTCGAACGAGCCGAATTTGCAGAACATTCCGGTGCGCACCGAGGACGGCAGAAAAATCCGCCGCGCCTTCATCGCAACGCCGGGGCACAAGCTGGTCTCCGCCGACTATTCGCAGATCGAGCTACGGCTGCTCGCCGAGATCGCCGACATCCCGGTGCTGCAGCAGGCGTTCCGCGACGGTCTCGACATTCACGCCATGACGGCATCGGAAATGTTCGGCGTGCCGATCAAGGGCATGCCGAGCGAAATCCGGCGCCGCGCCAAGGCGATCAATTTCGGCATCATCTACGGCATTTCGGCGTTCGGCCTCGCCAACCAGCTCGGCATCGGGCGCGAAGAAGCCTCTGCCTACATCAAGAAATACTTCGAGCGCTTCCCCGGCATCCGCGCCTACATGGACGAGACGCGCGACTTCTGCCGGAGCCACGGCTACGTCACCACGCTGTTCGGACGGAAGATGTACTATCCCGACATCAAGGCCTCGAACGCCTCGGTGCGCGCCTTCAACGAGCGCGCCGCGATCAACGCGCGGCTCCAGGGCACCGCCGCCGACATCATCCGCCGCGCCATGACGCGGATGGAGGATGCCCTGGTCCTGAAGAAAGTGTCTGCGCAGATGCTGCTGCAGGTGCATGACGAATTGATCTTCGAGGTGCCGGACGCGGAGGTCGAGGCCACGCTCCCCGTCGTGCAGCACGTGATGCAGGACGCACCGTTCCCGGCCGTGCTGCTCTCGGTGCCGCTGCACGTCGATGCACGCGCGGCGAACAATTGGGACGAGGCGCATTGATTTTTTTCTTACCTCGCCCCGCTTGCGGGGAGAGGTCGGATCGCTCTTGCGATCCGGGTGAGGGGGTACAGGTACCACGGCCATCTCATGTGTGGAGAGAGCCCCTCACCCCAACCCTCTCCCCGTAAGAACGGGGGCGAGGGAGCGCACCGAGCGCGCGGCGGCGAATCGAATTGTCCTCCGAGCAATTGCGCGATGGCCCCACTGCGCCACCCATACTAGAAACATACCATCTCCCGCGCCGGTTCAGCCATGCCCCACACCTCCGCCCTGCTCGGCTTCGCCCTCGTCTGCCTCGGCCTCGTGCTCACGCCCGGGCCGAACATGATCTACCTGATCTCGCGTTCGATCACGCAGGGCCCAGTGGCGGGCATCGTCTCGCTCGGCGGCGTGGCGCTTGGCTTCGTGTTCTACATGCTGTGCGCGGCGTTCGGCATCACGGCGCTACTGCTCGCCGTTCCCTTCGCCTATGACGCGCTGCGCTTTGCCGGCGCCGGTTATCTGTTGTGGCTGGCTTGGCAGGCGGTGAAGCCGGGCGGGCGCTCGCCGTTCCAGGTGAAGCAGCTTGCGATCGACAGTCCGCGCAAATTGTTCGCGATGGGCTTCGTCACCAATCTGCTCAACCCGAAGATCGCAATGCTTTACCTCGCGCTGCTGCCGCAGTTCATCGATCCCGCCGCCGGCAGCCTGCTGGCGCAGTCTGTGGTGCTCGGCGCGATCCAGATCGCGATCAGCGTCAGCGTGAACGCCATGATCGCGCTCGCGGCAGGATCGATCGCGCTGTTTCTCGCAAGCCGGCCAAGCTGGATGCTGGTCCAGCGCTGGCTGATGGGCACGGTGCTGGCCGGGCTTGCGGTGCGGATGGCGGTCGAGGCGCGGAAGGTGTGAGGCGCGACGCTGTCATGCCCCGCGCAGGCGGGGCATCCAGTACGCCGCGGGTTCTCGGCTCAATCACTGGCGTCACAGAGTACTGGGTCACCCTCCTTCGCGGGTGACGACAGCCTCCCCCCTCAATCCAGCTTCGCCTCCATGCCCCGCTTCACCGCCGGGCGTGCCATCAGGGCCTCGTACCAGCGCTTCACATTGGGGAAGTCGGCCAGGTCAACCTTGTGGCGAGGGTGACGCCAGGCCCAGCCCAGGATGGCAAAATCGGCAACCGAGAGCCCGCCGGCGACGAAATCGCGGCCCTCCAACCGGCGGTCGAGGACGCCGTAGAGCCGTCGCGTCTCCGCCATGTAGCGCTTGAGGCCGTAGGCGCGGTCCTGCTCGTTCTCGAGCGCGATGAAATGGTGCACCTGGCCCGGCATCGGCCCGAAGCCGCCCATCTGCCACATCAGCCATTCATAGACGGGGATGCGGCCCGAAAGCGATTTCGGCAGGAATTTGCCGGTCTTTTCGCCGAGATACAGCAGGATCGCGCCCGACTCGAAGATGCTGACCGGCTTGCCGTCCGGGCCATCGGAATCGAGGATCGCGGGAATCTTGTTGTTGGGCGAGAGCTTCAGGAACTCCGGCGCCATCTGTTCGCCCTTGCTGATATTCACCGGGATCACCTTGTAGGGCAGTCCCATCTCCTCCAGCGCAACCGAGACCTTGCGGCCGTTCGGCGTGTTCCAGGTGTGCAGCTCGATGGTCATTTGTCGCGTTTCCTTGCCCAGTCTTCTTGCCCCAGATATCCCGCATCCACCTACTCCAGAACGTTGCACCCCCACAACCGGCGGGCCGGGATGGCCGATCCCTGTTGACGGGGGAAGCCCCCTCTGGAATGTCGGGGCCGTCGCGGATAAATTCCGCCACTTCCAAAAACGCTCCCGAGGGCCCGCCGTGTCTAAATCAGCCTCCCGCGCCCGCCTGTTCGAGATCATCCGTCGGCGCTCCTTCGGCCGCGGCGAGGTGACGCTCGCGTCGGGCCGCAAGAGCGACTTCTATTTCAACCTCAAGCCGACCATGCTCGACCCGGAGGGTGCGACCCTGCTGGCCGAGCTGACCTATGAGGCGCTCAAGGACGACAATCTCGATTTCATCGGCGGGCTCGAGATGGGCGCGGTGCCGCTGGCCGGCGCGCTGGCGCAGATCTCCTGGATCAAGGGCCATCCGATCGCAGCCTTCTTCGTGCGCAAGAAGCCGAAGGAGCATGGCGCGAAGCTCGCGATCGAGGGGCTGCCCAGGGGCGAGACGCTGGAGGGCAAGCGCGTCGTGATCGTCGAGGACGTCACCACCACCGGCGGCTCGGCGATGAAGGCGGTGGAAGCGGTGCGCGAGACCGGCGCGGAAGTGGCGCTGGTGCTGACCATGGTCGACCGCGAGGAAGGCGCCGACGACACCTTTGGCGCGGCCGGCCTGCCATTCCGCTCGCTGTACAAGGCGTCGGAGTTCTTGAAGGCTTGATACTTCTCGTGTCCCGGGCGCGGCGCAGCGTGTAACGATGCGCCGCAGAACCGGGACCTGGCCTTGCTCCCCCATCGACATAGGCCCCGGCTCTGCAGCGCACCGCTCAAGGAGCGCTGCGCTGCGTCCGGGGCACGAGAGTCCGCGCTAAGACCTCCCCCCTCAACCGCTCATTTACCATCCCGCCTTATGGTGAATCATGTGCTGAGACCTGATGGTCCCGGCCGGTTGGTTAGCGTCGGGTGGAGTAAGCGTTTGCGTACAGTCATGTCCCATGCGCGCCGGCGGCGTCGCGCGATGCTCGTAGCCGCCACACTGGCAGCACCGCTGCTTGCGGCTCCGGCCCCGGTTTCGGCCGAAGGCCTGTTCGACTTCTTCTTCGGCGGAATGCAGCAGCAGCGGCCGCAGCGTGAGGTGCCGCAGCAGGCGAGCTCCTACGCCGATCCCTTCACCGGCCAGCAGAATGCCGCATCCCCGCAATACGTGCCGCCGACACGTTCGGCCGCGGCCGGCGGCTCGGGACCGGCGTTCTGCGTGCGCAGCTGCGACGGCAAATATTTTCCGCTGATGCGCGGTCTCACCTCGCCCGCGCAGATGTGTCAGGCCTTCTGTCCTGCGAGCGCCACCAAGATCTATTTCGGCTCCTCGATCGACGGCGCCGCGTCGCAGACCGGCGAGCGCTATGCCGATAGCGAGAACGCGTTCGCCTATCGCAAGGCGCTGCGCGCCGACTGCACCTGCAACGGCCGCGAGCCGGTCGGACTTGCTCCGGTCGATCTGGCGCTGGATTCGTCGCTCAAACCCGGCGACGTGATCGCCACCAGCGACGGCCTGGTTGCCTATACCGGCATCCGCGTCGGCAACGACCAGGCGGCGGACTTCACCCCGGTCGCCTCCTATCCCGGTCTCACTGCGCAAGTCCGCGCACGGCTCGGCGAGATGAAGGTGGCGCCGGTGCGCGCCGACACGGTGGCGGCGGATGGCCCCGCCGCGGAGATCGTGCGCGAGACGCTGCCCGACGTGACGGTGCCGAAGACACAAAAGCCGGCAAAGCGCGCGGGGCTGGATTGAAATCCTCATGGTGAGGAGCGCGGAACGCGCGTCTCGAACCATGAAGGCCCGGCTGCTGCGGCTCGGCCTTCATCCTTCGAGACGCTTGCTGCGCAAGCTCCTCAGGATGAGGGTTGAGACCGTCACCGTCCGATGATCACGCCGATCACATTCGGCGCCGCCAGATATTTCTCCTCGATCGCCGCGCGCGCGGCGGCGCGGTTATCTGCCGTGAGCAGGCCGCGCTTCTCGGCCAGGATCATCCAGCAAAACCCCCACCAGTCGGTGAGCATGCCCTGATCGTCGACGAGGTCGTAACCCTGCTCGGCGGCGAAGATGCGCGCATGCGCTTCGTCCAGCGTGTCGAGGAACAGATGGTCCTCCGACGAAAACAGATCGTCGCTGACGTCGTCGATGGTGTAGCCCCAGATCGACTGGCACACCGCGTTGAACTCGCGGTCGAACTGGTCGTCGTCGACGGCGTAGCGCCGCGCCGCCTGATGCAGCCGCGACAGCGAGCGCGCGAAATCGGCGATCCTGGTGAGGGCAAATTGATCGAAGGCAATGGTGGACATGTAGTCCTCGCGAAGTCTGGCGGACGCTAGATATTGTGTCGGCAACGCGCCGAATCACAATGATATATCAGAGACTTGCTAAAGTGTTCTTAATTTGTTCTGATGCTGGCGCGATTGTTGGAGAGCGTCGTCCTGGCGAAAGCCAGGACCCATATGTGGACGGCCCCCGTGGCACAAGAGCTTAGTGAGGTTTGATCGGATCGCTTGCATCCATATGTCCGGCCTGTTGATGCGGCTTTGTCGGACCGCTGGCCAAGATGGTTTTCGCGACACGAGTTCCAATCACCCATGCGACCTTATTCGGCCAATGGGTCCTACGGATTTGCTCGCATCTCGAACGATCGATCGCACCATCTCCTCTGCTCTTGCAGCTCCGGTTCGGCCGGTGGGGCTAACCCGCCGGTCGGCCGAATCTTTCGATCACACGGCAGCGGCCGTTTGGGCCTCGTTTTGCGCCCCTAGCCGCGCGCGATCGTATTGCTCTCCCGTCGTCATCAGCTTCCAGGCGATGCGGGCCATCTTGTTGGCCAGCGCCACCGCCGCCAGCTTCGGTGTTTTGCGCTTCAAAAGCTCGATCAGCCAGCTCGGCCCACGAGCTTTCGATTTGGCGATCTTGACCACCGAAGTTGCCCCAAGCACCAGCAGCTGACGCAAGGTCTCATCGCCTGCACGGGTTATCTTGCCGAGCCTGGTCTTTCCCGCGGTGGAATGGTCCTTTGGGGTCAGGCCGAGCCAGGCGGCAAACAGCCGTCCCGAGCGGAAGGCGTGAGGATCGGGTGCCTTCATCACCAGTGCTGCGGCGGTGACCGGACCGATCCCCGGGATCTGAGCCAAACGACGGCTCAAGGCATTGGCACGGTGCCAGGCGAGAAGCTTCGCCTCCACTGCCTTCAGCTCGACCTGCACCTGATCATATTGGCGGGCAAGCGTCGCAAACAGTTCGCGGGCCAGCGTCGGCACCCTTTCATCGTGCTCGATTGCGGCCAGGAACGAGACCAGCTTGTCCAGCCCCTTGGCCTCGATCAGACCGAACTCCGCCGCATAGCCGCGGATCATGTTGGAAAGTTGAGTGCGTCGCACGACCAGTTGTTCGCGGATGCCCAGCAGCATCAGCGCGGCCTGTTGCTCGGCGGTTTTCACCGGCACATAGCGCATCCGCGGCCGGCTCGCCGCCTCGCACAGCCCCTCTGCATCGCGCCCATCGTTCTTATTGCGCGCCACGTAGGGTTTCACCAGCTGCGGAGCGATCAGCTTGGCTGTGTGTCCCAGCTTACCTAGCTCTCGCGCCAGGACGTGAGCCGCCCCACACGCCTCGATCACCACCACCGTCGGCGGCAGCTTGGCAAAGAACTCCAGCATCCCCTTGCGGCCAAGCCGTTTGCGCAGCACGACCTGCTCCGAGGCATCCACCCCATGCAGTTGAAAGATATACTTCGACGTATCCATCCCAATGCGGATAATCTGGCTCACGGACGGCTCCTGTGAATGAGTTTCTGACAACCTCATTCTGGCACACTGATGCCGTAGGGGGCCGTCCACACCATCACCCCGGTCAGCGTTGCTTTTTGCGAGGTTGGGCCATGAGCAGCTACTTCGTCTACATTCTCGCAAGCCGCCATCACGGCACGATCTATATCGGAATCACCAATGACATCCGCGCACGGCTTGAGCTGCACCGTTCGGGTCGCGGTTCGAAGTTCGTTCTGAAATACAAGATCTTCCGCCTGGTGCACGTCGAAGTATTTGCCACTCCGCAGGAAGCTATCGCGCGCGAGAAGCAATTGAAGTTCTGGAAGCGGGACTGGAAGATCAAGCTGATCGAGGTGAAGAATCCCGACTGGAATGACCGGTCGGGCCTTCTCTGACGGTCGGGGTAATGGATCCTGGCTTTCGCCAGGACGACACCTTACTTCGTTGCACGAGCCACTCAATTCGCCGCCGACATCAACTTTTCCCCACACGCGCTCGCATAAAACTTGCCGCCGCATTGGCGCTTGATGGCGGCGCAGCGGGCGGCGGGGGATGCGTTTTGCGGGAGCGAAACCGCGCAGCTCAGGCCGTCGGCGCTGCGGCCGATCTTGCCGGCGGCGAAGGCGGCGCTGGAAGCGGTGATGCAGACGACGAGGAAGGTGGCCGCGGCGATTTCGATCAGCCGTCGCATCACAGGTCTCATCAGAGCTTTCATGGACGTCTCCTCCACACTGATGGCTGAATTGGCCGCCATTCTAGCACCTAATCCAGGTTTCCCCGTATGCGTCCGGGTTCCCAAATCGGCCCGTTCCTTGCATAATTTTACGCCAGCGCAGTGCACGGTCGCACCAGCAATGGTTCCGGTACAGAGGCAAGATGCGTAGGGTCAGTAGTGTTCTCGCGACCAGGAAGTGACGACTTTGCAAGATTCATCGTTCCAGCCCAATTTCCCCGCCCCCAACCAGCCCATCGACGAACTCGCGCTGGCTGAGATCAAGGGTGCGATCCTGGCGAAGCTGCGCCTTGCCATCGGCAAGGATGCGGGCATGGCGACCAAGCACGACTGGTACCAGGCCGCGGCGCTGGCGCTGCGCGACCGCATCGTGCATCGCTGGCTCACGGCGGAGAAACACAGCTACGATGCGGGGCGCAAGCGCGTCTATTATCTCTCGCTCGAATTCCTGATCGGCCGCCTCTTCAGCGACGCGCTGAACAATATGGGGCTGCTGAAGATCTTCGAGGTCGCACTCGGCGATCTCGGCGTCTCCTTGCCGGAGCTGCGCAAATGCGAGCCGGACGCGGCGCTCGGCAATGGCGGTCTCGGCCGCCTCGCCGCCTGCTTCATGGAAAGCATGGCGACGCTGTCGATCCCCGCGATCGGCTACGGCATCCGCTATGATTACGGCCTGTTCCGCCAGATCATCAATCAGGGCTGGCAGCAGGAATATCCGGACGAATGGCTCGGCTTCGGCAACCCCTGGGAATTGCAGCGGCCCGAAGTGATCTATGACATTCGCTTCGGCGGCGGTGTCGAGCATGTCGAAGACAAGGGTCGGGATCGCGCGATCTGGCATCCGTCCGAGACCGTGCAGGCGATGGCCTATGACACGCCGATCGTCGGCTGGCGCGGCCAGCACGTCAACGCGCTGCGGCTGTGGTCGGCACGCTCGCCCGATCCGTTGAAGCTCGACGCCTTCAACACCGGCGATTATGTCAGCGCCAGCGCCGAGCAGTCGCGCGCCGAAGCCATCTGCAAATTCCTCTATCCGAACGACGAGAGCCCGGCGGGCCGCGAGCTGCGCCTGCGCCAGGAATATTTCTTCGTCTCGGCTTCGCTGCAGGACCTGATCAAGCGGCATCTAGCATCCGACGGCCAGCTCCGCAGCCTGTCGAGCAAGGTCGCGGTGCAACTCAACGACACCCATCCGAGCCTCGCCGTCACCGAGCTGATGCGGATCCTGATCGACGATCACAATTTCCGCTGGGACGAGGCCTGGAAGATTACGGTCGCCACGCTGTCCTACACCAACCACACCCTGCTGCCCGAGGCGCTGGAGACCTGGCCGGTCGAGCTGTTCGAACGGCTGTTGCCGCGGCATCTCGAGATCATCTACCGCATCAACGTGCAGCATCTCGCGCTCGCGGAGGCGCGCGCCCCCGGCGACATCGACTTTCGCGCCTCGGTCTCGCTGATCGACGAGAGGAGCGGGCGGCGCGTGCGCATGGGCCAGCTCGCCTTCGTCGGCTCGCACCGCATCAACGGCGTCTCCGCGATGCATTCGGACCTGATGCGCGAGACCGTGTTCCACGACCTCAACCATCTCTATCCCGGCCGCATCACCAACAAGACCAACGGCATCACCTTCCGCCGCTGGCTGATGCTGGCGAACCCGAAGCTGACCGATCTATTGCGCGAGACCTGCGGCGATGCCGTGCTCGACGATCCGACGCAGCTCAGCCTGATCGAAGCCCGGGCCAGCGACGTCGAATTCCAGAAGAGGTTCCGCGCAGTCAAGCTTCACAACAAGACCGCGCTGGCCCGCCTAATCGGCGAGCGGCTCGGCATCAAGGTCGATCCGACCGCGCTGTTCGACGTGCAGATCAAGCGCATCCACGAATACAAGCGCCAGCTCCTCAACGTCATCGAGACGGTCGCGCTGTACCAGGCGATCAAGGACGATCCCAACGGCAACTGGGTGCCGCGGGTGAAGATCTTCGCGGGCAAGGCTGCGGCGAGCTACCGCTACGCCAAGCTGATCATCAAGCTGATCAACGACGTTGCGGAAGTCGTCAATAACGATCCCGCCATCGGCGGCAAGCTCAAGGTCGTGTTCCTGCCCGACTACAATGTCAGCCTCGCCGAAGTGATCATTCCCGCGGCCGACCTCTCCGAGCAGATCTCGACCGCCGGCATGGAAGCCTCCGGCACCGGCAACATGAAGCTGTCGCTGAACGGCGCCCTCACCATTGGCACGCTCGACGGCGCCAACATCGAGATCCGCGACCATGTCGGCGCGGAGAACATCGCGATCTTCGGCATGGAAGCCGGCGACGTGATGATCCGGCGCAAGCAGGGGCTGGACGCCTCCGACGTGATCCGCAATTCGCCAAAGCTCCAGCGCGCCATCAACGCGATCGGTGTCGGCGAGTTCTCGCCCGGCGATCCCGGCCGCTTCGAATCGATCGCGCATGCGCTGCGCTATCTCGACCATTACATGGTCAGCGCCGACTTCGATTCCTATTATGAGGCGCAGCGCAGCGTCGATGCGCGCTGGCAGGTGGCGCCGGCCTGGACCCGCGCCTCGATCCTCAACGTCGCGCGCATGGCATGGTTCTCCTCGGACCGCACCATCCGCGAATATGCCGAGGAGATCTGGAACGTGCCGGTGAATCCGACCACACCGCTGCTGCCGACCCTGCGCGACGTCGCAGGCTGAATTTCCGCGAGGTGAAATCGGTTACCCACGAGGTAATTGCACAAGCCGGCGGCGGACGTGATATGACGTTCGTCATTGGAAGCCGGATTGAACGATGCACGCCAAACTCCCGCACCCTTTCGACGACGCCACCCGCGTCACCGCCGGCGACTCGAGCTGGCAGGGACATACCAGCGACGACTATTGGGCCTTTGTCGGCCCGTTCGGCGGCGTCACGGCTGCGACCATTTTGCGCGCGCTGATCGAGCATCCGGAACGTGCCGGCGATCCGCTGGCGCTCACCGTCAATTACTGCGCGCCGATCGCGAAGGGGCCGTTCGATCTGGACGTGCGGCTGGTGAAGGCCAACCGCTCCAGCCAGCACTGGAGCGTCGAACTGTCGCAAGGCGGCGGCGAGGTCGCAACGCTCGCCACCGCCGTATTCGCCGAACGCCGGCCGTCCTGGGAGCACAGGGTGGCGCAATATCCGGATGCAAAGCCGTTTGAACAGACGATGCCGTTCCCGAAGATCGCGGCGTCCTGGGCCAACCAGTATGAATTCCGCTTCGTCGAGGGCGAGATGCGGATCGGCCCGCCCAAGTCCGAGCTCGCCGGCACCTACTCAAAGCTCTGGATCAGTGATCGCGAGCCGCGCAAGCTCGACATGCCGTCGCTGATGTCGATGTCGGACGCCTTCTTCGGGCGCATCTTCCACGCCCGGCGCGAGCTGGTGCCGTTCGGCACGGTGTCGCTGACGACCTATTTCCACACCGACAGCGAAGAGCTCGCGGCCGAGGACATCACCCGCGTGCTGGCGACCGCAGATTCAAAGATCATGCACAAGAGCTACGCCGACCAGAACGCCGAGCTGTGGTCGCCGAACGGAAGGCTGCTCGCGACGACCACGCAGATCGCGTATTTCAAGGCGTGAAGTATCATCCCAGCGTCGTCCCGGCGAAGTCCGGGACCCATAACCACAGGGCTTGGTTTGGCGAAGGCTCGTAGTGACGTCCTCTTCGCCGGTATCTGCACCGCACTCCCTCGATAGATCACGCGGTATGGGTCCCGGCCTTCGCCGGGACGACACCGAGTATGTGCTTGCAGTCGCGCACAAACAAAAAGGGCGGCCTCGCGGCCGCCCTTTTGCGATCAAAGACAGAACAACCTTACTCCGCCGCGAGCTTCACGTCCGGTGCGGCGGCGCGGACCTCGGCGTCGACCTGGGCTTCGAACTTGGCAAAGTTCTTCTGGAACATGCCGACCAGCGCGCGGGCGGTCTTGTCGAACTCGTCCTTGTCCTTCCAGGTGTTGACCGGATTGAGGATCTCGCTCGGCACGCCCGGCAGCGCGGTCGGGACCGCGAAGCCGAAATATTTGTCGGTGCGGAATTGGACGTTGCGAAGCGAGCCGTCGAGCGCGGCGGTGAGCAGCGCGCGCGTCACCTTGATCGGCATGCGCGAGCCGGTGCCGTACTTGCCGCCGGTCCACCCGGTGTTGACCAGCCAGCAATCGACATTGTGCTGGGCGATCAGGTCGCGCAGCATGTTGCCATAGACGCTGGGGTCGAGCGGCAGGAAGGGCGAACCGAAGCAGGTCGAGAATTCCGGCTGTGGCTCGTTGCCGAGACCGCGCTCGGTGCCCGCGACCTTCGCGGTGTAGCCCGACAGGAAGTGATACATCGCCTGCGCCGGCGAGAGCTTGGCGATCGGCGGCAGCACGCCAAAGGCGTCGGCGGCAAGCATCACCACGTTCTTCGGCTGCGGCGCGCGGCCGGTGCGCGAGGCGTTCGGGATGAATTCGAGCGGATAGGCCGAACGCGTGTTCTCGGTCTTGGAGCCGTCGTCGAAATCGACCACGCGGGTGTCTTCGTCGAGCACGCAATTCTCGAGCACTGCACCGAAGCGGGTCGAGGCGGCGTAGATCTCGGGCTCGGCTTCCTGCGACAGCTTGATGCACTTGGCGTAGCAGCCGCCTTCGAAATTGAAGACACCGTTCGGGCCCCAGCCGTGCTCGTCATCGCCGATCAGCGTGCGGTTCGGATCGGCTGACAGCGTGGTCTTGCCGGTGCCGGACAGGCCGAAGAAGATTGCGGCATCGCCCTTGGCGCCGACATTGGCCGAGCAATGCATCGGCATCACGCCGCGCTCAGGCAGATAGTAGTTCAGCGTGGTGAAGACCGACTTCTTCATCTCGCCGGCATAGTAAGAGCCGCCGATGAGCACGATCTTGCGGGCGAAATCGATCGCGACGACGTTCTCCGACTTGCAGCCATGGCGCTTCGGATCGGCGCGGAAGCTCGGCATGTCGATGATGGTGAGCTCGGGCACGAACGCCGAGAGCTCGATCGCCTCGGGACGGATCAGCAGCGTGCGGATGAACAGCGAGTGCCAGGCGAGCTCGGTGAAGACGCGGGTCTTGATGCGATAAGCCGGATCGGCGCCGCCATAGAGGTCCTGTGCGAACAGCGACTTGCCTTCGGCATGCTTGAGGAAGTCCTGGTAGAGCGTCTCGAACTGCTCTGCGGTGATCGACTGGTTGCCGGCCCACCACATCTTCTTGTCGGTGGTGGCGTCACGCACCGTGAATTTGTCCTTGGGGCTGCGGCCGGTAAACTCGCCGGTGTCGGCGCAGAGCGCGCCATCGGCCGACAGCACCGCCTCGCCCGCCGAGAGTGAGTATTGATAGAGTTGCGGCGCACCGAGGTTCCAGTGAACCTGCTTGAGATTCTTTAAGCCGAATTTGTCGGCGCCGAAGGCACCGTTGCGCACGCCCGTCTCTTGCACGAAAAATCCTCCTAGAACCCACTCAGCGCGATCATGCTTGGCGCCGCCGCGGTCACCGTGATTACAGGCCGTTCGGCCTCGGTTGGACGACCTAATACTGATGAACGCTGGCGTTGCCAAGCTGATCCCTTAGGATTTGGTTTATTCAAGGACCGCGCCAAACGTCGCGCATGTCAGCTCTGAGCAGGCGCATCAAAAATCAACAATGATCGCGCAACCAAATGTGCGTTTCGGCGTTTCCCGAGGTTATTGCGACGCACAATGCGATAGACAGTCTCAATGTAAATTCCAAGTCCACCCTATCTTACCTCGCCTTCGCCGATGAGCTCGAAGGGCCCCCACATCGCGGGATAGGCGTTGCGCGGTGACGAGGTGTCGTCAACATAGGTTAACATCGCGCGGCGCAAGGCTTCAGCACGCCCGATCTTTGGTTCGTTTTTGAGCAGCTCGAAAGTCGATGTGGTCAAGCGGGTGGCAGCTTCCGAATCCACGGCCCAATGCGAGACCAGGAGAGCGCGCGCACCGGCGTAGAAGAACGAGCGCGCCAGTCCCGACAGGGCCTCGGCGCCGGGCTTATCGCCTGCGATGGTGTTGCAGGCCGACAGCACAACCCAATCCGCATTGAGCTTGAGCTGGGCGACTTCACTTGCGGTGAGCAGACCGTCGTCGAGCTCCGTGGGCTGATCGGGAATGGAGAGCGCGAGCGAGGGCTCACCCAGTCCCTTGATGTCGCCGGCAACGAGGCCGTGGGTGGCAAAGTAGATGATGCCGTATTGAGCAAGCGCTGCTCGCTTGAGCGTCGTCTCGCTGGCGTCGCGGCCGAGATGAATATCGGCCGCGGAAGCCCCGACATCCCTGGCCACCGCGTTCAACTCATCGGCGGTGTCGGGCAGTTGCGGCAGCGCGTGCGCAAGCCGCGCGCGATCGACGCCGGCACCGCGCCAGAAATCGCTATAAGCAATGGTCGCGATGCTGCGCGCGGCGACCTTGCCGCTCGCGGCGCGTCGCTCGGCGGGCGCTTCCAGTGCGGGATTGAACACGGGATCGCCGAAGCCGGTCATCGGCTTCACGCTCTGGTCCCGGCGCGCGAAGGCGCGCAGCGATTTCAGGCTCACGACCGATGGCAGCACCGAGACGGCCTGACGCCGCAGCAGCCAGGCGGCGCCGCGATAGCCTTCGAGCGTGTCCGGGATCGCAGCCTGCGGCTTCTCGGTGACCAGCAGATGAAACGGCAATGCGGTCAGCGCAGCCGACGGCACCACCAGCAGGCTGCGCTTGTCCTTTGTCAACGCCTCGACCGGACCAAGCAGCGCGACATGGAGTTCGTTGGCGAGCGCGAGATCGAACAATCCGGATTTGCCGGAGGCATCGCGCGCTTTGCCGACGTCGAGTCCCTTGCGGAATGCCGTCACCTTCTGCGTCAGCGCATCGGCGCCGAGCGAAATGGCCTTCCAATCGACGCCCTCGCGCGTGATCGCGACGACATAGCTCTGCTTGTCGACGACGGAGTAGAGCACCATCGCCTCGTCGGCCGACAGCAGCAGCTGGATGTCCTTTATCGTCAACGGCAGGGGATTGGAGAGCGACGCGTAGTCGGGAAACTCGACCGCGAGCGTCTTCTGCAAGCCCGCACGCTCGTTCGCAATCGTTGCAATCCGCGCGCGGCTGCGCTGCTCGGTTGCGAGATCGCGCTGCGCGGATTGCTTCGACACCGCGGTGACGATCGCCTTGTCGAGTGCCTCGGACTCAGCCGCGAGATCCTGGTCCCGGCGCACCAGCTCCGCGAGCCGGTCGCTGCCGGCGGCAAGCCGCACCGCAAGCTTGTTCACGGCGGATGCGGCGGAGGATTGCGTGCCGCGCTGGATCGCGGCGAGCGCTTCGTCCAGCGCCTTGTCGCTGGGCAGCAGACCTTGTTGGCGCGCGGCGAACAGGACCGGCAACACGACGCGCAACTGGGCGCGATCGCCCCGAAGCGTTGTTTCCGCGAACGGCAATGCGTCCGCGGTGCGCCCGGCCACGTAGAGGAAATAAGCGAGATTGCTGGTCGAGGTCATGACCTCAGGATGATCAGGCCCAAGCGCGCGTTCGCGGATGACCAGCGCACGGCGATAGAGCGGCTCGGCGTCGCCGTAGCGCTGCTGGTGCTCGTAGAGGCCGGCGAGATTGTTCAGCGAGCGCGCGACGTCGGGATGATCCGGTCCCAGCACCTTCTCCCGGATCGCGAGCGAGCGCTTGATCGGCGCTTCCGCATCCGAATCGCGGTTGAGATCGCGATAGACCTGGCCGAGATTGTTCAGGACCGTGGCCACTGCCGGATGCTCGGGGCCGCCGGCCTTCTGATAGATCGCGAGCGCCCGCTGAAACAACGGTTCCGCGTCGGCATAGTGCTGCTGTTTCACGTAGAGCGTGGCGAGATTATTGAGCGACTGGCCGACATCGGGATGCTCGCGCGACAATCCCTTCTCGCGAACGGCGAGCGCGCGCCTGAACAGCGGCTCGGCCTCGGCATAGCGGCTCTGCCGCTGGTAGAGCGCGGCGAGATTGCTCAGTTCGGCGCCAATCAACGGGGTTTCGAGACCGAGCGACCTTTCCATCAGCATGATGGCGCGCTTGTAGAGCGGCTCTGCCAGATCGTCGTGGCCCTGACCGGCATGAACCTGGCCGAGGTTGTTCAGCGCGGCGGCGAGTTCGCGACCGGTGTCGCTCTTCTCCAGGCTCGCGACCATGCCTTGCGCCAAGGGCAGTGCTTCCGAATATCTGCCGGCGCTCATCAGTGCGTTGATCCGCGCGCTCTCCGCGGCGAGACCTTTCTGGGCAAGGCTGGGCGTGACAAGCGATGCGGTGATCGCGAGCGTCAAACCCGCAACCAGCGTTAGTTTATTCCATTCTGCCATGACGCTCTCGCCGGCCGCCTTCTGACCAATTATGGTCTTGGGTCGCCGCGATCGGCAGCAGCGTTCAATCTGTTGCGCTCTCGTCCATCCTGGTGCGCGCTTCGCCGGCGAGGCGAACCAGCATCTTGCGCAGCGCCGTGCCATCAACCACGCGCTCCGGAAAATCCAACCGCAAGGCGGTCTGGCCGTCCTGCATGTCGAGGCCCTCCGGATCGCAGCCGGTGCAGCGCCAGTCGCCTACGGCAGCGCCGAGCAGCTTTGTTGCATAGAGGCCCATGGCGTCGCGGTGGTCGGCATTCATGTGCGCGACCGCCCCCTCCTCCGCCGCCAGCAAGTCCTCGGCCCCCGTGAGGTCCGTGAGGAATTGGTCCGGCTTGAGGTCGACGATCCGGCCGAAGCCGGCGACCAGATGGGTTCCCGTGGGTCGAATCCGGAAGAAGGAGAAATCCTTAAAGGAAACAAAAGCTTCCGCCGAGGGATGGGCATTGAGATACCGTCGCTGGAGCAGATCCTTGTCGGCATCGGCCGGCTCGGCACGGCCGGACAGCATGATCCGGGCGCCTTCCAGCGGATCGCCCGCCGCCCGCTCGTCCAGCATCAGGGACACCCGGCTGTCGGCCAGGATGTTCCTGGTGTGCAGGGCCAATCCCGAGATCAGCAGGATCGGAGAGCCATCCGGATGGCTCGCCAGATTGACCAGGGAGCAATAGGGATCGCCGCTGCCTGCCATCAACGTCGCCAATGCCCCCTGCCGTGACCGCCGCAGCAGCGATTTGGCGAGCTTTCCGGGGTCGAAATCGGAGGTCGGTTGCATCGGCTTTCTCGGGTCAGGTGGTTGCATGGAGGGCCTTTTTTCGGGTAAACCGGGGCCCGGTTATGGGTCGAGATGCGGCGAATCTGCCGTGTTTCGTGGAACTTGGTCACACTTCAGCCTAGCTTGCATTGCTCGGTGACAAAGTTCGAATGCCAACATCGGCACCCATGTATGCGGCGCATCAGTGGATTGCTCGCCGTTTCAAGCCACGACCCAAACGGAAAGCAGAAAGCAGAGGCTCATGCCCACAATCGCTTTGGTCGACGACGACCGCAACATTCTCACATCCGTCTCGATCGCGCTGGAGGCCGAAGGCTACCGCATCATGACCTATACCGACGGCGCCTCGGCGCTCGACGGTTTCCGCACCACCCAGCCCGATCTCGCCATCCTCGACATCAAGATGCCGCGCATGGACGGCATGGAGACGTTGCGCCGGCTGCGGCAGAAATCCGACCTGCCCGTGATCTTCCTGACCTCCAAGGACGAAGAGATCGACGAACTGTTCGGCCTCAAAATGGGCGCCGACGACTTCATCCGCAAACCGTTCTCGCAGCGCCTGCTGGTCGAGCGCGTCAAGGCGGTGCTGCGCCGTTCGGCGCCGAAGGATCCGACCGTCACGCCGAAGGAGAACGACGCCAAGGCGCTCGACCGCGGCCTGCTGCGCATGGATCCTGAACGGCACACCTGCACCTGGAAAAACGAGCCTGTGACGCTGACCGTCACCGAATTCCTGATCCTGCAGGCGCTCGCGACCCGGCCCGGCGTGGTGAAGAGCCGCAATGCGCTGATGGACGCCGCCTATGACGACCAGGTCTATGTCGACGACCGCACCATCGACAGCCACATCAAGCGACTGCGCAAAAAGTTCAAGGTCGTCGACAACGAGTTCGAGATGATCGAGACGCTCTACGGCGTCGGCTACCGCTTCAAGGAAGCCTGAGGCGCGCGCGCCTCCACCAAAGACCGAGAGCATCGCCGGTTCTGATTCCATCGGGACCGGGATGGCTCTAGGATGCGGAGACCTTCGCACGAGCTGTCCTAACGCGGGCGTGAGCATTGCTTGACCGAACGCAGCCTGACGAGAACCAGAACGCCGAGGACGTCACCGCCCGCGGCGCTCCGGATCAATTGGCCGAGGACAAGCCGGCCGTGCGGGGCTGGCGTCCGCTGAACTGGCTGAAGCGCGCCGGGCAGTTCTTCTTCGCGCTGTCCTTCTCGAGCCTGACCCGCCGCATCGTCTCGCTCAACCTCGCCGGCCTGGTCGCGCTGGTGGCGAGCATCCTCTATCTGTCGCAATTCCGCGCCGGCCTGATCGACGCGCGCGCGCAGAGCCTGCTGGTACAGGCGGAGATCATCGCCGGCGCGATCGCGGCCTCCGCGACGGTGCAGACCAATGCCATCACCATCGATCCCGACCGGTTGCTCGACCTCAAGCCCGGCGAGACCTATGGCGGGTCGGACGAGTATTCCCCGCTGGATTTTCCGATCAATCCGGAGCGCGTGGCGCCGGTGCTGCGCACGCTGATCTCGCCGACCAAGACGCGCGCCCGCATCTACGACCCGAACGGCAGCCTGCTGGTCGACAGCCGCAGCCTCGATACCGTGGTGCGCTTCCCCCTGCCGTCGGTCTCCGCCGAGAAGCCGGGAGTAGTCGAACGCGGCATGGTCGCGGTCCGTACCTGGCTCAATCGCGGCGACCTGCCGCTCTATCGCGAGCTCGGCCCCGAGAACGGCAATGGCTATGCGGAGGTCGGCGACGCGCTCCAGGGCCAGAAGCGCTCGATGGTGCGGGTCAATGCGCGCGGCGAGGTGATCGTCTCTGTCGCGGTCCCCGTGCTGCGCTCGCGCGCCATCCACGGCGCGCTGATGCTGTCGACGCAGGGCGACGACATCGACCAGATGGTCACCGCCGAGCGCCTCGCCATCCTCAAGGTGGGCGGCGTCGCCGCCGCGGTCATGATCATGCTGTCGCTGCTGCTCGCCAGCACGATCGCAGGTCCGGTCCGCCGACTCGCCGACAGCGCCGAACTGATCCGCCGCCGCATCAGGACCCGGGTCGAAATTCCCGACTTCACCCGTCGTCGCGACGAGATCGGCCATCTCTCCGGTGCGCTGCGCGACATGACCAGTGCACTCTACAGCCGCATCGAAGCGATCGAGATGTTCGCCGCCGACGTCGCGCACGAATTGAAGAACCCGTTGACCTCTTTGCGCTCCGCGGTCGAGACGTTGCCGCTGGCGCGCAACGAGAACAGCCGCGCGCGCCTGCTCGAGGTGATCGAGCATGACGTCAAGCGGCTCGACCGGCTGATCTCGGACATCTCCGATGCCAGCCGTCTCGATGCCGAACTGCAGCGCCAGGATGCCATCCCGGTCGACCTGCGCCGCCTGCTGACGACGCTCGTCTCCGTCGCCAATGAAACCAAGCTCGGCCATGACGTCGCGGTCGAAATGCGTTTCGAGGGCCGCAGCACGACCGACAATTTCGCCGTGACCGGCCACGATTCGCGGCTCGGACAGGTCGTCTCCAACCTGCTCTCCAACGCACAGTCCTTCTCCGAGCCCGGCAAAAAGGTGCGCCTCACCTGCCGCCGCGTGCGCGGAGAGATCGAGATCGTGATCGACGACGACGGCCCCGGAATCCGCGACGACGCGCTGGAGCGCATCTTCGAGCGCTTCTACACCGACCGACCTCATCAGGGCTTTGGCCAGAACTCCGGCCTCGGCCTGTCGATCTCCAAGCAGATCGTCGACGCGCATGGCGGACGCATCTGGGCCGAGAACCGCCCCGGCCCGGCGGACGAGGACGGCGCGCCTACCGTGGTCGGCGCGCGCTTCGTGGTGAGGCTGCCGGCGCTATGAGCGACGGCGGCCCCAGCATTCACGCCTCGGCGGTCAAGGTGGGAGATCTGGCGGTGCTGATCCGCGGGCCCTCGGGCTCCGGCAAGTCGCGCCTTGCCTTCGATTTGATCATGGCGGGACGTAGCGGCGTGCTCGAAAGGGCCGTTCTGGTCGGTGATGACCGTGTCCATCTGGCGACAGTCGGCCGCGAAATTGAGGTCCGCCCCGCCCCGGTCCTGGCCGGCCTGATCGAGATCCGGGGGCTGGGAATCCGCCGCTGCGACTTTGTGGAGCATGCGACCGTCGGCCTCGTGGTCGATCTGGACGCCGCGGACGCGGAGCGGCTCCCGCCGGGCGAATCCCTGAAAACAGGCATTTTAGGTGTTGAAATACCGCGAATCCCCATCGGCCGCGACTATTCGCCCCTTCCTCTGGTTGTCGCCGCCTTGACCACTACCAAGAGTTCATCTTCCGTTAACCCTTCAGGCGATTGTTTGAAGGGAAATGGTAACCATATGAACCCCACACTCGCGACCGAATAGACCGGCGCAACTCCCCTTATCCATCCGTCTAGATTCAGGGAGATACGCAACATCCCCTCTTGCGCGGGGGCTCTGGATGGTCAAAGTGGCGCGTTCGTGCGGTGCACCAAAAGCGCCCGCGAGGAGTTTTCCGATGATTGGTCTAGTACTTGTGACCCACGGGCGCCTTGCCGACGAATTCAAGGCAGCGCTTGAACATGTCATGGGCCCACAAAAGCAAATCGAAGCGATCACGATCGGTGCCGAAGATGATTCCGATCTCTGTCGAAGCGACATCATCGAGGCGGTTAACCGCGTCGATTCCGGCGATGGCGTCGCGATCCTCACCGACATGTTCGGCGGCACGCCATCCAACCTGGCAATATCCTGCATGAGCCGGCCGAAGGTCGAGGTGCTCGCGGGCATCAACCTTCCCATGCTGGTGAAGCTCGCCAAGGTCCGCGAAGAGCGTCCGCTCCCCGACGCGATCGCGATGGCCCAGGAAGCCGGCCGCAAATACGTCACCATCGCCAGCCGCGTCCTCGCCGGCAAATGAGCGACGAGGCGCCGCAAGCCGGGACGGGCGTGCCCGCGGGCGCGATCTCCAAGGACCTTCTGATCATCAACAAGCGCGGCCTGCACGCGCGGGCCTCCGCAAAGTTCGTCCAGGCCGTCGAGCGCTTCAGCGCGCAGGTCTGGGTGACGCGCGGCGGCGAAACCGTCGGCGGCACCTCGATCATGGGCCTGATGATGCTCGCCGCCGGTCCGGGCACCACCATCACGGTCGCCGCTGCCGGCGATGATGCCGAAGCAGCGCTCGCGGCGATCACCGAACTCGTTGAAAGCAAATTCAACGAGGAAGGGATCTAGGCGGCCTCGCCTCGATCAATTCCCCGGCGGCGCGATGTAGATGTTCCAGCTCATCGACGGACCGGCCTTGCCGTGGGTGAAACGGCGCGTCGTCATCACGATGCGCTCGGCGTTCGGCGCGACCTCGGACACCCATTTCTCGAAGGCCGGCAGGCGGCCGTCGGCCGGATCGAACACGCCGATGAAGCCGTATCGCTTGACGTCATCGGGCGAAATCAACCCGGACCCCCAGGCTTCGAGCGGCGTGAACGCGGCCGGATGATCCGGGCTGTAGAACACCATCGGCTGGATCGACTCCATGGTGCCGGCGACGACCGCCCAGCGCGAGGCGAAGCGCGCGTGCCAGGCCTGCGTCAGCTCGCGCGCGAGATCCGAGCGCGCGCCATAGGTCGCCGTGTTGCCCGCATTGGCCGCCATCTCGCGCGCGGCGATCCAGGGCGAGGCAATGAGCGTGGCGACGTTGAGCACGAGCCAGATCGCGACAATGTTGAACAGCGCAGCGCTCTGCACCCGCAACGCCGGGATCGCGACCAGCGAGAGCGGCACCAGAAAGAACAGCGAGATGCCCCAATCGGTCTTCATGTAGATGCTGAAGGCCAGCGCGCCGAGCGCGGGGCCGACCGCGACGATGATCTGAATGAGCCAGACGTTGCGCGCCTGCGAAAGGTTCACGCTCGCATTCGCGCCGCGCGCCCAGGCCCGCGTGACGATGCGCGAGGGCGCACGCAGGAGCAGCCTGAACCAAGGCGGCACCAGCGCCATCGCCAGCGCGGCCAGCGCCACCGGCAATGCCAGCAGCGCGACGTTGTGCAGGGCATAGCCGGCCACGAGCTGATGCACCTGGCCGCTGTCCTCGAGGCTGTAGGTGTCGCCGGCATAGGTCAGCGGCACGAAATGCGCGTCCGCCAGCCAGACGATGTGCGGGATCATCGCCGCCGCCATCGTCGCGATCGCAACCCATGGCGCTGGCGATGACAGGAATCTCATTCGCTCCGGATGGATCAGCGCGGCAAGCCCGATGGCGCCGATCATGGTCAGCACCCAATATTTGGTCATCAGCGCCAGCGCGCCGGCAAGGCCGAGCAGGACTCCGGATTGCCAGCTCCGCTTCTCGAACGCATTGAGATAAGCGAGCACGAGGAGCGGCAAGGTGACGAGCTGGAGCAGGTCGGGATTGTACTTGAAACCCTTGAAATTGAAGATCGGATAGAGCGCGACCATCACCACGACCAGGAACGCGCGCCGCGCATCCACGACGCGCAGCGCAATGAGCCAGCAGATCACCATACCGGTGCCGACGGTCGCCATCGCCAGCGCATAGGTCGCCCAATCCGTCGGCGGGAACAGTGTGAACCAGAGGCCGGCGACCCAGCCCGACAGCGGCGGGTGCTTGCCATAGCCCCAGAGGAATTTCTGGCCCCAGCCCCAGGCTTCCGCGACGTCCATGTGAACGTCCTGCGCGGCCTTGAGATTGATCAGGATGAAGGTCCAGAGCACCGCATGCAGGATGGCGAGCTGGATCACCAGCCAGAGGCGCGCCTCGGGGCGGGTGGCGCTGGCAACCAGCCAGGCCCGGAAACGCTTGAAACTCACCCGGGCTTTTGCGCGTGTCCGGGTGGAGGGGATCGAGGTTGTAGACATGGCCGCTTGGGTAGCGCGTTTCGCGCTTGAGTGAAATCAGCTTGGCGTGAATGAATGACGGCCTGGAGCACGGAAACGATACGGAATCACCGGGCCAGTAGTTCCGGGCGATATTCAAAGTGCATCGTGTCGTAATGATACCATTTGCCTCCCCAGATGAACCCGTGGCGTTCGAAGATATCGACGATCTCCCGCGGCATCCTGTTCTTGTACGGGATCGACTTTCCGCGGCCCGCCCACAGCCAATAGTCGGAATATCGCAGGTTCAGATCGATCGCGACGGCATAGCCATGCATGCTCATCTTACCGGTATCGGCGACCGGCCGGCACGACAGCACGCCGGCAATGGGAAAGGCTGCGGCCCTCAGCGCTGGTTCGAGCTTGTCGATTTCCGCCGACACCTCCTTGAGCCGATCCGCGACGCCATTGATCCGCGTCACCTGGACCGCCTTCCCCCATGATCGCGGCAACCAGGTGATGGTCACGAGATTCCGCTGCACCGCTCCAGCACGGCAGTCACCATACATCTTCGTGAAAAACGCTTCGTTCCGGAATCTGCCGGGATCGGCGTTCAACGCGGGCGGCGCAGAAGCCCCTACGGGATAGGCCAACCGGAGCTGGTCGATGATCGAGGCATTGCGCAGCCGCTGGTCAAACGATTTGTCGTCGACACCATCGTCCACCGGCATCTTAGTGCCATCGCGCCACGAAATTTGCTTGCCATCGTGGCCGGTCAGGAAATCGGGATAGGCACGCACCAGCTGATCCAGAAGTTCGGTTCTGGTTTGAGCGTCCGCCGGCACGGACGCAGCCACCAAGGCGACGACGATCTGTGCTGCCCGCAATGCGATTGTCATCGACGCCTGCCGGCCTGATCGAGCAGCGCGGCATTCGTCTCCTCGATCGAATTGAGTTTCGGATTCCACGTGTTGGGAGCGTACCACGGGAAGCGTTCAAAACGGGCCTTGAGATCTGCCGCCTCGAAATATCGCCCCCGCCGCGCGTAGATCTCGTTGCGTGCGATACGGATTTCCTCGTTCGACAGCCCGCGCAGATCCGCCGGCGTGAGCAGGCGTCGATCTGAATCGGGAAAGATGAGGCTGCCTTGAGCCGGGCCGCCGGATTCATAGCGGTCGATCAAGGCGACATTTGCCTTCTCGATGGCGTTCAGCGGCGGGTCCCAGGTGCGCGGTACATACCAGGAGAACTTGCTGAACCTCGCGGTCAGTTCGGGCGAGTTGAAGTAGCGCCCTCGCCGCGCAAAGATTTCGTTGCGGGCGAGGCGCAGCTCTTCCTTGCTCAGCGTCTTCAAATCGCCGTCGGCAAGCAGCCGGCTATCCGAATCCGGGAAAAGGAAATCCGATTGGGTTCTCGCAACCGGAGGTGTGGAAGGCGGAAGGTTCGCAGGGGGCGACGCGACCGTTGCCGGCACGTTGACCGGCGCGACCTGCACTGCAGGCGCGCCTGAAAAGTAGAATGATCCATCGATCGGCGAGCTGGAGACCCAGGGTTGCTGCGAGCTACCGGTCGAGCGCTTCACAATGAGCCCCACCTGATTGAACGCCTGGAGCACGTCGAGCCCGGGTCTCTGCATCGTCTCGACCAGCGCGCGCGTGTAGGGACTGTGCCCATCGGATCCGTCGAGCGCGACGTTGCCCGGTTGCGTGGCGTAGGAGAGCAGCGTTCCCTCCGGCGCCCGGATTTGCGCCAAACCTCCGTCGGAGCCACGGAGGCCGCGACCACCGAACGGATTGTTCCTGCATGCATCGAGAATGACGATGTTCAGCTTGGTTCCTGCGCCGTCCATCTGCCGCAGCACCAGCGCGGCGTCGACCATTTGGAAATCCACATCGGACTCGCGCGTCGGATTCGCCGAGACCGGAACGAGATAGTTCGTGCCGCGGACCTGGATGCCGTGTCCGGCGTAATAGAACAGGGCGACATCTGCGCCGATCAGCTGGTTGCCGAAACGTTGGACCGCATTGTCGAAGCCTGCCTTGTCCAGCTCGACCTGGGCGCCGCCGCCGACCAGCGTGAAGCCGAGCCTATGCAAGGTATCGGCCACCAGCAGCGCGTCATTCCTGGGATTTTCCAGCCGCGACACGTTCTGGTAGGCGGAATTGCCTATGACGAGGGCCACGCGTTTTTCAGCAGCGGCCGGGAAGGCGAAACACGCCGCAACCAACAAAGCGGAAAGGCGCTTCCAATGCATTGCCTGTTTCCATGACAGAAAGCCGGAAAACTAGCAGAGGCGGTCGCTGAAATCGATGGCAGGGAGGCCGGAGATCGCAGCGGCTGGCGGATCGATGCCGTCCACCCTCTGGTCCCGCGGGAGGCAGGGCCGGCTGCCCCGTCCCGGACGCGCAGGCGCACTGCCGGGCGTGCCTTCTGGGGGCGCAGCAGGACCAAGTGAATGGTTGCCGCACGGGGGTGTGAGTGGTATCCCGCGCCCATGACGACCGTCCCCATTTCCAACATCCGCAATTTCTCCATCGTCGCCCATATCGACCATGGCAAATCGACGCTGGCCGACCGCCTGATCCAGATGACCGGCGGCCTCACCGACCGTGAAATGGCGGGCAAGGAGCAGGTGCTCGATTCCATGGACATCGAGCGCGAGCGCGGCATCACCATCAAGGCGCAGACGGTGCGCCTCGCCTACCGCGCCAAGGACGGCAAGGATTACATCTTCAACCTGATGGACACGCCCGGCCACGTCGACTTCGCCTACGAAGTCTCGCGGTCGCTGGCGGCCTGCGAGGGTTCCCTGCTGGTGGTGGATGCCAGCCAGGGCGTCGAGGCACAGACACTCGCCAACGTCTACCACGCGCTCGATGCGGGGCATGAGATCGTTCCGGTCCTGAACAAGGTCGACCTTCCCGCCGCCGAGCCGGAAAAGGTCAAGCAACAGATCGAGGACGTCATCGGCATCGACGCGTCCGAGTCCGTGATGATCTCGGCCAAGACCGGCCTCGGCGTGCCCGACGTGCTGGAGGCGATCGTCACCCGCCTGCCGCCGCCGAAGGGTGACCGCGAGGCGACGCTGAAGGCGTTGCTGGTCGACAGCTGGTACGACGTCTATCTCGGCGTGGTGGTGCTGATCCGCGTCGTCGACGGCGTCATGAAGAAGGGCAGCCGGGTCCGCATGATGGGCACGGGCGCGGCCTATGACATCGAGCGCGTCGGCTTCTTCACCCCGAAGATGACGCAGGTCGACGAGCTCGGCCCCGGCGAGATCGGCTTCATCACCGCCGCGATCAAGGAAGTGGCCGACACCCGCGTCGGCGACACCATCACCGACGACAAGAAGCCGGTGACCGAGATGCTGCCGGGCTTCAAGCCGGCCATTCCCGTGGTGTTCTGCGGCCTGTTCCCCGCCGACGCCGACGACTTCGAGACCTTGCGCGCGGCGATGGGCAAGCTGCGCCTCAACGATGCCAGCTTCTCCTACGAGATGGAGACCTCGGCCGCACTCGGCTTCGGCTTCCGCTGCGGCTTCCTCGGGCTGTTGCACCTGGAGATCATCCAGGAGCGGCTGTCGCGCGAATTCGATCTCAACCTGATCGCGACCGCGCCCAGCGTGATCTACAAGATGAGCCTCACTGACGGCCAGGAAATCTCGATTCACAATCCTGTCGACATGCCTGATGTGGTCAAGATCGCGGAGATCCAGGAGCCCTGGATCGAGGCCACGATCCTCACCCCCGACGAATATCTCGGCAGCGTGCTGAAGCTGTGCCAGGACCGCCGCGGCGTGCAGAAGGAGCTGACCTATGTCGGCTCCCGCGCCATGGTGAAATACGATCTGCCGCTCAACGAGGTCGTGTTCGATTTCTACGATCGCCTGAAGTCGGTCTCCAAGGGCTACGCCTCGTTCGACTATCATCTCACCGACTACAAGCCGGCCGATCTGGTGAAGATGCAGATCCTCGTCAACAACGAGCCGGTCGACGCGCTCTCGATGCTGGTGCATCGCACCCGTGCCGAAGGCCGCGGCCGCGCCATGGTCGAGAAGATGAAGGATTTGATCCCGCCGCACATGTTCCAGATCCCGATCCAGGCAGCGATCGGCGGCAAGGTGATCGCGCGCGAAACGGTCCGCGCGCTACGCAAGGACGTCACCGCAAAGTGCTACGGCGGCGACATCACCCGTAAGCGCAAACTTCTGGAGAAGCAGAAGGAAGGCAAGAAGAAGATGCGGCAGTTCGGCAAGGTCGACATCCCGCAGGAAGCCTTCATCGCCGCGCTGAAGGTGGATAGCTGAGGCGAGGCCTTTAGGCCGCCGCGAGCGCGACGAGACAGGTCTGGTCCGCGCTTCTCGGGGCCGGAAAATAAAAATCGCGAAAACAACCCCATACACAGTAGCGAAGGGCTTGTTGATTTTCAGAATTTCGTTTGACTCGTCGGGCAAAACAGGCGCATGATGGCATCATGCAGCACGTGGCAATGCCGTGCGCATGAGGGGCAGCATCGTCCTCCGAACGCTTTGAGAAGATGTGGACTTCAGGCGAATTGCTTCTACGCCGGAGGCAGCGTCACCCCTGTCAACTCGCCCAGCTTGTCCAGAAGTCTCTCCTGAAAATCGGGATCGGTCGCTTCGTGGGCCGGCTCTTGTTGCCGGAGGTCGTGCCAGTAACGACCGCTGACCAGAGCGGCGGGATCATCGCTCACCGCCAGCCAGGTCTGCGTCCGTTGTCCGGTGGCCACGCCGACCGGCGCTCCGGCACCGCCCATTTTGGTGCGTGCCCAGCCGGGATCGACGGCGTTGCTCAGCACCTGCGGCCAACGCCGCGCCAAGGCAAAGGCCAGTGCGACCATGTGCAGCTTGCTCTCCGCGTACGCCTTGGCCGGATCCCAGGTTCGCCTGGTCCAGTCGAGATCGCCTAGCGATCCCTCTCCGCCGCGATGTAGTCCGCTGCTGAGATACACCAGCCGATCGGGGCGCTTCATCAGGGCGGTGAGCAAATAGGGCGCGAGCGTGTTGACCGCCAAAGTGGAGGCGTGGCCTTCGGGCGTCGGGCCGCGGCTGCGCTCGGTATAGACCCCGGCGTTGTGGATGACCGCGTCCATTCGTCCGATTGCGTTGACCTGATCTGCCAAATGTCTGGTCTGGGCGGCGCTTTTGAGGTCGCCGATCACGACCCGTGCGGATTGCGATTCAAGCCCGGCGATTGCCGCCGCACGTTCCGCCGATCGTGCGTGCAGGACGATTTGGTGGCCTTGTTCGAGGAGAGACTGGGCAGCTGCGCGGCCCAGACCGTCCGTGCTGCCCGTGATGAAGATGATTGCCATTGCCGCTCCTGTCCGGTCCCCGCTTCGGCGCCTCCGTCGAAAGCTCAAGGAGAAATGCGACATGTTCGACTGATCATGCCGTGGCGCAAGGAGCGCCGAACGAAGACATCACAACCGAACAATCTTCCAGGACGCGCATTAACATTCGATAAGTGGGGAATGACCGCATGTCGAATTTCGTCATGCTGCTGGTCGAGGACGACTCGCTCCAGCGCGAAGTTCTATCCGACCTTCTCAAGGACGAAGGGTTCGAAGTTGTCGAATGTGCCACCGCGGAAGCGGCGGAGCTTATCGTCGCGTCTACGGGCAGTGAGCTACGGGCGCTCATTACCGATCACAACCTCGCGGGAAGAATGACCGGGCTCGAGCTCGCAGAGTACGCTCGCAGTGCTCATCCGGGGCTCAACATCGTGCTGATGTCGGGGACGGTGATGGCGCCGCTGCCGCCCAATACGACCTTTTTGCGCAAGCCGTTTGCGCCCGCCCATTTGCTGGCGGCCGTGTAGAATCAGAATGCCCTTGAGGGTCATCCGCCCGAATTTTCCGCGCCGACGGCGTTCTCGCTTTCCGGCACCGTCAGCCGGACCGAGTGACCCTGCCGCATGGCGAGCGATGCCGCGGCCACAGCCGCCTCGAAAGCGGCTTCCTTGGTCTGGTAAGTGTTCCGGATTTCGCCATCGTGGTCGACATGCCAGGCACCATCCGTGCCAACGATATCATAGGCTGCGAGGCCCATAGTCTATCCCTCCTTTCATGCGTCCGGGGTCGCCTTGGACGCCTGGGTGCTGCTCACCGGGTCCGACGCCGGGAAACTGTCCTTCAAGCCCTTGTCCAACTCGTCGTCCCTGGCCTTGTCGCGTCGGATGCCGCGCTTGAGATCTTCCGCGTTCTTGTCCGGCGGTGCCGGATCGAATTTCTCGGTCATGCAAGTGTCCTTTCATGGCTCAAACGCCTTGAGCGCCCAACCGTTCCTTTCCAGGAACCAAAGCCAGTATCGCTACCGCCGCGCGGCGAGCACGTTCGAAGGAGAAATTTGCAACGCTGCGCGCCTCTCGCTGAGGGCATGATCGAACAGTTCGAGCACCAGGCCGAAGGCTGCCAGCTCCTCCTCCTCGATGGCGCCGTCATCGTAGCAGCCAAGTGTTTCGACGATGATGGCGTCGACCTCCTGCTGCATCGCCAGCAGTTCGTGGTCGAACTCCGCAGTGCGCACCTTGGAAACCAGCGCCAGGATTCTGTTGCGATGGCCAGTGTTCTCGTCGCGTTCATCCCGATTCAGATATTGACGCAGCCAGGCGCCGGCCGAACCAATGCCGGAGAGAAGCAGGAGCGCAAACCAGAAATAGTCGCCGTATCTGTCGAGGAAGGTGCGCTCGGTCCCGTCGATCACGGCCGCCGCTCCCCGGTGAACCGGCAGCTCGGCTTCTTTCTCGGTGTCCGGCTTGGTGATCTGCGCAGCGCCAGGCACCTGCCTGGCAATCGCCTGGCGGAGGGCGAACTGCTGGCGGTAAAACGCCGCCACTGTCGTTTCGGACAAGGCATTCCGCGCGACGATCAAATGGCTGACACTGACGGTCTCAACCTTGTCATCCGGCCGGGCTGGACTCGCATTGAAAATGCTTGGCGGAATTTCCTCCGATTCGTAACGAGGATGCTTCAGGGCGATGGCTTCCGATGCGTCGATCGCGAGAAATTTCGGCTCGCCACGCGTCCGGGCGGTCGCGGCAATCGCGTCGGCGGTTATCTTGCTATCGAGCGGGCCGACAGCCATGAAGGCGTCGAGGCTCGGGTCACGCGCCAGCTCCTCAAGCTGGCCCGTGCCGAATTGAGCGACCGTGACCTTGTCCGGCTCCACACCGGCGGCGCTCAGGATGACTCTCAGCAACGCGGCGTTCGCCGGGGTCGCGCCAATCACCCCCACCTTGTGCCCCGCGAGATCGGCGACCTCCTTGATTTTCGGCGCCGGCCTTCGCTTGGAGCCCTTGCCTGCAACTCCCGAAGAAGACCACAGCACGACGAAGTTCTTGCGCAAGATGACGACTGTTTGCGCGTCGGCCGGCATTTCCAGATCGCCGCGACCCACCGCAAGGTCGGCCTTGCCGGCACCGAGCAGAGCGAGAGCTTCGGCAGCCCCGGCGGTCGTGATCGGAGACAGCCTCACGGTCCTGCTTTCGTTGGCAAATGCCTCGGTCATCGCCTCGATCACTTTGTGATCGTTGCTTCCCGGCGGTCCGACGGCAATCCGCAGAGTTATCGGCCGCAGCGCGTAATACAATGTACCCGCAGCGGCACCGAAAGCGAGAAATCCGATGGCTAAAATCAGCAGCAGGGTCTTCGTCTGTCTCCGCCCTCGGCGGGCTGCGTCACTGCGTTTCATCGGAGCATCAGACGAGGACATTTGCCGCTTCCGGTTGGAGGCCAAAATCGCTGCCTGTTTCGGAAGAGTATCATGCTGTTCTGGAAAACGATAATATCCGAGCAGCGCCAATAATTTCTTGGGGCCGGCGTGAGCTCTTCGAGCTCGCGCCATCATCTCTGATTCCGCACTTCACGTAGCGATTGCCGGATTGACGGCACACCACCTTGATCGTCTTCGCCAAATAGACCACCATCGCGCGATTGACCGCTCACGGCAGAATGGGGCGAGGAAACGCGAATGTCCGAGCTTCCTGGATCTGGCCTGACTGAACGGATGCCGTCGGCGCTGACCATGCAGATGCTCGCGCACGCGCCGATGAGCGACATCATCGATGCCTTGGCCGGCGGGCGGATCACCGCGAGGGCGCTGGCCGAATTCTATCTCGCGCGCATCGCGGCCTATGACCGCGACGGGCCTAAACTCAACTCGGTCCGCGCACTCAATCCCGATGCGCTCGCGGGCACGCTCGACGGCACGAGGCCGTCGGCCCAGCGGCCGCTGGCGGGCGTGCCGATCCTGCTGAAGGACAATATCGCGACGGGCGACGAACAACCGACCACGGCGGGCTCGCTGGCGCTGGAGGGCGCGCGCGCCAGGGATGACGCCACCATCGTCAAGCTGCTGCGGAGCGCCGGCGCGGTGATCCTGGGCAAGGCGAACCTGACGGAGTTCGCCAACATGCTCGCGATCGACATGCCCTCGGGCTATTCATCGCTGGGCGGCCAGGTGAAGAACCCCTACGCACCAGGGCTGATGGACGAGCACGGCATCCCGGTTCTGACCCCAGGGGGCTCAAGCTCGGGTTCGGCGGTCGCGGTGGCGGCCGGACTGTGCGCGGCCTCAATCGGCACCGAAACCTCGGGCTCGCTGCTGTTTCCCGCCAGCCTGAACGGACTCGTCACCGTGAAGCCGACGGTCGGGCTGATCAGCCGTGCCGGCATCGTGCCGCTCGCGCACAGCCAGGACACCGCCGGGCCTATGACGCGCACGGTGCGCGATGCGGCGATGCTGCTGAATGTGCTGGCTGCCAAGGACCCGCTCGACCCAGCGACGCAAGATCAGCGGCGGCCGGCCGACTACACCGCCGGCCTCGTCACCGACGCGATGAAGGGCGCGCGCATCGGCGTGCCGAGCGATCCCGCTGACCCGCTGAACGATTGCTATTACGGCAAGCTGCCGGCCAAGTCGGCCAAGCTGATGGCTGGGGTGATCAAGGTGCTGGAAGATCTCGGCGCCATCATCGTGCGCGCCAGCATGCCAACTCTTGGCTGGATCGGTGGGCCGGGCACGACCATGTCCGTGCTCAACCGCAATCCGCTGAGCGCCCACAAAGGCACGGTCGCAAGGCCGCCGGTCGTCTTTCTGTACGAGCTGAAGCACGATCTCAATCTCTACCTGAGGGATTGGGCGACCAACACTGACATCAAGACCATGGCCGACATCGTGGCCTTCAACGCCGCGAACGCCGACAATGCGCTGCGTTTCGGACAGGACCACTTTCTCGCCGCTGACTTGACCAGGGGCGATCTCAGCGAGCCCGAATACAAGTCCGCACGTGCCATGGACCTGCTCTCCGCCAGGACGCGCGGTATGGACGCCTATATGAACCAGCACGAGCTCGATGCGGTGCTATTCCCCGGCGCCTATGGCGCCGCAATCGCCGCCAAGGCAGGGTATCCCAGCGTCATGGTGCCTGGCGGCTTCGTCTCGGGGACAGACGACGGCAAAGACACACCCGACTATCCGCTCGGCGTCACTTTCGCAGGGCGCGCCTGGAGCGAGCACAAGCTGCTGCGGCTGGCGTATGCCTTCGAGCAAGCAACCGACGCACGCAAGCCGCCGCCGGCTTTGCCCGAGCTGTGATGTCGCCCGCGTCAGCGCGAGCTTGCGAGATCGAACCGTCATTCCGGAGCGCGCCAATTGGCGCCGGCCCGGAATGACGGTGGGACCAGCTTGATCCTCCCCGCCAGATAGACCACCATTGCCTCCTTACCGCTCACAGCAAGAATGGGCGAGGAAACGCGCATGAACGCAACTCCCGGATTTGGCCTCGTCGAGCGGGCACTGGCGATCGCGCCGCTCGTCACCAGCGAGGCTGACGAGATCGAGCGGACGCGGCGGCTGACGCCGCCCGTCGTCGACGCGCTGATCGAGAACGGGCTCTATCGCGCGCTGCTGCCGCAGAGCCTTGGCGGCGTCGAAGCGCCGCCGGAAGCGTTCATGCAGATGCTGGAGGAGATCGCGAAAGCCGATGCCTCCACCGCCTGGTGCCTTGGTCAATGCGCGGTCTGCGCGATGATCGCGGCCTCGCTCGACCACGACACCGCGCAGGAGATCTTCAACACGGCGCCCGGCATCCTCGCCTGGGGCGCGATCGCGCATGAGGCGCGCATCGTCGAGGGCGGCTATCGCGTCACGGCGCGCTGGGAGTTTGCCTCGGGCTCGCGGCAGGCGAGCTGGCTCGGCGCGCATGTCCGCATCGTCGGCGCCGACGGCGCGCCGCGCAAGAACGTAGACGGCTCGGCGGAGCTGCGCACCATCCTGTTTCCGGTCGCGAGCGCCGTGCTGCACGATGTCTGGCGGGCGATCGGGCTCGCCGGTACCGGCACCGATTCCTACGAGGTCGCCGACCTGTTCGTCCCCGAGCGCTTCACGGCATTTCGTGACGTGCCGTCCGCGCTGCGAGAGCAGGGTCCCCTTTACAGGATCGGCACCGGCTCGACCTTCAGCCTCGGCTTTGCCGCGGTGTCGCTCGGCGTGGCGCGCGCCACGCTGGATGCCGCAATCGCGCTGGCGCGCGGCAAGCATCAGTCGCTGGCGGCCAACGCCATGCACGACAACCAGGCGGTCCAGGGCCTGATCGGCCGCACCGAGGGCGATCTTCGCGCTGCGCGCGCCTATCTCTATGCGACGGCAAGTGCGATGTGGCGCGATCTCTGCGCGACCGGCGCGTTCAGCGCGGCGCATCGGAGCTCGGTTCGCCTCGCCGCGACCTGGACCATTCACCAGGCGGCCAAGGTGGTCGACGCCGCCTATCACATGGCCGGCGCAACCGCCGTATTCCGCAGCAATCCGTTCGAGCGCCGGTTTCGCGACATGCACGCCATCGCCCAGCAGATCCAGGCGCGCGACACGCATTACGAAGATGTCGGTAAGATGATCCTTTCAGGGGATCGCTGACGTCGACCAGTTTGCGAAAGTGCACGCACGCTGACCTATATTGAGTTCGCCATCCGCGTCTTCGTCGCTGAACCTTTGGGGATTTTCCCGGACCAATTTCTATAGCTGCAGAAACGACGGCTTTCCGCTGTGACCGCGCCGACCATTTGGAAGTGATAATTCTGAATTTTTTGTAGCGCGCTGCCTTTGCGCAAGAGAGGTCCATTATGGGCCGAACAGCTGGCAAGAAAGTCAGTTGCCATGCCATACGGCGCCATTCGCCGGGATGGTATCAACCTAGCATTCTCATTGTTGCCATCGTCTGCATCGCATGCACTGTCCTGTTCGCGAGCGAAGCTCTGGCTCAATGCTCGGCGCGAGACGTCCTGCGGAATCACCTGAAGCTCAAGCAAGCGCCGTCTGATGGGCCGCAAGTCCCGATCAAATCCGCCGTCGATCACCCCGTGTGGAAGACGATCAGGATCGGGACGTTTGCTAACTTCTTCGCCCTCAGCAACGCTTTGGATGCGGCAGGTTGCGGCATCGGAAACTCGGCCGGCGAAATTCTCGCGCGACCGACGTTTACCGTTAGCGCCAAGACAACGAGCGTAGAGCTTTTCACGGTGTCGGCGGCCGACCTGGGCTTTCGGACCGACACAGCGTTGCTGGCGGACATTTATGCGCGGGCCAGACAGTTGGGTTTCGGCCTTGCGGCTGCAGAAGTGGGACCACAACTGAGGCTTCAATATTTCGACCAGCCGATCGGCGAGTTTCTCATCATCGGAATGGAGCCAATCAGGACCTGGCAGGGCGCCCCCGTCATCTTGAATGTCGCCAACGGCGGCGCGGGACTCATTCTCATCGGCCAGGATGGCGGCGCCGACGCACAGATCCCCGCGGCATCCCGTTTTGTATTCGTGCGGAGCAACCAAACCGCTCCTGCCGAGGGGCATGAGGCCGTATCGCTTGTCGGTCACTGAACTTTCAACTGTGCGCAGCTCGAGTAGCAAGGCGGCTCCTCCAGCGTGACCGGAGAAGGCGCCGTGAGGCGCAACGCGGCTCGTCTCGCCGCGACCTGGATCATCCATCAAGCTGCGAAGGGCGTCGACACCGCCCAGGGTCGGCGCGACCGCCGTGTTCCGCAGCAATCCGCTCGAGCGCCGCTTCCGCGACATGCATGCCATCGCCCAGCAGATCCAGGCACGCGACACGCACTATGAGGATGCCGGTAAGATGACCCTTGCCGAATACCGATAGTCGAGAGCGAATGACGCTGCGGCGCTTTGTCTCTCGTGACGACGAACGGCCGGGTCATGCTCTGCCCATGCGTTCACTGCATTGAGTCATGCAAACGGGCCGTAGCGATTTCCGTGGAAACACGGAGGCCAGCCGCCTTGTTGTTAAGCAATTTCTGGGACCGTTTCGCAAAGCAAGTTTTGGAAATGCCTGGGAATTTCAGATGTTCAAACTCAAGTCGATTGCGGCCCGCCTCGTTCTCGCCATCGCGCTCACTGTCGCGGTGGCCTGCGCCATCCTCTCCGGCTTTTCGATCACCCAGCAGCGGGCACTGACGCAGATGGCGCTCGATCAGCAGCTCAAGCTGCAATATGAGAGCGTGATCGCGGCGATCGACTACGAGGGGCGTTCGGCGCTGGCGGTCTCGTCCGTCATTGCGGCGCTGCCGCCGGTCGGCGACGCCATTGCCAGGGGCGACCGTGACAGCCTGACCACCCTGCTCGGCGATGCCAACAAGGCGCTGAAGGCGCAGGGCATCCCGCTGATCACCTTCCAAGTTCCGCCGGCGATCTCGTTCTTCCGCGTCCACATGCCCAAGTCCTTCGGCGACGACGTCTCCGGGCGCCGCGCCACCGTGGTCGAGGCGCTCAAGACCGGCCGCCAGATCGTCGGCGTCGAGCCGGGCCGCGAGGCGCTCGGCATCTTTGGCATGACGCCCATCGTACGGGACGGAAAAAATCTCGCCAACGTCGACGTCGGCGCCGCCTTCGGCAAGGAATTCGTCGAACGCGCCAAGAAGCGCTTTGGGATCGACCTCGCGGTCTATTCCGTCGACGGCAATAATCTGAACAAGCTGTCCTCGACCTTCGGCGAGAACGCGGTCGCGAAGCCAGACGAGTTGAGAGCCGCGATCGACGGCGCGCCGCTGCAGCGCGAGGCCGAGCTCGACGGTCATCCGGTCGCGGTCTATGCCGGGCCGATCAAGAACTATGCCGGCGCGCCGGTCGGCGTGGTCGAGATCATCAAGGATACGACCGAATACGAGGCCGCCTTCGCGGCCGCAGAGCGCCATCTGATCCTCGGCACGGTGGCGATCCTCGCCGCCGCCATCCTGTTGGCATTCCTGCTCGGACGCGGGCTGTCGCGGCCGCTCACCGCGATCACAGCCGTGATGAACCGTCTGTCGAGCGGCGATACAAGCGTCACAATTCCCGGCAGCGAACGCCGCGACGAGCTCGGCACTATGGCCAAGTCGGTCGACGTGTTTCGCCGCAACATGCTCGAATCCGTCGCGATGCGCGAGGCGCAGGAGGCCGACAAAGCCAAAGCGGAGGTCGAGAAGCAGGTGCTGCAGCGCCGGATGGCGGATCGTTTCGAGGCCGACGTCAAGGGCGTGGTCGCAGCGGTCGCCAAGGCGACCGAGGGCATGCAGAACGTCGCCGGAGAGATCACGTCCAGCGTCAACGGCACCTCACAGCGAGCCTCCGCGGCGGCAACCGCCTCCGAAGAAGCCTCAACCAGCGTCAACGCGGTCGCGGCCGCGACCGAAGAATTGGCCTCGTCGGTCAACGAGATCGGCCGTCAAGTCACCCATTCCAGTCAGGTTGCCAGCGGCGCGGTTGTGAAGGCCGCGGAGACGACGGAGATGGTCACGAGCCTTGCGACGGCTGCCGAGCGCATCGGCGACGTGTTGCGTCTCATCAGCGAGATCGCGAGCCAGACCAATTTGCTGGCGCTCAATGCCACGATCGAGGCCGCGCGCGCCGGCGAGGCCGGTCGCGGCTTTGCGGTGGTTGCGTCCGAAGTAAAGGGGCTCGCCAGCCAGACCGCAAAGGCTACCGATGAGATCGCAAGCCAAGTCACCGCGATCCAAGCCGCCACCGGCAATTGCGTCACGGCAATCTCCGGCATCAGCGACACCATCCGCGAGATCAGCGGCATCGCCACCACCATTGCCGCCGCGGTCGAAGAGCAGGGCTCGGCAACGCGGGAGATCGCTCGCAGCGTACAGCAGGCCTCCGCCGGCACCACCGACGTCTCCGCCAATGTCGCCGGCGCAAGCCAGGCGGCGGACCAATCGCGGGAGCTGGCGGGGAATGTGATGGTGGCCTCAGGTGAGCTTGGCGAGCATGCGTCGGCGCTGATGAAGAGCGTGGACACGTTTTTGGCGGGGCTGCGGGCGGCGTAAGGGACCCCGCAAGCGGGGGCAGCGCCGCTGCAGCGACCGATCACGCCACCAGCGCGGCGTCCTCGTCTAATCCATCGATGCCGCGCTGCGCGGCGAGCAGGCTGATGATCTCGGCGTTCGGCCGGGCCTTGCTGAACAGAAAGCCCTGGCCTTCGTCGCAACCTTCGGCGCGGAGGCAGCTCAGCTCGGCTTCGGTCTCGACGCCTTCGGCGGTGATGGTGACGCCGAGGCCTTTGCCGAGGCTGACGATGGAGCGGATGATCGCCTGGGCCTCGCGATTGGCGCCGAGATCGCGCACGAAGGACTGGTCGATCTTGATCTTGTCGAACGGGAAGCTGCGCAGATAGCTCAGGCTGGAATAGCCGGTGCCGAAATCGTCCATCGAGATGCGCACGCCGAGCGCGCGCAACGCGTGCAGCGTCGCCAGTACCTGGGCGCTCTTCTCCAGCAGCAGCGTCTCCGTGATCTCGAGCTCGAGCCGCCGCGGCGGCAGGCCCGAATGCTTCAGCGCATCCGTCACCATCGAAAGCAGATTGCCGCTGCGGAACTGGAGCGGCGACAGGTTGACGGCGACGCGGACGTCGTCAGGCCAGGTCGCAGCGTCGTGACAGGCCCGGCGCAGCATCAGACCGCCGAGCGGATTGATCAGCCCGGTTTCTTCCGCGACGGGAATGAACTCGGCCGGCGAGACCATGCCGCGCTCGGCATGCGGCCAGCGTACCAGCGCCTCGAAGCCGGTGATGCGGCCGCTCTGGAGGTCGATCAGCGGCTGGTAGTACGGCCGCAGCACGTCGTTCTGGATCGCGTCGCGCAGCTCGACCTCGATCTTGCGGCGGGTCTGCGCTTTCGCATCGAGCGCCGCCTCGAAGAACGCGAACGAGCCGCGCGCATCCAGCTTGGCGCGCGACAGCGCCATGTCGGCGCTCTTGAGCAGCTTTTCGGAATCGTCGCCGTCGCCCGGCGCCATCGCGATGCCGATGGAGGCGCTGATCACCACGGAATGGCCGTCGAGCAGATAGGGATCGGCGATGGCTTCGAGCAGGCGCTTGGCCAGCAGCACCGCATCCTCGGGACGCGTCAGGCCGCTCTGCACGATTGCGAACTCGTCCGAGTTCAGCCGCGCCAGCGCGTCCTCCTCGCGCAGGGTCGAACGCAGCCGCTTGCCGACGCCGCGCAGCAGCTTGTCGCCGACCGCGTGACCCAGCGTGTCGTTGACCGCCTTGAAATTGTCGAGCCCCAGCATCAGCAAGGCGACCTTGTCGGTACTGCGCCTCGTATGCAGCAGCATTTCGTCGACCTGCTGGCGCAGCAGATTGCGGTTTGGCAGACCGGTCAGCCCGTCATGCTGGGCCATGAAGGAGAGCCGCGCCTCGGCGCGCTTGCGCTCGGTGATGTCCATCAGCGCGAGCAGCACCGCGGGCCGCTCGGCATAGGTCAGTTCGCGGGAATAGATTGCAAGGTCGATCAGGGCGCCGTCGGCCTTGACGTGCTTCCAGGTGCGTCCGGCCTGCTCCTCGCCGGCCGAATCGGCGGTCCAGGGCGGCTCGCTGTCGAAAGCCTGAAGGGAACGGATCGTCAGCTGCTCGAACTCGGCGCGGCTGTAGCCGTAATGGGCGACCGCGGCATCGTTGACGCCGAGGATGCGCTCGTCGTCCAGTGCGCAGACGATCATGGGGACGGGATTGCCGTCGAACAGCAGGCGGAACGAGGCCTCGCGCTGCTTCAACTCGGTGATGTCGACGCGCAGGCCGACGACGCCGCCGTCGTCGGTCAGCCGCTCGTCGATCAGGATGACGCGGCCGTCCGCCAGCTTCTGCTCGTGGCGCGAGCCGGGCTGATAGAGCTTTTGCAGCCGCTCGGCGATCCATTCTTCCTCGTGGCCGGCGGCTTCCGGATAGTCGCCGCGGGCGACGCCAATGCGGAGCGTGTCCTCGAGGCGCGCGCCTTCCTCGAACAGATCGGCGGTCTTGCTGTAGATCTCCGCGTATTGCTTGTTCCAGAGGACGTAGCGGCCCTCGGCATCGAGAAACACGATGCCTTGCGGCAGGATCTCGATGGCCTGGCGCAGGCGTTCATGGGATTTTCGCGCTTCCGCGATCGCGGCCTCAGCTTCGGCACGGCTGCGCAGAACTTCGTCGCGTTCGGACGGAAGATGAGGGGCGCGCGCAAAGCGCGGCTTGCGCGGGTGCAGGCCGGACCTGCCAAGCACGCTTCCCTTTCGCTTTTTTGGTTTTCGAGACCCCAAACTCAACTTCACTCGTCCCAGTCGCACCCAGCGACCGCAACTCTTGGGGCAAGTGTCTGAAAAAAAAGTAATCTTGGGTGGCATGGTGATTGGACGCACGGTCTGGCAGCCACGAAAAAGCAGCCCTTGTTGCCCATTTGCAAGGCGCGGCAGCGCCGATGGGCGCTCCAAGCGCATCGCATCGTCGTGATCGGAGCACGAGATGGCGCAAAATTGCGCGCCGCCTTGAATCATTTCCGGGATCGCGCGGGATTGCATGCAGAAGGGAGTGAGCACGCGTCCGGCGCACGAATTTTGGTCAATGCACGAGAGGGTTATCGCGTCGTTAAAAATCGGCCGGCCGCGTTGGGAACCGCAACTTTTGAACGAAATTTCAGCGGAAGGACTGTTTCTTAACCCTGGCGCGGTGTTGGGCTATAAGGATGTCAGCATGAGTCCCCGCCGCCTCGCCCCTCTCCTCCTCGTCATGACGCTCCTGGCCGCCGGCGACGCGCTGGCCCAGGACAAGGGCAGCGTCAACCCAAAACCGCTGCCGCCGCTCGCCAATCCGAACGATCCCAGTATTGGCGCCAAGGAGCTGTTCGCGCGAAAGCTGCTGCCGTCGAAGGGACCGGCGCACGTCATCGGCTCCTACACCAAGGGCTGCATCGGCGGCGCCGAGCAGATGCCGCTCAACGGCGACAATTGGCAGGTGATGCGGCTGTCGCGCAATCGCAACTATGGTCACCCCGCGATGATCGCGCTGATCAAGCGGCTTGCGGCGAGGGCGCACAAGGACGCGGGATGGCCAGGCATCCTGGTCGGCGACATCGCCCAGCCGCGCGGCGGGCCGGCGCTGTCCGGCCATGCCAGCCACCAGATTGGCCTCGATGCCGACATCTGGCTGACGCCGATGCCCGACCATCGGCTCTCGCGCGAGGAGCGCGAGGACATGTCGGCGGTGATGATGGTGCGCCCGGATCGGCTCGACATCGATCCAAAGGTGTTCACGCCGGGCCATGTGCTGGTGCTGCGCGACGCGGCGCAGGAGCCGGCGGTGCAGCGCATCTTCGTCAATGCCGCGATCAAGAAGGCGCTGTGCCGCGACGCCAAGGGCGACCGTTCCTGGCTGTCGAAGATACGGCCGTGGTGGGGCCACGACTATCATTTCCACATCCGCATGCGCTGCCCGGCGGGCGCGAGCGACTGCGAGGGCCAGCCGTCGCAATCCGACGACGAAGGCTGCAAGCCCTCCGATCTCGCCTATTGGTTCAGCGACGGCGTGCTGCACCCCAAACCGCCGCCGGAGCCGCCGAAGCCGAAACCGCCGATGACGCTGGCGCAGATGCCGGCGGCGTGCAAGGCCGTGCTGCACGCGGGCAATGCGAAGCCGTAAAGCCTCCGCGGTCGTCCCCGGGATGACGAATCCCTGGTTGGCGCCATGCGAACCGTCGCCTTTGACCTGTTCCGCCACCCTGTTATGATGACGCAGCGATCGCTTGCCGGACCGTAAGTCCGTCGGGCTTGCCGGAACAGCGCTTCCGCCGGTCGCAAGCCTCATTCAACCAACGCCGTCTTGCGCGCGCCGCCTTGCGTGCCCTGAGCGCGCGCATGGAGCGCTTCCGATGTCCCGCCTTTCCGTGCTTTTTTCAGCTTTATTCCTTCTGGCCGCGGGCCTTTCGCCTGCTAGAGCCGAGGACAAGACCATCACCGTGTTCGCGGCAGCCTCGATGAAGAACGCGCTCGACGAAGTCGACGCCGCCTACACCGCCAGGACCGGCGTCAAGTTCAGCGTCAGCTATGCCGCAAGCTCCGTGCTCGCCAGGCAGATCGAGCAGGGCGCGCCGGCCGATGTGTTCGTCTCCGCCGACACCGACTGGATGGACTACGCGATCTCCAGGAAGACCATCAACGAGCCGACCCGGGTCAATCTGCTCGGCAACAGCATCGTGCTGATCGCGCCGAAGGATTCCAGGCTCGACAACGTCCCCATCGCGCAGGGGTTCGACCTCGCAAAACTCGCCGGCGACGGCAGGATCGCGACCGGCGACGTCAAATCCGTGCCGGTTGGGAAATATGCCAAGGCGGCGCTGACGAGCCTGGGGGCCTGGCAGGCGGCCGAGCCGAAATTCGCCATGGCCGAGAGCGTGCGTGCCGCGCTGACGCTGGTCGCGCGCGGCGAGGCCAACCTCGGCATCGTCTATTCCACCGATGCCAAGGTCGAGCCCGGCGTGAAGATCGTCGGCACCTTCCCGGCGGATTCGCATCCCGCGATCATCTATCCCGTCGCTGCGACCACGACTGCAAAGGGCGAGACCGGCGACTATCTCGCCTTCCTGCGCTCGACCGCCGCCAAGACCATTCTTGAAAAATTCGGTTTCAAGTTCCTGATCAGCCCCTCGACTTGATTTGCGATTTGATGCTCGACATCTCTCCCGCCGAATGGACGGCGATCCTGCTCTCGCTCAGGGTTGCCGTGATCGCTACGCTAGTGGCAACGCCGTTCGGCATTGCGCTGGCATGGCTGCTCGCGCGGCGTGATTTCTGGGGCAAGTCGGTGCTCGATGCGCTGGTGCATCTGCCGCTGGTGCTGCCGCCTGTCGTCACCGGCTATCTGCTGCTGCTCACTTTCGGCCGGCGCGGGCTCGTCGGCGGTTTCCTGGCGGACCATCTTGGCATCGTCTTCGCCTTCCGCTGGACCGGTGCTGCGCTTGCCTGCGGCTTGATGGCGTTTCCGCTGCTGGTGCGTCCGATGCGGTTGTCGATCGAGGCGATCGACCGCCGGCTCGAGCAGGCCGCCGAGACGCTCGGCGCCACTCCTTTCAAAGTGTTTTTCACGGTGACGCTGCCCTTGGCGCTGCCCGGCGTGCTCGCCGGCATGGTGCTCGGCTTTGCGAAAGCGATCGGCGAGTTCGGCGCCACCATCACCTTCGTCTCCAACATTCCCGGCGAGACCCAGACGATTTCGTCCGCGATCTATTCGCTGATCCAGACCCCGGACGGCGACGCCGCCGCGGGACGGCTCGTGATCGTCTCGATCGTGCTGGCGCTCGGTGCGCTGATTGCCGCCGAATGGTTCGCCCGCCGCGCCACCGCGCGCCTGCACGGGAATTGACCATGCTGCGTGTCGACATCGAAAAGCAGCTCGGCGAGTTCTCGCTGTCCGCCGCTTTCGCGAGCGAGGGCCGCGTCATCGGCCTGTTCGGAGCGTCGGGCGCCGGCAAGACCTCGCTGGTCAACATGATCGCGGGACTGCTGCGGCCCGACCGCGGCACTATCGTGATCGACGGCGAGACCGTCGACGACAGCGCGGCCGGCATTCATGTCCCGACCTGGCGCCGCCGCATCGGATATGTGTTCCAGGATGCGCGGCTGTTTCCGCATCTCAACGTCGCGCAAAATCTCGACTATGGCAGGCGGATGAACGGCCTCGCGCCCGATCCGGCGCAGCACAAGCGCGTCATCGAGCTGCTCGACATCGGCGCGCTGCAGGGTCGCCGCCCCGGAAAGCTCTCCGGCGGCGAACGCCAGCGCGTCGCGCTCGGTCGCGCGCTGCTGTCGAGGCCGCGCCTGCTGCTGCTCGACGAGCCGCTCGGCGCGCTCGACGAGGGTCGCAAGCTGGAGATCCTGCCCTATCTGGTGCGGCTGCGCGACGAGGCCAACGTCCCCATGGTCTATGTCAGCCACGACGTCGCCGAGCTGCGCCAGCTCGCGACGCAGATCGTGATGCTGAAGCAGGGCCGCGTGACGTCGTTCGGCGGGGTTAAGGTGTTGACGTGAGGGGGGCGTTGAGCAGGCAACGGTTGAGGCAAGCCGCCGGCCCACCCTCCGCCGTCGTCCTGGCGAAAGCCAGGACCCATACCGCGTGATCTATCAGCGGCCGGTGGTGTGCGTACCAGCGAAGAAAACGTGACTGCCGGTGTTCGCAAAACTACTCCCCGGGGTGATGGTGTGGACGGCCCCCTACGGCATCAGTGTGCCAGAATGAGGTTGTCAGAAACTCATTCACAGGAGCCGTCCGTGAGCCAGATTATCCGCATTGGGATGGATACGTCGAAGTATATCTTTCAACTGCATGGGGTGGATGCCTCGGAGCAGGTCGTGCTGCGCAAACGGCTTGGCCGCAAGGGGATGCTGGAGTTCTTTGCCAAGCTGCCGCCGACGGTGGTGGTGATCGAGGCGTGTGGGGCGGCTCACGTCCTGGCGCGAGAGCTAGGTAAGCTGGGACACACAGCCAAGCTGATCGCTCCGCAGCTGGTGAAACCCTACGTGGCGCGCAATAAGAACGATGGGCGCGATGCAGAGGGGCTGTGCGAGGCGGCGAGCCGGCCGCGGATGCGCTATGTGCCGGTGAAAACCGCCGAGCAACAGGCCGCGCTGATGCTGCTGGGCATCCGCGAACAACTGGTCGTGCGACGCACTCAACTTTCCAACATGATCCGCGGCTATGCGGCGGAGTTCGGTCTGATCGAGGCCAAGGGGCTGGACAAGCTGGTCTCGTTCCTGGCCGCAATCGAGCACGATGAAAGGGTGCCGACGCTGGCCCGCGAACTGTTTGCGACGCTTGCCCGCCAATATGATCAGGTGCAGGTCGAGCTGAAGGCAGTGGAGGCGAAGCTTCTCGCCTGGCACCGTGCCAATGCCTTGAGCCGTCGTTTGGCTCAGATCCCGGGGATCGGTCCGGTCACCGCCGCAGCACTGGTGATGAAGGCACCCGATCCTCACGCCTTCCGCTCGGGACGGCTGTTTGCCGCCTGGCTCGGCCTGACCCCAAAGGACCATTCCACCGCGGGAAAGACCAGGCTCGGCAAGATAACCCGTGCAGGCGATGAGACCTTGCGTCAGCTGCTGGTGCTTGGGGCAACTTCGGTGGTCAAGATCGCCAAATCGAAAGCTCGTGGGCCGAGCTGGCTGATCGAGCTTTTGAAGCGCAAAACACCGAAGCTGGCGGCGGTGGCGCTGGCCAACAAGATGGCCCGCATCGCCTGGAAGCTGATGACGACGGGAGAGCAATACGATCGCGCGCGGCTAGGGGCGCAAAACGAGGCCCAAACGGCCGCTGCCGTGTGATCGAAAGATTCGGCCGACCGGCGGGTTAGCCCCACCGGCCGAACCGGAGCTGCAAGAGCAGAGGAGATGGTGCGATCGATCGTTCGAGATGCGAGCAAATCCGTAGGACCCATTGGCCGAATAAGGTCGCATGGGTGATTGGAACTCGTGTCGCGAAAACCATCTTGGCCAGCGGTCCGACAAAGCCGCATCAACAGGCCGGACATATGGATGCAAGCGATCCGATCAAACCTCACTAAGCTCTTGTGCCACGGGGGCCGTCCACATATGGGTCCTGGCTTTCGCCAGGACGACGTTGGGGCGGGTTCGTAGACCGAGACCATCACCGAGGACCGGCTGAGCAGATCGGCGAGGAAGTGCGTCAGCTCAGAATTGCCGAGCGCCTCGACGAGATGAACGTGGAGCGCGCCCGACAGCCGCACCGAGGCGGCGCGGTCCCCGCGCGTTGCGGCGGCGCGCTCTGCTACCGAGACCCGCCACTACCAACCGCGATCGACGTTACGCACCTCGCCCGTTCGAGCGTCCACATCGACCTCCATCCAGCGGCCGGCGCGATCACGGCCTTCGATCTGCCATTCATCGCCGAGGAACTCGGTGTGCGAGACGGTCATGACGCCGATGTCGGTGGCGACGTCGAGTGCGACCTGCATCGAGATCTGGTCGCCGGTGTCATAGGCCATCGCAGGCGCTGCCGATCCGAGGCCGATCGCAATGATCGCCGGCAAGATGAACTTTTGCATGGATTACTCCTGTCAGGTGCGTTTACGCCGCTAAGAACGAGCGGCAGCACGGAGCGTTCCGGGAGCAGCCGTCACGAAGACGCGCAAATCTTCGGCGGTTGCGGCGATTTGGTGGCGGTTCCCGCGCCGTCGCCACCGCTCTCCGCCGTCGTCCTGGCGAAAGCCAGGAACCCCCAGGGAGGAGTCGTTGGAACAGATCATCACCACCAGCATTCGCAAAACAGCTGGCGGTGGTTATGGGTCCTGGCTTTCGCCAGGACGACATCGGGGAGGCATGTCGCTTCAACGATTCTCACGGCCACGACGCGCGAAACGCCGCTAAACTCCCGCCACCGAGCTCCACAAATCCGCCAGCTTGCGCCGCAGCGCCTGCCTGCGCGTAAGCGGCGGGGGCGTTTCCTCGTCTTCCGGCAGGCGCAGGCCGACGACGTTGACTCGGCCACCGGAGATGGAGCGCGCCACAAGCACGATCGGATCCAGCACGAGCTCCGCCCCCTCTTTCGGCGCGCGGTCGAGATGCACGTCGAAATAATCAGCGAGCGTGTGCCCGCTCTCGTCCTCGCTCACCTTCACGCCGTAGATCTCCGCGAGCTCGGCGAGCGTGTGCTCGCCGGAGACCATGAAATCGCCCAGCAGATGCGGGTCCGGCGCCGAGCTCGGCTGCATGTCGACGAAGAAGCGGTCGAGCGATTCGGCCTTTTCCGGCGGCGCCAGCAGATAGATGTAGTCGCCAGGCGCGATGGGCTCGGCTTCAATCGGCGTCAAAATGCTCTCGTTGCGTATCACCAGCGTGGGCTTCGACCAGGACGGGATCAGGCCGCGGCGAAAATACAGGCTCTTCGGCCGCACCGGATAGCCGACGAGCTGCTGCTCGAGCTGCCCGGGCAGATCCAGTTCGACACGGCGCGGGCCGCGCTCGGCGCGCGGCAGCGCCACGTGCAGCTTGCGCGCGGCCGGCGCCAGGGTCCAGCCTTGCAGCAGGAGCGAGATGATGACGACGACGAAGGCGACGTCGAAATAGAGATAGGCCTTCGACAGCCCGACCAGCATCGGGATCGAGGCCAGGAAGATCGCGACCGCGCCGCGCAGGCCGGTCCAGGCGATGAAGATCTTTTCACGCCAGTTGAAGCGGAACGGCGCCAGGCACACGAACACGGCGATCGGCCGCGCCAGCAGCATCAGGACGAATGCGATCCCGACCGCCGGCAGCACGCTGCCGCCGAGCCGGCTCGGCGAGACCAGCAGGCCCAGCAGCACGAACATCACGATCTGCGCCAGCCAGGTCGCGGCGTCCAGGAAGGCCACCACCGAATTATGCGCGCGCGTCGGGCGGTTGCCGATGATGATACCCGCGAGATAGACCGCGAGGAATCCCGAGGCGTGCATGATCTGCGAGCCGCCGAAGATGACGAGCGCGGCGGTGGTGACGAACGGCGCATGGAGGCCCTGCGGCAGCGCGACCTTATTGAGCGCGATGACGACCAGACGCCCGCCGATGACCCCGACGACGGCGCCCAGCACGGCCTCCTGGGCGAACTCCATCATCACATGCGCGGCCGTGCCCGTTCCCAGCGAGATGTATTCGACCAGCATCAGGGTCAGGAAGATCGCGAAGGGATCGTTGGTGCCGGATTCCACCTCCAGCGTCGCGCCGACGCGCGGGCGCAGGCGCAGGCCCTGGGTATGCACGAGCAGGAACACTGCGGCCGCGTCGGTCGAGGCCACCACGGCGCCGACCAGCAGCGACTCCGTCCAGTTGAGGTCGAGCGCATATTTCGCGAACGGCGCCGTGATCAGGGCGGTCAGCAGCACGCCGACGGTCGCGAGCACCATGGACGGCGCCAGCACGGTGCGGATGCTGGCAAAGCGGGTCCGCAGGCCGCCGTCGAACAGGATCAGTGCGAGCGCGACCGAGCCGACCAGATAGGTGGTTCGGACGTCGTCGAACTGCAGCTGTCCGGGACCGGAATCGCCCGCGAGCATGCCGATCGCGAGGAAGACGAGCAGAAGAGGCGCGCCGAAGCGCAGCGCAAGCAGGCTTGACAGGATCCCGGCCAACACCAGGACGGCGCCGAGCAATATGGCGAGGCTGACAGTGTCGAGGGAAGCCATGCGGTGCTGCGGTTACTCCGGGAGATCGACGATTTCAGTCAGGCGGCCACCGGCCGGGCACTCCCTCGCCCCGCTTGCGGGGAGAGGGTGGGGTGAGGGGGAGCCTCCGCGGGGGTGGTGACAGTGGGACTCGCGGAGAGTCCCCCTCACCCGAAATTCAAGCTGCGCTCGAATTTCGACCTCTCCCCGCAAGCGGGGCGAGGTGAAGTGTGCCGCGACCAACAGATTTGCCCGTCTCGAAAACATGCGCTTCAGCATCCTTATCGTCGCTGCCCCTGCACGCCAACCCATTTTCTCCCGCTCGCGGCAATCTGCCCGCGTTTTGCGGCCTTAACGCACTTCACTTGGCGGTGTATCGGTGGTCCGGCCGGCTCCTTTGTGGGATTCTCCGGCGCGCTCGAATCAACACCTCCCGCCCGCTTCCCGACGAGACCGATGGACATGGACCTCAAAGACTTCATGGAGTTCGTGCAGACCACCGCGCGCAGCGTCGGGGCCGAAATCTCCTCGCCCTGGTTCTACCTGCAATTCGGGCTCATTCTGGCCGCGGCCGGCATCGCCTATGCCACGGAAGCCGCCGTCCGCAGCCGCGTCGACATGACCTCGCTGGCGATGCGCTGGCCGCTGCCGCTCCGGCACTTCGCCCGGGTGATGGTCGCCAGCGCCTCGACGGCGGCGTTCACGCTGCTTGTGATCGTCTCCCGCGTGGTCATGTACCACGCGACCTGGCCGAGCCGCAGCTATCTCCTGATGGTCGCCGCCAAGCTGGGGTTGGCCTGGCTCGCGATCCGGCTCTTGACCTCGGTGCTGCGCAACGCCTTCATCGTCAAGCTGGTGTCGATCACGGCCTGGTTCGTCGCGGCGCTCTCGATCCTCGGCGAGCTCGATGCGACGGTCGACCTGCTCGACTCCTTCGCCATCGTGCTCGGCGGCCTGCGGCTGACGCCGCTGCTGGTGATCAAGGCCGGCGCGCTGCTGCTCATCGCGCTCTGGCTCACCAACATCGCCAGCAATTTCGCCGAGAGCCGGATCAACTCGACCACCGATCTGACGCCATCGGTACAGGTGCTGCTGGTCAAGATCATCCGCATCGGCCTGCTTGCGGTCGCGATCGTGATCGCGCTCGGCACGGTCGGCATCGATCTCTCGGCGCTCGCGGTGTTCTCCGGTGCGGTCGGCGTCGGCATCGGTATCGGCCTGCAGAAGATCGTCGCCAATTTCATCTCGGGCATCATCCTGCTCGCCGACAAATCGGTGAAGCCCGGCGATCTCGTCACCATCGGCGACAACACCGGGCGGATCAGCGCGATGAAGACGCGCTATATTTCCGTCGCCGCCGGCGATGGCCGCGAATTCCTGGTGCCGAACGAGGATCTGGTGACGCAGAAGGTCGTCAACTGGACCTACACCGACAAGAACACGCTGGTGAAAATCGCCTTCGGCACCAATTACGACGCGGACCCGCGGCTGGTCTGCAAGCTCGCCGCCGAGACCGCGGCCGCGCATCCGCGCGCACAGAAGGGCAAGCCGCCAAACTGCATCCTGACCGAATTCGCGGAAGCCGGGATGAAGTTCTCGCTGACCTTCTGGATCGCCGACCCCGACGGCATGGACAACGTCAAGAGCGACGTGATGCTGGCGCTGTGGGACGCCTTCAAGCGCGAGGGCATCCGGGTTCCCTATCCCGTGCGCGAAATCCGCGTCCGCGGCGGTGCCCTCCCGGTGGAAACCACCGTAGAAGTCCCGAATTGAGCCGGCTTTTCGGCGCATGCGCGCCAAGCTTGGCTTGCATGAAGGCTCGCGATCATTAAATTAGGGCCTTAAATCAGACCCTTGCGCCCACCTCGATACCGGCCCCGTGCCGAGAAGACCGCATCCGCATGAGCTACGTCGAAGCTACCGATACCTCGCTGCGCAAGACCGGGCAGATCAAGCTGCATGGGCCAAGCGCCTTTGCCGGCATGCGCAAGGCGGGAGCGCTGGTGGCGAAGTGCCTCGACGAGCTCACCGACATCGTCGGGCCGGGCGTTCCGACCGAGCGCATCGACCAGTTCGTCCGCGACTTCGCCTTCAGCAACAATGCCTATCCGGCGACGCTGATGTATCGCGGCTACCGCTATTCGACCTGTACCTCGCTCAACCACGTGGTCTGCCACGGCATGCCCGGCGACCGTCCGCTGAAAGAGGGCGACATCGTCAACATCGACGTCACCTTCATCGTCGACGGCTGGTACGGCGATTCCAGCCGGATGTATGCGGTCGGCCCGATCGCCCGCAAGGCCGAGCGGCTGATCGAGGTGACCTATGAGGCGATGATGCGCGGCATCGCCGCGGTGAAGCCCGGCGCCACCACCGGCGACATCGGCCACGCCATCCAGAGTTTCGTCGAGCCGCAGGCCATGAGCGTGGTGCGCGATTTCTGCGGCCATGGCCTCGGGCGCATGTTCCACGACGAGCCGAACATCATCCATATCGGCCGGCCCGGCGAAGGCGTGCAGCTCAAGCCCGGCATGTTTTTCACCATCGAGCCGATGATCAATCTCGGCAAGCCGCATGTGAAGATCCTGTCCGACGGCTGGACCGCCGTGACCCGCGACCGCTCGCTGTCGGCGCAGTTCGAGCATTCGGTCGGCGTCACCGCCACCGGCGTCGAGATCTTCACGCTGTCGGAGCGGCACGGCGAGAAGCAGATCGGGTGATTGCGGCTGACGGCTGACCTTCGGGTCGCCGGCTGGCGTGAACCGGGTTCATCGCCGCAATTGACGGTTGCAAAAACGATTGCCCGCGGCAATGCTGGCGGCCGATGCCCGCCAAGACCGACCACGACAAGAGCAAGCCCGAAGAAGCGCCGCACTATCTCGGCCATCGCGAACGGCTGCGCGAGCGCTTCTACAGCGCGGGTGCGGACGCGCTCAGCGACTACGAGCTGCTGGAGATGGCGCTGTTTCCGGCGCTGCCGCGGCGTGACACCAAGCCGCTGGCGAAGTCGCTGATCAAGACCTTCGGCTCGTTTGCCGAGGTCGTGCATGCGCCGGTGGCGCGCCTGCGCGAGGTGGACGGCATCGGGGAATCCGCGATCCACCAGCTCAAGCTGATCGCGGCGGCGTCGCATCGCGTCGCCAAGGGCGGGGTCAACAGCCGCAACGCGCTGTCGTCCTGGAACGAGGTGATCGACTATTGCCGCACCAGCATGGCGTTTGCCGAGAAAGAGCAGTTTCGCCTGCTGTTTCTCGACAAGCGCAACCAGCTCATCGCCGACGAGGTGCAGCAGACCGGCACCGTCGATCACACCCCGGTCTATCCGCGCGAGGTGATCAAGCGCGCGCTGGAATTGTCCGCGACCGCGCTGATCCTGGTGCACAACCACCCCTCAGGCGATCCCTCGCCGTCACAGGCCGACATCCAGATGACCAAGGCGATCATCGACATCGCCAAGCCGCTCGGCATTTCGGTGCACGACCACATCATCGTCGGCAAGAGCGGGCATGCGAGTTTGCGCGGGATGCGGTTGATCTAGTAGCAATATCGCGGGTCGACCGGGACATAGGAGCCGTCCCGGCGCTGCATGTAGCAGCCGCGCTGATAGGCATAATAGCCAGAGCGGCGGCGTTCGCCCTCGGAGGCGATCGCAGCCCCCGTGCCGGCACCGACGACCGCGCCGATGGCAGCGCCGCGGCCTCCGCCGATGGCGCCACCCACGATCGCTCCGCCGACGCCGCCGAGGATGGCACCGCCAATTGCGTCCTGCGCCGCCGCCTCATGAGCAGGCATCGCCATCACGACTGTCAGACATGCCGCGATAGCGAAACTTCCAATGCGAAGACCTCGAAGCATGCTCGCCCTCCCCTGTGGTCAGACAAGTGATAGCGCCGCAGCCGGATTCGGACCAGAAGAATCACCACGCCGGGACCCGGCACTTCTCGCGATGGCGTCGGAGGCTCGGCTGGAAGGCGGCTCAGGCCAAGCCGCGCGCGCGCCGCGGGCCAGCCGATTCATCTCAAGCATCGATCCAGCGCTGCACGGCCTCGGCGGTGTCGGCCGGCGTGGTGTTGAAGCAGATCGCGGCGTCAGGCGCCAGGCGGTGGACGAGGTTGAGCACCTTCTCGAACAGCAGCAGGCGCTCCCTAGGCTCGCGCAGCCCCGCGCCGATCACGATGCAGTCGAAATTCTCCTCGCGCAACGCTGCCGTCACAGCGGCTTCCGCCGCGGCATCGAGATCGATCAGGCAACTCGTGACTTCGTAACCGAGATCGCGCAGGCGCAGCAGCTGCGCATCGATATAGTCGCGCACGAGCGCCGGCGTGAGCTGCGGGAATGCACTGTAGTCCGCGTTGCCGGGTTCGATGCCGATCGCGAGGACGCGCGTGGTCATGCTGAGCTCCTTGCCGGACTGCCTCGCGTCGCTAACCGAGCAGCGGCCCTCTCGGTTCCCTCACCGGCGGTCGCCCTAATCCCGGTCCTGTCGCTCATTTTCCCGGCGAGGTTGTAACCCACTTCACACGCGGCGGCGCGGCGGCCTGCCAGACTTGCGGGAGATCACGCTGGCCTCGCGCCCTGATCACGGCACTGGTCCATTTCGACTGACGCGCAGTTGCGAAAATCCATTCATTGCGGGAGCGGAAAATGATTTCATTCGAGAGTCTGAAAAGCGAATACGAGGGCAATTGGTCCAATCTCGAGATCCGGCCTTCACGCCTCTCCGACGCGAACGCGGTCGCGCGCAAGGCCATCAACGGCAAGGCGACCTATCAGCAGATCGAACGGCTGACCGGCGTCCCCTGGTATTTCGCTGCCCTCTGCCACTACCGCGAGTCCAATTTCGATTTCGACACCTACCTCGGCAACGGCGAAACGCTTCATCGCGCCACGACCATCGTTCCGAAAGGGCGCGGCCCGTTTGCCACGTTCGTGGACGGCGCCGTGGACGCCTTCAGAATCGAGAATTTCATCGGCGCTCACGACTGGGGGATCGCGCGGATTCTGTTCCGGCTCGAAGCGTTCAACGGCTTCGGCTATCACGCCAAGGGCTGCAATTCGCCCTATCTCTATGGCGGTTCGACGCTGTATGGCCCGCCCGAGGCAAGGGCTGGCAAATTCGTCCGCGATCATGTGTTCGATTCGAACCACGTCGATTCCCAGCTGGGCACCGCGGTGATCCTGCATGCCATGATGTCGCTGGATTCCTCGATCACCCTCGACTGCAGCCCGCAATTCGCCAGCCGCGCGGAGCCGGAGGACGACGCGGCGTCGACGATCGTTCTCATGCAGCAGGCGCTCAACAAGCTCGGCGCCAATCCGCCGCTCGCCGAGGACGGCATCAGCGGACCAAAGACCAGAACCGCGGTCTCGCAGTTTCAGCAGCAGAACGGCCTGAGGGATACCGGACTTCTCGACGGCGCCACGGTCGCCGCCCTCACGCGCGCTGTGCAGTCGGGCCCCAGCGGATCGAGCGGCGATGTGTCCAGGATCATGAAGCGGCTGGAGGATCTCGCGCAATTGCTGAGGCCACCGGTCGGCGCCGTGATCCCGGCAACGACGACATCGGGCAATACGCTGCCCGCCACCACGGATCCGATCAGCCTGTTCGAACGGCTCTTCTCCCTCGTCAACAAGACCGCCCCCATGCCAGGACCCCTCACCCCGACCAGCCCCGCTCCCGTCGATCAATTGAAGCAGGTCGTCGACCTGCTCGGCACCTTGCTCAACCGGGACGGCAAGCCCGTCCTCGGCCAGGTCAATGGCGCGCTCGGCGATACCATCGGCAAGATGCTCGACGGCAAGAAGACCGCGCTCGGCATCGGCGGCTCGCTGATCACGGCGCTGCTCTCGTCAGTGACCGCGAGCCCCAACGCAGGCGGTATTGCCGGACTGCTCGGGACGCTCGTGTCGGCCGTGCCGGGCCTCGGCCAGTTCGCGATGCCGATCTCGCTGGCGCTCACGGCCTGGGGCGTGCTTGGCAAAATGGAGAAGTGGGCCCAGGGCACCGCGCCGCCGCCCAGGCCGACGACGTAGCCTGAGGTCATCCTTCGAGACGCCCGCCTATGGCGGGCCCTCAGGATGAGGTCGGGCTTCGCGGCGCCTACTGCCGCAGCATGATCAGAGGATCGGCGGTATCGGGCACGCGCCGCCATTGCGCGTTGTCGTCGGCCTCGAACTGCCAGGCCTCGCCGGCCTTCGACAGCAGGATGATCTGGCCGCGGTCGAGCCGCCATTGCGTCGGGTTGAACTGCGCGATGGCTGCATCGCATTTCGGCTTGAGGAAGACCTGGAAATTGTCCGGCCCGGCTTCCGTGTTGGTCAGCGTCAGCCCGCAGACCGGCTGGCCGTTGCCGCGCACGATCGACCAGTCGCCGATCATCTGGTCCATCGACTTCGCCATCGAGCGGGCGGCGGCGAGGTCTTGCAGGATGTAGACGCCCTCGCCTTGGCGCAGGCCCTCGAAGATGCCGGCCTCGACCTCGGTGAAGTCGATCACGGCTTCACCGCTCGCATCCTGCAGGCGGACGATGTCGAGACCCCTGACGCTCCAGGCGACGATGTCCTTGGTGAAAGGCAGCGCGGCCTTGCAGGCCGGCTCCAGCTCGAGCTTGAAGCCTTGAGCAGCAGTGTCGGCCTTGAGCGTGACCACGCAGGTCTTGCTGCGCTCGGTGGTCGAGAGCTCCCACTGCCCGGGCATTTCCTTCTTCAGGGTCGTCGTATCCTGCGCCAACGCGATGCCGATCGCGGCCAAGTAGGCCGCGACGGCGAATGCAACGACCCGAAGAGCTCTCATCAGCGCCCCTTGAAAGGCGTTTCCGCAACCGGCGTCAACGGCGCCTTGCCTGAGAACCAGGACTTGAGATTGTCGACCACGAGCTGGTCCATCGCGTTGCGCGTCACCACCGACGCCGAGCCGATATGCGGCAGCAGCACCACGTTCTGCATGGTCTTGAGCTCGTCCGGCACATTCGGCTCGGCCGCGAACACGTCGAGACCGGCGGCAAGGATGGTGCCGGACTTGAGCGCCTGGACCAGCGCAGGTTCGTCGATCACCGAGCCGCGCGCGACGTTGACCAGCACACCGCGCGGGCCGAGCGCCTTCAGCACCTCGGCGTTGATCATCTTGTTGGTCGAGGCGCCACCGGGCACGATTACCATCAGCGTGTCCACGGCCTTCGCCATCTCGATCAGGTCGGGGTAATGTTTGTAGGAGACGTCCTTGGACGGATTGCGGGTGTGATAGACCACCGGCACCAGCGAGGCATCGAGCCGGCGCGCGATCGCCTGTCCGATCCGGCCCATGCCGACGATGCCGACCTTGCGATCGCGCAGCGAGCCGACGCTGAGCGGATAGTTCTGGGTCTGCCAGAGACCGGAGCGCACATAACGGTCGGCCTTGATGAACTCACGCACCGTGGAGATCAGAAGCCCCATCGCGACGTCGGCGACCTCCTCGGTCAGCACGTCGGGCGTATTGGTGACGATGATGTTGTGCTCGGCGGCGTATTTCGCGTCGACGTGGTCGTAGCCGACGCCGAAGCTCGCCACCATCTCGATCTTCGGCAGCTGCGACAGCGAATCCCTGTCGGCGCGCACGGTGTGATAGGTCACCGCCACGCCGCGGATCTTTTCGCGGATCGCCGGCGTCAGCCGCTCGAGATCGCCCCGCGTCTCTGCCTTGTGCACGACGAAATGATCGGAAAACCCGTTCTCGAGGATCGGCCGGACCGGCCCATAAATCAGAAGGTCGATCTTTTCGGACGAAATCGAACCGGTGGTCATCAGTTGTCCTTTCCAAGCGCGCTCTCGTGCCAGCGCCGTAAAACGAGGTGGGAAACTAGCGCCAGCACCCCATAGATGACAATCCCGGCCAGCGACAACAGCAGCAGCGCTGCGAACATGCGGGGTATGTTCAAGCGGTAGCCGGATTCTGCGATCCTGTAGGCGAGCCCGGAGCCGGCGCCGGCCGTTCCCGCCGCGATCTCGGCCACGACCGCGCCGATCAGCGACAGGCCGCCGGCAATGCGCAGGCCGCCGAGAATATAGGGCAGCGCCGCGGGCAGCTTGAGAAAGCGCAGGGTCTGATGCGGCGAGGCGCCATAGAGCTGGAACAGGCCGGCGAGGTTGCGATCGACCGAATTGAGCCCGAGCGTGGTGTTCGACAGCACCGGGAAAAAGGCGACGATGAAGGCGCAGACCACGACCGCGGTCTGTTGCTCCAGATAGATCAGCAGCAGCGGCGCGATCGCGATGACCGGCGTGACCTGAAGCACTACGGCATAGGGGAACAGCGATGCTTCTACCCATTTGGACTGATTGAACAGCAGCGCCAGCGCGATGCCGCCGATGCTGGCCGCGACAAAACCTTCAAGCGTGGTCAGCAGCGTCGCGGCGAGCGACTGTGACAGCACCGCCCAATCCTTGATCAGTGTCACGAATATGACGGAGGGCGCCGGCAGCACGTAAGGCGGGATGTCCTTGATGCGGACCACGAGCTCCCAGGCGAGCAGGCCCGCCGCGAACACGATGACGGGCAGCACGAAGCGCACCGCGCGTTGCGCGCCGGACGGCTTCGCAGTGACGGAAGCTTGCGCGTTCATAGCGTCGACTGCCCTGCATAGGACGGCGCCAGCGCCGCCGACACTTTGCGGCAATAATCGGAATAGGCGACTGAAGTGCGAAACTCCTCGCCACGCGGCTCGACCGTCTCGATGCGGAAGTCGGCCTGGATGCGGCCCGGCCGCGCCGTCATGACCACCACGCGCTGCGACAGATAGACGGATTCGAACACCGAATGCGTGACGAAGATGACGGTCTTGCCAAGCCTGCGCCACAGCGCGAGCAAATCGTCGTTGAGGCGGAAGCGCGTGATTTCGTCGAGCGCGGCGAACGGCTCATCCATCAGGAGGATGTCAGGGTCGGTGACGAGCGCGCGCGCCAGCGACACCCGCATCTTCATGCCGCCGGAGAGCTCGCGGGGAAAGGCGTCGACGAAATCGGCAAGCCCGACGCTTGCCAGCGCCTCGTCGGCACGCGCGCGCGCCTCCGCCTTAGGAACGCCTGCGAGCTTCAGCGGCAATCGCACGTTCTCGCGTACGCTGGTCCAGGGCATCAGGGTTGGTTCCTGAAACACGAAGCCGATGCCATGACCTGGTTGAACAAGACCTGGCTGGGGTCCGCGCTCGCGACGCGCCAGCCTCACGATACCGGATGACGGCGCGCTGAGCTCCGCGATCAGCCGCAGCGCCGTCGACTTGCCGCAACCTGACGGACCCAGCAGCGAGATGAACTCGCCCTTGCGCACCGCAAGATCGAGCGGACCGAGCGCCAGCACGCCGTTGTCATAGGTCTTCGTCACGCCGCGCAGGCTGACAGCCAGGGCCGTCAGGCCGGTCTCGACCCCCGCCGACGTTTGGACTGATGACATCGGCCTTGCGCTACGGCTTGCTCGGGCGCAGCTCGGCGCCGACGCCCTTGTTGACGAAGCGCAGCGTATAGGATTTGCGGAAATCGAGGTCCGCCTTCACCACGCCTGCCTTCACCATCTTGTTGAAGAAGGAGGTGTAGCGCTCGTCGCTCATCGCACCGATGCCGTTCTTCAGCGAATCGCCGGAATCAACGATGCCGTATTCCTTCATCTTGGCGACGGAATAGGCGAGCAGCTCGTCGGTCATCTCCGGATTGAGCTTCTTGATCATGGCGTTGCCGGCGGAATTGTCGCGGTAGATGTAATTGTACCAACCGACCATGGAGGCATCGACAAAGCGCTGCACCAGGTCGGGTTTCTTCTCGACCACGTCGCGGCGGCTCTCGATCAGGGTCGAATAGGTGTTGAAGCCGTAATCGGCGAGCAGCAACACGTTGGGCTTGAAGCCGGCGGCCTTCTCGACCGCGAAGGGCTCGGAGGTGACGTAACCCTGCATCGCGCTCTTGGGATTGGCAATGAAGGGCTGCGGATTGAAATTATAGGGGCGAACGTTCTTCTCGCTGAAACCGTATTCGGATTTGAGCCACTGGAAATAGCTGGTCATGCCCTCCTTGGAGACGAACAGCGTCAGCGGCTTGAGGTCCTCGATCTTGGCGACCTTGGCATCGGGCTGCGTCAGCATCACCTGCGGATCCTTCTGGAACACCGCGGCGATGGTGACGACTGGGACGTTGTTGGCGACCGCGTCGAACGACATCAGCGTGTTCGCGGCCATAAAGAAATCGATCTTGCCGGCGATCAGGAGCATCCGGTTGTTCTCGTTGGGCCCACCGGGAACGATGGTGACGTCCAGCCCATATTTCTTGTAAGTGCCGTCGGCGACGGCCTGGAAAAAGCCGCCGTGCTCGGCCTCGGCGACCCAATTGGTGCCGAAGGTGACCTTGTCCAGCGTCTCGGCGCGCGCCGGGGCCACCGAGACGAAAGCGGCCATCAGGCCCGCCGTTAAGGCTCGCCGCAGATGAGAGGGGCTCATGGTGGGACTCCGTCGATCGCTGCTGGCCGATGTCCAAGCAACGCGATAAAACCGCAAGACATTCAGGGACGCGAGCCGGCCTGGCCCGCGTCCCCTGATAACCCAAATTACGCGACAATTTCGGGCAAAGAAACCTTGATGACGCCTTCCCGCGACTGGACCGAGATCCGCTGGGCCGATACCAGCCCCGACGAGGTTTCGCGCTGGATCGCGGTGCTGCCGCTGGCGGCGACCGAGCAGCACGGCCCGCATCTGCCGCTCGAGACCGACGTGCTGATCGCGGACGCCTATCTCGCGCGGATGCGCGAGCTCCTGCCCGAGAGCACTCCGGCCACTTTCCTGCCCGTTGAACCGATCGGGATTTCCACCGAGCATATCGATTATCCGGGCACGCAGACGCTGCCGACTGAAATCGCGCTGAAGCGATGGACAGGGATCGGCGAGGACGTCGCGCGGCGCGGATTAAAGAAGCTCGTCATCATCACCAGCCATGGCGGCAACAGCGCGGCCATGATGCTGATCGCACAGGATTTGCGCGCGCATCAGAAGCTGTTCGTGGTGACGACGTCGTGGTCGCGGCTGTCGGGCGCGGACAAGCTGTTCCCGGCCGACGAAGTGCGTCACGGCATCCACGGCGGCGCGATCGAAACCTCGATCATGCTGGCGCGCTATCCCGATCGGGTGCGCGGTGATGCGATCGCGGATTTTCCCGCGAGCAGCATCGCGATGGAGCAGCAATATCGCTGGCTGTCGACGCAGCGACCCGCACCATTCGCCTGGCAGGCGCAGGATCTCAACCCCAGCGGCGCTATCGGCAATGCGACGCTGGCCGTGGCCGCGAAGGGCGAGCAACTGATCGACCAGGGCGCCCGCACTTTTTGCGAGCTGCTTGCCGAGGTTGATAACTTCGACGTGAACAGGCTCGCCACAGGCCCGCTCGGCTAGCTCTTATCCTCCTGGAATCATTCGGAAAAGATCCAGACTCGACCTCCGCTTTTGCCGGATTCGAACCGGGCGCGCGGAGCCTCCGTCCAACTCGGTACGCGGGCCACAACGGACCGCCTCAACCCGGATGGAGTTTCACATGTCGATCAAGACCAAGATTTTCGCAGTTGCCCTCACCGCGCTCACCCTGACCGGCAGCGTCGTGGCCACCACCTCGCAGGCGCAAGCCAAGCCGCTGGGCTGGGGCGTCGGCGTCGGCCTGGGCATCGCCACCGCCGCCGTCGTCGGCTCCGCGATCGCCGCCAGCAACGACCCCTATTACAACGGATATCACCGCTGTGGCTGGGCCGCCCAGTACAACGCCTTTGGCCAGTACGTCGGCCGCGTTCGTACCTGCTTCTGATTTGAGTCCCTGAGGCCGATCTCACGTGGATCCTGCGTCCGACACGGGCGCCTCATCCACCCCGTGTCGTGCCCCCGACCCCGCCCGGATGTCCCCCCGGGCGGGGTCAACCGTTTTGGGACCTTGGAATTTGTTGCAGTCCCGTCACATCGCGATGCGAACCATCCCCTGCGGCAATCTGCACTAGTTGCTATTGCGAATTAATCGCAATAAGGTTCGCAACGGGCTCAGGAACTTGGGAGGAAGTCGCGCCGAATCGGGATCATCTGGTCCGATCGCGGAGCGCCTAAGCCTGATGACAGGGTCGCCGCGAATCGGCAGGGATAGTGCGGCGAGTGGACACATTCGCGTTGGGGGCGTGCGTTTTGACGTTGAGAGCTCACCGTTACAGGTATTTGCGAACGGCCGCGGCGATTGCCTCGGGCGTATTGGCTTTTCCCGCCACCAGCCGCGCGGCCGATCTGCCGCTGAAGGCACCGGCCTTGAAGGCGGTCTATGACTGGACCGGCCTCTATATCGGTGCGCATGCCGGTTTCACCCGCGGCACGTCCTCGGCCACGCTGACCGATCCCACGGTCGCGACCGACAATCATGTCTTCACCGGCGCGACCGGCGGCGTGCAGGCCGGCTACAATTGGCGCCTCAATTCGGGCTTCCTGCTCGGCGTCGAAGGCGACATCTCCTTTCCGAACTATCTGCCTTCGAACCATGTGGTGTCGTCGGCTGCGACCGCCCTGTCGAGCGCCGAGGAACGTTGGGACTATGTCGCGAGCCTGCGCGCGCGGCTCGGCTACACCACCGGCCCCTTTCTGTTCTACGCAACCGGCGGCGCCGCGTTTGCCGGCGAGCGCTTCCTCTCGACACCGACCGGCGGCACTGAGGAGAAGGTGTTGAACACGCGGTTCGGCTGGACCGCCGGCGGCGGCGTCGAATATGCCTTCGCGCCGCACTGGAGCGCTCGGCTGGAATATCTCTACAGTAAATTCGAGAACGCCCACGTCACCTTCCCCTCCGGCGCGCAATATTCGTCCTCGATGGATTTCCAGAGCCTGCGGATCGGCCTCAATCGCAAGATCGACTGGCCGGGCCTGCCGACTTACAACCCGAAGTCGGATGTGACGGACACCGAGTCCAGCCGCTGGGAGATTCACGGCCAGTCGACCGTGCTGGGGCAGGGCTACCCCGCGTTCCACGCGCCCTATACCGGACCGAACAGCCTGCTCCCGTCGCCGGATTTCCAGCAGACCTGGAGCAACTCGCTCTATCTGAATGCGCGGCTGTGGGATGGCGGCGAGGTCTACTTCAATCCCGAGCTGCTGCAGGGCTTTGGCTTCAATAACACGACGGGCGCTGCCGGCTTTCCCAATGGCGAAGCGCAGAAGTCCGGCTTCCCCTATCCGCACTTCAACGCCTCGCGGCTGTTCGTGCGCCACACCTTCGGCTTCGGCGGCGAGCAGGAGGAGCTTCCCAGCGGCCAGTTTCAGCTTGCCGGCAAGGCCGACGTGTCGCGTCTGACCTTGCAGGTCGGAAAGCTCTCCGTGGTCGACGTGTTCGACGGCAATTCCTATGCGCACGACCCGCGCAAGGACTTCATGAACTGGTCGATCTGGGCATCCGGCGCCTTCGACTACGCCGCCGACAAGCTCGGCCTCGGCTATGGCGCAACGGCCGAATTGAATCAGAAGCAATGGGCGCTACGCGCCGGCTACTTCCTGATCGACGCGCAGTCCAACTCGAACAATTTCGACATGAATATCGGCCGCCGCGGCGAATATGTCGTCGAGCTCGAGACCCGATATTCGCTGTTCGGCCAGCCCGGCAAGCTGCGCACACTCGGCTTCGTCAACAGCGCCTATTCCGGCAGCTATCGCGAGACGCTGGACAATCCCCTGCTTAACCTCGACATCAGCCAGACCCGCCGCGGCCGCCTCAAATACGGCTACGCTTTGAACGTCGAACAGGCGATCACCGACGACGTCGGCGTGTTCGGCCGCTGGAGCTGGAACGACGGCCGCAACGAGATCATGGCCTTCACTGACATCGACCGCAGCCTGTCCGGCGGCGTCTCGGTCAAGGGAGCGAAATGGGGCCGACCCGACGACGTCGTCGCCATTGCCGGCGCGATCAACGGCCTCTCGCAGGACCATCGCGACTTCATCGCCGCCGGCGGTCTCGGTCCGCTGATCGGCGACGGCCAGCTCAACTACCGCAGGGAACGCGTGCTGGAGACCTATTACGCCTACGCGCTGAACAAGGCCCTGACCTTCACCGCGGATTACCAGCTCATCGTCAATCCCGCCTACAACGCCGATCGCGGCCCGGTATCGGTATTCTCAGGACGGTTGCACGGAGAGTTCTGAGCGCTCCCCGCGGCGCGTTTTCTAGGCCGCCCGGATCGCGTCCAGGAACTTCCTGACCTCGAGCTTGAGGCGGCTGCTCTCGCCGGACAGCGACTTCGCTGACGCGAGCACGGTGGAGGAGGCCGATCCGGTCTGGCTCGCGCCGCGCTGCACGTCGACGATGCTGGCGGAGACCTGTTGGGTGCCGCGCGCCGCCTGCTGCACGTTGCGGGAAATCTCCCGCGTCGCCGCGCCCTGCTCCTCGACCGCGGAGGCGATCGCCGATGCGATCTCGGACATGCGGGTGATGGTGTCGCTGATCGACTTGATGGCGCCAACGGAATCCTCCGTCGCGCTCTGGATTCCCGTGATCTGCTGGCTGATCTCGCCGGTGGCCTTGGCGGTCTGCTCGGCGAGTGCCTTGACCTCGGAGGCGACCACGGCGAAGCCGCGTCCGGCCTCGCCGGCGCGCGCCGCCTCGATCGTGGCATTGAGCGCCAGAAGATTGGTCTGGCCCGCGATCTGGCTGATGAGTTCGACGACGTCGCCGATCCGGCCGGCAGCCTTGGCGAGCTCGCCGACATAGTCGTTGGTCCGCGCAGCCTGCTGCACCGCTTCGCTGGCCACCCGCGCGGAGTCCTGGACCTGCCGGCCGATCTCGTCGACCGAGGACGCCATTTCCTCCGCGGCCGCGGCAACGGTCTGCACGTTGCTGGAGGCCTGCTCGGAGGCGGCCGCGACGGTTGCGGTGACCTTTTCCGATTGATCGGCGGTGCTCGTCAGCGTTCCCGCCGACACTTCCAGCTCCGACGATGCCGACGAGACGGTGTTGATGACCTCGCCGATCAACGCTTCGAAATCGCGCGCGATCTGGTCCATGCGCTGGCTGCGCCGGAGTTTCGCCTCGGCTTCCACCGCGGCGGCCTCGTCGGCGGCCTTCTTGGCCGAGAGCGAATCCTTGAAGTGCTGGAGCGAGCCCGCCACCTGGCTGATCTCGTCATTGCGGCCCGTCACGGGAATCTCGACCTCGTGCTGTCCGGCGGCGAGCGTTGCGATCACGTCTGCGAGCCGGCTGAGCGGCGACACCACGCGCCTGCGCAGCATCATGGTCACGCCACCGAGTGTCCCCAGCAGCGCCAGCACCGCCACGCCCGCGAGCGCGAGCATCGCCAGCGCGCCATCGCGCGCGGCCGAGGCGCGCTCGGCAGCTTCCGCGAGCGCGGCATCGCGCACGCCGTAGAACATCTGGATGGCGGGCACAATGACTGTGGCCAGCTCTTCGGCGTTGATGCCGTACTTGCCGTCGCCACGTGCCGCAGGCATCTCCTTGTCCACGGCAGCGGCTGCTTTCCCAAAATAAGAATCGATCGCCGCTTTCAGCGCGGTGGCGATGCGAGGCGGGCTTCCGAGCTGGTCGATGCCGGCCTCGATGCGCTCGCGGTCCGCCTCGACACGCCCCTGCATACGATCCATCAGCGAGAATTCGGCTGCCGTGAGCGGTCGGCGTGCGCTCAGCGCCGGCGACAGCGTGGCGGCCCGGCTGCCGGCCGAGACGCGCAGATCCTGTGCGGTTCGCGCCAGGCCCAACAGTGCCGCAAGCGAGGAATCGGCATTGATGACCTTCGCTTCGAGCCGGTTCATGATCGGCTCGATATTGCCGATGACCTCTGCAACGCCCGGTAGGAAGCCCTTGACCACAGCGCTGTCGCGCGCCGCCAGGGGCACGCTCATCGCGCGGTCTGCAGCGGTGTAGATATCCTTGAGCCGCCGGGCGGTACGGTCCAGGTTTTCGATCATCGGTCCGGAATCATCCAGCACAAGGATGGCGCGCCTTGCCCCCTCGAATGCGGCATCGGCCGCTTTCGCGGCTTTCGCGGCGCCGTCGATCTGGGCCTGCGTCGCAGAATTCTCCTGGAAGATCGGGGAAATGTAGGGGGCACGAAGGCCGGCAACGTGCTGACTGACCATCAAGGTCGCACCAAAGGCGTCTACTGTCTTGATCGCGTCGGAGCGGTTCGTGAAGATGCGCGCCTGGGGTATGAGCACCTCGGCGCCAAGGATGACTGCAAACACCGTCACCGTCAGCATCGACAGCGCAAAAAGTTTCCCGATCCGCATTCTGATCCCCCGAATACATTCCTGCAAATGTCGAGAACCTAGCTGGTCGCCGCTAAGAGCCCGTTAAGCAACGGCATGCCCGTAGTTCCGCGGGGTATGGGCTTCGAGCACCTTCCGGGACGGCGTCGCCGAGGTTCCCTCGCGGTGACGGATGCGACAGAATCGTCGGCATTTCGTCCTCGAATACCTATATCAAGGCCTGTGCTGCCATACGCGCCACACTCCCTTACCTCGGAACATCAATGCTCTCCGCCGAACTCGCCATCGTCGTCGTCCTGATCGTCATCAACGGCTTGCTGTCCATGTCCGAGCTGGCCGTGGTCTCGTCACGCCCGGCCCGGCTGTCGATGCTCGCCGCCAAGGGGGTCCGCGGCGCCGAGCGGGCGCTGACGCTCGCAGCCGATCCCGGCAAATTCCTCTCGACGGTGCAGATCGGGATCACGCTGGTCGGCGTCCTCTCCGGCGCGTTTTCGGGCGCGACGCTCGGACAGCGGCTGACGCAATGGCTGCTCGAACTCGGCCTGTCCGCAGGAATTGCCGACATCGTCGGCGTGGGCCTGGTTGTCACGCTCATCACCTACGCCACCCTGATCGTCGGCGAACTGGTGCCCAAGCAGGTGGCGCTGCGCGATCCCGAAAGCATCGCGGTTAGGGTTGCACCCGCGATGCACGTGCTTGCGAAGGTCTCGCTGCCGCTGGTCTTCCTGCTCGATCTCTCCGGCAAGCTGATCCTCACGCTGCTCGGCCATGGCGGCAAGTCCGAAGAGAAGGTCTCGGAAGACGAGATCCATCATCTCGTCAGCGAAGCCGAAAGCGCGGGCGTGCTCGAGTCAGGTGAAAAGGAGATGATCGCGGGCGTGATGCGGCTCGGCGACCGGCCGGTCGGCGCGATCATGACGCCGCGCACGGAGGTCAACGAGATCGACCTGAACGATACGCCGGAGAGCATTCAAGCGACCATCGCCAAGAGTCCGCATTCGCGCTTTCCCGTGTCCGACGGCGACCGCGACAAGCCGATTGGCGTGCTCCAGGCCAAGGACCTGCTGGTCGCCTTCATGAACGAGCGCACGCCGGATTTGCGCGTGCTGGTCCGCGAGGCGCCCGGCATTCCCGCCTCGGCCGATGCCCGCGACGTGCTGGCGATCCTGAAGGCTGCGCCGGTGCATGTCGGCCTCGTCTACGACGAATACGGCGCCTTCGAAGGCATCGTGACGACGGCTGACATTCTGGAATCCATCGTCGGCGCCTTCCATTCCGAGGAAGGTCCGCCGGAACCGGCCTACGTTAAGCGCGCGGACGATTCGCTGCTGGTGTCAGGCTGGATGCCGGTCGACGAATTCGGCGAGCTGCTCGGCATCGAACTGCCGCCGCACCGCTACAACACCGTCGCCGGCCTCGTGCTGCAACAGTTCAACGTGCTGCCTGATGTCGGCGACGCCTTCGACTTCGGCGACTGGCACATCGAGGTGGTCGATCTCGACGGACGGAGGATCGACAAGATTCTCGCGAGCCGGCGGAGCGAAGTAGAGACGGGGTGAGCCACTCTCGTCGTCCCGGACAAGCGCAGCGAAGCGGAGCGCAGATCCGGGACCCATAGCCACAGGATTGAGTTTGGCGAAGACTGGCAGTTGCGCGGTACTGCTGTCTGCGCATGATCGACAGATCACGCGGTATGGGTCCCGGATCTGCGCTGGCGCTTGTCCGGGACGACGGCGGAGTTTGTGGTTAGAGCCTGCGCCAAACTCAAGCCCCTCACCCGAACCTCACCCCGATCCGCTTTTCCTTGCGCCAGATCACGGTGCAGCCGAGATGTGTTCCGTCGGCCTGGACCAACAGGCTGAAATGATCGGGGATGCCGACGGGACTGCTGACGTCGAGCGCGGCGCCGGTATCTGACAGGTTGCGGATGGTGCAGTCGATCGCGCCGCCGCCGCCGAACTCGATCGTCCCGGCCTTCAGCACGCGATGCCTTGCCTTGTCGCGCCGCTCGTCCATGGCGACAATCTACACCCAAAGTTGAACCAAACGTTAAACGCAGCCCTCGCTGCGATGCCTTTACGCACGGGGGGCCTGCGGCCTTGCAAGTGGACCGGCGTCCTACAGCGCCGGCTGGAACGTCTCCGTCCGCGCCATCCGCCAGGCGTCGCGGAAGCGCGGGTCTTCGGTGCCTTCGAGCAGCTCGCCCGGACGCAGCGACGGATAAAGCTGCGCGAAGGATTTCACGTCCGTCGTCGAGGTGCGCTGGGAGAAGTGGATCGGGCGCAGCTGCTGCGGATGCTCGAGACCGGCCGCGGCGATCAGCTCGGTCAGCGAGTGCAGCGTCGCCAAGTGATAATTGTGCACGCGGTCGATCTTGAGCGGCACGTAGAGCGCGCGCGCCCGCGTCGGGTCCTGCGTCGCGACGCCGGTCGGGCAGCGGTCGGTGTGGCAGCTCAGCGACTGGATACAGCCGAGCGAGAACATGAAGCCGCGTGCCGAATTGCAGTAGTCCGCGCCGATCGACATGGCGCGTGCCATGTCGAACGCGGTCGCGATCTTGCCGGAGGCGCCGATCTTGATGCGGTCGCGCGCGTTGATGCCGATCAGCGCGTTGTGGACGAAACTGACGCCCTCGCGCATGGGCATGCCCAGATGGTCCATGAACTCCAGTGGCGCGGCACCGGTGCCGCCCTCGTTGCCGTCGACGACGATGAAATCGGGATAGATGCCGGTCTCTATCATCGCCTTGCAGATCGCCAAGAATTCCCAGGGATGGCCGATGCACAGCTTGAAGCCGGTCGGCTTGCCGCCGGAGAGCTTTCGCATCTCGCCGATGAACTGCATCATGCCTGTTGGCGTCGAGAAGGCGCGATGCGAGGCCGGCGAGATGCAATCCTCGCCCATGGCGACCCCGCGGATCTTGGAGATCTCCTCCGAGACTTTCGCCGCCGGCAGCACGCCGCCATGACCGGGCTTGGCGCCCTGGCTGATCTTGAGCTCGACCATCTTGATCTGGTCCTGGCTCGCGACGCGCGCGAAGGCTTCGGGATCGAAGGTGCCGTCGAGATGGCGGCAACCGAAATAGCCCGAGCCGATCTCCCAGATGATGTCGCCGCCCATCTCCGCGTGATAGGGGCTGAAGCCGCCCTCGCCGGTGTCGTGCGCGAAGCCGCCCTTCTTGGCGCCGGCATTCAGCGCGCGCACGGCGTTCGGGCTGAGCGCGCCAAAACTCATGGCGGAAATGTTGAACACCGAAGCCGAATACGGCTTGGCGCAATCCGGTCCGCCGATGGTGACGCGGAATTTCTCCTCGGCATGCGTCTTCGGAGAGACCGAATGATGCATCCACTCATAACCCTGGCGGTAGACGTCCTCCTGGGTGCCGAACGGACGCTTGTCGAGCTGCATCTTGGCGCGCTGATAGACCACCGCACGGATGTCGCGCGAGAACGGCATGCCGTCCTTCTCGCTCTCGAAGAAGTACTGCCGCATCTCCGGGCGTATCTCTTCGAGCAAAAAACGGATATGCGCCGAGATCGGGTAGTTGCGCAGAACGGCGTGACCCTTCTGCATGAGGTCGCGGACGCCAAGAGCCGTCAACGCGCCGAAGATCAGGATCGGGATCAGCAGGATGTCGAAGATCTTGCGGTCGGCGATGCCGATGCCGATCAGAAGCGCGGTGACCACCGCGCAGATCGTCAGGACGATGAAGCGCGGGGAGAATGGCAGCAGCAGGGTTTCCATGATCCCCTCTTCCGCCAGCGGCAGCCATTTGGGCGATAAGTTGGACGATAAGTTGGACGATTCCTGCGTCTTATTCACGTCGGCCACGATTCCCATCCTCTCGCCAGCATGAGGCGGTACGATACGCCCGCGCCTGTCATACGGATATGACGCGGCGGTTGTTTCACGCTAGCGAATTCGGCGGGGACAAATCAATCAGCCCGATGGGCGGGCTGCTGCGGTGCAGCAGAGGGCGGGCATTAACCGGTCGAGGCGCTTTACGCACAGCCGTCGTCCTGGCGAAAGCGATGCCCCCTAAGGGGGCGGATTCGAGGACTGACAACGAGCAGCCTTCGCCAAACTTCATTCGGCGGGTATAGGTCCTGGCTTTCGCCAGGACGACGTCGAGAGGGCCTACCGCTCGACGAACGCCTTTTCGATCACGAAATGGCCGGGCTTGTTGCCGGAGCCCTCGACAAAGTCGCGGCCCTCGAACATCAGTTTCAGCTCCTCGAGCATCGCCGGGCTGCCGCACATCATGATGCGGTCGGTCGCGATGTCGAGCGGCCCCTGGCCGATGTCGTTGAAGATCTGCTCGGAGCTGATGAGGTCGGTGATGCGGCCGCGGTTCTTGAACGGCTCGCGGGTCACGGTCGGGTAGTAGATGAGCTTGTCCGCGAGCAACTCCCCGAACAGTTCGTCCTCGCGAAGACCGGCGACGAGCTTCTCGCCATAGGCGAGCTCGGAGACCTGACGGCACCCGTGCACCAGCACGATGCTGTCGAATTGGTCGTAAACCTCGGGGTCCTTGATCAGGCTGGCGAAGGGCGCCAGGCCCGTGCCGGTCGAGAGCAGCATCAGCCGCTTGCCGGGAATGAGGTTGTCGGTGATCAGCGTGCCGGTCGCCTTGCGGCCGACCAGGATGGTGTCGCCTTCCTTGATCTTCTGGAGACGCGACGTCAGCGGGCCGTCCTGAACCTTGATCGAGAAGAACTCGAGCTCTTCCTCGTGATTGGCGCTCGCCATGCTGTAGGCGCGGAGCAGCGGGCGGCCCTCAACCTCGAGGCCGATCATCGCGAACTGGCCGTTCTGGAAGCGGAAGCCGGAATCGCGGGTGGCGCGAAAGCTGAACAGGGTGTCGGTCCAGTGCTGGACGGAAAGAACCTTCTCTCGGTAAAACGCGCTCATGACTTTCGATATTCCGAATAATTGCGGGTTTAGGGCAAAAGCGCTGCCCGGCCCCTGAAAGCGGGGCGGACACCATTGCCATGGCGGAGGATTTCGCGAGTGTGATCTACGCCATTGAGACCAATAATCAACCTCGTTCCGGATGCAATTGATGCCGGTCAAACCGGCATTTGCGGCGGAAATGGTCGCATCATTAATGGATCTGCTGTCCGGCGCATGCGGAGGGCAATTTCTTTTCCCTCCGAGGCTCGAATACAGCACTTAATTTCCGTAGCGCTCGCGAGAATTTCATTAAGAATAGCTCTGATTTCACCCCCGTTTGGCGCCGTTTCCCGGATTTTGCGGCTTTTGGCGCCAAGATCGACTGGAACTGGAAACTGGCGGCTGAGACACATGGCGAGCGGCGAGCGGATCTTCGTCCAGGCGATCAAGCGCTATTGCGCAACCCATAGCATTGCGCTCGATGTCCGTGCCGATGGCTGGCTGCTCGCGATGCGCCGGGGCGAGCAACGCCGCTTCGCGTTCGGCTACGACATTGGCCTCAACAGCGCCATCGCGCACCGCCTGGCCAACGACAAATCGGCCACCGCCGAAGTGCTCGCGCTCGAGGGCGTGCCCTGCATTCCCCATCGCCTCTTCCTCAATCCCAAATTGGGCGAGAAAGTTGTCGGCGTCGCCTGGCGAGAGGCAATGCTGGCACTGCTTCACGACAATCCGCAAGGCGTGGTGGTGAAGCCGAACGAGGGGACGTCGGGACGATCCGTTTTCAGGGTAACGACGGAAACAGAGCTCGATCATGCGGTTGGCGAAGCCTTTTCGATGAGCGCCGGACTCGTGATCTCACCCTATGTCGTGATCGAGGACGAAGTTCGCGTGGTCCTGCTCGATGATGTGCCACTCGTCGTCTACAGCAAGCAGCGTGGCTCGGATTGGCGGCACAATCTCGATGCGGGCGCAAAGCCCGTGCTGATGCAGGACGGCGATCTTCGCACAGCCTGCGCAAAGCTCGCCATCGACGCCGCCCATGCCATCGGCGTCACCTTCGCCTCGATCGACCTCGTGCGCGTCGAGGGCGTCTGGCACGTGCTCGAGATCAATTCCGGCGTGATGATGGAGGCGCTGTCGAAGCTGCATCCGGAGCTGGTGCGGACGACGTACGATGCGGCGCTGGATCTGGTGTTTGGGGACAAACACTGAAGCGACACGCGCGCTGCGGCTTCAACTCACCGCCAGCCGATACGCGGCCTTGGCATTCACACCGAACGCCTTCTCCCGCACCTGCGGCCCGAGCTTCGTCAGGCAGGCCTCCAGCGCGCCCTTGATCTCACCATAGCTGCCCGCGAGCAAACATACCGGCCAGTCCGAGCCGAAGATCAGGCGATCTTCGCCAAAGCATGTCGCGGCGTGCGCGACGAACGGAAACAGCCGCTCCGCATTCCAGTCGCTCCAAACCGCTTCCGTCGCCAGCCCCGAGACCTTGCACCAGACATTGCCGCAGGCCGCGAGTGCCGCGATGCCATTGGACCATACAGTGCTTCCACCATCGGCGATCGGCGGCTTGGCTGCGTGGTCGAGCACGAAGCGCGCCTGCGGGAAGGCCTGTGCGGTTGCGATCGCGGCCGGCAGCTCGCGGGTGCGGACCAGGAAATCGTAGGCAAGATCGTGCGCGAACACGGCCGTGAGGCCGCGCTGAACGTCCTCGCGCAACAGCCAATCCGGGTCGGCCTCGTCATGGACCTGATGGCGGATGCCGACCAGCTTGTCGCCGCCGGGCGAAGCGCGCAGCCGGTCCAGCGTCTCGCCGAGTGCAGCGTCGGTCAGATCAGCCCAGCCGACGACGCCGATCACCGAGGGCGTCGCATGCGCGATCCGCAGGAATTCCTCGGTCTCCGCCAGCTCGGAGCGGCACTGCACCAGGATGCTCGCGTCGATGCCGTTCGCCTTCAAGAGCGGCGCGAGATCGGCCGGACCGAAGGCACGCCGGATCGGCGTGAGCTCGGGCGCGTCCATCCAGGGATAGTCGGCGCGCGCGGGATCCCAGAAATGCTGGTGAGCGTCGATGATCATGCCCTACGCTCCGCCGGGCAATGGAGCGCGGGCATCGACGAGTTTTCGCGCACGCAGCTCCTGCCAGAACGCCGCCGGCACCGCCATCTCCGACATCGCGATGTTGTCGGCAATTTCCGCGGCATTGCGCGCGCCCATCACGGCGACCGTGACCGCCGGATGGGCCATGCAGAAATGCAGCGCCGCGGCTTTCAGCTCGGTGCCGTGCTTGCGGCAAAGCTCGTCGAGCGCGAGCGCGCGGGCGACGAGTGCCGCATCGGCGTCCTGATAGTTGAACTTCGCGCCCGTGTGCGGATTGGCCAGGATGCCGCTGTTGTAGATGCCGCCGAGCAGGATGCCGATGTTCTTCGCGGCGCAGACCGGGAACAGCGCATCCAGCGCGCCCTGATCGAGCAACGTGTAGCGGCCGGCGAGCAGGAAGCAGTCGACCGGAACGGTCTCTGCGAACCGGACCAGCATGTCCGACTGGTTCATGCCGGCACCGATCGCCTTGACAGTGCCCTCACTGCGCAGGCGCTGGAGCGCGCGGAAGGCGCCGGCGACGGCGTCGTCGTAGTGGTCGTCGGGATCATGCACGAGCAGGACATCGACGCGGTCGAGCCCAAGCCGCGCCAGGCTTTCCTCCACCGACCGCATCACGCCGTCATGACTGAAATCGAACACCGGCCGCTCCCGCGACGTGCCCTTGTAATGCTCGTCCTCGGCGGCGGCGCCATCGGGCGCACGCAGCAGACGACCGACCTTGGTCGAGATGGCGTAGGAGTCACGGGGCTGTTGCCGCAGGAATGCGCCGAGGCGTCGCTCCGCGAGGCCAAAGCCGTAGAGCGGCGCGGTGTCGAAGAAGCGGATTCCGAGCGACCAGGCGCGGGCGATGGTCGCCTCCGCATCGGCATCGCTGACGGGGGTGAACAATCCGCCGAGAGGCGCGGAACCGAGGCCGAGCGAGGTGACATCGAGAGAGCCGAGCCGCGACCTTTTCATTCCCATTGCCTCGTCAGTCTTCCCCAACAGCAAAATCATCTCTCCCGCTTGCGAAAACCGCAAGCGGGAGAGGCACGCGAGGAGCGCGGGGCTGGGGACGCTCCTATTTCAGCATCTTCGCGACGTTGTCCTTGGTCACGAGATCGAGGCCGGTATAGATGATCTCCGGCACCTTCTGGCCCTTCTTGATCGCCAGCAGAGTGTCCATCGACTTCTCGCCCATCTCGAACGGGCGCTGGCCGGTCAGCGCGTTGGAATAGCCGTCGCGCAGCAGTTCGAGCTGCATCTTCAGCGTGTCGGCGACGACGAGGGTGAACTTGCCGGCATCGATGTCCTTCTTGTTCTTGTTGACGAAGGCCTTGTAGCCCTCGGGCGCGAACATCGGCCAGCCGCCGACCGGTACGATCGCGGCGAGGTCCGGCGTCGCGGTGCGGAGGTCTGCCATCTGCTGAACCGCAAGCGCGGAATCGTCGTTGCAGAAGGTCGGCGACCCAGCGACCTCGACCCATTTCGAACCCTTGAGCGCTTCCCGCACGCCGTCGACGCGCTCGGCGAGGTTCTTGGCGCCCGGACCGCCGGAGACCACGGCGTATTTGCCGCCCTCGGGCCGGAGCTGCAGCAGCTGCTTGCCCAGTGCGAGACCGAAGTCCTTGTTGTTGGTGCCGATATAGGCGATGCGCTTGGAGCCCGGCGCATCTGCGTCAAACGTGATGACGGGGATGCCGGCCGCGGCTGCCGCGTCGATCGACTTGGTCATCGCCGCAACGTCGGCGACCGAGATCGCAAGCCCATCCACCTTCTGCGTGATGAAGTCCTGGATGATCTGCGCTTGTGTCGCCGGCTCGTGCTCGATCGGCCCCTTGTAGATACATTCGACGTTGCCGAGCTCCTTGGCGCGCTTGAGGCAGCCATCGCGCGCCACGTCGAAGAACGGATTGTTCATCGCCTTGGGCACGACCGCGAACTTGTAGGTCTGGGCGAACGCCGGCGTTGCCATCATCGCGACGGCCATACCAGCCAGAAGTAATTTCCTCATAGTTTCCCTCCACACTTGTGATGCCTATCCTTTGAAAGTTTCCGGGAGGCGGATAGACGTTAAATCGTTATTCTCCCGGAAAAGTCGTCTCAAGTCATGCGCGACCGGATGCGGTCGACCAGCACGGCGAGGATGATGATCACGCCCACCAGCGTCTGCTGCCAGTAGGAGTTGACCTGCGCGAGCACGAGGCCGTTGCGGATCACCTCGAGCAGCACGCAGCCGACGATGGCACCGAGCGGCCCGCCGACGCCGCCGGCCAGGTTGGCACCGCCGATGACGGCCGCGGCGATCACGTTCAGCTCGTACGAGGTCGCCATGTTCGCGGGCGCCGATCCGAGCCAGCCCGAGATGATGATGCCCTGCAGCCCCGCGGCGAGCGCGCAGACCGCATAGACCTGGATCTTGACGCGCACGACCGGGATGCCGGTCAGCTCGGCCGCCTTCTCATTGCCGCCGAGCGCGAAGACATGGCGGCCGAAGGAGCTGTGATGCAGCACGACCGCCATGATCGCGGCGAGGATCACCAGGTAGATGAAGGGCATCGGCACGCCGAATATGTCGCCCGAGGTGAGCGCATAGAAATAGTTGGCATCGGGGCCCCCAGGGAAACTGCCGCGGCCGTTCGAGACGACATAGGCGAGCCCACGCACGATCGAGAGCATGCCGAGCGTGGTTACGAACGGCGATAGTCCCAACACCGCGATGCAAAAGCCGTTGACGAGCCCGACGAGCAGCGCGACCACGAGCCCGGCCAGCACCGAGAGCAGCAGGATCAGGCCCGGCACATTGGCAATTGCGGTCTTACCGTCGGCGGCCAAGTGGACGAACGGCGATCCGGGCGCCGACAGCTCGACCATCACCATTGAGGTGATCATTGCGGAAAAGCACATCATCGAGCCGACCGAGAGGTCGATGCCGCCGGTGATGATGACGAAGGTGATGCCAAGGGTGGCGATGGCGATGAAGGAAAAGTTCTTCGCCACGTTCTGCATGTTGCCTTGGGTAAAGAAATAGGGGCTCGCAAAATGCATCACGAGGAGCAGCACTGCGAGCGCGACCAGGACGTAACCGGTTTGCGAGGCGAACAGGCCGCGCTGCCACCATCTGACCTTGCCGATGTTGGTGAACGTGATCGGAGATTCCAATTGCATCGCCATTTACGCAGCCTCCTTCGCGCCGGTGATGAGGGCGGTCACCTCCTCGGGGCTGGTGTCCCGGATCGGCTTGTCGGCGCGCTTCTCGCCGCGACGCATGACGATGACGCGGTCGCACACCGCGAACACGTCGGGCATGCGGTGCGAGATCAGCATCACGGCAACGCCCTGCTCCTTCAGCCGGTGGATCAGGCCGAGCACCTGCTCGACCTGGCGGACCGAGATCGCGGCCGTGGGCTCGTCCATCATGACCAGCTTCGCGTTGGAGAGCCGCGTCCGCGCAATCGCAACCGCCTGGCGCTGGCCGCCCGACATCTGCTTGACGAGGTCGTCGGGGCGCGTCTCCGAACGCAGCTCCCCGAACAGCTCCAGCGCACGCGCCGCCATCGCCTTGTGGTCGAGCAACGCGAACGGCCCGATCCTGCGCTTCAGCTCGCGGCCGAGAAAGACGTTGGCCGCCGCCGTGAGATTGTCGGCGAGCGCAAGGTCCTGATAGACCACCTCGATGCCGACGCCGCGGGCATCGACGGGCCGGTTGAAATGAACCGCGCTGCCGGCGAAACGGATTTCGCCGTGGCTGGGGCGGAAATTGCCGGCGATGATCTTGACCAACGTCGACTTGCCCGCGCCGTTGTCGCCCATTAAGCCGACGACCTCGCCGGGGAGGACGTGCATGTCGACTTCATGCAGCGCGCGGATCGCGCCGAACTCCTTGCCGATGCCGGTCAACTCGAGGACCGGTGTCGCTTGTGCATTTGTCATCAGCGGCCTTCCTCAGATGTAGCGGTTGACGAGGGATTCCAGATATTCCTGCCGGCCCGAGCGCGGCTGCGGGTCAAAGCCCGGGCCGTGCGCGCGGTCGGCAAGTTCGGCGAGCGAGCGCTGGCCGCCGAGAATGGCGCGGCCCTCGGGCCCGGCCCATCCCTCGTAACGTTTCGCAAGCGGCGCAGTGAGCACACCGGCGTCGAGCATGTCCGCGGCGGCGAGCAACGCCCTCGCGCAGGCATCCATCGAGCCGACATGGGCATGGATCAGATCGTCGGGATCGATCGACTGGCGGCGAATCTTGGCGTCGAAATTCAGCCCGCCGGAGCTGAAGCCGCCGCGGCTCAGGAGCTCGTGGAACACCAGGGCAAGCTCGGGCACGTTCATCGCGAACTGATCGGTGTCCCAGCCGAGCAGATCGTCGCCGCGGTTGATGTCGAGCGAGCCGAACACACCCAGCGCCTCCGCCAGCGCGACCTCGTGATGGAAGGAGTGGCCGGCGAGGATGGCGTGGTTCTGCTCGATGTTGAGCTTGACGTCCTTCAGCAGGTCGTAACGCGCGAGGAAGCCGTAGCAGGTGGCGACGTCGAAATCGTATTGATGCTTGGTCGGCTCCTTCGGCTTCGGCTCGATCAGGATCGGTCCCTTGAAGCCGATCTTGTGCTTGTGCTCGACGACCAGCGAGACGAAGCGGCCGAGCTGGTCGAGCTCGCGCTTGAGATCGGTGTTGAGCAGCGTCTCGTAGCCCTCGCGCCCGCCCCACAGCACGTAATTCTGGCCGCCCAGACGGTGCGTCACCTCCAGGGCGGCGCGGACCTGGCCGGCGGCATAGGTGAATATCTCGGGGTCCGGATTGGTGGCCGCGCCCGCCATGTAGCGGCGATGCGTGAACAAATTGGCGGTACCCCAGAGCAGGCGCACTCTGCTCGAGGCCATCTTCGCCTCGAACAGATCGGCGATGGCATTGAGGTTGGCGACGGATTCCGCGAGTGAGTTCCCTTCCGGCGCCGCATCGACGTCGTGGAAGGTGAAGAAGGGCACGTCGAGTAGGCGGAACAGCTCGAAGGCGACGTCGGCCTTGGCGCGCGCCTGCGCCATCGCATCGGCGCCGTGGTGCCAGGGCCGCAGAAACGTCTCGCCGCCAAAGGGATCGCCGCCGGGCCAGCACAACGAGTGCCAATAGCAGACCGCAAAGCGCAGATGGTCCTCCATCCTGCGACCATGGACGAGGCGGTCCTTGTCGTACCAGCGGAAGGCAAGCGTGTTGCCCGCATCCTTGCCGGCGAAGGCGACAGGTACGCTCGTATCGAAGAATTTCGCTGACGCATTCACTTAGGCACACTCCTTCAACGCAGGATAAAGCTCGCGCCAGCGGCGATAGGCCTCGTCATAGGCCGCAGCCACGGATGCGCGAGGCGTAAAGCTCGCGAGCCGACGCGGACGGGTGCAAACCGCAGCCGCGTCTTCGCCGGTGGCGGCGAGCCGGCCGAGCCTGGCGGCGCCGAGCGCCGCACCGACCTCGCCCTCCTCGACGCGGTGGACGGGAATGCCGAGCACATCGGCGCAGATCTGCGCCCACAGCGGCGAGCGCGAGCCGCCGCCGACGAGATCGACCTCGGGAAGCGGCCCGCTGGCCGTGCTCAGCGCCGCCAGATTGTCGCGCGCGGCGAAGGCGACGCCTTCGAGCACGGCCTGAACGATCTGGGAGCGCCCGGTCGCACCGCGCAGGCCGACGAAGGCGCCGCTGGCGGCGGCATCGTTGTGCGGCGTGCGCTCGCCGTCGAGATAAGGCAGGAATTGGACCGGGCTCGGTCCATCGACACGCTCGCCGAGCGGTGCCAGCAGCGCTGCGGCCGGTGTCTCCATCACGCCCGCGAGCCAGGCCAGCGAAGCTGCAGCCGACAGCATCACGCCCATCTGATGCCAGCGGCCGGGCAGTGCGTGACAGAACGCATGGACCGCCGAGGCCGGCGCCGGTGCAAACCGATCCGTGACGCGGAACACCACACCTGAGGTTCCCAGAGACAGAAACGCATCGCCCGGCGTGATGGCGCCGAGCCCGATCGCGCTCGCGGCATTATCGCCGGCGCCGCCGGCGATAACGACATCCTTTGCCATGCCCCAGCGTTGCGCGTAGTCCGGCGCGAGCGTCGCGCTGACCTCGCTGCCCTCGACCAAGCGCGGCATGTGATGAAGGTCGAGCCCGGTGGCATGCAGCAGCAGGGCCGACCAGCGGCGCAGACCGACGTCGAGCCACAGCGTGCCGGCCGCGTCCGACATGTCCTCGATCATCTCGCCGGTCAGGCGATAGCGGACATAGGCCTTGGGCAGCAGCACTTTTGCGACGCGCGCGAAGATTTTCGGCTCGTGCCTGGCGACCCAGAGCAGCTTCGGCGCGGTGAAGCCGGGCATGGCCAGATTACCGGCGATCGCGTGCAGCGATGGGCAGCGCCGCTCCAGCGCGACGCATTCGGCGTGCGAGCGGCCGTCGTTCCAGAGGATCGCGGGACGCAGCGGCCGTCCATCCTCGTCCAGCAACGTCGCACCATGCATCTGGCCCGAAAGCCCGATGCCGCGCACCCGCGCGACCTCACGCGGATGGCGGGCGGCAAGATCGTCGACCGCGCCGACCGCCGCATCGACCCAGCCGTCGGGATCCTGCTCGGACCACAGCGGCGCGGGATGCGACAGCGCAAGCTCGCGCGCCGCCGTCGCGAGAACCGCGCCGGCTTCGCTCACGAGCACCGCTTTCACACCTGATGTGCCGATGTCGATTCCGAGATACACGCCATCCTCCCTTTCGCCTGTTGCGGTGCGCGAACTCAAAGTCGCCTTATCCGCAACGGGTCGTTTTGAATTCCACCTGCCGCTAAGGCAGATTCTCTCGCATCACGATGTCGATCCTGATCTTCTCCTGTTCGCGCAAGATCGGCTCGCCACGCGCGAGCGCGAGCAGCACGCGCACGGCGGCGCGCGCTTCGTGTCCGGGGTTCTGCGAGATCGCGGCATGCATCACGCCCTGCAGCAACAGCCGGCGCGTCAGCGCGGTAAGGTCGTGTCCGACGAACACCACCTGCTTGTCGCGACCGGCATCGCTCAATGCCTTCTCGTTCAACGCGTTGGCGACACCTTGCGTGCCGGCGCCGACATTATAAAGGCCCACAATGTCGGCATGCCGGCTCAACAGCCGCGCCAACACCTGCTCCGAACGCGCGTCCTCGTCGCGTCCTTCGAGCACCGGCAGCACACTGAGGCCGGGGAATTCCGACGCCATCACCTGATTGAAGCCAAAAATGCGTTCGGCATGGTCGCGCAGGCCCTGTGAGCCCGCGACGATCGCAACCTTGCCGGACTTTTGTCCCACCAGCCGCCCGACCAGCGCGCCGGCGGTGCGCCCGGCGGCAATGTTGTCGATGCCGACATAATGGTGCCGGCGCGACGAGGGCACGTCCGAGACCAGCGTCACGACCTTGGCGCCGGCACCGACGAGATCGTCGATGGCGGCGCGGACGCCGGGATGGTCGAGCGCCACCACGGCGATGCCGTCGTAATCCTCCGAGAGCCCTTCCAGGGAAGCCGCGAGCACGGACGGATCGAATACATCGGTTGCGATCGTCTCGACGCCAAGGCGACGGGACGACAGCCAGCCCGACATCTCGCCGAGATAGTCCTGGATCTGCTGCATGAACGGGTTCGGTCCCGACGGCATCACGAAGGCGAAACGGCGGGCGCGGCCGCGGGCGAGCTCGGCGGCGGCCACATGCGGCTGGAACGAATTGCGCTCGATCGCCTCTTTGACGCGCCGGACCGTATCCGGCCGCACGCCCGGGCGATTGTGCAGGACGCGGTCCACCGTCGCGAGGCTGACGCCGGCCTGGCGGGCGATGTCCTTCAGCGTCAGCGCGGTGGTGGTGAGCGTATCGGCCATGGCTGAAGGCTAGCAGAGGTGTTTTGAGGTACGCAACTCATTTTGAGGGGCGGCGGGCATTTTCCTTCGGCTGAGCCCAGGAACAGCCTCTTGCGTCCGCCGTTGCTGCCCCGTGCGTAACGATATCACCCATGATCCCGGCGAGGGATTGAGCCCGACGCTCGAGCGCAACATCCAGGCCCTGGTCGAGCGCCGTCGCCGCGAGCAGCGCGCGGCCAGGGGTCAGGAAAGGGTTGCCGATGCGATCACGGCGTTCACCGGCAGCATGGCGTTCGTCTATCTCCATGTCGCGGTGTTCGGCTTCTGGATCATCGCCAATCTGCATTGGCTGCCTGGAATCCCGGCCTGGGACGAGAGCTTCGTGGTGCTGGCGATGATTGCTTCGGTCGAGGCGATCTTCCTGTCGACATTCGTGCTGGTCTCGCAGAACCGCATGAGCGCAGCAGCGGACAAGCGCGCCGATCTCGATCTCCAGATCAGTCTTCTCGCCGAGCACGAATTGACCAAGGTGGCCCGCCTCCTCACGCAAATCGCCGAGCGGCTCGACGTCCAGCCCGACTCGCAGCGGGATCTGGAGGAGGCAAGCCGCGACATCGCCCCCGAGCGCGTGCTCGACAGGATCGAGGAGACGCGTTCCTGAGCTATCGGCTCGCCGACAGATCCAGGGTCAGGAACAGGCTGTTGGGATCCTCGACATAGCCTTGGAACGGGCCGCAGAGGACAAAGCCATGTGCCCGGTAGAGCGCGTGCGCCGGCTTGAAATAGTCCCACGAGCCGGTTTCGAGGCTGAGCCGCGCCACGCCGCGCGCGCGGGCTTCCGTGATAATGTGGCGGAGCATCTCAGCGCCAAAGCCGCGTCGCCGCGTGGTCTGGAGCGTATGCATCGACTTCACCTCGCCATGCCCGGCTGACAGCGTCTTCAGCGCCCCGACGGCGACCAGCGTCTCGCCGTCCCAGCCGGTCCAGAACGCGACGTCGGGCGCGCGCAGCCCGGAGAGATCGAGCGCATGGGCGCTGCCCGGCGCGGTCTGCGCCCGCGCCGCCGTGACGTGATGATCGAGCAGCGCGATGACGCGCGGATCAAAGGTGTCGCCGGTGCGGATCTGCATCGTCAGGTTACCGAAGGGCTTTATATAGCATCAGCAACATCACGCTTTCGCACAAGAGGCGCCGCGGGGCGTGGTGACGAAATAGCGCGCGTCCTGTCTGTCTCCTTTCGAAGATCGCCGCCCGCATCACGTCGAAATCCGGGCAGTCGCTGCCGAGCAGACGAGAATAGAATGCCAATATATTAGAATCCGGACGCGCGCGAATGCGCCCTCGGCGAAAAATCCGTCATCTCCCTCGGGATTCGACGGTCGCATTTGTCCAGCGACAGGCGCTTGCGAGCCTGGCGCGGACAGCATCGATGCCGGCGAGTTCGAAGATCGCACTGATGTTGCGCCCGGCACCGTCGGCTACGGCGATAGACGTTCTTCCGACGCGCAATGCGCGCACCAATTCGACCGGGTCCTCTGCCATGGAGGCGGTACGACCGTCAGATGCCAATCGCCACCGCATTGGCGGCGCCGTTGCCTGTCCGGGAGAGATTGCGACCTCGACTTCTCCTCCGCGCAAAGCGCGCCAGAGGCCATTGGCACCGAGGGTCAGCTCGGTCCGCAGGTTGCGGCAACGCAGCACGAGCACTTCCGGTGCGTTGGCTATCACCGGAGGAAGCGCATACAATTTAGCGACGAAAAGCGGCGAGAAGTCCCTTGGAGACGTGGTTTCGCTGATCAACCAACCCCCGGCGATTGAAGGTCCCGCAGGTGCGCCGTCCCGATTGGCCGGTGCCGGTGCCGGTGCCGGTTCGGCCTGAGGTGGCAACGGCGGCATGAGGGCGTGGGGTTTGGAAGGCGTATCGCCGGGTTGCCTGACCTCGTCTTTGTTGGCGAACAAGCTATCGAGGCACTGTTTCTCCGCGCTGTGCGCCTTCAACCTGCATCCGAGACGGATCGAGGTGTCGATGCCCGCCTGATCGCATGCGGCTTCCGCCATACGGGTTTCGGCAAAGCACTGGTCCAGACCTTTAAGCGTGCTTGAGGCGGACTGACCATGGGTTTCCGCGATCTCAAGGCTGGCAACCAGGACGGCGGCGAGCCGTCTCATGGACGTCCCGTCCGATTGGCCATCCGGGGATCCTGCCAGCTCTCGGCCGCCTTCAGGCGCTGCAGTCCGGGAACGCCCGCACCGGGATTGGCCTCCTTCCACTTCGGGTCGAAGCCGGGCTCGCGCAACTGGTCGAGCCTGCCAAACAACTCGCTGACGAAGGCCGTGACGCGGTCGTATCGCGGTGTGCCCGGATTCCAGTTATAGGCGACCAGAATCGTGGGCACCGCGATCGTCTCGATATCGCCCCCCGCATGAACCAGAGCGGGATAGTCGGCCGGTGTGAGCGAGGCGGGCACGTAATAGTCCGCCAGCTTCGGACCCCACGGCACAGCCAGGAACTTGAAGCCCTCGTCCCATTTGCGCTTCACGAACGCGTCTACCGGCTTGGACGTGACGAAAACCACGGCCGCCATTTCGCCCTTGCGCATCTGCTCCAGCGCGACCGGGTGAGGCACGAAGATCTTCTCCACCTCGATGCCCAGGCGGCTGAAGATGAGCGGGCCCGAATAGGCAGCAGCAGTGCCCTGCGTGTTAAAGTTCACCTTCTTGCCCGCGAGGTCGGCGAGCGAGTTGATCTCGGGGCGCGCAAACACGTGCAGCTCCGAGGGAAACAGGTTCATCACGTGCACGATGCGTTTTTCGATCTCGGGCACCTGCGCACGATACTCCTCGAGCGAATCGCTGTTGATGATCGCGATATCGATCCCCTTTAGGTAAAGCAGATCGTTGACGTTCTCAGTCGGTCCGCGCGTCACCACCGGAAGCACATGCACCTTGTTGCCTTCGTTGACGACGCGTGAGATCTCGGTGGCGAAGCGCAGCGGCGCGCCTTCAAGGAGACCGGCGGCTAATGCGACTGTGCCCGCATTGACGCGATCTCTCACCTCTTCCTCAGCACTCCGAGGTTGAACGAGCCGCACGGCGCGGCTGCCGCGCGGCGGCCCGGATGCGGGCGGCTCGGCTACCGACTTGCCAACCGTCCTGTTGGCATTCTGCGCCATAGCGGGCAGCGCGAGCAACGACAGGACCAGCACGAACATCAGCTTGCGCATCATCCCGGCCTCCTCTCCGTTCGCTCCGGTCTAGGGCCGGACGTAGCTCCAGCCCTTCTCCTGCAGCTCCATCATGCGCACGACACCCGAAGCAACCATGGAAGCCTCCGGCAGCAGCTCGAGCGGCTTGCCTTCCTTCTTTTCCATCCCTTCCCGGGTGACGCCGCATGCGGCGAAGCGAACCTTGTTCGGGAAGGCGATGTCCGTCATGGCGTGAATGCGATCGGCGACGGGCGTCGTGTCCTTGCGCAGCATGTGCAATCCCGGACCGAACGCCACGATCTCGACGTCGGCTTCTTCGCCCTTCTTGCGGTAATAGTCGAGCACATTGGTGGCGTTGTTGAGCGCGAGATTCATCACGGCGGCGTCGTTCTGGTTGACCTGGATCACGAGCCGGTGCGGCGCCGGCTTCACCGGGTGCACGGCTGCTTGCTTCCTCGGGATCATGGCGTGGGCAGAACTCGCAGAGGCCGGCGGCTGTTGCACCGAGCTCATGGCGTATACCGAGCTGATTGCGAATGTGGCGAGCATCGCTGCGGCGATATGGATTCGTGCATCAGGCATGGACCATCTCCGTCTGCGATTTGCGCTCGACACGGAGTGCAACTCGCTTGATCCGGACCAGGCCCTCAGTGAGGCCGCAGGTGTTGCGCACTGGACTTGCGTTGGCGTGACCCGGACCGCGAAACATGAACTCCCGGCCCGCCCTTCGACAGCCTGCAGTTCGTGCTAAGCGCAATGGATTAAGCGCAGCGAGCGTCAGCTCAACGTGCCGTTGCGCCCGGGCGGATCGTCAAGAGAGACTTCAAGTCAGGGCGATTGTGCTGCGGCCAGGGCTTTGGAGCGGGCGAAGGGAATCGAACCCTCGTATGCAGCTTGGGAAGCGAAGAACGGAGAGTGAAAAGCTTTAACCAAGGCAAAGCTAAATCTTTGAAATGTAGTAATTTTTCGGTATTATGGCGATATTCCGGGCGTAGAACATTTCGGGTGTTTCGGAAGCTGCATTTGTACGATTGTTGTATGGGCGTGGGATGTCGAAAAGTCCGGTCTACAAGCGAGAAGTGAAGTCGTTGAACGAGAACGACGTCCAAAGCGCCATCTCCTACAGCGCGAGCGGCGCAATGGCGGTCAAGGTAGCCGAATGGCGCGATAAGAAAACGACGGGACTGACGTTGCGCATCACGCCGGGCAAGGTCGTCTGGTACGTGCGCCGTCGTGAAATAACTTTGAGGCTGGGCTCGGCTTCCGAAATCAATCTCGACCAGGCCCGGTATTTCGCCGGGCAGACGAACCTCGCCGCCAAGCGCAAGCGTGATCTGCGCGAATTCGTCGACCAGCTGGTGCGACTGACGCTCACCTCGAAATACAAGGATGAACTGGGACACCAGGAAGCGGCGGATCAATTCGCCGACGAAACGTCGCTGCTCGCCTACCGGAAGCGAACCGGCGACACTGGTGTCACCTGGACTTGGAAGGCGCTGACCGCGAAGTTTCTCGAGTACAAGCTGCCGAAGCTGAAGACCAGGTACCGCGAGAAGTACGCCCGCTTCCTGCAACTCGATGAATATGCGTCGGTCAACGAAAAGTTGGTTGGCGAGATCAAGCTGCGGGACCTCGAGCGTCTCCGAGACGATATTTTTTCCACTCATAAGAAGTCGACCGTCAACAGAGCCGTCACGCAATCGAAGAGCATGCTGACGTGGGCATGGAAATTCCACGCAACGGATTCCGGACTGGACGACGTCGAAGTGGGGTGCTGGCACCGGTGGTCGTTCGAATACGCCTCGGGCAAACGCACCCACGCTCCAACCATCGAGGAAATCGCGCGCACCCTGGTGATCGCCGAGAAGTTTCGGAAGCTTGCCGAGGGCGAACATGAGACCTATCCGGGTACGTTGGGCGCGCTGTGGGCGGTCGCTTTGACGGCGCAAAGAACCGGCGGCCTTCTGCAGTTGCGCGCCGACCGCCTCTTCGATCCCGACAGAAAGGACCGCAAGCTGCGAGGATGGAAAATCGCGAACTGGACCGAAGAGGAGATGAAAGGCGGACGCGACGGAGGGCGTCCCTTCTCGCTTCCTATCCCCCCGGAGGCATTGGGGATCCTAGCGGCCTATCATAAGGAATCGGGAGGCGAATCGGAATGGATGTTCAGCGGCCGCGATGCGGACGCGCACATCAGCCAGTCCGCGCTGAACCTTCTGTTGCACCGACTTCAGGGACGCGTTTACGACCATACGGTGAAGCAGAAGCCCCAGCGCAATGGCAAGCCTGGTCCCAAACCGAAGCCCAAGAAGCTGCGGCCCAACCTGTTCGCGCTCTATGGCATCGAGCCTTGGACGCCGCACGAGTGCAGGACGACCATGACGACATTCCTCGACGACAGGCGCCTCGGCGGAGCGGCCACCGCGATACTCGGACACAAGATGGTCCACGACCGCGTCGATGAACGCGAAAGAATGGCGACCGTGACCGAGCAGCACTACAACCGCTCTCAAAGGATTGGGTTGAAGGCGGAAGGCATGACGCTCTGGGTAAAAGCGCTTCTCGCGGCGTATAAGAAGGAAAAGCAGAAGTTTCGCGACTTGCGACAAGCCAAGCTCGCAGCCTGATTCCAAACGGATCACGCGCAGCTGGCGTGGAGAGTGGGACTCTCTTCCCCCATGCCAAGAATGCGCAAAAACCCGCAGAAAACAAGGATTCCTAAAAAGCCCGGCCGAGTTTTGTGACCACCGCTGTGTACCACCTGTCCGGCCGATTCGGCCGTCAATCTCGGCCGATTTCGGGGCAAATGGAGACCTAATGCCGTAGGTCCGGCCGCCTCCGCCAGCATCCGATCGCTGCACTCGGTGGAGCAACTCGATTCCGCTGCCGCGCACGACACCGCCGGCGCCGAACTTCTCCGGACCTGGCGAGGCCTGATGGCGTATCCAGCCTTCCTTCGGTTTTTGCACCGTAACCGGCGGGAGCCTTGAAGTCGTATGATAAACGCCTCTGATCCAGCTAGACTATGACGGCGCATTGATCGCGAGTCCGGCCCGCTGCAGCATCCGGATTTCATGCTCCGGGGCGCAGATTTGCCCGCGCATCCGGACGATTTCGTTCCGGACCCAGTGAAGTCTCATAGGGTCGGCTTCGGTGCGGGTGCCCGCAGTCCAGCCGAGCGTTGGGTAAGTCGCCCAGCATCTGGTCGAGAGGCTATGGTTCGCGCTGGTCGCCGTGAAACTCTGTTCTGGATTCGGACGCATTTTCACGAGGACTCACCCAGGAACGTCCGCGAGACCAAGGAATTCCTGCAGCCGCGCCCGATCTGGTGTTCTACCTTGAAGGGACCTTCGAGTGTCGTTGATACCTTCTGTTCCAGATTCAGAGCCGCGAGTTGCCTGGCTTGGCGCGCCACCTATGCCAGTTCTGCTGAAACCCAGCCTCGCCTTCCTCCGCTTGTAGATCAACAAGGCCAGCATCGTAGCGCAACAGCCGGTATTGAACGCGTTGAGTAGCGAAAGCGGCACATCAGCGAGCCGGACCCAAGCATAAACCGCCGTGGTCAAGTTCGCCCCGGTCCAGATCAGCCAGCTCGAAACCGATATGGCTTTGGCGCCGCTCTTGTCCTGGGCGAGCAAAACCAACTGCGGCGCGTAGGACATCAACCGCAGCATGTTGAAAAACCCGTAGGTCAAGGTCAGGAAGTCGAGGTTTTCCGGCAGCATGGCCCGTCTCCAACCACAGCGCTTTCAATTGGCTGGTCGAGAGTGCCGACTCTGCCTGGGCAGATTGGTAGGCGGCGATTGTCCCGCCTTCATCATCAATTCTAATTATGGGCCGACAATCGGGTTACCGGCGGCGTTAGCCGCGAATCGGGGAAATCCCGCCGAGCAAGGCGACAACGTCGGTTTGGCGCTGGCAGCCTGTTTTCTCCAGCACGCCACGAACTTGCACACGAACAGTGTTCGGCGAGACGCCGTTGTCGCCCGCGAGGTCGTCCACCGTCTTCCCGGCGGCAAGGCCCCGGGCGACACGGGCTTCGGCCGGCGTGAGATCGAACAGCGACATCACCAGCTCCACCGGCGGCGAGGTTGGCGCGGCGACCGGCATCAGGACGAACACGGCGGTGCTACGGGCGAAGATATCGCGCGCGGAATAGCGGATCGGCACCACGTGACCGACCATCAAGGCATCTGTGACCGAATCCCGAACGGGAAACGAACGAACACCGCCATTGTCGTTCAGCGCGATCCGCGCAAGGGCCTCCGTGAGCATTTCGTCGGCACGACGATCTTTCAGCGTCACCCGGTCGGCCGACCGCCAATGCACGAGATTGACCATGCCTTCGACCAAAGCATTGGCAGCGAGAACCTTGCCGCCCTCGTCCAGCACCAGCGCCGCTAGACCAAGCGCCGCAAGTGCCTGGCTTGCGGCCTGCGCGCGCTCGAGGTGCAAGCGTGCCGCCATCACCGCCGTGCGGGCGAGATGCGGTCGCAGCATATCGAGCCTTTGAATGGTGGCAGCGTCGGCAGGCCCCTGGGCGATGGTGCGAGACAAGACGATCGCAAGGGTCTCGCCGGTCGGTAGCGCAAAAGCTGTCGCCGCGCCCCAGCCAAGGCCCATCTTGCGCCAGCTGTCGCGAAAAATCGGTTCCTCATCCAGTTCGCCTGGCAAAAACAGATCAACTTCGCGAAGGAAGCCGGGATGACGGCTTTTATGAATGAGCGACATAACCCGACCGCGCCAATACCAGCCGTCGGCGACAAAGCGCCCAGCTATGTCGCGGGTGTTTTTCGAAGCCGTCCAGGCCGTCACTTCGGGATTGGTGACGAACAGGGAGCCGCCAGCGGATTCGGATATTTTCGAGGTGTCTCGTAAGACTTGCGGCCAGAGCTCCGGCACGAAGCTGCACTCGTAGATCCGGTCGATCAGCTCAGCTTCCATGGATTTACCCCTCGATCTTCTGGCATACTAAGGTCAAGCTGTGCTGGATTTTGCGCGACGACCACGGAAATAAAGGCTCGCTGCGCCGCCACCGCCTAGCAATGTAAGGCTCGGGGCCATTGTGTTGAAAGTTCACGGACGTTGCAACGCTTAATCGGCAACGTCCGATGTTCGCGAAATTTTCGGGCTAACGGCGAGACGTCCAAAGATTTCCTAAGCAAATTACCGATCGGATTTTGCTCAATCCGATCTTCGCGTCTATGACAGGCAGGGAGAAAATGACGTTCTCCCCCGTGTTAGTCGCGCGATGTTCTTCCAAAATCAACTTAGCCCGCTCCGCGCAACATCACTGCGGGAATTGATTGGTCTACGATCGAGCTGTCAAGAAGTGTCGACGGACTGCTTAGGTTCGTCCCAGGCGGCACCGGGGTGTGGCGCCCGACGAAGAATCCTTCGGAGGTATCTTGTTTTCGCGCGCCGGGCGGCAGTAGATTTCGTCCAGGCGGGGAAATCAAAATGTCGATGCTGTATGCGGCCCGGAAGACGTGCCCGGCGTGCGGGCGGCCGATGAAGCTCGCGGCCGAAGAGACTGGTCCCGGACGCGAGCGCTACGTCTGCACGAACTGCGACGACGACCCGCTGCACGATCCCGCCGTCCGCAGGTGGGCGGAGAGCCCGCTAAGGCCGCCGGCGAAATAGGAGTGCTCGATTAGAATAGGTCCGCCGCGATGTTCAGGCCGTAAGTCATGGCGGCCGCAAGGGACAGCAAAAGCCCGACGCCGCAAAAGATCAGGATCGTCTTCAGTTCGTCGGCGACGACATTCATGCCGGTCGAGCGGGAGAGCATCTTCGCCAGTGCAGCCATGATCGGTCTCCTCCGGGAATGGCAGTAGCATAGCCTGCAGCGGCCCCGACGAATGTGAACCAGCTCTCAGATCCGTGTGCGGAGTTTGCCTGAGACGAGCACACCCCGCCGTCGCCCCCGTTCAGTTTGGCCCTCTAGTGATGCGCAGGGGAATCCCGTGCGCCGGCCTCAACGTTATCCGCTGCAGCGGCCAGACCCTGGTGCCCGGCAGGACTTCCAGATCGAAGCGTTGCATCAGCACCGCCAGCACGATCGTCGCCTCCTGTAGCGCAAAGGACGATCCGATGCAGGTGCGGGGCCCCACGCCGAAGGGTAGGTAGGCGAAACGGGGCACTTCGCTCCTTGCCGGCTGCAGGAAGCGCGCCGGATCGAACACGTCCGGCCGGTCCCATAGGCGCTTATGCCGATGCAGCACGTATGGGGCGATGACGATCAGGGACCGCGCGTCGACCTCATGAGATGCCAGACGGTCGGGCCGTTCCGACATTCGGCTGAGCGCGGCGATGGGGGGATAGAGCCGCAGGGCCTCTTCGACAACCGCCCGCGTCACCACAAGCCGATCGGGGAGGCCCGCGGCCGGGCCGCTCAATTCGCGCTCGGCCTCCTCTCGAACGCGCATCCGCCACTCAGGAGCCTGCGAGAGCAGAAAAATCGACCACGCCAGCGAATTGGCGGTCGTTTCGTGGCCGGCAGAGAGGAATGTGAGAATGTTCGACCTCACCTCGGCCAGACTCATCGGCTGTCCCGTCGAAGGATCGAGCGCCCGCAGCAGGAGTGTGAGCAGATCATTCGGAGCCGTGTCGGCGGAGCAGGCAAGCCGCCGGCGCCGCGTCTCGACGATCTCGTCGATGATGCGCTCGAAGTAGCTCATCGTCCGGCGCAGCCGCGCCCGCCCGGGTCGCGGCACGAATTCCGGAGCGCCGAACAGATCGAGCGCGCCGATCCGTCCGATCACGCCGAAATAAGCATTCATGGCTCCACGAAATTCCTCAAAGTCTCCGCCGATCCCGTCAGAGAAGATGGTAAGCGCGAGGACGTTGAGCGTCAGCAGCGTCATCTCGGCGGCGGCATCGACCACGGCACCGTTGTCGAAGCGGCTCCATTTCTCGGCGAGTTCGTGCGCTGCGGTCAGCATCGCCTCGGTGAAGGACACGACGGTCCGCTTCGCGAACAGCGGCGCAAGAGTCCGGCGCTGCACCTCCCAACGGTTTCCTTCCACGCTCAACAGGCCGTCGGCGAGGCCGGAGGACAGGATGCGGCGCTGGATCGGGTCCTTGCGGTAGTTGTCTGCGTTGTCGAGAAGGACGCGCTTGATCGCGGCAGGGTCGTGAACCAGAAACGCCCGAGCAAAGGGCAGCCTGATCATCGCGACTGGCTCGCGGAAAAACTCGGCGCTCCAGCATTCGAGAGGATTCCGTCGTAGGGTCCGGATGATCGCGATCAGCCCGAGGCGTGTCGCCGGCGGCTCGGGAGCCGGCGGTCTATAGTCAATGCCGGTCGGACTGCGATCGAGCATCGGGCCTTCCCGCATCGCGAGCCGGCGCATTGCCGGCTCCAAACACTCCCAGGCACGGCCGCCGCATCCCGCGACGCCTGGTCGGGGGCGGCATCCAGCTCCAAGGTAGCCGGTCCGGATCGCCGGTCAAGCGTCGCCGCCCTGTCGAGATGTGCAGGCGCATGCTGGAAAAAGGCGCGGTGCTGAAGAAATCGTTACGGTACGCTAGTGCCCGACGGTTGCAAGGGCCTGACTGTCCGGGCGTGGGACAGCTGCAGCACTCCCTCGAATGGCGGCTCAAGTCCGAACAAAAAGAGCGCTCCCGATGAACACGCACACACGGCGAGAACACCGAAGACGGTCGCTCTAGGTGGGGAAAGAGCTCAAAGCGGGCGAACAGCACAGCGGTGCCACCCCCGAGGATTAGGACCGGGGCGCTGGCTGCGCGCTGCCCCGGATTCTTACGGTGCCGTCTTCGGGTGATCGTTTACGGTCCGCGCTTATATTGCGGATGATGGAGAGCGAGTACGACCCCGAACGCGAGGCCGTCGCGGCGATCAAACTTGCCGCGGGAGCCGTTGGCGCCGACCGACAGAGATGGATCCGCACAGCGCTGGCGTGGATCCAACTCACGCACTTTCGGGCGCCTACACCCGAACGCCGCGGGGCGGAAGAGCTGGTCTAGTCTAACTCCGTGGGGCACTCCGGGCAGGTATCGCCGCTCGAGTCCAGCACGTCGCGGACTTCAGCGACGGCATCGTGCGCAGGTACGCCCGACGGCGAATTCCGGGCCGCGACGTCGAAGGCGCGCTTGCGCGCGTGCGGGTCCGCGCGATCCTGGATCCCGCTGTGCGCCTCGCATTTGCGGATGGCACCGGCCTCGTAAAGCACAGTGGATGGCCAGCCGCGCCGCGTGTGGATCGCCCGTGCTCTTTCCTTTATCATCAGCATCGAGACGGCTCCTGCCGTGACGACTCCTTGGGACCGCCGGGCTGTTCCGGGCGATTTCTGCCGAGGAAGAACCTCACGGCCTCTGCGGCGAGTCTTCCTTGACGCCACGGGCGACGATCCGGAGCGCGCCGCCGGGAAGCGGCCGCTGCAGTTTGAGGCTTCGTCCGGAGGCGCGGTCACCCAGGCCTCCACCTCTTCAGGCGTGGTCAAGATCACGGGCATTGCCTTCGGGTGGATGGCGCCGAGCTCGGCATTCGGCTCCGTCGTCAGGGAACGCGTAGGGGTCGTTGACCGACCTCCGCCAGCATCCAATCGCGGAACGCCATCGCCGGCGCATTGCTCTCTAGCAACGACGGATGAACGAGGAAGTGCGATAACGGCAGGCGGCAGTTATGGTCGGACAACCGGACCAATTTGCCGTTGAGCAGATCGGCGCGAGTGACCGAGCGGCGCGCGAGCGCAATTCCTTGCCCATCGATCGCCGCCTCGATCAGCAGATTCGCGTCGGCGAAGGAGTTGCCGACGATCTTGCGGTCGATCTGCACCCCGAACGATTTGAACCAGGTCGACCAAGGGACGTTCGGATCGATCAACAACCGCTCGTTCACGAATGCCGACGGGTCTCGCGTGAACTGCCCTCCGTTGTAGCGCGGGCTGCAGACCGGGAAGATCTCCTCGTCCATCAGCCGGATGGCGTGAAGCCCCTTCCAGGTTCCGGTGCCGAGACGTAAAGCGACATCGACCTTGTCCGACTTGAAATTGGCGAGTTGCCGATCCGACTTCACGTTGACATGGATGTGGGGGTAATGCTCGTTGAATCGGGGCAAGCGCGGCAACAGCCAGCGGGCCGCCATCACCGGCAGCAAGCTCACTGTGACTTCGGCATCCATACGGGAAGATCTCAGCGAAGTGAATGCCCCTGTTAGCTCGGCTAACGAGCGCGCAACCCGATCATAGAGACGCCGCCCGTCCGGCGTGGGTACCATTCGGTGCCCCATTCGCTCGAAAAGCTTGATCCCGACCCGCTCTTCGATCTGCCGAATCCTTTGGCTTACCGCTCCATGAGTGATGTGAAGTTCTTCAGCCGCTCTGGAATAACTGCCATGACGAGCGGCGACTTCAAACACGCGCATGGCTTCGAGTGGCGGTAAACGGACCATTTTTAGATTGTTAGTTTTGCTAACAGAGCGTGTCAATTCATATGGTTGGGCCGCGTTCAGTGGCCGTGGTCATTTCGCTCTCTGCAACGGGAGGAAGTGATCGTGAACGGACCCGCGAATATCGCCGATTCAAAGCCGCACGCGGCGCGCACGCTGCGCGATGACCGACTTGACGCGCTGCTTGGCCATCCGGTCGCCTTAACGATCCTCCGCCTGGCGGTCCCGAATTCGACCGTGATGCTCGTCCAGGTGCTGATGGGACTTCTCGAGGTTTACTTCATCGCAAAGCTCGGGCTCGACGCTCTCGCCGGAGTGACGCTGGTCTTCCCGCTGCTCGCGCTTACCGTAGCGATCTCCCAAGGTGCGACCGGCGGTGGTATCGTCACTTCGGTGGCGCGGGCGCTAGGACGCGGCGAATTCGCCGAGGCGAGTTCCTACCCTTGGTACGCGATCGAGTTGGCGCTGCCGCTTGGATTGGCAACCACCGCATTGATGTATGGGCTGGGGCCCTTGATCTATCGTGCGATGGGCGGGCATGGCGCTTCGCTCCAGATCTCGCTGCAATATTCGACGGTGGTCTTTGGCGGAGCGACGCTGATCTGGACATTCAACTTGCTGATGGCGGCGGTGCGCGGCACCGGAAATTTGCGAGTGCCGGTCGTTGTCGTGTGCTCAGGCGCAACGCTGCTGGTACCGTTATCACCGCTTCTGATTTTCGGCGGCTTCGGCATTCCCGCGCTTGGCCCAATCGGCGGTGGCGTCGCACTGTTGATCAACTACGCTCTCGGAACACTTGCCTACGCAATCTACCTGTGGGGCCATATGGGCTTGTTGCGGCCTTCGCCAACCCCACCGCGCCTGGCGCTCGCGCCTGCCTTGACGATCCTCAAGATCGGCGGCGTCTCTGCCATCATCGCGGCGAGCACCAATGTAACGCTGACGCTTGTGACCGCTTACGTCGGCTCCCATGGTATCGCTGCTTTGGCAGCGTATGGCTCAGCCTCACGTCTAGAGTTCCTGCTTGTGCCGATCTCCTACGGTGTGGGCGGCCCGGTCGGCATGGTTGTCAGCGCCAGCCTTGGCGCCGGACTGATCGAGCGTGCGCGGCGCGCCGCCTGGACGGGCGCGGTTATAGGCGCTGCGGTGACCGCCACAATAGGACTCATTGGCGCGCTGTTAGCGCGCCAATGGATCGGCCTTTTCAACGACGACCCCGCGACCATCCAGGCGGGCGTGCAGTACCTGCACGATGTCGGCCCCTTCTTTGGGTTCTTCGGTCTCGGCTTTGTGCTGTACTGTGTAGGCCAAGCCACCCGGCGGCTCGCGCCTTCGCTGCTCGGAGTTCTGACCCGCGCGCTGATCGCTGCTGCGGGCGGTTATCTGCTGCTACGCTGGAATGCGAGTCTCGACCTGAACTTTTTCGCAGTCTCTGCTGGGATGATGGCGTTCGGGTTGATACCGCTTTCTAGTCTGATGCAGCGCGTTGGCTTCGAAGCCGATGATATCTCCAGCAAGAGAACCAGATAGTCCGCCGGCAAGAACCGACCGGAGCCGCAATCACACTCGCCCCCGACACTCTTGGCTCCCTCATACCTTCGACTGCATTTTTCCCGGAAGCTTAACATGCCTGAATCCCCAGCCGGCAAAACCGGGCTACGCTACACCTTTCCCTCGGGGGCGCCTCATGTTTGGTACGGAGACAACCGCGCTTTTGCGCGCGGTCCTGGACGACGTCTGCGAAAGCGTTTCGCATCGCGAGATCGAGGCGCGGACTCACGTCGCTTCGAAAATCCTGGAGGCCGCCACCATAGGCGAGGCTTCGGTGGATGATCACCGCCGCCGGTGTGAAGGCGGGAATAGACTTCGGTTTGTCCCCGATCGGTCAGCGCAACGGCGCGGAAACAGCGGTCAAAGGCGGAACTGTCGGATTTTGCATAGACGAAAGCCAGCGACTGGATACAGGCTGCGCGAAGAGCTGTTCAGCGGGCTCAAACAGGCAGGGTGCAGTCATGCCAATCTCGATCTCGATGATAATTCTCGGTTCGCAATTGCTTGTCCCAGTAGCCGATAACGTGCCGAAGTTCGACGTGGGGCGGAGTTGCAAGCTTGACCTTGCAGCTGCGGCCGGGCTTACGGTCGATCAGTCTCTCAAGAGGTGTATAAATGATGAGCAAAAGGCGCGGCGCCAGCTTGGTGCGCTCTGGTCGAAAATGTCGGTCTCGCAGAAAGAAAGCTGTGTCGGCCAAGAGGCCATTGGAGGTACGCCAAGCTACGTCAGTTTGCTGACGTGCCTCCAGATGGATCAGTGGGTCCGCAAACCCTGATGTGTGTTGACGCTGTGGCTTGGCATTGGATCGCAGCAAGAAAAGCATCCACTCGCATCAGGCGTAGTGATCGAGCTCGCTCAGCGCAATCCGCACTTCGCGAGCGAAATCGATAAGCGATACAGCGAACGCGCCCAGCGCAACCATGAAAAGGATAGCCACGCCGTGCTCGTGGTGGATCTGAAGAAAAGCGCTTGCAAACGCGACCATAACAAGGGCTGTGACGGCGATACTGCCGATTACCGCCCAGAAGATTGCCCGGTTCAGCATCGCTGCACGCCGCATCAGCCGCGGAAGATCCACCTTGAGCCGGGATCTGACCGTGTCGTCGTCGGCGATTCCATTCAGGAGGATCGTTCTATCGATGATCCTGTTCAAGCGGGAAATCAGGACAGCAATGAAGGCCGCCAGTGCTCCCAAAAGGAACGCTGGCGCTGCCGACTGTGAGATAACGTGCGAAAGCTGGCTGACCGTTGGCGTATCTGGGGACATTGCACTCAGCCTGTTGCCTGCGCGAGGATCATCGCGGCAGTCTTAAACCCGCTTGATGCCAGGCGGCTGCCACGTTCCTTGCCCGGGCGGCAGGATCGATGGGGGCGTTGGCTTCGGCCAATACAGGCGCATTACGAGATAGATCTTGTCGTCCGGCGCCGGCAGCCAATTTGCTTCCTTATCCGCACCGGGACTGTCTTTCTGGATGTACAGCGTCACCGAGCCGTCTGCGTCCTTCTTCATCGCCGGTAACATTGGAGAGTTGATGAGGTAGCGCTTGATCGGGTTCTTGACCAGGAGTTGGCTCTTGCCGTCGTACATCGTCACGGACCAAAAGGCGTTCACCGGCGGCAACTGGCCCGGTGCGAAGGTGATCGTGTACTTGTGCTTGCTGCCATCGAGCGGCTCACCGGTCACGTCCGTTCGGGTATAGGGGTACATCGCTTCGACGGCGTCATTGCCCAAGAGACCGCCCTTGGCAGACCCGGCTCGCATCAGCCAATCGCCATTGTAGAACGCCTCATCGCCGAAAAACGAACCGACGTTCCAGCCGTTGATGTTTTTGTTTCCGCCGGCCAGCCATTTGTCGACTTTGTCGTCACCCTGCTTCATGCCCACCAGGATTTCGGCTTTATGTTCGAGCGAAAGATCCTTGAAGACAAACGTCTTCCCGGGGCCGACGCCAATCCTCGCAAGCTTCGCGCGAATCGCCTTGTCCCTCGGCGTCTCAGGGACGAATTGCAGGGCTGCGTCGAGATACTGAAAGAAGTTATCCTTGATCCCCGCAGTGGTGGCGGGAAGGAAATCGATCTTCGGCGCGGCGGGTGGCGCCGGTTGCTTAAGGAAGGCCGAAAGCGGCTGGGCCTTGTAGCCGGTCTGAACTTTTTCGACCTTCGAGATATCGTCGGGGTTGAAGAGTTGAGTACGAATGAGAGCGAGTGGGAACGGCGTCGTCGATCGGAAGACTTTCTTAACCCCGGGCGGAGTTTCACTTTTCCAGTCGGGGCCAACCACCAGATAGTCGCCCGGCTCGGTCCCCGTGGCGCGGGTGCCGATGTAGCCAAAATTGTAGGTGTTTCCGTCGATAAGCTGGACCGCGTAGTAACGGTCCTTTGCGATCATCGGCACCGAGATAACCATCGGCTCAGCGCGCAAATCTAGCCAGATAAACGAGTAGGGAGTGTCGCTGTTCGGCGTGATGACCGCCGTATCCTCCGGTGTAGCGACGTGGTGAAGGCTGTTGATCTCGTTGAAGGGGGCCTTGAACTGTCCGGAGTTCTTGTCCACTGCGAACTCTTGCATGACCGCATAATACATTACTAGCGGTAGGCCGTAGATGAAGCCTTCTTCAGCGATGTCCTTGGCCTCAAACAGATTGGGCCATTCGGCTTTGTTCTGGGCGCTCGCGGGGGCAGACTTCACGAGTGAGGCGGTCATTACGGCAACCGCTGCGGAGCGAAGCAGATCGCGTTTGGTCAACATGGGAACATCCTCTTGTCAAATCGTGCAAAGGCTGCCGCGCACGCGCGAGAAACTTGAGACAGCCTACGAGCGGGCTGATGGGCCGACTATGCAAAAACGGACTCGCCACGAACGAATACTGCCCCGTCCATACTTGAGGTGCTGGTTCGAAAGGCCCCTAAACGTGGCCCTCCCGACAACATCGTTCGATTTTGCATAGACGGACAATCCCGCGTGTTCGTATGAACGGTGGTGGCCCAGGCTCGTTGTGCTTGGACGCTGTTCAGCGTCTCGTAAGAGGCGTCGGTCTCGCGGGGCATCCTATGGCGAATCTCGTCACCAACCTGCCACGACGGCTCCGGATAGTCGTTGTCGGGGTTGCAACTGCTGCCATGATTGGCGGCGGCTGGTTCGTTTATCGACATTTTACCAAACCTGTTATGCTAACGGTCGCCACGGGGTCGTCGGACGGTGAAGCGCAATTGCTCACCTCCGCGATCTCGGCCCGGTTGGCGGCATCAGGCGCTCATGTCCGACTAAAGGTCGTCAATGCGGGCACATCTGCGGGAGCGTCCGAGATGCTGGCTGGGGGCAAGGCCGACCTTGCTGTGGTGCGTGGCGACACGGGCGGTCTTTCCGACGCGCGAAGCGTGCTTCTTCTGACCCATGGGGTGGTTCTAATTGTGGCTCCGTCGCCTGCGAGCGCCGACAGCCTGGGCGATATGCGCAGCATAACCATCGGCGTCATCGGAGGCGACGTTAACCGGGCAGTCGTCGAAGCGCTGAAGCAAGTCTATCAGTTCGATCGCGCCAAGGTCAGCTTCCAGAATGTTGCCGTTGGGGAGGCGGCGGCTGCGCTGTCGTCTGGAAAAGTTCACGCCCTGCTCGCGGTCGTTCCTCTGACCGAGAAGTACCTGGCGAAAGTCCGAGAAATGTTTCAGCAGAACGGTGGGAAGGCATCGGCTCCGAAGCTCATCGAAATCGCCTCAGCTGGGGCCGTCGCCAACGTCGCGCAATACTATGAGAGCTACGACATCCCAAAGGGAACTCTACGCGGAGCTCCGCCGGTACCGTCAGATGATCTCACCTCGCTGCGGGTCTCTTTCTATCTTGTCGCCAACAAATCGGTTGATGCAGACACGATCACAGACCTGACGCAATCCTTGGTGGACGTTCGTAGGGATCTGCTGTCGCTATATCCGGTTCTAGCGCAAGCCGGCGCACCAAGCGCGGATGCCGATGCGCTCATACCGATCCATCCAGGAGCCGCCACCTACTACAACGGCAACCAGCAAAGCTTCCTCGATAAGTATGACGACAAGCTCTATTATCGATCGCTGCTGCTTGGATCTCTGATCTCGATTGTTGTAGCCGCGTGGCGCTTCGCCGGCTCGGACGTGGCATCGAAGAGCTTGCTCGGACCGTTGTACGAACTCGGTCGTGAGATCAAGGGCGCCGAGAGCGAGGCCGAACTGCAGGAGATCGAGAAGAAGATTGACAATATACTGAAGGTTGAGCTCGCCAGGAACGCGAACGGGGAGGGCGCCGACAATGCCGATGTTGGCGCTTTGGGTCTTGCAGCACATGGACTGCAATATTTGATGACCCACCGCCGAACCCTGCTACGCAGGGCGCCGGCAGTTGATGAGTTTGCCAAAGCCAAGTAGTGCGGGAAAACGATCATGGGCCCGAAAGGCGCCGGCGAGAACACCGCGCCCTGAATCAATGGGGATCGCGGCTGTCCGAACTTATTATGAGTCTACCTATTTCGTCACCATTCGCCGGGTCGGCGCCACGGTGCTGACTGGCGCCATGGGGGAGATCGAGAACGTCAGCCAGGTGTTCCAACCCGCCGGCCGGTTCTCCGCGGCGAACTCGCCGTATCCCTTCAGATTGAGGTAGCCCTGCATATCACCCACCGGGAATAGATATCCGATCTGTGGCCCAATTCCGAGGACGCGAGAGCGGAAGCCGCCGAGGATCGGGTGCTGGCCCGAATCGTCCGTGATCTGTTGGTACGCATATCCGACGAGGCCGACAAAAACCTGCTTCGACAGGAACTGGGATGCACCCCAATCGACGTGGAAATCGACCCCGTTCTGGTATTGCGTGTCCTGGTTCTTGAAATTGTAAGTCAACCCGCCGACTGCCGAAAATTCGTGGCCGGTTGCCGGATTGAAATAGGTGTAACCGCCGCCGCCGTCGATCGCGCCGTGACCAATGCCGAGGTTGGAAAGGCGGCTGGGATCGTAGGCCCCGACCGGAATGTCTCCGGTCACATATGTCATGAAATTATGTACGCCGGCATTCCATTTCAGCGTCGCTTGCGGATACAGGTCTCCGACCGATGTAAGTGAATCCGAGATGCTTCCTGTGCGGGTTGTGACGAGCGGACCGACTGCTGTGGTGAGGGTCCCGTCCAGGCTGGTGCTGGCTCGGCCGAATATGCCCGTGACACCGATCGCAAACTGCCCGCCCAGCACCGGCGTCGCGAAGGTGTAGGTCGGGTTGAGCAGCACCAGGTCGGCCTGCGCATTCAGATGCAGATTCAAATTGGCGTTCACCGCCGCGGGAAATCTGCCGATCTGAATCTCCCTGGCCGCCGCTGCAGCACCGAATGCCGATACCGAGGTATGATAGTAGACCTCCGCCATGGACCATCCGGGCACCTGGGGCGTGGCCGCGAGGCTGCTGAACCGGCCCGGGAGCCAATATGAAACTCCGCTTTCGTCGGCGTAAGCCGGCACGGAGGCTGATCCTATCATAGTCACAGCCAAGCCAAGGCCGCCTAGCAAGATCCGGCGACTAAGCTTTTGTTCGGAAATCTTGCGTGTCATCTCATATCCCCCGAGAACTGGACTGTCAGTCCAGCGATTGAATGTCTCCATGCAGGTCGCCGCTATGCAAAATCGGCCCAAGCTGATGCTTGAAAGTCACGCCGGCCTACATTCCAAATGCAAAGCTGGATCTATGATCAGCAGCGCCACTGATCGCCGTCGTGATAGCCGGTGATGCGCGATGAAGTGTCTTCGAGGGACTCTCGCCGAACACTTTGCGGTATTCGACTGAAAAGCGTCCCAGCTCCACAAAACCAAAACCTGTTGCGATTTCCGTCACGGTTACGACTTGGCTATCTGCGGATAAAAGGGCACGTCGAGCCTCGGACAATCGCAGCATCCTGAGGTGCCGGCATGGCGGGATGCCATGCACTTTGTGAAAAGCTTTGCGGAGAGTTCGCTCGCTGACGATAAGGGCGCGGCAAACGGACGAAATGTGGAGCGGTTCATCGAGCTCGGAGAGCGCCAGCATCTCTGCCTGCTGCACAAGTTCGTAGCAGGCCCGGTTTGTCAACCCGGTTAGCGTTTGCGGTACCCTAACAACGCACCCATGCAATTCCATTCGAAGCAGCCTCCGTTTTGAGCGCGGCAGACCGGCTCTCCTTGGAGAATAGACAGCACTCAGGAGCGCCTGCGGTATTGTCCTTCGGGGCAAACCGAAGTTGCCTGTCAGAGCCCGGACCTAGCGACGGCCGAACTGGTGCCGCCTTACGAATTGGCGTCCAGCGAGGGCGCCGCCAGCAATCCGACGCGCTCCGCAATAGAAACAGCCTGGGCGAAGGATTGAACCTGCAACTTCTGCATCACCGCTTGCCGATGCGCCTTGATGGTTCGCTCGGACGTGCCCAGTACGTGCGCAATCTGCTTGTTCAATTTGCCGCGGACCATCAATGAAAAAACCTCGCTTTCCCGCGGCGTCAGTGTCGCGACCAGCGATTTAAGCGAATTTTGCTGATTTTGGCTTGCGCGTATTCGCTCATAGCGAACGAGCGCCCGTTCAATCGCGGGAAGCAACGTGTTCTTTGACACGGGCTTGGCGAGAAAGTCTTCGGCGCCGGCCTTGATTGCACGCACGCTGGTTGGAATGTCCCCATGCGCGGTCATGAAGATAATAGGCCAGTCTGGCGATAACCTGGCCAGTTCTTCCTGCAACTGCAGTCCGCCCAGAGAGGGCATCTGGACGTCGAGCAGGAGGCAGCCCGGCTTGGCATCCTTGATGTTTCGCAGGAAGAAAGCAGCGGAATCGTAATCAGCGACCTGATACCCGGAGATTCTCAATACGCGAGAGATCGCGCTACGGAATGACGGGTCGTCGTCCACGACATGAACCACCGGGCCGCCGGTCATAGGTTTTCGCTTTCGTCAGGGACCGCCGGACAAATCCGAAAAGTCTTCGATGCAGCAGCCGCGTCAAACGGCCATTTGCGGCGACTAAATCTCAGGAAGAATATAGATGACCAGCATAGCCCGGCGCGGCCTCAAGCGTCAACTCAACGTTGCTTTGCCGCAGGCAGCCGCGCGGCTAAAGATAGGCAGTATAGGCGCTGACCCAGACAAGAATCGAGGCGAGGAGGCCAATCACGCCCGCTTTCTCAGCAAATACCGTCGCCGTTCCTGACATTCCTAGCCGCAGCGAGTCTGGGCTCAATTCATCGGGTATGGAAATCACTGCCGGAAAAGCGGATGTACCCCCGAGCGCGTTGGTGCGCGCCAGCGTGCCAGAAGCGGCAATCTGGCCTTGGCCGACCCCCTTTGGTATCGCGATGATCTTTGCGCGATAAATGCGTCCGGGATCGTTGTCGAACACGATATCGACGTGAGCGCCGGGCTTGATCGTCTGAAACCCGTTCTGCGAAAACATTCCAACAATTGTAATCTCACTCTCAACGATGAAGGACATCGCGGATTGCAACTGCTTGGCCCTGTCGCCGACGGTCAGAGCCACTGCGGTCACATAGCCATCTGCGGGTGCGCGAACGATTGTCTGCGACAGCTCCCAGTTCGCATTCTCTAATTGAGTTTCGATTTGCGCGACCGACGTGTTGACGCCGCCGATCTCGGAATCCATCGCGAGCTTGGCACTTTGTTGCGTAGCTTTGGCAGCATTGACTTGCGCAGTCACCGTCTCGAACTGGACCTGGGTGTCTTGCTCCTTGAACTCGGTGTTTGCCCCCTCCGTCGAAAGCGTCTGGATGTCGGCGAGGCGCTTCGTGTTGTACTTTAGTTGTGCGGTAAGCCCCGCAACGTTCGCCGTCGCCTGCTCATAATTCGACTTCAGGATTTGCACTTGCTGGCGTGCTGCGGCAAGCGACGCCTGCAGCTGCTTCACCGTGTACTGGAACGGAGCCGGATCGATTTGAAACAGTACGTCACCTGCCTTCACCGGCACGTTCGGCCTGACCGGAATGGCGATGATCTGTCCGGTTACGTTCGGGGTCACTTCGACGACCTTGCCGGCCACAGTAACCTTGCCGGCCGGCGTCAAATAATTGAACAGTGCCAGAAATGTCGCGAGAATGAATACGCCAACGAAGATCGCCACCGTTCCTGAGGCCCAGCTCCAGCGAGCAAGCTTGAACTTCGAGAATACCGCCCACAACGCTACAACATAGAGGCACAGGATAATGACCACGGCGAGCCTCCCGTCGTTGGTTGATGCCAAAGGTCTACCCTGCACAACGTTCAAGGACCGGACTATGCAAAAACGGTCTGACCGAGTTCTCTTTCCTTCCGAGTACTCGCGGCATTTCCAAATCTGGGTCGTTTTTTGCATAGCGGATGCTGCTTGGGCTTTCGATAATTGGCAACGAGCGTAATGCCCGCGACGATGTCGCGATACGCGCCGAAATCCCACAGGAGAAATGGACATGATGCGCGCGAGACTGACACAGATCGCAGGACTGCTGGCCGCAGCGGTGGTGATAGGGGGCGCGGAAGCAAGCTTCGCTCAAAGTACCCCGGCGCCGTCTGCCATGAAGACGATCGGCACTCCTTCCGCTGCCACCAAGCCCGAAATCGTGCCGTCCTTGTTCGTTTTGAACTCGCGCGGCGCGACACTGCAGGGGGACACGCTGATTCTGACCGGCGTAACCCCCAGCTCCATCATATTTGCCGATCGGCCCGTGCGCTCCGCGGGCCATCAACCGACGGCAGACGTTATTGCGGAATGGGGATCGGGCGATGACAGCTTTACTAAGAACCCACCGAACGCCACGGTGTCCGTGCTGGGCAAGGAGGGTGCGGTGAAGGACGCCGTGGTGGTGCTCAAGAACCCGAAGCTCGAGGGCGACAAGCTCACATTCAATGTGCAGACCCTCGAAGGCGACCTCGCCGGCGCGGATGGAGCGGCTGCGCTGTTCATCGACATCATCGGCCGGCCGTTTACGCCAATGTCGTTTGCCGGTGTGGCGCGGCGCTCGGCGTTCCGGGGCGCCATGTATGCCGGCGCAGTCGGGGCAGCAGCCTATGCTGCGCCCTACGCCTACGCATATCCCCGTCCCGTCTGCGGCTACTATCCGTATCCGCCGTGTTATTGAGACTAGCAGGGGAAGGCTAACCTTTCTTCCCTGCCGGACAGCTCACAGCTGTCCGGCACCGGCAGAACTGGAAGGCGGCAAACGGAACGGAATGGAGAAGAAGAAATGTTTAGATCCTTGATTCTGGCCGCGATAATTTACGTGGCGATGGTCCCGACGGCTGACGCGCAAGTCGATCTAAGCACGTATGCCGACGCCAACGGCTTCATCAACGTTCAGAAGCTGACTTGCGCTCAGCTGGCGGGGACGTGGCAAGGTGACGCCGACATGCTGACCACCTGGTACAGCGGCTGGTACAACGGTCTTGCCAAAAAGCACTACCTTGACTTCAAAAAGGGCAAAGAAGCGGAGCACGAAGTAATCGTCTATTGCAAAGCCAATCCCGATCAATTGATCATTGAGGCGATCGCCGTCGTGTTCAAGGACATGCGTGCGAAACTCGGAATAGATATGAAGCCTTAGGCTTCCAGAAAGGATCTAGCGATCCTGAACAAAGCGGCATGAACCATCGTGTTCTGAGAGCACCAGCACCGAGGCAGGTGCTATGCGCGAAGGTCGCGTGTTGGAAGCGCTGATCGCGGCCACAATAGGCTTGTTTTTCTTGCGCGGGGACAACTGCAAACAGCCAATGATCATTTCGTCATGCGCACCATAGCTGTGGTCGACGACAGTCCCAGCATGCTCCAAGGCCTGGGCCGCCTTTTGTCGGCCCATGGCTTCCATGTCCGCACATTTGCATCGGCAGAGGCGTTTTTGGAGGCCTATGTCGAGTGCGAAGCGGATTGCTTGCTGTTGGATATTCACCTCGGGGGGATCTCAGGGATCGACCTGCAACGGCAATTGATCGCGCTAGGCAGTGAATTGCCGGTCATTATGATGACGGCCATCCACAATGAGGTCACTCGGCAAGAGGCATTCGACGCCGGCTGCGTTGCGTATTTGAAGAAGCCATTTCTGTCGAAATTGCTTATCGATGCTATTGGTCGGATTCCATAAGGCCCGGAAAGTCTCATTCCTTACTGATCGCGCGAATTGCTGCTGAAGTCGGTTTCTACGATTATTCTCCCACATGCTCGACGAGTCGAGTATCATTGGCTGTCCCACCATTGGGTCCCGTGTAAGCAGCCCCTCATCGCATGTTAGCTAGAATACTTTGCAGTTCGGTCGTTCTGCTCTTGGCGATGTCCGTGGCGGCTTTTTCCCAGCCGAAGCGGGTGCTGGTTGTTCATTCCGTCGGCCGCGATTTTTCGCCATGGGATGATTATGCGAGAAACATCCGCGAAGAGTTGAAGCTTCAGTCGAAGGATCCGGTCGATATCTTCGAGGCGTCGCTGTCGACGGCCCGCTTTCCTGACGGGAACGAAGATGCCTTCGTCAACTACTTGAATGCGGTGTTTTCTGAACGCCAGCTTGATCTGATTATGACGATCGGCGGCCCCGCAGCACGATTCTTTCAGCAGAACCGTCAACGAATTTTTCCTTCGACCCCCACCTTGTACGCGGCCCTCGCGCAGCAGATGTCGTCGAACGCACCCGCGACCGATGCAATGGTGTCGGTAACTGTCGATGTATTAGCCACTATCGATCAGATCCTGAAGTTGATTCCGGAGACAATCAACGTCTTCATCGTGATAGGAAACTCTCCGATCGAGAAGCTATGGTTGGGGGAGATGCGCAAACTGTTCCAGCCGCTGACTCATCGGCTCGAGATAACTTACTCCAACGAAATGTCGCTCGAAGAAATCCTCAAGCGGGTGGCTACCCTACCACCCCGGTCCTTCATCGTGTACGGGCAAATGTTGGTGGACGCCGACGGCGTCGTGCACGAGGGCAAAGCAGCCATAGATCGGATTCACGCGGTCGCTAATGCGCCGATTTTTTCGGAACAGGACGCCTTCTTCGGCCGGGGCATCGTGGGTGGCCGGATGACGAACATATCTGACGTCGCACGCCAGTCTGCCGCAGTTGCCGTGCGCATTCTGAAGGGAGAATCTCCGGGGGACATCAAGGTGCCACCCATCCTCGCCGCATCGTCTAGATATGACTGGAGAGAGTTGCAGCGCTGGAACATAAGCGAAAGCCGATTACCGCCAGGCAGTGAAGTGTTCTTTCGAGTGCCCAGCCTTGGGGAGCAGTATCGCCCCCAGCTGACGGCTGTCTTCGCGGCCATCCTGCTGCAGGCAGGCATCATTGCATTGCTCCTCGTCGAGCGACGCCGACGGCTTACCGCCCAGGCGGAGGCGACTAGTCGTCGGCAGGAGGTCGTCCGTCTGAACAGGGTGACGACCGCAAGCGTTCTGTCGTCCTCGATCGCCCATGAACTTTATCAGCCGCTCGGTGCAATCTTGAGCAACACCGAGGCCGCGCAGATGTTGCTCAAGGCTAGTCCGCTAGATGTGTCTCAGCTTGGGGAGATCCTTTCCGATATTGTCCGTGATGAGCAACGTGCGAGCGAGATCATTAACGGATTGCGGAACCTGCTCAACAACAGAATGGAAGCCGATCTGCAAGCCCTCGATTTAAACGATACTGTGCGCGACGTCGTCAGGATCGTCTCTCCTGAAGTCACAAGGCGGGGAGTGGTTGTACGAACTGTTCTTGCGACGGAGCCATTGTGGGTGCGCTGCGATCCAATTCATCTACAGCAGGTCATCATCAACCTAGTGATGAATGGCGTCGACGCGATGGAGGAGGTCCCCAACCCGCATGAACTGACGATCCGAACCAATCTGGCTGATGCCGGCCATGTCGAGGCTAAAATAGCCGACTCTGGCCCGGGTATCTCCCATAACCAGCTCACTAAGATATTCGATGCATTCGTCACGACGAAACCGCAAGGGACCGGGCTAGGGCTGCCCATCGCACGGACGATCGTTGAAAGTTACGGAGGCGAACTCTGGGCTGAGAACCGTAAGCGCGGCGCCGTGTTTTCCTTCAAGCTGCCTCTAGTTGCATCAACCTCTCTGAGCCACAAATAGCGGTCTCATCATACTGCGGCCAACTCCGCTCACGCTGCCGGCCGTCATGTCCATAGTCTTAGATGGCTCGTGGTCAGATCCCTGTTAACGACCGCGCATCTGGTTTGAATATTTACGGAGCGCGGCGCTCCAGTTCTGTAGACGGTAGTGGACTGTGACAAGAACTCCGCCAAAATATTGGTTTATTGTACCTTTCAGTCCAGCGATCTATTTCGATGTGGTACCCTTGAGGGGCGCCGCGAAGCATTAGTTTCCATAGGCGAAATCCCGTTAGCTGAGGGAACTGGCTGATCTGACCCTTCGATAGTTGTTGCGCTGTTGGGCACTGGCAGAGGTCGCACTGGGGGGATAGTGGGACTCCCATCCCCTATGCCGCGATTGCGCCAAAACAGCTGATAAACAAGGATTCCCAAAAAGCCCGGCCGGATTTTGTGACCACCGTTGTGTACCACCGCGACGGCCATTTCGGCCGTCAATCTCGGACGATTTCGAGACGCTTGAGGTCGCCGGTCGCCCTGACCGTTGCTCTATCCGGACTTCCCGGCGGCTATGCGATCGAGACGTAGCCGGTGTCGATGGTCGGTAAGCAGGCGAGCGCCTCCCAGGACGGCCGCCAGCGTTCCCAGGCCGGTGCCGCCGGCGATCAGGAACATGATCAGCAATTGATATTTGACCGCATCGACCGGCTCGACGCCGGCAAGGATCTGGCCGGTCATCATCCCGGGCAGAGAAACGAGGCCGATCGCCGCCATGCTGTTCATGATCGGCATGAACCCACTTCTCAAGGCGTCCCGTATGATCGGGAGCATTGCTTGGTGTCGGGTGCCGCCTAGTGCCAGACAAGCTTCTACGGCGGCCCGTTCCCGCACCAAGCTGTTCGTCAGCACGTCCAGGCCAAGGCTTATTCCGGTCATGGTGTTGCCCAACATCATGCCCAGCAGAGGCAGCGCATAGCGCGGATGGTACCAAGGATCGGGGCGTAACTCGGTCAGGAGCGCGAACATCGTGACGGTACCGGCAGCGAGTAGCGTACATGTCGCTCCCAGGCCGTATTTCCAGACGCCCGTAAGACGCCGCTTCTGCCGCGCGACGATTTCCCGCGAGGCGAAGAGAACCATGATGAACGCGGCGAGTGCGGTCCAAATCGGCGAGACCGCGGCAAACAGGAACGCCAGCACGTATCCGACGAGAACGAGCTGAACGACCATCCGGACGGTCGCGATGGCCAGTTGCTTCTCAAGTTTGAGGCGGAGAACAAGCGAGAGGACGCCATCCATGACGACAAGGAGCGCGGGTAGGATCAGATCGCCGTACGAAAGCTGAATGTACGTCACTGCCGGCTTTCCTTGATGCCGCCGTCAGGGCTCATCGCGAATATCCTTGATCCGACACGTCGCGCTTGAGCGTCATCATGGGTGCTCCAGATGACGCTCGTTCCGTCCGCGACACGTTCGGCAATCAAAGCCTCGACGGTGGCGGCGGATGCCGAGTCGAGCGCCGAAGTCGGCTCATCCAGTAGCAGGACGCGCGACCGCAGCATCAGCCCCCGCACAAGCCCCAATCGCTGTCTCTCGCCCGTCGAAAGTCTCTGAACCGGCCAAGGTCCGCAGTCGTCTGGAAGGCCAAGACGCATGACCAGCGGTAGCGCATCATCCCAGGCCGTGAAGTGCTCCTGCACGATGTCGGACCACCAGCCCGGCTCGGCGGCGATATAGGTCACTCGCTTTCGCCAGGTGGGGGCGGGCATAGACTCCCTAGGCGTTCCGTCAAGCTTGACCGCCCCTTCGTTGGGGTCGAGGTCCGCGATTGAGCGAAGCAGCAAGGTCTTCCCGACGCCGGATGGTCCCTGCAGGGCGACGCATTCGCCGTCCTGCAGATCGAATGACACTGAGATGTGCAAGCGCTTGAGCCTGCTGACCGTCAGCATGCGTCAAACCTTGAGCTGCAAGCGATCGGCAACCCGACGGGCGATCTCCGCCGGCGCCTCGGCCGGGTACGGATGCACAGAGCTGACGTTGATCTCGCCGAGCACGTAGCTATCGTTCCCGTCCGCCTGGACGGGTCCCAGCATGAAGTCGGCGTCCCAGATCGCGGGCAGGTCGCCTCGCGCGATATCCAGCAACGAGGTCAGCTGCGGCGTCCACTCGTCTTCCATCACCCGACGCAGCCGCTGGAAGCGCGGGTCTGCGTTGGACGAGTAGAGCCGCGGTCCAGCCTCGGCGCGCGCAGCCGGCGAGTCGACCAGGGCCTTGACTTTGTGATGGCCGAAGCCGGCGCAGCGGTCGCCTGCCATGTAGCAGCGCACCACGCCCTCGCTCAGGCGAGGCTGGAACGCCTGGTCGATCACGCTGCCGTTCTCGAAATACTCCGCACAGCGGCGGAGAAAATTGTCCAGCGTCAGTTCCTCGGGCGTGTCTTTGGTCGCGTCCAGCACCCTGATCATGGATGAGGTCGGCAGCTTCTCGACCTTCCAGACGCCCTGGCCACCGTTGCCCCGGTTGCGCTTGATCACGCGCGGGCCGGAGGCGAGCCGCGCCGGCAGCTCCGCGCGCATCGCAGCGGCGGTTTGGTACAGCGCCGTGTCGCTTCCCCAGCCCATGGAGCGGGTGCGATAGAGGACCTCCTTGGTGCCCATCTTGAGGATTACGTCCGGATGAGCGCTTACCCAAACGCCTTGCGCGGCGACGTCGCGCAGCAGGGCATCGATACCGGCCCGGTTCCGACCGTCTTGGATAGGGTTGACCCAGACGAGTACGCCGTCAACCGCGAGCAGCTGTTCGCGGACGGCGTCTGCGAAGCTCTCGTCGTAGATCACGGGGCGCCCTTGGACGCCGACGGCGGCAAGCGCATCGAAGACGTCGACGAAGCGGCCGCTTTTCGGGGTGGCATCTCGACGCGCGGCGGCGTCTCCTCGCGAGAGGGTGGCTACGGTGCGTCGGGCAGAGGAGTGTTTGTCGGTGTCCATGCGCAAGCTCCACGTGTTGCGTGCTGCGCAGAGCTTGGACCGAAGTCTCGCCGGGAGTCTGCTTAATCCCGCCCAGGCAGTCTACGTGATATCGCGTGGATCCTTCAAGCGGCGGCTTTCTTGATTGGCGTGTTGACGTAGGGGAGAGTCGCTTCCGTTCCGGACGGCGGTGAAATTTTCGTGACGTTCGGTTTCACGCGCCCGAGCGATCGCGGGTTGACAGCCTGGCCGAGTGAGTTTTTAGTCGCGTGACGGGGATATGCGATCTCCCCGCGAGGCGTCATGCTCAAGAATCGCGTCCTGATCACGAAGGGCGCAGCATGTCAGCATTGTACACCTACCTTTCACCCGACAAACTATCTCGATCGGTAGGCTCGGCGGCCGCGCCGACGCTGGGCCGGCTCGCGGCTTCGCGCGGCGCTTCGCGCATGTTCGACGACGCCATCGAGCGGGTGAACCCAGGTCTCCTCCTACACGACCGATGTTGCCGCGACACGATCAGGGGATCGCACGATGGGCCGGCCAACAAGGTCGGGTGAGGCCGGATGCGGGACTACTTCTGGGGCTGGGACAACCAGGAGATCAGACATGCGAACATCGACGATCTATCAGGTAGCGATAATCGTGACCCTTGCGGCGGGGCTCTCGCCCGTCCACGCCCTGACTCAGGAGGAGCTCATCGCCAAGATCCAGGCGGCCGGCTACTCGCAGGTGAAAGACGTCAAGTCCACGGCCGAAGGCATCGCCGCCAAGGCGGTGAAGGACGGCAAGCCGGTGACGCTCGTCGTCGACAGCAGCGGCCAGATCAAAGAACGAAACTGAGGTTGAGGAGTCGCACAATGAAAAAATTCATCTCGGCTCTGACAGTCACCGGCGTCTGCCTTTTTGCGTTCCGCCTCGCGGCCTTCATCCCGGCGTACGCCCAAGATGCCAACTGGCAGAAGGTGGATGAGACCCTGGGTCGCAAGCCCGCCGTTTCGGACGATGTCCGGCGCTACGGCTTCCCTCGCAGCGATCTCACCGTGACTCTGGACGGCGTCACGGTGAAGCCGGCGCTGGCGCTTGGCGGTTGGGTCGCGTTCAAGCCTGCGCATGGCGGCGCAATGGTCATGGGCGATCTTGTGCTGCTCGAGACTGAAATCAATCCCGTCATGGCGAAGATGATCGCGAGCGGTCTCGAAATTACCGCCGTACACAATCATCTACTCCGCGCCAGCCCGGCGACGTTCTACATGCACGTCGCCGGCCACGGCGATCCCGTCAAACTGGCCTCGGCAATTCATGACGCACTTGCCGAGAGCAAGACACCGCTAACGATCACGGCACCGGCGAGCCCGCCGCCCGCAGTCGAGCTGGACACGGCGAGGCTCGACCGTATCATCGGCGTCAAAGGGCAGGCCAATGGCGGCGTCTACCAGTTCAACGTGAAGCGGCGGGATCCTATCACGGAGGACGGCATGCCATTGACACCGGTCGGCCCAATGGGCGTCGCGATTGGCATCAACTTTCAGCCGACCGGAGGAGGCAAGGCCGCCATCACGGGCGACTTCGTGCTGACCGGCGACGAGGTCAACCCGGTCATTTTGGCGCTGCGGGCGCACGGCATCGAGGTGACTGCGCTGCACAGTCACATGCTCGATGAGCAGCCAAGGTTGTTCTTCATGCACTTCTGGGCGAACGACGACGCAGTGAAGCTCGCGCAGGGTCTGCGCGCGGCCCTCGACAAGACCGCCAGCACGAAGGGTTGAGCCAAAGATCGAGCGAAGGAGTGCAAGGGGCCACCCGCGATAGACTGGATTTCTGACCTGAACAGGTCTCTGGCTATTGTGTGCGAGGATTTGAACGCGATGGTCTAAGAACCGGTCGCCGCAGCGGGCCTTTTGGGTGCGGCACTCAAAGAAGAGCAATCTGTGAACTAGCTCATTTTAGGTTGAAGGAAATCGTGTCGTAATAGGCATGCGAGTCCGAGGATTGCACCAGGAGGCGGGCAATGCCGATCACAACGGAGACGACCTCGTTCACCAAAGACATTCAAGGCCGCTATCTCTGCAACAATCTCGCGGAGGTCGATGCATGGAAATCCGCAGGCGGGCGTCCGTTCGATTTCATCATTGTGGGAGGCGGTACGTTCGGCTCGGCTATCGCGGAGCATCTGTGGTTTCGTCAGAAGCAGAGTGGCGGCGGATTACGGACACTGGTCGTAGACGCCGGGCTGTTCACCGTTCCTGAGCACGTCCAGAACACGGGAATCCAGGGGTTTGCCGATCCGGCCAATCCGTTCTTTCTGAACGAAAACCTGCCGCAGCCGGAGCCGCCGCGCAACGAGGTGTGGGGCATTCCTTGGAAGTCGACCATTCCCTTCAAGGGACTAGCGTATACGCTCGGAGGCCGATCACTCTATTGGGGCGGTTGGTCGCCTCGTCTGCTGGACGAGGAGATGTTGGGTTGGCCCGCAAACACCGTAGCCGATCTGAACAGCCGCTATTTCGATGAGAGTTCTCGCCAGATCGGTGTCGATGAGGCGAACGACTTCATTTTCGGCGAATTGCAGAATGCGCTGCGTCGCCAGCTCTTCGACAATTTGTCGAGCGTGCCCGGAGCGTTCGCGCTCGACGCGCTCCCGCCGTCTCCGCTGCTGAAGCCCGGCGCCGACCCCGCACAGTTGCTTGGCCTGTCGTCGAGCGGCGGGCTTTCGCAAAACGACCTGCTGAACCTGCTGAAGCTGGAAGCGCCGCTTGCTGTGCAGGCGCGCGCGCCACACGCGGGGTTCTTTCCCCTGAACAAGTTCAGCGTCGTTCCGCTGCTGATGAAGGCTGCTCGGACCGCGGCGAGCGACTCCAACGGCAGCGATTCCGTCAAGGAATTCATGGTGCTGCCCGACACGCATGTGCTCACGCTGCGCAGCGTTCCTACCTCAGCAGGGACTTGGCGCATCTCGGGCATCGACACCAGCCGAGGTCCGATAGATTTGGCACCGGGTGGTGTGGTCGTCATGGCCCTCGGCACGATCGAGAACGCGCGGCTGGCTCTCGCATCGTTCGATGCCACCGGACTTTCGACCCTGCCGCTCATCGGCAAGAACCTGATCGCGCACCTTCGCTCGAACCTCGTCGTCCGCGTGCCGCGGTCGGCGATTTCCGGGCTTTCCGCAGTGGTGAACGAGCTGCAGACCGCGGCCCTGTTCGTGAAGGGGCGGGCCACGCGCCCGAATGGTGATCTGATCGGCCACTTCCACCTTCAGATCTCCGCGAGCGGCGGCGCCAACACCATCGGTGCCGAGGACGAGCTCTACCGCAAGGTGCCCGACGTTGACTTCTTCGATCAGCTGAAGACCTCGACCGATACGCATGTTGCAATTGCGATCAGAGGGCTCGGAGAGATGGAGCCCGCCGATCCGGCCAATCCTGCGGCTCATCCAAGCCGCGTTGATCTGAGCTCGCGGACCGACGAGTACGGTGTTCGTCGCGCATCGGTTGCGCTGACGCCGACGCAGCGCGATCGGGATCTCTGGGCCGCCATGGATGCGGCGATGCAGAAGGTCGCCGCCGCCTTCGCCAACGGTCAGCCCATGCAGGTGCTCCAGAGCAACCAGGACGGGCTCGGGACGACCCATCATGAAGCCGGAACTCTTTGGATGGGCACCGATTTGACGGCGAGCGTCACCGACGGCAACGGACGCTTCCATCACACCGAAAACCTGTATGCGGCGGGCCCGGCGCTATTCCCGAGCATCGGTTCGCCCAACCCGATGCTGACCGGGATAGCGTTATCGCGCCGCACCGGCGACCGGATCATGACGCCTCCAGCCTTCGTGGCCGAGGCGGGTTTCGAGACGCTGTTCGATGGCACCTCTCTGGGGGACTGGACAATGTCGACGATCAGCAACCAGCTCGGTCGGGACGACCCTGGCTCGTTCCGGGTACGGCGCGGCGTTCTCGAGGCGCGAACGGGGACCGACCTGGGGCTGCTCTGGCTGAAGCGCCCGACCCCGCCTCGCTACGTTTTGCGGCTGCAATGGATGATGACGGCACCCGACGACAATTCGGGCGTCTTCATCGGCTTCCCCGACCCTCGAAACGAAGGCTACGACAACACGGCCTATGTCGGCGTCAACTTCGGCTTCGAAATTCAGATCGACGAATTGGCCCGTCCAGACAATGCGCCGATCCACAGGACGGGGGCAGTCTACGCCTTCAAGGGGCCAACCGACGGTCCATTGATCGTCCATCCGGTCGGAGAATGGAACAACTATGAGATCACCGTCGATGGGGCCGACATCACGGTCGCGCTGAACGGGCAGGCGGTAAACATTTTCCATTTCGCCGGCGATCCGCAGTCTCCGCGCCGCGGCCTGCCGTCCACCTCGCAAGACCCGCGCTTCGTCGGCCTGCAAACGCATACGGGCCGCGTGTTCTTTCGCAACATTCAGTGGAAGTCGTTGGAAGGCGCTGTGGCATGAACTTGATGCCACTCGGATCGTTGGGCGCCGTCGAAGCACGCGGCACCATGACGTTCGGATTCTGGCTGCCTTGGGTGTCGGCGGCCGATGGCAACGTCGTCACCGTTAAGATCATCCATGAGGCAGATCAGTTTCTTCAGGCATTTCCGGCTCGGGAATTTCAGCTCACACACAGTTTTCGTCCGCCGTATGGGGACTTCTGGTCGGTCGCGGTGCCAATCGCCGGCACGCCGCCTGCAGTCCCGGGCTCAGCCTGGGGCAATCCGGGCCGCTACGTCTATCGCTACACGATCACGAACCCGAGCGTAGGCACGCTCGACTGGATCATCGACCCCTTCGCGCGCGAGTTCGGTGTCGGCAAGCAATCCGCCTTTACCCTGGGCTATGAGCCCTACGTCTGGAGTGCCGGCGAGGCGCAATGGCGTACGCCCGCGCTGGCCGACCTGATCCTCTATGAGGTGAACATCGCCGAGTTCGGCAACGACCTCGACCGCGCTCGCGAGCTCGTTGCCTACCTGGCCGACCTCGGGATCAACGCCATCGAGATCATGCCGCTGTCCAACGTCGGAAACTCTGTGGACTGGGGCTATCTGCCGATCGGCTATTTTGGTGTCGACGAGCGGTTCGGCAAGCGGTCGGATTTCCAGCAGCTAGTCGACATCTGCCATCAGCACGGGATCGCGGTGATCGTGGACGTCGTCTATGGCCATACGGGCGTGGATTTTCCTTACTACGACGCCTACACGCGGTTGCAGTACCGCGATAATCCGTTCATGGGGCCGTTTGCCAAGGACTACTTCAGCAACTTCGGCAAGAGCACGGATTTCAATCGGGAGATCACGCGGGACTATTTTTTTACGGCCAATCACCATTGGCTCGAAGTCTATCACGTCGACGGCTTTCGATACGACTGCGTTCCGAACTACTGGGACGGGCCGATGGGCGTGGGCTATGCGAGCCTCGTCTATGAGACGCACCAGCTGACCAGGGCGAACATCGCGGCGGGTCGCCCGTACTGGAGCCGCTTCGACGCAGGCGCCGGCAAGCCGCTGAGGCTCGTGCAGATGGCCGAACAGCTCGAAGCTCCGGAGGACGTGCTGCGCTCGACCTATTCCAACTGCACGTGGCAGAACGGCACCTATGGCGCGGCACGCGCGGTGGCCCAGGGGGATCGCGGCCGGCTCGCCGACCTCGGCCTGCAGCTTGGTCTCTTCGGCTACCCCGACCGGGAGACCGTCAACGGCGACGACATCCCCAAGACCGCGCTCCAGTACATCGAGAATCACGATCACGAGCGCTTTCTGTGCAATTTCGGCACCTCCAATCCCGACGAAGCTGGCAATCCTCTGTTCGCCGAGGGCGACCGGGCGCGCTGGTACATGCTGCAGCCCTATTTAATCGGCCTGCTGATGAGCAAGGGGATTCCGATGCTTTGGCAATGCGAGGAATTCGCCGAAAACTATTTTCTGCCCGATTTCGGAATGGGCCGCGTCTCGCTCTTGCGGCCGATGCGGTGGGACTTCTTCTACGATGAGTCCGGCCGGCCGATCGTGAGCCTGGTCCGCAAGCTGCTGCGCATCCGGCGGCAGCGCGACCACATGCGTCAGGGCACGTACTTCTTCTTCAATGACTGGAACCGGTATCAGCAGTTCGGTGTTCTGCTGTTCGCGCGCTACGCAGGCGCCCACTACACGTTGGTCGCTGTCAATTTCAGCGACACCGACCGGACCGTCCCGTTCTGGTTTCCGATGGCCGGTGACTACGCCGAAGAGCTGCATGGCGGCGCTCTCGACCTGAGGAACGTGCTTTCGCTCCGGCAAGTAGATCTAAATATCCCATCGCATTATGGACGGATCTGGACGCTGACGTAGGCGCCCGGGGACTTCCACTCTACCTATCGCTCCAAGCATACCGCTGCGGTTTGCCAGCGGCGATGGGCAGCACGCAACGTCACCGACGCGCGACGCAACGCCGCGGCTACCGAAGCGGGCGGGACCGGCTGAACAAGAAACCGCTGGGAGTGAACTTTCGGGCTACTGCGAGCGCGCTGCCCTCGGTCGTTTCGAGCGCGATCTTCTGGGCCAGCATGACGTCTCCAATCGGAAGGTCGCCAACGGGCAGGAAACACAAGCCTATCTTTGGGCGACCGTTTTCGCCGATCTCGCAGACATTCGCAGCCGCTCCCGCATAGATTCTGTAGCGGTTGCCCGTGTCGCCGCCGATTACCTCGAAATACCCCTTTTCCGCGAATTGCCGCCGTTGGACAGGCGAGAGGTAATGCCGCAGCAGTAGCAGCGCGCGTCCTTCCGGAGTCCCCTCGGCGCCGTGTCTAATGAACAGCGCCTTTGCAGCGCTCATCCGTGAGCGTTCACCCGGCCGCGACCGCCTGAACAGCCACACGGCTCAGCGATTCAGCCGCCGACCAGCCGGGGGAAGAAGAGAGTTTCTTCCGCAGTGGGGTCGAACGATCGGATCCGCGACACCTGACCTGAACCGGTCCGGACCGCGGCGGTGAAGCCGACGTCCGTCAGCTGGCGGAATCGCTGCTCCGCCTTGGCTACTTCCCTTGCATCGTCCGCATCGAAGAAGTGACGGCTGTCGCCGGTACTGTCCATCACGGTCTGGATCGGCATGAGGATCCCTCCTTGTTGATCATGACAGAATATTGTTGAACCTCTGAAGTTCCTCGATCGCACCAAAGCTAGTGCCTTTCGCGCCTCGCAACCAAGGCTTCGGTATGGTGGTACGCAGATAGCCCGCAAGCCAGAGCGCAGATTTGGTGGACTTCGGCGAACAGCATCAGCCCGCCACAGCGTCACTGGATATGGCCATTGGTCGAAAGTCGGTCCGCATCCTTCCACAAACCAGCTTTCGCATTCAGATACGATAATTCACCTGATGGAGAGCGCAGTTATGCTCAGAGTGGGCGTTGCAAGTTCAGAGGCTTTCATGCCGTACTACGATTTGAGCTTGTCACCGATGCAACATGCCAGCATCAGGGCGGAATGATCCTTAAGATCGACAAGGAGCGGCCGACCAACCCGAGCGTCTCGCGGCAGAGCTCACGCTGGCGTCGCTTGCGCTCTGAGAAACAGGCAATCGCAGAACGGCTTTTCATCCGGTACCGTAGCTGGCCCGTGAGCGCTCTGGTCGTCAGGGGTTGTGACACCCGGCGATCTCCTAAGCTGCGGCCCTCGTCCTGCTTCCTGATCGAAATGGACAGCCCCATTCGGCTGGCGCCCGCCCCTCGGGCGGCACGTGCATCGGAGCGAACTTTGTGTCGCTCCGCTGAGTGCGTTTGCAGTTTGGGCAAACGAAAAGGTGGGCGATTATCGATTCTGGAGTATCTCGCACCAGCTCAGAGCGAAACCATCTCATCGGAATGCGGCAATTCGGACAGTGAGGGGCATCGAGGTGCCCCAATGTTTGCTTTAGCCCGTCCATGTCCGCCCACACTCCGTTCCGGGAAACAGTAGCAAAGCATAACAGTGCGCAAAGTATCAAAAGATACACACCAGTACATTGAGCCGCCCAAACTCAGCTGAGGACACCAAGGCGAGCCGCGATGCCTACGGCACGTTGGCAAGCTCTCCGCCAATCTGGTGGTCTAGGGCGGGGTGGGACCGAGTGCCGCGCGCGGGGCCCGTCAAATTCGGGCCAGTGGCCGCGCGCCTTCCGGATCTCGACATCTTCTCGCAGGCGTAGTCGAACGCCTAAACCTCGGATGGCCGTTTTACGGAGAAGGGGAGGACGGCACTCGATTTCAAGCCAAGTTTTCCAGGCCGCAAACCGGACGGGATGGTCCGGTCGAGCAGCTGTCGTGCGAAGCCCGCGCCCCACTGTCGCCGTCACATGGATTGGCCGAATCCAACGCCTGCAGCGCCGGCGTGCGGCAATTACGCTGGCGCATGTCAGCGCATCCTGAGCTTCCTCCCTTCGTCTACTGTCGGGAAAATCCGGAAACTTTCCGGAGTGCCTTGAGTTGGCAGCGACTGGGTTCGACTGCGGAAGGAAGAGCATGGTCGATGAAGTCGTCTTGAAGAACGCCACAGAGACCGCCTGGACGGTGTACCGGGCGGGGCACCCTGAAGTCGATGCGCACGACAGCCGGCGCTGCCTGCTGGAGCGCCACCTCCACAGCAGGTCGGAGGCGCGCGAGAGCGACACGGAAGAACTCGCTGGCTTCGGGATAGCCTACTTGCAGCGGCTTCCTCGAGACGAATGTTGACGGCTGTGAAAATGCTCGCGGCGCGAGTGGCTCGCGAAAGCACAAGACCAGCCTGGACGCTGCTCGCGATTTCGTCCCTCATTTCCGCGACGATCGTGACAGTCCTGCGGTTCGTGTTCGGGGCCTAGCCGATGCGGATTGCCCAGCTTGCTCCGTTGGCCGAGAGCGTACCTCCCAAGCTTTACGGCGGCACTGAGCGTGTGATCGCCTGGCTCGTGGACGAACTGGTCGAATCCGGACACGACGTGACCCTGTTTGCAAGCGGGGACTCCAAGACAAAGGGAAAGCTCCACGCGGTGTGGCCGCGCGCGCTGCGCCTGGGGCGGAAGGGTGCGGATCCGAGCGCCGCCTGCGCGCTTCTGATCGAAGCTATCGCCGAGCGGGCGCGCGACTTCGACGTGATCCACTCGCACGTCGACTGGTTGCCCCTTCCGGTGCTCAGCCGAACCGGCGTGCCTTTCCTCACGACGATGCACGGCCGGCTAGACCTTCCCGGTCTGCCCCAGGTAATCGGTGCCTTTGCGGACGCTCCGTTCGTCTCGATTTCCGCCGACCAGCGTCGTCCGCTTCCGGAGGCGAACTGGATCGCGACGATCCAGCACGGACTGCCCAAGGATATGTTTCGGCCATCCTACGAGCCGGGTTCGTACCTGGCCTTTCTGGGGCGGCTGACGGCGGAGAAGGGGCCGGAAGACGCCATCCGCATCGCGCGGGCGGCGCGGATGCCCCTGCGGATCGCTGCGAAGATTCCTCGGGCGGAGACGGCCTACTTCAAGAATAAGCTCGAGCCGAACATCGATGGCCAGACGGTTCAGCTCGTCGGCGAGGTCGACGACGCGAAGAAACAGCCTTTCCTCGCGAATGCAGCGGGCCTGCTGTTTCCGATCGATTGGCCCGAGCCGTTCGGTCTGGTCATGATCGAGGCGATGGCGTGCGGGACACCCGTGATCGCCTATCGATCAGGCTCGGTGCCGGAAGTCGTGGAGGACGGCGTCACCGGCTTCATCGTCGATGGTGAGGAGCAGGCGATCAGCGCCGTGAAAGAACTGGGCCGGCTGGATAGAAGAGTGATCCGCGCCCGGTTCGAAGAGCGCTTCGCCGCAAGCCGCATGGCGAATGAATACGAGACCCGATATCGCAACCTGATCGCTCGTGGAGGACGCTTCGCGTGACAGTTCCGCGGCTGGCTTGTGGGACTGGCGCGCGATCGAATCCTGGGCCATCCGTTTCGAATCAGGAGCAAGTGGAATTCTAGAGTTGAGGTCGGCATCCGAACGGGCGTGGCTTGGACGTACTCTGCGATCGCTGTCAATACGTGCTCTCGGGAGCTCCCCGCAAAGCATGTCTCGGGCTTGCCGCAGATGTATGTCGGTTCCTGACGCGGAACTTTCACTCCGAAGCAACATTGTGGTTGGCGGCAAAGGCTGAGTCATGAAAAACGAACCATCCCGGATCTCAAAATTCTTCGGTGATTTGGCGAACAAGACCTCGCTTGCGGCTGGGCGCGCCTCGACCTTCTTGTTAGCCGCGGGTGTGGTGGTCGTATGGGGCATCAGCGGCCCGCTCTTCCAGTTTTCGGACACTTGGCAGTTGGTCATTAATACTGGGACCACAATCGTAACTTTCCTTATGGTATTTCTGATTCAGAACTCGCAAAACCGTGACAGCGCGGCCATTCAAGTAAAGCTGGACGAACTCATTCGCGTGAGTGCGGCGCGCAATAGTCTCGTGGGAATTGAGCACCTCACAGACGATGAGATTGAGGAGCTTCGCTCGAAATGTGAAGCGCGTGCCAAGGCCGAAAAGGCCGGAGATGAGACAGTCGACCGGACCCGACAGTCAGCGCGGCGGGCCGCCGAGCAGATCGCCAGCTGACGATGTCAGCGCCGGCATCATCGAAAAGGCCGGTAGAAAATATCGACGCCATCCTGCGGCTTGAAAAGCAGGATGAGGAAAAGATCGCTCTTCATCATCGTGTTTTTCATGCAATCGGATCGTTCGCAGGCACTCCGCAGTTCGTTGTGCTGCAGTGCGCGGCGGTGGTGTGTTGGATTGCCTTCGGCGGGGTATTTCCCGATCGCGCGCTTGATCCATTCCCGTTCCCGCTGCTCGGGACATTCCTCGCGCTAGAGGCGGTACTTCTCACCTCCTGCGTCCTCATTCGTCAAAATGCGACTGACCGCATCTTGGAGAAGCGGGATCGCCTAGAACTTCAGATTAATCTTCTCTCTGAACGGGAGGCGACGCGGTCTTTGAGAATATTGCAGAAGCTTGCCAAGCGGCTGAATGTCGATGACGAGGATTGCCAACAAGACGAATTGGCGCAGGAGACATCTATTGATCAACTTGCCCGAGGCTTGCGCGAGCGCGAGCAGGCTGAAAAGCCTCAATGAGATTCGCCCGGAAGACGACATGGGGGTCGCTCTGATGCCCCCTGCGCCATCGTGTTCATCTGCACGAGCTCTTCCTGGAGCAGAGTCCGTGCGATGCGCACGGTGCTAGAATTTTAACGTCGTCCTTAGACCGAACACCGACGCGTTTTTGAGGACCTTTCCGGCGAATGGCGTCGCCGGCCCCGTAGCGCCGCCGCCGGGGTGGATGATGTATTGGAAGTTCGGCTGCAACGACCAGCCGTCCTTTATCTGGTATTGGTAGACCGCCGTCAGCAATCCCTCAAAGTTTCGCGAGGGCCAGTTGGGATTCACCAGCGTGCGGTAATCGGCGTCGAGCGCCTGCGCCCGTTTGGACACATGGGCATAGCCCGCGGCGATCCCGAACTTGTCGTAGGGCCGGTCGTCACGAAGCCCGATGAACTCGACGCCGGCATCAGCGTATAGATCGATCAGGTTGCGATCAGCGGGCGCGCCGGCGGCCCTTGCGAACACACCGATCCCGCGATCGTCGCTGCGAGACACGCGGTAGATCTGTTGCTCAAAGACCGCCCAGCCACCGATGTCTCCTGCGAGCAATAGCGGCTCTCCGCTGCTACCGGGAGCGGCGAACGAGACGCCGTTCGACGCGAGCTGTTGATCCGCGAAAGCGCCGAAGTGCCGCCAGCCGCCAAACTTGATCTGGCCGGTCAGGTTGGGATCGCCCTTCTTGTTGTTCCAGGCGTACTGGATCTGACCTAGAAGCAACGGTGGATCGTTGACGCGGAAATTGACGCCGTAGCGATTGCGCTCCTGCGGGTCGCCCGATCCCGGTCCTGCTTGGTCGCCGTCGAAGATCCCACCCAGAACGGAGAGCTGGTCGGTCACGTTGACCAGTAGCCTTGCGCCCATAGCCGCCAAAGGTGGCGACGGTCCGCCGCTGGGAAGATTGAGCGACGTGATCGCGGGCCAACCCATTGAGGCGTTGGTGAACACGTCTGTATACTTGGTGTTGAAGAATTCGCTGTCGGCGGCAAGCTGACCCACTTTCACCGAGATCCTCTTCGCGCCCCACTGCTTCTCAAAATACGCTTCGTAAAGACGCGTTGAGGGTAGAGCCTCGATTCCGCTGACGACAAAGAAGTTCTGAAGATTGCTCCGGGACAGGCCGTCGCCATGGATCTGGAACATGTTGGCGTGAAAAGTGAGCTTGTCGATGCCGACGAGTTTCTGCAGATCGACATCCACCGCAAGGTTGAGACGGCCTTCGTAGATAGCGCCCTGCTTCAGGCCGCCGGAAGCGTTACCCAACGCCTCGCCGATGTAAGTGGCAGCGAACTTCACGCCATACTTCTGCAGTGGGTTAGGAAGAAGGCCGAGCGTCTTTTCCTCCACGGTGCTCTCACCCGTGTCCGGGTCGGCAGGCTTGTCGTCGTCGGTCTTCTTATCCTCCTGGGCGGCGGCGCCGGCTGCCAGGAGCAAGAGGACCGACATCGAAAGCACGACCTGCCTATAGACTCGCTGGGGTCTCGACACGCGAGTGTTCCTGATCTCGAGGATAGCCTTACGACTTGCCCGATCTTACAAGACAAGTCCACCTTGCAGGGCATCTTCCAAGGATACAGGTCAGACCAGCTGGCCTGGCCAATCGCGATCGAACTTTGTTGAGTCGCGCTGAGCGAATGTTGGCTATAGTGGGACTTTCGCTTGCTGGGGAGCATCGATGTTCGATGCGGCAACCACTGCGTTGTTGCGCGCGGTCTTGGACGAGGTCTGCGAGAGCGTTTTGCAGCGCGAGATCGGACCGCGTAGCCATGTCGCCTCAAACATACTTGAGGCGGCGATGGGGCGAGGTATCGCAGGACGAACTCACGCAGGCCGGCGGTGACGCCCTTTGGCGGGCGCCCGCGATGTGGCGCTGATCGGTCGAGGCGGGCGTGAATTTCCAAGTCACGGTGCTGAAGATCTTGGTGAGCTATCCGGACGGCTTCGCCGTCATGGATGACCTCAAGCGCGACATGGCCATTCTGGCGACCAGCGGCCGCGATTGGGCGGACCGGACCAAGCGCCTCGCTGCGCAGGTCCCCGACCTCGACATCTTTTCTCAAGGCTTAGTCGAACGCATCAGGGGGGTTGGAAGATCACGGCAAAGGGTCGGGCAGTGCTTGAGTTCATGGAAGCCCGCCCGGAGGCATCCGAGCTGGCCCAACAGGCCGCAGCCGATGAGGCTCCCAAATTGGTATCCGAGACAGCGCCGGTTCCTCCGCTGCGGCAACCTGCTGACCGTGCCAAGCGGCGGCGTGAACGCCGCCAACGTCGTCGTGAGGCGCGCGAACGCGCGAGAGCGAACGCCTCTTGAGGTGGATCGAAGCCAAAGAAGAAACCGACCGCTGGCGCGACGGCTGTACTAGTCCCGGCCATTCGAGTACCTCCGCCAGCCCCAAGCGGACGACGTTACGTTGTTTGCGGCTAAGCGCGAATGGCGAGGACGAAAGCCGAACCCGCGCGGTAAGCGACCGTCCCGCCGGCTCGCACCACACCGGGCACCCCGGCTTTGAATGGAAGGCCCATTTTTGCCGACGAGAGCACCAGCCGAGGCGTGCCTGGAGGCGTCGAGAAGGACGCAGGCGTCCCCGGAGACCGGGTACGCGAGGCCTAGGCGGGCGTCTTCAGAGAATCGAGACGCTTGCGGAGAAATGCCAGCACCACGATCTCGTCGGAAGTAAGCTTGGCGTACTGGCGCTTGAACTTCTGCGCGATCTTGGCATCAATCATCTTCACGAGGTTGCCGGACATGTAGGCGTTCAGGACTTCCGGGTGCACGTAGCACTTGCGGCAGATGGCTGGTGTGTTGCCGAGCTGCTTCGCGACGCTTTCGATCGCGGCGACGACGTTGCGCTTCGCCTCGGCTTGGCTGTCGTACTTCTTGAATTCGGCAAGCGCCAACGCCGCCAGAACGGTTCCCGCCCAAGTCCGAAAATCCTTGGCGCTGAAGTCCTCGCCGGTGATGTCCTTGATGTAGGCGTTGACGTCGCCGGAATCGACGGTGCGGGGCTGTCCGTCGTCGTCGAGGTACTTGAAGAGTTCGTGTCCCGGGATCTCCGCGCAGCGCTTCACGATCGCGGCTATCCGCTTGTCCTCGACGCGAAGCTTCCATTGTTTGCCCGACTTGCCCGTGAAGTCGAAACGAAGGACGCCGCGCCCGACCGCGACGTGCTTGCGGCGCATGGTGGTGAGCCCGTAGGACTTGTTTTTCTCGGCGTACTCGGCGTTACCGACCCGGATCAACGTCTTTTCCAGAAGACTAACGATCGTGGCCAGCACCTTCTCGCGGGGCAGTCCGTCCCGCTTCATGTCGGCAGCGACCCGTTCCCGCAGCGCGGGCAGCGCGGCAGCGAACAGGATGATATGCTCATACTTGTTCTGGTCTCGGAGCTCGCGCCACTTCGGATGGTAGCGATACTGCTTGCGACCCCGCGCATCGAGCCCGGTTGCCTGGATGTGGCCGTTCGACGACGGGCAGATCCACACGGACTCGTAGGCCGGCGGGATGCCGATTGATTTGATGCGTTGGATGACGGCGGCATCGGTGATGCGGTTGCCGTCCTGGTCGTAGTAGCTGAAGCTGGTTCCAGCCTGCTTGCGCGTGTACCCCGGCGCGGAGTCGCTGACGTAGCGGAGGCCTTCTTCCGCGATGGTGGCCGCGACCTCGGCGGTGCGGTCCAGAACCTCTTCTTCGTTGCTGGCTTGGCGGAGCATGAGCCGGCCCCCTCGGAAGCACCCGGGGATCGAGGCTCCACTCTTTCTCAAGGGATGAAGACACCGGTTGGTTCCGCTCTGAGGTCGAACGCGAGGTCTGGATGAGCGGCCTCAAGAATAGCGGGACGCTCAGATGGCGAGCCGGTCCGGTTCCTTTCGACAAGGCGCTGCGCAGTCGATGACGGCATGGTCTAGCTTCAGACAATCGCCACAAATTTCACCGACACGCTTCCCACAGTCAGTCTTCACGAAGGCCCCTATGCCCCAGTATTCGCTCGATGCGTTGCGCCGGCGCTATGTCGTCGAGAAAAGACCGCTCGAGGCCGACGTCGAGCAGATCTTGCGGGCCGACGCCCGCGCGGGAGCCCGTGCCATCCTGGCTTCAATCGACAAGCGGCGCTCCGAAAACAGGTCCGAAGGGCAGCGCCTCCGTAAGATGTTCCGCTTCGAGACCTCTCTCTGGGAAAGCGGCCAACATGCCGTGGCAGGCGTGGACGAGGCCGGAATGAGCCCTCTCGCAGGGCCAGTCTCTGCTGGCGCCGTGATCCTGAAGCCCGGCACGCGGATAATCGGAATCGACGACTCGAAAAAGCTCGATGCCGCCGCTCGCGAAGAACTCGCGAAGGAAATCAAGGAAAAGGCAGAGAGTTGGTGTGTAGCATTCGTCGAGGTCGAGGAGATCGACGAAATCAACATCTATTGGGCAGGCATCCAGGCGATGCAACGTGCGGTCCGGGGCCTAGGGTTGACGCCGCAGCACTTGCTGATCGATGCGAAGCGGTTGAAGGAAATCGACATCCCTCAGCAGTCGATCATTAAAGGGGACGCCAAGTCCGCCAGCATTGCCGCCGCCTCCATCCTAGCGAAAGTCGAACGCGACACGGTCATGCGGACACTCGACGTGCGTCACCCCGGCTACGGCTTCGCGGATCACAAGGGCTACCCGGTGCCGGCTCACTATGAGGCGCTCGCCAGGCTTGGTGCATGCGCAGCTCACCGGAGGTCGTTTGGACCTGTACGCAAAGCCCTCGGATTGCCGCCCCTGCCGCCGTGGCCTTCGGCATCCGAGCGCGCCGCCAGCTGAACTACAGGTCGTACTCTGCGTCTGGGGGGCATTATTTTCGCGACCACTTCTTTTCGCAAACAACGTCCTTGACGTTTTTGTCGGACCTCAGGCCGAGATAGACCGGCTGGCGCAGCTCGCCCTTGCTGGTCCACTCCGCGAATTTCACTTCCGCGACCAAGGAAGGACGCACCCAGGTCGTAACCCGCTCATTTTTCACCTTGCCAGCGAAGGGCGACTTGGCTGTCTTCAGCCTCACGAGCTTGCGGTGAAGCTCTTCGAGAACCTGGTGGCTGAAGCCGGTGCCGACGTGGCCAATGTACCGCCATGCATCGGCGTCGCGTACCGCCAGCACGAGGGCGCCGAAGAAGGGCCGGGTTCGCCTCGGCGCGGTGAAGCCGGCGATCACTACCTCCTGCCGCTGCGCGGTCTTCACCTTCAGCCAATCGGCGGTCCGGCGTCCGGACGCGTACGGGCTGTCGGCGCGCTTGGCCATGATGCCTTCGAGATGTCTCAGCTCGGCTTGTGCAAAGAACTTTGTGCCGCTGCCTTTGCGGTGGTTGCTGAACGCGATGAGCTTGTGGCGCGGCAGTAGGGCGTTGAGCCGCTTCTTGCGCTCGAGAAGCGGCAGCGCACGCAGGTCCTCGCCGGCTGCGAACATGAGGTCGAACGCGCAGTACAAAAGCTTGGCCTCGTGACGCAGGGCGTTTTGAAGCAACTGGAAATGGGATACGCCGTCCTTCCCGATCGCAACGAGCTCGCCATCGATCACGGCGTCCGCCTTCACTCCCTCGAGTGCTTTCGCGACCTCGACATAGGAGTGGCTGATGATCTTCCCGTTCCGGCTGTAGAGCGCGACCCGACCACGCCGGATTTCCGCGACCATGCGGAAACCATCGAATTTGTCCTCGAAGACCCAATCGGGATCGTCGAACGGCGCATCCGTGAGCGTGGCCAGCATAGGCTGCAGGCGATAAGGCAGGGTCGATTTGCGGGCCATGTAGGCTCTTTCTACACGGCCGGCAGAGGCCGAAACGAGGAGGACGGAGGGCGAGCCCGCGCGGTATCACCAGCCGCGACCATCCCGCCGGCCCGTACCACACCCAGCACCCCAGATTTGAACGGAGGGCCCGTTTCCGCCGACGAGAGCACCTGTTGCTTAAGGCCGGGGTGGAAGCGGTCGATCAGAACGCAAGGCGTCCGGAGGCCGGTCAGTTCCACGATGGCCGTTGGTCCAAGCTCGATGAGCGTCCCGAGCGGCATCCGCTCAAGGTCCAGACCGGCAGTGGTGATGTTCTCGCCGAGCTCTCCTACCTCGAAGCCCGCGTCCGAGAGGGAGGCAAAGAGCTCGGACGGGATCAGGTGGACCTGCCGGAGATTGGGCAGGCCTGGCCGGCGGCGGGCGAGATAGCGGTGCCGGACGAATGGGCCGGCGTGGGCGTCGCCTTCGACGCCGTGGCCTTCCACCAGGACGATGCGGTCCTGGAGCGGTTTGCTGAAGTTGTGCCCCGGGTCGGCGGCGACCGCCACCACCCTTCCCTGCAGCGAGAGATCGTGCGCCTGCGGCATCAGGCCGCCCGGGCGACCGAGCGCCGCTTCTGGCGGAGGTAGCGCGTGATCTCCGGAAGGGCCATCGCGTTCAGAACCCGGTCGGCAGGGACGCCGCCCTTCCGGGCCATCTCGACGCCCCAGTGCATGTGGTCGAGCTCGGGGATCGAGTGCGCGTCCGGATTGATGCTCATCATGCAGCCGAACTCGAGGGCGGCCTGATGCCAGCGCCAATCCAGGTCGAGCCGCCAAGGGTGGGCATTGATCTCGACGACGACGTCATGCCTAGCGCATGCCCGCAACACCTTCTCGATGTCGATTTCGTAGCCCGGCCGCCGCTGCAGCTGCCGCCCGGTCATATGGCCTATGATGGTGGTGTGGGGATCGGAGATCGCACGAAGCAGGCGCTGCGTCTGCGCCTTGGGGTCGAGTTTGAATCGGCCGTGGACGCTCGCGACCACGAAGTCGAAGCGCTGCAGCACGTCGTCCGCATAGTCGAGCGAGCCGTCGGCCAGAATGTCGGACTCGATGCCTTTCAGGATCCGGAAATCCTTGCCGAAGCGCTTGTTCAACCGGTCGGCGTCCCGGTGCTGCTGCCTGATCTCTTCCTCCGAGAGGCCGCCCGCGTAGTGCGCGGACTTGGAGTGGTCGGCGACGCCGAAATACTCGAAGCCGCGCTGGCGCGCGGCCTTGGCCATCGTGTCCAAGCTCTCCGTGCCGTCGGAGGCATCGGTGTGGCAATGAAGGATTCCGCGCAGGTCCTTGTCGGTGACGAGCTTCGGCAACTTGCCCTTCAGGGCGAGCTCCACCTCGCCGCGGCCCTCACGGAGTTCAGGATCGATGAACGGCAGACCGAGGGCACTATAGATCTGGACCTCGTCGCCGGCGATCAGGGTGCGGCCCTTGTGCAGCCCGTCGCTCTCCAGCCGCATTCCTTTCTCCGCGGCCAAAGCCTGGAGCCTCTCGATGTGAGCGGCTGAGCCGGTGCCGAAAAGAAGGGCGGCGCCGAAGTGGTTGCGGTCGGACAAGCGGATTTGCAGTCCGTCGGTCGCCGAAGCATTCGCCGCCTTCTCGATCTTGGCAGCCTCCGCAACGATCGTGAGGTCGCCGACCAGTTCGCAGCCGCGGCGGAAGTCGCCTGCGATGGTCACGCGCTTGAGCTCCGGCCGAGCCTTGCGGAGCGAATCCTTGGCGTGCGCGAGCAGGGCGGCGGCACGGTGCAGATGGAGGCGACCTTCTCCACTTTTGGCGATGGCCAGGTTTTGCAGGATCTTGGTCTGCAGCGCGGCGCCGAGGCCTTTGGCCTTCTTGATACGGTCGTCCTTGGCGGCGGCCTCCAACTCGGCGAGCGAGGTGATGCCGAGATCCTTGTAGAGCCGCAGCACCTTCTCGGGGCGGAGGCCGGGAACGGCGAGCATCTCGAGCACGCCCTCGGGTATCTCCTTCCGGAGCTTCTCAAGGCTCGGATGAGAGCCCGTCTTGTGAAGCTTGGTGATGATGTCGGCGATCGCATCTCCGACGCCGGGAATCTCGGTGAGCCGGTCTTCGGCGATGAGCACGTCCAGAGGGACGGCAAGGGCCGCCAGGCTGTCTGCGGCCCGCGTGTAGGCTTTCGCCCTGTACGGGTTGCCGCCACGCAACGCCGTCCGCTGTGCGTATTCTCGCAGGAGACTGACGATGGTGCGTAAGTCAACGGAAGCCACTCAACGAGCCTCCCGTTCCGCGCCCGGCCTCACCGGAGCAAACGCTCCTTTAGCGGGTGGGCCGTGATCGCGGCGATCGAGAGATGCCTCAAGTTTTTGCGCTGCCCGGAAGTCCTCAAGGTGCTGCGTGTTCGGGCTGTAAGCGGCCTCCTTCTTGAGGAGATTGTAAATTCGCCCCGCAACGAGCTGCAGATGCTTCATTCTGCCGCGCGGCAGCGATCGGGCTTTGCAAAGAGCCCGGACGGCGTAGGCGCGGAAGTAATCGAAGGCGTCAGACATGGTCTGGGTAAACGCCCATTCTCGCCTATAGTTCGGTCGACATCGTCAGCCCGCAGGACCGTTATGGGCGACATTTGGCGTGCACCTATAATCGTCAGCAGGCTACAGCTCAGCGCGTGGCGAGAACAACCAAGGCAGGGGCGATGAAAGCGCGGCTGCGACCTTCGTTTGCGGCCGGGCCTGTTCGAAACGTTCGGACGTCACGTTTTGGGACTTGGCTGCGGAGTAGGAAGACCTTGGGGAGGCTGAGAAGGTGCGGGATTACTCTGCTGCTGAGGTGCTACGGCGGCGCCGCCCGCATGAGGAACGCACGTACCGATGTTGCTGAGCAGGCGTTTGGCCTGGAGATCGCGGACCTTCGAGTATTCGCGCCGTCGCTCGATATTGGCCGCGGCCCAACTGTCCCAGGCCTCGAAAGCGTCCGTATAGTGCTTTCGCATCTGCTCCTCGGCGGCGAGGCAATCGGCAAACTTGTCGAAGACCAGGTCGGTGTTAACCGGTGTCATCCCTCCCGCCAGCACAACGAGCATCCATTTCATCTTGCTTCGCCTTTCGCGCCGGGCGAATTCTCCGCTAACCCGCAGAATTCCGCTCGCTGTGGTTAGATGGCCCGACGGCTGCGACCGGCCACAAAACCGTAGATGAAAAGCACGATGATGGCGCCTACCACTGCCCCCACTAGCCCCGCGCCTTGTCCTGGCCGGTACCAGCCGAGAGCCTGACCAAGATAGGTCGCAACGAACGCCCCTACTATTCCCAGGATTGTGGTCAGGATGAAGCCCGAGGGCTCGTTATCGCCGGGCATGATGAACTTCGCGATGATGCCTGCGATGAAGCCAATGATGATCGTCCAGATAATGCCCATGTCTCTCTCTATCGCTGTGATTATCCCGCCGATGGAGCCGGAAGACGTCCATCAGGCGTGTATTTGTCCACGGCCGTCGGAAGCTCTCGGGACAATCGGTCGAGGATCTCCTGCTGCGACAGGCCGGTCTGCTGCTCCAGCTTTTGAAGGACGTCCGGACCGATAGCCTGCTGGAGTTCGGGCGGGGTGACATCCCGGTTTGGCCCCTGATTGATCCAGGATTGAGCCGCCTCGCCCTGTCCGTTCTGCTTGAAGTGCTCGAGCAACTCGCCGATCCCGCCGTTCAGGAGCGAACCCACGCCGCCGCCCCCCACAAGGCCACCAAGGTTGCCGAGCATGCCGCTCAGGGAATCCTTGGCACCCGCCGGCTGACCGGAGGTCGCACTGCGAAACATGTCGGCCAACTTGTCACGATTCTGGTAACCGGCGATTGCGAGCATACCCAAGAGGGCGGTCATCGATGGCATTCCGCGGCTCATATTCGGCTCCTCAGTTCGATCATTAGTAACGTGCAAGAAAAGGGCGGCCCGCCTAGGGCGGGCCGCCGGCTAATTCATCGCACTCCGGTGCCGTAAAGTTGGCGCTCTCTGCGGACCTCGTCCGCGCCATAAGGCTGGGCGGAGGGATCGTAGCTCTTCCACCCGGCCTTCTGCCAGGCTGCGCTCCGTTCGCGGAGATTGACGGCGGACTGGTTCAGGATCGCTTCGTAGCGCGCGCGGTCCGCATCAGGTACACGAGCCGAAACCAGGGTGCCGCCGCGCCTAACACCTTCGGCGTAGAGTGGTGCTTCCTCATCGGATACGCCGGCCTGCGTCAACGCTCCCACGACCCCGCCCGTCGCGCCGCCGGCAACGGCACCGAGCGCGGTCGATGCGAGCCATCCGGCCGCCACGACCGGACCCAAGCCAGGTATCGCCAACAAGCCAAGGCCCGCGAGCAAGCCGGCCGCGCCACCGAGGCCTGCGCCGACGCCCGCTCCCGTGGCCGCACCTTCAGCCCGATCATCAACCCCATCTCGATCTCGATCGACCTTCTTGTCGGTGCTGTACCAGTTGTCGGAATTGTTCGCGACGATGCTCAAATCCGAATGCGGCACGCCCGCAGCCTCCAGGCTCGTCACCGCGCGCTGCGCATCGGAGTAGTTATCGTAGAGACGTGAAATCGTGACGGTCATCTTGAATCCCTCAATTTTGTTGGGCGCAGGTTATTTCGCCGCGTTCACGTTGCCTTGGAAATCCAGACTCACATCGGTCGAGGCGCCGCCTTTGCTGGCCTTTCCGCGCCAGACGCCGTTGTCGTCCTTCTTCAGGGATGTGACGTTGGTGTAGCCCGCGTCCTCAATCTTCGATTTGGCCTGCCCCTCGGTGAAGCTGTTGGCCCCTGCGACCGGCTTGTGCGAATTGTTCTGACCGGTACTGTTGACCGCGTTATTGTTCGGCCGATCAGTGGCCGGCGGGTTTTGCGCAAACGACGAACCCGCCAGAAGCGAAGCAGCCGTTAGCAGAAGAAGCAGTCTCTTGTTCATGTCGTCCTCCAGAAGTGGCACGGCACAAACATGCGCTGGACTGAGAAGTTCCAAGTTTTCCCGGTCCGTGGGTTTGGAATGGAAGATGTAGAAAAGGATCTGCAAGAAAACGGGAGCGGGCTCAGGGCGCGTACTTCAAGGTCATTCGGGCGGAGCGTTCGGAGCTGGCCAACCCGGGCGACGTACGCCAAAGGGCCGCTGTAGTCATGCGGTGCGACGAAGCCTTCGTGCAGGCGGTCGAGCAAACGAAATGGAAAGGCCAACAAGGGTGAAGCCGAGATGCTGCCGGCGCTCGTTCGGCTTCAGCCCGCAACAGCTTCTTTGAGGGAACCCCGCGATTCCTTGAAGCGTTGCACTGCCATCAGTTTCGCAGACGGAGGAGCAGATGGCAGGGAAGAAGAAGACCGCACGGGGACGCAAACAGGATCGCGCCCGCGTGGCTAAAGGCCAGCACTACGAATTGCGGTACGAAGCAAAGAAGACTGGCCGCTCGGCCTCGGCGGTGAAGAAGGCCGTGAAGAAGGTCGGCAACAGCCGCAAGCGGGTCGAGAAACGTCTCGGCCGCTGAGGGCAGGTTCGCGCGCGTAGCATGGCCGTTGGCGGCCATCAGATCCTGCAGGAGAAGCGGGTGAAGGCGGTCAGCGTCTGCAGGCGCGGCTCCACGTCGCGCAGGTAGATCTCGGTCCGGAGAAACGCGAGCTCGGTGTCCAGCGCCGAGTCGCAGACGTCGACGTACCAGGACTTTGGCCGACCGTCCGTGCCGTCGCTCCAGCGATAGCCGCGCCGATTCAGCGAATCCTTGAGTTCGAACGGCGACTGTTCGGCCCAGATCCGGATGGTCTTCTGTCGTGCGGTCTCGAGCAGGACGGCGAGCGCGGGCGCGCCGGTCGTTGGTAGGTCGAAGTCCAAGATCTCGAGCAGCGCGTGACAGTCGTCAACCGCGCGGTGCGCCTGGTGAAAATAGCCGGCGCCATTCAGAAGGTAGCCGAGCTTCGCTCCATCGAAGCCGTGCTGCCGCCACTGGACCTCGGTCGCGGAGCATGCCCACGCCTTCCGCTCGAAGACGGGCCAGTAGCGTTCGGAAAACTTCCGATCGAATCCACTGTTATGCGCGATGACCAGGACCACGGAATCATCGACGAAGGCGTTCACGGCGGCCTCGTCGATCCTGTGGCCGGCCACCATTTCGTGGGTGATGCCGGTAAGCGCCGTGATCTCGGCCGGGATCGGCTCGGACGGCTCATTGAAGGCGGAGAACGTGTCCCTGACATCAATGATGCGCCCGTCCGGCGTGTAGCCGAACTTGACCATGCCGAGTTCGATGACTTCATCTTTGCGGTGGTCGAGGCCGGTGGTTTCGGTGTCGAGCAGGATGCCGATCCTCATTTCGTGTCCGGAGACCCCCATCGACCTCGGCCGCGGCACCAGGCGCCGGAGCACCCGGTAGTCGCTCGATCGCCCTAGTACCTCGGCCATCGCGGCCAGATCCGATGCGTCTTGAAACATCTCTTCTCGTGGTGAGCCGATGAGGTAGTCCCGTCAGGCCCCACAATATCGGGACCGCTCGGCGCGAGATATCTGAAAGACAAAGCAATTCACGGGCTTTTCGGGAGAGTCGGTGCAGTTGGGTCCCCTTGCGGGACGCTCGCGCAGGGCTTCAAGCGCGAGCGCTCCAGAGGTCCGCGCTATGAACGGGCGGATCGGCGGAGCAGCTCCAAAGGCTAGACAGGCGTCCGCCTATCGTGCCGACCCCGGATTGCTACGGTCCCACTGGTGCGTGATCGTTTACGATCTGCAGCTATATTTGTATCTATGGATCTCGAGTACGACCCCAAGCGCGAGGCCGCCGCGGCGATGAAGTTTGCCGCCGAAGCCGATGGGCTAGAACGGCAGAGATGGATCACCGCCGCCCTGGCGTGGTCGGAGTTGACTCGCCTACGCGGGGCTGCCGAGCACAACGTGCCGGAAGGGTGGCCTACGCGGCAGCTCGTTACCGAGGCAAGGCGCAGCGCCTTCCCGGACCCCCTTCCAAGGCGCTAGGAGCGAGTTCAGGGGGCAACGCGATGCCGCACCACCCGCTCACGGCATCAAATCCTCGCCGGTGAGGCCAGGACCACCGGCTGGGTACGTGAGCTTGGCCCTGGGGAGCGTCTGTCGGCAGATCTCTCGCGCGCTGCGGCGCCAGGCTTCATCGGGTGCGCGGTGCGGCACCATCAAGAACGACACGGGTGTGGGCGTCAGGCCTCACTGGGTCCAGAGAAAGTCGCTGCAGGCGGCGGCGTGCGAGACGCCGGCAGCGGCCGCTCGGTCGGCCCGGATGCCGAGGGCTGACCGCCCCTGCTGTCATACCGTTTGGCGAGATCTAGGAGACGACGCCGGGTGAACGGATCGGCTTTCTCCGCCATACCTCGGACCTTTTGGGCCAGACCTCGGTAGAACTCCTGCTCCATGACACGCCCCTCAACATCACTGCCCAGAGTTGAGTGCTGTGCGGCGGCGGAGTCAAGAAGGCGCGCAACAGTGCGTGAACCCGACCTAATTTTTATCGGCCAGCTTGAGCTCGCGATCTCGGCTGAACTAGAGTGCCATCGCAGGGGAAAAATAGATGGCCATGCTCCATCCGATCCGGAAGGCGTGCCCGACGTGCGGCAAGCCGATGAAAGCTATGTCCGACGAAGCTTCAGAACGGCCGCCGCGGTACGTCTGCACCAATTGCAACGATGACCCGCTACGCGACCCCGCCGCCCGCAAGTGGGCGGACGGCCCGCTGCGCCCTCCGGAGCCGTAGGCGTTCGAGCCGCGCGTGGTCTTGGTGTCGAACATGGAACGGGCTCGGCCGGATACCGTTGATGTGGTGGGCCCGCGCGAATGCATGGCCTGCGTGGCTCCGCCCCCAAGCCCCCCAGCCCCCAAAAGGCGAGGCCACGCTCATTCCTCCTCGTCCTCCCGCAGAATTTTTCGTCATCACTAACTTGCGTGAATCCCAGTCTGGGCGGGTTCATGCAAGATCCCGCTTTCGCTGGGGGAGACCTCCAATGTTCGATTCTGAAACCACCGCGCTTTTGCGCGCGGTCCTCGACGAAGTGTGCGAGAGCGTGTCACGCTATGAGACCTCTGCCCGCACCCACGTCGCCTCCATGATCCTCGAAGCCGCCAGCAAGGGCGAGACATCGGTCGACGGGCTGAAGCAGATCGGCAGGAGTGCACTTCGCGAGGCGCCGATCCTGCGGAACTAACCTGCTCCCTCCGAGCCGCGGTTCGTCATAGGCCGCAAGAAGCGCCCCCGGCGCCACCATACTACGGTGTCAGTCAAAAATCTCCGCTGACTCAGGGCGCTACGACGTCCGCTCTGCCTCTGATATCCGGCGGCATCTCACCAGAGGTCAGACTTAGGTCCCGACCGGGCACCTCGAAGTTCGTCCAAGATGTGAAATTCCTTGGCACCCACAGCCAACTGCGTAGACTGGCCTCGATCATCCAGGAGGGCGACTTGGCGATCGACCGGCAAATCCGACGGTTGACCACGATCCTGGCGGCCGATGCAGTCGGCTACAGTCGGCTTGTGGGCAGTGACGAGGAAGGTACGCTCGATCGCCTCCGGGACCTTCGCAAGGACTTGATCGATCCCGCCATCACTGCCCATCGAGGTCGCATCGTCAAAACTACTGGAGACGGTTTGCTGGCCGAGTTCGCTTCGGTTGTGGATGCGGTTCGTACGGCGATCGATGTGCAGCGGGCCTTGGCCGGGAGCAACGCCGACCTAGCGCCGGATAAGCGCATTGAATTCCGCATCGGCATCAATGTTGGTGACGTGGTCGTGGAGGAAGACGGCGATCTCATGGGAGATGCGGTCAATGTGGCGGCGCGATTGGAGGGGATTGCCGAGCCTGGCGGTATTTGCCTGTCCAGTGCCGCCTATGACCAGGTACGTGGCAAGATCGATATCGCGGCGCAAGATCGCGGCCGCCACAAATTGAAGAATATCGCCGGGCCAGTCCAAGTCTATACGCTATCGCCTACCCGCTCGTTAGCAACGGCGCCGGACAACGCCATCGCACCGCGGCTCTCCATCGTCGTCCTGCCCTTCGTCAACCTCAATGGCGACAGCGCGCAGGACTACTTCGTCGATGGTGTAACGGAAAGTCTGACAACCGACCTATCCCGCATTCCTGGAGCTTTCGTCATAGCTCGCAACACGGCCTTCACCTTCAAAAGCAAGCCAGTGGACGTCCGGGTGATCGGCCGCGAACTTGGGGTTCGATACGTGATGGAAGGGAGCGTGCAGGGCGGCGCCGACCGCGTTCGCGTCAACGCACAGCTCATCGACACAGAAACCGGCGCACACCTTTGGGCCGAACGTTTCGACAAGCCGCGCGCCGACATTTTCGACATGCAAGATGAGATCACCACGCGGCTCGCTCGGATTGTTGGCATCGAGCTCGTTGCTGCCGAAGGCCGCCGGGCCGAGCGCGAACGGCCAAACAACATGGATGCCGTAGATCTAGCCATGCGCGGTTGGGCGATCCTCAACCAACCCTTGTCGCTGCGCCGCGACCGTGCGGCGTGTGACCTGTTTGACGAAGCGCTCAAGTTGGACGCCCAAAACGTAGAGGCGTTGATCGGTGTTGCGTTCTATCATGGCAACGAACTTCGCACCTTCGCCTCGATCAATCGGGACGAGCAACTACGAATCGCGCTTACCGCGATTACTCAGGCGCTGACGCTGGCCCCTAGCAACGCTCTTGCCCATTTTGTCCACGCCAACGTCCTGCATGTCTCGGGCGCGACGGAACGAGCGCTCAGCGAGCTTGAGTTCGCGATCGGGCTTGATCACAATCTGGCCTGGGCGCACGCCGACGCAGGCTTCATGAAGGTGCTACTCGGGCGCGCGGAAGAGGCAGAAGCTAGTCTCACAAACGCAATCCGACTCAGCCCGCGCGATCCCGGACTGGATCGCTGGCACGCCCTGCTTGGGATTGCCGATCTGTTCCTCGGCCGGCTCGACTCTGCCCTGGACCGGCTACGTAAATCAGTCGGATTGAATCCTAATGTCGGCATGCCTCATTTCTTCCTGGCGGCGGCCTCAGCGCTCAGCGGCCGCTCGACGGAGGCGCGAGAAGCGCGGAATGCCGGCCTCCGGCTCGACCCGAACTTCACTGTCGCTAGATTTCGCAATGAACGCCGCAGTGAAAACCCGATTTTCCTGGCGCAGCGCGAGCGCATCTACGAGGGCCTACGTTTGTCAGGTGTGCCGGAGGAGTAGGCTGGCTGCGAGACTGTCACTTCTACTAATGAGATGGTCCGGCCGTGCTCCTGCCCCGCCAGCGATAAGCTGGCCAGGGGCGCCAAGGACATGGAGGTCGCCATGTGCCAGACACCCAATACCGCGATCGCCGTGATCGGAATCGATATCGCCAAGAATTGGTTCCACGTGGTCGGCACAATGCACGCGGCGCCATCGTGCTGCGGGCAAAAGTGGTCGCGTGACCAAGTGGAAGTGCGGCCCGCCAACACACCTTTGCCTCATCGGCATGGAAGCCTGCGTCGGTGCACATCACCTGAGCCGCAAACTCGCATCGCTTGGTCATGATGCCAGGTTGATGCCGGCCAAATATGTTCGTCCCTAGCGCGGCGAACCATACCGACGTGTCAACGAAGGCGCTCATGGGCGTCACTCCTGAACCGGATGCTCCCAAATTTTGCCCGTCGGATCGTTCTGCTCAACCCACTTTTCCGCACACGCTTGCGAGGCAAAGAGCCTGCCCCAATCGACGTCGCCAATGTCTGTGGACTCCGGATCGTGCGAGTGGAGCCAAACCGATCCTCGCGCCCGACCGCCTTCCACTTCGTACTCCCAGGCTACGCCTTCGGGGTCGTTTTCCTTGAGCCACCTTTTGGCGACGTCGGCCGATGCAAACACCTTCACCCAGCCGGAATCCTCGATCGTGCGCGGTGCGCGGTCGTGGTAATCGAGGTAGAGCCATACGGTTCTGCCCTCGCGGCGAGCTTCATCATGGCTGCGAACCACCTCGTTCACCCTTTGCCGGTCGGAGCGATCGGCCTCAGGCAGCGACATCACCGCGGCGTACAGTTCGGCAGGAATGTTGCGCCTGTCACGGCGAGGTTTGTGGCGCCATTCCACCCATTGATCGAATGCATCTGACATATGGCTTACCTTCTCGACTTGGCGCGGAATGGATTGTCCATGGTGAAGGCGTCCGGCGCGATCCCGCCCTCGATCCGCTTCCAGGTCACGGGCGCTGCGATCGGAAATCCCTCCCGGGCTCGCGGGGAATAGGTGCCGATGGCCGTGGTACCGCGGCCATTTCGCAGATAATCGAGGAAGATGCGATCGCGACGCTTTGCCTGCGCAGACAAGAGGTAGCGGTGTGGATGGCGCGCTGCGAAAGCGGCCACCAGCTGATGCGCCACCCGATGCGCCTTATCGTGCAGCACCGGCTGATCCAGCGGCGCCATCAGATGGATTCCTTTGCCGCCGGTGAGCTTGGGCCAGGTCTCGAAGCCCTCGCGTTTCATCAGTGTGCGCAGAGCGAGCGCAGTCTCCACGACGGCATCCCAGTCGACGCCCTCCCCGGGATCGAGATCGATGACGATGCGGTCGGCATGCTCGAAGTCCTCGACAGTCGCATTCCACGGGTGCAGCTCGACCGCCCCGATCTCGACAAGGCCCAGAAAGCCTTCCAGGCTGTCAACCCACAGGCGCGTGCCTTCGCCGCCCTCGCGTTTCTGAATCCGGAGCTGGTGCACGGCGGCCGGAATGTCCTTCGGCAGCGGCCCCTTGTGGTAGAAGGTGGTGCCGTGCACGCGACGCACCAGCTTGAGCGGGCGATGGCCGAGGTGCGGGAGGGCTTTCTTCCACACCCTGCGCCAGTAGTCGGCGAGTTCTTCGTTTGACGGCACAACGGCGTCGGGCAGAAGCTGCAGGATGTTCTCTCGGGGGACACCCAGCTTCGGCCGGCCGGCTGCGGACGGCACCAGCCGCGGCGCCTTGACCTTGCGTAGCGCAAGATCGTCTCGAAAACCCTTGAACACGGCTTCGCGAAGCAGACCATCATCGGTCAGCGCGCCATACTGGACCTCGATTTCTAGGGTAGGCTCGACCCACGTCGCCTTGGGCTTTTTGACGGCGACATCGAGCGGCGAAGTCTTCCGAATCAACGGATCCAGCCGCTCGCGCAATTCGCGCGCCGTCGTCTCCGTGTAGCCGGTACGCACCTTGCCGGCGTAGAGCAGCTTGCCATTCTGGCGCCGGCCGACGTAGAGGGACGCGACCTTGCGGGGGCGCGCATCCAGCTTTTCGACGAACGCGACAATCGGAAAGGTCTCGCTCTTCTTGCACTTGAGCTTGACCCAGCTGTCCTGCCGCCCCGAGCGATAGGGCTCGCCGAGTCGCTTGGCGACGAGACCTTCAAGCCCCATCTTACAAGCGTTTTCGAAAATCTGCTTGCCGTTCGCCCGAATCCCTTCGACATAGATGAAGGTTTCAGGCGCGCCCTTCAGGAGCCGCTGCAGCAAACGCTTGCGCTCCTCGTACACGACGCGGCGCAGGTCGTAGCCATCGAGGTAGCGAAGATCGAAGGCGTGGTACCGCACACGCTCGCTGCGCATTCGGCCGAGCTCCCTCCTGAGCTGCTGGAAATCCGGCAGGCCGCCACTGCCGTACACCACCGCTTCGCCGTCGATGATCGCGCTGTGTGCCTTGAGCAGGTGGGCGCTCGCTGCGATCGAGGAGAACTGCTCCGTCCAGTCAAGGCCCGTGCGCGAGTAAACTTTGATGTCGCCCTCTTGCAAGTGCAGTTGTGCGCGGTAACCGTCGGCCTTGATCTCGTAGACCCAGTCTTCGCCGCGCGGCGGCTTTTCGCGCAGAGTGGGATCACACGGCTCGATGTAACCAGGAATAGCAGCTTTGACGGCGCCATGGACACGCGATACTCCGAAACGGGATTGACGCAACGCCACGGCACACATGCCGATTCAACGCGGTCGCGCTGATTCGTTCCGTGTCGTCCAGGACTACGTCCGGAACGCGGGTTGTCTCCGAGCGTTGGCGAGTTGAGGACGCGGGAAGGAGCGAGTGCGATGATAGAATCGGAGAGCCTGCTGGAAAAATGTCCCCAATGCGGCGCATGGCCTATGGCGGCGAAAATCCAAGAGCTCGCCTCCGCGCAACGCGAAATCCAGTTCAGGTGTCCGAGGTGCCAGGCGGAGGAGGTCGGCCGGCTCCGTCGTCCGACGTCCCCGTTGCGGGCCGCCTGACACCACGCGGCTGAAGCACCGGAGGCGCTATCACCGTCGCCTTTCGAGTTGGCGGGTTCTCGCCCGGCGGGGATACCAGGCTGACCAAGCTCGATCCCAGTGGTCCCCACGAGGAAGACGAGTAGCGCGCCCGCTTTCAATCCATAGCATCAGGCGTCTGGAACGTATTTGACGTTCCGGCTTTTTGCTCCGTGATAGTCGGAGGGAAGTGCGATGAAGTCGACGAGCGCTCTCGCATTGGCACTTGTCGTCTCGACAGCGACGGCCTCGGCGCAGCCGGTGCGATGGAGTAAGTACACCATTCCCCAGACCGGCACCTCGATGGATTTTCCATCTTCGATCTTCACGGAAGAAGCTGGCCGACCCGACGGCTACGGGCAACGGTTCCGAACCGCCGACGGGCGTGCCGACATCACGATCCAGGCCGCGCCCAACGTCGAGAACGATTCACCCGCGGCCTTTCTCGCCAAAAAGCATCCGCCTTCACGCATTCAGTACAAGCGAGTGACACCACGCTTCTTTGCGGTCTCCAGCTACAAGGGCGACAAGGTTTGGTACAACCGCTGCAACTTCTCGGGGCAGCTAATCCATTGCGTCCTGATCAACTACCCCGCAGAGGAAGAAGAGCGCGCCTGGGACAACATTGTCACTCGTATGAGCCTGTCGCTCAGCGGAAGGTAGCGGGCTTGCGGGGCTCCGCGCAGAACTTCTCCGCGCGTCCCTTCACAGGGTGCTCAGATCGTCCGGCACGTCGCCGAACTTGCGGATCACGATTGCGTCTCCGAACTCGCCTGTAGCCGGATCCCCGCTGCGGCTGAAGGCCACCGCGCCGACTATGCCGGGCCTTCGCGAAAGCGCCTCGGCTTTCATCACGGCGGCGTTGGGATTGAAGCATTCGACGGCCTCGCCGGCGGCGACACCGTCATCGGAAGGGAGGAACGGCAGAGCCACATGGTAGGTCACCGCGGGCATGTCAGTCGTACCAATCCTTCCGGTCGCGCGGGACGTCGAACCGGCCCCGCGAGTAGCCGGCAGAAATCGAAGCCCGCAGCTCTTCGACCTGCGCCTCCAGGAAGCCATTCGCGACGATGAGCGCCTTGAGAGCTTCCCGGGCGTCGCCCCCACAGGCCGCAATCGCCTGGTCGGCGGCATTCTCCAACTCGAAGTTGGCCGGTCCGGATGCCATGGGTTGGCTCATCACGCTATGTTCTTATTTTGTTCGTGAGAGTCAAGGCTCCCTGCCATGTCTCTCGGGGGCCTGACCGGACGTGACATCAATTCGCGGTGGACACCTGTGGCCGGTGTCGGAACCGCGCTGCCCGGTTCGTCTTGAATCCAAGTACCCGTACCTGGAGCGTTGCGTAACCATGGCCCCGCGAGCAAACTGGAAAGGCTTCCTGCGTCTGTCCCTCGTCACCTGCCCGGTCGCGCTCTATCCGGCGACGTCGGAGAGCGAGAAGATCTCGTTCAACCAGCTCAACCGTCAGACCGGTCATCGGATCAAGTACTTGAAAGTCGACGCCGAGACCGGCGACGAGGTGCCCAACGAGGACATCGTCAAGGGCTACCAGCTCGAGAAGGACCAGTTCATCGAGGTGACCAAGGAGGAGCTTGAGGAGATCGCGCTGGAATCCACGCGGACCATCGAGATCGACGAGTTCGTAGACAAGGCCGACATCGATCCGCGCTATCTGATCCGTCCCTACTACATCCGTCCTGACGGAAAAGTCGGCCACGACGCGTTCGCGGTCATCCGCGAGACCATCCGCGAGATGAACAAGGTCGCTATCGGGCGGGTGGTGCTGACGAACCGCGAGCACATCATCGCGCTCGAGCCGATGGACAAGGGTCTGGTCGGCACCTTGCTGCGGTATCCCTACGAGGTTCGTAGCGAGCAGGAATACTTCGACGAGATCCAGGACGTCAAAGTGACGAAGGACATGCTCGATCTCGCCAGGCACATCGTGAACCAGAAGGCCGGCAACTTCGAGCCGGAGAAGTTCGAGGACCACTATGAGACCGCTCTGATCGAGCTCATCAACCAGAAGCGCGCCGGAAAGACCATCCGCCCCAAGGAGCGGCCGAAAGGCGAGAACGTCGTCGACCTGATGGACGCGCTACGCAAGAGCGTCGGCGGCGCAGCTGCAGAGAGCAAGGCTGCGAAAAGTCCGGCCAAAAAAGCCAAGAAGGTGGCCGCCGGCCAGAAGGAGATGCTGATGCCGATCGCCGGCAAGAAGCCCGCCAAGGAATCCGCAGCCAAGAAGCCGCCGGCCAGGGCGCGGCGGAAGTCGGCATGACCAATGCTGGTACGAAGGAGTGTCGCGGGGGCTCAGTGCCGGACTGGGGAGCGCGCTCCTCGTCGGCTCTACCTCACGGACACTTCCGGAGGCGCATAGGTAGGGCGTTCGTTGGCCTTAACGTAATCCCCTGCAGCGGCCAGACTTTGGTGCCCGGCAGAAGGTCTAGATCGAAGCCTCGCATCAGCACCGCCAACACGATCGTTGCCTCCTGCAGCGCAAAGGATAAGCCGATGCAGGTCCGGGGACCTGCGCCGAAGGGCAGGTAGGCGAAACGAGGCACTTCGCTTCTTGCCGGCGGCAAGAAGCGCGACGGGTCGAACATATCCGCCCGGACCCACAGGCGCTCGTGCCGATGCAGCACGTAGGGTGCGATAACGATCAGGGACCGGGCGCCGATCTCATGAGATCCCAGATTGTCCGGCCGTTCGGACATTCGGCTGAGCGCGGCGATCGGCGGATAGAGCCGCAGGGCCTCTTCCACGACAGCCCGCGTCACCATCAGCCGATCGGCCAGCCCAGCCGTCGGGCCGCTCAATTCGCGCTCCGCTTCCTCTCGAACCCGCGCCCGCCACGCAGGCGCCTGCGAGAGCAGAAATATCGACCACGCCAGCGAATTGGCAGTCGTCTCATGGCCGGCGGAGAGGAACGTGAGGATGTTCGACCTCACCTCGGCGCGGCTCATCGGCTGTCCCGTCGAAGGATCGAGCGTGCGGAGCAGCAGTGTCAGGATGTCGTTCGGATCGTCCTTGCCGGCCGAGCAGGCAAGTCGACGGCGCCGCGCTTCGATGAGCTCGTCGATTACGCGCTCGAAGTAGCTCATCGTCCGGCGCAGCCTCGCCCGCCCTGGGCGCGGCACGAATTCCGGAACGCCGAATAGATCGAGCGCGCCGATGCGTCCGATGACCCCGAAATAGGCGTTCATGGCCAGACGAAATTCTTCGAAGTCTCCGCCGATCCCGTCGGAGAAGATGGTCAGGGCCAGCACCTTGAGCGTGAGCAACGTCATCTCGGCGACAGCGTCGACCACGGTACCGTAGCCGAGGCGGCTCCATTTGCCCGCGAGCTCGTGCGCCGCGGTCAGCATCGCCTCGCTGAAGGAGGCCACGGTCCGCTTTGCGAATAGCGGTGCCAAAGTCCGGCGCTGCACCTCCCAGCGGCTTCCTTCCACGCTCAATAGGCCGTCGGCGAGACCGGAGGATAGGATGCGCCGCTGGATTGGGTCCTTGCGGTAGTTGTCCGCGTTGTCGAGAAGAACGCGCTTGATCGCGGCCGGGTCGTGAACCAGAATTGCCCGGGCAAAGGGCAGTCTGACCTTCGCGATCGGTTCACGGAAAAACTCGGCGCTCCAGCATTCGAGAGGGTTCCTTCTCAGGGTCTGGATGATCTCGATCAGCCCGAGCCGCCTCGGCGGCGGCACGGGAGCCGGTGGTCGATAGTCAGTATCGGTCAGACTGCGATCCAGCATGGGGGTGGGCGCCCGGGTGGGGCGAAGGTGGACGCCTCCGGGCGATTGTCCATCACTTGGATGAACAGACCTTGACCGTCTCCATGCCGGTCTCCGCCTTCCGCGCGTGTCTTGTAGATGGTGCCAGACCGGCTGACGACGATCATGGAGGTATCCGTCGGCTTCTTGTCGAGGATCGTGCACTTCTTCGTCTTCATATCCTGAGCGATGCAGAATTCGTTGGCCGCTAGGGCCGGAGCGACGGAAGCTAAAACGAGACCTGCGGCAGCAAACGGCCTGAGCTCCATATCTTCCTCCTTACGCCGGCAGTCGCCGGCAAGGAACAACAGGAAAAAACGGCAGTTTGTTCCTAACTCGGAACACTGCGGGCACGCCCGCGGTCCTGATCGAGCCGTCCCTAAAGGGCCCGCATCGTCGTCCCCCGCACGCTTTCCTCGCGAGCCGCTCCATCTCACTCGGGGAGCATCCGTTGCATCACGCGGTCGCGGTAAACGAAGATGTGCGCCAGTGCGGCAGCCAAGTGGATCCCTATCAGCGCAAGCAACGACCACTCCGCCGCCTGGTGCAGCCCGTCGATAGCCTTTCCGGCGGCCGCGTTGTCGGACGCGAGCATCGGCAGCGGAACGAGGTAAAATAACTTCAGCGACCAACCGCGGTAAGACGCGAACAGCCAACCGGTGAGGGTCGTCGCCAGCACTGAAATGTAGAGCATCCAGTGCACGACCTCCGAGCTCAGGCGCTGCCACGCCACAAGCGAGGTTTCCGGCGCAACCGGATGTGTCAATCGCCAGACGAAACGCACAACGATAAGCGCAAGGATTACGATCCCGATGGAGACGTGGAAGGTCATCGGAGCACCCGGTGTCTGGCCGCGGTGGACGTCCGGCATCAACCAGCCGATCGGATACTGCACGGCCAGGAGACCGACGATCGTCCAGTGCAGGATTTTTGCGGTCCTCCCGTAGCGCAAGCAAAGGGTGGTCATTCTAGGGTCCTCCGGTCGGTTTGGCCGTGCCAACAACGCCGGCTCTTCGGTGCCGTTTCTCGCTATCCGAGGAGATCGACGAGGAGCAGCGAAACCGTCGTGAACAGTCCCGCGACCGGCACCCACATCGGAACGAAGAATACGCCGGCAGGACGAGTCAATTCGGCTGCCTTGATCCGAAGCAGCGCCAGATTGACCAAGGCAAAGATTCCGAGCGTCAGGCGCGAAGTCCACTCGGCCAAGCCCGTCAGCGGAATGCCCAGCGCAAGGATCAGGATGGCTCCAACCCCGAAGAGGGTCGCCACGATGGGCGTGCGGCTTCTGGCGTTCACTTTCCCAAGAAGTTCGGGAAGGCTACCCTGGTCGGCCAGCCCATACAGCACGCGTCCGATCATGATCATGTGAACGATGATACCGTTAATCGTCGCGACGATCGCGATGGCGCCCAAGACCTGCAGAGGAAGACCCGTCAGCCGCTGAAATACAAGGGCAAGCGGAGCGGAGGAGCGCGCGAGCTCGATCGGCGGCACGGCGACGACCGCGATCCACACGATGGCTGCGTAGAGAAGCGCGGTGACGCCGAGCGTGATGAGGAGCGCCCAAGGCAACGTCCGGAGAGGATTCTTCATTTCCTCGGAGATGTTCACCAGGTGTTCGAAGCCGATGAACGCAAACACTGCGAGCAGCGAAGTTTGCGCGATGCCGGACCAGGCCCCCGGGTCATCCAGCGAAGGCCAAAGTTCAGGCAGACGAGAGACGAGCGCGCCGCCATTGAACAGGCCGGCGGCGAGGATGAGGATCAACCCTCCGATCTCGACGACCGTCATCAGCCCGGCGAAGCTGATGGACTGAACCGCGGAAAGGCAGGCGATGGCTCCCATCGCGAGCACGACGCCGGCAATGATCCAGGCAGCAGGGAGCGGCACGAAGACGCCGATGTAACCGGCGCTCCCGACGCTGATGGTGGCGCCTGAGATCGTCGCCGCGGCCACCACGAGCAGTCCTGTGGCGCCGCTAAGCCATTTCCGGTGAAAGGCTGCCTGGACGTAAGCTGCCTCGCTTGCCGCGACCGGCAGTCGCGTCCCCAATTCGGCAAAGGTTCCTGCGGTCATGCCCATCACGACCGCGGCGGCGAAGAACGCGAGAGGCGCGTGCATGCCGCTCCGGGCCGCTGCCGCCCCGACCAAGACGTAGATTCCGGCGCCGATGGTGACGCCCAGCCCATAGAGCACCGCATGCGTCAGCGTTAGTGAGCGGATCAGTTTCGGCCGTGTTTCAGTGGTCATTTTCTTTGGTCGCCGATGGGCCCATGAGAACCGACTTGACCTTCTTTGTCATGGCCACGCGAGCACTGCTTGACGCTGATCAAGTGCATCGCAGGCGCGCTAGGTCATCATTCCGAGCGAGCAGGCACGCGCTTCGCGGCCCGGCGCTGATGCGACGCCTAGCCGAAGAGGTGCGCGAGCCAGTACGCCGCTCCTGCGGCCAAGCCGCCGACCAGCAGCGTTTGCGCTGCGGATTTGAGCTTGTTGACGCCCGTGAAGTGCCCCTTGACGGCTCCGAAGCACAGCAGGGCCATGCCTGTCGCGGCAACCGAGATCTGCAGGGCCGCTCCGATGTCTTTCGTGAACATGTAGGGCACCAGGGGAATCAGACCGCCGACCACGTAGGAGCCGCCGATGGTGACTGCGCTGATCGGCGCCCGCTTCGGGTCGGGGCGCTCCAGCCCGAGTTCGAAGCGCATCATGAAGTCGACCCAGCGCTGCCTGTCGGACGCGATGGCGCCGACGACGGAGTTCAACGCGTCCCCTTCGAGTCCGTACTCGCGGAAGACTTGCTCGACTTCCTCGATCTCCCGCTCGCGCAGGTGCTCGACTTCGTGGTGCTCGCGCTGTTCCTCGGCCGCAAAGTGCTCCGCGTCCGTGCGCGCCGCGAGATAGCCGCCCAGCCCCATCGCGATGGCGCCGGCGACGACCTCGGCGAGGCCGGCGGTGACGATCACGTCCGTGCTGGCGACGGCCGCCGAGAGACCTGCGGCCAGCGCGAACGGGACGGTCAAGCCGTCGGCCATGCCGATCACGACGTCGCGGACGCTTTCGGTGGCGGTGAAGTGCTTTTCGACATGGGGCGTGGCGGGCACGGTGATGCTCCTGCTTGACGGAGTTGATGGTCGAGTCCGAAGAAGGCTGCCTAGTCGGCAGCCCTCTTGCGACCGGAGATCATGGAGACGACCAGGTTTTCGCGATGCTCGAAGCTCGCGATCAGCACCCCGAGAACATGCGCCACGACCAGGCCGATCGTCGAGTTGGCCAGGAATTCGTGGACGTGCTCGAGCATCTTCGAGCCCCAGTAGGCGTCCGTGGTCATCATGTAGCCGGTGACGCAGGTCCCGGCCAGCGCGACCAGGAGCGCCACGATCATGGCCCCGCCCGCGGGGTTGTGCCCGATGTAGCGCGGCGCCCGGAGCAGCGCGACGTCGCGGACGTAGGCGAGCACCTCTCGCGGAGGCCGGGCGAAGTTGGAAAATCGCGCATGCCGCGGACCCACGACGCCCCAGAGAACGCGGGCCCCGACGAGGCCTGCCATGGTGTAGCCTGCGGCGACGTGCACCCGCTCGATTTCGTCGCCGGTGGCGTAGGCCAGAACGAACAGGCTCGCCAGCGACCAGTGGAAGATCCGGACGAACGGATCCCAGACCCTGACCATCGCCGGCGGCCTCGCGCCGCCGGCCTGGATCGTGTTGCTAACGGTTTTCATTTGCGACGATCACATCTGGCCGATGATCTGGCCGTTGGTGGGGTCCACGAACAGCTCGATCCGGCTGCCGTTCTTGTCCAAGGCGTAGAGTTCGCCGCATGCGCTCTTGAGCTTGGCCTTCTGTAGCCTTGGGCCTCCACCTTGGCCTGCAACTGAGGCATCGGCAGCCACTGGGACTCCGGTGCCGACGTGCAGGGCTTGCCGAGGCTGCCGGCCTGGGCGGAAGCCGCCCCGAGGGCGACGGCGGCGACAGTCAAAATGGCGATCTTGCGCATGGGTATCTCCTGACGGTGGCCGGGACACCATGCCCCGGCCATGCGCTCAACCTGCCAGAAGTCGCCTGACTGCCGCCTGTTGACCCAAGTCAGCGATTTGTCAGGTTGGATCTGGCATCCATATGCTTCGCATGACGAGTGTCCTGATGGATTTGCGCTTGCACCGGCTTCGGCCCCTGATCCTTGCCCTCTCGCTTCTGGCTTCGGCTGGTGTGCCCGCGTCCGGCCGCGACCACGACGAGGCGCGGCGCGCCGCGGAGGCCGGCGAGATACGTCCGCTCGCGGACGTTCTCGACCTGGTGAAGGGGAAGCTTCCCGGCGAGGTAGTCGGCGTGAAGCTCGAGCGCGAAGGCGGCGCATGGACCTACGAATTCCGCGTGCTGGACGGCAAGGGCCGGCTGTTCGACATCCACGTCGATGCGAAGAGCGGCGAAGTCGAGCGGACGAAGGAGAAGTGATGCGCGTGCTTCTTGTCGAGGATGACCCTCGGATCGCATCCGACGTCTCGCACACGCTCGAGGCTTCCGGTTACGTAGTTGAAACAGCCGGGAATGGCGAGGACGCCTGGTTTCTCGGGGACACCGAGGATTTCGGGGCCGTCATCCTCGATCTTGGGCTCCCGGGCATGGATGGCTTGGCGGTGCTGAAGCGCTGGCGCGCCAACGGCCGTCAGATGCCGGTCCTCATCCTCACCGCTCGGGGAAGCTGGGCCGAGCGGGTGGACGGCATCGACGCCGGCGCGGACGACTACCTGCCGAAGCCGTTCCGGATGGAGGAGTTGCTGGCGCGTCTGCGCTCGATCGTGCGGCGTTCGGCGGGGCACGGGTCCTCGTTTCTGACCGCGGGCGAGATCACCCTCGACGAACGGCAGATGAAGGTGACCCGCCGCGGCGTGCCGATCGCGCTCTCGCCGCTCGAGTACAGGCTCATCGCCCATCTCCTCCGCAATCGCGGCCGGGTAGTCTCTCAGCAGGAGATCGACGAGAACGTCTACGGGCACGGCGAAGATCACGACTCCAACACTCTCGAGGTGCTGATCGGCCGAGTCCGCAAGAAGCTGGGCGCCGAGGCGATCGAGACGCGCCGCGGCTTCGGCTACCTGATCCCGGAGCCCGTCGAATGATGCGGCACTCGTTGCGGCTGCGGCTGGTCGCCGGCGGCATCGTCGCCATCCTGATCGCGCTTGCGGTCGCGGGGGGCGGGCTCGTCGTCCTGTTCGAGCGGCATGTGTCCCGCACGCTGGCTCAGGATCTCGAGGTCCATCTCAAACAGCTCATCGCGAATATCGATCTCGATCCGCAAGGCAAGCTGGTTCTGATGCAGACGCCGGTCGATCCGCGCTTCGCGGATGCTCTTTCCGGGCTGTACTGGCAGGTGGGCGACGATCGCGGGCAGCTTCTACGCTCGCGCTCGTTGTGGGATTCCGCGATGAAGCTACCGGCGGATCGGCTCGGGCCTGGCGAGACTCACCAGCACGAAGCGGTGGGACCGGGCGCGCAGCGCGTGCTCGTGGCCGAGCGCGCCGTCACGCTGACCGCGAACGGCAACCCTGTAATCGTCCGCCTTGCGGTCGCCGAGGACCTGGCAAGGGTCTCGGCGGCGACTTCGGCCTTCGCGAAGGATCTTTCGATTGCGCTCGTTTTGCTCGGCGGGGTGCTGGCAGTTGCCAGCTGGGTCCAGATCAGTGTCGGCCTGCGCCCGCTGGTCGCGTTGCGCGGCGGCGTGGCCGACATCAGGGCGGGGCGGACCCGCCATCTGCCCTCGTCCGTCCCTTCCGAGGTTCACCCTCTCGTCGAGGAGGTGAACGCGCTGATCGACGCCCAGGAAGCCGAGATCGAACGGTCCCGCGGACGCGCCGCCGACTTGGCGCACGGATTGAAGACGCCGCTCGCGGCGCTGGCGGCCGATGCCGAGCGTCTCCGGAATCGGGGCGAGCGCGAGATCGCTCGGGACATTGAGGCGGTCGGTGAATCCATGGGGCGCCACGTCGACCGCGAACTCGCGCGGGCCAGGGTCCGCGGGCGCACCCGAGGCAACGCCGCGTCCGCGGCCGTGAGGCCGCTCGTCCAATCGATCGTCGGGACCCTGTCCCGCACGCCTGACGGGGCGCGGGTGAGCTTCGACAATCTCATCGGCGACGACCTCCGGGTCCCGGTCGACCGCACCGACCTCGCCGAAGTTTTGGGAAATCTGCTTGAGAATGCGACTCGCCACAGCGCGGGAGTGGTCCGGATCAAGACAAAGGTCGGCCGGCCCTGCATCGTGATCGAAGACGATGGCGAAGGCATCGATTCAACCCATTTGGCGCGTGCGCTTGAGCGCGGCGCGCGCCTCGACGAGCGAGGTGGGACCGCCGGCCTTGGCCTTGCCATCGTGCAGGACGTCTTGGACGCCTACGACTGGGGACTGCAGCTATCCAGGTCGAAGCTCGGCGGCCTGATGGCCACAATTGGTCCGAGATCGGCATTGATCGAGAAAGCAGGCGTCATTGGTTCAGAGCGCTCGCCCTCGTCATCAGTGGCTCAGCCGCAGCAAGCCTGATGGTTTCCCGGCAGTTGGCGTCAGGTGCATTCGGGGCAAGTATCACCGATCGACTCCAGCACGTCTTGGACCTCGGCGACAGCCTGGTCCGGAGACAAACCGTCTGGAGGCTCCTGACTTGCGATGTCCACCGCGCCCTCGCGGGCGTGAGGGTCGGCTCGGTCCTTTGCCCAGCCGTGCTCCTCGAATTCGTGGACGGCGCCCGCCTCCTGCAGCACGCCGAGCGCCCATCCGCGCAACGTTATGATCGCCGGCCGTCTTTCCTTCGTCATCAGCATCGAGCTTGCTCCTGCCGGGACGAATCCCTTCGTCCGTCTTCTCGTTCCGGGCGGTTAGCACGCAGCAGGGATTCGCATCGGCAGGGCTGAATGCGGTACCGGGGCTATCCAGGGCATCGAATCCTCACTGGCGAGGCCAAAACGACCGCCTCAGCTATGTCGCTGCGGATCCCGGGGTGGCGAACGTCTCCAACCTGTTCCGGCCGAGTCTGCCAGTATTCCGGGGGCAGTCCTGCTCCGGAGCCGTTCCCCGCACGGCCGGGGCGTTCCTGGCCGCGGCAGCGGCCATCTTTTCGATCTGCTTGGGGGGCGGCATGCGCCAGCTCGCGGGTCGGTACCCGTACGGAGCTCAAGCTTCAGGTCTCGGTACCAAGATAGTATCGCTTGAAGTCGACGTGTTCGGTGAGTGCCTCCGGCCGATAGGGTGCCGTACCTGACGCGCACTGCAAGACGGCGGGCAGATCGAAGCGTCGTGCGACGGTCGCTTCGCGGCACATTCATTCCAGCGCGACGTCGGAGAGGCGGGACTCGGGCTCCGGATTACGTTGACGGCGTTGGGGCCAACGCGTCGACCACGCTCGAAGATCTGTGCGCGCGGTGTAGCTTCGCTTCCGCCCTCCCGCGTATGCACGCACCAGCGACGTCGCCGCGACGGATGATGTCGCCGAGTTCCAGCATCCCCGCCGGTCTCCGCCCCAATCGATCTCCAAACGGTCGGTGTGACCGACCACGTAACATCACCCCTTGCCGCGGCTCAGGGGGCCGTATTTGGCGGCATCGGTGGCCAATTCGTGGAAGACTAGTGCCAGATGATTGGCGGCTGTTCGCCGATCGCGAGCGGCGGCCGATTGAGATTGGAGGTCGCCACTCCGGCGGACGAAGGATCAGCCGGCGAGATCGCCCCAGGTTGGCGACGGCCGCGACGTCATCGCCGAAAGAACGTCGGATCAGTCCGTCGGCCTCCCGCGTCCGCTGGCGGCGCCCTCGGCCGGCTGCGCCTTGGCACCAACCGTCGCAAGCGCAAGCCAGGCGCATGCAATGACGAGAATTCTGCTCATGAAACTCCGAACTTTATCGCGATTCACGTCATTGCAGCGACGTCTGCCAGCTCTACCGGGACGCGCTCTTCTGAAGGGACCGGGCCGTCTCCAAATGCTTTTGCAGCACCGGAACCGTCTGCTTGGCGAAATCGGCTACGGGTGACTGGGATTTTGCTTCCTTCTGGAACTTGCGCACGTCTTCCTCGTGGTCCTTCACCATGCTGCGCGCGAAGGCGGCATCGAATTGCGCGCCGGACAGCCCGTTCAGCTTCTCGTAGATCGCCTTCTGCTTGCTGTTCGGCTCGCTCGGTGCCTGAACGCCCTGCGCGTCGGCGAGCTGCTGCGCCTGCTTCAGATTGTCCGAGTGGTCCTGCTCGAGCATCTTTCCGAACTGCTTGGCCTGGTCGCTCTGCGCCTTCTGCTGGGCGAGCTGACCGACCTTCACTTCGGAGAGATCGCCCTGGATGGCTTCGACCAGGAAATGCTGGTCGTGCTTGCTGGCCTTGCCCTGCGGCGCGGCGGATGCGCCTCCAATCGTCATGAGACAAAGACCGACGACCGCCGCGACGCCTTTCGAAATTTGATTCCGGACCTTGGTTTGCATGGTACGCCTTCCTGATTGATCGTGGGGGTTACGCATCCGGGCGCGAGGTCGCGAAAGCCGACAGGGCGCGCGGGCTGTTCGTGTCAATAAACCGGTCCCGCGCGGCGCGTTCCTATGTCGTTGCAGAGCTAACCTGTATTAGCTGCGACGTACTGGTCGCCTGCCCGGGGATTGCTTCAACCGCGGTCCCCGTGCCGAACTTGCAACGAGCATTCCTGGTGACCGGCACGCCGGCCGCGGTTCGCTCGGTAACGACCGGCAATTCGGATGGACTGGTGGCTGCGATCTTCTGCAGCATCGAGCGAGACAGGTTGGCTGGCGTGATATCCGCGACGACATCCGACAGGTCAGGCAGCCTTCCCTGATCGTCAACGAGGTCCCGGCTTTTCCGCGCCTGGTTTACCAAAGCGGACGAGCTTCATCTGATGTTCCTTTGGTGTGCGTGTTCACGCGAATCGCGCCGAAACGGTCCCGAGCCCGGCGATGTTAGCCTCGAATGCGTCGCCCGGATTCACGGGCACCATCGGCCCCAGCGCTCCAGACAGAACGACGTCGCCGGCGCGCAGCGGCCGCTTGCGACGCGCCAGTTCGCCGGCGAGCCAGGCCATCGCGTTGAGCGGATTGCCGAGGCAGGCGGCGCCCGTCCCCTTCGATACGACCTCGTCCTTCCTCGTCATCTGCATCTGGAGGGAGCGCAGATCCAAGCCATCCAGCCGCCGGACGGGTCCTCCCAGAACGAAGAGCCCCGACGAGGCGTTGTCGGCGATGGTATCGACGATTCCGATATCCCAATTCGTGATACGGCTGCCCACGATCTCGAGGGCGGGCATCGCATAGGCCACTGCACGCACGACGTCGGCCACGGTCGGCGTTTCGACCTCGATATCGCGCTCGAGAAGAAAGGCTACTTCGGCCTCGATCTTCGGCTGCAGGACGCGCCCCGCCGCGACAGGCTCGTCTTCTCCCATGATCATGTCAGCGAAGAGTACGCCGAAGTCCGGACGATCGACGCCGAGCTGCTTCTGGACCGCACGGGAGGTCAATCCTATCTTGCTTCCGACGACGCGCCGCCCCTCCTTTTCCCAGTGCGCAGTGTTCTCCTGCTGGATGGCGTAGGCCGCATCGACATCGAGCTCTGCCAGTTGCGTCCGGATGGGCGCGATCGGGGCACCGGCGTAAGCCGCGCGGATCTGGGCGGCGAGCTCGCCATGCTTGGTTTGCTGGTTCATCTGAATGATCCTTACTTGCCGGTCCGAAGGAATTCGATATGGAGGCGGTTGAACTGCTCTGGGTCCTCGAACTGAGGCCAGTGGCCGCAGCGGTTCATGACGACGAATTTCGAACCCGGGATCATGTCCGCGATCTGCTTGCCTTCCTCGGGCGTGGCGGTCGGATCATGCGAGGTCCACACGACCATGGTCGGAGCGTTGATCGACCGGTACTGGTCGGCGGTGATCATGTTCGGTCGGCGGATTTCCATGTCCTGCAGGCACATGATCCGCTTCATCGTGTCGGCGAATCCCGGCTGCGCGTAGATCGCACGACGGGTCACGATGAGATCGTCCGAGACCATGCTCTTGTCGCACATCAGGAATTCGAGGCGCGTCTTGATCCGCTCCCATGATGGATCGGAAGCGGCCTCATTCGACAGCTTCTTCAGTCTTTCCATCACCTGCGGGTGCGCGGTCCAACCGCCGGCGGTGTTGAGGACCAGTTTCTCCACCACGGCGGGACGATGTACCGCGAGATAGGTGGCGACCCAGCCGCCCAGCGATTCCCCGCTTATCATCGCCTTGTCTCTGCCGAGGGCCTTCAGGACCGCGAGCACGTGGTCGGCGTAGTCCCTGACCTGGTAGTCGATCGCGGGCTTGTCGGTCCAGCCGTGTCCCAGCATGTCGATGGCAACGAACCAGAAGCTATCGGCATGAGGGCCGAAATTCCTCGAATATGCCTCTGCATGTCCGCCGACGCCGTGCAGCGCCAGGACGAGCGGTTTGGACGGGTCGCCCGCCTCGATGCAGCGGGTCCGGATTCCGCCGGCGTCGATGTAGTGCTGCTTGAAGGAAACGCCCCGCAGGTCGGCCCAGACGCTGGAGAAGTTCGCTGGTCTTGTGTCGGTCATGAATCGAGCTCGTTGGTTTGTGTGTCAGGCGAAGAGGGGCGTGCCACTCGGTTTCGACGGCGGCTGCGGCTTATCGCGCGGGATCGCCGAAAGGTCCGAGACATCTAGGACCCTTCGTATCGCAGCGCTCAGCCGGTCCAGGGCTTCGCCTGTGTCAAAAGTCCCATCCATGTTGCGCCACGCGACCACACCATCGGGGCGAACAAGAAGAACTCCGGCTTCCTCGATTTCGCGAATGCGCTGCCACTCGCAATAGAGGTCCTGCGCTTCGGGAGAGCCCGTCACGACGACCCGGAGAAACGGCAGGTCGAGACGCAGCGCCGCTTCCTTCCATGCGATGCCGGCAAGGCCCGTCACGATGGTGAAGAGACCCTTGCCCGTCACGTCGAGCGTCGACACCCGCAACCCGTCGCGATCGACGAGCCACGCATGCGGGATCTTGGCACCCGGGCGCGACGTCGGCTGATTGTAGAGGCCGCGATCTCGCCGCCACTGCTCGGGCTCGCCACCGACGTCGGGAATCACGGCCGAGGACTCGTACCGCTGGTTCATCTCGGTGCCCTGGGCATTGAATTCCGTCTGCTTGAGATCAAGCGCGGCCTGCGCCGCCTTCCGGGCCGCGACGCCATCTGGACCCGGATCGCGAAAACGCGCGATGCCGGCGGCGACCGGATTCTCGGCGCCCGGCACGCGGAAGCATGCGTTCAGCGGGGCGTAGTCGAGCCGGGACTGGTTGGCACGCAGCACGATCTGCTTTCCGACGGGCGCCCGCTCCTGCGAGTAGCTTTCCAGAAGCTTCGGACCGGCCCAACCCTTCACGGCGTACGCAAGCTTCCAACCGAGGTTGTGGCTGTCCTGTACGCACGTGTTGTTGCCGAGCCCGCTCGACGGCGGATGCCGGTGGACCGCGTCGCCGCCGCAGAGCACCCTGCCTTTCGAATACTGGGGCACGTAGGCCTGGTTGACGTACCAGATCGAGGTTCTCACGATGTCGATGTCGACCAAAGGGTCGCCGATCAGCACCTTGATCTTCGGAATGATCGCTTCCGGCGCGAGGTCCGGCTCGCCGCCTTCGGCCTTGTTGAACTCGCTGAACGAGTTGAACGGCACGACGCAGCGGTGCTCGAGGCCCAGCCAGCGCGTCCAGTGCTTGCTCTTCACGTTGCGGATGTTGGTCGTGCCGCCGTCGGGCTCCATCCGTAGCAATTCCTTGAAATTGACCTCCTTGCCCTTGGCCTGCAGCTTCTCGGCACGCTTCTTCGTCGCGTCCATCAAGGCCTTCGGCGAGGACGGCATGCCCCAGCGCGCGGTCGCGAGCTCGCGGCCCTCGGCTCCGGTCCGGACGATCGGCGCTCTATAGTCCGGAAATCCGGAAGACTTCGCGAACTACTTGGCCAGGATCCGAAGCCGACAAGGATTGGCCTCGCGCGACGATCGCGGCTCATCGCCTCTCGGATAGACCTTCGGGTTCAGCTCAGCTAACCGACGGGCTGCCACGGGGAACGACGCCGCTTCGGTCGCGCCTTCCGCGACGAGCACCCGCCTCGACAGGAGTCCTTCGCAGAACCGCGTCCGGAACTCCTGTCGGTATCGCTTGTGCTTCACGCTCTCGGGCAACTCGATCGTCGCCTGAGTCAGCTCTCCACTGTCCGATCTCGAAAGGATGACCGTCTGTTCGAGACCGAACTCCTCCAACACGTAGGGGGAATGCGACGTGAAGATCGCCTGAGCCGAGAGATTTCGGAGTTCATGAACGATGCGTTTCTGCGCATAGGGCGGGATCGCCGTCTCGACCTCTTCCATGGCGAAGATGACGTTCTGCTTGTCCTCGGCAATCTGGGACAGCATCGCGAGGACTAGCATGTTGATCGTGCCAGTACCTTGCCGATAAAATGGCGCGGAATGGTCGCCATCGCCGGTCGCGATGAAGGCCGTGATCACCTTGCGCAGGTGCTCCCTTGTGAGGCTGGATACCTTCAGGTGCGGTTTCGCGCCCCATTCGCGGGGTACGTATTTCTTCAACGAGACGTTTATGCTTTCGAGCACGCCAGAGATCCCGATCTCCGGCTTTTCCGCCACGTTGAATTCAGCCAGCGTGTCTATGGCATCCTCCCACATTCGCGGGCGGATCACCGTCCGACCACATCCGCTCGTTCCAGCTTTCGCATAGCAACCTGTCGGCCTGCTGCAGCATGATCTCGGCCTTGCCCCGCATCTCAGTCGACTGCGCAGCCAGGATGTTGGCCATCGCCCGCGACTTGCCGAGCTCCTTCTTCAGGGCCTTGCGGTCGCCTCCGGAAAGGGGCGTCGGGTGATACTTCGGCGCCATCGAGCGGCGCCTAGGCCACGTCGAAGGTCGGCCAGCAGCCGTCTTCCTCATGGCGCCCGGTTCGGTTGCCGCAGGTGTCATCGAGCAGCCGCTGACCGACATCCCTCCAGACCGCCTCCGGACCGTAGAGCCTGGTAGCGTCCGCCTTCTGAATCTCGACCGTCCTGCCGCAGCGCCGGCAGCCCACCCTGAGAAGGTGCTGGGGTATCTGCCTCAGCCGCAGCAGGCGTGTCGAAGCGCCAGGACCTGAGCCGACCGCTTCCTCGCGAGGGTCTTCCAGCACGGCCTGCCAATATTCCGGCGGCAGATCCTCGTTCGGGGCCAACCCGCGTCCGGGCGGGGCCTTTCGGCCGACTGCAGCTGTCATCTTTTCCATCTGCTTGACTGTCGGCATGCGCCAGCTCGCGGGTCGGTCGGCCATGGGCCATTAGAACATATCAAGAACGTAAGAGTCGAGTCCGCCCAAAGCGGAAAGTAGCGAAATGAAGCGGGCCGTCGGCTCGGTGCCGGAACCGCGCCGCGCCGTTCGTCTGGAGTCCGAGTCCCCTACGTGGAGCGATGGGTAACCAAGCCCCCAGAGCAAACTGGAACGGCTTTTTGCGTCTCTCGCTGGAAACACGTCCCGTGGCGCTACCCCGCCACGTCCGAGAGCGAAAAGCTCAACCGGCAGAACGGAATCGCATCAAGTCAACGCCGACGCCGACACCGGCGACGAGGTGCCCAACGAGGACATCGCCAAGGGGCTACGAGCTGGCGAAGGGCCAATACGTCGAGGCCTCCAAGGAGGAGCTCGAGGAGATCGCGCTGGAGTCGACGCGGGCCATCGAAATGGACGAGTTCGTCGACAGGACCAACATCGACCCGCGTTACCTGATCCGTCCCTACTACGTCCGCCCGGAGGGCAAGGTCGGGCACGACGCCTTCGCCGTGATCCGGAAGGCCATCCGCGAAATGGACAAAGCCGCCATCGGGCGCGTGATGCTGACGAGCCGCGAACACATCACCGCGCTCGGGCCGATGGACAAGGTTTGGTCAGGACGCCGCTGCGCTACGCTTCGAGGAACGGATCTTCCTTGACGCCGCGCGCGAGATTCTAAGTGCCCGTCCGGAAGCGGGCGCTGCAGATTCAGCGCCTCGTCGGCGGCGCGGTCATCCAGGCTTCGACCTTGCAAGGCCTAGTCAGCATCACGAGCATCGGCTTGGCGCCGCGGCGTTCGGCTCTTCCTCGGTTTGCTCGTATATGCCCGGCCCTTTGAAACCTGCCACCTCCGCAGAGAGCCGGTGCGGCGCGACCGCGTTCAGTCAGACCTCAGCGAGTAACGCTCGTACGCAGTCAGCAATCGAGCGTCGATGGACGGCGCCGGTTGGCGGTAGATTTCGTGCCGGAGAAAATCGCATTCGGCTGGAAAGGAACTTTGGTCGGTCTCGGTGCACCAAGCGCCCTGTGCCCCGCCCTTGCCGGCTTCCCAACGGTAGCCTCGGAGCTTCAGGCGTTCGCGAACGGCAAACGGAGGCCGCACCGCGCGAAGGCGCCATTTCGGACGGCGCGCGGACTCTAAAAGAGCACTGAGGGCGATCCGCCCGGTGCGCGGCAACGGTCTCGAGAGCACATCGAGCGCGGCCTCGCAATCGTGCAGGGCTCGATGGCTATCGAAGAAGCGACCGTAGCCCGCAGCGAGAGATGACAGGCGCGCGCTTTCGAAGCCCTCGAAAATCCAGTCCACTTCCCGAATTGAGCAAGCCCACGGCTTCGCCGCAAATGACGGAACAAGCCGTTCGCAAACTCGCCGATCGAAGGCGGCATTGTGAGCGATTACCAGAGCCGCATCAGCTATGAACGCATCCACGGAGGCGCAGTCGATGCTTTGATCCGCGACCATTTCGTCGGTGATGCCGGTCAGCCTGGTGACTTCCGGCGGAATCGGTTGACCGGGCTCACGCAGTTGATCGAACGTATTCGCAGATGCAACGAACGCCCCATCCGTCGAGTAGTCGAAAGCGAGCATCGCCAATTCAATGATCTCGTCGGTCGCCGAATCCAGACCCGTCGTTTCGACGTCCACAATCACGCCCCGCCGCATCGTCGCTCCTACCGGGGGCGGAGTGGCGCCCGCCAGGCGCAATCGCCTGAGGATCCGGTACTCGCCACTGCTTTCGAGCATGGCCGCGAGCTTCTCCAGCTCGTGTGAGTTTGTCACCTCCGGTATCACGTGAGGGAGCTCCCGGTGTCCACCGTGTCGGAAACGTATCCATTCCCGACGCCGGCGCCAGCGAGAATCCTCTCGATCTCGTCGCCCGACAGAAAGCTCCTCTCGATGAGCGCATCGGCGACGGCTACGATCTGATCGCGACGCACTTCGACGATCTCGCAGGCCCGGGCTTGCAGCCGGTGCAGCCTCTCGTCGACGCGTTGCCGGATGGTCCGATCGAGCCGCAGTTCCTCGACGGCCGCGTCGGCGTCTCCGACGTAAGCCAAGCTGTTCTCCCCCAATCCGAGAGAGAGCTCCATGCTTGCCACGAGGCGCGTCGCGAGCGCCAAGTCGGACCGCTCACTTCCGCCGGCTCCTGCCGAAGGGGCACCGAGCATCACGATTTCCGCGGCACGTCCCGCGAGGATGCCCACAACCTGCCTTTCGATCGACCGCCGTGTGGCGAGATCGCTGGAAATAGGGTCGATGCTGGTCATGCCACCGGTGCCTTGACGACCGCCGATCCTGACCGACCTGACGGTGCCCACGCCTGTAGCAATGGCGACGACCACGTGCCCCGCCTCGTGGAATGCGATCCGCCTCAGCGACGCGGGCGGGACGGTCGTCGCCGGCAGGACGGCACGCTTGAGATCGTCAGCAGAAAGGTCGCGTCCGGAAGTCCGTGCCGTGCGGCGCGCGCTTCTCACCGTCTCCATGATTTCCGCCGGCGTGAAACCATCCAGCATCTCCGCCGCCGAGTGCAAATCCTTCTCGGGCAGGCTGTCACGCACGTGAAAGCGCAGGATGTTGAGGATCCCCTCTGGACCGGGGGCCGTGAGTTCGATGGCGCGCTCCAGCCTCCCGGGCCGCAGGATGGCCGGATCCACCGCCTTGATCCGGTTCGTGGCTCCGATCACGACCACGCCTTCGCGTCGCGCGCTCGTGGCGTCGTCCAGCAGCAACATGAAATCCTCGATGATCGGCATCCACCATTCGCGGGCTCGGGAGCTCAACGAATCTCTCGAGGGCAGACCGTCGATCTCGTCCAGGAACAGGATCGACGGCGCCGCAGCTACGGCCTTGGCAAAAAGCTCGCGCTGAGCCTTGATCACGCCGTCGAGATATCCTGAACTGCTGGCGAAGAGTTCGCCGACGCTGCCGACGATCAGCGTCGACTCGCACGCGCGGGCGATGCTTCTTGCGAGAACGCTCTTGCCCATCCCGGGCCCCGAGTGGAAGACCGCGCCTCTGTCGACCGCGCTCCATGGCAAATTCCCCGCCCGGTAGTCACGCAGGTCGCGCGCCAGAGCCAAAGCCCAGTCCCTGGCGGCACCGTATTCGACGGCCGTTTCGAGGAGGGGCACGTCGTCGGCGTCGGTTTGTCCGAGGCGCGTCTTTGCTGCGGCTGACAGACGAGTCTTGACGTCTTGCCCGGTGCTGCCTCTTCGCATGGCAGCGACCACGTCCTCGAGATCGAGGCCGATGAGATCTCGCTCTTGGATCTGCGCGGCGCTTCCGTGGATCTTCAGGATCGCCTCCTCGACGACCTTCACACCGAACTTGAGGGGGAGCCGGAAATCGGCAGCTCCGATGAGCGTCGACGGAAGAGTCTGTTCCGGAGCGACGGCGATGCCGACCACCGAGGCTCCCGCCGCGAGAGCGGTGGCGGCTTCCGTGTTACCAGAGGACGGCTGGTGCCCTCGGCGGTCGGATCCGTCGCGAGCAATGCACGTCCACTTTCGTCCGAAGGGGCGCCGCAGGAAAAGATCTCTTACGGGCGAGATCCAACCCGCCGACGGAACCGAGATCACGAGCGCCCGAGAGGAAGGAGATTTCAGGGCTTCCTTAGTGGCGGGCGTGAGAGCGGCAGCGAGCGCAGCGGATACCAGGGTCTCGCGTGGCGTGAAGGAGTCGGGAATGGTGTCTTCCACCGCATCCGCGGCGGGGTCGTCGCACGTATCGCCGTCGAGATCTTCCCGAGTTTCCAGATGTTCACGCATGGTCGCGCTGGCGGCCAAACGGGAGAAGCCCCCGACCTTGCTCGCCTCGTTTTGCTCGTCATCAGTGCTCATGGCTGCCCCCCTTGAGGCGCCGAGATGGCAACATCGTCGGATGCCACCAACGCACTCTCAACGGCCTCTCGACAGGCACCAAAGACGAGCGACTTCAACGCCGGCCCTTCGCACGCCTGTCTGCCGAAGGCGGAAAGTTGGTGCATGATCTGGAAAAGCGAGAAGGTGGTCATCGACTTCTTGGCTTTCGGAGTTGGCTTACAGCGACATACGGGCCGACTAAGGATCAGGCAGTTCAACGACGAAGGCCGGATCGAAGGACCTGCTCTCCCCAGGGTAGCCGGCGGGGTTGCTGAGGAGGCGCGTGCGGCCGCGGGTCAGGTCCATCGGGTAGTGCGTGTGACCCGACACGATCAGGTCGGGCTGGAAGCGATCGATCAGGGACGACAACTCGGAAGCGTAGGCGGCCGTGACCATGCTGTCCCGGAAGGCGGGCGCGACCGCCTCCGGCGTCATGGCGTGGTGCGAAATGCAGACCGTCGGGCCGTCATGCGATTTCGCAAGCTCCGTCTCGAGAAACAACCGCGACCGGTGGTGGAGGAGGCGGGCCTCGGCGGGACGAAACCGCCGCCAAGGATCGCGCCTCCACTTGATGCGGCGATGGTCGAGCATGGTGTGGGCTGCGGCGTGCATGGCCACGTCGCGCATGTGCGCTCCGAATAGCTCGTAGTCGGTCCAGAGGGTGCAGCCCAGCAGACGAACGCCCCACAGTGTCAGGGCGGAGTTCTCCAGAAGGTGAACGCCGTGGCGTTCGGCCGCCAGGAGGCCCTCCTCCCAGTGTTCTTCGAAGTCCAGATTCTTCGACCACAGTTCGTGATTGCCGGCCACCATGACGACTTCCGTCGGCGCCGGGTAGGCGCGACGAAGTTGTTCGACGGCATTGACCAATCCTTCGCAGGTGTCGCCGGCGACCACGACCATGCGGACGCCCTTAGCCAGCGGCGGTGCCCCGCCGCTGCCGGGATGGTCGAGGTGCAGGTCGTTGACGATCTGCAGCCGCATATCAGTCATTATCCAGTCCGGCACGCGCGAGGAGCGGCCGCATCGCGCGGACGGTCCAGGACGTGGCGAGCCGCTTCTCGCGGGTCTTCGCTTTGGGTAGCCGCCTGAGCACCCAGGCGATGACCAGGCACGATGCGGCGTCGCCTTCGCAAGCGCAGATGACGAGGGCGGTCATGCAGATGTCGAACTTCAGTGCGTGGGAGTTCTCCGGCCCCATCGCAAGCACGAGGGCGATGGCCGCGGCAGCATCGCCGGAAGCCGCGTCGCGCCAACGGGGCTCCGCGAGCATCGCGATGTTGGCGACCGCAGCCTTCATCTCGCCCAGTGAAGAGGCGTGGAAGTTGTCCGCGCGCGTATTCCGCCACCAGCCGAGCGCCCTGAAGGAGGGCTCCTCGATCGAGCGAAAATCCGGAACGGTCGTTTGGTAGGGTTTGCGTTGGGTGCTCACTCAATTCTCCTAAGCTATCGCGATGGCCGCTCGCGCGTGCCCGCGGGGTCGAGGTAAGGGAACCTGACCTTGAGGGTGACGCGCCGCCCCTTCTCGACCTCACGGCTACCCGATCGGTTACAAAATGTCACCGACGGAAGCGCGAGTCAATACGTCGGTGTCTTTTTGTGCCCGTTAGGTTAACCGCGCGATCTTCATCGGATTGTCGAAGTGCGGTAGTCTGGCGAAATGAGTCGTCGGTTTGCGGCGGCGACGGACACCGACCTGGCCAGGAATGCCGACCGAAATCCCCGTGGCGGACTTATGGCCGCCGCCTTACCTCATCCGGGCCGCTCGCGGTCTCGTCGGCATAGATCAGGCAACGCTTGCCGAGTACGCGCACGTCTCCAGGAAAGCCATAGTCGCGCTGGAAAACGATGAATCGGTCGCGCTGGACTACCGGCGCGTTGCGGTGCTCGAGAAGGTCTGCGCATGCCTGGAAAAGCGCGGTGTTGAATTCATCAAAGCCGTCGGTGGCAAGGGCGAAGGGGTTCGGCTGTCCCGGCCCAAACGTCGCTAGTTCACCCTCCACCTCCTTCAGCCCGCCGCGGAAGCGCGGCGTACGCGCCTTAACCAAGCAACCACGCGGGACTTGCTTCGGCGGTGTTATCGGTTACATAATGTCACCAACATAAACCGTCAAGCGTGAGAACAATGGCTGATCTCAAAGGGCCGACCGACGACACCGTAGTTTTCCAACAGTACCCGCTGCTCGATCGCGAATTCCCCTTCGTGGCGACGATAGAACTTCTCGATACGTCGCTCTGCGGACTGCGCCGGTCGCAGTCCATGGGCGGCATTCTGGCCGTCGTCGCGGCGCCGTTTCTGCAGCTCGACCGGTTGAAGGCGCAACTCCCCTCCGCCTCCAGCAATATCTGCTATATCGTCCACGGATCCGTGGTGTATGTCGGTGAGGGCAACGGGAATCGGAAGATCGGCGAGCGCGTCGCCGCCGAGGTCCTCAACAAGGCGCAGGTCTATCTGCTGTATTCTTTCGACCCCCGCTTCCATAAGCTTGCGGCCGGCTACGTCGAGGCCAGATTGGTCGACCGGCTTCACGACATCGGAGTGCCGCTCGCGAACCTCCACCGTCCCTTGGGGGGAAACCTCAACCTCGACCCAGGGTTCGAACAGCTCGTCCGACAGGCAGAATTCCTCCTCGGCGTCGCAGGCTTCCGTCCCCTCGAAGCGCCTGGTTCGACCGCGGGCCGCCCCTCCCTTTCGCTGCCCGCCACGCGCATCCTGGGTGATGTCGTGCCGATCGAGCCGGACCAGATGCCGACGCCGCCGGCGACGCTCTACCGCCTCCGCCATAAAGGTCTGCAGGCGACGGGCTTCCTGTCGGGCGGAAAGGTGTTCTACGTCCTCCCCGGTGCCGATTACGCGCTCACCGCGCGGAAGGGCATGACCGAATACAACATCCTCCGTCGCACGGGCCTGGAGCAGTTCCTCGAGCCGGTGCCGGGCGCGGAGCACCTCGGGCGTCTGAGTGTGGGACTGAAGTGCGCCACCTTGCCGATCGCCTCCAAGATGCTGACCGGCGAGCACATCGGCAAGAAAGCGTGGCAGGTCGTGACACCGGACGGCGGCGCCGCGCTCCCGGTGTAGAACAACCGGGCCGCCGTTGATCTCGACGCGGACGGCACCGCGTTCACCCTTCCGAGGGGGGCCGCGATGACCACGGTGCGTTAGCTCTGCTCGGTCAAGGCGGTCGTTGCCGATGAACGGACCTCCGTAGCCACCGAAGTCACTGCTGATAAACCTCGGCCCAATGCCTATTATCAAGCAGGAGAAGACCTTCTCGGGTTTGTCATGACGAAGCAGGCCGACGGCACCATCGTCGCGGGACATAGCTCGCACGCGTCGCATGCTTCACATGCCTCTCATGCCTCCAGCCGCTAAGCTTCCTGCGGCGTCTCAGGTCGAGGTAGCTGTCGATTTCGATTCAAGCATCCAAAGCCTGAACGCTTTGGATGCGGCAGCCTATCGTCTGATCGGATCGGCGACCTGCCAGGTTGACCGTGCAGGCGACCGCTATATTTGCCGCTTAGTTTCCTCTGGCAATCCGCAAAAAGGAGCCGTGCTTAGTTCGGACGAACTGAAGGAGCGGTTTCTGTACCTTGTCGCCAACGAAAACTTGCGGATTCGCGTCGCTGAAAAAACCGAAGGCGTCCGGAACGTTATCCTCGCACTTGCCTTCGGGGCCCTGGCCACCAACCAAAAGTAGAGTCCTGCCGGAGAACCATGGCGCGGTTTTTATCTCCTGAGACCTTCAGAGCGGCAACCGAAGATCTATCGCTGTTGCCGTTCAATTTTGAGCGCATCGGCGAGGGCCAGTGTCTTGTCGCCAACATGATCGGCGATTTCATCCGCCTGACGGAGGATGAACTAAGCAGGCTTGTCGACCTTCGGGTCCGACCCGGCGACGGCCTCTACGAAAGGGCCTATGCCGCTCATCTCGTCACCGGAGCGAACCAGAAGGCGCAACGTCAGCTTCTGGCCGCCCGACTGAGAAGCCGGATGTCGTTCCTGCAGCAGATGACCCCGCTTCATATTTTCGTCGTGACGCTTCGGTGCGAACACTCTTGCCCTTATTGCCAGGTCTCGCGTCAAAGTACCGATCGCTCGCGCTTCGATATGAGCCAGGAAACGGCGATGCGCGCCCTGGACATTGCGTTCGCCAGCCCGTCGGCACGAATCAAGATTGAGTTTCAGGGCGGGGAGCCTCTTCTCAATTTTCCGCTGATCAAGACGATCATCCAAGCTCGTCATCACGGCATGCATCACTTGATCAGGGAGCCGGACCGGAGAGGCGTCGAAGTGATAGGAATCCCCGACCGCACGGCCGCGCAGGATCAGCTCGTCATCATCCGCATCATAGAGCTGCCGCACCTCGGGATTGAGGGCATGGCGCTGTCCGGCTACGCGACCGACGATCACGCCGTCGATCTCTTCGTAGCTTCCGACGTGGGCGAAAGCCGAGTTTCCGCCCAGCATGCGGCCACCGCGCACACGCATGACGCTACGGTTCAGCACGCGGCCGGCACGATACTCGCATTTGTACAATCCGTCGAACACCCGCCTGTCTCTGCTATTGCGCGGTGCAATCTAGCCGGTCAGAGGGTGCGGGAAAAGCAGTATCCGTCAGCCGCCCGTCTTGTTGCCTGAGTGCGGCGGCGATCTCATCGATCGCCGCTACTCTCAGAGGATTGATTGCAGCTCTGGAGATTGGGGACGGCACCTTCCCGCCGCTCCAATAGGGAGATGAGTAGAGGGGCCGTTCGGCGGCCGCGCACCTTACATCGTGAGCGAACGGATAGCGCTCTCGCTAGAAAATCGATTATCACGTTCTTGGTCTGCAAGTACTCGTCCAGCGCAGCGACGCCGCGTTCTGCATGATCGCGCCCGAGCAGCGAGGCCTCGACACAAGATGGGGAACGCCGGCGTGGGTTGCCGGGAGTTCGAAGAGTAGAGGTCATATCCAGCGGAACGGCGGATGCCATTATGTGTATTCGGGAAAACTAGCGCCTCCTCACGGACAGCGACCCGCTCTAAAAGACAGCGGGATACCGACCGCCGTCCAGCATGACAGTCTGACCGGTTAAATAGCCTGGATGGGCGCTGCAATAGAATGTGCAGACGGCGCCGAACTCTTCGACACGCCCAATGCTTTGCCGGGCTGCTGGCGGCGGACGCGGCCACCTCTTCGTCCAGAGTCCGGCCGCTTTTGGCAGTCAGCTTTTTTACGTTGGAGCGCAGCCGGTCAGCATCGGCGGAAATTCCGAGTAGGTCGCGGCCAACCCACTGGCATTCCGAGATGAACTGCTGACTAACCGACCGTCAAGGATTGCGCCGCGAGAACGAGATCGCGTAGGCGCCGTTGCGAACATCGACCATCGGATCGTCGGACTGCTCGATCCCGTCGGTGAGGGCCCGGCAGGAACAGGAGCTTCTTTTGCGCCTCCTCACTGTTCGCCACGGCTTTGTCGATCGTCAGCACGCCAAGCTCGACCAGCTTGCGATCATCAGGCCAGGGCTTCGATGGGTCTTTGGTGGAGTCGCCCTCGGCAGCGAGTTGCACCTTGAACCGGAAGGTCACCGGCCCCTGCTTCAATCGTGAGGGCAGCTCCTCCATCAGGAAGTCCGGCGTCATCTTCGCAGCCTCCGCCTTGTCCAGGTGCACGAGCTTCTCGGGAATCATCTGGTAACGGACGGCCTGTCGCTGACCACCTTTGTTGACGAACACAAACGCATTGATGCCGAAGTAGGCCTCGTTAGCGAAACTGTTGGGCGTGGCGACCGTGGCGAAGGCAGCTGGGACCGTGAGGTGGCTTGCCACGAACTGCTCAAACTTCGTCGGCTTGGCCGCGTCCGGCGGGCTCTGCGCGATTGCGACGAGCAGGTCGCGAAATTCCTCGCTGGTCGCGACGGGAAAGAATTTCAGCGAATTGATCACGATGTCCGTGTCGCTGCCGTCGGGCAGGTGAAATTTCACCGAGACGCCATGCGGATTGGCGTCATCCGATCCGTCGGGCAGATTTGGTACTCCCGTGGAGTCAGAGAACCGCACAGTCACCGGGATGTCGGTGCCGCCGAAATGCACCGCCTTGCTCAAGCCTGCGGCTTCTGGAGAGGCCTTAAACTTCCCCTCGGCCACGACGCCTTTGGCGTGATTGGCGCGGAATCCAGAGTGGACACCGAACACTTTGTTCATCTGGTTGACGATCTGCTCCTCAAGCGGCGCGTCCTGCGCGCGGGTGACGGCGGGCGAGGCCAGGCCAAACGTGACCAGCGCGGCAACGAGGTTGCGGTTCATCATCAGCGGCGTCTCCACGAGTGGGCTGATTGCAGCATAGCAGCATTAAATTGTCGCGTGAGCGACTTTTGTGACCTTCACGACCGACGCCTGCGAGCGGCATGATTTTCGCTACATCAAACGCGAGTGCTGATTGTGAAGGACGCCACAGCATCAATTTCGAGATTGCACTAGCATCGCGCCGTTTGGAGACCGCTTTTTTTCATCCAGGCTGGACTCTCGTGCACACTTTTTCAGCAGACGCATTGGAAACAACATGAAGACGTCAAATGCTCTTGAATTTTGCAGCCCCGGCGCTTCCACGCTGTCGTTCAGGACACTCTCGGCTGGGGAACTCCGGTCGCTTCTTGTCCCTTTCTTCAATAGCCTGACATTCGATCAACGGCGCGCACGCTTCGGATGCGGCATGTCGGACGACGCGATCGTGGGCTACTGCCGTGGTCTCGATGCTGAGGAAGCAATTGTGATCGCCTGCATCGCGCGCGACGCGCTCGTCGCTGTGGTTGAATTGCACCCGGCCCCGACTCTTGCCGGTTGCACGGAGCTGGGGGTCGCAAGCTCGGCGGCCGAAGATCGCCTCATGATCTATGGGCACCTCCTCCAGCTCGCAGCGTTTGCTGCGGGCCAACGAGGCTATCACACCTTCATGTGGCCGGAGTTTCTCGTTGAGCAGGATGTGCTCGCTCTGTGGCGCGGTATGGGGCACGTGACGTGGTGACATGTTGTCCATCGATCTCGTCGAATATGTTCGGCTTCACACGCACGGAGCGTGACATGGAGCCAACCGACCAGGCGTTTTTGCTCGTGGGGCTGGTGATCAGTCTCGGTGCGTGTCTCGTTGCGGGTCTCCAGGAGCTCGAAAGATGGCGCGAGCGACGAAGCGGGCGCGAAGACATTATCCGGGCTGCGATGAGGCTGGTGGTCATGCCCAAAGACCGCGACTGAGACTGGCCCCTGATCTGCTTTCTTTGGACATTTGCGGTCAGCCATGGTCAAGGAGCAGCTTCAGCGCGACTCAGCGGGGAGCTCTGTCCAACCCGCGACATAGCCATCATCGAGGCAGGTCTCGAGAGTTGGCCGCGGCTCGCTTCCGGCGCAGGAGTGGACATGAACAGGCTGTGGCTCGTGGCCGCCGATGTCAGGCAGGCGGGTAGACCGCAAGTTTGCGAGAAGATTTCTACCAGCCCTGGCCGCCTGAGCCGCCCTTGAAAGAGCCGTTGATCCCCGAGGTGATCCAGCCGCCGTAGAATTCGCCCTCTTGCGCTATGGCCTGCTCGTGGCCGACGAAGCAGGCATCGACCCGAGATGGATAAAAGGCGAAATGGCCCGCAATCTCCTTGTACGGCTCGAGCGGGCGCGGATAAACCCAAGCCGCACGTACCGAGACCCGGTCGCCGACGCTGATCGTACGATATTCCGCGACGCCCTTAAACTCACAAAACGAATGACCGTCGGCGCGGCGCAACAGCGCGAGCGCGACATCTGTGGGAGGGAAGTAGTAAGTGGGAGGATGACTTGTCTCCAGCACGCGATAGCCGGATTGCGTGTCGGCGACGAGGACATTTTCGAACATGACGATCAGGCGGTGCCGTACCCTCTCCAGCCGTGGAGGCCGCGGGTAGTCCCAAACAGATTCGAAGTCGTCATTTGCCGGTAGCATTCGCCGATTCCAAGGGTGCGAGCGGGCGCTCGGGACTGGAGGAGAACGCGCCCGCTCGCGGCCGGCGCTAACTTGCCGGCATCAGGACCTGGTTGACGACATGGATGACGCCGTTGGACTGGTTGGCGTCCGCGATGGTCACGGTCGCTGCACCACCCTTTGCGTCGACAATCATCACCCTGCCGCCCGACTTTTTGACGGTGAGCGGCTCGCCTTCGACCGTCATCAGCCGCTGCCCGTCCATGAGCTGGTCCGCGCTGAGCTTGCCCGGAACCACGTGGTACGTGAGGATCTTGGTCAGCGTCGCCTTGTTCTCCGGCTTGACCAACGTTTCGACCGTACCTTTCGGTAGCTTCCCAAAAGCAGCATTGGTTGGCGCGAACACCGTAAACGGACCTGGCCCAGATAGTGTATCTACCAAGCCAGCCGCCTTGACCGCTGCGACCAGGGTCGTGTGATCCTTTGATTTCACAGCGTTCGCGACGATGGTCTTGCTAGGATACATGGCGGCGCCACCGACCATGACGGTCTTGTCCTTTGCGAAGCTGATAGTGGCGGGAACCGTAACGACCATGACAGCCATCGCCGCAGAAACAAGCAGTCGCATTTTCATAAGCTATCTCCACTTGAGGGGCGCTGCCCCTATAGGATTTTGCGTGCCAATCTGGCGCTCAAGCTGTCGCGAGCCGCGGACACGGCCAGGCCGAAGCGCACGCAAATCTGTAACGCTCCCTAGCGGCGCGACGGATCACCCGTATGCGAATTTTTCTGCACCCGCCGGGACGAGTGCCGCCGCAACACGGCAGATTGAAGAAATGAGGCGTCCCAGGATCGTTGGACGCATTTACCGCAATCGTCGCTCAAAGATCCGCCAGTTCTTTCGTCGGCCTGCCTGCCAATCCAACATTCGACGAGGCGTCAACTGCGACCGCGCCCCTTGCCCATTAACGCACCATCCAAAGCACTCTACGGTGATCCAAGCCGGCCACGACTTCGTTCCTTTGAACGTCACCATGGGAAAGACATCACGAGTTGCACGACTGCACGAAGGGTACCACTAGCCGTCCAACCCGGCTCGAAGCAGGGCGTTTTTGATCCGCATGCGAAAGGCTGAAGATACTGGTGAATTGGGCGAGCGTACCTCGGATGTCGCCCTGTAATCGACCCGGACCATCGAGATCGACGAGTTCGTCGACAAGAGCGACATCGATCCGCGCTACCTGATCCGTCCCTACTACCTGCGTCCGGACGGCAAGGTCGGCCACGACCCCTTCGCGGTAATCCGCGAGACCATCCGCAAGATGGAAAAGGTCGCCATAGGACGCCCTTGGCGGCATCCGACTGGCCGCCAAGGTTTGCATGCCGCAAGGAAGGATTCGTGGATGAAAGATGTTCGGGCGCTCAGGCTGGCCCGTTGGCCCTTTTTGCAGCTGCTGGCGTTTACGGGTCGCTGTCCTATTGCCCCTCTACTTCCTCGAGGCAAACATCGCCGTCGATACGGGGGTCTTCGCCCATCCGGAATACTTCTATCGCTTCGTGGGAACGGCTCTCGCCGCACAAGGTATCTTTTTCATGATAGCGTATGATCCGCTACGCTTTCGACCGGCGATGCTGTTCGCGGTCCTTGAAAAGCTGGCCTTCTCAGTCCCGGTCTTTGCGCTATCTGGATCCGGTCGTGTTGTCGGCTCTGTGGTGCCTTTCGGTGCCATCGACTTCTTCTGGGCGATCGTGTTCGCGTCTTTGTGGCTCCGGTAAAGCTGCCTTGGACGCTCGGTTTTGATCTGCCTTATAGATACAATTGGATGCTCCTGCAGGGTTCGCAACGGCTGCCGAGCCTCTGATGTAGGCGCGAGAGTCCAGCTGGTGTCGCGGAAAAAAAAGGCCCTCCGGTGGGCCAACTTCGCCGAATTATATATGACATATCGTCGCCCGGTAGAGGCTGCTCGGACGGCTCGTTAAGACGTGGCGGGTAGTTTTTGAGCCATGCGATACACGGACGGTTCATTTGCCGATGTGAAATCCATCAGTCAGCAGGCCATGTGCCGGTACTGTGCACGCACGGCCGGCGATCTGCCCTTCCCCTCGCTCGATCAGTTCAGGCCGGAAGCGCGACTAACCGTCTCTACAAGGAATGCCGAAGCTGTCGCAAGTGAGCGCGAATGACTCTTTCGCCTTTGCATCTTCGAAGCAAAAGCGCGTTCCTACCTCGGCAGGATCACTCCACCAATCCGCTTTGGCTCCCTTTGAGATGCGGGACGCTTCACCGCGCAGCAGATCCAATTGTCGGCCCGCGGCAACAACGATCAAACAATTGGGCATAATGCTATCCGTTATGGGCAATCAGGACTATCGGCGCAAGGGCCGCAGCAGGAGGATACTGCTGCGGCCCAGCGCGGTCGAAAACTCCGGGTGAAAAGGTTTAAGCAAAATAAGGAGCCAGCCCCGGTATCGTCAGCAAAACATCGGATTGTTTCAGCCGTGTTTCGTCGCGCGAAGAAAATGCTGTTCCTTGCGAGGAACTTAGACTGTGTTGCGGAGGTGCAGCCCCGTGGAAGGGAAAGCCCGCCGTGGGCTGGCTGCCGGCGGCCTTCGAGCACAAGGCCGCGTAATCCCCAGGGCCCCGTCCCAAGCAACACTGACAGAATTCCAGCTAATGATTGGCTAAGATCGTGGCGAGGTTGGCGCGCGATATGCTTAGGTCCAGCCGCCGTGTCGATCGTGCGGAACGTCGCGGCGTCGGTCGCAGGAGCAGCTTCTTAGCCGTTCCTGCGACCTTCACTTTCGCGGCTCTGGCGCTCTGATCCGCAATTGGCTTGGCAGCCTGGAGCTGGAAAAGAAAGCCTGCCAGTTTGCTCCGTAGCGACAATTCGTGGCAAGGCAGACTCCGGTAGTCGTACCGACTCCATTTTCGGAACGGGGTGTTCTACAAGGAGAACACCGGCGCGATTTAAGTACCAACCATCAATTTCAAGTTGCCCGGGAATGCCGCAGTGGGGCTGGAACCACGCTGCGGCTTTTCCCTTTCCGGGTAAGCGCGGATGCATTTTTACCCGCCAGCTCCCGCGTTCGCATTGTGCCGTGTCCCGACACGTGAAAGGCGTCTTAACGAACGGTTAACCGCCTTCGAGGTTGCAACCAATCCTAAACCGGCGTCCTGTACCGTTTCACTATGAATCATGAGGATAAAGCCGAGTGGTTTTTACCTAGCCTTAGGCGCAGCTATGCCCGCTTGGCGGCTTGGATGACGCGCGGTAACCGTGTGCCAGAGCCCACCCGTTTGCCAGCACCGTCACGGCTAGAGCGCCCCGCGCGTGTTCCGGACCCACCGCGACGGCCAGCGCCGCCGCGCTTTTAGGCAGGCCAGCCCTTAAATGACGAACAGTCGCAGATCGGTACGTCCGTGGTTGCCGACAGAAGAGGCGGAATTGCTTTCGCTCTTTGGCGCAGGTGCTACAGCTAAGCAGGCTGGCGAGCGGCTAGGACGCACAAGGCAATCGGTTTATGCCCGCTTACAGCGCTTTTAGAAACAGCGGGGTAGAACAAGCAGGACAAGCGGAAAGTCCTTCGCGCAGTTGCCGGAGGAGTGACAATTTGGGCGTGCAGCCTTAGCTTCAGCCTCGTCGCTCACTCGAGCAGGATGATCGTAGGTGAGAAAGTTTTACCCAAGTGTGATTCAGTCGGTCGCGGCTGAGGTGATGCTGCTTGCGAGAGGGGGTAGACCTTTTTTTAGTGTAGGCGACCGATTTGGCCACATCGGCGTTCTCGTGGCTTTTTAGGCTTGAGTGGAGGAGCGCGTAAGTCGTGAAGGTCTCTGGCTGGTCATCTGAGGCCCCCGGGGCGACATGCCGACGGGTTCGCCGAGAAAGCGAATAAACGCTGCTGGGCCTAGAGTCTAACCTTGGACCCGTGCTCCTGCTAATTTCGCCAACGCCGGCCGATCACCTGCGGAGCCGCGGTTTTTCGACTATGGAGTTGGAAATCTCGCGAACGCAGTCAATGAACTTCTCGGCCGCAGGACTGATGGTGCGGTTCTTCATTCTTACAACAGCGACGTGCACGGGCGGCCTTCGTGGCAGCTTTACCGGGAGCATTTTCAGCGACAGATCACGTCCGCCGAACCGCACAATGGAGCTGGGCAGCAGCGTGACAAAGCGCCCGGTCGCGGCAAGCCTGCAGCAGAGATGAATGGATAGCGTTGTGAGAGGCGTGCGAGGCATGTTTAAGCCGACTTCGCGGAACAGCTTAGCCGCTGCAGAACCCGGAAACGTATCGGAAGGAGGCAAGATCCAGGCTTCGTCGGCCAGATCGGACATGCTGACCTTGGAGGACCGCGCCCATTTGCTTTGCCTGCCGGCCACCACGCCGCTAGGATCGTCAAATACGCGCTCCGCCAGTAGATCTTCTTCCGCGAAAGGCGTGGGAATCCAGCCCAGCAACAGATCGATGCTACGCTCGCGTAGCTCGCGATACTGACTCGTACCAAGCACCGCTTGTGAGACGTTCAAGCGAATGCCGGGATACTGCCGCGAGAAGCGGTCGATGACGGCAGGGAGCAGGCCGGCCGCTACGTTCTCAGAACTGCCGATGCGCAGCTCTCCAACGGTCGGATCGGCAAGAAATTCGAGTTCTTGCAAGCCCTGCGTCAGTTCGTCGAAAATTGTCACACCGCGCTTGATGAGCGCGCGGCCATAGGCAGTAGGTTCTACGCCATGGCGGCCGCGGTCGAGAAGGCGAAGCCCCAGTCCCTCCTCCATATCGGCGATTGCCCTCGATACTGCCGGCTGAGAAATGCCAAGCTCTGCCGCGGCCTTCGCCATGCTGCCCCGCATCGCTACAACGACCAGAATATGCAGGTCGCGAAGTTTGAGACGGCGCCGAGCCAGTTCGATGGATTGCATGTTCGAGGCCTATCAAAACGGTTATGGAATCCTCACACAATAGCATTGGACTGATATGTCTGCCTCAAGCATCCTCGTCCTGCAACGTTTCGGTTGCCGAGCGCAAGCGGCGCCGGGTCAAGGAGACGGTTCATGGCGACACATCTTATGGTCAGACGTCGCGACCTGCTTGCAGCCTCGGCGGCAGCGGTCGGTATCGCGTTCTCCGCTGTTTCGGTATCGACGGTTGTCGCCCAATCGCGCACGAAAACCACATACATCATGACTGGCTTTACCCCCGGGTTGGTGGACGGCCTAGCAAGGCTCGTTGCCGCGCAGATGAAGGATTATGCGGAGACGATAGTCGTAGAGACCCGGCCAGGTGCAGCCGGTCGCCTCGCGGTGCAGGCCGTCAGGGCCGCTGACGCCGACGGATCAGTCATGCTGCTCGCTCCGCTTGGATTTATGACGCTCTATCCGCACGTCTACAAGACGCTCAAATACGAGCCACAGGACTTCACTCCAGTTTCGATCGTCGCCTCGAGCCCAACGCTGGTGACGGTCGGTCCGAAGGTGCCGGGTGACGTAAGGACTCTTGCCGATTTCGTCGCCTGGTGCCGCGCCAATCCCACGGAAGCCACCTACGGTACGGCGGGTGTCGGAAACACACTGCACTTCATCGGTGCGATGCTGGGGCGTAGTGCAGGCTTCGGATTTCTTCACGTGCCCTATCAAGGCAACGCCGCAATCCAGGATCTTCTCAAGGGCGAGATCGCATCGGCCATTATGCCGATAGGAAGCTCATTGGGGCTTGTCCAATCCGGGCAACTTCGTGCGCTGGCGACGACCGGGCCACGTCGCAGCTCATTTCTTCCCGATGTGCCGACGATGGCTGAGGCCGGTTATCCGTCCCTTGAGGATCTCACGCGCTATGGATTCTTCGTTCCGGCGAAGACGCCGGCCGATACCGTCGAGAGGCTCGGCCGGTCCATTCATGAGGCCCTGAGCACCAACGAGGTCAAGTCCGGCATGACAGGAATGTCACTTGAAATCGAGTCGATCTCCACGACGGCCTTTGCGCAGCTGATCGGGTCGGAATCCGAACGATGGAAGGCGATCGTGCAAGCGACGGGCTTCACCCCGATCGACTGAAGTATCGAAAATTCTGCGATGGAGCGCCCTCTACGGATACTTGCCTGCATGTTTCAGGGAGGGGGCAATATCCCCCTCATCTTGCCAATTCTCGCGGAGCTGATTGCGCGAAATCACCGAGTGCGCGTCATGATAGGACCGGGTGTTCGTCGATCGCGCCTAGCCGTCAGTCCTTCGCTCCTGCAGCGTGTCGGCGAGTTGGGAGCCGAGTTGGTTCGGTTTGAGGAGCCCGATCTTCATCCTTTTGATGATCCAACATATGCCGACCGGGCCCTGATCGGATCTTGGACGCCGGCATCGTTTCGAAGCGTGCAGGGCGAGGCCTACACGGCCGTATGGGCATCCGCCTGGGCCCTGAATGTTTCGGACGAACTGCGGCGCGACAAAGCCGACCTTGTCGTCGCTGACTTTGTTTTGCTTGGCGCTTTTGCCGCGGCCGAGGCGGCACGCATCCCGTCAGTAGCCCTGATGCATACCGTCTATCCCTGGCCTGTCGCGAAGGTGCCGCCCTACGGACCGGGTTACGCACCGAAGGCGGGACCTTTGGGCTTCTGTCGGGACGTGCTCGGCCGCTTGATCATCGGCCAACTGTGGGTTGGCAACGCCCTCTTGCCTCTAAACAGGGCTCGGGCACTTTCTGGTTTGCACACCTTGCGATCGCCGTTCCAGCAATACGGTGCGGCGCGGGTGCTGGTCCTCGTGAGTCCAGCATTTGATTGGCCTGCGCGCTTTCCGGCCAACGTGCGTCATGTGGGCACCCCGGAAGATATAGCTAAAGCGATGGGCGCAGGCGTAGGGTGGCCGACCGAGGGTAGCCCGCTGGTCCTCGTCTCGCTCAGCACACTCAATCAGGGACAATCTGGCCTGTTGAGAAAGATCCTTGTGGCACTTGCTGACCTACCCGTCCGCGCTCTGGTCACACTCGGGCCTGCACTGGAGGCCGGAGAATTCGAGCGGCCGTCAAACGTGCGTCTCGTGAAATTCGTCTCACACGACGAGGTGTTGCCCCAGGCGCATGCTCTGGTAACTCAATGCGGCATCGGCACGGTGACAAAGTCTCTGCGACACGGGGTACCGATGGTTTGTCTGCCCCTGGTCGGCGATCAGCATGACAATGCCGCCCGAGTGGTTGCCCGCGATGCGGGAATCCGGCTGCCCGCCAACGCAGACTGCGGGTGCATTCGGTCGGCTATCGTGCGGGTTTTACGGGATGAACGTTTCCGAGAAGGTGCGCTGGCGCTTCGAACCGCAATGTCATCGGGCGAAACTCCCGCCCAGCACGCTGCCGATCAGATCGAACAGGCGGCGTGTTCGCCTACGGGTGGGCGCTCTGGCTAGGTGCTGTACACAAGTTGACCGACCCCCGACCTAACCAGATAACCTCGCATTCGGATCGCTACATCTACGCGGGCTGATCTGCACGTTATGTCGCCGATGGGCGGCAACCGGACTTGACCATTTAGCGGAGTGGATGGAGGTCTCTGCATGGAAGGCCGGTCATAATGTACAGCGGCCCTCGCGACAGGAGGGGTTTCTTTTTTCTCACCGCCAGTGTTTCATCTGCACGGCGGAGAACGGGCATGCCGGGATCGTTGTGGGAAAAATTGGGCGAGCTCAGTGATCTTCGCGGGGCCAAGAGGTGGCAGTGGTACGTCTCCTGTCGCCAGCCGCATACCGCCGCGAGTCCCCGGCTGATCCTCTTGGCGACATCAAACAAGTTATTTTCAGCCGCCAGCGTAACGTAAATTGCCGCAACGTAGTCCTTGAGATAATCCGGCGTCTTGAATCCGGCGAGCGGAATGACAGCAAAGCCAGGACGACTTGGGACAGTGTGATCCCCTCCCCGCACGCAGTCAGGACCACGCACTCGTTTGGCGGTTGGCCGGTTCAAATATCTTGCCGAATGACGATTTTGCCCTTGGTCAAACCAGATTCCAGTTCTCGGTGTGCCGCAATCGCTTGCGAGTCGGCAATGACGGCGTGAATCTGCGGCGAAATCGAGCCGCTTTCTAGATCATCCGCGACTTGGCGAAGGATTGCACTGAACGCAGGCTTCTTCGTGGTCCAGAGCGTGAAGAGGTCGGAACTTCGGATTGCTACGCTCTTGTTGAAATGCGGCATGAGCAGATCGCTCGCGGAGCCTTGCGGCGGGCCGCCGAGATGACCAAAACTTATGATCTGGCCGAACTTGCCAAGCACCTTTAGGTCCTGGACGATTGTGGGGCCGCCCACGGAATTCAGGCTGAGAGCCACGCCCTGATCGCCCGTCACGCGTAATATTTGCTCCACGACATCGCTTGCCGCGCGGTCGATGGCAATCGTAGCGCCCTGTTCCAGGGTAAAGTCGAGCTTCGCCGATGTCGTCAGCGCAATCGTCCTGAAGCCGTCGTTGCGGGCAACCTGCAGTGTTGCAATGCCAACTCCGCCCGCCGCCGAATGGACCAGGATCCAGGCGCCCGGGTCGGGAGCTCCATAGGTATGGATGTTGTGTCGAGCGGTGACGTACGCGACCGGCGCTGCGGCGGCAATTTCGAATGGAATGGACGCCGCAATCCTCGCGACGTAAGCGGCGTCAATGACTGTGAACGGCCCATAGCCACCTGCCGTTAGGTCGCCCAGCCACATCACGTGGTCGCCGCGGTAGAGAGTGTCGACGCCGGGGCCGACCGCATCGATCACGCCGGCACCTTCGACCCCCAGCACATGCGGCAAGGGTGTTGCCTCGGTGGGCAGCGCGCCGCGACGGATCAGCAGGTCAATATTGTTCACGCCGGCCGCGCGGTTGCGGACGAGCACCTGTCCCGGCCCAATCGCTGGCGTACGAGACCGCATTGCGGAGAAACACGGCCGCAGGCAAGCGAATTACGTAATGGCAGTTGTATCGGTTGCATGTGAGCACGGTAAAGAGCACGGGATCGTTCGCGATAATCCGGTCAAGGGCTTGAAGCGTGTCAAGAGGTCTCGAAGCGCACCTTCAGCCAGTCGACCTTGGACAATCGAAGAATGTCGAACTGTTCTCGCAGAACTTCCCCACCAACTGAAATTACCAGTAGGGCTGGCAATGTTCACCGGTCTACGCAAGGGGGATGTTTTGGCGTTGAAGAAGAGCGCGATTCGCGAAGGTCGAATTTGGCGGCGGACGAACAAGACGGGCCAAGAACTTTCACTCCCGATCCATCCTGACTTAGCTCAATTACTAAAGCAATCGCCGCAGCACATTGCGATCACTATCGCAGCGACAACCAACGCGACGCCATGGACGGAGAGCGGCTTCAACTCCAGCTTCATCAAAGCGATGGGAGCTCTAAAGCGTGCAGGGAAGATCGGCGACGGGCTCACGTTTCATGGCCTGCGGCACACAGTTGGAACTCTGCTTATTGAGGCCGGCTTCGATATCGACACAGTCCGGCGATGGCTCGGCCAGAAGACGCTCGCAATGGCGATTCACTATTCCGAGACGGCGGACACTCCACAGCGAATGCGAGAGGTGATCGAGAAGTTGGATCCCTTGGGGAGCAAATCGCGAACGTAATTGTCTAACCAGGCTTTGGAAGTGTCTAACGGGTCGCCGTCAATCGCTGTAAGTCATTGAAATGATGGTGCCCAGGGGCGGACTAGACATCAACCTACCAAACGTGAGCAAAAACAAAGACTTACAGAGACGCACTCTTGACTGTTTGTACCACTTAAATGTGCTGATGTCGACTAGCGGACAGCACGCTTGTGCCTGATGGACGCCACGATTCAACTCTCCGCCACGCGATTGAACCTAACCAAAAACTTTCGCGCGATGGCCAAAGCCTCAAGTCAGTCGGGCGACATCGCGCCGCCTCAGTTACTCTTCGAGGCCGCGAACTCATAACAGCCGGCTCGATGCACGGGTGCCTCAATTTGAGCAGGCGGCCGTCCACCCACCTTTAGCGACCTGTTTGTTCCTGCTGCCGTATCAGACCATTCCCTCGATCTACGGTAACATCGCCGAGATCGCGTCGGGTTGTTGCCACCCGTCTTTCAAGCTGTGGAGACGATGGGCCTGCGTATTCTGTTGCGACACACGCGCTGGATGTGCTTATGATTGGGCGCAGCGATTGAACACTGTGTGCCCGGGAATTGCTATTCCTGGGGAATCTCATTGCGCTAAAAGACGGTTGGGAACAGTTCCATGCCGCTTTGCCAGATACCCGGATCGACATCATCATACTGGCTAATCGCGTTCGATAAGAACGGTACTGAGATCAGCGATCAGGCGGCAGGCGCAGAAGCTTTGCTAAGCGAGCGCATCCTCTCTGAACTCAAGCTCCGCCCCCCGACTGATATCTTTCTCTCCAGCCACGGCTGGAAGGGCGACCTGCCTGGCGCAAAAGAGCAATACAACCGCTGGTTTGGCGCGATGCTTGCGCGGCAAGACGATCTGAACGCTATGGGAGCGGATTTCCGGCCCTGCTGGATCGGATTGCATTGGCCAAGCCTGCCTTTCGGTGAGGAGTCGATCGACGCACCGGCATTCGCTAATGAACAGCCCTCCCCCGAAGAAATCATGGCAAAATATGTAGATTTCTTCGATGGCGACGCAGCAAACACTCGACGATTGCTCGAAGTCATCATTCACGAAAATGAAGACAATGCCGGCGCGGTATTGATGCCCGATCACGTGGCACAAGCTTATCGAGAACTCGGGCAACAGATCGGCTACGAAAGCGGAGGCCCGGATGGTCCACCCGATGGCGATGGCGTGCAGTTCGATCCCGTTGCCGCGTTTGAGATATCTGAGGAGTTAGGTGCCAATTTTGCCGAACCGACAGTTCTCTCTGGTTTGCTTTCGCCGCTTCGGCAGCTCTCATTCTGGACAATGAAGAAACGGGCTCGACGGCTCGGCGAGCATGCCATGCATCCGTTCTGCGCCCAGCTGCAAGAGCAATATCCCGCAGCTCGTATTCATCTCATCGGGCACAGCTTCGGCTGCATCGTCGTATCTTCCATTTTGGGCGGTCTGAAGGGAATTGCCCGATTGCCCCGTCCCGTTGAGTCGCTCTTCCTAATCCAGGGAGCGGTATCGCTATGGGCCTTTGCCGATTTTATTAAGCTTGTTCGGAAGCCAGGATACTTCAACACCATGGTCCGCATGCCCGCGGTGAGCGGGCCTATCGTTACGACTCGCTCCAAGCATGATGGTGCTGTCGGGGTGCTCTATCCCCTGGCCGTGGGATTGGCCTTGCAAGTCGCCTTCGACGACCAGCTGCCGATCTTCGGCGGAATTGGGACGTGGGGAATTCAGGGGTTAGAAGAAGCGCAAGATTTTGAAATGCTGCCTGTTTCCGAGCGTTACCCTTTCCGAAAGGGCGGTATCTACAATCTTGAGTGCACAGCGTTCATCGGCGGACACTCGATGATCGACGGCGAAGAAGTTGCGCACGCGATCTGGGACGCCGTGCGCACTGGCGCGGGACGTTGAACCCTATGGCGTCGAAATGAATGATTCAGTCGAATTGGATGAAGACGACGACCTGCCCGTTCCCAACGGGATCTGGGAGAATGGCGACCTCCTCCCACCGCTCGACGTTCGTGTACTCTCCGAGGTCGACGTGCCACCAAGAGAGATCGTTCAGCGCGGCGCCGACAGGGATTCAGAAAAGCTTGCGATCAGCGACATCGATACGAATAATCTCGCTGAAGCAGGCTGGGGCATCATCTTTGCGGAAGGTGTAGATCCTTCCATTCGTGAGGCGCTAGATTCACTTATTTCTTATCGCGCAAGCCAAGTGCGCAGTCCGCGTCTGCTGCAGGTTTTCGAAGGCGGCAGAGGATATCAGCGCAATGATACAGCCCGCTCTTGGTTGACCAAGAATAATGTTGGGTTTTCAGTTGTCGACCCCCATCTCGGTGTGCCGTTCTATTTGACCGTTGTCGGACCTCCGACCATCATCCCCTTCGAGTTTCAATACCAACTTGACACTTATTGGGGTGTTGGCCGTCTCGACTTTGAAAAGCCTGAGGACTATCGCAGCTACGCGCGCCAGCTTATCGATTATGAACAGGCCTCAAGCGTGAAGCAACGCCGAGAAGTCGCAATCTTTGCACCTAGAAATCCAGGTGATCGCGCGACCGCTTTACTGCACGACCTTGTCGCGCAGCCGCTGGTAACGGGCAACGCCCATGTCAAACCTCTTGGCGCTCGGCAACGATTTGTGACGAGACCGCTACTTGGGAAGGACGCGACAAAGGGCAATCTTCAGTCTTTGTTGCGCGGCGATCGCGGAGCCTTGCCGGCGCTGCTGTTCAGCGGCTCTCACGGCCTAGCCATTCCCTGCGATGCGCCAGGCCAGCGCGAGCGCCAAGGTGCGATCATCTGCCAGGAATGGAGATCGGGACCGGTCACTCCCGAGATGAGCTACTCGGCTATTGACGTCGATCAAGATAGCAAGCTGGGTGGCCTGATACATTTCTTCTTCGCCTGCTACAGCGGTGGATGTCCGGCTTTTGACGATTATGCGTGGCACGCTCCCGGACGGGCGGTACAACTTGCAAGCGCTCCGTTCACCGCGCGCTTGCCGCAGCGGCTCCTGCTTTCCGGGGCGCTCGCCGTCCTTACACATATCGACCGAGCGTGGTCCTATTCGTTTCGGGGCGGTCGCAGTGTTCCACTAGTGCAGGAATTTCGCGATGTGATGGTACGAATCCTGAAGGGCGAACGGCTCGGACAGGCGACAGATCTTTTCAACTTGCGCTGGTCGGTGCTGTCGGGAGAACTCGCCGACATGCAGCGCGCGCGCGAATTTGATCCGCGGAAAATCTCAGACGCAATTTTGGCAAACCGTTGGGTCGCGCGCAATGATGCGCGCAACTATATTTTATTCGGTGATCCGGCCGTGCAGCTCAGGGTCGAAGCGATGATGGCGTCCTCGCCAGATTAGCTTACATGTTTTCAAATAGAATTGCCGCAAGCTGGTCGATCTCTTGCGCGGCACCGTCGTCAATGGCTTTCACCTCTTCGTCACCAGCCACCCCGTCGGGGCGTGTTGCCAGATGGTGTTCGCGAAGCTTCGACCAAAGGAGCTTGACGGGATAGGCCTGAGGTGGCTGCTCCATCAAGAGCCGCGCGGCCCCGACATAGGCTCGGGGGGGCTTCGGTTGATCATTTGGCAGCTCGCCACCTTGCCGGTATAGGTTCGCGATTGCGACCGAAGTGTTCCACACAGCCGGCTTGAAATTACCATACGCGTTCTGAGTGAGATCGCATACTCCGGAAAAGGCGCTGATAACAGTTTCAAAGTCAGCAACGAAGTCGGCCATCTCGTTGCTCGGATAGGCCTGCGACCAGCCGCCCTCAAATTTATTCGCTTCGTCTGCGAAACCCAGGACGCGCAGCCCGTAACAGCAGAACAAGATTCGAACGGTTGCGGTTGGGTATGAAGTCCAGTCGCCATTTTGTTGGGGCCGCTTTTGCCGGAGAATTCGTGGCGGGTCGTTGGCGAGATGATCGGCGAGCGCCGCGACAAAGGGGGGCCCTCCCATCGCGCAGCCGTACCAGTCGGCGAACGCCTCTTTTCGCCAAGCCTGCCAGGCCTGACGGGACAGGTCTGTGGCGAAGGCCGCACGAGCGATCGCCTGATCGAGGGCATCCGTAAGGCCGGCACTGCGTTCGAGGGCGTGACCCATTTCGTGCGCAAGCAGCGCCATGTGAGGCAGATAGGATAGATATGACCAAGGAATTTTAATGAGAGTCAGTGGGAGCCGATCGAGCGCGTCCTGAAACTGCTGTGGGGTCGGCAGGCCGTCATCATCTCCGTCGGCATCCCTCCCCGGTTCCATATATGGCGTACTTTGCTCATCAAATGTCACGAGCGGCGCAGGACAAAGCTGATCCGAAGCGAGACCACGCAATTGCCGGTGGACGGGAATGTAGCAGTCCCGGGCGTAGGCGTCCGCAAGAGCAAGGTAGCTATCAAACGGCGGCACCAATCGCAGGCACAAGCGATTACGAAATTGGTCCCACACGGTGTGCACGACCAACGCCTTTTTCTCCAAGCTTTCTGCGCGGAGCCAAAGTTCGTCAGCCCGAATAGCCTGATCGACTGCAACCGTGACAAGGTTTTGAAGTCCCTCGAGCCGAAGCGAAAGCCGACTGATCTGGCTGTGGTTCTTTTGCAGCGCGTGCCTTTCTGCAGATTGCTCACGCCACACCTTGAGCTCATCAGGTAAGCTTAAAAGCTTCCATCTCAGTTCGTCTTCCTTCCGCTTCAAATAATCCTGGAGCGCTGTCATGACGATTGCAATGCGCTGGTCTCGACGTTGAGAAAGAGCGCACTCGCGGGGACGCCCAGCATCTCCTCAAGACTGTTTCCTTGAGCAGGGTAAGCCTTCCCGCGCAGGTTTCGCATGATGTCCATGGGGCGTTTCGCGCGCCAGAGGTAATCGATCAACGTATCCTGCAGGGATGGGTTTTCTGGCGGATTTGTGATCCCGATCGCAAGTACGCCCGAAACCGCCCCGCTGTTGACCAACGCTTGTGCCAGACGATTTCGAGCGAACGTCTGCTCAATCGCAGCCGTGACGCCGCCGATCAATGGCGAATGCAGAACCACGAATGGCAGCGGTCGGGCGGGCGTACGCCTCCGTTGAATTTCGCGTCCCATGAGCGCGCCGGTCATACCATTGGGAAATTGGGGTTCACCAATTGAGGGGGAATCCTCAATATCACTCATGATGTAGATAATATCGGCCGAGGTCGGTACCGGAGAAATCGGTATGTTGCTAGCCATGAGCCTATCATCAAGTATGCTCATCTGAGCGATCATGTCTTTTGAAGGCGAATACGGCACTCGGTAAACACCAATGCTTGGGATCGCTCCGGAATGCTTGAATAGGCCTGAAAGAGAATCGGCCACTCGGTGAAAGTCTTTTGGGCGTCTGATTTCATCAACGACGGGGCCTTCAAGGCTGCCATTGCCGATGCGAATGGGCAAGCTTGATGGCGGCAGGCTAAGCTCCCAGGGCACCGCGACGAAGCTGGGACTGCCAAGCGCCAACAGCACCACATCCTCATTCCTGCCAGCAGGCTTCGGCAAGTCCGCGAAGGGCTCGTGCAAATCAACGATCAAAGCGGGCCAATTGGACAGGAAGACCGGAGCAAGCCGTCTTGGGCTCGCCTCGCGGGAGTACCGTGCAAGAATGCTAAGAGCTTCGTTCTCATAGATCGACAAACGCCGATTTTCGCCCCCTGGCATTTCGATCAAGAGGCGTTGGGCGTCGGCTGCAAGTAGGATGCAGGAATAATCGGCCAAGGTCAGGCCGTCCTGAGCAACCGACTCAATCTCGTTAGTACTGGTCGACGCGCCATCAGAGCCTTCCGCAGCATCGAAGATAACCTGGATCTGAATGCAACGTTCGCTCAGGACAGGATGCAGCGAATGCATTTTGACGACATCGCTGGCGGCCTCCAGACATTGCCTCGCCGTCGTCATGTCCTTGTGGTCAAAGGCCCGTTCGGCATTCTCCACCAGCGCTACCACGTAAAGGCTTGGCTCGGAGGCAAGCCCGCACCAGAACTCCAGTGGCTGGGCGAGTACTTCGGAATCACTCAGGCATCTTTGCCGATACACGGCCAGTTCGACTGCCCCGGCGCCCTTCCTGGCTACGATCTTGGAAAAGGCCGCATCAGCCCTCTTGCGATCCCCCATTGCGAGAAGCGCGCGGCCATAACGAACCGAGTCCATCATCTCAGGCTGGTTCCCCGTAGTTTCCAGCCGATTCCGCAATTCTAATCGCCTTAACCAACTGAGCTGCCAAGCTTTGGTTCTTCCGAGGAGAACCGGCGGTTCCATGAGCTGGCACCGCGCAGCCGGATTGCCGACCGCAGTGAGCATATTGGTGAATGCTTCGTCGATTGCTTCAGAGGGAAAGAGGCCCCATGAGACGCCCGCTATCGTTGCGCGAAGTCGAGTTTCAATTGGATGACGAGAACTCTTAAGCTCGTCCAGGATCCGCTCGCAGGCGGCTGTATTGCTTCGTAGTTGGAATGCCCTGATCAACTCCAGCTCATCAACAACGCTCGACCGAGACTGTCGTTGACCCGACGGCTCTGTTGGCAGGCCCGCCTCGAACAGGCGGAAGATGAGCTCGTCACGGCGCACATCATCGATGAACTCCGGTGTTTCGCTCTTGGAAACTGCCTGCATGGCCGCGGCAAAGGCAGCCGCGGCCTCATCGACGCGAAGGAGTTGTCCCAATGCGCACGCACGCAGATGATGAAAGCGGTAGTGGGTCTTGTCAGTCACGTTTTCGAGCACTGCGAGGGCAGACCATGCGTCCCGACGCCCCAGGTGGATCTCTGTCTGCAAGGCCCACAGCTTTTCGCCGAGTGCCGGGTCGGTCACCAACGCCTTTGTCATTTCCTCGTCGGCGTCGCGCAAGCGAGCGGTCTTGACTAGATATTCAAGCAGTTGAGCTTGGATCCGCCTGTATTGCTTGCTTTTGGGCGGCACTGCTCCATAGCTCAAACGCAGATAGCGCTCCATTGTAGGATAAAGCTCGCGCCTCTTGTAGGCTTGGGCTGCCCGTTCCATCAGCGCCCACCCGGGTATACGATCCGATCCTGTGCGGCCACCGAAGAATCCCCACAGGATAGAGTACACGAAGGCAGAGATCTTTTCCTCCGCGAAGATCTCGCTCAACAGCAGCAAATAGCGCGACCGTCCCTCCATCGAAGTGACAACCAACACTAAGTCGGTAAGCACGTTCCAGACGCCAGGGATATTGCCGTCGAGAAAATCGCGCCACCTGAACACGAACGAAGGCAGTCGAACGTCGGCAGACCGGTTGAGATCGACGGCGCGTTCGAGATTCCTTCGGATATCCTCGCGCCGCGCGCCGCTCGGCAAATAGTCGAAGTTCGAATCGATAGCGATAGCATCGGCGATCTCGTAGTGAGCGAGCGCTAATATTGAAGATGGCGCATCTGAGAAGTCGCCATCCGACTTGACAATCTCGCGTAGGACTTCGAGCCGGCTGGCAACATCGTCAGGCAATGGCCGTTCGTCCAAGGCCTTGTTAAGAGCCGTGACGAGATCGGCCTCTCCGAGCTGAATGCGATGAAACAAGCTGGCCAGCGTCAACTCGATCCATTGGCCCGCCTCCTGCGTCTTGCGATTTTCGACCTGGATCAGGGCCTCGCGGTGAATCCGGCCAAAGATCGGCTGCTCCTTCAGCAGTCTGCGCATGGGTTTGACGACATCTGGATGCAATGTTGCGGTGCGCGCATCGCGACTTTCCATAGAGATCCAGCTGCGATCGCTCACGTAACGGGCCAGGCGTTCCCATAGATGCTCCGGCTCAAGCATGACGTCTGCGCTATGGAGCCATGCTTCACGCTCCTTCGGCGACGGAATATCTTCGTTGGCTTCTTCAATTTTTCCGCTGAGCGCGTCAACCAGGAGTGGTTGAAGAACCTCTTGCAGGAACGAATAGGTAAGTCGCCGAGGGAGCGCCCCGTATCGCAATAGCCAACGAAGGCCGAGCTCCGTTCCCACCGGGATACGTTCGATAACGCGCTTGATGAGATAAGCAAGATCGACATCACTTCCGTACTCTTTGAGCTTTGATGCCGTCATGTCAGGATTCTTGCTGATAGTCTCGCAGAGCATCCGCAGCTTGAATGGATTTCCGCCGGCCGCGGAAATCATCACTTGCATGAGCTCGGAATCCACTTCCGGCAACTGGCTCCGAATGAAGCCGGCCGCTTCGATAGAATCGAAGGGTTCGAGACGATCGAATTTGGTTTGCCCCCTCAGAGCATCGTCATATTGGAAGAAATGTCCCCTCCTTCCCGGAACGAGCGGATCATCGTTTGAGGAAGGCGGATACCGACCGGTCAAGACCAGACGTAGCTGCGGTAACGCAGCGTGCAGTTCCTCGAAACGCTCGAGCACGCGACGGAATTCGGCAGGCCAATGCAGCGACGCCTCTTCAATTGTGTCGATGAAGATTACCAGAGGACGTTCACGAGGCAATTCCATGCATCGGCTGACGAAACCGGCCCAGTGCGAAAATTGTTCGGACGCGAGCGATCTCAGGCGATAACGTTGCTCATCCGCTAGAGTCCGACTTCGATTAGATCCTATCCGGTAAAGGAGCGGGCTGAAGATCTTGACGTCAGATAGGAATTGTTCCGCGAACAAGGGTTGAGTGAGTTGCTCGTCCAATTCCTCTGCGATTTCGATGGCGACGAGCCATGGCGTCTTGGCAATTTCGGCCACTTCGATATCGTCAAGATCAATGCGTGCGACGAAAGGAAACGGGGCCGTTTTGAGCAGCTCATGCGCAATCGTCCGATGTACGAACATGGTCTTGCCCATGCCGCCCGCAGCCGAAAGGTAGAAGATCCACTTGGCTCCATCGCCTTTGATCAGCTCCCTTAGATCGCGCTCAACCGTCTCGCGCGGGTAGTAGCTGATTGTCCGTTGATATTCGCGCAAGAACCGAGCGCGGCCGCGGTATCTTGCCGAGATCGATTCGAATTGAGGACGAAGATCCTGGTCAATTATGGAGAGATTGGCATCAACTTGCTGGACAAGAGAATGGCACAGGTTCAGGTCGTCTTCGGCGTTTGCGCGTTCAAACACCGTGCTCAAAAGCTGCAGTGCTTCGTGCGAATCCACACGCAACAATAGGGCCAGTCGTTCGGCCGGATCTTCGTCGTTTATCTCGAGCCACGACGCAAAGCGCCAGGTCCACTGCTTGCGTTCCTCTTCACGACTATTCCAATAGTTCAGCCAATAGTTTTGCAGGCTTTCGCGAAGCCAGTATTTCCCATCCACCCGCGGCACGGGTTGCACGCCCGGATTGTCGATGATCTTGTTAAATGGGGGCAGACCTGGATCAAACTTTAGGCAGACGTCGTCGTACATGGTTTCGTCGAAGGCGCGGACGATACTGAGAATCTGAAGTGCCCTATCCTGCGCCGAATGTGATTGGTCCGTAAGCTTCTGGCGAAGCGCCTCGTTGCCGCTTAAAAGCGCATCGAGCTCTCGTCGCCGCTCGTCATCGAGGTCCAGCTCGTGCAGGTTCATGTCACTTCCACTGCGGCTTGTTCGACCAGCTGGCCCAGGAACTCAAGTTTTGTCGCATCCCATTGCGAATCTTTGACAAGGATGAGCGCAGCCTTATGCAGCGTGGGGATTTCCCCACCGCGATAAAACCGGCATAGCTCTTGAAACAACATCGGAACGTCGTTTCGTCTGAACAGACTAAGTTCGATCGGCTCGTCGGGCAGTGCGGCAAGACCGTAGCTGTCGTATAATTCGTCACGCACGACGGTGATCAGGCGCAGGTTTTTCACAGCACCCTGCGCAATCCTCAACCAGAGCGGCAGCAAGAAGGCCCGAAATTCAGCCGCTGGGAACGATTCAGATACCGCAGCCTCCCTTTGAAATTGATCGAGCACAATCGTGAACTGGTGGGTCTTTGTGATTTCCTGAAGCCCTCTCTCGAAGGCTTCGACTATCCGTTCGACGGAACTGGCGGCATCTCGCTCAGCCACAAATTCCTTGAATGCCTCACCGTCCAGCGCCCCGTGCACCTCTGAACCGACTTGGGTGCGATCGGGATCGATGATCGCGGAAAGCAACTTGACGTAATTCATGGCGGGACTTCTCTCGCCGCATACCGAGACATATTTAACGCGATGACCGATTTGCACCGCATCACGGAGCGTTCGCATCACGAGCCACGATTTCCCCCCCTTGGGCGGCCCCTTAATGACGAGGCAATGAGAGCGGCGTAGGGCGTCGATCGCCTTGAAGCGCTGGTTCATCCATCCGAGCCCTACGAACGGCGCCGGCAGGCCTTCATTGCGCATGAATTTTCTGAGGACGGCACAGCGTCGCAAGATTTGAATTGGATCGGGCTCCAACGCGGGCCTCGGTGGAAATAGATCCTCGGGAGCAATCGAAACACTGAGGACGGGAAGTCCCCAATCACGCGATCGCCAGCCTGCGCCACGCTGGCGCTGGCCAATCTTGTACCGCGCCTTCGTCAGCGCTACATCGACTGGCTTGTCTTGCAGCAACTCTCTGTAGAAGGCTTGCGACAGTTCGGAGGTAACGGCTTGTCGGATCGGCGCTTGCGCCGCAATGACCGCGGTAATTCCGCAGCTCATGAGCGTTTCAAGAATCGAATACAGGTGCCCGGACGCCTGCGCCGTGTCACATGCGTTTAGCACCACGAGACGGGGTTTCTGCGTCCGGTTATGGAAGACCGTGCGGATGCCGTCAGTATCCCACCACCATGTTGGCTCACCCGGCTTATTGAATTTGAGAGCGGGCCTCTGCGTTTCCGGGTGCAGCTCGCCATGACCGCTGAAATGCACAATGTCTGGGTTGAGGCGATCGAGGATCCCTTCGAGGGTTTCAAGTGAAGGAGCTTGCAGCAATTCGGCATGGGCGAGACTTTCTGAGCGCTGAAACTCTCGTAGGACCGCAACGGCATCGTCGCCGGGAAAGCCGCCATTTTCCCAATCAACAACCTCGCCCGCGATGACGAGGATATTGAGTTGGCAAGATAGCGGACCGGGCGATCTGCCTGCGCCTTGAGTTCGCAACATCGGTCTGTCTGGATCCGAGAAATACCGTTCAACGAGCCCACCGGGGAGCTTTCTCGCAAGATATTCCCAAGGTAAATCAACTAGTTGTCGCTCGTAAGCAGGTCTAGCCTCGTTGCGTTTTACTTGTAGATAGGTTCGCGTACCGAACTCACGCCGCCGCTCCCATTCGGCAACGACGTCCTGATTCAACAACCTGAAAAGCTCAGTCCCGAAATCCTCGAATAAAGTGATCGATGGCCCTCCGCTGGCCATCTCCGCCGCCCGATCCGTCCATTCCTGCGAGCCAATACTGGCGAGCGAAAAATCGCGTTCGATGACCGGACGCGTCCCTTCAGCGGGGAAGGGCGCGTCAAACAAGGCGACGCGGCCGTTGTCCCGGTCCAATTGTTCGACGCGGAGCCACAGGGAATGCATAAAATTGCTCGTCCTGAGAGCCGGTGCGGCGTTCTATTTTAGCGGAATGAACCGCCTACCGGTCAACTCCTGATTTTGGCCAACAGACCTCCGGAAGCCTCCCTGTCCCCATTCAAAGCTTCACTTGGATGGTGGAGAACACGGCAGCGGCCGGTGCAAGAGTGCCTCTCAACATCCGATTTTGGCTCTGACGCAAGTTTGGTGTGTCAATCGGCTCGGTAATCCTGTGAGTGTCTGTTTCGCGCCCCTGAGATCTCTGAAGCCCCCGCGCCCTTTACGATGGACGCGGCTAGGTAAAACTGGCGACACTTGGTTTCCGCCTTCCGCCCTCTCGCGACCTATGAGCTGACAGCCACGGAGATCTCGATAATCCTCGAGCTTTTGTCGCTCTTATGAGCCGCGCCCAACGAGACGAAAAACATCGCTTTCTCGCCGCGTTAGTAGCTCGTCAGACTCCTTTTGCAAGGTGCGACGAAGAGCCCGAAGCAGCTCGGCGGAAAGTTTCGGGCCGCAAGGAAATTCCGCGAATTGGCATTTCAACAATCGTACGCAGCGCCGCGATCGGAGTGGCCTTAGTTCATAGCCGATGAACCCCGCATCCGCACAAGCGATAACCTTGTGCCGCAACTTCCTCGGGTGCGAGTGCGATCACCGGAATATCAGGCAAGCCGAAGCAACCGCGTGCCCTTCATGCGCTGCATTTTCCTGAGTGACATCCACCAAGACCACCTCTGGGCGACACTTTCGCATAGCCGTAGCAATAACATGAGGAAGGTTGGCTTACATACAAACCTAGCTCCTCAACTCAATGTATTTCGCTAGCAACTGTTGCCGGACGATCACCATCTTCTGCTCCGAGGAGGATTAGGCTGCACGGGCAATCAAGTTCACCTTGGAGTAGTCCCGGTAAGGAGGAACGAGATGTCAACGAAAAACTGCTTGCGCATCGCGCTGACCGGAGCCGTAATGTTAGGTGCAGCGGTCGGGGGCAATAACCCGGCCATTGCAGCGTCCGACAACAACCCTCACACGTACGCCGGGGATTACCAGGGCGGCTCCCTTCCTATCGGCACGGCAGTTGTGTCCCAATATCTGGGCTATGCTCAATCTAATGCCTTTGTCGATCCTACCGGACGTACACTGCCGAACTCGCACGCCAATACTTGGTATGAGATTACGCGTGCCACTTATTTTGCCGAGTTCGCCAACCGTCCCTTGGTGATCGAGGCGGACCTGGCCTTAGCGACTTTGACCAACCTCAATATCCCCGGCACTAACAACGCGGTTGCCGGAGGCGTGGTGGACCCCGTGCTGCACGTGACATATTTCTTCATCACTGATGCCAAGGTGCAACGCTGGCTCGGCTTTACCAGTTTTTTCTGGCTGCCGGCCGGGCGAAGCTTCGACAACCGTGCAGCTGTCAACGTCTCTACGCCAAACCAATTCACTGTCACTCCTCAGCTCGGTTACACGGAGGGCCTTGGAAAGCTTTCGCCAGAGCTGAATGGGCTGTTTTTCGATCTGATCGCTAATGCGTCGTTCCACACCGACGGGAACAATCCGATCCAGGTAATTAATCCGCCTGGCACGCCAACCCCCGGAATCTTGACATACGACACCTTGACACAACGGGCTTCGTACGACGTCAAAGCCTTTCTACGCTATAACCCAAGCACCTTTCTTTATGCAGCTATTGGGATAGAGAAGTCGTGGGGCGGCGAGCAGACAGCTACAAATGGCAGATTTTTGGTTGCCGGATTGCCGATCAGCTTAGCACAGCCGAATTTGTCGATCGGTCGAGATGATTTCTTGAGGGGCCATTTCGAATTCCAGATCCCCGTCACGCCGGACTTCGCAATAGCGGGCGACGTGTTTCACGACTTCCAAGCAACCGGCGGCTTCAGGCAGAACATTGGGGTCGAAATTCGCCTTGCCAAATTGTTCTATCCGCCGCCGCGCCCGAATTAAAAGCTCGTTGTGTGCCGGCGTCGCTACTTGCCCACGCTTGCCGCGACCACCATGACGGGAAATGTCTCGCCGGCTAGCGCCAATGAATCTCGCTTCAGTTCGAGGAGCGTTGAACCCTTGGGCGATGGTTGAGGAGGTGTAGCCGACTGCCGGATTGGCTGCGATGAACAGCGTAGTTAGAAACGCAAGGAGCCAATGGCTCCCAAATCTCGCGCGCCGAAAAGAAGCGTACCCACGCTGATTATCAGGGTCGAAACCTTTTTCACACAAGTAGGAATCGTAGCGCGGGCGCTGCCGCTGCGTCGGATGCAGCCTGTCGACACGCTCATAGGGCTCAACGCCGCATTCGCTGACATGCACGCCGATAATAGAATCCGGAGCGATGCCGAGCATTTTTAGCCCTTCGTGGTCCGGCGCCATGCCGGTCTTGCCGACCGGCATGTTGCGGACGCCGATCCTTTTCAGGTGGTCGCCCCCGTCGGCTTCGCCGATGAGCGGGGGTCAGCTGTTCCGGTACGAGCCGTGCGAGCGCATGTTCGGCCAATATAGAAGCACATCCGCGACGGACCGCAGATCGGCGATTGCGCGTAAACATTGGAGAAGCGCACGCCGCGCCTGGCCATGGCTTCGATGTGGGGGCTTCAGCGTGGGATGGCCGGTGCAGCCGAAGTAATCACGGCGAAGTCGGTCTAAAATGATCCAGAGTACGCTTTTCGCGCGGGCTTGAATGAGTGAAAAACTGCGCGATGCTGCGATATCAGGCAGAAGACAAGCGCCTCACGTCGTCCACGGCTCCGCCTCGGCCGCGCCCTTGGCGTTGCCGGTCCGGCGCATCGCCGATCACCTGAGCAAGCGCATGCAGTGCTTCCTGACGCCGGTCGCGGCGGAAGCAGCAGTGGCGTCCTTTTCGCGGCGCGCTTCAGCCGCCCGGCAGGGCTACGGCGGCAACCCTTTTGCTAGGCCGGATTGAGCGCATAGTTCTGATTCTCGGCTTGTTCGCCCCGCTTGCACGGGCTGCTCCGGATCAAGAACGCTCGCGTTCTTCGGAATTCGATTGCGGCAAAACGCTAGCTGTTGACGAAAAGATTGGTCGCACCGGGTGCCCTCATGCTCAAGGTCACGGCGTATTGCAGCATCGGCTGCAATGGTGCGTTGGCGGTAAATCCCAGGGTGCCCGGAATATCGAGGCTTGCATATTGGTTGACTCTGACGGTCGCCGCTGGCAGGGCGGTTGGTGTGCCAACCTGATAGGGAGCAAACTGGGTCGCAACCACCGCCTGGTAGCACGCTTCCGTCGGGCTCGATGCGTCGCGGAATTGCTTCAGCCCGATGGTCGAGAATGTAGTTGGGATGGTCGCCAGAAACGCCTGGAGATACGGCTCGAGGATTGGATAGGCGAGGGTGTCGAGGCCGATCCACGGCCAATTGCCGGGAGGAGGCAGCGGTGTCCCGTTGTCGGGTTTGATCTCCACTATAGGCTGCCAGTTGAGCTGTGTCGTCGCAGAGTAAGCTTTCAGCGCAAGCGCGGAGACCGCTACGGCGAACGGGCTGGGGTTATGAACCGGCGTTGGATAGAACTGCGCCATGACCTTCGGAAAGCCGATGACGTTGCGGCCGCTTATCATAGACCATGAATTATCCACGAAAATAAACGGGAACATCCATTCGGGTATCGTTGCGGGAAACAGGACGCCGGTTCCTGGTATCGGCTCGTGTTTCCAAATCATGAAGCGAAAGTAGAGCTCTTGCTGGGTAGCATAGCCCCAGCTGTTGTAAGGCGCGTCGTCAAAAAGCATTTTGGGGTAGGTTACGATGTCCATGTCCACGAAACCCACAACGGCCCGGTACTCAAAACCGCGGCGCTGGAGCGATCCGATGTTCAGCAACTCGTCGCAGAGATTCTGGAGGTTTGCCACGTTTGCCGGTAAGCGGAAGCTCATGATGGACATGTTGGGAAAATCGTAGGGTGGTGGAACTTCGGGGTTGTCGGCTCGCACGATAAACTGAACCATAGCCATCTCCATTTCCTGCAACGCGCCAGCCGGCCAATCCATGAACCGGCCAATTCACATCATGGGACGCTCCAAGCGGACAATGAATCGGCGAGTTCCTCCCGCCGGGTGCCTTTGAATTCGAGAACGAGATCAGCTCCATAAACCCCGGCCGGTGTCTGGAAGCCGGGACGGAAATCGCCGCCCGCCACCCGCGTGGCGATTTCGGTGGCTGCTTCGGCGGTGAAGCTGTAGCCATCAGGTGTCTCGAGCCGCGCGCAACTGCGTTGCCGCCAGCTATCCTCCACCTCCGCGACGATGACACATCTCTCCATCTGGCGCCGCTGCGCGGAGGGGCCGTCGGGCAAGGTGCGAACGACGGCATCGAGCCAACGCTCGACCGGGGGAAGGCGCAACGCATCGGCGACGCCCGCGCCCAGCTGGTAAAACGCGCGTGAGGCAAGGTTGGCTTCGAAGTACGCCTCGATGTTACGAATGCCAGTCGAGTAATACGCCGTGAAGACATCCGCCCAATTCACGGCAACGCTCTCGCGCCCGCCGTCACCATAGTCGAACACCCGCTGCAAGCGGCCAACCGGCACGAAGATCAATCGCCCGTTTCGTCGGATCGTCACCTGCGAATTGCTCAACCCAAGCGCCGAGCGAATAGAGCCGCGCGAAAAGGAATCCGGCCGCAACACCGCCATCCGCAGGTACTTCGCATTCGGGATTCGGCCGGCCACATGCAGCGCGAGACAATCGGACGCCACAATGCCCAGCCCGACGCCCGGCATGATCATGATCCCGCGCTCCCGGGCCGCGTCGTCATAACGAGCGGCACTCTGGAAGATCGGAAGCTCCCCGGTGATGTCGAGATAGTGGGTCCGTGTGCGTAAGCACGCCTCGATCAGGGGCGGCGCTGTTCGCGCGAACGGACTTGCGGCATTGATCAGGACGTCGATATCGCCAAGCGCGTCGTCGATAGCCTGGGGCTCGTCGAGTGTGACGACGCGACCAGACAAAGCCAACTCCGCCGCCAGCGCCAGCACGCGATGCTCCGTCCGACCGGCGATAACGGTCGCACGCCGCAAATTTCGGGCGTACTCGGCGATCAATCGGCCCGTGTAGCCCGTTCCCCCATAAATCAAGATTCGACCACGCATGGACTGCCCCTCGATCGTCGATGCACAAGCCCGTCCTTGAAGGCTGCGCATTCAGCGCAAGAATATCCATGTCGCAAGACCTTGCAGGAACGCCTTGTCCCGCGACTGCGGAAGCTTGCCGTAGATCAAGTCGAATTGGTGCAAGGCGGCGCCGGCCAGCGCGTGGGCGAAACGGCGCGCATATCCTACCGAGTCGCATGCCGCCATCAGCGTCAGCAGCCAGCCTACATCCTGCTCACTGCGTTTCTCGCGCGGCCGCTGGAACAGCTTCGTCATTCTGGCGCGCTCGACCGTCGAGCCATGACGGTAGGCGTGAACCAGCAGGAGACTCCGCTTGCCCTCCAGCAAATCTCCGTTCAATTCCTTCCCGTAACGATCGTCGGGTGACAAATTCAGCAGATCATCCTGGATCTGGAAGGCCGCGCCGAGAAAAAAGCCAAATCGGATAAACGGTTCGAGGTCGAGCGTCCCCCGGCTCCCGATCAGCGCCCCAATCCGGGACGGATGGATCGTCGCGAGCCAGCAGGTCTTCTTCAAGACCATCTTCAGATAGTCGGCATCATCCAGCTCAAGCACATTCTCCCTTATCCAGCCGAGCTCGATCGCTTGGCCTTCCAGCGAATGCCAGGAGACGGCCTCCATTTCGCGCAGGATGCGGAGACCGAGGCCGCTGCCGAACAGGCCCATATTGTCGAGCAGCGGACGAAGGCTCAGGAGAAACAGTGCATCGCCGGCGTTGATCGCAAGCGGCACGCCATGAAGCATGTGAAGGGTGGGCGCGCCGCGGCGCAATTCGCTACCGTCCTGGATGTCGTCGTGAACCAACATGGCATTGTGCAGCAGCTCTATGGCCACGGCCGAACGCACCGCAACCGCGGGGCTGACGCCGAAAGCGCGAGCCGTCGCGATGCAGATGGAAGGTCGCATCATCTTGCCGGCCCGCTGAGGATAATCGGCGAGCAATTCGTACAGATACCGCTTCGGATAGCCGCTTGGCAGGTAACCGAGCAACGCCTCCCGCGTCATCGAACCGTATTCCTCGAGCGTATCGGCGACAAGCGAGGACATTGTCGCGCCAGGAGGCGATCGGGGCTTGCGGGCCCTATCGGCCGATAGTGACACTTACTGTCCCTCCAGGTTCGTTGGTGTAGCTGTCGACGACGACGCCGGCATAGACGGCCTGATGCTGGCCGGCCTGCCCTCTGACCGACAGCACGAGTTTACCCTTGTCGTTGCGCGTGAATTCCACGGTCGCAAGACTGTATTTCGGATCGCGCCCCTGAAGTTCGTGCAGGAACGGTACAAAGCGTAATGAAGGCGGCCGCAGATCGAGAGTCACGCTTTTGACTCCGGTCCCGGTCACCACAATGTCCAGAGGCACTGGTTCGATCGTTGGGTCGTTGGGCGTGATGCTGCTGGTCGTCGCAGCTCCGCCGGATGTGCCGGTTACGGTTTTCGTTCTGGATGGATTCGACGACCCTGGCGGAGGCCGGCCGCCGCCTGGTGGGGGCGACGGCTCTTTCCCGATCGACCGCAGGACAATTGACAGCAACTCGAGCCAGGTGGCTCCAACGTCCTTGGTTGTCGTCACCAGGCCATCGACGAGTGCGGTGACGTCCTTGTTCAGCCGCTCGGAGCCGGAGATGCCATCCCGCAGCCGCTCCGCAGCAGTTTGACCCGCGCGTATCTGATCCTCGATGACGGTCGAACTCAACTCGACGATGTCGGCGATCGCTTTCTGAAGCGTCTCCGAGACCTGGCTCTTCGGACCGGACTGCTTGTTGCCACCATTGCCGTTTCCCGATCCCGAGTGGTTCCGGATATGATCGGTTGGGCTCCGGTTCGGAGTACCGCGCTCCGGATCGCTGCGTCGAAGCCGCTCTGGTTTTCTGCTTTTGCTTTTTGTCGCCATGACGTCCCCTCCGGGCATTGCATGGTTCAGTTAAATTGCATGGTTCAGCTATTAAGGATGATCGTAACCGATAATGTCCTCGAGTGCCGGGCAGTGTGAAAGCGCGTGAGCGGCCAGCCTGCCCGACATAACGGCGGACTCCACACACCCAAGGTTGAGGCTGCAGTCTGTCCAATCGCCGGCAATCGTGAGGTTGTCGTACGTATTGTCAAGTGGTGAAATGCGGTACTCGAGCCGGCTGGGAAGGGAGAGAGAGTAGCGATCGGATGGATTGACGTTGGCGGTCCAGAACTGCGTGTCAAAGAGCGCGCTCGTCGCGGTACGTTTTGCTTTCCCCGCCGCTTCCGGATCGACCAAAAATTCCCAATAAAATCCGCCGGATGGGTGCTCCGCCGCCGGCCACAAGTGCTGAATGTCCCGGTTGAGAAACCCGATGGCGTTAAGACGAACCTCCTCGCGCCGCCGAGAAGGATAATCGATGTCGAACGCGCCGGGCTCGCGCGGCGGGTCCGCAAGCACGTTGCAGAAGTAGGCCACCGTCCGGGGCGGGTTACCGTGCCAAGCCTCGGCCGGGACCAGGTGCCCCATGTCGGCCCATGTATCGAACGGCTTGACGAAGCTGGTGAGCGTCACCGGCGGTAATTCCCAGCCCAGCTCCTGCAGGTCGGCGTTGAGCCAGATCTGAAACGCCTGCGTGGCAACGGTTTTGACGCGCTCAACCATCGCTCGCCAGCGCGAATTGGAAGCAATAATTTCGCTGCAGACGTGCGGCAAGGCGCCGATGCCCACGCCGAGCACGACGAAGTCGAAATCGCGCGTCACTCGAAGCTCGAGCGTCGCCGTCCTGCGCTGATCCCAGTGCGATTCGAAGTCCCGCTTTTCGCGCCGGAATCGCGCTCCGCCTTTCAATTGACGATAGTCGGGCTCGGAAGGCCAGCACTGCATCCCGCGAACAGTGACAAGCGGCTTATACTCGCGTCCCTCGAGGGTTTCCGCCTGCACATCGAACTCGAGTGCATCGACATACTGCTTCTCTCCGGGCGCGAGCTCTTTACGATCCGCAAGTCTGACATTGCGAAGCCGATGAAAGAATTTGAAAGCTACGCCGCGTCGGCGCAATACTTCGTAAAATGGCGCGAAAACGACATCGCCCATACCCGCGCGCATTTTCCATAAGGGTGAGCCGCGGTAGCAGAACAAGAGGCGCAGCGTTCCGCGGAGCGCCGTGCCGGCCGCTATCGACGGCCGCTCTGGATCGCCGTCCTCGTAGGCGAGCGTCAGATCGTAAAGGATGCGCGTAAACGGCGAATTGATCGCGCGCTCGGACGCGCCGTTGTGCCGGAGCCATTGCCGATGGTCGAAATGATTGATGGCATCTAGTCCATTCGGATCGGTAAGCAGCCGAAAACGGATTGCCCCGACTAGATTCGCGAGGATGAGATCGACAATCTCCCACTGGTAGCGGATGCGATCGTCAGTTGCGACGAGCCGCTCGAACTGTTCACGGATGGCGGCGGCAATTGCCTCGACCAGCTTGAGGATTGCGTTTTCCCGGATCACCGAGATCGACTTGATCGCCGCTTCGACCAGGGCAAGCGCTTCGACGACGACTGCGGCCGACGCCAGCACGCCGGAACGTAACAGGCGCGCCACTCTCGCACCAATAAGGTCTGAATCCCCGCCTATTTCATCATACAGCTGATCTGGATCCGCCGCCTTGCTGCTTGCCGGGTGGAAGGTGTCGAGGCCCAACAGGAGTGTGCGCAGCAGCGCAACGGTGCGTCCGAAGTAGTGCTGGAGTGCGAAGGGATTGATCATGTCCAGAGGGTCGCCGGGTAGTCCCGGCGCCGGTGGAAAATGGCTCGCCCAGTTGATCCATCCGCCGCTCGCCGAGTTACCCGCCACGGCGATGTATGGCTCCGGCATGAAGAGTTCGTCCCAATTTTTCCCCGGCTTCTTCGAGCCAGCATTGCGTTCTTCGTAGCACTGCCGCAGCAACTGGAATGCGTTGTCGTAGAAGCCAAGCCAGACGTGAAGTCCGTGCTCTTCGATACGCCCTGCCGGTCCTCGGCCGGAGGAGCCCTTGCCGCCGAGGCGCCAGCCCATCTGATATATCGTGACTTCGTACAATCCCTTGTGCTGCGGCCGGGTCAGTTCGAACGCTGCCGCGACGGAGGCGCAGCCGCCGCCGACGATGACGATCTTTATAGGTTTTCGGGTACCCAATCGCCGCCTTCCTATGTTCGCGGGGAGCTGCCCGCATCCGTTGCCAAGGCCTTCCGGCATATTCAATTCTACACGTACGTGTGGTATTGAAAAGACCCTCCCACTCGCCTTGCGGGAGGCAGGCGGATCTTGGTCCAGGGCGATCTGGCGCCAGGTCCTGACGGACGTGATATAAAGGATGAGATCTTATCCTACAGGAGCGGGTCCGATGGGCGGTCGTCCGAGGGTTGCGTTGCTGCAAGCGGGGCAGGAAGGCGAGCACCGCCAAATAACCGTCCTGATGACCGATCTCGTCGGCTTCACGCCGTTTGTCGAACGATCGGGCGAAGAGGCCGCGTTTGCATTGGTAAGTCACGTTTCCCAACTGACGACGGCAGCTGTGCATCGCCATCGCGGCAGCGTGAAGAACTTCACTGGCGATGGTATTCTGGCTCTGTTCGGTACCCCGACGGCTCTTGAGGATGGACCGCTACGGGCGTGCCGTGCAGCGCTCGAGATACAGGCCCGGCTCATCGACGCCAGCGACAAAATGGAGGTCGAGCTCGGCATCCGTCCGCAGCTTCGGATCAGCATTACGACAGGGCCCGTCGTGCTCGGCGCAGTCGACAGCGGCGAAAGCACGGGCGTCACTGCTCACGGCGACATCGTCAATTTCGCGGCACGCCTACAGACCGAAGCCGAGCCAGGCACAGTGTTGATCAGCGAGGCTATGCTCCGGCAGGTAGAGGGGATGGTCGAGGCACGGCTTGCTGGTGAATTTCGCTTCAAAGGTAAGAGTGGACCGCAGCGAGCCTATCAGCTTGTGGCGGTGCGCGATCATGCGACGCGGTTCGATGCTGCGGTGGCCCGCGGGCTCACCTCCTATGTCGGAAGAAGCCATGAGCTTGCCGTTCTGCAGGCCCAGCTAGAAAGCGTGAGCTCCATTCGTGTCGTTGACATTGTCGGCGATGCCGGTATCGGAAAGTCGCGCCTGCTGCATGAGTTTGCATCGAAGCGCGGCGCTGATCAACTAACGATACTGCGCGGTAATTGTTCTGCCGATGGGCAGGGCACCCCCTTCCTCCCGTTCATCGAAATAGTGCGGCAATGGTTTGCGTTAAGCGCCGGCGAACCGGATACCATCATCCTGCTCAAGCTCGAGGATGGCTTGAAGCGGATAGGCCTTTGGTCTTCGTTCAACCGCGAACTTCTGCTCAATCTGCTCGGTCTGCAAACCGATGAAGGCGCGCTGTCCGAACTGGACGGCACGCTGATAGGGGCACGTACCAGAGACCTCCTGCTGCGACTGATCGCAGAGCAAAGCAGACAATCTAGGCACGTGCTGTTGCTCGAAGACTTGCACTGGATCGATAGCGCTTCGGAAGATTTATTGTTGCGTATCATCGAGGGGGGAGCGGCACTGCCTCTCATGATCCTGCATACACGCCGACCGGAGTATCATCCAACCTGGGCCGTGTGCCCCGGTATCATCGAACTGCGGCTTGCTCCTTTGTCATCGGCTGAAACATTGCGCATTGCGCAGCATCGATTCGGTGTCGACGAGCTTCCAACATTGCTCGGGAATTTGATTGTCGATAAGGCCGAAGGCAATGCGCTCTTCGTGGAGGAGATCGCGAGGTATCTGATCGAACGCGATGTGGTGCACCACACTCCGACGGGATTGATATGCGATGCCGGTATGGCCGCCGCGGCGCTGCCGGCAAGCGTCCAACTGCTGTTGACGGCACGCGTAGACCGTTTGCCGCCGGAAGATAGAAGGCTCCTGCAGATCGCCTCGATCATCGGGCGGCGGTTCGACCTCGATCTGCTTGCCCAGGTCGGCGCAGGTACAGGCGATATCGAACGCAGGTTGATGTCGATGACAGACCTCGACCTCGTTCATCGCAGCGGCGGCTCCAGGGATTTCGAGTTCAACCACATACTCGTTCGCGATGCAATTTATGACGGGATGTTGGGTTCCCAGCGCTCCGAGCTTCACCTACGGACAGCGGATGCGATCGAACTTCGCGGTGCGGGCCGCATCAGCGAAGTAGCTGAAGCGCTCGCGTACCACTATTCCCAGTCGACGCGGCACGATCGGGCGTTTCGGTACTGTGCGTTGGCGGGACGAAAGTGTCTGGACATCTATTCGCTGGAAGAAGCCGAACGGTATTTTCACAAGGCCTTGAGCCTAATCGAGGCTGCGCCTCAATGCGCAGATGACCGAGCCATGGCCACCGTTGCGGTAAGCCTGCTAGAGGTGCTTTATCTCAGGGGCGACTTACTCGGATTGCGCGAAGCTGCAGAATCATGGCTACCGAGGCTGGAAGCACTGGGCGACAGCTCGCAGCTCGTGTCTGCGCTCTACTTCCAATGCATGCTGCTCAATCATCATTGCAACTTTGTGGCAGCTGAAGTGCGCGCAAAATTGGCGCTGTCCATTGCTCAACGTCTCGATGACACCCGTGCGCAAGCTTATGCGCGGTCGGCGCTGCTATTCTGTTCGACCATCCTCGGCCGTTATACGCTTGAGGAGGCCGAGGCCGAAGGAAGCCGGGTACTCGAAGCCTGCATTCGAGCCGGCGACAACTATATTCTCAATTGGGCCTACTGGTCGATTGCCTGGGATTATATCTGTCGTGGCCTGACAAACAACGCGCGCATTTGGGCTCTCAAGTTAATCGACGCAGGCCGCGTGCGCCAGGACGATCGTGCGCTTGGCATGGCGTACTGGACGCTGGCCTGGATCGACATTCAGGACCACCACTTTGCGGATGCCATAGCAGACGCGCAACAATGCCGTAAGACCGCCGCAACGCCGTACGATCGCAACGCCGGAGAGATGGCCATCGCCACTGGATTGCTGCTAGAGGGAAAGATTGCGGAAGGATTGGCGCAATTGCTAGCTTTGAAGAAATGGGCAGTAGACAATGGGTGGTTGTACTCAGCAGGGGGCGTCGATTTCGCGGCCGGCCCCGCCCTTGCAGCCACCGGCCGTATTGCCGAAGGAATTCGGATGCTGAAGGCGGGAATTGCCGCTTGCGATGCGAGCGGCTGTCGTGCCATGGCATCGTGGAACCGACTCTCCCTGGCGGAGCTGTATTTGCGCATGCTTTCAGCGGACAAGGCGCCATCGCTGAAATTCGTTCTGTCGAATTTACGTCCTATCGTTTGGGTGTCAATGTACGGCAATCAGCAGGCGCAGCAACTGCTCAACGAAGTGCTGCAGAACGACCAGCTCCACAAGCTGAGCACGTCACGGGGTTGGATTGAAATCAATCTGGCGCGGCTGTGCCTTTTAAAGGGTTCGAGTGATCAGGCACTCCTCCACCTGGAGGCGGCTCGCGCCGCCGCGACAGCTCAGGGCTCGACGCCGATGTTGAACGAAATCCTTTGCATTGAAAGGACGCTGTCCTCCCCCGCACCTGTGCCAGTTCAAAAACAGTCGCCTTCCTGACCTGAAAGCGCGATGCAAGCAGTCGATCTTGACCATAGATGAGACCGCCGCTTGCTATCACACAGCATTTCGCACGACCTCGCTGTTTGCGCTGGTCTCGTCGGAGCCGGTTGAGATAGTGAAGAAGAGACCAAACGGGATGTGCGCGGGTGATGTTATCGTCGTCTCGGCTTTTCAACCGCCAACTATCCCGTCTCGGCGATATCGCTGTGATAGGTCAACCGATCGGGGATCGTTGTCATCATGAAGCCGCGAAACACGCTCGGCCATCCGCAGAAAGCGAGATCGGTCATAGCGATGGAGCGGCGCTAAGGCGTTCCAAGAATAGCTTGGATCCTCTTAGAAACGCCGTGGGCCCAGAGGCGGACTCGGCCCGCCCTCATGTAACCGAAGCAATTTCAAAGACTTAGCGACTCTCCTCCATCTCTATTTGTACCACCGCTCTGTGCTCGCGTCCACGGCCTCCCACACGGTGTCAGGAGAAGATCACGGGAGGGCATTGCCGGCTCGATCTATAGGGATCTGCACCCATCATCGGCCAAAAATTGGTTCGCAATGTAGTTTTCATTCCAGCGGCACCTCAGGGAGAGAGCAAGACAAGAACAGGCTCTGGCCGCTCCCCGCGTGGCCGATCTACGCGGCTGGCTTGCGGTGGCGTACCCGGGCGGCCGGCGGAGCCCGCGGTGCTTATTGCCACAGTCACTGCCGGATTCCGCTCGGGTTCTCAATGGGCTGTTAGCCAAACGCCTGCATTTGCCTCAACGCAGCCCCCGCTTGTTAGCGGCTTTGAAGCTAAAAATGATGATCGTCATCTTGAATGCACCCTTAGCAGGTGACTCCGTCGTGGCATCACTAAATCAGGCGATACATCGCAAGCCTCAACTGGTCGTCGGCGCCTTCCTGGCCGTCATGATGGCGTGCGTCCTTGGCCTCGTCTCGTGGAAGGCCTCAGTGGCCCGTCAAGCCACCCTGGCCCGGGCTCAGGAGGATTTAGGCAATCTGGCCCGTTCGCTAGCTCGGCACGCAACCACTACCCTCAAGGCCCCTGATGTGGCTATGACCAGGTTGGCGGACTTGCTGAAGTACCAGGACCCACTGCCTGAGCGGCTCAATGCCCATCTGGTCGCCACGACCCATTCGCTGCCTCAGATTCGCGAGATTGGCGTTTTGCAGGCCGAGGGCAACTGGCGATACTCGTCTTTCGAGCGTCTACCAGACCATAACAACTCTGATCGGGCGTACTTCGCGCACCATCGAGACAATCCCAGCCCCAAGATGCTCGTGAGCGGACCGATCGTCTCCAGGACTAGCGGGCAACCATCCATCATCCTGTCGAAGCGGATCAGCACTCCAACCGGGGACTTCGCAGGTGTCGTGGTCGCGGCGATCGACTGCGACTACTTCAGCAACTTCTATTCGTCCTTTGGCGTCGGCGCTCAAGGCGGCATCAGCCTCCTGTCCACCGACGGAACAATGTTCGCTCGCTGGCCGGTAGTGGAAAGCGGCCGAAAGCTCGCCGACACCTCTCTGTTCCAGAAGCGCATAAGCGAAAGCCCTAGCGGGTCCTACAAAATCACGTCGCCGTTCGATGGTCTGGTCAAATACATCGCCTACGAGTTGGACCCCGAATACGCCGTGGTAGCCACGGTAGCGCGATCAGAGAATGAGGTATTGGCAAACTGGCGGACCGATCTAATCTCGGATGCGGTCGTAGCGGTCCTGCTGGTCGCAATCATCGTCGCCATGGCGGCGCTGTTGAGGAGCCAATTCACCTTCAGGACTGGACTCGAACGGTCGCTGCGGGAGCGGGAGGCGCGTCTGCGTTTGTTGGCGGACAACATCGCCGACATCGTGATCGTGATGGACCGAAGGGGATACCTCCGCTACGTGTCACCTTCTGTGGTGGCTGTGCTCGGGATGACCGAGAATGATTTCCTCGGTAGGTCGTGTCTCGACGTGGTCCATGACGACGATCGCGATAAGGTCACGGCTGCGAGCCGAGAATTGAAGCACGCGAACGCCTCCAGCTCTGTCCGGTTCCGTATTCGACGGGGAGATGGGGCGATCGCCTGGTTGGAGGCGCACTTCAAGCTGGCCGAGCAGTCCATCGGCGGCGAGCTGGAGATCGTCGGAACTCTTCGCGACATCACGAAGCAGAAGCGCCTCAAGGACGAGCTGTCATCAGCCAACCTTAGACTGGCGCAGCTCGCGACGACAGACGGTCTGACGCGGCTCGCGAATCGGCGCAGCTTCGATGCCTTCTTGCGGGAGGCCTACGCCAAACATGACATGCTATCGGTTCTCCTGATGGACATTGACCAGTTCAAGGGCTTCAACGACGCGCTGGGCCACCAGGCCGGGGACGGTTGCCTCCAGCGCATCGCCGAGGTGATCGGAAGCGCCACCGCAAATACGGGAGGATTGTCGGCGCGGTACGGCGGCGAGGAGTTCGCCGTGGTCCTGCCCGGCGTGAACGAGGAAAGGGCGGTGAAGGTGGCCGACGCGATTCGGATGCTGGTCGCTCGTTTGCAGATCTACCATCCGCGCTCGCCGCGAAAGTACGTAACGATAAGCGTGGGCGTCGCCGAAAAGCGGGATGCGACCACGGATGAGTTGGCGCTCACCCGTGACGCCGACATAGCTTTGTACCGCGCGAAGGAACAGGGCCGGGACTGCTCGGTCGCAAGCTCCTCGCTCGTATCCTCGCGCCTGGAGATGCCGTCGCTGGTGCCCTCACTGCCTGATCTGGAGGGTGCGTGATGAGAGCACCGGTCTAGCGAGGGACACGGCAGTTGCGTTCGACCGGGCTATTCCGGCGAGCATGATGGCGATCGACGGAACATGGCAGCGCGCTTGCACCTTGAAAGATATATCTGATGTGGGAGCCAAACCTCCTCATCGATGGCTCGGTGGAAGGCTTGCCGTGAAGGAGTTCTTCTGTGTTTCGGCGGGGGGGCTCGACCTTGATCGGCGTGGGGTCCGATCAATCAGATTCTACACAATCAGTGACTTAAAGGGGTTCCGAACGCGCCGATGGGAGTCACTTTTCGGTCAGCATTCACATCATAACGTTCAGAGTGAAGGAAATGGGTGAGCGGGTCGCAGTTTCCGGCGTCTAAAAAGCGTCGGTATCGGGCAGCCAAGCTCAGGGCTGCAGCCCAGCTCGCGCGCAATCCGCTTCAGCCCTCATCCGCACGCTCTCAGGCGCAACATCTCCGCCACGTCATTTGGTGTCTTCATTACCTGCCCCCATGGATCACTCCACGGCGAGCCTCTAGTGATTCGTTCCTTGTTCATTTGCTCTCTCCTTGGCTATCCAAGGAGGGGGCAATTCCTCATGGCGCCGAGGCGGCAGTTTTCCATGGCGCGCGACAGCGAGGGCTGCAACGCGCGTCAACGACGGCTTCAATGCGCGTTTGCTCTGACGGCTGGCTGGGCTCACTCACTCGCCTGCAACCCTGCCTCGCTCTGCACGTTCGCGTATGCGTGGTTATGGAACGATGGGCTGATCGGGTTCACGAGCCTGTCTGTTTTGAATCGAACTAGCAATCTTGTGAACTAAATCACTGCATAATCTTCCGTCGTACTGTTAGGGTTCATTTATTGATTTGCTAGGATGCTCAACGCAAAAGATTGAGCGCGACCGCGTCGTATGTTGACGCGAAGCAAATTTGATTGTGCCGGCTTGTGCGCCATTGCGACGATTCAGAAATCGGATCAAAGTCGCCTTGTAAGAATGTTCATTTGGAGGAAGCCAATGAACGAAACCTTCTTACCCAAGCGTTTGGCCTATTGCTGCCGTTCAGCGCGGTTGAAAACATTCGTTGCGACCTTATTGGTTGCTGCGCCCGTCGCGCTTGCGTCCGCGCAGTCCGTTGCTCCCGCGGAAGGCGCGTCTAGCGGCCAGAATAGCGCTATGCGCATCAATCGGGACGGCGAGGGTGACCCCATTTCGCTCGAAGCCGTTCAGGACGGGGTCAGAAACTTCGAATTGCGCCAGGCGGGCGTTGGGCGACCTAGTGCCACCAGCGCGGATGACACCAAACGTCGCGACTTCGGACCGAGCAAGTCTGATGTGGCGGATCGGTTGGTTTTCCCTGTCGATCGCAAGCCGCCGCGCGATGCACTTCCGCATCGGGGCGCCGAGGCGACAACAGTCCAAACGGAGGCGCCCAACAGGCCGCTGTCTGCGCCAAAGGATCGCCCAAAGCCTCCGGCCGATTATCCTTCGCGCGGCGCGTCGGATGTCCGATCATTTGAGGCCTATCAGCTTGGGTTCTCGGGAGGGACGATGACACCGGCCTCCGGGGTCGACCCGCGCATACGGTCGGATTTAGCGGCAGGGGAGCGGACGGAGACCTATGCCTTTCTGCTGATGGAATCGCTGCCGGACGCGGCCACGGAGCGCACGCTGATGAGCGAGTTCGGGGTCGCATCGCTCGGGCTGCATGGGACAGCACTCAAGGTCCGCGTCCCCCTGCAAGCGCAGGCGTTGGAGGGCATTGCCAAAATGCCCGGGTTTAGATCATTGTCTTACCCCTCACCCGACCAAAAATTAGCGCCGGAGCTGAAATCTGCCATCGAGCGTCTCGGCTCCGAGGTGGTTCGATTTCCAATTATTATCAGCCTGTTCGAAACTGATCCCAAAACTTCGTTCGCCGAACGGGTCCAAGCTACGGGTGCGGAGGTCGGTCGCTACGACCCGGTGTTGCGGAGCTATGAGGCTCTCGCAACACCCGAACAGATCCGCATTCTTTCCGGTTTGGATTTCATCCTGTTCATCGAAATCGAGCGCCGGAGCGGCGGTGGACACGATCAGAGCATGGCTACGAATGGAGTCGATTACATCCGTGCGTCCGGCTTCCTGGGTGCGGGAACTGTATTGGGCTTACTCGACACCGGCGCCATGTTGGGAAGTGCGGCCGCAACCATGCACCAAGACCTCAACAAGAACGGTTGCGGGATTAATTTCACGAGCGACGCCGCGGGCGTTTGGAATGATCAGAATGGCCACGGCACTCACGTTCTCGCGACCATCTCCGGAACTGGCACCGCGAAAGCGCGGTTCCGCGGCGTCGCAACTGCGGTCGGCTCGCGTGAGCGCATCCGGGTTGGAAAGATCTGGAAATCGACCAACACCGGACAAAACTCTTGGCTTCGGGACGCGATCGACTACATGGCGGACGCAACCAGCTGCGACGCGCCGCGGCCCTCGGTCGTTAATCTCAGCGGTGGGGCGAGCGGATCGGGACAGACTGGGACCGACTCCGAATCGCGCAAGCTCGATGCCCGCGTCTGGGAATCCCGCCAAGCCTACATCGTGTGCTCCGGCAATAACGGCCCGGGCGCGCAATCGATCTGGTCTCCCGGTGTGGCCAAGAATGCGCTTACAGTTGGAAACGTGCAGGACGCGGGATCAAGCCTAGTTGGCGAACTGTCCGGCAGCAGCAGCCGCGGCCCGACGGGCGATAATCGGATGAAGCCAGACCTCGTCGCAACGGGCGCTGTCGTGACCTCCGCGCAGGCGGGAACGACGGATGGTTATACGGATAAGAGCGGATGCAGCATGGCAGCGCCACATGTCAGTGGCATCGCGGCGACGTTGCTGGAGCACTATCCTGATTTCAGAGATCGACCGCACTTGCTGCGTGCCCATCTCATGGCTTCCGCTACGCTGCATTCGGACGAGGTTAGTCCCGCGAACAACACTGGTGGCGGTCGCAATGATTTTGGACTGGGACGCGTCTCCGACTATCAGTCGCATTGGGCGCGGCTCGACCCCAACGGCTGGAGCGGCCACTGGGCCTGGATGACGATCACAGACAAGTCTTGGGGCTTTTTCGACATCGACGTGCCAAGAGGAACCAAGCGCGTTGTCGCCGTACTTACCTGGGACGAGCCCGAGGCGAGCGCAGGAGCGTCACAGGCGGTGACATACGATGTTGACCTGTGGGCCGATCCCGGCGCCAGTTGCACGCCGGACGCAGTTGGACAATGTGGTGGCTGGGCCTCGCAGTCTAATATCGACAACGTCGAATATCTCATCATCGACAATCCACCTCCTGGCGTTCTCCGGCTCAAAGCAATCAACTGGAGAGCTCCCTCATTTGGCTTGCCGGTGGCAATCGCGGCTAAAATCATTCGCGGCGATCCAACGCCTGCGATTTCGATGACGGCTACGCCGAGCACAACGTCTCCCGCGATCGGCTCGACCTTCACAATCAAGACAACCATTTTCAACCCGAGTTACGAGGCATATGGAGTTCAGGTGTCAGCGGCGGCGGGGTCTACCGGTTTAAGCCTGCTCGGGGTCTCGACCACCCGCGAGGATGGGGTGGCGATGGATTTTCCAAATGCGGCCAGCCTCACACTTGGCACTGTAACGGAGGCCGATACGCGCTCCGCCATCTGGAAATTCAGTGCCACCTCGCGAGGTCCGCAGACCGTCCGCTTCAGCGGCCGCTCCAACAACGGCGGCACTGTCTTCAAGAGCGTGACCGTTACACCTTGAGCACCCCGGGCGGACCGTATCCTAGTTTGACCAAGGTCGCCTTAGACATCCTAGTTCAGAGTACACGGTCGGCCGAATCGCCGAATCGCGAATGTATCGCTATTGAGAACGCGCGAGGGTTCGAGACGATAGGCACGCAATAGCGAACCTCCGGGATCAGCAGCTTCGGACCGGAGACCGACCTTCGGCAGAGATTGGTCGGACCGGTCGGTTAACGGACTAGTAACGGCTTCTTGCCAGCCTGCAACCATTGCAGATCGTCGCCGCGGCTAGTTTAGAAAACATATCGTCTCTCTCAGTTCATACCTGCTCGGTTGGCAGTCTCATCAAGGGACAAGTCCGCTATGTGCAAGGGAATTCTGATTTCGATTAATGCGCTATTCCTTTTGCTGATTTGCGATCAGTTCTGGTCGAACGGCCGCTATACGGATGTTGCTATCGTGATGGCGAAAGACATCAGTCGCTCTTTCGGCGTCTGATGCAGCCAGTTTCCGCGAGTTCGAAATGACTGACGCAGGTGCTCTTGACGCATGAACCAGAGAGAATGCCCGGATTGCTGGTCAAAGAAGATGTTATCTGGATTGGCGGGTTGATTGCGGAGCACTTGGAATGCCTCGCCGGTGAGGCACGCTTTTACGTTGCTCCGCGACCTCCACATGCCATAATCTTCATCCGACAATAGACCATGCGAGAATCAACAAGCGCTTGCCATGGGTCAACAGCGCCTGCCGTCATTGCCGACCACCTACTTGCAGTCGCGGCAGATCCCCCCTGCTGGCTCTCATGGACATGATGGACGAGACCAGACATTGCCTATTCGACCAAGGCGTCGCATTGCCGACTGATACAGGCCAATAGAGCTGACTTTTCTTATCCGGCTCGGTTCGACTAAAACCAGTTGAACACAAAGGGACCGCGTCGATTGTCGCGTGGCTAGTCGGCCGACTAACCAGTATTGCCGGCATGGAGCGAGGTAGCATACTGATATGAACGGGTCATCCCCAGTCAACGAAGGCCTCCTGAATCAGCGCCTCATAGAGCTCGGGTCGATAGCGAGTTGGGCGCCGCAGACCCTCTCGAATCTCGAAGGTTTTATTCGCGCCTCCGGCGACTATGATCTCTTTCGAGTCAATCCTATCCAGTACGCGACTGCCAACGGCCTACGTGACGCCGAAGGAATCGAGCTGTTCGTGTACGCCGCTAAGGTTGGGTTATTCGAGATGCAGTGGCTGCTCATCTGCGCCTACTGCCCGCAGGTCGCCGGCACTTTTCGTGAGCTAGACCAGGTTCATCCACGTTTCCAATGCGAATTCTGCAACGCCCTCAATGAGGCGGCGCTTGACGACTACATCCAAGTCACCTTTACCGTCTCGAGTTCGATTCGCGACATCCTATATCGTCATCCGGACATGCTGTCCGTCCAGGACTACTATCTCCGTTACAACTTCTCCAAGGACTTCAAGCCCCCGCACGGAATGACACACGAGCAACTGATTGCGGCACTCTCGCGGGGATTCGCCGATATCGAGGCGGGTCAGCGGTTGATATTTGAATTCGCCGTAACTGCCGGTCGTTTCGAGGTGCTCGATCTTAGCCATAAACTTCTTCTGGTTTTCTTCGCGAACGGTGAACCGGCGGAACGCCAGGAAACGCTTGTCCAACTCGAATCGGGCCGGTTCGTTACGGATCGACCCACTAAACCGAGAGATATGATTCTTGGCGACGGACGCTTTGCGTTTCGACAGACGGCCGATCTTAGCCCAGGCAAACACATCATCCACATTGAGAACCGCACCAAGGATCGTGGCCGCTTCTGGTTTCTCCAATACCCTTTCCAGTTCCAGCCCCATCTGGTCGAATATGAGCCTTTTCTTTCCGGTAAGCGATTGTTGCTGACGCCCTGCTTCGGCGAACTGTACAAGACCCAGCTGGTGGACGAGCGCGAAAGCCTGGCCGTCTCCGACGTCACCTATCTGTTTACTGATCTAAAGGATTCGACGCCGTTGTACGAAAACATCGGCGACGTGAACGCTTATTTTCTCGTTCGTCAGCACTTCGACATCTTGAATAAGATCATCAAGATTCGATCTGGCACTATCGTGAAGACGATCGGTGATGCAGTCATGGCTGCCTTCGGGCGTCCCCAGGACGCGGTTCTTGCATCCGTCGAGATGATCGAAGAGCTGTCGCGTTTCAATCGGACCGCTTCGCAGCCGCTCGGCCTCAAAATCGGCGTGCACAGAGGCAGGGCCATAGCCGTAAGGCTCAATGACCGGATCGACTACTTCGGACAGGACGTGAATATTGCCGCCCGTGTGCAAGGTCTAGCCGGCGTCAACGAAATCTGCCTGACAGAAACGGTGATGGAGGCCCCTGGAGTGAGTGACATCGTCAAAGGATGCTCGGCATCGCGCGACTACCAAAATTTGAAGGGCATCGGCCAAAAAATGGAAATACATCGTATCAAAATTCATCCGGCGCAGAGATAGAGGACCGCGCGCGTCCGCGCAACGCAGACCGATTGTCGGCTGCGGTTTAAGCGCCAATTTCGCGCCACTGCGCGTATATTCCGGGCGAACGAGGCCAGCAGGCATCGCTGTGTCTGCATTCCCAAGCAGCGCCATTGTTCGGAGATCCAACCTGGAGTGACTAGGTTCAAGCCAGGGTGCACACGCAAGCAGCGCAACGTTCGCATTTGTACGACATCGAAGCCATACTTTGTCATTCGGCCTGCAATATTGACCCCCTAAGCCGGGGGATCGGCGTCCAAAATTGACCCCCTACAGGTTGGTCTGTTGCGCTGCCTGCTTCGTAACAAAGCAGGTGGTGGGGGATGCTGATCGTGGAGACGATTGCCCGGATCCGGCGCGAGCACTTCATCAAGGGCAAGACGATCAAGGAGATCGCCCGTGACCTGAAGGTGTCGCGGAACACGGTTCGGAAGGTGCTGAGGTCGGGAGAGACCTCCTTCGAGTACGAACGGCAGGTGCAGCCGCGGCCAAAGCTCGGACAATGGGCAGTCGAACTTGACGGGCTGCTTGCGTCGAACGTGACTAAATCCGCTCGTGAACAGTTGACGCTGATCCGGATCTTCGAAGAGTTGCGCGGCCGCGGCTATGACGGCGGTTACGATGCGGTGCGGCGTTACGCCAGGCGCTGGAGCAAAGAACGCGGGCAACCGACCGCAGCCGCTTATGTTCCGCTGAGCTTTGCCCCAGGCGAAGCCTACCAGTTCGACTGGAGCCACGAGGTGGTCTTGCTGAGCGGCACCACGGTGATGGTGAAGGCCGCCCATGTCCGGCTCTGTCACAGCCGCATGCTGTTCGTGCGAGCCTATCCGCGGGAGACGCAGGAGATGGTGTTCGATGCCCACGACCGGGCGTTCGCCCTGTTCAAAGGCACCTGCACTCGCGGCATCTACGACAACATGAAGACCGCGGTAGAGACGATTTTCGTCGGTAAAGGGCGTCTCTACAATCGCCGCTTCTTGCAGATGTGCAGCCACTATCTGGTCGATCCGGTCGCCTGCACGCCAGCGTCGGGCTGGGAGAAGGGGCAGGTCGAGAACCAGGTTGGGCTGGTCAGGGAACGCTTCTTCACGCCGCGGCTGCGGTTCAAAAACCTCGACGAGTTAAACGCCTGGCTGCTCGACAAATGCATCGCCTACGCCAAGGCTCATCGCCATCCGGAGTTGGTTGATCAGACGATCTGGGACGTGTTCGAAGCCGAACGCCCCAAGCTCGTTCCCTATGCCGGCCGCTTCGACGGCTTCCATGCCGTGACGGCGTCGGTCTCGAGGACCTGCCTGGTGCGCTTCGACAACAACAAGTACTCGGTCGCAGCCAGCGCAGTCGGACGACCGGTCGAGGTTCAAGCCTATGCCGATCGCATCGTGATCCGTCAGGATGGACGCATCGTTGCCGAGCACCCGCGATCCTTTAGTCGCGGCGATACCGTCTACGACCCCTGGCATTATGTGCCGGTGCTCGTCCGCAAACCCGGCGCCTTGCGCAACGGTGCTCCCTTCAAGGACTGGGTGCTGCCGGCCGCGATCGAGCGGATCCGGCGCAAGCTTGCCAGCACCGACGATGGCAATCGGCAGATGGTCGATATCCTCAACGCGGTGCTGACTGACGGTCTCCCCGCGGTGGAAGCGGCCTGTGCCGAAGCGCTCAGTCACAGCGTCCATTCCGCAGATGTCGTTCTCAATATCCTGGCCCGTCAACGTGAACTCGCCCCACCGGCCAACATCATGACGCCGGCCGCACTGACGCTCCGTCATGCACCGATCGCCGATTGTGCCCGCTACGACAACCTCCGGAGGACCATCTGATGGAACGAACCCAAATCTTCGACCTCATGGGCGAACTCAAGCTCTATGGCATGAAGGCGGCCTTCGACGAGATCATGGCGACCGCTGTCAAACGCCAGCACGAACCTCAGCGCATTGTCGGCGACCTGCTCAACGCCGAGATCAATGAGAAGCAAGCCAGGTCGATCAAATACCAGCTCACCATTGCCAAGCTGCCACTTGCCAAGGACATCGCGGACTTCCAGTTCGATGGCACGCCAATCAATCAGACTCTCGTCAATGACCTAGCCGGCGGCGGCTTCATCGCCCAGCAACGCAACGTCGTACTGGTTGGCGGCACCGGCACAGGCAAAACCCACCTGGCCATTGCCATCGCCAGAAGCTGCATCCGATCCGGTGCTCGCGGCCGCTTCTTCAACGTAGTCGACCTCGTCAATCGCCTCGAGACCGAGACCCGCAACGGACGGCAAGGACGGCTCGCCGAGCATCTGACCCGGATGGACTTCATCGTGCTGGACGAACTCGGCTATTTGCCCTTCGCCCAGTCGGGTGGCCAGCTTCTGTTCCACCTCGTCAGCCGGCTCTATGAGCGCGCCTCCGTCATCGTGACGACAAATCTCGCCTTCGGCGAATGGCCGAGTGTGTTCGGCGACGCCAAGATGACCACCGCGCTGCTCGACCGGTTGACCCATCACTGTGACATCGTCGAGACCGGCAACGACAGCTGGCGGTTCAAAAGCCGAGACGACGATCACGCCACCCGCGCTCGTCTCGCCTCCGCTATCCCGGCCAGCTCCGACGAGACGAGCGCTACCAGCAAACAACGCCGCACAAAGGGGTCAAAATTGGACGCCGATGAGGGGTCAAAGTTGCAAGCCGATTGACAATACTTTGCATGTGCGCGCAGGTGAAGCCGACCTCTGCGTCTTGGAGAGAGCTAATCCTCTCAAGCGCTGAAGGCTCGGCTCCCTCTCCCTCTCCCTCTCCCTCTCCCTCTCCCTCTCTCTCTCTCTCTCTCGGGCAAATGGCGTCGCTTCTGCGTCGCAACATCTCCGATAACCACGTTACCGTTTTTAATCTACCTTTACCGATCTACTAAGAATTCCGGCCTCAAGATCGTCTCGAATGGGAGACGACCCATGCCGTTGATTAAATATTTCGGGTTGTCGGCAGCGCCCTTGTCCTTTGGCTGATCGGATTGGGGTGGTGTTTGCCGCAGCAAGTGATGGAACCTACCGGTGGCTCGACCGAAAGGCCCGCCATAAGGATAGCCTCGGCCGAACGGGTGCCCGAGCGGGTCGTTATCGACACAAGTTTGCCGACGATCGTCTCGCCGCCGAGCGTACTGGAGTTTGCTGAACGATGGCCACAAACAGCTGTTGCAGCTGTCGTGCCTCCTCCCAAGATAGCAACTGCGACGCCGGTTGGGGACGTACCGACAAAGCCGACTCTCTCAAACCGAGAGCGTTCGAAAAAGCTTGCTGTTCATCAATCAAATACGAATATCAAATCCTCAAGGAACGACAAAGCAACAACCTCACCTGCAGTCGCTGAATTGTCTCTGTTGGACAGCTTGAAGGAAGGGTTGGGACAAGCCCTGGTGGCGAGCCTCGGAACCGTGACAACCAACGCTTCGAAGTCCCGGCTCGAAAAACGGCGATGATGCTACTGCCCAACATCGTCGTTGGGGGCTGACCGCGATTGTACCTACAGAAATTCGGAACCCGACAGATGAGGCACCTGAAGGGGAGCAAGTGCTCCTCGAGGGAGATACTGCACCAGCACGAGGCTGCCTTGTCCAGCCTGCGAGCGCTCCGGTCCTGGCGATCTGTCGGAGGGTTCATCGTCGAACTGAAGCGCAACGATTAACGACGGCTGATGAAGGCCTTTGATGATCCCGGCCCGGTCAACTAAGTGGCTGGGGGAACGATGAAAGCGAGATGCGGCGCCATGCATAATGTTTTCCTTGGCATCACCTTCGCCGGAGCCCTGGTGCTCGTCTTGGCCTCTCTTATCGCACTTCAGAGGATAATCGAGTGATCGTCGCCTGACGATCCGTTGCACTGCTTGCGAGGAACTTTGGCTTGTCGCGGTTTCTTCCAAGTGTTGTGAGCCATCTCTCACAAGATTGCGTCGAGTCTGGCGTATGTTTGGCGTGTAGGTCGCCTTCCGCAAACATCGTGGAGATCGAAATGGCCAAAAATCCAACGGGCTCTGCAAGTGACCGTCTTCCGCATCCATTCAGCGAATTGCTCGCCGCCACCACCGTACCGCCGCAAGCCGAGTTCCTCGTGCACAGCGTAAAGGTCGTTTGCGGCAGACAAACCGAGACGAACTGCTGCTGTACCGCAGGCGCCCGGCCCGGCGTGTACGCGACCGAGGTCAACATTCAAAATATCACCGGTCAGCCGGCGCAGGTCGCGAAATTTTTCGTACCCTTGATCAACGCGGGCGCCGTTATTGGACGCGAGCCCAAATTCGCCGATCCAGCTAAAATCTCTCAACACACCGGCGAGCTCATCACCCTTCCACCGCTGGCGGCGACGATGGACGATTGCTGCCACATCGCGGAATTGCTGCTCGGCGGTCCGCCAAGCGGAGAGTCGGCGCTCACAATCGGCTATCTCACGATCGGGAGCTTCTTCGAATTGGCTGTCTCTGCGGTCTATACAGCGACCCCCCTGAGCGGAGACGGCATCAGCATTGATGTCGAGTACATTCTGCCGCGGCGGCTGGGACGTGGCCCGGGTCAAGGCTGAACCGCCCGACAGAACAAAGGTCATTGCGAGGTGTTGGCCGCTTTGCGCACGCTGGGCGGTCTTCCTTGCCGAGGAAATCCACCTGCAGCGGAAATTGGGCCTACCTCCCGATAGGTCCGCGTCGCGCGCAAGCATTCAGCTTCGTTTGAAGAAGATCCGAGCTGCTGCGCGAGCAAGAACGGGGATTCGCAAATCTTTGTTATGAAAGATATCGGCCGGAGGCCGATCGACCTACCACGAAGGCGCGCCAAGCACATTGCGGAAGCCAAAGGCACCGCGTCCCACGGATGCCACCTTACCGGGATTGGCACCTCCCAAATTAGAGCCCCCGGGCAAGAGCTTAGCCGACGACGTCTGTAACGGCTGAGGATTTTGACAAGAATCTGCTGGGTTGTCTCCAACGAAACTCTCCGCATCACGGCCATGGTCAACGCATGTCCTCAGCGACTCGAGCCAAAATGGCCGATTTTGATGTTGCGGATTTATGAAAGGTGATGAGCAGCGTCCTTGTCATGTCGCCGCCCAACTTCTCGGCCTCGCCACTCTGACGTACTCACCTGTCGAACCCGTAGGCTCAAATTTTGTTTTCCGAAACTTTGCCGGCGATCACTGACCCATCTTCCCCGGAATGATCGCTATCTGTCGGGCGGGCAGGACGAGAGTTTGCGCACGATCTCAACGCCCCTGTTTTGATCGTCGTTCTTGCGCAGGCAACTTGAGTCGCTTGGAATCACGCAACAGGGCGACACCGCCGCCGGGAGCGATAGCCTTCGCACCTGCAGCAACGATCCTCGTTGCTTAAAATCGGTCTGCCGATAAGCTTTCCATATTGTCGCCAGTTCATTTAAGCACCTTTGGAGATTGCTTTGACGAACGACACAGCCGTTTACGTCGTCGGTCGCGTCGATCCAACTACCCGCAGCAAGGAGTGGGCCGGCCGCATGGGCACGCGACGCACCATCGCCAGAGATGGGCTTACCATCGATCCCGCATCCCTCGCCTATTGCCGGCACGAATGGCTGAACGGAAGCGGTTACGTCGATATCGAGCGGGTACGAGAATTCCCGTCGATGTTCACGCTCTGAGCATCAAGATGAACCGGCAGCCTCCTCCGGAAGAGACAGTCCGCCGACTGCTAGGCCGCCTCGCAAGACGAGGTCGGCCCGCTCGAGTGCTTTCGACAACGCCTCACGCGACCGACAGCAACCCAAACCGCGAATTCGCGAAAACCGATCAGTCAGTGGTTTGGTTCTTCGTCTTCTTACCGATCTTCGTGCTGCTCTACGCGATAGTCGAGAAAATGCACGTTAGATAACGCACTCGGCGGCCGCGCGTCGATCTCAAGTCGCAAACGTCCTTAGTCGCATCGCTTGAAGATGCCCTGCTCTAAACTAAATCCCGATCACACTAGTGATCCCTGAGTGCATTCCGCTGGGCAACTCGTATCAGGTCGACCGTTGAAGTGAACTAACTAGGTCTGCCGGCGCGTAAAGCTTCTTTGACTGCTTTCTGATAGGGCGAGGAAGCCAATAGCTGAAACAGCGCTCGTGCCGCCCTATATCCCGCCTCGGCCCGACTGCGCTCTCGGCCTTCTACTAAGCATTCGCCCGAGCTTGTCCGAATGAACCAGCCCCAACGTCGTCCCCTGCGTTGAACATCGATGTCAAAGGTTGGCAGATCACTGGTTCTATTCCGACAGAAGTTGCGGTCGTAGCTTTTCATGAATACGGGCTCGTGCACAGCGAAACTCGTGAACAGCGGACCGGCCCGCATTGCCCAAGAGGGCGGTCGCTACGAGCCCCTGTAGGACCGTGGCCAACTTCCATGATGGTCATTTTGCTCTCGCCTTGCCGAAGTGGGTCTCGCGGGGCTACCCCAACCCCTTGATAAGGCGAATATCCTGAGGCAGCATGGCCCAATTGGGCTATGCCTTTAGAGGTGCTGCGGCACATTCGACGACGTCGGAATGGTGGATGGAACCCTTTGATCTGCAGCGACTTAGCCGCGTGTTGGCCGCCGCCGCGATCGATCCCTCTCTCTGGACAGAGGCATTGCAGACGGCGGCGGAATGCACCGGGTCGTATGGCGCGGTCCTGTTACCAGTTGTCGGAGCATTGCCTATCGTTGCTGCTACTCCTTCCATGGATCGCAGCGCAAATGTTTACGTCAGTGACGGATGGCAAGGCCGCGACGAGCGCTACCGGGGAAAGGCCGCCTTCTTGGCCAATGGAGTGGCGACAGACGACGACTGCATGCCATTAGACGCACGCAAGCGTTCGCCTTTTTATCAAGAGTTCCTTCGGAACTGTAATCTTAGCGGTTGGGCAGGCGTCCGGATCGGCCGGGAAGATCTAGTTTGGAATTTGAGCCTACAAAGGACGCCAGAACAAGGTTCTTATTCCGCGAGAGAGTTGCGAGCTCTTTCCGAGCTGTCCAACAGTTTGGATTCGGTCGTTCAGACTTGCGCAGCGCTCGGCCTGGCAAAAGGGGAATCAGCACTAAGTGCCTTCGATTTCTCAAAGCGCGCGGCACTTCTGCTTGACCGGTCGGGCCACGTCGTTCGCGTCAATCCGGCGGCGGAGCGACTAATCGGATTGGATCTGCAGATTTCGGCAGGACGCATTCGCTGCCAAGATCCGAAATCAAATGAGCTCCTGCACAACGCGATCAGAGCTCTGTTCTGGAGCGTTGAAGCCTTCACTATCGCGCCCATAGTTCTGCAAAAGGTTTCAGGCGGCCGACTTGTCATCTACCCGATGCGGCTTACTGGTCTAACCGACTCTCCCCTTTCCCTCTTCCACGCAATACTAGTTATCTCCGACACCGACTTAACGCAGTCAGCAGGTATGATGACTCTGCGCGAGGCCTTTGAGCTGACGGCCGCAGAATCCCGGCTTGCATGGGCTCTTGCGAGCGGCAAGGATTTGGAGAGTTTTGCGGCAGAGCGAGGACTTTCCAAGCAGACCCTGCGCAATCAATTGAAGTCTGTTTTTATGAAAACGGGGACACATCGCCAGGCTCAGTTGGTGATGATGTTGTCGAACCTCGTTCCGGAGAAGTGATGACTCCAGTTTGGCGACGCCATCTATCACACTGCTAGACCGGTAAGAACGATTGACGTCAATCTTCGAGCGCCATGGTGCCGCAGGCCGGCAACGCTCACTTCCGTCAATTACGCGATTCCGGACTTATCCGAGACGATGCTAAGTGCGGCCACGCGCCCTGTAGTACTGCCCGACGACGTCGGCAAAACCAGCCCTGAAACGGTGCGGCAAAAGCGCAAATCTGACCGCCTGCAACCTGAAGTCACAAGGGCGCAATCGAGAATCCCCTTTACAACCGCCTAGCGCGCATCGTCCATGGCAACTATGCTACAATAAGTGTCCGCCTTTCATCTTCAGTCTTCAGCGAAGCATTCCATCTCTCATTTCCTGATGAAGTACCTCCGCGAAAGTAAAAATGGCCTCCACTATTAACAAGATCGCGCTCTTCATCGATGGAGCCAATCTCTACGCGACGGCGAAAACTCTGGGCTTCGACATCGATTACAAGCGCCTGCTGAAGGAGTTTCAGAGCCGCGGGACGCTGCTTAGGGCGTTCTACTACACCGCGATCATCGAGGATCAGGAGTACTCCTCGATCCGGCCGCTGATCGACTGGCTCGACTACAACGGCTACACCGTCGTCACCAAGGCGACCAAGGAGTTCATCGACGCCTCCGGCCGCCGCAAGGTCAAGGGCAACATGGACATCGAGCTCGCCGTGAACGCCATGGAGCTCGCCGAGCACATCGACCAGATGGTGCTGTTCTCGGGCGACGGCGACTTCCGCTCTCTGGTCGAGGCCGTTCAGCGCCACGGCGTGCGGGTCACCGTGATTTCCACGATCGCCAGCCAGCCGCCGATGATCGCCGACGAGCTGCGCCGCCAGGCCGACGTCTTCACCGACCTCGTCGAGCTGCAGTCCAAGCTCGGCCGCGACCCGTCCGAACGCCCCGCCCCGCGTGATCGTGAACCGCGTAACCACATGCCGAAGTTCTTGCAAGAGCCGAAAGGAAATGACCCTCTCGAGTGAGACAGCCTTCCTCAATGGCCTACTTGCGGCTAAACCAGGACCCATAGCTGGATTGTTATTGGGGCATCACAATCGACGTCCCGTCTCGATGCAATCGCGTCGTTTCGGCGAAGATCGTAGAACTCTTCGCGTGACCTGGCGCGCATCATGGCTTCGTTAGTCTTGCAAGCGCGATGTACATGCGGTGCCGCAGCTTCTTTATTCTCGGCCTCGCGACGCGCGCGCTCGCGTCCTTTTGCCGTACCGTCCCTCGAACCTTTGACCGAGCGACCGTTTGCAGGAGCTTGCCGACGAACCGAGTTTTTTTCGTGCAGGTTGCGGGCCTCGCAGTAGCTAGACCCCAGGGTATCGAAGGCAACCAGTCAGCACAAGTTTTCGCTGTCTGTCAGCGATACGATCCCTATGCGAGGCGGCTTCTCCTGCGATTTGATCCCTATCGATTGCTCCGTTAGCTGCCCGCCAATAAGACCGGTCGCCACCGCTGCGATCAGAACAACGAGGGATGGACAGCCGGGTGGCAAATTCCGGGGAAACCCGCACGAGTGCCGGCGAGGTGCTGCGCGTCGAAGGTTTAACCGTCCAGTACGGCGCGCTGGTCGCGCTGCGCGACATGAGCTGGTCGGTTCATAGCAACGAGATCCTCGGCATCATTGGCCCGAACGGCGCCGGCAAGAGCACCTGCTTTGCAGCCGTTACCAACGCCGTGACGTATCGAGGCCGTGCCTTCCTCGATAGCAGCGACGTCTCCGCGCTCCAAACCTTCGATCTCGCCAGCCGCGGCCTGCGCCGAACCTTCCAGCAGAACTCGTTCTTCGGCGAGTTAACGGTCCTGCAGAATGCCGCTTCGGCGATCTTCCGCGACTTCTCGACCAATTTGATGACTTCGCTTTTCGCACCGTGGCGCGAGGCCTCGACCCGCCGTTCCGCCGAAACCGCCGCCGCACAACTACTCGACTTCTTCGGCATCCCACGGCAGTACCATGGCCAGCTTCCGGGCGACATTCCCTACGGCGTACAGCGGCTGCTGTCGGTGGCGCTTGCCTATGGCACCGGAGCAAAAGTGCTGCTGCTGGACGAGCCTGCCGCCGGCCTTAGCGGTGGCGACATGAAGAAGCTCGCCGACGTCCTGATCGGGTTGCGCAAGCGCGGGCTGGCCCTTGTGGTGATCGAGCATCACATGGACCTGATCATGTCAATCGCCGACCGCATAGTCATGATCGACCAGGGCGCGATGCTGGCGACGGGAACGCCGACCGAGATCCAACGCGATGCCCGGGTTCGCGAAGCTTATCTGGGGCGCGACGAATGACCGGCGTGCTGAGCAGCGACGATCTCTGCGTCCGCTACGCCGGCAATGTTGCGGTGTCAGGCGTTAGTATCGACGTTCCCGCCGGCCGGATGGTCGGCCTCGTGGGCGCCAACGGTGCCGGCAAAACCACGCTGGTCAACGCGCTGGCCGGCTGGTCACGCGGCCACGCCGTTGTAACAGGTCAGGTCCAGCTTGAGGGCCGCAACATTGAGAGGCTCGCGGCCCACGAGCGGGTGGGACGCGGCCTCACGTTGGTACCGGAAGGCAAGAACATTTTCGCCGAACTGACGGTGGACGAGAACCTCGAGCTGGTGCGTCCCCCGGCCGACGCGACCGGCAGGCACCTCTTCACCACCCCGGAGGTCTTCGACTTTTTTCCACGCCTAGCCGAGCGCCGCTCGCACAAGGGCGCGGCATTGTCCGGCGGCGAGCGGCAGATGCTTGCTGTGGGACGCGCACTGCTCGCTGGACCGCGCGTTCTGATGCTGGACGAGCCCTCCGCGGGGCTCGCGCCTCGACTGATCACCGACCTGCTCTCCCGCATCCGCCTGCTGGTCGATCGCGGGCTGCCGGTCCTGCTGGTCGAACAGAATGTGAAAGCCGCGCTCAAAGTGGTCGACCATCTTTATCTATTGGAACGCGGCCGGGTTGTCGGCGAAGGTGCGGCCGCGGTAATGGCGGCCGATCACCGCATCATCGAGGCCTACCTCGGCACGATCGCGGATGCACCTCCATGAACGTCGCGCAGCAGATCATCAACGGCATCGTGCTCGGTTCCGGCTATGCATGCATCGCCCTCGGCTGGACCATTTTGCTAGGCGTGGCTCGCCTCGTGAATTTCGCCCATGGTCAGCTCTATATGCTCGGGGCGTTCGTCACCTGGTACGCCATCACCAAGCTAGGTCTGCCCTATCCGCTCGCCATCCTCGTGGCAATTGTGGTGCTCGGAGCAACCGGCCTTTTAATGCAAAGCGCGATGATGCGCCTGGTGATGACCCAGAACCTAACCAGCCTGATGATCGTGACACTCGGGCTGGGCTATGTACTCCAGGGCGTAAGCGCCCTGATCTTCGGCGGCAATCCGCAAATCCTTCCCGGAACATTGGCGCGCGCCAAGGTGGATCTTGGTACGCTGTGGTTCACTTGGCAGGACGTGCTTGTGCTTGTCGTGACGATTCTGCTCTATGGCGCCGTTTGGGTATTCACGCAGCGTACCCGCTTCGGCGCGGTCATTCGCGCTGTCGCCGAGGACCCCAAGCTCGCGGAGCTGTTCGGGATCAACGCCAAGACAGTCTATCTGCTCGTCTTCATGTTCGAATGTTCTGCGGTGGCTCTGGGCGCGGCACTGGTTGCGCCCCGTTCACCGATCTTGACCAGCATGGGCTTCAACGAGGTTATCATGACCTTCGTCGTTGTCGTGCTAGGCGGTATCGGTTCGATCGGCGGCGCGCTCGCGGCCGGCATCGGACTCGGCCTGTTTACGGCTTTCTTCGGCGCATTCGTTGCGCCCGCCTACACGACGGCGGCTGCCTTTGCGCTACTGCTGGCTTTGCTGGTGATCCGTCCCGCGGGGCTTGCGACCAGATGACCACTATCGAAGCCCCCCGGCCGCTATCGATCCCGTTCCTGCGCCTGGTCGCAATCGCGGCTTCCGTCGTGATCGGCTTCTTCCTGCCGCGCCTGCTCGGCGGCACCTCGGTTGCCTATTCGACGCTGACCACGATCGCGATCTTCGCGGTAATGTGCTACGGTGCCGATATCATTCTGTCTTATCTCGGCGAGGTCAGCCTCGGGCACACCGTGTTCTGGGCCATCGGCGGCTATGCAGCCGCGAACCTGTCCGTCAGCTACGGCGTCAACGGATGGATCACAGCTGCGACGACAATCGCGCTGTGCCTCGCGGCAGCTGCCTTCCTCGGCGCAGTCACCTTGCGGACCCGCGAATTCGTTTTCTCGCTCGTGACCTACGCGGCCGCCGTCGTCGCATACGAGATCGCCTTCAACTGGGACGCGGTGGGCGGTTCCGATGGCATCGTCGGCATTCCGCCCTTAAAGTTACCTTTGATTTTCACGAATTTCTCCGGCGCGATGCAAGAGGATCTCTGGCCGATCGCCTTCGCTCTGCTTGTGTTGACTTTGGCCTTCATCGCACGCTTTCGTCGCTCCCGCCTCGGCACCACTGCGCTGATGGTGCAGATGAACCCGGCACTCGCCGCGAGCCTTGGCGTCGATCCACGCCGGATCAGGCTCGCAGTATTCGTGATATCCGCGCCGATCACGGGGCTCGCCGGCTGGCTGTACGCGTATCAGCGCGCCTATGTCGGCCCGGACATGTTCGAATCCTACTTTCTGGTCCTTATGCTCACCGCCATCGTGCTGGTCGGACGCCGCATCCTGCTGGGGCCCCTGATCGGCACCGCACTCCTGATCGCCCAGCAGAACCTTTTCTCACTCGGCGGTGACTGGAACAAGATCGTGCTGGGATCGGTGCTCGCACTGGTCCTGATCTTCTGGCCCACCGGTCTTGTGGGCCTCTATCGCCGTATTACCAAGAAGTTCTGAAGACGCATATTGGGAGGAATAGCATGCACAAGACGAAACTGGCTCTCGCGCTGCTGGCGGGTCTCGCATCAATGCCGGCGATGGCGCAGGACATCAAGGTCGGCACCATCTTCCCGCTGAGCGGCGGCGCTGGCCCAGACGGACAGACCGTGACCAATGCGGTCAAGTTGATGGTGCAGCAGATCAACGACAAGGGCGGCCTGCTCGGCCGCAAGCTCACGATGATCTCCAAGGACGACGAGAGCACGCCCGCAGTTGGTGTCAGCCGCGCCAACGAGATGATTGCCGAGAAGGCCGACGTGGTCATTGAAGGCTGGAACTCACCAGTAACGCTCGCGATGCAGCCGATCCTCGCTCGGGGCAACGTTCTCGACATCACGGCGGTCTCGAAATCGGAGCTGATCCTCAGCGGCGAAACCAATCCGTACGCGATCCGCATCAACAGCTCGAACGGCTTTGACGCTGCCGTGATCGCCAAATATGTCGTCGAGACCATGAAAGCGAAGAAGGTGGCTTTCCTGACTCAGAACGACGTCTACGGCAACGGCTTCCAATCCGCCGTCGAAGCCGAGTTCAAGAAGCTGAATTTCTCCGGCCAAGTCGTCATGACTGAGAAATTCGCATTCAAGGACACTGATTTCCGCGTCCAGCTCACCAATCTAAAGGGCGCCAGTCCGGACGCGATTATCGTCACGAACTCCTCAAATTCTTCAGGCTTGCCGGCGATGGTCGAGCAGTACCGCCAAGCCGACATCAAGTCGACCTTCGTCGGCGCGGTCGGCATCATGTTGACCACGGTATTCAAGGTCGCCGGCGATGCGAATAACGGCGTGATATCGGCGGACATCTTCTTCCCCGACCTGCCGCCGTTCACGACCATTCCAAAAAGTAACGCGTTCGTGGCCGCTTATACAGAGGCCTATGGGGCCGCTCCCGACAAGAGCGCCGCGTTGGGCGCCGCTGCCGTGCAGGTGTGGGCGCAGGCGGTGGAGTCGACAAAGTCGCTTGATCGCAAGACCGTTGCGGAGGCGATCCGCGGCAAGCCAGTCAAGGGGACGGTGTTCGGCGACGTCCAGTTCCTGCCGAACGGGCAGATGCAGCCGCACTATGTTATGTTCAAGGTAGTCGACGGCAAGAGCGCCAAGCTCGAGGCGCTGCAGCCATAGCTTCGCACGCCCACTGGACACTTCTAAGCCCGCCATCCCGTGACGGGCGCCTCGACCAACCGCAGCGTGATACGGTGCGCTCACCGTCTCATTGGCAGTAGTAATTTGCTCTCTGCGTGCTCGATTGCCTCCGCAAGTCGAGAATTCTGTGTCCGCATCTGGCTTCGGCCGGTGCTTCCGTGGAGGTCGCCGTCCAATCGCGGTTTACTTGAAGCCTACTGGCGAAAACCGCCTCCGTTTGCATAACACTGAGCCATCACAGCTGCGGCTTCATTGGCCCTGCTCATTCACTGTAGGATCGCTGTTGCCCCGATTCGGCCGTCTCGTTCGAGGCCAAGCAACGCCGCGCCCGCTCTATCTGGACGTTGGTGGCACCCTGACTACGGGCATACATTTCAGCCACCGCTGCTGACACCTTGCAACGTAGTATCTGACTTCCGAGCAGGAGATCCGGTCGCCGGGCCTGTGTTGGCATGCGGCATACGCGGCAGAGCGCATCGGGATGAGGAACAAAACGGCAGCTCCGATTCCCGACGCGACCTTCATTGCTACCTCCGTACTTGGTGGTTCATTGCACGGAGGTGGCCTGACTGGCGGTCGTTGCGCAAATTAACATTTGTAGTCTCGCGCAACGCCGTGCGGGGTGTTGCTCTCTTGCGCCACAGTCAGGGTCGTAGAAATGTGAGCGTCACGATGGCGCAGCATCTGGAATGGCTCGTTGCTCCGACGACGGCCGGCTCACAAGCGCCCGACTTGCGTCGGCGTGGAAATCCAATCTCCCCACAGACTCACCAGCCGGTTAAGCCGATGGGTTCCTCGATTAGGTCGCGTGTGGATTCACGACTGTATATCCGCGCAATGAGCGAGCATGAACCCGTGTTGCATGCCCGCCAGAGTTGGAGTCGTACGCCATCCACATGTCGCCACCAACGTGCTGTTCCAATACAAACACGTGGCCGCGGCGTGCGGCGACCATCCCCGGTGCTGGCGATGTACGGGGGAAACGGAGCCAATTCGCCGCAAGGTTCAGCTCCGGAATCACCCGACCGAACACGCGGAGCGCGGCGCCACAACCGCAATATGAGGAAGGGCAGCCGGCCGGACGACCGCCGATCACGCGCCCCTCCGGCTCGCTCGCGCTCGCAAACGCATTCATCGCAGTGCCTCGTTGACGCATCTGCAGCCAGTCACCGCGTCGTACATTGCTGCGATCGGCCTGCCGGTACGAGAAGTCACACGGCATCGACACGTTGCATTCGGCGATTTGCTGATTGCGGAAGGGACGCGCTTCAGATGGGATTGAGCCGGTGATGAAAACAAGCGAAGTGAGAAAGACTAGTTTCAACATGCAGGACTCCTACGCGTGTCCTGCCCCGCCTGCAGAGGCTAAAAACAATTTGGTCAATTGAAGGCTACTTAATGGTCACTCGGCTTCTGCGGCCGTCCTGCTTAACTCAGGTTAAACCTGCTGCTGACCGATAAGGATTGCCGACAATGCTTGTCAGTCTAGAACAGTATCTCCGCTTCGGATTGATACAAGCAAACCGAGTGATGCTCCGTCCTTCAAATTGTCATCAGATTGGGTGCCACTTTCCGCCGCTGCGCTCGGCTTCAGGAGCGGATGGCGTCAATCGCGTGAGCTATCAGGACCGCAACGCTGGCCGCGATTATGATGACTAGCAGCCAACTGATCACGCTCGTCTCCATCAACGTTGTGGAGTGAATGCGCTCAATCCCGCACAGTCAAAAAGAACCCGCCGGAAAGCTTAATTTCAGCGAGGGGCTGAGGACTCAAGGCAACTCTTGCGTCCGCAATCGGTCCTATCAGCGAAATGCCAGTAACCGGGTCTCAACCGAGCCCACCATGACCGGGACTGTGTGCCGCGCCCTCTCGCTTCGCAGCCGTGAAAAATCGGAATTGTTCCGCCTTCGGAACAGAATGCCCGCTAGATGGATTTCGGTTCCGCCGAAATTTGTGTTTGCAAAACAGGCAAAGCTGCGGCAGATTTTTGCTACCGGGGCTGGCTGCATATTTCACTTGGTGTTTTTAACCCGGCTTCATTTGACGACGCGTGGGCCGCAGCGTTTTAACCTCCCGCTGCGGCCTTCGCCGCACGGCAGGCCAGCGTGAACCGGCGAGCGCCCCTCAAGGTACGCCCTGTCGTTGGCGCCTCAGAGTCGGAGGACCGTGAGAACGGCTCAAGCGTCTCCAGCCGCAGCTTTCCCGTCTGCTCCGCTGATTGAGCTTCGCAGGAGCGGGTCGCCCTGGGCATTAGCCATTGGGACAGTGGCCCCGAATCGATGCCGGTTGCACGAAAGGGGCGGAATCCGCATTATGGTTTTGCTGGGCGAAGCGGATCTACCGTGGCTCTGAAGAACCCCGACGCCATTGCGGCAGTCGTGACTGCGCTGCGGCTTACTTACGGCGACGAAACGGCACGAGCCATGCTGGTCGGCGGCATGAGCCTGGCCGCGCTGATAGAGGCGATGTTCTCCGCCTCGGTTGAGCGACGCGATGCCGTTCGATACGTTGCGTCTGCCTTGGACGACTTCGCCATCTCACCGGAACCCGGCCCCGTCTGGCACCTTCGCTACGTTTACGAAAGTCATGGCTCGTTTCGCGTCGTCGATATGGAGATTGCGACCCCAACGGGCACGCTGTCCAGCAAAGACGTTTGGCTACGTCTGCCCGTCTAGCTACCTTGCCACCTCTGCGACGTCACCAGTGCTGTCGACGATTCGCGAGCGCGCGGTGCCTTCCTTGACGGCCTTGTAGGTCTTGATCTTTCCGGCTGGTAGTTCCTGGATCTGCGAGTATCCTGCGGCGCGAAGCTTAGCGACAATTTCCTCCGACGTGAGGCACAGCGCAAACGAGCACGGCCAGACCGCTATGAGGGCAGCCATGACGAACGATCGCAGCACTGGCCCTCGTTGCGCGCACGCCGCCATCGGGTTGGCTCCTTAGCTTATCCGCTGACCGGCCCCGACAACGTCTCCAGTCCCGCCTCTATTGCCGCGATGTCCTGCTCGATCTGCGCAATCGACAACCTGCAGTCAAAGCCCACCCAGGCTTTCAGGTCTCCGGCAAGTCGCCGGCGATGGATCCTCAGCTCTTCAAGCGACTGGCGGTCTTTCACTGTTGTGTAGCTATCCACAATCAACTCAATCGCACTGGACATGACGCTACTCCACAAAAACAACTCGGATCCAATCGAATGAGCTTAGTGCAAGCCGCGCGGTGGCCGCAACATCTGCGCTGGGTCCTACAAGCTGGCCCCTCCGCCGGTTTGCACTTCACAAATGGAGCGGCTGGGAGCGACAAGAGCCAGAGAGCGCCACGAATGCCCAACCAGGATAGGTCATGATCATTGACGGGTTCGCGCCCTCATCGTCCAACGGCAAACTCTTCGGAAACGGAAGGGCATAGGACCTTGGTTTTTTCTAGCTTTTCCCGAACGGAGGCGTCAAACTTGCCCCTATTGAGAACGTATTTTTTTAAGGGACATTGCGATGGGAAAACCTGCCGTTTCCCGTGATGCCTTCCGGGGACTATTCGCTTTGTATGCGGCGAAGGCTCATCACGACCATAAGGCCGAGGCCGAACATTCCCTTTTGCGGATGTTCGGATCTGCGGACGATATACCCGATACGTTGCTGCAGCAGTGGTCGGACAGAGCTGAGATGCTCGGCTCAGAAACCGTTGGCCGCATATTGGATCCACGCGTCCGTCAAATCACGAACGGCAACGCGCAATACGACCATGCCAGCGACTTTCTCCACACGCTGCTGAGAGACCTCGGGCAGAAAATGCAGTGATCGAACCGGCATGCCATTGGCCGCAGCCGTCAGACGCATAGACTTGGCAGCTCTTTTCCTGTGCTTTTGATCGACTTGGACTTCGTAAGAAACCATCCTGCCTTCAGCCAAGCTCAATGAGCCGGCGCGCCCCACTGTGCTAGGCATCCATACCGCCATTATCGGGCTGGATGAAGCCGACCCACGCCCGCTAAACCACTCGACTGTGTCTGCGGCCACCTAGGCGACGATCGCAAGGCGGTGTGAAATAGTTCGCAGATTGGGAAAGAAAAGCTCGCTACCATGGAGAGAGCGGTGGAGATGCTCCCGCCTGCTCTTGCTCGGTCGCCTGCCGATCCCGCTTGATGATGAGTTGTTTGTCGATTCACTCCCGGAAAGCCGACAACGATGATTGACGACGATTTGGTCCGGGCACATCGCAACAATATTCAACGCTATCACCTCTTATTGCAGACCACTCTCACGGACTTCGAACGGCAGTATGTCGAAAGACGTCTGAGCGAAGAGCAATCGAAGCTGGATAAGCTAACGACTCGTGCTCAAGCAAAGCGAGACGGCCAATCGGCTACAGATCACGCAGGGTAGAACACCCGATGAGGCACACGGGTGCTGTTAAGGGCTGCCGCAGAAAAGCTTGTGCGAGCAGCTGCGCAGCTTCAGCATTCCGAGCGGAGACAACTAGCCGAAGCACGGCAGCACCACCTAAACACTTGCACTCGCCCTTCGGTTGCGGTTGGATCGTCTTTTTAGGATTTGATCCAATGGCAATTCAATTCCTTGTGGCGAAGGTTCTCAGGGACGAGCTATCTTTAAGGGGCATGCAATCATTAAGCGTTGAAGATTCCGAGGCGATTGCTGCTCGCATCTTCGAGCGGATCACTGAGCTCGAGCTGGAACTTGCCGCCCGGGGGTTCAACATCCCCGCGAGCGGCGATGATAGACCGACGTGACGAGCCGGCGTCATGTCCATTTACGATCCGCTATTGAGGGAGCTGGGGCGCACAAGGGCGCAAACTATTCGGCTCACGTTCTCGGAAATCGAGGGAATTCTTGGGAGGCCGTTACCGCCGTCAGCTTACAAGTTCAGTGCCTGGTGGGGAAATGAGAGTTCGCGCAAAGCTGGGCACACGCAGGCGATGGCGTGGCTGCAGGCAGGCTTCACGGCCAGAGTTTCTCTGAAACAGCGGGCGGTGGAATTCCGTCGAGCCTGAAGGCTTTCACGGGCGCCACCTTACTGTTGCGAGCTTTCCCGCGCGTCCGGGCACTGTTACTCCACGGAGATGCAGTTCGAAGGTGACGGACTGATCCAGCCCGGTCCCCGCGACCCTTCTCATCCAGGGTTAAGCTCGAGAAACGAGGTCCAGAACTGCAATTCTTTGAGACAGAATAGCTCTCGTTCGAACGCCCCCCACTCCTTGGGTGATCGCTCAGGCCGAATAGCAGCTTACTCAGCAGACGACGAAGACCTTTCCGCGAGCTGATTTCAAGAGCCAATCGGCCAGCTGCACTCGAAAATCAATAAGGCAATTGGCGCCATCGGTGGTACCGGACAGATGATCCAAAAGTCGTCGGCTAACAGGTTGTGGCGCAATCGAGAGGCCGCTCTAGCAGCGTCGCATGAACAGCACCGTGGCTCGAATTTAGCCGGGGGAAAGGCGTACGCCCGGGCTCCTCGCCTCTGCGGGGCGACGCCTGGGGAGGCGCCAGCCTAGCGGTCCCGGGAAGCTGTTGGCGATGCTCAACGCGTGGTTCTCGTCGGTTTCGAGAGCTATTTTCTGGGCAAGCATGACGTCGCCCTGAGCCAAGCCACCTAACGGGACGAAGCAGCGCCCTGTTCCGAGCCGCCCGTATTCGTCTATCTCGTTGACGTTGGCGGACGTCCCGCGCCGAATTCGGTACCGCTTCCCAGTATCGCATCCCACGACGTCGAAATATCTCTTCCTATCGAAGTCCGCCCTCTGCTGAGGCGAAAGCCAAGAACGAAGGAGGCGTAGCGCACGAGCGTGGATCGTTTTCTCGTCCTTGGACGCTTCATAGAGCTTCCCAATGGAGAGGCTACGAAGGGGCCACCGGCTGACCCGAGCTAAGTTCCTCTTCACCTGGCCATCACCCACCGACTAGCCGCGGGAAAAACAATGTCTCTTCGGCGGTCGGATCAAACGTGGTGATCCTGGTTACCTCCTCCGGGCTGCTCCGCACCGCTGCGGTGTATCCTTTCCCGGTGAATTCCAGAAAACGTCTCTCCGCCTCCGCCAGAGCATCACCGCCGGAGTTGTCGAAGAAGTAGCGGCTGTCGCCGCTGTGATCCATCACGATCTGCGTTGCCATGCTGAGGCTCCCGATTGCACTTCGGAAGGAATGTAAAAGCGGAGACCTCGTTCCCATTTTCGTAAGCGCCAGATATTTTTTAGTTGTGCGCCTCACTAGGCCCGACTGTGTAATCCGCCTGGCACGACTGACAAGCGCTCGCTTCGTCAATGTCGTCACGCAGGACTGAGAACGATTTAGGAGCTGACAGTGCCCGATCCTGTGCAGACGAGATCCCACCAGCCCGGTGCAGCCGTTCCGGGGCCGGTGCGATTTCGGAGACGCGGGCGGCAACAAAGATGGTCGAGGGATTGACCAGATGTGCCCAGTGCCATGTGAATACTTGCGCAGGGCGCGCGCCTGCGATGGAGAGGTCTATCGGCAGTCCGGGACGGCCCCACCCGACCAGCGGCCCGGAGGGGGCGCTGTTCCGTTGGGGCGCAACTTCAAGAGCCGGCGGCACCTCGGAGAAGGACGTTGGAGAAACTGCCAGCGTCAAGGTCGCGGCAAATGGACGGGAACTGGGGCCCAACGCATTCTGCTGAAGCCGCAACGGCTTGCCGACGACCTAAAGCGGCCACGGCCCTATCCCCAGGCCCTCTTTCCACAATCCCGTAGTATCGGAGTAAGCGTCATGCGTTCCTCGCCGTCGATTGTGCCCGCCATCGCCCATCGAGACCTCTATCTCAGCCGCTCTACAACAAGGCGCCCTGCCAAACAAACGGGCTTACGCAGACCGGGCTTTGCCGCTTCCGCGAGCCCGATGCCGCTGACATGGCGCTATTCATCTTTCGGACTAGAGCCGCCTTGGGCGGGCTTGCTCCAGCCGCCCCCGGTGACGCAGCAGGCCGATTTGCTGCCGGATGCCATGTTCAGAGACTATTTATGGGGATCGTCAATCGAGCCGGGGCGCGTCCGCGGTGAATGGCGCTCGCCGAGGTCCTGTAGTCGGCACCGTAATTAGTTCAGCTTGAAAAACGTCTGCCCTAGCCGCTCCTTAAGTGTTTCCAGTAACGACAGTCTTGTATCAGGCGCCGCAACCTGCGCCCTCGTTGCGGGTACGGGGATAATATCCAACGGTTTCGCTGCTCGACGGCTAGAGACTTTTTTAGCGGATTCTCCTTTTGCAGCATGCTTCGGCTTCAAGACCTCGCCGCCTGATTTCGGAGTGACCGGTTCCCGGGCGACGTCAAGTTCGGAGAATGCGCTCTGCAGAGGCCGACCAGATTGCACCGACGTCATCGATGTAGAAGGACTGATATTCGACGGAGCCACAATGGTCGGCAAGCTGGTATCGATTATGACCCGTTCAGGTGCCCGCTCGGCTGAGCTGATCCTGATGGACGGTCGCTCTACGTCAGTGTTACCGGGGCCCATCGCCTGCTGCGGCAAGCACCAGCCGATTGCGATCAGCAACAGGACGAGAGAGCTGCCGACAAATGCGAAATATTTCATCAAAGGCATAGGCCGCCTCCGTTTGGCGACGACCTTGCGACCTCGATTGTTAGCAAAAAGCTAAAGGTAGATTAAAACAGAAGACATGGTTATCACGCATGCTGCGACGCAGCGGCTATTTCGCCGGCGTCCGTGACTTCGATGCTGCATCGTAGATCTCGATCTTCAGCATCGGATACTTGGCCAGCAATTCAAGGGCCGCTTTAGTCGCGGCGTCCTGATCAAGAAATTCCGTCTTGAAACGACCATCGACGAGCATTGCATAACCGGTGGCCGGCGCGAGGTCAGCACGCCGAACTTGGCTTGATTGCGGACGTTCAAGGTGAAGGGTTGTTTTGTTCATTCCTTACTTATCCGGTCGGAGAACGCCCTTGCTGCTGAGGCTCTCGCAATTCGCCGAATTGGATGCTTGGGGTTTCCCAACCGGCGTAAGCACAGAACAAGAGTACAAAGATTCGAAATGCAATCGACATGCCGCCCGCCTTTTCTTATTGGTGAGGACGGTACAAGCAACGTCTTACGTCAGCTTAGGAGAAAGGGTTTGCGCAAGGTATACGCCGGAGCAAAGGGCGAGGCCGGTTTGCCGAAGCCGCAGTCACATTTCTGTCAGTGACCGCACCGTTTCAGCATTCATGCTGAATTCGCTATCGTGACCAGGTGTACTGCGGCGGTGCCCAGCTGCTCCATTTCCTTGTCAGCAGTGTAGGCTGAAGCCGCTCGTCGATAGGCGATTGCAACTGTTGCGTATGCATCCGTGATCAGTACAGCTGAATGGTCGTGCGCATCCTTGGCTTTCCGATCACGTACTTGGACGACTTTTGTCGCCGCCTGAGCGGCTAATTCAGCAAGCTTCTCGTTACTTAAACTCGGATCATCAATACCAGGCTGACATGCAGAAGCCGCGCCGGCGATGGCCTGATAGTATTGGCGCTTTTGCCACTCATTGGCCGTCAGGTAACTCTGCAGCAGGCGGCGAGCCCTCACTTCAAGCTGCTTTCGATCGCTTCGGATCTTTTGATGATCTGAGCTAAGCCAGCGGAGCATCGTCTGCCTATTCACTTCGGCGCCTAACGCAAAGATCAAGGGGCTGTAGAGTTCCATCAGCACACTTGAGCGCGTTCGCCCAGCGCCCTCGGCAAATGTTGAAGTCGATTACAGCCTGCAGGTCTAGCGAATGAGAACGAATTCTACGATGAATCAAGTGAGAGGAAAGAGGGAGTTGAGCGCAGGTCGAAAGTAATTTGCCTCCATGTTGCTTTGTCCGCCCTGCGAAGGATGCGTGCCGTCAGGGTATAAAGCTTGGTTTGCGGCAGCGGAGTCAGGGCCCCAGGTCGGATCGGCAGCCCAATCGACAACAAAGTCGCACTTTCCTTCACTCGGAAAACGTCGCAGAGCCCCGTCGGCGGTGGCCCGATTAACATTGAAGAGACCTTCGTTACGAGGATTGTGAGTGCTGATTCCGAGCTGCACGATTTTGCGTGAGGATTTAATTGCATCCTGGAAAGTGGCCAAATACCCGGCAAATGCAGCAAGCCACGCTGAAGTGTCAGTCGAACGAAGATCGTTTTGTCCCGCCTGAACGAACAGGATGTTCGGGACATCCTTGAACGCGGCGATTACTGACGATTGTCGGCCGAGCATATCTGCAAGAAGAGCACCATCCGTCGCAAAGCATTGCTGACTAGTCTCATGGATAGCGTTTGGCAGGTAGAGGGTGTGATACGATGTCGTCCTAGCCCCGCCGTTATCGACACTGGAGCTTGAACCTTCAACGATGAGGTGACGCATCAGAGGCATTCGGCTTCTCCCAGTTGCAGACCATCAGTGCAGCGCTACGGGAGCATTTGGCCCCACCACCTGCTCGGCTGGAGCGCATGCCCTGCGCTGGTCGCACGACTCTTTGCGCCCTCCCAATAATCTGTTTTAGCGCCCTGTTCTTCTTGAGTGACTTCCATTTGGAACGAGATCGAGCTGGGGCGTTTTTTCCTATGCAGCATAGGAGCCCACAATGAGATCTTCCACATTTCTCTTCGTAGCGGCGCTAGTTTTGACCAGCGCCTCGGCGCTGGCGCAAGCTGGCGGAGGTGGTTCAGGTGGAGCTTCTGGAGGAGGAACAGGCTCAGGCAGCACGGCGGCCGGCTCGATGTCGAGCCGTGGCACCGCGAGCGGTACGGGTGGTTCGCCCGGACCTAACACAAGCAACGCTCTCAACTATCAAACCACGGGAAACCGGCTGGGCAATCCCGCCAGGAATGAGAACAACGGCTCTTCTACCCCCGCCAGCGGCTACGTCACCGATCCTACGATGAACAAGGCTGTGCAGGATTTGGGGAATACGAACACTGGTATTGTAGCGCCGAATCGCTAGGCCTCCCCTCCCACCGTGGACGTTCATCAATTCCGGCTACTTCTCACGAGGATAGACCAATCTCCTGGTGGGTGGACCGTGCCGTCTGCAAACCTCGGGAAAGAAAAAGACCGCCAGAGCAGGGGCCTAACCGCTGATGTACCGCCGCCACGACGCGCAGAACATGTCGGGGCCGAGGAGTTTTGCCAAGTGGTGTACACGACCAACACAATCATTCGCGACAAACGGGTGGCGATTCCCGCCTACGTCGCGGGCAAGTCAAGCCAGGCATAGGCGCTTGAGGTTTTGATTCCAGCGATGAAGCACGTCACTGAACGCCCTTTGCCAATCCAGAGGCTGCCGCCCGCCAACTCGTTCAGCTGGCTTCGGGCATTGCGCCAATACAGGACGGCAGAATCTATATCGAGAAGATCAACTACACGCTCAAGGGAAGCGGCACGGAGTTCGGCGCCGGCATCAAGTCTGCATTCGAGCGCGACTGGTTCGATCTGCACGAAAGCGGCACCTATGTGCGACTCCTGACGCCGGGCAAGGATTTGCTGGCGAAGGCATGAAGTGGTCCGCTTTCGACGAGTCGATCGTGCTGCCAAACCGCGGCAAGTTAGTGACGCTGCTTGACGCTAGTGGCAAGCCGCGATGGACCGTTGATTTTGGTCGCGGAAGGTGGAAGCCGACCATGTTTGCCCGCATCGTAAGCGATGTTCTCAGGCCACGCGCCAGCGTTCTTGGGTAGCGAGATAGGCCCAGGGTAGCAGTTTGTCGATCTGGCTATTCGGGTGATCGTTGACGATGCGGGTGATGACGTCGACGAGATAGGCGTGGGGTTCGACGCCGATGAGCTTGCAGGTTTCGATCAGTGAGGCGATGACGGCCCAGTGTTCGCCGCCGCCGTCCGAGCCGGCGAACAGGGCGTTCTTGCGGTTGAGCGCGATTGGGCGGATAGCGCGCTCGACGACGTTGGAATCGATCTCGATGCGGCCGTCGGCAATGAAGCGCGTCAGCCCGTCCCAACGCGACAGCGCATATCGGATGGCCTCCGCGAGTTTGGTCTTCTGGCTAATCAGACCAAGCTTGGCGCGCAGCCAGGGTTCGAGCTCGTCGGCGATCGGCCGGCTCTTCTCTTGGCGGACGGCGCGACGCTCGTCGGCGGTGCGGCCGCGGATCTGGGCTTCGATGACGTAGAGCGCGGCGATACGTTCGAGCGCCTCGCTGGCGATCGGTGCGGGACCGGCCGCGGCGAGTTCGTAGAAGCGCCGGCGCACATGGGACCAGCAGAACGCCAGTTCTACGTCACCGCGCTCAGCCAGGACCCGATAGCCGGCATAGCCGTCGACCTGGAGGATGCCGGCAAAACCCGCGAGGTGGACGATCGGCCGTTCGGCCTTGCGATCGGGAGCGTAGACATAGGCGACGGCGGGCGGGTCCGTGCCGCCCCAGGGCCGGTCGTCGCGGGCATAGGCCCAGAGCTGGCCGGTCTTGGTGCGGCCGCGTCCGGGATCGAGCACCGGGGCGGTGGTCTCGTCGGCAAACAGTTTTGTCGACTGCTTCAGCCTCGCGAGCAGTCGCTCATGCACCGGCCGCAACAGGAAGTCTGCCCGCCCGACCCAATCGGCCAGGGTCGAGCGATCCAGCTCGAGGCCCTGGCGGGCGTAAATTTGAGCCTGCCGATACAGCGGCAGATGGTCGGCATATTTGGCGACGAGTACCTGCGCCACGGTGGCTTCGGTCGGTAGCCCGCCCTCGATCAGCCGCGCTGGCGCCGGTGCCTGCACCATGGTCTCGCAGGCCCGGCAGGCATACTTCGGCCGCCTTACGACCAGGACCCGGAACTGGGCCGGCACGATATCCAGTCGTTCGCTCACATCCTCGCCGATCCGGTGCAGCGCCTGCTGACAGCACGGGCAGGCGTCACCGTCGAGGTCAATCAGCATCTCGACCCGCGGCAGATGCGCCGGCAGCGCTCCTCTGTTCCTGCGGCGCCGTGCGGCTCGGCTCGATCGCTCGGCAGCATTGGCTGCATCGGTTGCGGCATCACTGCTCGCCTCGACCTGCTCGACCTCCTCCAGGCCGAGCAGCAACTGGTCCTCCGGCAGCGTCTCGGCCCGGCGGCCGAAGCGATGACGCTGCAACTCCTTGATGATCTGCTCGAGCCGCGCGACGCGCGCCCGTTCCGCCAGCAGCATCGCCTTGAGTGTGCCGGCATCGTCCGGAAGCGTGTCGGCACTTGTCGCCATGATGCGATTACACCATGCGTCGCGGCATCCCGCGAGCGCGACATGCATACTGATTCACTGTGCCGCAGTTCAACTCGCCTGGATCGGCGACGGTGTCTCGCGCGCGGCGTGGACGCGCCTCCAGTCCAGTCCTTCGAGCAAGGCTGACAGCTGCGCTGCGGTCAGGCGAATGACGCCGTGCTGCACGTTGGGCCAGCAGAACGAACCGGTCTCAAGCCGCTTGGCGAACAGGCACACACCCGTGCCGTCCCAATAGATCAGCTTCACCCGGTCGGCGCGCTTGGCGCGGAACACATACACGGCGCCGGAGAACGGATCGGCCTGCATGCTCTCGCGCACCAGGGCCGCGAGCCCTTCGGCACCCTTGCGGAAGTCGACCGGCCTGGTCGCCACCATCACCCGCACCGCGCCCGTCGGACCGATCACGTGCAACTCTTCAGCACATGGATCACCGCCGCAATCGTCGCGGCATCCGCGCCGCGGCCGACCCGGAGCGCGACGCCGTTGATCTCGAGCTCGATGATGCCACTGTTCTCGGCGCCCTCGGGCGCCTTCCGAAGGCGTCGGCGCTGCCGCGGTGAGCGCTCCGGCGGCGTGCACGATGGGGTAACGACAGCGGGCACGAACGTCTGCGGCTCGGGTCCCACAGGGCTCGCAACCGGCCGTCGCATTTGCCGGCGCCACGTAAACAGCTGTTGCGGCGACAATCCGTGCCGCCGCGCGACCTCCGATACCACGGCTCCCGGGGCCAGCGTCTCCTCGACAAACCGCGCCTTGTCGTCGGCCGAGAACTGCCGCCGTCGGCCGCTCTCCGTGATGACCTCGACCCGACGAACCGAGGTCCTGGGCTCAAGCATATGGTCAAGCTTAGACACAAGCCGATCTCCAATCAGAGATCGATCATTCCTCGCTCGAGGCAACGGGCACTAGAACCACACTGAGGCCGACGCAAGCTGAACAGGATCAATGATCACGGCTGCCCCTGAGGGTCACCAACCTATCGCATGCTGCACATCGCGAAGCACCGTAGCTGTGCTTCGTGTATAGCGGCCATCGTTCCAGCGATGATCCGCTGCATATGCCGCAATCGCAGCAAAGATGATTGCAAATCCGATCTTGCCCATTATCCAACTGCGCTCGCCCGCGCTCAAAATGAACTTCGGGATCAAATTGCTACGCAAGACTGTCGTCTAACGAAAATTTCGATGTGCGCGGCAGTGTATTTCTCACGGAAAAGCCGCAGCGTGGTTCCAGCCCCACTGCGGCATTCCCGGTCAACTTGAAATTGGTTGGTATTTAAATCGCGCCGGTGTTCTCACAGTAGAACACCCCGTTTCGAAAATGGACTCCGGACAACTACCGGATTCCGGTTTTGTACGCATTGTCGATATAGGGCTAACGTGGCATCGCATGGCTTCCAGCCCCCAATGCTCCCGGCAGCCGATCCAATTGCGGATTAGAGCGCCGGGAGTGCTAGGCCGGCCAGCGTGACCGGAGCCCTTAACCCCGCAGTTGAAGGCCGAAGTTTTCCGCCACACGCTTCACTGATGAAATGTATCTATCCAACGCACTCGCAATCTGTACCGCGCCGGCGCCTTCGCGCGACAGAGCGAGCAAGAGTTGCACCTCTGCATCGGTCCATTCTTTGGGTCTGTCGTTTCTCTTCATCCACGCGATGCTTGATGGATCATCAGACTGTTTCAGATAGGAAGAAAGCCCGCCAGGTGCGTTAGCTAGCGGGCTTCCGGCCGAAGGTCGCAGCGAGTTCACCATTGCGACCGACGAATATGAACGCAACAGTTTGTTAGCGGCGGCTGCGTAGCTTGTCGCTTGGGATGGGCCGTGGGGGACATACGCGGCCTTGTGCTCGGGGTGAGAGCCCGCCAGCTAGCCAGCCTCGGCGGCGCTCTCCCTCAGCATGGATGGTTCAGATTAATCACTAATGCGGTTTGTGATTTAGATCATATTTCCCTTGCCCGACGGCCCGGTATGATCGGTTCACCGGGGCTGGCTCCATATTTCACTTAGATCTTTTCCACCCGGATTTTTGACCGCGCGGGGCCGCAGCAGGATCTCCCTGCTGTGGCCTTCGCTCGCCGGGGCGCCGATGGAATTCCCAAAGATCGATCGCGACACGCTTCGCCTGATCAAAGCGTTCAAAGAGATCAAGAGTCGCGGCACGCGCCGCGCAATTCTCCTGCTTCTTAAGCAGCTAGCCCACAAGAACGGCGGAGCCTCAAACGCCGACCGGAAGGGCCATTAGGCCGTTAGAGGCAGCCTGTGAGTCGAAGCCGTCCATCTTCAAATGTGAACTCCGTAAAACTACAGTCTACAAACTGTCATTGCTGCGGCGCACCAACTATGCTTGCTTTTTAGGCACCCTCACCTTCATAAGACACCGTGATCAATTGGATCGGAGATCTCCTCCGGGACTGATCGACCAAGGACCATTTAAACATGACCGATTTTTTCAACATTCAGCAGCATCTTACCGCTATTACAACCGCCCAGACCGATTTCGCGAAATCGTCGTTCGAGGCCAGCAAGGCCTATTTCGAGAAGCTTGCAGCCGTGAAGGTTCCCGACAAGTTCACGGAATTGACAACCGAATACGCCAAGTCTGCACAAGAGACGTTCTTCGCTGAAGCGACCAAGATCGGCGAGCTTTACAGGACTTTTGCGCAGGAAGCCTTCAAGCCGATCACCTCAAGTTTTCTGCCCAAGTGACCGCATAGCTCGGGCACTCCGACGCATTGAAGAAGCAGCGATAAGCTGCATCAGGCTCCGGCGGCCACGACAGTGCTTGGATTACTAACGCAAGTAAGGATTTCGCGCCGTAGCAGTTTGATTGTGACACGCTTTGTCCGCGAAATCTGTGCGCTGCAAGATGCGCGAAGGCCGTCAGCCCGAAACCATATGGCAGGTCCCACGAAGCGATCCTGAAACAGAACGGCACTAGCCTTCATCAGGTGGATAGGGGACCTCACGTCATGTGGACGATCATCAACGCACTCTATGAAGAGTACTGCCAGGCTCGTCTTGACGAGATGCTACGGATTGATGCTGTAAAATAGACGCTGACTTCCGCGCCGTGATGGGCTGAGCGCGAGTTTGGCTCAGCCGCGACAGAACAAATTGGAGGGCAACATGGCGGCATTGGCTACCCGTATTTTTGCCAAGGCGTCGGTCGAGACGATTGCTGACTTCGAGACGTTCTTGTCGGTATCGCTATTCTGTTTTGGCGGCTTGCTCGTGTCTGTGAGCATTATTGTTGCCGACAAGTACATGCCGGGCGAGTGGTTCTGACCGCACGTTCTGATGAAGGCGAACTCGATGGTGCGTACGATAGTACTTGCCGCATTCTTATTGACGTCGGCCTGCTATGGTGCTGCCGCTCAGCAGGCTACCGACGATCAATATGCCGATCTGCAGAAGAATTTTGCCGCGGCATACAATCGCAAAGACGTCGATGCCATGGCTGCAGCGTTCACCGACGACGCCATTAGAGTGACGCCAAGCGGTATGTTCGTGGGCCGAGAAGCGATTCGGCGTAATCTGCAGGACGTCGTCAACTTGGACCTGCACGACTACTCGGTCGAGCGCAACGTGTCGCGGTCCTTCGGCAACTTCGTGTTCAATGCCGGCGAGTGGCAGGCCAAGCTCGGCGACCACCCCCTACACGGCTAATATACCGCAATCGTGGTCCGAGACGGTAGCGTAGCGAAGATCATGGAAGAGACCGTGACCATTGCTGCTCCTGGGCAGTGATGAAGCCTTATCATGAGGCGGAGATCGGCGTGCTGCGCTGGTTGGCATTGTTCTTCTAGCTGTGCTTAACTTGCGGCTCAGTTCACGCCGAACGGTCATCGTCACGATGAACACTGGTCCCGTCTCACTGACGACGCGAAGTGTTCAACTTTCACCGGTCGTAGCCCATGCTCAACGTCACGGGCAAGCCGAAGGGCCGCCCCCAGGCAGCATCGTCGTCTTGAGGACTTCGCCCGTATGGTTAGTATTGGGACGACTTCCTTCAAAGTGAAACTAGTACCTGCGCATTCCATGCAATGCCGAAAGGTTATCGGAATGTTCTGGGACCGGCTGCTGGCAGCGCCGCTGACATGCTCTCACGCCGCCCCCTCGTCGCGGCGCCCAATACGTACGCAAGACAGTCATCGGCGGCGAGACCGCGTCCGACGGCCGGCAGGTAATCTGGGATGGCATTTCGATCGGCAACGCGATACAGACGAGTGCTTGATATTGTCTGCGTTCATCGATGTGATATTTTTAGGAGTACGATCCTTTTGGGGATCGTATGCTGCGTCGCGTTCGCCAGTTTTGTGGGTCCGCTATGGGCGAAATTCGCAACTTCCGATCCGGGAACAACGGTGACCCCCCTTCACACGGCGTGGGGCCTCGCCGTCTGGCAGCGATCATTGTCGGTGACATCGCTTCCTACAGCCGCCTGATGCAGGCCGACGAAGAGGGCACGCACGTCCGCGTCAAGCGGATCGAGCGGGATCTGATCCAGCCCAGCATCGTTGAGCACCATGGGAGCCTGGTGAAGACGACGGGCGATGGCTTCATCGCGATTTTCGACAGTCCGGTCGAGGCCGTGCGATGCAGCATCGTCATCCAGCAGAACCTGATCGGGCGCAACGCCTCGCTTCCGAAGGATACGCGGATCGAGTACCGGATTGGCGTCAATCTGGGCGACGTCATCGTTGAGTCGGACGATATCTACGGCGACGGCGTCAACATCGCCTCACGCATCGAGGGCATCGCCGAGCCAGGCCAGGTCTACATCTCGGGCGCGATCTACGAGCAGATCAAGCACAAGGTGGTGTGCGGCTACGAGTCACTCGGGGACCGGAAGGTCAAGAACATCACCGATCCCGTGCGCGTCTATCGCGTGCTGCCGGATGCAGATGCAGTCGGCAAGACCAAGGGCCGGCGCGAGAATATCTTGATCTTCCTCCTGAGCCTCACGCTGCTGGTCATTGCGACCGGCGTGCTGTGGTACCTGCTGACGCAGGCGCCGGGCAAGGTGAGCGAGCATGCCGCCCTGCCCGCCGCTTCTCCTAACGCTTCTCCTAACGCTTCTCCTGCCGCATCGCCAAGCCCGCAGCCGCCGCCGCGCGAGGGCGTCGCGCAAAGGCCGCAGCCTTCTCCCTCCTCGGCTTCGTCGCCTCCCTCGCCCGCTCCGCTGCCAAGTCCATCGACAGTTCCCGTCCGCGAACCCGAGATGGTCGCCATTCGCGGCGGCAGCTTTGCAATGGGAAGCAACGATGACCCGACCGAACGTCCTGTCCATCAGGTGACTGTCAAGCCGTTCTCGATCGGCAAATATCCGGTGACCGTGCAAGAATGGAACGAGTGCGCCGCTGCAAAGGCGTGCGGCTTCACGGCCATCGGCAAGGACGATGCGCCGGTCAGCAATGTGAGCTGGACCGACGCGCAGCAATATGCGGCCTATCTCGCTCAGGCGACGAAGAAGACTTATCGGCTTCCGAGCGAAGCCGAATGGGAATATGCCGCGCGGGGCGGAACGCAGACCAAATATTGGTGGGGCGACAAGCTGCAGCCGGGCATGGCCGGTTGCAAGGATTGCGGTGATCTCGCGGCCGAGCAACCGGCGAAGGTCGGCAGCTTCAGGCCGAATCCGTTCGGGCTCCACGACATGGGCGGCGGCGTCGATCAGTGGGTCGAGGACTGCTGGCACAAGACCTATCAGGGCGCGCCCACCGACGGCTCGGCATGGAGCAGCGGGGACTGCAGCGCTCATGTCCTGCGCTCGGGCTCCTGGAAGAACGATTCGCGATATGTGCGGCCGTCCAACCGCGATGGCTACGACACCAATGTTCGTTATCCCACGCACGGATTCCGCGTGGCGCTCAGTCCTTGAGTGGAGGAGTTGGTTTGATGCAGGTCCTTCGTTGCGTCGCGCTGGCGGCGGCGCTCGCATTGCTTCCAGGGATAGCCTTTTCGCAAGGCAAGGCAGCGCCCAAGGACGCAAAGCTCTATTTCATCACCCCGCATGACGGACAGAAGGTCCGCGGCGGATTCTGGGTCCGGTTCGGCTTGCGCAACATGGGAGTGACCCATGCCGGCGACGAGTATCAGAACGCCGGTCACCATCATCTGCTGATCGACGTCAACGACCCCATCGATCCCAAGGAGCCGATCCTGCAGGACAAGTCGCATCTGCATTTCGGGGCGGGACAAACCGAAACGCTGCTCGAACTTCCGCCCGGGACGCACACGCTTCAGCTCGTGTTGGGCGATGCCAAGCACTATCCGTTCGAGCCGCCCATTGTGTCGGAGAAGATCACCATCCGGGTCAGGCAGCCCGCGACGGCGAAGTAAATCGCAAGCGGCCAGCCCCGTTATGCCGCCATATGGGAACAGGGGGCATCCTCTGATCGGCAAGCGCGGCACGGGATGTCGCGCAGCCAATACCAGCAGCCTTTTGACCAGATGGCCGTCGACGGTTTCGCGCCCGTGCCCGGTTTGCGGGTTCCGGGTCAATTTCGACGTGCGTTTCGCGGCGATATGGGAACGGCGCCCTGGCCTCGAATGGGTGGGTCGGCACGGCCTAACGGCGAGCGAGTATCAGAAGGCCTTTAATGAGCAGAACGCCGCAGGTTTCCATCTGGTTTCAGTGAGCGGGTACAGTGACACAGGGATTGCTCGCTACGCTGCAATTTGGCACGAGGACCAGGTGGGCGAATGGCAAGCACGGCACGGCCTAGATAGTGCGGGATACCAGCAGGCCTTCGACGATCTGTCGCGGCGAGGATTCCGTCCTGTGCAGGTCTGTGGATACGGTGATGGATTTTATCCGGCCTAGATCGCGAGGTGCCTCCGCTCAGCGGTGGACAAGCTCTCGAACTGCGCGGCTAATTGTACCGATCACACGGGCGAGGTGTAACGCGTCGCCCGACCTTGATGATCATGTTACCTTGCCGTCTGCAAGTGCTCCGGTCTTGACGGCTTGGCAGAAGTGTCGGCTGGAGAATTGGTGAAGCAAGCTTTTCCGTATCCGTCTTCGACGTCAATAACTCTGTTCTGACTGAGTAAGTGTGCTCAGCGCACGGGTTGCAGCGAGACTCGCGGCGGTTGCAGAGTTTCAGAAATGGGTGCCGACTTACTGCAGCTTCGCCGCGCAAGGGCCAGTAGACTAAAAACAAGCGGCCCGGCTCCGGAAGGGTGATGAGCTCCGTGGGAGCCGGAATCTCAGCCAAACTTCATCATAATTTCAGTACAGTGCCCCCGGCCATGGTCTACTGGGAGCGGCTTAGTCGCGAACGCGGTGCCATCCAAGTCGTGACAGCATCGTGTTTGAAGACACTTTTCGAAATTCTCCTTCAAGGCTGACCGGGAGAAGCCAATGAGGTTGCGAGACCTTCGAAATGTCGTCCGCGTCGCGATGCTTCTTGCCGGGGCCACCTGGGCGACTGTATCCACCTGTCATGGAGACGACGCCTGGCCAGTGCGCAATGTGAAGATCATTGTCCCGTTTGCCGCAGGCTCCGCCAACGATGCAAGCGCGCGTATCTATGCCGACGGTTTGAGCAGGCGCTGGGGCAAGCCGGTCATCGTCGAGAACCGGCCCGGCGCCGATGCCGTCGTCGGAGGCGGCGCGTTTGCAAACGCCAGGGACGATCACACCCTTCTCTATGGAACCGCCTCGATGGTCACCGTGAGCCCGCTATTGCAGGACTCGCTTCCCTACGATCCGTCCCGGGACATGGTACCGATCGCCTCGACAGCTAGTTCGATCCTGGTTATCGCGGTTCACGACCGCCTCCCAGTGCGCTCGCTACAGGAGCTGGCGGACCTTGCCCGAGCGAAGCCCGGTGAATTGTCGTGGAGTTCGGGTCCGAGCCTGCCGCATTTCGTATTCGCGGCAATGCTGGCGCGGCACGGGCTCAAGCAGATCTACATCCCCTATCGGGATGCCTCGGCCCAGCAGGCGGATTTTGGCGAGGGACGCGTGCAAATTCTTTCCCACGCCCTGCTGTCGGTGAGAGCTCCTGTCCTTGCGGGCAAGGCGCGGATACTGGCCGTCACAAGTCCCGAACGCCAACCAAGCTTGCCCGACGTGCTGACCGTTGCTGAATCCGGGTTTCCTGAAATGGAAATCGAGGGTCTTGCAGGCCTGTTCGGCTGGCGCGACTTGCCGCCGGCGTTGCGCGACCGGATTTCTGCGGACGTGAAGGCGGTGGCCGCCGATCCCTTGGTCCGCTCTCGAATTGAGGCAAGTGGCGCACAAGTTCTCGGCAGCACGCCCGGTGAGTTTTCCGCGGCCATCGAACGGCAGCGAACGCGCATCCAGCAGATCAGCCGCATCGTCGATTTAAAAAATATCCCAAGGTAGTGCGGCTCGAGAACAGGGAGGTTCAAATGGAGCTACGGGCCGCCATCGTCGGCGGAGGAATAGGCGGTCTTTCCGCGGCATGCGCTCTGCGTCAAAGGGGCATCGACGTCATGGTTTTTGAGCAGACCGACGCGCTGGGCGAGATCGGTGCCGGCCTGTCGATCTTTCCCAACGCGCTGCGGCAACTCGAGCGAATGGGGCTGGGACCGGCTCTGGCCAAAGTCGGTGCCAAGATCGGCGATGCATCACAATACTGCCGCGCCGACGGCACCAGGGTCGGCTCTGTCGTCACAACCGACTCCAGCGGCTGGAATGGAATGTATGGTATGCACAGGGCCGATTTGTTGAATGTGCTCGCGGCAAGCATTCCTGGGGAAGCCATTCAAGCCGGCTATCGCTGCATCGGATTCGAGCAGAGCGCGGCCGCAGCGCGACTGAAATTCGCGAATGGAGAAACCGTCGAAGCCGACGTCGTGATCGCTGCCGACGGCATACATTCCGCCTTACAGAAGTATGTGGTTGAGCCGACGCTACCGGAATATTCAGGCGTCCGCTCCTATCGCGGTTTGATTGCCAGCGACAAACTTCCGGGATGGCCGGAGGCAGCCCATCAGGTTTGGATGGGGGACGGAAAGCACTTCATTGTATTTCCGGTGCGTGCAGGCCAGCTGCTAAACTACGTCGGCTTCGTCCCTAGCCCTGACCCGAAGGCCGAATCCTGGTCCGCAATCGGAGACCGCGACGAGCTTGCGTCGTCCTTCATCGGATGGGACGCGCCTGTCGCGAGACTGCTCGAAGCGGTGGAGAGCTGCTTTTGGTGGGGCTTGTATGACCGCAAGCCGCTGCAGTCGTGGACGAACGGGCGGCTCGCGCTGTTGGGTGACGCTGCCCACGCCATGCTTCCGCATCTGGGGCAGGGCGGCAACCAGGCGATCGAAGACGGCATCGCTCTGGCGGTGCTCCTCGAGGGACGAGATCCGGCCGAGGTGCCGGCCATCTTGCCGCAGTACGAAACAATGCGCCGGGTCCGGACTGACGTCATTCAGGCCGAGGCACGGAAAAACGGACTGCGTTTTGATTCGAAATATGAAGACCTTGAACAACGCGATCGAGAAGTCGCAAACTCCGCCGCATTCCGCAGATGGCTGTTCGATTATGATGTTCAGAACGCTGCCATTAGCCAGCGCCAGCATAGTAAAGTTTCGCCAGCTCATTGCTGATTGCTGCGATGCGACCAATCGCTTGGCGACTTTGAGCGTCGTTTCCGCGCCATGCCGCTGCCCGACCAGCGCCAAACCCAAATCTGTTCCCGCAGTCACACCCGCCGCGGTGATCAGCCACCCATCGCGCACATAAATCAAATCAGCTCGACTTTTGCTCTTCAGAGCCTGGCGCCAGCGCCTGCCAAGCGAATGGCAATCACGGACGCCCGGAATATCGTCAAAGTGCGATTATTTCCTCAATTACATGTTTCAGCGGCGTTCCCTCAGCGGACAAGGTCATTCGTAGTTTGAGCTCGCCACCTTCCACTGCCCCGCTACGCACGAGGTTCTCAATTTCACGCTGCGATGTAACCCCGACATGCTTCAGAAATTTACGGATAGCCATATTGAAGCGGTCTTCATCGAACTCGGCGGTCATGGCTGTTCTCCTGGTCTGACGGGCTAAGTCTATCACGACGCGCGCCAAGACCAAAGATTAGAGACCCAACTCGCGTCACCGCCGACTTCCCCTCAATTTGATTGCCTGAATGCGAGAAGGTTGCGAACAAGAAGCCGGTCACGACGCGGTACAGCACAACGAAGCGCGAGATCAAACGCTGGCACGACACCGAAAGGGCGTTAGGCGAAGGCTTGCACGTGTTAAGTGTCGGGCGAACCGCCGCCCGGGTTTTCAAAGTGGTTAGTTTCGGGGATTGAAATGTTCACAAGTTAGTCGCACGTCAGGAACTGAACTGACGATACCAGTTCCCACCAGGTTGCTTGCGGCATCCGCCAATCAATTCCGGAGAGGGAGATAGGATAGCTGTGCAAGGCTGATCGTCACAGCGCCGTCCGCCCGCGATGGTCACAAAAGCGGCCGCGCTCCAGCCGTTTCGTGAACAGACATGCGCCTTGGCCATCATGCCAGATGATCTTGATCAGGTCGCCGCGGCGGCCCCTAAAAACGTAGAGATCACCGGCATGCGGATCACGCCTCAAACTCTCTTGGACCAGCCGCGCAAGGCTCGGGAAGCCGCGGCGCCTATCGGTGTGGCCGGTCGCAAGCCACACCCGCACAATACCCGGTATGGTAATCATCGGCGCTCAAGCACCTCGAGGGCACGCGCCAGCGCTTCTGGAACGACGTGCGCGTCCACTCGGATGCGTCGCCGGTTGCCAAGCTCGATCTCGATCAATCCAATACGCGCAGCCACCACAGACCGCCCTCGGCTATCACCCGCAGGTAAAAGCTTCGGAGTCTCCTCCGCTTCCGTGGCGGCAATCTGCACCGGCGCAAAAGGTGGTACGACCTGCTCGGGGATGTCCGCGCTTGTCGACGCCAGGTAAACACCAGGCTGGCCGCTACTCGGTTGCGACGCGCAACCGCAACCACCTTTGCACCCGGCGCCAATGTCTCCTCGACAATCCGCGCCTTGTCATCCTGCGACCAGCGCCGCCGACGATCCAGCCCACCCAAAAGCTCAATCCGCATCACCTGATGACCTTAAAGCTAGACTTAAGGTCACACGCTTGGCGAATTACGGCGTGTCAAACAAGACGGCGCCCGCCCGATGCGTACCGCAGGACCGCCGCTTTGCCCCCCCAACAGCGCCTGACAATGTTCACCGCGGTTATTGGGGCGGGAGCGTGCAGGACTCTCGGTCACCGATAAAAGCCACGGAACGGGCAGCGATCCGAAGGCCCTACACTGAATAGCCAATTCCAGATGAGGGAAGAGAATAGGCTACTTCTAAATCAACCAATCCACTGGGGCCCCGCCATTCGTTAACTGTATGCTCTTATTGTACGGCAGACATCATCACGACTTGTCGTTCATGAACGGATTGGCGGACCACGTCCAGCAGATCGAAACCAATGACCCTTTCGAGGCCCGACGTAGCCGCTACGCCCAGTATCGAGGACTAGTTGCCACCCTCACCTTCGGCCGCGCAACGGTGAGAGGCATGGTCAGATCGGTCAAGGAAGACAGCTCTTGTACCCCAGTTCGATGGTTGATCACTATCGCTCCGACATAGCAGCTGGCAATTCGTAAGGGTAACCGGCCTTCGACGGACACGGATATTCCGCGCCCTGACCGCTACACCATTATTCCCGCGATGTCCGCCCAAAGGGTTCTTGCTGGGCATCCTAAGGGCCGAGCCAAATCTCCCGGTTCCTGTCCCCTCGGTAAGTTGTGCCGTCGCCTCGACATCATGGAAATCCAGACGCTGACCCGAAGGCTTCGGGGCGCCGCCGTGACAAGATGGTCGTTCAGATGCGGAATTGGGGATGGGCCACTCTCGATGCGCCCCCCCGGGTATCGCGCGTCGGCCGCAGCATTCGACGACGCTCGTTTTCGTCATCTCACCTTTGCAAGATACGATGAACGAGACAATTCGACCACCAACTGCCATGACGCAGACCTCGCTTGGCCACTATCGATTGCTGATCAAGCAAACACAATGCCACCAGCAACGCGGTGGAAGGTTTAGCCGATCAATTAGGAGCCGAGGGAGCGACAATGGTCTTGGATGAGCCGCCAGGTGCGGGCTGCATATCCGGCGGTGTCCCTCCCTGCGGACTTGCAGCCGGCGCCCCGCCTGAACCTGTCGAGTTTGGCCCGGTCCATCCCTGCGGCTGCAGCTGCCCCTTGTTGTCCGGCAGCACAGTCCGTCCAGTACTGTACGTGGAGTCTCTCGGGCTTCTGTCTTCAGTTTTCACCTGTGCCACAGCAATGTTGGCAACAAGAGCGATACAGAGCGGCAGGAGCAAGACTGGCATAGTCCATCCACAGGTCGGTTGATGACATACTTTATTTGGCCGCCTGCTACAGCACGCCGGGCGCACTCGAGGGTCCGTCCGATCTGTCGCCGGCTTCAGTGAGCAAATTAGCCGGTCGGCGCGCTGCCGGGAGGGTGAGCGCCAGTGCACCAACTCGTACGCTGGCCGTCTCACACGAGGCATGCAGCTTCATCGTGATCTCCGCTATCGCACGTCCTTGATAACGTGCGCCGGAGAGCTCGTTTTGAGACGGCTTTCGGCTGCCGTCCCCACCAGCGATTGTACTAGCGCCGTAAGGTGAACCACCAGTGACTTCGTCGAGCTTAGTCTGACCCACAAACCCATAATTCAGGCCGACAACCGTCATTCCGAAGTGCAACAGGTTGGTGATGATGGAGAACAAAGTGGTCTCCTGCCCCCCATGCTGGGTTGCGGTCGAGGTGAAAGCGCCGCCAACCTTTCCGTGGAGCGCACCTCGAGCCCAGAGACCGCCCGCTTGGTCGAGAAAACTCGCCATCTGCGACGTCATGCGGCCAAAGCGGGTGCCAGTGCCGACGACGATCGCGTCATATTCCGCCAGATCCTCGATATTCGCTACAGGCGCAGCCTGATCGAGCTTGTAATTCGACGCCTTTGCAAGGTTGGGCGACACCAATTCTGGGACGCGCTTGATGTCTACCGTGACTCCCGCCTCGCGTGCCCCGTCGGCGACAGCGTTCGCCAGAGTTTCGATGTGTCCATACGCCGAATAGTAGAGAACCAAGACCTTCGTCATGTTCGCTTCCTGAAGTTTTGTAGATGGGTAGATGGTGCGCCCGTGAAGCAGGTTCGAAGAGAAGTTGATCGTATCGCATGTAGAGTGTTTCGTGTCTTCGTTGGCTCGAGCTAGCCGCCGACCATCAGGGCAAGCATCGAAGCTTCCAGCGCCGTCTGCAGCTAATCTTATCTCGGAGCTGGAAGTTCATTCACCACGACGGTTCGTTTTGATGCCTGCTGAGTTGGGCTGGAACTGAAACGATTTCAATTGCCAGATGCAGCCCGTTCAGTGAAGTGCTTGGAAGCTGACCACAACTGTGGAATACGGCATCAGTTCAGCTTGCGCCGCAGCATTGAGACGTTTTGGAGTAGACGGTGCGACCTCAAGGATATCACTGATGATACGCCGCAGCACAGCACACCCGTTTTGAGAATCACAGTCTCGCCCGAAATGACACGCTCGATCTTCCCAACGAGTGTCTTCAAATCAATTTTGTACCAACGGGCATCCTCCCTCGTCCATTGGGCGGAATGCCTCTTCTTTCGGAATGGTGGCCAGGAGTTTGTAATAGTCGAACGCGTATTTGGATTCTTCGGGCGATTTTACCTGAAACAAATACATGTCTCGCACGAGCCGACCATCTCGCCGGATTTTCCCGCCTTTTGTCATTAGGTCATTAACCGGCATCTCACGCATCTTCGCCGCAACCGCGGGACCGTCCAGAGTCCCTGCGGCGCCAGCAGCCTTTAGGAAGTGCATCACGGCACCGTAAGTGCCAGCATGGATCATCGTGGGTACCTTGTGTGTGCGGGCGATGAAACGCTTGGACCAAGCCCGCGCCTCGTCGGTCATGTCCCAATAGAAGGCCGAACTCAACAAAAGGCCTTGAGCGCTCTGCAGACCGAGGTTGTGGACGTCTGCAATGAAGACGATCAGCCCGGCAAGTCTTTGCGAACCCAATATGCCGAACTCATGGGCTTGCTTTACAGCGTTTATGAAGTCGCCACCTGCATCTGCGAGCGCAATGACGTCTGCGTTAGACGCCTGCGCTTGCAGCAGAAAGGACGAAAGGTCCGTTGTACCGAGAGGATGCTTGACGGCACCGAGAATCCTTCCGCCAGTCGATTCAATCACCTTGCGGCTCTCCAGCTCGAGCTGAGATCCGAGAGAATAGTCCGCAGATAGAAAGAACCAGGTTTTAGTACCGAGCTGTGAGATCGCTTTTGTCGCTCCATGAGCCAAGGCGTACGTGTCGTAGGTCCAGTGAATTCCTGCATTTGAGCATTCATCGCCAGTCAGGCGGGATGTCGCGGCTCCCGTCGCCAGAAAGATCTTCTTTCTCTCGCGCGTGATCCCCTGCACCGCCAACGCAACCGCAGAATTTGGCACATCGACGATCACTTCAACGTTTTCGTTCTCCAGCCACCTCCGCGTGATCGCCGAACCCACGTCAACCTTGTTCTGGTGATCCGCGGCGACAATTTGAATGCTACGGCCGAGCACCGTGTTCCCGGAGTCCTCAACAGCCATCTCGGCGGCTATGATCGAGCCTTCCCCACCATTGTCGGCATATAGCGAGGACATGTCTGTCAAAATCCCCAGCTTGACTGGCGCCTCTGCTGTCGCCGGGCCAGAAATAAAGGCCATAGTTGCGACTGCCAAAACGGCTTCTTGCAAGGTGCTGACAGTTGTTCGCTTCCGACCTCCCATAGCCGCCTTCTCCCAGAGCCTCGCTTAAAGCGCCATTAATGATTGGCATGCACCCAAGGAGAAGTGAAATTGTTACAGCACGATCCTGAATAGAGTTCACGGCGCGTGTGCAAGGCAGCGCGGCTACAGCATCGTTTTTTTAGAGGAAGGTTGTAGCTAACTAGCGCATCGTAGGCCTGAAAAAATTAGTTCCGAGTCAGGAGCGGCGATCGTGGCCGCTTCCTTCACGCAAAACCTGAAACTACTTTCGATGATCAACACTTACGGCGGGGCGCCAGCCAGAGCCACACAGGGTGATGCACCAGCAGATCAAGCCATTCCATCCGCTCACGCTGGCACGATCCCCACATCGAAGCGCTCGTTGGAAATACGCGGCCGCACATACGGCGACGCAGCGGAAGTCCAGCGGCACGACCACTACCCCGATCCGCTCCAACCAGCGGCAGATCGGTGAGACTTCGTTGATATCGGCGATGAATGCGCCCTAGCTCCGCAGCCGGGAAGGCTCTTGTTGCTTCTGCGGCGGGTGGCTTGAATCGTGGCTTGGCTGGCGGGTTCGACTGGTCGCTATGAGTGGATGTATTATGCTCTCCTTGAGTTCTGTCGTTCATGACCCAAAAGCGGAGTTTGCGGTTCGAACACACTCGAGCGAGCCGCCTCGCTCACGGTATGATTCGCTTCTCTCGCAGAGTCGTGAACAGGTCGAAGAAACTCTCGTCCGTCGCCTGATAGTCAAGGAACCCCAGCCGACGACTCTTGCCCATGTCGGTTACAACCTCGATCGGCCGACCGAGGTCTCCATCGGTGTGCCACGCAGACGCAAGCCGGTTGAGATCCGGTTCTGCCAAATGATGCTTCCGGGCGATGTCGGACCAGATCGGGCGGGCGTCGCTCATCTGTCGCTCAAGCGGATTGCGCTCGTTCGGAAACGCTGCTGGCTGCAGTCCGAACCAACCCGCCAAGCGTCCCCACATCCACTTCCAACGGAATACGTCCCCGTTGACAACATTGAAGGCCTGATTGCGGGCAGCATCTGTCATGGCCGCCCATTCAGATGTCTGGCCAGCAGTCTGGCGTCCGTCATATCGGTTAGTGCGTTCCACTGAATTGCAGAGCCAGGAAACAGAAAAGGCCGTCCGATTTCGCGGCAGATCGTAGCATACGCAGCGAGCGTTGTGCCCATGTTCATGGCATTCCCGAGGGCATAGCCTATGATCGTATGTGGCCGGTGAATGCTCCAGCTGAAGCCGTCTCGTTTCGCCGCCGCGAACACCTCATCTTCCTGGGCATAGTAGAAATTCTCGGCATCGAGCCGCGGCTGGTCCTCTCGAAACGGCGTGGCGATCAAGCTGCTTTGACCATAGGATTCGAACGGCCCGAGATAGTGCTGGAGGCCAGTTACGAGTGCGACGTGCCTGACCGACGCGGCAGAAGACAATGCATCCAGCAAGTTGCGCACCATCGCAGAGTTGATCAGGATATTCTCCCTCTCCGTTTTCTGACCAAGCCACGTGGTGAAGAAAACATGCGTGGGACGCAGATGGCGCAGCGCCGATCCAAGGGACACCGGATCCAATAGATCAGCGGCGATCGGCAACATACCGGGGATATCAATTCCTGGCCTGCGTGCGAGCCCGTACACTGACCACCCGCGCTCCAGGAGATGTCGGGCAAGATTGTTGCCCACTATGCCGGTTGCTCCTGCGACAAGTGCTGCACGTTACATCTTCGGCCCCTTCGCGATCCATCGGAGATGGGGCGCCGATTAGACGCAAGCAATCCGAATCTCTGTTTCATTCGAAAGGCGTTTCGTGCATTGGAGCGGCAAATGATTGCAGGCAGCGATAACACCGAAGAACCTGATGAACGACCATAAGAGAAACACCTTGAATGTCTCTGAACGATTGGCTGGTGAAGCTTTTTGCTGCGCTCAAGGTGGGCTCGGCAAATGCTTGCGTAAAAGGCAGTGATGCAAATGAAAAGATCCCTAGCTCTTGTATGTTTCGTTACTCTTTGTGCCTTCTGTAGCCTGATCAATGCGGTCAATGCCCAAACGAACGAGATTCGGATTGGCTGGCAACCGGCCGCTTTCTTCGAGTTCTTCTATGCTCAACAGGAAAAGCTGTTTGAGAAGGCTGGCCTCAAGCCAATTTTTGTGAAGTTCACCTCGGGCCCTCCCATACTCGCGGCGATGAAGTCGGGCGACATCGATATCGCCTTTGGGGGAATGCCTCCCTTCATCGCGGGGGTCTCCGAGGGATTGGACATTTCCCTGTTTTGCTTTCTCGAGACAGGCAATACATCGTTGATTATGCAACCTTCCGAGGAAATCACTTCGGCCAGTCAGCTGGTGGGCAAGAAAATCGCTACGATCTTCGGCACCTCTGCGCACTGGACCTTACTGAAATATTTGAAAGATGAAAAAATTCCACTCAAGGAAGTAACGATCGTGAACATGGCCATACCGAGCATGATGCCCGCCTTTACCAACAAGGACGTCGACGGCATCTCCGTTTTTGAGCCTTGGGGAGTCAAGTTGATGAGCGCCGGCGGGAAACCCTTCGGACCTTTCGTCGGTGCGAGCGGTTACGAGCAGGGGGCGATCTATTGGGGACGCCGCCAATGGATGGCGGATAATCCGCAAACCATGAAGATGTTTCTTGCAGCGCTTGATGAGAGTTTGCGTGCGATTAACGAAAAGCCCGAGGCCGGCGCCGAGGCCCTTGCTCGTTACGCTGGCATGGATCCGACCGATGCCTTGAAAATCCTCACCATGAAGAAGCACGTTCTCCTCAAGGACATGAGCGAGGCTCTTGAAGGGTCGGTCCTCGCCTTGAAGCCGAAGCCTGGTGAGAAATACTCCGGCCAAGTCAAATTGATCAAGGAGATGGCCGATTTCTTATACCAGAACGGCAATATCACGCGCGAACTTGGTTTTGACAAGCTCGTAAAGGCCACGACACCGGCCTATATGGAGGCCTACATTTCTTCGCGGCAGCCTGCGAAGTGAAGGTAGAGATACCGCAGCTGATATCGAGGCAGGCGTATGGCAGCCGCGCCCATGCGCACATCCGGTGGGCATAGCTCCGCTGGTGGCATTCAGCCGGACCAGAGAAACTATTGAGTTTGCGCCGATACCTGTTCACGAACCTTGGTCTCATTCGTTGATCTTACGACCAAGCGCCCGCCGTCCATTGCGCGGACACGCGCGCCCGCAAAGGGTGGCGCCGCCAAACTTTGCGTGAAACGTTGCTGACGTCCTGGGCGACACCGTTCCGTGAGCTGGCCGGGCGCCCGGCTCACCGTTATAACCCAGAACAATAGCGCCACCGAGCTGATGCCGGCGCCAAGGAAGCATACGCCTATCCAGCCTGCCCTGGCGTAGACGGCGGTCGAGCCGATGGCACCAAGCGCGCTGCCGATCGAGTAGAACACCATGTAGCCGCCGATCAGGCGGCTCGCCGCCTCGGGACGCGTGGCGATAATTAAGCTCTGGTTGGTCACATGCACGGCCTGTACCGCAAGATCAATCATGATTACGCCGAGGACCACGAACCACAGCGAGGTGTCGAGAAAGGCGATTGGGACCCAGGCGGCGAGCATCAGCATCAGTGACAATCCGGTGGTCCGCTGGCCCAGCCGAGGTCGGCGAGCCGGCCCGAATTGCGCGCCGCCAGTGCGCCGGCGACGCCGATGATCCCAAGCAACCCGATTGACGTATGCGACAGCGCAAATGGCGGTGCCGCGAGCGGCAGCACGATCGAGTTCCAGAACACATTGACACTGGCGAAAATCAACAGCGCGAAAGTGGCGCGCTCCCTCAGGATCGGCTCTTCCACGAACAGCGTCACGGTCGAGCGCAACATGAGTACGACTGCTTCCCCACCTCCCCGCCTGTATATGCTCGATGGCTGGGCAGGACTCGCGCCAGGAGCGTGGCCATGACCACCATCATCGCGGCGGACACTAGATAGACGAGGCGCCAGCCGCCGATATCAGCCAGCGTGCCGGCGACGAAGCGCGCAAGAAGGATACCCGACACCACGCTGCTGGTAGCGGTGCCGATCGCGCGCCCGCGCTGGGCTGGCGTCGCCAGCGTTGCGGCGAATGCGACGAGCACCTGCACCGCGACAGCCAGCAGCCCGACCAGGATCATGCCAATCAGCAGTGCAACTGGACCGGACGCAGTGCCGACCGGCCGACTGCCTTACTGAATAGTTCATGCTGCTCGCGCTTTGAGGTACGCCTGTGCTAGCCGCGAGAACATTACCTCGAACGCTCGCACGTTAGCTAACACGCTCACCGCCTTGGAACCGCGTAACCACATTCAGGGTCCCTCGCAATGCAGAGTGGGTCAATCACAGTCAACCATCTCAAGAGAGACGATCGAGCGGTTCGGAATCGATCCTTGTGCCTTGGCCGGGTGTGCAAGACGCGAATCAACGCTTCGAAGAACTTGTCCGCGGTGGCCAACTCCGACTTCGAATCGCGCTCCACCGCAAGCTCGGCAAAGAGCTCCAGCACAACTTTCCCGATGTCTTCCGGCTTGTGGGCGATCGCGGCGCTCGTCAATTCGCGTAATTCGGTCGGGGCAAGCTTGCCAGCAGTCGAGATCAATCGCCTCAGAAACTCGCGATGGTTAGCTCGCCAGTCGCGCCACATTTCGTCGTCGTATTCCGGAGGAAAGCTGTCTGGTGGCAATCCGTCGACATAAAGCTGATCGAGTTCTATGGCGACGGAGGTGCGCCTCAAGAAATTCGTTATGTCTTTTGAGGTCAGCGCCTCGCTAGCTTGTTCTGCCATCTTCAGATCTCCTGTGGACCTAATATTCCACTGAAGCTCAATCGACGCAAGAGCTTTGAGGAACTATCACCAGATTCCGAGCCTCGTTTCGTAAAATTGAGCGATGAAGGCGTCCGCTGCCTGAGCCACGGGGGCATCCTGTGGCGGCATGTGGAGCTATTGGACTTCGCGGAGCCGCCTGCCGGACCACCCGTGATCCGCCGCGGCTACAGAAAGCCTGGGAAGTAAGAGCCCTTGCGCGGCTTGGGGATGCGCAGTTCGACCGCGCCGGCCCGGGTCTCCCAGATCCGGTCGCGATAGCCGTTGCGCTGGGCCAGGCGTTCGGGATTCTTCTCGCCATGGGCCGCCCCGGTCTGGCCTTCGACTTCCAGCTCCATCAGGCGCTGGGCCGCAAAGCCGATCATCTCGCGCAGCAGATCGGCGTCAGGGTCTTCTCTACCAGCGTGCGCAGGTTCATCATGTCGTCGGTCATCGGTGGGTCCTCGGTTGTTTGGCGTCTCGCAACCCGATCCTACCGGAGAACTGCCGGTGACCACCGCAAAGCCGCCCGCCCGCTACGGCGCGATTTGGGAGCGCGCGTCCGGGCGGCTTTGCTCTACCGAGCTACACCACCACCGGGGACATGACCCAATCCGGTTGATTGGGCATGGATCGCAAATTCAATCGACCGCACTTGGCGCTGATGTGGGGCGAACGGCTATTTTAACAGTGAATTCCGTCGGCGGTGCCCCGTCCGGATGGCCCCACTACTAGGCGATTCTGATATGTGCCAGTCGGGCCGGCATCCTGTCTTCAATACTGAAGGCAGAAACATCGACGATGCGGGTGACTCCCATGGTGATCGCGACAATACCGGTACGAACTCGGTCAAGGTCGCGTAGAAGAGAACTCGCCACTTTGACGGCCGGTCTCGACCGCGTGGTGCGTCGTCTTTCGCAGTCGTCTTCCCGAATGACCAAGGGCCGGCCAAGCCTTTAAACCGAAAAAAGCCCGCAAGCAGCGGGCTTCTTCATGCCTGATACACCGCGTGACCTTTACTCGGCCACGGTCTCTGACTTGTCCGCACCGTTGCGCGGGTGCTTCGGCACCGACGACTTCTCCTTTGGCGCGCCAGTCAGCGCGGCGGTCATACGCTCAAGGCTTGCGTTCGCCCTCTCCAGCTCCTGCTCCTCGCATGATCGCGCGACCTTCATTTCGGCTTCGAGCGCGGCCACGCGCACCTCACCTTATCCGCGCGGACGGCGGCCTGCTTTTGTGCTTGCTCGAAGTCGGTGCGCACCCGGTCCGCATCCTCGAGGCTCTTCGTCAGGTCGACGAGCCGACGCTCGGCGTCGTCGACCTCGTACAGCATCTCTCTGGCCTGGCTCTCCGCCGCCGCGATACGCGCCCCGGCATCCTGGCGAACGTCCTCGACCGCCCGGTTGGACAGTTCCTGCGCCGCCTTCCAATAATCGAGGCTGAGGATCGACGTCTTGTCCTGGAGTACCTGCGGCAGGTCGGTCCGAACCGTGTTGAGGGCATCGCGCTCTACCCTCACCTTGCGGATCGCTGCGCCCACGTCCGTCATCGAGACGCCCCGATGAGCTTTCTTACCTCGCGCACCGACGGTGCAATTCCGCGCGATTCGAGGTCATTCATGGCCTCGCGAACTCTATCCAATCGTACTCATCTACATCAGGTTCCGTAACACGTAACAGATTGACAGAACAGTCTCTGGTCGGCTTTCGTATCGGCCACGACGCTCCTCCGCATCGGAGGGCGCGGACCGTTCAATGCAGCCGGGGTATCGGTCACAGCGGCATGGAGAAGTACGACGAAGTGGAGAATGAACCTCGGCGACAAGATGATGCCGCCGACCGAGGACAAAGCCCCTTTGCAGCGGCTCGCCCGCATAGAGAAAGTCGCAGCGGCTGATCGATCTACAGCAATTCGTCCGGCCACTGCGCCGACCGTGAGTGCGCTCAGAATGATTGGATGATCGCTTGTGGGCAGCGGCGTGTCTTCGTCTACGCGACTTCCTTCATTGCGCGAGTGAAGACGGACTGCGCGACCACGGCAGCGACGATCACCTCCTCCCTTACGCCGACGATGCTGTTGGCGTCATGCATCGCCGAGCCCTTTCCGTAAGTGCGCACCACTTCGTAGTCGCTTTCCTCCTCGTGCCGGCTGATCACGAGGTACTCGGTCGGCCGGGCGCCGGGCTGCCCCAGGACGTCGATCAGTGCTTCGACCGCCTCCTTCGCTTCCTTGAGTCCGGTTTCGAATGCATCACGGAACACCTTAATGGCCGCGATCGTCTTGCCCTCGCTCAGGAGTGAGACGACGGTGTGCATGGGGTTGTTGACGTGGACGTTCATGGTAGCTGCCTTTCTTGCTGGTGGTGGTGACGACTAGAACTGCGAGTACCCAGTCGAAGCTCGCTCTCCCGCATGGCGGCAGAGATCATGGTCGGCCTACCGCCCGCGCTTTCGAACAGACTTCGTGGTCCTGGCCTTATGCTGCGCGTAAGCCTCGTCGAGCATGGCCTCCAACGACGCCCTGCGACGGTGCAGAAACGAGAAGTGGTTCACGTCGACCGCCTCCCGGCCGTCGAGTGCAGCCATGGTCAACGCTTCGAGCTCCTCGCAGCACTCGAAAAACAGATCGAGTCTGGTCTCAAGCGCGTGCAAAGGCAGAGTAAGCGACAGCACGTCCTCCAGCGCCAATCCCTGATCGGCAGCCCGCCGCCGCTCGGAGGCGAGGCGCCGCGGATCCATGGCGGCAATCTCGGCGGCGACGCGCTGCCGCCGGGTCGGCGCCTCGAAGGTGCGGAATCGACGGGTGACGGGGCGGTCGAGGTAGTCGAAGTCCGGAGGCACGTCTCGGTCAGGGACGAACACCTTGTAACTCTCGCCTTGGGTATTGGGCGTTAGGTCCACCAGCCCGGTGTCGGTCTCGAACATGGCGTAGAACTGGGCGGCGACGTACAGCGCGCTCGTCTGGATACGATATCCGAACACGGGGCGACCCGGGGTCTCCAGCATGGCTTGCGCGATGTTCAAGACGTAATTGGTCGGATCGGCGTTCTCGATAGGACGGACCGGGACGAGCACGAACTCCGTAAGGCCCAGCTCTGCCTTGCAGGGGAGATAGACGTCGACCGGAACGCAGGGATAGATGATTGGCGTCGTCTCGGTCGTCGCTTCCGACGCATTGGTATCGGCCGCCGTGCTGGCGGGGACGTCGTTGGTGGTCGGTGCGTCGCCGATGTCTGCGACGTCGGCGACGGGCTGGCCAGTCGAGAAGGCGATGACGTTGGTGGGCATTTTGGTTTCCTTTCGGAGGTGAGTGGATTGTTACTGTCCGAGGTGGGCGTTTGCTCCTGTCCGGACTCGCGCGTGAGCTGGCCGGCGCCGATGAGCGAGGCAAAGTTCTGGAGGTAAGGAGTGACCTGCTTCGGGGTGGTCTCGAACAGCATTGGCGGCATAAAGGCAGGCATCCCTTTCATCTCGGCTTCTCCTAATGAGCGAGATATCCACTCCCTCGAATGGATATAGACCGGACCTCACGCCGGTTTGCAATCACTTCTGAAGCGATTGGTTAATTCTTCGTTGCGGACGGTAAGAACGTTTCGGCTGAAAGCGTTGCTTCACCGGGCGGTAGGCAGAAGTAGTGCGGGGATGTCAGAAGGACGACGTCGGCGAGCGAGGAATGCAGTTTTCCGGCTGAGGATGCCGATTGGTCCGTTGGCTAAGCGGGTGCGAGGACGAATCGCAGCCGTTACAACTCGATTTCCTGCGGACTTTTCCGTTGCACATTAACCAACCAACTGCATCTACCAGCCTCTTCCATGAGTTGCCCCTTCTAGAAACGCCTAGGTAGAAGCTTCATCGGGAGGCTGTTCGCGAGGATGCCGAACCAGATCATGACGATCTTCCTTCGCACCAGTGGTATGCAAAGCAACTAAAACGTTATCGGCGCGCACCGTTGCCGATGCGCGCCGAGGGTACCTTTGCCAATTGCAGTCCGCCTGATCAGTTCAAGCGACCGCGTCTCTTAAGCTGATTGCGGTGCTCCTTCGGAGCAGTTTGAAGGCGCTCCCGCACGTTCGCGAAGTTGTAGTGACGATCGGCGACCTTCTCGGTGATTACCAACGCATCAGCCGCGACCTTATTGCCCTTCTCCCGCTTGATAGCATTGTAGACCGTCTTTCGGTCGGCATGGGGACCGTAGGTCCACACGTCGCAATAAGGTCCATCGTGATGCTCGCGCAGGATGGTTCGCGAGTCGCGGACCGTCATCTGGTGAAAGCCGATCGCGTCCATGCGCTGCTTGTTGCTGTTCACGGCGAAGAAGCTGTCAGACTCGCGCCCATTCAGAATGAAGTCGCGAGAGCCCCCCGGACGCGTGTACTCGTCCAATGCAGCATACAGACCGGCCGCGTCCTCCAATTCGACAACTGCCCATTCGTCGTCCTGGAAAAAGTCGCTATCGCGGCCATTTTTGAAGTCGTCACGGTGGTTATGGACCTCCCATTTCCCGTCAACGCGACGGACAGATCCAGTATTGTCCGGCCGCCAGGTCAGTCCGCGCTTTGTGCGCGAGCGGTGCGGCACCTGATACCCAAACTGTTGTCTGATGAACTTACGAACAGCGTAGGCCCGTGCACGCCCGCCGCCGGTTTCGTCCAGTTGTTTTCGCGCAGTCATGGTGGTGACGTGTACGAAGTCGTATGCGTCGGTGCGCAACACCGGCAGCAATTTCTTCTTAGGCCTTGAAAGAGAGCGTCCCTTCTTCTTCAACTTCTTCTCGATCTTCAGGATCAGCTCCTTATATTTGCACGCGACAGCGGCACACAATGCGTGCCAATCGCCCACCTCGTTTGGAAACCACTGCTCCAACAGAACAATTGCAGCAGGAGGCAATCGATCGAAGTAGTCATCATGCTGATCGAGATAACCGCCCGACTTCACCATGTCTTTCGCGAGGACCAGCATGTTGATGTCGTCGGGGATGTGCTTCTTGTCGGGTCGACGTTGCCGCACAAATTGCACACTGTCCCAGATCAAGAGGGGTACGACGAACAGTCCGATCGTCATGTGTTCCGGCGCGAAGCCGTCGCGGCGCACCTGCATGATGGCGCCAAATGCCTGTTCGACCTGACAAGCCACCCTCTCGCAATAACCGATAGACCAGTAGCTTCCGTCATCCGGACCTTCATAGCTGCTCTCCTCATCGTCACGATGAAAGGAAAACAGCTCGGCGACGTCATCGACGAGAAGGCGGCCCCAGTTCTTCGATTTGTGACGATACGGGCTCTGGATCAACGTAGCATGATGTTCATCGACATGCCGCGCACGCAGTTCGCGGTAGGCGGCGTAAGCGCTACGGATGAGGTCATGGATCTTCTCCGTCCCTCGTGTGAGGATATCCTCCGGCAACCTTGCCGTTACCTCGGCCTTCGTCTCTTCGTCCGTCGGCACCTCGGCGGGCCAATAGCTATTGGGAATTGTGCCCCCGCCGATGAAATTGAACCGCAGCCGCTTACGGAGCGTTCCTTCAGGAAATTTCAATCGCTTCTCGACCAATCTCATCAACCGGTACGAAACGAACCGGTCCGGCATCGCGCCTTTCACCCAATCGGCGACCGTAGCAGGCGCCGCATCGCAATCTCGGGCCAGTTGCGAGAGCGAAATACCCTGTCTTTCGCAACCGTGCAGAATTGCCTCCCCGAAATCGTCAGGGATGAAGTCGATGGCGACAAACACTTTCGCCCCACGAAGAAGGTTGCCAATCCTACTGCGAACGCTCGGATCAGCCTCAGTACGGAACGCGTGCTCGAGACCTTCAATCGCAGGCGTATCAAGGCCGCGGCCCGCCGGATCCAACTTTGCCGCGCGGCGCACGGCGTGCATGAACTGGGACCGGCTTGCCCGGCCAATATTGAAAACTTCCAACATGTTATGCTGCCTCCAACAGCTTCAGAATATTGCCCAAAGTGAGCGCTCCTGGTGCCCGCTCGGGACCCGTGCCCAAACGCTTCAGTTCATCGAAGACGAGGGCACGGCTACGATGGCGCTTATGGATGAGAGTCTTCACCCCGATCCCCGCGCCACGCGCAATCGCGCGCATGTTCGGCTTCCCGGCGATCGTCGGGATACCGAGGCCGCTCCGTTCACGATCGGCGAGATAGCGCTTCACTCGTTCGTGCATAGCGTCGGACCTTTCGAAGGTGCGCCCCTTCCCGCCTTCGTCACACACGATCAGACCGTGGCGACGGACATAGTCCATCAGAACTTCACGATGACGGCCGGCCCCGGTAGAGATCGTCCATCTCGGGATTTCGGCCTTCTGCGCAATCATGGTGACGAACGGCAGGGCAGGGTTGGCCCGCGCGGCTGGCACCTTGCCCCACTTCTCGACTTCCGCATCGAGCACTCCGGTGAGGCGCGTAAGTTCGGCGGCGATGACGGCCGCAGAAACGCGCGCGCGGTTGGGAGCCGATGATCCAGCGATCGGGGAATTGACCGCGATCGGCACGGGACGCACAGCAGCGATGGGAATGGAGAACCCAATGGACGAATAGTCGGAAGTCATGTTAGTTTAGCTCCTGTTGTCGTGAGCTCGGGTCCCAGCTCGACACTGTCCCCGGCTCCTTCACGAGCCCGTCGGAGCACGCTCCGACGGGTTTTGATTTGGCGATGACAAGAATGAGCATCTCCGCGCCTCGCCAATCGCAGAGAAGTCAGTACTCTAGGCCGCCAAGCTGCAGCCTCGTATTTCCGCCGGGCGCTAGGCAAACTTGATGGCGTTGACGTCGTTGCTCAACGGCGCAGCTTTCGGATTGGGATCGCTGACCGGCGGCTTATTAGTCAGGGAGCGCCCGTCGGAGCACATCATCATCTGGCCGTCGGCGACTTTAGGACTTGTGGATGGGAGCAAGTGCATTCGATCGCTTCCTTTCGGGTTGTTGAACAAACTGGCTTCGTAGAGACGCGAGGAAACCGTGCTCTGACCTGAACCATAAATGGACCGGACCTCGCGCCGGTTCAATAGTAGCAATGAGGACTCTTACGGGTATGGTAAATTTGGCGCGAATCGAAAGGATCAAATGCCCCGAAGGAATGACAGATTTGGCGATCCAGTTGCAGCGCTAAACTTGAAACGAGCTCGCCTGGCAGCCGGTTTCACATCAGCTGCTGCCGCAGCTTTAAGGTTTGGCTGGTCGACCGATACCCTCCGCGGTCACGAGAGCGGACGGCGCGCCATGAGTGAGAATGACGCCCAGAAGTATGCCTCGGCCTTCGCGACGGATGTGCAGGCTTTTATTTTCAGAGCCACGAGGGGCGAGACCGATAGCGAGCGGTTAGCCCGGGTCAAACTCAATCGCGCGAAGAGTGAGGATGAAACGGCTCGGGAAAGGCGACGCGAGGCGATCGCCGAGAGGCTGCGCTTTGCGCGAAGAGTGCGGGGGCTTTTCACAGTTGGCTCGGCGACGGAATACACCGGCCTAACCTATCGAATGGTTAGTACTCATGAGAACGCAATAAACGCCATGTCTGAGCGCGTGGCCGAAGCCTACTGTTTTGGCTATGGAATCAAACTCCCGTGGTTGCTTCACGGAAGTCTTCCGTCGGGTCTAGGCGATCAAGTGGATCAGATCTGGAGCAAGCGGCGAGATACAAGCGACCTCAAGGAACTAGCCGAGATTTGCCAAACCATCGCGACGCCGTTTGATCCTCCGGGAGGTGCCCTGGTCCATACAGCATTTGAACAGGCTACGGCCAAAGAAAGCGCCCCTGCGACGGCGGGCGAACGGGTCTACGACCTCAATTCGGAGAGTGCTTGGGAACTGCCGACCGGCATCTTGTCCAAAATGATCGGCTCGAAGCCAGACGACGTCGTCGTCATCGTTCTTGATCGCGACTTCGGCGTTTGGAAATCAGGCGATCGCGTGTTCGTGGATAGCTCGAAGCGAGATACAAGCCCCGGCGGGTTGTTTGCCCTCCAAGATAAAAGCTACTTCCGATCGACTATCCGAAGATTTGTGCCCGGCGAAAGTCTTGGTGGTGAAGGCGATTGGCAATTGCTCGGCAAGGTCGTGGCAACATTCTCGTGGCACAAGACCGACGATGACCTCCGGGAGCGATATCGCGACCTCATTCAGATCGACTAAGCGTCCCAAGCAGCAATATCGAATCCTGCTCGACCTCGCCGCCCTCATGCGGCTGGCCAAACAGGATCTTCGGCCGGACGCGACCAGGGCCGCGGCGGACTTCTCCGCGCTGTCGCAGCCTTCGGCGCGGATGGCGGCGGCGAGGTTGCGGGCGCGGATCGGGCTCGCGAACTCGCGGTAGGGATGACGCATCGCCAGCGTCGGGCGGCGCAGACCGGTGTAGGGCGCCACCGCATCGGCTGTCTGCGGCCCGTCGTCGGTCGCGATCTGGCGCTTGAGGAAATTGTTGAAGGTCGAGACCAGCACCCGACGCCCGGTCAGGGCGGCGTGGATCATCGCCGGGGCGAAGTAGCCCTTCGACTTGTCGACGCCCGACCAAGCGCCTATTACTATTTTGATGCTTCGGAGATAAAGATCAAGCCGTAGTGTTTTGCGTGAACTCTCGATACACATTGGATCGTTATGAACGACTTCTCCTTGGATAGGCCATCTCCTGTGCGGCGGGCCAAAACGTTTGCGGCAGACCGCCGGCATGCTGCCGTTCATGAGGCTGGGCACGTGGTCGTCGCGAGGTATCTCGGACTATCTATCGTTCACGCGGAAATTCGAAAGATCGAACCCCAAGACTACAGCGAGAAGCAGTGGGTCGGGTCGACCCAATGCCTGATGCTAGGCGCCGATCCGAGCACGTGCATCATGGTGGCCGTTGCAGGAGCCGTAGCCGAGGCCTGCTGGGGGAACGAGATTTTCGACGAGTTGTACATTACGCTGCAGGAATCTCCTGAGAAGATGTCGCAAGCTGATTGGGAGATGTCCGGCTGTTCTCCTGGCGAAGTGTCCGAGCAGTTCTGGGATGCGATGGAGCAGGTATTTGAGCTGCTCAATCGAGAAACGGGTAAGCTTTGGAATACACTCCTAACTGAAGCACGCGGCCTAATCGAGAAATCCCGGCCTGAACCTTCGATGGATCCTGAACCAATCGGCCTCGTCCGATAAGAGACATAGGTTTATCACCTGAGGCATTCGGTCCGCCGATACTCTTTGACAACACGGTCGCTGCCTTGGCTAAGCCGACGGCAATAGGCTTTACCCACGCACCAATTTGATCTCTCGCTTTTCGTGTTACCTGGTCTTTGACCAAAGCGACAGTTTCGGGGTTACGAAAAATCAGGGGCAGAATGAAACCACCCAGGCGTCGCGTTCGACCGCGCGCCACTGCCCACGCGAGCCGGATACGAGGCGCTGTATGCCCTTGTCGGCTTGAGTAATCCACCACTTGCACGGAAGTCTGTCCAAAGTGCTGCGCGAGCTCCGTGGGCACACCGTATCTTCCGAAGCCCGAGCGTGCAATCTCGCGTTAGGGTCTGCCATTGTCGTGGATGGCCCTTGCGCCGCGACAAAACGCTAGAGCGAGCGGGGAAACGATCGTTTGGTCACGATGCACGAATCTTGAAAACCGCGAGGTGGCGATCGCCAATGTCGCGGAAGAACACCAACGTGGCAGGCAATTCCGTCTTTCCGCCGTCGGGGCTGATGTGCCAGCCGCGTCCGAGCGCCATCGCTTTGTTGCGTTCGGCACTCCTGATCAAGTTGGCTTTCCTGACGGCCTTCGCTTTATTGACCGCCTTACCCTTCGTAGGCACCTTTGTCTTCCCACTGGTCAGGCCGGTCGCGTCGGCACGGCGGATGTCGGCTTTACGCCTGGGGATCCTGGAGTCGGCCGGACCCCGTTGGAAGCGGCCGGTTCGGAAGACGCCCGCGTCCGGAACCCGAGCAGGTCGGCGCGACGGCTCTCCATCCGTCCGACACGCTTTCCGGTGTTCGTCATCTTGGTCTTCTTTGTCATCGTCTTAGCCATCTCGAGCTCCTTCGTTGATAACTACATGAATCCTCGGGGCTCTGCGTATGTTGCTATTCGGCCGACCGTCTATAGACGGTCTGGCTCCGTTCAGCCGCCGCCACGCAAGCTAGTGCAGCCTGCCGGCACGCAGCTTTCTCACATCCTCTTTGATTGCCAATTCCGCGAGAATGCGAAGCATGAAGGCGGGCAACCGCGGCGACTTCGCGAGATCATCGCGACCGTTGGCGAACCCGTGGCAATAGGATTGCGACCGGTTGGCCGACGGTTCCGGGGAGTCCTCCTTCCGGCCGTCCAGATAGCCTTCTGTCATCTCCCCAACGAACATCTCCTCGAGTTCGTGGTCGTCATCCTGATTCACTTCAGCATCTCCTCGATCTTGAGCACGTCGTCGGGGGAATTCAGGACCAGCATGTGGATGCCGTGGTCAAAGTCGTCGGCGTTCGGCTGATTCCAGGGCAGATAGGGCTCGCAGATTGGGTCGATGATGTGCTCGAGGCCGACGCTGTACTCCTGGACGAGGTCCCAGCCAGCTTCATCGAAAATCAGACGGAGCCATCCCTTAAATTCGTTCTTGTGCACCGACATCTCGACGATCTGGATCTGCCACATGTACTCTAGGATGGCATCGCGGTCGGAGCAGCGTTCGAACTCAGGTTCGATATCCTGGATATCGCACGTGATCGTGAAGCCGTCACCGATGAAGGCATCGATGAGCTTGGTCGCAATCTCGCGATCGATGCGGCGCACCTCACGCGCTTCCTTCACGCGACGCACCCGCTTATCGAACTGCTCGTCGCTGTTGATCTTGCCGTTCCAATAGAGATGACTCAACCGCAAGAACTGAGCCGCGATCATCTCGAGCGCCATCGCCTCGTCTGCCACGCCATCGGTCGTCCGGATCACCGTCGCATGCAGCTGCTCGCTCCAAGACCGTTCGGCCGGACGCTTGTCGGGCGATACGGTCGAGACGTAGTGCGTGAAGGAGCCGTAGTCGTTCTGTTCGAGCCGGATCTTCCAGGCGTCTCCGTGACTGCAGGCGAGCTTCATGGCTTCGCTCGCCGAAAGTCCGCGGGCGAGCACATGGTCGTCCTGATCGATACAGTGGACCGGAATGTAGGCGGTATAGGTCTGCATGTTCTTCATCGATGTCTATCCATTCTTGGGATTGTTGGGTTCAGCTTTCCGACGACGGCGCCGTGCGAGCGCCGCTCGAAGCTCGATCCAGTCGATCGCGTCCGAAAAGGCGGAGGCGGCCTCTCGCTGTTCGATCTCGAGGAGCGCCTTCTTTTCGATGCGCGGATTGACGAAGGCGCGCAGCAGCTTGCCGACGGTGGGCGGATCCAGCGCCCGCAGGCAGCGGGCCGTGGCCTCGCTGCGACGCTCCGCCGAATCCCAGTCGGCCTCCCAAAGCGGCTCGAAATCGCCGGGCACGATACCTTCGAGCGGGCGATGCCGCCGCTGGCTGCAGAGGTCGAGAAGCCGTCGGACAGCCGTGAGGCGGATTTTCGCGACGATGCGGTCGGCCGCCGCGTCGTACCGCTCGAACTGCAAGCCGTGCGGAAAGCCCACTCGTGTCGCCAGGTGAATCGCGAAAGTTAAACAGACTGACCGCGCGACTTCCGAGCATTGCTTTTCGAAATCCAGCACCTCGTCCAAGAGATCGAGATACTCGCCGAAATCTAATTCGCCTTCGGGCTGGTGCTGAAGCGAAAAGATCTCTGCGGCGCGGATGCGCGGCTCCGCCAAGAGCGCCGCCCACTTAGGCGATGAGAACCCCGAAAATTCCGGCAGATAGACCTCCAACATGATCGGGGGCGGCGCGTACGGCTCTCGCTGATATTTCTCGCTTGGCATACCGATGTCCTCGCTTCTGCAATCTCGCGCCATGGCTTCTCCCTTTGCCAAGGCTCTAATTCTCGTTTGCGCTTGTCCCATTCCCATCAACACGCTTGCCATGGCGCGACGACTGCCTTGCCTTCTGAACGCGGGCCGAGATCTCTGGCGCTCCGCGCATGTAGATCCGGCGAGTCGTCGTCTTGGTGGCGTGAGCGCCCGAGCCCGCAAGGTCGTCGTGAGAGGCGCCGGCACCAGCGGCTTCGGTGATCCCGCCAGCCTTGCTGTCCATATTCCAGACCGACTTCGGCACCCCGGCCGCGTTGGCGTACTCACGCCAGAGTTTTCCGAAGTCCATGTGCGTGGGCCAAGGAGTGCCGTCTTTCCGTCGGGCGACAGGCATCTCGGGGTCAACGGGTCCCAACTCCTTCAGGCAGCGCGTCACCAGTTCGCATTTGTCCAAGTCATGGACGACGAATTGACCGGTTTTCGAGGTGCGGACGCGAAGGATCTTGTTGTCGGTGAGGATCATGTCCATGGTCATGCCTGACCAGACTTTGGCGCCGTGCTGTACTTCGCCCGGCTTTGCGACGTAGCTGCTTTTCGCCCTCCGCCATTTGCCGACGATGTCGATCTGGCGCAGAAAACATTCGAATTGCAGCGCCTGAACCAACGCCGAAGAAATGTCGTCGGCTTCGAGTGCCTGGTTCACGATGGAGTTCGCGTGCTCGTAGGTGAGGACCGAGTCCCGGGGAGGATTTTTTGCAAACCTCATCTTCGAAAGGCCGCTGAGAAGACGTTCGCAGTGAGCATAGAAGAGGTTGGCCTGCATTCCGTAGCCGAGCAGGATCTTGATCATCTGGATGCAGCCGTAGGCGCGCCGCACGCGCGGCTCTTCACCTTGCGAGGCTGGTTGCCGCCAATTTCGGTAGCAGGTCCTGAAGTACTTGGCGGGCAGCAGGTCGATCCGGCGAAGTCCAATCGTTTCGCGGATAATCTTCAGCCAATCTCGATACGAGCTCTGAGTGTTGTCCTGCACGTCCGCGAATCCGCTCTCAGGATCGGACTCGTAAATCAGGCATAGGCTTCCGAGGGTGCCGTTGAACTTCGGCTGAAGGCGCTCCTTATCGTCGTTGCCTTTCTCCAACCAGCGCTCGAGGCATTCTTGCTCTCGCTGACAGATCTGCTCGATGCTTTCCTTCGACGCGGGATCGGTGAGGTCGACGTGAATGCGAACAGTAGCGGGACGGTAGTCCGCGCACTCGGGTCTCTCGTCCTTCGCCCAATAGAGCTGAAGCTTTCCTCTGCGTCGGATTTGCTTAAGGCCCGGCGCACGGAGTTGCACGACTTCGCCGGCGATCCGCACTTTTGCTGTACGATTCCGTCTGGTCATGGCCCGAACATGTCCGGACCATCTTCGGGATAGTCAGCTTCGACGCTACCGATGCTTTCGCGGCGATCAAGGAACCTCAGAACAGCGGGAACGTAATAAAGATGGCAGACGGAGGCGCGCGGCGCAGGCAAGCCGTCGCGCTCGAAAGCCCTGCGGACTTCCGTCCAACGGGAGGCCTTCTCACCCAGTACGATCTCGGCGAGCAAACTGTCGTCCGCATACAGCGGAGTCGGGATGATCATCCCGTTTTGCCCGATCGCCCGATAGACCAAGTTTTTTGCCATGCCCTCTCCGTTCAGTGCCCCAAATATGGCACTAAATTTTTAGTTGGGCAATAGGTCCACAAAAGCTATGGTTAACGACAATGATTCGAGGGTGCCCTGTGGTTTCATCGAGAAAGCTGGCCGACGTCGTGGCCGACGCCATTGGGATCTCTCGCGAGAGCGCTCAACTTCATCTGAAAATGATCAGGCTTGAGGGACTGATCTCGTTCAAAGGCTACGGACGCGGCGCCGCCGACATGAGCGAATTGGACGGTGCTCGCCTCGTGCTCGCAGCTGCTGCGAGCACGTTTGCCAAGGATTCGGCTGAGGCCCTGAGGCGTTTCGCGAACCTCGCGCCGGTTGGCACCAAAAAGAGCCGGATCACGCTGGAGGGCTTCCTCGCCGATCGCATCAAAGAGTTGCCGATGGACGTTGAGCCGGAACGGCGCTTCGAAGGTGGCTTTCGCTCGTTTGGCTCCAGACGCCTCGCGCGCACGGCACTTCAATTGTACGAGCCGCTGGGAGAGGGCACCGAGAAACTACCGCGCTATGCCGTGGTCAGGTGGCTCGAAGGGAGAGGACACAGCAAAAGGAAGATCTTCGGCCCGGTCGACATGGCGTTCCACAAGGGCAGATCAAAGTCTGCGGAAGCCATTCGAAGTGAGGACTCGGACGATACAGATACCGGAGCCGCGGAGCTGCACGATGTGCTGGCTCAATATGCGACCCACCAGCTCTTTCAGATAAGGGTGATAAGAAGAGAGGCCCTGATCGAAATCGCGGCTGCGATTAAGGGCGTCGAGAGTTACGGTAACGCTTACGGTAACGCTCGGTAACGAGCCCGACCGGCTCCGGAAAACCGCTGCGAAATCAAAGCCGAATGGCGCGCCCGGAACGATTCGAACGTCCGACCCTCAGATTCGTAGTCTGATGCTCTATCCAGCTGAGCTACGGGCGCGTTTTTCGCTGACAGTGCGGGCATGGCCCGCAGGCAGCCCCCGGCTACGCCGGAGGGGTGCGAAAGAGCGCTTTGACTAACCGCTCTTGCCCCAATTGGCAAGGTCCGGATTGGGGAGATTTTGCTGGGACATGACGGTTTCCGCACTCGGCCGCTGGCCGACCTACGCCCGCGCCCGCTCGTTGCGGACGGAGAGCAGTTCCACGGGGCGGTCGGGGATGACGATCCGGAAGGTGGCACCGATGGTGCCTTCGACCAGATGGATGTCGCCGCCATGGGCGCGGACCAGCTCGGCGGCGATGGCAAGGCCGAGTCCGCTGCCGCCGGGACGGCCGGAGGTCTGGAACGCCTCGAACAGATGTTCGCGGGTCCTCTGCGGCACGCCAGGGCCGGTATCGGAGACCTCGATGATGGCGACCGCGCCCTCGCGTTTTCCCGTGATCCGGATCTGCTGCGCGCCGCCCTCGGCGGACGCATGGCTTTCCAGCGCCTGGGCGGCGTTGCGGACGAGGTTGAGCAGCACGCGGAAGAGCTGGTCGGGATCGGCGTCGACCGCGAGCCCGCGCTCGATCGCGGCGACCCAGGCGATCGAGGCGTCGGAGGCAAGGCCAGCGGTCTCGCGCACCTCCAGCACCACCGGCTCGATCATGATCATGCGCCGGTCGGGCGCGGCTTCCTGGGCGCGGCCGTAAGACAAGGTCGACTGGCAGAAGGCGATGGCGCGCTCGAGCGAACGGACGAGTTTTGGCGCAAAGCGCTGCACCCGCGGATCCGGCACGCTGGCGAGCTGGTCGGACAGGAGTTGCGCCGAGGCCAGCAGGTTGCGCAGATCGTGATTGATCTTGGAGACGGCGAGGCCGAGGGCGGCGAGCCGGCTCTTCTGATGCAGCATCGACATCAGGTCGCGCTGCATGTCCGACAATTCGCGCTCGGCAACTCCGATCTCGTCGCTGCGCTGGCTCGGCACAATGATCCCCGCCGAACTCTCGGGATTTTCGTGGAAGCCGACCAGGCTCGCGGTCAGCCGCCGCATCGGGCGCACGAAGAGATAATGCATCGCGAGATAGACGAGGCCCGCGGTCAGCACCGCGATGATCAGCGCGACCACCACGACGTTGCGGGAGAAGCGGTACATCGACTGCCGCAGCGGCAGCTCGTCGGTGACGATCTCCATGAACTGGGCGTTGCCGACGCCCGGCCCGACGATCCGGATGGCCTGGTTGCCGGTCTCCAGCATCATCCGGAACGAGCCGGTGATCGCCTCCCACGCCGTCATGTCGCGCAGGTCGATGTCGTGCTCGATGGCCGCCGGCAGATTGTCGCTGGCGAGCAGACGGCGCTGCTGGCCCATCTTGATGGCGACGGCGCGCGCATTGATGCTTTTCAGGATCTCGCGCGACAGCGAATCGGGAACCATGCCGAGCGGCGCCGCATCGAGCACCAGCGCCGCCGTGTTGGCCGCGGCGACGCGGTCGTTGAGCCGGTTGACCCAGAAGTTGGCGATGGCCGGTACGTAGAGCAGGATGGCCGCGATCATCACCAGGGGAACGGTGAGCAGCAGCAGCTTGCCGGACAGCCCAAGCCCGCGCGTCCCGCGCGGCAGCGCCGCCGGCGGGTCCCGCTGATCCCCATCCTGGATCGGCTGGAGGTCTGTCGCTGCCACGAAATTCGCCCTCGCTGCCTTTGCCGGATGAAAGATGTCGCCGGGTGAAGGGTGTTGGCGCGTATGAAGATGCGGCCCGCCCCCAGCGCGGTCAAATTACAGATCGTCAATCTGCCAAGGTCGGATGTAAGCGCAGATCTGGCGAGTCGCTACCTCAAGGGTTAAAAACCCCGCACAAACAGCGATATTCGCCGGAATTGAGCTCTTGTGCGGCGTTGACGAAAAGAAGGCGCTCGCTTATAAGCCGGCCAATTGTCCGCGATGACCCGGTGTGACGCCGGGAGCGGCTCTCTTGGGGCCGAAAAAGGCCCGTTTTGGGCAGCATCTTCCGGACTTTATCATCAATTCTACAGGCAAATTGCCCGGTCAGCGGAGAAAAACCCGTGAAGCGGACTTATCAACCCAGCAAACTGGTGCGCAAGCGCCGTCACGGCTTCCGTGCCCGTCTCGCCACGGCCGGCGGCCGAAAGGTGCTCGCCGCCCGCCGCGCCCGCGGCCGCAAGCGTCTGAGCGCCTGAGCCGGACCCCCTTTTTGGGATTTCATCATGGATCGGCTGAGGCAGCGAGCGGATTTCCTCGCCGTTGCCAATGGCGCGCGGGTGAATAGTCCCGCGTTCGTCCTGCAAAGCCTCGACCGCCAAAGCCTTGACCGAGACGACAGCGGCCCGATCCGGATCGGCTTCACCGTCACCAAAAAGAACGGCAACGCCCCCCAGCGCAATCGCATCCGGCGCCGGCTTCGCGAACTGGTGAAGCGGCTCGATCCGGTGTCAATGCAGCCCCATCATGATTATGTGCTGGTCGGCCGAAGGGACGCGCTCTCGCGCGACTTCGCCGCCATGCTCGACGATCTGCGCATGGCGTTCGCGAAGCCCGCGCGGCATACGCACAAGGGACGCGGCCCAAGAAGCAGCCCAAAAACCGACTCAAGAACCGACGGCTTAAAGCCCGGCCCCGCTCCTGCGACCAGCCGCAAACCGGATTGATGACGAGAGAATGATGACCGACAACCGCAATACCATCCTCGCTGTCATTCTGTCGGGCTTCGTGCTGATCGCCTGGCAGTATTTCTACAACATGCCGGCTATGGAGAAGCAGCGCGCCCAGCAACAGGCGCAGGCCGAGCTGCAGAAGACCACGCCGCAGCCGACGGCTTCCGCGACGCCGGGCGCCACGCCGCAGGCCGGCAGCACGGCCCAACCGGCGACGCCGAGCGCGAACCAGCAAGCCCAGCCGGTCGTTGCGCGCGACGTTGCGATTGCCGCCAGCCCGCGCGTGAAGATCGAGACGCCGCGAATCGCCGGCAGCATCTCGCTGAAGGGCGGACGCATCGACGATGTCGCGCTGGTGCAATTCCGCGAAACGGTCGATCCGAAGTCACCGCCGATCATTCTGTATTCGCCCTCGGGGACCGCGGAGCCCTATTACGCCGAGTTCGGCTGGGTACCGGCCACGGGCGTGACGGCGAAACTGCCGGACGCGCAGACCGTCTGGCAGCAGGACGGCAGCGGCAGCCTGACGCCGACCACGCCGGTGGTGCTGAAATGGGACAATGGCGAAGGCCTCAGCTTCCGCCGCACCATCGCGGTCGACGACCACTACCTCTTCACCGTCAAGGACGAAGTGAGCAATGTCGGCAACGCGCCGGTCACGCTCTATCCGTTCGCGCTGATCTCGCGCCACGGCACGCCGCAGGTCTCCGGCTACTACATCCTGCATGAAGGCTTGATCGGCTATCTCGATGGTTTGCAGGAATACGCCTACAAGAAAATCGACGAAGCCAGGACGGTGAACTTCAAGGCCACCAATGGCTGGCTCGGCATGACCGACAAATACTGGGCCTCGGCGCTGCTGCCGGACACCAGTGCGCAGATTCAGGCGCGCTTTTCGTCGAACCCGAGCGGCAACGTCCACACCTACCAGACCGATTATCTGCTCGATCCCGTCACCGTCGCGATCGGCGGCTCCGCGACCGCGAATGCGCGGCTGTTCGCCGGCGCCAAGGAAGCCAGCGTCGTCGGCATCAACTTCCCGCTCGCCGGCCATGGCGGCTACAACAAGGAACTCGGCCTCAACCATTTCGATCTGTTGATCGACTGGGGCTGGTTCTACTTCATCACCAAGCCGATGTTCCTCGGCCTCGACTTCTTCTACCGCTTCTTCGGCAATTTCGGCATCTCGATCCTGCTCGTGACCGTGATCGTGAAGCTCTTGTTCTTCCCGCTGGCGAACAAGTCCTACGCCTCGATGGCGAAGATGAAGTCGGTCCAGCCGCAGCTTCAGGCGCTGAAGGAGCGCTACCCCGACGACAAGGTGAAGCAGCAGCAGGAGATGATGGAGATCTACCGCAAGGAGAAGATCAATCCGGTTGCCGGCTGTCTTCCCGTGGTGATCCAGATCCCGGTGTTCTTCTCGCTGTACAAGGTGCTGTTCGTCACCATCGAGATGCGGCACGCGCCGTTCTTCGGCTGGATCAAGGATCTTTCCGCACCGGACCCGACCAACCTGTTCACTCTGTTCGGGTTGATCCCGTTCGATCCGACCACGATCCCGGTGTTCGGCCACTACCTGGCGCTCGGCATCTGGCCGATCATCATGGGCATCACGATGTGGTTCCAGATGAAGCTGAATCCGACGCCGCCGGATCCGACGCAGCAGATGATCTTCAACTGGATGCCGCTGATCTTCACCTTCATGCTGGCGGGCTTCCCGGCAGGCCTCGTGATCTACTGGGCCTGGAACAACACGCTCTCGGTGCTGCAGCAGAGCTTCATTATGCGCCGCAACGGCGTGAAGGTGGAGTTGTTCGATAATCTCAAGGCGACGTTCGCGAAGAAGGCGACGTAGCTCCACTCTGTCATTCCGGGCTGGTGCGAAGCACCAGACCTGGAATCTCGAGATTCCGGGTTCGATGCTTCGCATCGCCCCGGAATGGCAGCAAGCAAAGAGCCTTCGCATGACCGACGACAAAGATGCGAAGCTGATCGAGGTCGGGCGAAAGCTGTTCACGCGCGACTGGCAGTTCATCTGGGCCTCGCCCTCGACTGAAACGCTGCCGCCGATGGCGGGACTGGAGATCGCCTTTGCCGGCCGCTCCAATGTCGGCAAGTCCAGCCTGATCAACGCGCTGACCGGCCGCAACGCGCTGGCGCGCACCTCGCATACGCCGGGCCGCACCCAGGAGCTGATCTTCTTCGAGGTCCCCGGGAAAAGTGACCTGCGCCTCGTCGACATGCCCGGCTATGGCTATGCCAAGGCGCCGAAGAGCCAGGTCGCGTCCTGGACCGAGCTGATCCACAAATTCCTGCTCGGACGCGCCAGCCTCGCGCGCGTCTACGTGCTGGTCGACGCGCGGCACGGCCTCAAGGACGTCGATCTCGAAGTCCTGAAGACACTCGATCGCTCCGCGGTCAGCTACCAGATCGTGCTGACCAAGGCCGACCAGATCAAGACCACCGAGCTTCAATCGCGCATCGTCGAGACCGAGGCCGCGCTCGCCAAACGTCCGGCCGCGTTCCCGAACGTGCTCGCGACCTCGTCACGGAGCGCGACCGGCATGGCCGAGCTGCGCGCCGCGATCGCAAAGCTGCTGGAAGAGCGGACCTCGTGATGGCGGCATTCCGCCTGCTGATCGGGCTTGCCGGTGTGATGGGCGCCGCCGGCGTCGCGCTGGCCGCGGCTTCCGCGCATGGCGGCGATGCGAGCCGGCTCGCCGCCGCAAGCGCCATGCTGCTGTTTCATGCAACCGCCATACTCGCGGCCGTCGCCCTGCTCGGGCGTGGCCTTCTGCACGACGGAATTGGCATCGTCGCCGCGTCCGGCTTCGCAGCCGGCGCCGCGCTGTTCGCGGGCGACCTCACCTTGCGGCAATATGCCGGCCATTCGTTGTTTCCATATGCGGCGCCGACGGGTGGGTCGGTGATGATCTTGAGCTGGCTGGCGGTGACGCTCGCGGCGGTGGTGGGGCAGCGGTGATCCGTAGCCCGGATGAAGCGAAGCGCAATCCGGGAGAGCTTGCATGAGCAGATTCCCGGATTACGCTTCGCTCCATCCGGGCTACGCGGCTGCGTCGGGGGTACGAAGACCACTTTGCGCCCCACGCGCCAATCGGATAGAACGCGGCCCGAGTATCCCGCCAGCGAGATCCGCCTCATGACCGAAATCTCCCCGCTCGACCAGGCCCGCATCCTGTCCGAAGCGCTGCCGCACATGCAGCAGTATGACGAGGAAACCATCGTCATCAAGTATGGCGGCCATGCCATGGGCGACGAGGAGACCGCGAAGAATTTTGCCCGCGACATCGTGCTGCTCGAGCAGACCGCGATCAATCCGGTGGTGGTGCATGGTGGCGGCCCGCAGATCGCGACCATGCTCAAGCGCCTCGGCATCGTCTCGGAGTTTGCCGCCGGCCTGCGCATCACCGATGCCGCCACCATCGAGATCGTCGAGATGGTGCTCGCCGGCTCCGTCAACAAGCAGATCGTCGGCTACATCAACGAGGCCGGCGGCAAGGCGGTGGGGCTGTCCGGCAAGGACGCCAATATGGTGAAGGCGTCCAAGACGACGCGCACCATCATGGATCCGGACTCGCACATCGAGAAGGCGGTCGATCTCGGCTTCGTCGGCGATCCCGAGAAAGTCGATCTCACGCTGCTCAACCAGCTGATCGGCTACGAGCTGATCCCGGTGCTCGCGCCGCTCGCGACCTCGAAAGAGGGCCAGACGCTGAACGTCAACGCCGACACTTTCGCAGGTGCCGTGGCCGGCGCGCTGAAGGCAAAGCGACTGCTGCTGCTCACCGACGTGCCGGGCGTGCTCGACAAGTCCAAGAAGCTAATCCCGCAGCTCTCGGTCAAGGACGCGCGAAAGCTGATCGCCGACGGCACCATTTCCGGCGGCATGATCCCGAAGGTCGAGACCTGCATCTACGCGCTCGAACAGGGCGTGGAGGGCGTCGTCATCATCGACGGCAAGATGCAGCACGCAGTCTTGCTCGAGCTCTTCACCAACACCGGCACGGGCACGCTGATCCACAAGTGAGAGATGAGAAAACGAGAGACGCCGTCGTGGCCGGGCTTGTCCCGGCCATCCACGACCTTTCGTCCCGCGCCAAGAACGTGGATGCCCGGGACAGCCCCGGGCATGACGAGCGGAGCGCGAGGCGGCAGCGCCGCTCCGTCCTGACGCGCTTCCTGATGACCCTCCCCGCCGCGGCCATCTCGTTCGTGTTCTCCTCCGCACCGGCCTTCGCCGACCTGAAGATCTGCAATCGCATGTCCTATGTCGTCGAGGCCGCGATCGGCATCGACGACAAGGCGGCGACCGCGACGCGCGGCTGGTTCAGGATCGACCCCGCCACCTGCCGCGTCGTGGTGCAGGGCACGCTCTCCGCCGACCGCATCCTGCTCAACGCCCGCGCGCTCGGCGTCTACGGCGCATCCCCGATCCCGCAGAACGGCAGCGACACGCTGTGCGTCGCGCAGGACAATTTCGTCATCGCGGCCGCGCGACAGTGCCGCAGCGGCCAGACCCAGGCCGCCTTCACCCAGATCACGCCGACGCAAGGCGCGGACGGCAATTTCGTCGCCTATCTCGCCGAGGACTCCGAATATGACGACGAGCAGGCCCGCCTTGCCGGCATCCAGCGGCTTTTGGTGATCGCAGGTTATGACGCCGCGCCAATCGACGGCGTCGACGGGCCGAAGACGCAAGGCGCGCTGGCCGCTTTCCTGAAGAGCCGCGGATTGTCGTCCGACATCCTGTCGTCGCCGAACTTCTTCAAGACCATGGTCGATGCCGTGCAGACCCCGTCTGCGACCGGCCTCACCTGGTGCAACGACACCACGCACAAGGTGATGGCGGCGGTCGCCACCGACGACGGCAAGGCGGTGACCAGCCGCGGCTGGTATCGCATCGACCCCAAGACCTGCCTGCACCCTGATGTGAGCGGCCAGCCGAAGCAGATCTTCAGCTTCGCGGAAGCCATCGACGCCGACAACCGAATCGTCAAGCTGAAGGACAAGCCGCTGAACTGGGGCGGCGACAGGCAGCTTTGCACGCGCGAGACCAAGTTCGAGACCAACGAGCAGACCGACTGCGGCGCGCGCGGCTTCGCGGCCACGGGCTTTGGCGCGGTGGACATGTCGAGCGGCGGCAAGACGCTGCGGTTTGCGATGCCGTGACGGGTGGTGTTGTGATCAGGACGCGCACTCCGCTGTCGTCCTGGCGAAGGCCAGGACCCATGACCCCAGGATTGGGTTTGGCAGAGAACGACGACCAGAGTGCCCCAATGATCCGTCACGGCCTATGGGTCCTGGCCTTCGCCAGGACGACGATTGAGGGTGGAGCGCCGCCGCGGTCAACGGATAGAGAGTGAAGATGAAATCTCCCCGCGCCTTCGCCCATGTCGACACCTGGGTGTTCGACCTCGACAACACGCTCTATCCGCACCACGTCAATCTGTGGCAGCAGGTCGATGCTCGGATCACCGAGTTCGTTTGCAACTGGCTGAATCTGACGCCGGCGGAAGCGCGCAAGATCCAGAAGGATTATTACCAGCGCTTCGGCACCACCATGCGCGGCATGATGACCCTGCATGGCGTCCGCGCCGACGACTATCTCGCCTACGTCCACAAGATCGACCACTCCCCGCTGGAGCCGAACCCGTCGCTGGGCGAGGCCATCGCAAAACTGCCGGGACGAAAGCTGATCCTGACCAACGGCTCGGTCGATCATGTCGATGCGGTGCTGGCCCGGCTCGGCTTTGCCATGCATTTCGACGGCGTGTTCGACATCATAGCCGCCGACTTCGAGCCGAAGCCGGCGCCGCAGACCTACCGCAAGTTTCTCGCCGACCACGCGGTCGATCCGACTCGCGCCGCGATGTTCGAGGACCTCGCCCGCAACCTCACCGTCCCGCACGAGCTCGGCATGACCACCGTGCTGGTGGTGCCGGACGGGACGAAAGAGGTCGTGCGTGAGGACTGGGAGCTCGCGGGCCGTGACGCCGCCCATGTCGATCATGTCACGGATGATCTGGCGGGGTTTTTGGGCAGGCTGTCGCATTGAACGGTAGCCCGGATGGAGCGCGAGCGAAATCCGGGGCTTTGTTGCGGTGAGACCGCCCCGGAATGCGCTTCGCTCCTTCCGGGCTACGGTCTTCGCGGGTGATGACACCGAACCAAGCTTGACTCCGTCCCCCCAAATCCCGAAAAAGCGCTCCAAATCACCGCAAATTCCCGCCTGCCTGTGAGGAAATCCCGATGTCCCTGTCCGCCCTCGAATCCACCATCAACGGCGCCTTCGAGGCGCGCGACGGCGTCTCGACCTCGACCAGGGGCGAGGTCCGCGAGGCCGTGGATCACGCGCTGGAGATTCTGGACAAGGGTGAGGCCCGCGTTGCCGAGCGAGGCACCGACGGCAAGTGGAAGGTCAATCAATGGTTGAAGAAGGCGGTGCTGCTCTCGTTCCGCCTCAACGACATGGGCGCCATTCCCGGCGGCCCCGGCAAGGCGGCCTGGTGGGACAAGGTGCCCTCGAAGTTTGACGGCTGGGGCGAGAACCGGTTTCGCGACGCCGGTTTCCGCGCCGTCCCCGGCTCTATCGTGCGCCGCTCGGCCTTCATCGCCCGCAACGTCGTGCTGATGCCGTCCTTCGTCAATCTCGGCGCCTATGTCGATGAATCCACCATGATCGACACCTGGTCGACCGTCGGCTCCTGCGCGCAGATCGGCAAGCGCGTGCACATCTCCGGCGGCGTCGGCATCGGCGGCGTGCTCGAGCCGCTGCAGGCCGAGCCTGTCATCATCGAGGACGATTGCTTCATCGGCGCGCGCTCCGAGGTCGCCGAGGGCGTGATCGTGCGCAAGGGCGCGGTGCTGTCGATGGGCGTATTCCTGGGTGCCTCGACCAAGATCGTCGACCGCGAGACCGGCGAGATCTTCATCGGCGAGGTGCCGGAATATTCGGTCGTCGTTCCCGGCGCGCTGCCCGGTAAGCCCATGAAGAACGGCCAGATCGGCCCGAGCACCGCCTGCGCCGTCATCGTCAAGCGCGTCGACGAGCGCACGCGCTCCAAGACCAGCATCAACGAGCTGCTGCGGGATTAGGGACTAACTATCTCACCGTCACCCTGAGGTGCTCGCCTCTTCTGCGAGCCTCGAAGGGCGACGGCCCGGCTGCCAGCAGCATCGTGGCCGCTCATCCTTCGAGGCTCCCCTGCGGTGCTCTGCACCGCAGGGGAGCACCTCAGGATGACGGGTCTGGCAGCGGCATCGAACCCACCCTTCCCCCATCGCGACCAACATCCGGGCGACCTCTCCCGCCCGGAGCCTTTGGCATGGACTGGACGTGGTATCTCTTCCGCTTCGACGGCCGCATCAACCGCGCCCTGCTGTGGCAGGCGCTGCTGATCGTCATGTTGCTGGCCTGCATGCTCGGGATGATCGACCAGGCCATCAAGGTGCTGAACGGGGCCGCAACTTTCGCCTTCAACTTCAAGGTCGACTTCGATTTCGGTGTCGACGACATCTTCAACGTGGTCGATCCCAGGGCCTACCGTCTGCTGGCAACCACCGATCGCGCGACCCTCATCCTCAAGGTGCTCGGCAGCTCGCTCTTCCTGTGGATCTACCTCGCAACCGCGACCAAGCGACTGCACGATCGCGACCGGAGCGGGTGGTGGCTGGTTCCGTTCTTCGTCGTGCCCGCGTTGTTCGACCAATTCTCGGACCTGCTGCCGACCGAATCAAACTGGGTTCTTGCCCTCGCCTGGGCCGTGCACATTCCCTGGTTTTGGGGCCTCGTGGAAATGTTCATTGTCCCCGGTACCTCCGGCGACAACCGGTTCGGCCCCGATCCACTGGTCGACGTTGAAGATGGCTCCGCGCCCGCCTCGCCTGCGGCGAAAAGCTGGGACCAGCAGAGCGAGATCGAATTTGTCCCGCCCAGTGCTAGCCCGCCCGGCGGCATGCATGTTAAGCGAGGTGCATGACCGATGCTCTCTCGATTGCCCGCGATCTCATCCGCTGCCCCTCGGTAACCCCGGCCGATGCCGGTGCGCTGGGCGTGCTCGAACAGGTTCTCACCGCAGCCGGCTTCACATGCCACCGCGTCACCTTCAGCGAGCCCGGCACCGCCGACGTCGACAATCTCTATGCTCGGATCGGCACTGACAGGCCGCACATCACCTTTGCCGGCCACACCGACGTGGTGCCGCCGGGCGACGAGAGCGCCTGGAGCGTCGGCGCGTTCTCCGGCGAGGTGAAGGACGGCTTTCTGCATGGCCGCGGCGCAGTCGACATGAAGGGCGGCATCGCCTGCTCGGTTGCCGCGGTGCTGGAGCATCTCGCCGCGAACGACGGCAAGCCGCGCAGCGACGGCCAAACATCAGGCTCGGGTTCGATCTCGTTCCTGATCACCGGCGACGAGGAAGACGTCTCCATCAACGGCACCATCAAGCTGCTGAAATGGGCCGCCGAGCGTGGCGAAAAATTCGACCATTGCGTGCTCGGCGAGCCCTCCAACGTCGAGACGCTCGGCGACACCATCAAGGTCGGCCGCCGCGGCTCGCAATCGGGCACGCTGTATGTCGACGGCGTGCAGGGCCACGTCGCCTATCCGCACCGCGCCGCCAATCCGGTGCCTGATATCGCGCGGCTGATCGTGGCGATCTCGGACGAGCCGCTCGACCATGGCAGCGCGGCGTTCCAGGCTTCCAATCTCGAATTCACCTCGGTCGACGTCGGCAACACCGCCAACAACGTCATCCCGGGACAAGCCCGCGCAAAATTCAACATCCGCTACAACGACAATCACACCCAGGCGAGCCTGCGCGAGCTGGTCGAGACGCGGCTGACAAAAGCCTGCGGCAACCGCATCCGCGCCCGCATCGTCTGGGAGCCCTCGAACTCGAACGTGTTCGTGACCAAGCCCGGCCCGTTCACCGAACTCGCGGTGTCCGCGATCGAGGAGGTGACGGGCCGCAAGCCGGAGCTGTCGACGTCAGGCGGCACCTCGGATGCGCGCTTCATCTCGAGCTATTGCCCGGTGATCGAATTCGGCCTGGTCGGCCAGACCATGCACCAAATCGACGAGCGTGTGCCGGTCAGGGACCTGGAGCAGCTGACGAAGGTGTATCGCGGGATTCTGGCAAGGTATTTTGGGTAGGCCACGACCGCCGCGCCATTCTCCGCTGTCATCGTCCGCGAAGGCGGACGATCCAGTATTCCAGAGACAGCGCTGATTGAGCCGAGACGCCGCGGCGTACTGGATGCCCCGCCTGCGCGGGGCATGACACCGGTGGGGAGGCGAGAACTCCCCGCTCCTAATAATCCACCTGCATCAGGTAGAGCCCGTCCGGCGGGGCGACGATGCCGCAGGCGGCGCGGTTGCGCGCGGCGAGCGCTGCGGAGAGATCGTCCGCGGTCCAGCGGCCTTCGCCGACCCACATCAGTGACCCCACCATCGAGCGCACCTGGCTGTGCAGGAACGAGCGCGCCGAGGTGAGAATCGTGATCTCGCGTCCGTCGCGCAGCACGTCGAGCTGATCGAGCGTTTTCTCCGGCGATCTGGCCTGGCACTCGGTGTCGCGGAACGTCGTGAAATCGTGCTTGCCGAGCAGGCGTTGTGCTGCCGCATGCATCGCATCGGCGTCGAGCCGGCGCGGCACGCGCCAGGCATGGCCGGCATCGAGCGCAAGATTGGCGCGGGTGTTGACGATGCGGTAGCGATAGTGGCGCTTCACGGCCGAGAAGCGTGCCTCGAAAGTCTCCGGCACAATATCGGCTTCGAGCACGGCGATGGGATGCGGGCGCAGATGCGCGTTCAGGCCGTCGCGAAAACGGCCCGGCGGAAACTGCTTGGCGATATCGACATGCGCGACCTGGCCACGCGCATGCACGCCGGCATCGGTGCGCCCGGCACCGTGCACGCGCGCATCCGCGCCGGTCATCGCCTTGACGGCAGCCTCCAGCGCGCCCTGCACCGAGGGCAGCGTCTCCTGCACCTGCCAGCCGAAGAACGGCGCGCCGTCATATTCGATGATGAGCTTGTAGCGGGGCATCTTGTCCAGTTTCGCTGTCATCGCCCGGCTCGACCGGGCGATCCAGTACTCCGCAGCCTATCCGTTCGACCGAGAAGCCTCGGCGTACTGGATACCCCGCCTTCGCGGGGTATGACAGCGTCACTTGAATTGGGCGCCTGCCTTCAACGGCACGCCGCGCAGGAAATCCGCGGCCTGCATGCGCGCCTTGCCTTCGCGCTGGAGCTCGATCAGGCGGATTGCGCCCTCGCCGCACGCGACGGTGAGGTGATCGTCGAGCACCTCGCCGGGTGCGCCCGTGCCGTTCGCCAGCTCGCAGCGCAGAATCTTGACCCGCGCATTCTCAAGCTCGGCCCAGGCGCCGGGAAACGGCGACAGGCCGTGGATATGGCGCAGCACCTCGCGCGCGGGCCTGGTCCAGTCGATCCGCGCCTCGGCCTTGTCGATCTTGGCGGCATAGGTGACGCCGTCCTCGCTCTGCGGCTTGAGCTGGAGCCCGCCGCGATCGAGCGCGGCCATGGCGCGCACCATCAGATCGGCACCGAGCCGGGACAGACGATCGTGCAGATCGAGCGCGGTCATATTGTCCGTGATCGCGAGCCGTTCCGCCATGGCGACGTCGCCGGTGTCCAGCCCGACATCCATCTTCATCACCATCACGCCGCTCTCGGCATCGCCGGCCATGATCGCGCGGTTGATGGGAGCAGCACCGCGCCAGCGTGGCAGCAGCGAGCCGTGCAGATTGTAACAGCCGAGCTTTGGCGCATCGAGGATCGCCTGCGGCAGGATCATGCCATAGGCGACGACGACGGCCGCATCGGCATCGAAGGCGCGAAATTCTTCCAGCGCCTCCGGCGTTTTCAAAGTCTTCGGCGTCAGCACGGGCACGCCGAGCTTTCGCGCGGCCTCTTCCACCGGGGTCGGCTGCAATTGCAGGCCGCGCCGGCCGCCGGGCTTCGGCGCGCGCGTGTACACGGCCACGATCTCGTGGCCATGCGCGATGAGCTCGAGCAGCGTCGGCACGGAGAAATCGGGCGTGCCCATGAAAATCAGGCGGAGGGGCATGACAAGGACTCGGTACGTTCCCTCCCCCCTTGTGGGGGAGGGCTAGGGAGAGGGGTGCCACACGACGCGCTCTCTCGGTTTCAGGTTTCGCGGCACGCACCTGATTCAGATGACGGAGAGACTTCCGTCTGGGCTACCCCTCTCCCCCACCCTCCCCCACAAAGGGGGAAGAAGCGCAGGGGAATGTGGGGCAGCACAGTCGCTTGTACTCACTCCGCGCGCTTGGCGGCTTTCTCGAACTTCTTGAGCACGCGGTCGCGCTTGAGCTTTGACAGATAGTCGACGAACAGCACGCCGTTGAGATGGTCGATCTCGTGCTGGATGCAGGTGGCGTAGAGGCCTTCAGCGTCCTCCTCGTGCACCTTGCCGTCCAGATCCATGTAGCGCACCCGAACCTTCGCAGGCCGCTCGACCTCCTCGTAATATTCGGGAATCGACAGGCAGCCCTCTTCGTAGACCGACAGGTCCTCCGAGGAGGCGATGATTTCCGGATTGATGAAGACGCGCGGCTCGGGCTTGGTCTCGCCGTCCTGGTCGGGCTTGGCGAGGTCCATGGTGATCAGCCGCAACGGCTGCGCGATCTGGATCGCCGCGAGCCCGATGCCGGGCGCGTCGTACATGGTCTCGAACATGTCGTCGGCAAGCTTGCGGATCTCCGGCGTGACCTTCTCGATCGGCTTGGAGACCAGACGCAGCTGCTTGTCGGGCAGGATGATGATTTCTCTGAGGGCCATGGCCGCGATTTAAGCCGCGCGTTCGATGCGGTCAATGCGGCCGGGAACCCCGTTAACCCTCCGCCAACCATAAAACTTCGGGTTTCGTTAACCATAAAATTTGACGGGGCATTTACACTAAATGTTCGCTATTCGTTCGTGCGGGCGAGCGAATCGGCTAGAAGCAGGGGCATGAACGAGATCATTTTCATGCTCGGCGACTGGCCGGTGCGCGCCGTGGACGCGCTGATCGGCTTCGGCGTCCTGGTCCTTATCCTGATGGTGGTGATTGCCGTGGTGATCGCGCGCTCCGGGCGGCGCGGCGCGGAACTCGCGATGGCCAACGCGATCCGCGCCGACGAGCTCGAGGAGCGCATCAGCCAGATGCTGCACGCCCAGAGCGAGGCTTCGGGCCGCGTCGACGCCATGACCCAGACGCTGGCCGGCCGCCAGGCCGACATGGCACGCGCGGTCAACGAGCGGCTGGATTCGGTGACCCACCGGGTCGGCCAATCGATGGAAAACACCACGCGCAACACCATGGATAGCCTGCGCGCCCTGCACGAGCGGCTCGGCATCATCGACAGCGCGCACAAGAACCTCACCGACCTCACCACGCAGGTGACGACCCTGCGCGACGTGCTCGCCAACAAGCAGTCGCGCGGCGCCTTCGGTCAGGCGCGGATGGAGGCGATCGTCCAGGATGGTCTGCCCAAGGGCGCCTACGAGTTCCAGTTCACGCTCTCGACCGGCAAGCGTCCGGACTGCGTCGTGTTCCTGCCCGACCAGCGGCCGCTCTGCATCGACGCGAAATTTCCGCTGGAAGCGATGACCGCGCTGCATGACGCGCGCACCGACGAGGAAAGGCGTATCGCCACGCAGCGGCTGCGCGGCGACGTGATGAAGCATGTCAGCGATATCGCGGAAAAATATCTCGTCGCCGGCGAGACCCAGGACATGGCGTTGATGTTCGTGCCGTCGGAATCGGTCTACGCCGAAATCCACGACGGTTTCGACGACGTGATCCAGAAGGCCTATCGCGCCCGCGTCGTGCTGGTGTCGCCGTCGCTGCTGATGCTGGCGATCCAGGTGATGCAGCAGATCATGAAGGACGCGCGCATGCGCGACGCCGCCGACCAGATCCGCACCGAAGTGATCAAGCTCGGCGACGATCTCGGCCGCCTCAGGGATCGCGTGCTGAAATTGCAGAAGCACTTTGCCGACGCGAACGAAGACGTCCGCCAGATCCTGATCTCCGCCGACAAGATCGAGAAACGCGCCGGGCGCATCGAAGAGCTCGATTTCAGCAAGACCGATGCACCCGAAGCCCCGCATCTGGTGGCCACCGGCGCTGCCGAACTGTTCCCGCGGAAGCTCCAGGCGGGGGAGTGAGATTGAGGCACACTGTCATGCCCCGCGAAGGCGGGGCATCCAGTACGCCGCGGCAGTCGTGATTGAACCGGGATGCTGGTGATTACTGGATCGTCCGCCTTCGCGGACGATGACAGCGGAGCGGGAGGCGGCAGATGGGCGGGCGCTGCTACTACGTTTATATCCTCGCCAGCAAGATCGGCGGAACGCTGTACATTGGCGTGACAAATGATCTCATCCGCCGCGTGGCGGAGCATAAATTGCAGTTGGTCGAGAGCTTCACGAAGGAATATGGCGTTGTGAAGCTAGTCTATTTCGAGCAATTCGATGATCCCGAGAATGCGATAAAACGCGAGAAGCGCCTGAAAAAATGGAAGCGCGACTGGAAGATTGCGCTGATCGAGAAGGATAATCCTGATTGGAACGATCTCTATGCGGGGATCGCAGGTCCGCCATAACTCCGGCCTCTGGAATACTGGGTCGCCCGGTCAAGCCGGGCGACGACACCTCACTTGTGGCCGCCAGAATCTGCTAACACCACCCCATGACCGCACCCGACGCGACCTCCCCCGCCAGTCCCGACACGGCTCCCACCTCCTGGCGTGACAGCCTTGCCGTTTACCTGCAACCGCGGGTGCTGATCGTGCTGTTCCTCGGTTTCTCGTCCGGGCTGCCGCTGGCGCTGTCGGGCTCGACGCTGCTGGTGTGGATGCGGGAATCCGGCGTCGATCTCAAGACCATCGGGCTGTTTGCGCTGGTCGGCACGCCCTACACGCTGAAATTCCTGTGGGCGCCGCTGGTGGATGCGATGCATGTGCCGCTGTTCACGCGCACGTTCGGGCGGCGGCGCGGCTGGCTGCTGTTCTCGCAATTGCTGCTGATCGCAGCGATCCTGCTGCTGGCACTGACCGATCCCGCGCGCTCGCCGTTCTACGTCGCGCTCGGCGCATTGCTGGTGGCGACGGCCTCGTCGACGCAGGACATCGTGGTCGACGCCTTCCGCGTCGAGAGCCTGCCGGAGAGCGAGCAGGCCGCCGGCATGGCGTCCTATGTCGCGGCGTATCGCATCGGCATGCTGGTCTCGACCGCCGGCGCGCTGTTCATCGTCTCGGGCTTCGAGAGCACCGGCATCACCCGCACGTCCGCCTGGATGTGGGGCTATGTGGTGATGGCGGCGATGGTGCTGATCGGGACGATCACGGCGCTGGTCGCGACCGAGCCCGAGCAGTCGTTGCGGGCGGAAGCCGCGACGCAGACGCAGACCGCGTTGGCGCGGGTGCTGCACGCGGCGATCGGCGCTTTCTCGGAATTCCTGACGCGCAAGGACGCGCTCGCCGCGCTCGCCTTCGTCGTGCTGTTCAAATTCACCGACGCCTTCTCCGGCACGATGACCGCGCCGTTCGTGATCGACCTCGGCTTCTCCCGCAACGACTATGCGGCGATCGTGAAGGGCGTCGGCCTCGCGGCGACGCTGATCGGCGGCTTTGCCGGCGGCTTCGTCGCGCGGCGCTATTCGCTTGCGACCAGCCTCTGGATCGGCGGCGTGGTGCAGGCGCTCGCGAACCTCTCCTTCTCGTGGCTGGCCTTTGTCGGTACCAGCCAATGGGCGCTCGCCTTCGCCATCACCTGTGAGAACTTCACCAGCGCCATCGGCACGGTGATCTTCGTCGCCTATCTTTCGGCGCTCTGCCAGAACCCGCTGCACACGGCGACGCAATATGCGTTGCTCACCGCGCTTGCCGCGGTGGGGCGGACCTATCTCTCGTCAGGCGCCGGCTTCGTGGCTGATACCACCGGCTGGCCGCTGTTCTTCGTGATCTGCATGCTGGTGGCGATCCCGAGCCTGGTGCTGCTGGCCTGGCTGCAGAAGCGCGGGCACTTTGACGCGCTGGGGCCGGTGAGGGTTTAGGTCGACTCTCTCACCTTCGTCATTGCGAGCGACGCGAAGCAATCCAGACTGCCGCCGAGGAGACGGTCTGGATTGCTTCGTCGCAAGTGCTCCTCGCAATGACGGAGAGAGCAGAGCGCCCCGCACCCTACTGCTTCTTGATCAGGCTCCACTTCGTGATCACGGCCTCGCTCATCTGGCCGGGATCGCTGGCGCAGGCGATCTCGTCGACCTTGACCGAGATCTCCTTGCCGGTGAACGTCTTCAGCTGTGCGGCTTGCGCATCGCCGCTGGGAACGAGCTGGAAGGTTTCGGGCCCGGTCTCGAGATTGCACAATCCGTTCGGCGGCGGCAGCCGGCGCGGCTCGGAGGTGATCTGGTACATGGCAATCCGCTTGCCGACGTTCTTGACGTCGCGCACTTTCATCGTGTTCAGCTCGCCCGAGAGCACCTCGCCGGCATTGATCGGCTTGCCGGGCCTCGACGGCGGCGGAGCCCCGTCGTCCTGCTGCGCGGAGATGGCCGGCGTCGCCAGCATCGTCAGCGTCGCGACCAAAGCCCATCGTTTGGCGAAAAGTTTCGTCATGTCGTCCGTTCCGTAAGTCTGATGGCTAGAACAGGGTACGCTGCCGCATCGCGGCGGATAGCGTACCTTCATCGAGATAATCAAGCTCGCCGCCGACCGGCACACCATGGGCGAGCCGGGTTACTTTTACGTTGGCGTCCTGAAGCAGGTCGGTGATGTAGTGTGCCGTGGTCTGGCCGTCGACGGTGGCATTCAGTGCCAGGATGACCTCATGCACCTGCGCCTCATGCGCGCGCGCGACCAGCGCCTCGATGGTGAGGTCCTGCGGGCCGACGCCGTCGAGCGGCGACAATGTCGCGCCCAGCACGTGATAGCGCCCTTGGGTGGCATTGGCCCGCTCCAGCGCCCAGAGATCGGCAACGTCGGCAACGACGACGATGATCGAGGGATCGCGCCGCGGATCGGTGCAGACCGTGCAGGGACTTTGCGTGTCGATGTTGCCGCAGGTCTTGCAGACCTGGACCTTCTCGAGCGCGACCTGCATGGCCGAGGACAGCGGCATCATCAGCGCTTCGCGCTTCTTGATCAGATGCAGCGCGGCGCGCCGCGCCGAGCGCGGGCCAAGGCCCGGCAGCCGCGCGAGAAGCTGGACCAGCCGCTCGATTTCAGGACCTGCAACAGCGCCCATCCTACTGGCCGAACAGCCCCGACAGCCCCGGCGGCAGGCCGAGCCCGCCGGTGAGCGACTGCATCTTCTCCTGCATGGCGGCTTCCGCCTTGCGGCGGGCCTCGCCGAACGCGGTGACGAGCAGATCCTCGAGCACCTCGCGCTCTTCCGCCTTCATCAGCGAAGGATCGATCCTGACGCCCTTGACGTCCATCTTCGCGGTCATGCGCACGGCGACGAGGCCGCCGCCGGAGATGCCCTCGACCTCGACGTTGGCGAGTTGGTCCTGCATCTCCTGCATCTTGGATTGCAGCTGCTGCGCCTGCTTCATCATGCCGAAAATATCGACCATCGGTGCTGTCCTTGGAAAATTGGCTCTAGAGATCGTCGCCGTCGGAACCGTCGGGCGGATCGTCACTGCCATAGTCGGCATTAATATCGGATTCCGGCGCCTCGGGGGCAAGCCTGCGGACCTCGACGACCTTCGCGCCCGGAAAACGCGACAGCACCTCGCGCACGCGCGGATCGGCCTCGGCGGTGCGCGCGTGTTCCTGCTTGGCCGCCTGGCTCACCGAGCGCAGCGTCGGCTGGCCCGGCTCGTTGGAGACGATCACGGTCCAGCGGCGCCCGGTCCAGAGCTCGAATTTGCGCGCAAGATCGGAAATCATGGTCTTAGAGGCGTTGGGCTCGAGCGCAACCTCGAGCCGGCCTTCCTCGAAACGGACGAGGCGCATGTCGCCTTCGAGCGCGCCCTTGGTCAGGAGGTCGCGCTTCTGCCCGGCCAGCGCAACGAGCTGGGTGAAGCTCGTGACGCGCAATACGGGCGCGGCAGCTTGCGGATCCGGGGCGGGCGCAGCCATTTGCGGACGGGCACCACCGCCGCCGAACGAGGACGGTGACGAAGTCGGCATGCGAATTGGCGCTGCGGACGCCACCGGCCCGGCCGGCGCGTTGCGCGCGGCACCGCCGCCGCTCACGACCGGCGAACCGCCGCCGTTCTGCTCCAGCATCTTGAGCGCTTCGTCCGGCGTCGGCAGGTCGGCGACATAGGCGATGCGCACCAGCACCATCTCGGCGGCAGCCGCGGGCCGCGTCGCGGCCTGCACCTCGGTGATGCCCTTGAGCAGCATCTGCCACATCCGGGACAGAACGCGCATCGAGATCTTCGAGGCGAAATCCCGCGCGCGCACGCGCTCGGTCTCGCCATAGGCAACGTTGTCGGCAGTCGCCGGCACGATCTTCACGCGGGTGACGAAATTGACGAATTCGGCGAGATCCGAGAGCACGACGATCGGATCGGCGCCGACGTCGTACTGGTCGCGGAACTCCCTGAACGCGGATGCGATGTCGCCACGCGCCAGCGAATCGAAAAGATCGATGACCCGGGTGCGATCGGCGAGCCCCAGCATCTGCCTGACGGCATCGGCCTTCACGGTGCCTGCCGCATGCGCGATCGCCTGATCGAGCAGCGAGAGCGAATCGCGCACCGAGCCTTCCGCGGCGCGCGCGATGATGCCGAGTGCTTCGGGCTCGATCTCGACGTTTTCCTTTGCCGCGATGTTGGCGAGATGCTTCATCAGCACGTCGGCCTCGACGCGGCGCAGGTCAAAACGCTGGCAGCGCGACAGCACGGTCACCGGAACCTTGCGAATCTCCGTCGTGGCGAACACGAATTTGGCGTGCTCCGGCGGTTCCTCCAGCGTCTTCAGGAAGGCGTTGAACGCCGCCGTCGACAGCATGTGGACTTCGTCGATGATGTAGACCTTGTAGCGGGCACTGGCCGGCGCGTAGCGGACGCTGTCATTGATCTGACGAACGTCGTCGACGCCGGTATGCGAGGCCGCGTCCATCTCCAGCACGTCCATGTGCCGGCTTTCCATGATCGCCTGGCAATGCACGCCGAGCGTCGGCATCTGGACCGTCGGGCCCTTCACCGAGCCATCCGGCATCTCGTAGTTGAGCGCACGGGCAAGGATGCGCGCGGTGGTGGTCTTGCCGACCCCGCGGACGCCGGTCAGGATCCAGGCCTGCGGAATGCGGCCAGTCTCGAACGCATTGGAGACGGTGCGGACCACGGCCTCCTGGCCGATCAGATCGTCGAATGAGGAAGGACGGTATTTCCGCGCCAACACCCGGTAGGGCGTGCTGGCCTGGCCGGCGCTATCAGGGTTGGGAGGGGCGCCAGCGTCGGTCATCGGTCGATCCGCAATGAAGTGTCTTTCGGCCGGCTTTGCGGAAAGGAGCGCGCTGGCGGCCCGAGCCGCCGGCGCAATTCGCTCGGAAAAACAGGTAGGAGACTGACGAGCGACCCGATCCGGACCTCGTTAGGGCTGCTTCCTTCCGGACCTGACCCGGTTGGCGAGTGGCTCGTCCACCGCCAATCTCCCGGTCCCTATTTGGGGCCAAAAGGACCGGAAAGCAAGCGGGTATCGGCTTGAACAGGCTGGGCTTCATGGTGGCATGGTGGCTTGCCCAGCATCCGGGCAATTCCCGGTCTGCCCAGCCGATAGACCCGGCGCTGCTGGTGAGCGACAATCCGCGGGAGGCGGCGACGCGCGCCTTCCTCAGCCATTTCCTTCCACCGCACCGGCGCATTGCCGCCGGCCACAACGGCTTCGTGATGTCCGAAATCAATCGCGTCTATCTCGTCACCGGCGCCGCCAGCGGCATCGGCCGTGCCACAGCAAAACTGCTCGCAGCTCCCGGCGTCGGGCTCGTGCTGCATACCCGATCGAATGAGGACGGCCTCAAGGCGACCGCCGCGGAAGCCAAAGCAAGCGGCGCGGCTGTTGCAACATGCCTCGGCGATCTCGCCAATGAAGTGGCCCTGACGCTTGCTTGCGCGACCGCCCATCTCGATTTTGGCCGGCTTGACGGATTGATCCTGGTCGGAGGTCACGCCCGGCGCGGCAGCGCGATCGGCACGCCCGCGGATCAATTCCTGCAGGCGATGGACGAATCGGCCCTCGCCTTCACACGTTTCGTCAAGCTTGCTCTTCCGCAGCTGCGTGCGGGACGAGATGCGCGGATCGTGGCGGTATCGTCCTTCGTGGCGCATGCGATTCGACCCGAATTCGCGCCCTTCGCCGCGACGGCTGCGAGCCGCTCCGCGCTCGAAGCGCTGGTACGGCTCACTGCAGTCGAGCTCGCCAAGGAGGGCATCACCGTCAACGCAGTCGCGCCGGGCCTCATCGTCAAGGACAAACCAAGCGAAAGCCGGCTTTCACCCGAGCAGATCGCCGCGACCGAGGCGCTGATCCCGATGGGCCGCCGCGGGCGGTCGGAGGAAGTCGCCGAGATCATCGCCTTCCTCGCCTCGCCAAAAGCGTCCTACGTCACCGGCCAGGTCTGGCACGTCAATGGAGGCCTGACATGACCGAAGCGACCGTCGAACGTCTCAGGCTGTCCTGGTCGGAAGCGCGATCAAGATGGCGCATCCAGGGCGTCGGCAATTTCATCTAGAAGGTCAAGACCGGCGTGAAGCCGCATCGCGAGGATCTCGAGCACCTCCCCGCGATCCGCAACGAGTTCGACGACAAGGTCGACCTTCGCGTCGATTACAACCAGGCCTTGGCGCCGTTCGGCGCCATCAAGATCTTGCGCGACGTCGGGCAATTTGCGCCCGAATCTTCGCCAAACCCAATCCGGTGGTAAGGGGTCCTGGATCTGCGCTGCGCTTGTCCAGGACGACGATCGCGTATGCGGCTGCCGCGGAGCGCGATCCTTCCCCTATCGGAATCGCTGTCGTATGGTCCGCATAAATATTCAGGGGTTCCGCCCCGCCACGCCCGACCCCATCGGGCCATCCGGAAACCTTCATGTCCGAACCCGCCTGGTCGCTGCACTCCCGCCTGAAAGAGGACACCATCGACATCGGCGATTTGCCGCTGTCCAAGGTCTTGGTCATCAAGGACGCGCATTATCCCTGGCTGTTGCTGGTGCCGCGGCGCGCGGATGCGGTGGAGATCATCGATCTCGACGAGGTGCAGCAGGCGCAATTGATGACGGAGATCTCCCGCGTCTCGCGCGCGCTGAAGGAGATCACCAGATGCGACAAGCTCAACATCGCGGCACTCGGCAACCTCGTGCCGCAGCTTCACGTCCACATCATCGCGCGCCGTACCAGTGACGCCGCCTGGCCGCGGCCGGTCTGGGGCGTGATGCAGCCCTTGGCGCACGACGCCACCGAGGTGCAGAGTTTCATCAGCGCGCTTCGCCGCAAGATCTGGTTGGGTTGAAAGAACAAGAAATGTCAGCATTCGATTCGTTTCCGCTGGGGCAGCCGGCCTTCGTCACCAACATTCTCGACCGCGCCGCGCATCTGCGCCGCGACGACGAAAAGCTGTTCGCGATGGAGCAGAAGCCGTCCTCGCGCGCCTATGTCGTCTACCGCGACTCGCTGCTGGTGAAGCGCGAGGGCGAAAAAGTACGCGCGCTGCTCGGAATCGACGAGGCGCTGAAATGCGGCGCCAATCCCGGCACGATCTTCCTCGGTCTGCGCGACGGCGCCGCGATGTTCGGTATGGGCCTGTCGCAGGCCGCGTCCGAGAAGCTGGTCGGGCGCGAGGACTACGCTCTCAGCGAGCTGCGCGGCATGGCGATGCAGGGCGCGGTGCCGCCGCAGGAGCTGTCGGCGATCGCGATGGCGAAATCGATGGTGAGCTGGCATCAGCGCCACGGGTATTGCGCCAATTGCGGCACGCGCAGCGCGATGAAGGAAGGTGGCTGGAAGCGGGAGTGCCCGAGTTGCAAGGCCGAGCATTTCCCGCGCACCGACCCCGTCGTGATCATGCACGTCGCCGCCGGCGAAAAGTGCCTGCTCGGCCGCCAGAAGCAGTTTCCGCCGGGCATGTATTCGTGCCTCGCCGGTTTCGTCGAGGCCGCCGAGACCATCGAGGACGCGGTCCGGCGCGAGATTTTCGAGGAGTCGGGGATCCGCTGCACCGACGTGCAGTATTACATGACCCAGCCGTGGCCCTATCCGTCGTCGCTGATGATCGGGTGCAGCGCGCGGGCCGTGAGCGAGGACATCGTCGTCGATCACTCCGAGCTGGAGGATGCGCGCTGGTTCACGCGCCAGGAGGCGGCCTTGATGCTGACGCGGACTCATCCGGACGGGCTCGCCGGCCCGCATCCGTTTGCGATTGCGCATCATTTGCTTGGCCGCTGGGTGCACGACAAGAGCTGAGACCGGAGATGGCGCACTCTGTGATCGCGCCGCGCATCCTCTGCATCGGCATTCCCGTGCGCGACCTGGCGTTTCGGGTCGAGGCCGTGCCCGCGCGCGGCAGCAAGGCCAACGCCACGCATCTTGCGGAGATTTGCGGCGGCAACGCACTCAATGCGGCGATCTCGATCGCGCGGCTTGGCGGCCGCGTCGCGTTCGCAGGTCCGATGGGCGATGCGCGGGAGACGTCGAGCGGCTTCATTCTCGAGCGCATGGCATCGGAGAATATCGACACAAGCCATATCGTGCGCATACCTGATGCGACCACGCCCGTCTCTGCCATCATCATTGACCCGACGGGCGAGCGAACGCTCACGATCTATCGCGATCCGGCCCTGTGGACAGTCGAGCTGCCCGACGCCGACAAGCTGCTCGCCGATTGTCAGGCAGTCCTCGTCGAGAGCCGCTGCGCGTCGTTCTGCACGGACCTCTGCACTGAGGCACGCCGGCGCGGCATTGCCGTCATCGTCGGCGTCGATCGCGCGATGTCGTTGCACGACGGACTGCTCACGACAGCGTCGCATCTACTATTCGCCAGCGAACAGGTTCAGCAGACCGCCGGCATCGCCGATGACGGCGATGCGTTGAAGCGCCTGGCCGCGCTCACGCCCGCCTTCCTCGCCGCCACCCGCGGCCCGCGCGGCACGATCTGGCTGAACGAGGCCAGAGAGATCGAGGAGACGCCGGCGTTCGCAGTTCAGGCGGTCGATACGCTCGGCGCCGGCGACGTCTTCCATGGCGCCTTCACGCTTCGCCTCGCCGAAGGCGGCCGCGTGGGGCGGGCGCTGCAATTCGCCGCGGCCGCCGCGGCGCTGAAATGCACCCGCCATGGCGGTGGCCTGGCCGCCCCGCAACGCGTTGAAGTTGAAGAACTTTTGCGAGGCGAGCACCGCAGCAATTCGAAGGACGCGCTGAGAATATAAGCTTGCCGTGGAAAGATTTTCTCTATATCAGGGAAAACGTCCCTTGAAATGGAACAAAGTTCTTCAAATGACCGATCTCGCCGTCCCGCTCCCCGAGACCAGCCGCCGCCTCGACGCCATCGACCGCAAGATTCTGATGGTGCTGCAGGACGATGCCTCCCTCTCCGTCGCCGAGATCGGCGACCGCGTCGGCCTGTCCTCGACCCCCTGCTGGAAGCGCATCCAGCGCCTGGAGGCCGACGGCGTGATCACCAAGCGGGTGGCACTGGTCGACCAGAACAAGATCGGGCTCGGCATCTCCGTGTTCGTGTCGGTCGAGAGCTCCGACCATTCCGACGCCTGGCTCAAGAAGTTCGCCGAAGCCGTCAGCGCCATGCCCGAGGTGATGGAGTTCTATCGCATGGCCGGCGACGTCGACTACATGCTGCGCGTCGTCGTCGCGGACATGCAGGCCTATGACGTCTTCTACAAGAAACTGATCAGCGCCGTGCCGCTGAAGAACGTCACCTCACGCTTCGCGATGGAGAAGATCAAGTCGGTCACCGCGCTGCCGATCCCGGCGGTGGTGGCGGCTTAGGGTTCACCACACGCAAACTGCCATCGCCCAGCACGACCGGGCGATCCAGTACGCCGTAACGACTGAAATCGATCGAGAAGCCTCGGCTTACTGGATGCCCCGCCCCCCGTGCGCAATTGCGCACTAGGCGGGGCATGACAGCGGCGTGCCTGGCGACTTGCTTGCGCCTCAAATCTTCTGATTGTACTCGCCGACTTCGGGATGGGTGCGCAGCACGCTGTTCACCATCTCGAACATGTCATGCATGCGCTGCTCGGAGACCGGGCTCTCGACCACGACGACGAGCTCGGGCTTGTTGGAGGAGGCACGCACCAGGCCCCAGCTGCCGTCCTCGACCGTGACGCGGACGCCGTTGACGGTGACGAGATCGCGGATCGACTGGCCGCCGATCTTGGCGCCCTTGGCCTGCAAGCCCTCGAAGTGCTTCACCACTTTGTCGATGACGCCGTACTTCACCTCGTCGCCGCAATGCGGCGACATGGTCGGCGACGACCAGGTCTTCGGCAGCGCGTTCTTGAGATCGGCCATCGACTTACCGGGGGCGCGGTCGAGCATGTCGCAGATCGCGAGCGCCGACACGAGACCGTCGTCATAGCCGCGTCCATACGGCTTGTTGAAGAAGAAGTGGCCGGACTTCTCGAAGCCCGCGAGCGCACCCGTCTCATGGGTGCGGCGCTTCATGTAGGAATGCCCGGTCTTCCAATAGGTGGTTCTTGCACCCTGCTTCTGCAGCACCGGATCGGTGATGAAGAGGCCGGTCGATTTCACGTCGACGATGAACTGTGCGTCCTTGTGGATCGCGGACATGTCGCGCGCCAGCATCACGCCGACCTTGTCGGCAAAGATCTCCTCGCCGGTGTTGTCGACGACGCCGCAGCGATCGCCGTCACCGTCGAAGCCGAGACCCACATCGGCCTTGTGCTGCAGCACCGCGTCGCGGATCGCGTGCAGCATCTCCATGTCTTCGGGGTTCGGATTGTATTTCGGGAAGGTGTGGTCGAGCTCGGTGTCGAGCGGGATCACCTCGCAGCCGATCGCCTCCAGCACCTGCGGCGCGAACGCGCCGGCAGTGCCGTTGCCGCAGGCCGCGACGACCTTGAGCTTGCGCTTGAGCTTCGGACGGCTGGTGAGATCGGCGATGTAGCGCGCCGGATAATTCTCGTGGAATTGATAGGAGCCGCCGGCCTTGTTCTTGAACTCGGCGCCCAGCACGATCTCCTTCAGCCGCGTCATCTCGTCGGGGCCGAAGGTCAGCGGGCGGTTGGCGCCCATCTTCACGCCGGTCCAGCCATTGTCGTTGTGCGAGGCCGTGACCATGGCGCAGCAGGGCACGTCGAGGTCGAACTGGGCGAAATAGGCCATCGGCGTCACCGCGAGCCCGATGTCGTGCACCTTGCAGCCTGCCGCCATCAGGCCGGAGATCAGCGCATATTTGATCGAGGCCGAATAGCCGCGGAAATCGTGACCGGTGACGATCTCTTGGCTGACGCCGAGCTCCGCAATCAGCGCGCCCAGCCCCATGCCGAGCGCCTGGATTCCCATCAGGTTGATTTCCTTCTGAAACAGCCAGCGCGCGTCGTATTCGCGAAAGCCCGTGGCCTTCACCATCGGTTCGGATTCGAAGGCATAGGTGTTGGGCAGCAACACGGATTTCGGCTTGGGGAACATTGAGACGGTCTCGTAAAAAAGAGCCAGATTTGATGCAGCCTTAGCGAATGCCGGGCTGCAGCGGAAGGCGGGAATGGCAGCTTATGGATGATAATTGCGGCAGTTTGGTAACGGGGTTTGTACCCGCAACGAGATATGCATCTCTGACCAGAATGGGCTAACTCTGCAGGCGCGCAACCCCCTCTTCAACGACCGCCCTTAGAGGCGGAAGACCCTGTTGAACCGTCTCCCACACAAAGCGGGCTGCAACGTCCTCATAGTTGTGGCGATAGACATTGCCCGCAGCCGCCATCTGCTTCCACGCGATCGCTGGGTGCCTCGTTTTCAAGTCATCAGGCGCGGCGAGATGCTTCTGAAATGATCTCCAGGCACCGCGTTACCGCGTAGACGGTCCGTAGATCTGCCGCGAACCCATCGCGATCACGGTCTCCGGCGAACTCGATCGCCAAATCGATGTGATACAAGACGTCGCGGAGAGTCCCCTCGATGCGATCAGAAGGCATAGACAGTGTCAGCCGTCGCTGCGGGAGCGACGTATGATTTCAGGCCGTCCCGGTTGACGACGTCAACGGGCTCGTCAAAAAGATTGGCAATATATTCTTTGAGCTCGACGTAATCGAAGACCGTGATCCGCGCATCGGGATCGATCTCGACCATGATATCGACATCACTGCCGGAATGACTTTCGCCCCTCGCCACCGAGCCAAACAACGCTGCATGCAAAACGCCCCGCTTGCGCAGGGCCGGTTCAGACTGTCGCAGGATGGCAATCGCGTCGGGACTGTTCATGGGCAGAATATAGCATGCCGCCCGCCTCAGTGGGAGGGCCTAGCGAGGCCGCCGGGGCGAACTTACTGCTCCAGCACCATCTGACCGTTGGCGTATTCGAAGCGCTTGAGGCGAGAGAGGAAGGAGAGGCCAAGCAGGTTCTCGGACAGTGCTTCGTCGGGCAGCACCATGGCATCGACATCGCGCACGACGAGGCCGCCGATATCGAGCATGGCGATGCGGGTGCGCGCGGCCTTGATGGTGCCGTTGGCGGTGGAGACCGTGGCGCTGTAATCGCTGCGCGAGGGACGCAGGCCGAAGCGGGCGGCCGAGGTCTCGTTCAACGCAACCACCGAGGCGCCGGTGTCGACCATGAAGCCGATGCGCTGGCCTTCGATCCGGCCCTCGGTCTGGAAGTGGCCACGGCCGTCGCGGGGAATGTTGAGGCTACGGCCGCCGGCCGGCGCGGTGGACGCGACTGCTACCGTACGCTGCACCGACGTCGCCGAAGCGGAGCTCATCCTGTCCGCCATCTGCGCCATGAAGGTGCCGAGGCCGATCATGATCGCCGCGAAGATCATTATGTTACGCATCGCACCACTCGAAGCCGAAGCTCGATTTCACCACGCGGGAGGCCGCTCCGCGAGCGACGCTGCGGCCAGAGCGGTGCTATTTTGACGAAAAGGATGAGTGGACGGTTAATGCGCCGGTCGTCGCCGATACGACATATATTCAACCTGAGGTGCCCGCGAAGCGCGCGTCTCGAAGGGCGAGGCCACCAGCGGGGCCGTCATCCTTCGAGACGCTTGCTACGCAAGCTCCTCAGGATGAGGAATTGGTAACGGCTCCTGGGACTAAAACGGGCTCACCGAGAAATACCGCAGCCACAGATCCGTGTAGCGGCCCTTCTCCCAGACGCGGAACATCGCCCAGTTCAGGGCCTGGCGCAGCACGTCGTTGCCCTTGCGCACGGCGATGCCGATGCCTTCGCCGAAGAAGCGGCTTTCGACGAAGGGACCGCCGGAGAACGCGCAGCAATCGCCGGAATCGGTGCCGTTGATCCAGAACGCGAGCGCGATGGCGTCGCCAAAGATGAAGTCGACCTCGCCCTTGCGAAGCGCGGCGCGCATCGCGTCGTCATTCGGATAGGGGTGCAGTTCGGCGTCGGTGAACATGGCCTTGAGATAGGCTTCATGCGCGGAGCCGGCGATGACGCCGACCTTCTTGCCTTCGAGATATTCGGGCCGGATCTCCGGCATCACCGCGTCCCTGCGCGAGGCGAAGCGCGCCGGCACGCGGTAATAGGGATCAGTGAAGTCGACCCGGGCGCGGAGCTGCGGGCTCACCGCCATCGAAGCGATGATGGCGTCGCCCCGGTTGGAGGCGAGTGCATCGACCAGCGTCTCGAAGCGGCGCATCTGCACCGTACAGGTGACCTTGATTTCTTCGCACAGCGCGCGGGCGAAGTCGACGTTGAAGCCGGCCGGATTGCCGTCGGCGCCGGTATAGTTGAACGGCGGATAGTCGGTCTCGGTCAGGAAACGGATCACGGTCAGGCGCGACAGGTCCGGCCGTTCCGGCCGCCGCCGCGGGTCCCAGAAGCCCGGCACAGCCTGCGGGGCGGCTTGCGGCGCGACCTGAGGTGAGGCTTGCGGCGCCACGGGGGGCTGCTTGGCCGGGGCCTGCGCCTGCGCGCACGTCGAAGCAGCGAGCAGGCAGACGCCGACGACCAGCCCGGTCAGCAAGCCACGGGCGGATTTGGACGATTTCGCCTGTTGCGATGGGGCCATCGGCTGAAAATGAACGAATTTCGTTGAGATCGGAGGGCCTTATAGCCCATCCGGCCGGGAACGCGAGCGCGGATTGCGGCCAGGGTGCGCTCCCTCCCCCGCTTGCGGGGGAGGGTCGGGGAGAGGGTCTTGCCACAGAGGGATAATCCCCCAGAGGAGAGAACCCTCACCCGGCGCTCCGCGCCGACCTCTCCCGCAAGCGGGAGAGACTACCGAGTACGCCGCGCGATCAGTCCGCCAAACTTACAGATACCGCTTCAACTCCACTGCGGCCTCTTCCGGCGTGCGCTTCAGGTTGAACGGCGAGACGAAGCGGCCGTCGCGATCCATCAGATAGATCAACGCGGTGTGGTCCATGGTGTAGTCGCCGTCCTTGGTCGGGACCTTCTTGGCATAGACCCGGTAGGAGGTGATCACCTTGGCGGTCTCGGCAGGATCGCCGCTGAGGCCCTCGAGGTGCGGGTCGAAGCTCGATAGATAATCCTTCATCGTCGCCGGCGTATCGCGCTCGGGATCGACCGAGATGAAGACGGCATTGACCTTATCGGCGTCCTTGCCCATCGCGCGCAGCACTTCCGAGATCTCGAACAACGAGGTCGGGCAGACATCGGGGCAATGGGTGTAGCCGAAGAAGATCAGGGTCGGCTTGCCCTTCAGGTTCTTGTCGGTAACGGCCTTGCCGTTCTGGTCGGTGAGCTGGAACGGGCCGCCGATCGCGGCCGGCTGCGCCACCTTGCTGACCCCGCCCATGGCCCAGAATACGATCAGGAGCCCGAGGACGAGGCTTGCGGCGAAGGCGGTCGCGATCACCAGCGGACGGGCGGTAGGGCTCATGAGCGGAAAACTTCCTGTCGCGGGTCAGAAGCAGGCGGCAAGACCGGTCCTGATCATTTCGAAGAAAACCTGGCTGCCGTAGTGGAACCAGAGCGCGAGCGCGCCGAGCACGACCAGGCCGCCGACGCCGGCACCGGCCAACAGCAGCACGAACGGCATCCGGCCGGCAGTGGGCGAATTGTCCGATACAGGATGGGCGGGGTGCAGTGGTTGAGCCATGACAACGATCGGGGTGAAGGCCAGAGTTCCCGAGCGTTCAAATAAGCTTTGCCCCGCCTGCGGGCAAGGCGCCGCTGGCTGGCAAACAATCCCGTCAGGCCGAGGATGTCAGTGCAGGAGCTGGCCCCGGGCGGATTCGAGCCGGTCCGCTTGCGGGAGTGGCCCGCGCGACGGCTTGTTGGCCGAGGCCTGCGCGTCGAGGTAGCAGGGCTTGTACATGGCCTGGAGCTGCCTGCCCTTCAGGAAGAGCATATGCGGGGTGAGGCCGCCGCGCTGATTGATCCAGCGCTTCACCTGCGAGGGATACATCGCATAGAGCATCTGGGTCGCTTCGGTATTCGTGACGGCGCGGCCGTTGCTGCCGAAATCCCACGCGGCGTGGAAGCCCAGTGTCGCGTGCGACGTCACGCAGATACGGTCAGGCGGGATGGCGCCGAGGACGATGGTGCAGGCGGAGGCGCAGAGACCGTCGATGATGACGGTATCGCCCGACTGTCGCAGGTCCTGGTATTTGTCGACGTAGGTTCCGATCCGGCCGCCGCGGTCATCCGCGATCCGAACCACTGCCTGAGAAGCGCCCATGCTCGCGATCAGGAGAACCGCCGCAAGCAACCCCGTCAGAAACTTCATTGGCCCCCGCCCCAGTCGAATTCGAATCTGTGTGTCAGGTGGTGATGCCCTGCTAGGGTCTGTCGTAACCGCGGTTTTGTCTAGGCATGCCGGCTCGTTCAAAACAAATTCAAATCCAGTGTTGCGCCGGCGCTGCACTCGGGCGCTCTTTTTCCCGAAGTGGAACAAGTTAACGATGTCTTACGCGCCACAACTCTTGATCTCAGCTGCAACCGCCGGCTTCAATCCGGGCAACTACAGGGGGGGAACCTGTGGAGGTGGAACACATGGAGGGGGGAACATATGGCCGAACAGATGGCTGAAGAGACTGACGTCATCGTTGTCGGCGCAGGACTGTCGGGCCTCGTGGCCGCAACCGAGATAGCGGACGCCGGCAAGCGCGTGATCGTGGTCGATCAGGAGGGCGAGCAGTCGCTCGGCGGCCAGGCATTCTGGTCGTTCGGCGGATTGTTCCTGGTCGATTCGCCGGAGCAGCGCCGGCTCGGCATCAAGGACTCCTTCGACCTTGCGATGCAGGACTGGCTCGGCACCGCCGGCTTCGACCGTGACGAAGATTTCTGGCCGCGGCAATGGGCCGAGGCCTATGTGGCGTTCGCGAACGGCGAGAAGCGTGCGTGGCTACGCGCGATGGGCCATCGCATTTTCCCCGTAGTCGGATGGGCCGAGCGCGGCGGCTACGACGCGATGGGCCACGGCAATTCGGTACCGCGCTTTCATGTCACCTGGGGCACCGGGCCCGGCATCGTCGAGCCGTTCGAGCGCCGCGCGCGCGAGGCCGTCAGAAGCGGCCGGCTGAGCTTTCGGTTCCGCCATCGCGTCGACGCGCTCTCGATCACCAACGGCACGGTGGATGGCGTCGGCGGCGCCATTCTCGCCCCGGATAATGTCGAGCGCGGCAAGAGCTCATCGCGCAAGGTCGTCGGCGAGTTTGCGTTGAAGGCGCAAGCCGTGATCGTCGCCTCGGGCGGCATCGGCGGCAATCACGAGCTGGTGCGGCAGAACTGGCCGAAGCGGCTCGGCGCGCCGCCGAAATTCATGATCTCCGGCGTGCCCGAGCATGTCGACGGCCGCATGATCGGCATCACCGAGGAAGCAGGCGCGCGGCTGATCAACCGCGACCGCATGTGGCATTATGTCGAAGGCATCCAGAACTGGTCACCGATCTGGCCGCGCCACGGCATCCGGATCCTGCCCGGACCCTCCTCGATGTGGTTCGACGCCACCGGCACGCGCTTGCCGGCGCCGCTCTTCCCCGGCTCCGACACGCTCGGCCAGCTCCAATACATCATGTCCACCGGCTACGATTATTCCTGGTTCATCCTGACCCAGAGCATCATCAAGAAGGAGTTTGCACTGTCGGGCTCGGAGCAGAACCCCGACCTCACCGGCAAGAGCTGGCGCATGACGATCAAGCGCGCCACCAACAAGGGCGCGCCGGCGCCGGTGGAGGCGTTCAAAAGCCATGGTGTCGACTTCATCGTGCGCGACAAGATCGAGGATCTCGTTGCGGCCATGAACGAGCTGGCCGGCAGCGACCTCCTCAAGCTCGAGCACATCAGGATGCAGATCGAGGCGCGCGACCGTGAGATTGCCAACCCTTACGTCAAGGACGCGCAGGTGATGAACATCCACAATGCGCGGCGCTATATCGGCGACAGGCTGATCCGCACCGCCTCCCCGCACCGCATCCTCGATCCCGCGCAAGGGCCGCTGATCGCGGTCAAGCTCAACATCCTCACCCGCAAGACGCTGGGCGGTTTCGAGACCGACCTCTCTTCGCGCGTGTTCGGCGAGGAGGGCAGCGTCATCCCCGGCCTCTACGCCGCGGGCGAAGCCGCCGGCTTCGGCGGCGGCGGCGTGCACGGCTATCGTTCGCTGGAAGGCACGTTCCTCGGCGGCTGCCTGTTCTCGGGCCGCAATGCGGGCCGGGCCGCGGCGAAGGCCGTGGGCTAGATGATGCGGCGGCGGCTGCGCATCGCGGCGTTTGTTGCGGCATTGGCCACCGCCTCGGCTGCGTCCGCCGATACGATCGACATCGACGGCGTGAAGCGGTCCTACACTGTGCAATTGCCGGCGAAGCGGCTCGTGCCGCTCGTCGTCGTGCTGCACGGCAAGACCCAGCGCGGCGCCGACATGATGACGCGGACGGCGTGGCCGCAGGTCGCAAAGCGCGAGGGGTTTGCCGTGGTCTTTCCTGATGGCCTGAACCACGCCTGGGCCGATGCGAGGACCAAGGCAGGACCGGCGCTCCGTGGCCCGCCCGCGGGCACCGACGACGTCGCCTTCATCGCAAAGCTCGTCGAGAAGCTGGTGGCGAACGGCACCGCCGACCCTCGCCGCGTCTATGTCACCGGCATCTCCAATGGCGGCGCCATGGCGATGACGCTGGTCTGCGCCCGCGCCGATCTGTTCGCTGCGGGCGCGAGCGTGAGCATGAATCTCACCGACGAGACCGCAGTCACATGCCATCCGTCGCGGCCGCTGCCGATGCTGCTGATGAACGGCACGGCCGATCCGCTGGTCCCCTACGAGGGCGGCCGCGGATCGAGCTATTATGCCGCCGACGGGTTCTGGTCCACCGAGGAGACGCTTGCGTTCTGGCGCAAGCTCAACGGCTGCGAGAGCGATAATGCCGACACGACCGATTTGCCCGACAGGGCTCCCGCAGACCAGTCCACGGTGACACGGATCTCCTCGCGCTGTCCTGAGGGGCACGACGTCGTGCTTTATCGCATCAATCAAGGCGGTCACCGCATGCCCGGATTTTCTCCGGATGCCCGCTTCCCGAAGGTCGCCGCCAGCTTGCTCGGATCGCAGAACCGCGACATCGACGCAGCCGAGACGATCTGGACGTTCTTCGGCCAATTTCCTTGAAGTGCAACGCATGCATAGCCAGCGACGCATGCGTGCCCGGGGTGGCACAGGGCAGGCGGCTGCGCTAGACAGGGCCGCCATTCAAAGGAGACCCCAATGAGCATTCAGCGTCTTGAAACCGGCCCGCGCATGAGCCAAATCGTCGTGCACGGCAACACCGTCTATCTCGCCGGTGTCGTCGCCAACAACGCCGCCGGCGAAAGCGTGACGAAGCAGACCCAGGACATCCTGGCGACCATCGACAGCCATCTCGCCAAGGCTGGCACCGACAAGTCGAAGCTGCTCTCGGCCACGATCTACATCACCGACATGAAGACGTTCGGCGAGATGAACGCGGTGTGGGACGGCTGGGTCTCGCCCGGCAACACGCCGGCACGCGCCACCGTCGAAGCCAAGCTCGCGGCGGCACAATACACCGTCGAAATCATGGTCACGGCGGCGAAGTAACTGCGGAAAATTCACGCGCGCTGATGACCTCAGAGGTAATCGATCAGCGCGCGTGAACCTTCGATAGTCAGGTCAGCCGAACGACACGGCGCCATCGAAGGAGACGACCATGACCGACCCCATCACCATCGCCCGCCGCTACATCGATCTCTGGAACGAGCGTGCAGCCGACCGCCGGCGCGAACTGCTGAGCCAGAACTGGACGGCGGATGCGAGCTATATCGATCCCCTGATGAAGGGCGACGGCCATGACGGCGTCGATGCGCTGATCGCAGGCGTGCAGCAGCGCTTCCCCGATTTCAAGTTCAAGCTGATCGGCGAGCCCAACGGCTACGGCGACCATGTCCGTTTCAGTTGGGGCCTTGGTCCCGAGGGCATCGACAGCCCGATCAAGGGGACGGATTTCGCCGTGCTGAAGGACGGCCGCATCAGGAGCATCACGGGATTTCTGGACCAGGTCCCAGCGGGCGCGTGAGCGCGCGCTGCTCGATGCAAGGCCCTCTCCCTGTATGGCAGGGCGATCGCATATGAAGAAGCATATGGCTGCAAGCTCGACTGCGGTCATCCTTCGAGACGCCCGCCTGCGGCGGGCCCTCAGGATGAGGGATGAGTATGCGGCAGCATTTCAAGGCAGATGGATGCAGCTGTGCCTCATCCTGAGGAGACCGCGAAGCGGTCGTCTCGAAGGACGAGGCGCTCGCTCAGGCGCCGCTGAGACGTCATATGCGATAGCGCTGCCCTCTAAGGAGAGGGCGCAGCGGCGCTCGTCGCACAAGCGCTAGTTATTCGCGCTCGCGGAATCGTCCATCGCCTTGAAGGCTTCCTCCAGCTGCAGCGAGATCGGCACGTTCAGCCGTTCGCCGGTCGGAAGCCGTGCGGTGAACCATTTGTTGTAGAGCGGGACGAGGTCGTGGTTGGAGCCGAGCTTGCGGAAGCTGCGATCGACCACCGCCGCCAGTTGCGGCTCGCCCTTGCGGAACATGATGCCGTAGGGGTCGTAGGACAGGTAATCGCCGGTGACGCGGAACTTGTCCTGTGCCTTGTGGCGCACGATCAAGCTGGACAGCAGGATGTCGTCGGTCGCGAACGCATCGGCCTTGCCGTCGACGAGCGTCTGGTACGACTGTTCGTGATCAGCACCGACAACGATGGTCAGTCCCAACGAGGACTTCTTGTCGGCCGCCTGGATCGCCTGCTCGTTGGTGGTGCCCTTCGTCACCACGATAGTCTTGCCCTTCAGATCAGTCAGTGACTGGACGCTGGAGGCTTTGGGCACCATCAGCTTGGTGCCGGCGACGAACATCAGCGGCGAGAAGGCAACGCGCTTGCCGCGCTCGGCATTCGCCGTGGTCGAGCCGCATTCCAAATCGATCTTGTTCTGGAGCACGGCGTCGATGCGGTCATCGGAGGTGACCTTGACGTAGGCGATCTTCAGATTGGGATCGTCGACTTCGACGCCGATCTCCTCGACGATGGCCTCGCAGAGCTCGAGGCTGTAGCCGATCGGCCGGTTGGCCTGGTCGAGGAAGGAGAACGGCGGCGAGCTCTCGCGATAGCCGAGCCGCACGGTGTGCGCGGTCTTGATCGCTGACAGCGTCGGGCTAAGCCCTTCGCTGCCACCGGTCTGGGCGGAGGCACCCGTTGCCAGCAGGCACGCTGCCAGCAACAGACCGCCCGATATCGCCATTGAAAGGCGCATGATGCACTCCGATCAATGGCCGGCCATCGCAGGCACTTCGCCGGGGATCATATCCCCCGGCACGGCATCGCCCGGTCCAAGCTCATGCTCGGGCCCGAGCTCGCCTTCCCATTTGGCCACGACCGAGGTTGCGAGCGTGTTGCCGATCACGTTGGTGGCGCTGCGGCCCATGTCGAGGAAGGTGTCGATGCCCATGATCATCAACAGCCCCGCCTCGGGGATGCCGAACTGCGACAGCGTCGAGGCGATCACCACGAGGGAGGCGCGCGGCACGCCGGCAACGCCCTTCGAGGTGATCATCAGGGTCGCCAGCATCGCGAGCTGGGTGCCGAGCGGCATGTCGATGTGATAGCTCTGCGCGATGAAGACGCTCGCGAAGGTGCAGTACATCATCGTGCCGTCGAGATTGAAGGAATAGCCGAGCGGCAGCACGAAGCTCGATATCCGCGACGAGGCGCCGAACTTGTTCAGCCCCTCCAGGGTTTTCGGATAGGCCGCTTCGGAGCTCGCGGTGGAGAACGCGATCATCAGCGGCTCGCGGATCAGCTTCAGCAGATGGGCGTAGCGCGGCCCGATCACGATGAAGCCCACGACCACCAGGATGCCCCACAGGAGCGCGAGCGAGAGATAGAACCCGCCCATGAAGACGATGAGCTTCCAGAGCACCAGCAGGCCGTTCTTGGCAACCGTCGCGGTGATGGCGGCCCAGACGGCGAACGGCGCGAACAGCATCACATAGCCGGTGACCTTGAGCATGATGTGGCCGATGTCGTCGATCAGCGCCAGGATCGGCTTGGAGCGCTCGGGCATCGAGCCCATCGCCACCGAGAAGAACACGGCGAAGATCACGATCTGCAGGATCTCGTTTTGCGCCATCGCATCCGCGATCGAGGTCGGGATCAGATGGGTCAGGAATTTTTCGATCGAGAAGGCGGAAACCGGCAGGCCGGTCGACTGCGCCTTGTCAGGCAGCGTCCCGGGGAAATTCGCGCCGGGCTGGAGCAGATTGACCATCACGAGGCCGAGCATCAGCGAGACGAAAGAGGCGCTGATGAACCAGCCCATGGTCTTGGCGAAGATGCGGCCGAGCTTGGAGCCCGAGCCCATATGAGCAATGCCGCCGACCAAGGTCGCAAACACCAGCGGCGCGATGATCATCTTGATCAGGCGCAGGAAAATCACGGCGATCAGGTTGATGGACGAGGCCCAATCGCCCCGCGTGTCGGGCAGGAAATTGTAGATCGCCGCGCCCATGATGATGCCGAGCACCATCGCGACCAGAATGAATTGCGTAAACCTGTTCGACATTGAACACCCCCGCTACACCGACCGCTTCATGATGTCGCAGATATGACGACCGCGCAACACGCTTGGCGTGCGGTCGTCGGAGCGGATGTTCCCGTTGCGAAACGGGCGCCCGCGATCTAGCCTTCACGCAGCGCACAACGAATGCGGCTTGCACGTTTTTCTTGCGGCAGCTGCATCAATAATCGTCAAACGACCGAGGGAAACATCATGAGCGGCAGCATCAATCGTCAGATTCTTCTGGTGGAAAAGCCCAGCGGCAAGCTCGGCCCCGAGCACTTCAAGATGGTCGAAGGTGAGATGCCTGAGCCGAAGGACGGCGAGGCCTTGCTGCGCGTTCGCTACATCTCGCTCGACGCCGCCAACCGCGCCTGGATGCACGGCGCGACCTATCGGTCGGCAGTCGAAGCCAACAGCGTGATGGCCGGCGGCGCCGTCGCCGAGGTCATCAGCTCGAAAGCGCCGGAGCTTGCGCCGGGCGACATCGTGTTCGGCGATACCGGCTGGCAGGAATTGGCGGCAGTGCCCGCCAAGCATCTCACCAAGATGCCGAAGCTCGAGCCGATGACGCATCTGCTCAGCGTATTCGGCATCGCCGGCCTCACCGCCTATTTCGGCCTGCTGGAGATCGGCAAGCCCAAAGAAGGCGAGACCGTCGTGGTCTCCGCGGCCGCAGGCTCGGTCGGCTCGATCGTCGGGCAGATCGCGAAGATCAAGGGATGCCGCGTTATCGGCATCGCCGGCGGCGCCGACAAGTGCAGCTGGCTGACCTCCGAGCTCGGCTTCGATGCCGCCGTCGACTACAAGGACGGCGCGGTGTTCAAGGCGTTGCGCGCGGCGGCTCCGAAGGGCATCGACGTCTATTTCGACAATGTCGGCGGCGACATTCTCGAAGCCTGCCTGCCGCAGATGAACAATTACGGCCGCATCGCATGCTGCGGCGCGATCTCGCAATATGACGGCGCTCCCTCGGCACACGGTCCGCGCGGCGTGCCCGGCCTGATCGTGGTGAAGCGGCTCGTCATGCAGGGCTTCATCGTGATGGACTACATGAAAGAGAGCCAGCGTGCGCTCGCCGACCTCCAGGCCTGGGTCACGTCCGGCAAGTTGAAGGTGCAGGAGGACATCATCGACGGCCTCGAGAATACGCCGAAGGCGCTGATCGGATTGCTGGCGGGCGAGAACCGCGGCAAGCGCATGGTCAAGCTCTGACGACGTAGTTAGGTCGCAATTGCAAAGCCAATATCTACTTGCGGTAGAGGTCGCGGCGGCCAATGATGTCGCGCGCGGCATCACCCGCGACGATTGCTTGCATCACATTTGAAAAATTGTCGGCATTACCGACAGGGCGGGAATTCACTCAGATGTTCAATACGTTGAAACATGCGTCTGCACGCGGGGCGTTGCTGGCGGCGGCTCTCTTCGCAACTGCAGCAGGCGCATTCGCACAAGCACCGACCGAGGCGCAGAAGAACGCGATCCGCTCCGCATGCCGCTCGGACTTCATGGCGCACTGTTCGAGCGTCACGCCGGGCGGTGTGGAAGCGTATCAATGTTTGCAGAAGAGCATGTCCAGCTTGTCCTCGGGATGCCAAACCGCAGTTCGCGCCGTCGAGCCTGCGGCGGCGCCGAAGACCGAAGCCGCGCCGAAGACCGAGGCTGCACCCAAGGACGCTGCACCCAAAGAGGCTGCACCCAAGGCGGAGGCCGCGCCTGCCGCGCCGAAGGCTGAATCCGCTCCCGCCGCAAAGCCGGCTGCCGCGGCCGCGCCCAAGGCCGCTGCAACCACGGCTGCAGCCAAACAGCCGAGCAGCGCCCAGGTTGCCGCCGTCAAGAGCGCGTGCCGCGCCGATTATCCCAAGGTGTGCGCCAGCGTGCCACCGGGCGGCGCGCCTGCGCTCGAATGCCTGGAGAAGAACAAGGCAAGGGTTTCGCCGGCCTGCGAGAAAGCGGTGAGCGCCGCGGCCGGCGGCGGTGGCGCGGCAGCAACGGCGGCACCTGCGGGCGCCGCTCCTCCGGCGGCAGCCGCGCCTGCCGTGATCGTGCTGCGCCCGTTGCGTCCGCGCGAAGAGCTGTTCATCGTCCAGTCCGCATGTCGCGAGGATGTCCGCACGCTGTGCGGCAGCGTGACGCCGGGTGGCGGTCGGATCATCCAATGCGTTGCCAACAATGCCGCTTCGCTGTCGCCCGCCTGCAAGGACGTGCTGGCGCCGTTCGCTGCACGCTAGAGAAGCGTGCTATCCGGTGGTCCGCTGTGCCAGGGTGCTGGTGGACGGGGTCTATCTGAAGCGCTGCGTCTGACGGGGCGGATGGCCAAGCCGCCACGGTTTGGCTATGCTTCGCAAGGTCACTGCTTCGGACACGCGCCAAACGTGCGTCCGGACGTGAGCTTTGATGCGCTGCGCGCCTTGCCGATAATTCCGCTGGCGCGGGCGACCGGAGCACATTAGTCTACCCCTAGATAGTAAGTATACTGTCAATTAGGGAGGCAGACGTTGCGGATCGCCGTGATTGGCGGGGGGCCCGGTGGGCTCTACTTCGCCTATCTCTGGAAGAAGCGTCACCCCGAGGATCAAGTCGACCTGTTCGAACAGAACCCGGCCGACGCGACCTGGGGCTTTGGCGTGGTGTTTTCCGACCAGGCCCTGGAATTCCTGCGCGCCGACGACCCCGAGACGGTCGACGCGATCGCGCCACACATGGAGAGCTGGGAGAACATCACGCTGAACCTGAGCGGCGACAGCGTCGCCATCGACGGCGTCGGCTTCTCCTCGATCGGCCGGCTCGAGCTGTTGCGCTTCCTGCAGCAGCGCGCGCTCGATGCCGGCGTCACCCCGCGCTTCGACACGCCAATTCATGGGATCGATCAGCTCAACGGCCACGATCTGATCGTCGCCGCCGACGGGCTGAACTCGCTGGTGCGCCGCGCCTTCGAGGGCGATTTCGGCACCTCGCTGTCCTACTCCTCCAACAAGTTCGTCTGGTACGGCACCTCGAAGCGCTTCGACACGCTGTCGCAGACCTTTGTGAAGACCGACCGCGGCGCGTTCAACGCCCACCACTACCGCTACTCGCCGACCATGAGCACGTTCCTGGTCGAATGCGATCATGCGACGTGGCAGGCCTACGGTTTCGCCTACAAGGACGTGGAGCAGTCCAAGGGCGTCTGCGAGGAGGTGTTCGCCGACACGCTCGGTGGCCGCTCGCTGGTCTCCAACAAATCGGTCTGGCGCAACTTCCCCTGGGTCTGGAACGAGCACTGGTCGTTCAAGAACATGGTGCTGCTCGGCGACGCGCTGCACTCGGCGCATTTCTCGATCGGCTCGGGCACGCGGCTCGCGATCGAGGACGCCATTGCGCTGGTCAAGGCGCTGGAGTCGGATGCCCATCTCTCCACCGCCCTGCATCGCTACCAGGCCGCGCGAAAGCCGGTGGTGCAGAAGCTCGTGAACGCCGCGCGGACCAGCGCTTTCTGGTACGAGCACTTTGCCCAGCACATGCAGCAGGGCCTGATGGACTTTGCCTATAGCTACATCACCCGCTCCGGCCGCATCGACGACTCCCGCTTGCGCGCGATGTCGCCGGCCTTCATGGCGCGCTACGAAGCCGCCAAGAACGGTGGGGACGAGGCATGAGCGAGCAGATTCACGACCAGGTGCCCGCCGACTGCGCGGGCGCGCGCGAGATCGGCTTTTTCGTTCCGCAGGTCTACAATGCCAGCCGCGTGCTGTTCGACAATGTCGGCAAAGGCCGCGGCGACAAGCTCGCGCTCATGGGCCCCGCGGGCACCCGCACCTACGCCGAGCTCTGCGCGGAAGCCTGCCGCTGGGGCAACGGCTTTGCCTCGCTCGGCCTCAAGCGCGGCGGCCGCGTGCTGTTGTTCCTCGATGATACCCCGGCCTATCCGGCCGCGTTCTTCGGCGCGGTGCGCGCCGGCTTCGTGCCATTGCTGATCAACACGCTGACACCGCCGGATCTGCTGCAATTCTATCTCGCCGATTCCGGCGCGACTGTTGCCGTGGCGGATGCCGAGTTCTGTGCACGGTTCAACGCCGAGGCCTGCAAGGACACGAACCTGCAGACGCTGATCGTCGTCAATGGTGCGGTGGGCGATCACGCCGCGCCGAACGCCGTTTCCGCCGCCGGCTGGCTCCCGCAATTTCCGGCCGAACTCGCGGAAGCCGACACGCATCGCAACGAAATGGCGTTCTGGATGTACTCGTCCGGGTCGACCGGCCGGCCCAAGGGCATCGTGCATCTCCAGCACGACATGGCCTATAGCGAAGCCGCCTTTGCGCAGAACGTCTTGAAGCTGACGCCGGATGACATCTGCTTCTCGGTGCCAAAAATATTCTTCGCCTATGGCTTTGGCAACGCGATCACCTTCCCGTTCTCGGCGGGCGCGACGACGCTGCTGTTGCCGGGCCAGCCGAAGCCCGCGGCGATCTTCACGGCGATCGAGCAATACAAGCCGACGGTCTTCTTCGGCCTGCCGACGCTTTATACAGCGCTGACCAAGGCCGAGGGTGCCGACAGGACCGACTTCTCGTCGCTGCGCATGGCGCTCTCGGCCGCCGAGGTGCTCTCGGCCGACGTCTTCAACGGCTGGAAGACGCTCACCGGTCTAGAGATCGTGGAAGGCCTCGGCTCGACCGAGGTGCTGCATATCTATCTCTCCAACCGTCCCGAGCGGAAGAAGCTCGGCGCGGCCGGCCTGCGCGTGCCCGGCTACGAGGTCGCGCTGCGTGACAAGGACGGCCGCGATGTCGCCGACGACGAGGAAGGCATCTTGTGGGTGCGCGGCGATTCCAACACGCCGCTATACTGGAACCGGCCAGACAAATCCGCCGAGACCATCCGCGAAGGCGGCTGGATCTACACCGGCGACCGCTTCGTCCGCGATGCCGACGGCTTTCACTTCTTCCGTGGCCGCGCCGACGATCTCATCAAGATCTCCGGCCAGTGGGTCTACCCGCTCGAGGTCGAGCTGTGCCTCGCCGACCACCCGGACATCCGCGAATGTGCGGTGTTCGCCGCCGAGCTGCCGGACCGGCGCATGACGCTGAAGGCGGTCGTGGTGATGAACAGCCGCGCGGCTGATCAAAGCGAAGCGACACGACGGCTGCAGGATTACGTGAAGGGCAAGCTGCTTCCCTACAAATATCCCCGCGAAGTGATCTTCATCGACGAGCTGCCGAAGACGGGCACGGGGAAGATCGACCGGCAGGCGCTGTTGCGGATGTGAGCGGCGGTGTTGCTCACTCTCGGTGTCGTCCCGGCGAAGGCCGGGACCCATACGCCGAGTGGGAGTTATTAGCGCGAGCTGGTCACCACCTGTCTTCGCCAAACCGAACTCGGTGGTTATGGGTCCCGGCCTTCGCCGGGACGACACCGGAATGTCAGGCGCCACCTCACCCCGCCTTCCCCAGATGCTCCAGCGCATCCTCCGCCCGGAGCGGCACCCGCGACGCCTCGTTGTTGAGATCGACGAGCTGCACCAGGAGCCCCATCAGCGCCTTGCGGTCCGCCGGCTTGAGCGGCTCGAGCATCCGCATCTGGGCGCGTTCGACGGCGGGAATGATGTCGCGCAGGATCGCCGCGCCTGATTTGGTCAAATAGAGCAGCTTGATCCGCTTGTCTTCCAGCGCCGGCCTGCGTTCGACGAAATCCTTGGCCTGAAGCCGCTCGATCACGCTGCCGAGCGTGGAGCGATCGAATGCGATCACCGCGGACAGTCGCGTCGCGTCGATGCCCGGGTGGGTGTGGATCGCGATCAGCGCCGCGTATTGCACCGGCGTGAGATCGAACGCCTTGCACTCCTCCATGAAGATCGAGACCGCGATCTGCTGCATGCGCCGGAACAGATAGCCCGGCGCGGCATAAACTGCGTCTATCGTGATCGGAGGGGCAGGCTTACTCGGCATCGGGCTGGTTCTCCGGCGCGGCGTTAACGAACGCCGGCAGCGCCTTGGCCGCAGCTTCCGCCTTAAGCAGACGCGGATAGGCCGAGACGTCGACGCCGAAGCGGCGCGCATTGGCAAGCTGCGGCACCAGGCAGAGATCGGCGAGCGTCGGCGCATCCCCGAAGCAGAACGGGCCCGGCTCGGCCCTGATCAGCGTCTCGCAAGCCGCGAGCCCCTCGCGGTTGACCCAGGCCGCCCAGTCCTGAACCTTCTCCTCAGGCAGCCCGAGCTCGCGCAGCCGCGCCAGCACCTTTAGATTCTGCACGGGGTGAGTGTCGCAGGCGATCGCCAACGCGAACGCCCTCACCTTGGCGCGCTGCAACGCATCCCTCGGCAACAGCGGGGGGTTGGGATGGGTTTCGTCGAGCCATTCGATGATGGCGAGCGATTGGGTCAGCACCGCGCCCGCGTCGCTCTCCAGCGCGGGCACCAGGCCCTGCGGATTGATGGCGAGATAGGCGGGCGCGCATTGCTCGCCCTTGCGAAGGTGATGCGGCAGGTGCTCGGCACCGAGGCCCTTGAGGCTCAGCGCGATTCGTACCCGGTAGGCGGCGCTGGAGCGGAAATAGCCGTGCAGCTTCATCGGAACCCTCCCCTTACTTTTTTGTCGTTCCGGGGCTCGCGAAGCGAGAACCCGGAACCTCGAGATTCCGGGTTCGATGCTATCGCATCGCCCCGGAATGACGACATTGATCGTACCCGTCACATTGACGCTACCTAGATCGTAAGTATACTGTCAATTAACAAAACGACGGGAGCCGCACCATGGAAGCCGTGACCAAGACGCCGGAACGCGAGGCGTTCTACAAGAAGATCGACGGCGAGAATCTCACCGCGCTCTGGACCGTCATGAGCGATTTGATCACGCCGGAGCCGAAGAGCGCCTGCCGGCCGCATCTGTGGAAGTTCGACATCATCCGCGACTACATGACCGAAGCCGGCAAGCTGATCACGGCGAAAGAAGCCGAGCGGCGCGTGCTGGTGCTGGAAAATCCCGGCCTGCGCGGGCAGTCGAAAATCACCACGTCCCTCTATGCCGGCGTGCAGATGGTGGTGCCCGGCGACATCGCGCCCGCCCACCGGCACAGCCAGTCGGCGCTGCGCTTCGTGCTCGAAGGCAAGGGCGCCCACACCGCGGTCGACGGCGAGCGCACCGCGATGGAGCCCGGCGACTTCATCATCACGCCGTCGATGACCTGGCACGATCATTCCAACGAGACCGACCAGCCGATGTTCTGGCTCGACGGTCTCGACATTCCGCTGGTGCAGTTCTTCGACTGCTCTTTCGCGGAAGGCTCCAACGAGGATCAGCAGAAGATTACAAGGCCAGCCGGCGACAGCTTCGCGCGCTACGGCCACAATCTGCTGCCGGTCGACGTGAAGCGGAGCTCGAAGACGTCGCCGATCTTCAGTTATCCCTATGCCTACACGCGCGAAGCACTGGAGAAAGCCCGCACGAGCCAGGAGTGGGACGCATGTCACGGGCTGAAGCTGAAATTCAGCAACCCCGAGACCGGCGACTTCGCGATGCCAACCATCGGCACTTTCATCCAGTTGCTGCCCAAGGGCTTCAAGACCGCGCGCTATCGTTCGACGGACGCAACGGTGTTCTGTCCGATCGAAGGCCACGGCCGTACCCGCATCGGGGAATCGACCTTCGAATGGGGCCCGCGCGATTTGTTCGTGGTGCCGAGCTGGCAATGGGTCACGCACGAGGCGGACATGGATGCAGTGCTGTTCAGCTTCTCGGATCGACCCGTGCAGCAGAAGCTGGATTTGTTCCGGGAGGATCGCGGGAACGCGTGAGGTGCGAATGTTAGCCGCACTCTCCGCTGTCGTCCCGGCCTAGTGCGCAATTGCGCACGGGGGCCGGGACCCATACCGCGTGACCTATCGAGACGAACGGTATTCGTACCGACGAAAGAGCAACGACGAGTATCCGCCAAACTACCGCCTGGGGTTATGGATCCCGGCCTTCGCCGGGATGACGACGGAGGTGGTGGCGCGCACTTCCATCCACAGCCCTCACCGCCAGTGCAGCAGCCGCGTCTCCAGCCAGTTGATCACCCGCCCCACCATCAACCCGAACACCGACAGGATCACCACGCCCGCGAGCAGCTGATCCGTCTGCATCAAATTGCCGGCCTGCAATACGAACGCGCCGATGCCGTATTGCGCGCCGATCATCTCGGCGCTGACGACGAGCAGCAGCGCCACCGACGACGTGATGCGGAAGCCGGCGAGGATCGCGGGCAGCGCGCCCGGCCACACCACCTTGCGCACGATCGTGGCGAACGGCACGTTGAAGCTTTGCGCCATGCGGACGAGGTTGCGCGGCACCGCGTCGACGCCGCTATAGACCGAGATTGCGGTCGAGAAGAACACTCCGAGCGCGATGGTCGCGATCTTCGGCTCTTCACCGATGCCGAGCCAGAGGATCAACAGCGGCAGCAGCGCAATCTTCGGGATCGGGAACAGCGCCGAGATGAAGGTGATGCCGACGCTGCGCGCCAGACGCGACAGGCCGATGGCAAAGCCGACCGCGACGCCGGCCGCCGTGCCGAGCAGCCAGCCGACACCGATGCGCAGGAGCGACGCGGAAAGGTGCTGCCACAGCGCACCCGAGATCGCGAGCTGGTAGATCGCACGCGCGATCGCCGACGGCGGGGGCAGGAACAGCGGATTGACCAGGCCGGTGCTGCCCGCCGCCTGCCAGATCGCAATGACCAGCGCGAGCGCGATCCAGCCGCCGAAGCGGCTGCTCGCCGGCACGAAGCCGGCGCCGCGAAAGCGGACGCGCCGGACCGCGTCATCCTTCGCAGATGTTCCCGCCGGAGCGCGATCAAGCATGCTGGACCTCGCGCTCGGCATCGATCGCCTCGTTGCGGATCAGCGACCAGATCTGGTTCTGAAGCGCGAGCAGCTTTTCACGGGCTGCAATTTCACCGCGCTGAGTACGCGTCATCGGCACGCTCACGACCTCGCGAATGCGGCCAGGACGCCGCGACAGCACCACGATGCGATCGGCAAGCCTCGCCGCCTCTTCGAGATTATGCGTGACATAGACCGCGCCCATGCCGCCATCGGCGAGGAGCCGGACGAAATCCTCCATCAGCAGTTCGCGGGTCTGCGAATCCAGCGCCGACAACGGCTCGTCCATCAGGAGAATGGCCGGCCTGACCGCGAGCGCGCGCGAAATGCCGACGCGCTGGCGCATGCCGCCGGACAGCTGCTTTGGATAGGCCGTGCGAAAATCCGTCAGGCCGGTGCGGCGCAAGGCGTCATCGACCAGCGCGCGGCGCTGCACGGACGAGAGCTGGGTGTGCAGCAGCGGGAATTCAACGTTCTCCTCCACATTGGCCCAGGGCAGCAGCGCGAAATCCTGGAACACGAAGGTGAGCGGATTGAGACTGTCCGGCGGCGGCGATCCACGCAGCTCGGGCGCGCCGGAGGTCGGCAGCAACAGGCCACCGAGGATCGACAGCAACGTGCTCTTGCCGCAGCCCGACGGCCCCACGATCGCCACCACCTCGCCGGCACTGACGGTGAACGAGACGTCGTCGAGCACGGCGAGCTCGCCGAAACGATGGGTGATATGGTTGGCGATCAGGTCCATGTCATGGCCTCAGTGTCGTCCCGGCTGCATCCGGGCGGTGCATCCTGCGAGGCTCGCTTCGCGAGCGCCTCCAGCGACAACGGCTTTGCCGTTGCGCGGGGATGACGGAGATGGAGAGGAGCGCGCAGCATCAATCCGCCTTCACGAATTCCTTTGCGATGATCGCGTTCGCGTCAAAGCCCTTGTCGGCAAAACCCTGCTCCTGGAGCCATTTGATCTGGTTGTCGACGTTCTTCACATCCAGCTTGCCGTCGGCATCGATATAGGCGCAATTGCCGACCACCTGCTCGACCGGGAGGTTCGTATACTTGGCGATGATCTCCAGCAGCGGCTTTGTCTTGTCATTGATCGGCGCGACACCGTCTTTCATCGCAGCAAGAATGACGTCGTGATATTCGCGGTCGGCCTTTGCCAAAACGCCGAGCAGCTTCGTCGCCAGAACCTTGTTGGTCAGCGTCTTCGGCGAGGCGAACACCGCGCCCAATTGCCAGGGTGTCTCGTCGCCGACCCAGCCGAGAAACTTCGCACCGCCGTCGTCCATCAGTTTTCGCGCGGTGGAGATCGGCAGCAGCGCGGCATCCACGGTTTCGCCCTTCAGCGCGGCCGCCGCGTTCGACAGCGATTGCAGCGGCACGATCTTCACGTCCGCGAGCTTGAAGCCGTATTTGTCGGCAAGCAGCCCGAGCGAATAGTGAAAGGAGGAGCCGACCTGGGTCATCGCCACGCGCTTGCCCGCGAGGTCCTTCGGCGTCTTCAGACCGCTCGCATAAGCGTTGTTGCTGGCGAAATAGCCGATCAGGGGATAGCCGGCCCTCTCGCGGCTCATGCCGCCGATCACCTTCAGCACGCCCTTGCCGGCGAGATTGTAGAGGCCGGCAGTGAAGGCAGTCACGCCGAAATCGATGTCGCCGGAGGTGGTGGCCACCGCGATCGGTTGGGCCGCATCGAAGAATTTCAGCTCGACGTCGACGCCGGCCTCGCGGAAATAGCCCTTGTCCTGCGCGATGAACACGGGCGCGGAGGAGGATAGCCTGAGCACGCCGATCCTGGCTTTCAGCACGTCCTCGGCTCGGGCCGCGCCCATCGCTGTGATCGCCATCAGGCCAGCTAGCGCGAGCCGCACAATCCCGGTCATTTCGTTTCCTCCCCGTCGTTATCTTGCAGTCGGTTACAGGCCCTCGGGCACGGGCTGGTCCCGTCCGACGAAGGCGCCCTGTTGTTTCAACGTTTCTTGCAATTTATCAATGGGGATGTCGCGTGGAATGCGGTTTCCGGAGAGCGCCAGCGCGGCGGCGGAACCGGCCGCCTCCCCCATCACGAAACAGGCACCGGAGACCCGGGCCGCCGATTGGCCCTCATGGGTCATCGAGGCGCAGCGGCCGGCGACCAGCAGATTGTCGACGCCTTCGGGCACCAGCATCCGGTACGGCAGTTCGTTATAGCCGCGCGATTCCGGGATCGGCGGGAAGGTGAAGACGACGTCGCCGGGGACATGGGCCTCGATCGGCCAGCCATTGACGCCGATGGAATCCTCGAACGAGGCGCAACCCAGCACGTCCTCGCCGCTGAGCTGATAGCCGCCCGTGATGCGGCGGGTTTCGCGGATGCCGAGCTGCGGCGGCAGGTCGACGATGTAGGATTTTTCAAAGCCCGGCACGGTGCGCAGGAATTCGAACGCGGCGAGCGCCTGCTTGCGGCCCTCGATCTCGCCGCGGGTGAGATCGTCAGGCTCGATGCCGTTGATGGCATGGCCGTCCTCGCGCGCCACTTGCGTGAAGTTCACCCGCCATTCAATGCCGGACTTCTGCGGCCGCACGATCGCGCTCTTGCGCGGGAATGTGTGGGTGCCGGCGGCGATGGCCTGCTCCATCAATTGCGGGATGGTGCGCCAGGCCTCGCCCGCCTTCTCGGGATCGATGCCGTTGAGACGGAGCATCATCGAGGGATACATCGGATGACCGTGCTCGTCGCCGAATTCGAACGGCGCGCCGGCCCAGACCGCGAGATCGCCGTCGCCGGAGCAATCGATGAAGATCTCCGATCGCACCGCCTGTCGGCCGGCCTTGGTCTCGACCATCAGCGCGTCGATGCGGCTGTTATCGTCCATCACGACGCCGGCACCGAGCGCATGGAAAAGGATGTGCACCTTGTGGCTGGCGAGCAGTTGGTCGGCCGCGATCTTGTAGGCGGCGGTGTCGTAAGCCTGGGCGAAGACCTTGCCGAGGATCAGATGCGGCGCGTTGAGGCCGTTCAAGCGATCGATCCGCGCCAGCAGCTCGGACGCCATGCCTTGCACCAGCCGGTGGGCCTCGCCGTAGACATTGCCATGCAGGCCGCAGAAGTTGGTGACGCCGGCAGCGGTCCCCATGCCGCCGAGGAACCCGTAGCGCTCGATCAAGAGCGTCTTCCGTCCAGCGCGCGCGCTTGAGGCCGCCGCCACGATGCCGGCCGGACCGCCGCCGAGCACGACCACTTCATATTCGCCATAGATCGGCACATGGCGTGCCGGTTCTTCGATCGTCATGGCCTGCATGGCGCGTCCCTGTCTCTGAAAGTCTCTTGCTTTGGCCGACTATGAATTAACTCGAACCGAGCTACAATCCGCCAAAATAGACGATCAGTTTTCTCGAATCGAGAAAGGTCGGAATGGACATCCTCGTCAACTTGCAGGCGTTCCTCGCCACCGCCGACGCCGCCGGCTTCTCCGCGGCTGCGCGAAAACTCGGCGTCTCGACGTCGGTGGTGGCCAAGCGCGTCACGCAGCTGGAGGCGCGGATCGGCACGCCGCTGTTTCAGCGCTCGACCCGGCAATTGCGGCTGACCGAGGCCGGCCAGCGCTACGTGCATCGCGCCCGCGCCGTCGTCACCGACGCCACCGACCTGCTCTCGCGCATGGGCGAGAAGGGCCATGATCTCGTCGATCACCTGCGCATCAAGGCGCCGACCTCGCTGACGGTTGCCCGGCTTGCGGACGTCTTCACCGCTTTCCAGACCGAGAACCCGCGGCTCAAGCTCGATATCGTGCTGTTCGACCGTCCGGTCGATCCCGTCACCGAAGGCTTTGATATCGCCATCGGCGCCTTCCCGCATTCCTTTGGCGGGGTCGTCGACGAGCCCCTGTGCCCGCTGAAGCGGCTGCTCTGCGCCTCGCCTGCCTATTTGAAGAAACACGGCACGCCGAAACATCCGCGTGATCTGGTCGAGCATCGCTGTCTCAGCTTTCTGCCGACAGGGCCGGAGTGGATCTTTGACGGGCCGCGCGGCCGCATCAGCGTCCAAGTCAGCCCGCTGCTGTCCTGCAACGAGGGCCACGTGCTGGCGCGCAGCGCCATCGCCGGCAATGGCATCGTGCTGATATCGGACTATCTCGTCGCGGACGCCTTGCGCGACGGCGCACTCAAGCCGGTTCTGCGCGAGTTTCCGATTCCGGAATTGTGGGTGAAGGCTGCGATCCCTGAACGGCGGCGCAATGCGGCTGCGGTGCAGGCGCTGCTGACTTTGCTGAAAACTTCACTGGCCGTGTCGCTGTAAGGGCCCGTAGCCCGGATGGAGCGCAAGCGTAATCCGGGTTCGTGCCACGCGAGGACAACCGAGAGATTCGGTTAGTCCGTTCCCGGATTGCGCTTCGCTCCATCCGGGCTACTCGCGTTCAGCTTTTGGCACCTGCCCAATTCGCCGCGCGTTTTTCGGCAAACGACGCCAATCCCTCCGCCGCCTCCGCGCTCTGTCGCTTGACCGAATGCAGATGCACGAGCCGCTTGTAAGCCGCATCGTCCACCGCCATGCCGCCGAACGAGCTCTCCAGCGCCAGCCGCTTGGTCTCGGCCATCGCCTCCGGTCCGTTGGCAAGCAACTGCTCGACCACCTTCGCGCCGGCGGCGTCGAGATCGGCGAGCGGCACCACCTCGTGGACGAGGCCGATACGACGGGCGTCCTCGGCGCCGAAACGTTCACCAGTCAGCGCGTAGCGGCGGACTTGCCGTACGCCGATGGCATCGCAGAGCTGCGGGATGATGATCGCCGCGGTCAGGCCCCAGCGCACTTCGGTGATCGAGAACAGGGCGTTCTCCGCCGCGATCACGACGTCGCAGGCTGCGATCACGCCGGTGCCGCCGCCGAAGCAGCCGCCCTGCACCAGCGCCACCGTCGGAATCGGCAGCGTGTTGAGCCGCTGCACGGCCTCGAACGTCGCCCGCGACGCGGCCTCGTTCGCCTCGCTCGATTGCGGCCGCACGCCATTGATCCATTTGAGGTCGGCGCCGGCCTGGAAATGCTTGCCGTTGCCCTTGAGCACCACGAGGCGAAGGTCGGGCTTGCTGCCGAGATCGTCCATCGCCGCGAGCACGCCCGCGATCAACGCGCCGTCATAGGCGTTGTTGACCTCCGGCCGGTTCAACGTGACGGTCGCAACCCCACGCGCATCCAGGGTCCACAGGACGGGGCTGTCGGTCATCGGTGTTCCTCCGCTCGTTTGTTTGGCGCGCACTATGACCGAGGCTCCATACCTCGATCCATATCTTTCGAGCGTAGGGCAGCCGCGTCCATCGCATGGCGGCTTGTGTCATGCTGCCGCGGGGCGGCATCAAGGGATCAGGGACGGACATCACATGCGCATCTGCATTTTCGGCGCGGGCGCCGTCGGCAGCCATATTGCGGTCAGGCTGGCCCGCGCCGGCCACGAGGTCTCGTGCGTGATGCGCGGCGCGCACCTGGAGGCAGTCCGGGCCAACGGCCTGAAGCTGCGCGTCGGCGATTCCGAGGTCTCCGCCAAGGTGAACGCGTCAGGCGATCCGGCCCAGCTCGGCCCGCAGGACGTCGTGATTTCCACGCTCAAGGCCACCGCGCTCCAGGGGCTGGTCTCCAACCTCAAGCCGCTGCTGCAGGACGACACCGCGATCGTCTTTGCGCAGAACGGCATTCCCTGGTGGTACGGGATCGGCCTGCCGCCGCGACACCCGACCCCGCCGGACATTTCCTTCCTCGACCCGGGCGGGCGCTTGCGCGCCTGCATTCCGAAGGAGCGGATCGTCGGCGGCGTGGTCTTCTCCTCCAACGAGGTGACCGCGCCCGGCGTGGTGCAGAACCTGACGCCGGACCGCAACCGCCTGCTGATCGGCGAATGCGACGATCGCAATTGCGCGCGCATCACGACGCTCCGCAGTGTCTTCACCGACGCGCGGCTGGAATCGCCGCCGGTCGCCGAGATCCGCGAGGCGATCTGGTCAAAGCTGCTGACCAACATGTCTTTGTCGGTGCTGTGCCTGCTCACCGGCCAGACCGCGCGCGGCGTGCGCGATGACCCCGCCTTTGCGGACGTCATTCCGCGGATGCTGAACGAGGCCAACGAGATCGCCCAGCACTTTATCCCCGAGGTCAAGCGCGTGTCACGCAGCGGCCCCGCCCCCAACCACAAGCCGTCGCTGCTGCAGGATTACGAGCTCGGTCGCGCCATGGAGATCGACGTCCTGGTGAAGGCGCCCCAAGCCTTCGCGCGCACCGCCGGCCTGTCGACGCCGACCCTCGATCTCATTGCCGCGCTCGCGATCCAGAAGGCGCGCGACAAGGGGCTCTATTCGGCGTGAGATTTCAGGCGAGTTTGTCGATCCAGGCCGAGAGCGTGTCGAGCACCTCCGCAAGCGCCTCTTCATTGCTGCGGCCGGACCTTTTTAGCACCGCGAAGGAGTGATCGCCGCCTTCGACCTCGTGCAGCGTCGCCTTCGGTGCAAGAGCGGCGATGACCGGCTTGAGGAGGCCGAGATCGGCGAGCCCGTCGCGGGTGCCTTGCAGGAACAGCATCGGGATCTCGACACGGGCCAGGTGCTCGGCGCGCTCCGTCGACGGCTTCTTGTCGGCGTGCAGGGGAAAACCGAGGAAGGCGAGCCCTTTGACATCAGGCAGCGGAGTCTTCGACTGCGCCTGCGACGTCATGCGCCCGCCGAACGATTTTCCGCCCGCAACGAGCATCACACCGGGGCAGAGCCGCGCGGCTTCCTCGACGGCCGCGCGGATCGTGGCGTGGGCGACAGCCGGCTGGTCGGGACGGGCCTGCTTGTTTTCCATGTAGGGAAAATTGAAGCGGAAGGTCGCGATGCCGCGAGCAGCGAGACCCTCCGCAATCTGGTCCATCGATGCATGCTGCATCCCCGCACCCGCACCATGCGCCAGCACGTAACAGGCGCGCGCATCATCCGGCTGAGTCAGGATCGTGGAGACCGTGCCGATGCGCGCGATGTCGAGCTTGAGCTCTTGAGTTTTGACAGCCACAATCAACCATCCCGACAGACGCTGCTCCGGCCGCCTTGGTAGCGTCACCGGCGCAGGCTGAAAACACAATAATTGCCGCCAAAGGCTGGCCTACCAAGCCGGAATGCCGCATTGACCGAGGTGACCATGTCCTACCGCTCCTCCTGGATGACCGAAGAGCTCGAAATCTTCCGCGACCAGTTCCGGAAATATCTTGCCAAGGACCTGGCCCCGCATGCCGAAAAATGGCGCGAGCAGAAGATGGTCGACCGCTTTGCCTGGCGCGGGCTTGGCGAGATGGGCGCGCTGCTGGCGAGCGTGCCGGAGGAATATGGCGGCCTCGGCGCCACCTTCGCCTATGACGCCGCCGTGCTCGACGACCTCGAAAGCACGGTGCCGGAGCTGACGACCGGCGTCTCCGTGCACAGCGCCATCGTCGCGCACTACATCCTCAATTACGGCTCGGAGGAGCAGAAGAAGCGCTGGCTGCCAAAGATGGCCTCGGGCGAGATGGTCGGCGCCATCGCCATGACCGAGCCCGGCACCGGCTCGGATTTGCAGGCGGTCAAGACCACCGCCAGGAAGCAGGGCAATTCCTACGTCATCAATGGACAGAAGACTTTCATCACCAACGGCCAGGCCGCCGATCTCGTCATCGTGGTCGCGCGCACCGGCGATGTCGGTGCCAAGGGCATTTCGCTGATCGTGGTCGAAACGTCGGGCGCGGATGGATACAAGCGCGGGCGCAACCTCGACAAGATCGGCCTGCATGCCTCCGACACGTCCGAGCTGTTCTTCGACAACGTCACGGTCCCGCCGGACAATTTGCTCGGCGGCGAGGAAGGCCAGGGCTTCGTGCAGCTGATGCAGCAATTGCCCCAGGAGCGCCTCGCGCTCGCGGTCGGCGCGGTCGCCGCAATGGAGCGCGCGATAAAACTCACCGTCGACTACACCAAGGAGCGGAAAGCATTCGGCAAGCCGCTGATGGATTTCCAGAACACCGCCTTCAAGCTCGCCGAGCGCAAGACCGAAGCGATGATCGCGCGCGTATTCGTCGACTGGTGCATCGAGCGGCTGGTCGCAAAGGACCTCGACACCGTCACCGCGTCAATGGCGAAATATTGGTGCTCGGAGAAGCAGGTCGAGACCGCCGACGAATGCCTCCAGCTGTTCGGCGGCTACGGCTACATGCAGGAATATCCGATCTCGCGCATCTTCATCGATTCCCGCATCCAGAAGATCTATGGCGGCACGAACGAGATCATGAAGCTGTTGATCGCCAGGTCGTTGTAATCAAGTCGCTGTAATCAGGTCGGCGTGAGCGGCCCGCCGCTCAGTTCGGATGCCACCAGCGGCCGCCGATGACGACGCCCTCGGAGACGATCTTGCGATCGCCGATCAGGTGCTCGCCGACGACGTCCTCGTAGTCGAACTGGCCTTCCCTCACCGAGATCAGCGTGGCGTCGCCGACGCTGCCCGGCTTGAGGCTGCCGAGCTCGGGGCGCCGCAGCGCCATCGCAGCGTTGACAGTCGAAGTTGCGATGACGTCGGACAGCGGCATGCCCATGCACAGGAATTTCGAAAGGGTCGTCACCTGATCGAAGGCCGGGCCGTCGATGCAGAGTTGATGAATGTCGGACGAGATCGTGTCCGGATAGAAGCCGTTGGCGAGCATGGCACGTGCGGTCTTGAACGCGAACGAGCCCTTGCCGTGGCCGATGTCGAACAGCACGCCGCGCTCGCGCGCGTCGAGCACCGCCCGCTTCACCGTCCCCTGCGCGGTCGCGGGCGTGTTGGGGAAGGGCCGGAACGCATGGGTGAGCACGTCGCCGGGGCGCAGGCGCGCCAGCACCTCCTCATAGCTCGGCGGCGGATGATCGATATGCGCCATCAGGGGCATGCCGACTTCGTTCGCGACCTCGATCGCGATGTCGAGCGGCACGACGCCCGACGTGCCCGAGGAGTGCAAGCCCACGCGCACCTTGATGCCGACAATGAGGTCGCGGTTGGCGTCGGCCACCTTGGCCGCCTCGATCGGATTCATCAGCCGCAGCTCCTCGCTCTCGCCGACCATGATCCGGTGCGAGAAGCCGAAAATGCCGGCATGCGACACGTGAAGATAAGCGAGAATGCGGACCTGGCTCGGCTCGATCACGTGCTTGCGGAATCCGGCGAAATTGCCGGGCCCCGCGCTGCCGGTGTCGACCGCGGTGGTGACGCCGGAGAGGCGGCAGAACTCCTCGGCGTCGATGCCAAGCGACGTGCCGCCCCAATAGACATGGGTGTGGAGATCGATCAGCCCCGGCGTCACGATGTAGCGAGACACGTCGCGCACGTCGGTGCCCGGATCGGCCTTGAGCCCGGTGCCGATCGCAGCGATCTTGCCGCCCGAAAAGGCGACATCGGTCACGGCATCGAGCTTCTGGGACGGGTCGACCACACGGCCGCCGCGCAGGATCAAGTCGAAGGGCATTGTCGTCTCCGGATATGGCAGCTAGGCGGGGCCGGCAATCAGCCGGGGCCAGGAAGGAAGCTTCGCGCTTCTAGCAATTTTTGCGCCGACGAGCGTGGCAAACGCGACGATTGCTCACTGAAATTCTGGCGATCCCGGGAAGACTCGAACTTCCGACCTACGGTTTAGGAAACCGTCGCTCTATCCGGCTGAGCTACGGGACCGCGGAACCCGCAGAGCGGGTTACCGGGGCTTCTTATCAAAGCGGAGGCGGGATCGGAAGCCCTCCGCGTTGCTCAATGCGGAGGGCTGCCGGTCATCTCACGCCCTGATATTGTTGTCCTTCACCACCTTGCCCCAAGTGGCGACCTGCTTGTCGAAGAAGGTCTTGAAGGCGGGGCCGTCCTCGAGCAGCAGCGTCATCTGCTGGGTGTCCTTGAGCTGGGCGGCGGTCGCGGGCTCGCTCAGGATCTCCTTGGACGCCGTCGCGAGGGCTGCGACGATGTCCGGCGGCGTGCCGGTGGGCGCGAAGATGCCCCACCAGGCCAGCGTCTCGAAATCCGGAAAGCCCGCCTCGATCGCGGTCGGCGTATCCGGCAGGCCCGGCAGCCGCTCGCGGCCGAGCTGCAGGATCGGACGCAGCATGTTGGTGCCGAGTTGGGCTGCGACCAGCGCCGCCGATCCCGCGATCAGGTCGACATGGCCGCCGAGCACGTCGTTCATCGCAGGGCCGCCGCCGCGATAGGGCACGTGCGTGATCTCGACGCCGGCCTTGTTGCCGAGCACGGTCATGGCGAGATGGCCGAGCGTGCCGATGCCGACGGAGGCATATTTCACCGCGCCGGGCGTCGCCTTGCAGGCCGCCACCACGTCGGAAAAGCTCTTGTAGGGACGGCCCGCACCGGCGGCGATCACGTAAGGCGCGGTGCCGACCAGCAACACCGGCATCAGTTCGCGCTCGACATCGACGGGCGGCTTGTCGAGGATGGAGGGGATCACCGCGTGGGAATCGAAGGTGACCAGGAACGTCGGGCCGTCAGGCGGGCTCTTGGCGACCTGCGCCGCGCCGAGCGCGCCGGCGGCGCCCGACTTGTTCTCGACAATGACGATGCGGTTGAGCTTGGTTTGCAGGTGGCTCTGGAGCAGCCGCGCCATCGCATCGGTCGATCCGCCCGGCGGAAACGGCACCACCAGCGTGATTTTTGAAGCCTGGCCCAACGCCGGCGTCATCGCGAGAATAGCCGGCGCCGCGAGCAGCGTCCGTCGTGTGATCTTCATGGTCCCCTCCCCTGTTTTCTCGCGCCCGGCTTTTGCTCTTGGCGCTTTAAGTCGTCCCGAAACCGGATCCCGCTTTTCTGTATTCTGGCCGCGGCGGACTGAAAATGTCCAGCACGCGGGCGCCGTCGGGGCCGGCGCGCATGGTGTGCGGCACATTACCCGGCGTGCGCCAGAAGTCGCCCTTCTTCACGGCTATCTCCTCACTGCCCTGGACTCGGATGGCGGAGCCGTCGAGCAGCACGCCCCATTGCTCCTCGGGATGATGGTGCAGCGTGCCTTGCGCATGCGGCGCCAGCGTCACCACCGACAGCATGGCCTGCTCGCCGGAGAAGATGCGCGTGGTCACCCCTGCCGCGAGCTCGCGAAACAGCCCGTCGGCGGTATCGTCGAGATTGTGGAATTCGTCCTTCTGGCTCACGCCATCCTCCCCTTGTTTTTTTCGCTGATCAGGATTTGCCATACGAGCCCTGATAACGGCCCTCGCGGATCGCCTTCAGCGTCTCCTCTTCGCGCGCGACCTGGGCGCGCACGGCGTCCAGCAGAGCCGCGGCACCGGCGGCGGCAAACGACACCACGCCGTCCTCGTCGCCAACGACGATGTCGCCGGGCGAGATCACGCTGCCGCCGATCGAAACAGGCACGTTGATCTCGCCGGGGCCGTTCTTGTAGGGGCCGCGGTGGATCACGGCGCGGGCATAACATGGAAAGTCATCGGCCGCGAACGCCGCAACGTCGCGGATCGCGCCGTCGATGACATAGCCTTCGGCTTTGCGCCACTGCGCGATGTTCTTCATGATCTCGCCGACCAGCGCGCGGGTCTCATCGCCGCCGCCATCGACCACGATGACGTCGCCGGGGCCCACCAGTTCGAGCGCGCGGTGGATGGCGAGATTGTCGCCAGGACGGGTGCGGACCGTGAAGGCCGTGCCCACCAGCTTGGCGCCGCGGTGATAGGGCTTGAGCCCGACGGCGCCCGGCAGCCGGCCGAGATTGTCCGAAATGACCGAGGTCGGCGCGCCGCGAAAACCCTCGATGATCTCGGCCGGCGGCTTCGGCACGGCGTTCGCAGCGATGGTAATGGTCATAATCTCGTTCCTCCCCGTGAATTCTCTTAATCGGCGTCCGCCCTTGCCTTCGCCGGCCAAATCCGGAAGGCACGCCCCTCCTTCATCCACGCCGCGCGCTCGTCGCGCAACAGGGTGCGGCGAACTTTTCCGGAATCGTCGCGTGGCGGGGCGGTGACGATCTCGAAGCTCTCGGGGTGCTTGTAGCGGCTGAGCCGGTCCCTCAAAAAATCCGCCATGCCGTCGGCAATGGCCTGACCGTCCGCATCGCCCTCCGGCTCGATGATGGCGTGCACGCGCTGGCCCAATTCCGGATCGGGCAATCCCACCACCACGCAGGAGCGCACGCCCGGACCGGCGGAGACGGCAGCTTCGACCTCGGCGGGATAGATGTTGGCGCCGCCGCGCAGCACCATGTCGGCGAGGCGGTCACCGAGATAAAGGTAGCCTTCCGCATCCAGCCTGCCGATATCGCCGAGCGATTCCCAGCCGTCCGCACGGCGCTTCGGCTCGGCGCCGAGATAGTGATAGGTGGCATCCTTGCCGTCATTGTTGAGGAAATAGATCTCGCCGCTCTCGCCTGGCGCGACGTCGTTGCCGTCCTCGCCGATGATGCGCAAGCGCGCCATCTCGCCGATCTTGCCGACCGAACCCTTGTGCGTCAGCCATTCCGTGCCGGAGATGATGCAGGAGCCTTGTCGCTCGGTGCCGCCATAGAGCTCCCAGATCCGCTCGGGTCCGAGCCAGGCGATCCAGTTCTCCTTCAGCCAGGGTGGCATCGGAGCGGCCATGTGGAAGACGGTTTGCAGGCTCGACAGATCATAGGTGTTGCGCACGTGCTCCGGCAGCGCCCAGATCCGATGCATCATCGTCGGCACGAAATTGACCCATTGCACGCGCGCGCGCGCGATTTGCCGCAGCGCCTCCTCGGCGTCGAACTTGACGAGGCCGGTGAGCTGGCCGCCGGTGAACAGCGCGTAATGCGACACGATGAACGGCGCATTGTGATAGAGCGGGCCGGGATTGAGCAGCGAGACCCCGAACGGGATGTTGAGCGGCGGCGCGGCGACCGTGTCGATCACTGCCGGCTGGTGATCGAGGATCACCTTCGGGCGGCCGGTCGATCCGCCGCTGGTCATCGCCTTCCAATAGCGCGCCACCGGTGCGGTGAGCGTCTCGTCCGAAAATCCTTCCGGCACGAAATCCGCGGGCAGACGGTTCGGCGCGTTCCAGTCGGCTTCGCCGCCGACCACCAGCGCCGGCTTCAGGATGTCGAGCACCGCGGCGGCCTCGCCCCGCGGCAGCCGCCATGACAGCGAGGTCGGCGTCGCTCCGCATTTCCACACCGCAAACGATGTCTCGAAGAACGCATTGCCGTTCGGCAACCCGATCGCGACAAAGTCGCCGGCCTTGACGCCCCTGGCCATGAACGCCCGCGCGCGTCGGTTGGCGCCGCGCTCGAGCGCATCCCATGTCAGCGTATCCTGCCCGTGACGGACGGCCATCGTGCCTTGAGGTTTGCGCGCCGCGTACCAGCGCGGCACGTCGGACAGGGGCAGCAGCATCAGGCGTTTCCACTTCGTTTTCTTGGCGTCGTCGATGAGGCGAGCGCAGGATGAAGTGACGCTGTGACTCCTGCGCCACGTCAAGCAAAAAATGTCAGCATCGCAGCCATGAAATTCCCCGGTTCCATGGGTGACAAGCAGGCCATAAAGGGGCAAAAATCAGCCCGACTCAGTTCGGGTTGAGTTTTGCAAGGAATGCTCTCGTAGAATGTCGGACGTAGTTGCATCGCGTCGTGCGGCGCTTGTCGTTGTCGCAGCAGGATTTTTCCTGCTGGCGCCGTCGCATGCCCAGGCACAATGGTGGAAGCGCGCGCCTGTTGACTTCGAGACCTGTGCCGACGCCGCCGAAAAAGCCACGACCAAGTCCGAGAAGACGGCTGCGCTTGCCGACTGCAACGCCAAATTCGCCGGCCGGCGCAAGGCAGGCGGCGGCTATTCCTATTACGATTTCCTCCAGGACCGCACCTTCGACATCGCCGGCCCCAATCCGACGCCGGAGGAGCAGAAGAAGATCGACGAATCCTACACCGCCTATCTCGCCAATCAGCGCCGCAGCAATGAAGCCGCGCAAGCCACCGCGCGCCAGCAGCGCGAGCAGCAGGAACAACAGCTGCAGCAGCTCCAGCGGATCGCATTGCGCACCGACGTGGAGCGCGTGCCCGTGCCGGTCGAGCGGCCGAAAGTCCAGCAGGCCACCATCGGCGACGCGCGGCCGCGGCCGAAGGGCGCACCCTGCACCAAGGGCTCGTTCTCCTGCGAATGGCCGCGGCTGTCGGATGGATTGAACGATATCAAGAAGCTGTTCAGCCCGACGCCGAGCAAGCCCGCGAAGAAGGGCTGAGCTGCGCCCACAAGCCCCGCCGTCGTCCTGGCGAAAGCCAGGACCCATTATCCCAAGAGGTAGTTCGGCGGCAGACTTGTAGTTCGGTACTCCGACCGCTCACTATTGATCGATTCCGCGGTATGGGTCCTGGCCTTCGCCAGGACGACGGCTGAGGATGCGGCCTCAGTTCGTGTGCTTCTTCTTACTGCGCTTCGGTTGAGCTACCGGCGCATTCACCGGTGCCGTTGTTGTCGGTGAATTACCCAACTGCGACCTGCTCTCCTGCAATCGCCTGTCATAACCGGGAGAGTTCATGACCGTCGGCGGCCGGGCCTCCGCGACCGAGGACGCGGCGCAGACCACGGCCAGCGCGAATCCGATCATCAGGCGACGCTTCATCGTTGCTCCTCCCGTCGTGCAGCCTGCACTCATGCGTTACCCGCGGATCTGCTGCGGCGACAGCCGCGGCGGACCCTGGCCCGCGCTCTCGGCCTCCTGGATCAGCGCAACAATGCGGCGCGACAGCGGCACGTCAACATTGTTCTGCTCGGCGAGCGCGATGATCGCGCCCTGGAGATAGTCGATCTCGGTCTTGCGGCCCTGCTTCAAATCCTGCCACATCGAGGAACGCGCCTCGGGATCGATCTTCATGGTCCTTCCCAGGATCGGGTTGAAAATCGGATCAGGCAGTCTCAGCAAGGTGGGCGTCCAGGATGACGGGATCGGCGTCGCCGAGACCGGTGTGATGCCGGCGGCCCTCATCGCGGCCAGCCCCTCCGCCATCTGATCGGCGAACAGCCTTCGCCATTCGCGGCTCGCCAATTGCGCGGCGAGCGGCATATCGGACAAGGCGCTGAGCGCGTTGTTCAAATTGATGATCAGCTTGCCCCATTGCACGCCGGTGATGTCGCGGCTCGCGCGCATGGCGAGCCCGGGCACCGACAGCGCCGCGGCCGTGTTCGTATCATCTTGGCCAACATGAATGTCGCCGGAGGTCGAGCGGTGGAAGCGGCCCTCGCCCATCCCGACCACGTTGAAAGGCACCATGCCGGCGAGCACGCGGCGGTCGCCGAGGCGCTCGCGCAGCACCGCGACATTGCCGACGCCGTTCTGCAGCGAGACGATGACGGCGTCTTGCGGCGCATGCTGCGCGATCTGGTCCGCGACACCGGCCGTGTCGGCGCTCTTCACCGTGACCAGCACGATGCCGGCGCTGTGCAAGATCGCGGGATCTTCCGACAGCGCGAGTCGGCCCGCGCCGAGCTTCTTCTGCGAGCCGTCGAAATCGGTCAGAAGCAAGCCGAACCGCTCGATCTCGGACTTCACCCGCGGCCGCACCAGGAGCGCGACGCGGCGGCCGCCGGCCGCCAGAGTGCCGCCGACGAAACATCCGATGGCGCCCGCGCCGGCCACCACGATCGGTCGATCCGTCATCACCTTTGCCTGCCCCCTTAACGATCTGCCTTCGATAGCAGAGGCTGTGACTGCTGCCCATTCCCGTAGTCGCGGCGCAATCGCCTTGTAACCGTCATGACGGCCTCATATGTTTTCGAACGGGGCTTGTTACCGGCAGGAAAGCGCCAAAGGAGAACGCCATGGGTTTGCTCGACGTCCTCAACGGCATGCAGAACGGCCCGCGCGGGCCAAGCACGCCGAGTTCACAATCCTCATCCAGCGGCGGCATGTCGCCCATGACCATGGCGCTGCTTGGCCTGCTCGCCTGGAAGGCATTCAAGCATTTGAGCGGCAATCAGAGCGGCAGCGCGCCGCAGCCGTCCCCGGCCCCGACGCCGACGCATCTCCCCCCTTCGGTGAATGCGGGCGCTGGCGGCGGCCTCGGTGACCTGTTGAAGGGTGGCCTTGGCGGCCTGCTCGCGGGCGGCGCGGCCGGCAGCGTGCTCAGCGGTGGGCTCGGCGATCTCCTCAATCAGCTCCAGCAGAGCGGTCATGGCGACGCTGCCAATACCTGGGTCGGCAAGGGCCAGAACAAGGCAATCGCTCCAGGCGATCTCGCCAATGCGCTCGGCGCCGACCAGATCGAGAGCCTGTCGGCCCAGAGCGGCCTGTCGCGTGACGAGCTGCTCTCCGGCCTCAGCCAGTATCTGCCGCAGGTGGTCGATCATCTGACGCCGGACGGACGGCTGCCGACCGAGCAAGAGATCGCGGGCAGAGTCTGATTTTAGTTTAGTCAAAGCGAGGAAGCACGGACATGAGCATGGGTGGCTTGTTGTGGATCATCGTCGTCGGCTTCATCGCCGGCCTCATCGCGCGTTGGCTGGCGCCGGGACCGAACAATCCGAGCGGCTTCATCCTCACCACCATCCTCGGCATCGCCGGCGCATTTCTCGCGACCTTCATCGGCCAGGCCATCGGGCACTACAGTCCCGACCAGGGCGCGGGAATCATCATGGCCACCATTGGTGCCGTGGTGGTGCTGTTCATCTGGCACCGGCTGGTGGCGAGCGGCGTGATCAAGGGGTGACGCACTAAGCCGTCATCTACACCACATCCACATCGTCATGCCCGGGCTTGTCGCGGGCATCCATGTTCTCCTATCCGCGGAGCAGCGCGTGGATGGCCGGGACAAGCCCGGCCATGACGTGGAGAGAGGGCGCCGCGCGACTCACGTCACCAAATGCATCCCCGCATCCATGCGCACGACCTCGCCGGTCATGTTGCTGGAGGCCGGCATCGCCAGGAAGCAGACGAGCTGGGCGATGTCTTCCGCCGATGATGCAACCTTCAGCGGTACCTTCGCCACGACGCTGTCGCGCACCTGCTTTGCGCCCGCCTCGCCGCGGCCCTTGGTGAACCACGGCGTATCGATATAGCCGGGACACACCGTGTTGACGCGGATCAGCGGCGCCAGCGCGCGCGACAGCGACAGCGTCATGGTGTTGAGCGCGCCCTTGCTTGCAGCGTACGCAATCGACGATCCGACGCCGCTGATGCCGGCGACCGAGGAGATGTTGACCACGGCGGACGGCCGCCCAGAGGCCTTGGCGCCGGCCTCGAGCAGGCCGCGCGCCGCGCGCACCATCTGGAACGGGCCGATGGTATTGACGCCGTACAGGCGTTGGAAATCTTCCGCCGACAATCCATCGAGATCGGCATGGGCGACATGCTTGGTGGTGCCAGCATTGTTGACGAGCACGTCGAGTCGGCCCCAGCCGCTGGCTGCCGCGACGATCTTGCGGCAATCGTCATCCTTCGAGACGTCGCCCTGCGCGACCAGAACTTCCGGTGAGCCCGCCTTGCGGCAAAGCTCCGCGGTCGCCTCCGCTTCCCTCTGGCTCGAGGAATAGTTGATGACGAGCCGCGCTCCGCTCCGTGCGAGAATTTCCGCGGTCGCAGCACCCAGGCCGGAGGCGGACCCCGTCACGATTGCGCACAAACTGTCCTTTGCCATCCGGATTTCCTTCCCCTGATTGACTATCGACGTTCTGTTTAGCGAGTTTGCGGCGCCCTGCAAATCGAGCAAACTCCGCTAAGCGGAATTAACGTGTCGCCCATGCCCGCGCCGCAGGTTGACCTGCGATCAGCGCTTGTCAGGGCCATGGCTTTTTCGGATCATCGGGCGCAAGAAGAACCTGCGCGCCCACCCCACGGGTCGGATGCGCCAATGGCAAAACACGGGGAACGCTGTGGCGGAGAGTGACAATATCGTCGTCGAGACCGCGGAGAAAATCTTCGCCGATCTCGCCGATCCGCAGACCGTCAACAACGACAAGAAGGATTCGTGGCAGGCACCACTGTGGCAGGCGCTGAGCGAGGCCGGCCTGCCGTTGGCCTGGGTGCCGGACGATCTCGGCGGCTCCGGCGCGAGCCTTGCCGACGGCTTTGCGCTGCTGAACGCAGCCGGCCGTTTCGCAGTCGCGGTTCCCCTGGCCGAGACCATGCTGTCGGGCTGGCTGCTGGCGCAGGCGAAGATCGCATCCCCCGAGGGCGAGATGACGGTGCTGCCGGCGTCGCCCAAGGATCGTATCACCCTCGATGCCGACGGTGCGCTCTCCGGCCGCGCCCGCGGCGTGCCCTTCGCAAAGGCGGCAAAGCACTTCGCGGTGCTGGTCCACGGCAAGGACGGCGCTTCGATTGCACTGGTCGATGCGAGCAAGGGTCGGATCGAGACCGGACTCAATGTCGGCTACGACCACAGCGACACCGTCACGCTCGACAAGGTGCAGCCCGTCACCATCAAGCCCGCCCCGAACGGCTTTGACCAGACCACAATGATGCTGATGGGCGGCGTCGCGCGCAGCCTTCAGATCGCGGGGGCGCTGGAATCGATGCTCGACATCTCCGTGCGCTACTCCAACGAGCGCGTCGCCTTCGAGAAGAAGATCTCCAAATTCCAGGCGGTACAGCACAACCTCGCCCGCCTCGCCGGCGAGTCGGCCGCTGCGCTTGCGGCTGCCACTTCCGCGGCCGACGCCATCGCCAACGCAAAGTCGTTCGACGACGCGGTCTACCTCGAAGCCGCCTCGGCAAAAATCCGCTGCGCGGAAGCTGCGGAAAAGGGCGGCGCTATCGCGCATCAGGTCCATGGCGCGATCGGCTTCACCCTGGAGCACATCCTGCACCGCTACTCGCTGCGGGCATTGGCCTGGCGCGATGATTTCGGTTCGGAAAGCCACTGGGCCGTCGAGCTCGGCAAGCTAATCGCAAACCGCGGCGCCGACGAATTGTGGCCGCTCGTGGCTTCGCGCTGATCAGGGACGAGACAACAATGACCGCTGCCCTCCGTTTCGATCCGATCCGCCTGCCCGAGAAGTGCGAGCAATTGCGCAAGGAGGTTCGCGCCTTCCTCGCTGAAGAGATCGCCGCCGGCACCTTCGATCCGCACAAGCCCAACCGCGAAGACACCGACGCGCCGGAATTTTCCCGCAGGGTCGGCGCCAAGGGCTGGCTCGGCATGACCTGGCCGAAGAAGTATGGCGGCCAGGAGCGCTCGTTTCTCGAACGCTACGTGGTGACCGAGGAGATGCGCGTCGCCAACGCGCCGACGCGGCGGTTCTTCGTCGCCGACCGCCAGAGCGGGCCGGTGCTGATCAAGTACGCGCCCGAGCACATCAAGATGGACATCCTGCCGCGCATTTGCCGCGGCGAGATCTGCTTTGCGATCGGCATGAGCGAACCGAACTCCGGCTCGGACCTGTTCGCCGCGAAGACGCGCGCGACCAAGACCGACGGCGGCTATCTCATCAACGGCACCAAGATCTGGACCTCGTCGGCCCACATCGCCGACTACATGATCGCGATCTTCCGGACCTCGCAGCCGACCAAGGAGAACCGCCGTCACGGCCTGACGCAGTTCCTGGTCAAGATGAAGCAGCCGGGAATCCAGGTGAACCCGATCGGCCAGATCACCGGCCAGTACGAGTTCAACGAGGTCGTCTTCACCGACTTCTTCGTGCCCGACGATCATGTGCTCGGTGAAGTCGATGGCGCCTGGAAGCAGGCGACCAGCGAGCTCGCTTATGAGCGTTCGGGCCCCGAGCGTTTCCTGGAGACCTATTACGTGCTGACCGAGCTGGTTCGCGCGGTCGGCCCAAACCCGGACACGCGCAGCGCCGAAGGCATCGGCCGGCTGGTGGCACAGCTCCACACCATGCGGCGCATGTCGGTCTCGGTCGCAGGCATGCTGCAGGCCGGCAAGGAGCCCGTCGTCGAAGCGTCCATCGTCAAGGACATCGGCACGGTGTGGGAGCAGCAGCTTCCGCACCGCGTGCGCGATCTCGCCGCTTTCCTCGAGGAGACCGCGACCAACCGCGAGACGCTGGAGCGGCAGCTCGACTTCGCCATCAAGACCGCGCCGAAACTCACCATCCAGGGCGGTACCACCGAGGTGCTGCGCGGCATCATCGCCCGCGGGCTTGGCTTGCGCTAATCATTCGAGGACATCATGAGCACTTACAAAGATATCGGCGTCGAGAAAGTTGGTCACGTCGGCACCATCGAAATCCGCCGCCCGCCGCTCAACTTCTTCGACATATCGCTGATCAACCAGATCGCGGACGCGCTCGACGAGTTCGATCGCGACATCGAGATTCGCGCCTCGGTGCTGTCGGCGCAAGGCAAGGCGTTTTGCGCCGGCGCCAATTTCCAGGACCCGGCACGGCAGGCCCAAGAGGCGCGCGAAGCCGACAAGACGGCCAAGGGCGATCCGGCCGACAGCCTCGGGGCGATCAACCATCTCTACATCCAGGCCGTGCGCATCTTCCGCGCCAAGAAGCCGATCGTCGCAGCCGTGCAGGGCGCCGCCATCGGAGGCGGATTGGGCCTCGCGGTCTCGGCGGACTTCCGGGTCACCTGCCCCGAAGCGCGCTTCTCCGCGAACTTTACCAAGCTCGGCTTCCATCCCGGCTTCGGCCTGACCGTGACGCTGCCCGAGCTGATCGGCAAGAACAACGCCGAGCTGATGTTCTACACCAGCCGCCGCGTCACCGGCGAAGAGGCCTTCAAATGGGGCCTCGCCAACGAACTGGTGCCGCAGGATCAGGTCAAGGCAGCGGCACTGAAGCTCGCCGGCGAGATCGCCGAATGCTCCCCGCTCGGCCTCGTCTCCACCCGCGCCACGATGCGCGCTGGCCTCGCCGACCGCGTGATGGCCGCGACCAATCACGAGCTCGAGCAGCAGACCCGCTTGCGCGCGACGGAAGACTTCAAGGAAGGCGTGAAGGCCACCGAAGAGCGGCGCGTGGCGAATTTCAGGGGGCGGTAGCCGCCGCCTTACGCGTCGCATCGGGGCGACGTGGCCAGACACTCCATGGTCGTCCTGGCGAAAGCCAGGACCCATTACCCCAGGGAGAAGTTGTGGCGCGAAGCTGGTAACCACGAGTCTTCGCCAAACCACTCCCTGTGGTTATGGGTCCTGGATCCGCGCTCGTTCCGCTCGCTTGTCCAGGACGACAGCGGTATTTGTGGTGCACTACTTCCGCCCCACCACCAGCGCGTCCACGATCGTCACGCCCTGCCCTTCCGCGTGCACCAGCACCGGGTTGAGCTCGATCTCCGCGATCTCCTCTGCATGTTGCGCGGCAAGCAGGGAGATGTCGGCGATCAACTGCGACAGTGCCGCAACATCCGCGATTGCTGCCCCGCGAAATCCGCTCAGCAGCGGCGCGGCTTTCAAGCGCGCCAGCACGCGGCGGCTTCTTCTGCGCCGACCGGCGCCGGGCGGTAGACGACGTCGCGGAACAACTCGGTCGTGATGCCGCCAAGGCCCACCATCACCATCGGACCGAACGTCTTGTCCGTCATGGTGCCGATGATGATCTCGACACCCTGCTTCGCCATCGGGCAGACCAGCACGCCCTGAATGGCCGCCTCAGGCCTGTGCTTGCGCGCATTGTTGAGCAGCGCCTCGAACACCAGAAACACCTCGCCCTTTGTGGTGATGTTGACGCGCACACCGCCGACCTCGCTCTTGTGCGCAATGTCCGGCGACTGGATCTTCAGCACCAGCGGAAAGCCGACGCGGGCGACGGCATCATCGAGCTCACCCTTGTCCTTCACCAGCACTTCGTCCGGCAGCGCGATGCCGGCGGTGCGGAGCAATGCTTTGCTGTCTGCCTCGGACAGAACCGGCGAGGTCAGATGGACGGAGAGATCGCGCGCCGGCGGCCGCGCTTGGTCCGTCGGCTTCGGCAGCTCGAAACGGGCGTAATCGACGAGTTGCCGCATCGCGACGCCGACATGGGTGAGGCCCGAGAGCACCACGACGCCGGATTTGGCAAGCTCGCGGCGCGAGAAATCGGACGGCACCGTGTAGGAATAGAACACCACCGGCTTGTGCTGCGCGGCCAGCACCGGCGTCAGCTCGGCTTCCTTGAAGGGCTTGCGGACCTCGCTCGACAGCGATAGCACGACCAGGACCGCGTCGATCTCGTCGGACGCGGTGAGCACATCGACGCTCTTTTGCAAGCCGCCCGACGTCACGCCTTGCGCGGTGACGTCGATTGGATTGCGCGCAGTGCCGTAGGACGGCATCAGCGTATTGATCTGGGCCTGGACTTTTTCGGAGAGCTCCGGCACCTGTAAGCCTTGCAGCGCGACGGCATCGGCGCCCCAGATGCCGGCACCGCCGGAGACGGTGACCACGGCGACGCGATCGCCCTTCGGCAACGGATTGCTCGCAAGCACGGCTGCGATCGTCAGTGCCTCGTCGAGATCGTTGGAGACGATGAAGCCATATTTGGCAAACACCGCGTCGTAGGCCGCCGACCATCCGGCCATGCTTGCGGTGTGCGAGGCGGCAGCGCGCATCCCGGCGCCGGAGCGGCCGACCTTTGTCACGATGACAGGCTTTTTCAGCTCGGCCGCACGCCGTGCTGCCGCGAGAAACTTGTCGACGTCGCGAATGCCTTCGATGAACAGCAGGATCACGTCCGTGGAAGCGTCCTGCACCATGTAGTCCAGGAATTCGCCGGCCCCGAGATCGGATTCATTGCCGGCACTGACGACATAGCTCACGGCAATGCCGAGCGCGCTGGCGCGGTGATAATACGCAAAGCCGATGCCGCCGCTCTGCGCGACGATGCCGATCCGCCTCGTCGTGGCGACCAGCGGCACCACGCCCGGCTTGACGTCCACGGCGGGACTGAACGTCGCCGCCACGCGCTGCGTCTGGCTGAAAAAGCCCTCGGCGTTCGGACCTGAAATCCGCATGCCGGTCCGCCTCGCCAGCGCCGCGATCGCGTCCTGCATCGCCGCGCTCTCCCCGCCCTCCTCGGCGAAGCCGGAGGAGATGATGACGGCGTTCTTCACGCGGACGGCGGCGCATTGTTCGAGCGCGGCAAGCACCGCGCGGGCGGGAATGAGGATGATTGCGAGATCGATCGGCGCGCTGATGTCGGCGATCGATTTGTAGCAAATGAGCCCGTCGATCTCGGCGTAGTTCGGGTTCACCGGATAGATTTTTCCGGGATACTCGTTCTTGCGCAACATCGACAGCAGCCGGCCCGGGATTTTCTCGTGATCGCGCGAGGCGCCGATCAGCGCGATGCTGGCGGGCGCGAAGAAGCTGTCGAGCGGATGCGGCATGGAGTGATCCCCTTCTTATTCTTCGTGCACTCGCCGTATACTTTCAGACCGTCATCCTGAGGTGCGAGCCGCGCGGTGCATAGCACCGTGCGGGGAGCCTCGAAGGATGAGCGGCCCCGCCGGTGGCCGTCGCCCTTCGAGGCTCGCCGAAGAGGCGAGCACCTCAGGGTGATGGATCACTACCAAGCACTCAACTGACGCGGAACGTCACGCCACCGAGCAAGAACTCGTTGCCCGCCACGGCATGTCCCTTCGCCCTCGCGGCATGCAGCACACCGGCAACATCCGCGACCCGAAACTCCAGCGCGCTCATGATTTCGCTGGCGCCCTTCAAGAAACGGAAGGTCGCGTTGGGAAGCTTCAGTTCAGCATCGCCGCTCGGCGCAACGCCGATGAGCTTGCCCCAATGCTCGGCCAGCCCTTGCGGACCCGGGCTCTGCATCTCCACGCTCGTCAACGCCTGTGTCACGTCCTTGCGGATGAATTCTTGCCAGTCGGGGCCGGCCGGTGGATACGGCCCCAAAATGTCGTCGCTGCCGTCGGTGTGGTTGAACTCGATGAAGGCGGCGCGGCAGTCGCGGGGATGGAGCTGCACGCCGTGATAGGGCGCGTGGTCGATGACGTTGGCGGTGCGCACACCAAGCGCGTTGGCGTTACGACCGCGCTCGTCGGGATCGTTGCAGCAGAAGATCGCCATGTAGCCGCCGCGCCCGCCGCTCTTCTCGATGAAGCGACCGGCGGTGGTGCCGTCCTTGAACGGCGCGACCACCTCCAGCAGGATAGTGTCGACCGGCAGCAGCGCGTTCTCCAGGCCGTACTTCGCGACATTGCCGTCGCGGTAACAGACAGCGAGGCCCATGATGTCTGCGATGTCCGCGATCACGGGCGCGAGCTGCGGCGCGACCAGGCAGATCTGCCGCAACCGCATGTAGGCTGCCATCGTCATGCGCCCTTAAAGGTCGGCTTGCGCTTCTCGACGAACGCCTTTGCAGCCTCCTTGTGATCCTCGGTATCGCTGCAGCGGGTGTGGTGGATCGCCTCGCCGTCGAAGCAATCCTCCAGCGCAAGATGCTCGGCATTGTTGATGTTGCGCTTGATGAAGCCGAGCGCGATCGACGGGCCCTGCGCCAACGACATCGCGAGCTCGTGCGCGGCCGTGTCGATCTCGGCGTCGGGGACGACCTTCGTCACCATGCCGATCGCATGCGCTTCCTTCGCGGAAAGCACCGGCGAGGTCAGATAGAGCTCGAGCGCCCGCGCGCTGCCGAGCAGCTGGGTGAGAAAATAGGTGCCGCCGTAATCGCCGGAGAAGCCGACTTTTGCGAAGGCGGTGGTGATCTTGCAGGATTCGGAGGCGACGCGGAGGTCACACGACAGCGCCATCGACAGACCCGCGCCGGCCGCCGCGCCGTCGAGCTGCGCCACCACGGGTTTTGGCATCTGGTGCAGGATGCGCGACACCTCCATGCCGCGGCGCAGGTTCGCCATCTTCACTTCGAACGGCAGCGGCGCCCGGCCCTCCGCCATCGACTTGACGTCGCCGCCGACGCAGAAGCTGCCGCCCGCGCCTTTGAACAGCACCGCGCGCACCTCCGGATCATCCGCCGCGCGCCGTGCCGCCACGACCAGCCCGGCGACCATATCCGGATTGAGCGCGTTCTTCCGCTCAGGCCGGTTCATGGTGATGGTGAGCAGCCCGCCTTCGAGCTTCTGCAGGACCATGTCGTTGCTCATGGGGCGTCTCCTTGTTGTTGTTTGTATCTCCGTCCTTCCGGGGCTCGCGAAGCGAGAACCCGGAACCTCGAGATCCCGGGTTCGCTTCGCGCCCCGGGATGACGCCGTGACTTACGTCACGCCGTCACTTCTTCACCAGCGGACAGCGCGACTGCTCCAGTGACTGAAAAGCCTCGCTGCCGGGCACGGTGGCGAGCAGCTTGTAATCGTCCCAGCGGCCTTTGGATTCCGACGGCTTCTTGACCTCGAACAGGTACATGTCGTGCAACATGCGGCCGTCCTCGCGGATCTTGCCGTTCTTGGCGAAGAAGTCGTTGATCGGCGTCTCCTTCATCACTTTCATCACCGTCGCAGCGTCGGTCGTGCCGGCCGCCTTCACCGCTTTCAGATAGTGAGTCACGGAAGAATAGACACCGGCTTGCGCCGAGGTCGGCGGCCGCTTCATGCGCTCCTGAAAGCGCTTCGAGAACGCGCGGGTGTCGTCGTTGAGATCCCAGTAGAAGGCTTCCGCCAGCAACAGGCCCTGCGCGGTCTCGAGTCCGATGGAGTCGATGTCGGTCACGAAGGCGAGCAGCGGCGAGACCTTCTGGCCGCCCTTGGTGATGCCGAACTCGGCCGCCTGCTTGATGGCGTTGACGGTGTCGCCGCCGGCGTTCGCGAGCCCGATCACCTTTGCTTTCGAGGCCTGGGCCTGGAGCAGGAACGACGAGAAATCCGACGTGTTGAGCGGATGGCGCACGCTGCCGAGCACCTTGCCGCCGGTCTTGGTCACGACGGCGCTGGTGTCCTTCTCCAGATCCTGGCCGAAGGCGTAGTCGGCAGTGAGAAAGAACCAGGTGTCGAGGCCCGACTTCACGGCCGCAAGGCCGGTCACATTGGCCTGGCCGTAGGTGTCGAACACATAGTGAATGGTATAGGGGCCGCAGGCCTCGTTGGAGAGGCGGATCGAGCCCGGGCCGTTGAACATGATGATCTTGTTGCGCGCTTTCGCAATCTCGCCGGCGGCGAGCGCGGTCGCGGAAGCCGCGACGTCGTAGATCATTTCGACGCCCTGATTGTCGAGCATGTCACGGGCGATGTTGGCGGAGAGATCGGCCTTGTTCTGGTGGTCGGCAGCCAGAACCTGGATCTTGCGGCCGAGCACCTCACCGCCAAAGTCCTCCACGGCCATCTTGGCCGCGGTCTCGCTGCCGGGGCCGGTGATGTCGGCATACAGGCTCGACATGTCGAGGATGCCGCCGATCTTCAGTGGCGGCTTGTCCTGGGCCTGCACGGCGCTTGCACTCAGCGCCAACGCAGCAGCAAAAATGCCCGACAAAACATGCTTCATGGAAAAAGACCTCCCTTATCGCGCCGTACTCTGATGGCGGCTTGGTTATTGCTCTTGGTTAAAGCTGTTGCCGCAATCATGCCGCATGCACAAGAGCGCATCAAGCGAAGCTGCGCTACGAGAACAGGATTGGTGCGCATGTTTTCCGCAAAGCGGAATGGCGAAGTACGGACAACTGCTTCCACGCGTCGCTACGCTGCGCTAGGAAGAAACGGTTAGGTGTTTGGCGTCAGGCTGCCTCCGCCGTGGGCTGGAGTTGGACAGTGAAGCCGAGCTTCTTGAGGCGCGCGACGAGGCGGTTTGCTTGGACCTCCATGGGCCGGCGATCGAAGTAGGCGGCACCGAGATCGCGGTGCTCGGTGCCGTCTTTGAGTATGTGGTAGATAGCGGTGAGGATCGAAGCGGCGACAGCACAGATGGCTTTTTGCGGCCCGCGCTTGGCCTGCAATCGGAAGAACTGAGTTCGGTAATAGCTGTTTTTGCTACGCTTGGCGGCCCAAGCACATTGGACGAGCATGGTCTTGAGCCACGGTGCCCCCTTGCGCAGGCGCGAGGATTTGCGCTTGCCGGCGCTCTCGTTTTGCCCGGGGCACAGGCCGGTCCAGGCGACGAGATGGCCAGCAGTCCGGAAGCGGCTCATGTCAGCGCCGATCTCGGACAAAATTGCCGGCGCTGCGACCGCGCTGACGCCGGGGACCGTGGTCAGCAACCCGATCAGGTGGCGAAAGGGGATCTTGCGACCGTCCGCCTCCGCTTCCATACGTTCGATCCGCTCGGCGATTTCGGCATCAAGCCGGCGAATCGTCTCATCCAGAACATCCCATTGCTGCAGATGAAGCGCGAGTAGAAAGCGATGGTGATCCGTCAGGCGGCCGTGCAACGCATCGTAAAGCTCCTTCGGCGACGCCTTGATCTGCTTGCCGGCAAGCTCGGCCAGCTTGTTCGGCTGCCGCTCGCCGTTGATCATCGCCTGGATGATCCGCCGGCCGCTCGCGCCCATGATGTCGGAGATGACCGAGCCGAGCTTGATGTTGGCTTCTGCCAGCGTCTTGTCGATCCGCTGAACGTGCCGCGTCTGTTCGCGCACCAGTTGCTTGCGTGTTCGCGTCAGGGCACGCAGCTCCTGCACCCGCTCTTCCGGAATGAAGCTGCCCTTGATCAGCCCGCAGGCCAACAGGTCGGCGATCCACATCGCATCGTTCATGTCGGTCTTGCGTCCCGGAACATTCTTGATGTGCGCCGCATTGGCGACGATCAGTTCAAAAGCGCCTTCGCCCAGAATCCGGAACACCGGCATCCAGTAGACGCCCGTCGCCTCCATCGCCACATGCGTGCACCGGCTTTCCTCCAGCCATCGTCGCAGCTCTGCAAGCTGCTCAGTCGTGGCCGCAAAGGTCCGGCACTCTCGCTGCGCCTTCCCCTCGACCATGATCCGCAGGCAGGCCACAACTGTGTCCTTATGCACATCCAGGCCCGCCACCCGCTCGTACAGAATATCCATGCTCCTCTCCTCAACAGTTCGCGCCGGCGGCATAGGGCGCCTGTCAAAAAAGAATGCTAGGAAGCGTGCTCTAGGGCCATACTGCCCCTCCGCGCCAGTGTGGGTCATCCAGGCAACCCGGGTCCAACTCGCAACCGGGCTCTCACGCACCAGTGAGCAATCGACCTCTTTGCCGACGGCACCTCAGTTTACCGCTCTTGCCAACCCGCGAAAAGTTTCATCCAGCGCGCGTCAGACCCTCAAGACTGGTCCCAACTCGCAATGACGGAGTGTGGGGAAGCCTCTTCGCGACACGCCGCGCTTGAGTTAAGACGGACGCGCAACGCAACCTCACCGGGCAACGTGACGCAACGGCTTCAGCTGATCGCAATTCTTCTCGTCGCGGGTCAGAGCGCATTCGCGAGCCCGTGCCAGTTCGAGTTCCAGGGCGAAGGCCGCGTCACCGCAATCGAGGCGCGCGGTTTGCGTCTCGACGACGGCCGCGAAATCCGCCTGACCGGCATCGAGCCGACCGCGACGACGAAGCAGGCGCTGACCTCGCTGCTCGTCGGGCACGACGTGATCCTGCGCAGCGCCGACGACACGCCCGACCGCTATGGCCGCCAAGGCGCGCTGGTCTTTGTCGGCGAGAGCGACACCTCCGTGCAGGCAATGCTGCTCGCCCAGGGCGACGCCATCGTCTCCGCCGAGATCGCCGACAAGGACTGCGCGGCCGCCCTGATGGCGTCGGAGGCCGAGGCGAGGCGCCAAAAAAAGGGCAACTGGGCTGACTCGTCGGCCATAAAAAACGCGGAAAGTCCGGACGATATTTTGGCGGGGATCGGGCGTTTTGTGGTGGTCGAGGGCAAAGTCGTGTCGGTCCGGCAAGCTGGGGCAATGACCTACCTCAACTTCGGACGAAACTGGACACGCGGCTTCGCGGTGACTATTTCAAAGCGCATGGTACCCGCGTTCGAAAGCGCAGGGATCGCCCTTAAGTCTCTGGAAAATAAACGTATTCGTGTCCGGGGCTGGACTGAGGGGAATACGGGGCCGCGTATCGATATACGCCTCGTGGGACAAATCGAGTTGCTGGGCGCAAACGAGCCGACAGGGGTACGGCCCTAAAAGGGGCCAGGCACGGGTTAAGCGACGTGAATGGGGTGCTAGGACGGCACGGACAAGGTGAACGCCGCCGCCTGCGGGTAGCGCCGGCTGCGCTATGCCTCGTGCTGGGTTCAGCCCTTTCCGGCTGCGGCGATATGGGCCGGTTCCAGACTGCGGCGGCCCCGCCGACCGTCGCAATGCCCAAGCCGAAGCCGGCCGTGGCGCAGACCCCCGCCACCGAGAAGGAGCACGAGCGCATCCTGGCAAGCTATGGCGGCACCTATGACGACCCCAGGCTCGAATCGCTGGTCACCAAGACCGTCGACCGGTTGGTCGCGGCGTCCGACCGCCCCGACCAGGGTTACAGGGTCACGATCCTCAATTCCGGCGCGGTGAACGCCTTCGCGCTGCCGAACGGCCAGCTCTATGTCACGCGCGGCCTGCTTGCGCTGGCGAGCGACACGTCGGAATTGTCCTCCGTACTCAGCCACGAGATGGCGCATGTGCTGTCCAAGCACGCCGCGATGCGCGAGGACCAGGCCCGCCAGGCCGCGATCGTCACCCGCGTCGTCACCGACATGAGCAACGATCCCGATCTCACCGCGCTCGCGCTCGCCAAGACCAAGCTGACCATGGCGAGCTTTTCGCGCAATCAGGAGTTCGAGGCCGACGGTGTCGGTGTCGGCATCTCCGCCAAGGCCCATTTCGACCCTTATGGTGCCGCACGCTTTCTCTCGGCGATGGAGCGCAATGCCGAACTGAAGGTCGGCAAGACCTCGCTCGATCCGCGCGCGCAGGATTTCACCTCCTCGCATCCGGCAACGCCCGAGCGCGTGCAGAACGCACAAACCATTGCTCGGCAATACGCAGCGCCAGAGGGCGGCGAGCGCGACCGCGAGACCTATCTCGCCGCGATCGACAACCTCGTTTACGGCGAAGACCCCAGCGAAGGTTTTGTCCGCGGCCGGCGCTTCCTGCATCCGAAGCTCGGCTTCACCTTCCAGGCGCCGGACAATTTTACGCTCGACAATACCGCGCAGGCCGTGATCGGCGTGCGCGACGGCGGCTCGCAGGCGATGCGTTTCGACGTCGTCCGGGTGCCGGCCGAACAGTCGCTCGGCGATTACCTGAATTCCGGCTGGATGGAGGGCGTCGAGAAGGCGTCCACCGAGGACATCACCATCAACGGTTTTCCGGCTGCATCCGCCACCGCCAAGGGCGACCAGTGGCAGTTCAAGGTCTATGCACTGCGCTTCGGCAGCGACGTCTACCGCTTCATCTTCGCGGCACGGCAGAAGTCGACCGAGAGCGAGCGCAATGCCCGCGAGACCGTCGGCTCATTCCGCCGCCTGACGCTCGACGAGATCCAGGCCGCGCGCCCGCTGCGCATCAAGGTCATCACCGTGCAGCCCGGCGACACCGTGGAATCGCTCTCCCACCGCATGGCCGGCGTCGATCATCCGGCCGAGCGTTTTCGCGTGCTCAACGGGCTCGATCGCAACGCGCAGGTGAAGGTGCGCGATCGTGTGAAGGTTGTGGCGGATTGAGGCGCGCTAAGCGCGCGTCATCCCGGGGCGCGCTTAGCGCGAGCCCGGGATCTGGAGCCACAAATTCCGCCGTCGTCCCGGACAAGCGTAAGCGCAGATCCGGGACCCATAACCCCAGGATACTGCAATGGGCACGCTGGTAGCTCCAGCGTGCTTCACAATGAACGGGCGGGGTAATGGGTCCTGGCTTTCGCCAGGACGACAAGGCGGGTGTCCCCTAACCGCCCGCGTCCATATCGCCGGCCTCGCGCTGGCCGCTGAGCCAGAGCGCGAGCAAGGTCCAGAACGCGCCTGACAGCAGGTACGCACCCGAGGCGATGACGCCGAGATTGGTCGCAAGCAAAAGAGCGACGAGCGGTGCAAAGCCGGCGCCGAACAGCCAGGCCATGTCGGAGGTCAGCGCCGAAGCCGTGTAGCGATACGCCTGCTTGAAGTTCGAGGCGATCGCACCCGAGGACTGGCCGAACGACAGGCCGAGCAGGATGAAGCCGATCACCATGTAGATGGTCTCGCCGAACGCGCCGGCATCGAGCAGCTGCGGGGCGAAGCCGCTGTAGATCGCGATCGCGATCGCCGATCCCATCAGCAGCGACTTGCGGCCGACACGGTCGGCGATGACGCCGGAGAGCACGATCGCGCCGACGCCGAACACGGCGGCCACGATCTCGATGATCAGGAAGCGCACCGGGCTTTCGCGGGTGAACAGGAACACCCAGGACAGCGGAAACACCGTGACCATGTGGAACAGCGCGAAGCTTGCCAGCGGCGCGAACGCACCGAGCATGATGTTCTGGCCCTCGCGCGCCACCGTCTCGGAGATGCGCGAGGGCTGCAATTCGCGGGTCTCGAACAGCGAGGCATATTCTTCCGTCGTCACCATGCGCAGGCGCGCGAACAGCGCCACGACGTTGATGGCAAAGGCGACGAAGAACGGATAGCGCCAGCCCCAATCGAAGAAATCGTCGGCCGAGAGATTCCCGGCGAAATAGGCGAACAGCCCGCTCGCCACGATCAGGCCGAGCGGCGCGCCGAGCTGCGGCACCATCGCGTACCAGCCGCGCTTTGAAGGTGGCGCGTTCAGCGCCAGCAGCGAGGCCATCCCGTCCCAGGCGCCGCCCCAGGCCAGACCCTGTGCGATGCGCGCCAGCGCCAGCAGCCAGATCGCGGCAGCGCCGATCTCGTGATAGCCGGGCAGGAACGCGATCGCGACGGTGGCGGTGCCGAGCAGGAACAGCGCCGAGATCAGCTTGGCTGTCTTGCCGTATTCGCGGTCGACCGTCATGAAAATGACGGTGCCGATCGGCCGGGCCATGAAAGCCAGCGCGAAGATCATGAAAGAATAAAGGGTGCCGGTCAGTTCGCTCGTGAACGGGAACACCAGGCGCGGGAAGACGATCACCGAGGCGATCGCGAAGACGAAGAAGTCGAAGAACTCCGAGGTGCGGCCGATGATGACGCCGATGGCGATCTCGCCGGGACTGGCCTGGTCGTGGCCGTGCTCGCCCGAGTGGTCTGCCATTGCGGGGGTCTGTGCCATCGCCATTCGCGCGCCCTTAACGTCCTGAAAACCAAAGCCGACCGCCCGGCGAGGCGCCAGGCAATCTAACCCTGTCTGGCGCAACATCCCGCACTGCAACATTGGACAAATTGTCCAATGTCCGGATTGCTGCGCCGCAGCTACCCCTTGGCCCCGCAAAAGAAACTCATCCTCATAAGGCTCGGCCCGTGTCCCGTTTCAAGATCCTGGCGCTGCTACCCCTGGCGGGTGCGCTCAGCGGCTGCAACTACGTCGTGCTGGCGCCGGCCGGCGATATCGCGGCGCAGCAGCGCGACCTCGTCATCATCTCCACCGTCCTGATGCTCCTGATCGTCGTCCCGGTGATGGCGCTGACGGTGCTGTTCGCCTGGCGCTACCGCCAGTCCAACACCGACGCCCGCTACGAGCCGGAATGGGACCACTCGACCAGCCTCGAACTGGTGATCTGGTCGGCGCCGCTTTTGATCATCGTTTGCCTGGGCGCGCTGACCTGGATGGGCACGCATCTGCTCGACCCCTATCGCACGCTCGGCCGCATCCATGCCGACCGCGCCGTGGACCAGTCCAAGGCCCCGCTCGAGGTCGACGTCGTCGCGCTCGACTGGAAGTGGCTCTTCATCTATCCGGACTACGGCATCGCCACCGTCAACGATCTGGCGGCTCCGGTCGATCGTCCCATCAACTTCCGCATCACGGCGTCCTCGGTGATGAACTCGTTCTATATCCCCGCGCTGGCCGGCCAGATCTACGCAATGCCTGGCATGGAGACCAAGCTCCACGCCGTCGTAAACCACGCCGGCACCTACCGGGGCTTTTCCGCGAACTACAGCGGCGCCGGCTTCTCCGGCATGCACTTCAACTTCCAGGGCCTCGACGACAAGGGCTTTGACGCCTGGATCGCCAGCGCCAAGTCCGGCGGCGGCTCGCTCGGCCGTGCCGAATATCTCCAGCTCGAAAAACCCAGCCAGAACGAGCCGGTGCGGCGCTACGGCACTATCGATTCCGATCTCTACCGCCTGATCCTCAACATGTGCGTCGAGACCGGCAAGATGTGCCAGAGCGAGATGATGGCGATCGACGCCAAGGGCGGCCTCGGCCATGAGGGCCTGAACAACACGCTGCCGCTGGCCTACGACAAGTACGCCCGCCGCGGCACCGCGCTTGGGCCGGAGCCGACCTTCATCGCCGGCACCTGCACGCCCGAGGCGCCGCAGGGCAGGACCACCGCCTCCATCACGGCACCTCTCGACACCGCGCCGCTGCTCGGCGCCGGCCTGAAGCGGCCGACGTTCACGCCGCTGAAGTCCTCGTCCTTCTTCCTCGGACAACGTCCGAAGTCAGACTCGTAAAGAGATCCCGCATGTCTCCTGATCTTCTCAAGCTCATCTTCGGCCGGCTCACCTTCGAATCGCTGCCGCTGCACGAGCCGATCGTCGTCGGCACCTTTGCCGTGGTGGCGACCGGCGGCCTCGTCATGCTCGCCGGCCTGACCTATTTCCGCGTCTGGGGTTATCTCTGGAGCGAGTGGTTCACTAGCGTCGACCACAAGCGCATCGGCATCATGTATATGATCCTCGGCATCGTGATGCTGCTGCGCGGCTTCGCCGACGCGCTGATGATGCGGTTGCAGCAGGCGCTCGCCTTCGGCGGCTCGGAGGGCTATCTCAACTCCCATCACTACGACCAGGTCTTCACCGCCCACGGCGTGATCATGATCTTCTTCGTGGCGATGCCGCTGGTCACCGGCCTGATGAACTTCGTCGTGCCGCTCCAGATCGGTGCGCGCGACGTGTCGTTCCCGTTCCTGAACAATTTCAGCTTCTGGATGACGGTCGGCGGCGCGGTGCTGGTGATGGCCTCGCTGTTCATCGGCGAATTCGCCCGCACCGGCTGGCTGGCTTATCCGCCGCTGTCCAACATCGGCTACAGTCCTGACGTCGGCGTCGACTATTACATATGGGGACTACAGGTCGCGGGCGTCGGAACGACACTGTCCGGCATCAACCTGATCTGCACCATCGTCAAGCTGCGGTGCCCCGGCATGACGATGATGCGGATGCCGGTGTTCACCTGGACCGCCCTCTGCACCAACGTGCTGATCGTCGCTTCCTTCCCGGTTCTGACCGTCGTGCTCGCGCTGCTTTCGCTCGACCGCTACGTCGGGACCAACTTCTTCACGAACGATTTCGGCGGCAGCCCGATGATGTACGTGAACCTGATCTGGATCTGGGGTCATCCCGAGGTCTACATCCTGGTTCTCCCCGCCTTCGGCATCTTTTCGGAAGTGACCTCGACCTTCTCGGGCAAGCGGCTGTTCGGCTACACCTCGATGGTCTACGCCACGGTGGTCATCACCATCCTGTCCTACCTGGTCTGGCTGCACCATTTCTTCACGATGGGGTCGGGCGCCAGCGTCAACTCCTTCTTCGGCATCACCACGATGATCATCTCGATCCCGACGGGCGCGAAGATGTTCAACTGGCTGTTCACGATGTATCGCGGCCGCATCCGCTTCGAGCTGCCGATGATGTGGACGATCGCGTTCATGCTGACCTTCGTGCTGGGCGGCATGACCGGCGTGCTGCTCGCGGTGCCGCCGGCCGACTTCGTCCTGCACAACAGCCTGTTTCTGATCGCGCATTTCCACAACGTGATCATCGGCGGCGTCGTGTTCGGCGCGTTCGCCGGTATCGGCTACTGGTTCCCGAAGGCGTTCGGCTTCAAGCTCGACCCGTTCTGGGGCAAGCTGTCATTCTGGTTCTGGGTCACGGGCTTCTACCTCGCTTTCATGCCGCTCTATGTGCTCGGCCTGATGGGCGTGACCCGCCGCCTCCGCGTGTTCGACGATCCGAGCCTGCAGATCTGGTTCATCGTCGCCGGCATCGGCGCCTTCCTGGTCTTCCTCGGCATCCTCTCGATGCTGATGCAGTTCGCGGTCAGCTTCCTCAGGCGCGAGCAGCTCAAGGACGTCACCGGCGATCCCTGGGATGCGCGCACGCTGGAATGGGCGACCTCCTCGCCGCCGCCGGCCTACAACTTCGCCTTCACCCCCGTCGTCCATGACAATGACGCGTGGTGGGACATGAAGAAGCGCGGCTATCAGCGCCCGCTCACCGGGTTCAAGCCGATCCACATGCCCAGCAGCACCGGCACCGGAATCATCCTCGCCGGCCTTGCCACCGCGATGGGCTTCGGCCTGATCTGGTACATCTGGTGGCTGGCGGCCGCGAGCTTCATCGCGATGCTCGCCGTCGGCATCGGTCACACCTTCAACTATCACCGCGATTTCGACATTCCGGCCGACGACGTCATCCGGGCCGAAGACGCGCGCACCAAACTGCTCGCCGGAGCCAAGTAAATGACTGTCGCTGTCAATCCCACGCAAACCGGCGAGCCGGTGTTCTACCTCGCCGACGAACACCCGCACCCGGAAGGCTACAGCACCTCGCTGGGCTTCTGGATCTATCTGATGAGCGACTGTCTCATCTTCGCGATCCTGTTCGCCACCTTCGGCGTGCTCGGCGGCAACTACGCCGCCGGTCCGGCGCCGAAGGATCTGTTCGAGCTGCCGCTGGTCGCGGTGAACACCTCGATGCTGCTGCTGTCGTCGATCACCTACGGCTTTGCGATGCTGACGATGCAGCAGAACAAGATCGCGCAGACCCAGATGTGGCTGGCGATCACCGGCCTGTTCGGCGCCGCCTTCATCGGCATCGAGCTGTCCGAATTCGCCCACATGATCCATGAAGGCGCGACGCCGCAGCGCAGCGCCTTCCTGTCCGCCTTCTTCACCCTGGTCGGCACCCACGGCCTGCACGTCTCCTGCGGCCTGATCTGGCTGGTGACCCTGATGGTGCAGGTCTGGAAGTTCGGCCTGATCGAGGCCAACCGCCGCCGCCTGATGTGCCTGTCGATGTTCTGGCACTTCCTGGACGTGGTCTGGATCGGCGTCTTCACCTTCGTCTATCTCCTGGGAGTTCTGCGATGAACACCGATACTCACGCCGCCCACGCGGACGATCATCACCATGGCGATGGCCACGCGCACGGCTCGTTCTCGACCTACATGCTCGGCTTCGTGCTCTCGGTCGCGCTCACCGCGATCCCGTTCTGGCTGGTGATGAGCGGCGCGCTTCCGAGCAAGCAGATCACCGCGCTCGTCATCATGGCCTTCGCGGTGGTGCAGATCGTCGTGCACATGATCTACTTCCTGCACATGAACACGACGTCCGAGAACGGCTGGAGCATGATGGCGCTGATCTTCACCATCGTCATGGTGGTGATCGCCCTGTCCGGTTCGCTGTGGGTGATGAACCACCTCAACAGCAACATGATGCCGATCCACCAGATGACCGGGATGAAGTGAGCGAGTCTCTGAAGTGAGCAAGACCCGGACCGTGACGAGCAAGGCAAACGGGGCGCGCGGCGACGCGGCGCGCCCGTCCTTGTGGCTCACGGTCCTCTCGCTCGCGGCCATTGCACTTCTGATCGCGCTCGGCGTCTGGCAGATCGAGCGCCGCGCCTGGAAGCTGGCGCTGATCGATCGCGTCGAGCAGCGCGTTCATGCCCCGGCCCAGCCGATCCCCTCGCCGGCGACATGGCCCATCGTCTCCGCCGCAAACGACGAATACAGGCACGTCAGCGTCACCGGCCGTTTCCTGCATGACCGCGAGACGCTGGTTCAGGCCGTCACCGAAGAAGGCCCGGGCTATTGGGTGCTGACGCCGCTCAGGCGCGACGACGGCACGCTGGTCCTGGTCAACCGCGGCTTCGTGCCGTCCGAGCGGCGCGACGCGTCGACGCGCCGGGACGGCAACCCGCAAGGTCAGGTCGAGATCACCGGCCTGTTGCGCGTGACGGAGCCAAAAGGCGGATTCCTCAGGACTAACGAGCCGGAGCACGATCGCTGGTACTCGCGGGATGTTGCCGCGATTGCGGCGGCACGCGGCCTCGACCGCGTCGCGCCCTTCTTCGTCGATGCCGACGCTGGATCACAATCCGGAAGCGGCCCAATCGGCGGATTGACCGTGATCAGCTTTCCCAATAACCACCTGATCTATGCGGTGACGTGGTTTGCCCTGGCATTCATGCTGGCCGGCAGACTTATCGTCACATTCGGCGGCGGGCTGTTCCGCCGCAGGAAGCCCTGGAGCGGCTTCGTCCACGAAGCGGCCGCCGGCTCCGATGCCGTCGCCCGCAGGACGGGATCAGATGCTGGAACGATCATCGAGTCCACCTGGCGGAAGAACGTATAGCGCCGTCACGCTGCAATCGCAGGCGGACGCGCGCAGCGAGCTGATCGGCGCTGCGCCGACCGACGACGAGACCAACCGCAAGAACATGGCGCTGCTGATCCAGCTGCGCTGGACCGCAGTGGTCGGCCAGATCGTGACTATCGGCGGCGTGCATGTCTGGCTCAGCATTCCCCTGCCCCTCACCCGGATGGGCGCGGTGATCGGCGCCCTGATATTTCTCAACGTCTCCAGTCTGGTCTGGGTGCGCCATCGCGCCGCGATCACCAATAACGAGCTGCTGGTCGCCCTCATGCTGGATGTCGCCGCGCTGACCGCGCAGCTTTACCTCAGCGGCGGCGCCACCAATCCCTTCACCTCGCTGTTCCTGCTCCAGGTGACGCTGGGCGCGGTGCTGCTCGATGGCCGCTCGACCTGGTCGCTGGTCGCGCTGACCTGCGCGAGCTTCGTCTGGCTGACCGTCGCCTACCGGCCGCTCGATCTGCCACCGAACCCGCTGAGCGAGACCTACACGCTCACGGTTGCCGGCATGCTGCTGGGCTTCGTGCTCAACGCCGTGCTGCTGGTGGTGTTCGTCACCCGCATCAACAGGAATTTGCGCGAGCGGGACGCGCATCTGGCGGCGCTGCGCCAGCATGCCGCCGAGCAGGATCATATCGTGCGCATGGGCCTGCTCGCCTCCGGCGCGGCTCACGAGCTCGGCACGCCGCTCGCCTCGCTCTCGGTCATCCTCGGCGACTGGCGCCGCATGCCCGACCTCGCCGCCGATCAGGAGCTGGCCGAGGACCTCGCGGAGATGGAGACCTCTCTGCAACGTTGCAAGTCGATCGTGACAGGCATCCTGGTGTCGGCGGGGGAAGCGCGCGGCGAAGGATCGTCGCCGACGACGGTGGCGGCTTTCGTCACCGCGCTGGTGGAAGAGTGGCGCGACGCGCGCTCGGCGCGCACGCTGTATTTCGTCAACACCTTCGGCGAAGACGTCGCGATCGTCTCGGACGTCGCGCTGAAGCAGGTGATCTTCAACGTGCTCGACAACGCCTACGAGGTCTCGCGCGACTGGGTCGAACTCGTTGCCGGACGCGAGGGCGACAATCTCGTGCTGTCGATCAGCGATCGCGGTCCCGGCTTTGCGCCGGAGATGCTGGCACAAATCGGGAAACCCTATCAGTCGAGCAAGGGGCGCGCCGGCGGCGGGCTCGGCCTGTTCCTAGTGGTGAACGTGGTGCGCAAGTTAGGGGGCAGCGTGACCGCCGAGAACCACAGGAAGCGCGGCGCCACGGTCCGCCTCACGCTACCGCTCGCCACGCTCGCGATCGGAGGCAGCTTTGACGCCTGACCGTTCGCTCATCGTCGTCGAGGACGATGCCGGCTTCGCCCGCACCCTGAAGCGTTCGTTCGAGCGCCGCGACTACGAGGTCGTGCTCGCCGCCTCGATCGAAGACGTGCGGAAAGTTCTGGAGGAGCGATCGTTCGGCTATGCCGTCGTCGACCTCAAGCTCGGCGGCGCCTCGGGGCTGGCCTGCGTCGAGCTCTTGCACACGCACGATCCGGAGATGTTGATCGTGGTGCTGACGGGCTTTGCCAGCATTTCCACCGCGGTCGAGGCCATCAAGCTCGGCGCATGCCACTACCTCGCCAAGCCGTCGAACACCGACGACATCGAGGCCGCCTTCAACAAGGCCGCAGGCAATGCCGAGGTCGCGCTCGACGCCCGGCCGACATCAATCAAAACGCTGGAATGGGAGCGCATCCACCAGACCCTGATCGAGACCGACTTCAACATCTCGGAAGCGGCAAGGCGGCTGGGGATGCACCGGCGCACGCTGGCGAGGAAGCTCGAGAAGCGGCCGGTGAAGTAGGTTGGTCAACTTTGTAGGGTGGGTTAGGCGAAGCGTTACCCACCACTTCTTTGCGGCGGCAGCACGGTGGGTTACGCCTTCGGCTAACCCCACCCTACGAACCGAGCAAGATCATCCGGCGCCCCAAACAAAAAGCCCGGCCAAACGGCCGGGCTTTTGATTGGTTGCGATGAGCGCGCGAGACGCTTACGCGGCCTCGTCGGCGACGGTGGCACCGCCCTCGGTCTCGTCGCTATCGCCCTCGGCGTCCGCATCGGCTTCGCCTTCGGCGGCTTCGGACTTGGCGCCGGTGCGGCGCGGGCTCTTGGCGAGCTGGGCCTCGATCTCCTTGACCGCTTCGGTCTCGGTCGAGTGCTGCACCACCGCGATCTCACGGGAGAGACGGTCGAGCGCAGCTTCATAGAGCTGGCGTTCGCTGTAGGACTGCTCGGGCTGCGACTCGGAGCGATAGAGATCACGCACGACTTCCGCGATCGCGACGATGTCGCCCGAATTGATCTTCGCTTCGTATTCCTGGGCGCGGCGCGACCACATGGTGCGCTTGACGCGGGCACGGCCCTTGAGGGTCTCGAGCGCACGCTTCACCAGCGCGGGCTCCGACAGCTTGCGCATGCCGACATTGGCAACCTTGGCGGTCGGCACGCGCAGCGTCATCTTGTCCTTGATGAAGTTGATGACGAACAGCTCGAGCTTCGCGCCGGCGATCTCCTGCTCCTCGATGGCCAGGATCTGGCCGACGCCGTGAGCGGGATAGACGACGAATTCGTTGGCCTTGAAGCCCTGACGCTGGGTCACGACCTTCTTTTCCTCGACCTTCGGCGCAGCAGCCGCGGGCTTCACGACTGGCTTGGCGACAGCGACGGGAGCCTTGGCAGGAGCAGCCGCAACAGGGGCCTTCGGCGCGGCGGGCTTGGCAGCGGGAGCCTTGGCAGCGGGTGCCTTGGTAACAGCGGGCTTGGCGGCAGGCTTGGCGGCAACAGGCTTGGCAACGGTCGCTTTCGCGGCCGGCTTGGCAGTCTTGTTAGGCATTGCGCTTCTTTTGTTCTTCGAGGACTTTGCAGCCGGCGCCTTCGTCGCGGTCCGACCCTTGGATGCGCTACGGCTGGCCGCGGCGACTTTCTTGGCGTCCTTATGGGAAGCCTTCGCTGAAGTACTCTTTTTACGCGTTTTCTGTGACACAGCCTGCGCGCGGAAACTGCCACGCCCCTGTTCGACATTTGGTTTCACGGGAACCCAACGGGGCCGACGGGGCTAACCAGGGTTCGGCTCAATGTGCCCAATATAGCACATTTCCCGCAAAAATCAATGATTTAGGGGTCTTAAGGGCTGGTTTTCGGCGGTATCGCCGCTAATAGGGTTAAGTTTGGCCCGAATTAGTCGCCGGAGCCGGGGTTCGGCGAGAAATATTTGTCGAACTTACCCTCCAGGCCGTCGAAATCCTTGGCGTCGGCGGGTGATTCTTTCTTCTGGGTGATGTTCGGCCAGCTCTTGGCGTAGTCGGCGTTGACCGTGAGCCACTTTTCCAGGCCCGGTTCCGTGTCCGGCTTGATGGCATCGGCGGGGCATTCCGGCTCGCACACGCCGCAATCGATGCACTCGTCAGGATGGATGACGAGCATGTTCTCGCCCTCGTAGAAACAGTCGACCGGGCAGACCTCGACGCAGTCGGTGTACTTGCACTTGATGCACGCTTCAGTGACGACGTAAGTCATCCAACGCTCCGAAAAGCTCTTTTAAAAGTCGCGGCTTGCGTAGCGCGGATGGCCCGGCGCCGCAAGCTCAGGAACGGCCGATCATGACGGCTTTATGCGCTTGATCGACCAAGAAATGAATTCAAAGCGCAATTAATTGCGCTGAGAATTCGGATGGCCTTCACCGAGCTCTTCGTAGAGCACACGGGCCGAGGCGGCATCGCCGCGGCGCTCGTTGAAGGCGGTGACTTTCAAGACGCGCACGGTGCGATCGAGCGCAACGGTGAGCACGTCGCCGACCTTGATCGCATGCCCCGGCGATTTCTCGCGTGCGCCGTTGACGCGAACATGGCCGGACTCGACAAGCTCGGCCGCGGAGGTGCGCGCCTTCACCACCCGCGCGTGCCACAGCCATTTGTCGATGCGCTGCCGCTCGGTCGTGGGCTCACTCCTTGCGGCCAGACAGCTGCTCTTTCAGCGCAGCGAGCTTGGCGAACGGCGAGTTCGGATCGACCGGACGATCGCGCTCGCGCGGGGTGGCGCTCGATGCATAGGGACGCAGCGAGGGTCCGCCCTGGCGGTCGCGGCCCTTGTCACGGTCGCGGCCGCGGTTGTCGCGGCCCTTGTCGCGATCGCCGCCGAACTTGCCCTTGTTGCGATCCTTGTTGTCGCGGTCCTTGTTGCCGCCATTCTTGCCCTCGAAGCGACGGTTCTTGTCGTCGCGGCCCTCGGGACGCGGCGCGGCTTCGGCGCCACCTTCGCGCGGCTTGCGGAAGTCTCTGCCACCATCGCGACGATGACCGCCATGGCGATGACGCTCACCGCGCTTCTCGCCGTCGGCGGCAGGCTGGGCTTCGCCTTCGGCGGGCGCGGCGCCTGCTTCAGCAGCCGCCTGCGGACGCGGCTGGTGATGGCGCTGGTTGCGATGGCGCTCGTGGCGCGGCTTGCGATCGTCGTGACGACCGGCGGGACGCCAGACCTCGATGAGCTCGGGCTCGGCCGGCGTGGCCGCGGCCTCCACAGGTGCTGCCGCATCGGCCGACGCTGCGGCTTCGGTTGCAGCCGTCTCCGCAGATGCGGTTTCGGCAGGCGCGGTTTCGGCGGGAGCGGCTTCGGCAGCTTCAACGGTTGGCGCAGCCTCTTCCGCAGGTGGCGCGATGCCGGGAGCGTCTTCCGGCGTGACGGAAGCCTCAAGCGCCGGCTCTTCAGGCGCGGGCTCGTCGTGCTGCTCCATGCCGGGCGCGTCTTCGACGGTCACAGGCTCGGCGGCGGCTTCGATCGCGGTGTCCGCGGGAACTGCGGCGTCCTCGACCGGCGTTTCGGTTGCGGGCGTCTCTTCGCTGGAGGCTTCGACAACAGGCGTCTCGGCAACAGCTGCGGCCGGCTTTGCCGGCAGCGGCGGACGCTTGTCCATGCGATAGCCGAGCGCACGCAGCACGGAGGCAAAGTCTTCGCCGGCCGAGCCGGTGAGCGAGGTCATCGCCTGCGTCACCACAAAGCTGCGGCCGTCGAATGCACCGGCGGGCTTTTCGCCGGACGCGTTCTCGCGCCAGGCCAGCGCCGGACGGATCAGATCGGCCAGGCGCTCCAGGATGTCGACGCGCACGGCGCGCTCGCCGGCCTGCTTGTAGCCGAGCACGCGATAGGCATCGCGCGGCAGCTGCTTGTCGACCGGGAACGAGGTGCGGCCCGAGCTCGCCAGATGCTGCGCGCCCGACAACGCCGAGGGATCGACATTGTCCTGCTTCAGCGCCCAGAGCAGCGCGGCCAGCGCGCGCCCGGCCGGCTTGAGCAGGCCGGGGAAATAGAGGTGATAGGCGCCGAAGCGGACGCCGTATTTGCGCAAGGTCGCGCGCGAGGGCTGATCGAGGTCCTTCAGCTCGTTGGCGATCTTCGGGCGCTCCAGCACGCCGAGCGCCTCGACGAGCTGATAGGCGATGCCGCGGGCGATGCCGGTGACGTCCTCGGCCTTGCTGAGTTCGAACAGCGGCCCGAGCAGCTTTTCGATATGCGTCTTGAGCCAGAGGTCGAGCCGGGCCTGCACCTTGTCGCGGGGGGCGCCCGTGAGGCGTTCGTCGGAGATGATGCGGATGCGCGGATGCAGCGCGTCCTCTGCGGCAGACAGCCGCGCCACGGCGTCACCGGTCCAGCGGATGATGCCTTCCGAGGTCAGCACGAACTGCTCGTCCGGTGCGTTGCCCAGTTTTTCGGCGCGCGCGTTGATCTCGCCGGCGAGCACGGCCTGCGCTGCAGCCTGCAACGCTTTCGCATCGGAGCCAGCTTCCGCCGCATCCGGTGCAAAGGTGAAGCCATCGAGGCGGCCGATGACATGGCCTTCGACGATGACTTCGCCGGTCTTGCCGATTTCCGTATTCAAGCTCGTGTTCTCCCGCAGGCGGCGCATCAATACACTGGTCCGGCGATCAACGAAACGCTCAGTCAAGCGTTCATGGAGCGCATCCGATAATTTATTTTCGACCTCGCGGGCGATCCCCTGCCAGCGTTCCGGGTCTTTCAGCCAGTCGGGACGGTTGGCGACGAAGGTCCAGGTGCGAATCTGCGCGATCCGGGCCGACAGCGTGTCGATATCGCCGTCGACGCGGTCGGCCTGGTCGATCTGGGTCCTGAACCAGGCGTCGGGGATGCATCCCTTCCGCATCAGGAAGCCGTAGAGCGTCGTCACCAGCTCGGCATGAGCGGCCGGCGACAGCTTTCGATAATCCGGGACCTGGCAGGCCTCCCACAGCCGTTCCACGGCGTCCTTGCCATGTGCGACATCGCGCACCTCGGCGTCGCGGGCGGCGTGGTCGAGCACGCGCATGTCCTCGGCGATCGGCGCTCGCGTCAGCGCCTCATGGCCGGGGGCCAGGTTCAGCGAGACCTGGAGCGCGCCGAGCGAAGCAAAATCCAGCTTCGAATTGCGCCATTGCAAAACCTTCACGGGATCGAAGGTGTGGTTCTGCAGCGCATTGACGAGTTCGGGCTCGAACGGTCCGCAGCGACCGGTGGTGCCGAAGGTGCCGTTGCGGGTGGCGCGGCCGGCGCGGCCGGCGATCTGGGCGAATTCGGACGGCGTCAGGCGGCGGAACTGGTAGCCGTCGAACTTGCGGTCGGAGGCAAAGGCGACGTGGTCGACGTCGAGATTGAGGCCCATGCCGACGGCATCGGTGGCGACGAGGTAATCGACCTCGCCGTTCTGGAACATCGCGACCTGGGCGTTGCGGGTGCGCGGTGACAGCGAGCCCAGCACCACGGCGGCGCCGCCATGCTGGCGGCGGATCAGCTCGGCGATGGCGTAGACCTCGTCGGCCGAGAAGGCGACAATCGCCGTGCGGCGCGGCTGCCGCGTGATCTTGCGGTCGCCGGCGAATTCCAGCTGCGACAGGCGCGGCCGCGTGATCATGGAGACGCCGGGCAGCAGCCGCTCGATGATCGGGCGCATTGTGGCAGCGCCCAGCAGCAGCGTCTCGTCGCGGCCGCGGCGGTTGAGGATGCGGTCGGTGAAGACGTGCCCGCGTTCCAGATCGGATGCGATCTGCACCTCGTCGACGGCGAGGAACGAGACGTCGAGATCGCGCGGCATCGCCTCGACGGTCGAGACCCAGTAGCGCGGCGCTTTCGGCTTGATCTTCTCCTCGCCGGTCACGAGCGCGACGGCATCGGGGCCGACCCGCGCGGCGATCTTGTTGTAGACCTCGCGCGCCAGCAGGCGCAGCGGCAGCCCGATCATGCCGGAGGGATGCGCGAGCATCCGCTCGATGGCGAGATGGGTCTTGCCGGTGTTGGTGGGACCAAGCACCGCAGTGACGCCGGCGCCGGGAAGCCGATCGGAAGCGAAGGGGGAGGAGGAAAAAGGCATCTGGGGGATTAGGTAATGGCGATTGGGGCGAATGTCAGTGCTGTTTTGGGGCGGTGGCGCGAAGGGCTCGCCTCACACACCGCTGTCATCGCCCGGCTCGACCGGGCGATCCAGTATTCCAGAGGCGGCGCAGATCAGACCGAGAGGGCGCGGCGTACTGGATGCCCCGGTCAAGCCGGGGCATGACGGCGGAGAATGCGGCGCCCTTCCCCAGATCCCGCGCAACTGTCTCACTTTGCGACGCTTTTCCCGTTGGCTTTAAGCTTCGGAACGAGTTGAGAACGAATCGCGGCCGAATCGGTGACTCCCTCTTGAGTCCTGTTCCGTTCACGCAAGATGTCGCGGGAGGCTTATTGGGTTCGCACTAGATGGAGTTTTGCCCCGCCGCACAAGCGACGTTTCGATGGCGGATTCGTTAAAGCTGGGGACGGCGCGGAGTCGAATCAGAATCGGGGAGGAGTCAAATGGATTCCCGCACCCCGAGCCCCCTCCAAAACAAAAGTGCGAAAACAACCCCATGCACAGTAGGGATGTCGTTGAAATCATTGATGTTTATTTTCACCCCAAAGGCAGGTTCGTAGCCCGCATGGAGCGGAGCGTAATGCGGGGGCCAAGCAAAGAACCCCGGATTGCGCTGCGCTCCATCCGGGCTACGGCAGCGAGCTTCACTGCGTCTTCGCGACCTTGGGCGGCTGGGCGCTGGTGATGAAGCTCGTGGCTTCCAGCATGGCCGGCCCGAGCGGGGTCGGCACTTTCAGCCAGAACGGGACCAGGACGCGCGTGCCGGCGATCGGCGCGAACGCGACCTCGATGTTGCGCTGGGCGGCGAGATATTTGATCACGGGACGGTCGGGGATGTAGCCGGCGATGGGCACGAAATACAGCGAGCAGACCACGACCTGGCCGTGATAGCCCTTCTCCGCCTTCACATTCTCCATGCGCTTGAAATCGAGCTTCAGCTCGTAGCGCATGCGGCCGTCGAACACGGCGGCGCTGCCGTGGCAGGCGTCCGCCGACAGCACGTCGCCGCTGCCGGAGACGCGCACCAGCGAGGCCGTCATCGGATCCCAGACGCCGCGGCGATGCGCGTCGGTGACGACGATGCGGTCGGGATCGACCGGCGGCTCCGGCAGGATGGCAAAATCCTTCACATTGCCCTTGTCGAGCGTGATGCGGATCTCTTCGGTCTTCTTCGAGGTGGTGGTGGAGGCCTGGTAGCCGGTCGCGACCAGCGCGCCGTTGACCACGCGGCCCTGCGAGGCGCCGGTGCCGGACCCGCCCGCGAACGATTTCAGCAGCCCCGAGGTGCCGCCGGAGGCCGCGGCCGCGAACACATCGTCCTGGATGTCGATGTTCCAGGCGCCTCGGCCGACGGGAATGCCCGCCAGCGTCGCCTCGTATTGCGCCTCGAGCTTGCCCTGCGCCGCCGCGGGCTCCGCCGCCCACGCCAAAACCAGCCCGAAAAGGGCCGCCATGAGCCCGCGACCGGCAGCGCGCGGATGGCTCGCGCGCAGCTCCGTTGAGCACAGGCCGGGCGCAAGATGAGGCGTTGTGAGCACGAAACAATCCAATCGGGGCGCGAACGGTTGTTACTTAAGCCAAAAACCGCGCCAAGCAATGCGTCCGGGCCTATCCGCGTCCGGAACTCCACTGCACTCTTCGGGCGCGAATACGCCCTTTATGTGATGGTAAGGCGCGATAATCATTGCCGTTTTGGTGATAGGGGCGGGTCAGAAGCGCGCACCTCACCCCGCCACCTCCGCCGCCGTCATGTCTTGCTGTCATGCCCCGCTGTCATGCCCCGCGAAGGCGGGGCATCCAGTACGCCGCGGCCCCTCGACTCTAGCCGCGCTTTCTCGGAGTACTGGATCGCCCGCCTTCGCGGGCGATGACACCGCTTTATGCCGCTCGAGATCCCGGTTTCGCGCTCTCGCGCGCCCCGGGACGACGGGCCAAAAACGGCCCGTCGCCTTGACGTCCCGCCGCTTCCCCCCTATACGTCCGCCCGCTCCCTGCAAGGACAGAGAATTTGCCCGTGGCGCCCCGAATGGCGGCCGCACATCGTTGGGAAAGATTGAGGATTTTGCCATGTCTCGCCGCTGCGAATTGACGGCCAAGGGCCCCCAGGTCGGCCACACGGTCAGCCACTCCAACATCAAGACCAAGCGCCGCTTCCTGCCGAACCTGGTCAACGTGACCTTCATCAGCGAAGCGCTGGGCCGCAACGTGCGCCTGCGCGTCTCCACCAACGCGATCAAGAGCGTCGACCACAATGGCGGTCTCGATCCCTTCCTGCTCAAGGCCAAGGCCGCCGTGCTGTCGCCGCGCGCCCTCGAGCTGAAGCGCGCCATCCAGAAGAAGGTCGGCCCGACCCCCGCGCCGGCGAAGAAGGCGAGCTAAGAATTTTCGAATTGGGTGAAGGCTTGCGTCGCGAGGCGTAGGTTTAGCCGGAAGAGTTTTGCGTGACGGCCGGATCGGAAGATCCGGCCGTTTTTGTTTGCGCTGCAGCGATCGACGTCAGTTGTACCAGACACAAATACTCGCTACGAGCTACCGTATTGCTTTTGTGCGATTGAACAACGCCCTCTGGACGACCAGAGGACACAATTTGAGTTCACGGCAAATGACGAAAAGAACGCGGCGACCGACGCCCGCGCGGATTATCGGTGACGAACACGCATTCATCGCGCGTGTTTTTTGTTTGGCGATCCCGCTGGAGCTGGGCCTCAGCAACAACCAACAGCTAAACCGACATCCTGACTGTCTTTATGTAATGCGCGTCTACTGGCGCTTAAGTTTCTTGGTTCAACGAGTCGAATCGATCAACGTTGCACTGAAGATGCTCCGACTTCGAAACCTTCCGATTTCGTTCCTTGACTTCCCGCTGAGTCGGTATGAGTGGCTGACGGTAGCAACAGATACATTTCTTATGCGATTTGTGTCGGTCTTTGATTGCTGCTTGCTCTTAACGGATGAAGTTTTTGAATGTGGCTTGGACCCTCGGGCCTGCACACTTGAAGCCCTCCGGAAAAAGGCCGTTCCTGCAAATGTCGTGCAGGCGCTTGAAAGCGTCTTTGACACTTCGACGCAGCTTAGAAACGAACGCAACTGGCGATTTCATAGAGGAGAAGAGAGAGCCTTCACGAATCACGACCACGCGTTCCGCGCCATTTCGGCGATGGAAGCGTGGGGACATTCCTGGAAGATCCTCGATGCGAAACGATCCCGCGAAACGGACCTTGTAAGTTGGTTCTCGACCGCACTGGCAAAACTAACGCGTGAGTGTAACAAGGAGGCACTGAAGATCCCTCCAGCTCTTGCAGCATTGTACGAAACGCTAACCCCCGAATTCGAGTCTAGGTTTGCATCGAAAGTGAAGGCGCGGAAGACTTCGCTTCCGTGGTATCAGCCACATCTACAGCTAAAACGATAGTCGTATTACATCCGCAATCACAGAATGCAATAAGTCGCTGTTAAGCTTCGCTCACTAAGAAATTGATAACATCCACGCGTGTTGGGGACATACCTTGGCTAAGGAAAAGATAGCGCGCACCAAGGTTTCCGAAGGACGACGAGTAAGCGCTATCAAAGTCCGACAATGGCTCCCTGGATGGGAACGTATCGACTTTAATCCAAAGGACCATCGCAGGCGGCCACCAGGGCACTTCTACATATTTTCGCTGCCCGCAAGAGAACTTCGAAGTCTTTCAGGCATTGCACGCCGACAATCTGCAGGCATTACGCCGCGTGCAGCCGATCTTGGTATCCAGCGTCAACACGATCCCGAGCGCTCTGAAGAGATCGCTCGATTTGTGGAATACGGCTATCCTTGGTCCACACTGAGCGATGCAAAACGAAGATCCGAAGAATTCAATGACCTCAGGAAGCCCGGCTGGCTTCCGACGTCCATTGTTATCAACATACTCGCCGCGAATGAGGATCACGGCACTGGAAAGGTAGCCGCCGACGATCTCGTCCGAGTCGTAGAGGATGGGACCAGTTGTCAGTTAGCTCTTCCCTACAGCGAATGGACACATTCTTGGAAGCCTACTTCAATTCCGCCGCTGGAGGTCATTGACGGCCAGCATCGACTATGGGCGTTTGGTGATGATGCAGATAGCGATTTCGAATTGCCCGTAGTTGCCTTTCATGGACTTGATATAAGCTGGCAAGCGTATCTGTTCTGGACCGTAAACATCAAACCAAAACGGATTAACCCAAGCCTTGCCTTCGATTTGTATCCCCTGCTGCGAGCTGAGGATTGGCTTGATCGGGCTGAAGGGCACGCGGTTTATAGAGAGACCCGATCGCAAGAGCTCACGGAGGCACTTTGGTCCCACCAAAGTAGCCCTTGGTACGATCGTATCAACATGCTCGGTGAGAAGAAGACCCCGTGGGTTACGCAATCCGCATGGATAAAGTCGCTGATGGCAACCTTCGTCAAGCGATGGAGCGGCACCAAGGGAGACCCCGGCGGATTGTTCGGCTCACGAATGGCTGAGGGACAGGAAGTTCTTGGGTGGAGCAGAGCTCAACAAGCTGCGTTCTTGATATACGCGTGGGATCAATTTCGCCTCGCAGTCAAGAAATCAAAGGAGCCGTGGGCGGAGAAGCTCAGGATCGCCGCCATCAAGCCGGATGAACCTCGCCCAACAGAAGACGCTGCATTTTATGGACCATACACACTGGTCGTCACTGACCAAGGCGTACGTGGATTTCTCCACGTCGTGAACGATCTCTGCTTCGTTTGGGCCACCAGATTAGATTTGCGCACTTGGCAAGTTCAGCAGCAGCGCAGCGCAAACGACGCTAACGCCGTGACATTAGCGTTAGAGACTCTTCAAAAACATACGGCGGCAATCTTCCTGCGAGATATCGCGACGCAACTGACCAAATTCGATTGGCGAACAAGCGCAGCTCCGCAGCTTTCAGAAAGCGAGCGAGTTCCGAAGCTCGGCTTCCGCGGGGGCAGCGGATACAAAGAACTGCGGCTTCAGCTGATTAAGACATTGAAGAGCGGCAAGGGTTCTGTGGCGGAAGCGGCTAAGCGACTTTAAGACAATGGCTCTGAACCGCACCGATCGCAAAACAATCAAGGACCTTGACCCTCGGAGTATTGAAACTACTTTGGCGGGCCTGAAGGCGTTCATGTCGTCTTCACAATGGCTTGGTTCGTCGAATTCCTATGCTACCGACCTAACGAAGCTGAAGGCCGACATAAAAGCGGGACGAGCCCCTCATCAAAGGGACCTGTCTCAGTACATTGCGGCGAGCTGCCTGCTACACTGTGCGGACGGATGGGGTTACCTTGGCCGCTCAATCTCCGCGCTCTTGCGTGGCGACCCGCATATCGCAAGACATTTGGCTTACTACGCGGAGCTGCGCGCGACGAAGTCGCTGCTAGCTGCTCGGGGTGTTGGGATTTTCAATCATCATCACTTTGCAATTACGGCAGCAAATCAAGCAAAACAGTTGGACAACAAGTCTGGAACTCATGATTTTTCGTGGGCATGCCTAGACTACTGGTCGTCTCTTTCTACGTCCGGAGACCTCTTTATCAAATTGATTCGTCCATTTGGGCTCGATTTGGCCCAGTGGTTTGATCCGGTTGGGGGTGCAAACGTCGTCGCAAAACAAGCCCAAGCATGGTTCCGACAATGGGGCATGGATCTGAAGTCGTTTCCTGATGACCGTGATGCGCGAAATCTCTCCAGCTACCAACCAGACGGCCTGCCAAAGGCATGGGAACTGGAGGCGGCTGAGGTGTTAAATTACGTCAGCGAGTTGTGGTCAGTTCTAGAGCCGTCTGCCAATTCTCGGTTTGATATTATCGATCGGCACATTCTGCGCGTCTCTATAGAAACACATTTCCAGGCGCTCTCTGGTCGAGCGGCGTCTCAGGCTGCACCGGACTTCCTACGTCACGTCACCAAGATCGTGAAGCCTCAGAACTTTGATCCGCCGGTCGAAGCCGAAATCGTTCGTTTTTTGACGCGGAAGGTCATGCCTGCAGACTCTTTGGTGCTTATCCGCTCACGGGAGCCAAACACTATTTCTGGAAGCGGGGCCGAAACTATTGCTTCGCGCGCCACATTGCTCCTCCGCACCGCCTCGGGCGCTGCTGCCGATCTATTTCGCTCTGTTGGAATTACCGAGGCCGAACTTGAGTTCTGGTCAAGCGGCCTAGGACGCGCTCGAGGCTTATGGGAAGGATCGGCCGTAGCTCCTACGGACTTGTGGGCGGACATTGACTTGCAACTCGGCGAGGTCGCGGACTTTCAGTCGAAACACGCAAAGAATAAGCAGACTTTCTATCGGATAGGCGCCGAACTTCACGAAGCTCTCATAGATCTCGGCAGCTGCGAACGGGCCGCAATCTGGGGCGCCATTCCGTGACATTCATCCGGGGGGATGAGCAAGTATGAAGTATATGGGCTCAAAAAGGTCGATGCTACGCAACGGCTTAGGAACGTTACTAGATCGCGAAGTCCCCAAGGCCACCAGGTTTGTTGACCTATTTGCCGGATCGGCTGCAGTCGCCAGTCATGTGGCTCAACGTTTTGACATCGAGGTGGTCGCAACCGATCTACAAACCTATAGCGTTATTCTCGCCAACGCTATCGTCTCACGCAAACGGACTTTTGATCCGCAACGACTGTGGGACAATTGGTTCAGACGCGCATCTGAGTTCTCCAAACAGCACCAATCGACCCCTTGCCTTCCTGCAACTGTGAGTAAGCGGATCGTTCGCTCACAAAGAGAGTGGTGCGAGAGACAGGCACTTCCGATCACATCTGCCTATGGTGGCCATTATTTTTGCGCCGCCCAAGCGGTGTGGATTGACGCGCTCCGAAACACTCTGCCAGGAGATCGTAACCGACGATGCGTCGCGCTAGCCGCTCTAATCAGAGCGGCTAGTCATTGCGCCGCCAGTCCGGGTCATACCGCGCAGCCATTCCAACCAACGATCACCGCGATACGATTCTTAGAGGAGGCATGGAGACGCGATGTCGTCGGCCAGACCAAAAAGGAGTTGATTGAACTAGCTACGCTATCCGCCCAGAGGGTGGGGCATGCGAAGAAAATCGACGCCAATTTGATGGCGCTTCAACTCCAAGCAGGAGATCTAGTTTTTATCGATCCGCCCTATTCAGGCGTCCACTACAGTAGATTTTATCATGTGCTGGAAACGATCGCACGCGGTGAACGCATCGAAGTAAGCGGAGTGGGGCGCTATCCGCCAGAGCGTCAACGGCCACGTTCGCGATATAGTGTACAATCCGAGTCCGAAAACGCATTCGACGATCTTCTGGGTGCAATCGCCAAGAAGCGTGCAGCTGTAATTGTTACGTTTCCAGATCACTCCTGTTCAAACGGACTTTCCGGGGATCAAGTAAAGAAGATCGCAGCTAGACATTTTAAGGTTCGCAAGAAATCAGTTGCGAGCCACTTCAGCACTTTGGGCGGAACAAGTGACAATCGCGGAAATAAGGCCGGAAGAAATGCTAGACGACCAGCTCGAGAGCTGATCCTGCACCTAACGCCTAGGTAGAGTATTCAGTTGATCGGCAGGCATTAGGTATGCGTCACGCGGACCGCCTAGCACCGCACTCCACTCTCCTCATCCGCCCCAGTAGCACCACAAGAGGGTATGTACCGTGGAGCACGTCGCGGAACGACCTAAAACCTTCGTGACGTTGCTATAACGGCACCGGCAACTCTATGGGCGAGAATATCTCCAACACTCAGAATCCGCACCGTTGCCTCCGCACGATGCACAAGACCGAACCGCAATAGCCCGTCCCGCCTCCCCTACCCCCGAAAATCAATGCTCCGCAGCACGATTCCCGGTGGCGTGCCTTCGAACTCCGTCGCCTGATATTTGCGTCCGGTGCAGGCTTCGATGCGTTCGCGCAGGCGCGTGAACTGCTCTTCGCGCTCGCTTGGCCTGGCGCGCGGGCCGCGCTCGAGGTCGTCCATGGCGGAGGTCGAGATCGCGCAGGCGATCTCCTTGCTGCCGTCCTGCATCGAGAACTGGACGATGCCGCGGTCCTGGTCGTGGGCGATGAAGCGGCTGCTGGTGAGTGTCATGGGGTACTCCTTTGGCGTCCGCGCGTCGTGCCGGGATTGCGCAATTGCGCACGGGGGCGTCGGTCGGCGTTATCGAAGCAGGCTGTGGCACTAGGGTGCACAACAAGTCGCTTCGGTGGTTATGGGTCCTGGCTTTCGCCAGGACGACGGGTGTGTTTGCGAGCGTTGCGCGATGGCGCCACGAGTTGGCTCGCTTCAGCCGTCGCCGTTGAGTCTTGCGAAATCGTCGAACAGTGCGGCCACCAGCGCGCGGTGGCGGGTGTCCTCGGCGGGCAGGCTCGCGGCGTAGAGGTTGAGCAGATGGCGGGCCTTCACGGCGGCCTCGGGCCAGGACGTGGCGGGCACCGACATCATGCGGTTTTCGAGTTCGGCCTCGCGCTCGCGCAGCTCCCTGACCTGGGCCTCGACATCGGCCAGCGCGCGGCGCAGATCGGTTGCCTTCTGGGCGGCCATGCCGCGGTGGCTGTCGAGATCGACCGGGATGTCAGTCATTTCAGGCACTCGCATCGATACGTTGGGCATCCGCAAGGTCGACCGAGCCGATCGAGAGCATCTCCGTCGCACCGCGCACGCCTTCGGAGGGCACCGTGATCATGGTGGCGACGCGGCGATAGGACGCGAACGACAGGCCCTCGATCATCTCCTCGTCGGTGACGACCTCATAGGCGCCGGCCGGCAATTCGCGCGCGAGGCCGCGGATGTGGAATGGATGCTTGAAGGTGATGGTTTCTCGCCGCGAGCGGATGGTCATGCGCGCCTGCCTTTCGCAAAGAAGGGGCCCCAACCGACGCCAGCCATGGCGAACCATGCGCTCGTTGCGCGGCAATAGCCAGCTTTATGTCAGCGCCGGCCGGGACTTAAGCGGCAAGCGCGACACGCGCGCGCGGCGTTTTAGTCCTCGCCATCGGCAGGGCGCGGGCGTACGCTCGACCATGTCAGCGCAGCTCACGCAATTGCCGCGCGTCGATGTTGCGCTGCATCTTTCGCGCCTCGTGTGCGCAGCGGCGATCTTCAATGGCTCGGGCGGATGTATCTCGTAACCCGCCGGCGACCATTGCAGCGCCCATTTCACGCGGACGAACTCGAAACCCAGGAGGAGACGAAATCATGGCCAAGGGACAGCAACGCAGCAACCGCGAGACCAAGAAGCCGAAGAAAGACAAGATCAAGACCAGCGCCGCAGCGCCCAGCCGCAAGGATGCGGCGTGGCAGCCGGAGATCGGCCAGAAGAAGAAGTAGCGGGGCGGATCAAAGCTATCGCCGCGGAGCAGGTGCTTCTTCACCTCGCCCCGCGTGCGGGGAGAGGTCGGAATTCGCGCGGAACGCGCGGATTCCGGGTGAGGGGGACTCTCCGCGAGTCCATCTCTCACCTCGCTTGCTGAGGCTCCCCCTCACCCCACCCTCTCCCCGCAAGCGGGGCGAGGGAGAGCAGGCACTGCGCCCTGCACCACCATCTCCTTCTCCCGCCGTTTTCCGCTATACTCGCCCGGGTAGCATCAGCGGGAGGGGAGTACCGTGGAGCACGAGCGCAACGCCGACCACACATCCGAGCCGAAAAATCTCGTCATCTGCTGTGACGGCACCGGCAACGAGATCTCGGAGAACATCTCCAACGTCCTGAAGCTGTATCGCTGCCTGCGCAAGACCGACAAGACGCGGCCGCGGCAGATGGTGTTCTACGATCCCGGGGTCGGCACGGTGACGGAGCCGTCGACGTGGCACCGCTGGAAAGCCAACGTCAATCTGGTGCTGGGGCTCGCCACCGGCTACGGGCTCGATGACAATGTGCTGTCGGCCTATTGCTTCCTGGTCGAGCATTACGCGCCGGGCGACAGGATCTATCTGTTCGGTTTTTCGCGCGGTGCCTACACGGTGCGGGTGCTGGCGGGGCTGATCCACAAGATCGGCCTGATCTCGCCGGAGCAGGCCAACCTCGCAGGCTCCGGCCTTGTCGCCTACAAGCAATATTCCGGCACCGGGCGCGGCAACGATGTCGAGGACCTCAAGGACATCGCCGTCGACGAACAGGGGCCGCTGCCGAAAGACCAATTCGACCTCGCCGCGCAATTCGCGCGCATCACCTCGACGCGCTGGCCGACCATCCACTTCATCGGCGTCTGGGACACGGTGGCGAGCGTGATCGTGCCGCGGCGCGACGTCTTCTTCCTCGTCTTCAGCCTGGAGGAGCTCGCCTTCACGCTGCGCAATCCGAGCGTCAACATCTTCCGGCAGGCGATCGCCATCGACGAGCAGCGCCGCATGTTCCGCCTCAAGGCGTATGAGGAGCCGCAGGAGTACTGGCGCCACCGCTACGTGCCCGACGAGAAGAAGGAGCCGCAGGACATCCTGCAGGTGTGGTTCGCCGGCGTGCATTGCGACGTCGGCGGCGGCTATCCGGAAGCCGAGAGCGGCGAGTCCAAATATCCGCTGCTCTGGATGATCGAGGAGGCGGCCAAGGCCGGGCTGAACTTCAACCCGCGCACGGTGAACCAGCTCGCCTGGGGCATCCAGCGCAAGAACTCGCCGTTCCAATACGTGCCGCCTGAATACACCGGCAAGACGGGCGAGCTGCATGATTCGATGACGGCGCCCTGGCGCGTGCTGGAATATCTGCCGAAGAGCGCGACCTACAGGGAATGGCCGGAGCGGAAGGTGTTTATGGGACTCTACATCCCCGATTGCGAACCGCGCCCCATTCCCGAAGGCGCGCATGTGCACGAGAGCGTGGTGAAGCGGATGGCGGTGGAGCCGGGCTATCGGCCGGTGAATCTGCCGAAGGACTATGTGACGGTGCCGATGCCGGTGCCGCCGGGTGTGGGCGCTGGAGGCGAGACGGGGGAGATCGTGGTGGGATGAGGTGGTTGCGCGGCGGACCATGATGGGGAGCTGGCCGGCGCTCCACCAAAGCCGTCGTCCTGGCGAAAGCCAGGACCCATACCGCGTGATCTTTCGGTTGCGGACAGTCGGCGCACCGAACGACGAGCCTTCACCAAAGTACGTCCTGGGGTGATGGGTCCTGGCGAAAGCCAGGACGACGGCGGAATACAGCCAACCCACCCGGCTACCGCCAATATTCATTAAAATTATCGACCCCGCTTTAGCCGGATCGAATCACCTCTCGTTCATCATGGTCTCCCAGACCACCCGCGCCATCCGCGGAAATTGGAGGAGAGTGCCAATGCATCCGCGACGACATGCCCGCGTCAAGCCCGCGGGCCTCGTGTCCCGCCAGGCCAAGATCATCACCGACCCGCGCGCGCCGGTGATCCCCTGCACGCTGATCGATTATTCGCCGGGAGGGGCCTGCGTCGATCTCGGCGGCCAGGTGAAGATTCCCGATCGCTTCGAGCTGCTGCACGTCAACACCAAAAAGCGCTGCCGCGTGGCGTGGAAGCGCGGCACGAAGGTGGGCGTGGTGTTTTAGAGGCGAGGCACGCTGGCGCGGCCTCCTAAGTTGTCGTCCTGGCGAAAGCCAGGACCCATACCGCGTGATTTATCGATTGCAGGCGGTAGACGTACCGAACGACGAGTCTTCGCCAAACTGCTCCGTGGGGTAATGGGTCCTGGCTTTCGCCAGGACGACGGCGGAGATTGTCGCGGCGCGATCTCTCCCAACACAACAAATTCCCTACTTCCGCATCCGCGCCTTCGCCCCCGCGACGATCTGCATCGCCACGCCGGCGATCCAGCCGAACAGGGCGAACCAGCTCCAGGCGATATGCGGCTCGAGGCGGAGCACGATGATGGCGACGGAGGCGAGCGCGGTGAGCGTGGCGCAGAGCGTGCCGGCGGAGCTCAACAGCTCCGCGGCGTCGATGTCGCCGTGGGCCTCGTCGAAGGGCAGCTGCGGCGTGTCGATGCCGAGATAGAAGCCGACGAAGCCCAGCACCATCATCAGCAGCAGGAAGCCCTCGGTGGTGAGCGCGGGTATCGCGGATCCCACGTAAGCGCCGACAAACAGCCCGCACGCGGCGCCCGCCATCGCAAGCCCCACGCGCTCGATGACGTGGGCAGCCTTTCGAATACGAAACCGCATGGCGGATCTCCGCGAGGAGTTGGACGCGCGCGAGGTTAGGCCAGATTTGGCGGGGGTGGAAGGTGAGGGGCGTTACGGAGGCGTGAGGGCGGAGCAAGCGCCTCGTCCTTCGAGACGACCGCTTTGCGGTCTCCTCAGGATGAGGCTGAGCGGCATCTTTGCCCGCCGAAAGCGCTGCCGCGCACTCCGGCCTCATCCTGAGGGCCCGCCAAAGGCGGGCGTCTCGAAGGATGGCGGCGAGGTGAAGAGCCTACCGCGCCCCGAACGTGGTCTTGCCGAACAGCGCCTTCTGCGTCGAGGGCTGCGAGCGCCAGTATTGCGGCGGGGCTTCGACTTCGCCGCCGACGTCCGCTGCGGCGTGCCAGGCCCAGCGCGGGTCGTAGAGCATGCCGCGGGCGAGCGCGACCATGTCGGCCTTGCCGGATGCGACGATCTCTTCGGCCTGCTTCGGCTCGGTGATCAGGCCGACGGCGATGGTGGGCAAACCGGTCTCGCGCTTGATGGCCTCTGCGAACTGCACCTGGTAGCCGGGGCCGAGCGCGATCTTCTGCAGCGGCGAGACGCCGCCGGAGGAGGCATCGATCCAGTCGACGCCGCGCGCCTTCAGCGCCTTGGCGAACGCGATCGTCTGCGCCAGGTCCCAGCCGCCCTCGACCCAGTCGGTCGACGACACCCGCATGCCGACCGGCTTGTCGTGCGGGAACGCCGCGCGGACCGCGTCGTAGACTTCCAGCGGGAAGCGCATGCGGTTCTCGAGCGAGCCGCCATAGTCGTCGGTGCGCTTGTTCGAGATCGGCGACAGGAACTGATGCAGGAGATAGCCGTGCGCGCCGTGCAGCTCAATGGCGTCGATGCCGATGCGATCGGCGCGCTTGGCGGCATCGACGAAGGCGTCGCGGATGCGCTTGAGGCCCGCGGCGTCGAGCGCCAGCGGCGCGGCTTCGCCCTCCTTGTGCGGCAGCGCCGACGGCGCCACGGTCTGCCAGCCGCCCTGGTCTATCGGAATCAGCTGGCCGCCGTCCCAGGGCCGCGCGCTCGAGGCTTTGCGGCCGGCATGCGCGAGCTGCATCGCGACCGCGGTCGAGGAATGTTTCCGCACCGAGGTGAGGATCTGCTTCAGCGCGGCCTCGGCGGCATCGCTGTAGAGCCCGAGGCAGCCCGGCGTGATGCGGCCGATCGCCTCGACATGGGTCGCCTCGATGCAGAACATCGCCGCGCCCGACAGGCTGAGATTGTTGATGTGGGTGAAGTGCCAGTCGGTGGGAACGCCGTCCTCGGCCGAATATTGGCACATCGGCGACACCACGATTCGGTTCTTCAAGGTCAGGCCGCGCAGCTTGATCGGGGAAAACAGGGCGCTCATGCGGGGGGAGTTCCGGGGGATGGAGGGCGGGAGTTGGGGAGATTGTAGTGAGCGATGCGCCGATTGCTAGCCGCGCGGGGGGAATGGCGGCCTGTTCGGCCACGCATTGCACCGCAGTCGGTGGCTTCTCGCCTGGCCTACTCCACCAGCGCGAACTGCAGCAGCAGCGTGCGCTGGAGCATCGAGAAATTGTCGTCGGACACCAGCGTCAGCACGGTCTCGCCGTCGGCGGTGAAATGGGCGTCGATGCCTTCCATGTTGTCGATCTCGTGACCGAGATCGGCCTTGAACAGCACGGGGCCGTCGACCAACGCACCAGGCGCGATCGATTTCAAGGGGATCGCGCGGATGCGGATGTCGACGCCGGTGAACCAGGAGAATTTGCGTTCGAGAATCAGGAGATCGCCCGAGGGCAGCAGCACGGCGTCGCTGATGAGCTGCTGGTCGGTGCGGCGAATGCTGAACTGGCCGGGTGTGGGGCCGCCGAGCAAAAATCCGATCAGATTGCCGTCGGCATCGAAGCCGCCCTCCGACAGCGCGATCAAGGTGCCCGCGAGCGGCTGGCCCTTGGGTATGTCCTTGGGGACAAACACCAGCGCCTCGAGCCCTTTGTTGTAGGGCAGTTTGCGCACCGCCGGCGGCGTCGGCAGCACCTCGCCGCGGGCGCGCGTGCCGCCCTTCGAAAAATCGAACCGCATGATCTGGTTGACGCGCTCGAGCCCGACATAGACGAGGTCGCCGTCGCGCGCGAGCGCTTCGGTGTCGTACCACAGCCGCTTCTCCGTGATCGGCCGCCCCTCCGCATTGAGCACCGGCGCGGCCTCGACGTCGTCGAGACCGGTCATGCTCCGCCCGGAATAGCGGATGCGACCGGTGAACCATGTGCCCTGGTCGGACATTGCGAGAAAGCGCTCGCCTTTGCTGTCGAGGAAGCGGAAGCCGGACAGGCCGCCGAAGCCGCGATGCGGCGAGGTCAGCACGAGGCCGCCGCGATAGTCCAGCGAACCGAACCGCGTGCGCGCGCGGTCGCGCGGCTCGAAATGGGGAATCGGCCGCGCGTTGACCTCGATGCCCACAGGCGCGGCGACGGCGTGCTCGACGAGCGCCGGCTTCGGCGCGGGCTGGGCCTGCGCCAGGCGAGACAGTGCGAGAGTGGAAAATCCCGCCGCCGCGTGGGCGATAAAGCTGCGGCGGGATCGATGGTTGCTCACGAATGCAGTTTGCGGCGCGGGCGGTTGGCCGGCTGCGTGGGCGCAGTGTTGGTCTCGCTGAACAGTTCGGCGAGTTTTTCGGTGATGGCGCCGCCGAGCTCTTCGGCGTCCACGATCGTCACCGCGCGGCGATAATAGCGCGTCACGTCATGGCCGATGCCGATCGCGATCAGCTCGACCGGCGAGCGGGTCTCGATCTCCTCGATGATGTGGCGCAGGTGCCGTTCGAGGTAGTTGCCGGGGTTGACCGACAGCGTGGAATCGTCGACCGGCGCGCCGTCCGAGATCATCATCAGGATCTTGCGCTGCTCGGGCCGGCCGAGCAGACGCTTGTGCGCCCAGTCGAGCGCCTCGCCGTCGATGTTCTCCTTCAACAGCCCCTCGCGCATCATCAGGCCGAGATTCTTCCGCGCACGGCGCCAGGGCGCGTCCGCCGATTTGTAGATGATGTGGCGGAGATCGTTGAGGCGGCCGGGACTGGCCGGCTTGCCGGCGGCAAGCCACGCCTCGCGCGATTGCCCGCCCTTCCAGGCGCGCGTGGTGAAGCCGAGAATCTCGACCTTGACGCCGCAACGCTCCAGCGTGCGGGCGAGGATGTCGGCGCAGGTCGCCGCGACCGTGATGGGCCTGCCGCGCATCGAGCCGGAATTGTCGAGCAGCAGCGTCACCACGGTGTCGCGGAACGTCGCCTCCTTCTCGTGCATGAAGGACAGCGGGTGATAGGGATCGGTCACCACGCGCGACAGCCGCGCGGGGTCCAGAATGCCCTCTTCGAGATCGAACTCCCAGGCGCGGTTCTGCTGCGCCATCAGGCGCCTCTGGAGCCGGTTGGCGAGACGGGCGACGATGCCCTGCAGATGCGCAAGCTGCTTGTCGAGATAGGCGCGCAGGCGCTCCAGCTCGTCATGGTCGCAGAGGTCCTCGGCGGCGATGATCTCGTCGAACTTCGGCGCGAAGGCGTGGTATTCCGGCCCGCGCGGCTCGTTCTTGCCGTGCGAATTCGGCCGCGTCGCCTCGCCCGGCGTCTCGTCGTCGCCGAGCTCACCGTCGTCGAAGGTGTCGGAGGTCGAGGCCTGCGCGCTTTCCATCGCGCTCTCGCTCATCTCCTCGCTCGACGCCTGGGCCTGATCGGCGCTCATCTCCTGCGCGGCGTCGGAATCGGGCGAGCCCTCGGCACCGGACTGATCGTTGTCGCCGTCCTGGTTCTCGTCGTTCTCGTCATTGTCTTCGCTGTCGGCGCTGCGCTCGTCGCCGATCTCGAGCGCCGTCAGGAGATCATGCACGGCATCGCCGAACCTGGTCTGGTCCTCGACCACGGTATCGAGCCGGTCGAGCCGCCTGCCGATCTTGTCTTCGAGGATGGGACGCCAGAGATCGACCATCTTCTTCGCGGCCGTCGGCGGCGCCATGCCGGTCAGGCGCTCGCGCACCAGCATCGCCAGCGCGTCGGCGAGCGGCGCGTCGGCTCGATCGGTGATCTCGTCGAACTTGCCGCGATGGAAATGGTCGTCGAGCATCGCAGTGAGGTTTTTGGCAACGCCCGCCATGCGCCGCGCACCGATCGCCTCGACACGGGCCTGCTCCACCGCCTCGAACACGCCGCGCGCCTGCGGATTGCCCGGCATCAGCTTGCGATGCACCTTCGGATCGTGACAGGCGAGCTTGAGCGCGATCGAATCGGCATGGCCGCGCACGATCGCGGCATCGCGCCTGGTCATTTTTCGCGCGGGTTCGGGGAGCCGCGCCTTGCCCGGCGCGAGCCCTGGACGCTCGGCGGCGAAGCTGACGTCGAGCTCGGGGGCCTTGGCGATCGCCTTCAGGCACGAGGCCACCGAGCGCTTGAACGGCTCGGTCGGGGCTTCCTTGGTGTTGCGGAACTTGGAGTTGGACGTGGTCATGGGATCGGCCGAAGCTCCAGCATCATGTTACTCTTCCGGCGACCGGAGATCTTCAAATTCGATGACGCGCGTCGTGATCTCGGACCAGTCATAGGGACAGGCTTTCGGGAAAAGCTTCTTGGCGATCCCGGTCTCAGCCGCAGCGTCATCACGTGCATCCTCGTAACCCTCTTCGGTCGCCTCGGGAATGCGCGACTTGAGGCTTGGGTTCTTGCGCAGGACACGCGCGATGCGTTTTCGCTGCTCATGCACGGTGTTGACCCAGCTTCGCGATCGATGCGTCGGCTGATGGTCCCATTTCAGAAGGTGCATCATCAAGATGCCCAACGCGCTTTCCAGCTTATCGTATTGATCGTGCCCCACGTCAGCCAGTTCCTCAGCGATATTCCGTGCATCGACTTCGGTTAGACGGCCGGCCTTCAGCAGCGCGATCTGAGCTTCAGCCCAGCCATAAAGATCGTCCTCGTAGCGGGCGGACACGGCGGATGGTTCTTTCGGCCCGGAGCGGACTTTGCTGGTCGTGCTCATCGCAATCGCTTTCTTTGCAGAATCCAATGCTGCCAATCGATCAAAGCGCCTTCTTGAATCGAAACCAAGTCATTCCGGCTTCGGGGAAATCATCGACTTGCCCGTAGGCGGTATAGCCGTTCATCCTGTAGAAGGCCGGCGCCTGGAACGAATAGGTGTCGACCAGAGCGCCAACCGCACCCCTTTTCTTCGATTCGGCTTCTGCCGCGCGAAGCAACGAGGTGCCAAAGCCGCGGCGCCGGTATTGGTCCTCAACCCACAGAAGAGTGAAGACCATCCATTGGCCCACACCTTCGGCAACCAGGCCGCCCCGAGCAGCTTCATTCTCCCTGACCGTCACCGCAAATGATTTCGGCAGGCTGCCCGCCTGATGCTGCCGATTGAAGGCCTCGAGACCCGCCGCGACGAATTTTTTCGTCGCGCCGTAAGTCGTCTCGATTCGGACTTCCACCGTCTCGAACTCTCAGCTGAGCGCCACGTTCACCGCCGATTCCGGCAGCTCCGCGTTGAAGCAGCGCTGGTAGAACTCGGCGACGAGGGGACGTTCGAGCTCGTCGCACTTGTTGAGGAAGGTAACCCGGAACGCAAATCCGATGTCGCTGAAAATGTCGGCGTTTTCCGCCCAGGTGATCACCGTGCGCGGGCTCATCACCGTCGACAGATCGCCATTGGCGAAGGCGTTGCGGGTGAGGTCGGCGAGGCGAACCATCTTGTTGACGATGTCGCGGCCCTCCGTGGTGCGATAGTGCTTGGCCTTGGCCAGCACGATCTCCACTTCCTCGTCATGGCTGAGATAGTTCAGCGTGGTGACGATCGACCAGCGGTCCATCTGGCCCTGGTTGATTTGCTGGGTCCCGTGATAGAGGCCCGAGGTGTCGCCGAGGCCGACGGTGTTGGCCGTCGAGAACATGCGGAATGCCGGATGCGGCTTGATCACCTTGTTCTGGTCGAGCAGCGTCAGGCGGCCGGAGACTTCCAGCACGCGCTGGATCACGAACATCACGTCCGGGCGGCCGGCGTCGTATTCGTCGAACACCAGCGCAACGTTATGCTGGAGCGCCCAGGGCAGAATGCCGTCGCGGAATTCGGTGACCTGCTTGCCGTCGCGGACCACGATCGAGTCCTTGCCGACGAGGTCGATACGGCTGATGTGGCTGTCGAGGTTGACGCGCACGCAGGGCCAGTTCAGCCGCGCGGCGACCTGCTCGATATGCGTGGATTTTCCGGTGCCGTGATAGCCCGTGACCATGACGCGGCGGTTGTGCGCGAAGCCGGCGAGAATGGCGAGCGTGGTGGCGCGATCGAAGCGGTAATCGGAATCGACTTCGGGGACGTGAGGATCGACTTCGGAATAAGCGGGGACTTCGAGATCACTGTCGATCCCGAACACCTGGCGCACCGACACCTTCATGTCGGGCAAACCGGAAACTTCCTCAACTTTGGACATCGCGGCGGTCGTCATCAATCCTCCGAGGTCCCGGGCGATCCCGAGACCAGTTATTGCACGTTGGCTGCGGCTGGGTGCGATCGCGAACCTATCAGAGACAACGTGCGGGCAGAAGCCCGCCCCCTAATCAAAGTTCCGTTGTCTTTTCATTTAGATAGGCAAGGAACGCGATTTTTGGAAGGCTGCCCTGCGAATCACGCCTGAATTTCGTGCCAAGGGCGCGGTCCTGCCCACGCGGGTGGCACTTTTACCGCCGCTCGTTACTTATGTAGGGTTCGAACCCAAGGCCCCATCCCCAAGGCCCAATCCCACCACAGAGACGACGTGACGTCCTTTCTCGATCCCCTCATTGCATTCGTCTCGGCCCATGCGTGGCTGGCCTATCTGACCCTGTTCCTGGCGGCCCTGCTGGAGGCGGTTCCAGTGGTGGGGTCGGTCATCCCCGGCTCGACCATCATCCTGGCGCTGAGCGCCCTGGTCCCGGGCGGCGAACTCAGGCTGCAATGGGTGTTGCTGGCGGCGGCGTTCGGCGCAGTGCTCGGCGATGGTTCGGCCTACTGGATCGGTCACCGGCAGCAACGGGAGATCCTCAACACCTGGCCGCTGACCAATTATCCGCGCGTGGTCGAGCAGAGCGAGAATTTCTTCCACCGCTTCGGCACCTGGGCGGTGTTCTTCGCCCGCTTCGTGCCGCCGATCCGTGCCTTCGTCCCGGTCACGGCGGGCGCGCTGGGCATGCCCCCGGCCCGCTTCTACGCCATCAACATCCCGGCGATCCTGGTCTGGGCGCCGGCGCATGTGCTGCCGGGTGTTCTGGCGGTGTCGGCCCTGCACGAATATGCCGGGTTGCACCACCATGGACATGTCGGCAAGCACATCTGGATCCTGACCGTGGTCGGCATCTCGATCGTTCTGGGCCTGGCGGTCTGGATCTATCGCCGCCGGAACGGTGGCGGTGTGGCGGTGGCGAAGCCGCGGGGGTGGTAGCGTCGAGCGGCGCACTGCGGTTTTGGGACCTCGCAACACGGCGGCCCTTGCCTCCCCAGCCGTAACGCGTTACATTGTAACGCGTTACATGGGACGCTTCCGATGACTGCACCCGCTGAGCGAATGAAAATGATGCGGCAGCGGAGGCGCGTCCGGGGATTGCGCGAACTGCGCCTCGTCGTAGCTGATGCGCGCTCGCGATCAGTTCGACGACGGGTGGCGAAGCAGGTAGCCGGCCTCGATCCCGATCGCGAGCGCAGCGCGCTGCAGTGGATCGAGTCGGTCTCCGAGTTTGATGCAGATGCAACGCGGTGACGTGGTGACCGTCGCTGCAACGGGCGACTATGGCAAACCCCGCCCAGCGGTGATCGTGCAGAGCGACGCTTTCCCTGAAACTCATGCCTCCGTAGTGATCTGCCAGTTGACTTCCGAACTGGCGGACGCCCCGGATTTTCGCGTGACGATCGAGCCGACCCGCGAGAATGGATTACGACTGAGATCGCAGGCGATAGCTGACAAGCCGATCACCGTGAGACGCGAACGGATCGGACAGAAGATCGGGCGTCTCGGCAGCCAGGACATGGCTCGGCTCGGGATTGCTTTGGCGTTCGTGATGGGGCTTGCGGATTGATCAGGCACCCGAGCACGGGCTTTCGCCAAGACGACCGCAGCAGCGCTCCTAGCTAGCAGCGCCTCCCCTCCGCCCCGGCGCCGGTCCCACATACCTGGCCCGCGGCCTGATCAGCTTGCCGAACTGCAATTGCTCGCTGGCATGTGCGATCCAGCCGACGCTGCGGGCCATGGCGAACAGCGCGAGCTCGCTTCCGGCCGGCAGGCGCAACGCATGCACGAGCACGGCGAGCGCGTAGTCGATGTTGACGAGCTCGCCGGTCGCCTCCGCGATCCGCTCCGGCACCTCCTTGGTGAATTTGCGGGGTGCGCCTGCGCGGGCCAAGGCATTCAGGAGCGACTGCGCGCGCCGATCGCCCCGCTTGTAGACACCGTGACCGAAGCCGGCAAAGCGTTCGCCGAGCGCGACACGCTCGCGCACCATTGGCTCGACGTCACGATCCACCAACGCCTTGACGAGCTGCGAGGCGAGCACGCCGGCGCCGCCGTGCTTCGGTCCCTTCAGCGCGGCGAGGCCGGCGATGACGGAATCATAAAGATTGAGGCCGGTCGAGGCCGCGCAGCGCGCCGTGAAGGTGGACGCGTTCAATTCATGCTCGGCGAGCAGAACCAGCGCGCGGCGGATGAGATCGGCCGCATGCTTGTTGTCGGGCGCCCAGGCCCTCGCGATCTGCTGGTGCAGCGGCTCGGCGGACGGCTCCGTGTTGAGCATGGTCGCGACCAGAAGCCGGACGATGCGCGCACCGACCATCGCACGTCCATCATGCGCGCGGGTGAAGGCGCGGGGATCGGCGCTCGATGCGAGCGCCAGCACGGCAATGGCGCGATCAATCGGCGCGGCGCGGCGCGCGGCCTGCGCGATCAGGCGCATCTCATCGGACACCGCGGGACAATTGCCGGGCGCAAAGGGATCGACGCCGGAGACGTCCCACAGAAGCGTTGCCGTGTGCTCCAGCGTGTCGTGCTCGGCGAGATCGACGCAATTGACGCCGCGATAGATCGCGCCGTCCTCGGTGATGGTGGAGATCTCCGTGTCCATGACCGGCAGATCGGCATCGAAGCTGCGCAGGCCGCGCGGCTCCGGCGACGGCACCCGGCGCTCCTTCAGCGCCCGGACGTCCTCGGCGCGATAGCGGTTCTTGCGCGAGTCCGGCGTCGGCTCGGAGCGGACCAGCCCGCGGCTGACATAGGCGTAGAGCGTGGCCGGCGAGATCGCGAGCTCGGCGGCGGCTTCCCGGGCGGAGAGGTAGAGACCTTCCGAATTTTTCATATTGATTGATGTAATCAAGATTGATCAATCTGTCGAGAGGACCGACCTTTGGCTGGTGCAAAGGAGATTTGGGCCATGAACATCCACCTCACCAAAAGCCAGATCGGACTGGACGGCGTTCCCGCAGCCGAAACCGTGCTGAGCCATGTCGACGGCGAGCGCGGCGAGTTGATCATCGCCGGCGAGCATGTCGGCCGACTGGCAAGCCAGTCGAGCTTTGAAGGCGTCACCGCCCGGCTCTGGAACGGCGCCAGCATGACCACGCTGAGCGAAGCCAATGTGCGCGCGAGCCTGGGCTCCGCACGCGAGCGTGCCTTCGCGCGGCTGGATGAGTTGCTGCCGGCAGCCCGCGGCATGGGCGTCGTCGACGGGTTTCGCGCGGCGGTCGCGGGCCTTCGCGCCGAGCACGGCCTCGCCCATGAGGCGACGATCGTCGGCGCATTCCCTGTGATTGCGGGCGCGCTCGTCCGCCGCGCCAGGGGTCTCGATCCCGTGGCGCCCGATCCGAACGTGAGCCAGGCCGCCGATACGCTTCGCATGCTGCACGGGCGCGCGCCTGAACCACGCGAGGTCACGGCGCTGGACGCCTATCTCGTCACGGCCAGCGACCACGGCATGAACGCCTCGACCTTCACCGCGCGCGTGGTGGCCTCGACGCAGGCTGACCTGTTTGCCGCCGTCACCGCCGGCTATTGCGCGCTGACGGGTCCGCTGCATGGCGGCGCGCCGGAGCCGGTGCTGGAAATGCTCGACGCGATCGGCTCGCGCGAGCGCATCCAGCCCTGGGTGGACGCGGCACTCGCCCGCGGCGAGCGGATGATGGGTTTTGGTCACCGCGTCTATCGCGTGCGCGACCCCCGCGCCGACGTGCTCAAGACCGCGATCGAGGCGCTGGCCTCGGACGGCGCCGACCTGCCGTTTGCCGGCGAGGTCGAGGCCTATGTCCGCGCAGCCTTGCGCAAGAAGAATCCGGACCGACCGCTGGAGACTAACGTGGAGTTCTTCACCGCGATCCTGCTCGATGCGCTGGCGATTCCGAGGCAGGCCTTTACGCCGATCTTCGCGGTGGCGCGCGCCGCCGGTTGGACGGCGCATGCGCGCGAGCAGCAGCGGACGGGACGGCTGATCCGGCCGAGCTCGTCATATGTGGGGGCGATGCCGAAGGCGTGAGCGAAGTGCGTAGCCCGGATGGAGCGAAGCGTAATCCGGGAAGGTGCGCGTGTGACAGAAAGACCCGGATTGCGCTTCGCTCCATCCGGGCTACGGCGCTCCCGCAAGGGAAGAAAGCGCGCGCGAGGCCTACGCCTCGCGCACCACGGTCTTCAGATAATTATACGCCTTGATGATCTCGATCAGGCGATCCTCGGTGGAGCGGTCGCCACCGTTGGCGTCGGGGTGGTGCTGCTTCACCAGCGCCTTGTACTTGGACTTGACGTCGGCGAGCGTGGAGTCGGGGCCGAGGCCCATCACCTGGAGCGCCTTGCGCTCGGCGTTCATGATCTTGCGCGTCTCGGCCTTGGGCGCGGCCTGCGGGCCGGCGCGCCAGCCGGTGCGGCCGTTGAGCTCCTGGAACATGCTGAACGGATCGAAGGCGCTGTCGATCTCGGCCTCGGCGCCCTTCTTGACGCCGCCATTGGCGCCCATCTTCCAGGTCGGACGATGGCCGGTCAGCGCATCCTTCTGATAGCGCGCGACGGCGTCGGCATTCATGCCGGAAAAGAAATTGTAGTTCTGGTTGTATTCGCGCACGTGATTCAGGCAGAAGTGCCAGTACTCACGCTGATTGTCGCGACCCTTGGGCGCACGATGCGCGCCCTTGTTCTGACACCCGGTCCATTCACAATTGACCACGGCGTCGCGCGGCTTCACTTCCGGCTGCTTGCCTTTCGGCTTGATCCGGATGGAGTCGAAGAACTTTGATGAATCGATCGGCATGGCTGACTTTGACTACGCAATGCAAAAACCTTCAAGTCTTGACATTGCAATTAGCTGAAAAGCATAGCCGAAGCTATGCTGAGGCGTCCTTGAACGGCCGCCAGAGGCGGCCTATGCAATACGGAGAGCGATCTCGCACCGTAATGACCCAGATGGCCATCAGAGACACTATCAGCAACAAGTTGCAGGAAGCTTTCACGCCGGAAAGCCTGCAAGTCGTCGACGAGTCACATTTGCATGAGGGCCACGCCGGCCATCGGCCGAGCGGCGAGACGCACTTCCGCGTTTATATCGTGTCTTCCGCCTTCAAAGGGAAGAGCCGGGTCGATCGCCACCGCATGATAAATTCGGCGCTGGCCGCGGAACTCTCCGGCAGCGTGCACGCGCTGGCGATCCACGCGCAAGCGCCGGGAGAAGGCGGGAGCTAGCTCGCCAGTTCGAGCGTCAGACGGCGCCATTTCTCCTCATCCTGAGGAGCGCGCACTTGCGCGCGTCTCGAAGGATGCAGGCCCCCGCTGCCGCATCCTGGCCTGCATGGTTCGAGACGCGCCTTGCGGCGCTCCTCACCATGAGGGGCAACAGGGTCATGCGAATCCTAAAACGACGTCCCCGCCCGGCGCCGCTTGGCTTCCTCCATTTCCGTCTCGCGCGGCACCGGTGAAATACGGAGTGCGGTGATGCGGTTGCGTTCGCGGCGGAGGACGCGGAAACGGAAGCCGTGAAAGGTGAAACTCTGGCCGCGGTCGGGGATCGAGCGCGCCTCGTGAATGACGAGGCCGGCGACCGTCGTTGCCTCTTCGTCGGGCAGGTGCCAGTCCATGGCGCGGTTGAGGTCACGGATCGGCACCGAGCCGTCGACGACGACCGAGCCGTCCGGCTGGGCGCGCACGCCCGCGACCACGACGTCATGCTCGTCGGAGATGTCGCCGACGATCTCTTCCAGAATGTCTTCCAGCGTCACAAGACCTTCAACTTCGCCGTACTCGTCGACGACCAGGGCGAAATGAGTCTTGCGGCGACGGAACGCCTTGAGCTGCTCGGAGACGGGCCGCATCTCCGGCACGAACCAGGGCGGCAGCGCGATGGTGGAGACGTCGATGCGCGAGGTGTCGCCGTCGGCCGCGCGGATCGCGCGCAGCAGATCCTTGGCGTGGAGCACGCCAATGATGTTTTCCGGCTTCTCGCGCCACAGCGGGATGCGGGTGTATTCGGCCGCCAGCACCTCGCGCACCAGATCCTCCGGCGGCAGGTCGGCGTTGATCATTGTCATCTCGGTGCGATGTATCATGACATCGGAGACCTGGAGCTCGCGCAGATCGAGCAGCCCGCCGAGCATGTCGCGGTCGTGCTTCTCGAACTTGCCTTCATGATGCAGCAGGTCGACCGCGCCGCGGAGGCGCTCGGTCGGCGACAGGATCGCCTGGTGCTCGCCGGCAAGGCCAAACAGGCGCATCAACAGCCGCACGATGACTTCCACGATCCGCAGCAGCGGCCCCAGCACGTACATCGTCAGCCGCATCGGGCGCGCCACCGCCAGCGCCATGCGGTCGGGCGCGTTGATCGCGATGGTCTTGGGCAGCACCTCGGCGAAGATCACGACCAGTGCGGTCATCAAGCCGGTGGCGTAGAGCACGCCGACGTCGCCGAACCAGGCCGTGAAGATGCTGGTGGCCAGCGCGGATGCACTGATATTGGCGATGTTGTTGCCGAGCAGCAGCGCGCCGATCAGGCGCTCGCGCATGTCGAGCAGCTGCGAGACCACGTCGGCGTCGCGATTACCCTGCTTGGAGAGCCGCAGCATGCTGGCGCGCGAGGCGCCGGTCAATGCGGTTTCGCTCGCGGCGAAGAAGCCGGAGACGAGCAGGCAGAGAATGACGATGGTGAATCCGAGCCAATCCATGAACCACTCTGGTTTCTTGTTTTGACGCGTTTTCTTGACGCGAACCGGTACCCACTTCGCTCGAAAACGCTTTAGCGCCGTTCAACCGCGTGTCACGCCTTTTGCGCGAGCTTGTCCTTCAGGAAGTCGCGCACCGGAGCCGGCTCGACGTTCTTCACGACGACGGCCCGCCCGACGGCCTCCAGCAGGATGAAGGTGAGCCTGCCGCGCTCGACCTTCTTGTCCTGCGCCATCAGCGCCATCAGCGCGTCCGCGTCGGCAAGCCCCTCCTGCGCGAAGCCCGCGATATCCTGCAAGCGCGTCGGCAGGCCGGCTTCGATCAGGTGACGCTCGACGCGCGCAGCGTCCGCGTCGCCGATCATGCCGAGCTTCGCGGAAAACTGCGCCGCCAGCGTCATGCCGATCGCAACGCCCTCGCCGTGAAACAGGCGGTCGGAGAAGCCGGTCGCGGCTTCCAGCGCATGGCCGAACGTATGGCCGAGATTGAGCAGCGCGCGCTCGCCGGTCTCGCGCTCGTCGCGCGAGACCACGCCGGCCTTGGCGCGGCAGGAGGTCGCGATCGCATGCTCGCGCGCCGAACCGCCTTTGGAGATGTCGGAATGGTTCTTCTCGAGCCAGGCGAAGAAGGCCTCATCACCGAGCACGCCGTATTTGGCGATTTCGGCATAGCCGGTGCGGAATTGCCGCGGCGACAGCGTGTCGAGCACGGCGGTGTCGGCGATCACAAGCACCGGCTGGTGGAAGGCGCCGAGCAGGTTCTTGCCCTGCGGCGAGTTGATGCCGGTCTTGCCGCCGACGGAGGAATCGACCTGCGCCAGCAGCGAGGTCGGCACCTGCACGAAATCGACGCCGCGGCGCAGGATCGCCGCCGCAAAGCCGGCGAGATCGCCGACCACGCCGCCGCCGAGCGCGATGACGAGATCGTTGCGCTCGATCTTCGCGGCGATCAGGGCTTCGCTGACCTTTTCGAGACCGGCATAGGTCTTGGAGATCTCGCCTTCCTCGACGACGATGCGCGATGTCGGAATGCCCGAGGCTGCGAGCGAGGACTCGGCGGGCTCGAGCCAGTATTTCGCGACGGTGCGATCCGTCACGATCGCGGTGCGCACGCCGGGCCGCAGACGCGCGACTCGTCCGCCAAGCGAGGCCAGCACACCGCGGCCGATGACGATGTCGTAGGCGCGATTCTCCAGCGCGACCTCGACGTTGACGGGATCGGAATGTTTCAAAGGCGCGGTCATCGTGCGGCACTCGCGACGTCGGCTGGTGGCGGGGACGCCCGTTCGCCGCAAAGATGCGCGCGCAGCGTCTCGATGGTCTCCTCAACGATCTTGTCGTGCGGCACGTCGCGCGAGGCAATGGTGAGGTCGGCATGGCCGTAGACCGGCTCGCGCTCGGTGAGCAGGCGCGTCACGGTTCCTTCGGGATCGGCGGTCTGGAGCAGCGGACGGTCGGCGCGCCGGCGCACGCGGCGCATGATGACATCATGATCGGCCTTGAGCCAGATCGAGATCGCCTTCGCCACGATACGGCCCCGCGTCTCCTCGCGCATGAAAGCGCCGCCGCCGGTCGCCAGCACGATGGGACCGCCGTCGAGCAGACGCGCGATCACACGCGCCTCGCCGTCGCGGAAATGCGGCTCGCCGTGGCGCTCGAAGATTTCCGGTATGGTCATGCCGGCCGCTGCCTCGATCTCGGTGTCGGCATCGACGAAGGGCAGCTTGAGCCTGAGCGCCATGCGGCGGCCGATGGTGGATTTGCCCACTCCCATCATGCCGACGAGCACGATCGAGCGCGTCCCCAGCGCCGACAGGATGTCGGCCTCGGGCGAGGCTTGGATCGGCAACGCGGCGTCGGGCATCTGTCTCGCTCGAATGGGTCTCGCTCGATCTGCCGCCAAAGGCGGCATCCTTTGGCCACCTATACGACCCCGCAGGGGCCCTCGCCAGAGGACTCTTGCCACGAAACGGCGAACGTGTTGGATGATTTCATTGGTTAATTTGCCCGCCAAGCCCCTGACCGAGACCCTCTCCGAGATCCTGCCGATGCCCAGCCTGTTCCGCTTCCTGACGCTCGTCGCCGTGATCGCCGGCATCGTCTATGGCGTGGTCTTCGCGCTGGCGAACTTCGTCAATCCCAAGCCGCGGGAAATGACCGTGACGATCCCGCCGGATAAGTTTCTCAAGAAATAGGGGCTAGCCTCCGGGGCATGCGTGCACCCTCAGATACAAAACTCACCGGCCTGTTCCTCGACATGCTCGCGGCGGAACAGGGCGCCGGCCCCAATACGCTCGACGCCTACCGCCGCGACCTCACCGACTTCTCCGAGTTTCTGGGCCGCGTCGGCCATGCATTTGCGGACGCGGAAACACAGACGCTGCGCGACTATCTCGCCGATCTCGACACGCGCGGCTTCAAGTCGACCAGCGTCGCGCGGCGGCTGTCGGCGATGCGGCATCTCTATCGCTTCCTCCTGAACGAACGCATCAGAACCGACGATCCCGCGGCGATCCTGTCCGGCCCCAAGCGCGGCCGCGGCCTGCCGAAGGTGCTGTCGATTGGCGATGTCGACCGCATGCTCCGCCGCGCCAAGGAATTGAGCGAGGCAGAGGATGCCTCGCCCTCGAAACGGCTGCGCGCCCTGAGACTCTATTGCCTGCTCGAGGTGCTCTACGCCACCGGCCTGCGCGTCTCCGAGCTGGTGGCGCTGCCGCGCACGGCCGCGAAGCGCGACGCCCGCATGATCGTGGTTCGCGGCAAGGGTAACAAGGAACGGCTGGTGCCGCTCAACGAGGCCTCGCGTCAGGCGATGGCCGATTACCTCGCGGCGACGGAGGCGCGAAAGCCAGACAAGAAGAGTAGCGTGGCGGCCTCGAAATGGTTGTTCCCCTCGTTCGGCGAGAGCGGGCATCTGACGCGGCAACATTTTGCCCGCGATTTGAAGGAGCTCGCGGTCGCTTCGGGGCTCCAGGCCCGGCTGGTCTCGCCACACGTGCTGCGCCACGCCTTCGCCAGCCACCTGCTTCACAACGGAGCCGATTTGCGCATCGTGCAGACGCTGCTCGGCCACACCGACATCTCGACGACCCAGATCTACACCCACGTGGTTGAGGAGCGGCTGAAGAGCCTGGTCCGCGACCTGCACCCGCTGGCGGAGAAGTAGTTGGTGCCGTAGCTGCAGTAGCCCGGATGAGCGAAGCGACATCCGGGATTGGACGATCGGGGCGACCTGCCCCCGATATCGCTTCGCTCATCCGGGCTACGGTACGGGTCACGACCCGAAACCGCCTTGACTTCGGCCACATCTCCGCAGAAAGAGCCGGGGCCTCACGATGATTTGGCCCGGGCTCGTTGCGAGCACACAGGCCAACTCATTGACGAACCTAGACTTCTTTCGCGACATCGAATCCGCTTCGCCGCCTCGCCCCGTTCTCCCTATATTGAGTTGATGCCAGACCAGATGCGCAGCTATCTCGATTTCGAAAAGCCCGTCGCCGAGCTCGATTCCAAGCTCGACGAATTGCGGACGCTTGCGGCCTCCGGCAGCGATATCGCCGAGGAGATCGGGCGGATCGAGGACAAGGCGGCGCAGGCGATGGCCGACCTCTATCTGAACCTGACGCCGTGGCAGAAGACGCTGGTCGCGCGGCATCCGCAGCGGCCGCATTTCAACGACTTCATCAAGGGCCTGATCACCGAGTTCACCCCGCTCGCCGGCGACCGCAAGTTCGGCGAGGACGAGGCGCTGGTGGCCGGCTTCGGCCGCTTCCGCGGCGAGGCCATCTGCGTGATGGGCCAGGAAAAGGGCGATTCCACCGAGAGCCGCATCAAGCACAATTTCGGCATGGCGCGGCCCGAGGGCTATCGCAAATGCGTGCGGCTGATGGAGATGGCCGAGCGGTTCGGCCTGCCGGTGCTGTCACTCGCCGATTCCGCCGGCGCCTATCCCGGCATCGGCGCGGAAGAGCGCGGCCAGGCCGAGGCGATCGCGCGTTCGACCGATGCCTGCATGGCGCTGACCGTACCGAACGTCGCCATCATCACCGGCGAGGGCATGTCGGGCGGCGCCATCGCCATCACCACCGCCAACAAGGTCCTGATGCTGGAGCACGCGATCTACAGCGTGATCTCGCCCGAGGCCGCGTCCTCGATCCTCTGGCGCGACGGCTCCAAGGCGCAGGAAGCCGCCAACAACATGAAGATCACGGCACAGGACATGCTCCGCTTCGGCGTGATCGACAGCATCCTGAAGGAGCCGGTCGGCGGCGCCCATCGCGACCCCGCCGCCATGATCGCCACCACGGGCGACGCCATCGCCAAGGCTTTTGACGAGCTCCGGGGCCTGGACGGCGACGCCATCCGCAAGCATCGGCGGCAGAAATTCCTCGATATCGGACGGAAACTGGGCTGATTCGGGCGGTTTGGGGCCCGTTGGACGCGTCCCCCTCCGCCGTCGTCCTGGCGAAAGCCAGGACCCATACCGCGAGGTCCATCGATTGCGGTCAATGGGCGTACCGAACGACTGATCTCCGCCAAACGCCTCCCTGGGGTAATGGGTCCTGGCTTTCGCCAGGACGACACTGAATTTGCCCGGCCAAACCGCCCGTAGGCCCCCCGGTAACCCCGCGTTAACCCTTTTTTTGCCCAAATCAGCGATCTCAGTACAGGTTTGGCGGGAAGGCCCAAGTTTCAGCCCAGTTTAAGTCTTCGTTGACCACGCCTTTGGGCCAACGGGCTCGTGATCCCCGTTCGGGTTGCGACCACATGACCCAGAGGTTAGAATTTTAATCAATGGCTTCAGGGCATAAGCGCTGGAGCGTGATTGCGAAAAAGCCCGTCGCGACGGGTCCGGGTCTCCGGTCGGATCATGCTTCAAGATTGGGGTTTGCGCGCGATGCCCTGGACGGTGTGGGGTCCATCTTGATTTCTCGTTCGCTTGCTCGCGCGTTTCTGGTTTCGGTGGCGCTTGCCGCCAGCCTTGTGCTGGCCGGCTGCGACACCGACCAGGTTTCGCTTGCGACCAATGCCAAGGCCAATCAGCCGGTGCCGCCAAAGCTTCTCGCCGCGATGGTCGAGAAGGACATGGATCTGCAATCGCCGATCCTGGTGCGGCTGTTCAAGCAGGAGGCCGAGCTCGAGGTCTGGAAGCAGACCCGCAACGGCCAGTTCGCGCTGCTCAAGACCTATCCGATCTGTCGCTGGTCGGGCGATCTCGGCCCGAAGGTGCGCGAAGGCGACCGCCAGGCGCCGGAAGGATTCTACTCGATCAATCCGGGCCAGATGAATCCACAGTCGGCGTATTATCTGTCGTTCAACACGGGCTATCCGAACGCGTTCGACAAGGCTTTGGGCCGCAGCGGCTCGCAGCTGATGGTGCATGGCGATTGTTCGTCGCGCGGCTGCTACGCGATGACGGACGAGCAGATCGCCGAGATCTATTCGCTCGGGCGCGAATCCTTTTTCGGCGGCCAGAAGGCGTTCCAGCTGCAGGCCTATCCGTTCAAGATGACGCCGGTGAACATGGCCAAGCACCGGAACAATCCGAACATGCCGTTCTGGAAGATGATCAAGGAAGGCTATGATCATTTCGAGGTAACCCGGCAGGAGCCGAAGGTCGATTTCTGCGAGAAGAAGTACGTCTTCGACGCGGCGAAGGCGCCTGACGCCAAGCGTGATCCGGTGTTCGACGCGTCCGCAAAGTGCCCGGCCTATGTGATCCCCGACGAGATCGCCAGTGCCGTGCGCGAGAAGGAAGCGCGCGACCAGGCCGAGTACAACAAGCTGGTTTCGCGCGGCACGCCCGTTGCGCGCATGAACACCGGCATCGACGGCGGCATGAACAAGATCTTTGCCGCGAAAATTCCGGAAGGCTCGACTGGTCTGTCGGAGGGCGCCGAAGGCACCACGCTCCAGATGCTGGCGATGGCGAAGGCGCCGGGCACGATCCCTGGACACGTCAATCCGCCGAAGCCGAATCTCGATGCAGCCGCGCCCTCGCCGCAGGAAGAGCCGGTCGTCGCCGTCAGCGCGCCCGCCGCCAACACCCGCGTCGCCACCGCAGCTCCGCCCGAGAAATCAGGCTTCTTCTCCAACCTCGGCCGCAAGATGGGCATCGGCAACGCCGACGCCACGGCGACCACGCCGCCGCCGCAAGCCACGGCATCCGTCGCTCCGGCTGCGACGACCACGACGCCGCCCACCGCGGCGTCCCGGCTGAAAGCTGCGGTGACCCGGTTCGTGCCGGGACACGACAAGTCCAAGGATGCAGCGAAGGATGCGCCGAAGCCAGCCGTTGCCGTCGCCAAGCCCGCCGAACCAGCGAAGCCCGACACCCGCCTCGCGGCGACCCGCCCGACGCTGAAGCCGTCGGTGTCGGATGGCGCGGGTGAAGCGACCCAGATCATGGGCGCCGCGCCGGTGGTGCAGTCGAATTCGTTCGACAGCCGGTTCGGCGCGGTGAAGTAGCTGGGGCGCGAGCCCCTTCCCTTTTCCCGATCTTGATGAAGCTGACGATCCGCAGCATTCCAAGGCTTGAATCCGCCTAGAACTCCGATGATATCCACACCGTGATCTGTACATCGTGGAGCATGCAATGCTGGTCTCCAAATGGGGTAACAGCCTCGCGGTTCGCCTGCCCAAGACGCTTGTTGAAGCCCTGAATCTCTCACCCGGCGACGAACTCAGCGTCGTAGTGGCCTCGAAGGGCCAGATCGCGGTGGCGAAGGTCGACAGGCGAGCGGAATTTCTCAAACAAGCAGAGCAGTTCCGATTTCCGCTGCCCGATGACTATAGATTCGACCGCGACGAGGCGAACGAGCGGTGATCGGCAGGCTGCTCCTACGGCGCCAGATAGCGCAGCAGCTCCGGATTGCCCCTCACCTCGCCTGCCTCGCCTTGCAGCGCGACGCGACCGCGATCCAGCACGTAGGCGTAGTCGGCGACGCGGAGCGCGAGGTCGAGGTGCTGCTCGACGATGATGACGGCGATGGTTTTCGCGAGCTCGATCAGGCGTTCGGTGATTTCCTCGATCACGCCGATCCAGACGCCTTCGGTCGGCTCGTCCAGCAGAAGCAGCTTTGGATCGCCGAGCATGGCGCGGCCGATGGCGAGCATCTTGCGCTCGCCGCCGGACAGCGTGCCGGCGGGCTGGTCGAGGCGCTGGCCGAGCTTTGGGAAGATGGTCAGCACGTGGTCAACGGCGTCTGCTTTTCTGCTCGCGAGCGAGCCGACCGCGAGATTGTCGCGCACCGACAGGCGCGCGAACACCGAATGCTCCTGCGGCACGTAGCCGATGCCGGCGCGCACGCGCTCCTGGGTCGCGCGGCGGCTGATGTCGCGGCCGTCGAAGGCGACCTCGCCCTTCCACGCCGGCAGCTCGCCGACGATGGTCTTCATCAGCGTGGTCTTGCCGGCGCCGTTGCGGCCCAGCACGGCGACACCGCCGCGCCAGGGAATGCCGAGGTTGACGTCGAACAGGACCTGGCTGCGGCCATAGCCGGCGTCGAGATGCTTGATGTCCAAAAATTCAGGCACGGCGCAAATAGATCTCCTGGACGGCCTTGTTGGCCTGGATCTCCGACACCGTGCCGGATGCCAGCACCTTGCCCTGGTCGAGCACAGTGAGACGATCGCAGATGTCGCGGATGAAATCGAGGTCGTGCTCGACGATGACCAGCGAGCAGTGTTTTTTGATCGGCTGCAGCAATTCGCCGGTGACGCGGCGCTCTTCCAGGCTCATGCCGCCGGTGGGCTCATCCAGCAGCAGCAGCTTCGGCTTGCCGGCGAGCGCCATTGCGATCTCCAACCATTGCTGCTGGCCGTGCGACAGCGCTGCGGCCGCATCGAAGGCGCGATCGGCAAGGCGAAACTGCGTCAGCATGGTCATGACCTGATCGTGCAGGAGCCCGCGCGTGCGCGAGAACACGAGATCGAACAGCGAGGACTGCGCCTGCAACGCGAGCAGGATGTTGTCGTAAAGCGTCAGCGTCGGCAGCACGGATGTGATCTGGAATTTCAGGCTCATGCCGGCGCGGGCACGCTCGGTCGGCGTGAACGCGGTAATGTCAGTGTTGATGAAACTCACCTTGCCCTGCGTCGGCACCTCGGCGCCGGCAATGCACTTCATCAGCGTGCTCTTGCCGGAGCCGTTCGGGCCGATCAGGCCGTGAAACTCGTTCTCGCCGACGGTCAGCGCGGCGCCATCAAGCGCGGTGAGCTTGCCGAAGATCTTCTTGACGCCGGTGGCTTCAAGGAGCGGCATCGCGCTTCTCCTTCTTGATCTTCCTGGATTTGCCACCAAAGCTGCCGACCCGCTCGCGCTCGCCGAGCACGAAACTGATCAGGCCGAGCGGCCGGAACAGGATCACGAGCAACAGCAGCACGCCGAGGATGATCGGCCAGACCTCGCGGTAATTGTCCGAGAGCCAGAAGCTGACGCCCTCGACGATGACGGCACCGATGACGGCGCCGATCAGCGTGCCGGAGCCGCCGAACAGCACATAGAGCACCACTTGCGTCGAGACCACGACGCCGACCATGTTGGGCCAGACGAAACCTTCGTGGAAGGCGTAAAGGCTGCCGGCAAGACCCGCCACCGCGCCGCCGATCGCGAAGATGATCGCCTTGAGGTGCTGCGCCTTGTAGCCGAAGAAGGCGATACGCTGCTCGTTCTCGCGCAATCCCGCGAGCGCCAACCCGAACTGCGAGCGCACCAGGAAGCGGCAGAGGAGATAGACCACAACGAGAAGGCCAAGCACGAGATAATAGAACGGCGGCCCTTCCGAGAATTCGTAACTGCCGAGCGTCATCGACGAGATCGAGGGGATGCCGTTCTGGCCACCGAGATAGTACCAGCCGCGCGCGAGCCGGTCGGCGGCGTAGGATCCGGTCAGCGTGCCCAATGAGACGAAGATCACGCTGGAGGGATGCCGCCCCAGCAGCAGGAAGCCGCCGAGCAGCAGCGCAAAGGTGAGGCCGATGATGGTACCCGCAGGCAGCACCAGGAAGATGTTGGTGATGTCGAGGTCGCGCGCGAGCAGCGCCACGCCATAGCCGGCCGAACCGAAGAACAGCGCCTGGCCAAAGCTCATGATGCCGGCATAGCCCCACACCAGGTCGAACGACAGCGCGAACAGCGCGAGAATGATCACGCGCGTTGCGAACACCGTGAGATAATCCTGGAGCACCAGCGGCGCGAGCAGCGCGGCAACGAGCACCACGCCTTCCACGATCGGCAGGATTTTTCGCTGCGAACCAGTTACCCCTGCTGATCCGTGTTCAACCATGGCGACGTTCTGTTCCCCGCCGATCTCGGCGGGGACTGCCTGCTTCACTGCGCCCATCGCTTTCGGCATTCGACCCTAGCATTCCTTGGGATCGACGAGACCGTCGCTGCGTCCGACGATCTCGTAGTTCCCGCCCTTGGCGACCGCCGTGTACATCTTCATCTTGCAGTGCCGCTTGCCCGGAACCATCTCGGCCGGCCCGCCCGGGCCTTCGGCGATCTTGGCGTGGTCGAGCGTAGCCGCGACCGACTCGCGGTCGATCTTGCCGGCTTCCTTGACGGCGGCTTCCCACAGCTTCAACCCGCGATAGGTGCCGGTGGCTGCGCTGCCGGCGGCAAACAGGAAGTTGCCCGGGAAATCCTTCTCGTAGGCCGCCTGGATTTTGGCGTCGAACGGGTTCTCCTTGGTCAGCACCTTGAAGTAATCGAGACAGCTGGCGAGACCCTCGATCTCGGCGGCCTGATTGATGTTGAGCGTGTTCTCGTCATAGTAGACGCAGGCCAGTCGTCCGCCATTCTTGAGGAAGCCGGCTTCATAGAGCTGCTTGAAGAACGGGCCGACGCCCGGCGGGATGACGGTGTTGAAGACGACATCGACCTTGTTGGAGATGATGCGGTTGACGGTCGAGGAGAAGTCGACTTGGTCGAGCGGATAATATTCCTCGAACACGACCTCGCCGCCGTTGGCCTCGATCACCTTGCGGGCGTAGACGTTGAGCGTGTGCGGCCAGACGTAGTTGGCGCTCGGCAGCGCGAACTTCTTGCCGCCGTTCTTGATCAACCAGGGAATGAACTCGTCGCACTGCTGCGCCGGCGTCGGTCCGGTGCAGAACAGATAGGGCGTGCACTCCTTGCCTTCGTAGAGCTGTGGGTAGATGTAGAGCGTCTTGCCGCGCGCGACGATCGGGTCCTTGATGGCGTTGCGCATCGACGAGGTGATGCCGCCGAGCACCATGTCCACCTTGTCGCGCTGGATCAGCTTGCGGACGTTGCCGACCGCGACGGATTCGTTCGAGGCGGTGTCCTCGATATAGAGCTCGAGCGGGCGACCGAGCAGGCCGCCGCCGGCGTTGATCTCCTTGATCACCATCTTGGCGACGTTGGCGTCGGCATTGCCGGCGTAGGCGATCGGTCCGGTGAGGTCGGTGGCGATGCCGACCTTGATCGGGGCTTCGGCCGCATTGGCCCAGGGCGCCGGGATCACCCAACTGCCGACGCCGGTTGCGACCGCCCCGGAGGCAAAGGCGAAATTCGAGAGGAAGCGGCGGCGGGAGAGCTGAGTACGATCGGACATGTGACTAAACCCCTTTTCCAGCGATGAGGCCCTGCGGCCGGAATTTGATGAAGACGATGGCGAGAACGAAGACGAGGACATCGGCCACCACGGGCGCCATCACCCAGGGCAGCGCGGCACTGAGCGTGCCGATGACGCCGGCGCCCGCGACCGGCCCGATAAAGGAGCCGACGCCGCCGACCATGACCGCGACAAAGCCCTGGATCAGGAAGCGCAGGCCGAGATCGGCGAACAGGCTGAACACCGGCACGATCAGCGCACCGGCAAGGCCGGCGAGCGCGGCGCCGAACGCAAAGGTGGCGCCATAGATCAGCGGCGTGGAGATTCCGGAGGCGCGCGCCAGCGAGGGATTTTCCAGGGTGGCTCGCACGCGCAGGCCGAAGCTGGTGTGCGCCAGCAGCAGATAGCAGCCACCCATCACCAGCGCCGTGATGACGATGATGGTGAAGCGCCAGGCCGAGATGTGCATGGCGCCGATATCGATCGAGCCGCCGATCGGCTCCGGCACGGTGAGATAGAAGCCGCCGATCAGGCCACGCACGGATTCGCGGATGATCAGGCCGAGCGCATAGGTGCCGAGCATGGCGACGATGGGGGCTGCGTAGAAGCGTCGGATGATCAGCGCCTCCAGCACGAAGCCGAGCGCGCCGACGACGAAGGGCGCGGCGACCATGCCGGCCCAGATCGGCAGACCCTTGGCATAGGCGAGATAGGTAATGTAGGCCCCGAGCAGGACGAACTCGCCCTGCGCGAAGTTGAAGATGCCCATCATGCTGGCGATGATCCCGAGACCCAGCACGATCAGGACGATGATCGCGCCAAAGCTCAAGATTTCGAACGCCGCGACGAACGCGTTAGCCATGCGGTGCCGTTCTGTTCGTCTGCATCAATGCCCCGCTCACATTTTCTTCCAGTCGCCGATCTGCTCGAAAGCATGGGCGGCGCGATAGATGGTGGATTCCTCGAACATGCGGCCGACCAGCATCAGGCCGACGGGCAGGCCGTCGACCATGCCGCAGGGCAGCGACATCGCGGGATGATGGGTGATGTCGAACGGCGCGGTGTTGGAGATCATCTCCAGCGCGCGGGCGACATAGTCTTCACGGCTCGCGGTTGGCTCCGGCAGCTTCGTCGCCTTCATCGGCGTGGTCGGCAGCAGCAGCAGATCGTAGTCTTTGAAGGCCTTGTCGTAGGCCGCGGTCAGGCGGCGGGAGATGTTGAGCGCCTTGCCGTAATAGCGCGGACCAAAACTGTTGTTGATGTAGGTGCCGAGCAGCAGGAACAGCTTTGTGGTCTCGGACAGGGAATCCGCCTGCCGCCGCCAGCCGCGATGGAAGTCCATCAGCGTGGTCGAATAGAGATCGGAACGGCTCAGGCCATAGCCGTCGCCATACATCATGGTCTGGGTCATGCCCTCGGTGCCGATCGGCGTCCAGATCGCAGGGCCCATGAGGTGCATCGGGATCGAGACAGTCTCCACGGTGGCGCCGAGATCCTTGAAGCGCTTGGCAGCCTCCCGGACGCTTTCGTTCACCGCAGACTCGGCATTCGCCTGCTCAAAGCCTTCCTTGAGGATGCCGATCTTCATGCCCTTGACGCCCTGGCCAAGCGCCTTGGTGTACTCCTCGACCTTGGGCGCCTTGATGCGGGGATCATAGCCGTCGTCGCCGGCCAGCACCTCCAGCAGCAGCGCGTTGTCGGCGACGGTCGCCGTCATCGGGCCGGTGTGATCGACGAACACCTCGATCGGCATGATGCCGGTGTAGGGCACGAGGCCCCAGGTCGGCTTCATGCCATAGGTGCCGCAGAACGAGGACGGCATGCGGATCGAACCACCCTGGTCGCCGCCGATCGCCATGTCGACCTCGCCGAGCGCGACGACGACGCCGCTGCCTGACGACGAGCCGCCGGCCGAATAGCCCATCTTGTGCGGATTGTGGACGGCGCCGACCGCATTGGTGTGGCTGCCGCCGGACATGCAAAAGGATTCGCAATGGACTTTTCCGGCGATCTCGGCGCCGGCATCGAGCATGCGCGTGACGATGGTGGCGTCGAAATCGGGGACGTAGCCTTCGAGCGTCGCCGAGCCGTTCATCATGGGAACGCCGGCGAGCATGATGTTGTCTTTCAGGGCGACGGTCTTGCCCTTGAGCTTGCCGCTCGCCGCACCCTTCACGGTCGACTTGCGATACCAGGCGTTGCGCGGGTTCTCTTCCGGCGAGGGCCGATAGCCCGGCGTGCGCGGATATTTGACCTCCGGCACCTCGTCCGGCATGGCGCCGACGAGATTGTAGGCTTCGATCGAGCCCTGCATCAGGCCGCGGAACGAGGCGACATCGTCATCGGACAGGGCGAGGCCGCACTGCTCGGCGACGCTGCGCAATTGGGCGGGCGTGGGAAGGACAACTGTCACGGCGCTCTCCTGAAGTTTCTTGATCCCTGGCATTGGACGGAAGCCGTCCGGTTGCGCCTGCATGGCGCCGGTCGGCCGGCCTAGCCTCGATATTACAGACGGAAATATTTTCCTTTTCAAGTATTATTTTGGAGTCGGGCGTTTGCAGATGACCGCGCCGGCATCAGATCGGTTTGATCAGCTTGAAATCGAGGCCATCCGCCGCGGCGAGATACATTTGCATCCGGGTGTGACCGTTCCTGACGGTGACGGGGCCGCGCGCGCCGCCATAGACGATGTTGCGGCCGGCCGCGAGCATGGGCCCCATCGCCAACGTGCCCGCCTTGTTCGCCACGGCCTCGAGGAAGCGCAGTCCCTCATAGCTGGATTGACCGAGCGAGCCGATCGGGGGCCCGTTCGGTCCGAACATCGCGCGATAGCGGCTCTGGAAGTCGTCATTGGCCCGCGATCCGATGCCGGGGAAATAGCCGGAGGCGCAGAACAGATTCTCGCTGTTGTCAGCGCCGATTCCGAGCAGCACGGTCTCGTCCATCGCTCCGGCCAGCCGCAGCGTCGTGGCGCCGAGGCCGCATTCTCCGAACGCGCGATTGAACGTGATGCTGTCGGTGCCGATCAACGAAATCAGGACGACGTCCGGCCTCGCGGCACGGATGCGCTCCAGATGCGGCTCATGGTTATCTTCGCCGAGGGGTACGAACTCTTCGCCGACGACATGGCCGCCGGCCTCCTTGATGTAGCGCTTCACCGCGCGGTGCGACTGCCAGGGCCAGACATAATCGCTGCCGATCAGGTACCAGCGCGCCGCCTTCTTGACGTCGGCAAGCCAGTGGATCGAGGGGCGGCTCTGCCAGCGCGGCGTCTCGCCGATCGCCATGACACCCGGCGTCTGCTCGCCGCCTTCGTAAACGGGTGTGTAGATGTAGGGGATGCGGTGGCGGGTGGTGACCTTGCGCAGCGCCACGCGCACCGCGCTGGTATGCAGTCCGACGATGAGATCGATCTCATCGGACGCGATCGCCTGCTCGGCGCGGCTCAGAATCTCGTCGAGCGGGCCGCCGGCATCGTAGATCGAAAGCTCGATCTCGCGCCCCAGAATGCCGCCGCGCTTGTTGATCTCGGCAACCGCGAGCTGCGCGCTGCTTGTCGCGCACGGGCCCCAAACGCCGGGCGAGCCGGTGCAGCAGATGAAGCCGCCGATGCGGAGCTTGTTGTGTGCGCCGCGGCGCTTCATGAAATGCGCGTCAACCGGCGACCGGTCGAAATCCGCTGCCGCGGGCGACAGATTCCTGAACAGCAAGGACGGCGGTAACGCCGGACCGCCGTGAGCCGGGAAGTTTACCGTCGCGCGCACGCCAACTCCTGTCTGACACCAGACTTGAAAGCTCATTCGAGAGGCGGCCGCGGCACCCGCCCTATTGTTGGGCAATATCCTATTTTGAAAATATTGAATATTCAAGAATTGAAGTGCATATAGATGCAGCATCGATTGCAAGACATTCACTCATTTGGGTCAAGACAAAGTCTTAGCCGTGGCAAAATCGAACACCCCGATCACCGAACACCTCGCCTACCTGCTCGCGCAAGCCAACCGGGAGATCAACCGGCAGCTCGAACTGCGGTTGAGCAAGGAAGGCGTGCCCGTCGAGCAGTGGCGCATCCTGAAAGTGCTGTCGGATGGCAACGGCCATTCGATGGGAGAGCTTGCGGACGCCGTGCTGCTCAACCACCCGACGCTGACCAAGATGATCGACCGCATGGTCTCCGACACGCTGGTCTATCGCGTGCAGGACCCGAACGATCGCCGCAAGGTCCTGATGTTCATCTCCGATCGCGGCAAGGTGCTGAGCAAGAAGCTCAACTCGCTCGCGGTCGACCAGGAGGAGCACATCCTGGAGAGCTACGGCGACAAATCGACGAGCGAATTGAAGCGGCTGCTGGAGAGCTTGATCGACAGTTCGAATTGAGCTGGCGAGCAATTTGCGCGTCTCGCCGCACGGCCGTAGCCCGGATGGAGCGCAAGCGTAATCCGGGTCTTTCCCGCACAACGGCAGGATTCCCGGATTGCGCTTCGCTCCATCCGGGCTACGAGTTCGCGCGCGCCGCGGCTTTCGTGGGACAGTGAGGCGCCGACGTCGGCGCCTCACATTCAAACCTTACGCATACCGCCCGTGGCAGTGCTTGTACTTCTTGCCCGAGCCGCAGGGGCAATCCTCGTTGCGGCCGATCTTGCCCCAGCTGGCCGGGTTCTTGGGATCGCGCAGCGCCGCGTCCGTGGCCTGTGCTCCGAGGGTGACGCTGGCGAGCGCCATTTCGTCCTCGCCGGTGTTCGGGTCGAACTTGTGCGCTTCCATCGGCGGCAGCACCGGGGCTTCCTGCTCCGGCGGCACGATCTCGACCCGCATCAGCTGCGCCGTGACGGCCTCGCGCAGATGCGCGCTCATCTCCTGGAAGAGGTTGAAGGCCTCGGTCTTGTACTCCTGCAACGGATCACGCTGGCCGTAGCCGCGCAGGCCGATGACCTGGCGCAGATGGTCGAGCATGATCAGATGCTCGCGCCAGAGATGGTCGAGCGTCTGCAGCAGAATGGTCTTCTCGACGTAACGCATCACGTCGGGGCCCCATTGCCCGACCTTTGCGGCCATGTGCTCGTCGGCGCGGGTCTCGATGCGCGTGAGCAGCTCCTCGTCGGCGATACCCTCTTCCTTGGCCCAGTCCTCGACCGGCAAGTCGAGATCGAGCACGCGCTTGAGCTCTTCCTTCAGGCCCGCGACGTCCCACTGCTCGGCATAGGCATGCTCGGGCACGTGCTTGGCGACGAGGTCGTCGATGAAAGCGTGGCGCATGTCGGCGACCGTCTCGGCGACGCTGTCGTCCTTCATCAGGTCGACGCGCTGGTCGAAGATCACCTTGCGCTGGTCGTTCTGGACGTTGTCGAACTTGAGCAAATTCTTGCGGATGTCGAAGTTGCGCGCCTCGACCTTCTGCTGCGCCTTCTCGAGCGCCTTGTTGATCCAGGGATGGATGATGGCCTCGCCCTCCTGCAGGCCGAGACGCTGCAGCATGCTGTCGAGGCGATCCGAGCCGAAGATGCGCATCAGATCGTCTTCCAGCGACAGGAAGAATTTCGAGCGGCCGGGGTCGCCCTGGCGGCCGGAGCGGCCGCGGAGCTGGTTGTCGATGCGGCGGGATTCGTGGCGTTCGGAGCCCATGATGTAGAGACCGCCGGGCTTCTTCACGGTCTTGGCGGGCTTCGAACCCTTCGCCGGTTCGATCTCGACCTCTTCCTCGGCCTTCAGCACGATGTCGCGGAAGTGCTCGATGTCGGCCTTGATCTGCTCGATCTTCTTGGCCTTCTCGGCCTCGTCCTCGATCGAAGCGGCCTCCTGCTGGATGCGCATTTCCAGCGAGCCGCCGAGCTTGATGTCGGTGCCGCGGCCGGCCATGTTGGTCGCGATCGTGATCGCGCCGGGCACGCCGGCTTCCGCGACGATGTAGGCTTCCTGCTCGTGGAAGCGCGCGTTCAGCACCGCGAACAGCTTTGCCGGTTTGCCGGCGCGGGCCGCGGCGTACAGCTTCTGCATCGAATTTTCGTTGCCGAAATCGATCTGCCGGTAGCCGTGCTTCTTGAGATATTCGGCGATCACTTCCGATTTTTCGATCGAGGCGGTGCCGACCAGCACCGGCTGCAACCGCGCATTGGCGCGCTCGATCTCGGCCAGGATCGCGGCGTATTTCTCGTTCTGGGTGCGATAGACCTCGTCGTCCTCGTCGAGACGGGCGACCGGCAGATTGGTCGGGATCTCCACGACCTCGAGCTTGTAGATGTCGAACAATTCGTCGGCTTCGGTCAGCGCCGTGCCGGTCATGCCGGCGAGCTTTTCGTACATCCGGAAATAGTTCTGGAAGGTGATCGAGGCCAGCGTCTGGTTCTCGGGCTGGACCTGCACGTGCTCCTTGGCTTCCAGCGCCTGATGCAGGCCTTCGGAGTAGCGGCGGCCCTGCATCATGCGACCGGTGAACTCGTCGATGATGATGACCTCGTCGTCGCGGACGATGTAGTCCTTGTCGCGCGTGAACAGCGTGTGGGCGCGCAGCGCCTGGTTGATGTGGTGCACGACGGAGACGTTCTCGACGTCGTAGAGCGACTCGCCCTTGAGCTGGCCGGCATCGCGCAGCAGCGTCTCGATCTTCTCCATGCCGGCTTCGGTCAGCGTCACCGTGCGCTGCTTCTCGTCGACGTCGTAGTCGGACTTGTCGAGCTTGGGCAGGAAGCCGTCGATGGTGTTGTAGAAGTCGGAGCGGTCGTCGAGCGGGCCGGAGATGATCAGCGGCGTGCGCGCTTCGTCGATCAGGATGGAGTCGACTTCGTCGACGATCGCGTAGAAGTGCGGCCGCTGGACCATGTCCTCGAGCCGGTACTTCATGTTGTCGCGCAGATAGTCGAAGCCGTATTCGTTGTTGGTGCCGTAGGTGATGTCGCAGGCATAGGCCGTCTTGCGCTCGGAATCGTCGAGGCCGTGCACGATCACGCCGGTGGTCAGGCCGAGGAAGCCGTAGATCTGGCCCATCCATGCGGAGTCGCGGCGGGCGAGGTAGTCGTTGACGGTGACGACGTGGACGCCCTTGCCGGCGAGCGCGTTGAGATAGACCGCGAGCGTTGCGACCAGGGTCTTGCCTTCGCCGGTCTTCATCTCGGCGATGTCGCCCTCGTGCAGCACCATGCCGCCGATCAGCTGGACATCGAAATGGCGCTGGCCGAGCGTGCGCTTGGCGGCTTCACGGACGGTGGCGAAAGCGGGGACCAGGAGGTCGTCCAGGGTCTTGCCCTCGGCGAGCTGCTGCCTGAACTCGACGGTGCGGGCCTTGAGGGCCTCGTCGGAGAGTTTCGAGACCTCGGGCTCCAGCGCGTTGATCGCGTTGACGCGGGACTGATATCCCTTCACCCGCCGGTCGTTGGCGGAGCCGAAAAACTTGCGGGCGAGCGCGCCGATCATGCTTAGTTCCTGTGTTCGCGATTCAACCGCGTTCGCGTTGCAGCCAAGAGGTTGTCACCCGCCTGCCGATCAACTCACCGTGACGCCTGCTGGGCGCCGGAGCCCGGACTGCGGGGGGTCCATCCGCCATATGGGTGGGAGTTGGGCAAGTCTGGGTTCAACGGCCAAAAAACGCAGCAAAATAAACGCCATCGCATGGACGCGACCGGGCAGAGATATGGCCCGGTCAGGGCCTTGTCAACGGCGCGTGCATTGCGGCTAATTCATCATTTTGACAGACTTTTCGCGTTGCCAAGCCCCCCTGAATTGGGCGAGTGTCCGCCCCGCTCGAGCAGCCCCCTGCTTCAACAAAAGGATTTTCCATGACCACCTCGTTCCCGGTAACCAAAACCGGCCTGCGCTTCGGCCTCGCCACCGCCCTCGTGGGCTGCCTTGCGCTGGCGCTGATCGCGGGTCCCGGCCGGGCTGCCGACGATCCGGTGCTGGCGAAGGTCAATGGCGCGGAGATCAAGAAGAGCGACGTCGCCATGGCCGAAGAGGAACTCGGGCCGAGCCTCGCCCAGATGGACCCGGCGACCAAGGACGAGAACGTCCTGTCCTTCCTGATCGACATGAAGATCGTCGGCAAGGCCGCCGAGGACAAGAAGCTCGCTGACGGCGAGGAGTTCAAGAAGCGCCTCGCGTTCGCCCGCAACCGCCTGCTGATGGACAGCCTGCTCGCCGGAGAGGGCAAGGCCGCCACCACCCCGGATGCCATGAAGAAGGTCTATGAGGAGGCCTCCAAGCAGATCACCGGCGAGCAGGAAGTGCGCGCCCGCCACATCCTGGTCGAGACCGAGGACGAGGCCAAGGCGGTGAAGGCCGAACTCGACAAGGGCGCCGATTTCGCCGAGCTCGCCAAGAAGAAGTCCAAGGACCCGGGCTCGGCCGACGGCGGCGACCTCGGCTTCTTCACCAAGGAACAGATGGTGCCGGAGTTCTCGGCGGTCGCCTTCGCGCTCGAGCCGGGCAAGATCTCCGACCCCGTGAAGTCGCAGTTCGGCTGGCACGTCATCAAGGTCGAGGAAAAGCGCAACCGCAAGGCGCCGGATTTCGAGCAGGTCAAGGCGCAGATCGAGCAGTATGTCACCCGCAAGGCCCAGGCCGACTACGTCGCCAAGCTGCGCGCGGAAGCCAAGGTCGAGCGGCTGGATCAGCCGGCGGATGCGGCGAAGGACGCCAAGCCGGCTGATGCCGCCAAGCCTGCCGATGCCAAGCCGTCCGACAGCAAGATGGCGCCGCCCGCGAAGAAGTAAGAATTCGCTGTCACTTCGGTGACGTGAAGAGTATCTAAGCCTCTGTGATGCCCGGCCCCCGCGCCGGGCATCTGCATATCCAGATCCCACCAAGGCGCCCCGATGTCCTCCTCCGTCTCTCCCCTCGCCCCGAAACACGTCCCCGACATGCCCGTGATCGCTGGGGTGCGTCTCGCGACGGCCGAGGCCGGCATTCGCTACAAGAACCGCACCGACGTGCTGCTGGCGGTGATGGACAAGGGCACCGCGGTCGCAGGCGTCTTCACCAAGTCGAAATGCCCCTCCGCGCCGGTGGAATGGTGCCGCGCCAAGCTGAAGGGCGGCAAGGCGCGCGCGCTGGTGGTCAATTCCGGCAACGCCAATGCCTTTACCGGCAAGACCGGCCGCAGCTCCACCGCGCTGACCGCCAGGATCGCGGCCAAGGCCGTCGGCTGCACCGAGGGCGAGATCTTCCTGGCCTCGACCGGCGTGATCGGCGAGCCGCTGGATGCGACCAAGTTCGACGGCGTGCTCGGACGTCTCGCGGAAACCGCCGAGGCCGGCGATTATCTGGCGGCCGCCAAGGCGATCATGACCACCGACACCTTCCCGAAGGTCGCGACCGCAACCGTGAAGCTCGGCAAAGCCAATGTCACCATCAACGGCATGGCCAAGGGTGCCGGCATGATCGCGCCCGACATGGCGACGATGCTGTCCTTCATCTTCACCGACGCACCGATCGCGCCTGCCGCGCTGCAGGCGCTGCTCAAAAGCGGCGTCGAGGACACCTTCAACGCGGTCACGATCGACGGCGACACCTCGACCTCGGATACGCTGCTGGCCTTTGCCACCGGTGCTGCTGCAGAACACGGCGCGCCGAAGATCAGCCGCGCCAGCGACCCGCGCCTGAAAGCCTTCGTCAAAGCCTTCAACCAGGTGCTCGCCAATCTTTCCGAGCAGGTGGCTCGCGACGGCGAGGGCGCGCGCAAGCTGGTCGAGATCACCGTCGAGGGCGCCAAGACCAAGGCCTCGGCGCGCAAGATCGCGATGTCGATCGCGAACTCGCCGCTGGTGAAGACCGCAATCGCCGGCGAGGACGCCAATTGGGGCCGCGTGGTCATGGCGGTTGGCAAGGCCGGCGAGCCGGCTGACCGCGACAAGCTCTCGATCTCTTTTAACGGCATCCGCGTCGCCAAGAACGGCGCGCGCGATCCGTCCTATGACGAGGCGCAGGTGTCGGAAGCGATGAAGGCGCCGGAGATCGCGATCAAGGTCTCGCTCGGCCTCGGCAAGGGCCGCGACCGCGTGCTGACCTGCGACCTCACCAAGGAATATGTCGCGATCAACGGGGATTACAGGTCGTAGTGCTTACGACTACCGATAGCCGGGCCGTCGCCCTTCGAGGGCCGCTGAAGAAGCGGCCACCTCAGGGTGACGGTGAAAGAGCTTTGATCCAATCACCCCGAGATCCGCGCATCCGCGAGTGCCTTCTTGAACAGCGCGTTCATCGCTTCCGAAATGCCCTGGGTCGGGCTAACCTCGAAATAGAATCCCGGCGAAGCGCAGCTCTCCATGTTCTGCGCGATCTTGCTGTTCGGCGACGGTCCCCACGGCCCGGGGTTAAAGGGCGCTATCCATGAGTTGTACCAGCCGTCAGTAGGCGGTTGGTATGTCGTGTACAGCACCGCGATCTTGATCCCGCGGTTCTTGATGGTCGTGCAGAGCGCCGGATTGATCGGCGACTGACAGCGGTTCGATGACGCGAGAGGATACGAAGAAGACGAGACACTACACATCGTCGTGCCCGAGTTGGCTTCGTCAGCGACCCCATCGGATACAAAAAACAGATATTTCAGCGGTGACGCGGACGTACCTGCTCCAGGCGAGGCGATTGCGCTATTGATTGCGGGAAAAATAGTGGTGAAGGGAGTATCTTTGTCGATAGTATACACGTCATTCTGGCCGGCAACCGCCATCAGGTCGATGTTTCCCGCCGCCGTCTTGGCGGAGGTCAGGCTCGACGAGAGCGCGAACAGATTTCTCAATCCGATCGTCGCTGACGAAGCGCCGAAATCGTAGATCGCCATTCTGAACTGGTTCGAATAGGTCTGCGTGCTCTGGGCTGTGTCCATCAAGTTCGCGCTCGCCTGGCGCACCACGTCAATTCGGGTCGTGATGCCATTTGCTTTGGCGATGTCGTAGTTGCTCGTGCCGGCCGCCTTGGTGGTGTCGTGACAGGCGAATGCACATCCACCCGTCTTTCCCTGCAACTTCGTGATGTCGGTCGGTGTCGCTGCGACGCCCATCGACGGAGAATTGTCCAGCAGCAGATAGAAGTCGACATAGAGCGGCATGTTGGCCGTCGACGACGACGTGCCGCTCATGGTCAGTGTGGTCTTGCCGATCAGGCCGAGAAACATGGTGTTGATGGTGGCGGTGAACGAGACGGTCGAGTTGATGGTCGAGCCGGTCTTGACGACGGTCGGGGTGACGCTGTTGAGCGTATAGCCGGTCAGGTTGGCGCGATTGGCATCGAAGATTTTCTGGGCGTCGTCGACGCCGACCGTGATCGTGCCGTCCGTGGTCATCGAGCCCGCGGCGATAAACCCCGGCGATGCCTTGGCGAGCGCACCGACGCTGGCTGCGTCAGCCGCGCCCTGAAGCTTCGCCCGGACCTGCGTCGCGCGGGAGTAGTCGATCGCGGTGCCGATGAACGTGATCAGGGGCACGCAGCAGATTGCGAAGATCACCGCGACATTGCCGCGCCGGTCGCGAAGGAACCGACGGAAGATGGTACGACACTCAGCGCGCATGGATCTGGCCCGAAATGGTTTCAGCGTCTCCACTCTAGGAACCGTGGATTAAATATGACTTATGGAGACCTCGGAAACACGGGCCGTAACAGGGTTAACGAACCGTTGCGGATGATCCTTCAGCGAGCGGAATTCCAGGCATGGCTGATCTCAAACTGACGCTCGTCGTGGCGTGCGCGCTGGTCGACGCCGACAGGCGCGTCCTGATCGCGCAGCGCCCCGAGGGCAAGACGCTGGCCGGCCTCTGGGAATTTCCCGGCGGCAAGTGTGAGCCCGGCGAGCGGCCGGAACAGAGCCTGATCCGCGAACTTCACGAGGAGCTCGGCATCACCGTCGCCGAACCCTGTCTGGCGCCGCTGACGTTCGCGAGCTACGGCTACGAGACCTTCCACCTCCTGATGCCGCTGTACATCTGCCGGCGCTGGGAGGGACAGGTCACGCCGCGCGAGGGCCAGACCCTGGCTTGGGTTCGCGCCAACAGGCTGCGCGACTATCCCATGCCGCCCGCGGACATTCCGCTGATCCCGCATCTGATTGATTTGCTGATGTGAGCTCAGACCTCATCCTGAGGGAGACCGCGCAGCGGTCGTCTCGAAGGATGGCTGCGGATGAGAGCCGGGCCTGCATGGTTCGAGACGGCGCTGACGCGCCTCCTCACCATGAGGAGTTACGTCCCTCCCGCCTTCTTCACCGCTTCCGCCAGGCTCGCCTTCGCTGATCCGGGCTTGAGCGGCTGCTGCTGGCTCGCATGCGGGGCCCAGCCGGAGAGCCAGATGATGTCGAATGTCGCACGGATGCGGCCGTCGGCATCGGCAAAGCCTTCCGCGTAGACTTCAGCCATCCGCAGCAGCGTCGATCGCCGGCTCGGCGTGCGCCGCCGTTCGATCAGCACATTGGCGGCGCCCATGCGCCTGATATCCTGCATCAGCGCGAACGCGTTGGCGTAGCGGACCACGACGCGGTCGACATCGGTGACCGGCAACGCAAAGCCCGCCCGCTGCAACAGCGCGCCAACATCGCGCAGATCGGCGAAAGGTGCGACGCGCGGCGACACGCCGCCCTCGCATTCGGCCTCGGCGGCGGCAAAAGCTTGGCGCAGCTCGGTCAGGCTGTCGCCGCCGATCATCGCCGCCAGCAGCAGCCCATCTGGCCTCAGCGCGCGACGGATTTGCGCGAGCACCCCCGGCAGATCGTTGACGAATTGCAGCGCCAGCGCCGAGACCACGAGATCGAGGCTTTCGGGCGCAAAGGGCAGCTTCTCCGCACCCGATGCATCGAGCTCAATGCGCTCGATCGAGGGCAGTCGCGCGCGCAGCACCGCGAGACCCTCGCCGGGCGTCCAGAGATCGGCCGCTGTGTGAAACTCCCGCATCACCGCCGCCAGCCGATCGGACATGTCCTCGGCGACCCGATCCAGCAGGAAGCTCACGGCACCTTGCGCCTGCGCGCGGCGCTGTCGCGCGTGCAACAAAGCGCGGTCGAACAAATCGGGTGGGGTTTGCGGGTCTTGAGCCATGCCGCTGGTTACGCCGATCACGCTGGTTATTGCAATCTCCTCTCTCTTGCCCCGGACGCGGTGCGGCACGCAGTGACGCTCCGCAGAGCCGGGATCCAGAAGGCGACATGGCACGATGCGGCGTGATAGGCCCCGGCTCTGCAGCGCACCGCCGAAGTGGCGCTGCGTCCAGGGCACGAGACCGATCCAGCCGCTTGAGCGCCGCCAAACAGAACGCTAGCCTCGTCCCATGGAAGCCGCTCACGCCCCTTCTCGTTCCATCGCCGCCCCCCTGCGTGCCGCATGGACGGCTGGCCGCCACGTGCTGTCACGTGCGGCACGGCTTGCGCTCGACATCGCGCTGCCGACGCTGTGCGTGTCCTGCCGCGAGCCGGTCGACGGCGAAGGCGTGTGCGCGGCGTGCTGGGCGCGGCTGTCGTTCATCGAACGGCCCTACTGCCCGCGGCTCGGCATCCCTTTTGTATACGATCCCGGCCCCGACATGCTGTCGATGGAGGCGATCGCGAGCCCGCCGGCCTACCAGCGGGCGCGCGCCGCCGTGCGCTATGACGACGTCGCGCGCACCCTGGTGCATGCGCTGAAATACCAGGACCGCACGGATTTGGCCCCCGCCATGGGCCGCTGGATGGCGCGCGCGGGCGGCGAACTGCTCACCGAGGCCGACATGCTGGTGCCCGTTCCCCTGCACTGGCGAAGGTCCTGGCGCCGCCGCTACAACCAGTCCGGGGCGCTGGCGCGGATCATCGAGCGGCAGAGCGGGGTAAAGGTGAAGGCTGAGGTACTGCGCCGGGTACGCGCGACCGAGCAGCAGATCGGCCTGTCGCGGGCCCAGCGCGCCACCAATGTGCAGGGTGCATTCCAGGTATCCCCCGACCGCCAGGCCGACGTCCAGGGTCGGCGCATTGTCCTCATCGACGACGTCCTGACGTCGGGTGCGACGCTGGATGCCTGTGCGCGGGCCCTGCTCCGGGCCAAGGCGGCGCAAGTGGACGTGCTGGTGTTTGCCCGGGTTGTCGAGAGCCGGTGAAGTCCCATATAATTCAATGAATTCATGACATGAGAGCGCCAGACACCATGACCGCTGCTGTCGAGATCTACACGAGGCCGGGCTGCGGCTATTGTTCCGCCGCGAAGTCGCTGCTGACCCGCAAGAAGGCGACCTTCACGGAGTTCGATATCGCCAAGAACCCGTCTTGGCGCCAGGAGATGTACGATCGCTCCGGCGAGGGCTCCACCTTCCCGCAGATCTGGATCGGCGGAACCCATGTCGGCGGCTGCGACGAGCTCTACGCACTCGATCGCGAAGGCAAGCTCGACGGCATGCTCGAAAGCGTCAAGGCGGAGTCATGAGCGACAACAGGACCTTCACGGCGGCGATGGTGCAGATGCGCACCGGCCTGATGCCCGGGCCGAGCCTCGAGCAGGCCACCAGGCTGATCCGCCAGGCTGCGGCCAATGGCGCCGACTACGTGCAGACGCCCGAAGTCAGCAACATGATGCAGCTCAACCGCAAGGCCCTGTTCGAGCACCTCCAGAGCCAGGACGACGACAACTCGCTGAGGGCGTACCGGGCGCTCGCGGCCGAACTGAAGATCCACATCCATGTCGGCTCGCTGGCGCTGCGCTTTTCGGACGAGAAAGCGGTCAACCGCTCGTTCCTGATCGGGCCCGAGGGCAATGTGCTCGCGAGCTACGACAAGATCCACATGTTCGATATCGAGCTGCCGGACGGCGAGAGCTATCGCGAATCCGCCAATTACCAGCCGGGCGAGACGGCCGTGATCTCCGACCTGCCCTGGGGCCGCGTCGGCCTGACGATCTGCTACGATGTCCGCTTCCCCGCGCTCTACCGCGCGCTGGCCGAAAGCGGCGCGTACTTCATCACGGTACCCTCGGCCTTCACCCGCAAGACCGGCGAGGCGCATTGGCACGTATTGTTGCGCGCGCGCGCGATCGAGACCGGTTGCTTCATCTTCGCCGCGGCGCAGGCAGGCCTGCACGAGAACAAGCGCGAGACCTATGGCCATTCGCTGATCATCGATCCCTGGGGCGAGATCCTCGCCGAAGGCGATGTCGAACCCGGCATCATCATGGCAAAAATCGATCCGGCCAAGGTCGAGACCGCGCGCCGCGCGATCCCCTCACTCCAGCACGGCCGCCGCTTCGGCGTCGCCGACCCCAAGGCGGGGCCGGACCACCTGCACCTGGTGCGGGGATCGGCATGATCCGCTACGCGCTCCGCTGCGACCGGAGCCACGACTTCGAGAGTTGGTTCCAGAGCTCGTCCGCGTACGACCAGCAGGTGAAGCGCAAGCTCGTGACCTGTCCGATCTGCGGCTCGGCCAAGGTCGACAAGGCGATCATGGCGCCGCGCATCGTCGGCAAGAAGGGCCGCGGACGCGCCACGCCGCCGCCTGAGCCCACTGCCACGACGACCGCGCCCGAGGCCTCGCAATCCGCACCGACTTCGCTGTTGATGGCGCAGGAGCGCGAGCTGCGTGCCAAGCTCAAGGAGCTGCGTGATCACATCGTGAAGAACGCCGACAATGTCGGGGAGCGATTCGCCACCGAAGCCCGCGCAATGCATTATGGCGACAAGGAGCACCGCCCGATCTACGGCGAGGCCTCGCCGGACGAGGCCAAGTCGCTGATCGACGAAGGCATCGAGGTGTCGCCGCTGCCGACGCTGCCGGAAGATAGGAACTAGACTCCCACCAGCACCGCGACGCCGATTACGATCAGCGCGATGCCAATAATCTCTCGCGGCGCGATCGGCTGCTTGAACGAGTAATACGCCACGGCTTGCGCGAACAGCACCTCGATCAAGGCGAGGGTGCGGACATTGGCGGCGGCGGTCAGCGCGAACGCCAGGAACCAGAACTGCGAGGCGAAGGCGCCCATGAAGCCGGCGAGCAGCGATGGCTTCCAAAGCCCCAAGATCGCCTGAAGCACGTTCGGCGCGCGCCAGAGCAGATAGATCGTCAGGATCAGCGTCTGCACGAACAGGCCGAGCACCAGCGTCAACGATGCCGCCGTCACGAACGAGACATCGGGCACGTTGATGATGGCGCCGCGGAAGCCGACCGCAGAGAGCGCGAAGGCCGCGGCCGCGACGAGACCGGTGATCGTCGGTTTCAATTCGGCAAAGCTCTTCTCGCCGCCGGGCCGCAGCGCGGTGATGACGACGCCGATTGTCGCGATCACGATCGCCAGCACCTTCAGCCATGTCAGATGATCGCCGAGGAAGACGAAGCCGAAGATGGCGGTCTGGATCGCTTCGGTTTTCAAATAGGCCGTCGTCACCACGAAGGAGCGGTCGTTCATGGCGAGCAGCATCAGGCCGGTCGCGACGATCTGGCTGAGCGCGCCGAGCAGGAGCCACGGCCAGAACACACCAGGCGGCATGTCGAGATGATCGCCGGTGGCGACCAGCACCACCGCGAGAAACAGCAGCGAGAACGGAAAGCCGAACAGGAAGCGGATATTGGTTGCGCCCCAGGTCCCCAGCGGCTTCGTGAGCGACCGCTGCATCGCATTGCGCGCGACCTGGCCAAGCGCGGCAATGACGGTGAAGGGAATCCAGAGGCTGGCGATGGTGAACATGGGTGGGATGGCGGTGGGAGGAACAGGACGTTGATGTCAACGTGCCGCTCGCGCTCAAGCAGGTCAATCACGCGGATGTCATGGGTGCGATGCTTGCCTGACAAACTCAGTGTGGTCCTGGGCAAGCGAAGCGCAGATCCAGGACCATTACCCCAAGGAGTGATTTGGCGAAGACTCGTGGTTATCAGCCTTCGCCTAACTAGACCCTGGGGTATAATGGGTCCTGGCTTTCGCCAGGACGACGCCGGATGTTTGGAAGCAGCAACGCCTCACACCATGCCTTCCGCCACCACCATGTAGTTCACGTCCATGTCTGACGAGAGGGTCCATTTGTCGGCGAAGGGGCTGTAGACGACGCCCGTCTGCTCGGTGATGACTAGGCGATTGTCGAGCAGGTATTTCGTCAGCTCGTCGGGGGTGACGAACTTGTTCCACTCGTGGGTGCCGCGCGGCAGCCAGCGCAGGACGTATTCGGCGCCGACGATGGCGAGCGCAAAGCTCTTCCAGTTCCTGTTCAGCGTCGAGACCACCATCAACCCGTTTGGCTTCAGCATCGCGGCGCAGCGCTTCAGGAAAACGCCGACGTCGACGACGTGCTCGACCACCTCCATCGCCAGCACGATGTCGAAGCGCTCGCGCGGGTCGATCTCCTCGACCGTGGTGCAGCGATAGTCGATCGCGAGATGCGCCTTGTCGGCATGCAGCTTCGCGGCCGCGATGTTGCTGACCGACGGATCGACGCCGATGACCTGCGCACCCAGGCGCGACAGCGGCTCGCAGAGCAGGCCGGCGCCGCAGCCGATGTCGAGCACGCGCAGACCGCCGAGGCAGTTGAGGCTGCGCGCGTTGCGCTCGAACTTGCGGCAGGCGGCATCGCGGATGTAGCCGAGCCGCAGCGGGTTGATCCGGTGCAGCGGCGCCATCTTGCCGTTGGGGTCCCACCACTCGGCTGAAAGTTTTGAGAATTTCGCGATCTCGGCGGCGTCGACGGTCGAGCCCGGCTGCGGGCTTGCGGTAGCGGAAGTATTTTGCTGCATGCTCATGGGTTGCGCGCGGTCCTACCGCGTGGTGATCGAACTGCGGAAGGCGAGCGGCGAGGCGATGGTCCGGATGGTTTCGCGACCTTCCCCCACGCCATTGATGGTGACATCGCCATAGTTGAGAATACGTCCAAGAATGGTCTGATTCACATCGACGCTCTCGACCTTGTCCAGCGCCATCTCGAAGGTGCGGCGCTTGATGAAGCCGGTCTTGTGCACGATCCGCAAATTGGTCACGTCGGTCTCGGTGGTAAAGCGATGGAACCAGCCCTTCACGGTCCAGTACAGCGCCGCCAGAGCCACCAGGCCGGCCGCGACGAGGCAGAGCAGCACGAGCCCCTCGACGATGGTTTGCCGTGACAGGACGAACAGGGCCAGCGCCACGATCCAGGCCAGGATCGCCGGCAAATAGAAGATCCAGTGCGCATTGGTCGAATACAGTACCCGCTCGCCCGGTTGCAGGATCTCGTCGATATAACGCGCCATGACCTCGATTAACCCATTGCCCGGATTGGCCCGCCCAGGAACCCGCTTGCCCCCGGCCCCGCCCCTCTGTATACGCGCGGTCGGTATCGCAGGCACCCGTCCAGCGCGGGTCACCATACTTATCCTTATGAGGGAATGCACGCGTCGTCATGAGCCGCCTCGTGATGAAATTCGGCGGCACATCCGTCGCCAACATCGAACGTATCCGCAACGTCGCACGCCATGTGAAGCGTGAGGTCGACGCCGGCCATGAAGTGGCCGTGGTCGTCTCGGCGATGTCCGGTAAAACCAACGAGCTGGTGGCCTGGTGCACCGAGGCCTCGCCGATGCACGACGCGCGCGAATACGACGCCGTGGTCGCCTCGGGCGAACAGGTGACGTCCGGCCTGCTTGCCATCGTGCTTCAGGGCATGGGTATCCAGGCCCGCTCCTGGCAGGGCTGGCAAATCCCGATCAAGACCAGCGACGCCCATGCCTCGGCCCGGATCGAGGGCATCGACGGCAGCGAGATCATCAAGCGCTTCAGGGAGCGCAAGGAAGTCGCCGTGATCGCCGGCTTCCAGGGCATCAACCCCGAGACCAACCGCATTACCACGCTCGGCCGCGGCGGCTCCGATACCTCGGCCGTGGCGATCGCCGCCGCCGTCAAGGCGGACCGCTGTGACATCTACACCGACGTCGACGGTGTCTACACCACCGATCCGCGAATCGTGCCGAAGGCGCGCCGACTCGACAAGATCGCGTTCGAAGACATGCTGGAACTGGCCTCCCAGGGCGCCAAGGTGCTCCAGGTCCGCTCCGTGGAACTCGGCATGGTCCACAACATGCCGATTTTCGTCCGCTCGAGCTTCGACAAGCCCGAGGATATCGATCCGCATGCCAACCAGCCGCCCGGCACGCTGATCTGCAGCGAGGAGGAGATCATGGAAAGCCACGTCGTCACCGGCATCGCCTTTTCGAAGGACGAGGCCCAGATCTCGGTACGCCAGATCGAGGACAAGCCCGGCGTGGCGGCGTCGATCTTCGGCCCGCTCGCGGATGCCAACATCAACGTCGACATGATCGTGCAGAACGTCTCCGAGGACGGCAAGACCACCGACCTCACCTTTACGGTCCCGGCCGCCGACTACACCAGGGCCAAGGAGACGATCACCGCGGCCAAGAGCCAGATCAATTATGCCCGGCTCGACACCGCGACCGACGTCGCCAAGATCTCGGTGATCGGCAGCGGCATGCGCAGCCATGCCGGCGTTGCCGCCCAGGCGTTCTCGGCCCTCGCGGGACGGAATATCAACATCCGGGCCATTACAACCTCCGAGATCAAATTCTCGGTTCTGATCGACACCGCCTATACCGAGCTTGCGGTGCGCACCCTGCACACGCTCTACGGTCTCGATCAGGCTTAGGCTAATTTTCTCTTAGCGGTCGCAGCAAACGCTGAGGTCTCCACACTTTCGCGTTTGGCAGGCGTTTTGCTTGGCAAAACAAGCCCCAATTCGCTATACGGCGAACAGGGTGGGCTGCCGGAAACTGTGCCCCAGTTGAGGCGGTGCTGATTCGGCCCAGGCAACCGCCGGGGCTGGCGCCGGACGAGCAAATTTGTTGTTTTTCTGGATTTCTGGGCGAGCCGCCGCGGGTCCTTTCGGCCCCGGCAGACGGAGGAGATTGACGGTTCATGCGGAGCGCGTCGGGAGGTCCCCGCGTCTTGTTGAGACGGCTCCGCGAAACCATGGCGGAGCAGGTCTCGGCCCAGGAGCGGCTCGACAAGATCGTGGTGCTGATCGCGGCCAACATGGTGGCCGAGGTGTGCTCCGTCTATGTGCTGCGCGTCGACAACACGCTCGAGCTCTATGCCACCGAAGGTCTCAACCGCGAGGCGGTGCACCACACCGTGCTCAGCGCCCATGAGGGCCTTGTCGGCCTGGTCGCCAGCGAGGCAACCCCTCTCAACTTGAACGACGCGCAGAGCCATCCGGCCTTCTCGTTCCGCCCGGAGACCGGCGAAGAGATCTACCACTCCTTTCTCGGCGTGCCGATCCTGCGCGCTGGCAACACGCTCGGCGTGCTGGTGGTGCAGAACCGCGCCAAGCGCAACTATGTCGAGGAGGAGCTCGAGGCGCTTCAGACCACCGCGATGGTGCTGGCGGAGCTGATCGCCTCCGGCGAGCTGTCTGCGCTGGCCCAGCCAGGCCATGAGCCCGCGGCGCGCCATTCGGCGCAGAAGGTCGGCGCCATCCTGTCGGAAGGCATCGCACTCGGCCATGTCGTGCTGCACGAGCCGCGCGTGGTCATCAAGGACTACATCGCCGAGGACCTGCCGAAGGAGATCAAGCGGCTCGACACCGCGCTGGCCAAGCTGCGCGCCGATCTCGACCGCATGCTGGAGCGCGGCGACGTCGCCGAGGGCGGCGAGCATCGCGAGGTGCTGGAAGCCTACCGCATGTTCGCCAACGACCAGGGCTGGTCGCACAAGCTGCACGAGGCGGTCGCCACCGGTCTCACGGCGGAAGCCGCCGTCGAGCGTGTGCAATCCGACACCCGCGCGCGCATGCTGCGCTCGACCGATCCCTATTTGCGCGACCGGCTGCATGATCTCGAGGATCTCGGCTATCGCCTGATGCGGCAGCTGGTCGGCCAGGATCACGCGCCGTCACGCGAACAATTGCCCGACAATGCCATCGTCATCGCGCGCGCGATGGGCCCGGCGGCGCTGCTCGACTACGATCGCAAGCGCCTGCGCGGCATCATATTGGAAGAAGGCACCGCCAATTCCCACGTCTCGATCGTGGCGCGCGCGCTCGGCATTCCCGCGGTCGGCGAAGTCCCGAACGCGCCTGGTATCGCCGATCCCGGCGACGCCGTCATCGTCGACGGCACCTCCGGCATGATCTATGTGCGCCCATCGCAGGAGGTCGAAGCCGCCTTCGCGGAGCGCGTGCGCTTCCGCGCCCGCCGCCAGGCGCAGTATCTGGCGCTGCGCGACCGGCCCTGCGTCACCAAGGACGGCCAGAAGGTCGAGCTGATGATCAATGCGGGTCTCGCGATCGACCTGCCGCACATCGAAGACACCGGCAGCGCCGGCATCGGCCTGTTCCGCACCGAGCTGCAATTCATGGTGGGCCAGAGCCTGCCGCGCACCAGCGACCAGCTCGCGCTGTATCGCACCGTGCTGGATGCCGCCGGCACCAAACCCGTCACCTTCCGCACCCTCGACATCGGCGGCGACAAGGCGCTGCCTTACATGGAGGCGGTGATCGAGGAGAATCCCGCGCTCGGATGGCGCGCGATCCGGCTCGGCCTCGACCGTCCCGGCCTGTTGCGCGGCCAGATCCGCGCGCTGCTGCGCGCCGGCGGCGGCCGCGCGCTGCGCATCATGTTCCCGATGATCTCGGAGGTGGGTGAATTTGATTCGGCGAAGGCGCTGGTCGAACGCGAGCTGACTTATCTGCGCCAGCACGGCCACACGCTGCCTGAAAGAATCGACATCGGCACCATGGTCGAGGTGCCGGCGCTGCTTTATCAGCTCGACGAACTCCTGAAGAAGGTCGACTTCATCTCGGTCGGATCCAACGATCTATTCCAGTTCCTGTTTGCGGTCGACCGCGGCAACGCAAAAGTCTCCGAGCGCTTCGACACCATGTCGGCGCCGATCCTGCGCGCGCTGCGCGACATCGCACACAAGACGCAAGCCGCGAACAAATCGCTGTCGCTCTGCGGCGAGATGGCGTCGAAACCGATCGGCGCGCTGGCGCTGATCGCGATGGGCTATCGCTCGCTGTCGCTCTCGGCCACCGCGCTCGGCCCGGTCAAGGCCATGGTGCTCGATCTCGACGCCAAGAAGGCCGAAGCGATGCTCGGCCCGTTGCTGGACGCGCCCGCCGGCAGCGTCTCGATCCGGCAGAAGCTGACGGAATTTGCCGAGGCCGAAGGCCTGGCGTTGTAGCGGGCCTCTCGCCCCCTCCTGCCGCCTCGCCCTTTTCCGCATTTAGAGACTGAACCGATGTCGTCACTCCCCGAAGCCAAACTGGACGTCCTGCTCGCGCATCACGCCTCGCTCGAGGCCGAATCGCTCGGTCAGCTCGCCTCCGAACGCTATGTGCAGATCACGCGTGAGCTCGCCGAGCTCACGCCATTGATCGAAGCGGTCAAAACCTATCGATCGGCGGTCAAGGAGCTCGCCGACACCGAGGCACTGATCGCTGATACCGCGACCGATGCCGAGATGCGCGCCATGGCAGAAGCCGAGCGCGACGAGCTGACGCCGAAGATCGAGGAACTGGTCCAGAAGATCCGCGTCGCGCTGCTGCCGAAGGACGCCATGGACGACCGCAACGTGGTGCTGGAAATCCGCGCCGGAACCGGCGGCGACGAGGCTTCGCTGTTCGCCGGCGATTTGTTCCGGATGTACGAGCGCTTCGCGGCCCTGCAGGGCTGGAAGGTCGAGGTGATCTCGGCGAGCGAGGGCAGCGTCGGCGGCTACAAGGAAATCATCGCCGAGGTCCAGGGCCGCGGCGCGTTCTCGAAGCTGAAATTCGAGTCCGGCGTGCACCGGGTGCAGCGCGTGCCGGACACCGAGACGCAGGGGCGCATCCACACATCCGCCGCCACCGTCGCCGTGATGCCCGAGGTCGAGGAGGTCGACGTCGAGATCCGGAACGATGATTTGCGTATTGAAACCATGCGCGCCGGAGGCGCCGGCGGCCAGCACGTCAACAAGACCGAATCGGCGATCCGCATCACCCACATCCCGACCGGCATCGTGGTGATGATGCAGGACAGCCGCTCGCAGCACAAGAATCGCGCTTCCGCCATGAACATCCTGCGTTCGCGCATCTACGACGCCGAGCAGCAACGCCTCGACGCGGCGCGCTCGGCCGAGCGCAAGGAGAAGGTCGGCTCCGGCGATCGCAGCGAGCGCATCCGCACTTACAATTTTCCGCAAGGACGCGTCACCGATCACCGCATCAATTTGACGCTCTACAAGCTGCCGCAGGTGATGGCGGGCGAAGCGCTGGGCGAACTGACCGACGCGCTGACCACCGAGCACCAGGCCGCGCAGCTCGCCGCTCAGGGCGCCGCGGCGTGACCGGCGCGTGAGCAATCCCTTCACCGCATTATCCGTCGAGAGCGCGCGGCGCGCGCTCGCCGCGCAACTGAGATCGGCGCAGCTCGAAGAAGCCGAGCTCGACGCGCGTATTCTGCTCGGCGCAGCACTCGGACTTGATCTCACAGGCCTCATTGCGCAGGCCGCCCGCCTGCTTACGGAAACCGAGACGTCGCGGCTCGCGCAATATGCCGGGCGCCGCATCGCCGGCGAGCCGGTCGCCCGCATTCTCGGCACGCGTGAATTCTGGGGCCTGCCGTTTCGTCTGTCGGAAGCAACGCTGGTGCCGCGTCCCGATACCGAGACCGTGGTCGAACTGGCGCTCGAAATCTTTCGCGAGCGGCAAGCCTCCCATCAGATACGCATCGCGGATATCGGCACCGGCTCCGGCGCCATCCTGCTCGCGCTGCTGCACGAAATTCCCGGCGCCTTCGGCGTCGGCACCGATCTCAGCCTGACCGCGCTCAAGACCGCCAGAGACAACGCCGCGGCTCTGGGCCTCGCCGACCGCGCCTGCTTCGTCGCCTGCTCCTACGCAACGGCGCTCCGCGGCCCGTTCGACCTCGTCGTGTCGAATCCGCCCTACATCCCGTCGGCCGAAATTCCGAAATTGAGCATCGAGGTGCGCGAGCACGATCCGCATCTGGCGCTCGACGGTGGCAATGACGGTTACGACGCCTATCGTGCCCTGATCCCGCAGGCGACCGAACGTCTCGCCCCCGGCGGAGCACTGATCGTCGAGGCCGGACAGGGCCAGGCCCGGAATATTGAAACCTTGATGATTGCTGCCGCGTTGGTCGTGGACAGGCCGCCCAAGGCCGATCTGGCGGGCATCCCGCGGGCGGTTTCGGCCCGGAAAATGCCCCCATAAAAGCCGGATTGGGCTGCAAAAAACCTCTTGGAATATCCCTTGGGAACGACTACCTTCCGATCAACACATCGGTGCCGGCCCCGTAGACCTACGGGCGAAAGCCGGGCTCTCGGGCGAGAGCTTACTGATAATGGTTCCAAGCCGCAGGTCCTGTTGAGCGCGATGGCCATTTGAGCTGCGCTGCTTACCGACCGCAACGTGAACGAAAGCCTGATATTGCGCTTGAAGACTTACGCAACAAAGCAGGGCTTGTTTCGGCAGGCAATATGAATGGGTTCGCTGGCGATGGATGCTGGCGGTGGGGAACGCGTCTTTTGTTGAACGCGACGGTCGACGAACATCGGCAGGGATCAATCCGCTCTTGCGTGCGGTTGCGCGCAAGCGATGTGAACCGCTGTCATCAGGTCACTCTCGGCAATCAGTAATGCGTGCAACCTTTAGGGCTGGAATTAAAGGCAGGACATGAGAAACGGTCAGAACAAGCAGCGGATGCGCAACCGCAACAATAATAATAACAATAACAATAACAACAACAATAACCGGCGCGGCCAGAACCCGATGACCCGGGTCTACGAGTCCAACGGACCCGACATCAAGATCCGCGGCACGGCTTCGCATATTGCTGAAAAGTATCTCCAGCTCGCGCGCGACGCGCGCTCCTCCGGAGACCCCGTTGCGGCCGAGAACTACTACCAGCATGCCGAGCATTATTTTCGCCTGATCGCGACGGCTCAAGAACAGTTCCGGCAGAACCAGCAGCCACGCGGCGACGAGCCCATCAGCAATAGCAGTGGCGACGACGGCGAGGACGATGGCGAGAATTTCTCGAATTTCGGCCAGGAGCCGGGTTTTGTCCCACAGCCGCCACCGCAGCCCTTCACGCGCGACCGCGACGGCCCGCGCGATCATCAACCGCGTGATCATCAGCCTCGCGACAACCACTATCAGCGCGACAACCAGCAGCCGCGCGAGCATCGCGAACGCGACCATCGCCCGCAGCCGCAATATCAGCCCCAGCCGCAACCGCTCCCGCTGAACCAGCCCCAGCCCGTCGTGGCCGACGCCGTCAGCGTCGATCGCCTGCCGTCCTTCATCACCGGCCCGCAGCCGCAGGTGAGCGGTGGCGCGCCCGGCCAGGCCGGCTTCGAGGGTGGTGGTGGCGAGCGCTTTCCGCGGCGGCGCCGCCGGCCGAATGGCCCGCGCCCCGAGCGCGAAGCCGCTCCGGCCGCTTCGAGCGACGAAGTGGCTCCCGGCGAGTAAGCCTTTCGCCGGACATCCTGCGCCAGATACCTGACGTGAATTGAATCGTCCCGGCATGTCCGGGACGATTTGTTTTTAGCCGCGCGTCGCCGTCGTCGAGGACGGTACCAGCACCGGCTTTGCCAGCGAGGGTATCAGCCGCGCCCGCTCGCGCTTGGCGGGGATCGCGCGGTAGACCTGCTTGGTCGCCTCGACGATGTGCACGCCGGCGAAGGGCAGCGACAGCGCCGCGCCGGCCCGCTCCCACATCTGTGCGGATTTCAGCACCCAGCCGCCGGCATAGGGCGGCATGAACAGCGCCTCGCCCCAGGCCGTCGGGGTGAACCAGGTCTGACGCAACAGGTCGGTGATCTGCGAGCGCGAATAGGGCCGGCCGTGACCGAACGGCGTGCTGTCGGTGCGGGTCCACACCCCGCGCCGGTTCGGGATGACCGCAATCACGCGACCGGACGGCGACAGCACGCGCCATGCCTCGCGCAGCAGCGCGGCCGGATCGTCCGACATCTCCAGTGCGTGGACCAGCAGGATGCGATCGACCGCGGCGTCGGGAAGCGGCAGCGAGAACTCATCCACCAGCGAGGCGAGTGCCGGCCGTCCCGTCGGCCATTTCAGGACGCCCTGGGCCGACGGCATGAAGGCGATGCAGCGCTCCGCGTCCTCGCGGAACAACCCGAGATAGGGCGTGGGATAGCCGAAGCCGAGCACCCGCTGGCCGTCGACGCGCGGCCAGCGCTCCCGAATGCCGCGATTGATCATTTGCCGCGCCACAATCCCGAGGCGACGGGAGTAGAACTCGCGGAGGTCGACGACATCAATGGTCATGACCGCAATGTAACATGCACGAGGTGGCCCCCGCGCGCGGAATATTGCATTGCCTGCGCAACGTTAACGCCATATCTGTCTGACGGAGCTGAGCGCGATGGAGACGACATGGCCGCCGAAATTCGTACTTTCACCTGTTTAAACGACAATTTCGGTTATCTGATCCACGATGTGGAAACCAAGGCGACGGCGTCGATCGACGCGCCGGAGGCCGGCCCCATCGTGAGGGCGCTCGAGCGCGAGGGCTGGCAGCTCACCGACATCCTGATCACCCATCATCATGGCGATCATGTCGGCGGAGTCGCCGAACTCAAGCAGAAATACAATTGCCGCGTCGTCGCGCCGCATGACAAGACGACGGAGATCGCAGACGTCGACCTGCGCGTCGCCAATGCCGAAATCGTCAAGGTCGGCAGCTTGCTGGGGCGCGTACTGGAGACGCCCGGCCACACGCTCGACCACATCTCCTATGTGTTCGACACCGAGAAAGCGCTGTTCGCCGCCGACACGCTGTTCTCGATCGGCTGCGGCCGCGTGTTCGAGGGCACCTATCCGATGATGTGGGATTCGCTTTTGAAACTGCGTGCCCTGCCCGACGACTTCAAGCTCTATTGCGGCCATGAATACACGGCGTCCAACGTCAAGTTCGCACTGACCGTCGACCCCGACAATGCGGCGCTGCAAGCGCGCGCGGCGGAGGTGGCGAGGCTGCGGGCCGAGAACAAGCCGACCATTCCCTCGCTGCTTGGTGACGAGAAGCGGACAAACGTGTTCCTGCGCGCCGACGAACCGTCGATCGCAGCCAGGCTGCACATGAAGGGCGCGGATGCCACCGTGGTCTTCGGCGAGCTGCGCGAGCGCAAGAACAAGTCTTGAAGACCAAATCTTGAAAAACAAATCCTGACGGGAATCGATGCCGACCGCAGCCGAGATCATCGCGCGCCTCGAACTCCGCCCGCATCCCGAGGGCGGGCACTATCGCGAGACGTTTCGCGACCAGACCACCGACGCCAACGGCCGCGCACGCTCGACCCTGATCTATTTCCTGCTGGCGCGCGGCGAGCGCTCGCACTGGCATCGCATCGATGCGGTCGAGAGCTGGCACTATTACGCCGGCAGCCCGCTGACGCTGCGCATCGCCCATGACGGCTGCTCCCAGCACGAGGTACGGCTCGGTACGGACCTCGTGAGCGGCGAACGACCGCAGGGAATCGTGCCGGCGAACGCCTGGCAGATGGCGGAGACAACCGGTGAATGGACACTGGTCGGTTGCACCGTGGCGCCCGCCTTCGAGTTTGCAAAGTTCGAGCTCGCGCCGAAAGGCTGGGAGCCCTGAATCTCAATCTGGAATCGGGTGGGTTCGATCCGCTTCTCCCTTTACGACAGCGCTTCCAATCAACAGGAGCGCACGATGCACGGAACACTCGGCCCCGCCGCCGTCCAGATCGACCCGGCCATCTTGTATTTCGGCACGCCCGTCGTCCTCATCGGCTCAACCAATGAAGACGGCACTTCCAATCTCGCGCCGATGTCGTCGGCATGGTGGGTCGGGTGGCGCTGCATGCTGGGACTGGCCCGGAATTCCAAGACCACCGAGAACATGATTCGCAGGGGCGAATGCGTGCTCAATCTGCCGTCCGCCGATCTCGTCGCCGCGGTCGATCGCCTCGCACGGACCACGGGATCGGATCCGGTGCCGCCCGGCAAACTCTATCGCGGCTATCGGCACGAGAAGGACAAGTTCGGTCGTGGCGGACTAACCGTGCTACCGGGCGAAACAGTCGCCGCACCGCGCGCGGCCGAGTGTCCCGTGCAGATGGAAGCCAAGGTCGCCCATGTCCATGAGATGGCGCAGGATGACGAGGTCTGGCGTGGCAACCTTACGGCGATCGAGGTGCGCATCACCCGCGTGCACGCGCATCCAGAGATCATGATGGACGGCGCCACCAATCGCATCGACCCGGACAAATGGCGGCCGCTGATCCTCAGTTTTCAGGAATTCTACGGCCTGACGCCCCAACGCTTGCAGCGTTCCGAACTCGGGCAGATCCCTGAAGCGATGTACCGGCCACCGGGTTGGCAGCCAGCGCTTTAGCCGCGGATCAATCCTGGTCGGCTGCAGTGGGCTTCCGCACGGGCACTCGACGAACAAACCTGGTCGGAAGCCTCTCATAGGCCGGCCGATAACCACCGGCTCGATAATCTTCCTCTGTCAAATCGATGAAGGATTTTCCATCGCTTATCGTAACGGTCTCGGGCTGGCCATTCGCGTGCCCGTTCCGATAAATGCCGGTGAACGTTTCGGGCGTCGCGCTGACTTGCGCCACGGCGCCCGGAGCAGCGAGCATCGAGATCAGCAGTATGGCGAAGGAGCGCCTCATCGCTTCCGCAGCACCATGTCCTTCGCGGCGATCAGGCCGCCGCCGGCGATCAGGATCGCTGCGATCGCGATGTTGGCGCTGGCGTTGGCGAACCCAGCGGCGATGAGGAAGCCGGTCGAAAGCAGCGGCGTCGCATAGGACGCGGCGCCGAGCACGCGGATGTCGCCGCGCTTCATGCCGATGTCCCAGGCATAGAACGCAGCACCGACGGGGCCGATGCCGAGCGCGATCACGGAGAGCCATTGCAGCGTCGTGTCCGGCCATACCGTGGTTTCAAGCAGTCCATGCATCAGCGCGGCAAGCACCGCGGTAGCAAGACAGAATCCCGCGACAGCATCGGTCGGCACCGCCTTCAATCGCCGCGACAACACCGAATAGATCGCCCATACGAACGCTGCGATGAAGGCCGCGGCTAATCCCGGCAATTGCCCCCGGGTGAAGCCGGAGGTGCTCCCGGCGAACAGCAGCACGGTGCCGACGAGACCGAGCAGGGCGCCGACGACGTGATGCACGGCAAGCCGCTCGCCCGGTAGGAACGACGAGAACAGCACGATCAGGAGCGGCCACAGATAATTCAGCAGGCCGGCTTCAGCCGGTGGCGCAAAGCGCAACGCGAGGAAATACAGCGCGTGATAGCCGAACAGTCCGCCGACACCCACGGTCCACACGACCAGCGGCTGACGCAGGCTCTTGGCCGCCTCGCCGCGGCCGATCCAGGTGAGCAGCCCAACCAGACCGCCGATCGCGAACGTCATCGCGGCCAGCTGGAACGCCGGGATCTTTCCGGTCGCCACCGTCATCACTGACAGCAGCGACCACATCAGGATCGCGGTCAATCCGATCAGCGTCGCGGTGCGGGGAGTCATCGATCAAAAGGCTCTGAGGACGTTTATGCCCGGCACGAGGCCGGGCATTTTCGTCTTCACTATCGCCTTGTCGCGCCTGAAGCTACAGATTTTGGCTCAGCGACGTTGCGCCAAGAGAATGGGCGCCATCAGGCCTGATATTGGCCGCCATTGATGGTCAGCGTCGAGCCGGTGATGAAGCCGGCTTCGTCCGCCGCCAGGAACACGACCGCGCGCGCGATCTCTTCCGGTTCGCCGAGCCGGTTCACCGGGATCTGCGGGATCACGTTCTTTTCCAGGACGTCCTTTGGCACGGCCTGCACCATTTCGGTGTTGATGTAGCCGGGGCAGATCGCGTTGACGGTGATGCCGCCCTTGGCGTTCTCGAGCGCGAGCGCCTTGGTGAAGCCGATGTCACCGGCCTTCGCCGCGGAATAGTTGACCTGGCCGAACTGTCCCTTTTGGCCGTTGATCGACGAGATCGAGATGATGCGGCCGAACTTGCGCGCACGCATGCCTTCAATGATGGGACGCGTCATGTTGAACAGCGAACCGAGATTGGTATTGATGACGGCGTTCCACTGCTCGAGCGTCATCTTGTGGAAGGCAGTGTCGCGGGTGATGCCGGCATTGTTGACGAGCACGTCGATCGGTCCGACCTCGGCTTCGACCTTCTTCACGCCCTCGGCGCAGGCATCGAAACTGCTGACGTCCCATTTGTAGACCGCGATGCCGGTCTCGGCCTTGAACTTCTCCGCCGCCGCGTCGTTGCCGGCATAGCTCGCCGCAACCTTGTAGCCGGCCGCCTTCAGCGCCTTGCTGATCGCAGCTCCGATGCCCCGCGTACCACCCGTCACCAATGCAACACGTGCCATATCGTATTCCCTTCCCTTGGACTCTTCGGACGTTTCTGAGTGATCGTTTTTAAGCGCGGATTATGGGGGACGTTTGACGGACATCAAGAACAAAACGCCCGGCGTCGAGCCGGGCGTTTCTATTTAGTCGAGGCTTGTACGGTTGCGAAGAATATTTGATTTGCAACCGCCGCCTTTTTAATCGCGTGCAACGCACTCAGCAACGCGTGCAGCGCACGCGAAATTGCGCGTCACTATCTTCAGTCGCGCGCCACACACATCGCGATACCCATGCCGCCGCCGATGCACAGCGTGGCGAGGCCCTTCTTCGAGTCCCGCTTCTGCATTTCGTGCAGCAGTGTCACCAGTACGCGTGCGCCGGAGGCACCGACCGGATGGCCGATCGCGATCGCGCCGCCGTTGACGTTGACCTTGGAGGTATCCCAGCCGAGATCCTTGTTGACGGCACAAGCCTGCGCCGCGAAGGCTTCGTTGGCCTCGATCAGGTCGAGATCGCCGACGTTCCAGCCGGCCTTCTTCAGCGCGGCGCGCGAGGCCGGGATCGGGCCCGAGCCCATGATCTTCGGATCGACGCCCGCCTGCGCCCAGGACACGATGCGCGCGAGCGGCTTCTTGCCTTCCTTGGCGGCCTGCTTGGCGGTCATCAGCACCACGACCGCAGCGCCGTCATTGATGCCGGACGCAGACCCAGCGGTGACCGTGCCGTCCTTCTCGAAGGCGGGACGGAGCTTCGCCATCGCGTCGACCGTTGCGCCATGGCGCGGATATTCGTCGGCGCTGACGACGACATCGCCCTTGCGTCCCTTGATGGTGACGGGGACGATTTCGTCGTTGAATTTACCGGCCTTCTGCGCGGCCTCGGCCTTCTGCTGCGAGGCCACGGCGAACTCGTCCTGCTGAGCGCGGGTGATCTGCCACTGCCGCGCGACGTTCTCGGCGGTGTTGCCCATGTGATAGCCGTTGAAGGCGTCCCACAGCCCGTCCTTGATCATGGTGTCGATGAATTCGACTGCACCCATCTTGACGCCGCCGCGCAGATACTGGGCGTGCGGAGCCATGCTCATGGATTCCTGGCCGCCGGCAACCACGATCTCGGAATCGCCGTTGAGCAGCGCCTGATAGCCGAGGGCAACGGTGCGCAGGCCCGAACCGCAGAGCTGGTTGACGCCCCAGGCCGGGCTCTCGACCGGAATGCCGGCATTGATCGAGGCCTGGCGGGCCGGGTTCTGGCCTTGGGCGGCGGTCAGGATCTGGCCCATGATGACTTCGGAGACCCGGCCGGGCTCGATGCCGCCGCGCTCCAGCGCGGCCTTGATGGCAATGGCGCCGAGGTCATGGGCGGGAAGGGTTGCGAACGCTCCGTTGAAGCTTCCGACCGGGGTGCGGGCGGCGCTGACGATGACGACATCGTCTGACATGGGCATCTCCTGGGTTGAATGGGGGCAGACGGGGCTGGGGAAACGGCTCGCCAGTCTCGGACGGCATCCTGTTAACGTCGTTGAGGCATGTCAATCGGCCGGCGGCCGAATTCATCCCGCAGCGCATTCAAAATAGCGTTCTTGGCGCTTTCGCAAGCACGTTTTTGCTGCCCGATTAACCGTGGCGCACAAAACGGTAGCGTGACCCCTTTGAAAATGCTTATTTTGTTGCGTTGCGTACTCTTCCCGCCCTGCGGCATAGCCCGTCAGGTTCCCGTTCTCCGCGTCTTGCAAGTGAGAGCCCATGGCGAAATCAGACCAACCCACCACCATCAAGAAATACGCGAACCGCCGGCTCTATAACACCGGGACGAGCACTTACGTGACGCTGGAAGACCTCGCCTCCATGGTCAAGGACGGCGAAGATTTCCTGGTCTACGACGCCAAGACCGGCGACGACATCACCCGCTCCGTGCTTGCCCAGATCATCTTCGAACAGGAGAACAAGGCCGGCCAGAACCTGCTCCCGACCACCTTCCTTCGCCAGCTGATCCGCTTCTACGGCGACAGCATGCAGATGGTCGTGCCGAAATATCTGGAGCAGGCCATCGCGTCGCTGACGCAGGAGCAGGAGAAGTTCCGCAAGCAGATCGCCACCTCGCTGTCCGGAACCCCGTTTGCGCCGCTGGAGGAACAGGTCCGCCGCAACATGGAGCTGTTCCAGCAGACCTTCTCGATGTTCAAGCCCTTCGCGCCCGGCGCAGGCCGCCCCGCAGGCTCCGCTGAGCCGGCGCCCGAGGCGACCGCCGAAGCCCCGAAGGACAGCAATATCGACGATTTGCGCCAGCAGATGAAAGACATGCAGGAACGCCTCGAGCGGATGTCGAAGAAGGACGAGTAGGTCGTCCCTCTGCGCCGGCTCCCGGCAGGCCGGAGGACGCGCCATGTCCGACCGAAGCACCCATTGGGACAATGTCTACGCCACCAAGGGCGAAGCCGAGGTCAGCTGGTTTCAGAACAATCCGGCGACTTCGCTCGCGATGATCAGAGCGGCTAATCCAGGCCGCGAGGCTGCCATCCTCGACATCGGCGGCGGCGCATCGCGGCTGGTCGATGCTCTCCTGCTGGACGGATATCGCGACGTCGCCGTGCTGGATCTCTCTGCCAATGCGCTTGACGCTGCAAAGAAGCGAATCGGCCCAGCCGCTTCGACGGTCGACTGGATCGTTGCCGACGCCACGACATGGCACCCGGCAAAGACATACGACCTATGGCACGATCGGGCGGCGTTTCACTTCCTGACCGATTCCCGCGACAGGACCGCATACATCGAGCGGCTGCGGTCGGCGGTTGCGCCCGGCGGCCACGTCATCATTGCGACGTTTGCGCTCGACGGTCCCGAGAAGTGCAGCGGCCTGCCGGTGCAGCGTCATGACAGCGCAAGCCTTGCGGCGGAGCTCGGGCCGGGGTTCGAGCTGGTCGAAACGCGCAACGAGGCGCACCACACGCCGTGGGACTCGACGCAGGCGTTTCAGTTCAGCCGGTTCAAGCGGCACAGCTAGGGCGGTGCTATTCAAGCCGCCAGCTTCACCGCATGGGCGAAGTCCCAATAGAGCTTGCGCGCGCGCGTGTAGAGCGGCCCCGGCTTCAGCTCACGATCGTCGATGCGGATCACCGGCGCGACTTTTGCGAAATTTCCGGTAGAAAAGATCTCGTCGGCGGCGAGGAAGTCGGCGTAGCGCAGCGTCTTCTCGACCACGGTGGCGCCGTCGGCGCGAAGCAGGCTGATGACGCGCTGGCGGGTGATGCCGTTGAGGAAGGTGCCGTTCGGCACCGGCGTGTAGACCACGCCGTCCCTGGCCATGAACACGTTGGAATTGCCGAACTCCGCGACGTTGCCGAGCATGTCGAGCATCAGCGCGTTCTGGAAGCCGCGCGAGGCGGCTTCGGCAAGCGCGCGCGAATTGTTCGGATAGAGACAGGCGGCCTTGGCCTCGACCGGAGCGCATTCGGCGGTGGGCCTGCGGAACGGCGACAGCGTGATCGCGTTGCCGACGGGTTTTGGCATCGGCGCCTCGTAGATGCACAGGCACCAATCGGTGGTCTCGGGGTCGAACAGCACGCCGCCGCCCGAGCCGTTCTGCGCCCAGTACATCGGACGGACGTAGAGCTCGGCATCCGGCGCGAAGCGCGCGATGCCTTCGTTTGCGAGTGTCATCCAGGTTCCGGTATCGACCACCGGCTTCAGCCCAAAGTTGGTCGCGGACTGATTGGCGCGGGCGACGTGGCGGTCGAGATCGGGCGCGACGCCTTCGAACGCCCGCGCGCCGTCGAACACGACCGAGCCGAGCCAGGCCGCATGCGTGCGCGGACCCATGATCGGCACATTGCCGTCATGCCATTTGCCCTCGAAGAAGGTCCAGCTCGGCGAATATGCGATGGGTTTTTTGATCTCGGCCATGACCGGCCTCTCCCTTGGCGTGGTGCCGCATTATAGCGCCACTATTGGGCGCAATTTCTAAATGATTCCCTGCGGGAAAATGGTGAGTTACCTTCCCGGAAGGGAAAGGAAGCACCATGCCGCTCGATCCACTCGCAAAGCGTTTGTTGACCATGATGGCTGCGGCTGCGCCGCAGGCACGGAGCCGGCCGAGCGTGGAGGCACGGCGGCAATCATTGGCAAAACTGATGCAGTTTGCGCGCGCCGATGCCCCTGATGTGACGTCGTCCGACGGCATGCTGCCTGGTCCCGGCGGCGCGCTGCCCTATCGCCTCTATTCACCGGCAAGCGCCGCTGATCGCGCGCCCGGCTTCGTGTTCTTTCACGGCGGCGGGCTCGTTGCCGGCAGCATCGTCACGCATGACCGCATCGCAGCGGCATTGGCACATGCGACCGGCTGCCGCCTCGTCTCGGTCGATTACCGGCTGGCGCCCGAGCACAAATTCCCCGCCGCCGTGGACGATGCGATCGCTGCCACCGAATGGGTGGCGCGCGAGGCCTCATCGCTCGGCATCGACGCGGGGCGTCTGGTGCTCGGCGGCGATTCCGCGGGTGCAACGCTCGCTGCGATCGTGTGCCAGGAGGCAGCGCAGGCCGCAGGCCTTTCCATCGTCGCGCAATGCCTGATCTGCCCGGTGCTGGATTTCGAGGAGGCCTCACCTTCGCGCCAGGCGTTCGCCGAGGGCCACCTGATCGACCGCGTCACGATCGAAGCCGATCTCGCCGACTATCTGCCCGAGGCGTTGGACGCTGCCGATCCCCGCATCTCGCCCTTGCGCGCGACACGGCTTGCGGGCCTGCCGACCGCCATCATCCACACCGCCGAGTACGACCCGATGCGCGACGAGGGCAATGCCTATGCCCGCAAGCTGCTCGCCGCGGGCGTCGCGGTCGAGCACGTCTGCCACGAGGGCATGGTCCACAATTTCCACGCTATGGGCGCAATCCTGCCGCAAGCGCAGCTCGTGCTGTCGCAGATCGGGGAGCAGGTCAGGCGGGCGGTGGGGACGTGAAGCACCTGGTCTTGCCGCCTCCCGCAACGGGAGAGGAAAGAGAATGCCTCACGCTCTCGCCTCGATGACGGAACGCGCCGCCGCGACGTAGCTTGGCCAATGCGAATCCGCATAACGCTCGGCCTGCCACGCGCAGATGACGTCGGGCGCATGCGCAGCCGCGATCATGCGCGCAAAGCGCTCTTCGGCGACCGTCACGTCGTCGGACGCGGCCGAGGGCGCGGCTGCTGCGACGGTCGGCGCAACGGCGAGTCCCGCCAGTCCGGCGAGCAGGATGCGGCGTGACGTGTCCATGGCTGTCGTTCTCCAGTGTCCGGCCTGCACTCTGGCGGAGGATGTGTCAGTGCGATGACGGCAACGTACCTGCGTGCATTCGCACCGTCCACCGATTGCGGATACCACTTGACCATACGGGCGATCACATTCCATCTAGCAGGCAGTTTCGCCATCACGGCAGAGGCGTCGGATTGTCACGTGTCCCATCGCAGCCAATCGTCCCGCTCGGCATTGCGCACTTTCGCGATGGGACTGCTCTGCCTGATGATGCCAGCTGGCGCATTGGCCGCCGATAGTGACCAAGACGCTGTCGCGAAGCCGGCGGTTCCGAATATCTATCTCGACCTGCGCACAACGTACGCCACGATCCCCGCGGGCACGCTCGGGCTCGGCTTCGGCAACACATCATTGTCGGCAGCGTTCGAAGCGCTGGCCGCGCGCAGGGGCGATGCGCTGCCGAACGGATTGCCGGCCGCGAAATCGATCGCCGTCGATCTCCCGATGACCGTCGACGTCAGCGATCGCGTCTCGCTTTATAGCGGCGTGTCCGGCTCGACCACGGACCTAGGCGGTGGCTGGTCGGCGTTCGACATCACCAGCTGGAACATCGGTGTGCAAGCCGATCTCTACCAGCAAAACGGCGGAAAGATCCCGACAATCACGCTGCAATCCACCCTGACGCAGTCGGTGCCGAACGACCCCGGCATGACAACGTCATTCAACAACATCCTGGAGTTCGACTACGCGCTCGACGAGGACGAGACACGCGGATGGCTTGCCGGTGTGCAATATACCATCACCGACATTGCCGGCGCGGTCGTCCGCATCCGGCCGAACACGATCCTCTATGCCGGCGGCTACTACCAATGGCCGAGCAACTGGAAATTCACCGGCCGTCTCGGCGTGCAATCGTTCGGCGGCGCGCAACTCGCAGGCAGGGTGCTGGCTGAGCCCTTCACGCAGCCGATCCTGCGCCTCGATCTCGATCGCATGGACGACAATGACAACCGCCTGTTCGGCATCACCGCACAGATCGCGTGGATGCCGAAACCGTCCTACCAGATGACGTTGCGGACGCCGCTCTACGCGGTGCGCAACTGACTGCGGACCGTGGTGGATTTTCCGTAAAGCGGAGCAACCGCATTTTCACGGATATCAGAGCAAGGGCCGCTCCCGCTCATCGTTGATGATGAAGGGCTTTTCGCGTTCAACGCTGACGTGACGACGGCCGGATGCGTGAACCAATTATTAGCCCTCTCGCACAATCGCGCACCACCTTACCTTTCGGCAAGTAAGCTTCGGGCAAACTGGGCCGATGTCGCTTGGGAGGTTTGGAATGCCCCGCTTGGTATCGGAACGAACGTTCCTCGCCGGCCAGATCTTCTTCAACTTCGGTCAGTCGACCATCGATTGCGTCGTGCGGCGGATCTCCGAAGACGGCGCGACGCTGGAGATGCAGAGCAGCATCGGCGTGCCCGATCGGTTCCAGCTCCGGCTCGCAGGCCAGGAGATCCTCTCCTGCCGTGTGCTCTGGCGGTCGGACCGTCAGATCGGGGTTGCGCTCGGAGCGGAAGACCATGTTGAGCCGAAGGCCGTGGACGAGCAGGAGCGGCCGACCGATTCGCTGATGCGCGGACAGATGCTGGCGCTTCGCGCGGCTCTCGATTTCGTCCCGCTCGGCGTCGTGCTGCTCGATGCCAATCTCCGCGCGCAGCTGATCAATCGGGCGTTCCGGAAGATGTGGCTCTTGCCGGATGAAGTCGCCAACAGCAACCCGTCATTTGTGACGCTGATGCATCATGGCCGCGATACGCTCGCCTACGAGATTCCGCCGGCCGAGCTTGAGGCCTATGTCGCCGAGCGCGTCCGTCAAATACAGGCAGGTGATGCGTCTCCGCGCGACCTGCGCCGTACCAGCGGCGACGTCGTTCGGATGCAATGCACGCCTCTGCCCAACGGCGGGCGGATGCTGACCTATACGCCGGTCACCGACATCGTGCGCTATTCCGACGAGCTGAAATTGCTGCGCGACGCCCTCGAGAACGTCGAGGACGGCGTGCTGCTGCTCGACCGCGATCTCAACGCCAGCTTCATGAACCGGCGCATGCGGCGTTTCTGGGAGGTGAGCGAGCAGGAAGCCGCCGCCCGCCCGACCTATGCATCCCTGGTGAGCCGGGTGCATCGCGCGAGCGCGCCGGATCTGCCGGCGAACGAACTGGCGAAATTTCCCGTCAAGCGCGTCGCCGAGGTCAAGGCGGGCGATCATGTGCGCGATCTCCAGACGCCGGATGCGCGCCGGATCAGGGCCCACTGCACCACGATGTCGAACGGCGGCCGCATGCTGACCTATGTCGACATCACCGATCTCACCAACAAGGCCAACATGCTGGAGCGTCTGGCCACCACCGACCCGCTCACGGGGCTCTATAACCGCCGCCATTTGCTGGGCGCGCTCGATGCAGAGTGGAGCCGCTTCCAGCGCTACTATCGCTCCGTTTCGGTCCTGATGCTCGACATCGACCATTTCAAGTCGGTCAATGACCGCTATGGTCACGCGGTCGGAGACGAGGCGATCAAGGCCGTGGCGGCCGCATGCCTCGATGGCAAGCGCAAATCGGACGTCGTCGGCCGCTTCGGTGGCGAGGAGTTCGCGATTCTGCTGCCCGAGACCAGCCTGTCGCGCGCAAGGATCGTCGCTGAGAGAATCCGCAAGCGCGTGATGAGCTCGCGCATCGTTGCCCATCAGGTTCAGTTCGGTGTCACCATGAGCATCGGCATTGCGGAAGCCAGTGTCAGCATGTCCGGCATCGACGCCTTGATGAGCGCGGCCGATCACGCGCTCTACCAGGCGAAGGCCGAAGGTCGCAACCGCTGCGTGGCCTGGTCGCCGCCGCCGCCCATGAACAAGGCGGCGGAGTGATCGCTCCGTAGATCTAGTCCGGCACCGGCACATCGAACGTGTTCAGCGTAGCCGACACCATGCAGTAAATGCCGACGAGATAGGACAGTTCGGCCGCGCCGTGCTCGCCGAATTCCTTGACCGCGGCCCGATAAGTCAGTTCCGGCAGCACGCCGCCGCTGACCAATGCGGACGCCACGTCATAGGCCACGGCTTCCTGCTTGGTGAGATCGACCGGCCGCTGTCCGGCGACGATGGTCGCGAGCTTCTCGTCGGAGAGGCCGCGCTGTTCGGCGACCAGCACATGCGCATAGAGCTCGTAGCCGGAGCGGAAATGCGAGCCGGTGACGAGGATCGCGACCTCGCGCACCGGTGCCGGCAGCAGCGGGTTCGACGCGATCGCCTTGACCAGGTCCCACACAGGCTTGCCGAAGCGCGGCTCGCGGATCCATGGATTCCACGGCCCGAGCAGCGCGCCATCGTCGCGCATGTTCACAAAGCCCTTGAAGTGGTCCTTGATGCCGGCTCGCATGTCGTCATAGAGCGGCTTCTGTTCGGCACTCAGGTCTTTCGGATCGAGAATGGGAAGGCGCACGGCAGGTCTCCTCGTTGAGAAGCCGCGAAACTCGCCCGCGCGACCGCGCAAGGCAAGTGAAGTTGCCGTGACGGCCGTGCAATCTTGCAAATGGCAGGGAAGCGCCAGCTATCAGGCGCCAGGATTTCGCAAGTTCTGCGGATTCGTTACGTCTTCGAACTCAAGCGCCAGCGGTTGCGCCGTATCGAGGAACGACGACAAGGCCGCCTCGAACGGCGCTGGATCGAGACCGCGCGCTTTCAGCCAGGCGGGCTCATAATAGGTCTGCCGGTAGCGCTCGCCGGAATCGCAGATCAGCGTCACCAGCGACCCCGTCTGATTCGTCCTTCGCATCTCCGAGGCGAGCCGGCACAGCGCCAGGAAATTGGTGCCCGTAGAGCCACCCACCGCGCGGCGCAGCCGGCGCGACAACACGTTCATCGCCGCGATCGTCGCCGCATCCGGGATCTTCATCATGCGGTCGACCACGCCCGGCACGAAGGAGGGTTCGCAGCGCGGCCGGCCGACACCTTCGATCAGCGAAGGGCGATCGCAAACATGGGAGCGGTCCTGCGAGCTGAAGCAGTCGAAGAAAGCGGAATGCTCGACATCGGCGACGCACAGCCGTGTCGGATATTGGCGATAGCGCAAATAGCGTCCGATGGTGGCCGAGGTGCCACCGGTGCCCGCCCCCATCACGATCCAGTCCGGCAGCGGGCGCGGCTCGCCCTGCAATTGCGTGAAGATGGATTCGGCGATGTTGTTGTTGCCGCGCCAGTCGGTGGCGCGCTCGGCGAAGGTAAACTGGTCCATGTAGTGGCCGCCCAGCCGTGCGGCCAGCGCGCCGGCCTCCGCATACAGCGCGCGGCCGTCATCGATCAGATGGCAGTTGCCGCCGTAATGCTCGATCGCGGCGATCTTCTCCGCCGAGGTCGTTCGCGGCATCACGGCGTAGAAGGGCACGCCGATCATCTGCGCGAAATAGGCTTCGGACACCGCGGTCGATCCCGACGAGGCCTCGACGACGGGCGTACCTTCGCGGATGTGGCCGTTGCAGAGCGCGTAAAGGAACAGCGAGCGCGCGAGCCGATGCTTCAGGCTGCCGGTCGGATGCGTCGACTCGTCTTTCAGATAGATGTCGATGCCTGAGAGCGCCGGCACGATCAGCCGGATCAGATGCGTGTCAGCCGTGCGGCACTGGTCAGCCTCGATCGCGGCCACGGCTTCGTCGACCCAGCCGCGCCGATAGGCCGGTCCGGCCGGATCGAGGTGGCGGAAGGGGACTGTCTGCATCACCTGAATCTCTCATGATGCGGATCGCGCATCAATAGCTTCCGCTCAAAACTCCAGCGGCGCGTTGTCGATGACTTCCTTCATCACGAAGAAGGTGCGGGTCTGGCGCACGCCGGGCAGCGCGATCAGCTGCTCGCCATGGATACGGTTGAAGTCCTCCATGTCGCCAACGCGGATCTTGAGGAAATAGTCGAAGTCGCCGGCGACGAGGTGACAGTCGAGCACGAATTTCAGCCTGGTGATCGCCTGCTCGAAGATCGCAAAGCTCTCCGGCGTCGAACGGTCGAGCACGACGCCGACCATCACCAGCGTGCCCTTGGCCACCTTCTTGGGCGCGACCATGGCGCGGACGGCGGCGATGAAACCGTGCTCGAACAGGCGCTGGGTGCGCCGATGGCAGGTGGCGGGACTGATGGCGACGGTTTCGGCGAGCTCCGCGTTGCTGAGCCGGCCGTTATTTTGCAGCAATCGCAACATCTTAAGGTCGATGCGATCAAGACGGGCGGACATGAAAGAAGCTTCCGTAATTCGCGTATTATACGAAAGAAAGAATACCCTATGGCGCAATTTCTGCAAGATCGTGCGCAACAGGGCCGCAATATTTGAAAGCACCTTTTTGCAGCGCGATGCTAGCGTTTTCGCAGACACCAACACCAATCGGGATGACCTGACGATGCTCGAAAAATTCGCGCGCTATCCGCTGACCTTTGGTCCAACACCCATCGAGAAGCTGGAGCGGCTGTCGAAGCATCTCGGCGGCAATGTCGAGGTCTATGCCAAGCGCGAGGACTGCAATTCCGGGCTCGCCTATGGCGGCAACAAGCTGCGCAAGCTCGAATACATCATCCCTGACGCGATCGCCTCGAACGCCGACACGCTGGTCTCGATCGGCGGCGTGCAGTCCAACCACACCCGCATGATCGCGGCGGTCGCGGCCAAGATCGGCATGAAGTGCCGCCTGGTGCAGGAAGCCTGGGTGCCGCACGAGGACGCCGTCTATGACCGCGTCGGCAACATCATGCTGTCGCGCATCATGGGCGCCGACGTGCGCCTGGTCGACGACGGCTTCGACATCGGCATCCGCAAGAGCTGGGAGGACGCGATCGAGGAGGTGAAGGCGGCGGGCGGCAAGCCCTATGCGATTCCCGCCGGCGCCTCCGTGCACAAATTCGGCGGCCTCGGCTATGTCGGCTTCGCCGAAGAGGTGCGCGAGCAGGAAGCCGAGCTCGGCTTCAAGTTCGACTACATCGTGGTCTGCACCGTCACCGGCTCGACCCATGCCGGCATGCTGGTCGGCTTCGCCGCCGATGGCCGCGCGCGAAAGGTGATCGGCATCGACGCCTCCTTCACCCCGGCGCAGACCAAGGCGCAGGTGCTCTCGATCGCACAGAACACGGCCAAGCTCGTCGAGCTCGGCAAGGATCTCGTCGCCGACGACGTCGTGCTGATCGAGGATTATGCTTATCCCGCCTACGGCGTGCCGTCGGAAGAGACCAAGGAGGCGATCCGCCTCACCGCGCGTCTCGAAGCCATGATCACCGACCCCGTCTACGAGGGCAAGTCGATGCAGGGCCTGATCGACCTTACGCAGAAGGGCTATTTCGAGAAGGGCGCCAAGATCCTCTACGCGCATCTCGGCGGCGCGCCGGCGCTGAACGGCTATGGATATGCGTTCCGGAACGGGTGAGGTAGGCCGCACCTCGCGCCTCATTTACCGCTGTCGTCCCGGCGAAGGCCGGGACCCATAGCCCCAGGGAGCAGTTTGGCGACGAGCGTCGTCGCGCGTGCCCCAAGACAAATCACGCGGTATGGATCCCGGATCTGCGCTCCGCTTCGCTGCGCTTGTCCGGGATGACGATGTGGGGGAGTTGGCGCGCTAACAACCGCCACCGCGCGCCCCTACCGCGCCCTGACAATCTGCAGCAGCTCGTCGCCGTAATGCTCGAGCTTCTTGTCGCCGATGCCGGGCACATTGCGCAGCTCGTCCAGCGTGGTCGGCCATGCGCGAACGATGCCGTCGATGGTGGCGTCGTGCAGCACGACGTAGGCCGGCACGCCGCGTTCGCGGGCAATCTCCGAGCGCCAGGCTCGTAGCCGCGCGCGCAATTCAGGATCGACATCGCCCTGCGGCGCACCGGCCGCCGGCGCCAGATCGCCGCGGCGGGACTTGGCGCGGCTCGAACGGATCCGGGCGCCGGGCGCCTCCTCGCGCAGCCACACCTCCGTTTCGCCCCGCAGCACGCCGCGCGACGATTCCGTCAGCTTCAGCGCGCCGAAAGCTTCGCTGTCACTCAGCAAATGTCCCATCGCCACGAGCTGCCGCAGCACCGTGCGCCACTGCTTCTCGTTGAGCTCGCGTCCGATGCCGAACACCGTGAGCTTGTCGTGGCCGAACTGCGTCACCTTCTCGGTGAGCCGTCCGATCAGCACGTCGATGAGGTGCATGGCGCCGAAGCGCTGCCCGGTGCGATATACGCAGGACAGAAGCTTTTGCGCCAGCACCTTGCCGTCGCGCATTTTCGGTGGCGTCAGGCAATTGTCGCAATTGCCGCAGCCCTCGCCCATCACGATCTCGCCGAAATAAGCGAGCAGCCGCCGGCGCCGGCAGTGCGGCGTTTCGGCAAGGCCAACGAGCGCATCGAGCTTGCCGATCGAGACCCGCTTGAATTCCTCGGAGCCGCTCGACTCGTCGATCATGCGGCGCTGCTGCACGATGTCCGAGAGACCGTAGGCCATCCAGGCCGCCGACGGCTTGCCGTCACGGCCGGCGCGTCCCGTCTCCTGGTAATAGGCCTCGATGCTCTTGGGTAGATCGAGATGCGCGACGAAGCGCACGTCCGGCTTGTCGATGCCCATGCCGAAGGCAATGGTCGCGACGATGACGATGCCGTCCTCGTTGAGGAAGCGGTCCTGGTTGCGCGAGCGCACGCTGCTGTCGAGCCCGGCGTGATAGGGCAACGCCGCAATGCCAGCGTCGTCGAGCGCGGCGGCGACCTCCTCCACCCGTTTGCGGGACAGGCAATAGACGACGCCTGCATCGCCCGCGTGACGCTCCCGGATCAAGTCCTTGAGCTGCGACACCGCGTTGCGCTTGTCGACGATCTCGTAACGAATGTTGGGACGATCGAAGCTGGAGACGAAGTGCGGACTGTCTGCAAGCGCAAGCCGCTCGACGATCTCCTTGCGGGTCAATTCGTCGGCAGTCGCGGTCAGCGCGATGCGCGGCACGTCGGGAAAGCGCTCGGCGATGATCGACAGGCCGACATATTCGGGACGAAAATCATGGCCCCATTGCGAGACGCAATGCGCCTCGTCGATCGCGAACAGCGCCACCTTGGCCCGCGCCAACAGCGCCAGGCAGCGTGGCGTCACCAGCCGTTCCGGCGCGACATAGAGCAGGTCGAGATCACCCGCGATCAGGCGCCGCTCGATGTCGGAGGCTTCCTGCGGGGTCAGCGACGAGTTCAGCGCGGCGGCGTTGACGCCGGCTTCGAGCATGGCGGCGACCTGGTCGCGCATCAGCGCAATCAAGGGCGACACCACGACACCGCAGCCTTCGCGCAGCAGTGCCGGCAATTGATAGCATAGCGACTTGCCGCCGCCGGTCGGCATCAGCACCAGGCAATTGCCGCCGTCCGTGACGTGCCGGATGATCTCGCCCTGCGCGCCGCGGAACCCGGGCAGGCCGAACACCGAACGCAGCACCGACAGCGCATCGCGGCCATGGGCCGGCGCAGGCAGCGGAGCGGTGGAAGGAGAGGACATGGGCACGTCGGGGAGGCCGTGAGATTCGTCACAAGGCCAGTCGCATGACCGCGCGGGCGTGGCAAGACTGTTTGCGGAGCGAGACGCGAGTCTTCCCCTCTCCCCTTGTGGGAGAGGGTGGCTCGTCGCGTAGCGGCGAGACGGGTGAGGGGTACCTCTCCGCGCGCCTGCTGCAGTTGAATTCGCGGAAACAACCCCTCATCCGGCGCCATAGCCGATGCGAAGCATCGGCGTTCGTGTTAAGAACGGCCGCCGAAGGCCGCCTATGCCACCTTCTCCCACAAGGGGAGAAGGGAAGAAGTCGCTACGCCCCTATCCTTCGCAGCGCTTCCGCGACTGTCACGATCGGCATGTTGCGCTTCCCGGCCGCCCGCAGCGCATGGCGCATCAGCTCCGGCGTGCAGCCATACGGGCTCGGCACGTTGGCGACGTCATGACCGTAGAAGATCAGCCATCCGCCGCTCCCGACCGCCTCATCGAAATAGCGATCGACGCCCGCAATGTCGATCTCGCAATCCACCAGGGGCGAGGCGCGCAGGAACTGGAGGTCGATGACGTCGCGATTGACGCCGGGAAGGATGCCGCGCGCCGAGCGGAAGGTCTTGGCGAGCTGCGGCTTGCGCCATACCGACGCGATGCCATAGGGGTAAGCGAAATTTTCCAGCGTGATCGAGGAATCGATGCCGCGAAAATGGCTGCGGTTTCGCGCGATCTCGCGGGCCATGGCGGCCTCGTCGAGATTGACCGCACTCAGGTGCGAGAAGGTGTGGCAGGCAATCTCGTGGCCGGCCCGGTGGAGCCGCACGATGGCGTCGTTGGACAGGCCATGCCAATGGTCCGAGGGACGATCGACCAGGCTGCCGGCGAGATAGAACGTGCCACGGCCGCCATGCTGCTCCAGAAGCCCGGCGCCCTCGCCTGCGGCGCTATCGGGGGCATCGTCGAAGGTGAAGCTCACCATGGGCGCATGCGCGGGCAGCCGGTGCGGCGCGGCGCGAAAATGCCGGGCCAGCCGATTGCTCACGCGTCCCTGGAGTGCCGACCACACGACTCGCATTTCCTGTCTGTCTCGCCCCTCACTGAAGCATTCGTGCGCCGCTCGAGGCAAGCTTCACACTTCGTTAGTCCTAACGTCGATCCCGTCGTTCTGACCTAACGGGCAAGCACCGACGCGTCGGTCTCCGCGCCGAGATATTGCAGCCAGTTCCGGAACAATGCCGCCGCGGCGCTGCCGGCAGCGATATCGGCACGCAAATTCAGCGCCGGCAGTTCGTTGCTGAGCGCGGGGTGGCGCTGGTGCCTTGCCTGTTTCTCGAAGCGGACCAGCTTCTCTTCCGTCGAAGCGTCAAAATAGCTCACGGGCAAATGCGGGTAATAGTCGCGCTCACGCGCGAGATAACGGCCGATGTCGCGCAGATATTCACGCTGAAGCGACAGCGCGTCATATTCCGGATGGCCCTGGAAGAACACGAAGCGGCTGGCATATTGCCGGACGAAGATATCGACCCCGGCCTTTGCCGAACGCGTCAGCACCTGATAGCCGGCCTGCGCGAGATCGCTCTCGGCGATCTCGTTGAGACGCGAATGCGAGACCTTGAGGGGCGCAGGCGCCGCCCGCGTCAGCGGATCGCTGGTCACGGCTTCGCAGTCGAAAATGCCGTGACATTTGGTGGCGAGCGGCCGCCGTTCGATCCGGTCGAGATGCAGCACCGCGGCATGCGCGGCGAGGCACGACCAGATCGTCGAGCGCGTGTTGAACTTGGCCCAGTCGATCAGCTCGGTGAGATCGCGCCAGTACGGTTCCTGGTCGAGCTCGGGCGCGATCGGCTCGGCGCCGGTCACGATCAAGCCGTCGAACTTGTGCCGCCTGAGTTCGGTGAGTTCGGAATATTCGCTCTCGACATGCCATTTCGCTTCCGGCGAACGTTTCACCGAGGGCAGCGAGAAGCAGTGAAAGCGGATGCGGCGCGGACCTGCAGCGGCTTGCAGCAGCTTCATGAACTGCCGCTCGGTCGCCTTCAGCGCCGGATCCGGCATGTTGTTGATCAAGCCGATGGTGAGCTCGGCGTCGCCGTGCTCGCGCGTCAGATCGCCCTCTGCCGGCACCAGTGCCGGGCTCGATATGGCTTGATCCCTGTCGATCAGGATCGTCATCGGCGCGGCCGCCTACTCCGCGGCCTGGAGGCGCGCGGACGGGCAGGCCTTTTCCAAAGCCTGGTCGAGGTCCTCGATAATGTCCTGGCAATGCTCGATGCCGATCGACAAGCGGATCGTTTCCGGCAAAACGCCGGCGGCCCGTTGCTGCTCCGCCGACATCTGCCGGTGCGTGGTCGAGGCCGGATGGCAGGCCAGCGACTTGGCATCGCCGATATTGACGAGGCGCGTGATCAGCTTCAGCGCATCATAGAAGGACTTGCCGGCTTCCATGCCGCCCTTGATGCCGAAGGTGAACAGCGACGACGCGTTGCCGTCGAGATATTTCTGCACCAGCGGATAATAGGGACTGTCCGGGAAGCCGGTGTAGTTGACCCAGGCCACGCGCGGATCCTTGCGCAGGAATTCGGCGACCTTGCGGGCATTCTCGCAGTGGCGCTCCATGCGCAGCGCGACGGTCTCGATGCCCTGGAGCAGCAGGAAGGCGTTGAACGGCGACAGCACTGAACCCATGGTGCGCTGATAGATGCTGCGCGCGCGCTCGATATAGGCCGTCTTGCCGAAGCGCTCGGCATAGACGAGGCCGTGATAGGAGGCGTCCGGCTTGTTGTAGCCGGGGAAGCGATCGGCGTGCTTGGCCCAGGGGAAATTTCCGGAGTCGACGATGGCGCCGCCGAGCGTGGTGCCGTGGCCACCCAGAAACTTCGTCAGCGAATGCACGGCGATGTCGGCGCCGTAGTCGAACGGCTTGAGCAGGATCGGGGTTGCTACGGTATTGTCGACGATCAGCGGCACGCCATGCGCATGCGCGATCTTCGCCAGTGCCTCGATGTCGCAGACATTGCCGGCGGGATTGCCGATGGTTTCGGCGAACACGGCACGGGTGTTCTCGTCGATCAGCTTTTCGATCGCCTCGGGCTTGTCGCTTTCGGCGAAGCGGCCGGTGATACCCTGCCGCGGCAGGATGTGCGAGAGCAGCGTATGCGTGGTGCCGTAGAGCTGCGGCACGGAAACGATGTTGCCGCCGTGGTCGGCGACATTGACGAAGGCGAAATGCAGCGCGGCCTGCCCGGTCGCAACCGCAAGCGCACCGACGCCGCCCTCGAGCTCGGCGATACGTTTCTCCAGCACCGCGCTGGTCGGATTGGCGATGCGGCTGTAGCGATAGCCTTCGGTCTCGAGATTGAAGAGCGCCGCGCCGTGATCGGCGCTGTCGAAGGCGTAGGCCGCGGTCTGGTAGATCGGCACGGCAACCGCGTGCGTGGTGGCTTCGGGCTCGTAGCCGGCGTGAATAGCGATCGTCTCGTTGCGCATCGTGCCACCTCCGCGTGGAGCGGGCCGCACTTATTGGCCTGTATGAGGCACGTGCGTTGTCCGCCGTCCCTCTGTTAGAGGCGGGTGGTAAAGCGGACAATAATTCGTCTAGAGATCGAGGAAGTAACCCTAACACTTGTTGGGGAATTGGCTAAAATTCGAGTCAAATTGGATTAATGAAACGATACTTGGCGAAAGCTCGTTTGCGGCCATCCTTCGAGACGCCCGCCTGCGGCGGGCCCTCAGGATGAGGTCGCAACTTACTGCGGATTCTAGACCCTCATGGTGAGGAGCCCGCCAAGGCGGGCGTCTCGAACCATGCAGGCCGATCTCGTCCGGAGGGAAACACCCTTCTCTCGCTGTCAGTCCATCTGCTCCCACAGCCGATGGGCGAGCACGCCGGCGCGCTTCTCGATCGCGGCCGCTGCATCGAGCGCGAGGTCCTCGCGATAGCGCCCGGCGATGAGCTGCACGCCGATCGGCTTGCCGTCGTGCACTGCCACCGGCACCACGGCGCCGGGCAGGCCCAGCACGTTGATCGCCGAGATGAAGCGGATCTCGCCCCAGAAGATCTCGCGCACGCGCTCGGGGCTGACTGTGTCCTCGCGCGGGCTAGGCGTCGGCTTCACCGTGGTCGGTGCCAGCACCACCGGATATTCCTCGAAGAACAATTGCCAGGCGCGGATATGACCGTTGCGCGCGGCGGTCGCCTGCATCCAGGCCTTGAGGTCGAGCACGTTGGCCTTGGCTTTCATGCCGCCCCACGCCTTGTGGAAGTCTTCCGACGTCACCTTCAGCATGCCGGCTTCCTGCATCACCACGGTCTCGTTGGTGATGATGTCGCACCAGGTCTGCCAGACGCCGTCGATGTCGGGCACATCGACCTCGCTGACACGGTAGCCGGAACGCTCCAGATGATCGGCGGCCTGACGCAACGCCGCCGCGACGTGCGGATCGACGTCCATGTCTTCAGGAATCCTGGCGAGCGCGACCTTGATCGGCCCCTTCGGCTTCGGACCCACCAGCGGCGCCGGCACCCACCAGGGATCGCGCGGATCGCGCTGGCTCATCACCTCCAGCGCGAGCCTGACGTCGGCGACGTGGCGGGCGAGCGGCCCCTGCGCCGACATCAGATGCGCCAGCATCGGCCGCTCGGCGGTTGCGCTCGCGTTGAACGCCGGAATACGCCCCTGCGTCGGCTTGATGGTCGCAACGCCGTTGCAATGCGCCGGCCAGCGCAGCGAGCCGCCGATGTCGTTGCCATGCGCGATGGTGCCGATGCCGGCGGCGACCGCCGAACCCGCACCGCCCGAGGAGCCACCGCAGGTGATGTCCGGATCCCAGGGATTGAGCGTCAGTCCGTGCAAGGGATTGTCGGTGAAGCCGCGGAAGGAGAATTCCGGCGTGTTGGTGAGGCCGATGACGACCGCGCCAGCCTTTTTCAGGTTGCGCACCACGGGCGAATCCGACGGAGCGATGAGATCCTTGTTGGCGGGAACGCCGTTGAAATTCGGACGGCCTTCGTAATCGACATTCTCTTTGATCGTGATCGGTACGCCATGCAGAAGGCCGAGCTCGCCGCCTTTGGCGCGCCGCTTGTCGGCCGCATGCGCCGCAGCCAGCGCCTCCTCCGAGAGATCGACGACGACGGCGTTCAGCCTCGGATTGACGGCCCGCATCCGCTCCAGATGCGCCTCGACGGTCTCGACCGCGGAGATGGCGCCGGAGCGGATTGCGGCTGCGGTCTCGACCGCCGACCATTGCCAGGCCGGACCCTTTGGGCGGCGTGGTGCCGATGATTTGCGCAGAGCGGCCTGCTTGACCGGCTTGGTTGCAGCCTTCGCAACCTTGCTTTTGCGCACGGCGCTTTTCTTGGTGGAGGTCTTCGCTGCCTTCTTCGCAGCACTTTTCTTCCTGGTCGCCGTCTTCTTCGCCACGTCGCATCTCCTCACATTGCGTCGGGGAAGTTATGGAGGTCACGCGACCGTGTACAGGCGCGTTTCTGCATGGCGAGCGATCGCGCCGAAGCCGCATAGCATCGCCATGTCGGCAGCGATCGCCGATGGAAGGGTGTCGCGGACGGGCAAGAGGGACCGGAGGTATGGGTTGGCCGGACGGGGCTGATGGCGGAGAGAGTGTCAGTCAATCGCCATTGACCTGTAAGTTGTTTTCCAGTCCAAAAGGTGGAAACCTACGGTGTTGCCTATTGACGCCTTGGACACGCACCGGCCGGCGATATGAATCTGCCGCGATGCAACGTGCTAATCGCAGACGAGAACGCGCCGGTAGCGCCTGTGGACGTAGTAGCAGCCAGTCTCCGAGGAATAGCCATAGCTTGCGCCACTATAGGCGTAGGCAGCCGTGGCTCCGGCGGCATAGGCGCCCGCGGCAACGGCGGCGCGATAGCCCTGTCGGGATCCGCCATAGCGGCCGTAGCCTTCGAAGCGGTTGTAGGTGACCGATGTGCCGCGTGCCGCACTCGCCACCGCCCGTCCGCCGTGACCACCACCGGCGCCGGCACGCTCAGCCGCGGCAAGAGCACCGCGCGGCGCAGATGCCTCGCCTAGGCGAGGCGCCGGACCGGCACGTGGCACACCGCCAGGCCCCATTGGAGGACGAGCGGCGAAGGCCGGAGGACCTCCGGTTGCCAGCGGAGGCGGCCCGCCTGCTGCAATCGGCGGAGGTCCGGCCATCGGGGGTGGCGGAGGGAACTGCGCGAAAGCTGTATGTGGCGACAGCGTCACGGTTGCTAGCGTCGCGCTGACGACCAGCATCAGAGGTATGTTGGGAGGCATTGTGCTTTTCCTTGTTAGATCTGAGGTTCGAGAACCGGCACCGGCTTGGGCACAGAGATCATTTCCGGCGAAGACAACTCGTGCATGGACGACGTGAACTCGTGCGTTGGGGATGGGTCGCCTTGATCGGGCTGGATCTGGAACCAGGCCACATACAGCGCGGGCAGGAACAGCAGCGTCAGCAGCGTGCCGACGATGATGCCGCCCATCATCGCGTAGGCCATCGGGCCCCAGAAGATTTCGCGCGCGATCGGAATCAGCGCGAGACTTGCGGCCGCTGCAGTCAACAGAATAGGCCGCATGCGATGCTCGGTCGCTTCCACCACCGCGTCCCAGGCCGCCCGCCCCTCCTTCCGGAGATCCTCGATCTGGACGATCAGGATCACGGAATTGCGCACCAGGATGCCGATCAGGGCGAGCACGCCGAGGATGGCGACGAAGCCAAGCGGGGCACCGCTCGGCAGCAGCGCCATGACGACGCCGATGACGGCGAGCGGCGCGACCGCGAACACCAGGAACAAGCGATGGAAGCTCTGCAACTGAATCATCAGGACTGTGGCCATGACGAAGAGCATGAGCGGAACGACGGCCACGATCGGTGCCTGGCTCTTGGCGCTCTCCTCCACGGAGCCGCCGAGCTTGACCGAGTAGCCCGCCGGCAGCGCTTTGCTGAAGTCCGCCAGCTTCGGCGCGAGCTGATCCACGATCGTTTTGGGCTGCACATCGCCGACGATCCCGGCCTTCAATGTGATGGTGGGGATCCGCGCACGCCGCCAGATCGTCGGCTGCTCGAGTTCGTAACGCAGGTTGGCCACGGCGCCGAGCGGCACGGATTGACCGCCGAGCCCGGTCAATTGCAGATCGCGCAGCGTGTCGATGGACGCGCGTTCCGGCGCGGTCGCCCGCCCCGTGACATTGACGAGATAGATGCTGTCGCGCACCTGGGTGATCGGCGTGCCTTCGAGCACGGAGTTCAAGGTGGTAGCGATGTCCTCCGAGGTCACGCCGAGCTGGCGCGCCTTGTCCTGGAGCACGTCGACCTTGACGACGCGGGCCGGCTCCATCCAGTCGAACACGACGTTGCCGAGATCCGGATTGCTTCGCACGATGCCAGCAAGCTTTTGCGAGAGATCTCGCACCTTGGCGATGTCAGGCCCGCTCAAGCGGTATTGCACGGGACGCCCCACGGGCGGGCCGACTTCGAGCAGCTTGACGTAGGTGTCGGTCCCGGGGAACGTCTTCTTCAGATAGTCCTCGAACCGTGCCTTGACCTGATCGCGCGCCTTGATGCCGCCCTTGGTCACGACCACCATCTGGCCGAACCAGCTGTTTGCGGTCTGGACGTCGAAGGACAGGACGAAGCGCGGCGAACCGATGCCGACGTAAGTTGACCAGTGATCGACGGAATTGTTGCCCCGAAGCTGTTCGCGCTCGAAACGCGCCATCTGCCCATCGGAATCGGCGATCGACGCGTTCTGCGGTAAATTCCAGTCGATCACAAGCTCGGCTCGATCGGACGACGGGAAGAACTGCTGCGGCACGAAATTCATGCCGAACAGAGCCAGCAGAAAAGCCGCGACCGTGACGCCGATCGTGGCCCAGCGGTGATGCATGCAGAACAGCAGCAGACGCGCGAACAACTGCGCCACGCGCCCCTTCTTCTCATGGTGGCCCTTCATTCTCGCTGGCAGGATGGTGACGCCGAGCAACGGCGTGAACAGCACCGCGACGATCCAGGAGACGATCAGCGAAACGGCGATGACGACGAACAGCGTGAAGGTGAATTCGCCCGCATTGCTGTTGTTGAGCCCGATCGGAATGAAGCCGGCGACGGTCACCAGCGTGCCCGTCAGCATGGGGAAGGCGGTCGAGGTGTAGACGTGCGTTGCTGCCTTTTCCAGGGGATCGCCGATCTCGAGCCGCGCGACCATCATTTCCACGGCAATCATGGCATCGTCGACCAGGAGGCCCAGCGCGATGATCAGCGCGCCAAGGGAAATTCGCTGCAGCGAAATGCCGGCATAGGCCATCACGACGAAGGTGATGGCGAGCACCAGTGGAATCGCGATCGCGACGACAAGTCCGGCGCGCATGCCGAGACTGAGAAAGCTGATGCCGAGAACGATGATCACGGCCTCGAACAGCGCCTCGGTGAAGCCGGACACGGCATGCTCGACGACGATGGGCTGATCGGCGACGAGGTGAACGCCGACGCCGACCGGCAAGTCGGCCGTAATTCTCGCCATCTCTCGCTTCAGCGCCTCGCCGAAATGCAGCAGATTGGCGCCGGACTTCATACCGATCGCGAGCGCGATCGCCGGCTCGCCATTGTACCGGAACAAGGTTTTCGCCGGATCGGCATAACCGCGCGTGATGGTAGCGACGTCGGTCAGGGGAAAGAAGCGATCGTTGATGCGCAGGTTGACCGCCTTCAGGCTCGCCTCGGACGTGAACTGGCCGTTGACCCGGACGCTGATCCGCTCGGGCCCCTCCTGGAACACCCCGGACGGCGCAACCGCATTCTGCCCCTGGAGGGAGCTCATGATGGCGTGGACGTCGAGACCAAGAGCCGCGATCTTGCGGGTGGAGAATTCGAGATAGATCACCTCGTCCTGCGCGCCCAGGATGTCGACCTTGCCGACATCGGCCACTGTCAAGACCTTGGCCCGGACGTCCTCGACCTGATCGCGCAGCTGTCGCTGGTTCAGGCCGTCACTGGTGAACGCATAGATGTTGCCGAACACGTCGCCGAAGCGATCGTTGAAGCCCGGCCCTATCACTCCTTGCGGAAAGTCACCCTTGATATCCGCGATCATGTTGCGGACCCGGATCCAGGTCGGCTTGACGTCGGCAGCCTTGGTGCTGTCGCGCAGATAAACGAAGACGGTGGTCTGGCCCGCAACGGTGACGCTCTTGGTGTAGTCGAGCGATTCCAGCTCCTCGAGCTTCTTCTCGATCCGGTCGGTGACCTGCCGCGTCACCTCCTCAGGCGAAGCGCCCGGCCACTGCGCCTGAATCACCATGGTCTTGATGGTGAAGTCGGGATCTTCCTGCCGCCCGAGCTGAAGATAGGCGAAAAGGCCCGCCGCCATGAAGGCGATCATGAAATACCAGACGAGCGAACGATGACTGAGCGCCCAGTCGGAAAGGTTGAACGACTTCATGGCTTGTCATCCTGTGCGATGCGGACTTGCTGTCCTTGCTTGAGGCTGTGGATGCCGGCGGTGACGACGCGCACGCCGGGAGGCAGACCGCCGGTGACGCGTGCGCCCGACTGGTCGGCCACCACGTCGATTTTTTGCAGCGAGGCGGTGCTGTCGCGCGGATCGACCGTCCAGACGAAATTCGCGCCGTCCTTGGCGAGCACCGCGGAGGCTGGCAGGCGCAGAACCGGGCCCTGCTGCTTGTCGAGCTTTGCCGTGACGGTTGCACCGAGGCGGAAATTGTCAGGCGGGTTCCTCAGCGCAATGCGGACCCGGCGCAAGCGCGTCACCGGATCGGCTTGCGGCGCAATCTCGCGAATGCTGCCTTCCACCTGAACTGCCGGCACGAGCTGCAGGCTGACCGTGAATGGCAGGCCGACTTCCAGCGGCAGCGGAAAGTCCTCGCCGATATCGACGACAGCCTCGCGAACGTCCGGCCTTGCGATCGTCACCACGCTTTGGCCGGGGGACACCACCTGGCCGACTTCCGCCCCGATCGCGGTGACCACGCCGGCGAAGTCGGCCTTAATCTGCGAATAACCGAGCTGCTCGATCGCCTTGGTCAGATTCGCCTGTTCGTGCGCCACCGTTGCTTCGGCGCCGGCACGCGCCTGCTCGGCGTTATCAAGCGTCTGCTTTGTGGTGGCTTCGGTGGTGATGAGCGTCCGCTGCCGTTCCTCCGTCGCCCTGACGGTGGCGAACTGCGCCTCGGCCTTCGCAAGCTGACCTTTGGCCGCGCGAACGGCGAGCTCAAGAGCCGTCGAGTCAATGATGCCGATCGTCTGACCTTCGCTAACGAGATCGCCGACATAGACCGGACGGCTCGTCAGGCGTCCCAGCACGCGGAAGCCGAGATCGGTCTTGTAGCGGGGCTCGATAACGCCCACTGCGACGGCAGCGTCTGCGTGGTCCGCCTCGAGAAGCACCGATTGGACGGGCCGTACGGACTCCGGCGCCTTGGTCTCCTGCTGGCAACCGGCAAGCGCGAGCGCACATGCAAGCGGGGTCGCCACAATGATTGCGCGGCTCGTCATGAGGGGTCTCCTTCATAAGTCACGGGCTGGCCCACACTCAAAAGCTTGCCGCCGTCGACGACCACGCGCTCGCCCGGATCGAGACCCGCCTTGATCAGGACTTCTCCGGCCTCGTAGCCACTGATAGTCACCGGCTTCAGCGCGGCGGCCCGCGTTGCCGGATCGACGGTCCAGACCGCAGGCCTGGTGCCCGTCGCCATCAATGCGCTCCAGGGCAATGCGATCTGCCGCTCGGCCTCTAGTTTCACGGTGCCCGCGACGGCGCTTCCAAGCGTCATTGCGGCAGGCGGGTTTTCGATCGTCACCTTGACCCGAATGGTCGAACTTCTGGCGTCGACGGCCGGCGAAACCTCGCGAACGTGGCCGCTTGCGGTCACGCCCGCATCGGAGACCAGTGCCAACGAAACGCTGCGGCCGTCGGCAGTACCGAGGAAGATCGACTCATAGACGTCAAAGACGACATCTCGCTCCCCGTCCTGCGCCAGGGACAATACCGGTTGTGCAGCCTGTACGACTTGACCAGTTTCGAGACTGCGCGCGGTGACGACGCCGTCGGCTTCGGCGCGCAGCGCGGTGTAGCTGAGAGCGTCCTTGGAGGTTCCGAGCTGCGCTTGTGCCGCTTCAAGCACGCCTTCCGCAGTTCGCAATCCCTCCTGAGCCTGGTCGTAGGTCGTGCGCGTGGTGAATCCGCTTGCGATCAGCGCCTTCTGGCGCTCGAAAGTCGCCTTCGCCACACGCAGTTGGGATTCTCCGGCAAGGACAGCGGCGGCGGCGGCATCGACATCGGCCTCTTGCTCGGCGGGATCCAGCAGGGCCAGCACTTCGCCGGCCTTGACGTGGGTCCCGACTTCGACATAGCGCGCGATCACCCGTCCGCTGACACGGAACGACAGATCGGCGCGGCAGCGAGGCTGGACCTCACCAGTCAAGGTGATCGAGGATTGCCGATCCCTCGGCTGCGCGATTTCCGTGCGCACGAAGGCGGCGCGCGCGGGGGCAATGGCGGCGTGATCATCGCAGCCGCCGAGCGCGGTTACCACAAGCGCCAGCGCGAAGCCGCCGAGGGGCTTCAGCAAGCGTTCGGCTGGACCGGTCTGGGAGTGCTTCAAATAGCGCGGGTTCATAGCGCGTCCATGCGGTGAGAGGGTGACAGTAGATTGCCCAAAACGTCCGGGCCCCTGCTGGAGGAGTCCGGCTCATTCGGACGTGCTGACGACGAATTGGGATCCGTTCGCATTGCGGCCGACGGCTCGATCTGATCCGAGAGGCCGGAGTTCAAGCCGGCCGTCGCGGACGATCTGAGTTTCAGCGAGCGAGGCGACCGCATGCGGCGCGTCGCCATCGACCAGCTCGCCTGGCGCTCCCGCTCGCTCAGGTGAAACGAAAGAACGACGGAGGTGAACTCGGCGGCGTAGCCGTGCTCGATCCGTCCGCCGAGCTCCTTGGCAAGGGCATTGCTGATCTGGAGCTCGCGACCCAGAACCACCCGCGCCGGCCGCGAGCCGTTGTCCAGCACGACGCAGTTCGCCACCGAGCCGGTGCGCGACAGCTTGACCTTGATCTCGCCGGAACGCGCGTCGAAATAGGCGTGCTTCGCTGCGTTGACGATGAGGTCGTGGACGATCAGGCCAAGCCGCCAGCATCGCTCGGACTGGAGCGGGAGGGACTCGGTGGTGAACGCCAGCCGGATTCCCATTCGCTCCAGCAAGGACCGGCGCAGAGCGCAGCCAAGTCTGCCAATGTATGTGGCGGCATCGTTGAGGGCTTCGCCCCGCGGCATGGCCAGCGCCCGATGCAGCTCCGCGTGCCCATGCAGCAGCTCGACCACGTCGCTCAAGGCGGCCTTTGCTTCGGCCCCCTCGGCCCGGACAACCGCAGCCGAGACCAGATCGATTGCCGTGGCGATTCCCTGATCGACCCTGTGACGCAACTCGCGCAGCAGGATGCCGCGTTGTGGACGGTCCGGGTCAGGGCTCGACATATTCACCGTGATCTCCTGAGGTGGACCGGACGGTCGCGGGGCCAACGCAAACGCGCTTGCGGCCTCGACCATCCGGAGGGCCGTCGCAGGTCCCGGCAGGCCCAGCGACGATTAAATAAACTAAACCGTATATTTTCTTTTTGTTGCCTTTTTCGGCGGAGCATGTCAAGTGCGATCTGCGCGCGCACAGACTCGTGATTGGGAGACCGACGGATGACCAAGAAGAGCACCCCGAAACGGGGCAGACCGACCAAAGACCTTGCCGGCGACGTGCAGGTCCGGATTCTCGATGCAGCCCAGCAGCTCTTTCTCGAGAAGGGTTATCGTAGCGCCAGCATCGACGACATCTCCGCGCTGGCGCCGGCGAGCAAGCCGACCATCTATGCGCATTTCCCCGGCAAGGAGGCATTGTTCGCGGCGGTGGTGGCCCGCACCATCAGCCGGTTGACCGATTTCGAAGGCGTCGAGCCCGAGGGCCGCACCCTTCATGACAAGCTCTCGAACCTCGGCACCGCGATCGTGGAGAAGGTGATCGAAGAGTCGTTGGGGATGGTTCGCGCCACGATCGCCGAGGCGCAGCGTTTCCCCGAGCTGAGCCGGAACGTCCACGATGCCGCGCGAGATCGCTCCGTCAGCGCCGTTTCCCAGCTCTTGAATGAAACGACGCAGAAGCTTGCGCGCTCGCCCAAGGGCCCATTCAGCGGCAAGCGGAGCCTCGCCACCGCGCAGATTTTTCTGGATCTGATCCTGTTGCCCATGCTGTTTCGCTCGCTGGTGGGTGAAACACCGAAAGACCTGCGACGGGAGTTGCCCTCGTTCGTACGCGAACGGGTCGGGTTCTTCCTTGCGGCCTGTGAAGCGGACTGGACGCCGTGAGCTGGCTCAACAGGCGGATTTGTAGAGCAAATCGGTCTGAACGTGGATGAGTTGAGGGGGCACGCTGTTAGCGAACGCGGTGTTACCAAGCGCTCCCGCGCAAAAGCGCATCATCTCCCCGAAGGCTGGCCGAAGGGCGGTCGCCTTGATACGGGACGGATTGAGGTAGGCGTCCATTGCGTCCAGCAGGCAGCAGGCAAGCGCCATCGGACTCCCGCCTCGAAACTCCCCGCACAGCTGCCCGGCCGCGATGATCGAACGGACGACGCCGCGAAGCCGATCCGCGTGAGACAGGCAGGCTACCCAGTTCGCTTGTCCTGCCGCGACCACTAGCTCGTGCAATCGGACGTCGTTTGCCAGCCGGTCTTCATGCATCCGGGAAACCGCACTCATTACCGCACTCATTCGCTCCGGGCCCGAGCGGCCGCTGCGCGCTGCACTTGCAGCTGCCATGGACACCTGTTCAAGCAACTCTGTCACGACCGCCTCTTCGAGCGCATGGCGTGACGGATAGAACCGATAGAGATTTGCCGGCGACATGGATGCACCGCGAGCGACGTCGGCGACCGTGGTCTTACGGTACCCGATTTGCCGGTACGAAGTGATTGCAGCCTGCATGATCCTTTCACGTGTGCACGACGATCCAGTGCGGGGCGTAGTATGTGCCTTCAGCATGTTCAATCTCACCGCGACGGAATCGCCTGCATTTCACGCCGGCAGGCCTCGCCGAATTCGCGCAGCGGGTCCATCTCCTCCATGAAGCCCGGCAGGTCGACGAAAGACGTGTTCGGTGCAAGGTAAGTCTCGATGATCAGCCGCCCCGCTCGCTCCGCGGCATGGACAACCTCGTCGTCGGACAGTATCCGCATACGCCCGATCAGCGCATACAGATTCACCAATGCCGGAATCTCGGATTTATCGCTGGTCAGCGCGTCGGCATAGAGCCGGGATGCCTCCTCGATGAAGGATCGATAGAGTTTTTCACGCTTGGTCACCGCATGGGCGTGATGCCGCTCACGCAGCCTGCGCCGCCGACCGATCCAGCCCGTGATGATCGAGGAAATCGCTCCGAAGGCTGATCCGCCGAAAGCGGCGAACGCGGGAATGTACATCGTGTTCATACGATCATTCCTCGTCATTCGCGCCACGATATCGGTGCGACCCCACGGTCCTGACGGAGGCCGCAGCGGCTGCGTGCTCGAAGACGGCTCGGCAGGCTTCGCTCAGGTCGGGCTTTCTTTGCCGGAGGCAGGCTTCCACATTGGTAGCGTTGGGGATGTAGCTCGCGCACAGGCGAAAGGCGTCGGACGTGCATGCCGCCCTCTGCTCGGGTGTCCCGCGCTCCTCCTGCGCGAACGCAGCGGTGACCAACGCAGCAAGCACCAAACCTGACAATACCATCCGCTTCTTCAACATATCCGACCCCTTCTCGGTTGACGCTTCAGCACGGCCACACCGCCTTGCAGCCGACCAGGGCAAACACGGGCTTGTGAGTCTCTGCTCTTGACACAGCCCGCGATCCGCGCTGTATATGAAATATACGGTGTAGTTTATTTAGGAGATCGAAAATGTCAAGCCTGTTCCTGGCGCTCGTCCGGGAAAATCCCTGGCCCGGGATTGCCCTCGCGTCGCTCAATCTGATCGTGGCCGTGTCGCTCGTGGGTATCAGTCTGCTACTGGGTCTCACCATTTCGGTGCTCGCCTGGGCGCATGCGCTACTCGATAGCGACCCCGCGCCGATGGGGCGTGCGGCGAACGGAAGGGGCTTCGCATGACCGAGGGTCTATTGCTCGCTCGCGATTGCATCATCTGTTGGGTCACGGTGTGGCTCGCGCCGGTCGAGCCGATCTTCGACATGATCGAATCCGAGTTGGTCCGCAGAGGCGTCGCACTTGAAGGGGCCGAGCCCCCTTCCCCGCCCGCTGCCTGAGCATCGTGGAAGTCCGACATGCTCAACTTCATCGAAGTTTTCGACGTCATGCAGGTGGAGCCGTCCACCGGCACGTCCGTGTGGACCGGACTCACGGGCACGCGAACGGCGCTCAGGCGCGACGGACACATGATTGATCCGAAGGCGATGGCCTATTGCCCGATCGAGTGGCTCGACGAGCGCGGCTATCTCGATGCCGAACGCGCGCGCCGACATCCGCGGCCCTCGAGCATTTGAAACGAGACGGAATCATTCCATGCCTGGGAGCCGAGCGCCGTGAGCAGGAAATCCGCGTTGTCGCGATACGCGAACAGTCTTGACGAGCCCGAGCTTCCCCTGCGGACCTATTTTCTGTCGGCTGGAGGCGCGTTACTCCTTCTGCTTCAGGCGGCCGATTGGGTGCTCCCCGCACCTTTGCCGAGCCGGCTCACCGACTCGGATTCCGCACGACCGCCGATCCGCATCCAGTCGGAGCTGAAAGGCCCCGAAGCCGTCGTCTTCGACACCAGCGGGTTTGAATATCGCTCGACGTCCACCGGGCACGAGAGCGCCGAGGCTCCATCCCTGCAGCCCGAAACTGAAGTCGCCGACGCTGTTGCGGGCGTAGGTGACGATCGCCCGACGGCCACGATCGAACTGCGCCTTCGCGAAAGCCTGGCCCGGTTGCAGCCCGGCGTTCAGGAACACGCTCGGCACGGCGGAAGTCCACATCAGATCGCGGCGCGGCGGAGCGCGCACGCTCAGGCTCGGCTCCAAAGGCTGCGGCGATCCGCTCGGTATCCGGGCTTCCAGACCAGCCGCCAGGCCTTCGTACCGAACTAGGCCACCAACCACGAAGAACATCAGAGGATCACGCTCGATGCCCAAGAAGCAGCTGTTTGCCCTCATCGTTTGCTCCGCGGCCCTCGCCGGCTCCGGCGCCCTGGCCGACGTCATGCAGGCCCCTGCCGACGCCGAACAGCAAAGTGCGACTGCGCAGGGCAACGTAGAGGAGGCAGCCATCCGCCGTGTGCTGGAGCAGTTCCACACCACGAAGGTCCCGCTCGGGCAGGCCATGGCGATCGCGGAGGGTCTGCACGATGGGTCGAGGACCGCGGACATCAGCTTCGAGATATCCGGCCCGCCGGTCTACCGCGTGCGCACGATCAAGAACGAGCGCGTCTTCGAGAATGTCATAGACGCGAACAGCGGAAGGATATCACAGGTGGAAATCGCATCATCGCTCAAGGAGCTCGATCGCGCGGATCTCGCCAACATCATCGCCCTGAAGTGGATCAAGCAGGAGCTGTCCGACGCAGTGCGGGTCGCGGAAAAGGCCGCGGAGGGACAGGCGCTCGCTGGCGGGTTGATGAAGCAGGATGGGAAGCTCAACTTCGTAGTCGTCGTCGCTACCAGCGATCGCCTGAAGGAAGTGATGCTCGAGCCACCAAAGGTCGGACAGCGGTCAACTCAGCACTAGCCGCGAACCTGATGATCCATCGCAGATGCACGATCTCGTGAATTGCTCGACCGCTGCGCTCGATATATAAACTATACCGTATATTTTCTTTAATGACGAGTCGTCGCGGCTTCCGATGACGCCGGCTCGATCATCCCACACCCGAGAGCAAGCCAAGTCATGAATTTTCAGCCCCGATCACAACCGCCGGCAACCCAACGGCGCCTGCCATTCGATTGCGTCGCCCTGCTCTTGCAGGGCGGCGGCGCTCTCGGAGCCTACCAGGCCGGAGTGTACGAGGCGCTAGCGGAAGCCGGCATCCACCCCGATTGGGTTGCCGGCATTTCCATCGGCGCGATCAATGCCGCGATCATCGCCGGCAACCCGCCCGAGTCGCGCGTTGATCGGCTGCGCGATTTCTGGACGCAGGTAACTTCGACCGCCCCTTGGGACTGGGCCGGAAACCCATTTCTCGATGCCCGCAACGACAATGCGCGCAATGTCCTCAACCAGATGAGCGCGGGCCTTGCCGCGGCATGCGGCGCAAACGGGTTCTTTTCCGCGCGCCCCCTTGTGCCATGGCTCCACGCCGGCGGCACGAGCGGAGCGACCAGCTTCTACGACACCGGCGCGTTGAAGAGCACGCTGGAGCGCCTGATTGACTTCGATCGCATCAACGCGGGAATGACCCGGTTCAGTGCAGGGGCGGTCAATGTGCGAACGGGAAATTTCGTTTATTTCGACAACAGTACCCACACGATTCGCCCCGAGCACATCATGGCAAGCGGCGCGCTGCCGCCGGGCTTTCCCGCAGTGGAGATCGACGGCGAGCATTACTGGGACGGCGGCATGGTCTCCAACACGCCACTGCAATGGGTGATCGATGCGGGTGTGCCGCAGGACATGCTAGCGTTTCAGGTCGATCTCTGGAGCGCAAAAGGCCAGCTTCCGGGCAATCTGCCCGAGGTCGTCACGCGTCAAAAGGAAATTCAATATTCCAGTCGCACGCGCGCAAGCACCGACCAGTTCAAGCACATCCAGCGCCTGCGACGTGCGCTCACGGCGCTTTTGGACCGGCTCCCCCAAGAGTTCAGGGAGCACGAGGAGGTGAAGCTGCTGAACACCGCAGTTTCCACCAACGTCTACAACATTGTTCACCTGATCTATCGGGCGAGGAACCACGAAGGCCACTCTAAAGACTACGAGTTCTCCCGCCTTTCGATGCAAGACCATTGGCGCGCCGGCTATCACGATGCGCTGCGCACCCTGCGCCACCCCGAGGCGCTCGCACGCCCGGTCACTCCGGACGGGGTTTTCACATTCGATCTGGAGCACGATGGCCGTGAGTAGGAACGCCGGTTTGCCGCACGGAGAACCCCATGCGTGAGAATGACGTGCGCAAGCGCGCCTTTGCGATGCCGCTCACCAGCCCGGCCTATCCGCCAGGCCCTTACCGGTTTGTGGATCGCGAGTACCTGATCATCACGTATCGCACCGACCCGGCAAGGCTGCGCGCCGTGGTGCCCGAACCGCTGGAACTCGATGAGCGCGAAGCGCTCGTCAAGTATGAATTCATCCGGATGCCGGATTCGAACGGCTTCGGCGACTACACGGAAAGCGGCCAGGTCATTCCGGTCTCGTTCCGTGGTCACAGGGGCGGCTACAACCACTGCATGTTCCTCAACGACGAAGGGCCGATTGCCGGGGGACGCGAACTCTGGGGCTTTCCCAAGAAGCTTGGCCAGCCGACATTGCGAACCGACATCGACACGCTGGTCGGCACGCTCGACTACGGATCTTTGAGGGTTGCGACGGGCACGATGGGTTACAAACATCGTGAAGCCGACCTCAGCGAGGTCAAGGCCGCGCTCGAGCAGCCTAACTTCCTGCTCAAGATCATCCCGCATGTTGATGGTAGCCCGCGCATCTGCGAGCTCGTCGAATATCGACTCGAGCAGATCGCGTTGAAGGGCGCCTGGACCGGGCCCGCGGCTCTCTCCTTGACACCGCATGCCTTGGCGCCGGTCGCTGATCTTCCCGTTCTTGAGGTCGTGTCGGCGATTCACATACGCGCAGATCTCACGCTGGGGCTTGGCAGAGTTGCCCACGATTATCTGCAAGAACCAAACCGACGTACCTTCCGGGCGGAGCGAAGCCTGGTCACCTGATCGCAACTCCACCACTCCGGCAACACACAGGGCAAAGTGACTGAAATGACCATTCTGAAGGGAAAGACAGCCGTCGTGACCGGCTCGACCAGCGGCATCGGGCTCGCATGTGCGCGAGCCTTCGCAGCCGCGGGCGCAAATATCGTACTCAACGGGATGGGGACGCCTGCCGAGGTCGAGAAAGAGTGCTCTGCGATTAGAAGCGAGTTCGCCGTCAAGGCGATCTATTCGCACGCAGACATGGCGAAGCCGGTCGAAATCGCCGGGCTGATCGCGCTCAGTGAGGCGACCTTTGGCAGTGTGGACATCCTTGTCAACAACGCCGGCGTCCAGCACGTCTCTCCCATCGAAGAGTTTCCACTCGATAAATGGGACGCAGTCATCGCGATCAACCTATCCGCCGCATTCCACGCCATTCGTGCGGCGGTGCCCGGCATGAAGAAGCGCGGCTGGGGCCGGATCATCAGCACGGCTTCGGCCCATTCGCGCGTCGCCTCGCCGTTCAAGTCAGCCTATGTTGCAGCCAAGCATGGTATCGACGGGCTCACCAAGACGGTAGCGCTGGAACTCGCCAGATCAAAGATCACCTGCAACTGCATCAGTCCCGGCTACGTCTGGACGCCGCTGGTGGAAAAGCAGATCCCGAACACAATGAACGCACGCAAAATGCGGAGAGATGAGGTCATCAGCGACGTGCTGCTCGCGGCCCAACCCACCAAGGAATTCGTCACCGTCGAGCAGGTGGCCTCGCTGGCGCTGTTTCTGTGCAGCGACGAGGCCGCGCAGATCACCGGCGCCAATCTTGCGATCGACGGTGGCTGGACCGCGGCGTAGCACTCGCCGCCCGCCGATGATCGAGGGCCGCGCGCAGCCAGGACGTCAGCGTCGCCAGGAACGTCAATACTCCTTCCTCAAGTAGTTTCAGACACAACGCAACGAGCAGCTTGACACAGGTCAAGTCGAAGAACGCCAAGCTGTGAGATCGCTATCAGCGTATCGGCTAGTCAATGGAGATCCGCCATGTCAGAACAGAGCAGCATGCATCTTTACCTCAATTCAGCCAAGGAGCGGATCGATGAAATGGATGCCGCGTTGGCTTCGTTTGAGACCAAGGCGACCGAGGCCAAGGCGGAGTCCATGGTCAAGGCCGATCAGATCATCGCCGATCTGAAGAAGAGGCGGGATGAATTTCAGGCACAGCTCAAGACGCAAGCGGAAGCCGGCGAAGCCGCCTGGGCGCGCGCCAAGCCGGAGCTGGAAAAGCACTGGGCGGGCTTCGAAGCGCAGATGAAGACCTACTTCGAGAGCGCCGGCAAGCAGATCGAGCAGCAGCAGGCCACGTTCAAAGACATCGCAGCGGCGCAGGGCAAGGCGTGGCACGAGGCCGCGGATCGATTCCGTGAGGCGGCCGCCAAAATGGCCGGAGCGCGGACCACCGATCTCGATGCCGCGCTCAAGCAGCTGAAGTCCGACGCGTCCCAAGCTGAAGCACGTCTCCAGAAGCTGAAGCAGGCGGGCAGCGAGTCATGGTCGGTGCTGAGCGCCGCGTTAGCAGAATCCCGCAAGTCGTTCGATCAAGCCAGTCTGGCGGCGTGGGACACTCTGAGGGGCTCTGGCGCGAAGAGCTGAATCCGCCGAACCCATGAACGACGACGTCGAATGGCTCCAGTGCCGGCCCATAGTGCATTGGGCACGACTGGCGAACCCAAGCGCGCGAAATCGCAATCTGGCGTACAAAATCGTACGACTGGCGGAGAGAGTGGGATTCGAACCCACGGTACGGTTTCCCGCACACACGCTTTCCAAGCGTGCGCCTTAAGCCACTCGGCCATCTCTCCGGAGCGCACTCTCTTGAAGGGGCGCCGATGATTTTGCAAGGGATCGCGGGGAAATCGGATGATTTTTCCGTAAGATATTGTATTTTATAGACAATATCAGGCGCGGCGCCAACGCTCGGAACCGCCCGCCGGCTGAACCGGTAGTGGGTTTGGCGCGACGATTCACTCAAGACCGTCAAACACGTCCGGGGCACCATGACCATCCGCAACACCATCGCCGCGCTGAGCCTGATTTCTGCCCTCGCCGCCGCCTTCGCCGGACCGGCCGGCGCACAGGTCTGCACCCGGCAAGGGGTCGACATCAGCTGTGACGATGGACGGCACGGAATGCTTTCCGGCGATGCCATCCTCTGGCCGGACGGCACCCGCTCGAGCGCGACGCCGCATCAAAGCGTCATCATCGGCAACAAGAGCTCGGTGCATGTCGGGCCGGGCGTGTTCGTCGGCCAGGGCAAAGGCATGGTGCCGCTCGACGATCCGAACGCGCCGAACAAGCGGCAGTGCGCAATTTTGGAAGGCGTGTCGTATTGCTATTGAGGTTCTCGTCTTCCCCTGCCCTCCCCGTAAAAAACGGGGAGAAGGAGACTAGATCAACCGCACGCCTGAGATCGCCGATTTGAGCCAGCGCAGCGCCTGCGGCGGCTGGTTGGCGAGCGGCGCGACCGCGGCCTTCTCCGTCCGGCACTTCTCCAGCTCAGCGACGAAATCCGCCGACCATTGCTGGATGGTGTGGCCGCGCAGCTTCTTCATCATCGCATCCCAGCGCATCTTGCGCTCGGTGAGCGGCATCGCGGCCGCGACCGCGATCGCGCGCGCCATCCCGTCGATGTCGTGCGGATTGACCAGCAGCGCGGCGTCGAGCTCGTTGGCCGCGCCAGCGAATTTCGACAGAACCAGCACGCCGGGATCGGCCGGGTTTTGCGCGGCGACATATTCCTTGGCGACAAGGTTCATGCCGTCGTGCAGCGGCGTCACGACACCGATCTGCGCCGTGCGATAGAGGCCCGCGAGCACGGCCTGGCTAAAGCCTTTGTTGAGATAGCGGATCGGTGTCCAGTCGGCCTCGCCATGGCGGCCGTTGACGTCGGACACGAGCCGCGCGACCTCGTTCTGCAAATTGCCATAGGCTTCGATGGCACCGCGCGAGGGATTTGCGATCTGTAGCAGCGAAATGCTGCGCGCAAACTGCGGATGCTCGGTCCAGAGCCGATCGAACGCGCTGATGCGGTTGACGAGGCCCTTGGAATAATCGAGCCGGTCGACGCCAATCGCGAGCCGCTCACCGTTGAGGCTGCGGCGCAGCCGCGACACATCCGGATGCGACGCCGATTTCGCCGCGTATTGCGCGAACTTCTCGGCGTCGATGCCGATCGGAAACACCTCGCAGCGCGTTCGGCCATGCTGCGAGGTCGCGACGCCGTCTTCGACGGCGAGGCCGAGTTCGCTCGCGACATAGCCGAGAAAATTCTGGCAATCGTCATGGGTCTGAAAGCCGATCAGATCGTAGGCCAGCATCGCCGTGATCAGCTCGCGATGGTTGGGCACGCCCTGCATCACCGCGGCGACCGGCCATGGCGTATGGAGGAAGAAGCCGATCGGATCGTCGACGCCGAGATCCCGCAGCTCCGCGCCGAGCGCGAGGAAATGATAATCCTGTACCCAGAACGCAGTTTGCGCTTTCCGGAAGCGCATCAAGGCGCGCGCCATGAAAGCGTTGACCTCGCGATAGCTGACATAGTCGTCGCGGGAGACGCGGATCAGATCGCTGCGTGAGTGCAGCGCCGGCCACAGGGCAGAGTTGGCAAAACCTTCGTAATAGCCGCCGTAATGCGCCGCCGGCAGATCCAGCGTGGCAATCGCGCCCGAACCCAGTGCTTCGATCTCGGCGAACGGCTCCTTTTGATGTCCGTCACGCACACGGCCCGAGGAACCCACCCAGATCGCGCCCGAATGTTCCACAACGGGTAACAACGCCGCCGCGAGACCGCCCGTCATGGGCTCATTGGCCTTGCCGCGCGCGACGCGATTCGAAACGACGACTAAATTCACAGGTCGTCCCCTCCTGTTTCATTCCACCCCATTTAACTGCCGTTCATCAATATGGTTCCTGATCATCCTTTGCACCAATTGAAACCAAAATCGGGCGTGCGCGTTGGAACCGGTTTACCTTCACGGAACCCAACGAATTCGCTACACAAACTTGGTTTTGGAACATGGGCGCGCGCAGCATGAAGCGGTCGCGCTGGAGAGTTACGCGCGCGATATGTGGCTGCGAGATGTCGGCGCCTTATTCCAACCTTGAGTCGTCGAGCAGCCGCGCAAGGAACGCGCGCACGTCGTTCGGCGCGTCGAAGTGCCCGTTGACGCCCATGGCGCGGCGGCCGACCGAGAAGGCGAGCCCGTTCATGTCGGGCATGATCGCGAACACGGTCTCGTCGGTAACATCGTCGCCGATGAAGATCGGACGGCGTCCCTTGAAAGGCTCGTGCTTCATCAACTCGCGCACGCCGGTCGCCTTGGTGAAACCGGAATGCTTGATTTCGCAAACGAACTTGCCGGGCAGCACCTCGATCGGCGCATTGGGCAGGTCGGCGCGGATCAGCGAAACGGCTTCATAGATCGCCTTCTCCGCATGCGGCGCGAGGCGGTAATGCAGCGCCAGCGAATAGCCCTTGTCTTCGAGCAGAATGCCGGGACTGAGCTTGGCAACCGCCGCGAGCCGCCGCTTCAGCTCCTTGTCCAGCGGCGGCGCGCTGACCGCATCGGCTTCGTTGTCCACCGAAAGCCGCATCTCCGCGCCGTGGCCGGCGACGGCGCGGAAGACATCGGGCGCGAAGATCAGGTCGATGTCGTTGAGCGAACGGCCGCTGACCATCGCCAGCGCGCCCGAGGTGCGCTCCGTCAACCGGTTCAGTGTTTCCGACAGGCCGGGCGGCACCCACACCTCGCGCGGCGTCGGCATCAGGTCGAGCAGCGTCCCGTCGATGTCGAGCAGGATCGCTGTTTCATTGAGATGCGGCACGAGTGCGTGGGGCACCGGCACCGCATCGGGCGCTTCATCGTCGACCATGGTGCGCTTCTGATCCAATTCAGCCAGTTCCGATTTCATAGTCTACTCCATGGAAGCAAGCGGCCGCGCGATTTCTTCGAGCGATCTGCGTTCCGCCGAGACGGCATAGCGCCACGCCACGATCGCGGCCGCGATCATCAGGAATGCCCCCAGCAAATAGCCTGCGAACACGCTCGTGCGTGATCCCGTATCGATCAGCGCCCCGAACAGCGCGGGGCCGATCACACCGCCGATGCCGGTGCCGACCGCATAGAACACCGCGATCGCGAGCGCGCGGACTTCCAAGGGAAAAGTCTCGCTGACGGTGAGATAGGCGGCGCTCGCGGCCGGCGAGGCAAAGAAGAAGATCACCATCCAGGCGATGGTCTGCCCTTGCGCGCTCAAGGCGCCGATCGAGAACAGATAACCCGACAGCGCCAGCAACAGGCCCGACGTCCCGTAGGTGAACATGATCATGGTACGGCAGCCGAGCGTATCGAACAGGCGGCCGAGCAGCAGCGGACCGAGGAAATTGCCGGCGGCGAAGGGGAGCAGATACCAGCCGACATGATCGGCGCTGATCCCGTAAAAATCGGTCAACACCAGCGCAAAGGTGAAGAAGATGGCGTTGTAGAAGAAGGCCTGCGCGATCATCAGCACGAGGCCGACCATCGCCCGCTGGCGATACACCGAGAACAGCGTGTGCACGACCTCGCGGATCGGCGTGTGACTCCGCATTTTCAGGCGGATCTTGGCGAACCGGCCATCGCTCGTGTCCTGGTCGTGTCCAATCACCGAGCGCTCGATCTCGTCGACGATGGCGTGGGCCTGGTCGGGACGGCCGTGGATCATCAGCCAGCGCGGACTCTCCGGAATCCACATCCGCATCAAGAGCACGACGAGGCCGATGGCCGCGCCGATGAGATAAGCGAGGCGCCAGCCGAGATCGGGGCCGATCACCGCGGGATCGAGCAGCACGATGGCCGCCACCGCGCCCATCGCGGCGCCGATCCAGAAGCTACCGTTGATGACGAGATCGGTCCAGCCGCGATAGCGCGCCGGCACCAATTCCTGGATGGTCGAATTGATCGCGGTATATTCGCCGCCGATGCCGGCACCGGTGAGGAAGCGAAACAGTGCGTAGCTCGCGACATTCCATGACAGAGCGGTCGCGGCCGTCGCCGAGAGATAGAGCGCGAGCGTGATGAAGAACAACTTCTTGCGGCCGATCCGATCGGTCAGCCAGCCGAAACCGAGCGCGCCGAGCACCGCGCCCGCGAGATAGGCGGAATTGGCAATGCCGAGATCGAGATTGGAGAAATGCAGGGTGGGACTCTGCTTCAATGCGCCGGAGAGCGCGCCGGCCAGCGTGACCTCGAGGCCATCCAGAATCCAGGTGATGCCGAGCGCGAGCACGACACGGGTGTGAAAGCCGCTCCACGGCAGCGCGTCGAGTCGTGCGGGGATGCTGGTTTCGATGATGCGATCAGCCGCGGCCGCCTTCGGGACCACGGAGACCACAGGTCCATCGACCGGCGCTGGGCTTCGCTGCAATTCCATCGCGTTGTTGCATCAGACCAATGGACATGGCCCCGGTTCACATGGCGTGGACGGGAGCGATCCGATCAAGGGGGTGCGGCATTCCGCCTGCCACCTGCGACAACGTCTGCGGCGAGGGCAGGTTCCAGCCGCAACAGCGGTTCGCGCCCGCCGATTTTCGATGGGGCCGCAAGGAGTTGCGAGCATGGCACATGTCAGAAAGACGACACATTCTCGCAAAGAGCACCCGGCGCGCCTCATCGAAGCCCTGGTCACAACGCATGACGAAGGAGCGCGACGCTGCCGCAGACGCAGCGCACACCAGTGGAGCGGCAAGAGTGGAGCTGAATCGGGCGTTCGGGAGGGAGTGAGCGCCGGGTCGTCCTGGACAAGCGCAGCGCCGATCCAGGATCTATGACCCCGGGAAGCGGTTTGGCGATGATCCGGAGTTGGCAGTTCGCCCGACAACTCCTCCTTGGGGTAATGGGTCCTGGCTTTTGCCAGGACGACGGCGGAGTGCGTGGCGCGCTTCGAGCCTACGCTGCCCGGATATTCCCCATGAAGCGGTCGAGCTCGGCGCGCAGGCGGGTGCTTTCGGACGACAGTGTCTTGGCCGAATGCAGCACCTCTTCCGAGGCCGAGCCGGTCTCGGCGGCGCCGCGGTTGACCTGGCCGATGTCGGTGGCGGCGGTCTGAGTGCCCTGCGCAACCGTCTGGACGCTGCGCGCGATTTCCTGCGTCGCCGCGCCTTGCTGCTCCACTGCGCTCGCAATCGACGTCGAGATCGACGAGATCTGGCCGATGGTGGCGCCGATCTCCTTGATCGCCGCAACCGACTCGGCCGTCGCCCCTTGCATGCCCGTGATGTGCGAGGAGATTTCGTCGGTGGCCTTCGCCGTCTGGCTCGCCAGCGACTTCACTTCGCTGGCGACAACTGCAAAGCCGCGCCCGGCTTCACCGGCGCGTGCCGCCTCGATCGTCGCATTCAGAGCGAGAAGATTGGTCTGCTCGGCGATCGCCGTGATGAGCTTGACGACTTCGCCGATCTGCTGGGCGGCATGCGAGAGCTTGCCGATGCGGTTATCGGTCTCCTTTGCCTGCACCACGGCAGCTTCGGCAATACGGCTGGAATCGCGGACCTGGCGGCCGATCTCCTCGACGGAGGCCGAGAGCTCTTCGGTCGCGGTGGCGACCGACTGCATGTTGCTGGAGGCCTGCTCGGAGACGTCGGCGACCTGGCTCGACAGGCTCTGGGTGGTCTCGGCGGTGCGGGTCAGCGTCGAGGCCGCCGATTCCAGCTGCACGGCGGAAGCCGAGACGTTGGAGACGATGGCGCCGACCGCGCTCTCGAAATCGTCGGCGAAACGAATCAGTTCGGAACGACGGCTTGCGGCCTGCTCCCTGTTCTGAAGTTCGTTGGCGGCGGCATCGCGCTCGGCCTTGGCCACGGCCTGCACCTTGAATTCTTCCACCGCGCCGGCCATCTCGCCGATCTCGTCCTTGCGGCCCAGGCCCGGCAGCACGACGTCGAAATTGCCCGCGGCAAGCTCGCGCATTGCCTTGCACATCGCGATCATCGGACGCGAAATGCCGTTGCCCAGCATCAGGGCGAGCGCAGCGCCGACGGCCAAGCCGCCCAGCGCCATCATCAGCATCAGCCGCTCGGTCTCGCCGATGGTGGCATTGGCGTTGACCTCGATGCGCTGCTGATCCGTCGTCAGCTCCGACCGCAGCTCACCCGAGAGCTTGAGAATGGACGCGGCCGTCTTGGTCATCTCGCCGTTCAGCTTGACGATGACCTTCACGTTCTCGGTCAGCTTTGAAAAGGAGGCGCGGTACTGCTTGAGGAGATTGCTGATCTCGGTGACGCGGTCGGTGATCTTCTGGTCGTTGGCATAGATCGAGACCAGCAAGGTCTCCAGAAATTTGATGCGGGCGGTCACGCCGTCGGCGGTCTTCGGCTCCGGCTTGGCGACGAAAGCGCTGACCGAGGTGGAGACCGCAAGGTATTGCGAGGTGATGTCCTTGGCCGTGCTCTGAACCGAGTTCAGGCCCGCCAATGCCGCGGTATCGGCAAGATCGTCGAACTTGAAGCGGATCTTGTTGCCGACGCTGTTGAGCTCATCGGTCGCGATCTTGTTGTTGTCGCGCGTCAGCGTGATGATCTCGCCGAACACCTTGGTAAAGCTCTTGAAGTCGGCCTCGAGCTTGCCGACCTGCTCGCGGCGCGCGGCGCCCGTGGTGGCCGCCGCCGACTTGGCGATCGCGGCCCTCAAATTCTCTTCGGCTGCCTTGGCCGCGGTCTCGTCATCCGCCGCGCCGGTCAGCGTGTAGGCCCGGGCCAGCCCCTGATAGGCGATCAGCTCGCGATCGACCGTCCGCGCAAGGTCCGCTTCGGCGACGCTGGAGCGGTAGGAGGCCACGGCGGCCTGGATCCGCTCGAAGCCGAAATACGCGAAAGCCATGCTGACGGCGAGGATGGCGAGCACCGCCACGAAGCCGAGGATGATTTTTGCGCGAAAACGCAAGGTGAGCAGCTTCGATATGGTCGGCTTCGACTTGACGGGCATTCCCCACCCCATTCCATTCGCGGAAAACCAGGCGCAGCCCGGAAGCAGCCCGCTTCCTGACGCGTGAGCACGGTAAATGGCAAAGGATAAGCTGCGGTAAATTTGTGGCGCCGCAACCGGCGGTTAGGTGACGCTGGGTCTCGCCGTCCTGAACAAGCGGAGCGCCGATCCAGGATCTATGACCCCAGGGAGCAGTTTGGCGATGACTCGGAGTTAACAGTTCGCCCGACAACTCCGGCTTGGGATAATGGGTCCTGGCTTTCGCCAGGACGACATTGGCGGGAATGCCCCTACGCTGCCCGGATATTCCCCATGAAGCGGTCGAGCTCGGCGCGCAGGCGGGTGCTTTCGGACGACAGCGTCTTGGCCGAATGCAGCACCTCTTCCGAGGCCGAGCCGGTTTCGGCGGCGCCGCGGTTGACCTGGCCGATGTCGGTGGCGGCCGTCTGAGTACCCTGCGCAACCGTCTGGACGCTGCGCGCGATTTCCTGCGTCGCCGCGCCTTGCTGCTCCACTGCGCTCGCGATCGACGTCGAGATCGACGAGATCTGGCCGATGGTGGCGCCGATCTCCTTGATCGCCGCAACCGACTCGGCCGTCGCCCCTTGCATGCCCGTGATGTGCGAGGAGATTTCGTCGGTGGCCTTCGCCGTCTGGCTCGCCAGCGACTTCACTTCGCTGGCGACAACTGCAAAGCCGCGCCCGGCTTCGCCAGCGCGCGCCGCCTCGATCGTCGCATTCAGAGCGAGAAGGTTGGTCTGCTCGGCGATCGCCGTGATGAGCTTGACGACTTCGCCGATCTGCTGGGCGGCATGCGAGAGCTTGCCGATGCGGTTATCGGTTTCCTTTGCCTGCACCACGGCAGCTTCGGCAATACGGCTGGAATCGCGGACCTGGCGGCCGATCTCCTCGACCGAGGCCGAGAGCTCTTCCGTCGCGGTGGCGACCGACTGCATGTTGCTGGAGGCCTGCTCGGAGACGTCGGCGACCTGGCTCGACAGGCTCTGCGTCGTCTCGGCGGTGCGGGTCAGCGTCGAGGCCGCCGATTCCAGCTGCACGGCGGAAGCCGAGACGTTGGAGACGATGGCGCCGACCGCGCTCTCGAAATCGTCGGCGAAACGAATCAGTTCGGAGCGGCGAGCAGCGCTCGCTTCCTTGTTCTGGGCCTCGTTGGCGGCGGCATCGCGCTCGGCCTTGGCCACGGCCTGCACCTTGAATTCTTCCACCGCGCCGGCCATCTCGCCGATCTCGTCCTTGCGGCCCAGGCCCGGCAGCACGACGTCGAAATTGCCCGAAGCAAGCTCGCGCATCGCCTTGCACATCGCGATCATCGGACGCGAAATGCCGGTGCCGAGCAGGAAAGCGAGAACCGCGCCGAGCAGCGTGCCGCCGACGGCCAGCATCAGCACCAGTTGCTCGGTCTTCCCGATGGTCGCCTCCGATTCGGACTCCAGCCGCTGCTGTTCGGCAACGAGGTCCGCCTTCATGGCGGTAGCACCCTGAAGGATCGCGCCGGCCGAACCGCTCATCTCGGTGACGAGATCGTCGATCATCTTGGCATTGGCGATCAGCTTCTCCAGCGATCCCCGATAGGCACCGAGCAATTCCTTGGCGTCCTTCAGGCCGGCGACGATCTTGTCGTCCATGGAATAGACCGCGTTGAGCGAGTTCTCGACGAATTTCAGCCGCGCCAGCGCGCTGGTCGCGATCGCCTGGTCGGATGTCAGCACGAAATTGGTCGCCGCCGCGTTCGCGGTCTGGAATTGGGCATTGACCTGCTTGGTCCCGAACTCGATCGCCTGCGCCTCGGAATCGGAGGCGTTGTTACCGATGTCGTCGAGCTTGTATTTCAGGAGGTTGGCGTTGCGCATGAGCTGGTTCTGCACCAGCAGCGCGCTGTCACGCTTGGCCTGGAGGACCTTCGCGAAGGTCGCGGAGAAGTTGGAGAACTCCTTGGCGAGCTTGCCCAGGCTCTCCTGGCGCGCCGGCATCTTGGCGCTCTTGACCGCCTGGTCGATGGCGCTCTTCAGGCCGGTCTCCGCGTCCAGCGCCGTCTTGGCGTCGTCCTCCTTGCCGGTGACGACGAAATATTTGACGGCCGAGCGATAGGCGAGCAGCTCCCGGTCGATATTACGGGCGAGATCGGCCTCGGTGACGCTGCTGCGGTAGGACCCGACCCCGGACGAGACCCGCTCGAAGCCAAAATAGGAGAAAGCCATGCTGCCGGCGGAGATCACCAGCACGGCGGCAAAGCCCAGAATGATCTTGGCGCGGAACCTGAGGGTCGGCATTATTGTGCGCTTCGACGAAAACGCGATACGCCCGGACATTCCCACCCCCATTTTCATTCAGCCGCGATCCGGTGGCGTCCCGCCCCCCTGACCTAGCTGAGCAAAACTAAGGCAGAATCGATAAGGGGCGGTAAATTCGGTGCGCCCGCGGAGTTTTCCGGCTCTATCGGCCAAGGCGAACTGAAAAGGCGAACTGCATAGGGATATAGAGGCTGGCATCCCAGCTGCGCCCCGGGGCCGTGCCCCCATCCGGTCGACTCGGCCACCCCCCACCAATGCTGGCCATTCCGGATCAATGACTTTTCCATGACGCGGGCGACCAAAATCGTAGTTGCAAAGTTCCGGGTCGCTGTCTCTAATTAGAAACAATCAAAATCGACCCCGGGGAGGATTCAACCGTGTCTACAGTCAAACTGACGGTGAACGGCAAGGCTGTTGCCGTCGACGTCGAGGACCGCACGCTGCTGGTTCAGCTGCTGCGCGACCACCTCAACCTCACCGGAACCCATGTCGGTTGCGACACCAGCCAGTGCGGTGCCTGCGTCGTTCATATGGACGGCAAGGCGGTCAAATCCTGTACCATGCTGGCCGGCCAGGCCGACGGCGCCAGCATCACCACGATCGAAGGCATCGCCAAGGGTGACGAGCTGCACCCGATGCAGGCCGCCTTCCGCGACAATCACGGCCTGCAGTGCGGTTATTGCACGCCGGGCATGATCATGTCGGCGATCGACATCGTGCACCGCTATGGTGGCCAGCTCGACGAGGCCACCGTCCGCCACGAGCTCGAGGGCAACATCTGCCGCTGCACCGGCTACCACAACATCGTCAAAGCCGTGCTGGACGCGGCAAGCCGCATGAAGGTCTCGCAGGCAGCCGAGTAATCGGCGCGCCTCGAAGAAAGAACCATCGCCGCCGCTTTCGAGGGAAAGCGCGGTCAAGACAAATTCCGGTCGGGAGGACCAGACATGGGTGTTGAAGGCATTGGCGCAAGCGTCGTGCGCAAGGAAGACAAGCGTTTCATTACAGGCAAGGGCCGCTACGTCGACGACATCAAATTGCAGGGCATGACTCATGCCCATTTCATCCGCAGCCCGCATGCGCATGCCAGGGTGAAGGGAATCGATTCCTCCGCCGCGCTGAAGATGCCGGGCGTGGTCGCGGTGCTGACGGGACAGGAGATCGTCGACGACAAGGTCGGCAACCTGATCTGCGGCTGGGCCATCACCTCCAAGGACGGCAGCCCGATGAAGATGGGCGCATGGCCGGCGATGGCGCCGGAGACGGTGCGCTTCGTCGGTCAGGCCGTCGCAGTCGTGATCGCCGAGAGCAAAAATCTCGCACGCGACGCGGCCGAAGCCGTGGTCGTGAACTACGAAGAGCTGCCCGCGGTCGCCGACGTCCACGCGGCGATCAAGTCCGGCGCGCCGCAGCTGCATCCCGAAGCTCCCGGCAACCAGGTCTATGACTGGGTGATCGGCGACGAGGGCGCCACCGATGCCGCCTTCGCCAAGGCCGCCAACGTGGTGAAGCTAGACGTCACCAACAACCGTCTCGCGCCGAACGCAATGGAGCCCCGCGCGGCGATTGCCGATTACGATTCGGCGGAAGAGCACTTCACGCTCTACACGACGTCGCAGAATCCGCACGTCGCCCGCCTCGTGCTGTCGGCGTTCTACAACATCGCACCCGAGCACAAGCTGCGCGTGATCGCACCCGATGTCGGCGGCGGCTTCGGCTCAAAAATCTTCATCTATCCCGAAGAGATGGTGGCGCTGTGGGCCTCGAAGAAAGTCGGCCGGCCCGTGAAATGGACCGGCGACCGCACCGAAGCCTTCCTCACCGATGCGCATGGCCGCGACCACGTCACCCACGCCGAGATGGCGTTCGACGCCAACAACAAGATCACCGGATTGAAGGTGAAGACCTACGCCAATTTCGGCGCCTACATGTCGCTGTTCTCGTCGTCGGTGCCGACCTATCTCTACGCGACGCTGCTGTCGGGCCAGTACAACATCCCGGCGATCCATGCCGAGGTGGTCGGGGTCTACACCAACACCACGCCGGTCGACGCCTATCGCGGCGCCGGCCGCCCCGAGGCGAGCTATCTGATCGAACGTCTGATGGAGACGGCGGCGCGGCAGTTGAAGGTTGATCCGGCCGCGCTGCGCCGGACCAACTTCATCACCCAGTTCCCGCATCAGACGCCGGTGATCATGGCTTATGACACCGGCGACTTTAACGCCTCGCTCGACGCCGCAATAAAGGCGATCGACTATGCCGGCTTTGCCGGGCGCAAGGCCAAGGCGAAAGCCGACGGCAAGCTGCGCGGCATCGGCGTGTCCTGCTACATCGAGGCGTGCGGCATCGCGCCGTCGAAGGCCGTCGGCAGCCTGGGCGCCGGCGTCGGTCTCTGGGAGTCCGCCGAAGTCCGCGTCAACCCGGTCGGCACCATCGAGGTCCTGACGGGATCGCACAGCCACGGCCAGGGTCACGAGACCACGTTCTGCCAGCTCGTCGCGGAGCGGCTCGGCGTTCCCATCAGCCAGGTCTCGATCGTCCATGGCGACACCGACAAGGTGCAGTTCGGCATGGGCACCTATGGCTCGCGCTCGGCGGCCGTCGGCCTCACCGCGATCCTGAAGGCAATGGAGAAGATGGAATCCAAGGCCAAGAAGATTGCCGCGCACGCGCTGGAAGCCTCGGAAGGCGACATCGTCATCGAGAACGGCGAGTTCAAGGTCGCCGGCACCGACAAGGCGATCGCCTTCCCGATGGTCGCGCTCGCGGCCTACACCGCGCACAATCTGCCTGACGGGATGGAGCCGGGCCTGAAGGAGAGCGCCTTCTACGACCCGACCAACTTCACCTTCCCGGCCGGCACGTATATCTGCGAGCTCGAGGTCGATCCCGGCACGGGCAAGACCTCTTTCGTCAACTTTGTCGCAGCCGACGATTTCGGCCGGCTGATCAACCCGATGATCGTCGAGGGGCAGGTCCATGGCGGTCTTGTGCAAGGCATCGGACAAGCGTTGCTCGAGCACGCGATCTACGACGCCAACGGGCAGCCGGTCACGGCCTCGTTCATGGACTACGCCATGCCGCGCGCCGACGACGTTCCCTCGTTCAACCTCTCCCACACCACGACGCTATGCCCGGGCAATCCCTTGGGCATCAAGGGTTGCGGCGAGGCCGGCGCGATCGGGGCATCAGCGGCCGTGATCAATGCGATCACGGACGCGATCGGCAAGAACAATCTGGAAATGCCCGCGACCCCTGACAGGGTGTGGCGCACGATCCACGCGGCTTAAGGGAGGAACGAAGATGTACCAGACCGTTTATCATCGCGCGTCCTCGGTTGACGAAGCCGTCAGCCTGTTCTCCAAGAGCAGCGAAGCAAAGTTCCTTGCCGGCGGCCAGACGCTGCTGCCGGTGATGAAGCAACGCCTCGCCAGCCCGTCCGACGTCATCGACCTCGGCAAGATCAAGGAGCTGCAGGGCGTCGAACTCTCGGGCGACGTACTGACCATCAAGGCCGGCACGACCTATTTCGACATCATGCAGAATGCCGATGTGAAGAAAGCGATTCCCGCGATCGCCTATCTCACCTCGGTGCTCGGCGACCCCGCCGTGCGCTATCGCGGCACGATCGGTGGCTCGATCGCCAACAACGATCCCGCCGCGGATTTTCCCGCCGCGCTGCTCGCGCTCGGCGCCACCGTGAAGACCAACAAGCGGTCGATTACGGCGGATGACTTCTTCCAAGGCATGTTCACGACGGCGCTGGAGGACGGCGAGCTCATCACCGCCGTGTCGTTCCCGGTTCCGGCGAAAGCAGGCTACGAAAAGATGCGCCACCCGGCGTCTCGCTTCGCGCTGACCGGCGTGTTCGTGGCGCAGACGAAATCGGGCGACGTTCGGGTGGCCGCCACCGGCGCCTCCCAAAGCGGCGTGATGCGGGTCCCGGCCATCGAAACGGCGCTGAAGGCGAATTGGTCGCCGTCGGCGATCGACGGCGTGAGCATTTCGGCGAGCAATCTGCTGGCCGATATCCACGGCACGGCGGAGTACCGCGCCAACCTGATCAAGGTGATGGCGCAGCGCGCGGTGGCTGCCGCACGCTGATCATCGCGCTCTAGCGCCTCAACACAAATCTTCCGCGGCGCGCACTTCGGTGCGCGCCGTTTTTATTTTGGCCATGCGGCACGAAAACCGCTTGCCTCGCTGGCGCGAAGGCGAGAAAAGTTAATCAGCCAATTGACTCGCCCACAGAGGAATGTCCGAGGCGATTGCCGAACAATCGGCATCCGCCCGCGACCCGAGGAAATAACAGCGTGCTCGACAAATCAGCCCCCACCTCCTCCGTTCGCACCTCCGGCCCGCTCGCAGGTTTCCGCATCGTCGAATTCGCCGGCATCGGACCCGGCCCATTCGCCTGCATGATGCTGGCCGACATGGGCGCCGAAATCGTCACGCTCGATCGGGTCGGCGCCAGGAAGAACATGAAGTCGGTCGCAGGCCGCGGCCGCAAGGTGGTCGAGCTCGACCTCAAGGACAAGACGGCGATCGCGGAGGTGCTCGATCTGCTTGCGAATGCCGACGCGCTGGTCGAGGGTTTCCGTCCCGGCGTGATGGAGCGGCTCGGCCTCGGGCCTGATGTGGTGCTCGCGCGCAATCCAAAGCTGGTCTACGGCCGCATGACAGGGTGGGGCCAGCAAGGCCCGCTCGCCAATGCCGCCGGCCACGACATCAACTATATCTCCATCACCGGCGCGCTCGCCGCGATCGGCACGAAGGAAGCGCCGGTGCCGCCGCTCAACCTCGTCGGCGATTTCGGCGGCGGCGCGCTCTACCTCGTCGTCGGTGTGCTTGCGGCGCTGCTGGAGGCCTCGCGGTCAGGCAAGGGGCAGGTCGTCGATGCCGCGATGTGCGACGGCGCGGCATCGCTGATGTCGTTCTTCTTCGACATGGCTACGCTCGGCCGCTGGACCGAAGGCCGCGACGAGAACTTCCTCGACGGCGGCGCGCATTTCTACGGCGTCTACGAATGCGCCTGTGGCCATTTCGTCTCGATCGGCTCGATCGAGCCGCAATTCTACGCGCTGCTGCGCGAGCACGCCGGCCTGACCGACGCCGATTTCGACGCGCAGATGGACCGCAAGGCCTGGCCCGCGCTGAAGGAAAAACTGAAGATGGTGTTCAAGAGCAAGACGCGCGAGGACTGGTGCAAGATCATGGAAGGCACCGACATCTGCTTTGCGCCGGTGCTGACCATGTCGGAAGCGACCAAGCATCCGCACATGGTCGCCCGCAACGTCTTCGTCGAGCGCCACGGCGTGAAGCAGCCGGCCCCGGCGCCGCGCTTTTCGCGGACGCCATCGGCGGTGCGCGAGCCGGAAGCAGCGGAGATCGACGCGGTGACGAAGGCGTGGGCGGAGCGTTAGGAGCTGCAAGATCTCCGCTGCCGCACCACACTCCGCCGTCGTCCTGGCCTAGTGCGCAATTGCGCACGGGGGCCAGGACCTATAGCCACGAAACGTGGTTTGACGAAGACCCGGAGTTACCAGCTCGCCCACCGATCGCTCCCTGGGCTAATGGGTCCTGGCTTTCGCCAGGACGACGGCTGTGTTTGACGCCGCGGCGCGCCTAAATAGCGCGCCTACGCCGCATCCACCTTCAGCACCCCGCGCCGGATCTGGTCCTCCTCGATCGATTCGAACAGGGCCTTGAAATTGCCTTCGCCAAAACCGTCGTCGCCCTTGCGCTGGATGAACTCGAAGAAGATGGGGCCGATCGCATTGGCCGAAAAGATCTGCAGCAGCACCTTGGTCTGGCCACCGTCGACCACGCCTTCGCCGTCGATCAGGATGCCGTTCTTCTGCAGGCGCGCGAGGTCCTCGCCATGCTCAGGCAGGCGCGCGTCGATCCGCTCGAAATAGGTCTCGGGCGGCGCCGGCATGAAAGGCAGACCGGCCTCGCGCAGGCCCTCGATGGTGCTGTAGATATCGCGGCAGCCGCAGGCGATGTGCTGGATGCCTTCGCCGCGATAGATATTCAGATATTCCTCGATCTGGCCGGAATCGCCGGCGTCCTCGTTGATCGGAATCCGGATCTTGCCGTCGGGGCTCGTCAGCGCCCGCGAGAACAGGCCCGAGGCGCGACCCTCGATGTCGAAGAAGCGGATCTGGCGGAAGTTGAAGAGCTTCTCGTAGAAGCCGGTCCAGACATCCATGCGTCCGCGGTGGACGTTGTGGGTGAGGTGATCGAGATAGAACAGGCCGGCGCCGGCGGGACGGGGATCGCGCACGCCGAGCCATTCGAACTCGCTGTCATAGGCCGATCCCTTGGCGCCATAGCGATCGACGAAGTAGAGCAGGCTGCCGCCGATGCCCTTGATCGCGGGGACATCGAGCGTCTTCTGCGCGGAGGACACATCGGCAGGTTCGGCGCCGAGCGAAATCGCGCGGTCATAGGCCGCCTTCGCATCGACGACGCGAAACGCCATCGACGGCGCGCACGGGCCGTGCGCGGCGACGAAGTCGAAGCCGTGGGTGCCGGGCTCCTCGTTGACGAGATAGTTGATGTCGCCCTGGCGATAGACCGTGATGGACTTGGTCCTGTGACGCGCGACGGGCGCATAGCCCATCAGCTTGAACAGCGCGTGCAACTCTTTCGGATCGGGATGCGCATATTCGACGAACTCGAACCCGTCGGTGCCCATCGGATTGTCGACGCTGATCGTGGCCGGCGGTGCATCGTGCGGAAACGGACCCATGCTGCTCTCCCAAATTGCTGCTGGAAGGAACTATCCTTCATGGGACGCGCAAAGGGCGTGCAAATGAGACGTCTTTTGATTAAAATATGCACAGTCTGTGCATGAAATGGATGAATTACGCATGATTCCGGTGGACGCCTTCGACCTCAAGATCCTTGCCGCGCTCCAGGACGACGGCCGCCTCACCAACCAGGAACTCGCCGACCTCGCCGGGCTCTCGGCCTCGCAATGCTCGCGGCGACGGATGCGGCTGGAGGAGGAGAAGGTGATCGCGGGCTATCATGCCGATCTCTCCAGCGAGGCGCTCGGCTTCGGCGTGATCGCCTTCATCCAGGTCACGCTGGCGACCCACTCGCCGGACAATTCCAAGCGGTTTCGGGCTCTGGTCAACCGCATCGACGAGATCCAGGAGGCCTATTCGCTCACGGGCGACGCCGACTATGTGCTGAAAGCCGTGCTGCGCGACCTCAAGGGTCTCTCCAATCTCGTCAACGACGTGCTGATGCCGCACCAGAGCGTGGCGCATGTGCGCTCCTCGATCGTGCTCGACAGGCTGAAGGAGAGCACGCGGCTGCCGCTGAAGGAATTGAAGGCTGGCTGAAATCGAGGGAACTACGGCATTCGCGCTGCCCGCACGATCTGCGATGATCCCGGCCAATCTGCGGAGACTGAGCATGGCCCTCCAGCTTCGACCGAACTGCGAATATTGCGACCGCGACCTGCCCCCGAACGCAACTGATGCGCGGATCTGCTCTTATGAATGCACGTTCTGTGCGGACTGTGTGGAAACGAAACTCTCCAACGTCTGCCCGAACTGCGGCGGCGGCTTTGCGCCGCGCCCGATCAGGCCCACGCGGGAATGGCGACCGGGCGTGTGCACGACCAACCAGGCGCCGTCGGACAAGCGGGTGCATCTGAAGTACAGCCCGGAGGACGTCGCCGCGCATTGCGCGCGGGTCAAGGATGTACCGCCGGAGAAGCGGTGAACTCTCTCCACGTCATTGCGAGGAGCCCTTGCGACGAAGCAATCCAGACTGCCTCCGCGGAGAGATTCTGGATTGCTTCGCTTCGCTCGCAATGACGGAGGTCGTTGCGGCAGCGCGCCCTACTCCGCCGCCAGAATCGTCCCTTCGACCTCACCAAACCCGACGCGATAGCCCTTGCCCTGGCACCAGCCGCGCATGACGAGGCTGTCGCCGTCTTCCAGGAATGACCGCTTGATGCCGCCGGGCAATTCGACCGGCTCGGTGCCGTTCCAGCTGATCTCCAACAGGCTGCCGCGCTGGTTCTTCTCCGGGCCGGAAATGGTGCCGCTGCCGAGGAGGTCGCCAACATTCATGGCGCAGCCGGAGGAGGCGTGGTGCATCAGCTGCTGCACCGAGGACCAGTACATATATTTGAAATTGGTGCGGCTGATGCCGGCCGGCGCGTTGGCTCCAGCGGCCCGCAAGGAGATTTCGAGTTCGAGATCGTAGTTCTGCGGCTTGCCCTGTTTGAGGTAATCGAGCGGCACCGGCTCCTGCTCCGGCCCCTTCAGACGAAACGGCTCCAGCGCCTCGCGCGTCACCACCCACGGGCTGATCGAGGTCGCGAACGCCTTGGCGAGGAACGGGCCAAGCGGCACATATTCCCATTGCTGGATGTCGCGTGCACTCCAATCGTTGAGCAGCACGAAGCCGAAGATCATCTCCTCGGCCTGTTGCTCTGTGAGCATCCCGCCCATGGCTGAGGGCTGGCCGACCACGACGCCCATCTCCAGCTCGAAATCGAGCCGCTTGCACGGTCCGAAGCTCGGCGCCTCCACATTCGGCGGCTTGAGCTGCCCGCGCGGACGCTTCACCTTGGTGCCCGAGACCACGACGGTCGAGGCACGGCCGTTGTAAGCGATCGGCATATGGAGCCAGTTCGGCTGCAGCGCATTGTCCTTGCCACGGAACATGACGCCAACGTTAGTGGCGTGTTCTTTCGAGGAATAGAAATCGGTGTAGCCGGAGACCGCAAACGGCAGATGTAGTTTTGCGTCGCGCATCGGCACCAAAGCCTGCTTGCGCAGTTCCTCGTTGTCGCGCAGTTCGGGATGATCGGCACGCAGAAGCTCGCTGATCCGCGCCCGCGTCTTCGCCCAGACCTTTGGCCCCAGCGCCATGAAAGCATTGAGCGACGGGGTCGAGAACACGCCGAGTGGCCCGACGTCGAGCCGGGAGTCCTGCTCGAGCTCCCAGAGATCGAGCACATAATTGCCGATCGCCACGCCGACGCGCGGAGTTGGATTGTCCGCAGTCGAGAACACGCCGTAAGGCAGGTTCTGGATCGGGAATTCGGAGGCGGGATCGACGTCGATGAAGGAGCGGAGGTTGGGATCGTTGGGGTGGGGCATCACTTGGCTCGGTCTTTTCCCTTCTCCCCTTGTGGGAGAAGGTGGCGCGAAGCGCCGGATGAGGGATATCTGTCCGCGAGTCCAAAGGAGAGAGGTTCACGCGCGGATAGAACCCCTCACCCGTCTCGCCGCTTCGCGGCCAGCCACACTCTCCAAAAGGGGAGAGGGGAAGAACATTACGGCTTGCTCGGATCGAATCGCTTTTCCAGGCCCTTCCAGCAATCCGCGTAGTCGTCCTGCAACGTCGCGGAATTCGCGGCGTGCGCGGTGACGCGCTGCGCGTAGCGGGTCTCGAACATGAAGGCCATGGTGCCGGTCAGCTTGACCGGCTTCAGCTCGCCGTTACTGGCGTGCTCGAAGGCGTCGCGATCGGGGCCATGCGGCAGCATGCAATTGTGCAGGCTCATGCCGCCTGGCACGAAACCTTGCGGCTTGGCGTCGTAGACGCCGTAGATCAGGCCCATGAACTCGCTCATGATGTTCATGTGATACCACGGCGGGCGGAAGGTGTTGTCGGCGACCATCCAGCGCTCGGGGAAGATCACGAAGTCGATATTCGCCGTGCCCGCGGTCTCCGACGGCGAGGTCAGCACGGTGAAGATCGAGGGATCGGGATGATCAAAGCCGATCGCGCCGACCGGCGAGAAGCTGCGCAGATCATATTTGTACGGCGCATAATTGCCGTGCCAGGCGACGACGTCGATCGGCGAATGCGGCAGCGTGGTCTTGAACAGAGCGCCGCCCCATTTCACGAACAGCTCGGTCGGCGTGTCCTTGTCCTCGTAGTGCGCGACCGGTGTCAGGAAGTCGCGGGCATTGGCGAGACAGTTGGCGCCGATCGGCCCGCGCTCCGGCAGCGTGAAGGCGCCGCCGTAGTTTTCGCAGAGATAGCCGCGCGCCGGTCCGTTCGGAATCTCGACGCGGAACTTGACGCCGCGTGGGATCACCACGATCTCGCCGGGCTCGGCATCGATGCGACCGAACTCGGTGACGATGCGAAGATTGCCGTGCTGCAGCACGAACATCAGTTCGCCGTCGGCATTGTAGAAGTGCTGGTCCACCATCGACTTGGTGATGAGATAGACATGGGCGGCCATGCCGGCCTGGGTGTTGACATCACCCGCGGTGGTCATGGTCTGCACGCCCTGAAGGAAAGTCATGTCCTCCTTCGGGATCGGCGCGGGATCCCAGCGCAATTGTGCGATCGGCAGATCGTTTTCGTGGCACGGGGCCGACCGCCACAGGCCGCCGTCGGCCTTCTCGAAACGACCCGAATGCTTCACCGACGGGCGAATGCGATAGAGCCAGGAGCGCTCATTGCTGCCGCGCGGCGCGGTGAAGGGCGAGCCGGAAAGCTGCTCGGCATAGAGGCCATAGGCGCAGCGCTGCGGCGAGTTGCGCCCGATCGGCAGCGCGCCCGGCAGGGCTTCGGTTTCAAAACTGTTGCCGAACCCGGACATGTAGCCCGGCGTGACCTGGGCCGTGCTGCGAATGATCTGATCGGGCGAGGTATTGATGTTCATGACTATCCTCCTCCTTGCAGGGCGGCCCACATCTCCTGGTCGCGCTTGTCGGTCCAGATCACGGGGTCGTCGATCCCCGACGCCTCGTCATAGGCGCGCGACACGTTGAACGGCAGACAGTGCTCGTAGATGGCGAAGCTCGAGAATTTCGGATCCATGACCTCGCGCGTCGCCGCCATCGATTCCTTCAGCGTGCGGCCCTTGGCGACCGAGATTTCGGCGGCGCCGTAGAGCGAGGTGACGAAGTCGCGCGTCATCGCGATGGCTTCGCGCACCGTGGCGACACCCTTTAACGCGTCGCCGCGGCCCGGCGCGATCGCCTTGGGATTGAAGTTGCGGATTTCGTTCAGCGTCAGCGGCCATTCGCGCAAATGCGCGTCGCCGCAATAGCAGGCCGAGTGGTATTCGATCAGGTCGCCGGAGAACATCACCTCGGCATCGGGCACCCAGGCAACGATGTCGCCGGACGTGTGGCCGGCGCCAAGCTGCATCAGGCGCACCTCGCGCTTGCCGAGATAGATCGACATCTCGCCTTCGAAGGTCAGCGTCGGCCAGGTCAGGCCGGGAATGCTCGATGCGTCCTGAAACAGGCGCGGAAAGCGGCCATACTCGGAATCCCAATCCTGCTGGCCACGCTCCTCGATCAGACGATGGGTCTCCTGCGAGGCGACGATGCCCTGCGCCTTGTAGGCGGAGGCACCGAGCACGCGCACGGCGTGATAATGCGACAGCACGACATATTTGATCGGCTTGTCCGTGACGGTACGGACGCGCTCGATCACCTTGTTGGCCATCGCCGGCGTCGACTGCGCGTCGAACACCAGGCAGCCGTCGTCGCCGACGATGATCGCGGTGTTCGGATCGCCCTCCGCGGTAAAGGCGTAGAGATCGGTGCCGATCTCGGAGAAGGTGATCTTCTTCTCGGAGAGGTCGCCGGTGGATGCGAAGTTCTTCGCCATCAGTTCATCCTTCAAGTCACTGGGTTATTATTGTTGTTGCTGTTGCTGCTGCTGGCCGTCGATCATGCGCCGCTTGGCGAGGAGGATCGCCTCCTGCAGCACGTCGATATCGCCGATATGGTTGGCGAGGATCAGCACCAGCGCCGCGTCGAAATCGGCGCTTTGCTCGTCGGTGAAGCCCCGATGCGCCTCCACGATGGCGCGAAAGGCGTCGTCGGGCCGCGCGAAATTGGAGCTGGTCGAGAGCGGCATGCGAATCCTCAATTCAATTCAAGCCTTGGGCGCGTGACAGCGCTGCCGCGACGCCAGCGCGCGTGGGGTGACGGAAGCGCGCCGCAACGTAGCCGTCCGGCCTGAGTAGGTAGGCTGAGCCTGGTTCCGCATCATAGCGCTTTGCGGTGAGCCCCGCCGGATCTGCGAGCCCGTCCTCACCGCCGATGCAGATGTCCTTCACACCAGCGGGCGCCTCAATCGCCGTGCCATTGCTGAACGACAGCAAGGTGAAGTCCGTTCCACCCTTGCGAAACGCATCCGTCAAATAGGCCTGCTCGCCCGCGCGCGTCGCAACGGGAGCATCGAGCATCGAACAACCGGGGAGCGGTCCACCGCGCCACGCATCCGCATCCGGCGATGACAGCGGCGAGTCATAGCTGCACGGCACCGAGAGCCGCCCGCCATTGACCATGCGCTTGCCGAACTCCGTTTCCTTGGCCAGCGACAGCACCGCCTTACGCAGCCGCGCTTCCTGATGCGAGTTCGGCGCCATGAAATCGGTCGAGCGGGTGGATTCGCGAATGTTCTCGTCGGCAGCCAGACTGCGCTCGACATGATAGCTCTCGAGCAGGCTCGCGGGTGAAGCGCCGCGCAGCACGCGGTCGAGCTTCCAGGAGAGGTTCTCGGCGTCCTCAAGTCCCGAATTGGCGCCGCGCGCGCCGAACGGCGAGACCTGGTGCGCGGAATCGCCTGCAAAGATCACGCGGCCATGGACGAAGCGGTCCATCCGCCGGCACTGGAACTTGTAAAGCGAGATCCACTCGAACTCGAACTTGTCGTGGCCGAGCATACGCGCAATTCGCGGCCGCACGTTCTCGGGCTTCTTCTCGACGATGGGGTCGGCATAGCGATTGAGCTGGAGGTCGATGCGCCAGACATCGTCAGGCTGTCGGTGCAACAGCGCCGAACGTCCCGCATGAAACGGCGGATCGAACCAGAACCAGCGTTCGGTCGGGAATTCCGCGGTCATCTTGACGTCGGCGATCAGGAACTGGTCCTCGAACACCTGTCCCGCGAAGTCGGCGCCCACCATCTGCCGCAGCGAGGAGCGCGCGCCGTCGCAGGCGACGACATATTGCGCGTGCAGGCGATAGGCGCCCTCCGGCGTCTCGATCGTCAGCGCGACGGAATCGTTGCGGCTCTCCAGCGCCGTCACCTTGTTGCGCCAGCGCAGATTGATTTCGGGCAGCTCGCCGATGCGGTCGACCAGATAGGCTTCGGCGTAATATTGCTGGAGATTGATGAAGGCCGGCCGCTTGTGACCGTCCTCCGGCAGCAGATTGAACTGGTAGAGCTGCTGCTCGCCGTGGAAGATGCGGCCGACACTCCAGACCACGCCCTTGTCGACCATGCGGTTGCCGACGCCGAGCCGGTCCCAATATTCCAGCGACCGTTTCGAGAAGCAGATCGCGCGGGAGCCCTCTCCGATGCGGTCAGCGTCATCCAGAAGGACGACGCGCTGGCCGCGCTGGGCAAGGTCGATCGCCAGCGACAGCCCGACCGGGCCCGCGCCGACGACCACCACGGGATGCTCGGCCGCGCTCTGGCCAGGACGATCCTGATCGGGGTGGCGGCGATAGCCGAACTGGGTTTTAGCCTGATGCGTATTGGCCTTCGCCATGCGCTAACCTCGGCTCTGGTCAGGAGAGGCCTGATCTGCTAATAGTCTCACGTGCAACTATTTTGGACCGGAGCCGGCCGGCGGTCAACTGGAATTCGGAGCGCTCTCCTTGGCGAGGACATCCAGCGACATCGCGCTGAAGACACGCGAGACCCATGAGGCCTCAGCGCGGCCAAAAGCACGGCTCGACCTGTTCAGGTTCTTGCCGTTCCGCCTCAACCGGCTCGCGGCGGAGGTCAGCGCCGCGCTTTCGGTCGAATATCAGGAACGTCACGGCCTCGACATCCCGGCCTGGCGCGTGATCGCGACGCTCGGCTTCCGCAACGATGCCTGCAGCGCGCAGTACGTCGCGCAATGCACCCGCACGCACAAATCCACCATCAGCCGTGCGGTGACCATGTTGCTGCAACAGGGTTTGATCGAGCGCGTCGAGAACGAAGCCGACCGCCGCGAATTCCGCCTGCGACTGACGAGGAAAGGCCGCACGCTCTACGAGGAGCTGTTTCCGCAATTGCTGCGGCGGGAAGACGAGATCCTCGCCTGCCTCTCCGCGCAGGAGCGCAAACAGCTATCGACGCTGCTCGGCAAGATCGAACAGAGCCTCGACCTGATCCAGACCAGCGAAGAGGCCGACGCCAAGCAGGCGTATTGATTGGTCGCCCATCGCAGCGACACCAGCTCCTCATCCTGAGGAGCGCGCCCCCTTGCGCGCGTCTCGAAGGATGAAGGCCGAGGTGTAGCAGCCGGGCCTGCATGGTTCGAGACGGCGCTTCGCGCCTCCCACCATGAGGCGCTATACCGTCAGTTCGCAAACGACCGCGACGGCGGCAAATGTAGCGCCCAGACATCGCCCTGCTCGCTGGCGCGCGGATAGATCTCCGTCACGATCGGGTCGTGGCCGGGAATGAACCGGTCAGGATGGCCAGCGAGACGCTCGATCGTCTCCCAGCCGACGGCCATGTCGCCGACATTGTAGACGATCGGGAATGGGCTCCGGCGCTGGAGATTGGCGTAATAATGCGCGGCATCGGACGCCAGTACCACGGACCCGCGCGCGGTCTCGACCCTCACCACCTGCAGGCCGTCCGAATGGCCGCCGACGCGGTGCACGGTGACGCCGGGCGCGACCTCGCCGTCGCCGGAATAGAAATTGACGCGCTCGCCATAGACATGGCGGACCATCTGGGTGACGTGCTCGACCGAGAACGGATGTCGCAGCAGTCCGTTGCACATGCAGCGCCCCGTCGCGTAGGCCATCTCGCGCTCCTGGAGATGGAAGCGCGCGTTCGGGAAGCGGTCGAGATTGCCGGCATGGTCGTAATGCAGATGCGTCACGATGATGTCGCGAATGCTCGCTGCCGCCACACCAAACCGCTCCAGCGCATCGACCGGATTGAGCGTCAGCTTACGGGCCCGCAAGCCCGCCTCCTCGGCATTGAAACCGGTATCGACCAGGATGTCGCGGCCGTTGCCGCGGATCAGCCAGACGAAATAGTCGAGGTCCTGGGCCGCGCTGTCATGCGGGTCGGGCGCGAGAAAGTTCATGTTGGGCGTGCGCGGCGACATCGTCGCATAGCGCAGGGCGTAGATTTCGTAGGCGTTTCCCATGGTTTTGATCTTGCTCTTTTGTGGATGCACCTTCAGGGCGATCGACCGCACCAAGCCATCGTCCACCGCAAAGGTCAAACACCGGAGGTTGCGAAGGAGGCCCGTCCGCAATGTGAGACCAATCACATTCTTGTCGCCATGGCTGCCCTAACATCCAGCCGCAATGACAACCAGAATGCATCGCGTGCAATCGTGACCGCCCGTTTATTCCCCCCGCCACATGCCCATGCGTCGCGGTCAATTGTCGCGATAGCGCCGAATCCGCAAGCGGTTGACGCCCCCCTTCCCCGGTTTGATAATGCACATTGCGTAAGTTAAGGTCGCCGCGGCGCAAGCTGGAAACGGCGCCTTTTTGGCTGGATCGCGCTAATTATGAAAATTCGCCTGCTTTTCGTTCTGTCCTTGCTCGTGTCGCTCATCCCGACCGCTCCGTCACTTGCGGCCGGCGATCGCTTTGCGCTGGTCATCGGCAATGCCAAATATCCGGACGCCGACGCTCCCCTGAAGGAACCGCTCAACGACGCGCGCGACATCGCCGACGAGCTCAAGCGCGACGGCTTTTCCGTCGAGATCGGTGAGAACCTGACCGGCGACGGCATGCGCCGTGCCTTCGACAAGCTCTACGGCAAGATCAAGCCGGGCTCGGTGGCACTGGTGTTCTTCAGCGGCTTCGGCATCCAGTCGGCGCGGCAGAGCTATTTGCTGCCGATCGATGCGCAGATCTGGACCGAATCCGACGTGCGGCGCGACGGCATCAGCCTCGAAACCGTGCTCGGCGAGCTCAACACCCGCGGCGCCGGCGTCAAGATCGCGCTGGTCGATGCCTCCAGGCGCAACCCGTTCGAGCGCCGGTTCCGCAGCTTCTCGGCCGGCCTCACCCCCGTCATCGCGCCGAACGGCACCCTTGTGATGTATTCGGCGGCGCTGGCCTCGGTGGTTTCGGACGTTGGCGGCGAGCACAGCCTGTTCGTCCAGGAGCTCCTCAAGGAAATCCGCGTCCCCGACCTGATGGCCGAGGAGACGCTGAACCGCACCAAGATGGGCGTCACCCGCGCCTCCAGGGGCGAGCAGGTGCCGTGGATATCCTCGTCACTGGCCGAGGATTTCTCGTTCATTCCGGGGGCCGGTGGCTCGCGCCCGACGACGACGCCACCACCTGCGCCTCCCGCGCCGCCGCCGGTCGTCGCCAACAACCCGCCGCCGGCTCCGCCCGCGCCACCACCTGTGCCGCCGAAACCGGCCGACACAGTGGCAGCACCGGCTCCGTCGCCGAAGCCGCAGGTCGAGGCTGCCTTCCCGCCGGCACCGCCGCCGCCTCCGCCTGTGATTCCGGCCGATCCCGTCACCGCTCCGAGCATGGAGAGCGGGCCGAGTGCGGCCGTGCTGGCCGAGGACCCCACGATCAAGGGGCTGACCGCCAAGATCGCGGCCAATCCGGACGACGTGAACGCGCTTTACCGGCGCGGCCAGGTCTATGCCAGCAAGGGCGCCTACAGCCTGGCCATCAAGGATTTTGACGAGACGCTCCGGATCAATCCGAAGGATGTCGAGGCGCTGAACAATCGCTGCTGGACCCGCACCGTGGTCGGCGACCTCCAGGGCGCGCTGAAGGATTGCAACGAGGCCCTGCGGCTGCGACCGAACTTCGTCGACGCGCTGGACAGCCGGGGGCTCGTCAATCTGAAATCGGGGGCGGTGAAGAACGCCATCGCCGATTTCGAGGCTGCCCTGAGGATCAATCCGCGCCTGACCTCCTCGCTGTTCGGACGCGGGATCGCCAAGCAGCGCAACGGCTCGGCCCAGGAAGGTGCACTCGACATCGCCAATGCCAAGGCAATGGACCCGAACATTGTTCAGGAATTCGCAAGCTACGGAGTGCGTTGATATTTTTTTGAATTGGGGCCGATGTGCCTCGAACCCGCGACGGCCCGGCGAAGACTAATTGAACGGATGTCACCGCCCGCCTTTTCGGGGCGGCTTACTACAGGATTTTCGAACCGCGCCAGCTGGCTGCGCAGGAGGGACTGGCTATGAGATTGGCTGCAAAGGGACTTACCGCAATCCTGTCCATCATCACCGTTGGCGCCGCGCTGTCGCTGACGATCCCGCTGGCATTCGCGGGCGACGACGGCAACAGCAAGAACGTCACCGAGGACGAGATCGTCCGCGCGCTGGCGCCGCCGTCGAAGAAGCCGCTGACCCGCGGCCTCTCGATCGCTCCGCAGGCCGATCCCGCACCAAGTGCGACGGAGACCAAGCTGATCCAGTCCGTGCGCGGCCGCTCGACACGGTCGCTGTCGTCGACCGAGCGCGAAGAAATCGCGTCGGCGGCCAAGGACAAGCCGAACATCGATCTGGAAATCACGTTCGACTACAACTCGGCCAATATCAGCGCCAAATCACTTGCCTCGGTCCAGGCGCTCGGCCGCGCGCTGACCAGCCCCGACCTGAAAGGCTCGACCTTCGTGGTCGCCGGCCACACGGACGCCGCCGGCGGCGAGAGCTACAATCAGGATCTGTCGGAGCGCCGCGCGGATTCGATCAAGCGCTATTTGGTCGAAAAGTACAGCATCTCCGCGACCGACCTCGTCACGGTCGGCTACGGCAAGAGCAAGCTGAAGGACCCGGCCCAGCCGATGGCGGAGGTCAATCGTCGCGTGCAGGTCGTCAACATGGAAAACAAGACCACCGCATCGAAGTGAGCACGACGTAATCCTTTGAAGTGACAAGTCGTGATGTGGTGTAAAGTCTCGCTTCCAGCGCGCGTCCCGCAGGCTTGCGGGACGCTGCTTTATTTCAGGGAAACGCTCTCCATGGGCCGCGCGCGGATGGCCGTGAGCCAGGCCAGGACGATCCGGCAATGAACCTCTCCCAATATCTCAAGCCGGCCGGAACGGTGGTCTTCGTCATCGCGCTCGGCGTCGGCTATTATCTGTTCGAGCACCGGCACCGCGCCGAGCCCAAGGAAACCCCGAGCGAGGCGCTGGTCATCGTGACCAAATCGACCAATGCCTGCTTCTCGGACCTGGTCCGGGTGACCGGCTTCTTCGTGCCGCGCCGCGAAGCCGTTGTTATCGCCGACCAGGAGGGATCCAGGGTCACCGACCTCTTCGTCACCGAGGGCACCCTCGTCACGGACAATCAGGAGCTGGCGCGCCTGACCGCACCGCCCCAGATCCCGGGCCAGCCGCAGCGGCCCGGCCCGCAAGGTCCGGTCTCGCTGAAAGCCTCTGCGCCGGGCCTCGTCACCGAGGTCCGCACCATCGTCGGCGCGCCGGCCTCGCCGCAGGCCGGCCCGATGTTCCGCATCGCCGTCAACAACGAGATCGAGCTGGACGCGCAGGTGCCTGCTGTGCACATGGCCAAGCTCAGCTCCGGCGCGACCGTGCGCATCAGCCGCGACGACGCGCCCGATCTGATCGGGCGGGTCAGGCTGGTCGCCCCCGAAATCGATCGCGCCACCCAGCTCGGCCGCGTGCGCATCAGCGTCACCAACAATCCCTCGCTGAAAGTCGGCGTGTTCGCCCGCGCCTCCATCGACGCCAAGCGCAGCTGCGGCGTCGCGGTTCCCAAGACCGCGATCGACCATCTCACCGTGCAGGTCGTCAAGAGCAACATTGTCGAGACGCGCAAGGTACGGGTCGGGCTGTCGTCGGACAGCGCGACGGAAATCCTGGAAGGCCTCAACGTGGGCGAAATCGTCGTCGCCGACGCCGGCTCTTCGCTGCATGACGGCGACCAGATCAAGACCATGTTCGCTGATGAACTCGATCGCACGCGGGTACGCTGATGGCTCTCAATATCTCGGCATGGTCGATCCGCAACCCGCTGCCGTCGGTCGTATTTTCCATCATCCTCCTGATCCTCGGCTGGGTGTCCTTCACCAAGCTCGCAGTGACGCGGTTACCCTCGGCCGACATTCCCGTGATCTCGGTCGCGGTATCGCAGTTCGGCGCGGCACCCGCCGAGCTCGAATCCCAGGTCACCAAGACGGTTGAAGACGCCGTCTCCGGCGTCGAAGGCGTCAGGCACATTACCTCGCAGATCACCGACGGCTTGTCGGTGACGACGATCCAGTTCGCGCTGGAAACCAACACCGACCGCGCGCTCAACGACGTCAAGGACGCGGTGACGCGCGTGCGCTCGAACCTGCCGCAGAACGTCACCGAGCCGCTGATCCAGCGCGTCGACGTCATCGGCCTGCCGATCGTTACCTACGCCGCGATCTCGCCGGGCAAGACGCCGGAGCAGCTCTCCTATTTCGTTGACGACGTGGTCAAGCGCGCGCTGCAGGGCGTGCGCGGCGTCGCCCAGGTCGAGCGCATCGGCGGTGTCGAGCGCGAGATCCTGGTCTCGCTCGATCCCGACCGCCTGCAGTCGATGGGGCTGACGGCCGTCAATGTCAGCCAGAGCCTGCGCGGCACCAATGTCGACGTCGCCGGCGGCCGCGCCGAGATCGGCAAGAACGACCAGGCGATCCGCACCCTCGCCGGCGCCAAGACGCTGAGCGACCTCGCCGGCACCATGATTCCGCTGTTCGGCGGCGGCGAGGTCCGGCTCGACGATCTCGGCACCGTCACCGACACCATCGCAGACCGCCGCACCTTCGCCCGCTTCAACGGCGAGCCGATCGTCGCGCTCGGCATCAAGCGCTCCAAGGGTGCCAGCGACGTGAAGGTCGCCGAGGCCGTGCAGAAGCGCATCGACACGCTCAAGGCCACCTATCCCGACGTCGACCTGAAGGTGATCGACACCTCGGTCGAATATACCAACGGCAATTACCACGCGGCGATCTCGACACTGTTCGAAGGCGCCATCCTCGCCGTCGTCATCGTGTTGTTGTTCCTGCGCGACCTGCGCGCCACCATCATCGCCGCGATCTCGCTGCCGTTGTCGATCTTCCCGGCGTTCTGGGCGATGGACCTGCTCGGCTTCTCGCTCAACCTCGTCAGCTTCCTCGCCATTACGCTGTCGACTGGTATTCTGGTCGACGACGCTATCGTCGAGATCGAGAACATCGTCAGGCACATGAACATGGGCAAATCGCCCTATCGTGCCGCCCTGGAAGCCGCCGACGAGATCGGCCTCGCGGTGATCGCGATCTCGCTGACGATCATCGCGATCTTCGCACCCGCGAGCTTCATGTCGGGCATCGCCGGACAGTTCTTCAAGCAGTTCGGCATCACCGTCTCGGTGCAGGTGTTCTTCTCGCTGCTCGCGGCGCGCTTCGTCACGCCGGTGCTCGCCGCCTACTTCCTCAAACATAGCAATCACCAGGAGCCGCCGCCCGGCCGCGTGCTGCGGTCCTATCACAGGCTCGTGGCCTGGTCGGTGAAGCACTATTTCATTACGGTGCTGGTCGGCTTCGGCGTCTTCGCCGCCTCGATCTGGAGCATCACGCTGCTGCCTCAGGGTTTCCTGCCGGCGCAGGACAGCTCGCGCTCGCTGGTTGCCCTCGAGCTGCCGCCAGGCACCCAGCTCGCCTACACTGAAAAAGTCACCGAAGACATCGTGGCGCGCCTGCGCAAGCGACCCGAGGTGAAGAGCATCTTCGTCGACGGCGGCCGCGTTCCACCGGGGACCCAGGAAGTCCGGCGCGCCGCCTTGATCATCAACTACACGCCCAAGGACAGCCGCGACATCACCCAGCGCGAGCTCGAATTCTCGATCAGCCAGGAGCTGGAGAACATTCCGGACATCCGCTTCTGGTTCCTCGACGAGAACGGCCTGCGCGCCATCTCGCTGGTCGTGACCGGCGCCGACGCCAACATCGTCAACAACGTCGCCAGCGAACTCGCGACGCAGATGAAGCGGATTCCCACCATCTCCAACGTGATCTCGGAAACCACGCTGGAGCGACCCGAGCTGCGCGTCGAACCGCGTGCCGATCTCGCCGCACGGCTCGGCGTCTCGACCGAAAGCCTGTCGCAGACCATCCGCGTCGCCACCATCGGCGACGTCGGCCCCGCGCTCGCCAAGTTCGACGTCGGCGACCGTCTGGTGCCGATCCGCGTGCAGCTCGAGGATGCCGCGCGCGGCAATCTGAAGACGCTCGAACAGTTGCGCGTGCCGCTCGGCGAGCATGGCGAGAAAGGCGGCGTGCCGCTCTCCGTCATCGCCGACGTCAAGCTCGACCAGGGGCCGACCAGCATCAACCGTTACGATCGCGAACGACAGGCCACCGTCGCAGCCGATCTCGTCGGCTCCGCCGCGCTCGGCGACGCCACCAAGAAGATCTACGACCTTCCGGTCATGAAGAGCCGGCCGAAGGGCGTGAAGGTCTCCCCCTCTGGCGACGCCGAAAGCCTGAACGAACTGTCCGAAGGCTTCGCTACCGCGATCACGGCGGGCCTGATGATGGTCTACGCCGTGCTGGTGCTGCTGTTCGGCACCTTCCTGCAGCCGATCACCATTCTGTTCTCGCTGCCGCTCTCGATCGGCGGCGCGATCGCGGCCCTGCTGATCACCGGCAAGCAGCTCACGACACCGGTGTGGATCGGCATCCTGATGCTGATGGGCATCGTCACCAAGAACGCGATCATGCTGGTGGAATTCGCCATCGAATCCATTCACGCCGGCACACCGCGCGAAGAAGCCATGATCGACGCGGGCATGAAACGCGCCCGCCCGATCGTGATGACCACGATCGCGATGGCCGCGGGCATGATGCCAAGCGCGCTCGCGGTCGGTGCGGGTGGCGAGTTCCGCTCGCCGATGGCGCTCGCGGTGATCGGCGGCCTGATCTTCTCGACCATCCTGTCGCTGGTGTTCGTGCCCGCGATGTTCATGGTGATGGACGATCTCGGCGCCCTGATCTGGCGCTTCGCCAAGCGGCTGGTCGTGCACAGCGAAGATGCGGAGGACGCCGGTCATCACGAGGCGGCGCCGGTGGGAGCGGCACCAGGGCCGCAAAACATCGTGCACCCTGCGGCGGAGTAGGTTCCGGGCGAGCGACAGGGTTTCACAAGGATGCATATTCCGAATGGCAAGAACGCCACCATCGACATTCGGAAGATCGAAGACTAGTGCCTAAGTCCCTCGCATCCACGCGGTCGGCATAAGGCAAGGGTCTTCCGCGACGCGCTCGATCTTCGACGTGAAGATGCCTCTTGGCTTCGCGAAGCCCTGCTTGAAGCCGCACCAACAGGCGATGCGGTCCAGATTGCGACAGATCGCTGGGGGAGCCATTGGCGCATAGATATCCTGCTCAGGCGACATCAGAAGCAGGCCGTGGTAAGAACCGCATGGATTGTACGAGCCGGCGAGGACCGGCCAACCTTCGTCACCTGTTGGGTGGTATAATGAGCGCAGTAAACAACAACGAAGATCGAGCGCCAGGGGCACTGGATGTTGTCGCGTTGCTGGCAAACCTTCCGGACCACCGGTTGGCGCGGGGGAACGTCGGCACCGTTGTCGAAGAGCTCGACGGCACGACGGTGCTCGTCGAATTCAGCGACGATGATGGGCGGCCATATGCCGTCGCTCCTTGTCCCCGATCCGAGCTGCTTGTTTTGCACTACGTGCCGGAAGCAGCCTAGTTGCATCCTACTCGTTCCGCGCGATCGCCGTCAGCTTGGTCATGTTCCGCAGCAGGATGCGGCCGCGCTGCAGATCGAGGATCGCTTCCTTGCGCCAGGCCTGAAGCTGGCGGTTGACGCTCTCGCGGGCGGCGCCGACGAACACGCCGAGTTGCTCCTGCGAGATGTGCACCTCCGAGCCGAAATCGGCGGCGAGCGCGCAGAGGCGCCGCGCGAGGCGAACCGGCAGCGGCTGGAGCATGGATTCTTCCATGCGTTCGCTTTGCCAGCGGATGCGCTGGCACAGCAGCGCGATGATCTTGATCCCGACCTTCGGCTCGCGTTCGAGGAAGGCGAGAAAGTCTTCGCGCCGCAGCACGAACAGCTCGCTGGCTTCGCCCGCGGTCGCGTCCGCAGTGCGGCTCTGGCCGTCCAGCACCGCAACCTCGCCGAACAGGTCGCCCGGCCCCATGAAGTTCAGCGTCAGGCGGCTGCCGTCGGAGGCGCCGGTCTCGATACGGACCTGGCCTCGGCGCACGCCGAACAGCGCATCGCCCGCGTCGCCCTTCTGGAACAGCACCTCGCCATTCCCCAGATGCTGGGTGTGGCAGAGATTCGCCAGCCGTTGGAGCTCGTCTGCGCCGAGATCGGCGAACATCGCATTCATCTTCAGGATGACCGCAAATTCGGCCTGCTTGCTCATTTCAATGTCCTTGTGAATTTGGTTGGCAAATCGCTTGGAACCATCAACATCAGGATCGCGTAAAACCGCGCCGGGGAAGTGTGCCATAAGTCACATAACTTTGCAGCACCCCCAGACTATTTTTACGTGCTTGGAGCCGCTTCCCGTCCCGGGATAAACTCAGGCGCAAAGGACGCGTGCAAATGACGGTCATCTGCCGGATTGGACGCCGGTCGTCCGCCGCTGGAAGGTCGACATGAGAGCAGTGAAATTCGCCGGCGCGGCGGTGGCCGCAGTCGTCATCGTGATCGCACTCCTGCTGGTGGTCGGAATCCCCTCGGGCTTCCTGACGTCGACGATTGCCTCGCGGGTCGAGAACGCGACCGGCTATCGCCTGTCGATCGACGGCACGACCCGAATCAGCCTGTGGCCGACGCTGAACGTGACGCTGAACGACCTCACGCTTGCCGACCCCAAGGACCGCAGCGGCATCACGCGCTTGACCATCGAGAGCGTGCAGGCCGACATGTCGCTCTCGAGCGTCTGGTCGGGCCGCCCCAAGATCAGCGAGCTCGTCGTCACCCATCCCGTGCTCTACCAGCCGCTGCTGCGTGAGCGCCTGCCGAATGCCGGCGGCACGTCGAAGCCGGTCGCGCTCGATACCGAGGGTGCCGCCATCGACCGTATCAAGGTCACCGATGGCGAGATCGCATTCGCGCGCGTGCGCGATCGCGTCGAGAGCCGCATCAGCGCCGTCAATGCCGATGCGATCGTCGGCCGTGATCGCAAGATCAATATCACCGGCACCGCACGGGTCGGCGAGCATCCGACCAAGTTCGACATCAAGGCGACCACGCCGGCGCCGCCGGCCGACCGGCCGACCATTCCGGTGGATTTCGCCATCGACATGCCGGACGTGCTGAAGTCCCGGCTCGCGGGTCATGCCGAGATGCGGCTTAGTGGCGACGTCGTGATGATCAACGGCGTGAGTGGCACGCTCGGCGATGGCGCGTTCAACGGCTGGGCCTCGGTCGATATCGCGAGCAAGCCTCTGGTCAAGGTCGATCTCGACTTCCAGCGGCTCGCGATTCCGCTGGCGAAATCGCCGGAAGGCGCGTCCGGGCAGCCCTGGAGCGATGCGCCGATCGATGTGTCCGGGCTCAACTATGTCGATGCGCAAATCAGGATCTCCGCGCACGAGGCGGTGATCGGCGATGCACGCCTCGCGCCGCTGGCGGTCGATGCAAAACTCGCCGGCGGCGTGCTGAAGGCCGGCACCGCCAATCTCGGCGCCTATGGCGGCCAGGTCACGGGCGAATTGATCCTGGATGCGACCAGCGGCGCGCCGAGCTTTGCCATGCATTCCGATCTCGCCGGCGTGCGCGCGCTGCCGCTGCTGCAGGGCCTCGCCGAATTCGACCGGATCGACGGCAAGCTGCAGGCCAAGCTCGCACTGCGCAGCGCCGGCACCAGCCAGCGCGCGCTGATGGCGAACATGCAGGGCACGGCCTTCGTCAATTTCCAGGACGGCGCCATTCGCGGCATCAACGTCGCACAGATGATCCGCTCGCTGACATCGGGCACGCTGTCCGGCTGGCAGGCAAACCAGGACAACAGTCGGGAGCAGAGCACGGATTTGTCGCAGCTCTCGGCGTCGTTTCGGATCGACAAGGGCCAGGCGGTGACGACCGATCTCAACTTGACCGGACCGCTGGTCCGCGTGACCGGCGCCGGCACGGTCGCACTCGACACCAAGATGATGGGCTTTCGCGTCGAGCCGAAGCTGGTGATGACGACTGAGGGCCAGGGTCGCGCCGCCGAGCCGGTCGGCTTCGGCATCCCCGTGATGATCCAGGGCCCCTGGTCGCAGCCGCGGATCTATCCTGACATGGCCGGCATGCTGGACAATCCGGACGCCGCCTATGCCAAGCTGCGCGAGATGGGCAAGGGGCTGTTCGGCGCTGATGGGGCCGGGCTCGGCAATATTTTGGGCAGCCTTGGCAGCAACCTTGGTCTCGGAGGGACCGCCGCGCCGGGTGGCGGCAATGCGGCCGGCAATGCCAATCCGCAAGCCCAGCAGCCGGGACAGAACAATTTGCTCGGCGGCCCCCTGGGCGAGGCGCTCGGCAATCTGATCCAGCAGGGACTTTCCAGTGGTGCGGGAAACGGCACCGGCACTGCCACCGGCCGCAGCCGCAGCCTGCCTGCAGCGCCATCCACATTGATGCCGCAAGCCTCGCCGGCCCCCTCCGGCCTGGAGGACCCGCCGGCGGCGCAGCAGGACAGCCAGCCGATGAACGACGTGCTGCGGCAGCTTTTTAATCGATGATTGCAGGACCAAAGCGCTGGACTCCGAGCCCTCCCTTGCCAAGGCCATCCCCTTACATCGGCTTGCCTGGCCGCAGCTTCCTCCAAACGGATGAGACTGCGACAATTCACCATGCTTCCGCCTGCCAGCGTCCAAGGGGAGTAACCATGGCGGGTAACCACGCCGGCTGCGGCCGGCCCTTGACCAGTCCCTTCACAGTCCCTTCACAGTCCCTTGGACCAAATTGTGCTAGAAGGCTCGCAGGGTCCGTGCGGCCCGTAGCGCCGGCGCCGATGGCGGCGCGAGAGGATCGGGATGGCAGGAGCGAACGACAAGACACGGTTTCTGCGCGAGGGTCTGTTCGCCAAATACGTCGTCTCTCTCGTCGGCCTGGTCGTGTTCGTGCTCGCCGTCAACGGCGCGATGGAGAGCTGGATCTCCTACCGCGCTACCAAGACCCAGCTGACCGACGGTCTCGAGGACAAGGCGCAGGCTGCCGCGCGGCGGATCGAGCAGTCGATCTCCGAGCTCGAGCGCCAGATCAGCTGGGTGACGCGGGCGAGCCAGGACACGCTCGAGAAGCGCCGCGCCGACTACGCCCAGCTGCTGCACCAGGTCTCGGTCGTCACTCAGCTGTTCCAGCTCAACGGTGACGGCCGCGAGGTGCTGCGCGTCTCGCGCCAGTCGACCACGACCGGCAGCAATGCCGATCTCTCCCGCGACATGCGCTTCACCGACACAGTCGCCCGCGGCGTCAGCTACGCGCCGGCCTGGTTCTCCGACCGGACGCCGTTCATGTCGATCTCGGTGGCGCATTCCGGTTTCAACGCCGGCGTCACCGTGGCCGAGCTCGATCTCAGCTTTCTCTCCGAGTACCTCTCCGACGCCCAGGTCGGCAAGGCCGCCTTCGCCTATGTGGTCGATCCGCGCGGCCGCGTGCTGGCGACGTCCTCGAAAGGGCCTGAGGTCGGCAAGGACCTTTCGAAGCTGCCGCAGGTTGCGGCCGCGGTCGCGCCAGCCCACGAGCCCGACAATTCGGGCACCGACTTCAATGGCCATGCGGTGATGAGCGCCGCAAGCACCGTGCCGAAGCTCGGCTGGAGCGTGATGTTCGAGCAACCGACCACGCAGGCCCTGATGCCGATCCGCGACCAGCTGGTGCGCATTGCGCTTTTGATCGGCATGGGCCTGCTGGTCGCGATCCTCGCCGGCACGCTGCTCGCCCGCCGCATGATCATTCCGATCACCGCGCTGCGCGACGGCGCGCACAAGCTCGGCGAGGGCGACTTCAGCCATCGCATCGAGGTGCACACCTCGGACGAGCTGGAAGATCTCGCCGGCCAGTTCAACCGCATGGCCGACCAGATCCAGGAGACCTATTCGGATTTGGAGACCAAGGTCGAGGAGCGCACCCGCGATCTCGCGCAGTCGATCAACGAGCTCAAGGTGCTGGAAGAGGTCGGCCGCGCGGTCGCGGCCTCGCTCGATCTCAACGCCGTGCTGCCGACCATCGCCGCGCGCGCGATCGAGATCACCCATGCCGACGCCGTGCTGATCTACGGCTATGATGCCGAGGCGCGCCGCTTCAATCTGGTCGAGGCCAACGGCATCGACAAATCCGCCGACGGCGCCCATGTCACCATCGACGAAGGCGAGAATATCTTGAGCGATGCGGCCGGGAGCGGCGAGCCGATCGTGATTGCCGATCTCGACCAGGCCTCCGAGCAGCCGTTGCGTGACGTCGCGCTCGAGGCCGGCTTCCATTCGGTGCTGGTGGTGCCGCTGGTCGACCAACAGGGCACGCTCGGCTCGCTGGTGGTGCTGCGCCGCGCCAGCGGCGAGTTCGCCCCAAGCATCATCGGCCTGATGCGTACCTTCGCCAACCAGGCCGTGCTGGCGATGCGCAATGCGCGGCTGTTCACCGAGGTCGACCACAAGGGCCGCGAGCTCGCGGCTGCGCACGAAACCGTGCAGCAGCAGGCCGCCAAGCTCCAGGAGCAGACCGAGCAGCTGCGCAACTGGAACCGCTCGCTGGAAGAGCGAGTCGAGAAACAGTTGGGGGAGATCGGCCGCATCAAGCGGCTCGAACGTTTCCTCGCCCCGCAAGTCGCGCAGCTGATCGCCTCGTCCGACGGCCACGACGCGCTGCTCGACAGCCATCGCCGCGAGGTGACCGTCGTGTTCTGCGATCTGCGCGGCTTCACCTCGTTCACCGAGGCGACCGAGCCGGAAGAGGCGATGAACGTGCTGCGCGAATATCACGCCGCGCTCGGCGAGCTGATCCATCGCTATGAAGGCACGCTCGACCGCTTTGCCGGCGACGGCGTGATGATCCTGTTCAACGCGCCGATTCAGTTCGCCGACCATACCAAGCGCGCCGTGAAGATGGCGGTCGAGATGCGCGATGTGATTGGCCAATTGACCGAGAAATGGAAGAACCGCGGCCACTCGCTCGGCTTCGGCGTCGGTGTCGCCATGGGCTACGCCACGCTCGGCCAGATCGGCTTCGAGCAGCGGCTCGAATATGCTGCGATCGGCAGCGTCACCAATCTCTCCTCCCGGCTCTGCGACGAAGCCAAGGCCGGCCAGGTCGTCGTCAGCCGCCGCGTCTACGGCATGGTCGAGCCCTGGGTCGAAGCCCGCGCGCTCGACGATCTCGTGCTCAAGGGCTTCAACCACCCCGTGCTCGCGATGGAGATCCTGTCGTGGCGCGAGGAGGTGGAGAACGTGGTGGATGCCGCCGCGGCAAGGCGGCGCGGGTAGCCAAAACAAAAAACTGCGAAAACAACCCCATGCACAGTAGCCGGGGCCTGCAAAATCAATGGGTTACGCGGGTACGGAATTGGCCGGAAGCGGTTTGATTCGTCGGGAAAACCACCGGGCCTACAGAAATTGCTCACACCCCGCGCTTCGGCCCCATCGCCTCGAACCCCGCCTTCTGCTCATCGCTCAGGTCCGTCTCGAAATCATCAAGTGCGTCACTGACGCCGTTCACGGCTTGCAGCATCGTCTCCAAACGTGCCTTCACTGCGGTGAGGCGTGCCTGTGGTGTCGGTGCTGGCTGTGACGGACAGGCGCTGAGCGTTTCCATGGTGCGCAACGTGGTGTCCTGGAGCACGTCGAGGCGGGCGCGGGCGGTGTCGTCGAGCTTGAGCGTGGAGGCGATCTCGGCCGCGGGCCATTGCTGCTGCACGAGCTGCTCGTATTGGCGCTGCAGCTTCTCGTCGTAGCGGGGATCGCTGTCCGCCTGGCAGGCCGATGCCGCCTGGGGATTCTTTTGCTGGATCGCGGCAAGCGCGGCGCGGCGCTCCTTGGCCAGGCTGTCGAGCTTGGCCTTCTGGTCGTCGTCGAGGAGATCGACGAATTTGGCCAGCGGCGGTGCGACGGCGTCCGTAGCCTTGATCATGGCCTCGATGCGCTCGCGCATCAGGCCGAGGCGCTCCATGGCCGTCGCGGGGACCTGCGTTGGACAGGCCGCGCGGATGGCGTCGCGCGCGGACAGCCAGGTGGTGGCGAGCTCGTCGAGCGCTGTGCGCTGCAATTCATTCGGCTGCACGGCAGCGGCGATGCGATCGACCGGCAGGCCGCCGGTGTCGCTGGCATCGCAGACCGTCTCCGCGGTCGGGACTCGCCGTCCGCGCCGGCCGTGCGGCGCGGTGTAGGCGGCAAGCTCGGTGGCCGCATAGGGCGCGAAGATCGCGGCATAGATGTCGCCATAGCCATAGAGCGAGAGGCTGGTCGCATCGCCGAGGATGATTGCGGTGGTGAGATCGTCATGCGCGAACGGCCAGAACACCGGGCCGACCCAGCCATAGCTGCCGTCGGGGTGGCGCCACCAGCCCTGGGGACGGCGGCCGCCGTGCCATCCCGACAGCGCAGCTTGCGCCGTAAGCGCCGCACGCATGACGTAAGGATTGGCAGGCTGCCCTCGTTCAACGCCGCGGGGATCTTGCGACCGCAACGCTGCGGAACGGTATCGACTGCCCCGCACCGCCATCCGGGCATGGCGCAAACGCGACATGCCGATCATGTGGCCGACGGCAAAGCGCGCGACACCGAGCGGACCGCCGCGCAGGCCGAACTGCGCCTCGGCGCGACCTGGCAAGAGCGCTGCCAGAATCACGAGGGTTGCGCCTGCTAGCGCCAGCCCCAGCCTTGGCCTGAGCCCCAAGCGTGATCTCGACATGACCACTGACCTGTCCACCTTGGCCCTCCTCCGGCGCCAAGCGCGCATCGCGTCGCATCACCATGACGCGCGAGGGAACCAAATGTTCCGGAAGCGCACAGGGCAAAGCGTCGCGGTATTTTCTTAGGACGTCTCGGCGGCGCCTGAGCGAGCGCCTCGTCCTTCGAGACGACCGCTTCGCGGCCTCCTCAGGATGAGGCTCAACTACATCCTTCTGCGTTGAATGCCGCCGCAGACTCATCCCTCATCCTGAGGGCCCGCCGCAGGCGGGGCGTCTCGAAGGATGGCCGCAGGCGCGGCGGCGAAGCGCCGCCTTCACTCCGCCTTCTGCGGCACCACGAAGGTCTGGCCGGGATAGATCAGATTGGGATTGTGGATCTTGGCGCGGTTGGCGTTGTAGATCACGGCAAAGCGGGCGCCGTCGCCGTAAGCGAGCCGGCTCAGCGCCCAAAGGCTGTCGCCGCGGGAGATCACCCGGTTGCCGCCTGTTTCCGCCGGTGCACCGCCGACGATTTCGGCCGGCGAGGCCGACGCGACGGTCGTGGCCGCGGGAGCCCGTGCCATGCCCCCTGAGGTGCCCTTGGGTTTCGGTGCACCCATCAATCTCGGCCGGGCCGCGGGCCTGTCCGATACCGATGCCACGACATCCGACTTGTCGTCGGGCTTCTCGGGCTTGGCCTCGTGTTTGGCCTCTTGTTTGACCTCTTGTTTGGTCTCCTGTTTCGTCTCTTGCCTCGCGACCGGTGCAGGGCGCGCGGGCGGCGGTGCGGCTTCGGCGATCACCACCGGCATGTTGCGGCCGGATTGCGTGACGGTGCCGTCAGGCGATTTCGCCCGCAGGGTCAGCTCATAGGAACCGGCGGGAAGCTGCGGCGGCGTCATTACGAACTGGCCCGAGGCATCCGCCACCACACTGTCGAGCGGCTTGCCGTCGCGCAACAGCTCGACCTTGGCGCCCGGCGTCGCCCGGCCCGCGATCACCGCCGCCTCGCCGTGATCGTCGACGCGCGCGACATCGAAACGGGGGCCGGTATCGGCAACCGCCGGCGGCGGCTTGACCGGTGCGAGATCGGCAAGCGCGGCAGTGACCTGCTTTTGGCTCTCGGCCAGCGCACCCGTCTTCGTTTCAGGGGCGGGGGACGCGGCCGGCGCCGGCGGCGCGTTTGCGGCTAGCTTGGGCTCTTCCGGCTTGAGTTCCGGTTTGGGTTCGACTTTGGCATCGACCTTCTGTTCGACCTTGGCCTCCGGCTTGGCGGCGACCACGGTGTCGGTCTTCGCCCCCATCGGCAGCAGGCGACGCAGCTCGGTGGGGCCGATCACCAGCACGGCGCCGCCCACCGCGAGCAGACAGAATGCAATGAAGGCCTTGGATGCGGTCACCATCGGAAACGAACCTTGATCAGGAAGAACCTTGCAAATCAATCTAGCCGGCAAGTTGCGCCGTTTTGGCCACGGCAGCAAGACGGTCGATAGGATGATGAGCCGGCACGGGATGAACCGGCGCACCCCCGCCGGTGTCAAATGCTCAAGGCCGCATCGCGGCATTTTTCTTGAGGAATTGTCCCGTGAACGCGTTTTGCCGTCCCGCACAATGGCCCGTTGGGTTGGTGCTTGCCCTGACACTGGCCGCAACACCAGGGCTCGCCGCTTCCGGCCCGCCGCCGGATTACATCCTCACCGACAATGCCGATCTCGCCTTCACCTCACCCGACGGCGCCACCAGGATTGAGCAGTACATGAAGGACGGCGGAGATTTCGAAGTCAAATGGCAGGCCTGGGCGAGGCGCGGCGAACAGATGACGGAGCTGAAGCCCGAGCAGGGCTACGGGGCCGGCTTCCGCTTCACGCCCGACTCGCAATGGCTGGTGCGGATGCAGAAGACCGGCTCCGGCGAGCAGGACCTGTATCTCTACCATGTCGAGAAGGGTGCCTTCGTCGGCGCGACGAAGACCTCGCTCAGCGATCTGGCCTGGGCTTATTTCCACAGCCGGCCGGACACCGGGAAGATGAAGCTCGATTACCACATCTCGGCCAATCTCGTGAAAGGCACCGAAGAGGCCTATCGCGGGCTCGGCGTGCACTGGCCGGACAACCGATACCTCGTGATCTCGCTGTCTGGCGAAATGGACAAGCATCCGAAGAACGTCGCCGTGAAGGGATTGGCCGACTGGCGCTGCCGCTATGATCTCAAGACCGGGACCTTCGACGTGCCGGCGATGTTCGCCAAGACCAATGCGGAAGCGTTGCGATGGGAAATCCGACGCTGAGGGAACCATGGGCCCACCGCGCCTTCAGACAAGCGAGGGAACCAACCCTCTGATTCCGTTCCGATTCATGTTTTCCTAACCCTTACTGGTAACGGGGTCTTGTCGGTTTTGCCGCATCTTGCATCCCACGGGAGGGCTGCATGGGCACATCGATCCGATGGAGCGCGCGCATGCGCGCGTTGCTGCGCCGTTGGCGCGGCGCGCCGCTGACATGGCTGATCGCAGGGGGCTTCGTGCTGATGGCCGCAATGGCGATCGGCACCGCGCTCACTGTCGACCGCTTCCGGCAGAACGCGATCGAAAGCGGCCGCGACAGCCTGGAGAGCGCGGTCCGGTTGCTTGCCCGCCATTTCGACCGCGAGTTCGAGGACTTCGCGGTGCTGCAGAAGAGCATCATCGCCGAACTCGAAAGCCACGGCATCGAATCCGCCGACGTCTTCCGTAGCGAGATGGGCACGCTCGCCGTGCACGAGGTGCTGCGCGCCAAGGCCAGCGGCTGGTCGGACGTCGCCGGCGCCAACGTGTTCGATGCCAGGGGCGTGCTGATCAACTCGTCGCGGCGCTGGCCGGTCGCCGATGTCTCGGTCGCCGACCGCGGCTATTTCAATCGCCTCAAGAACGATCCGGCTTCGCAGGAGGAGGTCGAGGTGGTGCCCGGACGGTTGGGCAGCGGACCGGCGATCGTGTTCGCGCGCCGCGTCTCCGGTCCTCACGGCGAATTCCTCGGGCTGGTCTCGCGTGCGATCACGCCCGACCAGCTCGAATCCTTCTTCGCCTCGAGCGGGCTCGGCGAGGAATCCTCGATCGCGATGCACCACCAGAACGGCCAGTTGCTCGCGCGCGTTCCGCATGTGGAGGCGCTGATCGGGCAGAATTTCCGCAACGGCAGGCCCGAGCAGATGGCGGTGTTCGAGCGCACCTTCGTCACGATGCAGCTCGCAAGCCCGATCGACGGCAAGGATCGCATCGTCGCCGCACGCCTCCTGACCGGCGAGCCGCTGGTCGTGGTCGCGACCAAGTCGCTGGATGCGACGCTGGCGACATGGCACACGCAAACCAAGTTCTTCGTGGCCGTCGCCGTGCTGTCGATCGGCCTGCTCGTGCTCACGCTGTATTTGATCTTCCGCCAGATGACCCGCCGGCTCGCCGTGGAGAAGCACCAGCTCGACACCGCGATGAACACGATGACGCAGGGTCTCCTGATGTTCGACCGGGACGAGCGGCTGATCGTCTGCAACCGGCGCTACATCGAGATGTATGGACTGTCGGCCGACGTTGTGAAGCCCGGCGCATATTTCCGCGACGTGATCCAGCATCGCCACGACACGGGTTCGTTCCACGGCGACGTCGATTCCTATTGCGACGGCATCTTGGGCAATGCCGGGCAGACGCAGAGCACGATCGTCGAGACCTCCGATGGCCGCCTGATCGAGATCAAGAATCAACCCGGTGCCGCCGGCGGCTGGCTCGCGACCCATGACGACGTCACCGAGCGCATCCGCGCCGACGAGCGCATCGCCCATATGGCGCATTACGACGCGCTGACCGACCTGCCCAACCGCGTGCTGATGCGCGGCCATCTGGAGCGGCGCGTCGCGGAGCTTGCCCAAGGCAAGCCGTTCGCGATCCTCTATATCGACGTCGACGAGTTCAAGGGCGTCAACGATTCGCTGGGACACGAGGTCGGCGACGAGCTGCTGCGCCAGATCGCGAACCGCCTGCGCGCCTGCATCAGCGGCAACGACATGGTCGCACGGTTGGGCGGCGACGAATTCGCCATCGTCAAGGCCGGCACACGCGACGAGGCCGAGCTGACGGCCCTCGCCGAACAAATCCTGAAAGCACTGCGCGCGCCCGTGGACTGCAACGGCCAGGAAATCCCGACCGATGCCAGCATCGGCATTGCGATCGCACCCGACCACGGCGACAATCTCGACGATCTGCTCAAGCGCGCCGATCTCGCAATGTATGCAGCGAAATCCGAGGGCCGCCGCACCTTCCGCGTTTTCTCGCCCGAATACGACGCCAAGGCGCGGCTGCGCCGCCAGCTCGAGTCCGATCTGCGGCAGGCGCTGGCCCGCGGCGAGTTCGAGGTGCACTACCAGCCCCTGGTCGATCTCGCGGCCAATGTCGTCACCGGCTGCGAAGCCCTGCTGCGCTGGCACCATCCGGAGCGCGGCATGGTGTCGCCCGCCGATTTCATCCCGGTTGCGGAAGAGACCGGATTGATCGGCGAGATCGGCGAATGGGTGCTGAGGCAGGCCTGCCTCGAGGCCGCCAGTTGGCCCGGCCAGATCAACATCGCGGTCAACGTCTCACCGGTGCAGTTCCGCTCGCGAACATTGGCGCTGAAGGTCGCAGCCGCCCTCGCCGAGTCGGGTCTCGCGCCCGGACGGCTCGAGCTCGAGATCACCGAGACCGTCCTGATCCGCGACGACCAGGAGGCGCTGACGATCCTGCAGCAGCTGCGCGAACTCGGGGTGCGCATCGCGCTCGACGATTTCGGCACCGGCTATTCGTCGCTGAGCTATTTGCATCGCTTCCCGTTCGACAAGATCAAGATCGACCGCAGCTTCATCAGCGACATCGGTCAGTCGGAAGATTCCTCGCCGATCGTGCAGGCGGTGGTGCACATGGCCGCCGCCCGCCACATGGCGACGACCGCGGAAGGCGTCGAGACCGAAGCCCAGCGCGCGGTGCTGCTCCAGCTCGGATGCAGCCAGATGCAGGGCTGGCTGTTCAGCCCTGCGGTGCCGGCGGCGAAACTGAAGCAGCTGTTGCTGGCACAGGCAGTGGCGGCCTGAGGCCGGCTCCTTCGCCGCGATGCCATGGTGACGATCAGTGGTCGCGCCACCTGAATTCGTGTCCCAAGAAAATAGGATCAAACCTCACGGCTCGCGATTATCGCTCTGCTCGACGGCTGGAACTCCGGCCGGCGAGCACCAGGCAGCATGCATCACGCGCGTGGCAAGCCATTTTGCCCGCGCGTTCGCGCGTGCGTAAAACATGAGCCAAGCGATATGCCAAACTCGATTTCCCGGTTGGTTGCTCTTGTAGCGGTTGCCGCCATGATCGGCCCATCCGTGCAGGCCCGCGACGACGGTCGCTACGCGAACTCTCCCCTCAAGGGCTGGTTCGAGAGTCTGCGCAGCAAGGGCGGCGGCCCCTGCTGCGCCGACGCCGACGGCACGGCGCTGGACGATGTCGACTGGGACACCAGCAACGGACATTATCGCGTGAGACTCCTGGGCGACTGGATCGAGGTACCCGACGACACCGTGATCACCGAGCCGAACCGCGCCGGCCGCACCATGGTCTGGCCGTACTACATCAACGGCCGCGCCATGATCCGCTGCTTCATGCCCGGCAGCATGACCTGAGATTATGAATTCCGGTGTCCAGGGCGCGGCGCAGCATGGGCGGCTGATCGGAGTTGCGGGTCACTTCGACTGGTTGGCCGCGTGGATCTCGACGAACTCGGCGTCGGGATGCGCGACGATGGTGGCGAACATGATGCCGCTGATGATCAGCGACCAGGCGGTGTCCCAATAAATCCAAAACACGTGCCAGCCTCCGTTTCGATCTGCTCCGCCCGCGGGATCAGGGTAACGGCAAGGTGAGGCTGCCGTTCCCGGTGCGCGGGCGGCGCGGGCGAGGTGCTATTTTGGTTTGGTCGGCGCGGAGTCGGGATCGGTTTGGCCGGTGTGGCGCTTTGCCACGACGTCCTCATCGCGCTCGCCCTGACGCGGGCGCGGCGGCGACTTGGGCTGGCCGGCCTGACCGCCATGCTTGCCGCCCATGTCGGGCTTACCTTCAAGATCGTTTTCACGGGGCATGCCGGTTCAATGCGCTCGCGCGGCATTGGTTCGGTTCGCCTGTGAACGAGTTCATAGGATCGCCGCGATTTGCAGTGCACGATCGCCAGGCCCGCCTCCGGGAGCATTCTCATTCATATGACTGACGGATTCGGCCTGATGCGGAAACCACTCGTCGCCTGGACGATCCTGACCTGCGCGCTGCTCGCGGTCACCGTGTGGACCGTGCTCGGGCCGCCCCACACCCCGCCCGGGCCCCATCTGCCCTCCCGCACAGCGGCGATACGGTAGGTCTCCCACCGATACCATTTCGGCATCGATCGATCCCAATTGGAATTTGGTGCAGCGGGGCGGCTGCCGCTATCCTCGCCGGCAAAACGACAAATGCCGCACCGGCATCCAGGAGGACCCCATGTTGAGACCGACCCGACGTAACAGATCCGGCGTACCCCGCGCCGCGATCGCCACCACGCTTGCTTTCCTCACTCTCATTTCTGGAGTCCGCGCCGGCATGGCCGAGACCTTCGCCTATGTCGGCAACGCCGACAGCAACGACATCAGCGTGTTCAAGATGGCCGAGAGCGGCGAGATGACGCCCGTGCAGACGGCCGCCTTCACCGGCGTCGAAAAGCCCGGCTCCTCGACGCCGCTCGCGATCACGCCCGATCATCGCGTGCTGATCGCCGGGGTCCGCTCGCAGCCGTTTCTCGCGGTGAGCTTTGCGATCGATCCCAAGACCGGCCAGCTCAGCCATATCGGCAACGGCCCGCTCGCCGACAGCATGGCCAACATCGCCATCGACCGCGGCGGCAAATTCCTGTTCAGCGCCTCCTATGGCGGCAACAAGGTCGCGCTGAATCCGCTGCTCGCCAACGGCGTCGTGGGCGAGCCGAAGCAGGTGATCCCGACCGGGCTGAACGCGCACGCCTTCCTGCCCTCGCCCGACAACCGCTTCGCGTTCGCGACCAATCTCGGCTCCGACCAGATCCTGGCCTTCGCGTTCGACGCCATGACCGGCACGCTCACGCCGAGCGATCCGCCGGCTCACAAAGTGCCGGAGAAATCGGGGCCGCGGCATTTCGTATTCCACCCCAACAGCAAGTTCGTCTATCTCCTGCACGAACTGAACGGCGACGTCGCGGCGTTCGCCTATGAGGCCAAGGGCGGCGCATGGGACGAGATCCAGCGTACCAGCGCGCTGCCGGAAGGATTTACCGGGAAGCCCTGGGCCGCCGACATTCACATCACTCCCGACGGCCGTTTCCTCTACGCCTCCGAGCGCACCACCAGCACGCTCACCGCCTACAAGGTCGATGCAACCAGCGGCAAGCTGACCACGATCGGCAGCGTGCCGACCGAGAAGCAGCCACGCAGCTTCCACATCGATCCCGGCGGGCGCTACCTCGCCGCGGTCGGCGAGCTCTCCGACAGCATGACGGTCTATGCCATCGACCAGAGCAGCGGCGCGCTCGCCAAGCTGAAGTCCTACGCCACCGGCAAGAAGCCGAACTGGGTGGAGTTCTTGAGCCTGCCGTGAGATTGCTCCCCTTTGGAGGCTGGGGGATGAGTTCGGCCTGCATGGTTCGAGACGCCCGCTTTGGCGGGCTCCTCACCATGAGGGTCTGACATCTCGCCGCGAAGCACGACCTCATCCTGAGGGCCCGCCGCAGGCGGGCGTCTCGAAGGATGGCCGCAGGGACGGAGGGAGACAGCGAACCTTGGCGCCGGCCCGTAGACTAATTCAACGGGCGGCATCACGCCGCCCGTGCGGCTGCGGCATTCTCATTCGGCCGGCCCATGGTCCGCCGCGATCGCTTCTGCTAACGATGAGGCCGTCAAGGCCCCAACCGGAATGACCCATGCGTTCATTGCCTGCGCGTTCTGTTTCCAGACATCTCGTTGCGCTCACCGGACTGGTGTTGCTGTCGGCCCAGCCCGCTGCCGCCGATGACGACGCGCCCAAGGGCCCGGCGGTCACGGTGCTGAAGGTCGCAAAATCCTGTTTCTCCGACATCGTCGAGGGCACCGGCACCATCATCGCGCGCGAGGCAAGCTCGGTGCGGCCGGAGCGACCCGGCCTGAAGGTGACGGAGGTGCTGGCGGAAGCCGGCGACACCACCACCGCAGGCCAGGTGCTGGCGCGGCTGGCGCTGCCCGAGGGCGGCACGCTTCAGGTCACCGCCCCCGTGGCAGGCGTGATCGCAACGTCGACCGCGCAGATCGGCAACCTCGCCTCCGCCAAGGGCGAGGCGCTGTTCACGATCGTGGCGCGCAGCGAGTACGATCTGGTCGCCCTCGTCGCGACCAGCGATATGCGCAAGCTCGCGGTCAACCAGGTGGCGAGCGTGCGCATCGCCGGCGCCGGCGATATCGACGGCAAGGTGCGCCGCATCGGCCCGACGGTCGAGCCGAACATCCAGCAGGGCATGGTCTATATCGGCATCTCCTCGCAGAAACGCCTGTTGCTGAATGCGAGCGGCCGTGCGCTGATCAAGTCGGGCCAGAGCTGCAACGTCGCGGTGCCGCTGACATCGGTGCAGTATTCCTCCGCCGGCACCGTCGTTCAGGTGATCCGCCGCAACCGCGTCGAGACCAAGCGCGTCGAGGTCGGACTGATGTCGGGCGGAAATATCGAGATTCGCGACGGCCTCAACGAAGGCGACATCGTCGTCGCCCGCGCCGGCGCGCTGCTGCGCGAAGGCGATCCGGTGCGCACCGTGATGGCCGCGGAAGCGGCGAAGTAGGGTTGGCTCGTGTCCCGGACGCGCTGCAGCGTGTAACGCTGCCGCGCAGAGCCGGGACCCATCTCCCGTCCAAGCGACAACCTAAAAAACTGGGCCCCGGCTCAGCGTCGCATCATTGCATGATGCGCCGCGTCCGGGGCACGAGACTTCGCAGAACCTAAGAAAGCTAGCCGCCGGCTTCGCCGAAATGGACGTCCTCGAGCAGCGAGGAGGAGACGGACGGGACCTGGTCGCCTTCGCTGGCGCGGGAGATGGCAAGGCGGGTCTTGTTGAAGACGCTCTCGGCGCTGCCCTGCGCATTGAGGTTGTTGAGGAACTCGCTGACCAGTACGCTGTGCTCGCCCTTGCCGTCGTCGACGACCTTGCCCGGCGAAGCCGAGGAGAGGATCAGCGCATTGTCGGTCGCGCTGATCGGCGCGAGGCCGTGGCTGTAGGAGCGGAAGCGGCGCTCATAGGGATTGCGGCGGGAGGCGTCGACCACGACGAGCTTGGCCTTGGCGCCCTGCTCCTTCATCATGTCGAGCACGCCCTCGATGGAGACGCCCTGACGGCGGACATCGTTTTCCTTCCAGATCGCGGCATCGACCGGCAGCATGTAGCTCTCGCGGCCGGCCTGCACGCCGTAGCCGCCGAAGAACAGCATGACGACGGTGTCGCGCTTGATCCGGGACTTCAGGCGATTGACGGCGCGGACCATGTCGTCCTTGGTCGCGTCTTCCACCATGTCGACGTCAAAACCGTTCTTGCGCAGCGACGAGGACAGCGCACGGGCGTCGTTGATCGACTGGGTCAGCGGCGCGTTGGCGTCGGGGTAGTGCCCATTGCCGATGACGAGGGCGAGACGCGAGGCCTGGCCGATCGAGCCGGTGACCTGGTCGGTCGAAATGGCCTTGGCGGCATCGAGCGCCCGCATGTTGAGGGCAGCATGGGCGCCGATCACGAGCGACACCGTGCCGATGAGGGCTGCGGCCACCGCGATCGTGCGTCGGGAAATGTCGAGCTGCGTTACATTCATCTCGCGTCATTCCTGTCAGTGCCAAAGACCAGCCAAGCACGCGCACACTGTTTGAGTAGCGCGATAGCGTCTTTGGGTTTGAGGGATTGGCCGGGGGTGTGCCCCCGAATTGCGCGCAATTTGCGGCGCCGCACCAAACAAAGCCTTAACCGGATATCGCCTCCCCGGCAATAGATCGCCGAAAATTTGATCTAAGCCTCTGGAAACATGAGTTAATTTGCACCGCCCAAAGTGTGATTTTTTTGCGTCCCCGTAACCTACCGGAGCCCAATTATGCAGGCTTCGTGCCGGCTTTTTCTGTGACTGCCATCACATTTGTATTTCCTGCGAATCCGGGTAGCTTTTTCAACGACTTGCAGGGGGGGTGGCGCGGCTGGGAGCGTGCCGGCCGGCGCCCTCCAGCCAATTCCCGCGACCAGGTATTTCATGAGCTTTCAATATTTTGCCGGCGCCGCCTGCCGGGCGCTGACGGCGCGGAAGGACGGCCCCTCGCTTTACGACGTCTGCGATCCCGTCTTGTCCGTTGCGGCCAGCGGCGATCCGCATCTGGCCAAGTTCTACAAGACCGCGCTCGGCAATCCCGCATTGCGGGTGCTGCTCCGCCGGGCCGGACTGCCCGAGCTGCGCGACGACGGCAAACTGGCCCGGCTGCGCCAGGCGCTGGTTCGCGCCCGCGACGAGGCCGAGCCCGATTGGGCGGCGGTCGGCCAGCCCGTTGCCGATCTCGTCGACAGCATCGCGCTGGATCATCCCAAGCCGCCGCCGGCCATGTTCACCGGCGCCATGCCGCAACAATCGCGGATCGACGGCGTAATCCGCGACTGCGCGCAGCATCTGCTGGGCTCGTACCGCAAGAATGGCTTTCTGCCGACCTACGCCGCGTTCAACCTGATCGGCGATCCCGATTTCCGTGGCCGCGAACTGACCATGGCGCTCACGGGTCTCAACGCGCGCGGCTACAAGAACTCCTCGCTGCTGTTCAACCTCGCCCGTGTCTTCATCGCGCGATCGCCGGCGCGCGCAGTCGTCAATCCGCCCTGGCGAGGGATTGCCGAACCGATGTGGGAGCCGGTGCAGATCCGCCACCGCTCGGCCTATTACGACGCGTTCTTCATCGAGGCGCTGTTGAGCTACGCCGAGACCGGGCTGGCCTCGTCCGCCGACAAGATGGCGGCGGAGCGCGCGGTCGCGGACATGGTCGATTTCTGCGTCAACATCAGCCGCGAAGAGGTCGAGGGCATCGACGGCGCGCGGTTCAACGTCATCACCGCGCTCGCGCCTGCACCGCATCCGCGCTTCTCCCGCTACTTCGCCCAGATCAAGCAGGATCTCGGTTTCGGCGTCTACGTGCCGGATTGCGACACCACGGCGTGCTCGATCTCCGCGGCGACGCAGGCCGGCTGCACCGATCCGATCCTCGACCAGCCGCTGCTGGATTTCTACGCAGGCTATCAGGTGCGCGCGGGCGTCAACGAGCCGCGCGTGACCGTGCCGATCAACGACAATATCGACTATGAGGGCGGGGTCGCGACCTGGATCGATAACCTCAAGGGCGAGCGGCCCTACGGCAACGATCTCGATCCGACGCTCAATCTCGACATTCTCGAGGTCAGCTTTCGCAACCTCGCGCGCTGGAAAGTATTGGAGACGCCGGCGCGGCTTGCCACCGTGCATCGCATCCTCGGCTTCCAGAAGCGGCTGGCGGCGAGCGGCGCCTTCGCCAATCCGCGCTCGCACATCTATTATCTGCCGGAGCTCTACAGCGCCTATTTCGGCCGCTGCTACGCCGCCTTCCTGGCGCTGCCGCTGGCGGCGCAGGCGATCATCGATCCCGACGGCGATTTCGATTTCATCCGCCACCGCGTGCTGTCTTACGTCAAGGGCGAGCTGATGGCCGCCGAAATGAACGTGTTCGACGCAGCGCTCGCGCTGATCGCGCTCGGCCATCTCGGCGCCGACCCGCGCGCCTTTGCGCCGGCGCTGAACGTGATCGTCGCGAGCCTCGGCGAAGGCGGCCGCCGCGGCCCGTTCCGCGCCTATGAATGGAACAAGATGAAGACGCCGACGCGGATTTTGGTCGGCGGTCCGGAGGTCACGTCGGCGTTCGTGCTGATGGGATTGGCGGTGGCCAAGCGGGCGATGTCGCGGGGATAGGTTCGTAGGGTGGGTAAGCGAAGCGTAACCCACCACTTCTGCCGCCGTGGAGACGAAAGAGGTGGGTTACGCCTTCGGCTAACCCACCCCTACTAAACTTCGTCCGATGACAGTAAGTTGAAAGCCCAACTGCCAGGCATAAGCTGGCCGGGCGGACAAAAGCCGACCACAATTGCGAGGTCTATCGCAATTTTCATCACACGCGGACCGGCATGTTGCGAAAATTCCTGATTGCGCTGTCATTGCTTGGCTTGTCCTTGCCCGGCTTGCTGTCGCCGGCTGAGGCCGCCGACATCACCGGCACCGCGAAGGTTCGCGCCGGCGACGCCGTGGTGATCGGCAACACGCGGATCAGGCTCGGCGGCATCGACGCGCCCGCGGTCGATCAGCTCTGCCTCAACAACAAGGGCGAGCGCTGGACCTGCGGCATCGCGGCCCGCGACGAGCTCGCCAAATACGCCGACGGCAAGAGCTGGGTCTGCCATGCAAGGTCGATCGACCGGCGCGGCCGCACCGTGGCGCGCTGCGATGTCGGCGGTGAAGATATCCAGAAATGGCTGGTGCGCACAGGCTGGGCGCTGGCCTACACCCGCATGTCGCACGACTACGAGGCGGACGAGAAGGCCGCGCGGGAGGCCAAGGCCGGCATGTGGCAGGGCGCCTTCATCGCGCCCTGGGACTGGCGCGTGCGCAACAAGAAGACCACCATCCTCGGCGCCACCAAGCCGCCCGACGGCGCGCATGCGATCCTGCTCGCTTCGGCGTCGGGGCCCATCGCGCCCTCGCCGGACTGCACCATCAAGGGCAACGTCAACACCGCCGGCGAGTGCATCTATCACCGGCCGACCAGCCGCTGGTATGCGCAGATCAAGATGAAGATCAGCAAGGGCACGCGCTGGTTCTGCTCGGTGGAGGAAGCCGAAGATGCGGGCTGCCGCGAGACTAAGAGATAGCCCAGTTCAGACCTGCGTTTTCCGGCCTTTTCTTGCACCGCAGCGCCGCGTAAAAGTGTGAATCAGCGACCCACCATCCTGTTCTCAGGCAACAAGGACCAACAGCAATGACCGTTCGCGCGGGCCGGGAATTTCTGGCCATTCCCGGGCCCACCAATATGCCCGACGAGGTGCTGCGGGCGATGCATCGTCCGGCGATCGACATCTACTCCAAGCAGATGACCGATCTGACCGAGAGCCTGCTCAGCGACATCTCGAAACTGTTTGCCACCAAGGGCAAGTCCTACATCTACATCGCCAACGGACACGGCGCCTGGGAAGCGGCGCTGAGCAACGTGCTGTCGCGCGGCGACAAGGTGCTGGTGCTCGAAAGTGGGCGGTTCGCGATCGGCTGGGGCAATGCCGCGTCCCTGATGGGGGCCGAGGTCGAGGTGCTCAAGGGCGACTGGCGCCGCGCGGTACGGCCGCACGAGGTCGAGGAGCGCCTGCGCCGCGACAAGGAGCATACGATCAAGGCCGTTGTCGTCGTCCAGGTCGACACGGCCTCAGGCGTGCAGAACGACATCGAGGCGATCGGCAAGGCGATCAAGGCGAGCGGCCATCCGGCGCTGTACATGGTCGACACCGTCGCCTCGCTCGGCTGCATGCCGTTCGAGATGGACAAATGGGGCATCGACGTCGCGATGTCGGGCTCGCAAAAGGGCCTGATGACGCCGCCCGGCCTCGGCTTTGTCGCGGCCAACGCGCGCGCGCTCGAGGTCCAGAAGACCGCCAACATGAGCACGCCCTATTGGAGCTGGAGCGAGCGCGAAGGCAGCGAGCATTATCGCAAATATGCCGGCACCGCGCCGGTGCATCTGCTGTTCGCGCTGCGCCAGGCGATCGACCTGCTGCACGAGGAGGGGCTGGAGAACGCCTTCCGCCGCCACAGCCTGCTCGGCGAAGCCGCGCGCCGCGCCGTCGGCGCGTGGTCGGAAGGCCAGGTGCTCGGCTTCAACATCGCGGAAGCCAGCGAACGTTCCAACACCGTGACCACGGTGACCATGAGCAACGGCCACGATCCGGCAATCCTGCAACGCTATTGCAAGGAGAAGTGCGGCGTGGTGCTCGGCACCGGCATCGGTGATCTCTCGGGACAAGCCTTCCGCATCGCCCATATGGGCCACGTCAACGCCCCGATGCTGCTCGGCACGCTGGGGGTGATCGAGGTCGGGCTGAACGCGCTGAAGATCCCGCACGGCAAGGGCGGGCTTGAGGCAGCGGTCGCGTATCTCGGCGAAGAGGTGGCGGTGTAGGCGTCTTTTTTCCTTCTCTCCTTGCGGGAGCAATCTAGTAGCCCGGGTGAGCGAAGCGACACCCGGGATTCTTGCGTGAGTCCCCGCATGTCGCTTCGCTCATGCGGGCTACGGCAGCGGCGGCACGCGATAAGCCTCGACCTGCGCCCTCAGTTCATTCAGCGCCGCAAGCGGCGCCTTCGGGTCGACCCGATATTCCCCGCGCGCCAGCCACGACAGCACCATCGCATCCACCACCGGCGAATGGTGGATGACGTCGCCGTAATTGTCGAGATCGTGCGTCACGTCCTTGATCGCCCGGAAATCGTACAGGCGCACATTGGGAAGCTGCGTCAGGCGTTGCGCAATGACGGCCGTGAGGTCGGTGACGATCTTCAGCGTCGCAGGCGAAGCGTCGCGCATCGCGACGAATTGCAGGATCGAATAGGGCGGGAAGTAGATGTCGAAGGTCACGTCAGGATGGCGCGCGATCAGGCCGGCGGCGTCACGCTCGAAATGCCGCACCATGGCCTCGTAACCATAGCCTTCGCCGAGAAAGCGGCTGCGTACGGGATCGGTGATATAGGCGAAGGCCGCGAGCGTCCTTTTCGCATTATAGGCGCGCGCGACGTCGACATCCCGCGGCAGCGCATAGATGTCGTCGACATCGGACAGCGCAAACTTGACGGGCAGAAAAGGCGCGGCCCGGGTCAGCGGCTGCCGCAGCGGCGGAACCGACCGCAGCAATGCGAACAAGGATTCCTTCGCCATCGCCGCGCTGAACAGATACGACGCGATGCCTTTTGCTGTTCCGCGATAGAGATCGGCAGAGAGATAAGGATCGGTCTCGATGTCGGCCGCATCGACAAAGATGAAATCATCCATCTGCCAGATCACGCGCTTTGCGCCGCGATCGATGGCCTGCTCGAGCACAAAACCCTGCTGGCGCGAATTGGATCCGGTCATCGCCAGCTTGAGCGAGTGCACGCCAAGCGCATGGTCGATGTCGCTCTGGCGGAAATGGATCGCCAGCGAGGTGCCCATGAAGGCGGTGTCGAACGACTGGCTGCGGATCAGACCGGCATTCTGCACGCGCGTGTCATCGGAATAGAACGGCGCGACGAGGCGCGAGGGGCGAAACAGTTGCAGGGGATCGATGACATAGGTGAGCGCAGCCGCGCCGAGCACGCACGCGATGCTCGCGAGGAGAAGACGCCCTGGATGTGTGAACGCGCCTCGCATCAGAACCGGAAATAGATGAATTCGCTGTGGCTCTGGATGCCCAAAATCCCGAACGCAAGCACCAGCGACGCACCATAGAGGACCAGCGGCCGCATCCGTCCGGCCATCAGGCCTTCGCCGACCCGGCGATTGGCGTGGTCGTACCCCATGATACCTTGCGTGTTCGGTGCCAGCCACACCAGCGCGGCATAAATTGCGACCATCACCGACGCCGCAATCTCCTCGCGCCCGAACACGATGTTGGAGGGATCGGCCATGGCATTCAGAATCCGCAGCGCCCAATCGACCCGTTCGGCACGGAAGAATACCCAGGCGACAACGACGGCGAGGAATGTCAGCACGGCCCCGGCGACGCGCGTTGGGCGCGCGAGCAACTTCGGAACATTCGGCACCAGCGCGTTGAAGGCGTGATTGATGCAGAGATAGGCGCCATGCAGTGCGCCCCAGACGACGAATGTCCAGGCCGCGCCGTGCCAGAGCCCGCCAAGCAGCATCGTCAGCATCAAATTGACATAACGGAGCACGCGGCCGCGACGGTTACCTCCGAGCGGAATGTAGAGATAGTCGCGCAGGAAGTGCGACAGCGTCATGTGCCAGCGCCGCCAGAACTCCACGATGCTGCTCGCCTTGTAGGGCGAGTTGAAATTTACGGGTAAGAAGATGCCGAACATCAGCGATATCCCGATCGCCATGTCGGAATAGCCGGAGAAGTCGAAATAGAGCTGAAAGGTGTAGGCGAGTGCACCGAGCCAGGCCTGATCAAAACTCGGCGCGCGCGCCTCGAAGGCGAGCGCGACGAGCGGCTGGATGCCGTCGGCGAGGCATGTCTTCTTGAACAGGCCGATTGCGAAGATGATGATTCCGCACAGGATCAGATGCGCATGCGGGTGCTTGGTTTCCTCCCGTTCGAATTGCGGGATCATGTCCTTGTGGTGAAGGATCGGCCCCGCGATCAGATGCGGAAAGTAGGTCACGAACAGCGCGTAGTGCGGCAGCGCGTAGGCCGCGACCTGCCCGCGCCAGGCGTCAACTAGGAACGCGATCTGGGTAAAGGTGTAGAAGGAGATGCCGACCGGCAGCAGGATGTGGACCGCGAAATGCGTGCCGGTCAACGCATTGACGTTCTCCGCGACGAAGCCGGCATATTTGAAGACGCCGAGCACCAGGAGATCGCCGGCGACGCCGAGGGCAAGTGCGGCCTTTCGCTGCGACGGAGCAAGCTTCGCCACGATGAGGAGATGGCCAATGCCATAGTTGAAGGCGATCGAGATCAGCAACAGGGCCACGAATTGCCAATTGCCGATGGCATAGAAGGCGAGCGAGGCCGCCGCCAGCCAGATCACCGGGGCCAGATTGCTGCGCCGCCCCAGCCAGAAATAGCCCGCCAGCGCGGCCGGCAGGAACAGCAGGATGAACGGATAGGAATTGAACAGCATCAGGCTGGACCGGCGGCGGGGATAGGAAGCCTAAAGCATAGAAGGGACCGATCAACAACCCGGCGACTGGCGCAGTGGCGCTGGCAATTCATGAAATCGGGACGATATAAGGTGGGACACATCTTTCTCCCTTTCCCGCCTGCGAGGAGAGCTGAAAGAACGCCGGCGCATCTGAGTGAGGATCGAGTGACACAAGCCAAAACACCTTCCCAGCCTCCCGTCGCGCCGCGCCGGCCGCATTCATTCACGCGGCATGGGATCACCGTGACCGATGACTATGCCTGGTTGAAGGACGAGAAATGGCAGGAGGTGCTGCGCGACCCCGCGGTGCTCGATCCCGACATCCGCAAATATCTCGACGCAGAAAATGGCTACACCGAGAGCCTGCTCGGCCATACCGCAGCCCTCCAGAAGACGCTGGTGCGCGAGATGCGAGGGCGGATCAAGGAGGACGATTCCAGCGTGCCGTCGCCGGATGGTCCCTTCGCCTATTTCCGCAAGTTTCGCGAAGGCGGTCAGCACGAGCTGTTTGGCCGCATGCCGCGCGATGGCGGCGACGGCCACATCGTGCTCGACGGCGATGCGCTCGCCAAGGACCACACCTATTTCAAATTCGGCGGCAGCCGGCACTCGAACGACCACAGGCTGCAGGCCTGGAGCGCCGACACCAAGGGCTCGGAATATTTCTCCATCCGCGTGCGCGACTGGGCGACCGGAAAGGACCTCGACGACGTCGTCGAGGAGACCGACGGCGGCGTGGTCTGGAGCAAGGATGCGACGTCGTTCTTCTACGTGAAGCTCGACGACAATCACCGCCCGATGCAGGTGTGGCGGCATAAGCTCGGCACTCGGCAGGTCGACGACACGCTGGTCTACGAAGAGCAGGATCCCGGCTGGTTCACCCATCTGCACGAGAGCACCAGCGGCCGCTTCTGCGTGATCGCGGGCGGCGACCACGAGACCTCTGAGCAGCGGCTGATCGACCTCGCCCATCCCGAGGCACCACCGCGCCTCGTCGCGGCGCGCGAGGAAGGCGTGCAATATTCGCTCGCCGACCGTGGCGACGAACTTTTCATCCTCACCAACGCCGACGACGCGATCGACTTCAAGATCGTCACCGCGCCGCTCGCTTCCCCCGAGCGCAAGAACTGGCGCGATCTGATCCCGTATCGCCCGGGCATCTACATCATCGACCTCGATCTCTATGCCGGCCACATGGTGCGGTTGGAGCGCGCCAATGCGCTGCCGTCCATCGTGATCCGCGACCTCGCGACCAAGGAGGAGCACGCCATCGCGTTCGACGAGGCGGCCTATTCGCTGGATACGATGGGCTCCTATGAATTCGAGACGACGAATTTGCGTTTCGCCTATTCGTCGATGACGACGCCGTCGGAAGTCTATGATTACGACATGGTCAAGCGGACGCGCACCCTGCGCAAGCGGCAGGAGATTCCGTCCGGCCACAATGCGGCCGACTACGTCACCACGCGGATCATGGCGAAGGCGCATGACGGCGCCGAGGTGCCGGTGTCGATCCTCCATCGCCGCGGGCTCACGCTCGACGGCGCGGCGCCGCTGCTGCTCTACGGCTACGGCTCCTACGGCATGGCGATGCCGGCTTCGTTCAGCGCCAACCGGCTGTCGCTGGTCGATCGCGGCTTCGTCTATGCCATCGCCCATATCCGCGGCGGCGCCGACAAGGGCTGGGGCTGGTATCTCGACGGCAAGCGCGAGAAGAAGACGAACTCCTTCGACGATTTCTCGGCCAGCGCCCGCGCGCTGATCGACGCGAAGTACACCAGCGCAAAACGCATCGTCGGCCACGGCGGTTCGGCCGGCGGCATGTTGATGGGCGCGGTCGCCAACCGCGCCGGCGAATTGTTCGCCGGCATCGTCGCCGAAGTGCCGTTCGTCGACGTGCTCAACACCATGCTCGACGACACGCTGCCGCTGACGCCGCCGGAATGGCCGGAATGGGGCAACCCGATCGAGAGCGAGACGGATTTCCGCATCATCCTGTCGTATTCGCCCTACGACAACGTGGCGGCGAAAGACTATCCCGCGATCCTGGCGATGGGCGGCTTGACCGATCCGCGCGTCACCTACTGGGAGCCCGCCAAATGGATCGCGCGCCTGCGCGCGACCATGAGCGGCGGCGGCCCGGTCCTGCTCCGCACCAACATGGGCGCCGGTCACGGCGGCGCCTCGGGACGCTTCAACCGGCTGGATGAAGTCGCGATCGTGTATGCGTTCGCGCTGTGGGCTGCGGGGATGGCGGAGGCGGGGGTGTAGGCCACGCTCTCCCGGGTCGTCCTGGCGAAAGCCAGGACCCATACCGCGTGATCTATCCGATAAATCTCGGTATCAGTACCGCGCGAAAACACGATGACTCCGAGTCTTCGCCAAATTACTCCCTGGGGTAATGGGTCCTGGCATTCGCCAGGACGACGACGGAGATCGTGGAACGAGTTGTCGGCCTTTACCTTCCGTTCGCCTTCCGCCATGCGGCGAAGTCGGTCAGCGTCTGCGGGTCCGTCGCCGGATAGAGACCGAAAATGCCGCGGCCCTTGTTGACTTCCTCGGTGACGAAGTCCTCGAACGCGGTCATCTCGAAGGTCTCGTTGGCGATCTCCTCAGTGAGATGCGCGGGAATCACGATCACGCCGTCACTGTCGCCGAGAATGACGTCGCCGGGAAACACCGGCGCGTCTCCGCAGCCGATCGGCACATTGATCTCGATGGCGTGATGCAGCGTCAAATTGGTCGGCGCGCTCGGACGGTGGTGGTAGGCGGGGATGCCCAGCTTGGCGATCTCGGCCGAGTCGCGAAAACCCCCGTCTGTGACGACCCCGGCGACACCGCGCTTCATCAAGCGCGTGACCAGGATCGCACCGGCGGAAGCAGCGCGCGCGTCCTTGCGGCTGTCCATCACCAGCACGCTGCCCGCCGGGCAGTCCTCGACCGCCTTCCGCTGCGGATGGGAGTGATCCCTAAAGACGTCAATGGTGTTGAGATCCTCGCGGGCCGGCATATAGCGCAGCGTGAAGGCTTCACCGACCATGGTCGGTTGGTCGGCGCTGAGCGGGTGCACATCCTGGATCATCTGGATGCGCAGGCCGCGCTTGAACAACGCGGTTGCGACGGTGGCGGTGGAAACGGATTTGAGCTTGTTGCGGGTGGCTTCACTGAGTTTTGTCATTGCATTGGCTCTCTCTTTTGTCATTCCGGGGCGCGCGTAGCGCGAACCCGGAATCCATCAGGCGGCACAGACTGCGGCCCAATGGATTCCGGGCTCATCGCTTTGCGATGCCCCGGAATGACAGGGTCATCAGTAAATCGAGGGCTCGCCGATCGGCGCGCCGAAATCGGTCTCGAGGAAGTCGAAGTCGCAGCCGTCATTGGCCTGCTTGATGTGCTTGGTGAACATCCAGCCATAGCCGCGCTCGAAGCGGCGCTCGGGCTGCTTCCAGGCGGCACGGCGCTTTTCGAGCTCGGCCTCGGACACATCGAGATCGATGGTGCGGGCGGCGACGTCGAGCGTGATGCGGTCGCCGTTCCGCACCAGCGCCAGCGGCCCGCCGACATAGGATTCGGGGGCGACATGCAAAATGCAGGCCCCGTAGCTGGTGCCGCTCATGCGCGCATCCGAGATCCGCACCATGTCGCGCACGCCCTGCTTCACAAGCTTGGTCGGGATCGGCAGCATGCCCCATTCCGGCATGCCCGGCCCGCCCTGCGGCCCCGCGTTGCGCAAAATGAGAATGTGATCCTCGGTGACGTCGAGATCGGGATCGTCCACCGCCTTCTTCATCGCGGGATAATCGTCGAACACCAGCGCGGGCCCGGTGTGCTTGAGGAAGCGCGGGGCGCAGGCGGAGGGCTTGATGACGCAGCCGTCGGGCGCGAGATTGCCCTTGAGCACGGCGAGTGCGCCTTCCTTGTAGATGGGATTGTCGATCGAGCGGATCACGTCGTCATTGTGGACCTCGGCTCCCTCGATGTTCTCGCCGACCGTCTGGCCGGTGACGGTGATGCAGTCGAGATGCAGGTGCGGCTTGATCTGCCCCATCAGCGCCGGCAGGCCTCCGGCGTAGAAGAAGTCCTCCATCAGATAGGCGTCACCGCTCGGCCGCACATTGGCGATGACGGGCACCTTGCGGCTCGCAATCTCGAAATCGTCGAGGCCGATGTCGAGACCGGCGCGGCGGGCCTGCGCGATCAGATGGATGATCGCGTTGGTCGAACAGCCCATCGCCATCGCGACCGCGATCGCGTTCTCGAAGGCTTTCCGGGTCTGGATCGTCTTCGGCGTCAGATTTTCCCAGACCATCTCGACGATGCGGCGGCCGCATTCGGAGGCCATGCGGATATGGTTGGCATCCGCGGCGGGAATCGAGGACGCGCCCGGCAGCGTCATGCCGATCGCCTCGGCAATCGCGGTCATGGTGGAAGCCGTGCCCATGGTCATGCAGGTGCCGTAGCTGCGGGCAATGCCGGCTTCGATGTCGAGCCAGTCCTTGTCGGAGATTTTTCCGGCGCGCCGCTCGTCCCAGTATTTCCAGCCGTCCGAGCCCGAGCCGAGAGTCTTGCCCTTCCAATTGCCGCGCAGCATCGGACCTGCCGGCAGATAGATCGCCGGGATGTTCATCGAGGTCGCACCCAGCAGCAGCGCCGGAGTGGTCTTGTCGCAGCCGCCCATCAGCACCACGCCGTCGACGGGATGGCTGCGCAGCAGCTCCTCGGCGTCCATCGCCAGCAGATTGCGATAGAGCATCGTGGTCGGCTTGAGCAGCGATTCCGACAGCGACAGTGCCGGCAGCTCCAGCGGCAGACCGCCGGCCATCAGGATGCCGCGCTTGACATCGTCGACGCGCGACTTGAAGTGCATGTGGCAGGGCTGCGCGTCCGACCAGGTGTTGAGGATCGCGATGATCGGGCGGTCCTTCCACTCCTCGGGCGCGTAGCCCATCTGCATGGTGCGGGAACGATGGCCGAACGAGCGGAGATCGTCGGGTGCGAACCAGCGCGCGCTGCGGAGCTGGTCGGGCGTTAGTTTCTTCTTGGTCATGATTGGGTGCCCCATTTCTGCACGGTGTTCCGCTCGATGGCGCGGAAGATCAGGTTCTCGACAAAAAGCCCGATGATGATCACCGTCAAGAGGCCGGCGAAGACCGCAGGTATGTCGAGGAGGTTGCGGTTTTCGAAGATGAACCAGCCGAGCCCGCCCTGCCCCGACGACACGCCGAACACCAGCTCGGCCGCGATCAGCGTGCGCCAGGCGAAGGCCCAGCCGATCTTCAGGCCGGTCAGGATCGAGCCGAACGCGGCGGGGATCAGGATTTTCGCGACGTACGGCAATCCCCGAAGGCCGTAATTGCGCCCGACCATGCGCAGCGTGTTGGACACGCTCTTGAAGCCGGAATGGGTGTTGAGCGCAACCGGCCACAGCACCGAATGGATCAGCACAAACACCAGACTGCCGTTGCCGAGACCGAACCAGATCAAAGCGAGCGGCAACAGTGCGATCGCCGGCAACGGATTGAACATCGCCGTGACCGTCTCGAGGAAATCGGTGCCGATACGCGTCGAGATCGCGAGCACGGTGAAGATCGCGGCGAGCGCGATGCCGGCCGAATAGCCCATGAACAGCACTTTCAGCGAAGCCCAGGCCCGCATGGGAATCGTGCCGTCCTTGACGCGATCGTACATCGTGAGGACCGTGTCGTGCAGCGTCGGAAACAGCAGGGGATTGTCGAGGGTGAGGCCGTAGGCCTCCCAGACCGCCGCGAGGAACAGGATGATGACGGTCTTGCGGACAAACCCATCGTTCCACAACAGCTCGGGCACGCTCAGCTTGCGCTCGACTTCGGCTGTGCTGGCGGCGACCGGCGCCTCACGTAGCAGGATCCTGGCTTCGCCCATGAGAGGCTCCCTCAATGCGCCGTGGCTTCGGCGGCGAACAGGAGATCGTGGATCTCCTTCTCGAGCCGGCCGGCACTGCCATCGTCATTCGAGACCTTGTCGACGTCCACCACTTCGGCCTTGACGCGGCCGGGATGCGGCGACAGCAGCAGGATGCGGTTGCCGATGCGGATCGCTTCCGCAATCGAGTGGGTCACGAACAGCACGGTGAATTTGGTCTCGCTCCAGAGCTGGAGCAGCTCGTCCTGACAGGTCCGGCGCGTCAGCGCGTCGAGCGCGGCGAACGGCTCGTCCATCAGCAGGATGTCGGGCTCCATTGCCATGCCGCGCGCGATCGCGACGCGCTGCTTCATGCCGCCGGAGAGCGTGTGCGGATAGGCATCGACGACGCGGGTCAGGCCGACCTTCTCGATATAGGCCCGCGCCCGCACCTCGGCGTCCTTGCGCGAGAATTTTCGCGCGGTCAGCAGCGGAAACATTACGTTGGCCAGCACGCTCTTCCAGGGCAGCAGCTGGTCGAACTCCTGGAAGATCATCATGCGATCGGCGCCGGGACCGTGGATCTCGCGGTCGTTGATGGTCATGCGACCTTCGCTCGGCGCCATGTAGCCGCCGACGGCCTTGAGCAGGGTCGACTTGCCGCAGCCGGACGGCCCGAGCAGCACGAAGCGATCGGACCTGTCGACGGTGAAGCTCACCCTTTCCGTGGCGGTGACGACGGCGCTGGAGGTCTTGTAGCGCAGCGTCACGGAGCTGACGTCGAGCAGCGCCATCAGTTGCCCTTCAGGTCGTGGGCGACGGGGAGATAGTAATCGGTCCAGGCCTTGGGCTGGGTCTTCAGCGTGCCGGTCTTGAACAAATGGGCGGCGAATTTCATCGTGCCCTGCGGTTCGAGATTCCACTCCATCATGCCCGGCTCCTTGAGCAGATCGAGCAGCTCTTCCACCGAGGTCTTGTCGCCGGTGATCTCCTTGTAGATTTCGACCGCCTGCTTGGTGTCGCTACGGATCAGATCCTGCGCCTCCTTGGTCGCATCGCGCACGGCCTGGATGATTTTCGGGTTGGCATCGGCGAACTTCGTGGTGGTGAAGAACTGCGCCTGGCTGAGCGGGCCGCCCATCACGTCAGGCGACGACAGCACGACATGTGCGCCCGGCACGTTCTTCAGCTCGAGGAACGTGAACGGCGGAATCGAGAAATGGGTGTGCACCTCGTGCTTGGCGTTGGACAGCGCCGCATAGGCGTCGGGATGGCCGAGCTGCACCGTGTTGACGTCCAGCTTCGACCATTGGTCGGCGCCAAAGGCCTCGGCGGCGGCGATCTGGAGCACGATCGCCTGGGTCGAGACTTTGACGGTCGGCACCGCGATCTTGTCGCCGGGGCCGAAATCCCTGATCGACTTGATGTTGGCGTCGCGGCTGATCAGCGTCATCGGCTGCGCCGAGGTCGCGACGATGCCCTTGACGCCGCCGCGGGTGCGGTCCCACAGCAGCAGCAGATTGCCGGTGCCGGTGTTGAGGATGTCGACGCCGCCCGCGAGCAGCGCATCGGTCTGCGCACCGCCGCCGGAGAAGGTGACCCATTTGGTGGTGACACCCGCCACCCCGAGCTGGGCTGCATGCTTTTCGATCAGCTTCTGTTTTTCCATGACGTGGCTCGGCATGTAGAAAATGCCGGGCTGGCGCGACAGCGAGATCTCGGATTTTTGCTGCGCCGTCGCGGGCGAGGCCGTCAGCGCCGTCGCGGCGATCAGGGCGATGGCCGTGAGGCCGCACTGCAATTGCTTGATCATTGTTGTTCGTTTCCTCCGGCCGCCATTGACGAGCGATCTCGCTGATGCACTAATGTATTAGTGCATCAAAGGCAAGGCCGGCCGGAGCTCTTCGCATGGAAACAACCCACCCCGCGTCCCGCGCGGCCGCCCGCTCCGGCGCGCGGCTCGACCGGGCCCGGCAGGCCGCGCCGCAAGTGTTCGAGCGGCTGCGCAACGCCATTCTCGCGCTCGAATTGCCGCCGGGCTCGCCGCTGTCGCGCACGGATCTCGCCGCACAATTCGGCGTCAGCTCGACGCCGATCCGCGACGCCTTGATGCGGCTGGAGGAAGAAGGGCTGGTCGACGTGTTTCCGCAGCACGCCACCGTCGTCAGCCGGGTCGATGTCGGTCGGGCCGAGCAGGCCCATTTCCTGCGCCAGGCGCTGGAGCTCGAAATCGTCCGTCTGCTCGCGCAGCAGCACGGCGAAGCGCTGGTCATACGCCTCGACCACGCGATCGCGCTCCAGCAGCAATGCGCCAAGGCCGGAGACTTCGAGAGCTTCATCGCCGGCGACAATGATTTTCATGCGCAGCTTTATGCCGCAGCCGGCAAGCAGGAACTCTGGACGCTGGTGCGCAGCCGCAGCGGACATATCGACCGGCTGCGCCGGCTGCATCTACCCTCACCCGGCAAGGCCCAGAACATCGTCCGCCACCACAAGCTGATCACGCGCGCGATCGAGGCCGGCGACGCCGATGCTGCGCAACAGCATCTGCGCAAGCACCTGTCGGGCACGTTGAGCGAGCTCGCCACGATCCGAAGCCACTATCCGGAATATTTGACCGACTAGGCCTATGGCGCGCGGTTGTCGCGAGTGCTTGTGCACGTCACCGTGCATAAGTTGGCGGCATCGTTTCGCCATTTGCGAGCAATCGTCGGATCGATGGCGAAGTGCTTGCAGGCCGGATGCAATCCGCGCAACAATTTCAGAGTTGATGGTTTGATTTGCGGTCGCTGGGAAGCCCCATCCGGCCCGGAGGATACCAGACGTGGCCAACATCCTGATCGTGGATGACGACCCGGCCGTGCAGATGACGATCCGGCTGCTCCTGGAGAGGGTCGGTCATCACATCACCGTCGCCGGAGACGGCCGCAAGGGACTTGCGCTGTTCGAGGCCAGCCAGTTCGACTTGCTGTTTCTCGACATCTTCATGCCCGGCATGGACGGCCTGGAGACGATGCGCCACATCCGGGCGCTGCAGCCGGCGATTCCGATCGTCGTCATTTCCGGCCGTTCGTTCACGCCGGATGCCCATGCGGAGCCGGACTTCCTCAGGATGGCGACCAAGCTCGGCGCGGTCGCGAGCCTGCAGAAGCCGTTCCGGCCCGACGCGCTGCTCGCCGCGGTCGCTGGCTGCCTGGACGCGGCGCGGACGGCATCGGTGAGGAATCCGGATGTCAGCACCGGCCGCCGATGACAAGAACCTTCATTCTGTTCCAACCAAGCGCGGGCACGGCCATTCAGGACGCGGTGCAAATATCGCCATGACGCTCGCTACGCGGCTCGCCATCGCGATGATCCTGCTGGTGGCGGTCACCGTGGCCGCAGTCGGCTGGCTCGGCTATCGCAATATCACCCAGGCCGTCATTCCGCGGGTCCTGGAACGGATTGAAGCCCAGTCGAGCCTGCTGGCCACCCATCTTGAATCCTACGTTGCCGGCGCTCGCGGCGATCTGCTCGGTTATCGCTCCGCCGCGGCCATCAACGGCCTGATCCGTGCCCATATCGGTGGAGGCCTCGACGATGTCGACGGCGTTTCCGAGCAAACCTGGCGCGAGCGCATCGCTGCGCGGCTCGCAGCCGAGATCGACGCGAAACCGAGCTACGGGCAATTTCGAATCATCGGCCTTGACGACGACCAGCGCGAGCTGGTCCGCGTCGATCGCACCGGCCCGAACGGAACAGCACGGATTGTCCCCGACGGCGAACTGGAACGCAAGAACGACCGAACCTACTTCCAGGAGACGATTCAATTGGCGCCGGGCGACATCTATGTTTCGCCCGTCGATCTCGCCACGCGCCAGGGAGGAACCACGGACCCTCACATTCCGACGTTGCGCGTCGCGACGCCGCTGTTCACGCCTGATAGCAAGCCGTTCGGCATCATCATCGCCAATATCGACATGCGTCCTGCGCTCGACCGCGTCCGCTCGACCGCGAGCGCAGGAGGAGAAATCTATGTCGTGAATTCGCGTGGCGACTATCTTGTCCACCCTGATCGCGCGCGGGAATTCGGTGCATTGCTTGGCAACGCCAACGATTGGCGCCGAGACTTTCCTTTCTTTGCAGCCCGGGCCGGCCTGCCGCAAGGATCCACGCAGCTTACGAGCGATCAAGCGGGCCGGCCGAGTGGAGCGGCGATCGCACCGGTACTGCTGGCCGGCAAGGAGTGGTTGGCAGTCATCGAGACGGCACCACCATCCGTGTTCAGTAGCGTTCCGGCGGCCATTCAAAAAACCTCCTCGCTGGTCGGCCTGCTTGCCATCCTTGCCGCAGCTTTGCTTGCGGTGCTGCTGGCGCGCTCATTGACGCGGCCGATCGGGCGTCTGACCGCGGCGGTGGAAGCGATCGGCAGCGGACGGCGCGCCGAGATTCCCGTCGATGCGAGCGGAGAGACAGGCGTGCTGGCGCGGGCATTCGCGCAAATGGTCGAAGAAACGAGAGCAAAGACGGCCGCGCTTGAACGCGAGATCGAGGAGCATCGCCGCACCGAGGCCGCGCGAAGCCATCATGAAGCGCGCGAGCGCTTGTTCAGCGCCGCCGTCGAATCCTCCGACGATGCGATCGTGATGCAATCGCTCGACGCCATCATCACCGGCTGGAATGCGGCCGCCGAGCGCCTCTACGGCTATTCGGCGAATGAGGCGATCGGGCAATCCACCTCGATCATCGTCCCACCCGACCGACGCGAGCAAGGCAAGGACTATTTGCGGCGGATCGCCGGAGGTGAACCGATCGAACGCTTCGAGACGGTGCGCCTGCGCAAGGATGGCACGTCGGTCGAAATCTCACTCAGCCTGTCGCCGATCAGGGGCCCGTCTGGCGAGATCGTGGGCGCCTCCGGCACGGCGCGCAGCCTGACCGAGGCGCGGCGGGCCGAGCGGGCGCTGCAGCAGCAGCTCGAGGAACGGCGGCAGATCTTCGAGACCTCCCAGGATCTGATCATGGTGATGGACGCGCGCGGCCACATCGCGCAGATCAGTCCGAGCAGCGAGGCCATCCTCGGCTACCGGCCGGAGCAGATGATCGGTCGCAGCGGCGCCGATTTCATTCATCCGGACCACCTCGACCGGTCGCGCGACGAGATGCGCGCACTGCGGCGCGGCGAACGTCCGAGGCTCGCCGACACCCGCTGCTTCCACAAGAATGGCCACGAGGTCTGGCTGTCCTGGCTCGCCAGCTGGTCCGCCCAGGCCAATCGCTACTTCTTTGTCGGGCGCGACATGACGGAGGCGAGGCTTGCACAGGAGTCCTTGCGGGAGAGCGAACAGCTGGCGCGCAACATTGTCGAGACCTCGCTCGATGCTTTCACCCAGACCGACCACACCGGGACCATCCTGAGTTGGAACTCGCAAGCCGAGAAGCTCTTCGGATGGACGCGTGAGGAGGCGATCGGCGAGGATGCGATCGAGCTTTTCGTCGCCCCCAGTGAGCGCGAAAGTGTCAGGGCCAGACTGAAGCTCTTTCTCGAATCCGAGCAACAATCGCTGGCCAATCCACGGCGCGACCTTTTGGTGCGGCGGCGCGACGGCAAGGAGTTCAGGGCCGAGCTCAGCGTCACGGCGCTCCGGCGACGCGAAGGCGTTCTCTTCAATTCGTTCTACCGCGACCTGACCGACAAGATCGCGGCCGACGAGCGCATCCGCCAGGCCGAAAAGATGGAGGCGGTGGGCCAGCTCACCGGCGGCGTGGCGCACGATTTCAACAACATCCTCACCGTCATCACCGGCACGATCGAGATCCTGGCCGACGCGGTGGCCAAGGAGCCGGAGCTCGCCGCGATCACGAAGATGATCGACGAGGCCGCCGGGCGTGGCGCCGAGCTGACGCAGCATCTGCTGGCTTTTGCGCGCAAGCAGCCGCTCCAGCCGCGCGAAATCGACGTCAACGCGCTGATCATCGACACGGCGAAATTATTGCGGCCGACGCTGGGCGAGCAGATCCATATCGAATCGGTGTTCGAGGACGAGAACTGCGTCGCGATCGTCGATCCCAGCCAGCTCACCACCGCGATCCTCAACCTCGCGCTCAATGCCCGCGACGCCATGCCGGGCGGCGGCAAGCTGATCGTGGAGACGGGCGCGGCCTATCTCGACGAGGTCTATGCCAACGTCAACGACGTCCCGCCGGGACACTACGTGCTGATCGCCGTGAGCGACACCGGCAGCGGAATTCCCGCCAACATGCTGGCCAGGGTGTTCGACCCCTTCTTCACCTCGAAGGGACCGGGCAAGGGCACCGGACTCGGGCTTTCGATGGTCTACGGCTTCATCAAGCAGTCAGCGGGCCATATCAAGATCTACAGCGAGGAAGACCACGGCACCACGATCAAGATGTATCTGCCGCCCGGCAAGACGCCAACGGCGGTCGGCGAGAGCGCGACGCCGGCGACCATCGAGGGCGGACACGAGACGATCCTTGTGGTCGAGGACGACCGGCTGGTGCGCGACTACGTGCTGGCACAGCTGCATTCGCTCGGCTACGTCACCTTGCAGGCTGCGAACGCCGCGGAGGCGCTCGCAATCGTCGCCGCCGGAAAACCGTTCGACCTCCTGTTCACCGACGTCATCATGCCCGGCAAGATGAACGGGCGGCAGCTCGCCGACGAACTGCAGAGAACGCGTCCCGATCTCAGGGTGCTCTACACGTCCGGCTACACCGAGAACGCGATCATCCATCACGGCCGGCTGGATTCGGGCGTTCTGCTGCTGGCGAAGCCCTATCGCAAATCGGATCTGGCGCGGGCCATCCGCAAGGCGCTGAGCGGGTGATGTGAGGGGCCGTAGCCCGGATGGAGCGTAGCGCAATCCGGGACGTGTCTTGCCGTGGACACGGATCCCCGGATTTCGCTACGCTCCATCCGGGCTACTGCCGATAAATTTACGACGCGCGCTGCGCCGCGGTCATCACGATCCGGATCAGATCGGCGGCATTGCGCGCACCGAGCTTCTTCATGATGTTGGCGCGGTGGTCCTCGATGGTGCGCGGGCTGATGCCGAGCGTGCGGCCGGCTTCCTTGTTGGAAGCGCCGGCGGCGAACTGCTCGAGCACCTCGCGTTCCCTGCGCGTCAACGGCTCGCGCCCGGGGAAATGCAGCGAGCCGAACTTCGGCGCCGCGTTCTCCGACTGCCTGCGTGCATAGGCGCCGATCGCCTCGTCGAGCCGGCCGACGATCTCGCTGCCGCGGAACGGCTTCTCGATGAAGTCGAGCGCGCCGCTCTTGATGGCCCCGACCGCCATCGCGATATCGCCCTGTCCGGAGATCATGAAGATCGGTGCCGGATAGTCTTCGCCGTGCAGCTCATTGAGAATATCGAGGCCCGACTTGCCGGGAATGTGCACGTCGAGCAGGACCGCTGCAGGTGTGCGGCTTCGCGCGACAGAGAGCAATGCTGCGCCGTCCGCAAAACAGATCACCTCATAGCCCGCCGCCTTCAACACCATCGACAAGGTGTCGCGAACGGCAGCGTCGTCGTCGACCACGAAGATTTCACCGCGAGAGCTTTGTTCGGCCATGTGCCACACATCCGGTTGGCATGAAGGACTCGCGTCCGCCCCAACCGTTATGGCGTTCGGCGCGGATTCGGCCCACCGTATTTGTACGGGACATGGACTTAACGCACAAGTAGCGGCAAGGCGCCCAATTGCAGAGGACGGAGAATATCCATGCTAAATTGGGCCGCTACGCCGCCTCTCGTCGCAATGCCCGAAGTCGAGAGCCGTGAGCTGATTGCGGCTGACCTTCGCATGCTGATCTCGCAGATCGAGACCAGTATGCGCCGGACCGCCACAGCCATGGATCAAGAACACGGCAGCGATCCGGAAGGTTCCGCCGACGTTTTCGTGCTCGACGACGTCACACCCAGGTATGCCATCGCGATCGCCGCGCTCGACGCCTGCCGGGCGGGCCTTGGGCCACGCCGCTGAATGCCTGTCGGAAACTGGCAGCACGGTACAGATCGCGGTTGCTGCGGCGCGACGACCGCATTTCATCGCATGGCAGGCCGCGGCTCAGGCGCGGTGCCGCTCCACGATCGCGTCGGTGGCGACACCACCCCAAGTGTGGATAGCCGGCAGGCCCATCGCGGTCTTGCTGAGATTGGCGAGGCTGATGCGCAATGCGGCCAGATCCAGCGGCTTGGGCAGGCTCTGGAGCTCGATCCCGACGGAACGGGCGAAGCTGCGGGCGGCGCTGCGGCGCTTGCCGTCCATGCCGCTGATGACGATCACGGCGCCGCCAAATTTCGCCTTGGCCATCTCGCCCAGCACGTCGATGCCGTCGCCATCCTCCAGCAGGAGATCGAGTGTCACGCAGTCGAAGCGTGCGGTGCGGAGTTTTTCGATCGCTTCGGCCACGGACGGCGCCACGGTGACTTCATGGCCGGCCTGCTTGGCCGCGACCGTGATCAGGCTGCGCTGGGTGGCGTCGTCATCGACCACCAGAAGCTGAAGTGCGCGACGCTCGGCGCCGTCGGGCAGGTTTGACGGGAGAGGGGAAAAAGAGCTTCTGGGCATTGCGGTATCCTGAGATTGAGACCGGCAATGCATACACGGCTCGCGCTTAGGCGACGTAAAGTCGCCAAGGCAAATTCAGTCGGATGTTTCAGCAAATGTGAACCAACTTCGCGGCAAACGGCGACGAGACGCAGGTGACGATCACGCCGCCTCGTCACGGCCACCGGCGGCGCCGCGCTTCTTCCGGTTCTTGCCACGCAGGAATTGGATGTCCATTTCGACGCCGTTGACGCGCACCAGTTCGCAGCGGCGGTAGGCAAGCCCGGTGGACGACAGCAGCAGGAAGAACTCCTTGAGGTTCAGGCCCTGAATGGAGCCTTCCACCGTCAGGATGGCGTCGGTGTCGGAGATCGCGTTGAGCTTGCAGTCGCGGCGCCACGTGCCGTCGATGGCCATGATGCAGACATCATAGCCGCGACTGAACGTCACGCGTTCCGCGCCCTTGCCATCCTCGGCCATGCCTATCGTCCTGCCATGACCGCTACGCGCGGCACGGCGCCGGCAAGCGCCGGCTTGGCGGCCGCGGCACGCGGGTCGTTCGGCTTGTAGAGACCGCGCCGCTCTGGAATTGGCCTGAACGTGTCGGTCAGTCCGACCACCGTTTCGGCCGCGCCCAGCACCAGGAAACCGTCTCCCTCGATCTGGCGAGCCAGGCGGTTGAAAATGTTGATCTTGGTGTCCTGATCGAAATAGATCAGCACGTTGCGGCAGAAGATGACGTCGAAGGTGCCGAGCTGAGCGAAATCGTGCAGCAGATTGAGCTGCCGGTGCTGGATCATCGCCCGTAGCTCGGGATTGATCTGCCAGGTCTCACCGGTCTGCTTGAAATATTTCATCAGCATCTGGATCGGCAGGCCGCGCTGCACTTCGAACTGGCTGTAGATGCCGGCCTTGGCCTTCTCGAGCACCTCCTGCGACAAATCGGTCGCGATGATCTCGACGCGCCAGCCGGTCAGGGCCGCACCCATCTCCTTCAGACTCATCGCCAGCGAATAGGGCTCCTGCCCGGTCGAGCCGGCGGCGCACCAGATGCGCACACTGCGGCGGCCGGAGCGGGCCTTGATGATCTCCGGCATGATGGTGTCGCGGAAATGATCGAACGGGACCTTGTCGCGAAAGAAGAAGGTCTCGTTGGTGGTCATCGCCTCGACCACGCTGGTGACGAGCGCGCCCGAGCCAGCGCCTTGCAGCTTCTGCACGAGCTCGCCGATGCCAGGGATCCCGGCCTTGCGCGCCAGCGGCAACAGCCGGCTTTCAATCAGATATTGCTTGTCTGCGGACAGATCGAGCCCGGAATGATCCCTCAGGAACTTACGCAGATACTCATACTCGGTCGGGGTCACTGATAGGCCTCTCGGAAGCTGTACTGGGAACACTCTGGCTGGAACACTCCGCCAGACACTCAGACCATGGCTTGCCCGACCGGGATCAAGCCGACTTCAGCGAATTTGTCGGCGATGATGTCTTTGTCGAAGGGCTTCATGATGTACTCGTTGGCGCCCCCGCTGAGCGCCTGAGCGATATGAGCCACGTTGTTTTCGGTGGTGCAGAACACGACCTTGGGCTCCTCGCCGCCCGGCAGGCGGCGCATGTGGCCCATGAACTCGAAGCCGTCCATCACCGGCATGTTCCAGTCCAGCAGCACCGCGTCCGGCAGCTTGTGCTGGCAGATCTCGAGCGCCTTGGAGCCGTCCTCGGCCTCCGTGACTTCGAATTCCAGGCCTTCCAGGATTCGGCGTGCGATCTTGCGCACGACGCTGGAATCATCGACCACCAAACACGTCTTCATTTCGGTTCTCCGGCTTCGATGTTTCTGGGGCTCACGCAGCCATTTGCACTTCGGTCTTGAGCTCGAGGACGCGGTCGACGTCGAGGACGACCATGAGCTGGCCGTCGAGACGGTGGACACCGCCGGCGAGCTTGGCCATGCGGGGGTCGAGATTGACGGGGTTTTCTTCCATGCCGTCCTCGGCGAGCCGCAGCACTTCGCCGATCTGGTCGATCAAGAGGCCATAGGATTCACCGCGCAGGTCGACGCCGACCGCCATCGGGATCTTGCCGTCCTCGGGCTTGGGCAGGCCGAGCCGGGCGCGCATGTCGACCACGGTGACGATGCGGCCGCGCAGGTTCAGCACGCCCGCGATCTCGCGCGAGGACAGCGGCACGCGGGTGACGCGCTCGGGCATGAACACGTCCTGGACGCGGGAGATCGGCAGGCCGAACAGCTGGCCGCCGATCATCGCGGTGACGTATTCGACCATGGCGCCTTCGCCGGACTGGGTCTTCTTGGTCATGTTAGTTTCTCCTGATCCCGCTGGTTACGCTGCTGCGCGGCTCAGCTCGGAGGCACCGGCAGCGCCCGCGGTCTGTTCCTTCAGCGCCGCGATCAGACCGGGACGGTCGAACTTGGCGACATAGTCGTGGAAGCCGGCCTGACGGCCGCGCTCGATCGCCGCCGGCGACACCAGCGCGGAGAGCCCGATGATCGGCATCGCGCCCAGATTGCTGTCGGAGCGGATGGTCTCGGCAAACTCGAACCCGTTCATGTCGGGCATCTCGATGTCGGTCAGGACCACGTCGAAGGTCTGCGCGCGCAGCGCCGCCAGGCCCTCCTGCGCGGTCGGCGCGGTGCGGACGCGGTAGCCGGCGGCCTTGAGCACCGGGGCCAGCATGTTGCGGAAGAACGCGGAGTCGTCGACCAGCAGCACCGATTGCGAGTGCAGCGACGGCTTCATCTCCTTGCGGGTGAACCAGTCGGAGAACGCCATCGGCAGAAAGTGGCCGACGTCGATCACTTCGGTGGCCTGGCCCTTGATCACGGCCGAGCCGAGAATGCCGGAGGAGGATCCGCCGACCTCGATGTTGAGCCGTTCCTCGACGATGTCGATGATCTCGTCGACGACGAGGCCCATGGAGCGGCCGTCATCGGAGAACACCAGGATCGGCTGGGCGCCCTGGCTCGCGATGGTGACGCTCTCCATGGCCACGAGCGGCATCAGCTGCTCGCGGTACTGCACCATGTAGCGGCCGTTGCTGAACTCGATCTTGTCGGCCGGGAGCTCTTCCAGGCGCGTGACGAGCCCGAGCGGGACCGCCTTGGGCTGGGACGAGCCGGCGCGGAACACCAGCAGCGAGGTGGTCTGCTCGCCCGATCCGATGTGGTGAGCCCCGTTCTCGTTGTTCATGTCATGGGCCGAAGAGCCGGCGGCGCCGAGCGCCTTGGCGATGCCGTTGGGGTCGATGATCATGATGACCGCGCCGTCGCCCAGGATGGTATTGCCCGAGAACATGTCGATGTGACGCAGTTTCGTCGACATCGGCTTGACCACGATTTCTTCGGTGTGGAACACGCCGTCGACGACGATGCCGAAGGTCTGGCTGCCGACCTGCGTCACCACGATGAAGCCGTTCTCGGGATCGGAGACGGCGCCGTCGTCGATCTTGAGCAGCTTCTTGAGGTGGATCAGCGGCAGCAGCTTGTTGCGCAGCCTGAGAACCGCGGTGTCCTTGATGCGCTCGATGCGGTGCTCCGAGTTGGCGCGGGCACGCACCAGCTCGACCACGGAGAGCTGCGGGATCGCAAAGCGGTCGCCGGCGGCTTCCACGATCAGCGCGGAGACGATGGCGAGCGTCAGCGGGATCTTGATGGTGACGGAGGAGCCCTCACCGGCGACCGACTTGATGTCGATGGTGCCGCCGATCTGGTCGATATTGGTGCGCACCACGTCCATGCCGACGCCGCGCCCCGACACCGAGGTGATGGCGGCAGCGGTCGAGAAGCCCGGCGCGAAGATGAACTTGTGGATCTGGGCTTCACTCATCTTCTCGAGCTCGGCCTCGCTGACCAGGCCCGAGGAGATCGCCTTGGCCTTGATCCTGTCGGTGTTCAGGCCACGGCCGTTGTCGGCGATGCAGATGATGATGTGGCCGCCCTCGTGATAGGCGGACAGGCGAATGGTGCCCTGCTCGCCCTTGCCGCCGGCGAGACGCTCGGCCGGGGTCTCCAGGCCATGGTCGGCGGAGTTGCGCACCATGTGGGTGAGCGGGTCCTTGATCAGGTCGAGCACCTGGCGGTCGAGCTCGGTGTCGGCGCCGTGCATCTCCAGCTCGATCTGCTTGCCGAGTTCGCTCGAGAGGTCGCGAACGATGCGGGGCAGCTTCTGCCAGGCATTGCCGATCGGCTGCATGCGCGTCTTCATGACGCCTTCCTGCAGCTCGGCGGTGACGTTGGACAGCCGCTGCAACGGCACCTTGAACTCGGTGTCCTCGTTGCGGCGGGAGATCTCCAGCAGCTGGTTGCGGGTCAGCACCAGCTCCGAGACCATGGTCATCAGATGCTCCAGCGTATCCACGTTGACGCGGATCGACTGGTTGGCGATGCTGGCGCCCTCGCCGGCGCCCTCGTCGGCGGCCATCGATTTCTTGGGCGCGACCTTCTCCTTGGGCGCCTTAGTCTCCTTGGCGACGTCCTTGGCAACAGGCACCGGGGCTTCAGCGGCAGGCTCAGGCTCGGCCTTGACTTCGGCTTTGGCAACGGGCGCCGGGACTTCGATCGCGGTCTCGCGGAAGGCGCGCTCGAGCTCGTCAAGCGAGACTTCGCCCGGACGCAGCGGACGCTCCAGGCCCTGGTCGGCGAGCACGCCGGAGGTCGGCGCGGCTTCAACGGCGACAGGCGCTTCCGGCGCCAGCGGCGGCGCTTCAGCCACGGGAGCAACGCTTCCAGCCGCCGGCATCGGCTGCGCCGAGCCTGACGCGATCGGCTGCGCCGACGCTGACATGGCCGCCATGCCCTGCTCGACCATCGCTTCCAGCTTGTCGATGAGGTCGCGGTCGGTGCCCTCGGGCTCGGCTTCGGTCGCCTCCAGCCCGGCCAGAATTTCCTTGATGCGGTCGATCGAGGACAGGATCACCGTCACCGCCTGCCCCGTCACCGGCATGCCGTCACGGAATTTGCCCATCAGCGTCTCGCCGGCATGCGCCAGCGCTTCAAGTCGCGGCAATCCGAGGAAGCCGCACGTGCCCTTGATGGTGTGGACCAGCCGGAAGATGTTATCCAGGATCTTGGCGTTGTTCGGCTCCTGCTCGAACTTCACCAGCTGATTGTCCACGGTGTCCAGGCTCTCGCTGGTTTCCGTCAAAAACTCCCGCAACAGATCATCCATGAGCTACGCCTTACTGACCTGGATCTGGACCTCGACGCCCGAGCCGCGCTCGGCATGAACGGAAGCCCCCCGCCTTGGATCGTTAGACATCCCCTTTCACGGTCCCGTTAATTTCATCCTCCGTGCTAATACGGATATTGAAGACAAGTTTGCCGTTCGACCGCATGCGACAGCGTTTTTCGGCAAATCCGGCACCACGCCGCAACGGCGAGACGCGTGAGGTGAACGTGCCGATAACAGCGGGACCAGGCGCGCGGGAAAGCCCTGCTTGTGAAGGACGATATCCGCGCTCTTCGCGGAATTGTATCGAGCCGCCTGCAATCCGGGGCGGTCTCGCCACTGTCGCTTGGTGCTTTGCCGAGATACGCAAGACCCGCATTCGCGGTAAACGAACGGTTACCCGCGTCCACCGCGGCCGGTGCCGGCGCTAACCCAGGCGCGCGGCCGAGACAAGGTCGTCGTGAGGACGGTGCTCCGCCAAGCAATCGTTGACGGCGGCGAGCAGCGCGTGCGGCGTGAACGGCTTGCGCAGACAGCGCGTCGCACCGAGCTCCAGCGCCATCCGGAGGAAATCGGGGGCCGGCGAATTCAGATTTGCGAACGCGTAGCCGGACATCGCGATCAACGGAACGGCCGGCGCCCGCTCGTGAAAGATCCGGACCGATTCGAACCCGCGCATGTGCGGCATGAAGATATCGATGATCATCAGATCGAACTGTTGGTGTTCGAGCGCGCGAAGTCCGGCTTCTCCTCCTTCGGCGATCGTCACCTGAAAATTGTTGCGCTGGAGATAGACCTCGATGGCCATGCAGACCATCGGGTCGTCGTCGACGACGAGAATATGGCGCAAACCTTCTGTCCCAGCTTGAGCTTCCCGAATCGGCGATTCAATAATTGAACCGTGGCGCACGCCATGCTCCTTTGCTCGAGAAATGGACTATTGAGAACGTCCTTGGCGGAGCGGGGAAGGCGATGGACGCGGCGCGGATGTAGTGCCTCCGGCCCATGAAGGCCCCCTTGCCGCTTTTACCTGCACAACGTCGCAGGGCCGGCGCGCCGGCTCATGAGCGAATCAGCGTGCCATTCTCATTTCCGCCGCAAATGGCCCAGCTTGTGTGCCCCCCAACGGGTATACGCAGACCGACACAACCGTTATAACAATATTTGTCGCCGCACAACCGGATGACGAACCGGACGCGGCGCGGATCACGTCGAAACGCATGGGGATCAACCATGACCGCGACCACTCTCCAACCGATGCTCCAGTCGATCGATCGGGATCTGCTGGGTCTCCAACTCGGTACCTTGGAAATGGTCAGGGAATCTGTCTTGGCGAGCCCGGCGTCAGGCGGCGGTCGCCGATCGGACAACTTGTCCCAATTGCCAATATATCCCGGCGGGAACATGATGGAACTTGCCTGGACGGAAAGCAGTTTCGTGTGCTGCGGCCCACTGGTCAGGGAGACAGGAGGCTACTTTGGAAACGATGGTGCGTTCCTCCAACGGCTTCCTGTCCGCGCTGTCGGCAGACGATTATGAATTGATCCGCCCGCACCTGCGTACGGGCGATCTGCCGCATGACGCGGTGCTGGTCGAGACCGGCGAAACGCTCAAGCGCGCCTACTTTCCCCATCGCGGCGTCATCTCTCTGGTGGTGGAACTCGCCAGGGGCGAGCACGTGCAAGTCGCCATGATCGGTCGCGACAGCCTGCTCGGAACGCTCTCCATCATGGGCGATGCCTGCGCGCTGAACACGGCCATCGTGCTGGTTCCAGGCTCCGCCTCGATGATGGACCTCGACCGGCTGCGTGTCGCGGCCGACCAGAGCTGCACCCTGCGGACGCTTCTGGCGCGTCACGGACTGGCAGTGTACGCGCAGGTGCAGCAGACCGCGGGCTGCAACGCCGCCCATCCGGTGGAGTCGCGGCTGTCGCGCTGCCTGCTGCACACCCATGACCTCTCCGGCGACTACCGGCTGCTGCTGACCCAGGAGGCGATGGCGCAGATGATCGGCGCTCGGCGCAACAGCGTGTCGCTGGTCGCCAATACCTTGCAGCAGGCGAATTTCATTAACTACAGCCGCGGACACATCCAGATCCTCAACCTGGACGGCCTGCGCCAGACGGCGTGCGAATGCTACGCCACGGTGAAGGCGCAGTATGACCGGCTGCTCGGCCCGCGCTGACTGGTGCTGCGGCGTGGTAAACCGTCCGCTAATTCCGGCCCGCAAACACGGATTGTCCTGCTACCGGAACTGAAATGCGGATGCCGTAGACACGCAACGTGCCGCGCGCGCCTGTACGGGCCGGCGGCAAACGAACCGTGATCAAGGCAGGCCAAACCATGTTCGAAGTCACCGTCGCGCCTGCGCAGACGCCGCTTGATGCCGAGCCCGCGCGCGAGCCGGGCGCGTACCAGGCGCTGGTGCGCGAGATCGGCGAGGACGGTGCTTGCGAAGTGCGCGACGTGTTCTGGAGCGACACCTGCGCGCGCCTGCAATTGCTCCGCACGCTCGCGCTCGCGCAGCATCACGGCAGGATCGCGCGCGAAGCGCATTCGCTGAAGAGCGCGGCCGGGACGTTCGGCTATGTCCGGCTCGCGGCGCTGGCGCTGCGGCTGGAGAAGACCGCGGAGAGCCTCGGCGACGCCGGATTTCGCGACCTCCTGGACCTGATGGATGCGGCCTATGCCGCCGGGCGCGCGCAGGAGCCGGAGGGCTGACGCGCTACCTCGAAAACGCCGTAACCACTCACGCGTGCATGCCCGCCGTACTTCTACGGCTTGGGATTTTCACAGATGGCTAATCATAGGCAGCGATAGTCGCCGGAAACCAGGAGGGTTTCCATGTTCACCTACGAGACCGCGGACCAGAAAGAAGTTCGCCGCTTCCGCATCGCACAGTTCAACGGCCGGATGGCGACGGTGGCCGCTGGCGAGGCGACGGTGACGGGCTTCGTGCGCTCGGTGCTGGAGCAGGAATCGAGCATGCCGCCCCGCTGGACCATCACGATCATTCCCAACGTGCCGAAGGAAGAGCTCAAGCCGCTGCGACCCTCGCCGCGCGCGCGTCCCTTCGCCGAAGATTATTTCTGAGCGTAATCGAAGCCCCGGGTCTTTCTCGAGAGGTGTCTCACCTTGGCCCTCGCCGCTGGCGGGCGGCCCGAGGCAAGAGCCTTCAGTCGATCGAATGCAGCAGCGCCGCACGGACGAGGTCCGCCGTGTTGCGCGCACCGAGCTTCCGCATCGCCTCGGCGCGATGGCTCTCGAAGGTGCGCGGGCTGATCTGCATCCGAAGCGCACCCTGCTTGTTCGAATAGCCCTCGCTGATCAGCCTCAGCACCTCGCGCTCGCGCTTGGTCAGCCGCTTCTGGCCTGACAGGCCGTGCATTTCGGCGCTCGGCACGCGCTGCGGCTGTGGTGCGCGCGCGAGCTTCGATTCGGCGTCCTCGGCCCTGGACGCGATCGGCAGGCCACCCGTGTGAGAACCGGCAAGCTGTTTGACGAGGCCACAAACCCGCTCGGTCTGCACCAGCGCATTCTCCACGACGCGCTGCAAATAGGCACGATCAGCCGTCACCGGCGCGAGCTGATCGCTGTGATGCTTGATCTCGCCCATGTAGAGCAGGAGCGCCGTGAGGGGACCGTTGAGCTCGCGGGCGATGGCGGCGGCCATTTCGTCAGCCGCCTTGGCACGGGCGGCGTTCAGGCGGACGACATCGAGCTCTTGAGTTGGAGCGGCGTTGCTTTCGTACCATTCCGACGGCCGCGAATCAGTGGCCGTATCATTCTGTGACCCCATGTCACTCGTTTAGCGGAACCCGACGCGATCTGTGGTTAACTTTTTGCTCCGTAAGACTACGGTGAATCTGGCAGCTTTGTGCTGAAACGCCGGCGCAGGCACACTTTGTGCTTGAGTAGCAGCGGCTCTCAACATTCCTAGGTTGCTGAATCTGCCCAACCGATGGGCGGATGACACGAAGTCTTCTTAACGCCGATCCGCGCCGATGACGCGCGGACCCGGATTTTACCGATATATTAACGGCGGCTTGCTTCTCTATGTCGCAATTGAGAGCGCGCAAATGCCTCCATGCATGCGGCCGATAGGCCTGCTGGAAACGTTGCGGAAGATTGCGTGCGATGAACGAGATCGACCAGCTATCGGACTTCCTGCAGAAGCTGACGCCGCTGTCGCGCAGCTGCCTGCTCAGCGAGCTCGAACGGCTGGAGCTGTGCGGCATCGACATGCCGGGCTCATCCGACCTCCAATCGCGGCTGCGGGCCGAGTTTCGCAAGGACGGATCGAGCCAGGCGCGCGCCACCAGTCCCTCGCGCCATTTCTTTGCGCCGCTCGAGCTGCTTCTGATCGACGGCGCGCCCGAGCATGCCAATATGGGGCGGATCTCGCGCAACACCCTCACCCCGATCTGGGAGTGGATCTGCCGCGACCTGCTGCCGACCATGGCGCGCGACTACACCAAGGCGATCAACGACCAGGTCGCCGCCAACAACCCGAAGGAAGTGCAAAAGATCGCATCGACCTTCCAGACCAAGGTCGTCAAGGTTCTCGAAAGCACCCTCGCATCAGCGGAGAGCACCGAGTTCGCGCGCGGCAAGCTCGCGCAATACACGGCATCGCGCACCGCCTTCGACGACGTGAAGAAGATGCAGCATGTGCTGCGCGCCGGCGCCGCGCTGCCGAAATTCAACGAAAGGCTGCCCGAGAAGATCGCGAAATTCGACGACGGCCAGGTTGACCAGATCACCGCACGGTTGAACGCCTTCAAGAAGGCCCATCCCGAGGCGCTGCCGTTCGCGCTGACGCTGGTGTCGAACCGGCTGAAGACGTTCTGGCAGTTGGTGCGCCTTGCCACCAAGGCCGCCGCGAGCAAGAGTGCCGCCGACGTCGCCGCCACGCCCTATGCCTGCGTCGTTCACATGGTGCTGGACCAACTCGACGACAGGCGCCTCGCCTTGCGCATCGCGCTCCGGCACAACCGGGTGCTGATCGCACGCGACCTGCTCACCGAGATCTACGACACCGAATATGCGCTCAAGGTGCGGATCGACGGCATCGAGCAGTGTGAGTGGGGCATTCGGCTGCAGCAATTGATGGACGCGATCGCGGCGCTGGTGTCCGCCGAGGTGAGCCGCTTTCCTTCCAATGTCGGCCACATTCTCGGTTCGCGCCGGCTGCGCAGCCACGACACGCTCGGTGGAAAGCTGTCCTATCTGGCCTGGAAGGGACGCGATGCGATCGAGGACGGCGCGGCCGCGTTGCGCAAGCTGATCGGCCAAACCTGATCCCGCGCTAATGCGCGCGCGGCAGGCACAGGAAGCGATCGAGAAATCGTCCTGACAGCACGAACCTGAACCACCAATACATTATTCGCCGCGACGTCATTGCTGTGATCCTCAACAGCCCACCACCGGCTGTCCGAAGCAATAGCGCACCTGCAGCAATCCGCTTGTGATCTGCTTCACATTGGCGCCGGCGCGCGCCGACGCATTGTCGCAGAACCGTCACGCGCGAACCGGGAAAAATGCGCGCATTGCGCGCAATTGAGGCGCTGCCTTATTCAATTGGGCGAGGCGCGCGCGGCTCGGTCCAATTGCAGGACAGTGCGCGTGCATGCAGCCGCACGGCACGTCGCGAAATCTCCAGTGATTACCGCAACTCTGCGCCCGACGCGCGGGCAGACGTAAAAATTTTTCGAACGAGACACAGACAATTTTAGACGTGATGGGTGCTTTAACGTTACCCAGATAATTCGACGATCGACTGAAGCCTTCCATATTTGAAGCTGCTCACGTCGCTAACACACCGGCACGGAACGGGAGTGGCTTGCGATGGAAGACGGAATTGTAGAACTCGCCGAACGAAGGCCCAAAACCTTCGGACGGCGAAAGGTGAAGCCGCGCGCCTGCGTCGCCGACAGCAAGCGCCATCTTCGCGCGTTTCTCGCGGAAGTGCTGGAGGATCTCGGCTTCGTCACCACCGAATGCGCCAGCGCCGAGGAGCTGCAGAGCGTGCTGACGAGCGAATTGCCCGACTTGATCCTGCTCGGCATCGCCGCCGACGGCATCGAGCCCGGCAAATTTCTGGAGACGCTGGTGCGCGAGGCCTTCGACGGCAGGATTCTGACGGTCGGCGCCCGCGAGTCGATCATCGTCAGGGCGGTGCAGCAGGTCGGCGAGGAATACGGCCTCAAGATGCTGCCGCCGCTGACCACGCCCTTTGCCGCGGAGACGCTGCGCGACCGCGTCGCGATGCTGTTGCCCGAGGAGCCGGCGCCGAGCCCGGCCGTGCATGTCGGCGAGGCCTTGCATGCCGGCTGGCTGGAGCTCTGGTACCAGCCCAAGATCGACGCGCGCACGCTGATCCGCAACGGTGCCGAGGCGCTGGTGCGGATGCGGCATCCGACCTGGGGCGTGGTGCCGCCGGCCTATTTCATTCCCGAAGAGCACGACCCGCATCTGCGCGACCTCTCCGAATTCGTGATCGAGCGCGCCATGCAGGACTGGCACTATCTGCTGGAGCAGCAGAGTCCGGTCGACCTCGCGATCAATTTGCCGGCGTCATATCTGAAGGAGCCGCAGGCCGTGCGCGATCTCTGCCGCCGCATGCCGACGCATCCGGCGTTCGGCGGGCTGACGATCGAGATCGAGAGCGAGGAGGCGATCCGCGACCTCGATCACCTCGTCGAGGTCGCCCGCGAACTGCGCCTGCACAATATCGGCCTGTCGATCGACAATCTCGGCGCCAACTGGCCGTCGCTGATGGATAGGGACAAGATTCCCTTCATCAAGCTGAAGGCCGACCGGCACTTCGTCACCGGCAGCGGCACCGATCGGCTCAAGCGCACGGTGTGCCGCCACATCGTCGAGCTTTCACATGGCTACGGCGTGCACGCCGTCGCCGAGGGCGTCGAGAGCCGCGCCGACCTCGTCACCGCCAACGAGCTCGGCTTCGACCTCGTGCAGGGTTTTCTGTTCGGCAAGCCGATGCCGCTGAAGAAGTTTGCGCGGAGCACGCTGACGCGGACGGTGATGGGGTGAGAGTGAGGCGGCCTCAGGCAAACCGCCGCGCGAAGACCACGCAGGCGACCACCAGCGCGGTCGCGACGATCATGCTCCAGGCCACCGGTTCGTGCAGAAGCAGGCCTGCCAGCGCGAGGCCGAAGAAGGGCTGGAGCTGCTGCAACTGGCCGATTCGCGCGATGCCGCCGATCGCGAGCCCGCGATACCAGAAGATGAAACCGACGAACATGCTGAAGACCGAGACATAGGCGAGCCCGACCCAGGCGGGGACACCGACGCCGCTCCAGGTCGACGGCCAGGTGAGAATCGCGACCGGCACCATCAGCGGCAGCGACAGCAGCAGCGCCCAGGAGATCACCTGCCAGCCGCCGAGCCGGCGCGACAGCGCGGCGCCTTCGGCATAGCCGAGCCCGCACAGCACGATCGCCGCGACCATCAGCAGATCGCCGGTGAGCGATGCGGTGCCGTCGTTGGACAGCGCAAAGCCCGCGACCGTGGCGCTGCCCAAAATCGCGAACAGCCAGAACATCGGCTGCGGCCGCTCGCCGCCGCGCAGCACGCCGAAGATCGCGGTCGACAGCGGCAGGAGCCCGATGAAGACGATCGAATGCGCCGAGGTGATGTGCTGGAGCGCAAGCGCCGTCAGCAAGGGAAAGCCGACCACGACCCCGATGGCGACGATGGCGAGCGAGACGAGATCCTTGCGCTGAGGCCGCGCCTGACGGAGCAGGCCGAGCACGGCCACGCCGATCAGCGCCGCGATGACCGCGCGCACCGAGGTCAGGAACAGCGCGGAGAACCCGCCGACCGCCACGCGCGTCGCCGGCAGCGAGCCGCTGAAGATGATGACGCCAAGAAGCCCGTTGCCCCAGCCGGTGGCGGAAGAGTGCATGTTCGTTTTGCCTTGTGGGTGATGATCCGAACTGAAGAGGCCAGCCGGTGTTGCGACGATAACCCTTAAGCCTTCCAAGGCCCGACAACAAAAAGCGCGAAAACAACCCCATGCACAGTAGAAGGGAGCAGCAGGATCAAGGGGTTAGGAAGGGGCAGAATCGGGTAATTCGGCAACTAGCTTCCCCGAGCGATGCGCCACGGTCGGGCCCGATCAGGTACTAAAGAGAGATCGGAGCAGCTCGGTATCACCCGTAGAAGTCGATCATCTTGTGGTCCAGTATGCTCTCAGACTTTGTTTCTCGCGCCCGCGATAAGGCCAGGCTCGTCGTGACCAATTCGCGGATTCGGCGAGGAACGAGTGGCCAAGCGTGTTGCCCGGAGATTAGGTCGATCACCGCAAGGCCCACATCGACCTGATTCTCGGCGTATTCTTACACTCGAAAGGATGCTCGTCGGTTTTTCACAAAATTCAGTGACTTAACGCTGCTTGTCGCGCTTCCCTCGACGTATGAGTTGAAGGGGAGCCGGGTGATGACCTCGGCCACAGGACTATCGTATTGTCCTAGACGATGAAGACTTCTCTTCCCTTGTATTGAAGTAGACAGAGTGAACCGGGAGCTTGTTGCGAATGAATCATGAAAACGTTGTAAGCCCTGAACAGCTCCGAGAGATCGCCGCCGCGAAGTCGGCGGTATCGATGACCGGTAGGCCGACGGTAGCGGCTCTCGAAGGGCTGATCTTCGACGCGATACGCGCGCTCGATCACGGGTTCGTTCGCGTCATTGACTACATGGGGGATGATAGCTCGATAGTGCAGGCCGCTCGAGTATCGTACGGGCGAGGCACTCGTAGAGCCTCGGAAGACCGCGGTCTCATCCGGTACTTGATGAGGCACTCCCACACCACTCCGTTTGAAATGGCGTCAATCAAGCTGCACGTCAAACTGCCCATCTTCGTGGCGAGACAGTGGATCAGACACCGAACGGCTTCGGTGAACGAATACTCCGCAAGGTATTCGATTCTCGATCGAGAGTTTTATGTGCCAGAGATTGATCAACTCGCGGCGCAGTCGACAATAAATAGGCAAGGTCGCGAGGAGACGTTGACCGGCGATGAAGCCCGGAGAGTTCTGGAGATCCTGCGCGAGGACGCCGACAGAAATTACGATGACTATGTCTGGATGCTGAACGAGAGCGAGGATGGCAAGCGTCTTGACGACAACCGCATCGGCGTCGCGCGAGAACTTGCCCGAATGAACCTGACACTCAACATATACACCCAGTGGTACTGGAAGATTGATCTTCACAACCTCATGAACTTTCTGGCGCTTCGTATGGACGCGCACGCCCAATATGAGATTCGGATCTATGCCGAAATCATCGGCTCGATCATGAAGGCGTGGGTTCCGTTGACTTACGAAGCTTTCGAGGAATACCGCCTAAACAGTGTAGTCCTATCGGGAACTGCTGTGAAAATCGTTCAGTCCCTCTTAGACGGGAAACCCGTCAACGATCTGCTGGGCAACTTGTCCGAGCGAGAAGTTCGCGATCTGGAGCGCTCGTTAGGCCACCCATTAAAAGGACGGGACGAATAGCGGCTCAATCGGCATGACGTAGATATGACCTCCGGGCGCGGAGTATGCATTCTCATTGTACTCATCAACCGCCGCGTAGCAGATCTGGGCGGCTCGATTGAAAAGCGCATAACGTGCCGCGCCTAAAGTTGATAGCTTAGTATGGAGCGGTGCTATGACGACGTTTGCCTCGCCACGCGCACCTATAGCCTCGCCGAGTTCTCTCGCGACCACTATCGGATCACGCGGCGAGAACTCGAACCGGTGCTGGATGCTTCCTTGAAACTCTCGCGAAAGCCCATCGACCAGCTTTCGATTTCGATCATAAAGCTCGTCGGTTATCGAATCCGATTGTCGCCCCGTTCCAAGAACGATCTGCTTCGGCTCATACGCCTCGATGATGCTCCGGGCACGCGAAACTTCGAAGCCCATAAGGAGGACCAACTTCGTCGTTTTCGAAGGCCTTACATCGCCGGGATAACCGAGAACGGATCGAACCGCGGTGACCTCCCCCGAGAGCCATTCACCCATATTTTGCGCGCCGGTATAGGCGAGGAGCCAGTGCTTGAATGTCGAAGGTTGTAGTTCCTTTATGAAAGCAAACAGGATCAAGAGCTCCTCTCGTCTAAACGACGTGATGTCTATCACCGCCTTCCTGTGAGCCGCGGCCTCTGCGAAAATCCCTATTTCCTTGCGAAGCACCTCAGCGACCCGGAGTGGTTCACCGACATCCAGATCGGGGTGCACGAGCTTTCCTTTGAAATGTTCGCTTACTCGCGAAAGGTTGAGGAGCGCCTTCTCCGCCTTCCGTGTGGAGGCGAATATGACTGGCGACTTCCACTTCATGCCTTTCACGCAGAGCGGTATCGTGGTCGACCTCTCTTCGAAGCTCACTCGTCCCAACAGGTAGTGGGCGGTGCTGCTCACGTCGGATGCAAAGCCGGCGATATCGACTTTATCGATCATTTGTCCTCCTCGAAGTCGAGCTTGAGTTGGCTCGTCTCTGACGAGGATGCACCTGCTTTCTTTTTAGCAAATTCCGCCGGGCGCTTCGTCGCCAGATCCAGATCCTCGGACATTACGGAGAGGTGAGCCGCATAGCCTGATACGTCTAACCTATAATATGGCGCGAGACGGCGTGCGAGAACATAGCGAGGCACTCTTGCACCAAGAGCCTCTTTGGCTGCGTTGTCGGCCGTTTGCAGATAGCCCAATCGGATGCCTAGATCGAGAACCTGTCGCAGATCCGGCTTCGGTTTATCCCTTAGCACCACCGAAAAGGCTCTCTGCTCAGAAGCAGTCTCATCCAAGAGGCGCGAGCGGAAGAGCATCCCGAGACCGTCAAGGAGATTTCTGAGCCTCTCGTAGATCTCCGTCTCATGGCCCAATGCATGCAAGCTGGCGTCCGGATCGGCTTCGTCGGATTCCACATCGTCGGAAGGTCGCTCGACCTTCGCTGCTGACAGCTTCTGAACAAACTCGGTCGCCCAGTCGACTAAGACTCGATCCTGAATGGACACCGGGACGCAATCGACGGGCTCGCCCTTTTCGCTGACGACGCGGTCATACATGCGGCTTGCCGGCTCGAGGAACCATCTAATGACTCCCGAGGAGAGATCGACCATGGATCTGAAGCCGGCGTAACTATAAGTGTGGGACGACCTTGAGCTCCCCGCCAGTTCTCGCATCAATCGTGGCACGGCGTACCTTGCAACATGATCTCTCGACCGGGCGGATCCGTCGGAGATCCCTTGCAGCTCTGCTGCTTGGCGCTCGTCCTTGATTTCCTGCTGAATTTGCATGAGTCGTTCCGCTTGTTGCTCGTCGCGCGGAAAGAAGTCGGCGGCAGAACGCGATATTCCGGCAAGTTTCAGTCGCCGATTGACGATTTCCTCAATGCGATTGCTGTATGTGTTGAACTCATTTGTGTAGATTGTGCTCAGGTTCACTTCGGTGAAGTCATGCGGACTCTCGATCAATCGATTGTCGACCGTCCTGTAAGTCGCATAGCCCAATTGGGTTGTTATCTTCAGGCAAACCGCGTGAGTGCTTCTCGTCGACACCCAAGAATTGATGACCCGCTGAAGATGCTGCGGCAAGTTATCTGCGTCGTCCAGCATAACGAATATAGGCATCTTCCCGAAGATCCTAAACTTCGAAAGTTCGAGTGCGAGCGGCACGATGAAATCGAGGAAACCGACCAGAGCGCCCTCGTAATTATTCTTCGTGGTCTCGCCAAAAGGCAGACGGGTGTAATACTGCCGGACTCTGACAATCTCGGCCTCGCAAGCATCCTTCACCCACGCAAACGTGAGCTCCGAGTTTTTTTCCACCGACGCCTCGCGCAGCCGACCTCCTCCCATATTGAGCAGGCCGCGGAACTTCCCGGCAAATCTTTTTGCATCCGCCTTCTCGATAGAATGAGCCAAGCTCTCGAGAAGTGCGGCGAGCCGATAGGACACCTGCATCGACAGCAAATGCTCTCCTATCGCGATGCTCGCATATCCGGCCAACCGCCGCAGTTCCGTTACCCCGAACTCCGCTTTTCTAAGTGGAACGTGCACGCTCAAATATGGAAGATCCGCAAGCGATTTGGCTCGGTTGCTTTTCATCATGACTTCGGGCTCTAGACTCCGAAGCAGCATGCTCTTCCCAGTCCCACGGGCTCCAGCAATGAACGTGTTGCCGAAGTCCCTCACGCGCGGGAGATCGGTGAACACATCGACGAAGTTTTCCGCGATGTACGAACTGTCCAGTTGCTCCGGGCTCAGAACGCCGAAAGATTGTTCGATGTCATGTCGCACCTCCAGCCGCTTGAGAACCGGAATCGAAATGCTTCTGTTTGAGAGTAACGCCGTCGAAGCGCTTCTCGATCTCAACGACGGGACGCGGGGTCGAAGGATATCCTCGATCGGATAGGTCTACCGTCACCTCGTCTATGAGCTTTGTGCCATCGAATATTTCGAGCGACGCACGCATGATGTCCAAGTACAGGAAGCCGTTGAGGAAACGATTGCAGTATCGACGTTCTTGATCACATTTCGCTATCCTCTTCGCGATGTAGTCGACAACGAGCGTCGGTTTATCTGAGTTCTCGGGATCCGGATGCTCTGCACCGAGATCTTCCTTGTGAATCGAGTAGGTCAGCGAGATGTTTCCGGCGAGAACGTCGATTTTCGTGTTGATGACTTTGCAATAAAAGTTCGGCAGATACGACTTAGAGTGGTTTTCGAGCGCGATCGCGTCGGCCCGACGCGGATTCTCGCTGAGTTCGTCGGCCAAACGAAGCAGCGCCGCTAGTCGACGGCCGCGCACGATAATGCCGTCGATCGAGGATTCGTTCTCACGTACTACCGCAGGGATCGTATCCTTATCGCCCGCTTCGGTTCTTCCTCCATGCGCTTGCGCGATCGAGGCAACTAGGCGCTTCTCGATGTCGGCCAGCGGGCAGAGATTTCCCATATCCCGCAGGATATCGAACGCGCGCGCCTCGTGTCCGGCGCGCTCGTAAGCGTTGCCCGCATCGTGCAGCAGAATGGCATAGAGCAACACGAACGTTTCGTAGGGTTCGAGTTTTTCATAAGGTTGCGATCCGGGCTTATCGAGCCCGAGAAGCTGCCCGGTCCGCTGGATGACATCGTCGATGTGAGAAATATCGTGTTTAGTAAAGCGGTGACCGCCCTGCGACAGCCCCGTCGCAGTGGCTTGGTAATATTTGGTCGCTAAGTGCTGCTTTATCTGCGTATAGCGATTGTAGTAGTTCAATCCTCTGTCGGGGAACTTGTCTCCATGCTCCGCCGCTTGTCTGCGGAGCAAACGTTCCAGCGGCGCGTCATCTCGGATTTGGACAGTCACAAGACACCTGGATCATATGATCGAATTTGATATCGCGGCGAACACAGCCTGCGCCAACATCGGGGGAACAGCGTTCCCGACCTGCTGCTGCTGCAATCCGATGGACCCGCAGAATTGGTAATTGTCTGGAAATGATTGGATTCGCGCCGCCTCTCTTACCGATAGCCCGCGACTTTGAGTTGGGTGAATTAGCATGTTCTTCCTGAAATTGCCAAGAACGACCGATGGCTCCGACGCCGACAGACGCCTGTAGATGCCGGTGTGGCAACGGCTCTTGTCGAAATAGCTTCCCATCAGATCGTCTGGAATATCCTTCCAATTGCCACCTTGAGGGATATGGGGGTACCGCGCGACGATCTCGTCGGCATTTCTGCTTACGAGGTGGCCCGAGCAGGTCTGTCGATTTCCGCGAAGGGCGAGTGAATATGCCGAAACAGCTTGTGTTCGATAGGGGCGGACATCCTTGCTGCTACCGTTACGCAAAACCGGCAAATCCCAAATCGCATCACGAACGGTAGTGGCGACGGGATCGCCGGGGGGCGACAGGCTCGGCGGACTCTGCTCGCGGGATCCGATAAGAAAGAATCGAGTTCTGCGTTGCGGAATGCCAAAATCCGCCGCGTTCAATAGCGCTGAAGAAACGCGGTATCCTCTGGACTTCAGCTGCGATTCTAGCCGGCCGAGGAAGTATCCCCCTTCGGTGTGGACGATGCCGGCCACATTTTCAAAGACCAGCCACTCGGGACCGAGAAGATCCACGACGCGAAGAAACTCGAGAAAGAGCCAATTGCTGGGATTTGCCCGTGTCCTCGTCCGCTGATTCGAAGTGGAAAATCCCTGGCACGGCGGCCCTCCGAAGACCACGAGGGGCAGGTCACGCTTGGGAAGATCGAAACTCGTGACTTCTCGGATATCTTGAGCGAGCAACTTTGTCGTCGGGTGGTTCTTGGCAAAAGTCAGGCATGCAGACGGCTTCATCTCGACCGCCACCTTGACGTCTACACCGGCGCACTTGGCGCCCAGCGACATGCCCCCTGCTCCAGCGAACAACTCGACGCCGTAGAGCCGCCTGGTCCTGCCCACCCCTTCGCTCCGAACCTTTTCCCCCAATACCTATGCTTATTTCGTGGACCATAGACAATCCCAAACGATGTCACGAACTGTGCATTCGGATGGTGTCGAAGAGCGACTCGGCGCCAGAGTAGCGGGTCCCACGAAAGCGATGGCAGTGATTGTAAACTCGCAGTTGGCGTGGATCATAGGGAGCACGTCGGGCTCCATCCCGGGGTTGCACCAAAGACGTCGGGCGTGCAGTAAGGCCTGATTTACGGGGCTTTCCCGAAGCCGTTTTATTATGGCGGAGAGGGAGGGATTCGAACCCCCGATAGGCTTGCACCTATGCCGCATTTCGAGTGCGGTGCATTCGACCACTCTGCCACCTCTCCTGAAGGCGCCAAGTAAGGAGCAGGGCCCCTGTGGTTCGGGCGTTAATAGGCGAGGATGGCGGGCCAGACAAGGCGCGAAAGGGGAAAATCCGCTGCCCGTTTCACCGCTTCCGCTCTGTTTCTCGCCGCGCTATCAATAACCGGCACCGTTTCCTGGGCTACCCCCCTCCCTGGCCCTCCCCCACATCCGCCTTCGCCCGAAGGCGGGCTGCGGCGAGACAAGCGCGGGGGAGGGAACGCACCTTTATCGGGGCGCGAGCCCGTCTCATTCATTATGCGCTGAAAAAAGGGTGGGACCGCCAGACGCGGTAAACACTGGCGGTCCCGGTGCCGCTCATTGAAATACTGGCTGGGAAGGGCGGCTTCGCCAGCCAGGTGAGGCGACGGTTCCGACCGTAGCGTGCGGGCGGTGCACCGCAACGCAATCCGGTCCTTAACCTAACCAGTCAAGGTTACTCTGGCGACCGTGTCTGAGACCCCCCGTGTGGAGAGAGCCCTCACCCGCCGCGCGCGGACGATGCTTCGCATCGCCCGGGGCGCGTCGGCCTCTCCCGCACGCGGGAGAGGCGGAGCAAGCCCGCGGCCGGTGGATTTAGCCAAGAGCCTCCTCGCTTGAGTCGCCCTTTACGCTCAGTCGCCCTTGCCCTTTTTCTTGCCGGATTCCTTCCCGTTGCCCGTGGAATCCCCGTCTTTTCCGTTATCCTTGTCCTTGCCGTTGTCCTTGCGGCGGTTGGTGAAGCGGGCATTGCCGAGGCCAGTGCCGATGGTGAGCACGCCCCAGCGATCGACATCCTGCATGAACGGCACCTCGGAGAGGCCCTGAACCACGCCGTCATTGTGCATCAGGATCGCGGTATCGTGCTCGCCGATGGAAGGGATGCCCTCGAGCAGGCTCGCCGGCAGGTTGAACTTGCTGCTCTCCCAATTGCCCGGCAGGTTCTGCGCGCCTTTCTCGATCGAGCCGTCCGCGTTGATCACGCCGGGACAGGCGATGCCGATGAACGGCGCCAGCTTGAAGCCTTCCTTCTCGGCCTCGCTGATCAGCCCCTTCAGCATCTTGGTGAGCCGCTTCACCGCGCCTTCGCGCGTCGGCTCGTCGTCGGCATGACGCCACAGCTCGGACTTCACGACCTTGGCTTTCGACAGGTCTTTTGCCTTCTTCCAGCTGGTCTCCACCAGGCCACAGCGGATGTTGGTGCCGCCGATATCGACGGCGAGGATGCTGTCATGGGCTTCGAAGATCCACGACGGCGCCAGATGCAACGCGCCGATCAAGCCGGCTTCGTCGGGATGATGGCGGATCGGCATCATGTCGATCTTGAAGTCCTCGGATTTGAGGATGATCTCGGTGCGCGCGATCGCGAGCTCGCCGAGCCGGGAATCGCGAAAGCCGCCGCCGACCACGATGCGCTCGGTCTTGGCCCAGGCCTTGGACTTGAGGAAGCGGCGGGTGACGTAAGCGAGCTCCTGGGCAAAGTCCTCGATCGCGCTATGCACCACCGCCCAGGCCTCGGTGTCGTCGCCGACCAGGATGGCGTCCAGCGTCTTCTTGCTGATCTCGTCCGACGGCTCCTTGCCGAACGGGTCTTCGCCGGACTTGCGCAGCGGCTTGCGCCAGCGCTCGAGGATCTCCCTGAACGCGCCCTTGCTGGCGCGGTCGCCGATGAAGCCGTCCTCGTCCTTCATCTCGATGTTGAAGCTGTCGATATCCACCGACGGCAACCGCTCCGCCCCGTGATGGGCGATGCCCGTCGTCGTCTTGACCAGCTCGTCTGTCGCCATGATAGCCCCTGCCCGTGTGACTGAATTCGCGGGGACAACGGCGGGGGAACCTGTTGGTTGCGGCGCTGTCGGAAATTCGCCCGCGGGGCCGGATCGGGCCCAAATGCTTCAAATCCGGGCCGTTTTCGCCGGCTTTTCCTTGACTCTCGACGGTCAGCGGCTATAAATCCCGCAACCGGCGCGGGGCGTTTCTCGCGCCGCTTGTTTTTGCGTGGGTATTCAAAGGGATAACTCCCGCCCGCACAAAACTCGCATAACCCATAACGACTGACAAAAAGCCGGCCCCGACACTCTGTCGCGAGGCCGGGAATGAACACGAAGGAAAACAACGATGTTCGCAGTCATCAAAACCGGCGGCCGGCAGTACCGCGTCGTTCCGGATGATGTCCTGGAAGTAGGCAAGATCGAAGGCGAAGTCGGCTCGATCGTGCAGCTCAATGAAGTTCTCCTGGTCGGCGGCGACACGCCGATCCTGGGTCTGCCCACGGTCGCAGGCGCCTCCGTTGCGGTCGAGGTGCTCGACCACAAGCGCGGTCCCAAGGTCATCGCTTTCAAGAAGCGCCGCCGCAAGAACTCGCGCCGCAAGCGCGGCTATCGCGACGAGATCACCGTGCTGCGCATCTCGGAGATCCTCACCGACGGCGCCAAGCCCACCAAGGGGCCGCGTCCGAAGCGGGAGAAGGTCGCCAAGCCGGAGACCACGACCGAAGAGGCCGCCGCATAATTTGATCACGCGCCATCACGAATTGATGCGTGAGAAATTGTGAAATGATTCCGTCAAGGAATTGATCTAGACATACGTAGAATTTCGGAGACGAGCCATGGCTCACAAAAAAGCAGGCGGTTCATCGCGCAACGGTCGCGATTCCAAGGGCAAGCGCCTCGGTATCAAGGCGTTCGGCGGGGAAGTTGTGATTCCCGGCAACATCATTGCGCGTCAGCGCGGCACCACCTGGCATCCCGGCCTTAATGTCGGCATGGGCACGGACCACACCTTGTTCGCCAAGGTCGAGGGCCGCGTAACGTTCCAGGCCAAAGCCAACGGCCGCACCTTCATCTCGGTGCTCCCGCTCGCAGAGGCGGCTGAATAGACGGTGGATCAAATTTGGAGTCCGCCGGGTCCCAGACCGAACCGGCGGAGTCCTTGAGATCAAAAGAGATCGAAGGCTCCAGGGGAGGCGGGAAACCGGCCTCCCCTTTCGTTTGCGTGCTGAGTTTTCACTTAGTGACTTCGACGGAGCCGGACATGTTGCAGGACTTTTCAAGCGTGACCTTGCAGGAGGCGAGACCCAGCGTCGTCGCCACCGAACGGCTGACCTTGCGGCGGCCGACCCTCGCCGACGTCAGGACCATCGCCCTCCTCGCCAACGACCGCCGCGTCGCCGAAAACACCAGGCGCCTCCCGCATCCCTATTCGCAGGACGACGCTATCGCCTTCGTCCGCGCCACCGCCGCGCCCGGCAGCGAGACGGTGTTCCTGATCGAGCATGACAGCGGCCCCATTGGCATGGTCGGCATCGACTGCTCGACGCCCGACAATGCCGAGCTCGGCTACTGGCTCGGCGTCGAGCATTGGGGCCGGGGCTTTGCCACCGAGGCCGCGCGCGGCGCGATCGACTTCTTCTTCGAGGAGTTCGAGGACGATCATCTCTATTCAGGTGCGCGCGTCACCAACCCGGCCTCGCGCAACGTGCTGGAGAAGTGCGGCTTCCAGTGGAGCGGCGTCCAGCTGCATCGCTTCCTGGCGCTGGGCTCGTCCACGCCCGTCGACTGCTTCCGCCTGTCACGCAGTGTGTGGGCGTCGCTGAAGAGCTGGAGCAGTGCGAGGCGGGTGAGGTAGGCGGAGGCGCCTCAATCACAGCTGTCGTCCTGGCGAAAGCCAGGACCCATTACCCCAGCGAGAAGTCGTGGCGCGAACTATCAACCACGAATCTTCGCCAAACTCCTCCCTGGGGTGATGGGTCCTGGATCGGCGCTCCGCTTGTCCAGGACGACGCTCGAATTTATCGCCTGCGATCACGCCGGCGGATTCACATCCACGTCCCCCCGCCCGAGATCGCGCTCACGCAAGTAAATATAGAACCCGGCGCCGATGATGATGGCGGCGCCGACGATGGTGGCGATCTCGGGCACGTCGCCGAACACGACGAAGCCGAAGATCACCGCCCAGACGATCATCGAATATTGATAGGGCACGACGACGCTGGCCGGCGCCAGCTTGAGCGAGCGGTTGACGCAGAACAGCGCCGTGACCGAGACGCATCCCGCCAGCGCGAAGATCACGAGGCTGCCCGATGTCGGCGGCACCCAGTGGAACGCCGACAGCACCGCACCCAGCACAAACGTGCCGACGAATTGCGACGACGCCATCACGATATCGGGCGTCTTGCGCAGGCTGCGCGTGATCAGCATCAGCGTTGCGAAGGAAAGACTGCCGCCCAACGCGATCAGCGCCGGCAGGCTCACGGTCTGTGCCGAGGGCCGCAGCGCGATCAGTACGCCGCAGAAGCCGATCAGGATCGCCGTCCAGCGCCGCCAGCCGACCTTCTCGCCGAGGAATATCGCCGACATCGCCGTGACGAAAATGGGCCCGGCGAGATAATAGGTGATGACGTCGGCGAGCGGCAGGTAGACCGTCGCCAGGAAGAACGCCGCCACTTCCAGCGTCGACAGCACCACGCGGAAGAGCTGGAGGCCCGGCCGCTCCAGCTGCAGGAACTGGTGACGCTGCCGCCAGACCAGCGGCGACAGCAGCAGCAGCGCCGCGCAGGCGCGCAGGAACAGCAGCTGCCCCACCGAATAAGTCCCGACCAGGAACTTGCCCATGGCATCGCCGAACGAGAACATGAAGATCGACAGCACCATGAGCGCAATCCCGGCGAGGCGCGCCGAGCGTTCGTCATAGGCCGAGAGATTTTTGAAGAGGGGCATCGAGCGCCGTTGTAATGACGCCGGCCGTCGGGACAAGCCCGCGTTGGACGAATTGAACGGATTGTCGCAGTCTTCGCGTCGCGGTAGCCATAGGCGTCACCCGAACGAAAGAGCCAGGAAAGAGCTTCGCCATGACCGACTTCGACCCGGCCCGGCATCGCATGATCCCCGCGCAACGCTGGTTTGAGGATTTCGTGGTCGGCGAGCGTTTCGTGCTGCCGAGCCGCACGCAGACGACGGCGGTGTTCGCGGCGTTCCAGACCGCGAGCGGCGACACTCATCCGGTGCATTACGATGTGGAGTATTGCCGCAGCCGCGGCATGCCGCATCTGCTCGCCCACGGTTTCCAGACGTTGATCCACACCGCACCCGGCGCAGGCCTGTTTCCGTTCATGGTCGAGGACTCCCTGGTCGGCTTCCTCGAGCAATCCAGCCGGTTCCTCAAACCGGTGTTCGCCGACGACACCATTTATCCCGCGCTCGAGGTCATCGAGCTGGTGCCGGGACGCTCGACCGGCGCGGTGACGCTCAAAAGCACCGTGTTCAACCAGCGCAAGGAGCTGGTGCTGGAGGGCATGCAGAAATTCCTGATCCGGCGCCGGCCATCCTAACCGCGTGGAGACCAGTCCACTGCCGGTCTTCGCCAAACTCCTCCCTGTGGTTATGGGTCCCGGATCTGCGCTTCGCTTGTCCGGGACGACACGTAGGGGCGCCGGCCAGCTGGTTAAGCAAGGCCACAAATCGCCGGGTTTCGGCCGATTTGCGGGTCTATCCGGGTTGCCGCGCGGGACCGGCTGGCCTACCTATGGCCCATGAAATTCCTTGACGAAGCAAAGGTCTATATCCGCTCCGGCGACGGCGGAAACGGCTGCGTGGCGTTCCGCCGCGAAAAATTCATTGAATTCGGCGGTCCCTCCGGCGGCAATGGCGGCCGCGGCGGCAATGTCATCATCGAAGTCGCAGACGGGCTGAACACGCTGATCGACTATCGCTACCAGCAGCACTTCAAGGCCCAGAAGGGCGAGAACGGCTCGGGCTCGGACCGCCACGGCGCCAATGGCAAGTCGATCGTGCTGAAGGTCCCGCTGGGCACGCAGATCTTCGATGAAGATCGCGAGACCATGATCCACGATTTCACCAATGTCGGCGAAAAATTCGTGCTGGCCGAAGGCGGCAATGGCGGCTTCGGCAACGCGCATTTCAAGACCTCGACCAACCGCGCGCCGCGCAATGCCAATCCCGGCCAGCCTGGCGAGGAGCGCTGGATCTGGCTGCGGCTGAAGCTGATCGCGGATGCCGGTCTCGTCGGCCTGCCCAATGCCGGCAAGTCGACCTTCCTCGCCAAGGTCAGCGCGGCCAAGCCGAAGATCGCCGACTATCCCTTCACCACGCTGCATCCGCAGCTCGGCGTCGTGAATGCCGACGGCCGCGAGTTCGTGCTGGCGGACATTCCGGGCCTGATCGAAGGCGCGCATGAAGGTGTCGGTCTCGGCGACCGCTTCCTCGCCCATGTCGAGCGCTGCCGCGTGCTGCTGCATCTGATCGACGCGACCTGCGAGCACGCCGGCAAGGCCTACAAGACGGTGCGAACCGAGCTGGACGCCTATGCCGGGCAGCTCACCGACAAGATCGAGATCGTCGCGCTGAACAAGATCGACGCGGTCGAGCCGGACGAGTTGAAGAAGCAGAAGGACCGGCTGAAGCGCGCCGCCAAGAAGACGCCGCTGCTGCTCTCCGCCGTCACCGGAGATGGCGTGCAGGAAGCGCTGCGGGCATTGGCGGATGTGATCGGCGAGAGCCCGGTCTCGGCGAAAGCGAAGAGCGCGGCCGAAGCGGAGCCTTGGTCGGTTTGAACGCTCTCCCCACGGTCGTCCCGGCGAAGGCCGGAACCCATACCGCGTGATCTGTCGGTTGGGGATGGTCTTAGTACCGAACTACTAGTCTTCGCCAAACTACTCCCTGTGGCTATGGGTCCCGGCCTTCGCCGGGACGACGCTGGAATGTGCAGCCACGACCTCGCGCGTCACCGCCCTGCTTGTCTTCGCGCCCTCGATAGCGCAGCATCGACCCATCAAGACACGGCAGGGATGATTCATGGCGCGCGCGAAGAACGTTCTCTGGATCATGTGCGACCAGCTTCGCTATGACTATCTCGGCTGCACCGGCCATCCCACGCTGAAGACGCCGAACATCGACGCCATGGCCAAGCGCGGCGTGCTGTTCAGCAAGGCCTATGTGCAGTCGCCGATCTGCGGCCCCTCGCGGATGTCGTTCTACACCGGGCGCTACATGCGCTCGCACGGCTCGCACTGGAACGGCTGGCCGCTGCGCGTCGGCGAGCCCACCCTCGGCGATCACCTCAAGAAGCTCGGCGTGCGCAACGTGCTGGTCGGCAAGACCCACATGGCGCCCGATCTCGAAGGCATGAAGGCGCTCGGCATCCCGCCGGAGTCAATGATCGGCGTGCACGTCGCCGAATGCGGGTTCGAACCCTATGAGCGTGACGACGGCCTGCATCCCACGGGGCGGCCGCGTCCGAAATACGACGAATATCTGCGCCAGCAAGGATTCGAGGCGCCCAATCCCTGGGAGCATTGGGCGAACTCAGGCGCGGCCGAGGACGGCTCGCTCCAGAACGGCTGGCTGCTCGTGCATGCCGACAAGGCCGCGCGCGTGCCGGACGAGCATTCCGAGACGCCCTACATGACGCGGCGCGCGATGGACTTCATCAGCGAGGCCGAGACCGACGGCAGGCCGTGGTGCCTGCATCTGTCCTACATCAAGCCGCACTGGCCCTACATCGCGCCCGAACCCTACGCCAGCATGTATTCGACATCGGACATGATTCCGGTGATCCGCTCCGAGCGCGAGCGCCAGAACCCGCATCCGGTGTTCGGCGCCTATATGGACATGCGCTACTCCCGCAACATGGCGCGCAACGATGCCCGCGAGAAGGTGATCCCGACCTATATGGGCCTGATCACCCAGATCGACGACCAGATGGGCGTGCTGATGAAGTTCCTGGAGGAGCGCGATCTGCTGGACACCACCATGATCGTGTTCACCTCCGATCACGGCGATTATCTCGGCGATCACTGGATGGGCGAGAAGGATCTGTTCCACGAGCAGTCGGCGAAGATCCCGCTGATCATTATCGATCCCTCGAAGGAGGCCGACGCCACGCGCGGCACGCGCAACGACGCGCTGGTCGAAGCCATCGACCTCGCGCCGACCTTCGTCGATTATTTCGGCGGCAAGGTGCCGGGCCATATCCTCGAGGGACGCTCGCTGCTGCCCCTGCTGCGCGGCTCGACGCCATCGGATTGGCGCAAGGTGGCGTTCTCCGAATACGATTATGTCATGCAGGACGTGCGGCTGAAGCTGAACCAGCCGATCGAACGCTGCCGCCTGTTCATGGTGTTCGACGGCCGCTGGAAATACATCCACGCCTCGGGCTTCCGCCCGATGCTGTATGACCTCGAAACCGATCCGGAAGAGTTTGTGGATCGCGGCGACGATCCCGAGTGCGCCGGCATCATTGCGCGATTGCAGGCCGAATTGTTCGACTGGGCGCTGCACCCCAACGACCACATCACCACGTCGCGCGAGAAGATCGCCGCCTATGCCGACAACCAGCTCCAGGTGAAGGGCGGCATCCTGATCGGGATCTGGGACGAAGCGGAGCTGGCGTCGATCAAGGACGGCATCGCGCAACGCGCGAAGCTGTAGGTTGCTTCGCCTCTCCCCGCTTGCGGATTCCGGGTGAGGGGGACTCTCCGCGAGTCCGTCTGCCACTGTGATTGTGGTGAGAGCCCCTCACCCCAACCCTCTCCCCGTAAGAACGGGGAGAGGGAGAAAACCTCAATTCTCGATCTTGTATCCCGTCGCCTTGACGACCGGCTGCCAAAAGGCGGTGTTCGCGGCGAGCTCCTTGGTCAGACCTTCCGCGCTGCTGCCGACCGGGATCAGCCCGATCGCGGTGAGTTTTTCCTTCACCTCGGGCTTGGCGAGCGCGGCGCTTGCGGCCGCGCCGAGCTTGCTCGCTAATTCCGGCGAGCTGCCGGCGGGAAGCCACATGCCGTACCAGGCGTCCGCGACGAGATCGATGCCGCTCTCCTTCAAGGTCGGTACCTCCAAGGCAAAGGGTGAACGTTCGGCGCTCGCGACCGCAATGATCTTCACGCCCTTGGCGCGATGCTGCGGCAGCGCGTCCGCCAATGTGACGATGCCGAACGAGACATGGCCGCCGATGATGTCGTTGATGATGGGCGCACTGCCGCGATAGGGCACGCGCGTCATGGGAATGCCGAGGTCCTTCTCGAGCTTGGAGCCCATGAAATGCGGGATGGTGCCGTTGCTCGGCACGCCGAACGACGCCTTGTCCGGATGCGCCTTCAACCAGGCGACGAATCCCTTGAAATCCGCGGCATCGATCGTCGGGCTGATCACGACGGCGAACTCGAACCGCGCCAGCAGCGATACCGGGACGAAATCCTTTGCGGTATCGAAGTTCGGGGTCGTCTCCACCATCGGCAGCAGGTACATCGTGGGCCCGGTCGTCACCAGCACCATGCTGCCGTCGGGGCTGGCCCCTTTCACCGCCTTGATGCCGATCAGGCCGTCGCCGCCGGTGCGGTTTTCGACCACGATGGTCCGCTGCAGCGCCGGTGCCATCTCCTGCGCGATCAGCCGGCACAGGGTGTCGCCGCCCGCTCCCGCCGCGAACGGAAAGATCATTTTCGTCAGCCCGGTCTGAGCTTGCGACCCGCCCACCTGCGCCAACAGCGGCAACCCGAGGCATCCGGCGATGAAGTTGCGGCGATCCATTGGTTTCCCCTTTGAGCCCATGATGGTTGGCGACAGTTAGAGCCAGATGGGCGCTCCGGACAAGCGCCGTTTACGGGGCCTGCCGCCTTGCGCCAGCCATCGTCCTGCTGCAAAAGCAGGCCTTACCGGCGCCGCTCTCCAGCACGTACACACACCACATACACACATGGCCAGCCCCGAACTCAGTCAATTCCGCCGCATCGTCGTCAAGGTCGGCTCCGCGCTGCTGGTCGATTCCGACAAAGGCGAGGTGCGGGCGTCCTGGCTTGCCGCGCTCGCCGACGACATGGCCAAGCTGCATCGGGAGGGGCGTGACGTTCTCGTCGTCTCCTCCGGCTCGATCGCGCTAGGCCGCAGCCGCCTGAAATTGCCGCGCGGCCCGCTGAAGCTGGAGGAGAGCCAGGCGGCGGCCGCCGTCGGTCAGATCGCGCTGGCGCGGATATGGTCGGAGGTGCTTGGCGCCCACGGCATCGGCGCCGGTCAGATCCTGGTAACGCTGCAGGACACCGAGGAGCGCCGCCGCTATCTCAACGCGCGCTCCACCATCGGCAAGCTGCTGGAGTGGCGCGCGATCCCCGTGATCAACGAGAACGACACGGTCGCCACCAACGAGATCCGGTACGGCGACAATGACCGGCTCGCCGCGCGCGTCGCCACCATGGCGAGCGCCGATCTGCTGGTGCTGCTGTCGGACATCGACGGGCTCTACGACGCCCCGCCGAAGAACAACCCGAACGCCAAGCTCATTCCGATCGTCGACAGCATCTCCTCGGAGATCGAGGCTGTCGCAGGCGACGCCGAGTCCGAGTTGTCGCGCGGCGGCATGCGCACCAAGGTCGAAGCCGCAAAAATCGCGACCACCGGCGGCACGCATATGCTGATCGCCTCGGGCAAGATCGAGCATCCGTTGCAGGCGATCGCCGATGGCGGCCGCTGCACCTGGTTCCTGACGCCCGCCAATCCCATTACGTCGCGAAAACGCTGGATCGCGGGCTCGCTGGAGCCGAAGGGCACGCTGACAATCGACGCCGGCGCGGTCGCGGCGCTGCGTGCCGGCGCCAGCCTGCTGCCGGCCGGCGTGATCAAGGTCGAGGGCCAGTTCGCCCGCGGCGATGCCGTGATCGTGCGCGGCCCCGACACCAGCGAGGTCGGCCGCGGCCTGATCGCCTACGACGCCGACGACGCCGAGCGGATCAAGGGCCGCTCCTCCCCCGATGTGATGGCCATCCTCGGCATCAGCGGCCGCGCCGAGATGATCCACCGCGATGATCTGGTGGTGGGCGGGTAGGGGCAGCAGCGGTCCTTTTCCGAGGATGTTGGTAAGCCAAAGACCTAGCCCGGTGCGGCCGGGGAGACCTGCCATACCCTACCGGCCCTTCGCAAAAGCGGGATTTCCGTGCTAGGACACTGCCTTAGCAGAAGGTTGAACTCCCCATGGCCGCCCCCCTCAAAGCCGTCGACGGCAATGCCGATCTTCAGGCGCTGATGACCGATCTCGGTACCCGTGCCCGCGCTGCCGCGCGCGTGCTGGCGCTGGCGCCGCCGGAGCAAAAGAACCGGGCGCTCGAGGCCATGGAGCGGGCGATCCGCAACAATGCAGCCGCGATCCTCGCCGCCAATGCCGAGGACGTCACCGAGGCCCGCGCCTCCGGCAACGCCACCTCGTCCTTCATCGACCGCCTGACGCTGACGCCGGCGCGGGTCGAGGGCATGGCCGAGGGCATCGGTATCGTGCGCGGCATTGCCGATCCAGTCGGCATCGTCACCGAGAGCTGGCAACGGCCGAACGGCATGACCATCGAGCGCGTGCGCGTGCCGCTCGGCGTCGTCGGCGTGATCTTCGAGAGCCGCCCGAACGTTGCGGCGGATGCCGGCGTGCTGTGCCTGAAGTCGGGCAATGCCGTGATCCTGCGCGGCGGCTCCGATAGTTTCCGCTCCTGCCGCGCGATCCATGACTGCCTGGTGCAGGGCCTGCGCGAAGCGGGCCTCCCCGAGGCCGCAATCACGCTGGTGCCGACGCGCGACCGCGCGGCGGTAGGCCAGATGCTGTCGGGATTGAACGGCGCCGTCGACGTGATCGTGCCGCGCGGGGGCAAGAGCCTCGTCGCGCGCGTCGAGCAGGAAGCGCGCGTGCCGGTGTTCGCGCATCTCGAGGGCGTCAACCACGTCTACATCGACGGCAGCGCCGACCTCGCCATGGCGAAGTCGATCGTGCTCAATGCCAAGATGCGCCGTACCGGCGTCTGCGGCGCCGCCGAGACGCTGCTGGTCGATCGCGCAGCTGCCGGTAGAAACCTGAAGCCGCTGATCGAGATGCTGATCGAGGCCGGCTGCGAAGTGCGCGGCGACGACGCCGTGCAAAAGACCGATGCGCGCGTCAAACCCGCGAGCGCGGACGATTGGGACACTGAATATCTCGATGCGATCATCGCGGCGAAGGTGGTGGACGGCGTCGACGGCGCGATTGCGCATATCCAGAACCACGGCTCGCACCATACCGATGCGATCGTGAGCGCCGATGAGAGCGCTGCGAAGAAATTCCTGAGCGAGGTCGATTCCGCGATCGTGCTGCACAACGCCTCGACGCAGTTCGCCGACGGCGGCGAGTTCGGCTTCGGCGCGGAGATCGGCATCGCCACCGGCAGATTCCATGCCCGCGGCCCGGTTGGCGCCGAGCAGCTGACGAGCTTCAAATATCGCGTTCACGGCACCGGGCAGACGCGGCCGTAGACGACGCAGGGCGCGGGGCATTGAGCAACAATTTCGTCGCGCCACGTTTCTTCGCGCAGGCCATACCGACCCACATTTCGGGCATGCGCATCGGCCTGCTCGGCGGCTCGTTCAATCCGCCGCACCAGGCCCATCGCGCGATCAGCCAGTTCGCGCTGAAACGTCTCCAGCTCGATCGCGTATGGTGGCTGGTGACGCCAGGCAATCCGCTGAAGGAGAACGGCGCGCTGCACGAGCTCGGCGAGCGCATGCAGGCGGCGCGCGACGTGGCCGACGATCCCAGGATCGAGGTGAGCTGTCTCGAATCCGTCATTCGCACGCGCTATACCATCGATACGATCAACACCTTGCGCCGCCGTCTCTCGGGCTTGCGCTTTGTCTGGATCATGGGCGCCGACAACCTCGCTCAATTTCATCGTTGGCAGCACTGGCGGCGCATCGCCGATCAGGTGCCGATCGCGGTCATCGACCGTCCGCCACAGAGCTTTCGCGCCCTCGCCTCTCCCGCCGCCCAGGCGCTCAGGCGCTATCGGATGCCGGAGAATGAGGCCGCATTGCTTGCTGACCGGGCCGCGCCAGCCTGGGTGTTCCTGACCGGAATGAAGCTGAATCTCTCGTCGACCGGCTTACGGAACCCGGACGGAAGCTGGAAAGGTACGAAGTGAGTCAGATTGTGCGAACGCCATGCGGCCTTCGGGCTCTCTGGCATATTGAAACCCTTAACCCCACATGATGTAGTGTAACCAGTGGGCGCCGGATTCGGCGTTCGCGATACAGTGAAAGGAATGGTCCCTGACCACATCTGTATTGTCCAAGACAGCTTCACCCAAGACGGCTTCACCGAAGTCTGTTTTACCCAAGGTTGCCAAGCCGACGCGTAAAACATCGACCAAAGCTGCGGCCTTGAAGGCGCAACCCGACGCCGACAAGACGCTGAGCCTGATCCTCTCCCGCCTCGACGACATGAAGGCGGAAGAGACGGTTACCATCGACCTTCGCGGCAAATCGGCCTACTCCGACTACATGATCGTCACCACTGGCCGGGCCAACCGGCACGTCGGTGCGATCGCGGAGAACGTCGCCAAAGGCCTCAAGGAAAACGGCATCAAGAACATCCACGTCGAGGGCTTGCCCAATTGCGACTGGGTGCTGATCGATTCCGGCGATGTGATCGTGCACGTGTTCAGACCCGAGGTCCGCGAATTCTACAGTCTCGAGAGATTGTACACGCAGGGCCCAGGGGCGGCGAAGGCGATCTGAGAGGCTGCTGCCGATTTCGAATCGGTTGACGCGCATGCTAGCGTCGTGCGCGCGCATATCGCGCGCGGTCCAGAAAACGCGACCCTGATCATATCATGCGCATAGCCGTCATTGCGGTGGGCCGGCTGAAGCAGGGCCCCGAACGGGAGCTTGCCGACCGCTATTTCGAGCGGTTCGACGAGGCCGGCCGGAAGCTCGGATTCCGCGAGCTCGCCATCCACGAATTGCCCGAAAGCCGCGCGCGCGATACGGCGACGCGGATGGCCGAGGAGGCCGCGGCGATCTCCGCCCATATTCCCGAAAAATCGGTGCTGGTGGCGCTGGACCAGCGCGGCCAGAATCTGGATTCGACCGTATTCGCACGGCATCTCGGGCGCTGGCGCGACGAGGGTGCCGGTCATACTATCTTCATGATCGGAGGGGCGGACGGACTTTCGCCCGAATTGCGCCGTAAGGCCAAGCTCGTGATCGCGTTCGGCTCTGCGACCTGGCCGCACCAAATGGTCCGCGTCATGCTTCTGGAACAGCTTTATCGGGCCGCCACCATTCTGGCCGGCCACCCCTATCACCGCGCGTGACCCGCGCCACAACGAGCACCTTTGCATAAAGCGATGCGAGCGCCTGTCCTCAACCTGCTGCTGATCGCCGGCGTTGCCGGCGCAAGTATCTTGGGCGCAAGTATCTTGGGCGCAAGCCTCGCGCAAGCTCAGACGCCTGCACCGCAGACTGCGGCCGTTGCGCCCGATGCGATCAAGCAGCGCGAGCAGGAGCTCGAAGCCGCGCGCGCCAGCAAGAAGAGCGCGGAGGAAGCGCAGGCCAAGCTCAAGGCCGAGATCACCTCGCTCGGCCAGGACCGCACCCAGCTCAATCAGCAGTTGATCGACACCGCCGCCAATGTGCGCACCGTCGAGATCAAGATCGACGAGGCCGAAGCGCGGTTGCGATCGCTGAACGGCCGAGAGCAGGCGATGCGCAGCTCGCTCGACTTACGCCGCGCCGACATCGTCGAGGTGCTGGCGGCCTTGCAGCGCGCCGGAAGGCGGACGCCGCCGGCACTTCTGGTACGGCCCGAGGATGCGCTGCAATCGCTGCGCACGGCGATGCTGCTCGGTGCCGTGGTGCCGGAATTGCGCGGCCGCGCCGAGAAGATCGCGGGCGAGCTCGGCGAGCTCGTGGCCTTGCGCAAGACCATGGCGACCGAGCGCGACCAGCTCGCCTCCGACCGCGACAAGGTGCGCAACGACCAGACCCGGCTCGCGGCTCTGGTCGACGAGCGGCAGCGCCAGCAGGCGTCGCGTGAAAAGGATCTCGACGCCGAGAATGCGCGCGCCGTCGCGCTCTCACGACAGGTCGGCGATCTCCAGGGGCTGATCGCCAAGATGGAGCAGGATCTGCAAAGCGCCGCCAAGGCGGCCGAGAAGGCGGCTGAGGCCGCCAGGCAGGCCGAGGCCAAAGCGGCTGCAAACGCGACCGCCAGCGCCAAGACCGGCCCCGGCGCTTTCAAGGATCGTTCCCGAACCACCCCTGCGATGGCCTTCGCCGCGGCCAAGGGCCTGCTGCCTCTTCCGGTTAACGGTAACAAGATCAGGGAATTCGGCGGTTCCGACGGGCTCGGCGGGGTCCAGAAGGGCATTTCGCTGGCGACCAGGCCCGGCTCCCAGGTCACGACGCCGTGTGATGGATGGGTTGTCTATGCCGGCCCCTTCCGCAGCTATGGACAACTCTTGATCCTCAATGCCGGGGGCGGGTATCATGTGCTGATCGCCGGGATGGAGCGCATTTCGGTCAACATCGGTCAGTTTGTGCTCACGGGGGAGCCTGTCGCGACCATGGGGTCGACTTCTCAAGTCGCCTCCATTCTCGCCACGAACGCGAGTCAACCTGTGCTCTATGTCGAGTTCCGCAAAGACGGCACTCCAATCGATCCAGGCCCATGGTGGGCCGCAAATGAAGGCGAGAAGGTTCGCGGATGATGCGCAAGACTTCAGTTATCCTCCTCAGCGCGGCCACCGGTGCGGCGCTGACGCTGTTCGTGACGCAACCGCGCGCGATCTTCATGGGCTCCAGCGCGCGAGCCGCCACCGCGGACACCTATCGCCAACTCAATTTGTTCGGCGACGTCTTCGAGCGCGTGCGCTCGGACTATGTCGAGAAGCCCGACGACACCAAGCTGATCGAATCCGCGATCAGCGGCATGCTCACCGGTCTCGATCCGCATTCGAGCTACATGGACGCGAAGAGCTTCCGCGACATGCAGGTGCAGACCCGCGGTGAGTTCGGCGGCCTCGGTATCGAAGTCACGATGGAAGACGGCCTGATCAAGGTGGTCTCGCCGATCGACGACACCCCGGCCTCGCGCGCCGGCGTCATGGCCAACGACATCATCACCAATCTCGACGACGAGGCGGTGCAGGGCCTGACCCTGAACCAGGCGGTCGAGAAGATGCGCGGGCCGGTCAACACCAAGATCAAGCTCAAGATCATCCGCAAGGGCCAGGATAATCCGATCGACGTCACGCTGGTGCGCGACAACATCCGCGTCCGTTCGGTACGCGCCCGCATCGAGGCCGACGACATCGCCTATATCCGCATCACCACCTTCAACGAGCAGACCACCGAAGGTCTGAAGCGCGAGGTCGCCAACCTCTCGAATCAGATCGGCGACAAGCTGAAGGGCTACGTCATCGACCTCCGCAACAACCCGGGCGGGCTGCTCGAGGAAGCGGTCACCGTCTCCGACTCGTTCCTGGAGAAGGGCGAGATCGTCTCGACCCGCGGCCGCAATGCCGAGGAGACCCAGCGCCGTACCGCGCATTCGGGCGACCTCACCAAGGGCAAGCCGGTCATCGTGCTCGTCAACGGCGGCTCGGCTTCGGCATCGGAGATCGTCGCCGGTGCGCTGCAGGACCACAAGCGCGCGACCATCGTCGGCACACGCTCGTTCGGCAAGGGCTCGGTGCAGACCATCATTCCGCTCGGCTCCGGCAACGGCGCGCTGCGTCTGACCACGGCGCGCTATTACACGCCGTCGGGCAAGTCTATCCAGGCCAAGGGCATCGTGCCCGACATCGAGGTGCTGCAGGACGTGCCGGACGAGCTGAAGTCGCGCACCGACACCAAGGGCGAAGCTTCGCTGCGCGGCCATCTCAAGAACGACGGCGACGAGAAGACCGGCTCGCAGTCCTACGTTCCGCCGGATGCCAAGGACGACAAGGCGCTCAAGCTCGCCGACGATTTGCTCCACGGCATCAAGAACAGCGCCTCGGCGGCGCCCACCCCGGGCGGCGACAAGGCCACGACCGACAAGCCCAAAGCGGCAAACTAAAGTCGGCGCATCGCGATCTGACGAAAGGGCGGCTCCCGGAGCCGCCCTTTTTGCTTGGAACTCCTGCTATCCCCGGCCTATCCCGGCCTGCCGCCGCTTGACCTCGGCGTGGTATCGTCATCTCGAGTGATTCGGGATCGCGCATGACTGAAACGGCCGATGATCTGAGCGCCCCGCTCGGACGGGACAAGCCGCGCCGGAAGCGCCGGCTGCGGCTGCCGTTCACCGTCATGCAGCTGCTCGCGGTCCTGCTTGGCCTGTTCCTGGTCACATTTGCCGGCTTCGCCATCTTCAACAAGGATCCGCTCGGCGGCGAGCCGATGACGCGGCTCGCGATCCGCGAGCCCAGTGCCGCAGACAAGGCCGGCGTCGACAAGCCGGCCGCTTCCGGCCACGGCCAGGACAGCAAACAGGAAAGCAAGCAAGAGACCAGGGAGGCGCCGAAGCAGGCGGGCGAGCAGAAGACCGTCACCATGATCGACGGGTCCACCGGCACCCGCCACGACGTGGTGATCGGCGGCGATGCCGCCGGCAAGAGCGAGGCGGCGTCGGCTTCCGCACCGCCGCCCGTGATGGCCGGGATCGACTCAAAACTCCTCGAGAAATCGCGCTATGGCATGATCCCCGCGATGTCCGGGGATCTGAAGCCGTTCAACGTCTATGCGGCGGATGCCGACCGCGCCAAGGCCGCCAAGATGCCGGTGGTCGCGATCCTGATCGGCGGCCTCGGCGTCGGCGCCGCCAAGACCACCGATGCCATCATGCGGCTACCGCCGGCGGTGACGCTGGCCTTCACGCCCTATGGGTCCGATCCAGGAAAACTCGCCGAGCGCGCCCGCGCCCAGCGCCACGAGATCTTCCTCCAGATCCCGATGGAGCCCTATGACTTCCCCGACAACGATCCGGGACCGCAGACGCTGCTGACCTCGCTGAGTGCCGACCAGAACATGGACCGCCTGTACTGGCATCTGAGCCGGATGCAGGGCTATGCCGGCCTCACCAATTTCATGGGCGCCCGCTTCATCGCAACGGAGCCGGCGATGCAGCCGATCATCCGCGAGGCGGCCAAGCGCGGCCTCGGCTTCTTCGACGACGGCTCATCGCCCCGCAGCATCGCACCCCAGGCCGCCGGCAGCCTGGCGATGCCGTTCGGCAAGGGCGATATCGCGATCGACGCGGTGCCGACCCCGGCCGAGATCGACCGCGCCCTGACCAAGCTCGAAGCGGCGGCGCGCGAACGCGGCGTGGCCGTGGGCACCGCCTCCGCCCTCCCGGTCTCGATCGAGCGCATCGGCGCCTGGACCAAGACATTGGGCGACCGAGGTATCCTTTTGGTGCCATTGACAACCGCGATGCTGAAATCAAAATCCAGCTAAATCAACGGATTGGTACGGCACAGGCCCGCCGGGCCTGCTTCAGCCTTACCGACAGCATGCGAGAGGTCTGGCGGAATGGCGCGTTACGAAGATCTGCCCTACCGGACCTGCGTCGGCGTGATGTTGCTCAACAAGGACGGACTGGTGTTCATCGGCCGGCGTGCCGGCGGTATCGAGCATGTCGACGACACCCATGTCTGGCAGATGCCGCAGGGCGGCGTCGATCCCGGCGAGGACAATTGGGAGGCCGCCAAGCGCGAGCTCTATGAGGAGACCAGCGTGCGCTCGGTCGAGCGGCTCGGCGAGGTTCCGGACTGGCTCACTTACGACATTCCGCGCACGGTCGCCGGGCGCGCCTGGAAGGGCCGCTACCGCGGCCAGCGCCAGAAATGGTTCGCGGTCCGCTTCACCGGCAAGGACAGCGAGATCAATGTCGAAAAGCCCGGCGGTGGCCACAAGGCCGAGTTCGTGAGCTGGCGCTGGGAGCCGATGAAGAATCTGACCGGGCTGATCATTCCGTTCAAGCGCCCGGTCTACGAGCGCGTGGTGAAGGAATTTTCCGCGCTGGCGCAGGATTAGTTCAAGTCGCCTTTCCAGGTTGATGCTAGAGCCAGTTCCGTTCCGATGGAATCGGAACGGGGCTCTAGTTTTAGTTTGACGCGTTTTCTTGACGCGAACCGGTATCCACTTCGCTCGAAAACGCTCTAATGCACAGCCTGAAATGACGACGAGAGATCCACGCGTGAGCACCGAAAAACCCTACCGTCCCAATGTCGGAATCGCGCTGTTCAATGCGGATGGCCGCGTGCTGATCGGGCATCGCTTCAAGGGCGACGGACCCGAGATCATCTTGCCGGGCCTGGACTGGCAGATGCCGCAGGGCGGCGTCGACGAGGGCGAGGATTTGCGCGATGCCGCGCTGCGCGAGCTCTGGGAAGAGACCAGCGTCAAGAGCGCAACCTATCTCGGCGAGACCGACTGGCTGACTTACGAGTTCCCACCTTACGACGGACCGCAGACGCATCGGCTGGCGAAATTCCGCGGACAGCGCCAAAAATGGTTCGCGCTGCGCTTCACCGGCAAGGATGACGAGATCGATCCGCTGACGCCGCGCAACGGACAGCCCGCCGAGTTCGACGCCTGGCGCTGGGAGCGGCTCGACCGTGTCGCCGATGTCGTGGTGCCGTTCCGCCGCCACGTCTACAGCGCGGTGGCGCAGCAATTTGCGCCGTTCGCAAACTAAGAACGCAGAGACCTTTCACCGCTTACCGCACAACCAGCCGCGGGCTCGCTCGGCCTCTCCCGTTTGCGGGAGAGGCCGGCGCGGAGCAACAAAGTTTCAGCGCCCGCCACTTCCGTGACGAGCGCTGAATTTATTCAGGAATTTGCAGCCTGAGCCCCGGCGCGGTGCACCGGGGCTTAGTGCATAGCCGTGGTGTTGAGCTCGTGCTGGATGCTCTTGAAGTGGTCGAGCCGGGCGATGGCTTGATCGAACTCGTCGCCCTCATGCTCCTTCAATCCCTCTTCCATCTCCGAGACGGTCGCGGCGAACTGGGCGCGGTCGAGCTCGGCCAGCGAGGTCGCGACGTCGGCGAGCACGGTGAGGCCCTTGTCGGACACTTCGGCGATACCGCCGAGCACGATGATCTTCTCGTGCTTGCCGCCGGTGGTCACGGTGAGAATGCCGGGCCGGATCGCGGCCACGACCGGCGCATGTCCCGCCAGCACGCCGAAGTCACCCTCGACGCCGGGGATATCGACCTGGTCGACCTCGCCCGAGAAGGCGAGCTTTTCCGGCGAGACGAGATCGAAGTGGAAGGTGGCCATTGGAAACCTGCGAATAGTGAGTAGTGAATTGCGAATGGAGTGGGAGCAGCGCGACTATTCGCTACTCCCTGCTCGTCCTTCGCAGCTTAGGCCGCCTCGGCCGCCAGCTTCTTGCCCTTCTCGATCGCCTCTTCGATGGTGCCGACCATGTAGAAGGCGGCTTCCGGCAGGTGGTCATACTTGCCTTCGCAGAGGCCGCGGAAGCCCTTGATGGTGTCCGCGAGGTCGACGAACTTGCCGGGCGAGCCGGTGAAGATTTCGGCGACGTGGAACGGCTGCGACAGGAAGCGCTCGATCTTGCGGGCGCGGGCCACCGTCAGCTTGTCCTCTTCCGAAAGCTCGTCCATGCCGAGAATGGCGATGATGTCCTGCAGCGACTTGTAGCGCTGCAGCACCTGCTGGACCTGACGCGCGGTGTCGTAGTGCTCCTGGCCGACGACGAGCGGCGAGAGCATGCGCGAGGTCGAGTCGAGCGGGTCCACCGCCGGATAGATGCCCTTTTCCGAGATCGCGCGGTTCAGCACCGTGGTGGCGTCCAAATGCGCGAACGAGGTCGCGGGCGCCGGGTCGGTCAAGTCGTCGGCCGGAACGTAAATGGCCTGCACCGAGGTGATCGAACCCTTTTGCGTGGTGGTGATGCGCTCCTGCAGCGCGCCCATGTCGGTGGCGAGCGTCGGCTGGTAACCCACGGCGCTCGGAATACGACCGAGCAGCGCCGACACTTCAGAACCGGCCTGGGTGAAGCGGAAGATGTTGTCGACGAAGAACAGCACGTCCTGGCCCTGGTCACGGAAGTGCTCGGCGACGGTCAGGCCGGTGAGGCCGACGCGGGCACGGGCGCCGGGCGGCTCGTTCATCTGGCCGAACACCAGCGCGCACTTCGACTTGACGCTCGGATCCGGATTGTGCGGATCCGCGTTGACCTTGGACTCGATGAACTCGTGATAGAGGTCGTTGCCTTCGCGGGTACGCTCGCCGACGCCGGCGAACACGGAATAACCACCGTGCGCCTTCGCGACGTTGTTGATCAGCTCCTGAATCAGCACGGTCTTGCCGACGCCGGCGCCGCCAAACAGGCCGATCTTGCCGCCCTTGGCGTAGGGCGCGAGCAAGTCGACGACCTTGATGCCGGTGACGAGAATTTCAGCTTCGGTCGACTGGTCGGTGTAGCTCGGCGCTTCCTGATGGATGGCGCGCTTGCCTTCGGACTGGATCGGGCCGGCTTCGTCGATCGGCTCGCCGATCACGTTCATGATGCGCCCGAGCGTGCCCGCACCCACCGGCACCGAGATCGGCTGACCGGTGTCGGTCACTTCCTGGCCGCGGACCAGACCTTCGGTCACGTCCATCGCGATCGTGCGCACCGTGGACTCACCGAGATGCTGCGCAACTTCCAGCACGAGGCGGATGTTGCCGTTCTTGGTTTCCAACGAATTCAGAATGGCCGGCAGATGGCCTTCGAACTGAACGTCGACGACGGCGCCCATGACCTGGGTGACACGACCGACCTGGGTAGCTGCTGTAGCCATGAAGCTCTCCTTCGAAATTCTTTACTTGAACGACCGTCGTTTGGTTCGTGCGTCAGACCGCCTCGGCGCCGGAGATGATCTCGATCAGCTCCTTGGTGATCTGGGCTTGACGGGTTCGGTTGTAGATCTGGGTTTGCTTGCGGATCATTTCGCCGGCGTTGCGGGTGGCGTTGTCCATCGAGCTCATCTGGGCGCCGTAGAACGAGGCGTTGTTTTCCAGCAGCGCGCGGAAGATCTGCACCGCGATATTCCGCGGCAACAGGCCGGAGAGGAGTTCGTCTTCCTCCGGCTCGTAGTCGTAGGACGTCGACGGCGCGTTCGCCGCCTTTTCTTCCACGGTCAGCGGAATGATCTGCTGCGCGGTCGGAACCTGGGCAATCACGGACTTGAACTGGGCGTAGAACAGCGTGCAGACGTCGAATTCGCCGTTGTCGAAGCGGGCCAGAACCTTCTTTGCGATGTCCTCGGCGTTGAGGAAGCCGAGCTGACGAACGCCGCGCAGGTCGAGATGCTCGACGATCTGCTTGTCGTAGAGGCGGCGGAGCTGCTCGTAGCCTTTGCGGCCGACGCAGAAGAATTTGACTTCCTTGCCCTGCGCCATCAGCGCCTGGGCGCGCTCGCGCGCGAGGCGCACGATCGAGGAGTTGAACGCGCCGGACAGGCCGCGCTCGCCGGTGCAGACCAGCAGCAGGTGAACCTGATCCTTGCCGGTGCCGCCCAGCAGCACCGGTGCGCCGGGCGAACCGGCGGCAGCGCTGGCGATGTTGGAGATCACCGCGCTCATCTTGTCGGCATAGGGCCGCGCCGCCTCGGCCGCTTGCTGGGCGCGGCGCAACCGGGACGCCGCAACCATCTGCATGGCCTTGGTGATCTTCTGCGTCGCCTTGGTGGAGGCGATGCGGACGCGCATGTCTTTAAGTGACGCCATTCTTCGTTCACCCCGGCGGTTCGACCCCTTGGATCAAGCCGCTAGCCTATCCCAGTCGTCATGCCCGGGCGTGTCCCGGGCATCCACGTCTTCGTTCCATGCAGTGAGGCACGGAAGGCCGGGACAAGAAGCCCGGCCTTGCGACCGTTCTCTTATGCGAAGCTCTTGGCGAAACCTTCGACCACCGACTTCAGCTTGGCGGCGGTGTCGTCGGAGAGATCGCGGCTGTCGCGGATCGCGTTGAGGATCTCGACATTCTTGCCACGCAGCAGCGACAACAGACCGTCCTCGAACGCGCGCACCTTGTTGACCGGAAGCGGATCGAGATAGCCGTTGGTGCCGGCCCAGATCACGCAGACCTGCTCTTCCATCTTCAGCGGCGCGAACTGCGGCTGCTTCAGGAGCTCGGTGAGACGCGAGCCGCGATTGAGCAGGCGCTGGGTCGAGGCGTCGAGGTCGGAGCCGAACTGCGCGAACGCCGCCATTTCGCGGTACTGCGCGAGCTCGCCCTTGATCTTGCCGGCGACCTTCTTGGTGGCCTTGGTCTGCGCCGAGGAGCCGACGCGCGACACCGACAGACCGACGTTCACCGCGGGGCGGATGCCCTGGAAGAACAGGTCGGTTTCGAGGAAGATCTGGCCGTCGGTGATCGAGATGACGTTGGTCGGAATGTAGGCCGACACGTCGTTGGCCTGGGTTTCGATGACCGGCAGCGCCGTCAGCGAGCCCGAGCCCTGATCCTTGTTCAGCTTCGCCGCGCGCTCGAGCAGGCGGGAATGCAGATAAAACACGTCGCCCGGATAGGCTTCGCGGCCCGGCGGACGGCGCAGCAGCAGCGACATCTGGCGGTAGGCGACGGCCTGCTTGGACAAATCGTCATAGATGATGACGGCGTGCATGCCGTTGTCGCGGAAGTACTCGCCCATGGTGCAGCCGGTGAACGGCGCGATGTACTGCATCGGCGCCGGATCGGACGCGGTGGCGGCGACGATGATCGAATATTCGAGCGCGCCCTGCTCTTCCAGCACCTTGACGAACTGGGCAACGGTCGAGCGCTTCTGGCCGATCGCGACGTAGACGCAATACAGCTTGATGTTCTCGTCCGGCTGCGCGTTGAGCGGCTTCTGGTTGAGGATGGTGTCGAGCGCGATCGCGGTCTTGCCGGTCTGACGGTCGCCGATGATCAGCTCGCGCTGGCCGCGGCCGATCGGGATCAGGGCGTCGATCGCCTTGAGGCCGGTCGCCATCGGCTCGTTCACGGACTTGCGCGGAATGATGCCGGGCGCCTTGACGTCAACGCGCATGCGCTTGTCGGCCTGGATCGGGCCCTTGCCGTCGATGGGATTGCCGAGCGCGTCGACGACGCGGCCGAGCAGGCCCTTGCCGACCGGCGCGTCCACGATGGCGCGGGTGCGCTTGACGGTCTGGCCTTCCTTGATCTCGCGGTCGGCGCCGAAAATAACGATACCGACGTTGTCGGTTTCGAGGTTCAGCGCCATGCCGCGGGTGCCGTTCTCGAACTCGACCATTTCACCGGCCTGGACGTTATCCAGACCGTAGACGCGGGCGATACCGTCGCCGACGGACAGCACCTGTCCGACTTCGGAGACTTCAGCTTCCTGGCCGAAATTCTTGATCTGGTCCTTGAGGATCGCGGAAATTTCCGCGGCGCGGATGTCCATCAGCCTGCCTCTTTCATCGCGTGCTTGATCGAATTGAGTTTGGTGCGAAGCGAGCTATCGATCATCCGGCTGCCAAGCTTGACCACGAGGCCACCGATGATCGAGGGATCGACCTTCACGTTGAGCGCGACGTCCTTGCCGGTCACCGACTTCAGGGCAACCTTGAGGGCGTCGAGATTCTTGTCCGAGAGCGCCTCCGCCACGGTGACGTCGGCCGTGGCCTCGCCCTTGAACCTGGCGACCAGGGCGCGATAGGCGCGGATGACGTCAGCCACCGCGAACAGGCGGCGGTTGGCGGTCAGCACTTTCAGGAAATTGGCGGAGATGCCGGCGATGCCCGCTTTGTCCAAAACAGCCGAGAGGGCTCTGGACTGGGCGTCGGCCGCGAACACAGGGCTGCGGACGAGGCGCTTCAGATCGGCGCTTTCGTTCAGCATGCCCTCGAATTTTTCGAGATCGGCCTTGACCTCGTCGACCACTTTCTGGTCGCGGGCCAGTTCAAACAAGGCCGTTGCATAACGGCCCGACACACCGGAAACGGACGTATCTTCTGCAGCCACAGACGTGCTCTTTTTGCTGTCAAACTCGCAAGGGAAAAACCGTCGCCACGAAGCGGCGCCTAGCGATCCAAGCCCTTGGAATTCAAGCGGGACTTCGATTTTCGACCCCGCACGGAAGTGCCGGGCTCGTTAAAATCGCGGCTTTGCTAACATAGCAGGCGCGCACGTGCAACATGACGCCAAATTAAAGGCATGACGTTCTGTCGCCAGTTCGTCGCAGTCCACGCCGACGCCACGACGACCTGCCATGCCGCGGAATTGCCACAGCGCTTAACCTCGGGCCTCGAGCCGACGCCGGGCCATTGGTTCCTGCCCTCAGCGCATAGCGGCCATGAACACGGATCGCTGAGGCGTGATTCCGGGCGGGCGGACTTCACTCGCCGAATACTTTCCCAAACCTAAATGCGGGAAGCGATGACTTCGTTTTACAGTATTTACAAGTAATATGTAGGTTAATAGATCGTTAAATTCCAATATTACGGAATGTCGGCTGAATATCTCTGCCGGTAACAAGATATTACACGGCGACACAGAACGGATTTACTGCCCAATTCACGCCTCATTAGGAATCGAAACGCGGTCCCGCTCGCAAACTTACGGGGGCTCCACTTGCCACATATGTGGCAATACTAGCTTAGGGACCAATATATGCTTTGTTTGAAGACGCTGGGCTCTGTGACCCGGCCGCGTACGGCGATCGCCTTTGTTGCCGCAACTCTTCTCATCGGTGGAACTGCCACCGAAGCTTCCGCCAAATCCCGCCATCACCACCGGTATTCCCACCATCATCACCGCCACCACGCCCAGAACGATGCCAACACGACCTCCGATTGGCGTAACGCCAATGCGTCGATGACGCCGTCGCAGGGGACCGGACGTTCCTTCTCCGGCATGGCTTCCTTTTACGGGAACGAGTCCGGCAGCAGGACTGCCTCGGGCCAGCGCTTCAACCAGAACGCCATGACCGCGGCGCACCGTTCACTGCCGTTCGGCACCAAGCTGCGCGTTACCCATGGCGGCTCGAGCGTCATCGTCACGATCAATGACCGTGGCCCGTTCGTTCGCGGCCGTGTCCTCGACCTCTCCACGGGCGCTGCCCGGGCCATCGGCCTCACCGGCGCCGGCGTCGGGCGCGTCACCGCGGAAGTCGTCTCCTAAGGGGCGCGACGCCTGAAAGAAGCCCGCCGTCTTGGGGGACGGCGGGCTTCGTCATTCCGGGGCGCGCGTAGCGCGAGCCCGGAATCCATCGAACAGCAGGGTCGGTGGATGAATGGATTCCGGGTTCGCGACTTGGTCGCGCCCCGGAATGACAGTGGGGCCTACAAGAAGCTCTGTGGATCGACGTCGACCTCGAGCTTTTGATTGCCCTTCGGCTTCGGGCAGACGGCAAGCCAGTTGCGCAGATAATCCGACAGGTCGAACCCGCGCGCCGATTTCACCAGGATGCGGAATCGGTAGCGGCCCTTGATGACCGCGAGCGGGGCTTCCGCCGGGCCCAGCACCACCACGTGCTCGTCGCGCGGCGCGAGCGCGACAAGGTGGCGGCCAAAGCCTTCGGCGCTCGGCCGGTCGCCGGCGGAAATGATCAGGCTCGCGAGCCGCCCGAACGGCGGATAGAGCGTGCGTTCGCGCAAATCGATCTCGCTGTCGTAGAACGCTTCGCGGTCGCAGGCGATCAGTGCCCTCATCACGGGATGATCGGGCTGATGGGTCTGGAGATAGCCGACGCCGCGGCCCTGCTCGCGCCCGGCGCGGCCGATCACCTGGTTGAGCAATTGCCAGGTGCGCTCCGAGGCGCGCGGATCGCCATTGGACAGTCCGAGATCCGCATCGACCACGCCGACCAGATTGAGCCGCGGAAAATTGTGGCCCTTGGCCACGAGCTGGGTGCCGATGATGACGTCGACGCGGCCCTCCGCGATGTCATTCAGCTCGGAGCGCATCGTCTCGATCGAGGTGATGAGATCGCTCGACAGCACCATGGTGCGCGCCTGCGGGAACAGCGCCGCCGCTTCCTCCTGCAAGCGCTCGACGCCGGGCCCGACCGCGACCAGCGATTCCTCCGCCGCGCAATGCGGACAGGTTTGCGGGCGCGGCATCGAGAAGCCGCAATGGTGACAGACGAGGCGCTGACGGAAGCGGTGATCGACCAGCCAGGCATCGCAAATGGTGCAGGCGAAGCGATGACCGCAGGCGCGGCACAGCGTCAACGGCGCATAGCCGCGGCGATTGAGGAACAATAGCGCCTGCTCGCGCCGCTCGATCGCGGTCCTGATCTCGGAGGCCAGCCGCGGCGAGATGAAGCGGCCGCGCGCCGGCGGCTCGCGGCGCATGTCGATGGCCTCGATATGCGGCATGTGCTGGCCGCCGAAACGCGACGGCAGCGCGATGCGCTGATAGCGGTTCTTGCGTGCATTGACCTCGGATTCGACCGAGGGCGTCGCCGACGCCAGAACGATCGGGACCTTTGCGATATGGGCGCGCACCACCGCCATGTCGCGGGCGTGATAATGCACGCCCTCGTCCTGCTTGTAGGCCTGGTCGTGCTCTTCATCGACGACGATGAGGCCGAGATTGGCGTAGGGCAGAAACAGCGCCGAGCGCGCGCCGACCACGACCGGCGCGCTGCCCTCGGAGATCGCCGCCCAGTTGCGCGCGCGGGTGCGCGGCGTCAGCTCGGAATGCCATTCCAGAGGGCGCACGCCAAAACGCTGCGCGAAGCGATCGAGGAACTGGCCGGTGAGCGCGATCTCCGGCATCAGGATCAGCGACTGCTTTCCGCGGCGGATCGCCTCGGCCACCGCTTCGAAGTAAACCTCGGTCTTGCCCGAGCCGGTGACACCGTCGAGCAGCGCGACGTGAAAGCTGCCGTTAGCCGCGAGCGCGCGCATCGCATCGACCCCGGCGCGCTGGAGCGGCGAAAAATCCGGCCGGCTGAAATCCGGATCGGGTGCGGGCGGCGGCGGAGGCGGCGGCATCGGCTCGACCGTGAGCGTACCTTCGTCGACGAGGCCGTCGATCACACCGGCCGTAACGCCGGCCTCCTTGGCCGCCTCGGACTTGCCGTGCAGCAGCCGGTCCGACAGCACCTCGATCAGGCGCTGCCGCGCCGGCGTCAGACGTTTTGGCGGATCGCCGACCAGGCGCACGCCGGCGCGCACCCGCTCGGGGCCGAGGTTCTCACCCATGCGCAGGCACATGCGAAGCACCATGCCGCGCGGGCTCAGCGTGTAATTGGCGACCCAGTCCACGACCGCACGCAGCTCGGGCTTCAACGGCGGGATGTCGAGCTTTTCGCTGACCTCCTTGAGGCGGTTGTGCAGGCGCGGATCCGGATTGGCGTTTTCGGCCCAGACCACGGCGAGCACCTCGCGCGGGCCGAGCGGCACGCCAATAATATCGCCCGCCTTCAGCTCCATCCCACGCGGCACCTTGTAGGAATAGGTCTGGTCGAGCGCGACCGGCACCAGCACGTCGACCATGCGGGTCGCGTTGGCGGAGACGACGTTGCTGCGCGACGTGTGATCCATGGAGGGGGAATCGGAACCCGGGGCCTCAAGGCTAGCGCCCTGAGGCGGCCTTAGCGAACGATAAACGAGTGTGATGCGATATACTGAGTGGAATCACCACGTCCAGAGCGCATGAGCAAAGCGGCCGCCCCACAGATCGAGCTCGCCAGCGCCGATCCTGACATCGCGCAGGAGATGACGCGCTGGCTGTCGCATCTCGGTGCGGAGCGGCGGCTGTCGCCGAAGACGCTGGAAGCCTATGCCCGCGATTTGCGGCAGTGCCTGAATTTCCTCTGCGGCCATTGGGGGGAGCGGGTGACGCTGAAGCGTTTCGCCGCGCTGGAGGCCACCGATATCAGGGCCTTCATGGCGATGCGCCGCGCCGACGATATTGCCGGGCGCTCGCTGATGCGCGCACTCGCGGGCCTGCGCTCGTTCGGCCGCTTCCTGGAGCGCGAAGGCAAGGGCAAGGTCGGGGCGCTCTCGGCAATCCGTGCGCCGAAAGTCGCCAAGAGCCTGCCAAAGCCGCTGCCGATGGCTTCGGCCAAACGTCTTGCGGACGCCGACGAGCGCGCCGGCGAGGACCGCGAGAGCTGGATTCTGGCGCGCGATGCCGCGGTGATGGCTCTCCTCTACGGCTCGGGCCTGCGCATCTCCGAAGCGCTGGGGCTGACGCGCCGCGAGGTGCCGCGTCCCGGCGAAGGCGACGTGCTGATCGTGACGGGCAAAGGCAACAAGACCCGCATGGTGCCGGTGCTCCAGAACGTGCTCGCACTGGTGCATGAATACGTTTCGATGTGCCCGTATCCGCTGCCGGCGGAGGGGCCGATCTTCGTCGGCGCGCGCGGCGGGCCCTTGAGCCCGCGCATCATCCAGCTCGCGATGGAGCGGCTGCGCGGCGCGCTCGGCCTGCCCGACAGCGCCACGCCGCACGCGCTCCGGCATTCCTTCGCCACGCATCTGTTGTCACGCGGCGGCGATTTGCGCGCGATCCAGGAATTGCTCGGCCATGCCTCGCTCTCGACCACGCAGATCTATACCGGCATCGATGCCGAGCGGCTGCTGGAAGTCTATGCCAGCGCGCATCCGCGGCGCTGATGCTGACATGAAGCTGTCATAGCAAGCCTCTCGGCGCGCATGCCTCTTGCGCGGCGCCCGCGGTTCGGTCAATCGTGGGGAACCGGGCAGGAGGGATTTATGAGCGCACATGAAAGCATGGAGCACGCCGAGCACGCCGAACACGCGTCCGGCTCGAACAAGAAGATCGCGCTCCTGATCGCCGTTCTGGCGCTTTTCCTGGCGATCTCGGAGACGCTCGGCAAGGGCGCCCAGACCGAATCGATCAGCAAGAACGTCGAGGCTTCCAACCTCTGGGCGTTCTTCCAAGCCAAGAGTATCCGCCGCACCATGGTGCAGAGCATGGCGGACCAGGGCAAGCTCATCCTCGGCGCAGCGAGCGACGAGGCCAACAAGGTGGCCGTGCAGAAGCAGATCGAGGACTGGCAGAAGACCGCGCAGCGCTACCGCTCCGAGCCCGAGACCGGCGAAGGCACCGAGCAGCTGGCCGAAAAGGCCAAGCACGCCGAGCATGAGCGCGACGAGGCGACTGCGAAATATCATCACTTCGAGCTGGCGTCCGCCGCCTTCCAGATCGGCATCGTTCTCGCCTCAGCCACCATCATCACCGGCATGATCGCACTCGCCTATGTCGCCGGCCTGCTGACGATCGCTGGGCTCATCATGACCGGGCTTGGTCTGTGGTTGCCGCATCTGCTGCATTTGCATTGAGACTCGTAGCCCGCATGAGCGCAGCGACATGTGGGGAGCCACAATAACGAATCCCGGATATCGCTTTGCTCATCCGGGCTACTCGACTGCATTGAGGGGACGAGGCGAGATTTGTAGCCCGCATGGAGCGCAGCGGAATGCGGGGCCGCGGGCAACAGTCCCGGATTGCGCTGCGCTCCATCCGGGCTACGGGACCTGAACAAGTGGCGACGATCAACGCGCTTCGTGCACGCTTTTGCGAAAACGCTGGATCAGGCGGAGCGTGCGGGAGGACCAGCCTTCGCCGTTGCCGGCGATCAGCTCGCGGATGCGCCGTTTGATCGGATCGACCAGCTCGGCGGCCTTGGCACGCAGCTTCAGCACCAGATCATAAAGCCGCTCGAACCAGTGCATCTCCATCAGCTTGTCGCGCGTCACGTCGAAGACGAAGGCGGTGACGCCGACGCCGAGCAGCTTTGCGAACACGATGGTGAAGACCGCGCTGGTCCAATATTCGTGCGTGAGCAGCCACAGGCCGACCAGCTTGAGCGGAAACAGCGGGATGATGGGCACGGCGAACACGATCAGCGTCATCGCCGGCGACAGCGCATCGACGCGGTCCGACAGCCATTGCTTGAACCGGGCGAGCGGGACAATGGCGACAACCCGCGCGACGATCGGTTCGAGATGATCCCACAGCCAGGCTTCGATCAGGAAGATGATCGCAAGCAGGACCCAGACCGGTTGAAGCAGGCGGCGTAGCATGTGTTTCCCGCCCGATTCGGCGCTGGGCGCGACCTACATATGGATGGCCCGCTTGCCGACTGCAAGCGCGGCTTCCTTGACGGCCTCCGAGCGGGTCGGGTGCGCGTGGCAGGTGCGCGCGAGGTCCTCCGCGCTGCCGCCAAACTCCATGAGAACACAGGCTTCATGGATCATTTCGCCGGCTTCGCGGCCGATAATGTGCACGCCGAGCACACGATCGGTCTTCGCATCTGCGAGAATCTTCACAAAGCCGTCGGTGGTCTGATTGACCTTGGAGCGGCCGTTGGCGGTAAAGGGAAACTTCCCGACGGTATAAGCCACGCCCGCCTGCTTCAGCTCCTCCTCGGTCTTGCCGACGGAGGATACTTCCGGTGTGGTATACACGACGCCTGGGATAACATCGTAGTTCACGTGGCCGGCCTGGCCTGCGATGATCTCGGCGACCGCGACGCCTTCATCCTCGGCCTTGTGCGCGAGCATCGGGCCCGCGACGACGTCGCCGATGGCATAGACGCCCTTCACGCTGGTGGCGAAGTGCGGATCGATTTGCACGCGGCCGCGATTGTCGAGCGCAACGCCGGCTTCCTTCAGGCCCAGCCCATCCGTGTACGGCACACGACCGATACAGACGAGAACGACGTCGGCTTCCAGCGTCTCGGCAGCGCCGCCGGCGGCAGGCTCGACCGTCGCCTTCAGTGTCTTGCCGGAGGTGTCCACGCCCGTGACCTTGGCACCGAGCTTGAAGGCAAAGCCCTGCTTCTCCAGGATGCGCTGGAATTGCTTGGCGATCTCGCCGTCCATGCCGGGCAGGATGCGGTCGAGGAATTCGACGACGACGACTTCAGCGCCGAGACGGTGCCAGACCGAGCCGAGCTCGAGCCCGATCACGCCGGCGCCGACGATCAAGAGCTTGCCGGGGACCTTGTCCAGCGACAGCGCACCGGTCGAGGACACGATCCGCGTCTCGTCGATCTCGATGCCCTTGAGCCGCGCGATGTCCGAGCCGGTCGCGATCACGATGCTCTTGGTCTCGACGACCTGCGACTTGCCGTCGGCGGAGACTTCGACCTTGCCGGTGCCGAGTATCTTGCCGGCGCCCTTGAGCACGTCGATCTTGTTCTTCTTCATCAGGAACTCGACGCCCTTGACGTTACCGTCGATGCCCTGCTGCTTGAAATTCATCATCGCAGGCAGATCGAGCTTCGGCGCGGAGACGCTGACGCCCATCTTGGCGAAGGAATGCCCGGCTTCCTCGAACATTTCGGAGGCGTGCAGCAGCGCCTTGGACGGCATGCAGCCGACATTGAGGCAGGTGCCGCCGAGCGTTGCGTTCTTCTCCACCACGGCGACTTTCATGCCGAGCTGCGCTGCACGCACCGCGCAGACATAACCGCCCGGTCCGGTGCCGATGACGACGAGATCGTATGCCATGAGAGAAAGTCCCGTAAGTTTAGCGTTGAGGGATGTGCCAGCGTCCGCGCGGCGCGTCAGCGTCCGCCGGACACATCGAGAATGGCTGAAGTGACGTAGGAGGCATCGTCCGACATCAGCCAGACAATGGCATTGGCGACTTCATCGGCAGTCCCGACGCGCTTCATCGGCACCATATGGGCCAGACGATGGGCGCGGTCGGGTTCGCCGCCGGCAGCGTGGATTTCGGTATCGATCAGGCCGGGGCGGATGCCCGCGACGCGAATGCCCTCGCCGGCAACCTCATAGCCGAGGCCGATGGTGAAGGAATCGATCGCGCCCTTGGACGCGGCATAGTCGACATAGGTGTTGGGCGCGCCGAGCTTGGCAGCAACGGACGACAGATTGACGATGACGCCGCCCTGACCGCCGTGCCTGGTCGACATCCGCTTCACCGCTTCGCGCGCGCAGAGGATGGAGCCGGTGACGTTGACCGCCATCACGCGCTGGATGCGCTCGGCCGACATCTCGTCGACGCGCACGCCACTGGTCCCGACAATGCCACCATTATTGACGAGCGCGCCGAGCGTGCCGAACGCGTCCGCGGCCTTGAACAGCGCCAGGATCTCGCTTTCCTCGGCGACGTCGCATTTCACGGCGATGGCCTTGCCGTTGCTGGCTGCGATCTCCGCGACCACCTCGTCGGCGGCCGTCTTGTTGCTGGCATAGCCGACGACGATTCGGAAGCCGCGCTTGGCTGCCGCAATCGCGGTCGCCCGGCCGATGCCGCGGCTGCCGCCGGTGATGACAACGACTTTATCCGTCACGCGCGCCTCCATGGTTCGACACGCGCCGTCGCGAAAGGCGACGGCGCTCGCAGAGCATCAGCGATCAGAGATCGAGCACCAGGCGCGCCGGATCTTCCAGGCTCTCCTTGACGCGAACAAGGAAGGTCACGGCCTCCTTGCCGTCGATGACGCGGTGATCGTAGGACAGCGCCAGATACATCATCGGGCGGACCTCGATCTTGCCGCCGACGACCATCGGCCGCTCCTGGATCTTGTGCATGCCGAGGATGCCGGACTGCGGTGCGTTCAGGATCGGGGTCGACATCAGCGAGCCGTAGATACCGCCATTGGTGATGGTGAAGGTGCCGCCCTGCATCTCGTCGATCTTGAGCTGGCCGTCGCGGGCGCGGCGGCCGAAATCGGCGATGCCCTTTTCGATGTCGGCGATCGACTTGTTGTCGCAATCGCGCACCACGGGCACGACGAGACCCTTGTCGGTGCCGACGGCGACGCCGATGTGATAGTAGTTCTTGTAGATCAGATCGGTGCCGTCGATCTCGGCGTTGACGGCCGGGATGTCCTTCAGCCCCTGCACGACGGCCTTGGTGAAGAAGCCCATGAAGCCGAGCTTGCTGCCGTGCTTCTTCTCGAACGCATCCTTGTAGTGGGCGCGCAGCGCCATGACGTTGGTCATGTCGACCTCGTTGAAGGTCGTGAGCATCGCGGCGGTGTTCTGCACGTCCTTGAGGCGGCGCGCGATGGTCTGGCGCAACCGGGTCATCTTCACGCGCTCTTCGCGGGCGGCGTCATCGGCCGGCGAGGGTGCGCGGACCTGGACCGCTGCGGCCGGCTGGTTGACCGGGGTCGGCGCCGAGGCCGCACGCTCGATCGCGGCGAGCATGTCGCCCTTGGTGACACGGCCGTCCTTGCCGGAGCCGGGAACGGTCGAGGCGTCGATGCCGGTCTCGGCCGAGAGCTTTCGCACGGACGGAGCGAGCGGCGAGTCGGCCGGCGGCGCCTTCGCCGCGGCGGGGGCGGCGGCTGGGGCCGCCGCGGCGGGAGCCGGCGCGGGCGCGGCAGCCGGCTTGGCGGGCGTCTTTGCGACGCCGGCCGTGCCCTCGGTGATCTGCCCGAGCAGCGCACCGACCGCAACGGTCGTGCCGTCTGCGGCGATGATCTCGCTTAGCGTGCCCGCGGACGGCGCTGGGACTTCGATGGTGACCTTGTCGGTCTCGAGCTCCACCAAGGGCTCGTCGACGGCGACGGCATCGCCGGCCTTCTTGAACCAGCGGCCGATGGTGGCCTCGGTGACGGATTCGCCGAGGGTCGGCACACGAATTTCAGTCATGGTCTTTTCCTTAAGGAGATCGCCAATGCGGTCATGAATTTCACAGGTGTCATGCCCCGCGAAGGCGGGGCATCCAGTACTCCGCGGCGTTCGTGGTCATCACGGCCGTCACGGCTTACTCGATCGCCCGCCTTCGCGGGCGATGACAGCATCCTAAAAAACTTTCAGCTCAATGCTTCGTCCAGGAACGCCTTCAACTGCGCCTGATGCTTCGACATCAGACCCGTGGCGGTCGCGGCGGAGGCGGCGCGGCCGACATAACGCGGACGCCGGCTCGCACCGTTCACCTGGTTCAGCACCCATTCCAGATAGGGCTCGATGAAGTGCCAGGCACCCATGTTGCGGGGCTCTTCCTGGCACCACACCACTTCGGCCTTCTTGAAGCGGGACAGCTCGGCCACCAGCGCCTTCAGCGGCACCGGATAGAGCTGCTCGACGCGCATCAGGTAGATGTCGTCCATGCCGCGCTTCTCGCGCTCCTCGTAGAGGTCGTAATAGACCTTGCCCGAGCAGAGCACGATGCGGCGGATCTTCTCGTCGGGAACGAGCTTGACCGCTTCGCCCGGCAGCATCTGGGCGTCGTCATAGAGGATGCGGTGGAAGGTCGTTCCCTTCGCGAGCTCCTCGAGACGCGACACCGCCCGCTTGTGACGCAGCAGCGACTTCGGCGTCATCACGATCAGCGGCTTGCGTATCTCGCGATGGAGCTGCCGGCGCAGCACGTGGAAGTAGTTCGCCGGCGTGGTCGGGTAGACCACCTGCATGTTGTCTTCCGCGCACATCTGGAGATAACGCTCCAGACGCGCCGAGGAGTGCTCCGGTCCCTGGCCTTCATAGCCGTGCGGCAGAAGGCAGACGAGGCCGGACATGCGCAGCCATTTGCGCTCACCCGAGGAGATGAACTGGTCGAACACGACCTGCGCGCCGTTGGCGAAGTCGCCGAACTGCGCTTCCCACAGGGTCAGCGTGTTCGGCTCTGCGAGCGAATAGCCGTATTCGAAGCCGAGCACGGCTTCTTCCGACAGCAGCGAGTTGATGACCTCGTAATGGCCCTGCTCGTGACCGAGATGGTTGAACGGCGTGTAGCGGCTCTCGTCTTCCTGGTCGATCAGGACCGAGTGGCGCTGCGAGAAGGTGCCGCGCTCCGAATCCTGTCCGGACAGGCGGACATGGTGGTTCTCGTTGAGCAGCGTGCAGAACGCCAGCGCCTCGCCGGTCGCCCAGTCAATGCCCGTGCCGCCATCGATCGCCTTGGCGCGGTTTTCGAGGAAGCGCTGGATGGTGCGGTGGACGCGGAAGCCATCGGGCACCTTGGTGATCTTGCGACCGATGTCCTTCAGGGCGGCGATGTCGACGCCGGTGACGCCACGCCGCGCATCTTCTTCCTGATCCGCGATCTTGAAGCCGGCCCATTTACCGTCGAGCCAGTCGGCCTTGTTGGGCTTGTAGCCGGAGCCGGCTTCGAGCTCGGCATCGAGCCGCGCGCGCCAATCGGCCTTGGCCTTCTCGACCTCGCCCTCGGTCAGCACGCCTTCGCTGATGAGGCGCCGGGCATAGAGCTCGAGCGTCGACGGATGGGCCGCGATCTTCTTGTACATCACCGGCTGGGTGAAAGCCGGCTCGTCGCCCTCGTTATGGCCATGCCTGCGGTAGCAGAACATGTCGATGACGACGGGCTTGTGGAATTTCTGCCGGAACTCGGTCGCGACCTTGGCCGCGAACACGACGGCTTCCGGATCGTCGCCGTTGACGTGGAAGATCGGCGCGTCGATCATCTTCGCCACGTCGGACGGGTAAGGCGACGAACGGGAATAACGCGGATAGGTGGTGAAGCCGATCTGGTTGTTGACGATGAAGTGCACGGAGCCGCCGGTGCGGTAGCCCTTCAGGTCCGACAGGCCGAAGCATTCCGCGACCACGCCCTGGCCGGCGAACGCGGCGTCGCCATGCATCAGCAGCGGCATCACCGAGATGCGCATATCCGGCGGATCGCCGTGCTGATCCTGCTTGGCGCGGACTTTTCCGAGCACCACGGGATCGACGATCTCGAGATGCGAGGGGTTGGCGGTCAGCGACAGATGGATGCGGTTGCCGTCGAACTCGCGATCCGAGGACGCGCCGAGGTGATATTTGACGTCACCCGAGCCTTCGACCGCATCAGGATTGGCCGAACCGCCCTTGAACTCGTGGAACAGCGCGCGATGCGGCTTGCCCATCACCTGGGTCAGCACGTTGAGCCGGCCGCGATGCGGCATGCCCAGCACGACCTCCTTCACGCCGAGATTGCCGCCGCGCTTGATGATCTGCTCAAGCGCGGGGATCAGTGACTCGGCGCCATCAAGGCCGAAGCGCTTGGTGCCGGTGAACTTGGTGTCGCAGAATTTCTCGAAGCCTTCGGCTTCAACCAGCTTCATCAGGATGGCGCGGCGGCCTTCACGGGTGAAGGAGATTTCCTTGTCCGGCCCCTCGATCCGCTCCTGGATCCACGCCTTCTGCGCCGCGTTGGTGATGTGCATGAACTCGACGCCGAGCGTCTGGCAGTAGGTACGCTCGCAGATCGCGGTGATTTCGCGCAAGCTGGCGTATTCGAGACCGAGCACATGGTCGAGGAAGATCTTGCGGTCGAAATCGGCTTCGCTGAAGCCGTAGGTCCGCGGATCGAGCTCTTCGCGATTGCGCTGTGCTTCGATGCCGAGCGGATCGAGCTTGGCGTGGAAGTGGCCGCGCATGCGGTAGGACCGGATCAGCATCAGCGCGCGGACCGAGTCGCGCGTGGCCTGGAGCAGGTCGGCGGAGGAAAGGCCGCCGCCCTTGTCGCCGCCCTTGGCCTGCGCCTTGGCCGCGATCTTGGCTCCGACCGTCTTCTCGACTTCCGCCCAATTGCCGTCGAGCGCGGAGGTCAGATCGTCCTGCGGGGTCAGCGGCCAGTTGGCGCGCTCCCAGGACGGGCCTTGGGCGTTCTTGCTGATGTCACCCGGCTGGTCGTTGAGGCTCTTGAAGAAGTCCTGCCACTCGGCATCCACCGAGGACGGGTCTTTCTCGTAGCGGGCGTAGATTTCGTCGATGTAGGTGGCGTTGGTGCCCTGCAAAAAGGAGGAGAGGGCAAAGGCTGCGTTCGCGTCTTGGCGAGACATACTTGAGTTCCTGGCGATTTCGGTTCGCGCATAACAAACGGCGCTGGCGCTGGGCTCCCCGGCAGAGGACCAGCGCGACAGGCACCATTTACCCTATTTGCAGCGAAACTTCGCCCGGAAAATTACGAAGGTATGAATCAGGCTTTCAATTTTTCGGCAAGCGTGTGCCCGAGCCGAGCGGGAGATGGCGACACTGTAATTCCAGCCGATTTCATCGCGTCGGTCTTCGAACCGGCGTCCCCCTTGCCGCCCGAAATGATCGCGCCGGCGTGGCCCATGCGGCGGCCGGGAGGGGCCGTGACACCGGCAATGAAACCGACCATCGGCTTCTTGCGGCCGCGCTTGGCCTCGTCCTTGAGGAACTGGGCAGCGTCCTCCTCGGCGGAACCGCCGATCTCGCCGATCATGATGATCGATTCGGTCTTGGGGTCGCCGAGCAGCATTTCCAGCACGTCGATGAACTCGGTTCCCTTGACCGGGTCGCCACCGATGCCGACTGCCGTGGTCTGGCCGAGGCCTTCCTGGGTGGTCTGGAACACGGCTTCGTAGGTCAGGGTGCCCGAGCGCGAGACGATGCCGACGCTGCCGGTCTTGAAGATGTTGGCCGGCATGATGCCGATCTTGCACTCGCCGGCAGTCATGACGCCCGGGCAGTTCGGCCCGATCAGGCGCGACTTGGAGCCGGCCAGCGAACGCTTCACGCGGACCATGTCGATGACCGGGATACCTTCGGTGATGCAGACGATCAGCGGGATCTCGGCATCGATGGCTTCGCAGATCGCATCGGCCGCGCCCGGCGGCGGCACGTAGATCACCGACGCATCGGCGCCGGTCTTCTCACGCGCCTCGCGCACGGTGTCGAACACCGGCAGACCCAGATGCGTCGCGCCGCCTTTGCCCGGCGAGGTGCCGCCGACCATCTTGGTGCCATAGGCAATCGCGGCCTCCGAGTGGAAGGTGCCGTTCTTGCCGGTAAAGCCCTGGCAGATGACCTTGGTGTTCTTGTCGATCAGGATGGACATGAGGTCTGCTTTCGCGAAACTAACGAGTGAGAGGTCAGTGGATGCGGCGGTAGACGCCGGTGAGCACGTCGGCCCAGCCTTCCGCGTCCGGCGAGAACTGGATCTTCAACGAATAGGAATCGTCGTCGATGATTTCATAGACGTGGCGCGCATTGCCGCGGAGCGAGCCGCGCACCAGCGTCAGGGTCTTGCCGACCCACCCGCCGGAGGCGGGCGAGGGCGGCGTGTAGCCGAGCGAATCGTACCAGAACAATTTGTAGGTCCGGTCTTCGCGGTCGAAGGTGAAGATGCCGTGGGTGGCGAAGCTCTGCTTGCCGTCGCGGGTCTGGACCGAGTCTTGGATCAGATAGAAGCCATTGAGATCCATGTGGGCCACGACGCGAGAGGTCGCCGTCCCGCCCTCTGTCCAGCGCGACGGAAAGACCACCTCTTCGCCATTCCATTCACCGGCGAACGCGGCAAGACGCGCGTGCTCCGGCAGCGGGGATGATGCAGCGAGATGGTCCTGGGTCATGGCCTCAGCCTCCCTTGACGGCCTTCACGATCTTCTGCGCGGCGTCGTCGAGATTGTCGGCAGGCACCACGTTCAGGCCGGACTCACGGATGATCTTCTTGCCCAGCTCGACATTGGTGCCTTCGAGGCGAACCACCAGCGGCACGCTGAGGCCGACTTCACGAACCGCAGCCGTGACGCCCTCGGCGATCACGTCGCACTTCATGATGCCACCGAAGATGTTGACCAGGATGCCCTTCACGTTGGGGTCGGCGGTGATGATCTTGAAGGCGGCCGCGACCTTCTCCTTGCTGGCGCTGCCGCCGACGTCGAGGAAGTTCGCCGGCGCCATGCCGTAGAGCTTGATGATGTCCATCGTCGCCATCGCGAGGCCGGCGCCGTTGACCATGCAGCCGATATTGCCGTCGAGGGTGACGTAGTTGAGGTCGTATTTCGACGCCTCGATTTCCTTGGCGTCTTCCTCGGTCTCGTCGCGCAACGCGAGCACCTCGGGATGACGGAACAGGGCGTTGTCGTCGAACGACACCTTGGCGTCGAGCACGCGGAGCTGGCCCTGCTTGGTCACGACCAGCGGGTTGATCTCCAGCATCGACATGTCCTTGGCGACGAACGCCGCATAGAGCTGCGCGGTGAGCTTCTCGGCCTGCTTGGCGAGATCGCCGGAGAGCTTCAGCGCGTTCGCGACGGTGCGGCCGTGATGGCCCATGATGCCGGTCGCGGGATCGATCGAGAAGGTCACGATCTTCTCAGGGCTGTTGTGCGCGACGTCCTCGATATTGACGCCGCCCTCGGTCGACACCACGAAGGAGACGCGAGAGGTCTCGCGGTCGACCAGGATCGAGAGGTAGAATTCCTTGTCGATGTCGGAGCCGTCCTCGATGTAGAGGCGGTTGACCTGCTTGCCGGCGGGGCCGGTCTGGATGGTGACGAGGGTGGCGCCGAGCATCTGCTTGGCGAATTCGGAAACCTCCGCGGCCGACTTGGCGATGCGCACCCCGCCCTTGTCGCCCGCCGAGGCCTCCTTGAACTTACCTTTGCCGCGGCCGCCGGCGTGGATCTGGCTCTTCACGACCCAGACCGGGCCAGGGAGTGCCTTTGCCGCTGCGTCCGCATCAGCCGCCTTCAGGACCGGAACGCCCTTGGAGATCGCGACGCCGAACTCGTTCAGCAGCGCTTTGGCCTGATATTCATGGATATTCATATGGTCGCTCCCTGAACCCGCGGGCGGTGACCTCGTAGGCCCACCTCAGTCTTGTGGCTGGCATACCATATACCACAGGAACTGCAACCCGGATTCTCTGACATCGATCTCTGGACTGCCGATCCGAGCCCGCCTGAACAGCCGGGACCCGGAAGTGAAACCGCCGAAGACCGGGTTTCGGTCTTCGGCGGGAATTGTTGGGTTTAGCGGCCCAGAAGATCCGGTGCGATCTTCTTGCAGGCGTCAACCAGACCCTGCACTGCGCCGACCGACTTGTCGAAGGCTTCGCGGTCCTTGCCGACGAGCTCGATCTCGACGACGCGCTCGACGCCCTTGGAGCCGATCACGACGGGCACGCCGACATACATGTCCTTCACGCCGTATTCGCCGTTCAGGTAGGCGGCCGAGGCCAGCACGCGCTTCTTGTCACGCAGATAGCTCTCGGCCATCGCGATCGCGGAAGCCGCCGGCGCATAGAAAGCCGAGCCGGTCTTGAGCAGGTTGACGATCTCGGCGCCGCCGTTGCGGGTACGGTCGACGATCTCGTCGAGGCGCGCCTGCGAGGTCCAGCCCATCTTGACGAGATCGGGCAGCGGGATGCCGGCGACGGTGGAGTATTTTACCAGCGGCACCATGGTGTCGCCATGGCCACCCAGCACGAAGGCGGTGACGTCTTCGACCGAAACGTTGAACTCGTCGGCCAGGAAGTAGCGGAAGCGCGACGAATCCAGCACGCCGGCCATGCCGACGACCTTCTTGTGCGGCAGGCCGCTAGCCTTCTGCAGCGCCCAGACCATCGCGTCGAGCGGGTTGGTGATGCAGATGACGAACGCGTCGGGGGCGTATTTCTTGATGCCGGCGCCGACCTGTTCCATGACCTTGAGGTTGATCGAGAGGAGGTCGTCGCGGCTCATGCCGGGCTTGCGCGGCACGCCGGCGGTGACGATGCAGACCTTGGCGTTGTCGAGCGCCTCGTAGGAGTTGGCGCCGGTGTAGTGCGCGTCAAAGCCGTCGACCGGCGAGGACTGCGCGATGTCGAGCGCCTTGCCCTGCGGCACGCCCTCGGCGATGTCGAACATCACCACGTCGCCCAGCTCTTTCAGGCCGATGAGATGAGCCAGCGTTCCGCCGATCTGACCGGAGCCAATCAAAGCAATCTTGTCGCGCGCCATGTGAGCCTGTCCTTTAGACACGTAAGGAGGGGAAAACTGAGACGGGTGGTTATCCCTTTCGCCTCCCCCGTTCAAGTCACGGGTTGCCCAATTGTCGGGCTTGCCGAAAATCCGGCCAGCATACCCGAGCCGTCATTCCGGGGCGCGACGAAGTCGCGAGCCCGGAATCCATAACCACGATCGGGGTATGGATTCCGGGCTCGTCGCTTCGCGACGCCCCGGAATGACGGCCGTATAGGACTTAAGTCTCAACCAAACCTTTGGTCGAGCCGCTGGCTGTGGAATCCTTGCGGCCATGGGGCAGCGCCAGATAGGATTCCGAGCTCATTTCGATCAGGCGCGACGCCGTGCGCTTGAAGTCGTTGGCCTCGTTGCCCTCGTTGGCAAGATAGAGCGAGATCGGGTTGGCATCGGCCGAGGCCATCAGCTTCACGGCATTGTCATACAGCGTGTCGATCAGCGTGATGAAGCGCTTGGCGGCGTTGCGCTGGGAGATGTCCATCACTGGAATATGGTCGACCAGAATGGTGTGATAATCGTGCGCCAGCCTGAGATAGTCGGATGCCCCGAGCGGCTTCTCGCAGAGATCGGCGAACGCGAAGCGCGCTACGCCGTGGGCCGAGCACGGCACGTGCAGGATGCGGCCCTTGATCGAAATATCGCGCGACTTGCATTTGGCGCCGCCTGACATCCTCGACCAGGCGCGATCGAGCGCGGTGTCAGCCTCAGCGTCTGCAGGAGTCAGCCACATCGGCACGCCCTGAAGCTTTTCCAGCCGGAAGTCGGTGCGCGCGTCGAGCCGCAGCACGTCCATGTGGTCGGTGATCTGCCGGATGAAGGGCAGGAACAGCGAACGGTTCAGACCGCCCTTGTAGAGGTCGTCAGGCGCGACGTTGGAGGTCGCGACCACCACGGTGCCGAGCTCCAGCAGCTTTGCGAACAGGCGGCCGAGGATCATCGCGTCCGCGATGTCGGTGACGTGGAATTCGTCGAAACAGAGCAGCCAGCTCTCCTCGAAGATCGCATGCGCGGTCAGCGCGATGACGTCACCATCGGCGATCTCGCCGCGTGCGATGCCCTGGCGATAATCGTAGATGCGCTCGTGCACGTCAGCCATGAATTCGTGAAAATGCGCGCGCCGCTTGTGCTCGACGGTCGAGTGCTGGAAGAACAGATCCATCAGCATGGTCTTGCCGCGGCCGACCTCGCCATGGACGTAGAGCCCGTGCGGCGCCTCGTCCTTGTCGCTGCTGAACAGGCGGCTGAGCAGCCCCTGCTTGCGCGCCGGCTTGTAATCGGCGAGCCGCTGGTCGAGCGCCGCATAGGCGTCGGCGATTTCGGCCTGCGCAGCGTCGGGCTCGATCGCACCGGACGCGATCTGGGCCTGATAGGCCTCGCGGAATGAGGAACTGGGGGTCGAGAGCATGCTCTTTACCGCCAGAGATGGGCGAAAATTGCAAGCCGTCAATTGGGGCGGGGCGCTATGCGCTTTCTCCCTCGCCCCGTTCTTACGGGGTCGCGACGAGCTTCGCTCGCGCTGAGAGGGTTGGGGTGAGGGGCCTCTCCGCACATGAGATGCGTCGTAAAGACCTGTACCCCCTCACCCGAATTCGATCTGCGATCGAATTCGACCTCTCCCCGCAAGCGGGGAGAGGTGAAGAAGAACCTACTCACACAGCTCGTAGGCGTCCTCCACCACATAGGGGCCGCCGCCGGTTGAGGCGCGGGACGAGAACAGAACAAAACGTTCGGCCGTGAACGCCTTGCTGGGAAAATAGCCACGCAGCGAAAGATAATCGGCGACGTCACGGTCGGTGGCGTCGTGCAGCCGGGCCAGCGTGACATGCGGGATGAACTTGCGGCCTTCAGGGTCGAGGCCGATCCGCTGCATCAGGCGCTCGAGCTCGGCCTGCAATTCCATCAGCGGCTTGCTCGGCACGATGGTGGCGACCACCGCGCGCGGCTTGCGTCCGCCGAAACTCTGCAAGCCCTGCACCTTCACCTCGAACGGCTTGCGGTCGACGCGAAACAGCATCGAGGCGATCTCGTTGGCGGACATGCCGTCGATATTGCCGATGAAGCGCAGGGTGACGTGGTAATTTTCGGGATCGATCCAGCGGGCGCCGGGAAGGCCGCCCCGCAAATTGGAAAGCGACTGGCCAATCTCGGCCGGGATTTCCAGACCAGTGAACAAACGCGGCATCGTTTCGCACTCCCGATGCTTGGGCATGATCCCTTCAGAAAGACCATGTCCAAATTTTAGAGCCGGCGACGAATCACCGGTACCTTAATTCCTATCGCAGTTGTGTGACTCTGCGAAGCATCGCGCGCCTCACCCCGGTAAAACCCTGGGAATTACGGTTAGCGTTGCCTGCTTTTCAACGCCGTTGCTCAGCTATGGTGCCAAGGAATGCCTCAACCGTGGGCAAGATATTCTTGACGATGATGTCGACACCGGGCGCGGTCGGATGAATGCCGTCGGCCTGGTTGAGCTTGGCATCGGCCGCGACACCGTCGAGAAAAAACGGATAAAGCGGCACGCCGAATTTTTTCGCCAGATCCGGATAAATCGAATTGAAGCGCGCGGCGTAATCCGCGCCGTAATTCGGCGGCGCCAGCATGCCGCACAGCATCACCGCGATCTTGCGTGCCTCGAGGCGCTGGACGATCTCGGTCAGCGCGGTGCGCGTCAAATCGGGATCGATGCCGCGCAACGCATCGTTGGCGCCGAGCTCGATGATCACGCCGTCGGTTCCGTCGGGGACCGACCAGTCCAGCCGGTCACGGCCCCCCGAGGAGGTGTCGCCGGACACCCCGGCATTGGTCATGCCGACCTCTATGCCTTTGTCTTGCAAAGCTTTTTGAAGCTTTGTGGGGAACGCTTCCTGGGCCGGGAGGCCAAGGCCGGCGCTCAAGGAATCGCCGAGAACCACCAGCTTGATCGGCTTCGCAGCCTCAGCCCATGCCGGGTTTGCGACCGTCATCAAAGCGAACATCAACACGGCTATGTGCATGAACAATCCGTAACGCCTCTCGACCGCGCGTGCGGAGTTGCCATATGACCGGACCATGGACACTCGCATCTCTTCCTCTTCGCTCGCCGACAGTTCGGCCGACACCATCGCCATCTCCAACGTCAATCTGTCATTGGGTACGGGCGCGGCACGCGTTCACATCCTCAAGGATATCAGCTTGCGCGTGGGCCGGAGCGAGACGATCGGCCTGATCGGCCCGTCAGGCTCGGGCAAATCCACGCTGCTGATGGTGATGGCGGGGCTGGAGCGTCCTGATAGCGGAGAGGTGGTGGTCAGCGGCACGCCTTTCAATGCCCTCGACGAGGACGCGCTGGCCCGCTTCCGCGGTCGCCAGGTCGGCATCGTCTTCCAGTCCTTCCATTTGATCCCGACCATGACGGCGCTGGAGAACGTCGCGGTGCCGCTCGAACTTGCGGGCAATCCCGACGCCGCCAAGCGCGCGGCGCAGGAGCTGCAATCGGTCGGGCTCGGCGACCGTCTGCATCATTATCCGACCCAGCTCTCCGGCGGCGAGCAGCAGCGGGTCGCGCTGGCCCGCGCATTGGCACCCGATCCCGCGATCCTCGTTGCCGACGAGCCGACCGGCAATCTCGACGAAGCCACGGGACAACAGATCGTCGACCTTCTGTTCAGCAAGCATGCCGAGCGCGGCATGACGCTGGTGCTGGTCACGCATGATTCCTCGCTCGCGCATCGCTGCGATCGCGTGATCCGCCTGCGCTCCGGACGCATCGACACGCAGTCGGCGCCGGCATGAGCATCGCTGCCGAACCGTTCGCGAAACCCAACGGCGTCGCGCTGTCGCTGCGCTACGCGCTGCGCGAATTGCGCGGCGGCCTGCGCGGCTTCTACGTCTTCATCGCCTGCATCGCGCTCGGCGTGATGGCGATCGCCGGCGTCGGCTCGGTCTCGGCCAGCCTGAGCGACGGCCTCGCCCGCGAGGGCCGTACGCTGCTCGGCGGCGACGTGTCGTTCGTCCTGTTTCAGCGCGAGGCGAAGCCGGAGGAAGTCGCCTTCCTGCGTTCGCGCGGCACCGTTTCGAGCGCCGCCACACTGCGCGGCATGGCGCGCTCGGCCGAGGGCAAGCTGGCGCTGGTCGAGATGAAGGCGGTCGACGACACCTATCCGATGCTGGGGCAGCTGACCCTGGCGCCGCCGCTGCCGATGTCCGACCTGCTCGCGGAGCACGACGGCGCGTTCGGCGCGGCCGCCGATCCGACGCTGCTGGCGCGACTGTCGCTCAAGACCGGCGATCGCGTCACCGTCGGGGCTGCGACGTTCCAGATCCGCAGCGCCGTCGAAGCCGAGCCCGACAAGCTCGCCGGCGGCATCGGCTTCGGCCCGCGCTTCCTGATCAGCGAGGCGGGCCTGCGCGCCACCGGGCTGGTCCAGCCCGGCAGCCTGGTGCGCTGGGTCTACCGGGTGAAGCTGCCGGAGATCGCCAATAGCGAGCGCGCGACCGACGCCTTCATCGCGGATGCGCGGAACACTGCGCCGCAGGCCGGCTGGGAGGTCCGCAGCCGCTCCAATGCCTCGCCGCAGCTCGAGCGCAACATCAACCGCTTCACGCAGTTCCTGACGCTGGTCGGCCTCGCCGCGCTGCTGGTCGGCGGCGTCGGTGTCGCCAACGCCGTCAAGGCCCATATCGACCACAAGCTCGAGGTGATCGCGGCCTTCAAGGCCGTCGGCGCCACCGGGCGCGACGTGTTCGGCATCTATCTCGCCCAGGTTCTTCTGCTCGCCGCAATCGGCTCGGCGATCGGCCTCGCGCTCGGCGCCGCCATGCCGTTCGCGATCGTCGGCCTGTTCGGCAAGCTGCTGCCGCTGCCGGTCGTGCCGGCGGTGCATGCCGACGAGCTTGCGCTGTCGTTCGTCTACGGGCTGCTCACGGCGCTTGCCTTCGGCCTGTGGCCGCTCGGGCGCGTACACGACGTGCCGGTGGCCGCGCTGTTCCGCGACACCATCAGCTCCGAATGGCATAGGCCACGCTGGAGCTATCTCATCTTCATGGCCGTCGTGATCGCGCTGCTCATCGCTGTCGTGATTGGCCTCTCCTTCGACAAGCGCATCGCCGCTGTGTTCGTGGCCTCCTCCGTCGTCGTGTTCGCGCTGCTGCGCGGCATTGCCGCCCTGCTGATGACGATCGCGCGGCGGCTGCCGCGCACGCGGTGGCCGATGCTGCGACTTGCGATTGCCAACATCCACCGGCCGGGCGCGCTGACGCCCTCGGTCGTGCTGTCGCTGGGGCTCGGGCTCGCCGTGCTCGTCACCATCACCCAGATCGACGGCAATCTGCGCCGGCAGTTCCTGGCGGCGCTGCCCGAGCACGCACCATCGTTCTTCTTCATCGACATTCCGAGCACGCAGTCCGAGCAGTTCGACTCCTATCTGCGCCAGATCGCCCCCGGCGCGAAGGTCGATGACGTGCCCATGCTGCGCGGGCGGATCGTCGGAGCCCGTGGCGTCCGCGCCGAGGAGCTCAAGCCCAGCACCGATTCCGAGTGGGTGCTGCAGAGCGACCGTGGCCTGACCTATACCGCCGAGCTGCCGAAGGGCTCCAAGGTGGTCGAGGGCGAGTGGTGGAGCGCCGATTATTCCGGCCCGCCACTGGTTTCGATGGAGAAGAAGATCGCGGACGGCCTAGGCCTCGAGCTCGGCGACGAGGTCGTGGTCAATATCCTCGGCCGCGACATCCCCGCCAAGATCAGCAATCTGCGCACCATCGACTGGCAGGGCCTCGGCATCAATTTCGTCCTGGTGTTCTCGCCGAACGCCTTCAAGGGCGCGCCGCACACCCATATCGCGACGCTGACGGAAGCCGGCGGCGATGCGGCCGGCGACGGCAAGATCATCAGGGAGGTCGCCGACGCCTATCCGATGGTGACGAGCGTGCGCGTGCGCGAGGTGATGGAGACGGTCGGCTCGGTCGTGACCAACCTTGCGCTGGCGATCCGTGGCGCCAGCGCGGTGACCCTGATCTCGGCGATCCTGGTGCTCGGCGGCGCGCTCGCCGCCGGGCATCGTCACAGGGTCTACGATGCGGTGATCCTCAAGACCTTGGGCGCGACCCGGCTGCGGCTGCTCGGCGCCTATGCGCTCGAATACCTTCTGATCGGGCTCGCCACCGCGGTGTTCGGCGTTTTCGCCGGCAGCGTCGCGGCCTGGATGATCGTGACCCGGCTGATGACCCTCACTTTCGTCTGGCAGGCCGGCAGCGCCGCCGGCGTGGTCGCGGCTGCCTTGGTCGTCACGGTGGGCCTCGGGCTCGCCGGCACGCTCCTGGCGTTGAACAAAAAGCCCGCCACCGTGTTGCGGAATTTGTGACAAATGGTAGCGGGCGGTTGCGCGGGAGCCAAATCGCACGATTCCAGCGATTAACCACGTCTGCTCGCCAGAATTGCGGGCGAGGGCGACATTCAGCCGCGCGTGGAAGGTTGCAGCGGATGTGTTAGTTTCCCACATATCGAGTGGGTTCGGATTCCCGATTGTTAGCCAAAATTTAGTCGGCAGACATCGGTATCCGAGATAGAATTTGACGAACCGGCGGCATGGCGACCCTAATGCCGGACCGGACCAACCAACGGGAATTCGACCATGTCGGACCTAGACCGTAACTACGCTTCTCCTTTCGGCAGGGCCGCCGGGCGTGTTGACGCCGCGACGGTCGATGCCGGCCTGCGCGCCTACATGCTGCGCATCTACAACTACATGAGCATCGGCCTGGCCATCACCGGCCTTGCCGCGCTCGGCGTCTACATGGCCGCCGTGACTGACGTTCCGACCCCGGAAGCCGTCCGCGTCGGCAAGCTGTTCCTGACGCCGTTCGGCTACGCGATGTTCGTCAGCCCGCTGAAGTGGCTGTTTATGCTCGCGCCGCTCGCCATGGTGTTCGTGATCTCGGCAGGCATCAACCGTCTCGCTCCCTCGACGGCCCAGATCCTGTTCTGGGTGTTCGCGGCGCTGATGGGCATCTCGCTGTCCTCGATCTTCCTGGTGTTCACCCACACCTCGATCGTGCGGGTGTTCTTCATCACCGCGGCGACCTTCGGCGCACTCAGCCTCTACGGCTACACCACCAAGCGTGACATGAGCGGAATGGGCTCGTTCCTGTTCATGGGCCTGATCGGCATCGTCATCGCGAGCCTGGTGAACCTGTTCCTGGCGAGCTCGGTGCTGCAGTTCGTCGTGTCGGTGGTCGGCGTGCTGGTGTTCGCGGGCCTCACCGCCTGGGATACCCAGCGGCTGAAGAACGACTACATCTACGGCTACGCCTCGGCCGGCGGTGACATCGCAGAGCGTGCGGCCATCACCGGCGCGCTGTCGCTGTACCTGAACTTCATCAACCTGTTCACGCTGCTCCTGCAGCTCCTCGGCCAGCGCGACTAAGCGCTGAGGCGAGAGTGAACGACACCAGCCCCGGCCGAAAGGCCGGGGTTTTTGTTTGGGGCGAGCCTCTCAACACCCACCGTCATTGCGAGCTAAGCGAAGCAATCCAGAGTCCCTCCTCTGGCGCATTTCTGGATTGTTTCGTCGCAAGGGCTCCTCGCAATGACGGAGCATGAGGAAGCACCGTTGCCTCTTCCAGCCGTCCCGGGAAGGCTCTAATCTCGCCCCATGTCCGCACCCGATATCAGGCCCACCACTGAGGCCGACCTTCCCGCCATCACCGCCATCTACCAGCAGGCCGTCCGCGAGGGCACCGCGACGTTCGAGCTGGAGCCGCCCGACCTCGCCGAGATGACGCGCCGCTACCGCACGCTGATCGACGGCGGCTATCCCTATTTCGTCGCCATCCTCGACGGGCGCGTCGCCGGCTACGCCTATGCCGGCGCCTACCGGCCGCGGCCGGCCTACCGCTTCACCGTCGAGAACTCGATCTATCTCGATCCATCCTTCCACCGCCGCGGCATCGGAGCGCTCCTGCTGGAGCGGCTGATCGTCGAATGCGAGGCGCGCGGCTTCCGCCAGATGATCGCCGTGATCGGCGATTCCGCCAATGCCGGCTCGGTCGGCGTGCACACCAAGGCCGGCTTCAAGATGATCGGCACGCATCCCAGCGTCGGGCTGAAATTCGGCCGCTGGCTGGACACGGTGATGATGCAGCGGGATCTTGGTGAGGGCGCGGGTACGGTGCCGGGGAAGTAGAGGCTACCGTCATTCCGGGGCACGCGCAGCGTGAACCCGGAATCCAGAAGTTGTGGGCGAACAATATCGAGATTCCGGGTTCGCGACTTCGTCGCGCCCCGGAATGACGGGGGTGCTCACACCACCGCCAGCTTGCGATCGATCACCAGGAGCACGCGCTCCAGCTCGTGGCCACGGCGCAGGATCAGGCCCGTCGCCGAGATCACGCTGTACATGCCCTGCTTGCGCGCGAGGCGCGGATCCTTCTCGATACGATAGATCGGCACCTCCGAGGCGCGGCGAAAGACCGAGAACACGGCGCGATCCCTGAGGAAGTCGATGGCATAGTCGCGCCACTCGCCGTCCGCGACCATCCGGCCGTAGAGATTGAGAATACGGTGCAGCTCGAGCCGGTTGAACGTCACGCGGCTCAGCTGCGCATTCGACGCGGCGGGCCGCGCCGCCGCGCGCTGTTCGCTCGGATCGGCATCCTCCGACAGACTCATAGGCCGCCTCCTGTCGCATCAGCATGACCACGTCCGCGAAGACCGTCCCCGGAACCGCGGATCATGACAGTTGCATGATCGCGCCAACTGTTCCCCACCGCAAGGCCCTCAAAAGGACTCTGAATCCGGGGCAAATCCGCCCACACGCAGCGGTGGAACTCTGTCGCGGCAAACCGTCACGGGATCGTTAGCAGGAATCATAGTGTCGCCGCTTTTCCGCCAAGCGACTGCCGCCCTGCATTGCGAAAAGACCTATGTGCGTTGACCCGGTCCTTTCGGTTCCGGATTCCTCAGCCCCCAGCCCCCCGGGGCCGTCAGGATCGGGTCTGTTCGCACGACAAGGAGGGCCAACGCGAGTTGGTCCTTTTTTGTTTGGGTCGGTTTTGTTCGTGTCGGGATGTTTCTGCCTCGACGGATATCTCACCATCTCAGCACAAACTCTCTCCCCTCATCCTGAGGAGCCGCGAAGCGGCGCCTCGAAGGATCGAGGCCTGAGATGTCTGCCGCCGGGCCTGCATGGTTCGAGACGCGCGCAAGGGCGCGCTCCTCACCATGAGGGTTGAGAGCGAGTACGACGCCTAGGAAGAAAGAATCGAATCAGTGCAGCGACGTGTACGCCGCGCCCAGCATCGGGCCCGGTCTCTCCCGGCTGCCGTCCTGGACATAGACCACGGCACCGTCGACGCCGTCGCGCGTGAGGTTCTCGATCGGCACCGTCCAGCTTTCCGGACGGCCGGTCCAGTCGCCGACCTTGAGCAGGTTGCGCACCACGTTGTGATAGATGACCTGCTGTCCGCGATTTTCGCCACGGCTGATCGCGATCGGCACCGACTTCGCAATGGAGCAGATCCAGACCTCGCCGTGGGACGCCGTCGGCTCCTTGCTCGCGGCCACCGAGACGTTGATCTGTTTGCCAGCGAGCGACATCGTCACGGGCACGCTCATCACACCAGTGCCCGTGTCGGTTTTGCCGATGGCGATTTCGATGCCGGTGCGGTCGCTGCCGACGACATGCGTGGAGCCGTTGACCACAACCTGCGGCGTGTAGACTTCGCGGTCGCCGCGCATGCGTGAATAGGCCCGCTGCCGTGCAGAGAAGCGCGAATCGGCCAATGTGTCCTTCCAGCCGAGATAGTCCCAATAGTCGATCGGCATGCTCAGCGCGATGATCGAGGGATCGCGGGAGAGATCGCCGATGATCTTGTCGGCCGGCGGGCAGGAGGAGCAGCCCTGCGAGGTAAACAATTCGACAACGGCGCGGGGATCAGCCTCGGCAGGGCGAATGACGGCGACGATCGCACAGAGACCAAGTGCACCCGACCAGAGGGCGCCGGACCACCTCGAGATCACGTTGCGTGAAACCAGATGAGAAGCCGTCATTGTTGTCATGTCGAACGCCGCACACCATTGCTCGTGAGAGGGAAATCTTACCGCCGGATGGTCACCGTAGTCTTACGGACCTCACCCATTTGTCCGTCCAAGAACCGTCCAAGACGAGGTTCTCTGCCGGGCGGGCCCATCTGAAGCCTGCCGCAAACGCGTGAAGGCGGCCTTGTGATAGGCCGCCTTCGTGTAACCTACTACTCACTTCGCAGTGAGCCACCGTTCACAAATCCGCGCTTACGCCGCGAGCTTGCGCAGCACGTAATGCAGGATGCCGCCGTTGCGATAGTATTCGAGCTCGTCCAGCGTATCGATGCGGCAAAGCAGCGAAACGCGCTGCAGCGAACCGTCGCCGGAGACGATCTCGGCGGTAAGCTTCTGGCGCGGCTTCAGATCGCCGATGAGACCACGCAGCGTGACCTTCTCGTCGCCCTTCAGGCCAAGCGAGGACCAGGAGGTGCCGTCCTCGAAGGTCAGCGGCAGCACGCCCATGCCGACCAGATTGGAGCGGTGGATGCGCTCGAAGCTCTGGCAGATCACGGCGCGCACGCCGAGCAGACGCGTGCCCTTCGCGGCCCAGTCGCGCGACGAGCCGTTGCCGTATTCGGCGCCGGCGAACACCACCAGCGGCACCTGTTCCTGCTGGTACTTCATCGCGGCGTCGTAGATCGACATCTGCTCACCGTCCGGCCAGTGCTTGGTGAGACCGCCTTCCGGAATGTTGCCGTCGGCGCCCTTCAGCATGAAATTCTTGATGCGGATATTGGCGAAGGTGCCGCGCATCATGACTTCATGGTTGCCGCGCCGCGTGCCGTACTGGTTGAAGTCGGCCGGACGCACCTGGTGCTCGCTGAGATATTTGCCCGCGGGCGAGGTGAGCTTGATCGAACCGGCAGGCGAGATGTGGTCGGTGGTGATCTTGTCGCCGAACATGGCGAGGATGCGGGCCTCGACGATGTCGGTGACCGGCTCCGGCTCCTTCTTCATGCCTTCGAAATAGGGCGGGTTCTGCACATAGGTCGAGCTCATGTTCCAGCGATAGGTTTCGCTCTCGACGGTCTTGATCTTGCGCCAGTTGGTGTCGCCCTTGAACACGTCGGCATACTTCTTCTTGAAGATCGACGCGGTCACGAACTTCTTCATGAAGGCGTTGATCTCCTTTGTCGTCGGCCAGATGTCCTTGAGGTACACCGGCTTGCCGTCCTTGCCTTCACCGAGCGGCTCGACGGCGAGATTCTTGGTGACGGTGCCCGCGAGCGCGTGGGCGACCACGAGCGGCGGCGAGGCGAGATAGTTCGCCTGCACGTCCGGCGAGACACGGCCTTCGAAGTTGCGGTTACCGGAGAGCACCGCAGCCGCGACGATGCCGTTGTCGTTGATCGACTTCGAGATCTCCTCGGGCAGCGGACCGGAATTACCGATGCAGGTGGTGCAGCCGAAACCGACCAGGTTGAAGCCGACCTTGTCGAGATCGGCCTGGAGACCGGAATCGGCGAGATAGGCCGCCACCACCTGGCTGCCCGGGGCGAGCGAGGTCTTCACCCACGGCTTTGCCTTGAGGCCCTTCGCGGCGGCGTTGCGCGCCAGAAGACCGGCGCCGATCAGCACGCTCGGGTTCGAGGTGTTGGTGCAGGAGGTGATCGCGGCGATCACGACGTCGCCATGGCCGATGTCGAACTTCTTGCCTTCGACGGCAAAGCGCTTCGCCGGCTGCTCGGCCTTCTTGTATTCGCTGGCGAGCGCGAGCGAGAAGCCCTCGGCCACGGATGGCAGCGCAATGCGGCCTTCGGGGCGCTTCGGGCCGGCCATCGAGGGCACGACGTCACCGAGGTCGAGCGTCAGCGTCTCCGTGAACACCGGATCGGGCGATTTGGCGGTGCGGAACAGCCCTTGCGCCTTCGCATAGGCCTGCACCAGCGCGACGCGCGCCGAGGCGCGGCCAGAGGTCTTGAGATAATCGAGCGCGGCGGCATCGACCGGGAAGAAGCCGCAGGTCGCGCCATATTCGGGCGCCATGTTGGCGATTGTCGCCTTGTCGGCGACCGAGAGATGGTCGAGGCCGGGGCCGAAGAACTCGACGAACTTGCCGACCACGCCGAGCTTGCGCAGCATCTGCGTCACGGTCAGCACGAGGTCGGTCGCGGTGACGCCTTCCTTCATCGCGCCCTTCAGCTTGAAGCCGACGACGTTGGGCAGCAGCATCGACAGCGGCTGGCCGAGCATGCAGGCTTCCGCCTCGATGCCGCCGACGCCCCAGCCGAGCACGGCGAGACCGTTGACCATGGTGGTGTGGGAATCGGTGCCGACCAGGGAGTCGGGATAGGCGACCTCGAATGTGCCGGTCTTCTTGCCGACCGTCATCTTCTCCTTCTTGGTCCACACCGTCTGGGAGAGATATTCGAGATTGACCTGATGGCAGATGCCGGTGCCGGGCGGCACGACGGAGAAGTTCGAGAACGCCTTCTGGCCCCACTTCAGGAACTCGTAGCGCTCCTGGTTCTGCTTGTATTCCTCGGTGACGTTCTTGCCGAAGGCCTTGTTGTCCCCGAAAAAGTTCACGATCACGGAGTGGTCGATGACGAGGTCGACCGGCACCAGCGGATTGATCTTCTCGGCGTCGCCGCCAAGCTTCTGCATCGCGTTGCGCATCGCGGCGAGATCGACGACGGCGGGCACGCCGGTGAAGTCCTGCATCAGCACGCGCGCCGGGCGGAAGGCGATCTCATGCTCCAGCGACTTCTTGCGCAGCCACTTCGAGACCGCGACGATGTCTTCCTTCTTGACCGAGCGGCCGTCCTCGTTGCGGAGCAGGTTCTCGAGCAAGACCTTCATCGAGTAGGGGAGTTTCGAGATTCCCTTCAGACCATTCTTCTCGGCCGTGGGCAGGCTGTAATAGACATAGGTCTTGGCTCCGACCTTGAGGGTCTTTTTGCATTTGAAGCTGTCGAGCGAGGTCATGTAGGAAATCCCAATTGTCAGTTATACCCGGCAGGGTATTTTAACACCGTCAGCGTAGGCAGGCTGAGTCGCTTGCGGGGGCAGGTTGAGTTGCTGCATCAAGTAGTTCCGGGCTTATAGAAGCTTTCTAACCGCGCCGCCACAGCCACAATCGAGCCGCGGCAATCCGCGAGCCAAAAATTCCCGTACGCTACCCCAAGATTTCCTGAGGCCTGGCTTTGAGCGGATCGATACGAGACAAGATGCAGCTTTCCGGACGCCGGGTCATTTGCGTGCGGGGCGGGCGCGAGGTGTTTTCCGGGCTCGATTTCGAGGCCGGCTCCGGCGAAGCCGTGGCAGTCGTGGGCCGCAACGGATCGGGCAAGACCTCGCTGCTGCGGCTGATCGCGGGGCTGCTCATTCCGGCGGGCGGCACGATCGCGCTGGCCGGAGGCGATGCCGAGCTGACGCTGCCGGAGCAATGCCACTATCTCGGTCATCGCGACGCCCTGAAGCCGGCCCTGAGCGTGGCGGAGAATCTGACATTCTGGGCCGATTTCTTGGGCGGCGAGCGTTTCGACGCCGGCGAGAGCCTCGCCACCGTCGGGCTCGACCATGCCGCCGATCTGCCCGCCGCCTTCCTGTCCGCCGGCCAGCGCCGCCGGCTCTCGCTGGCCCGCCTGCTGACCATCCGCCGACCGGTCTGGCTGTTGGACGAGCCGACCACGGCGCTGGATGTCGCCGGACAGGAGATGTTTTCCGGATTGATGCGCGAGCACCTCGGCCGCGGCGGCCTGATCGTCGCCGCCACCCATGCCCCGCTCGGGATCGATTCGCGGGAGCTGCGGATCGGGGGGATGGTGTAATTCCGATGGACCCTCAGTTTTCCAAGCGGCCGAACTCCGCCCCCTCCGTTCCCTCCCCCCTTGTGGGGGAGGGTCAGGGAGGGGGGTGCCACACGGCGCACTCTCTCGATTCCAACGTTCGGCAGGCGGGCGCTCTGTTGCTCGCGGCCCGCACCCAAGAACCATCTTCCCCGGGGCTACCCCCCTCCCCCGCCCTCCCCCACAAGGGGGGAGGGAGCGCAGATCGCACGGGGCAACCGGCCGACGTTGCCTCCTCACCTCTAGGAGCAGTGGCATGACCGCCCTGTCTGCCCTGATCCGCCGGGACATCCGGATCGCGCTCCGCGTCGGCGGCGGGGCGTTGATTGGCGTGCTGTTCTTTCTGACCGTGGTGGTGCTGATGCCGTTTGCGGTGGGGCCGGATCTGGCACTGCTGTCGCGGCTCGGGCCGGCGATCCTGTGGCTGGGGGCGCTGCTGGCGAGCTTGCTGACGCTGGACCGGCTGTTCATGGCCGACCACGAGGACGGCTCGCTCGACCTGATCACCATGAGCCGGACCCCGCTGGAACTCGCCTGCGCGTCGAAAGCGCTGGCGCATTGGCTGGCCGCCGGCCTGCCGCTGATCGTCGCAACCCCCGTGCTCGGCCTGCTGCTCAACCTCGACATGGTCGCGACCGGCGCGGTGGCGCTGACGCTGCTCGCCGGCACCCCGGCGCTGACGTTTACCGGGATGATCGGTGCGGCGCTGGCGGTGACGCTGCATCGTGGCGGCTTGCTGATGGCGGTCCTGGTGCTGCCGCTGTCGATCCCGGTGCTGATTTTCGGCGTCGCGGCCTCACAGGCGGTGATCGTCGGACCCATGACGTTCGGCGCGCCGTTCTCGATCCTGTGCGCGCTGTCGCTGGTCAGCCTCGTGATCGGCCCCTTCGCGGCCGCGGCGAGCCTGAAGCATGGACTGGACTGAGATGGACTGGACTGACCTTGACCCCGATCAACTTTCGCTGCGGACATTCGTGCTGATTGCGTGAGCGCTTACCTGTGATTATCAGGATACCATGACGCTGATCGACCTCGCCAACCCCACACGGTTCCTCGCGCTGACGGCGCGGCTGCTGCCGTGGCTTGCGGCCGCGACAATCATCCTGCTCGCGATCGGGCTCTATCAGTCCGCCACCGCGCCCGACGATTATCAGCAGGGCGCGACAGTGAAGATCATGTTCATCCACGTGCCCAATGCCTGGCTGTCGATGTTCGTGTGGGGAGTGATGAGCATTGCCTCCCTGGGCACGCTGGTGTGGCGGCATCCGCTCGCCGACGTGGCCGCGAAAGCGGCCGCCCCGATCGGCGCCGCCTTCACCTTCCTCGCGCTGCTGACGGGCTCGCTGTGGGGCCGACCGATGTGGGGCACCTATTGGGAATGGGACGCGCGGCTGACCTCGGTGCTGATCCTGTTCCTGATGTATCTCGGCCTGATGGCGCTGTGGCGCGCGGTCGACGAGCCCTCCCGCGCGGCACGCGCCGCCGCCGTGCTGACGCTGGTCGGCGCGCTCAACCTGCCGATCATCAAGTTCTCGGTCGACTGGTGGAACACGCTGCACCAGCCGGCCTCGGTGATGCGGATGGGCGGCTCGTCGCTCGACAAATCATTCCTGATTCCGCTGCTGGTGATGGCCATCGCGTTCACCCTGCTGTTCGTCACGCTGCATCTGGCTGCGATGCGCAACGAAATTTTGCGTCGGCGCGTGCGGTCCCTGCAGATGATGCAGGCGAGCCGTGTAGCGTTTTCGGAAGTCGGCACCGGCTCGCGTGAAGGCAGCACGTCAAAAGAAGTCGGGGCTGCATGATCATGTCGCTCGGTCCCTACGCGCCCTTCATCGTGACGTCCTATGCCGCGGCCGCCCTCGTGGTCGTGATCCTGATCGGCTGGATCGTGCTCGATTATCGCAGCCAGACACAGCGCCTGCGCGAGCTCGAGCGCAGCGGCGTGACCCGCCGCTCCAGTCGTAGCGCGACGGATCGGCCATGAGAGATCGAGCATGAGCGAGCAATCGACGTCAGCTCCGCCGCAGCGCCGCACCTTCCTGATGGTGCTGCCGCTGATCGCGTTCATCGGCCTGGCGCTGTTGTTCTGGTTCCGGCTCGGCAGCGGCGATCCCTCGCGGATCCCGTCCGCCCTGATCGGACGCCCCGCGCCGCAAACCACGCTGCCGCCGCTCGAGGGATTGCAGGCTGACAACGCGCAGATCCCCGGCCTCGATCCGGCTGCGTTCAAGGGCAAGGTCAGCCTCGTCAATGTCTGGGCGTCCTGGTGCGTGCCGTGCCACGACGAGGCGCCGCTGCTGACCGAATTGGCAAAAGACAAGCGCTTCCAGCTCGTCGGCATCAACTACAAGGATGCCGCCGACAATGCGCGGCGCTTCCTGGGGCGCTACGGCAACCCGTTCGGCCGCGTCGGCGTCGATGCCAACGGCCGTGCCTCGATCGAATGGGGCGTCTATGGCGTGCCGGAGACGTTTGTCGTCGGTCGCGAGGGCACCATCATCTACAAGCTGGTCGGGCCGATCACGCCGGACAATTTGCGGACGGTGCTGTTGCCGCAGATGGAGAAGGCGTTGAAGGCGGCGGGGAGCTAGCTCTGTCGTCAGTGTGAGAAGGACCCAACCCCAAACACCGCTGTCATGCCCCGGCTTGACCGGGACATCCAGTACGCCGCAGCTCCTCCGTACCTCACGACTGTCTCTGGAATACTGGATCGCCCGGTCAAGCCGGGCGATGACAGTCGAGTCTGTAGCTTCGCTTCGCTCGCAATGACGAGCTGAGAGAGCGCTACCCCTTCCTCACATCCCCCGCCTCGGCCTCGCTGGCTTCCAGCGACGCCGGCTCGAGGTGATAACGCTTGGTCAGCGGCATCTGGGCGATGGCGAAGATCATGGTGATCGGCGTGACGCCGAACACCTTGAAGTTGACCCAGAAGTCGGTGCTCTGGGTGCGCCAGACGATCTCGTTCAACACCGCCATGCCGGCGAAGAACAGCGCCCAACGCAGCGTCAGGATGCGCCAGCCCTGCGGCGTCAAATTGAACATCTGGTCGAACATGACGGCGATGAAGGAGCGGCCGAACAACAGGCCGCCGCCGAGGATCGCGGCGAACAAAGCGTAGATGATGGTTGGCTTGAGCTTGATGAAGGTCTCGTCGTGCAGCACCAGGGTCAGTGTGCCGAACACCAGCACGATGACGCCTGTCACGATCGCCATGATCGGAATGTGCCGCGTCACCACATAGGAGGCGATCATCGCCGCAACGATCGCGACCATGAAGGCGCCGGTCGCGGCGAACAGGTTGAACTTCGCATTCACGAAGAAGAACACGAGCAGCGGGCCGAGCTCGGTCGCAAGCTTGAACAGCGGATGCGGCTGGGTCTTGTCCATTCTTCAGCTTTCGATTCCGGCAATGGCGCGGGCGAAATCGCGCGCGGTGAACGGCGCGAGATCGTCGACGCCTTCGCCGACGCCGATGAAATGCACCGGGAGTTTGAATTTTTCCGCGAGCGCCACCAGAATGCCGCCACGAGCGGTGCCGTCGAGCTTCGTCATCACGAGGCCGGTGACCCCGGCGGTGCGATGGAACGCCTCGACCTGCGACAGCGCGTTCTGGCCGACGGTGGCGTCCAGCACGAGCAGCACCGCATGCGGCGCAGTCGCGTCCACCTTGCGGATGACGCGCACGACCTTTTCGAGCTCGTTCATCAGCTCGGCCTTGTTCTGAAGCCGCCCGGCGGTGTCGATCAGGAGCACGTCGATGGCCTGCTCCTTCGCCGCCGTCAGCGCGTTGAAGGCGAGGCTCGCCGAATCCGAGCCTTGCGCACCTGAAATGACGGGCGTCTTCGTGCGTTCGCCCCAGACCTTGAGCTGCTCGATCGCCGCGGCGCGAAACGTGTCGCCGGCGGCCAGCATCACCTTGCGACCTTCGGACGAGAATTTTTGCGAGAGTTTCCCGATGGTGGTGGTCTTGCCGGAGCCGTTGACGCCGACCACGAGGATGACGAACGGCTTCTTGCCGGCGTCGATCTCGAGCGGCTTCGCCACCGCCGCCAGCACCTTCTCGACTTCGGTCGCGACGACGTCCTTGACCTCGTCCGCCGAGATCGCCTTGTCGTAGCGCCCCGTGCCGACGGCGTCCGCAATCCGCACCGCGACCGAGGTGCCGAGGTCGGCGCGCAGCAGCACGTCCTCGATGTCGTCGAGCATGGCGCGGTCGAGCTTGCGCTTGGTCACGAGGTCGGCGACCGCGGTCCCGAGCGAGGACGAGGTGCGCTTCAGCCCGTCGGACAGGCGGCGCCACCAGCTCAGCTTGGGGGTCTCGGAGGTGGTATCGTTCATGGTGGCGGTGTGTTAGCCGTTCCGGCTCCCAAACGAAAGTCTTGACCGAAAGTCTCGCCGAGAACGAAAGTCTTGCAATTGCTCGATGTTCCCGAATTGACCGCCGATGAAATCCTCGCGCGCGTGCTCCATCGCGACGGATTGATGCTGGTCATCGACAAGCCGGCCGGCCTGCCGGTGCATCGCGGTCCCAAGGGCGGCGCCAATCTGGAAACTTCCTTCGACGCACTCCGTTTCGGCCTGCCGCGGCCGCCGGTGCTGGCCCACCGGCTGGACAAGGACACTTCCGGTTGCCTCGTGCTCGGCCGCCATCGCAAGGCGACGGCCTCGCTCGGCCTGCTGTTCAAGCATGGCAAGATCGGCAAGACCTACTGGACCATCGTCGAGGGCGGCCCCACTGAGGAGGAAGGCACCATCGATATGCCGCTCGGCCGGCTCAATGCCGAACGCGGCTGGTGGCAGAAGCCGGACCCGGAGGGCCAGAAGGCCATCACAAACTGGAAGGTGATGGGCCGGGGCGGCGGCCTGACCTGGCTCGCCATGGAACCGGTGACCGGGCGGACCCATCAATTGCGGGTGCATGCGTCCGCGACCGGCTGGCCGATCTTCGGCGATAACATTTACGGCAACGGCCCGCGCTTCGGCGAGCCGAAGCTGCACCTGCATTCCCGCGAGATCGTGGTGCCGATCTCCCGCAACAAGGAGCCGGTCCGCGTGGTGGCGCCGGCCCCGCCCCACATGCACGAGCGGCTCCGCGCCTGCGGGTGGAACGGGGAGTAGCCCAACTGCTCGCCCTCATGGTGAGGAGGCGCGTCAGCGCCGTCTCGAACCATGAAAGGCCCGCATCTCGCTCGCGGCCATCCTTCGAGACGCCCGCTTCGCGGGCTCCCCAGGATGAGGAACAGTGCCCGCCACGCTCCCTATAGTTTACGAAACGTTCAGTGCTCGTCGCTAATGATAATTGTTGCTTAGAACAAGCTTCCGTCAATCTGCTCAGGACGAGCTGCGCGTCATGTCCACGGCCGAACTATCGATCATCGACGAGGTCGAGTCCGCGCTTCGGACTGGCTCGGCGGAAAAGGGCCTGGCAACCGCCCGCCGCGTCACCGACCTGTTCCTGTCCTCCGCCGGCAGTTTCGACGACGAGCAGATCGCACTGTTCGACGACGTGCTCGATCGCCTGATCGGCACCATCGAGCTCCGCGCCATCGCCGACATGGGTGCGCGCGTAGCGCTCGCCGAGATCAGCGCGCAGCTCGCGCCGATCGCGCAGGCACCGCCGTCGGTCATTCGCCGCCTCGCCAACAATGACGAAATCCGCATCGCCGGTCCCGTGCTGCAGGAATCCGCGCGCCTTGATGACGGCGCGCTGGTGCAGATCGCATCGAGCAAGGGCGAGCCGCATCTGCTCGCGGTCGCCGGACGCTGGTGGCTGAAGGAGATCGTCACCGATGCATTGCTGGCGCGGCGTTATCCCAGCGTCAGCCGGCGGCTCGCCGCCAATCCCGGCGCACGCGTTTCCGGCAACGGATTCGCCGTCATTGTCGGACAGGCCGAGGCCGATCCCGAGCTCGCCGTCAGCGTCGGCGTCCGCGTCGATCTGCCGTCGGACCTGCGCCGACAATTGCTGCGCTCGGCGAGCGACGCCGTGCGGACCCGCTTGTTGTCGCGCGCGCCGCCGCACCTGTTCGAGGAGATCCAGACCGCGATCGCCGCCGTCACCGTCGGTGTCGAGCGCGAGATGTCGGGGGTCCGCGATTTCGAAGGTGCCAAGCGCGCCGTCGCAGGCCTCAAGGCGGCCGGCCAGCTCAGCGAAGCGACGCTGCTCGGCTTCGCCACGCGGCGGCGTTATGAAGAAGCGGTGGCCGCATTGGCCGCATTGTCGGGATCGACCGTCGAAGTGATACGCCCGCTGATGCAAAGCCTGCGCGAGGACGGCCTGTTGGTGCCGTGCAAGGCGGCGCAGCTCAGCTGGGAAACCACCGCCGCCGTGCTTCAGAGCCGCTTTGCGACCGGCGCGATGAAGCCGGCTGATATCGCAAGGGCTCAAAGCCATTACGCGCGCATGACCCCGGAGAATGCGCGGCGGACGCTGCGGTTCTGGCAGGTGCGGGCGTCTTAAGGTATGCGTTTTGGGCCGCGCTGCGCCCTCCGCCGTCGTCCTGGCGAAAGCCAGGACCCATAACCACCGAATTCAGTTTGGCGAAGACTTGTAGTTGGCAATTGCGTGCAACAACCTCTCCTTGGGGTAATGGATCCTGGCTTTCGCCAGGACGACGTTGGGGATGCAGTTGTGGAATGACGGCAAATTACGTCGTCAGCCGCACGCCATCACGACCGGCGATCCGCAGCGGCACGACACTGCCTATACGCTCGCCCGCAATCGCCACCGGCAGATAATGCTCCGTCCGTCCCTGACCCTCGCTCTCGATCAGCACCTCACGCGTGGCGCCGATCTCGGCTTGCAGCCGCTGCAGAAGCGCGGCCTCACCGGCCGAGCGCAGTCGTTTCGCACGCTCCTTGATTGCACCACCCGTCACCTGCGGCATTCGCGCGGCCGGCGTGCCGGGACGCGGCGAATAGGGGAAGACGTGGAGGAACGTCAGGCCGCATTCCTCGACCAGATCGAGCGAACGCGAGAACATCGCCTCGGTCTCGGTCGGAAAGCCCGCGATGATATCGGCCCCGAACGCGATGTCCGGACGCAGGCGGCGGACCTGGTCGCAGAACGCGATGGCGTCGCCGCGCGTATGCCGCCGCTTCATGCGCTTCAAGATCATGTCGTCGCCGGACTGCAGCGACAGGTGCAGATGCGGCATCAACCGTGAATCCTCGGCGATGGCATCCAACAGGTCGCTATCCGCCTCGATCGAATCGATCGAAGAGATGCGCAGGCGCCTCAGCTCAGGCACATGCCGCAAGATCTGCTTCGTCAGCATGCCGAGTTTCGGCGTGCCCGGCAGGTCAGCGCCGTAACTGGTGAGGTCGACGCCCGTCAGTACGATCTCGGCATGGCCGCGCGCGGCCAATGCCCGGACCTGATCGACCACGGCGCCCATCGGCACCGAGCGCGAATTGCCGCGGCCATAGGGAATGATGCAGAAGGTGCAGCGATGGTCGCAGCCGTTCTGCACCTGGACGAAAACGCGCGGCAGGCCGCTCGCAAAGCCGTCGATCAGATGCGGTGCCATCTCCTTCACCGCCATGATGTCGCTGACGGCTATTTTTTCGCTCGCACCGAGATCGAACGCCGCACGCGCCTCGCGCCACGCAGACGACCGCATCTTGTCGTCATTGCCGACGACGCGGTCGACTTCGGCCATCTCGGCAAACATGCCGGTTTGCGTCTGCGCCGCGCAACCGGTGACGACGATGCGCGCTCCCGGCCGCTCGCGCTTCAATTTGCGGATCGACTGCCTCGCCTGCGCCACCGCCTCGTTGGTGACGGCGCAGCTGTTGATGACGATGGTGTCGGAGAGTCCCGCGCCTTCCGCCTCGCGGCGGATCACCTCGGCCTCGAAGGCATTGAGGCGGCAGCCGAAGGTGACGATGTCGACGGTCATTACCCGACCGGCTCGAACAGCGCCGGATCGAAACTGCCTTCATATTCGAAGGTCGCCGTGCCCGTCATCAGCACGTGATCGTCGCGCTCGCGCCATTCGATGCCGAGCTTGCCGCCGGGCAGCGTGATCTCGACATTGCGCTCGGCGCGCTTCAGCCGTGCGGCCGCAACCGCCGTGGCACAAGCGGCCGAGCCGCAGGCCTTGGTCAGGCCGGCGCCGCGCTCCCAGGTGCGGATCGTGATGTGCTGGGGATCGACGATATGGGCGAGCGTGATGTTGGCGCGCTCGGGGAAGATCGGATGGTTTTCCAGCAGCGGACCGAAACGCTCGAGATCGTAGGCGTTGACGTCATCGACCCAGAAGATCGCATGCGGATTGCCCATGCTGACCACCGAGGGCGAATGCAGGATCGGATTGTCGATCGGGCCGATCTGCAATTCGATGTAGCGGGTGTCGCGGAATTCCTGGTCGAGCGGAATGTCCTGCCAGCCGAATTTTGGCGCGCCCATGTCCACCGTATAAAGATCCGGCGCCGGACCCTGCCAGGCGTTGAGCAGGCCCGCGGCCGTCTCGAACGTTGCCGTGCTCTGGCCGGTCTTCTCGAAAACGCGCCGCACCACGCAGCGCATGCCGTTGCCGCAGGCGCCGGCCTCGGAGCCGTCACTGTTGTAGATGCTGATGAACGCTTCGGTGCCGTCGAAGCGCGGCTTCTGCAGCACCATGAGCTGGTCGTAGGGCACGCCGCCACGCGCCGATGCCACCGCGCGGGCATCGTCCGGGGTCACCTTTGAGGCGGAATCGCGCATGTCGACAACGACGATCTCGTTACCGATGCCGTTCATCTTGGCAAATGCGTGGTTGGCCAGCGCGCTCATGAAAATTCCCGAATTTCGCCTGCCTTATATGGCGATCCTTGGCCCTCTTGGCCAGTGATTTGCCGCCGAGTGCCAAGACCTCTGCCATGACGCATCTGTCATGGGACGAATTCGGCGCTCGCGTGTTAGAACCGCGAAATTCGCGCGATCCGGGACATGCGGCCGGGTTAAGGCCTCGGGGACGTAAGGCCTTGGCGGATAAGCTATTGGGGAGAATAAAAATGTTCAGGTTTCGTCGTCTCGCTTTGGCCGCGCTGATCCCGGCAGCGGCCTTGTCGTTTGGTCTGTCCGCCACGCTGGCCCAAACGCCGAGCCCGGCACCGGCCGCATCAGCGAGCCCCTCGCCGGCCCCCTCGGCTTCGCCCGCCCCGGCGGCAAGTGCCGCACCCGTGGCCACGCCATCGCCGGCGGCCAGCGCCTCGCCAAGCCCTGCCACGTCCCCTGTAACCTCGCCCTCGCCCGCCGCCAGTGCCTCACCCAGCCCGGCCACTCCACCCCCGGCCGCCGCCGCGACGCCGGCTCCCGTGCAGACGGCCGATCCCTTCGGCCAGGAAACCACGCTCGAGCCCAAGAAGGTCGTGATGGTCAAGGGCACTGCCAATTGGGACTCGGCCTTCGACACGCTGATCGACGCGTTCAAGGCGCTGAACACACTTCTGGACAAGCAGGGCATCAAGCCCGCCGGCAATTCGATGATCGTCTACACCTCGACCGACGATACCGGCTTCACCTTCCTTGCCGAGATCCCGGTCGAGCAGGACCCGAAGAACCTGCCCAAGGACATGAGCGTCGGCAAATCGCCGGAAGGCAAGGCCTTGAAATTCGTCCATCGCGGCTCCTACGACAACATGGACAACACCTATGAGGCGATCACCAATCACCTCGACGACAAGAAGCTGGAAGCCAAAGACACCTTCATCGAGGAGTACCTCACCGATCCCCTGAAGACGGCCGAGGACAAGCTCGTGATCAATGTATTCGTGCCGCTGAAGTGAGACCGATGAAAAAGCCTGCCAGCCTTTTGATGACCTCCCTTGTTACGTCCTTTGCCGCCGCACTGCTGGCAACGCCCGCGCTCGCCGACGATTTTCCGTCCGCGATTTCGGTGAGCGGCGAGGCCACCATCTCCGCCGCGCCTGATCTGGCGCAGATCGACGCCGGCGTCGCCAACGACGCCAAGTCTGCGAAGGAAGCTTCCGACGCCAACAACGCCGCGATGGGCAAGGTGCTGCTGGCGCTAAAGGGCGCAGGCATTGACGAGAAGGATTACCAGACCTCGCGGCTGTCGCTGCAGCCGCAATACGGCCAGAACAAATCCACCGGCGCCTCGCCGGTGGTCGGCTTCCGCGCCTCAAACCGCGTCACCGTGAAGATCCGCGACGTGACCAAGGTCGCCGCCATCATCGACACGCTGGTCGGCGCCGGCGCCAACGATATCGGCAACATCTCCTTCGAAGTGACGCAGGCCTCGAAATTGCTCGACGATGCCCGAGAGAAGGCTGTCGCAGACGCCCGCCGCAAAGCGGAGATCTACGCCAGGGCCACCGGCGTCACGCTGGGCGCGCCGCTCAGCGTGTCCGAAGGCGGCGCCCCGATGCCGCTGTTCAAGGGACGCATGGCCGCAGCACCCATGGCCGCGGGCGGCGCGGCCGTTGCGCCGGGCGAGGAAACGCTGGCGGTGACGGTGAATGTGAGCTGGGCGATCAAGGCGAAAGAGCAGTAGGGCAGGTGCCGCGACAGACTCCATGTCGTCCCGGCGAAGGTGTTAGCAGCGACGACGAAGCTAAATCTCCATCACCTGCCCCGGCTTCATCGCCACAAATCTTTCCTGCGGCACCTTCGCGGCATCGAGTGCCTCGACCAGCGCCTTCGCTGGCGCATCGATTGCCTCATCTGTCAGCTGAAACGTGCCGTGGTGATGCCCGAGTGCGGCCTGCGCGCCGCAATCCGCCAGCGCCTTCACCGCGTCTTCCGGGTTCATGTGCTGATCGCGCATGAACCAGCGCGGCTCGTAGGCGCCGATCGGGAGGATCGCCAGGCGTAACGGCCCGTGCTTCTCGGCGACGCGGCGGAAATGCCTGCCATCGCCATAGCCGGAATCGCAGACGACATAGACTTTCCCCGCAGGCGTCTCCAGCACGAAACTCGCCCACAGCGCCTTGTTGCGGTCGAACATGCCGCGCGCCGACCAGTGCCGGGTCGGCACCAGCGTCACGGCGATACCGCCGCCGAGCTCGACGCGATCGTGCCAGTCGAACGCGTCCACCTTGATCGTCGCATCGGTGCTGCGCATCGTGACGTCGTTGCCGAGCGGGGTCACCACACGCGGGGCAAAATTCTTGGCGAGTCGCGACAGCGTCGCCATGTCGAGATGATCGTAATGGCCGTGCGAGACCAGCACGATATCGATCTTCGGCAAATGATCGAAGGCGATGCCGGGATCGTTGTGCCGCTTCGGCCCGGCAAAGCTGACGGGCGAGACCCGCGTCGACCAGACCGGATCGACGAGAATGTTGAGGCCGCCGGTCTGGATCAGCCAGCTGGCGTGGCCGACGAACGAGAGCCGCACCTTGTCGCCGTCGACGCGGTCCGGCGGGGTGTCTGCATGGGGGCTCGGCGCCCAATCCGGCCAGCTCGCGCGCTGCCGCTTGCCGCCAAATTGCCAGCGCAGGACCTCACGAAGCGATTTCGGCGGCACGCCGTCCGGATCGAAGAAGTTCAGGCCGTCGAAATGGTCGGAGACCGGGCCGTCATAGGTTTTCATGCGGGACATCCAAAGGGAGGGCACGCCGACCAATGCGCCGGCACCGGCGAGCAGTCCGAACAGGCGGCGGCGGGTGATCGGCACGGATCTGGCTTCAGGAATGGTCGGGACGGTAAGGCATCACCGCTATATGGGCGGGGTCCGCGGAAAAGGAACCCGCCGCCGGAAAGTTCATCTTTTCAAGGCTTTGCCTTCCAAAGCCGCCCCAGCCATCCTAACTTTCCTTGACTTTCGGGCGGCAGCGGCGTTTAACCCGGCCACTTTCTCGGAAAGGCTTTCTTTTCGACCCGCCCACTGGCCCCAGAGGCCAGAGGCCAACGCCCGACAGCGCGATGCGCCCTCGGGCGTAAAGGTGTTTGGAAGATCGCTTCGCGAAGGTGTCATCCCCCGCGAAGGCGGGGGATCCAGTATTCCAGAGGCAGCTCGGCTTGAGCCGACGCGCCGCGGCGTACTGGATGCCCCGGTCAAGCCGGGGCATGACGACGGTGAATACGGCAACCCTGCTTAGGCAGGACAAGGGACAACGGCATTGTTCGACAATCTGTCGGAACGGCTTGGCGGCATTCTCGATCGTCTGACGGGGCGCGGTGCGCTGACCGAAAAGGACGTCGACGCCGCGATGCGCGAGGTGCGCCGTGCGCTGCTGGAAGCCGACGTCGCGTTAGAGGTGGTGCGCAGCTTCACCGAGCGGGTCCGCGAGCAGGCCATCGGCGCCACCGTCGTCAAGTCGGTGACGCCAGGCCAGATGGTGGTCAAGATCGTCCATGACGAGCTGATCAACACGCTCGGCGCCGAAAGCCAGACCATCGACATCAATTCCGTGCCGCCGGTGCCGATCATGATGGTCGGCCTGCAAGGCTCCGGCAAAACCACCACCACCGCAAAGCTTGCCCGTCGCATGGTCCAGCGCGACAAGCGCAAGGTGCTGATGGCCTCGCTCGACATCTACCGTCCCGCGGCGATGGAGCAGCTGGCCGTCCTGGGCCGCGACCTCGACATTCCGACACTGCCGATCGTCGCCGGCCAGCAGCCGGCCCAAATCGCGAAACGCGCGCTGGAGGCCGGCAAGCTCGGCGGCTACGACGTCGTGCTGCTCGACACCGCCGGCCGCACCACGCTCGACGAGGAGATGATGGCGGAAGCGGCGGCCATCAAAGCCGCCGCCAATCCGCATGAAGTGCTGCTGGTGGCAGACAGCCTCACCGGCCAGGACGCCGTCAATCTCGCCCGCGCCTTCGACGAGCGCGTCGGCCTCACCGGCATCGTGCTGACCCGAGTCGACGGCGACGGCCGCGGCGGCGCCGCGCTGTCGATGCGCGCGGTGACCGGCAAGCCGATCAAACTGCTCGGCACCGGCGAAAAGACCGATGCGCTGGAGGATTTCCATCCCGACCGAATTGCGGGGCGCATCCTCGGCATGGGCGACGTGGTGTCGCTGGTCGAACGCGCGGCCGCCAACATCGACGCCGAAAAGGCCGCGCGCACCGCCGAGCGGATGCGCAAGGGTCAGTTCGACCTCAACGACATGCGCGAGCAGCTGTCGCAGATGGCCAACATGGGCGGCATCAGCGGGCTGATGGGCATGATGCCCGGCATCGCCAAGATGAAGAACCAGATCGCGGCCGCCGGCATCGACGACAAGATCTTGAAGCGTCAGGTCGCGGTGATCGATTCCATGACGCGCGACGAGCGCCGTCATCCCGATCTGCTCAAGGCCAGCCGCAAGAAGCGCATCGCCGCGGGTTCCGGCCAGAGCGTCGAGCAGGTCAACAAGCTGCTCAAGATGCACCGGAACATGGCCGACATGATGAAGGCCATGGGCTCGGGCAAGCGCGGTCCGCTCGCCGGCATCGCGCAGGCCATGGGCTTTGGCGGTGGCATGAAGCCGCCGTCGCCGGAAGAGATGAAGGCGCTGCAGGAGAAGATGCAGGGTGGCGGCGGACAAGGTCTGCCCAACCTGCCGAAGGATTTGCCTCCCGGGCTGCGCCAGGGTCTGCCGAACGTTCCGGGCCTGACCGGACTGAGCGGCAAGCCGATGCTGCCGGGCCTCGGCGGTTTCCCCGGCAAGAAGAAATGAGGAATTCGTCGCGGGAGATCGCAACGGTCTCGCGCAACGCGGAATACCAATCAACCGAACAAAACGTACTTTGAAGGAGAACTTAGATGTCCGTCGTTATCCGTCTCGCCCGTGCAGGCACCAAGAAGCGCCCCGTCTATCACGTCGTCGTCGCCGATTCGCGCTTTCCCCGCGATGGCCGCTTCATCGAGCGTCTCGGCTATTTCAACCCGCTGCTGCCGAAGGACAACGAGACCCGACTGAAGCTCGACATGGACAAGGTGAAGGCCTGGCTCGCCAAGGGCGCGCAGCCGTCGGACCGTGTGTCCCGCTTCCTCGACGCCGCCGGCGTCAAGAAGCGCGAAGTGCGCAACAACCCGGAAAAGGCCGTGCCGCGCAAAGAGCGCAAGGCGCAGGCCGAAGCCGCCGCGAAGGGTTAAGGCGCTTCGATGGCCGGGCCTTCATGCTTCGAGACGCACGGTCTGTGCCGTGCTCCTCAGCATGAGGGTCTATCTCCTCATCCTGAGGAGCCGCGAAGCGGCGTCTCGAAGGACGAGGCCAGCTGATGTCTCAGCTCGTTTGCGTCGCGCGGATCGGCGCCCCGCATGGCGTGCGCGGCGCGGTCAAACTGTGGACCTTCACCGAAGATCCATTTGCCGTGCGGAGCTACGGCCTGCTCTCGTCCAAGGACGGCAAGCGCCAGTTCGAGGTCGCAACGGCGCGCGCGGCCAAGGATCATCTGGTTGCGACGTTCAAGGGCGTCACGACCCGCGATGAGGCCGAGCGCCTCAACGGCATCGAGCTCTACGTCGCGCGCGAAAAGCTGCCCGCGACGGACGAGGGCGAATATTACCACACCGATCTGATCGGGCTCGCAGCCGTCACCACGGCGGGCGATGCACTCGGCCGCGTGCTCGCGATCCACAATTTCGGCGCCGGCGACATCATCGAGATCGCGCCGCCCCAGGGCACCACGATGCTGCTGCCGTTCACGGACGCGGTGGTGCCGGAGGTCGATCTCACGGGCGGCCGCGTCGTGATCGCGCTGCCCGAGGAGATCGAGGCAGAGGAAACGGAGGAGGATTCCTCCCCGAGTCGTCCCGGCCTAGTGCGCAACTTGCGCACGGGGGGCCGGGATCCATAACCACCGGCCAGAATTTTTAGCTAAGCTGATCGCTCCAGCCGTCGCAAAACGAAGTGCGGTGGTTATGGGTCCCGGATCTGCGCTCCGCTTGTCCGGGACGACAATAACTGAGACCCGATGACCAACCCCTCACCCTGGCGCGCGACGGTGCTGACGCTGTTTCCGGAGATGTTTCCGGGGCCGCTGGGCGTGAGCCTGGCCGGCCGGGCGTTGGCTGGCGGGCTTTGGGAGCTTGAGGCGCGGGACATCCGGACCTCGGCCACCGACCGCCACCGCAGCGTCGACGACACCCCGGCCGGCGGTGGGCCGGGCATGGTGCTTCGGGCCGATGTTCTGGCGGCCGCGATCGATTCCGCCGGGATCGGCCCGGACCGGCCGAAACTGCTGATGAGCCCGAGGGGGCGGCCATTGACCCAGGCCCGCGTCCTGGAACTGGCGAAAGGCCCCGGCCCCCTGATCGTCTGCGGGCGGTTCGAGGGGGTGGACCAGCGCGTGATCGACGGGCGGGGCCTGGAGGAGGTCTCGATCGGGGACTATGTGCTCTCAGGCGGTGAAATCGCGGCCCTGGCCCTGATCGACGCCTGTGTTCGGCTGCTGCCGGGCGTGATGGGCAAGGAAGCCTCGGGAACCGAGGAAAGCTTCTCGGACGGCCTGCTCGAATACCCCCAATATACCCGCCCGCAGCTGTTCGAGGGGGCACCGATCCCGGAGATCCTGACCTCCGGCGACCATGCCAAGGTCGCCAGCTGGCGGCGCGCCGAATCCGAGGCCCTGACGGCGGCCCGGCGACCGGATTTGTGGGCCCAGATCCCGAGCAAAGTCCCGAATCGGGCCGGACGCCAAAAAACGCCAAAAAACAAGACAGACGGGTGACAAACGCTCCGGCTTGCCTTATAGCAGCGGCCACATCCGCAATGGCTGGATAAACGAATTTCGCGCAGCCCCCGTTTTCCAAGGCTGGGCGCGCCGATGGAGATTTACCCATGAACCTGATCCAACAGCTCGAAAAAGAGCAATTCGACAAGCTCTCCGCCAGCAAGGAGATTCCGGAATTCGGTCCGGGCGACACCGTGATCGTCAACGTGAAGGTCGTCGAAGGCGACCGCACCCGCGTGCAGGCCTATGAAGGCGTTTGCATCGGCCGTTCCGGCGGCGGTCTCAACGAGAGCTTCACGGTGCGCAAGATTTCGTACGGCGAAGGCGTGGAGCGCGTGTTCCCGGTGATGTCGCCGATGATCGACTCGATCAAGGTGGTGCGCCGCGGCAAGGTGCGTCGCGCCAAGCTCTATTATCTCCGCAACCTTCGCGGCAAGTCGGCCCGCATCGTCGAGAAGAAGCAGGACCGCCCGGCTGCTGCCGTCAACGAGTAAGCTCCGCTTACAGGCGAGTTATCGAGAGCGCGGGGCCAAACCCCGCGCTTTTTTGTTGGCTGTTCGCATGTCTCGACCCTCATCCTGAGGAGCGCGGAACGCGCGTCTCGAAGGATGCAGGCCCGCCTGTGGCCTCGCCCTTCGAGACGCGCGCTGAGGCGCGCTCCTCAGGGTGAGGGGCATGTCTTGCGCGAGCCTTGAAAGCCCTCGCGATTCCAGTTCGGCCTGCTATATATTCTTGGAATGTTTCCAGATTTGACCAGCCTCTCGCCCGTCAAGCGCGTCGTCATCGACGATCGTTCGCGGCTGCCCGGCCGGTTCTTCGGACGCTTCGCGACCTCGGCAACGTCAGAGCTTACGCGCGCAGCCTAAAAGCTGCGCTGACGATTTTGTTGCCCCGCGCGCCAGCCGCGCAACCCGCTCTACACACCATTCCTGGAGCTGACGCTCATGTCCAAGCCGACCACATTGTACGACAAGATCTGGAACGACCATCTGGTGCACGAAGCCGAGGACGGCACCTGCCTGCTCTATATCGATCGCCATCTGGTGCACGAGGTCACTTCACCGCAGGCGTTCGAAGGCCTGCGCGCCACCGGCCGCAAGGTCCATGCGCCGGAGAAGACGCTGGCCGTGGTCGATCACAACGTGCCGACCACCGACCGCACCAAGCCGAACCCCGATCCTGAAAGCATCGAGCAGATCAAGGCACTGGCCGATAACGCCAGGGAATTCGGCATCGAATATTACGACGAGTTCGACAAGCGTCAGGGCGTCGTCCACGTCATCGGCCCCGAGCAGGGCTTCACGCTGCCCGGCACCACCATCGTCTGCGGTGACAGCCACACCTCGACGCATGGTGCGTTCGGCGCGCTCGCGCACGGCATCGGCACGTCGGAAGTCGAACATGTGCTGGCGACGCAGACGCTGATCCAGAAGAAGGCGAAGAACATGCGCGTCACCGTCGACGGCAAATTGCCTGATGGCGTGACGGGCAAGGACATCATCCTTGCGATCATCGGCGAGATCGGCACCGCTGGCGGCACCGGCTACGTGCTCGAATACGCCGGCGACGCGATCCGTGCGCTCAGCATGGAAGGCCGCATGACGGTCTGCAACATGTCGATCGAAGGTGGCGCGCGCGCCGGCCTGGTCGCGCCGGATCAGAAGGCGTTCGACTTCCTGCATGGCCGCCCGAAGGCGCCGAAGGGCGCGGACTGGGACGCGGCGATGCGTTACTGGGAGAAGCTGCGCTCGGACGAGGGCGCGCATTTCGACCACGAGCTGCGGCTCGATGCCGCGAAGCTGCCGCCGATCGTGACCTGGGGCACTTCGCCTGAGGACGTGATCTCGGTCACCGGCAGCGTACCCGATCCCGACAAGATCGCGGACGAGGCCAAGCGTCTCTCCAAGCACCGTGCCTTGAAGTACATGGGCCTGACCGCGGGGACGAAGATCACCGACATCAAGCTCGACCGCATCTTCATCGGCTCCTGCACCAACGGCCGGATCGAGGATCTGCGCGCCGCCGCCAAGATCGCGGAAGGCAAGCAGGTCGCGGGCGGTGTCAACGCCATGGTCGTGCCGGGCTCCGGCCTCGTGAAGGAGCAGGCTGAGGCTGAGGGTCTGGACAAGATCTTCATCAAGGCCGGCTTCGAATGGCGCGAGCCCGGTTGCTCGATGTGCCTCGCGATGAACCCCGACAAGCTGGCGCCGGAAGAGCGTTGCGCCTCGACCTCGAACCGCAATTTCGAGGGCCGCCAGGGTTTCAAGGGCCGCACCCATCTGGTGTCGCCGGCGATGGCCGCAGCCGCGGCGATCGCGGGTCACTTCGTCGACATCAGGGAGTGGCGGTAAGCCGCTCGCTTTAATTTGAGCGATCGCGGCAAACCGCCGTTAATCGGCAGCGCCGACACTGCGTCCTCGCGAGGGTTTCGCGAGGACACGAGCTCATGGCCAGCAAGCCTGAATATGTCGATCTGATCAGCGCGGCGACGCCCCAGCATCGGCGGCGCGCCGCGCCGCTGCGCATGGTCGCCAAGCCCGAGGTCGAGGAGACCTCGAAGCTCAGCCGCTGGCCGCCGGCGATGTTCAAGCAGTGGAAGATCGAGAACCTGACGCGATGGACGTCGGCGACGTGGAAACTGAAGGACTGGCTTTAACCGACGTTCTCCGTCATGGCCGGGCTCGTCCCGGCCATCCACGTTCTTCGACTTGCACAGAAAGATCGTGGATGCCCGGGACAAGCCCGGGCATGACGACACAACTCACATCCATCACCAATAGCGGTACGGATGGTGCCAGCGATGCCAGCGGCAGACGCGGCGCGGGCCGTAATAGGTCCAGATGACCCGGCAGCGGCGCGGATGGTGGTAATAGGGATAGTAGCCGCCATAGTAGCGCCGGTGGAAATGGCGATGGCCGTAATAGGCGGGGCGATAGCCGCCATAGCGGTGATAGCCGCCGTAGTGATGAATTCCGCCGTAGCGATAGCCGCCGCCATGAAACGCGGGCGCAGCGCGGAAGCCGCCAGCGTGGAAACCACCGCCGCGGAAGCCGCCGATATGTCCTCCGCCACCGTGGAAGCCGCCTCCACCGTGGAAACCGCCGCCGCCATGGAAGCCGCCGCCACCATGCCCACCGCCGCCACCGCCGCCGTGGCGAACCTGGATCATGTCGTCACTTGCGGCCTTCGCCGCAGGCAACGCGGTCGGATTGATTGGAGTCATGGCTTCAGCAGGACGCGTCGTTCCGGCCGACAGCATCAGCGTCGCGGCGGCCGCGATCCCGAGCAAGCGCATCGGGCTTGCCCTGAGACCCAATATTCTCAGCATGGACTTCTCCCTGAATCTGGACAGCAGAGTTGCGACGCTCGTTCGCGTCGCGCGTCAGCGCTGTTCATTGACGGCCGCTCCCAAGATTAAATTAGGGACAGCGACGTGAATGCCTCATGAATGAACAACGTGCCGGCCTCGCGCCGCGACGTCATCACCACGGTCCGAAGCCAAGCACGAACGGTGCAGGCACGCCGTAAGGGTAAGGACGGTAGTAGACAGGCCGCGCATAGTAATGCGGATCAGGACGCGGGGCGTATCGCACGACGTCGGACCGCACATGTCGGCGGGCGTCGAACACCGCGCGCCCGGCCGACGCATCGGGCAGCTTCGTCACCCTGTGCGCAGCGGACGCGTGAGGCAGGCCTGCGGCAAGCCCGACGGCAACCGCCAATGCGAACCATTTCGTCATGACGACCTCTGCCTGCAACACGGCACTTCATCGGCGCGCGATGGCATCGCGCTCGTATCAGCCTCGGCGCCAGTAGCAGCTCATATGCGGCACGATCACCGTGCCGCTCGGACGATATTCCTGCACATAGGTGGCGTTGCACTCGCGGACCGCATCGGGACCGGGATTGTAGCGGGGATAGACGCCATCCGGACTGTAATAGGGCGTGACGCGCAGGCGCGCCGGCGGCCGCTTGCGCGGCGGCGGCAGATCGTCTCGCGAGGCCGCCTGGGCCAGCCTGATCCCGGGAGCCGCGGTCTGGGCCTCCGCGCCAACGCAAAACTGCGAAAACAACCCCATGCACAGTAGCGTCATCGCTGTTTTCGCTCGCATTTTTCCGCCCATTTGAACGTCCACTTCGAGGCCCTACGCTCCCCGTTTTGACGGCGCCCGTCAACCTCGCCGCGCTTATAAAGCCGGATGCATCGCCGCGAAACCCACGCTATGAGAAGCCCATGTGGACGGAATTGAAAGCGCCCTCGCTGGCCGAGATGGAAGCGATGGCACATGAAGTGTTCGAACGCCTGCCGGCGGAGTTTCGTAGGCTTTGCGAGGGCGTGATCATCCGCGTCGACGACTTCCCCACCGAGGAAGTCCTGGACGAAATGGAATGCGAGAGCGAGTTCGACCTGCTGGGCCTGTTCCAGGGCGTCGGCCTGCCGCAGCAGAGTTTTGGCGACGTGGCGCGGCTGCCCAACATGGTCTGGCTCTACCGCCGGCCGATCCTGGATTACTGGGCCGAGCACGACGAAAGCCTCGGCCATATCGTCCGCCACGTCCTGATCCACGAGATCGGCCATCATTTTGGCCTGTCGGACGACGATATGGGCGCGATCGAGGCTCAAGAGCCCGGTTAGGCAGACGAGACCTGTCGAATTCGGCCTAGGATTTCCGCCCCGATCGCGATAAATACCGGTTCCCTAGACCACCCCGGGAAAGCGCAACCATGGACAAGTTCACCACGCTGGAAGGCGTCGCGGCGCCGCTGAAGATCATCAATGTCGACACCGACATGATCATTCCGAAGCAGTACCTCAAGACCATCAAGCGCACCGGCCTTGGCAAGGGGCTCTTCTCCGAGCAGCGCTACAAGGACGACGGCAGCGAGAATCCGGATTTCGTCCTCAACCAGCCCGCCTATCGCAATGCGAAGGTGCTGGTCGCCGGCGACAATTTCGGCTGCGGCTCGAGCCGCGAGCACGCGCCCTGGGCGCTGCTCGACTTCGGCATCCGCTGCGTGATCTCGACCTCGTTCGGCGACATCTTCTACAACAACTGCTTCAAGAACGGCATCCTGCCAATCCGCGTGGCCCAGGAAGACCTCGACAAGCTGTTCGACGACGCCGAGCGCGGCGCCAACGCGACGCTGACGATCGACCTGCCGAACCAGGAGATCCGCGGTCCTGACGGCGGCAAGGTCAAGTTCGAGATCGACCCGTTCCGCAAGCACTGCCTGATCAACGGCCTCGACGACATCGGCCTGACCATGGAGAAGAAGGCCTCGATCGACACCTATGAGGAGAAGCTCAAGCGCGAACGCGCCTGGGCCTGATCTCAAGTTTTTGTTCGAGCCCCGGTGCTACAAGCGCCGGGGCTTTTTCATTGTCCTGATTATCCCATATCTCTCGAGCATGATCTTGTCGGAAAACCGCTGCACACTTTTCCGGATCATGCTCTAAGCTCCGCGCATGCTGCCCGACATCGTCACCTTCTGGCACGGCCCGATGGACGCCCTGCGCCAGACCTGTCTGCGCTCGCAGCTGGCTGCCGGCCACAAGGTCACGGTCTACAGTTTTGACACCATTCCCGGTCTACCTGCGGGCGTCGAGAATGCCGATGCCGAAGCGATCCTGCCGCATGCGTTCTCGGAACGATTGCGGCCGCCGCAGCCGGACGGCAGCTGGCGCGACTGGACCACGCTTCAGTTCAGCGACTTCTTCCGCATGAAGCTGATGGCGAAGGGCCTCGGCCTGTGGCTCGACGCCGACGTGCTGCTGCTCAAGCCCGTCGAAATCGATCCATTAAAACCCTACTTCGCGTGGGAGCGGCCGCGCCAGCTCGGCAACTCCGTGATTTACCTTCCGCCCGGGCATGGCATCGTTGCCGCCTTCGAAGAGCTGATGGAGCAGGAGGAGCTGACGCCGAACTGGCTGTCGCTGCGCCATCGCGTCACGTTCGCGATGCGCCGCCTGCGCGGCGGCTCGAACCGCCTCTCCGACATCCGCGTCGCGATCTTCGGGCCGGCGGCGCTCACCGCGCTCGCGCGCCGCACAGGCGCGCTGCACTGCGCCTTGCCGAAGCAATCGTTCTACGCCGTGCATGCCGAGCCAAAACTGTTCTTCGATCCCTCGAGCTATCTCGGCTTCGTCACCGACCGCGAGATCATCGGCCTGCACATCTCGCCCAAGGGCCGCGGCGGCGAGAAACCGATCCCGGGCAGCCTGTATGCGTGGGCGGCGGAGCGGTTCGCGTAATTTTCTCCGCTGTGCGGCGCACTCGTGCCCCGGACGCAGCGCAGCGCGAAGCGGTGCGTTGCTGAGCCGGGGCCCAGCATGCGGCGAGATGGGTCCCGGCTCTGCGCAGCAGCGTTTCACGCTGCAGCGCGTCCGGGACACAGGATTCCAATTTGATCCAGCGCAACGCGCACCTGCACCATTGTGCCTAATCTCGCTCCAATTCCGCCGTTCGAATGGAGCTTCGCATGAGCACCGCAAGCAGGCCTTATCCCATTGTCCAGGACCTCATCGAGTCCTTTGCAAGCTGGCTGAAGCATCGCCGCGAGCTGAACGAGATCCGGCAGCTCGACCGCGCTGATTTCGATCGGATCGCGCAAGATTTGCGGATCGCGCCTGACGATCTGGAGGAGCTGGTCCGCCATGGCCGGCACTCCGCTGACGAGCTTCCGAAGATGCTGGAGCAGCTCGGCATCAGCGCCGAAGGGCTCGGCCGCGCGCATCCGCTGCTGCTGCGCGACATGGAGCGGGTGTGCGCTCTTTGCAGCCACAAGGGCCAGTGCGATCGCGAGCTGGCCGACGGAACCGCCGCGGAGAACTATCACGGCTTCTGCGCCAATGCCTCGACACTGGAGTCGCTCGACCGTGCGGATCACGCGCGTCGCTAACGGGAGCGGATTTCTGCGACAGCGGACGAACGGATAGCGGTCGCTCTCCTCGGACACCAGCCGTTCCTACTCGCGTTCGACGGCCGGCCTTGTAAATCCCGTAACGGACCGTCAACGCGGTCCGCGCGAAGATCAGGCACTAGCGGCCATCGCCGCTGCTTCCGCTGCGGCGCGCTGCATGCTGGTCGACATCTCGTTGGTCACCGTGCTTTGCTCCTCGATCGCGGCGGCTGTCGATGTCACATATTCGCTGACGTTGTTGATGGCCGTCTTGATCGAAGCCAGGGCGGTGACGACGTCTCCTGAGATGCCGTTGAGGCTACCGATCTCGGCACCGATCTTGTCGGTCGCCTGCTTGGCCTGGTTAGCGAGGCTCTTGACCTCCGAGGCCACCACCGCGAAGCCCCGACCGGCTTCGCCGGCGCGGGCGGATTCGATGGTGGCGTTGAGCGCCAGGAGATTGATCTGCCCGGTGATGTTGTTGATGAGCTCGACGATCCCGCTCATCGCCAGCGCCGCTTCAGTGAGGCGCTGAGCCTGGGCGTCGGCGGCGGCGACCTGATCGACCGCGCTCATTGCGGTATCGCGGGATTTTGTCATGGCCTCGGAGATCTCCCGCACCGAGGCATTCAATTCCTCCGAACCGGCGGCGACCGACTCCATCATGCCGCGGACGCGCTCGTTGCCCATGCGGACCAGCACCTGCTTCGTGACATCGGTCGCATATTTCACGACCTTGAACGGCTTGCCGTTGAGATCCATGATCGGGTTATAGGAGGCCTGGATGTAGACCTCCTTGCCGCCCTTGCCGATGCGCTTGTATTCGGCCGCCTGATACTGGCCGCGGTTGAGCGCCGCCCAGAACTCGCGATAGCCATTGCCATCGCGCTCCGACGGCTCGACGAACATGCTGTGGTGCTTGCCCTTGATCTCCGCCAGCGAATAGCCGAGCGCGCCGAGGAAATTGGCGTTGGCGGTGATGATCGTGCCGTCCATGTTGAACTCGATCACGGCTTGCGCCTTGTCGATCGCCGCGATCTGACCGGCGAGATCGGCGGTCTTCAGCTTCTCGGCGGTGACGTCGGTGGCGAACTTGACGACGCCGAACGGCTTGCCGTTCTCGTCGAGCAATGGATTGTAGGAGGCGAGGATCCAGACCTCGCGCCCCCCCTTGCCGATCCGCTTGTATTCGCCGGACTGGTATTCGCCGCGGTTGAGCTTGGCCCAGAGTTCGCGATAGGCAGAGCCGTCGTGCTCGCTCTGGGGCACGAACAGGCGGTGATGCTTGCCCTCGATCTCGGCGAGCGAATAGCCGAGCGCCTTGCAGAAATTCTCGTTCGCCGTGACGATGGTGCCATCGAGCTTGAACTCGATCACGGCCTGCGCGCGGCTGATGGCGGCGATCTTCGACGCGTCCGCCATGCTGCGGATCTTCTTCGCGGTGATGTCGGTCGCAATCTTGGCAACCATCACCGTCTTGCCGTTGCCGTCGAGCACCGGATTGTAGGACGCTTCGATCCAGACCTCGCGGCCGCCTTTCGCGATTCGCTTGAACTCGCGCGCCTGATACTCGCCGCGGTTCAACGCGCCCCAGAACGCCTTGTACTCGGCGCCGTCGCGCTGGTCGGCGGGAACGAACATGGAATGATGTTTGCCCTGGATTTCATCGAGCCGATAGCCGAGGGCGTCGAGAAAATTCTTGTTAGCCGTGATGATGGTCCCGTCAAGATTGAATTCGATCATGGCCTGCGAACGGCCGATTGCTTCAATCTGAGCTTGTGCATCGACGCGGGATTTACGACCGAACATTTCATCGCTCCGAAATTGATGCTTCGTCGGCAGCGCATGTGCTTCCAAACGGCTTAAGCATTCATGGTCTTGCTCGGGATTTCGTAGGGACCAGCTGTTCGTCCGATACGCGACCCTGCGCATGAAGCAGATAAACGAATCGAATTATCAGAGTATTTGTCCGATCGAAGACACGGTGGCCGGATTCTGCCAGCTCGACCGGCCGGGCAGAGTCGCATCGAGCTTTGCGGACGCCTCAGAGAGGCCAGTGGCCCTGAACTGCGAACGCCGGCCCGAGATCGTTATCGGTATTCGGCAAAGCGGCCGGCATTATTCGCTCTCACCCCGGCTTACGGTGATCCATGAGCACAAGAAAAACGTTCAGACATTTGCGTCGGGTGTCCAGACATTTTGTCGCAGCGGCACAACTTCGCATGCAGGTTCACGCTCCGGCTAGTGTCAACCACTCCCGCGGCGTCATGCCATGCAATTTCCAATTGGTAGCGCCGGAATGGCGATCCAGTAGTTTGAGCCTTTGAGGATTCTGATTTGGGCGGCGTCTCTTATCTCGACCGATATCCTTTGCTTCAATCCTGCGATAGCGAGTTCGCGCGCGACCGCCTGTTCGCCGAATATGGCGCCGACCGCTTCGACAGGCACGGCCGCGAGTTCGGTATCCAGGCCAATTTCGCTCGTTTGCAATCGATCGGCCTCGCGTTCTGCAGCTACGACGGCGCGGCGTCGCTCTCCTTTCCCGAATCGCAAGTTCTCCGCCAGATGTTTTCCATCCAGGGGGCTGCGAGCTTCAGGACCAATGGGAGCAGCGAGTCCATTGGGGCCTTTAGTCCGATCATCTCCGGAGACGCCAGGCTGGATCTGGAGTTTGCGCCCGGCTATCGCCAATTGGTGCTGAGGATCGATGCCGAGGCACTCGAGCGGTTGCTGAAGACAATCCTGGGCGATGATAGCGACATGGAGCTGCGCTTCGTCCCTGGCGAAGCTGATCCGGCGGTGATGACTTATGTTCGTCAGGACGTCTTCAGATTCGCGGAGGAGTTGGACAGGTTCGGGCAGGATTACTCGCCCATAGCCATCGGCGAACTTGAGCGGGCGTTGATGGTGCGGATCCTTCTGGCGCACCGGCACAATTTCACCGATCGGCTTCAGGGCCCGGCGCCGGGCGCCAACCGGTCCGTCATCGACATCGTCGAATCCTACATCGAGGCTCATTGGGACAAACCAATCGACCTGGAGAAGATTGCCGCAATCGCCAACGTCAGTGTGCGGACGATTTATCGGGAATTCTCCGTGACGGGGCGGGGATCTCCGGGCCAGTGCGCGCGGCGCATCAGGCTTCAGCGCGCGACGGAGCTCTTGCGACATCCCGATGAGCAGACCAGCGTCGTTGCCGTCGCGTTCAAATGTGGCTTCCAAAATCTTGGGCGCTTTGCATCGGAATATCGGCGAGCGGTCGGCGAGCTGCCATCCGAAACCTTGAAGAATGCGAGACGGAGACAGTGACGCGACGACGCAATTCCTGAATTCGCAGCAAAGCGCCGTCGAAAGCGGCGAGTCCTCAGCCCCTGCCCATCGCCGCAATCGCGTCCGCGATCTCGATCGTGCGCCGCGCCATGTCGGCGTGCAGGCGCTCCACCATGGCGCCGTCGAGACGGATCGCGCCGCGCGAGACGTTCTCCGGCAGCTCGAACGCCGCGATGATCTTTCGGGCGCGCGCGACTTCCTCTTCGGGCGGAGTGAAGATCGCGTTGCAGGCTTCGATCTGCGAGGGGTGAATCAGTGTCTTGCCGTCGAAACCGAGATCGCGGCCTTGCGCGCATTCGGTGGCGAAACCGTCGGAATTGGCGATGTCGCTGTAGGGGCCGTCGAGAATTTCGAGGCCATGGGCACGCGTCGCCAGGATGCAATGGGTGATCATTGGGATCATCGCGGCGCGGCCCGGCAGCATCTTGATGCGCGTCTCGCGCGAGATGTCGTTGGGGCCGAACACAAAGCCTGACAGGCGCCGCGCTGGATCGCGCCCGGCGGCAGCGAGTTCCTCGGCATGCAGCACTGCGCGCGCGGTCTCGATCATGGCCCAGACTTTCACCGTCGGCGCCGCGCCGAGTTCGGCGAGACGGCGGCCGATCGTATCGAGGTCCTCCACGCTTGAAACCTTTGGAACCAGGATTCCGTCGGGCGAGGCCTTCGCCGCCATCGCGACGTCGTCGGCCCACCAGGGCGTGTCGAGGCCGTTGGTCCGGATCAGGATCTCGCGCTTGCCGAACCCTTTGGCCGTGATCGCGGCGGCGATGCCGTCGCGCGCCACCGCCTTGGCATCGGGCGCGACCGAGTCTTCAAGATCGAGGATCAGACCGTCGGCGGCGAGATTACGCGCCTTTTCCAGCGCGCGGGGGTTGGAGCCGGGCATGAACAGATGGCTGCGGCGCGGGCGGGTCATGCAAGCGTTCCTTCCGTTTCCTCGTCTCACTTTCGACCGAAGCCGATAGCACCTGGCCTGCCTATTCGAAAGGCTTGTTCGTCCCAGCGGTATATGATTAGGCATAGGCCATGAACACATTCCCAGAGCATTTGCTGGAAGGCTACAAGGCCTTCGCCACCCAGCGGCTGCCGACCGAGCAGACCCGCTACCGCGAGCTGTCGGTGAAGGGGCAGTTCCCTGAAGTGATGGTGATCGGCTGCTGCGATAGCCGCGTCTCGCCCGAAGTGATCTTCGACGTCGGGCCGGGCGAACTCTTCGTGGTCCGCAACATCGCCAATCTGGTGCCGGTGTATCAGCCCGACGGCAACGCGCATGGCGTCTCGGCGGCGCTGGAATATGCCGTGACGGTGCTGAAGGTGAAGCACATCGTGGTGCTCGGGCACGCCCAGTGCGGCGGCATCCGCGCTTTCGTCGACAAGATCGAGCCGCTCACGCCCGGCGACTTCATCGGCAGATGGATGCAGATGTTCATCAAGCCGGGCGAGGTGGTGGAGCAGCGCGACCACGAGACCATGGCGCAATTCGTCGAGCGCATCGAAAAGGCCGCGGTGTTCCGCAGCCTGGAAAACCTGATGACCTTCCCCTTCGTGCAGAAGGCGGTCGAGAGCGGCCAGATGCAGACCCACGGCGCCTATTTCGGCGTCGCGGAAGGATCGCTGTTCGTGCTGGACAAGGCGGCGAAGGAATTCAGGAACGCGCGAAGCGTGGCGTAAGCCTGCCTCGGCTCGGCTTGAATTCGTAGGGTGGGCAAAGCGTAGCGTGCCCACCGCTTCTATCGCGATCGTGGAGAGATGGTGGGCACGGCGCTCCGCGCCTTTGCCCACCCTACGGCAGGGGAGTTACGCCGCCTTCTTCTTCGCGCTGATCAGCTTGCGGTTGATCAGGACTTCAGCGATCTGGATCGCGTTGAGCGCGGCGCCCTTGCGTAGATTGTCCGATACGCACCACAGCACGAGGCCGTTCTCCACCGTCGCGTCCTCGCGGATGCGGCTGATATAGGTAGCGTCCTCGCCGGCGGCTTCATACGGCGTGGCGTAACCGCCGGGCTCATGCTTGTCGATGACGAGGCAGCCCGGCGCCTTGCGCAGGATGTCGCGCGCTTCGTCCGCGCTGATCGGGTTCTCGAACTCGATGTTGACGGCCTCGGAATGGCCGACGAAAACAGGCACGCGCACGCAGGTCGCGGAGAGCTTGATCTTGGGATCAAGAATCTTCTTGGTCTCCGCCATCATCTTCCACTCTTCCTTGGTGTAGCCGTCCTCCATGAAAACGTCGATCTGGGGGATGACGTTGAAGGCGATGCGCGCGGGAAACTTCTTATTGACCAGCTCCTGGTTGGTGTACACGGCCTTGGTCTGCGAGAACAGTTCGTCCATCGCATCCTTGCCGGCGCCCGACACCGATTGATAGGTCGAGACCACGACGCGCTTGATCGTCGCCTTGTCGTGCAGCGGCTTGAGCGCGACCACGAGCTGCGCGGTCGAGCAGTTCGGATTGGCGATGATGTTCTTCTTCTTGAAGCCCGCGGTCGCGTCCGCATTCACTTCCGGCACGATCAACGGCACGTCCGGATCCATGCGCCAGGCCGAGGAATTGTCGATCACGACGGTGCCGGCGGCGCCGATCTTCGGCGACCATTCCTTCGACACCTCGCCGCCCGCCGACATCAGGCAGATGTCGACGTCGGAGAAATCGTAATGCTCGAGCGCTTTGACCTTCAGCGTGCGGTCGCCATAGGAGACTTCGACGCCCATGCTGCGGCGTGAGGCCAGGGCCACCACCTCGTCCGCGGGGAATTTGCGCTCATCGAGAATGTTGAGCATTTCCCGTCCGACATTGCCGGTCGCGCCGACGACTGCGACTTTGTAACCCATCGTTCACTCTCCGACGAAAAAGCTCTTTCCTGAAGCTGAGGCTTAAACAGGAAGAGCAGCGCTTCTATGCGAGAACCGGCCTCAAGACAACGTTGGACCATGCCTTAGGGACGTGGATGCAGTCGCCCGAGGCCAGCACGGCCGCAAACCCCACCCAGATCCATCTGGCGCTTGCAGCCTTCGCCGACGAGGTCGTCGGCACGCTGGCGCGCCTGTTCGCCTATGTGGGGGTTTTGGTGCTGTTTGCCATCCTCGGCCTTGCGGCACTCGGCCAGCTGCCAAACTTGCGCGACGATGAGCCGGTGCTGAAGCCGGGTTGGAGCGTGGCCGACCGCTCGCCTCCGGCCTTCGCCCTCAGCCAGCTCGATTCGTCAGACAAAACAACCTCTTACACCATCCTCAGGCACCCCGAAGGCGGCCGCAGGGACGTGATGCGCTGGGCGGGCGACGCGGACAGGACCATAGCCGAGGTCGAGATCTACCGGGAAGGCGGCGAATTCGACGTGGCGCGTCCGGCAGCAATGGATCTGGCCGTTCGGATGGGACTGGGCACCGCGACCCCCTTGGAGCAGGCCGGCCTAATCGACACGAAATTCGGCCCCGTCGCCCTGTTCCGGCCGACCGGCACCGCGGAGGGCGCGCGGGCCTGCCTCGGCTACCTCAAGCGCAGCGAGGAGCCGGCACTCCAGATCTCCGGCTTCTCCTGCCAGGGCGACAGCCTGCCCGCCCGGCGCGCGGCGATCGCCTGCACGCTGAACCGGCTGACGCTGCTGACCTCGGGCAACGAGCCGAAGCTGGCCGAATTGTTCGCCCATGCGGAGCTGAAGCGCCGCCCCTGCGCGCTCCCAAGCGCGTCGGACTGGCTGCTCGGTGCCGCCAATGCGCAATTGCGCGGCGCGCTCTGACCGGCATCAAGCTCAAGTGGCTGTATCCATGCAACTTTTGCCGACGCGCACGATTATTCAGCGCTGGTGTGACCCAATAGACCTAGTTGCAGCCGCCCCGGCCGGGTTAGTATGAGGGCGAAATTGATTGGCGGCTTGCCGCCTGAAGGGGACGTGATGAGCTCGAATTTCTCTGCCGCGAACAAACTGGCGATGTGGCTTGCGGCCGGCGCCGTGATTGCCATGTCCTCAGCCTTCGCGACACCCGCCTCGGCCGACACCAAGAAGCAGCGCTATGACAGCGGCCGTCACTATTACGGCCCGAGCGGCCCCAATTCGAGCTATCAGCAGGGCCGCACCCGCATCTATGTGAGCAAGCGCTCCTGGCTCGACGGCGGCACCGAGGTCAATCCCGGCGACCGCAAGTTCTCGGACTACGCCTTCCCGCCGGCGGTGGGCTATCCGACCTTCGCGCGCGAAAATCTCAACCGCCCGATCGATCGCCAGCCGCTGAGCACGCCGCAGGATGTTGGCGGCTATCCGCAGAATTTCCCGCTGTACTGAGGCGGACAAATCGACCGAATCAAAATGGCCGGGCTCGCGCCCGGCCATTTTTGTTTGTGATGTAGCCCGGATGGAGCGAAGCGCAATCCGGGATTTTCGACGCGTGGCAAGAACCCCGGATTTCGCTTCGCTCCATCCGGGCTACGACTCTAGGCGTGCAGCTTCTGCAATTCCTTCAAGATCGCTTCGCCCATCTGCGTGGTCGATGCGGGCGTGGTGCCTTCCGACTTGATGTCGGCGGTGCGCAGGCCGCTGGCCAGCACCGCGGCGATCGCGGCGTCGACCTTGTCGGCGAGCGCGCCCATGTCGAAGGAGTAACGCAGCGCCATGCCGAAGGACGAGATCATCGCGATCGGATTGGCGAGGCCCTGGCCTGCGATATCGGGCGCCGAGCCGTGCACGGGCTCGTACAACGCCTTGCGCTTCTTGCTCTTGACGTCGACTTCGCCGAGTGATGCCGAGGGCAGCATGCCGAGCGATCCCGTCAGCATCGCAGCGATGTCGGACAGCATGTCGCCGAACAGATTGTCGGTGACGATGACGTCGAACTGCTTCGGCCACTTCACCAGCATCATGCCGCCGGAATCGGCGAGCTGGTGCTCGAGCGTGACGTCGGGGTATTCGCGCTTGTGGACCTGGGTCATGACCTCGTTCCAGAGCACGCCCGACTTCATGACGTTGCGCTTCTCCATCGACGTCACCTTGTTCTTGCGCTTCTTCGCAAGCTCGAAGGCGACGCGGCCGATGCGCTCGATCTCATAGGTGTCGTAGACCTGGGTATCGATGGCGCGCTTCTGGCCGTTGCCGAGATCGGTGATGGTCTTGGGCTCGCCGAAATAGACGCCGCCCGTGAGCTCGCGCACGATCATGATGTCGAGGCCCTCGACCGCCTCGCGCTTCAGGCTCGAGGCCTCCGCGAGCGCCGGGTAGCACACGGCGGGACGCAGGTTGGCGAACAGACCGAGATCCTTGCGCAAGCGCAGCAGGCCGGCTTCGGGGCGCACCTCGTAGGGCACCGCGTCCCATTTCGGGCCGCCGACCGCCCCGAAGATGATCGCGTCGGCATCCTTGGCCTTGGCCATGTCGCCTTCCGAGATCGACACCTTGTGCGCGTCATAGGCCGAACCGCCGACGAGGCCGGTGTCGGTCTCGAACTTGGCGATCCCGGCCGAATTGAGCCAGTCGATCAGCCGCTTCACCTCGCCCATCACCTCGGGGCCGATACCGTCGCCGGGAAGCAGCAGCAGTTTGTGGGTCGCCATGGTCGTTTCCTCTGAGGTCGATTTCGGCCGGAGTGCTAGAGCGGCGATGCGTGCTTGGCAAGACACCATTGCCGCCTCGCGGCTGTGCAAGGCGGGCAGGGCCTGCCACACTGCGCATGCCGGAGTACCCCTTGCACGCACCTGACCGCCCTCCACCCGATGCCCATCCCGCGCGGTTGATCCTGACCCTGTCGCTCGCGGCGACGGTCGGGCTCGGGATCGGCCGCTTCGCCTATTCGCTGGTGCTGCCCGACATGCGGGAGGACCTCGGCTGGTCCTACTCGGCGGCCGGTTTCATGAACACCATCAACGCCGTCGGCTATCTCGCGGGCGCGCTTGTGGCGTCCCGGCTGATCCAGCGCGTGGGCTGGTCGGCCGCGATCCGCGGCGGAACCCTGGCCTGCGTCGCCGCGCTTGCGACTTGCGCGCTGACCGGGAATTTCGTCGCGCTGAGCCTGGCCCGTCTCGTGCTGGGCGTGGGCGCCGCGGCCGGCTTCGTCGCCGGCGGTGCGCTGGCCGCATCCATCGCGCAGTCACGCCCGGAGCGGGCCAATTTCCTGCTCAGCCTGTTCTACGCCGGGCCCGGCATCGGCATTCTCTCCTCCGGGCTGATCGCCCCGTTCACGCTGCGATATTTCGGGCCGGGCTCGTGGTGGATCGTGTGGTGGGCGATGACCCTGCTGTCCGTCGTCATGACCGTGCCGCTGTTCCTGGTCCGCATCGAGAGCGGCGTGCGTTTCTCGCAAGGCAGCCACGGCGCCTTCGCGATTTTTCCCGTGCTGATCTATCTCGCAGGCTACTTCCTGTTCGGCGCCGGCTACATCGCCTATATGACCTTCATGATCGCCTATGTGCGCGACGGCGGCGGCGGGGCCGCGGCGCAGGCCGCGTTCTGGAGCCTGATCGGACTGAGCGCCTTCGTCACGCCATGGGCCTGGCGCCGCGTCCTCGCGCTCGATCGCGGCGGACTGGCGACCGCCATCATCCTCGGCACCAACGCGCTCGGCGCCGCCCTGCCGATGCTCGGGCATTCGCCGGCATGGCTCGCGGTCTCCGCGATCGTGTTCGGTGTCGCCTTCTTCGCCGTGGTCGGCTCGACCACCGCCTTCGTGCGCTTCAACTATCCGCCCGAGGTGTGGCCGACCGCGATCGCGGCGATGACGATCTCGTTCGGCGTCGGCCAGACGCTCGGCCCGATCGCTGTCGGCGCGATCACGGACGCGCTGGGGAGCTTGAGTTACGCGCTGAACGTGTCGGCGGCGCTGCTGGCGCTGGGCGCGGTTGCGGCGCTGTGCCAGCGGAAGGTGGGGCCGGCCAAAAGACCGGTGCAGTAGGGTGGGTTAGCCGAAGGCGTAACCCACCACTTCTTTCGCCGCGGAAACCAAAGAGGTGGGTTACGCCGAGCAGATGCGCTTCGCGGATCTGCAGGGCTAACCCACCCTACTGCAGCTTCGCCGGAGCGACGATCAGCTCCCGCTGAACGAATTGTACCCCTGGTCTTCCCAATAACCGCCCTTGTAGTCGTTGGTGACTTCCATCGACACCACGTATTTCGGGTTCTTGAAGCCGAGCTTGGTCGGCACGCGGATCTTCATCGGGAAGCCGTAGGCCCGCGGCAGGATTTCGCCGGCGTATTTGAACGTCATCTGGGTCTGCGGATGCAGCGCGGTGCGCATGTCGAGCGGAGAATTGTAGCCGTCCTTGTCGGCGCACTGGAACCAGACGTATTTGGCGCGCGTGTCGGCGCCGATCAGCTTGAGGAAGTCGCGCATCGGCGTGCCGGTCCAGCTGCCGATCGCGCTCCAGCCCTCGACGCAGATGTGACGGGTGATCTGCGTGACCTGCGGCAGCTTGTACAATTCCGGAAGCGTCCAAGACTTCTTGTTGTCGACGAGGCCGCGGACCTCGAGCTTCCAGTCGGCACCGTCGACGTCAGGCGCGTCGTCGAGATCGTAATAGGCGTTGAACGGAAACGGCTTTGTGATCGCGCTCTCGGGAAACGTCGGCGCCAGCGCGTCGGGATTGAAGATGAAGGCCTGTACGGCGTCGTTGAATTTCGAGACGGATTTCAGCATCTCCTCGGCGGAGGACGAGTCGATCACGTCGCAGCCGGTGAGGAGCGTCAGCGCCCCTAAGCTGGCGCCGCCCGCGATGAAGCGGCGGCGGGTGACATCGGGCATCGTCTTGATGGAATCCTTGATCAGCAGCCGCTTGTCGACGCCGGGGATCAGGAATGAGCGCTTCGCCATGACTCTCTCTCCGCTCTAGCGGCCGATGATCATCGCGCGCAGGCTCTTCGGCACCAGCAGCGCGAGTAAAACGTGAATGACGAGGAAGGCGCAGATCGCGGCCATGCAGAAGAAATGGATGTAGCGCGCGGTCGGATAGTCGCCGAACAGGGACACGAGCCAGTGCAGCTGCACCGGCTTCCACATTCCCAGCCCCGACAGCACAATGATCACGCCGATCAGGATGATGCCGGCATAGAGCGTCCGCTGCACGTAATTGTAGACGGTGAGGTCGGCATGGCCGAGCTTGAAAGTCAGGGCAGCCCTGACATCGTGGAGCACGCCGGACGGGGTGATCGGCAGCAGTTTTTTCCGGAAGCGGCCGGTGGCAAAACCGGTGACGAGATAGGCGAGGCCGTTGATCATCAACAGCCACATCGCCGCAAAGTGCCAGAGCAGGCCGCCGCCGAGCCAGCCGCCGAGCGTGTAGTCGCGCGGAAAGCTGAAACCGAACAGCGGCGAGGCGTTGTAGATCTGCCAACCCGACAGGATCATCAGGATCATGGCGAGGGCGTTGATCCAGTGCATGACCCGGACCCAGGCCGGCTGGATCACTTTGGCCGGGGTGGCGCTGACCTGCTCGTCGGTGACAGTGAGGCTCGACATGGCGGTTCCGTCCTGAACATCGTCTGACAGCAATTATACGCCGATGCGTCAGCTTTCGTTACGCCCTGCCCGGCATCGAATCGATACCGGCGGGGTATCATGTTCACAATAAAGCGAGCCGGGCACCCCCGGCTCGCCATTTCGTCGCATCCGGTTCGGGGGATGAAGCCGGACCGCGCGGTATTACGTCGCCGGCATCAGCACGGTGTCGACCACATGGATCACACCGTTCGACTGGTTGACGTTGGAGATCGTCACCATCGAGGTGCCGCCCTTGGCGTCGACGATCCAGACCTTGCCGTCCATCTTCTTCACCGTCAGCTCCTCGCCTTCGGCGGTCTTCATCTTCTTGCCGTCGGTGAGGTCGGACGCCTCGAGCTTGCCGGGCACGACATGATAGGTGAGGATCTTGGTCAGCGTCGCCTTGTTCTCGGGCTTGACCAGAGTGTCGACGGTGCCGGCCGGCAGCTTGCCGAAGGCGGCGTTGGTCGGTGCGAACACCGTGAACGGGCCCTTGCCTTCCAGCGTCGGCACCAGGCCGGCCGCCTTCACCGCCGCCACCAGCGTGGTGTGGTCCTTCGAGTTGACGGCGTTCTGGACGATGTTCTTGGACGGGAACATCGCGGCGCCGCCGACCATGACGGTCTTTTCCTCGGCGCGGGCGGGCGCGACAACCGTCGCGGTGATGGCCAGGGTGCTGAACGCGGCGGCAGCGAGATAGGCAATGCGCTTCGACATGGAGGGTCTCCCGATTGGATTGTGACCGGCGATTGCCGGCGTTCGAGTGGGCAACAACGGTGGCTGCGACCTGTGAGCGCAAAGCAGCAGCGACGTCGTTGGCTCGAATTACGGGAGGGTTTGCGAAGCGGTTTCGAACAAAACTTCTTTGTGATGCGTGAAACTAAGTGCGGGTGTGTTCGTGGGGTGAGGCGTTGTAGCCCGGATGGAGCGAAGCGTAATCCGGGTTGTTGCATACGGAGGGACTGGTCCCGGATTACGCTTCGCTCCATCCGGGCTACTTGCTGCCGCTCAATCCCTGTTGTGCGGCGTTTGAATAAACCCGCGGTTATGCGTCGGGCTGATCAGCAGTTCGTTGATGCACACTCGCGCCGGCATGCTCGCGATGAAGGCGATGGTGCGGCCGAGATCTTCGGATTGCAGCATCCTGGCCTGCTCCTCCTCGCTTGGCACCACCGGGCGCAGCTTCAGGATCGGGGTCGCCACCTCGCCCGGCATCAGGCAGCAGGCGCGCAAGCCGTTGACGCATTCATCCATGTTGAAGGAATGGGTCAGCGCCAGCACCGCATGCTTGGTCGTGGTGTAGGCGGGGCCCGGCATTTTCGAGACGTGGCGGCCGGCCCAGGAAGAGACGTTGATGATGGAGCCGTCCTGCTGCTTGCGCATCGTCGGCAGCACCGCGCGCATGCAATAGAGCACGCCGTTGAGATTGACCTGGACCAACTTATCCCAGCCCTCCAGTTCCATGTCCTTCCAGCTGCGCTTGGGGACATTGATGCCGGCATTGTTGACCAGCAGGTCGATCCGGCCGTGCTTCGCGACGATTTGATCGGCCGCCTTCTGAGCCGCGGCGGCGACCGACACGTCCAGCGCGATGGCCTCGGCGGCCCCGCCCGCCCCGGTGATCTTCGCAACCACGGTATCGAGGGCGTCCTTGCGCCGGCCCGAGACCACCACCGTCCAGCCGTCGGCCGCCAGCGCTTCGGCGCCGGCCTCCCCGATCCCACTGCCGCCGCCCGTGACCCAGGCCACGCGTTTCCCGTTTTTGGTCATGCAAACTGTCTCCGTTGCTTCATCGGGGCGGTTTTTGCTAATCCAGCCCTCGGTTTTGACCGGCCTTGTCTGACGAGCCTTGTGGTCAAGCCTTGCGGTCGAGGAAATCTTGCATGAACCAAGCTGCCAACGCCAATCTGTTTTCCCGCCTGTTCGACGGCCTCGACGATCCGATGCGCCTCGCGATCGAGACGCATGACGGGGCCCGCATCAGCTATGGCGATTTGATCGCCCGGGCCGGACAGATGGCCAATGTGCTGGTCGCGCGCGGCGTGAAGCCCGGCGACCGCGTTGCGGTTCAGGTCGAGAAATCCGTGGCCAACATCGTGCTTTATTTGGCCACGGTGCGGGCCGGCGCGGTCTACCTGCCGCTCAACACCGCCTATACGCTGAACGAGCTCGACTATTTCATCGGCGATGCCGAGCCCTCGCTGGTGGTCTGCGATCCCTCCAAGGCGGAGGGCCTCGGTCCCATCGCGGCCAAGGTGAAGGCGAAAATCGAGACACTCGGGCCTGACGGCAAGGGCTCGCTGACGGACGCCGCCGACAAGGCGAGCAGCGAATTCACCACGGTGTCGCGCGCAAACGACGATCTCGCCGCGATCCTCTACACCTCCGGCACCACCGGCCGCTCCAAGGGCGCGATGCTGACCCACGACAATCTGGCGTCGAACTCGCTCTCGCTGGTCGGCTTCTGGCGCTTCACCGACAAGGACGTGCTGATCCACGCGCTGCCGATCTACCACACCCACGGCCTGTTCGTGGCGACCAACGTGACGCTGTTCGCGCGGGCGTCGATGATCTTCCTGCCGAAGCTCGACCCGGATCTGATCATCAAGCTGATGGCGCGCGCCACGGTGCTGATGGGCGTGCCGACGTTCTATACCCGCCTGCTCCAGAACGCCGCGCTGTCGCGCGAAACCACACAACACATGCGGCTGTTCATCTCGGGCTCCGCGCCGCTGCTGGCCGAAACCCATCGCGAATGGTCGGCCCGCACGGGGCATGCGGTGCTCGAGCGCTACGGCATGACCGAGACCAACATGAACACCTCGAATCCCTATGACGGGGAGCGCGTGCCCGGCGCAGTCGGCTTTCCGCTCCCTGGCGTCTCCGTTCGCGTCACCGATCCCGAGACCGGCAAGGAGCTGCCGCGCGACGAGATCGGCATGATCGAGGTCAAGGGCCCGAACGTGTTCAAGGGCTATTGGCGCATGCCGGAGAAGACGAAGGCGGAATTCCGCGACGACGGTTTCTTTATCACCGGCGACCTCGGCAAGATCGACGCCAAGGGTTACGTCCACATTCTCGGCCGCGGCAAGGATCTCGTCATATCCGGCGGCTTCAACGTCTACCCAAAAGAAATCGAGAGCGAGATCGACGCCATGCCAGGCGTGATCGAATCCGCCGTGATCGGCGTGCCCCACGCCGATTTCGGCGAGGGCGTTACGGCGGTGCTGGTCTGCAACAAGGGCGCCGATGTGACCGAGGCCGCGGTGTTGAAGGCACTCGACGGGCGCTTGGCAAAGTTCAAGATGCCCAAGCGGGTGTTCGTCGTCGACGAGCTGCCGCGCAACACCATGGGCAAGGTGCAGAAGAACGTGCTGCGCGATACGTACAAGGATCTTTACGCGAAGAAATAGGGGCGTGCTGTAACAGTATGACAGCGCCAGTTTCGCTGTCGTCCTGGCGAAAGCCAGGACCCCTTACCCCGAGGGGTGGTTTGGCGAAGACTCGTGGTTGTCAGTCTCGAGTCACACTTCTGGCTGGGGCAATGGGTCCTGGATCGGCGCTCGCTCCGCGAGCTTGTCCAGGACGACGATGAAGAGACAATGCGCGATAAGCTCCGTCAGAGCCCGCCCACCAAACTCATCACAAACCGGCTGCCGACAATAAACAGATAGCACCCGAACGCGACTTCCAGCCTTCGCTTGGACATCGCATGCGCGGCTCTGACGCCAAGCGGCGCCGTCACGAGGCTCATCGGCATCACCAGCACGGCGCCGATCAGCGAGACGTAGCCGAACGCGAACGGGACTTGCAGGGCTGCAACGCCGGGATAGTGCGCGGCCGCAGGCCAGCCGGCATAGATGTAGCCGAGCGCACCGGGGATCGAGATCAGCACCGCGAGGGCCGACGAGGTCGCGACCGCCTGATGGATTGGGCGGCCGTAGAAGGTCATCAGCAGATTCGAAAACAGTCCGCCGCCGATGCCCATCAGGGTCGATAAAATGCCGACGCAGAAGCCGTAGACTCGCATCAGCGGCCCCTTCGGCAAATCATCGCCGAGCTTCCAGCTCGCGCGCGCGAAGATCAGCCGTACCGCGGCCGACCAGGCAACGGCGACGAACACGATCTTGAACAGCCGCTCCGGTGCGTAGCGCGCGACCACGCTGCCGGCGACGACGCCGATCAGGATCGGCAGCCACCAGACCCGAAGGATCGCAAGATCGACGGCGCCGCGCCTGTAATGCGCCTGGAACGAACGGATCGAGGTCGGAATAATGACAGCAAGGGAGGTACCGATGCAGAGCGGCATCCGCACCTCCAGCGGCACACCCGCGATGCGGAAGCACTCGTAGAATACCGGCACCAGAATCGCGCCGCCGCCGATGCCGAACACGCCGGCCAAGAATCCGGAGAGCGCGCCCGTTGCGATCAGCAGCAGCGCGAGCTCGGCAATCTCCTTGATACCAAGTCCTGCAATCACCCCTGACCCGCCCCGGCGATGGCTCGCAACTTCTCCGATGCATCGCTCGGACAGCTACCCGCAATGCTCTAAGCGATCTGATTTGGCGGGTCGACCGCCGCATCGCCGGTCTGGGGTGGGATGCGGGGTGCGCATATCCGCCCGTCTCGCGAAAAATCGGCGCGCTCGGCGGAAATTAGGGGTTGCTCGCCGACCGTCCCTGCCGGCTCGGACGTCATGAACCGACTGGTTCGAACCCTGGCCGGCCCGTAGCGGCTTAGAGCCGTTCCAATAGTAATTTCAATGCGTCTCGGGGCCCATTGTAAGAGATGAATTTATGTTCGATCTTTAGCCGGTGCGCCACCGCTCTGGTATACCAAGTGCCCGATTGGCCTTGTTACATCAAGGGCCTAGAGCTGAACCCAAGTTCGATTTATGGCGATTTGGTGATTGCGCAGGTGAAATCGACTCCGTAAATAGAGCCGACCTTTCGCGATCCCCGCGCGCCCCATGCTGGGCCGCAATAAAGCAATTGAAGCCCATGACCGCACGGATCGAACGACCGCTTTCACCGCACATACAGACCTACCGCTGGACGCTGACGATGGCCCTTTCCATCGTCCATCGCGCCACCGGAATTGCCCTCTACGCCGGAACGCTGCTGCTGGCCTGGTGGCTGATTGCGGCGGCCTCGGGCCCCGCCGCCTACAGCCACGTCCAGGCCTTCACCGGCAGCATCATCGGCCGGCTGATCGTGTTCGGCTTCACCTGGGCGCTGATGCACCACATGCTCAGCGGCATCCGGCATTTCGTCTGGGACCTCGGCTACGGCTTCAAGGCCAATGAGCGCGAAGCGTTGACCTGGGGCGCGTTGATCGGTGGCGTCGTGCTCACGGTCCTGGTCTGGATCATCGCCTACGCGATCGGAGGCGGACGATGAGTTTCGACGAATCCCACGGCGCTCCGAAGGGCTCCTCCATGCGCACCCCGCTCGGCCGCGTGCGCAATCTCGGCGCGGCGCATTCGGGCACCTCCGATTTCTGGCGCCAGCGCATCACCGGCGTCGCCATGACGCTGCTGATGATCCCTGTGATCGTGATCGTGATGATGCTGCTCGGCCGCAACCAGGCCGGTGCCGCACAGATCCTGGGCTCGCTGCCGGTCGCGGTGATCCTGCTGCTCTTCATCTTCGCCAGCGCCTGGCACATGAAGATCGGAATGCAGGTCGTGATCGAGGACTACATCCATAACGAGAAGCTGAAGCTCATCTCGATCATGCTCAACAACTTCTTCTCGTTCGCCGTGGCGCTGGCCTCGACCTACGCGATCCTGAAACTTTCCTCCGGAGTCTAAGCCATGCCAACCGGAACATCGGCCACAGATACCAATGGCAAGGCCAACGGCGCTCCCGCCACCAACGGCAAAGCCTATCCGATTGAAGACCACACCTACGACGTCGTCGTGGTCGGCGCCGGCGGCGCGGGCTTGCGCGCCGTGGTCGGCTGCAGCGAAGCCGGCCTCCGCACCGCCTGCATTACCAAGGTGTTTCCGACCCGCTCGCACACGGTCGCGGCGCAGGGCGGCATCTCGGCGTCCCTCGGCAATATGCACAAGGACGACTGGCGCTGGCACATGTACGACACCGTGAAGGGGTCGGACTGGCTGGGCGACCAGGACGCGATCGAATACATGGTTCGCAACGCGCCCGAGGCGGTCTACGAGCTCGAGCACTGGGGCGTGCCGTTCTCGCGCACCGAAGACGGCAAGATCTACCAGCGCCCGTTCGGCGGCATGACGCTGGACTACGGCAAGGGCCAGGCGCAGCGCACCTGCGCTGCCGCCGACCGCACCGGCCACGCCATGCTGCACACGATGTACGGCCAGTCGCTGCGCCACGCGGCCGAGTTCTTCATCGAGTTCTTTGCCATCGACCTGATCATGGACGACCAGGGCACCTGCCGCGGCGTCATCGCGCTCAAGCTCGACGACGGCACGCTGCACCGCTTCCGCGCCCAGTCCGTGATTCTGGCGACCGGCGGCTATGGCCGCGCCTACGCGTCCTGCACCTCGGCGCACACCTGCACCGGCGATGGCGGCGGCATGGTGCTGCGCGCCGGCCTGCCGATGCAGGACATGGAGTTCGTGCAGTTCCACCCGACCGGCATCTACGGCTCCGGCTGTCTCGTCACCGAAGGTGCGCGCGGCGAAGGCGGCTATCTCGTCAACTCCGAGGGCGAGCGCTTCATGGAGCGCTATGCGCCCTCCGCCAAGGATCTGGCCTCGCGTGACGTCGTCTCGCGCGCGATGACCATCGAGATCCGGGAGGGGCGCGGCGTCGGCAAAAAGAAGGACCACATCTTCCTTCATCTCGACCATCTCGACCCCGCGGTGCTGGCCGAGCGCCTGCCGGGCATCTCGGAATCCGCAAAGATCTTCGCCAATGTCGACGTGACGCGCGAGCCGATTCCGATCGTGCCGACCGTGCACTACAACATGGGCGGCATCCCGACGAATTATCACGGCGAAGTCCTGACCAAGAAGGACGGCGACGACAACGCCATCATCCCCGGCCTGATGGCGATCGGCGAGGCCGCCTGTGTGTCCGTGCACGGCGCCAACCGCCTCGGCTCCAACTCGCTGATCGACCTCGTCGTGTTCGGCCGCGCCGCGGCGCTGCGCCTCGCCGAGAAGCTCACACCGAACGCCAGCCAGCCGGAATTGCCGGCGAACTCGTCCGATCTGGCGCTCGGCCGGCTCGACCATTACCGCTACGCCTCCGGCGGCACCCCGACCGCCAAGCTGCGCGAAGGCATGCAGCACGTGATGCAGAACAATTGCGCGGTGTTCCGCACCGGCGACATCCTGAGCGAAGGCCAGAACCTGATCGAGAAGGTCCATAGCGGCATCACCGACATCGCCGTGTCCGACCGCTCGCTGGTGTGGAATTCCGACCTGATCGAGACGCTCGAATTCGACAATCTGATCGCGCAGGCGGTGGTGACGATGAACTCGGCCGCCAACCGCACCGAGAGCCGCGGCGCGCATGCCCGCGAGGACTTCTCCGAGCGCGACGACAAGAACTGGATGAAGCACACGCTGGCCTGGCTGGAAGATTCCGGCAAGGTCAAGATCGAGTACCGCCCGGTTCACGACTACACCATGACCAACGACGTGCAGTACATCCCGCCGAAAGCTCGCGTTTACTAAACGGCGCGCGTGTACTGAGCGAACAGCGAAAGCTTTATCGAAATGGTTGAATTCGCACTTCCGAAGAACTCAAAGATCACCGGCGGCAAGACCTGGCCGAAGCCCGCGGGCGCGACTGAAACTCGCGAATTCCGCGTCTACCGCTGGAATCCGGACGACGGCAAGAATCCGAGCGTCGACACCTATTACGTCGACACCCAGGATTGCGGGCCGATGGTGCTGGACGGCCTGATCTGGATCAAGAACAACATCGACCCATCGCTGACCTTCCGCCGCTCCTGCCGCGAAGGCGTCTGCGGCTCCTGCGCGATGAACATCGACGGCCAGAACACGCTGGCCTGCACCCGCTCGATGCACGACGTGAAGGACGGCGCGGTGAAGATCAATCCGCTGCCGCACCAGCCTGTCGTGAAGGACCTCATCCCCGACCTCACCAATTTCTATGCACAGTACGCTTCGGTCGAGCCGTGGCTGAAGACGACGTCGCCGACGCCGCAGAAGGAATGGAAGCAGAGCCACGAAGACCGCGAGAAGCTCGACGGCCTCTACGAGTGCATCCTCTGCGCCTGCTGCTCGACCTCGTGCCCGAGCTATTGGTGGAACAGCGAGCGCTATCTCGGTCCCGCCGCGCTGCTCCAGGCCAACCGCTGGGTGTCGGATTCGCGGGATGAAGCGACCGGCGAGCGGCTCGACAATCTCGAGGACCCGTTCCGCCTCTATCGCTGCCACACCATCATGAACTGCGCCAAGGCCTGCCCGAAGGGCCTCAACCCGGCGGAGGCCATCGCGGAGCTCAAGCTCAAGATGGTCGAGCGCCAGATCTAGGCGTCATTCATGCTGCGATCCCCGGCCGGAACGGCCGGGGCATTCTACGGCGGGCAGGTGTTCGAGTAGATTTTGCCTCCGCCCCTGCACGGGCGAGCCGGGGGATTGCAACCTCTGGTTCACGCTACAAGCCGCTTCCTTCCCGGCGCGAAATTCAAGTATGCTCTCCGGTGTGGGACCGGAGCGACCGTGCAGGGCGCACAACGCAATTCGCTGAGATTGCTGCAGTGGATGATGGCCGCGTCCCTGGCGCTGCCGATTGCACTGTTCGCGATCGCCGCCTCGATCTCCTACACCTCGACAAAAGCCATCGCAGACCGCGAGATCGAGCGCACCCTCGATGTCGCGCACGAGCACGCGCTCAAGGTGTTCGAGACCATCGACCGGAGCCTCGCCGAGATCAACGAGGTGGTGCGCGGCATGCCCGACGACATCATCCGCGCGCGCGAACCGGCCCTGCACCGCCGCCTGAAGCAGCTGACCGATTCGCTGCCGCAGCTGAAATCAGCCTGGATCTTCGATGCGGACGGAAAGTCGCTCGTCAACAGCCTGGCCTCACCGCCGCCGGCGCAGAGCTTTGCGGACCGCGACTACTTTGCGGCCCATGTCGATCAGACTATCGGCAGCTACATCGGCGTTCCCCTGACGCCGCGTCAGCCCTATCAGGGCGCGCGCTTCTTCGGAGTCAGCCGCCGCCGCGGCTCCGACGACGGCAGCTTCATCGGCGTGATCCAGGCCTCTGTCCTGCCGGAATATTTCGAGAGCTTTTATGCCAGGATCGGCTCCGATCCCGGCAGCTTCCTCGCGATGGGGCGCACGGACGGCGTGGTGCTAGCGCATCTTCCGCGGCTGGACCGCGACGTCAGGCTCGATCCTAACGGGCCGGTCGGCCGGAGCATCGCAGCTCACCCCGAGCATGGCCTCATCACCATCGTCTGGCCGTCGGACGAGGTCGAGCGGCGCATCGGCTACCGACGCATCGCCGAATACCCGATCTATGTCAGCGCGGGGCTGGAGACCTCGGCGATCCGCAAGCGCTGGTTCGCCACCATGGGCCAGCATCTGGTGTTCGGCATTCCCGCCACCGCGCTGCTGTTTCTGCTGCTGGCGTTCGCGTTCCGGCGCACCCAGCATCTCCAGGCCGAGGCCGCAGCGCGGCGCGAAGCCGAGGAGGCGCTCAAGCACAGCCAGCGCCTGGAGGCACTCGGGCAGCTCACCGGCGGCGTCGCGCACGACTTCAACAACCTCCTGACCGTGATTCGCGCTTCCGTCGACCTGCTGAACCGGCCGCAACTGAGCGAGGAGCGGCGGCAGCGCTACATCACCGCCATCGCGGACGCGGTCGGGCGCGCGGCCAAGCTGACCTCGCAGCTGCTCGCCTTCGCACGGCGCCAGACCTTGAAGCCGGAAGTGTTCGATGTCGGCGCGCGGCTGCAGTCGCTGCAGGACATGCTCGCGACGCTGCTCGGGCCCGCGATCGAAATCGCGATGCGGCTGCCGACCGAGCCCTGCCTCGTCGATGCCGATGCGAGCCAGTTCGAGACGGCGCTGATCAACATGGCGACGAATGCGCGCGATGCCATGCACGGCAAGGGCAGGATCGTCTTCAAGGTCGAGGCCGCGGCGACCATTGCGGACACACGGGCTCCCGTCTCGGGCAACGCTGACCTTCCTGGCAACCACGACCTTTCCGGCAAACATGGCTTCGTCGGCATTGCCGTCAGCGACACCGGCATCGGCATTCCGGCTGCGCGGCTGGAGCGCATCTTCGAGCCGTTCTTCACCACCAAGCAGGTCGGCCACGGCACCGGTCTCGGCCTGTCGCAGGTGTTCGGCTTCGCCCGGCAGTCCGGCGGCGAAGTGACAGTCACCAGCGAGGTGGGCTGCGGCAGCACCTTCGCGCTCTATCTGCCGCGCGTGGCGCCGCATTTGTTGCCGCAGCGGCAGGCACCGAACACCGCGCCGGCCGTGGCCGGCAGCGGCATGTCGGTGCTGCTGGTCGAGGACAATATCGAGCTCGCCAATTTCGCGGCCGACGGCCTCACCGAGCTCGGCTACAGCATCACGCTGATCGACAATGCAACCGATGCACTCGCCGAGCTGATTATGGATTCCGATCGCTTCGATGTCGTCTTCTCGGACATCGTGATGCCCGGCATGACCGGGCTCGATCTCGCGCAGGCGGTCCGCGACCGCGGCATCGGCGTGCCGGTCGTGCTGACCACCGGCTACAGCGAGGCGCTGTCCCAGGACGGCAACATCGATGTCGAGCTCGTGCAGAAGCCCTACGCGATCGATCAGTTGTCGCGTGTGCTGCACCGGTTCGCACGGCTCCGCCGGGTCCGCGACGGCGCCGCTGAGTGAGTCGACACTGGGAACCTGCGGGAACCTTTTGATTTAGCTTGCGTTATCCGGCCATGCAAAAGCCGGCCAGAAAGCGCGAATCGGGCAAGAAGCCGCCCATTGTCGAAATCGTCGGCGAGACCGGCGAGGAAGTGGCTCCGCCGCCGCCCGAGCTGGTCGAACCCGACCCGGAGCTATCGCCCGAAGAGGCCGAGCAGGCCCGCAAGGACTATCTCCTCACCCGCTTCTGGATCAGCGCGCGCGGCTTCTGGGGCCGCAACGGCGACCGGCTGGCGTGGCTCTACTCCATCGGCCTCGGCGTGCTGATCGTCCTCACCGTCGGTTTCCAATACGGCATCAATGTCTGGAATCGCGCGATCTTCGACGCGATCGAGAAGCGCGAGGCGTCCACCGTCTTCCATCTCACCGCGGTGTTCTTCCCGCTCGCGATCGGCAGCATCGTGCTCGGCGTGGCGCAAGTGTTCGCGCGCATGGGCATCCAGCGGCGCTGGCGGGCGTGGCTGACGGCCAGCGTGCTGACGCGCTGGCTCGGCAATGGCCGCTATTACCAGCTCAATCTCGTCAGCGGCGACCATAAGAATCCGGAATACCGGATCGCGGAGGATCTGCGCGTCGCGACCGATTCGCCGGTGGATTTCCTCGCCGGCGTGACGTCCGCGCTGCTGTCGGCCGTGACCTTCATCGTCGTGCTCTGGACCATCGGCGGCGCGCTCACCGTCACGCTTGCGGGATCGTCGGTGACCATTCCCGGCTTCCTGGTGATCGCCGCGATGCTTTATGCGGGAATCGCATCGGGCTCGATCCTGGTGATCGGCCGCCAATTCGTGCAGGTCTCGGAGGACAAGAACCAGGCCGAAGCCGATTTCCGCTACACGCTGACGCGCGTGCGCGAGAACGGCGAGAGCATCGCGCTGCTCGGCGGCGAGGCGGAAGAGCGCGACGGCATCGACCGCAATTTCACCAACGTACTGCGGCAATGGGCGCGGCTCGCGGGTCAGCACATGCGCACCACGCTGGTGTCGCAGGGATCGAGCCTCGTTGCGCCGGTCGTGCCGCTGCTGCTCTGCGCGCCAAAATTCCTCGACGGCAGCATGACGCTGGGTCAGGTGATGCAGGCGGCTTCCGCCTTCACCATCGTGCAGAGCGCGTTTGGCTGGCTGGTCGACAATTATCCGCGGCTCGCCGATTGGAATGCCTGCGCTCGCCGCATCGCCTCGCTGATGATGTCGCTCGACGGCCTCGAGCGCGCGGAGCAGGGCGACGGCTTCGGCCGCATCAAGCGCGGCGAGACCAGCAACGACGCCATGCTGGAGCTGAAGGATCTCTCGGTCACGCTCGACGACGGTACCGCCGTGGTTGGCGAGACGGAGGTGGTGGTCGAACGTGGCGAGCGGCTGCTGGTGGCCGGCGAATCCGGCACCGGCAAGAGCACGCTGGTGCGCGCCATCGCCGGGCTCTGGCCATGGGGTGGCGGCAGCGTCAATTTCCATCCCGACCGGCGGCTGTTCATGCTGCCACAGCGGCCCTACGTACCATCCGGCTCCTTGCGTCGCGCCGTTGCCTATCCCGGCGCGGAAGACGACTGGACCGTCGAGGAGATCGGCGAGGCCCTGCACAAGGTCGGCCTCGACCATCTCAAGGAGAAGATCGAGGAAGAAGCACCGTGGGACCAGACGCTGTCCGGCGGCGAGAAGCAGCGCCTCGCTTTCGCGCGACTGTTGCTGCACAACCCTGATATCGTGGTGCTCGACGAGGCGACCTCGGCGCTCGACGAGAAGAGCCAGGACAAGATGATGAAGATGGTCACCGACGAGCTGCCGAAGGCCACCATCGTCAGCGTCGCGCACCGTGTCGAGCTGGAAGCCTTCCACAGCCGCAAGATCGTGCTGGAGCGCCGCAAGGGCGGCGCCAAGCTCGTCAGCGACATCGACCTGATCCCGCGCAAGGGCAAGCGCAAGCTGCTCGGCCGCTTCCTGCGCCAGCGCAAGGCGCCACCGAAGAAGGCGGCTTGACCTGTAGCCCGGATGGAGCGCAGCGCAATCCGGGAAAGTCTGTCCGCGCGGCAAGACCCCCGGATTGCGCTGCGCTCCATCCGGGCTACATTCTTCCCCCACAACGTTGGAGTCCCCGGCAAAACCGGCTATGCATGCGCCGCTTGCAATGAGGACTTTGACTTGGCGACCGACAATGCCCCTTCGTCCGCGCCGTTCGGCGCGTTTGCGCCGAACGCGGCGCAGGCCGCGATCATTCGCCTCGCGACACAATCGAGGCTGAAGCGCGGCGCGTTCCGGCCCTGGATGTCGCGGCTGGTGAACCTGCTGCGCGGCGGCCCGATCGACGTGCAATACCAGGGTGCATCGTTTCGCTTCTATCACCAGGGCAGCGCGACCGAGCGCGGCGCGCTGTTCAATCCGGACTACAATCTCGACGAGCTCGACTTCCTGCGCCGGCACACTCCGGAGGGCGGCGTGTTCGTCGACGTCGGCGCCAATGTCGGCACCTTCGCACTGGTGATGGCGCGACAGGTCGGGCCATCAGGGAAAGTGATCGCGATCGAGCCGCATCCGATGACCTTTGGGCGGCTCTCATTCAACCAGGCCGCGTCGAAAGCGACGCAGGTGCGCCTGTTGCAGGCGGCCGCCGGCGACAGCGACGGCGAGCTGATGATCGAGAGCGGCGGCGGCAATCTCGGTGCCACGCATGTCGTCACCGGCACGGCCAGCGCGGAGGCCATCAAGGTTCCCTCGCTGCGGTTGACGCGCATTCTCGACGAGGCCGGCGTGACGAAGGTGGACGCGTTGAAGATCGACGTCGAGGGCTTCGAGGATCGCGTGCTGATCGGCTTCTTCCGCGACGCGCCGCAATCGCTATGGCCGCGCGCGGTGGTGATCGAGCATTTGTCACAGAAGGAATGGCGGGAAGATTGCATCGCCGACATGGTCGCGCGCGGCTTTGTGGTTGCGCGCAAGACGCGGAGCAATACGTTCCTGTCGCGCTGACGACGAACGACGGAGGTTGCGATGATCGACCATATGGGCTTCCCGGTCTCCGACTATGAGCGCGCCAAGGCGTTCTACGCCAAGGCATTGGCGCCGCTCGGCTACGGCCTGATCATGGAGGTCACGCAGGAGCAGACCGGACACGATCCGGCCGCCGGCTTCGGCGCCGACGGCAAGCCGGATTTCTGGATCGGCGGCGAGGGCGCGCTGAACAAGCCGGTGCATGTCGCGATCCTGGCGAAAGACCGCGCCACGGTGGACGCGTTCTACAAGGCGGCGATTGCGGCGGGCGGGCGCGACAACGGGCCGCCCGGCATCCGGGCCCATTATCATCCGACCTATTATGGCGCCTTCGTGCTCGATCCTGACGGTCACAACATCGAGGCGGTTTGCCACGCGCCGGAATAGACAAGTTCCATCCTTCGGCCGGAACCTCGTTCCGCGCGCGCCGTTGTCGTCCCTTGCAAGAAGGAGCACGACATGGCCAACGACAATGCCCGCGACGTCGATCGCGTATGGGATCTGATGAAGACGATCGGATTCGCGATGCTGGTGACGCGCGATGGCGACAAGCTCCGCGCGCGGCCGATGAGCGCCTATCTCGACCGCAACGCGAACACGATTTATTTCCTCACCGACGCGCGGCGTCACAAGGACGAGGAGATCGCGCGCAATCCGTCGATCAATCTGTCGTTCGCGGATGCGGGCAGCCAGAAATACGTGTCGCTGACGGGCACCGTAACGGTCTCCAACGACCGCGCGAAGATCAAGGAGCTGTTCTCGACGCCGGCCAAGGCGTGGTGGGATTCTGCGGAAGATCCCAACATCCGCGTGCTCAAGATCACGCCTGACGATGCCGAGTTCTGGGACTCGCCGGGCACCGTGATCTCCTATGTGAAGATGGCGGCCGCGGCAGTGACGAACACGCGGCCCGATCTCGGCGACAACCGCAAGGTCCAGATGTAATGCCGATCGAGCCGCCCGAGATTCCGCCGTCGACACCGGGCACGCCGACCGAGCCGCCGCCGGGGATTCCACCGGGTAATCCCCAGCCTGAAATCGCGCCGCCGGTGCGCGAGCCCGGCTCGCCAGCACCGCCCGACGAATTGCCGGGCCGCATGCCTGAAGAGATTCCATCGCGCGGGCCGAACGGGCCGCTCACGCCGAATCCCGCGACGGACGCAAGTCCGCCGCGGGATCGCGCATGAGGCGACGCATCACATCCGAGCCAATTGCAACCTGCGTCTGAATGCGCAATGAACGTCACCATAGTGAGGTGATTTGCGTGCAGAAATAAATCGGGCCGCGTCCGCTTCGTCCGCCACAATCCGGCCTAACGCGTAGCTGTTCATCCCAGCACTTCGTCAAAGAACCTTCCGGGGAAGTTCACCATCATGACTAATCTTCGTTTCGTGCTGCTTGCCACCACGGCTCTGACCGCGATGCAGTTCGCAAGCTCCGCATCGCATGCGCAAGGCGCGCAGCCGCTCGTCGTCGCGCAGGCGCAGCCACAAGAGACCGGCCCTGACGGAAAACCGAAGCAGGCGCCGAAGGGACCGCCAGCGGCCGCGCCGCCTGCGGCGCCCGCGCGCCCGGCCGCACCGCCGCCCGCAGCTGCACCGCCCCATCCGCCCGCGCCGCCTCCTCCGGCTGCCGCACCGCCGCGCCCAGCAGCGCCGCCCCCGCCTCCGCCGCCACCGGCAGCCCGTCCGGCACCGCCGCCGCCCCCACCACCGCCTGCCGCCCCTAAGCCGCCTTCGCCGCCCCCGGCTGCGGCTCCGCAACAGCATGCGCCGCCTCCTGCACCGCCCGCGGCACGCCCGGCTCCCACGCCCCCGGCGCCGCCGCCCGCCGCGGCTCCGCAGCAGCACGCACCCACGCCTCCGCCTGCGACGCCGCCCGCGGCCCGTCCGACTCCCACACCGCCCACCGCCGCTCCGCAGCAGCACGCACCGACACCTCCGCCGCCGCCTGCGGCCGGACCTTCGGGACGGCCTGCGCCTGCGCCGACAGCAACGCCCCCGGCACCTGCTGCTCCCGCAGCGCGCCCGGCAACGCCTGCTGGCCCGACCGCCACGCCTGCTCCGACAGCAACACCTGCGCCGACCGCAACGCCGGCTCCGGGCAGCACGCCGCCGACTGGCCGCCCCGGTGCACCGCCCCCCGGCGGACGTCCTGGCGCGCCCCCGGCAGGATCAGCGACACCGACTCCAGGCGCCACACCCGCGCCGACGGCCACGCCGACCCCCGGTGGCGCTCCGACGCCCCCGCCCGGACGTCCCGGTGCGGGACCCACGCCTGCTCCTGGGGCGACCCCGGCTCCAGCCGCGACGCCAACCCCCGGTCAGCAGGGAGGAACGCCTCCTGCTGGCGCGCCAGCGGCTCCGCCGACCCAGCCGCAGGCAGGCGCGCCGCCCCGGCCGCCGGCCCCTCCCGCCGGCGCTGCGGCGCCGAGCACCGTCCCGGGCTCCGCGGCTGCAACGCCTCCGCCCAACAGGGCGCAATACGCGCCGCCGACGGTTGCGCCGGCCTTCCGAACCGCGCCCAGGGTCGCAGCACCGCTGCCGCCAGCACCGCGTCCGCCGCAGCGTGACCTCACGCCGCTCGCGATCGGTGCTGGCGTGGTGGCCGGCGCCGTGATCGGAGCCACCATCGCCGACCTCCACAATCAGCGGCGCGAATCCGTTGAAGGCGGTCGTACCGTCTACACCGAGCCGGACCGCATCATCATCCGCGATCCCGGTGGGCAGACATACGTGCGCGGCAACGATCTCTATCGCTTCCGCTACGGCGCCCGCGACATCCGCACCGAGACTGTCGGCGCCGATACCCGCACCGTGGTGATCCGTCCCGACGGCAGTGAAATCATCACTGTTGTCGGTCCGGACGGTCGGCTGCTGCGGCGAATTCGCAGGGATCCTCGCGGCCGCGAGCTCATCATCATCGACAACAGCTACCGGGATCCGCAGTCGGTCGGCGGCTTCTATGTCGACGCACCGCCGCCGGTCGTGAACATTCCTTACGACCGCTATATCGTCGATGCCCAGGAGGCGTCGCCGGACGTGATCTACCAGACCATGCGGGCACCGCCGGTGCAGCGGATCGATCGGCGTTATACGCTCGACGAAATCCGCTACAGCCCCAACGTTCGCATGCAGATGCCGAGCATCGACGTCAACTCGATTACGTTCGAGACGGGTTCGTGGACGATCCCACCGGATCAGGCGTCCAAGCTGCAAGTGATCGCCGACGGTCTCAATCAGGCGATCCAGGCCAACCCGCGCGCGGTGTTCCTGATCGAGGGACACACTGACGCGGTCGGCAACGACGTCGACAATCTGTCATTGTCGGATCGTCGCGCGCAGTCCGCGGCCGAATTGCTGACCCAGCAATTCGGTGTGCCGTCTGAGAACCTGACGTCGCAGGGCTACGGCGAGCAGTACCTGAAGGAGCAGACGCAAGGACCGAGCGCGATCAACCGACGCGTCACCGTCCGCAACATCACGCCTCTGCTCAACGGCGGCCAGGCCTCGCTGCCGCCGCCCCCGCCCGGCACCGCGCCGCCGCGCTAAAGGCGAAGCACAAATGCAAAATGGCCGGGAGCAATCCCGGCCATTTTTTTGTTTCGTAGCCCGGATGGAGCGAAGCGCAATCCGGGTTCTATCGGCTTGGTGGAAAGTCCCGGATTTCGCTTCGCTCCATCCGGGCTACGGGCGCCTCAGCCCTTGTCGCTCTCCAGCTGGAAAATCTGCGAGCCTTCACTGCCGGACAACAGGCCCGTGTCGCTGTAGAGCTTCAGCTTGGCGCGGGTATCGTTGATGTCGAGGTTGCGCATGGTGAGCTGACCGATGCGATCGGCCGGCGTGAACGCCGCGTCCTCGACCTTCTCCATGCTGAGCCGCTCCGGCGCATAGGTCAGGTTCGGGCTTTCGGTGTTGAGGATCGAGTAGTCGTTGCCGCGGCGCAGCTCGAGCGCCACCTCGCCGGTGACCGCGCGCGCGACCCAGCGCTGCGCGGTCTCGCGCAGCATCAGGGCCTGCGAATCGAACCAGCGGCCCTGATAGAGCAGACGTCCCAAGCGCATGCCGCTGATGCGGTACTGCTCGATGGTGTCCTCGTTGTGGATGCCGGTGACGAGGCGCTCATAGGCGATGTGCAGCAGCGCCATGCCGGGCGCTTCATAGATGCCGCGGCTCTTGGCCTCGATGATGCGGTTCTCGATCTGATCGCTCATGCCAAGGCCGTGGCGTCCGCCGATCGTGTTGGCTTCGAGGAACAGCGCGACGGGATCGCTGAAGGTCTGGCCGTTCAGCGCGACCGGCTGGCCTTCCTCGAAACGCACCACGACCTTCTCGGCCTTGACGTTGCAGTCGTCACGCCAGAACGGCACGCCCATGATCGGGTTGACGATCTTGATGCCGCTGTCGAGGCTTTCGAGATCCTTGGCTTCATGCGTCGCGCCGAGCAGATTGCTGTCGGTCGAATAGGCCTTCTCGGCACTCATCTTATAGGCAAAGCCCTGGGCCGTCATGAACGCCGACATCTCGGCGCGGCCGCCGAGCTCGTCGATGAACTGCTGGTCGAGCCAGGGCTTGTAGATGCGCAGGCCCGGATTGGTCAGCAGGCCGTAGCGATAGAAGCGCTCGATGTCGTTGCCCTTGAAGGTCGAGCCGTCGCCCCAGATGTTGACGCCGTCCTCCTTCATCGCCGCGACCAGCATCGTGCCGGTGACGGCGCGCCCCAATGGCGTGGTGTTGAAATAGGTGATGCCGCCGGTCGAGATATGGAAGGCGCCGGACTGGATCGCGGCGATGCCTTCGTGAACGAGCTGCGTGCGGCAATCGACCAGCAGCGCTTTCTCCGCGCCGAACTCCATCGCCTTGCGTGGGATCTCGTTGTAGTCGGCTTCGTCGGGCTGGCCGAGATTGGCGGTATAGGCGTAGCAGCGCGCGCCCTTTTGCTTCATCCAGAGCAGCGCCGCTGACGTGTCGAGGCCGCCCGAAAAAGCGATGCCGACTTTCTCACCCTTGGGCAGGCTTTTCAGGATCGTGGTCATGGGGCTTCCAATCGGTCTTGAAGGGCGGATGTCGTTTCACGGGTTGACCGCGCGAATATCAAATTTCGCGGGGCTCGGCACCCCTTTAATGGCTCAAACTGACGGCTCGGCACCCGCCTTGCGGCCGAACAGGCGCTGGCGGAGCCGGTAGGCGGGCATGTTCAGCCGGGTCAGGGCCGCATCGACCGCCTCGTCCGAAAACCGGGTCCGCGGCCAGCGGTAAATCAGCGCGTAGGCAAACCAGATCACGACGAAGGTGACGAGGCCGGCGATCGAGACATCGGTGAAGAAGTGGCCGCCAAAGGCCATCCGTAGCCCGCTGGTCACGAGCCCGAACATCACGGCTCCGGCATAAGCGAGCGGTCGCCACGGCGGCGGTGCCAGTGCGGCGGGCGCCAGCGTCCAGAACGCGGTCGCGCCCTCGCCCGAGAAGAACGAGCAGTTGCGCGCGCAGCCACCGCGTGGATCCCACCACGGCACGAATTGCTGGTCGCCGGCAAACTGCGTCACCACCACCGGGCGCGGCCGGCCCCAATAGGACTTGAAGGCGAGATTGGTAAGGATGCCGGCCGACATGATGATCGTGACCAGCAGGAAGACGATCGCGCGCCCGGATACCATCAGCGGGCGGTCGGGCTTGACCATCTTGACCACAAGCGCGACCAGCGCGGGCAGCACGAAGGCCCAGGCGACCCACATCGCGGCATCGCGCGCGAAGCCGGCCCAATCGTTCAGCTTGAGCGGAAACGACTTCGTCGCGGGGTCGAAGAATAGCGCGGCAAGCTTGAGATCAAGCTCGGGATAGAGGCCGAAAACAACGCCAATCACGAGCCACAGCGCCAGGGCGATGAAGAGTCCAGTCCGGTTCATGGCGCGCGGTTTAGCCGAGTGGGGAGGGGATGAAAACCCCGTGGCAAATCAGAAAGTCACCGGGCATCCGGCCGCGAATTCGACGGCAGTGGCGGGGGTGGTTTTCGCAGGGGCGGCGGATTGCGCCAGGCGCCGGCGTTGCGGCCGGCGATCAGCCAGTAGACGACACCGGCGACGATACCGGCGCCGGTCATAATCTCCAGATGGCGACGCACGATGCCTTCGAATTGCAGCGTGTCGGAATGAAATGGGACGAGCCCGAGATAGCAGGCGAGCCCCACGACGCCGCCGCCCACGGCATAGGCGAGCGCGCTGCGGATGTAGAGCGCCTCGGTGATCGCGACGATCACCGCCGCCGGCACCAGCGCAAAACCGGAGACGAAGATGAAGCCGAACCCGAGCACGATATCGATCGTGCCCTGATCGACGGGACCGGCGCCGAGATCGGCGAACTCCGGAAACAGCAGCGCGACCACGACGATCATGCCGCCGACGAAGCAGGCGGCGAGAAAGCCGATGAAGATGACGACGAGGCGGCCGATCAGGGACATCACGCCACCCTCGCCGTCATTGCGAGAGCATGTGCGCGCATCAGCTCAGTCCGTCATCGCCATGGCGCGTAGCGTCTGGCGCTCGCGCGCCGAAAGCTTTTCCGTCTCCGACTTGAGCTGGCCGCAGGCGGCCAGAATGTCGCGGCCGCGCGGGGTGCGCACCGGCGAGGAATAGCCGGCGTTGAAGACGTATTCGGAGAATTTTTCGATCTGGTCCCAATCCGAGCACTCATAGGCGGTGCCGGGCCAGGGGTTGAACGGGATCAGATTGATCTTGGCATGAATGCCCTTGAGCATCTTCACCAGCAGCTTGGCATCGTCGAGCGAGTCATTGACGCCCTTGAGCATCACATATTCGAAGGTGATGCGCCGCGCGTTCGAGGCGCCCGGATAATCGCGGCAGGCCTGCAGCAATTCCTTGATCGGATATTTGCGGTTGAGCGGCACCAGTTCGTTACGCAGCTCGTCGCGCACCGCATGCAGCGAGATCGCGAGCATGACGCCGATTTCCTCGCCCGCGCGCACGATGTTCGGCACCACGCCCGAAGTCGACAGCGTGATGCGGCGGCGGGAGATGCCGATGCCTTCGTTGTCGCCAACGATGAGCAGCGCGTCGCGCACCGCGTCGAAATTGTAGAGCGGCTCGCCCATGCCCATCATCACGATGTTGGTGACGCGGCGCGTGCCGTCTTCGCGATCGGCCCAGTCGTTCAGACGATCCCGCGCGACCATCACCTGTCCCACGATCTCGCCGGCGGTGAGGTTGCGCACCAGGCGCTGCGTGCCGGTGTGACAGAAGGAGCAGTTCAGCGTGCAGCCGACCTGGGAGGACACACACAGCGTGCCGCGATCGGTTTCGGGGATGTAGACGCACTCGACTTCATGCGCCCGCTCGACATTGTCGCCGCTCGGCAACCGCAGCAACCATTTGCGGGTGCCGTCGTTGGAGATCTGCTCGGCCACGACTTCGGGCCGGTCGACGGTGAAATGTTGCGCGAGATCGGCGCGAATGCCCTTCGAGACCGACGTCATCTCTTCGAAATTCTGGGCGCCACGGAAATACATCCAGTGCCACAGCTGCTGCACGCGCATCTTGCGCTGCGCCGGCGCAACGCCGATCTCGCCGAGGCGATCGGCAAGCTCGGTGCGCGACAGGCCGATCAGCGACGGTTTGGCCGGCGGCACATAGGTTTCGAGCGGAGTCTTCTCCACCAGCGTTGTGTTGTGCGGCTCAGTCGTCGGTTGCATTGAATGGACCTGATCACGGTGTCGTTCCGGCGCGATGCAAAGCATCGAAGCTGGAACATCGAAATTCCGGGTCCAGTCCTGCGGACCATCCCGGAATGACGGAAAAACTTGGAACCGCCCCTATATAGCAACCGGAACTGCCGATTGCGACCTTATCGACCGCAGGCTTAACGCCTGCAATCCTGCGCGATCTTGTCGAGCGCCTGGGCAAGGCCCTTCAGCGAAAAGGTGTCGGTCGTCTCGGTCCCCTTGGACGACATGCCCTTGACCACGAGATCGGCGGATTTGCGCATGGCCTCGACCATCCGCTCTTCCTCGGCCGCGTTCTTGATCCAGAGACCGTCGCCCTGCGAGTACATGGCGAAAGCGGCCCCGCCGACCTCGACCGAGGATTCAGAGCCCGGCTTCAGCGCGTAGCCGATCATGACCGAGACTTCGTTGTTGACCTTCTCCGCCGGGCGGGTGGAGACGAAGGCATAGGCCGGATCGCGCGGCCGATTCGGCGGGTTGGTCTTCGACGACGACGGCTTGGCCAGCGCGAAGCAGACCTTTTTGCCATTGGGCGCGGCCGAATAGGCGCCCCAGGTGCCGAACTGACCGATCAGGGTCGGCTCGGCACCGCCCGCAACCGCCGCGTGCGGGGCCGCCGGCTTGCTCTCGGGCTTTGCAGCCGTTTTTCCGGTGGTATTGGCGACCGGCGCAGCCGATTTCGGTGCAGTTTTGGGCGCAGGTTGCGCCGTCTGCGCCCGTGCGGAATCGGTGATCCCACAGGCCGCCACGCCCGTCATCAAAGCTAAAATCAGCACCCGCCACATGCTGGAGTGGTTCCCTCAATATTGTGACTGGAAGATGGCCCGGTCGCGCGTTGTCCCCGCGGCAGGGATACCCGGGAAAGTCCAATTTGGGAAGGCAGTTAGCGAAGCTCGCGGCGGCTAGGCCCTGGATCGCGCCGCGCGCTGCTCCGCCCATTGCGCATCGGTCCAGCGCAACAGATCCTCGGCGCCGGAGCTGCGCAAATGCGCGCCACCATCGATCACCACCATCTCGCCGTTGATATAGCCTGCACGGTCGGAGACCAGGAAGCTGGCGAGGTCGGCAAGCTCGCCGTGTTCGCCGGCGCGTCCCATCGGGTTGCGCGCGGCCCACCCTTCGTCGCGACCCTCGGGGCGGAGCTGGCCCGAGGCGCCGGCGGTCGGGAATGGTCCCGGCGCGATTGCGACAGCGCGGATGCCCTTCGGGCCCCATTCCACCGCGAGACTTTTGGTCATCGCCAGCACGGCCGACTTCGCCATCGCCGACGGCACGGTGAAGGCGCGGCCGGTGATGGTCGAGGTCGAGAGGATCGAGAGCACGACGCCGCCATGCTTGCCGTCGATCCAGCGCTTGCCGGCGGCAAGCGTGCAATACATCGCACCATGCAGCGTCGGCGCGAGGATCGCATCCGCGGCGCGGAATGAGAGATGTTCGCTCTGCGCAATGAAAGTCGCAGCCGCATTGTTGACGAGAATATCGAGCGGCGCCTCGCGCCAGATGGCGTCCATCATCACATCGACGGCGGTGCCATCGCGAATATCGCAGGCGATCGTCGTGACCCTGCCGCCGGTTTGCGCGCGCATCTCGCTCGCTGCCGCCTCAAGCCGATCGAGCTTGCGGCCGCAGATCACGAGCTCGGCGCCGAGCGCGAGGAAGCGGCGCGCCATTGCAGCACCGAGACCCGAACCGCCGCCGGTGACGAGGATGCGCTTGTCCTTGAGCAGACCTGTTTCAAACATCGTTTGAATCCTCTCTCTTTCTTCTTCCGTCATTGCGAGCGAAGCGAAGCAATGCAGGCTATTTCCGCGGCACGGATTCTGGATTGCTTCGCTTCGCTCGCAATGACGAGGATAGGGCCGAATGTAATTTCAGACAAAGAAACCGGATTGTGGGACCGCGCTAAATCCGGCAGAAACAGCCCAACTATAAATCTGCCTCGAAACGCCAAGTGCTCTCAAGAAGGTGCCGCCATGAAAGCCATCCTCTGCTCGCAATATTGCCAGCCCGACGATCTCGTTCTGGCCGACGTGCCGGATCCGGTGGCCGGTCCCGGCGAAGCCGTGATCGCGATCAAGGCTGCGGCGCTGAACTTCTTCGACATCCTGATGATCCAGGGCAAGTACCAGATCAAGCCGCCATTCCCGTTCTCGCCGGCCGCCGAAGTGGCTGGGGTGATCGAGAGCATCGGCCCCGGCGTGACCGATCTGAAGGTCGGCGATCGCGTCGTCGCCTCCTGCGGCCACAACGGCGCGCGCGAAAAGATTGCGCTGCCGGCGGCATCGATCGTGAAGATCCCCGACAATCTCGATTATGACCGCGCGGCCGGAATCATCATCATCTACGGCACCGCGCTGCACGCGCTGGAAGATCGCGCCAGCCCAAAGCCGGGCGAGACGCTCGCGGTGCTCGGCGCCGCCGGCGGCACCGGACTTGCCGCGTGCGAGCTCGGCAAGCTGATGGGCCTGAAGGTGATCGCCTGCGCCTCGTCGGACGAGAAGCTCGAATTCGCGAAGGCGCACGGCGCAGAACTCACGCTCAATTACGGCAAGGAAGATTTGAAGGAAGGCTTGCGAAAGCTCACCGGCGGCAAGGGCGTCGACATCATCTTCGATCCCGTGGGCGGGACCTATGCCGAGCAGGCGCTGCGCTCGATTGCCTGGGAAGGCCGTTTCCTCGTGATCGGCTTCGCCGCCGGCGATATTCCGAAGATGCCGCTGAACCTTGCGCTGCTAAAAGGCTGTGACATCCGCGGCGTGTTCTGGGGCGCGTGGACGCGCCTCAACCCGGAAAAGAACCGCGCCAATCTCGAGAAGCTCGTGAAGTGGACGGCGGAAGGAAAGATCTCCTCGCATGTCGACCGCGTCTTCCCGCTGGCGCAGACGGCGGATGCGCTGAAGGTGCTCGCGGGACGTCAGGCCATGGGCAAGGTGATTTTGCATCCCTGAGGGTGTCGGCGACAGAGCGAGGTCGCCGCTAGGCATTCAACCGTCATCGCCCGGCTTGACCGGGCGATCCGGTACTTCGTCACGAGTGTTGTTGAATCGATGAGCCGCGGCGTACTGGCTTCCCCGCCTTCGGAATGACAGTGGAGGATGCGGCGACAGCTACTGCGCGGCTTCCGCCTCGCCCCCATCCACCCCGCGCTTCAGCGCGGCGCGGGCGGCTTCGCGATGCTCGTTCGTGATGTGGCTGGCAACCATGCGGATCGCGGTGGCGAGCACGGCGGCGTCATCGGTGAAGCCGAGGATCGGCATCACGTCGGGAACGAAATCAAACGGCAGGATGAAATAGGCGATCGCCCCGAGCAGCGAGGCCTGGACATGGCGCGGCGTCTGCCGGTCGAAGGCGCAGTAGTAGGCGGCGAGCAGATCCTCCGCGAACGGCAGTTGCGCGGCGACACGCTTCAGCTTGCGCCAGAAGCGGCGGCGCACGCTCTCACGATCTTCCGCGAGCCGGTCGGCCGGCTCGAAACCGACGCTGTGTTCGGCAGCCATCTTCGGAAAAACTCCCCGTTCCAGCCTGGGGTGGCGGATCGCCGCATCCCCTGCTAATCACAAGATGGGGACGCGGCCGGTCCCTGCAAGACGTCAGCCTGGTGTCGGCTTGGCGATGGCGTTCATCGTCCTGGCGAGCTCGATGTCGAGCGCGGTGACGCCGCCGGCGTCATGGGTCGACAGCACCACCTCCACCGTCTTGTAGACATTGCGCCATTCGGGGTGGTGGTCCATCTTCTCGGCGACCAGTGCCGCGCGGGTCATGAAGCCGAACGCCTCGTTGAAATCCTTGAAGACAAAGGTTTTCCCGATCGCGTCGCGTCCCTGAACCTCGCTCCAATCAGGTAATCCGCCCAGCGCCTGCCTGCGCGCCTCCGCCGAGAGCCGTTCTGCCATCGTTGCCTCCATCCTTCAGGGGAACTTTACCCTAACACCCCACTGGCGCCCCGGGTTCATACGGGACTAGACCCCATCCGCTAACCATGACGGAGATGTAACCCTGCCGGACAAGAAATTTGCTACACTTGCGGGCGTAAATCGCCGGCCAAGATGAAACTGAGCCTCAAGCGACTGTTCGGGAGATCGATGACCGGGGGATTGGACCTGGCCGAAGCGCCCAACCCGCCCTCGCCGCGATCATCGGCGCGGAAGACGGCGCTCGTGACTCTCGCGCTGGTGCTCGCGATCGTCGGCGCGCTCGCCGGCGGCTACTACTTTGCCATGCGGCCGGAGACGCTGAAGATCGCGGTCGGCCCCGCCAACAGCGATGACGTCAAGGTTGTGCAGGCGCTGACCCAGGCCTTCGCGCAGCACAAGAGTTCTGTGCGGTTGCGCCCGATCCAGACCGATGGCGCCACCGCCAGCGCCAATCTGCTGGCGGAAGGCAAAGCCGATCTTGCCATCGTGCGCGGCGATCTCGACGTGCCGAAAAATGCACAAGCCGTTGCGACCCTGCGCAAGAATGTCGTGGTGTTGTGGTCGGTACCCGTCAAAGGCAAGAAGAAGGGCGCGAAGATCACCAAGATCGCGCAGCTCGCCGGACATCGGGTCGGCGTGGTTGGCCGCACCCAGGCCAACGTCAATTTGCTCAAGGTGATCCTGCAGCAATACGGCGTCGATCCCGCCAAGGTCGAGATCGTGCAATTCCCGGCCAATGAAGTTGCCGAGGCGATCAAGTCGCAGAAGGTCGATGCCTATCTCGCGGCCGGTCCCGTCAACAGCAAGATCACTTCGGACGCGATCGCCACTTCCGCCAAGGAGTTCGGCACGCCGACTTTCCTCGCGATCGATTCCGCCGATGCGATAGCGCAAAATCATCCGGTCTATGAAGCGGCCGAGATTCCCGCGGGCACTTACGGCGGCTCGCCCGATCGTCCCGACGACGAGGTCAAGACCATCAGCTTCTCGCACCACATCGTGGCGCGCAAAGCCGTGTCCGAAACCACCATCGCGGCGTTCACGCGCCAGCTGTTCTCCGCACGCCAGCAATTGGTGACGGAATTCCCGCTGGCGGCGAAGATCGAAACGCCAGACACCGACAAGGATGCGGTGATTCCCGTGCATCCCGGCGCCGCCGCTTTCGTCGACGGCGAAGAAAAGACCTTCCTCGACAGATACAGCGATTACATCTGGTGGACCCTGATGGCGCTCTCGGCCATGGGCTCGATCGGCGCCTGGTTTGCGGGCTATCTGAAAAAGGACGAGCGCGACAACAACAGCCATCTGCGCGAGCGGCTGCTCGACATGATCACCGCCGCTCGAAAGAGCGAAACGACCGAAGATCTCGATCAGATGCAGACCGAGGCCGACGAGATTCTGCGCGACACGCTGCGCTGCTACGACCACGGCGCGATCGAGGAAGGTGCGCTCACCGCCTTCAACATCGCGCTCGACCAGTTCCATGCGGCGGTTGCCGACCGCAAGGCGGTGCTGTTCAGCCTGCCGCAGAACCTGCAGCGCGCCGGCGCGCAATTCCGGGCCGCCAGCAACGCGTAAGCGCTCGTGCGTTATCGCTGCGTCACATTGTCTCAATATAGCGTCGGGCTTCACCGTTGCGACCGCTCTGGCTGGTTGCCTCACGCGATATCGAGACCGTTCCATGAACATCAAATTCTCCCGCCGCCGTTTCCTGACGACCAGTGCCGGCGCGCTCGGCGCGCTCGCCATGCCCCATCTCTCCCGCGCGGCCGACCGGCCGGCGGTGACCCATGGCGTGCAGTCGGGCGACGTCACCGTCGACGGCGGCGTGGTCTGGGCGCGCACCGACCGGCCCGCGCAGATGCTGGTCGACGTAGCGACGACGGAGTCGTTCAAGGATGCCCGCGCACTGCCGCCAATCGCGGCGCTGCCCGAGAGCGACTTCACCGCAAAGATGCTGATCGAAAACCTGCCGGGCGGACAGGACATCTTTTACCGCGTCCGCTTCCGCGATCTGTCGCACACCGCGGTGGAGGGCGAACCGGTGACCGGCCGCTTCCGCACCGCGCCCGCCGACCGCCGCGACGTCAGCTTCGTCTGGGGCGGCGATGTCGCAGGACAAGGCTGGGGCATCAACCCCGATGACGGCGGCATGTTCACCTTTTCGGCGATGCGCAAGCATCGTCCGGATTTCTTCCTGCACTCCGGCGACACCATCTATGCCGACGGCCCTATCCAGGCCGAGGTGAAGCTCGCCGACGGCAAGATTTGGAAGAATGTCACGATTCCCGAGAAGGCCAAGGTCGCCGAGACGCTGGACGAGTACCGCGCCGCGCACAAATACAATTTCACCGACGACAATCTCCGCGCTTTCAATGCCGAAGTGCCGATCTTCGTGCAGTGGGACGATCATGAGGTGACCAACAACTGGTCTCTGTCGAAGGAGCTGCCGGCGACCTACAAGGAGCGCGACATCGCACTGCTTGCGGCCCGCGCAGGCCGTGCCTTCCACGAGATGTATCCGATGCGCGAGAGCATCGTCGAGCCCGGTCGCGTCTATCGCCAGATCTCCTACGGCCCGCATCTGGACGTGTTCGTGCTCGACGAGCGCAGCTATCGCGGCCCGAACGGCCCCAACCTCGAAACCGCTTACGGCCCGGCCAGCTATTTCCTCGGCCCCGACCAGGTCGCCTGGCTCAAGCGCGGTCTCTTGAGTTCGCGCGCGACCTGGAAGGTGATCGCCTCCGACATGCCGCTCAGCCTCGTCGTGTCGGACACGCCGAAGGGGGGATCGGAAGCCATCGCGCAGGGCGACGGCCCCGTGCGCGGCCGCGAGTTCGAGATCGCCGACATCCTGCGTTTCATCAAGATGGCGCCGATCAGCAACACCGTATGGCTGACGGCGGACGTGCATTACGCCGCCGCGCACTATTACGATCCGAACAAGGCGCAATTCCAGGATTTCGAGCCGTTCTGGGAATTCGTGTCGGGGCCGCTTCACGCGGGCACATTCGGTCCGAACGCGCTCGACAATACGTTTGGGCCGGAGGTGCGTTTCGTCAAGGCGCCGGGGAAAGACAACCAGAACCTGCCGCCGTCCGCCGGCATGCAGTTCTTCGGTCACGTCAAGATCGACGGCGCTTCCGGCCAGATGACGGTGACCTTGCGCGACCGCGCCGACGTCGCGCTGTGGTCGACCACGCTCGATCCGAAGCCGGCCTGACGCCGTACCGCTAGCTAGTCCGCCGCGCGTACCTGGAGCGCCGCCTCCAGCGCGTCGCTCGAACACGGCTTCTGCAATCGCGGTTGGCCGGCGAATTCCGGCGGGATGCGCGCGTCAGCGCCGTAACCGGTGACGAACACAAAGGGAATTTTCAACGCCGCGAGCCGTTCGGCGACCGCAAAGCTGTTCTCGCGACTCAATCCCACATCGAGCAAGGCGAATTCGGGGGCATGCGCCGCGATTGCGGCCAGCGCCTGTGCCACTGAACCGACCGTGCGCACGCTCTTCACGCCAAATCCGAGCAGGCGATCCTCGAAGTCGATTGCGATGATCGGATCGTCCTCGACGATGAGAACATCGGCGGGACAGTTTGAACCATCGGAAACGGCGGGTGCCATCATCGCAACTTGGAGCATGAGGTTTCTCTGACCGGGATACCGGGCCACGACGCCTGTACCCGGCGCGGAAGGTTCCCGGAACGAAACCACCACATCACAGTTGTCAGGTCTGTCCACTTGTGCACACAGGACCTCGTCGGAACTCGCTAAGGTGGAGGCGGATGGGAGTTTAAGATGGACGTGCGGACCAGCAACGCCACCGAGATCGACAGCCGGCCGACCAACAATCTGCTGCGGCGCTTGAGCGCGGCCGATTTCGCCCTGCTTGCGCCACATGTCATGCTCGAAAGCGCAGCGGCGAATGAACTGCTCTACAACCCCGGCGATGACGTCCAGGTCGTCCACTTTCCCTGCGGACCATCGCTTGCAACCTTCCTGGTTCCCAACGAAGACGGCCGTGATGTCGAGACCATCCTGGTCGGCCGCGAAGGCGCGGTGGGCGGCATCGTCAGCGAGGGTTATCTGCCGGCCTATACCCGGATCTGCGTGAAATTCGGCGGGCCGTTTGCGCGAATTCACGTCAGCAAGCTGGAGGCCGCCAAGCAGCGCTCGCCCTCGTTGCGCCATGTCTTCGCTCGCTACGCCGACTGCATGCTGGCGCAGATCTTCCAGTCCACCGCCTGCAATGCCATTCACTCGATCGAGCAGCGCACCGCCAAATGGATGCTGGCGGCGATGGAGCGGACCGGCGACGAGAGCAGCGTGCCGCTGACCCACGAGCAGCTCGCGACGCTGCTCGGCGTCGGCCGCAGCTATGCCAGCCGCGTGCTCCAGTCGTTCAAGGCGGAGGGCGTGCTCGACACGCGGCGCGGATCGATCCTGGTCCGCAATCGCGAGGGCCTGCGCCTGCGCGCCTGCATGTGCAACGAGGCCGTGAAGATGCACTTCGAAGAGGTGCTGCGCGGCGTCTATCCGACCGAAGAGCGGCAAGCCGGCTAGCCGCCTGCCTCGCCCCTCTTCGGGGATAAGGAACGGCCGCACTATCCCGCCGGGCGGGAACCTAGGCTAATGTCCCCCGCATGAGCGGGGCTTTCCTTCACACTCTCTTCGATGTCGGGGCGTGGCTGGCTGCGGCCGCGGCACTGTACTGGCTGTCGCGACAGGGCTTGCGGTTTCCGGCGCAATCCTTCGAACGGTCCTACCTCGCCGCTTTGGTGTTCGGTGCGGGCCTCGGGGCCTATCTGTTCGGCTCCGCCAATCTGTGGCTGTCGGGCCAGAGCGGCATCGCGCGCTCCGTGGAAGGTGCGCTCGCCGGCGGCATCGTGGCAATCGAGCTCTACAAATGGTCCGCAGGGATCACGGTCCGAACCGGCGCCCGTTTTGCGCTGCCGCTGGCGCTCGGCATCGCGATCGGCCGGCTCGGCTGCTATTTTGCGGGCCTCGACGATTTCACCTACGGCACGCCGACGGCATGGCCCTGGGGTCATGATTTCGGCGACGGCCTCCTTCGCCATCCCGTGCAGCTCTACGAAAGCGCCGCGATGGGGGTATTCGCGCTGCTCTACGTGCTGGCGGTCTTGAACCGGAGCGCGTTTGTGATCACCAATGGGTTCTACCTCGTCCTTGTCTACTATGGCGCACAGCGCTTCCTGTGGGAATTCCTCAAGCCCTACGGCACGCTGATCGGCCCCTTCACGCTGTTTCACCTGCTGTCGCTGTCCATCCTGCTCTACGCCGTCGTCATGCTGGCGAGGGCGCCCAAAGCGAGACCCATGCATGAACGCGCCGTTGCGTAAGTCGCGCCCCTATATCTTCTGGGGCCAGACCCAATCTCTATGCGAGACCTGCCTGAAGCTGGTGCCGGCCAAGATCCAGATCCTCGACAACGAGGTCTGGTACGAGAAGCGCTGCAAGGAGCATGGCGTCCAGTCCACGCTGGTGTCGACGGACGCAGCCTATTGGCGCCTGTGCAAGGATTTCATCAAGCCGGGCGACCGGTCGCTCGCCTTTCAACGGCATACCGAATTCGGCTGCCCCTACGATTGCGGCCTGTGCCCCGACCACGAGCAGCATTCCTGCCTGGCGCTGATCGAGATCACCGAGCATTGCAATCTGACCTGCCCGGTGTGCTTTGCCGATTCCTCGCCGGCGCGGACCAGCTTCACGCCGCTGGCCAAGATCGAGCGAATGCTGGACGCGCTGGTCGCGAGCGAAGGCGAGCCTGATTTGGTGCAGATCTCCGGCGGCGAGCCGACGCTGCACCCCGACTTCTTCGCGATCCTCGATGCGGTGCGCGCCCGCCCGATCCGCCATGTCATGATCAACACCAACGGCCTGCGTATCGCCCGCGAAAAGGATTTCGTGGCGCGGCTCGCCGAGAACAAGCGCGGGCTCGAGGTCTATCTCCAGTTCGACTCGCTCGAACGCGACGCGTTGATCAATCTGCGCGGCGCTGATTTGCGCAAGATCCGTCAGCAGGCGCTGGAGAATCTCGAGCATTGCGGCGTATCGACCACGCTGGTGGCGACCATCAAGCGTGGCGTCAACGATGCCGAGATCGGCGACATCGTTCGCCACGCGCTGAGCTGGAAATGCGTGCGCGGCGTCACGCTGCAGCCGGTGCAGGATGCCGGCCGCAACGAGAATTTCGACAAGAAAACCGACCGCATCATGCTGTCGGAGATCCGCAAGCGCGTGGTCGAAACCGGCGTGTTCGGCGACAAGGACATGATCCCGCTACCCTGCAACCCCGAAAGCATCTCGATCGGTTACGGCCTGCGCAACGGCGAGAAAGTGCTGCCGCTGACCTCGCTGATCCCGCAGGAGCAACTCGTCGCATTGTTGCCCAATACGATAAGCCCGGAGAAGCATCCGGCGCTGAGGGAGAAATTCATCGATCTGTTTTCGCTGTCCTCGGGACCGCTGAACACGAGCGAGCGCGTCTGCGAATTGCTGTGCTGCCTGCCAAGCTTCGAGGTACCGCAGGGCATCACGTACGAGAACGTATTCCGCGTCACGATCGTGCAGTTTCTCGACCGCTTCAATTTCTGCGTCGGCAACGTCAAGCGCAGCTGTATCCATTTCGTCACCGAGAACGGCGCGATCATCCCGTTCGACACCTACAATTTGTTCTACCGGAACGGAAAGGTCGACGGCATCCGCGCCGAACTGGCGGCACAGTCAACCGAAGGAGTCCTGCAGGCATGAGCATCAGCGACGCGCCGCCGCCAGCCCCTCCGGGACCGCCTCCTGCCCCGCCGAACCAGCGCAGCGGTTGCCTGACCGCGCTCATGGCGATCTTTGGGATCATCCTGCTGCTGCCCGGCGCCTGTGCACTCCTGTTCGGCGGAATCTCCATATCCGACAGAGGCCGGATCGATTCCGACGTCGCGCCCCTGGTGTTCCTGGGCCTCGTCGTGGGGCTGGGCGGGGTCGCCCTGATCTGGGCCGCCATCAAGGGCCGGCGCGGCTGAGCCCAGCTTTTCGCCTAACCCCCGGGAATCCCCGGACAAAATTCAATCAACCAACGGCCAAAGAACACATTGTTTTTTGGCCGTTTTTGCCTATATTGCGCCGCAACGCGTAGGGTGCCCGGTCGATATGCCGGGCTTTCCCTTTTGGGCGGAAAGCGCCCCGTTTCCAGTCTTCAAGCGTTGTTTCGTGAAGAGGTCCCGGTCTGACCGGCGAGATCGCGCTTAACCCATTGTCCGACCGCAAAGAAGCTCACTCATGAACCTTCGCAACATCGCCATCATCGCCCACGTCGACCACGGCAAGACGACCCTGGTCGACCGCCTCCTCCAGCAATCCGGCACCTATCGCGAGAACCAGAAGGTGACCGAGCGCGCCATGGACTCCAACGATCTGGAGCGCGAGCGCGGCATCACCATCCTGGCCAAGGCGGCCTCGGTGCAGTGGAAGGACACCCGCATCAACATCGTCGACACCCCCGGCCACGCCGATTTCGGCGGTGAGGTCGAGCGCATTCTGAACATGGTGGACGGCGCGCTGGTGCTGGTCGACGCCGCCGAAGGTCCGTTGCCCCAGACCAAATTCGTGGTCTCCAAGGCGCTCAAGGTCGGTTTGAAGCCGATCGTCGTGATCAACAAGGTTGACCGTCCCGACGCGCGGGCGACCGAAGTCATCAACGAGGTGTTCGACCTGTTCGCGGCGCTCGATGCCAGCGAGGAGCAGCTCGACTTCCCGATCCTCTACGGGTCGGCCAAGCAGGGCTGGATGGCCGAGAGCCCGGACGGGTCGCACGAGGCCGGCATGCAGCCGCTGTTCGACCTGATCGTGCGCCATGTCGCGCCGCCGACCGTCGAGGAAGGCCCGTTCCGGATGATCGGCACCATTCTGGAAGCCAACCCCTACCTCGGCCGCATCATCACCGGCCGCATCTCTTCCGGTTCGATCAAGCCGAACCAGGCCGTGAAGGTGCTGGGCGCCGACGGCAAGACCATCGAGACCGGCCGCATCACCAAGATCCTCGCCTTCCGCGGCATCGAGCGCACCCCGCTCGACGAAGCCGAGGCAGGCGATATCGTCGCGATCGCCGGCCTGACCAAGGGCACCGTCGCCGACACCTTCTGCGATCCCTCGGTCGACACCCCGCTCGTAGCGCAGCCGATCGACCCGCCGACCGTGTCGATGTCCTTCATCGTCAACAACTCGCCGCTCGCGGGCACCGAAGGCGACAAGGTGACCAGCCGGATGATCCGCGATCGCCTGCTGCGCGAGTCCGAAGGCAACGTCGCGCTGCGGGTCGTCGAAGCCTCGGACAAGGACGCGATGGAAGTCTCGGGCCGCGGCGAATTGCAGCTCGCGATCCTGATCGAGACCATGCGCCGCGAAGGCTTCGAGCTTTCGGTGTCGCGTCCGCGCGTCGTGCTGCAGAAGGACGAGGCCACCGGCGCCACCCTGGAGCCGATCGAGGAAGTCGTCATCGACGTCGACGAGGAGCATTCCGGCGTCGTCGTGCAGAAGATGAGCGAGCGCAAATCCGAGCTGATCGAGATGAAGCCGTCCGGCGGCAACCGTTTGCGGCTGGTGTTCTACGCGCCGACCCGCGGCCTGATCGGCTACCAGGGCGAACTGCTCACCGACACCCGCGGCACCGCGATCATGAACCGTCTGTTCCACGGCTACGCGCCGTACAAGGGCGAGATCCAGGGCCGCCGCAATGGCGTGCTGATCTCCAACGACCAAGGCGAAGCCGTGGCTTACGCCATGTTCAAGCTGGAAGACCGCGGCCCGATGATGATCGAGCCGGGCTGGAAGGTCTACAAGGGCATGATCGTCGGCGAGCATACCCGCGACAACGACCTCGAGATCAACGTGCTCAAGGGCAAGCAGCTCACCAACATCCGAACCACGTCGAAGGATGAAGCGGTGCGCCTGACCCCGCCGATCCGCATGACCCTGGAAAAGGCGCTGGCCTATATCGAGGACGACGAGTTGGTCGAGATCACGCCGAAGTCGATCCGCCTCCGCAAGCGGCACCTCGACCCCAACGAGCGCAAGCGCGCGGAGAAGTCCAAGGAAGCGGTGGCTTAAGCTTCCGCTCTCGTGCCCCGGACGCAGCGCAGCACGCAGTGATGCGCTGCTGAGCCGGGGCCCAGTTACTCTCACCACCTCCACATCACCTTGGGTCCCGGCTCTGCGGAGCGGCGCACCGGACGATGCTTCGCATCGCCGGGAAGCGCCGCACCGCGTCCGGGACACGAGAGCTGTGCTTGCGGCGGCTTCAGCGCGCTCGGCGAACGTGCTAGAGCCCGCTCATGAGCTCCCTGCCCTCCTCCGTCGACGTCGCGATCATCGGTGCGGGCGCCGCCGGCCTCGGCGCGGCGCATGCGTTGGCAGGCTCCGGCCTCTCCGCGATCGTGCTCGAGGCGCGGGACCGGCTCGGCGGCCGGGCCTGGACGGTGCAGGCCTCGCCCGACGTCACCTTCGACGTCGGCTGCGGCTGGCTGCATTCGGCGGACAACAACTCCTTCGTCGCGATTGCAAAGCAGCTCGGTTTCGAGGTCAACAAGGACCTCCCGCCCTGGCGCGAGCGCGCCTATGGCAACGCGTTTCCGAAAGCCGAGCGCGACGATTTCATGCACGCGATGGACGCCTTCTATCAGCGACTGTGGAAGGTCGCCCAGAAGGGCCAGGATGTACCCGCGAGCTTGAGCCTGGAGCCCGGCAATCGCTGGAATCCCATGATCGACGCGATCTCCACCTACATCAACGGCTGCGAGCTGAAGGACATGTCGACGCTGGACTGGGACGCCTACGAGGACAGCGACCTCAACTGGCGCGTCCGCCGCGGTTACGGCGCTCTGATCACGGCCTATGGCGCGCCCTGCCCGGTGGCGCTGAACTGCAACGTCACGCTGATCGATCATTCCGGCCAGCGCATCCGCATCGAGACATCGCAGGGCACGCTGGTCGCGGACAAGGTGATCGTCACCGTGCCGACCAATCTCATCGCCAATGAGGCGATCCGGTTCTCGCCATCTCTCCCCGCCAAGGTCGATGCCGCAGCCGGCCTGCCGCTCGGCGTCGACGACAAGGTGACGCTGGCGCTCGAGGATGCCGAAGCCTTCCCGAAGGAAGGAAATTTGCGCGGCGCCACCATGCGCACCGACATGGGCACCTATCATATCCGCCCGTTCGGCCAGCCCTGCATCGAAGGCTTTTTCGGCGGCAGCTTTGCGCGCGAACTGGAAGATGCCGGCGAAGGCGCTATTGCAGCGCAAAGCATCGACGAGATCGCAGGCCTGCTCGGCAACGATATCAGGCGAAAGCTGAAGCCGCTCTACGAGTCGCGCTGGGCGCACGACCCTTTCGCAAGAGGCTCCTATTCGCACGCGCTGCCGGGCCACGCCGGCGATCGCGCCGCGCTGGTCGCGCCGGTGGATGGGCGATTGTTCTTCGCGGGCGAAGCGACGTCGCCGAGCTTTTTCTCGACGGCGCATGGGGCGAGGGATTCAGGGGAACGCGCGGCGCAGGAAGCGCTGGGGGTTCTGGGCAAACCGTAACCACGCACTCCGTCATTGCGAGTTGGGACCAGTCTTGAGGGTCTGACGCGCGCTGGATGAAACTTTTCGCGGGTTGGCAAGAGCGGTAAACTGAGGTGCCGTCGGCAAAGAGGTCGATTGCTCACTGGTGCGTGAGAGCCCGGTTGCGAGTTGGACCCGGGTTGCCTGGATGACCCACACTGGCGCGGAGGGGCAGTATGGCCCTAGAGCACGCTTCCTAGCATTCTTTTTTGACAGGCGCCTATGCCGCCGGCGCGAACTGTTGAGGAGAGGAGCATGGATATTCTGTACGAGCGGGTGGCGGGCCTGGATGTGCATAAGGACACAGTTGTGGCCTGCCTGCGGATCATGGTCGAGGGGAAGGCGCAGCGAGAGTGCCGGACCTTTGCGGCCACGACTGAGCAGCTTGCAGAGCTGCGACGATGGCTGGAGGAAAGCCGGTGCACGCATGTGGCGATGGAGGCGACGGGCGTCTACTGGATGCCGGTGTTCCGGATTCTGGGCGAAGGCGCTTTTGAACTGATCGTCGCCAATGCGGCGCACATCAAGAATGTTCCGGGACGCAAGACCGACATGAACGATGCGATGTGGATCGCCGACCTGTTGGCCTGCGGGCTGATCAAGGGCAGCTTCATTCCGGAAGAGCGGGTGCAGGAGCTGCGTGCCCTGACGCGAACACGCAAGCAACTGGTGCGCGAACAGACGCGGCACGTTCAGCGGATCGACAAGACGCTGGCAGAAGCCAACATCAAGCTCGGCTCGGTCATCTCCGACATCATGGGCGCGAGCGGCCGGCGGATCATCCAGGCGATGATCAACGGCGAGCGGCAGCCGAACAAGCTGGCCGAGCTTGCCGGCAAGCAGATCAAGGCGTCGCCGAAGGAGCTTTACGATGCGTTGCACGGCCGCCTGACGGATCACCATCGCTTTCTACTCGCGCTTCATCTGCAGCAATGGGATGTTCTGGATGAGACGATTCGCCGGCTTGATGCCGAAATCGCCGAGCGGATCGAACGTATGGAAGCGGAGGCGGACGGTCGCAAGATCCCCTTTCGCCACCTGATCGGGTTGCTGACCACGGTCCCCGGCGTCAGCGCGGTCGCAGCGCCGGCAATTTTGTCCGAGATCGGCGCTGACATGAGCCGCTTCCGGACTGCTGGCCATCTCGTCGCCTGGACCGGCCTGTGCCCCGGGCAAAACGAGAGCGCCGGCAAGCGCAAATCCTCGCGCCTGCGCAAGGGGGCACCGTGGCTCAAGACCATGCTCGTCCAATGTGCTTGGGCCGCCAAGCGTAGCAAAAACAGCTATTACCGAACTCAGTTCTTCCGATTGCAGGCCAAGCGCGGGCCGCAAAAAGCCATCTGTGCTGTCGCCGCTTCGATCCTCACCGCTATCTACCACATCCTCAAAGACGGCACCGAGCACCGCGATCTCGGTGCCGCCTACTTCGATCGCCGGCCCATGGAGGTCCAAGCAAACCGCCTCGTCGCGCGCCTCAAGAAGCTCGGCTTCACTGTCCAACTCCAGCCCACGGCGGAGGCAGCCTGACGCCAAACACCTAACCGTTTCTTCCTAGCGCAGCGACGTGTTACTCGATCACCCGTGTCCGCAAATCCGCATCCGGCACGAAGCACGCATCGTACTTCCCGAAAATCCGATAGCGATTCCGCGCAATGAGGCTGTAGATCGGGTCTCGCAGCGGCTTGGGTACGGCGAACAGTGCGCTCACCCAAGCCCAGCCGGGGAGCTTTGACAGCACCGTCAGCGCCGCGTCCGACTTCATGAACACCTCGCCGCCGTGAATGACGGCATTGGTGTCGGGATCATCCGGATCGATGCCGAACGCGCGCGCGAGCCGGGCGCCATAGTCAGATTGAATCGGCGTGAAGCGAAACCGCTTCGCCGTGTCTCGTTTGGCGACGAATCGTACCCAACGCGAGCAGAAGATGCAGACCCCATCGAACAGGATCACGTCATCGTCAGGCCAATTTGGCATCAGCGATTGTCCAATATCGGGGCGTGACCAGGAAACACAGCGTCATGGCTTTTTGCCAGCCGCCGGCTTCAGCGCGCGATCGAGTTCGGCACTCGCGGCTTTGACGCCGGCCTCGCCCTCGATCATCCAGTGCCCCTCGCTCCCCAGGGCCGGCAGCGCACGGAACTCGACCTTGCCGCCGCTGCGCCGAAACGCGTCGACCAACGCAAGCGAAAATGACGGTGCAAAGTAGCTGTCATTGGCGGCGACGAGCCACGTGACCGGGATGCGCGCGGCCTTGCCGAATTCAGCCGCCGCCGCGAGCAGCGTGTGCGGCGCGCAGATCCGGTTCGGCTCGTCATTGGCATGGCCACCGCGCCCCGGCGCAATGGCGATGATGGCGGAGATCGCCTTCGGATCGGCATTCGCGAGCGCCAGCGCGCCCCAACCGCCGGCGGAATGGCCGATCACGATCGCGGCGTCGTTCCGGATAAAATCCTGCTTTCGCACATAGTCCAACGCGAGCGCGATTTGGTCGGCCGTTGCGCGGCCCGAGCGCACATAGTCCGCCTCGTCGCAGCCGCCCTGGTCCTCGACATAACGGCCGCCTGTTACGCCATGGCCGAGCCGTTCCGGCACCAGCACGGCGAAGCCGCGCGCGATGAGGAATGCCGTAAGTGCGCGGTATTCCGGCTGTGGTGTTTGCGCGCGCCGCAAGCCATTTTGCGTCGAAGCATGCGCGATCACCGCAAGCCGGAACGGGCCAGCACCCGGCGGGCGAAACAGCAGGGCATGTGCGGCGATGTCGGTATCCGGTGACGGCACGCGCCATTGCTGCCGGCGAAACGGATCGCCCTCCGCTCCGGACGAACCGAAAATGACCTGAGCGCGCACGGGCGGCGCGGTCAGCAAGGCCAAGAAAGCCAGGAGCACGAGAATGTTGAGGAGCCGCATGAATTGCCGGAGGCGAGAACAGCGACAGTTAGACTAGTAGGAACGAATCATTATCGGCAGACTTTCTGCGTTGCCATTGCCGTTCATTCGTTGCCGCAAAGCAGTTTTGCACCGACGCACAGCACTCCGGTGCCATTCGAATTGGCGTCTTGTCTTTTTTCGGTACAACACGGGTCAAATACTGATGCAGAAAGTCCACAGGTTAACCGATAATTAAGGATAGGTCTTGCCGCCGGCGCGGCGACTTGGTTTGATCACGTCCATGAGCACAACCCTGATCGAGGTCCGGCCGGCCAAAGCCGCAGATGCAACTGCGGTAGCGTCCACCCATGACGAAGCCTGGCGCTCCGCCTATCAGGGCATCATTCCCGGCGCCGAACTGGAAAAGCTGATCAACCGCCGCGGTCCGCAATGGTGGGACAGCGCGATCCGCAAGGGCAGCCGCGTCAGCGTCTTGGTGTTCGGCGACAAGATCGCGGGCTACGCCAATTACGGCCGCAACCGCGCCCGTAGCCTGCATTTCGACGGCGAGGTCTACGAGCTCTATCTGCGTCCTGAATTCCAAGGCCTGGGCTTTGGCCGCCGCCTGTTCACCGCGGCCCGCCGCGACCTGATGCAGAGCGGCCTGAAGAGCATGGTGGTGTGGGCGCTTTCGGACAACGATCCGGCCACCGAGTTCTACCGCGCGCTGGGCGGCCGCATGGTGGCGCGCTCCTCGGAGCGTTTCGGGCCGAAGTCGCTCGACAAGGTTGCCTTCGCTTGGACCAATTGAGCTGCTGAAGTCCGGCCGGCAGCGTTTTCCTTCCGTCGATACCGTTGCCTTGAGCCGGTGATCGCCGGATTCATTATTTCACAAAAACGCGATGGATCAGCGGGCCAAGCCCGCGTATGACAGCGCCAAAATCGCTGCCGGGTGCGATTTAACCTCGGCAACAACGGAGCCTTGAATGCGTATCGATGCGGTCTCGATCGGGAAAAACGTCCCCCACGACGTCAACGTCATCATCGAAGTTCCCGTAGGCGGCGAACCGATCAAATACGAGATGGACAAGGAAGCCGGCACGCTGGTGGTCGACCGCTTCCTCTACACGCCGATGCGTTACCCCGGAAACTACGGCTTCATTCCGCACACGCTGTCCGATGACGGCGATCCCTGCGACGTCCTTATCATCAACACCCGCGCCATCATTCCAGGCGCGGTCATGAGCGTGCGCCCGGTCGGCGTGCTGTTCATGGAAGACGAAGCCGGCGGCGACGAGAAGATTCTTGCGGTGCCGTCGTCGAAGCTCACCCAGCGCTACGACAAGGTGAAGTCGTATTCCGACCTGCCGGACATCACGCTCCAGCAGATCCAGCACTTCTTCGAACACTACAAGGATCTCGAACCAGGCAAGTGGGTGAAGATCCTGCGCTGGGGCGGACCCGAGGATGCGCACAAGCTGATCCTCGAAGGCATCGATCGCGAGAAGAAGAAGAAGGCCTGAGCTCTGCTCCCTCGCTCCGCTTGCGGGGCGAGGTGAACTACACCGCCGGCTTCGGCAGCCCCGCAATCGCGCAGGCCGCACGCAAGGTGTTCACGAGCAGGCACGCGACCGTCATCTGACCGACGCCGCCCGGCACAGGCGTGATGGCGCCAGCCACGGCGAGCGCTTCCTGATAGGCAACATCGCCGACGAGACGCGTCTTGCCGTCGTCCTTCGGGATCCGGTTGATGCCGACGTCGATCACGGTCGCCCCCGGCTTCAGCCAGTCGCCGCGCACCATCTCGGACTTTCCGACCGCGGCGTAGACGAGATCTGCGCGCTTCACGAGCCCGGGCAGGTCGCGCGAGCGCGAATGCGCGATGGTCACCGTTGCATTCTCGTTCAGCAATAGCTGCACCAGCGGGCGGCCGACGAGGTTGGAGCGGCCGATGACGATGGCGTTCATGCCTTCGAGCGAGGCATGCACGCTCTTGGTCAAAATGATGCAGCCGAGCGGCGTGCAGGGCGACAGCGCCTCGAAGCCGCCGGCGAGGCGGCCGGCATTGTTCGGATGCAGCCCGTCGACGTCCTTGGCGGGATCGATGGCATTGACGACGGCCTCGGTGTTGAGGCCCTTGGGCAGCGGCAATTGCACCAGAATACCGTGCACGGCGGGATCGCCGTTGAGTTTTGCGACCAGCGCCAGGAGATCTGCCTGCGAGACGTCGGCCGGCAGCTTGTGCTCGAACGAGGCCATACCGGCGGCCTGGGTCTGGGTGTGCTTCGAGCGAACATAGACCTCGCTCGCCGGGTCACTTCCGACCAGGACCACCGCAAGGCCCGGCACGAGATTGTGCTCGCGCTTGACGCGTGCGACCTCGTCGGCGACGCGGGCGCGCAGTTCCGCGGCGATGACTTTTCCGTCGATGATCTTGGCGGTCATGTCAGTTCCCTTAGTCTGTCGATTTGGCTGATGCGAGCTGGCGCAGGGCTTCGCCGAGCCGCGCCGGATCGCCGTCGACCGCGATCTGCTTCAGCCGCGAGGTCGCTCCCGACAGGAGTTTGACGCTGGCCTTGGGCACGCCAAGCGATTTCGCCAGCAGCACCAGAACGGCCCTGTTGGCCTCGCCGCCATCGGCGATGGCGCGCACACGCACCTTGAGCACGCTACGGCCATCGGAGAGCTGCTCGATCCCGTCGATGTCGTCGCGGCCGCCGCGCGGCGTTACCCGCAGCGCGATGCTGATGCCTGCGGCCCCGTAACGCCAAGGTTCCTTGATACCAAGGTTCTTTGGCAACCCAGGGCGCTCCAGCCTGCTTAGATCACGTTCGGGTAGATGTAATACAGGATCACCCGCTCGATGAACATGATGAGCAGGATCAGGATGATCGGCGAGATGTCGAGGCCGCCGAGGCTGGGCAGGAAATTGCGAATCGGCGCCAGGACCGGCTCCGTGATTCGGTACAGGAACTCCGCTACCGCCGAAACGAACTGATTGCGGGTGTTCACGACGTTGAAGGCGATCAGCCAGGACAGGATCGCGGACGCGATCAGCAGCCAGACGTAAAGGTCGAGCACGATGATGACGATGTCGAGAACGGCACGCATGGCTTTTGAAGACTCTGGCTTTTGAAAATTCTGGCTGCGGTCGGGATTGACGCCTGTTGCTAGATATCGGTTCCCCCCGGTCCAAACAAGGGAAGTCGGTGCCGGGATGGCTAAAACCGGGTTACACCCGTCCTTGACTTGACCTTGGCGGGGACTTAAATGGCGCCCGGTTGTCGGCCGCATTGACCAGAGCGGCCTACAAAAGGGGCCATAGCTCAGCTGGGAGAGCGCGTCGTTCGCAATGACGAGGTCGGCGGTTCGATCCCGCCTGGCTCCACCAGCCTTCGCTCGCTTCGCGAGCTACGGCTAGGCAAGCCCGGAAGGTCTCTCGCGGCGAAGTGAGCGAAGGCTGCCTCGCCATAGCCCGAAGGGCGACGGCGGGCTCCATCCGAAATCCACCCTACTTCCCCGTAAACCTCGGTGGCCGCTTCTCCATGAAGCTCGCGACTCCCTCCCGGAAATCGCTGCCGTTCAGCGCCACCATCATGTCCCGATTGGCCGCGATCGTCGCCTCGGCCAGCGTCTGGAACGGCACCTCGTAGAGCTGCCGCTTGATCACGGCCATCGCGCTGGGCGAGACGAAATCGGCGAGATCGCGCGCATAGGCATAGGTCTCCTCGCGCAGCTTCTCTGGTGAGCAGAGCCGGTTGACCAAGCCGATCCGCAGCGCCTCGTCACTCGAAACACGGCGCGCCGAGAGCAACAGATCCATCGCGTTGGCGTGGCCGACGATTCGCGGCAGCATCCAGCTGATGCCGTGCTCGGCGATCAGGCCGCGCCGCGCGAAGGCTGTCGTGAACACCGTGTTGTCGGCGGCAAAGCGCAGGTCGCAATAGAGCGCGTGGACGAGGCCGATGCCGGCGGTCGCGCCGTTGAGCATGGCGATGACAGGCTTTCCGATCGACGGGTAGAAGCCATAGCGCGTCTGCCAATCGGGCCGCCGGTTCATGTCGAACGGCGGCAGGTTCGACGCACGCCTGACATCATCGGGGTCGAGCCCCTTCAACGCGTCCATGTCGGCACCGGCGCAGAAGGCACGGCCTGCCCCGGTGATGACGATGACCCGGACATTGTCATCGGCGCTCGATGCTTCCATCGCATGGCGCACGTCCCGCTCCATGATGGGCGTCCACGCATTCATGCGGTCGGGACGGTTGAGCGTGATGGTCGCGACTTTGTCGCTGACCTCATAGAGAATGTGTTCGTAGGCCATGACGCTCTCCCTCTGTTTGCCGGCGCAATTTCGCGCGCGCTCGTTGGCACCGAGCTTAGCATATCAAGGGATGAGACAAGGGCTTGCGCCAGGAACCTGCGTTAAGGACCTGAGAAGGCGCGATCACTCGGCGGCTTGCGCCAGAACCGGCCGGCGCGCGAGCCAGCCGTCGATGAAATGATCGAGCCAGGCGCGTTCCGCGACATCGTAGACGGCACGGTCCGCGAAATGATGATGCCGCTGCCGGGCGCCGGGCGCGCTGAGCCCGTCATAGCCGCGCGTGGTCCAGCAATGCATCATCGCGTAGGTCACGTCAGGATGAAACTGCACGCCGAAAGCGTTGCCGGTGCGGAACGCCTGCACCGGAAAATCATCGCCTTCCGCAAGCAATTCAGTGCCGACCGGCAACTCGAAGCCTTCGCGATGCCAGTGATAGACCCGCGCCGGCCAATTCGGGCAGAGCCGGTGTCCCGCTTCTGTCGGGCGGATCGGGTAGTAGCCGATCTGGGTCAGTGCATCCGCATGCGGCGCAACGCGGGCCCCTAACTGCTTCGCCAGCATCTGCGCGCCGAGGCAGATGCCGAGGAACGGCCGCTGTTCGCGGAGCGGGATTTCGATCCAGTCGATCTCGCGACGGATGTAGTCGTCGGGATCGTTGGCGCTCATGGGACCGCCGAAGACCACAGCGCCGGCATGCTGGTCGAGGGTCTCAGGCAGCGGATCGCCGAAACGGGGACGTCGGACGTCGAGGCGATGGCCGAGCGCGCGCAGCGCATTGCCGACGCGGCCGGGCGTCGAGGATTCCTGATGCAGGATGATCAGAACCGGCAACCGGGTTTCGGAGGCGGCGACGTTCGGCGTCCTTCTGGGGAAGGGCACCACTTCTGCGCCACCAAACCTGTCCGTCCGGAACGACATGGTCTCTGCGAGTGCTATCGGTTCAGACCGCCAGCATAACTAAGCGATCGTTAATTTCGTGTGAGTTTGCGCACACACACGCCCGATAGAAAGCAAGCTCCGGGCCACTACGGACCGAGAGCTCTCTTTACTGTCTTTGCCTCTGAAACCGGCTGGTGGCCGACAGGATGAAGCCGCGCGGGAAAAACCGCAGTGCAAATGGCACAATCTTGATGCCCAGACCAGGGAGCACTGCCCGCTTGTTGGCCATCAGGCCGCGATAGGCCTGCCGTGCGACCTCGGCGGCGGGAACATTGAGAAGGGCCGTATCATGTCCGGACCCAACGCCGGCGCGCGCCTGGAATTCGGTGGGCACCGGGCCCGGGCAAAGGACGGTGACGCGAACGCCGTGCGGTGCAAGCTCCGCCCGAAGGGCCTCGGTGAAGGAAATCACATAGGCCTTGGACGCGTAGTAGACGGCCATGCCGGGGCCGGGCAGAAAGCCGGCGACCGATCCGACATTGAGAAGACCGCCCTTGTTCCTGATCAGCTGATCGGCGAAGCGCAGCGACAGATCCGTCAGAGCCCGGACATTGACATCCACGATGCCGAGCTGCTCGACCCGGTCGCGCTCGAGTGCGTCACCGAATACGCCGAAGCCGGCATTGTTGACGAGATGATCGAGCTCGACGCCTTCGGCAGCAAGTGCGGCGGCGATCTTCTCGCCGGCATCCGCGTCCTGGAGATCGCAGGCGATCACGATCGGCTTTTTGCCGCCCTTGGCGGCGAGCTCGTTCGCGAGCGCCTCGAGCCGGTCCACGCGTCGCGCCGTCAGCGCAAGACGGTGTCCGTTCGCGGCGAACACACGCGCCAGCTCCGTGCCGATGCCCGCCGAGGCACCGGTGATCAACGTTACCCGCTCAGTCACGATCGAAGTCTCTTGAATTGAAGTTTTTTGGCCCCGCAATGCTGGAACCAGAGCATAGGCCGAGCGCGACAGGCAAGCGGCGTCCGCCGCATAGCTACTTGAGCGGGAAACGGGGGAAGCAGGAAAACCAGGGATTTACAGGCGAAATCCGGAGCCCGGGCAGCCCCGAGGCTACATTAAAGTTTCGTCATGTGGTCTGCACAACCGCCAATCGGCTGTGTTGGCAGTGGGTCACCCACCGACCGCGCTGTCCTTGACCTGACCACCGGCACGATCTGCGACCGCGTGCTTCAGATCGATCCGGTCGCGTTGCGAAATCCCGAGCAGGTCGGAAGCGCGCCAGACCACATTATCCTCGAACTCGGTAACCTGGCCGTCGGCGTAGACGAGCTCCCACATCATCTGGACGACCCGCTTGCGGCCCTCTTCGTCGAGCGAGCGCATCATGATGCTGGTGAAGTGATAGAGGTCGACCGCCTCGCCCTCGACCTCGGTCGCATCCGCGATCAGGCGATCCGCAGTGCCGCGATCGAGCCCAAAATGGCTTTCGATCAGGCTGTGCAATTTGCGCTGCTCGGCAGCCGTCGGCTGGCCGTCCAGCGAGATCACGTGAACCAGCAGCGCGGTCGCCGCCAGGCGGTAATCACTGTCACCGAATGCACGGTCCTGGGCATGGGGAGCAACAATGTCGGCGATGAATTGGCGCAGGCCGTCGAGCATATGGTCCTACCGAAATCGATGAAGCCGCGGGGCGCGGCCGCTACCAGTATTATATGAGCAGGAAACTCAACCGGCGCAATGTGCGTCAGTTCCGCGCGCCGCATTACGTTTCGGCAATCTGGAGCGGTGGTTTCTGCAGGGCGGCCAAATCGTCTCTCCGACGTCGTCCTGGCGAATGCCAGGACCCATTAGCCCAGGGAGTCGTTTGGCGAAGACTGGTTGTGGTCCGGTACGCCGACCATCCGCAATCGATAGATTCCGCGGTATGGGTCCTGGCCTTCGCCGGGACGACGCCAATTACGGTATCTCGTACACCACCATCTTGTCGGCGATGCCGCGCAGTGCGGCCTGCTTCTGGATCGGCCTGATCTCGCGCTGCTTGAGGACTTCGGCGACGGCCGGCGCATCCAGCACCGGGCCGGTGATGTGGATCTCCTGCGCGGTCGAGAGGCTCTGCACGCGGGCGGCGATGTTGACGGTCTGGCCGAAATAATCCTGCCGGTCATTGAGCATCACTGCGAGGCACGGACCTTCGTGGATGCCGATCTTGAGAACAAGGTCGTCCGCACCACGCTGCTCGTTCAATTCATCCATCGCTGCGCGCATTCGCAGGCCGGCAACGATCGCATGCTCGGGTCTGACGAAAGTCGCCATCACCGCGTCGCCGATCGTCTTCACCACGGCTCCTTTCTCTGCGGCGATGATTTCCAGGAGTGCGCGGAAATGCGCTCGCACCAGATCGAAAGCGTTGAGATCGCCGACGCGCTCGTACAGCGCAGTCGAGCCCTTCAGATCGGTAAACAGGAAAGTCAGGGACGTGATCTTCAACCGCTGGTCGACATTGAGATTGTCTGCCTTGAAGACGTCGCGAAAAGTCTGGTTCGACAGCATCCGTTTGGCCGTGAGGATCGGCTTGCGCTTGCCGAGCATCTCATGCAACGCATCAGCCGCGATCCACACCGAGGGCAGTACGCGATTTCCGGATCGGTTCTCGAGTGTGAGGCGCAGCGGTCCAGGGCGCATCACGGTAGTCCCCGTGGGCGCTTCCAACTTGTTGAAGACCATCGAAAGTTGCTGACGCTGGCTCGTCGGCTCGCCCTGGACATCCAGGAAGTGGGCGGAATGAGTGACCGGCTCGAACACGATGATGAACTGGCTCGGCAAATTGAGCGAGAGGATCGCCGTTTCACCCGCCGGCAATTCCAGTGCTTCGAGTGTGACTTCGTCGATCAGTCGCGAGAAGGACTCGTCACTGACGTCGACGCCCGAACTCCAGAAAATCTGCCGGACATATTCCCAGATCGGCAGGGTGTCGGGATCGTGAGCGCCGATGCGGCGCACCCGCGGGCTGACGGTAAACGCCACCTCCACCATCTCATCGACGGAGGCTTCGTATCCGGCGGCACAAAGTGCGCAGTTGTAGTCGTCATGCTTCAGAGATTTCAGTGTTGCATGCGCGCCGAGGACTCCGCCGCAGCCGGGGCACAGCACGTTCCAACTCATGTCGAACAGGCCGAGCCGCGAGGCGTGCAGAAATCCGGAGATGATCTTCTCCTGATCAAGCCCGGTGCGATTTGCAAAGTCGAGGGCATTGATACGATGGAGATCGCGATCCTCACCATCGGCGATCAACCGCGCGATGACCTCGACAACGGCCGGATCGGCCGTCTGCCTGAGAACCGAAAGCTGCGCCTGGATATCGCTCATGTCGCTCATCTCGTGTGTCGGCGGTGCCGTCAGGGCGCGGCGGCTCGTCACCGTGGCGTGATACGGAACCGCGGGGAGTGGTCCGGCTGCGTTGTGACGACGCCGAGCGGGATGACAGGGCTGGTATCGGCAAGCTCGACACGGAACGCGCCGATCAGCCGGCCCAGCGCCAGCACGGATTCGGCTTGCGCGAAGGGGGCGCCGACGCAGACGCGCGGACCCGCACCGAAGGGGAGATAGGCAAACCGATCGGGCGCTTCCGTCGACATGAAGCGTTTTGGAATGAACGCGTTCGGCTGATCCCACAGCTTCTCGTGCCGGTGCAGCAGCCACGGCGCGATCATAATGATGTCGCCCTTGCCGATGGCGACGCCGGCCGCGTTGTCCTTCTCGCGCGCGGCCCGGGCGATCAGGAAGGCCGGCGGATAAAGCCGCATGGTCTCCTCTATCGCGGCGCGGGTGAACTTCTGGCGATCGATGTCGGCCATGCTGTCGAGGTGTTCGCCACGCGTCTCGGAGGCAATTTCTTCCTGCGTGTCCGGGTCGAGGGCGAGCAGATAGAGCGCCCAGAACAGCGCGGTCGCCGTGGTCTCGTGACCCGCGAGGATCATGGTCGCGACTTCGTCGACCAGTTGCTCGTCCGAAAAACCCTTGCCGGTTTCGGGGTCGCGCGCCTCGTCCATGAGATCGAAAAGGTCGCGCGGCGGCGCGCCGTCTTGCTTGCCCATCTCACGCCGCTCGGCGATCAGCATCGCTACGAATTCGGTCCAGCGCTTGCGGAAACGGGCACGGGCAAAATCCATCGGGCTTGGCCAGGACAGCGGCAGCACCATGTCAAGCAAGTACGGCCGCCCGAGTCGGGCTCCATACTCCATGACGAAGTTGCGCAAGGTCGGACCATGCCGGTCCATGCCGAACGAGAACATGGTGCGTCCGGCGATCTCAAGCGTCATGCGCTGCATGATCTCGCGCAGATCGACCGGCTCGCTCGTTCGCCCGTCGAGCTTCGCGATGGTCTCGTCGAGCACCGCCGTCATGTGCGGAACGAGATTTGCCGTCGCACGCGGCGTGAACGCAGGCGCGAGGGTGCGGCGCTGAAACGTCCACGAATGACCCTCCGCAATCAGAAGACCATCGCCGAGCACGGGACGCAGCATGCGAATGCCCGCCGGGGTGCGCGAATAATTCTCGTAATTGCTGAGCAGGACATGCCGGATCGCATCCGGCCGGTTCAGGATGAAACTGTTGCGAAAGAAGAATCGGCCCTCGATGACGTCTTCCTCGTAGGCGCGCTGCCCCCAGGTTGCGATCATGTTCCGCTTGATCACGGCAAGCCGGGCGAGGAACGACATGTCGTCGGGCGCACGCGGCGGGGTCGGAGGGACGATGGGCCGACGCACGCTGGCGATGTTCATGGCTCGCTCCCGCAGAGGTGACGCAGGCAATTAGCTAGTAAGTCAGCTCGGCAATCGCAATCCTGTTCTCTTGGGCAGGCCAGGCGCGTGCCACAATTCGTTCTTCGCCAAATTGGGCCACGATGTTACGCCCGACCTCGCCGGCCGGAAGGCGCAGTGTTGCTGTCGAATCCGTGGGCACCCCCGATTTCACGTCCGCCGGCTCCTTGCCGTCGAGCAGCACCACGTCCCGCGGCAGGCCGAAATAACCGCGCGGACGCGACATGATCACCACAGCCCCGGCGTCCTTGTCCGCGGGCCCGAGCGGACGCGCGGCGCGCAGATGCACCACGTCAGACGAGCGCGGGAAGGGCGAGCGGTAGATGTGCGTCGTCGGCGCATCCGGCAATGACAAGACGAATTCGAGCGACCAGGAAGGTTCGACCTGCGCCGGGCCCCAGCGTCCGTCGGCGCCGGTCTTCGCGCTGTGGACGGCGCCGCCCTTACGCTCACCGGTTTCAGGATCGACCCGAAAGACATCGACGGTTGCACCGGCCACCGGCCGATTGGTCGGCGCGCCGCCCGGTGTGCCCGTCACGAGGCCGCTCAGCCTGATGCTCTGCTCCGGCACAATCGCGATCCGCGCGGGCTCGCGGCCAGCGATGAACTTGTAGATCTCGCGGAAGGCCCGGGGGTGAAATGCCACTTCGCGATGATCGAGTGCGCCGAGCACGAGGTTGGTGGCCCCCTTCAACTCCGGCCCTTCGACGCTGACGCCGGTCGGCGTACCGGGCTTGCCGATGAAACGGCCATCGGCTTGCGCGTATTTGTCCATGCCGTCGCTACGCAAGGTGAGGAAGGCGACACCCGGTGTCGCCTCGCTCTCGCCCTCGTTCAGGCCGCGCAAGAACGCGCCGCGACCGTTGAACTCGCTGTTGGGCTGGTCGTCGGTCGCGAACACGCCGTGATTGGGCGTGCCGCACAGCACGGCGTGGCTGACATCGCCGGCGCCGCCGTTCTTGATGACGTTGCGGATGGCATAGCCGCCGCGCGAGCTGCCGACCAGCGCCACGCGGGCCACGCCGGTGCTGCGCTTCAATTCGGCTATGGCGGCGGCGAGCTCGCGGCGCTGGTCCTCGGTCGAGGAGCGGCCCGCCTGCTCGACCTTGTCGTCACTTCGTGCATTGGGATCGGTGAAATTGATCGCACGCATGCGATCGCGCGCAATGCCGTTGGATTCCATCCGCCACAAGGTCGTCATCCAGAGCGCGTCGTAGTCGCCATTGCCGTGGACGAACAGGATCGGCGGCACCTCGCCCGGCGCAGCGGGTGCGGGTTGAGCCGATGCACCCGTCCGCAAGCTCGCAATTGCGAAGGGCAAGCTGCCGGCACCTTGCAAGATCGTCCGTCGCGACAGCTTCATCTGTTCCTCCCCGGCAAAAGCATCTCTGTGCACCGCTTATACCGACCTAACCACTGGACAGCGAAGGACTTTCGCAGGCATCACTGAACTTGCCGGAATCGCCCGAAGACCACTCCAAGACAATTTCAAGACCACTTCTGCCAGCCCATTTGGAAGGGGATATGACCGAGCAGACGAACCGCCAGAAAATTGCAGCCGACGGCATCATGGCGCCGCTGCGATACACCGTATTCCGGCGCATCTGGCTCGCCAGCCTGCTCTCCAATCTCGGCCTGCTGATCCAGGGCGTGGGTGCCGCCTGGGCAATGACGCAGATGGCGGCCTCGGCGGACAAGGTCGCGCTGGTGCAGACCGCCCTGATGCTGCCGATCATGCTGATCTCGATGCCGGCCGGCGCCATCGCCGACATGTACGACCGCCGCATCGTGACCCTGATCGCACTCATGATCGCGCTGACTGGCGCGACAGCGCTCACGGTCCTGGCCTGGCTCAACTACATTTCCCCGGAAACGCTGCTCGTCTTCTGCTTCGTTGTCGGCAGCGGCAACGCACTGTTCGGTCCGGCCTGGCAATCCTCGGTCAGCGAGCAGGTGCCGCCCGATGCACTGCCGTCGGCCGTCGCGCTGAACGGCATCAGCTACAACATCGCGCGCAGCTTCGGTCCGGCGGTCGGCGGTGTCATCGTCGCCGCGCTCGGCGCGGTGGCGGCGTTTGCGTGTAACGCGATCCTCTATTTGCCCTTGCTGGTGGTGCTGCTGCTCTGGCGGCGCAACACCGAACCCTCGCGGCTGCCGCGGGAGAAGCTCAACCGCGCCATGGTGTCGGGCTTCCGCTACATCACCAATTCGCCGCCGATCAAGATCGTGCTGTTGCGCACGCTGATGATGGGCCTGATTGGCGGTGCCATCATGGCGCTGATGCCGCTGGTCGCGCGCGACCTGCTGCATGGCGGCGCGCAGACCTACGGCATCATGCTCGGCGCCTTCGGGATGGGCGCCGTGGTCGGCGCGCTCAACATCCACGAATTGCGCAAGCGCATGAGCGGCGAAGCCGCGATCCGCGCCTGCACCATCTCGATGGCGTTTGCGATGGCCGCGCTCGCCGTGAGCACCGAGCCGGTGCTGACCGCGGCTGCGCTGGTGCTCGCCGGCGCGGTCTGGATGGCCGCCATAGCGCTGTTCAATATCGGCGTGCAGCTCTCGGCGCCGCGCTGGGTCGCCGGCCGCTCGCTCGCCGCATTCCAGGCCTCGATTTCCGGCGGCATCGCGATCGGCGCCTGGGGCTGGGGCCATCTCACCGACTATGCCGGCGTCGAGGTCGCGCTGCTGACGGCCGCCGGCCTGATGCTGATCTCGCCGGTGCTGGGAATCTGGCTCACGATGCCGCGCGTCGGCGCCCGCAACGAAGACGCCGACGTGCTGGCCGATCCGGAAGTCAAACTGTCGCTCACGGCGCGCAGCGGGCCGCTGGTGGTCGAGATCGAATACCGCGTCGCCCAAGAGAACGCGCGCGCCTTTCACAACGTGATGCAGGACGTGCAGCTCTCTCGACAGCGCAACGGTGCCTATGGCTGGTCGATCGCGCGCGACATCGCCGATCCCGAATTGTGGACCGAACGCTACCACTGTCCGACCTGGCTCGACTATCTGCGCCAGCGCAACCGCTCGACCCAGTCCGAACGCGCGCTGCATCAGGAGGCGATCGATTTCCACGTCGGCCCCGACCCGGTGCGGATCCGCCGCATGCTCGAGCGTCCGTTCGGCTCGGTGCGCTGGAAAGAGGAGACGCCGGACCAGGCAGCAAGTGAGGTGCTGCCCGTGGTCGCCACCGCGGCGGGAAGCAGCACTTAGGGTTTTGCGAGTCCGTAGCGACGTCTTACTGCCCGTGATCCGTCAGCACCTTGTCGCAGCCTTTGGTGAGCCGCGTACGGTTCTGCTTGAGGCAGGCGAGCACAGCCTGATCGCCATTGTTCATCACCGGGCGGCAGAAGCGCGTGACGTCGCGCGCACAGGCATCGTGACCGGGCTGCTGCGCTGACGCAGCCGATGCAAACAGGATCAATGGAATGATAAAAAGAAATCTGGTCATCGCGTAATGCCTCTTACCCGGAAGATGTGCGGGGGAAGCTAGAGCGACGATCCCGAAGCCGCAACGGCTTTATTGGCAGGCGGGCTTGCGCCGCCGCGTGGCTCCGGCATTCACGCCGGGCCATCGCGAGGGGAGCTGACCGACGCAACGACGCGATCGTTGCTGTTACTGACCGTCCTGGGCGTCAGCGACCTTGCGTGACGCGCCGCCCTTGGCGAGGTCCTTGTCCATCACCGCACGGCAACCGGCGCTCAGATCTGAACGATGCTTCATCATGCACGCCGTGATCTTCGGGATGTTCGGGATTTCCGACGAGCACAGACGGAAAGCGTCGCCGGTGCACTGCTGCTGCGCTTCGGACGAGAAGGCGAAGCTGGAGCCGGTCGAGGCGATTGAGAGGATGGCGGCAAAGCCCAGAGCCAGGCTGGTGTCGCGGATCTTGCTACTCAAGGACTTGGTGTTCAGAGACTTGGTGTTCAGCGAGTCGGTCATTTGAAGCTCCCATTGGCACCGCTGGAAGCGGGCCCGTTGTTGATGGGATTGACCATGCTCCAGCAAAACAGTTTCCACTGTGATGACGGTCACGGGAGGCCCACCCTCTGTGACCTCGGTCACGTTGGCGCACCTCGCTGAAATTCCTTGGGGATCCGCTGTCGCGTTGGTGTCACGTTAACCGATCCTTCGCATTAATGGCTCGGCGAGCGGGAAATTCCGCCGGTTTGGTTGCGTAATTGGAAAGAATGGCGATGCGTAATGCGTTGGGCCTGATGCTGGCCAGTGTAGTTGCGGCGGTCGTGATTGCCGCCGGCGGTTGGTTTTATTATTCCTCGCGCGCCGACCAGGCCGCTCCCAAGACGATTGCCGCCCGTGCCGCCGATCAATTGCCGGCACAGGCGAAGCTCGCCGCCAAGGACGACGTCGCGACCACGGCGGCCATTGCGGCCAAGCCGGCGGCAGCCGCCCCGGCGCCCGCACCCGCGCCGATGCCGGTGCAGCAGAAATCGACCTGCGCCAACCCCAACGCGCTCGGCGTCTCCCGCGTGGTCGAGATCGACACCACGGGCGGTCCGGGCTTCGGCTTCGATCATTTCAAGCAGTTCGACTTCCTCACCGACAAGGAGGTCGTGCTGACCTTCGACGACGGTCCCTGGCCAGTCAACACGCCCGCCGTGCTGAAGGCGCTCGCGGATGAATGCACCAAGGGCCTGTTCTTCTCGGTCGGCAAGCATGCGACCTACCATCCCGAAATCCTGCGCCAGGTGCTGGCCCAGGGCCATACGGTCGGCACTCACACCTGGTCGCACGTCAATCTGAACGGCAAGAAGATGACCGAGCAGATGGCCAAGGACGAGGTCGAAAAGGGCATTAGCGCGGTGAAATACGCGCTCGGCACCAACCCGGCGCCGTTCTTCCGCTTCCCGCAGCTGCAGCACAATCCGGCGATCGTGAGCTATTTCGGCACCCGCAACGTCGCGATGTTCTCGACCGACATCGACTCCTTCGACTTCAGGAAGGGCGCCACGCCGGAGAAGATCATCGAAACCGTGATGACCAGGCTCGACAAGCTCGGCAAAGGCATCATCCTGATGCACGACTTCCAGAAGCATACCGGCGAAGCGATGCCGGCGCTGCTCGCGCGGCTCAAGGCCGGCGGCTACAAGGTCGTGCAGATGAAGGCCAAGACAACACTCGACTCGCTGCCGGAATATGACGAGGCGCTGCTGAAGGATATGAAGGTGCCGACCTCGAGCGCGCGTCCGATCGGGAGCGTGGTGCAGACGGTTTCGCAGTAACGCGCCCGATCAGATCCAAAACTTCTCGCGTCATGGCCGGGCTTGTCCCGGCCATGTCCTTTTTGGGACCAATGCCCCTTACCAGTAGATGCCGTGTCGATGCAGTTCGCTGATGATGCGGCCTTCGGTCCATGTACGCTTGTGCTTCGGCTTGTCCGCCTTGGCCGTCGTCTTCGCGGCGGGTTGGGTCGTCGCGGGCGCTGAGGTCGTCGTGGTCGTGGGTGTGGCGGCCGCCGCAGGCGTCGTAAGCGAAACCGCCGGCGGGCGATCGAGATATTTCGGAGCTTCGACAGCAGGCGCTGCTTCGCTCACCTGTGTCGGCGTGGCAGCAAGCGCCGGCGCCGTTTGCTGAACCGAAGCCTGCCCGTTGGCAGAGGACAGCGACAGGCTGCGCGGTCCTTCGGCCTGGGCAGATGCAGAGACCAGCACCATGGCGGCCACCAGAATGATCTTGCGCATATGAAATCTCCCCGTGTTTGGCGTGCTCGAAACACTACGGGAGACGGGCCACAGGTTATGTGATTGCGATCACTCATGCTGCCGTGCGTTCACGGTGACCGAATGCCCCGGTCAGAACGCCTGGCTTGCGGAGAGCAAATGAGCTGGGGCGCTGGTGCCGCAAGAGGGATTCGAACCCCCGACCCCGTCATTACGAATGACGTGCTCTACCAACTGAGCTATTGCGGCGAACTCTGCCGGGGCCCGCGCGAGGCCGGTCCCGATACGCGCGCTCCTGATATCGGGCGGGGCCCGAATTGGCAAGGTGGCGCCGGCTCCCAAATGCCGCTCACCCGCCCCAGCGAGACCAGAATCCGCGCCAGCCGCCGGCCTGGGCCTTTGCATGGTCCCTGGGCGTACCGATTTGTTCCGTAAATTCATCGCTCGGACCTTCGTCATCGATCCCGGGATCATCCGGAGCGCGGACGATCGGGATGACGGCGGGAATAGGTGCTGGTGCAGGTTTGCCGAGGTCGGCGCGTGTCCTGAACACCGGCGTCGCCGCCGCGGGCGATGATTCGGCGACCTCAGGGGCCGGTTTGACCGGCTCGGCTGGCGTGACGGCCGGCTCTCCCTTGACGGTTTCTTTGGCGGTCTCCTTGGCGGTTTCCTCTAGGATTTCCTGGGTCTCAAGGGGCGGCGAATTGTCCTGCGCGGCAGGCGCCGGATCCGGCGCGATGACAGCCGGTTCCACGGAGCTCTCGCTCGGGGCAGCCGTCACCCGCTTCGGCGGCGGGGCGGCCAGCATGGCTTCCTCGAAGGCCGAGGATTCGATCGTGTCGCCCTTGCCGGAAGGAAGGCTAGCGACCGGCGTTTGCCACTGGAAGGCGTCGAGGCGGCCGGTGACCGGGGAAACCGGACGCCAGCGATCGCTGACATAACCGTCCGCGGTCCAGGCCGGATCATGGCGGGCGCGCACCGCGCGCAAGGTCCAGGCGCGGGCCCGGCCACCGTCACCATGCTCCGTGCGCTCGAGCTCGGCCATCAGCAGCGCCACGCGCTGGGTCGGATCGTTGACGTAAGGCGCCAGCACCGCGCGCGCACGGGCGAACTCAGACGCATCGATCGCGGCGCGCGCGATCGCCAGCTGGCCCTCGACATAACCAGCCTTGTCGGCAGGAATCTTGGCAGCGAGCGTCTCGATGCGCTGCAAGCGCTGCCGCGCGGAATCGCCGAGCTTCACATGCGCATAGGCATCCGCAAGATCAGGATGCGGATTGGCGAGCCAGGCGGTTTCCACCAGCTTCATGGCGCGTCGCACCTGATGCGCCTCGCTCTCGAATTTTGCAGCGAGCACCGCGGCCGGAACCAGGGTCGGCGCGAGCTTGACCGCCTGCATCACGCTCTCGCGCGCGACGTCGCGGTCCATCGTTTCCAATTCCAGCGCGCGGGCGGCGAGCAGCACGCCGCGCTGCCGGCGATAGGCCTGCTTGTCGATCAGGCCCGCGGACAGATTCGAATCGAGGATCGCGAGCGCGCCACTCCAGTCACCGCGCGCGCAGCGGAAGCCGAGCACCGCCTGCGAGGCCCAGGTCGAGGACGGCGACAGCTTGATGGCTTCCTCGGCGATCATCACCGCGCCGACCGCATCGTCGGCGCGCTGCGCCTCGATGAACAGGCCGCGCAGACCGAGCAGGCGCGTGTCCTCGCGCTCGGCCATGGCACGGAAGACACGCTGGGCCTCGTCGCGATTGCCCTCGAGCTGCGCGGATTGCGCATGCAAGAGAAGCGCAAGCGGATCGTTTGCGGCCAGCCGCCGCGCGGTATCGGCGTGACGACGGGCAAGCGCGGTGTCGCCATGGCCGATCGCAAGCAGGCCGTGGGTGATGGCGTGGCGACCGCGAGCATGACGCCTTTCGTGACGACGGCGGCGCAGACGTCCCGGAGCGCGCCAGACCATCGTCAGCAGGCTCCAGACCAGCACGACTGCCGCGGCAAAGAGGCCAAGCAAGAACACGAATCGGGGAAGCGTTGTTGTGACGCGGAAAGCGCCCGCGGTCAGGACGAGGTCGCCGGGCTGATCGGCAACCCAGGCCGCGCCGGCCGCCGCCAGCGCGATCAGGACGAGGAAGAGGACGATGCGAAGCATGACGATCCCTATACGCGCTGATTGTTGCGCGAACCTTTATTGACCAGGCTTGACGAGATCCGCCATGGCGGCGTCGGCGAATTTGCGTGAGGCGGCGAGCGCGGCGTCACGGGCATCGGCCTTGTCGAGCCAGGCTTGCGCCGGTGCACGATCGGCCTCGGGCAGCGTCTTCAACTCGCGCCGGGCCTCGACGAAATCGTTGCGCAACGCAGCCGCCGTCACCCGCGCGACGATGGCGCCGCGATCGTTGCCGACCCCATCGGTACGCTCGATGCGGACGAGTTTTGACGCCCCCGCTTGAAGGCGCTCGACAATTCCGGTGCCGCTGGCCGGGGCTTCCGCCGGCGGCGACAATTTTGGCACGATGTTGAGGAGCTCGCGACTGAGCGCAACCGGCGTCGGAATGCCTGACGATGCAAAGGTGTCGAGCGGCTTCAGCATATCCGGCTTTGCTGCCAGCGACCGCGCCGCAGCGAGTTGCGACACATAAGCGTCACCGTGGCGAACGGCGACGTCGAGCAGGGCTGCCGCCACCACATGGCGCAGCGGCTTGTCGTCCGTCGCCTTTGCGTCGGCGATCTTCTCGCCCTGCTGTGCGAGTTCCGCACGTTCGGTCTTGCTGGCACGCTCGAGTTGCGCGAGGCGGTCGTTGAGAGCGGCAAGATCAGGCGCGGCAGCGCGCGGCGCCGATGTCGCGTCGTTCAGGGCGCTTGCCGTTTTGTCGGACTGCGTGCGCAGATTGGCGATGTCGCTGCGCAGGCTCGTTGCGGATTTCTCCAGCGCGTCGATCCGCGCCACCATGGCCGGATCGGCGGCAGGCTTGCCCGCCTTGGCTTCGACCGCGGCAACGCGTCCGCTCAGCGCGTCGACGGCTGCGCCCGTAACTTGCGGAGCAGCCGGCGGCGCCTGCACCGCAGGCCAGCCCAGCATCCAGCCGACCGCGATCACAATGGCGGCTGCGACGGCGCCGGAGAACGGAGCGATAACCCAGGGTGAAATCGACGGCGAGACCGACGCGGACGCAACGGAAGATTCCTCTTCGGCAGGTTCGGGCTGCGGCTCGGCATTGGCTTGTTCGGACTTGTCTACTTCAGACTTGCCCTGCTCATGCGCGGCCTGTTCGGTCGGGGCCTGAGGCTCGCCCGCCACCTCCTGCGGCTGGGTCGAGACTTCGGTTGCCTCGAGGTCGATGGTGGGCGGGATGCGCTTGGCGCGGCCGGACTCGGGAGCCAATCCTGCGTCTTCAGGCTTGTCGTCGGCCATCGTGACGGTTCCTCACACTTACCTGCCTTGAACGAACGGATCCGATTGCGTCGGATTCGGCCCGACCTCTTACGCCAAACGGGTGCGCAAAGCACGCTCCAAGGTGTCAAATAAGGCATTTTCGTCCGGCGTCGCCGCCACCAGAACCTGCGAGGCACCGGCCTCGCGCAGCACGCCGGCGACCGTCTCGGACAGGCAGCATTGCGGGATCGCCAGAGCCGAGATTTCGACACCTTCCGCCCGCGCGGCCTCCAGGAAAGCCCGCGCGCTGCGCCGGGAGTAGTGCAGCACCGCCTCGATCCCATGGGCGGCAAAACCCTCACAGACATCGCGCGGCAACAGCTTGACCGGGGCCATGCGATAGGTCGTCTGCGTGACGACGTTGAAGCCTTCGGCGCCCAGCTCACCGCCGAGGTCGCGCGAGAGATCCGCGCCCGCGAGATAGAGCAACGTGCTCTTTTTCTTCAGCCGCTTGTCGCGCGCGCTCTGCATCACCTTGTCGCGCAGGGCCGCGGCGTCGCCGCCGGCGACGATCACCTCGGCAAAGCCGGCATCGCGCCCGGCGGCGGCCGTGTGCTCGCCGACGGCGAACAGCGGCAGTTGCAGGAGACCAAGGTCCGGTAATTGTGACGCGACGGCACGGATCGCATTGGCCGATGTGACAATGACGGCGCTGTAGCTCGTTTCACTCTCGTCATGGAAGGCGACCGGCTCGAACTTGAGCACCGGCGCGAGCAGCACCACATGACCCCGTACACGGAGATTTTGCGACGTCGCCTCATTGTCGGGATGCGGCCGTGTGACAAGAATGGACATCGCTTGTGTTCCCGAACCACGTGGCGGTGGCGCTTTCACGAGGAACGGCCGCGCGTGACGATTGCGTTGGCCGACCCCGGAATGCTACCGGACGTACCAGAACTCTGCTTTGCGGATCAGCGCAAGGGGGGGGTGAGAAGGGCGCAAATTGGATAACAATTCGCCAATGCTGGTACTGGGCATCGAAACCACCTGCGACGAGACCGCCGCGGCGGTGATCGAGCGTGCGCCTGACGGCAACGGCAAGATCCTGTCCAATATCGTATGGTCGCAGGTCGAGGAGCATGCCCGTTTCGGCGGCGTGGTACCGGAGATCGCGGCCCGCGCCCATGTCGACCTGCTCGACGGCATCATCGACCGCGCCATGCACGAGGCCGGCATCGACTTCGCCCAGCTCGACGGTGTCGCGGCCGCCGCGGGCCCGGGACTGATCGGCGGCGTCATCGTCGGGCTCACCACCGCGAAGGCGATCGCGATGGTGCACGGCACGCCGCTGGTCGCGGTGAACCATCTGGAAGCGCATGCGCTGACGCCGCGCCTGACCGACGCACTCGAATTTCCCTATTGCCTGTTTCTCGCCTCGGGCGGCCATACTCAGATCGTTGCGGTCACCGGCGTCGGCCAGTATGTGCGGCTCGGCACCACCGTCGACGATGCGATCGGCGAGGCCTTTGACAAGGTCGCGAAGATGCTGGGGCTGCCCTATCCGGGCGGGCCGCAGGTCGAGCGCGCAGCAGCCAGCGGCGATCCCGCGCGCTTTGCGTTTCCGCGGCCGCTGCAGGGACGCCCCGACGCCAACTTCTCGCTATCGGGATTGAAGACGGCGGTGCGCAACGAAGCAAGCCGGTTGGCCGAGATCACGCCGCAGGACGTCAGCGATCTCTGCGCGAGCTTCCAGGCCGCCGTGCTCGATTCCACCGCCGACCGATTGAGCGTCGGTCTCAAACTTTTCCGCGAGCAGTTCGGTGCGCCGCGTGCGCTGGTGGCGGCCGGCGGCGTCGCCGCCAATCAAGCGATCCGCGGCGCGCTGCATGACGTTGCGAGGAAGGCCGGAACACAACTGATCATGCCGCCGCCGGCGCTCTGCACCGACAACGGCGCGATGATCGCCTGGGCCGGCGCCGAACGTCTCGCACTCGGCATGACCGACACGATGGAAGCACAGCCCCGCGCGCGCTGGCTGCTCGATGCGAACGCGACGGCACCGGCCGGATACGGCAAGACACGCGCGGGATTCTAGCAATGACAGCGTTCCGATCGGTCACGGTGATCGGCGCGGGCGCCTGGGGCACGGCGCTGGCGATGGTGGCGGCGCGGGCCGGACGGAACGTGACGCTGTGGGCGCGCAATCCCGAGCACGCGAAGCGAATCGCATCGAGCCGCGACAATCCGCGGCTGCCGGGCATTCGGCTTGCGCCGGAGATCATCGTCACGAGCGACCTGGGCCTCGCCGCGCGCGCGGACATGCTGCTGATCGCAGTGCCCGCGCAGCATCTGCGCGGTGCTGTCAACATGCTCGCCTCGCACCTGGAAAAGCCGGTGCCGATCATTGCCTGCGCCAAGGGCATCGAGCACGGCACCCATAAATTCATGACCGACGTGATCGCCGAGGCCGCGCCTCACGCGCAGCCGGCGATCCTATCGGGCCCGAGCTTTGCCGACGATGTCGCGCGTGGCCTGCCGACCGCGGTCACGCTGGCGGCGAGGGAGGAAGCGCTGGCCAACAGCTTGGTGCAGGCGCTGGGCTCGACGACCTTCCGGCCCTATCACTCCACCGATGTCCGCGGCGTCGAGATCGGCGGCGCCGCCAAGAACGTGCTGGCGATCGCGGTCGGCATCGCGGTCGGGCGCAAGCTCGGCGCTTCCGCCCAGGCCGCACTCACCACCCGCGCCTTTGCCGAGCTGACACGCCTCGGCCGCGCGCTCGGCGCACGCAGCGAAACACTCACGGGCTTGTCTGGCCTCGGCGATCTGATCTTGACCTGCTCGAGCCCACAATCGCGCAATTTTGCGCTCGGCCTGGCGCTTGGCCGCAGCGAGCAGCCGCCCACCGGCAAGCTTGCCGAAGGCGAATTCACCGCGCCGGTCCTGATCGAGCTCGCGGCTTCGCAAAACATCGAAATGCCAGTATCGGAAGCCGTCGCATCGATCCTGACCGGCAGAAGCACGATCGATGCCGCGATCTCGGGGCTGATGGCGCGACCTTTCAAGGCAGAGGAATGAAGATGGCATACTGGCTGGTGAAATCCGAACCATCGGTGTGGTCCTGGGACCAGCAGGTGGCGAAAGGCGCCAAGGGCGAAGCCTGGACCGGCGTGCGCAATTACACCGCGCGCCAGAATCTCGTCGCCATGAAGAAGGGCGACAAGGCGTTCTTCTATCATTCCAACGAGGGCAAGGAGATCGTTGGCATCGCGGAGATTATCAAGGAAGCCTACCTCGATCCGACCGACAAGACGGAAAAATTCGTCTGCGTCGACATCAAGGCCGACAAGCCGTTGAAGAGTCCGGTGACGATGGCCGCGATCAAGGCCGAGAAGAAGCTCGCCGACATGGCGCTGGTGAAATATTCGCGCCTCTCGGTGCAGCCGGTGACGGCCGACGAATGGAAGCTCGTCTGCAAGATGGGTGGGATGTAGTTGCTGCTGTAGCCCGGATGGAGCGAAGCGCAATCCGGGAAAGTCTCCATGTCGCACGACCCCGGATTACGCTTCGCTCCATCCGGGCTACGATATCCGAGCTTACGTTTCCGGAAGCGCAAACACCTCGCATGGCGCGGCAATGCCGCGCAGCAAATGCGATCCGAGCGCGATCAGAGGCATGTCCGTCTCGGCGGCGAGCGCGCCCGACACCAGCACGGTTCTGCCGAGCGGCTTGCACAATCCTTCGAGCCGGCTGGCGAGATTGACGGCGGGACCGATCGCCGTGAAATCGAGCCGGTTGGCGGCGCCGATATTGCCCCATAGCATCTCGCCGAGATGCAGCGCCGCACCGAACGCGAGCGGCGGCAGACCTTGGGCACGGCGCTCCGCGTTGAGATACGTCATTCCGGCTTCGGCTGCGCTCGCGGCACGCAGAGCTGCATCGCACGCTTGGCGCGGTGACGCCCCGACCACCGGAAAGATGGCGAGCACGCCGTCGCCGATGAATTTCAGCACCTCGCCGCCGAAGGCGTGGATCGCGCCGGCGATTCGATCGAACCATGCATCGAGCGCCGCGATGACGCCGGCAGGTGGCGTGGTTTCCGACAGGAGCGTGAAATTGCGCAGGTCGGCATAGAGCAGCGCGGCCTGAATGGTCTCGCCGAGATCGCGCCGCAGGGGTGCCGCCAGCACCCGCTCCGCGCTGCGCTTGCCAAGATAGGCATCAAGCGTCGCGCGCAACGTGGCGCGCGCGGCAAGCACCGCAAGGGGCGTCGCGGCAAAGCGCGCGGCCTGGCGCAACTGCTCGGTCTCGTCTGCGGTGAACGGACGCGGCCCGATCCAGCCGAGCAATGGCCCGTCGGGCCGTCCGACCGCGTCTTCGTGCACCTCACCGGCCGCGATGTCGCGCAGCCAGCGGCGGCCGGCATCGTTGGGCGGGTCGGGCGCGAGGCCGCCTGGTGCGAAGCCGAGCGCTTCGATCACCCGGCCGTTCTCCGCGCGCCACAACCAGGTCCGCTTCGCGATCAACGGATGCGGCACCCCCAACGTCAGGCTGCCTGCCGCAAGCGGCACGCCGTCGGCGACCAGATGTGCGCCGAGATCCGCGAGCAAGCGGTCGGCCCCGGTGCTATCGGCGGCGACATCGACAAGCCAGGCGAGCGTCGGCGAGAGCTGCATGGCCCGATCATGGCGAAGGCAGGCCCTCTTTGTCACGGGCAATCCTTGACGGGCCGCCCGAGGGCCGCCATGTCCCACAGTCAGCCAGGGATGATCGCCGATGACCGAACCGTTCATAGTGCGACGCGAGACCCAGATCGCCGCCCCACGGGCCACCGTTTTCGCTTACCTGACCGACCCCGAGAAGATTTTGAGCTGGATGGGTTCCGACGCGACCACGGAGCCGCATCCCGGCGGGCTATATCTGCTCAAAGGCATCGGCCCCCGCGGCGGCGTCGCCCGCGGCGCGTTCCGCGAGGTCGTGCCGGTGCATCGGCTCGCCTACACGTTTGGATGGGAGGGTGGTCAGGAAGTGCCGCCCGGCTCGAGCCTGATCGAGATCGACCTGATCGAACGCGACGGCGGCACATTGCTGCGCATGACCCATAGCGGGCTGCCGACCGAGGAACAGGCTGCCGCCCACGCGACGGGATGGGCGCATTATCTGGGACGGCTCACGACCGCAGCCGCGGGCAGCGATCCAGGTCCCGACAACGGCGTATCCACCAAGGCGTAGCGACAGAAGAAGGTCAGACCGCCGCGGTCGCCACCACCTGCTGCAAAAGCTGCTCGCGCCTGGCCTGCGAACGCTGGCCCTTCATGGTCGCGGCGAAGCGTTCGAGGATGCCGTCTTCGAACGCGGTGACGATGGTGTCGTGAACATAGCTCTTGCGGCAGATCGCCGGCGTGTTGGAGAGCTGATCGGCAGCGCCCCGGATCGCCTCCAGCACCTGCTTCTTGCGGCCACGCTGGCTGGTCGCGGGCGTGATCCGCGACAACGATTCCACGACCACGGCAGAGGCCATCAGCGTGCGGAAATCCTTTAGCGATATCTTGATGCCGGCGATCTCGCGCAGAAACGCGTTCACCTGCGTGGTGCTGACCGCGCGCACGATGCCGTAGGCATCGCGATACTGGAACATGCGCTTGCCCGGAACGCCCTGCAAAATCCCGATGGCACGCACGAGCTTGGCCGCGTCGCACTCTTTGCGTACCGCCTTGCCGCCCTTCGCCTTGAAGGTCAGCACGAAGCTGTCGTCTTCCAGCGAGACGTTGGACTTCAGCAGCGTGGTGGCTCCGCGGGTGCCGTTGAGACGGGCATAGGATTCGTTGCCGGGGCGGATCGCGGTGCGCGCAATCAGTTCGATGACGGCCGAGAGCGCGAATTCGCGGGTCGGCTCGTCGCCCGACAGGAACGCCGAGACCTTGCGCCGGATCTTGGGCAGCGCGCCGACGAGTTTTTCCAGACGATGCGCCTTGCGTTGCTCGCGGACCTTCTCCCAATCGGCGTGATAGCGATATTGCAGCCGGCCCGCGGCATCGCGTCCCACCGCCTGGAGATGCGTGCTCGGATCGGCCGAGTAGCGCACCTCGCGATAGGCCGGCGGCACCGCCATGGAATGCAGCCGCCGAATGATGCGGGCATCGCGGATGTGGACCCCGTTGGGTCGCACGAACGAATAGCCCTTGCCGCGCCTGATGCGGCGAATGGTCAGCTCGTTCTGGTCACCGAGCCGCAGGCCCAGTTCCCTGGCGAGGGCCTCGACCGTCGTCGCAGGTGCCGTGTCGAACGCTTTTTTCGGGCTGGGACGGCCGGAACCGGCCGGCTTCGGCCATTGTCCGAGGGCTTTGGCCAGCGCAATGGCAGCAGGATCGGCTGAAGCGGGCCGCATCGTCCCGAAATTCCGCTGATCCATCATAGTCTTATGCCTTTGCCCTGTCTGTTATCGGTCAATGCCGCTGTTCTGATTTTTGTTCCATGGGGTCTCGTTGGACCCGGGTTGGCCATTTAGGGTGTTCCGAACCGCATTGCGAGTCCCGAATCAGTGAGAGGCGGTTTCTAAATACCTCTGCACGGTGCATGGCGCTCTGCGCGGGCCCCTTCCGAGGATCTGGGTAAAGACCCGAAAGCCGCCCGTCGCCCTGTTTCAAAACTGCGACAGTCGCACGAAACGGCTTGATCCTCCGCATGGCAGGCTGCTCGCCGAAGGTCCAGCTTGTGCACCTTGTCGGGTCCGGTTAGCCCGACGCATAATCGGTTCAAGGATCAAGTCGGCTCGCCAGTGGTCTGCGCTCGGCTTGCCGCATGTGGAGGGAAACATGTCCGAGAAGATCTACGACGTCCCCGCGGAATGGGCGAAGCGCGCCTGGGTCGACCAGGCCAAATACAAGGACATGTACGCCCGCTCGATCTCGGACCCGAACGCCTTCTGGGCCGAGCAGGCCAAGCGCATCGACTGGATGCACGCTCCGACGAAGATCGAGAACGTCTCCTTCGCGCCGGGCAACATCTCCATCAAATGGTTCGAGGACGGCATCCTCAACGTCGCCCATAATTGCATCGACCGGCATCTCCACAGCCGGGCCAACCAGACCGCGATCATCTGGGAAGGCGACGATCCCTCGCAATCCCGGCACATCACTTACAAGGAGCTGCACGACGAGGTCTGCCGGATGGCCAACATCCTGCGCACCCGGAACGTCAAGAAGGGCGACCGCGTCACCATCTACCTGCCGATGATTCCGGAGGCGGCCTACGCGATGCTGGCCTGCGCGCGGATCGGCGCAATTCACTCCGTGGTGTTCGCCGGCTTCTCGCCCGACAGCCTCGCGCAGCGCATCAACGACTGCCAATCCAAGGTGATCATCACCGCGGATGAGGGCCTGCGCGGCGGCAGGAAAGTGCCGCTGAAGGCCAATGTCGACGCCGCGCTCGCCAAGGCAGACGGCGTCGACTGGGTCGTCGTGGTCAAGCGCACCGGCGGCGCGGTCGAAATGAATCCCTCGCGCGACCTCTGGTACCACGACGCCGCCAAGATGGTGACGACCGAGTGCCCGGTCGAGCACATGCACGCGGAAGATCCGCTGTTCATCCTCTACACCTCAGGCTCGACCGGCCAACCCAAGGGCGTGCTGCACACCTCCGCCGGCTATCTCGTGTTCGCCGCGATGACGCATCAATACGTCTTCGACTATCACGATGGCGACGTCTACTGGTGCACCGCCGACGTCGGCTGGGTCACCGGCCACAGCTACATTCTGTACGGGCCGCTCGCCAACGGCGCGACCACGCTGATGTTCGAAGGCGTGCCGAATTACCCGGATAATTCGCGATTCTGGAACGTGATCGACAAGCACAAGGTCAACATCTTCTACACCGCGCCGACCGCGATCCGCGCGCTGATGCAGAGCGGCGACGCGCCCGTGAAGAAGACCTCGCGCGCCAGCCTGCGCCTGCTCGGCTCGGTCGGCGAGCCGATCAATCCGGAAGCCTGGGAGTGGTATCACCGCGTCGTCGGCGACGACCGCTGCCCGATCGTCGACACCTGGTGGCAGACCGAGACCGGCGGCATTTTGATCACGCCCCTGCCCGGCGCCACGAAGCTCAAGCCGGGCTCGGCGACGCAGCCGTTCTTCGGCGTGGTGCCCGAGATCGTCGACGCCGACGGCAACGTGCTGGACGGCGAGACATCAGGCAATCTGTGCCTGACGAGGTCATGGCCGGGCCAGATGCGCACGGTCTATGGCGACCACGCCCGCTTCGAGCAGACCTATTTCTCGACCTACAAGGGCAAATATTTCACCGGCGACGGCTGCCGGCGCGATGCCGACGGTTATTACTGGATCACCGGCCGCGTCGACGACGTCATCAACGTCTCCGGCCACCGCATGGGCACGGCGGAAGTCGAGAGTGCCCTGGTCGCACACGAGAAGGTCTCGGAAGCCGCTGTGGTCGGTTACCCGCACGACATCAAGGGCCAGGGCATCTACGCCTATGTGACCCTGATGGCCGGCATCGAGCCGACCGACGAACTGCGCAAGGAGCTCGTCACCTGGGTGCGCAAGGAGATCGGCCCGATTGCTGCGCCCGACCAAATCCAGTTCTCGCCCGGCCTGCCAAAGACCCGCTCCGGCAAGATCATGCGCCGCATCCTGCGCAAGATCGCCGAGGACGAGCCGGGCAGCCTGGGCGACACCTCGACCTTGGCCGATCCCGGCGTGGTCGACGACCTCGTCAAGAACCGACAGAACAAGAAGTCCGCGTAAGGCAGTCTCGTGCCCCGGACGCAGCGCAGCGCTCTTTAGCGGTGCGCTGCTGAGCCGGGCCATGCAACGGCAGACACTGTGGCTTTCGGGGTCCCGGCTCGGCGTCGCACCGCTTCGCGTTGCGCCGCGTCCGGGACACGGACCGCCTCCCGCATCACCGCCCCTGAAACAACGGCCGTTCACATCGTCACGCACTTGTCAGGCCGCGCCCTGGCGCCCGGGCATCTTTCCGGCCGAGTGTTGTTTTCAGGTCATTTACTTTGTTTCGAACATTTCCTTTGTTCCCCCTGCTGGCTGGCCCTTGGCGGCCGTGCGTGGAAACCATCCGGTTAACAGGCGCGGTTAAGAATGTCGCCTGACAAGGACTTGCGACAAGACTTGCGACAAGGACTTGGCGAGCCAGCGATTGCCGGTTTTGCGTAATTTTGGACGGTCCGTTCGGGGCAAGGGGAAAATCGATGTCGATGAGGATTGCTGTGGCGCTGGCCGCCACCGTCGGGGCTGGGGTCTTGATGTCGACGGCGGCGCAGGCGCGGCCGGAAATGGTGGGGACACACCTGGCCGACTATTCGCCGGGCACCATCGTGGTCAAAACCAACGAGCGTCGGCTCTATCTCGTTCTCGATAGCGGCCACGCCGTGCGCTACCCGGTCGGCGTCGGCAAGTCCGGGAAGCAGTGGGCCGGCACCACCCGCATCGACGGCAAGTACCGCAACCCGGCCTGGGCGCCGCCCGCCGAGGTGAAGCGCGACAAGCCGACCATCCCCGACGTCATCCCGGGCGGCTCGCCACGCAATCCGATGGGCGTCGCGGCGATGACGCTGTCCGGCGGTGAATATGCCATCCACGGGACCAACGTGCCGGGCTCGATCGGCGGCTTCGTCTCCTATGGCTGCATCCGCATGCTCAACGACGACATCACCGATCTCTACAGCCGCGTCTCGGTCGGCACGACGGTGGTCGTGACGCGCTGATCGCCGGCATTGGGGTGAGACGGCAAGAGCCGCGTCTTTCGACGCGGCTTTTTTTGTCACCAGAAGCGCCAGCTCCGCGTGCACCAGCCGTCGCGATGGCCGCCATTGTAGCTTCGCGCGTAACCGCCGGCGAGCAACGCCGCCGAGACACTGGCCGTGCGTTTTGTCGCGACGTCGGCGAGAACGCGGCCATATTTATCGGAGCCGAGATTGGTGATCACCACGCCACCTTGCCCGAGCAGATCGCGCAATGCGCGGGCCGCGGCTTCGGCCTTGTCCAGCTCCTGCTGGCAGGAGGCTTTCATCTCGGGTGCATCGATGCCGCGCAGGCGAACGCGCACGACGAGATCGCGGCCGTTGCGCTGACGAACGCGTGCGAGAAAGGTGTCGCCGTCAATGGTGCGAACGACCTCGACCGGCTCACGGACGTCAGGACTTGCCTGCTGTAAGATGATTTCGGCGTCCCGCGATTGACCGTCAGTCGCACGAGGGAACGGCCAGTTCATCCCGTGCCGGAACGTGAACACCACGGCCACCACGATTCCGACCACGAACATCCACGGCAACAGGCCTGAGAAACGGCGACCGAATGGCGAGCCGCTGTATGAAGGCCGATATGGATGGCTTGGATCGAAACGCGACATCCGCGCACGCTAGGGCTGAGTCGGGCAGTCCGGCAAGCGAGCCTCAAAAGACAAGCTTCAGAAGTCGGAAGCGATGCCTTTGCGCTCCCAATCGCCATAGCGGGTCGGCTCGGGTCCTTTTGGGCCCTGCAACTCCTTTGGCGCCGCCTGGCCGTCATTTTTGGCTCGGACTGCCGCAGCCTGCCGGCGCGCTTCGGCCTCGGCCAGCGCACGCTGGGCGGCCGGCGTGAGCTGCTTGCGGTCGGAAACGGGAGGCTGGTCACTCATCGCTGGGCTTTCTAGCGCAGGGCGAGGCACAGCGCGACGCCCAATAACGCATTCCTGAAATCGGGCCCGGAGGGCTGAAAAAGCCGGAAGCGATTCTTACATTTGGCATATTCGCGTGCGAGAGATCGCTTTCTCAAGGCATGCGCCCGTATCGGCGGAACTGCCGCCCGCTAAGAACCTTAAGCCGCATGCCTTCTCAACGTTTCGCTCCTCCATCCGAAGTGCCCGGTCTCGCGGCGCGGCGGATTGCCGCCGACATCGTCGACGGCGTGCTGCAAAAGCACCGCACGCTTGACGAGCAGCTCGACGGCAGCGGCGCCCATCCCGGACTGAAGACGCTCCCCGACCGCGACCGCGCGCTGATGCGCCGCCTGGTCGCCACCGTGCTGCGCCGGCTCGGCACGCTCGGCCATGTGCTGTCCCGCTTGCTCGACAAAGGCATTCCCTCCGACGCGCCGCGCGCGCAAAGCGCGCTGTTGATCGGCGCCGCCCAGATCCTCTGGATGGACGTGCCCGATCACGCGGCCGTGGATCTCTCCGTTCGCCTTGTGCAATCCGACCGGCGCGCCGCGCGCTATGCCGGCCTCGTCAACGCCGTGCTGCGCCGCTGCGCCCGCGAGGGCAAGGCGCTGGTGGACGAGGTTGCCGCGCAGTCGCTGGACCTGCCTCCCTGGATGCTCGCGCGCTGGAGCGCGCATTACGGCGAGACAGTCGCAAGAGACATGGCGCTCGCGCTCAGCCACGATCCTTCGCTGGATCTCACCGTGAAGTCGGACGCCGCGCAATGGGCGAGCCGGCTCCATGGCGAAGTGCTGCCGACCGGATCGGTGCGTACGGTGCTGCACGGTGCGGTGACCACGCTTCCCGGCTTCGCCGAAGGACAATGGTGGGTGCAGGACGCCGCCGCTGCGCTGCCGGCCCGGCTGTTCGGCGACATCAAGGGCAAATCCATCGCCGATCTCTGCGCCGCTCCCGGCGGCAAGACCGCGCAACTGGCGCAGGCCGGTGCGCACGTCACGGCCATCGACCGCTCGCCCGCCCGGGTGGCGCGGCTGCGCGAGAATCTGACGCGGTTGTCGCTCCAGGCCGAGACCGTCGTCGCCGACGCCGCAGAATGGGCGGGTCCTGCCGAGGGCTTCGACGGCGTCCTGATCGATGCGCCCTGCACCTCGACCGGGACGATCCGCCGCCACCCCGACGTATCCTGGCTTCGGCAGGAATCCGACATCGCCGCAATGACCGCGCTCCAGCGGCGGCTGCTGCAAAAATCGGTCTCGCTGCTCAAGCCCGGCGGGACGCTGGTCTACTGTACCTGCTCGCTGGAACCCGAAGAGGGCGAGCATGCGGTCGCCGCGCTGCTGGCCGCAGAGCCTGGGCTTCGCCGGGTTCCGATCGATGCGTCCGAGGTGTCGGGACTCAGCGAGATCGTCACCGCCGAGGGCGATCTGCGCACTCTGCCCAGCCATCTGCCGAACGCAGATCCCAAGCTCGGTGGGCTCGACGGATTTTTCGCGGCCCGGCTCGTTAAATCCTGATTTTGCACTGGATTTTGCAACCACGGCGCTGATTCGCGTCGTTCAAGGTGGTGTCGGCCGTCCGATTTTGGGATTAATAAGGATTCGTCGGAATCCTCTCCCCCATCAAGGCAAGGCGTGTCGGTCGCTCAACGCAGACGTATCTCGACGCTGGTGATGAACCGCTTCGCGCGGAACATGCTCGCGCGCGCGAGCGGCGGTTCCGTCGCCCTGTCGCGGGTCTGGCCCGGCCGCGCCGACCGGCTGATCATCGCGCCGCATGATCTGCGCACCGCGGATGCGACCCGCGCCGCCGAGATCTATGCCGGCCGCTTCGTCTTCGCCGGCAAGATCGTCAATTGCCACGGCCGTTCGATCTTCGATCTCGAGCCTCCGTCGGAGGATTGGGAGGTTGCGCTGCTCGGCTTCGGCTGGCTGCGCCATTTGCGCGCCGCCGACACCGCGCTGACGCGCGCGAATGCGCGCTCGCTGATCGAGGACTGGATCGCCAACCCTGCCAGCAAGCGCCGTCCCGTCGCGCGACGCGCCGACGTACTTGCGCGACGCGTGATCTCCCTGCTGTCGCAGGCGCCGCTGGTGCTCAACGACACCGACAACAAATTCTACCGCCGCTATCTGCGCGCGCTGGCGCGCGAAATCCGCTTGCTGCGCTACACCATGGTCAACATTCCCGACGGAGTGCCGAAGCTCCAGGTGCTGATCGCGCTGTGCTATGCGGCGCTGTGCCTCGCCAACCAGGCAAGTCACATCCGCAGCACCTCGAAAAAGCTCTCCGATGAATTGCAGCGGCAGATCCTGCCCGACGGCGGGCATGTCTCGCGCAACCCGGGCGCGCTGATCGAGCTCTTGATCGACCTGTTGCCGCTGCGGCAGACCTTTGCCGCGCGCAACATCGCGCCGCCGCCCGCGCTGCTCAACGCGATCGACCGCATGATGCCGATGCTGCGCTTCTTCCGCCACGGCGACGGCAATTTCGCGCTGTTCAACGGCATGAGCGCAACGCCCTCGGATCTGCTCGCCACGCTGCTTGCCTATGACGACACCCACGGCGCGCCGATGTCGAATATGCCCCATACCGGTTTCCAGCGCCTCGATGCCGGCCAGACCACGCTGATCATCGACACCGGCCCGCCGCCGGCGGCCAGCGTCAGCCACGACGCCCATGCCGGCTGCCTGTCGTTCGAACTATCCTCCGGCATCAGCCGCATCGTCACCAATTGCGGCATGCCGACCACGGGCCGCGACAATTGGCGGCCGTTCGCACGCGGCACGGCAGCGCATTCGACGCTGACCTATCACGACACCTCGTCATGCCAGTTCGTGGAGATGTCGGCGATGAAGCGGCTCCTGCACGGCGCTCCGATCACCAGCGGCCCGGTCGAGGTCGAGAGCTATCGCGAAATCGTGCAGAACGGCACGCTGCTCACGACGTCGCATGACGGTTACCTCACGAAATTCGGCGCGATCCACCGCCGCGTGCTGATGATCGCCAATGACGGCGCGCGCATCGACGGCGAGGACACGCTGTCGCCGCCGCAAGGCGGACGTTTCAAGGGTCCGGATGCCGATTTCGCGCTGCGCTTCCATCTGCACCCGGCGGTGAAGGCGAGCCGGCTATCCGATGCCCGCGGCGTCATGCTGGTGCTCCCGAACCGCGACGTCTGGACCTTCGAGGCGCTCGACGACAAGGTGGAGCTCGAGGACAGCGTGTCCCTGGCCGGCAATGACGGCCCGCGCCGCACCGCTCAGATCGTGATCCGCCAGGATGCGCGGCAGGCGCCCTCGATCCGCTGGAGTTTTGTCCGCTCCACCGCTTCGCCGGCGATCACGAATGCCCGCAGAAATGCGCGGCGGGAGCCGGAACTTCCGCTGTAGACGCATGTGATTCGGCCCGATCTGATCGTTGTGAAAACGACCGAAAACTGCTATCGAGCCCTCGCTCGCGCGACTGGCGACCTTGGATGGAGCACCATCGGGAAGCGCGGGACATAGCTGCCGCGCGCCTGGGCATTACTCCTTCAAGACAGAGGATCTTGCTCATGACTGACCATCCCCGCCGCGTCACTCGCGCCCTTCTCTCCGTTTCCGACAAGACCGGCCTGATCGACTTCGCAAAGGCGCTTGCCGCGCACGATGTCGAACTGATCTCGACCGGCGGCACCGCAAAGGCGATCGCCGCGGCCGGCCTTGAGGTGAAGGACGTCTCCGAGCTGACCGGCTTCCCCGAAATGATGGATGGCCGCGTCAAGACGCTGCATCCGAAGGTGCATGGCGGCCTGCTCGCGATCCGCGACAACAAGGACCATGCGGATGCGATGACGGCGCATGGCATCGCGCCGATTGATCTGCTCGTCGTCAATCTCTATCCGTTCGAAGCGACCGTCGACAAAGGCGCGGGCTTCGAGGATTGCATCGAGAACATCGATATCGGCGGCCCCGCGATGATCCGCGCCGCCGCGAAGAACCATGATGACGTCGCCGTCGTGGTCGAGGCGCAAGACTATCAGGCCGTGCTCGATGAGCTCGCTGCCAACAGCGGTGCAACCACGCTGAAGTTGCGCCGGCGCCTTGCCGCCAAGGCTTACGCGCGCACTGCCGCCTATGACGCCGCGATCTCGAACTGGTTCAACCGCCAGCTCGAGATCGACGCGCCCGATTTCCGTGCCTTCGGCGGCAGGCTGATCCAGTCGCTGCGCTATGGCGAGAACCCGCACCAGACCGCGGCGTTCTATGCGACCCCCGACAAGCGGCCGGGCGTCTCGACCGCGCGGCAGCTCCAGGGCAAGGAGCTCTCCTACAACAACATCAACGACACCGATGCGGCCTATGAATGCATCGGCGAGTTCGACGCCAAGCGCACCGCGGCCTGCGTCATCGTCAAGCATGCCAATCCCTGCGGCGTCGCGGAGGGCTCCGACCTCGTCAGCGCCTATCGCAAGGCGCTGGCCTGCGATTCCACCTCGGCCTTCGGCGGCATCATCGCGATGAACCGCGCGCTCGATGCCGACACCGCGCGCGAGATCACGAAAATCTTCACCGAGGTGATCATCGCGCCCGACGCAAGCGAGGAAGCGATCGCCATCATCGGCGCGCGCAAGAACCTGCGACTTCTGCTCGCCGGCAGCCTGCCCAATCCGCGCGCACCGGGCCTCACCGCCAAGACGGTGGCGGGCGGCCTGCTGGTGCAGAGCCGCGACAACGCGGTGGTCGACGACATGACCTTCAAGGTTGTCACGAAGCGCGCGCCCACTGATGCCGAGATGCGCGACCTGAAGTTTGCCTTCCGTGTCGCAAAACACGTCAAGTCCAACACCATCATCTATGCCAAGGATCTCGCCACGGTCGGCATCGGCGCCGGCCAGATGAGCCGGGTCGATTCAGCGCGGATCGCGGCACGCAAGGCTCAGGATGCGGCCGCCGAGCTGAAGCTCGCCGAACCGCTCACCAAGGGCTCGGTGGTGGCGTCGGATGCGTTCTTCCCGTTCGCCGACGGCATGCTCGCCTGCATCGAGGCCGGCGCCACCGCCGTGGTGCAGCCCGGCGGCTCCATGCGCGACGACGAGGTCATCACGGCCGCCGACGAGCACGGCATCGCCATGGTGTTCACGGGCACGCGGCACTTCAGGCACTAGATCTGTCGTGTACTAAACTCTTAACGGGTCGTCCCGGCGAAGGCCGGGACCCATAGCCCAGGAAGTAGTTTGGCGTGCGGTCCTAGCCGCGTCGCGGCAACGACAAATCACGCGGTATGGGTACCGGCCTTCGCCTGGACGACACTAATTTTCCCGCACCCGCATCAACAGCGCCAGCCCCGCGACGAAGAACACCACCAGCACGGCCATGCCGGCCTTCTGGCTCGCCGTCACCGCGGTGATCACGCCGATCAGGAGCGGGCCGATGAAGGACGTCACTTTCCCCGTCAGTGCGAACAGACCGAAATACTGCGCGATGCGGTCCTTCGGTGCGAGACGGATCAGGAGCGTGCGTGAGGCGGCTTGCAGCGGACCACCGGCTGCACCGATCAGGCAGCCCAGCACCAGATAAGCGCGCTCGGCCGCAGCGGCGAACATTGCACCGCCAGGCGCGGGCGGCGCGACCTTCATGAAGAAGATCGAATTCTTGTCGACCAGCAGGATCGCCGCCAGCGCCAGCAGCAGGACCAGCATGCTGCCGGCGATCACGCGCTTCGGCCCGAAGCGATCGTCCAGCTTGCCACCAAACCACGCGCCGAACGCGCCGGCGATCGCGAGCATGATGCCAAACGTGCCGATCTGGATCGTGTGCCAGCCGAACGTGCCCGCCGCATAGATGCCGCCGAAGGCAAACAGCGACACCAGACCGTCGGTGTAGATCATGTTGGCGAGCAGAAACGCCGCGAGCGATTTCTGCTGCGGCAGACCCTTGATCGATTGCTTCAGCTCCGACAGGCCTTCGTGCAGCGCCTCGCGCACCGGGCGCTTCGCCGGATAGTCCGGCGTGAACAGGAACATCGGCGTCACGAAAACGATGAACCAAAGCCCGGTCAACGGTCCGGCGGCGCGGTCGCCCTGATGGCTGACGGGATCGAGCCCGAACAGAGGTGTGAGCCCGAGCAGCGTGCGGCCGGTCTCGGGATTCGCGGCGAGCAAGCCGAGCACGATGATCAGGCTGACGATGCCGCCGACATACCCCGTCGCCCAGCCGGTGCCGGAGAGCCGGCCGATGCGATCCGGCGGCACCAAGGTCGGCATCATTGCATTGTTGAAGAGAGTGGCGAATTCCGCGCCGACGCTGGCGAGCGCGACCGCGGTGAGCAGCGGCGGAATGATCGAGGGATCGCCCGGCTTGCCGATCCACAGCGTGCAGGATGCCAGCACCAGCACTGCGCCGAATCCGGCGATCCATGGCTTCCTGCGGCCCGAAGCATCGGCGATAGCCCCCAGCACCGGCGACATCAGCGCGATCGCGAGGCCCGCGGCAGCCATCGCAAAGCCCCACAGCGATTGCCCGGTGGCGGGATTCGGCGCAATGCCGGTGGCGAAATAGGGCGCGAACACGAAGGTCGTGATCAGCGTGAAATAAGGCTGCGCAGCCCAGTCGAAGAAGATCCAGCTGACGACGGCGGCACGCGGCGGATAGATCCGCGGCGCGCCGGCGATACGCGCATCCGGGGCGATCGTCGTCACTCCATCATCCTCATCACGAACAGTTTTGCCTCTGTCGGGGCAAACCGTATAGCATTGCAGCGCTGCATGTGAACTGCCCATGGCCTTTGCGGAAGTTTGATGATGTCGTCTTTTTCGACACGGCGGACATTTTTCGCCTTCCTTGCCACTCTGGCGTTCGGACTTCCGGCCGCGACCGCGCAGGATGCGCGGCGGGCCTATGTGCCGCCCGCGCTCGACACGGTGCATGCCGTTCCCGCCGAGCACGGCATGGTGGTGGCGCAGGAGAAAATATCCGCGCACGTCGGCGCCGACATCCTGCGGCGCGGCGGCAATGCCGTCGATGCCGCGGTCGCGACCGGCTTTGCGATGGCCGTGACTTATCCGCGCGCTGGCAATATCGGCGGCGGTGGCTTCATGGTGATTCACTCCACCGAGCGTAACGAAGACATCACGATCGATTATCGCGAGACCGCGCCGGCTGCGACCACGCCGCAGATCTTCCTCGGTGCCGACGGCAAGCCGGATGTAGCGAAGTCGCGGGATTCCGCGCTCGGCGTCGGCGTGCCCGGCACCGTCGCGGGTCTTGCGCTGGCCCTGGAAAAATATGGCTCGGGCCGGTTCACGCTGGCGCAACTGCTCGAGCCCGCGATCACGCTTGCGCGCGATGGCTTCCTCGTCGGCGACGACATTGCCGACACGCTGCCGGGCTGGCACGAGCGGCTGGTGCGCTGGCCCTCCTCGGCCAGGATTTTCTCGCGGCCCGATGGTACGCCGCTCGGTGAAGGCGACAGGCTGGTGCAGAGCGATCTCGCCGAAACGCTGTCGGCTGTCGCCGCACAGGGCCCGCGCGGTTTCTATGAGGGGCCGGTCGCGGAGAAACTCGCCAAGGCCGTGGCTGACGCGGGCGGCATCATGACGCCAGCCGATTTGAAATCCTATCGGGCGGTGATCCGCGCCCCGGTGCGCGGCACCTATCGCGGCTATGACATCGTGTCGATGCCGTTGCCGTCGTCGGGCGGCGTGGTGCTGGTGGAGACGCTCAATATCCTCGAAGGTTTTCAGCTCGCCGATCTGAAGCAGGGATCGCCGGCCTCGCTGCATCTGTTGATTGAGGCCATGAAGCGCGCCTATGCGGACCGTGCGCGCTATCTCGGCGATCCCGCCTTCGTCAACGCACCGATCGAGACACTCACCGCCAAGGACTACGCCGCCAAGCTGCGCGCAACCATCTCCGCCGATCGCGCCACGCCGTCGAAACAGCTCGTGTCCACCGCGACCTCACCGCATGAGGGTAGCAACACCACGCATTTTTCCGTCGTCGACGGCAGCGGCAACGCCGTCAGCAACACCTATACTCTGAACTTCAGTTACGGGGTCGGTCTCGTCGCCGACGGCACCGGCGTGCTGCTCAACAACGAGCTCGACGATTTCACCGCAGCGGTCGGCGCTTCCAATGCCTACGGCCTCGTCGGCTTCGAGGCCAATTTGCCCGGGCCGGGCAAGCGGCCGCTGTCGTCGATGTCGCCGACCATCGTGCTGAAGGACGGCAAGCCGGTTCTGGTGACGGGCTCGCCGGGCGGCAGCCGCATCATCTCGACCGTGCTCCAGGTGATCGTCAACGTCCTCGATTACAAGATGGACGTCGCGGCCGCCGTGGCCGCACCGCGGCTGCATCACCAATGGCTGCCCGACGAGGTCCGGGTCGAGAGCGGCTTCCCGAATGATGTGCTGCTCGAGCTGAAGGCGATGGATCATCTCATCGTCATACCGATGGGGCAGACATCGGCGAATTCGATCGCGGTGACCGCCAACGGTCCGCTCGGCGCGCCCGATCCACGCACCCGGGGCGCGGAAGCAGCGGGGCAGTAACTCTGTCCTTGCATGGCGCGAAGGCCGGCTTGCGCGCGACGCCGCGCGTGCAACCACCGCGAGGCGAGAGAAACTGCCAGAGACGCGCGGACGCGTATTGCATGCGGACTGGCGGGCACTGTCACGCAGGGCGCAGTGAGAAACTTACCGCCCCACCTGATACGGCCCGCCCTTTTCGAGGGCGCGGCTGTACGCCGGCCGTGCATGAATGCGCTCCAGAAACGCCATCGCCTTGGGATGGCCGAGCTCGAGCCCGCCGCGCGCCTGGGCCGCTTCGAGCGGAAAGCTCATCTGGATATCGGCGGCGGTGAACTCGTCGCCGGCGAACCACTCGCTCTTCGCGAGTTCGCCTTCCCAATAGTCCATGTGCTGCTTGAGCTGCGGATTGACCAGCGCGGTGAGCGCCTGGTTCGAGACCTTGCGCACGAGCGGGCGCAGCAACGCCGGCGCGCGCTTCGGCATCAGCGTGAACAGCAGCTTGAGCAGCAGCGGCTGCATCGCCGAGCCTTCCGCATAGTGCAGCCAATAGGTGAAGCGCAGCCGCTCAGGCGTGTTCGGCGGCGGGACCAGCCGGCCGTTGCCGTAGGTGGCGATGAGATATTCGATGATCGCGCCTGATTCGGCGATGGTGTTGCCGTTGTCGGTGATGACGGGCGACTTGCCGAGCGGATGGATGGCCCGGAGCTCCTTCGGCGCGCGCATGTCCGGCTGGCGCTGATAGCGTACGATCTCGTAGGGCACGCCCAATTCCTCAAGCAACCACAGTACGCGCTGCGAGCGGGAATTGTTGAGGTGGTGAACGGTCAGCATCGCGTGGTCCCCGAGGCTAGGCATGGGCGATCGGCCGCGCGTTCCTGCCAGCCCGGGAACGCAATGTCGAGCCATCCGGACGGATATTTTTATCCGGGTATATTGACCTTTGCAATTTACCCGGGTATTAAAGCTGCTATCGCGACGGATATGGCAATGATTCCAATGCAGAAGACTTTCACCGCTTTCCAAGGGCATCGCAGTCTGGTCTCCGGGCCGGCAGGAGAGGTTGCGCTGGTCGTCAAGCGGATGGCGGAGCGGCCGGACGAGCCCATCATCATCTTCGAGGACGCCACGGGCCGATCGATCGACTTCGATCTGCGCGGCGGAGACCGCGAGGTGCTGGCGCGGCTGGCGAAGCTTGTGCCGCCCCCGGTTGAGGAGACCGCATCGCCGAGCGAGCCGCGCGGCCGCGGCCGGCCGAAGCTCGGCGTGGTCGCGCGCGAGGTGACGCTGCTGCCGCGGCACTGGGAGTGGCTCAGCGCGCAAGCAGGCGGCGCCTCGGTCGCACTACGGAAACTTGTCGAAGAGGCGCGCCGTGCCAGCGGCGACAAGGACCGCGAACGGCAGGCCCGCGATGCGGCCTATCACTTCATGTCGACCATGGCCGGCAATCTGCCGCAGTTCGAGGAAGCTTCCCGCGCGTTGTTTGCGGATGACCGGCGGCGTTTCACCGGGCTGATCGCAGATTGGCCCGCCGACATCCGCGACCACATCGTCAAGCTCGCCTATAGCGACCGCGCCTAGGCGCGCGCCTTCACACAACCCTATCGACGGCCGAGCCACGCGCACTTCGCGTGGCGACGGTTCCGCACGCCCTGATGAAAGGCCAATCCATGTCCGCCGCCAAGCCGCTCTGGAAAAGTTTTCTGCGCTTCCTCGCGCCGTTGATGCTGAGCAATGCGCTGCAATCGCTGTTCGGCACCCTCAGTAACGTCTATCTCGGCCAGATGATCGGGGTCGACGCGCTCGCGTCGGTCTCGGTGTTCTTTCCGGTGTTCTTCTTCCTGTTCGCCTTCGTCATCGGGCTAAGCACCGGCGCCACGGTGCTGATCGGCCAGGCCTATGGTGCGGGCGAGCAGGGCCGGATCAAGCTCATCGTGGGCACGACGCTCGCAATCGGCCTGCTGCTCTCGATTTCAATTGCACTGATCGGCGGCATCTTCAGCCGGCAATTGATGATGATGCTCGCAACGCCCGCGGACATTCTCGACCAGGCCAGCGCCTATGCCCGCATCATGCTGCTCACCATGCCGCTCGGCTTCGCCTTCCTGCTGATGACGGCGATGATCCGCGGCGTCGGTGACGCGCTGACGCCTCTGCTGGCGCTGGCGTTGTCGACCGCGATCGGCTTGATCCTGACGCCGATTCTGATCCGGGGGTCGTTCGGATTGCCCGCGGCCGGCATCACCAGTCCGGCCTGGGCGGCGGCGATCGCCAACGCGTTGACGCTGGTCGCGCTGGCCGCCTATCTGCTGCGGGGGAAACATGCGTTGGCACCGGACGCTGCACTGCTGCGCCATCTGCGGCTCAATCGTGTGGTGCTGGGACAAGTCCTCGGCATTGGACTGCCGAGCGCGATCGGCATGGTGGTGATGGCGATCGCCGAGCTGGTGCTGCTCGGCCTTGTCAACGGCTTCGGCTCGAACGCAACCGCAGCCTATGGCGCGGTCAACCAGGTGATGGGCTACACGCAGTTCACGGCGATGTCGATTTCAATCGCGGTCTCGATCCTCGGTGCCCAGGCGGTCGGCCGCGGCGACCGAGCGGGGCTCGACGGCATTGTGCGCACCGGACTTGCGTTCAACATCGTCCTGACGGGCGGGCTGGTGGCGATGATCTATCTCGCGCCGCGCGCCGTGCTCGGTATCTTCATCACCGAAGACACCGTGCTCGAGCTGGCGAAGGGCTTGCTCCACATCGCGCTGTGGAGCTCGGTGCCGTTCGGCCTGGCGACGGTGTTTTCCGGGGCGATGCGCGCTGCCGGCGTGGCGCTGACGCCAATGCTGCTCGCGATCTTCGCCATTGGTGCAATCGAGCTGCCGTCCGCAGTGATCCTGAGCCGCACGATCGGCCTTGAGGGTGTGTGGGCCGCCTATCCGATCGTGTTCTGCGTCATGTTCCTTTTGCAGATGGGCTATTACCTTCTGGTGTGGCGCAAACGGGCGATCCGCGTCTGACCTGACGACATCATCAAGAGATTATGACCGTCATTAAAAGGTGGACCGGCGGCGTGCGCTGCGCCACAATGCGGAAAAGCGACGTCAGGGAGGATGATTTTGACCCGCACAGCCCCGCAATTCCTGTTCGATTTCGGCAGCCCGAACGCCTATCTCAGCCATCTCGCGATACCCGCCATCGAGCAGCGCATCGGCGTCAAATTCGAATATGTGCCGATCCTGCTCGGCGGCATCTTCAAGTCGACCAACAACAAGTCGCCGGCCGAGACGCTTGCCGGCATCAAGAACAAGCGGGAATTCCAGGCGGTCGAGACCGAGCGCTTCGTCAAGCGCTTCAAGGTTCAACCCTACGTCATGAATCCATTCTTCCCCGTCAACACGCTGAACCTGATGCGCGCGGCGATCGCGGCGCAGCTCGAAGGCGTGTTCGAGACATATGTCGAGGCCGCATTCCACCACATGTGGCGCGAGCCGAAGAAGATGGACGATCCGGAAGTCGCGGCCAAGGCGCTGGCGTCCTCCGGCCTCGACGCGCAAAAGCTGTTCACCCGCGCCGGGGAACCTGAGGTGAAGGGCAGACTGATCAAGAACACCGAGGAGGCTGTCGCGCGCGGCGCGTTCGGCTCGCCGACCTTCTTCGTCGGTGACGAGATGTTCTTCGGCAAGGAGCAGTTGCGCGAAGTCGAGGAGATGGTGTCGGGGAAGTGATTTTCTCGAAGTAGGGAAACCGAGCAATCTCCTCAAGGTCGTCCTGGCGAAGGCCAGGACCCATAACCACCGAATCGCGTTTGGCGATAAGCTGGGGCTCCGACTTGTCCGACAACAGGCAGTCGGGGTAATGGGTCCTGGCTTTCGCCAGGACGACGGCAAGAAACAACAAGGACGATCCCATGCGTATCCTCGTGGTCGGCGCTGGCGCCATCGGCGGCTATTTTGGTGGCAGGCTGTGCAGGCGGGCCGCGACGTCACCTTCCTGGTCCGGCCGCGGCGCGCCAGCGAGCTCGCGAGCGCCGGCCTCGTCATCAAGAGCCCGAACGGCGACGTGACCTTGAAGAATCCGCCGACCGTTCAGGCCGACGCGCTCAAGGACAAGTTCGATGTCGTGCTGCTCAGCTGCAAGGCCTTCGATCTCGAGGACGCCATCAACTCGTTCGCGGCAGCAGTCGGGCCGAATACCGCGATCATCCCGATGCTCAACGGCATGAAGCATCTCGACATCCTCGACGACAAGTTCGGCCAGGAGCGCGTGCTCGGTGGCCTCTGCGCCATCGCCGCGACGCTCAACGAGAAGCGCGAGGTGGTGCAGCTCCAGCCGATGCAGTCGATCAATTACGGCGAGCGCGATGGCACGCTGTCGGATCGGGTCAAGGCGATCGACGAGGCCTTCAAGAGCGGCATCGTTGGGGCCACCGCCAGCCAGAACATCATGCAGGACATGTGGGAGAAATGGGTATTCCTGTCCTCGCTGGCGGCGTCCACCAGCCTGATGCGCACCTCTGTCGGTAATATTCTTGCCGCTCCCGGCGGCAGGGACTTCCTGCTCGGCATGCTGGACGAGACCAGCGCGATCGCCGCCGCGTCGGGCTACACGCCGGGCGGGCCGTTCTTCGAGCGCGTGAAGGGCAACCTCACCACCGAGGGCTCGCCGATGACGGCCTCAATGTTCCGCGACGTCAAGGCGGGCCTGCCGGTCGAGGCCGATCACGTCATCGGCGACCTCATCGCGCGTGCCGATGCCGCCAAGGTGCCGGTGCCGAAGCTACGCATCGCGTACACCCATTTGAAGGCATATGAGAAGCAGCGGGCGGGGTAAGCCGCTCGCTAGATCGTCATCCCGGGGCGCGCATAGCGCGAATCCGGGATCCATAACCACAGTCCGTGGTTATGAACCGAGCTTGTCACGACGAATCTTCGCCAAACCACTCCCTGTGGTTATGGGTCCCGGATCTGCGCTTCGCTTGTCCGGGACGACAGTGGAGTTTTGCAGCTACATCGGGCGCTATTTGAAATACGCGAGATAGTGCGAGACGGCGGTGATTTCCTCATCGCTCATGTGGTAGGCGACATCGGCCATCGCGGCGCCACCGCCGCCGACGCGCTGGCTGCTCTTGTAGTCGTGCAGCGCCTTGACGAGGTATTCCTCGCGCTGGCCAGCGAGCCGCGCAACGGCCTTGGTGCCGGCAAAGCTATCCGTATGACATGAGGCGCAGCGGCGGCCGGCGGCAACTTGCGCGCCCTTTTTCGACAGCTCCGGATCCTTGTCCTCCGCCGCTGTCGGCGGCGTCAGCGCGGCGAAATAGGCGCCGAGATTGCGGACGTCCTCGTTGGTGATTTCCTCGGCGATCGGCTGCATCTGGTCGTTCTTGCGCGAGCCGGCGCGGAAAAACACGAGCTGCCATTGCAGGAATTGATCGGGCTGGCCGGCCAGCGAAGGAATGTTCTCGGTCTGCGAGATGCCGTTCTCGCCATGACAGCCGGCGCAGACGGCGGCCTTCTCCTTGACCGCGGCATTGTCGGCAGCGCTTGTCGGGAGAGACCCGAGCGCGAGAAGCGCAACCGCGCTGATTGCGTGTGAGATGAACTGCCGGCGCATGATTGGAATTCCGATCTATCGAACGCGTCATTCCCGACACGCGGCGGCGCGAGCCCGGAGATTCATAACCCGCGTTCGTGGCCAAGGGTTCCGGACTTGCGCGCAGGCGGCGCGCGATCAGGAACGACAGCGTGCGAAATTGAAATGAAAAGGCTGCGGTGCCCCTCGGCACCGCAGCCTCGCGTCGTCTTACACTACTTCTTGCTGTAGCTGATGCGGTAGATCGCGCCGGCCCAATCGTCGGCGACGAGGATCGAGCCGTCCTTGGCGAGGATGATGTCGTCGGGACGGCCGAGATAGCCCTGGTCGCCCTCGATCCAGCCGGAGGCAAACACCTCCTGCTTGGCGTTCTTGCCGTCTGGACCGACGATCACGCGCATGATGCGGCCGCCCTGGTACTTGTGACGATTCCAGGAGCCGTGCTCGGCGATCAGGATGTTGTTCTTGTACTCGGCCGGAAATTGGTCGCCGGTATAGAACTTCATGCCGAGCGGAGCGACGTGAGCGCCGAGGTTCAGCACGGGCGGCGTGAACTCGGAGCACTTGTGGCCCATCGCGAACTTGGTATCCGGCAGGTCACCCTGGTGGCAGTAGGGATAGCCGAAGTGCTCGCCGATCTTGCTGATCATGTTCAGCTTGTCCGAGGGCAGATCGTCGCTGATCCAGTCGCGGGCGTTCTCGGTGAACCAGAACTTGCCGGTGCGCGGATCGACGTCGCCGCCGACCGAGTTGCGAACGCCGAGCGCGTAGATCTCCGCATTGCCGGTCTTGGGATCGACGCGGCGGATCTGCGACACGCTGGTCGGGGGAACGCCGATGTTGAAGGGCGGTCCGAATGGAATGTAGAACCAGCCTTCCTTGTCGACCGCGATGTATTTCCAGCCATGCGCGGCGTAGGACGGCATGTCGTCATATACGACCTTGCCCTCGCCGGGACTGTCGAGCTTGTTTTCGATGTCGTCGTAGCGGATCAGCTTGTCGACGGCGATGACGTAGAGCGCACCGTCCTTGACGGCCAGACCGGTGGGCATGTTCAGCCCCTTGAGGATGGTCTTGACCTCTTTCTTTCCGTTGTTGTCCTTGATGGCATAGACGTTGCCGAGGCCGAACGAGCCGACGAACAGCGTGCCCTTGTCACCCCAGGCCATCTGCCGCGCGGCCAGCACGCCGGAGGCGTAGACCTCCATCTTGAAGCCCGCTGGCAGCTTGACCTTCTTGACGATGTTCGCGAGTTCGGCATCGGACGCGCCGGTCGGCGGACCCGACGGCGGCGCCAGTCCCTTCTGCGCCTCGGTCTCGTCGCCGAGAAACCAGTCGTCCGGCGGATGGGTCCAGAACTCCTTGGTACCGGATTCGTATTTCTTCAGCGGCTTGTTCTTGTCCTGCTGCTGCGCGTGACCGACGCTTGTCCCCGCGAGAAGGGCAACCGCTGCAAGCGCCAGGATGGATTGAAAGACGGATCGATGGAATTTCATCGCGTCACTCCCCTAAGGCAGCCATCAGGGCTGCACGTTATTTTGTTTTGCTAGTCGAGAGGCGAAGTTCGGACTCTGTCGAGAGGACAGACGCAGAAGGTTAGCACATCTGCGAGCGGTGAGAAGCGCGCCGCGTGAGCTGCATAGCGCTCGGTAAAAATTGAGACGGAAAGTCAATGATGGCGAATGCCGCGAGGGCAACGCTCTCGCTGCAGCGCGGAATCATTGTCGCGCGCGGCTAATTTGCAGGCAGCATGAGGGCCCGGAACAAAAAAACGCGAAAACAACCCCATGCACAGTAGAACGGCGGAGGCCATCTTGCTGCCGGTGACTCCAGGTAGACATCTGACGCGTCGAGCGAATTAGCAAAAGCGGCGGCTACGGGGCGACGGGGTAGGGACTGTCGTCGAAAATCGTCTCATGATAGCCTTTCGACCCGACATCGCGCGCCAGCGTGCTGCGAAAATCGCGGCCGTCGCGAAGACACTTCAGGACATGCGCGAAGTCGAATTCGGGCCGCCAGCCCAGTTCGCGCCGCGCGCGCTCGTTGACATAGACGCGGTCGATCGCGGGAAACAGCCGCCAGCCGCGCGCAGCATAGAGCTCCGCACACTCCGGATAGAGCTCGCGCACCACACCGGCCGCGTCGCGCGCCAGCGCAGTCAGGTGGCGCTGCTCGAACGGACTCGTCGCCGACACGATGGCGCGGGCAAACCCGATGTTCGGCGCGCGCTCGGCGGCGAGCAGATGGGCGCTCACCGCGTCCGCGATATCCAGCCGGCGATAGAGCAGCTCGTTGGCCCGCGCATTCTCCGGCGCGTAAGCCGACCGCATCGCCGGATCGTCATCGTCTTCCGGGAAGAAGCGCGAGGTCCTCAAGACCACGACGGGCAGGCCGCGCTCGCGACAGAACAGCTCGCAGAGAGTTTCGGCCATCAGCTTGGTCGTGCCGTAGATGTTCTTCGGAGTCGGTGGCAGATCCTCGGTGACCCACACTGCGGCCCGGCCCGCCTCGGAGCGAAGCTGCGAGCCGAACGCGCTGGTGGTGCTGGTGAAGACAAAGCTACGCACGCCGGCGGCCACGGCCGCTTCAAGCAGGTTGAGCGTGCCGGTGACATTGGTGTCGACAAAGTCCTGTTTGCTGTGGGTCGCCACATGCGGCTTGTGCAGCGTCGCGGTGTGGATCACGGCGGTGACGCCGTCCATCTGGCCCCGCACGAAGTCGGGATCGACGATCGAGCCGACAGCATCGGTGAAGAGCGATGGCTTCAGGTCGATGCCACGCGCAGGCGAACCGCGCCCGCGGAGCGTGCGGAGAAGGCCCTCGCCGAGATGGCCCGCGCTGCCTGTGACCAAAATTGTCATTCGAGACCCAATACAGCCGCCAGCGGCGTGGAAACCACGTGCCCGTCCGGTCCGGCTGGATGCTTTGGGAAAAATTGGAGCGGGCGAAGGGGCTCGAACCCTCGACCCCGACCTTGGCAAGGTCGTGCTCTACCACTGAGCTACACCCGCATCCTGTGTCGGTCGCATGACTGCGCCGGCAACGGCTGTCGTATGCCAAAAGCGGGAGGGGAATGCAACAGCTACCGGCGGCCTAGATTTGCAATCGGAGGCCCGATATCGACCCGAACGCGGCCAAATGACCCAAAAAGGCCCCGGAACCGGCGAATCGGCCCGCATGGATTGAAATTCGGCCGTCCCGGCCCAATTTAGGGCCAACAGCGAAGCATATGAATTGGCGACGTGCTAAAGACCCGCCAATTCCAGACATCAGACGAGGGGATGCCGTGACGATCATCGACCAGGGTAACGGAGCAGCGGGCCCGGCTGCCGCCGATCTGATCAAGGACACGACCACCCAGACCTTCGTGAAGGACGTCATCGAGGAATCGAAGCGCCAGCCGGTGCTGATCGACTTCTGGGCGGAGTGGTGTGGCCCCTGCAAGCAGCTCACGCCTTTGCTGGAAAAGGCGGTCAAGGCCGCCAAGGGCAAGGTCAAGCTGGTCAAGATGAACATCGACCAGCACCCGGCGATCCCGGGCCAGATGGGCATCCAGTCGATTCCGGCGGTGATCGCCTTCGTCAACGGCCAGCCGGCCGACGGCTTCATGGGTGCGGTCCCGGAGAGCCAGCTCAACGCCTTCATCGAAAAGCTGACCAAGGGCGTGACCGCGCCGGGTGAGCCGAATGTCGCAGAGATCCTCCAGGAAGCCGAGGCGGTGCTCGGCGAGGGCGATGCCGCCGCGGCCGCCCAGATCTACGCGGAAGTGCTGCAGCTCGAATCGACCAACATCGCAGCCCTCGCCGGGCTCGCGAAATGCTACGCCGTCTCCGGCGCAATGGAGCAGGCCAAGCAGACGCTCGCCATGGTCCCGGAATCGAAGCGCAACGACCCCGCTGTGAAAGCCGTGCAGACCGCGATCGATCTGGCCGAGCAGGCCGAGCAGCTCGGGCCCGTCGCCGAGCTGGAACAGAAAGTCGCCGCAGACCCGCTCGATCATCAGGCCCGATTCGACCTGGCGATCGCGCTCAACGCGCAAGGCAACCGGGCAGCGGCCACCGAGCAGCTGCTCGCGATCATCAAGCGCGACCGCAAATGGAATGACGACGGCGCCCGCAAGCAGCTGGTGCAGTTCTTCGAGGCCTGGGGCGGCACGGACGATGCAACTGTCGAGGGACGCAAGCGCCTGTCGATCATCCTGTTTTCCTGACGATGATTGATCCATCGCCGCCGGCGGAGCGTTAGGCATCGTGACTTGATGCGGACAATGGGGACCAGATGCCGATCAACATCGAATATCGCGGGCCCGCCGACCTTCCGGAGATCCTTCCGGTGTTTCCGCTGCCGGGCGCGTTGCTGCTGCCGCGCGGGCAGATGCCGCTCAACATCTTCGAGCCGCGCTACCTCGCGATGATCGACGATGCCTTCCGCGACGGTCATCGCCTGGTCGGCATGATCCAGCCCGACATCGCGCACTCGCCCAAGAATTCCGACAAGCCGGCGCTGTTCCGTGTCGGCTGTGTCGGCCGCATCACCCAGCTCGCCGAATCCGGCGACGGCCGCTACATCCTCGAGCTCACCGGCGTCTCGCGCTTCAAGGTGCTCGAGGAGCTCGAAGTGCTCACCGCCTACCGTCAGTGCAAGGTGGATTTCTTCGCCTTCGTCGACGACTTTACGCCGCGCATGGGCGAGGACGAGGTCGATCGCGAGGCACTGCTGACGGTTCTGGCGGATTTCTTGAAGGCCAACAACCTCAAGGTCGACTGGGAGGGCGTCGAGACCGCCCCCAACGAAGCGCTCGTCAACGCACTGGCGATGATGTCGCCCTATGGCGTGGCCGAGAAGCAAGCGATGCTGGAAGCGCCCGACCTGAAGACCCGCGCTGAAATCCTGGTCGCGGTGACCGAGATGGATCTCGCCAAGAAGCGCACCAGCGGCGATCCACCGCTGCAGTGAGGGGCGACTAAGCTTCCGCCTCCACAGTGCGCTCCCTCTCCCGCTTGCGGGAGAGGGTCGGGGAGAGGGTGCTGCCCCAAGCGAGAACCCCGAAGAGGAGAAAACCCTCACCCGGCGCTTCGCGCCGACCTCTCCCGCAAGCGGGCGAGGTTGACCGAGCCCGCGGCCAGATTGTGCCGACTCAATCCTACGAGTGATGCCGGATGCGCTTGCGGCCGGTGATCATCGCGCTGATCAGGTTCTCGCGCTGGAGACGTCCCATCATCAGCACGCCCAGGACGTGCAGCACGACCAGGACGATGACCGCGTCCGACGAATAGTGGTGGGTGTCCTCGACCCACCAGACGCCGAAAAAGGTCACCGTCACCGACATCGCGCCTGATATCGTCGAGACCGCGAGCGAGACCAGCAGCGCCACCAGCATCAACGTGCCGGCGGGATTGAGCCCGATATAGCGGCCGGTGATGCCGCGGCGCAGATTCCAGAGATAACCTGGCGCGGCCCGAAGCCTGACGCCGACCATGCGGAAGCGCGAATAGCGGCTTCCCCAAAGACCCCAGACCAGACGGAACGCAACAAGCCCGAGTACGGTATAACCGACGATGCGGTGAAGTCCGTCATAGACGGTCGGCGTGAACCACGCGGCCAGAACGCAAGCCGCGAGCGTCCAGTGCCAGAGCCGCAGCGGAAGGTCCCAGACCGCGACTGTCCGCGAAGCGGTTCGATCCGCGGGGGTCCGGTTGGACTCCCCGCGTGCGTGCGGTACCGTTTCTTCGATCAAGCGAGGACCACCCTCAGGCATGACTTTGCGCAGACGTTTGCGCGCAGACCATCGCGCGGCCTACTTTGCAATCGTGTGCTTCAGGCTGAGATCTTCGGGGCTGTAGAACAGCTCGTAAAGCTTGCCTTCCTTGACGCCGTAGACCTCGTAGCACGAGCCTTCGATCTTGGAGCGCCGCACCTCGTAGCCGAGCGCCTTGGCCTTGGTTTCGGCTTCGCTCGCCGGCTTCCACGACGCCTTGTCGAGCTTGGTGCAGTCCTTGAAACCATCGGCCAAGGCCGCCGATCCCATGCCAATCCCGATCGTCAATGCAACGGCAACAACACGAATAACCTTCACGAACGTCTCCTCTTCTGTCGTGGGCGCTACGCCCCAAGGCGAAGCGGGACCGAAGGAAGCAAAGCACATGATGAAGTCAATCCGCAGCTACGGCGGAAGCCTTTAGAGATATTCTAACGATCCGAAAAAGCACAGCGCCCTCCGTGCGCAACGTGCATTTGGCGCGTCGATGCGGCCTTACGCCTCACAACAGGCATGACTGCAATATGCGGCGCCTAGTAGCCGGCAGCCGCCATCGCGACGACAGCACTGAGCGCCATCCAGCCGAAGTGCCGACCGCGCGTCGCCCATGCGTTGGCGAGAGCGGCGAAGCCGAACACACAGGCCATGGTGACGACGATCCAGTGCCGTGCCGGCTCCGATTGCAGCCAGGGTGCCGCGATCAGGAGCACACCCCCGCCGAACCAGGCGACGGTCGAGGCCTGCCAGACCAGGCGGATCAGGGTGCGAAGCCGCTCCGGCTCGATGCGGGCGCGGGCAAAGACCTTGGTCTCGCCGAGAATGCCATGGATGAGGGCCACGACAATGGTCACGCCCCCGGCACACTGGAGCAAGAGATCACGCATCGTCAAAACTCCTGAAAATTTTTCCATACAGTCCTGTATGGTGAGATAGGCGCTGGCGTGCCGGCTGTCAATACACTAGTGTATGGTCGAATCCGGAACCCGACATGGCCGAAACGCTGAACGCCGACGACTGGATCAAGCAGGGCCTGAAGGCGCTCGCGAGAGACGGCTTCACCGCGCTGAAGGCCGATCCGCTGGCGAAAGCCACGGGGGTCTCGCGCGGCAGCTTTTATTGGCATTTCGCCGATCTCGGCGCGTTCCATGCCGCTCTCTTGAAGCGCTGGCGCGAGATCGCGGCCGAGCAGATCATCGCCGATGTCGAGGCGGACAGCGACGATCCGCTGAAAGCGCTGCTGCGCAGGACTTTTGGCGCGCGGCTCGACCTCGAGCGCGCGGTGCGGAACTGGGCGGCCTTCGATGCAGCGGCACAAACGGCGGTGCGTGCCATCGACCGGCGCAGGCTCGACTATATCGAGGAGCTGCTGAAGAAGCGCGGGTTCGAGGCGGCGACGGCGCGAGCCCGCGCGCAAATCCTGTACTGGACGTTCCTCGGCTTCGCCCTGTCGGGCCCTCCATCGCCCGCCGCGCGGCTCGAGGGCCTGCTCGACGAGATCCTGCGGATGGTTTCCGCTTGAGGCGACGCGATGGGCTCCTGCGATTTTTCATGCTAGAGGCAACCGACCGCCGGAGATCCACATGAACGCGCCCACCGAACGCCCCGAAGCCAGCGTCGATCCCAAATTGCTGGAGATTCTGGTCTGCCCGCTGACCAAGGGTCCGCTGGAGTTCGATTCTGCAAAGCAGGAACTGATCTCGCGCAGCGCCAAGCTCGCTTATCCGATCCGCGACGGCATCCCGATCATGCTGCCGGAAGAGGCCCGCAAGATCGATTGAGGTTGAGGTTGTGCGCGCAGAATGGCGCGATGACCGCTCCACACCCCAGGTGTCGTCCTGGCGAAGGCCAGGACCCATAGCCACCGAATTGGGTTGTTGCGCGAGCTGGTCACTCCGAGTCTTCGCAAAACTTTTGCTGCGGCGTATGGGTCCCGGATCTGCGCGCGCCTGAGGCGCGCTTGTCCGGGACGACAGGAAAATCCTACAGCGCCTCGCCCTTCAACAAACGCGGTATCTCACCGGTCAAACCCGCGGCCTGGCGGATGAACAGGTTCTTCAGCGGCGGGGCGCGGTCGACGAGGCCGAGGCCGATGTCGCGGACCGTGCGCAGCAAGGTCGACTGGTTGGAGAACAGGAAGTTCAGCGAGTTGGTGGCAACGCCCATGGCCATGGTGTCGAAGCGGCGCCAGCGCTGGTAACGTTCGAGCACGTCGGCGGCGCCGAGATCCATGCCGAGCCTGGCGGCATCGACCACGACTTCGGCCAGCGCGGCAACATCCTTCAGCCCCATGTTGAGACCCTGGCCCGCGATGGGGTGGATGACGTGGGCGGAATCGCCGACCAGCGCGAGACGCTGGGCGATGAAGGAGCGCGCGACGAAATAGGACAGCGGAAACGCGCGCGGCTTGTCGAGCGCCTTCACCTCGCCGAGATGCAGGCCGAAGCGTTGCTCGAGCTCGCCGTGAAATTCCTCATCGCTCAACGCAACGATACGCGCGGCTTCGCTGCGTCGCTCGGTCCATACCAGCGAGGAGCGCTTGCCCGAAAGCGGCAGGATCGCGAACGGACCCGCCGGCAGAAAATGCTCTTCGGCGCGGCCCTCGTGATCGCGCTCATGGCCGACGGTGACGACGATACCGGACTGATCATATTCCCAGCCATGGGTGGCGATGCCGGCGCGCTCACGCAGTTTCGACTTCGCGCCGTCGGCCGCGACCAGCAGGCTCGCTGCAATCACACTGCCGTCACCGAGCGTCACGTCGATACCTTCGGCCCGCGCGTCGTAAGACGATACGGTGGTCGCGCGGAGATCGATGCCCTCGGCCTCGGCGCGCACCACCAGCGCATCGATCAGGCGGCGGTTCTCGACCATATGCGCGAAGGGCTCGCCCGGCGCGACATCGCCGGCAAAGTTGAGGAACGCCGGGCGGGTGGCGTCTTCCAGCTTGGAATCGGTGACGATCATGTCGAGGATCGGCTGCGCCTCGCCCCTGACGTCATCCCAGGCGCCGATCGCCTCGAACAGGCGGCGGCAGGCGGCCACGATCGCGGTGGCGCGCGGGTCCCGGCTCGGACGTGTGGAGAGCGCGGGGTCGGCGACGATGACGGGGATCTCGGGGCCGAGCCCCTGGCGCAGCGCCAGGGCCAGCGCCAGGCCCGCAAACGCGCCGCCACCGATGACAATGCTACCCTGTACCGACATACCCAATTCCCGGCTAAGTCTTCGCGTTTTCTTGGTCTTGCTAGCAGACTTGAGGTGGGCGAAACAGTGCGGTGAAACAAGGGCGGTAAGCCCCCATTGTGTCATTCCGGAGCAGCGTAGCCGGAGCGGCAAGGCGAAAGCTGAATTCCATGTCCAAGAGCCTGATCGACCTCATCTCGATCCTCGACCTCGAACAGCTCGAGGTGAATCTGTTCCGCGGCAACAGTCCGAAGACCAGCTGGCAACGGGTGTTCGGCGGCCAGGTGATCGGGCAGGCGATGGTTGCAGCGTGCCGCACCGTCGAGGGCCGGCTGCCGCATTCGCTGCATTGCTATTTCATCCTGCCCGGCGATCCGCAGATCCCGATCATCTACCAGGTCGAGCGCCTGCGCGATGGCAAGAGCTACTCGACGCGACGCGTCACCGCGATTCAGCACGGCAACGCGATCTTCTCGATCATGGTGTCTTTCCATGCCGAGGAGGAGAGCGCGTTCGATCACCAGGACAAGATGCCCGACGTGCCGCCGCCGGAAAAGCTGACGGCGGAGGAGGTGGCGAAGCAGCCGATGTTCAAGGAGATGCCGGAGTTCATCCGCCGCTACTATGAATCCGACCGTCCGATCGAGCTGCGCCCGGTCGAGCTCGGCCGCTATTTCGGCCAAAAGATCGAGGACGGCCGCATCCATGTCTGGATCAAGACCGCGGCAACGCTGCCGGACGATCCGGCGCTGCACATGTGCGCGCTGGCCTACGCGTCCGACTTCTCGCTGCTCGATGCGATCATGGCGCGCTACGGCCGCACCCTGTTCGACAAGCGCATGATGCCGGCGAGCCTCGACCACGCGATGTGGTTTCACCGCCCGTTCCGCGCCGACGAATGGCTGCTCTACGCACAGGATTCGCCGAGCGCCCGAAGCGGCCGCGGCTTGACCCGCGGCTCGATCTTCAAGCCTGACGGCACACTGGTGGCTTCCGTCGCGCAAGAAGGCTCGGTACGCGAGCGGAGAGCCTAGGAGGCATAAGCACGATCGATAGCGCTGATGCCTCTCGAGGTCATGCCCGGAGCGATCCTCGCGGAGCCAGGACGGTCTCCGACGCGAACCAGTTCATGATCCAGCGATACACCCACGGGATCGGGATGATGAAGCCGCAAAGGAATGCGGCCACGATGCCCCGCCAGAGAATGCCGAGACCGCTGCCGTTGAAGACGATCTCGCGCCGCGTGCCTTCGATGCTGCGGCAGAACCAGCGCATCTGAGCTGCGGCGACCCAGGCCCAGCCGATGATGGTGATGATGGAAATCGCGAACAGCAGGCTCCAGCCGACATAGGCCCAGACCGTGCCGGTGAAGCTCAGGCCGAGCGGCTGGCCGTTGGAGGCGAGGTTCGCGACCATCCATTTGATCAGGAGCCAGTACAGAACGATTTGGGCGATGAACAGCAAATTGCTCAGCAAGGGGACGCCGATGTAGCCGATCACGACCGCCAGTACGATGAAGCCGAAATACCAGGGCACCAGCGCCATCGCATTGCCGGTGAAGCTGAGATTGGGCCGTCCGGGGACCTTCACGCAGGACACGATCCATTTCGTGTACCAGACGAACACCCACGGCACCGGGATGATGAAGCACATGCCGATCAGCATCACGATGCTGCGCCAGGTGAACTCGAGGATGCCGAAATCGACCGCCAGCGATCCTCCGGCGCCACCGCCGCCATAGCCTCCGGAGCCCATCATCGGCGGGCCGCCAGCCGGCATCATCGGGGGCGCACCGCCGCCGCCGATCAGGCCGGGGATTTCGGCGGCCTTCTGCCAGCCGGCCATGCCCTCCGACCACACCAGCGTATCCGGACGCACGACTCCCTGGGCAACGAGGTCGCGGAATTGTCCTTCCTGATAGGGTCCCTGCTGCTTACCCTCGGATGCGTAGAACCAACTCGCCATGAAACGTCCCCCTCGAACATAGTTTTGTACCCGCCGCGACGCTTGGGTTCATCGCATCCATTCCAAAAACGCATTGTGGAGGATGAACGGCTGCCCTGTACAGAGGCGGCCGTTCACATGGCCCAACGATTTTCCGCTTCAATCTGCAACATTTTTATGCCATTTGCCCGGAAAGATGCCAGATTGACGCTGCGCCGGGGACATACGGCGCGGCGCATCCCCGGGGAACAGGCCTGACCATGAAACTCGTCGTCGCGATCATCAAACCCTTCAAGCTCGATGAAGTCCGCCAGGCGCTGACGGCGATCGGCGTCCACGGCATGACCGTGACCGAAGTGAAGGGCTATGGCCGCCAAAAGGGCCACACCGAGATCTATCGCGGCGCCGAATATGTCGTGAATTTCCTGCCGAAGCTGCGGATCGAGATCGCGGTTGCCTCCGATATCGCCGAGAAGGCCGTCGCCGTCATCACCGCGACCGCGCGCACCGGCCAGATCGGCGACGGAAAGATCTTCGTCACGCCGATCGATCACGCCATCCGCATTCGCACCGGCGAGACCGACAGCGACGCGCTCTGAATTCAAGACCCTCGTGGTGAGGAGCGCGGAACGCGTTTCCGGACGATGCTTTGCATTGCCGGGCGAACCATGGAGGCCCGGCTCTCGCCCGCGGCCATCCTCGAGACGCCCGCTTGTCGCGGGCTCCTCGGGTTGAGGGTGGAGTGCGGTGAGGCACGGACTAATTCTTATCTAAATCGCACCGGGCAATGGCGCCACAGCGTGCGACGCAATCAATAGCTGGGGGAAACGACATGGCGGGATTGTTGCGCCGCGCGGCTGCTATGGCTGCGCCGATCGGGCTTGTCTCGATCATGGCTTCGCCGGCGCGTGCCGCGGGCTCCGAGATCAACACCGCCGACACCGCCTGGATGATTGTCGCCACCGCGCTGGTGCTGATGATGACGATCCCGGGGCTCGCGCTGTTCTATTCCGGCATGGTGCGCAAGAAGAACGTGCTCGCCACCATGGCGCAGAGCCTGGCCGCGGTGACGATCATCTCCATTCTCTGGGTCGCGTTCGGCTATTCGCTGTGCTTCGTCGGCGACGGCCCGTGGATCGGCACGCTCGACCGCTGGTTCCTCGCCGGCATGACCATGGACAGCGTCAACCCGGCCGCGAAGACGATCCCGGAAGCGCTGTTCATGCTGTACCAGATGACGTTTGCGATCATCACGGTGGCGCTGGTCGCGGGCGCGGTGGCCGACCGGATGCGGTTCTCGGCCTATCTCCTCTTCTCGGTCGCCTGGTTCATCTTCGTCTACATTCCGCTGGCGCATTGGGTCTGGGGCGGCGGCTTCCTCGCCAGCATGGGCGTGCTGGATTTCGCTGGCGGCCTCGTGGTGCATCTGTCGGCCGGCACCGCCGGCCTCGTCGCGGCGAAGGTGATGGGACGCCGTCACGGCTACGGCATCGAAAATCTCTCGCCGTTCGATCTGTCGCTTGCGGTGATGGGCACCGGCCTGTTGTGGGTCGGCTGGTTCGGCTTCAACGGCGGCTCGGCGGGTGCAGCCAATTCGCGCGCGGTGCTGGCGATCATCGCGACCCATCTCGCCGCCTGCTCCGGCGCGCTGACCTGGGGCGCGATCGAATGGTCGACGCGGCGCAAGCCATCCGTGCTCGGCATGATCTCCGGCGCGGTCGCCGGCCTCGGCACCATCACGCCGGCCTCGGGCTTCGTGGCGCCCTGGCACGGTATCGTCATCGGCGTGATCGCGGGCCTCGTCTGTTACTGGGCCTGCACCTGGCTGAAGCACCGCTTCGACTATGACGATTCGCTCGACGTGTTCGGCGTCCACGGCATCGGTGGGCTGACCGGCACCCTGCTGGCCGGCGTGTTCGCAACCAGCGCGATCGGCGGCACCGCCGGCCTGCTCGAAGGCCATCCGCAGCAGCTTCTGATCCAGCTCTACGGGGTCGCCGTCACCTTCGTCTGGTCGGCAGGCGTGAGCTTCGTCCTGCTCAAGCTGGTCGGCCTGTTCGTGCCCTTGCGCGTCTCGCGTGAGCACGAGCTCGAAGGGCTGGATATCTCGCAGCACGGCGAGGCGTTGCAGTAATTGGGCTTGCGCAACACATAAGCACATGCTTATGTGTTGCTATGATCGAAGCCGACATCTTCAAGGCGCTGGCCGACCCGACCCGCCGCAAGGTCTTTGAGAAGCTTGCCGGCGGAAGCCTGAATGCCAGCGCCTTGCGCGACGGACTGGAGATCAGCCAACCGGCGATGTCGCAGCATCTCGCGGTGCTGCGCGGGGCAGGCCTGGTGCGCGAACAGCGGCAGGGCCGCTTTGTAAATTACGAAGTCGATCCCGAAGGAATCGCCGCCATCGGGACCTGGCTTGCGCGCTATCGCGCCTATTGGCCGAAACGCATGGACGCCCTTGCCGATCTCTTGAAGGAGATGGATCAATGACCGACGCCGTGAAGCCTGATCCCTCCGACCCAGCTCTCGTGCTCGAATATGAATTCGATGCGCCGCCGGCCAAGGTCTGGCGCGCGGTGACCATTCCGGCTTTGCGCGAGCGCTGGCTGCCGGATTGCGAACTTGCGGGCGCCGAGCCTGAGACATCGATCCCGGGCCAAGAGGTGCGCTACCGGCTTCGCGATTCCGAACCGCCGTTTCGCGAAAGCCATGTCATCTTCCGGATCGAGCCGAACGAAGACGGCGGCACCCGCTTCCGCATCATCCAGCAGGCCTGCGAGATCGGCATGAAGCTGCCGCAGCCGGCCAACAGCAATGGCTGCCTGATGCGCGCGGCCGCCTAACACCGACACCACTTCATCACCCGCAGACATGGAGGTCGCCGATGCGCGACATGCTTCAGCTCGTCCCTATGGTCGTCGAACAATCCGCCCGTGGCGAACGATCCTTCGACATCTATTCGCGCCTGTTGCGCGAGCGCATCATCTTCCTCAACGGCGAGGTCAATGATGCGATGTCCGGACTGGTCTGCGCGCAGCTCTTGTTTCTGGAGGCGGAGAATCCGAACAAGCCGATCAATCTCTACATCAATTCCTATGGCGGCGTGGTCACCAGCGGCCTCGCGATGTACGACACCATGCAATTCATCAAGGCGCCGGTGCATACGCTGTGCATGGGCACCGCGCGCTCGATGGGCTCGTTCCTGCTGATGGCCGGCGAGCCCGGTCACCGCGCCGCCCTGCCCAATGCGAGCCTTCACGTGCATCAGCCGCTCGGCGGCTTTCAAGGCCAGGCGTCCGACATCCTGATCCACGCCACCGAAATGCAGGAAACCAAGCGGCGCCTCATCCGGCTCTATGCAAAACATTGCGGGCGCCCCGAGCAGGACGTGGAACGGACCCTGGACCGCGACCACTTCATGACCGCACAGCAGGCGGTCGACTGGGGGCTGATCGACCGGGTGTTCGCGGAACGCAGCGCCGCCTGACGGTCTCTGCCGGCGACCGCTCGGCAGGCCTCGCCCCTGATCAAGCCGGTTGGCCGGTTGCGCGCATTCCGTGAGCAGAAGTACGGGGGGCCCGATATTTCGCAGCACGAACGGCCCTGCAACAGGCGTTCGGCCTACTAAATTACCTTTCCACTGCCCGACGCGTGAGCACCAATGTGTCGGCAGCTTGACGTGCCTTTATTTTAATCAGGCATGGTCAGGTATTGAGCGCGGCGTAATGGCGCACTGCACCGCAATACGCGTCAAACGCGAAAACACCCGTTTTCATAGTCCGTTAGGCAACACGCCCGATCTGGCACGGCATTTGATTCTATGGGTCCTGGCTGTGCCCGCGTAGTGAACTTTCTCCCTCGTGGCGAACCAGTCGAGAAACGCCCGGCCACGTCCGGACCGGGCCCAAGCGGGGATAGGACCCATGAAAATTGTTATGGCGATTATTAAGCCATTCAAGCTGGAAGAAGTCCGTGACGCCCTGACCGCCATCGGCGTTCACGGTCTCACGGTGACGGAAGTCAAGGGATATGGCCGCCAGAAGGGCCATACGGAAATCTATCGCGGCGCCGAATATGCCGTGAGCTTCCTGCCCAAGATCAAGATCGAGGTCGCTGTCGCCTCCGACCAGGTCGACAAGACCATCGACGCCATCACGACCGCCGCGAAAACCGGACAGATCGGCGACGGCAAGATCTTCGTCATCAATCTCGACCATGCGGTTCGCATCCGCACCGGCGAGGCCGATGCTGCGGCCCTTTGATTTCGCGCTCAATCAAAATTCAATCAGGAGTAAATGAAATGACGTTTAAGCGTCCCTATGGCGCGGGATTGGCGGCTCTCGCAGTCGGCCTGTTCGCTGCGACCGCAGCCTACGCCGAGCCAACGGTCAACAAGGGAGACAACGCCTGGATGCTGACATCGACAGTGCTCGTGCTGTTGATGACGATCCCCGGCCTCGCGCTTTTCTACGGCGGCCTCGTCCGCTCCAAGAACATGCTCTCGGTCCTGATGCAGGTGTTCTACACCGTCTGCGTCGTCACCGTGATCTGGGCCGTGTACGGCTACAGCCTCGCCTTCACCGGCGGCTCCGACTTCATCGGCGGCTTCTCCAAGGCCTTCATGATGGGCATCACCACCGACTCGAAGGCCGCGACCTTCTCGGTCGACGCCAACATCTCGGAGCTCATCTATATGTGCTTCCAGATGACCTTCGCGGCGATCACGCCCGCCCTCATCGTCGGCGCCTTCGCCGAGCGCATGAAGTTCGCGGCGCTCGCGCTCTTCGTTCCGCTCTGGGTCACGCTGATCTACTTCCCGATCGCGCACATGGTCTGGTACTGGCCCGGCCCGGACATGATCCAGGACGCAGCCAAGGCTCTGGCTGCTGCGGCTGATGGCGCGGCGAAGACCGCGGCGCAGGCCAAGCTCGACGAGATCAACGCCGACGCAGGCTGGATCTTCAAGAAGGGCGCGATCGACTTCGCAGGCGGCACCGTGGTGCACATCAACGCCGGCATCGCAGGCCTGGTCGGTGCTCTCCTGATCGGCAAGCGCGTCGGTTACGGCAAGGAGCTGATGGCTCCGCACTCGCTGACCATGTCGATGATCGGCGCCTCGCTGCTCTGGGTTGGCTGGTTCGGCTTCAACGCCGGCTCCAACCTCGAAGCCAACGGCGGCGCGGCCCTGGCCATGACCAACTCCTTCGTCGCCACCGCAGCCGCCGCGCTGTCGTGGATGTTCGCGGAGTGGATCATCAAGGGTCACCCGTCGGTGCTCGGCGTCATCTCCGGCGCTGTCGCGGGCCTCGTGGCCGTCACGCCTGCCGCCGGCTTCTCCGGCGTGATGGGTGCGATCGTCCTCGGCCTCGTGGTCGGCGTGGTCTGCCTGTTCTTCTGCACCGTCGTGAAGAACGCGCTCGGCTACGACGACTCCCTCGACGTGTTCGGCGTGCACTGCGTCGGCGGCATCATCGGCGCCCTCGGCACCGGCATCCTCGTCAATCCGGCGTTGGGTGGTGCGGGCATCATCGACTACACCGCGATCCCGCCGAAGGTTGCCGATTACGACTTCGCAGCGCAGATGATCTCCCAGGTCTGGGGCGTCGGCACCACGCTGGTGTGGTCGGGTATCGGTTCGGCGATCCTCTACAAGGTCGTTGATGTGATCGTTGGCCTCCGCGCCAATGTCGAGAGCGAGCGTGAAGGCCTCGACATCACCGAGCACACCGAGCGCGCCTACAACATGTAAGTCTTCTCCCGGGCGCGACCTCCTCGGAGGTCGCGCTCACAACTACGGTTTGGGGCACATACCCGGCAATGTCCCGACCGTTGAGGGGCTCCAGCGCAAGTTGGAGCCCCTTTCTTTTTGTCCGGCTGAGCGGAAAGAAACGCGAAGAAAAGGATTGCCATTCCGGACAACCTGCGCAGAAATATCGACCACAACAAACAACAAAAGGGAGGTCGTCATGCGTTTGGAAGGCGGATGCTATTGCGGCGAAGTGCGCTATGTCGCCGAGGGCGACCCGATGATGCAGGCGCAGTGTCATTGCCGCGAGTGCCAGTACATTTCGGGCGGCGCGCCCAACACCTTCATCGCGATGCCGGCGGCCGGCTTCAGCTACATCACCGGGCAGCCCAAGCAATTCACGCGCAAGGACCTCGAACGCGCTGTCACGCGCGAGTTCTGCGGCGAATGCGGCACCCATCTGGTGACCAAGGTTCCCGGACTGCCGGCCGCGATCCTGAAGGTCGGCACGCTGGACGAGCCTGCGCAGTTCCATCCGCAGATGGCGATCTACACCTGCGACAAGCAGGACTTCCACGCGATCCCCGCGGGCATGGCGACCTTCGAAAAGCTGCCGGCGCACTAGAACCGCGATGACGGCGGGCTCCCTCCCCCGCATGCGGGGAGGGCTGGGGAGAGGGTGTCTCAACATCGGGAAAATTCCTGGGTGGAGAGAGCCCTCAGTCGCGCCTCCGGCGCAACCTCTCCCGCAAGCGGGAGAGGTAAGAACCGCCGCAGCCATCCCGGTTATCCGGCCTCATTATTCCTGCTCTGGACGGAGGCGGCGGCCGATGGTTAATCGCGTCTTAACCTCGCCCTATCTATGGTGAACTGAACCGCTTCCCGCTGGCGCTTTTGGTAGAGCGACCGGCTGTTCCAAGAGTGCTGGCGTCCAGAATGGCTATGACCGCTTCATCCCGTGCGCCGCAGGACAGTGGAAGCTCCGGTAGCGAACGCTCTCCCTTCGTCCGGCTCAACGAGCTGCTGGCGCCGCATCAGCCCGGCAAGCCTTTGATTTCGCTTGCCGTCGGCGAGCCGCAGCATCCCGTGCCCGACTTCGTCGGCCCGGTGCTGGCCAAACACATCGCCGATTTCGGCCGTTACCCCGCGAACAAGGGCACCGACCCGTTCCGCAAGGCCGCGGGCGCCTGGCTGTCGTCGCGTTTCAAGCTGCCGCGCGCTCTCGATCCCGAGAGCGAGATTCTCGTCCTCAATGGCAGCCGCGAGGGGCTGTTCCTCGCCGCGATCGCGGCCGCGCGCTACGTCGGCCCGCGTCCCGGCAAGCCCGCGATCCTGATGCCGAACCCGTTCTATCCGGTCTATGGCGCCGGCGCCCGCGCTGCCGCTTGCGAGCCGGTCTACCTGCCGACTACGGCGGAGAACGGCTTCCTGCCCGATCTCGACGCCATCGACGAGGCGACGCTGGCGCGCACGGTGGCGTTCTATCTGGCCTCGCCCGCCAACCCGCAGGGCTCGGTCGCCTCGCGCGATTATTTCTCGCGCCTGAAGCAGCTCGCCGACCGCTACGGCTTCGTGGTCCTCAGCGACGAATGCTACTCGGAGATCTACACCCGCGAAGCGCCGGGCAGCGCGCTCGAATGCGCCGGCCCTGATTTCACCCGCGTGGTCGCGTTTCAATCGCTGTCGAAGCGCTCGAACCTGCCGGGCCTGCGCGTCGGCTTCGCCGCCGGCGACAAAAAACTCATCGGCATGTTCCTCGAGCTGCGCAACATCGCGGCGCCGCAGGTGCCGGTCCCGCTCCAGCATGTCGCAACCGTAGCCTATGGCGACGAGGCGCATGTCGAGGAGAATCGCAGGCTCTACCGCATCAAGTTCGATCTTGCCGATCAGATCATCGGCGATCGTTACGGCTATCGCCGGCCAGATGCCGGCTTTTGTGTCTGGCTCAATACTTCGAAAATCGGCGACGACGTGTCTGTGTGCCTGAAGCTCTTCACGGAAGCAGGCGTGCGCGTGGTGCCCGGCAGCTACCTGGCGCGGCTCCAGCCCGACGGCTTCAATCCCGGCGCAGGCTACATTCGCCTTGCGCTGGTGCAGGATGGCGAGACCACGGCGCAGGCGCTGCACCGCCTGGTCGAGACTCTGGGTTAGGCGGGGCCCGTGAGCATGTCGACAATCGAACGTGTCATTCCCTTGGTCGGCCATCTGCCGCCCTCGATCCGCGAGGGGCTGGCGCGGCGCATGCGCGAGCTCAGCGGTCTCGGCCTGATCGCATTGTCGGGCGTCGCCTCGGCGGCGCTGATGACCTGGTCGGTGCAGGATCCCAGCCTCAGCCACGCAACGTCGCGGCCAATCCGCAACATTCTCGGCTATGCCGGCGCGATCGGCGCCGACCTTGCCATGCAGATCCTCGGGCTCGGCGCGATCATGCTGGTCCTGACGGTCGCGGTCTGGGGCTGGCGCATGCTGACCCATCGCCCGTTCGACCGCGAGGCGCTGCGGCTCGGCTGCTGGATTCTCTGCACGGTGATCGCGGCGGGCTTCGTCAGCTGCTGGCCGCATGGCGGCGCCTGGCCGCTGCCGACCGGGCTCGGCGGCGTGGTCGGCGATGCCTTGGTCCGCGCGCCCGCGGTGATCTTCGGACCGCCGGGCATGATCTATCGCATAGTACTGGGCACGATCCTGTTCGCGGCGATGGCGGCGACCTTCCTGATCGCCTGCGGGCTTGGCGCACGCGAGCATGACGACGAGCTCGCGGAGATCGAGGACGACGACAAGCCGCTCGACCAGGACGATGAGAGCGATCGCGGTTCGGTATCGCTGGGCTGGCTGTTCCACGCCTTGATGAGCACGAAGGCACGGCTGATCTGGTTGCTTGGCGCTGCCTACCGCTCGCTGGTCTCAAGCGGACCGAAGACCAAGGCCGTTGCATTCAGCCGCCAGGAGCCGAAGCTCGGTGGCGGCCGCGCCGCGCCTTCGATCTCGCCGCAGGCCCAGGACGAGGACTACGAAGACGAGCACGAAGAGGTCGAGGAAGACGAGGAAGAAGAGGAGGAGGAGGAGCCGGCCGCGCGCGCCCCGCGCAAGAAGGCTGCTCCGAAAGCCGCTTCCAAGAAATCCTCCGACAAGTTCGAGCTTCCGTCCGTGTCGGTGCTGGCCGCTCCGAAGGCCGGCGATCGCCAGCCGCTCAGCAAGGCCGAGCTGGAAACCAATTCGCGCGCGCTCGAAGGCGTGCTGCAGGATTTCGGCGTTCGCGGCGAGATCGTGAAGGCCCATCCGGGTCCCGTGGTCACGCTGTACGAGCTGGAGCCGGCGCCGGGTATCAAATCGTCGCGCGTGATCGGATTATCCGACGACATCGCGCGTTCGATGAGTGCGCTGTCGGCGCGCGTCGCCGTCGTGCCCGGCCGCAACGCCATCGGCATCGAGCTGCCGAACGCCCATCGCGAAAAGGTCTATCTGCGCGAGCTGCTGGTCGCCAAGGAGACCGTCGATTCGGTTGCGAAACTGCCGCTCTGCCTCGGCAAGACCATCGGCGGTGATCCCGTCATCATCGACCTCGCACGCACACCGCACATGCTGATCGCCGGTACCACCGGCTCCGGCAAGTCGGTCGCCATCAACACCATGATCCTCAGCCTGGTCTACCGGCTGCGCCCGGACCAGTGCCGCCTGATCATGGTCGATCCGAAGATGCTCGAACTCTCCGTCTATGACGGCATTCCCCATCTGCTCACGCCCGTCGTGACCGACCCGAAGAAGGCAGTGGTCGCGCTGAAATGGGCCGTGCGCGAGATGGAAGAGCGCTACAAGAACATGGCCAAGCTCGGTGTGCGCAACATCGACGGTTACAACACGCGCTTGCTCGAATTGAAGGCCAAGGGCGAAGAGCCGACGCGCACGGTGCACACCGGCTTCGACAAGGAAACCGGCAAGGCGATCTACGAGGAAGAGAAGCTCTCGCTCGATCCGCTGCCCTACATCGTCATCATCGTCGACGAAATGGCCGACCTGATGATGGTCGCCGGCAAGGACATCGAAGGCGCGGTGCAGCGCCTCGCGCAGATGGCGCGCGCCGCCGGCCTGCACGTGATCCTCGCAACGCAGCGTCCATCGGTCGACGTCATCACCGGCACCATCAAGGCGAACTTCCCGACCCGCATCGCCTTCCAGGTGACGTCCAAGATCGACAGCCGCACGATTCTCGGCGAAATGGGCGCCGAGCAGCTGCTCGGCCAGGGCGACATGCTCTACATGGCCGGCGGCGGTCGCATCAGCCGCGTGCACGGACCTTTCGCGTCGGACGAGGAAGTCGAGAAGGTGGTGCGCCACCTCAAGACGCAGGGACAGCCCGAATATCTCGAAGCCGTCACAGCCGAAGAACCCAGCGAGGACGAGGACGGCGCGGTGTTCGACGCGTCCGCCATGGGCGCGGATGGCGGCGGCGATTTGTTCTCGCAGGCCGTTGCGATCGTCAAACGCGACCGCAAGGCCTCGACCAGCTACATCCAGCGTCGCCTGCAGATCGGCTATAACCGCGCCGCATCCTTGATGGAGCGCATGGAACTCGAAGGGATCGTCGGACCCGCCAACCACGCCGGCAAGCGCGAGATCCTGGTCGAGGAAGAAGACAGCCATATGTGAGGCGAGCCGACTCAGACCACCATTTCACGCAAAAACGTTATCTGCTTTTGGCCGAAATCACGCTAAAAGGGCGCCCAGCCACACAGGACGACGCGTTGATCAGACATCCGAACATTCGATTCGTTGCCATCGTCGCCGCGCGAAGCGCGCGCATGGCCGGCGTGGTTCTCGTCACCGCCGCGATGGTGATCACGGCGTCATTCGCGCAGACGGTTCCCGTGCCGAAGCCCGCACCGAAGGGCCGCGATGGCGGTCCGGCCGGTGGAGGGCCCGCGGTCACCGGCGCGACCCAGACGCCGCCGAATCCGGTGATCCCGGATCCGCGCCGCAACGTGCCGAGCAGCATCTTCCAGACCTTCGATGCGAACCAGAAGGCGCAGGCCGCCAAGGTCAGCGCCTATTTGTCGTCATTGTCGACGCTGGTCGGAAATTTCGTCCAGGTCGGCCCCGACGGCAGCAAGACGCAAGGCGACTTCTACATCCAGAAGCCGGGCAAGGTGCGCTTTGAATATGACGCGCCGAGCCCGATCGACATTGTCGCCGACGGATCGTCGCTGGTGGTGCGCGACCGCAAGCTCGCGACGCAGGACGTCTATCCGCTGTCGCAGACGCCGCTGCGTTTCCTGCTGTCCGACCGCATCGACCTGATGAAGGACACCAACGTCGTCAACGTCTCGGCCGACGACGTCTTCGTCAGCGTCACCATCGAGGAGAAGCAGGCGCTGGTCGGCACCAGCCGCCTGATGCTGATGTTCGGCGCCAAGGACGGCCAGTTGAAGCAATGGACCGTCACCGACCCGCAAGGCTACGACACCACGATCGCGGTCTATAATCTGGACACGAGCAAGAAGCTCGATCCCGGCATGTTCAAGATCGATTTCACCAATTACGGCCCGTCGCCGGGCTGACGGTGCGTAGGGTGGGTTAGCCGAAGGCGTAACCCACCCTCTCGGTCCGCAAATGTGGAAGCATGGTGGGTTACGCTGCGCTAACCCACCCTACGATTCCGCCCCTGTGGACAAGCATTTTCCCCACGCCAATCCATGCTAAGACGCATCCCTCATGCGTTTTTCCCTGACAACCTGGAACATCAATTCGGTGCGGCTGCGCATCGATCTGGTCGCAAAATTTCTCAAGAGCGCGCGGCCGGACGTGCTGTGTCTCCAGGAGACCAAGTGCATCGACGACGCCTTTCCGCTGAAGCGCTTCAAGCGGCTCGGCTACGAGCATGTCGCGTTGAACGGCCAGAAGGGTTATCACGGCGTCGCCATCGTCTCGAAGATACCGTTCGAGTCAAAGGACATCCGCACCTTTTGCGACAAGGTGGATTCACGCCACATCTCGGTATCGTTCGGTGAGAAGGCTGGGATCGCAAAACCGCTGGTGGTGCATAATTTCTACGTGCCGGCCGGCGGCGACATTCCCGATCCCGCGCTGAACGAGAAATTCGATCACAAGCTCCGCTTCCTCGACGAGATGAAGGCGTGCGAGCCGTTGCATCCGCGCGGCGAGGATCGCCACATTCTGGTCGGCGATCTCAACGTCGCCCCGCATGAGAACGACGTCTGGTCGCACAAGCAGCTTCTGAAAGTGGTCTCGCACACGCCCGTCGAAACCGAGAAGCTGCAGGCCGCGCTCGCCGCCGGCGAGTGGGTCGACGTCGCGCGCGAGCGCATTCCGATGTCGGAAAAGGTCTACACGTGGTGGAGCTACCGCTCCGCCGATTGGACCGTCGGCGACCGCGGCCGCAGGCTCGACCACATCTGGGTCTCGCGCACGCTGAAAGATGCGGTCAGTGATTTCAAGATTTTGCGCGATGCGCGGAGCTGGGAGCGCCCGTCGGACCATGTGCCGGTTACGGTGACGCTGGAGGTGTGATCTTGTAGCCCGGATGGAGCGCAGCGAAATCCGGGGCAGTTTTTCCGGAGGCACGAATCCCGGATTACGCTTCGCTCCATCCGGGCTACGAAGCTACGGCACTCAACTCGTCAACTTCGCACCGGCCATCAATATATCGCTGGCGATCTGGCTGGAGCGCACCGCGAATTCGTCGCGAAGGCGGACGGCCGCGGCAGGGTCGCTTTCGAGCACGCGCTGAAACAGGCTGCGCGCGACGCGGATGACGGAGGCGTGTTCGATCGCGATCGCGCTCGACGGCCGCTTCATCGGCACGATCAGCGCGAGCTCGCCGATCAGCGCACCGGGACTTGCGATCATCTCCGCGCCGGCGCCGTCGTCGACCCGGAAGGCGCCGCGCTGGACCACGAAGCCGGCATCGGCATCGTCGCCGAGATTGAACAAGACGTCGCCGCGGACGAAGTCACGCTGCTCGGAGCCGATCGCCAGCATGCGCAACGAAGTGTCTCCCAACAGGCGCAGTGTCGGGACACGCTCGAGAAGCGCTACATCGTCGTCGATTGACATTCAGGTCCGGGGCTCAAGGGCACGCAATCTAAAACGATTCGCACACCCCTGAAGCGTATCACGGCACCAGCTTGTAGCCACCGGCTTCCGTGACCAGGATTTCCGGGTTGGCGGCGTCCTTCTCGATCTTCTGGCGAAGCCGGTAGATATGGGTTTCCAGCGTGTGGGTGGTGACGCCGGAATTGTAGCCCCAGACCTCCTGGAGCAGGGTCTCGCGCGAGACCGGCATCTGGCCGGCCCGGTAGAGGAAGCGGAGGATCGCGGTTTCCTTCTCCGTCAGCCGGACCTTGCGCGCGTTGGCGGCGGTCAGCATCTTGGAGCCGGGCCGGAAAGAGTAGGGGCCGACCGAGAACACCGCGTCCTCGCTGGCTTCGTGCTGCCGGAGCTGGGCGCGGATGCGCGCCAGCAGCACGGCGAAGCGGAAGGGTTTTGCGACATAGTCGTTGGCGCCGGATTCCAGCCCCAAAATCGTGTCGGAATCGGTGTCATGCCCGGTGAGCATGATGATCGGAGCCTTGAACCCGCCCTTGCGTAAGGAACGGACCACTTCGCGGCCGTCGGTGTCGGGCAGGCCAACATCCATCAGGACGAGATCGGGGGCATTGGCCTTCGCGGCGCTCGCGCCCTTGGCGCCGGTATCGACCGCGGAGGCTTCAAATTCTTCGTGCAGCGACAATTGCTCCACCAACGTATCGCGCAGATCGGTATCGTCATCCACGATCAGGATCTTGCGGGCATTGGCCATAGGGGGTCATCCTTTTGGGGTCCGGCACGGCGCGCATCCATGCTGCACCCGGCCGAGAGGGAAGTTTAGGGGTCGCCGTTATTATTATTGTTCGTCTTGAAGTAGTGGGCTGTTACCGATTCACAAGCCAGAACCACTCTAACCCAGAATAGCAGGCCGTTTTGATGAATGTCCTGTAATGAATTCGACATCGCACGTTCACATGAAAAATAAAGCTGCTTCAGCTAGTTACACCTCGAACCGAAGCGCCGGGCCGCTGTCGGCGATCCGCGTTAAGCCTGCCGCCGGGAATCCGCGCCGGGGCTGGCTGACTGCGGGAGCGCTGACGATTCCCGTGGCCCTTGGGCGCGGCGGCATTCTGGCGAACAAGCGCGAGGGCGATGGCGGCACCCCGAGGGGCAGCTTCCGTCCCAGGCGATTGTGGTGGCGGGGCGACCGGCACAGCCGGCCGCAGACCTTCCTGCCGGCCCGGATCATCACGGGCGAGGACGCCTGGTGCGAGGATCCCAAGGACCGTCACTACAATCAGGGAATCCGCCTCGGCGAAGGGCAGGGCGGTGACCGGCTCACGCGGGCCGACCATCTCTATGACTTCATCATCGAAATCGACCACAATACGAGGCCGCGGATCGCCGGCCGCGGCAGCGCGGTGTTTTTGCATCTGGCCCGCGACAATTTCGGCCCGACCGCAGGCTGCGTCTCGATGAGCAAAGCGGCGATGCGACAATTGCTGCGGCGGCTTGGACCAAAAACAAAAATCATCATCGGGTGAGGACACATGCTCGACAGGGATCAGATCGCCGCCGCATCGCAGGTCCTGGCCAAACATTGGCGCGACGGCACCAAGATTGACGCACTGGAGCCACGGTTGCGGCCACAGAGCCGCGCCGAGGGTTACGCCGTGCAGGCAGCACTCAGCGGGACATTGTTCGGCTGGAAGATCGCGGCGACGAGCGAGTCCGGGCAGAAGCACATCAATGTCGCGGGACCGCTGGCCGGCCGGATCATGAGCGACACCGTGATCGCCGATGGCGGCACTGCCTCGATGAAGGGCAACGCGATGCGCGTCGGCGAACCCGAGTTCGCTTTCCGCATGGGACGCGATCTGCCGCCGCGCACGGCTCCGTATACTGTCGAGGAGGTGCTCTCCGCGGTGGACAGCTTGCATCCCGCGATCGAGATTCCCGATTCGCGCTTTGCCGATTTTGCCAGCGCCGGCGAGGCGCAGCTCATCGCCGACAACGCCTGTGCGCATCTGTTCGTGCTGGGCGCAGCGACGCGTGCGAACTGGCGCGCCATGGATCTCGTCGAGCAGCGGCCGCAGATCACGTTGCGCGGCCAGCGCTATCTCGGCCACGGCAAGAATGTGCTCGGCGATCCCCGAATTGCCATGGTCTGGTTGGCCAACGAGCTGCGTGGCCTCGGCATTGCCTTGCGGGCAGGAGAGGTGGTGACCACGGGCACGTGCCATCCGCCGCTGCCGATCCAGGCGGGTGATCATTTCGCGGCGGATTTCGGCGTGCTGGGGACGGTGTCGGTGGGGTTTGACTAGGCTCATCCCCATCGTCGTCCTGGCGAAAGCCAGGACCCATACCGCGTGATCTACGCAAAGGGCAGAACGGTCGTTGCCGCGGTCTTCGACAAACAGACTATCGGGGTAATGGGTCCTGGCTCCGGTGCGCATTGCGCACTAGGCCAGGACGACCAAAAACAAATTCGCCTATGATCACCGGTGCCCGAAGATCGCACTTCCCACGCGCACATGGGTGGCGCCGAGCATGATCGCGGTCGCATAATCCGCGCTCATGCCCATCGAGAGCTTCTTCAATCCATTGCGCGCGGCGATCTTGGCGGTCAGCGCGAAATGCGCCGCCGGCGGCTCGTCTACCGGCGGGATGCACATCAAGCCCGAGATCGTCAGACCATAGGTGTCGCGGCAGCTCGCGATGAAAGCATCGGCCTCGCCGGGCGCGATGCCCGCCTTTTGCGGCTCCTCACCGATATTGATCTGGACGAACAATTCCGGGTGCTTGTTCTGGGATTCGATTTCCTTGGCTAACGCCTGGCAAATGCTCGGGCGGTCGACCGAGTGGATGGCATCGAACAGCGCGACCGCCTCTTTCGCCTTGTTGGATTGCAGCGGCCCGATCAGATGCAGCGCGATATCGGGGTAAACAGAAGTTAACGCAGGCCACTTGCCTTTGGCCTCCTGCACGCGATTCTCCCCGAATACGCGCTGTCCGGCGTCGATGACCGGGGTAATTGCATCCGCGGCGAAAGTTTTCGAGACCGCGATCAGCGTCACGGAGCCACGTTCGCGCCGCGCATCCTTGCAGGCGCGCGCGATTTCGGCTTCGACCGCGGCGAGCGCGTTTGGTGAATGGCCGGTTAGCGGTGCGGCGTTGGCTTCAGTCATGATGTCGCATCGGAGCTGATTGTTGCGGAGGTAGTTCTAATTTTACCGAGTTCAAGAAAGAGTTTTTGAACCCTTCGCTTTACCTTAGCCGTGGGGTGGGCAGCGAAGATGTCAAACGTCAGTTTCAACCGCAAACGAGCGAAACTCAAGCAGGTTCTCGGAATCCGGGCGCGGCTTGCGTTGCTCGCTGTGATTCTGGTGACGCCTTTGATGTTCGAGCGCATCCGTTCGCTCGAAGACACGCGCACGCGGCAGATCGCGCAGGCCACGGCCGAATTCACCACCGTCGCACGACACAGCGCCGATGCGCAGCGCGAGGTGATCTCGTCGGTCGAGACCATCCTGAAATCGGAAGCTTTCATCCGCGCCTCCGCCGGCGGCATCAGCAAGAGCTGTGACGTGCTGCGCGCGAGCCTGCCGTCGAATCTCCCCTGGATCCGTACGCTTCTAATTGCCGGCCAGGACGGACGCATCCAGTGCGCCACCAACAACATGTATGTCGGCCTCGACCTCAGTGACCGGCCGTACTTCCAGCAGGCGCAGGAAACCGGCCGCTTCGTGCTGAGCGACTTCATCATGTCGCGCCCGGTGCCGACACCGACCGTCATGGCGGTTTACCCGGTATCCGCCTTCAGCGGCGCAGCTGATGCCGTCGTGCTCGCCACCGTCAACCTCGACTGGATGTCGAAGGTCATGAGCAATCTGGGTGGTCGCGCCGGCATCACGGCCGTGCTGGTCGACAGCGCCGGTACCGTGCTGGCGGCACCGGCCGACCAGCACAGCGCGATCGGCCGTCCGCTCGACAATCTGCCGCTGATGTCCGCGATCGCCGACAAGGCGCTGAGGTCTGACCAGGACGAAGGCTCACTCTCTTTCCTCGCCGCGGACGGCTCCCGCCGCGCGGTCAGCTTTATCCGCATCGCCGGGACCAATGCCCGCCTGATCGCCAGTATCGACGAGGACAAGGTATCCGCGGCCGTGAGCCGCGACATCCGCACCGCCTATCTCCAGCTTGCTTTCGTCGTCGTATTCGTGTTGCTCGGCGCGCTGATCGCAGCCGAGAAACTGGTGATCAAGCCGATCAGAATGCTCGCCGACATGGCCAAGCGGCTGGGCGAGGGCGACCTCTCGGCGCGCGCCGCGCGCAATCGCCTGCCGGCCGAGTTCGTGCCGCTGGCCCGCGCGTTCAACGCGATGGCCGCGCAGCTCAGCCAGCGCGAACGCGAGCTGATGGCGAGCAATGACCGCCTCACGGTAATGGCCTCGATCGACATGTTGTCAGGGCTTGCCAACCGCCGCGGCTTCCAGAGCCGCCTCGACTTCGAATGGATGCGCGCGCAGCAATATGGCAGCGATCTCGCGCTTCTGATGATCGACGTCGACCATTTCAAGCTGTTCAACGACACCTATGGCCATCTCGAAGGCGATTCCTGCCTGACCAGGCTCGGCGAGTCGCTGTCCGGCATCGCCGCCGACACGATGGGTTTCGCGGCCCGCTATGGCGGCGAGGAATTCTGCCTGTTGCTGCCGAACACCGACGTGGCGCGCGCCGTCGAGATCGGCGAACAGGCGCGCGCGGCCGTGCTGAAGCTGTGCCTGCCGCACATCACCTCCGACCACATGATCGTCACCGTCTCGATCGGTGTTGCCGCGACAAAGCCCAACGAGAGCTTGCGTCCGGGCGATTTGATCGAAGCCGCCGACGCCGCGCTCTACGCCGCCAAGCACCGCGGTCGCAACAACGTCGTCGAGCACGGCATCACGGTGATCGACAACGGCGCGGCGGAAATGATGATGGCGGGTTGAGGGCTAACCCGCAGCCCCGGCGCCATCGAGCTCGCTCTCGGTGACCACGCGATTGCGGCCGCTGTTCTTGGCGAGATAGAGCGCGCGATCGCAGCGCTCGATGAGATCGGTGATCGCTTCGCCGGTCCGGTACTGCGCAACACCGATCGACACGCTGATATGGGGCAGGACCTCGCCGGTCGAGCGACGCGTGATGGTGCATTCCGCGATCGCGTGCCTGATGCGTTCGGCGACCTCGGCGCAGGCGGCCAGATCGGCATCCGGCAACACCGCGATCAACTCCTCGCCGCCATAGCGGGCCGACAGGTCCTGCTCGCGGACCTTTTCGCGCAGCACCTTGGCCATCAGGCGCAGCACCTGGTCGCCGACGCCATGGCCGAAACTGTCGTTGAAGGTTTTGAAATGGTCGATGTCGAGCATCAGCACGCTGAGCGGCTCGCCCCACTCCGCAGTTGTCTGCGCCTTGCGCAGGAATTCGTCGAGCGCCCGGCGGTTGGCGAGGCCTGTGAGGGTATCGGTCCGGGCACGCTCCTCGGATTTGGAGAGGGAGGCGCGGATCACGTCGAGCTCGCGGGTCTTTTCCGCAAAGCCTGCCTCGAGCCGCGTCGCGCGGGCGGCGGCGCGGCTCAACTCGTTCATGAGCTGGGCGACCAACGCTTTGGGGTCGACACCGGCCTCGCCCTGGTCGGCAACCTCGTTGATCGCCTGCATCTGGGAGTGGTTGTCGGCGATCGCAGTTGCCAGAAAATCCTTCGCCGCACCCATGAGGGCATGCAGCCGCTCCGATGTCTCCGAGACGATAGCGCCCCCCTTGGGCGCGACATAGGTCTCGAACAGATCCTGATTGGTCCTGACGTCGAAGGGACGGCTATGATCGATCAGGAGGTCGATGGCGTTGCGCAGATCGTCATGGCTTCCCGCGAAATAGCGAAACCAGACGGCGAAATTGGCCGGCGTGGCAGGGATCCGCTGTTCGGCCATGCTCCGCATCGCCCGTTCGGCAACGGACGCGGCATAGTCGTAATCGGGATCGTCGAAGCTGGCGTCCATCACAAATCTTGAGAGTTCTGGTCAGTCGCAAACTCGCATCGACCCCTTAATCACGCCCCAACGCGGCCTCAGTAGTTATGCGGTGCAGCGCCGAAGGTTCCCAAATTGCGGCAACCCATTGACCCCTTGAGGACTTCTATGGCCTAGTCCGCCGTCTTTAGACGGCCCAGATCCACGAAAACCCAACGATTCCATGACCTCCGAACGCTATAACGCCCGCGACGCCGAACCGCGCTGGCAAGCCGCCTGGGACCAACAGGCGATCTTCGTCTCCAAGAACGACGATCCGCGGCCGAAATATTATGTGCTTGAGATGTTCCCCTACCCGTCGGGGCGCATCCATATCGGCCATGTCCGCAATTACACGCTTGGCGACGTACTGGCCCGCTTCATGCGCGCCAAGGGTTTCAACGTACTGCACCCGATGGGCTGGGACGCTTTCGGCCTGCCGGCCGAGAACGCAGCGATCGAGCGCAAGGTCGCACCGAAGGCCTGGACCTACGACAACATCGCCGCGATGAAGAAGCAGCTCCGTTCGATCGGGCTGTCGCTGGACTGGAGCCGTGAGATCGCGACCTGCGATCCGTCCTATTACAAGCACCAGCAGAAGATGTTTCTGGACTTCCTGCGCGAAGGCCTCGCCGAGCGCGAGAAGCGCAAAGTGAACTGGGACCCCGTCGACATGACCGTGCTCGCCAACGAGCAGGTGATCGACGGGAAAGGCTGGCGTTCGGGTGCCGTTGTCGAACAACGGGAAATGAACCAGTGGGTCTTCAAGATCACGAAGTACTCGCAGGAGCTGCTGTCGGCACTGGATACGCTGGATCGCTGGCCCGACAAGGTGCGGCTGATGCAGCGCAACTGGATCGGCCGGTCCGAGGGGCTGCTGATCCGCTTCGCGCTCGATACGGCGACAACACCGGCCGGTGAGAGCGAGCTGAAGATTTTCACGACGCGCCCGGACACGTTGTTCGGCGCGAAGTTCATGGCGATCTCGGCCGATCATCCGCTGGCGCAGGCCGCCGCCGCCAAAAACCCTGCGCTCGCCGAGTTCATCGGCGAGATCAAGCGGATGGGCACGGCGCAGGAGATCATCGACACCGCCGAGAAGCAGGGATTCGATACCGGCATCCGCGCGGTTCACCCGTTCGATCCGAGCTGGAAGCTGCCGGTCTATGTCGCCAATTTCGTGCTGATGGAATACGGCACCGGCGCCATTTTCGGCTGTCCCGCACACGACCAGCGCGACCTCGATTTCGTCAATAAGTACGCTCTCGGCAATACGCCGGTGGTGTGCCCTGAGGGCCAGGATCCCAAGACCTTTGTCATCACCGATACCGCCTATGACGGTGACGGCCGCATGATCAATTCGCGTTTCCTCGACGGCATGACCATCGATCAGGCCAAGGACGAGGTGGCGAAGCGTCTCGAGACCGAGCTGCGCGGCAACGCGCCGGTCGGCGAGCGCCAGGTCAATTTCCGCCTGCGCGACTGGGGTATTTCGCGCCAGCGCTATTGGGGCTGTCCGATCCCCGTCATCCATTGCCCGAAATGCGATGTCGTGCCGGTGCCTGACGCCGACCTGCCGGTGAAGCTGCCGGACGATGCGACCTTCGACAAGCCGGGCAACGCGCTCGATCATCACCCGACCTGGAAGCACGTGACCTGTCCGCAATGCGGCGGCAAGGCTCAGCGTGAAACCGACACCATGGACACCTTCGTGGATTCGTCCTGGTACTTCGCGCGTTTCACCGATCCCTGGAACGAGAACGCGCCAACGACGCCAGAGGTCGCCAACCGGATGCTGCCGGTCGATCAGTATATCGGCGGCGTCGAGCACGCGATCCTGCATCTGCTCTACAGCCGCTTCTTCACGCGCGCCATGAAGGCGACCGGGCACATCGCACTGGACGAGCCGTTCGCCGGCATGTTCACGCAGGGCATGGTGGTGCACGAGACCTACCAGAAGGCCGACGGCACCTATGTCCAGCCGGTCGAGGTGAAGGTCGAGACCGGCGCCAACGGCCGCCGCGCCACGCTGCTGACGTCAGGCGAAGACATCCAGATCGGCCCGATCGAGAAGATGTCGAAGTCGAAGAAGAACACGGTCGACCCCGACGACATCATCGAGACCTACGGCGCCGACGTCGCCCGCTGGTTCATGCTGTCGGACTCCCCGCCCGAGCGCGACGTGATCTGGAGCGATGAGCGCGTCCAGGGCGCCTCGCGCTTCGTGCAGCGGCTGTGGCGGCTGGTGAACGACTCTGTCGAAGCCGGCAAGGCCGCGCCGGCGGCCCGGCCCGCCAGCTTCGGCCCGGACGCCACCGCCTTGCGCAAGGCAGCCCATGGCGCGCTGGACAAGGTCACCACCGGGATCGAGCGGCTGCACTTCAACGTCTGCCTCGCCCATATCCGCGAATTCACCAATGCGTTTGCGGAGATCTTGCAGCGTGCCGGCCAGCCGGCTCCAGATTTGGCCTGGGCGATCCGGGAGGCCAGTCAGATCCTGGTCCAGCTGTTCTCCCCGATGATGCCGCATTTGGCCGAGGAGTGTTGGCAGGTTCTGGGCCAGAGCGGGCTGGTTTCCGAGGCCAATTGGCCCCAAATCGAACGCGATTTGCTGGTTGAAGACAGTGTGACCCTGGTGGTCCAGGTCAACGGCAAGAAGCGGGGCGAGGTCACAGTTGCAACAGCGGCCGAGAATCCGGAAATCGAGGCTGCCGTTTTGGCCCTCGATGCGGTAAAACTGGCCCTGGACGGCAAGCCCGTCCGCAAGGTGATTATCGTTCCCAAGAGGATCGTGAATGTTGTCGGCTAGGATCCGCATCGCAGCCCGCTTGCTGGCGGTCGCCGCACTGGCGGCCATGACGGCCGGCTGCTTCCATCCGATGTATGCCGAGCACACCGACGGCACCCCCGGCCTGCGCGAGAAGCTGATGGGGGTCGATCTGCCCCCGATCGCCAAGGCCAATGCCTCGCGCGAGGCCCGCGTCGGCGTCGAGGTCCGCAACGCGCTGGCGTTCAAGCTCTATGGCACCGCCACCGGCATGCCGCCGACGCACCGCCTGGAGATCCGCTTCTCAAGCAGCAAGACGTCGCTGATCGTCGATCCCAACACCGGCCTGCCGAGCAGCGAAAACTACGGTCTCGACGCCCAGTACAATCTGATCGAGGTCGTCAGCGGCAAGTCGGTGATGACCGGCACCACGTTCTCCCGCGTGTCCTACGACATGCCCGGCTCCTATCAACGTTTCAGCCGCAACCGCGCGATACGTGATGCCGAGGATCGTGCCGCCAACGAGATCGCCGAGAACATCACGACTCGCCTCGCCTCGTTCTTCACCGCGGGCACTTAATTCGTCCCGTCACCCCGGTTCGCCCGGACTGACGAATCCCAGGCACCATGGTCGCGCTGCGCGGAAAAGAGATCGACGCCTTTCTCGCCCGCCCCGATGCGGGCCGTCCGATCATCCTGCTCTACGGTCCCGACGCCGGCCTAGTCCGCGAACGCGCGGATGCGCTGATCGCCTCCGGCGTCGACGATCCCAACGATCCCTTCTCGCTGGTCAAGGTCGACGGCGACGAGCTCTCCGCCGAGCCGTCGCGCCTCGTCGACGAGGCCATGACGGTGCCGCTGTTCGGTGGCCGCCGCGCCATCCGCGTGCGCGCCGGCTCGCGCAGCTTTGCCAGCGCTATCGACACGCTGGCGGAGATGGGCGTGAAGGATTGCCGCATCGTGATCGAGGCCGGCGAGCTGCGCCCGGAATCGCCACTGCGCAAGGCCTGCGAACGCGCCAAGACGGCCGTCGCGATCGCTTGCTATCCCGATACCGAGCGCGACCTCGCCAAGCTGATGGAAGACGAGCTCCGCATCGCCAATTTGCGCATCGCGCAGGATGCCCGCGCCGCGCTGATGTCGTTCCTCGGCGGGGACCGGCAGGCGTCCCGCAACGAGCTGCGCAAGCTCACGCTCTATGCCCATGGCAAGGGCGAGATCACGCTGGATGACGTGATGGCTGTCGTCGCCGATGCCTCGGAGCTGAAACTCGATCCGATCGTCGATGGCGCCTTCGCCGGCCGGCCCGAGATCGTCGAAAACGAGTTTGCCAAAGCCATGATCGCCGGCACCTACCCCGGCGTGATCATCTCTGCGGCGCAGCGTCAGGCGGCGTGGCTGCACAAATCGGCGCTCGCAATCGCCGACGGCACGCCCGCTTCCGCCGTGCTCGACAGCGGCTATCCGCGCCTGCATTTTTCGCGGAAGCCCGCTGTCGAAACCGCACTGCGCAATTTCAGCGTGGCGCGGCTCGCCGCCATCATCGAGCAGCTCGCGACCGCCGCGCTCGACACCCGCAAGCAATCCACCCTCGCCGCGGCTATCGCCCAGCGCACACTGATGGCGATCGCCGCGAACGCGAAGCGGCGGAGCTGAGTCTCCCAATGTCGTCCTGGCGAAAGCCAGGACCCATTACCCCAAGGAGAGGTTTGGGGAAGATTCGTAGTCCGGTATTGCGACCAGCTCCAATCGAGACATCACGCGGTATGGGTCCTGGCCTTCGCCAGGACGACATCGAGGGTGCGTCTAGATCGCGCCCTTCGCCAGCCGCCGCATCACCTCGTCGAGCTGATCGAGGTTGCGGTAGTTGATCTGGACCGAGCCGCCGGGATCGCGGTGGCTCACCGTGACCTTGAGCCCGAGCGCGTCGCTAACGCGCTTCTCCAGGTCGACCGTGTCAGGGTCCTTTTCCTTCGCCCCCGTGCGCGCCTTCTGCGGCTTGCGCTCCGGCACGCCCTCTTCATGCGCCAGCGCCTCGGTCTGGCGGACGTTGAGGCCTTCTTCGACGATGCGCTTGGCAGCCGCGATCGGATCAGGCACGCCGATCAGCGCGCGGGCGTGACCGGCGGTCAGCTCGCCGCTCGTGATCAAGGCTTGCACCTCAGAGGGAAGCTTCGTCAGCCGCATCATATTGGCGATGTGGCTGCGGCTCTTGCCGACGACTTTGGCGATGTCGTCCTGGCTGCGTTTGAACTCGTTGGCGAGCGCGTGATAGCCGAGCGCCTCTTCCATGGGGTTGAGGTCTTCGCGCTGCACGTTCTCGACGATCGCGAACTCCAGCGCATCGCTGTCGCTGATGTCGACGGGGACGATCGGCACTTCGTGCAGGCCGGCCATTTGCGACGCGCGCCAGCGCCGCTCGCCGGCGATGATCTCGAAGCGGTCTTGCGCGCCCTTCACCGGTCGCACCACGATCGGCTGGATCACGCCGTGCTGCCTGATGGAATCGCTGAGCTCCCTGAGCTCGCTTTCCGAAAAGGTCCGGCGCGGGTTGCGCGGATTGGGCTTGATGAACTCGATCGGCACCTTGCGTTGCGCGCGCGGACGATCGACATGCTGAGCCTCGCCGCCGACGTCACCGATCAGACTCGCAAGACCCCGGCCCAATCGCGAACGCGCTTCGTCGGCCATCGCCAGCTCCCTTGGATTCAACGTGCAGCACTCCAAACCTGAATTTCGAATCGTAGGGTGGGTTAGCCCTGCAGATGTGCGAAGCGTATCTGCTCGGCGTAACCCACCTCTTCTGTTTCCGCGAAGATCGACCGTGGTGGGTTACGCCTTCGGCTAACCCACCCTACGGCAACTTCAATGCGTCGTCCGCAGCTCGCGTTCGCGCTGGATCACTTCGGTGGCGAGCCGCAGATAAGCTTCGCTGCCGACGCATTTGAGATCGTAGACCAGCACCGGCTTGCCGTAGGACGGCGCCTCCGAGATGCGCACGTTGCGCGGGATCATGGTCTTGTAGACCTTCTCGCCCATGAACTGCCGAACGTCGGCAACGACCTGGTTCGAGAGATTGTTGCGCGAGTCGAACATGGTCAGCACGATGCCGTGGATCGACAGGTTCGGATTGAGCGTCGAGCGCACCTGCTCCACCGTTTGCAGCAATTGCGACAGACCTTCGAGCGCGAAGAACTCGCACTGCAGCGGCACCAGGATCGCGTCGGAAGCCGCCATCGCGTTCACGGTGATCAGATTGAGCGAGGGCGGACAGTCGATCAGCACGTAAGTGTAATCGGCGTCGGGCGAGACGTTGTTGTTGAGCGCGCTGATCGCGTCACGCAACTTGTACGCACGACCGGGCGTGGTGCCGAGTTCGAGTTCGAGGCCGGAGAGATCCATGGTCGAGGGCGCGATATGCAGTCGCGGCACCGCCGTCGACACCACCGCTTCCCGCAGGCTCGCCTCGCCCACCAGAACGTCATAGGTCGAGCAGGAGCGGTTGCGGCGATCGATGCCGAGTCCGGTCGAGGCGTTGCCCTGCGGATCGAGATCGACGATCAGGACGCGTTCGCCGATCGCAGCGAGCGCCGTGCCGAGATTGATCGCCGTGGTTGTTTTTCCCACGCCGCCCTTCTGATTCGCCAGCGCCAGGATGCGCGGATGGCCCTGCGGGACGGCAGCGGTCTGTTCTTGCTGCGGTTCGTCAATCACGCTCATCGCAAATTCCCCACTTGGCCCCTGACGCCTCACCCGCGCCGCTCGACGGAAGCCAGCTCAACGATCCAACCGTCGCCTGTCCGGCTTTGGTGGAGCTGCGGCTGAATATTCCAATATTTAGTAGCTTCGGTCAATTCAGACTCTACATCTTGACCCTTGAGAAATAACGCCTTTGCGCCTTGGCGCATCAGCGGCTCCGCAAAGCCGATGAGTTGATGTAGCGGAGCCAGCGCACGCGCGGTGACGCAATCGACCGGGCCGGTGATTCTATCCACATTATCCCCGATCTCAGCGAGATGTACGACTCCCGGGGATGTAGTTATGCGGATGGCTTCGCGCAGGAAGGCCGCTTTCTTGGCGATTCGCTCGACCAGGTGGACGCTGGCCCCGGCCGTCCCCGCCATAGCGCAAGCCAGCACTACGCCGGGGAAGCCGCCGCCGCTGCCGAGATCAGCCCAGCGTTTGGCCGACGGGGCGAGAGCGACGAGCTGAAGCGAATCGGCGATGTGCCGGGTCCAGAGATGCGGCAATGTCGAGGGCGCGACGAGATTGGTCTTGGCCTGCCACTCCCGCAGCAGTGCGATGTAGCGATCGAGCCGGGCTTCGGTTTCACATGAAACGGGTGCGAGCTTGAGCGCCGCAACCTTGTCGGCTGCAATGATGGCGTCCAAAGATCGATCGTTGGCACTGGCCTTGTCGATCTTCGGCTTGGTCGGCGCCGGTTCGGAGCGAACACCGGCACCCTCCCCCGCCGAAGGTTTTGCTGATGACGGTCTGCCGCCGGCCGGCCCGCGCTGTTTCACGTGAAACCTATGCGATCGCTTTGGAAGTCTTCCGCGCTTCGCGGCGGAGATAGGCCGCAAGGATACCCAGCGCGGCCGGCGTCATGCCGTCGATTCGACCGGCCTGGCCAACGGTGAACGGCCGCGCCTTCTCCAACTTGGCTCTCACCTCATTGGAGAGACCGGGGACCTGCTGGTAATCGACGTCCGACAACACCATCCCCTCGTCTCGCCTGAAGGCTTCGACATCGGCGCTCTGGCGCTCCAGATAGACATCGTACTTCGCGTCGATCTCGAGATGGGTGGCAATGACGGGATCAATGGCCGAGAGCTCCGGCCAGATCGCGCGGACCTGGCTCCAGCCGATGTCGGGATAGGCCATCAGCTCGAAGGCCGACCGCCGCTGGCCGTCCCGGTTCAGGGTGAGACCCTGCTTGATGGCCTCGTTCGGGGTGATCGTGAGCGACTTCGACAGCGATCGAGCCGCATTCAGGGCGACCATCTTGGCGCGATGATGCTGGGTGCGGGCGCTGCCAACGCATCCCAGGGCGATGCCCTTCTCGGTCAAACGCTGATCGGCATTGTCTGCCCGCAATGTCAGCCGGTACTCGGCCCTGGAGGTGAACATCCGATAGGGCTCGCTGATGCCTCGGGTGACGAGGTCGTCGATCATCACGCCGAGATAGCCATCCGCCCGGTCGAACACCGTCAGTGCGGCACCGCTCGCAGCCAATGCCGCGTTCAGCCCTGCCACGATGCCCTGGCCGGCAGCTTCCTCGTATCCGGTCGTGCCGTTGATCTGGCCAGCCAGGAACAGGCCGCGCAAACGCTTGGTCTGGAGGGTCGGATCGAGCTCACGGGGATCGACGTGGTCGTATTCGATGGCATAGCCCGGCCGGACCATCTTCACTCGCTCCAGGCCGGGAATGGTTGCGAGGATGGCGAGCTGAACGTCCTCCGGCAGCGAGGTCGAGATGCCGTTGGGATAGACAGTGCTGTCGTCGAGCCCTTCCGGCTCCAGAAAGATCTGGTGACCGTCGCGATCGCCGAAGCGAACGATCTTGTCCTCGATGGAGGGGCAATAGCGCGGTCCGGAGCTCTTGATCTGGCCGGAGTACATCGGAGAGCGATGGACATTGGCCCTGATCACGTCGTGGGTCGCAGGCGTGGTCCGGGTGATCCCGCACTGGATCTGCGGCGTCGTGATCCGCTCGGTCATCACCGAAAACGGCTCCGGAGGCTCGTCCCCCGGCTGCATTTCGACCGCCGACCAGTCGATCGTCGTGCCGTCCAGACGCGGCGGAGTCCCTGTCTTGAGCCGTCCAAGAGTGAAGCCGGCACGCTCGAAAGAGGTCGAAAGGCCTATTGCCGGCGCCTCGCCAACCCTGCCGGCCGGCCAGTTCTTCTCTCCAAGATGGATCAGGCCGCGGAGGAAGGTGCCGGTGGTGACGACGACAGCCCCTGCCCGAAGTTCGCGGCCATCTGCCAGCCGCAGGCCGATCACCCGTCCCTCGGCCACGATCAGCTCGTCGGCCTCGCCTTCGACGACGGAAAGACCGTCGGTCTCCCGGATCGCCGCCTGCATCGCGGCAGCATAGAGCTTCCGGTCGGCCTGGGCCCGCGGACCGCGCACCGCCGGGCCCTTACGACGATTGAGGACGCGGAACTGGATGCCGCCGGCGTCGCCGACCCGGCCCATCAGACCATCGAGCGCGTCAACCTCGCGAACCAGATGGCCCTTGCCGAGACCGCCAATGGCGGGATTGCAGGACATCGCGCCGACCGTGGAGAATCGGTGCGTCACCAGAGCGGTCGCTGCACCCACCCGAGCGGCCGCGGCCGCGGCCTCACAGCCGGCGTGGCCGCCGCCAATCACGATGACGTCGAAGCTCTCTCGCTCTGTTCGCATGGCGGACTTCTAACTCAGAGGCGGGGAAGCCGGAAGTGGAAACTGGAGGGGGCGGTTGTTTCACGTGAAACGGGGCAAGGCGAAGCCCAAGTATTTTCCGCGAAAACAACCCCATGCACAGTAGAATGGCCCTTGGAAAGATTACGGTTTTCAGTGAGAGAAAACGGGGCTCTCGAAGGATAAGGGCATCGACCGGAGGTCGTAATGCCCAGATACAGGCCGGTCTCCGAAGCGATGGCAGCGGCATACCCCTATCAGCGCGAGAGGATTGATCCGGATCTCTCCGCTCACCCGCTCCTTAGCTGCTACGTTTCAGGCCGGAGAAATTGGGTGATGGAGACGTTTCACGTGAAACATCTGGGAACGACCTGCCCTGTTTCACGTGAAACGGAAGAAGTGGAACAAAGGCTAGTTCTACAATGAAGAACTAGCGCTACTTTCCAACACAGAATTTCTGGAAAATGGCCCCTAGGACGTCCTCGACATCCACCCGACCCAGCAGACGGCCCAAGGCATAGGCGGCAGCCCGCAGCTCCTCGGCGGCAAGCTCCTCGCCGTGTTCTACAAGCTCCAGACTCCGACGCAAGCTGTCCGATGCCCGGCGCAGCAGATCCCGCTGCCGGGCCCGGGTCACCAACGCCCCCTCGATCGTTCCGAAAAACTCGGCGGCGAATTTCACGAGCGCATCGACCAGTTCGGGAATGCCGTCGCCCCGGCTCGCTGCGATTCCGAACTCATCTCGGGGCCCCACGTCCCCGACCCCGCTGAGATCGATCTTGTTGCGCACGATCCAGACCGAGCCGCCGGAACGACTGCCTGCGTTGCCGGACTTCCCCAGCGACGGTATCGCGGCCGGATCGACAGCGCGCCCCGCCTCCACCAGCCACAACACGAGGTCGGCATCTTCGGCTCGGGCTCGCGCCCTGCGTACACCCTCCTGCTCGACCGGATCGTCGGTCTCGCGAATGCCGGCGGTGTCGATCACCGTGACGGGATAGCCGTCGAGATCGAGCTGCACCTCAATCACATCGCGTGTCGTGCCGGCATGCGGCGAGACGATTGCGACGTCGCGGCGCGCGAGCTGGTTGATCAGCGTCGATTTGCCGACATTCGGCTCGCCCGCGATCGCTACTACCAGGCCGTCGCGCAAGCGTTCAGCCTGTCCCTGTGCCGCAAGGACTTCTGCTATTTCGTCATGCAGCGCACTGATCGCCTTGACCGCAGGCGCCATCAACTCGGCGGGCACATCGCCCTCATCGGAGAAATCGATGCCGGCCTCGATCAAGGCCGAAGCCTCGATGATGCGCTCGCGCCAGTCGCGCGCGCGATCGCCGAGGAGACCCTGCAACTGCCGCAACGCCTGGCGGCGCTGGCGGTCGGTGTCGGCGTGAATGAGATCGTCGAGGCCCTCCGCCTCGGTCAGGTCGAGCTTGCCGTTCTCGAAGGCGCGCCGCGTGAATTCGCCGGGCTCGGCGGCGCGCATATTCGGAATTATGGAAATTGCGGCGAAGAGTGCGGCCAGCACCGCGCGGCCGCCATGGACATGAAATTCGGCGACGTCCTCGCCGGTCGCGCTGGCGGGCCCCGGAAACCACAGCACCACCGAATCGTCGATCGGCTGGCCCGCGCCGTCATGAAGGAGTCGGCGACTGGCCTGCCTCGGCGCCGGCAGCTTGCCTGCCAGCGTCGTCAGCACCAGGCTGGCGCCTGGCCCGGAGACGCGCACCACCGCGAGCGCGCTCGGCGGACGGCCGGACGACAGCGCAAAGATGGTCTGGTCTCGCGGATGCATGGCCTATTTGTCCGGCTGAAAGGGAAAAGGCAAACATCCGTTTCGGCTGACAAATCGCGCGATTATACTGCACCGATTCCCGCAGCAAAACCTATAGTGCGATGCAATAAACTCGCGAGCGTCTGCTGCAAAAAGCACTTCCAACGGAATGAGCGGCGTCCCTCGGCCCATATATTCATAAATAATATCAAAGGCTTATACGGCCCCTACTCCAGACGACAAACGCCGCGCCATGCTGCAGCTCCGCTGCAACAAAGCCGCACAAAGAAAAGGGCGCCCGAAGGCGCCCTTTGATCATGCTGCACTGCAATCAGGTGTTCATCGAGTCGAAGAACTCGGAATTGCTCTTGGTCGAGCGCAGTTTGTCGAGCAGGAAGTCGATTCCGTCCATCGTTCCCATCGGATTCAGGATGCGGCGGAGCACGTACATTTTCTTCAGGACTACCGGATCGGTGATCAGCTCTTCCTTGCGGGTGCCGGAGCGCGAAATGTCGATCGCCGGGAAGGTCCGCTTGTCCGAAACCTTGCGATCGAGGATCAGCTCGGAGTTACCGGTGCCCTTGAACTCTTCGAAGATCACTTCGTCCATGCGGCTGCCGGTATCGACCAGCGCGGTCGCGATGATCGTCAGCGAGCCGCCCTCTTCGATGTTGCGGGCGGCGCCGAAGAACCTCTTCGGCCGCTGCAGCGCGTTGGCATCGACACCGCCGGTCAGCACCTTGCCCGATGACGGGACCACGGTGTTGTAGGCGCGGCCGAGGCGCGTGATGGAGTCGAGCAGGATCACGACGTCGCGGCCATGCTCGACCAGACGCTTGGCCTTCTCGATCACCATCTCGGCGACCTGGACATGGCGCACCGCCGGCTCGTCGAAGGTCGAGGAGACGACCTCGCCCTTCACCGAGCGCTGCATGTCCGTGACTTCTTCCGGACGTTCGTCGATCAGGAGCACGATCAGATAGCACTCGGGATGATTATGCGCGATCGAGTGCGCGATGTTCTGCATCAGCACGGTTTTACCCGTGCGCGGCGGCGCGACGATCAGAGCGCGCTGGCCCTTGCCGATAGGCGCGACGATGTCGATCACCCTTGCAGACAGGTCTTTCCGCGTCGGATCGTCGATTTCCATGCGGAAGCGCTGATTCGGAAACAGCGGCGTGAGGTTGTCGAAATTGACCTTGTGCTTGGCCTTTTCTGGGTCCTCGAAATTGAGCGTGTTGACCTTCAGCAGTGCGAAATAGCGCTCGCCCTCCTTCGGGCTGCGGATGTGGCCTTCGATGGTGTCGCCGGTGCGCAGGCCAAAACGGCGGATCTGCGAGGGCGAAACGTAGATATCGTCCGGGCCCGGCAGATAATTCGCATCGGGCGAGCGGAGGAAGCCGAAGCCGTCGGAGAGAACCTCGACGACGCCTTCGCCGACGATGTCGGTTTCGGCGAGCGCAAGCTGCTTGAGGATGGCGAACAGCAGCTCCTGCTTGCGCATGGTGCTGGCATTCTCGACCCCGTTCTCTTCCGCGAACGAGACGAGCTCGGCCGGCGTCTTCGACTTGAGGTCCTGAAGTTTGATTTCCCGCATTGGGGTGGTCCTGTGGGGTAACCTGGGAGGGGGGTGCGAGGAGGCTCTGAAATGCGGACGCGAAAAGGTAAGGTCCGCAGGTCTGGCAAGGAGAGCGCCGGTGAGGCTTCAAACCTGATGGGGTGTCCGGCCTCTGGAAAGCTCAGACACGACCACATCCGCCTGCGTTGGGTGGGATATTGCTAATATAGAAAATCGCCTCTCACTCCGCAAGCAGAAGCACTGAGCGATTGTTCGCGACCCCTGCCTAGAACGGCTTCACGATCACCATGATGACGATCAGAATCATCAAGGCAGTAGGTACCTCATTGATAATCCGATAGAATTTCTGGCTCCGGGGGCGCCGGTCCGCCGCGAAATCCTTCAACCAGCGCGAAAAAAAGCCGTGGACCGCCGACATCGCCAGGACCAGTGCCAGTTTTACGTGCAGCCAGCCGAAAGTGAACCAGTGTCCAGCCCAAGCGAGATAGAGCCCAGCGAGCCAGGTCACGATCATGGCGGGGTTGATGATCGCCTTGAACAGCCGCCGTTCCATGATCTTGAACGTTTCCGACTGCTTCGAGCCGATTTCGGCCTCGCAATGATAAACGAACAGTCGGGGCAAATAGAGCATGCCCGCCATCCAGGAGATGACGGCGATTACATGCAACGCCTTGATCCAGAGATAGACGTCTTCAAACATGTCTGGGGTCCGGATTGCCGCCCAGCCGAAGGGAACGCTGGGGATAGTAAGAACTCGTTAAGGTCTTACCTGCACACATATCCGTCCGTAGCGCCCTTCTCCAATAAGAATCTTAGATTCTTAAGGTTTGAGTCTATGTGACGGTGAATTGGACTCACACATTTCCGTCCGCCCGTTCACACGCGCTTGTTCACATCCATCAACATATCCTCTGATAGCTCTGGCCGCTTTCGATAAGCCGGTCAGCTTCAAAGGCTTGCGCGTTTCTGTCGGCAGCTTATCAAGAGGGTTATCGGCACAATCCCGTTTCCCTTTCGGCAGGCCGCCGAACTTGTTCTCAAGGGCAGTGGTGTGAAGAAAATTGGCACTTGTCCCGCCCCCGGTGTCGCACATCCCTTTCCGAGCGGTTAAGGTCCACAGAAATCCACAAACCAAACCGGTTTCATACAAAGGGCTTTTGTGCCGACCTCGAGCAATTATTTCCATCTGCACCTCGTGTCCGACTCCACCGGTGAGACGCTGATCACGGTCGCCCGCGCCGTTGCCGCCCAGTACGCCAACGTGACACCGGTCGAGCACGTCTATCCGCTGGTGCGCAGCCAGAAACAGCTCGATCGCGTGCTCGACGAGATCGAGGAAGCACCGGGAATCGTGCTGTTCACGCTGCTCGAGAAGGATCTGGTTTCCAGGCTCGAGGACAAGTGCAAGGGGATCAATGTTCCGAGCCTGTCGATCATTGGGCCGGTGATGCAGTTGTTCGAGGCGTATCTCGGAGCCGCCACGACCGGCCGGGTCGGTGCCCAGCACGTGCTCAATGCCGAATACTTCAAGCGCATCGACGCGTTGAACTACACGATGATCCATGATGACGGCCAGCATGTCGAAGGGCTGGACGATGCGGATGTGGTGCTCGTCGGTGTCTCCCGCACCTCCAAGACCCCGACGTCGATCTACCTTGCCAACCGGGGCATCCGCACCGCCAACGTGCCGCTGGTTCCCGGCATTCCGGTGCCGTCGCAACTGGAAACGTTGACGCGACCGCTGGTGGTGAGCTTGCATGCGACGCCGGAACGCTTGATCCAGGTGCGCACGAACCGCCTGCTCTCCATGGGCGCCGATTCCAGCAGCGACACCTATACCGACAAGCAGTCGGTTGCCGAGGAGGTCGCATTTGCCCGCAAGCTGAGCGCCAAGCACGATTGGCCACTGCTCGACGTCACGCGGCGCTCGATCGAGGAAACCGCCGCGGCGATCATGAAACTCTACAGCGATCGCCAGCGTAACCGGCCTTCTGAATAGTTTCGCGATGGGTCTCTGGCTCGGCAAATCTTCGTTGATCCTGGCCTCGCAGAGCAACGCGCGAAAGATGCTGCTGGCCAATGCCGGGCTCGAGTTCAAGGCGATCACGGCTGATATCGACGAGCGCGGTATCCAGGCCGCCTCCGGACTTTCGAACCCGCGCGAGATAGCCCTGCTGCTGGCGCGCGAAAAGGCCAAGGCAGTCTCGGCCCATCACGCCGGAAGCACCGTCATCGGTGCGGATCAAACGCTGGCGCTTGGCGATCGCCTCTTCAACAAGCCCGCGGGCCGCGCCGAGGCGCTGGCGCAACTGCGCGATCTCTCCGGACATAGCCATGAGCTGAATTCCGCCGTGGCGATAGCACGCGACGGTGAGATCATCTTCGAGGACGTCTCCGTCGCCCGCCTCACCATGCGGCAGATGACCGACGCCGAGCTTTCGGCCTATCTCGACACCGCCGGCGATGCCGTCACTACCAGCGTCGGCGGTTATCAGCTCGAAAGTCTGGGTATCCATTTGTTCGAGCGTATCGAGGGTGACCACTTCACCATCCTCGGCTTGCCGTTGCTGCCGCTGCTTGCATTCCTGCGGCGCGAGCGGCTAGTTGCGGTGTGAATGGCAGAGATGGCTGGGCGTTGATGCGGATCCTGGGACTGACCGGCTCGATCGGGATGGGCAAATCCACCACTGCGAAACTATTCGCGGAGGCCGGCGTCCCTGTCTACGATGCCGATGCCGCCGTCCATCAGCTCTATGAGGGCGAGGCTGCACCCGCGATCGAGGCCGCCTTCCCCGGCACCACTGCCAACGGCAAGGTCGATCGGCCAAAACTGTCGGCGCGTGTGGTGCACGATGCTGCCGCCATCAAGCAGCTCGAGCAGATCGTCCATCCGATGCTCGGTGCTTCCCGGAAAAAATTCTTCGCCGACGCAGAAGCCGCCAACACGCCGGTCGTGGTGCTGGACATTCCGCTGCTGTTCGAGACGGGCGGCCAGACGCGGGTCGATGCCGTGGTCGTCGTGACGACGTCTCCGGAACTGCAGCGCGAGCGGGTGCTGGCGCGCGGCACGATGGACGAGGCCAAGCTCGACGCCATCATCGCCAAGCAGACCCCCGACGCGGAAAAGCGCAAGCGTGCTGATTTCGTGGTGGATACGTCGCATGGACTCGAGCCGGTGCGCGCCCAAATCGCGCACATCCTGGCCGAGGTCGTTAAGATGCCGCAGCGGCGCGCCTGATTCGCCGCCTGACACGGCTTCTTGGATCATGCGCGAAATCGTTCTCGACACCGAAACCACCGGCCTCGATCCGCTGCGGGGAGACCGCCTGGTCGAAATCGGCTGCGTCGAGATGCTCAATCGCATGCCGACGGGACAGAGTTTCCACGTCTACATCAATCCCGAAAGGGACATGCCGGCGGAAGCCTTTGCGGTGCACGGGCTGTCGGCCGAGTTTCTGGCGACGAAGCAGCTGTTTCACGAGGTCGTCGACGATTTTCTGGAGTTCATCGGCGACGCGCCGCTGGTGATCCACAATGCCTCGTTCGACATCAGCTTCATCAATGCCGAGCTCGACCGGATCAAGCGCCCGGGAATCCCGCGTGAGCGGCTGGTCGATACGCTGCTGCTGGCACGGCGCAAGCATCCCGGCGTGTCGAACCGGCTCGACGATCTCTGCTCGCGCTATGCGATCGACAATTCACGCCGCACCAAACACGGCGCATTGCTCGACGCCGAGTTGCTTGCGGAAGTCTATGTGGATCTGGTCGGGGCGCGGCAATCGCAGCTGCTGCTGGCTTCAGAATCCGAGGAAACTCGTGCCAATGGAGCTGCCGATGCGCCGCGGCGGCAGCGGCCGGCGCCGCTCACGCCGCGGATTTCAGACGCCGAGCGCGAGGCCCACCGGGCCTTCATCGCAACGCTCGGCGACAAGGCGATCTGGAACGAGTTCTTGCCCGCTCCAGCCGCCCCTTCGGCTGGTTAAGCCTGGCCGCTCGGCTGAGCGGCCATTTGCCGCTCCATGTTCTGACGATAGAGCCCGACGAAGTCGACCGGGTCGAGCATCAAAGGCGGGAACCCGCCGTCGCGCACGGCAGTGGCGATGATCTCACGGGCGAACGGGAACAGCAGGCGCGGGCATTCGATCATGACCAGCGGATGCAAATTGTCCTTCGGCACGTTGGAGATGCGGAACACGCCGGCATAAGCGAGCTCGAACGAGAACATGATCTTGCCGGCGGTCTCGGCTTTGCCCTCGACCGACAGCGTTACCTCGAACTCCTGTTCGCTGAGGTTGTTGGCGCTGACATTGATCTGGATGTTGATCTGGGGCGGCTGGCTCTGCTGCTGGAGCGAGCTGGGCGCGTTCGGATTTTCGAACGAGAGGTCCTTGGTATATTGCGCCAGGACGTTGAGCTGGGGAGCCTGGGCCGCCTCGGGAGGGGTGCCGTTACCGTTGGTCATAAGAGTGTCTCCTTACCCGATTGGGGCTGAATTTCGCGGCGGTTGGCTAACATAGGGCTACCTCGTTCCACAAGGACGAACGGTCCCGGATGGAGAATTCCGGCCACGACCACAACTGTGGCGTTCACCCCGCCGATCCAGCGCAACGGCACCTTAAACGATTGAAGATGCGCGATTTCCGGCCAGGATCGGGTTTCCCCTTAAGCATAAAACGCGCTACACTCGGTGCTGTGCCAAAAGGCGCCATTGGCCGGGCAAGATTTCGTGCCTACATCCCACGGACCTGACGCGCGGACCCCAAATGGTGATGTAGACTTGCCGTTCCGGTATGGAACGGTCTACTGGCCGGATCGATTTTCCCGGCACGACCCCTTCGAGACGGCCCCTTCTACAGACGACCAGAAAGCGAATACGACGTGGACATCTACACCATCATCTTCCTGGCGCTGGCGGTCTTCATCTTTTTGAGGCTGCGCAGCGTGCTGGGGCAGCGCACCGGCAACGAGCGGCCGCCGTTCGACCGCAACGCGCTCCAGGGTGCCCAGGACAAGAACGTCGTCACCATGCCGGGCAAGGTCATCGACCAGGCCCCCTTGGCGCCGACGGCCGAGCCGACCCCGCCCTCCGACCGCTGGAAGGGCCTGACCGAGCCGGGCACCGTGCTCGCCCAGGGTCTCGACGCCATCGTCGAAAAGGATTCCACCTTCGATCCGCGCCATTTCATCTCCGGCGCCCGCGGCGCCTATGAGATGATCGTATTGGCCTTCGCCAATGGCGATCGCCGCGCGCTGCGCGACCTGCTGTCGTCGGAGGTCTATGAAAGCTTCGATGCCGCGATCAAGGAACGCGAGAAGAACGAGCAGAAGACCGAGACGCGCTTTGTCTCGATCGACAAGGCCGAGCTCGTCGGCGCCGAACTGCGCGACCGCACCGCCCAGCTCACGATCCGCTTCGTCTCGCAGATGATCTCGGCCACGCGAGACAAGGCCGGCAACATCGTCGACGGCAGCGCCGACACGGTCGCCGACATCACCGACATCTGGACTTTCGCCCGCGACATCACCTCTCGCGATCCGAACTGGAAGCTGGTTGGCACCGGAAGCGCGAATTAAGGCTTTCCTGAAGACCAGCGCGACGGCGCTTTGCGCAGGTGCCGTCGCGCTGTCGTCGTTTTCACTCGGGGCCGAGGCGGCGCGGCGCCACTATCGCAGCCATCACCATCATCTCCCGGAATTGCCTGCCGCGCCGTCGCGCGCCTTGCCATATCCGCAGCTTCCTCTGCCGTTTGAGATTCCCGGCGCGCAATATCTGCCGCTGGCCTGGGCCGATGTGAAGGGCTGGGGCGACGACAATCATCTCGCGGCCTACAAGACCTTTCGCGCAAGCTGCCGTCCGATCAGCGCGCAGACCGGCGCTCCTGAACCCAAGGCTTTAGGCGCCTCGCTGGGCGAACCCTGCCGGGTCGCCAAGTCGCTCGAGCTTACCGACGACGCCAGGGCCAAAACTTTCTTCGAGGAAAATTTTGCGCCGCTGCGGATCTCTCGCCTCGGCGAGCCCGACGGTTTCGTGACCGGCTATTACGAGCCGGTGCTGGAGGGATCGCGCACGCAGAGCGAGGTCTACAACGTCCCGGTCTACCGCCGCCCCTCCAACCTGTTCGTGCGCGGCTACAAGCAGGATTCAATCAGCCTGCCCAACAAGGGCCCGGTCTATCGCAAGATCGGCCGCCGCAAGCTCGTGCCCTATTACGACCGCGCCGAGATCGAGGACGGCAAGATCGCCGGCCGCGGGCTCGAGATTGCATGGCTGAAGGACCCGACCGATCTGCTGTTCGCCCAGATCCAGGGTTCTGCGCGGATCAAGTTCGACGATGGCGGCTCGGTCCGGCTCAACTACGACGCCTATAACGGTTATCCCTATACGGCGGTCGGTCGCATCCTGATCGAGCGCGGCATCATTCCGAAGGAAGAGATGTCGATGCAGAAGATCAGGGAGTGGATGGCGCAGACCCCGGACGGCGCCAAGGAGCTGCGGCGCCAGAACCGCTCCTACATCTTCTTCCGCGAGGTCAATCTGTCCGACAAGGAGGAGGCGGTCGGTGCGCAGGGCATTCCGCTGACGGCCGGGCGCTCGATCGCGGTGGACAAATCGCTTCACGTTTACGGCACGCCGTTTTTCATCGAAGGCGAGCTGCCGATCGATTCCGAACGCGCGAAGACGCCGTTCCATCGCTTGATGATCGCGCAGGATACCGGCTCGGCCATCATCGGGCCCGCGCGCGCCGATCTCTATTTCGGCGCGGGTCAGGAGGCCGGCCGCGTCTCCGGGCGGCTGCGCCATGCCATGCATTTCGTGATGTTGGTGCCGAAGGGCCTCGATCCCACGGCGCGTGCCGCGCGGCTGCCGGTGCCAGACCCGCGGCCTTCGGAGAGAATTGCAAAACTGTTTCCCCAAACCGATCCTGCGAAGGACAAGCCGGCGGCAGCCGTGGCGCAAAGCAAGAGCGAGACGGTCGCTGTCGCCAACCCGATCCCGCTGCCGGCGCCGCGACCGGTGCTAGAGCCCGTTCGCGAGCCGCGGCGGCCGGTGAAAAATCGTTCCCATCGGCAGCAATGAAGCGATCGTCCCGTCCGCCTGTGCTGGAGCCTCGTCCCTCGCCGCGCCGTCGCGCGCTGAGCGAGGAAGAGCGCGCGCTGTGGGACACGGTCGCAAAGCAGGTCAAGCCGCTGAGGAAGCATCGTGTCGCCAAGGCACAGGCCGCGCCGCGCACCGAGCCTTTTCCCGCAGCGCCCGCCACGCGGCTTGCGCCGTCGCCACGTCCGATTGCCGCTGCGCCGCCACCGCGTGCGTCGAAGCCGGCGGTGCCACCCCTGGCGCCGCTCGGCAAGCGCGAGCGCAACAAGTTGTCGCGCGGGCGCAGCGAGATCGAGGCGCGGCTCGATCTGCACGGCATGACCCAGATGCGCGCCCATCGCGCGCTGACCGGCTTCCTGCACCGAGCGCACGATGACGGCCTGACCTTCGTGCTCGTCATCACCGGCAAGGGCCGCAGCGGCGGCGAAAGCGGCGTGCTGCGTCGTCAGGTGCCGGAATGGCTGAGCCTGCCGGAATTCCGCGCCTTTGTCGTGGGGTTCGAGGAGGCCGGTATCGGCCATGGCGGCGAGGGCGCGCTTTACGTGCGGATCAGGCGGGCGAGATATTAACCGCGGGCTTGCTGCAACCTCTCCCGCAGGCGGGAGAGGGAGCCGATCTTCTAAAACGGCCTCACGATCCCGACGCGCGGGATCAATGTGACGATCAGGCCGAAGATATTTGTCTTCTGATCTCCCACTGGAATCAGCGGCGTCTCGCGAGCGGCGGGCAGCATCTTCACCGCGTGCAGGATCAGGAATATGCAGACCGCCCAGTTCGAGATCCAGCGCGAATAGTCGAACACCATCGCGAACATCACGAGACAGGCGAGGCTGATGCCGATCAGCGCCGCGACCACGAGGCGCCGATGCGTGTCGTTGGCGAGCGCGCCGATCAAATCCACAAAATAGCGCCACAGCGGCGTGTGCAGCCAGATCAAAAGCGCGAACACGGGCACGCCGAGGATGTTGTGGGGCAGGCGGCCCCAGGTGTCGGAGATCTCCTTCGCCAGCGGCTGATACCAGATGTAGGCGAACTGCAGCAGGTCGGTCCGCGACGGATCGGCCATCCGGGTTTTCAGATACGCCACGAAATCCGCCTCCGGGATCGGCATCGTTCCCAAAAACTGTGCGGCGAAGAACAGCGCGGAGACGGCTAGCAGGGCGATGATGCCGAATGCGACATTCGTGCGATTGCAGCCGCGCGTCAGATAGTGCCTGATCACGACGATGGTGAGGATCGTCGGCACATACATCAGCAGATGGATGTGGTGGATCAGGACGAGAGCGATCGAGAACAGCGCAGCCAGCGCCACGAACAGCAGCGATCCCGCCGGCACCAGCAGCAGGATGATCGCCAGCGCGCAGCCATAGATGTCGAAATGGCCGAGCGTGTGCATGAAATTCTTGAGGAAGAACGGCGAGCCCGCGATGAAGACGAACAGCGGCAATGTCTTCGTCGTGAAGCCGAACGTCGTCTGGAAGAGTCTTGCGTATAGCCCCAGCGTCACCAGCCATGTCGCGCCGCCGAGCGCGAACACCAGCCATACCGGCACCTTGTCGGTGAACAGCGCGACGATCGCCCCGATCAGCGCGCGCTTGATGAAGCCGAAATGGTAGTCGACGAGGAGGTGGATGTAGGGGACGTAAGGCGGCAGCTGGATCTTGTGAACGAAGACGCCGACGATGACCGCCGCGTTGACCGCGAGCAGGATGCGCCAGGGGTTTTGCAGGATGCGTGCGGTCACGCCGCATCCATAGCGCGGCCGCCCGGATTTACAAAATGAACCGGCTCAGATCCGCGTTCTTGGCGAGGTCGCCGACGTGCTTCTGCACGAAATCGGCATCGACCCTGACGGTCTCGCCGCTGCGGTCGGGGGCCGTGAAGGAGATCTCGTCCAGCACCCGCTCCATCACGGTCTGCAGCCGCCGCGCGCCGATGTTCTCGACGGTGGAATTCACGGCGACCGCGACGTCGGCGAGCGCGTCGATGGCGTTGTCGGTGATGTCGAGCGTGACGCCCTCGGTCTGCATCAACGCGACATATTGCTTGATCAGCGAGGCCTCGGGCTCGGTCAGGATGCGGCGCATGTCATCGCGGGTCAGCGCCTGCAGCTCGACGCGGATCGGCAGGCGGCCCTGCAGTTCCGGCAAAAGGTCGGACGGTTTTGCGACGTGGAAGGCGCCTGAGGCAATGAACAGGATGTGGTCGGTCTTCACCGCGCCGTGCTTGGTCGAGACGGTGGTGCCCTCGATCAGCGGCAGCAGGTCGCGCTGCACGCCCTCGCGCGAGACGTCGCCGCCGGCGCGGCCTTCGCGGGCGCAGATCTTGTCGATCTCGTCCAGGAACACGATGCCGTTGTTCTCGACCGCGCTGATCGCCTCCATCGTCAACTGATCGCTGTCGAGCAGCTTGTCGGATTCCTCGTTGATGAGAATCTCGTGCGAGCTCTCCACCGTCAGTCGCCGCGTCTTGCTGCGGCCGCCGAGCTTGCCGAAGATGTCGCCGATCGAGACCGCGCCCATCTGCGCGCCGGGCATGCCGGGGATCTCGAACATCGGAAAACCGCTGCCGCCGCCTTGCGTCTCGATCTCGATTTCCTTGTCGTTGAGCTCGCCCGCGCGCAGCTTCTTGCGGAAGGAGTCCCGCGTCGCCGCGCTGGAATTGGCGCCGACCAGCGCGTCGAGCACGCGCTCCTCGGCGGCGAGCTGCGCGCGTGCCTGCACGTCTTTGCGCTTGCGCTCGCGGACCTGGGCGATCGCGACCTCGACGAGATCGCGCACGATCTGCTCGACGTCGCGGCCGACATAGCCGACCTCGGTGAATTTCGTCGCCTCCACCTTCAGGAACGGCGCGTTGGCGAGCTTGGCGAGCCGTCGCGCGATCTCGGTCTTGCCGACGCCGGTCGGGCCGATCATCAGGATGTTCTTCGGCAGCACTTCTTCGCGCAAGGAGCCTTCGAGCTGCTGCCGCCGCCAGCGGTTGCGCAGCGCGATCGAGACGGCGCGCTTGGCATCGGCCTGGCCGACGATGAAACGGTCGAGTTCGGAAACGATTTCGCGGGGAGAAAAGTCTGTCATGGGACCTTAGCTAGGATCAGATGCGGGGCGGGACAAGCCGCTTTTTTGCCGTCAGATGATCGGCGGACCCGATTGCCATTGTTTCACGGCCTCGACCGGATGGATCAGCATCAGGATATTGAGCGTCAGATTGTCGCGAATATGGAGCGCCAGCATGATTTCGAAGGCGAGCCCGAGCAGGACTGTCACTGGAACAGGCAGAAGGCGCGCGGCGAGGAAGCCCAGCATCATGGACAGATTGTCAGAGACCGAATTGACGATGCTGTCGCCGAAGTAATCCAGCGAGATCGTGCCGGCGCGGTAGCGTTCGATGATGAAAGGCGAGTTCTCGACGATCTCCCAGGCACCCTCGATCAGCATGGCGATGATCAGGCGCGCCGGCCACGACAGAGACAGGAACGGCAGCCGCGCGAACAGCAGCCAGGTCAGTCCATAGAACAGGAAGCCGTGCAGGATGTGCGAGAAGGTGTACCAGTCGGCGATGTGCTGTGAATTCTCCGAGCTGTTCACCACGCCATGCCACAGCTTGACATAGCCGCAGGTGCAGATCGGCACCCGGCCCATCGCCAGCAGGATCGAGGCCTGCATCGCCAGCAGCAGCAGCGCGATGCCGACCCAGGCGATCGGGGGAAACGCGGCCTTGCTCTCATGCGTGGTTGCCAGCGTCATGGCTCGCGCACCATCAGGAGTGCGGGCCCGTCGGGCGTCTCGACCATGCGTTCCCGGACAAGGCCGGCCTTCTCATAGGCACGCACGGCGCGCGCGTTGAGCGGATCGGGATCAGTGACGATGCGGGGCAGGCCCTGCCGCAACTGCGCGTCGGCGAATTGCCGGATGAATGCCGAACCGTGCCCGCGCCCGATCATGTCACTTTCGCCGATGAATTGATCGATGCCACGCGTGCCCTCCGGTTGCGGCCCAAGACCCGTATTCCAGGCGGTCAGGCGGTAGCATTGAAGATAGCCGAACGGCTTGTCGTCGGCCAACACGATGAACTGGTCCATTGCCGGCTCACCAAGATCGCCGCTCACGAGCGCGAACTGCTCGTCCGGACCGCCCCACCATTCCCGCACATGTGCTTCGCCCAGCCACCGCCGGATCAGCGGCAGGTCGGCCGCGGTCATCGCACGGAAGGTGTAGGCGGGGGCCATCTAGCGGCCAAGGCGGTGGTGCACTCCCTCTCCCGCCTGCGGGAGAGGGTTGGGGAGAGGGTGCGTCCGCAATGGGACAGCCCCCAAGAGGACAGAACCCTCACCCGCGCCTTCGGCGCGACCTCTCCCGCAAGCGGGAGAGGTTACAGCCAGTCCGGAGGTCCGCTGTCCAGCCACAAGCCCTACCCGGCCGCCAGCGCTTCGACGGTGACATTGCGGTTGGTGTAGACGCAGATGTCGGCGGCGATGTCGAGGGAGCGGCGGACGATGGTCTCGGCGTCCTTGTCGGTGTCGAGCAAGGCGCGGGCGGCCGCCAGCGCATAATTCCCGCCGGAGCCGATCGCCATGACGCCGGCTTCGGGCTCCAGCACGTCGCCTGTGCCTGTCAGCACCAGGGAGACGTCCTTGTCGGCGACGATCATCATGGCCTCCAGCCGTCGCAAATAACGGTCGGTGCGCCAGTCCTTGGCGAGCTCGACGGCGGCCCGGGTCAATTGCCCCGGATATTGCTCGAGCTTGGCTTCCAAACGCTCGAACAGCGTGAAGGCGTCGGCCGTGGCGCCGGCAAAGCCGCCGATGACGTCGCCCTTGCCGAGTTTCCGGACCTTCCTGGCGTTGTGCTTGATCACGGTCTGACCGATCGAGACCTGGCCGTCGCCGCCGACCACCACCGTGCCGCCCTTGCGGACCGTCAAAATCGTGGTGCCGTGCCAGACCGGCGAGCTGTTTGGGGAGTCCTGCATGAATGATCCTCGTTGTCCGGGCTGATTTAGGCGGTCGGGAGCGGAGGCACAACGGGCCGCTCCGGGCCCAATTCGCTCACCATAGGCAGAAGTAGAGGCCCGGCCAGCCGTTGCCGCAGTAGCGAAGGCGTCATTTGGCTGTTAAAAGACCGGCGTTTTCGGCCCCGAACGAGGATGAAAGCCAGTTTTGATGCGCACCGCGACGATCAAGCGCAAGACCAAGGAAACCGACATCGAGGTCACCGTGAACCTCGATGGCTCCGGCGTGTCCAATATCGCGACCGGCATCGGCTTTTTCGACCATATGCTCGATCTCCTCGCCCGCCATTCCCGCATCGACCTCACGGTCAAAGCGGTTGGCGATTTGCACATTGATCATCACCATACCACCGAAGACACCGGCATCGCGCTCGGTCAGGCCGTCAAGCAGGCGCTCGGCAACATGGCGGGCATCACCCGCTATGCCGGCGTGCACATGCCCATGGACGAGACGCTGTCGCGCGTGGTCATCGACATCTCGGGCCGCCCGGTCCTGGTGTTCAAGGTCGACTTCCCCCGCGACAAGATCGGCGAGTTCGACACCGAGCTGGTGCGCGAGTGGTTCCAGGCCTTTGCCATGAACGCCGGCGTGACTCTTCACGTCGAGACCCTATATGGCGATAACAGCCACCATATCGCCGAGTCCTGCTTCAAGGGTCTGGCACGGGCGCTGCGCACCGCCGTCGCGATCGACCCGAAGGCGGTGGGCGAAATCCCGTCCACCAAGGGCTCGCTCGGCGGCTGACATCTCTCGGCTCGCGGCACGCGCCGCTTGCGGTTTCACTGAATCCCTAGGAACGGGGCATCGCCATGTCCGTCTACACAGTTCATGCTCCCTCCCCTGCCGGAGCCGATCTGCGCGCGACCGACAAGTTCGTCTTCGTGCGCGACGGCTTCCATTTCTGGGCGATGATCTTCGGCCCGCTCTGGCTGCTGTGGAATCGGCTATGGCTGGCGCTGATCGGCTGGGTGATCTTCGTTGCCGCGTTCAACGTCGGGCTGTCCAGCCTCGGACTCGGCCGTTCGTCGATCTTCTTCGCCGACATCATCGTCGCGCTGCTGATGGGATTCGAGGCCTCCAGCCTGCGCCGTTGGACGCTCTCGCGCGGTAAATGGCGGCAGCTCGACGTGGTGATTTCCGACGACGAGGACACCGCCGAGCGCCGCTTCTTCGAGCGCTGGAGCCAGAAACAGCGCGGCATCGTCAACGATCAATGGGCCGTCGATCGCGGCGGCCCGCCGCCGACCCGCAACGTGCCGGGTCAGCAATTCTCCAACCCGCCGCCGATGCCGGCGGGCGGCATCATTGGTTTGTTTCCAGAACCGGGAGGGTCAAGATGAGCGTCGCCATCATCGATTACGGTTCCGGCAATCTACATTCGGCCGCCAAGGCGTTCGAGCGCGCCGCGCGCAGCATGGACAACCCGCAAAAGGTCTTCGTCACCAGCGATCCGGACCAGGCCTACAGCGCCGACCGTCTGGTGCTGCCGGGCGTCGGCGCCTTCGCCGATTGCCGGCGTGGGCTCGATGCCGTCAACGGCATGGTCGAGGCGATCACCGAAGCGGTGCGCGTCAAGGCGCGGCCGATGTTCGGCATCTGCGTCGGCATGCAGCTGTTCGCCACCCGCGGCAAGGAGCATGTCATCACGCAAGGCCTGAACTGGATCGGCGGCGACGTCGAGAAGATCACGCCGCGCGACGAGAGCCTGAAGATCCCGCACATGGGCTGGAATACGCTCGATGTGCTGCGCGAGCATCCGGTGCTGGACAGGCTGCCGCTCGGCCCCAAGGGCCAGCACGCCTATTTCGTGCACTCCTACCACCTCAACGCCGCCAACGAGGCGGACGTGCTCGCGCGCGCTGATTACGGCGGGCCCATCACCGCGATCGTCGGCAAGGACACCGCCATCGGGACGCAGTTTCACCCCGAGAAGAGCCAGCGTTTTGGGCTGGCTCTGATCTCGAACTTTTTGCGATGGAAACCGTGATTCTCTTTCCCGCGATCGACCTCAAGAACGGCCAATGCGTGCGCCTCGAGCAGGGCGACATGGCGCGCGCGACCGTGTTCAATCTCAATCCCGCCGCGCAGGCGGAGAGCTTCGTCGCGCAGGGCTTCGAGTATCTCCACGTCGTCGATCTCGACGGCGCGTTTGCCGGCAAGCCGGTGAACGCGCAGGCCGTCGAGGCGATGCTGAAGACGATCACGATTCCAGTGCAGCTCGGTGGCGGCATTCGCGATCTCGCGACTGTCGAAGCCTGGCTCGACAAGGGCATCACCCGTGTCATCATCGGCACCGCCGCGGTGCGTGACCCCGAATTGGTGAAGGCTGCCGCCAAAAACTTCCCCGGTCGCGTCGCGGTCGGGCTCGACGCGCGCGACGGCAAGGTCGCGGTCGAAGGCTGGGCCGAGACCTCGCAGGTGACGGTGCTGGAGATCGCACGGCGTTTCGAGGATGCCGGGGTCGCCGCCATCATCTTCACCGACATTGCGCGCGACGGCCTGCTCAAGGGCCTGAATCTCGATGCGACCATTGCGCTGGCCGACGCCATATCCATCCCCGTCATCGCCTCCGGCGGCCTCGCCTCGATCGAGGACGTCAAGGCGATGCTGACGCCGCGCGCGAAAAAGCTCGCTGGCGCGATCGCCGGCCGCGCGCTTTACGATGGCCGGCTCGATCCCGCAGCCGCCCTCACCCTGATCCGCGCCGCGGCCTAGGAGACATCCGATGTTCAAGGTGCGCGTGATCCCCTGCCTGGACGTCAAGGACGGCCGCGTCGTCAAGGGCGTCAACTTCGTCGATTTGCGCGATGCCGGCGATCCCGTCGAAGCGGCGATCGCCTATGACGCCGCCGGTGCCGACGAGCTCACCTTCCTCGACATCACCGCGACCCATGAGAACCGCGGCATCATGCTGGATGTGGTCCGGCGCACGGCGGAAGCCTGCTTCATGCCCGTGACCGTCGGCGGCGGCGTGCGTGAGGTCAACGACATCAAGACGCTGCTGCGCGCCGGCGCCGACAAGGTCTCGATCAACAGCGCCGCGGTGTCGCGGCGTGAGTTCGTCAAGGAAGCCGCCGAGAAATTCGGCGGGCAGTGCGTGGTGGTCGCGATCGACGCCAAGCGGGTCAAGCGCGCCGGTGGCGGCGAGCGCTGGGAGATCTTCACCCATGGCGGTCGCAACTCGACCGGCATCGACGCCATCGAATATGCCCAGGAGGTGGTCTCGCTCGGCGCCGGTGAAATCCTGCTCACCTCGATGGACCGCGACGGCACGAGGCAGGGTTTCGACATCCCGCTGACCCGGGCGATCGCCGACAGCATTCCCGTTCCCGTGATCGCCTCGGGCGGCGTCGGCAATCTCGACCACCTTGTCGATGGTATTCGCGACGGCCACGCCACCGCCGTGCTGGCCGCCTCGATCTTCCATTTCGGGGAATTCACCATCCGCGAAGCCAAGGAGCACATGTCCCGGCGCGGGCTGCCCATGCGCCTCGATGCCTGACGACTCCCGTTCCTAAAAATGCTACATCATCGGCGAGAACCGGCTTGTCCCGCCAGATAACCGGCCAATCCGAGTATTTTGTATGCCGCGTTTCACGATCCACGATCTCGCCGAGACCATCGACGCCCGCGCGGCGGCGGGTGGCGAGGCGTCCTATACCCGCAAGCTCCTCGACAAGGGCGCCGAACATTGCGCCAAGAAGTTCGGTGAGGAGGCAGTCGAAACCGTAATCGCAGCAGTCGAAAACGATCGCGCGCATCTGATCGCCGAAGGCGCCGACCTGCTCTATCATTTCCTTGTGCTGCTCAAGGCCCGCGGCGTAAAGCTGGAAGAGGTCGAGGCCGCATTGGACAAGCGGACCAATATGTCAGGGTTGGAAGAAAAGGCGTCGCGCAAGGGCGGCAGCTAGCCGAGGTGGAGAATCGCGTCATGGATATCCGCGCACCCGAGCAGCAATATAATCCGTACCGCGTCTATACGCGCGAGGAGTGGTCGCGACTCCGCGACGACACGCCGATGACGCTGGAGCCGGGCGAATTCGACCGGCTGCGCTCGCTGCACGACCGCCTCGACTTGCAGGAGGTCGAGGACATCTACCTGCCGCTGTCGCGCCTGCTGTCGATCTATGTCGATGCGATGCAGCGGCTTTATTATGCGGAGCGCCAGTTCCTCAACATCCGCGACCGCAAGATGCCCTACATCATCGGCGTCGCCGGTTCGGTCGCGGTTGGAAAATCCACCACGGCCCGCGTGCTTCAGGCGCTACTGGCGCGCTGGTCGCCGCGTCCCAAGGTCGAGCTGATCACCACCGACGGATTTCTGTATCCCAACGCCGTGCTGGAACGGCAGGGCATCATGCAGAAGAAGGGCTTTCCGGAGAGCTACGACCTGCCGCTGCTGCTGAGCTTCCTCTCCGACATCAAGGCCGGCCGCCGCCATGTGCGCGCGCCGGTCTATTCGCATTTGACTTACGACATCGTGCCGAACCAGTGGGCCGAGATCGACCAGCCCGACATCCTGATCGTCGAGGGCGTCAACGTGCTGCAGACCGGCAAGCTGCCGCGCGACGGCAAGGCCGTGCCCGTGGTGTCCGACTTCTTCGATTTCTCGGTCTATATCGACGCCGACGAGGCCGCGCTGCGGCAGTGGTACATCAGGCGCTTCCTGTCGCTGCGCGACACGGCGTTCACCAATCCCAAATCCTACTTCAACCGCTACGCGCTGTTGTCGGACGAGGAGGCCACCGCCACCGCGATCGCGATCTGGGAACGCACCAACCTCGCCAATCTCGAGGACAACATCCTGCCGACCCGCCCCCGCGCGACCCTGATCCTGAAGAAAGGCGCCGACCACACCGTGGCAAGCGTGGCGCTCAGGCGGCTGTAACAGCCTTGATGAACGCAGCCCTTGTTAAATTTCGGGCTGAGTATCTTTTGTTGCAGACCGGCGAGGGGTATTTGGCTATGGCTTTCGGAAACGCACACGGGCACCATGGTTGATCGTCTCAGAAGCGCTGCCGAGCATCTCGAAGCACCGATATGCCCGGACTGCCTTATCGAGATGAAGTGGTTCCGTTCCGAGCTGCTGGCGGACGAGCCAACCCCGATCATCGCGCATCTTTTCGTGTGTCCGCATTGCAAGCGCGCGGCCCAGGCGGATTCCATTTTCAAGAGCAAGCAAGTGCCGCCGGACAAGCTCTCCGCACCGCGTTTTCTGGCTTATGCCGCCTACCGCTCGGCGTCGGCCGGATTCGGCGCTCGGCTGACCGCCGGGTCGTGACTCGACAGGGCGGTCATTTCCGGACCTCCTGTCGCGCTTTTGAGCCGATGAAGATGTGCCACGCCGTGAGAAACATCGCGGCTATGAGCGGGCCGATGACGAATCCGTTCGCTCCGAAAGCCGCAAGGCCGCCCAAGGTGGCGAGCAGCACGACATAGCTCGGCATTTGGATCGACTGGCCGACCAGGATCGGGCGGAGAAAATTGTCCGCAAGACCGATCACGAAGGTCCCGAAAGCGAGCAGGATGATCCCTTTCGTGACTGAGCCTGCCACCAGCAGATAGAGTGCGACCGGAACCCAAACCAGGGCGGAGCCGAGCACGGGCAGGAGCGAGAGCAGCGCCATCAGGGCGCCCGCGAGCAGCGGCGCGGTCAAGCCGAGCAGCCAGAAGATCAGCCCGCCAAGCGCTCCCTGAATCAGGGCCACGAGAACGATCCCCTTGATCGTTCCGCGAACCGCGAGGGTGAACGCATTCAGAATCTCGGTGGTGTGGCTCGGCCGCAGCGGGAGCGCGTCGCGGATCCGTGCGCTGAGCTCGTCACCATCGCGGAGCAGGAAGAACAGCAGGTACAACATCACGAGCAAGCTTGCGACGAACTCCAGCGTCAACTGACCGATGTTGATGGCGTGCCCCGCCAGTTGTTGGCCGGCAGGGACGACCAGACTCGACAGACGTTCCTTCAGGGCCGAAAAATCGATACCGGCCAAGCGGTCCGACAGGGAAGCGGCCCAAGCGGGCAGCGCGGATTTCAGCTGCTGCAGGGGATGGGCGAAACTGATCTCCCCGCTCTGAGCGCGCTGGTACAGCTCCCCACCCTGGTCGACGAGCGAGGCGATGACGACCGCCACGGGAATGAGGACCATGACGATCACAACGACGACTGTGAACGATGCGGCAAGGTTGCGCTTCCCCGGAAGGGTCTCCAGGGCGCGTCGATAGAGTGGTGCGAAGATGATCGCCAGAAGCGTGGCCCACAACAACGCGCCGGAGAATGGCCAAAGCACCCACCCGAAGGCAAGCGAGATCGCGGCAAGCAAGATGAGGAATGAGCGGTCTTCCGATGTTCTCACGTGTTTGCCAACCCTTCCGTTGCCAGAGCATGATCCGGACCTGAAATCCGGGCCGTCACTTGTCTGCTTTCGCGGTCCAGTCGGCGAGCTTGATGCGTCCTGCAAAAGTTGCGGGACCCGAGCTGCCGGCCCTGTAGACGAAAGCTTCGCCTTCCTGAACGTCCCCGGCATCCTTCCCGAAGGCATCGGCGATGTTGGTCTTGTGGGTGACCAGGAAGGTGTTGGTGCCGGCCTTGGGCGGCGCATCGACGAGTTGCCGCACCGCCTGGCCGGCCTTTGCATTGGCACCCGTCGGATTTGCCATGCCCGACGCGCTCGCATTGCTGCTGTCCGTCAATGCATCGACCGGCTTGACCTCGCGGCCGGAGATGAGCTTGCCCGCCTCGATCGCGCGGTTCAGCCTGCTGGTGTAGACGTCGCCGATGGGGATCGCGAGCCCCTTGATGGCCGTCCCGATCTGGCCCGCCATGTCGCGGCCCCTTTCACTGAGCTGACGCTGGGCGCTCATGTCGTCGAACTTGAAAGGGTAGACATCCTTTTGGCTGTCGTCGGTGGCGGTGTGGCGAAACACCAGCACATAACCGCCTTGCTTGAGCGAGGCGATCAGTTGCGAGCTATCGGCCGCGGTGGCCTGAATGGAACCGCAGAGAAGGATCACGAAGGCGAGGCGGTAAAGCACGTTCATGCGAAATCCTCTGCTTAAATGCCCCAGAGGATGGTGACGCGCGACGCGGTCGATTTCAATTGTCGATCGCCGGCCGAGATCGGGTTCCTATGAAATCCGGATCAAACCGCCAGCTGCCGCGCCGCCGCCAGTCCGGCCAGCGCCTCTTCCAGCTTCTCGCGATCGAGCGGCTTGATCAGAAACCCGTTCATGCCCGCTTCAAAGCAGGCGTAGCGATCTTCCACCAGCGTATTGGCGGTGAGCGCGAGGATCGGCGTGTGGTGGCCGCCTCTGGCTGCCTCATGCGCACGGATGCGTTTGGTCGTTTCGATGCCGTCGAGCTGCGGCATCTGGATGTCCATCAGCACGAGATCATAGGGCGTGCCGGCCGATGCCGCGCCCAGCCAGGATTCCAGCGCGGCCTCGCCATGGACAGCGATAACGACACGGTGGCCGAGTTTCGTCAGCAGCGAGCGCATCAACAACGCGTTGATCTCGTTGTCCTCGGCGACGAGAATTGACAGGCCTTTCGCCGGTACCGCGGCGGTGGATGGAGCCGATGGCTCCGGCGCAAGATCGGGCGAGGCGACCTCCGGGGGCAGCGCGAGGCGCGCGGCGAGTGAGGCCGCGCGCAACGGCTTCACCAGGAAGCCGGTGAAGGCCGGCGAGAGTTTCTCGTGGCGCGAGCCGGACGTCAGCAGCACGAGGCGTTGCGTTGCATGGCTGCGTGCGGCTTCGCCGAGGCGGTCGGCGATGGCAGCGCCGAGCGCGCGATCGATCAGCACCGAATGCCATGAGCGTTCCGGCAGCAGCGCTTCCGCCACCGCCGCGTCCGTCACCATGCAGGTTTGGCCACCCCAGCGCTCCAGCCGCCGCGCGATCAGTGACGCCTCGATGCCGTCGGCAATCAGCAGGATCGACTTGCCGGTGAGATCGAGACTCGGGAATGCCGTCTGTTCCGCATCGACGGCGGATGACGCCAACGGGATCGCGACCTCGAAGGTCGAACCCTTGCCCGGCTCGCTCGCGAGCGTGATGCGGCCGCCCATGCGCTTGACGATGCGCTCGCTGATGGCGAGACCGAGGCCGGTGCCGCCATAGCTGCGGGCGACGCGCTCGTCGGCCTGCTCGAATTCGCGGAAAATGCGCTGTTGCGCGTCGGCTGCGATGCCGATGCCGGTGTCGCGCACCAGAAAACTGATCTCGTTCGGCCAGATGCCGGGCTCGACGATCAGCGCGACGCCGCCGCTCGCAGTGAATTTGATGGCGTTGCCGGCGAGGTTGAGCAGCACCTGGCGCAGCCGCGCGGCATCGCCGACCACTTCGAGCGGCAGCCGCTCGTCGACATAGGCGGCGATCTCGAGCTGCTTCGCCTGCGCGCGCGGCGCGAGCAGCTCGGTGATGTCCTCGATCAGGCCTGAGAGGGCGAAGGGACGCTGCTCGAGATCGAGCTTGCCGGCTTCGATCTTGGAATAGTCGAGCAACTCCTCGATCAGCGCCATCAGCGCTTCGCCGGAGGTCTTCACGGCCTTGGCGTAGGTCGACTGTTCCGGCGTCAGCGTGGTGTCGAGCAGCAGCCCGCCCATGCCGATGATGCCGTTGAGCGGCGTGCGGATCTCGTGCGAGGCCATCGCCAGGAAGCGCGATTTGGCCCGGTTGGCGGCGTCGGCCTGATCGCGGGCGTCGGACAGCGCACGCTCGGTCTCGGTGCGGTCGGTGACGTCGCGTCCGACGCTCTGCAATTCGGCGGGTTGGCCGGCATCGAGGCGGACATAGCCTTCGCGCCAGGCGATCCAGCGCGCGCCGAGCGGGGTTGCGATCCTCTGGTCGTGAATGCGCGTGCCGTTGCTCTCGCGGGCGCTGTCGCCCTGCTCCAGCACGTCGAAATCAAAGGGCGTACCGACCAGCGCGCCGCGCGCCTGTCCGGCAAGCGCGCAATAGGCGTCGTTGGCGAAGGTGATGCGGCCGCTTGTGTCGCGCAGCACGATCAGATCGCCCTGCTGTTCGAACAGGCTGCGAGCGCGCTCCTCGGCCTCCTTCAGCTCCCAATTGCGGTCGATCAGCGTTTCGTTGTGGGCGGCCAGCGCACGCATCCGCTTGTTGACGAAGCGCAGGCGCATGCTGAGCGTGGCGAGGCCGAGGCAGGCGAGCGCGAACAGGAAGCTGACGCCGATCGCAAACGCATTGGGATCGTAGCCGGACGTCTCGGACCGGCTGCCGGAGACAAAACCATAGGCGCCGCCGAAGGTCGCCGAGAAGATCATGATGGAGCGGATCGCAAAGGCGATTCGGGGGTACTGTCGCCTGAAGCGGCGCATGCGCACCTTGATCCGGAACGTCCGATCCATCGCCACCGACCCGACTCTTTTCGTAAAAACCTGTGCTCGCTGTAAACGACGATGTGCCGCCGACCTTGCGAACAGTTTGAGGCCCTGCGATCGCCTCCAAACAGGGTTGACGAAGCGTTAACGGCTCAAAGCGAGGCTGCCTGGAGAGGGCGGTGGCCGCCGCGGGCGCCGACGATCAGCGCCGCCGCCTCGCGCTGGGAGAAGGTCTTCGAGCGCACATAGACGCGGTAATCCGCCGGCCCCTCTCTGGAGAGATAGATCACCTGACCGCCGTCGACGGGCTGCGCCGCAATCGAGATCAGGCGGGTCGAAGGAGTGGCCTGGCAGGATTCCGATTCCGAACCGAGGCCGTCATCGACGACGGCGAAGTCGGCAGCGTCCGCATCCTCGGTGATCTGAACCCGCACCGTGGCGCGCGCGGGATCATCGGTGAAGGCGACATGCACGCCGGCGGTCCAGAACAACGACGTCAGCTCGACCGAGGTGTCGCCGAGGGCGATGCAGGGATGCGAGACCGATCCGATCTCGCTGCGCGCGAACACCGCGGCCGCCAACAGGGGAATAACCGACGCCAGGATCTTGAAACGCAACATGACACGCTACTCGCCGGGCCCTGGGGAAACTCGTGGCGCGAACTGATGGGCCTTATGGTTTGCAGAGCGTAAAGGAAACTCGTTACCGCCGGGTTGATGCGCTGGATGATCAGGCGATCTGCCGCACATCCTCCGCGAGTGCGCGATAGGACAGCGCCTCGGCGAGATGCAGCCGGCCGATCTTGTCGGCGCCGTCGAGATCGGCGAGCGTGCGCGCCACCCGCAGCACGCGGTGATAGCCGCGCGCCGACAGCCGCATGGTCTCGGCGGCGTCGCGCAGCAGCTTCTGGCCTTGCGCATCCGGCTTGGCGATCTCCTCCAGCACCGAGGCCGGCGCTTCGGCGTTGGTGCGAACCTTCGGCAGGCCGGCGTCCGCGTAGCGCGCGAGCTGGATGTCGCGTGCCGCCGCGACGCGCGCGGCAACCTCGGCCGAGCCCTCTGCCGGCGGCGGCAGGATCAAATCGGCCGCGGTCACCGCGGGAACCTCGATGCGCAAATCGATGCGGTCCATCAGTGGTCCCGAGATGCGGGCTTGGTAGTCGCCGGTGCAGCGATCGACGCGGCCGCGCTTGCAGGCATAGCCGGGCTCGAACGCATTGCCGCAGCGGCAGGGATTCATCGCCGCGACCAGCATGAAGCGCGCGGGATAGGTGACGCGGTGATTGGCGCGGGACACCGAGACCTCGCCGTTCTCCAGCGGCTGGCGCAGCGAATCCAGCACGCGCGGATCGAATTCCGGGAGCTCGTCGAGGAACAGCACGCCCTGATGCGCGAGCGAGATCTCGCCGGGCCGTGCGCGCATGCCGCCGCCGGTGAGCGCGGCCATGCTGGCGGAATGATGCGGCGACCGGAACGGCCGCCGCGCCGTCAGCGCGCCGCCCTCGATCTCGCCGGCAACAGAGGCGATCATCGAGACTTCGAGCAACTCGCCCGGTGACAGCGGTGGCAGGATCGAGGGCAGGCGTGCCGCCAGCATCGATTTGCCGGCGCCGGGCGCGCCGATCATCAGCAGGTGATGACCGCCGGCGGCCGCGATCTCCAGCGCCCGCTTGGCGCTCTCCTGTCCCTTGATGTCGCGCAGGTCGAGCGGCGAGGCCGCGGCCTCGTGCACCTTCGGCACAGGCCGCGACAGCACCTGCGTTCCCTTGAAATGGTTGGCGATCTGGATCAGCGAACTTGCGGCGATGATCTGGATGTCCGGGCTCGCCCACGCCGCTTCCGAGCCGCAAGCCGCCGGACAGATCAGCCCCTCCTCGCGCACATTGGCGCCGATCGCGGCGGGCAGAACACCGGCCACCGGCGCGATCGATCCGTCGAGGCCAAGCTCGCCCAGGACGGTGAAGCCGGTCAGCGCATCCGGGGGGATCGCGCCGATCGCCCCCATCAGCCCAAGCGCGATCGGCAGGTCATAATGGCTGCCCTCCTTGGGCAGATCGGCGGGCGCAAGATTGACGGTGATCCGCCGCGCCGGCAGCGCCAACCCTGAGGCGATCAGCGCCGAGCGGACCCGCTCGCGCGCCTCCGACACCGCCTTGTCCGGGAGACCGACGATCGCGAAGGCCGGCAGACCCGGCGCGACCTGCACCTGCACGTCGACCGCGCGGGCCTCGATCCCCTCAAAGGCGACGGTAGAAACCCGCTGAACCATGCCCGAACCAGCCTGCCCTCTTGCACAATTAGGGGTAGCAGAGCGGGCCAGTTCTGGCAAGAACAATACGGGAACGTGTCGAGGGGGCTAGCCTGGCCCTAACCGATCGTAAACACGACGAAGACACTACGCTTCGAATGCAAGCTGCTCCGCTCAGCACATCCCAACGAATGTCCGCTACTCCTAGGGCTGCGGGATGGGCCGTGGTCTAACGGGTGAACAATTCAAATGCTTGCAAATCGCCGGAGAAGCGAACGACGGATGTGCACGCGGCTCGCCAAGATTCATTTTGGCGCGGGTTCGCTGCCGCGGGACTGCACGATCACGGATATTTCGGATGGCGGCGTGAAAGTGGTGGCGGAATTTCTGGAAGTGCCGCCGCAATTCACCATCATCTTCGCGCCCGACTATTCCCGCCAGTGCCGCCTGCGCTGGCGCATCGGCTGCGAGTTCGGCGCAGAATTCACCGACTAAGCTTTCGGAAGCGCCCCGCCTTAACGGGACTTTAGCGTTAATCGGTAAGCATCTCTGATCAGTCGCCGAGTGATCAGAGTATGTCCAAGCGTTTGTCCGTCGCCTCCCTTCCGGCGAGATATCTGTTTTCCGCGCTTCTGATCCTGGCCCTCGGCGGCTGTCAGACCACCGGCATCGAGGACATCACCGGCGCGCTCGGCGGAAAGTCGGACACGGCTGGCAGGGCCGACGCCAAGCCGGACGTGGACGCGCTGCGCGAGCGCTATCGCGCGAAGCCCGGCGATCCCAACATCGCGCTCGAATACGGCAAGGCGTTGCGCCAGACCGGCCAGCGCGCGCAGGCGCTCGCGGTGCTGGAGCAGGCCGTGCTCGCCCATTCCAACAACAAGGCGCTGCTCGCCGGCTATGGCCGCGCGCTCGCCGACAGCGGCAGTTTCCAGCAGGCGTTCGACGTCCTCGGTCGCGCGCATTCGCCCGAGGATCCCGACTGGCATATCCTGTCGGCGCAGGGCGCCGCGCTCGATCAGCTCGGCCGCAACGAGGAGGCGCAGCAATACTACGCCGCCGCGCTGAAGATCGTGCCGGACGAGCCGTCGGTGCTGTCCAATCTCGGACTGTCCTACATGCTGCAGAACAATCTGCCGCGGGCTGAGGAAACGATGCGCCGGGCGCATGAGCGCAATCCCGCCGATCTCCGCGTGCGCGCCAATCTCGCGCTCGTGCTGGGACTGGAAGGAAAGCAGGCCGAGGCCGAAACCATCGTGAAGGCGGATCTGCCGCCGGATCAGGCGGCGGCAAAGGTCACGGCGCTGCGGCAGTTGCTGGTGAAAAAGCAGCAGCGGGCGGAGAAGTAACCGGCTCGTTCCGGAGCTCGACAGATTGAGCCTCGCCGAGCGCACCGAGGGAGGTGCGTTCCCTCCCCCTTGTGGGGGAGGGCTAGGGAGAGGGGTAGCCCAGGAAAAAGTGCTGGTTGGTGACGATGCATCGAACGGGCGCGCGAGGGAAAGAGTCCCCGTGTGGCACCCCCCTGCCCCTCCCCCGCAAGGGGGAGGGAACGGAGAGAGCTCAGTTCTTGTCCCTACGACGCCTTGCGATGCGGGGCTGACCCGCGCCCCGATCGGCCCTTCAGCCTCTTCAGCAGCGGCCCGAACAGCGAGCGCTTCGGCTTCTTCGCCTCGCCGCGCCCGGCGAGGCGGTTCGCCATGTTCTGGAACAGCTCGGTGGTGCGGTGGCTCTTGGAGACCTCAGCGATCATCTGGCCGTTGTTGGCCGCGGTCGAGAACAGCTTCGAATCGAACGGGATCACCGCGATCGGCTGGCTCTCCATGGTCTTGGCGAATGCCTTGACCTCGATTTCCGCCCGCTTGGGCATGCCGACCTGGTTGATGCAGTAGAGCGGTGGCCGGTCGTTCGGCCGCGCCGCCTTCAACACGTTCAGCATGTTCTTGGTGTTGCGCAGGTTCGCAAGATCGGGCTCGGCCACGATCACGATGTCGTCCGCGTTGACCAGCGCGCGTCGGGTCCAGCCGGACCATTGGTGGGGGACGTCGAGCACGATGCAGGGCGTGGTCATCCGTAGTGTGTCGAACACCGCGTCGAAGGCCTCGGCGCCGAAATCGTAGACGCGGTCGAGGGTGGCAGGCGCAGCAAGGAGGCTGAGCCGCTCGGTGCATTTGGAGAGCAGACGCTCCATCAGGGCCGTGTCCGGCCGATCCTGCGACAGCACCGCGTTGGCGATGCCCTGCACCGGGTCCTGGTTGTAGTCCAGACCCGCGGTGCCGAAGGCGAGGTCGAGATCGATCACGACGGAATCGAGCGCGAGGTCGCGGGCGATGGTCCAGGCCACGTTGTGCGCGACGGTGGAGGCGCCGACACCGCCCTTGGCGCCGACCACCGCGATGACGCGGCCGGTGATGATGGTTTCGGACGCCGAGAACAGGCTGCAGATCGAGCGGACGACGTCGAGCGTTTCGACCGGTCCCACCACATAATCGTTGACGCCGCGGCGGACCAGCTCGCGATAGGGCGCGGTGTCGTTGGGATTGCCGATCACGACGACACGGGTGCCGGGATCGCAGACGCCGGCGAGGTCGTCGAGACCCTCGAGGATGTCGCGGGTGCCGTCGGATTCGATCACGATGACGTTCGGCGTCGGCATCGTTTCATAGACTTCGATTGCCGCAGCTAAGCCACCGTCCTTGGCGGTGAGATGCGCCTTGGCGAGACGGCGATCCTGCCCGGCCGCGGTCACCGCGGCGAGCGTCTGCTCGGTCTCGCAAAAGGCCTGCACGGAGATGCGAGGAACCGGCGCAATGTGTTCCTCGGGGTGCTGCGGATCGTCCGCTTCTTCGTCGTGGACGCGTGTCATCTGCCTGTGTCGCTGAGTCTCGCCTTGTCGGCGTCTGGATTGCTGGTCGCGATCGGCGTGCCCTTGCGATAGCGCTCGAATGCCATGTCACGCCGTGCGTTATAGACCGGCGTCTCGGACCGCGGCTGCTCCAGGTCGGCCGGATTGTCGATCATGGCCGCGAGGTTGCGCTGGCTGGCGCAGCCCAGGTTGAAGTAGGGCCGGTTCTCGTTGTAGCCGGGGTCGAGGATGGAGGGGCCCATATCTTCCGGCCACAGCCCGCAGGGGCCGGCGACCGCGGCGATCCGGGAATAGCTCAGGCGAATGGTGGGCAGCAGTCCGGGATCCTCGGGCCTATAGGGATGCTGGACGATGGCGCGCGAGGGCACGCCGACGGATGCGAGCACGGAACGGATCTCGTGATAGGTCGCTGCTGCCGCGCGCGAATTCGCGGCGTTGACGGGGACGTCGACGACGACCGAGCCGGTGCCTTCGCGCACCCAGTCCCGGGCAATGCCGGCGACGTCCGCGTGCTGCGCGGCCGAGAGGCCGCCGCGAGCCTTCCCGACGAAGATCACGATCGACTTCTTGGCTTCCTCGACCGCGATCGGGTGACGCTGGCGATAGTCGGTCGGCACCGTCTGGGTGACGATCTCGCCGGTGGTGTTGCAGGCGCCCAGCATGACGGAGAGCCCCGTCAGTGCCAGCGCGACGCTCAACGTGCGACGTCGATCGGTCATGGTCTTCGTCATCGCTTCATCCCCTCGTGCCCCGTCTCTTGCCCGTCTCTTGCCCCATTCCCCAAGCCGTCCGTTCGTCGTCAGTCGATGATGAAGCCGAAATCACCGGGCGTGCCCGCGATCGGATCGACGCGGCGCGCGATGCCATAGAGGCGGTTCATGCGGCCGAGCAGCGCCGTCTGGGCGTCAGAGGCCGGCGCGAAGCCGTCGTCGGGCCGGGACAGTTCCTTCTGAGCCACCGCGCGCACCACATAGGGGGTCACGATCACCATCAGCTCGGTCTCGTTGTTGACGAAGTCCTGGCTGCGGAACAGCGCGCCGATGATCGGTACCTGGTCGACGCCGGGCAGGCCGTTGATCGCCTGTTTGGTCTGCTGCTGGATCAGGCCGGCCATGGCCATCGAGCCGCCCGAGGGAATTTCCAGCGTCGTTTCGGCGCGGCGGGTCTGGATCGAGGGGATGGTGATCGAGTTCGTCGAGTTCGACGACAGCGCCTGGGTCACCGTGATGGCGCTCTGGTTCGACAGCTCGGACACCTCGGTCATCACGCGCAGGCTGATGCGGCCCTCGCTCAGCACGACCGGGGTGAAGTTCAGGGAGATGCCGAACTTCTTGTAGGTGATCTGGGTGGTGCAAACGTGGGTGACGGGATCGCAGGCATAGCCCGAGGGAATGGGGAATTCGCCGCCGGCGATGAAGGTTGCGGATTCGCCGGAGATCGCGGTCAGGCTCGGCTCGGCGAGCGTGCGCATGACACCGGCGCTTTCCATCGCGCGCATCGTGGCGCTGACGGTCGCGAAGCCCTTGGTCAGACCGGCGACACCTAATCCGTTGTTGCTGACGATCGGTCCGCCGCTGACCGAGAACGGGTTGGAATTGTTGAAGTTCACCACCGCGGTGCCGGCGTTCAGGCTGGCGCTGAGATCGACGCCCAGTTGCTTGACGATATCGCGGCGCACTTCGCCGACCACGACCTTGAGCATCACCTGGTCGCGGCCGCGCACGACGATGTTGTTGACCACCTTCTCGGAGCCGCCGACCAGTTTCGCGGCGACGTCGCCGGCCTGCTGGGCCTCGACCGGGCTCGACACCGAGCCGGTCAGCATCACGCTGTCGCCGACGCCTTCGATCTGCACGCCCGGCAGCGCTTGACGCAGCGCCGTGCGCATGCCGTTGAGATCGCGCTTCACCGCGATGTCGTAGGCGGCCACCTGCTGGCCGTCGGCCGCGAAGAACACGACGTTGGTCTGGCCGACCTGTCCGCCGATGATATAGGCGCGTTGGGCCGAGCGGATCACGGCATTGGCGATCTTGGGATCGGCGACCAGCACGTCCTTGACGTCGCGCGGCAGGTCGATAACGGCGGACTTGCCTACGCCGAGCGACAGGAAGCGCGTCTTCGCCGGCGCGATCGTCCCGACCGGCGACACATCGAGATCGGTTGCCTGCATCGGCGCCTGGTCGCCCACAGGCGCATCTGCGGCGCTGACGACATCGGGGACTGCGAGGAGCCCCAGGATCAGCATCGTCCCCGTCCAGAACGAGCGCGCGCGCTTCCCCCGAATGCGCATGCCGGTCCGATCATCCCCGTAGTTCATCATATCCCCATCACTTCTGTGACGTCAGTTGCCGCGCCTGTACGCCGTAGCGGATCACGTTGACCCCGCCGGACCGCTTGCTCGTCTGGTCCTCGGGCGTGCTGTCGACCGAGTTGGCATCGACGATGCTGCGCAGTGCGAGAGTCAGCGTGCCGCCCTGGCGCGCTGCCGATAGCGCGGCGACCTGGTCGGGCTTGAGTTCGAGCGTGACGGTCCTGCCGACGACGGCGTTCTGGCCGTCCTTTTCCTTCGGCGCCTGGTCGATCGCGAGCACGCGGATATTGGTCAGTATCGCTTCGGACAGGATGAGGTCGTTACCGCCGGCCCCGTCAGGATTCTTCAGGCGGCGGGTCAGCATGATGTCGACGCGGTCATTCGGCAGGATGAAGCCGCCAGCGGCAGTCTCGGCCGAAATTTCGGTGGAGACGGCGCGCATGCCCGACGGCAGGATCGCGGCCATGAAGCCGGAGCCGTCGGCCTTGACCAGCTTCTGCTCGCGGATCGGCTCGCCCTGCATCAACGGCACGCGTGCGATCGAGCCTGCGATCTGGATCTGCGCCTCGGGCCTGTTGTCGCGGCGGATGAACGCGCTGCTCGCGGTCGCCGCAGGCCAGACCTGCCATTGCAGGTCCTCGGGCTTCACGGCCTGACCGAGCTGGATGTCGTTCTTGGCAACCAGGACCTCGACCGTCGGCAGCTTTTCGGCGACGGGGAGAACGGGCGCGGGCTTGTTGTCATAGCCGCTCGCCAGATAGGCGGCGACGCCGCCGGCGCCCAGCGCGATGACGAGAACGACAATGCGTGCGGTGTTCATACGCTTCTACTCTTACGCGGGGCACTCGAACCGCACCTGGCGGGTCCCCCATGTCGATGAGTAGGCAGTAAAAGTATAAGGGGTGTTGCGAGGCCGAATGTGAGCGCTGGCCACGCTGTGGTCTTTCGGCAGATGGTGAACGTCGCGTTAGCCGGTCGGCCACTGGCCCCGTAGTTTCACGCAGTCGCGGCCCGTGCGTTCGAACGATGCGCGCCGTGTCATGGTGAATGGGTGGTTATTGATGGGTGAGGTGATGCCGTGCATACATTGGGTAGCCCGGATGGAGCGAAGCGCAATCCGGGGCCGCTGAAGATGGTGTGGCATCCCGGATTTCGCTGCGCTCCATCCGGGCTACAAGCCGGCGGCTACCTCGCCCGCTTCTGCTCGATCACGTCCCAGAGCTTTGCGGCAACGTCCGGTCCGCCGAGCCGCGCGATGGCGCGGATGCCGGTCGGCGAGGTCACGTTGATCTCGGTGAGGTTGCCGTTGATGACGTCGATGCCGACGAACAACAGCCCGCGCTCGCGCAGCGCCGGGCCGACGGTGGCGCAGATCTCGCGCTCGCGCGGCGTGAGCTCGGTCTCCTGCGCTGCGCCGCCGCGCACCATGTTGGAGCGGAGGTCGTCGGCGGCCGGCACGCGATTCACCGCGCCGGCGAACTCGCCGTTGATCAGGATGATGCGCTTGTCGCCGTGCTTGACCTCGGGAATGAACTGCTGGATCACCCAGGCTTCCTTGAACGTCACCGAGAACATGTCGAACAGCGAGCCGAAATTCATGTCCTGCGGCATCACACGGAACACCGCCGCGCCGCCATGGCCGTGCAAGGGCTTCATCACGACGGCGCCGTGCTTGTCGCGAAACGCGTTGATCTCGTCGAGGTCGCGCGAGATCAGCGTCGGCGGCATCAGCTGCGGGAAGTTCATCACGAACAGCTTTTCCGGCGCGTTGCGCACGGAGGCGGGATCGTTGACGACGAGTGTCTTCGGATGGATGCGTTCGAGCAGGTGCGTCGAGGTGATATAGGCGAGGTCGAACGGCGGGTCCTGGCGGAGCAGCACCACGTCGAAGCCGTTGAGCGCCTCGCGCCTGGGCTCGCCGAGGGTGAAATGATTGCCGGGCTCGTCGCGCACGGTGAGCAGCTGAACGGGAGCGACGATTTCCTCGCCGACCATCGAGAGCTTGTCGGGCGTGTAATAGGACAGGCCGTGGCCGCGCTTCTGCGCCTCCAGGAGCAGCGCAAAGGTGGAATCACCCTTGATGTTGATGCGGGCGATGGGGTCCATCTGGACGGCGACGTTCAGTTTCATGGTCTGCCTTTCAGGTCGAGGCGTCGAATGCCGCCAACACATGGCGTGGAAGTGACCGCGGCGCAATCAGCATGGCATCGAATCGCATTTCAAATTCCGCATGCTCGGGATGCGCGACGAGCCAGCCTTGCGCGGCGTCGATGATGCGCTGCTGCTGGCGCGGCGTCACGGCGAAGGCGGCGTCGTCCAGCGTCGCGCGCGCCTTGACCTCGACGAAGGCGATCAAATTGCGGCGGCGCGCCACGATGTCGATCTCGCCATGCGGCGTGCGGAAGCGTTTGGCGAGGATGCGATAGCCCTTGGCCATGAGATAGGCTGCGGCGCGGCTTTCCGCGGAGATGCCGGTGCGAAACGCGGCGACGCGCTCGGGCGAGGCGATTTTCGGTTCCGCCGAGGCCTCATTCTTCGCCATCGCCGCCCCGCAATTCCTTGGCAAGTTCGAGCGCGCGGGCATAGACCTCGCGGCGCGGCCGGCCCGAGAGCGCGACCGCATGCGCCACCGCATCCTTGACGCTGTTCGCGGCGAGCTGCTCGCGCAGGACGTCGTCGAGTGCTTTCGATGTCAGCATCTCGGCATCCGCAGCAGGCGGAGCGATCACCAGCACGAATTCGCCGCGCGTCTCCAGCGTGTCGGCACCGCGCGCCAGCTCACGCAACGTCGCGCGCGAAATCTGCTCGTGCAGTTTCGTCAGCTCGCGGCAGATCGCGGCTTCGCGGGTCCCCATGATCTCGGCGAGCTCGGCCAGCGTGTCCTGCACGCGGTTGCCGGAATCGAACATCACCAGCGTCGCATCGATGCGCGCAAGCTCGGCCAGGCGCGACCGCCGCGCGGCCGATTTCGCCGGCAGAAAGCCTTCGAAGAAGAAGCGGTCGGTCGGCAGCGCTGCGACTGACAGCGCGGCCAGCACCGAGGACGGGCCGGGCAGCGCGTAGACCGCGTGGCCGGCGGCGCAGACCTCGCGCACCAGCTTGTAGCCGGGATCGGAGATCAGCGGCGTACCGGCGTCCGACACCAGCGCGATCGAGCCGCCCTGCGAAAGCGCCTCCAGGATCTTTGGGCGGGCCGCTTCCGCGTTGTGCTCGTGATATTGCTTGAGCTGCGCGGAGATGTCGTAGCGCTCGGTCAGGCGCCGCGTGATCCGGGTGTCCTCGCAGGCGATGACATCGACCCCCGCGAGGGTCTGCAGCGCTCGCAGCGTGATGTCGCCGAGATTGCCGATGGGGGTGGCGACCAGATGCAGGCCCGGCGCGGCCTTCGGCGCCGCAAGCCGATGGGCGTCGATGGAGAACCCCCGCGAGGCGGGCTCCGCAGTCTCAGGTGTATTTATCGGGGACGGCTTTGCGCGCATAATCAGACGAACTTAGGCATGATCCCCGGGGCTGGGAACCGGTCCCCGGAAAAAGATCGTGCCTGGGCGAGAGGCGAGGCAAGGGAAGACTGGAATGTGATCCATTCGGCATCACATTCCCGAGGGAATGAAGCGTCAGCGCCTTATTCGCGGCGGAAACGCCGCCTTGATGCGGGGGTGACGGACGGCGGACAGCTAGCCAGAACTTGAGAGGAAGCCGCGTTAAGCGGGCATTATCCTTTTGTTTGAGTTAACTATTTGCCGACAATATGCCTGAATCCATGGCTGGTGTCGTGGAAAGAATGTCGTGAGCGGCTGGCGACGGTCGGTCAGAAGAGAAACTGCCATGCTCGGCCCGCGTGATCCCAGATCTTCCTTTTCGGAGGAGTCTCCCGTTCAGGGGCCCCTGATGTCAGGGGCGACCCGGCGAAGCGCGCTCGGCCTCTTGCTCGGCGCGCCGCTGCTGTCGGCCTGCGCCGGCGTGCAGCAGAGCCTGAGCCAGTTCTCCAGTCCGTTCAGCAGTTCCTCTCCGCCTCCGGCCCAGCCGGCCGGCCCGCCGCAACAGGCGACGACCGCCGGCACCGGCGGGGTGAAGGTTGCCCTGATCCTGCCGCTCTCGGCATCCGGCAATGCCGGCCTCGCCGCGCAGTCGATGCGCAACGCCGCCGAGATGGCGCTGGCCGAGTTCCAGAATCCCAACATCCAGCTCCTGATCAAGGACGACAATGGCAGCCCGCAGGGCGCGCAGGCGAGCGCGCAGCAGGCGGTCGACGAGGGCGCCGAGATCATCCTGGGGCCGCTGTTCGCGCAATCGGTGCCTGCGGTGGCGCAGATCGCGCGCACGCGCGGCATCTCGGTGATCGCGTTCTCGACCGATTCCAGCATCGCCGGGCGCGGTGTCTATCTGCTGAGCTTCCTGCCGGAGTCCGACGTCAACCGCATCGTCGAATATTCCGCCAGCATCGGAAAGCGCTCCGTCGCCGTGCTCGTGCCCGACAATGCCTATGGCAATGTGGTCGAGGCCGCGGTGAAGGCGGCGGTGCCGCGCCGTGGCGGGCGCATTGTCGCGTTCGAGAAATACGGCGCCGATCGCGCTACGCCGGCGCGGACCGTGGCGCAGCAGCTCGGCAGCGCCGATGCGCTGTTCATCGCCGATGATGGCGACGCCGTCGTCTCGGTCGCCGATGCGTTGAGCGCGGCGGGTGCTAACCTGCGCAATATCCAGCTGCTCGGTACCGGCCTGTGGGACAGTCCGCGCGTCTATGCCAGCTCCAGCTTGCAGGGCGGCCTCTACGCCGCGCCGGACCCGGCCGGCTTCCGCGCCTTCGCCGGCCGCTATCGCACCAAATACGGCGCCGAGCCCGTGCGCACCGCAACGCTCGCCTATGACGCCGTCGCCCTCGTCGCCGCGCTCGCGCGCACGCAGGGCACCACGCGCTTCTCCTCCGACATTCTCACCAACCCCTCCGGCTTCGCTGGCATCGACGGCCTGTTCCGCTTCCGCGCCGACGGCACCAACGAGCGCGGCCTCGCGGTGATGAAGGTCACGACCGGCGGCGGCGTAGCCGTGGCGGGCTCGCCGAAGAGTTTTGGGGCTTGATCGCTTCGTAGCCCGGATGGAGCGCAGCGCAATCCGGGACGGTCTCACCACGCGGACAGAACCCGGATTACGCTGCGCTCCATCCGGGCTACGAGATCTCGCTACGCCGCCAGATCCGCGACCACTGCGTCCAGCACCGGAAAACCGCTGCTCGTCACGCGCAGCCGTCCCGTTGCATCCACCGTGATCGCGCCTTCTTCGCGCAGCAGCGTGATGCGCTTGGGATCGAGCGAGCGGCCTGACAGCGCGCGGTAGCGCTCGGGGTCGATGCCCTCGGCGAGGCGCAACCCCATCAGCAGGAATTCGTCGGCGCGCTCCTCGCTGTTGAGGAGATCGTCGGTGACGATGCCGTGGCCGTTGGTCTCGACCCGCATCAGCCAGGCTTCGGGACGCTTCTCGGTGGCGGTCGCGTGCCTGATACCGTCGATGTCGAGCCGGCCATGGGCACCGGGGCCGATGCCGGCATATTCCTCGCCGCGCCAGTAGACCAGATTGTGCCGGCACTCGGCGCCCCGCCGCGCGTGATTTGAAATCTCGTAGGCGGGCAGGCCGAGCCTGTCGCAGGTCTCTTGCGTGACGTCGTAGAGCGCGCGTGCGACGGCTTCATCCGGCGTTTTCAGCTTCCCGGCCTGATGCAGGCCGAAGAACGGCGTGCCTTCCTCGATCGTCAATTGATAGAGCGACAGATGCTCGGCCGCCTCGCCGATCGCGAGACGCAATTCATCGGCCCACATCGCCGGCGTCTGGTCGGGACGGGCGTAGATCAGGTCGAACGAATAACGATCGAACGAGCGGCGCGCGATGGCGACCGCGTCGAGGGCCTCGCGCGCGCTGTGCATGCGGCCCAGCGCTTTCAGCGAGGCATCGTCGAGCGCCTGCACGCCGAGCGAGACCCGGTTGACGCCGGCGGTGCGATAACCGGCAAAGCGCGTGGCTTCGACGCTGGTCGGGTTTGCCTCCAGCGTGACTTCGACATCTTTCGCCACGGTCCAGTGCTTGCCGATGGCGTCGAGCACGGCGCCGACGGTTGCAGGCTGCATGAGCGAGGGCGTGCCGCCGCCGAGAAAGATCGAGGTGACTTCGCGGCCGGGCGCGCGCTCGGCGGTCGCAGCGATCTCGCGCGCGAAAGCCGACGCAAAGCGCGGCTCGTCGATCGCGGCGTGGCGGACATGGCTGTTGAAGTCGCAATAGGGGCACTTCGACAGGCAGAACGGCCAGTGCACGTAGACGCCGAAGGCTTCCTTAGCGCGGCTCAAGGCAGATCTCCGCCAGTTTCACGAAGGCGCGGGCACGGTGCGACAGGCCGAGACCGAGCGGCGGCAGGCCGTGCTTCTCGATGCTCTCCATCTCGCCGAAGGTGCGGCTATGGCCGTCGGGCAAAAACATCGGGTCGTAGCCGAAGCCGGCGGTGCCGCGCGGCGGCCACACCAGCGTGCCGTCGACGCGCGCCTCGACCTCTTCGCAATGATCGTCGGGCCATGCAACGCAGAGCGCGGAAACGAAATGCGCCTTGCGTTTGGCGGGCGTGGTCGCGCCGCGCTCCTGCAACAGGCGCTCGATCTGCGCCATCGCCGCGGCAAAATCCTTGTTCGGACCGGCCCAGCGCGCCGAATAGATGCCGGGCGCGCCGTCGAGCGCGTCGACCACGATGCCGGAATCATCGGCGAAGGACGGCAGCTTCGTCGCCTGCGCTGCCGCGATCGCCTTGATCGCGGCGTTGCTGCGGAAATCGTTTCCGGTCTCTTCCGGTTCGGCAAGACCTAGCTCGCCGGCCGAGACCGCATCGATGCCGTAAGGCGCGAGCAGCTCCTTCATCTCGGCGAGCTTGCCGGGATTATGGGTCGCGATGACCAGCTTTCCGGTGATTCGGCGATGCATCGGGCTATTGACTACGCTACCGCCAGTTTCTGCAAGTCCACGAGACGCGCGACGCCCTTGCGTGCCAGCGCCATCAACGCCAGGAACTCGGCTTCCGTGAACGGCTCGCGTTCCGCGGTGCCCTGGACTTCGATGATGCGGCCATCGCCCGTCATGACGAAATTGGCGTCGGTATCGGCTTCGGAGTCCTCGGCATAGTCGAGGTCGAGCACGGGCGTGCCCTTGTAGATGCCGCAGGAGATCGCGGCGACGTTGTCGCGCAACACATTGGCCTTCACCATGTTGCGCGCCTTCATCCAGCTGACGCAATCGGCGAGCGCGACCCAGGCACCGGTGATCGAGGCCGTGCGGGTGCCGCCGTCGGCCTGGAGCACGTCGCAATCGACCGTGATCTGGCGTTCGCCAAGCGCTTCGAGATTGATGACGGTGCGCAGCGAGCGGCCGATCAGGCGCTGAATTTCGACGGTGCGGCCGCTCTGCTTTCCGGCGGAGGCCTCGCGGCGGGTGCGTTCCGAGGTCGCGCGCGGCAGCATGCCGTATTCGGCGGTGACCCAGCCGCGGCCCTGGCCCTTCAGCCATGGCGGCAGGCGGTCTTCCAGCGTGGCGGTGACCAGCACGTGGGTGTCGCCGAATTTCACCAGGCACGAACCTTCCGCATATTTGACCACGCCGCGCTCCAGCGTCACGGGGCGCAATTCGTCGGGCGCACGGCGGCTTGGCCGCATGGGAAATCCTCCAAAACTCTCGGAAAAGGGCTGTTGGCGGTGCTTGTAGGGGGGGTGAGGGTGGGCGGCAAGGGGGAAGATCGAGGCCTTCTTCACCTGCGATTTTCAATCCGCCAACGCCACGCTTGTCAGAAGCGTCCGGGATAGACAAATTACCTGTAGCTTAGAGGAGTTACGGTCTGTGGCCCATCACGATCCGATCCATCTGATCGCGCCGCGCGCGGGCCTCGCCCAGCTCAACGAGCGTTCCCGCGACATCTTTCGTCAAATCGTCGAAAGCTATCTCGCGACCGGCGAGCCGGTGGGCTCGCGCAATATTTCGCGCTTGATCGCCATGCCGCTGTCGCCCGCCTCGGTCCGCAACGTCATGGCCGACCTGGAACAGCTCGGCCTGATCTATGCCCCGCACACTTCCGCCGGCCGGCTGCCGACGGAACTCGGCCTGCGCTTCTTCGTCGATGCCCTGATGCAGGTCGGCGACCTCAATGACGGTGAACGGCAGGCGATCCAGAGCCAGTTGACCTCCGTCGGCCACGCGCAATCGGTCGAGGCTGCGCTCGAGGAGGCATTGACGCGGCTTTCCGGCCTGACCCGCGCGGCCGCCGTCGTGCTGACGCCGAAATCCAATGCGCGGCTGAAACATATCGAATTCGTCCGGTTGGAACCGGAAAAGGCGCTGGTAATCCTGGTCGGCGAGGACGGGCAGGTCGAAAACCGCGTGTTGACGCTGCCGCCGGGGGTTCCATCCTCGGCGTTGACCGAAGCCGGCAACTTCCTCAATGCGCGGATCCGGGGCCGGACCCTGGCCGAGGCCCGGCTGGAGCTCGAGACCGCGCTCGGAGAGGCGCGCACCGAGCTCGATCAGCTGACCCACAAGGTGATCTCGGCCGGCATCGCCAGCTGGTCGGGCGGCGAGAACGAGGACCGGCAGCTCATCGTCCGCGGCCACGCCAATCTGCTCGAGGATTTGCATGCGCTGGAGGATCTCGAGCGCGTTCGCCTGCTGTTCGACGATCTCGAGACCAAGCGCGGCGTGATCGACCTGCTCGGCCGCGCCGAAACCGCGGAAGGCGTGCGGATCTTCATCGGCAGTGAGAACAAGCTGTTTTCGCTGTCGGGCTCGTCCACCATCATCTCGCCCTATCGGGATGCCGCCGGCCATATCGTCGGCGTTTTGGGCGTGATCGGGCCGACGCGGCTGAATTATGCCCGCGTGATCCCGACCGTGGACTACGCTGCCCGCATCGTCAGCCGGCTCCTGGGGGGCTGACCGGCGTCTCCCCCGATCACGGGCGCTTGATTTTCGGCGCCCGAAGCACGATATCCGGGCCAGAAACCCCCTGAGACGAATGCGAAAAGAGAGCCGATGACCGATCGAGACCGGCAACCCGAAGACACGAGTGCTGCGGCCGGCGAGCCCGTGGTGTCAAAACCCTACATCATGCCCGACGATCCCGAGCCGGGCTCGGTCGAGCTTCTGCAGAAGGAAGTCGCCGAGGCGCGCGATCGCATGCTGCGGACGCTGGCCGAGATGGAGAATTTGCGCAAGCGCACCGCCAAGGAGGTCGCTGACGCCAAGCTCTACGGCGTCACGGGCTTTGCCCGCGACGTGCTCGACATCGCCGACAACCTCCAGCGCGCTCTCGATGCCGTTCCGGCCGAAGCCCGTGCGACGGCCGATGCAGGCCTCGCCTCGCTGATCGAGGGCGTCGAGTTGACCGAGCGCTCGCTGCTCAGCGCGCTGGAAAAACACGGCGTGAAGAAGTTCGATCCTCTGGGCCAGAAGTTCGACCCGAACTTCCAGCAGGCGATGTTCGAGGTGCCAGATGCATCGGTACCCGCGGGCACCGTCGTGCAGGTCATGCAGGCCGGCTACACCATCGGCGAGCGCGTGCTGCGTCCCGCCTTGGTCGGTGTCGCCAAGGGCGGCGCCAAGGCCGCGCCCGCTGCCAACAGCAACGAGCCGAACGGCGCGGCCAACTGATCCTCATGGCGAGAAGGCGCCAAGCGCCGTCTCGAACCATGTAGGCCGAGCTGCTGCAGCGAGGCCTTCAATCCTTCGAGACGCGCGCGAAGAAGCGCGCTCCTCAGGACGAGGGTCTTGCAGTTCGATCGCGCCTCTTACGCGCTCGCCGCGATATCCGCAGACTGGATCCGCTTCACGCCAGCCTTGGCCATGTCGGCCCAGGCTTTTGCGAGCGAACCCTGATTGTCGATGCCGCGGCACGCGTCTTCCACCACATAGACCTCGAAGCCCGCCTTGCGCGCGTCCAGCGCGGTCCAGGCGACGCAGAAATCCGTCGCCAGCCCCGCGACGAAGACGCGCTTGATCTTGCGCGCCTTCAGATAACCGGCAAGGCCGGTCGAGGTCTTGCCGTCGGCTTCGAGAAAGGCCGAATAGCTGTCAACGTCCTTGTGAAAACCCTTGCGGATGATGAGCTCGGCGTGCGGGATCGCAAGGTCTTTCGACAGCGCGGCGCCGTCGGTGCCCTGCACGCAATGGTCGGGCCACAGCACCTGCTTGCCATAGGGAAGATCGACGGTCTCGAACGGCTTCTTGCCGGCGTGGACTGACGCAAAGGAAACATGGCCTTGCGTGTGCCAGTCCTGCGTCATCACCACGTTCGAAAACGCTTTCGAGATCTTGTTGATGACGGGCACCACCTGCTCGCCTTCCTTCACGGCAAGACTGCCGCCGGGCAGGAAGCAGTTCTGCACGTCGATCACGAGCAGCGCGGATGCATCGTCCGGCTTGATCGATGCCGCTGCCAGAATTGCGGTTGGCGCGAGCGCCACGAGCGCGCTCGTCCCGAGCGCCGCCAAGATTTGTCGCCGATCCAGCATCATTCGCCTCCCTCCAGGATGAACTCAACGGAAGGGGAGCCTAGTTCCGTTCGTATACGAACAGAAGCCCGAAAATGCGGCCGACTTTGGTGAGTCGTTGGGCTGCTGACCGGATATCAGCGTCGTCCCGGCGAAGGATGTCGGGCTAGCCCTTCGGCTGGATGCCGTCGCGGACCGCGCGGAAGCGGGGGAAGGCGGCCGGCCATTGCTCGCGCGGGGCGCTGGCGATGATGCGCAGCGAGGCGCCGCTGCTGAAGCGGATCCACTGCACCACGGTCACCGGCGTCTTGTCCTTGCCGCTGATGCCGTCGATCCGGGTCTCGAAACCCTGCTGGCCGCTGATGCGGATCGGCTCGGACATGGTGACGCGCGACTCCCGCACGCCGGGAATCTGGAGCGCAGCCTCCTGGGCGAAGCGGGCGCGGTCGTCGGCGGCTTGCGGGGTGGCGCCAATCACGCCGAGGATGATGAACGGCTTCGATTCATAGCCGGAGCTCTCGTCGCCGTCGGCCAGGATGATGCTCGAGCCAGGCGCCAGCGTGCGAACGTCCTTGAAGTCGGCGAGATCGGTGATCTTGAAAGGCATCAGCGCGATCTGCTCGTCGGCCGGGACCTGCTTGCGGGTGACGACGCTCGCGAACATCTGCCGCACCGCCTCGTCGGTGTAGATCTTGATCGCATTCTCCGGAATCTGCACCGCGACATAGCCGGAGAAGCCGGCGCCCGGCACGATCATCGAATAGCGCCGCACCGGGGTCTCGCCGGCCTTGCCGCTCTCCGTGGTGAAATAGGCAAGACCCGCGGGCGTCTCGATCTTGTCCTGCTTGACGCCGTTGGTGCCGGCCGGATTGGAGTTGAAGGCGCTCACGACCTCGCCATAGGCCGCCGGCGGCAGCTCTGTGATCAGCACCTTGACGTTGCCGTCCTCGCTCTCGAAGCCGGGAAAGGTCTTGGCCGTGCTGAGGCCGACCAATGGCACCATGCCGAGGCGCAAGCCGGGTGGGAAAACGGCGTCGGCAGCCAGAGCCGGAAGCGCAGAGGCGACGAGGAGGGCGAGCGCGGCGAGGGGGCGGATCAGCTTCATGGGCACTCTGATTGGTTCACATTGAGGCCGTTCGATGGTGGCCAGCCGGCCGCTTTGTCGCGCAAGGCAGCCCGATGACGAGCCCGGCCGGCTGCCCGCCTTTTAGCGGGTTTGGACTCGCCGCAACAGGGCGGGGCGGAATGCGGTAGCGGATGCCGGCCGATCGCGGGACCTGTTAATAATTCCTCACCCGCAAGGGCGGTGCAGCCCGGATATGTTCTTCCAAAACCCAATGTTTTCACGGCCGAAACTTGCGTTCGGTCCTTGCGGGCACCTCCCCCCCTCCTATATGACCCCCAACCATCGCAATATCGCGAATGTTTGATCTTAGGGGGTTTCGGTTCGGGTGCCTTCTGGGCCCAGCCAGCCTGCCGCAAAAACAAGGATACAGGACCATGGGAAAGGTCATCGGGATCGACCTCGGCACCACGAATTCGTGCGTCGCCGTAATGGATGGCAAGAACGCCAAAGTCATCGAGAATTCCGAAGGCATGCGCACGACGCCTTCGATCGTCGCCGTGACGGACGACGGTGAGCGCCTCGTCGGCCAACCGGCCAAGCGCCAGGCCGTCACCAATCCCGAGCGCACGTTCTTCGCAGTGAAGCGCCTGATCGGCCGCCGCTACGACGACCCGATGGTCGAGAAGGACAAGAAGCTCGTTCCGTACAAGATCGTGAAGGCTTCCAACGGCGACGCCTGGGTCGAGGCCGACGGCCAGACCTACTCGCCCTCGCAGGTCTCGGCGTTCATCTTGCAGAAGATGAAGGAGACCGCGGAAGCCCATCTGGGCCAGAAGGTCGACCAGGCCGTCATCACCGTGCCCGCCTACTTCAACGACGCCCAGCGCCAGGCGACCAAGGACGCCGGCAAGATCGCTGGCCTTGAAGTGCTGCGCATCATCAACGAGCCGACCGCGGCCGCGCTCGCTTATGGCCTCGACAAGACCAAGGCCGGCACGATCGCCGTGTACGATCTCGGCGGCGGCACGTTCGATATCTCGATTCTCGAAATCGGCGACGGCGTGTTCGAGGTGAAGTCGACCAACGGCGACACCTTCCTCGGCGGCGAAGACTTCGACATGCGCCTGGTCGGCTATCTCGCCGACGAATTCCAGAAGGAGCAGGGCATCAACCTGCGCAACGACAAGCTCGCGTTGCAGCGCCTGAAGGAAGCCGCTGAAAAGGCCAAGATCGAGCTGTCGTCGACGACGCAGACCGAGATCAACCTGCCCTTCATCACCGCGGACCAGACCGGCCCGAAGCATCTGACGATGAAGCTCACCCGCGCCAAGTTCGAGGCGCTGGTCGATGACCTCGTTCAGAAGACCGTCGAGCCCTGCCGCAAGGCGCTGAAGGATGCCGGCCTCACCGCCGCCGAGATCGGCGAAGTGGTGCTGGTCGGCGGCATGTCGCGCATGCCGAAGGTCCAGGAAGTCGTGAAGCAGCTGTTCGGCAAGGAGCCGCACAAGGGCGTCAACCCGGACGAAGTCGTGGCGATCGGCGCCGCGATCCAGGCCGGCGTGCTTCAGGGCGACGTCAAGGACGTGCTGCTGCTCGACGTGACCCCGCTGTCGCTGGGCATCGAGACGCTGGGCGGCGTGTTCACCCGCATCATCGACCGCAACACCACGATCCCGACCAAGAAGAGCCAGGTGTTCTCGACCGCCGAGGACAGCCAGAACGCGGTCACCATCCGCGTCTTCCAGGGCGAGCGTGAAATGGCGGCCGACAACAAGATGCTCGGCCAGTTCGACCTGATGGGCATTCCCCCGGCTCCGCGCGGCATGCCGCAGATCGAGGTGACCTTCGACATCGACGCCAACGGCATCGTCAACGTCTCGGCCAAGGACAAGGCCACGTCCAAGGAGCAGCAGATCCGCATCCAGGCCTCCGGCGGTCTGTCGGAAGCCGACATCGAGAAAATGGTCAAGGACGCCGAGGCCAATGCCGAGGCGGACAAGAAGCGCCGCGAGGCCGTGACCGCCAAGAACGACGCGGACGGACTGGTGCATTCGACCGAGAAGGCACTGGCCGAGCACGGTTCGAAGGTCGCAGAGACCGAGCGCCGCGCCATCGAGGATGCCGTCAGCGACCTCAAGGAAGCGCTGAAGGGCGACGATGCCGAAGCGATCAAGGCCAAGACCCAAACGCTGGCCCAGGCGTCGATGAAGCTCGGCGAGGCCATGTACAAGCAGCAGGCCGAGGCCGACGCCAAGAAGGATGCGGCCAAGGACGACGTCGTCGACGCGGAATTTACCGAAGTCGACGACGACAAGAACAACAAGAAGTCCGCCTGAACCCTGCGAGGGTGATGATGCGGACGGCTTGGACCCCACACGCGCCAACGGCCTCCTCCCTCGCGGGGGAGGCCATCGTGTCGGGCTCGATGGGGCAACGCTCTGTTAGAATCGGCTCTGTTAAAGCCGGCCCCGTTACGATCGATCAATTCCCAGCCGTTATTCTGAACACTGCCGTGCAATCCTCTGCCGCGAGGCGGAAGGGTGCCTATATCGCTGCATGGCGACGTTGCTTCGCTCCGACTTGAATCGCGATCGGATAGACCGAGCTCATCATGTCCACGTCCACCAAGCGCTGCTACTACGAAACCCTCGAAGTCGAACGCGATGCCGACGATTCCGTCCTGAAATCGTCGTTCCGCAAGCTGGCGATGAAGTTTCACCCTGACCGCAATCCCGGGGACGACACCAGCGAAGTCAAGTTCAAGGAAATCAACGAGGCCTACGAGGTCCTGAAAGACAAGGACAAGCGCGCCGCCTATGACCGTTACGGCCATGCCGCCTTCGAGCAGGGCGGCGGTGGCGGCGCCGGTTTCGGCGCGGGCTTCGCCTCTTCCTTTTCCGACATTTTCGAAGATTTGTTCGGCATGGCCGGACAGCGCGGCGGCCGCGGCGGCCGCGAGCGCGGCGCCGACCTGCGCTACAACATGGAAATCACGCTCGAGGAAGCTTTTGGTGGCAAGACCGCGCAGATCGAGATCCCGGTCTCGGTCACTTGCGAGGCCTGTTCGGGCATCGGGGCCAAGGCCGGCACCAAGCCGAAGACCTGCTCGACCTGCGGCGGCGCCGGACGCGTACGGCAGTCGCAGGGCTTCTTCACGCTGGAGCGCACCTGTCCGGGCTGCCAGGGTCGCGGCCAAATGATCGAGGACGCCTGCCCGTCCTGCTCGGGTCAGGGGCGCGTCACCCGCGAGCGGAATCTGTCGGTCAACATTCCCCCTGGAGTCGAGGACGGCACCAGGATCAGGCTCGCCGGCGAGGGCGAGGCCGGGGTCCGCGGCGGCCCGCCCGGCGACCTCTACATCTTCCTGTCGCTGGCCCAGCACCAGTTCTTCCAGCGCGACGGCGCCGATCTGCATTGTCGTGTGCCGATCTCGATGGTGACGGCGGCGCTTGGCGGCGAATTCGAGGTCCCGACCATCGAGAAGGGCAAGACCAAGGTGAAGGTCCCCGCAGGGACACAGTCCAGCCGCCGATTCCGCATCGCATCAAAAGGCATGCCGGTGCTGCGCTCGCGCCAGATGGGCGACATGTACGTTCAGGTCGTGGTCGAGACCCCGCAGAACCTCACCAAAAAACAGCAGGAATTGTTGGCCGAGTTCGACAAGCTCTCCTCCGGAAACACCCAGCCGGAATCCGAGGGCTTCTTCACCAAGGTCAAGGATTTCTTCGGTAATCGGGCGAGTTGACGCGTCTTGACCGTGCCGTCTTCGGCCTATACGTCTTTATGACCATTTTCTGACACGCCGCGGTCACGCGGTCCCGGCCGGTCCCGACATGCCATTGCCATCGTCCGCGCGTGCGTTGAAGAAGCCCCGTCTCGATGACGAGGTGCGTTTTCTCCGGTCATGGATCGAAAAGCCCCTCCACATGGGCGCGGTGATGCCGTCGGGCAAGCTGCTGGCCCGGACCATGGCCCATTACGTCGATGTCAATTCGGACGCACCGGTGGTCGAGCTCGGGCCCGGCACCGGCGCCATCACCTCGGCCCTGGTCGAGCGCGGCGTCGACCAGAAGCGTCTCGTCCTCGTCGAATACAATCCAGGCTTCTGCGCCCTGCTGCGCGACCGCTATCCGCAGGCCAAGGTGGTGCAGGGTGATGCCTATCGTCTGCGCGACACGCTCTGGAACGTGCTGAGCGCGCCGGCCTCCGCGGTCGTCTCGGGCCTGCCGCTGGTCACAAAACCGATGCTGACGCGGCTGCGGCTCATCCGCGACGCCTTCACGGCGCTGGCGCCCGGTGCGCCCTTCGTCCAGTTCACCTATGCGGTGGTGCCGCCGATTCCGAAATCGCTGCCCGGCGTGTCCACAGAGGCCTCGGAACGGATCTGGATGAACCTTCCGCCGGCCCGCGTCTGGGTGTATCGCAAGGACTAATTCCGCCGGCATTCCTGTTTGCGTGGCGGGCTCGTTTCGCCGAATGCATGGAAGCGGATGTCCGCACCGAAAATCCTGATCATTCCCGGCTCTCTGCGCACCGGCTCGCACAATGCGAAGCTGGCAGCGGTCGCCGCCTATGCATTCGACCAGGCCGGTGTCGACGTCACCCGGATCTCGCTCGCCGATTTTCCGCTGCCGATTTATGACGGCGACCTGCAGGCCAAGTCCGGAGTGCCCAAGCACGCGATCAATCTCAAGCGCATGATCGGCGCGCATCATGGCGTGCTGATCGTCTCGCCCGAATACAACGCCTCGGTGCCGCCGCTGCTGAAGAACGCGATCGATTGGGTCAGTCGCGTACATGAGCTGCACGAGCCGCGCGGCGAGGTGTTCCGCAACCGCGTCTTCGCGCTCGCCGGCGCCTCGCAGAGCCGGCTTGGCGCGGCTCGCGCGCTGCAGGCGTTGCGGCTGATCCTGACCTCCTGCCACGCCAATGTGATTGCCAGCCAGCTCACGCTCGCCTTTGCCGACCAGGCCTATGACGATATGGACAGGCTGAAGCACGAGGGCGATATCGCCGCGTTGAAGGAACTGGTGCGGCAGTTGATCGACATTTCCCAACGCATGATGTGAGGGTGACATGACGCCAGCCGAGATTGCCCCGAAAGACCGCCTGATCGTCGCGCTCGATCTGCCCGGCGTTGATGCCGCGGAAGCGATGGTCAACCGGCTCGGCGACAGCGTCACCTTCTACAAGATCGGCTATCGGCTGGCTTATGCCGGCGGCTTGCCGCTGGTCGGCAAGCTCGCGGACAAGGGCAAGAAGGTCTTTCTCGATCTCAAGCTGCACGACATCGGCAACACCGTGGCGCAAGGCGTCGACAGCATCACCCGGCTCGGCGCGACCTTCCTCACCGTGCACGCTTATCCGCAGACCATGAAGGGTGCCGTCGAAGGTCGCGGGAGCTCGAATCTGAAGATCCTCGCCGTCACTGTTCTGACGTCCTACAACGAGGACGATCTGCATGCGGCGGGCTTCCGGCTCGGCGTCTCCGAGCTCGTCGAAGCGCGCGCGCAGCAGGCGCAGGTGCTCGGCATCGACGGGCTGGTGTCGTCGCCCGAGGAAGTCGGAGCCTTGCGCAAGATCGTCGGCCACCAGATGAGCCTCGTCACCCCCGGCATCCGGCCGGCGGGCGCGGCGAGCGGCGACCAGAAACGCATCATGACGCCGGGCCGTGCGATCGCCGCCGGCGCGGACTATCTCGTCGTCGGTCGGCCGGTGGTGGAAGCCGCGGACCCCAAGGCAATCGCCGAGGCCATCCAGGCCGAGATCGCGCAAGCGCTCGGCTAACCAACAACACAGGGAGAAGAACAATGGCAAAAGGCTACTGGATCGGACGCGTCGACGTGAGCAATGACGAGGGCTACAAGCCCTATGCCGTCGCCAATGGTCCGATCTTCAAGAAATGGGGTGGCCGCTTCGTGGTCCGCGCCGGCAAGTTCACCACCGTCGAAGGCGCCAGCCGCACCCGCAACGTCGTGATCGAATTCCCGGACTACGAGACCGCGATCGCCTGCTACAATTCGCCGGAATACCAGGCCAACATCAAGGTGCGCCAGCCGCACTCCGTTGCCGACCTCATCATCATCGAGGGCTATGACGGCCCTCAGCCGTCAGACGGCTGAGGCTGCGCGCACGCCTCGTCCTTCGAGACGACCGCTCCGCGGCGGTCTCCTCAGGATGAGGCTAAGCAGAATCTGCGCCCGTCGAATTTGTTGCCACGGATTCCGACCTCATCCTGAGGGCCCGCCGTAGGCGAGCGTCTCGAAGGATGGCCGCAAGCGACCGGCGCTCCAGAGGAGGCTGGAAGCCCACCTGCCCAATCCCCCTCGGTTGCCGGAACTGCCTCCCCCCGCTACAACGGCCGTGAGAGGATTACACCATGTCCGACATGCGCTTGATTGTTGCTGGAGCCGGCGGCCGGATGGGCCGGGCGCTGACGCGGGCAATTGCCGAGACCAAAGGCGCGGTGCTGGCCGGCGCGCTGGAGGCGCCGGGCTCGGAGCTGCTCGGCAAGGATGCCGGCGTGCTCGCAGGCCTGCCGGCCAATGGCATCAAACTCTCCGGCGATCTCTGGGCATTGTCAAAGGACGCCGACGGCATTCTGGATTTCACCGTGCCCGCGGCGACCTTGGCCAACGTCGCGATCGCTGCCGAACGCGGCCTCGTGCACGTGGTCGGAACGACGGGCCTGTCGGGCTCCGACAACGCCGTGATCAAGAGCGTCACCAACCGCGCCGTCGTGGTGCAGTCCGGCAATATGAGCCTGGGTGTCAATCTGCTCGCCGCCGTGGTCAAGCGCGTCGCCAAGGCGCTCGACGAGAGCTTCGACATCGAGATCGTCGAGACCCATCACCGCATGAAGATCGACGCGCCCTCGGGTACGGCGCTGATGCTGGGCCAGGCGGCAGCTAGCGGCCGCGGCATCGCGCTCGACGAGCATGCAGACCGCGGCCGCGACGGCATCACCGGCGCGCGCAAGCCCGGCGACATCGGCTTTGCGTCGTTGCGCGGCGGCACCGCGGCCGGCGATCACAGCGTGAGCTTCCTCGGCCCGTTCGAGCGCCTGACGCTGTCGCATCACGCGGAGGATCGCATGCTGTTCGCCCACGGCGCGCTGAAGGCCGCGCTCTGGGCGCATGGCAAGAAGCCGGGGCACTACTCCATGGCCGACGTGCTCGGCCTGTCTGACATCTAAACCAAACGGAAAGCAGTCAATGAGCGAACGTCTTCTCGTGCTGGTGCGGCACGGCCAGAGCGAATGGAATCTGAAGAACCTGTTCACGGGCTGGAAGGACCCTGACCTTACCGAGCTTGGCGTAAAGGAGGCCACCGAAGCCGGCCGCAAGCTGAAGGCGCAGGGCCTCGTGTTCGACGTCGCCTACACCTCGGTGTTGACGCGCGCACAGCACACGCTCGATCTCATTCTCGGCGAGCTCGGCCAGAAGGGCCTGCCGACGGAAAAGAACCTCGCGTTGAACGAGCGCGACTATGGCGATCTCTCCGGCCTCAACAAGGACGACGCCCGCAAGAAATGGGGCGAGGACCAGGTGCTGATCTGGCGCCGCTCCTACGACGTGCCGCCGCCCGGCGGCGAAAGCCTGAAGGACACGCTCGCGCGAGCACTGCCGTATTACGTTCAGGAGATTTTGCCGGGCGTGCTCAACGGCAAGCGCACGCTCGTTGCGGCTCACGGCAATTCGCTGCGCGCGCTGATCATGGTGCTGGAAAAGCTCTCCCCCGAAGGCATTTTGAAGCGCGAGCTCGCGACGGGTGTACCGATCATCTACCGGCTCAATGCGGATTCGACGGTGGCCTCGAAGCTTGATCTGGCGGGCTAAAGACGTCCGCGCGCGACGGAGCCGGCCAAATAATCAGCGTCGTCCTGGCGAAAGCCAGGACCCATAACCACCGTCGTTGGTTTTGCGATGATTGGTGGTTGGCAGTCGGCGCCAAAACATCTCCCTGGGGTGATGGGTCCTGGCTTTCGCCAGGACGACCATTTGGAGACAGTTTTGCAAAAGACCTACTGCAGCCCCAGCTGCCCGGCCTCCCAGCCCAGCATCGCCTGCTTGCGGGTGATGCCCCAGTGATAGCCGGTGAGTGTGCCGCTCTTGCCGAGCGCGCGGTGGCAGGGCACGACAAAGGACACCGGGTTCTTGCCGACGGCGGCGCCGACGGCACGTGAGGCTTTCGGGCTGTTGATGTTACAGGCGATGTCCGAATAGGACACCGCGCGGCCCATCGGGATCTTCAGCAAGGTCTCCCACACCCGGACCTCGAAATCGGTGCCGATCATCACCACGCGCAGCGGCTGGTCAGGCCGCCACAGTTTTGTGTCGAAGATGCGCTGCGCCAGCGGTGCGGTACCTTCGTGATCCTCGACGTAAGTTGCGTTCCGCCATCGCCGCGTCATGTCGGCAAGCGCCACCTGTTCCTCACCGGGATCGGCGAAGGCGAGGCCCGACAATCCGCGATCGGTCGCGATCACGATCGCCGTGCCGAACGGCGAGTGATGAAAGCCATAGCGCAAGATGAGCCCTGCGCCGCCGTTCTTCCATTCGCCCGGCGACATCGCCTCGTGGGTGACGAAGAGATCATGCAGCCGGCCCGGACCCGAAAGGCCCGAGTCGAGCGCCGCATCGAGGATGCTCGCTGAGTCCCGCAGCAAGCCCTTGGCGTGATCAAGCGTGAGCGCCTGCATGAAGGCCTTCGGCGTGATCGAGGCCCAGCGGCGGAACAGATGGTGCAGCTCGTCCGGGGTGACGCCGGCCGCATCCGCCATCGCCTCGATCGTCGGCTGGGCGCGCCACTTTTCCGAAATGAAGGCGATCGCCCGGCGCACGGAATCATAGTCGCGCATCGCGGCGTTCTGGGAGCCCGGCCCGGCCAGGCGCTGGTCATGTATCGCGAGTGTCATCATGACCACAAATGTAGGAGAGGGCAGGGTGCGAAACCACCCGATTTCCGATCCGCAATCAGGTGACCGGATTGTAGGTCGGACCGCGCCTGGCGGCATTCAATGCCTCAACCAAGCCTTTGTAGAAACTGGATTTTTCGTCCGGTCCCAGAAAGCGGGCGATCTGGATCTGGTGACCTCGCGAGATCAGATAGAGGTGCTCGATGCCAAAATCCTCGTCGATTTCCATGTCGAGCCGGACCCAGAGCGGATTGAAGGTCCATTCGACGATTTGGCCGTGCTGGCTGACGCGCCGCACGCGCAATTCAGATGGCGTGACCACGATCTCCTCGCTGGCCCGCGCCGCGCGGAAATTGGCTTTGAAGGCCCACCAGATCACCAGCACATCGAGGCCGAAGAAGCCGAACACCGGCCACGCGCCCATCATCAGGAAGACGAGGCCGGTGACGAAGCTGACGGCGCTCAGGAACAGCATCACGGCGAGGAAGCCGGTGCGGTTCAGCGAGCGGTGCGGCGTCAGGCGCGCGGAAAAGATCTGAGGCTCGGCCTCGCTTCCAGATCGTTCGCGCTCAATTTCGTTGCCTGTGCTCATCGTCCCTCAGTATATCCCGATCATGGCGAAAATCACCCGCAAGCCGGCCCCGCGCAAGACGTCGGTGCCGAAGAAAAAGGCAAGGCCGGCTGCGGCCAAACCGAAGGGGCCCGCGAAGAAATCGCTTAAGGCCATGAAGCCCTGGACGCCGCCCGAAGTCCGCGAGGCCTTCAGCCGTTTCCGCAAGGCCAATCCGGAACCGAAAGGCGAGCTCGAGCACGTCAATCCGTTCACGCTGCTGGTTGCGGTGGTGCTGTCGGCGCAGGCGACCGACGCCGGCGTCAACAAGGCAACGCGCGCGCTGTTTGAGATCGCCGACACACCGCAGAAGATGCTCGACCTCGGCGAGGAACGCCTGCGCGAGTACATCAAGACGATCGGCCTCTACCGCACCAAGGCCAGGAACGTCATTGCGTTGTCCGCGAAGGTGCTCAGCGAGTTCGGCGGCGAGGTGCCGCGCACGCGCGCCGGGATCGAGTCGCTGCCCGGCGCCGGTCGCAAGACCGCTAACGTCGTGCTCAACATGGCCTTCGGCGAGCACACCATGGCGGTCGACACGCACGTCTTCCGCGTCGGCAACCGGACCGGCCTCGCGCCCGGCAAGACGCCGCTGGAGGTCGAGCTCGGTCTCGAAAAGGTGATCTCGGCCGAGTTCATGCTGCATGCCCATCATTGGCTGATCCTGCACGGCCGCTATACTTGCCTCGCGCGCAAGCCGCGCTGCGAGGTTTGCCTGATCAACGATCTCTGCCGGTGGCCGGAAAAGACGGTCTGATGGCAATGTCCGTCATTCCGGGACGGTCCGTAGGACCCGGAATCTCGAGATTCCGGGTTCGATGCGGCGCATCGCCCCGGAATGACGAGGATGAGAGAGCGCGCTTTGGAGTGATGTCGTGAGTTCACAAGAGCAAGTTCCGTCATCGTCTCCCACCGCAGCGCCTGCTCCGCAACCCAAGCCCTCGCAACCACCGGCCAGCTCGCTGTGGAGCCGGCTCGCGATTCCGCTGTTCGCGGTGATCGTCGCTCTCGGCTTCGTCGCGCTGGCAACGCAGCGCTTCGACGAATGGGTCGGCAATTCGGCGGTCCAGATCACCAACGACGCCTACGTGCGCGCCGAGCTGACCCGGCTTGCCAGTCGCGTCTCCGGCGAAGTGCTGACCGTCGGGGTCACCGATTTCCAGCGCGTCAAGGCCGGCGATCTCCTGATCCAGATCGACCCTGCCGACTATCAGGCGCAAGTCGCGCAGTCCGAAGCGGCGGTCGCCGCCGCACAAGCCGTGCTCGACAATCTGGCCAATCAGATCGAGCTGCAATATGCGACGATCGCGCAGGCGCAAGCCGCGCGGCTCTCGGCCGAAGCCGTGGAGGTCGAGGCGCGGCAGGAGCAGGAGCGCCAGCAATCGCTGTCGCAGACCGAATCCGGCACGCGGCAGCGCTTCGAACAGGCGGTCGCAGGCTATGCCAAGGCGCAGGCCGATGTGCGCGCGAGCCGCGCCGTGATCGCGGCCCAGCAGCACCAACTCGAGGTGCTGCAAGGCACCAGGAAGCAGCGCGCCGCCGATCTCGAAGCGACCAAGGCGACACTGGCGAGTGCGAAGCTCAAGCTCGGCTACACCAAGATATCGGCGCCGTTCGACGGCGTCGTCGGCGAGCGGCAGGTCCAGCCCGGCGACTACGTCAACATCGGCACCAACCTCATCAACGTCGTGCCGTTGCCGAAGGTCTATGTGATCGCGAACTACAAGGAGACCCAGCTTACGCACGTCGCACCGGGCCAGCCGGTCGAGATCACCGTCGACAGTTTCCCGCGTGAGAAGCTGCGCGGGCGGGTCGAGCGCATTGCGCCCGCGACCGGCGCGCAGGTCGCGCTGCTGCCGCCGGACAACGCAACCGGTAACTTCACCAAAGTCGTGCAGCGCATTCCCGTGCGCATCCAGTTCGACGACAACCAGCCGCTGCTGGCGCGGCTGGTGCCGGGGATGTCGGTCGTCACCAGCATCGACACCAAGGCCGGCAATGGCGGAAAATGACGATTCCAGTCGCGGGCCGCTCTCGCGCGGCGGCGTCGCGCCGCAGCCGCTGTTTGCGGTGGCAGCGGTGCTGCTCGGCTCGTTCCTCGCCAATTTCGACAGCCGGCTGACCACGATTGGCCTGCCGGACCTGCGCGGCGCGTTCTCGCTCTCGTTCGACGAGGGCGCCTGGCTCTCCACTGCGGGCATCGGCTCGCAGATCTTCATCGCACCCGCGGTGGCCTGGCTTGCCACCGTATTCGGCCTGCGCCGCGTTCTCGGCATCCCTAGCCTCGTCTATGCCGCGGTCTCGCTGATCATCCCGTTCGTGCACGACTATCCGACATTGCTTGCGCTCAGCGTCGTACATGGCCTCTTGCTCGGCACCTTCGTGCCGGCGACGCTGATGATCGTGTTCCGCAATCTGCCGATCCGCTGGTGGCTTCCGGCGATCTCGATCTATTCGATCCGCGTCGGCTTCGCGCTGGATACCTCGAGCTCGCTGGTCGGCTTGTATGTCGACCATCTCGGCTGGCGATGGCTGTACTGGCAGAGCGTCGTCGTCGCGCCCCTGATGGGCCTGATGGTCTATTGGGGCACGCCGAACGAGCCGGTGAATCGCGCTTTGCTCCGCGACGCCGATTGGGGCGGCATGCTGCTGCTCGGCGCCGGCGTCTCGATGATCTATGCCGGGCTCGACCAGGGCAACCGGCTGGACTGGCTGGGGTCGGGGACGGTGATGGCGTTGATCATTGCCGGCGCGGTGCTGGTCGCGGGCTTCCTCGTCAACGAGGCCCTGGTGCGGCAGCCATGGGCACATATCAACGTGCTGTTCTCGCGCAATATCGGCTTGGGGCTGGTCTTGATCCTGCTCTACACGCTGACCAGCCTGTCCAACGCGTCGCTGGTGCCGAATTTCCTCGCCTCCATCGCCCTGCTCAGGCCGGAGCAGAGTGGCCTCCTGCTGCTCATCTACGGCGCGTTGCCGATGTTCGTGCTGGTGCCGCTCTCGATCTGGCTGCTGCGGCATTTCGATACGCGGACGGTGGTGGTCGTGGGATTTTCCTGCTTCGCCGCCGCCAATCTCTGGGGCACGCAGCTCAGCCATGATTGGGCGCGCGAGGATTTCGCCGGCATCGTGCTGCTCCAGGCGATCGGGCAGTCGCTGACCTTGCTGCCGCTGATCATCACGCTGCTGTCCAATTCCGATCCGAGCCGTGCCACCTCGTTTGCCGCCTATATCCAGATCATGCGGCTCGGTGGTGCCGAGATCGGCGTGGCGTTGATGGGAACGTGGCTGCGCGTCCGCGAGCAGATCCATTCCTTCTATCTCGGCCAGAATCTCGGCGTCGGTGACGTCGACGTGGTCCGCATGCTGAAACAGCTCGCCGACCATTTTGCGGCCCATGGTGCGGGCTCGGCCCAGGCCCGCGCGGTCGGTACGCTCGCGGGCTTGGTCCAGCGCGAGGCCAATGTGCTCGCCTATATCGACGGCTTCTGGCTGTGCTTCTGGGTCGCAATGGCCGCGCTCGGCGTCGTCGCCCTGGTCACCCGTGCCCCGCCCGGCCCGTTCACGCCGGCGCCGTTCGGCTTCGCCAGGATGCTGTTGCGCAGATGCGGGGTGTCGGTGAGGTAGACACCGTCACCGCATCTGCCGCGCCGGCTCGATCAGCTCGGGTCGCGGGCCTGAGAGCCGCTTGTGCATGTGGACCATAAAGGCCATGGCGAAGATCGGCGTCGCCAGGTTCACGATCGGGATCGAGACGAAGGCTGCGATGAACAGGCCCGCGGTGAAGATGGTCGCGGCATTGTCGCGCCGCATCGCCTTGGCTTCCTCCGGCGAGCGAAACCGTATCGCCGCGAGCTCGAAATATTCGCGGCCGAGCAGCCAGGCCGTGGCGAGGAAGAAGACCAGGAAACCGGCGCCGGCGAAAAGCACCAGCGGCAACGCGACCAGATAAACCAGGATCGTCAGCAGCGCGGTCTTGACGCCCTCGTAGATCGCCTGGCTGAACGGCAGCGCGACGCCCGGCCGCTCGGCCGGATAGTGCTCGCGCTCGACAATGTCGGCGACGTCGTCGACGAACAGGCTCGCCACCAGCGAGGTGATCGCCGGCATCAGGAACACAGCCCCGAACACGACGCCGAGTCCCGCGGCGATCGAAATGATCCAGGACAATACCTCGAGCGATGAGTGCCAGCCCGGACCGAGCAGGCCCTCCAGCCAGGCCTCACCATAGGTCGCAAACCAGCTCAGGAGCCGCTGCAAGCCGATCGCCAGCACGATGATCAGCACCAGGGCGACGCCGATCGACCGCCACAGGATCGAGCGCATCGGCGGCGAGATCATTTGCGACAGCGCCTTGACGGCGGCATCCAGCATGGGAGTTCCTCTCACGAAATCACCCGCGAGAGGTAGACACCCCGGGCCACTTCGGCAAGGGAGATCGGCGGCACCGCTCATGGCCGGATTGACCGCTCGCATCAACGAAGCCACGATGAATTCGGCAAGACCGTTGCTTCACCAACCCGCTTGACAACAAGCGGAACCAGCCGGGCAAAGGAACAGGCGCATATGGCGATGGAAGAATCGGTGGCCGGATTGCCGCTTGCAGGCGTGCGCGTCGTCGAGATGACCCACATGGTCATGGGCCCGACCTGCGGCATGATCCTGGCACAACTCGGAGCCGACGTGATCAAGGTCGAGCCGCCCGCGGGCGACAAGACCCGGAGCCTGGGGGGCATGGGCACGGCCTTCTTCCCGTTGTTCAACCGCGGCAAGCGCAGCGTCGTGCTGGATTTCGAGAAGCCTGAGGATCGCGAGATCATGCACCGGCTGCTGGCGACGGCCGATGTGTTCCTGGAGAATTTTCGCGACGGCCAACTCGCGAAGCAGGGGCTCGGCGCCGACGAATTGCGCCGCCGGCATCCGAATCTGATCATCGCCGGCCACAAGGGTTTCCTCTCCGGTCCCTACGAGCACCGCCCCGCGCTCGACGAGGTCGTGCAGATGATGGCGGGCCTTGCTGCCATGACCGGCACCAGCGAAAAGCCCCAGCGTGTCGGCTCGTCCGCCAACGACATCATGGGCGGCATGTTCGGCGTGATCGCAATCCTCGCGGCGCTCTATCAGAAGAGCGGCGGAAAACGCGACGGCGCCTATATCCGCATCGGCCTGTTCGAGAACTGCCTGTTCCTGGTTGCCCAGCACATGGTCGAATACGAGATGACCGGCAACAAGCCGCGCTCGATGCCGGAGCGCGAGCATGCCTGGCCGATCTATGACATCTTCGAGACCGCCGGCGGCGAGCGAATCTTCATCGGCGTCGTCACCGAAGGCCATTGGCAAAGCTTCTGCCGCGAGTTCGGCCTGACTGAATTTCTCGATGATCCCGCCTTGCGTACCACGACCGATCGCATTCTGGCCCGTGGGCGGATCATTCCACGCGCAGCCGACATCATCAGGCAATGGGACGTGGCAAAACTGTCGCAGAGGCTCGATGCGCTCAACATCTGCTTCTCGCCGATCAACCGGCCCGAGGATCTCTTCGCCGATCCGCATGTGCTGCGCCCGGGCGGGCTCGTCAACAATGTCACCGCCGACGGCAAGCCGTTCCGGGTGCCGGCGCTGCCGATCGAATGGAACGGCAGCCATATCGGCGAAGGCCTCAGGGTCGCGCCGCTCGGGGCCGACACCGCGGCCGTTCGCGCCGAGATCGACAATGAAAATGAAGACGTGACGTCAAAAACAACAGGGAGGCGCGCATGAGCCGGATCCAGGAGATTTACCCCGCGGAGCGCGTCAGCCTGCGCGAAGTCGGCCTGCGCGACGGGCTCCAGCTCGTGAAGAAAATTCCGTCGACCGACGCCAAGCAACGCTGGGTGCGCGAGGAATATGCCGCCGGCGTGCGGCATTTCGAGGTCGGCTCGTTCCTGCCGGCAAAGACCTTTCCGCAATTCGTCGATATTCGCGACGTCGTCGCGACGGTCGCTTCATTGCCCGGCGCGCATGGCATCGCGCTTGCGCTCAACGAACGCGGCGTGAACGAGGCGCTGGAATCCGGCGTCGGCGAAATCGCCTCGGTGGTCTCGGCAACGGAAGAGCACAGCCAGGCCAATGCGCACCGCTCGCGCGAATCCGCGATCGCCAATCTGAAACGCCTGTGCGAACTGCGCGATGCCACCAGCCACAAGCCGCTCGTCAACGCGGCGATCTCGATGGCGCTGGGCTGCTCGATCACCGGGGCGGTTGACCCTGCAGAAGTGCTGCGGCTGGTCGACAAATGCCTCGAGGCTGGCGTCGATTTCGTCGGCATCGCCGACACCGTCGGCTATGCCGGGCCAAAGCAGGTGGCGGATCTGACGCGCGCCGCGGTGAAGCTCGCAGGGTCAAAGCCCATTTGCATCCATCTCCACGACACCCGCGGCATGGGCATCGCGAACGCGGCCGCGGCGCTCGACGAAGGCGCGCGGATCCTCGACGGCTCGCTCGGCGGCCTCGGTGGCTGCCCTTTCGCCCCCGGTGCGACCGGCAATGTCGTGTTCGAGGATCTCGCGTTCCTGTGCGAGAGCAAGGGCTTCGCGACCGGCATCGATTTGGAGAAGCTGATCACGGTGCGCAGGATCCTGCGCGAGGAGATGCCGAACGAAACGCTGTATGGCGGCATCGCGCGGGCCGGGTTGCCGGGCGGGAGCGCAGCGAAGGCGGCGTGAGGTTTTTCTTCCCCTCTCCCGCAAGGGGAGAGGGGAACGCACCGTCTATGCGGCGAATCTACTCATGCCGGTGCCCGTGCTTGCGCGCCTTCGCCTGCTTGCTGTCCCCCGTCGGAATCATCACCACACGCCCATAGCGCACGCCACGTTCGGCGATGATATGATCAGCGAAATGCCTGACCTCGCCGGCATCGCCGCGCAGCGCCGTCATCTCCATGCAATTGTTGTCGTCGAGATGGACATGCAGCGTCGCCAGCGCGAGGTCGTGGTGGCCATGGAATTCCTGCACCAGGCGTTTTGAGAGATCGCGGGCGGCATGGTCGTAGACATAGACGAGGCCGGCGACGCAGGGCCCGGTCTGCGCGGTGTCCTCGCTGCTCTGCTGCAAGCCGGCACGTGCGAGGTCGCGAATGATCTCGGAGCGGTTCTGATAGCCGCGCGCTTCCGCCGCCGCGTCGATCTCCGCCAAGAGATCATCCTCGATGGTTATCGTGATTCGCTGCATCAAGTCCTCTCCGTGCGTACCGCTTGGTGCGTAGTCGGTAGCCCGGATGGAGCGAAGCGCAATCCGGGACAGTTTCGATGCGTGGACAGACCCCGGATTGCGCTTCGCTTCATCCGGGCTACGCGTATCTTACCGCGTTTCGTGAACGGTGCGAGAGAGAAGGCGCTCGCTCACAGCCGCGTTGCCCGCAGCCGCAGCGCATTCCCGACCACGCTGACCGAGGACAGCGCCATCGCGGCGGCTCCGATGATCGGCGACAGCAGCACGCCGAAGGTCGGATAGAGGATGCCGGCCGCGATCGGAATCCCGGCGGCGTTGTAGATGAAGGCGAAGAACAGGTTCTGCCGGATGTTGCTCATCGTCGCCTGCGACAGTTTTCGCGCACGGACGATGCCGGTGAGATCGCCCTTCAGCAGTGTGACGCCGGCGCTCTCCATCGCCACGTCCGTGCCGGTGCCCATCGCGATGCCGACTTCGGCCGCAGCCAGCGCCGGCGCGTCGTTGACGCCGTCGCCGGCCATGGCGACACTGCGGCCGGCCTTCTGCAGCTTTGTCACCACCGCGCTCTTCTGATCCGGCAGCACTTCGGCCTCGACGTCGGCGATGCCGAGCCTGCGCGCGACAGCCTCCGCCGTGGTGCGGTTGTCGCCGGTCAGCATGATGACCTTGATGCCTTCGGCTGCCAGTGCCTTCAGGGCCTCCGGCGTGGAAGCCTTGACCGGATCGGCGATCGCGAACAGGCCGGCAAGCCGGCCGTCGACCGCCATGTTGATCACGGTCGCGCCATCGCCGCGCAGCCGTTCGGCCTCGCCATCGAGCGCTGTGGTGTCGATGCCGATCGACATCAGATATTTGGCATTGCCGAGCACGATGGTTTTGCCGTCGACCTTGCCGGTCGCGCCCTTGCCGGTCGGCGAATCGAATTGTTCGACCTGGCCCAGCGCGAGCTGCTTCTCCTTCGCCGCGCGCATGATCGCGTCGGCCAGAGGATGCTCGCTGGCGCGCTCGACGCTGGCGGCCATGCGGAGGATATCGTCTTCCGCAAAGCCGGCCGCGGGCACGATCGCGACCACCTTCGGCTTGCCCTCGGTCAGGGTGCCGGTCTTGTCGACCACCAGCGTGTCGATCTTCTCCATTCGCTCGAGCGCCTCGGCGTTCTTGATCAGCACGCCTGCCTGCGCGCCGCGGCCGACGCCGACCATGATCGACATCGGAGTCGCGAGTCCCAGCGCACAGGGGCAGGCGATGATCAGTACGCTGACGGCGGCGACGAGGCCGAAGGCCAGCCGCGGCTCCGGCCCGAACCAGGCCCAGGCAGCGAACGCGGCGATGGCGACGGCGATCACGGTCGGCACGAACCAGCCCGCGACCTGGTCGGCGAGGCGCTGGATTGGCGCCCGCGAGCGCTGCGCGTCGGCCACCATCTGCACGATCTGCGACAGCAGCGTCTCCCGCCCGACCTTGTCGGCGCGCATGATGAAGCTGCCGGACTGGTTGAGCGTGCCCGCGATCACCTTCGCGCCCGTCTCCTTGGTCACCGGCATGGATTCGCCTGTTACGAGCGACTCGTCGAGCGAGGAACGGCCTTCCAGAATGACGCCGTCGACCGGCACTTTTTCGCCCGGCCGCACGCGCAAGCGGTCACCGGCATGAAGCGCGTCGATCTCGACCTCGTGCTCGCCGCCATCGCCATCGATGCGCCGTGCGGTCTTGGGGGCGAGCTGCAGCAGCGCCTTGATCGCACCCGACGTCGCATCGCGGGCTCGCAGCTCCAGCACCTGCCCGAGCAGCACCAGCACGGTGATGACGGCCGCTGCCTCGAAATAGACCGCGACCGCGCCTTCATGCCCGCGGAATGTGGCCGGGAAGATCTGCGGCGCGATGGTGCCGATCAGGCTGTAGACATAGGCAACGCCCGTACCCATCGCGATCAGCGTGAACATGTTGAGGTTGCGCGTCAGCAGCGACTGCCAGCCGCGAACGAAGAACGGCCAGCCGGCCCACAGCACCACGGGCGTGGCGAAGACGAGCTGGATCCAGTTCGACAGCGTCGCATCGATCCAGTTGTGCGGGCCCGCGAGATGGCCGCCCATCTCCAGCACCACGGCCGGCAAAGCCAGCGCGCCGCCGATCCAGAACCGCCGCGTCATGTCGGCAAGCTCAGGATTGGGCCCGGTCTCCAGGCTCGCCACTTCCGGCTCGAGCGCCATGCCGCAGATCGGGCAGGTGCCGGGTCCGGCCTGGCGGATCTGCGGATGCATCGGGCAGGTGTAGATCGTGCCTGCGGGCATCTCGGGCTCGGGTGTCTTCTCCTTGGCGAGATATCTTGCGGGATCCTCGGCGAATTTGGTGCGGCAGCCGGCCGAGCAGAAATGGAAGGTCGCGCCGTGATGGTCGAAGCGGTGCTTGGACGTCGCGGGATCGACTGTCATGCCACAGACGGGATCACGGACTTTTGCCGCGGCGCCGTGGTCATGCGCGTGATCGCCGTGCGCGCCGCAGCAGGAGGCAGCGGCGGGCTGGGCGACCGGGGCAGCCTTACTGGAACAGCCGCATCCGGAATGTGTTTCCGCGTTGTGACGGTGCTCGTGTTCCGCGTCGGTCATTGCCACGCTCCGGTCTTGCAAGTTATACCCTAGGGGGGTATATAAGCCGCATGCGCAAGGACATCAAGGCATCTGTCGGAAAACGTCTCGGCCGGATCGAGGGGCAGGTTCGCGGCCTCTCGAAAATGGTCGAGGAGGACCGCTATTGCATCGACATCGTGACGCAGATCTCGGCGGTCCGCGCTGCGCTGCGCCGGGTCGAGGAAGAGGTTCTGAAAGATCACGTCGCCCATTGCGTCGAGCATGCGATCGCGAGCGGCGACAAGGCGGACCAGCGCGAGAAGATCGCGGAGCTGATGGCGGTGATTGGGCGGGCAGAGCGGTAGGGTCGTACTCACTCGCCATTGTGAGGGGCCAACGATATCCACCAATGTCGTCCTGGCGAAAGCCAAGACCCATACCGCGGAGCTTATCGATCGCGCGCGGTAGCTGTACCGAACGGCCGGTCCTCGCCAAACGTCTCCTCTGATAATGGGTCCTGGCTTTCGCCAGGACGACGGCGGAGCTACGCCGCCATCCCCAGCGCGTGTCCCTGCGCGCGGTACTTTGCGAGATCGTTCAGCAGCACAAAATGCTCGGAGAAGGCAACGCTCATCTCCGCAGCCGCCTCACGCATCACTTCTTCAGCCGAAACCGGCGCCTCTTCGTCAGTCGCTTCAGGAACGAGCGGCGGCGCACGGAACGTTTCTGGAAACACACCGAAGGTGCCGGCTACCTCCTCGAGCGGCTTCTGCTTGTCGGCCCAGTGCAAGGCGGTGTAGTCGAAGCCGTGCACGATGGTGGGTTTGACGACTTCAAAATAGGGCGAGATGTCGAAGTCGCGGGGCATGTAGAGCGAGGAATCGCGGATGTGCAGGATCTCGCGGCGGGCGGCGCGGCTGCCGGCCTTGGTGATCTTGGGCAGGATCGGGTAACGCACGGCGTCGAACGCTTGTGCGATCAGGGCCGAGCAGATGATCTTGGTGGGATCGCCCGAGCCGATCGAGATCATGCGGCGCCGCCAGCGCTGCGGGATCGGCAGCGGAAACAGAAAGCGCATCAGGTCGACGATGTTCTTGGTGTCGTAGCCGAAGCCGATGCGGTTGATCGCATAGCGGCAGACCGTGGTGCGGTCCTCATAGGACAGCCCGACCGGACGGCAGACGCGGGTGTGATAGGGGAAGTATTTCGACAGCGGCGCGGAGGTGACGCCTTCGCCGATATTGGCCTCGATCAGCACGTGCGGCTCGCCATCGGGCTCTTCCGCGCCTTCGATGGGGCCGACATAGAGTGCGCCGTGGGACCAGGTCGACTGCGTCAGATATTTGATGATGCCCGAGATGCGGTTGTTGCCCTCGACCAGTAGCACGTCGCCGGGCTCGATCACGCCGCGCAGATGCTCGGGGTCGCTCGGCGTGAACGGCTCATAGCCCGGCACCTCCTTCGAGAGGTACGCGGCAATCAGCTTGCCGACTGAATCCAGGACCGTCCCCATTTCAAAACTCCCCCACGGCCTTTTCCGGCCGTCTTTTTCTCTTCTCTATCATGGTCGGAACGTGTTGCAATTCGGTTCATCGTTCTGTGACATCAAGCACGATTGATTCACCATGATGGTTGCCGCGCAACATCAGATGCGGCAAGGTTCGCTAGCTGTTCCCGTTTGCTGCAAGTCTCCGGAAACCATGTCATGACAATCACGCGCCGCAGCTTCCTATCGGCATCGGCGGGCCTTGCCGCGATGCCGGTCCTGCGCGCAACCGCCGCGCCCCTGCCACGCGAGGCTGACATCGTCGTGATCGGCGCGGGCGCGGCCGGAATTGCCGCGGCGCGGCGCATCATGGCGGCCAATCGCAGGGTCGTGGTGGTGGAAGCGGCGTCGCAGATCGGCGGCCGCTGCATCACGGATACGACCACCTTCGACACGCCGTTCGATCGCGGCGCGCGCTGGATGCACAATCCCGACACCAATCCGATGATCCGGCTGGCGCGCAGTGCCGGGCTCGACGTTCTGCCGGCGCCATCAGGCCAGAAGATGCGCATCGGCCGCCGCAACGCACGGGCCGGCGAGACCGAGGAATTCCTGGCGGCGCTGGTGCGCGCCAACCGCGCCATCGACGAGGCCGCGCGCGGCAAGCTCGATACCGCCTGCGCCTCGGTGCTGCCGAAGGATCTCGGCGATTGGGCCGGCGCGGCCGAGTTCATCCTGGGCGCGAGCTTCGCCGGCAAGGACCTGAAGGAGCTGTCTGCGATCGACAAGGCGCGGGCACAGGATCGCAACGCCGCGATCGCCTGCCGCCAGGGCCTGGGGACCCTGATCACCAAACTCGGTGAGCAGGCGCCGGTCGCGCTGTCGACGCCGGCGAGCCGGATCGTCTGGAGCAATCGCGACGTCAGCGTGGAGACACAAGCCGGCAAGATCGCCGCACGTGCCGCCATCATCACGGTCTCGACCAATGTGCTGATTTCGGGCGCGATCAAGTTTGGGCCTGACATTCCGAAGCGCACGCTCGATGCCGCCTCGAAGCTCACGCTCGGAAGCTACGATCACATCGTGCTGCAACTGCCGGGCAATCCGCTCGGCCTGTCGCGCGACGACATCCTGATCGAGCAGAGCAACTCGACGCGCACGGCGCTGATGTTCGCCAATATCGGCGGCTCTTCGCTGTGCTCGATCGATGTCGGCGGCTCGTTCGGCCGCGATCTGTCCGGGCAAGGCGAGAAGGCGATGACGGCCTTCGCCAGAGAATGGATCACGAAGCTGTTCGGCGGCGAAGTGGCGGCCGCCGTGCAGAAAGCCAGCGCGACGCGCTGGAACGCCTCGCCGTTCGTGATGGGTGCGATGTCGGCGGCCTCGCCGGGCGGTCAGCTCTCGCGAAGAATCCTCGCCGAGCCGATCGGCAACATGTTCCTCGCCGGCGAAGCCACGCACGAGACGCTGTGGGGCACCGTCGACGGCGCCTGGGAAAGCGGCGAGCGCGCCGCGGACGCGGCCTTGCGCAAGATCGGCGCGCTCAAGGACGAGCCGGCCGATGTGCCGACGCAGTCGACGAAGAAGCGGCGGGCGCCGCGGCAGCAGAGGAACTAATTCAGTCGTCGTCCTGGACAAGCGCAGCGAAGCGAAGCGCAGATCCAGGACCTATTACCCTAGGGCGCAGTTTGGCGAAGACCTGGGGCTGTCAGCTTCGCGCTATAGCGCTGACCGGGGTAATGGGTCCTGGCTTTCGCCAGGACGACTGTGGATGGCTTAGCGCAACACCCCATCCAGTGCCGGCAGTCCGGCGATCACCGCCAGCGCGATCAGCCCGTAACAGATGGCGCGAAACACCTTCTCGCTGGCACGGCCGAACAGCGACGCACCGAAGGCGACGCCGATCGCATAGACCGGTCCGACGATGAGCGAGAGCACGAGCGATTCGCGCGAGATCAGTCCTGTGGTCGCATAGCTGACCATCGAGAAGAAATCCGACGCGCCGAAGAACAGCAAGATGTTGGCGCGCGCGACGATCGGGGCAACGGGGCGGCCGAGCCAATAGCCGACGATTGGCGGGCCGCCGGTCTGTGCGAGGCCGCTACAGAAGCCGGAGAGGCTGCCGATGCCGACCGAGAGCCAGGCGTGGTCCTTGCCGCGATAGCGCCAGCCCGACAGCAGCAGAAGCAACAGCGCAGCGACGAAGCAGGAGATGATCCATCGCGTCGTGACGGGTTCGAGCACGCTGAGGAAATAGGTGCCGACGGGCACGCCGACCAGCGCGCCCAGCACGATCACGGCGGTGGCCTTGCGGTCGGCCTTGCGCCAGGCATCAGGCAGCAGCGGCGCGGCCGCGACGAAATCGATCACGAGGAGCAGCGCGGCAACCAGACGCGGCGCCGCGATGCTGCTCGCCAGCGGCATGAAGATCAGCGCCGAGCCGAAGCCCGAGAAGCCGCGCGCGGTGCCCGAAACGAAAGCGACGGCGCAGAGCGCCATCGCAATGGTGAGGCTGACGTCCTTCGGAAGAAAGTCAGTGAGATTCATGCTCTATTATTTCTCGAGCATGATCATGCTCTCAAAGTGCCGCCGGTCTTCTTCGTCACCTCCGCCACAATCTTCGCGGCGACGGCCTCGATCTCCTGGTCGGTCAGGGTCTTTTCGCGCGGCTGGATCGTCACCGCGATCGCGATCGACTTCTTGCCGTCGTCGATGCCCTTGCCTTCATAGACGTCGAACACGTTCACGGCGGTGATCAGCTTCTTGTCGACGCTCTGGGCCGCGCGCACGATGTCGCCGCCCTTCACGGTGCGGTCGACAATGAAGGCGAAGTCACGCGAGACGGGCTGGAAGGCCGACAGCTCGATCACGGGCTTGGCACGGGTCGGCTTCTTCTTCGCCTCGGGGATGCGGTCGAGGATCACCTCGAACACCATCAGCGGGCCGCCGGCACCGAGCGCCTCGAGCGCGCGCGGATGCATTTCGCCGAAATAACCCAGCACGTTTTGCGGCCCGATCTGGATCGTACCGGAGCGCCCGGGATGCAGCCAGGATGGGCCGCCCGCGACGATCTGAAGGGCCTGCATCGGTGCGCCGGCAGCGGCGAGCACCGCGAGCGCATCGGCCTTGGCGTCGAACAAGTCAGCCTGCGCCGAACCCGACCAGTGCCGTCCGAGGCCTTGCGACGACGCAAAGCCGCGGCGGACGCCGCTTGCCGCCACGAATTGATCCTGCGGGCGATCGCCCTTGAACACCTGCCCGACCTCGAACAGTGCGACATCGCCAAAGCCGCGGTCGGCATTGGCCTGCGCCGCCGCGATCAGGCCGGCCAACAGGGTCGGGCGCATATCGGACAAATCCGCCGCGATCGGGTTGGCGACCTCGAGTTCGCGCTGGCCGCCGCCGAACAGCTTTGCGGCAGACTTGGTGATGAAGGACCAGGTCACCGCTTCGATGATGCCGCGGCTCGCCAGCGCGCGCCTGGCGCGGCGGGTGCGGAGCTGGAGCGGGGTCAGCACGGATTTGCGTGCGTCCTCGCCGCGCTCGAACGGCGTCATCGGCACCTTGTCGACGCCGTGGATGCGGACGACTTCCTCGACGATGTCGGCCTTGCCGTGCACGTCGGACCGCCACGACGGCACCGCGACCTTCACGACGGGCCCCGGGCCTGCCATCATGAAGCCGAGATGGCTCAGGATGCGCTTCATCTCCGGCATCGGCACTTCGATGCCCGAGAGCCGCTTGACCTCGGTGACCGGGAAATCGATCACGCGGTCGTCGCCGAAGCTCTTGCCGACCACGACGTTCTCGGACGGCGTGCCGCCGCACATCTCCAGCACGAGTTTCGTCGCGAGCTCCAGTCCCGGCACCATGAAGGCCGGATCGACACCGCGCTCGAAACGATAACGCGCGTCCGAATTGATGCCGAGCTTGCGCCCGGTCTGGGCGATGTTGATCTCGTTCCACAGCGCCGATTCGATCAGCACGTCGGTGGTGGTCTCGTCGCAGCCCGAGGCCTCTCCGCCCATGATGCCGGCGAGCGATTCGACGCCGTGCTCGTCCGCGATCACGCAAATCGCGGGATCGAGATTGTAGGTGCGGCCGTCGAGCGCGAGCAGCGTCTCGCCGTCACGGGCGCGGCGCACCACGAGATTGCCCTTCACTTTCTTGGCGTCGAACACGTGCAGCGGCCGCGCGCGGTCGTAGGTCATGAAGTTGGTGATATCGACCAGCGCGTTGATCGGACGGAGGCCGATCGCGGTCAGCCGCTTCTGCAGCCATTCCGGCGACGGGCCATTCTTCACGCCGCGCACGAGGCGTAGCGCGAAGCCGGGGCACAGCGCGGCGTCCTCGACCGTGACCTTCACCGGGCACGGGAGTTCGCCCTTGATCGGCTTGATGGTGGGATCCTTGAACTTGCCCATGTCGGCGGCGGCAAGATCGCGCGCGATGCCGTGCACGCCGGTGCAGTCCTGCCGGTTCGGCGTCAGGTTGATCTCGACCACGGGATCGCCGAGGCCGGCCCATGCGGCGTAGGCAGCGCCGATCGGTGCATCCGCGGGCAATTCCATGATGCCGTCATGGTCGTTGGAAATCTGCAATTCGGCCGCCGAGCACAGCATGCCGCGGCTCTCGACACCCCGGATGGTGCCGATACCGAGCGTGATGTCCTTGCCGGGAATGTAGGTGCCGGGCGGCGAAAACACGCTGACGAGCCCCGTCCGCGCATTCGGCGCGCCGCACACCACCTGCACGGGCGCGCCACCGTCGCCGGTGTCGACCATGCAGACGCGCAGCCGATCCGCGTTCGGATGCTGCTCGGCGGATATCACCTTCGCGATGGTGAAGGGCTTCAGCGCCTTCGCCTTGTCCTCGATGTTCTCGACCTCGAGCCCGATCATGGTGAGCTTGTCGGCAAGCTTTTCCAGCGGCTCGTCGGTGTCGAGATGTTCCTTCAGCCAGGAGAGAGTGAATTTCATGGCTGCTTTTTCTCCACGACGACGGTCTGCTCCCTCTCCCGCTTGCGGGGGAGGGCTGGGGTGGGGGTTCTCTCCGCAACGGCAGCAGCGATTGTTTCGAGAACGCCGACACGATTGGTCATGATGTCGAGGTTGCTGAAACGGAGCACCATGAAGCCTTCCGCCTCGATCACGGCAGAGCGCCGTGCATCGGCGCGCTCGCCTTCATCAGAAAAGTGCTGGCCGCCATCGAGCTCGATGACGAGCTTGGCCGCGTGGCAGATGAAGTCGGCGATGTAACTATCGATCGGTACTTGGCGGCGAAAACCCGCGCCGTTCAATCGGCCGGCGCGCAGCTCCGACCAGAGGATGCGCTCCGCATCGGTCGAATTGCGTCTGAGCGCGCGCGCATTGGCTCGTAGCTTGGCCGGTACTTTCCAGTCCGGATGTTCAGGATCGACCATTGGCAATCCCATCGAGGAGACACCCTCACCCCAACCCTCCCCCGCACGCGGGGGAGGGAGCCCGACCTCTCGCGTGGAGCGAGAATACGTATCCATGAGATGGACGCCCCGCACGCGCTCCATCCATTCCCTCCCCCGCTTGCGGGGGAGGGGCAGGGAGAGGGTTCTCTCCGCGAAGGGAACGCAGAGAGTCTTCGGAAGGTCATGTCCGAGCAAGCCCATCACGAGCTCAGCCCTCCCGCGAGCGTCGGTACTTCCAGCGGCTTGAAGCCGTAATGGGATAGCCAGCGGACGTCGCTGTCGAACAGCTGGCGCAAATCGGCGATGCCGTATTTCAGCATGGCGATGCGGTCGATGCCCATGCCCCAGGCAAAACCCTGGTATTCGTCGGGATCGATGCCGCAGGCGCGCAGCACGTTTGGATGCACCATGCCGCAGCCGAGAATCTCGAGCCAGTCCTCGCCCTCGCCGAAGCGGATCTCGCCCTTGTCGCGGCGGCACTGGATGTCGACTTCCAGCGACGGCTCGGTGAACGGGAAGAACGAGGGCCGGAAGCGCATGTTGATGTGGTCGACCTCGAAGAACGCCTTGCAGAACTCGTGCAGGATCCATTTGAGGTGGCCGAGATGCGAGTGCTTGTCGATGACGAGGCCTTCGACCTGGTGGAATTGCGGCGTGTGGGTCGCATCCGAATCGATGCGATAGGTGCGGCCCGGGCAGATCACGCGGATCGGCGGCTTCTCACTCAGCATGGTGCGCACCTGCACCGGCGAGGTGTGGGTGCGCAACAGCATGCGGGAGCCGTCCTCCTTCGGATGGAAGAAGAAGGTGTCGTGCATCTCGCGCGCGGGATGGCCTTCCGGAAAATTCAGCTTGGTGAAGTTGTAGTCGTCGGTCTCGATATCGGGGCCTTCGGCGACCGAGAATCCCATGTCGGCAAAGATCGTGGTCAGCTCGTCCCAGACCTGACTCAGCGGATGGATGCGGCCGGCCTCAGCCGGCGTATCGCGCAGCGGCAGGGTGACGTCGATGGTTTCCGACGCAAGCCGCGCGTCGAGCGCCGCCGATTTCAAGACGTCGCGCCGCGCGGCGAGTGCCTCGGTGACCTTGTCCTTGGCCTGGTTGATCGCAGCGCCTTGGGTCTTGCGCTCGTCCGGCGACATCTTGCCGAGCGTGGCAAGAAGTGCCGAGATCGACCCCTTCTTGCCGAGGGCTGCGACGCGCACCGCTTCGAGGGCGGCCTCGTCGCCGGCGGCGGCGACCTGGTCGAGGATGGATGTTTCGAGCATTGCGAGGTCGGACACGGTCAAATCCCTGCTGCCAAATTCGGCTGGGTTGTCGCCGCCCGAAGGCCGTAACGTCAAGCGAAAAGCCGGTCATTTCGGGCTGACGAGCGGCTGGGTTGAACCTCGCGCGGGGGCCTGGCACCAAGGGGATTCAAGGAGGCTTTCGCGATGCTCTCAAGATCCTGTCTGGCTGCTCTCGCGGTCGTTCTCTTGGTCGCGAGTACCTCAGCGCGCGCCATGGTCTGCATGGAGAAATCCATGACGCTGGACGAGGTCGTCGACACCATCGATGCCCAGAAGGGCTGCGAAAGCGCGATGAAGGTGTTTCAGGATTGCCAATTGACCGCGAGCGGCGATGTCCAGCTCGGCGCCGCCGTCGAGAAGAAATGCGAGGCGGACTTCATGCCCGGCCTCAACATGGCGCGGAAACAGGCTTACCAACGCGAGATGCGCGTGTGCGACCGGAAGTACCGGAATAAATCCGGCACCATGTATCTGTCATTCACGGCATTCTGCCGGGCGGAGATCGCCCAGCGCTACTCGCAACGCGCGCTGAAGGCCGGCGGAGCCGGCCGTTAGGCTTCAGGCCGCCAGAGCGGCTTTGGCCTTCTCGGCGATCGCCTGGAACGACGCGGGCTCGTTGATCGCGAGATCCGACAGCACCTTGCGGTCCACGGTGATCCCGGACTTGGCCATGCCGTCGATAAAGCGGCTGTAGGTCAGGCCGAACGGACGCACGGCAGCGTTGATGCGCTGGATCCAGAGTGCGCGGAACGTCCGCTTCTTGCGCTTGCGATCACGGAAGGCATACACGAGGGCCTTCTCGACCGCCGGCTTGGCGGTGCGGATCGTGTTCTTGCGGCGGCCACGGAAACCCTTGGCGGCCTTGTAGACTTTCTTGTGCTTGGCGTGGGCGGTCACACCGCGTTTGACGCGAGCCATGACAAAAATCCTTCGAAAGATGACTTGATGTTCGGATCGCCGCGAAAGCTGCGGCGCGGGTGGCAATGATCGTGGACGCGATCAGGCGTTCGGCAAGAAGTACTTCTTGACGTTGTCGCCGTCGGTCTTGAACAGCACGGCGGTGCCGCGCAGCTGACGGATCTGCTTCTTCGTCCGCTTGATCATGCCGTGACGCTTGCTGCGATGAGCGAACATCACTTTGCCGGTGGCAGTCACCTTGAAGCGCTTTTTAGCGCCCGATTTGGTCTTCAGCTTGGGCATTTGGCTCTCCTAATGGCCATAGAAATCCGCCCGCGAAGGCGGCTGGCCGTCAAAATGCTCGTTAGAGCGTTGATTGTGCTCAGGTTTTACGAACAAGCGCGAAACCCGCACGGACACCGCCACGGCAGCCCTTAATCAGCCGGGCAATGAAGGCTGGGCTTATGACAGAGGACGGGCGAATTGGCAACGATGAACCGGTGGAACCTAGCCGGCGACTATTCGGAATTGCTAACCTCATGTCCGGGCCGTGTCGCCCGGAGCAGGATTAAAATGCCCCATTTTTCCCAGTCGCTGTCGTCTTTGACCGATGTCGCCCGTCCGCGCCGCCTGGCGCTATTGGCTGTGCTCGCCACGGCCGCCTTTCCCTCCGCTGCCGACGCTCGCGGCTATGACGGCGTCTGGAACGTCACCTTCGCCACCACCCGCGGCAATTGCAGCTCCGGCTACAGCGTCCCCTTCACCGTCACCGGCAGCCGGGTGTCGTCCGCCGGCGGTGGCCGGGTCTCCGGCACGGTCAAGCGCAGCGGTACCGTGGCGGTCCAGGTCTCGGTCGGCGCGTCCCATGCGAACGGCGGCGGCCGGCTCGCTGGCGTGAACGGCGCCGGTTCGTGGAGGGGTATCATCTCCGGCGATCAGTGCAGCGGCACTTGGCAGGCGACGAGGACGTAACTATCGCCAACAGGACGGGTGCCCAAGAAAACAAAACGGCCCGCCGGACATCCGGACGGGCCGTTGAATTCGCTCGTTCAAAGTATCGGCGTCAGCGCGGCGCCAGCACCATGACGACCTGACGGCCCTCGAACCGCGCGTCCTGCTCGACCTTGGCGAGCTCGGCGACGTCGGTCTTGATCTTGTCGAGCAGCTTGGTGCCGATCTCCTGGTGCGCCATTTCGCGGCCGCGATAGCGCAGGGTGATCTTGACCTTGTCGCCCTCTTCGAAGAACCGCTGCATGGCGCGCATCTTCACTTCGTAATCGTGGTCGTCGATCATCGGGCGGAGCTTGATCTCCTTGATCTCGACGATCTTCTGCCGCTTGCGGGCTTCGGCGGCTTTCTTCTGCGCGGAATACTTATACTTCCCGTAGTCCATGATCTTGCAGACGGGAGGGCTGACGTTCGGCGAGATCTCGACCAGATCCATGCCGGCTTCCTGGGCCAGGCGGATAGCCGCGACGGTCTCGATGGTGCCCTTGTTGTCACCGGTCTGATCGATCAACTGGATCTGCGCATTGCGAATGTCGTCATTGATGCGCGGCCCGTCTTTGGCGGCAGTGGGCGGGGCTTTATTGGGACGGCGAATGGGTGGTTCTCCAAAGTTATGAAAAGAGGCGGCTATTTTGCAGGAAGATACGGTTGCCGGCAAGCAATCGCTCGTGCGGCGGTCGAAAAAGCCTCAAATGCGAGGCATTTTGGCCACGGCGGGGCACGCAGACCGACATAGACACCTTGCTTCTGTTCCGCAAGCGTCCCAAAGGGCAAATGCCGACGTTCGGCTGCGCTGCGGAGCACGTCCGGACAGCTTAAACCGCACAGCCAGAGTAAACGTTCCATGAATCACCCAATTCCCGATGCCGTGCTCGACTTCATCGATGTGGGCGAGGGCCCGTCCGCGCGCCGGATCGCCGTGCGCCGCCGCGCGGCCCAAAAATCTGATCAAGAATCTGGTCAAGAATCTGCTCAAGGACCGGGGCTGGTCTGGCTCGGCGGGTTCAAATCGGACATGCAGGGCAGCAAGGCCGTCGCGCTGGACGAATGGGCCAGGGATCACGGCCGCGCCGTGGTCAGGTTCGATTATTCCGGCCACGGCGAATCCGGCGGCGATTTCGTCGACGGAACCATCGGGCGCTGGCTCGAGGAAAGCGTCGGGGTGTTCGAGCGGTTCTGCGACGGCCCGCAAATCCTGATCGGCTCGTCCATGGGCGGCTGGATGGCGCTGCTGCTCGCGCTCGAGATCAAAAAGCGGCAAGAGAAACAGCAAGCCAAAGCCTCGCTGGCGGGCCTGGTGCTGATCGCGCCGGCGCCCGATTTCACCGAGGAGCTGATGTGGAAGAATTTTCCGGCCGCGGTGAAGAAGGAGATCGAGACCAAAGGCGTTTGGCTGAGACCGTCGGATTATGGCGACGGCTCGCCCTATCCGATCACGCGGAATCTGATCGAGGAGGGGCGCAACCATCTCGTGCTCGGCAGCGCCATCGATCTCGGCTGTCCCGTCCGCATCCTGCAAGGTGCGCAGGATCCTGACGTGCCCTGGCAGCATGCGTTCACGCTGACCCATCGCCTGCCGGCCGACGACGTCGTGCTGACCATGATCCAGGACGGCGATCACCGCCTCTCGCGCCCGCAGGACATCGCCCGCATTCTTGCCGCCGTGGCCGAGATCGGGTGAAGTGCTGTCTTCCTTCCCCCCTTGTGGGGGAAGGTGGCGCGCAGCGCCGAATGAGGGGTTCTTTCCGCGGAGACAGACCCCTCACCCAAGTGAATGCGTGTCAAAGAGCGGAGCTGCCCTCTCCCGCAAGGGGCGAGGGCACAATAAAAAGCACTGGAGGAAATATGACCGCCGCCATGCTGCGTGCCTTCTGCGACGCCGTCGAACAACGCAACGGAAAAGCCTTCGCGGATCTCTTCACCGAGGACGGCGTCTATCACGACGTGTTCTATGGCGCCTTCGCCGGCCGCGAGAAGATCGCCGCGATGATCGACGATTGGTTCTATCGCACGGCGACCGACTTCCGCTGGGACATGCACGACCCGGTGTCGAACGGCACCACGCTCTATGCGCGCTACACGTTCAGCTATCGCTCGACCTTGCCGGAGGCGGATGGCGCGCGGGCGATGTTCGAGGGCGTGGCGATCATGACGCTTCGCGACGGCAGGATCGTCAGCTATCACGAGGTCGCCAACACCGCGCCGGCGTTCGTCGATTTGAAGTTTGCGCCGGAACGGATTGCGAAGATCGTCGCCAGGCAGGGCGCGGAGCTCAAGGCGCGGCCGGAAATGAAACGACACTTGGGTTAGCCGTCGTTCGGCGTCCTTACCGCTTCGACGGATTTACCATCGGCTTGCGCTGCGCCAGCGCCGCGACCGTGGCGGTGCCGATCGGGCCCTGCTCGTCATAGAGCCAGCATTCGCCGATCGCGACACCGTCGGTGGCATGGTGGTTCACCACCTCGAAGCCGATCCAGTTCGTCACCGGCAGGCGGTGCAGATAGATCGTGACGTCGCTGTTGATGTAGCCGAGCCCCTTGTCGCCGGCGTTCGCGAACGGACTGGCGAAGTCGGCGCCGGTGGCGACATGGACGAACGGCGTCATCGGCACGCCCGCGACCAGCTCGCGCAGCTCGCTCATCCAGAGTTTTCGTGGCCCGAGCGAGCCCATATGGCCGACGATCGGTCGCGTGGTCCATTTGCCGTTCATGCCGAGCCTGGGATCGGTGGGCTTGGGAATGTCGGCCGGCTTCGGCACGTCCCAGTTCGGCGGCGACCAGACATTGCCGTCTGGATTTTGCGTTCGCCGCAACAGCTGGCACGAGGCGCGCGCCATGCCGACGCCGCCGGACAAGAACTCTGCTTCCACGACGCGGATGCGCATCCCGTCGCGCACCAGCCGTGTCGTCACCTCGATCGGCTTGTCGATGGTCGGCAGCCGAAACATATCGACGGTCAGCCGCGCCGGCACGAATTCAGGACCGGAATGGCGTTCCTCGATGGCGAAGCCGAGCAGGCCGACGATGACGCGTCCGTGCAGTGATTTCGGATCCCAGGGGCCGTTGGCGACTTCCGTCGGGTGGAATGTGTCGCCGTCGCGGGTGAAGAAAGGCATGTTTGTCATGACGGGCGAGCTTGAAGGAACGTGTGGGGAAATCAAGGTCCCCGACCCTCATGGTGAGGAGCGCGAAGCGCTCTCATCACAACAACGGTGTCATCGCCCGGCTTGACCGGGCGATCCAGTACTCCGAGACGGCTGTGGTTCAATCGAGAGGCCGCGGCGTACTGGATGCCCCGCTTTCGCGGAGCATGACAGCGGAGGATTAGGAGGCGGCGCGCCATTCCTCACGCACGCTTTCGTCGCTCTCGCCAGCAATCGCCTCGGTCCTCAACGCCGCGAACTCTTCATCAGGCATCAACTGCGCCAGCGCCCACACCGCAGCCCCGCGCACCAGCGCGCTCTCATCCTCCAGCAATCGCCGCGCCTCGTCCGCCAGTGCCGCATCGCCGGAGTTGCCGATCGCGATCAGCACGTTGCGCAAAAAGCGGTCGCGGCCGATGCGTTTCACCGGGGACTTCGTGAACAGCGCACGAAACGCAGCGTCGCCGAGCCGCGCGAGCTCGGCGAGACCTGGCGCGCGCAAAGCGTCACGTGCGGCGAGCTTGGCCTCACGGCCCTCCTGCGCGAACTTGTTCCAGGGACAGGCGGCGAGGCAATCGTCGCAGCCATAGATGCGGTTGCCGATGCTTTTGCGAAATTCGCGCGGGATAGGTCCCTTGTTCTCGATGGTGAGATACGAGATGCAGCGCCGCGCATCGAGCCTGTAGGGAGCGGGGAACGCCGCGGTCGGGCAGATGTCGAGACACGCCCGGCACGAGCCGCAATGATCGATCTCGGAATCGTCGCGCGGCAGCTCCAGCGTGGTGTAGATCGCGCCGAGAAACAGCCATGAGCCGAATTCGCGCGAGACCAGATTGGTGTGCTTGCCCTGCCAGCCCAGATGCGCGGCTTGCGCCAGCGGTTTCTCCATCACGGCCGCGGTGTCGACGAACACTTTCACTTCGCAAGGCTTCACCTCACAAGTTGCGGTCGCGACCAGCCATCGCGCCAGCATCTTCAGGCGCTTCTTGATCAGGTCGTGATAGTCGTCGCCTTGCGCATAGACCGAGATCGCCGCGCGCGTGCGCTGTTGCAGGATCGCGAGCGGATCCTGGTCGGGGCCGTAATTGACGCCGAGCATGATGACGCTGCGCACGTCCTGCCACAGCCCGCGTGGATCGACCCGGCGCTCCGGCTGCGCGGCGAGCCAGTCCATGTCGCCATGGCCGCCGGACGCGATGAATTCGAGAAAATGTTGTCCGGCGCTTTCGATCGTGCCGGGCTCCGTGATGCCGATGCAGTCGAAACCGAGCGCGCGTGCCTCGTTTGCGAGCGCCGTCTTCAGTTCGGTCGGATCGGAGTTCAGAAGTCGAGGTCCACGTAGGTCCGTGACGCCGGCACGCCGGCCAGCCATTCGCTCAGGAGCGGACGGAACGACGGGCGGGATTTCACCCGCGCGTACCAGGCCTTTGCCGCGTCGTCCTCGCTCCATGGCACGTCGCCCAGATAGTCGATCGCCGAGAGGTGCGCCGCGGCGGCGAGATCCGCGTAGCTGAGCCGGTCGCCGGCGAGGAAATTACGCGTCTGCGCCAGCCAGCCGATATAGGCCAGATGATAGCGCACATTTGCCTTGGCGGCGCGCATCACGTCGGCCGAGGGCGGGCCGCCGCCGTTGTCTTCGCTCATGAAGCGCTTGTAGATGCGCTCGGTGACGAGCGGGTGGGAGACTTCCTCGAAGAACTTTTCGTTGAACCAGGCCATCAGCCGGCGGACCTCGACGCGCTCGCCGATCGTGTCCGGCATGAGGCGCTTCAGTCCCATCTCGGAGCCATAGGCCTCGTCGACATATTCGGCGACGATCGCCGCGCCCGGGATCGGCGGCTGCTCGTCGTCCACCAGGACGGGCGTCGTGCCCGCCGCATTGAGCAGCAGAAACGCTTCGCGCCGCTCCCAGCTGCGCTCTTCGATCAGCTTCAGCTCAAGCCCGTATTCTCCCGCGATCAGGCGGATGAACCGCGAGTGCGGGCAGAACGGATGATGAAACAGCGTAAACATGAAGCCTTTGACTATGTGATGGTGCTTAAGAATCCATCAATGTTTTGTGCGGCGCCACACTAGTCATTCAAAACCGCGAAGCAAGGGCGCGACGCCGCATTTTGCGATTGCAGCAAGGGAGCGGATGGGCGAGAAGAGCCCCGCTTTTCCCGCCGAAATGGACCGTAAATATGTCAGATGCAATCCGGGCAGTGATCCTCGGCATCATCGAGGGTGTGACCGAGTTCCTTCCCGTGTCCTCGACCGGCCATTTGCTGCTCGCGGAGCGCTTCTTCCATCTCGGCGAAGGCGCGTTCTGGGATTCGTTTACGGTCCTGATCCAGCTCGGCGCGATCCTCGCAATCGTCGTGTTGTATTTCAAGAAATTGTGGGACGTCGCGATCGGCATGTTCACGGGCGACGCCTATGCACGCCGCTTCGTGATCGGCGTGCTGGTGGCGTTCCTGCCTGCTGTCGTCGTCGGTCTTGTCGCCGGCAAATACATCAAGAGCATGCTGTTCAATCCGTGGGTGGTGTGCTTCTCGCTGATCGTCGGCGGCGCCATCCTGCTCTGGGTCGACAAGCTCGATCTCAAGGCGCGCGAGCACGACGCCACCCGGTTTCCGCTGCTGATGTATCTTTACATCGGTATCGCGCAGTGTCTGGCAATGATCCCGGGCGTGTCGCGCTCCGGCGCAACCATTGTCTCCGCCATGCTGCTCGGGGCCGACAAGCGCGCGGCGGCGGAGTTCTCGTTCTTCCTCGCCATCCCCACCATGATCGGCGCGTTCGCCTACGATTTCTACAAGAACCGCTCCGAGATGACGATGGACCACATGGGCATCGTCGCGATCGGCTTCGTGGTGTCGTTCGTCACCGCGATCATCGTGGTAAAGACGTTCCTGGAATACGTCACCCGCCACGGCTTCGTGGTGTTCGCCTGGTGGCGCGTGATCGTCGGCACGCTCGGCCTGATCGCGCTGGCGCTGGGGCGGTAAACTTCTGAAGAGGTCGACGCGCTAAGAAGCGGAAATTCGCACTAAGGCCGCGGCTGCGGTCACTCCCTCGCCCCGTTCTTGCGGGGAGAGGTAAAAAAACCTACGCGCTCTTGCGCTGGAATTGCCCGGCGGCGCGGAAGCGCCAGAGATATTGCGGGGCGATCGCTTCAAGCGAGTCGGGCGCGATTCCGAGGCCTTCCAGTGTTAGCCCAGCGGCCTTCGCCGCATCCGACACGACATTGTCGCGCGCGAGCAGCGTGACCTGGTCCGGCGTCAACTTCAGCGCGCCCGGCGCGAATTGCAGGAAGTTGGCTTTGAAGCGGGCGAGACCAAACGGCAGCGGCAGCAGCATCGGCTTGCGATCGGCGATCTCGAGAATGGCCTCGATGATCTCGCGCATGGTCAGCACTTCCGGGCCGCCGAGCTCGTAGGTTGCGCCCGCCTTGGCCTTGCCGTCGACGGCATCCGCGACCGCGGTGGCGACGTCGCCGACATAGACCGGCTGCATCCTGGTGTCGGCGCCGATCAGCGGCAGCACTGGTAACATCCGCGCCAGCGCCGCGAAGCGATTGGTGAACTGGTCCTCGGGGCCGAACATCACGGAGGGGCGGAAGATCGTCGCCGACGGCACCGCGGCCATGATCGCCGCTTCGCCGGCCGCCTTGGCCCTGGCATAACGCGAGGGCGATTCCGCGTCGGCGCCGATCGCCGAGACATGGATCAGCTGTGCCCCCGCGGCCGCGGCCGCCTTGGCGATGGTCTCGGCGCCCCTGGCCTGAACGGCATCGAAGCTCTGCGCGCCACCCTCGGCGAGGATGCCGACAAGATTGATCACCACATGCGAATCACGCAGCGCCGCCTCGATCGAGGCCGGATAGCGCACGTTCGCCTGCACGGTGTGGACCTGCCCGACCTTGCCGGAGGGCTGGAGGTACCCGGCCAGCTCCGGCCGCCGCACCGCGACCCGGACCCGGTAGTCGCGCCGGCACAGCGCGCGGACGACATTCCGGCCCAAAAACCCCGATCCGCCGAAAACCGTGACGAGCGTGTCCAGATTCGATGCCATGGGATCCATTCCTGGGGTCCATATCCTGCGGGATGAGTGCGTCTCGTCAGGCTTGTATCGGGCCGGTTTGCGATGCGCAATCCGCATCCCGAAACGGGGTTCAAGCATGAATTGACAACCGCGTCACCGAACCGTAGTAACCGCCTCCGTGCCTAACCGGCATGCCCAGGTGGTGGAATTGGTAGACGCGCTGGCTTCAGGTGCCAGTGGCTTAACGGCCGTGAAGGTTCGAGTCCTTTCCTGGGCACCACCTCCTACTCAAGCGATTGAAATCCGCTTTTGCAGGGAATTTGAGCTGCTGACCGGTACACAAAACCGAGGCACGGCGCTCATGGCGTACCGAATGGCCTACATCGCTCGTCGGGGCGGCTCGGATCGCAGGCGATCTGGAGGCGGCTGGCTTCAGTCGCTCAGGCATCTCAGTGCTCGTTGACCGCAGCGCCTAGCTTGATCAGGCTCAGCGAGCGGTTCGCGGTCTCGCGCAGGCGGCAGTAGCTCGCGTCGCCCGGGTACATGCCGGGCTCGACTTTGTCGAAGGCCGCGCAGAAGCGATCACGCGACGCGGCGAAAGTTTTCTGCGAGTCATTGACCGCCTGGATCACGTCGGCGAACCCGCCGGCCTGAACCTTCTTTAGCGCCTCACTGGTTTTCTGCGTCCAAATGGCGAGTTCGCGCGCCGCGCAGGCTTTCCATTTGGCGACGTCGTCATTCGCGCCCTTTGCCGCCTTGATGCAGGGGTCGGCGACGAGCCCGACGCACGCGCCGCCGAAACCGCCGGTTTTCTCCGCGGTCTTCAGGCAGCCATCGATCACCGCAAGGTCGGCTGGCGCGGTGCCTTGGGCGAAAGCCATCGATGCGAGCGGGAGGCTTGCGGCGAGCATCGCGGCGGCAAGTTTGAGCTTCATTGGAGATCTCCGTTCGGCGCATCGAAAATAGGGAACACAATACCACTGCGAGCGCACGAAGCTCAGCGAGACGGTAGACCGGCGGCTGTGGCGAAAGGGCCGGACGGCGAGTGCGAAGGGAAAACGAGGGGGTATGCGGCTTCGGCTACGCCCTCTCCAATCAATGCCTTTGAATGCGCCTTGACCTGACTCACGAGATTTTCGACCAATAGGTGATACATGCAACTTTGGTCATCGAAGGCCCAGCGTTGGTTCACCTGAATGTGGAACAGGAGCTACGCTGACGAATAATGACGGCGGGACCGGTCAAGGCACGCACGGCCTCTGCCTCAGCGGTGACGGTGAGGATCACTTGCCGTCCGTCTGGACCGCCAGTCCGGCTTCGAGCGGATCGAACACGTCAGAGCCCGGCCTGGTCCGGCCTGCGTCGGCGAGTCCGCGTGCAAGGTGGAGCGGCGAGGCTGGCGCGAGCAATACACCGGCGCTTACGAGACCGTTTACGTCAGGCCGCAATCCGGTTTGGCTAGCGAACCAAAACACAATGACGAACGGTAATGACGAGTAGCGCCGCGGCTCTGTATGGCCAGCCGCGCCGGATGCTTGCGCCGGCGGCTGCCAGCGGATACATCGCGGCCGGCCCTCGCCAGCGTCTGTCCCGGGGATTAGCCTGCTAGGCGCATCGATTCGACTGAGGTTTGAAACGCCATGACCGTACGCCTGCACCGCGGCGACCTGCCCGATCTGTCCCGCTACACCGGCGCGGTGGCGATCGACACCGAGACCATGGGCTTGAACCCGCATCGCGACCGGCTCTGCGTGGTGCAGCTCTCGCCCGGCGACGGCAGCGCAGACGTGGTGCAGATCCCGAAGGGTCACACCGACGCGCCGAACCTGAAGGCCCTTTTGGCCAATCCCGCCAACACGAAAATCTTCCACTTTGCGCGGTTCGACGTCGCGGTGCTGTACCAGACGTTTGGTGTCATGACCGGGCCGATCTACTGCACCAAGATCGCCTCCCGCCTGATCCGCACCTATACCGACCGCCATGGCCTCAAGGACCTCGTGCGCGAGGTGCTCAATGTCGACCTCTCCAAGCAGCAGCAATCGAGCGATTGGGGTTCCGACAGCCTGACCGAGCCGCAGCTCGCCTACGCCGCCTCCGACGTGCTGCATCTGCACGGCTTGCGCGAGCGGCTCGATGCCATGCTGGTGCGGGAAGGCCGCACGGCGCTGGCCAAAGCCTGTTTCGATTTCCTGCCGACCCGCGCTTTGCTCGATCTCCAGGGCTGGGCCGAAGAGGACATTTTCGCGCATTCCTAGCGTTTCGGGTGGCGGCCAGGTGGGGCGGTCGCCCCGTTTCAGACACTTTCGTAACGGCCTGTCGCTGGCTGCATATTCTGGCGTTGCCGGCTACAATGGGGCGCCCGCCAGCCGGACAAGGCGAGCGACACCTCAGGAGCCCAGGTGAATTCGGCCCATAATGTCACCTATGATGCCGCGCTTGCGGCGAAGTTCGCCAGCGCGGCGCGCCACAGCCGCCTGGTGCGGATTCTGCGCATCGCGGTGCCGGCGACAGTAGCTGCGGCAATGGGTCTGCTCGTCCTCATCTCGACCATTTTCAACCCCTTCCAGATTCCCGTGAAGCTCGACTCCGGAAATCTCGTGGTGACAGGCACCAAGATCACGATGGAATCGCCGCATATGTCCGGCTTCACGCCGGATCAGCGGCCCTATGAGCTCTGGGCCAAGACCGCGACCCAGGACATCACCGATCCCGATCATGTCGATCTCCACGATCTGCGCGCGAAGGTGCTGATGGAAGATCAATCGACGCTGTTCCTCGATGCCCGCACTGGGCGGTTCGACAACAAGCAGCAGCAGCTCGACCTGCACAAGGACATCTTCCTGCGCACCTCGAGCGGCTACGAGGCGCGACTGAACTCGGCCTTCGTCGACATGGGCAAGGGCACGGTCTCCTCGGACGAGCATGTCGACGTCAAGCTGACCAACGGAACGCTGACCGCCGATCGGCTGCGGATCACGGAGGGCGGAGACGTCATCCGCTTCGAAGGCAATGTGGTGATGCACCTCGACAAGCTGGACGACCCTGCCGCCGCTCAGCCTGCGCCGGCCGAGCCCGCGTCGCCAGCGAAGACACGTACGCCCCAGAACAAGTCCGCCAATTCAAAGTGATTTTCATGATCAGGTTTTTTCCGCGCAACAATGACAAGCGGCGCGTCATCCCTGGTGCGGCCGCGCTCGCCGTCGGCATCGCACTGATCGCGACGGGTGCGGCCATCGCACAGAGCACGATGCAAGGCGTCCCCAACGCGATGCAGGGCTTCTCGCAGAACCGCGATCAGCCGATCCAGATCGAAGCCGCTTCGCTCGAGATGCGCGACAAGAAAAAGGAAGCGACCTTCTCCGGCAATGTGAAGGTCATTCAGGGCGACACCACCATGACCTCGAAGACGCTGGTGGTGTTTTACGATTCGGGCGGCGACAAGCCGGCCACGCCGCAGCCTGCGGCGAAGACGGCAAAGGGTGCGCCGATGCAGTCGGCGACGCCGGGGCCGGGTGGGAACTCCTCGATCAAGCGGCTGGAGGCGCGCGGCAATGTCGTCGTCACTCAGAAGGACCAGGTGGTGACGGGCGAGACCGCCGTGTTCGACACCAGGACCAATCTCATCACCATGCTCGGCGGCGTCGTCTTGACGCAGTGCAAGAACGTGCTGCGTGGCGACCGTCTGGCGGTCGACATGACCACCGGCGTGTCGCGTGTGGAATCCGACAGCGGCCGTGTGCAGGCGCTGCTGCCCCAGGGCGGCGGCAATGATTGCGGATCCGGCGGCGCGGGCAAGCCCGGCGCGGGACCTCTGCAATTGCCTGGCGCAACCAAGCCCAAATAAATCAACGTAAGCCCAAGTCCGCCAAAGTAAATTTGAAGAGCGATTCCAGGTGCTTGGGTTGATCACGCCCGATCCGAGGTTGAAGCTTGCCCGCCGAGACTGTATCTACGCGAAGGGCTTTCGAGCGGGGTTCGCCGCTTTTCGGGCGTGTTTCACTGGGCATGAGACATCCCTTCATTCATGCTGCGTCGGCGAATCCTGAGGCCGGCGCGGCAGATCGCGCGAAGACCGCGCAGGATCGTCGCGAAAGGCTAGAAGGCGGGGATGGTCGATCTCTTCAGCATGTTCCGTCGGCGCCCCGCCAAACGCGGCCGGCCAGGATTTGCGCGCCAGGACATCACCGCGCTCGGTGACAGCGTCGGTGGTCTCGTGGCCAGCCCGGTCAGGGACGCGCCGCCGATCGCCCGTAACCAGCCGATGCATGCGCCCGATCAGTTCCAAGGGGACTATCAAGGCGACTATCAGGCCGAGCAGCCTCGGGCCCAGGCGGTTCATCCCGTCAGGGCTGCCGGCAGGCCCAACGGCGCCAGCGGGCCTCAGCTCTTGAAGCGCCCGGGCTTCCTGGCTGTGCATAGCGTGGAAAAGAGCTTTGGCAGCCGCCAGGTCGTGCGCGGCGTCAGCATCTATGTGCGCCGCGGCGAAGCGGTCGGCCTACTCGGCCCCAACGGCGCCGGCAAGACCACCGTGTTCTACATGATCACCGGCCTGATCAAGGCCGATCGCGGCGCGATCGAGCTCGACGGCCACGACGTCACCAAGCTGCCGATGTATCAGCGCGCGCGGCTCGGGATCGGCTATTTGCCGCAGGAAGCCTCGATCTTCCGCGGCCTCACCGTCGAGCAGAACATTCGCGCCGTGCTCGAAGTGGTCGAGCCCTCGCGCAAGAAGCGCGAGCAGCAGCTCGACTCGCTGCTCGACGAATTCAACATCACGCGCCTGCGGAAATCGCCGTCGATCGCGCTGTCCGGCGGTGAGCGGCGGCGCGTCGAGATTGCGCGTGCGCTGGCGACGCGTCCGAACTACATGCTGCTCGACGAGCCCTTTGCCGGCATCGATCCGATCGCGGTCGGCGACATCCAGGACCTCGTCCGCCACCTCACCAACCGCGGCATCGGCGTGCTGATCACCGACCACAATGTGCGCGAGACGCTCGGCCTTACCGATCGCGCCTACATCGTCTATGCCGGTGAAATCCTGACCGAGGGCAGCCCGGATGAGATCGTCGCCGATCCGGACGTGCGCCGCCTTTACCTTGGCGAGGAATTCCGCCTCTAGCCCGTTTTTCGATTTCGTCAAGACGTGTACATCGGGCTTGGACTAGGATAAGCAAAAATCGGACCAACTTTTGGGATCGGTTCTTGCTTCATGGCGCTTTCGCAGAGATTAGAGTTCCGGCAATCGCAGTCGCTGGTCATGACGCCGCAGTTGATGCAGGCGATCAAGCTGCTGCAATTGTCCAATCTCGATCTCACGACCTTCGTCGAAGAGGAACTCGAGCGTAACCCCCTGCTGGAACGGGCCAATGACGAGCCGCCCGCGGGCGAGGGCCCGGCCGAAACGGGCCAGTTCAACGACAGCGACGGCGGCCACAACGACGAGCCGGGCGGCGGCCCGGGCGAAGCCTTCGAGCCCGGCCAGGAAGAGTGGATGAGCAAGGATCTCGGCACCCGCGCCGAGATCGAGCAGACCCTGGACACCGGCCTGGACAACGTCTTCTCCGAGGAACCGGCCGAGGCGGCCGCGCGCAACGCCCAGGATGCGGCGCCGACCACCTATACCGAATGGGGCGGCGGCGCCTCCGGTGACGAGGACTACAATCTCGAAGCCTTTGTTGCCGCGGAAACCACGCTCGGCGACCATCTCGCCGAGCAGCTCTCGGTTGCCTTCACCGGGGCCGCGCAGCGCATGATCGGCCAGTATTTGATCGACCTCGTCGACGAGGCCGGCTATTTGCCACCGGATCTCGGCCAGGCCGCTGAACGGCTGGGCGCATCGCAACAGGATGTCGAGAACGTTCTTGCCGTGCTGCAGAAATTCGATCCGCCCGGCGTCTGCGCACGCAATCTGAGCGAATGCCTGGCGATCCAGCTCCGCGAGCTCGACCGCTACGATCCCGCGATGCAGGCCCTGGTCGAGCATCTCGATCTCCTCGCCAAACGCGACGTCGCGGCCTTGCGCAAGGTCTGCGGCGTCGACGACGAGGACATCGCCGACATGATCGGCGAGATCCGCCGGCTCAATCCCAAGCCCGGCATGAAGTTCGGCTCGGCCCGGCTCCAGACCATGGTGCCCGATGTCTATGTCCGCCCCGGTCCCGATGGCGGTTGGCATGTCGAGCTCAACAGCGACACCTTGCCGCGCGTGCTGGTCAACCAGACCTACTATTCGCAGCTCTCGAAGAAGATCGGCAAGGACGGCGACAAATCCTATTTCACCGACGCGCTTCAGAACGCGACCTGGCTGGTGCGCGCGCTCGACCAGCGCGCCCGCACCATCCTGAAAGTCGCAACCGAGATCGTGCGCCAGCAGGACGGCTTCTTCACCCATGGCGTGGCGCATCTGCGACCGCTGAATCTGAAGGCCGTCGCCGACGCCATCCAGATGCATGAATCCACGGTGTCGCGCGTCACCGCCAACAAATACATGGCGACCAATCGCGGCACGTTCGAGCTGAAATATTTCTTCACGGCCTCGATCGCATCGGCCGATGGCGGCGAGGCGCATTCGGCCGAAGCCGTGCGCCACCACATCAAGCAGCTGATCGATGCGGAGGCGCCGTCCGCGATCCTGTCCGACGACACGATCGTGGAACGCTTGCGCGGCTCGGGCATTGATATCGCCCGCCGCACGGTCGCGAAGTACCGCGAAGCCATGCGCATTCCTTCCTCGGTGCAACGCCGTCGCGACAAGCAGAGCGCTCTTGGTAACGTCCTCTCCACCGCCATGGCCGATCGCTCCCGCAATCCCGAACCGGCCTGATTGCGCCGGCGCCAAATCGCGCTACTCTCGATCTGCTATCGGGCCCGATCCTGGCCAGGCACGAACCAAGCGAGGTTCACATGACTCTCCGCATCTCGGGAAAGAGCGTCAACGTCGGCGAGGCCCTGCGCGGCCGCGTCACCGACCGGACTGAAGAGGTCCTGCGCAAATATTTCGACGGCAATTACTCCGGTCACATCACGCTGAGCAAGGACGGCTTCGGCTTCCGCACCGACTGTGCGCTGCATCTTGATTCGGGAATTACGCTCGAGGCCGATTCGAACGCACCGGACGCTTATGCCAGTGCCGACCAGGCGCTGCTGATGATCGAGAAGCGGCTCAAGCGCTACAAGAGCCGGCTCAAGGACCGCTCCGCCCGCAAGGCCCATGTCGCCTCCGCGGCGCTGGCCGCCATGGATGCCACCAGCTACGTGCTGGAGGCCCCGGGCGAGGGTGAGGACGAGGACGAGATCACCGGCTACAGCCCCGTCATCATCGCCGAGGCCACCACCTCGCTGAAGCCGCTGTCCGTCAGCGAAGCGGTCATGGAACTCGACCTCAGCGGGGCGCCTTGCCTGGTGTTTCAGCACGGCTCCTCCGGCCGGGTGAACATCATATACCGCCGGGCGGACGGCAATGTCGGGTGGATCGACCCCCCGGGGGTCAAGGCGGATGGCAAGGTGGAGGGCAAGGCCTGAGGCCATTGGGCGACACCCTGGAACCCCGCCCCGGGCCCCTTTCCGCCTTAACAATGACCGGGGCAAAGCTGCACGCGGGAGTTGGCACCGGGATTGCGTTGGAGTAGAAGCCCCCCACATCAGGGGCGAGCTAAGTCCGCCTCCTGCTTCAACTTCTCGACGTCGGCCCGCCCAGGTTCTTTGTCCAGGCTGGCCAATTCGGAACCTGACGTTTTCATTCACCTCGGAAGACTTCCATGCCGATTACCGATCTGGTCGCGCCCGAGGCGATTCTCCCGGCATTGAAGGTCAACAGCAAGAAGCAGGCGCTTCAGGAACTCGCGGCCAGGGCCGCCGAGCTGACCGGGCAGAACGAACGTTCCGTGTTCGAGGTGCTCCTGCAGCGCGAGAAGCTCGGTACCACCGCGGTCGGCTACGGCGTCGCCATTCCCCACGGCAAGCTGCCCAAGCTTGAAAAGATCTTCGGCCTGTTCGCCCGTCTCGATCGTCCGATCGATTTCGAATCGATGGACGGCCAGCCGGTCGATCTCGTCTTCCTGCTGCTCGCCCCAGAAGGCGCCGGCGCCGATCACCTCAAGGCGCTGGCCCGCATCGCCCGACTGCTCCGCGACCAGGACATCGCCAAGAAGCTCCGCGCCTCGCGCGATGCGCAGGCGATCTATTCGGTGCTGGCACTGCCGCCGGCGACCGCGGCGTAACTCCCTCCTTCTTGCAGGATAAGGCCCGATCGATTCTGGCACCTGGATTGCGCGGCACGCAGCAATCTCGTCATGCTCATCTTGATCTCAAAGGTAGAAGACGCGAATATCTTCCCGTTTGAGACGTGGGGCATATGGGGCGGCCCTAACAAGGGCCGTTCGCAGTTGTGGACTGAATGCACGTGACTGGGAATGGAAGGGCGCCGCTGCACATCGGTGCCGCGGCGGAAGAGCGGCCAGCGACCGTGCTTCAGGGTGGTCAGCTCGGCGCCGCCCTGCACACCGCGGCGGACTCCGATGCATATGAAAGCGCGATCTGGAAAGCGCCAAGCGCGGGCGTGGAACGGCTGGCCAGAAACGTGATCCGCAGCTCGATCACCGTCAACGTGATCGCATCAATGGGTGTTCTTCATCCCGCACTACTACCTTCAGAGTGGAGCTATGTGCAGCAGGCGGTCGCGCTGCTGATGTGGATCGTCTCGATCTATGCCAGTATCTTCGTACGGCCGTGCGTCCGGATCCAGCCCAATCCAGATCTCATCGCGTTGGTCACATTTTATGCTCTCGCGGCCATTTCCGTTCTCTGGACCACGCTTTCCATCGCAGCGATCATGAAGAGCGCTGCACTTGTGGTGACGACTTTCGGTGCGTATTGCCTCATCACGCGTATCGACATCGACGAGATCGTCGGATCCACGGCGCTCGGGTTGTTCATTCTGGTCGCCGCCTCGGCGTTGTGCGCGGTCTTCGTGCCCGAGATCGGCGTCGACCAGAGCTGGATGCACAACGGCCAGTGGCAAGGAATCTACGAATCGAAGCAGACGCTCGGCTTTATCAGCGCATATCTGATGTTCTTTGCCTGTTATCAGAAGATCACGGGGCAGGGATGGATCGCATTCCTCGTGTCGTTTATTCTGGCATCGACCTGCGTCATCGCCTCGGAGTCGCGTGGTGCCGGCGCTGTCGCATTTGCGGCGGGCGGCCTGCTCGTGACTTCCATGTGGTCGATCCGCTGCATGAAAACCTATGCGGTGTTGCCACTCATCATGTGCATCCTGGCCGCTCTGCTGATGCTGTATTTTTACGTGACGGGGTACGATTCCATCCATCTCGGCGAGGCGACCGTCGATTTGACCGAGCGGACCTTCATTTGGCAGTACGCCATCAGCCATTTCAACGATGCGCCGTTGCTGGGCTTCGGCATCAACGGATTCTGGACGCGCCCCGCGATCTACGACTATTTCAACCAGAATCATGGCTGGGTGCTCGACAATTACCATAGCGGTTATATCGCGGTCGCGATTGAAACTGGATTTCTGGGATATTTGCTGTTCGTCACGAGCGTTTATCTGTTCTCGGAAAAGGTGCTCTATTTGATCGCCACCCGGTCGATCGATCGTTATCACTGCGCGCTGATCATCGGCTTCGTCGTCCTGAGCTTTCAATCGAATTTCACGGAGACGATGTTTCTTCGCTCGACAATGTTCACGTCGGTGCTGCTCGTCGCATTCTTCTTCGCAGTGTGCAGGCCGGTGCCGCAGCAGGGGCCTGCAGCAATGACGGGGCAAACAGGATGAATGCCATCCGCGTCCGCTGGACGGTAGCTTTTCGTCTTGTCTTGGCACTATCCGTGCTTCCGATCTGCTTCCGGACCGAGGCAGCCGGGCAGGCCAACACGCTCCCCCCTCCAAAATTGGGGCGCGGCATCAACATCCTCGGCTACGACGGCGTCTGGGAGGGAGGGCGAAACGCGCCATTTCGTCTGGACAACCTCACTGCGATCAGACGCGCCGGGTTCTCGCACGTTCGGATCAATTTCTTCGGCTTTAAATTCATGAACCCGGAGAAGATAATGGATGAAGTCGTCTTGAGGCGGCTCGATGGCGTCATCGAGCAAGTGCTCGCCCGAAATCTCATCCCGATCCTGGACGAGCACGATACCCATGTTTGTCAGCGCGACATCTCCGAGTGCACAGATAAGCTGAAATCGTTCTGGACCCAAATCGCCGCGCGCTATGCCGGGAAATATCCAGCGCTTGTCTTCGAGGTCCTCAATGAGCCGGGCGGGCAGATGACGTCCACCGGCTGGAACGGCCTTTTGAACGAGTGCCTCGGCATCATCCGCGCCACCAATCCCCGGCGGACGGTCATCGCTTCGGTTCTCAACGTCGACGAGATGCCGGTCGAGGACCTGGTCCTCCCGTCGGATGACCGGAATCTGATCGTCACGTTTCACTATTACGCTCCGATCCGTTTCACCCATCAGGGCGCACCGTGGTCGCCCACATTCTCGCGAATCGGCCCGCTCGACTGGGGTACCCCGGAGGATGAACAGAAGGCCCGCGCCGATTTCGAGAAGATTCGGTCCTGGTCCCAAAGAGAAAAGCGCCCGATCTATCTCGGCGAGTTTGGCGTGTACGAGGCCGCTCCAGCCGAAGCACGGACGAGATATCTGTCATTCGTGGCGCGGAGCGCAGAGCGGCTTGGCTGGGCGTGGGCCTATTGGCAGTTCGATCATGATTTCGCGGCCTTCGACAGCGCGCGTCAAGCCTGGAAGCCGGACATCCTGCGGGCACTGCTTCCGGCCGGGCGTTGAGGTGCATCCGGGACGCGAGCTATCGCCGCACACAGCGTCATTGCGTCGCAAGTGCTCCTCGCAATGAAAGAGGCACGCCTCTCGATCGATTCGACCCCGCGATGAACTCGGCACTGCCGTCGTCTCAATCTGTTCTCACCACGCTATCGCGCAGCTGTTGCGCGGCAGTATTGATGCGCGAATGAGTCGATTTGACTCATAGCGCCCTCATTGGCGAGCGACTCCCGCGTTACTAAAAATGATGCCAACGCTCGTCGACGAAGTATTTCGCGCGCCACATTCCAGCGAGGATAGGCGTGTATCGCCCAAAGCAAACGGGCACGCCTTCCTGCGAAGGCATGCCCGCCAAAATTCTATTAATGCGACGTGCGCGTGCTCAGTGCACGCTCACCGCTTGCAGCTCGTTGCTCCAGGCGTTGGCGATCGCGGCTTCGCGGCTGTCGGTCAGCATGATCGGCGTACCGTCGGCGGCGTGGAGCGCGAAGAGCTTGAGGCCCGGCGCGATCTTCGGCGCTTCGGGAAACAGGCCCGGCACATCCTCGGAGCGGATCTGCTTCACATAGGCGATATGGCCTTCGCCGAGGGTTGCCAGCGTCTCTGGCGAGACGTTCTTGGCTTCGTATTCGAACGCAACGTGACCTTCACTCATGGTCTCGACTCCTTCACAGAAACTAAGCGGTCGAGTCCGCTACTCGTTCCATTATTCGTGCTCATTGATAGCGATTGTCTTAACGATCCTCTCCGGTTCCGGCCGGGCAAGATCGATCGCCAGCAATCCGTTCTTCAGATCCGCACCCAGCACCAGCATCCCCTCCGCCAGCACGAAAGTGCGCTGGAAGTGGCGCGCGGCGATGCCGCGATGGATATATTGCCGGGTCTTGTCGTCCTGCTGCCGTCCGCGAATGACGAGCTGGTTTTCCTCAATGGTTACATCGAGTTGGTCGCGGGTGAATCCGGCGACCGCCAGCGTGATTCGCAACCGCTCGGGCTGGCCCTCCGACCGGTCGCACCTCTCGATATTGTAGGGAGGGTAACCGTCAGCACCTTTGACGACCCGATCGAGCACGCGCTCGATCTCGTCGAAGCCCAGAAGAAACGGACTGGAAAGCGTGGGAACACGAGACATAGTTTACAAAGTCCTCTCGAAGCGACTTTGGTGCATCAGGGCCCGTACAGGCACCCCTTGATCAGCAATATGGGCATATCCGCGTGTAGGTTCAAGGACGTAGCCGGGGGCTGTGGATTGGCAGCTCACCCACTCTGCCATGCACGAAAGCTGACTTGTCGTCATGGCGCGAAACGCCTGCGGCAAGCCCGGCACGACGAATTTGCGGCGCGATTTTTCTCAACGAAAACAAACCCCCTTCTACTGTGCATGGGGTTGTTTTCGCGTTTTTTAATCGACGGCCTCGCGGAACCCGGTCAGGCCTCGATCCGCGTCCGGCCGTCGCCGCTGAACAGATGCAGCTTTTGGCGTACCGCTGCGACACGGATCTTCTCGCCGATCGGCGGCGCCTCTGAGCCGGGGATGCGGACGATGACCTCGCCGGGCGGCAGCTCGCCGGGATTGGCGGCGATGCGCTGTTCGTCCTGAGCCCGCGTGCCATAGACGAAGGTTTCGGCGCCGACGCGCTCGATCGCTTCCACGGTGAGCGGCAATACGACGCCGTCGGCGGGCGTCTGGTCGGTGATGACGAAATCCTCCGGACGGATGCCGAGGATTCCGGCATCAGCCGCGCCGCCGCCGGCGAGCTGCGATCGGATCTCCTCGGGCCGCGTCGACATCAGATTCATCGGCGGCGCGCCGATGAAGGAGGCGACGAAGGTCGTCGCCGGCTTCTCGTAGATCGCGAGCGGATTGCCGACCTGCTCGACCTGGCCGCCATTCATCACCACGAGAATGTCGGCGAGCGTCATCGCCTCCAACTGGTCGTGGGTGACGTAGATCGACGTGGTGTTGAGCCGGCGCTGCAATTTGCGGATCTCGACCCGCATCGCGATGCGGAGTTTGGCGTCGAGGTTGGACAGCGGCTCGTCGAACAGAAACACTTTGGGCTGGCGCACGATGGCGCGGCCCATGGCGACGCGCTGGCGCTGGCCGCCCGAGAGCTGGCGCGGTTTGCGCTCCAGCATCGATGTGAGCTCGAGCACGCGCGCGGCTTCGTCGACGCGGGTCTTGACCTCCGCCTCCTTCATGCCGCGGTTGCGCAGGCCGTAGGCCATGTTGTTGAAGACGCTCATATGCGGATAGAGCGCGTAATTCTGGAACACCATCGCGATGTCGCGGTCGGCGGGCTCGATCTGGTTGACGATGCGGCCGCCGATGTCGATCTCGCCGCCGGTGACGGTCTCGAGGCCCGCGACCATGCGCAGCAATGTCGACTTGCCGCAGCCGGAGGGACCGACCAGCACGCAGAACTGGCCATCGCCGACATCGACGTTGACGCCCTTGATGGCCTCGAAGCCGCCGGGATAGGTCTTGCGGACGTTGCGCAGGGTGACGTTAGCCATGGGATCTACTTTTCCGTCTCCACGAGTCCGCGCACGAACAATTTCTGCATCACGACGACGACGAACACCGGCGGCAGCATCGCCAGCACGGCGGTGGCCATCACGATCGGCCATTCGGTCAGCGCGTCGGTGGTGGTGATCATCTTGCGGATGCCGACCTGGATAGTCTGCATGTCGTCGCGGGTGGTGATCAGCAGCGGCCAGAGATATTGATTCCAGCCGAGGATGAAGAGGATCACGAACAGCGCCGCCATGTTGGTGCGCGACAGCGGCAGCAGCGTATCCCAGAAGAAGCGCAAGGGTCCGGCGCCGTCGATGCGCGAGGCCTCCAGCAGCTCGTCCGGCACCGTCATGAAGAACTGGCGGAACAGCAGCGTCGCGGTGGCCGAGGCGATCAGTGGCAGCGACAGCCCCGCATAGCTGTCCAGCATGTGCAGATCGGCGACGATCTTGTAGGTCGGATAGATGCGCACCTCGACCGGCAGCATCAGCGTGATGAAGATGATCCAGAAGATCGGCATCCGGAACGGAAAGCGGAAATAGACGATCGCATAGGCCGAGATGATCGAGATCGCGATCTTGCCGACCGCGATCAGCAGGGCCATCACCAGCGAGTTCAGCATCATGTTGCCGACAGGCTCGCGGGTCGAGCCGCTCGTGCCGACGAAAATGGTCTGGTAGTAGACCTCGAAGAAATGACCGCCCGGCAGCAGCGACATCTGCCCGTTGGCGATCAGCGCGTTGTCCTGGGTCGAGGCGACGAACGCGATGTAGACCGGGAAGGCGACGACCGCGATCCCGATCCAGAGGATGATGTGGGCGACGTAGCGCCGGAAGCCCTCTTCCTCGACCATCAGTAGGTCACCTTGCGTTCGACGAACCGGAACTGGATTCCGGTGAGCACGATCACCATGACCATCAGGATCACCGACTGCGCCGCCGAGCTGCCGAGATTGCCGCCGAGCAGGCCGTCGGAATAGACCTTGTAGACCAGCGTGACCGTCGACGTTCCGGGACCGCCGCGGGTCATGGTGTCGATGATGCCGAACGTGTCGAAGAAGGCATAGACGATGTTGACCACCAGCAGGAAGAAGATGGTCGGCGACAGCAGCGGGAAGGTCACGGTCCAGAACCGCCGCATCGGACGGGCACCGTCGATTGCGGCGGCCTCGAACACGCTCTTCGGGATCGCCTGCAGGCCGGCGAGGAAGAACAGGAAATTATAGGAGATCTGCTTCCACGCGGCGGCGAGGATGATCAGCGCCGCGGCCTGGTCGCCGTCGAGCAGCGGATTCCAGTCGATGCCCATGTTGCGCAGATAGCGCGAGAGCACCCCGAGCGAGGGATGCAGCATGAAGATCCAGAGCACGCCGACCACGGGTGGCGCCACCGCATAGGGCCAGATCAGGAGCGTGCGGTAGAGCATCGAGCCACGCAGCGGCTTGTCCGCCATCACGGCGAGCAGCAGCGCGAAGGATAGCGACGAGACGGCGATGGCGAACGAGAACAAGAAGGTCCGGACGATCGCCTCGAAATAGGCCGCGTCCTTGAACAGCTCGATGTAATTCTCGAACCAGACAAAGGTGGTCGACAGACCGAAGGCGTCCTGGAGCAGGAAGGACTGGATCACCGCCTGCAGGGCCGGCCAATAGAAGAAAATCAGGACGATCGCGAGCTGCGGCGCAACCAGCGCGTACGGTAACAGCCTTGACTGGAAAATGGCTTGCTTTTGCATGATGCCAGCAGGGCGGCAGGCCGGGTCGCGGCCTGCCGCTCATTGCCTCACTTGACGGCGGTCTTTTCGAACTGCCGCAGCATCGTGTTGCCGCGCTCGACGGCGGAATCCAGCGCCTGCTTGGCGGTCTTCTTGCCGGCCAGCGCCTGCTCGATCTCTTCCGACCAGACGTCACGCAACTGAACCATGTTGCCGAGGCGCAGACCGCGCGAATTCTCGGTCGGCTCCTTGTTGGTCAGCTCCAGCAGCGGGGTCTCGAGATAGGGCTGATCCTTGTAGAAGCCCTCGGCCTTGGCCTTCTCATAAGCAGCCTTGGTGATCGGCAGATAGCCCGAGGCCTTGTGGATATAGACCTGACGATCGGTGTCCGAGAGGAAGGTCAGGAATTTCGCGACGCCCTTGTATTCCTCGGCCGATTTGCCGCCCATGACCCAGAGCGAAGCGCCGCCGATGATCGAGTTCTGCGGTGCGCCCTTGACGTCGGGATAATAGGGCATCGGCACGGCGGTGAAGTTGAACTTGGCCTGCGCCTTGACGTTGCCGAAGAACGCCGACGAGGTCAGGTAGATCGGGCATTCGCCGGAGGTGAAGCGACCCTCGCCGGTGTTGGTGCGGCCTGCATAGTCATAGGTCTTGGTCTTCTGCAGCTCGACCAGGGTTTCGAGATGCTTGACCTGAAGCGGTCCGTTGAATTCGAGCACGGTGTCGAATCCGTCGAGGCCGTTGGCCTTGCTGGCGAGCGGAACGTTGTGCCAGGCGGAGAGCTGCTCGAGATTGACCCAGGTGACCCAGGAGCCGGAGAAGCCGCAGGTGTCATGACCGGCAGCCTTCAGCTTCTTGGCGGCCTCGAACGTTTCGGGCCAGGTCTTCGGAATCTCGACGTTCGCCTTCTTGAGCTCGTCGAGGTTGACCCACATCACGGTCGAGGACGAGTTGAAGGGGAATGAGAGCATCTCGCCCTTCGACGTCGAATAGTAGCCGGTGATGGCGGGCAGGTAGATCTTGGGATCGAACTTCTCGCCGGCGTCGGCCATCAGCTTGTAGACGGGCTTCACGGCGCCGGTCGCGGCCATCATGGTCGCGGTGCCGACTTCGAACACCTGCATGATGTGCGGGGCGTTGCCGGCGCGGAACGCCGCGATGCCGGCGTTCATCGTATCGGGATAGTTGCCCTTGTAGGTCGGGATCACCTTGTAGTCGCTCTGCGACGCGTTGAAGTCGGTGGCGAGCTTGACGATGACGTCGTTGTTGGCGCCGGTCATCGCGTGCCACCACTGGATTTCGGTCGCGGCCAAGACCGGTGAGGCCGATAGGCCAACCGTGAGTGCAACAGCGGCAGCCGCTCCAAAGTGTCTAAGAGCCATCAAGTAAACCTCCCTTGGCCGTTCTCTTGGGCCGTCAAAAATGATCGCTTGCGCTAGCAGCGCCATATGACGTTCACATGACTGTGTAAGCGGCCGAAACGAAAGCGGCAAGCGCGGCAAAAGGGAAGCCGTCAAATAGGCGAATGCCGCGCGCGCAGCGCCCTCCGTTCGCGCTGCACGGAGCGTCCGCGCCGCAGTGCGGCATTGGACGTCATCGCGGAATGGCAGTGGAAGATCGCCGATGCCGCTGCGGGCTCGAAAACCGCTCCCGCTTGCGGGAGAGGTCGCGCCGAAGGCGCGGGTGAGGGCTCTCTCCGCTTGGGGATTGTCCCGTTGCGGAGACACCCTCTCCCCAACCCTCTCCCGCAAGCGGGCGAGGGAGCGCACCTACGGTGAGGCTCGATCTTCGTCTTATCTCAGCGCTTGCGCTGGGGTCCGCAGACCGTGCCCTGCTCCACCATCGCGTCAATCTCGGACCTGGTGTAGCCGAATTCGCCGAGCACCTCGGCCGCGTGCTCGCTGAATTTCGGCGGCAGGCGACGCAGGCTCGGCTTGCTGCGGTCGAGCCGGATCGGCGACGCCACGCCCTTGTACCAGTCCTTCTCGATAATATCGCCGCGGGCGATCGTGTGCGGGTTGGTCAACGCCTGGTCGATCTTCTGCACGGGGCCTGCGGGCAGGCCGGCGGCAAGCAGGCGATTGCACAGCGGCTCGGCCTCGTGCTGGCTGAACACGGTGGCGAGCTCGGCCCGCAGCGCTTCGCGATTGGCGATGCGGTCCTTGTTGCGCGCAAAACGCGGATCGGTGCCGAGCTCGGGCTTGCCGATCTCCTTGGCGAGCTTGCGGAAGGTGCCGTCATTGCCGACGCCGATGAAGATGTTGTCGGTCTTGGTCGGGAAGATCGCATAGGGCACGAGGTTGGGATGCTCGTTGCCGGTGAGCGCCGGCGGCTTGCCGTGCATGAAATAATTCGCGGTGTGCGGATGCATGATGGCGAGACCGGTCTCGTACAGCGTGGTCTCCAGGAACTGGCCCTGGCCCGAGCGCTGACGCTCCGACAGCGCCATCAGGATGCCGATCGCCGCATAGAGGCCGGTGCCGATGTCGACCAGCGGCACGCCGATCCGCATCGGTCCGCTCTCGGGCGAGCCGGTCGCCGCGATCATGCCGGTCATGGCCTGGATGATGGCGTCATAGCCGGGATTGCCGCCACGCGGGCCGTCGGCGCCGAAGCCGCAGATCCGGCAATGGACGAGGCGCGGGAATTTCTCGCGCAACACCTCGTTGCCGATGCCCCATTTCTCCAACGTGCCCGGCTTGAAGTTCTCGATCAGGACGTCGGCGCTCTCCAGCATCTTGAGCAGCACGGTCCGGCCGCCCTCGGAGGCGAGGTCGAGGCCGATCGAGCGCTTGTTGCGGTTGATGCCGATGAAATAGGCCGCGTCCTCCTCGTGGAAGGGAGGGCCCCAGTCGCGCACCTCGTCGCCTGCGGGCGGCTCGACCTTGATCACGTCGGCGCCGTGGTCAGCGAGAATCTGGGTGCAATAGGGACCGCCGAGCACGCGCGTGAGATCGATGACGCGCAGGCCGCTCATTGCGCCCGTGGCAGCTCCAGAACCGGCGGCTTCAGTCATGCCTTCGCTTCCCCTGTGTCGACATTGATCACAGGCCTAACGAGGTTCGTCCGAGCCGGCAATGGCTTCCCGCGTAGGGCGTCATGCAGGCCTCTCGCCGCATCCCGCGGGATGGCAAATCAAGGGAAACGGCCGGCCCGAGGGGGATCCCGGGCCAGCCGCTTCACGTAACCGATCAGACGACCGTCAGGCGAACGTCGACATTGCCGCGCGTCGCGTTGGAATACGGGCACACCTGGTGCGCCTTCTCGACCAGCGCCTCGGCTTCCGCGCGGGCGAGGCCCGGCAGCGAGACGGCAAGGTCGATGTCGAGACCGAAGCCGCCGGCCGCGCGCGGGCCAATGCCGACGGTCGAGGTCACGGAGGCGTCGGCCGGAATCTTGGGGCCGCCCTGCGAGGACACGAACTTCATCGCGCCGATGAAGCAGGCGGCATAGCCCGCCGCAAACAGCTGCTCGGGATTGTTGCCGGCGCCACCTCCGCCGCCGAGTTCCTTCGGCGTGGTGAGCTTGACGTCGAGCGCGCCATCGAGGGTCGCAGCATGGCCGTCGCGGCCGCCGGTGGCCTTTGCGCTGGTCTTGTAGAGGACGTTCACTGACATTTTCGTCTCCCTGTGTTTTCGGGTGGGGTGCGATCCTTATCGCAAGCAATTAGATTGCGCGCAATTGAAATTATGGCGCCTCACATTTAATTGTTCGCAATTGAATGTGGCGACGGCCGGCCCCAGAATGGAAGCAAGTCCTGTGAGATTCTCCATGCCCCGGAAACATTCGGCAGCGGACGCGCCGCTGCGCCTCGACAACCAGATCTGCTTCGCGATCTATTCGGCCGCGCATGCCTTCAACCGCGTCTACAAGCCGCTGCTGGACCGGCTCGGCCTGACCTATCCGCAATACCTGGTGATGCTGGTGCTGTGGGAGCGCGACGACGTGCCGGTCAAGGACATCGGCGAAAAGCTGTTCCTGGATTCGGGCACGCTGACGCCGCTGCTCAAGCGGCTCGAGGCGGCCCACCTCGTCAGGCGCACGCGCTCGAGCGAGGACGAACGTCAGGTGCTGATCGCATTGACCCCGCAGGGCCACGCCTTGAAGGACAAGGCGCGCGCCGTGCCGCAATCGATCCTGGCGGCCTCGGACTGCTCGGTCTCGGAACTGGTCGCGATGAAGGATGAGATTGTGGCGTTGCGCGATCGGCTGAATGCGGTGATCGGGGAGTAGGGGGGCGTGCTTAGGACAGCCGCTTCTTTGTGAAGGCTCGGCCGGAGTGGGACTTCAGGTACGCTTCAAAAGCGAGCGCCTTGTACTTGTCGGGGAAGGCGCAGTACCAGATCAGCTTCCAAGGCTTGAACTTGGCGGTGTGGGTGGATTTGCCAGCATTGTGCTCTGGAATCCGGCGCTTCAGATCTTCCGTAGCCCCAACGTATTCCTGCTCGGGAAATTCGATGCTGCGGAGGATGTAGACGTACCACATTGACGATTATCGCCTGGGCAGCCGCTGCGTGGGAGTCTCACCAGTCCGTCTTCGCCCTTCGGGCTTCGCCGGACACCACGCTTCGCCCTTCGGGCTGTGCGCGGCTGCGCCACGCGGAGCCCGAAGGGCGAAGCGTGGTGGAGCCAGGCGGGATCGAACCGCCGACCTCTTGCATGCCATGCAAGCGCTCTCCCAGCTGAGCTATGGCCCCTTAACCGTCCGACGCGCCTTGGGCGACGCGTCGGGAAAGACCCAGAACCACAGTTCTGGAATTATCTCAAGTCTCTTCGTCACCGCCGACATCACCAATGATGTCGGTCACGTCCTCATCGCCTTCTTCGTCGTCGGCGATAAAGGTCGAATCGTCGTCGTCATCGTCCTCGATGGTCTCATCGACTTCGATGTCGTCCTCGGATTCGGGCACGACGGCCTTGACCTTACCGGTGTTCTCCTCGGCATCGGCCTCCTCGAGCGAGACCTCCTCGACCTCCGCCGGCTCCGGCGTGGCGTCGGCGGCAGCGGCTGCATGACGGGCTTCGGCGCCACGGGGCGCGCGAGCCGGCGCGATGGGCGCGATCGGCACGACTTCACCGGTATAAGGCGAGATCACCGGATTCTTGTTGAGGTCATAGAACTTTTTGCCCGTGGTCGGGCAAATACGTTTAGTTCCGAGTTCGGACTTGGCCACGGCAGAGGAATCCTGGAAATGTCTGAAAAGCGGTGCTTCACTTGGCTAGTTGGCGGCCCGCTGTCAATAGCGCATTGCGGGAGAACGACATGCCCGTGACGGCGGGGAGACCATGTGGTACCTGCCCCGCGAGTCCCACAGGGACGTTTCGGGCCTATCCAAGGACACAAACTTGACCGATTCCGACAAGCCGACGCCGCTCCAATCGCGCGCCAGCGGTCCCCTGACCGGGAAAGTACGGGTGCCCGGAGACAAGTCGATCTCCCACCGTGCCCTCATCCTCGGCGCGCTCGCGGTCGGAGAGACGCGGATTTCGGGCCTCCTCGAGGGCGAGGACGTTCTTAACACCGCCAAATCCATGCAGGCGCTCGGCGCCAGGGTCGAGCGCACCGGAGATTTCGCCTGGAAGGTGAACGGCGTGGGGGTCGCGGGCTTCGCGGAGCCCAAAGCGCCGCTGGATTTCGGCAACTCCGGCACCGGCTGCCGGCTCGTCATGGGCGCCGTCGCGGGCTGCCCGATCTCTGCGATTTTCGACGGCGATGCCTCGCTGCGGAGCCGGCCCATGCGCCGGATCCTGGACCCTCTCGAAAAGATGGGTGCGAAGGTGGTCTCCGGTGGCGAGGGCGGCCGTCTGCCGCTGACCGTCCAGGGTGCGCGCGATCCGCTGCCGATCACCTACAAGACCCCGGTCGCCTCGGCCCAGATCAAATCCGCCGTGCTGCTCGCGGGTTTGGCCGCGCCGGGCGCCACGACCGTCATCGAGACCGAGGCCAGTCGCGACCACACCGAGCTGATGCTCAAGCATTTCGGCGCCGAGATCACCTCGGTACGGGAAGGTCAGCACGGCCGCCGTATCACGCTCGTGGGGCAGCCTGAGCTGCATGGTGCCAATGTGGTCGTGCCCGCCGATCCCTCGTCGGCGGCGTTCCCCATCGTTGCTGCGCTGATCGTCGAAGGATCCGAAATCGTCCTGTCCGATGTCATGACCAATCCGCTGCGGACGGGTCTTTTCACCACGCTGCGCGAAATGGGTGCCTCGATCGAGGAAAGTGAAGTTCGCGGCGACGCCGGCGAGCCGATGGCGAAGCTGCGCGTACGCGCCTCGAAACTGCGCGGTGTCGAGGTGCCGCCGGAGCGCGCACCGTCGATGATCGACGAATATCTGGTGCTGGCGGTGGCGGCCGCCTTCGCCGAGGGTACGACCATCATGCGCGGCCTCCAGGAGCTGCGCGTCAAGGAATCCGACCGTCTCGAAGCCACTGCCGCCATGCTCCGCGTCAACGGCGTGAAGGTCGAGGTCTCCGGCGACGATTTGATCGTCGAGGGCCGCGGCCACGTGCCCGGCGGCGGCGTTGTGGCCACCCACATGGACCATCGCATCGCGATGTCCGCGCTGGTGATGGGCTGCGCTTCCGACCAGCCGGTGACCGTCGATGACACCGCCTTCATCGCCACCAGTTTTCCGGATTTCATCCCGATGATGCGTTCGCTTGGGGCTGAGTTTTCATGATCATCGCCATCGACGGGCCCGCGGCGTCGGGCAAGGGCACCCTCGGCAAGCGCCTAGCCCACCATTACGGCTACCGTCATCTTGATACCGGCGTGATCTATCGCGCGGTGGCCTATTCCCTGATGCAGTCCGGTCATGATCTCCGGGACGAGGCGGCAGCGGTCGCTGCGGCGCTGGAACTCGATCCCGAAAAGTTTGGCAATCCCGCCCTGAAGACCCAGAAGGCCGGCGAGGGCGCCTCCATCGTCTCGGCGATCCCAAGGGTGCGCGAGGCCCTGATCAACTTTCAGCGACAATTCGCCGCCGATCCGCCCGGCGCCGTGCTCGATGGGCGGGATATTGGAACAGTGATCTGCCCCCATGCCGACGTGAAGATATTCGTCGTCGCCGATCCCAAGGTCCGTGCCCGCCGCCGGACCATGGAGGCCAAGGCACGGGGCGAGGAGGCCGACGAGGCCGCCGTGCTCGCCGACATCATCCAGCGCGACGAACGCGACAAGAACCGGGCGATTGCGCCTTTAAAACCGGCCGCGGATGCTTACTTGCTAGATAACTCCCAACTGGATATAGAAGGCGGCGTCCGGGCCGCCATCGACATTATCGAGGCTGTCCGAGCGGGCCGGTCGCGGGGTTAAGCCGCTGCCGTCATTGGAGGAAGCGCCCGCTCCCGCTCTTTGAGGTCGATACTCTCGGTCCCTGCTTGGGGCCGACGCGATCCAGGCTCCGGACAAAAGATTTCCACGTATCGAACGCGCGGGCCTCAGCCGGCCCGCTTCCGCTGTTCCGCCCTCCAGGTCGGAGCAGCGAGCGGTCGCTCGAAGGTTCTGCGGACCTTCCGACACTGCGCGTACGATGCGCCCAAGAACCCAACGGCCGGCACGACATCCGCAACTGGAGAACAAATGGCTTCGACTTCTGCTGATACCTATAGCCCGTCGCGCGACGATTTCGCCGCGATGCTCGACGAGTCCTTTGCAGGCGGCAACCTGCAGGAAAGCTCAGTCATCAAGGGCAAGGTTGTTGCAATCGAAAAGGACATGGCCGTCATCGACGTCGGCCTGAAGACCGAGGGCCGCGTTGCCCTGCGCGAATTTTCCGGCCCCGGCCGCGACAGCGAGCTCAAGGTCGGCGACGAGGTGGAAGTGTTCCTCGACCGGATCGAGAACGCCCTCGGCGAAGCCGTGCTGTCGCGCGACAAGGCGCGCCGCGAAGAGAGCTGGGGCAAGCTCGAGAAGGCCTTCCAGAACAACGAGAAGGTCAACGGCGTCATCTTCAACCAGGTCAAGGGCGGCTTCACCGTCGACCTCGACGGTGCCGTGGCCTTCCTGCCGCGTTCGCAGGTCGATATCCGTCCGATCCGCGACGTTGCGCCGCTGATGAACAACTCGCAGCCGTTCCAGATCCTCAAGATGGACCGTCGCCGCGGCAACATCGTGGTGTCCCGCCGCACCGTTCTCGAAGAGACCCGCGCCGAGCAGCGTCAGGAGCTGGTGCAGAACCTCGAAGAAGGTCAGGTCATCGACGGCGTGGTCAAGAACATCACCGATTACGGTGCGTTCGTTGATCTCGGCGGCATCGATGGTCTGCTGCACGTCACCGATATCGCGTGGCGCCGCGTCAACCATCCGACCGAGGTGCTCTCGATCGGCCAGACCGTGAAGGTCAAGATCATCAAGATCAACCACGAGACGCACCGCATCTCGCTGGGCATGAAGCAGCTGTTGGACGATCCGTGGCAGGGCATCGAAGCCAAGTACCCGCTGGGTGCCCGCTTCACCGGTCGCGTCACCAACATCACCGACTACGGCGCGTTCGTCGAGCTCGAGCCGGGCATCGAAGGCCTGATCCACGTCTCCGAGATGTCGTGGACCAAGAAGAACATGCACCCCGGCAAGATCGTTTCGACCTCGCAGGAAGTCGAAGTGCAGGTGCTGGAAGTCGATTCCGTCAAGCGCCGCATCTCGCTCGGCCTCAAGCAGACCATGCGCAACCCGTGGGAGGTCTTCGTCGAAGGTCACCCGACCGGTTCGACGGTCGAGGGCGAGGTCAAGAACAAGACCGAGTTCGGTCTGTTCCTGGGCCTCGAGGGCGACGTCGACGGCATGGTCCATCTCTCCGACCTCGACTGGAAGCAGCCGGGCGAGCAGGTGATCGACAACTACAAGAAGGGCGACATGGTGAAGGCCGTGGTGCTCGATGTGGACGTCGAGAAGGAGCGCATTTCTCTTGGAATCAAACAGCTCGAAGGCGACCCCTTCGCCGAGCCGGGCGATGTCAAGAAGGGTGCTGTCGTGACCTGCGAAGTGATCGACGTGAAGGAGAGCGGGATCGAGGTGAAGATCACCGGTACCGACTTCACCACCTTCGTGAAGCGCTCGGAGCTCGCCCGTGACCGCAACGATCAGCGCGCCGAACGCTTTGCCGTCGGCGAGAAGGTCGATGCCCGCGTGATCCAGTTCGACAAGAAGGCCCGCAAGGTCCAGGTGTCGATCAAGGCGCTCGAAGTCGCCGAAGAAAAGGAAGCCATCGCGCAGTACGGCTCCTCCGATTCGGGAGCGACGCTCGGCGACATCCTCGGCACCGCGCTCAAGAACCGCGACACCAAGTAAGCGAAACGCAGGTTTCGCTGCATCAAAGCCCCGGCGCGAGCCGGGGCTTTTTTGTTGTTGAGGCCGTAGCCTGGATGGAGCGAAGCGAAATCCGGGATTCGTGCGCCGGCGGGATTTTCCCGGATTGCGCTTCGCTCCATCCGGGCTACGGACTCCATCCGGGTTACGCGGCAGGGCCTTGTTTTCTTCTAATTGCGCCGCAATTGATGTATCCAGATAAGTCAATGGTGACGCTGCGACGGCACAACGCGCCTGGCCTTTCATTTGGAGATATTGAGATGTCGCTCGATTCGGACATCATCGTCGATCGCCGCAGGATCCGCCGCAAGCTGACGTTCTGGCGCGTATTGGCCGCGCTGATCGCGATCGCGGCGATCGCAGGCTTCGCGCTGGTCGCGACGCCGGGTGCGCGCGGCACGTTCGCGTCCGCCGGCTCGATCGCACGGGTCCAGATCGACGGCCTGATCCGCAGCGATTCCGACCGCACGCAGGCGCTCGAACGGCTGGAGAATTCGCAGGCTGCCGCCGTCATCGTTCACATCAACTCGCCGGGCGGTACCACCGCCGGCTCCGAGCAGCTCTATGATTCGCTTGTACGGGTGAAGGCAAAGAAGCCGCTCGTCGTCGTCGTCGAAGGCCTCGCCGCCTCGGGCGGCTACATCACCGCGATTGCCAGCGATCACATCATCGCCCAGCAGAGCTCGCTGGTCGGCTCGATCGGCGTGCTGTTCCAGTTTCCGAACGTCTCGGAGCTGTTGAAGACCGTCGGCGTCAAGGTCGAGGAGGTAAAATCCACGCCGCTGAAGGCCGCGCCCAACGGTTTCGAGCCAACCAGCCCCGAGGCACGGGCCGCGCTCGACGCGCTGGTGAAGGATTCCTATGCCTGGTTCAAGGGATTGGTGAAGGACCGGCGTGGCATGGATGACACGCAGCTCGAGAAAGTGGTTGATGGCCGTGTCTTCACCGGACGTCAGGCCATCGATCTCAAGCTGATCGACCAGATCGGCGACGAGAAGACCGCCGTGGCCTGGCTGGTCGAGCAGAAGGGCGTCAAGAAGGGGCTCTCCGTGCGCGATTACAAGCTGCAGCCGCGCTTCAGCGATCTGCCGTTCCTCAAGACGGCGGCCGCAGTGACGCTGGAAGCACTGGGTTTAGGCTCGATTGCGCATCAAATCGGACAAACCGGCGTCGTGCAGGCGGTCGATCGGCTCGGAATGGATGGAATGCTGGCTTTGTGGCAGCCGGCGGCATCGAACTGACCGGCGCCGGGCGAGCCCCGGATGGTTTTCCCGTTGGGCGCGTGCAGGGTCAGCCCGCTTTTTCGGCATTTGTCACGTATTTTCGCGACGCTCAACCTTCATTTAGCGTCTTGACAGATCACGGTATTTTCACGGAAATGGTCGTCCGCACGCTCCCGGGTCCTATCTCTCGATGATCAAATCCGAACTTGTTCAGCGTATCGCCGAGCACAACCCGCATCTGTACCAGCGGGATGTCGAGAACATTGTGAATGCGATTCTCGAAGAGATCGTAGCGGCTCTCGCGCGCGGTGACCGCGTCGAGTTGCGCGGCTTCGGTGCCTTCTCGGTCAAGCATCGCCCTGCGCGCGCAGGGCGCAATCCGCGCACCGGCGCCCATGTGCCTGTCGATCAGAAGAGCGTTCCGTTCTTCAAGACCGGCAAGGAAATGCGCGAACGGCTGAATCGCGACCACCCGGATCCAGGCGCGCCAGACTGAGGTCCACCTCAGGGTTTCCCGCGGTCGCCAGTGATGCGGCCGCAACCTTGATTCAAGGCGAGCGAGCCGAGATGCGAAAATTCCTGACCGCGCTGGTCGTGATTCCGCTGGGCCTGGTCCTGGTGGTCTTTGCCGTTGCCAACCGGCAATTCGTCACGGTCTCGTTCGATCCCTTCGTTTCCAACGACCCGTCATTGTCGGTCACGCTGCCGCTGTTCCTGCTCCTGATCGTGGTGGCTGCGCTCGGGGTCATCGTCGGCGGTTGTGCCGTCTGGTTCGGGCAGCGGCACTGGCGGCGTGCGGCGCGACGGCACGACGCGGATGCCCGGGCCGCGCGAGGCGAGCTGGCCGATCTGCGAGCCCATGCGCCCGCAGCAAGGCCTGAGTCCCAGCGCCTCCCCGTTCCCTCCGGGATGGGGCTTTACGGGCCCGTCGGGCGAGACAAGCAGCGCGCGACGTTGTAGAAGCGGCCGAAGCCGAAAAGCCCGTTTTCCGGCCGCGGACCTGCGGCCTCCATTTGCTTTGAGCCCATATCCGTCGAGAACATGTCCCTGCTCGTCAAAATCTGCGGCCTGTCCACGCCCGAGACGCTCGAAACGGCGCTTGAGGCGGGCGCCGACATGGTGGGCTTCGTGTTCTTCCCGCCATCGCCGCGGCATTTGTCGCTGGAAGCCGGCCGTGAGCTCGGCAAGCAGGTGAAGCGGCGCGCGCTCAGGGTCGCGCTCACCGTCGATGCCGACGATGCCACGCTCGACAACATCATGGACGCGCTGTCGCCGGATATCTTCCAGCTTCATGGCACGGAGAGCGTGGCGCGGCTGCGCGACATCAAGCAGCGGTTCGGTCGCCCGGTGATGAAGGTCGTGCCGGTCGCAACGTCAGCCGATCTCGCCGTGCTGCCCGGTTACGCAGAGGTGGCCGAACGTATCCTGTTCGACGCACGCGCGCCGAAACACGCGACGCGGCCGGGCGGCCTCGGTGCCCCGTTCGATTGGCATCTGCTCGGAAACCTGGAGCTCGCGTTGCCGTATATGGTTTCGGGCGGGCTGCATGCAGGGAACGTCGCCGAAGCCGTTCGCGTGACCCGCGCCGGCGGCGTCGACGTCTCCTCCGGTGTCGAGACCGCCCCGGGCGTGAAGGACCCCGAGATGATCAAGGCCTTCATTCGCGCCGCGCGCGCAAGCCAAGATGCAAGTCAAGAGTTGAGCGTCCGATGAATGTTGTAAAACCCAATTCCTATCGCAGCGGCCCCGACGAGCGCGGTCATTTCGGCATTTTCGGCGGACGCTTCGTTGCCGAAACCCTGATGCCGCTGATCCTCGACCTGGAGAAAGCCTACACCGAGGCCAAGGCCGATCCGGCCTTCCAGATCGAGATGAACGGCTATCTCAAGAATTATGTCGGCCGGCCCTCGCCGCTCTATTTCGCCGAGCGCCTGACCGAGCATCTCGGCGGCGCGAAAATCTATCTCAAGCGCGAAGAGCTCAACCACACCGGCTCGCACAAGGTGAATAACGTGCTCGGCCAGATCATGCTGGCGCGCCGGATGGGCAAGAAGCGCATCATCGCCGAGACCGGCGCGGGCCAGCACGGTGTCGCCACCGCGACGCTGTGTGCACGCTTCGGCCTGGAATGCATCGTCTACATGGGCGCCGTCGACGTCGAGCGGCAGCAACCCAACGTCATCCGCATGGAGATGCTGGGCGCAAAGGTGATCCCGGTGCAATCGGGCACGCGCACGCTGAAGGACGCCATGAACGAGGCGTTGCGTGACTGGGTCACCAACGTGCACAACACCTTCTACTGCATCGGCACGGTCGCGGGTCCGCATCCCTATCCGACGCTGGTGCGCGACTTCCAGTCGATCATCGGCAACGAGACCAAGGTGCAGATGCAGGAGATCGAAGGTCGCCTGCCGGACTCGCTGGTCGCCTGCATCGGCGGCGGCTCCAACGCGATGGGCCTGTTCCATCCGTTCCTCGACGATTCCACCGTCGAGATCTTCGGCGTCGAAGCGGCGGGCCACGGGCTGACGCAACTGCATGCGGCATCGATCGCGGGCGGCCGTCCCGGCGTGCTGCACGGCAATCGCACTTATCTCCTGATGGATGCCGACGGCCAGATCCAGGACGCGCATTCGATCTCCGCCGGCCTCGATTATCCCGGCATCGGCCCCGAGCACTCCTGGCTGCACGAGATCGGTCGCGTGAACTATCTCTCCGCGACCGACGACGAGGCGCTTGCAGCGTTCCAGCTGCTGTCGAAGCTGGAAGGCATCATCCCCGCGCTCGAACCGGCACATGCCATCGCCAAGGTGATGGAGCTCGCGCCGAAGCGGACCAAAGATCACCTGATGGTCGTCAACCTCTCCGGCCGCGGCGACAAGGACGTCCCGCAGGTCGGCGACATCCTGAGGGGCAAGAGCAAGTGACCACGCGTATCGACACCCGTTTTGCCGAGCTGAAGAAAGCCGGCCGCGCGGCCTTCGTCACCTTCGTGATGGCCGGCGATCCCGATCCGGCGACCTCGCTCGAGATCATCAAGGCGCTGCCGAAGGCGGGCGCCGACGTGATCGAGCTCGGCATGCCCTTCACCGATCCGATGGCCGACGGTCCCTCGATCCAGGCGGCAGGCCTGCGCGCCCTCAAGGCCGGCATGACGCTGAAGAAGACGCTCGATCTCGTGCGCGGCTTCCGCAAGGACGACAACACGACGCCGATCGTGCTGATGGGCTACTACAACCCGATCTACATCTATGGCGTCGACAAATTCCTGGTCGATGCGAAGAGTGCCGGCATCGACGGCCTCATCATCGTCGACCTGCCGCCGGAAGAGGACGACGAGCTCTGCCTGCCCGCGATGAAGGCCGGCCTCAATTTCATCCGCCTGGCGACGCCGACCACCGACGACAAGCGACTGCCGGCCGTGCTCGCCAACACCTCGGGCTTCGTCTACTACGTCGCGATCACCGGCATCACCGGCGCGGCGGCTGCGGACTCCACGGCCGTCGGCGAGGCAGTTGCCCGCATCAAGCGGCACACAAAACTGCCGGTCTGCGTCGGCTTCGGTATCCGCACGCCGGAGAATGCCCGCGCGATTGCTTCGCATGCCAATGGCGCCGTGGTCGGCACCGCGCTGGTCGATGCCCTCAAGAACAGCCTCGATGCGGACGGGCGCGCCACCGGCAAAACCGTCAACGCCGTCGCTGAGCTGACGGCGGCACTGGCCCAGGGCGTCAAAGGCGCGCAACAGGCGGCGGAATAGCCTTAATTCCGCTGCCAAGTCCGACGAGCAAGGCGGACGATACGGCGGCTTGCCGGGCCGGGTCCCGGCCGCCATATATCCCTTCAGGTGGTCCCCGGGCGGGATCGCACATCGGAGCAAACCATGAACTGGCTTACCAATGTGGTCCGGCCGAAGATCCGCAACATGCTGCGGCGGGAGACGCCGGAGAATCTGTGGATCAAGTGCCCGGATTCCGGACAGCTCGTGTTCTACAAGGACGTCGAGGCCAACCAGTTCGTCATTCCCGGCTCGAACTATCATATGCGCATGAACGCGGTGGCGCGTCTGAAGTCGATTTTCGACAACGAGACCTGGTACGACGTCGCACTGCCTGACGTCACGCCCGACCCGCTCAAGTTCCGTGACGAGAAGAAGTACGCCGACCGCATCAAGGATGCTCGCGCACGGACCAATCTGAACGACGCGATCAAGGTCGGCTACGGCAAGCTCGAAGGTGCCGCCGTCGTCGTCGCCGTGCAGGATTTCGACTTCATGGGCGGCTCGCTCGGCATGGCCGCGGGCGAAGCCATCGTGCGCGGGCTCGAGCTTGCGGTCGAGAAGAAGTCACCCTTCATCGTGTTCGCCGCCTCAGGCGGCGCGCGCATGCAGGAAGGCATCCTGTCGCTGATGCAGATGCCGCGCACCACGGTCGCGGTGCAGATGCTGCGTGAAGCAAAACAGCCCTACATCGTCGTGCTGACCAACCCGACCACGGGCGGCGTCACCGCGTCCTATGCGATGCTCGGCGACGTGCAGATCGCTGAACCGGGCGCGCTGATCGGTTTTGCCGGCGCGCGCGTGATCGAGCAGACCATTCGCGAAAAACTCCCCGAGGGTTTTCAGCGCGCCGAATATCTCAAGGAGCACGGCATGGTCGACATGGTCGTGCACCGCCACGAATTGCGCCCGACCCTGGCGCGGCTCTGCCGCCTGTTGACCAGGGCGCCGGCGCTTGAGACCGCCTCGAAACCGGTGCAGCCGGTCGTGAGCCCGGCGCAGATCGTATCGGCTCCCGAAACGGCGCCGACCGCGCCGCACGCGTGAACGCTTCCTCTGACCGCGCAAAGCCGCCGCTCGACGAATTGATCGGGCGGCTGTCGGCCCTGCATCAGAAGCGCATCGATCTCGGGCTGGAGCGGATGCACCGCCTGCTCGAGCGGCTCGGTCATCCCGAGCGCAAGCTGCCGCCGGTGATCCACATCGCCGGTACCAACGGCAAGGGCTCGACGCTGGCTTATCTGCGCGCGACGCTGGAAGCCGCCGGCCTGCGCGTCCACGCCTATACATCGCCCTATCTCGTTCGCATCAACGAATGTTTCCGGCTCGGTCGCGTCGGTGGCGGCGTGCTGGTCGGTGACGACGAGTTGCGCGCGGCGCTGGAAGAGGTCGAGCGTCTCAATGCCGGCGAGCCGGCCACCTTGTTCGAGCTCAAGACGGCGGCTGCGTTTCATCTGTTCGCGCAGAACCCGGCCGATGTGGTTCTGCTGGAGGTGGGCCTTGGCGGCCGGCTGGATTCAACCAACGTAGTCGATACACCGGCGGCCTGCGTGATCACGCCCGTCAGCATGGATCACATGGATTTCCTCGGCGACACCTTGACGTCGATCGCTGGCGAAAAGGCCGCGATCATCAAGCGCGGCGTGCCCGTGGTTTGCGCCGAACAGCCGGCTGAGGCGATGGCTGTGATCGAGGCGCAGGCCAAGCGCATGCGCGCCCCGTTGTTTGCCGCGGGCGAGAGCTGGCACGTCAATGTCGAGAACGGGCGGCTGGTTTATTCCGATGAGCGCGGCTTGATGGATCTCGCGGCGCCGCGCCTGTTCGGCCGCCACCAGTTCGACAATGCCGGCCTCGCCATCGCGACGTTGCGGGCCACCAACGCCTTCAAGATCAACCAGGCGGCATTCGAGGCCGGGATCGTCGGTGCGGAATGGCCGGCACGGATGCAGCGCATCGCTTCGGGCGAGCTGCTCGCTCTCGGCCCCCAGGGCTCGGAGATCTGGCTCGACGGCGGCCATAATGCGGAAGGCGGCCGCGTCGCGGCGGCCGCGCTCGGCGATCTCGAAGAGCGGGTGTCGCGGCCGCTGGTCGTGATCGCAGGCATGATGGCCAACAAGGATGCGAAAGGTTTTCTCGCCAATTTCGCCGGTCTGACCCGTCACATCATCGCGGTGCCGATTCCCGACACCGACAACGCCATGCCGGTCGACCGTCTCACCGATGCCGCCCGCAGCCTCGGTATGCGCGTCGAGCCCGCGCCCGGCATCGAGGCCGCACTGCGCGCCCTGGCGAAGCTCGCTTACGAAGTGCCGCCGCGCATCCTGATCACCGGTTCGCTCTATCTCGCCGGCCACGTGCTCGCCATCAACGGCACGCCTCCTGTATAGAGGGTCTCGTGTCCCGGACGCGGCGCGGCATGAAATGACGCGACGCAGAGCCGGGACCCAGAATGCCGCAACATGGGCCCCGGCTCTGCAGCGCACCGCTGAAGAAGCGCTGCGCTGCGTCCGGGGCACGATAGAGTGAGAAATGCCCATGCGTTTTGCCGCGATTGCCGACGTCCACGGAAATTACCTCGCGCTGGAAGCTGTGCTCGCCGACATCCGCGCGCAAGCCATCTCCGGCATCGTCAATCTCGGCGACATGCTCAGCGGCCCGCTCGATGCGCGCCGGACCATTGAGATATTGATGAAGCTCGATGCCGTGCACGTGCTCGGCAATCACGACCGCTATCTGCTCGATCGTCCGCCGGAGAAGATGGGCTCGTGGGATCGCCCGGCCCATGCGCAGCTCAATGCTGCGCAACTCGACTGGCTACGCGCGCAACCGATGACACGCGTCTTTCGCGATCAGGTTTTCATGTGTCATGCGACGCCCGACAATGACGAGGTCTACTGGCTCGATACCGTGCATCCGGACGGCGCGGTGGCGCTGTCGCCGCTCGATCGCATCGAGCAATTTGCGCAAGGCATCACGCAAACGCTGATCCTGTGCGCCCACACCCATCTCGCCCGTGCCGTACGACTTCGCGACGGAAGGCTGATCGTCAATCCCGGCAGCGTCGGCGGCCCCGGCTTTCGTGACAAGCATCCGTTCCCGCATGTTGTGGAGGCCGGTACGCCGCACGCACGCTATGCGATCCTCGAGCTGACCGATGGCGCCTGGCGGGTCACGTTCCGCCATGTCGTCTACGATCACGAGGCGATGGCCGCGCTCGCTCGCCGCAATGGCCACCCGGAGCTGGCGAACGCGCTGGCGACGGGATGGATCGGATAGTTCGCTTCGTAGCCTGGATGGAGCGAAGCGCAATCCGGGAATCGTGCCACCAATGACGACGGCCCCGGATTGCGCTGCGCTCCATCCGGGCTACCGGCTACGGTTGTTTCAGCAGCTTCATCGGATCCACCGCTTTCTGCTTCAGCTGCTCGAAGCTGCATTGCCGCGGGGCCTTGTCGGGGCGCCAGCGCAGGATCGAGGTGCCGTGGCGAAAGCGCTCGCCGCTGAAATGGTCGTAGCAGACCTCGATCACCAGCTTCGGCTTGAGCGGACACCACTTGGCCGAGCGCTCGGTGGACCAGCGGCTCGGCCCGCCCGGCGCGTTGCCGGTGAATCCTGGCTCGCCGATCAGCGCCTCCAGTCGATCGGTCAGGTCAGGCTTTTCCGTCGCCTTGATCGCCGAGGTGAAGCCGACATGATGAAGGAGACCTTCGTCATCGTAGAGCCCAAGCAGCAGCGATCCCACCACCTTCCGGCCGGCGAGCTTGTTGGTCGCATAGCGGAAGCCGCCGACCACGCAATCGGCGCTGCGGAATTTCTTGATCTTCTGCATGCCGTCGCGATTTCCCGCCTGGTAGGGCAGGTCGACGCGCTTGGCGATGACGCCGTCCGAGCCGCCGCCAGATTGCGCCAGCCATTTTTTCGCAATGGCATAGCTCGTCGTCACCGGGGAGAGGCGGAAGACGCTGCCTTTCAGATTGGCTTTGGCAAACGCTTCCAGCGCCGGGCGCCGCTCGCTCAGCGGCTGTCCGGCAAGCTGCTTCTCCCTGGCCGTCGCAAGCAAATCGAAGGCGAGATAGAGCGCCGGTGTTTCCTCCGAGAGTTTCTTCACGCGGCTCGCCGCAGGGTGAATGCGTTGCAGCAGCGCGTCGAAGGAAAAGCCCTTGCCGTGCGGCACGACGATCTCGCCGTCGAGCGCGAAGCGATCCGCCCTTAGCCTCAGTGCTGCGGCGACGATCTCGGGGAAATAGCGCGCGAGGTCTTCGCCGGATTTTGAGCGCAGATCAATGCTGCCGCCGTTGCGCGACAGCAGGCAGCGGAAGCCATCCCATTTCGGCTCGTATTGCCATTCCTTGCCGCGCGGGATCGCGTCGACCGACCGCGCCTCCATCGCCATGAGAGAGGCCGACTTTCGCGCGCGCTTTGCGGGAGGAGGAGGCAACAGGCGGGACTCATCATACGCTGGACATGTCCCATCAACGCAAAACGGCCGGCTTTCGCCGGCCGCTTCCAAAAATATTCTTCCGCGAGGCGGATCAGACCGCGGAGGTGATCCACTGCTGCAACTTCGCCTTCGGCGCTGCGCCGACCTGGCGGGAGGCCATCTCGCCGCCCTTGAAGATCATCAGGGTCGGGATCGACATCACGCCATATTTCGACGCGGTCTTCGGGCTCTCGTCGACGTTGAGCTTCACGATCTTGACCTTGTCGCCCATCGCGCCGGCGATCTCGTCGAGCGCGGGTGCGATCATCCGGCAGGGGCCGCACCATTCGGCCCAGAAATCGACGACCACGGGGCCGTTTGCCTTGAGCACTTCGGCTTCGAAATCGGTGTCAGAAACCTTACCAACGGCCATGGGAGTACCTCGTACCTGAGAGAAGGGCGCGACGGGAATCGCGCCCGAGATCATGGCGTCAACCTATGAATGGCTCCTTGCCGGGTCAAGGACGCTCACACCGAGATGAAGAGATGCCAGCGCCGCGTCCAGCGCGGGAGCCGAAATCTCCATATATTCAAGGGCCTCGGTCCAGAGCAGGACGGCGCGGACCGGCTTTTGGGGATAAAGCCTCGATAGCACAGCCCGGTATAGCGCCAGCTGCCGGACATAGGCGACGGGCGCCTCAGCGGCGCTCCTGGGAGCCGCTTGATTGGTCTTGAAATCGACGATCAGGACCTCATCCGGGCGAACGACCAGCCGGTCGATCTGGCCGGATACCAGCGCCGGGGCGCGGCCCGGCCGTTCCAGCCGGCCGACGATCGCGACCTCTGCCCGGCTGCCGGCGGCAAACACGGGGGCAAACCGTGGTTCGGCGATCAAGGCGAGCACCTTGTCGGCCAGCGCGGCGCGGTCGGCCTCCGCCCAGTCCGCGGCATTGCGCGACATGAAGCCGAGCGCGGCCTCGCGCCGGCGCTCGGTGGCGATGTCGGGGAGCGATTGCAGCAGCCGATGCACCAGCGTGCCGCGTTGCAGCGCGAGCGCGCGGGACTGCACTGATTCGCCCGACAGAACAGCGCGGCCGTCACTGGACGACTGGCCGGAGGGGCGCACCGGATCGTCGTCGATGGTCTCGCGCGGTGGTCGTGTCAGCAGCCAGTCCGGGAGCGCGGTCGCCTGGTCCAACGAGGCCGCGGGCGTGCCCAGCGCCACGACATCCTCCGGTCGGGAGAAGCGCGTCACCTTGCCCAGCGGCGTCTCGATTGCCTCTTTCGTCAGGCCCGAGCCGGCGAGCCCGGTATCGACGAGATCGTACCAGCTCAGCTTGCGGACCGTCTTCATGTTGCCGGGCATGCAGCCGCCGACGATGAGCCGGTCGGCGGCGCGCGTCATCGCGACGTAGAGCAGGCGGCGATATTCGTCCTCGGTCTCCTCGAGCATCGCCTTGCGGGCGTCGGCGACGGGCTTGGGATCATCCGCCTTGCGTCCGGCCCAGACCACCACCTCGCCGCCATTGCCGCGCGGGACGTGGATCAGCCGCAGCCGCTGCGAATCCGCAGGCGACGATGTGGTGTCGACCATGAACACGACCGAGGCCTCCAGGCCCTTGGCGCCGTGCACGGTCATCACCCGCACCTCATCGCGCGAGATCTCCATGTCACGCTTCACCTCGGTATCGGCCGAGCGCAGCCAGGCCATGAAACCCTGCAGCGACGCAGGCGCCTTGCGCTCGTAATTCAGCGCCAGCTCCAGGAACTCGTCGAGCGCGTCATTGGCCTCATGACCGAGCCGGCGCAGCATGCGCGCGCGTCCGCCGTCGCCCCCGAGCAGCCAGGCGTAGAAGGCGAACGGCGTCTCCTCGCGGGCTCGCATTTCGCAGGCTTCGAGGCGTCGCAACGCCGCAGTGAATGTCTCGCTTGTCGGGGCATGCTCGCCAAGCGCGCGGCGCAGCGATCCCTTGCGATCCCAGGCCAGCTGGAACAGATCGTCGTCATCGAGCCCGAACAGCGGGCTCTTCAGCGCCACCGCGAGCGCGAGATCGTCCTGCGGCAGCAGCAGCGCGTCCGCAAGATTCATCAGGTCGATGATTCCGATGTGCTCGGTGAGCTTGAGCCGATCGGCGCCGGCGACCGGAACGTTGGCGTGCTTCAGCGCCTGGATCACCGCGTCGAACGCATTGCCGCGCCGGCGCACCAGGATCAGCATGTCGCCATAACGCAGCGGCCGGCGTTCGCCCTCGTGCCCGGTCAGCGTGCCGCTCTCGACCAGCCGCTTGATCTCGGTCTGGATCCGGCGCGCGAGCTTGACTTCGGGGCTGGTGGCGGCGACGCCGTCGAACGGCGCGCGCCAGCCCTCGATCTCCTGCCTGTCGTCGGCTTCCGCAAGGTCCCACAGCTCGATCACGCTGGGGCCTGCATCGCCGAGTGCATTGTGCAGGGGGTGACCGGTCTCGAGCGAATGGATGCTCTTGTAGATCGCGGGCTCGCGGAAGACGTGGTCCACCGAATGCAGGATCGCGGCGCCGGAGCGGAACGAATAGGTGAAGGCGACCGGATCGAATTTCAGCCCGGCCGCCGTGAATTTGCGGTGCAGCTCGCGTCGGCGCGCGTCGAATTCCCGGGGCTGAGCACCCTGAAACGAGAAAATCGACTGCTTCTCGTCGCCGACGGCGAAGATGGTGCGGTTCAGGCCTTCTCGCGCGCCTTCGCCGGCGGTGAACTCCGAGATGATGTGCGCGACGATGTCCCATTGCCGCGGGCTGGTGTCCTGGGCCTCGTCGATCAGCACGTGATCGACGCCGCGGTCGAGCTTGTAATGCACCCAGCCCGAGGAAACGCGATCGAGCATCGCCAGCGTCTTGTCGATGAGATCGTCATAGTCGAGCAGCCCGCGCTCCTGCTTCTCGCGGCGATAGTTTGCGGCCGCCGCGGTCGCGATATGGAGCAGGGCCGCGGTGCGGTCCCTCATGGTCACAGCACGGCGCGTCTCTACCAATCCGCCGACGCGCTGCGCCTCGTTCTCGAACAGGCGGGCGACGGACGGGTTGTGATCGCAGAACTTCTTGGTCAGCACCGCCTTGCGCGGCAGCTTTTCGTCCGTGAGGAAGACGCTGAGATAGGCATCGACCTGCGCGGCGCCGGAAAAGACCTTTGCCTCGCGGAGCCGGCAGGCCTGGTCGTTGTCGGACTTGCTGCCCTCCTCCAGCGCAGAGGCGATGTCGTCCCAGCGCGATCGCGGCAGGAACGGACCGTCGACAATCTCCGTCTCGACGTCCTCGATGCGATCGTTCGGGTCCACCCCCAACGCCGCTGCCATCTGCGCGGCAGCCAGCTCCGCGCTGCCGGCTTCATCGGTCCAGGCCATGAAATGATCGCGGCTCAGGCAGGCCTCGCGCACCACCTCCTTGAAGGTGACATCGGCGGCGCTCGCCATTGCGGTCAGCAGCGCGCGACCGGTCACGCTGTCGGGGTCGCGGGCGGCCTCCAGCAGCACCTTCAGATTGGCGCGTTCCATCATGTCGGTCTGGTCGCGCTCGTCGATCACGGCAAAGCGCGCGGGGACATTGGCCTCGAACGGAAACTGCTGAAGCAGGCGAGTGCACAATGCGTGGATGGTCTGCACCTTCAAGCCGCCCGGCGTCTCCAGCGCGCAGGCGAACAGCTTTCGCGCGTCACGGCGCAGCTTTCGATCCGGATGGGGAATCCCGACGTCGCGGATCGCTGCATCGAGTGCCGTGTCGTCGAGCGTCACCCAATGGCCGAGCGTGGTGAACACGCGCTCGGCCATGTTGGCGGCAGCCGCCTTGGTGAAGGTGATGCAGAGGATCTTTTCCGGCGGCACGCCCGAGAGCAGCAGGCGGATCACCCGCTGCACCAGCACATGCGTCTTGCCCGAGCCGGCATTGGCCGACACGAAGGCCGACGCGGTCGGGTCCGATGCGCGCGCTTGCCTGGCGCGCACCTCATCCGGGATGGGGCGCGGTGCCTTCACCATTCCTCGATCCCCAATCCACCGGCCGCAGACCATTCCTTGATCCGGGCGAGATCGTCATAGGCGCCGTAGCGGTTGGTCCACATCGGCAAGTTCAGCGAGGTATAGGGCTGGTTCTCGTCCTCGAAGGCGCGAATCAGTGCCTCGAGCTTGACCCTTGCCTCCGCAGCCGCGGTGTCCGGCGGCTGCGGCTCGTCACCCTGCCTATATCTGAGCTCGAGAATGCGTTCTTCGCCCGGCGGATTGTTGCCGCTCAGGCGAACATAGACGAGCTGGCTCACGGACGCGCCGGCGTCGATGTCGGGAAAGCCGCCCTCGCGCAGGATCGCGGCTTCTAACGTGAGCTGCGGTGACAGGCCCATGCGGACCTGCTTGCCGGTCGGTGGCTGGCCGGTCTTGTAGTCGAGGATGGCGTAGCCGCCGCCCTGGCGCCGTTCGATGCGGTCGGCGCGGGCGGAAAGACGGAAGCTGCGCCCATGGTCGAGCGGGATCGAGATCTCGCCGCGGGTTTCCGCGGCGATCGCCTCGATCACGCCCCGCCGTGCCGTCTCCCATTCGCCGAACCAGCGCGCGATGCGCTGGAAGCGCGGCCACCACAGCGCCCGCGCCTCGGGTCGCTCCATGAGTGGTGCAAAATGTTTTTCGCCGATCGCGCGCAGCACGCGCGCGGGATCGTCGGGCAGATTCGTGGCGTAGCGTTCCGTGAACTCGCCGAGCGCATCATGGATCGCCGAGCCGCGGTCGGCGGCCGACAGCGGCATGTCGACGGGATCGAGCGCGTCGAGCCGCAAAATGTGTTTGGCGTAGATCGTATAGGGATCGCGCAGCCAATCCTCGATCCCGGTCACAGACATCCTGAGCGGCCGGGTCGCGCGTGGCGGTCGCGGCTCGGGCTGCTTGATCGGCCTCACCTCGTCGGGCTGGTCCAGCGCGGCTGCAAACTGCACATAGTTCTCGCCCGCGCGAATGGCCGCCTTCCAGTGCGCATCGCCTGCGACCGCCTCCAACCGGTGCAGGAAGCGCGAGGCGACCGCCGGCGCACCGCCAGCCTTGGCGGAGTGGGTGAGGATGACCTCCTCGCCGCCGAGCAATTGCGCAAAATCATGCGCGGAGAGGCCGATACGGCGTTCCGGCAGATCGAGGCCCAGCTGGTGCCGCATCGGCCGGCTCAGCCACGGATCGATGCGCGGCGCCGGTGGCCAGACCCCCTCGATCAGCCCGCCGACGATGACGCGGTCGGCCTGCATCAGGCGTGATTCCAGCGGGCCGTAGATCTGCAGCCGCGCGCCCGGGCTGTCCCGCCGCCGCACCGCGCGATCGCCGAATGCGGTCTGGAAGACGTCTGCGTAGTCGGGCAGCGTGACCATCAGTCCGCTGGTCGTGCCGCCGCGCAGGAGATCGTCAAAGGCGCTCGCGAGCGCGAGGCCTTCGCGCTCCTCGAAGGCCAGCGGGATGCCCTGCTCGTCGCGCGACAGCTCGATCATGATCTCGCGATGCCGGTGCGCGAGCTCGGCGAAGTCATACGGTCTTGATGATGCAAGACTCTCGATCGGCGCCAAGGCTTGTCGTAAGCCATCGATCAGCACCTGAATGCGATCGAGGTCTTCGGCCTTGAGACGTGCACGCGGCTCGGCCTTATGCAGGGCGGAGACCTCGCTGCGCCACAGCTTTGCCAGCTCCTCGCGAAAGCGATTGAATTCGCGCAGCAGGCCGGCAGTGCCTGCAGGCGGGCGCGTGCCGCGCAACAAAGCGAGCTCCAGGCCTTCGATCGCCGCTTTCCATGCGCCAGGCGCCCGGCCGAGCCGGCACAGCGGATGCTTCAGCATCGCCAGCATCGTCGGCGGCTCCAGTCCCTTGGTCGCAGCCTCGGCTGTCAGTCGCGCAAAGACGCCGGCGGAGGTCTCCATCAGGACGTCGCCGCCGGAATCGTCGAATGCGAGATCCCACCGTGTCAGCGCGGCCATCACCCGCCGCGCCAGCGCGCGATCGGGCGTCACCAATGCGGCGGATTTGTCGAGGTGCCGCGCCTCGCGCATCGCAATGGCGATGGCGAGCGCTTCCATTTCAGGGTTGGGAGCTTCGACAACCGCGAGGTTCTTCATGCCGCCGGTGATCTTCGCGGCCACATCCGGTTGCTTCAGCCGGTCGTGCCAGATCTCGGTCTTGGCCGAGGGCCGCATCGATTCCGACGCCAGGAGATCGCGGCCGCCTTCCGCCGGAGGCTTGAGACTATCGACGTCGCTGCGCTTGATGCCAAAGCGATCCAGCAGCGCGTGCATGGCATATTGCGGATGGTTCGAGACCGGATGCTCCGCGAACTTGCCGAGCGAGTCGCGTACGCCGCCGATGCTGCGCCAGGCATCGTCGTCGAGATCGGAATCGAGGCCGGGCAGCACCACGGCGCCATGCGGCAGCGAGGCGACTGCGTGGAGAAATCTTGCCGTGGCCGGCATCGAGCCGGTCGAACCGGCCGCGATCACGGGGCCATGGGGATGCGCGGTCAGCCGCCTGGCTTCGGCATCGATCAGGAGGTCGCGGCGGGCAGCGGGCTCGATGCGTTTGATTTCGGCGAGATGACCGGGCCAGGCGATGCGCGCGATGCGCAGGAATTCAAGCGAGTGCTGCCAGTACCGGTCGAGCATATCAGGCACGAGGCCATCGAGCGCGCTCCAGTCGACACCGCGCGTGACCATGTCGTCGATCAGGCGCGCGAGATCGGACGCCAGTGCCAGCGTCGAAGCGGGGCCGCCGACGACCAGCGGAGACAACACCGGACCCTTGGCCCAGGCCGCGACGAGTTGCGCCAGTGTCAGCCGCCGTTCGAGCTCGCCGAGCCGCGGCGGAATGTCGAGCGGCGTTGCGCCGGAAAACTGTTCGCCCTCATCGGCGAATGCGAGTTCATCTTCGTCGATGTCGCCGAGCGCGACGATGCGCGGCAGCACGACCGCATCCGCCTTCATCTCGTCGAGGAAGATCTCGCGGACGACGCGCATGGCGCGCCGTGTCGGTAGGTACAGCGTGGCATCCGCCAACCGTGCCGGCTCCTTGCGCGCCTCAAAGCCCTCGACCAGCCGGCCGTCGAGCAGGCTTGCGACGACGGTGCGCAGGAACGGAACTGAGACTGGAACGCTGAAAACGCGCATGAGCTGCCTGATTCGGGAATCAGGCGCCAATATAGGGAGGCGGACTCAAATGGATATGGGCGGAGGGGGTTAGTCCCCGCTGTTCGCGGCGTGCCCGCTCTCGTGCCCCGGACGCAGCGCATCACGCAGTGATGCGCTGCTGAGCCGGGGCCCAGGTTGCTTCGTTCCGCAAGTGAGGATGGAGTGGGTCCCGGCTCTCCGGAGCGGCATTACGCGCCGCACCCCGTCCGGGACACAAGAGCGGCTTAAGCCACGCTCTCCAGAAACGCCTCTTCCGCCGCGTGCACGGCATCGGGCGTGCCGACATGCATCCAGACGCCGTCGAGGCGGAGCCCGAACAGCCGCTCCTGCTCGTTGGCACGGTCGAACATCTTGGTCAGCGAAAACTCGCCGCTCGGGGCATCGGCAAAGATCGACGGCGACAGGATCGCAGCGCCGGCATAGACGAACGGAACGACCTCTTTTTCCTTGCGCTTGCGCAGCGCGCCGTCGGCCAGCATGCCGTAATCGCCGCGGCCGCTATAGCCGATGCTGGTCGCCGTCGGCGCCATCAGCAGCAAAATGTCCATGCGCGCGGGATCGAAGTTTTCGGCGAGCCGCGTCAGGTTGGAGCGCACGCCGTCGATCCACAGCGTGTCGGAATTGACGTGAAAGAACGGTGCGTCCCCGAGCAGCGGCAGTGCCTTGACCACGCCACCGCCGGTGCCGAGCACCTGATCGCGCTCGTCCGAGATGATCACACGCGGATGCTGGCGGGATGCGGTGTGATCGATGATCTGGTCCGGCAGATAGTGCACGTTGACCACCGCCTCGCTCACTCCGGCGTGGGCGAGCTTGTCGAGCACGTGGTCGAGCAGCGGCTGGCCGGCCACCGGAACCATCGGTTTCGGCATCTTGTCCGTCAACGGACGCATGCGCAGGCCGAACCCCGCGGCGAGCACCATGGCTTTGGTCGGTTTGACGGGCATCCTTCGCTTTCTCAGACCTATTGACTTCGCGTTCGCAGCAATCCTAACACGAGGTTCGACTGACCGCACCGCGTCTTGACCGCCTTAGCCACCTGCCGTGACGCTTGTACGACGGGTGTTGCCGTTACGCCCCGATGGATGTGGAACGCGCCTTTTTCTTCTTGTCGCCGAGCTTGAGAAAGTTGACGCCGATCTGGTCGCCATTGACCCAGGAAAGCTCGCAGCGCCGATACGCAAGTCCGGTGGACGACAGCAGCAGAAAAAACTCCTTCAGATGCAAGCCTTCGACCGAGCCGTCGATGGTCAGCTTGGCGCCGCTGTCGGAAACGTCCTCCATGGTGCAGTCGCGCCGCCAGGTGCCGTCGATACCCATCATCTGGGCCGCGATCCCGCGCTCGAAAACAACCCGGCTGTTGCCGCGCTGGTCCGTCTTCACCGCCATCTGCCCTGCTCCAGCCCCGTAATCATCCGGCTGCGTCGCCCCCAGATTACCGGCGTCTTGGCTAACAGCCGGTAAATCGGGTTCCAAATCAGCCTTTTCAGCGCCTACTAGCGTTTTCAGCCTTTATTAGCCTTTCAGCCTTGGGCCGGCCTTTGAGGTGGTGGGACATTGGCGAGATACCAGTCGCGCATGTGGGCGAGCGCGGGATGCGCCAGGGAGCGCTGGAGATAGGTCCAGATCCGCGGCTGGTGACGCAGATAATGCGGCTTGCCGTCGCGGCGGTTGAGGCGGGCGAAGGTGCCGAGCAGACGCGTGTTCCGCTGCGCCGACATGATGGCATAGAGCTCCGCGAAAGCGGCCGCGTCGAAGCTCGCGTCGCTCGCGCGGCGCGCCTTGATGTAGCGCGACAGCAGCGTCAGTTCGATCGCCTCGGGCACGTCGATGCGGGCATCCTGGAGCAGCGACACCACGTCGTAGGATTGCGGCCCCAGCACAGTGTCCTGGAAATCGATCACGCCGACGCGTTCGATGCCGGTGCGATTGCTGAGCCAGATCAGGTTCGGCGAGTGATAATCGCGGATGATCCAGGTCTTCGGCGAGGCCTGCGGCTTCTGCAGCAGCTCGCGCCACATCGCGAAAAATTCGGCGCGCTTCCCGTCGTCCAGCGGCGCGTTGCGATCGGGCAGGTACCATTCCGGCATCAAGCCGATTTCGATCAGCAGCGCCTCGGTATCGAAGACAGGAATGGCGTAGGTCTGGTCCCCGAGCGGCAGCGTCTCCGGCAGCGTCTTGCCGTGCAGCACGGCCAGCAAATCGACCGCGGCTTCGTAGCGTTCGGCGATCGGGCGCGGCGGATCGCCCTCGATCACGCCGTCGCTGCCGAAGTCTTCGCTGATCAGGAATCCGTGGTCGAGGTCGGAATGATGGATCGCGGGCCCGGAGATCCCCTGCGCGCGCAGGCCCTCGTCGATGGCGACGAAGGGTTTGATGTTTTCGGCGAGATGCACCGCGGCGCTGTAGGATTTTCCGTTGTACATCGCAGCACCATCCGGGCGCTGCGGAGAATTCATGAGGATGACGATCTCGTCGTCGCGCAGCAGCCGTGCATAGGAGCGGGTCGAGGCGTCGCCCGCCATGCGTTTGCGCGTTGCCTCCATGTAGCCGGATGCATCGAGGAATTCGCGCAGCGCCTGCAGCCGCGCGACGATGGCGGCGGCCTTGCCATGACCGGTGATGTCGGCGGCGCGCGCATTCGAGCCCAGTGCCGGCCGGTGCGTCAGCGCGATGTCGATGCGGTCTTGAGGCATCGCTGACGGCGCACGCTCCGGCCATTCGATCAGGACGAGGGTTGCTTCCGGCAGCGGCGACAGCCCGATCTCTTCGAGCTCGCTCTCGTCCTCGACGCGGTAGAGGTCGGCATGCATCACCGGGAATGGCGGCAGCTCGTAGCCCTGCACCAGCGTGAAGGTCGGGCTCGGCACTTCCAGTGCATCATCGCCGGCGAGGTAGCGGATCATGGCCCGCGCCGCCGCGGTCTTGCCGGCCCCGAGATCGCCGGTGAGCGTGATGACATCGCCGGGACCGACCAGCAGCGCGAGGTCGGCCATCAGTTGCGCAGTCGCTGTCTCGTTGTGGAGCGCGACGGAGAATGTGGTTGGCGCAGTCATTCGGCGGCGTCGCGATGCGCCGCCTGGTCGGTCGGGAAATCACAGATCACGACCGTGCCCCTGCCCACGATCGAATCGACCCGGATATTGCCGCCATGCAGCTCGACGAAGGAGCGCACCAGCGACAGGCCGAGCCCGGCGCCGCGATGACGCGAGCCCTGCGAGCGGCTCTCGAACCAGTTGAATACCTTGTCCTTCATGTCGGCAGGTATTCCAGGCCCGGAATCTGTCACGGTGAAGACCACACTGCGTTCGGTGCGGCGGGCGCTGATGCCGACGGTGGAATCCGGTGGAGAAAACCCGACGGCGTTGGCGAGGAGGTTATAGAGCACCTGCACGACGCGCTTCTCGTCGCCGGTGAAGCTGCCGACATCGGGCGCGATCTCGACCTTGAGGCGGATGCGGTCGGTGGCAAGCCGGTCCTGGAGACCCTCGGCGGCGAGCTCGATGGTCTTGCTGACGTCGACGGGGCCGAGTTCCAGCTTCATGGCGCCGGCGTCGATGGTGGCGAGATCCAGGATGTTGTTGGTCAGCGCCAGCAGTGCATTGGTCGATTTGGTGACGTAGTCGAGATACTCGGCCTGTTTCGGCGTCAGCGGCCCGGTCGAGGGATCGCTGAGGAAATGCGCGAAGCCGATGATGGTGGTGAGCGGGGAGCGCAGCTCGTAGGAGACGTGGTGGACGAAATCCACCTTCATCTGGTCGGCCGCCTCCAGCGCCTCGTTGCGCTCGCGCAGCGCGCGCTCGACGTTCTCGGTATCGGTGATGTCCTGGAAAGTCAGCATCGTGGCGCCGTCGTGCAGGGGCCGGATCATGCCGTCGAGCACGCTGCCATCCTTGCGCTCCAGCTTCAGCGGAATGTCGGCGCGGCTCTCGATCGAGGTGACGGCCTCGCGGATCTGTCGCCAGACGATCGCGTCGTCGAACAGCTGATGGCACCAGCCCTCGACCGTCTGGATGTGCGGCTCGTCGCGCATGGCGTCGGCGGACAGCTTCCACATCCGGACGAAAGCCGGGTTGAACAGCTGCGCCTTGCCGTTGCTGCCGAACACCGCGACGCCCTCGGCGAGGCTATCCAGCGTCTCGCGCTGGACCCGGATCATGCCGTCGAAGCGGCGGGCGAGCTCGAGGCTCTCGGTGACGTCGTCGAACAGATAGGTGACGCCGCCTTCCGGGTTCGGCGTGGTGACGACGGAGAGCGCGCGCCCGTCGGGCAGGTACCAGGTGTCCTTGGCAGCCTCGACCGCGCGATAGGCCTCGTGCAGCTTGGCCTTCCAGGCGCGGAAGTCCGGCTGCTCCGGCAATTTGCGCGAGGAGCGGAGCTTGTCGAGCACGCTGGAATCATCGGGGTTGGCGTCGAGAAAGGTGCGGTCGAGGTCCCACAGCTGGCGGTAGGAATCATTGTAGAAGGCGAGCCGGCGCTGGCCGTCGAACACGGCAACGCCCGAGGAGAGCTGGTCGAGCGTGCGGCGGTGCGCTTCCGCCATCCGCACCAGCGCCGAGCTCAAGGCATCCGCCTCGCTGGCATCGATGGCAACGCCGACATTGCCGCCGCCGACATTGACGGCGCGCACGTCGTAGATGCGCCGCTCGCCGCCGATCACGATCGGCAGCCGCGAGGTGAAATTGACCGCTTCCTTCAGCCCCCGCTCCATCGCTGTCCGGTCGGCGCTGTCGAGCAGCTCGAGCTTGCGCTCCTGGGCGTCGGTGATGCTGGCCGCCTCGGTCGCACGGACATAGGCAGGGTTGGCGTAAGTCAGCGCGCCGTTCTCGCCCTTGGCCCAGATCGGCCACGGTGCGGCAGTCGCGAAGCCGCGCAGCATTTCCGTCTCGTCGGAAAGGGCCTTGTAACGCAGATTGGTCTCAGCCAGATCGCGGCGGAGCCCTGAGAGTTCGCGAATCCTGACGATGGCCTGGCCGCCGATGGCGCGGCCGATGGCCTCAAGCGTGTGGCCATGAGCGGTGGTGAGCGTCAGCTGGAACCCGTCGCCGCGGTCGCGCAGCGCATCGACGGCGTGATCCATCCGGAGCGCCGGTTCCGGCGGCAACCAGGTTCCAAATGCGAGCACGCGCTGTGGAGAGGAGTCGCGCGGCAGCACCAGGGAGATGTCACCGGAGATCTGCGCGCGATTGTCGCCGGCCGGCCAGGAGATCAGGATCTGCGGTTCGGCGAACAGCAATGCGCCGAAGCGGTCGGCCTGGAGCTGGAGTTCCCCGATCCGGGCGCGCAGTCGCGCCTCGTTCTTCGCCGTGCGCACGCGTGTGCGCATCAGTAGGATCGCGGCGACCACCGAGAAGCCGAGCAGGGCCAGCGCGGTGGCCAGCACTGCGAGCTCCTGCCGGTTGAAATCCAGCAATGTTGAGAGTGTGTCGACGAGGTCGGCGGCCTCAGCCGGCGCAGCCGGCAGCAGCGCCGCGAGAGCGCTTCCCAACAAGCCGTGGCGCACGAGCGATGTGCACGACAGCAGCGTCCGACGCATCGACACGATCACGCCTGACATAGTTGCCCCAAGATCGCACGAATTTGCGCGCGGCGACCCCCGTCGCGCGCGAATCAAACGACAATACCCTCACCGTGACTCCACCGGTAAGAGTCCAGATCGTGAACGCAAAGGCGGTCCCAAAAAAATGCGGGGCGCGGTGTTCCAGTTCACGTAGTTCCTCGGGTGGTTCGGCGGAAATTGCCGTGCGCTAGCGTGTCGGATTGCTTGCCCCCGAAGCCGGTGCGCTCCCTCCCTCGCTTGCGGGGGAGGGTCGGGGAGAGGGTTTCTCGGCAACGGGACAATCCCCCAGAGGGTAGAACCCTCACCCGCGCCTTCGGCGCGACCTCTCGCGCAGGCGGGAGAGGTACACCCAACGCTCAGCTCGGCTAGCGGCCGGTCGAGCCGAATCCGCCGGCGCCGCGGTCGGTCGCGGACAGGGTCGCCACGGGAACCAGCGCGGCCTGCACCATTGGCGCGATCACCATCTGCGCGATGCGCTCGCCGCGCTTGACCACGAAGGCGGTCTGGCCGTGGTTGATCAGGATCACCTTGATCTCGCCGCGATAGTCCGCGTCGATCGTGCCCGGTGAGTTCAGCACGGTGACGCCGTGCTTGGCCGCAAGCCCCGAACGCGGCCGCACCTGCGCCTCGTACCCGGGCGGCAGTGCGATCGCGAGGCCCGTCGGCACCAGCGCGTATTGGCCGGGCGCCAGCGTCAGCGGCTCGTTCTCGGCCACCGCGGCCATCAGGTCGAGACCGGCGGCATCATTGGTCTGGTAGGCCGGCAGCGGCAGCCCTTCCGCATGGGGCAGGCGTTGCAGTTCGACGGTGACTTTGCTGCTCAAGATGCGGGCTCCCGGGATTTGCCGGTCACGCTCTTTGCGATATGCGCGACCAGTTCGATGGCGACCTGTTCCTTGGTCATCGCCGGCCAGGAATCAACTGCAATTTCGCCGTTCTTCTCACCGCTCTTGCGGCTGATGAGGTGCACGGTGTTGCGGTCCCCGCCCATCACCCCGGTTGCGGGGGAGACGTCGTTGGCGACAATCCAGTCGCAGCCCTTGCGAGCAAGCTTCGACTTGGCGTTGTCGATGAGGTGCTCGGTCTCGGCGGCAAAGCCGATCACCAGTGGCGGACGCTGGTCGGTCAGTTTCGAGATCGTCGCGAGGATATCGGGGTTCTCGACCAGCTGGAGCGGCGGCATGCCGGCCGAACTCTTCTTCAGCTTCTGCTCGCCTTCATTGGCGACCCGCCAGTCGGCGACGGCGGCGGCGAAGATCGCGATGTCAGCGGGAAGCGCGGCCTGCACCTGTTCCAGCATCTGCCTTGCCGATTCCACATGCTTAACCGTCACGCCCTGGGGATCGCCAAGCTCGACCGGGCCGCTGACCAGGATCACCTCGGCGCCTGCGGCCTGTGCGGCGGCAGCGATCGCAAAGCCCTGCTTGCCGGAGGACCGGTTGGCGATGTAGCGCACCGGGTCGATCGGCTCGTGGGTTGGACCCGCAGTGATCAGCACGCGCTTGCCGGCGAGAGGGCGCGGCATCGGCGGCCGCAGCAGGCGCTCGGCGGCGGTCGCAATCTCGATCGCTTCGGACATGCGGCCGATGCCGGCTTCACCTGCTTCCGCCATCTCCCCGGAATTCGGCCCGATCAGCATGATGCCGTCGCGCTGAAGCTGCGCGACATTGCGCCGCGTCGCCGCGTTGTTCCACATCAGCGGATTCATCGCCGGCGCAAGCAGGACCTTGCGGTTGGTCGCGAGCAGGATAGCACTGGCGAGATCGTCGGCATGGCCGTTCGCCATCTTGGCCATCAAATCCGCGGTCGCAGGCGCCACCACGATCAGGTCGCACTCGCGCGCGAGCCGGATATGACCGGCGTCGAACTCGCTCTGGGGATCGAACAGGTCAGTGTAGACGCGCTCATGCGAGAGCGCGCTCACGGCCAGCGGCGTGACGAATTGCTGCGCCGCCTTGGTCAGCACACAGCGCACCTCGATCCGTCGCTCCTTGAGCCGTCGGATCAGGTCGAGCGATTTGTAGGCCGCGATCCCGCCGCCGATGATCAGGGTGACGCTGGCTTCTGAAACGGTACCGGTGCGTTGGGGTATCGCGGCGGTGGTGGTCGCGGGCGGCGCCGTGAACGGCGTCAGCGGCTCCTCACGGCCTTCGATCAACTCCCCGAGGATGACCCGGACCTCTTCCTCGACCGACCTGCGGTTCTTGGCCGAACGCAGCCTGAGGTAAGTTTTGATGCCTTCATCGAGCTTGCGAATGGTCAGGCTCGCCATGATGCCCCTCCAGCACAAATGATAGCGATGCTATCATTCGTATGATTACACTGCAATCACAGATTCCGGACGGCGATCAGGATGCCGATGAAGGTCGCGGCAATGATCCAGAGCGCCACGGTGCGCCAACGGTTCTTGCGGCCCTCGCTGCGGCCCATCGCCGCGATGCTCTCGGGCGACAGCCGGATACCCTCCCGGGTCATGGTCTCCAGCTGTTCGAGCACCGCAACCGAGCGCTCGGCGATATCAGGCAGACGCATCAGGATGCGCGCGAGATCACCGGTGCCGGAGATCGCGCCCTGGACCCGGCCAATCGGACCGAGATTGCGCTCGATCCATTCCCGCACCACGGGGTCGGCGACCTTCCAGATGTCGAGCTTGGGATCGAAGCCGCGTGCCACGCCCTCGACCACCACCATGGTCTTCTGGAGCAGGATCAGCTCGGGCCGTGTGGTCATGTCGAACAGGCCGGTGACCTCGAGCAGCAGCGTCAGCAGCCGCGCCATCGAGATCTCTTCCGCCGTGCGGTTGTGAATGGGCTCGCCGATGGCGCGGATCGCTTGCGCGAAGTTCTCGACCGAGTGATGCGCGGGCACATAGCCGGCCTCGAAATGCACTTCCGCGACACGACGATAGTCGCGGGTGATGAAGCCGAGCAGGATTTCGGCGAGAAAGCGCCGCTCCTTCATGCCGAGCCGGCCCATGATGCCGAAATCAACCGCGACAAGACGGCCCGCGTCATCCAGGAACAGATTGCCCGGGTGCATGTCGGCATGGAAGAAGCCATCGCGCAGCGCGTGGCGCAGGAAGCTCTGAATCACCTTGCGGCCGAGATCGGGCAGGTCGACCTGCGACTCTGCCAGGCGCTTGTGATCGTTCAGCGCGATGCCGTCGATCCACTCCATCGTCAGCACGTTGTGCGTGGTGCGGTCCCAGTCGACATCAGGCACGCGGAAATCAGGATCGTTGCGCGTGTTCTCCGCCATCTCCGACAGCGCCGCAGCCTCGAGGCGCAGGTCCATCTCCATCGCAACCGAGCGCGACATGGTGTTGATGACCTCGATGAGGCGCAGGCGCCGCGCCTCGGACGAATAGGATTCGGCCTTGTATGCGACGAAGAAGAAGTCGGAGAGGTCGCGGCGGAAGCGTGCGGCCACGTTGGGCCGCAGCACTTTCACGGCGACCGCCTTGCGGAGGCCGTCGCGCAGGACTTCGCCGCGATGCACCTGTGCGATCGAGGCGGCTGCCACCGGCGCACTGAGGCTCGCGAACACATCAGTCAGCGGCCGTTCCAGCGACGTCGCGATCACGGCTTCCGCTTCGGCTTGCGAGAACGGCGGCAGGCGGTCCTGCAGGCTTTCGAGGTCGCGCGCCATGGCAACGCCGACCACATCGGGGCGCGTCGCCAGAAATTGTCCAAGCTTGAGATAGGCCGGGCCCATCCGGGTCAGCGCGCGCGACAGCCGCGGGCCATGCTTCGGACCGCGCCGTTCGATCAGGCGCGCGAGTTTTAGCGCGAGCTGTCCGTGCGGCGGCACCAGGCTCGGATCGACGGCGCCGAATACGCCCTCGCGCGCGAATACGAACGCGGCGCGCATCAGGCGCGCACTATGGGTTATCGCCGAAATCACAAACGCCAGCCTGAATGCAGTGCGACGATGCCGCCGGACAATATCTGCCAGTTCACGCGGGCGAAGCCGGCGTCGCGGATCATGTCGGCGAAGGCGTTGGGTCTCGGGAACTTGCGGATCGACTCGACCAGATATTGGTAGGACTCGGCGTCACCCGTGATCATGCGGCCGAGCGGCGGGATCACCTTGAACGAGAACAGGTCATAAAGGCGGTCGAGGCCGGGCATCTCGACGGTGGAGAATTCCAGACAGAGGAAGCGGCTTCCTGGCTTGAGCACGCGATAGGCCTCGGCCAGCGCGAGATCGATCCGTGGCACGTTGCGAATGCCGAAAGCGATCGTATATGCGTCGAAGCTGCGGTCGGCGAAGCCGAGCGCTTCCGCATTGCCTTCGACGAAATCGACCTGGGTCTCGAGGTGGCGCTTGGCGGCGCGCTCGCGGCCCACCGCCAGCATCTCGGTGTTGATGTCGCAGACGGTGGCATGGAAGCCCGCGCCTGCGGCCTTGGCGGCGCGGAACGAGATGTCGCCGGTGCCGCCGGCGACGTCGAGCAGCGCGAACGGCCGGTCGCCTCGCGGCGGGTTGAGCGCGCTGATCATGATGTCCTTCCAGACCCGGTGCAGGCCACCGGACATCAAATCGTTCATCAAATCATAGCGCGACGCCACGCTGTGAAACACATCGTTCACCAGCGTCTGCTTGTCGCCCAGGGGAACGTCCCTGAAGCCAAAATGCGTGGTTTCGCCCGGCCGATCCATTACTCTACTCCACGAGGCGGACCATAGCGCGCCCGCCGCAATGGCGCTATCACACCGCCCTCATAAGGTGAATGCCTGACCATGCCCGAATTACCCGAAGTCGAGACCGTCCGCCGCGGCCTTCAGCCTGTCATGGAGGGTGCAAAAATCCTGGTCGCGGAGGCCCGCAGGCCCGATTTGCGCTTTCCCTTCCAGCCGGATTTCGTGGCCCGACTGAAGGGACAGGTCGTCACGGGGCTCGGCCGCCGTGCAAAATATCTCATGGCCGATCTCGCCTCCGGCGACGTGCTGTTGATGCATCTGGGCATGTCGGGCTCGTTTCGCGTCATCAAGCCGGACAACGAGGTGGCGCCCGGCGAGTTTCACTATCCGCGAGCCAAGGACTCCGCGCACGACCACGTGCTGTTTCGGATGTCCTCCGGCGCCGACATCGTCTTCAACGATCCGCGCCGCTTCGGTTACATGAAAGTGATCGCGCGCAGTGCGCTCGACGAGGAGCCGCTGCTGCGCGGGCTCGGCCCCGAGCCGCTCGGCAACGAATTTGACGCTGCGATGCTGGCGCGGTCCTGCGCCGGCAAGACCACGAGCCTGAAAGCCGCGTTGCTGGATCAGCGCGTGGTCGCCGGGCTCGGCAACATCTATGTCTGCGAAGCCCTGCATCGCTCGCATCTGTCGCCGCGCCGGATCGCCGCGACGCTCTCGACCAAGAAGGGCGAGACGACCGACCATGCAAAGCGATTGGTCGGCGCGATCCACACCGTGCTGAACGACGCCATCAAGGCCGGCGGCTCCAGCTTGCGCGATCATCGCCAGACCTCGGGCGAGCTCGGCTATTTTCAGCACTCGTTCAAGGTCTATGACCGCGAGGGCGAGAAATGCACCACGCCGCGCTGCGGCGGCATCGTGAAGCGGTTCACGCAGAACGGCCGGTCGACGTTCTGGTGTCCGAAATGTCAGAAGTGAGTCAGCATCGCGATGATGGAGTGCCGTAGCCCGGATGGAGCGCAGCGCAATCCGGGTTCTCGTGCAGCGCATGGAGGCGTCCCGGATTGCGCTGCGCTCCATCCAGGCTACGAAAGCAATGACGGCGGAGATAGGGCTGCCAAAAAAACGCGAAGCGAAGCAATCCGGCCGGGCTGGTGGCCGGATTGCTTCGTCGCTAAGGCCCTTCCGGATGGCGAAGGGCCGGCTGGCGTCTGGGCGATTGCCCCGCTCAGGACGCCAGTGTCGTGGTCTCGTCGACCGCCAGATCGGCGGTGACGTGCAACATTCCGTCCGCGGCCGCGATAACCTGGTCGATCAAGACATTGGTGGCGGCGAGCTCGAGCCGGGTCTCGATCCAATGCCAGAGGCCGCGGATCTCCTCGGTCGACTTGCCGTTCGGCGCGAACTCGCTGACCGCAAGGCCGCTTGCGAGCGAGTCCTGATGGTCGTTGCGCATCACGATCAGGGGACGCGCGAGCACCTCGGCGAGATCGAGCGCTGCTTCCTCGGCGAGGGTGTTGGTGGCATTGTCGATGCGCTGGCCGCGGATCGGAGTCTGGTTCAGCACGAAGCTGTAAGGCCGCTTCCAGGCGCGTGCGACGCTCAGCGTCGAAACGGTCGCCTCGATGTCGGCGACGCTCGGGCGGGCCGGGATCAGGCAGAGGTCGCAATGGCGGATCGCGGCGGTGGTCGCGGCGCTGAGGCCGGCGGCGGTATCGACGATCGCGAGCTGGAGGCCGCTTTCGGCCAGCATTTTGAGGCGCGGCTCGATGTCGGCGGCGTGATAGATCGGCTCGACAACGAGATCGTCGGTGGTGCGGCGGCGCTGCCAGTTGGACAGTGTGCCCTGCGGGTCGGTTTCGATCAGGCGAACGGTGAAGCCGGCCTGCTTGGCTGCCAGCGCGAGGCCGATGGCGAGCGTGCTCTTGCCGCTGCCACCCTTTTGGGTGGCCAGTGCGATCGTGTGCATTGAAGATCAATCCTTTGGAGTGCTCGGGTCAGGGAAACGCCACGTGAACGTGCATCGATCTCGATGCTGAGCTCTTCTCGCTCAGGACGTGCCGGCCCGATCCAAAGGGGATCGCGGAGGTCCGAATCAGCAATAACGATGATGGCGGAATCGGAAATGCCAGCGAATCCGTACCATTACTGGACCCGTACTCGTACGTGTGCTGTGCTCGCTGCCGTGAATAAAAGGACAAGCGGCATGGGCGGAAACTGGCGCGACCGGACGGCGACGAATTTTGAATGCCAGAAGATGCCCGCGGTATCGAGCCGCGGCATGGTGGTCAGCAACCATCCACTGGCCTCCAGCGCCGGCGCGGAGATGCTGGCCGCCGGCGGCAATGCCATCGACGCCGCGATAGCGACCCTGTTCACGCTGACCGTGGTCGAGCCGATGATGGTCGGCATCATCGGCGGCGGCATGGCGCACATCCGGCTCGCCGACGGCAGCCACCGCTTCATCGACGGGCAGAGCACTGTGCCCGCGGCGATGCTTGACACCAGCTACACTCCCATGCCGGGTTCCGCGCATGACGTGTTCGACACCGTCGGCCAGGAAAATCTCAACGGCCCAAAGGCTGTCGCCACACCGGGTTCGCTGAAAGCCTGGTGCGAGACGCTGCGCCGCTTCGGCACCATGAGCCTCGCCGACGTCATGCAGCCCGCGATCAAGCACGCCGCGCGCGGCTATGCGGCGACACCCTATCTGCACGAATGCATCACCGAGAGCGCCGCCGAGATGCGCAAGGACAAGCCGATCACGGCGATTTACTTGCCTGATGGACAGCCGTTGAAGGCCGGTGAGCGCGTGGTGCAATCAGAATATGCCGAAACGCTCCGCTACATCGCCGATCACGGCGAGACCGCGCTTTACGAGGGGCCGCTTGGCGGCATACTGGTCGACTACATGGAAAAGGCTGGCGGCTTTATCCGGCGCAACGATCTCACCAGCTACAAGACCGTCGAACGGCAGCCGATCCGCGCCGATTATCGCGGCTGGACCATCTTTGGCCCGCCGCCGCCCGCGGCCTCCGGCGTGCATATCGCGCAGATGCTGAACATCCTGGAGGGTTACGACATCGGCAGCCTTGGCTTCGGCACGCCGGAAACGATCCACTATCTCGCCGAGGTCCTGAAGATCGCATTCGCCGATCGCGCCGCGGCCAGCGGCGATCCTGATTATGTCTGCGTCCCCGTGGAGCGGCTGACCTCGAAGGCCTATGCCGAGGAGCGCCGTGCTGCGATCGATCCGGCGCGGGCGCAGGCCTGGGGCGCCGGCGTGTCGCAGCTTGAAGGCACTCACACCACGCACATGACGGCGGCTGACGCGTTCGGCAACGTGGTTGCGACCACGCAGACCATCAACAATCTGTTCGGCGCCAAGATCATGATCCCGGGCCTCGGCGCCATCGCCAACAACTACATGAACCTGTTCGATCCGCGGCCAGGCCGCGCCCTGTCGCTGGCGCCGGGCAAGCGGGTGACGACCTCGATGTCGCCGATGATGGCACTCCGTGATGGAAAGCTGCGCTATGCGCTGGGCTTGCCCGGCGGAAAACGAATCTTCCCGAGCGCGATGCAGGCGCTGCTCAATCTGATCGACCACGGTATGAGCTTGCAGCAAGCAGTCGAGGCGCCGCGGGTCTGGACCGAGGGTAATGCACTCGAGGTCGAGCAGAAGGTGCCGGAGAGCGTGCGCGCGAAGCTCGAGAGCCTCGGCCACAAGGTTCAGCCTGTCGCGACAGTCGCCGGCGGCATGAACGGTATCGCCTTCCATGACGACGGCACCATGAGTGGCGCCGCTTGCTGGCGTGCGGACGGCACGCCGGTCGGGATATCGGGTGGCCTCGCGAATGCCGGGATCAGGTTCAGGCTGAGCTAGGTCTCGTGCCCCAGACGCAGCGCAGCGTTTCTTCAGTGGTGCGCCACTGAGCCGGGGCCCAGAACTTCTTGCATCGAATGTGAGACATGGGTCGCAATTCAGCGAAGCGGCATTTCATGCCGCATCGCGCCCGGGACACGAGCGTTACTTGCGCACGCAGATCACCCGGACGACAGCGGCTTTTGCATCCGTGGACGTGCCGTTCGCGGTGACGGCGTTCGCCTTCAGGAAATCGCGCACCGTCTCCGCGGAGACCATCACCGCCTGCGACGCCGGCACCGACGTCGCGGGGCCCGCGACCATCGTCGGCTTCAACAGCGCAACGCCGGCGAATTTGCCGTCGCCGTCGATGGCGGCGCTGCCGGAGAAGCCGACAGCCGGCGGCGGTGAGAGCGGGGAATCGCCGCCACCGACAGATGCCAGCGCAGCCTTGAGGCTCGACGCGACGGCCGCGCCGCCCTGGCTCTGCGGATCAGCGATACCGATGACATCGACACTCGTCTTTGCCGCGCCGCCGCCGAGGCTGAGCGGCTTCAGGCCGCGCGCGCCGTAGATATGCAGCAGCGCGAGATCGTGTTCCCGGTCCTCGGCGAGACGGTCGGCGCTGCCATGGCCGGCGATCGTGATCGCGAGACAGGAATCGGTGACGAGGCGGTCCGTGACGATCGCACCATCGTCGCTGACGACGAGGCCGGTGCCATATTCGACATTCTTGCGTGGCGGCGGCCCGGCCTGTGGCCCCGACGGAAACGCGCTGAACGCGCTCGACATCGCGATCACGACCGGCTCGACCGTGTTCTCGGTTGCCTGATCGTAGAGGATCGTCATGATGCGAACTTCATCACCCCGAGAAGTGCCGCGCATGTAAAATTTCTTCAGGCCCTGCAAACCGGACAGCACGAAGAAGTCGGGCTTCACCACGGTGTAGTCGACCTTGCGACCCGGCTCCTTCTTCTCCGCTTCGGCAAGCTTGGCTGTGGTCGGGTTCGCCTCCTTGCGGCGGCTGAGCAGCACCTGGACCGTGCCAGTGGGCGAGGTCCATTTCGAGCCGGTGGCGTCGGTCGCCTGCTGCGGCACCAGTTTTGAGGGAATGCCAAGCCGCGCGCCGCTGGTCATCTCCGTCACGATCTTCCAGCCGACGTTGTCCTGCTTCCGGCGCGCGGTCTCAGCGAGCACGGCGCGTTCCTGCGGATTGAGCACGCCAGTCGGCTTGCTACCCCTGAGCTTCTGGTATTCCTTGATGGCATCGACCATGCGCGCGCTGACGTCGCCGGTGATAGCGCCGTTGTACTGGCCGACCCAGGCGAGGTCGGACTGCAGCGACAGCCGCTCCGCCTGCGCCATGGCATCGGCCGTCGCAGCCGGCGTCTGCAACGCAGGAGGCCGGATCGGAACGGTCTGGACCGGCTTCGGCTTGGTGCCGGGGATCTGCGCTGTCGTCATCTGGGCGTTCGCGCCTGTCGCAGCCGCAAACATCAGTGTTGCCGCAAGCATTGATCTCATGACAAATCCAGCCAGCCCATTGAACGCAATGCCATTGAAGCACATCTCGTTGGTCGCGAACAATGTTGCGGTGGTTCAGGCTGCGAGAGTGCCCGCGAACTCAAATCCTCATCCTGAGGAGCGGCCTCAAGGCCGCGCCTCGAAGGATGGCGCGGGCGATATCGGGGCCTGCATGGTTCGAGACGCGCGTTCCGCGCTCCTCACCATGAGGGTTGAGAGAACGAAGGACGACCATGCTGAGCCCGGACGAACTCGAACGTTATGCCCGCCATATCGTGCTGCGCGATGTCGGTGGCCCCGGCCAGGCTGCGCTGAAGCGAGCCTCCGTGCTGGTGATCGGGGCCGGCGGGCTCGGTGCGCCCGCGTTGATGTATCTGGCGGCCGCCGGCATCGGCACGCTCGGCGTGATCGATGACGATGTGGTGTCGCTGTCGAACCTCCAGCGCCAGGTGATTCACACCACGCCCGACATCGGCCGGCACAAGGTCGAGAGCGCGGCCGAACGGATCACGGCGCTCAATCCGCATGTCCGCTTCGTCGGCCACGCCACCTGGCTCAATGCCGACAATGCGCTGTCGCTGATCGGCGACTATGACCTCGTGCTCGACGGCTCCGACAATTTCTCGACCCGCTATCTGGCCTCGGACGCCTGCTTCTTCGCCAAGAGGCCGCTGATCACGGCGGCGCTCGGCACCTTCGATGGCTCGCTCACCACCATCCGCGCGCACGAGAAGAACGAGCAGGGCGAATTCAATCCGACCTATCGCTGCCTGTTCCCGGAGGCGCCGCCGCCCGGGACCGTGCCGGCGTGCGCGGAAGCCGGCGTCATGGGCGCGCTGGCGGGCGTGATGGGCTCGATGATGGCGCTGGAGGCGATCCGCGAGATCGTCGGCTTTGGCGACGGCCTGGTCGGCCGCCTCCTGATGATCGATGCGCGCGCGATGCGCTTCGAGACGCTGCGTTACGCGCGCGATCCGGCCAATCCGCTCAATGGCGATGGGCCTGTGATCACTGACCTCAGCGCCCATCGCACTTGATTGTAGACACTACGCGGCGGCGGGCTTCTCGCTGTCCAGATGCGCCATCTGCTCGGCCGTATAGCGCGTGCCTGAGGCGACATTGGGCGGAAACGCCTTGGCCAACGCCGCAAGCTGAGTCGGGGTCAAATTGACCTTGGTCGCACCGAGCGCCTCAGTGAGGCGGTTGCGGGTGCGGGCGCCGACCAGCGGCACGATCTCCTTACCCTGCTGCGCCACCCAAGCGATCGCGACTTGTGCCGGCGTTGCGCCGATCTCCGCAGCGATGGCGCGCAGCTGCTCCACCAGCGCGAGATTGGAATCGAGATTCGATCCCTGGAAACGCGGTGTCATCAGCCGGTAGTCCTTGCCGGTCTTGCCGGAGTCCTTCGACCAATGGCCGCTGATGAGGCCGCGCGCCAGCACGCCGTAAGCCGTGATGCTGAGGCCGAGCTCGCGGCAGGTCTTCAGGATGTCGCGTTCGATGCCGCGCTCGATCAGCGAATATTCGATCTGGAGATCGGCGATCGGATGCACGGCGTGCGCGCGGCGGATGGTGTCGGAGCCGACCTCGGACAGGCCGATATGTTTGACGTAGCCGGCCTTCACGAGATCGGCGAGACCGCCCACCGTCTCCTCGATCGGGACGCTGGGATCAAGGCGCGCCGGGCGGTAGATGTCGATGTAATCGGTGCCGAGCCGTTGCAGCGAATAGGCGAGAAAATTCTTCATTGCGGCCGGACGACAGTCCATGCCGGTGAATTCGCCGGCGGGACCGCGCAGCGCGCCGAACTTCACGCTGATCTGCACTTTTTCGCGCGGCACGTCCTTGAGCGCCTCGCGCACCAGCATTTCATTGTGGCCCATGGCGTAGAAATCGCCGGTGTCGAGCAGCGTGATTCCTGCATCGAGCGCGGCGTGGATCGTGGCGATGCTCTCGCCGCGATCGGAAGGACCATAGGCATCCGACATCGCCATGCAGCCGAGGCCAAGGCTTGAGACGGTGGGGCCGGTTGAACCGAGTTTGCGCTGTTCCATGATGGCTCTCCCAATGGCGGCAGGCTGATTGCGCCGCGTGACGAGGCCAGATATGCGCCCGATCGATTACGCCGATAAGCTGGACAATCCAGAATAGCTTGTCCATTGTGGTGAACAATGGCCGAGCCTGACCTGCGTGATCTCGATGTCTTCGTGGCGGTGGCCCGCACCCGCAATTTCCGGCGCGCGGCGATCGATATTCGCGTGTCGGTGTCGAGCCTTAGCCAGCGATTGCGGGACCTGGAAGAGCGCCTCGGCGTCCGCCTGATGAACCGGACCACCCGCAGCGTCGCCCTGACCGAGGCGGGCGAGCTGCTGTTGTCGCGCGTGGCGCCGGCGCTGCGCGATGTCGGCGACGCCCTCGATCAGGTCCGTGGCCTGCGCGAAATGGCCTCGGGCCGGCTGCGCATCAACGCGCCGCCGCCCGCCGTCGATCTCGTGCTGGCGCCGATGATCGGGCCGTTCCTCAAGGCCTATCCGCAGGTCGACCTCGACATCGTCTCCGAGAGCGGGTTCGTCGACATCGTCAGCGCGGGCTTCGATGCCGGCGTGCGCTATGGCGAGCATCTCGCGCAGGACATGGTGGCGATCTCGCTCAGCGGCCCGCAGAGCTATGTCGTGGTCGCTTCGCCCGATTACCTCGCGCGCCGCGGCAAGCCTGAGCATCCGAAGGATCTGCTCGATCATGATTGCATCCGCGCCCGCTACTCCAGCGGTGTCATGCATGATCTGGAGTTCGAGAAGGCCGGTCAGCTGGTGAAGGTCGATCCGCCGGCAAAGCTGATCTCGACCAACATGGGTCTTTCCATGCGCGCTGCGCTCGACGGTGTCGGTATCTGGGCGACGCTTGATGGCTATGTCGGCGAAGCCCTGAAGTCAGGCGCGCTGGTCAGCCTGCTCCAGGACTGGTGCGAGCCGTTTCCGGGCCCGTTCCTGTATTATCCAAGCCGGCGACAAACGCCGCCGGCGCTGCGAGCTTTCATTGATTTCGTTGCCGACTGGCGCAAGCGCGAAACACGCGGCAAATAGACGTCAGAGCATGCTCGGCAGCACGCGATCCGGCGGCTTGTGCGCGTCGAGGAAGGTGCGGATGTTGATGATCACCTTCTCGCCCATCTCGACGCGGCCCTCGATCGTGGCCGAGCCCATATGCGGAAGCAGCGTCACCTTGCCGGCCTTGGCGAGCCGCACCAGCTTCGGGTTCACCGCGGGCTCGTGCTCGTAGACGTCGAGGCCGGCGCCGCCGATCTCGCCGCCTTCGATCAGCTTGATCAGCGTGTCCTCGTCGGTGACCCCGCCGCGCGCGGTGTTGACGATGTAGGCGTCCTTGCGGATCAGCTTCAGCCGGCGCGCCGACAGCAGATGGTAGGTCGCCGGCGTGTGCGGACAGTTCACCGAGATGATGTCCATCCGCGCCAGCATCTGGTCGAGGCTTTCCCAATAGGTCGCGCCCAGCTCTTCGGCGATCTTCGGCGCCACCGGCCGGCGGTTGTGGTAGTGGATCTGCAAGCCGAAGGCGCGGGCGCGACGCGCGACCGCCTGGCCGATACGGCCCATGCCGATGATGCCGAGGCGCTTTCCGCCGATGCGATGGCCGAGCATCCATGTCGGCGACCAGCCCGGCCAGGGTTTTCCTTCCGTCAGGATCGAGGCGCCTTCGATCATCCGCCTGGGAACGGCGAGGATCAGCGCCATGGTCATGTCGGCGGTGTCTTCGGTCAGAACTTTCGGCGTGTTGGTGACGGTGATGCCGCGGGCATGCGCGGCCTCGACATCGATGTTGTCGACGCCGTTGCCGAAATTCGCGATCAGTTTCAGCCTGCAGTCGGGCTGGTTGACGATATCGGCGGAGATGTGATCGGTCACGGTTGGGACCAGCACGTCGGCCGTGCGTGCGGCTTCCGCGATCTGCTCGCGCGACATCGGCGTGTCGTCGAGATTGATCCGCGCGTCGAACAGCTCGCGCATCCGGGTCTCGATCGAGTCCGGAAGCTTGCGCGTCACCACGACGAGGGGCTTTTTCTTCACCGACATGTCCTGCCCTCATGAGGCGTTGCGAGCCGCCTCCGTCGCCAAAGGCCGGCCGTTGAGGCCTCATTAACCCGGTTGTTCGACACTGCGCTTGCCGTGTCGTCCCCGGCGTTTCCTTCAAGCTCTCCCGACATTTCCGGCCGGAAAATCGGGACAAACCGGTTGTTCAGATGTCCGTCCTCTCTAGCAGAAGGCCGGGCCAAGACAAGAACCACGGGTAAAGGGCTCGGGAACACCCGCATGGGGCGGGTCACAGGGGCGACAGCGGCCTGGTTTTGGAATTTTGAAGTGAGGGGGCCCGGCTCGGCCGGACCTTCGACAGGAGACGGGTTGATGGCGTTGGGGCGTTTTTGTTCGGTGATGGCGCTCGTTTGCACCTGGTTGAGCGCTTCGGTCAGTCCCGGGCATTCGGCAAAGGACAGCACACCCCAGACTGCCTCGGGCCTCCCGGTGCCGCGCTACGTCAGCCTGAAATCGGATCACGTCAACGTCCGCGCCGGCCCGACCAAGGACAATGACGTCGCCTGGGTCTACACCCGCTCCGGCCTGCCGGTCGAAATCACAGCCGAGTTCGAGAACTGGCGCCGGGTCCGCGATTCCGAGGGCGCCGAGGGCTGGGTCTATCACTCGCTGCTGTCGGGCCGCCGTACCGCTGTCGTCACCATGAAGCACAAGGACGAGCTCGCGCCGATCTACGATCGCGCCGATCCCGACAGCGCGGTTGCGGCCAGGCTCCAGGCCGGCGTCGTCACACAGGTGAAGAAGTGCAGTGCAAACTGGTGCCGCGTCAGCGGTAACGGCTTTGACGGCTGGATCCAGCAGGAGCGCCTCTGGGGCGTCTACTCGGACGAGCAGGTGAACTGACGGGGGTGGGAGCGGAGCTGTTGCTCCACCGTCATGCCCGGGCTCGTCCCGGGCATCCACGCGCTTCTCGACCAGTCCAAAAACGTGGATGGCCGGGACAAGCCCGGCTATGACGACGAATTCAGCAGTTTTAGACGATCTCAGCGCTTCTTGCGCAACCGTACGACCATATCGATGCGGGCGATCTCGTAACCCGCCGGCACCTCCGGCATCTTGGACAGCGCCAGATGCGGATCCTCGATGTCGACCAGCTCGTGGCTGTTTTCGAGATAGTAGTGATGGTGAGTCGTGACGTTGGTGTCGAAATAGGTCTTGGTGCCGTCGACGCTGACCTGACGAAGCAGACCGGCATCGGTGAGCTGGTTCAGCGTGTTGTAGACGGTTGCCAGCGAGACCGGCACCTTGGCCAGCGTCGCTTCCTCGTAGAGCATTTCAGCCGTGAGGTGACGTGCACCCTTGCCGAACAGGAGCCAACCAAGCGCCATGCGCTGGCGCGTCGGACGAAGCCCGGCGGACTGGAGCATTTCGTTGACGTCGTGCCACGGGCAACCGGTCAAAGCCGGCTGGCGGCCGGACATAAGAGCCGCCGCATGGGCCTCTTCGTCGCGATAGGGCGCGTTATTTTCGTTCATTTCCAGCTTCGGGCACGCGTGAACACTGTGATCCTGCAACATATATGGAGAGATAGATGCAGATGCAAGTTTCTCGCAACTAGAGTGGTTCTAATCAGCGAGGGAACCGGTCCCGCGGCCCGTCATTTTACCTTCATGAGAGCGCTTTGCTACCCGAAATGGCCTGTGTTAGAGAGCCCGCGGTTCCGCTTAACCGATTTTGGCGCGACCCGGCATTGAGGGCCGCTCGCTATCCATCCAGGGTCTTTCGGTATTCTCGTCTGACAATGGCAACAGATGTTGCCTTTCGAACAGGATGGGGCCCATTTTCGCCGGAAACGCCGCTCAATCGGGGTTTGAACACAAAGGCTTCCGCATGCTGAACAGGCGCAACGGTTACGAATATGAAGATCTGCTGGCATGTGCCCGCGGCGAGATGTTCGGCCCTGGCAATGCGCAATTGCCGCTGCCGCCGATGCTCATGTTCGACCGCATTACGGACATCAGCGAGACCGGCGGTGAATTCGGCAAGGGGGTGGTGCGCGCCGAGCTCGACGTGAAGCCCGACCTCTGGTTCTTCGGCTGCCACTTCAAGAACGATCCGGTGATGCCCGGCTGCCTCGGGCTCGATGCGCTGTGGCAAATGGTCGGCTTTTATCTGGGCTGGAGCGGCGGTGAAGGTCGCGGTCGCGCGCTTGGCCTGAACGAGCTGAAGTTCAGCGGTCAGGTGCTGCCGGAGGCCCGCAAGGTTGTGTACAACATCGATATCAAGCGCGTGATGCGTTCAAAGCTGGTGCTCGGTATCGCCGACGGATGGCTTTCGGTCGATGACCAGATTATCTATCGCGCGAAGGATTTGAAGGTCGGCCTGTTCAAGCAGGGCACGAGCCTGGGCTGAGCGCATCACCACGAAGACAACGATTGAGGCGAGGCTGTCATGAGGCGGGTTGTGGTCACCGGGATGGGCATTGTCTCCTCCATCGGAAACAACACCCAGGAAGTGCTTGCGAGCCTTCACGAGGCGAAGTCGGGCATTTCGCGGGCTGAGAAATATGCCGAGCTCGGCTTCCGTTCCCAGGTGCAGGGTGCGCCGACGCTCGATCCTTCGACGGTGGTCGACCGCCGCGCCATGCGTTTCCTCGGTCAGGGCGCGGCGTGGAATCACATCGCGATGGAACAGGCGATCCAGGATTCCGGTCTTTCGCCTGACGAAATTTCCAATATTCGCACCGGCATCATCATGGGCTCCGGCGGTCCGTCGGCGCGCACCATCGTCGAGGCCGCCGACATCACCCGCACCAAGGGACCAAAGCGCGTCGGCCCGTTTGCAGTGCCGAAGGCGATGTCCTCCACGGCCTCCGCAACGCTTGCGACCTGGTTCAAGATCAAAGGCGTGAACTATTCGATCTCATCGGCCTGCGCCACGTCGAACCATTGCGTCGGCAACGCCTATGAGACGATCCAGATCGGCAAGCAGGACGTCATCTTCGCCGGCGGCTGCGAGGAGCTGGACTGGTCGCTGTCGGTGCTGTTCGACGCCATGGGCGCGATGTCCTCGAAGTACAACGACACGCCTGCCACGGCCTCGCGTCCCTACGACGTCAACCGCGACGGCTTCGTGATTGCCGGCGGCGCCGGCGTGCTGGTGCTGGAAGAGCTCGAGCATGCCAAGGCGCGCGGCGCGCGGATTTATGGTGAGATCGTCGGCTATGGCGCGACGTCCGACGGCTACGACATGGTCGCACCATCAGGCGAGGGCGCCGAGCGCTGCATGCGCATGGCGATGTCGACCGTGAAGACCAAGGTCGACTACATCAATCCGCACGCGACATCGACGCCGGCCGGCGATCCGCCGGAGATCGACGCACTGCGCAGGGTGTTCGGAAGCGGCGAGAAGTGCCCGCCGATCTCGGCGACCAAGGCGTTGACCGGTCACTCACTCGGCGCAACCGGCGTGCAGGAAGCGATCTATTCGCTGCTGATGATGAACAATGGCTTCATCTGCGAGAGCGCCCACATCCAGGAACTCGACCCCGTGTTCGCGGACATGCCGATCGTGCGCAAGCGCATCGACAACGTCAAAATCGGCACCGTGCTGTCGAACTCCTTCGGCTTCGGCGGCACCAACGCCACGCTGGTGTTCAGCCGGCTGGACGCGTGACGTCCTTGCGGACGCGCTGGTAATTTTCTCGTCATGGCCGGGCTTGTCCCGGCCATCCACGTCTTGGCCTCCGGCTTCGAAGGGCGTGGATGCCCGGGACAAGCCCGGGCATGACGAAAGCGGAAAGCGATCGAAACGATGCAGGAATTAATGAAAGGCAAGCGCGGTCTGATCATGGGCATCGCCAATGATCATTCGATCGCCTGGGGCATGGCGAAGACGCTGCATGCCCACGGCGCCGAGCTCGCCTTCACCTTCCAGGGCGAGGCCCTGGGCAAGCGCGTCAAGCCGCTGGCCGAGCAGCTTGGCGTCGATATGGTGCTGCCCTGCGACGTCGAGGACATCGCCAGCGTCGACGCCACATTCACGGCCTTGCGCGAAGAGTGGGGCCGGCTGGACTTCGTGATCCACGCGATCGGCTTCGCCGACAAAAACGAGCTCAAGGGCCGTTACGCCGACACCAGCCGCGAGAATTTTTCGCGCACCATGGTGATCTCCTGCTTCTCCTTCACGGAAGTGGCAAAACGCGCTGCCGAACTGATGACGGAGGGCGGCAGCATGATCACGCTGACCTTCGGCGCCTCGGAACGCGCGATGCCGAACTACAATGTGATGGGCGTGGCCAAGGCGGCGCTGGAAGCCTCGGTGCGCTATCTTGCATCCGATTTCGGACCGCGCGGCATCCGCGTCAACGCGATCTCCGCCGGCCCCATCCGCACGCTCGCCGGCTCCGGCATCGGCGAGGCGCGCGCGATGTTCGCCTTCATGCAAAAGCATTCCCCGCTCCGCCGCGGCGTCACGCTCGACGAACTCGGCGGCTCGGCGCTGTATTTGTTGTCGGATCTCTCCGGCGGCGTGACCGGCGAGATCCACTATGTCGATTCCGGCTACAACATCGTCCTGATGCCGCGGCCGGACGATATGAAGACGGAAGACTGAAGTGTGAGCACGATCTGTTCGGAAAACCGCTTCGCACTTTTCCGGATCATGCTCTAACCGGCCGCGATCTTCTCCGCGCGCTGGAACGCCGGCCTCGCCATGCAGCGCGCGAGATAGGCATCGAAGGCCGGGCGCGACGGCACCATCTTGAACAGGCGCACCGCGAAGTTCAGGCCCGATCCGATCGTGATGTCGGCGGCCGAAAATTCCTCCCCGAGAATCCACGGCCCCTTCGCAAGCACGGCTTCCAGCACGTCGAAGACCTGCGTCGCGCTGCCCCAGGCCGCGGTCGATGTCGGGATCTCGATCTTGGTGAAGATCTGGATGATGGCGGGTTCGATGCAGCCCGGCGAGAAGAACAACCATTGCAGGTAACGCGCGCGGCGCGGATCGGCCACGGCTGGCGCCAGCCCGGTCTCGGGATAGCGATCGGCAATGTAGGCGCAGATGGCGGCGGCCTCGCCCAGCGCGGCATCGCCGTCGGTCAGCGCCGGAACCTTGCCCATCGGATTGACCTTGAGAAAATCCGGCGCCTTCTGTGCGCCGGTCGAGATGTCGGTCAGCACGCGCTCATAGGGCAGACCGCTTTCTTCCATCAGCCAGAGCGTCGTGAACGAGCGCGAGCGGGGCGACCAGTAGAGCTTGATCATCGAGATTTTCCGTCTTTCTTCCACCGATAATACTTCATCATGAACCCGTTCGACGGCTCGATCTCTTGCTTCTCGAACACAAAGCCCTCGCGCTCGTACCAGCGCCAGGCTTTTTCGTTCTCGCGGACGCAGCGCAGATACATCTCGTCCGGCATTTGCGTGCGCGTGAAGGCGAGCAATTGGCGGCCCAGCGATTGGCCCTGATAGGCGGGCGCGACGAACAGCATGTCGAGATAGAGTTTTGGCAAATGCAGCGCCAGCATTGCGGCGATAGTGCCGTTGTCGTCGGCGACGAACAGGCTCCAGCCGTCCCCGATCTCGCGCCGGATGCGCGCACGCAAGTTTGCCAGCAGGAAGTCGCTCGCCTCGCCGAGCCCGGTCGAGATCCAGCTCTCCATCCAGACACGGCCGATCTCGTCGTATTCGTCCGCGCGGGCCGGGCGGATGATGGGATGGGACATCGAGGCCTCAGGTCCGCGGGCTGCGCACGGATGGCCGTGCGCGCACCTTGCCCGCCGACAGGCACACCACCTCGGAGATTTGCAGGAGTTGCCGCGCCAGCGGACTGGTCTTGCGCCAGACCATGCCGATGGTGCGCGACGGCTGCGGGTCGCGGAAGCGCGCCAGCGAGACCGAGGCCGATCGCGTCTCCACCTGCACGGCCATCTCCGGGATCAAGGTGACGCCGATGCCGGCGCTGACCATCTGGACCAGCGTCGACAGCGAATTGGCATCCAGCATCTCGCGCGGCGGCGCCGATTGCATGTTGCAGAATGACAGCGCCTGATCGCGGAAGCAGTGCCCCTCTTCGAGCAACAGCAGCCGCATCTCGCGCATCATCTCCCGGGATGGTGCCGGCGTTCCCTCATCCGCGCTCGGCCGCACCAGCAGGAATTTTTCCTCGAACAGGGCGACCTCGGTGAGCGAGGGCTCGGACACCGGCAACGCAACGATGGCGGTATCGAGCCGGCCTTCCACCAGTTCCTGGATCAGCCGCGGCGTCATCGTCTCGCGCACGCGGATGTCGAGCTCCGGATGCATGCGCATCAGGTTCTTGGTGATCGTCGGCAGCAGATAGGGCGCGATCGTCGGAATCATGCCGATGCGCAGCCGTCCGGAGAACCGGTCCTGCGAGGCGCGGGCGAAATCGCCGAGCTCGTCGACCGAGCGCAAAATGTCGCGGACGCGCTGCGCGAGCTCCTCGCCAAATCGGGTCAGCGCCACCTGCCGGGCGCTGCGCTCCAGCAGCAGGCCGCCGAGCGCCTCCTCCAGTTCCTTGATCTGCATCGACAGGGCTGGCTGCGAGATCGAGCAAGACTCAGCCGCGCGCCCGAAATGACTGTGACGCGCCAGGGCGTCGAAATACCGGAGCTGGCGCAGAGTGAGGTTTAGCATCAGAAAATCTTATCGCTGCGATCATTAAAGTCAACTTCCCCTGATCGAACGCGAAGCTTAGAGTGCTTCTACCTGGTCAAAGGCGCGAGTTCGACGCCACCAGAGGAGGTATTCATGGACGACACTTCAAAGTGCCCGTTTTCGGGTGGAAAACGTGTGCCGGCGAACCGCGATTGGTGGCCGACCCAGCTCAGCATCGAGATGCTGCACAAGAATTCGGCCAAGTCCGACCCGATGGACAAGGACTTCGACTACGCCAAGGAGTTCAAGTCGCTCGACCTGAACGCGGTCATCAAGGACCTGACCGCTCTGATGACTGAATCGCAGGAATGGTGGCCCGCCGACTTCGGTCATTACGGCGGCCTCATGATCCGCATGGCCTGGCACAGCGCGGGGACCTACCGCACCACCGACGGTCGCGGTGGCGCCGGCGCCGGACAGCAGCGTTTCGCGCCGCTCAACAGCTGGCCCGACAACGCCAATCTCGACAAGGCACGCCGTCTGCTCTGGCCGATCAAGCAGAAATACGGCCGCAAGATTTCCTGGGCCGATCTGATGGTGCTGGCCGGCAACGTCGCTTTGGAGTCGATGGGCTTCAAGACGTTTGGCTTTGCCGGCGGCCGCGTCGACGTCTGGGAGCCGGAAGAGCTGTATTGGGGTCCGGAAGGCACGTGGCTGGGCGATGAGCGCTACAGCGGCGAACGCCAGCTCGCCGAGCCGCTCGGCGCGGTGCAGATGGGCCTGATCTACGTCAATCCGGAAGGCCCAAACGGCAAGCCGGATCCGGTCGCCGCGGCCAAGGACATCCGCGAGACCTTCGCCCGCATGGCGATGAACGACGAAGAGACCGTCGCGCTGATCGCCGGCGGCCACACCTTCGGCAAGACCCATGGCGCTGGCGATCCGTCGCTGGTCGGACCGGAGCCGGAAGCGGGCGCGCTCGAGGATCAGGGCCTCGGCTGGAAGAGCAAGCACGCTTCGGGCATTGGCGGCGATTCCATCACCAGCGGTCTCGAGGTGACCTGGACGACGACGCCGACGAAGTGGAGCAACAACTTCTTCGAGAACCTGTTCAAGTACGAATGGGAGCTGACGAAGAGCCCGGGCGGTGCGCAGCAGTGGACGGCCAAGGGCGCCGAGGCCATCATTCCCGATGCCTTCGACAAGTCGAAGAAGCATCGGCCGACGATGCTCACGACGGATCTCTCGCTGCGTATGGATCCGGCCTATGAGAAGATCTCGCGCCGCTTCCTCGAGAATCCCGATCAGTTCGCGGACGCCTTTGCCCGCGCCTGGTTCAAGCTCACCCATCGCGACATGGGTCCAATCCAGCGCTATCTCGGCCCGCTGGTGCCGAAGGAAACGCTGATCTGGCAGGATCCGATCCCGGCCGTGAATCACGAGCTGGCCAGCGAGCAGGATATCGCCTCTCTGAAGACCAAGATCCTGGCTTCGGGTCTGTCGGTCTCGGAGCTGGTCTCGACCGCATGGGCGTCGGCCTCGACGTTCCGCGGCTCGGACAAGCGTGGCGGCGCCAACGGCGCGCGCATCCGCCTCGCCCCGCAGAAGGATTGGGAGGTGAACGAGCCGGCTCAGCTCTCGAAGGTCCTGGGCAAGCTCGAAGCGATCCAGAAGGACTTCAACGCGTCATCCGGTGCGAAGAAGGTCTCGCTGGCGGACCTCATCGTGCTCGGCGGCACCGCCGCGGTCGAGAAGGCCGCGAAGGATGCCGGCGTCGACGTCAACGTCGGCTTTACGCCGGGCCGCATGGATGCCTCGCAGGAGCAGACCGACGCCGCTTCGTTTGCTCCGCTGGAGCCGCGGGCCGATGGCTTCCGCAACTTCATCGGCAAGCGGCAGCAGTTCATGATGCCCGAGGAGGCTCTGGTCGATCGTGCGCAGCTGCTCCGGCTTACCGGCCCGGAGATGACGGCGCTCATCGGCGGTCTGCGCGTGCTCGGTGCCAATGCGAACGGTTCGAAGAACGGCGTCCTCACCTCGAAGGTGGGAACGCTGAGCAACGACTTCTTCGTCAACCTGCTCGACATGAGCACGCAGTGGACGCCGGCCGGCACCGACGGCACCTATGAGGCCCGCGACCGCAAGACCAATGCGGTCAAGTGGACCGGCACGCGTGTCGACCTGATCTTCGGCGCGCACTCGCAGCTTCGCGCCTACGCCGAGGTCTATGCCACGTCGGATTCCAAGGAGCAGTTCGTCAAGGACTTCGCCAAGGCCTGGGCCAAGGTGATGAACCTCGACCGGTACGACATCGCGGCCTGATTCCAAGGCCCAGCAAGCGACAAATAAAAAGGGCGGCCGCGAGGCCGCCCTTCGTGTTTCTGGCGGGTAGCGAGATTTACTCGCCGGCCGCTTCGCGCGCGGGCTGCTGGCTCTCGCCCTTGCCCTCGAGGTCTTCGCCGGTCTCCTGGTCGACCACCTTCATCGACAGGCGGGTCTTGCCGCGGTCGTCGAAGCCGAGCAGCTTGACCTTGACCTTGTCGCCTTCCTTGACGACGTCGGAGGTCTTCTGCACGCGCGCCGAGGCGAGCTGGCTGATGTGCACGAGGCCGTCCTTGGAGCCGAAGAAGTTCACGAAAGCGCCGAACTCCATCACCTTGACGACGGTGCCGTCATAGATCTGGCCGACCTCCGGATCGGAGGCGATCGACTTGATCCACTTGATCGCGGCCTTCATCGCCTCGCCATCGCTGGAAGCAACCTTCACGGTGCCGTCGTCCTCGATGTTGACCTTGGCGCCGGTCTTCTCGACGATCTCGCGGATCACCTTGCCGCCGGTGCCGATCACTTCGCGGATCTTGTCGGTGGCGATCTTGAAGGTCTCGATGCGCGGCGCGTATTCGCCGAGCTCGGCACGGGCGTTGGTGAGCGCCTTCGACATCTCGCCGAGGATGTAGATACGCCCATCCTTGGCCTGGCCGAGCGCGACCTTCATGATCTCCTCGGTGATGCCCTCGATCTTGATGTCCATCTGGAGCGAGGTGATGCCCTGCTCGGTACCGGCGACCTTGAAGTCCATGTCGCCGAGATGGTCCTCGTCACCGAGAATGTCCGAGAGAACCGCGAAGCGCTTGTCTTCGAGGATCAGGCCCATCGCGATGCCCGCGGTCGGCCGCTTCAACGGCACGCCGGCGTCCATCAGCGCGAGCGAGGCGCCGCAGACCGATGCCATCGACGAGGAGCCGTTGGATTCGGTGATCTCCGACACCACGCGCGTGGTGTAGGGGAATTCGTGGTGCGGCGGCAGCACCGGGTGGATCGCGCGCCAGGCGAGCTTGCCGTGGCCGATCTCGCGGCGCTTGGTGCCGCCGAGGCGGCCGGTCTCACCGACCGAGTAGGGAGGGAAGTTGTAGTGCAGCAGGAACGTCTCTTTGTACGTTCCCGACAGCGCGTCGATGTACTGCTCGTCCTCGCCGGTGCCGAGCGTGGTCACGACCAGAGCCTGGGTCTCGCCGCGGGTGAACAGCGCCGAGCCGTGGGCGCGGGGCAGCACGCCGACTTCCGCGACGATGTTGCGCACGGTCTTGGAATCGCGGCCGTCGATGCGCTTGCCGGTGTCGAGAATGTTCCAGCGAACGATCTTGGCTTCGAGCTCCTTGAACACGCCGCCGATGCGCAGCTTGTCGTATTTCGGCTCCTGGCCTTCCGGGAAGTAGTGCGCGATCACCTTTTCCTTGACCTTGCCGACCGCGGCGTAGCGATCCTGCTTGACCGGAATGGCGTAGGCGGCGCGCAGTTCCTGCTCGACCATGCCGAGCATTTCCTTTTCGAGCGCCGAATTGTCGATCGTGGTGACCTCGCGCGGCTCCTTCGCGGCCTTTTCGGCCAGCTCGATGATTGCGTTGATCACCGGCTGGAAGTGGCGGTGACCGAACATCACGGCGCCGAGCATGATCTCTTCGTTCAGCTCCTTGGCTTCCGATTCCACCATCAGCACGGCGTCCGCGGTGCCGGCTACGACGAGGTCGAGCTGGGTGTCGACCATCTCGTCGAGCGTCGGGTTGAGGATGAACTCGTCATTGGCGAAGCCGACGCGCGCGGCGCCGATCGGGCCCTTGAAGGGAGCGCCCGACAGGGTCAGCGCAGCCGACGAGGCCACCAGCGCGACGATATCCGGATCGTTCTCCATGTCGTGCGAGAGCACGGTCACGATCACCTGGGTCTCGTTGCGCCAGCCGTCGACGAACAGCGGACGGATCGGACGGTCGATCAGGCGGGAGACCAGCGTTTCCTTCTCGGTCGGACGACCCTCGCGCTTGAAATAGCCGCCGGGAATGCGGCCGGCTGCGTAGGTCTTCTCCTGGTAGTCGACGGTCAGCGGCAGGAAGTCGACGCCTTCGCGGGGCGACTTCGCGGCAACGACGGTGGCGAGCACCACGGTCTCGCCGTAGGTCGCGACGACGGCGCCGTCAGCCTGGCGGGCGATCTTGCCGGTTTCGAGCTTGAGAGGGCGTCCACCCCAGTCGATCTCGACTGAATGCTTATTGAACATAGAGGTCTTCTTTCATGGGTTCTCGAAAGAAGGACGGGTCGAAAAACAAAAACCATGCGCAAGATTGCGGGACGTTGATCGAAGCGGGCGATCAGCGTCCTGCGATCCTGCCATGGTTTTTGGATTTCGGATGGCGTCCATCCCTTCGGGTCATACGGGCGCCTTGCCCGTTGTGCCCAGCCGCCGGATTGCTGCTGGACTGTCAGTCGGCACGAACGCGAACACCGAAGCGCGGTGTTCGCCCATCATGCCCGGATGCTCGCCGTCAACGGCTCGCATCCGACGCGCACGCAGCCTCGACGAAAAACCTTTAAACAAACGCTTTCGTTCGAAATCACGCGCGAAAACGCGCGCCGGTTGGCGCGCGCAAGAACTCTTAACGACGAATGTTGTGCTTCTCGAGCAGCGCCTTGTAGCGCGCCTCGTCCTTCTTCTTCACATAGTCGAGGAGCGAGCGGCGGGTCGAGACCAGCTTCAAGAGGCCGCGACGCGAATGGTTGTCCTTCACGTGGGTCTTGAAATGGTTCGTGAGGTTGGCGATGCGTTCCGACAGGATCGCGACCTGAACCTCTGGCGAACCGGTATCGCCGGCCTTGTTGGCATTCGTCTTGATGACTTCCGCTTTGCGTTCTGCGGCAATCGACATCGGTCAATTTCTCTCGTTGCGATCGGCGCTGGCAGTCAGGCCGGTCAGGTTGAACACACGCTTGGGGATGATTTCGCCATTGCCGACTTCGGCAAGCGCGAGAAGCCGGCCTGCCACCGTGACATAGACTGTGCCGCTACAAGTGGGCGCATCCCGTCCGCGCAACAAAACGGCTTGGCCCCGATGGAGCCTTGCCGCATCAGCCCGAGTGACGGCCAGTGCCGGGATGTCGTCCAGCGCGGTCTCAACGGGCATAAGCGCGTCGGCGAGGCTACCCTCGCCGGACGCGGCTCTATCGCACAAAGCCTCCAGTTGATCCAGCGGAATCATGTCGTTCTCGCCAAATGGGCCGACCAGGGTCCGCCGGAGCGCGCAGATATGGCCGTAAGTGCCGAGAATCCGGCCCATATCGCGGGCCAGCGCGCGGACATAGGTGCCCTTGCCGCACTCGGCCTCGAATACGGCATGGCCGCTATCCGGTTGATCTACAAGGCTTAAACGGTGAATTTCGACCGGACGGGGGGCCAGTTCCACGATCTCGCCGTCGCGGGCGAGGTCGTAGGCGCGCTCGCCCTGGACCTTGATGGCGGAGTAGCGCGGCGGGATCTGCTGGATCACCCCGGTGAAACGGGGCAGCAGGGCCTCGATGGCCTCCCGGGTCGGGCGCCGGTCCGAGGTCGCGGTCGCGCGGCCCTCGATGTCGTCGGTGTCGCGCTCCTCGCCCCAGCATACCGTGAACCGGTAGCGTTTGCGGCCGTCCATGACGAAGGGGACGGTCTTGGTGGCCTCGCCAAGCGCGATCGGCAGGCCGCCGGAGGCCAGCGGATCGAGCGTGCCGGCATGGCCGGCGCGTTTGGCGTTGAACAGGCGCTTGAGCACGGCAACGGCCTGCGTCGAGGTCATGCCGATCGGCTTGTCGAGCACGACCCAGCCGTGGACGTCGCGGCGGTCGCGGCGCGGCTGGTTGCCCTTCTGCTTGTTGGCGCGCGGATCGTTGTTGACGCGGCGCGGCTCCTGATGCGGCTGAGAATTGCCGCTCATGTCCGCAGAATTATTTTTCTGCACGTCGAGCTGATCGGCCTCTTCGCCGCCGATCGTGCCGTGAGCCGGGTCCATCGTCATCGTTCTTCTTCCCGATCCGTATCCGGATCCTGTTCCAAGTCCTGTTCGAGGTCCTTCTGCACCGCGGGTGTTCGCAAAAGCTTCTCGATCCGTTCCGCTTCATCGAATCGTTCGTCGACGCGGAAGCGAAGGTCAGGTGCAAATTTCAGGTTAACGCGCCGCGCGACCTCGCCGCGCAGGAATTTCTTGTTACGCTCGAGCGCAGCGAGGACGATCTCGGTGTCGCGGCCACCGAGCGGCATCACATAGACTGTTGCGAGCTTCAGGTCGGGCGACATCCGCACCTCCGGCACGGTGATGATGTGGCCTTCGAGGTCAGCATCATGCACGCTGCCTTGCGCCAGAATCTCGGCTATCGCATGGCGAACCTGCTCGCCGACCCGCAACTGACGTTGCGAGCCGCCGGACGCGGAACTCTTTTTCTGATGATGGCGGGGCATGGTCTGAAAATCACCTCGTCATGCCCGCTTTTGGGACACGGGCATTGTCATTTGTCTTGCTGAAACGAAGAGGGGTGGATGGCCGGAAAAATCCGGCCATCGCACTCCCGCAATTCAGTTCAAAAAAGATCCAGGCGCTTCGGTAAGATTTGGACTTACAGGGAGCGCTGGATCGTCTCCACGCGGTAACACTCGATGACGTCACCGGCGCGCATGTCGTGATAGTTCTCGAAAGCCATGCCGCATTCCTGACCGGACTGGACTTCCTTCACTTCGTCCTTGAAGCGCTTCAGCGTCGACAGCTTGCCTTCGTGCACGACGACGTTGTCGCGGATCAGGCGCACGTTGGCGCCGCGTTCCACGGTGCCGTCGGTGACGCGGCAGCCGGCGACCTTGCCGACCTTGGAGATGTTGAAGATCTCCAGGATCGCGGCATTGCCGAGCATGGTTTCCCGCAGGGTCGGCGCGAGCAGGCCGCTCATGGCCTTCTTCACGTCGTCCACGAGGTCGTAGATGATGTTGTAGTAACGGATCTCGATGCCGTTGCGCTTGGCGGCCGCAGCGGCCTCCTTGTTCGCACGAACCGAGAAGCCGATGATCGCGGCGTTGAAGCCTTCCGCGAGCGTCACGTCCGATTCCGAGATGCCGCCGACACCCGCATGCAGGATACGCGCGGCGACTTCGTCGGTGCCGAGCTTCTCCAGCGAGCCGAGGATCGCTTCCAGCGAGCCCTGCACGTCGGCCTTGATGATCAGCGGGAATTCCTTGCGGCCCGCCGTCTTCAATTGCGACATCATCTGCTCGAGCGAGCCGCGCATGCCGGAGATCGAGGCAGCCGCGTTCTCGCGCTTCTGGTGCGCGCGGTAGCTGGTGACCTGACGGGCGCGGGCTTCGTTCTCGACCACGGCGAGACGATCGCCGGCTTCCGGCGGACCGTTGAAGCCGAGCACCTCGACCGGCACTGACGGACCTGCCTCCTGCACCGTCTCGCCCTGATCCGAGATCAGTGCGCGGACGCGGCCCATTTCGGCGCCGGCGACGATGATGTCACCGACACGGAGCGTGCCGCGCTGGACCAGAACGGTCGCGACCGGACCGCGGCCACGATCGAGCTTGGCTTCGATCACGGTGCCTTCGGCCGGACGATCGGAATTGGTCTTGAGGTCGAGGATGTCGGCCTGGAGCGCGATCATCTCGAGCAGCTTGTCGAGATTGGTCTTGTTCTTGGCCGACACTTCGACGTCGACGACTTCGCCGCCGAAAGATTCCACCTGCACCTCGTGCTGGAGCAGCTCGGTGCGCACGCGCTCGGGCTTGGCGTCGGGCTTGTCGATCTTGTTGATGGCAACAATGATCGGCACTCGCGCCGCCTTGGCGTGGTTGATGGCTTCGATCGTCTGCGGCATCACGCCGTCGTCGGCTGCAACCACCAGCACGACGATGTCGGTCACCTTGGCGCCGCGGGCGCGCATCGCGGTGAACGCGGCGTGGCCGGGCGTGTCGATGAAGGTGATCTTCTTGCCGCTTTCGGGCGACAGCACCTGATAGGCGCCGATATGCTGGGTGATGCCGCCGGCTTCGCCGGAGACCACGTTGGCATGACGGAGCGCGTCGAGCAGCGAGGTCTTGCCGTGGTCGACGTGACCCATCACGGTCACCACCGGCGAGCGCGGCTCGGTATCGGTGGAATCGTCGATGGCGTCGAACAGGCCTTCTTCAACGTCGGACGCGGCAACGCGCTTGACGGTGTGACCAAGCTCCTCGGCGATCAGCTGCGCGGTGTCGGCATCGATCACGTCGGTGATCTTGTGGATCGCGCCCTGCTTCATCAGCATGCGGATGATCTCCACCGCGCGCTCCGACATGCGGTTGGCGAGCTCCTGGATGGTGATCGCTTCCGGAATGACCACCTCGCGGATGAGCTTTTCCTTCGGCTCGTTCGCGGCATGGCCCTTCAGGCGCTGGGTGCGGCGGCGGAACGAGGCGATCGAGCGCTCGCGGACGTCGTCGGCATTGAAGGCGGTGACGACCGTCAGGCGGCCGCGCTCCTTCTGCGGGCCGGGCTTGTGGGTGGGCTTGGGAGCGACCACAGGCCGCGCAGCGCCGCCGGGGCCGCGACGGATCTGGCGCGGACCCTCGTCCTCGTCCGGTCCGGCTGCGACAGCAGGGGCGCGGCCCACCGGGCCTCCCGGCCGCTGCGTGGTCGTTCCGGGCCGCGCGGTCGTTGTTCCCGGGCGTGCCGTGGTGGTTGTGCCGGGGCGCGCCATCGGCGCTCCGGGGCGTGCTGCAGGAGCGGCCGAGGTCGCGGTTGCAGGGCGCACCGCGGATTGCGGCTGCTCGCCTTCGCCAAAACGCTTCTTGGCCTCGGTTTCGGCCTTCCGCTTGGCTTCCTCTTCGTGACGGTGACGCTCCTCCTCGGCCTTGCGGCGGGCCTCGGCGGCCTCGCGATCGGCACGCTCGGCGCTTTCGCGGACCGCGCGGCGCTGGGCCTCTTCCTCGGCATGGCGGCGCTCTTCGACTTCGCGCACCTTGGCATCGGCCAGCGCGCTGGCGCGGGCGGAACGTTCGTCCTCGGTCAGCGTGCGCAGCACCACGCCGGAGCCGGCGTTGCGCGGCGGCGCGGGGCGGGCCGGAGCAGGCTTGGGCGCGGCGGCGGCCGGCGCGGGCTTCGCCACCTCGGCCACCTGCGGCTCGGGGCTGCCGTCGACACGGCGCTTGCCACGCTTCTCGACCACGACCTGCTTGCTACGGCCATGACTGAAGCTCTGGCGCACGGTGCCCGTTTCGACGCGCGGCTTGAGCGATAGCGTCTTGCTCGGAACGCTCAGCTTCTTGTCGCCAGGGGTCTTGGTATCAACCATTAAGCAGTCCTAATCCTGATCTTGTTGTCTTGTGCGTTGCCGCACCGTGCTATCGGGTGGTCGTTGTCTCTCAGAAATCCTGGCCGGGCTTTTCGGCAGTCCTGTCAGCGTCCGCCATCCGGTATCGGACCAGCATCTGGCTACGTGACAGGAATGACTTGCTCGCCGGGCCCGCGAGCAGGGCAGCATGTATCACATTTGACCGGGTAAGTGCCAAATCCAATTCTGTCGATTTTAGTGCGGTGACGACGGGAATCTGCGGCTTGGCGCCGCGATTTCCCTCATTTTGACGCGCCAGCGTGTCTAATTTGCGGATTCCGTCCGCGGCCCCGTCGCTGGCATGGATCAGGACCTCGACCGCACCTTCCCGAAGCGCGCTTTCGACCTTGCCGAAACCGGCCACGATCTGGCGCGCCTTGGCGGCAATCCCAAGGGCTTCGACCACGCTCCGGACCAGGAGCGCCTCGAGGTCGGCGGGAAGCGTCTGAGGGATGCGCAGCTCGCGCTTGAAGGCTTTGGTAAAATGGTGACGCCGAACGGCTTCCGCAACCACCTCGCGCGAGGCGGTGACCCACATGCCGCGTCCGGGCAGCTTGCGCTTGAGATCGGGAACTATGTGCCCTTGGGGCGAGACGACGAAGCGGATCAGCTCGTCGATCGGCCGGACCTCGCGGCTGACCGCACACATCCGCACGGTCGCGGACCTTTCGGTCCGCGGTCCATGGTCGAGTTCGGGGTCAGTATCGGCGAGCATCCGGGTGACATCCTCCTTCGCCTTAAGCCGGCTGATCTTCGGTCGCCTCGGCCTCTTCGGCGGGCTTGGCGAGATCGGCCTCGGTGATCCAGCCGGCCTTGACGCGGGCCTGCATGATCATCGCTTCAGCATCGTCACGGGAAATTTCCAGGCCATCGAGCGCGCCCGGATATTTGGTCTGCTCGCCGCCTTCCTTGCGCTCGGTCCAGCCGACCAGATCGTCCGTGGCGCAACCGGCGAGGTCGTCGACCGTCTTGATGTCGTTCTCGCCGAACTTCACCAGCATCTTCGAGGTGACGCCGGGCACGTCCTTCACGGCGTCCTCGACGCCGAGCTCCTTGCGCCTGGCCTCGAGCTCGGCTTCCAGCTGTTCGAGATATTCACGGGCGCGGTTCTGGAGTTCCTGCGCGGTCTCCTCGTCGAAACCTTCAATGCCGGCGAGTTCCTTGACGTCCACCATCGCGAGTTCCTCGACCGAGGTGAAGCCTTCGGACGCCAGCAATTGGCCGACCACTTCGTCGACATTGAGCGATTCCATGAAGACGCGGGTGGAGTTCTCGAAATCGGCCTGGCGGCGTTCCGATTCCTCCTGCTCGGTCAGGATGTCGATGTCCCAGCCGGTGAGCTGCGAGGCCAGACGCACATTCTGGCCGCGGCGGCCGATCGCCAGCGAGAGCTGGTTGTTGGTGTCGGGCACGACGACCTCGATGCGCTCGCGGTCTTCGTCGATGACGACCTTGGAGACCTCGGCCGGCGCCAGCGCGTTGACCACGAAGGTCGCGATATCGGGCGACCAGGGGATGATGTCGATCTTCTCGCCCTGCAATTCGTTCACCACCGCCTGCACGCGCGAACCGCGCATACCGACGCAGGCGCCGACCGGATCGACCGAGGAATCACGGGAAATCACGCCGATTTTTGCGCGCGAGCCGGGATCGCGGGCGACCGCCTTGATCTCGACGATGCCGTCATAGATCTCGGGCACTTCCTGCGCGAACAGCTTTGCCATGAACTGCGGATGGGTGCGGGAGAGGAAGATCTGCGGGCCGCGGGTCTCGCGGCGGACGTCGAAGATATAGGCCCGGACGCGGTCGCCGTTGCGGAACACTTCGCGCGGCAGCATCTCGTCGCGACGGATGATGGCCTCGCCGCGGCCGAGATCGACGATCACGCTGCCATATTCGACGCGCTTGACGACGCCGTTGACGATGTCGCCGATGCGGTCCTTGAATTCCATATATTGCCGGTCGCGCTCGGCTTCGCGCACCTTTTGCACGATCACCTGCTTGGCCGACTGCGCGGCGATGCGGCCATATTCCAGCGGCGGCAGGGTGTCGGCGATGGTGTCGCCGACCTGGGCACCGGGATTGGCGCGCTGCGCATCCACCAGCGAGATCTGGTTGGAATGGTTTTCGACCGTTTCGACGACCAGCATGTGGCGCGACAGCCGGAGCTCGCCCTTCTTCGGGTCGATCTCCGCGTGGACGTCGGTCTCGCTGCCGTAACGGGCCCGCGCCGCCTTGGCGATGGCATCCTCCATCGCCGCGATGACGATGCCGCGGTCGATCGATTTCTCGCGCGCAACGGCGTCGGCGATCTGAAGCAATTCAAGTCGATTGGCGCTGACTGCCATGGCTAGTCTCCTTCGTCAGGATCGATTTCGCCCCGTCGCGCGCGTTCGGCGGCCAGGCGATGTTTCTTGGTGTTGGTCGGGGCCGGCTTCTTCGTAGGGGCCGGCGCCGGCTTCTTAGTCGGCTTGGTGTTCTTGGTCGTTTTTTCGCTGATGCTGGCGTGCGGTGCCGCCGGCGGCTCCAGGCCGAGATTGCGGCGCATCTCGCGTGCCTGGGCCTTGCCGCGGCGCATGGATTCCGCGATCAGCTCGTCGGTCAGCACCAGTCGCGCCTCGGCGATATCTTCCATCGTCAGGAGCACCTCGGCAGCCTCGCCCGCCTTGACGTCGTCGCGATGCAGATGCACGCGGTCGCCTTCGACGGGGCCGATCGTGCCGCGGAACCGCTTTCGGCCCTCATGGGCGACCGCCATCTCGACCTTCACCAGATGGCCGGCATAACGCTCGAAATCGGAGCGGCGCACCAGCGGGCGGTCGATCCCCGGTGAGGAGATTTCCAGCCGATAGGCGCGATCTACGGGGTCGGCGACGTCGAGCACGGGCGACAGCGCCCGCGAGATCGCCTCGCAATCCTCGATCTGCATGGAGCCGTCCGGCCGCTCGGCCATAACCTGCACGGTGCAGCCTGATTCCCCGGAAATGCGGATCCGCACCAGGCGGTAGCCCATGCCTTCGAGCACCGGCCCCGCCACCGCGGACACCCGTGCCGCGACGCCCGGCTCGACCACGAGCCTCGGCTCGGCCAGCAATTCGGCATCCGTGGAACCAGGGTTCGGTTCGGTCATGTCAGAGGTCAAGGCGCTCGATATGGTTAAGGCTTGGTTTAAGATCTCAAAGCTCGCTTCGGAACTCTCCCGACAGATCACCGGGCCGCACATCTTCTTCCACCAAGCCGCGTTCAGGTAATAAAAAAGAGCGGGTCCTTTCGGGCCCACTCTCACTACGCGGATCGTATGAGAAGATGAATTGGCGGTGATATAGCGCCTTCCGCCCTCTCGGACAAGGCCCATTGCGGGGCGCGCGAGGCTTTTTGCCGCCCGCCGGAGCAACGCTTCCTTCACCTCCAAGGCCTAGATTCCCTGATTGTGGGGCGGCTTGGACCAGGGCGCACCCGCGGCGTGCCTCGTACGAGTTTGCGTTTTCATGACCGTTGCCACGTCGCTCATTCCCGGACTGGACGATATCGTCAAACGCGGCGACCCGCGGCGTCGCGGCGAGATCGCGCACGCCATCTCCCAATTGTTTTTTCAGGACGCCGCGAACCTCCGTCCCGATGTCGTCGATCTCTTCGACAATCTGCTGATCAATCTCGTCCCGCATGCCGAGCTCGCCTCGCGCGTCGATCTCGCCGAACGCTTCTCGCGCCTGAACAACGCGCCGCGGCATCTCGTGAGTCAGCTCGCGCGCGAAAACGAAATCGCGGTGGCAGGCCCCGTGCTGCGCCATTCCCCCGTGCTCGACGACGACGCTCTCGTCGAGATCGCGCGACTGAAAGGCCAGGGCCATCTGCTGGCGATGAGCGAGCGACCCACGCTGTCGGCTGTCATCACCGACGTGCTGGTCGAGCGTGGCGATCGCGACGTGGTACGCCGCGCCGCGGGCAATGCCGGCGCGGAGTTCTCGCCTGGCAGCTATTCCGAGCTGATCAAGCGTGCCGCGCAGGATGGTGTGCTGACGCTCAGGATCGGCCAGCGTAGCGATCTTTCGGGTGAGAACCTGAAACAGCTTCTCGACGGTACGCTCGACGTCATCCGCCGCCGCCTCTCGAGCGTGGTCAATCCCGTGCGTCAGGTCGAGATCAAGCGCGCCATGGAGGCCATCGAGGAAGCCACGCTGCCGCCGGGCCCGCGTCGCGATTTCTCGGGAGCGCAACGTACGGTGCTGGCCTTGCATCGTGGGGGCCATCTTGGCGAGAGCGCGCTGTTTGGCTTCGCGAAGGCCTACAAATACGAGGAGGCGATCGCTTCGCTCTCGGCGATGTCCGGCGTCCGCCTCTCGGTCCTCGACCGCCTGATCACGGGTGACCGCTACGATCCAATCCTGGTTCTGGGGCGTGTGCTGAATGTCAGCTGGCCGACGGTGCGGGCGCTGATCCTGATGTGGTACGGCCCGAATCGCACGCCAGCCGATGCCGATCTTGAGCAGGCGCGCGCGAACTTCACGCGGCTGATGCCGACGACCGCCGAGCGCGTCGTGAATTTCTGGCGCAACCGGCAGACGATCTAGACCCGCCTGAATCGCAGATACGCGGCCTTGCGGCCTTCGCGGGTGGCTTTTCGGCCGTAGCGCGTCATCGTGTATCCGTCCCACGGCAGGCGAAAATCATCGGCGCGCTCCGCGAGCCAGACAAAGTCCTGCGAGCGCGACAGATGCGACAGCGTCCAGGCGCAGTAATCGTCGATGTCGCAGACGAAACGAAATTCGCCGCCGGCTTTCAACACGCGCGCCATCGCGGCGATGGTCCGGTCCTGGACGAAGCGCCGCTTCCAGTGCCGCCGCTTCGGCCAGGGATCGGGATGGATCAGGTCGATCCGCGACAGCGAAGCCTTCGGCAGCCAGGCCAGGAGCTCGGCGGCATCGCCCGCGAACAGGCGGATGTTGCCGATCTCGGCGGCCTCGATCTGCGCGAGGATCTTCGCCATGCCGTTGACGTAAGGCTCGCAGCCGATGAAGCCAGTCGTGGCGAAGGTCTGCGCTTCCGCCGCAAGATGCTCGCCGCCGCCGAAGCCGATCTCAAGCCGCAAATCGTCGACGGCGGGGCCGAAGATCTCGCGGGCATCCGCCGGTGCTGCGCGGTCGATGGCGAGCGCAAGACGCGGCAGCAATTGATCGATCAGCTCGGCCTGGTGCTGCCTGAGCTTGTGGCCCTTGCGGCGTCCGAAGAAGGCGCGCTCGCTGTCCTCGCGATCGGGATCTGATTTGCGCTCACTCATCGTAGTGTTTGATACAGGCGATGGAGCAGCCGCGCGCGCGGTTCGAGTGACGAGACATAGAGCTGCTCATAATGGGTGTGCGCGCCCTTGCCGTCGACGCCGAGCCCGTCGAGCGTCGCGGTGTGGGCGGCGGTGAAATTACCGTCCGAGCCGCCGCCGGTGTGAACGTCGACCAGCTCGAAGCCGATCTCCGTGGCGACGGTCTTTGCATGTTCGTACAGCGAGGCGCCTGCATTGCTCTTCTCGTAAGGCGGACGATTGAGCCCGCCCGTGACCTTGACGGTGACGCCATCCGTCTTCGATGTCAGGGCGAGGATCTTGCCGACGAATTCATCCGCGTCCTTGAGGCTCAGCACGCGCAGATCGATTTCGGCATGGGCTTCTTCCGGCGTCACGTTGGGCCGCGTGCCGCCGCGCACCACGCCGACATTGACGGTGACGCCGCGCGCCAGATCGTTCATCGCTTCCAGCGCCAGGATGACGTTGGCGAGCTCGCGGATCGCGCTGCGGCCATCCTGGGGCCGCGTGCCGGCATGCGCCGGCACGCCCTTGATGAAGACTTCGAATCGCCCGACGCCCTTGCGGCCGGTGACGATCTTGCCGCCGTCGCGCGCCGGCTCCGTCACCAGCACGTATTTGGCCTTGCGCCCTTCGGTCTCGATGAGTGCGCGAGAGGTCGGGCTGCCGATCTCCTCGTCGGAGGTGAACAGATGGGTGATGCCGAGCGGCGAGCGATCGGCCGTGGCACAAAGCGCGCGAAAGGCGTGGTGGGCGATGTAGGCGCCGCCCTTCATGTCGTAGATGCCGGGACCGAACGCGCTGTCGCCTTCGACCTTGAACGGCAGGCGCTCGATGAATCCCATGGGATGAACGGTATCGAGGTGGCTCAGCACCAGGATGCCGGGCCGGTCCTGGCCCCAGGTCGAGCGCGCCACGAGATGATCGCCGCAGCCATCGACGCCGGCGACGCGCTCGAGCGTAACGGGGAGATCGCGGTATTGCTCCGCGACCATCGAGACCAGCTTGTTGACCTGTTCAGGCGCATCCGTTGGCGTCTCGACCTCCACCCAGCGACGGATGCCATCGAGAATAGTTTGAGAATCGAACCAATTGGAGCTGACCATGAGCGCATCTGTGCCTTTGAATCGCATCATCAGGGAGGACGCGCGTCAAAACGCGGCCACAAATGACGACATAGGCCAGATTTGACGCAGTCTCAAATCGGATTGAGAGGGCGCGTCAGCGCTTGTCGGGGCCTTCGCGGGCCGCGATCTGCTCGACGAGATCGACGATCGAGCGGCGCATCTTCGAATCGGTGATCCGGGTGAACGCCTTGGTCAAGGCGAGTCCTTCGGAAGTCGCGAGGAAATCCGAGACGTAAGACGGCGATGCGCCTTCGCTGAAGCCATCCGGCCCCGGTACGCCGCTCGGACCGCCCTCGAACAGGAACGACACCGGCACCTGGAGAATTTCGGCAATTTGCTGGATGCGGCTCGCGCCGACCCGGTTTGTGCCCTTCTCGTATTTCTGAACTTGTTGGAAAGTCAGGCCCAAAGCTTCACCGAGCTTTTCCTGGCTCATGCCCAACATGATGCGGCGCATCCGCACGCGACTGCCGACATATTTGTCAACAGGGTTGGGCGCTTTCGACATTCCTCAGCCCTCCAAACATCACCTTCGGCGCAATCAGGAATGCCTCAGGTGTAAGCAACGTCAAAATCAGACCCTGTTATTGGGAAACATTGCGGAGAAATTTAGCAATACCCACTGTCTTTTGCAGCCGGTGCAGAATGAGGAGGCCGCGTGCAGTCTGTCAACCGTGGGACTACGGTTGTCAAAAGTTATCGGCCGCGGCTGCGTGATCAGGGATGCCGTTTGGCAACACGTCGGCGGACCGCCCAAAACACGGCGAGCGCGACAAGCATGGCCGCGGGTACATCGCCCACGCGCGCATAGACAGTCGGCGGGATCGCGGCGGGCAGATTTGCATCCAAAATGCCTTCGATCCCGAGACCGAGACTGGCGACGATGCGTCCCACCGGATCGATCACGGCGGAAACGCCGGTATTGGCGGAGCGAACCAGCGGCAATCCGAGCTCGATCGCGCGCATCCGCGCCTGTTCGAGGTGTTGGTAGGGGCCGGTCGAGATTCCGAACCAGCCGTCATTGGTGAGATTCACGATCCAGCCCGGACGTTCATTGCGTCCAGCCACCTCGCCGGGAAAGATTGCCTCGTAGCAGATCAGCGGCAACGCGGACGGCGCGCCGGGGACCGGCAGCGCATGCCGCACGGTGCCGGCAATGAAGCCGCCGCGCACACGCGTGAGTTGCTCGAAACCGAGCTTCTCCATCAACCCCTGATAGGGAAGAAATTCGCCGAACGGCACCAAATGCAGCTTGTCGTACACAGAGAGCACGCTGCCGTCGTGGTCGATCACGTAGATCGAATTATAGGCGCGGGTGATCGGCGTGCCCCGCGGCAGGTCGGGCGCGCGGACCGAGCCCGTGATCAGCACCGTGCCCTTGGGCAGAAGCTCCGCGATCTGCGCCATCGCATCGGCTTCGCGAGCGAGGAAGAACGGAAAGGCGGATTCCGGCCAGATCAGGATGGTGGCATCGCGCACGCCGGTCGATTGCGGTCCGGAGGCGCGGTCCGACAAGGCCAGATATTTCTTCATCACCTCCGCCTTGGCGGCGTAGTTGAATTTCGCGTCCTGCTGGAGATCGGGCTGCATCAGGCGCAATTTGGTGCCGGCGACCATCGTGGTCGGATGCAGCGACAGGCGGATCGCGCCGAAGATGCTCATCACAAGCAGGAGCGCCAGGGCCGCGGCCGGTGCGCGCCACGCCAGGCGGCGATCGGGCGTGCGGTCGATCAGCGCCGCCGGGCTCGCGAAGATCGCGACCGTCAGGAACGTCATGCCCCACAGGCCGATCAGCGACGCCGTTTGTGCCAGCGGCAGCGGCTCGGACAGCGCATAGCCGAACGCATTCCAGGGAAAGCCGGTCAGCGCATGACCGCGCAGCCATTCGGTGATGGTGAGGCTTGCCGCGAGCGCAAGCACGCGCGTCGCGTTCTTGGTCCAGAGCAGGCGGGCGAGCGCAAAGCCCATTGCCGTGAAGATCGACAGATAGGCCGGCAGGCCCAGCACGGCGAACGGCGTCAGCCAGGCGAATACATCGGCGTCGACGAAGAAGGCGTAGCCGATCCAGTAGAGGCCGGGCACGAAATAGCCGAGGCCGAACCAGTAGCCGGTCAGCGCCGCGGCGGGGACGCCGCGATATCGGCCGGCGCCGGCGCCGTCAATCAGCCAGACCAGCACCGGGAAGGTGATGAACAGTACGGGGAAGGCGTTGAACGGCGCCAGCGCCAGCACCGAGAGCGCACCGGCAGCCATCGCGACGAGCGCGCGCTTCCATCCCCAGGTCAGGATGATGGCAAGCGCGATCTGGCGAAATCGCTGGAACGGGCTCACTGCGGACCGGTCCCGTCGCTTGGCGGCGGGGTGGGCGTGTCGCTGGCTGCCTGCTGGCTGCCGTCCGGCGCAGCCTCGCGGCGCCGGCTCTCGCGCTGGGTGCGCGGCGCGGGCCGCTCCTTTCGCGTCGAGATCCGCAGTCGCTTGACCCGGCGCGGATCGGCATCGAGCACCTCGATCTCGTAATGGCCGGGGCCCGAGATGACCTCGCCGCGCACCGGCAGGCGCCCGACAAAGCTGACGAGATAGCCGCCCAGCGTCTCTACTTCCTCGCCGGCCTCCCCGGTGACGAAGTCCTCGCCGATCACGGTGCGGACGTCGTCGAGACTGGCGCGGGCGTCGGCGATGAAGGCGTTGTCGGGCAGCCGCACGATCGAGGGCGGCTCGTCGCTGTCATGCTCGTCGTCGATCTCGCCGACGATCTGCTCGACGATGTCCTCGAGCGAGACCAGCCCGTCGCTGCCGCCATATTCGTCGACCACCAACGCCAGATGGATGCGGGTGGCCTGCATCTGCGCGAGCAGGTCGATCGCCCGCATCGACGGCGGCACGTAGAGCAGCTTGCGGATGATGCGCGCTTCCTCGAGCGGCAGCGCGAGATCGACCGTACGCAGATCGAGCCCGGCCGGCAGCGGTTTCTTGCGCTTGGTTTTCATGACCCCCGACACGCGCGCACGCGCGGTCATGAAGGCGAGCAGATCGCGGATATGGACGATGCCGACGGGATCGTCGAGCGTCTCGTTGTAGACCACAAGGCGCGAATGGCCGGCGCTCTCGAAGCGGTCCATCAACTCGCCGAGCGGGATGTCGCGCTTCACCGCGATGATGTCGGCGCGATGCACCATGACGTCGGCGATGCGACGCTCGTGCAGGCCGAGGATGTTGCGCAGCATTGTGCGCTCGACCGTCGAGAAGCCGGTGTCGTCGGGCGTCGTGGCGTCGAGCACGACCTGGAGGTCGTCGCGTACCGAACCCGCCTTCCAGCCGAACAGGCTGCGAATGGCACGCAGCAGCCAGCCTTCCGCGGTCGGGCGCATCACCTCGCCTGAGGTCACCACGACCGGTAAATTGGCCGTGTTGCGCGGATTGTCCTGAATCGGGTCCGAATCCGGCATCTCAATGCGTCCCCGGGCGGTCGGCATAGGGGTCAGGAATGCCGAGATGAGCCAGGATCTCTCGTTCGAGCGCTTCCATTTCCTCGGCGTCGTCTTCGTTTTCGTGGTCGTAGCCGACCAGATGCAGGAAACCGTGCACGGCGAGATGGCTCAAATGATGATCGAACGGCTTTTGTTCCTCGTCCGCCTCACGCCGCATGGTCTCGTAGGCGATCGCGATGTCGCCGAGCATGCGCGGCGCATCGCCCGGCTTCCAGTCGCCTTCCGGCTGCAGCGCGGGAAACGACAGCACGTTGGTCGGCTTGTCGATGCCGCGCCAGTTGCTGTTCAGGGTACGGATGCCGGCATCATCGGTCAGCATCACCGCCACTTCCGCCTCCGCAACGTCTTCGTCGACATTCTCGGCGGCGGCCGCCACGGCGCGCTGGATCACTGTCTCGGAATCGGGCTCCCGCTGCCAGCAATCGGCGACGACGAGGACCTCGGTGATGGGAAGGTTGGGGTGTGACATTGTCCTTGTTCCGAACGAAGGGGCGCCGTGTCCGCGCCCATATGGTCCGGTTGCTGCCTCGTCAGGATTTACCGGCGGCCGGCCGCTGCGGCGCCCCTTCGTAGGCGGAGACGATCCGCGCCACCAGTTCGTGACGGATCACGTCTTCGGCCTTGAAATGAACTTGCGCAATACCTTCGACGCCGCTCAGCAGGCGCGTCGCCTCGGCGAGGCCCGAGGTCTGGCCGTTCGGTAAGTCGATCTGCGAGGGATCGCCGGTGACGATCATGCGGCTGTTCTCGCCGAGGCGGGTCAAAAACATCTTCATCTGCATCGACGTTGTGTTCTGCGCCTCGTCCAGGATAATGGCCGCGTTGGTCAGCGTGCGACCGCGCATGAAGGCGAGCGGGGCGATCTCGATCTCGCCGGTCTGCAGCGCGCGCTCGACAATGCGCGCGTCCATCAGGTCATAGAGCGCGTCGTAGATCGGGCGAAGATAGGGATCGACCTTCTCGCGGAGATCGCCGGGCAAAAAGCCGAGCCGCTCGCCGGCTTCCACCGCCGGGCGGGACAGGATGATCTTGTCGACTTCCTTGCGCTCGAACAGTTGCGCGGCATGCGCGACCGCGAGCCAGGTCTTGCCGGTGCCGGCGGGGCCGATGCCGAACACCAGCTCGTGCCGCTTCAGCGCGCGGATGTAGGAATCCTGCGCCGCCGTGCGCGCACGCACTGGGCGCTTGCGCAAATTGATGCTGTCGAAGGTGGATTTGGCCGACTTGGCGTCGAACTCGAACAGCGAGCCCTGCGCGATCACAGCCCGGATCGCGCCCTCGACTTCGCCCTGGTCGAGATCCTGTCCCTTCACGGCCTGGGCGTAGAGCGCCTCCAGCACGCGGCGCGCGGCATCGCAGCCGTCGCGCGAGCCGCCGATGGTGATGTGGTTGCCCTTGGAATCGACGACGACGCCGAGCCGCCGTTCGATCTGTGCCAGATGCTGGCCGTAAGGGCCGACCAGCGCCGACGCGGCGCGGTTGTCGTCGAAGTCGATGACGACCTGGGTCTCGGGCGGAACCTGCATGTCGCGGTCAAATTTGCGGCTGGGAGCGATGGAAGAAGACGAATCCGATGCGCTTTTTGGCAAGGGTTCAGGCTCCAGTGGCGATGGGCGATAAAGCGGGCACGCGCGCCATGGCGAGCTCGCCGAGGAAGCTGTAGCGTTCGAGACTGTCGATCCGGACCGGCAGGATCTGTCCGATGATGTCGGGCGAGGCCATCACATGCGCGGGCTGGAGGAAGGCGGTGCGGCCGACGATCTGGCCGTCCTTGCGGGCCGGACGCTCGAAGAGCACATCGACCGTTGAGCCAATCGCAGCCTTGTTGAAGGCCGATTGCTGGCTGTCGATCAGTTCCTGGAGCCGCTCCAATCGTTGGTCCATCTCGGAGGGGGACACCGTCTCCTGCATGTCCGCGGCCGGCGTTCCCGGCCGGGCGGAGTATTTGAACGAATATGCCGCAGCGTAGCCGATTTGCGTGACAAGCGCGAGGGTGGCGAGAAAATCTTGCTCGCTCTCGCCGGGGAAGCCGACGATAAAATCTGATGAGAAAGCAATGTCTTGGCGTGCGGACCGGAAACGGTCGACGACCCGCCGATAATCATCGGCGGTATGTTTCCGGTTCATGGCGGCCAAAATCCGGTCCGAGCCCGACTGCACCGGCAGGTGCACGAACGGCATCAAGGCATCGAGATCGCGATGGGCTGCAATCAGACTGTCATCGACATCGCGGGGATGGCTGGTCGAATAACGCAGCCGCGCGACCCCCGGGAGCGCCGCGAGGTGCTCCAGCAGTCTGCCGAGCGGCCAGCTTTTTCCGTCCGGTCCCTCGCCGTGATAGGCGTTGACGTTCTGTCCGATCAGCGTGAGCTCGCGCACCCCGTTCTCGGTGAGCCGCTTCACGTCGTCGACGATCTTTGCCACCGGCCGCGAGACTTCCGAACCGCGCGTGTAAGGCACGACGCAGAAGGTGCAGAACTTGTCGCAGCCTTCCTGCACCGTCACGAAAGCGGAAATGCCGCGGGCGCGGATCGCGCCGGGCTTGGGCTGGGCGAGGAAGCCAAACTTGTCCTGAGCCGGGAATTCGGTCTCGATGGCGCGGCCTTCATGGCCGGCGCGCTTCAACAGCTGCGGCAAATGATGATAGCTCTGCGGTCCCACGACGACGTCGACCGCGGGTGCACGGCGCACGATCTCCTCGCCCTCGGCCTGTGCCACGCAGCCCGCGACCGCGATCTGCATGGTGCGCCCGTCGCGTGCGGCTGCGTCCTTGGCGACGCGCAGGCGTCCGAGCTCCGAATAGACCTTTTCCGAGGCCTTCTCGCGGATATGGCAGGTATTGAGGATGACGAGGTCGGCGTCATCAGCGCTGGCCGTCTCCACGAATCCTTCCGGGGCCAGCGTGTCCACCATGCGCTGGGCATCGTAGACGTTCATCTGGCAGCCATATGATTTGATGTGCAGCTTGCGCGGCGGCGTCATGGAATCCGGAATTGAGGTGGGAGGACCGCCCTCAGATATAGGCTGGGGAGGCGAAAATCCAGCGATTGGGGGGCTTTTCGGTCGTCATTCCGGGCGCGACGCAGTCGCGAACCCGGAATCCAGAGGTTTTGGCATGAGATTCCGGGGCCGATGCTGGCGCATCGCCCCGGAATGACGCCGAGAGGAGGGATTCAGCCCGCCAGAGTGTCCGCCGCGACCTGCCGGACCAGCTCCGGCAATTGCCGCATATCGTCGAACGTCAATCCGGCCCCGGCGGCCAGTAGTCTTTCAGCGTGGCCTGGCGGGCAATGGCTGCCACCGTGAAAGCCCAGCACGGTCATCCCGGCGGCATGCGCGCCGGTCACCCCGGGGACGCTGTCCTCGATTACGAGGCACCGCTCCGGCGCGACATTCATCTGCGCGGCGGCGAACAGAAAGAGATCGGGCGCGGGCTTGCCGCGTGCGACCTGGCTCGCGGAAAAGATGTTTGGAGCGAGCAGATCGTAGAGGCCGGCGCAGGTCAGGCCATGGTGGATCTTCTCCGGCGTGCCACTCGACGCAACGCATTTGGGCAAATCGATTGCGCCAATCGCTGCGGCCACATGGGTGATCGGCTGCAAATCGCTGGCATAAAATCGCAGCGTCGCCGCATTCACCTGGCTCTCGAGATCGTCGGGAAGGTTGCGGCCGATCTCCTGTTCGACCATTCGCCGTGCATCTTTCTCGGATACGCCGAGAAAGCGGACCAGCACCTGCTCCGATGTGATCGGATAGCCGTGTCTGGACAGCACATCCGCATGCGCGCGACAGGAGATCACCTCGCTGTCCACGAGCACGCCGTCGCAATCGAAGATGATGAGATCGAGAGGCACTTAGCTTGTGGGTTTGTCGTCGTCGAGCGGGACGCAATAGAGTTCGAGCCGATGATCGACCAGCTTGTAGCCGAGCTTGCGGGCGATCTCCGCCTGGAGCTTCTCGATCTCCTCGGAGGTGAACTCGATCACCTTGCCGTCGCGCAGATTGATGAGGTGGTCGTGATGGCTGTCGCGCATCTGTTCGTAGCGCGCGCGGCCCTCGCGGAAATCATGGCGCTCGATGATGCCCGCATCCTCGAACAGTTTGACGGTACGATACACCGTCGAGATCGAGATCTTGTCGTCGACGGCGACACAGCGGCGGTACAGTTCCTCGACATCGGGATGATCGACCGCTTCCGCGAGAACGCGGGCGATGACACGGCGCTGCTCGGTCATGCGCATGCCGGTGGCGGCACAGCGCGCCTCGATGCCGGACGCCTTGGAAGCGGGGGAAGGTTTAAGACCAGTCATGTGATGTCCGCCTGACGGGGCGCTTTCTGCCATCAATGTTACGACAAGTCACGTCGCATCAGAAGTGCGTTCAATTGTTCCCCGTTCGGCTGCTTATAGTAGCGTTCGCGGCGTCCGACCACCATGAACCCGGCTCGGTCGTACAGCCGCCGCGCCGGCTGGTTATTTTCCTCGACCTCGAGAAATATCGTGCGCACGCCGCGTCCTGCCAGGTGGCCGAGATGGGTCATCAGCAGCGTGCGAGAGAGGCCGCGGCCGCGATGGGCCTGGTCGACCGCGATCGAGAGGATCTCCGCTTCGTCCGCGCCGATCCGCGACACCGCGAAGCCCACTGTCTTGCGGCCGAGGCGCAACCGGTGCACCAGCGTGTTGCGCTCGCTGAGCATGCTCTCGAACTCGCCTTCGCCCCAACCGCGCGCGAAGGAGGCGCCGTGGAGCTGCGCGAGCCGTGCGACGTCGCGCGCGACAGCCGGCTCGACGACGGCCGTGCCGCCGCGCCACCATTCCGAGAACCGTCTCATCATGAGCTTGCGGCTTGTGCTGCAAGCGGCAGTTGTGTGGACGGCTTTGCGTCGGGCGCTCGCAGGTAGAACGGCCGCGCCGGATTAGTCGCGGGATCGGCCGCGGCACCAAGCCATGCGACCCAGCCGATGTCGGGCGCGGGCTGCGCGTCCACCGCGACCGGCTGTGGCATGTCTTTCGGCCAGCGCTCGGCGAGGATCTTCGCGGCATTGCCGACCAGATGCGGCGCGCCGAATTGCGAAGCCGCGATCGCCTCGTCGGTGGGAGCGACGCCCGGCCGCACCAGCTGACTGCCGTCACCGGCCACGATCTGGAAATAGACGTGGTCGTGCCGCGCGTCGATCGCCGAGATCACCGGTGCCGCTCCGCTCTGGCCGACGACGGCGGCGGCATAGGCCGACAAGGTGGTCACGCCGACGGCAGGCCGCTTCGCAGCAAGCGCAAGGCCGCGGGCCGCCGAAATGCCGACACGCAGGCCAGTGAAACTTCCGGGGCCCATGGTGACCGCGATGCGGTCGAGCGCGGTGAAGGCGAGATTGGCTGACTGCATCACGCGCGCGATCATCGGCATCAGCGCCTCGGCGTGGCCGCGCTTCATCAGAAGCTGCTCCTGCGCGAGGAGCTGGCCGGAATCGGTGTCGAGAACGGCGACCGCGCACGCTTCCAGCGCGGTATCGATGGCAAGGATCAGCATGGAGCGATCGTAGCACCATCCGTCATGGAATGCTCGCCATCATGGCCGGGCTTGTCCCGGCCATCCACGCCTTTGCGGCCCCAGCCTACATCGGCCGGACTTCGACCACGTCGGGGACGAAGTGCTTGAGCAGGTTCTGGATGCCGTGCTGGAGCGTCGCGGTCGATGACGGGCAGCCGGCGCACGAGCCCTTCATGTTGAGATAGACGATACCGTCCTTGAAGCCGCGGAAAGTGATGTCGCCGCCGTCATTGGCGACCGCCGGGCGCACGCGGGTCTCGATCAGATCCTTGATCATGTCGACCGTCTCGGCATCGGCCTCGTCGAAGAACTCGTCCTCGTCATCGAGATCGACATCGCTCGCGGTAGCACCATCGGCGAGCAGCGGCGCGCCCGACATGTAGTGCTCCATGATGGCGCCGAGGATCGCGGGCTTGAGCTGTTGCCATTCACCGTTCGCCTTGGTCACGGTGATGAAGTCCGATCCGTAGAACACGCCGGTGACGCCTGGGACCTCGAACAGCTTTTCGGCGAGCGGCGAGCGTGCGGCCGATTCGCGGTTGGAAAATTCCATCGGTCCGCCGTCGACCACGACGCGGCCGGGAATGAACTTCAGCGTGGCGGGATTGGGAGTGGCTTCGGTTTGAATGAACATGGTTTTCTCCAGACGTCGCCGGTTCAAGGCCGGCGCGTGCTCTATCCACTAGCAGATAGCGACGGCGAACGCACGGTCAAGGGGTAAGCTGGCCGTTCACCTGTTATATCAGCGGGTTAAGGTGCCCGCTTCTCCTCTGCCGGCCAACGAGGCGAGGCGAAAGAGCGGCAGTCTAGGACAGCGAATCCACGCTTCGGTCGCTCAGCGCGCCGGAAATGACCGTCACCGGTACCGGGAACGTGCCAAGCGCGTGCGCGAGCAGCGATACCAATGGCCCCGGGCCTTCAGCGCCCGGGTTCGCGGCGAGCACCAGCATGGCGATGTCAGGGTCCTCGTCGATCACCGCCAGCAGCTGTTCCATGGCGGCGCCCGCTCGGATCACCCGTTCCGGCGTGATCGCAGCGATGCCGTTGGCCCGGCCGGCGGCGCGGTCGAGCGCGGCTTCTGCCGCCTCCTGCGCCTCGGCGCGCATGATGTCGGCGACCCCCAGCCATTCCTGGCTCTGCTGTTCGGGCTCAATGATGCGGAGCATCACCACGCCGCCGCCGGCGCGGATCGCCCAGCGGCTGGCGTAATAGACCGCGCGATCCCATTCGGCGGTGTCGTCGACGATGACGAGGCATTTGGGCTTGTGACCCGGCTCGAAGCAAAGTCGCTTGCTGGTCATGCATGTCCCGGAATGTCCACGGCTGACATGCTGCCACACTCCGTCGCGCTTGGGGAGAGCGGAAGCGGCCGGCGCCGTGGCGCAGGCCGTGTCCTGAATGCGGAAATCAACGCCGGCGGATGAAGCCGACGATGTCCTTCGAGAGCTTCATGGTCTCGTCGGCGATCGCGCGCGCCCGGTCGGCGCCGTCGTTCAGGATCGTGTCGATATGGCCGGGGTCGGCGACGAGGCGCTTCATCTCGCCGGCGATCGGCGCGAGTTTGGTAACGCACAAATCCACCAGCGCGTTCTTGAAGCTGGAGAACTGTCCGCCGCCGAAATCCCTGAGCACGTCGGCCTTGGAGCGGCCGGAGAGTGCGGCGAAGATACCGACGAGATTGTCGGCCTCGGGGCGCGCTTCCAGACCCTTCTCCTCGGTCGGCAGCGGCTCCGGATCGGTCTTGGCCTTGCGCACCTTCTGCGCGATGGTGTCGGCGTCGTCGGTCAGATTGATGCGCGAATTATCCGACGCGTCCGACTTCGACATCTTCTTGGTGCCGTCGCGCAAGCTCATCACGCGCGTCGCCGGACCCGTGATCAAGGGTTCCGGCAGCGGGAAGAACAGGCCGTCATTGGCGCCCTGGCTGCGGATCGAGTCAGCGAAGTCGTTGTTGAACTTCTGCGCAATGTCGCGCGACAGCTCGAGATGCTGCTTCTGGTCCTCGCCGACCGGCACGTGGGTGGCGCGGTAGAGCAGAATGTCGGCCGCCATCAGCACGGGATAGTCGAACAGCCCGACGGACGCGTTCTCGCGGTCCTTGCCGGCCTTCTCTTTGAACTGGGTCATGCGGCCCAGCCAGCCCATGCGCGCGACGCAGTTGAAGATCCAGGCGAGCTCGGCGTGGCCCGAGACCTGGCTCTGGTTGAACACGATGTGCTTGCTCGGATCGATGCCGCTGGCGATGAACGCTGCGGTCACCTCGCGGGTGTTGCGCGCGAGCTCGACCGGTCCACCCCAGACGTCCACGCCCTGCGTGATCGCATGCATGTCGACGACGCAATAGATGCAGTTGTGGGTTTCCTGCATCTTCACGAAGTTGACGATCGCGCCGAGGTAATTGCCGAGGTGCAGATTGCCCGTCGGCTGGACGCCCGAAAAAACCCGTTCAACGAATGGCATGGCAGCTTTCCTGCGAGATACGGGGCGTCGTTTCCAACAGCGGCGCTGCCCCGTCAAGGGTATTTCGCTAACCTCAGGCGCCGGGATCGGGCTGGGCGGGGCGCTTCAAGGCACCGGCCGCCTCGCGCCAGGACGCGACGCGGAGGATTTGCAGGAGCAAGCCATAGACGACGATTCCGGCGGCGATCTGTAATCCCAGCGCCATGAAGCGGATGAGCCCATGGGCCTCCGAACGCAAGAGGCCCGTGGTCAGCCACAGCAGGCCGCCCATGGCGAGCGCGGCGAGCACGATTCGCGGCAGCCGGTCGCGGGCGGCGGCATCGACCGAGAAGCCGAATTCACGCGTGCCTTTCCGGAGCAGCGAGATCGCACTGCTCCAGGCGCCGGCGGCAATGCTGGCGGCGATCCCACTCGCGCCGAAGAAATGACCGAGCAGGATCGCGAGCGCGACCGCGACCACGAACCCTTTGGCAGTCGCCAGCAGCGGCGTCATCGTGTCGCTGCGGGCAAAATAGGCCGGGGACAGCGCCTTGATCAGCACATGAGCCGGCAGTCCCAGCGCCAGCCACATCAGGGCGCGCGCCGTGGCCGCGCTGTCCTCCGCGCCAAAGGCGCCATGTTCGAACAGCATCCGCACGATCGGCTCCGCCAGCACGATCAGGCCGAGCGTCGCCGGCAGTGCCAGCCCGGTCGCGAGTTCCAGCGCGCGCGATTCCGCATGCGCAACCGCATCACGATCGCCGCTCCTCACCGCGCGCGTCAGCTCCGGGACCAGCACCGTGCCCATGGCGACGCCGACAATGCCAAGCGGCAGCTCGATCAGGCGGTTGGCGAAATAGAGCCAGGAGACCGCGGCAGGCGTGCCGGAGGCGATGATCGCGCCGGCCACCATCAGCCATTGCGGGCCGGAGCTTGCGATCATGCCCGGGATCGCCTTGGCAAAGAAGCCGCGCATGTCCTTGTCGAAGCTCACGCGCAGCGGTGTCGCCAGACGCGCACTTCGCTGCGACAGCAGCATCAGGAGCTGCAGCAGGCCGGCGATGCCGACGGTGGCCGCCAGCATCCACGCGGCGACGGTTGCATCGGCGTGCCACAGCAGGAGTGCTGCGATCGCGGCGATCAAGGCGATGTTGAACAGCAGCGGCGAGAACGCGGTAAGTGCAAAGCGCCCCTGCGCGTTGAGCAGGCCCATCAGCACCGTGACGGGTCCCGCGAAGGCGAGATAAGGCAGCATCAGCCGCGCATTCTGGACGGCGAGATCGAGCGATGCGCTGCCGACGAAGCCCGGCGCGATGATCATGATGATCAGCGGCATCAGAAGTGCAATCACGATCGAGATTGCGATCAGGCCCGCGCTGACGGTGCCGAGCACGCGTCCCGCGAACGCCGCCGCAGCCGCCTCGCCATCGCGGTCACGAACGCGCAGCCAGGCCGGGATCAACGCCGCATTCAGGGCGCCCTCGCTGAGTAGACGCCGGACCACATTGACGAGCTGAAATGCCGCCAGAAACGCGTCCGCCACGGCGCCGGTACCGAGCAGCGCCGCCATCAGGGAATCGCGTGCAAAGCCCAGCAGCCGTGAAGCAAGTGTCCCCGTCGAGACGGTCAGGAAGGAGCGGATCATCGGAACTGCATAATACCGTTGCTTGCCCGCGAAGGGCCGGTCGTGATAGGCCGCGAGCCAGATTTCAGACCGACAGGAAGCGGATTTTCGCGGGTATCGCAATCCGCCAAACAGGATCAAGGTGAATGGCTGACGTGAAATATGACGTTCTCGGCATCGGCAACGCGCTGTTCGACGTGCTGGTCAAGACCGATGAAGCCTTCCTGGGCAAGCACGGCATGACCAAGGGCAGCATGTCCCTGATCGACGAGGCGCGGGCCGCCGCCATCTACGAGGACATGGGCCCGGCGACGGAAGTTTCCGGCGGTTCGGCTGCCAACACCATCGTCGGCATCGGCAGCCTCGGGGCGCGCGCAGCCTATGTCGGCAAGGTCAAGGACGACCAGATCGGGAAGCTCTACGTCCATGACATCCGCGCTGCCGGTGTCGCCTTCAACACGCCCGCGGCGAAGGACGGTCCTGCGACCGGCTGCTCCTATATCCTGGTGACCGACGACGGCGAGCGCACCATGAACACCTATCTCGGCGCCGCGCAGGATTTGTCGCCCGCCGACATCGACCCGGCCGAGATCGCCGCGGCCGGCATCGTCTACCTCGAGGGCTATCTCTGGGATCCCAAGAACGCCAAGGACGCCTTCGTCAAGGCGGCCAAGATCGCCCATGATGCCAAGCGCAAGGTGGCGCTGACGTTGTCGGATTCCTTCTGCGTCGATCGGTATCGCGACGAGTTCCTGGGGCTGATGCGCAACGGCACCGTCGATATCGTGTTCGCGAACGAGTCCGAGCTGCATTCGCTCTACCAGACCTCGGATTTCGACACCGCGCTCAAGCAGTTGCGCAACGACGTCAATCTCGGGGTGGTCACCCGCAGCGAAAAGGGCTGCATGGTGGTGTCAGTGGAAGACGCCGTCGCCGCGCCTGCATTCCCCATTGCCCGGCTGGTCGACACCACCGGCGCCGGTGATCTCTTCGCGGCCGGCTTTCTCTATGGTCTGGCGCGCAACCTGCCGTACAAGCAGTGCGGCGAGCTCGGCGCGCTCGCAGCCGCCGAAGTGATCCAGCACATCGGCGCGCGTCCGCTTGTGTCGCTGAAGGAGCTGGCTGAGCAGCGCGGGTTGACGGTGTAACGCTCGTCTCTCTCCCGTCATTGCGAGGAGCGCAGCGACGAAGCAATCCAGACTGCCTCTGCGGAAAGAGTCTGGATTGCTTCGCTGCGCTCGCAATGACGATTGGGTTGGCAACCTACGCCGTCTTCGCGGCTTTCAGCCCCAGCCGCTGCTCGACCTCATCGCGCATCAGGAATTTCTGGATCTTTCCGGTCACGGTCATCGGAAACGCGTCGACGAATTCCACGTAACGCGGGATCTTATTGTGGGCGATCTGGCCGTCGCAGAACGCGCGCACCTCTTCCATCGTCAGCGTCTCGCCGGACCTGACGCGGATCCAGGCGCAGAGCTCCTCGCCGTAGCGGGTATCCGCAACGCCGAAGATCTGCACGTCCTGGATCTTGGGATGCCGGTAGAGAAATTCCTCGATCTCACGGGGATAGAGGTTCTCGCCGCCGCGGATCACCATGTCCTTGATGCGGCCGACGATGTTGCAATAGCCCTGGTCGTCGATGATGGCGATGTCGCCGGTATGCATCCAGCCGTTGGCGTCGAGCACATCCGCGGTTTTCTCCGCCTCCTCCCAATAGCCCAGCATCACGCTGTAGCCGCGGGTGCAGAGCTCGCCCCGTTCGCCGCGCTTGACGATCTTGCCGTCGAGATCGACGACCTTGACCTCGACATGTGGATGGATTCGTCCGACCGTCGAGACGCGGCGATCGAGCGGATCGTCGACGGCGCTCTGGAAGCTGACCGGGCTTGTCTCGGTCATGCCATAGGCGATCGTGACCTCGCCCATGTTCATCTCGCTATTGACGCGCTTCATCACTTCGATCGGGCAGGGTGCACCGGCCATGATGCCGGTGCGCAGCGATGTCAGATCGAAGTTCGAGAATTCGCCGTGGTCGAGTTCGGCGATGAACATCGTCGGCACGCCGTACAGCGCGGTGCATTTTTCCTGCTCGATCGTCCGCAGCGTCGCGAGCGGATCAAACCCCTCGCCGGGATAGACCATCGTTGCGCCAAGCGTGACGGAGGCGAGGTTGCCCATGACCATGCCGAAGCAATGATAGAGCGGCACCGGAATGCAGATGCGGTCCTGTTCGGTCAGGCGCATGGCGCGGCCGACGAAATAGCCGTTGTTGAGAATGTTGTGATGGGTCAGCGTCACGCCCTTGGGCGATCCCGTCGTTCCGCTGGTGAACTGAATGTTGACGGCATCGTCGAATTGCAGGGAGGCACCGAGCGGGGCGAGCTGCTCGCGATGCAGGGTCCCGCCCATGCCGGCGACCTCCTCGAACGGGATCGTGCCCGGGCAGGCGGGGCCGCCGATCTGGATCACGATGCGCAAGGCCGGTAGCCGCGCGGCGCGCAATTGCCCGGGCTTGGCGCTCGCAAGCTCCGGCAACAGCGTGTTGAGCATGTCCATGTAGTTGCTGGTCTTGAACGCCGTCGCGGTGACGATGGCGCTGCATCCGACCTTGTGCAGCGCGAATTCCAGCTCGCTCAGCCGGTAGGCCGGATTGATCGTCACCAGGATGAGACCGGCCTTGGCGGCGGCGAACTGGGTCAGCGTCCATTCCGGCCGGTTCAGCGACCAGATGCCGATCCGTTCGCCGCGTTCGAGGCCGAGTGCGACAAATCCGGCGGCGAGCGCGTCGACCCGCGCGGCAAGCTCGTTCCATGTCCATCTCACGCCGTGGCTGGGCGAGACCAGCGCCTCGCGATCGCCCCAGCGTCGCGCGGCCTGATCGAGGCTGCGCCCGATCGTGTCGCCGAGCAGCGGCGTGTCGGAGATGCCGCAAACGTAACTGTCGGCTTTGTCTGCCAAGATCATGTCCTCCAGCCAGCTGCGTGACGGACGGGACAACAAGCCCGGCCGTCACGTGTCGTGAGAGTTAGGCGCGCGTTACGCCGCCTTCTGCCCGCTGCCGGCATCGAGCCCGGCATAGACGCCGCGCTCGAAGCCGGCAAAAGCCTCGAGACACTTTGCGTCGGCGAATGGCAGCAACTGCATCAGGATCACGCCGGTGACGTCGCGCGCCGGGTCGATCCAGTAATAGGTGTTGGCGAGGCCCGCCCAGGCGAGGCTGCCCGCGCTGCGCCCCTCGGCGGTCTTCGCGGTGTTGATCATGAAGCTGAGGCCCCACTTCTTCACCTGCTCGGGGTAGAGATCGACGTCGTTGGTGTACATCGGCGCCGCCGTGGTCATCTTGCCCATGGCGAGGTCGCCGATGTGGTTCTGCCCCATCGTCGTCACGGTCTCGGCCTTCAGCACCTGATTGCCGTTGCCGCGGCCCTTGTTCAGGATCATCTGGGTAAACCTGATATAGTCGGCCGCGGTCGAATAAAGCCCGCCGCCACCCATGTGGAATTCCGGCTCCTGCTCGAGTTCGAACGGGATCGCGGCGAGCTGGCCATCCTCGCCGCGCGCATGCATGCCGACCAGACGCTTGCGCATGTCGTCGGTGATCTTGAAGGCAGTGTCGCTCATGCCGAGCGGTGCGAACAGATTGTCGCGCAGATAGGCATCAAGGCGCTTGCCGCTGACGGCTTCCACCGCCTTGCCGACGAAATCGATATTGGTGCCGTATTCCCAGCGCGTGCCGGGGTCGGTCATGATCGGCGTCTTCAAGGCCGCGTTCTGGCACGTAGTGATGGCGGGGATGCCGTTCTTGTCCAGATAGATCGCGAGATCGCCATTCCACATGTTGTAGCAGAAGCCTGCGGTGTGGGTCATGAGCTGGCGCAGCGTGATCGGCCCCTTGGCTGGACGCAGCTTGGCCTCGCCCTTGGCATCGAAACCTTCGAGCACCTGCGGCTTGGCGAGATCGGGCAGCACCTCGCCGATCGGCGCATCCAGCGACAGCTTGCCTTGCTCGACAAGCTGCATCGCGCCCGCTGATGTCACCGCCTTCGTCATCGATGCGATCCAGAACACGCTGTCGGCGGTCATCGCATCCGGCTTGGACAGGTCGCGCTTGCCGAACGCGCCCTGATACAGCACGTCGGTACCGCTGGCGGCGATAGCGACGACGCCCGGAATCTCCCTGGCTTCGCTCTTCTGGCGCAGAATCTGATCGATCTCAGCTTTGCCTTGCATACGCGTTTCCTCCGGTTTGATTATTGTTGGAAGCGATCGATTGTCCTCCCGCGTGCGCCGCGCGGCAAGCACATCCACATACCTGCCGCGGTCGCGATGTCGTGACTTGACGGTCGGCTCCCTGCGCCCGACGACAAGGCGGCTGAACTACAACACTCCGTCACAATCTGCGGTGGATGGCCGCAGCCAGCGGTGACCGTGGATGGCTCCTGGCGATATGTTTCGACTGTTTGAAGCACTTGAAACATTTTGTGAGCTGCGGCGTTCAGTTCTCGGCCGATCAACGGCCAACGTTAAGACTTGATGCAATTTTGGCGGCCGCCCACCGGCCGCGATGGGGACCTCAGATGATTTCGACCTGGAGCGAATGGAAGCGCTATCCCCGTCCCGGACGGGGCGAGAACCTGGAAGCGCCGATCGCGCCTGGAATCTATGAAGTCCGCATCGCCGGCACCGGTGCGCTCTATTCGTTCGGCGCGGTCGACAATCTGGCGCAGGCGCTTGCATTGCTGCCGGTCGGTTCAAAGTCCTGGTTCGGCCGCCGCAACGCCTCCGACGTCCCCGATCTCGAATACCGGACCTGCGCGACATCCTCGAAGGCCGACGCCAAGGCCGCCGCCGAGCGTATGATCGGCCGGCGCGAGACCTATCTGAGCGGCGCGGCGTAAGGACGCGCCGCTCCCAGCCTGGCTCCCAGCAGATGTGCGTTGCGGGACGGTGCATTGCTCGCCGCTTCTCCCTATATTCCGGCCGAACCGGAACAGCCCGCAAAAGCCTTTGGGAGTAACGCCATGACCCCGACCGCCACCGCTCGTGCCCAGCACGCCACGTCCAATCTGCGCGACCGGTTGAAGGACCCGTCGCTTCTGAAGGAGGCCTGCTACATCGACGGCGCCTGGGTCGGATCGCCGGTCTTCGCCGTCAACAATCCCGCGACCGGCGTCGAGCTCGCAAAGGTTCCGCAGCTTTCGGCCGATGACGCCACCAGGGCGGTCGAGGCCGCCGAGCGCGCCTTCCCGGCCTGGGCCAAGCACACCGCCAAGCAGCGCTCCAACATCTTGCGCAAATGGTTCGAGCTGATTGTCGCCAATCGCGAGGACCTCGCGCTGATCCTCACCTCCGAACAGGGCAAGCCGCTCACCGAAGCCCTCGGCGAGGTCGACATCGGCGCCGCCTATATCGAGTTTTTCGCCGAGGAGGCCCGCCGCGTCTACGGCGAGACCATCCCGACCCAGCGGCCGGATGCGCGCCTGCTCGCGATCAAGCAGCCGATCGGCGTCTGCGGCGCCATCACACCGTGGAATTTCCCGAACTCGATGATCACCCGAAAGGTCTCGCCGGCGCTGGCTGCGGGCTGCACCGTGGTGCTTAAGCCCGCCAACGAGACGCCACTCTCGGCCCTGGCGCTGGCCGTGCTTGCCGAGAAGGCCGGCATCCCCAAGGGCGTGCTCAACATCATTACCGGCGATGCAGCGCCGATCGGCAAGGTGCTGTGCGAGCATCCGGCCGTGCGTTTCGTCGGCTTCACCGGCTCGACGGCGGTCGGCAAGATTCTCTACCGGCAGGCCTCCGTCGGCGTGAAGCGGCTCGGCCTCGAGCTCGGCGGCAACGCGCCGTTCGTGGTGTTCGACGACGCCGATATCGATGCGGCGGTCGAGGGCGCGATCGTCTCGAAGTATCGCAACATGGGCCAGACCTGCGTCTGCGCCAACCGCCTCTACGCCCAGGACAAGATCTACGACGAGTTCGTGCAGAAGCTGTCGAAGAAGGTCGCGGCGATGAAGATCGGCGACGGCACGGAAACCGGCGTCACGCAGGGCCCGCTGATCAATCTGAAAGCGGTCGACAAGGTCGAGCGCCACATTGCGGACGCCGTGAAGCGCGGCGCCAAGGTCGTCACCGGCGGTAAGCGCAGCGAGCTCGGACGCTCGTTCTTCGAGCCGACCGTCCTTGCCGACGTCAAGCCGGACTCGCTGGTGGCGCAGGAAGAGACCTTCGGCCCGCTCGCGCCGGTGATCCGCTTCAAGGACGAGGCCGACGTCATCGCGATGTGCAACGCCTCGCCGTTCGGGCTCGCCTCCTACTTCTACTCCCGCGATCTCGGCCGCGTCTGGCGTGTCGCCGAGGCACTGGAATCCGGCATGGTCGGCGTCAATACCGGCCTGATCACCACCGAAGTCGCGCCCTTCGGCGGCGTCAAGGAAAGCGGCCTCGGCCGCGAAGGCTCGCATCACGGCGTGGAAGAATATGTCGAGATCAAATACGTGATGATGGCGGGGGTGTAAGGGCTCGCCATCATTCGCGGATGTGATGAACGCAATGCCCCCTCCAGGGTCGTCCTGGCGAAAGCCAGGACCCATTACCCCAGCGAGGCGATTGGCGAAGATTGGTGGTCCGGTACTTCCACCGCCTGCGATAGATAGATTCCGCGGTATGGGTCCTGGCTTTCGCCAGGACGACATCCAATGTGTGGTGCGCTCGTTGCCCTACGGCGTTCGCTAGCGCCGCAACACCGCGATCGTCCGGTTCGCAAACGTCAGCCGCTCCGCCATGACCGACACGAAATAGGTCAGCAGCTTGTGGCTAAGCTCCGGATCCTCGGTCTTGATGGCGTCGAACTGGTGCGTATTCAGCACGTAGAGCACGCTGTCGACTTCGGCCTGGATCGTCGCGCTGCGCGGTGTCTGTGACACCAGCCCCATCTCCCCGATCGTGGTGTAACGGCCGAGGCTGCGCACGCGCGTGGTGCGGTCGTCGTCGGCCGGAATCATGATGCCGACGCGGCCGTCGAGGATGAAATGCATGGAATCGGCGGGGTCGCCGGCCTGCACGATGACCTCGCCGGCTTCGACCTCGATGCGCTGGCAGCGGCGGATCAGTTCGTCGGCGCCGTCCTCGCTGCCGAGCATGCGCGTGAACCAGTCGCGTAGGCTGGCTTCTTCCTGCGCCAGCTCCTGATGCTGCGAGATGAGCTCGTTCTCGCACCATTCCAGCGCGCGATCGAGTTCGGGGATGATGGTGACGCCGTCGCCGACGAAGTCGCTGGAGCGCAGCACCTTCTCGGCCGCAGCCGACAGATGCACCAGGATCAGCTCGACGCCGAGTTCGCCAGCGCTGCGCTTGATCTGGGCAAAGCTATAGGCAGCCGATGAATCCACGCCGGTGACGAGCTTGAAGTCGAACAGCAGATAGCGGCATTCGGGGCGCTCCTGAAGCAATCGCTTGACGTGCTGGTAGAGCCGGTTGGCGGAGCCGAAGAACAGATAGCTCTGGAGATTGAGGCCCTGGATCTTGCCGCCATGGGCCAGCAGCACGTCCTGGTCGTCGCGCGAGCGGTCGAGCGAGGAGCGGTACTCCGCGCCGTCGAAACTGTATTTGATCGATTCGACCCGCGCGGCGCTGAACGCAAACGTTGCGCAGCCGATGATGACGCCGATCAGGATGCCCGGCACGAAACCCCAGGCGACGATGATCGCGATGATGGCGATCAGCGACAGATATTCGAGCTTCGACAGACGCTTGCGCGACTCGATGATCCATTTGTGCAACTGGTCGGCGCCGAGATAGAGCAACAGGCCGCCGAGCACGAATTTGGGGATGAAGCCGAGCAACTCGGGTGCGACGGCGAGCACCAGCAGGGACAGCGCTGCGGCCGTGAGGCCGGACAGGCGCCCGCGGCCGCCGCTGGAGAAATTAAGCATCGAGCGGCTGGTCGAGCTGCAGCCGGCGTAGCCGCCCAGCAGGCCGGTCAGGATATTGGCGGCGCCGGTGACGTTCAGCTCACACTCCAGATTGGCTTCGCGATGCGTGGCCACCTCGATGCCGGTGGTGTTGAACAGCGTGCTCGAGGCCGTGACGAAGATGACGGCAACGACATTGCCAAGCAGGTCCGGGATGGCAAACCAGGGATAGCGGACGAGATCGTCGGTGTGCCAGGGCAGCATGAAGACCGCTTGCGGCGGGGCCTGAAAGGTCCAGCCCAGCGTGCGCGCCTCATCGAAGGAAACGCCGGTGAGCCAGAACGCCAGATGCGCGGTGAGCACGCCGCCGACCAGGATGATGGGCAGTCCGAACGGGCTGCGCGAGCGGTGCCAGGTGAGATACAGCACCAGCGCCATGGCGCAGGCGGCACCGAGCTCCAGCACGATGGTGCGGTTGGCGAAGTGCGACAGCGTCGCGAATTGCAGCGGATGGTCGGTGATCACCCGGACCGCACCCATGACAATGAGAAGTCCGGTTGCGCCGAGGAAGCCGCCGACCACCGGATAAGGCACGTAGCGGATGGCGCGGCCAAGCCGCGTCAAGCCGAGGCCACACAGCACCAATCCCGTCAGCATCGTCGACAGGCCGAGCGTGATCAGGATCGGTGACAGCAACGGCGTCGACAGGTTCGCGATCTCGATACGTTCGACCACCGAGGCGGCCAGGATACCCGTCACCGCGGCAGTCGAGCTGTCGGGGGCTGCAATCGCGAAGGGCAGGGAGCTGCCGAGCGCGACGACGGCCGCAAGTACCGCGGAGCTGACGAAAGTTGCCGTGATGCCGTAGGACAGATAGGGCGACAGCGGCCCCGCGAAGATCAGCAGCGAATAGGACAGCCCGAACGTGACGGTCAGGACGCTGGCGGCGCTGCCGCCCAATATATCGTTCAGCGCGCGCTTGAGCGCCGGATTAAGCCCGGTCGACGGAGTGAAGCCAATTGCGGGATCGGTCACGCCGTGACACTCGCTCATGAAAATTCCTGTTCGAGACGTAGACGACTGCGAGCCTAGCGCAACAGGATTCTTGCAAGTATGAGCTATCCGACAGGTCTGGCGGCGCTTATTGCTTCAACCATCAGCAGGTTCCGCTCCGAGCGGACGCGATCTATCGTGTGTGAACGGCCAATCATACACGGAAGATGGAAGAAACTGGAGCGCCCGTCATTCGGCGTCGTCCTGGCGAAAGCCAGGATCCATTACCCCAGGGAGCAGTTTGGCGATGATTGTGCCTTCGGGATTTGCACCGAACGCACGGGATAGACCTCACGGTATGGGTCCTGGCTTTCGCCAGGACGACGCCGGGGAGGCATCGAGCCGGCGGGCAATGACGGCGCGGGACGAAACAGCCGAGCTAAAGCTTTAGCTCACTTCCCGTCACGCGGCGATACGCTTCCAGATACCGCTTGCTGGTCGCGTCCACCACGCTTGCCGGCAAAGGCGGCGGCGGGGCGTCGCCGTTCCAGCGGCCGGCGCGGCGTTCGACGTCGAGATAGTCGCGCAGCGGCTGCTTGTCGAAGCTCGCCTGCGGCTGGCCGGGCTTGTAAGCGTCGACGGCCCAGAATCGCGAGGAATCAGGTGTCATCACCTCGTCGATCAGGATGATGCGGCCGTCCTTGTCGCGGCCGAATTCGAACTTGGTGTCGGCGATGATGATGCCCTGCTCGCGGGCGAGCTCCTCGCCGAGCGTGTAGATCGCGCGCGTCATGCTCTCGAGCGTATAGGCCGTCTCGTCGCCGACGACCTCGCGCATCTTCGCGATGGTGATGTTCTCGTCATGGCCGGTCTCGGCCTTGGTCGCCGGGCTGAAGATCGAAGGCTCCAGCTTCTCGCTCTCGACCAGTCCCGCTTTCAGCTTTTCGCCGGCCAGCGTGCCGCTTGCCGCATATTCCTTCCAGGCCGAGCCCGAGAGATAACCGCGGATCACGCATTCGATCGGAAATACCGTGGTGCGGCGGCACAGCATGGCGCGGCCGAGAATCTCGGCGCGATGCGGTCTCAAGGCCGGCACGGCGGCGACGATCTCGTTGGTGTCGGCGCTGATCATGTGATGCGGCACCACGCCTTCGAGCTCGTTGAACCAGAACGCGCTGATTTGCGTCAGGACCGCGCCCTTCATCGGGATGGTCTCGCCCATCACGACGTCGAAGGCGCTGATGCGGTCGGTGGTGACGAGCAGCAGGCGGTCGTCGTCGACGGCGTAGATATCACGTACCTTGCCGCGCCCGATCTTGGGCAGCGGCAGGTCGCTGGAGAGCATGGTGGTCATCGGCAGAACTTTCGGAGCAAGGCCTTGCGACAGGACATCCGGCCGCGCCTGATCGCGCGACCGGAAACCGGGATAGCCTATTCCGGCAGCGGAATGAACTCATGTTCCTGCGGAACCGCCGCGAAGCGGCCGGTTTTCCAGTCCTGCTTGGCCTGCTCGATCCGCTCCTTGCTGGAGGAGACGAAATTCCACCAGATGTGGCGCGGGCCTTCCAGGGCGTCGCCGCCCAGAAACATCATCCGTGTGGCTTTGAGCACCTTCACCGTGATGCGGTCGCCCGGACGGAAGATCAGCAGTCGCGGCCCCTCGTAGCGCTCGTTCGCGATCTCGACCTCGCCGTCGACGACGTAGATGGCGCGCTCCTCGTGATCAGGATCGAGCGGCACGATCGCGCCCGCGACCGCCGTGACCTCGGTATAGAACCAGGGCGACACCATCGAAACAGGTGAGGTGACGCCGAAGGCCGAGCCCGCGATCACTTTCGCGGTGAAGTCGCGCTCGGAGACCATCGGCAAGTCACCAGCGCCGTAGTGCTGGAACGACGGCGCGATCTCTTCCGATCCGGCCGGCAGCGCGATCCAGCTTTGTAGGCCGAGCATCTTCTGCCCCGAGGCGCGTTGTACATCCGGGGTGCGCTCGGAATGCGCGATGCCGCGGCCGGCCGTCATCAAATTCATCGCGCCGGGCTGGATCTCCTGGATGTTGCCCTCACTGTCGCGATGCATGATAGCGCCGTCGAACAGATAGGTGACGGTGGCAAGCCCGATATGCGGATGCGGCCGAACATCCATGCCCTTGCCGGAGACGAATTGCACCGGCCCGAAATGGTCGAAGAAGATGAAGGGACCGACCATCTGGCGCTTGCCGTGCGGCAATGCGCGCCGGACCGCGAAGCCATCGCCGAGATCGCGCGTGCGCGGCACGATGACGAGATCGAGCGCATCGCAGGACATGGGATCGCCGAGCACGGGATCGTTCGAGGGTTGCCAGCTCATGTGGACTCCTTTTGGCTTTTTCGAGCTAAATCCTAGCAGGATTTCGTGCGGCCGTCGCGGCTGAGCCCGGACCACATACTCCGCCGTCATCGCCCGCGAAAGCGGGCGATCCAGTACGCCGCGGCCTACCTGTTCGATCATGACCGTCCCGGAATACTGGATCGTCCGGTCAAGCCGGACGATGACAGAGTGCAAGGCGCGCGATGGTCCTTGAAAAAATAGGCGCAACGAAGGATGTTCGGCTGATGTCAACCGCGACCCATCGCAGCACCCGATGACCCTTGCCGCAACCGAGCTCGCGTTTCGTGCTGCCAGCGTCGCGCTGCTGCTGGTGCTAGCAGCGTCATTGCTCTCGGATTTCCGCAATGTTCTGGCAGCCCGGCTCGGTGCGGCCTTTGCGCTCGGCTCGGCAGCGCATGCCGCGAGCTATTCCGTCGGCGTATCGTCGCTGGTCCCGGCATGGCATGCGCCGCTGATCGCGGTGTCGACCGGCAATATCGTGGTGTTCTGGCTGTTCACGCGCGCGCTGTTCGACGACGAGTTTCGCCTGCACCGGTGGCACGGATTGACCTGGGGGCTGGTGACAGCCTTCAGCTTCGTCAGCTGTCTCTGGATCGCACCCGGCGGACATGTCCGGTCCGCCGTCACTGCGGTGAACATGATCGTGCTCGGCTTCATTGCGCTCGCGATCATGCAGACGATCGCCTCATGGTCGGCCGATCTGGTCGAGCGCCGCCGCCGTGTTCGCGTCTTCATCGTCTGTGCTGCCGCGCTCTATGGCGGATTGAACGCGGTGCTCCAGATCCTCGTCGTCGGCAGCGACGTCGGCGACGTCGCCAACACCGTCAACGCCGGCGTGCTTGCCAGCATCGTTGCGGCTATCGCCTATGCGATGATGCGCGTCGATGGCGCCGACCTGTTTCCAGCTGCCGCGGAGGCTGCGCCGGCGATCGCGGCGAGCCAGCCTGTGGGCGAGGACGCCGCCGACCAGAAGCTCATCGACGCCCTGATGCGGCTGATGGCGGACGAACGGATCTATCGGCAGGAGAACATCAGCATCGGCGTGCTGGCGGGCCGGCTGAAAATTCCCGAATACCGGCTGCGCCGGCTGATCAACCAGGGGCTTGGCTACCGCAATTTCAATGTGTTCCTGAACAACCACCGGATCGAGGAGGCCAAAGCCGCGCTGGCCGATCCCGCCCAGGCCGAAGTCCCCGTCATCACCATCGCGATGGATTCCGGCTTCCAGTCGCTCGGCCCCTTCAACCGCGCCTTCAAGGCCGTGACCGGCGTGACGCCGACGGAATACCGGCGGCTCAAGGTGAATGCTGTCTAAGCTTTAGGGCACTGAAATATCGCGGCTATTTCAGAATCGGCGAGCGTCTCGCGGTTTTCGGCTACGCCGTTTTCCAAATCCGGCGAGCGGGCATCGCGTGAATGCCGCTTCGTCTTCGGCACACGCCTCAAGCCGGAGCAAGCCCGTGACCCGCCGCCGCAAGATCGTCCTACTCGCCGCCACCACCGCCATTGCGGGCCTCGCGCTCGGCGCGGTTCGCGCCCATGACGTGCCCAAGGTCGCCACCGGCTTCATCGCCGACGTGCTCTGTTCCGAGACGTTTGTCTCGGGCCTCGATATCAGGCGTAATTTGTCCGAGACCATTGATGCGATGCCGGGCGCCGGTCTGCTCACCTGGGCGATGGATTATCAGGTCGATCGCGCACGCAAGGAGGTCACGGTGACCCTGTTCGGCATTGGCCGCAGCCATGCCGTCTATCGCGAGGGTCTCGGCTGCACGCTCGAGCACGGTGCGGAGATTGCCGACGTCAGGCTGCCGCCGGATGACAGGCAGCCGGCGTTGCTGCCCGAGATTGCCGGCCCCGCAATCGTGTCGCCGCAAAGCCCGGAGCTGTCAGCCGCGCTCGATCATGCCTTCGCCGAACCTGCGCAGCCGCCATACCGCCGCACCCGCGCAATCGTCATCATGAAGTCGGGCCGCATCATTGCGGAGCGCTATGCGGACGGCATCGGACCGGAGACGCCGCTGCTCGGCTTCTCCATGACCAAGTCCGTGATTTCGGCTCTCACCGGGATCCTCGTGCGCCAGGGCCAACTGAAGCTCGACGGGCCCGCACCGGTCGCCGCCTGGACAAATCCGGACGATCCCCGTCACGCCATCACCGTCGATCAATTGCTGCGCCACACCGCGGGTCTGGCGCTCGGCAGCTCGCTGCAGGCCTCGCTCGGCTCCGCCTTCGAGCCGGTCAATCGCATGAAATTCACCGAAGACGACATGGCAGCATATGCCGCGAGCATGCCGCTTGCGACCGCGCCGGGCACCGTGTGGAATTATCACGATGGCAACACCATCCTGCTCGCGCATCTGATCCGCAACGCGGCCGGCGGCAATCCCGCGGATGCGCTTGCCTTCGCGCGCCGCGAATTGTTCGCGCCGCTCGGCATGCGCCATGTCACGCTCCAGCTCGACGGCGCCGGCACGATCAAGGGGTCGAGCGAGATGCTCGCATCCGCGCGCGACTGGGCGCGCTTCGGCCAGCTCTATCTCAACGACGGCGTCGCCGGCGGCAGGCGCATCCTGCCTGAGGGATGGGTGAATTACTCGGCGTCGGCGACGCCCAATGCCTGGGTCGGCATCGGCGCCGGCTTCTGGACCAACCAGGGCGACAGTTTTGGCGCGACCTTCCGCATCGATCACGGCTGGCCGCGCGATGCCTTCTTCGCCAAGGGCACGATCGGGCAGTACACGATCGTGATTCCGTCGGAACGCTTGGTGATCGTGCGGATGGGCCGCTCGCCGAACTGGCCCCCGGAAGCGGACGGTGTGTTCGATCTGGTGCGCGATGTGGTTGCGGCAACGCGCGAGAAGGGGAAGGTGGCGAGGGGGAATTGAGAAGATAGTGAGGAGTGCGCTGCCTTCCTCCCTTCTCCCCTTGTGGGAGAGCGGTGAGACCTAAAACCCTAATATTATCAACGCATCCGCGCGGCGGTGTCCAGCGGGTGTAAAAATCAGAATAATTTTTGACACCACCAGCGCAGGGCTAGCGACAGCCTAGCACCTGCTATTGTTTTGAGGGAATCATCCCCGTTCTGGAATAACATCTCCGCCCGCGGCCTCGGAGGCGGAGGCATCGGCTGGGGGTGGAAAATGGATTGGTGGGATCTCGGGGAATGGTCAGGTTATCCCGGCCACAAATTAGCGACGCATCAGATTCCCTGTGCATTTTGTGGTGCGGAAGGCAACTTTGAAACTATTCAGCACCTTGAGCGAAAGAAGCCGGGTAGCACTCGCAAGGCGCTCAACTATGACACGCTGAAATGCGGCAACTGCGGAAATTTTATGTTTGCGTTCTGGTCTGCTGGCCAACACAGCCATGGCTCTGGAGCGTCGCACGACTACCAAGTCCTACCTTGGCATCGGAGCACGACAACTTACCCAAAGCATTGGCCCGATGATGCCGGTCGCTACTGGGTCGAAGCGCGACGATCAATTGAGGGACAGAACTGGACGGCCGCTGCGTTGATGGCGCGCTCTGCTGTTCAACTCGTCGCACGATCTCACGGAGCCAGGGGCAGTAATCTCAAGCAGGAAATTGACGACCTTGCTGACAAGGGTCTTATCCTTCCCATTATGAAAGACTGGTCGCACGAAGTCCGGGAGCTTGCGAATGAAGGCACCCATCCGCAGCCGGGATCGAGTGGCACAAGCGAGAAAGACGCAAAAGATGTCGTTGAGTTCCTGACATTCTTGATGCGCGTCATGCACGAGCTCCCGAAGCAGATCGAGGATTTTCGCAAGCGAAGAACGTCGTAATCGAGCGAACGGCCAATGACGACCACCCCGCAAAAGATCACATTCGGCGAGATGCGCGCATCCGGCGTGCTGATCGCTCTGCTGACGCTCACGATTCTGACCTCCACCGCCCCGGCGCAACAGCGCGCACGATGTACGACTCGCACGGCAACGTCGTCGGCCGGTCGGCGACCGATAGCCAAGGCACGACGACGACCTACGATAGCCGTGGCCGTGGCCGTGTGATCAGCCGAGAGTCCACCAGCGGAAATCCGATGACGATCTATGACGCACGCGGGCGCAATGTGGGCAGGGTCACAACGAACCGTCAATGAGGCCGGGCGCTTGGGGGACGGACATGGGTGAGATCATCGTGAAGAAAGACACGCCCTCAATGTGTTTTGCCCGGCTGCCACTAGAGAATGGTGATCAGATCATGATCGGGGTGGCACAATCGGGGGTGAAGGTGTCCAAAATGAAATGGGGAATCTTCCCGGTACACTTTGGGCGTCTAGCAGCACGGTTGAGATCGCGAAAAAGTTCTTTGATGAGCAGGAGCCTTTTCTGCACCCCCCGATTCGATGATTACAAACTGATCGATTGCCGCAGCGCCGCCGACATGGTGGTGAGGCTCATGTGAACCACTGCCAGAGCAGCGTCACAAGAAGAGCAGCATGTTCGACTTGATGATCTCGTGCCAACCGGCGGACGCTGCCCGCCGCATGAACAAGGCGAGTAGCACAGTTCCTTTAGAAACAGGAATGCCGCTGAGAGGTAATGCCACCCAGTGAATGAACCAGCGCCGGAAAGTGAGATTAAGCGTCCGCATCTTCGAACACGGTTCGTGTTTGTCGATACGCAGGCCTTGCGAAAAGCTCGTTTCGACTGGAACGGGCGTGCTTTGTCCAAGCTTGCCGAGTTCGCGAAGGCGGGCCAGCTTCGGCTCCTTGTCACGGATATAACCATTGGAGAGGTTAAGTCCCAGCTTCGAGAACTTTTCGTCGAAGCAAGCTCCTCAGTTATGAAGCACAGCGGCATTTTGGAGCAACTCGGCGCTTCGCTGGCTGTTGAACGTGTGAGGGATCAAACAACCGCAATCAGCACATTGGAGGCAGCGTTCGACGGATTTCTGAAACATGCCAAGGCCGTTAAGGTCCCATTGATTTCAGATGTGAACGCCATCCTTGACGACTACTTCGCTCGGCGGCCTCCATTCAGCGCCAAGAAGAAGGCCGAGTTTCCCGATGCGATCTCAGTCGCGTCTATTCGTAGGTGGTGCCAGCAGAATAGCTCAACAGCCTACGTCGTGTCCGACGACCCGGACTTGCGAGGTTGCTGCTCTGAAGCTGGTCCATTGTTTCATTCAGAATCGATTGCGGAAATTATATCTCAAGCAACTGTTTCACAGGAAGTACACGATGCGCTCGAAAAGGCTCTTGGCGCGAGCGAATATCTCAGTGACAGTATAATTGACGAAATCAAGGGCTTTGACGTTGAGTACAGTCGCTACAACCGAGCTGAGGAAGTGAACATCATAGCGGCCCGGGTAGAGGACGTTTATTCGGTGAACGTCCTGTCGCTAAACGTCTTAGAACAGGAGGGACAGACCTTTACCTGTGAGCCCGAAATCGAGGTGGAAGTATCGCTCGGTATCGAGGTTGAGGTTCAGGGGCGCTACGATGAATACGAACCCAGCCGCCACCATTGGATATCCCAAACTCGCACAGAATATTTTTACCCGGAAGTCGTCCTTCGCTTTGACCAATTAACAGGAAATCTTGAGTTCGACTCAATCTCTTTGGCGGGGCAGACCGTGCAGGTTAGCATCAACGAGATTAACTCGCGCTCTTTCCGATGGTGATGCACTGACGTTCCACGGCTTCGATGCTGTCGCACTCACGCGCCGGGTCAGGACGCCACCTACTGAATCCGCACCGTCGCATTCGCAGCGCCAGCTCAGCGCTCTCGCGCTTCGCACCGGCATCGCCATAGGGGCTGATCAAGCGCGCTCATGTTGGGATAGCAGGGTGGGCTCATCCACGGCATCAGGCCGAGCGCTTCGATCTCGTCGTCGCCGGTGATCTCTGTTTCGACGACGCTGCCATCGCCAAATGCCTTGATCACGCAGTGACGAAGAAGGGCGACACCACCGTCGCCGACCGTCACGGGCAAGGTCTACAACCACTCCAAGCGCATGAAGGAGAAGCGCGCAGTGTTGGAGGGCGTCGCAGCGGAGCTGCGGCGGATTGTCGGAGCGCCTGTCACCAAGGCCTTGGAGCATGAAGGGCAACGGCTCGTCGCCTGACTGAGCCATTGCGATCAACCCTGAGCACATCATAGCCTTCGCAGGCCAGGCTTCCCCCTGCGCATGAAATGTTCACACGAAAAAACCTTTAGAAAACGATGCGATAAGTCTTGGGTGTCGTCATTTGTGACGCGATCCGCCGGGCGATCGATAGCTGTGCATAAATTGCGACGGACGGCCCTGCATCGGTTGCTTACACCCGGGCTTCGCCCTGCGCTTTGGTTGCGTTTCGGCGCAATTTCTGTGGCAGGGACGCGCGCTGGTGCATCCCCGTGCGGACTATAGCCGAATGCGTCGAAGAGCCCAGACGCGCACCACGGGCGTCCCCTGCTGATCGTGTGACGCGATCGAGCGTGTGTCGTGACCCTGTCACGGTCGTGAGACGCGATAAGCGCGGAGGCGTGTGATGCGATCTTACCGCTGGCGTTTACGCTGCGAAGAAACCTCATTAATCGACCGACGCAATCGTCCTGAAACAATGGAAGGAGCACCCTTAACCTGCGAAGTGCGAGCACTTCTAACGCAGGAGAGAGAAATGACTGCATTGGCGGCACGGTTCTTTCCCAACGCACCAACCCAAGCAATTGCGGAAATCGAGACGTTTGTATCGGTGGCGTTGTTTTGCGGCGTGGGTCTCCTGTTATCCGTGAGCGTTCTGCTGCTCGACAGATACATTCCGGGCGATTGGTTCTAGACAATTCACGTCATTTGAACGCAGGCGGAACGCATTGATCCACTGAATTCGCGAGAGCCTGTTCTCATGAAGCTGTCTGGGGGAATAAATGAGCAATCCGATTGGACACGCGGTTCGACAAGCTCTTACGCGCCGTGGCTTCATCGCGGGGAGCGCCATCAGCCTATTTGCGCCCATGATAAGCTCCGCCGTCGCAGGCGACGGCAGCGTCGATACACGAATTCAGCTCGCACAAATATCGGGAGATGTCAGCAATTCGCGGTCACGGCTCATCCTGCTGGGCACCTCAGGCGGTCCGACATGGTACCCGAATTCGGACCAAAGCGGCATTTCGTCGGTCGTGGCGGTTGGTGACGCCTACTATATCGTGGACTGCGGCGAGGGTGCCGGGAAACGCCTCCAGCAGGCGATATCGCCAGCAAGTAGCCGCTTCATGGACGACAGAGTGAGAGCGCTCTTCCTAACCCACCTCCACTCCGATCATACAGTCGACTATGCTAATCTGTTGTTCATCGGATTGTTCGTTGGGCTCGACCGCCGATCCACCCCCTTCAAGGTCTTTGGCCCGGGTCGGCGAGGTCAAATGGCGCCTGTCTTTTCACTGCCCGGCACTTCGGCTCCGACTGTGCCAATCATCAACCCCGAAAACCCCACGCCCGGCATCAAGGATATGACGGGCTACCTGTATCAAGCTTTTGCGACGGATTTGAATGACCGAATGCGCGACAACGGGAAGCCGAACCTCGAAGCGGTGGTCGAGGTGCACGACATTGATATTCCGGCAATCGCCGGTTTCAAATCGCCCAATGAAACGCCTTCTCCCCCGATGGAGCCATTCAAAATCTTCGAGGATGATCGCGTACGCGTTTCCGCTACCTTGGTGGATCACGCTCCCGTCTGGCCCGCATTTGCCTATCGCTTCGACACTGACGATGGCTCCATTGTGTTCTCCGGCGATACGGGGCGGTGCGAGAACTTGATCAAACTTGCAAAAGGCGCAGACGTACTCGTTCACGAGGTTATCGTGACGAGTGCTATCTATCGCGCTTTTCCTACGCCGCGTTCCGTTGCGAACGAAGGTTTAGTGCAGCATCTGCTAAATGCCCATACGCAGGTCGAAGAGGTTGGAGCAGTAGCGGAAGCCGCAGGCGTGAAGAAACTTGTCCTCAGCCACATTGTGCCCGGCAACGCAACGCGAGAACAACTGCTACCCGCAGGCAAGGGCTTCTCCGGTGAACTGGTGATTGGCCGAGACCTGATGCAGATTGGCATTGGTCAGACAGCGGCGTCACCTCAAAAAGGTTGAAAATCGGAAAGATGTCCGCTCCCGGCCTGCGCCGCCTGCCGCCGGACGCACTATCAAGAGATGTCGGCGCTGGGGTCCTCTGAGAGAGGGAAACAAATGGGGGGACCGCGCGACGGCACCCACTCAACCGGATGCTTTCCGGGTTGCGTTGGGGATTTAGTGCTGAAGTCTGAGGCCGGTTGAGCCGTGCGATTGCGTTCTCACGGTCTCCCTGGGCCTGCGCTGAGGCGTGCGCGGGAACAAAAAAGCCGCCTCCGGGACGAAGCGACGACGGTTTTTTTCTTGATCGCGATCCGCCGAAAAAACTCCTTACCGCCGAGCTCCAACGCGGTTGACACCACCATTGGCATTGCCACCGGCGTTATGGCGTACCGCAGCGCGGGCTACCGGACGCGCACCCAGCACCACGCCGGGCCGAGCAACGCAACCCGCCGGATAGGCAGTGTATTGGCAATACACGATGGCATTGGCTGGGCCTGGATTGAGCGTGAGACCAGCAAGGCCCAACAGGGCGCTAGCAGCGATCCCGCTAATAGTCGCGGACTTAATCGAAAGACGCTTCTTGGGATGCATGGTGCGGGTCTCCCTTTTGTGCCTGCGCAACAGACGCACGGACGCCGTCTCAGGTGCGGCTGCACGCAGCGTGTCCGCTAAAGGATCGCCCGCTTTGACATAGATCAACCGAGAGTTTGCCTTGCGACGGGCGAAACCCCACAGGACGCGAGTGCAGCGCACGCGTGTCGGTGCAGCTCCTGCGGCTCAGGTGGTAGGGGTGGGTTTACGCGCTGAGCTGGCACTGCTGAGCTCGAGGGTAACGAGCCTCGCCAGAAGGGTCGCCGGATAAAGCTGGCCGATTACGCTTTCGATGTTGCAGAGACTTCGCGCCAACGGATGTACCGGAACGATGTCTCCATATCCGGTCGATGTAAGCGTGACGAAGCTTATGTAAAAAAGCGATGCGGCGACTGAATGATCGTCCTCGAAAGCTATCCCCTTGATTGCGTCGGGAGCCGCCAGCCCTACAAACAGAAACAGGGTTGCAAAGGCCACCGCAATCAACAAGTACAGAAGGATCGCTCCGATAATTCGGTGATACGTAACGAGACCTCGCCTGAAGACGGCCTGTACCACGACAACGCCTAACGTGCAGGCGATGACCAGCCATGCACCGGCCAAAATATGAAGGTGGTACGGTACTGGGTAATAAATGCGCAGGAAGAAGACGGCGACGTTGAAAACGAGCGCGAGCGACATCAGAACCAGAGCGGTTGGGTTGTTCGAGATGATCACCATGCTGACGATGATCGCTACCAGTAGACCATCCGCAAACAGATGGAAGGCGGTAATGCCCATTGCTTGTAGCGGGGCGAAGACAAAAATCAGTAATGCCAGCACCCCGGTGAGCACCGAAAGCAGCCAGTCAATGCGTTCTCCGCGCAAACGGCGCAGCTCGCGTACGGGCGTCTTCATCGATGTTCCTAAGGCCTGGCTGACCGCAGCGCTGCACCTTTGTACAATTCCGGACGAAAGTTCAGCCTCCTTGACCTAGATCAAGGGAACGGGAGCAATCCTAAGCGCGCTCAGTGAAGGAGTTCGCCGCCTGCCGCCTGTTTGATCGATTCGATCAGCTCGTGCGCTGAGAACGGCTTCGTTAGAAATGCGACGCATCCGGACAGCAGTGCGGCCTCGCGAACGGAAGGGGTCTCATTGCCGGTGATGAAAATGACGGGGACCAAAACGCCTCGCGCTTTGAGTTGATGTCGGAGTTCGATCCCGGATCGCAGGTTGAGCTTGATGTCCAAGATGATGCAGAGTGCGTTGACGACGTCGGGGTGCTGCTCCAGCTCTTCGGCAGACGAGAAGAGGATGGATTCATAGCCATGCCGACGTAGCAGCCGATCGACGGCCCGCAGCATTCCAGGATCGTCATCGACGACCAAAACAGGGTCGCTTCTACCCATTTGGATTGCGCTCCGATGACAAGCGGGAGCGCACCGGCTCTCTCAGTCACCCATGTTTGCCGCTGGCGACTCGGTGCTGATGAGAATCAATAGGTATGTCGGGAATCTGACACAAGTGTCCCATAGGCCAATAAATTGAAAACGGTCGAGAACTGGCCTAGGCCATAGGTCCGTTATTGGGCTTATCGCCAATGACACCGACCCGTTCAGCAACCGCGACAAGTTCAGCCAAGGTCCGAACCTGCATTTTCTCCATCACCGCGTGGCGATGGGCCTTGATCGTCCGCTCGCTCGTTCCCAAGATGCTGCCGATCTGCTTGTTGGTCTTGCCACCAACTATCAGTTCAAATACTTGCCGCTCCCTCGGCGTCAATTTGGCGATGAGGGCGCGAACAACATCGAGCTTAGTCTGTTGCTCCCGGAAGGCGCGGTGGCGTGCGAAAGCTCGTTCAATTGCCGAAAGAAGGTTATCGGACGTCACCGGCTTTGTTAGGAAATCATCCGCGCCCGCCTTTAAGGCGCGCACCGTGACGGGTATGTTGACATGACCGCTGACGAATATAATTGGCACTGTCGAGCCGAGTTCGTTCAACCGCGCTTGCAGTGCCGGACCATCTAGGTCGGGTATCCGTACATCGAGGAGGATGCAGCTCGGGACGCTGGTGCCCGGCAATCGGTCCAGCAACGCCTGCGCTGAGGCATAGACGGCGACCTCGTAACCCGCATGCTTCAAATGACGCTCCATAGCCGTCAGAAAGGACGGATCATCGTCAACAATATGCACAAGCCCCTGCACCGGTCCTCTTTCCGTTGCAAAGAGGGTACCTCGCAATTCAAGGTGAGCGAGTATCGTTTAGCGCTCTTTTGCGGCATGGCTGATCTGTCGGTTCGAAGGCGACTATGCAGTTTGTGCCACCGCCACTGCCACTGCCGCGCTGCCTGCCATCGTGACGATGAGGCGGTGATGGTGCGAGTCGTTGCCCTTCCCGCGGCTGCCCGCTGCTGCCGGGCGCGAGCGCTGACGATGGTGACCCGGTGAACAGCGGGTTGCCGTTCTGGAGACGGTCAAGGGTTTTGCGTTCGCATGGCTTGCTCCGGTTGAAGCTCGGGCGCCCCCCTAGCCTAAACGCTCAGCCACTGCTGGCGCGTGCAGTAAAACCAAACTTTCGGCCGGAATTTTATTGTCCCTCGGCATCGTTGCAGTCCGCTGCGCTGGGTAGCTGGGTCCAGACCTGATCGCCGCTCCCAGGCAAGCCGTCACAGCCGTTTTTCGGCCTGTTAAACATTCTGCCGTGCCGTTAGGCTAGGAGCCGGGGACTAGGATGGCAATGCGGTTTTGGCTGTTCGCACTATCATGGCGATCCTTTTGCAGGCGGACCTTCGCCGCTCCGCTGGTAATCGCATTATTGCTGGTAACGCTCGGGCAAAGTCGGGCGGCTGATCCAGAGCCTAAGCGCGTTCTGATGCTGCAATCGTTCGGTCTCCGCTTCAAGCCATGGACCGATTTCGCAGAATACCTTCGGTCTGAAATGATCAAGCAATCGAACGTCCCAATCGACTTTCAGGACCACTCGCTTTTGACCGCTCGAGTGGACGATGACAAGGCGCTCGCACCATTTGTCGGGTACCTCCAAGCATTGTATGGGGCCAAGCCTCCCGACCTCATTGTGGCCCTCGGCGCGCCAGCCGCCGAATTCGTGCAGCGCTATCGTGCTCAGCTTTTCCCGACGACACCAATGATGTTTACTTCCGTCGAGGCGCGACGGGTCAGATACGACAAGCTGACTGAGTATGACACCGTGGCCGCTGCGGCTCACAATTTTCCAGCCGCCATCGACACGATCTTGAAAACGTTGCCCGATACAAAAGTGATCGCGGTGGTCAATGGGGCGTCACCCAATGAAACATATTGGCAAGGTGTATTCGAGCGAGAACTCGCACCGTTCAGCGGGCGCGTTGAACTGCGATGGTACAACAAGCTGTCGTTTGAAGACATCCTGAAAGACGCGGCACATCTTCCACCTCACAGCGCCATCTTCTGGCATCTGATGAGCGTTGACGCGGCAGGCGTTACACATGAGGGCACTGCCGCATTGCACAGGCTCTCTGCTGCAGCCAATGCTCCCATCTTTTCCTACCTTGACGGATTTTTTGATGGCTCGATTGTCGGCGGCTCCATGCATTCGATTGAGAAAGGCATGGCCATCGCAGCCGCAGCGACCATCCGTATTCTAAACGGTGAAAAAGCTGGTGACGTAAAGGTCGCACCCAGCCAATTCGAGCTGCCAAGGTTCGACTGGCGGCAAATGCAGCGGTTTGGGATCAGCGACAGCCACCTGCCGCCCGGCAGCACGGTCTACTTCCGCGAGCCATCCGTGTGGGAACAGTATTCATGGCTGATCGCATCCGTTGTGGCCGCTCTTCTGATACAGGCGGGGCTTATCTTGGTCCTGCTGCACGAGCATCGGCAACGTCAGTTCGCCGAAGTGCAGTCGCGGCAGCGAATGTCGGAACTGGCTCACGTCAATCGCTTCTCGACGGCAGGCGAATTGACTGCCTCAATTGCGCATGAAATCAACCAGCCGCTCGGCGCTATTCTCACTAATACCGAGACGGCACAGGCGATCTTGAAGTCCGCCAACCCAGATATCAACGAAGTAAGCGAGATCTTGGGCGATATTCTAAATGACGACCGGCGCGCCACCGAAGTGATCCGACGGATGCGCAGCCTGCTGAAAAAGGCTCCTTTCGAACTGAAACAATTCGATCTCAATGAAGTCGTGCAAGAAACGATCCAGTTTATTTCGGCACTGGCCGTTGGCCGGAAATTCGAAATGACTAACGTGCGCACACCGGATTCGCTTCCGGTCCTCGGCGACCGCATCCAGCTTCAGCAGGTCATTCTGAACATTGTCGTGAACGGGATGGACGCGATGAAGGACACGTCGAGCGAAAATCGGATCAGCATTCGAACTTCGCGTGCCGGAAAGTTTGCGCAGGTGTCGGTGTCGGATCGCGGCTCTGGCATTCCCGAAGACAAATTAAAAGAGGTCTTTGAGCCATTCTACACCAGCAAGGTGGAGGGCATGGGCATGGGGCTGTCCATCGCACGCACCATTATCGAGGCGCACAACGGGGTCATCTCGGCCAGAAATCGCGATCACGGCGGGGCATCGTTCCGGATCAGGCTTCCTTTGGTCGGTTGACGCAAAACGGCAGCCATACACCGAACGCGGTGGTTTCGGCAGACCCAAGCCTAAGTCAAAGCAGATGGGACAGTTGGAGTAGTCATGGCGTAAAAAACGCGCGGGCCTTGCTCCAAAGATCGCAAGCATACCGCGCGCCTCGGTTACGCCGCCAATTCTTTGCGAACCGCGGCGGCCGACTTGCCTACATTGTCGATGGCCTTCTGTAGCTCGTCCTTGGAAACACCAAGAGCCAATTTCTGCAATCGGAGATATCTGATCAGTTCGTCGTCGGCTTTCGCGAAAGCGTGTTGCACGTCAGACGCGGAGCTTAGGCTTGTAGCACAAAGGCGCCCGGATGCGGAGCAAGCGCCCTGCCTTACCGCCGCACCCCGACGCGATTGACGCCACCATTCATATTGCCGCCAGCGTTGTGACGGACGGCAGCGCGCGCGACCGGGCGAGGCCTGAGCACGACCCCGGCCCGGGCAACACACCCCCCGGGATACCCAACGTAGGTGCAGTACACGATCGCGTTGGCCGGCGTTGGAGTGAGCGCGAGACAGGCAAACCCAAACACGACGCTGGCGGCGACCCCGGCAAGTGTTGCTGACTTGATCGAAAGACTCTTCATGGCGAACCTCCTCTGGCACCGCCGAAAACGCGCAAGTCGCTTCAGCGGCAGTTGAACACTGCTGAGCTGCGCGGGATCGCTGACCTTGACCTAGATCAAGGGAGGGCCTTTAGGCCAAAGGCTTATGCGGCGTCAGGGCAGCCTTGTGCCAGGGATGCACCCCTGCGACAGTTCAATGATCGGCTGGAGGCCTTCAAGATGTTCGACGTGTATCTGAATGACAGGCGCGATCTCTTAGTTGTGCGCAATGGTCTGCCGATTCCTTTTCATGAGGTGCCAGGCAAATGGCGGAAGAAGAAAAAAGTAACGGCTGTGAGCCTGGACATTAGGCTAGTAGTTGAGAGACAGGGCTACTACATGCGCAAGCTGACAGACTTCAAGCGATAGTCCGTAAAGCGGGAATCGGGGCAAATTCGAGCCGATGCACTCGCCATCGATCACAAAGGCGCGCGTTACTATTGCGCAACGCCGCCTCGACGATCCGGGATAGCGGCTGGTCCAGGCGTGGCCGTTGAGGACGGGCATGGCCGCATTCAAGCAGAGCCAATTTTTCGTAATAACTGCTGCGGTTTGTGGCTCTTCATCAGACATGCGGTTGCTAGTCCGGACAACGGGCCGCCGACCTGCGCAATCGCCCGCTAAGCTTCGAGCGGTCCTTTCCAATCGGTAAAGTCGTATACGCCCCACCAACGATGGAGTGTTTGCCTGCACTCCTTACAATCAAAGCGGCCGTTTCCAACGACCGGTCGCTTTATCTGAATCGCGCTATGAAGCGCACCACAAAACAAGCAACCGAAATAGACGCGCATAGGTGGTTGGTTGGTCATCAAACCTCGGTCGGCCGCTGTTGCCAGCTGCAAGGCGTTAATACAAACGCCGATTTCTATCTCGGCAATTTACGCCAAAAGTTTGTGATCTTGCGCCAAACATAGCCGTGATCATGATGCGCGGCGAGCGTTAGCGCAAAGTTTAAAGGCTTTCTTTACCTTCACTTAGGTTCCGGCCTGACTGGTATAGCCAGGCGAGGGCTTTCGCGCTGATAGTAGTCAGACTGCCGCTGCTGGGGGCCAAACGGAGTTGTCCGAATGGGTGTCGCAGGCTGGCGCTTCGCGCGGGTGAAGAGAACTGTTATTGGACGGCCAGCACTCATCGCTGTGCTGCAAAAACTGCCACTTGTCTGCCCGCTGGTGCTTGCAACTGTCTCGCTGCTTATGATCGGGATCGCACTCTACCGCGATTTGCAGTGAGGGGCTTGCTGGCCTGGCTCATCGGGCAGAACAGTTTCTTGAGTTGCTCGGCCAACTTGGCCTCGGCGGGGGTGTCGGCCGGCTTTGCCGTGCCGCCGTTGCTGGCGCTCCTAGCGTTGCCGGAGCTTGAGGCCGAGTTGCTCGACGGAATCGTACTTCAATGCCCACCGGACCAAGGTGCGCATGTGTCTGTGCAGGAGCGAGCTGGCTGAATCTCGGTAAAATCATGAGCGGTAGAACTGGGAACGAGCGCGTGGAGGAAGGCTTGGGGTCTTGCTGGCTCACTTGACCGGGGGCCAGCGGAGCGGCCCACCTTTTCCAGTCGCCTGAAGCCGGCGCCCTGTCTCCGCTAGAAGGGCGTCCGGGCGCGCACTGATGCGGCTTAGCCCTTCTTTCGAAACAGCTGCGCACGCTTCCGAAAGATCGAGATTCCAACCATTGGAATGTGCATCTCGGCACCCTTGAGCTAACTGCGGCTCAATATGCGGAGCGCAATCGCCTAGTCTGTTGCGCGCTGAGCGCGATCCAACAGTTCCTGGGTTTCCGTGCTGAATTGTTTTGGCATAAAGGCGCGTGCCCTTAAGGAGCAATGACGAGAGGCTTCTATAGAGCCCGTCCTGCCCGGATCGTTTTACTTCGCAGCGACCGCTTCTACCGCATTGCGTTTCGCCAGAGCCTCTTCGGTCAGCGCCAGCTTTAGCCACTCGTCCGCAAACACCAGCCACTGCGCCTTTGATGCCGCCACGTCAGTCTTGGCGGCCTGCTCGCGGCACATCTCGTACTCACGACGAAAGTCGACTGCATGCTTAGACATGGTTTTTGAAAGGCCGCTGAATTCACGGCTTAGGCTGGCAGAAACGCTATCGTGTAGCGGGTAAGTCTCTCAAAGGCTGCCGAGTTCCGGGCTTCAACCGGACGAGACGATTTTTTTGCAACCATACTCGTGATGTCTCTGGCGGACTGGGCTCAGCAGGTCTCGTTGATTTAAGTCAACTTGCTGCAGTGGACCGGCTGCAGCTTTTCAAAACCCGGGGCGCTTCAAAGGGAGATAATGAACCATGCTTCGTTGTATTCTCGTTGCTCTCGCAGCTCTCGTATTGTTGACCGCAACCTTGATCCCCGATGACGCCTATGCTCGCCGTGGAGGTGGCGGCGGATTCCGTGGCGGCGGCGGCGGATTTCATGGAGGTGGATTCCGTGGCGGTGGCATGCATGCCGGTCGCGTCCATGGCGGTGCAGGACGGTACCATGGCGGCGGCCGCTATGCTGGACGAGTTCGTCCCTCGCATCCGATAGCAGGTCGTCCGGGCCGTCCCGGCTACCCCGTCGCGGGCCGCCCAGGTTATCGCCCGGGCGTAGGCTATGCAGGTCGATACCCCTATCGCGGATACGGGGCAGCTGCGGTTGGAGCCGCTGCGCTCGGCGCAGCCGCATACGGCAGCTACAACAACTGCTACGACGCTTATGGCAATTATATCTGCAACCAGTATCCCTACTGATCCCGCGCGCGAGGGAGGCCAGCCGCTCGGAGAAGCTGCGCCTCCAAGTGCGCGATCCGCCCCGGCAACCTTAGTCAGGTGCGCGTGAGCAGGAGTAGTCCTGCTCTTTGAGCAGAGATCGTTCGCGCGTCAACGCCATCGCATCTTCATCGCTTACAAAGAGGCATCATTAGGCCGCACAGGGGTCGAATGTACATGAGCTATTTCTTGGCTAGCCCTTTGAACGAACTGGCACGAAGCAGGCCTTCAGAGGTGATGTCCCGGTATTCGATTTCGGCGTAGAACTTTGGCTCGACCCATGTGGCCTTCGGTTTCCTGACAGGCTTGGTGAGCTTCTGCTTCGGGCTGACGACGGTATCGAGAGCCTTGCGGATCTCCGCCGACTTGTTCCGGCTCCAACCCGTCCCTACCTTGCCCATATAGCACAGCTCCTTTCCATCCTGTTTGCCGAGGTAGAGCGCGGCGACGCCAGACGGGTCCTTCACGAAACCAACTACAGGGAATTTCTCGCGCTGCACTGTCTTGATCTTCTGCCAGGCCTCAACCCGGTCCGACCGGTACGGTGCGTCAACCCGCTTGGAGACGATGCCTTCGTAGTTCAGCTTGCTGGCCGCCTCGAACAGCGCCTGCCCGTCACCTTCGTGGTGCTCACTGTAGAAGATGGGAGCTTCCAGCCCGTTCTCATTCATTAGCTGCTTCAGCAGCTCCTTGCGGGCGAGCTGCGCATGTTTGCGGAGGTCTACGCCGTCCAGCCACAGGAGATCGAAAGCGAAGTAAACGAGGCGGTCCTGGTCGCCTCTGCCGAGGTCCGCTTGAAGTTCGGAGAAGTTGGTGCGCTCCTCATGGATGACGACCACCTCCCCGTCCACGATGGCTTGGCCCGGGATGTTGAAGGCCCCGGCAATGAGCGAGAACCGGTTGACCCAGTTGTGGCCGTTACGGGTAAAGGCCTTTCTGTCGTCACCGTCGATGTGGAGCTGTATGCGGTAGCCGTCGTATTTGACTTCGTGAATCCATTGCGCGCCCGAAGGAGCCTTCATCTTCAGGGTCGCAAGCTGGGGGCTGATAAAGCCGGGCATGGAAGCAAGCTTCTTGGCCGGAGCTCGGGTACGCTTTGCCACTAACGCAACTCACAAAAAGCCCGCCGTCGGTGGGGGAGCCGACGGCGGGGCAGTCTACCTACCTTAGTCACGACTCTCCAACCGCGAAGCCAAACCGGCGTTCCCACGCGTTCTTCATACAACCGCAATCGCGATTCCAGGTTGTATTTTCAACGTCAACGAGAACGGCCGCCGAACGGTTAGGGAACGCGATGTGATAGAGCGTTCACCCAGAGGAATGCCCTCAATATTGGGGCCTCTTCAGAAGCTCCGGCAGCCGCGAGATCGCCTTGGCGATCCGTCTCGCCTCGTCACGGGTTAGGAATTGCTCGGCGTATTGGTACGGCCGCCGGTGAAGGTCTTCGCGGTGCGGGACAGAGCAGACTGAGAAGCCGTTTGCGTCCTTCACGCGGAAACATTGCTCCTCCTCCACCATCACCCAAGGCGCCGGAAACCGCCGAAGGTTATCCATCACATCCTTCGGTTTGCCGGAGTGCCCCTTATCGGCTTGCCGGACACATAGGTCGGGCATTCCTTTGCCCGCACCTGCCGGTCTCGCTCAGAGCAGAGGTCGTCTACCTTGCCTAGCATCCGCTGAAGCAGGGTCTCAGCTGAGGCGGTAGACAACCCGGCGCGCTGAAGCTGCAGCATTTCCTTGCGCTGGCGATTGACCTGCGAGCGCATGCGTTCGATTTCCGAGCGGAGATATTCGAGTGTGGGCATTAGCGAACCTGGATTTTGTCCAATAGAACAAAACAGGAACTTGAAGTCAAGGACGTTGCAATGTGGAGCAAGCTTCGGGAGCGTCGGCTGAGCCCGCACGATGGCTCTCAGGGAACCTCAGCCATTCGCATATGTTAACTCGCGAAGGCCATTTGCATGACTCACACAGTTCTTGTCGTCGATGATGACGCCGCCGTACTCGACGTGATCGCGAGCATGCTCGAAGACATTGGCTGCGAGGTGGTATGCGCACATAGCGGCGATGAAGCTCTCGAAAAACTGTCGCGGCAGCAGAACATTTCGATCTTGATCACCGACATCAACATGCCAGGCATGGACGGTCATGAACTCGCCGAGCGAGCCACGCGCATTCGTCCGACGCTCAAGGTTCTTCAGCTATCTGGCCGCGAGCGGAGGCGTGATGGCTTCCCGATGCTCAGGAAGCCGTTCTCTGAAGAAGACCTCGCACGCGTGATGCAGCAGACGACCGGCGTTTGTTAGCGCAAAAGGGAGGCGAGACAGCGCTCAAGCTCTTCGATTGGGAACGGCTTTTCAAGGACCGGATACTTGCTGAATCCTTCAGGCACGCCGCCCGCCCCATACCCGCTCGCAAAGGCAAACGGAACGCCGTTGCTTTGCAGCGTTTCTGCGATGCGCTCAGAACTATGTGCCCCAAGCTGTATGTCGAGAATGGCGGCATCAATGCCCGGCATGGAGGCGAGCGAAAGCCCGCTTTGCAAATCGTTGGCTTCACCAGCGACGCTATGACCTAGCTCGGCCAGCATGTCCGCAATCATCATGCGGATAAGGGATTCATCCTCGATCAGAAGCACAGAAGCCATAACCCTACCCCGCCCGTATTTTACCCGGCTACTAATCCAAAGCTATGTTGCCTTAGGATGGCTCTGGGCTTCAGTCTGGTCGTTGCGCCTAAAATAATTTGTGGGACCGTGTTTGGTCAACGGTTGTTCGATACCGAAAGTGAGTTTCAGTGACCGTTTTATCGGGCTCCGTATTCGCGATGGACGTTGACGGCAAAGCTACGTTCGCCTTCGAAGCGAAGAATTTCCCTGAGGCATTCGAGTTGTGCAAAGAGGATTGGGTTCGTGAGGACCTGATCGCCCTGACATCGAATGGCGTGCCGCTTTGCTCCTCGACCGCGAAGCTGGCAATCCGCAGAGCTGACCAAGCCGAGATTGCTATTTATCGAGACGCCGCTCTCAAAGCACAGACCGAAGACTTGATCCTAGCATATCTTGTCGATTTAGATTGAGCGTAGCCCGCAATGGGTCACAACCGCCGTAGCCAGCAGAAGAGCAGCTATGGCTACGCCCTTGATCATGGGAAGTACGGTACGCCTATCCGGAAAAAGAGTCGCCTAACCGAAGACAGCCTCGGCTCACTTTCGCTTCTGAGTGACGAGTCGGAGTGGAATGTTGTGTACATGCGCGCGCCCTCGCACGGCTGCTTCTGTCCTGCCGAGCGCGCTGGCGATCTCGTCTGGTCGGCGGCCCGCCGCCGCCATCGCCAGCAGTCGTTGATGCTCTTCCGGCGTCCAGCGTCTCAGCAACGGATAACGTGACTGCTGCATCGTTCTGATGTCCCCACCCCTGTGAATCCTCGCCCGGCAATCTCTCAGACAGGCTTCGGCGATTCGCGCCTTAACAAATGAGGTCAGAACCCGTGTACCGGATCACTCGGTGCGGATGCACTCGACCTGATCGGGAACCGGCCAGTCATCCGACGTGTTCGGGACTGGGCGATGCCCGACCACTCTGTCGTTCTCTTTCCTGGAATGATCAAGCCGCTGCGACTGGGCCGCGTCTACGGCTACCTGATCCAGCGCGCAGATGGCCTGTATCACCCCGGTGGCAGTCAGCCGGTATGCTCGATGGCTCTGGCGCGGAAGATGGTCGAAGGTGGCTGGCTGGAACAGCACGGCCAGCGTTATGAGCCGACGGCGCGAGGTCTGCGAGCGGTGGAATGAGCAATCCAGGAACGAACGGGCGAACCCGCAATTGGGCTTGCTCGTGCCGATTCCTCCAGCCCGGCGCGAGGACCATCCTAAGCCCCGGCCTCCTCGTCCCTCCTAGGCCGGGGCTACGCCTGCGGTCGCTCGAACAGCGCTAGCGGATTTGAACTCGCGGGGGGCAATTAGCTTATGCAAATGGCTGCTGTGTCGGATGGATCCATGGTGAAGCATGTCTGATTCCATTTTTGCTCGCGCAGACGAAGCCCTGAAACAAGCTCAAGATGTACGGCATCAACGCAGCCTGCTCTTAGGTTGTCGCGAGGAGGCGATCCGAGAGCTGAGGCGTTCGATCTTAGAGAGCGCTTCCGCCCGTGCCGAGATCAGGGCTCAGCGAGAGAACCGGACAAAAGACTAAAAAGAAGATCCGCCGGCTGGCCTCGCGCCTTTACCTTGACCCTAACCCATGAGGCACGTGGCCGGCCACAGCTGGTAAACGCGGCCGAATTGGCCATGGAACGTCCACTTTTGGACCGTGTCGGCCGCGCTTTCTAACCTATGTTAATAGAGCAGGAGGGTCAAAATCGGCCATGCTCACACACAAGCCATTCGAGACGGATCCGCAGCCTCAATTCGAGACTAAGCAAATGTCGGCGGAAATGCTCCGCCGGTCTCGGGAACAGATTGCAGCATCGGTGGCGCTGCTCCAGAGCCAGGCGCTCAGGTACATGGCGACAAGAGCGACCTGGACAATCTCGAGGCAAGAAGTCTCGCACCTCCCGCGAGGCCCTGATCCGCAAGCGCCAAGCTGAAAAGGCCCCGCAATAGCGAGTGGCTGGCATCGCCCGGGCCTGCAACCGCCTAACTTAGGACCAGTCGCAACGACGCCCGGCCCGACTGCTCGCCGGTCGCCATTAGTAGGCACGCTCAGCGATGAGCCGCTTTTTCAGCGTCTCGATTCACATGGATTATGGCGGGAACATCTGGCAACGGCGACGCTGCCTTACCGGGGCTGGTCAAAGATTTCATTTCGATCCAATTGCACACCCGGCAGGGCCGCTGCTCAAAACAGCGGCCCTTCTGCTGCCTGCGCTCCGATGCCCTCAGGCAGATGACTCTGAGCCTCGATGTCTGCGCCTTTTTATGCGGCGGCGCTTACGGTGCTCCAAGGATCTTGTCGGCGCGGTTCGCAAGCGAGAGACGCCTTCGGAAATGGTCGCCTCTGCTGAATGAGATGAATTGCCTGACGCTGGCCGCTCAAGTGCTTCAAGGACGGCGCGGCCTTCGTCGGTAATGACCCAATCGCCAGCATCTCGCACCACAAGCCTTTGCGCGAAAATGTCCAGCTGCGGAGCCCGCTCAGCAAGCGACTTCATCCGTGCAGTCCATTCCGGCCCGCTCGTATAGAATACCGCCAGATGCTGCTTGATCAGCGCAAGACTGCCACGGCCATCGGGCTGGCCGGCAAGGATTTTCAATGTAGACAACTGAAAACTCAACGCGATGCACCGAACGCAAACCGGACGGGTTTTGTGCGATGGTACCCGAGTCGGCCGGCGCTTCGGCCGGCTTCCCGCTAAAAACCTTTATAGGTAAGCCTAACGCACATACGTGCTCAACAGAGCCGACAAAACTGGCCAAAGGGGGGGCCGCCCCAGCGTTTGGGAAACTGGGGCGGCATTGGGGGGGCTGGGTTGTTGTCACGGCGCTTGGGGGGCGCCGTAGACGGGATAATAAAACTTCAATTCGGCTTTCGAACCTATTGTCCTGAGGTACAGGATCAGGATTGCTTGGAATGTTGAAAACGAGGATAGGCTCGGCTCCGCCTCCGCCTTGCAGGTCAGCTACGGGCCAACCGCCGGCGCATGCTGCACCTGCTACCACTTGAATGAAGCCGCCACCTCGTAGCTCCGCGGTGCGCCCAGGATTATCTGGTCGATGTAGCCGGGGTCGCCCCAAGCCGCGTAGAGCTTGTTGGTCAAATTCCTTACGCGGAAGCTCAGGCGGGTCCGGTCGATACTCGGGAAGTACGCCTTGGGAATATCGACGAACGCAAACGCATCGAACGTGGTGTAAGCGTTCATAGTGACGAGATTGTCTTGGAAGTTGAAGCGGTCACCGACGTGACGCATCAGGCCGCCGATTTCGACCGGCAGTGTCGTTTCAAAGCGATAAGACGCGCCGGCATTGGCAACGAAGCTAGGCACGTTGGGCGGTGTCTTGCCCGAATAGGACTGAAACACGCCGTTACCATCGACATAGCTGAAATCGATGAAGCGCGACTGCACGAAGGCGACATTGCCCCACAGTTTCAGGCCGGCGACCGGGTTGATCGCCGCGGCGATCTCGATGCCCTTTGCTTCGATCTTGCCGGCGACGTTGAACACGATGCCGCTCTCGGCAACGTAGACGTTTTTGCGCTCGATGTCGAAGGCCGAGAAGGTGGCCTCCGCGCGCTTGTCGGCCGATTGCAGTTTCACCCCGGTCTCATAGGTCCGCGATGTCGTCAGGAGCAGCGGCACCGACGGCGCCAGGATGAAAATGTTGGCCACCGTCGGGTCTGCCGCAGTCGCGTACTGGCTGTACAGCATCACGCCAGGGGCGACGTCCCAGGTGTAGCCGATGCGGCCGGTGACGGGATTGAACGTCGTCGAGAAGGGATAGCCCTTAGCGGATTCAAGCACTCCACCGGGATCAAACCGCGTGCGGTCCAGCTTGATGTCCTCGAACCGGATGCCACCGATCAGGGCGAAGGTCGATGTCAGCTTGAGCCGGTCCTCGAACGACAGCGAGGTCGTGTCGAGGTGGGTGTAGATCTTCTCGTCGCTGCGCGGACCATAAAGGCCGCGGTCCGGATTGAGGAGATCGACGTAGTCCGAAGAGAACAGCGTGTCCTGCGAGACGTTGAATTGCGAGCTGCTCGCCGCGACGGTGGCGACGAAACGGTTGTCCATGCCGGCCAGATTGGAATTGACGGTAAGGTCTGTGATGTTGCCGTAGAGCCGCTGCGCATGATCGAGCGCCAGGCGCTCGCGATAGATGCTCTGCGCGCCCGCGAAATTGCCTACGGTCTGATCAAATGAGGTGATCTCGTTATTGAACCAGTGCCGGTGGGCGTCATAGCCGTAGACCTGGCTCTTGAGGGAGATGTTGTTGGTGATGTCCCATTGAAAGCCGCTGCGCAGCCACAGCTCGTTCGCCCCGCTGTGGTTGTCGAGCACGTTGTAGTTTGTCGTCAGCGTGCGCGCATCGACGGTGACCGGGACCGGCGTGCCGCCGCCGAGGTAGTAGTTGCTCCACTGGCCCGAAACGACGCCTGATGTCGGCACGATGCCCGGCGCATTCGCCGGCACCAGCGGCGTGCCCCAATAGAAGCGGTCCTTATCCTGCCTGTACTCGGCCGCGCCCCAGACCTTCAGGCTGTTGTTGACGCGATAGTTCAGCTGGCCCGAGACATTGCTGAGCTTCGAATAGGTGTCGTCGATAAATCCCTTGTTGTTGAAGTGACTGATGTCGAAGCGGTAGTCGAGCCCGTCGATCAGTGTGCTGCCGCCCGAACCATAGCCGGCGCGATAACCGTTGAAGGAATCGTAGAAGGTGAAGGCGTCATTGACAACAGGCCCGGTGTGCGGCGCCTTCGTGACGAAATTGATTGCGCCGCCGGTCGCCCCTAAGCCGGCTACGAGTGAATCCGGCCCCTTGATGATCTCCACCTGCTGCAATCCGGCGACATCCATGGGGCGGCCGGTCATGGTCGATGGCCCGATCTGGATGCCGTTGTAGAGAGTGCTGATCTGGTCCCCGGAAAAGCCGCGCATCGAGAAGATGGCGGGTGCACCCGGAGCATCGCCGCCGGTCACGCCGGCCGCCGCTTTGGCGACGTCGGTGGTCGTCCGGATGCCAAGTTCCTGCATAACGCGCTGGTCGATGACCTCGACGGTCGCGGGCATTTCCCGTGCCGTGATTCCAAGCCGGGAGCCAACGCCAGTAACGGCGGCCGTGTTCAGCGGCGTCTGAATCGGGCCGCTCAATGGCTGGGTTGCCGGGACGGCGACCACCGAAGCGGACAGATTGCGCCCCGGGGCGCGGCGGGCCGTCCGCGGCTTCTGAGCGCCCGCGCTGACGGCGGGAGCCCGTCGCGCGGCAGGTGGCGAGACGATCACGGGCTCCACCTCTCGGGAGGTGTCCCGGGCGGCGGTCTGCGCCGTTGCCATGGGGCACACCGAGGTAGAGAGCAGCAAGATGAGCAGGCCAGACCGAGTGCCAGGCATGCGGCCGGTCACGCCCTGAGAGATGCCACTGCGGTTAAGCGAAAATGCCGGCGCAATGCCGCTGCCGAAATGAAGATGTTGCACAAGAACGCTCTGCGGCGACGCAAACAAACCGTCACCGCGGTTGCCTTAGTCACCTGCCTTCGCCCCAAGCGGCAGATGCACCGGCTACTTGTCCGACATCGAGGCACCCCGCCCAATGCGTTCGCGCGTGACTTATGGCTGGCAGCAGGTTTCCTGGCTCGCGGGTTATCGCCTTCGACCACCTTCCCAGAGACCGATTGGCTCCAGTGGTTTTGCTGGTCGTCGGCTATCCGCTTACAGTTGCGGGGGCAGCCGCGGAATGGTCCGCCGAGACGGACGCACCGCATTCCCTTGATGAGTCCTTGCGGACACTACCGATCACGAAAGTGGCATCTGGTGATCGTCCCGTCAACAACCGGGAGGGATTTTAAACCAGCTCGCCCAGCGATGGTCGCAGGGTGTCGCTGCTGCGCCCGCCAGTCTCCCGGGACTTGACGTCAGCCTGCGGGGTCAAAGACCCCCGGCGCGGCAAATTCAGCCACGCGCCCGTTTTACCAGAGACAGCGGACATCAAGACGCCTGAGGCGCTCTTCGCCTAAGGATCACGAGCGGGCGTTGGAAGAGTGGTAGTCGCCGGCGCCGGCGGTCGCAGGATGCTACCGCTGTCTGACCTTAGGTCAGCTGGTCGAGAATCTCTCGCACCTTCAGCGCTAGTTTCGCTTGCGAGATCGGCTTCTCCAGCAGGTTTACGCCTTCATCAAGCCTCCCCTGATGGACGACGGCATTGCGCGAGTACCCGGTCATGTACAGTATCTTCAGTCGCGGTCTAATTTGAAGCGCGCGCCGGCCGAGTTCGCGACCATTGATCCCGGGCATGACCACGTCCGTGAGAAGAAGATCGACCTTCGACTGGTCCTGCAGGAGAATGGTCAGGGCGGCTTGGGCGGTGCGGGCCGAGAGAACGCGGTAGTTGAGATCGCGCAGGACGTCAGAAATATAGACGCGCAGATCTTCATCATCCTCGACGACGAGAATGGTCTCGAATATCTCACCCTCAGCGAGCTCCTCAGGTGCCACTTCCTCGTGTCGGGCACTGCCGGTGAAGCGCGGGAAATACAGCTTGATCGTCGTGCCTTGCCCCACCTCGCTGTAGATTTTTGCGTGCCCTCCGGATTGTTTGACGAAGCCATAGACCTGGCTCAAGCCAAGGCCGGTGCCGTGACCCGGCTCCTTGGTGGTAAAGAACGGCTCGAAGGCGTGACTGAGAACATCGCGCGACATCCCGCCACCGGTGTCAGTCACGCAAATGGCGACGTACTGACCGGGCGCCAGTTCAGGATTGAGCCGGCAGTAGTCATCGTCGGCGGAGATGTTGGCAGCTTCCACTGTCAGCTTTCCGCCGTCGGGCATGGAATCACGAGCGTTAATTGCCAGGTTGACGATGGCTGACTCTAGATGATTGGCGTCAGCTTCAATTTGCCATAGCCCCGCACTTCCGACCGTTTGGACTTCGATGCTCTCTCCGAGCGTACGCTGGAGGAATTCCTGCAGACCGTTGACGTAGTTGTTCACGTTGATCGGCTTGGGATCGAGCGCCTGCCGGCGCGAAAATGCCAACAAGCGGCTGGTCAAAGCCGCGGCTCTCTGCGCGCCTCGTTTCGCGTTTGCGAGCGCCCGGTTCAGATTGGCTCCGGGCGCCTTCACGTGTCGTTCAGCTGTTTCGAGATTGCCAAGGACAATCATGAGCAGATTATTGAAGTCGTGCGCGATTCCGCCGCTGAGTTGCCCCACCGCCTCCAGCTTTTGGGATGCGGCGAGTTGCTCCTGGACGTGTTTGAGCTCGTCCTCGGCGCGCTTCCGGTCCGTAACATCGCGCGTGACTTTGGCAAACCCGACGATGTTGCCAGCCTCGTCCGTGATGCGATCGATGATGGCCGAAGCCCAAAAGCGGGAGCCATCTTTTCGCAGGCGCCAGCCTTCCGCTTCAAAGCGCCCATGCTCCGCCGCCTCTAAAAGCGCACGCTTGGGCACACCGAGTTCGATATCTTCAGGCGTGTAAAACGCACTGAAATGCCGGCCGATGATCTCTGGAGGCGCGTAGCCCTTGATTCGCTCCGCTCCGGGATTCCAGGTTGCCACGTTGCCGAGCGGATCAAGCTGAAAGATCGCGTAGTCGACCACGGCCTCGATCAGCTGGCGGTACCGCCGCTCGCTATTGAGAAGCTCTTCATGGGCTTGCTGACGCTCGGTTACGTCTCGCGTGACCTTGGCGAAGCCGATCAGCTCACCAGATTCGTTGCGGACGGCATCGATGATGACCGATGCCCAGAAACGGCTTCCGTCCTTGCGGACTCTCCATCCCTCGGCACTGAAGCGGCCTGCTTGCGCTGCGACGCTCAAGGCGCGCTCCGGGAGCCCTTTGGTGCGATCGTCGGGCGTATAGAAGGATGCGAACGACTTGCCGATGATTTCGTCCGGCGTGTAGCCCTTCAGCCGCTGCGCGCCGGAGTTCCAGCTGCGGACGGTGCCGTCTATGTCGATCATGTAAATGGCGTAATCAACGATCGCATCGATGAGCAGTTGAAGTCGCGCAGTATCGTCGATCCCGTCAAGTTTTGACTGATGGGTTTGCAAACAGCGTGCTCCTGTGGGGAAGAATGAACAACCCTGCGGACAAAATATGGTTCCGTGCTGCTATCGCGCTTTCATGTTGTAAGGCTCGGTGCGGCGACCGTCGACCCAGATTGACCTCCGCCTTAGGTCAAACTTGAGGCGAGTGCAGCGCAGCGTGTGGTTGATCAGCGACAGCGATATCACAAGGCGCGCGGCGGTCCAAAATCGAAGGAATCCCGATCGGCCTCACGATAAGACTCAGGCGAGCTTAAAGCTGTAACCTGTCTCGGCGCGAGCAGCCATCCAGAACGGGCCGACAAGCAGGAAGGAGCAGCGTCGGATCAAGCGCCTGCGCCCTCCAATAGAACGCTGCTAGCCGGTGTGATCAGGCGGCCAACTCGGCGGATGCACGCTGCATGTTGGAAGCCATGTCGGATGTGACAATGCTCTGTTCTTCGACAGCTGCTGCCGTCGAAGCTATAAACTCGTTGACACTTTCTATCGCGGCCTTGATGGCTGTGAGTGAACCCGAAACATCGCCCGCGATGCTGTTCAGCGAAGCGATTTCGCGCGAGATGGTGTCGGTTGCGGTTTTGGCTTGATTGGCAAGGTTCTTAACCTCAGACGCAACTACTGCGAAGCCGCGTCCGGCTTCCCCTGCGCGAGCCGACTCGATGGTCGCATTGAGTGCCAGCATGTTGATCTGGCCGGTGATATTGCCGATCATCTCGACGATGCCACTCATTGCCTGAGCAGCCTCGTTGAGTCGCTCCGCCTGCTGATCGGCTGCCTCTACCCTGGAGGTCGCCATGCCTGCCGTCTTGCGCGACTTGCTCATGGTCTCAGAAATCTCTCGAATTGAGGCGCTCATCTCTTCGCTACCGGCGGCGACCGCATCGATCAGACCGCGCGCGGCCTCCGCCTTCTTGCGCCCGATTGCCTGCGCGGTGATGTCGGTAGCGTATTTGACGACCTTAAATGGCTTGCCGTTGAGATCGAGAATCGGGTTGTAAGACGCTTGGATCCAGATTTCGCGGCCGCCCTTCCCGATGCGCTTGTATTCGGCTGCCTGGAATTGGCCCCGGTTGAGGTTCTGCCAGAATTCACGGTAAGCCGTCGCCTCCCGCTCCTTCGGCTCAACAAACATCGAATGATGCTGCCCCTTGATCTCGTGTAGCGTGTAACCCATTGCGTCGAGGAAATTCTGATTGGCAGTATGGATGGTGCCATCCATATTGAATTCGATCACGGCTTGCGACTTCGTGATCGCCGCCATTTGGCCGCTACCGTCGGCAGCCTTTAGCTTCTGCTCGGTGATGTCTGTTGCGAATTTGACCACCTTGAATGGTTTGCCGGCCTCGTCAAAAATGGGATTGTAGGTGGCAAGTATCCAGACTTCGCGACCGTCCTTGGTGAGGCGCTTGTATTCGCCTGCTGCGTATTGCCCTCGATTGAGACGCGACCAGAAATCGGCATATGCCGCGCTCTCACGATCGGAGGGTGTCACGAAAATGCTGTGGTGCTTGCCGGCAATCTGGTCGAGCGAGTAGCCCATGGCCTTAAGGAAATTTTGGTTGGCAGTGACGATGGTGCCGTCCATTTTGAACTCGATCACTGCCTGGGCACGGCTGATCGCGTCAATCTTGCCCGCGTCTTCAAGAGACTTGATCTTCTGCTTGGTGACGTCGGTGGCCAATTTGATTACGCCAACCGTCCTGCCGGTCGCATCGATGATCGGGTTGTAAGATGCCTGAATCCAAATCTCCTTACCGCCCTTCCCAATGCGCTTGTACTGAGCTGCCTGGAATTCGCCACGGCTAAGCTTGGTCCAGAACTCTCGATAGGCGGCGCTCTCGCGTTCGGCGGTCTCGACGAAGATGCTGTGGTGCTTGCCTTCGATCTCGCCGAGCGAGTAACCCATTGCATCCAAAAAGTTGCGGTTCGCTGTGACGATCGTGCCGTCCCGCTTGAACTCGATCACCGCTTGGGACCGGTTGATGGCCGCCGCCAGCGCCAACGCGCGGTCGACCTGCTTCTTACGGGGCGAGCTGAACATGCATTCCCTCCGCGCAATTCTTGTCATGCAAAATTATCTTTGTTTCGACGAATGGTTGCACTCCCGTGCTTAGAAACGGTTAAGCATACGGGGCGTGAAACTACGGGGCGCTACTGGCCCGGCCACCGCGTTGCAGTGCAACAACTCCGCCTATCGGATCGGTCTGGCCTAACCGACAGGCCTTACTAACGTTACGCTCGGTGTTTCGGCTGCAGCGCAGACCCGATTGCGCCCGTGTTCCTTGGCCACATACAGCGCGCCGTCCGCGGCAGCTAACAGCGAAGCCGGCGACGTTCTCGCATCGCACTTGCCACCTGCTATCCCTAAGCTGATCGTGATTCTCCCGAGAGGACTTCCTTGATGCGCGATGGAAAGGTCGTGAACCGATGCCCGGATCTTCTCGGCGACAATTTCGGCATTGCCGGATGACGTCTCGGGGAGCAAAACAGCGAATTCCTCACCCCCGTAACGCGCGACCAGATCGGCCGGCCTTTTCAGGCAAGATGCGATGGTCTCTGCAACCTGCCGGATGCAGCCGTCGCCCGCGGAATGGCCGCAGGTGTCGTTGAAAGACTTGAACTTGTCTATGTCAATAAACAACACGGAAATGCGCGAATTGGAACGTTGGCACCGCTTGAACTCGAGCTCTAACATTCGGTCGAAACGTCGCCGGTTCGCGATCCCGGTGAGCGGGTCCGTTTCGGAGAGGGCCTTGAGCTGCTCGTTTGCTGAGATCAGTTGCTCCTCCGCAGCCTTGCGCTTGGAGATGTCGCGGATCACGCCAACGATCTCTGGGCCGGGCTCTTCCGGATCGTCGACATAGTTCATCTGAGTTTCCACCCAGACGTACTTGCCGTCGCTGCAGCGCGTCAGATACTCGACGTTCCCCGTGAGTCTCTCGGGTCCTAGCTCCTCTATCAAACCCTTTACGAGATCCCGATGGGCCGGATGGATATTGGAAAAGGCGGGCTGCTCCAGAAGCTCTGAGGGGCTCCACCCGAAAAGCTTCTCGACCGAGGGCGAGATGTACAACCGGTGACCGGTCCTGTCGAAACGGGTGACGACATCCTCTACGTTCTCGGCCAGCAAACGGTAGCCGCGCTCCCGTTCACGCAGCATTCTGGCCATGGCCGAGCGCTTGCGGATCTGGACGGCCAGTACAATTCCCAACCCGATCAGGATCGTTGACACAGTGCCACCCAGTAGCACATCGAAGTTCCGGTCCCTGCGCCAGCCATCGAGGATCGCGTCCTCCGGGACTGCGACGGTGACGACGATGGGAAAATCCGACGCCGCTTCATAGGCGATTTGCTTGGTGCGGCCATCGAACGGCGACACGATAGAATACAGGCCCGCTCCAGAATCCTTCAGGTGGTCCATAAACGAGCTTCGCGCTATGTCCTTGCCGACCTGGTCGTCTCGGCGATGGACTAGAACTTTGCCGCTCGTCGTCATGAGAGTAACGGTGCGGTCCTGCTCGGCTTCAAAGCCTTGGTAGAACGACCTGAAATAGGCAAGATCGATCGCCGCGAACACGACGCCTCCGAACGAGCCGTCGGGATTCGGCAGTCGTTGAGTCATGAGCAGAGTCGGTCTTCCGGTGACGCGGGAAATGAGAGGCTCGCTGATGCGGGGCGTAGCGTCTTCAGGATGTGATTGGTGGTAGAGGAAATACTCGCGATCCCCGTTGTTGACCGCTGGCACCGTTTCAAACGACGAAAACATCCAGTCGCCACTCTCCCCCAGCACCCCAAGTTCGCGAGCTTGAGGAATGTTCTTCGCATATTGGGCGAGCAGGTCGTTGATCTCCGCAGACGCCCGCGCGGACTTGTCGGAGTGTCGGATGTACTGGCCCGTCCCGAACAAGGCGAGCGACACTGCGTTGAAGCTTTTGGACGCGTGTTGCGCGAGGGAATGGGTGAGCCCCTGGGTCTCGGATCCCGCTTTGGCGAACGCGAGCGCTCGTTCCTGCACGCCCTTCCAGGCGATCAGAGCCCAAAAGCTTGCGAGTGTGAAGCCGAGCAGCACGAGGATGATCGTTAAGGGAGACTTTACCAACTTAGGCACGGTGCAATGTCCTGTTCGCAAAACAGGATGGACCCGCTTGCTGAAATCGAAGTTTCTGCCGCCATTCGTTGACGATGATTCCCATTCGCATCGTTAATGCGAAGGGAATGCCAAACCTTAGATCTGCCTGGGGTAGCAGTGTTCAGGTCCCACTCAGGCGCTCCGCATGCGATCGCGGATCGCAGTGCATACGCGGCGCTGTTTGCGCCTCAATTTCGCCGTCCGACTCAAGCTGTGGTTGTATTCGTTGCCGGCGTCTCGTCTGTGACGGTTCTCGATCCCGAACCGCCGCGCGACGAAGCGGGGCCAAAGGCCCGGAGAGAACCCCATCAAACCGGGCCTTTGCGCTGTCCGTTGAGCAAAGCGCACGGCGCACTACGTATGTCATCACCGGATCGCTCCGAAAACGTCTGCACTGAACCAGCGGCGGCGGTGAACTTAGGGGCTCGGCGTCCGGTTTGCCTCTGACAGTCGACGTGACACGTCTCCACCCGCACTTCGGCTAGCGTTACTTTGATCCCTTGCGCCTGCGTGGCGACCGGGAGAAGGGCGCTGATAAATAATGCAGTAGCAATCACTCTGCAGCAAATGGTGGCGATCATGATGACCAGTCCTGCTTGGTTTGGAATCCAACTTCGAGTCACACCCCTCATTTGAGGCGTTGGTCACGCATGGTGGGCCTCTACTCCGCCGAACCTTCGACAGGTCCGGCGTTCAGCCAACAGCCATCCAGCAAGCCGCAAGCGTGTTCGCCGGTGCAATGCGGACTATGCGCCATAGAGACATACGTATCAAATTATGATATGTGATCGTTACATAACTGTTTTGATAGGTCCGTGCCATGAAGTGGGTCGATCGCGTCGGACGTCATCTCAAGTTGCGAGACCTGCATATTCTGCTCGCGGTGGTGCGGCTGGGTAGCATGGCAAAGGCTGCGGCCGAACTCGCGATATCGCAGCCCGCAGTGTCGAAAGCGATTGCGGACATGGAGCACATGTTCGGGCTTCGACTGCTCGACCGTAGCCGCAGCGGCATAGAGCCGACGGCCTATGGACGCGCCCTCGTTACGCGCGGCCATGCCATTTTTGACGAACTCAAACACGGTGTTGAAGAACTCGCTTTTCTCTCCGATCCGACCGTAGGAGATCTGCGCATTGGCAGCACCGAGAGCGTCGCGGCTGGATTTTTGCCTGCTGTCATCAAGCGGTTCTCGCTCGAGCAGCCCCGCGTTCGACTCGACGTCGCGCAAGCTGTCATGAGCACTTTGCATTATCGCGAGTTGCGCGAGCGCAGCATCGATCTGCTGATCGGCCGTATTCCGGTGCCGTTCGACGAGGACGACCTCGAAGCGGCTGTTGTGTACAATGATGACACCGTGGTGATCGCAGGCCGCCAGAGCAAATGGGCGAAGTCGCGCAAGCTCATGCTCACCGACCTGGCCGGCGAACGCTGGATACTGCCGCCGCCCGATACAATGCAAGGTTCGCTCGCGCCCAAGCTGTTTCGCGATAGCGGCTCCGAAATGCCACACGCGCCCATCACAACCCTTTCAATTCATTTATGCCTCCGGCTAGTCGCAGGCGGACAATTTGTGACGATGCTTCCAGCCTCGGTGCTGGGTTTCGGCAACAGAGACGAATCACTCAAAGTACTTCCAATCAACATTCCCGTGCGGCGGCGGCCTGTCGCAATCGTAACCCTCAAGAATCGCACACGCAGCCCCGCAGCAAAGCTTTTCATTGAATGCGTCCACAGAACGGCGAGAGAGGACGCGAAGGCGCCGCGGAGCGCACGCAGCGAGAAGTAGGCCAATCAAAGCGGGAGGTGCTGAGGAGGAATGTCGCCTTTGGGTCACAAGCGGTCCTCACCGCCGGCGCCCGGCGGGTCAGCTATGGGCCAGAACAGGACTCTCGAAGCGCTGCCATCTGCGCACTTGTCTGAGCAGCTTTGGACGGCACACCAAGACGCCGTCAACAATTGACGGCTTGGCGCTGGGGTGCTTCAGCGACCAGCCTTACGTTCACTATCGAGCCGCACTTCGGCTCCGCTGCGCAGCGAGGCAATCTGTTTGAGCAACGCGTCTGGATCGACCAACGGATTGAGCTCGCCCGGCTTGCGTGCCGACAGCCTGTCACGAGCTTCCATCAATCCGTTAGAAAACCCATGGGTTGTAAGATGAACCGTGACCGGCCGGTTTTGCTGCTTGAGCAGTCCGTTGAGTCGGTCAAGGCTTGCAATGAAAACTTCGACCTGTTTTGAATTCTTGATGGCATTAAGACCTAAACCACCGATGCTGACGGCTCGGTAGGTGCTGGCACCGTCCTTGACGTCGAAGGTATAGGATGCGGTACCGGCCGTGTGGCCGGGGGTTTCAAACACAGCGAAGTTGTTGCCGCCAAACTGGATGACGTCGCCGTCCTTCACTGCGATATCTTGTGGGATCATCGACCAGCGCAGGGGCGTCGATTCCGATGCCCGCGCCGATTCCATTGCTTCGTCCCAACCAGTTTGCGTCATCACGAATTTTGCATTGGTCAGGAGCGGCTTGAGCTTGGCAGCACCGCCGACATGGTCGAAATGGCCATGCGTCATCAGCACATATTTGATGTCGGCGAGATCGATACCTACCTTGCCGAGATTTGCGACCAACTGATCGACATGAGGCTCATGCAACGTGTCGATCAGCACCACGCCATCGCTGGTCTGGATTGCCCAGGCCGACACCCAGCACGCGCCGACGTAATGGACGTTGTCGAATGCCTTCCAGGGTTCGATGTATTGCGCCTTGGGATCGCGCACAAAGCTGCGCCAAGCAGGCGGCGGCGGCTTTCCGGCAAGCCCGAAATCATTCCAGGCCGCCAGAATTTCCTCGGACGGGCAGCCGTTGAATGGCTGGGCGGTTAGTGGATTGGCCTGAATGATTAGGACGGCGCAGGCAAGCGACCAGATGAGATCGCGTAAACCAAGACGACGCATGTGACCTCCATTTTGTTCGATGCCGGCGCGGTATGAAGCCGCGCGGCGGCATTGGCCTCACCCCAACCGAAGGTCCCATAGATGGAACTTAGGTTCTTTTCTCCCTTTCGCGCAATAGGCGTGCGTCCGTAGATGTCCGTTCCGGGTCAAAGCCGGACTTAGCACCATTTAGCGGAGTGGACGCAGGTCTCTGCAGGTTGAAAGGCGAGGCGGCGGCCGCGACGCAGGGGTTCCTTTTTCCTCGCCGCCGGTGTTTCCTCTGCACGGCGGAGAACGGGCATGCAGGGATCGCTGGGGGAAAAGATCGGTGAAGGCGCCTTTTCCGAAGCCTACGCCTGGGCGCCAGGGCAAGTCGTGAAGTTGTTCAAGGCCGGCGTCTCTCATCTGCTCGGGCGGCACGAGGTACGCATGATCCACGCGGTGTGGGCCGCCGGCGTCCCGGCGCCGGAGGTGTTCGGTGAGGTGACGCTGGACGGGCGCTTCGGCATTTTGCTGGAGCGCCTCGACGGACCGACCCTTTGGCATCTCTCGCGAACCGGCGTGGTGACGTTCGAAGAGGCGGGCGCGATCGTCGCGACATTGGCCATGTCTCTTCACAAGACGTCCCCGCCACCGCACGTCACTTCCCTACGCGAGTATATGGAGACCGAGTTGCGGCACGACGATGGGAAGGTTCCCAAGCACATCGCCACGGATGTCCTCGCCCTGATCGATCGCCTGCCGCCCGGCGACGGGGTCTGCCATTGCGACCTTAGTCCCGGCAACGTGATCATGACGGCGGAAGGCCCAAGGCTCGTCGATTGGACTTTCGCGATGCGGGCGCCCGCCGCCGTCGACTTAGCATTCTTGCATGTCATCCTTTCCGAACTCGCCCCGGAAATAGCCGACAATCCGGAGCGTCCGCGCGCGACCAATGCCGCGGCGCAATCGGAATACGCGCAGCTGGCCGGCATGTCGCTCGCGGAGCTGACGGCGGCCGTAAAGCCGTATTTGCCGATCGTCCGCACCTTCGTCGTCCTTGGTGACGTGGTACCTTCCTTGCGGGAGCAGCTGATCCAGCGCATCGAAGCGGCACTGCGCTCGGGAGACTGAACCATCTTGGTCGCACGCGCGAGCCGAAGAGGCCTGTCGAAGTGAGGCATCAGTGTCTCCTTTGGGTCACAAGCGGCAGTAGGCGCCCACCTGGATCGACTCCGGTTAAGCCCTGACAGCGAACAAGACCCGTCTTCAGCGACCATCAGCGGAGGGCCAATAGGCGCCGGTTCGGCGCAGCGCAGTAAACTTCCAGTCTAATTCGAAAGAGCAGACGCCCTCGGCTTCGGGCGGCGAATCCATCAGACGGACCAAGCCTAGACAAACGCGGTAAGTAACGGCTAGTCAGTCGCATGGGTTGGTTTCCAAATTGGCTGCGACCGTCAGATTTCGGGCTGCGGCCCCGGGCCGGCGCTCAGGTCGACTTACAACCGCTGTCGGAGCGCGGCGGCCGATGGCTGAAGGCGAACTTGTATCGCTTCCCGGGCGCGGTGTGGTCGCGGAAGCGAGGCTGTGTGGAGCTGTCAGAGGGTGACGTGATCGCGCTGCATCTTGTTGTCGAGCGGATCACGGAAGCCGGGCTGAAGGTGCGGCTGTCGGGCCGCCTACGCGGCTGGGACGGTGCGTCGCCTGTTTGGACTTTGCTGGTGCGCAACCGTTAGCGGATTGGGCCCTCCTGAAACGCACGACGTGACAGGTTGGGGTCAGAAGGGCCGGTCTGGCAGCGCGCGCGATGTCTAATCTTCATTGCGAAGCCGCATTAAACCGAACATCGTAGGCACGTCAGATACGGTCAATCGCGTCGGTTTGGCGTAAAGTGCGGACATCCACCCGGCTTCACAAACAGACATCGGTGGATCATCCCATTGTCCAGCGGACTCGCGATCATCGTCCGCCCGAGAAGTGATCGTCCATCATCGCAGCTATTTCGGCCGCCGTATGCCGGACGAAGCAGGCCTCATGGTCTCTTGGTGCTTGCATTTTAGTGATCCATTTGGCTGTCGGCTTTGATCGAAGCCAAGGACTCGTCGGCAACGTCGCGATCCAGCACTCGGCTCACTAGGACTGTATGAAGGAAAGCAGGTCGGTATTGATGAGCTCTGCATGCGTCGTTGGCATCCCATGGGGTAGTCCGGGATAGGACTTCAGCGTCCCATGCTGGAGGAGCTTCACTGACCTTGCGCCGGTCGTCGGGAACGGACAAATCTGGTCGTCCTCGCCGTGCATCACGAGCACAGGGACCTCGATTACCTTCAAGTCGTCGAAGAATTCCGTCTCGGATAGCACCCTAATACATTCGTACTGGGCTATCGCGGCCCCCATCATTCCCTGTCGCCACCAGTTATCGCGAATTCCTTGCGAAACGACCGCGCCCGGCCGGTTGAACCCATAAAACGGGATCGTAATGTCCTGATAGAATTGCGAGCGGTGATTTGCCGTCCCATTGCGAATTCCGTCGACGACCTCTTTAGGCACACCGTCGGGATTTCTCTCGGATTTCATGAAGGTTGGTGGAATAGCACTGATCAGGACGGCCTTTGCAACGTTGTGCTGCTTGCCATATTTTGCGACATAGCGGGTAACTTCGCCGCCGCCAGTTGAGTGTCCGATATGGATGGCTCCCTCGAGATTAAGGCTTCTCACAATCGCGGCGACGTCGGCCGCGTAGGTGTCCATGTCGTGCCCCCGGGCCGTTTGGGTCGAGCGGCCATGGCCACGGCGGTCGTGAGCGATCACGCGGTAACCGCGCGCCAGAAAGAACATCATCTGGCTATCCCAGTCATCGGCGCTCAGAGGCCAGCCGTGGTGAAAGAAGAGCGGTCGACCGTTGCCCCAATCCTTGAAGAAAATTTCGGTGCCGTCCTCGGTTTTGATAAGGCCCATGGGTCTAGATCCTGCTGTTGGTCGCCGACGTCTTCACGACCATCAAGCTTAGTAACCAGCCAGCGTCTTCTCAGATCGCACGTTTGTGGCCGTTGAGTCGAACGGTCCGCTCGACGCGTGAAACGCATTCGCGAATGCGGCCTTCCACTTTTGATCGCATCGGTTTGCCGGAAAGAAACGGAGTTCCAATCGCATCGGTCCCGCAGACTGAGCGTAGCTACAACAGGAGACGATGCGCCCTGAGCGGCTCCGGCCTAATGGCGACGGTGATGGCGCGGCGCAGGAGCCATCGCCATCGAGGACCCGAACGCTCCCAACGGACTCATGCCGTCCTGCATCGGTTGGAAGAACCCCGGCATGGCCGCCGCAGCGACGGGACGTTGGCGGCCTCGGCTCGCGACCAAAGTCCCACCGGATCCCATTTGGACAATCGTCGCGGTCACGTTGCGATGGGTGCAGCGACAGCCGAGCGCACTCGCGGCCGCAGGCGATAGATCAAGGAACGCGCCGGTGAATGGACCGCGATCGTTCACCGTGACCCGGATCGACCGACCGCCGCTCTGAACCATCAGGACCGTGCCGAAGGGCAGCGTCCGGTGGGCGGCGGTCATTGCAGCACAGTTGAGCACGCCCCCGGAGGCTGTGCGGCGACCGCACAGACGGTCACTTCCGCCGTAATAGGTCGCGCTTCCGGAGAGACGATGCGCCTCGGCTACGGAAGAGAGCGAGAGAAGGACGATGCCGGCCACGACCATGCGTTTCATGCTGGATCCCTCGGTATGAAAGAGGCGCTGCGACAGTGTCGCCTCACCGCTAAGTCCAATCGGAGGTCCTACGGAGGGCTCGGCGCAGAACAAACCGCCAGCCCATAGGCAGCTTCATCTCTGTTGATCGGCAAAGGTGCCGGAAATGGGGCATGCTGGGGCGGGTTTGACCTCGAGACCGCCCTAAAGCCGTTGACAGCGGGTATCGGTGCGATATGTCTGTGCTGCATCCTGAGAGGACCTGACGGTCCCGCCAACCAGCCTTGACCGGCAACGGTGGTACGACGATGTGGCCCGCAGGGCAACAATAGGTCGCCAGTCCTCCAGATGCGCATGACCTCGGAGGGCCCTATGTTTTCACGACGTGGATTTCTGATCGGAACGGGCGGCTTGCTGACGATGGCGTTCGTCGGTGACGCGCGGGCATTCATACGGCGGAAGGAGGCACCGCTGCTGGCTGTCCCGCCGCGCACTGCACACACGCTCTACTGGGATTGGCCGGATGGTTTGGACGAACCGCAATTGTTTCTCGATGGCGAGCCTGAAGTCATTGCCCCTGAGCCTCCGACCTGGCGCGTGTTTCTGAATAGCCTGGACGCAAAGGACTACACCGCTGGTGAAATCAAAGAGCGGCTCGAACAGATGAGCTTCGACCCAAGCCACCTAGACCAGCAAATGGACGGCGCCTGGTGGGAACTGCACTATGACCGCGTGTCCGGTCCCTCTGCGAAGGCCTATCGCCTCCTTAAAGGGATCGATCTTGGTCCTGACCTCGACCCCAGTGTTGATGGCCCGCACCTCGATTTTGTGGAGGGTGGCGGCAATCAATTCGACTACTCGCTTCATGTGCATCCAAGCGACCTGCTCGCTCTTTCTCTCCTACAGGCGCGTCTGATCGATCTGCGACTGCCAATCAAAGTCGAGAGATGGGATTCTTAGAGCCGCGCCCCGTAAACGGCGTTGAAGGCATTGCTTGTCCATCTGCCGCCGCGCGCCAAGACAGAAGCCGCAACATAGCTAGGCAAATGTTGCTTTGTAGCCGGGCTTGAACCATTTCAATTCAGTTCCGGCGGGCGCGTCCCTATCCCAAACAAACCAGGCATATGCGGTTGTGCCACTGCCCTTGGGATCAACGCCGCTCGGGTAGAACGTAATGCGCTCGCTGAAGACCCACACGCGGGCGGGTGGGGTAAGAGAAAAGATTGTGTTCGCTCTGTTCACGCCTTCTAAGAACGCTAGACGCAGCAGCAGCGCAAATTTCCGGTTTGCAAGCTTGAGGCCGTTGGCCACAAAGCCTTCGGCACAGTTGTAGGGAGGATTGGTCACGATATTGTCGGCACGCTGGGCCGCCTCGAGGAAGTTGACGCCAGTTTCCCCATAGCCGCGATCGTACAGATCAGAGCTCCGAACGGGCTGCCCAGTCTGCTTCAGAACGCGGCACATGGCACCATCGCCGCACGCGCACTCCCAAATATCGCCGCTGAACTTCTCGTTGTCGATCAACGCGAACGTTGCCCAGGGTGGGGTTGGGAAAAAGTCAGGCCCGCTGAGATCGGCGAACCGTTTCATTGCAGGTTTGAACCCGCCGTTGAGATTGTACGTCGTGTCCACCATGTCAGCTCCTTGCTCGCATATAATAGCAGGGCCATTGGCTCAACAGGGTTGGTGAGACAGTTTGACTCACCCCTTCCACTCTCGCCTTTGGGACATATGCGGGGCAACGGCAAACTCAGCATCCATCATCGGTAAGTTCGACGTGCGAAAATTTTGTCGCGGCGGGTTGCGGCCGGCGGCCCCACGACGACCGGGGGGTGCCAGGGGGCGGCTCAGGTCTCGATGTTGAAGCGCCGCGATCAGCCGCCGTGTCCAGGATCATCCCGGCGCCGTCGCACAAGGCCCTTCTAAGGCCTCGGCAGAGTCCTTCGGGGCATATCCCGGGGGCTTGCGCTCCTGCATTCGCGGCACGCCGAACCATGGCGCGCAGCCGCATCACGAACTGCTCTGCAAGCTAGGCTAGTCATCAACACAACGGCGCCCATTGGAGGTGATGAGCGCAGTTGCCTTGCCAGGGTGCGGCACACGATCTGCCTCTAACTTTCAAAAACTCTACTTTGTGAAAGACAAAAATCGGCCTTGCATGATCTCACTTTTTGGATTCCAAAAGTGTCTCTTTCAAATTGGGGGCAGAAATGAAAATTGGATACGCGCGAGTGAGCTCGGGCACGCAGGATCACGCCGCACAGATCGAGGCCCTGAAGGCCGTCGGATGCGAACGAATTTTCCAGGAGAAAGTTTCTGGCAGCTCGATTAACGGGCGGCCAGAGTTCGCCAGGCTGAGGAAGACCATCACGCAAGGCGACGTGCTGGTCGTCTCGAAACTAGATCGCCTGGCACGCTCAAGCCGCGATCTGCAAAACATTCTGCATGAGCTCCAGGAGGTAGGCTGCGGCTTTGTCTCGCTCGGCGAGAGCTGGTGCGACACCACGACCGATGTGGGTCGGCTCGTCATGACGATCATGGGCGGCATTGCCGAATTCGAGCGCAGCCTGATCCGCAAGCGGTGTGAAGAAGGTATTCAGCGGGCCCGGCGTAAGGGCACGAAGTTCGGGCGGCCGACTGCTCTTGATCACAGTCAGCGCCGACGACTGGCTGAGCGGTACGCTGCCGGCGAAACGATGGCGGAGCTGGCCCGTGAGTATGAGTGCGGCGAAACCACAATTTGGCGGGCGCTTCAATAAGACCTCTTGGAGTGATAGCCTCTCCGCGCCCCTGCGACGGTCAAGGAGCGCCTGTTTCTACACTGGTCTTGGGGACTCGAAGCCACCAAGAGCGCATCAGCGGCCCGCGTGGAGTCGTGGCGAGCCATTCCGGCCGTGATCAAAGCCTGAGGCGATTAGTCCACGATCCCGGCGGCGATTAGCCGCCGATAAAGTTCATTGTAGACCCCGCCCCGTTCTCGAGACGGAGCCGCATGGTCCGCTAACACCTCCAAAACGCTTTTCACGAACCTCCGCGCGGCACTGGCTTCTTGTTGGTTCAGGGCATCCAGCCACGCTTCAACTGCAAACCACTCGATGCCGCAAGCCTCCAACTCACAGATTCCTTGCCGATCCAGCTCATTCGTCCACTGGGTCGTTGCTATCTTCGCCTTCAATTGCCTTCGGGCGCGTCCAATCCGATCGGTTCTGTCTCGGCTCCGCTTCACCGCAGCGGCTTGCCAAAGCCTCGGCTGGACTACCTGTACAAAGCGCCCACGCTCATCCCTGATAATCGACCGCACGGGTTGCCTCCATGGTCCGGCTACGCAGCCGCGTGAGTTTGGCGCTCAAGTCCTCCTCACTGATGAGTCCGCGCGACCTCCTAGCCCATAGCCATCGGAGGGCGTCCGAGAACGCCGGGAGGTCATCGTCCAGGAGCGGGAGCTCGAAGCCTTGCTGCATCGCCCATGCTCGGCAGATCTCCTCATCGTCGGGCGTCAGAATGATTGTTTTGCCAGGTTGGTGTGGGTCATGACGCCAGAGCATACACAAGCGATTGCGCTCTAATCGCATCTCGGCCCGCTGAATACGGGTCAAATCTCCTGACAGGTATGCGGCAGCCAGCCGCGTCTGTTTTACTTTGGAGCTTCCGCCATGACGGAAGCAAGTTGAACGACCGCGCATCCTCGCTGCCTTGCAGGGTTCACCAGACCTGGTCACCGCCGTACAAGTGGGCATACGTCGATTTGGGCCATCGCAGCATTGAGCACGACCGATCATGAAGTTGTGGCGCTGTGTTTCGGATTGAAATCCGAAGACGCGGCCTGTTCTTGGATCTCGCCGACCTCGCATTGCACTCATGACGCGGCCTCGTTCAGAGCTTAGCGAGCCAATTGTAGCATAATCCAGCATGTCTGGACGTAGCGAAGTTGAAGATGTTGGCACAAGCGATGCTTTAGCTCGTCCGCCAAAATATTCGCCACATAGTCGCATGGGCGGGACTAACAGTCCTTGTGGTGAGACTATGCGGTCCCTGTGGTGAGACTGTAGATTTCCTACAGTCCCTGTGGTGAGACAGGCTACAGTCCCTGTGATGATACAGTCTATAGCTATCCATCTGCCCCCCTCTCTGCACTCTCTCCCACACCACGGAGAGGGAGGATGTCTGCGGTGATCCAGGACTCAAAGTCCCGGCTGGCCGGCTGGTCCGTGAGGTCGCACTTGAACTCTGTGAGCCGCCATCGGGTGGCATGGCGCTTGCGGACGAAACGTCCTTTGGTGGTGGCGACAATGAATCCCCGATCTTGGAGACGGCTCATCGCGCGGGCGGCAGTATCCTTCGCAACATGGATGGCCTCTGCCGCTTGCCGTACCGAGAGGCCGATCTCGCCGTTATTGTTGCCGTTGTAGAGCATGGCCAGCACGACATAGATGGCACGCTCGTTGCCACCGAGACTTCGCCAGGCCTCGCTCTGCATCATGCCGTAGGTGAGCCGGACAAAACGTTCCACGGCGACGCGCTTCCTCGTCATGCGGAGTTCCTCCGCTTGGCATGGGCGATAATCCGCGACTTCACCCAGCGCCTGACCTCGACCGATGGCTCGAGCGGCACCGGCGCCACCCCATAAGGCGGCCATTCGCCAAACCGGGTAAGGTACTGGTGCGCAACCCATCCCGGCTTGTAGCCCCGTTCAGTGGCGATTGCGGCGAACTCGCCGTGCCATTTCTCGCGAGTGCGGAGGTCGTCAAGATTGGGCTGTGCTTTACGGCTGGTACCAACGAGGCCAAGATCGCCATCGATCACGTCAACAGCGCGGGGCGATGGTGCCGGCAAATAGCCGCAGCTGAGGCACGCCATTCCGCCGACGCGGGCAGCGCCACACTCTGGGCATTCGACGATCTTCGGCCCGCCCGGATGATCGCCGTCTCGGACCGCATGGGCCGGATTTTCTGTCTTCAGGTCGGGATCGAGCGTCCACTCGATGAAGTCTTCGGCGAACCCGAGCCGGTAGGTGGCACCCGAGTGGTCGATGACGATGCAATCAACCTTGTCCGGCGCTGGCCGGAGCCCGCGTCCGACCATCTGCCTGTACAGGCCCAGCTGCTTGGTCGGTCGCGCCAGGATCAGACATCCAAGCGCCGGCATATCCCAACCTTCAGTCAACACCATGCAGTTGGTGACAAGCTCGATTTCGCCGGAGGCGAGCCTTGCCAGCGTTGCATCCCGCTCGGCCATTGGCGTCGAGCCGTCAATGTGTTCGGCGCGAACGCCGGTGAGAACGAACTCGTCTCGGATGTGGATTGAATGACGGACGGAGGTGGCAAAGCAGACCGTCTTGCGCCGCTTACCGAATTTGAACCAGTTAGTGACGATATCGCCGACCAATTTCGGTCGGTCCAAGCGGTCGGCGAGCTCCCTTTCCACGTAATCGCCACGATGGACGTGGACGCCGTGCAGGTCAGGATCCACCGGCGCGTAGACGCGGGTCGGCACCAGAAAGCCCTGCTCGACAAGCTCGCCGACTTGTGGGCACTGGATCATGGTCTGGAAGACCTTACCGAGGCCGCGGCCGTCGCCACGGCACGGCGTGGCAGTGAGCCCAAGCAGAATGGCTTCCGGGTAGCGCTCGATGATCGATTTGTAGCTCTGCGCCACGACATGATGGCATTCATCGACGACGACGAGCCCCGCCTCGGGTAGCTCCATCGTCGAAGCTTTGATGGCACGGCGATGCAACGTCTGTACGCTCGCCACCTGCACCATCTCAAGGGGACGCGGTTGAATTCCGGGGCGGATAATGCCGTGGGGGATTCCGCGCAGCTTGTTGCTGGTCTGGGTAATGATTTCTCGACGGTGGGCGAGAAACAGCGACCCGCAGCCTTTCTGGCGGGCCTGTTCCACGATCGCGCGCGCGATCACGGTCTTGCCGGACGCGGTCGGCGCGACGAGAATGATCCTGCGTTGCTCCGCGTTGATGGCGCGCCAGAACTCGGCGATGACCTCGACCTGGTACGGGCGCAGCACCTCGGTCATGGCCCGCCTCGCGATCTCGGGCACCGCAAACCCGCGGCCCGCCCGCTAAGAATCGTTGCGTGCACGTTCCGCCGGCCATCGTCGGCCACAAGCCCGTTCGTGATGCAGGCCTGGTGAAGCTCGGCGATCACCTCATCCTCGGCGAGCTCTCCGCCGGCAACCAATCGAAAAAGGTTAAAAGCCGCACGGTTAAGCGCGTCGTTGCGTCGCCCGGGCAGAGTGGCAGCAAGCGCCGCAGTTTCGGCTTGCAGGGCAGCGTGACCATAGGCGCCCACACGGCACGGTCCCTGGTTCGTGGCCATGGCGCGCTCGGTGATCCGCAATCCGGGTTTGGTGCGAACGGCATTGATCAGCCATGCCGGTGCGGCCGCGATACGCGCCCACGGATCGCCGAGGAAGACGTAGCGGTGGCCTGTTTCATGGACGGAGGGCGGGACGATGACGTAGCCGTCGTCTCCGCGGGTGTCGATGCCGGCACCGACCCTCCCGACTGTGGTGGGGATCGGACCCGGGTATGCAAACCATGCATGTGCGCCCCTGGCCGTGAGCACGGTGCGGGTGTCCGGCAGCGCTCCGTGTTTCTTTACCAGCGCGCGCAAAGTTGCAGCGCCTTTCTCGCCATCGATGTCGAGCACCCAGAAACCCGAACTCGCGCCGGTCGGGACAGCAATGTTGCGCTCGGGATCGGTCCAATAGCGGCGAATGGTTGCGGGGTTTGTAGTGGCGGCTCGAAAGCCGCGTGCAACCGCGGGTGTCTTCCCCCGCGGAGTGCAGGGAAACACCCGCAACCCGCGGGCAGCGTAGTCGAGCGCGGCGGCGAGCAGATTGCTCATGACGACCTCGGCCGGATGGGCATCAGTCCCGCGGCAAAGCTCTCATCGTCCGGGTCGGTGATGAGGATGATGCTGCTGGGCTGCCGCGCGTTGATGGTGACGTTGTCGCCCCGCAATGCGCCGACGATTTCAGCGAAACACCGGGTCTGAACCGCCGTTTCGCTCTCGCCCACAACGTCGGCCTCAAGGTGGTCATGGCTACCATCGGCGCACAAATGCAAACCGCCGGCGTCCCAGGACACTTTGACGACAGGCAGTGAAGTCTGAGGGGCAGCCACTGCCGTGAAGCGTGCGAGCGCCTCGGCGAGCCCGGCGCGGTGGGTGGTGATGAAGTTCGGCCCTGGCAGCTGGCAGAATCTCTCATAAGCGGGATAGGTCGCATCAATCCTTCTGCTAACGACCGCAAATCGCATGCGCTCGCATGCGCCCTCGACTGCAAACAAGCGTTCCGATCGACGCAGGGTCGCGTTACCGATCGCCTTGCGCAGCAAGCGGCTGATGGAGTTCACCACCCCGTTCGCGATGATCAGCGAGCGATCCGGCGAGAGTGTCGTCGCCGCCGGTGTGGTGACACGGCAGTACCGAACCCCGTCGGCCGCGACCGCGACAAGACTCTCGGTTGTGCTGTGCAGGAGGATGCCATTAAGGTATCCACGAGACGCATCGTGGGCAGCAGCGAACGCGGGCCGAGCAAAAAGACCAAGCGTCGTCTTGGCATCGAGTTCGACGCGACCAGTCTCCACACCCATAAGAAGCGGCTCCCGCAGGTTCGCGATCGGAACCACCGGGAGCTTGAAGCTTGATTGACCTACGGTTAGCATCGCGGCGTGGTCGTCCGCGGTAATCGCAATCTCTGTGTTGGGTGGGAAATGCCGCAGCAGGGCCGCGAGCGGCTCCAGCGGCAAAGCCAGCTCGCCCTCGGCCGCGGCCTCAGCCCAAATCGTAATAGTGCATTCGAAGGTAGTTGTTGTGATGGCAAGACTCTCGCGATCGGCGGCGAGCCGGACTGCCTCCATCACAGGAACGCGCGGGGTCTGCCGTTCGCCGACTGGCAGTGTGGCGAGACCGAGGGCGGCAGCCAGTGAGCCGCTTCGCGCCTTGACGCGGCCCGCCATCACTGGTTCTCGATAGCGAGCAGAACGACATGGCAGCCGGCGCAAATGGCGCGAACATCGCCATGGTCGAGCAACTCAAGATCCTGAGCGCGCAGCTCAGTGCCGCACTTCGGGCAACGCACTCCGGCGACCAGGCGCACGGTGGCATTAAGGTGAAACGCGGTCCGGATACGAGGCTTGTTAGCCATTGAGGTGTCCTCTAAAAAGAAAGAGGGCACCATCAACGATGGTGCCCTTCCGGTTTGCTACGACGTGAGCTTGCTAATGAGATCGACCAGCTCGTCGAGGTCATGCGCTGCGATCTCGATCTCAAGCAAATGATCGGCAAGCGATTTCCGCCGATCATTGAGCTCGTGACCGAGATCGTAAGGCTCGAACACCTCCAACTCGCCTTGAGCCATAGTGCAGGCGACAAAGACCCGTTCGTTGATTTCCTCGGCGCGTCCGGTGACATCCTCAAGCGCTCCAGGATGTTGACAGCCGAGTCGGCGGGCGCTACCGCATACCGCGCGACAGCGGTTTTAGACGTGAGGTCCGGCACAAGCTGCCCTCATTTGTTAGACGACCGGGTGCATCGGGTTTGCTGCACGAGTGCACCTGGCCGTCGGCTCCGCTCTTTTCAGCCAATAGTTCGCCTCAGCCGTAGCGGCGGTAAGCCTCGGCATTTCAGATCAGAATATTTTAGCTGTGGACGCTGATTATTCGGCGGCGACCGCCCGCGCGTTCGGGGCAGTCTCACACTCGCGACGCCACGCTGCCGCGGCCTCAACGCTGATCAGGGTGCGCCCGCCGACCTTCATCGTCACCGGCCCGGAAGCCGCGCGCTTCATGCGAAAATAGGTGTCAACGCTGATGTTGTGCGCCTCGCAAAACTGCTTGATCGAGTAGGCTTTCGGCTCAACCGACGGTGAGTTGACACCGAGACGAGGGTTGCAGCCGATTTTCTCTCCCTTGGCCATCGCTCTGCTCCGTGATGCTTCTGATTGGCTGGAGCATGCGTCTGACTATCGATCTATGCAAAATAAAAACGATAAGAAGCTTTAGTGCGCAAAAGAGCGGGATGAAGACAAAAAAGCCAGCAGTTACTTTGCTAGCCTCCATGAAGTAAAACTTCGCTGCAACAAATGTTGATCGGCGATGATCAGCTCCCCAGCGCAACGATGTTGTCTGCCAGCGTCGGCACTGGCGCGTGGTGCAGGAGTGCGGCACGCGCGATGTCGTCGCTATGATCAGTGATGTGCTTGGAGTAGGTCCGCTCGATTTCGGCGCTCGACGTGTCGTGCGATGCGGCAACCAGTCTGATCGGCAGACCGCGCAGTAGGGCGCGGACAATGCTTGAATGGCGCAGGGCGTACAGCGTCACTTTTTCATCAAGGTTCAGATAGGTGACGATTCCGCCGACGGCCTCGCGATAGTCGTCCGAGCCTCCCCAAGGCAGGCCGTTGTTCTGCAACAGCATGGGAGCGTCTGCGGCGCGTCCCCGGGTCGCCTGCTTTAGCTTCGCCGCCAGCGAAAGCGTGATCGGCACGCTGATGCGCTCCTGCTTGCGTGCGGCGCGGTTCTTCGATCCACCCTTCGCCGAACGCGGCATAGTCAGGCGCGGCTTGACGCCGCCATGCAGATCATCGATCAGGAGCCGAGCTGCTTGCGACGGCCGAGCGCCGGTCACAGCGAGCACATCAACGAACAGGCCAAGGCTCGGGTCGCGGTCATAACTCGCGGCGACGAACCGGCTCACGTCGCCATCGCCAAGGATGACGTTGCGAGTAACGCTGGCATCAGGCAGCGTCTCCAGCCCGGCTTCCCATGCATCGCCGTTCTGGATACGCTTGTCGTGCGAGGCAGCGAGGTTGAGCGCGGCGCGCAGACTTTTGCAGTAACGCACAACGCTTGACGGTTGCAGGCCCTTGTCGAGCAGGCCGTCGCGCCACTTACGCAGTTCCTTTGCATCGAGCAATGCAACCGGCTTGGCAAGCAACTGAGAGCTAAGATGCCCGCGCGGTCCGCTGGCATTGTAGATGCTCCCACCCCGCGACTGCAAATCGCGCTGATACTCTTTTAGCGCCTGATCGATGGTCGCCGGGGAAAACCCGGCCACCGCTGTCCCGGTATCGGCTTGGGCCTCGCCACGTGCCAGCTTACGGGCCTGGAGCAGCGCCTGATCGTAATTGAAGACGCTCGTGTTGTTCGCGGGCTCGAGGTCGTCGGCAGTACCAAATTTTTTAAGCCAACCGCTCGCGCTGCCATCGGCGAAGCGGACGCTCCACGTTCCGAAACCGCTATGATTGCGCCTGTAGCCGAGCGCAATGTTCGGCGCGACGCGCACGAAGTAAGATGCCTTGCGCGGCGTTAGCTTGGCGCGCGCGGTTGGCGTCTCCAGGGCGATCTTCCGGGGCTTGGGCATGGGGACGGCGCTCGCGGTGTACGAAGGGTGTTAAAAACAGCGGAGGCACAGCGGCTGCTAGCCCTTGCACATCATCTGCTATTTATACCTTTGAGTTCAGTAGCTTAGATGAAAGTTATACACCTGCAGCAGCGATGCAGCAACTTGCATATTCTCCCCTTGGGGGAGAAGGTGGCGCGAAGCGCCGGATGAGGGGTATCTATCCACGCATCCAAATGAGAGGGGGACTCGCGGAGAGAACCCCTCAACCGGCTTCGCTTTCGCGAAGCCACCCTCTCCCACAAGGGGCGAGGGTGCAGCGTTCGTGGGGAGAGAGCCTGCTACCTCCCCAGCTCGGTCGCCTTCGCTACGCGGTCGAACCGCTCCAGCGTCATGATCGCGTCCGCGAATTTCTCCGCGCGCGCGTTCAGCACCGGGCGGGCCAGCGTCAAGAATTTCTGCTGCATGGCCTGGGCATCGGGGAAGGAGGTCGGCTCTCCCGAGGGATCGGCGTAGAGCCGCTCGTGCACGCCGTCGTCCGTCGTGATACTCACGCGCGCGCCAAAGGGATGGGTGCGGCCGATTTCGAGACGATCGTCCTGCACCACGTCGAACTTGTCGGCGAGCGCGTCGATGGTCGCGTCCCCAAGGCGGTTGTAGTCGTCCCAGCCAAACGAGCCCTGGTCGAGCGCGAGCGCGCCGGTGAAGAACATCGAGAACTGGCCGCCGACGATCGAGGTCGGGTGCCGCTTGGTCGCGGCGTCGCCGGTGAGCGTGATGCCGTTGCGATGCAGCCCGATCTCGACCCGCTTGACCTGATCGGGCGTCAGATTGTGCTCGCGCCGCATCGCGATCAGCGCGTCGATCGCGGCGTGGGTATAGCGGCAGCTTGGATACGGTTTCACGCCGATCTTCATGGTCTCGTAGGTCCTGCCGAGTTCGGCGACCGCCTTGTCGGGATGCGCATCGTCGGTGTAGCCGGCGAGCAGGCCGTGCTTGCCCTCGACCGATTCCGTCGCGCCGACGAAATCGTTGCGCGCCAGCGTCGCGGCGATCACGCCGTTCATCGCGGCGGCGCCGACCTGGTAGCGCTTGTTCCATGCGCCATTGACCAGGAATTGCAGCGAGCCCGCGGCCTGGCTGCCGGCGACGCCGAAGGCGGCGATGAGCTGTTGCTCGGAGAGGCCGAACAGCTTGCCGGCGGCCGCGGCTGCGCCATAGGTGCCGGCGGTGGCGGTCGGATGGAAGCCGCGCGCATAATGCGACGTCGGATCGAGCGCGTTGCCGAGCCGGCAGCAGACCTCATAGCCCGCAACGATCGCGGTCAGCACGTCGCGGCCCGACGCGCCGACCATCTCGCCGATGGCGAAGGCGGCCGGAACCACCGGCGCGCTCGGATGCAGCGAGGAGTCCGCATGGGTGTCGTCGAAGTCGAGCGAATGGCCGAGCGCGCCGTTGAGCAGCGCCGCGACCGCCGGGGTCCAGGTCTTGCTGTCGCCGAACACGGTGGATTCGCCCTTGGTGTCGAGCGCGAGCGCCTCCAGCATCTTCAGGATCGAGGGCGTCGATTCCGCTTCGCTGCGGGCCCGGATGGCGCTGCCGAGGAAGTCCAGCGTCAGCACTTTTGCCCGATCCTGCACTTCCGCCGGAATATCCTGGAATTTCAGGTTGGCGACATAGGCGGCGAGCGTTGCGGTTTCGTGAGCCATCGTGTTTCCTCGTTTTGGCGCGCAAGTTAGGCGGGCTGATTTGGCCTTTCAAGCGGCCCCGGGGCCGCGGGCATCAGCTATGCTTTGGCTGGCTTACGAGGGTTGGACCGGGATACGCGATCATGGCATTCGCAGGAGAGCTGTTCGACAGGGTCCGGTCGCGAAAGACCCAATTGGGGCTGGCGATCCGGGTCACGGTGGCGGCCACCGGCGCCTACGCGCTCGCCACCGCGCTGCATCTCTTGTTGCCGCTCTGGGCCGTCCTCACGTCCATCATCGTGACCCAGATGAGCGTCGGGCGCTCGCTCAAGGCGACACGCGACTACATGCTCGGCACCATCGGCGGCGCGATCTATGGCGGCGCCATCGCGATCCTGATCCCCTATTCGGGCGAACTGGGCCTGCTGGGTCTGCTGGTGCTGGCCGTGGCGCCGCTTGCCTTTGTCGCATCGATCTATCCGAATCTGAGCTCTGCAACGGTGACGGCCGTGATCGTGCTCGTGCTTCCGTCGATGCATCATGCCGATCCCATGGCCTCTGCGATTGATCGGGTCAGCGAAGTTTCGGTCGGCGCGGTGACGGGGCTGCTGGTCTCGTTCCTGGTGCTGCCATCGCGCGCGGTGCGGCAAATCCGCGCCAGCGCGGCGAAGCTGCTGGAATTGATCGCAGAGGCTTTCACCGAATTGCTCGCGGGGCTGACGCGCGGCCGGGACAATGACGCGCTGCATCGGATTCAGGACGGTATCGGCAACGCAATGGTCGGCATGAATACCATTGGCGCCGAAGCCGAGCGCGAGCGCTCTGCGCGATTGTCGAGCGGGCCGGACACCGGCCCGTTGTTGCGCACGATCTTGCGGCTGCGCCATGACGTCGTGATGATCGGCCGCTCGACCGTGGTGCCGCTGCCGGCCGAGGTGCAGACGCGGCTCGCCGCGCCGCTGACGGAAGTCTCGACCGTGATCGCGCGCTTCCTGCGTTCGGCCGCCGCCGCCTTGCGCGAAGGCGCCGGCGCTCCGCCGATCCATCCCGTGCATGTCGCGCTCCAGCATTATGCCGAGGCGGTCGCGGCTGTGCGCCAGGACGGCCTGATCCGGGGGCAGCCCAGCGATACCGCGGAGCGCTTCTTCGCGCTCGGCTTTTCGCTGGAGCAGATGCACCAGAATCTCTGCGATCTCGACCGCGTGGTCGGCGAATGGTCGGAGCCCGCGGCCGACAAGCCCGCGCGCGCGGCGGAGTGAGCTAACGCCTTTTCAGCCCCTTACCCTGCATGCGCCAGACCAGCAAATCGATGCGGTCCTGGCCGAAGAACGGCTCGTTGTCGAATACGAAGGTCGGCACGCCCCAATGGCCGGAGGCGGCGTGGTCCCTCTCGTTCTCCGTGATCACCTGCTCGTAGCGATCCGGGTCCGCGGTGATCGCGGCATCCATCGCGGCGAGATCGAAGCCGGCCTTGTCGGCGGCGCGCGCGAGATGATCGCCTTCGTTCCAGCCTGCCACCGAGCCGTCCCACAGCACGCGGGCGATGGCGTCGGTGAATGCGAGCGAGCGTCCCTCGAGCTGCGCCTTGGCACCAAGCCGGGTCAGGCGGTGGATATAGGGCTGCTCCGCCGCGACGTCGAACGTGACCTTGTCCTGCACGATCGGATCGGGCCTTGGAAAGCGGAACGGAATGCCTTCGTGCTGCGCCACGCGCGTGCTGTCGAGCACCACATACCGAATGAAGTTTGGGCTGGCCTTCTTGAAAAACCCGGGCACACGGACTGCGAGCGGATAGACCGGCCGCAAATTCACCGCCAGATCGTAGTCTTCGACGAGCTTCAGCGTCTTGGGCAGCGCCAAATAGCTGAACGGGCTGCGGAAGGAGTAGAAGAGGTCGACGGAGAGCGTCATCGAGCCAGCTCCGCGAGCCGCCCCATCATGCTGCGAGCCACAAGCTTGTGGAAGGGCGTGATGAACGCGAGGTAGGTGCGGCCCAGCAGATTGTTGGTCCGCACCAGCGTGGTCAGGGTGACGTGGCGCAGCACCGCTTCGCCGGCCACATCGACCACGATGCGGAAGTCGAGATGAGAATCGTCGAAGCCCGCCACCAGCTGCTCCGGCGTTTCACTTAGCACCGGAAACAGGCCGATCAGGCCGCCCGGCGCCGGCGTACCCTCGCCCGATGTCTTCAGGCCGAACGGCGTCACGAGGATGTTGCGCAGGCGTGTCAGTGCACCGATCCAGCGCGGTCCGTGCAACACCATCCTGGTGCAGGCCTCGCGGGCATTCACTGGTGCCGTACCGATCTCCACGCGAAAGGCGTCGATGAATTGCGCGCCGGCCAGCAGCGTGCCAGCATCGATATCGGGGGTGACTTCGCGGACGGTCCCGTTCATCCCGCCAGTTTGCGCGTCAGCATCCGGAAGCGCAAGATCAGAAGTCCGGCATAGACGAACGATCCGATCGACAGTCCGATCCAGACACCGACCGCGCCGAGATCGGCGTGAAAGGCGAGCCACCAGGCGATCGGAAAGCCCACGCACCAATAGCCGATCGCGGCGAATACCAATGTCATCCTGGTGTCATTGATGCCGCGCAGTGCGCCGCCCATGATGGTCTGGATCGCATCGGCGATGAAGAAGGTCGCGCCGACCAGCAGCAGCGTCGCGGTCAGCTCGACGGTCGCCCTGCTCGCCTCGCCGCCGCCGAAGAACAGCCGTCCGAGCTGATAGCGGCCGAAGATGATCGCGACGGTCAGGGCCGTGACGAACGCGATCCCGATCACGGCGGCGACGAGACCTGCGCGCTTCACCGCAAGCGGCTCACCGCGGCCGAAGGCGTGGCCGACCCGCACGGTGGCCGCCATGCCGATGCCGAGCGGGACCATGAACAGCACGGCGGTGACCTGGAGCGCGATCTGATGCGCCGCGAGCGCAGTGGTCGAGATCAATCCCATCAGCAGCGCCGCCGAAGAGAACAGGCCATATTCCAGCAGCAGCGAGAACGAGATCGGAGCGCCGATCGCGATCAGTTTGCGCATCAGGGGCCAGTCGATCCGCCAGAGATGGGCAAGCGGACGATAGTCTGCGAACGGCTTGCGCAGTCCCGCAATGGCGAGCGTGGCGACGAACGTGCCGAGATTGACCAGCGTGGTCGCAAGCCCCGCGCCGAACAGGCCGAGCTCCGGCAGGCCGAACAGGCCGTGGATCAGGACGTAGACCAGCGCGGCATTGACGGGGATCGCCGCGAGCGTGATCCACAGCGGGGCCTGCGGCCGGTTCACCGCACTCATCATGCTGCGCAGCGCGATGAAGCCGAGCGCCGGCGCGATGCCCCAGGCAAGGCCATTCAGATAGCGCTGGGCGAGCGCGGCCGAGTGCGGCGCCTGACCGAGCGCGACCAGGATGTGCTCGCCATAGAGCGGCGAGGCCATCATCGGCAGCGAGATCAGCAATGCGACCCACAGGCCGACGCGCAAGGAGCGGCGGATGCGCCTGACATCGCCGGCGCCGAACGCTTGCGCGACCAGCGGCGACACTGCCGCCATCAATCCGAGCCCGAACGTGAAGCTGACGAAATAGACCGTATGCGCGAGTGCTGCTGCCGCGACCGCGCTCTCGCCGAGCCGCCCGATCAGCGCGAGATCGGTCGTGATCATCGCGATCTGCCCGAGCTGCGTCAGCATCATCGGCACGGCCAGCCGCAGCGTCGCGACGAACTCGTCGGCGAGAGGATTTGGCGGCACGCCGGCTTGCGGCTGCGAACGAGGCTGAACGGTGTCGAGCATGATCACCCAATAGCATCACCGAGCGACGAAAACATGGCCCTCGTGTCCCGGACGCGCGAAGCGCGAGCCGGGATCCAGAAGTTGCGGGCACGGCTCCTGGCCACATGGACCCCGGCTCAGCAGCGCATCACTGACGTGCTGCGCTGCGTCCGGGGCACGAGACCATTTTCGGATTGGGAGCCGAAGCGTCTCACCCCTTCCGTTCGGGCACGCGTCGGATCTTCGCGCCGAGCGCATTCAGCCGTTCGTCGATGCGCTCGTAGCCGCGCTCGATCTGGTCGGCGTTGTTGATCGTGGAGGTGCCCTCGGCGCAGACGGCCGCGAGCAGCATGGCCATTCCGGCGCGAATGTCGGGTGAGGTCATCGTCGCGCCGTGCAGCCGGCTTGGACCGGCGATGATGGCGCGATGCGGGTCGCACAGCACGATGCGCGCGCCCATCGCGATCAGCTTGTCGACGAAGAACATCCGCGATTCGAACATCTTCTCGAACATCAGGATCACGCCCTCGCATTGCGTGGCGGTGACGATCGCGATCGACATCAGATCGGCGGGGAAGGCCGGCCAGGGCTGGTCTTCCAGCTTCGGCACGTGGCCGCCAAAATCGTCCTGGATCTTCAGCGTCTGGTTCGAGGGCACGATGAGATCGTCGCCCTCGATGCGGCAGACGATGCCGAGCCGCTCGAATCCCATGCGGATCGAGCGCAGATGCTGGACGCCGGCGCGCACGATGCGAAGCGGCGAACGCGTCACGGCGGCAAGCCCGATCAGCGAGCCGACCTCGATATGGTCGGGCTGGATCCGGTAGGTCGCACCGCCCAGCGTCGCCGGGCCATGCACGATCATGGTGTTGGTGCCGATGCCCTCGATCTCAGCGCCGAGCGCGACCAGGAAATTGGCGAGGTCCTGCACATGCGGCTCGGACGCGGCGTTGCGCAAATAGGTGGTGCCTTCGGCGGCGACGGCTGCGACCAGCGCGTTCTCGGTCGCGGTCACGCTGGGCTCGTCCAGGAACACGTCGGCGCCGGTCAGTTTGGAAGCGCGGAATTCGAGCCGGTCGGTGGCGGTGACCTTGGCTCCCAATTGCTCCAGCGCGAGCACATGCGTGTCGAGCCTTCGGCGGCCGATGACGTCGCCGCCGGGGGGCGGCAGCATCACTTCGCCGCAGCGGGCGAGCAGGGGGCCCGCGAGCAGGATCGAGGCGCGGATGCGCACGCATAGCTCAGGATCGAGATCGGCGGCGCGGATGCTCTTGGCGTGAATATGAAGCGTGTTGCGGGCGGTCCATTCCGCCGCCGCGCCGACCGAGCGGATCAGTTCGACCAGCGTCTCGGTGTCGCGGATCCGCGGCACGTTTTCCAGCGTCACCGGATGCTCGGTGAGCAAGGCTGCCGCGATGATCGGCAGCGCGGCATTCTTGTTGCCGGACGGCTCGATCGAGCCCGAGAGCCGGTGACCGCCCTCGACGATGTACTGGATGGGCGCCACGGGGTTCTCGCTGTCCTGTTGGGTGGGGCGGGCGGGTTTTCGAGCCGGAAACTACAGAGAATTGAGCGCGGTAGCAATTGCGCCGGCCGCGGCTCGAGCCTGTCCGGCGGGACTTAAAACAACCCGATGATATTCGCCACCACATAAAGGATCGCGATCAGGATCAGCGCGCCGATCACGACAAAGGAGATTTCGATCGCGACGGCGCCGGTGCCGAGCGTGGCCGCCACGGCGGCGAGGAGCCGTTCCTCCCGAAAAATGAGCGCAAGGACCGAGAGCAGGATCGCGAGCAGGCCGAGCGAGATCGCCGTGACCGAGGAGGCTTCGCTCCAGCTTCGTTCAGCCGATTTCTCGACCTTCGGAGCCTGATACTCCATACCCTTCACCCGCGCGATCACGCGGTCTTTGATGCGGTGTCCGGTGTCGACGATGACTTGGTCCGTCGGTGCCGGCGGAAACACGATCGGCACGATCCAATGCGGCAACACCGCCGCCATCAGCGCCAGCATGCCGACAATGCTGCCGATGATGCCCAAACGGCGAGATGGTACAGCGGAACTGGTTGCTACGGAGCTGGTCATGGCGTGGCGCTTCCGGGCCGGAACAGGCCTCGCGGGTTCATGCCACTTCGTCGCGATGGCGGGTGGTGAGGTTCAGAGGATGGCCCGAGCACAAGCTCCTGGCAGCTCGGCCTCGTGGTTCGAGACGCGCCGCAGGCGGCGCTCATCACCATGAGGGTTTAGAGTTTCGCCGCGAAACGAGACCTCATCCTGAGGAGCCCGCCAAAGCGGGCGTCTCGAAGGATGGCCCCAACAAGATCGCCGGCGCGCGAACGATCTCAAATATCGATCGTCGCGCTCAGCGAATGTTCCTGGATGAAGTCGCGGCGCGGCTCGACCACGTCGCCCATCAGCTTGGTGAAGATGTCGTCGGCCTCGTCGACCTCCTTGACCTTCACCTGGAGCAGTGATCGCGCATTGATATCCAGCGTCGTCTGCCAGAGCTGCTCCGGATTCATCTCGCCCAGCCCTTTGTAGCGCTGCAGCGAGACGCCCTTGCGGCCGGCGTCGGTGACGGCTTCGAACAGATCGACCGGGCCGTAAACCATGTGCTCGGTGTCCTTGCGCCGCAGCTTGCCCGGGCGGGCATAAACGTCCTGGAGCTTGACCGTGTACTCGTCGAGCTTGCGGGCTTCGACTGAGCCCAGGAACGCGTCGTCGATGAGAGCGACGTCCTTGACGCCGCGCACCGTGCGCTCGAACTGGAAACCATGGCCTTCGACGTATTGACCGATCCAGCCGCGCTCGACCTCGTCGGCGAGGGTGTCGAGGCGGGCGGCGATGTATTGCGCGGCCGCGGCGGCCTTCTCCGGATCGCCGTAGATCGCCTTGTTGAGCACGCCGGTGATGGCAGCCTGCTCGATCACCTTGCGATTGTAGCGGGTGTGCAGGCTGCGCAGGACGCCGCGGACGGCGCGGGCGTCGTCGACCAGCGAGCGCAGGTCGCGGCCGGTACGATCGCCGCCGGTGCCGGGAATGTAGACGCAGTCGTCGAGTCCGGTATCGATCAGATAATCTTCCAGCGCCCGCTCGTCCTTCAGATATTGCTCGGACTTGCCGCGGTTGACCTTATAGAGCGGCGGCTGGGCGATGTAGAGATAGCCGCCGTCGATGATCTCGCGCATCTGCCGGTAGAAGAACGTGAGCAGCAGCGTGCGGATGTGGGCGCCGTCGACGTCGGCGTCCGTCATCACGATGATCTTGTGATAGCGCAGCTTCTCGATCGAGAACTCGTCGCTGATGCCGGTGCCGAGCGCGGTGATCAGCGTGCCGATCTGCTCGCTGTGCAGCATCTTGTCGGGACGCACGCGTTCGACGTTGAGGATCTTGCCGCGCAGCGGCAGCACGGCCTGGAATTCGCGGTTGCGGCCCTGCTTGGCGCTGCCGCCTGCCGAGTCACCCTCGACGATGAAGAGTTCGGACTTGGCCGGATCCTTCTCCTGGCAGTCGGCGAGTTTGCCGGGCAGCGAAGAGACCGAGAGCGGGCTCTTGCGCGTCAGCTCGCGCGCCTTTCGCGCGGCTTCGCGGGCGGCGGCCGCCTGGATCACCTTGCCGACGATCATCTTGGCTTCGGAGGGATGCTCCTCAAACCAGGCCTGCAGCGCCTCGTTGAGCACGTTCTCGACCACGGGACGCACTTCCGAGGACACCAGCTTGTCCTTGGTCTGCGACGAGAATTTTGGGTCCGGCACCTTCACGGACAGCACGGCGGTGAGGCCTTCGCGGCAATCGTCACCGGTGAGCGCGATCTTTTCCTTTTTCGCGTTGGCCTCGGCATAGCCGTTGACCTGGCGCGTCAGCGCGCCGCGGAAACCGGCCAGATGCGTGCCGCCGTCGCGCTGCGGGATGTTGTTGGTGAAGCACAGCACGTTCTCGTGGTAGCTGTCGTTCCACCACAAGGCGGCCTCGACACCGATGCCGTTGGCTTCCGCGCGCACCATGATCGGCGCCGGCACGATCGCCTTCTTGTTGCGGTCGAGATATTTGACGAATTCCTCGACGCCGCCCGAATAATGCATCTCCTCGCGCTTCTCGACGGCGTGACGCATGTCGGAGAGAGCGATGTTGACGCCGGAGTTGAGGAAGGCGAGCTCGCGCAGCCGGTGCTCCAGCGTGGCGAAATCATACTCGATGTTCTTGAAGGTTTCGGTCGAGGCCTGGAACGTCACCTCGGTGCCGCGCCTGCCGGGCGCGTCGCCGACCACCTTGAGCGGCGCGACCGCATCGCCATGGGCGAATTCGATGTAGTGTTCCTTGTTGTCGCGCCAGATGCGCAAGCCGAGCTTGCTCGACAGCGCGTTGACGACGGAGACGCCGACGCCGTGCAGGCCGCCGGAAACCTTGTAGGAATTCTGGTCGAACTTACCGCCGGCATGAAGCTGGGTCATGATGACCTCGGCTGCCGAGATGCCTTCGCCCTTGTGGATGTCGACGGGAATGCCGCGGCCGTCGTCGCGCACGGTGACGGAATTGTCGGCATTGAGGATCACGTCCACGCGCGTGGCGTGGCCCGCGAGCGCCTCGTCGATCGCGTTGTCCACGACCTCGTACACCATGTGATGCAGGCCCGAGCCGTCATCGGTGTCGCCGATATACATGCCGGGGCGCTTGCGAACGGCGTCGAGACCCTTGAGCACGCGGATCGATTCCGCCCCGTAATCGCTCGGATTTGAGGGTTCGTTTTCGGCAGGCGTCTGCCGAGCAGGTTCAGTCATGAGAGGCCTTCGAGATGTCGCCCGAATCAGCGGCGCAAAAGGCGCTGATATGCGGGCTATTTGTGCCACGAAAGACGGATTGCGCCTAGCGCAAAGTATCCCCCGGCAAGTCCTTGATTACTTAGGATTTTTCGGCCGATTTTCAAGGCCTTCGAAGGCCGATTCGGCGGCTTGGAAAAAGCGCGGTTCGAGAAGCCGTTTCGGGCTCTCGAAGGCGTGGATTTTGCGGGGACGAGGGACGTTCCAAGGCATCTGGAACGCCCCGGAACGGCCTTGCAGCTCAATACATCTGAAGCGGCAGCACATCTCCGCTTGGTCCCACCAGGAGGCCCCAGGCATCGCCGGCGGCCACGGTGAGGGTCTCGGTGCGAGCGGGGCGTCCCGGCAGACGCAGCGCGTACTGGTACTTGCCGGGCGGCAGATCGAGCATCGGACCTTTCGGCGATTGCGGACCGCCGGCGCCGGCCGCGATCTTCACGGTCTGATTGTTGATCGTCAGCGATGCTTCCTTCGGCCCCATATTGCCGAGCATCAGCCTCGCCTGCCCCGCCTTCGGCATGATGTCGGCCTTGGCCGCGGCCTGCGGATTCCGCTGCACCAGGCTGACAATCGTCTCATCCCTGGCGCGGCCGAGCTTTAGCATGGCCGGCCCTGCCGGCGAGGTGAACGCGAGCTCCGCCCGCTCGGCCGTCACGGTCGCGCCGTCGGTCTTTTCCTGCCAGCCGCGTTTGGTCAGCTCCGCGCGATAGAAGGCGAGGACTTCGCCAAGCTCGGCGGGGATGCTGGCTTCGAGCTCGGTCCGGAACGACTGGTCGCTGCCGGGGAATTTCGTGGAGCTTAATCCGGTCGAGCTGCGCTGCGTCGGCACCGGCAGGGCGGAATCGGGATCGGGCGTGAGCGGCTCCTTCGATTTGGTCTGGACCGTCTTGGCTTGCGTCGATTTGGCCTCGACGGGCTTCGCCGCGGCGACGACCAGACCGGAGCCGTTGGCGCTAACGTTCACCTTCGGCCCCATCTGCATCACGGTCATCGATATCGATTTGCCGCTCTTTGCGAACTCCATCACCGCCATGTTCGGCTGATTGATGACGGAGGGCTGCTCTTTCCAGCCCGCCGGCTTGAGCGATGCGCGGTAGAACGCGGTGAGCGCCTTCACGCTCGATGTCGAGGAGAATTCGAGCCTGCCCTCGTCGCCCTCGAATTTCACGCCTTCGGCGTTTTCAGGCAGCGGCACCGGCGTCTTGCTGTCGGCGAGCGCATTCAGCGGCGCGTCGGACAATGCGGCTGCCTGCACCTTGCGTCTTGCTTCGTCGGCGGTGATGAGCTGCTTGGCCGCACCTAACGCGTCCCCAAGGAACTTGTCGTCGGCCTCCTTCTTCGCCTTGGCGCGGGCGGCAAGCGCGGATTCTTTCACCTGCGCGGTCAGGCTGACCATGGTGAAATCATATTTGCGGCCGAGCCGCAGCACGCCGGTTTCCTCCGCCGAAGAGATCCTGATCGCGACCTCGTCGCCGGGTGCGAGCGGCGCGCTGCCGTCCTCCTGCCAGCCGCGCGCGGCAAGCTCGCGGTGATAGAAGGCGAGCACGGCGGGCAGCTCGGCCATCGCGGCGGCCGACATTTCGCGCTTATTGTCGCTCGCGCCGCCGAGACCCCTGGCCGTCTTGGTCGGGCCCGGCCGCGGCAGGCCGGCCAGATCGCTATCGGCCTTGAGCTCGCCGGGCAGCGCGAAGGGCGCGACCCGGATATCGACATTGGTGCGGCCGTCGTCGCGGCGCGTCAGCGTCAGCATCACGGGCTTCTGCTGATAGAAGCCGGTCTCCTTGCTATCGGCATGCGCGTAGAACGCGCGCAGGCCGTTGGGAACGGTTTCATTCAGACTGGTCGTCCAGCGCGCGGCGGTTTCCGACGTGAGCTTCTGCCAGCCGATCGCAGCCATCTGGCTGGCATAGAAATCCGACGTTGCATCGAGCGGCGTCGGCGCGATGCAGCCGAGATAAGGCCGGGTCCCGTCGAACACGATCTCGCTTGCGCCTTCCGGAAACGGCACGTTCCCGTAGATCCGGTCGGTGGTGTAGTAAACCACGGACTGGTCCGGCCGGCCGGGGGCCTGTGTGAAATGCACGGAAAGGCCCTGTCGTCCTTTCCTGAACTTCAGCAGGCTGCTTTTCTCCTCAAGCGGCATCACATAGGGCACCCAGCCGTTGTCGCTCAGGAGCTTTTGGACCGCGGGCAGTGTCACGGCCTGCCGCATCGGTACGCGATATTCGACGCTATAGGAATCGGGGCGCGAGGTGTCTTCCATCGCACCTTCGAGCTGCGGCAGCGCATGGACGTCGACGATGCCCTCGTCGGCACCGGCCGCGATCGAGCAGCTCGCCATCAGGAAGATACCGCATGCAAGCAGCCGCCATCGTGCCGGGATTTGCATCCCGCGCGGGATCATCGCCATCGTTACGTCTCCAGGATGTCGCGCGGCGCTTGGCGCGCACGGTTGCAACGGCTGCAACACCGTCGGCGGGCCTCACACGAGAAGTCGCGGCAGGAACCGGGCAGGTTCAAAGCTCCCGGACTAGTCAATACAGCTGGAGCGGCGACCATGCCTCGCCGTCGCGCCCGACGGTGAGCTCCCAGGCGTCGCCGGCCGCGACGGTGAGCATGTTGGTGTAGGCCGGACGGCCGGGCACGTTCAGTTCGTAGGCATATTTGCCGGGCGCCAGATCCAGCGAGACGGCGTTAGCGCCAGCAGCGCGCTTGATGATCCGCCCGTTGATCCCGAGCACGGCTTCCGTCTCGGCGATGTTGCTGAGCACCAGCTTCGCCCGGCCCGGTTCGGGCATGACGTTCGCCCTGGTTGCAGTATCCGAGTTCTTCTGCACGAGATGGACCAAGGTGCTGCCGTCCTTGCGGCCGAGCTCCAGCTTGGCCGGCCCGAGCGGAGAGACGAACGCGATCTGGACGTGATCAGGGGAGACGACGACGTCATCGTGCTGCTCCTGCCAGCCGAGCTTTCCGAGTTCGCTGCGGTAGAAAGCGAGGACGTCGGCGAGCTCGGCGGGCACGGTGGCTTCGAGCTTGACGCGAAGTGGCGCTTCAACGCCCCGCATCAGGGTGGTGTGGATTCCTCGAAAGCTGTAGCGGGTCGGTGCGGGCAGCCTGGCATCGGGATCCGGTGTGAGATCGGCCGAAAGCAGCGACGCGAGATGCGGCATCCAGGCGCCGGCGCTTGCCGCGAGCATGCACGTCGCGAGCAAAACGAGGCCGCACGCAAACGCCCGCCATCGTGCCGGAGCTTGCGCCCCGGACCCTGCCGTCCGCATCTCACTCTCCAGGGGTTCGCGCGTGATGTCATTGCGCGATTGCAAAACGGCTGCGACGCCGTCGGCGCCGCCTCCGGCAACTAGTCGCGGCGGAAATGAGGCTGGTTCAACGGCGGCGACTAGCGCCGGGCCGTTACCTGTCCGCTTTCGACGTCAAAGATCTCGCCCCCGGCGCCGATCTCGGCGAAGGCGGCGGGGTCTGCGCCGGTCAGCCACACCTGCGCGCCGAGCTTGCGCAGCTCGTCGAACAGCGCCGCGCGCCTGCTCGGATCGAGATGCGCGACGACCTCGTCGAGCAGCAGCAGCGGCACGATGCCGGTCATCTCGGCGACCAGGCTCGCATGCGCCAGCACCAGCCCGATCAGCAGAGCCTTCTGCTCGCCGGTCGAGGCATCGCGCGCCGGCATGCTTTTCGGCGCGTAGATCACCTGGAGATCGGTGAGATGCGGACCATCCGTGGTGCGGCCGGCGATGGCGTCACGCGGACGGTTGTCGCGCAGGATCTGGCGGTAGCGGTCCTCGACCGAGGTCGCGGTCTCCGTCAGCAGCGCGTTCTCCATCCAGCCGTCGAGCGCGATCTGCGCCGAGGGAAAGGCGGAGGCCTGCGCGCGCACGTTCAGCATGCCGGTCAGTCGCGCCGCGGTCTGGCCGCGGGTTGCGGCGACCGCGACCGCAAGCTCCGCGGTCTCGCGCTCGATCGCGTCACACCAATGGTCGTCGTAATTACGCGTCTCGAGCAGGCGGTTGCGCGAGCGCAGCGAACGTTCGAGCGCGGAGATGCGGCTGGAATGGTCGCTGTCGATCGCAAGCACCAGGCGGTCGAAGAAACGCCGCCGCTCGGACGCCGCGCCCATGAACAGCCCGTCCATCGCCGGCGTCAGCCACACCATGCGGATGTGGTCGCCGAACGACGCCGCCGAATTGACCGGTTCGCGGTCGATGCGGCAGCGCCGGCTGACCGGGCTATCTGCGCGCGGCGGATCGATGCCGGTGCCGAGCGTGGCAAGGCCCAGCGCGCCCTCGACCTGCGCCGACACCGCCCAGGAGCCGTCGCCCTGGTTGTCGGCGACGTCGTCCAGCGTCGCGCGCCGCAGGCCGCGTCCCGGCGACAGGAACGAGATCGCCTCGATGCAATTGGTCTTGCCCGCTCCGTTCGGCCCGACCAGCGCCACCATGTCAGCCTTAGCCTCGAGCCCCGCCGCCCGGTAATTGCGAAAATGCGTCAGCGTCAGGCGATGAATGCGGGAGGGGGTCATCAGATCTTCGTCGTGGGCCGCGATTCTTCCCCTCTCCCCTTGTGGGAGAGGGTGGCGCCTCACGAAGTGAGGCGACGGGTGAGGGGTATGTTACCGCAGGGCGAGCTTTGCAAGAACGTCCTCCAATACAGAAGTGGGCTGCTGGAGCACGTCGTTGTTCCAGTAGCGCACTATCGAGAAACCCTCTACGGAGAGAGCCGCATCACGCGCTGCATCGCGTTGCGATTCCGCATGCTGACTGCCGTCGATCTCGATAACGAGGCGCTTCTCGAAGCAGACGAAGTCGAGAATGTAGTTCTCGATCGGAGCCTGTCGGCGAAATTTGTAGGCCGATAGCCGGCGATCCCTCAGTAAGCGCCACATCGCTGCTTCCGCATCCGTCGGCTCGTGCCGCATGTTCTTCGCGAACTGGCGAAGATGCCTGGCAGTCGGCCGATGGTGCGGGTCGCGCGGCATCGGCGCTCATTCTGAATGTTGTTGGGGCACGGTGCCCTTTCCCTCTCCCCTTGCGGGAGAGGGTGCCGCCGCGCAGCGGCCGCGGGTGAGGGGTTGTCTCCACATAGGAAGTGCCGCGAGAGGACCCCTCACCCAAGTGAGACCTTGGCCAACAGCGGAGCTGCCCTCTCCCGCAAGGGGAGAGGGCGCGATAATGTGCATCGCGCTTGATTCATGGGGGAATACTTGGCGTCCGCGAGGGCGCACGTCCCTCACACCCGCATCGGCATCAGCACGTAGAGCGCGCTCTTGTCGTCGCGGTCTTGCACCAAGGTCGGTGAGCCCGGGTCGGCGAGCCGGAGCGTTGCAACGTCGCCTTCGATCTGGGCGGCGATGTCGAGCAGGTAGCGGGAGTTGAAGCCGATATCGAGGGCGTCGGAAGCGTATTCGACTTCGAGCTCTTCGGTCGCGCTGCCGGAATCCGGATTGGTCACCGACAGCACCAGCTTGCCCGGCGACAGCGAGAGTTTCACGGCCCGTCCGCGCTCGCTGGAGATCGTCGAGACGCGGTCGACCGCGTTCTCGAAATCCTTCTTGTCGACGACCAGCTCCTTGTCGTTGCCCTGCGGGATCACGCGACCGTAGTCGGGGAAGGTGCCGTCGATCAGCTTCGAGGTCAGCACCACATTGCCGATGGTGAAGCGGATCTTGGCCTGCGACAGCTCGATCGTGACCTCGGCCTCGTTGTCCTCGATCAGGCGCTGCACCTCGCCGACGGTCTTGCGCGGCACGATCACGCCGGGCATGCCCTCGGCGCCCTTGGGCTGGACCAGGTCGAGCTGGGCGAGGCGGTGGCCGTCGGTGGCGACGCCGCGCAGGGTGGCGGCCTTGGCCGAGCCCGCGGCATGCAGATAGATGCCGTTGAGATAATAGCGGGTCTCCTCCGTGGAGATCGCGAACTGGGTGCGATCGATCAGTCGCTTGACGTCCTTGGCGGCGAGGCTGAACGAATGCGACATGTCGCCGGCGGCGAGATCCGGGAAATCGTTCTCCGGCAGGGTCTGCAGCGTGAAGCGGGAGCGGCCGGCGCGGATCGCCAGCACGGCGCGGTCGCCGTCGGCTTCGAGCACGATCTGCGAACCATCCGGCAGCTTGCGCACGATGTCGTAGAACATGTGCGCCGGCACGGTGGTGGAGCCCGCGGTCGCGGTTTCCGCCGCGAGCGTTTCGGTGACCTCGAGGTCGAGGTCGGTCGCCTTCAGCGACAATTTTGTATTCTCGGCCCTAACAAGCACGTTGCCGAGGATCGGAATCGTGTTGCGGCGCTCGACCACGCGGTGGACGTGGCCCAGCGACTTCAGGAGTTGCGCGCGTTCGACCGTAACCTTCATTGCACTACTCGCCCGATCCCCAAGGAAACACAAATCTGGAAAAGCCGGGCGGCGGGACGCGCGCCACGGCACCGAAGACCCCGGAAGGCCGGATCATCCAGCCGATATGACCAAAGCCGTCAGGGTCGCGCAAGGTGGCGCGTAAAGTCATCCGTTTCAAGGGATTGCGCGATGGTTCCCCACGATTTACCCGCAAAGACGGGGGCCGCCGAGGCAGAGGAAGGCCGCTGCCCAGGCAGACCAAGACCGCCGCCCAGGCAGGGCCGGGGCGGCGGGAGCGAAGGGAAAGGCCTAGGCTCTTATTCCTGAAGCTGGCGCTTGAGCGATTCGACCTCGTCCGACAGCGCCGTGTCCTTGGAAACCAGGGCCTCGATCTTGCGCACCGCGTGCAGCACCGTGGTGTGGTCGCGCCCGCCGAAGCGGCGGCCGATTTCCGGCAGCGATCGCAGGGTCAGCGTCTTGGCGAGATACATCGCCACCTGGCGCGGACGAACCACGTTGGCGGTCCGGCGCGAGGACAGGAGGTCGGAGCGGCTGACATTATACTGCCGTGCCACTACGCGCTGGATGTCCTCGATCTTGATCCGCTTCGGTTCCTGCGGCCGGATCAGGTCGCGCACCTCGTGCTCCGCCATCTCCAGCGTCACCGGCCGGTTGTTGAGCTTCGAGTGCGCCAGCAGGCGGTTGATCGCGCCTTCGAGATCGCGGCCGTTATGGGTGATGGCGCGGGCCAGATAGGTCAGCACCTCCTCCGGCACCTCGAAGGTGGCATGATGGGCGCGGGCCGCGGCGACGCGCGACTTGAGAATGCCGTGCCGCAGCTCCTCGCCGAGCGAGGCCATCTCGACCACGAGGCCGCCGGCCAGCCGCGAGCGCACGCGGTCGTCGAGGCTTTCGAGATCGGACGGCGGACGGTCGGCCGCGATCACGACCTGGCGGCCGGCATCGATCAGCGCGTTCAGCGTGTGGCAGAACTCGGCCTGGGTCGACTTGCCCTGCAGGAACTGGAGATCGTCGATCACGAGCACGTCGATGCCGCGCAGCGCTTCCTTGAAGGCGAGCGCCGTCTGCGTCTTCAGCGCGGCGACGAAGCCGTACATGAATTTCTCGGCGGTGAGATAAAGCACCTTGCGCTCATTGCCGGAATTGCCGGCCCAGGTCACTGCCTGCAAGAGATGCGTCTTGCCGAGCCCGACGCCCGCATGAATGTAGAGCGGATTGAACATGACGGCATCGCCGCGACGACCCTCGGCGACCTGACGCGCAGCTGCATGCGCCAGCGTGTTGGAACGGCCGACGACGAAGCTCGCAAACGTCAGGCGCGGATCGAGCGGCGAGCCGCCGAGCGCATCATGATTGGCCGAGACCGGCGCGGTCGCGGTCGAGCGCAGCTCCGGCGCAGGCGAGCGGCGCGTTTCGACCGGCGCGGGCGCTTCCTTCTGCTGAACCACGGGGCGCACGGCCGAGCGCACGGTGAGATCGATGCGATGCACTTCGGGCATCTCGGCCTGCCAGCACGACAGCACGCGCTCGGCATAATGGGCCTGGATCCAGCTCTTCAGGAAGCGGGTCGGCACCGACAGACGCACGCTCTCGTCCTGGACGCCTTCCAGATCCATGCGAGCAAACCAGCTCGTATAGACGTCCTCGCCAACGTTCGAGCGCAGCCGACTCTTCACGCGTGACCAGCGATCCTGTTCCGGGGTTGTCATCATTTGAGAACTTTTCTTGAGAGATAAGGTTGCGTGGTGAGCGCCATGCAGAGTTCCTGCCAGGGATACCTGTCCAGGGATGTTTGCAATGGCGCGACCTCAAGCGATTTCACCTGCAGGCATGGCTGGACCGTTCGGCGGAAACGCCGCGTCCGATCAGCAATGTCTAGAGATGGAGGGGTCGCGAGGTCAGCGCGTACTCGGCGCTCCGTGACACGCGGGAGGCTTGGTGTCCGACGAATCTAAAACGGCATCGCTGGAAGTCGAAATGCTGGAAGTCGAAATGTGTTTCAATACCGCGTTGAGTTCGTAAGACATGATACCTCCCCGTCCTGCCGTGATTGCTCGCGACAAGGTCCTGCGTGTCCAAACGACACCCGCGTCGTCATCGGATGCCTGCCCGTGTACTCGTCGTCCGCTCGGCTTCGCCATCATGCATGTCGGGGCAGCTTTCAAGACGTCTCTTAAGCGCGAGAGAAAGATCCCGCTTGGAGACATTCAGACAAAGAGCTACCGTTCCCACATTGCTGTGGGTTTTGAACCGACATCGCTTGTTGAAGCGCCGCCTACGTGCACACCGCCGCCGATTTGCACGCTCGCCCCGTTTCCGATACCGCGCTGGTCTCAAGATCGTGGGCGCCGCTGACGTCTTAAGGAATACACTATGCGGAAAGACTCGCAACGGAATTGATTCACACTTGAGGCATCAAAAATCTTGATCTGCGTTAACGCCACGCGGAGTTGTGCACAGGCCTTCAGAGCAAGGTTTTGGATTCGTGCACAGAATCGAAGGTGCCGCGTCTGATGTGACAATTCTCCGCCACCGCCAAAAATTTTTTACAAAAGCGTCACGCGCACGACGCGCAGGCGAATTTTCCAAATGCTTGCCCTCACTATGTCGATAAGTGATTAGCGAGACATCGTTTTTTGAGTCTTGTTTCACAGGGTAACTCCCTCGCGTCTCGCGATCCGGGGAAACTACGGTGTGCAGAACTCGCAGGGGCCGCGAATTCAACTTGAGCCCGCCTCGCAAGGACCTTTTGCACC